>NZ_CP181318.1:1175000-5975000 GCF_049949285.1 Bradyrhizobium ganzhouense
ATCACGATTTGCTTGCCCGCCGCGATCGCCGCGCGCGCATGGCGGATGCCGACGGCGGGATTGCCGGTCGCTTCCACCACCACATCCATCGCGCCGCCGGCGATGGCACGTGCGCCGTCATCGGTGAAGACGGTGGCCGCGATTCGCTCGGCGCTCCAGCCCACGGTCCGGCAGGCCTCGCGCGCGCGGTCGCGGTCGATGTCGATGATGATCGGCACCTCCAGCCCCGGCGTATGCGGCACCTGCGCCAGAAACATCGAGCCGAATTTACCGGCGCCGATCAGCGCGACACGGACAGGCTTGCCGGCGGATGCGCGGGCCTGGAGGAGACGGAAGAGGTTCATGGCAATGTCCTGCGAAACTGTCGTGTCCCGGACGCGGTGCGGCGCGAAGTGCCGCTCCGCAGAGCCGGGACCCAGAAAGAAAACTATCCATATGGCATGGGCCCCGGCTCAGCAGCGCACCGCTTGCGCGCTGCGCTGCATCCGGGGCACGAGACCTATCTACTCCGCCGCCTGCCGCGGCGCTCGCGCAAGCCGCACCAGCGCATCGTCATCCACCGTCTTGATTGGCGCGAAATCGCGATGCGCGATGTACTCCGGCCGCGTCGGGGTGCGGATGTAGTTCGAGACCGCGTTCAGCGTCAGGTACACGATCTTGCGCGGGTAGGGCGTGATGTTGCCGCTTGAGCCGTGCACGAGATTGCCGTGGAACATCAGCATGCCGCCGGGCTTGCCGGTTGGCGCGACGATGCCGCCTTGCTTGACCAGCCGCGTCACCGTGTCCTCGTCGAGCGTCCACAACGGGTACGACGTGGTGGAAAGGTCATGCGAGGCCTGGAGATCGCCGGCGTTCTGGCTGCGCGGCACCAGCATCAGGGGCCCGTTGATCGGCATCACCTCGTCGAGGAAGATCGCGATGTTCATCGCGCGCGGCTCCGGCATGCCGTCGTCGCGCTTCCAGGTGCCGTAATCCTGGTGCCACTGCCAGACGTCGCCCGTAAAAGCCGATTTGGCGTTGATCTTGAACTGGTGCATGTAGACCGGCTCGCCGAACAGCTGCTCGACGGGATCGATCATGCGCGGATGCGCGCCCAAGATGCCGAAGGCCTCGTTGTAGAGATGCGCGGCAAAGGCCGTGCGCGGCGCGCCGCTCTTCTCGCGCCAGACCTCCGGCCGGTTGGCGTCGTAGATGCCGACCGCCTCGCGCGCGAGGAGGTCGACCTCCTCTTGCGCAAACAGTTCGGGCAGGAACAGCCAGCCCTCGCGGTGGAAGAAGTCCAATTGCTCCTGAGACAGTTTCATGGGTGGTCCTCCTTGGCTTGTTTTGTTTTTCTCGTCGTGGCCGGCGCGCGTGATCGCTATGCCGCCACCTCGTCCGTCTCCCTCAACCTTTCCTCGGTCATCCGTCCGGCCGTCTGCGCATGCGCCAGCGCCGCGCGTTCGGCCGCATTCGCGTCGCCAGCGAGAATGTGCGCGGCAATGTCAGCGTGCTCGGCCCAGGCGCTGCCGCGATAATCGAGCTCGGAGAGCACGGTCGCCATCGAGCGGCGCATATGCGGCCATTGCGGCGTGATCGTCTCCTCGATCACGGGGTTGCCGGCGAGCTGATAGATGGCGCGATGAAATTCGACGTCGAGCGCGATCAGATCAGTGAGCGTCGTCTTGCGATCGATGCGGCGTCCGGCTGCGAGCGCCGCCTCAAGCCGCGCGCGTCCGGCTGCGTCGGTTGCGGCACGCATCGCGGCAAGCCGGGCTGCGAGCGCGTCGATGGCGCCGCGCACCTCATAGAGCTGGCGGATGCGGGCGGGATCGAGCTGGGTGACTTCAAAGCCGCGCTTGCCGCTCTCGGCGACGAGACCCTGCCGGTGCAACAGATGCAGTGCATGCGATACCGGCTGGCGCGAGACGCCGAGCTTGTCGGCAAGCTCGTTCTGCCGGATGCGCTGGCCGGGTTGCAGCGTGCGATCGGAGATCGCCTCCAGGATCCGGGCATAGACCTGGTCGATCAGGTTCGGGAGCGGGTCGAGAGGGATCACGCCGATGGCTCCGAAAATGGAATACGGAATTCCGTATTCGAAACTACGGTCACGCGTCGGAAGCGTCAAGCGCTACCCAGGTACCTCCGAGGGTATCGTGGTTTGAACCGGCTAAGCTATTGATGTTGCTTAGGCCGGCTACTGTGCATGGGGTTGTTTTCGCGAAATAGAGCTGGGCCTACTTCTTCTTGCCCTGCTCGATCAGCATCCGGCTCATCAGATAGAGCCGCGGCACGATCGAGTTGGTGTCGATGAACTCGTCGCGCGCGTGATAGCCGAAGCCGGCGAGACCAAAGCTTTCGACCACGACGGCCTTGCCGCTGCGGTTGGCGTAGCCCGCGTCGGTGGCACCACCGGTCATCTCGACGATGTCGAGCTTGCGGTCGATCTCGGCGTAGATCGCTTGCCCTTCCTGCGCCAGCGTACGGCCGCGATCGCTCGCAACGAAGGGCGGGCGCCCCGGCGTGATCGTCACCGTCGTCTCGGTGTCGGCGACCAGCTTTTCCTTCACCTTCGCTTCGAGTGCGGCCTGCAATTTGGCGACGCCATCGGGAATGGTGAGGCGGATGTCGGCGCCGGCTTCGGCCTTCTCCGGAATCTGGTTGCGCACCGTGCCGGCCTGCGCCGTGGTCCAGTTCAGCTGCGTGCCCGGAATGGATTTTGCGACGTCCCGGGTCTGCACCAGTTGATGCGCGAGCTCGATCAGCGCGTTGCGGCCGAGATCGGGAGCGGCGCCGGCGTGCGAGGCGCGTCCCTTCACTTCGATCTTTCCAGTCGCGGTGCCGCTCGCGCCGAGCAGCAGCCCGTCGTTCTTGGCGATTGGCGCCGCGACAGTCGGCTCGCAGGACAGGACGACGTCATGCTGGTCGGCCAACTGCGAGATGATCTCGCCCGATCCGATCGAGCCGACTTCCTCGTCCGGATTGAAGGACACGGTCAGCTGCGCGTAGTCCTGCCAGCCAGCGTCCTTGAGCATCTTCAGCGCGTGCAGCACCACCGCGATGCCGCCCTTGTCGTCGGCTATGCCGGGGCCATAGATGCGATCGCCGTCGACATGATACGGCTCGGTAGTCAGGATGCCGCGCTGATAGACCGTGTCCATATGCGCGATCAGCATCAGCTTTCGCGTGCCGCTTCCCTTGAACGTCGCGATCACCATGTCGGCGCCCGCGCCTGCGGTCGTCTTGCGCCGCTCCGTGCTGGCACCCAGCGCCTTCAGCCGTGCTTCGGTGAAGTCGGCCATCTTCTTCAGGCCCTCGACGTCGCCGCTGCCGCTCTCGATCATCACCATGTCGTGCAGCGTCTCGATCAGCGGCGCCTTCTCCTGCTCGGCCGCGGCCTTCAGCTTGTCGTCGGCCGCCGCAAACGCCGTCGTATTGACGGCAGCGAGGCCGAACAGAGAGAAAGCGAGCAGGGGAACGAGGCGGAATGTCATCGAGGTCTCCTTTACTCTGCGAGAAAACTGTGCACGGTCTCGCTGTACTCCAGCGGCGCCTGCTCGAACATCCAGTGCCCGGCATTCGGGATCACCGCCGTCTTGCTGCCGGCGATGTGCGCGGCCAGCACGCGCCACATCACCGCCAGGCTACCAGTGGTGGCGCCGCCGCCGATCAGCAGCGTCGGTGTCCTGATCGCCTGCGCATCAGCAAGCGTGTAGGGCCTGCGTTGCTCGTTGATCTGGCCGAGGAAGGTCAGCGTGTTGTCGCGCAGTTGCTGTTTTGCTGCCGCCGGCACGCGCCGCCACGAGCCGTCGCCCTCGATGCCCTCGTAGAAGATCTGCAGCGCGCCCTCGATGTCGCCGGCGCGGATCATCTCGACCGAGCGCGTCGTCTTCGCGGCGAGCGGCGGACGTGCAGGCGTGCCTTCGGGCACGCGCAGGCTGGCATCGAGATCGCCGCCCGGCTCGGCCAGCACCAGCTTTCGCAACAGATCGGGCCGCGCCTGCGCGACCCGAAACGCGATGTGCCCGCCACGCGAATGGCCCATGAGATCGACCGGGCCGGGCTTGATCTGCTCGATGAACGCGATCGTGTCAGCGACGTGCTGCGCCATCTTGTAGTCCTCGCCGACGGCGTCCCAATGCTCGGGAAAGAAGTGCCGCAGGCTGACCGAGATCACCCGATGGTTCTTCGATAGCGGGCCGAGCACCGAATACCAGGTGCGGAAATCCCCGAGCGTGCCATGCACGCAGACCAGCGGATGGCCCTGTCCGACCTCGAGATAGGCCATGTCGTAACCGTTGACGCGAAAGCTCTGCATGATCAGCTCGCCAGGAAATCCAGAACCACTTCGGAATATTTTTGCGGCGCCTGCTCGAACATCGGATGCGTCGCGTTCGGGATGACCGCCGTCTTGGAGTAGGGCACATGCGCGGCCAGCGCATGCAGCACCTTGGGCAGCAGGCCCTTGGTTCGCGCGCCCAGGATGAACAGCGTCGGCATCTTGATCGATTCCGCATCCGCTTTCGAGAAAGGCGGGCGGTTGTCGCGAACCTGACCGATCAGGGTGGTGGCGTTGTCACGTAGATTCTGCTTCACCATCGCCGGCAGCCGCGGCCAGGTGCCGGGTCCTTCCAGCGTGTCGACGAAGACGGCGAGGCCGCCATCGACATCGCCGGCTGCGATCTTCTCGGCCGAGGCCGTGAAGCGAGCCAGCAGCGGCGAGGGGCCGCCGGCATAGTCCGGGTCGAGGCTCGCATCGAGCTCGCCGCCGGGTTCCGCCAGGACCAACCGCCGCAACAGGTCTGGCCGCTGCTGCGCGACGCGGAAGCAGATGTGGCCGCCGCGGGAATGGCCCATCAGATCGACCGGCCCGAGGTCGAGCTTCTCGATAAAGGCGATGACGTCACTGACATGCTGGGCAATCGAATAGGTGTCGCCGACGCCGTCCCAGCGGTCAGGAAAGAAGTGCCTCAGGCTAGGAACGATCATCCGGTGCCGCTGCGTCAGCGGCCCGAGCACGCAGCCCCAGACGCGGAAGTCAGAGAGCGAGCCGTGCACGCAGACCAGCGGCGGGCGGTCTCTGTCCTCGCCCACGTCGAGATAGGGCATATCGTATCCGTTGACGTGGAGGCTTTGCATTCTGGGCTCGCGGAAAGGGGGCGGAACTCCTGTGCAAGATTCCCGGAAACCGGGTGGATCGCAACTATTTCCAAGCCTAGATTTAGGCCGAGATCACAATGGGGGCATGCGACGAAAGCGCAACCCAGGAACCAAGCCATGACCGACCAGCATTTTGCCCTGTTCGACACCAGGATCGGCCTTTGCGCCATCGCCTGGGGCCCGCGCGGCATCAACGGCACGCAACTCCCGATGGGCGGCGAGGAAAAGATCCGCACCCGCATCAGCCAGCGCCACGCTGACGCCAGCGAGGCAGAGCCGACCCCTGACGTGCAGCAGGTGATCGACCGCATCGTCAAACTGCTCGCGGGTGAACCGGATGACCTCACAGACATCCCGCTCGATCTGGATGGCGTGCCCGACTTCAACCGCGGCGTCTACGAGATCGCCCGCGCCATTCCGCCCGGCAAGACCATGACCTATGGCGACATTGCCAAGCGTCTCGGCGGCGTCCAGCTGTCGCGCGATGTCGGCCAGGCGCTCGGGCACAACCCGTGCCCGATCGTCGTGCCCTGCCACCGCGTGCTCGCGGCCGGCAACAAGCCTGGCGGCTTCTCGGCCAATGGCGGCGTGGTGACCAAGCTGAAGATGCTCGAGATCGAAGGCGCGCTGGTGAATCACACGCCGAGCTTGTTTGATTGAGGCGCTAAATCTTTGCCGCCGTCTTCGGCCAATATCGATCCCTCAGATGCCGCTTCACCAGCTTGCCCGTGGGCGTGCGCGGCAGCTCGGCTTCGAAATCGATCGAGCGCGGGCATTTGATGGCGGAGAGTCGCGTCTTGCAGTAGGCGATCAGGTCGGCCTCGAGCGCCTTGCCTGCGCGCTTTATGTCGTGCGGCTGCACCACCGCCTTCACCTCCTCGCCCATCTCCTCATTCGGCACGCCGAACACGGCGACGTCGGCGATATCAGGGTGGGCGATGAGCACGTCCTCGGTCTCCTGCGGGTAGATGTTCACGCCACCCGAGATGATCATGTAGGACTTGCGGTCGGTGAGGAAGAGGAAGCCGTCCTTGTCGAGATAGCCGACATCACCGAGCGTCGACCAGCCCTTGGCGTTATGGGCTTTCTTCGTCTTCTCGGGATCGTTGTGATAGGTGAACGCGGGCGCATCGGCGAAATAGACCGTGCCGATCTCGCCGGTTGGCTGATCCTCGTCGTTCTCATCCAGAATCTTGATCTTGCCGACCACGGCGCGGCCAACGCTGCCGCGATGCTCCAGCCATTGCTGCGAATTGCAGACGGTGACGCCGTTGCCCTCCGAACCCGCGTAATACTCGATCAGGATCGGTCCCCACCACTCGATCATCTTTGCTTTGACGTCGACCGGGCAGGGCGCAGCTGCGTGGATCGCGCCTTTCAGTGTCGAGACGTTGTACTTGGCACGGACCTCGTCCGGTAGCTTGAGCATGCGCACGAACATGGTCGGCACGAGCTGGGATTGCGTGACCTTGTACTTCTCGACCAGCTTCAAGAAGTCTTCGGCGTCAAAATGCTCCATGATGATGGAGGTGCCGCCGAGCACGATCGCCATCATGTTGAAGCGCAGCGGTGCCGCGTGATAGAGCGGCGCCGGAGAGAGGTAAGTGCTTTCGGTGTTCATGCCGCACATGTCGGCGCAGAGCACGCGCAGGAACGCGTTCGGCACGTCGATCTTGTTGCCCTCGAACGCCTTCTTGATGCCCTTCGGCCGGCCGGTCGTGCCCGATGAATACAGCATGTCGTAGCCGGCGACCTCGTCGGCGATCGGTGTCATCGGCTGTGCGGCCGCTTCCTTGTCATAGGAGCGGAAGCCGGGCAGGGGCTCGTCGACCATGTAGAAGATCGGCTCGCCCGCCGCACCCTTGACCAGGTCCTTGATCTGGTCGGCGCATTTCGGCGTGGTGATCACGACCTTGGCGCCGCAATCGCCGATGATGTAGTCGATCTCGTCCTGTTTCAGGTAGCGGCTGATCGCGGTGTAATAGAGTCCGCTGCGTTGCGCCGCCCAGCAGATCTCCATGAAGGCGAGGCGGTTTTCCATCAGCAGCGCGATGTGGTCGCCGGCCTTCAGGCCGAGCGAGCGGAACAGGTTTGCGCCCTGGTTCGAGAGCTCGTCGAGCTCGCGATAGCTGATTGCCTTGCCGGTCCCTGCCATCTGGTAGGCGATTTTGCTCGGCGTGGTGCGGGCGTAGATGGAGGGGTGAGTCATGGGCGCAGGTCTCTCAACAAGAAAGGTGTCATCCCGGCGAAGGCCGGGATCCATAGCCACAGGCCTCGGTTGTTGAAACGAGATGGGGCTTCAGCGCGGCATAACCACAGCCTTCTGTGGTTATGGGTCCCGGATCGGCGCGCGCTTTAGGCGCGCTTGTCCGGGACGACACCATCTGTGTGGAACAAGGCTTACAGCCGCTCCACGATCGTCACGTTGGCCATGCCGCCGCCTTCGCACATGGTCTGCAGGCCATAGCGCTTGCCGCGCTGGTGCAGGGCGTGGACCAGCGTCGTCATCAGCTTGGTGCCGGAGCCGCCGAGCGGATGGCCGAGCGCGATCGCGCCGCCGTTGACGTTGAGCCGGGCCGGATCGGCGCCGGTGGTCTTCAGCCACCCGGTCGGCACCGAGGCGAAAGCCTCGTTGACCTCGAACAGGTCGATGTCGTCGATCTTCATGCCGGCCTTCTCCAGCGCACGCTTGGTGGCGTGCAGCGGCGCATCGAGCATGATGACGGGATCGCCGCCGGTCATGGTCATGTGGTGGATGCGCGCCAGCGGTGTGAGGCCAAGCTGCTTGAGGCCGCGCTCGTTCACGACCATCACGCCGGAGGCGCCGTCGCAGATCTGGCTGGCGCTCGCCGCGGTGAGCTTGCCGTTCTCGGCGATCAGCTTGACGCCCTTGATGCCGTCGAGCGTGGCATCGAAGCGGATGCCTTCGTCGATGTGATGGGTGTCCTTGGAACCGTCGGCTCTGACGATCTCGAGCGGCACGATCTCCTTCTTGAAGTGACCGGCCTGGGTGGCGGCAATCGCGCGCTGATGGCTGTTGTAGGAATATTCGTCGAGATCATCCTTCGACAGGCCGTACTTCTCGGCCATCATCTCCGCGCCGGTGAACTGGCTGAACACGATGTTCGGATATTTGTGCTCGATGCCCGGGCTCTTGTAATTGCCGAACCCGTTCTTGGCCGGAAGCTGCGACGACAGGCCCATCGGCACGCGCGTCATCGATTCCACACCGGCCGCGATCACCACGTCCATCGTGCCGGACATCACGGCTTGCGCGGCAAAATGCAGTGCCTGCTGCGAGGAGCCGCACTGACGGTCGATCGAAGTGCCCGGCACGCTCTCCGGCAGCTTCGAGGCCATGATCGCGTTGCGCGCGACGTTGTTGGACTGCTCACCAACCTGCATCACGCAGCCCATGATCACGTCCTCGACCACGGCGGGATCGACCTTGGTGCGGTCAACCAGCTCGTCGAGCACTTTTGCGGCGAGATCGGCCGGATGCCAGCCGGCGAGGCGGCCCCCCTTGCGCCCGCCCGCGGTACGCGCAGCGGCGACGATATAAGCCTCGGCCATTTCGGTCTCTCCCATGATTGTTCTGAATTGGGTTGTCGGGGGCGGATTTAATGGGCGAGATATCGTTTAGTCAATCGATCAATTAACTCTTGTGGGGAGGCGCTGCTTGGGCTTATCTGCGGCCCGCCTCAAGCGGCGAGAACAAGGGATCTCCGTGACTACCAGCGTACCGAACAGGCTCCCCAGCGGAAAGAATTCCACGGCAGAGAAATTGCTCGTGGCCGCAAGCGAGCTGATGATCGAACGCTCCTCGATCGAGATCTCGCTCTCCGACATCGCGCAGAAGTCGGGCGCCAATGCCGCGCTGGTCAAATATCATTTCGGCAACAAAGACGGCCTGTTGCTGGCGCTGCTCGCGCGGGATGCCGCGACAGAAATGTCTAATCTGGAATATCTGCTGGCACAGCAGATCACCTCGACGGCGAAGCTGAAGCTGCATATCGCCGGCATCATCCGCGCCTATCACCGGTTCCCCTACATGAACCGGTTGATCCACTATCTTCTGCATGAGAGCGTTGCCGGCTCCGCCGACGAAGTCTCGAAATTCTTTGTCGCGCCGCTGCTCGACTTTCATCGCCGCCTGCTCGCTGAGGGCGTCAGCCGCGGTGAGTTCCGCGCCACCGATCCGGTGCTGTTCTACACCAGCCTGATCGGCGCCTGCGATCACCTGTTCTTCGGCCGGCACGCGATGTCTCGCGCGACCGGCGTCGGTCCGGTCACCGATGACGTCTGCCGGCAATACATCAAGCACATGGAAACGCTGATCTGCGGTGGCATCCTCACGCAAGCCGAGGAAGCCGCCGCGGCCGGATAATCCGGCCGAGACGTTCAAGTCTAGAGAAGAAACGCCCAAGGAAAGGTAGCCTGTCATGGAATTGAAAGACGTAGCCGTTCTCATCACCGGTGGTGGTTCGGGTCTTGGTGAAGCGACCGCGCGCGCCATGGCCGCCAAGGGCGCCAAGATCGGCGTGATCGACCAGAACAAGGACAACGCCGAGAAGGTCGCCACTGAGGTGAAGGGCGTGGCGCTCCATGCCGACGTCACCAGCGAAGAGCAGATCAAGGCGGCGATCGCCAAGGCGGAAGCCGCGCATGGCGTCGCCCGCGTGCTGATGAATTGCGCCGGCATCGGCGGCTCGCAGCGCATCGTCGGCCGCGACGGCGTCTATCCGCTGGAGAAGTTCGCGCGCATCATCAACGTCAACCTGATCGGCACGTTCAATTGCCTGCGCCTGTTCGCCGAGCGCCTCGTCACGATCGAGCCGATCGGTGAAGAGCGCGGCGTCATCATCAACACCGCCTCGGTTGCCGCTTACGAAGGCCAGATCGGCCAGATTGCTTATTCGGCCTCGAAGGGCGGCGTTGTCGGCCTCACGCTGCCGGCCGCGCGCGATCTCGCCAGCCAGAAGATCCGCGTCAACACCATCGCGCCCGGCCTGTTCTTCACGCCGCTGCTGATGGGTCTGAACGAGGAAGCCCGCAAGAGCTTAGGGGCCCAGGTGCCGCATCCCTCGCGCCTCGGCGACGCCAAGGAATACGGCGCGCTCGCCGTGCACATGGTCGAGAACCCGATGCTCAACGGCGAGACCATCCGTCTCGACGGCGCCATTCGTATGGCTCCGCGGTAGGGCCTCTTCCCTTCTCCCCTTGTGGGAGAAGGTGGCGCGAAGCGCCGGATGAGGGGTTCTCTCCGCGGAGACAGACCCTCACCCAAGTGAGTATGTGGCTAGCGATGTACATGCCCTCTCCCACAAGGGGAGAGGGCGCAGCAATCGGCGCCGCGACTGGCGGCAAGCACGAGGCCCCATGTCCCAACCGCTGCTGATCGAGCATGACGACGGCGTCGACCGGGTGACGCTCAATCGTCCTGACAGTCTCAACGCGCTCGATCCCGCGCTGATCGATGCGCTCAACGCCTATTTCCAGGGTCTCCAGCGCAACCGCGACACGCGCGTCGTCGTGTTGAAAGGGGCGGGCAAGAATTTCTGCGCCGGCCTCGACCTCAAGGCGGCGATGGCGCGTCGTGCCGGGCAGCAGGAGCCGCCCGGGGTCACCGAGTCCCTGGACTCGCAGCGGCGCATCGCCGACATCGTGATGCTGATGCGGCGCTGTCCGCAGCCGATCCTGTCGCTGGTGCAGGGCGCGGCGGCCGGCGGCGGCTTTGCGCTGGCGCTGGCCTCCGATATCCGCATCGCAACGAAGTCGGCGCGCATGAACTGCGCTTTCATCAAGCTTGGCCTTGGCGGTTGCGACATCGGCACCAGCTACTTCCTGCCGCGCCTCGTCGGAGTTTCCGTCGCTTCCGAGCTGATCCTGACAGGGCGCTTCATCGGCGCCGAGCGCGCGCTTGCGGTCGGGCTCGTCTCGGAGGTCGTGGATGACGACAAGCTCGATGCGGCGGCCGAACCCTACGTCGACGCGATGATGACGGCCTCGCCGGTTGGGCTGCGCCTGTCAAAGGAATGTCTCAACATGAGCGTCGATGCAGGATCACTGGAAGCTGTTATCGCGATGGAGGACCGCAACCAGGTCCTGTGCAGCCGCTCCGAGGAATTTTCGGAAGGCATCAGGGCCTTCCTTGAGAAGCGAAAGCCTGTCTATATCAAGCGCTGAAACAACGAAGATCCGCAAAGGACAATAATTCCGGGAGACGCAAAATGAGTGGAAGCGCGGCGGCGGTGATGGCGAAGCCCGCCTTTCGCAAGGTGGGGTGGCTCGCGCGCGATATCAATGTCGAGCGCCGCGCCGACGGCACGGTGGTGCTGAAGTCGCGCATTCCGCTGCAGGCTTACGAGAAGCATCTTCCGGCCTCGCTCGCGAAATGGGCGAAGGAGGCGCCGGAGCGGATCTGGCTCGCGCAGCGCGGCGGTCCGAACCGCGAATGGCGCAAGGTGTCTTATGGCGAAGCCAAGCGCACCGTGGATGCGCTGACGCAGGCGCTACTCAATCTCAGGCTCGAAGGGCGTCCGGTCACGATCCTCTCCGGCAATTCAATCGAGCATGCGCTGATGACGCAGGCCGCGATGCAGGCGCGCGTCCCGGCGGCACCGGTGTCGCCGGCCTATTCCCTGATGAGCCACGATCACGTCAAGCTGAGGTACCTGTTCGACCTGATCAAACCGGCCGTGGTGATGGTACAGGACGGTCCGACCTTCGAGAAGGCGCTGAAAGCGCTCGACCTCACTGGCGTCACTGTCGTTCACGTCGTGCGGCCCTGCGAGGGCATCAAGAGCGTCAGCTTCGGTGAGCTTGCAGCCACGCCGGTGACGCCTGATGTCGAGGCATCAATCGCGAAGATTACGCCCGACACCGTCGGCAAGCTGCTGTTCACGTCAGGCTCGACCGGCATGCCCAAGGCCGTCATCAACACGCAAGAGATGATGTGCGCCAATGCTGCGATGATGATGCAGGTGCGGCCGCGCACGCCCGGCGGTCCGCTCGCCACAGTGCTGGACTGGATGCCCTGGAATCACACCATGGGCGGCAATGCCGCGTTCCACCCGGTGCTGGTGGATGGCGGCACGCTCTATATCGACGACGGCCGGCCGATGCCGGGGCAGTTGGAAGAGACCATCAAGAACCTGCGCGAAATCTCGCCGACCTATTACGCCAACGTGCCGGCCGGCTACGCAGCGCTCGCGGCTGCCATGGAAAAGGACGATGCGCTGTGCCGGTCCTTCTTCAAGAACCTCTCGATCATGGCCTATGGTGGCGCGCGGCTGCCCGACGACCTCTACGACCGCATGCAGGCGCTCGCCGTGAAGACCACCGGCGAGCGCATCGTGTTCTACACCGGCTGGGGCTCGACCGAGACCGCGCCGACCTCGACCGGCACCTATTGGGATACCGAGCGCGTCGGCCTGATCGGCCTGCCGTTCCCCGGTGTCGAACTGAAGATGGTGCCGTGCGGCTCGAAATATGAGCTGCGCCTGCGCGGCGTCAACGTCACGCCCGGCTATTTTGGCCAGCCTGACCTCACGAAGAAAATGTTCGACGAGGAAGGCTTTTACTGCATCGGCGATGCCGGCATTTTCGTCGATGAAGCCGATCCTGTGAAGGGCATTATCTTTGCGGGGCGTGTGGTGGAAGACTTCAAGCTCACCAGCGGCACTTTCGTTCATGTCGGTTCGCTCCGTACCGACACGATCGCGGCCGCGACGCCCGTCGTGCATGACGCGCTGGTGGCCGGACAGGATCAATGCTCGATCGGCCTGCTGGCATGGCCGAACCTGCACGCCTGCCGCCAGCTCGTCGGCAATCCCGATCTAAGCTTCGAGGACGCGGTGAAGCACCCCGAGGTGATTGCCTGCTTCAGGCGCGGGCTCGAAGCACACAACACGGAATGTAGGGGCGCCAGCAGCCGCATCATCGCGCGCGCGATGCTGATGGCCGAGCCGCCCTCGATCGACGGCAACGAGCTCACCGACAAGGGCTACATCAACCAGCGCGCCGGCCTCGAGCGCCGCGCGGCGTTGGTCGAGCGGCTCTACGCGGACAGACCGGATCAGGATGTGATCGTGCTGCGATGAATCAAGACTCTCTCCAATCGTCATTCCGGGGCGCGCGTAGCGCGAACCCGGAATCCATCGGGCCGCAAGCGCGTGGCGAAATGGATTCCGGGCTCGCGACTTCGTCGCGCCCCGGAATGACAGCAAGACAAAGGTAGCCCGCCATGAACTTCGATTTCTCTGACGACCAGAAGCAGCTCCGCGACCAGGCGCGCAAATTCCTCGCAGAAAAATGCTCGCCCAAGGCGGTGCGCGTCGTGCTCGACGGCAAGGCGCCCTATGACAAGGAGCTCTGGAAGGGCCTCGCCGAGATGGGCTTTCTCGGTGTCGCGATCCCCGAAGAGTTCGGCGGTGCGGGCGCGGGTCATCTCGAGCTTTGCGTGATTGCGGAGGAGATGGGCCGAGCCAACGCGCCGGTGCCGTTCTCTTCGACGGTGTACCTTGCCGCCGAAGCGCTGCTGATTGCAGGCAGTGACGCGCAAAAGAAGAAATGGCTCCCCGCGATCGCCTCGGGCGACGCGATCGGCACGCTTGCGCTGTTCGAGGGCAAGGGCAATCCGGCGCCGAAGAACGTCAAGCTGACCGCTGCGAATGGCGTGCTCAACGGCGTCAAGAAGCCGGTGGCCGATGGTGCCATCGCCGACTTCGCGGTGGTTGCTGCGCGGACGGGCACGAGCGGGCGCGAAAGCGACATCTCGCTGTTCCTGGTCGACCTCAAGGCCGATGGTGTCGAGGTGAAGAGCCTGACCAATCTCGATCCGACCCGTGGGCAGGCCGAGATCGCTTTCAGGGATTGCAAGGCGGAGCCGCTCGGTGCCGCCGGCGAAGGCTGGAGCATTTTGACTCAGGTGCTCGACCGCGCCGCGGTGCTCTGTGCCTTCGAGCAGGTCGGTGGTTCCGACCGCGCGCTGGAGATGGGCCGCGACTACGCACTCGACCGGATCGCTTTCGGCCGCCAGATCGGCTCGTTCCAGGCCGTGAAGCACATGCTGGCCGACATGTATGTCTCCGCGACGCTGGCGCGCTCCAACAGCTACTATGGCGCCTGGGCACTGTCGACGAATGCGTCGGAATTGCCGGAAGCCGCCGCCGCCGCGCGCATCAGCGCAACCCAAGCGTTTCAGCACTGCGCCAAGAACAATATCCAGGTTCATGGCGGCATGGGTTTCACCTGGGAGTTCGACTGCCACATGTACTACCGCCGCGCCAATGCGATGGCGCTTGGCCTCGGCAGCCTCACCTATTGGGAAGATCAGCTGATCGACCGCATGCGCAAGAAGAACGCTGCGTGAGTCGCCGCACGTGTCCCGGACGCGATGCGGCGCCACCAGCGCGTTTACGCGCGTCTGAGACGCGCTATGGTGCCGCTTCGCAGAGCCGGGACCCAGGGGCCGCAATGGGCCCCGGATCTGCAGCGCACCACTTCGTGCTGCGCAGCGTCCGGGGAAAGAACCGAGAGATGAGACCATGAACTTCGACGACACCCCGCAGGAAGCCGAATTCCGCAGCGTGGCCCGCGCCTGGATCGGCGCCAACGCGCCCAGGCAATACGAGGAGGAGCTGCGCAAATCCTCGCTCGGCCGCACCCAGCTCAAGAACGCTGACATCCTCGAGGTCGCAAAGACCTGGCAGAAGAAGAAGGCCGATGCCGGCTGGGCGTGCCTGCATTGGCCGAAGGAATATGGCGGCCGCGGCTCGTCGCCGATCGAGCGCGTGATCTGGCAGCAGGAAGAGGGCGCGTTCGGCAAGCTCTCTCACATGTTCATCATCGGCCACGGCATGTGCGGGCCGACCATGATGGCGTTCGCGCGCGAGGAGCATAAGCGCAGCTATCTGCCGCCACTCGCTTCCGGCGAGAAGGTCTGGTGCCAGCTGTTCTCCGAACCGGCCGGCGGCTCGGACGTCGCAGGGCTCCGCACGCGCGCGGAGAAGGATGGTGACGACTGGGTCATCAACGGCCAGAAGATCTGGACGTCGGGCGCGCATTATTCCGATTACGGCATCCTGCTCACCCGCACCGATCCGACGGTGCCCAAGCACAAGGGCCTCACCATGTTCTTCCTGGACATGAAGAGCCCGGGCGTCGAGGTGCGGCCGATCAAGCAGGCGAGCGGCGCCTCCGACTTCAACGAGGTCTATTTTACCAATGTGCGCATCCCCGATCACCAGCGCCTCGGCGAGGTCGGCGACGGCTGGAACGTCTCGCTGACCACGCTGATGAACGAGCGCATGTCGATCGGCGCTGGCGTGTCGACCGGCTTTCCGGAGCTGTTCGAGTATTGCTCGAGCCTGATGCTCGATGACGGCCCTGCGATCGAGGATCGCGCGGTGCGTTCGAAGCTCGCGAACTGGGCAGTGAAGGCGAGTGGCCTGCGCTACACCAGCATGCGCGCGATCTCGGCGTTGTCGAAGGGGGAGCGGCCGGGTCCGGAAAACTCCATCGGCAAGCTGGTGGCGGGCTCGATGATCCAGGACGTCGCAACCTACGCGCTGGATCTGCAAGGCGCGAGCGGCGTGGTGAGCGGTCCGGAGGATGCCGAAGTCGCCGGCCGTTTCCAGGCGATGCTGCTGCGTGCGCCGGGCACGCGCGTGGAAGGCGGCACCGACGAGATCATGCGCAACATCATCGCCGAGCGGGTCTTGGGCCTGCCCGGCGATATCCGTGTCGACAAGGACGTGCCGTTCAACAAGATCCCGACCAAGGGAAGAGGGTAGAGGTCCGCCATGAATTTCGACGATACCCCGCAGGAAGCCGCATTCCGCGAGACCGCGCGCAAATGGGTCGCCGCCAACGCGCCGAAGGAGTTCGAGCAGGAGCTGTCAAAATCCTCGCTCGGCCGCATCAGGCTTGCCAAGCACGACATGGTCGAGGTCGGCAAGGCCTGGCAGCAGAAGAAGGCCGAGGGCGGCTGGGCCTGCCTGCACTGGCCGAAGGAATATGGCGGCCGTGGCGCCACGCCGATCGAGCGTGTGATCTGGCAGCAGGAAGAGGGCGTCTACGGCAAGCTGACGCAGCCGTTCCAGATCGGCGAGGGCATGTGCGGCCCGACCGTGATGGCCTGGGGCAGCGAGGATGCCAAGCGCCGGTACTTGCCGAAGCTCGCTTCGGGCGAGGAGATCTGGTGCCAGCTGTTCTCCGAGCCGTCGGCTGGCTCCGACGTTGCTGGCCTGCGCACGCGCGCGGAGAAGAAGGGCGACAATTGGGTCGTCAACGGCCAGAAGATCTGGACCTCGGGCGCGCATTATTCCGACTACGGCCTGTTGATCGCGCGCACCGATCCCAACGTGCCCAAGCACAAGGGCCTCACCATGTTCTTCCTGGACATGAAGAGCCCTGGCGTCGAGGTGCGCCCGATCAAGCAGGCCAACGGCATGCAGGAGTTCAACGAGGTCTATTTCACCGACGTCGTGATTCCCGACAGCCAGCGGCTCGGCGCCGTCGGAGAGGGCTGGAGCGTGTCGCTGACCACGCTGATGAACGAGCGCATGTCGATCGGCTCGCGGCTCGCGACCGGCGTCCCCGAACTGTTCGAGTTCTGCTCCAATCTGATGCTGGAGGATGGGCTTGCCATCGACGATCCCGCCGTGCGCTCAAAACTTGCGAGCTGGGCGGTGAAGTCGAGCGGGCTGAAATATACCAGCTATCGCGCGATCTCGGCGTTGTCGAAGGGCGAGCGGCCCGGTCCTGAAAACTCCATCGGCAAGCTGGTGTCGGGCATGATGCTGCAGGATATCGCGACTTACGCGATGGACCTCCAGGGCGCGGCCGGCGTTCTCACGGGGGCGGACGAGGAGACGGTGCACGGCCAGTTCCAGCAGATGCTGCTGTCCTCGCCCTCGATGCGCATTGCCGGCGGCACCGACGAGATCTTGCGCAACATCATCGCCGAGCGGGTGCTGGGGCTGCCGGGCGACATTCGCGTCGACAAGGATGTGCCGTATAACAAGATCCCGACCAAGGGACGGTGATTTTGGATTGTGGAATCGTAGGGTGGGTTAGCCCCGCGGATTGCGCGAAGCGCAAACCGCTAGGCGTAACCCACCTCTTTGGTTTCCGCAGAGACAGAAGTGGTGGGTTACGCCTTCGGCTAACTCACCCTACGAAGCAAGAGCGCGAGCTGATTCATGGACGCAAAAGTAAATCAAGCCGACCGCATCGGCGTGCTCGAAGAGCTCCTCAACGAGCGCTACTCCGTCCGCGCCTTTCTTCCCAAGGACGTCGATCGCGCCACCATCGAGCATGTGCTGACCACCGCGCAGCGCACCGCGTCCTGGTGCAACAGCCAGCCCTGGCAGGTCATCATCGCCAGCGGCGAGGCCAAGGAGCGCTTCCGCCAGTTGATCTACAAGGAGGCCTCAGGCGGCCTCGGCGACGACTATGATTTCACGCCGCCGCGCGAATATGTCGGCGTCTATCTCGAACGCCGCCGCGAGAGCGGCTTTCAGCTCTACAACACGCTCGGCATCGCCCGCGGCGACAAGATGGCCTACGCAAAGCAGGCGCTGGAGAATTATAATTTCTTCGGCGCGCCGCATGTCGCGATCATTCACACCAACGAGCCGCTCGGCATCTACGGCGCGATCGATTGTGGGGCCTACGTGTCGAACTTCATGCTCGCAGCGCAAGCACTCGGGCTCGGCACGATTCCGCAGGCAGCACTTGCGCGCCATTCCGGCCTGATCCGCCGCCACTTCAATCTGCCGGACGATCGCCGTGTCGTCTGCGGCATCTCGTTCGGCTATGCCGACGACGCCCACAAGGTCAACAGCTACCGCACCTCGCGCGCGAGCCTCGCCGATACGGTGACGTTCGCTGAGGAGTGATCAGACGCATGCGAAAACGGCCGCGCGAACGGCCGCCTTCACAGCTGTCGCCTTTGGTCGATTGACGCGCTATCCGCTGCTGCCGCCGATCACGGCGCGCACGGTCTCGTCGGGCCCGAAGTCCTCGGCGCCATCGACATAAAGCAGCGCGGCGAGCTTCGAGCGTGCGCGGTTGACGCGGCTCTTGATGGTGCCGACCGCACAGCCGCAGATCGAGGCCGCATCCTCATAGGAGAAGCCGGAGGCGCCGACCAGGATCAAGGCTTCACGCTGGTCCTGCGGAAGCTTCTCGAGCGCGGCGCGGAACTCTTCGAACTCGAGGTGGGCGTTCTGCGAGGGCTGCGTCTTCAGCGTCTTGGCATAATTGCCCTCGGCATCCTCCACCTCCCGGCGCCGCTTGCGATAGTCGGAGCGGAACAGGTTGCGCAGGATCGTGAACAGCCATGCCGGCAGGTTGGAGCCGGGCTGGAACGAGTCGATGTTGGCGAGTGCGCGCAACAGCGTTTCTTGCACCAAATCATCGGCGCGGTCGGCATTGCCGCTGAGCGAGATCGCGAACGCGCGAAGGCTCGGCACGGCCGCAAGGATGTCGTCACGCAGGGAGTTCGTGAGAGGCATTAATCCCTCCCATTGTTGTCGTTGGAGCCCCCAGCCCCATTCTCGTTCTGGGATCCACTTCCCGGCGCATCAAGCTTTTTGATGAGCTCCGCGAACCGGTCCGGAACCCCCTGCCGCACGACGTCGTCGTACATGGCGCGCAGTTGATGCCCGATCCGGGATTGGATCTCCGGAGTGAGGCCTCCCTTGCCGGGGGTCGTGCTTTTGCTGGCTTGAGACTTGAGATCTTTCATGACCTGTTCCACGTTTCCCCGAGTTAAGTGACTGCAAAATAGAGAAGTTTTCTCAACCGGGAGCCGTTCCCTGGATGAGTTCAATTCCAGGTTCGACAAAAAGTTCCCAGGTCAGGGGAACTTTTCTTGTCCTGAAGCGTAATCAGCCCCAGTAGGGGAACCCGGGCCTCCCCTCGCGGTTCCTTATTTTTGCGGTTGGCCCGAAATGAATGGAGTCGGGATGTCCCGTTCGCAGCTTGTTGCTGAGCACTTGCCGTTGTTGCGCCGGTATGCGCGCGCCCTGACGGGCAGCCAGGCCTCCGGTGACGCCTATGTCGCAGCCATGTTGGAAGCCATGCTGGGGGATCCGTCGGTGCTCGACGAGAGCCACGGGCCGCGCGCCGGCCTGTTCCGGCTGTTCACCCAGATCTGGAATTCGGTCTCGGTCAATGACGATTCCGAGGTGGCGACGCTGCCGATGCCGCCGGAGCGGCGGCTGTCCAACATCACGCCGCTGCCGCGGCAGGCGTTCCTGCTGCTCTCGCTCGAAGGATTTTCGGAAGAGGAAGTCGCCTATGTTCTCGCGACCGATGTCGCCGAGACGCGCCGGCTGGCTGATGCCGCCGGCCGCGAGATGGCGGCCGAGATCGCGACCGACGTCCTGATCATCGAGGACGAGACCTTCATCGCCATGGACCTCGAGAGCCTGGTGAAGAATCTCGGCCACAACGTCGTCGGCGTCGCGCGCACCCATGCCGATGCGGTGGCGCTGGCCAAGAACAGGCGGCCGGGCCTCATCCTCGCCGACATCCAGCTCGCCGATGGCTCGTCGGGCCTGGATGCCGTCAACGAACTGCTCCGCACCTTCGAGGTGCCGGTGGTGTTCATCACCGCCTATCCGGAGCGTTTCCTCACCGGCGAGCGTCCGGAGCCGGCGTTCCTGATCTCAAAGCCGTTCCAGCCCGCGATGGTGTCGGCGGTGGCGAGCCAGGCGCTGTTCTTCCAGCGCAACTCGCGCAACCGCACGCCGAAGGCGCCGGCGGCGTAAGAGGCGCCGGGGCAAGCCATCTGGCGATGACGATCTGATCCGGCGTGCTCCAAGGCACGCCGGATTTTTTTGCGCTCCGGCCGCGCTTGACGGCCATCGCGTTCGCCGCTCATACCTCGCGCATCGCCCCGAACCGGAGACGTGACCATGGACCAGCAACTCCTCGACCGCCTCGCCATCCGCGACCTCGTCGAGAACTGGGCGGTGTGGCGCGACGCCGGTGACTGGGAGCGCTTTGCCACCGTCTGGCACGAAGAGGGCTGGATGTCCGCGACCTGGTTTCAGGGGCCGGCGCGGGATTTCATGCGCGTCAGCCAGGAGGGCTTTGCCAAGGGCGTGCGCATCCTGCATTTCCTCGGCGGCACCAGCATCGATCTTGCGGGCGAGCGGGCCATCGCGCAAACCAAGATGACGATTTCGCAGCGGGCCCAGGTGCATGACGTGCTCTGCGACGTCGTCTGCACTGGGCGGTTCTACGATTTCCTGGAGAAGCGGCAGGGCAAATGGGGCATCGTCCGCCGCCAGCCGATCTACGAGAAGGACCGGATCGATCCGGTCGATCCTGCCGCGACGCTCCGCCTCGACCAGCAGGCGCTGGCCGCGCTGCCCGAGGGCTATCGCCATCTCGCCTACATGCAGGAGCTGATCGGCTACAAGGTCAAGCGCGACATGCCTGGCCTGATCGGCCCCGAGGTCGAGAAGCTCTATGGCGAGGGGCGGGACTGGCTTGCAGGGAAGGCCAAATAGTCTGCGAGCAAAAGTGAGCCCCAGACAAAAGTAAGGCGCGACTGGCATCACCACAGTCGCGCCCTACGTCGCCGGCTTATGGGGCAGGGGGGAATAGCCGGCTGTTGAGACGACTCCCGGGCGCGGGAGTCGTTCCAGGCGGTCTGCAAAATTTTTCGCCGGCACCCCGCCGTTTCCGCACACGGTTAAGTGATCTTAACGTCTGGGAAACTCTGCTCCTCCCCTTGCGTTGTTCCCGCGATCGCCATGGGGCGAGGGACCGACAGCCATGCCACAGATTCAGAAGGTATTTTTTGGTGCCGTCGCACTCGCCGCGACGCTTGGCGCCGTTCAGGTTGGCGCCGTGCAACTGGCCTCGGGCCAAGATCTGGCCGACCGCTGGCAGGCGCTCGCCGACCAGCCGGGCCAAACCTCAGGGCGCAATGTCGCAACTCATAACGTCAATCGCGCCAGCAAGTCCGACCGGCTCACTGAGCTGAAGCCGGCGGCGGTTCCCACCCGCACCGTCTCGATGCGGCTGAACGATCTGGCCGACACGTCCGTGCTGCTCCGGGTCCCCGCAGTCATCGAGACGGGCAACGCCAAGCCCGCGCCCACGCTGCTGAAGCCGGGCCGCAAGCCGACAGTCGCCTGCGAGCCGATGGTCAGCTCCCTGACCGAGGTCGCCAAGCTGCTGCAGCCCGGCCGTTGCGTGACCTGATCGGCCTCGTAACGCATGCAAAACCGCCCTCCCGCCGAAGGGCGGTTTTGCGCGTGCACTTGATCCGCTATCCCATCGCGTTATATCCCGGGTTTCTCCATTTCCGATTGACCGGGTAAACGCATGACGACGTCCGATACGGCCACGCATACGCAGCCTTTCCAGGCCGAGGTTTCCGAGCTGCTGCACCTGATGGTGCACTCCGTCTATTCGGAGACCGACATCTTCCTGCGCGAGCTGGTCTCCAACGCCTCGGATGCCTGCGACAAGTTGCGCTATGAGGCGATCGCTAATCCGGCCCTGCTGGGCGAGGACGACGCGCTCAAGATCCGGATCATCCCGAACAAGACGGCGGGGACGCTGACGATTGCCGACAACGGCATCGGCATGGAGCGGCAGGAGCTGATCGATCATCTCGGCACCATCGCCCGCTCCGGCACCAAGGCCTTCGTGTCGAAGCTGAGGGAGGCCAAGGACGGCCTCGGCCTGATCGGCCAGTTCGGCGTCGGCTTCTATTCCGCCTTCATGGTCGCCGAGAAGATCGTCGTCGTCAGCCGCCGTGCCGGCGAGAGCGATGTCTGGACCTGGACGTCATCGGGCGGCTCTGGCTTCGAGATCGCACGCGCAGGCGACGAAGAGGCGGCCCGTGTGGCGCGCGGCACCGAGATCGTCCTGCACCTGAAGGACGATGCGAAGAAATATCTCGAGACCTACGAGATCGAGCGCATCATCAGCGCCTATTCCGACAACATCCTCTTCCCGATCGAGCTCGTCCCGGAAGAAGGTGAGCCGCGTCAGATCAATTCGGCGAGCGCGCTGTGGCAGCGCTCGAAATCCGAGCTCTCCGCGGAAGACTACAAGAAGGCCTATCAGCAGATCGCGTCCGCCTTCGACGATCCCGCGATGACGTTGCATTATCGCGCCGAGGGCCGCTACTCCTACGCCGTGCTGCTGTTCGCACCGTCGACCAAGCCGTTCGACCTGTTCGAGCCGAACCGCAAGGGCCGGGTCAAGCTTTATGTCCGCCGCGTCTTCATCACCGACGATGCGGATCTCTTGCCGGGCTATCTCCGCTTCATCCGCGGCGTCGTCGACAGCGAGGATCTCCCGCTCAACATCTCGCGCGAGATGCTCCAGAACAACCCGCAGCTGGCGCAGATCCGCAAAGCCGTGGCGACCCGCGTCGTCAACGAGCTCGAAGGCCTCGCCGAGAAGGATGCGGAGAATTTCGCAAAGATCTGGGACGCCTTCGGCGCGGTGCTGAAAGAGGGCATCTACGAGGATTTCGAGCGCCGCGAGAAGCTGCTCGCGCTGTCGCGCTTCACTACCACCACGGGCGAGAAGCGCTCGCTGAAAGAGGTGATTGCCGATTTCAAGCCGAACCAGACCGAGATCTATTATCTTGTCGGCGACAGCATCGAGCGGCTGAAATCCAATCCGCGGCTCGAGGCGGCCACCGCGCGCGGCATCGAGGTGCTGCTGCTGTCCGATCCGGTCGATGCCTTTTGGACCTCGATGCCGACAGAGTTCGAGGGCAAGCCGCTGAAGTCTCTGAGCCAGGGCGACCTCAATCTCGAGCTGATCCCGCGCGTCGACGAGAAGGACGAGGCGAAGAAGGACAAGCCCGAGGCGGACGAGGCCGCCACCATCGCGGTGATCAAGGCGGCGCTCGGCGAGCGCGTCAGCGACGTCAAGGCCTCGACCCGCCTCACCAGCTCCGCCTCCTGCCTCGTCGCCGACAGCCAGGGTCCGAGCCGCGAGCTCGAGCGCATCCTGGCACAGCAGAACCGCGGCATGCGCACCAAGCCGATCCTCGAGATCAACCTGCGCCACCCCATGGTCACGGCGATCACCAGGGCGCAGGCCGGCTCGAAGACGGTCGACGATCTCAGCCTTCTCCTGCTCGAACAGGCGCAGATTCTGGATGGCGAGCTGCCGGAGGATCCGGCCGCGTTTGCCGCGAGGCTGAACCGGATGGTGTTGCAGGGGCTGGGCGGCTAGCGCCACGGCGCGCTCACCTTGCCGTCATTGTCCCTAGGAACAGTCGCCTCCGGCGTGGCGTTGTGCCATAGGAGGCCGTCGGCATCAGATCCGCCGATGCCGCCAATTCGAGGAAATGTCCGATGCGCCTGCCTCTCCTGACCCTCACCGCCATTGCCGCGCTGTTCGTGGCGGCAGATGCCAGCGCCCAGACCTATGATCCGAACTACCCGGTGTGCATGCACGTCTACACGGGCGGCGGCGGCGGGTTTGGCGGTGGCGGTGGCAGCTATTTCGACTGCAGCTTCACGTCGCTGGAGCAGTGCCGCGCCACGGCATCGGGCCGCGCGGCCAGTTGCGACGTCAATCCCTATTACGCTTTCGATAAGCCGCCAGCCTCGCCACGCAAGCGTCACAAGCAGGTGTACTGACGGTCTGTGATGCGGTTTTCAGCGGCCGTCCCGACGCGCCGATGGCTCGGCCTCGTCTCGACGGTCGGGACATTGCTTGCGGCTACGCCGTCGCAAGCCCAGACTTTCGACCCCAGTTTTCCCGTCTGCATGCACGTCTATACCGGGTCGAGCGACGGCGGTGGTGGGGGCTGGTATGATTGCTCCTTCACGTCGCTGCCGCAGTGCCGTGCGACGGCGTCCGGTCGGCCGGCGACCTGCGACCCCAATCCGTATTATCGCGCGAACGTTGCACCGCCGCTTCATCTGCGAAGGCAGAACGTCCACTAGCTCCTTATGATCCGCCGCGCGATACTTCCGCCGGCGCGCGTGGCTTGCGCCCGCGGGAGAGGTTATTCCTTCTTGATCCCCGACAGCTCTACGACCTTGCGCCAGCGCTCGGTCTCGGCGGTCAGCATGCCGCCGAACTCGCCGGCATTGCCGTGCAGCGGGATCGCGCCGAGCTCGGCGATGCGGGCCTTGATCTCGGCGTCGGACAAAGCCGTGTCGACCTCGCGATTGAGCAGGTCGACGATCTCGCGCGGTGTGTCGTAGGGAGCACCGACGCCGTAGAACGAGGATGTCTCGTAGCCGGGAAGCGTGTCAGCGATCGGTGGCACGTCAGGCAAGATCTCCGAGCGTTCACGCGTGGTGACTCCGAGCGCGCGCAGCTTGCCGGCGCGCACCAGCTCGAAGGACGAGGTGACGTTGTCGAACATGCCCTGGATCTGGCCGCTCATCACATCGGTCAGGCCCGGTGCGGAGCCGCGATAGGGCACGTGGGTGAACTGGACGCCGGCCATCGACTTGAACAGCTCGCCGGAGAGATGCAGCGACGTGCCGATGCCGGACGAGGCGATCGACATCTTGCCGGGATTGGCCTTGGCGTAGGCGGTGAAGTCGGCGACGCTCTTCACCGGCAAATCGTTGTTGACGACCAGCACCAGCGGAATCCGCGCGACGCCGGCGACGGGTGCGATGCCCTTGGCGAAGTCATAGGGCAGCGCCGGATCGAACGAGGCGTTGATCGCGTTCGCCGTCGAGGTCAGCAGCAGCGTGTAGCCATCCGGCGCGGACGTGATCACCGCCTGCGTGCCGATATTGCTGCCGGCGCCGGGCTTGTTCTCGACCACGAAGGTCTGGCCGAGCCGGTCGGACAGCCGCTGGCAGATCAAGCGTGACAGCACGTCGGTGGCGCCGCCCGGTGCATAGGGCACCACCCATTTCACGCTGCGCGACGGATAAGACGGGTTGCCGATCGCGAAGGCGCGCGGAGCGATGAGTGTGGCCGCGGTACCGGCGGCGGTCTGAAGGAAATGTCGCTTGGTGATCATCGTGGCCTCCAGTTCATCTCTCGCGGGCGAGGGGACGCGCACAGCACGCCCGAATGACTGGATTTGCTATCGCAAGAATCGCGCCAGCCCGCACGACGTTCCCGTCGGCTTGGTAAAGGATGATCGCAGTTAATCGAGAGCTAACCGAGTTTTACCTTGTCTCTTAACACCTGGGCAGGGCGCGCGAGCTAAGCTGCCGGAAACAAGCAGATACCCGCCCAAAAGAATGAACGGCATGACCACCGGCGTCATCGAGCAACCCCGAGCGCGCGCACCCTCGGCCTCAAAGATCTGGCTGAAGGCGATCGAGCTGACTGCGCGGATCGACACGCTGCCGGGCCGCCTGTTCGCCGACGCCGTCGACGATTGGGCACGTCGTCAGCCCGACCGCGTCGCGCTGGTCACGGACAACGCAAGCCTCGACTATGACGGTCTGTCGAGGCGCATCAACCGCTATGCGCGCTGGGCGCTCTCGGTCGGCGTCGCCAAGGGCGACACTGTCGGCCTGATCATGCCGAACAGCATCGACTATGTCGCGGCCTGGCTCGGCATCAGCCGCGTCGGCGGCGTGGTGGCGCTGATCAATACCAAGCTTGTCGGGCGGTCTCTCGCGCATTGCGTCGATGTCGCAAAGCCCTCGCACATCATCGTCGCGCATGACCTCTCGGAGACGCTGGAGAGCGCAACGCCGTATCTGGCGACCGACGCCAAGATATGGACGCATGGTGATGCCCGCAGCGAGCGCGCGATCGATGTTGCGCTTGCCGCGCTCGAAGACGGGGCGCTGTCTCCGGAGGAGCACGGCGACGTCACCATCGATGACCGTGCGCTGCTGATCTACACGTCCGGCACCACCGGCCTGCCGAAGGCCGCCAGCATCAGCCATCGCCGCATCCTCAATTGGGGTTTCTGGTTCGCCGGCCTCACCGGCGCGACGCCGCAGGATCGACTCTATGATTGCCTGCCGCTGTTCCACTCGGTCGGCGGCATTGTTGCGCCGTGCAGCATGCTCGCCGCCGGTGGCTCGGTGGTGATCGCGGAAAAGTTCTCGGCCTCGAGTTTCTGGCCCGACGTCGTGCGTCACGACTGCACGCTGTTCCAGTATATCGGCGAGCTCTGCCGCTACCTGCTCAAGGCGCCGCCGTCCGAATACGAGAACCGTCACCGGCTGCGGCTTGCCTGCGGCAACGGCCTGCGCGGCGACATCTGGGATGATTTCCAGGGGCGCTTTGCCATTCCCCGCATCCTCGAATTCTACGCCGCGACCGAAGGCAATTTCTCGCTGTTCAACGTCGAGGGACAGCCGGGCGCCATCGGCCGCATCCCGCCGCTGCTCGCTCACCGTTTTCCCGCAAGCCTCGTCAGGCTCGATCCCGATAGCGGCGCGCCGCTGCGCAATGACGAAGGTCTCTGCGTCGCCTGCACGCGCGGGGAAGCCGGCGAAGCTATCGGCCGCATCGGCACGGCCGACCAGGGCGGTGGCCGCTTCGAGGGCTACACCGATGCCGGCGAGACCGAGAAGAAGATTTTGCGCGATGTCTTCGCCAAGGGTGATGCCTGGTTTCGCACCGGCGATCTGATGCGGCTCGATGACAAGGGCTTCTTCCACTTCGTCGATCGCATCGGCGATACTTATCGTTGGAAGGGCGAGAACGTCGCGACCTCGGAAGTCAACGACGCCGTGCGCGATTTCACTGGCGTGGTCGATGCCACCACTTATGGCGTCAGCATTCCAGGCACTGATGGCCGCGCCGGCATGAGCGCGATCGTCGTCAACGAGGGCTTTGATATCACCGCGCTGCCTGCGCATCTGGCGCAGCGGCTGCCGGCCTATGCCCGCCCCGTCTTCATCCGCATCTCGCGCGAGCTCGATGCGACCGAGACGTTCAAGCAGAAGAAGGGCGAGCTCGCGCGAGAAGGTTTTGCCCCGGCCGCGATTAGCGATCCGCTGTTCATGCTCGAGCCGAAATCCGGTGCTTATGTTGCGCTGAATGGGAAGACGTATGAGCAGATCCTGGGCGGCACGATCCGGCTGTAGGGGAGCCAAAATCCGGAGATAGGTCCAATTTTATCTGAATTGTCCAAGAGGCCATTTACCTCTGTCCGGTAAACAGACGGGCAAGGGAGGCGGTCATCAAGAGCCGCCGCAAGAAACACGATCGATTAACTAAGTATGAGGCGAGCGAGCAATGTCGGTACGATCCAAAGTCATTGAAGCGATCCAGCAGATTGCCAAAGAGCAGCACGTCACGCTTCCTGCGCTCTCGGACGATCTGTCCCTTCACGAGACGGGCTTTGACTCGCTCGCTTTCGCGATCCTGGTCGCGCGTCTCGAGGACGATACCGGCGTCGATCCGTTCACCATTTCCGAGGACGCAGCGTTCCCCGCCACCGTGGGTGATTTCGTGCGGGCCTACGAAAATGTCCCCGCGTGAGATCTTTGCGCTCCGTGACCACCTTGGCGCGGAGCTGACCGGCCGCACCCTGTCGGATGCGCACCATGTGGTGTCGCTGACCGATATCCTGTCGCAGACCGTCCTCGGCGGCCGCCTGCGCGAGCTGTCCGGCCGCGCGGTCTTGCTGAAACTGTCGGACCAGCTCCGGTCGGGCCTCGTCATGATCGAGCTCGACGGTATCGCCCGTCGCATGTTGCTGTGTCCGCCGGATCTTAATCCTGCGCATCTCGACGCGCTGATCGCCGATGCCGGGATCGATGCCGTCGTCACCGACGAGCCTGATCGCTGGGCCGTGACCGGTGTGTCGCTGGTCGTTACCGCACAATTGCCGCTTCAAGCCACGGCGCCTGCGCAGACCGAGCGCGCGACCGAATGGCTGATGCTCACTTCGGGCACATCGGGCGTACCGAAAATCGCCGGCCATACGCTGGAAGCACTCACCGGCGCCATCGTTGCCGAAGGCCCCGCCAAGGGACCCGCGCCGGTCTGGGCCACTTTCTACGACATCCGCCGCTATGGCGGCCTGCAGATATTCCTTCGCGCCATTCTCTCTGGCGGCTCGATGGTGCTGTCGGACCCGCACGAGGCGCTCGCCGGTCACGTCGCCCGGCTGAACGCGCGCGGGGTCTCCCACATCTCCGGCACGCCCTCGCACTGGCGCAAGCTTCTGATGAGTGGCTCCGCCGCGCAGTTCGCGCCGGGCTACGTCCGCCTCTCCGGCGAGATCGCCGACCAGGCGGTGCTCGACGGCCTGAAGGCGGCATTCCCCAATTCCTCCGTCGGCCATGCCTACGCCTCGACCGAGGCCGGCGTCGGCTTCGCCGTCAATGACGGGCTCGAAGGTTTTCCGGCGAACTATGTCGGCAACCGTAACGGCGTCGAGATGAAGGTCGTCGATGGCTCGCTGCGCATCCGTTCGACGCGCACGGCACACGCCTATATCGGCCGCGACGCGGCCGCACTCACCGACGGCGACGGGTTCGTCGACAGTGGCGATATCGTCGAACTGCGCGGCGACCGCTATTATTTCGTCGGCCGCCGCGGCGGCATCATCAATATCGGCGGGCTGAAAGTCCACCCGGAAGAGATCGAGGCTGCGATCAACCGTCATCCCGACGTGCGGATGTCGCGGGCGAAATCGCGGAAGAGCCCGATCACCGGCGGCATCGTCGTCGCCGACGTGATCCTCGCCGACGGCACCGATCAGGCACGCGCGAAGGAAATTCGCGACCAGATCCTGGATCAGTGCCGCGCGCAGCTGGCGTCCCACAAGGTGCCGGCGGTGATCCGCTTCGTCGAGGCGCTCGATGTCACCCCGGCCGGAAAACTGGCGCGTACCGATGCATAATGTCCTCGTCACCGGCGGCAGCCGCGGCATTGGCCTTGCGATCGGCAAGCGGCTGGTCAGCGCCGGCTACAACGTGATCGCGGCCGCGCGGCGCGAGAGCGACGAGCTCAAGGCCGCGATCGCCGTCTCCGAGGGCCGTCTGCATTTCCGCGCTTGCGATCTCGCCGTGATCGACGCGATCCCCGCCTTCGCAAAGCTCGTGCGCGATGAATTCGGCCCGACCTACGGCCTCGTCAACAATGCCGGCCTCGGCACCGAAGGCCTGCTCGCGACCATGCACAATTCCGAGATCGAGGCGCTGGTGCAGCTCAACGTGCTGTCGCCGATCATCCTCACCAAATATGTCGCGCGCCAGATGATGGCGGATGGCGCCGGCCGCATCATCAACATCTCATCGATCATCGCGACGACAGGCTATAACGGCCTCTCGGTCTATGGCGCGACCAAGGCCGCCGCCACCGGCTTCACCCGCTCGCTCGCGCGCGAGGTCGGCAAGCTCGGCATCACCGTGAACGCGATCGCGCCCGGCTTCATCGACACCGAGCTCACGCATAATCTCTCCGACGACGGCCGCAAGCGCATCGCAAGCCGTAGCGCGCTGCGCCGCCTGCCCGAGACCGATGACGTCGCGCGCATGGTGGAATATCTGCTCGGCGAGGGCGGCCGTAACGTCACCGGCACTGTGTTCACGATCGACGCCGGGAATACGGCCTAAGACGGAACTCTGCCGTCATAATCGGGTTGATCCGGCACAATGACATCACGCCGGATTTGGTCGTAAGATGCCTCGTGCTCGATTGGGTTACGTCAATCGAACTGCCCTAAACGACAGGGAGCAGTCCATGGCTTCTCAAAATATGGCCTGTCAAAATATGGCCACGCCAAACATCACCGTTGCGGGTCCCGGCCAATCGCCCGTGGAGCCATCGCCCGCGAAACTGGACGATGCCCGCTGTCCGCCGATGTCGCATCAAAACTCCGGCAGTCACGGCCACGAAATGTATCCGCAGCAATTCGTGCGGCTGATCGGCTGTCATGATGCCGCTCTCGAAGCTTTGCGCAAGCGTGAGAGCGAGAAGCTGCACTAGCGCAGGTCGGCGCTCACGTCTGATGCTTCGGCAGATCAATCCGCTGGTGCAAGAATTCCGGCGGCCCTTCGGTCAGGCGGCGAATGCGGCGCGCGCGTTCCTCCGCCGACAACTCCGGATCTAGCAGCCTATCGATCTGGTGGACCGCCAGCTCTTCGATCCTGGCGGCGTCCGATGCGGCGGTGCGCGCCGATGCTGTCGAAGTCGCGGGCGCAATCTTCAGTCCCAGTTCCACCAACCTGCATATCGCATCTGAGCGAGAAATTTGGTGAGCTTCAGCCCAGGCATCGACGGTCGCGGTGAGCCCTGCTGGCATTTTCACCGCGCTGATCGGGTCGAGCCCCGTACAGCGGCGCGGCGAAGACGTCTGGTCCTTGCTGAAGTCAGACACGTCGATCATCCTGTGCAACGATGTCAGAGCAAGCCTAGGAGCAATTTGCGCGATGTTGTTTGATGCCGATCAATGACTACGTGCGGCATTGCGGCGCGGAGCGACCTTGTTGTCCGGCGCCATTTCGGCCAATGATCGGGGCCTCGAAGGGACGCCCCGGCGAACCCCGATCGATCCTGCCACGTATCTCGTTCGGACGTGCTTCCCAACCATCCGGCATCACCCGATGATCTCAGGCGAATCCTTTTACGGCAGCATCCCTGTCTTCCGCGGCTTCACCAGCCTGATGGAGCCAAAGCTCTATTCGCCGCTGCCGGAGGACTGGAGTATCGGCGTCGCCGACATCGTCGATTCCACCAAGGCGATCGCGGCGCAGCGCTACAAGGCGGTCAACATGGCCGGCGCCGCCGTGATCGCGGCGGTGACGAATGCGCTGGAGGGCCGCGAATTTCCCTTCGTGTTCGGTGGCGACGGCGCCAGTTTTGCAGTCGCGCCGGCCGATCTCGATGCGGCACGCGAAGCTTTGGCTGCGACGGCGACCTGGGTGCGGGAAGACCTCGATCTCAAAATGCGCGTCGCGCTGGTGCCGGTGAGCGCCATCCGTGCGAAAGGTCTCGACGTGCGCGTCGCGCGCTTCGGCCCGTCGGCCAATCTGTCCTATGCGATGTTCTCCGGCGGCGGGCTTGCCTGGGCCGACGCTGCGATGAAGCGCGGCGAGTTCGCCGTCGCCGAGGCGCCCTCAGGCACGCAGCCCGATCTCTCCGGCCTGTCCTGCCGCTTCGAGGTGATACCGGCCTCGCGCGGGCTGATCCTGTCGGTGCTGGTGATGCCGGTAAGCGGCGCCGACCCGCAGGCCTTCCGCAAGGTGATCGAGGACATCATCCATCTGGTCGAGCGCAGTCCGGATTCCGGCCGTCCCGTGCCAGCGCAGGGCCCGCCGCTGAAATGGCCACCGCAAGGCCTGGACTACGAGGCGCGGGCGATCCGTGGCGGGTCGTTGTTCAAGCGCCGCGCCGGCCTGCTCGCCTATACGTTTTTCGCCTATGTCCTGATGCGCTTCGACATCAAGGTCGGCGGCTTCCTGCCGAAGGTCTACAAGCGCCAGGTGGTCGAGAATTCCGACTTCCGCAAATATGACGACGGCCTGCGCATGATCCTCGACTGCACGCCGGAGCTCGAGCGTGCATTGAGCGATCGTCTCGCGACTGCCGCGCGCGAGGGCGTCGTGCGCTATGGGCTCTATCAGCAGGATGCCGCGATGATGACCTGCTTCACGCCCTCGGCGCTGCGCAGCGACCACGTGCACTTCATCGACGGCGCGCGGGGCGGCTACGCCTCGGCGGCGACGGCGCTAAAGGCGATGGTGGCGGCCGCGACCTAACGTCCCGAGCGCGTCCAGGTCTCGCCGCCGCAGAGCGCGCCGACGCAGCCTTCGACGCGCAGCGTCTCTGCCCCCGTCACCGAGACGCTGCTCGCATAGGTGCTGCCGTCATCGGCGTTGTAGATCTCGCCCGACCATTTGCTCGGCCCTGCGGGCTGCATGCCGGAGAACAGCGGCAGGCCGATCATCGGGCGCTTGGCGAGCGCGGGGTTGGGATTCTTGCTGTCGGTTGCCGGCTGGCCGGTCGCGGTGTCGTGGGGCTCGCGCAGCCAGACGATGACGCCGCAGATGCCGCCGCCGCATTTGCTGATCTTCACGCGGGCATCGCCAGCCTGGGTGAGCCAGGTCCCGCTCGCGTCGGCACTTTGCGCCTGCGCGGCCGTCGCGCCGGACAGCGCAGCCAGGAGGACGGAGAGAATGGCGAATCGACGGGACATGGAAGGGCCTCGGAATGGAGGCGTTTCCATAGCAGCAATTCAGGATCGTGCAACGCCTGATGGAATCAAAATCCTGCGCTCGTTTGTCCCGGCGAAGCTCTCACCAGGGCAGGCCGCAAAGGTCAATGGTGCCGAGCGTCGGCGCGCGGACGATGTTGAAGACATAGGGCGCCATGTAGTCGAAGCGGATCCGCCCCTCCGGCTGCTCGCAATAGACCTCACCCTTGAAGGACAGCCAGCTGCGCGCCTCGTAGAACGCGGCATTGTGCGGCTCGCAGAACAGTATCGCGAAGCGAACCGCCTCGTTGGCGCGTATGGTATGCACCGCCGCGTCGATCGCCATGGTGGCATAGCCGCGGCCCCGGCGATCCTCACGCGTACAGACGCCGCCGATGCCGCCGACATGCACCTTCTGTCCATTCCAGGTGATGGTGCGGAAATAGATGCCGACATGGCAGACGAGGCCGTCCTCAGGCGTCTCGATCAGCACGCGCAGATCGGCATGGGCCCATGTGACGTGCCCCCAGGGCAGCTTCTCGACGATCTGCGGACCCCAGACCGCCTGATGCAGCGGCTTTGCGATCGGCCACGAGGCGTCGCCGTTCAGAATGTCGATTTCGATGCTCATGGCTTTCGCAGCTCTGCTCCGTGACGCATTCGTTCTGCCATAAGCGCTTCAAAGGCAATGATATTTTTCGGGGGTCTGAAAGTTGTGCAAATGGGCCATGCCGTCGCAATCGCGCCTTTTCGCAAATTGGCGGTATTTAACGGCGCAGGAACCTTCTATAAGGGGTGACCGTTAAAACGTTCCCCACCAGTTGCGGACAAGAACCCATGACATTCACGCTGCCCCCCCTCCCTTACGCCTATGACGCCCTCGGCCAGTTCATGTCGAAGGAGACGCTGGAATTCCACCACGACAAGCATCATCAGGCCTACGTCACCAACGGCAACAACGCGCTCAAGGGGACCGAATGGGAAGGCAAGTCCCTTGAGGAGATCGTCAAGGGCTCGTTCGGCAAGAACCCCGCGGTGTTCAACAACGCCGGCCAGCATTACAACCACATCCACTTCTGGAGCTGGATGAAGCCCAATGGCGGCGGCACCAAGCTGCCCGGCAAGCTCGAGAAGAAGATCAACGAGGACCTCGGCGGCTTCGAGAAGTTCAAGACGGACTTCCAGGCGGCCGGCGTCGGCCAGTTCGGCTCCGGCTGGGCCTGGCTCCAGGTCAAGAACGGCAAGCTCGAAATCGCCAAGACCCCGAACGGCGAGAATCCGCTGGTGCACGGCGCGACCCCGATCCTCGGCGTCGACGTCTGGGAGCACTCCTACTACATCGACTATCGCAACCGCCGTCCCGACTATCTCAAGGCGTTCGTCGAGAACCTCGTGAACTGGGAATACGTCGAGGCCCTGTTCGACAAGGTCTGAGTTAGCCTCATCGGAACAACGAAAGGCGGTCGCTCAAGCGGCCGCCTTTTTGCTGTGCGGAATTGATTGAATCAGTCCTGCACGGTGCGCGTATCGGCCTGTGATCCTACCGTTTGCATCGCTTCGGCGTCGCCCTTAATCAGGATGGGCCTCCCATCTGATCGACCCGCACCCATTGTCAGAGCCTTCCCCGAAAAGTCCTGCGCCTGTCGAGGACGCAGAGTCCGAGCCGCGGCCGGGACGTGTCCGCAAGCCGATCGGCTGGTCGACCATTATCATCGCGGCGCTGGTGGTGGTGAGCGCAGCGCTGGTCTGGCGGCGTGACGGCGCTGACGGCGTTCTCGACATTCTCACCCACGACCTCTCGCTGTTCGGCGGCATCCTGCCGCGCGTGCTGGCGGGCTGCCTGCTCGGCGCCTTCATCTCGGAGATCCTGCCGCACGAAAAAGTCTCGCGCTCGCTCGGGCCGAAATCCGGCCTGAAGGGCCTTTTGATCGGCACGGCCTTCGGCGCGATCCTGCCCGGCGGTCCCTTCACCGCCTATCCCGTGGCGAGCGCGCTGCTCGCGGTCGGCGCCGATTTCGGCGCCACCATCGCCATGGTCGTGAGCTGGACCCTGATCGGCTATGGCCGGGCGGTCGCCTGGGAAATCCCGATCATGGGCACCGACTTCACGCTGTGGCGGATCGTGATCTCGCTGCCGCTGCCGGTACTCGCCGGCGCGCTCGGCCGCTTCGTCTATGTCCGGGTCTATCCGAAGCGCGACAGCGACGAGGACGCGGCATGAGCGCCGCACTTCTCATCGACATCCTGCTGTGGGGCTCGGTGTTCGGCGTCGGCCTGATCGCCTTCCGCCGCGGCCCTCCGGTGTTCAAGGCCTCGCTGCGCGAAGGCTCGATGGACTTCATCAACATCGTGCCGCGGATTGCGCTCGGCGTGATCGGTTCCGGCTACATCGCCGCCATCATCCCGCAGGAGGTGATCACCGGCTGGCTCGGGCCGGACAGTGGCTGGCTTGGGGTTGTAACCGCCGTGGTCGCCGGCGCCGCGACGCCCGGCGGCCCCGTGATCGGCTTTTCCATCGGCACGGTGGCCCTGAAGTCGGGCGGCGGGGTGCCCCAGGTGGTCGCCTATGTCGTGGCCTGGGCCCTGTTTGCCTTCCAGCGGGTGATTTTGTGGGAAATCCCGTTCATGCCGGCCCGGTTCGTCTGGTTCCGCTGCGCGGTTTCGGTGCCGTTCCCGTTCGTGGCGGCCGCCATCGCGATGGTGATCGGCAAGCCCTGACCCGGCCGTGGACAGGGGTAATGTTATAATATAACGTCTTAGGCATGGTTCCCGCCGCATCCCACGCCCACCATCACGACCATACCCATAACCACGCCCATGCGCATGGGCATGACCACAGCCACGCCCATGTCCACGATGCGACCTCGCCGCATCCGGCGCAGGCGGCGCCCTGGTCGATCCTGCGTATGACCATGGCCTCGCGCCTGTCGGCCGCATTGGCCGTGTGCGCCGTGCTCTGGGGCGTCGTCTGGCTGGCGATGAGGTGACCATGGCAGCGCTTCACTTTCACAACGTCACGCTCGGCTATGACCGCCATCCGGCCGTGCATCACCTCAACGGTGAGGTTGCCTCCGGCGCGCTGGTTGCCGTGATCGGTCCCAACGGCGCCGGCAAGTCGACGCTGCTGCGCGGCATCGTCGGCATTCTCCGGCCGCTCGACGGCAGCATCCATCTCGGCGGGCTCGATAGCCGCGACATCGCCTATCTGCCGCAGAGCGCGGACATCGACCGCAGCTTTCCGATCTCGGTGTTCGATTTCGTCAGCACCGGACTGTGGCGCGGGACAGGCCTGTTCGGCGGCATCGGCAAGGCCGCGCGCGACAAGATCCTGCGCGCGATCGCTTCGGTCGGTCTCAACGGTTTCGAGAACCGTCCGATCGGCACGCTCTCGGGTGGGCAGATGCAGCGCGTGCTGTTCGCGCGCGTGCTGCTCCAGGATGCGCGCCTGATCGTGCTCGACGAGCCCTTCAACGCCATCGACAGCAAGACCACGGTCGACCTGCTGGCGCTGGTGAAGCACTGGCATGGCGAAGGCCGCACCGTGCTCGCCGCGTTGCACGACATGGAGATGGTGCGCACCCATTTCAGTGAGACGCTGGTGCTGGCCCGCGGCCCCGTGGCCTGGGGACCGACAGCGGAGGTGCTGACGCCCGAAAACCTGCTGGTCGCGATGCGGATGTGCGAAGCCTTCGACGACAGTGCGGCGGCCTGCGCGGCCGATGATGCCCGCTCGCGGGCGGCGTGATCCCAGATGCTCTATGACGCGCTGATCGGTCCGTTCACCGAATTCGAGTTCATGCGGCGCGCGCTTGCTGCGGTGATCGCGCTGTCGCTGGCGGGCGCGCCGATCGGCGTGTTCCTGATGCTGCGGCGGATGAGCCTCGTCGGTGACGCAATGGCGCATGCGATCCTGCCGGGCGCCGCCGTTGGCTTCCTGCTCTCCGGCCTCAATCTGTTCGCGATGACCGCCGGTGGCCTGATCGCCGGCTTTGCCGTCGCAATCCTGGCCGGCGTGGTCGCGCGCTCGACCGGGCTAAAGGAGGATGCCTCGCTCGCAACCTTCTATCTGGCCTCGCTGGCGCTCGGCGTCACCATCGTCTCGATCAAGGGCACCAATATCGACCTGCTGCACGTGCTGTTCGGCAACATCCTCGCGATGGACGATCAAACCCTGCTAGTGGTCGCCTTCAATGCCACGGTCACGCTGCTGGTGCTGGCCGTGATCTATCGCCCCCTGGTGATCGAGAGCGTCGATCCCTTGTTTCTACGAACGGTGAGCCGCGCCGGAGGGCCTGCGCATCTCGCCTTCCTCGCGCTCGTCGTCATCAACCTCGTCAACGGCTTTCAGGCGCTCGGCACATTGCTGGCGGTGGGCCTGATGATCCTGCCGGCGGGCATCGCGCGGTTCTGGTCGCGCGATCTCACTGTGATGATCTGCATCGCGGTCGTCGCTGCCGCCATCTCGGGCTATGCCGGCCTCGTGCTGTCGTTCCAGACCCGCGTGCCCTCGGGTCCTTCGATCATTCTCGTGGCGACGGTGTTCTACATCGTCTCCGTCCTGTTCGGCCGCGTCGGCGGCATCGTCCGGCAGCTGTTTCCCGGCCGGCATCTGGAAGCATGACGATGCGGCGCCTCCTGCTTTGCGTGCTTTTGCTGATCGCCTCGCCGCTACATGCCGCGGAGCCGCTCAACGTCGTCGCCAGCTTCTCGATCCTCGGAGATTTCGTCCGTATCATTGGCGGTGATCGCGTCAACGTCACGACGCTGGTCGGCCCCGACAGCGACGTCCATGTCTACACACCGGCCCCATCCGATGCGAAGCGGATCGCGGACGCAAAACTCGTCATCGTCAACGGGCTCGGCCTCGAGGGCTGGCTGCCGCGGCTGGTGCAATCCTCCGGCAGCAAGGCGACAATCGTGACCGCGAGCGCCGGCATCGCGCCGCTGAAGCTCGGCTCGGCCGCAGACCCCCATGCCTGGCAGTCCGTGCCCAATGCCAAGGTTTATGTGACTGACATCGCCAACGCGCTGGTCGCGGCCGACCCTGACGATGCCGATTTCTTCCGCACCCGGGCAAAAGCCTATCTGGAAAAGCTCGATGCTCTCGACCGCGAGGTCCGTGAGGCCGTCGCCAAAATCCCGGCCGAGCGGCGCAAGGTGATCTCGACCCACGATGCCTTCGGCTATTTTGCCGCCGAATACGGCGTTCAGTTCGTGGCCCCCCTGGGCGTCTCCACAGAAACCGAGCCCAGCGCACGGGATATCGCGGCCATCATCGGCCAGATCAAGGCTCAAAAAATCCCGGCGGTATTTCTGGAAAATATCAGCGACGACCGCCTGATCAGGCGGATCGCGGCCGAGACCGGGGCAAAGGTCGGCGGGACCCTGATTTCGGACGGTTTGACCGGCGAAAAGGGGCCTGCACCCACTTACATTGACATGGTCAGGCACAATATAAAGGCCCTGACCAGTGCGCTTGACCACTAGGGCAGGGGGCCACCCCGCCGTGCGTCGCGCGACAAGCCCTACGTCCGGAGTTGTTATGTCTGAAGCGACCGCCTCCAAAATTCCCGTGACCGTCCTGACCGGCTATCTCGGTGCCGGCAAGACCACGCTGCTCAACCGCATCCTGTCGGAGAACCACGGCAAGAAATACGCTGTCATCGTCAACGAATTCGGCGAGATCGGCATCGACAACGACCTCATCATCGGCGCCGATGAGGAAGTGTTCGAGATGAACAATGGCTGCATCTGCTGCACGGTGCGCGGCGATCTCGTCCGCATCATGGACGGTTTGATGAAGCGCAAGGGCAAGTTCGACGCCATCATCGTCGAGACCACGGGGCTCGCCGATCCGGCGCCGGTGGCCCAGACCTTCTTCGTCGATGAGGACGTCCAGAAGAACGCGCGGCTCGACGCGGTGGTCACGGTTGCCGACGCCAAATGGCTGTCCGACCGTCTGAAGGACGCGCCCGAGGCCAAGAACCAGATCGCGTTCGCCGACGTCATCGTGCTGAACAAAACCGATCTCGTCACCAAGCCTGAGCTTGCCGAGGTCGAGGCCCGCATCCGCGGCATCAACCCCTATGCCAAGCTGCATCGCACCGAGCGCTGCTCGGTCGCGTTGGCCGACGTGCTCGATCGCGGCGCGTTCGACCTCGATCGCATCCTCGACATCGAGCCGGACTTTCTGGAAGTCGACGATCATGACCACGACCATGATCATCACGGCCACGACCATCATCACCACCATGATCACAGCCACGGCCTGAAGCACTATCACGACGAGGACATGCAATCGCTGTCGCTCAAGACCGACAAGCCGCTCGACCCGAACGTGTTCATGCCCTGGCTCCAGAACCTGGTGCAGGTCGAGGGCGGCAAGATCCTGCGCTCCAAGGGCATCCTCGCCTTCCACGACGACGACGACCGCTACGTCTTCCAGGGCGTCCACATGATGCTGGAGGGCGACCACCAGCGGAAGTGGAAAGAGGGCGAGCCGCGCGAGAGCCGCCTCGTCTTCATCGGCCGCGAATTGCCCGAAGAGCTCATTCGCTCAGGCTTTGAGAGCTGCATCGTTTCGTGATGAAAGAGTTTACGCCTTCTCCCGATTCCGCCTCGATCGTTTCCGTCACCGATCGCGTCAAGCCTGTTACGCTCGGCATGGGCGTGACGTCGGTGCATTTCCTTGGCCCCCGCGCCGTCTTCGTCGGCGGTGAGGAGAACATCGCGTTCGTCGACGCCAAGGGCGAGATCGCGACGGTTGCCGTTCACAGCGGTGGCATTCTCTCGACCGCCTCCGACGGCAAGCGCCTCGTGATGGGCGGCGACGACGGCAAGGTCGTCTCGCTCGACGCCAAGGGCGAGGTGACGCTGCTCGCCACCGATCCGAAGCGGCGCTGGATCGATGCGGTGGCGTTGCATCCGGATGGTGCCTACGCCTGGTCGGCCGGCAAGACGGCGACCGTCAAGAGCGGCAAGGCCGAGGAGAAATCGCTCGAGGTGCCCTCGACCGTCGGTGGTCTCGCGTTCGCGCCGAAGGGCCTGCGGCTCGCGATCGCGCATTACAACGGCGCGACGCTGTGGTTTCCCAACATGGAAGGGTCAGCGGAATTCCTGCCCTGGGCCGGCTCGCATCTCGGCGTCACCTTCAGCCCGGACAACAAATTCCTGGTCACCACGATGCACGAGGCGGCGCTGCACGGCTGGCGGCTTGCCGACAACAGGCACATGCGCATGACCGGCTATCCCGGCCGCGTCCGCTCGATGTCCTGGAGCGCGGGTGGCAAGGGGTTGGCGACCTCGGGGGCCGACACCGTCATCATATGGCCGTTCGCCAGCAAGGACGGCCCGATGGGCAAGGAGCCCGCGATGCTCGCGCCATTGCAGGCGCGCGTCGCGGTGGTCGCCTGCCACCCCAAGAACGACATCTTCGCCGCCGGCTACAGCGATGGCACCGTGCTGATGGTGCGGCTGGAGGACGGCGCCGAGATCCTGGTCCGCCGCAACGGCACGCCGCCGGTGGCCGGGCTCGCCTGGAACGCCAAGGGCACGCTGCTGGCCTTCGCCGACGAAAATGGGGATGGCGGTCTGCTGGAGCTTTGATCTGTCATCGTTCCGGCCGTATAGGGAATCATGCGGTTCCTGACGACCTTCCAGATCGCTGATTTCGCCGACACGCTGATCAGCCTGTTCACGGCCTTCGTGCTGGGCACGCTGATCGGTGCCGAGCGGCAATATCGGCAACGCACCGCGGGCCTGCGCACCAACGTGCTGGTCGCGGTCGGCGCAGCCGCTTTCGTCGATCTTGCCATGCATCTGGATGGCGCCGACGGCGCGGTCCGGGTGATCGCCTACGTCGTCTCCGGCATCGGCTTCCTTGGCGCCGGCGTCATCATGAAGCAGGGCATGGACGTGCGCGGCCTCAACACCGCGGCGACGCTGTGGGCCTCGGCCGCGGTCGGCTCCTGCGCCGGTGCCGACATGGTCGCGCAGGCGGCCGCGCTCACCGTGTTCGTCATTGCCGGCAACACGCTGCTGCGCCCGCTGGTCAATGCCATCAACCGCATCCCGCTGGACGAGAAGGCGCTGGAGGCGACCTATTATTTCAAGGTTGCGGTTGCGTTGGACGCCTTGCCCGACATGCGTGACCGGCTCATCGACAAGCTCGAAGAGGCGAAATATCCGGTGGCCGACGTCGAGATCGTCGAAACCGGCGAAGATCTGATTGAAATCGTCGCGGAGCTGGTCGCGACCGCGGTCGATCCGAACGAGCTGAATGCGGTGGCGACCGACCTCCAGCACCTGCCGGGCGTCCGCCACGCGACTTGGGAAGTCAGCACCACCGATTGAACGCGGTGTTCTTTTGCCGCGAGTCCCAGGTTCCCGCCTCGGCGAAGAGGGAACCGCAATGGTGCAACTTCGTTGATCCCGCAGACAAAGGCGGTGATCGACATGCCCAGCCAGGATGACAAGCGCAGACTGAAGCTCGATTTGACAATCGCCGGCTCGCTGTTCGCTGCAGGCATCGCGGTGTCAGTGATGTCGCTCGCCCAAATCCGTGCCCAGAGCCGGCTGGAGCTGGCGCAGGCAACCCAGCCGCTCCAGGGCACGCCGTCCAACGATCAGGGCAAGACGCCGGCCGAGGCAAAACCCGGCGGCGACCGGCCGACCACGCCGGCCCCCGAGCCCGCGCGCCCCGATCCGCAGACGCAAGGCGCGGCCACGAAGCCGGCGTTGCCGGCGGCACCTGCCGAGAAGATCGCGCCGCCGATCAAGGAGAAGTAGGCGGCAGCATCCACTCGCTCCGTGTCATCGTCCGCCTGTGCGCAATTGCGCACTGGGGCGGACGATCCGGTATTCCAGAGGCGGCGCGTGGATACCGAGACGCCACGGTGTACGGGATGCTCCGCCTTCGCGGGGCATGACAGCGGTGTGTGGGGCGGGGCGCGTCGCGCCCCTCACCGCACCAGGATATTCCGGAACTGCCAGGGATCGCTGGTGTCGATATCTTCCGGAAACAGTCCCGGACGATCCGTCAGCGGCGTCCAGTCGGTGTAGAAGCCCTTCACCGGGCCGAGATACGGCAGCTGGATTTCCAGCAGGCGATCAAAATCCATCTCGTCGGCTTCGACGATGCCTTCCTTCGGGTTTTCCAGCGCCCACACCATGCCACCGAGCACGGCGGAGGTCACCTGCAGGCCGGTGGCGTTCTGATAGGGCGCGAGCTTGCGGGTCTCTTCGATCGAGAGCTGCGAGCCGTACCAATAGGCATTGTTGTCATGGCCGAACAGCAGCACGCCGAGCTCGTCGATGCCGTCGACGATCTCGTTCTCATCGAGGATGTGGTGCTTCTCCTGCATCTTGGCGGCGCGGCCGAACATCTCATGCAGCGACAGCACGGCATCGTCAGCCGGATGATAGGCATAGTGACAGGTCGGCCGATAGATCGCCTTGCCCGATGCATCGCGTACCGTGAAGTAATCGGAGATCGAGATCGACTCGTTGTGGGTGACGAGGAAGCCGTACTGCGCGCCGCGGGTCGGGCACCAGGTGCGCACGCGCGTGTTGGCGCCGGGCTGCATCAGATAGATGGCAGCGCCGCAGCCGGCTTCGTGGGTGTGCGCATTCTCGGGCATCCATTTTTCATGGGTGCCCCAGCCGAGCTCGGACGGCTGCACGCCTTCCGACAGAAAACCTTCCACCGACCAGGTGTTGACGAAGACATCCGGCTCTTTCGGTGTCTTGGAGCGCTGGGTGTCGCGTTCGGCGATGTGGATGCCCTTGATGCCGGCCTGCCGCATCAAGTCAGCCCATTCGGCCTTGGTCTTCGGCTTGGGGGCGTTGAGCTTCAGGTCGGCGGCGACGTTGAGCAGCGCCTGCTTGACGAAAAAGGAGACCATGCCGGGATTGGCGCCACAGCAGGAGACGGCCGTCGTCGAGCCCGCGGGGCGCGCCTTCTTGGCGGCCAGCGTCACTTCGCGGAGCGCATAGTTGGAGCGCGCTTCCGGGCCCTTCGAGGAATCGAAATAGAAGCCGAGCCAGGGCTCGTTGACGGTGTCGATATAGAGCGCGCCGAGCTCGTTGCAGAGCTCCATGATGTCGGTCGAGCCGGTGTCGACCGAGAGGTTGACGCAGAAGCCCTGGCCGCCGCCTTCGGTGAGCAGCGGGGTCAGCAATTCGCGGTAATTGTCCCTGGTCACGGCCTTCTGGATGAAGCGCACATTCTGCTTCTCGCAATGCGCCTTGCGGCCCTCGTCCTTGGGATCGATCACGGTGACGCGCGACTTGTCGTAATCGAGATGCCGCTCGATCATCGGCAGCGTGCCTTTGCCGATGGAGCCGAAGCCGACCATGACGATGGGACCAGTGATCTTCGCGTAGATCTGCGAGGGGTGGCTCATGGGATGGGTTCTCCGGAACGTGCTGGCGGACAAGGGGTGAGGAATGGATCAGGCGCTGCGGCGCTTGGCGGTGACTTCGATTTCGACCTTCATCTCGGGCTTGTAGAGCGCCGAGACGGCGACGAGCGTTGCCGCTGGCCGGATGTCGCCGAGGACTTCGCCGCAGACGGCGAAATGCGCGTCTGCATCCTTGATGTCGGTGAGGTAGTAGGTCACGCGGACCACGTCGGCCATCTCGAAACCGCCCTCCTTCAGGGCCGCTTCGATGGTCTTGAAGCAGTTGCGTGACTGGCTCGTGACATCGGCCGGCATCGTCATCGTGGTGTAGTCATAGCCGGTGGTTCCCGCGACGAAGGCGAACTCGCCGTCGATCACGGCGCGGCTGTAGCCGGCGGTCTTCTCGAAAGGGGAGCCGGTGGAAATCAGGCGACGGGACATGGGTTCGGCCTCGGCTGGAATGGGGAATTTCGTGGGGTTAAAGGGCGTTTCTGGGGCTCGCGCAACCCCAAAGGAAGTGAGCTTAAAAACGCAGGCGCGGCCGGGCACTGCCGCTCAATGCGGCTTCGGTCGTCGCCATCATGGCAATCCCTTAGGCCGCGTGCGCCTGGAGGGCGCGAACTACCCTCCGTTTGGAGAGGGCCGCGCCGGTCGGGACGATCATCCCCTCGGCGCCGTCGAGTGCACCGGCCTGGAATTCGATCGCCAGCAGACGGTCACGCTCGAACGGGCCGGGCAGCATCAGCGCGCCGGTCTTCTCGGCCGAGAAGCCGAAACGGGCATAGTAAGGCGCATCGCCGAGCAGGATCACGGCGGCATGCCTGCGCGCCCGGGCGGCGGCCAGCGCTTGTTGCATCAGCGCGGCGCCGATCCCGAGCTCGCGGCAGGCAGGGTCCACCGCCAACGGTCCGAGGACCAGAGCAGGCCTGCCTCCGGCGCTGACGTGCCACAGCCGCACGGTTCCCACGAGTGTCCCCTCGCGCACAGCCGACAGGGCAAGGCCTGCGGCAGGTGCACGTCCGTCGCGCAGGCGCTGGCAGGTGCGGCCATGGCGGTCTTCGCCAAAGGAGGCATCCAGCAGCGCTTCACGGGCGGCGGCGTCGACAGCACGCTCGCTACGGATCGCGAACGGAGCGGCATTCGAAGTGAGGGCAACTTGTGGCTTCCGAAAATCAGTCATGGCGCGTCAGTCCCCGCTTGAGCCGACGTGCGCGCAGCACGCCGGTGCAAGGCGTCGTCAGAATCAAAGATGTCAGGGAGGAGCCGGCAAGCCGGCTCCCGGGTTCGTCAGGCCTCGGAAAAAGAGAGGCTGCTTAGATGTGGTAGGTCTTCAGCGGCGGGATGCCGTTGAACGCCACCGCCGAGTAGGTCGACGTATAGGCCCCGGTGCCTTCGATCAGCAGCTTGTCGCCGATCTCGAGCGTCACCGGAAGCGGATACGGGCTCTTCTCGTACAGCACGTCGGCACTGTCGCAGGTCGGGCCGGCGAGCACGCACGGGGTCATGTCCGCGCCGTCATGCGGGGTGCGGATGGCGTAGCGGATCGACTCGTCCATGGTCTCGGCGAGACCGCCGAACTTGCCGATGTCGAGATAGACCCAGCGCACCTCGTCCTCGTCGCTCTTCTTCGAGATGAGCACGACTTCGGATTCGATGATGCCGGCGTTGCCCACCATGCCGCGGCCCGGCTCGATGATGGTCTCCGGAATCTGGTTGCCGAAGTGCTTGCGCAGCGCGCGGAAGATCGAGCGGCCGTAGGTGACGACCGGCGGCACGTCCTTCAGGTACTTGGTCGGGAAACCGCCGCCCATGTTGACCATGGTCAGGTTGATGCCGCGCTCGGCGCAGTCGCGGAACACCTGCGATGCCATCGCCAGCGCACGGTCCCACGCCTTCACCTTGCGCTGCTGCGAGCCGACATGGAAGGAGATGCCGCACGGCTCCAGGCCCAGGCGCTTGGCGACGTCGAGCACCTCGACGGCCATCTCCGGGTCGCAGCCGAACTTGCGCGACAGCGGCCATTCGGCGCCGGCGCAGTCATAGAGGATGCGGCAGAACACCTTCGCGCCGGGAGCAGCACGGGCGACCTTCTCGACCTCGGGGACGCAATCGACCGCGAATAGGCGAATGCCGAGCGCGAAGGCGCGCGCGATGTCGCGCTCCTTCTTGATCGTATTGCCGAAGGAGATGCGATCGGGCGTAGCGCCAGCGGCTAGCGCCATCTCGATCTCGGCGACAGTCGCGGTGTCGAAGCAGGAGCCCATGGAGGCGAGCAGGGCCAGCACTTCCGGCGCCGGGTTCGCCTTGACGGCATAGAACACGCGGCTGTCGGGCAGCGCCTTGGCAAAGGTCTGGTAATTGTCGCGCACGACTTCGAGGTCGACCACGAGGCAAGGCTCGGTGTCCCGGCCCTCGCTGCGGCGGTTGCGCAGGAATTCCTGAATACGTTCGGTCATAGCACTCTCCCAAACGGCCCAGCGACGGGGATCCGTTCAAAAAATGTCGTCGGATAAGAGCACTCCGGCCAGATCACGCGATGGAGGCGTGACGAGCCAAAGACTCACATCAGACTGTGCTGCCGTGGATTGGTTGGGAATTTTCCCGCCCGCACACCTGGCAATGAAGGACAAGCCTTTTCAGTAGCCCGCGCCGGCGTTGGACTGCCGGTAGAGACCAAAAAAGCCCGATCCGTCGTTGCTTTAAGTCGCGTCCCCCGTTGAGAGCGGGGTGCGCCGGTTCGCCTCCGGCTGCCAGTCACGGTTGCAAAAAGTGAAGTCACCTTCGACATGGCATCTCTTTGAGAGAGATGCTGGACACTCCGGGTTTGCTGAGATCTTCTGACTTCTTCAGTCTTCCGACTTCGGCACTTCCGAAGAGCCCCTCGGCTTCTTCACCCCTTGGCGGCTGTCCGGCCTCTTGTCCGGATACCTACCGACTGACACACGACCACAGGCACGTGCGAAATTGGGCAAGTCCGCACATAAGCGTTTTGACTCTGCTTCGCAAGAATTTTTTTAGGCTGCGGACAGAATTGCCTAACATCTGCTTGCGCGGTGTTGCGCGAGCGACGCTGAAGATGAACGTGCGTTAAGTTTTCTGTGTCGTGCGCGTCTGTCGCGCGTGAGGAAGCGTCAGCCGCGCTTGAAGAACGGCTCGACGCGCTGAGCTGCACGGATGAAGGCCGTCATCACCAGCACGCCGAGTGCGAACAGCACGGCCTGAAGGATGTGTGCGCCCTGGTCGCCGAGCCCGATCAGAATGGCGAGCGCCCAGCCGCCGGCAAACGCTGCGCCGAACACCTCGGCGCCGATCAGGATCGCGGCGCTGATGACGGTGATGACGCTCGGCCAGACGATCTGACGGGAAGACGAGGAGGGCGCGTTCATGGGCTGTGGGGTCCGTGGCTTCGAGGGCCGCAATCTCCCCGAAAAGGCGGGCGGGAGCAAGGCCAAATGGCCCAAAAAAGCCCGATCGCGTGCTATAGCTGGACCCAACAAATCGGCTCAAAACACGGACTTGCGATGTCAGATCCCCGCCAGACTACGGACTCCGAGACCAATCCGCTGCTGAAGGCCTGGGTGACGCCGTTTGCGACCCCGCCCTTCGACGAGATCAAGCCGGAGCACTTCCTGCCCGCCTTCGAGCAGGCCTTTGCCGATCACTCCGCCGAGATCGCGGCGATCACCAACGATCCGGCCGCGGCCGACTTCGCCAACACCGTCACGGCGCTGGAGCGCTCCGGCAAGCTGCTCAACAAGGTCGCGTCCGTCTTCTACGACCTGGTCTCGGCGCATTCCAACCCGGCCATCCTGGACATCGACAAGGAGGTCTCCTTGCGAATGGCGCGGCACTGGAATCCGATCATGATGAACGCCGTGCTGTTTGGTCGCATCGCCCAGCTGCACGAGAACCGCGCCAGTCTCGGCCTGACGCCGGAGCAGCTCCGCCTGCTGGAGCGCACCTACACCCGCTTCCACCGCGCCGGCGCCGGCCTGTCCGATGAGGCCAAGACGCGCATGGCCGAGATCAACGAGAAGCTGGCCCAGCTTGCGACCGGCTTCAGCCATCATCTGCTCGGCGACGAGCAGGACTGGTTCATGGAGTTAGGAGAGGCCGATCGCCAGGGCCTGCCGGAGAGTTTTGTCGCCGCGGCCAAGGCTGCGGCAGAAGATCGCGGCATGGAAGGCAAGGCCATTGTGACGCTGTCGCGCTCCTCGACCGAGCCGTTCCTGAAGAGCTCGGCGAGGCGCGATCTGCGCGAGAAGGTCTACAAGGCTTTTACGGCGCGCGGCGACAACGGCAATTCCAACGACAACAACACGACCATCGGCGAGATACTGAAGCTGCGCGAGGAGAGCGCCAAGCTTTTGGGCTACCCGACCTTCGCCGCCTACCGGCTCGAAGACTCCATGGCCAAGACGCCGGATGCGGTGCGCGGCCTCCTGGAGCGGGTCTGGAAGCCGGCGCGCGCCCGGGCGCTCGCCGACCGCGACGAGATGCAGGCGCTGATCACGGAGGAGGGCGGCAATTTCAAACTGGCGCCCTGGGACTGGCGCTTCTATGCCGAGAAGCTCCGCCTCCAGCGCGCCAATTTCGACGACGCCGCGATCAAGCCGTATCTGACGCTCGACCATATGATCGCCGCCGCCTTCGACTGCGCCACCCGCCTGTTCGGCGTCACCTTCGCGGAGCGCAGGGACGTGCCGGTCTGGCACCCCGACGTGCGGGTCTGGGAGGTGAAGGGCCCCGACGGCAAGCACAAGGCGCTGTTCTACGGCGACTACTACGCCCGGCCGTCAAAACGCTCCGGCGCCTGGATGACCTCGCTGCGCGACCAGCAGAAGCTCGATGGCGAGATCGCGCCGCTCGTCATCAATGTCTGCAATTTTGCCAAGGGCACCGGAGCCGAACCCTCGCTGCTGTCGCCCGACGATGCCCGCACCCTGTTCCACGAGTTCGGCCACGGCCTGCACGGCATGCTGTCCAACGTGACCTATCCGTCGCTGTCGGGCACCTCGGTATTCACCGATTTCGTCGAGCTGCCCTCGCAGCTCTACGAGCACTGGCAGGAGCGGCCCGAGGTGCTGCAGCAGTTCGCCCGCCACTACCAGACCGGCGAGCCGCTGCCGGACGATCTGCTCAAGCGCTTCCTTGCCGCGCGAAAATTCAACCAGGGCTTTGCCACCGTCGAGTTCGTCTCCTCGGCGCTGGTCGATCTCGAATTCCACTCCCAGCCCGCCGCCGCCGTGCAGGATGTCCGCGCCTTCGAGAAGAAGGAGCTGGAGAAGATCGGCATGCCCGAGGAAATCTCGATGCGGCACCGGCCCACGCAATTCGGGCACATCTTCTCCGGCGATCACTATGCCGCGGGCTATTACAGCTACATGTGGTCGGAGGTGATGGACGCCGACGCCTTCGGCGCCTTCGAGGAGGCCGGCAACATCTTCGATCCGGCGGTAGCCAAGCGCCTGCACGACGACATCTATTCGAGCGGCGGATCGGTCGATCCGGAAGCCGCCTACGAGGCCTTCCGCGGCCGCCCGCCTGAGCCCGACGCGCTGCTGCGCCGCCGCGGCCTGCTCGACGACGCCAAGGCGGCCTGACCGGCATGCGTGCCCTGCTGGGATGGCTGCTCGCCGCTGGCCTGTTGCTCGGAGCCGGCTCGGCGAGCGCGCATCCGCATGTCTGGATCACGGCGACGAGCGAATTGCTTTACGCCGAGGATGGCTCGATCACCGGCGTCCGCCACGCCTGGACGTTTGACGACATGTTCTCGGCCTATGCGGTGCAGGGGCTCGAGGCCAAGAAGAAGGGCGCCTATACGCGCGAGGAGCTGGGGCCGCTGGCGCAGACCAATGTCGAGTCGCTGAAGGAATATGCCTACTTCACCTTTGCGCGAGCCGACGGCAAGAAGGAGCGCTTCAGCGAGCCGGTCGACTATTATCTCGACTACAAGGATACGGTGCTGACCCTGCACTTCACCTTGCCGCTGAAGACGCCGCTCAAGCCGAAGCAACTGATGCTGGAAGTGTTCGACCGCTCCTTCTTCATCGACTTCCAGATGGCCAAGGACGATCCGGTCAAGCTGGTCGGCGCGCCCGCGGGCTGCCAGATGAAGCTCGATCGTCCCAGCGACGGTACCGCGACGGCGCAGAAGCTCAACGAGCAGACGTTCATGGACGGCCCGAACGCCAATTTCGGCATGATGTTCGCCAACAAGATCACGGTGGATTGCCCTTGAAGCCGCACCTCTCGCCTCTCGGGCGCGGGCTCCTCGCCTGCGCCGCTGTTCTCCTCGTCGTCGGCGTGGCCGATGCTGCGCTTCACGATGTCCTCGCGCAAAATCCGTTCGGGGCGCCGAAGCCGGCGCAGGCAGCCGAGCCCGAGGCCAGCGGCCTGATTGGCTGGCTGCTGGCCAAGCAGTCGGAATTCTATCGCCAGATGTCGTCGACCATCCGCGCCGCCAAGACCGACGGCTCGGCGGTGTGGACGCTGCTCTTTATCTCCTTTGCCTACGGCATCTTCCATGCCGCAGGTCCCGGCCACGGCAAGGCGGTGATCGCCTCCTATCTCGTCGCCAACCGCGAGACCGCGCGGCGCGGCATCGCGCTGTCGTTTGCTTCGGCGCTGATGCAGTCGGTGGTGGCGATCCTGATCGTCGGCATCTCGGCCTGGATTCTGAATGCGACGGCCAAGACGATGTGCAAGGCGGAGGGCGCGATCGAGATCGGGAGCTACGCCCTGATCGCGCTGTTCGGCCTGCGCCTGGTTTGGGTCAAGGGCCGCATTTTCATCCGCACGCTCCAGGCGACGCAGCCGGTGCCGGCCATGGCGGGCGTGCCGCATGACCATCATGATCACGGCCATCACCATCATCATGATGCGCATGATCATCACGATCACGACCACCATCATCACGACCACGGCCACGTGCACGCCCACCACGACGCTCATGACCACGTCCATGACGAGCATTGCGGCCATTCCCACGGCCCCACCCCGAGCGAGCTCGCCGGTCCCGGCGGCTGGCGACGCGGGTTTGCTGCGATCCTCACCGTCGGCATCCGCCCCTGCTCGGGGGCGATCCTGGTGCTGGTGTTCGCGCTCGCCCAAGGCCTGTTCTGGGCCGGCATTGCTGCGACTTTCCTGATGGGATTGGGCACCGCGATCACAGTCGCGGCGATCGCGGTGATTGCCGTCTCTGCCAAGGACATCGCCGGCCGCCTGAGCGCGGGGCGCGACGGCGGCGGCGCGCTGTTCATGCGCGGCATCGAGTTCGGCGCCGCCGCCCTCGTGCTGCTGTTCGGCACGGGCCTGCTGCTCGGCTACATCGCGGCCGAGCGGACGACGTGTTTTTGATCTCAGCCTTGTTTCCCTTCTCCCACAAGGGAGAAGGAAGAAATCTCACACCGGCAGCAGCCGCTTCAGCAACGGCATGAAGAAAATCCCGAGATTGATCGCAAAGCCGATGCTCCAGAGGATGGAGCGCAGCGTCGGGCGGTTGCCGAGATAGGTCAGCACATAGGCGATCCGCACGATCAGGAACAGCACCGCGAGCTCGTCGATCAGGCGCTGCGGCGAGTCCCGGAATTCGGCGAGCAGCACGGCAAAGGCGAAAAACGGAAAGGTCTCGATCCCGTTCTGGTGCGCGCCAAGCGCGCGCTGCGCGATGGCGTCCTCATAGAAGGCGGGATCGCGCGGCCGGGAATTGTCGAAGCCGCGAAACCGGATCCATTTGATCGAGACGATCGTCAAGAGATAGAGCAGCAGCGCTCCGAGAACGCACCATTCCGCGAGTGTCATCTTCCCTCCCCCGCTTGGGGGCGACCCTAGCGAAACCGGGCTCACCTTGACAAGTTCGGGGCAACGCGCGACGCAACTGATCATGACGACCATTGCCCCCATTGTTTCAGCAAAACCGGCCGCGCCGTCGGCCCAGCCGCGCGTCGGCGTGCTGCTGGTCAATCTCGGCACGCCCGATACCGCTGATGCCCCGGGCGTGCGGGTCTATCTCAAGGAATTTCTCTCGGACGCCCGCGTCATCGAGGACCAGGGCCTGATCTGGCAGCTGGTGCTGAACGGCATCATCCTGCGCAGCCGTCCCCGCACCAAGGCGCTCGACTACCGCAAGATCTGGAACACGGAAAGGAACGAGTCGCCGCTGAAGACCATCACGCGGTCGCAAGCCGACAAGCTCGCCGCCGCGTTGTCGGACCGCGCCCATGTCGTGGTGGACTGGGCGATGCGCTACGGCAATCCCTCGATCAAGGCGGGGATCGATGCGCTGATCGCGAAGGGCTGCGATCGCATCCTCGCCGTGCCGCTTTATCCGCAATATTCCGCCTCGACCTCGGCGACCGTCTGCGACGAGGTGTTCCGCGTGCTCGCCCGCCTGCGCAATCAGCCGACGCTGCGGGTGACGCCGCCCTATTACGAGGACGAGGCCTATATCGAGGCGCTCGCCGTCTCGATCGAGACGCATCTGGCGACGCTGTCGTTCAAGCCCGAGCTGATCGTCGCCTCCTTCCACGGCATGCCGAAATCCTATGTCGACAAGGGCGATCCCTATCAGAGCCACTGCATCGCCACGACCGAGGCGCTGCGCCGCCGCCTCGGCATGGACGACACAAAACTGCTGCTGACCTTCCAGTCGCGCTTCGGCAATGATGAATGGCTCCAGCCCTACACCGACAAGACGATGGAGCGTCTTGCGAAAGAAGGCGTGCGCCGCATCGCGGTGGTGACCCCGGGCTTTTCCGCCGACTGTCTGGAGACGCTGGAGGAGATCGCGCAGGAGAATGCTGAGATCTTCAAGCACAATGGTGGCGAACAGTTTTCCGCGATCCCCTGCCTCAACGACAGCGATCCCGGCATGGATGTGATCCGCACGCTGGTGCTGCGCGAGCTGCAAGGCTGGGTCTGATGTGTCTGGATCTGAGGAGCGCTCCATGAACCGCCGCGAATGTCTGGCGCTTCTTGGGGCGATCACCGCGTTGGCGCCCTCCGCTCTGGCGCAGCAGCCCACGATGCGACGGCTCGGCGTGCTCGCGGTTACCGAAGACGACGTGATCGGGCAGGCTCCCCTTGCCGAGGCGCTCGCTGCTCATGGTTGGAAGGAAGCGGCCAATCTCCAGATCGACTGGCGCAGCGGCGACGGCGACCGGCAGCGGATCGCGAAGTTCGCAGACGAGCTGGTCGCGCTCAAGCCCGATGTCTTGTTCGCGATCGGTACGCCCTCGGTCGAGGAGCTGCAGAAGCGTGCGGCGACGACGCCGATCGTCTTCGCCGTGATCACCGACCCTGTCAGCCAGGGCTTTGCCAAGAACCTCGCCCATCCCGGCGGCAATCTCACCGGCTTCACCGATTATGACGGTCCTCTCGCCGGCAAATGGCTGGACCTGCTGACGCAGATCCAGCCAAGGGTCTCCCGTGTGTTTGTCGTCTACAATCCCGCGACTGCGCCTTTCGCCGGCCTCATGTTGCACACGATCGAGCAGGCAGGACGCGCGCTTCATGTGACAGTCGAGCCCGCGCCGGTCCACGACACAGCCTCGCTTGCTGCGCTGGCCTCGCACAGAGATGGCGGCTTCCTGGTGCTGCCCGACTTCTTCACCATGGCCAATCGCGCGCCTCTGCTCGCGGCCATCGCGCAAGCGCGGGCGCCGGCGATGTTCTGGAGCCGCGTCTTTGTCGACGAAGGCGGGCTGATGTCCTACAGCACCGATAGCGCCGAGCAGCTGCGCCGCGCCGCCAGCTATATCGATCGCATCCTCAGGGGCGCGCAGGCGGCCGACCTGCCGGTCCAGAATCCCACCAAGTTCGAATTGGCGATCAACCTGAAAACGGCCAAGGCGATTGGCGTTACGCTTCCCCCAAGCCTGCTCGCAACCGCGAACGACGTCATCGAGTAGCGGCGCAATTTCTTAACCTTTGCCGGTAGGTCTACGCCTGGACGCTTTCAAGGGCCGTTCGCAAATACATAATCGTGACCGTTCCCTCGCGTCGCGTCTTGTGCAGAATGGCGTGGATGCCGACGTGAAAGGCAACCGCTGAACCGGTAGGGTCCTGGTCCCGACCAATGGCAGCGCGGGAAGTTTTTTTCCGCCTTGGAGGAAATATGAGCGGTTTTGATATTTTCGCGATTGTTCTGGTGTTGCTCGTCATCGTCACGCTGATTGCCGGCGTCAAGACGGTGCCGCAGGGCTATGACTGGACCATCGAGCGGTTCGGCAAATATACCCAGACGCTAAGCCCCGGGCTCAATCTGATCGTGCCTTATTTCGATCGCGTCGGGCGCAAGATCAACATGATGGAGCAGGTGATCAACATTCCCGAGCAGGAGGTGATCACCAAGGACAACGCCACCGTGACGGTCGACGGCGTCGCCTTCTTCCAGGTGTTTGATGCAGCCAAGGCGAGCTACGAGGTCGCCAACCTCGAGCAGGCGATCATCGTGCTGACCATGACCAACATCCGATCGGTGATGGGCTCGATGGATCTCGATCAGGTGCTCTCGCACCGTGACGAGATCAACGAACGCCTGCTGCGCGTGGTCGATGCCGCGGTCTCGCCTTGGGGCCTCAAGGTCAATCGCATCGAGATCAAGGATATCGTGCCCCCCGCCGACCTCGTCGAAGCGATGGGCCGGCAGATGAAGGCCGAGCGTGTCAAGCGCGCCGACATCCTTCAGGCCGAAGGTGCGCGCCAGTCCGAGATCCTGCGCGCTGAGGGCGCCAAGCAGGGGCAGATCCTGCAAGCGGAAGGCCGCCGCGAGGCCGCTTTCCGCGACGCCGAAGCGCGCGAGCGATCGGCCGAAGCCGAGGCCAAGGCCACGCAAATGGTCAGCGAGGCCATCGCCAAGGGCGACGTGGCGGCGTTGAACTATTTTATCGCCGACAAATACATCAAGGCGTTCGGCCAGCTAGCCGAGTCGCCGAACCAGAAGGTTATCATGCTGCCGGTCGAAGCGATGGGCATGCTGGGCTCGCTCGCCGGCATCGGCGAGATCGCCAAGGCGACGTTCGGCGAAAGTGCCGTATCCGCTGCTGCCGCCGCCCGTCGTGGCGGTTCGGTGCCATCCTCCGCTCCGACGCCGCCGGCGGTGCCGCCGCGGCAGGGATAGGATCAGCGCATGGCCTTCGCTAAGGGCCTGCGCCAATTTGAAGAGGTCGTGTCATGACCAACATGTTCGTATCGCTCGGCACCTGGAACTGGTTGATCTTCGGCTTCATCCTGATGGCGCTGGAGGTGATTGCGCCGGGCGTGTTCCTGTTCTGGCTGGGGCTGGCCGCGTTGCTAGTGGGGCTGATCTCGTTCGCCGTCGTCATATCGTGGCAGATCCAGCTCGTGATGTTCGCGGTGTTCGCAGCCGCCGCGGTGCCAGTGTGGCGCCGGCTCGCCCGGCCGAAGGCGGACGCAAGCGCCAGCCCCTTCCTCAACAAGCGCAGCGAGGCGCTGCTGGGCCGCGAGTTCACGCTGGAGAAGCCGATCATCGACGGCAACGGCACCATGCGCATCGGTGACACCGTGTGGCGCGTGGCGGGCCCGGACACGCCGGCGGGGACAAGGGTGAAGGTGGTGCAGGTGGATGGTGCGAATCTGACGGTGGCCGCGGAGTAGTTGTTGCCAACACCCGCCTCATCGTTAAATTGCAGTGGCGGCGGTTTGCTCTATCGGCGTTTGCCGCGCTGGGGGAAGCATGGAAGGTGAAGTAACTCCGCTTACGGAGCAGGACGCTGCGGGCCTTGACGAGATGCGAATTTGGCTTCGCGGCCTGTTCAGTCCGGATGCACAACGCAGTTTTGATACGGTGGTCGGAAAGCTGGCTGTGATCGACGTCGTTTTGCGTGATCGCAATTTGGACCGAAGCAACGTCACGCTGCTTCAAGCGCTGGGTCTTTGTTTCGGTGACGCTCTTGCGCAGCAGCTTGGTATGAGGTGGGCGATCGTGACAGACGACTTGGGGCGGACTCCCGCCCTTGTTTTGCCAGGCACCAGTCTGAAGCTGTTTGTCCTTACGACGATTCAGAAACGTGTAGAGAGCGACGAACAGGTCGACGCGGCCTCGCTCTTTGAGGCGTTCTGCCACCAAGTCCAGACCATCGCGCAGCCCAAGCGGTCGTGGCTCGGCCGGCTGTTCGGCCCGCGCCTCAGTTGAGGCGGTTCCCTCTCGGCCATCGCCGTCGTTCCGGCGTCCGACGAAGTTGCGAGCTCATCGCTTTGCGATGCCCCGGGATGACGATCAAGCCACACCCGCCCGAAGCAGATCGTGCAGATGCACGATACCCACCACCTTGTTCGCCTCGGTCACGACCAGCGTCGTGATTTTTCGCGCATTGAGGACCTCGATCATCTCGCTGGCGAGCATCGAGGGCGGCACGGACTTCGGCTGCCTGGTCATGATGTCATCGACCGACGCCGTCAGCAGATCAGGCCGCATGTTACGCCGCAGATCGCCGTCGGTGATGATGCCGACGGCCTCGTTGGCGTCGTTGACGATGCAGACGCAGCCAAGACCCTTGGCCGACATCTCCATGATCGCGTCCGACATCTTGGTGCCTTCAGGCTTGACCGGGATCTCCGCGCCGGTGCGCATATAGTCGCGGACGAATTTCAGCATCGCCCCCAGCTTGCCGCCCGGATGGAAATGCGCGAATTCGAGCGCGGTGAAGCCACGGCCTTCGAGCAGCGCGATGGCAATGGCATCGCCGATCGCGACCTGCATCATGGTCGAGGTGGTCGGCGCGAGATTGTGGGGGCAGGCCTCGCGCGCCTTCGGCAGCTCGATCACGATGTCGGCGGCCTGGCCCAGCGAGGAGGCCGCGTTCGACGTCACCGCGATCATCGGGATGGCAAAGCGCGCCGAGTAGTTCACGAGGGTTTTCATCTCCGGCTGCTCGCCGGACCAGGACAGCGCCATGATGACGTCGTCGGTGGTGATCATGCCGAGATCGCCATGGGCGGCTTCAGCGGTGTGAACGAAGAAGGCCGGCGTACCGGTCGATGCCAGGGTCGCGGCGATCTTGCGCGCCATGTGGCCGGACTTGCCGAGCCCGGTGACGATGACGCGGCCCTTGGCGTTGCGGATCAGGTCGACAGCCTTGGCGAACGCCTCGCCCAGCGGACCGCGCAGGGCGGCGGCGAGCGCGTTGATGCCGCCGCTCTCGGTCTCCAGCGTGCGGAGCGCGGATTCGACACTTGTCGGGGTGGGGCCGGATGATTGGGTCATCAGCGGTTTCGAACTCGGCATGCATCTATCCAGGAAGGTAAGGCGATTGCCGCCTCCTTAGCACGCCCCGGCCCGTGAGGCGACGCGAGCCCCAAAGCCTTCAACGGGTCATTAACCATAATTGTTTTAACTCCATTAACGATGGTTCCCGCGTGTTCGCGGGCGGCCGTCGACGAAGTATTTGATTTCGTTGGAGTTATTACATCGTGGGGTCGCCTCCAGGTAGGGGCCGGAGCAGTCGCGCGTACGTCTTTCGCGCCGCTTTGCCATGCCTGCTGCTGACCGCGCTGGACAGCGGCCCGGCGGCCGCCCAGAGCCTCACGCCCGACTTGTTCAATCCCAACCGCGGCGGCTTTGCCTCGCCCGACACGCTGCCGATGCGGCGTACGGCCGGCGTGCCGCAGGCACCGTCGGACGCGATCCCGGCGCCGCCGGATCCCAACGACGATCCGCGTAAGCGAAGCGATGCGCCCGCGACGTCGCGCGTCGGCCAGGTCCCGACCTATGGCCTGCCCGCAGCGAACGGCGCGAGCAGCTCCGGCTACGACTCGCTCAATCGCAAGCGCCAGCAGCCAAAGCTTTACCCGGGCCAGCCGAAGCCGAAGAAGCCCGCAGGTCCAGGCTCGCCGGTGCCGTCCGCAACACCGGTGCTGTCCCCTCTCGGTGCGCCGCGCATTGCGCCGCCGCCGTCGGAGACCGCGAACAAGACGCCGGTGCCGCCGGCGATGGCGGGCACCGTGCCCGGCCAGCCGCAGCGCCGTCGCCTCAAGGCCGATGACGATGCGTTCGGCGCGGTCGGCGATTACGCCGGCAGCTTTCTGATCAAGGGCGGGCTCGAGCTCTCCAGCGGCTACGACACCAATCCCGCGCGCCTGCAGAAGCCGGTCGGTTCGCCGGTCTTTGTCGTCGCGCCCGATCTTCTGGTGATGTCCGACTGGGAGCGCCACGCGCTGGTCGCTGACTTGCGCGGCTCGTTCTCTGGCTACACCAACAACATGCCGGCGACGATCGACGGCCTTGCCTCGCCATCGCCGGTCGAGATCAATCGTCCCGATTTCACCGGCCATGTCGATGGCCGTTTCGACGTCGACCGCGATCTCAAGCTGACCTCGCAATTCCGGCTGCGGCTCGCCACCGACAATCCCGGCAGCCCGAACGTGCAGGCCGGCCTGCAGAAATATCCCATTTACGCCACCTATGGCGGCACCTTCGGCTTCGACCAGACTTTTAATCGCTTCCAGGTCGCGGCCGGCGCCACCATCGATCGCACGGCTTACACCGACTCCAAGCTCACCGACGGCTCGACCTTCAGCAACGACGATCGCGACTTCAACCAGTATGGCGGCGTCGGACGTTTCTCCTACGACCTCAAGCCGGGGCTGAAGCCGTTCGTCGAGATCGAAGGCGACAGCCGCGTCCACGACCAGCCCGCCGACCGCAACGGCTATTTCCGCGATTCATCGGGTGGCTACGCCAAGGTCGGCTCGACCTTCGAGTTCACGCGCATTCTCACCGGCGAGATATCGGTCGGCTATACCGCGCGCAACTATGTCGACCCGCGCCTCAGCCAGCTCGCGGGCTTCCTCACCGCGGGCTCGCTGATCTGGAATGCGAGCGGTCTCACCACGGTGAAATTCAACACCGACACCCAGATCGCGGAAACCACGATCCCCGGCTCCTCCGGCGTGCTGGTGCACACCTATGCCGCCGAGGTCGACCACGACTTCCGCCGCTGGCTCACTGCAATCGGCAAGTTCACCTACGGCACCTACGATTACCAGGGCCAGAATCGCAACGACAAGACCTACTCGATCGAAGGCAACCTGATCTACAAGCTCAACCGCAATGTCTGGATCAAGGGCACGCTGCGCCACGACATCCTGGATTCGAACCAGCCGGGCTCGAGCTCGCAGGGGACGGTGGTGATGCTGGGGGTGAGACTGCAGAATTAGAGGCGGGCGTAGTGACCGTCCGATCAGCTAAGTACGGCTTGGGATCCTCGTGGTCACTGTGATGACCGGCTCTTCGCCTGAAATGACATCAAGGCACGTCCAGCCGGTAACAAAGCGATAATGGCGAGCGTTGGTGTGAACGAGCTTGAGCGCTTCGGATTGCGACTTCCAAAACAATGAGTCGTCGACCAGATACGCGAAGTGCTCGGCGATCAGTCCCACAGATGGCGTGTCTACGTCTTCGGTGCTAAGCGCCATTTCGTCCAAAATTCGAACGACGTGCGTCCTGTTGAACCGAACCGTGAGAGCCCGCAGTGCGTCCTCCGGGATCGCAAAGTCGGCGCTTATGCCCTGGTCTTCCCAAGACAAAGCGATGAGGTCGCTCAGACTTGTCTTGAATGCGAAGGGTTGGGTAAGAGCGTGGTATCTGGACATTGGTAGGCCGATCGAGAAAGCGATAGGCGCGGGGCCTACGCTCTCAACTTCGTTGGGGACGTAGCCTAACGTCCGCGCTGAAAATTTGCCTCAGCGCGGCAGATCCGTCTTCCCCATCAGGAACGTATCGATCGACCTTGCACACAGCCGCCCCTCGCGGATGGCCCAGACGACCAGCGACTGGCCGCGGCGCATGTCGCCGGCGGAGAACACGTTCGGGCGCGAGGTCTGGTAGTCCAGCGTATTGGCCTTGACGTTGCCGCGCGGGTCGAGGTCAACCGCGAGCTGCTTGAGCAGGCCTTCGTGCACGGGATGCACAAAGCCCATCGCGAGCAGGACCAGCTCGGCATCGAGCTCGAACTCGGTGCCTTCGATCGGCTTGAACTTGTCGTCGACGCGCACGCAGTGCAGCTTCTTGACCTTGCCGTTCTCGGCAGAAAACTTTTGCGTCAGCACTGCGTATTCGCGCACCGCGCCTTCGGCCTGGCTCGACGACGTCCGCATCTTCAGCGGCCAATTCGGCCAGGTCAGGCCCTTGTTCTCGCGCTCGGGCGGGGCGGGCATGATCTCGAGCTGGGTCACCGAGAGCGCGCCCTGGCGCAGCGAGGTGCCGATGCAGTCCGATCCCGTGTCGCCGCCGCCGATGACGACGACATGCTTGCCGCCGGCCAAAATCTCGGTGACGCCGTTCAAGGGCTCGCTGGAGACGCGGCGGTTCTGCTGCGGCAGGAAGTCCATCGCATAGTGGATACCGTCGAACTCGCGGCCGGGGATCGGCAGGTCGCGCGGGGCTTCCGCGCCGCCGGTCAGCGCAACCGCGTCGTACTCGTTGAGCATCTCGCGCGGGTCGACATTGCCGTCGACGCCGACATGGCTGTTGTAGTGGAAGGTGACGCCTTCGCCTTCCATCTGCTTGACGCGGCGGTCGATGATGCCCTTCTCCATCTTGAAGTCGGGGATGCCGTAGCGCAGCAGACCGCCGGCCTTTGCGTATTTCTCGAACAGGTGCACGTCGTGACCGGCGCGTGCGAGCTGCTGCGCGCAGGCCATGCCGGCCGGGCCCGAGCCGATCACGGCGACCTTCTTGCCGGTCTTCACGGCGGCCACTTCAGGCTTCAGCCAGCCATTGGCCCAGGCGCGGTCGACGATCGCGCATTCGATGGTCTTGATGGTGACCGGGTTGTCGTCGATGTTGAGCGTGCAGGAGGCTTCGCACGGCGCAGGGCAGATGCGGCCGGTGAACTCCGGGAAATTGTTGGTCGAGTGCAGATTGCGCGAGGCCTCTTCCCAATTGCCCTGATAGACGAGGTCGTTGAAATCGGGGATCTGGTTGTTGACCGGGCAGCCGGGCGTGCCGGGCGCGACCGAGCCGGTGCCGTGGCAATAGGGAATGCCGCAGTTCATGCAGCGCGCGGCCTGGTCGCGCGTTTCCTTCTCGGTCAAGGGAACGACGAACTCATTGTAATGCTTCACGCGCTCGGCGACCGGGGTGTACTTGCGGTCATGCCGTTCGATTTCGAGAAAACCCGTGATCTTGCCCATTAAACCCGAAGTCCCTGCCGCTTAAATTCGTCTGTTGCTTCCTCAACCGTCATTGCGAGGAGCTCGTGACAAAATTGCGAAGCAATTTTGCACTGTAGCGACGAAGCAATCCAGTCTGCATCCGAGGAGAAAGTCTGGATTGCGTCGCTACGCTCGCAATGACGGGCGCTGATATTCCTACGCCCCGATCGCGATTTTCGGCTCGGCGTCCGCGTTGGCCGCCATTTCGCGCAGTGCGCGCCGGTACTCGACCGGCATCACCTTGCGGAACTTGGGCAGCCATTCCTTCCAATTGGCAAGGATGTCGGCGGCGCGCTTGGAACCGGTCGCCTTGGCGTGGCGCGAGATCAGGACGTGCAGCCGCTCGACGTCGGAATCGAGCAGGTTCTTGAACACGTCGACCCGGCCGTGCGCCTCGAGGTCACCGGAGTGGTGATAGGTGCCGGCGTTGATCATCTCTTCCGACAGCACCGGCTCGAGCTCGACCATCGCCATGTTGCACAGCTTGTCGAAGTCGCCGGTCTCGTCGAGCACATAGGCGATGCCGCCCGACATGCCGGCCGCGAAGTTGCGCCCGGTCTTGCCGAGCACGACCACAATGCCGCCGGTCATGTATTCGCAGCAATGATCGCCCGCGCCTTCAACGACGGCGACCGCGCCTGAGTTGCGCACGGCGAAGCGTTCGCCGGCGACGCCGCGGAAGTAGCACTCGCCCTGGATGGCGCCGTACATCACGGTGTTGCCGACGATGATGCTCTCTTCCGGCACGATGCTGCTGTTGGCCGGCGGCTTGACGATGATCTTGCCGCCCGAGAGACCCTTGCCGACATAGTCGTTGGCTTCACCCTCGAGTTCGAAGGTGACGCCGTTGGCAAGCCACGCACCGAACGCCTGACCCGCGGTGCCCTTGAGGCTGACATGGATGGTGTCCTGCGGCAGGCCGGCATGGCCGTAGATCTTGGCGACTGCGCCGGACAGCATCGCACCCGCGGAGCGGTTGGTGCTGTTGATCGCAGCCTCGATCTTCACCGGCGCGCCGCGATCGAGCGAGGGCTGTGCCTTCTCGATCAGCGTGCGGTCGAGCACCGCCTCCAGATGATGGTTCTGGCGCTCGGAGTGATAGATCTTCTGGCCCTTCTCTTCCTTCTGCTTGACGAACAGCTTGGAGAAGTCGAGGCCCTTGGCCTTCCAGTGCGCGACCAGCCTGGTCTGGTCGAGCAGCTGCACCTGGCCGATCATCTCGTTGAACGTGCGGAAGCCGAGCGAGGCCATGATCTCGCGGACTTCCTCCGCGACGAAGAAGAAGTAGTTGATCACGTGCTCGGGCTGGCCGGTGAAGCGCTTGCGCAGGACGGGGTCCTGGGTGGCGACGCCGACCGGGCAGGTGTTGAGATGGCACTTGCGCATCATGATGCAGCCGGCCGCAATCAGCGGCGCAGTGGCGAAGCCGAACTCGTCGGCGCCGAGAAGTGCGCCGATCACGACGTCACGGCCGGTGCGGAAGCCGCCGTCGACCTGGACCACGATGCGGCTGCGCAGCCGTTCGCGCACCAGCGTCTGGTGGGTCTCGGCGAGGCCGATCTCCCAGGGGCTACCGGCATGCTTGATCGAGGTCAGCGGCGAAGCGCCGGTGCCGCCCTCGAAGCCCGCGATGGTGACATGGTCGGCGCGCGCCTTGGCGACGCCCGCGGCGACGGTGCCGACGCCGATCTCGGAGACGAGCTTGACCGAAACGTCGCCCGTCGGGTTGACGTTCTTGAGGTCGTAGATCAGCTGCGCCAGATCTTCGATCGAGTAGATGTCGTGGTGCGGCGGCGGCGAGATCAGGCCGACGCCCGGCGTCGAATGACGGACCTTTGCGATGGTCGCGTCGACCTTGTGCCCAGGCAGCTGGCCGCCTTCGCCGGGCTTGGCACCCTGCGCCATCTTGATCTGCATCATGTCGGAGTTGACGAGATACTCCGTGGTGACGCCGAAGCGGCCCGAGGCGACCTGCTTGATCGCCGAACGCATGCTGTCGCCATTCGGCATCGGCTTGAAGCGGTCGGCTTCCTCGCCACCTTCACCGGTGTTCGACTTGCCGCCGATCCGGTTCATGGCGATCGCAAGCGTCGTGTGCGCCTCGCGCGAGATGGAGCCGAAGCTCATCGCGCCCGTGGCGAAACGCTTGACGATGTCCTTGGCCGGCTCGACCTGGTCGAGCGGGATGGGCTTGCGCTTCTCTTCGTCGGCGTTCTTGATCCGGAACAGGCCGCGCAGCGTCAGAAGGCGCTCCGATTGCTCGTTGAGGATCTTTGCGAAGGCGCGATAGCGCTCCAGCGAGTTGCCGCGCGCGGCGTGCTGAAGCAGCCCGACCGACTCGGCGGTCCAGGCATGATCCTCGCCGCGGCTGCGATAGGCGTATTCACCGCCGACATCGAGCGCGGTCTTGTAGACCAGCGCTTCGCCGAACGCGTCGGCATGACGGCGCACGGCTTCTTCGGCGATCTCGGCAAGGCCGACGCCCTCGACGCGGGTATGCGTGCCGGCGAAGAACTTGCCGACGAAGTCCGCCTTGAGGCCGACCGCGTCGAAGATCTGCGCACCGCAATAGGACTGGTAGGTCGAGATGCCCATCTTGGACATCACCTTGAGCAAGCCCTTGCCGATCGACTTGATGTAGCGCTTGACGATCTCGTAGTCGTCGAGCGAGCCGGGCAGGCGGTCCTTCATCGCGATGATGGTTTCGAACGCGAGGTAAGGATTGATTGCTTCGGCGCCGTAGCCGGCAAGGCAGGCGAAGTGATGCACTTCGCGCGGTTCGCCGGATTCGACGACGAGGCCGACCGAGGTGCGCAGGCCGGTGCGGATCAGGTGGTGATGCACGGAGGCGCAGGCCAGCAGCGACGGGATCGGCACACGGTCCGAGCCAACCATGCGGTCGGACAGGATGATGATGTTGACGCCCTCGCGCACCGCGCTTTCGGCGCGCGCGCAGAGCTCGTCGAGCACCTGGTCCATGCCGGCAGCACCAAGACCGGCGTGGAAGGTTGTGTCCAGCGTGCGCGACTTGAAGTGCGACTCGGCCACATCCGAGATCGAGCGGATCTTTTCGAGATCGGCATCGGTCAGGATCGGTTGACGCGCTTCCAGACGCTTGGTGGTGGCGAGGCCCTGCAGGTCGAACAGGTTCGGCCGCGGTCCGATGATGGAGACGAGGCTCATCACCAGCTCCTCGCGGATCGGATCGATCGGCGGGTTGGTGACCTGCGCGAAGTTCTGCTTGAAGTAGGTGAACAGCGGCTTGGCCTTGTCCGACAGCGCCGAGATCGGCGTGTCGTTGCCCATCGATCCCGCCGCTTCCTCGCCGATGGCCGCCATCGGCGTCATCAGGATGGCGATGTCTTCCTGGCTGTAGCCGAACGCCTGCTGGCGATCCAAAAGCGACAGGTTCGAGCGCACGCCGGTGGTCGGAACCTTCGGCAGCTCTTCCAGCACGATCTGGGTCCGCTCCAGCCACTCCTTGTAGGGATGGCTCCTGGCGAGCTCGGCCTTGATCTCGTCGTCCGGGATCAGGCGGCCCTGCTCGAGGTCGACCAGCAGCATCTTGCCGGGCTGCAAGCGCCACTTGGTGATGATCTGGTCCTCGGGGATCGTCAGCACGCCCATCTCGGACGCCATCACGATGCGGTCGTCCTTGGTGACGAGATAGCGCGCCGGCCGCAGGCCGTTGCGGTCGAGCGTGGCGCCGATCTGGCGGCCGTCGGTGAAGGCGATCGCAGCGGGGCCATCCCACGGCTCCATCAGCGCGGCATGATATTCGTAAAAGGCGCGGCGCTTCTCATCCATCAAGGGATTGCCGGCCCACGCCTCCGGAATCATCATCATGACGGCGTGCGGCAGCGAATAGCCGCCCTGCACCAGGAATTCGAGCGCGTTGTCGAAGCAGGCGGTGTCCGACTGGCCTTCGTATGAGATCGGCCACAGCCGGTTGATGTCCTTGCCGTAGAGCTCGGAGCTCACCGAGGCCTGGCGCGCCGCCATCCAGTTGGTGTTGCCGCGCAGTGTGTTGATCTCGCCGTTATGCGCGATCATGCGGTAGGGATGCGCCAGCGACCACGCCGGGAAGGTGTTGGTCGAGAAGCGCTGGTGGACGAGCGCGAGCGCGCTCTCGAAGTCCTTCTCGTGCAGATCAGGGTAGTACTTGCCGAGTTGGTCGGCGAGGAACATGCCCTTGTAGATCACGGTGCGGCAGGACATCGAGCACGGGTAATAGCCCGCAAGCCCGCGGTCGCGGCGCTGATAGATCGCCTGCGAGATCGACTTGCGCAGGATGTAGAGCCGGCGCTCGAAATCGTCCTCGGTCTTGGCGGTGCCGTTGCGGCCGATGAACACCTGCATGCAGGCGGGCTCGGTCGGCTTCACGGTGACGCCGAGCGAGGAATTGTCGGTCGGCACGTCGCGCCAGCCGAGCAGGGTCAGGCCCTCTTCCTTGATCTGGTCGGCGATGATGCTCTTGATGACGTTGCGCCAGGCGGTGTCGCGCGGCATGAACAGCGCGCCGATGGCGTATTCGCCAGGCGCGGGCAGCGCGAAGCCGAGTTCCTTGGCCTTGCGGCTGAAGAAGGCGTGCGGGATCTGCACCAGGATGCCGGCGCCGTCACCGGCGCGCGGATCGGCGCCGACGGCGCCGCGATGCTCGAGGTTGCAGAGGATGCTCAGCGCGTCCGAGACGATCTCGTGCGACCTGTTGCCCTTGATGTTGGCGATGAAGCCGACGCCGCAGGAGTTTTTCTCCAGGCTCGGATCGTAGAGACCTTCGGCCGGCGGGCGCGAATTGTGTTCCTGAATCGGGTCGGTCGTTTTCGAGGCGACCGTCGCCGACAGCTGTTCTGCCACGATGTTTCCGCGCTCGAATTGCGACCCGTTCATTGTTCCAATCCTCTCCATGCGGCAAGCTGCCTCACCGCCATCTTCGGCGCACCTTGGGCGTTCCGCGGCACCCGCCTCTGGGTCACCGCTCGTCCGCTGCGAGCCGCATTTTCTTAAATTCAGGCCAAGAATTCAGACCAAGGCGTTCTTCGTCCCCGAGAACGGCTTTGTCTGTTGTCTCCTGGCGCTCGAAGGCACCGACTTTCGTTGCAATCCCTATGCCGGAACTGCAAGGAAAATTGAGACAGTCTTCCTGTCCTAACCATCACCTTGCCAAATTTTTGTCTATCACACAAGCGCGCGAAAGTCCCGATTCCCGATATGTCAATCAATCGCTTTCCGAAAGTTGCGCGGCCCCGGTTTTGAAGCAAACGCGCCCTGATCCGGCCCAAGCCCCGCCGGAATCCCCATTGAAGCTTCGGATCAGCCCTTCGAACCGAGCGCCACGCCGCCAGAAGCGAAAGAGCGCGAGCCGTTGGGGGGCCTGACAGGAGCGTGTCGACCATGAAGTTTTCACAGGATGTGTGGCCGCCGCCGCGCTGGCGCTGGTGGCAGGTGCCGCTGAGGCGCAGGTCGCGGCGAACGGAGCGGCGCGAGGGCCCTATATCGCGGTCTCCGATTTCGACGGGCCGTACGGGCCCCCGGAAGTTCCACCGGCACCGCCGCCGCGGTACGGCTATGGTTATGGCGATGAGCGCGGCCACGCGCCGCCGCTGCTGCCGCCAACCGAGGTCTATGCCGTGCTGCGCGACAACGGCTTCTCGCCGCTCGGGATCCCCCGCCTGCGCGGCGCGGTCTATACCATTGCGGTGATCGACCACCGCGGCGACGACGGCCGCCTGGTGATCGACGCGCGCGACGGCCGGATCATCCGCTTCATGCCGGCCGCCGATGCCTATGGCATGGCGCCGGCCTATGAGGAGCCTTCGGTTGCACCTTACCGGCCGCAAAGCGCGCTGCCGCCGCCGACCATGGTTCGCGGCGGCCCGCCGCGTCCGCCGGCGCCGATCCCGCACGTCGCCAGCCGCACCGTTCCGCTGCCCAAGGCGGCTCCGCACCGGGTCGAGACACCGGTCGCGGCCACCAAGCCCGCCGAGCAGGCGGTGCAGCAGGCTCAGCCCGCGCAGCAGACGGCTGCCGTGCAGGCAAAACCCGCCGAGGTTGTGCCGCCGGCAACCGTTGGTCAGGCCAAGCCGCCAGCAACGATCCTGCCGACGCAGGAGATGCCGGCAGCACAGGGGCTGGATTAGCGCTGACGCGCACCACACCAACGGTGTCGTCCCGGCGAAGGCCGGGACCCATACCGCGAGGTGCATCGATAGCGGGCAGTGCGAGTACCGAACGACGCGTCTTCGCCAAACTCCTCCCTGTGGTTATGGGTCCCGGCCTTCGCCGGGACGACCACGGAGAGAGAGCAGGGCGAAACAAAAAGGCGCCTGAAATCTCAGGCGCCCTTCGTTTTTGCGATTGTACTTCAGCTCCGCGGATACCCGGCCGCCTCCAGGATCAAATCCGCGACCTCCTTCGGATGCGACACCAGCGAGAGGTGGCCGGCGTCGAGCTCGATCGTGGCCGCGTTCATGCGCTTGGCGAGGAAGCGTTCCAAATCGGGGTTGATGGTGCCGTCGTTCTTCGACACCGCGTACCAGCTCGGCTTCGAATGCCAGGCGGCCTCAGTGGTGCGGCCTGCGAAGATCGAGGCGGCCGTCGGCCATTGCACAGCGTAAAGCTCCTTCGCGCGTTCCGGCGCGACGCCGTTGGCGAAATATTTCAGGAAGGCGTCTTCCGAAAGTTTTGTGGTGCCGTCGCGCTCGACGATGCCGGCGCGCGCAGGGCCCGCCGGAAACTGCTTCGACAGTGCGACGAAATCCTCGTTGGAATCGGGGGCGCGCGCGGCGATGTAGACGAGGCCGGTAACCTTCGGATCGGTACCGACCTGGCTGATCACGGTGCCGCCCCAGGAATGCGCGACCAGCACGGTCGGGCCGTCCTGCTCGGCCAGCACGCGCTTGGTCGCCTCGACCGACTCGGCGAGCGATCCCAGCGGATTCTGCACGGCGGTGACGTTGAGGCCTGCGGCCTGAAGGATCGGGATCACCTCCGACCAGCTCGAGCCATCGGCCCAGGCGCCGTGCACCAGCACGACGTTCTTCGCCTTCACCGTCTGCGGGGTCTGCGCATGGGCAAGGCTGATGGGAGCCGCCAGCAGGCTCGCGGCGACGAAAAGGCTGCGCCAGAAAGTCATGATCATTCTCCGTCTTGTTTTGGGGTCGGTACGCAAAAAGACGGAGCGCGAGGTGGAGGCGTTACGTGTCCTCACCGCTCTGTGATGCGATGTAAAACGAAAAAACGCCCCGGGGCACCGGGGCGTTTTCGTAATCTGGAGGTTGATGCTCGCTTAGGCGGCGACCGAACTCTCGATCACCTGCGCCTTCGCTGCGCCGGAGCTGATCACGATCTGGCGCGGCTTCTTCGCTTCGGGAATCTCGCGCACGAGGTCGACGTGGAGCAGGCCGTTCTCGAGCGAGGCGTCCTTCACCTGCACGAAGTCGGCAAGCTGGAAGGCGCGCTCGAAGGCACGGGCGGCGATACCGCGATAGAGCACTTCGGACTTCGAGTTCTCGTTGGCGACTTTCTCGCCCTTGATCGTCAGCGTGTTTTCCTTCGCGACGATGGAGAGCTCATCCTTGGCGAAGCCGGAGACCGCAACGGTGATGCGGTAGGCGTTCTCGCCGGTACGCTCGATGTTGTAAGGGGGATAACCGGGGCTGCCGTCAGAGCCTGCCTGGTCGAGCAGGTTAAAGAGGCGGTCGAAGCCGACGGTGGAACGATAGAACGGGGTGAGATCGTAGGTACGCATGGTCTAGTCCTCCATTGAGCGACTGTTCAGGTAACCCGCCCGCCAATCGGGCCGGGCTTTAGTCTGTGTGCAGCCTGATGTTCCGGTTCCGAAACACTGGTAGCGGCCTGCACCAAGGTGATATGGGTGAGTCCAGACAGCGTTCAAGAGGGCGGCAATGGCGCCTTTTCGGCGCTCCCGCCCCTTGATTTGCAGCACTTGAACTACAGCACTTGGCGCCCAAGCACTCCCAATCATGACGCTGGTCTCGATTCCGTCCAATCCCGTTCCCGAAGACGTCGTCAGCGGCACGATCAAGACGCGCGACGGCGTCGAGCTGCGCTTTGCGCGCTGGGCGCCGCCGGCGAACCGCAAGGGCACCGTCTGCGTCTTCACCGGGCGCAGCGAGCAGATCGAGAAATATTTCGAGACGGTGCGCGATTTGCGCGACCGCGGCTTTGCGGTGGCGATGTTCGACTGGCGCGGGCAGGGACACTCCTCGCGCCGCCTGCGCGATCCGCGCAAGGGCTATGTGCGCAACTTCGCCGACTATGAGATCGATGTGGAGACCTTCGTGCAGCAGGTGGTGCTGCCGGATTGTCCGCCGCCGTTCTTCGCGCTGGCCCATTCCATGGGCGGCGCTGTGCTGTTGCGGCTGGCACATGCGCAAAAGCGCTGGTTCGACCGCATGGTGCTGTCGGCGCCGATGATCGACCTGCCGGGGCGCGCTACCTCGCTTCCGGTGCGGGCATTGCTGAAGACGATGCGGATGCTGGGGCGGGGCGGCGGGTACGTTCCCGGCGGCAGCGACCACATCACTGGGCTGTCGCCCTTCATCAACAATCCCCTGACCAGCGATCCCGTGCGCTATGCGCGCAATGCCGCGATCCTGGAGGAAGACCCAACGCTCGGCCTGGCGTCACCGACGGTCGCATGGGCCGATACCGCGTTCGCGGCGATGAGCACCTTCAAGGGCATGAACTACCCGTCCGAGATCCGCCAGCCGATCTTGATGCTGGCGGCCTCCAACGACACCGTGGTTTCAACCGCGGCGATCGAGGAGTTCGCCTACCATTTGCGCGCCGGCTCCCATCTCGTGATCGCCGGCTCGAAGCACGAGATCCTGCAGGAGCAGGACCGTTACCGCTCCCAGTTCTGGGCCGCGTTTGATGCGTTCGTGCCGGGCACGCCGCTGTTCAAGTAGTCGCATTCTCCGTCATTGCGAGCGCAGCGAAGCAATCCAGACCGTCTCCGCGGAAAGATTCTGGATTGCTTCGCTGCGCTCGCAATGACGATGTGGATGGACTCCGGCCTCTCCCTGCATCCTCCTTCGCTGAAGCTTGGGCGGAAGAGAATGGGGAGAGGTGAAGCGGCAACTCACAGCGTCTTCAGATACTCGATCAAATCGTAGCGCTCTTGCTCCTTGAGGACGCGGCCGATGGTGCCGTCCTTGCCGGGGCCCGGCGTGCCGTCGAAGGAGTGGCCGGCATTGCTGTTGCCGTACATCTCGGTGCCATCAGACGCGCGCGTCGAGAAGCGCGACTGCCCGGTCTTGCAGCTCTCGCCGTCGGCGACCGCGAAGCCGACCTGCTTCGGGTCGTAGTCGCGACCCCCGCCCATGCAGAACGATTTCGGACGCTCGGCGGCCGGGCTCAGCATCCAGTAGAGCGAGGGCACCGATCCGTTGTGCAGGTAAGGCGCCGTCGCCCAGACGCCGTTGAGCGGACGCGCGCGATACCAGGGCCCCGGCTCATTCTTGTCGGCCGGCTGCGGACCGGGATTCGGGCAGTTCTGGCGCTTGCCCCACCAGGCTTGCTGAACCCTGGGGTCGATCTTGGCATCGTCCATCGCCTTGCGGCTGACGATGTCGACGAGCACCATCAGGCCCAGCGAGTACGGCATGTCGGTCGAAGAAACCTCCGGCAGATTGCAGCTCCACCACGCATTGAGGTTCTGCGTGGGATCGAGCTTGAGGAAGCCCGGCACCTGAACCGTCCGCGTCGCCAGCACACTGGCCTGAGCGAGATCGGTCCCCATTCCTTTGGCGCTCTTCTGGACTTCGTTCAGGAATTTGTCGTTGCCGATGGCTTCCCAGCGCGACGAGGACCAGATGTTCTGGTCCGGAAATTCGGTATCGAACACGGGATCGTTGACCGGACCGAGATGGCATTCGACGCAGATTTCCGCGTAGAGCTTGCGGCCGCGTTTGACGCGGTCACTATCGATCTTCCACGCAGCATCGCCGAAGATGTCCGACGGCCATTTCGGCGATGTCAGTCCGGAGAGCTGCTTTTTCGGATAGGGCGCCGAGCCCTTCAGCAGATCCTCGATCCAGTTGAGGTTCTTGATGTCCATCGACGAGCGGAACAGCGTGTCCTTAGGGCTGTTGTCGGACAGATTGAGCAGCGCGGTCACGCCCAACGCCTCGCCGGCGTTGCGGATCAGCGGTTGCTCGATGGATGCGTCATATTGCGCGTATTTGAGCCAGGGCACGGTCCAGATCGGCGGGAAGCTGACCGGCGCGTCCTTGGCATGCAGATTCTTCTCGAAGCCGCTGAGACCACTGAGCGTCATGTCCTGGGAGAAGACCTGGTTGCCGATGCGGTTGAGCGCGTCGAGGCGGCCATAACCTTCCTCGGTGTCCTGTTGCTGCTCTTCGCGCTTCGTCTTCTCGTTGAGCCTCGTCTTGCCCTCGATAGTCTTGTTGTAGGTCGTTTCCCAATCTTTCAGGAACGTGCCGATCGCACTCAGCTTCTGCTTCAACGCATCGCGATCCGCATCGCTGGCGGAGGGGCCGAGCACACGGTCGGCGAAGCGCGTGAAGCGACCCGGCACGAGGAGCGTGTAGGCGATCGACAGGCCGGTCGTGATCTCGAGCTTCCTGAGGTCGGTCATCGCCGGGCCGCCGTCGAAGCGGATGTCGACACCTTTGTAGTGGATCTGGCCGGTGTGGCAGGCGGCGCAGGTCAGGCCGATCCGGTCCTCGCCGATTTTGCCGGTCGCGGGATCGGGCACGCCGGTCATGCGCGCGAAACCGACGGGCAGGCCGTCGACGTTTTCAGCCTGGGCCCCCCAGTTGACCGGCGGATTCCAAAGCCGTGCTGGCACCGGCTTCGTCTTGTCGTAGACGTTGGCATAGCCGAACCGGCGCAGCGTGGCGTCATCGGTGTTGATCGTCTGTGGGCTCGGGATGAAGCCGAACCGCTGCAGATGGTCGCTGTCATGCAGCATCCCGGGCTTGGCGAAGAAATGGAGCCGCGGCTGCTCGAGCGCCATGAACCAGCTATAGGGCACCGGGAAGGTCGCGGTGCCCTGGCTGGCATGATGAAACCAGTGCCGGTCCTCCAGCGCCCAGTTTTGCTCGAGCCAGTAGGCGGCCCGGGGTTCGACAAGCTTCGGCAGTGGCGGGGCCACGAACTGGCCGATGACATTGGGCAGCATCGGCTGGAATTGATCGGGGAAGCGCAGCGCCACGATGCCAAAGACGAAAAGCGCGGCGGCTAGCCCGCCGACAGCGCGCAAGAGCAGCGAGGGCGGGATGACCGGCTGGGCGACGACCCGCTGGGTAATCCGGTCCGGCAATTTGCGCTCGTTGAACAATGTCCTCACCTCGGCCACGCTGAGATAGCGGTCATCACCCTGGCCCTTGCCCATGATCTTGAGCAGGACCGGCCATTCGAACTTCATCAGGATCGGGTAATACCAGCGCGACTGATTGCCGGCGCGCTTGAGATTGTCGTTCATGAAGGTCTGGATTTGCACGGCGTTGAGCCCGGTCTCGGTGCCGCCATCGGGATCGGCATAGGCGCCGCCAAAACTGGCGAGCCGCGCAATCTCGTCCTCGTCGACGTGCCCGTCGACACCGAGAATGCGCGAGCCGGCGCCGAGCTTGTCTAGCGGGCCGCCACGCAAGCCATTGAGCTGCGCGCCCCAGAAGATGCTTTGCAGGATGTGACAGGCGCCATTGGCGATCAGCGCAACGCCGCGGACCTGGACACGGGCCGCGACCTTCTTCAGCCCGGTCTCGCCGCTTGCATTTGCGATGGTCTGCGACAGCGTCCGGAGCGGGACTGTCCCGCCGTCGACAAAACCCTCGCCGACGAGGCCGCGCAGGAACGGGCAGGGATTGTTCGGCGAGACTTCGATCGAGGGATCAAAGGGCTTCTTGCGGGAGGCATCCATCGGTCAAAATCCTGAAAGAAACGAATCGCGAAAAAGCGGCCATGCCGATCAAGCGTGGAAAGTTTAACAAACAGACAGTGCGAACGCCGAAGGACAATACTACTTCAGCGTGTGACGAAGTGTGGCTGAATTCACTGTGGTGTCAATAAAGTCGGGCACGATATCGCGGCGCAGTCGCGGTTTGCCCTCAGGACTCGGCGGCCCGTCTGACGTCGCTCTGGACCAGCGTGAGCTTGCTGGCCGGGACGCCCGCCTTCAGGAGCCCGTCGCGGTAATGCGCGATGTCCTCGGGCCGCTTCCAGTGAAAATTCCGCAAATGACGGTCGACATTCAGGGTCGGGTAGTTGCCCATCAGCACGCCTGTCGCCTCGACCGCCTCGCCGGTCCGGCCCAGCTGCGCCAGCGCCGCGGCGCGGATCGCGAGCGCCTGCATATGGTTCGGGTTGACGTAGAGCTGCTCGCGGGCCCACGACAGGGTCGCGTCATATTGCCTCAACAGATAATGGCTGAAGGCGTTCAGCGCCGCCCATTGATAGCGCGGGTCGCTGTTGTCGCGCTGGGCGGCCATCGAAAACAGCTCGATCGCCTGGCGGTGCTCGCCGATGACGAAATGGCAGATGCCGAGCACGCCGCGCGCGCCCATGTCGTAGGGGTTGAGTGCGACCGCGCGCTTGGCGGCGTCCATCGCGGCCTCGTCATGGCCCTCCATCGCGTGCGCCCAGGACAGGATCGAGAATGCGAAGGAGGAGCGCGGGTCGAGCCGAACGCTGGTTTCGGCAAGCCGCATCGCCTCGGCCCACATCTCGCGCGTGCCCTTGACCCAACCGAACTGGATGCTCTGGATCTGGATCGTGGCGAGATAGGCGTGCGCGATCGAGAGTTTTGGATCGAGCGCGATCGCCTCCCGGAACAGGTCGACGGCCGTCCCCAGATCTTCCTTGGTCTGCCGGTAGTAATGCGACAGGCCTTTCAGGAAGCGATCCCAGGCCGTCACGTCGGTGGTGGGGCGCGCGGGCGCGGAGGCCTCGGCGCGGACGATCTCGGTGGCGATGGCCGCGGACAGATTGGTCGTGATCTCGTCCTGCATCGCGAAGAGGTCGCCGATGTCGCGGTCGTAACGGCCGGTCCAGAGCTGTTCGCCAGTCTCCGGCGCGATCAGCTCGGCGGTGACGCGGATCTTGGCGCCGGCGCGCCGCACCGAGCCCTGGATCAGATAGGTGGCGTCGATCTCGCGCGCGATCACGCGCGTGCTCACATTCCTACCCTTGAAGGCGAAGGTCGAGTTGCGGCTCAGCACGCGGTAGAACGATTGCAGCGACAGCGCGTGGATCAGATCCTCGGTCAGGCCGTCGGAGAAATATTCATCCTGGGCGTCGCTGAGATTGGCAAACGGCAGCACGCCGACGATCGCGGTGCGATATTGCTGCGAGAGCGCCGATCCTTCCTTCAGCTCGGGGGCGACTGCGGTCGCGCCGTCGGGCGTCCAGGTCCAGATCCCGACCGGATCCTTGATGTTCTTGAAGCGGTGGTTGCCGCCGTCGACCAGCGGCACGGTGAGATGCTTGCTCGCCTCGCGGTAGGCCTTGGCCGAGATCGCGAACCCGCCGGGCCTCGCCACCGATTCCAGGCGGACGGCGATGTTGACATCGTCACCGAACACCTCGTCCTCGTCGGCGATCACGTCACCCATATGGATGCCGAGCCGGAACTGCATGGTGCGTTCGGCCGGCAGATGGTGATTGCGCTCCGCCATCAGCACCTGCATCGCGATCGCGGCCTCGGCGGCGCCGACGATGGAGGGGAATTCCAGCAGGAAGCCGTCGCCGGTGTTTTTGACGACACGGCCGCCGTGATTGAGGATGATCGGATGGATCGCGCTGCGATGGGCCTTGAAGGCGGCGTGGGTGCCGGCCTCGTCACTGCCCATCATCCGCGAATAACCGGCGACATCGGCGCAGACGATGGCGGCCAGACGTCTTTCCATATCCTCGGAGCTCCAAGGGAGAGGGGACAGCCACCGCGTGGCAGGCGCCTCGAATCCCGCATTTCAAAACCCTGCCTTTATAAAGCAGATGAGGCCGAGCGAAAGTGTGAACCGCATTGCAGATTCGAGGTAAATTCTACGCAATGGCGGTAGTGGACGGCGGCGGCCGAACCAATTATGGGCAGCGTCTTGAGACGGACGGTCGCGGTGGCGGAGCACCTCATATGCTGGGCATTCACGAAATCTGGCTCTTCGTCCTCTCGGGTGTGCTGCTCAACATCACGCCGGGGCCGGATTCGGTCTATGTGATCGGCCGCAGCATGCAGATGGGCTGGCGCGGCGGGGTGGCGGCGGCCTTCGGCATCAGTTGCGGCTGCTTTTTCCATGTTGCGGGCGCCGCGATCGGCCTTTCGGCGCTTTTGATGGCCTCGTCCACCGCGTTCTCGATCCTGAAGCTGGTCGGCGCGGCCTATCTCGTCCTGACCGGCCTTCAGATGCTGTGGTCGCGACCTTCGTTGGTGGCGGTAAAGGAGGAGGCGGAGCGGAACTCGCTGCGGCGGGTCTTCCTCCAGGGCGTCTTCACCAACGCGCTCAATCCCAAGGTCGCGCTGTTCTTCCTGGCCTTCCTGCCTCAATTCGTCGCAGCCGATGCGCCGCATAAGCCGCTCGCCTTCCTGACTCTCGGCCTGATCTTCATCTGCACGGGGACGCTGTGGTGCCTGGTGCTGGCGGCGTTTGCGGCCAAGGCTGCCGGCCGGCTGCGGCAGTCCGAGGGCGTGATAGCCTGGGTCAACCGGACCCTCGGCGGCCTTTTTATCTATCTCGGCATCCGCGTCGCCATGCTTGAGACGCGGTAGGTGATCCGAACGATGACTGGATCACGTCAGATGAATTCCTTCAGCAGCGCGCTGCCGGCCAAATAGACGCCAAGCAAAATCATCGCAACCAGGAACCAGCGGCGAAACGCCTCCGCTGGCATTTTCGCCCGGACCGACTGGCCGATGAACATGCCGGCAAAGGCCATGGCCATGGCGACGGCGCCCGGTGCGGCATTGGCTGGGGTCAGCAGGCCGCCCGCAGTCAGGTTGAAGGCAAGCGCCAGCGTCGCGGTGGTGAAGAACACGCCGAGCGCCTGCACCAGCTCGTCCTTCTCCATGCCGATCGCCTGCATGAACGGCATCGAGGGGATCACCTGCACGCCTGTTGAGGCCGAGATCACGCCGGTGATCACGCCGACCACGCCGCCGACCCATTTCTCGTTCTGCGGTGCGACGTGAAACTTGAAACTGCTGAGGCCGATGATGGCGTAGATCACCAGCAGGATGCCGAGCACCACGGTGCCGTAGCGGGCATAGGGTCCCGTCAGCGCGCCGGCATTGAGCCAGCATCCGACCACGGTGCCGATCATCAGCGGCCACAGCCGCCTCAGGATGTCGCGCAGATGAGGGCCGACGAAAGTCTGCCAGATATTGGTGACGATGGCGGGCACGATCACGATGGCGATCGCGCGGCTGGGCGCCATGTTCACCGCGAGCAGGCCCATGGACACCGTCGGCAGGCCGAGCCCGACGACGCCCTTGACGAAGCCGGCGACCAGGAAGACGGCGGCGATGAGAATGAGAAACGGGTCAATCATACGCCCACATTGACCGAAGCCGCGCCCAGGCACAATCTGGAGGTTACGGAGACAGCCTTCGTTCACGACGAAAGCTAAGTTTGGAGGACGCAACAGTGCGCTTCGATCTCGTCGATCTCCAGCTCTTCATCGCGGTCGCCGACCAGCGCAGCATCACCCGCGGCGCGGAGCGGTCGCACCTGGCGCTGGCGTCGGCCAGCGCGCGGATCAAGGGGCTCGAGGATGCGCTTGGCGTCGCCTTGCTCAAGCGCGGGCGGCGCGGCGTCGAATTGACCGCGGCCGGCGAGAGCCTGCTCGATCATGCCCGGCTCGTGATCCACCAGATCGACGCCATGCGCGGCGATCTCGCCGGCTTTGCCAGCGGGGTGCGCGCCAGCGTGCACTTCCTTGCCAACACCTCGGGCCTGTCGGAGCATCTGCCGAAGGCGCTGGCCGGATTCCTGCGCGAGCATCGCGACGTCGCCATCGACATCGAGGAGCGCGAGAGCACCGACATCGCGGCCGCGATCACCGGGGGGGCTGCCGATCTCGGCTTCGCCGCCGAGCATGCGCTGCCCAATCACGTCGAGCGTTTCGTGTTCAGCGAGGATCGTTTGACGCTGGTGACGTCGAAGCGTGGCCCGTTCGCCGGCCGCCGTCAGATCGATTTCCAGGAGGCGGGCGGTTGCGAGTTCGTCGGCCTGACCAGCGCGACGGCGCTTCAGATGCATATTTCAAAGCACGCCGCCCGGCTCGGCATGCGCCCGCATTTCCGCGCGCGGCTGCGCGACTTCGACGCGATCTGCCAGCTGGTCTCAGCCGATGTCGGCGTCGCGCTGGTGCCGGAATCCGCCGCCCGCCGCTGCGCAAAACTGATGCCGCTCGCCATGGTCCGCCTGCGCGACGCCTGGGCCAACCGCCGCCTCGTGATCTGCGCGCGCAGCTTCAAGGCGCTGCCAAAGCCGGCGAAGATGCTGGTGGAGCATTTGAGGGCGGCGGCAGTGTGAGGAGGGATGTTGATGTGAGCCTACACTGCGGCTGCGCGCACAACTGCGCTCCCTCCCCCCTTGTGGGGGAGGGCGGGGGAGAGGGGTAGCCCAGCAAACGGTGTGTCTGTTCCGAAGAAGAGAGGTCGATGGAGTCCCCGTGTGGGCCCCTCTCCCTAGCCCTCCCCCGCAAGGGGGGAGGGAATGCACCAACCTCGTGGCGGCGCTGAGCGCAAACGGTTGATTACTTCGCTGTCTCTACCCCGGCGTCCTTGATCACCTTCGCCCATTTCGCAGTCTCGTCCGCAATGAATGCGCGAAAATGCTCGGGCTCATCGTCGACCAGCGTCGCGCCCTGCTGGGCGAGCTTGTCCTTCACCGCGGGATCCGCCATCGCCTTGGTCGCGAGGTCATGCAGCGCGGTGACGATCTCCCTCGGCGTGCCCTTCGGCGCGACCATGCCGTACCAGTTCTCGATGCGCAGATCAGGAAAGCCCGCTTCCTTCGTGGTCGGCACGTCAGCTGCGGTCGGGGCGCGCTCCACCGAGCCGACCGCAATCGGCTTCAGGGCGCCGGCCTTGACCTGCGGCAGCAGCACCGGGAGATCGAGGAACGTCATCTGCACCTGCTGGCCGAGGAGATCGTTCACGGCAGGCGCGGCGCCGCGATAGGGCACGTGCACGATGTCGATCTTCGCCGTCAGCTTGAACAATTCGCCGGCGAGATGCGGCAGGCTGCCTGGGCCGGAGGAGGCGAAGTTGAGCTTTCCGGGCTGTGCTTTCGCCAGCGCAATCAGCTCGCCGATGTCGTTGGCGGGCACATTGGTTGCCACGACCAGCATTTCCGGCACGGTCGCCACCAGCGTCACCGCGGTCAGGTCACTGAGCGTGTCGTAGGCGACCTTCTCCATGCTCGGGCTGATCGCGAGCGCGCCAGCAGAGGAGATGGCGATGGTGTAGCCGTCGGGCGCGCTCTTGGCGACCGCGTCGGTGCCGAGCACGCCGCCCTGGCCGCCGCGATTGTCGATCAGCACCGGCTGGCCTGCCAGTTCCGACATGCGCTGGCCGATGACGCGGGCGATGATGTCGTTGGGGCCGCCGGCCGGGAACGGCACGATCAGCTTGATCGGTTTTGCCGGAAAATTCTGCGCCTCCGCCACGGACGGCAGCAGCAGAAACAATCCCAAGAATAATCCCAAGAACAATCCGAGGAACGATCTAACGAGAAGCCTGCGTGAGATGGTCATGCAAGCCCCCCGCCGGCGCTTGTTACTGGTTGAGCAGTTTCAGTGCTTCTTCGTGAACCCTGGCGTCGCCGGCCGCGACGATGCGGCCGCCGCCCTGGGCCGGCTTGCCTTCCCAGGTGGTGACGACGCCGCCGGCACCGGTCACGATCGGGATCAGGGCTGCGATATCGTAAGGCTTCAGCTCGGTCTCGACCACGAGATCAACATGGCCGGCCGCCAGCATGCAATACGAATAGCAATCGCCGCCGTAGCGCGAGAGCCGCGCGCCCTGCTCGATCCGGCCGAAAATGGCGCGGTCGCGCTCGTTCATCAACAAGGGAGAGGTGGTGTAGGTCGTCGCCTCCGACAGCGAGGCGCAGCGGCGGACCTGGAGCCGGCGCTCGCCGGAGGGGCCCTTGTAGTTGGCCGAGCCGTTATCGCCGGAGAAGCGCTCGCCGATGAAAGGCTGGTGCATCATGCCGTAGACCGGCGAGCCCTTGTGCAGCAGCGCGATCAGCGTGCCCCAGATCGGAAAGCCGCCGATGAAGGATTTTGTGCCGTCGATGGGATCGAGCACCCAGACATAGTCGGCGTCCTCGCGCTCATTGCCGAATTCCTCGCCGACGATGCCGTGCTGGGGGAAGCTGGCCTTGATCAGCCGCCGCATCACCGCCTCCGCCGCGCGGTCGGCTTCCGTCACCGGATCGAAATCCTTGGTCTTGCTCTTGTCGTCGATCGACAGCGAGGTCCGGAAGAACGGCAGGATGGTTTCGCCGGAGGCGGTGGCAAGCCGTCCGATGAAAGCTGAGAAGTCGATCACCGTCACGGCGCATCCTCAAAACGAAAGTCGGGTGAAGCTTTCATCTGCCTAGCTCAATTCGCCTCTCGCGTGCAGCGCTGTCTTGATTTGCACCCTGGTATTTTGGATGCGGCTACCGTCTGCCCTATTGGAGCCATCCGCTGGCCAAATATCGATCACAGAGTTGAGAGCTTAGTTCCGCATATGCCTTGTTCGTATGCAAATGACTATCAACCCATTGAATTTCCTTATTAAAGAAACTGAATCTAGGTTTCTGTATAAGCAAATGAGCCATGTGTTTTTGCATGGGAAACCGCTCAAAAGCCCTTGCACTTTGTGCGGCGCGGCCGCATATTGTTGCGGTGCGGTAGCGCTCCTTGCGTTACCGCTGCCCTCCTTGGGCGTTTCCTCCCTAGACTTGGGCCGCTTCTTCATCAGAAGCGGCCCTTTTTTCTTTGTCGCCTGTTTTCAGTTTGGTGCGCGTACGCTTGCGAAGCGAAACGCATTTCGCGCCTCTCGCAGAGAGCACGATCGTTCGAGAAAGAGTCGCGTCTATTCCGCCGCGGCCTGGAACGGGCCGAGATCGCCGAACGGGATCGTGGTCGCCAGCACATCGGCGAGAACGCCGAAGTCGCTCGCGACTTGCGCAAAGCGCGGGCTGCGCTCGCGACGGCGCTCGTCCATGTAGATTGCGCGATTGAGCTCGAGCTGCACCGCGTGCAGACCGCTCGCCGGATTGCCATAATGCTCGGTGATGAAGCCGCCGGCATAGGGCTTGTTGCGGCCGATCGAATAGCCGAGCCCCGTCATGGTTTCCTCGACGCGGTCGGGCAGTAGCGGCGTGCAGCTGGTGCCGTAGCGGTCGCCGATCACGATGTCGGGCCGGCGCGGCTCGTCGCGGGACACCCCGACCGACGGCATCGAATGGCAGTCGACCAGCACCACGGTGCCGAACATCTGGTGCACCTTGTTGATCAGCCGGCGCAGCGCGCGATGATAGGGCTTGTACAGCGTCTCGATCCGCGCGAGCGCGTCGTCGACCAGGATGCGGTCACGATAGATTTCCTGGCCGTCGCCGACCACGCGCGGAATGGTCCCGAGCCCGCCTGCGACCCGCATCGAACGCGTGTTGGCAAAGCTCGGCAGCCGTCCGCTGAACATGCGCGGATCGAGCTCATAGGGCTCGCGATTGACGTCGACATAGGAGCGGGGAAAGTTCACCCGCACGGTCGGAAAGCCGCGATCGCTCAAATGGCCGGTCAACTCGTCCATGAAGGAATCTTCGGACCGCCGAAGTTGCGGCAGGTCGATCCGCGATGCGGCGAGGAATTCGGCCGGATAGGTCGAGCCGGAATGGGGCGAGTTGAAGATAACGGGTGCGCGCCACTCGGCGGGCTCCATGATCTCGAAAGCTGGCGACACCTCGCCGTCAAACCGGGTCATCTTCTCAGGCTTCGTCCCTTCACGCCGCACGATCCGGCCAAAATCCACTAAGCCCCAGATCGAGTGATTCGGCCGGTCGAGCGGCTCTTATGTGTCGTCATTGTCCGGAATCGCAACCATTCTGCCAAGCGAAAAGATGTGACCAGCGCTGGAACATGTCTTAACCGTGCGGGCAGTGCGGCGGGGATGGGCAGACGCGACTCGATTGATTCGCAGCCCATTCGGGTTCACAAGGGGCGGCGCCGGTCGGGCCCATGGTAAAGATTTTCACCCGAAATTTACCCTCTGTCGGGCTTAGTGACCTCTGCATATCCTTTGGGGATTCGACGTTCCTGCCATGCCAAAAATCCTGCTCGCCGAAGACGACAACGACATGCGCCGTTTCCTGGTCAAGGCGCTGGAAAACGCCGGTTTTCAGGTCTCGTCCCATGACAACGGCATGGCCGCCTATCAGCGGTTGCGGGAAGAGCCGTTCGAGATGCTCCTGACCGACATCGTGATGCCGGAGATGGACGGTATCGAGCTGGCCCGCCGCGCCTCGGAACTCGACCCCGACATCAAGATCATGTTCATCACCGGCTTCGCCGCGGTCGCCCTGAACTCGGATTCGGACGCCCCCAAGAACGCCAAGGTGCTGTCGAAACCCGTTCACCTGCGCGAATTGGTGAGCGAAGTGAACAAGATGCTGGCGGCCTAAATTGGCCCCCTTCCGTCCTTGCACCGGCTCCCCCGAGCCGTTATAGGGACCCCACCCGACGTAAGTGGACTATTAGGGCACGTAGCTCAGCGGGAGAGCACTACCTTGACATGGTAGGGGTCACAGGTTCGATCCCTGTCGTGCCCACCATCCTTCGCTCGCGATAGCAGAGAGAAGGATGCCGCGCCGAAGCCCAAAGGGGCGCAGGCGGGCTGCCGCCGCGAGCTTCGGTTCGGCAAGCGATGATCCACTAATCTCGATGCGAAGCGTGTCCGGCGTAGCTCGAAGAGCGTAGACGGACTGGAGCATCTTGCTCCGCCTCCCTGGAGCAGTGGGTAGCCCGGATGGAGCGAAGCGCAAGACCTACGCGCGCGACGATGCGCTTTCCTATGACGTGATCGAGCAGACGCAGGATACATTCGCTTTCGATGTGAAGCGGTGCGCCTATTGCCGGGTTCTACAAGGCGCTGGGCGAGCCGGGGCTCGGCTTTCTCATGATCAGCGCCGCCGACTTTGCGACTGCCGAAGGGTTCGGCCCCGACATCAGGTTCACGCGGACGCAGACCATCATGCAAGGCGCCGATCATTGCAACTTCCGCTACCGTCGCGTCGCAGACGGATCCAAGGGAAGGGAAAGTGAATGATGCGAACGATTTGTTTGGCCGTGGCGGCTCTGGCGCTGATGGCATCGAGCGCCCATGCGGCGATCATCGACTGGCAGGCAGAGCTACAGCGCTGTCGCGCAGTGCGCGAGAGCGTGGCGCCGCTGCTTCAGGCCGGCGAGGGGATCTCCGCGGTCGGGCGCTCCAATCGGTCCGTCCGCCGCTGCATCTGGATCCAGCGCATGGCGGTGCGCAAGAAGATCCCCGGCGCGGAGGTGTGGTAGCGAGGACAGTCAGTCGCGTTGCCACTCCACATTCCGTCATTGCGAGCGTAGCGAAGCAATCCAGAGTCCCTCTGCGGACGCAGTCTGGATTGCTTCGTCGCAAGAGCTCCTCGCAATGACGACGCAATAGAACTCAGGACGACGGAACACCTCGCCAGAACGCCGTCTGCAGCGGCAGCTGCTGCCGGATCATCGCGACACCATCGACGACCTTCAGCCCGCGCGCGGCGCAAGCCTCCATGAATTCGGTGTGCCGGGCCGCGATGATGTCGAACACCGCGCAGTCTTTCGGCAGCTTGGCCGGGTCCATCGGCAGTGCGTCGCTCGCTTGCAGGCCGAGCGAAGTCGCATTCACGCAGAGACCGGCATCATCGAAGCGCGCCTCGAGGTCGATGTCGAGATCAGGGAATTGCCCACGCAGCTTTGCCGCGAGCGCCTCGACCGGACCGGCCACCTCGTTGAGGATGCGCAGGCGCTTCAATCCGCCTGCCGCCAGCGCATGGCAGATCGCGCGGCCGGCGCCGCCCGCGCCGATCACCACGGCGCGGCGGCGGGAATCGAAAATGCCGGCTTCGCGTGCAGCGTTCAGGAAGCCGCCGCCGTCGAAGGATTCGCCGACGAGCTTTCCGCCCGTCTCGATGCGAATCGTGTTGACCACGCCTTCGAACCTGGCGGCAGCTCCGACCTCTTCGCAGAGCTCGAACGCGGCCGGCTTGTGCGGCATGGTCAGGTTGAAGCCGGCGGTGCTCGGCGATTTCGCCAATGCACGGATCGTCTCCGCAAGATGCTTCGGCGCCACGTCCATCGCCACCATGTGCCAGTCGAGGCCCTGCTCTTCGAAATAGGGCGTGTAGTAACGCGGCGCGGCGACGTGGCCTGCCGGGTGGGCAAAGATGAAGACGGTGCGCGAGGCGCCGGTCGGAAATTTCATGATGTCAGCCTTTGACGGCGCCGGCCGTGAGCCCGGAGACGAGATAGCGGCGTACCGCGAGCGAGAAGATCAGCACCGGCGCCATCACCAGCGAGCCGCCGGCGGCGATCTTGCCCCATTCCCAGCCTTCGTAGTTCATGAAATTGACCACGGCAACCGGCGCAGTGCGCGCATTGGTGCGGGTCAGGATCAGCGCGAAGAAGAAGTCGTTCCAGGCATAGAGGAAGCACAGGATCGCGGTCGCGGCGATGCCGGGCGTCACCATCGGCAGCACGATCTTGGTGAACACCGTGCGCGTCCGCGCGCCGTCGACCAGCGCCGCTTCCTCCAGCGAGACCGGAATCGTGTCGAAGAACGGCTGCATCATCCAGATCACCAGCGGCAGGTTGAAGCTGGTGTAGACCAGCACCAGGCCGGTGATGGTGTCGAGCAGCCCGATCCAGCGGTAGAACAGGAAGAAGGGAATCGTGAACGCGATCGGCGGCGCCATGCGCGTCACCAGGATCGCAAAGGAGAGCGCATGCTTGCCGCGCCCGGCCCAGCGCGACAGCGCGTAGGCCGCAGGCACGCCGAACAGCAGCGCCAGTGCGGTCGAGAGCGAGGCGCTCAACAGGCTGTTGACGAAGGACGCCGAGAACGCGCTGTGCCAGAGCGAGACGTAATTCTCCAGCGTCGGCGTGAAGATCAGCGGCGGCGGGAATTGCAGGATCTGGTCGTTGGACTTGAAGCTCATCTGCAACAGCCAGAGGAACGGCGACAGCAGGATCAGCAGTGTGACCGTGATCGCGACCAGCCGTCCCGGCGTAGCCTTGCGCAGGGACGATTCGCTCATGCCAGTGCCTCCTTGCGCCGGCCCATCCAGACCAACCCTAAGCTGATGCCGCAGACCAGAAGCAGCATCACCACGGTGACCGCGCTGGAATAGCCGATCTCGTTGGTGTCGAAGGCGAGGAGGTAGGCGTAGTAGTTCGTGACCTCGGTGAGCGTGCCGGGGCCGCCGCCGGTCAACAGGAAGATCAGCGGGAACGCCTTCACGCTGTCGATCAGGCGGAACATGCCTGAAATGACCAGGATCGGCGTGATGAAAGGCAGCGTCACGTACCAGAAGATCTGCAGCTTGTTGGCGCCGTCAACGAGGGCCGCTTCCGAATATTCGTCGGGAATGGTCTGAAGCGCTGCCAGCACCATCAGGAAGGTGAAGGGCAGCCATTCCCAGGTGTCGGCGATGACGATCGAGGTGAGCGCGAAATCGACGCTGGAGGTCAGCGCCGGCAGGGTTATGTGCAGCGCTTGCGCTGCGTAATAGAGCGGGCTGATGTCGGGCGCGTAGATCAGCTTCCAGATCACCGCGACCACGATCGGCGGCAGCACCATCGGGATCAGGAAGAAGGTGCGCGCGAATTCGACGAAGCGCGACGGCACGTTCAGCAGCAGCGCGAGCAGCATGCCGAGTAGCACCTGGAACAGCACGCTCGCGACCGACAGCTTGGCCTGCACGGCCAGCGAGTTGACGAAGCGGGGATCGCCCGGCAACAGGCGATAGTTGCGGAGCGGCTCGCTGAAATCGGTGGCCGAGCCCGGCGTCGTCAGTTGAAACGGCGTCAGGCTGGTCACGACGAGATAGATCGCCGGCAGCACGGCGACCGCGAACAGCACGATCAGGCTCGGTGTGAGCGCGAAGGCGATGAACCTGCGGCGCTCCAAGTCAATTCCGCTCTCGGCCAATTCCGCTCTCGCTCAAAGTTTTGTCCCGGCGCGGCGGAGTGCGGCAATGGCCTGGTCCTGCGCTGCGTTCATGGCGTCCTTGGCGGGCAGCTGGCCGGTGGCGACCTGCTCGAACGCCTTGTTGAGGACGTCGCCGACGATCGGGAACTCCTTCGACGTGCGATAGGCCATGTAGTTCTCGCCCTTGCCAGGCAACTCCAGCACCTCGAGATAGAGCGCGCCGAGATCCTGGCCGTTCACCGTGTTGAGCTTGCGATAGTCGTCGCTGGTGATGATCGAGCGCCGGCAGATCGAGGAGTGGCCGTGCTCCTTCACGAGCTTCATCGAGATCTCGGGGCTGAGCGCCCATTTGATGAATTCCCACGCCGCCTTCTGGTTCTTGGCATTCTTGGGAATGCCGAGGCCCTGGCTGTTCGACGCCGGATAGTCGTGCACGGGACCTGCGGGCGAGCGCACCACGCGCGAGGTGTCCTTCACCTTGCTCTCGTCGGAGAGCAGGATCGGCGTCACCCAGGCGCTGGAGTGGATGAAGATGTTGGAGCGGCCGGTCAGCATCGACTGGCGCGCCTGGTCCTCGGTGTAGGTCAGAACGCCCTTCGGCGCGCTCTTCAGCAGGTTCGCATAGAACTCGACGCCCTGAATCGCCTCGGGCGTATTCAGCGCCGGCATGACGTCGCCGGGCGGGTTCTTGAAAATGTTGCCGCCAAAGCCCTGGATGTAAGGCGGCAGATTCCAGTTATGGAGAAACCACGACACCATGCCGTTGACACCGTCGGTGCCGTTGATCTCGGCGCAGACCTGCTGAAGTTCGGCGAAGGTCTTTGGGATCTTCAGCCCCTTCTTCTCCATCAGGTCCATGCGCGACAGACCCATCAGCATCGCGCCGCCCTCCCAGGAATAGCCGTAAGTGGCGCCCTTGGCGTCGCGATAGGGCACCTGCGCACCGTCGACGAAATCCCTAGGATTCCACTCGGCCGGCGTCAGATTGGCATCGCCCGTGAATTCGTCGAGATTGGCGAGCAGGCCTGCCGTGATCCAGCGGGTCGCGAGCGTGAAAGTGACGTTGACGAAGTCGTAGGCCGAGCCGCCCGAGGACAGTTCGAGATTGGCCTGCTGGTTGTAGACCGGCAGCGCCGAGAGCTGGAGGTCGACCTTCATGCCGGTCTTTTCCTCGAACTCGGGGATGTACTTTTGCAGCAACGTGAAGAAGCGGTGCTGGAACGAGGCGCCGTGCAGCGTCACGCCGGCGAACGGCTTTGTCTGGGCGATCAGCGGCGCCGGGAATGCCGCAAGCGCCGCGCCTGCAGCGCTTGCTTTCAGCAGTTTGCGACGGGTGATCGAGCTCACGCGCGATTCATTCTTCATGACGTCCTCCCTCAATACTATTTTTGTCGGTTCAACGCGCCCGCTTGGTACGGATGGTCTCGTCCTCGGCTTTCTTCTTCTGACGCGCCATGGCGGTGACAATGTTCTGTTCGGTGAGATCCATCAGCTTGTGCATGGCCTGGCGCGCGCCGTCGGCATTGCGCGCCCAGATCTCGTCGAGCACGGCGCGGTGATAGGACAAGCTCTTGCGCGGCGCGCCGGGATTTGTGCTCGACAGGTCGAACGACATCCGCAAGGCGGCTGCGACCGTCGCACCGAAGGCGATCAGGAAATCGTTGCCGGTGGCGATGAGAATGCCGCGGTGGAATTGCAGGTCCGGCTCGGCATAGGCGACGCGGTCCATGCCGGCCGCATCCATGCCGCGATAGGCGCGCTCGATCCTGGCAAAATCCTCGTCCGTGCCGCGCACCGCGCAGATGGCGCAGGCCTCCGGCTCGACGATGCGGCGGACCTCCAGGATCTGCTTGGCGAATTCCTGCGTCGGCAGCGCCGCAAGCGTCCAGTTCAGCAGCTCCTCGTCGAGCATGTTCCAGTCGAAGCGCGCCCGCACATGGGTGCCGGCCTTCTGCTTCGAGGCAAGCAGCCCTTTCGCTTTCAGCAGCGACAGCGCCTCACGAAGGGAGGCGCGGCTGACATCGAAGCGGGACGCAAGCTCGATCTCGCGCGGCAAGGTCGTGCCCTCGCGCCACACGCCGGTCAGGATCAGCCGCGCCACTTCGCGGGCGATCGATTGCGGGCTGTCCTTGCTAGCCGATTTTGCCACGTTGCCCCCGGTCTGGCGGAATATAATGTCTGATTTATTACGAAGTCAGCAGAGAAATACGCATTAATGGCGCCTTTGCCTGAGGATAATCAAATCCGATCCGGTTTGACAAGAATTATTATGTCAGACATATTTTCTCTTCAGTCAACGCCGCGTAGGACAAAGCAATCGTGACAAAGCCCCACATCATCCTGGTCATGACCGACCAGCAGCGCTTCGACACGATCGCGGCGACGGGCCACCCCTACATGAAGACGCCGAATCTCGATCGTCTGGTGCGCGAGGGCGTCTATTTCGACAATTGCTTCATCAACGCGCCGAGCTGCGTACCCTCGCGCGCGGCGCTGTTCTCCGGTCTCTATCCGCATGCCTCGGGCGTGCTGAAGAACGGCCAGCACTGGCAGAAGACGTGGGTCAGCAATCTCGGCGAAGCCGGCTATCACTGCGTCAATGTCGGCAAGATGCACACCATCCCCTATGACGCCAAGGCCGGCTTTCACGAACGTTTCGTGGTCGAGAACAAGGATCGCTTCTTCGAGGGGCGCTGGTTCGCCGACGAGCTCGACAAGGCCTTTGCCGCGCACAAGCTGACAAAGCCATCGCGCGCCGGCTATCGCAGTTTGCCGGATTACGGCGACCGCATGGGCGCCTTCACCTGGGAGATGCCGAAGTCGCTGCATCCGGACATCTTCGTCGCGGAGACCGCGATGTGGTGGCTGGAGACGCGCCCCAGGCCGGAGGCGCTGTTCATGCAGATCGGCCTGCCCGGCCCGCATCCGCCCTATGATCCGTTGCCGGAATATCTCGAGCATTACCTCGCCCGCAACGACCTTCCGGTGCCGCAGCCGACCGAGGCCGAGATCGAGGGCCTGCCGGCCTATCTGAAAGAGAAGCGCCGCCACGACACCGAGGTCGACCACGACGCCGTGTCATGGAAGCTTAAGCCAACGCATGAAGAGATGCGCCGCCTGCGCGCGCACTACTATGCCAACGTCACCATGATCGACGAGCAGGTCGGCCGCCTGCTGACGACGCTGGAGAACAAGGGCTATCTCGACAATTGCGTCGTGATCTTCATGTCGGACCATGGCGACAATCTCGGCGAGCACGGGCTGAGCCAGAAATGGTCGATGTACGAGCCCGTGACGCGCATCCCGCTGCTGTTCTGGTCGCCGAGCCTGTTCTCCGGCCGCCGCCGCATTCGCGAAAAGTGCCAGCTGTTTGATCTTGCGCCCACCATTCTCGATCTCGCCGGCGCCGAGCATCCAAAACCGTTCCAGGCCCGCAGCCTGCTGCTGGCACTGAAAGGCGAGGACTGGACCGGCCGCGACTTCGTGTTCTCCGAGCAGGCCGGCGACGTCGCCATGACGGGAGCCCGGCTGATCACCATGGTGCGCGATGATCGTTGGAAGGTGGTGTTCATCCACGGCGCCGAGGACGGCCAGCTGTTCGATCTCGCGAGCGACCCGCTCGAGCAGCACAATCTCTGGGGCGCGGCCGAGCACGCCGGCGAGATCAACCGCCTCAAGGACGCCTTCATCGACTGGCGCCAGAACAGCCTGCTCGAGACCATGGACCTGAACGCGGCCGCTCGGTAGCTGCGCTCCCTCGCCCCGTTCTTACGGGGAGAGGGTCGGGGTGAGGGGCTGCCTCCGCGATCACGGTGAGAGTTGGATAGGTGGAGAGTCCTCATTCTCCGTCATTGCGAGCGCAGCGAAGCAATCCAGTCTGTTAACGCGGAAAGATCCTGGATTGCTTCGCTGCGCTCGCAACGACGATGTGGATGCATTTCGCCCCCTCTTCGTAAGCGGGGCGAGTGAGTGCGCTCACCCCACCAGATACGTCTTCACCGCCGCCTCATCCCACGCAATCCCGTTGCCGGGCTCCTCGCCCGGCAACGCAAAGCCATCCTTGATCTTCAACCGCGTGGCCAGCACAGCGTCGGCCCAGTCGACATATTCCAGCCAATGCGCGGTCGGCGTCACGCAGAGCAGATGCGCGCTGACTTCCGAGAACAGGTGCGTCGACATCTCGATGCCGGCGGCATGCGCCAGTGACGCTGCGCGCATCCAGCCGGTGACGCCGCCGATGCGTTGGACGTCGGGCATCACGTAGTCGCAGGCCTCGGCGGAGAGCGCGGTCTGCATCGAAAACGCGCTGTCAAAATTCTCGCCGATCTGGACCGGTGTGCGCAGTGCGTCCGCGATCCGGGCGCAGCCCTCATAGTCGTCGTGGCGGATCGGCTCCTCGATCCAGATCAGGCCTTCGTCATCGAGCATCTCGCCGCGGCGGACCGCCTCTGTCACCGTCAGCGCCTGATTGTAGTCGCACATCAGCGTCACCTCGTCGCCGACCGCCTTGCGCACCGCGCGCACGACGGCGAGATCGTCGCGCGCCTCGGGCCGGCCGACGCGGATTTTTGCGGCGTGAAAACCTTCCGCCAGCAGCTTGTGGGCTTCCTCCACCGCGGCGCCCGCGGGCATGATCCCGAGACCTTTCGAGTTGTAAGCCTTCACTGGTTTCGGCGCGCCGCCGAGCAGGCGGGCGAGCGGCAGGCCTTTGCTACGGGCCAGCGCATCCCACGCCGCCATGTCGATGCCGGACTGCGCCAGCCGCTGCAGGCCGGCGAGCCCCAGCAGCGTGAAGCGCTGGGTCAGCTTGCGTTCGATCTCGAACGGCAGCAGTTCGTCGCCGGCGAGCAGCTCTGACATTTCCGTGACCATCGCGGTCAGCGGCTTCAAGGCCGAAGGCGTGATCGAGAACAGATAGGCGTGCCCCACGGCGCCCTGGTCGGTCTCGCAATCGATCAGCACCAGCGGCGCTTTCGCGACCGCGCCGGTTGAGGTCTGGAGCGGCAAATTCATCGGCACGATCACGGGGCGCGCGATGAAGCGCTTGATGCGGATGGTCTCGGTCATGGGATCTCCCGGCGGAGTGAAAGCAGGTTCATGCCCGATCTTAAACATTCGTCATGGAACGAAAAGATGTCACCGCACGGCACGCTACGCTCCCTCCCCCCTTGCGGGCAGGGGAATCGCATGTGAGCGTTCTCTGTAAGGCATTGCGATTTGGACAGAAATCGATTCTGAAGGAGGCTCCTGAATTGGCAGGAGCGGCCGATGGATCGATTCTCGGAGTGCTTCGAAGACCTGCCTGACCCGCGGGCGGACAATGCGCTACATGATCTGACAGAGCTTTTGTTCATTGCGCTGATGGCGACGTTGTGCGGAGCGACGAGGCCCGCAACCGCAAGGACAACGGTCCGGCCAACCTTGCCGTACTCAGAAGACTTGCCCTCAATGTGGCCAGGGCTCACCCCGACACCACCACCTCCTTGCGCCTCAAGCTCAAGCGCGCCGGCTGGAACGATGCCTTTCTTTTTGGCTCCTCGGCCACATGCGATAGCCCTGCCTTGCGGGGGAGAGGGGTGGCTCAGCAAAAAGTGCTCATGAAAGATCTCACCGCGCCGCGCCCTCCGTGAACGCCGTCTCGATCACCGCGCCGAACGGCTGCCAGGAGCGGCCGTCGAACTGGACCAGCCGCATCTGCTTGATCGGCAGATAGCTGTCGGGTGACGTATTCATCCTGATATTGGGCAGCGCGACGGATAGGTGATAATCCCGCAGCGACGCCGCCTGGCGCATGATGTTCTCGCGCGACAGGTCGTCGCCGCATTGCCTCAGCACCTTGGTCAGCGCTTCTGCCGCAGCGTAGCCGTAGAGCGCCGCGCTGTTGTTGGTGCTTTCGACCCGATGATACTTGTCCATGAAGGCGAACCAGTCCTTCATCGAGGGATCGTCCTTCCATGCGGGATCGCTCGGATCCTTCAGGAACGCCGCCGAGATCACGCCGGCCGAATTCTCCAGGCCCGCGGGCGCCATCGCATTGGCGATCGAGGCGGAGGCGTCGTTGACGATGACGACCGGATGCCAATTCAGCGACGCCGCCAGCTGGATCACCTTGGCCGCTGTCGACGGCACGCCGAGAAAGACGAAGATGTCGGCGCCCGCGCGCTTGAGGATCGAGACGTGCCCTTCGAGATGCTCATCGTCGATGTCGAAGGCGACGTCGACGAGGATCTGACGGTTCAGATCGCCAAGACCTTCCTGGATGCCCTTGTAGAGCATGCGGCCGAACTGGTCGTTCTGCCAGAGCACCACGATCTTCTTCCTGGGATAATAGGCCTGGATGTAATTGGCGTAGATGCGCCCTTCCGAGCGGAACGGCGGCTGCCAGCCCATGGTCCAGGGAAACGCCTTGGCCTGGCTCAGCTCCTCGTCGCCGGAGGCAACGAACAGCTGCGGGATTTTCTTCTCGTTCAGGTACCAGCGCGTGGCGAGATTGCCGGGTGTGCCGAACGATCCGAACATCAGATGCACGTCGTCCTTCTCGACGAGATCGCGGGTCAGGTCGAGCGCGGTCGCGGGGTCGGAATTGTCGTCGCGGGTGATGAAGCGGATCTTGCGGCCGTTGATGCCGCCGCGATCGTTGACCATGTCGAAATAAGCGGCCTCCGCCTTGCCGATCGCGCCGAATTCCGAGAGCGGCCCGGAATAGGGCACGATGTTGCCGATGCGGATTTCCGTGTCGGGCGCGGGCTGATCCGAACGCTGCTGCGACATCGCCCCGAGCGAGGCGAGCGCGGCGATCAAAGCAAACAGCAGTCTGCCGGTGACGCGCATGCTCGACACCTTGTCGTTGTTGACCCCCAACGAAGTCGGCTCGTTTCGCACCCAAGCGAGTTGATCTACGTCAAGCGTTTGTCAATCCTGTGGCTGAGGAGGGCGGCTTGGGGCTCAAACGAAAGCGACAAGCGTCCTGACATGCTGTTCCAATTAAGGGCATTAACTCCGTCATCCTGAGGTGCGAAGCGCGCGATGCGGCGCATCGCGGGCGGAGCCTCGAAGGATGAACGGCCACCGCTGCTACCGAACGGACAGAGCCGGGCCGTCGCCCTTCGAGGGCCGCTGAAGGAGCGGCCACCTCAGGGTGACGGGGATAAACTGATCGTAGCGGTCCGGATTCGTAGCCCGCGTGAGCGGAGCGATATGCTACGGCAGCCCGCGCGCCTCCAGCTGATGCACCAGCAGCAGCGTAGGCTCGGCCAGGCTGTCACCCGATCCATCCAGCCCGAACGCCGCCGCGATGCCGTCGCGGCTTCGCAGCACCGTGGTGCGCGGGCAGTGGCCGGCGCCGCAGAGCGTCTTCTTCAGGGTCTCGCCCTGCGCGACCAGGTTCGCCGGATCGTTGGCGGCCCAGGCCAGCACGATCGGTGCGTCGACATTGAGGATGCCGGGAAATACCGAGCGCTTGTCATATTGCGCGGCGTCGGTGCCGAAATACGCCTTCTCGCTGTCGCTGGCGTCCTTGCCGGCGCGGTAGATGCCGGACACCAGCACGACGGCCGCGACATCGGCGCGGTCGGCCTGGAGTTCGGGATGCGCCAGCAGGCTCGCGACATGGAAGGCGCCGGTGCCATAGCCGACCGCGACGATCTCGCGGGCGTCGCCGTTGAACAGGTCGATGTTGCCGTGGATCCAGGACAGCGCCGCTGCGACGTCGGTTGCGCCCATCGGCCAGGTCGCTGCCGGCGCGAGGCGGTAGTTCACGCGCACCCCGATCATGCCGTTGCGCGCGGCAAAGCACATCGCCTCGTCCTGGATGTCGCGGGACAGGTCCGGCGCGCCGCGGTCGCCGGTAAACGTGTCGCCCGCCACGAACAGCAGCACCGGCCGCGGCGTGTCCGTCTTGGTGGTTTCGCTGGTCGCGACGTCGAGCACATTGGCCTCACTGTCGCCATAGCGCAGGCCGCGGGAGAAGGTGACCTGTTCGCACAGGCGCGCGACGCCGCCGGCGGTCGTGTCGCTATCGGTGAGGCCGACCTGGACGAGATCGGGCGGCGCGGTCAGTCGTACCGGCCGCGGGCCATGCGCGGAGGCCGCCGTCACGGTCAGAACAAGCAAAAATGCGAGACAATTCTTCATCATCGTGGGTGCCGGCCTTATGCGCTTCATATTGCTGCGCCGGTTTGGCCTGTCTTTTCAATTCGCCTTATGACGTCGTGTTGTTGGTTCATCTTGCGGCGATTTCACGGCGCCCCTGGTTCGCCATCTCAACAGGTTCAATTTGCCGGCTGGAACGTGCAATCCGCCCCGCTGCCGTCCTTCTGCCTGATGGCATTGGGGTCGATCGTGCAGCTCAGCTTGCTCAGACTCTCGAAATTCGAACCCGCCGCGCCATCGGGCGGAACGCCGGCGAGGGCCTCGGTCGCGAAGACCTCGTTGGCCGTGGATCCGTTCACGGTCTTGACCTTCTTGCCGAACGTGACCTCGCAGTTGCGCAAGGTGATGTCGACATTGCTGGTGCGGCAGACGATCCTGTCCGCGGTCACCACGATCGGCTTCTTGTAGGGGATGTCGGCGTTGGCGGCGAACAGCATCGCCACCGCCTTCTTCTCGGCGCCCGACAGGATCGGCGACAGCGGCGCGATCACCCCCGCCAGCGCCAGCGCCGTGGAGCCCGAGATTTTCGAAGGCGCGGCGCCGGATTCGCCCATGACATGGGAGGCGCCGGCCACGAGCATCGCACCCGCGAGGCAGGCTGAGATCGTGAGTTTCATGGGCGTTTTCCTCGAGGTCACGGCTTCGCGTTCGCGAAGGCGCGCTCAGCCTATGACAGATGGACCGGCTTGGGGAAGGCTCTGGAGGCTGCCGGACGAACTCGGCGTGCATGGTTCGCCCGGCGCGGCAGACCTCGCCCGGTGCGGGGCAGGAGTGTCCGACTTCAGCTGGCCTTCTTCCTGGTGGCCTTCTTCGCTGTCTTCTTGGCCGCCTTCTTCTTCGCTGCCTTCCGGGCGATCAGATACGCCGCGACCTTCTTCGAAGAATGGCCGGCGGCGGCCACAGCGGCCTTCAGCCCGTGCCGGAAAAGTCCCGTCTACTGTGCATGGGGTTGTTTTCGACTTTTTGCTATTCGCGCGTCCGTGATGGAACCTTTTTGCGGCTGATGCGACTTACCTATGACACGGGGAAACACGTGCGAGGCTGTCATGGCAGAGAAGCATACCGCTGATCCGGCAGAGATCATGCGGGCCACTGGTCATCCTGAGCTGGAATATGCCGCCGGCTGGACCATCGCTGGTCTGGTCACCATCGGCACCATCGTCGCCGCCTGGGTGTTTGCGATCTAGGCGGCCGGAAACTGAAGCTCGAAGGCTACGCCCTCCTCAGAGGGCTTGAGCCCGATCGAGCCGCCATGGCTCGCCATTACCGCGCGCGCGATCGCGAGCCCCATCCCGGTGCCGCCGTGATCGCTCCGGGTCGTGAAGAACGCGTCGCCGGGATCGGGCAGCACGTTCAAGGTGTCGCATGTGGTGCGCGGCCTATCTCAACTCCTCGGCCAGGAAGTCGACCAGTGCGCGCACCTTGGTCGAGGGACGCGGACCGGCCGGGAACACCGCATACACGTCGACTGGCACGAGCCTGTAGCTCTTCAACAGCGGCACCAGCGCGCCCGCCTCGATCTCGGGACCAGCCATCACCGGTGACGTCATCGCGATGCCGAGCCCTGCCAGCACGCTCGCGAACACGCCGGAGCCGGAATCGGTGGTGATGCGGCCGCGGACATCGACCGAGGTCTCCGTGCCGTTGCGGGTAAATGACCAGGTGGTGCGGCCAAACAGGCCTGGGCCGAAGATGCAGTCATGCGAGGCGAGGTCGGCCGGTGTCTTCGGCGTGCCGCGCGTCGCAAGATAGGATGGCGCCGCGACGAGAAAGCGCGGCAGGGTCGCAAGCTTCCGTGCGCCAAAGCCGGAGTCGTTGAGCGGGCCAAGCCGAATGGCGACGTCGGTACCTTCCGCGACCAGGTTTTGCCTTTCGTCGGCGACGGACAGCTCCATGCGCAGCAGGGGATGTGCGCCAAGAAATTTCGGCAGGCGCGGAATGACGTTTCGCGTGCCATAGACGATCGGCATCGTGATACGCAACGTCCCGCGCAGCGAGTCGACGCCGCGCGCGGCGTCCTCGGCATCCTCGGCATCGGCCAGCACTTCGCGCGCACGCGTCAGGAATAGCGCGCCGGCGTCGGTGACGGTGATGCGGCGTGTGGTCCGCAGGAGCAGCTTGACACCGAGCCGCGTCTCCAATTCGCCGATGATGCGCGACACCGAGGGCTGCGACAGGCCGAGCTCGCGCGCCGCCTTCGAAAAGCTACCGCTCTCCGCCGCCCGAACGAAAACGGCCAATTCCTGCAATCGGTCACCCATTCGAAATCCAAATAAATGTTCTCCATAACGGCCATATACCCCTTCGTTTCCAAATGATCCAGATAAAGCGGGCCAACAGCAACCGATGGAGCTTCTCATGGCCCTGCAAGACAAACTCGACGCTTTCAAAGCCGATTTCGAAGGCGGTCGCTTCCCGCTCAAGCCGACCAAGGAGGCGCTGGACACCATGCACCGCGCCACGGCCGAGCTGATCGCGAGCGGCCAGGCGCAGCGTGCGAAGAGGGCCGGCGACGCCGCGCCTGAGTTCACCCTGAAGGATCCAGACGGCAAGCCGGTGTCCTTGCGCGACCTGCTCGCAAGGGGACCGCTGGTCGTGTCGTTCTATCGTGGCGTCTGGTGTCCGTATTGTAACCTCGAGCTTCAAGCGCTTCAGGAGGCCTTGCCGGAGATCGCCGCGCGCGGCGCGAGCCTCGTTGCGATCTCGCCGCAGACCGCGCCGAACAGCCGCAAGTCGGAGCGTGAGAACAAGCTCGGTTTCCCGATCCTGAGCGACGTCAGGAGCGAAGTCGCCGACGCCTTCGGCATCCGCTTCGCGCTGCCGGACGATCTCGTCGCGCTGTACAAATCGTTCAAGAACGACCTGCCGACGTTCAACGACGATCCGTCCTGGGTGCTGCCGATGCCCGCGCGCTACGTCATTGGCCGCGACGGCATCATTGCCTATGCGGAAGTCAACCCGGACTACACGCACCGTCCCGACCCGTCCGAACTGCTGCCGGTGCTGGACCGGTTGCAGGCCGGCAAGGCGGCCTGATCGCTACGGCGTCACCGCTCCGCGTGGCACTGCGTGCGGGGCGGTCAGCTCTTTCCAGGTCGAATTGGCGACATGCACCGGCGAGAAGGCCGGCCGCTCGACATAATGTCCGTCACCCGCCTCGGCCCGCAGATCGCCATCCTTCCACACGATACGGCCGCGCGAGAGCGTGGCGGCGGGCCCGCCGGTGCAGGCAAAGCCTTCGAACACGTTGTAGTCGATCCGGCTCATCTGCCGCTTCGCGCTGATGGTCTTCGTCGCCTCGGGATCCCACACCACGATGTCGGCATCCGAGCCGACTGCAACCGCGCCCTTGCGCGGATAGATGTTGAGGATGCGGGCGATGTTCGCCGAAGTCACCGCGACGAATTCCTCCTTCGTCAGCCGCCCCGTGGCGACGCCCGCGGTCCACAGCAACGCAAGGCGATCTTCCAGGCCGCCGGTGCCGTTCGGGATCTTCCTGAAGTCGCCGAGCCCAAAGCGCTTCTGCTCGGTGGTGAAGGCACAATGATCGGTCGCTACCACCTGCAGCGAGCCGGACTGCAGGCCAGCCCACAGGCTGTCCTGGTGTGACTTGTCGCGAAATGGCGGCGACATCACGCGCCGCGCGGAATGATCCCAGTCCTTGTTCTGATATTCACGCTCATCGAGCAGCAGATGCTGGATCAGCGGCTCGCCGTAGACGCGTTTTCCCGCGGCCCGCGCGCGCGCGATTGCCTCATGCGCCTCGCGGCAGCTCGTGTGCACGATATAGACCGGCGTGCCCGTCATGTCCGCGATCATGATGGCGCGATTGGTGGCTTCACCCTCGACCTCCGGCGGCCGAGAATAGGCGTGGCCCTCGGGGCCGGTGACGCCGCGCGCGATCAGCGCCTCCTGCATCAGCGCGACGACGTCGCCGTTCTCCGCATGGACGACAGGCATGGCGCCGAGATGGGCGCAGCGCGCGAACGAGTTGTAGAGCTCGTCGTCGTTCACCATCAACGCGCCCTTGTAGGCCATGAAGTGCTTGAAGGTGTTGATGCCGTAGGTTTTGACCACGGTCTCCATCTCGTCATAGATCTGCTTCGACCACGATGTCACCGCCATGTGGAAGCCGTAGTCGGTCGCCGCCTTCTCGGATTTGTGCCGCCACTCCTGGTAGGCCGCGAGCATCGACTGGCCGGGATCGGGCAGGCAGAAATCCACCACCATGGTGGTGCCGCCGGTCAGTGCCGCCTTGGTTCCGGATTCGAAATCGTCGGCGGTGACGGTGCCCATGAACGGCATTTCGAGATGGGTGTGCGGATCGATACCGCCCGGGATGATGTAGGCGCCGCCGGCGTCGATGGTCTCGCAACCGGTCGGTGCCGCGATCGATGCGCCGACCGCGACGATGGTATCGTCCTCGATCAGCACGTCGGCGCGGCGGGAATGATCATGATTGACGACGGTGCCGCCGCGGATGAGGAGGGACATGGGATGCTCCGGAGGGAAGATAGGCTGCGCGAAAGCTAAGCGGGCCGATCGGGATTCAACAGGCGAAATTTTAGTCACGTGCTGGGCGAGCGGCATGGCAACGGAACATGTGTTGCAGTTGCGAAGGCGCATCCGAGGCATGTCTCCTGGCTTCGTCGCGCGGTCTTGCGCTTCACGCCTCGCCGGAGCTCGGCGTCGATCGCCTCCTGTTCTCGTCGGACTATCCGCACTGGGATTTCGACGATCCACGCTTCGCCTTCAAGACGCCGCTCACCGTGGCCGGGTGGAAGAAGACGGGTCAAGATCCGGTCATATCCGGTTGCGGTGGAACGCGGCGACGAATTGCAGAAGAGCCCGTATGAGGCCGAGACGTTTCCGGTGCATGTCGAAGACAGCTATGTGATTGTCGAGGTCTGAGCCGGCATTGCCGATTGAGATTCGAACGCAAGTGCGATATGGCTCTCGCGCTTTCAGAGGCGGAGACGAGCTTTGTCGAAACAATCCCTGCGTGAGGAGGCCGAGCGCCTGATCCGTGAATCGATGGAAAAGAAGACCATCGTCGTCAAGCATGGCACGACCCGCATCGAGGCCGTCTGCGGCAAGTGCGGCGCGCCCAACCGGGTTCAGGCGGAAAAAGGCCAGAGCCGCGTCAAGTTCGCCTGCAAGAATTGCGGGCACCAGCAAGAGACCCTGTAGGCTGCTTCACCTCTCCCCGTAAGAACGGGGCGAGGGAGTGAGAGGGCGGTGCAAGCCTACTCCCCCTCCACGAATGTCTTGAACGCATCCGCGTAATCCGGATGCCAGCGCGACAGCGGCGGGCGGTTCTCGACGATATCGCCGGCGGCCCAGAGCATGCGCTTCTCGTCGAGCGTGCGCGGCACGTCGTTATCCGGGCACAGGATGTAGAAATCGCCGGCCTCCAGCCGCGCAAGCATGAAATCGACTGTCTGCTCCGGCGTCCACGCGCCGGCCGGCTTCTCGGTGCGGCCCTTTGCGGTGAGCCCGGTGAAGACGAAGCCCGGGATCAGCAGATGCGCGGTGATGTGGCAATCCCTGGTGTTGCGCAGCTCGTGCTGGAGCGCTTCTGTAAAAGCCTTCACGCCGGCCTTGGAGACGTTGTAGGCGGGATCGCCGGGCGGGGTGGTGATGCCCTGCTTGGAGCCGGTGTTGATGATCAGGCCGGCCTTGCCGCGCGCGATCATGTTGGGCGCGAAGATGCGCGCGCCGTTGATGATGCCCCACATGTTGACGCCGACGATGCGTTGCCAGTTGTCGGGCTCGGCGAACAGCGTGCTGCCGGGCTGGATGCCGGCATTGTTCATGAGCAGATCCGTACCGCCGAAATGTGCGCCCACGGCGCGTTCCAGTTCCATCACGCTCTCGATCCGGCTGACGTCCATCGCGGACGTCATCACATTCGCCGCGCCCGCAATCGATGACAGTTTTGTTGCGACCTCTGCCAGCCGTCTCTCGTCGACGTCGGCGATGCACAGCTTCATTCCGGCGCGCGCAAACGCCGTTGCGGCTGCAAGACCGATGCCGGATGCGCCCCCCGTGATTACGGCGACATTGCCCTTGGCGATGACAGGATGCGGCATGGCTGTTCTCCGGAACTGGCTTTTGGTCGAGCTATAACATGGCGCTCGCGCGACCCTGCACAAGTCGGCATGGCAGGGCTTCGTTCCACGCCGACTTTACGCCCATCCTGCGCCGCTGTATTCTATTTGACCTAACGATCCCGCCCAGATCGAACCCAATCAATCATCCTATCTAGGGAGTGCAGCCATGGCTGTTTCGCAGGCTATTCCGATCACGCGCCATCCGTTCGCCAACGGATCCTACAAGCAGATGCTGATCGACGGGAAGTGGGTCGATGCCGCGTCCGGCAAGCGCTTCGAGACCCATAACCCTGCCACCGGCGAACTGCTCGCAACCGTCGCCGAAGGGGACAAGGAAGATATCGATCGCGCGGTCGCGGCCGCCCGCCGCGCCTTCGAAGGGCCCTGGAGCAAAGTAAAACCGTTCGAGCGGCAGAACCTGTTGCTCAAGCTCGCCGACCTCGTCGAGAAGAATTTCGACGAATTGTCGCAGCTCGACACCATCGACATGGGCGCGCCGCTCAGCCGCACCCGCGCCTATCGCCTGCGCGCCGTCGGCATGCTGCGCTATTACGCCGGCCAGACCACCGCGATCCATGGTGAGACCATCGAGAACTCGCTGCCGGGCGAAATCTTCTCCTACACGCTGAAAGAGCCGATCGGCGTCGTCGGCGCCATCATTCCCTGGAACGGCCCGCTCACCGCGACGATCTGGAAGATCGGTCCGGCGATCGCGACCGGCTGCACCGTGGTGCTCAAGCCCGCTGAAGAAGCGCCGCTGACCTCGCTGCGCATCGCCGAGCTCGCGATGGAAGCCGGCATTCCGCCCGGCGTCGTCAACGTCGTGCCCGGCTATGGCGAGACCGCGGGCGCCGCGCTGGCCTCGCATCATGACGTCGACAAGGTCGCCTTCACCGGCTCGCACGTCACGGGTCAGTCGATCATCCGTGCCTCTGCCGGCAACCTCAAGCGCGTCTCGCTGGAGCTCGGCGGCAAGTCGCCGGACATCGTGTTCGCGGATGCCGATCTTGATGCCGCCGTGCCAGGTGCGGCGATGGCGGTGTTCGCCAATTCGGGCCAGATCTGCAGCGCTGGTACGCGCCTGTTCGTCGAGCAGTCGATCTACGAAGAGTTCGTCGGCCGGGTCGCCGAGTTCGGCAAGAAGCTGCAGGTCGGTAACGGCCTCGATCCGAACACCCAGATCGGCCCGCTGGTCTCCGAGCAACAGCTCGAGCGCGTCACCGGATATCTCGATATCGGCCAGAAGGAAGGCGCGCGAGCGCTCGCCGGTGGCGGCCGCGTCACCGAAGGCGCGCTGTCGAAGGGCTTCTTCGTCTCGCCGACGGTGTTCGCGGGCGTCCAGGACAACATGCGCATCGCGCAGGAGGAGATCTTTGGTCCCGTCATCTCCGCGATCGCGTTCAAGGACATGGACGAGCTGGTCAAGCGCGCCAACAACACCACGTTCGGCCTCGGCTCGGGCCTGTGGACGCGTGACGTCACCAAGGCGCATGCGGTCGCGAAACGCTTGCGCGCCGGCTCGGTGTGGGTGAATTGCTATCAGGCGATGGACCCCGCCGTGCCGTTCGGCGGCTACAAGATGAGCGGATACGGCCGCGAGTCCGGCAAGCAGCATGTCGAGGAATATCTCAACGTGAAGGCCGTCTGGATCAAGACGGCGTAATAAATATTCCCTCCCGTGTTCCGCGGGAGGGAATATCTGCTTTTAGTAGGGGCGGCGCCTTTTCCGGCGGTCGCCCCTCGCTATATGATCCGCATCCTTTCATAGACATCCGGGGTCCGCATGAAATTCGAGGCGTTGTTTAGACCGTTGCAGGTCGGTCCGTACAAGCTCGCGCATCGCGTTGCGATGGCGCCGCTGACGCGCATGCGCGCCGAACGCGAGAGCTTTTCGCCGCGGCCGCTCAACGCGGAATATTACGGCCAGCGCGCGACGCCGGGCGGTCTGCTGATCGCTGAAGCCTCGCCCGTGCTCTCGCACGGCCGCGGCAATCCGGCGACGCCCGGCATCTATTCGGAGGCGCAGATCGCCGGCTGGCACAAGGTGACGGATGCCGTGCACGCCAAGGGCGGCATCATCTTTCTCCAGCTCTGGCATGTCGGCCGCGTCTCGCATTCGTCCTATCATGGCGGGCGGCCGCCGGTCTCGGCCTCGGCGATTGCGATCAAGGCCGAAGGCATGAAGGCGATGACCGCCGACGGCAAGATCGCCGATTACGAGACGCCGCGCGCGCTCGAGACCGACGAGGTCAAAGGCGTCGTCGAAGCGTTCCGGCAGGGTGCCCAGAACGCGCTTGCCGCCGGCTTCGACGGTGTCGAGATCCACGGCGCCAACGGCTATCTGCTCGAGCAGTTCTTGCAGTCGCGCAGCAACCAGCGCACCGATCAATATGGCGGCGGAATCGAGAACCGCGCGCGGCTTCTGCTGGAGGTTACGCAGGCCGCGATCGACGTCTGGGGCGCGGATCGCGTCGGCGTGCGCCTGTCGCCGCACGGCATCGCCAATGACTCCGGCGAGCCGGATCCGATGCCGCTCTACACCCATGTGGTGAAGGCCCTCGACAAGCTCGGCCTTGCCTATCTGCACTTCATCGAGCCGCGCTCCAGCGGCGCCGGCCGTGCAGATGTCCACTGGGAGAACGTGCCCTCGGCAATGGTGCTGTTCCGTCCGCACTACAGCGGCGTGCTGATGACCGCCGGCGGCTTTGTCGGCGAGACGGCGAATGCGGCGATCGCCGACGGCCATGCCGACATCGTCGCCTTCGGCCGCATCTTCATCTCGAACCCCGATCTGCCACGGCGCCTGCAGCACGACTACCCGATCACGCCGTATAACCGCGCGACCTTCTATGGCGGCGAGGAGAAGGGATATACGGATTATCCTGCTTATGACGAGCTGACTCCGGCGTAGGCATTTCTCCTTTTTGATTCCGGGGCGACGCGAAGCGTCGACCCCGGAATCCATTGAACCATCGAACGTAGGGTCGGATGGATTCCGGGCTCGCGACTTCGTCGCGCCCCGGAATGACGATCGTGTATTGTCGTCGCTCCCAATGACGACGGAGAGACCTCCATGGCCAAAGCCGCAGCCGCCGCAGGAATTGCCACCGGCCAATGCCTCTGCGGCAAGGTCACCTTCGAGATCGACGTCCCTGCGCGCTGGGCCTGGCATGATCATTCCGTCGCCAGCCGCCGCGCCCATGGCGCAGCCTACGCCACCTATGTCGGAAGCTGGAAGAAGCGCTTTCGGATCACCTCCGGCAAGACCGCGCTTACCCGTTACGAGGACAAGGCCACCAAGACCGCACGCAGCTTCTGCGCCCATTGCGGCACGCCGATCGCCTATGAGCGCCCGCGCGGCCCGCACATGGTCAACATCCCCCGCGCTCTGTTTAGGGAGCGCACCGGGCGCCAGCCACTCTACCACATCGCGATCGAGGAGCTGCAGGAATGGGCCTACACCGGCGAGCCGCTGGTGCCGCTGAAGGGCTTTCCCGGCGTGGTCTGGCAGCGCTCCAAAAAGAAGAACCGCGCTAGCGGCGAGGATCCGTTCGAGCTCGGCCGCGAGGAGGCGCTTTAGCCTTCGCGTTGGCCGACGCCGCCGCGCGCGGCGCAGCCTTCTTCGCTGGCGGCTTGGCCGGCATCGTCGCCACGAAATCGAGCGCGCGCTTCACCCAGATCTTGAGCCCGGCATCGGATCGCGTGCCCTCATCAGAGACACGCACGAACCCGGTCATGATGCGCCCGCGCATTTCCATCGGACTCGTGTGTGGTTCCTTCAGCATCCGCGCATGCGCCTCGGGGCCGACGCGAAACAGCATGCCGCCGCGGCCGCTGATGGTGCAGCACATGACGTTGTCCACCATGAAACAAAGCCCGCCCATCATCTTCTTTTCCGCGACGTGGCGTTGGCCCGCAAGCAACTTGCGAACCCGTGCAGCGGTGCCTTCGTCGTAGGTCATGAGGGTCCCTCCGGCTTGCGCCTATCTTTCCAGCTTCTCGTCCCGCGCGCAAGGCAGCCATGAGCGCGCTTCCTTGCGCGCATCCCGCGACTTCGGTCATCATGCGCGTCGCCTCGCGGCGATGCCCGCGAGGCCTGGAGGAAACATGAAGAACAAGATCACCGGCCGCTCCGCTTTTCTCGCGCTGCTCAAGGACGAGGGCATCACGCATCTGTTCGGCAATCCCGGCACCACCGAGCTGCCGATCATGCATGCGCTGAAGGACCATCCCGATCTCACTTACGTGATGGCGATGCAGGAGAGCCTGGTGGTGGCGATCGCCGATGGCTACAGCCGCGCCTCCGGCAAGCTCGTTGCTTGCAACGTCCATGTCGCGCCGGGCCTCGGCAACGCGATGGGCTCGCTCTACAACGCCCAGTTCACGGGCACGCCGATGATTTTGACCGCGGGCCAGCAGGAGCAGGGCCACGGCCTGATGGAGCCGGTGCTCTATGGCCCGCTGGTGCGCATGGCCGAGCCGCTGGTGAAATGGGCGGTCGAGGTGACGCGGCTGGAGGACCTGCCGCGCATCGTGCGCCGCGCCGCCAAGGTCGCGATGACGCCGCCGACCGGCCCGGTGTTCATCTCGCTGCCGGGCGACATCCTCAACAGCGAGGCCGGGATCGACCTCGGCCGCTCCACCCGCATCGACGCGCGCACAAGACCGTCGGATGAGGCGCTCAGAGCCTTTGCGGCGCGCTTGCTCAAGGCCGAGCGCCCGGTGATCGTCACCATGGACGAGGTGGTCAAGAGCGATGCGCTCAAGGAAGCCGCTGAACTCGCCGAGTTGCTCGGTGCTGCTGCGTACCAATCCTCGACGCCCTATGGCTCGCACTTCCTCTCCGAAAGTCCGAGCTTCGTCGGCTCTCTCGCGCGCGTGCAAAAGGTCGCGCGCGATACGCTCGCGCCTTACGATCTCCTTGTCGCGCTCGGCGGCGATCCGCTGCGGATGTCGGTCCATAGCGAGGTCGACGCGCTGCCTGACGGCCTCGGTATCGTGCAGATCGGTCTCGTCGATTGGGAGATCGCCAAGAACTACGGCGCGGAGATCGCACTCAAGGCGGATTTGAAGGAAACGCTGCGCGCGCTGATCCCGGTCCTGAAGGAGATGGGCGGTGCTGCATTGGCGCAACGCGCAAAACAGCGCCTCGCCGAGCTTGCGCCGAAGAACTGGAGCGCGCGGCGCGCTGCGCTTGTCGAACAGATCGGCAAGAGCGCGGGCCGCAGTCCTATCGATCCTGACTATCTGGTGCTGCAAATGGTCGAGGCGATGCCAGACAACGCCATCCTGGTCGACGAAGGCCTCACCTCCAGCCGCCAGATCACGGCGCTGCGTCCGCATCGCGACCGCTACGGCTATCATGGGCTCGCCTCCGGCGGCATCGGCTGGGGCCTGCCGGCCTCTGTCGGTGCCAGTATCGCCAATCCGGATCGCCCGGTCGTGTGCTTCTCCGGCGACGGCAGCGCGATGTATTCGATCCAGTCGCTGTGGACGGCGGCGCATCACAAGCTGCCGCTCAACGTGGTCATCGCCAACAATGGCGGCTACCGCATCATCAAGCAGCGCCTGCTCGCGTTCCATGGCGACGACAATTACGTCGGCATGGATTTCGTCGATCCGCCGGTGGATTTCGCCGGCGTCGCGAAGGCGCTGGGCTGCGAGGCGATCAAGATCAGCGATCCCCGCGAGCTGAAGGCGACGCTCGCGTCGGCGTTTGGCCGGCCAGGAACGAAGCTGATCGAGGTGATGGTGGACGGGAAGGTGTAGCCACATCGTCGTCCCGGCCTAGTGCGCAATTGCGCACGGGGGCCGGGACCCATACTGCGTGATCTATCGATTGCGGATGGTGCTGATCCCGAACGACCGGTCTTCGCCAAATTTCTCCCTGTGGTTATGGGTCCCGGCGTTCGCCGGGACGACACCGAGGGTGGGCTATCTCCTGGTTCCCACCCGATAGCCCGCCGCCGGATGCGGCGCGTCGAGTCTTGCGCGCCCGTCGCCGAACAGCTTCTCGCGCAGCGTGCCCTTGGCGTATTCCGGCTTGTAGCGCCCGCGCTTGGTCAGTTCCGGCACCAGCATGTCGGCGATGTCCTCGAAATCACCGGGCGAGATCGCAAACGCGACGTTGAGGCCGTCGACGTCGGTCTTCTCGAACCAATCCTCGATCTTGTCAGCGACGCTTTCGGGCGTGCCCACCACGACCGGGCCGGCGCCGCCGATGCCGACATGTTCGATGACGTCGCGCACGGTCCAGACGCGATCGGGGTCGCCGCGGGTGACGTTGTCGAGTGCGCTGCGACCGGCATCGTTCTGGACGTGACGGACCTGCTGGTCGAGCTCGTAGCCGGAGAAGTCGATACCGGTCCAACCGGACATCAGGGCAAGGGCGCCTTCCGGATTGATGTGCGACCGATAGTCGGCATATTTCGCCGCTGCTTCGGCTTCCGTATTGCCGAGGATAATCGTCATCATGTTGAACATGAGGATACCGGCCGGGTTGCGGCCGAGTGCGGCGGCCTCCTGGCGGATCGCGGAGACTCGCGGCGCAATGATCTTGGCCGACGGTCCCGACATGAACACGCATTCGGCATGTTTTGCGGCGAACTGCCGCCCGCGCGGCGAGGTGCCTGCCTGGTACAGCACGGGCGTGCGCTGCGGCGACGGCTCGCTGAGGTGGATGGTGTTGTTGATACGGTAGTTCGCGCTCTCATGATTGACGCGATGAACTTTGCTGGGATCGGTGAAGATGCCGCGCTTGCGGTCGCGCAGCACGGCGTCGTCCTCCCAGCTTCCTTCCCAGAGCTTGTAGACCACCTCCATATATTCATCGGCGACGTCGTAGCGGTCGTCATGCCCGGTCTGCTTGTCCTTGCCGGCTCCGCGCGCGGCGCTGTCGAGATAGCCGGTGACGACGTTCCAGCCGATCCGGCCCTCGGTGATGTGGTCGAGCGTCGACATCCGCCGTGCGAACGGGTAGGGCGGCTCGAAGGACAAATTGCTGGTGACACCGAAGCCGAGGTTTTGCGTCACAGCCGCCATCGCCGAGAGCAAGAGCAGCGGTTCGTTTGACGGCGTCTGTGCTGCATTGCGCAAGGCTGCGTCAGGGCTGCTGCCATAGACGTCGTAGACGCCGAGCACGTCGGCCAGGAACAGCCCGTCGAAACGGCCGCGTTCCAGCGTCTTGGCGAGATCGATCCAGTAGGGCAGACGGTTGTATTCGGCGGTGCGGTCGCGCGGATGGGTCCACAGGCCCGGTGATTGATGCGCGACGCAATTCATCGCAAATGCGTTGAGCCTGATCTGCTTGGCCATGCTGGTCCCCCGACGCCCTGTACTGAGCGCTCTTCGAATGGTAAACGTGCGCCCCAACTTGGCGACGTTCTTGCATATGGTTGGATCTTGGCAAGGGCCAAGAATGGAAAGGCTTGATATTGGCAAGGCCAAAATCAGTGGGCGCAGCCCTTGGCAAGCCAGTCTCAAGAGAGCAAGAACGAAATCGCAAGTCCCGCCACTTTCGAGCGCCTGCGTAGCTCGCTACGCTGCCTCGTTTCAAGACGTTGAAGACGATCGCAATGACCAGAGCCGACGCCATCGCCCGCGCCCGGGACGACTTCAAATCCGGTGCGTTCCTTGCTGAACTCGACCGTCGCGTCGCCTTCAAGACGGAAAGCCAGAACGGGTCGCGGGGCCCAGAGCTGCGCGCCTATCTGGAACAGGAGATGATGCCCTCCTTTGCGGCGCTCGATTTCACCAGCCGCCTGGTCGAATCCCCGAGCGGCAAGGCGCCGTTCCTGTTTGCCGAGCGTCACGAGAGCGCGTCGCTGCCGACCGTGCTGATCTATGGCCATGGCGACGTCGTCGACGGCATGGAGGGCGAGTGGCGGGACGGCCGTGATCCCTGGCGCACGACGACGGCAGGCATTCGCCTCTACGGCCGTGGCACCGCGGACAACAAGGGCCAGCATAGCATCAACATGGCCGCGCTCCGCGCGGTGCGCGAGGCCCGCGGCGGCAGGCTCGGCTTCAATGCAAAATTCATCGTCGAGATGGGCGAGGAGATCGGCTCGCCTGATCTCGGCAAGGTCTGCGACCTCAACCGCGATGCGCTGAAGGCCGATTTGTTCATGGCCTCCGATGGGCCGCGCCTCTCTGCCGACCGTCCGACGCTGTTCCTGGGCTGCCGCGGCGGCATCCGCATCCATCTCGACGTGAATTTGCGCGACGGCGGCCACCACTCCGGCAATTGGGGCGGCGTGCTCGCCAACCCCGCGACCATTCTGGTCAACGCCATTTCCACACTGGTCGACGGCCATGGCCGGCTTCAGCTTGATGCCCTGAAGCCACCGCGGCTCACCAACCAGATCCGCAGCTATCTTGCAGACGTGCAGGTGGTGCCGACCGAGGACGAGCCCGCGCTTGCGGAGAATTGGGGCGAGGACGGCCTGTCTGCGGCCGAGCGGCTCTATGCCTGGAACACGCTGGAAGTTCTGGCGATGTCATCGGGCAATATCGAGAAGCCGGCGAATGCCATTCCGGGCCACGCCAATGCCGTGCTGCAATTGCGTTTCGTGGTCGGCACAAAGGTTGACGGCCTGATCGATGCAGTCCGCGCCCATCTTGACGCAAAGGGCTTTCCGATGGTCGAGGTGCGGGCGGCCCAGAGCTTTGCAGCTTCGCGCACCGATTTCGACAGCCCCTGGATCAAATGGGCGGCGGATTCAGTCCAAAACACCACCGGCAAGGCGCCGGCGGTGCTGCCGAACTTCGGCGGCTCGCTGCCGAACGATGTGTTTTCCGAGATTCTGGGCTTGCCGACGATCTGGGTTCCGCACTCCTATCCCGGCTGTTCCCAGCATGCGCCCAATGAGCACATCCTGCTGCCATTAACCGAAGAGGCCTTGACGGTGATGGCCGGGCTATTTTGGGATCTCGGCGAATTACCACGGCCATTAACCTGAGCCGGCATCCCGCCGAAAGTCACATTCTAATCCGGGCCGAGATGTGCTTGCATCCGGCCGCATCATCCTGAAAGGGGAGAAAAAGTGAAACATTTCCGTTACATCGGCCTTGCGCTCGCCGCGACCTTTGTCGTCAGCCAGGCCAGCGCCGAGGAGCTGACCGGCACCTTGAAGAACATCAAGGACACCGGGGCGATCACGCTCGGCTTCCGCGATTCCTCGATCCCGTTCTCCTATCTCGACGACAACCAGAAGCCCGTCGGGTTCGCGATGGACATCTGCTACAAGATCGTCGACGCCGTGAAGAAGGAGCTCAAGCTCGACAAGCTCGAGGTGAAGCTCAATCCGGTGACCTCGGCGACCCGTATCCCGCTGATGGCGAACGGCACCATCGACCTCGAATGCGGCTCGACAACCAACAATGCCGAGCGCCAGAAGCAGGTCGCCTTCACCAACACCCACTATCTGACCGCCAGCCGCTACGTCTTCAAGAAGTCGAGCGGCCTGAAGTCGATCGACGACCTCAAGGGCAAAACGGTGGTCTCCACCGCCGGCACCACCAACATCAAGCAGCTCACCGAGGCCAATGTCGCCAAGAGCCTGGGTGCCAACATCATCCCGGCCAAGGACCATGCCGAGGCCTTCCTGATGGTCGAAACCGACCGCGCGGTCGCCTTCGTGATGGACGACGTTCTGCTCGCGAGCCTGGTTGCCGGCTCGAAGACGCCGGATGACTACGTCATCTCCAAGGATGCGTTCTCCAAGCCCGAGCCTTACGGCATCATGCTGCGCAAGGACGACGCGCCGTTCAAGAAGGTGGTCGATGCGGCGACCGCTGCGCTCTATACCTCCGGCGAGGCCCAGAAGATCTACGACAAGTGGTTCACGGCCAAGATCCCGCCGAAGGGTCTCAACCTCAACACGCCGATCTCGGCCGAGCTGAAGAACGAGTTCGCAAAACCTTCGGACTCGCCGAACCCGGACGACTACAAGTAAGATGCTATTTGCCTCTCCCCGCGTTCGGGGAGAGGCCGGAATGCGCGCGTAGCGCGGATTCCGGGTGAGGGGGACTCTCCACGAGTCCGACTATCACCTCCTCGCGGAGAGCCCCCCTCACCTTGACCCTCTCCCCGCAAGCGGGGAGAGGGAATTCCGGAGGAGAGTGGCCGGACATTTGCATAGGCGGCCAAGACCGCTTTCAAGACATCTGTGATTGGCGCGTTCGCGCGGGGGACACGTGAACTACCACTGGAACTGGGGAATTTTTTTCGAGCCAAACCCGATGGGGACCGGCACCTATCTCGACATGCTGTGGTCGGGACTGGCGCTGACCCTGAAGACGGCCGTGCTCGCCTGGATCATCGCGCTGATCTTCGGCTCGATCGTTGGCGTCATGCGGACGCTGCCGTCCAAGGCGGCCTCCTGGTTCGGCTTCTGCTGGGTCGAGTTCTTTCGCAACATGCCGCTGCTGGTGCAGCTGTTCCTGTGGTTCTTCGTGCTGCCGGAATTGCTGCCGAAGTCGGCCGGCACCTGGCTGAAGCAATTGCCGAACGCGCCGTTCTGGACCGCTGCGATCGGTATCGGCTTCTTCATGTCGGCGCGCGTCGCGGTGCAATTGCAGGCCGGCATCGGCTCGCTGCCGCGCGGACAGAAGATGGCGGCGACCGCGCTCGGGCTGACCACGGTGCAAGGCTATCGCTATGTGCTGCTGCCGATGGCGTTCCGGATCATCCTGCCGCCGCTGACCTCCGAGTTCCTCAACACCATCAAGAACACGGCGGTCGCCATCACCATCGGTCTGCTCGAGCTGACCGGACAGGCGCGCTCGATGCAGGAATTCTCGTTCCAGGTGTTCGAGGCCTTTACTGCGGCGACGATCCTCTATCTCCTCGTCAACGCCGTCGTCGTGACCGCGATGCGCTTCCTCGAGCGCTGGGTTGCGATCCCCGGCTACATCACGGGGAAATAGCGCCATGTTCAGTAATTTTGATTTCGGCGTCATCATCCGCGCGCTGCCCTATCTGTTCTATGAGGGCATGACGTTCACGCTGATGCTGACGGGGCTCGCAGCACTTGGCGGCCTCGTCTTCGGCACCGCGATCGCGCTGATGCGGCTGTCCGGCTACAAGACGCTCGGCCGCATCGCCGGCGTCTATGTCGACTTCATGCGCTCGCTACCGCTGGTGCTGGTGATCTTCTGGTTCTATTTCCTGGTGCCCTATATCGGACAATGGCTGACCGGCGCCTCTCGGCCGATCAGCGTTGGCGCGTTCGCCTCCTCGCTCATCACCTTCATCATGTTCGAGGCGGCCTACTTCTCCGAGATCATGCGCGCCGGCATCCAGTCGATCTCGCGGGGGCAGCCGGCCGCCGCCAACGCGCTCGGCCTGACCTACGCACAGACCATGCGCTACGTCGTGCTGCCGCAGGCGTTCCGCAACATGCTGCCGGTGCTGATCACGCAGACCATCGTGCTGTTCCAGGACACCTCGCTGGTCTACGTGCTGTCGATCACCGATTTCCTCGGTGCGGCCAGCAAGGTCGCGCAGCGCGACGGCCGTCTGGTCGAGATGTACCTGTTTGCCGCTGTTGTCTACTTCACCATTTCCTGTATCGCGTCCTTTGGCGTGCGCCGTCTCCAGGCGCGCATCGCCATCATCCGCTAGAGCAAGTCGGTCATGATCGAAATCAGCCACGTCAACAAATGGTACAGCCCGACCTTCCAGGTGCTGACCGACTGCACCACCAGCGTCACCAAGGGCGAGGTCGTCGTGGTCTGCGGACCCTCGGGTTCAGGCAAGTCGACGCTGATCAAATGCGTCAACGCGCTGGAGCCGTTCCAGAGCGGCGACATCAGTGTCGACGGCACCAAGGTCAACGATCCCAAGACCAATCTGCCGAAACTGCGCTCGCGCGTCGGCATGGTGTTCCAGCACTTCGAGCTGTTCCCGCATCTGAAAATCATCGACAATCTCTGCCTCGCCCAGCAGAAAGTGCTGGGCCGGTCGTCCGACAAGGCCGTGACGAAGGGTATGACGCTGCTGGAGCGCGTCGGCTTGAAGGAACAGGCGCAGAAGTTTCCGGCACAGCTTTCCGGTGGCCAGCAGCAGCGTGTCGCGATCGCGCGCGCGCTCGCGATGGATCCGATCGTGATGCTGTTCGACGAGCCGACCTCGGCGCTCGACCCCGAGATGGTGAGCGAGGTGCTCGACGTCATGGTCGACCTCGCCCATGAGGGCATGACCATGATGGTCGTGACCCACGAAATGGGCTTTGCCCGCAAGGTCGCCAACCGCGTGATCTTCATGGACCGCGGCGAGATCGTCGAGGACGCCCCGAAGGACGATTTCTTCGGCAAGCCTCGGAGCGATCGCGCACAGAAGTTCTTGTCGAAGATTTTGTCGCATTAGCTCCTCTGTCATTCCGGGACGCGCCTCTTGGCGCGGGCCCGGAATCCATAACCACCATCGGGAGTATGGATCCTCAGATGCGCAATTGCGCATCATAGCTCGCGCTACGCGCGCCCCGGGATGACGAAGCGCAGGGGTTTATCGGGCCCGGCAAATCCCCTATACCGGTCGATAAATCCCCTTTTCCTGCCAGGAGACCAGCCTTGGATTCGACCGCCTACGTCAACGGCTCATTCGTCCCGCTCTCGGACGCGAAGATCTCGGTGCTCGACCGCGGCTTCCTGTTTGCCGACGGTATCTACGAGGTTTCGGCCGTGCTCGACGGCAAACTGGTCGACAATGCCTCGCATCTGGCGCGGCTGGAGCGTTCGGTCGGTGAGATCAGCTTGAGGCTGCCAGAGACGGTCGAGCGTATCACCGAGATCCAGAAGGAGCTGATCGCCCGCAACAAGGTGGTGAACGGCCTGGTCTATCTCCAGGTCACGCGCGGCGCCGACAAGGGCCGCGACTTCGCTTTCCCCAAGGGCGACGTCAAGTCGAGCCTGGTGATGTTCACCTCGGAGAAGGACATCATCAACGCGGCGTCGGCCAAGACCGGCATCAACGTGATCACGGTGCCTGACATCCGCTGGGAACGGCGCGATATCAAGAGCGTGGCGCTGCTGGCGCAGGTGTTGGCGAAGCAGGCGGCTGCCGAAGCCGGTGCCGGCGAGGCCTGGATGCTCCAAGACGGTTACGTCACCGAAGGTGGCTCGTCGTCGGCGTTCATTCTCACCAAGGACGACGTCATCGTCACCCGCAAGAACTCCAACGCGATCCTGCCGGGCTGCACCCGCAAGGCCGTGGTCGCGCTCGCCGAAGAGCGTCAGCTCCGCGTCGAGGAGCGTTCCTTCACTGTCGAAGAGGCGCTTGCCGCTAAGGAGGCCTTTGCGACGTCGGCGTCTCTGTTCGTGCAGCCGGTGGTCGCGATCGACGGAAAGAAGGTCGGCGACGGCAAGCCCGGCCCGCTCGCCGCGCGGCTGCGCGAGATCTATGTGGAATTCGCCAAGGCGACGGCGGTTTAGGCAGCTTTGCGAGACGGACGGATTTTTCGTCTGGCCAACGTATTGCCTTGCCCCTCACCCGGATCGCTGCGCGATCCGACCTCTCCCCGCTGAAGGGCGGGGAGAGGTTAAGGGCGTCCCGATGGACTTTTAATTGGGATTCCTGCGGTGATGGACGCGCCGCTCTCTCACCCCCTCGCCCCGTTCTTACGGGGAGAGGGTGGGGTGAGGGGCTGCCGCCGCGGAGGAATTGGCCGTTGTAGTCAACTCACGCCACCGACGCCTTAACCTTCACCGGATGAACCGCGCGGAACGCGATCGCCAGTCTGTTCCAGGCGTTGATCGCACCGATCAGCATGGTGAGGTTCACCGTCTCCGCGTCGGAGAACTGCGCGCGGACCTCGGCGTAGGCGTCGTCGGGTGCGCGCGTTTCCGCGATCAGCGTTACCGACTCGGTCCAGGCCAGCGCGGCGCGCTCGCGGTCGGTGTAGAGCGGGGATTCGCGCCAGGCGTTGAGCAGGTAGATGCGCTGCTCGGTCTCGCCGCGCTTGCGGGCGTCCTCGGTGTGCATGTTGATGCAGAAGGCGCAGCCGTTGATCTGCGAGGCCCGGATCTTGACTAGCTCGATCAGCGACTTTTCCAGGCCGGTCGACTGGATCTGCTCTTCCAGCGCCATCAGCGCCTTCATGGTGTCAGGGGCGGCGTGGTAGAAATTCATGCGGGGTTTCATTCTCGTTCTCCTTTTGCTGGGTGAGAGGTCAGTGGGCTCCCCCGGCCGAGACATGGCCGGGCTTCTTCAGGAAGAGGGATGCGATGAAGGCTATGATCAGCGCCACGCCGAGCAGATAGAAGGTGTCGCTGAAAGCGAAGATGTAAGCCTGCTTCTGCACGACATGGCCGATCGCGACATAGGCGCGATGCGCGGCATCGGCTCGGTCGAGCACGCCGTGATTGATGAAATACTGGGTGAGCTGCTCCAGCCGCGTGCGGGTCGCCTGCTCGAACACCGAGACGGACTGCATCAGCACGTTGGAGTGATACTGCTCGCGCTTGGTCAGCACGGTCTGCAGCAGTGCGATGCCGACGGCGCCGCCGAGATTGCGCATCATGTTGAACAGGCCGGAGGCCGAGCCGGCATTCTCTGCCTCGATACCGGCAGTTGCCACGGCCGATAGCGGCGCCATCACCAGCGCCTGGCCGATGGCGCGAACGACGTTGGGCCACAACAGCTGGTCGGCGGCGTAGTCGTTGGTCATATCGATGTTCATGAAGTTGGAGCCTGCGAACAGGATGAAGCCGATGCCGATGATGATCCGCGCATCGAATTTCTGCATCAGGCGCGGAACCAGCGGAATCAGCAGCAGTTGCGGCAATCCGGTCCAGGCCAGCACCATGCCGATCTGCTCGGAATTGTAGCCCTGGATGCGCGACAGATATTGCGGCAGGATGAACACCGAACCGTAGAGCGCGACGCCGAGCAGGAAGTTGGCGAGCATGCCGAAACCGAAATTGCGGCGGATCAGCAGGCGCAGGTTCAACAGCGGCTTCTTCACCGTGAGCTCGATGATCAGGAACGCGGCCAGCGCGACGGCCGCGATCACGCTGAGCTTGACGATGAAGGGCGAACCGAACCAGTCGTCCTTGTTACCTTCCTCCAGCACGGTCTGCAGCGCGGAGAGGCCGATCGCCATGGTGATGATGCCGGCCCAGTCGCCTTCCGCGAGCAGCGACAGCTTCATCGGCTTGGCGTCGAGCGCATACCAGAGCATGCCGACCATGATCGCGCCGGGTGCGAGGTTGACATAGAAGATGTACTGCCAGCCGAAGTTCTCGGTGAGATAGCCGCCGATGGTCGGGCCGATCGCAGGCGCAAACGTCGCCGACAGCGCGAACAGCGCAAGGCCCACCGGCTGCTTGGCACGCGGCAGCAGCGTGATGATCAGCGTGAATGCCATCGGGATCAGCACGCCGCCGGTGAAGCCCTGCACCGCGCGCAGCACGATCATCTGCGGCAGGTCCTGCGCCAGTGCGCAGGCCGCAGAGAGAAGAAGGAACAGGACCGCGTTGGTGAGCAGATAGATCCGGATCGAGAACACCTGGGCGAGCCAGCCGGAGAGCGGGATCACCACGATCTCGGCGATCAGATAGGACGTCGAGATCCAGCCGCCGTCGTCGATGCCGGCGCCGATCGCGCCCTGGATGTCGGCGAGCGAGGCGTTGACGATCTGGATGTTCAGCACCGCCATGAAGGCGCCGAGCGTGGCACCGATCACGGCGATCCAGGTCTTGGCCGAGACCGCGGGTGCTGCGGGTGCCGCAGCCGGAGCGGGGAGATCGGCGGCGGAAGCGGCGTTGAGGGTCGGTTGGAGCGTGCTCATGGAAGCCTCGTCCCGGTTGCGGAGACAGGATGCGTTAGACGGATGATTTCGATAATCGGGTAAGTCCGGGAAGGATCATCCGGCAGGATTTGATAATCCCGCCGAGATCCGCGGTGGCGTCAGCCGCCGTTCGGGTGCGGCGCGTTGTCGGCGACGCGCTTCGCCGTCTCGCGCTCGGCGACCACGGTTGCCTTGGTGTCGACCGTCGGCACCGCCGACATGCCGGGCCGCAGCAGGCCGGTCAGGCTGTGATCGTCGAGCACGATCTTCACCGGCACGCGCTGCACGATCTTAGTGAAATTGCCGGTGGCGTTGTCCGGCGGCAGCAGCGCGAATTCGAGTCCGCTTGCCGGTGACAGGCTGTCGACATGGCCGTGAAGCGTCTGCTTGCGAAAGCTGTCGACGACCAGCTCGACCGGCTGGCCCGCGCGCACATGGGTGAGCTGCGTCTCCTTGAAATTCGCAACGACATAGACAGCATCGAGCGGCACCACCGCCATCAATTGCGTGCCGGCCTGCACGTATTGGCCGACGCGCAAGCTCCGGGCGCCGACCGTGCCGTCAACCGGCGCGGTGATCTCGGTGTAGGACAGGTTCAGCTCAGCCTGATCCGCGACCGCGCGGGCGTGATCGAGCTGCGCCGTAGCCTGGGCACGCTGGGTGGTCAGCACGTCGACCTTGCGCTGCGCGGCGACCAGGCCCGACTTGGCGTGCTGCAGTTGCGCGTTGCTGGCGCGCAGCGCCGCATCGGTCTGCTGCGCGCGCTGGATCGTGCCGGAGCCCGACTTCATGAGGTCGTCGTAGCGGGCGCGCTCCTCATGCGCGAATTTCAGATTGGCGTCGGCAGCAGTCACGTCGGCGGTGCTCTGCTCGATGATCGGCTGTTGCAGTTCGAGTTGGGCATCGAGGTTGCGGACCGAGGCTTGGGCCGCCGCGACGTCGGCGCGAGCCTGGCCGAGCGCCGCCTTGAAGTCGCGGTCGTCGATCTTCGCCAGGATCTGGCCGGCTTTGACCTTCTCATTGTCGCCGACCAGCACCTGGGCGATGTAGCCCGACACCTTCGGGGCGATGATGGTGGAATCGGCCTTCACATAGGCGTCATCGGTCGATTCCAGGTAGCGGCCGGTCGTCAGGTAATTGTAGCCAAAGTCGCCGGCCACAGCGACGCCGAGAGCCAGCGCCAGCCCGAGGGCCGCCCGCTTGATCGCCTGCCGGGACGGCTTCAGGCTGATTTTATCAGTAGTTTCAGTAGTATAAGTCGCGTTCGACATGGCATCCTCCGGATTCCCAGACGTCCCGTTCCGGAGGGGAGCGCTGTTCACACCAGCAAGATGCGCTGTCCCGGCGCTTGTGATAATCCGCCAAAAAGCAAAATCATTGTCCACCGAGACTGTATAATCCGAGGCGCCCATGGACCGGCTGACCAGCCTGACCGCTTTCGTCCGGGTCGTTGAGACCGGCGGGTTCTCCGCCGCCGCCCGCAAGCTCAACATGTCCACGACCATGGTGAGCAACCACATCCAGGCGCTGGAGGAGCGGCTTGGCGCGCGGCTGCTCAATCGCACCACCCGCAAGGTCAGCGTCACCGAAATCGGCAAGGCCTATTACGATCGCTGCATCCAGATCCTCTCCGACATCGAGCAGGCTGACGACATCGCAGGCGCCTTGCAGTCGGCGCCGCGGGGCACGCTGCGCGTCCACACGGCAACCCATATGGTGCCGCTCGTAGCCCCGGTGATCGCCAAGCTGCTCGCAACCTATCCCGAGGTTAAAGTCGATTTGCGCATGGGCGAGGCCGACGTCGACCTGATCGAGGAAGGCTATGATGTCGCTCTGCGCATGATACCACCGCCGGATTCAAGCCTGATCGTCCGCAGCCTTGCGACGTGGCGTCACGTGCTGTGCTGTTCGCACGGCTATCTCGAAAAGCATGGGCGCGTGCACAAGCTTGAAGAACTCACGGAGCGCAATTGCGGTCGTCACCTCAATTATCCCTTTGGAGACGAGTGGCGCTTCCTCGATCGCAAGGGAATGCCAGCCTCGGTTCGCATCTCCGGCAGCTTCGTCACCAACAGCGGCGGAGCGTTGCGGGAGGTCGCGCTACAAGGCGCGGCCATCTGCCTGATGGCCGGGTTTCTGATCAGCGACGATCTTGAAGCCGGTCGTCTCGTGCGCCTGTTGCCCGAATACCGGACGATAGAGCTGTCCATGAACGCGGTCTATCCGCACCGCCATCATCTCTCGGCGAAGGTGCGGATCTTCATCGACATGCTCGTGCATCACAGCGCCGAGCAGCAGAAGCTGATCAATCCGTATTCGTGAGGCCCAGGCATGAGTGCCGTAGGGTGGTAAGGCGCGTTAGCGCCGTGCCTACCATCTCTCCGTCATTGCGAGCGCAGCGAAGCAATCCAGAATCCCTCCGCAGGAAGGCTCTGGATTGCTTCGTCGCAAGCGCTCCTCGCAATGACGAGGAGGCGTGGTCCGGGGCAAGCGATTACGATCTCATCAGCGTGGCGGCGGCAATCGACCAAACATGGCGTCAAGCGCCATGCCGATCGCAAGCAGCCGCTCATCGCTGCCTGCCGGGCCATCCAGTTCAAGCCCAATCGGCAGTTTGCTGGTAGCGCCCAGGGCAATCGGAATCTGAATTCCGGGAATGCCGGCATTGCTGCCGGGGTCGGTGTTCTGGATGAACAGGCCGAAATTGTCGAGGCTGCTGGACTCCGGATCGGAGGCGATCGCAACCCGCGGCGTAGTCGGGAAGGCGATGGCGTCGAGCTTGTCGCTCGCAAAAGTCTGCTGGTAGAGCGCCTGAAGCGCCGGCCTCGCGACATTGATGGCTTCGTCGTAAAGCGGCTTTGCATCGACCAAGCTGCCGTCGGGCGCCGGCAATTTGCGCGGCAGCACCAGCCCCTCATAGGTGCCCTTGACGTCGGGGCTCGCGATCTGGGTGACCATCGCCTCGATGGTTAGGCCTGTGCCGGTATGCTTGAGATAGGCGACCATGTCGTCATAGGCTTCGTAGAGCGCGACGGGAAATCCGACCTGGCCGTTGAGCTGTGCCAGTTCCGGCATCTCGATATCGATCACGGTCACGCCTTGGGCCTTCAGCCGGTCGAGCGCGGCGTGGAACGCGGCTTCGGTGTCACCGTCGAGATTCGTCAGCATGCTCTTCACGAGGCCGAGACGCACTTGCCCGAGATCGGCCGGTTCGATCGTATCGCCGCCAGCGATGATGCGGTCGAGCAGCGCGACATCCGCCATGGTGGCGGCCATCGGCCCTGCGGTGTCGCGGGTATGCGAGATCGGCGCGATGCCGGCTTGTGGATAGCGGCCGACGGTCGGCCGCAGCGAGGCACAACCGTTCAGCGCGCCGGGCACGCGCACCGATCCGCCGGTGTCGGTGCCGAGCCCGCCCGCCACGATCCGCGCGCCGATTGCGGCGCCGGTTCCGGAAGAGGAGCCACCCGCGATCAGCGCGCGGTCATAGGCGTTGCGGACGCCGTATTCGGCGCCGATCTTGAACGCGGTGTTGTAACCGGAGATGCCGAAAGCAAGCTCGTGCATGTTGGTCTTGCCGATGATGACGGCGCCCGCGGCGCGCAACTTCGCCACGACCGGCGCGTCGGCGCTTGGAATGAAGCTCTTCAGCCCCGGCGTTCCAGCGGTGCAGGGCAGCCCGGCGACCTCGATGTTGTCCTTGATCACGATGGGAACGCCACCGAGCGGCCTGTTCCCGGCGCCCGCGCCCTGCGTGTCGAACGCGACGGCGGCCTTAAGGGCACCTTCCTCATCCAGGGTGACGAAGGCGTTCAAATCGGCGTTGGCCTTGGCACGGGTAAGCGCCTCGGAGGTGAGCGCGTGGCTCGTGATTTTCCCGGCGGCGAGTTCGGCCGCAGCCTGGGTCAGGGTCAACTCGTCGAGATCCATGATGCGCTACCCGATTGCAGGGCTCCATGAGGGAGCCTCTTCAATCTCCGAGGCTGAAGCCTTGATGGCGTCGCGTCAACCGGTGGCGCGCATCTTTGCCGATGAAGATTTGGCCAGAGCGGCGAGCAGCCGCTCGACCTCGGGCTTCACCTTCGTGATCGCAGCCTCTTTCACGGGGCCGTAGCCGCGGATTTCCATCGGGGCTTTGGCGATGGCGACGAGATCGGGCAGATCGGCCGTTTCGAGCCGGTCCATAATTTGCGCGATGACGCCTTCATACCAGCCGATCAGCTCTCGCTCAGTGCGCCGCTCGGTTGTGTAGCCGAACGGATCGAACCGCGTCCCGCGCAATCCCTTCAGCCGCGCCAGCATGGCGAGTGGCATCTGGAGCCACTGACCGAAAGCGCGCTTGCGCGGGCGGCCGCGTGCGTCGTGCTTGGATGGCAGGAACGGCGGGGCGAGATGATACTTCACGCTGAAACCGTCCTCGAACTCGCGCTTCAACTCGTCGAGAAAGCCGGTCTGCATGTGCAGGCGCGCGACCTCGTACTCATCCTTGTAGGTCATCAGCTTGAAGAGGGCGCGGGCGACGGCCTCGGTGAGGGCCTCGCTGTTGAGGGCGGCTTCGGCAGCACGAACTTGTGCGACGAGTGCGCGATAGCGCGCTGCGTAAGCCCCATCCTGATAGGCGGTCAGGAAATCGGCGCGCCGGGCGATGAGCTGGTCGAGCGTCTCGGCAATTGGCGTCTCGTTCGCCTTCGGCAGAAACTCCGGATCGGCAGCGGCGATCCGGCCCCAGGCAAAAGCCTGCTTGTTGCGTTCGACCGCGACGCCGTTGAGCTCGATCGCGCGCAGCAGCGCCGATAGCGAAACCGGCACCAATCCACGCTGCCAGGCAAAGCCCAGCATGATGATGTTGGCATAGACGGCGTCGCCGAGCAGCCGCTCGGCCAGGGCATTGGCGTTGATGCTGTCGAGATTGTCGCTGCCGATGACCTGCCGGATCGCCCGTAGGCGGGCAGGGGAAGCGAGATCGGCGTCGCGGAAGCGGACAACATCGCCGGTCGGCATCTCCGCGGTGTTGATGGCAGCGCGCGTGCCACGGCGATAGGTGCCGGACGCCTTCGGCGAGGAGCTGACGACGAGGTCGCAGCCGATCAGCGCATCGGCCGCGCCCTGATCGATGCGGACCTGGTGCAGCGCCTCGGGACTTGAGGCAAGGCGGATGTAGCTCAGCACCGGGCCAAACTTCTGCGCAAAGCCGGTAAAGTCGAGGACCGACACGCCGTGGCGTTCCAGATGCGCGGCCATCCCGATCAGCGCGCCGACCGTGATGACGCCGGTGCCGCCTACACCGGTGATGAGCAGATCGTAGGGTCGGTCGAGCGTTGAGGGGGCGGGGAGGGGAAGCGTGGCCGCGCGACCGATTGCATCGATCTGGCTCGCGCTCTTCTTCCGGCGCGTCGCGCCTTCGACGGTGACAAAGCTTGGGCAAAAGCCGTTGAGGCAGGAGAAATCCTTGTTGCAGGCCGACAGGTTGATCTGCCGCTTGCGGCCGAAGGGTGTCTCCTTCGGCTCGACGCTAAGGCAATTGGACTCGACCGAGCAGTCGCCGCAGCCCTCGCAGACGAGATCGTTGATATAGGCAAAGCGCTTGGGATCGGCCATCTGTCCGCGCTTGCGCCGGCGCCGCTTCTCCGTAGCGCAGGTTTGCTGGTAGACCAGCACCGAAACGCCGGAGATGGCGCGCAGCTCGCGCTGCACGGCGTCCATCTCCTCGCGCGCGTGAATGGTGACGCCGCTGGGCAGGTCCGCGGGTGAAAACTGCGCGGGATCGTCCGACACCAGCGCGATACGGGCTACGCCTTCGGCGCGGACGCTGTGCGCGATGGCATGCACGCTGACCGGGCCGTCGACCGGCTGGCCGCCGGTCATGGCGACGGCGTCGTTGAACAGGATCTTGTAGGTGATGTTGGTCTTGGCCGCGACCGCCTGCCGGATCGCCATCGAGCCGGAATGGTAGTAGGTGCCTTCGCCGAGATTCTGGAACACGTGCTTGTGGCCGGTGAATCGTGACGACGCGGCCCAGTTCACGCCTTCGCCGCCCATCTGAATCAGCGACGAGGTCTCGCGGTCCATCCAGCTCGCCATGAAATGGCAGCCGATGCCGGCCAGCGCCTTCGACCCCTCGGGCACTTTTGTCGAAATGTTGTGCGGACATCCGGAGCAGAAATAGGGCGTGCGCGTCGCGCCCGACACGTTGATCGTGCGCTCGGCCTCCGGCAGCAGCGCGGCGGCGCGCGCGGCGAGATTGAGCCCCGGAAACATCGGATCGAGCCGGCGGGCGAGCACGGAAGCCAACGCGCGCGGCGACAATTCGCCGATCCACGAGATCAGCCGCGCCCCTCGCTCGTCGTGCTTGCCGACCATGCGCTCGGGTTTTGCGCCGGGATAGTCGTAGAAATATTCCTTGAACTGGCTCTCGATGATGCCGCGCTTCTCCTCGACCACGAGGATCTCGCGCTTGCCTTTCACGAAGTCCATCGCGTCATGCAGCGCCAGCGGCCAGACCATGCCGACCTTGTAGATGTCGATGCCGATGTTGCGGCAGGCGGCTTCATCGAGACCCATCAGCCGCAGCGCTTCCATCAAATCGAGATGCGCCTTGCCCGTGGTGACGATGCCGTAGGTGGCGTTTGGAATGTCGTAGATATGGCGATCGATCGGATTGGCTTTGGCGAAGGCGTAGACCGCGTGCTTTTTCGCTTCCAGCCGTTCTTCGATCTGCGGGCCCGGCAGATCGGGCCAGCGATAGTGCAGTCCGCCCGGCGGCGGGGTGAAGTCGGGCGTGCGGAACAGGCGCGGTGGGCGCAGCGCGACGGATGCGCCTGATTCGACGATCTCTGAGATCGCCTTGAAGCCGACCCACATGCCGGAGAAGCGGCTCAGCGCGTAGCCGTACTCGCCGAATTCGAGATACTCGCTGACGCTTGCGGGATGCAGCGTCGGCATGAACCAGCTCATGAAGGCGACGTCGGATTGGTGCGGCATCGACGACGAGACGCAGCCATGGTCGTCACCGGCGACCACCAGCACGCCGCCATGCGGCGACGAGCCGTAGGCGTTGCCGTGCTTGAGCGCATCGCCGGAGCGATCGACACCGGGGCCCTTGCCGTACCAGAGCCCGAACACGCCATCGACCTCGCGGTCGGCTTGCGTCTCGACCTGCTGCGAGCCGAGCACGGCGGTTGCCGCGAGGTCCTCATTTACGGCGGGGAGGAATTCGATGCGGTCCAGCTTCAATCGCTGCTGGATGCGCCACAGCTCGAGATCGATGCCGCCGAGCGGGGAGCCGCGATAGCCGGAGATGAAGCCGGCGGTGTTGAGCCCCGCGTCGCGGTCGCGCCTGATCTGGTCGAGCGCGATGCGGACGATAGCCTGCGTGCCCGTGAGGAAGACGCGGCCGTCCTCACGCTCGTAGCGGTCGGAGAGTTCGTAGGTGTCGAGTGACGGAATGGCGTCCATGGCGGACCTCGCGCGGCATCCTGCCGAATAGGCGAAGGTTAGGCCCGGGGCGCTGGTAGGTCTTACCTATTTATCCCGATTGGCGTACAAATACGGTAGAGTTTTGCATATACATCATAAATTTGGTAGATTTAGTCGATTTGAGGGTCGTCGATGATTGAAGACCAGGACACGCGGATTCTCGCCCATCTCCAGAAGGACGGCCGCGCTACTAACCAGCAGCTGGCTGACGAGGTCGGCATGTCGACCTCGGCCTGCTGGCGCCGGGTGCGTGCGCTCGAGGACAGCGGCGTCATCTGCGGCTATGCGGCGCTGGTTGCGCGCGAGCAGGCGGGCTTTGCCATGTCCGCCATCCTCCACGTTTCGCTGGAGCGGCACGACGCCAAATTCGTCGACGAGTTCGTGTCCCGCGTCACCACGCGCCGTGAGGTGCTGGAGTGTTTTGCGACGACGGGCGATGCGGATTATCATCTGCGCGTCGTCGTGCAGGATATGGCGGCCTACAACCGCTTCCTCGATGAGTTCATGTTCCGCATCCCCGGCATCCGCTACGTCCGCAGCAATGTGGTGCTGAAGGAGATCAAGACCAGCGTGGCGCTGCCGTTTTAAGACACGGGAGGTCTCGTAGGGTGGACAAAGCGACTTGTCCGCCGCAGCTCGAAGAGCGAAGGCGGAAGCGTGCCCACCATCTTTAGCCGTGGAAGATGGCGGGCACGGAGCGTTGCGCCTTTGCTCTGTCAAATTGTCTTCTCTTGCGATCCCGTTCTCAAGAGGAGCATGAAGACAAGCACGTGGCTGACCAGCAGCAGAGGCACATAGAGGGCCGGGATATAAATGCCGGCGCCAAACAGGCCGGGGTTCTGTATCCTTGTCGCGCCGACGTAGTACGCATTCAAGAGATCGAGCGTACCCCACACGTTGAAGATCCAGACCATCGGCACGGCGATCGACCATCGCCAGGATAAAGCTGCCATTGATGTGAGCGCGAGCGTGGCAGCGATGAGATCTCCCCACCCGACTTCGCTGGCGAAATCCGGGCTCAACTCCGCAGACACGAAACCGGAAACCATGAAATTCATTCCCAGGAAGCGGAACGCATGGAACGCCGCGAGAAGTCGTAGCGCGTCATGGCGCGGCATCGCGCGAATGAATGGCCAGACATAGAGGGACGCGACCACCGCGCTTGTCAGCAAGGCGCCGGCGACGCTGAGAACGAATGGAAGGTTGAAGCCTGGGGGCACGTTCGGATGTCCTTCGCGTGAGGTTCGAGGCAATTTGGTCGTGGGCGAGCGCTCAGGGCTTGGTCACGAGCAGGCGCAGCGGCATCAGCGGGCCGATCGCGATGTATTCGTGGTCGATGAGCTCTTGTTTGGCGAGCGGCAGGGCATCCATGGTGGCGTGCGCTTCGGCGACGTCCCTGGCATCGAGCAGGAAGACCGCGCCGCGCCCATCGGACCGCGAGTACCATTCGCGGATTTTCCCATTGAGATAGAGCTGCACCGTTTGCCTGACCTCATCGGGCATGACGGCCATCACCTGTTCGCGTGTGATGCCCGCTTTCACAGTCAGGATGACCAACACGCCCGTGGTCGCGGGTGACGGCGCTTGTGTCTGGGCAAGGGATGGATCGGTCATGGCGATGACTCCTGTCAGCGTGAGGGTGAGCGCCAGGGCGGCATTGCGGATTGCCTTCATCGGTTTCGCTGCTCCTGTGCGGGTCACTTGCAATCTGGATGTAGACCGGCTTCCCGTGAGCGACTATTCGCGATAATGTTGACGGGCTATGAAGCAGAACTTCACAGTCAGGCAGGGGGCGCTCGACGGCGTTGAGGCCTTCCTGAGTGTCGCCCAGCACCGCAGTTTTCGCCGGGCTGCCACCGAGCTCGGAGTCACGCCATCTGCCATCAGTCAGGCGGTGCGGGCGCTCGAGGCGCGCGTGGGCGCGGCGCTCTTCATTCGCACGACCCGCAGCGTTGGTCTGACCGAGGCCGGCGAGCGCTTTTTCGCGCGTGCACGACCGGCCTTCGAAGAACTTGTCGCTGCAAGCGGGGCAGCGCGTGAGCTCGGACAACGGCCGGCAGGGCTGCTGCGTCTCACCGTGCCGCGCTCGGTCGTGCCGATCCTGCTTGAGCCGCTGATCGCCTCGTTCTGCCAGGCGTATCCGGAGATCGAGGTGGAGCTTGCTGCCAGCGAAGAAATGGTCGACCTTGCGGCCGGTGGTTTCGATGCCGGCATCAGGATGGGCCAGTTCATCGCGCCCGACATGATCGCGGTGCGGCTGACCAAGCCGCTGCCGCTCATTATCATTGGTAGTCCCGACTACCTCGCACGCGCCGGCCGGCCCGAGCGTCCGGATGATCTGCGCACACACGCCTGTCTCAGGATGCGACGATCAAACGGCGCGCTCGCATCGTGGTCGCTCGACGACGGTGGCCGTTCTATCGAAATCGCGGTGTCAGGACCTTTCATCGCCTATGATTTCCCGACGATGCTCGGTGCTGCGATCGAAGGTGTGGGCCTTGCGCAAGTGCCCTCACCGTTGGCGAGCGGAGCCATTGCTGCGGGAAAGCTTGTCCGTGTGCTGGAGAAATTCTCGCCGATGACCCCGGGTGTGTTCCTGTATTATCCGGGCCATCGGCAGATCATGCCGAAGCTGCGTGCCTTCATCGACCATGTGAAGAGCCGCTCGGCGGCGGGCTGATCCGGCAGTGTCTACTGCCCCTCCCGCACAAACCTGTTCCGCAACGTCCCGACACCGGTGATCTCGATCTCCACGACGTCGCCATGCTTGATGTCAGGCGAAGCGCCGTCGGTGCCCATCCAGATCACGTCGCCCGGCCACAGCGTAAAATATTTCGTCAACTCGACCAGGAACGGCACCACGCCAAAGATCATGTCGCGGGTAGCGAAGCGGTTGGTCTCCCTGCCGTTGACGCGGACGATCGTTTCCATCGTCGCAAGATCGGCCTCGGTCTCGATCCACGGTCCCATCGGCTTGAACGTGTCGGCGTTCTTCGAGCGCCACAGGCTGCGGTCGGCCTTCTGCCAGGAGCGCTCGCTGACGTCGTTGCCGATGGTGTAGCCGAACACGCAATCCATCGCGTTCTCGGCCGTGAGGTGCTTCACCTTTTTGCCGACGACCACGGCGAGCTCGCCCTCGTAGTGGATCTTCTCCGTCGCGAACGACGGGATCACGACATCCTCGTCATGCGCGATCAGCGCGTTTTGCGCGCGATAGCCGATCTCGGGTCTTTCGGGCACGGCCGGCATCTCGCCGCGCTTGTCGGCGGCTTCCTTGAGATGCTTCAGGTAGTTCAGGCCGACGCAGTAGAACGTGCGCGGGATGAATGGCAGCTCTATCTTTACCTGCGACAGCGGATGCGTGCGCGAGGTACGCGTCCATTCGCCAAAGGGATCGCCGTCGACCGCGATCGCCCTGTCGCCTTCGACCAGACCCCAGGAGGTTTTTCCGGAGGCGGTGAATTTCAGCCAGCGCATGTTCTGTCCTCGTCGTTATTCCGCGGCATCGCGCGGCTGCACTTTCCAGGCGCCGGCGGCCGGCCGCTTCAGCCCGAGATTTTCCCGCAGCGTCTTGCCGCGGTATTCTTTCTGGAACAGACCGCGCCGCTGTAATTCCGGAACGATGTGTTGCACGAAGTCGGCGTAGGATCCGGGCACGTAAGTGGCAGCAATGACAAAGCCGTCGCAGCCGCGCTCGACGAACATTTCTTCCAACTTGTCTGCGATCTCCTTGGGGCCGCCGACCATGGCATCGTGCACCTGGCCGCGGCCGGAGAAGGTGACGAAGTCACGCGCGCTCGGGTTGCTCTTGCCTGATGTCTTCAGCACGCCGTCGCGAATACCGAGAATGCCCTGCATGCTCTTCAGCTCGTCCGTCGTCAGCGGCGCGTCGAGATCCTTGGAGGCGAAGTCGTAATTGAGCGCTTCGGCGAGCAGCGACAATGCGTCGATCTCCAGCGGCAGCTTGTTGATCAGCGCCATCTTGTCCTCGGCTTCCGCCTTGGTCGCTGCGCTGACCGGCGTCGTCAGATTGCAGAGGAACATCTGCTCAGGATCGCGGCCGGCTTTCGCGGCCTCGTTGCGCACGGCCGCGTAGCCGTCCTTGGCGCCCTGGAGATTGCGCGCGGCCGTGAAAATCACCTCGCCCCAACGGCCGGCAAAGCGCTGGCCGCGGCCGGACGCGCCGGCCTGGATGATCACGGGATGGCCCTGGTCCGAGCGCGGCACCGTGAACGGTCCGCGCGACTTGAACGCCGCTCCCCTGTGATCGAGTCGCTTCACCTTGCTCGGATCGGCAAAGCGTCCGCTCGTCTTGTCCATGATGAGCGCGCCGTCCTCCCAAGTATCCCAATGGCCGAGCACGACCTCCATGAACTCGTCGGCCTTGTCGTAGCGGGAATCATGTTCGGGATGGGAGTCGCGCCCCATGTTGAGGGCTTCACCGTCGTTGAGCGAGGTCACGACATTCCAGCCCGCGCGGCCGCCCGACATCAGATCGAGCGTCGCGAAGCGGCGGGCGATGTCAAAGGGCTCGTAGTAAGTGGTCGAGCAGGTCGCGCCCAGCCCGAGCTTGTCGGTGACCATGCCCATCGTGGTCAGCACGATCAGCGGATCCATTTTTACGCAGCGGATGCCGTATTCGACGGTGTGGGCGTGGTCGTTGCCGTAGCGGTCCGGCATGGCAAGGCGATCGTCGAAGAACGCCATGTGGAATTTGCCGGCTTCGAGAATCCGCGCGATCTCCTGGTAATAATCCGCCGACATCGAATCTGAGCGTGATTCCGGATGCCGCCACGAGCTCGGCAGATTGGTGCAGTTTTGCGCCTGAAGGAAGCCGACCAGGACCATCTGTCGATTCATGCTGCTATTCTCCGGATTGGGTCATGACAGATCGAGGACGGTGTCGAGCCTGTATTCGCGCGCCAGCGCGCGCAGTTTCTCCCAGGTCGCGTCCTCAACCTCGATGCCGTCGCGCAGGCGTTGCTGCTCGCGCACGCCCTCGATCTCGCCGGGATAATAGACGCCCTTGCTGCCTTCAGACGGCGGCGTCGATTTCAGGTACTTCGCGAACTCAGCGACCTCGCGCTTGAATTCCTTCAGCGGGCGGAATGCCGCGACGTTGAACACCGCCATGAAGCACCCGTCATTGTGCCGTCCGGTCGGCTCGACGCCGAAGCCGAGGCCCGTCAGAAGGCCGCACAACACCTCGACCATGGCCGCGAGACCGCTACCTTTGTAACCCTCGGTGCCGCCGAGCGGCAGCAGCGCGCCGCCCTTGCGGTATTGGGTGGGATCGGTCGTGTGCCGGCCCTCGGCATCGATGATCCACCCCGTCGGAATCTCCTCGCTGCGGGCGACCGCGAGCTGGATCTTGCCGGCGGCAACTGCCGATGTCGCCATATCCAGATAGAACGGCGCATCGAGATCGGACGGCACCGCGATCGAGATCGGGTTGGTGCCGAGCCGTGCCTCCTTGCCGCCGAACGGCGCGACGTGCTTTGGCGAGCGGCCGGAATCGGCAGTGGCAATCCCGATCATTCCTTCGCGCATCGCCATCAGCGGATAGGCGGCGAGGCGGCCGACATGGCTCTGCCGGAACACGGTGCAGGCGGCGACGTTCGCCGTTTTCGCCTTTTCGATCGTCAGCGCCATCGCCTTGGCGTTGACGTGGAAACCAAAACCCCAATGGCCGTCGATCACGGTCGTGGTCGGCGATTCCTGGACGATGGTCCATTTGGCGCCGGGGACGATGTGTCCGGCCTTGATACGGTCGATATAGGTCGGAACCGCGATCACGCCGTGGGAGTCATGGCCGGCGAGATTGGCGTTGACGCAGCCGACGGCCACAGCGTCGGCTTCTTCCTCGGAGGCTCCGGCGGCACGGAGCAGCGCAGCGCTGACGCGCGTGAGGCGGTCGGCCTTGACGATGGGCATGGCGCTTCCTCGGCATTGTGCCCTTAACGGGCTGCTTGTTGGACACCATCGTCTCAAAGCGGGGCTGCGATATCAATCTCTCGTAAACCAATACAGGGCTGCAAATTCGTAAAGAGAGCGCGCCTTTGGTCGTAGACTCCTCCCGCACGGCGGTATTCCCGATAGTTTTGCGCGCGTTGTTCGTAGCTCGTTCACTTTGATCGGCGGTTTCCAGCGTGCAATAACGACCACTTAGGCGATCCCCGTTCATAAAGCACCCGGGAGAAATCGGCAGAAATGCCCGGGAGTTAAGATCGTGCCGACGACACTCGCGCGCACCTTTGCGGCGTTGAGCGCCATCAATGAAGCGATCCTCTACGCGAAATCGCCGGACGAGCTGTACCAGATGGTCTGCGACGCCGGATTTTCGAGCGGGGACTTCATGGCCGTTGCCGTGTTCCTGGTGGAGCCGGATGGCCAGCACTTGCGCTTTGCCGCAGGCCGCGGTGACGACGTGGCGCGTCTGCGCGCGATCAAGATCACCATCGAAGCTGGTGCGCCTGAGGGCTCTGGTGTCGGCGGCGAGGCGTTTCGCAGCCAGAAGCTCTGCATCAGCAATGACTATTTGAACGATCCGCGCTCGCTGGCATGGCGTGAGGGCGCGGCCAGGGCGAATATCGGCGCCGCGGCGGCGCTGCCGCTTCTGTGCAACGGCAGGAGCGTCGGTGTGCTGTTCGTGACCCGCAGCGAGGCCGGCTCGCTGAGCGAGCAGATGGTGTCGCTGTTCGAGCGCATGTCGGCCAATATCTCCTATGCGCTGGAGAATTTTTCGCGCGAGACTGCGCGGCAGACCAGTGAGCGGGCGACGCGGCGGCTGAATCGCATGTTCGGCGCGCTCAGCGCGACCAACGAAGCCATCCTGCGTGCGAAAACCGAGCAGGAGCTGTACCAGCTCGTGTGCGATGCCTCAGTGCATGGCGGCAAGTCGTTGGCGACCTTTGTCCTGCTCAAGGAGCAGGATTCGCATTGGTTGAAGCCGGTCGCGGGCACCGGCGAGAATCTGGAGATCGTGGCGCGGACCCGCTACTCCACCGATCCCGAGAATCCCTACGGACGCGGGATTTCCGGCGAGGTGTTTCGCTCGCAGAAGCCCATCGTCGAGCGCGATCTCGCGCGCCGCACCAGAGGAACGCCGTGGGAGCAGGCCAATATCAACTCGGGCGTCGCCGCAGTTGTCGCGGCGCCCTTGATCAAGCATGGCCGAAGCATGGGCGTGATCCTGTCCTTCCTCAGCCAGTCCTGGGCCAAGGACGAGGAAGTCGTCGCGCTGATGCTGCGCATCGCCGAGAACGTCTGCTTCGCCGTCGACAATTTCGACCGTGAGGCCGAAAAGGCGCGGATCGCCGAGGAGGAGGAGCGCCTGGCGCGCATGTATGCGGCGCTGAGCGCGACCAACGAGGCGATCCTGCGCGCACACTCGCGGTCCGAGCTGTTTGACCTCGTCTGCGAAGCGACCGCGAGGGGGGCCAAGTTCACCTCGGCCGTCATTGCGCTGGTCGATCATCAGGCCGAGCTGCTCCGCGTCGCCGCCTGCTACGGGCCGAACGCGGATATCGTCCGCAGCTTCAAATTCTCCATCTCCGAACAGGTGCCTGAAGGACGGGGGCTGACCGGCACGGCGTTCCGGACGCGCCAGCCCTGCATCAGCAACGACGTGCTGTCCGACGACCGGATCGCGCCTTGGGCGGCCAACGCCCGCCGCAACGGTATCGGATCCTCCGCGGCGCTGCCGTTGTTCAACGGCGACCGCGTCGAAGGCGTATTTCTCTTCAACTCGCCGGAACGCGGCACGTTCACGCCGGAGTTCGTCGAGCTGCTGCAGCGGCTCCAGGCCAATGTCGCCTTCGCGCTCGAGAATTTCGATCGGGTGGACGATAAGGCGCGGGCCGACAAGCAGCGCAATCGCCTTAGCGGCATGTTCAAGGCGCTGAGTACCACCAACGAAGCCATCATGCGTGCCAAGACACGCGAGGAGCTGTTCGAGGTGGTATGCCAGGCGGCCGTGCTGGGCGATGTGTTTGCCTCGACGACGATCGGCATCCTCGACGAGACAGGCGAAATCGTTCGTGTCATTGCGGTAAAGGGGCGTCTTCAGGAACAAATGGTCGGGCGCACATGTTGCGTGTCTCCCGGCCATGCAGAGGGGCAGGGGATCATCGGGATTTCGCTGCGAACCCGCCGTCCCAGCGTCATCAACGACTATCTGAACGACCCGCGATCCACTCATTGGCATTCCAAGGCGACCGAGGACGGGACGCGCGCGGCTGCCAGCTTTCCGCTGCTGCGAGCGGGCGTGGAGCCGATCGGCATTCTGCTGTTTCTGGCGCCCGAAGAGAATACGTTCACGCCGGACCTGGTTGAGCTGCTCGAGCGTCTGGCGGAGAACGTCTCCTTTGCGCTCGACAATTTCGACCGGGCCGAGGAGCGGTCGCGGACCGAAGCGCAGAAGGAGCGCCTGACGCGCATGTTCGCGGCGCTGAGCGCCACCAACGAAGCGATCGTGCGCGCCAAGTCACGCACCGAGCTGTTTGAGCTCGTGTGTCAGGCCGCGTCCACGGGCGGCAAGTTCACCTCGGCGACCATTGCGCTCGCCAGGGCCGACAGCGACCAGCTGGCGATCGTCGCGGCCTCAGGACCGTCGGCCGAGACCACGCGGAACGTTCGTCTCTCCATCGATGCCGAAAGACCCGAAGGTCGCGGCATGAGCGGCACCGCGTTCCGCACCCGGCAGCCCTGTGTCAGCAACGACTATGTCAACGACAACCGTGTCAGCGCCTTCCATGCCGTCCTGCAGGGCGACGGCGCGCGCTCCGGCGCGGCGTTCCCGCTGATCACGCACGACAAACCGGTCGGCGTCATGATCTACATGTCGACCGAGCAGGAAACCTTCACCGCCGAGTTCGTCGAGCTGTTGCAGCGCCTCGCCGATAACGTCTCCTTTGCGATCGAGAACTTCGATCGCGCCGACGAGAAGTACGAGGCGGACGAGCGCATCGAATATCTCGCCTCGCATGACAGTCTGACCGACCTGCCGAACCGCGAGACCTTCAACGGGCTGCTGCGCGAGGCGATCGACGCGGCGCAGCGCCTTGATCACCGTTTCGCGGTGCTGTTCATCGACCTCGACCGCTTCAAGGTCATCAACGATTCGCTGGGCCATGAGGCCGGCGATTTGCTCCTGCTCGAGGTGGCGAACCGCTTGCGCAGCGCGCTGCGGGCAAGCGACGTCGTGGCGCGTCTCGGCGGCGACGAGTTCGTGGTGATCCTCGACCAGTGCGGCGAGATCGACGACGTCCAGCGCATCGCCACCGGGTTGCTGACGGCGCTCGCCGAGCCCATGGAGCTCGCCGGCCATGAGTGCCACACCACGGCCTCGATCGGCATCGCGATGTATCCGGCCAATGGCGCCGACGCGCAGACGCTGACCAAGAACGCCGACATGGCGATGTATCTCGCCAAGGAAGACGGCAAGAACGGCTATCGCTTCTTCTCCAAGGAAGTGAAGACGCAGTCGATCGAGCGGCTGTCGCTCGAGAGCGCGCTGCGCCGGGCACTGGAGCGCGAACAGTTCTCGCTGAATTACCAGCCCAAGGTCGACATGGAGACCGGCCAGATCACGGGCGTGGAAGCGCTGCTGCGCTGGACCCATCCCGATCTCGGCAACGTCTCGCCGGCGCAGTTCATTCCGCTCGCCGAAGAGACCGGCCTGATCGTCCCGATCGGCCGCTGGGTGCTGAACGAGGCCTGCGCGCAGGCCATGGCCTGGCAGCGCCGCGGCCTGTTGCCGTTGTCGATGGCGGTCAACCTGTCACCGCGGCAATTTGCCGACGAGCATCTGCTGCAGGACGTCGACGAGGCGCTGGCGGCCTCCGGCATGTCGCCGGTGCTGCTCCAGCTCGAGGTCACCGAGAGCATGATGATGCGCAATGTCGGACGCGCGCTGAAGGTGCTCGACGCGATTCAGAGCCGCGGCATCCGGCTTGCCATCGACGATTTCGGCACCGGCTATTCATCGATGTCGCTGATGAAGCACTTCCCGATCGACACCATCAAGATCGACCGCTCCTTTGTGCGCGATCTGCCCCACGATTCGGAAGATCAGGCGATCGCGCAGGCGATCATCAGCATGGGCAAAGCGCTCGGCATGACCGTGGTCGCCGAGGGCGTCGAGAACGCCGAGCAGGAGGCCTTCCTGCGCACCCATGGCTGCGACGAGATGCAGGGCTTCCTGATCGCAAAGCCGCTGCCCGCGAAGCAGATGGCCGAATTGCTGCGGCCGGTGGAGCTGTCCGTCGCGCCGCCGCTCCAGCCGGAGGCGGACCCGGCCGGGGACGAGGCCGCGGCGCTACGGCTGAAACGCGCTGTCGTCTGACGGCAGCGGCTGCAATTCGCGGATGTCGTGATCGGCGGCCTCCGCCTTGCTCGGAAAATCCTGAGGTTCCGTCAGCGACGTCTGTTCGACGAACAGCGAGATAATCGTGCATGCGCCGTCGGCGAGGCTTGCGCCGTCGCCCAGGCCCAGCGCGCCGCGCCATGTCTCGCTCAACGGCTCGTGGTCGTCGACCACAGCCATGGCGGGCCCCCACCACCAGGCAGGCGCAGGCGAGCGCTCGCCCTCGGGCACGACATGCCAGCGAACGAACTCATCGATCACGCGCTCGAACTCCAGGCGTGCAGCCTGATGCATGCGCAGGTACTCCTTGAATCCACGTCTGATCACAGGCCGGTGCGCGGATCTGATCGTGGCCTTGACGCTTGGAAAAAGCGGCTCGCGCAAATGGCCGAGCCACGCATGCCGACCTCATCGTCGGCCATGCCAAAACATGCGGCCGTCGGCGAAGCGCCCACGGCGGCAGTGAATATGCATTCTAGCCGTTTGGAGGCACGGCCGGCAAGGTGCGGGTGTTACGGTTGCTTAACGTGCCTTAGGCGGATGTGCCTTCTGGTGCCAGGCCCAGGCGGTGCGGATCACGGTCGGCAGGTCGGAGTGGCGCGGCACGAAGTCCAGCACCTTTCGCGCAGCCGAGGGGTCTGCGACGAGATAGGTGGGATCGCCGGCGCGGCGCGGCTTGACGGTGTGCGGCACCTCGCGCCCGGTCTCCTGCCTGATGGCAGTGAGGATCTCGCGCACCGAGAAGCCCGAGCCGGTGCCGAGATTGAAGCTGCCGCCGGCATGTCCCGTTTCCAGCAGCTTCAAAGCCGCGACATGCGCCGCCGCGAGGTCGGTGACGTGGATGTAGTCACGGATCGCGGTGCCGTCGGGCGTGTCGTAATCGTCGCCGAACACGGCGAACTCGACATGCCCCTGCAACGCCATCATGGCGCGTGGGATGAGATGCGTCTCGTTGTCACGCAATTCGCCGATGCCGCCGGCCGGATCGGCGCCGCTGGCATTGAAATAGCGCAGGCAGAACGCGCCGAAACCGTAGGCCGCGCGGTAGTCGGCGAGCATGCGCTCGATCATCCACTTCGAAGCACCGTAAGGATTGATCGGCGCGCAGGGAAAGTCCTCCGGAAGCGCCTTGGAATCGGCGTTGCCATAGACCGCGCCGGACGAGGAGAACACGATGCGGTGGCAGCCGGCGTTGCGCATCGCCTGGAGCAGCGACAGCGTGCCCTGGACGTTGTTGATGTAATATTTCTGCGGGTCGGTCATGGACTCGCCGACCAGGCTCGCCGCGGCGAAATGCATCACCGCCGCTATTTTGTGATCGGCAAAGGCGCGCGCCAGCGCCGCGCCGTCGAGCAGATCGCCCGTCACCAGATCCCCGGACACGAAGCTGCGATGGCCCGTCGAGAGATCGTCATACACGACGGGCCGATAGCCGGCAGCAGCCAAGGCGCGGCAGGCATGAGAGCCAATATAGCCCGCGCCTCCTGTGACGAGGACAGTCGGCCGATCATTCATGGCGTTCTACTCTTCTCAGCGATTGAAGGGGCGGTTGCGGCTGAAGAGAAGATAGATCGCGCGGGGGTTGGTGGTCAAATAGCGCCAGAACAGGCGGCGCGGCTCGAGCCAGACACGCCAGACCCATTCGAGCCCGATCCGCTGCATCCATTGCGGCGCGCGCGAGCGGCTGCCCGACAGGAAGTTGAACAGGCCGCCTGACGTCTTGATGACGCCGACATTGGTCAGCAGCGGCGTGTATTCCTCGACGAAGGCCTGTTCAGAAGGCACGCCGAGCGCGACCCACAGGCAATCCGGTGCGAGGGCGTTGATTTCCTCGACCTTGGCCCGCAGGGCATCGCCGCGGAGATAGCCATGACTGTATCCGACGATCTTGAGCTTCGGATACATGTTCTGGACCCGTCGGACCGCCGTCTCGTTCTCTTCTTCGCTGGCGCCGAGCATGTAGAAGGTGCGGCCGGCAACTTCCGCCTTGCGCGCGACGACATGGAACAGGTCCGTCGTGGCAACGCGCTCCGGCAGCGGAAACCAGGACTGCAGTTTTGACGCCGCCACCAGCGGCTGGCCGTCGGCATTGATCAGATCGGCGGCGCGGAACAGGCGTTCGGTCTGCGGCTCGGTCGAGCAGCGCGCCAGCACCTCGCCATTGGCCGACGTCAGATACAGCGGGCGGCCGATGCGATGACGCGGATCGGTTGCCTCGATCATGAAATCTGCGGTGGCTTCCAGGTCGAGTGCGGCCATGCGAAGGCCACCGACGGTGATACGTGGCACCTCGGCGGTCGCGGCACGACCGTCCAGATTGACGCGGCGCTCAAGCATATTGTTTGCCTCGCTGGCGCGTTTGGGTTGCGGGAGCGAGCTCGTCGAGCACCACGCCGACGAGCTTGCGCTGGGCGCCGCCGAGTGCGGCCAGAATCTCTTCCATGCTGTCATTGATGTCGAGGCTGGTCGGCAGCACCGCCACCAGCGCGTCGGCGCCGTCGAGCAGCTTGCGACCTGCGGCCGAGAGCGGCATCGCGGGGCCGTCGAGAATGACGAGGTCATAGCCACCGGCCGAACGCGCCTGTGCGATCGCCTTGCGGACGGCGTCAGCGGCCTTGCCGGCATCGCTCTCGGTCGCCGGCAGCACCGAGATGCCGTTGACGGTCTTGACCTCGCGCACGGCCTTGCTGCTGATCGAGAGCCAGCCGAGCTTGCTCGGCTCGCTCTTGCCGGGACGATTGATCCTGTTCGAGAGCGTGTGCGCCTGATGGTCGGCGTCGATCATCAGCACGCGGCTGCCGTCGCGCGCGGCCGCCAGCGCGAAATTCAGCGCGGTCACGCTGCGTCCTGTGGTGTCGCCGGCGCCGACCAGCGCCACCACCGGCATGGTCTTGCTGCCGGCGCGACGAGCCATCGCCGCCCGCATGTCGCGCAGGGCGTTGAGCAGCGTCGTCAGCGGAAATCCGGGGCGCAGCGTCGGCCAGCCGACGCGGGTCAGATCGACGCCGCTGCCGGTGGCGAGAATGGCGCCGAGCGTGCGGATCACGTCGGCCTCCTGAAGGCGGGCGATCAGCGGTTTCTCGACCAGCGCGAGCGCAGGTGCAGGCGCGGCGGCTTCCACCTGAGGTTTGGCAACGTCCGGCGCAGGCGTGCGCTCGCGGCGGGTCGGTTGGGGAGCGGTCGCGCCGTTGAACAGATGCTCAGCCGCGACGAACCAGGAGGCGGCGGCAAGCGCGCCAAACATGAAGCCGATCATGGCGAACAGGCTCATTGCCGGCGGGAACGAGCGCCGCTGCGGCACCGTGGCCTCGCCGATGACGCGGGCCGCCGACGTGTTCAGGGTCTCCTGCTCCTCGGTCTCGCGCGAGCGCTTGAGGAAGGATTGATAGACGTCGCGGCTGGCTTCTGCCTCGCGCTCGAGCTCGCGCAAGCGCACGGCGGCCTGGCTGAGCTGCACGCTCTGCCGCTTCTGCACTTCCAGCGCCCGGTTGAGCGACGCCTCATAGTCACGGGCACGGGTGAGATCGTTCTTGGCCGATTGCGCAAAGCGCTCGATCTCCTCGCTGATGGTGCGCTTGAGATCCTCGACCTGCTTTTCGGTCTGGCGCAGCGCCGGGTGGCGTGGGCCGAGCTCGGCCGTCTGCTCCGCATATTTCTTGCGGGCGTCGGCATATTGCGCGCGCAGGTTCGCGATCGTCGGCGATTGCAGTGCTTCGGGAATGGCGCCGGCATCCGCGGCGGTGCGCTTGTTTGCCTCGATCTGGTCCAGGCGCGCCTGCGCGTCCATCGTCGCCGCGCGGGCCGCCGAAAGCCGCTGGTTGCTGGAGGAGAGCTGCTGATCAGAGATCAGCGCGTCCTGGGTGCCGACAAAATTGTTCTGCGCCTTGTAGGTGGCAAGCGCGGTTTCGGCGTTGCGGAGCCGCTCGCGCAGCTCCTTCAGCCGGCCGGACAATTCGCTGGTCGCGCGCCGCGCGGCTAGCGCCTGCGAATTGCGGGACTCCGTCAGATAGACGTTGGTCAGGGTGTTGGCGAGCATCGCCGCTTTGGCGGGATCGGTCGACCAGACCTCGATATCGACGATGAAGCTCTTCTCGGTTTTGCGGATCGTGATGTGCCTGTTCAGCGCGTCGAGCGCCGCGAGCTGCACGTCCTTGATGTCCGCAGCCGAGGGCGCGCGGGGCTGGAGGCCGATCAGGCCGAGCAGCGACGTCATCAGCGTCCTGCTGTCACCGCCGCCACCGAATTCGGGATCCTTGTCGAGATTGGCCTGCTCGATCACCCGCAGCAGCACGCTGTTGGACGTGATCAGGCGCGCCTGGCTTTCGATCACCATCGACATGCCGGAGAGATCTTGCGCGCGCGGCGTGAGCTCGCGATCGACGAGCTGAAGCTCGCGCGGGTCGACATAAAGCTGGGCGGTCGCGGTGTAGCGGGGCGTCAGGCTCTTGCCGATGGTAACGGCGAGGCACGCGCCGATCAGCGCGGCAGAAGCAATCGCAATCTTGCGCCGCCATAGCAGGCCGACGAGCTCCAGCACGTTGAAGCTGGCCTCGGATGTCCGCTGCGGGGCCTCCGATCTAGTCGGATCTCCGGCCCGGTCAATCGGCTGGTTATAGTCAAGCATAGTCCCCAGCTTTCATTCCAACGGCAGTGGGCTGAGGGGTTACTCTTCGCTTTACGCCCCGCACCGGGGATATAGGTGCGCAATCAACGCAACAGGGAAAATTAACCATACTCATTGAGGGACTATTCACCGAAATGGCAAACAAAGCGTTTAAGCGCGGGTCGCCATTTGCCGCGTCGTTGTGACGCCCCGGCGGCAGCAGTTCCTCACTGATTAACGGTTCGTTACCGTGCATGCCCAACGGCGCGCGCGCATGCCGCTTTACAGCGTTTTGGTCGGCCTGCGCGCGCATGGCCATCAGCGCTTCCGCAGGATGACGTGATAGTCGCCGCGGCGAACGTCGGTGCCGCGCGGAAGCACGGCGTTCATCACCGCGGCGCCGGCGTCGACGAGGGCGGCGAACAGCGGCTTGCGCTGGCGCATCTCGGGATAGCGCGGGCTCTCGACCTCACGGCGGTAGATCGTCTCCAGCCCGTGGGCTGCCGCGAACGCCTCGAGCTTCGATAGCGTCACCAGCGGATGGAAGAAGGTCGGGAACGGCGCCTCGCCCGACAGACCGGCGGTCTTGATGCCGCGGATGTTACGGTAGAACCAGACATGAAACCAGTGCGGCGAGTACTTTGTGACGACGCCGGACAGCGAGCGCGGATTGGGCGCGCCGATCAGGATCATGCCGCCGCGCTTGAGCGCATCGCGGAAGTTCAGCAGCGCCGCCTCGACGTCGGGCAGGTGCTCGATCACGTTGTAGCAGATCACGACGTCGAAGGTTTCGGGCGAGAAACGATAGGTCTGGACGTCACCGAGGATCGCCTCGTCCGCGTAGGTGTTGTTGCGGACCTGGTCTTCGTCGATGTCGACGACGGTGACCTGGCTGCGGCCGAGCACGTCCATGGGCAGGAAGCTCGAGGAGCCGCCACCGGCCTCGTAGATCGCAAGCCGGCCTTGCGGCAGCTCGCGGCGCAGCACGTCGTGAACGCCGAGCAGGCTGTCGCGGGCTTCTCCGGCGACGAGATCGAGCAGTGCCTGGGTGTGCGTCGGGGCTTGGGTCTCGGTGGCTGTCGCGAAATCGATCGTCGCTGACTTGTTCATGTTTTCTAACCGCGCTTGTTCGACTCAAATTTACAGGAAAAATCTCTCGTTCTCGAAGAGCAAATCCGATGCCGCGCGCCTCCACCGATCGCGGTGCTTACGGCCGGGTTAATCCGACCAAGCGTTAACTACGGCATTGTCCACGTTGCGCTGTTGGCAGGTGATGGACTGCAAATTGCAGTATCACGCGCGCAGGAATTCGCAGGGAAAACACGCGAAAGCGGTTAAGCGCATGATAGGACGCATCATGGCCGGGACATCAGCGTCGCGGCGCAGCTTGAGCGCTGGCGCAGGCCGTTCATTTTGGGACGTATCTGTCTCGCGCGGCCGTGCCGCCACGGGACAATGGTGCTTGATGCAGGGCTTTTTCAACATATCTCGGGCATCTAGGACGCGATGACGCTGATCCCGACAGATTTGTCCGCCAGCCGGATCTCGGATGCCGTGCGCGATCCCAACCGGGAGATCGCCGCGAGCTCGCGCGTCATCGATCTCTCGGTCGGCATCGTCGTGTGCATTCCCTGCTTCCGGCGCCCGCAGCATCTGCGGCTGACGCTGGACTCGCTCGTCAACCAGCGCACCCCGCGCTCCTTTGCGGTGGTCATGGTCGAGAATGACACGGCCGGGCGCGCGAGCGCGCCGGTGGCCGCGGAGTATCTTGCTTCCGGCAAGCTCCAGGGTATCTGCCTGGTCGAGAAGCGGCAGGGCAATTGCCAGGCGATCAATGCCGCGTTCGAGACGGCGCAAGCGCTGTTTCCTGCCGCAGCCAGCTTCCTGATGATCGATGACGATGAGATCGCTTCGCCCGACTGGCTCGAGCTGATGGTTCGCACCGCAGAGGCGACCGGTGCCGACGTAGTCGGTGGACCGGTGCTTCCGGTGTTCGACGACGACAGCCAGCCCTGGCTCGCGCGCCATCCAGCCTTCTGTCCGGCTTACGACTACACCGGTGCGGTGCCGCTGATCTATGGCTGCGGCAATTGCCTGATCACGCGCGCAGCGTTCGAGCGGCTGGGGAGCCCCGCCTTCGATCTCCAGTTCAATTTCCTTGGCGGCGGAGACTGCGACTTCTTCTATCGCGGCCGCAATGCCGGCATGACTTTCCACTGGACCGCGGAGGCCGTCATCACCGAGACCGTGCCGCAAAGCCGCACCAGCATCGGCTGGATCGCCAAGCGCGGCCTGCGCATCGGCGCGATCAACTATCGTGTGCAGATCAAGGCTGCGTCAGGCGCGGCGGCGCGGGCACGGGTGTTTGCGCAGATGCTGGGGCGGCTGCCGCTGTCGCTGGTTCGTTCGGCCCGCCTGCTGACGTCATCGAAAGCCGTCGTCGCGATGCACCCCGTGCTGGTGGCCGTCGGTTCTGCGCTCGCGGCTTTCGGCTTTGATCCGAAGCCCTACAAGGCCTCGAAGATCGTCTCCTGACGCGTTCGCACCGGGCGTTAGATGCCAAAATAAGACAGAGCGATCTTGATCGCGGATCGCGGCATCGCCTTGAGCGAGCGCCGGCCGACCATGCCGAGATAGCCAAGCGCATCGCGATACCGGCCAAATCGGACGGCTTGGGTCGCCGCATAGGTCACGAGATGGATTTCCGCTGCCTGCCGCAAACGGGGCGCAGCGGCGGCCGGCAGCTTGCCGAGAATCAATTCGTCGTCGAACACGCGTGCGACCGCCGGGAAGAAATCCTGCGGCGTCCGCATCGCGGCGTTCATCGTGCTGGCCGTGTGCAGGCGGTAGTCGAGCAGGAGTTTCGGCACGTAGGCGAATTCGCCGAGTGCGGCGAGGCGGCACCAGCAATGCCAGTCCTCGCAATAGCGGAGCGAGACGTCGAAGCCGCCGGCGGTGCGGAAAGCCTCAGCGCGAACCAGCATGATGCCGCCGTTGACGATGAAATTGCCGCCGGCGAGCCGCTCCAGCACGTCGCCGGACGGTTTGAGGCGTCCCTTCAGGAGGCCGCGGCGGCCGATCGGCTGTCCCGCGCTGTCGATCGTGTTGTAGTCGCCATAGACCAGCACCGCGTGCGGCGCAGTTTTCGTCGCCGTCAGCAGCGTCGTCACGGCATCGGGCCGCAGGCGATCATCGGCATCGAGGAACATCAGCCAGTCCGCACGCGCGCTGCGTGCACCGAGGTTGCGCGCAGCCGACACGCCGCTGGCGTCGTTGATCGTCAGGCGCAGCCGCGGATCGCGGACGGCCCCGACGATCGCCACAGTATCATCCGTCGAGCCGTCATCGACGACGATCACCTCGGTGACATCAGCTTGCACCAGCACGCTTGCAATGGTTTCGCCGATATAGGCCGCCGCATTCTTCGCAGGGACGATCACGGAAACCACAGGCGACGTTGCGCGCGCATCCGCCGCCGCGGATGCGGCGGCCGGTGCGTCGAGCGTGGCGTCGGTGAGGGTCAAGCGATGGCTCGTCGTGTTTAAGGATCTGTTAACCAGGCTGCCCGCAAGCGCAGTCTGGGCTGGCGCAGATGATACCCACATAACGATCAAATCGTTGTTGCGAAGGCCGTTGCGTCGGCGGTTTTGTAGATTAGCGTTAAACCTGTGGCGTTAAGTCTGTCGCAGCTTTCGAGAGGTGCGGCAGCCGGTCTCATGTGAGAATGCAGGCCTGATTGCCGCGGATGGATCCAGTGCCCGCAAAGACATTCGACTACGATCCCGACGACATGATCCTCAATCTGTTCTACGAGGACAAGGACGATCGCTGGTTTCCCGGCGACCGGCACCTGCGGCGCATGGCGCGCAAGATGTTGTTCGGCGAGCCGCGCATGAGCGGGCAATTGCGCGTGTTCCTCAATCTCTGTGCCGGCCTCGACCGGCTCGGCATCCGTTATCGTGTCAATGACTACGGCTACATCGCGCAGCACCCGGAAGAGGTCGCCTGCATCATCGGCCGCACTTTCCTGCTCGACAAGTTCGCATGGAAAAACCCGATCCTGCTCGGAGTCGCTGCGCATAATCATCCGTTTGACGATCCTGACCTGTTCAAACGTCTTCCCGTCAAGAAAGTCGTGGTGCCCGGCCCGTGGTACGCCGAGATGTACCGACCGCACTGGCCGGAGACCGAAGCCTGGCCGGTCGGCATCGACACCGATCTATGGGCGCCGTCGCGCCCGCGCGACAAGACCGTCGACATTCTGCTCTATGACAAGGTCAGCTGGGATCGCGACCGCTACGTGCCGGAGCTGGTCGAGCCGGTTCGCGCGCGGCTGATCAAGGAAGGCCGCTCCTTCACGGAGTTGCGATACGGCAGCTACAAGGAGGAAGACTATCAGGCCGCACTGGCGCGTTCGCGTGCGATGATCTTCCTGTGCCAGAACGAGAGCCAGGGCATCGCCTATCAGCAGGCGCTGTCCAGCGGCGTGCCGGTGTTGGCCTGGGATCCCGGCGGTCCCTGGCCGGATCCCGACTATTATCCGCACCGCGTCCTGTTCGAGCCGGTGTCGTCGGTGCCCTATTGGGACGACCGCTGCGGTCTCAAATTCGTCGACCGCGCCGGCTTCGAGGACCGCTGGACTGACTTCTGGGCCGGCTGCACTGCGGGCGAATTCGATCCACGCGGCTACATCATGGACAACCTCACGCTGGAGCAGCGCGCGCTGCAATACTACGAGATCGCGCGCAGCATCGCACGGCAGCAGCGCGTCGCGGCCAGCTCCGGCATGCTGGTTGACGGATGGTTAACGGGGATGGGCTAGACCTGAAGGGTCCCCCATCGTCCACCCGGCCTTGAGGCATGGATCGCAGCGCCGCAGAGATGACTGACGTGGAGGCCCGCTCGCTCGGCCATGCGCTGCGCGACGAGCTCGCGAAGCTGAACGTCGTCCAGATGGCGCGCTGCCTCGTTATGGTGGCGGCCCTGCTGCTCGTCATGATCACGCTCGATCCCTTCCCGGATCTGCGCAGCGAGGACGTCGCCACCGTCGTCGGTGGACGCATGGCGCTGAACTACATCACCTTCGGCCTGCTCGCCGCAGTCGGCGTGATGTTCGTTCTCACCACCGATGCGCCCGCGCTGAAGACCCTGGTGACGCCGCTGCATCTCTGCTTGGTCGGCTGGATGCTGATCAACGTCGTTCTGTCGGAGAGCCGCGAGGTCTCGATCCAGCGCTTCGTGCTCGCCGCGAGCGTGACCTCGCTCGCGGTGATCCTGCCGCTGTTGCCGCCGACGCAGCGGAGTTTCAACCTCTGCCTCGGCGGCGCCGCGCTGGTGCTGCTGGCGCTGTGCTTTCTCGGCGTCTTCTTCGCCCCGCAATATTCGATCCACAGCGCGCTCGACATCACCGAGCCGCAGCTCGCCGGCGACTGGCGCGGCAGCTTTGGCCACAAGAACGTCGCCTCGCCGGTGATGACCATCCTGGTCTATGTCGGCATTTACCTCTCTGCCATCGGCTCCTTCGTGATGGGGCCTGCGATCGCGCTGCTTGCCGGCATCTTCCTGATCTTCACCGGCGGCAAGACGTCGTCGGCGCTGTGCCTTTCCATTTATCTGCTGGCGTCCCTGGTCTACGTCACGCGCAGCCTGTGGTTGAAGCGGATCATCTGCTTCGCGCCGCTGATCTTGATGAATCTGCTGACGGTCGGCAGCGTCCTGAGCCCGGGACTTGGCAGCATCACGCGAGCGCTTCCGGTCGATCCTACCTTCACCGGCCGTTCCGACATCTGGGAGTTTGCGCTCGCAGCGGTGGCGGAAAAGCCGATCATCGGCCATGGCTATGCGGCGTTCTGGGACGACGTCACAGAGCGGCAGACCGCAAAAGGCTCCGAATGGGCGGTGACCGCGGCGCACAGCCACAACAGCTATCTCGACCTCGCCGTCACCATCGGCCTGCCGGGTCTGCTGCTGGTCGTGCTGATCTTTGTCCTCGCGCCGCTTCGCAATTTCCAGGAGACCCAGGCTCACAACCGCAGCAACGCATTGGGCAAGCTGTTCCTGACGATCTGGCTGTTCGGCCTGTATTTCGGAACGACCGAGACCTTCCTGCTCGAGCGGCAGAACCCGGTCTGGTTCATGTTCGCGCTCGCGGTCGCCGGGCTGCATTTCCTGGCCAGGTTCCAATGCGTCGCGCAATTGGAACCCGATCGCTGACAACTTGTCGCAGCCGCGCGTTTCAGATCGGGACACGGGGGACGTTGCGCGCGCTGCGACGGTATCGGCTTAACGATAAGCAGCGACGTAACTTGTGGTCTGCGACAAAACATAATCTATCTGGACACGTTCAGTGATTGTATGCCTCGCAAATGGCGTTTCTCAGCCTCGAGCAGCTAGATGGTCGGGTGTCCAGCGCGTCGGGAATCTCAGTCGATTTCGTGCGTGACTGGCGACAGGCCGCATTGCGCCTGAATGCGGGCCATCGCACCGCATTCCAGCATGGTTACTGGTTAAGCGCCTGGTACGAAGCCTTTCGTGGCGTCGCACCGCTGATCGCAATCATCACCGATCCGGCGACCGGCAAGGACATCGCGATGGTGCCGATGTTCAGCCATGTCAGGCGCGGCATCCGCGTCGTCGAGTTTGCCGATCTCGGCGTCTCCGACAACAACGCCCCGATCCTGGCTTGCGACGCAACCTTAGATGCGGCCGGCGCGCAGGCGATCGGCGCGGCGCTGGTCGATGGCTTGCGCGCCCTGCCCGATGGCTTCGACCTGCTGCGGCTGAAGAAGATGCCGGCCTATGTCGGCGCCAAGCCGAACCCGCTGGTGTCGCTCGGCCGTCCCGGCTCTTGCTCGCTCAACGGCAATCTCGTGCTGACCGGCGACGACTATGCGGACTATCAGGCGTCGATCAAGCGCATGCAGATGCCCCGCTGCTGGCGCGTGTTCAGCCGTCATGCCGGCGCGCGGTTCGAGATCGCCACTAACGTTGCCCGCGCGCATGAGCTCCTCGACGTCATGGACGTCCAGCAGCAGGAGCGCATGCAGCAGCTCGGCTCGCGCTTCGTGCTCAACGACGAGGCCCATGCCGAGTTCTACCGTGAGGTGACCCGCCAGGGCGTTGCCGAAGGCTATGCAATCGTCTCGGCGCTCGTCTGCGACGAGGGCATCGTCGCCACCACGCTCGGCGTCAGATACGGCGCAACGTATTTCCTGCTGCGCATCGGCCATGCCGGCAAAGCGTGGGCGAACTGTTCGCCGGGGCTGCTCGTGACCGAGCGCACCATGGCGGCGCTGCATGCGCAGGGCGTGCGGCGCTTCGATCTCAGCATCGGCAATCACGATTACAAGCGCCGCTTCGGCGCCGAGCCGGTCCCGCTGACCGATGTCAGCGTCGCGCTGTCCTGGCGCGGGCTGCCCTATGTGCTGCGCGACCACGCCGCCCAGGGCCTGCGCCGCCATCCAAGGCTCGCCGCCTTCGCAGCGCGCGCAATGGGCAAGGCCACACGCTAGAGCAGTCGACGCTCGCGGGTTGCAGGGTCACTCGAATATCGCAATGATCGTGCTATCGTCGCCACCGGCAGGAGGCGACATGGACGATCGTTCGGACAAGTTTCGCGCATTCTATGCGCAGTTGATCTGCGCTGCGGCCAAGGCCACGGACCCGCGCATCGAGCAGGCTTTTCGCAACGTGAGGCGCGAACCCTTCGCCGGACCCGGACCGTGGTCGATCTCGTTCGGCGGCCATCCTTACGTCGTGACGCCCGACGACGATCCCGCCTTTCTCTACCAGAACGCGCTGCTGGCGCTGGATCCGGCGCGTGGCGTCAATATCGGCATGCCCGGCGCGCACGCCTATTGGCTCAGCGGCTGCGGCGTCAGGGAGGGCGAGACCGTGCTGCAGATCGGCGCGGGCACCGGCTATTACACCGCCATTCTCGCCGAGCTCGCTGGGCCCAATGGCCGCGTCTATGCCTATGAGATCGACGAAGGCCTGGCTGCGCTTGCGCGCGGGAATTTGAAAGACATCGCCACGGTCGAGCTGCGCGAGCGCTCGGGCATTGCGTCCGATTTGCCTGAAGTCGACGTGATTTATGTCTGTGCAGGCGCGGCGCAGCCGGCCACGGAATGGCTCGCGGCGTTGCGCCCCGCCGGCCGGCTGGTGTTTCCGCTGGCGCCGGAGGGCGTGCTCGGCGGCATGCTGATGATCACGCGCCCGGAGCAGGGGGCCGCCTGGCCCGCCAAATTCCTGAGCCGCGCCCAGTTCATCGGCTGCGCCGGACTTCAGGATGCGGATGCCGGCAAGCGATTGGCCGAGGCATTCGCAAAGGGATGGGAGAGCGTGCAGTCGTTGCGGCGAGGGGACGCGCCCGACGAGAGCTGCTGGTTTGCCGGCGATGGCTGGTGGCTTTCAACCGCGCCCGCATCTGCGCCGGCGGTCAGCATCCCGGCGCACGGTGACATCACGCAGGCGTGAGTATTACGATCCCGTACAGCCCGCGCAGTGAAACCGGCCACGCGAGGCGCGGAACAGGCTGCGGCAGTACCAGCGGCGCGCTAGCGCCTGGGCCGGCCTGCGGATCATCTGCGCAATCAAGAGAAGTTCGAAAGCCATTCGTGTCGCAAGTCCTGGGAGTCGTAAGCCCTGTCGTTCCTGCAGACATAGATGGGGCGGCATTCCCTTCAGAGAATGCCGCCCCGATCGCATCAGCCATGCAGCTGTTGTGAAGCCCAGGCTTAACCGTGCAGCTTTTTCGCGGTCTCAGCGATCTGGCGCCCCTGATAGCGCGCGCCGGCGAGCTCATTGGCACTGGGCTGGCGGCTGCCGTCGCCGCCAGTGATCGTGGTGGCGCCATAGGGCGCACCACCGGTGATCTCGTCGAGCTTCATCTGGCCGGCAAAGCCGTAGTTCATGCCGACGATCACCATGCCGAAATGCAGCAGGTTGGTGATGATCGAGAACAGCGTCGTCTCCTGGCCACCATGCTGGGTCGCGGTCGAGGTGAAGGCGCCGCCGACCTTGCCGTGCAGCGCGCCCTTCATCCAGAGCCCGCCGGCCTGGTCGAGGAAGTTCGCCATCTGCGAGGACATCCGGCCGAAGCGGGTGCCGGTGCCCACGATGATCGCGTCGTAATTGGCGAGGTCCTCGATCTTGGCGATCGGCGCGGCCTGATCGACCTTGTAGTAGGAGGCCTTGGCGACCTCGGCCGGCACCAGCTCGGGCACGCGCTTGATGTCGACGGTGGCGCCGGCTTCGCGCGCGCCTTCAGCAACGGCATTCGCCATCGCTTCGATGTGGCCATAGGCGGAATAATAGAGGACGAGAACTTTGGTCATGGTGGTCTCCGTTGATTGGATGTGATGGGTTCGTTGTGGTGGACGTGGATGGCCGGAATAAGTCCGGCCATTGTGGCGATCTTCGTTACGCGGCGTCGACGAGCACGAACTCGGAGTCTTCGAGCGCCGTGATCTTCAGCCTGGCCTCGTCGCGGATCGCGGCGCCGTCGCGGGCATTGACGCGCACGCCGTTGATCTCGACCGCGCCTGCCGCCGGCACCAGATAAAGGTGACGCGCCTTCTGCGGTTCGTACTCCGCGCTCTCGCCGGCCTTCAGCGTGGTGGCGAGCACCCGCGCATCGGCACGGATCGGCAGCGCGTCCTTATCGCTCGCGTCGCCGCTCGCAATGGTGACGAGCTTGCCGGAGCGATCCGACTTCGGAAACGGTTTTGAGCCCCAGGTCGGCTGACCGCCGCGCAAGGTCGGCTCGATCCAGATCTGGAAGATTCGGGTCTTGGTCGGCTCGAGGTTGTACTCGGAGTGGCGGATGCCGCTGCCGGCGCTCATCACCTGCACGTCGCCGGCTTCAGTGCGGCCCTCGTTGCCGAGGCTGTCCTGATGGGTGATCGCACCTTCGCGCACATAGGTGATGATTTCCATGTTGGCGTGGGGATGGGCGGGAAAGCCGGTGTTCGGCGCGATCTCGTCGTCGTTCCACACCCGCAAGGCGCCGTGACCCATGTTGTTCGGGTCATAGTGGCTCGCGAAGGAGAAGTGATGCTTGGCCTTGAGCCAGCCGTGATCGGCGCCGCCAAGTTTGTTGAAAGGTCTGAGTTCGATCATGGAAGTGATTCCCTGATTGGAGGGGGAGGGGAGGGGGTGGGTTTGGGGTTAGGCGCCAAACCCGCCGTCGACATTGAGCACGGTGCCGGTGACGAAGGAGGCTTCCGGGCTTGCGAGGAAGACGATTCCGGCGGCGACTTCCTCGGGACGGCCGAAGCGCTGCAGCGCGTGCTGCTTGCGCTGGGTCTCGGCGAACTCGCCGCCATCCTTCGGGTTCATGTCGGTGTCGATCGAGCCCGGCTGCACCACGTTGACGGTGATGCCGCGCGGGCCGAGGTCGCGCGCCGCGCCCTTGGTGTAACCGACCACGGCCGACTTGGTGGCGACGTAGTCGGCCAGGCCGGGGAACGAGGCGCGGTCGGCGAGCATCGAGCCGACGGTGACGATGCGTCCGCCTTCACCCATCAATTGCGAGGCGGCGCGGATCGCCGCGATCACGCCATGCACGTTGACCTGGTCCTGCCGGTCCAGTGCGGCCGTGTCGGCGTTGGCGTCGTCGGTTGCGCCGCCATTGGCGACACCGGCGTTGTTGACGAGGATGTCGAGATGGCCGAATTCCTTGGCGACATCGTTCACGAGCTTGGTCACGTCCTTGGCGGAGGCCTGGTCCGCCTTAAAGGCGCGGGCCTTGACGCCCCGGGCCTTCAGTTCGCTGACGACGGCTTCAGCCTTTTCGGGCGAGGCGACGTAGCTGATGGCGACATCTGCGCCTTCATCGGCAAGAGCGCGGGCCGAGGCCGCGCCGATGCCGCGCGAACCGCCGGTGACGAGGGCAACCTTGCCTGAGAGCTTCTTGGCCATTGGATTTCTCCAGTCCTGAATGTCTGATGACCCTTGGATAAGCCTCCGCCCGTGGTATAGAAATAGAAACTGTCGAAACACATTGTTTCCTTAACTATCCTGATTGGACCCTCGCCATGGCAAGACTCCCCGATTTCGAGGCGCTCGCGATTTTCGCAAAAGTCGTGGAGTTACGGTCGTTTGCAGGGGCTGCGAGCGAGCTGACAATGTCCAAGGCGACTGTCTCCAAGGCGGTCACCCGGCTGGAGGAGCGACTCGGCGCCCGACTGTTCAACCGCACCTCGCGCCGGCTGGCCCTGACCGATGCCGGGCACAAGCTCGCCGATCGCGCCACGCGCCTGCTCGCCGACGGTGAGGCGGCGGAGAACGAGGCGCTGGCGCAATCGGTGGCGCCGCGCGGCCTGGTGCGGCTCGCCGTGCCCATGACGTTCGGAGTCAAGGCGGTCGCGCCGCTGTTGCCGGAGTTTTTCGAGACCTATCCGGAAGTCTCGATCGATCTGCATTTGAGCGATGCGACCATCGATCTCATTGGCGAAGGCTTTGACATGGCGGTGCGGATCGCGCGGCTGCCGGATTCGTCACTGATCGCGCGGCGGCTCTTCACCATGCCACGCTTCACCGTGGCCGCGCCGTCTTACCTGAAGAAACACGGCCGGCCGACGCATCCGATGCATCTCGCCGAGCACAAATGCTTCAGCTACGCGTATCTGTTGACGGCCAATGTCTGGCACTACACCAATTCCGCCGGCGAGCAGGCGAGCGTCCGCCCCGGCGGCCTGCTTCGCGTCAACAATGGCGAAGCCGTGATGCCGTCCCTGATCGCCGGCCTCGGCATCGCGGAGCTCCCTGAATTCATCGTCGGCGATGCAATTTCATCCGGCGCCGTCGAAGTGATCCTGAAGGACTGGAAACAGGCCGAAGGCGCCGTGCACCTCGTGACCCCACCTGGCGGCCCGCGCCCCGCGCGCGTCGAAGCGCTCGGCGATTTCCTCGCAGCGAAGCTGCCGGGCACGTGCAAGCCGAGGCCGAAGAAGGGTGGCAAAACCGGTTAGCTACCTTGGTGGGCACGGCGCTGCGCGCCTTTGCCTACCCTACGGCATCTCGCCTTGCGTTCGACTACGGCACCTTCACGCCGTCGATTGCGACAATGCGCAGGCTCGGCTTCAACGTCTTGTCCAACTGCGACTTCAAGTCATGAACACGCGGGTCGGTCGAGCGCGCGGCGCACGCCGCGTATTGATGCACCGATTGCGCCAGGGCTCGCCGTGCTTCCGGCGTTCGCGTCACTTCTGGCTTCGAGAGCCGCAGGACGATCGCTGCGAGGTTCACCAGCATCTCGTCCAGGGCCACGTCGATGGTCGCAAGATTCCGCATCACTCACTCCCTGGGAGGGCAACAGCGGGTCGAGCGATGCGTTCCAGGCCGGACCGAACATGGTCAATACTTCGTAAACAGCTTGTTCTTGCCGGTTGCCGGCGCCGATCGCGAGCCGCCTGCGCGAGGCCATGGCGCAGATGATGACGAGCCCTGACGTGCTCAAGACCTCCGATGCCTCAGGCAGTCTGGTCGCCTATCAGGATGCGCCGGCGTTCTCCGACTTCGTCGCGACCGATAGCGCGCGGCTGATCGCGGCGGTGAAGAAGGTCGGCCGGGTCGAGTAGGTTCCAGCCGAATTTTCACATTTTTTTGTTGGGCCAGAACCTGACTGCGTCTCATTGATTAACGACAAATCGGGGGACTCGAGAAGGAATTGGGACCATGCGAACAGAGCGAATTGCGCTGGGTGTGGCGCTTGTGATCGGCGGCATCGGCGCGCAGAGCGCTGCGTTCGCCGAGGAATATCGCGGAACCATGGAGCAGCAGATGGCCTGCACGCCGGATGTCTGGCGCTTGTGCAGCGATCAGATTCCGGATGTCAGCCGCATCACGGCTTGCCTGCAGCAGAACACGCCGCAGCTCTCCAGCGCGTGTCGCGCCGTGTTCCAGTCCAACAACCAGATGCCGCCACAGCAGCCGATTCCGCGCAATCGGGCTGCGCCGCCGCCGCGCTATAACAACGCGCCGCCGCCACTTCAGCAGATGCAGCCGCGGCCCTATGACAATGACGACGATTAGCCCCGCGCAGCGCGAGGCGCGAACATGCGGTCGTGCCGCCTCGTTCAGCGCTCGCCCTTGCTGTCCGATTCAGGTCGATGCCCCAGCACCGTCCGCAGGACGACAACGCAGAGAATGGCTGCGACTGGCCAATGAAACCAGATCTTATGCGCGCCCGTGAACAGATTGATCAGAATCAAAAAGGTCGACACCGTGAGGCCCGCCTTAACCGGGCGGGGCAGCTTCGCTAGCCAATCCGAGACGACACCGATCCGCAAGGATGGCTCGTGCCTGTCACCTGTCCGCTGAACACCAGCTTCCTGCCGTCGAGTTGGGCTCTCGTTGACCGCGAAGCTCCCTTGCCCGGCGGTTCGGCCGCTCATGGTCACCCGATAGCTCGTCACGGGGGCAACGTTCTTCATAGGCCGCTGGCCGAGACAGTCGAAGCCAACGGACAGTTTGTTGTGCACCTGGTCGTAGACCGAGCTCGAGATCACGACGCCGCCGGGGTCGGCGAGTTCTTGCAGCCGCGACGCGATGTTGACCCCGTCGCCATAGATGTCGGAGCCGTCCACCATCACATCGCCGAGGTTGATGCCGATGCGAAACCGCATTGGGTTTGCGTCAGGCGGGTCCGAATCCTGATTGGAAATTTCCTGCTGGATCTCGACCGCGCATTGCACGGCCTCGACGACGCTGGCGAACTCGGCGATCACGGCATCGCCCCAGGTATTTACGATGCGGCCGTCATGACGCTCGACCAATCCCGCAATGGCCGTGCGGTAGCGGCGAAGCGTCTCCAGCGTTCTCGTCTCGTCCGCCTCCATGAGGCGGGAATAGCCGTACACATCAGCGCACAGCACGGTGGTCAGTCTTCGTTTCACCTTGTCGTCGGTCATGGTCCCTATGGTAACCTTCCTGACCGGCAAATGCATCAGGCATCGCACGACATCGTCGGTCTGAGGTCATCCGGACTTTGCTCGGCGCCTGCCTCGTCCGCTGCTCTTTGCCAATCTGAGACACGGATGGCGCGGAACGTGGGCACTTTGGCGAAGCCCCCGCACCGAGCACAGCTAAATTGGCGTCCTCGCGCCCGGCATGCACCGCCTGATGGCGACGCCTGCCGAGCGCCGGTCGGGACCACGTGAAAATTCGTCCTAACAAGGAGAGATCCGTGACAAGCGAGATCAACCAGCCCACGCTGCATCACGTCAACCTCAAGACCACGCGTCTGCAGGAGATGATCGACTGGTATGGCACAGTCGTCGGATCAAAGCCGAACTTCCAGTTTCCGGGTGGTGCCTGGCTCACTAACGACGGCGCCAATCATCGCATCGCGCTGTTGACGTCTTCTGGGATGAGCGACGATCCGGACAAGCTGGTGCATACCGGCTTGCACCACCTCGCGTTCGAGTATGCGGATTTCAACGACTTGCTCGATACGTACGCGCGGCTGCGCGAACTCGGTATCAAGCCGCACATGTCGCTCGATCACGGCGTCACGACGTCGTTCTATTACGTCGATCCGGACGGCAACAGCGTCGAGCTGCAATACGACAATTTCGACGACTGGAACAAGTCGTCAGAATGGATGCGGACCTCGAAGGAATTTGCGAGTAATCCGATCGGCGTGCCGGTCGATCCGTCGAAGATGGTTGTGGCCCGCAACGGCGGGGCGTCCCGTGACGACCTGCATCGCGGGGCCTTCGCCGGCGAATTTCCGCCCTCCGAGCCCTTCGATCCGCGTGTGCCGCTGGATTGACGATGGTCCGACTTAAGGCCTGTGCTCGCAGACATCGACCCATTCGGCCGTGGTCAGCTCGGCCAATCGCGCCATCGCGGTTCAGCGACCGGCCGTCCCGTCCCGAAACCGTCATAGCTGTGCAACGAATTGCCGTCAGCCAAGTTGATTGTGGTCGGAAGCTGTGGATCGGAGGAATGTCATGTCCATGACCAAGATTCCTGCTGCACTTTTCGTGATTGGCGCGATATTGCTTGGCGTACCTGCAATGGCTGCTCCGGCCACTCCTTTGTCCGGAGCCGCCAAGCCGATGATGCAGGAGAGCGACCTGGTGCAAGCGCGTTTCGGCTGGTGGCACTGGCACTGGGGCCATTCGCATCGTGTAGGCTATCGCTGCCGTCCCTACTGCGGCTGGGGCGGCTAGGTGAGGTCACCTCAACTTCGGACCTGTCGCCACATCTGCATTGTTGGCTCATCGCTTCAGTTGGCGCCACCGCTAACGGCGCTATCAAGGTGTACTCGCGCCCGAGTTACGGCCTGTGCTCGCAGACGTCGACCCATTCTGCGGCGGTCAGCTCGGCCATCCGCTCGGGCGTGATGCGCACGGCGCTGTGGGTCGAGCCCGCGGCCGGCACCACGACGTCGAACGCCTTCAGCGAGACGTCACAATAGACCGGCAGCGGTGATTTCAGCCCGAACGGGCAGACGCCGCCGACCTCGTGGCCGGTGATCTCGGCGACCTCTTCCAGCCCCAGCATCTTCGGCTTGCCGCCGAATTGCGCCTTCACCTTCTTGTTGTCCATGCGCGAGGTGCCGGCCGCGACGATCAGGATCACCTGCTCGCCGACCCGCAAGGACAGCGTCTTGGCGATCATACCGGGCTCGACGCCATAGGCTTCCGCAGCCAGCGTCACGGTCGCCGAGCTGATCGGGGATTCCATGACTGTGATGTCGGGGGCTTTCTCGGCGAAGAAGGCGCGAACGGATTCCAGGCTCATTCCAGTCAGCTCATCGAGGACTTACGGGCGGGCAGCGATCCCCGGGTCATCCCTGGATGATCTCCGGGTCATCTCTAGATGATCCCCGGGTCATCTCTAGATGATCCCGGGCAGCTCCGAAAGCGAACGGACACGATAATCCGGCGTAAAGCCGAGCTCGTCCATCTGGGTGCGGATCGCCCTAAACATCGTCAGCGGTGCCACGAGTTCGTTCTCGACGCAAGCCAGCGCCATCGCCTCCGGCGTCACCCGCTCGATCCAGGCGACGTTGAGCCCGAACGCTTTCGCGCCGGCCACGTCCCAAGGATTGGAGGAGACGAACAGCACCTCACCCGGCGCAGTGCCGAGCACCTCGGCGATCAGCTCATAGGCCTGCGGGCTCGGCTTGAAGATCTTCTTCGCATCGACGCTGATGGTGGCATCGAGCAGGCGGTCGAGGCCGGAGTTGCGCGCCAGCGCGTTCAGCATCTCCGGGCTGCCATTGGAGAGGATGGCAAGCTTGCGCGGTTTTAGCGCGGCGAGCGCGGCGGTCGCGTCCGGATAGAGATCGAGATGCAGATATTTTTCGATGACGCGCTCGAAGGCCTCGTTCTCCCAGGCAAGCCCGAGCACCCGAAGCGTATAGGCCAGCGAGTCGCGCGTGACGGCAGAAAAATCCTGGTAGCGCCGCATCAGCGAGCGCAACCAGGTGTATTCGAGCTGCTTGATCCGCCAGACCTGCGTGATGATCTCGCCGTAGCCCGGGAACGCATCCTCGGTGATGTCAGCCACCGACTGGATGTCGTAGAGCGTTCCGTAGGCGTCGAAGACGACGGCTTTGAGGCTCATTGGCTCGCTCCTTTGGGATCTTTGCGGGGGCGCACGGACAATACCGAAACGGCCCGGTGCGCGACAAGGTCGGAACCTTCTTCAAAAAATCGTCACCCCGTCGACCTCGCGCGGAAGATTGACACTGCCGCCGGCAGGCGTTTAATTCGGGGCACGGGGATTTGCGATCTCCCCGCGAGGCGACATGCCCAAGTATCGCGTCCTGGTCACCAAGGACGCCGCATGTCTTCTTTCATCTCGATCTCATCAGAGAAATTGTCCAGTCAATTGGTGCCGCCAGCGCGCCGACCCTCGTCGATGTCCGTATCGACGAGGGCCGCGCGGCCTATTTGCGCACGCGACAAGACGGCGAGCACCAAGAGCTAGCGAGCACACGGGGCACGTTGGGGCGACGATCAAGTGGAGGACTCCATGACCACGAATACCGACCGCCGAGACTTCATCAGGGGCGTTGGGGCCGCCGCGGCATCGACCGCAATACTCGCGGGGACGCAAGCCCTTGCGCAAGCCAATCAGCCAGCAGGAGCCATGCCAATGACATACCAGCCCAAGCCGATGCCGTTCGATCCGAAATCCATTGCCGGCATCTCGGAGAAGGTGCTCGTCAGCCACTACGACAACAACTATGTCGGCGCCGTAAAGCGGCTCAACGCGATCGGAGCGCAACTCGCCGAGCTCGACTTCGCGAAAGCTCCGAACTTCGTCATCAACGGCCTGAAGCGCGAGGAACTCGTCGCGTCAAACTCGATGATCCTCCACGAAATCTATTTCGACGGGCTCGGCGGTGCCGGCAAGCCGAGCACGCCACTTGCCGACGCGATCGCGCGCGATTTCGGCAGCATGGAGCGGTGGCGCGCGGAGTTCTCCGCCATGGGCAAGGCCGAAGGCGGCGGCTCCGGCTGGGTGATTCTTTCCTACTCGCCGCGCGACAAGCGGCTGGTCAATCAGTGGGCCGCCGACCACACGACGACGCTGGCCGGCGGCCGCCCCGTGCTGGTGCTCGACATGTATGAGCACGCCTATCACATGGATTATGGCGCCGCGGCTGCGAAATATGTCGACATCTACATGGAAGCGATCAAATGGGACAACGCTGCAACACTGTACGATCAATACAGGCGGGAAGCTTAGACGTCGTGCGAAAAATCAGCGTAGCGCTCTTCGGGGCGGCGTTGTTCCTATTGTTGGTGGAAGGAAACGCGATGGCAGAAACTGTAGATTTTGACAACGCAGCAACCGGCGCAGCGCCCGAAGGCTGGACTCTGACGATGACCGGTCGTGGCCAGCCCAAATGGACGGTCGAGGTGGAGTCGACGGCGCCAAGCAAGCCGAACGTCCTGAAGCAATCCGGTCAGGCGACGTTTCCAGTGGCGCTCAGGAACGGCACCAGCATCCTGGACGGGTTCGTCGAGGTCAAGTTCAAGGCGATCGCAGGCTCCGAGGATCGTGCGGCCGGTATTGTCTGGCGCGCAAAGGATGCCGACAATTACTATGTCGTGCGGGCCAACGCGCTTGAAGACAATGTCGTGCTCTACAAGACGATCAAGGGTGTTCGCAGCGCGCTCGATATCGTCGGCCGGAAAGGCGGCTACGGCGTCAAGGTATCGGTGCCATCAGGTCAATGGCATTCCCTACGTTGCGAATTCGCGGGAAAGCTATTCAAGGTGACGTATGACGGCAAGCCGATGTTCGAGGTCGAGGACGAATCGATAAGGGACGCCGGCATGATCGGCTTGTGGACCAAGGCCGACAGTGTCACCGTATTCGACGACCTGACATACGGTGCGCTGAACTAAGGGCGTGGACTCATTAGCACGCAGCCAAATTCGGATTGATGCGAGCTTGACGAAAGCAACCCCCGGTGACCGGTCGCGGTCCTGTTAATGCTCTGAATTTACTTCCGCTTCCGGCGGCATAAGGGACATTGCCGGATTGCTGCTGGCCCGGCCCCGTCGCGAATGACCCGAAGCCGACCTTGCGCCGATGCTGCCGGAGGCGGGCGCGGGCTCGAAAATAAATTCGTAGAGCATGTCGTTTTGGCGGTCCGCCGTTCGACTGGGTGTCGGCGGAGCCCCTTCGGTTGTGGCTGGAGCTCACAATGTGACTGATTAGCTATCAGATCACTGATCTTGCGGAGGTTGGCAATGACGATCTCGCTTCGATTTATAGAGACAAATGGCATTCGAATGCACCTGGCCGAAGCAGGGAGCGGCCCCACCGTGCTTCTCTGCCATGGCTTTCCGGAGTGCTGGTATTCGTGGCGGCACCAATTGGAAGCGCTCGCTGCCGCCGGATATCGCGCCATCGCGCCCGACATGCGTGGTTACGGGCAGACGGACAAACCGGATGCGATCGATCAATACACTCTATTGCATTTAACCGGAGACATGGTCGGATTGCTCGACGCGATCGGCACGGATCAAGCAGTCGTTGTCGGACATGATTGGGGAGCGCCGGTCGCTTGGCGCTGCGCCCTGTTTAGACCGGATCGATTTAGGGCTGTCGTTGGCTTGAGCGTGCCGTTTCCGGTGCGTGGACCCGACCGACCAAGCGCTGTCATGCCGAGGGCCGAAAAGCAGCGCTTCTATCAACTGTATTTCCAGACGCCGGGCGTTGCCGAGGCAGAACTCGAAAAAGACGTCCACAACGCAATCAAGACGACATTGTTCGCCCTATCTGGCGATGCGCCGGTTGAGGATCCTGCGTCGCTCACGATGCTTTCTAGTGAGGGGGGGTGGCTTGATGGGAAGCCTACAACCCAATCATTGCCGACGTGGCTCACGGACAGTGACATCGAATTTTACGTTGAGGAGTTCAAGCGCACCGGCTTTGGAGGAGGTTTGAATTGGTATCGCAACATTGATCGCAATTGGGAGTTGCTCGCACCATGGTCCGGCGCAAAGGTTAAGGTCCCGGCACTCTATGTCGTTGGCGATCGAGACGGGGTTTACAGATCGCCGAGCTGGAGCCATCTCGTCCCTAGCCTGAAACAGTTCGTGCCCTTGCTTCGCGAGACAATAGTCTTGAAAGGTTGCGGTCATTGGACTCAGCAAGAGCGCGCCAAAGACGTAAGCAATGCGCTCCTGGAATTCCTGAAACAGTTATAGATCGCGAACGGGGACTTGCGTAGACGCGGCAAGCAACGGAATGTCGCATTTTTGGCCCATCGCGTCATTTCGCTGCGATGCGGAAGTTGATCGCTACCGGGGCATAGCGGGCTCTCGCGAGCCGTCAGCTCGGCCGATTTATGGGTTCACGGCCTAGGTCAACGTCGGCGTCGACCCGCTCACGTCGGAGAAGCCATGCTCGCCCGAACCCTGCTTGACGCACGGACAAGGCGTCATGATATCGATCCAAGGAGGAAAGGCGCTTTTGACGCCATTCCGCCCGCGGCGAACTAAAGCTTCACGACGACCTTGCCGAAATGTGAGCCGCTCCGCAGGTGAGCATAGGCTTCAGGGACTTCGTCGAAGCCGTAGACCCGATCGACAATCGGGTGAATGGCATGTGCGGTCAGGAATCGATTCATCGCGGCGAAATGTGCGACCGATCCGACAGTGACACCGATGATGTCGGCATTCTCCCACTGAAGCCGCGCGAGGTCTGGCTTCGGGCCGAACCCCGTCAAGACTCCGATCTGAATGATCTTGCCGCCCGAAGCGACCGATCGCAGCGATCGGTCATAGGTGCCGGGACCGCCGAGTTCGAGGATATGACTGGCGCCTGCGCCATCCGTCGCTTTCATCAGGGCGACATCCCAGTCGGGCGTGTCGCGGTAGTTGATGAGGATCGAGCCGCCGAGCGCCTTGGCACGGGCAAGCTTTTCGTCCGAGGAGGAGATCACAATCGCGCGTGCTCCCAGCGCCGCTGCGAATTGAAGTCCGAACAGCGCGACGCCGCCCGTTCCCTGGACGAGCAGCGTGTCGCCTTTGCCCATTCCGCCGCGTGCGACGAGGCCGTGCCAGGCTGTGACGCCGGCGCAGGGCAAGGTCGCCGCTTCGACCGCGGACAGGTGCGTCGGCACGGCGACGAACGCGGTTGCCGGCAGCACGACATACTCTGACAGCATGCCGTCCGTCTTGTCGCCACCGAGAGATGACGCAACGTAGCTGGCCTTGAAAGGCCCGGAGACCCAATCGCGAAAGAACGATGCGGCGACACGGTCGCCCGCGCGCCATTGCGTGACGCCGTGGCCGATGGCGTCAACGATGCCGGCGCCGTCGCTGAGCGGCACGCGGCCGTCGAGCCCGCCTGGGCCCGCCCGGTCGAGGATGAGGAGGTCGCGGTAGTTGAGACTGGCCGCTTCGACACGGATGCGAACTTCTCCGTCAGCGGGCTCAGGTTCGTCGAGATCGACGCGCACAAGGCGGCCGCGACCGGCATGGCCATTCAAATGGTAGGCTTTCATCGTTGCACCCTTAACAAGCGGCATGACTTGGACGAGCACAGTCTGTAGGGTCTGACAGCACTGTCAGGGTCAAGAGGTTTTCAGATGAAAATTGGCGAACTCTCCCGGAGGACGGGGGTCAGTGTCCGGATGCTGCGTTATTACGAAGGCGAAGGCTTGCTGGCGCCGCAGCGGACCGGATCCGGTTATCGCGACTATGGCCCGGCGGAGGAGGAGACCGTGCGGCGGATCAAAATGCTCGGTTCAGCCGGGATGACGCTCGAGACGATCCAGCAATTGCTTCCGTGTGTGCGGAACAACGATCCGGCCTTCACCCCGTGCAATGAGCTGCGAAGAATACTCGCCCAGCAGGTCGGCCTGATCGACGAACGTATCGAGACACTCAGTCAGAGCCGGACAATTCTGGCCGGCTATCTGGCAAGCGTGAACTGATCGCGCCTCTCATAGCGAGAACATTGGGCCCGGATCACCCCGCGGGGCGGCCCACCTCTGGACACTAACATCCGCCAGCGCCTGGAATATAGCCGGCGTGCGTTCCAGGCGGGCGATCGTTCGCGCGCCTTCGAGGGCGGCTACCAATGCGGCTGCGGTAGAGGATGCGCGCGCGGGAGCGAAACCGCATCCTCTAAAATGCTCCGCAATAATCTCGGTCGAATCAACAAATCCGCGCGCTACCCGTTTGGTCAGCTCAGCGTCGAGCGCTGGCAGCTCATTCGCCAGATTTTGCATGAGACATCCATACTGGAAATCAGAGGCAACCATTTCGGCCGCGAATGTGCCGAAAATCTGCTGAACAAAATTCAGAGCATCGCCCGCCGTATTCGCCGAGATATCGCGCAATACAGCAATTCTACTCGCAACGTAATGATCGATTGCTTCTTCCGCGAGCTGTGCCTTGCCGCGTGGAAAGTGAAAGTAGAACGATCCTTTGGGCGCACCGCTTTCTTCAATGATCTGGGTCAATCCAGTCGCCGTGTAGCCTTGGATGCGAAACAGTCGTTCGGCCGTGGCAATCGCGCGAGCGCGGGCGTCAGTCTTACGGGGCATGCCGTGGACATAACACGTTTCGCTTGACGCTTCTATGGTGATCGCCATACTATGGTGGTCGCCATAGAAAAAATCCGGCGGTGCGGTTCATTATGAATCATCCAGTCAGTTCCAAGCCATCGGCGTCCCGACGAGCCGTCCTGGCGATGGGCGCGGCCAGCCTGGTTGCGGCTTCACTTCGGCCGGCCCGCGCAAACCCCTTAGGAGGAACTGATTTGACCACATCACCATATGGCGGCGGAACGCTTCCCAAGGGGATCCGCTCGCGCATGATCCATGGGGTCAACGGCCTCGATGTCCATATTCTCGAGGCCGGTTACGAAAGCCCCGGCCGGCCGCTCGCGCTGCTTCTGCACGGCTTTCCGGACTTGGCTTACGGCTGGCGACACCTGATCCCAATTCTGGCTGACGCCGGGTACCATGTCGTGGCGCCCGACCAGCGGGGCTTTGGCCGCACCACCGGTTGGGTGAACGGCTATGACGCCCCGCTCAAACCCTTCAGCCTCTTGAACATGACGCGTGACGCCCTCGGATTGGTTTCGGCGTTGGGGTATCGGCGAACGGCAATGCTCGTCGGGCACGACTTCGGCTCGCCCGTGGCAGCCTATTGTGCGCTGGCCCGACCTGACGTCTTTCCATCGGTGGTGCTGATGAGCGCACCGTTCCCCGGTCCGCCGGCGCTTCCATTCAACACTGCGGAAAGCGAGGCATCGTCGGTTCAATCGAACACCGAAAATCAAAAGTTGGCGGCCGCGCTGGCGGCGCTGGATCCGCCGAGAGAGTATTACCAACAATACTTGAGCACACGGGAGGCGAACGATGACATGTCGCACCCCCCTCAAGGCTTACACGCGTTTCTTCGTGCATTCTTCTACGTCAAGAGCGCTGACTGGCCGGGAAATAAGCCGCATCCGTTGAAGGCGCGAACCGCCATAGAGCTTGCACAAATGCCGACCTATTACGTCATGGATCTCGGCAAGACGATGTCTCAGACCGTCGCTCCATTCCACCCTTCCGCCGCCGAGGTCCTGGCCTGCAAATGGCTCACCGAGCCGGAACTTGGTGTGTACACGGAGGAGTATGGCCGCACTGGGTTTCAAGGCGCCCTGCAGGCTTATCGCGTCTTTTCCGACCCTGACCTGAACGCTGAGTTGCGCCTGTTTTCGGGCAAGACGATCGATGTCCCGTCGCTCTTCATCGGCGGGAAGAGCGATTGGGGCACCTATTCGGCGCCGGGCGCGCTCGACCTTATGAGGACGAAGGCGGCGACGAGGATGGGTGACATCGAGCTGATCGACGGCGCCGGTCACTGGGTCCAACAGGAGCAGCCGGTTCGACTCAGCACGCTCCTGCTCGCCTTCATCAAGGACGTAGGTGAGGCGGATCACACCAGCCGTTAGATCGGGGAATGCGCGAGAGCTTCGGTCACAGGGATCGAAGCCCTCAATGCGCTGCGGTGACGCGCGCCTGCTTAGATCCCCAAAATCTTGCGCGCGTTGGCCTTCAGCACCTTCGGCCGGATCTCGTCGCGGATCTCGATCTTGGCGAAGTCCGACAGCCAGCGGTCCGGCGTGATCACCGGCCAGTCCGAGCCGAACAGCATCTTGTCCTGCAGGATCGAGTTGATATAGCGCACCAGGATCGGCGGGAAATATTTCGGCGACCAGCCCGAGAGGTCGATATAGACGTTCGGCTTGTGGGTCGCGACCGACAGCGCCTCTTCCTGCCAGGGGAAGGAGGGGTGGGCGAGGATGATCTTGAGGTCGGGGAAATCGACCGCGACGTCGTCCATGTACATCGGGTTGGAATATTTCAGCCGCATGCCCATGCCGCCGGGCATGCCCGAGCCAACGCCGGTCTGGCCGGTGTGGAACAGCGCGATCGCGCCGCCATTGTTGATCTCTTCGTAGAGCGGGTAGGCCATGCGATCGTTGGCGTAGAAGCCCTGCATGGTCGGATGGAATTTGAAGCCGCGCACGCCGTATTCCTCGATCAGCTTGCGTGCCTCGCGCACGCCGAGCTTGCCCTTGTGCGGGTCGATCGAGACGAAGGGGATGAGCACGTCGAGATGGTCGGAGGCGATCTCCAGCATCTCTTCATTTTTGTAACGGCGGAAGCCGGTCTCGCGTTCGGCATCGACCGGGAAGATCACCGCGGCGATGTTCTTGGAGCGGTAGTAGGCCGCGGTCTCCGGCACGGTCGGCGGATGCTTGTGCGGCGACTTGAAGTAGTCGGCCATCTGCGCCTGGAAATCGTCATAGCCGTCATCGGGATGGGTGCCGCAGGGTTCTTCGGCATGGGTATGAATGTCGATGGCGACGACATCGTCGATGTTCGGCAGCTTCAGCTTCGGCATTGGTGTCCTCCCGACAGGTTGCCAAATTGATTATATGATATAACGAATTTGGCAAGCGAACCTTGGCGCGCGGGAGCGGATAGATCTGGCCGATCCGGCCGTTTCTACTGTGCATGGGGTTGTTTTCACGAATTTGCCGGTTCGGAACCGGGCAGTTAACATTGACATGACCTCCCGCAATGCCTTAAGAACCGCCCCGTCCCGGGCGGTCGGTCCGCCAGCGGGAAAGATCTCATTTTGCCACATTCGCGCGTGCCGAAACGGTAGTGCCGAACACGGCCTTTCGAACGTTCAGGATTCTGCCATGAAGGTCCGTAACTCGTTGAAGTCGCTGCGCGGTCGCCATCGCGCCAACCGCCTGGTCCGCCGCAAGGGCCGGGTCTATGTGATCAACAAGGTGCAGCGCCGCTTCAAGGCTCGCCAGGGCTGATCTGCCAAAAGGCTGATCCCTGCCGAGGGCCTTACGCGCGCCCCGCAAGACCACGGTCTCACACGAGTTTGACGCCGCCCTGCTTTGCAAGGGCGGCTTTGCGCGTTTAGACTTTGACCATGGCAGTGAGATTCCCTTTCGCGCGTACGCTGTGTCTGGCCCTGGTTCTCGGAACGGCCGGCCTCGCGCCGGCGCTGGCGCAGGATGATCCGGCCCCGCCGGCGAAACAGCAGAAGAAGCTGCCGGAGGCGCCGGCCAAGCTGCCCAAGGCCGAGCGCACCAAGAATCTCGATTTCCTGTTCGGCGCGCTGAAGGCCGCCCCCGACGAAGACAGCGCCAAGCATGTCGAGGCGCGGATCTGGGCGATCTGGCTGCAGACCCCGAGCGACACCGCGGCATTGTTGATGGCGCGGGCCAAGGCGGCCGTCGACGCGAAGAAGATCGAGGTCGCGATCAAGCTTTTGGATGCGGTCATCAAGCTTCGGCCCGACTACATCGAAGCCTGGAACCGGCGCGCCACGCTCTATTACATGCAGAACGACTATGCCCGCTCGCTCGCCGACATCCGCGAGGTGCTGATCCGCGAGCCCCGTCATTTCGGCGCGCTCGCAGGCCTCGGCATGATCATGCAGGACGTCGGCGACGAGAAGCGCGCGCTCGAGGCCTATCGCAAGGCGCTCGCCGTCAATCCGCACCTCGAGAAGATCCCCGATCAGGTGAAGGCCTTGACCGAGAAGGTCGAAGGCCGCGACATCTAGCCGATAACTCGATCATTTTTTGAGCGGTTGCGGCGCCCGCCGATTAACCACGATCGGAGGCGCAACGTCGCCAGGACTATTGCCGGCGCCGCCGCAGGTCTACCTGCATGGCAGGAGCAAAAGCCATGAAGCGTCTGATCCTTGCTTGTAGCTTGCTGTTGGCGTCAGGAACGATGAGCCTTGCCGACGGATTGTTCTGGGTGGTCGGCAATCAGGCCACCGGCAAATGCAATATCGTGACCAGCAATCCGGTCATCAACGGCGACATCTGGTTCGGCGACGGTCCTTACAAATCGAAGGACGATGCCAAGCTGGCACGCTCGACCATTCGCGCCTGTCCCGCGCTCACGCCCGACGAGCAAAAGGCCGAGGACGGCGCGGGCTGAGCCAACTCAGGCTGCCGCCGTCGGCCGTTCCTTGGTCCAATAGCTCGCCGGCGATGGCGCTGCGGGAATCAATCTCGCGCCACGCTTGCCGGCCATCTGCGTCGTGATCTCGCAAATGTCCTGCACCGAGCGCTGCATGGAGAGACGTGGATAGGTCTCGGCGAGCGTCGCGGCGGTCGCCGCCTGCGCCGCCTGGGGATCATCAAGCACGGCCTCGACGGCTGCCGCAATGCTATCGGCATCGTGGCCGAAGCCGAAGCGGGAGAGGCGCGGGAAATTCGCCTGCGAAAAGCTGTTGGCGTCGAAGATCGGCACGGTCGAGGCGCCGAGCGCGAAGAACACGCGGTCATGCACCGAGAGATCGACATTGGGATTGAGCGAGGCTGCGCCGAGATATGTTCCGAGCGTTTCGCGCAGCGTGTCGAACGGCATGGCGCCGAGGAAACGGGCATGACGCGTCTCGGCCTGGAAATCCTCCCAGCCGCCGCCGATGAAATCCACCGGATATTTGGACAGCACGGCACCGACCTCACGGGTCCTGACCGCCCGCGTGTAATTGTCGAGGCGTGTCAGGATCGCATTGAAGACATCGCCGCCGGGCGTGAGATGGACGAGATGCTCGGCCGCCACGTTGCAGATGATCTCGGGAAAGGCGGAGCAGTTCTTGCCACGCGCAGCAGCGATCGCATCGAACAGGATGGCGAACAGTTTTGGTGGCAACGCCTTGCGCCAGGAGCGCTCGAGTTTGGCTGGATTCCAATCGGACTTGGCGAAGACGATCCGGCCGTTGCGCCTGTCGGCCGGCTGGGCGCCGAAGAAGCCGGGATCCGGGATGCCGATATGGGCCCCGAACGCTGCGCCATTGGCATGCAGATGGTCACGGTTGAACGCGGCATGATCCGGAAACACGTAGCCGTGCACGACGTAAGGGCTGTCCAGCCGGTGGCGGCGCACGAAATAGGAGGGGTGATCGCAGTTCCAGTTGAACACGGGAATCTGCGCCGCGTCCCAGAGCAGCTTGCCTTCCTTGGCGTAGATCTCGAGGCCGATTCCCGACATCACGAGCGCCATCATCTCGTCGCGCCGCGGCAGCAGGGCCTCCATCCGCGCCGGCGTGTCGGGCGCCTCCAGATCGAGGATCTTCACCTCATGGCCGAGCCGGTCGAGCTCGGCCCCCGCCATGAGGAGGATGCCGCGAACCGATTGATAAGCGCTGTTGGTCGCTGACAGGATGCAGATCAAAGCCATGGTCGACGGTCTCCGAGCATTGGCGTCGCCCGGCTTGCCGATCGCACCGCCGTCGCGCCCCGACTGTTGAACGATCCGGGGCGGCCTTCCCGGGCTCACGAATTGTTGGCGCGGCGTGCAATTATTCCGCCTGAGCCGGCGTCCCTCGCCGTTGAAGCCTCGTCGGCCGCGGATTTGCGCGCTTGCGACGCCGACAGGGTGGGGAACGCATGCAGCTTGATGGCTTCGACGTCGTGGTGGTGGGCGCCGGCTTCTTCGGCATGACCATTGCCGAGCGGGTGGCAAACGAGCTCGGGCGAAAGGTCTGCGTGCTCGACCGGCGCGCTCATATCGGCGGCAATGCCTATTCGGAGATTGATCCCGACAGCGGCGTCGAGGTGCATTGCTACGGCACGCACATCTTTCACACCAACTCGGAGACGGTCTGGCGCTATCTGCAGCGCTTCACCGAATTCACGGCCTACCGTCACCGCGTCTTCACGGTGGCGCGCGGGCGGCTCTATTCCATGCCGATCAATCTCGCGACCATCTCGGCCGCGTTCGGCCGCGCCATGACGCCGCAAGAGGCGAGGCTCGTGATTGCGGCGGAAGCTGACGCCCATGTTCACGCCCATGGCGCGAGCGCTGCCCAGAACCTGGAGGACAAGGCGATCGCCTCCGTCGGCCGCACGCTCTACGACCTTCTCATCTGCGGCTATACGCAGAAACAGTGGCAGACCGAGCCGAGCGAGCTCTCGGCCGACATCATCGGCCGCTTGCCGGTGCGGCTCAACTTCGACGACCGCTACTTCGCCGATCGCTACGAAGGCATGCCGGTCGATGGCTACACCGCGATCTTCCGCCGCATGCTGAAGTCGCCGAATATCGAGCTTCATCTCGGCGTCGACTATTTCGACATTGACGACCAGATCCGCCCCGGCCAACTCGTGATCTATACCGGGCCAATCGACCGCTTCTTCCGCTATCGCTGTGGCGAGCTCGGCTGGCGCACCGTCGACTTCGCGCGCGAGGTGCATGACGTCGCTGACTTCCAGGGCACTTCGGTGATCAACTACGCCGACGCCGACGTACCCTTCACCCGTATCCACGAGTTCAGGCACCTTCATCCCGAGCGCGATTATCGGGAGCCGAAGACCACGATCTATCGCGAATATTCCCGCTTCGCCGGCCGCGACGACGAACCCTACTACCCGATCAACACCGCCGCCGACCGGGCCATCCTGTCCGGTTACCGAACGATGATGGACAAGCGTCCGAACATCGTCTTCGGCGGCCGGCTCGGCTCCTACAAATATCTCGACATGCACCAGGCGATCGGTGCAGCCCTCAAGACCTTCGAGCACGAGGTCACGGCGTTCCTGGCGGGGCAACAGATGCCCTCAGCTGCCGCGATGGCGGGCTGAGCGGAAACGCTCGCTTCATCATTTCGATTTCCGCAGAGCTCCCTCAGCGACAGCTCAGGATTTTGTGACGTCCTTGGATGGCATTTCGGTCTCGTCAAACTCGCAGGCGCGCCAGTCGCTGGTCGGACAATTAGCCGGCCAACCGCCGCCCAGCGCCATGAACAGAGCGGCGACGTCGGACAGCCTTGTGGCTTCCGCCTGCACCCGCGCAATCACGGCGGTGAAATAAGCCTGTTGCGCCGTCAGCAGCGTCGCCTGGTTGATCAGACCTAGCGCCAGTTGCTTCCTGATTAGATCGAGGCTTTTCTGGGTGGCAACTTCTGACTTGATGGCGGCTTGCAGGGCCGGTGTATCCTGCTGCAGGCTGCGCAGAGCATCGGCGACGTTCTGAAATGCTGTGATGACCGTCTGGCGGTATAGCGCGTCGGCCTGGTCGAGCGCGGCCTCGGCAGACTTCTGCTTATGGTACAGGGTCAATCCATCGAAGATCGGGTGCGTCGCGCTCGCGGCGACCGTATAGAAATACGTTCCCGGCGTGAAAAGCTCGGCCAGCGCATTGGCGCTTGTGCCCGGATTTGCCGTGATCGTGAAATTCGGCAGCCGCGCTGCGATAGCGACTCCCACCTGCGCGCTCGCCGAATGCATGAAGGCCTCCGCGGCCCTGACATCGGGGCGCTGCCGCAACAGCGTCGACGGCAGGCTCACCGGCAGGTTTCTCGGCAATGCGATCTGCTTCAGATCGAATTTCTGCAGAACTTCGTCGGCTGAAAATTGGCCGGCAAGGGCCGTCAATAGATCGCGCTGCACGGCGAGCTGTTTCCTGAGTGGCGGCAGCGTCTGCTCTACCTGCGCTAGCGCCGCCTCCTGCGTCAGCACGTCGGTCTCGGCGACCTGGCCAGCACCGAGTTGCTTCTGGAGGAGGTCGAGTATCTCACGCAGCGCCTTGATGACGCGCTCGGTTCCCTCAATCTGGCCACGCAACGAAGCCTCCTGAATGGCAGCGGTCACGACGTTGGCTGTCAGTGTCAGATGCGCGGCCTCAAGCTGGAACTGCGCCTGCTCGGTCAGCGCATCCAGACTTTCGACCGCCCGGAAGTTCGCGCCCCAGACGTCCGGGACGAAGCTGACGTTGAGCTGAGCCGTGTGCAGGCTGAACTGCGTCTGCGTCGACGGATCCGATATTGTGTTGTTGGACTGCAGCTGTTGTGACGGCGTGTAATTGAGGTTGGCCTGCGGAAAGAACAGGCCGCGCTGCGCCAGGGCGTTGTAGTTCGCCACCCGGATCGCGGCTTCCGAGGCCTGTAGTGTCGGATTGTGATCGACCGCAAGCCTGATCAGCTCGTTGAGTGGTTTGGACCGAAACGCCGCCCACCAACGGGTCGGGATGTCAGCACCTTCCATAAAGCGCTGTCCGGCAACCTTCGGGGGCTCAGCGCTGGGATGCGGAGACGACAATGGCTCGGGGGTGTAGCGCGACACATCCGGCGCTGGCGGCGGCGAGAAATTCGGACCGACCGCGCAGCTCGCAAGCAACAGCCCGGCGCATGATGCGGCGATCGCCGAACGATAGCTAAGCATGAAGCCCCCGATGAGATCCGAAAAGCGGCAGCGCATGGCTCCGCCGCAGAAGGTGAACCAAGTCCAAACGCTAGAGCAGTTGGCTGCATCGGGAACTGTGATTTGTCACAGGGATCGGCGGGATTTGTAGCAGTGAAATGCCGAGTCCTTCTGAGGCATAGTTTCGGGGATTTCTGACCCCGCGCGGGCTGCCGGGGCTGATTCAGAGGTGCACCAGTGGCAAATCCCAAGTCTAGCGTGATCGTGGCGGTTATTGCGACCGGTGCGCTTTGCTTTTTTGGAGGAGCCTATTCGGTCAACCATATCAAGAGCTGGCTGCGCTTCGGCGCAGAGGCCGTGAGCTCAGATGCGAATGCCAAGACAGACTCCTCCGACGTGAGAACGGGTACGGTGAGCGGCGTTCCCAGCGTCGAGCTCAACGAGAAGCAAATATCGACCGTCAAGATCGAAGCGGTGAAAGAGTATGAGTTTCCGGTTGAAAGAGCGACTGTCGGCAGCATCGACTTCAACGAAGACCTGACCCTTCAGGTATTTACGCCCTACCAGGGGCGTATCCTGGAGGCGTTCGCCAAGGTCGGTGACGACGTCAAGAAAGGGCAGGTGCTGTTTACCATCGACAGCCCGGACCTGCTTTCGGCCAGCTCGACCCTGATTGCCGCGGCCGGCGTACATGAGCTAACCACGCGCGCGCTGAAGCGCCTTTCCTCTCTCTACGAGATCAAGGCGGTCGCGCAGAAGGACCTCGAGCAAGCGGTTTCGGACCAGCAGACCGCCGAGGGTTCGCTAAAGGCGGCGCGTGACGCCGTTCGTATCTTTGGCAAGGCCGACGCCGAGATCGACGCGATCATCAGAGAACGACGGGCTGATCCGAAACTTGTGGTGAAGAGCCCGATCGATGGCCGCGTCACGGCGCGCAACGCCGCCCCCGGACTTTTCGTTCAGCCCGGCAGTGCGCCGGCGCCGTACTCGGTGGCGGATAACTCGACCATGTGGATGCTGGCGAACGTCGCCGAGAGCGATGTCTCCACCATTCACGTCGGCCAGGAGGTCAAGGTCGCCGTGATGTCGTATCCCGGAAAGGTCTTCGAGGGGCACATTTCCACGATCAGCTCGAGCGTCGATGCCAATACGCACCGGATGCTGGTTCGGTCGGAGATTGAAGACCCGAACCATGAATTGCGATCCGGGATGTTCGCGCGTTTTGCCATCACGACCGGCAATCCGGTCAGATCGCCTGCGGTGCCGCTTGACGGCGTAGTGCGCGAAGGGGATGGCACCATGACGGTGTGGGTCACGACCGACCGGAAGCGCTTCATTCAGCGCACTGTCAAGATCGGCGACCGCAAGGACGGTCTTCGTCAGATCCTTGATGGTTTGCAGCCTGGCGAACTCGTCGCCACGGAGGGGGCGATCTTTCTGAGCAACATGCTGGCGATCGGCCAGGTCGGCGGTTGAGCGGACGTGCCAATCGCGTTCGCGCGCTCGAACTGCAACTTAAGAAAAGAGGCAAACAGTGCTGAAGGGAATCCTCGCATTCGGCTTGACCCGGCGTCCCATCATCTTATTGGGGCTCTTGGTGTTCATTGGTGCCGGAGTGCTTGCGTTCTACAAGCTGAATATCGAGGCCTATCCGAATCCCGCACCAGTCATCCTCGAGATCACGGCACAGGCTCCAGGCCTCTCTGCGGAGGAGATGGAACGCTACTACACGATTCCGATGGAGATCGGTCTTTACCCGACGCCGGGCGTCGAAAGCATTCGCTCCACGTCATTCTACGGACTGACTTTCATTCGCGTAACCTTCAAATACGGCATTGATTATTACTTTGCCTACACGCAGGCGGCGCTCAGCCTGCAGCAGAACGTTACGCTGCCGCAGAACCAGATCCCCCAAATCCAACAATCGAGCCTCACAGGGGAGATCTTTCGCTACCAGGTGGTGGGACCACCGCATTTCGGATTGAGCAATCTGCGTACCGTGCAGGACTGGATCGTCCTGCGGCGCCTGTTCTCGGTGCCGGGTGTCGCGCAGGTCAATTCATGGGGCGGGACCACCAAGCAGTACAGCGTCAACGTTGATCTTCACAAGCTCGATGCTTACAGCATCACGATTCCCCAGATCATTACCGCGCTCGGTAACTCCAACATCAATATCGGCGGCCGCGAGATCACCGTCGGCCAGCAGTCGATCAACATTCGCGGCCTCGGTCTTTTCGACTCGGGCGGCGGCGACAATTTAACACAGGGTTACCACGTTCAGGACATCGAGAACGTCGTTCTGACGCAGTTGAACGGTGTACCGGTGACGATCAAGGATGTCGCCAGGGTCGAGCTTGGATTCGTGCCTCGGCTCGGGATCGCGGGGCGCGACCACGACGACGATGTGGCGTTGTCCATTGTGGTGATGAATCGTACGCTGCACACCAACGACGTGTTGCCGAAGGTGCAGGCCATTGTTGATCAGATGAACCACGACGGCACCCTGCCGCCAGGTGTAAAGCTCGTTCCTTACTATGATCGCGGCACACTCGTATCGGTGACCACACGCACAGTCCTGCACAATCTGGTCTTCGGTTGCGTACTGGTCTTCTTGATTCAGTGGATGTTTCTCGGCAATCTTCGCAGCGCGATCATCGTCGGCGTGAACATTCCGTTTGCCTTGTTCTTCAGCGTGATCATTCTCGTGCTGATGGGCGAGGACGCCAACCTCTTATCCGTGGGCGCTGTCGATTTCGGTATCATCGTGGACTCCGCGGTGATTCTCGTCGAAAACGTGTTCCGGAACTTTCAATCGAGGGCGGAGCAACAGCAGGAAGCCCTGGGCCTCCTTGCCGATGGTCGGTGGGGTGAGGATCCGACGCGGGACCGCCCGGGTGTCCGCAGCCTCTGGACCGATCGGTTGCGGCTGATCCTTTCCAGCGCGCTGCAGGTCGACAGGGCGATCCTGTTTTCGGCGCTCATCACCGTCGCAGCGTTTGTCCCACTGTTTGCAATGCAGGGCGTCGAGGGCCAGATCTTCGGACCGATGGCGCGCACCTACGCCTACGCACTTGCCGGCGCATTGATCGCGACCTTCACGGTGACGCCGGTGTTGGCGTCATATCTCTTGCCGGAACACGTGCACGAAGCTGAAACCATCCTTGTGCGGGCTCTGCGCAAAACGTACGAGCCGGTGCTGCATTGGTCGTTGGGTCATCGCAAGACCATGTTCGCCGTTGGATTGGTGTTCCTGGGTTTGATCGGGCTGTTGGGGACGCGGCTTGGTAGCGAATTTCTACCGCACCTTGAGGAAGGCAATCTGTGGATCCGGGTGGCATTGCCACCCTCGCTTGGGCTCGACGCCGGCACCCCCGCGACAGGGAAATTGCGCGAAATCCTGCTCAGTCATCCAGAGGTGATCACGGCAGTGACGCAGCACGGTCGCCCCGACAACGGAAGCGATGCCTCGCCCTTCTCCAATATCGAAATATTCGCGCCGCTCAAGCCATACGAGGAGTGGCCGACAAATTACACCAAGGACAAGCTGATCGAGCAGCTAAACAAAGAGTTCACCGATGCAGTGCCTGGCGCGACCTTCAACTTCTCGCAGTACATTCAGGACAACATCGAGGAGGCATTGTCGGGCGTGAAGGGCGCCAATTCGGTCAAGATCCTTGGCCCCAATCTCAGCGTATTGGAGCAGCTTGCCACTCAGGTTCAGTCTGAGCTGCAAAAGGTCCGCGGCGTTACCGATCTCGGCGTGTTCCACGTGCTCGGTCAGCCCAACCTGAACATCAAGGTCGATCGTGAAAAGACGATGCGCTATGGCCTTAATACCGGCGACGTCAATACCGTGATTCAGGCGGCGATGGGAGGAACCCAGGCAACGACCCTGCTTGAGGGCGATCGCCAGTTTTCGGTCTCGGTCCGCCTTGACCAGGACTACCGCAATAGCCTCGAATCCGTCGGCGACATCAAGGTTGGCTACACAACATCTGCTGGTACCAACGCTTATATCCCGTTGCGTGAGCTCGCCACCATCACACTCGACACTGGTGCCACCTACATCTATCATGAGACCAGCACACGCAACCTTCCAATCAAGTTCAGCGTGCGCGGGCGCGATCTCGGCGGCACTGTCGAAGAGGCGCAGGAGCGGATCGCGAGGAACGTTAAGCTGCCGCCCGGATATCGTATCGTCTGGGCCGGCGAGTTCGAAGACCTCGAACTTGCCAAGAAGCGGCTGGAAGTGGTGGTCCCGATCAGCCTGATCCTGATCCTGGTGTTGCTGTACGGCCTGTTCAACTCGCTGCGCGACAGCCTGCTGGCGCTGGCGGGTATTCCGTTTGCGATCGCTGGCGGCATCGTCGCGCTCTATGTCACTGGTCTGGATTTCAGCATCTCTGCTGCCATCGGCTTCGTCTCTCTGTTCGGTGTGTCGGTGATGGACGGCATTCTGATGATCACTTACTACAATCAGGTTCACGTCGGCGGCATGCCGAGGCTCGAAGCCATGTTCCATGCTGCCACCCAGCGCATGCGGCCGATGCTGATGACCGCGATGTCGGCTTGCATCGGTCTGTTCCCCGCAGCAATCTCTTCAGGGATCGGCAGCCAGGTGCAGCGCCCGCTCGCCACCGTGGTCGTGGGCGGCATGCTGATCGGACCAATTATGCTGCTTGTGGTGGTGCCGGCGCTTCGGATGATGTTTCTCGATAGAGAGGGCGAACCGGCAGGCGAAGGTGGCGCGCAGAGTCTTGCGCCGGCTGAGTAACGTACTGGGGCGGTTCACAATTGCAGGAGATGACGATGAAGTTCGGTTCGCATTTGATTGGTCTGGCGCTTTGCATGGCGATGACGGCCTCGGCCGTCGCTCACGACGCTGGTAGCGCGGCGCCGGCAGCGATCGGAGGTGCCGATCAAGGCAATGGTGGCGGCAAGAGCGGTATGGATGTCGACACCCTGTTCGGTCCGAAAGGCAAAGACGCTAAGGGAACGGGTGCCAGCTCGAAGCTGCAACCGGTCGTTAAGCTCCAGACACTGGCCCAGGCAGGCCAGAAGCCGTCCATCGCCGGCACCGCCAAGATCGGGACCTTAAGCAACAAGGCGTCGGCCGGTTCGGGCAGCCCTGTGGGAGTGGCGCCTCCAAGTCACACGCCGACTTCGGCCGGAGCTGCCGCCGCGACCACCAACGGTCCCAGTATCAACGGCACCGCGATGGTCCGACCGGCTGCGCGGACAGCAACAGTTGGCGGCTCGGCCAAAGTTACCCCGGGCGTTTTGAGCGGGAGCAGCATCACGCCGAAGCACCCTTGAGGCGTGCAAACGGGAGCAACAGATGGGCAGATGGTTCTTTCGCGTGACGGGAGACGAGCCGACACCTCCGACGGTGCCGCCACATCAAACGCCGAGCGTCGTCGTTGGCGACCCCAAGGAATCGAAGGGAGCTGTTGCGCCCGCGACCGACGCCAGACATCAGGAAAAGATACGCGAGCTTCTACGTCTCGAATTCGAATGCGCAGCTGATTCCGCCCTGAGTAAAGGCAATTTGACAGCAGCAAGGATCCTCCGGAAACTTGCAAGAACGACCCGCGATGTCGAAGTCGACGTGCTCTACGCCTATGCGCAGTTGTTGGACGATATCAGTGGCCCGCCTGTAGCATCGGATGAACTAAGGCAGATCGGCGTCGAGTGGTTTCCGAAAAGTGCTGTCGAATATGTCGAGAGGTTGGCATCCGCTCGCGAGAATGCGCGCGCCTCTATGCACAATGAGGAATAAACACTTTCAAGCGAAATAGATGTTCCCTGAGAGGCCTTGGTGATGTGCCGCACAACACGGCTTGCGGCATTTGCCCAATGGACCGGGAAAGGCTTTCGAGGAGGGCTGGCAAGATCCTCGGAAATCAGGGCTCGATCAGTTTGCCTGTCACGGCCTTGATGGCTGCTTGAGTCCGGGTCGCGACACCAAGCTTGATTCGCGCACTATCGATGTGAAAATCGACCGTTCGCTTGGCTAATTCTAGGATCTTTGCGATCTCGGCCGAGGTCTTGCCGCGCGCGACCCATGTTAAGGTCTCAATCTCGCGATCATTCAGTTTGGCTTCTTTCGCCCAGACATCGGTTCGCGCAACATGGGCAAGGCGGGCGTTGATGATGGAGACCAGAATGTCGAAATCGATGGGCTTCGTGACATAGTCGTCTGCGCCAAGCTGCCGCCCCTTAAGTTCGTTCCTGCGGTCGGTGAGGGCAGTAAGAAAGACAAACGGCATGTTGTTGAATCGAGGCGCGATCTTGGTCAGGTGCTCCAAAACCTCGAAGCCAGACATCACTGGCATGTTGATATCGCACAGCACCAGGTCGGGCATCGTCTTGAAGATCGCGGCGAAACCCTCCCCCCCGTCGTAAGCGAGCGTGACCTCGAATCCCCGATCGACGAGCTCCTCGGCGATCAGGGCCGCCGTTTCGCGGTGATCCTCGATGCAGAGAATCTTCTTCCTGGTATCCGCCATGGCTGCGTCTCTAGCTCGCGGAAAAGCGATGACTTCGTTGCCGGCAGTCCTGCCCGGTGCAGCTAGCCTGACGCAGCCTTAAAGGGTATTCGGGAAGGGGGCAAATGTGATTAATCACAGTAGCCGTTGAGGTAAAACTCCGTAGATTCAATCAATTTGCAGTCCCAAACGTGGCTGCACTCTTAGGTGGCGGAGATGCGCGCGCGCTCGCTCAATCTGATCCTGTCATTGGTATTCCTGCTGTTCTTTCTGCTGATCGCAGCCTTGGGCTTGTTCAGCGTCCAGCGGCTTGGCGAGTTCAATCGGGTGTCGGCCGATGTGCGCGACATCTGGTTGCCAAGCACCCGGCTTATTGGCGACCTGAACAACTTTACATCCGATTTTCGTGCGGCCGAAGGGCGATATTTGTTGTCGTCAAACCACGAATCGGACTCGGCCAGGAGGGAGATCGAGAGCCTCGGACAGGCCGTCGGGCAGGCACAAAAAGGCTACGAGAGCCTGCATCGGTCGCCCACCGCCTCTGCGCTCTATGTCAAATTCAAAAAAAACTGGAGTGCTTATCTTGCTGTGGTTGATCGTGTTCTGCAGTCGTACATGGCGGGGCAGACAGCGCAGGCCATCAATCTCTACCGAACAGATTCACAGTCGGCTTACGATGCGGCCAGCGATGCGCTAGACAGCCTCGCGCGTCTCAATGTCGACAGCGCGAAGGTCGCAAGCTACGAAGCGGACGCCGCCTACCAGCACTCGCGGACGCTGATTTTCCTCGCCATGGGGATTGCAGCACTGTTGATCATGGCAGCACTATTCTACGTGAAGCGCTTCATTTCAACGCCGTTGCGCGGGCTGGCGTCGGGGATGCACCGGCTTGCGGGGAATGACACCAACATCGAAATTCGCGGAACAGACCGGATCGACGAGATCGGCGAAATGGCCCGCGCGCTCAGCGTGTTTCGCACCAACGCGATCGAGCTGATGCTCAGCCAGCGCTCTTTGTCGCAGCAGGCAACAATGCTGGAAGAGAGGCTCGCGGAGGAGCAGCGGTTGAACCAGCTGCAGCAGGACTTCGTGTCCATGGCGTCGCACGAATTCCGCACGCCGCTGACGGTGATCGATGGACAGGCGCAGCGCCTTGCCAAGACGAGTCAAGGGGCCACAAGCGCGGATATCGTTGAGCGCGCAAGCAAGATCCGCAAGGCTGTCCTCCGCATGACGACCGTCATGGATAAGCTTCTCAATTCCTCGCGCCTCGTTGACGGTGAGGCGCAGCTATATTTCCGCCCCGTCGAGCTGGAGCTTCGAGGGGTCCTGGATGAGGTTTGTCAGGTCCATCGCGAAATCGCGCCACAGGCGAATATACACCAGGACCTAGGAACCAGATCGCTGCCGGTCCTCGGCGATGCCAAGCTGCTTTTTCAAATGTTCGGCAATCTGATATCAAACGCTCTAAAATACTCGCCCGATGGCAGCTTGATCCAGGTTGTTGCCGCGATCGACGGCGACCAAATCATGGTTGCTGTCCGTGATCGTGGCGTGGGCATCCCTAAAAAAGATCTTGCGAAAATCTTTGATCGCTACAGCCGCGGCAGCAATGTTTCCGGGATCGTCGGCACCGGTGTCGGTCTGTACCTGGTCAAGATCGTCGCCGAGCTGCACGGTAGCAAGGTGAGCGTCGAAAGCGAGGAGGAGAAGGGGTCCTGCTTCACCGTATGGTTGCCGTTGTCGCCGACGGCCAAGTCTGGGAGACTATCCCAGTCGAGGTTAGTTCCAATTGAACCGGGCCAAGGGTGAACGAAGCAAGCGAGGCTTTCGGCTATCCCTTGTTCGTCGTATCGGCAAAATCCCGGAAATAGCGAACATAGGCGTCTTTGCTGACGAGAAGGCCGGCTTTGCGGGCGGCCTTCGCAAAGCGCTCGAACTTCTGCTGTTCTGCCTTTTTGAAGTTCGCCGTTTGCTTCTTGCCAGACTTTCCCACGAGGCGCTCCGCCGCCGGGACACAAAGTTGGTCGTCGAACCCATGACGGATTCCGATGGATGAATCGCTGAAATGAAGTGTCCCGGGACACTACGGACGCAAGTGGTACAAGTGTAAACTGTAACAAATACCAGCGCCGGACTAGTGCAGGACGCTGCCGCCGCGTTCGGCAAGACCGCGATCGACGGCCGCTGCGTAAGCCTTTGCAAGCTCCGTCTCGAGATGCTCGTTGATCAGGAGCAGCGCCCGCACGGCACCGCGCAGGTCGCCGTTGCAGCTCGCGACGATCTCGTCGATTGCAGTATCGTTCGATCTCAAGCTCATCGAAAATCCTCCGGTTCAAACCAGGACAAATCCTGCCGGTCTTTCCTGCATCCCCTGGGATTGCGAGGAGGATCGGCGCCCACCCGCGCCTAGATGGCGGAACCGACCGTGGCGATTATAAGGAAGCTGCGATGACGACTGCATGAAGCTGGTCCGAGCCTTGCCGGCCCTCCAGTGAGACCATTGATTCTATTGCGTTTTTACAGATTGAGATTATGCACATATCCACAGGCCCGGCATTTCCGGTGGAAGCGCTGATGCCCACGGGGCGAAACTGCCGCGTGCCGAGACCCGTAGCTGTGATGTGCCCTGGATTGCCCGGACTCTCTCCATGACCGTGATGTCAGTCGTGACGGCGCTGGTTCTGCTGGCGCTGGTCACGCAGGCCGGAATCGTCGCCGTGCAGCGTAGTTTTCCGCCGCAGGGCCGGATGATCGAGGTCGATGGTGCTGTGCTCCACGTCGTCGACATCGGCCCGCACGACGCCGGCCTGCCGATCGTGATGCTGCACGGCGCGAGCTCCAATCTGGAGGTGATGCGGCGTCCGCTTGGCGACCTCCTCGCCAGGGAGCATCGGGTCATCCTGATCGACCGTCCCGGCCACGGCTGGAGCACGCGCGCGCGGCGGCAGGATTCGACGCCCGAGATCCAGGCGCGGATGATCGACGAGGCGCTTGGCAAGCTCGGGATCGATCGCGCAATCTTCGTCGTGCATTCGTGGAGCGGGGCGCTCGGCGCGCGGATGGCGCTCGATCATCCGCGCCGCGTCGCCGGCCTCGTGATGCTCGCGCCCGTCACCCATCCCTGGCGCGGCGGCGTCGGCCGCTACAACGAGATCATCGCAACGCCGTTGATCGGCCCGCTGCTCGCCTACACCGTCACGCTGCCGCTGGGCTATTTCGTCGCCGAGTCCGGTGCGCGCAACGTCTTCCTGCCGCAGACCATGCCGGACGGTTTCGTGCAGGACTCGGCGACGCCGCTGCTGCTGCGCCCGCGCGAGTTCATCGCCAATGCCTATGATCTGGTGACGTTGAAAGAAGCGGTCGCCGCGCAAGTCGCGCGCTACGGCGAGATCAGGATGCCGGTCACGATCATCGCCGGCGAGCCCGACAAGACCGTATCCACCAACATCCACGCACGCCCGTTTGCCGCGACCGTGCCGAATGCCAAGCTGATCGTGCTGCCCGATCTCGGCCACATGGTGCAGAACGCCGTGCCGGATCTGGTGAAGACCGAGGTCGAGACGATGATCGGTCAAATCGCCGCGGCGCAGGCGGCCGCAGACTAAAGCGTTTTCGAGCGAAGTGGATACCGGTTCGCGTGAAGAAAACGCGTCAAAACAAAAGGCTAGAGCTTCGGTTCTGATTCAATCAGAACCGAAGCTCTAGCGGCCGCCATTCGTCCGCTTACTGCTTGATCTTGCCGTCCTTGTCGAACTGCGACACGTAGGTCCAGAGATTGTTGATCTCGGTCTCGTTCTTGATGCCGGCGAACGCCATCTTGGTGCCGGGGATCTTGGCCTTCGGATCCTTGATGTATTCCTTGAACTGTGCCTCACCCCAGGTGATGCCGGAATTCTTGTTCGCATCCGAGTAATTGTAGTCGGGCGCGGTGCCGGACTTGCGGCCGTCGAGGCCGTTGAGCTCGGGGCCGACCTTGTTCTTGGCGCCTTCGCCGATCGCGTGGCAGGCCAGGCATTTGTTGAACGACGATTTGCCGGCCGCGGCATCCTGCGCCATCGCGCTGGTGGCCGTGGCAGTGACGGTGAGGATCATCAGCGCGCCAAAAGTCAGTTTTTTCATAGGGTGCTCTTCGTCTCTTTCCCGGTGGGGTCTCGTTCGGTCGGCGATCGTCGAACCCTGCCGGTTTTGGCACGGCCCGCTCGGCTTGGACAAGCCACGAAACCATGACAGGTTTCATGATTTCCTACTTGTCCCAGAGCGAACTCGCCGGAAGATCGTGGCTCCGACTTTCGGATGGCCTACCCAAACGGCCGCGGACGTGGTTGATTTGTCGCGACAAATCGATCACGCGGCGGGAGCCGGAAGGATAAGTCATGGCCATCATGATGCCTGCGAGCGACCAGACGGTGCTCGGGCGCCGCGCGGAGATCGTTGCTGCATTGCGCGCAATCGTGCCCGGCGAGGGCGTGATCGACACGCCTGCCGAGATGCGGGCCTATGAATCCGATGGGCTGACCGCCTATCGGCAGCCGCCGATGGTCGTGGTGCTGCCCGACACCACCGAGCAGGTCTCGCTCGTCCTGAAATATTGTGCCGCCCACGGCATCAAGGTGGTGCCGCGCGGCTCCGGCACGTCGTTATCCGGCGGCGCGCTGCCGCTGGAGGACGGCGTGCTGCTGGGCCTCGGCAAGTTCAAGCGCATCCGCGATATCGATTTCGACAACCGCGTCGTCGTCACCGAGCCCGGCGTCACCAATCTGGCGATCAGCCAGGCGGTCGCGCATGCCGGCTTCTATTACGCGCCCGATCCGTCCTCGCAGATCGCCTGCTCGATCGGCGGCAATGTCGCGGAGAATTCCGGCGGGGTGCATTGCCTCAAATACGGCATGACCACCAACAACGTGCTCGGTTGCGAGATCGTCCTGATGAGCGGCGAGATCCTGCGCATCGGCGGCAAGTCGGTGGAGAATTCCGGCTACGATCTCATGGGAGTCATCACGGGCTCCGAGGGCCTGCTCGGCGTCATCACCGAGATCACGGTACGCATCCTGCAGAAGCCGGAGACGGCGCGCGCCCTGATGGTCGGCTTTGCGCAGGTCGAGGCCGCCGGCGAATGCGTGGCGCGCATCATCGGCGCCGGCATCATTCCCGGCGGCATGGAGATGATGGACAAGCCCGCGATCCACGCCGCCGAAGCCTTCGTTCATGCCGGCTATCCGCTCGATGTCGAGGCGCTGCTCATCATCGAGCTCGACGGCCCCAAGATCGAGGTCGACGAGCTGATCACGCGCGTCGAGACCATCGCGAATGGCTGCGGCTCGACCACCTGCCAGATCTCGACCTCGGAGGCCGAGCGCAATCTGTTCTGGGCCGGGCGCAAGGCCGCGTTCCCCGCGGTGGGGCGCATTTCGCCCGACTATCTCTGCATGGACGGCACCATCCCGCGCGGCGCGCTGCCGAAGGCGCTGGCGCGCATCCGTGAGCTCTCGGAAAAATACCAGCTCGGCTGCGCCAACGTGTTCCACGCCGGCGACGGCAATCTGCATCCCCTGATCCTCTACGATGCCAACAAGCCCGGAGAGATCGAGCGCGCCGAAGCTTTCGGCGCCGACATCCTGCGCGCCTGCGTCGAGTTCGGCGGCGTGCTCACCGGCGAGCATGGTGTCGGCATCGAGAAGCGCGATCTCATGGGCGACATGTTCACCGAAATTGACCTCAACCAGCAGCAGCGGCTGAAATGCGCCTTCGACTCGCAGGGCCTGCTCAACCCCGGAAAAGTGTTTCCGACCCTGCACCGCTGCGCCGAGCTCGGCCGCATGCATGTGCATGCGGGCAAGGTGGCGTTCCCGGACATTCCGCGGTTCTAGGCCGCCGGATATCCGGCATGGTGGCGGCATGGTGGACGTTCTGATCAGTGCCACGGAAGCAGCGCCGACCAGGCCGCAGACGAAGTCGCGCCTGCTGTTCATCGACAACATCCGCTGGTCGATGATCATTCTCGTGCTGAGCATGCACGCGGCCGACACCTACTCTCCGTTCGGCAATTGGTACTATGTCGACCGGCAGGAGACCGGCTTTGGCACCGCTCTGTTCTTCGGCATCTATCAGAGTTTTCTCCAGGCCTTCTTCATGGCGGCGCTGTTCTTCATCGCCGGTTATTTCGCCGCCGGTGCCTTCGATCGGAAAGGATTTTCGAGATTTGCGCGTGATCGGCTGATCAGGCTCGGCCTGCCGACCTTGCTCTACATGTTGGTGATCGGCCCGCTGACGCAGTATTTTCTGTCCCGGACCTGGGGCAAAGGCGGCTTCAGCCACCAATGGCTGACCCATCTGAGAGACGGCGAATGGCTCTCCGAGACGGGGCCGATGTGGTTCTGCGCGGTGCTGTTGCTGATTTCGCTGCTGTATGGCCTGATCCGCCGCACCGGATGGCGCGAACCGCAGCTCGCGCTGCGCGGCTGGGGAATCGTCCTGTTCATTGCGGCTATGGCGGCGAGCACGTTTGCCGTCCGCATTGCAATCCACGCCGATGCTTCCGTGCTCAACGTTCACCCCGGCGACATCCCGCAATATATCCTCATGTTCGCAGCCGGCGGCCTCGGATATCGCGGCAATTGGATGCTTGGGGTTTCCGAACGCTCCTGCATCCGGTGGGGACTGTTCGCGCTCTCGCTCTCCGCGCCGCTGTTCGCGGCGCTCGTGCTGTTCGGCGGTGGCCTGCACGGCGACACGGCGCTCTATGCAGGCGGCTTCAACTTCGTCAGTGCCGGAAAGTGCCTGTGGGAGGCGCTGGTCTGCGCCGGCATGGGCCTCGTGATACTGGCCGTCTACCGCCGCCATTTCGACGCGCAGGGCCCGGTCGCGAAATGGCTCTCGGACAACGCCTTCGGCGTCTATCTGATCCACCCGCCGATCCTGATCGGCTTCGCGTTGCTCCTGCACGCGCTGCCGCTGTTCGCACTCACGAAGGCGCTGCTGCTGACCATGCTCGCCGCGATCGGCAGTTTGGCCGTCTCGGCGTTGATCCTGCGCAAATCGCCGCTGCGCGCGATCATCTGACGGTGCACGCCGCGATCCGTTTGAACCGCGGCGTGCAAGCAGGCTCCTACAGCAGCCCGTACTGCGCCCGCTCGCGCTTCGCCAGTAGCGGCAATGCTTGGCCTGCGATGTAGGTCTTGAAGTGCGCGCTCTCCTGATGTGCCTTGAAGGCCGCCTCGTCGCGGAACAGTTCGTAGAACAGGAACTGCGCCGGATTGTCCGTAGCCCGCGAGATTAGGAACAGCTTGACGCCGTCCTCGCGCTGCGCCTCCGGCAGGAAGCGGTCGAGGATTGCGGCGACCTTGTCGGCCTCGCCGGGCTTCGCCTCCCATTGCGCGACGACGAGCAGCCCGCCGCCGTCAACGGCGTCACTCAGCGATTTCTGCGTGGCATAGTGGTTCATGGTTCTTCCTCCTTGCTGCTGGGCCTGAGATGACGCCGCCGCCCACGGCGAGAGATAGATCGCCAGCACGGCGCCAAAGGCCCGGATAACCGTCCTGCGGCTGAACGCTTCCTGGCCGTGCGGCACCGGCCACTTCTGTGTCGATCGCATGTCTGTCTCCATGGCTTGGTTTCGATCGCGATCGACGCAGACTTGTAGCGACGGCTTGCCGGCGTTGGTTCGCCGGTGATCGAAGTGTCGATGTCGTGAACGCTTCGATCGTGATCGAAGCGTCATTGTCGCCCGTGGCGGGTCCCGAACGCGTTGGCGAGGGACGCGGGGCGTCACGTCACATTTGATTTCGGCGGCGAATTTCGCTACCGCCTTTTCCCGTGGATACGCTCAAGGTCAGAGACGCCAAAGACGTCGAAGAGGTGGTGCGCGCGGCGATTGCCAATGAGCAGCCGCTCGAGATCATCGGCCATGGCAGCAAGCGCAGCATCGGGCACGCGATGGCGACCAATGCCGTGCTCGACGTCTCCGCGCTGAATGCGGTCACCTCCTACGAACCCAACGAGCTCATCGTCACGCTTCAGGCCGGCGCGCCGCTGGCCGACGTGCTGTCGCTGATCGATGCCAAGAACCAGCAATTCGCCTTCGAGCCGATGAACACCGCCCCGCTGCTTGGCACGCCCGTATCAGGCACCATCGGCGGCATGATCGCCGCGGGCCTCGCCGGCCCGCGCCGGATCAAGGCGGGCGGGGCGCGCGACCATCTCCTGGGGGCGCATGCCGTCTCCGGCTTCGGCGACAGCTTCAAGACCGGCGGCAAGGTGGTGAAGAACGTCACCGGCTACGATCTCTGCAAGCTCCTTTCCGGGTCCTGGGGCACGCTGTCGGTGATGACCGAAGTGACGCTGAAGGTGATGCCGAAGCCCGAAGCCGAGCGGACACTGCTGCTGCGCGGGCTGGACGATGCCGCCGCCAACCAGGCGATGACCGCGGCGCTCGGCTCGCCCTTCGACGTCTCCGCCGCCGCGCATCTGCCGAAATCGGCCGTCCGCGCCAGGACAGATGGGCTTGGCGATATCGCCGGCCAGGGCGAGGCGCTGACGGTGCTGCGGCTCGAGGGCATTACGGCCTCCGCCGCCCATCGCGCCGGCTCGCTCCGCGAATTGCTGGCGCCGTTCGGAACCGCAACCCTGATCGAGGATGCAGCGTCATCCACGCTATGGGCCACTATCCGCGACGTGCTGCCGTTCGCCGCCACCGGCGCGCTTGGCGCCTGGCCGGTGTGGCGGATCGTCTGTCCGCCGGCGTCGGGCGCGGCGCTCGGCACGCAATTGGCGCGCGAGACCGGGGGCGACGTCATCTACGACTGGGGCGGCGGGCTGATCTGGGCGGCGCTGCCGCCGAAGGCCGACGCACATGCCCCGGCCGTGCGCCAGCGGACCAATGCGCTCGGCGGGCATGCCACGCTGATCCGGGCCGCCGAGGACGTCAGGCGCAGCGTCGACGTGTTCCATCCGCAAGCGCCGGGTGTCGCCGCCCTGAGCGAACGGGTCCGCGCCAGTTTCGATCCGAAGTCCATTCTGAACCGGGGACGTCTGACGCGGGGCGCTTGCTGAATGAAGACCGAATTCTCACTCGCACAGCTCGCCGACCCCGACATCGCGGAAGCCGACAAGATCCTGCGCGCTTGTGTTCATTGCGGCTTCTGCACGGCGACCTGCCCGACCTATGTCCTGCTCGGCGACGAGCTCGATAGCCCGCGCGGCCGCATCTATCTGATCAAGGAGATGCTGGAAAAGGACCGGGCGCCGACGGCCGAGGTGGTCAAGCATGTCGACCGCTGCCTGTCGTGCCTGTCCTGCATGACGACCTGCCCCTCCGGGGTGAACTACATGCACCTCGTCGATCAGGCCCGTGTCAGGATCGAGCAGCGTTATCAGCGACCGCTTGCCGAGCGGCTGTTGCGGCAGGTGCTGGCCTTCGTCCTGCCCGACCCCAAGCGGTTTCGCATCAGCATGCGGCTGGCTCAGCTGGCCCGGCCCCTTGCTGTCTTCCTGCCGACCCCGCGGCCCTCCGCCACGCCCGGCCTGATCCAGCGCCTCAAGGCGATGCTGGCGCTGGCCCCGGGCCGGTTGCCGGCCCGGGGCGCGCTTCCGGGCAGCGTGTTCACAGCGCTTGGCAAGAAGCGCGGCCGGGTCGCGCTGCTCCAGGGCTGCGCCCAGCAGGTGCTGGCGCCGCGCATCAACCAGGCCGCCATCAGCCTTCTGACCCGCCACGGCATCGAGGTCGTCCTGGTCAGGGACGAGCAATGCTGCGGCGCGCTCACCCATCACCTCGGTCACGACGATGACGCGCTGGGCCGGGCCCGCGCCAACGTCACGGCGTGGCAGAAGGAGGCCGCCGGCGAGGGGCTCGATGCCATCCTGGTGACGGCGTCCGGCTGCGGCACGGTGATCAAGGACTACGGCTATCTGCTGCGCGAGGACGGCGCGTTCGCAGCCGATGCGGCGAAGGTGTCCGCGCTTGCGAAGGACATCACCGAATACGTCGCCGGCCTCGGACTCGAACCCGCTGCGCGACAAGACAACATCGTCGTCGCCTATCACTCTGCGTGTTCGCTGCAGCATGGGCAGAAAATCACGGGCCTTCCGAAAGAATTGCTTTCCAAGAATGGATTCGTGGTGAAAGATGTGCCTGAGAGCCATTTGTGTTGCGGTTCGGCGGGGACCTACAACATTCTCCAGCCCGAGCTTGCGGGCAGGTTGCGCGATCGCAAGGTCGCCAACATCGCAAGCGTCAAGCCGGACATGATTGCCGCGGGCAATATCGGCTGCATGGTGCAGATTGCCAGTGGCACGTCAGTTCCGGTCGTACACACGATTGAGCTTCTCGATTGGGCTACGGGCGGGTCGCGGCCGGCATTGAATTCGTCGAGCTGAGCTTTCGTCCCAGGTGACGGCTGAAGGCGCCCGATCGACCATTGTTCGGCGGCAACAGGAGGACCACGATGGCGAAAGCGAGCAAAAAGAAAAGCAAGAAGGCCAAGAAGGCCAAGAAGGTTGTAGCGGCGAAGAAGGCGACGAAGAAGAAGGCGGCCAAGAAGGCTGCGAAGAAATCGGCCAAGAAGGCTGCGCCGAAGAAGGCTGCCAAGAAGACGGCAAAGAAGGCTGCGGCCAAGAAGGCCGTGAAGAAAGCATCGCCGAAGAAGGCGGCCAAGGCAGCCACCAAGACAGTAGCACCGAAGAAGGCGAAGGCAGCTCCCGCGCCGAAGCCGGCAGCTCCGGTGGCAGCACCGGCACCCGAGCCTGCCGCCGAGACGAGCTGGGCGATGCCTTCGTCTTCTGCGGAACCCACGCCGGCCGAAGGGCAGGGTTAGGTCTAAGGGGGTGGCCCAAGGTTAGAGCCAAGCTCAGCCCAAAGGCCGGTCCATCTCTGCGACCATGATCGAGAACAGGAAGGCCGCAGCGGTGACGCTGCGGCCTTTTTGCATCGCCGCTCCGGTTGCCGGGGGGCTGCCCTTTTTTGAGTCAGCTGATTCGTAGCGCGCGCGTCACGGTGCCGCCGGGCTCCGTAGTATCCCGGACGGCTCTGTGCACTTTGCAGTGAAAATAATGTGATCGAGAAGCAACACCGGCTGACAACCTTTCGTGGAATCGCCAGAACGCCCAAAAAGTCGGCAAATGCTCTTGTTTTTTGCTTCTCGCTTTACGCCCCTCCCTTCAAATTGCCGCTGTAACGCAATTTTGCAGATAGGTCGCACACCCCGGGGGGCTTCCGGGAATCCGACTGGGTGGAACTGGTGATGGGGATCGAAATGAAGAAAGTGACTTTGTTGGCAACGGCGCTGGCAATGGTGACGGGTTCGGCGTTCGCGGCGGACATGCCCTTGAAGGCTGTGAAGGCTCCTCCGGCGCCCGCGTTCGATCCCTGGGATGTCGCCTTCGGCGGCGCGATCATGAGCGACTACATCTTCCGCGGCGTGACCCAGTCGAACCACAAGCCGTCGGTCGCCGCCTATTTCGAGCCCCGCTACAACGTCAACAAGGACTTCCAGCTGTACGCCGGCGTGTCGGCTGAGAGCATCTCCTTCGCCAACCGGGCTGCGGCGGAAGTCGACGTCTACGGCGGTATCCGCCCGACCTTCGGCGCCTTCGCGTTCGACATCGGCGTCTGGGGCTACCTGTATCCGGGCGGAAGCTGCGCCGACAACACGCTCACGGGCGGCATTCCCGGCGGCGGCGTCTGCCCCGTCAGCACCACGACCATTTTCCTTGCCGACGGCAACGTCATGAAGAAGGACGTCAGCTTCTTCGAAGTCTACGGCAAGCTGAATTACACCATCAACGACAACTGGGCCGTCGGCGTGAACGAGTACTACTCGCCGAACTTCCTGAATTCGGGCGCTTGGGGCAACTACGCTTCGTTGACCGCGAAGTGGACCGCGCCGAGCACCACCTTCGGTGCTTCGGGCGTCGGCATGTATGTGTCGGGTGAGTTCGGCCGTCAGTGGTTCGGCACCTCGGATGCCTTCTACGGCACCGGTCCGGGCACCGTCTTCGCCAACGGCATCCCTTACAAGGACTACAACACCTGGAATGTCGGCGTCGGCTTCACCTACAAGGTGTTCACGCTGGACCTGCGTTACTCCGGCACCGACCTGAACAAGGGTGATTGCAACGCCTTCACCAGCGCCTTCAACGCCACTGGCACCACCAACGTCACCCCGATCAATCCGGGCGGCGCTGGCTCCAACTGGTGCGGCTCGGCGGGTATCGCCAAGCTGTCGTTCGACCTGACGGCGATGAGCAACCTGAAGTAAGATTTGTCCCGAGACGACTAACAAGGGCGGCAGAGCAATCTGCCGCCCTTTTGTTTTGGGTGCCAAATTAGCTGTTGAACTGATGGCTGCTCCACAAGGTCGTCATGGCCGGGCATAGCCGTCTGAAGGACGGCGTCGCTTCCGCTCGCCTATGTCCCGGCCATCCACGTCTTGGCCGCGCGGAGCGAAGAAAGTGGATGCCCGGGCCTTCGCCTCGCCGAAGAGGCTTCGGCCTCGCAGGCGGGACAAGCCCGGGCGGCACCGAAGGTTCACAGCTCCTCTTCAGCGCGCCGTGCTCGGCTCCGGCTCGGCCGGCGCCCCGTCATTGCCCAGCACGTGGATCGCGCCGTCCTTCACCATCGACACCTTGCGGGTGTGGAAGGCGTCGAGCGTCGCGCGGTGGCCGATCGAGACGATGGTGGCCTGCGGCAACTTCTCCGCCAGCAGCCGGTACAGCCGCGCCTCGGACGGTTCGTCGAGCGAGGCGGTGGCCTCGTCGAGGAACAGATAGTCAGGCGCGTGCAGCAGCGCGCGGGCAAGCCCGAGGCGCTGCTGCTCGCCGAGCGACAGCATCCGGTTCCAGTGGCCGACCTCGCCGAGCCGATCGGCGAGGTCGGGCAGGCCGACTGATATCACCGCGTCGCGGATTTCGGCTGCCTGGAATGCGCCGGGCGCTGCGGGATAGATCACGGCGTCACCCAGCGCGCCGACCGGGAAATAGGGGCGTTGCGGCAGCATCATCAGCTTCGCCTGGGCGGGGATGACGATGCTGCCGGTGCCGAACGGCCAGATGCCGGCGATGGCGCGGAACAGGGTCGACTTGCCGGAGCCCGACGGCCCGGTCACGAGCACGCGCTCCGGCGCCTGGATGGCGAAGCCGTCGGCTGCGACCAGCGGCGTGCCGTTGGGGAGATACACGCAGAGCTTCTCGAGGCCGATATTGCGGCTGCCGCCGGCCGCCCTGAGCTCGATCGTGGCCTCATGCGCCGGCAGGTTTGCCGCGCTATCGACCGACATCTCGAAGCCGTCGAGACGCGCGACGATCGAACGCCACTCCGCGATCGTTCGATAGGCCGTAACGAAGAAGGACAGCGCATCCTGCACCTGGCCGAAGGCCGAGCCGGTCTGCATCATGTCGCCGAGCTGGATGCTCTTGGCGAAGTAGGCGGGCGCGACCACCACATAGGGAAAGATCGTCGCAGCCTGACCATAGCTCGCCGTGAAGGCGGTGAGGCGCTTGGTCCGGCTCATGATCGCATACCAGTTGGCAATGACGGAGCCGAAGCGCTGAAGGAGATGACCTCGCTCCGCGCTCTCTCCTTTCAAGAGCGCAATCTGCTCGGAATTTTCGCGCACGCGGATCAGGTTGAAACGGAAGTCGGCCTCGTAGCGCTGCTTCTCGAAATAAAGATTGATGAGCGGCGCGCCGATCCAGTGCGTCAGTGCCGTACCCAGGAGCGCGTAGGCCAGCGCGCACCAGACCAGGAAACCCGGGATGACGATATCGGTGCCGTAGATGTGCAGGGGCGCCCTGTTCGACAGACCCCAGAGGATGACGATGAACGACGCCAGCGTCACGACGGACGACAGCAGGCCGAGACCTAGGGCGAGCGTTTGCTCGACGAAGTTCGTGACGTCCTCGGTGACACGCTGGTCCGGGTTATCGGCGGCGTCGCCCTTCAGCTGCATGCGGTAATGCGTGGCGCCGTCGAGCCATTCGCCGAGATAGTGTTGCGTCATCCATCGCCGCCAGCGGATCTGCAGCCACTGGTTCAGGTAAAGCTTGTAAACGGCCAGCGCGACGTAGGTGAAGGCAAGGCCGAGGAAGATCCAGACCTGCATGACGAACTCGTTCAGATCGTAGGCCTGAAGAGCGCTGTAGAACCGGTTCTGCCACTGATTGAGCAGCACATTGATCGCGACGAGCGCCAGCTCCATTGCGACGACGACGCCGAGCAGGCCGCGGCCCGCCCATTTGTCCTCTGATCGGAAATAGGGACCGGCGATTCGCCAGACGGTCGCGAGCGTGGCGCTGATGTTCTTCACAGAGGGGGATCTCCTGACGGATATGCACAGCGGCCCTGGGGCCAAGCGGCTGAGGCCATGGCAGAAATGGGGTGCGCTTAGACTAAAGTCGCAAGTTCTGCAATTTGCGTTGGCTAGCCGCGGCTTGCAACCCTAGCATGGGCACAACGGCGTGGGGTGGGGGCCTCCGAATTTTCGCGAGCTTGTGAGCAGGCGGGAACCCGCGGCTTTCGCGAGGAATTCGCATCCAACTCGGGGGTTATCGCTTCCAACGTCAAGCAGGTCCGCCGCCCACGCTGGTCGGCCTGCCACATAAACGCGTGGGGGAGGAAGACCATGTGGAATCAAATCTATGATCCGCTGCACAGCCCCGTGCTGTCGACGATCGCGGCGGCGATACCTGTCGTCACGCTTCTGGTCCTGATCGCGAGCGGGCGCGTTCAGGCTCACATCGCAGCAATCGTCGCCGTGATCGTGACCAACCTGATCACGATTTTCGTTTTCACCATGCCGGTGAACATGTCGATCCGCGCCTCCATCCTCGGCATCGTGACCGGCTTCTTCCCGATCGGCTGGATCGTTCTCAACGTCATCTTCCTCTACCAGGTGACGGTGACGACCGGGCGGTTCGAACTGTTGAAGCGCGCAGTCGGCGGCGTCACCGAGGACCGGCGGCTGCAATTGCTGCTGATCGCGTTTTCGTTCGGCGCTTTCTTCGAGGGCGCCTCGGGCTTCGGCACGCCGGTGGCGATCACCGGCGCCGTGCTGATCGGCCTCGGCTTCTCGCCGCTTGCGGCCTCCGGCCTGTCGCTGATCGCCAACACTGCGCCTGTCGCCTTCGGCGCACTGGGCACGCCGATCCAGGGCCTCGCCTCCGTCACCGGGCTCGATCCCTACATCCTGGGCGCGATGGTTGGACGGCAATTGCCGCTGTTCTCTCTGATCGTGCCGTTCTGGGTGGTGTGGGCGTTCGCGGGCTGGAAGGGCATGAAGGACATCTGGCCGGCGATCCTCGTTACCGGCGTATCGTTCGCGGTCCCGCAATTCGTGATCTCGAACTACGTCAATCCCTGGATCGTCGACATCGGTGCGTCGCTGATCTCGATGGGCGCGCTGATCCTGTTCCTGAAGGTTTGGCAGCCGAAGCAACTCTGGCTGTCGCCGGCGCTGCGTGGACATGATGAATCGGCGGCGACGATGGCGAAGGCAAAGCCGCTCGATAAGACGCCGCTGACGCAAAGCGAGCTCTTCAGCGCGTTGTTGCCATGGATCATCGTCTGCGTCGTGATGCTGATCTGGGGCAATGGTGCCTTCAAGACCTGGGCGAACGGGATCTTCACCTGGAACTACGCCGTTCCCGAGCTGCATCAGATGATCAACAAGATGCCGCCGGTCGCGCCGGGGCCGACCAAGGAAGCGGCGGTGTTCGGCTTTACCTATCTGTCCTTCACCGGCACGGGCATGCTGATTGCGGCGATCATCTCCGGCTTCCTGATGGGCGTCGGTCCCGGCAGGCTGCTGGTTGAATATGGCCGCACCATCCGGCTCTGCGCGATCTCGCTGATCACGATCTCGGCGATGCTCGCGATCGGCACGCTGACGCGCCTCTCCGGCGTCGATGCGACGCTCGGTCTCGCCTTTGCCGCAACCGGCGTGTTCTATCCCTTCTTCGGCACGCTGCTCGGCTGGTTGGGCGTGGCGCTGACCGGATCGGATACGTCGTCGAACATCCTGTTCGGCAACCTCCAGAAGATCACCTCCCAGCAGCTCGGCCTGTCGCCGATCCTGATGGCGGCGGCGAACTCGTCCGGCGGCGTGATGGGCAAGATGATCGACGCGCAGTCGATCGTCGTCGCCTCCACCGCGACCAATTGGTACGGCCACGAAGGCACGATCCTGCGCTTCGTGTTCTGGCATTCGATCGTGCTGGCCTGCCTCGTCGGTGTGTTCGTGACGTTGCAAGCCTATGTCTATCCGTTCACGGAGCTCGTCCTGAAGTAGCAGGCGACGCCCGGCTTCGACGCAAAACCCCGCGGGCTCGTCCCGCGGGGATTTTTGTGGCTTGAATCGGCGAACCTTCTCAAAGGCTTTGCCGTCTTATAAAAGACGCCGCAAAGCGGGTCGGTCGAGAGGTCTCATGGAATCGTTGAAGCAGATGGTGTGTGCGGCAGTTGCGTTGCTTGTGATGTCCGCCGTTGCGCGCGCGGAAGAGGGCTTTCCCTTCGGCACCGAGATGACGCTGGAGGCCGTGCCGCAGCCCGGCTCGAAACGAATTCCGAACATCGAGATCGGTGACAATGGCGAGGTCGTGCTCGAGCTCTGGTGCAAGGGCGGCAAGGGACAATTCTCGGTGGCCGGCAACACCGTGATTTTCGTTCCCGGCGCCATTCAGGATCGTTCCTGTCCGCCGGCAAAGGCCCAGGCCGATGACGATCTCGTCGCCGCTCTCGCCGCCGTCGAGACCTGGAAGCGTCAGGGCGACGTGCTCACCCTGACCGGCCCGAAGCCGCTGCGCTTTCGCGCCAACGGGAATTAGCGTCTGGTAAGCACTGCTCTCGTGTCCCGGACAAGGCGCAGCGCGCAAGCGATGCGCCGCAGAGCCGGGACCCAGAATCTATCCACAATTTCGCTTTGAGGCTTCTGGGCCCCGGCTCGCGTCGCCTAAAGCGCGTTCACGCGCGTCTTCGACGCGCTATGGCGCTGCGTCCGGGGCACGAAAGCCTACTTCCACACCGACTTGTCGGCGTCCCAGCGCTGGCCCTTCAGCTCCTTGGCGAGCGCCTCGATCGAGCCGTTGTCGTCGGGCTGGTCGCCTTCCTCGTCGGCCGTCGCCTCGTCCGACACGTTGAGCTTTGCGCCGCTGCTCTCATCGGCGGTCGTGGTCGAGGGGCTGCCGATCCAGACCATCAGTCTGTCGGTCGTCCCCGGCTTGTCGGCGGAGACGAGGCCCGAGACCTCGATCGTGTCGGTGAGATCGAGCGCCGGGAAATCCTGGTTCGGCCGCTTGAAGACGAGCTTGAGCTTGCCGGTGCTGGGGCTGAAGCTCTGTGAGGCCGGCTTGGCCGCGAGCGTCTTGCTCAGCACGCCAGCAATTGCGGTGGCGAGCTTGTCGCGGTTGATCTTGTCGCCGTCGCGCCAGTCGGCGGCGGGGATGCGGATGGTGCGGTCCATCTCGGCGAGCCCGGCGGTCCAGCCGACGGCCGTGACACCCGGCATCGCCTTGAATTTGGCGAGCAGCGCGGCCGAGCGTTCCGGATCGACCGACATGTTGATGGTCTGCTCGCCGGCGCGCAGCGCGTCGCAGCCGACGGAGAGACTTGCCAGCGTCACCTCGACGTCCTGGCCCTTGAGGCTCTTCAGGAACTCGGTCGCGTTATCCAGCTTGACCTTGACCGCGATTGCTTCGGGCGAGACTTCGGTAAAATCCTTCGGCTGGGGCGTGATGCCGTCATCGGTGGTCTGGTTGTCCAGAAATTCCTTCTCGCTGAGATCGGCATTGTCGGGCGAGGTCACCTCGGTCACGGTCTGGCCGATGCCGATCTGGCCGCGGAACTCGAAGGTGTCGCCCGTTGGCTTGCGCGTGAGCTTGACGGTGACCGGCGCCTTCGCGCCGAGGCTCGAGGTCGTTCCGCTCAGCGTCTGGCCCGCGATCTGGAGATTGACGACGAAGCGGTCCTTGCGGTCGGAGTTCTTGGCGACGGGGTAGCAGACGTCGAGCACCGCCGCGGTGACCGTCTTGCCCTGCCGCGTCTCCTTCAGGATCACGTCGGCATTGCCGTCCATCAGGCCGTCGATCGAGGTGAAATAGCGCGTTTCCATGCCGCCTGGCGCCGCGGCCTTCGGCGACAGCTTCATCTGGGCAGAGGCGACCTCGGGCGAAACGGCAAGCAGAGCGGCCAAAAGGGCGGTCGAACAAACCAGAAGCGCGCGCATCGACGAAATCCTCGAACGACTAGAATCGGGCGCCACCGTAGTGGGTTTTGGCCGCCGGTTGAAGCGCAGGCCAGTGTCGGCAAAAAAGAAGGCCGCCCGGAGGCGGCCTTCGCAACACTGTCAGGTGAGGATGGGCTTAGAAGCCGCCCATGCCGCCGCCGCCCGGTGCGGGCGGGGCGTCCTTCTTCGGCGCTTCGGCGACCATGGCCTCGGTGGTCACCAGCAGGCCGGCCACGGAGGAGGCGTCCTGCAGCGCGGTGCGCACCACCTTGGCGGGATCGATGATGCCCTTCTCGATCATGTCGACATAGTCCTCGGTCTGGGCGTCGAAGCCGAAGGTCTCGGACTTGTTCTCGAGGATCTTGCCGACAACGATCGAGCCCTCCACGCCGGCATTCTCCGAGATCTGGCGGATCGGAGCTTCCAGCGCCTTCAGCACGATGTTGATGCCGGCCTGCACGTCGGCATTGGCGTTGGTGAGACGGCCGACCGCCTTCTTGGCGCGCAGCAGCGTCACGCCGCCGCCGGGGACGATGCCTTCCTGCACCGCGGCGCGGGTGGCGTTGAGCGCGTCCTCGACGCGGTCCTTCTTCTCCTTGACCTCGATCTCGGTCGCGCCGCCGACGCGGATCACCGCGACGCCGCCCGCGAGCTTGGCGAGACGCTCCTGGAGCTTCTCACGGTCGTAGTCCGAGGTGGTCTCCTCGATCTGGGCCTTGATCTGGCCGACGCGGGCCTCGATCTCCGGCTTCTTGCCGGCGCCCTTGACGATCGTGGTGTTCTCCTTGTCGATCACGACCTTACCGGCACGACCCAGCATCTTCACCGTGACGTTCTCCAGCTTCATGCCGAGATCTTCCGAGATCAGCTGACCGCCGGTCAGGATCGCGAGGTCTTCCAGCATGGCCTTGCGGCGATCGCCGAAGCCCGGCGCCTTGACGGCGGCGACCTTGAGGCCGCCACGCAGACGGTTGACGACCAGGGTCGCCAGCGCCTCGCCCTCGACGTCCTCGGCGATGATGACGAGCGGCTTGCCCGACTGCACCACGGCTTCCAGCACCGGCAGCATGGCCTGCAGGCCGGAGAGCTTCTTCTCGTGCAGGAGGATGTAGGCGTCCTCGAGCTCGGCGGTCATCTTCTCGGGGTTGGTGACGAAGTATGGCGACAGATAGCCGCGGTCGAACTTCATGCCCTCGACGATATCGACTTCGGTGTCGAGCGACTTGTTTTCCTCGACGGTGATGACACCCTCGTTGCCGACCTTCTGCATCGCCTGGGCGATCATCTTGCCGATGGCGGCGTCGCCGTTGGCCGAGATGGTGCCGACCTGGGCGACCTCGGAGGAGGCAGCAACCGGCTTGGCGCGCTTCTCGATGTCCTTGACCACGGCGGCAACCGCGGTATCGATGCCGCGCTTGAGGTCCATCGGGTTCATGCCGGCGGCAACCGCCTTGGCGCCTTCGCGCACGATGGCCTGGGCCAGCACGGTCGCGGTGGTGGTGCCGTCGCCGGCGAGGTCGTTGGTCTTGGAGGCGACCTCACGCAGCATCTGGGCGCCCATGTTCTCGAACTTGTCCTCGAGCTCGATCTCCTTGGCGACGGTGACGCCGTCCTTGGTGATGCGGGGTGCGCCGAACGACTTCTCGATGACGACGTTGCGGCCCTTCGGGCCGAGCGTCACCTTGACGGCGTTGGCGAGAATGTCGACGCCGCGCAGCATGCGATCGCGCGCGTCTCCGGAAAACTTGACGTCTTTGGCAGCCATGGTCTGCAATCCCTGTTATATCGTGATGTGTCTAGTTTAATGCTGTGCGGCGGGAATGATGGATGCCCGGACCTGATGATCCGGGCATGGCATTCAGCGGCCGTTCAGGCGTCTGGCCTTAGGCCATCACGCCCATGATGTCCGACTCCTTCATGATCAGGAGATCTTCGTTGTCAATCTTGACCTCGGTGCCCGACCACTTGCCGAACAGCACGCGGTCGCCGACCTTGAGGTCGATCGGGATCAGCTTGCCAGCCTCGTCGCGGCCGCCGGGGCCGACGGCGACGACTTCGCCCTGGGACGGCTTTTCCTTGGCGGTGTCGGGGATGATGATGCCGCCCTTGGTCTTTTCCTCGGCATCGATACGTTTGACCACGACACGGTCATGCAGCGGACGAAATTTGGACTTAGCCATGACGTTTCCCTTTGGAGGCTGGGTTTTCTGAAAGCAGCGGAAGTGGGTGAGGGCGGCGCTCCCGTCCACCCTCTGCCCGAGGATCAAACGGTGCGCTTAGCAATCGGTCTTTCCGAGTGCTAATAGTGCGTCCGGAAATATGGCTTGGCTGCGATCCTGTCAAGCAAAGGTGGTTAAGCGATTGGTGAGGCGGATATAGGATGGTGTCTACGGAAACTCGATTCCGGCGCGGGCGTATATTAGGACGTCATTGCTCTGGCGGCGGTTTTACGCTTGGCTGCGGGAGGGTTGCGGCCGTGGTCTTGTTCGGGGGAATGCCATGATCAGTTCAGCTCACGCGCGCACGTTTGCCAATCTGGCGGCCGCCTCTTGCCTTGCGCTGCTGCTCGGCGCCTGCGGCGGCGGCATGAGCCTGCCGTCCTTCTCCTCGTCCCAGCCGGCGGCCGAGACCGAGCCCGGCGTCGCGCCGGAAATGCCGGCCTCGATCCGCGCCGACGAGATCGTCGGCCGCTGGGGCCTCGCCTCGTTCCAGAACCCGGCTGACCGCGCCCGCACCGAGGCGGCCGCACGGGCCCAGTGCAAGAATCCTTACGTGATCGGCGCCGGAACGTCCGGCGGCGTGGTCATGCATCTCGCCGACCAAGCGACGCCGCAGGAACTGCGGCTGAAGGGCTCGCCGGGCGGCAAGAATTATATCGGCCCCTCAGGCCCGACGCCGGGCGAGCAGGACCGCGAGATCGTCTCCTTCGACGGCCGCGTCATGATCACCCGCTTCGTCGACAAGGACGCGGCTACCCGCTACGGCAACATGGTCTACGTCCGCTGCGCGCCAAGGGCGTGATCCGGCTTTCGGCCTAACCGCGAAGACAATAAAAAACGCCGGCTCGTGCCGGCGTTTTGTTTGTCTCTGTGTCGCGCTCGCTTAGTCGAACAGCGCGTCGATGTCGTCCTGCGAGGCGTGGCCGACGTCGCCGGCGAGCTTCGGGCCGTTGAGCAGCTTGTCGTCCTCGCTGCGGGTGTCGACCTGCGCCGGCACGTGGGACTTGATCGCGTCGACGCCACCCCAGATGTCCATCATCGCATTGATGTGCTGCTCGATGAACTTCATCGTGGTCATGACCTTGCTGATGCGCTGGCCGGTCAGGTCCTGGAAGTTGCAGGCCTCGAAGATCGAGATGACGCGCTCCTGGATGTCGTCGGCGAGGCGCTTCTGCTGGTCGACCGAGTCGACCTTGCCGAGCGCGGAGGCCGCCTGGTCGATCGACTCGGCGGCTTCGAGGATCTGCTGGGTCGCCTGTTCGGTACCGCCGACCACCGCGCCGAGCTCGCCATTGACCTTGGCCATCTCGCCGCCGTCGAAGCTCTTGCCGTGCAGGGTCGCGATCTCGCGCTTGGTGCGGTCGATGGCGTCATGGATGAGGTCGAGCTCGACCTTCAGCTTCTCGCACTGCTCGATCTGGGCCCGATAGGTCTCGAGCATCGTGCGTGCGTCGGAAAGCTCCTGGGTCGTGGAGGCGTCGATCGCCGCCAGGGCTGCGCTGCCGGTCAAGGGCGCCGCGCCCTTTGCCATCTGTGCGCGGATCGCGCGCAGCTCCGCCATAATCTCGCTATGCATCGGGCCTGCCTCTTCAGTTACGTCAAGAATCGGCATCTCGCCACCGGCGATGTCCTCGACACGAAAACGTTTGCGGTGAATAGCCATCAGGAACTCCCCCCACCTCACTCACGCGTCTTTGTAGGCAGAAGCAATTTAACACGAGGTTCACGGCTGGAACTGTTGCGCGGCCGCGCGCGACGGCATGCAAACGGGCGATTAACCATGAGGCTTCGCCCTTCATCGAAAATAAACGCTGATCGCCAAATTGCCGCGCCGATCGCGACGTGGTGAATCGAAACGCCCGATACGTTTACCAAACGAAACGGAGTTTGCTCTTTATTGACCACGTCGAGGACGCGAACAGCCAACGCGTTCGGCGGCGAATGCAACTAGACGAAACAGTACAGAGTACGTCGATGTTCAAGAAAATGTCTGTCGCGCTGCTCGGCAGCGCTTGCGCCTTCATTGCCGGCGCCGATCGCGCCAGCGCCTTCGACAATACGGTGCCGAACGATCCGCCCGCGGTGCTCTATCAGCCGCGTGGCACCCCGGCGCCGGTGCGCGTCGCCTCCAATGCCAATATGGGCGGCGGCTTCATCGAGTTCCTGTTCGGCGATGGGCCCGGCCGCGGTCCGGCCTATGCGCCGCAGCAGTCGATCTATCAGCAGCAGCCCGGCTACAACGATCCACGCCGCCTGCCGCCGATGGGCGAGCCGCAGATGCAGGGCGGATATCAGCAAGGCGCAGCTCTCCAGCAGGAGGCGGTCGATCCGCGGCAGCGTCCGTTCGACCCGAAATTCGAGAAACAGCTTGTTGACTATAGCGGCAAGGAAAGTGCCGGCACGATCGTGGTCGATTCCAACAACAAGTTTCTCTATCTCGTCGAGGGCAACGGCCGGGCGATGCGCTACGGCATCGGCGTCGGACGCGAGGGCTTCACCTGGAGCGGCGTGAAGTCGATCACGGCCAAGCGCGAATGGCCGGATTGGACCCCGCCGGCGGAAATGATCGCCCGCCGCCCCGATCTGCCGCGGCACATGGAGGGCGGCCCGGAAAACCCGCTCGGCGCGCGTGCGATGTATCTGGGCTCCACGCTCTACCGCATCCACGGCTCCAACGAGCCCTGGACCATCGGCACCAACGTCTCCTCCGGTTGCATCCGCATGCGCAATGAGGACGTCATCGACCTCTATGGCCGCGTCAATGTCGGAACCAAGGTCGTTGTGATGTGAGGGCCTGCGGCATCAATGATGCCGCAGAAGTGAGCAGTCGTGACGGAGCGGCGGATTGGGGCGGTAAAGCCCTGGTCCTATGTCATACGCATAGCTACTCATCTTGGAGCAATGCGATGCGTACGATCTTGGCTTTGGGTGTTCTCGTCGCCCTGACCGCCTCGGCTAGTGCGGGGACCGTGCATCATCGGCGCCATGTCGCCCATGCCGGCCAGGCCTTCGCCCCCCGGCTCACGCCGCGCGCGGCTGAGGGCTTTGCCTATGTTCCTCGCCCGGTCCCGTACTCGGCGCCGGTCGAATACAACAGCAATCCCTATCCGTACTGGGGCGGCTGACCGCCGCTAGAGACAAAACGGCCGCTGATCTGGCGGCCGTTTTTCTTTGCGGATCGGACTTGCTCAGGCGTAGTCGCTGCCGCCGTCGTCGTTGCCGCCGAAGTCACTATCGTCGGCGAGGTCGATATTATCGTCGTGATCGTCACCGTAGTTCTGATCGTTGTTGTTCTGGTCGTCGTTCGACGCCTGGTCGGTGAAGCCTTGACGGGAATCCCGGTTCGACCCGATGTCGTCGAGGCCGGCATCGCGGGCGAGCGAGCCGCCGGACTGGTCGCCAGCCCACGGGCTGCGGTCGCCGAGCGCATTGGAGTCGCCAAAGGCCTGATGCGATCCGCCACCCATCATGCCGCGGATGCTGGAGAGCAGCAGCGATCCGCCGACCACACCGGCCGCGGCCGCCGCTGCCGTGCCCAGGAACGAGCCGCCGCCACCGCCGGCCGGCGGTGCGCCGTAGCCTTGGCCATAACCCTGACCCTGTCCGTAAGCCTGACCATAAGGCGGCTGGCCGTAGCCCGGCTGGGCCTGCTGCATCGCCTGGCCGCTGTTCCAGACCGGCCGGGAGTCACGCGGCGGCACGTTCGGAACCGAGCCGCGCGACGGGCTCGAGCCGAACAGCGTGTCGCGCATGGTGTCGAGGAAGCCGCCGGACTGCGGCTGCTCCGGCGCATGGGCCGCTTCCAGCTCCTGGATCCGGTTATGCGCGCGCTTCAGCGCTTCGTCCTGCAGCAGTGTGGTCTGCACCAGCGCATAGACTGCGCCCGGTGCCTTGCGTAAGCCGTCCGAAATCGCGGCGATCGCGTCGGGATCGCGCGGTGCATTTTCCAGTTTCGAAAGCCGGTCGAAAAGCTCGTCGACGAGTTGGCGTTCCTGCGGCGTCATGGTCTGTCTCCCTCGCGCGAAACAAGCGCAAGCGGCATGTAGGGTTCCATTGTGGCCCCAACAGTGGCGGCCGGATTAAATTTCGGTATGCGACCGACTGCCTCGCGACCCGGCTTTCGCCGGTTTCATCCCAGTGTCATGTGGCTGGCCGCCAGAAGCTGCGCGAAGGCGTCGCTGGCGAGATAGGCATGCTCGCGTTCTCTGACATCCGTCATCGGGTCGAGGCCGGTGAGGACCTCGTCGACGAAGCCGGGATGGCACATCACGAGGCCACCCTTGGGGAGACCTTCCAGGAACTGCCGCATCAGATCGCCGAAATCGGCCGCGCGCGTGAAATCATAGGCGCCGGCAAAGGCGGGATTGAACGCAAGACCGGCACGCACCGCGCGGCGACGGAATTGTGCGCTGAGGATATCGAGCACCATTGCCTTTGGTGAAGCCAGCCGCCGCGCCAGCGGCAGGTCGCGTCCGCCCTGGCGCACCCACGCGTTGGGCGCTGCCTCGCTGACGGCATCGACGAAGCCGTCGCGCACCTGCGGAAACAGCTGCACGTGCTGATGGCCATCGACGAAATCGGGCGCGCGGCCGAAGGCTTCCGCGAAGGCGGCCAGCTGCGCTCGCACCTCGTTGCGGAAGAATTCGCGGTCGAGCCGCCGCAGAAGTCCGGCGCGCAGCAATTTTGGAAAGGCCATGAACATGTCGCCGTCGAGCGGCCGGAAATGCATGGTGAGGGGGCGGAACGGCGCCGACAGCGTCACGTGCAATCCGATCGCGCAGCGCGGGCTCGTCTTCGCGGCGGCCTGGAGCGTATCGATCTCGCCATGCTCGATCGCGGGGCCCACCATCATCACCGAGGTCGCGTTGAGGCGGCCACGCTCGATCAGGTCGCGGATGGCACGGTTGACACCCGGGCTGATGCCGTAATCGTCGGCGCAAAGCCAGATCGGCTGCGGCACTGCCGCCGGGCTCATTCGGCTGCGGTCCTGTTGGCTGCGTCGCCGGCCTTGTCGGCTTCAAAATGCTTTTCGCTATGTTCGGCGACGAAGTAGATCGGACGCGCCTTCAGCTCCGAGAGGATCTTGCCGATATATTCGCCGACGATGCCGATCATGATGAGCTGCACGCCGCCGATCGTCATCAGGCCGACCACGAGCGATGGATAGCCCGGCACCTGTTTGCCGGTCGTGAAGACCTCCCAGAGGATCGAGAGGCCGAACAGGAAGGCGACGCCGGCGAGGATGACGCCGAGCAGGCTGGCGAAGCGCAGCGGTGCGACCGAGAACGAGGTCACGCCTTCGATCGACAGACCCAGCAGGCGCGCGGCGCTGAAGGTCGTCACGCCGTGGACGCGCGGCGCGGGCTCGTAGTCTACGCGGATCTGACGGAAGCCTATCCAGCTCGCGAGCCCCTTGAAGAAGCGGTTGCGCTCCGGCAGTTGCCTCAGCGCCGTGACCGCGCGGGGCGACAGCAGGCGGAAGTCACCGGCATCCTCCGGGATCTTCTGGCGTGCGCCCCAGTTGATCAGCGCGTAGAAGCCGTGCACGGCAACGCGGCGCAGGAAGGGCTCGTTGTCGCGATGGGCCTTGGCGGTATAGACGACGTCATAGCCGTCCTCGATCCAGTGCCGCACCAGCTGCTCGACGAGATCAGGCGGGTGTTGGCCGTCGCCGTCCATGAACATGACCGCGCCGAGGCGGGCGTGGTCGAGGCCGGCCATGAGCGCAGCCTCCTTGCCGAAATTGCGCGAGAGCGACACCACCTGGACGTCGATCGCGTCTGCCGGCAGCGAGCGCGCGACCGACAGGGTCGCATCCGCGCTGCCGTCGTCGACATAAACGACCTCGCAGGCAAGGCGGTAGCGTTGCCGCAAGGTCTTGGCGATATCGCAGATGCGCTGGTGCAGGACGGCGAGGCCCGCCGCCTCGTTATAGACGGGGACGACAATCGACAGCCCCTTCGCGGCGGCACTCGCTGCGGTGGTGGTCAGGGCGGAAACGTCAGAGCCCAGCGTCATCGATCAAGGTTCCAGAGGCGTCGAAATCATCTCAACAGCATATGGTAGCTGCTGTTTGCTGTCGCTACGCTGAACGGACCTGAGGCTCACTGCCGCAGGAACGCCTCGAGCTTGGCAAACAGCGGGTTCTCCCGGTCGAACACGTAGTCGAGCGAGACCACCGAGACGGTCTCGGCGCCATGTTCGCGCAGGAAGCTCGCAAGCGCATAGAGCTGTCCGGGCGGGCAGTGCAGCGTGAGCATGCCCGACGAGGTCGGCCCGCCGAACGGAGCCTCGACGCCGAAACGGCTGTGGGCCTCAGCGAGCAGGGCGGCATCGCATTGCCGGAAGCGGGTCCGGACCTCGCGGTACTTGTTGGCCCGGGCCCGGGCGGCGATGTGGTCGAGGATGACGCGGGCGGTCTCGCGGGCCTGCGGCGACCAGTCGGCCTCCTTTGAGGCGACCAGATTGGCCTGGCTGCGCAGGATCACGCCGTCGTCGAGCACCCGCAAGCCATTGGCGGCGAGCGTCGCACCTGTCGTGGTGATGTCGACGATCAGCTCGGCGCTGCCGGCCGCCGGCGCGCCCTCAGTTGCGCCTGCGCTCTCGACGATGCGGTAATCGGTGATGCCGTGACTCTGGAAGTAGGCGCGGGTGAGGTTGACGAACTTGGTCGCGACCCGCATCCGCATGTGATGCTGCTCGCGGAAGCCGGTGGTGACGTCGTCGAGATCCGCCATGGTGCGGACGTCGATCCAGGCCTGCGGCACCGCGACCACGACGTCGGCATAGCCGAAGCCGAGCCCGTCGATCAGCGACACGTGCTTGTCGGCGTCGGCGATATTCTCGCGCACCAGGTCTTCGCCGGTGACGCCAAGATGCGCGAAGCCGCGGGCGAGTTGCGATGCGATCTCGCTTGCCGAGAGATAGGCGACCTCGACATTGTCGAGGCCTGCAAGCGTGCCGCGATAATCGCGGGCGCCGCCGGCCTTCGACAGTTTCAGCCCGGCACGGGCGAAGAAGGCCTCGGTGTTTTCCTGGAGGCGACCCTTGGAGGGAACGGCCAGAACGAATGGCGCGCTCATGACTTAAGCTCCCACCTTGCGGCCGATCCTGGTCAGCGCGTCCACCCAGACCGAGAAGCCGACGGCCGGGATCGGCGCCGGCGATCCGAGCTGGGTCATCAGTCCATCATAGCGGCCCCCGGCAACCAGCGGCTCGGCGCCGTTGCCCCTGTGGTGTAGCTCGAATTCGAAGCCGGTGTAGTAATCGAGGCCGCGCCCGAACGCAGTCGAGAAGCGCGTGGTCTTCACGTCGATGCCGCGCGCCGCCATGAAGCCGATCCGGCTCTCGAACTGGTCGATTGCGCCGGCAAGGTCGAGCTTCGCGTCAGCGGTCAGCGCGCGCAGCTCGGCAATTGCATCGTCCGGATTGCCTGAGATCGACAGGAAGCGCTTCAGCACGTTGACCGCCTCGCGCGGCAGCGCGCCGCCCTTCAGCGTCGACTGCTCGAGGAAGCGGTCGGCAATCTCGGCCGTGGTGCGGCCACCGACATTGGTGGTGCCGGCGATCGACATCAGATCGGTGACGAAGGCCAGCGCCGCCTTGCGATCGGAGCCCGCGAGCGCGGCCAGCACGCCCTCATATTCGCTGCGCGTGGTTGCGGTCGTGCGGGCCAGCCCTTCCAGATCCTGCTCCAGGCTGATCTTGCGATGGAAGTCCTTGACCAGGCGGCGGCGCCAGACCGGATAAAGGTCGAGCGCGTCGAGCAATGCGTTGAACAGCGCCACGTCGCCGGTGCGGATCTCGACGTCGCGCACGCCGAAAGCGGCGGTCGCCTCCAGCGCCAGCGCCAGCGTCTCGGCATCCGCGGCAGCCCGATCCTGGCGGCCGAACGATTCGAGCCCGGCCTGGAGGAACTCACTGGCCTGTCCGCTGCGGTAACGGAACACGGGACCCAGATAGCTGAACCCTGCCGGCTGGCCGGCGCGGCTGGAGGCGAGATAGTCGCGCGCCACCGGGATCGTCAGGTCGGGGCGCAGGCAGAGCTCTGCGCCGGACAGGTCCGTCGTCAGATAGAGGCTTTTGCGGATGTCCTCGCCGGACAGGTCGAGGAACGGCTCGGCCGGTTGCAGGATGGCGGGCTCGGCCCTGACGTAGCCGGCCTGCGCAAACGACAACAGCAGCGTATCCGCCCAGGCGGCGGAGCCGGCAGCATTTGAGGTGGCAGTCGCGGTCATAACAGGGATCCATCGTCCCGGCGGAACCGGGCAGGCAAGGGGAGGCCAAAGGGGTGCCAACAGGCAGGCACAGGAATTGGCGCAGCCCTTAGCATGGCCGGAAAACGGTTTCGACCTCCAAAGGATCAATCGCTTAACGACTTTGGAGCCGTCCGGACCATCGGGCCTGGATCTGACGCCGACTGCATCGTCAGCCCGGGCAATGGCTAATGATAGGTAATATAATACTTACGTTTCCAGCGAAGCTCGAGCGCTGCCGGCAGCGACAGAGTGGCTTCGCTCTCACTCAGTTCGTCCTGGGACGTCTCTGGGCGTTTCCGCTGATGATGCCTCGGTCGAGGCGAAGGCAAGTCCCGCTGGTTCAGATGCAGCGTCATCCGCGAGCTGCTCTGCCAGTTTCAGAACTCTCTGCCTTTTGCTTGGGTCCGTTATGCTGAGGAATGATCTGATCAGCCACAATTCCTCGCGTCGCAGCCTGTCCGATTCATTGTCGTCCATGGCCATGTCGTCCTGCGCGACCGCCGGCTGATTGGAGCCGGCATCGCCGAAACAATCAGATACGGCGGATCTGCATGAAAGTTTCGGCGGCCGTCGATCTGGCCGACATGCCGAAGGTCCGCCTCATCGTCAGCCGCCAAATTGTCCTGCATTCGCGCCGCGCCGCGCCTGCAACCCCGCCCTGACATCACAATGAGAGGTTGAGGACACTTGGCCGTTGTCACATACTCAATTTGGGTATGCAGGATGATACGCTTGCTGCTGCCTTCGTTTACAAGATGGATATTGGTTTCCGATTCATGCGCAATGCTTCTGATATCATCCGGACGGTCTCGCGACACACGCTGGCCTATATGCTGTTTTCGATCAGCGAGATGTTCCGGAACTACGATGAATTCGATCCGATGGACCTTCTGATCGTTCACGCGATTCTCAATGCGAACGTCATCCATGTGATGAACGATCCGTTGCTGGACGAGAGGTTTTCCAGCATTCACGCGGTCGAGCCGGATACGATAAAGCAGGGCGTGTCACGAGCGGCACTCTCTCGCTTCCTCAGTCTGCCGCTGGAGACGGTTCGCCGTCGCGTGGCGGGATTGAAGAGGCGGAAGATTCTCGCTGAGACCGAGGCCGGGCTGATCGTGACCGAGCAGAACGCATTCAAGTTTGGCAATAACCACGAGCTACAGAAGACCAACATGCTGCTGCTGACGAAGCTGCTCCGCGATCTCAAGCGCGCCGGCATCAACGGACCGGATGATCTGAGTGCCGCCAAGGTCGTCGTGGCGGCGAAGAAGGCGAAGTAAGCGGCAGGACATGGATCAAAGCCATCTCAACATTGCTCGCGATGGAGTCCAAAAAGGCGCTGCGGAGCGCCTGTTGTCGTTCCAGGATCTCAAGCCATCATCGGCGCTCGAGCTCCAATCGTATGACATCGATCATTTCGGCGACAGTGAGAGATATGCCGGTGCGTCCAGCATGCCGTTGTCTGCCGGGACGACTGCGATCATGCGCGCGCGGCTCAGCCTGCCGACCTTGAGCCTCTCGCTGGTGAGGACCTTCCCGCGGATCATTCGCGGTTATCAGCTGGCGCATGCTGCCGCCGTGGTGGTGCCGATGGATCAAGTGACCTCGACCCGCATCAATGGGCAGTCAATCGGCAGTTCGATCGTCATTCTGAAGGGCGGCTCCGATTGCCTGGTCTATGAGCCGGTCGGCCGTCTGATCGGTGTCGTCTACTTCACACCGCCTGCGTGCGAGCTCTGGTCTCGACTGGATGGCTATCATTTGCTGAGCCCGGCATCGGACGTCCTCGCCTCCTTGCAGTGCCTGATCTCCACAATGCTTGAAACCGCCGCCAATGATCCGGACTTTCTGAACGAGCCGACATCGCAAGCGGCTGTCGAACAATCCCTGCTCAGCGCGATCGACGGCGCCATCCAGGCCAGCGTGGACAGCAGGTCTGTGCACGCCACGACGGAGAGCTATCTGCGGATCGTCGCCGACATGGAAAGATTGATCCGGCACGATCTGACGATCTGGCTCAAGACGACCGAAATGGCCGAGCGGGTGGGCGTGTCGGTCCGGACCCTCCAGAGTGCGACGCAGGCCATCTGCGGCATGAGCCCGCATCGCTATAGCCGGGTCCTGCGTCTCTGGTCGGTGCGTCGGCAGCTGCGCACCGGCCCGGGACGGCGCAGCGTGAAGGCCTGCGCCATTGCCCATGGCTTCTGGCATTTGAGCGAGTTCGCGGCGAGTTACAGGGCGGCGTTCGGCGAACTGCCGTCCGAGACTCTGCATCGATCTGTGCGGGAGCACAGCTAGAGCGTTTTCGAGCGAAGTGGGTACCGGTTCGCGTCAAGAAAACGCGTCAAAACAAGAATCTAGAGCCCCGTTCCGATCCCATCGGAACGGGAAAGGCTCTAGCCGGGATATCGCGACCTAGTCGCGTGTGCCGCCCCAATCGCCCAGCACGGCCTGCACCAGCGCCAGCGCCGCCACTGCGGCCGTGTCAGCCCGCAGGATCCGTGGGCCCAGCGCCAGCCGCAGGATCCTGGGCTGGCGCAGCAGCAAGGCCCGCTCCTCTTCGGCGAAGCCGCCCTCGGGGCCGATCAGGACGTCGATACCGTGCCCGGACGCGCGTGCTTGTCGCAGGCTCTGGATGGGATCCTCGACCTCGGCCGCCTCGTCGCAGAACACCAGCAGGCGATCGGCGGGGCGCTGGCTGAGGTAGCGCTCGAGCGGCGCGGGTTCGGCCACGGTGGCGAGGCTCAGGATCCCGCATTGTTCGGCGGCCTCGATGACATTGGCGCGCATGCGCTCGGTGTTGACGCGGGAGGCCTGGGTGAACCGGGTCTGGACTGGTTGCAGGATGGCGGCGCCCATCTCCACGGCCTTCTGGACCGTGTAATCGAGCCGGGCATGCTTGAGCGGAGCGAACACGTAAGCGAGGTCGGGCAGCCGATCCTGGGGGCGGACTTGCTGGAGGATGACAAGGTTGTCGGGCCGCTTGCGGCCTTCGATCGCGGCCTGCCATTCGCCGTCGCGGCCGTTGAAGGCCAAAACCTCGGCCCCGGCGGCAAGCCGCAGCACATTGCCGAGGTAGTTGCTCTGGTCGCGGTCGAGCAGAACCTTGGCATCCTGGGCCAGGGTGGGCTCGACGAACAGGCGGGGGCCGCGAAAATCGTGGGAGGGCATTGATCAAAAGTCCGATTTGCCGCCGTTCTTAACCGAAAGCAGCCGTTTCGGGGGTAAATATTGCCGAATCGATGCGTCGGCACGCCGCGCTCTTGCCCTATTCGACGGGTTGTTAAGCGTTGGCGGGAATCGTAAAATCGCGAACACGCTGGTTGCGCTTCAATTGGGAAGACGCCGAGCCCCGTAAGCTCCTGCCGGAGAGACTATCTTGATGATCCGTCGTTTGATGGTTCCGATCACTGCCGTCATGGTCACCATGGGTGCCGCTGGCGCCTACGCCCAGGGGTTCCCGGCTCCGTTGCCGAACCAGGCCGCTGCACCCGATTCCGCATTTCCGCCCGTGAACGGCTCGGCGCCGGTCGCCTCTATGGGGACTGCGCCGCAAGCATCCTTCCCCGTCAACGGTGCTGCACCGCTCGGTGGCTCCGGCGCTTTCAGCGCGGCTCCGCCGACGCAAGGCGGTCCCGGCGAGGACTGCATGAAGGCCTTCATGCCGCTCCGCGAGGACGCAGAGAAGCGCGGCAAGCTGATCAAGGCGGCGAGCGATCGTCACGCGCCGCCGGACGAAGCGTGCAAGCTGATCCGCAATTTCAGCCAGGCTGAGACCAAGATGATCAAATACATCGAGGCTCACGCCGCCAAATGCGGAATCCCGCCGAACGTCGGCGCCCAGATGAAGGACGGCCACAAGAACACCGAGGCCATGGCAACGAAGGTCTGCAATGTAGCGCAGCAGATGCAGAACCAGCCGCGCGGTCCGGCCGGTCCGTCGCTGAGCGAGGTGGTGGGTTCGGGATCGGCGCCGGAAGCCAATGCCGGCAAGAAGGGCGGCAGCACCTTCGACACGCTCAACGGCAACGTCCTCACCCGATGAGCGACACATCCGCCCGCGTTGCCGATTCCACCGGCAACTGGGTCGATACGCTCGCGCCGCCATGGGCGCGGCCATATTTGCGCTTGTCCCGCTTCGATCGTCCGATCGGCTCCTGGCTTTTGCTGATGCCGTGCTGGTGGTCGGCCGCGCTCGCGAGCGGCATGGCGCATGATGTCCATCGCCTGCCGCTTGTCATCGTGCTGTTCTTCATCGGTGCTTTCGTGATGCGCGGCGCCGGCTGCACCTGGAACGACATCACCGATCGCGACCTCGACGACAAGGTCGAGCGCACCCGCTCGCGGCCGCTGCCGTCGGGGCAGGTGACCACCAAGCAGGCGCTCGCCTTCATGGTCGCGCAGGCCCTGATCGGGCTCGTGGTGCTGTTGCAGTTCAACCGCTTCGCGATTCTGACCGGGATCGCCTCGCTTCTGATCGTTGCGATCTATCCCTTCATGAAGCGCATCACCTGGTGGCCGCAGATCGTGCTCGGGCTGGCCTTCTCCTGGGGCGCCCTGATGGGCTTCGCCGTCACCTTCGGACGTATCGACGTCACCGCACTGGTGCTCTACGCCGGCGCGATTTCCTGGGTGATCGGCTATGACACCATCTATGCGCATCAGGACGCCGAGGACGATGCGCTGATCGGCATCAAGTCCACCGCGCGCCTGTTCGGCGTGCATACGCACCAGGCGCTGATCCTGTTCTATGGTCTTTCAGTGATGCTGATCGGTGTCGCGCTGGCGTCGGGCGATGCGCGCTGGCCGGCCTGGATCGGGCTTGCCGCCTTCGCCGTGCATCTGGCGTCGCAGATCATGCGGCTGGATATCAGCGATCCCTTGCTGTGCAAGCGGCTGTTCTATTCGAACAGGGATGCTGGGCTGCTGCTGTTTGCGGGATTGCTGACCGATGCGGTGATCCGCGCGGCTTAGTTCCTTGCGATGATCTCGCGTTCCTCGCGATGGATCGGCAGCGCGCGCGCCATGGCGGTGCGGCGGCGCATCAAAAATTTCGGACGGCGGTCGCGGATCGCGTTGCTGCGGCGACGGCGGGCTGCGGGCTTGCGGGCGCCTTCGTCGAGCTGTGGCAGCGCGAAGATCTCGCTCCAGATCGCCCAGGCCTCGGCGAGATCGTCGCCATCGGCACTGACCAGCAGCGGAACGGAAAGTGAGGGATCGCGATGCACCAGCACGAGGGTCTGCGCCTCGTCATTGCCGCGCAGCGCGACGCCGGTGAAGTCGCTGACGCGCACGTTGATCGCCATCTGCATGCCGCGGACGGCACGGCGCAGCACGACACGTTCGCGATGAAGCTCGATTTGCCTGGTGTAGCCGTCGGCGCGCGGATCATGCGCATCGAAGCGGACCGGAAGGGAAAGAGGGTCGAGCCGCAAGCTGCGGCTCGACCCGGCGGGGTTGGCCCCGCATGTTGCTGTTTGACGCCTCACGGCTTTCGTTCTCCCCGCCAGGATTATGTTCCCGGTCGATGCGAGGACCTTAGCGCGGGCCGCTCCGAAACAGCTTAAAAAGGCTGGTTAATCCAGCGTCACCGCCCGCCATGATTGACAAGACCTTGGCGCGGATGATTGACGAGACGTTGCGCGAACCTCGCGAATCTGAGCCTTCTGCTGGCTGATAATGCTTGAAGTCCGCACCATTTGGGCACATCTGGTGTTCAGGGCCCCTGATCGCCCGGAAACCTCCCGCGCCCCAACAGGATTTCGTTTGTGAACTCTTCACCAAGCTCGACGCTTTCGCCCCAGGGCTCTTCAAAGTCCAATCGCGACCTGTTCGATCAATCCGCGCTGTCCGATCTCGCGCAGCGTCTGGTCGAGGCGGCGAAGCGCGCCGGCGCGGATGCGGCCGATGCGGTCGCGGTGCGCGGCATCTCGCAAGGCGTCGAGGTGCGCGACGGCCGCGTCGAGGAATCCGAGCGGTCCGAGGGCGACGATGTCGGCTTGCGCGTGCTGGTCGGCCAGCGCCAGGCCGTGGTTTCAACCAATGACGCGAGCGGCGATGCCGTCACCAAGCTTGCCGAGCGCGCGGTGGCGATGGCGCGCGTGGCGCCCGACGACAAATATGTCGGCCTCGCCGATCCCGCGCTGCTCGCGCGCGATTTCCCCGATCTCGATCTGCTCGATCCCGACGTGCCCGCGACATCAGAGCTCGAGCGCCGCGCGCTCGAAGCCGAGGCTGCGGCACTCGCCGTGAAGGGCGTGTCGAAATCCGGCGGCGCCTCGGCCTCTGCCGGCATGGGCGGCATGGTGCTTGTCACCTCGACAGGCTTCCACGGCTCATACCTGCGCTCGAGCCAGGGCATCTCGGCGACCGCGATCGTCGGCGAAGGCACCGGCATGGAGCGCGACTACGACTTCACCTCGGCGCCGCATGGTGCGGACCTGTTGTCGCCCGAAGTGGTCGGCCGCTCCGCCGGCGAGCGCACCGTGGCGCGCTACAATCCGCGCAAGGTCGAGACCTGCAAGGTGCCGGTCGTGTTCGATCCGCGCGTCGCGGGCTCGCTGGTCGGCCATGTCGTCGGCGCCATCAACGGCGCCTCGATCGCGCGCAAGACCAGCTTCCTCAAGGACAAGCTCGGCCAGCAGCTGTTTGCGAAAAACATCCGCATCATCGACGACCCCCTGCGCAAGCGCGGCCTGCGCTCGCAGACGTTCGACGCCGAGGGCGTTGCGGTGAAGCGGATCGCGCTGATCGACGAGGGCGTCCTGACGACCTGGCTGCTCGATTGCGCCACCGCGCGCGAGCTCGGCCTCACCACCACCGGCCACGCCCATCGCGGCGTGTCGTCCTCGCCGTCGCCCGGCCCTTACAATCTGCATCTCGAGCCCGGCACGCCGACGCCCACTGAGCTGATCGCCGACATCAAGCAGGGCTTTTACGTCACCGATCTGATCGGCTCGGGCGTCAACGGCGTCACCGGCGATTACAGCCGCGGCGCCTCGGGGTTCTGGATCGAGAACGGCGAGCTCACTTATCCCGTCAGCGAGGTGACGATCGCGGGCCATCTGTTCGAGATCTTCAAGTCGATGCAGCCGGCCAACAATCTCGAGTTCCGCTACGGCATCAATGCGCCGACGGTGCGCATCGAGGGTTTGACGCTTGGCGGACGTTGACGCGAACGAAACCATCCTGACGCGCGACGCCGCGCTGCTGCAAGACACGGTGCGAGACGCGGGCGCGCTGGCGCAGTCGATGTTCAAGACCGAGCTGAAGAAATGGATCAAGGGCGCGTCTTCGCCGGTCTCGGAAGCCGACATCGCCGTCAACGACCTTTTGGAAGCACGCCTGCGCGGCGCCACGCCGGACTATGGCTGGCTGTCGGAGGAGAGCGCCGACGATGCCAGCCGGCTGTCGCGGCGGCTGACCTGGGTGGTCGATCCCATCGACGGCACCCGCAACTATCTCAACGGCCATGACGAATGGTGCGTCAGCGTCGCGCTGGTCGAGGATGCCTCGCCCGTGCTCGCCGCGGTGTTTGCGCCTGTTAGCAACGAGTTCTTTTTCGCCGCCCGCGGCCAGGGCACGATCCTCAACGGCAAGCCGGTCCGGGCGACGGGAGGGACCGCGCTCGACTTCGCCCGGGTCGCCGGCCCGAAGCCGATGGTCGAGCGGCTCAATACAAGCGGCGGCGACATCAAGCTGCATCCGCGAATCGGTTCGCTGGCGCTGCGGCTCTGCCGGGTCGCCAATGGCGGGCTGGATGCGGCTTTTGCGGGGGGCAACAGCCATGATTGGGACCTTGCGGCGGCCGATTTGATCGTGCAGGAAGCGGATGGTAGGATGAGCGACCTCTCCGGAGATCCCATCCTCTACAACCGTCGGGAAGTGACGCACGGGGTGCTGGTGGCAGCGGGACGCGATCGTCATGCGAGCATTGTCGCGCATTTTCGAAACCGTCCCCTGGCCTGAGCGCGTCCGTTATGCTTTTCGAACACTGCTTTGCCGGGCAGCCCGTTAGGAGAACCCATGTCTGATAGTGCCCCGCAACAACTGCTTCATCTCGTCATCGGTGGTGAGCTGCTCGATCTCGAGCACAACACCTTCAAGAACCTGGACGACGTCGAGATCGTCGGCCTCTATCCGAACTACGCATCCGCGCACGTCGCCTGGCGCGCCAAGGCGCAGAGCACGGTCGACAACGCGCAGATGCGCTATTTCATCGTCCATCTTCACCGGCTGCTCGACCCTACCCAAGAAACGAAGGCGCGTTGAAAAAACTGCTTCGCAATACGCTGCGAAGCAGCTGGTTTCAGCGTGCCGTCGGGGTCCTGGCGGCCGAATATCTGCGTCTGGTCTGGCGGACCAACAAATTCACGTTCGATCCGCCCGATGTCTATGACATCGTCGAGCCGCAGATCCCGGCGATCTTCGCGTTCTGGCACGGCCAGCATTTCCTCACCCCGTTCATCAAGACCAAGGAGTCGTATCGGGCCAAGGTCCTGATCTCCCGGCATCGCGACGGCGAGTTCAATGCGATCGCCGTCGAGCGGCTCGGCATCGGCCTCATCCGGGGGTCCGGGGATCACGGCGGCGCGTTCCACCGCAAGGGCGGCGTCGGCGCCTTCAGGGAAATGGTGTACACGCTCCAGGACGGTTGTAATGTCGCGCTGACCGCCGATGTCCCCAAGCGCTCGCGCGTGGCCGGCCTCGGCATCATCATGCTGGCACGGGAATCGGGGCGGCCGATCATGCCTTTCGCGATGGCGACCAGCCGCTTCATCCGGCTCAAGAACTGGGATCGCACCACCATCAACCTGCCGTTCGGGCGGGGCGCCCTGGTCGGCATCAAGGAAATCCACGTGCCGCCGGATGCCGATGCCGCGACCATGGAAGCGTTGCGGCAGGAGCTGGAAGACACGCTGAACGAAGCCACCCGCCGCGCCTATGCGCAGCTCGGCCGCCCGGGACCTGCAGATGGCTAACTCGCTGCCCCATGCGCTGCCCAAGTCCCTGCCAATGACGCTGCGGATGTATCGGCGCCTGGCCACTAGCCTGGTGCCGCTCGCGCCTGCGCTGATCAAGCGGCGGCTGAAGCAGGGCAAGGAAGATCCCGAGCGCGTCGGCGAACGGCGGGGGCTGAGCCGGGACGTGCGGCCGCACGGCCCGCTGGTCTGGATCCACGGCGCCAGCGTCGGCGAGGTTTTGGCCGCGGCCGCGCTGATCGAGCGGCTGCGCGATCTCAATTTGCGCATCCTGCTCACCTCGGGCACGGTCACCTCGGCCGCCGTGGTGGCAAAACGTTTCCCGCCCGACGTCATCCATCAATACGTGCCGTATGATTCCCCGCGCTATGTCGCGCGCTTCCTCGACCATTGGAAGCCGTCGCTGGCGCTGTTCATCGAATCCGACCTGTGGCCGAACCTGATTCTGGCGGGCGCGGCGCGCCGGGTGCCGATGGTGCTGATCAACGGGCGAATGTCGCCGCGCTCCTTCCCGCGCTGGCGCCGGATGCACGGCACCATCTCGGCGCTGCTGTCGCGTTTCGACATCTGCCTGGCGCAGTCGAAGCTGGACGCCGAACGTTTCTCCGCGCTCGGCAGCCGCGACGTCGTCACCACGGGCAATCTCAAGCTCGACGTTCCGGCGCCGCCCGCCGATCCCGCAAAGCTCGAACGGCTGATGGCGATGACGCGCGGGCGGCCGATCATCGTCGCGGCCTCGACCCATCCGGGTGAGGACGAGATGCTGGTCGCCGCGCATCGCAACCTCGTCGGCTTCTTCCCGCAGCTTCTGACCGTGATCGTGCCGCGGCATCCCGATCGCGGCTCGTCGATCGCAGGCCTGATCACGGCGTCCGGGCTGAAGCCCGCGTTGCGCTCGCGCGAGGAGCTGCCGACGGCGACGACCGATATCTATGTCGCCGACACCATGGGCGAGCTTGGCCTGTTCTACCGCCTGTCGCCGATCGTCTTCATGGGTGGATCGCTGATCCGCCATGGCGGGCAGAATCCGATCGAGGCGATCAAGCTCGGCGCGGCGATCGTCCATGGTCCGCACGTGTTCAATTTCGCCGACGTCTATGCGGCACTCGACGAAAGCGGCGGGGCGCGCCAGGCTGACTCGCAGGAGGCCCTGGTCAAGCAGCTCGGCTTGTTGCTGGCCGAGCCGACCGTGCGCGACAAGATGCATCGCGCTGGCTCCGGCGTGGTCGAGGAGCTCGGCGGCGCGCTCGATCGCACCATGACGGCGCTCGAGCCGTATCTGATGCAGTTGCGGATCGAGATGGGAGCCGCCAATGCGTGAGCCGGCCTTCTGGTACCGGCCGCGTTCCCCGAAGTCGCATCTGCTGAGCCCATTGGGTGCGCTCTATGGCGCCATCACCGCGCGCCGCATGGCGCGCAAGGGCTTTGACGCCGGCATCCCCGTGCTCTGCGTCGGCAATTACCATGTCGGCGGCGCCGGCAAGACGCCGACCGTGCTGGCGCTGACGAAGCTGCTGCGCGAGCTCGGCGAGACACCGGTGGTGCTCAGCCGCGGCTATGGCGGACGCTCGCACGGCCCGGTGATGGTCGATCGCGAACGTCATACCGCCGCCGATATCGGCGACGAGCCGCTGATGATGGTACGCGACGTCCCCGTCGCCGTCGCACGCGACCGCCTCGACGGCGTCGCGCTGGCGAAGTCGCAGGGCGCCACCGTGATCCTGATGGACGACGGCTTCCAGAACCCGCTTCTGTTGAAGGACGCCTCGCTGATCGTGATCGACAGCGAACGTGGCCTCGGCAACGGCAAGGTGTTTCCGGCAGGTCCGCTGCGTGCGCCGCTGAAGGCGCAGCTTTCGCGCACCGATGCGCTGGTGCTGATCGGCGACGGCCATGCCGCGGACGAAGTCGCATCGGAGATTTCCGCGCGCGGCAAGCCGGTGCTGCGCGCGCGCCTGAAGTCGGACGCCGCCGCAGTCGCGCAACTCTTCGGCAAGCAGGTTTTCGCCTTCGCCGGCATCGGCGATCCCGAGCGCTTCTTCCGCAGCCTGCGCGCCAGCGGCATCGAGGTCGCACGCACGCGTCCCTTCGCCGATCACCACATGTTTTCGCGCGACGAGCTCTTAGCGCTCGCGGCCGACGCCCAGCGCGAGCAGCTCATATTGGTGACGACGGAAAAGGATCTCGCGCGCCTGCGTGGCCGTGACGGCGTGCCCGATGGCATCGTGCCGTTCGCCGTCCAGCTCGAATTCGGCGATCCGGCCAGGCTCAAGCAGCTGATCAGCGACCATCTCTACAAGGCCCGCGAGCGAAGGTTTTCCAGTCGCTGAAATCTCCGCAAACGAAGATCTCGTAGGGTGGGCAAAGCGAAGCGTGCCCACCATCTATGTTCGCGTCCGGAGTGAGGTGGTGGGCACGCTTGCGCTTTGCCCACCCTTGGCATCGTTGACTTGGCTTGAGAATAGAATTTCCGCTCAATCACGCCGGACATCCAAAATCTTTCATGCATCCACCGAACTAGAGAAGCGAATTGCCCACTCGTCCGCCTAAGGTTGCAGAAACATCAGGGGGCAGGCGATGAACAATGTCCGAGCGGGTTTCCTCGACTCTATCGGCAATACGCCGTTGATCAGGCTGCGAGGGCCGTCAGAGGCCACGGGCTGCGAGATCTATGGCAAGGCTGAATTTCTCAACCCCGGCGGTTCGATCAAGGATCGCGCGGCTCTGGCCATGATCAACGATGCCGAGCGGCGCGGCAAGCTCGCGCCAGGCGGCATCATCGTTGAAGGCACCGCCGGCAATGTCGGCATCGGCATCGCGCTGGTGGCGAATGCGCGGGGCTATCGCAGCGTGATCGTGATGCCTGAGACGCAAAGTCAGGAGAAAAAGGACATGTTGCGGCTCTGTGGCGCCGATCTGCGCCTGGTGCCCGCCGTGCCGTATTCCAATCCCGCTCATTACGCGCGCTACTCCGGCCAGCTCGCCGAGGAGCTCGGCGCATTCTGGGCCAATCAGTTCGACAACGTCGCCAATCGAGAGGGGCACTATCGCACGACGGGTCCGGAGATATGGGCGCAAACGGAGGGCCGGATCGACGGCTTTACCTGTGCCGTCGGCAGCGGCGGCACCTTGGGTGGGATCGCGCGCGCTCTGAAAGAGCGCAACCCCGACATCAAGATCGCGCTTAGCGATCCCATGGGCGCCGCCCTCTACAACTGGTTCACCAAAGGCGAACTCACGACGGAAGGCGACTCCATCACGGAAGGGATCGGGCAAATCCGTGTGACCAGGAATTTGGAAGGCGCACCGATCGACATGGCCTATCAGGTCACGGACCAGGAAGCCTTGCCCGTCCTGTTCGACCTGATCGAGCACGAAGGACTGGTGCTGGGTGGCTCGAGCGCTATCAATGTCGTCGGCGCCATGCGGCTTGCGCGCGACCTTGGTCCAGGCAAGACCATCGTGACCATCCTTGCAGACGGCGGACAGCGCTATCAATCAAAATTGTTCAACCCGGAGTTCCTGCGCGGGAAGGGCCTGCCTGTGCCACGGTGGTTGCAATAGCGAACCGCCATTCAGCCGACGTTCATCGCAAAACCCCTATCGCTTCAGGACGATCCTGGAGAATGCGATGAAGCTCCCTCTCGCGGCGCTGGCCGCCAGCCTTGTGTGTCTGATTGTTGCGCCGGTGTTTGCGCAGACGACGCCGGCTCCCGCGGCTCCGACCGCCACGGTGCCGGTTCCCGCGACCAAGCGCGTGACCTGTCTCGCCACGACGCAAAACCTGAAGGGGCAGGACAAGCGCGACCAGATGCAGCTCTGCATGGCGCAGGCGCGGGTGGATTGCCTGAAGCAGGCGATCGATCAGAAGCTGGTCGGCGAAGCGCGCAAGAGTGCGATCAAGACTTGCGTGGGCACGGATGCGACCGAGCAGCAATAGAAGCGCGGGCGAGGCCTCACCATTGCGGCTTCGGCGCGTTGGGGAAATGCCGCTGCAGCACGGCGGCGGGCGTGGCGTAGGCTTCCTGCAAATCCACGCTCCAGTATTTCAACTCGTCGAGCGGGATCCGCGTGTCGGTGATGGCGCAGCGCACGAAGGTCCCCGGTGAGATCACACGGAAATCGCCGTCGAGATATTGCACCTGCGCTTCGCCATGGCCCGAGGGGCCGAACTTGTTCAGCACGGTCGAAAGTCTCCGTGGAAGGCACCTGCTTGGAAAACCTTGCAGGGCACGATGTGTTGGACTGGATTTAGCATAGATAGGGTGGCTTGTCCGCCCGTTAAACCCACCGGTTTGTGATGTTTTGCCGCCGTTACCGCATGATAGTGCTTGAGGCCGTGCGGCACTTCCTGCGACAGAGTCCGATGCGCCTTCCGCTGACCGCCCTGTTCCTGACGCTTCTGATGTCGGCCGCACATGCCGCGCCGGCACCTGCACCTGCGCAGGTCGAGATTCCCCTGTCGTCCGGCGTCCTGCATGCGCAACTGTTCAAGCCCGACGGTGAGGGGCCGTTCCCGACCGTGATCGCGCTGCATGGCTGCGGCGGCCTCGGCAGCCATTCCGATTCCGTCCAGCCGCGCTATCGCGATTGGGCCGAACGCCTGCTCAAGGCCGGCAATGCCGTGCTGCTGCCGGACAGCTACGGCTCGCGCGAGCTCGGCCCGCAATGTCGCGTCAAGGAGGTGCACGTCAAGGCGCGGCGCGAGCGCGTCACCGACATCGCGGCATCGCGCGCCTGGCTGATGAAGCAGAGCTGGGTGGCGCGTGATCGTGTCAGCCTGATCGGCTGGGCCAACGGCGCCAGCGCGCTGCTCTGGGCGGTGCGCCCGCAGAGCGTGGCGCGTGATGCGGGACCGGATTTCCGCGCCGCGATTGCGTTCTATCCGGATTGCCGGATCTCCGCCGGTCTCGGCTGGAGCACGCGGGTGCCGACCTTGGTGCTGATCGGCGCCAATGACGACGTCTCGTCGCCGCCGGCCTGCCGCCAGATGGTGGATGGCGCGCACGGCCGCAGCGCGCTGGCGCGCATCGTGGTCTATCCCGGCGCCTATCACGATTTCGACCGCGCCAACACGCCGCTGCACGCGGCCGCCAGCAGCACCGATGCCGCCGTACCTGAGCACGGCCATCTCGGCACCGATTCCGAAGCGCGCGTGGAGTCGCAGAAGGAAGTCGCGGAGTGGCTGGCGCGATAGCAAGCGGGCTCGCCGCGCCGTAGCTCGAAAGAAGCGAAGGCGGGGCCGCCCGAGGAACAAGGTGAGGCGGACAGCCCCGCATCGACCACCGCCCTGCACGAACCAGGATGGCCGACGGGGAAACTACGGTTCGCGCCTCGCACCGGTTTCAGCGGATGTCGGCGCCTTAGTTCGACCACGATGTCGGCTAAACGCATCCGTCATGCGCAATCGCTTCGTCCTCTTCTCCTCCGCACTGGTCATTTTCACGGTCGTGGTCTTCCTGTTCGAAGCCCACGCCGGCGCACCGCAGCTCTCGCCGGAACATTGCGGCTTCTGGACCACGATCGACGCGGGATTGTCCTGCCGGTAGGGCTCCGCTGTCGTCCCGGCCTAGTGCGCAAGTGCGCACGGGGGGCCGGGACCCATACCGCGTGATCTAGCAATTGCCGGTGGTAGGAGTACCGAACCACGAGTCTCCGCCAAACTTCTCCCTGAGGTTATGGGTCCCGGCCTTCGCCGGGACGACACCGGGGAGAGTGCGTGCGACCTCTAGAACAAACTGCCCTGATCCACCGGCTTGCCCACGCGCTTCGGCGCCGGCTTCGCCTCCTGTGCAGCCGCCTTCGGCTGAGCCGGCGCGCGCTTGGCCACAGGCGCAGGCCGATCCGCATCCGCCGTCGCGCTCACGCGTCCATCCGCAAACTCGATCGCGATCCGCGCATTCGGTCCGACGCTGTCGGCCGAATGCAGCGGATGCCCGGCTTCGTCGCGCACCAGCGCGAAGCCGCGGGCGAGCACGCCGCGATAGGACAGTGCGGAGAGCAGCTTGCCGCTGTTCTCGACGCGGGCATCGAACCGCTGCAGCAAGGTGACAAGCGCGCGGCCCGCGCGCTCGGCGAGGCGAAGCGTGCGCTCGCGCTGGCGGGCAATTGCGTTGCGCTGGGCCTGTGCGTTGGAGAGCTTTGAGGCGCGCAGGCGCACTTCAAGTCCGGCGAAGCGGTCGCGCCGTTGCCGCAGCAACGCGCGTTCCGAAAGGCCAAGCCTCTCGCCGGATACAGTGAGCCGGTGATCGGCCTGCGAAATCTGGCCGTGCAGCACCCGCAGCGTCAGTTTTGAGCTCGCCGCGGTGAACCTGCGGAAATGCGCGTGCGTGTTGGCCTTCAATCCGCGGGGCAGGGCGCTGCCCGCTGAATCCAGCCGCTGTCGCGGGATCGCGAGCAGATCGCCGGCCGCCGGCAGCGCGCGCGCGGCGGCGCGCAATTCGCTGCGGCGGCTCTCATGGGCGCGCTGCCAATAGGCGCGCGTGCGGCGCGCGAGATCGGCGACCTCGACGAACAAGTCGCTGCGCACCGGCACGGCCATTTCGGCGGCCGCCGTCGGCGTCGGCGCGCGCTTGTCGGCGACGAAATCGATCAGCGTGATGTCGGTCTCGTGGCCGACCGCCGAGATCAGCGGGATCATGCTCTCGGCGGCTGCGCGGACCACGATCTCCTCGTTGAACGACCAGAGATCCTCCAGCGAGCCGCCGCCGCGCGCGACAATCAGAACATCTGGCCGCGGAATCTTGCCGCCCGGAGCAATCGCGTTGAAGCCGCGGATTGCGGCCGCGACCTGCTCGGCCGAACCTTCGCCCTGAACTTTCACCGGCCACACCAGCACGTGACGGGGGAAGCGATCCTCGAGCCGGTGCAGGATGTCGCGGATCACGGCGCCGGTCGGCGAGGTCACCACGCCGATCACGTCCGGCAGCCAGGGCAGCAGCTGTTTTCGCGCTTCGTCGAACAGGCCTTCGGCGGCGAGCTTCTTCTTGCGCTCCTCCATCAGCGCCATCAGCGCGCCGATGCCGGCCGGCTCCAGCGCTTCGATCACGATCTGATACTTGGAGGAGCCCGGATAGGTCGTGAGCTTGCCGGTGGCGATGACCTCGAGCCCTTCCTGGGGCTTGAAGCGCATGCGGCCGTGCACGCCCTTCCAGATCACCGCCTCGATCTTGGCGCTCTCGTCCTTGAGCGCGAAATAGCAATGGCCGGAGGAATGGGCGCCGCGGAACCCGGAAATCTCGCCGCGGACCCGGACATGGCCATAGGTGTCCTCCACCGTCCGCTTCAGGGACTGCGAGAGCTCGGAAACGGTGAATTCGGGCGTATTGAGCAGGGGTTCCGCAGGCGGCATCGGCAAACGATTCGGCATTTTGGGGTCGATCTCGACGTTAAGGATTTTCGCCGGCAAGCGCGAATCCGGCTCTTGATCAAGAGAGTACTCTGCAATATAGAGTTCTCTATCAATGATCTGGCCAGGGAGTTTGGACCATGGCGATGCGGCTGCTGCGAGGAGCTCTGGGCTTGCTCAAATGGGGTCTGTGCGCGGTCGGCGCAGTGGCGCTGATCTTCACCGCCTTGATCGCAACACCCTTGGAGCGGCCACCAGAGCTGCGCTCGGTCTCCGACTCCCGCAAGGGCGTCGACATGTCGACCCTGCCGGCGCTGGAGCGCTTCCAGGCGCGCGACGGCACATGGCTCGGCTATCGACATTACGCCGCCGGCGGCACCGACGCCGGCCGCGGCGCGATCTTCATCCACGGCTCGTCCGGCTCATCCGGCACGATCAATCACGCCCTGACGGCGGCGATCGCCGCACACGGCGTCGAAACCTGGGCGCTCGATACGCGCGGCCACGGCGCGTCCGGCACACGCGGCGATATCGGCTATGTCGGCCAGCTCGAGGACGACCTCGTCGATTTCGTCGCCCATGTCCGCAAGAGCGCGCCGGATCTGCCGCTCACTCTGGTCGGCCATTCCGCCGGCGCCGGCTTTTCGCTGCGCGTCGCCGCGACGCCGATCGTGCAGGATTTGTTCGTGCGCACCGTGCTGGTCGCGCCCTATCTCGGCTATGACGCACCGACCAACAAGCCGCATTCCGGCGGCTGGGCCAATGCCGACATCCCGCGCTTCCTCGGGCTCACCGCCTTACGCAAGCTCGGCATCGACTGCTGCGCGCAGCTTCCGGTGCTCGCCTTCGCCGTGCCTGCGAATTCGGAGCGGATTCTGACGCCGACCTATTCCGACCGCCTGATGCGCAACTTCGCCACGCACGGCTATCGCCTCGATCTCGCCTCGGTGACGCATCCGATGACGATCTTCGGCGGCGCCGAGGACGAGATGATGATCTCGGAGAAATATGCGGAGACCGTGCAGGCGATCAAACCTTCCGTCGACGTCAAGCTGATCGAGGGCGTCAACCATATGGGCATGGTCACCAGCCCGAAGGCGGTCAACGCGATCGCCGATGACGTGGCGACGCGCGGGAGCGGGCAGTCATGATCGACAGCAAGGAGGCGTCTGCAGCGCTGGCCGATATCGACGACATCGTCCAGCGCGTGCGGCAATCGCAGCTCTATGAGCTGGCCAGCCTCGCGGCGCTCTGGTGGGGCGTTCTGGTCTTCGCCGGCAATGTCGTGACCTGGCTCTGGCCGTTCTACGCGATGTACGCCTGGCCCGCCGTCGACATCCTGGGGGTCGGCGGCCTGATCGCGATCCGATTGCTCGCTCCGTCGCAAGCCCAGGCCGCGGCCTTCGACATCAGGCTCGTACTGGTCTTCGTGCTGTTCTTCGCGTTCGGCTACATCTGCACCAACGTGCTCGGTCATTTCGGCCCGCGCGAGCTCGGCGCATTCTGGCCGATCTATTTCATGCTCTTCTACACACTTGCCGGTCTCTGGTTCGGCTATGCGTTCGTCGCGATCGGACTCAGCATTATTGCCCTTACGCTGATCGGCTTCTTCTACATCGGCGAGGCATTCCCGCTCTGGATGGCCTTCGTCAACGGCGGAGGTCTGATCGTCGGTGGCCTCTGGATGCGGCGGATCTGATGGCCGAACTTGACGACATCATCCATCAGCCGCTGCGGTTGAAGATCATGGCGGCCCTGAACGCATTGCCGGCCGCGACGGGTCTCGAATTTTCCCGGCTCAAGAAGCTCACCGGCGCCACCGACGGCAATCTCGGCGCACATATCGAGACGCTCGCCAAGGCCGGCTACGTCTCAGTCGACAAGGCCTTCGTCGGCAAGAAGCCGCAGACCACGGTCACCGCAACCGCCACCGGCCGCGGCGCCTTCGCGCGGCATGTCGCGACGCTGCAGGAGATCATTGCGGGGAAGCAGGGCTAGGCTATCCCCGGGGGAGGGTTAGGATAGCGTCAAAATGCGCTGAGTTTCCTACAAAAAATCGGCTACTCTGGCCGCACCATGGCGGCCACTACCTGCTACCACCTTCAAGATATCAGCCCAGCGCCTTTTCTATAAATTGTGCGATAGCCTGAGCAGGGACGGCAGAACTCACCATGTTAATGCCGCCCTCATGCCTTGTCTCAAGTGAGCGGACAACTAACCCGATTGCTTCTCCGTCCGTGTTCAGAACCGGACTACCACTGCTGCCGGGCGATACGCTATTTGAAATCAGAAGGTATTCGGATTGATCCTGATAGGATTTGATCTTGGCGTTCAATTCGCCCCGATGGGCCAACAAATAAACATTGTCTGCCGTCGACACCTTCGGAAACCCAAGCGTGATTGTTTGTTCTAATATCTCCGAGGAAGACGCCAAATTGATTGGGACGGGTTCTCCTCGTAGCTCGATAGGAACAAACGCTAGATCGGCGGTCGAATGACGTATCCACTCCGATTTGATCTGATAGTGTGATCCGCTGGTGCCGACCAAGCCGCGCACCGAAACGCCTTCGTCCGGATCGACGTTATGCTTGGCTGTGACCAAGACGGGGCCGTGAACGCGGCTATTGACGAAGAATCCTGTACCGACGTGGATGTCCCGGCCTTTCACGACCTCAATAGCCACAACGCTTGGCCTATATCTCTCTACGATGAACGACGGTCCTCGCAATAAGTTAGAAAGAATATCTCGCTGGATTGCCGTTTCAATATTTTCTCTTTGCCAAGCGTATGGGTAATGACCCTGAAGCCCCAAATCGAGATCACCGACCAACGCCAAATCGAGTAGCTTCTTCAGAATTCTCGTGACTGCAGAACCGTTGGTGGAGCCGCTAGTGGAGAAATTGGCGACGAGCAGCATAAAATCGACGGTCCGAAAATTTCCCTGCTTTAGGAGAGGGATAGAGGGATTTGTACGAGCGCCAGCAAATACCTTCTCTACCAGAGAAGAATACTCCAAGGGGTCGCGCACCGCGTTCAGCAGTTGCATGACGGATTCTAGCTCTTCCGAGTCTAATCTCGAAAATCTCATTTCCATCTGGCCTTCTGTTTCGACTCTAAACCCGCGAGCCGGCTTACAATTGATAGTCGTTACTACGTTCACCTGCCAGCAGACTTACATGTTGTCGTATTCTTGATAGTGCTCGGGCTCATAGAGATCATGAAGGCTCGTTGATTCTACTTTCTTGAAATGCGTCGGGAGACCCGCATGTGCAATCTCTTCGATTGAGCTGAACGACAAGTCGCAAGAGGTACACTTGAACGCTGTTGCAAGGTATTCGACCTCGTTGAAGAGTTCACCGTCCGAGTATTGTTCGGGCAGCTCTTTGAATCTTCGTCCAGTCAATAGCGCTTTATTCTTGCATGCTGGACATGCGCATGTGTGCTGGCTGTTGCCCGGAAAGGCTAGTGCGGAGGAAGCGGCATCCTGCAGCTTCTTCTTTTCGTCGGCGGACTTTGCTTCGAAAACCTTCTGATGCGCTGCTACCTTGGACTTGACGCCACTGAGAACGCTTTGATTGAGGGTCTTAATCAGCTCCTTTGCCATCTTGGTTCCGTCTGTACCAAGAAAGTCGGACATTGGCTTCCCGATGAAGTCGTGCAGCACCGACACGGTTTCAAAAAATCGAGCTAGCCACTTATCGGTGCCAAGGTTTTCATACGGAAGGTCTGCGGTGTGAACATGAGCATTGCGTTGCAGAGCAAGAAACTCGCACAACTCTCGATGCTGTGCCTGAAACGGATCGATGATCTTTTCTACTCGAAGATAGACTGAATGCGCAGGCAGCGAGCGGGGCTTTGCGAATGTGTAGCCGCAGGCGTAGAGCACGTTAGAATCATCTCTCGGGTCTGCATTTAGAACCGGATGTACTTTGGTGAGAGCACTTCTAGCCAAGCACTCAAGCGCCAACGATGCAAAAAAGGCGAGCTCTGGTGAACCGTGATCGCTCTCGTTCGCTTGGTCCATAAATAGCTTCGCCTTCTTCCATAGCCCCTCTGATTCCCAAGCCTGCACGTCAGCCTCCCCCAATCAATATACGCTTTAACACTCTGTTCGCGTCGGGACGCTTGCTTGGTCCACGTGCGTGAACCATGCGTCGATTGTCGATAATCAGTAGGCATTCCGGCTCCCACGAAACGCGGGTCTTCTCGGAACCATCGATCCGCTGCTCAACGAGCGCCTCTAGTTCTCGCGCCTCTCTAGTCATGGGGCGCATGCAATCTCTGTCGTAACGGACTGCGATACCATCGGCTGAGCGTTGGGCCAGCATACAAAGCCGGGGTCTAACGTGTCCCGTTTTCCACAATGCTCGGCAAGCAAGCTCTACTTCATCATCTTCGAGCTGCCATGCCCGAGAATCCTGCAAAAGAGTTTCGCGCTGTCCCTCGCCCGGATCAACGCAGAAGAGCACTAGGTAGCGAGCCGGCTGATCCCAATGTGCCGTATCCGTATGAAATGGAAACGCGTCGGTGCCATATCGGCTCGATAGGGTATTTGCCTTTGCAGCATTCGGGGGCTGAGGCCGAATGTCACGCACTGGTATCGGACTGCGCGGGTCCACCCGTAGATTTCCCAGAGCCTGGACAAAATCGAGCAGGTCGGTCTCTTGAACTCCGCGTGCAAAGATGAAGCCATTTGCTTCCAATTGGCTCACATCGATCGACATGCCGGGATCGCTTGCTCAAGGTATGTAAAACCGAATCTCAGAGATTCCATTACGCGTATTCAGCCCGAAGTACAACCTTGTTGCAAACTGATCTAACGTTCGTTGCGGCGCTCAGCATCGGCAATGTTCGTCATTCCGTCGAACGCGGAGATAGATTCCGAAGTGTCGCCAACTGCTCTGCGCACGGCGCGGCCCGATGGATCCCGGGCTCGCGGCTTCGCCGCAGCCCGGAATGACGGAATTACGGTGACAGTGCTCTAAATGGTATCAACTGCGCTCGCTTTGGAAATTAGTGCACTGTCACCGTAATACTCGGTCAACAAGGCCTTTGTCGGCAAGAAGCCGCAGACCACGGTGACCGCCACAGCCGCCGGCCGCGGCGCGTTTGCGCGGCATGTGGCGACGTTGCAGGAGATTGTTGCGGGGAGGCAGGTTTAGCGTTGCGAGTCCGATTGTTGCGCGACCTCTTTCGTTGCGGAGAGAGGGCGGCGAGGACGGTAGACAAAGGGTACGCCATACGGCGTTGCTCTCTTCAGGAGACGTCCTCTTTGCCACACCCTATTATGCGCACAGATCGAATTCGTCAGGCAAGTTCATAGATGACCGTGGCATTCAAGGCCAGACTCCAAGGCAATCCTTGGGACCTGTGGGGTCTGTCGAAGATATTCGACGGCACGAATAGTGATGCCACCTGCATCCACGCAAAGGACCCGGCGACTGTTCGGCTCGATATGCGGAAGCCTGAGGACCGAGAGCACTTCAACATGTTCGGCCATGAAACCCATGCCGACCTCACCAGCAACAGCTTCGCGCTGGAATACCCCTTTAATGGGCGCAGTATGTACGAGCTTGCCATGCCGGTAATTAACCGGATCAACGCGATAGGCCGCCTGCTCGACCCTGAGTTTACGCCGGTCACGTTGTTCAGCTGCGATCACCCTAGGGATAAGCCGAATTCGTTCAATCTGTATGGTCCGGGCAAACCGTACAAGAATAAGGCCACCCTGGGCGAACATGGGCAATCGCCCTTCGCGCACGATGTCTTTGAATTGGGCTCGGAAAACTCAGCCATTGATTTCGTGATGGAGACATGGACCCTCCCCACAACGTGGGCCTCCCTGTACCTCATCTACGAAGCGATCCGAGATAACGTCGGCGGACAAACCGAACTTGAGCAGTTCAATTTCGTTACGGGTCAGGAATTGAGAGATTTCAGGTTTGCCGCGAATACTTGCCGGGTGATCTCCGAAGGCATCAGGCATGCAACCCCGCTTGACGAATCTACCCCGTCCCACATTCCGCTATCGGATGCACGCCAGATCATCAACAAACTGACGGTCGGCTGGCTTGACGCATGGCGGGCCCAAGCGTCCGCACGCTGAATCGGCGCGTCATTTATCTCAGAACGGTTTCCGTCCAGACACCTTCCTTCATCGGGTCGTGACCGTCCGTGACCACCTTGTAGAACCATCCGCGCGGGACAACGAAGGTTATCGGCGTATGACGCTGCCCAATGTTCAAAGTGACCATCGCCGTCGGGCTGGCCGCGCATTCAGTGAAGTTATTGGGCAAGGTCACCGCGCTCGCGGCCGTCCCCGCACAAATGGTACCACCCGTGATGTTTCCCTGGGATGGATTGAACGTGGTCATAGTGACCAACCAAGTACCCCTGCTCACGTTCTCGACCGGTTGGCCGAAACTATGTGAGACCACATGTGTTTCTGCCTCGCGGGTAAAGGGCAGAAAGCCGCGATCATACGCAGCGATAAGCAGCAACCCGATAGCCAATGAACAGGCAGCGCTAATGGCTATCGCGCGCGCCGTCTCCTGCTCCGGCCTCCACTTCAACCACCCCGCAGCACGACCGACAAACCAAGCAACAATCGGCGTAACTACAGCCGTGACCAATATACCCAGAGCAGTATCACCAACGTTGTTAAGCACTCGATCCCCCTATTTCCTTGAGCAGCAACAATATCCAAAATCTTCGTTGCAGCAATCTAGAATTGTGACATCATCGCGATGCGTCATAAGACGGATATAAATCAACGAGAAGATAGAGAAATGTTGGGATTCATTGCTGGCGCTGCGGTTGTCGTAGGCGCCTTGACCGGAGCCTTCTGTCAAGGCCAGAATTACGGTGACAGTGCACTAAATGGTATCAACTGCGCTGGCTTTGGAAATTAGTCGTGGATGTCGCGGGGGCCATGGCGGACCTGGCTGCCGGTCGGGTCGCCTAGCTTTGCTGGACAGTTGAATTGCGCCCCTAACCGCTCCTTCAGCGAGCTTCGTCCACTGGCCGAACTTCGCAAAGATTGGAGCGATGGGCTGGCGTACCGCTGACGGGATCTCGCACCGCGGCGTCGACCGTGAGATTGAAGTTGCTGCCGCTCGCTGCGAACGGATCGGAACCGGCAATCCCCAGTTCATCACAACCTTGCCACCAACCGTGTTCGCCGACGACGACGCGTGGATCGAGTTGGTCGCTGAAACGCGCCCTGGCGCGCATCGCGCCGGCAGGGGTCCGCAACTCGACCCAGTCTCCGTTCTTGATCCCGCGAGCAGCGGCAGTCGCGGGATTCAGTTCGATCTCGGGGTGCAATGCACGCTTGCGCAGGCTTGGCAGCGCACGATGTTGCGTCTGACAAAACAGACTAGGTTTGGCGCAAGTCAGAATCAAAGGGAAAGCTGCGGCCAGGTCAGGGCGAGCGACAGGGCCGATTGGCGGCTCGACGAAATCCGGCATGGCCGAATAACCACGATCGAGGAAGGTCTCGGACCAGAATTCAATTTTTCGCGAAGGCGTTGGAAAGCCACGCGGGTTTCCCTTGGCGTCGCTATCGGCATACTTGCGATATCGCGTCGTCAGTGGCTTTCGCAATCCAGCCGGCGCCGCTCGAAGCTGCTCCAGCGCGATGCCGCTAGGACCGAGCTGTTGCCGGTAGCTGGCATCGACGTTGCCGTTCCAGAAATGCTCGCCGAGGCCAAGCCGCGTGGCGAGGTCAAAGATGATATCGGTGTCGGAACGCGCTTGACCGGGCGGCTCAACAATCGCTGGCCGAAGCTGAACATGCGATTGCGCGTCGGCGCTGATATCGAATCCAATTTTGAGAGCCTCGCGTTCGAAGCAGGATGCGACGGGCAGCACAATATCGGCAAGCGCGGCCGTTGGCGTCATGAACAGATCGGCATGGGCGTAAAAATCGAGCGCGGCCAGTGCGGCCCGTCCACGAACGGGATCGCCATAAGCAAGCAAAAGATTGCTGCCAAACCCGATCAGTCCGCGCACGGGATAGGGAGTACCCTCCAGGGCAGCGCGAAAAAAGTCTTGAGCGGAGACGTTGTTCCAGCGCGCCGGTCCCAGCGGGCGTTCGACAAAGCCGATCGTGGGGGCCAGGCGCTTTGCCGCAGGCAGGTCTTCCCCGGGGATAGGGGCGGCAGGTATGGCTGGCAGTAGCACGTTGCCACCAGCCGCATCGAAACTGCCGGTCAACGCATAGAGCATGGCCATCGCCCGCGCCGTCTCCGTGCTGTTGGCGTGATGCTCGTGCCCGCTCCAGGCGTAATACGAGACCGGCCGGGCCTGCCAGATCGTGCGTGCAGCTTCCTCCAATTGGCCAGGTGCAATCCAGCAGGTCCGTTCGATCACATCTGACGAATATGTTCTGCACAGCTCTGCGTAGCGATCGAAGACCGGCCGGCAGCTGACGACGCCGTGCATGGTTGCGACATTGAATTCGCCTCGCAGGGCAAGATGTCCGGCGGTCGCCTCGTAGCATCCGGCCGCCGGATCATAGCTGACGGTGCGGTTGGCCAACGAATCCCAGGCCACAAACTGGCCTGAGCTACCCCCGGAAGCCAGTTCGTTTGCGGTGAGCAACCTGTCGGTATCCGACCGCACCAAAAGAGGTCCGTTGCTCCAAGCGCGCACGAATTCATGATCGTACCAACCTCGCTCGATCATGACGTTGGCCAGACCCAATGCGAGCGCACCGTCAGTTCCGGGGCGCACGCGCAACCAGACGTCGGCCTTGTTGGCCAGCCCGACGTTGCGCGGATCGATCACGATCAGCTTCATTCCGCGCTTCAGGGCGGCAACGGTCGCTGTCGCGTGAGTGATGCGCGAAAATGAAGGGTTATAACCCCACAGGATAAGGCAGCCGGATTCGGCGATGTCGGGCATTGCGCCGCCAAGGTTTGTCGCAACGGTGCCAACGCCGAACACATAGCGCGTCGCAAAGCCGCGCCCCCAACCGCACAAGTCCAACCCCGACACCAAATTTGGCGTACCAAATGCGTTCATCAGTCTTCGGATATAGCCAGCGGAATCCGCGATCGCAGTTGTTGACGGGGACGATTGGCTGAAGGCTACCGCTTCTGGTCTGTGTTGCTCGGCGATGCGACGCATCGCAGCGGCGATCTGATCGAGCGCCGCATCCCACGAGATTTCCTCCCACCCCGGATCGGCATCGCCTTTCGGTCGTGTTCGACGCAGCGGTCTCGTCAACCTGTCCTTGTGGTAGACCAGTTCCGGAGCCGCTCGGCCCTTGGCGCAGATTGCGGCGCCGGTGGGGTGCGTCGGATCGGGATCGAGCCGCGTGAACCTGCCATCGGTCAATGTCGCGACCGTGCCGCAACGAGCGATGCAAAGACCGCAGTAGCCTTGCACCTGACGCACGTCCGGGGTTTCCGCTGACATGCACAAGCTCCGTTGTGACAATCGATGCGTGTGTCGGATCGCGCCTTCGTTTCGATGGCCGGTAAGCTGCCGCATGGTATCATAAACCGCAGGCCATGCGGATCGTGTCCGGTTATGGGCCCATCTGAGACTTCTCGATCCGGCCGAATGTCCGGTTTGCGCAAATACCGTCCGCGCCGACAGCCGGGCCGTCGCGCCGCCAACCCGGCGGCCCATGGATCGGGGCTCGCGCCCAAGCGTGCGAGCGGCGGAATGACGGGGATGGGGGCAACACCCCTTGAGACCCGCGCCGATTCGTGCGACCTCCGCCCCCAGCAAAACCCCTCATTTCGAGCCCCGTATGCACATTCTCCTCCTCGGTTCCGGCGGCCGCGAACATGCCCTGGCATGGAAAATCGCAGCCTCTCCCCTGGTGACCAAATTCTGGTGCGCGCCCGGCAATGCCGGCATCGCGCGGGAGGCGGAATGCGTGGCGCTCGATGTCGCCGACCATGCCGCCGTGATCGACTTCTGCAAGACAAATGCGGTCGAGCTCGTGGTGGTCGGCCCGGAGACGCCGCTGGCGGCCGGCATCGTCGATGATCTCACCGCCGCCGGCATCAAGGCGTTCGGGCCGAACAAGATCCCCGCCCAGCTCGAAAGCTCCAAGGGCTTCACCAAGGCGCTCTGCACCGAATTCGGCATTCCGACCGGCGCCTACAAGCGCTTCACCAATGCCAACGATGCGCGCGACTATGTGCACAGCCAGGGCGCTCCGATCGTCGTGAAGGCCGATGGTCTTGCCGCCGGCAAGGGCGTCGTCGTCGCCAAGACCGTGCGCGAGGCCGAGGACGCCATCGCCATGATGTTCGAGGGCGCGTTTGGCGAAGCCGGCGCCGAGGTGGTGATCGAGGAATTTCTGCCGGGCCGCGAGATCAGCTTCTTCGCGCTCTGCGACGGCGAGACCGCCATCCCGCTGGCCTCCGCCCAGGACCACAAGCGGGTGTTCGACCACGATGTCGGGCCGAACACCGGCGGCATGGGCGCCTATTCGCCGACGCCGTTGGTGACGCCGGCGATCCACGACGCGATCATGGCCAAGATCATTCTGCCGACGGTCGCCGGCATGAAGCAGCGCGGCACGCCGTTCCGGGGCATTCTCTATGCCGGGATCATGCTGACGACGCAGGGCCCGAAGCTGTTCGAGTTCAACGTCCGCTTCGGCGATCCCGAGTGCCAGGTGCTGATGCTGCGCATGATGTCCGACATCGTGCCAGCGTTCATCGCCGCCTGCGACGGAGAGTTGAAGCATTTTGATCTGCGCTGGTATCCGGAATCCGCGCTGACCGTGGTGATGGCCGCGAAGGGCTATCCCGGCGACTATCAGAAGGGCACGCGAATCGAGGGGCTCGACGAGGCCGCGAAGGTCGACACCGTCGAGATCTTCCACGCCGGCACGGTCGCGAAGGATGGCGCCATCCTCGCCAATGGCGGCCGCGTGCTCAATGTCTGCGCGCTCGGGGCGACCGTGACCGAAGCGCAGGCGCGCGCCTACCAGGCTGTCGACCGCATCCACTGGCCGGAAGGTTTTTGCCGCCGCGACATCGGCTGGCAGGCGGTGGAGGCCGAGAAGGCGAGGAGCTGACGGCGGTTTTTGCGGCTCACGCGCAACGTCTGGCCGCGCCCGCCGGCACTCCAAAAATGTGCAGGCAGGTCTTGAACTTAGCTACTGTGCATGGGGTTGTTTTCGACTTTCATGTCGAGGCGCCCTCGCGACTGACCAGATAAGGATGCAGAAGATGTCCGATCTCGCCGACCTCTATCCCGGCTTCGCCTCCGAATGGATCAACACCTCGTTCGGCCGCATCTTCGCCCGCGTCGGCGGCAAGGGACCGCCGCTGCTTCTCTTGCACGGCTTCTCCGAGACGCATGTGATGTGGCACCGCGTCGCGCCGCTACTGGCCGACCGGTTCACGCTGATCATCGCCGACCTGCCGGGCTATGGCTGGTCCGACATGCCCGAGAGCGATGCGCTGCACATGCCTTACAGCAAGCGCGCGATGGCCAAGGCCATGGTGGAGGCGATGGAGAGCCTCGGCCACGTGCACTTCGCGCTCGCCGGCCACGACCGCGGCGGCCGGGTGTCGTATCGGCTGGCGCTCGATCATCCGGGCCGGCTGTCGAAGCTCGCCGTGCTCGATATCCTGCCGACCTATAATTACTGGGAGCGGATGAACCGCGCCTATGCGCTGAAGATCTATCACTGGACCTTCCTCGCCCAGCCCGCGCCGCTGCCGGAGACGCTGATCGCAGGCCAGGGCGAATTCTTCCTGCGCTTCAAGATGGCGAGCCAGACCAAGTCGAAGACGCTGGACGCGATCGACCAGCGCGCGCTCGCGCACTACATCGCCCCGTTCCGCGATCCTGCCCGCGTGCATGCGATGTGCGAGGACTACCGCGCCGGCGCCTATATCGACTACGATCTCGACAAGGCCGATTTCGATTCCGGCAAGAAGATCACGGTCCCGATGCTGGCGCTGTGGGGCGGCGTCGGCATCGCCCAGGCCGCCGCGACACCGCTCGACATCTGGAAGCAATGGGCGACCAATGTCGAAGGACAGCCGGTGGACTCCGGCCACTTCCTCACCGAGGAGAACCCCGACGTCACCGCCAAGGCGCTGCGGGAGTTTTTCGCTAGTCGTTAACGCCGCTCGCGAAAGAATTCCTTGAGCAGCCGCGCCGCCTCGCTCTCGCCGACGCCGGAATAGACATCCGGGGCGTGGTGGCAGGTTGGCGAGGCAAAGAACCGCACGCCGGACTCGACGGCGCCGCCCTTGGGGTCGGCGGCGCCGTAATAGAGCCGGCGGACCCTTGCAAAGGAGATCGCGCCCGCACACATGGTGCAGGGCTCCAGCGTCACGTAGAGGTCGCAGTCGACCAGTCGCTCGCTGCCGATCCTTTTCGCCGCCTCGCGCAGCGCAATGATCTCGGCGTGTCCCGTGGGGTCGTAGTCGGTCAGGGTCCGGTTGGCGGCGGTGGCGATGACCTCGTAATTGCGGACCACCACGCACCCGATCGGAACTTCGCCCGCCTTTCCGGCATTTTCGGCCGTTTTGAGCGCCAAATCCATGAAAGAGGGGGCTTTCAAGCCTCGTATCATCCGAAGAAACCTGCTAGTAGCTGCGCCTTCAGCAGAAGTGCTTATCGATTTTGCCTGAGCATGCGGCTCGCAATGAGCGCGCGCAATGCTTTCCGGCCACCCCCTGAGTGAGATTATTCATGCCTCGCGACAGCGACAAAGACAACGATTCCCGCGGCCGGCGAGGCCCGGCCAAAGGCGGCCGCAGCGGCAAGCCGCGCGGTCCCGACAAGAAATTCGCCAAGCGCGGTTTTGAGGGCAAGGGCGACGGCGACAAGCGTCCGCCCCGCGGCGATCGCGACAGCCGCCCGTTCCGCCGCCGCGAGGAGGGCGACGCCCCGCGCCGCGATTTTTCCGACCGTCCGAAATTCAAGCGCGACGACCGTAGCGGTGGGGAGCGCGGTGAGCGCAGCTTCAAGCCGCGTGGCGACCGTCCGTTTTCCGATCGTCCGTCGCGCGATGGCGAAAAGCGGCCGTTCAAGCCGCGTGGTGATCGTCCATTCTCCGGGCGCGACGACCGTCCGCCGCGCAGCCGGGACCGCGACGATTCGCGTCCCGCCGGTCGCTTCGGCGACAAGAAGTTCGGCGACAAGCGGCCATATGCGCCACGCGGCGATCGTCCGGAGCGCAAGTTCGACGGCGAGCGGAAGTTTTCGCGCGATCGCGGCGAGCGGGATGATTCAAAGCCGTGGCAGAAGCGCGATGATCGTCCGCGTGGCGATCGTCCGCCGCGCAAGGACTTCAGCAAAGGTCCGCGCAAGGATTTCGGCGGCCGAGACCGCAGCGAAGACAAGCCCTGGCAGAAGCGCGAAGGCGGTGGTGAGGACCGTCCGCGCTTCTCGCGTTCGCGCGACGACCGCGCATCAGGCGATCGTCCGTTCCGCGAGCGGCCGAAGTACGATCGACCGCGCGATGACCGTCCCAAATTTGACCGACCCCGTCGTGACGGCGATGGCGACCGCGGTGGGCGCAGTGGTGACCGCCCGAAATTCGATCGTCCGCGTGAGCGCTCTGAAGGCCGCTCCGACTGGCACGAGCATCCGCGCAACGAAGGGCGCTTCGGCGATCGGCCGCGCCGCGAGAACGAGGACGAGAGCAGGATCTTCGAGAAGCGCCCGGCCTTCGGCGGCCGCGGCGCCTATCGCGCGCGCGAGCGTGATTTCGAAGGCCGCCCACGTCGCGAAGAGGCGCCGAAGCCGAAGAAGGCCGGCGAGCGCATCGCCAAGGCGCTGGCGCGTGCGGGCCTCGCTTCCCGCCGCGATGCCGAGGAGATGGTCACGCAGGGGCGTGTCACCGTCAACGGCCGCGTGATCAACTCGCCGGCGCTCGACATCACGAAGAACGACGTCGTTCTGGTCGACGGCAAGCCGTTGCCGGAGCGCGAGCGCACGCGGCTGTTCCTCTATCACAAGCCGCGCGGGCTGATGACGACGCATGACGACCCCGAGGGGCGTCCGACCGTGTTCGACAATCTGCCCGAAGGTCTGCCGCGGCTGATCTCGATCGGCCGGCTCGACTTCAACACCGAAGGCCTTTTGCTGCTCACCAATGACGGCGGTCTCGCTCGAACGCTCGAGCTGCCGGACACCGGCTGGCTGCGGCGCTATCGCGTTCGCGCGCATGGTGACATCACCCAGGCGCAGCTCGACCAGCTCAAGGACGGCATCGAGGTCGAGGGCGTCAAGTACGGCCCGATCGACGCGACGCTCGAGCGCGACCAGGGCGCCAATGTCTGGCTGGTGTTCGCGATCCGCGAAGGCAAGAACCGCGAGGTGCGTAACGTCTGCGCCCATCTCGGGCTCGAGGTGAACCGGCTGATCCGCGTTTCCTACGGCCCGTTCCAGCTCGGCGAAGTCCCCGAGGGCCAGGTCGAAGAGGTCCGCGCGCGTGTGCTGCGCGATCAGCTCGGCGACAAGGTGATCGAGAAGTCCGGCGCGCAATTCGACGTGCCGCAGAAATCGTCAGGCGAGGGCGATGCATCGGGCGAGAAAAAAACGTCCAAGCGCGACGTGATCGCCGACCGCAAGGGCCGCCGCGTGCTGGTGCAGCGTACCGGCAGCGACGAAGCGCGCGAGCGCAACGAGGAAGAGGCCAACGGCTACGGCCCGCCGCGCCGTCCCAAGCGCGGCTATCACGGCAAGCGCGATTTGACGCCGCGGGAGGACTAGCTTGCGCGTCGTCGGCGGTCGTTTGAAGGGGCGCAATCTCGCCTCACCGTCCTCGCGTGACATCCGTCCCACGGCGGATCGCCTGCGCGAATCCGTGTTCAACATCCTCGTGCACGCCTATGACAATCCGATCGAGGACGCCCGCGTGCTCGATCTCTTTGCCGGCACAGGGGCGCTCGGCATCGAGGCGTCCTCGCGCGGTGCGAAGTTCACCCTGTTCGTGGACAATGGCGCGGAGGCGCGCGCGTTGCTGCGTAACAATGTTGAGTCGCTCGGCCTCGGTGGTGTTACAAAAGTCTATCGCCGCGATGCGACCGATCTCGGCCCCGCGCATCCGGTCGAGCCGTTCTCGCTGGTGTTTCTTGATCCGCCCTACGGCAAGGGCTTTGCGGAGAAGGCGCTCGCGAGCTTGCGTGACGGCGGCTGGCTCACGCCCGGTGCGCTGCTCGTGGTGGAAGAGGCGAAGGCCGCGCAGTTCGCGGCGCCGGACGGATTCGAGGAGCTGGAGCGGCGGGGCTATGACGATACGGAGTTCGTGTTTTTGAAGAGGCCGTAGCCTCGTATCCACGCTACGAAGTTCACCTCCGCCCGAACAGCTTCTCCACATCGGCCAGTTTCAGCTCGACATAGGTCGGACGGCCGTGATTGCACTGGCCCGAGTTCGGCGTGTCCTCCATCTCGCGCAGCAGCGCGTTCATCTCTTCCGGCCGCAGCCTTCGGCCCGCGCGCACCGAGCCGTGGCAGGCCATGGTGGCGGCGACGTGCATCAGGCGGCGCTCCAGCGGCAACGCTTCGTCCCATTCGGCCATGTGCTCGGAGAGATCGCGCAGCAGGGCGCCGGCATTGGTCTTGCCGAGCAGCGACGGCGTCTCGCGCACCGCGACCGCGCCGGGGCCGAAGGATTCGATGGCAAGACCAAAAGAAACGAGCTCGTCGCTGCGTTCGAGCAGCCGTTCCACCGTGGCCTCGTCCATCTCGACGATCTCGGGGATCAGCAGGATCTGCCGCTGCACGCCGTTCTCGGCGAGCGAGGCCTTCAGCCGCTCATAGACGATGCGCTCATGCGCGGCGTGCTGGTCGACGATGATGAGACCGTCGCGAGTCTGCGACACGATATAGGTCTCGTGCAGCTGCGTGCGCGCAGCACCCAGCGGACGATCGACGAGATCGGCCACCGGCTGCGCCTCGAACCGCACATCGGCGCTCGGCGCGCCAACGTCGAACGCGGCCTGCGCACGCTCGGCGAAGGCGGGCGCGGCGGAGCCTTCGAATGACGGCATCGGCGCAACGGGGGCGGATGGCGAGGCTCGCCAGTCCCAGCTTGCGGGACGCGGCGGTGTGAAGGCGGGCCGGAACGAGGACAATGCGCTCTCGCCGCTGTTGGCCGCGGTACGGCGCCCTTCACGTGCAAGCCCTTCCTTCAATCCGTGCACGATCAGCGCACGGACGAGGCCTGCGTTACGGAAGCGCACCTCGGTCTTGGCCGGATGCACGTTGGCATCGACCTCGCGCGGATCCAGCGTGACGAACAGCGCCAGCACCGGATGCCGGTCGCGCGGCAGGTAGTCGGCGTAGGCTCCGCGCACCGCGCCCAGGATCAGCTTGTCACGCACCGGACGGCCGTTGACGAAGAGATATTGTCCGAGCGCGTTGGCCTTGGTCAGCGCAGGTGCTGCGGCATAGCCGGCGACGACGACGCCCTCGCGCTCTGCATGGACCTCGAAGGCATGGCTGCGGAACTCCGCGCCGAGGATGTCGCCGAGCCGCGTCAGGCGTCCGGCTGCGCCGGGCAGCGCCGCGGCCCAGGTCACCGGCGCGCGCTCCTCGCCTGCGAGCGTGAAGGCGACATCGGGCCGCGCCATGGCCAGCCGCCGCACCACCTCGCGGATCGCCTCCGCCTCGGTACGGTCGGTTTTCAAAAATTTCAGCCGGGCCGGGGTCGCGTAGAAGAGATCGTTGACCTCGACGCGGGTGCCGTGCGCGAGCGCGGCCGGCATGATCTCGGATTTCTCGCCGCCCTCGACAGTGAGCGCCCAGGCATGCGGCTCGCTGGCATGCCGCGTGGTGATGGAGAGACGCGCGACCGAGCCGATCGAGGGCAGCGCTTCGCCGCGGAACCCCAGCGTGCGGATCTGGAGAAGGTCCTCGTCGTCGAGCTTGGACGTGGCATGGCGCTCGACTGCGAGCGACAGGTCCCGCTGGGTCATGCCACCGCCGTCATCGGTGATGCCGATCCGCCGCCGCCCGCCGCCATCGGTGAAGACGTCGATCCGGCTCGCGCCGGCATCGATCGCGTTCTCGACGAGTTCCTTGACCACGCTCGCCGGGCGCTCGACCACCTCGCCGGCGGCGATGCGATTGACGACTTGTTCTGGAAGCTGACGGACGGGCATGGGGCTTTCGATTTGGATTCGCTGACGACGCTATTCTAGGCCGTGTTGCGTCAAAAGCATGTGTTGGGCAACAGGTGTGTCGCGCCCTGGGGAAGAGGGATGCCTATCACATTGAAGATATTGGGCGTTCGAGAAAATCGCACAACCGGAGCGGACCGAGCTCCGGCTGCGGTCCTGATTGTGAGGTGCCGGGCAGCGGTGTAGCATCGTGAAAAAATGGCAAGAGGACGGGAGGACGCCATGTGCCATCTCTTCGCGCACCAGCCCCAACGCGACTATGAATCCCAGACCCGGTCTTTGCGGATCGGCGGGCACTGCACCTCGATCCGGCTGGAGTTGGCGTTCTGGGATACGCTGGAGGAGATCGCGGCCAAGGAGAACATGAGCCTCGGCAAGTTCCTGACCACGCTCTACAACGAGGTGCTCGACCATCACGGCGAGGTCAACAATTTCGCTTCGCTGCTGCGCTGCTCCTGCCTGATCTATCGCTCCAGGAGTACGGTGCCGGTGCAGGAGTTCAAGGCGACCGTTGCGCCGATTCTCGATGCGGCCGAGTAGCTGCTAAGCGCGAGCCCGCATTCACATTCTCGATGTCGTCCCGGCGAACGCGGGGACCCATACCGCGGAATCCATCGAGTGCGGGTGATCGGAGTACCGAACGACTAGTCTTCATCACACTCCTCCCTGTGGTTATGGGTCCCGGCTTTCGCCGGGACGACACCTTGAGCGTGGATGCAGAATCTCTCCTCAACGCCGTCTTGGGCGACGTAAGATCAAATCTCCTTTTTCTGCATCGCCCCCGCAATGTAATCCGCCTGCCGGATCGCGAGTGCGACGATGGTCAGTGTCGGATTGCAGGCCGCGCCGCTGGTGAACTGGCTGCCGTCGGAGACAAACAGGTTCTTGACGTCGTGGCTCTGGCCGAACTTGTTGACCACGCCGTCGCGCGGCTTCTCGCTCATCCGGTTGGAGCCGAGGTTGTGCGTGCTCGGATAGGGCGGCGTTGGATAGGTCACGGTGGCGCCGACGGCGTCGTAGACCGCCGCACCCTGCTTGTAGGCGTGCGCCCGCATCGCGAGGTCGTTGGGATGATCGTCGTAATGCACGCTCGCCACCGGCTGGCCAAACTTGTCTTTCACGGTTGGATCGAGCGTGATGCGGTTGGTCTCCTGCGGCATGTCCTCGCCGACCAGCCACATGCCGGCCATCCGCGGATAGCCGTCGATCGCAGCGGTGAACGGCCGGCCCCATGAGCCGGGATTGAGGAACGCGGCCATGAAGGGCAGTCCGAGCGAGAGCGTTTCCATCTCATAGCCGCCGACAAAACCGCGCTGCGGATTGTTGGCGGCCTCGTCGCGGATGATGCCGGCCATGGTGGTGCCGCGATACATGTGCACGGACTTTTCGAACACGGCGTAGACGCTGCCGGTCATGTGACGCATGTAGTTGCGGCCAACCTGTCCCGATGAATTGGCGAGGCCATCGGGGAACATGCTCGAAGCGCTGTTGAGCAGCAGCCGCGGGCTCTCGATCGAATTGCCTGCGACCGCAACGATCCGCGCCTTCTGGCGCTGCATCGCCCCACTCTCGTCGGCATAGACCACGCCGGTGGCCTTGCCGCTCGCATCGTGCTCGATCTTGACCACCATGCTGCTGGGGCGGACCTCCAGATTGCCGGTGGCCTCGCCCTTGGGAATCTCGGTGTAGAGCGTCGACCATTTTGCGCCGGATTTGCAGCCCTGGAAGCAGAAGCCGATCTGCTGGCAGGATCCGCGTCCGTCGCGTGGCTGGCTGTTGATCGCCATGTTGCCGGTGTGCACGGTTTTGTAGCCGAGCTTTTTCGCGCCGGCCTCCAGCACCCTGAAATTATTGTTGCCGGGAAGTCCGGGGATGCCGTTGGTGCGGGTCACGCCCATCTTGTTCTCGGCCTTGGCGTACCACGGCTCCATCTCGGCGAGCGTCACCGGCCAGTCCAACAGATTCGCACCGGGAATGTTGCCGTAGGTGCTCTTGATCCTGAACTCGTGCTCGTCGAAGCGCAGCGATGCGCCCGCCCAGTGCACGGTCGAGCCGCCGACCGCCTTGACGATCCAGGCGGGCAGGCCCGAGAAATCCTTGGCGACGCGCCAATTACCCGACGTGGTGCGGGCATCGGTCCAGGCGAGCTGGGTGAAGCTCTCCCACTCGTCGTTGACGAAGTCCTGGTTCTCGATGCGTGGGCCGGCCTCGAGAATGACCACCTTGACGCCCTTTTGTGCGAGCTCGTTGCCCAGTGTGCCGCCGCCGGCGCCGGAGCCGACGATCACCACAACGCTGTTATCGTTCAGATCGAATTTTGCCATATGCGTTCTCCTGAACCGTTGGGTGGCCGTTAAGCTTTCGGCAGCCAGTCGATGTCGGCAAAGCCGCGGTTGATGTAGCCGCCGTGCTCGGCGGAGGAGCCCTCGTAGCCGAACCTCGGCCAGACTTCTTTCTGGTTGTAGAGGGAGACCACGAGGTCGCCGCGCACCTTCTGGAAGAAGTCGCTCTGCTCGATCTCCTTCAGCAGCACCACGCGATCGGCTTCCCAGGGCACCTCGGCGTAGGGCGCCTTGTGGCGATCCCTCGCGTTCTGATCGAGCCTGGCAATGCCGTCGCTGATGAGCGCCTTGACGGCCGGGTCCTTGGCGGCCTTGTCGTCCCATGGTTTGATCGCGGTGATGTAGTAGCTGTCGCCGAGAACGTCGTGCGGATAGATGTCGCGCGCGACCTTCAGCAGCGTCTTCATCGTGGCGGACGAAAGTGTGCCGGCCTCATCGGCCCAGGCGCTCTCGATGCTGACGCCTACGCTTGTGGCCGCGGCCACGACCGGCACGGCAGTCACCGCGCCCTTGAGAAAGACGCGACGGCTATGCTTGCTTCGACGATCGACTTCTCTCATGGCATTCCTCCGTAGATTTTTTGGATTTTATGTTCTGGTCAGTTGAAGCGTCCGCCTCGCTGGATCACCTCGATCTTGTAGCCATCGGGATCGCTGACGAAGAAGAAGCGCGCCAGCGTCTTGCCGTCGTGCTTGAAGTCGCGCAGCGGCCCCGGTGCTAGCTGCTCGCGCGCGAAGCGGGCATGTTCGGCATCGAGATCCTCGACAACCACGGCGAGATGGCCGTAGCCGTCGCCGAGCTGGTACGGTTCCTTGCGATCGGAATTCACCGTCAGCTCGACCTCGAAGGGTGAGGAGGGGTGACGCAGATAGATCAGCGCAAAGTCTGGAAACTTCAGATGATCTGCGACTTCGAGGCCGAAAGCGCGCCGGTAGAAGTCGAGCGATCGTGCTTCATCGAGCACGCGGATCATGGAATGGACAGGCTTGGCCATTCAGTTCAGCTCCTTGAGATAGGCGATGATGGCAGCGCGCGTCTCCGGCTTGCCCTGGCGATAGGCCATGACCACGCCGGGAATGACGGCCTGCGGATTCGTCAGCCAGGCGTCGAGCCTGGCGTCGTTCCAGGTGAAGTCCGCTTTCGCGAGACCGTCAGAGTAGTGAAAGCCTTCGATCTTGCCGGCCGTCCGCCCCACGACCTTCACCAGCGGCGGACCTTGCCGCATTGGTTCCGAGAGATTGGTGGTGTGGCACACTGCGCATTGCTGCTTGAACAGCGTCGCGCCATCCGGCGGCTTCGCGGCCGGCAATGGCATCTGCGCATCGGCAACGCGCACCACCAGCACCATCGCGGTGCACAATCCCAGCATGACTCCGCGCATCGCCAAAGCCCGTCCATCCACGTCACGTTCAGCGTGCGCAAACTCTAGGCGGCACAAAACATGCGGTGGTAGTAGCGGGCTGTTTCAACTGGGAACAAAGCGCAATTCGCGCGATGGGCCTGATGCGATCGACGGCTGTAATCCTTAGTCGTCGAAGCCGCGCCCGCGCTTGGACTTGAGGTCGCTACGACGCTTCTTGCCGTCGAGCCGTCGCTGCTTGGAAGCGAAAGTCGGTCGCGTCGCACGGCGTGGCGTCGGCCGGATCATCGCTTCGCTCAGGATCTCGACGAGGCGGTCGATGGCGTCCTGCCGGTTGCGTTCCTGGGTGCGAAAGCGCTGGGCGTGGATCACGATCACGCCGTCCTTGGTCATGCGCTGGCCGGCGATGCGGGCGAGCCGGATCGTCGCATCCTCGGGGATGGTCAGCTTGCGCGTGTCGAAGCGCAACTGGGCCGAGGTCGAGACCTTGTTGACGTTCTGCCCGCCCGGGCCGGAGGCGCGGACAAAGGCGATCTCGATGTCGTCCTCGTCGATGACGAGATCGCGGGATATCCGCAGCATGATGGCACCATTCGTGATGTCCGGACATACCTTGGACATCGACGTTCGGCAATGGCGCCCATGCGAAACGCAAATGGCCGGGCGAGCCCGGCCATTTCAGGAAACGTCAGGTGACGTCAGTTCGACTTCATCGCCGGTGCGGCCGCCGGTTGTGCGGCAGCCTGCGGGGCGCGGCCGACGATGACAGTCAGAAGGCCCTGGCCCCACAGCCGCTTGGCGGCGGCCTTGGCGTCGTCCAGCGTCACCGCGTCGACGATGCCGTTGCGCTTCTCGATATAGTCGATCGGCAGCTTGTCCTGCTGATATTGCAGCAGCGCCTGCGCGAGCTTGGAGGAGGTATCGAGCGCCAGCATTTGCGAGCCCTTGAGGTACGACTTGGCCTCGTCGAGCTCCTTTTGCGTCGGGCCTTCGTCGGCGATGCGGCGCACTTCCTTCTCGATGGCATCCATGGTGTCGCCGGCACGGTCGGCGCGGGTGCCGGTGTTACCGATGAAGATGGCCGAATGCTCCATCCAGAGCAGCGATTCAAATACGGAGTAAGCCAGCCCGCGCTTCTCGCGGACCTCGTGATAGAGCCGCGAGGACAGGCCGCCGCCACCGAGGATGTGGTTGACGACATAGGCCGCCATGAAGTTTGGATCGCTGCGCTTCACGCCGGGACCGCCGAAGGTGATCACGGTCTGCGGCACGTCGAGCGGCACGAACGCGCGCTGCGGCGGCTTTGCGGCCTCAACGTCGGCAACCGGCGTCAGAGTGGCCTTGGCAGGCAGGCTGCCAAACGTGTGGTCGAGCAGCTTGCCGAGGGTCGCCGGATCGACGTCGCCGACGACGGCGATCTTGAGCGTGTCCTTGGCAAGGTTGTGGCTGACGTAATCCTTCATGTCGGCGACCGTGATGGTCGGCACGCTCTCGAGCGTGCCGTTGGTCTGCCGTCCGTAGGGATGATCGCCGAACGTCATCTCCAGGAATTTTCGGCTCGCGAGCGAGCTCGGGTTGGTGGTCTCGCGGCGCAGGCCCGAGATGACCTGCGAGCGGATGCGCTCGACATCGGCCGTGTCGAAATGCGGCGAGGTCAGCGCGGACCGCAACAGATCGAAGGCCTCGTCCTTGTTGTCGCGCAGCATGCGCAGGCTGCCGCGGAAGGTGTCGCGGGTGGCGCTGAAGGAGAGCTCGATGGCGCGGCGGTCGAGCCGCTCATGGAACGTCTTGGAATCGAGATCGCCGGAGCCCTCGTCGAGGAGGTCGCCGACCAGATTGGCGACGCCGGGCTTGTCCTTGGGATCCTGCGCCGAGCCGCCGGCAAAGGAATATTCCATGGCGATCAGCGGCACGGTCGCGTCCTGGACGAACCAGGCCTCGATACCGCCCGGCGAGACCAGGTGCTGGATTTTTGCTGCCGCCTGCGAGGGCGAGACCGCGGCGAGCGCGAGTGCCGCGCCGGTGGCGACGGACAGCGCGAAGCGTCTGGTGAGTAGGAAGTGTCTTGCGTGAAGGAAGGGATGGGTCACGAACGCTTCTCCTCGCGCTTGGCGGTAGCGGTGTCCTTGATCAGATAGCCTGTCACCGAGCGCTTCTTCTCGAGCCATTTTTGCGCGGCTTGACGGACTTGCTCGGCGGTGACGGCGCGGATGCGGTCGGGCCAGCTTCGGATGTCCTCGATCGACAGGCCCGTGGACAGCGCGCCGCCATACCAGCGCGCCAGCACGGCCTGATTGTCCTGGGCGTAGATCGCTTCCGCGATGAGCTGGGTCTTGACCCGCTCGAGATCCTCGGCGCGGATCGGGTTCGCAACGATGTCCGCGATGACGCCGTCGATGACCTGCTCGATGTCTGCGAAGGTGACACCTGATTTCGGCGAAGCCGAGATCATGAACTGGGTCGGGTCGAGCGAGATGCTGGAATAGCTGGCGCTGGCGGAGACCGCGAGCGGCTTGTCGACGACGAGGGCGCGGTAGAGATAGGAGTTGCTGCCGCTGCCCATCAACTGCGCCAGCACGTCGAGCGCGGCGCTCTCGCCGGCCGCAGCCGTCGTGGCCGAGGGCACCAGGTAAAAGCGGCGAAGGCTCGGCTGTTCGACGCGCGGGTCGGACAGCGTGACCGTGCGCGGTGCCGCCGGCTCCGGCTCCTGCGGGCGGATGCGCTGCGCGGGGATCGCCGGCTGGGCCGGGATCGGGCCGAAATTGCGTTCGACCAGCGGGCGCACGTCGGCGGCCTCGACGTCGCCGGCGATCACCAGGATCGCGTTGTTCGGCGCGTAGAAGCGGCGGTAGAAGGCGAGTGCGTCCTCGCGATTGAGCTTCTCGATCTCCTGGTGCCAGCCGATCACCGGCCGGCCATAGGGATGGTTGAGATAGAGCGCGGCCATGACCTGCTCGTTGAGCCGCGCGTCAGGGCTGTTGGCGACGCGCATGTTGTACTCTTCGAGCACGACGTCGCGCTCGGGCAGCACATTCTCGTCCTTGAGGATCAGGCCGGTCATGCGATCGGCCTCGAACTCCATCATGGTCGGCAATTGTTCGCGCGGCACGCGCTGGTAGTAGTTGGTGTAGTCGACCGAGGTCGAGGCATTCTCGTTGCCGCCGACCCGGAGCACGGTCTGCGAGAATTCACCGACCGGATGCTTCTCCGTGCCCTTGAACATCAGGTGCTCGAGGAAGTGGGCGAGGCCGGATTTGCCCGGCGTCTCGTCGGCCGAGCCGACCTTGTACCAGATCATCTCTGTGACCACGGGCGTGCGGTGGTCAGGGATCACCACGACCTGCAGGCCGTTGCTGAGCGTGAAGCTGGCGGGCGGCGCGGACGTGACCGTCGTCTGGGCGAGTGCGCTGCCGACGTCGAGGGCAGATGTCGAGAGCAGCGCGGCGAAGAGGCAGGCAACCGATCGGTGTGAGGACATCACGATCCTTGTGAAAGCCCGGACCCCGATGTCCGGGCGTGAAAGCACGGCATGCTACACCGCGCGGTTTTGAGCTTCGGGTCACGAAGCAGAGAACGCGGTCAAGTTGTACTTAAAAATAGGTCATCTGCCGCGTCCGGCCTACACCGGACGATTGCGGCGAGTCGACGCCTGCGTGCTACGGGCAAGGAGCCTATTGCTCCTTTTCCTTACCCGACCTGACGTCGAAATAGGTCCGCCGCGACTTGTCCTCTCCGGTACCATAGGCATAGTTCGACGAAGGCGTCTGATATCCCGGCGGCGGCTCGGTCAGAGACTGGCGCGGCGGCTCGGACGTGAATTGCTTGCTCTCGTCCTTGTTGTTCGAAAACATCTTGAACAGGCCGCCGGTGTAGCCGAGCTCGGCCGGGCTCATAGCCGGGTGGTTGACGTTGGAGCCCGGCTGGACCGGATCATTGACGGTCTTGTCGGGGCCAACCGTCTTGTGGGCGTCCAATTCGGCCGGCGACAGCGGGCGGGCGTTTTGCAAGTACTCCGCTGCCTTGTTGCCCCCCTTCTTCCGCTGAGCGATAGCCTCCTTGCGGCGCTTCTCGTCGGGGTCCTTCGGCCAGTTCGGTGCGTTCGCAGCGTCGGCGCTGGCGGGCGGCGGCAGGTCGAGCTTGGGAGGCACCACCAGCGGCGACCGCTCGCGGTACTCGATGCCCTTCTTTTCCATGCTCCTGCCGCCGATGCCGGACATCAGGTTGTCGATGAGCTTCTCTTCGAAGGTCATGTCGTCGTCATCGTCGCCGTCGTCACCGGCGCGGACCGGGCCTGCCGACATCACGAGACCGATGCCAAGGGCGACGGCTGACAATTTCAGCGCCAGCCAAAGTCCCCGCCGGGCGTCTCGGCCTATCGAACCGCTGGTCTCGGAGCTGCGCATGCCTGTACCTGTTCCATATTGTGGCAGTCTTGATGATAAAGGTCTTGCCGCGTCGCGCGCGACCACTCCTCGCCAAGCAAGGTTCCGCCTCCGGCCCGTATCAGCCGGGATCAGGGCGCTTTTGCGGCGGGTACCCCCAGGAAGGAATCATACAATAGGGCCGCCACCCCAGCAACGATGGCCACGTCTGCCAGGTTGAAGACGTACCAATTATAGGTAATTCCGCCGATTTCGATGTGGAACAGGGCGAAATCGACCACCGCGCCATAGGCCAGGCGGTCGATGCCATTGCCGATCGCGCCGCCGATGATCAGTCCGAGCGCCACCGTGGCGAGCCGGGTCTGCGACCGCGCCATCCAGACCGCGAGCGCAATCACTGCGATGACCTTCACCGCCATTAGCGCGAGCTGCGCGGCCTGACTGTCATTCTGGAGCCAGCCGAAGCTGATCCCGATGTTCCAGGCCAGCACCAGGTCGAAGAACGGCGTCACCTTCACCACGCCGCGCCGGGCCAGGTCGAACCCATTCAGCAGCCAGAGCTTTGAGGCCTGGTCGGCCACGAGCGTGACCAATGCCGCGAGGATGCCGGCGCGGAGCGGAGTCATGGGCTGGGATCAGACGCTCACGCCCAACGCCTTCCATTCGCGCAGCGCCTTGGCGTCGCGCGGGGTGACGTCGGGATATTCAGGGTCCTCACCCACGGTCGGCGAGATCTTCCAGGAGCGGGCGCATTTGGTGCCGACGGCCTTCTCCACCACGACCGCGACGCCGGGCACGGCATCGAGACGGAATGCAGCGGTCGGCGCCTCGCCCTCACGCACCTCGTAGTTCGAGGTGATGCAGATCTCGGCGAGATCGGTGTCGAACAACGTCGCCAGCATGTCGCGGTCGGCGACATAGATCACGGGCGAGGCCTCGAGCGAGGAGCCGATGTTCTTGGCGGCACGTTCGAGCTCCAGCGCGCCGGTGACGACACGGCGGACGTTGCGGATGGTCTCCCACTTCGCGGCGAGCTTGTCGTCGCGGAATTGTTCGAGGCCTTCCGGGAACAGCGTCAAATGCACCGACGGTTCGGCATCGGGCTTGTACATGCGCCAGCCTTCTTCCGCCGTGAAGCTCAACACCGGCGCCAGCCATTTCAGGATCGAATTGCACAGCAGGTCGATCGTGGTCAGGGCCGCCTTGCGTGTCAGCGAGGATGGCGGATCGCAATAGAGCGTGTCCTTGCGGATGTCGAAATAGAACGCCGAGAGTTCGCTGTTCAGGAAGGCGGAGAGGGTCGCGACCACGCTCTTGTAGTCGAACGTCTCATAGGCCTTGCGGACCAATTCGGCGCGGAGCGCAAGCTCGTGCAGCATCAGCCGCTCGAGCTCGGGCATCTCGGCAGGCGCGACCGCGTCGGCCGGCTTGTAATGATGCAGCGTGCCGAGCATCCAGCGCACGGTGTTGCGCAGCTTGCGGTAGGTCTCGACCGTGTTCTTCAGGATCTCCGGGCCGATGCGCTGATCGTCGGTGTAGTCGCAGGACGCGACCCAGAGTCTCAGGATGTCGGCACCGGATTCCTTGATGACGGACTGCGGCTCGATGGTGTTGCCGAGCGACTTCGACATCTTGCGGCCGTCCTCGGCCTGGGTGAAGCCGTGGGTCAGCACGATGTCGTAGGGCGCGCGACCGCGGGTGCCGCAGCTCTCCAGCAGCGAGGAATGGAACCAGCCGCGATGCTGGTCCGAGCCTTCGAGATACATCACGGTGTCGGTGCCGCCGTCGACCTTGCGCTTGATGCCGGCGAGGCCGGGGAAATGCACGGGGTCTTCGAGCACGAAGGCGTGCGTCGAGCCGGAATCGAACCAGACGTCGAGGATGTCGTCGACCTTCTGCCAATCCTCGTTGGCACGCGGCCCCAGGAAGCGCTCGCGCGCCCCTGTCGCGTACCAGGCATCCGCCCCTTCCTTTTCGAAGGCATCGCCGATGCGGGTGTTGACAGCCTCGTCCTGGAGGATTTCGGCCGAGCCGTCGCCCTTCTCGCGGACGAACACGGCGATCGGCACGCCCCAGGCGCGCTGCCGCGAGATCACCCAGTCGGGGCGCGCCTCGATCATGCCGTTGATGCGGTTCTCCCCTGACGGCGGCACCCATTGCGTCACCGAGATCGCGTGCAGCGCGCGGGCGCGCAGCGTATCGCCGGGTTTGGTCTTGCCGTCGGCCGCGATGTCCTTGTCCATCGCGATGAACCATTGCGGCGTGTTGCGGAAGATCACCGGCTTCTTCGAGCGCCAGGAATGCGGATATTGGTGCTTGAGCCGGCCGCGTGCGAGCAGCATGCCCTTGTCGACGAGTGCCTTGATCACGGCCTCGTTGGCGTCGCCCTTCTCGCCCTTGTCATTGATGACGCGCTTGCCGGCAAAGCCCGGCGCGTGGTCGGTATAGGCGCCGTTCTCGTCGACGGTGTAGGGGATCGCGCTGTTGATGCCGCGGGCGTCGAGCTCGCGGGTGCTCGCTGTCCAAACGTCAAAGTCCTCGCGGCCGTGGCTGGGCGCGGTGTGCACGAAGCCGGTGCCGGTATCGTCGGTGACGTGGTCGCCGGAGAGCAGCGGCACGATGAAGTCATAGCCGCCGGCGAGGCCCTTCAGCGGATGGGCGCATTCGATCGCGTCCATGGTGTCGCCGGGGATGTCGCGCACCTTCTCAAAGGCCGTGACGCGCGCCTGCTTGAAGACCTCTGCGGCAAGCGCGTCGGCGAGGATCAGCAGATCGCCGGTCTTGGCCCAATTGTCGGCCGGAGCGTCCGTCACCTTGTAGAGGCCATAGGCGATCTTCGGCGAGAACGAGATGGCGCGGTTGCCGGGCAAGGTCCAGGGCGTGGTGGTCCAGATCACGACACTGGCCGAGGCCAGCGCGCCATGCGCCGGCGAGGTGACCGGGAATTTCACCCAGACCATGTCGGACGTGTAGTCCTCGTACTCGACCTCGGCTTCGGCGAGCGCGGTCTTCTCGACCACGCTCCACATCACGGGCTTGGAGCCGCGATACAGCGTGCCATTGGCGGCGAACTTCATCAGCTCGCGCGCGATCTGGGCTTCGGCCGGATAGTTCATGGTGGCGTAGGGATGAGCCCAGTCGCCGATCACGCCGAGACGCTTGAACTCCTCGCGCTGCACGTTGAGCCAGTGCGTGGCGTAGGCGCGGCACTCCTTGCGGAAATCGATCATCGCGGTGCTGTCGCGGAAGTCGGGCTTCTGCTTGCCCTTCTTGCGATAGTTCTCTTCCTCGACCTTCCACTCGATCGGCAGGCCGTGGCAATCCCAGCCCGGGACGTAGTTGGAATCGAAGCCGAGCATCTGCTGGCTCTTGGTGACGAGATCCTTGAGGATCTTGTTCAGCGCCGTGCCGATATGGATGTTGCCGTTGGCATAGGGCGGGCCGTCATGCAGCACGAACTTGTCGCGGCCCTTCGCGCTCTCGCGCAGCTTCTCGTAGAGGCCGATCTCGTACCAGCGCTTGAGAATCTCCGGCTCGCGCTGTGGCAGGCCGGCGCGCATCGGGAATTCGGTCTGCGGCAGGAACAGGGTTTTTGAATAGTCTTTAGCTTTTTCGGACATCAGGCTGACTGGCTCGGAATGGCGCGGGAACGGATGGCGATGCGGAATCGCGGGGTGAGACGACAAAATCCCGGTCTTGCGCCGAGCCGGAGCTCAGGCGGAAGCCGGGCCGCTAATCCCTATGATGCGCCGCGCAAACATGGGCTCTCCATAGCAGGGGGCCAGGGGAAGCGCAAAAGGTAGAAGCGCAAAGGTCCGGCGGGCCGGCTTTGGGCCCTTAATCGACGGTCCCGAGCCGCGGAAACGCGTCCGGGGCGGCCGCCAGCATGGCGCGGGCGCGGGCGGAATCGTCGTCCATCTGACGGATCAGGGCCTCCAGGCTGTCGAATTTCAGCTCCTCGCGGATGAAGCCGATAAAGGCGCAGTCCAGCGCCTGCCCGTAGAGGTCGCCCTTGAAGTCGAACAGGAAGATTTCCAGCAGCGGCGCGCCATTATCAAAGGTCGGGCGGCGGCCGAAGCTTGCCACCCCCTCCAGGCGCTCAGGCCCGCGGCCGACCCGCACCGCATAGATTCCGTGCTTCAGGCCGCAATTGGCATCGAGGCGGATGTTGGCGGTGGGATAGCCGAGGTCGCGGCCGCGCTTCTCGCCATGGATGACCTCGCCGGTGATGAACCAGGGCGCGCCCAGCATGGTGGTGGCCTCGTCGATGAGCCCCTCCGCGAGCGCGATCCGGATCGCACTGGAGGAGACCGGCCGCTCGTCGATATCGACATGGGGCTGCACGTCGACCTCGATGCCGAGCCGAGGGGCTTCGTTGACCAGAAGGCCGGGCGAGCCGACGCGTCCTTTGCCGAAATGGAAGTCGTAGCCGACCGCAATGCCGCTGACGCCGAGGCGCCCGATCAGCTCATGGTGAATGAAGTCTTGCGCGGTGGTCCCGGCGCGGGCCTTGTCGAAGGTCATGACCACGGCGCCGGTAAGCCCGGTCCCGGCCAGGAGCCGCAGCTTGGCCGGCTCGTCCGTCAGGCGGAATTGCGGGGTGTTGGGGCTGAAGAACCGCCGCGGATGCGGCTCGAAGGTCAGCGCCAGCGCAGGGCGGCCATGCGCCCGGCCCATTTCCAGAGCAGCTGCAATGACGGCCCGGTGCCCGAGATGGACCCCGTCGAAATTGCCCATGGCGACCACCGCCCCCTTCAGGATGGCAGAATCCGGCGTGGTATCGCGGATAACGGTAAATTGCGGGGCCATCAGGGGAATTCTCAAGCCGGCGGGACCGGCCGGGACCGTGGCGTGACCCGGCCGATGAAGTCAAGCGTTAGGGGTTGGCCGCACTGAACGCGATTTCAATTCATCGGGGCGACCCCAGTTAACGCGCTGTTTAACGCCTTGGTGCTAGTCCTTGAAACGTGGAACCGCGGGCTACGGCCCGGCAGGTTCGATTATAGTATTTCCTGGGTTTGCGTTGGGGGAGTCGAGATGGCGGTTGATTTGTCGATGTCGGTTCTGGTGGTGGATGACTACAGCACCATGATCCGTATCATCCGGAATCTGCTGAAGCAGCTTGGCTTCGAGAATATCGATGATGCCAGCGACGGTTCGGCGGCGCTGAACAAGATGCGCGGCAAGAAGTATGGCCTCGTGATTTCCGACTGGAACATGGAGCCGATGACGGGTTACGACCTGTTGCGCGAAGTGCGGGCAGATCCCAACCTCGCCACCACGCCTTTCATCATGATCACGGCGGAATCGAAGACCGAGAACGTGATCGCGGCCAAGAAGGCCGGCGTGAACAACTACATCGTCAAGCCGTTCAATGCGGCGACGCTGAAGACCAAGATCGAGGCGGTCTTCCCGGACATGGCGAGCGCGTAAGCGCGCGATCTACGTCGTCTGCTGAGTTTGGAAAGCCCGGGCGCTTGTCCCGGGCTTTCTGTGTTTGCAGCGACGACGGCTAGGCCGTCACCACTTCAATTCGCGCATCAGTGCCTTCGGCGGGTGGCCGAACAATTCCGTCACTGACTTGGGATCGAGCTGGTCGAGACCTTCGAACTCCTCGGCATGGATGCCGCGGGTGACGAACAGACAGTCAATGCCGAATTCACGCGCGCCGGTCAGGTCGGTGCGGACGGAATCGCCGATCGCCAGCACCTTCTTCCGGTCGATTGGGTGGCCCTGGCGTTCGCCGGCCAGCCGCATCGCGCGCTCGTAGACCGGCCGGTGCGGCTTGCCGTAGAAGATCACCTCGCCGCCGAGCTCGCGATAGAGCTCGGCAATCGCGCCGGCGCAATAGATCAGCCGGTCGCCGCGCTCGACCACGATGTCGGGGTTGGCGCAGACCAGTGTCAGCTTGCGCTCGCGCGCCTTGAGCATCATGCCGCGATAATCTTCCGCGGTCTCGGTCTCGTCGTCAAAGAGGCCGGTGCAGACGATGTAGTCGGCCTCTTCCAGCGGCGCGGTCTTCGCGTCGAGACCGCGATAGATCGAGTTGTCACGCTCTGGGCCGAGCCAGAACATCTTGCGTCCGGGATGCTCGGCGACATAGAGCCGCGTCAGGTCGCCCGAGGAGACGATCGCGTCATAGGTCTCGTCGGCGACACCGAGCTTACGCAACTGCCGCTGCACGGAGTCGGCCGGGCGCGGCGCGTTGGTGATCAGGATCACCGTACCGCCACGGCTGCGATAGGTGTGCAGCGCCTCGCAGGCCTCGGGGAAGGATTCCAGTCCGTTATGGACGACGCCCCAGATGTCGCTGAGCACGACCTCGACCCCGTCCACGAGCTCGCGCAGGCCTTGTGCGAAATGCAGCGTGGTCATGATGCGTGCGGCCGATCAGATGCGGCGCGCCAGCGCTGCGTTGCCGGTGATGCGCGATGACGGGGCGGCAGGCGCCGCAGCTGATGTTGCGCTTGGGCTGGGTGTTCCGGAGCCATTGGATCCCTGAATGTCCTGCGCCGGGTTCGACGCGGCCCCGCCGGTAGCAGATGCCCCCTCGGGCCGCAATGGCCGGGGAGGCGCGAATAGGAAGCCCTGGCCGAACCGCACGTCATAGTCGAGCAGATCGACCACCGCGCGCTCGCCCTCGATCCGCTCCGCGATTAAATCGATGCCGAAGCGGCCGAGCAGGTCGGACAGGTCGGAGGGATGAATGTCCGAGGTCGACGCCTGCTTCGGGTCGAGCAGGAGCGAGGCCGGGACCTTGATGAAGCGCACGCCGCGGTCGGCGAGTTCGCGCGGCTCGATCCGCAAGTCGGTGACATGGTCGATCGAGAAGCGGAAGCCGCGTTGCGCGAGTGCCGCGAGATTCTCGGTCTCTGCAGGGCCGAGGCCGCGGAAGGTCGACTGTTTGAACTCCAGCACCAGCGACGGCGCGAGCGCCCGGTTGGCCTCGAGGAAGTCGAGGCATTGCGCGAAGGTGGTGGAATTGCCGAGCGTCGACGCCGCGACGTTAGAGAACACGCCGACATCCTTGTTGCGCACCATCAGCCGGCGCAACACCTGGACACAGCGCAGCAACACCATGTTGTCGATGCGTCCGATCAGCCCGGAGGCCTCGGCGATGCTGATGAACTCTTCCGCCGCAATCAGCTGGTCGCGCTCGTCGCGCACCCGGGTCACGGCCTCGTAGAAGCGGACCTTGCGCTGCGGCAGCGTCACCATCGGCTGCAGGAAGATGTCGATCCGGTTCTCGTCGATGGCGTTGCGCAACGTCGCCAGCATCTGGGTCTGGTTGCGGCCGCCGGCCGTCGAAACGGCATTGGCGGTCTTGCTCTGGACGGCCGGCGCCGTCGGCCGCGGCGGAGCAGGAATCGGCGGAGGAGCCGCCGGCCGCTCCGCGAAGGGCGCAATCAGGTCGATCGGCGCTTCCGGCTCGAGCCTGGCGACCGGAGCGGGGGACGGCGCGTGACCGGCCAGCAGGTCCTCATGGGTCGACACCGTGGCGGCAAGCTGCCTGATCAGCCCGCCGAGTTCGTTGATCTCGCCGACCACCGACTGGACCCGATCGGAATTGGTCGAATTGGACGAGGCGATGCGGCCCTCGACCGCGGCGAGCCGGCGGCCGAACTCGGCCACCTGGCGGGCGAGGTCGGCGGTGCCGCGCGACAGGTCGGCGATCTGGCCGCCGACGTCACTGCGGTCGCGCAGCCGCATCGAGACCGCGTTATAGAGGATCAGGAAGGTCAGCGCGGTCAGCGCCACGATCGCGGATTCGGTTCCGCTGATGCCGGCGACCGCGTAGAGCACAAGCCCGAGCGAGGCCGCGACCAGAACCATGCAGATGGCGATGAAGATCGTCGAAATGCGAATCATGCCGCGCGCCACGCCTCAAGAGCTGATTGCCTCACCCGGGAAAACACGGGCTGCAATACGCACCCGTCGCGCCTCATGCTCCCCAAGCCGCTTCACCCTAACATCATTGTTGATTCGAGGGGATAGTTCAGCTCCGCCCCGAACATGACCACGATGGCGGACATCCACATCATCAAGCTGATCGCAACCCCGAGCGAGCCATAGGTCGCGCTGTAATTGGCGAAGGCTTGTCGAGCTGCTCGCTGTGCCCCGCACACATGTCAGGCGTCCAGTCCGTGACGGTCGGGGGATGAACGTGGCGGGATTTGGCTTGTTCCGCCGGAGCGGGCTTGCGCCTGGCGGATCAGCCGAGATCGGCGGCCGCGATCCAGAACACCTCGCCCTCGGAGTCCTCGGTGTCGAGCCAGAGCAGCGGCAGTTCCGGAAAGGCCTCGTCGACCAGCTCGCGGCCGCGGCCGATCTCGCAAAGGAGACCGCCATCGGGCGTGAGATGGTTGGGCGCTTCGTGCAGGATACGGCGGACCACGTCGAGGCCGTCCAGGCCGCCGTCGAAGGCAAGCTTCGGCTCGGCCCGGCATTCCGGCGGCAATGCCGCCATGCCTTCCGCGTCGACGTAGGGCGGGTTGGTGATGATCAGATCGTATTTGTTGGCGCCGAGCGGCGCGAACAGGTCACCCCGGTGGAGCGTGATCCGCTCACCCAGCCCATGTTCCCCGACATTGCGCGCGGCGACTTCCAGCGCGCCCTTGGAGATGTCGACGGCATCAACCAAGGCATTCGGGAAATGATACGCGGCGAGGATCCCGAGACATCCCGATCCCGTGCAGAGATCGAGCACGCGCTCGACGGCCGTGGGATCGTCGATCAGCGAACCCGCTTCGCCGTCGCCGCCGAAATGCGAATCCAGCAGCTCGCCGATGAAGGAGCGCGGAACGATGACGCGCTCATCGACATAGAACGGCAGGCCGCGCATGTAGATCTTGTTGACGAGATAGGCCGCCGGTTTGCGCGTCGTCACGCGCTTATGGATGAGGTCGAGCAGGGTCTTGCCTTCCGCTGATGTGACGCAGGCATGGCCAAAAATCTCGAACTGGTCCGGATGCAGGTGCAGGGCCTCGCAGACCAGGAAGACGGCTTCCGCGACCGGATCGGTCGTGCCGTGGGCAAAAGAAAGTTTCGCCTCGACGAAGCGGCTGACCGCATAGCGGACGAAATCGATCAGGGTGAGCAGCTCGCCGCGGCCGACCTTCGCGAGTTTTGGCGCGGCGCGGCCGCGCGTGGTCTTTCTCACAGCTCTTGCCATCAGGATATTGCCATCAGGATCGGGTCCAGCGTGCGGCGGCCTCGTCGTCACGGGCTTGGGCCTCGACCCAGCCGGTGCCGGTGGCGCTCTCTTCCTTCTTCCAGAACGGCGCGCTGGTCTTGAGATAATCCATCAGGAACTCGGCCGCCTCGAACGCCGCCCGGCGGTGTTGCGACGCCGTGAGCACCAGCACGATGTTCTGGCCGGGCATGAACCGCCCGACGCGATGGATCACCGTGACGCCGTTGAGCGGCCAGCGCGAAATGGCCTCGTCGACATGGCGCTTGATCTCTTCCTCGGCCATATCAGGATAATGCTCGAGCGTGAGCGCGGCGATCTTCGAACTATCCTCGTCGGCGCGGCAGATGCCGGAGAAGCTCACGACCGCGCCGATGTCGGTGCGGCTCTCGGTCAAGAGCGCGATCTCGCGCGCAATGTCGAAATCGTCTTCCTGGATGCGGATGACGACGGGGCAGGTTGTGACAGGGGAAGTCATGGCCTAGCCGCCGGTCATCGGCGGGAAGAACGCGATCTCGCGGGCGCCCGCGATCGCGGCGTCGGCCTTGACGTGGGCGTGGTCGATCGCGGTGCGGATCACCTTCGGCTTCTCGAACGCATAGGCATAAGCCTCGCTTCTGCCGGACAGCCAGGCGATCAGCTCCTCGACGGTGCGCACGGTTGCGGGCGGCTCGATCGTCTCCTCGGCCTTGCCGACGCGCTCGCGCACCCAGGCGAAATACTTCACCTTCATCCCTCATCCTCCTTGATGAGGTGATGGATGCCGGCGCGGAAATAGTCGTAGCCGGTGTACATGGTCAGGATCGCCGAGGCCCACAGCAGGACGAGGCCGATCAGCGAGACCATAGGAATGACCTCGTCGCCGGCCGGACCGGCGAGCAGGAAGCCGATGGCGACGAGCTGAACCGTGGTCTTCCATTTGGCGAGCTTGGTCACGGGCACGCTGACACGGAGCGCGGCGAGGTATTCGCGCAGGCCCGAGACCAGGATCTCGCGGCACAGGATCACGATGGCGGCCCACAGCGACCAGCCATGGATGATACCGTCGGCGGCCAGCATGAGGAGGCAGGAGGCGACCAGCAGCTTGTCGGCGATCGGGTCGAGCATCCGGCCGAACGCCGATTGCTGATTCCAGATCCGCGCGTAATAGCCGTCGAGATAATCCGTCACCGCAGCGCCGATGAAGATCGCGACCGCGACCCAACGCAGCCACAGCGGGTAGTCCATGATCGACTGCGCGTAGATGCATCCGACCACGACCGGGATCGCGGCGATCCGGCCATAGGTCAGGATGTTCGGCAGGGACATCGCGCGGCTGGTTGTCCCTCGTGTCGTGGCGATGTTCATCCGTCCTACCAATACCGCTCAAGCCTGAAGGTCAACCGTCCGTCCCTAATTGGGGTGCGGGATGCGACGACCATATGACTACGGCTCCTTTAGTTCACCCCGGCTGGGGATGGAAATAGTCGAAAATCCTGCGAGCGCTTTCGGCGCTCACCCCAGGAACCTTGCCGAGATCGGCGATCGAGGCGCGTTCGATCTCCTTCAGGGTTCCGAAATGGTGCAGCAAGGCACGTTTGCGTGACGGGCCGATGCCCGGAATCTCCTGCAAGCCGGCCTCGCGAATGTCCTTCTTGCGCAGCTTGCGGTGCGAGCCGATGACGAAGCGGTGGGCCTCGTCCCGCAGGCGCTGGATGAAATAGAGCACGGGGTCGCGCGGCTCCAGCTTGATCGCTTCGCGCTCCGGCATGAACAGGGTCTCGCGGCCGGCATCGCGGTCCGGCCCCTTGGCGACCGACATCAGCGACACCTGGGTCAGGCCGAGGGTGGTGAAGATCTCCCGGACGGCGTTGAGCTGGCCGCGGCCGCCGTCGATGATGACGAGGTCAGGCCATTGCGGGAAGTCGTCGTCCTTGGCTTTGGCCGCGCCCTCTTCAGGCGGGTTGATCAGGCGCTTGAAGCGGCGCTCCAACACCTCGCGCATCATGGCGAAGTCGTCGCCCGGTGTGATCCCTTCCGACTTGATGTTGAACTTGCGGTACTGGTTTTTGACGAAGCCGTCGGGGCCGGCGACGATCATGGCGCCGACCGCATTGGTGCCCTGGATGTGGCTGTTGTCGTAGACCTCGATGCGCTTGGGCGGATGCGGCAGGCTCAGCGTGGTGGCCATGGCGTCGAGCAGACGGCTCTGCGTTGCGGTGTCGGCGAGCTTGCGGCCGAGCGCCTCGCGCGCATTGGTCAGCGCGTGGGTCACGAGCTCCTTCTTCTCGCCGCGCTTGGGCGTGATGACCTCGACCTTGTGGCCGGCCTTGATCGACAGCGCGTTGGCAAGCAGCTCGCTCTCCTCGATCTCGTGTGAGAGCAGGATGGTCTTCGGCGGCGGCTTGTCGTCGTAGAACTGGGCGAGGAAGGACCCCAGCACTTCCTCCGGCGTGTAGGTTTTCTCCGCGCGCGGGAAATAGGCGCGGTTGCCCCAGTTCTGGCCGGTGCGGAAGAAGAACACTTCGACGCAGGAGAAGCCGCCCTCCTGGTGGATAGCGAACACGTCGGCTTCCTCCACCGTGCGTGGATTGATGCCCTGCTGCGACTGGATCGCCGACAGCGCGGCAAGGCGATCACGATAGAGCGCCGCACTCTCGAATTCGAGCTCGCCGGAGGCCTTCTCCATCTCGCCCGCGAGCTCCTGCTTCACCGCCTGGCTCTTGCCGGACAGGAAGTCGGTCGCTTCGCGCACCAGCGTCGTATAGCCGGGGAAGTCGATCTCGCGGGTGCAGGGGCCGGCGCAACGGCGGATCTGGTACAGCAGGCAGGGCCGCGAGCGGCTCTCGAAGAAGGAATCCGTGCAGGAGCGGATCAGGAACGCGCGCTGCAGGGCCGTGATGGTGCGGTTGACGGCGCCGGCAGAGGCGAACGGTCCGAAATAGCGCCCGGGCCGGGTCTGCGCGCCGCGGTGCTTCAGGATCTGCGGCGCCCAATGGTCGCCGGTGATCAGGATGTAGGGAAACGATTTGTCGTCGCGCAGCTGCACGTTGAAGCGCGGCCGCAGCTGCTTGATGAGGTTGGCTTCCAGCAGCAGCGCCTCGGTCTCGGTCGTGGTCGAGATGATCTCCACGGTCACCGTGGCCGCGATCATGCGCAGGATGCGCGCCGGCAGCGGCGCACTCTGGCGCGCGTAGTTGGACAGGCGCTTTTTGACGTTCTTGGCCTTGCCGACATAGAGCACATCGGCATTGGCGCTCAGCATGCGATAGACGCCGGGCGAGGTGGGCGCGAGCCGGACCGCGCGCTCGATCGCCTCGTGACCGGTCGCCAGCGGCTCTTCGCCGATCGCGCCGCTCTCTTCCAGAATGTCCGGCAGCCGCGCATCGTCTTCGTCATCGCCACCCGCGGTGGCGGGATCGAGGTCGGGCGGCGCCGTCTCGCGCGATGTCTCTTGGGGCGGGGCATCGGCGGTCGCTGCTCGCGGCGATTTGCGCGCGCGTGCGTCGTCCGGATTGTCGGTGGAATCGTGAACCATGGTGCGAATTTAGGCGCTGGGGGAGCCGATTTGAAGTTCCGGCCGTGCCGCACGCACAGGATGGCGGCGCAGTTCCCGGTAACGCTTTCTTAAGTCTGTTAACAGCGCGGTAACGGGTCTTAACAGCCCTTTAACTTAAAACTCTCGATAAATCTTACGCGAAAAAGTGGTGGTTCCGTAACCATGCGGTTTGGCCTTGCGCGGCGGCGCAAGCCTCGCACCCGGTTGCGGCAGTTGCGTTGGAGTGTGTGATGAAGGGGCTCGTTGTGGGCGCGGCCGCGCTGGTTGCAGCCGGCTGGACGGCGTCGGCAGAGGCCGCCGATCTCAGTTACGGGGAGCGTGCGCCCTATACGGTCAATCAGCCGCTCAATGGCTATAGCTGGGCCGGCCCATATCTCGGCGCCAATCTCGGCTATGAATGGGGCTCGGTGAGCAACACGCCCGTGAAGCCCTCCGGCTTCGTCGGCGGCGTGCAGGCCGGCTACAATTTCCAGAACGGCCCGTGGGTGTTCGGCGTCGAGGGTGACATCCAGGGCGCAGGCGCCGACGACACTTTCGCGCCGTGGAAGTTCTCCAATCCCTGGTTCGGCACGCTGCGCGGTCGCGCCGGCTATGCCTTCAACAACATCCTGTTCTACGGCACCGCAGGCCTCGCTTTCGGCGAGCTACGCGCGCAGACCTTCGGCTGGACGGAATCGCACACCACCGCCGGCTGGACCGCCGGCGTCGGCGCGGAAGTCGGCTTCGCGCCGAACTGGAGCGCGAAGCTCGAATATCTCTACATCGATCTGTCGTCGAGCCAGTTCGCAATTACAGGCGTGTCAAACGGCTATAGCGCCAGCGTTGTTCGCGCAGGCGTGAACTATCATTTCTGATCGCCAAATAAGAAAATACCGGACTACAGCCTCCCGGCCGCTCGCGGCCGGGACTTTTTTTGCGTCAGGTTTCCCGGGGCAGGTCCGCTACGAAAGGATCACAAGATTGACCGCCTTCGGCCCCTTCCCCTTCTTGTCCGGTTCGACTTCGAATGTGATACGCTGTCCTTCAGCAAGGTCCTTCAGTCCCGCCCGCTCGACAGCGGTGATGTGAACGAAGACATCGCGGCCGCCGTCGTCCGGCTTGATAAAGCCGTAGCCGCGCTCGCCGTTGAAGAACTTAACCGTTCCCGTATTGGCCATCGGGAAACTCCCCCTCATTGCTCCTCCGTCGCAACGCAGACGCGCGCTGCGACATGACCGGGCATCACGAAGCCCGGGAGAGCTGGCCATCCTTGGGCAGACCCTTCGGTCCGACTGGATCTTTCTTAGGCCTTCACTCCGCCGCAACCATTCGCGGAAGCGGAACGTAAAGCCAGTCACGCAAATAGCATAATACGGTTCTTTGCAGATTGACTACCGCTACTGCATATTTTTCCCAAGAATGGCGGCGCTTTAGGGGTAAGGCTTTGGTGTTTCCAATCGGAATCTGGCAGCGCCACCCTGGCCGAGCGGCATCTCCAACTCGGGCAGTATCGTCTTCAACTCGCCCTGCAGCGTATAGGGCGGATTGACGATTAGCAGTCCGGCCGAGGTGAGGGCCGCGCCGTCGACCTGTGGTGCGACGCTGAATTCGAGTCGCAAACATTTTCCCGGAGTCTTTGCTGCCGCTGCGGTCCGCGCCACCAGTTGCGCGAGTGTGTCGGTGGCGCGCCGGCTCTTGGCGGGATACCAGATTACATAGATACCGGTCGGCCATTTCGCGAAGGCGGTGGAGAAGGCCTCGCCCAGTCTTTCGAATTCGTCCTTCGCCTCGAATGGCGGGTCGATCAGCACGAGTCCGCGCCGCTCCTTCGGCGGCACGAACGCCGGAAGCGCCATCCAGCCGTCGAGATCGACTACGCGCGCCTGTTCGTCGTGCCGCAGCACGTCGATCAGCGCCTTGCGCGCCTTCGGTTCGAGTTCGCACGCCACGAGCCGGTCCTGCGGCCGCATCAGGCCGCGCGCGATCAAGGGCGAGCCCGGATAAGCCTTGAGCTCGCCCTTCGGATTGAAGGCGCGAACGATGTCCATGTACGGCTTGGTCAGCGCGACCGTCTCGTTCGAAAGGCGCGCCTGCATCAGCCGCGCGATCCCCGTCAGCCACTCGCCGCTGCGGCGCGCCTCGTCGCTGTCGAGATCATAGAGGCCGGCACCCGCATGGGTGTCGATGACGCGGAAGGCGGCCGGCTTGTCCTGCAAATAGGTCAGGATGCGCGCCAGCACGATGTGCTTGATGACATCGGCGAAGTTGCCGGCGTGAAAGGCGTGGCGGTAGTTCATGCAAGAGCACTACGCCACGTGACGGCCTGAGCAAAGAGGCACGAGGGCCTGAACTAGCCACCTCTGATCGGCGGCATCGTCACCTGGTCGCGCCGGCAGGCGCGACGTTCCATTTCCTCGCAGGCGCGGAACTGCAAATCCTTGCTGAGGCAGATGCGGACCTCGGAGAGCCGGGTGCGGTTGCAAGTGACCGAGACGGCTGCGTTGCTCAGCCCCGGATTGGCCTTGATGAAGGCTTCTTCCACCTCGCCCGGCGCCACGGTCTTGGCCTGCGACAGGTCGAGATATTCGGCCGGAATCTTGATCGCGGCACGGGCCTTGCGGATCGTCTCGAAATAGTTGCGGTCCGTCAGCCCGGAGCAGGTGCCGTGCTTGTCCCACTCGTTGAAGATCAGCCCCGGCGCCGGCATCAAATCGAGCATCGAGGAGACGATGTTGCGATTCAGCCGCGGCGACGGCCGCTGGCAGTATTCAGGGAAGCCGTTCTCATATTGCGGCCACAGCCCGTGCACCACGAAGGAATAGGGGCGTCCCTCGCACTGGATGTTCGAGCGCCCGCCGCCGCGGCCGCGCTCGGCCGCCTCTTCGCAGAAGGACGGCGACCAGGACAGCGACAGCACATAAAAATCGAATTCGCCGGGCGCGTTCTGCCGTTTGTCCTGCGCCTTCGCGCCGCCGGCCAGCGAGATCAGCCCGGCCGCAACGGTCAGGGAGATCAGAAGGCGGGAGAACGAAAGCAATCTAAAATGAAACATGGCGACGCCCCTCAACCAGACTGTGCAATCAGCCTAGCAGGCAACAAGAACATTTCAAGAACAAATTTCGGCCGACCGTCGATCGGCCGCTTGATCGGTCCGAATCAGGACCTTCGACTTACTGCTTTGCGGCGCGGCAGGCCGGATTGTAGGCCCAGTTGCGGTCGAGCCCGACCACGCACCATTCCACGCCCTGACCGTAGCCGGCAAAGCCGCCATCCTCGACGATCGAGAAGTGCACCTTGCGCACCTTGCCGTCATTGAGCATGGCCTCGCCGGTGCAGTAGCGGCGCGGAATATTGTCGGACGCCCAGGGCCGGAACGCGGTCTCATGGACGGCCGCGAAGCCCTCGATTCTCAACGGCGAATTCCAGAACGAGCCTTCCTTCTCCGAGAACTGGCTCGCGATCATCGGCAGTGCCTTCTCGCAATCGGCGACATTGCCGTCATAACGCGGTCCGCTCAGCCAGAAATTCAACTCCAGCGGATTGGCAGCCCTGGCCTCGCTGAGCGACAGCGCTCCGAACAGGAGGCCAAGAACGGCGGCAAAACGAAGCGGTTTCAGGGAGGTCGAGGCGCGCATGTGCAATCCAGACTGCATGATCTGCGAAGGTCGGACGGTGCCGCGAAGGGCGGGGGAGGTCAAGTGCAGCGCGGCAACACTTGGCCAGGAGTTGATCACAACGGTGCAGTCAGCCGGCCTTCCGTTCTTTCCACCGCCGCGCCGGCACCGTAAACTGCCTCCAATCAATCGGAGTGACGGGAATGCGAATCATTGCGGCCGCGGGCCTTCTTGCCAGCCTGGTTGTCTCGGGGATCATGGCGAGCCAGTCGGCGCGTGCCGACATCCTTCCGGTGCCGCCCTTCAAGGGCAACGACACCGGCGGCATCATCGCCTATTCGATGGCGACCCAGACCGATGCGCGCCAGGCCGCGGTCGATCACTGCGCGCGCTACGGCAAGGTGGTGAAATTCCTCGCGGTGCAGGCCTATGAGGGCGGCTACATCTCCTTTGCCTGCCGCTGGGTGCCCTACGGCGCGGCCGATCGTCCGATCCGCACGCTCTACTGAGGCGTTTCGGAACGCCAGCCACGACATCTCAGCCGGGAGTTTCTCCGATGACGCGCAAGCTTGCTTTGCTCGGATCAGTCGTTTGCCTCGCGTTGTCGGCAGGTAGCGCCTTCGCCGACGACCTGCCACTGCGCAAGGCCGGTCTCTGGGAATTGAAGATGGTCCGGTCCGGCTCGGCCATGCCGGAAATGACCATGCAGCATTGCACCGACGAGACTGTCGACAAGGAGATGAATAACAACATCTCGCCGATGGCCAAGCAGGTCTGCTCCAAGCAGGACATCAAGAAGACCGCGACCGGCTATGTCAGTGATTCCGAGTGCAGCGTCGCCGGCATGAGCACGACCTCGCATGCCGAGATCACCGGCGATTTCAATTCGGCCTACACGGTGAAGACCTCGTCGCATGCGCAAGGCGGCGCTGTCGGTGCCGCGGGGCGCGACAGCACCATGACGCTCGAAGCGAAATGGCTCGGCGCCTGCAAGCCCGACCAGAAGCCCGGCGACATCGTGATGCCCGGCGGCTTCAAGATGAACGTGCGCGACGTCGACAAATTGAAGGCGCTGTTGCCGAAGTAGGCGGGGCGAGGTAAGGGCAGCTACACCGGAATCCGCACGCTCGCCCTCAATCCGCCCATCGGGCTGTCGCCGAGCGTGATGTCGCCGCCATGCGAGCGGGCGATGTCGCGGGCGATGGCCAGCCCCAAGCCGGTGCCGCCTTCGTCCTGGTTGCGAGCGTTGTCCAGCCGCAGGAACGGCTTGAACACTTCCTCGCGCAAATGCACAGGGATGCCCGGCCCGTCGTCGTCGACCGTGACGGTCAGATAGCGGTGATCGCGCTGGCCGGAGATGGCGATGGCCTTGCCGTAGCGCGCTGCATTGGTGACGAGGTTGGCGAGGCAGCGCTTGAACGAGGCCGGCTTCACCGTGACCACGGGCAGGCCGCTGAATGTCACGGTCGCGGTGTGGCCGTGGCGTTCGGCATCGCTGCGCAGCGCCTCGAGTGCCTGCGCCATGTCGGTCGGCTGCGACTGCTCGCCGGAATCGCCGCGGGCAAACGCAAGGTAATCCTCCAGCATCATCGACATCTCGTCGACGTCCTTGCGCATGCCCTCGAGCTCGGGACTGTCGCCGATCAGCTCCAGCTCGAGCTTGAAGCGGGTCAGGATGGTGCGCAGATCGTGGCTGACACCGGCGAGCATCGCGGTGCGCTGCTCCATCGCGCGCTCGATGCGCGACTTCATCTCGAGGAAGGCGCCCGCCGCGCGCCGCACCTCGCGCGCGCCGCGCGGCCTGAAGTTCGGCGCCTCGCGGCCCTTGCCGAAACTTTCTGCGGCGTCCGCAAGCCGCAGGATCGGCTTGATCTGGTTGCGCAGGAACAGCACCGACACGATCAGCAGGATCGACGATGTGCCGACCATCCAGAACAGGAAGATTTCCGAATTCGACGCGTAGGCGGCGCTGCGCTGCGCGAACACGCGCATCACGGCATCGTCGAGCTGGATGCGGATCTCGACGAGGTTGGAGCGGCCGACCGTGTCGATCCAGAACGAGCGTCCGATCTGGCGGCCGAGCTGCACCGACAGCGTCTGGTCGAGCAGTGAGAAAAACGGCTTTGGTCCCGGCGGCGGCATGTCGCCGACGGGAAGAAAATCGACCACCAACTGCATGCGCTCGGCGATGCGGCGCAGCTGCGCGCGGTCCTTGTCCTGCGGATAGCCCTTGTAGACGTCAATGAGGCTGGCGACGTCCTGCACCACGGCCTGCGACAAGCGCCGCGTCACCGTGTTCCAGTGCCGCTCCATGAACACGAAGGCGACCACGGTCTGCAGGATCACCATCGGCACGATCATGATCAGCAGCGCGCGGGCATAGAGGCCGGTCGGCATCCAGCCCTTGAACGCGTTGCCCATCCAGCCATTGGCGGCGGAGACGCGTCCGGCGGCGCTTCGCAGCAGCGTCAGGCCGGTATCGATCGTGCTCATCGGTCGTGCTTCACTGCTTCTATGGCGAGGCTACCAGCCGGTAGCCGATGCCGCGCACCGCTTGCAGAAACAGCGGATTGGCGGGATCGGTCTCGATCTTGCGCCGCAGACGGTTGATCTGCACGTCGACGGCGCGCTCGTTGACGCTGCCATTGCCGGTCAGCGCACTGCGCGGAATGGTCTCGCCCGGCGTCTCCGAGAGAATCCGCAGCATCTCGCGCTCGCGGTCGGTGAGATGGATGACCTCCTCGCCCTGGCGCAACTCGCCGCGCTCCAGATGGTAGACGTAGGGACCGAACGCGATCTTCTCCACGGCCGCGGCCTGGACCGGCGGCGCAGCGCGCTTGAGGATGTTGTTGATGCGCAGCGCCAGCTCGCGCGGCTCGAACGGCTTTGCCACGTAATCATCGGCGCCGATCTGAAGGCCCTCGATGCGGGCCTCGGCTTCATGGCGCGCCGTCAGCATCACGATCGGCACCGAGGAGGACGTGCGGATGAAGCGGGCGAGATCGAAGCCGGTCTCTCCGGGCATCATGACGTCGAGGATGAGCAAGTCGAAATGCAGGCCCAGTAGTTTTGACCGCGCATCACCCGCGCTCGAAGCGGTGGTGACGCGATAACCTTCGGCCGCGAGAAAGCGCGACAACAGATCGCGGATGCGGCGATCGTCGTCGACCAGCAGCAGATGCGGGGCGTCGTCGGCCGGTTGCACCGGCGGGCGGGCGAGCGTGGCAGCGAGCGGCACGGTCACTCCTTTGAGTCTTGATGGCTGGCGAAGATCGTCTCGAGCACCTTGTCCGGATCGTCGCGATCGATCATCGCGCGCAGGAAGCGCTTGACCGTCTCGGCATCCTGCGGCGCCATCTCGGCGAGCGCCTTGGTGATCCGCGTGGTCTGGAGGCCGGCGAGCTTCTGCACCAGTGCCTCGCCCTTCGGCGTCGCGTAGAGCAGGCGCTGGCGGCGGTCGTTGTCGCCGGTCTTCTGCACGATGTAGTCCTCGTCCAGGAGCTGCTTGAGCACCCGGCCGAGCGACTGTTTTGTGATGCGCAGGACGTCGAGCAGGTCGGCAACCTTCAGGCCCGGATAGCGATAGACGAAGTGCATGACCCGGTGGTGGGCCCGGCCGAAGCCGAAAGCCTCCAGCTCCTGGTCGGGGTCACCGACGAAATCGCGATAGGCGAAGAACAGCAGCTCGATGATATCCCAGCGCAAATTGCCTCCAACGCCTGCCGCCGGCCGTGGCTCGGCGGCGTCTTGAGAGGGAGTCGCGAAATTTATGTCAGGCATATTGACGTATCTTGGGTTCAATGTTACAAAACGATCAGCCCGCACGAAATTTTAGGTCGTTTCGCGTCGGGTGGCATTTCTAACAGCGGCCGGAGTGAGCCAGACAGGCGGCAACGGCCGGATCAGATCTACCGTGCGATTGTCGAGCGGCATTTCGGCAAAACATACTGGACTTCCGCCTTCCGCAAAAGCATGTCCTCGGATGACATGCTGGCCACGGAAACCGGCCGTAACAAGGCTGGCGGTGGTTCGGCCAGAAACCACATAAAGCCAGCCGGGCCCGACAACGGGTAGGCGGGCGCCAGAACAGCGCCGCCACCGGCAGCGGGAGGCAAGGACATGAGCATGAAATTCGACATCCAGCCCGCATCCAATCCCACTCCTGAGAAGGACCGGGTCGCCAAGCTGGTGGACCCGGGCTTCGGACGCGTCTTCACTGATCACATGGCTGTGGTCCGCTACAACCAGGCCAAGGGCGGCTGGTATGAAGCGAAGATCGAGGCGCGCGCCAACTTCCAGATCGATCCGGCCGGTGCGGTGCTGCACTACGCCCAGGAAATTTTTGAAGGGCTGAAGGCCTACAAGCGCGACGACGGCGGCGTGAACCTGTTCCGCCCCGACGCCAATGCGCGCCGCTTCAAGGACTCCGCCGATCGCATGGCGATGGCGCCGATCCCCGAGGACGTTTTCATCGAGGCGGTCGAGCAGGTCGTGCGCATCGATCGCGCCTGGATGCCGGGCGGCGAGGGCAGCCTTTATCTGCGCCCCTTCATGATCGCGAGCGAGACCTTCCTCGGCGTCAAGCCGTCGTCGGAATACATTTTTGCGGTGATCGCTTCGCCAGTCGGCTCTTACTTCAAGGGCGGCCCCGCGCCGGTCTCGATCTGGGTCTCCGAGAATTACACGCGCGCGGCCGTCGGCGGCACGGGCGCCGTCAAATGCGGCGGCAACTATGCGGCGAGCCTGCGCGCGCAGGCGGAAGCGATCCAGCATGGCTGCGATCAGGTCGTGTTCCTCGACGCGATCGAGCGCCGCTACATCGAGGAGCTCGGAGGCATGAATGTCTTCTTCGTGTTCGACGACGGCTCGCTGTCGACGCCGCCGCTCGGCACCATCCTGCCCGGCATCACCCGCGACTCCATCATCGCGCTCGCCCGCGATGCCGGGAAGACCGTGCGCGAGGAGCCGTATTCGCTCGACCAGTGGCGCAAGGATGCTGCCAGCGGCAGGCTGAAGGAAGCCTTCGCCTGCGGCACCGCGGCCGTGATCTCGCCGATCGGCAAGGTGCGCTCGGTCAGCGGTGACTTCGAGATCAGCGGCGGCGCTGCCGGCCCCGTCGCCATGGGCCTGCGCAAGCAGCTCGTCGACATCCAGTACGGCCGCACCAACGATCCGCACAACTGGATCAAAAAGGTGATCTAGGAGGTCTTGTGTCCCGGACGCGCTGCAGCGTGCAACGCTGCTGCGCAGAGCCGGGACCCATCTCACCGCGGATGGACCCCGGATCAGCAGCGCACCACGCCGCCAAGGGGCGACGCGCTGCGCAGCATCCGGGGAACGCCAGCTGAGAGCGAAGGCGAAAGCCGGCAGTTGCCGCATCGCGCGTCGGCTGGTAAACGCCCGCATGGCCGAAAAACCCAAAAAACCCCAGAAACTGAAGGCGCGGCTGCCGCGCGGGCTCGAGGATCGCGATCCCGCCGCGATCCGGGCGACGCGCGAGATGGTCGAGAAGATCCGCGCCGTCTACGAGCTCTACGGGTTCGAGCCGGTGGAGACGCCGGCAATGGAATACACCGATGCGCTCGGCAAATTCCTGCCCGACCAGGACCGTCCGAACGAGGGCGTGTTCTCGTTCCAGGACGACGACGAGCAGTGGATCAGCTTGCGCTACGATCTGACCGCGCCGCTCGCGCGCTATGTCGGCGAGCGATACGGGACTGACGGTCTGGTCTTGCCCTACCGCAGCTACCGCGTCGGCTACGTCTTCCGCAACGAAAAGCCCGGCCCCGGCCGCTTCCGCCAGTTCATGCAGTTCGATGCCGATACGGTCGGCTCGGCGACGCCGGCGGCGGATGCCGAGATCTGCATGATGGCCGCGGACACGATGGAAGCGCTGGGCGTTGCGCGCGGCCAGTACGTTGTGAAGGTGAACAACCGCAAAGTGCTCGACGGCGTTCTGGAAGCCATCGGGCTCGCAGGTGAGGAGAACGCAGGCCGCAGGCTGACCGTGCTGCGCGCGATCGACAAGCTCGACAAGTTTTCCGCCGACGAAGTGCGCAAATTGCTTGGCCCCGGACGATGGGATGGCGGCGAGGAAGGCAAGGGCGACTTCACCAAAGGCGCCAATCTGAGCGCGGCGGAGGCTGACGTCGTTCTCGCCATCACCAAACCGCGCGACGACTGGAAAGAGGCCGTTGCTGCGGCAGAAACCTACCTCGCCAAGAGCGAAATTGGCCAGGCCGGCGTGAGCGAACTGGAAGAGATTGCCAAGCTGGTCACGGCGTCGGGTTACGGCGCAGACCGCATCAAGATCGATCCGTCCGTCGTGCGTGGTCTCGAATACTACACCGGCCCCGTCTACGAGGTTGAACTCCTGCTCGACACCAAGGACGAGAAGGGCCGTCCGGTGCGCTTTGGCTCTGTCGGTGGCGGCGGACGTTACGACGGCCTGGTCTCGCGCTTTCGTGGCGAGCCGGTGCCGGCGACCGGTTTCTCGATCGGCGTGTCGCGGCTCCAGGCCGCGCTGACCCTGCTCGGCAAGCTCGACACGCGGCCGGAAGTTGGCCCCGTCGTCGTCACCGTGTTCGACCGCGACCGCATCGCTGACTATCAGAAGATGGTGGCGTCCTTGCGCAGCGCCGGCATCCGCGCCGAGCTCTATCTCGGCAATCCCAAGAACATGGGCAATCAGCTCAAATATGCCGACCGCCGCAACTCACCCTGCGTGATCATCCAGGGCTCGGATGAAAAGGCGCGCAGCGAGCTGCAGATCAAGGATTTGATCGAGGGCGCCAAGGCCGCTGCCGCGATCGCCTCCAACCAGGAATGGCGCGAGACCCGTCCGGCGCAATTCTCGTGCAGCGAAACCGATCTCGTTTCAAAAGTGCGCGAGGTCCTTGCGCGCCATGACGTAAACTGGGGCTAGCCATTCGTTTCGATTGTCGTGCCCGGGCTTGTCCCGGGCACCCACGTCTTGTTTGATAGCGATATCCGTGGATGGCCGGGACAAGCCCGGCCATGACGGAGAGGCGAGAGGGAGAAATAATATGCCTGAGATCACCGTCAGCATGGCCGAAGGCCGCACCGACGAGCAGAAGGCCGGCATGATGCGCGACATCACGCAGGCGCTGGTGAAGAATCTCGGCGTCGACGCCGATGCCGTCGTCATCCAGATCAACGAAGCGCCCCTCCGCCACAAGATGAAGGGCGGCAAGACGTTTGTGGAGCGCGCCGCGGCCGCGAAGAAGTAGGCGGCGCTGTAGCAACACACGCAACTGTCGTCCCGGCGAAAGCCGGGACCCATAACCACAGGGAGTGGTTGTGGTGGCGAGCTGGTAACTCCGAGTCTTCGCCAAACTCGATCCTGTGGTTATGGGTCCCGGATCTGCGCTTCGCTTGTCCGGGACGACACTGAGTAAGCCCCATGGACGCACGCGACTTCATCACGATCGGCATGAGCGCCGAGCGCACGCTGGTGGTGCCGGCCGAGCGCACGGTCGGGCATTTCGTGCCCGGCATGCCGATGGTCTATGCGACGCCGATGATGATCCTGGAAATGGAGATGGCGTCTGGCGATGCGATCCGCGCCGCGCTTCAGCCGGGCTGGGTCACCGTCGGCACCGAGGTCGACATCCGCCATCTCGCCGCCGCCCTGGTCGGCGCCACGGTGCGGACCACTGCGAAAGTGATCGCAGTCGAGCGCCGCGTGATCCGCTTCGAGGTCGAGGCCTTCGAGGGCACGCGCAAGCTCGGCGAAGGCCGCCATGCGCGCGGGCTCGTGAACGTCGAGATGTTCAACAAGCGGTTGGGCGCGTAGCGGCTACTTCGCCAGTTCCTTCGACCGCTTCGTCGCCGCCGCAATCGCGCGGATCATCAGGTCGCGCAGGCCGGGCTCGCCCATCAGCACGCCGAGAGCCGCAGCGGTGGTGCCGCCGGGCGAGGTGACGTTCTGGCGCAGCGTGCTGGAAGGAAGATCCGACTGGTGCAGCAACTCGCCGGAGCCCGCAACCGTTTCGCGCGCGAGCTTCGTCGCGAGTGCCTCGGGCAGGCCGGCTTCCACGCCGGCGCGCGCGAGCTCTTCGGCGAGCAGGAACACATAGGCTGGGCCCGAGCCGGAGACGGCGGTCACCGCGTCCATCAGGCTTTCATCGTCAACCCATTCGACCGAGCCAGTGGCGCGCAGCAATGCATCGGCCACCGCGCGCTGGCCAGCACTGACGTTCTTCGCCGCGACGGCCACCGTGATGCCGCGGCCGATCGCGGCCGGCGTGTTCGGCATCGCGCGCACCACGGCGCCGCCGCAGACCTCCTCGAGCGACGCGATCGTGGTCCCCGCCATGATCGAGACCACCGAGGTTTTTTCCGTGACGAATGATTTCAGCTTGGCACCGGCCTCGCGGAACATCTGCGGCTTCACCGCGACGACCATCGTCTCGACGTGGCCTGCCGCCTTCGCGTCAGGATTGAGCGCAACGCCCTTGGCGGCGAGCGTGGTGATCTCGGGCGAGAGATGCGGATCGACCACCGCGACGCGGCGCGGATCGAGCCCGCCTGCCAGCCATCCGGTCAGCATCGCGCCACCCATCTTGCCGGCGCCGGCGAGCAGGATGGTGCCGGTGATGTTCTGAAGAGTGCTGTTTGCCATCGCTATTGCCAATACTCAGTGTCGTCCCGGCGAAGGCCGGGATCCCCGCGCGAGCGCTTGCGCTCGTCGCATAACCACAGGCGGTTCTAGTGGATGGAGGTGTCGGCAACAAGCCGCGTGCCGCAAGTGAAATCACGCGGTATGGGTCCCGGATCTGCGCTTCGCTTGTCCGGGACGACAGCGGAGAACGAGGCGATCCTTACGCCTCGCCCACCGTATCGAACATCGCGGCGTCCATGGCCTGCGAGGTGGTCTTGCCCGCCCATACCACGAACTGGAACGCCGGAAAATAACGTTCGCAGGCGTGGATGGCGCCGGCGAGCATGGCTTCGCATTGCGCGGTCGAGGCGGTGAGGCCGCCCGGCAGCACCAGCGCCTGGCGGTGCATGATCATGCCGGTGTTGGTCCACAGGTCGAAATGGCCGATCCACAATTGCTCGTTGACCGCGGCGACGAGCCGCTGCACCTCGCCCCGGCGTGCGACCGGAATCTTCATGTCGAAAGCGCAAGCCAGATGCAGCGCTTCGATCTCGCCCATCCAGGTGAACGAGATCTGGTAGTCGGTCCATTGTCCCTTGGAGACAATGGTCAGTTCGTCTTCGCCGGAGCGTTCGAACGGCCAGTTGTTGCTGGCAGCGATATCCTCGACGACCGCGAGTGGATGGCTTCTGGAATCGATAGTGCCTTCGAGCAGGGACATGCCGTCTCGACCTCTTGCCTTCTTGTTGTCTTTGATACGCACGCGGTTGGTCCGGCGCGCGCTCCCTTAATGTCGTTAAGGCGATCCCTTGGGAGTCGCTGTTACGATCCCGGGATCAGCGCGGGCTTGTCGCGGATCAACTGATGTGATTTGCGGAATCTGCGCAACCGGCTGCCGAGTCCGTCCACAAGTCAGGACTCGTTCGTCCACAGCTCATCTCGGCCACAATTATTAACGAAGAGAACAAACCGGAATCGGATCGACCGGTCCTTGCTGCATTCCGTGCGCCCGAGCCCTCCTTGCGGTTCCGGATCGGTCCCGCCCTGTTCGATTTTCTGCCCCGCAGGATTTTCGCAGAGTTTCGCCCTGACGTCATAGGCACATGCGCAGTACCCATAAGGAAGGTCCTTGCTGGCGGGCTCCCTGTTCGTCATAATTCGAAATAGTCCACTCATAACGGGTGGATAAGTTCTCAGGGCGGGGTGAAAGTCCCCACCGGCGGTAAGGGCCGAAAGGCCTAAGCCCGCGAGCGCCTTCCCCAAGGGGATTCCTGAAAAGGATATTCTCCAAAGGAAAGGGTCAGCAGATTCGGTGCAACTCCGAAGCCGACGGTTAAAGTCCGGATGAAAGAGAACGGTCGGTGGCAGACGCATCGGAAGGTGCGGCTGTTTGTCGTTCCGTGTGCCCTGATTCTGGTCCTTAACTGAGGAAAGCCATGAATCAGATGTTGCAAGATCCCCAAGCCGAAACTTCCCAAGTCCAAACTTCCCAAACCGAAACGTCTCAGACAACCCAGCCGCCGGTTCCAGTGGATCCGCCGGCGACCGAGCACCCGCGCTTTGCAAAGCCGCAGCGGGTGGCGTTCGTGCAGGCCTGCTGGCACCGCGACGTCGTCGAGGAAGCCCGCATCGCCTTCATCAAGGAAGCCGAAGCGCGCCACCTCACCCATGTCGACGTGTTCGAGGTGCCGGGCTCGTTCGAGATCCCGCTACATGCGCAGGTCCTCGCCAAGACGCGGCGTTACACCGCGATCGTCGCGGCCGGCCTTGTCGTTGACGGTGGCATCTATCGCCACGAGTTCGTCGCCGACACCGTGATCAAGGCGCTGATGGACGTGCAGCTGCGCACCGAGGTGCCGGTGTTCTCCGCCGTGCTGACGCCGCAGCAATTCCACGAGACCGAAGTGCACTACGATTTCTTCCGCAGGCACTTTGCGATCAAGGGCGTCGAGGTCGCGGCAGCCTGTGCGGAGACGCTGCTCGGCCTGGAGCGCCTGCGCGGCCAGGTCGCGGCGGGGATCGTGTGAGCGCTCCCTTCACACGCCGCTGATTGTCAATCCCGCCGCCGTCCCTATAAAGTCGGCGGCGGGAGGAGGCCGTGCCGTGGAGACGGGCGGCCGACAAGATCATGTTCGAAGGACACGATCCCTATCTCGTCGCGCTCTCCGTGGCGATCGCGAGTCTGGGCGGCTATACCGGCTTTGCGCTTGCGGCTCGCATCCGCAACACGCCCGGCGTCAGTAGCCGCGTCCTGCTCGCGGGGGCGGCCGCGTTTCTGGCCGTAGGCATCTGGACCATGCATTTCGTCGGCATGCTGGCCGCGCCGCTGCCACCCGACACAGTCTATCTGGTGCTTCCCACCATCATCTCGTTCCTGATCTGCGCGCTGGTGGTTGGCATCTCTCTCTTCTTTGTCTCGGTCGGCGAGCCGAGCTTGAAGCGCGTGGCGTCGTCGGCAGTGCTGCTCGGCGTCGGGATTGCGAGCATGCATTATGTCGGAATCCATGGACTGGCCGGTCCGTTCGGCATCGTGCACGACCCGATCATGGTGCTGCTGTCGGTCGTCGTTGCAATCGTCACGGCCTATGGCGGCTTGCGCGCCTTCCTGGCGCAGCAGGAAGGCGTTCGGCTGATCGTCAGCTCGATTGCTTTCGGCATTGCCGTTTCCGGCATGCATTACACCGCGATGCTGGGCATGCATTTCGAGCCGCTGACAGGCGCGGCGCATCAACATGCCGGCGGCGGTCTTGCCGCGTCGCAGCAAGTTTTGTCGATCATCGTCGCGGTGCTGTGCTTTGTCATTGCGGCCGGCTTCCTTCTGTCGCTCGTGCCAGATCAACGCCGGCAAGCTTCGGCCACCGTCGCCGCCGATCCAGTTGCTCCGCCGGTCGCACCAGCCATGGTCGAACCGGTTGCCGTACCCGCCGCGCCTCCGCGGCCGATGGCGCCGCTCGGCGGCCTCGGCCAGCCGCCGCGTGCGCCGGTTCCCCGGTTGCCGGTCGAAAGCGCAGACGGGACGCATTTCATCGAGACGGCCAATGTCCGCAGCGTCCGGGCTGATGCGCATTACACCCGCGTCCATGACGGTACGCGGGAGCGGATGTGCCCCTGGTCGATCTCCGAGGCTGAAGCCCAACTCGATCCCTCGCTGTTTCTGCGAGTGCACCGCAGTCATATCGTCGCGATTCCCCATGTCGCGCTGGTCCGCAAAGAGGGCGACGGCGCCGTGCTCGAGCTCGACGGCCCGTCGCCGCACCGGGTGCCGGTGAGCCGTGCCAAGATCGCCGAGCTGAAGGCGCGGCTCGGGCTGGTGAACCGGCGGCAGGCGTAGGAACTCCGCTCTCTCACTCCCTCGCCCCGCTCTTGCGGGGAGAGGGTGGGGTGAGGGGCCTCTCTCCACACGCGAGATATCCGTGAGACCTGTACCCCCTCACCCGGATCGCAAGGGCGATCCGACCTCTCCCCGCAGGCGGGGAGAGGTCAAGAGCCGCGCCATACGTTGCCAAAGCTGACGCAATTCGTGCGTTCCCTGCCGCAACTCGTGCGAAATCCGCTGTTCCGTGCCCGAATGATTGCGGCCCGCCCCGCCGGGAGTGACCGTCCCCTCCAACGTCCGCGCCGTCACGCGCAAAGGACGACGAGGAGGAGATGATGATCCCAGGCTCATTCAGCTATCACCGGCCGGCGAGTGTCGCCGACGCCGTCAAACTTCTATCCGACCTCGGTGAGGATGCGCGGCCACTGGCCGGCGGGCACAGTCTGGTGCCGATGATGAAGCTTCGGCTTGCCACCCCCGCCCATCTGGTCGATCTCCACGGCATCGCCGCCCTGAAGGGCATAAGCCGCGCCGGCAACAATCTCGTCATCGGCGCGATGACCACCCAGCATGAGCTGCTGGCCTCCGACGAGGTCGCGAAGTCGATGCCGATCCTGCATGAGGCGGCGCTGCTGATCGCTGACCCGCAGGTGCGGTACCGCGGCACGATCGGCGGCAATGTCGCTAATGGTGATCCCGGCAACGACATGCCGGCGCTGATGATGACGCTGGGCGCGACCTATCGCCTCGAAGGCGCCGGCGGCGCCCGCGACGTTCCGGCCGCGGACTTCTACCAGGGCGCCTATTTCACCGCGCTCGAGCCCGGCGAGATCCTCACCTCGGTCTCGGTGCCCGTACCCGCAGCCGGCCACGGCTACGCCTACGAAAAGCTCAAGCGCAAGGTTGGCGACTACGCCACCGCGGCAGCCGCTGTCGTGCTCACCATGTCCGGCGGCAAGGTCGCAACCTGCTCGATTGGCCTCACCAATGTCCACGAGACGCCGCTGCTCGCCGCTGACGCGGCCAAGGCCGTGATTGGAACGAGCCTCGATGCCGCCACGCTGAAGACGGCGGCCGCTGCGGCCGAGGCGATCATGGCGCCGGCGGCGGATGCGCGCGGCCCGGTCGAATACCGCAAACATGTCGGCGGCATCATGGTGACGCGCGCGCTTCAGCGCGCAGCTAGCCGAGCGAAGTAAGGGAGGAGACCAATGGCCAAAACACACGTCACCATGAAGGTGAACGGCGCAGAGGTCGAAGGCCTCGTCGAGCCGCGTACGCTGCTGGTGCACTTCATCCGCGAGAACCTGCAGATGACCGGCACTCATATCGGCTGCGAGACCACGCATTGCGGCGCCTGCACCGTCGATATCGACGGCATGTCGGTGAAATCCTGCACGATGTTCGCGGTGCAGGCGCAGGGGAGCGACATCACCACGGTCGAAGGCATGGCCAATGCCGACGGCACGTTGTCTGCGCTGCAGGAAGGTTTCCGCATGATGCACGGCCTGCAATGCGGCTTCTGCACGCCCGGCATGATTGTCCGCGCGCATCGGCTGCTGAAAGAGAATCCCTCGCCGAGCGAGCCGGAAATCCGCATGGGGATCTCCGGCAACATCTGCCGCTGCACCGGCTACCAGAACATCGTCAAAGCCATTCAATACGCCAGCGCCAAGATCAACGGCGTCGAATTCCAGGAGGCCGCAGAATGAACGACCTCACTCCCACGCGGGAACAACGCACCGCCGCACTCGAAGGCATGGGCTGCAAGCGCAAGCGCGTCGAGGACATCCGCTTCACGCAAGGCAAGGGCAATTACGTCGACGACGTCAAGCTGCCGGGCATGCTGCATGGCGACTTCGTCCGCTCGCCGCATCCGCATGCGCGCGTCAAGAAGATCGACGACAGCGCGGCGCTGAAGGTACCGGGCGTGCTCGCGGTCATCACTGCCGAGACGCTGAAGACCGTCAACCTCGCCTGGATGCCGACCTTGGCCGGCGATGTGCAGATGGTGCTGGCCGACGGCAAGGTGCTGTTCCAGAACCAGGAGGTTGCCTTCGTCGTCGCCACCGACCGTTATGCGGCCGATGACGGCATCAACGCGGTGATCGTCGAATACGAGCCGCTGCCGCCTTTGGTCGATCCCTTCAAGTCGATGGACAAGGACGCGCCGATATTGCGCGAGGACCTCGTCGGCAAGATGTCCGGTGCGCATGGTCCGCGCAAGCACGACAACCACATCTTCGAGTGGACCGTCGGCGACAAGGAGCTGACCGACGCGGCCTTCAACAAGGCCGAGGTCAAGATAAAGGAGATGATCTCCTATCACCGCACCCATCCGTCGCCGCTGGAAACCTGCCAGTGCGTCTGCTCCTTCGACAAGATCAAGGGTGAGCTGACGATCTACGGCACGTTCCAGGCCCCGCACGTGATCCGCACCGTGGTGGCGCTGATCGCAAAGCTGCCGGAGCAGAAGATCCACGTGATCGCCCCCGACATCGGCGGCGGTTTTGGCAACAAGGTTGGCGCGTATCCCGGCTATATCTGTGCAGCGGTGGCCTCCATCGTCACCGGCAAGCCGGTGAAATGGGTCGAGGACCGCATCGAGAACCTGACCGCGACATCATTTGCGCGCGACTATCACATGACGACAGAGATCGCCGCAACGAAAGAGGGCAAGGTCACGGGTCTTCGCGTGCACGTGCTCGCCGATCACGGCGCGTTCGACGCTTGCGCCGACCCGTCGAAATGGCCGGCCGGCTTCTTCAACATCGTCACCGGCTCCTATGACTTCCCGACCGCACATCTTGCGGTCGACGGCGTCTACACCAACAAGGCGCCGGGCGGTGTCGCCTACCGTTGCTCGTTCCGCGTCACGGAGGCCGCCTATTGCATCGAGCGCGCCATGGATATCCTGGCGCAAAAACTCAATATGGATCCGGCCGAGCTGCGGCTGAAGAACTTCATCAAGCCGGAGCAGTTCCCGTATCACTCGGCGCTGGGCTGGGAATACGATTCCGGCGACTACCACACCGCCATGCGCAAGATGATGGAGACCACCGGCTACGCCGCGCTCCGGAAGGAGCAGGCGGAGAAGCGGGCCGCGTTTGCCCGCGGCGAGACCCGGGAGATCATGGGCCTCGGCATCTCCTTCTTCACCGAGATCGTCGGTGCCGGCCCGTCGAAGAACTGCGACATCCTCGGCATTGCAATGTTCGATTCCTGCGAGATCCGCATGCATCCGACCGGGGCGGGCATCGCGCGCATGGGCACCAAGAGCCAGGGCCAGGGCCACGAGACCACCTGGGCCCAGATCATTGCGACCGAGATCGGCATTCCCGCCGACAACATCATGGTGGAAGAGGGCAACACCGATACCGCGCCTTACGGGCTCGGCACCTACGGCTCTCGCTCGACGCCGGTGGCGGGCGCGGCGATCGCCATGGCTGCGCGAAAGATCAAGGCCAAGGCGCAGATGATCGCGGCCTACAAGCTCGAGGTCCACGAGGACGACCTCGAATGGGACATCGACGGTTTCCGGGTGAAGGGCCTGCCGGAGAAATTCATGTCGATGAAGGATATCTGCTGGGCAGCCTACAACTCGGTGCCGCCGGGGATGGAGCCGGGGCTGGAAGCGGTGAGCTATTACGATCCGCCCAACATGACCTATCCGTTCGGCGCCTATCTCTGCGTGATGGACATCGACGTCGATACCGGCGTGTACAAGGTGCGGCGCTTCTATGCGCTCGACGATTGCGGCACCCGCATCAATCCGATGATCATCGAGGGCCAGGTGCATGGCGGCCTGACCGAGGCTTTTGCGATCGCGATGGGCCAGGAGATCCGCTACGACGAGGTCGGCAATGTCGTCACCGGCTCGTTCATGGACTTCTTCATGCCGACCGCGGTCGAGACGCCGCATTGGGAGACCGACTTCACCGTCACCCCGTCGCCGCATCACCCGATCGGCGCCAAGGGCGTCGGCGAGAGCCCGAATGTCGGCGGCGTGCCGGCCTTCTCCAATGCCGTCAACGATGCGTTCTCGTTCCTGGGGAGCACGCACATCCAGATGCCGCACGACTTCTGGCGCAATTGGAAGGCGGCGAAGGATCTGGGGGCGGTGGCATAGCTATGAAAGGCCGTGACGAGATCGCGCAAGCCTTGGCTGCATCGGACTACATCGCCGATGCGGATCTCGCGACCGCGATCTCGCTGATGCAATTGCTGCGGCGTCCGCTGTTGCTCGAAGGCGAAGCGGGCGTCGGCAAGACCGAAGTCGCGAAGGCGCTCGCCAAAGTGCATGCGACCGAGCTGATCCGGCTGCAATGCTACGAGGGGCTCGACCAGTCCTCCGCGCTTTACGAGTGGAACTACCAGCGTCAGTTGCTGGCGATCCAGGCCCATCGCGGCACCGACAGCATCGAGGACCAGGTGTTTTCGGAAAAATATCTGCTGGAGCGTCCCCTGCTTGCGGCGATCCGCCGCTCAAAAGCGCCGGTGCTGCTGATCGACGAGATCGACCGCGCCGACGACGAGTTCGAGGCGTTCCTGCTGGAGCTGCTGTCCGACTTCCAGGTCTCGATCCCCGAGCTCGGCACGATTTCCGCCGTCACCATCCCGCACGTCGTGCTGACCTCGAACGGCACGCGCGAGCTCTCCGATGCGTTGCGCCGGCGCTGCCTCTATCATTACGTCGATTACCCCGACGTCGACCGCGAGACCCGGATCATCCTGGCGCGCGTCGCGGGTGCCAGCCCGTCGCTGTCGCTCCAGATCGCGCGCATGGTCGAAAGCGTGCGCAAGGAGGAGCTGCGCAAAGTCCCTGGCGTCGCGGAGACGCTGGACTGGGCGGCGGCGCTGGTCGGTCTCGACGTGCGCGATCTCCACGACGCGCCCGAGACCGTGCATGAGACGATGGTCTGCCTGCTGAAGACCCACGAGGACCGCGCCCGTGTCACGCCCGAGGTGACGCAGCGCCTGCTGGGGAAAGTCGCATGAGCTGCTGCGGTTCCAGCCCTGGTTACGACGACCTCAACGAGGTCTCCCGCCTCGTCTCCGCGAAGCTTGCCGCTTTCCTGCGTACCCTCCGTGATGCCGGCTTCCGCGTCGGGCTTGCCGAAGGTCAGGATGCCGCGACGCTGATGTCCGCAGGCTATGCGGCGCGACCGGGCCTGCTGCGCGCGGCGTTCAAGCATCTGTTCTCGGCGCGCAAATCCGACTGGGACAAGTTCGACGGGCTGTTCGAAGCGTTCTGGCTGGGCAAGCGCGTGCGCTCGCGCTCTCGTACGATTGGCTCGGCGCCCGGCGCCGGCAATCCGTCGCTGAAGAGCTTGCAGGACACGGCCGCAGAGCAGGGCGGCAGCCAATCCGTCACCGACCAGCTTCCGTCACTCGATGACGCACCGGACGGCCGCTCCGGCGAGGGCCGGATGGAGGGCGCTTCGCGCGCTGATAATCTCGCAGAGGTCGATTTCAGAAAGCTCAGCGACCCCGATCAGATCGCGCAGGCCCATGAAGCCGCGGCACAGCTCGCCAAAGCGATGCGTACGCGGCTGACCCGGCGTGATCTGGCGCGCCGGCGCGGCTACCGTCTCGATCTCCGCCGCACCATTCATCGCAACATCAGCCATGGCGGCGTGCCGATCAGCCTGGTGAAACGACAGCGCAAGGACAAGCCGTTGCGGCTGATCGTGCTGCTCGATGCTTCCGGCTCGATGAGCATGTACACCTCCGTGTTCCTGCGCTTCATCCACGGCGTGCTCGACCAGTTTCGCGAGGCGGAGGCGTTCCTGTTCCATACTCGGCTGGCCTATGTCTCCGATGCGATGAAGGAAAAGGATGCCGGTCGTGCCCTCGACCGGCTCTCGATCATGGCGCAGGGCGCAGGCGGCGGCACCAAGATCGGCGAGAGCCTGCAGACCTTTAACCGCTGGCACGCTTCGCGCGTGATCCATTCGCGCAGCTGCGTGATGATCGTCTCCGACGGCTACGAGACCGGCGATGCCGCATTGCTCGGCCGCGAAATGGCGGCGCTGCATCGCCGCTGCCGCCGCATCGTCTGGCTCAACCCGATGATGGCCTGGGAGGGCTATACGCCGCAGGCGCGGGGCATCAAGGCGGCGCTGCCGCATGTCGACCTCTATGCGCCGGCGAATTCGTTGCAAAGCCTGCGTGCGCTCGAACCCTATCTGGCGAAGCTCTGAGGATACGCCGATGACCGCTCACGTCGAAGTGCTGGATCTCGTAGCGCAGATGAAGGCCGCCGAGCGCGCCTTCGTGCTCGCGACGGTCGTACGCACGGTGTCGGTGACCGCCGCAAAGGCTGGGGCGAAAGCGATCATCGCGGCCGACGGCACAATCGTTGCGGGTTGGATCGGGGGCGGTTGCGCCAAAGGTGCGGTGCTGAAGGCGGCGCGTGAGGCTTTGGCCGACGGCGAGCCGCGCATGGTGTCGGTGCAGCCGGAAAATCTGCTGGCCGAACTCGGCGTCAGCGCGGGCGAGAGCCGCGACGGCATCCGCTTTGCCAGCAACATGTGCCCGAGCAAGGGGACAATGGACATCTTTGTGGAGCCGGTGCTGCCGCATCCCTCGCTGGTCATTCTGGGTGCGAGCCCGGTGGCGCTGTCACTCGCGGCGCAGGCACGCGTGCTCGGCTATCACGTCACACTCGCGGCACCCGCCACCGATCTCACGGCGCAGCCGGACGCCGATACGATCATCGACGGCTACCGGTTCGGCGAGTTCAACGACGCCAAACGCTTCGTCGTGGTCTCGACGCAAGGCAAGGGCGACGAGGCCGCCTTGCGCGCGGCGGTCGCGACGAAAGCCTGTTATCACGCCTTCGTCGGTAGCCGCCGCAAGATGGCCTCGCTCCGCGCAAAGCTCCTTGCGGAAGGCGCCAGCGCTGCGGCGATCGACGATTTCAAGGCGCCGGCCGGACTCGATCTCGGCGCCATCACGCCGGAGGAGATCGCAATGTCGATCCTCGCCGAGATCACCGTCGAACGTAGGCGCGGCCAGCGCGCCGCGGGTCAAACAGCCAACAGAGAGTGAGACATCGATCATGCAGATGAACGACAGCCAGCGTATCCCCGCGTCGCGCGAGCAAGTGTGGGCAGCGCTGAACGATCCCGCTGTGCTGAAGCAATGCATTCCCGGCTGTCAGTCGCTCGATGTGACCGCGCCGAACGAGATGACCGCTACGGTGGTCTTCAAGGTTGGCCCGGTGAAAGCGACATTCAGCGGCAAGGTGACCCTGTCCGATTTCGATCCGCCGAACTCCTACCGCATCTCGGGCGAGGGTTCTGGAGGCGTTGCCGGTTTCGCCAAAGGCGGCGCACTGGTGCGACTTGAATCCGAGAGCGCCGACATCACGGTGCTGCACTACGATGTCGACGCGCAGATCGGCGGCAAGCTCGCGCAGTTGGGTGCGCGGCTGATCAACTCGACCGCGACGAAGCTTGCCGGCGAGTTCTTCAAGTCGTTTGCCGAGGTCGTGAGCGCGAAGGCCGAAGCAAACTGACAGACCGTAGGTACGCCCTGCGGTCTGTGCTTCGCGCAGTCGCAGGGCTAATCCACCCTACGATCGATGCAACGTTCGCCTTCAACCCAGCGACACACCCGCTTTGGCGCGGCTGATCCCCAGGGTCAGGATGCGATGCAGGAGCTCCCTGTATTTGAGCCCGTCATGTTGAGCCGCCGTGGCGAACTCCTGGCTCTTGGCGATTTCCGGATTTGGGTTGGCTTCGATAAAATACGGCGTGCCGTCCGCGGCGAGACGGAAATCGATGCGCGCGTAGCCGTCGAGGCCAAGCGCCCGGTAGATGCGTTTCGCGGCACGCTGGATGCGCGCGGTGACTTCGGGGGCGAGATCTTTCGCCGGCCCGTCGACGATGCCGACCTTCTCCTGATAGTCGGTGTCGTGCTTGGCCTTTTCGGTCGCGATGTGACGTGAGCTGCGGCCGCCCATGCTGCCGAATTTCAATTCCCAGACCGGCAGGACGCGCAGCCGGTTGTTGCCGAGCACGCCGACATACAGCTCCCGCCCCTCGATGAACTGCTCGGCGATGGCGGCGGATTCGACTCGTTCGTGGATGAAGGCGACCCGTTCGGCCAGCTTCTCGTCCGTATCGACGATCGATGCCTGCGAGATGCCGAAGGATCCATCCATGTTCAGGCTCTTGACGATCAGCGGCAGCGCAAGGCGCGTCGGGCGTTTCACCTTGCGGCGCATCGGAAAGACGGCGAAGGCCGGCGCCGCAATCCGGCGGTGATGCACCAGCGTCTTCGACAGATCCTTGCCGCGCGCCAGGATCAGGCCGCGCGGATTGCACCCGGTATAGGGGACCTTCATCAGTTCGAGATAGCTGGCGATGTGCTGGTCGTAGGCGACGTTGTTGTGGAATTCCTCCAGCAGCGTGAAAACCACGTGCGGCTTGAACCCCTCGATCGCTTCGCGGATGGGCCTGATTTCCTCCTGCGCGCCGAGTGCGCGGACCTCATGGCCAGCCGCGCGCAAAGTGCTCACGACGTCGTATTCCGTTTTCCAGGTGTTGATCTCCTGCGGGGTGTATCCGTCGGTCGAATCCGGAGGCAGGAAGTCCGGATGCATCAGCACGAGAATACGGAATCGTCTCATAGCGCGATCCATTTGCGCCGAGACGGGCCAAACAGCGCGTGCATCGTCTTGGCGGTCACGAGGACTGTGAAATCGAGAACGAGCTTCTGTTCAGGGCCCACCGCGCGCAGATCGAGCTCGCGGCAGCGGGAGATCATGTCGTCAAGCACGGCGTCGAGCGTAAGCTGGTTCTCGCCGGTCCATCGCGCGACCAACTGTCTGATCTGGGCACGATGTCGCCTGATCAGGCTCGAAGCCGGTTTGGACCGATGATGCCGGGGATCGGCGGAAAACAGCCGGGAGAGGTCGCGGTCGTAAGTCTTCGGTGGCGTGAAGGCGTAGAAAGCCTGCTTCTTTGCGTAGTGGTCTTCGAGCGTCTGGCTGAGCTTGCTCAATGGATCGACACGCTCGCGCGTCGTGATCAGCGGCCGCTTTCCCGCAATCTCGCCCATCAGCTCGTCGACATATTCGAGCTTCTTCAGCGCCGGCCAGCCGGCATATCGCGTCCGCCAGTTCGAGCGCGGCCTCAGCCACACCGCGAAGGTTTCAGCAAAGTCCTCGTCCGGGTGGCTCTGCGCGTACCAGAGACGCAGATGCTGGACGTAGCGCCGGCTTGCCGGGTTGGGCCGGTAGTAGCGCGGATAGTGCTTTGACGATGGACCGAACAGCTGCTGCCAGCGCCGCCGGCGCTGCAGTTGGTAACCGTGCTGCAGCGCGTGGCCGGCCTCGTGACGGAGGATGGCCATGCACTCGCGCCAGGTTCCGCCCTCGACGTCGAACATCATCTTCTTCTCGAGCTTCATCAGGCGGGGATGGGCGAGATAGAAGGGGATGGCGATGCCGGGGACATCTCCCGGACTGAACCATTCGCTCGAGATCCACGTGTGCGGCCGCAGCCGGATGCCGCGCTCTTCGAGCTCTTCGTGAAGTGTGCCAACGCAGTCTTCGAGCCAGGTGCCTTCGACCGTAACCCTCAGGCTCGAGAGGCGCTGCTTGAGCAGCTCGTCATCCGACAGCTTCTCCCAGGCGAATTTCCGGCGGGGCATCAGGTATCCAGAGGGCAGAGATGACTCGGAATCCGGATGATGTCATGGGCAGCGGTTGGCAACAACCCGTGGGGCTGTAAGGCGTGTTGCGGTGCGTCAGGATTCGATGCCGTAAGGTGGGCAAAGCGGAAGCGTGCCTACCAAAAGGAAAAGGTGGGCACGGCGCGCTGCGCCTTTGCCCACCCTGCGACACCGTGAACCTAACTTAGTCGAACAGGCTCGAGACCGACTCTTCCGCCGCGGTGCGCGCGATCGCGTTCGAGATCAGGCTCGCGATCGGCAGCGTGCGGATGTTCGGTGCCTTGGTCACCGCTTCCGTCGGCAGGATCGAGTCGGTGATGACGAGCTCTTTCAGCTTCGAGCCGGCGATGCGGGCCGCGGCGCCGCCGGAGAGCACGCCGTGGGTGATGTAGGCGTAGACATCCTTGGCGCCCTTGGCGATCAGCGCATCGGCCGCGTTCACCAGCGTGCCGCCGGAGTCCACGATGTCGTCGACCAGGATACAGCTGTAGCCGGAGACGTCGCCGATCACGTTCATGACCTCGGATTCACCCGGACGTTCGCGGCGTTTGTCGACGATCGCGAGCGGGGTGTTGATGCGCTTGGCGAGGCCGCGCGCGCGGGCCACGCCGCCGACGTCGGGCGAAACCACCATCACCTTGCCGAGGTCGAAACGTTCGCGAATGTCGCGCACCATCACTGGGGCAGCGAACAAATTGTCGGTCGGGATATCGAAGAAGCCCTGGATCTGGCCGGCATGCAGGTCGAGCGTCATGACCCGGTCGACGCCGGCATGGGTGATCAGATTGGCGACCAGCTTGGCCGAGATGGGTGTGCGCGAGCCGGAGCGGCGGTCCTGCCTGGCGTAGCCGAAATAGGGGATCACTGCGGTGATGCGGCGCGCCGAAGAGCGGCGCAGCGCGTCGGTGATGATCAGCAGCTCCATCAGATTGTCGTTCGCCGGAAATGAGGTCGACTGGATGATGAAGGCATCCGAGCCGCGGATGTTCTCCTGGACCTCGACGAAGATCTCCATGTCGGCGAAACGCCGTACCACCGCTTTGGTCAGCGGCACATCGAGGCCCTGCGCGATCGCCTGCGCGAGGGCCGGATTGGAGTTGCCGGCGACAAGCTTGATGGAGCCGTTCTTGGCCGACATGGACGCTTCCTCCCGCGCTTTGCTGGATACGACGTTCAACATCAGAGAATACCCACTGGCAGCACGGTTATGACGGGCGAGGAAATATCAGGCCGAAGCCCGCAATGGCAACCCGGGATGCTACGTTTTCCCTCTGAAAATCCTGAGTCGGGCCAACGGCTTGGCTGGTACTTGGGCCCGTGGTTTAGCGGGGGTTATTGCCGGGCATAGCCGAGCGCCGAGGCCGGCATCTCCGGCGCCGGAGCCTCCGGCGTCATGCTTGCCACGGCGGGGCCGCGCAGACCGGGAACCGAACCCGGCGCATCCGCCGGCGCTCCGTTGATCATATTGGAAAGTCCGCTGAATCCGGCCTGGGCGATCTTCCGCAGCACGAGGTCGTCGGCGGCCTGCCAGGGGTCACGGCCGGCCTTGGCTGCCGTCGGTTCCTCGCCGGAGAGGCGCAGCGCCCGCTGCTGGTTGGCATCGTAGACGTCCCAGACCCAGGCGATCACGGTCTTGCCGCGGACCACCTGGGCGGAGAGGTAGCTGCGCACGCGGTAGGCAGCCGTCCCCTCGCGGGAGACCACGGACAGACTGCGAAGCTTGGATTCGGTGTCGAGCACGCCGACCATGCGGTCGAACACCTGCGGCGGCGGCCCGTCGATGGATTCGAAGGCGACCGTCGCCCCGGATCCGGTGCTCGGCGCCATCGCGTAGGAATTGGCGGGCGCGTTGCCGCCGGCGCAGCCGGCCAGCGCGGTCGCTGCTGCCAGCAGCATGACCGCCAGCCCGCGCGAGCCCGCGCGGCGCAAGATGGATGACGCTTCCCTCATTGAGGGGCAGCGATATCGTTAAAATCGATTAAGGTCTAGGGCAGAGGCGACACAGATCCGGTGCATTGCGGGCGCGAAGTCTGTGCATCGCCCCGGAATGAAACGACGTTGCCGGTGTGTTCACCCTTCCAGCGCGATCGCGTGAATGTGGCGGCCGTAATCCGGCTCCTTGCGATGAACCGAGCGGCGATAGCTGAAGAAGCGCTCGTCGGCGTAAGTGTCGAGCCCGAGATCGTCGATCATCAGAATGCCGGCGGCTTCCAGCCGCTTGCGGATGAAGCCGGCGAGGTCGAACATTGCGTGGCCCTCGCGCACCGACGGGATGAAGAACACAGCGTTGTCCGCATCCGCCTCGATGAAGCGCACGACGAACTCGTTGCCGACCTCGTAGCTGTCTTGGCGGATCAAGGGGCCGATCGCGGCGATGATGCCGCTACGGGTGGCGCCGAGTGTCTCCATTGCCGAGATCGTGGCTTCGAGCACGCCCGTGAGCGCGCCCTTCCAGCCGGCATGCGCGCCGCCGATCACACCCGCGTTGGGATCGACGAACAGCACCGGTCCGCAATCCGCGGTGGAGACGCCGAGCGCGATGCCCGGCGTCCTGGTCACCAGCGCATCCCCCTTCGGCCGCGGGCCACTTGGCCAGGGCGCAACGGCGACGCGGACGTCGGGCGAATGGATCTGATGCAGGCTGAGGAACCGCTCCGGTGCAACGCCGACATGCTCGGCCATGCGGCGGCGGTTCTCTGCAACAAGGGTCTGGTCGTCGCTGGAGCCGAGCCCGCCGTTCAGCGCGGCATAGATGCCGTTGGAGACACCGCCTTCACGCGTGAAGAAGGAATGGCGCAGGCCCGGCACCGCCGACAGCAGCGACGAAGTGAGGGTCATCAATGGCCTCCGGCCTGTTCGAGATCGCTGAGACCGGCAAGGCCCGTCAGTCGCGGCTCGGAGATGCCGAGCACCTTGAACATCGCGCCCATGCCGCTGCGCCCGGTGTCGGTCAGCCGCTTCAGCGCCACGGAAATGTCGGTGGCGACCTCCGGCGTCGCCTTCTGCATCAGCGCGGCTGCGCGCGTGTCGATGCCGACACGCTTGAGGAAATCGCCTTGCGTTACCGGCCCGTGCACGCTGGCGCCGACATCCTCGGCCGCGCGCGCCAGTGCCTGGAAATCGACATGGGCGGTGACGTCGGCCTGGCCCGGCGCCTTCAGCGGGTCGGTGAAGGTGTGACGCGCGATGGCCTGAAAGGTGTCGCCCGCATCGCTGCGCAGATGGCCGTAATCGATGATCAGCGCCGCGCCATCCTGGTCGCGCACGCGTGTGGCGAGCTTCATGATCTCGGTATCGGGCCGCCATTCGAACACCGCGCCGACGGGAGCTGCGCGCACCAAAGGCGGCAGCAGCACCTCGAAGCGTGGCGTCGGTTCGGCGGCCGCGCCGAACTGAAGCTTGCCGTTGGGGTCGATCTCGATCACTCGCTCGTGCCAGCCGTTCTCGAGCTTCACCATCTGGTGGATCGGCAGCACGTCGAAATATTCGTTGGCGAGGATGATGCTCGGTCCCTCGGGCACGTCGTCGATGCTGTCGTGCCAGGCGATGTTGTTGCGCACGCCCGACAATGTCGCACTCTGTCGCTCGCGCAGGACCGGATTGACCTCGACCAGATGAATGCTGAGCCCCTGATAGAGCGGCGGCAGCACACGCAGTGCGCGCAGCGCGTCCGCCATCATGGTGCCGCGGCCGGGGCCGATCTCGATCAGCCGCAGGAATTGCGGCGAGCCCATCTGCTTCCAGACCGAGGCGGTCCACAATCCCAGGAGCTCGCCGAACATTTGGCTGACCTCGGGCGCGGTGGTGAAGTCGCCTTCGCGTCCCAATGGATCGCGCGAGACGTAATATCCGTAGCGCGGATGCATCAGGCACGATTCCATGTACCGCCAGACCGGCATGGGGCCTGAGGATTTGATCAGCGCCTTGATCTCGTTGAGCAATGGCTGTTCGGTCACGATCTGTTGTCTCGAAATGAACTAACTGATGACATCGAGCGCCTTGGGCGCGCCGCGCCTGACAGCCCATACAATAAGTATACCGCCGACGATAAGCATCGGGATCGACAGCAGCATGCCCATGGTTAATCCGCCCCAGAGGAAGCCGAGCTGGACGTCCGGCTCGCGGAAATGCTCACCGGCGATGCGGGTCAGGCCATAGATCAGGATGAAGCTGCCGAGGATCATGCCGGGGCGCTTGAGCGCGCCGAGGCGGATCATCACGGCGAGCACAGCGAACAGCAGAATGCCCTCCATGCCCGCCTCATAGAGCTGGCTCGGATGGCGCGGCAAATGCGAGGGATCGTTGGGGAAGATCATGGCCCAGGGCACGCTCGCATCGGTGGCGCGGCCCCACAATTCGCCGTTGATGAAATTAGCGATGCGTCCGAGCAGAAGCCCGATCGGCGCGACCGCGGTGGTGATGTCGCCGAGCGACAGGATCGAGATGCCGTTGCGATAGGCAAACCACATCACCGCGACGACGCAGCCGAGGAAGCCGCCGTGGAACGACATGCCGCCTTCCCACAGCCGGAAGATCGCAGTGGGATGATCGATGAAGAAGGGCAAATTGTAGAACAGCACGTAGCCGGTGCGGCCGCCCAAGATGATGCCGAGCGTGACCCAGAGGATGAAGTCGTCGATCTGCACCAGCGACATCGGCGCGGGGCCGCCCCACAGCCGCTCATTCTTCAGCAGCGAGCGGGCGTACAACCAGCCGATAACGATGCCGCCGATATAGGCCAGCGCGTACCAGCGGATCGCGAACGGCCCGATCGCGACCGCGATCGGGTTGAAGGACGGAAAGTCGATGAGCAGAAAGGGCATCGCGCCTTCTATGACTGGACGAGATTGCGGCGATAGAGCGCCAGCAAGCGTTCCCAATGCCGCTCGGCGGCGTCTCGGTCATAGACCGGGCGCTTGGGGAAGGCGAAGCCGTGATGGGTGCCGGGATAGATCTCGACCTCGGCCTTGGCGCCCTTCATGCTGTCGGCTACTTTCGCGATCACCTCCGGCGGCGCGTAGATGTCGCTCTCCGCGCAGGCGAAATACAGCTCGGCCCTGGTCTTGCTTGCGGCAAGATGCGGGCTGTTGTCCTCGTCGGTCGCCAGATGCGTGCCGTAGACCGAGGCGGCGGCCTTGACGCGATCAGCAAAATGCGTGGCGGCGTTGACGGCATAGCGGCCGCTCATGCAATAGCCGACCGTACCGACGATGTCGGTGTTCGCCGCCGCCTGGCCCTCGGCATAGGCGAGCAGCGCTCGTGTGTCGTCCATGATCATGGGAATATTGAGCGAGGCCATCAGCTGGAACATGCGCTTGCGCTCCGGCGAATTCGGATCGGCCGGCAGCGGCCCGATCTCCATCACGCCGGAGCGGTAATAGAGGTTCGGCAGCATCACGTAGTAGCCGGACGTTGCGAGCCGGCGCGCCATGTCGCGCAGCTCTTCGCGGATCGCCGGCGCGTCCATGTAGAACAGGATGACCGGGAAGGGGCCGCCGCGCTCGGGATGGACGATGAAGGTCGCGGTGTGGCCGTCCTTGGTGGGAATTGCGATCTGCTGCTCGAACATGTCTTGCGTTCCGCCTTGTGATTCTTGTTATGCAGGGACGTTGAATACGATTGCAAGGAAACCGGGGCATGACAAGGATACCGCCGCGCGGCCCTTGAACCGGCCTCCGCGGATTGCCATTGTCTTATCCGCCGTTCGCGCAAAGTTTATCGCAGGCCGCCAAGAGACCGATCAGGAGACCGACATGACCCAGACCACCAACCGGTTTTTCGACGAGATCGGCCGCCTCATGAACGATGCCGCCGGTGCCGCGCAGGGCGCCAAGCGCGAGTTTGATACGGTGCTGCGCAACCAGGCCGAAAAATTCCTGCGCGACATGGATCTGGTCAAGCGCGAGGAGTTCGAGGTGGTCAAGGACATGGCCCGCCTCGCCCGCGAGGAGAACGAGGCCCTGAAGGCACGCATCGCCGCGCTGGAGGCCAAGCTCGGCGGGTAAGGCCGGTCCGTAGCCCGGATGGAGCGCAGCGTAATCCGGGGCGCTGCGCCCGCGGAACCACCCGGATTACGCTTCGCTCCATCCGGGCTACCGTTCCCGCCCCCACCGCCCATTCTCCTTGTCATTTCCGCATCTTCCGGGTAAAAGCCCGCCAGTTCGTGGCCCCCGCACCCCTGGAGGCTTGCTGCGAACGATGCCATGGGCCGCGCTGCGGCCCATTAACTTTTGCAAAAACAAGGACTTAGACTATGGCGACGACCGTCAAGGAATTGAAGGCGACCGCACGTCCGAAGAGCGGCAAGGGGGCCGCCCGGGCTGAGCGTCGCGCCGGGAAAGTGCCCGGAGTGATCTATGGTAACAAGCAGCCCCCGCTCCCGATCTCGGTTGACGATCGCGAACTGCGCCAGCGCATCCTTGCCGGCCGGTTCCTGACCACGCTGGTCGACATCGACCTCGACGGCAAGAAGCACCGCGTGATCCCGCGCGACTATCACCTTGATCCGGTCAAGGACTTCCCGATCCATGTCGACTTCATGCGTCTCGGCGAAGGTGCGACCATCCGCATCAGCGTTCCCTTGCATGTCGTGAAGGCGGAAGGCTCGCCCGGCGTGAAGCGCGGCGGCGCCGTCAACATCGTCGCCCATGCGATCGAGATCGAATGCGGCGTCGAGAGCATCCCGCAATACATCGAGGCCGACGTCGGCTCGCTGGAAATCGGTCATTCGCTGCATCTGTCGGACGTCAAGCTGCCGACCGGCGTGAAGGCGCTGACCCGCGAGGACGCAACCCTCGTCACCATCGTGCCGCCGTCCGGCTACGCCGAAGAGCAGAAGGCCGCGGCTGCGGCTGCTGCTGGTGGCGCGGCTCCGGCGGCTGGTGCAGCTGCTCCGGCGGCCGGCGCAGCTCCGGCTGCGGGTGCTGCTGCTCCCGCGGCTGCTGCCAAGGCTCCGGCCGGCGGCGACAAGAAGAAGTAATCTCTCATAGCTGGCGCGCGGTCTCTGATCGCGCGCCGAGCGAGGGGCGCGCCGCGTCATGCGACTCTTTGTTGGGCTCGGCAATCCCGGCGCGAAATACGCACGTAACCGGCACAATATCGGCTTCATGGCCGTCGACGAGATTGCGCGGCGTCATGGTTTCGCACCATGGCGCCGTCGTTTTCAGGGCGAGACCTCGGAAGGCACGCTCGGCACTGAGCGCGTGATCCTGCTCAAGCCGACGACCTATATGAACGACTCCGGCCGCAGCGTTCAGGAAGCGGCGAGCTTCTTCAAGATCGCGCCGGGCGACACCACGGTGTTTCACGACGAGCTCGAACTGCCGCCGGGCAAGGTGCGGGTGAAGATCGGCGGCGGCATTGCCGGGCATAACGGCCTGCGCTCGATCTCCGCCCATATCGGCAACGACTACCGCCGGGTGCGGCTCGGCATCGGTCATCCCGGCGTCAAGGAGATGGTGCACGGCCATGTGCTGTCGGACTTCGCCAAGGCCGACAACGACTGGGTGACGACGCTCTGCGACGCGGTGGCCGAGCATGCCGCACTGATCGTCAAGGGCACGGACGCGACCTTTGCCAACAGGGTGCATCTGGCGATGCAGGCGAAGGGATTTTTGACCAAGGACGAGAACGGTAAGGAATAACGCTCGTGGGATTCAAATGCGGAATCGTCGGATTGCCCAATGTCGGCAAGTCGACCTTGTTCAATGCGCTGACCGAGACGGCCGCGGCGCAGGCCGCGAACTATCCGTTCTGCACCATCGAGCCGAATGTCGGCGAGGTCGCCGTGCCCGATCCGCGGCTCGACAAGCTGTCGGCGATCGCCGGATCGGCGCAGATCATTCCGACCCGGCTGACCTTCGTCGACATCGCCGGCCTCGTGCGCGGCGCCTCCAAGGGCGAAGGCCTCGGCAACCAGTTCCTGGCCAACATTCGCGAGGTCGACGCCATCGCGCATGTCGTGCGCTGCTTTGAAGATTCCGACATCACCCATGTCGAGGGCAAGATCGCGCCGCTCGCCGACATCGAGACCATCGAGACCGAGCTGATGCTCGCCGACCTCGACAGCCTCGAGAAGCGCGTCGACAACCTCACCAAGAAGGCCAAGGGCAACGACAAGGACGCCAAGGAGCAGCTCGACCTCGTCAACCGCACGCTGGTGCTGCTGCGCGAAGGCAAGCCCGCGCGCCTCGTCGAGCGCAAGGCGGAAGAAGAGCGCGCCTTCGGCATGCTCGGCCTGTTGTCGTCGAAGCCCGTGCTCTATGTCTGCAACGTTGAGGAAGGCTCGGCCGCGACCGGCAATGCGTTCTCGAAGGCGGTGCAGGACCAGGCTGCCAAGGAAGGCGCAGTTGCCGTCGTCATCTCGGCCAAGATTGAATCCGAGATCGCCACCATCTCGCGCGAGGAGCGCGCCGACTTCCTGGAGACGCTGGGCCTCGAGGAGGCCGGCCTCGATCGCCTGATCCGCGCCGGCTACACGCTACTCGACCTCATCACCTATTTCACGGTGGGGCCGAAGGAAGCGCGCGCCTGGACCATCTATCGCGGCACCAAGGCGCCGGGCGCGGCGGGCGTGATCCACACCGATTTCGAGAAGGGCTTTATCCGCGCCGAGACGATTGCGTATGAGGACTACGTCGCGCTGAACGGTGAAGCCGGCGCCCGCGATGCCGGCAAGCTGCGCCTCGAAGGTAAGGAATACGTCGTCGCCGACGGCGACGTGATGCATTTCCGGTTTAATACGTAAGACAGGGCGAGGGCTCCCGTAGCTTCGTAGGGTGGGTTACGCCTTCGGCTAACCCACCTACGGCACCTGCGCTTGCTTCACCGCACCCCGCCGCCCTGATCCCGGATCGCGCCGAGATGCTCGTTGATGCGGAACACGATCAGGATCAATTCCGCGGCGATGCGCGAGAACACGACGCCGACGACGACGCCCGCGATCGATTCCAGCACCACCAGAAAGCCGGCGAACGGGCTGATCGCCATCGCGGTGAGGCCGGCAAAGATTCCCGAGAGCCCGAACAGGCAGATCACGCCGATCACCAGCCAGTAGAAGGTCTTGATGATCGTCGGCGTGATGAAGCGGTCCCATTGAAACAGGTCGCTGAATGAAAACATCTTTCTCCCCCGGGCAAATCGCGCCCCCGGCCACGCCAATCCGAGGCAGGTCCGGCCTGACTCGCCGAATGTAGCATGAGCCATGCGGGCCGGCGGGTTGAGATTGCCGCAAAGTGCGGCCACAATCTGGCATTCGCAAAGCATTCCCAAGATGACCCTGACCTTCGAAGATTTCCCGCCCGGCCGGTACGGAACGTTCGGCCCGCGCCATGTCACCCGCGACGAGATCCTGGCTTTCGCCGCCGAGTTCGATCCGCAACCGATGCATCTGGACGAGGAGGCCGCTGCCGCGAGCATGCTGCGCGGCCTGTCCGGCTCGGGCTGGCACCTCTGCTCGCTGATGATGCGGATGATGGCCGACGGTTTTATTACCCGCGCCGCGTCGCTGGGATCTCCCGGCGTCGACGAGGTGCGCTGGCTGTCTCCTTTAAGGCCCGGCGATGACCTCATGCTCGACGTCGACGTCGTGGAAGCCCGGACCTCGAAGAGCAGGCCGAACCTCGGCATCGTCAAGTTCAAATGCATCATGCGCAACGCCAGGGGCGAAGCGCTGTGCGAGATGACCTCGCCGATCCTGATCGAGCGGCGTGAGGGGGCAGTCTGATGCCATTCTTCGAGGAGATCGAGATCGGACATCGCCGCGAGATCGGCACCTACAATTTCACGGCGGAGTCCATCAAGACATTCGCCGCGAAATTCGATCCGCAGCGCTTCCATCTCGACGAGGAGGAAGGCAAGAACTCGCTGTTCGGCGGGCTCGCCGCGTCCGGCTGGCATGTCGGCTCGGCCTGCATGAGCCTGCTTGTCGCGGACGGCCAGCGCGCGGCGCGTGAGGCCGCGGCGCTTGGCGAGGAGGTCGCGGTGTGGGGCCCGTCGCCGGGTTTTCGCGATCTGCGCTGGATCAAGCCGGTGCTGGCCGGCGACACCGTCAGCTATGCCAACGTCGTTATCGACAAGCGTACCTCGGCCTCGCGCCCCGGCTGGGGCATCCTGACCGCCCGCACCACCGGCACCAACCAGCGTGGCGAAGAGGTCTATTCCATCACGGCTAGCGCCTTCGTGCCGATGCGGAAGGACCGTTAGACCAGTTCCAGGATGAATGGCCGAAATCAGCGCGGAAGTGTTGCCCGCGCGCTATGGACGCGATTCCGGGTGACTGCCATAAGCCTCGGCGAGATGGCTGGCCGTTGCGAAGCAGCTGCCGGAACCATCGAGTTGCTAACCAATTATGAACCTGTCGCTGTCTATTTGAACGAACCGGGCAGAGGACAGGGGACGAGAACAATGGCAGACCGCGGCGCACTCAAGCTGGTCGGATTTATCTTCGCTACCGCGACGCTGGCCGTGATGCTGGTCGCCGGCATGGTGGTGAAGGGCTATGCCGATGGTGGCTACACCCTGGAAGCCTCGACGATCGACGCGAGCCGTTAAGCGCTCGTTAACTCCGCGGGGCCACGAAGTGGCTTCCGCGCGGGGCCGCGACGCGGCCTCCGCCCTCAGCGGCTATAGACGAACGCCAAAATAGCGATCGCAACCGCCAGCAGCCCGACAAAGCGCAGCATGATGGTCCCGAACTGGTTCGGCGCGGGCCGCAGCGGTATCGGGTCCGTGTTATCGGGCCGAATGCTTTCCATCTGAAAATGTCCCCGAGGCCCGGCCGCAAGGCTGCGAGCGCTAGGCATTGGTCGCCGGGGATGGGTGGCGGGTTCAAGGCGCGGGCTCTTCTTCACCTCATCCCCGCTTGCGGGGAGAGGTCGAATTCGATCGCAGATCGAATTCGGGTGAGGGGGTACAGATCCCTCGACAGTCTCACGTGCGGAGAGAGGCCCCTCACCCCAACCCTCGCCCCGTAAGAACGGGGAGAGAAACATCCTCCTGAATCAAAACCGCCGCGCTCCTTTCGGAACGCGGCGGGTGGTGATGCCTATGCTTGCGATCAGCTGTTGCGCAGGCCGTCGGCGGCGCGCTTCCACTGGGCGACGTTGTCGGCGATCATGCGGGTCGACTTCATCGCGGCCTGGCTGAGCTGGGCGTAGCCCGAGATCTCGCGCTGGACGCGCTGGCCTTCGGCATGGAGCAGGTCGCGCAGGCTCTCGAGCTCGGAGATCAGATTCTCGATCTCGGCAAGCGAGGTGCCGGCGACGCGCTGGATCAGCGAGTTGACGTTGGTGACGGTGGCTTCCGCGCTCGGATCAAGCGGCGGCGCATCGGCGGTGGCGGTCGCGGCCGGCCGGCGCAGATAGGCGATGTCGTTGCGGACGAAATCGCGGATGCCGGCTTCGACTTCCGTCACGGCGGCGAGGTTGGTGTCGACCGTCTCGGTCTCGGTGGTCTCGGTCTTTTCCGGACGCGTGGCGTTCATCATTATTCCCCTGTTCGCGTTGAGCGCAGCGCGAGTGTCCCCCGCACGACGATGTGTGTCAGGCCGGTGCATCAGGGCGTCCGATTTTGACCGCAACGGGGCCAAGATGCGGCAAGGGCGGACGATTCGGGGGTTTTGCCGTGGCGTATGGTTACGGGATTCTAAAGAAGGCTCACCAGCTCTTCTTGAAGCCCGCGGTCAGGCTCTTGTTGACCGCGCCTTGCGAGGTCTCGCCGACCGAGCCGGAGACGGTGACGTTGTCGAACAGCTTCTGCTCGGCGCCGAACTTGCGCAGCCATTTGTCGTCGGTGGTCGACATGGTCTGGCCGACGGTGACGCTGGTGCCGGTATCGGTGATCGTCACCTTGGCGGCCTGGTCGGTCTCGTAATTGCGGGTGACGTGGCCGACGACGCCGGGCAGCGCCGTCGTGCCCTGCTGATTGACGCTGTAGCCATTCTGGAGCGTCAGCGAATAATCGGTCGACAGCGGCACCGATTTGGTCAGCGACGCTCCGAGCTTGCTCTGCTCGGCGCCGGGATCGACGCGGGCTTCGACCGCGGTCTTGTCCCAGACGGGGCCCGCGCCCGGCGCGGTCGCGGCCGCCCAGGCACTGCCGGAGGATTGCGGCAGGTTGCCGCCATTGGCAGCCTTCTGCGCCAGCAGTTCCGACATCGTGGTCGGTTCTTTCGCAACCGTCATGTCGGCGCCGATGCGGGTATCCCAGAACGAGGACACCGACTGCTTCACCTTTACCCCCGAGGAGCCGTTCGCGTTGGCGTTGGTCGACCAGTCCATCCCGTCCCTGGCGGCGGCCTGCGCGCGCTTCTTGGCGGCGATGATGTCGTTGAGCGTGCCGGCGTCGATGGCGAGTTGGCCCCAGTCGAGCTTGTCGACGTCGATGCCTTTGAGCACGTCGGGGTCGTTGACATCGGCGGTCTCCGCGGCGTCGGCCTCGTCGTCAGGCGCTGTCGCGGCGGGGGGAGGGGAGAAGGGCGGGATGATCTGGGCGGAGGCCGTCAGCACCGAGCCGAAAATGAACGCGGCCGCCAGCGGCAGCCTGGTCCAGCCAAAACCTGTCGTGAATTCCATTGCCTTGCCCGCAAGCCCAGTTCCCGCAGAAGATGCGGCGCTATCGTTGCAAAATTGTGGCGCAGAGCATGATCCGGAAAAGTGTGCGCGGTTTTTCGAAAAGATCATGCTCAAACAATGGAATGACGAACCAACGGGCCGCGCACAAGACGCGCGCGCCCAATGACGAGCATCTCCACGACGGCGTCCGGCGGGGCTGGAGGCCAGGACGTGTCGCGGGAGCATCAATCGATCGGTCCCGCAGTGCGGAGCCCGTTGGTGTCCCCCTCAGCCGACGCTGGTCATCTTTGGCAGATGAATGGCGCGGCCGAGTGCCTGCTCGACCAGGTCAAAAGTGTCGACCAGCACGCGCAAGCTGATGAGCCGGTCCGCTTTGAACTGGGCGAACTGCGCCACGCGCAAGCTGATCGGCTTGTCGGAATCGAGCGCCGTGAGCGAATAGCGCAGCATCGAGGAGGCGGAATCGACGCCCAGCATGATGCTCTCGCGGTCGAAGCGGCGGACGTGGAAATTGTCGGCGAGCTGGCGGATGACCTGGAGCACGGCCGCCTTGCCCTGGCGCGCGCCAAGGAACGGAAACATGTCGATCGGGCCATAGATCGCCCACTCGACGTCCTCGTCGATCAAGGCCTCGATGTCCTCGAAATGCCGGTCGTTGATCGCGCGGTGCAACGCACGCGAGAAACGCCAGAGGCTGTGCTCTGTCATTTTGGGGCGTCCTGAAACTGGCTTGCAGAAAAAGGGAAAACAACCCCATGCACAGCAATGTGCGAGGCGGTTGCTCAATCCATTCGTATACGAACAAAATAGGCACGATCTGCGCGAATGCAAATCACGATTTTGCAATGCACAATTGAGAGCACTTTGTGAGATTTACAATAGAACCCCGTAATCTTACCGGGGTTCGGTCAGTCTCGGCCGCGCACCGGTTCCCGCTCGATCGCGATGGCGTCGTCGCGCATGGCCATCAGGGCGAATAAAGCCGCGCCGCCGGTCCCGCCGATCGCAGCACCCAGCGGCATGAAGGTGAAGAACACCAGCATGCCGCTATAGCCTTCGAAGCTCGTGGTCTGCGCGATTTCGACCCAGGCGAGCCCGGCGCCAATGCCGAGCGCGGCTCCGCCCAACGCCCCCAGGAACAGCCCCAAGATTGCAAGCAACGCGACTTTCATCGGCCCGACTTCGCCTCCGGCGCGCAACGCCTAGGGATTGGGTCTTGGGAGCGGTGAGGGAGGTTCAACGGAGGCTTGTGGAGATGCGCGAGCTCGCGCCACACATTCGATGTCGTCCTGGCGAAGGCCAGGAGGCCATAACCCTGCGTGGCGAGCGCCGGAACCCGGACCGGCCCCAGCTCGTTGAGACGGTGACACCGCATCCGGAGACATCGATCATGAAATCCCCGTTCATCGCCGTCGCTGCCGCGCTGCTCATGCTGGGCGCGACCTCCGCCGCCAGCGCCAAGGGCTGCATCAAGGGCGCCGTCGTCGGCGGCGTCGCCGGCCATTATGCCGGCCATCACGGCGTGCTCGGTGCCGCCGCCGGCTGCCTCTACGGCCGCCACCGCGCCAATGAGCAGGACAAGCAGCAGCAACAGCAGAGCCAGGTGAACGGGCAGGGCAAGCTGTAAGCGTCTTTCGTCATTCCGGGGCGCGCGAAAGCGCGAACCCGGAATCCATCGCGCCCCTGCTCCGACTCTGGAATGGGCGTGAGCCACCTCACATCGCGCGTCTCCCGCTGCGGCTAACATCATCCGCATGTCATCAGGGAGACGTGCCATGGCCGTCACCGCCGCCGCGAGAAAATCCCGCCTGCGCAACGCGCTCGAAGGCTTTGCGCTGACCGCGATCCTCCAGAGTTTCCCGACCTTCGCCGCTGCCGCGCTGCTGCTCAAGCTGTTCGGCAACCACGACCTCGTCGGCGACCCCGGCGTCGCGATCTTCGTCGCCTTGGCCTCGCTGGTTCACGCGACGGTTGCGGTCACGCTCGGGCCGAGCTTCCCGGCGCTGTTCAAGACCCTCTACGAACCAAAATTCTTTGATTGTACGCTGTCGCTCTCCGACAAGATCACCGAATGGCGCACCCACCCGGTCGCCTCGCTGCAACTGGTGACCATCGTGCTGCTGCTGTCGGTGATGGCCGTGGTGGCGGCGAGCGTGGGGTGAGGGGAAGGGAATCTATCTCCCCGTCATTCCGGGGCGCCGCAAAGCGGCGAGCCCGGAATCCATAACCACGAATGGGTGGCTTAGACTGCTTCTCAATTATGCCGGTGCGAGCGCAGGAACTCCTTGGCCGCGTCTCGGGTCGGAAAGCGGCCAAGTTCCTCATAGTCAGGATCGTCCTCCGCCCCCTCGGGCGAGCGCAGCACGAGGAATTTTCCGCCTTCTTCCGCGATCAGCTCGGTCAAATCCTCGCTGTTGAACGGGGTCATGTCGCGGAAGCCGCAGTGCGGGCATTCATCGTCGCAGGTGCAAGACCATTCATCGGTCCATATCTCCCTGCAACGGCCGCATCGATAGAAATTCAGAAACCAAGCCATGTCGGACCTCACGATTTCAAACGGTAGCTGCCGCGAGAAACGAACTCGATAAATCCACGATCACGTAGATATTGAAGCTGTTGGCGTATCTTTGGCCTGACGTTCTGGTTACCCGGGTAAAGATCGCTGAGATGCCGGTCGAAGGCATAGGCTTCCTCCAGCGTGAACTCACGCTTGCCGAGCGATTCCACACATTTCAGCACATCCAGCAACCAGCCACGTGCTTCCAGAGACTTGCTTCGCAGGAAGAGCGTCTTCCGCCACTCTTCAAGTACAAGTTCTTTGGGCCGGACTACGCCGTTCTGCACGACATGGATCTTACCCGATTCCGGCACCTTGCTCAGCAGAATGTTCGATCCGATCCAGCCCGCACGCCGTGCGGTGGCCGCGAGTGGTTTTCGTTCTTGAATGATTTCCGGGACGAAGAAGTGCTTAGGCACGACGAAGAGATTGACGACTGCGAGTGATTGACGGTCGTAGTTCATCAGCAAAAGGTTAGGGTTGTTGCTGGCAGCAAGCCGTTCACACTTCGTCTTGTAGGCCCCGTCCGACACCGACGGGCCGAACTTTCCCTTCTGGCTCTTGAGCTCAAACTCCTCTTTGCAAGTGGTGCAAAGGAAATCGGCGACAGGGCTGTTGTTCGGAAACTGCGACATCTTGGCGTTGCCGCAATGCGGACAATATGCCCATGCTTTGACCCAAGCTTCGGTCCAGGCGCGAGCGCTCTGCGAGCCGCTGGTGTAGGTAGACTGGATTTCCTCGAAGCCAAGCTTCATGCTTCGATATCGTTTGGCTGCAGCACGGGCACAAGTTCGTACCTCTTGGGGCAGTCCGGATCGCGATCATCTTCCCCCTTGTCGATCAAGCCGATTGCCAACGAAGAGGCCAAGACCTTCTCGGTCAGAGCAACCAACAAGTTCTCAAACAAGCCCAGAATGTTCTGTTCCAGGAGGGCTAAAGTATCAATGAGCGCCTGAGGTCTAAATAGATCGAGCTTGTCGTTCCTTAATTGCCATGTCGGGAGTTGAATTTCACGATTTGCCAAAAGCCTGAAATTGTTGACCCTCACGAAATAATTCTCTTTCGGGTGCTCGAAGGCGTTTCGGACCTCTCCCCAGGCGTTTATCCAAATTTCGTCAGCTCGTAGCATTTGCGAAAGGGTGTCGGCCTCTCCAAAGGTGCTAGATGCCCATTTCGCGATACGGTCAAACTTGCCCCTCTTGAAATCTTGTTCAAAGAACGCGGGAAACAACTCCGAGATTGAATTCAGAGTATGATTTGCGAGCAAAACCACGGACCGAAAGTCGATTTCTAAGCTCTCAACTATCGGCACGGGCGGTGGAGAAGGACCGAGCGCGTAGAGCGAATAGTCAGGCAGAATTTCGTCTCTTTTTGAATCAATCGCAGTTCGGAGTCCATTGATCTGACTCGAAATTGCCAAGAGTGATGTCATCACTTCCCATGCAATATCCCGAACTCGGCGTTGTTGATCCTCGCTTGGAATAAATCGCAAGAAGTCTTCAGCCTGCAGAACCGTCCGCGCGACGATGGGATTTCGCGATCCCTTGCCCGCCACTAAGGTTTGCGCGATGGGAGCGTCATCGTGCTCCATTTCCGGATCGAGATCATTCGGAAAATTCACGCGAATAGTCTTGTCCAGACTGATAGCGTATAACCCATCTCGCCGCGAAATCATCGCAACGATTCTATCTCTAGCTTCAATGCCCAACCTCGCGAAAATCGCGCCATCACGTCGATGCTTGATGCTACCTTTATCGATCATCTGAGCCCGCAGATGCTCCTACCTCTTCTTCCACCCACCCCGCTGCCCCGGCATCCCACCGGTCGACTTCGGCGCAGGCCCGAACTCGGGCCCGGACTGCCGCGAGTCCGTCGGCTGGATGATGCGGCTTGTGCTGCCGAACGGCTTTGCCGGCAGCGTCTGTTTCTCACGGTAGGGCAGCGATTCCGGGCCGTGCATCTCGTCGAGATGCGGCTTGTGCACTTTCGAGCCGCTGCCGCGGCCACCGCCGCTGGCCTTCAGCGCGGAGCTCACGGTCTTTTTCTTCATCGCGCTGACGGGGAGGTTCGCGGCGTCGCCGTATTTCTTCGCTCCCGCATAGGCGCCGGCCTTGCCTGCGACGGCGCGCTGCTTGACGGTGGGGTCGTCGACCACCGCGAGCTCGGTGGCGCGCAGGCGCTTGACTTCGTCGCGGAGGCGCGCGGCTTCCTCGAAGTTCAGGTCGGCTGCCGCCTCGCGCATGCGGGTTTCGAGGTCGGCGAGCACGGCTTCAAAATTGTGGCCGATCGAGATGACGTCGTCGGTCATGTCGTGACCACCGACCTCGACCAGCACATGGTCGCGCTCGTAGACAGAGTTGAGGATGTCGCCGATGTTCTTCTTCACGCTCGCCGGCGTGATGCCGTTGGCGGTGTTGTACTCGACCTGCTTCTCGCGGCGCCGGTTGGTCTCGGCGATGGCGCGCTCCATCGAGCCCGTCATCTGGTCAGCATAGAGGATCACCTTGCCATCGACATTGCGCGCGGCGCGGCCGATGGTCTGGATCAGCGAGGTCTCGCTGCGCAAAAAGCCTTCCTTGTCGGCGTCGAGGATCGCGACCAGCGCGCATTCGGGAATGTCGAGGCCTTCGCGCAAGAGGTTGATGCCGACCAGCGCGTCGAAAGCGCCGAGGCGGAGATCCCTGATGATCTCGATGCGCTCGATGGTGTCGATATCGCTGTGCATGTAGCGGACGCGAATGCCCTGCTCATGCAGATATTCGGTGAGATCCTCCGCCATGCGCTTGGTCAGCACTGTTATCAGCGAGCGATAGCCGGCATTCGCCGTGGCGCGGACCTCGCCGACGAGATCGTCGACCTGGGTGCGGGCGGGGCGGATGTCGACGGGCGGATCGATCAAGCCGGTCGGGCGGATGACCTGCTCGACGAACACGCCGCCGCTCTCGTTCAGCTCCCAGCCGCTCGGCGTCGCCGACACAGCGACCGTCTGCGGCCGCATCATGTCCCATTCCTCGAAGCGCAGCGGACGGTTGTCCATGCACGAGGGCAGGCGGAAGCCGTATTCGGCCAGCGTCGCCTTGCGGCGGAAGTCGCCTTTGAACATGGCGCCGATCTGCGGCACCGTGACGTGACTTTCGTCGGCGAACACCAGTGCGTTGTCGGGGACGTATTCGAACAGCGTCGGCGGCGGCTCGCCGGGCAGGCGGCCAGTGAGATAGCGCGAATAGTTCTCGATGCCGGCGCAGCTTCCCGTCGCTTCCATCATCTCGAGGTCGAAGGTGGTGCGCTGCTCCAGCCGCTGCGCCTCTAGCAGGCGTCCCTGGTTGTTCAGCTGGTCGAGCCGCATCTTCAATTCGGATTTGATCGACTTGATCGCCTGCACCAGCGTCGGGCGCGGCGTCACATAGTGCGAATTGGCGTACATCTTGATGAATTCGAGCTCGTCCTGCTTGTGGCCGGTGAGCGGATCGAATTCCTCGATATTCTCGATGGTGTCGCCGAACAAATTCACGCGCCAGGCGCGGTCCTCATAGTGCGCCGGGAAGATGTCGATGACATCGCCGCGCACGCGAAACGTGCCGCGGGTGAAGTCGGCCTGGGTGCGCTTGTACTGGAGCGCGACGAGATCGGCGATCAGCTGGCGCTGGTCGATGCGCTCGCCCTTCTTCAGCGCAAAGGTCATCGCGGTATAAGTCTCGACCGAGCCGATACCGTAGATGCAGGACACCGAGGCGACGATGATGACGTCGTCGCGCTCAAGCAGCGCGCGCGTCGCCGAATGGCGCATGCGGTCGATCTGCTCGTTGATCGATGAGTCCTTTTCGATGTAGGTGTCCGTGCGCGGGACATAGGCTTCCGGCTGGTAGTAGTCGTAATAGCTGACGAAATACTCGACCGCGTTGTCGGGGAAGAAGCTCTTGAACTCGCCGTAGAGCTGGGCGGCCAGGGTCTTGTTCGGCGCCAGGATGATGGCCGGGCGCTGCGTCGCCTCGATCACCTTGGCCATGGTGTAGGTCTTGCCCGAGCCGGTGACGCCGAGCAGCACCTGCGAACGGTCGTTGCGCTGGACGCCCTCGACCAGCTCGGCGATCGCGGTCGGCTGGTCGCCGCGCGGCTCGTATTCCGACTTGATCTCGAAGCGCACGCCGCCCTCGGACTTTTCCGGGCGCGGCGGGCGATGCGGTGTCCAGACTTTCGTGGAGCCGTCATCCCTGCGGAACTCGGGCCGGCCCTCGCGGATCAGCGATTCCAGCGCTTCCGCGGTCGCTTTGACGCCGAGCGCCTCCATCTTGTTGCGCGGCGGACGCGCCAGCGCCTCGGCGTCGTCCTCCTCGGTGGGAAGGCCGAGCTGGCGGGCCAGTTCCGGATCGAGCGTCGGGATGGTGGCCGCGGTTCCGTAGTTGGCCTGCGGCGCCTCGTCAAATCCGCTGACGTCTCCGCTCCCTCCCCCTTGGTGGGGGAGGGCTGGAGAGAGGGGTGAGCCACGAGTCGCGCTGGCCGATGCGTTATCCTGCGGAAACTCCTTCGGCGTCGAGGCGCGCGCCCGATGCGCGGCGGCCTCGCCCCCGGCGCGGCGGTCGCGCGAATTGTCCGGCGGCGGCTGCAGGCCGGTGCCCGATCCCAGCCCGGCATCGCCGCGATTGATCGCGGGATTGAGCAATTCGGCCAGCGCCGGCCCGATCGGCTGCACGTCGGGGCGGTGCGCCTTCGAGTGAGGTGCCTTGGATCTGGGGGATTTTGGGGGAGCAGGTTTCTTCGCCATGCCCCGAATATGGGACGAGTCCGCCGCCCAGAAAAGGGAGAATGCTCATCCGTGCAGAGGCTGCTGACAGCAGGTTGGCAGCAGGATGCTGCGTCAAGCCGCGCTCTCCCCGCAGAGCGAGGAGAGCCAGCCCGATAGTGGGCTAGTTTGCCACCATCGCATGATCGGCGAGGTTTACCGTCACCATGTCATAGCGCGATTGCGCCAGCGTTCGTACGCCGACCTGGTGGAAGCCGATCTTGAGCTCCTCCTTGTCGACATGGATGCGCAGATAGCCGTAGTTCTGGTCGTCATACTTCTCGAGCAGCAGCTGCTTGGCCCATGCCGGCTTGTGCTTGCCCTCGAGATAGCCGACGTCGGAGCCGGCATGCGGTTCCTGAGCCGGGTGGCCTCGCGCGGCGCGCACCAGCGGATTGACGTTATGGCCGCCGTCGCCGCAGACGATGAACGGCACGTCGATCTCCTTGCCGCCGAACTCGACGACGCGGGTATAGCGCTGGTAATTATGGGCATGCGCCGACAGGAAGGCATGCGGACAGACGCCTTCGGCGCGGCAGACCGCGTCGATCTGCTGGAGCATCACGGTGCTGGAGCCGTGGTTGCCGCCGGCTCCCCCGCCCGTGCCGCTCGGCGCGTAGCTGAAGGGCGGGTGATGCGTCGCGATCAGAACCGCGCCGTTGTATTTCTCGTCCTTGATCTTCTTGAGCTGGGCGTGGAGGAACTTGATCTGCACGTCGGAGACGTCGTGCCATTTGCCTTCCTGATTGGAGATCACGCCGGGGTCCTCGAGCGCATTGCTGAACAGGCCGATGATCCTGACGAAGGGCGCGTCCAGCGCGAAATAGACCCCGGGCTGGATCATCGCAGTCCGGTGCAGCGAGCCGGCCTCCTGCGTGATCGTGCGGTCCTTGGCGCAGAAATTGCGCTGGAAGGTGGTCAGCGGTTCGTGCCCTTCCTTCGTGCCCGGCACGACGAAGGAATCATGGTTGCCGGGGATCGCGAAGATCGGTGCGGGATAGTTCCGGAAGGGTTCGTAGAACTGATCGTAGTAGTATTGCGCCTCGCCGAAATTGTAGACGACGTCGCCGAGATGGAACAGGAAGGCAGGCTGGTTGCCTCCCGATGACGACGCGGCGTCCAGCGTCACCTGGTCGGCGACATGCAGCTCGTTGGCAAATCTGCGCACGTCCGACGCGCCGGAATCGCCGAGCGCATGAAAGATGATCTTGCCGGCATCCTGGATCATCTTGATGACCTGCGGCCCGTGGCTTCCATAGGCGTCCGAGAGCGGAAGCACGGTATTGTCAGCGGCTCGCGACGGTGGAATCGCGACGACATCCTTCGTCAATAGGTCCTGGATCTGGGAGTAAAGTGCCGAATCGCTCGGATGGGAGGTGGAGAAACCGTTGGGGTCTGGCAGTTTCCCAGTCTCACCGAAAACGGGTTCGTGAAAAATCGGATCAGGAAGATGGGAATGAGCGCGTCGGGCCATTGGACGACCTCCTGTCTGGAAAGCCGCAATGGTATTGTGTTTTTGTTACAACCTTAAGAAGACGGTTGCCTGATTTTCACCAGGGGTTTCCGCCCGATCGTGCCACCACGGCAGGGCCGGTCGCGTCTCACGCCGGCAGCGGTCCTTCGCCGTCCACGACCGTCAGGCGCGGCTCGAGGATGTCGAGATGGATCCCGCCGCAATCGGTGCAGCGCATGGTCCAGTACTCGCAGCCGGCGTGGCCGCCGATCACACGGAGCACCGTGAGATCGCCGTCACATTCCGGGCATATCGCGAGTACCTTGCGCGAATAGATCTTCGGCCGCTGAGCGTCTTCGACGTCGATGACTGACATGAACCGGTGTCCCCTGTTGCGCCAAGCTGTTGCTCGATAGGTCTATTCGTCGTCGATGTCGTCAGTGCGCCGGCGGAAGCGATCGATGTGATGCTTGGCGTCCGCGATCGCAGCATCGGGATCTGGCCAGGCGAAGCCGACTTCCATGGCCGGAAACAGCACGCCGTCGATGGCAACCGGGCTGAAATCGGCGCGCCGGATCCGGGCGTGCCACAGTCCCTTGCCAGCTTCGAAGGATTCGATGTCAAAGCCGTCGTAAATGGTCGTCATTGGTGGTCCCCAAATCCTCTCTTGTCGGAGGGTGAGAGGACCACGTTTGCGGATTTCGAAATGTGAAGCCGTTCACAAGCGGCCGGCTTTTTCACCCGAAAGGGTGATGGGCCAGAGCGTTTTCGAGCGAAGTGGATACCGGTTCGCGTAAGGAAAGCGCGTCAAAACAAGAATCTAGCCCCGTCCGGCGCGCCCGGACCGTCGCGGCCGGGCCGCGGGTTCCGCAGCAGCCCGCATGATCCAGCGGCGGAACGCGGCAAAATCGCGCTGTTCGGTCTGAAAACTGCGGTAGAGCAGGTACCAACGCATGCCCTTGGGCACCGAGAGGTCGAACGGCGCGATCAGGCGTCCGGCGGCCAGGTCGTCGTCGATATAGGGCCGGATGCCCATGGCGATGCCGAGCCCGTCGGCGGCGGCCTGGAGCGCCTGGCCGTAGAACTGGAACTCCGGCCCGCGCGCGTTGATCCGGGTGAGGCCGGCGGCCTTGAGCCAGAGCGGCCAGTCTTCGGTCGAATGCGTGACGCGGATCAGGCTGGGGCCTTTGAGATCGGCCGGGCGTTTCAGGCCGGAGGCGAGACGGGGCACGCAGACCGGCGTCAGGTCGCCGGCGAACAGCGGCTCGGCGACGAGCCCCGGCCAGTCGCCGGTGCCGAGTTTGATGCCGCAGCTCCAATCCTCGCCAAATGGGACTTCGGCGCCGCCGGTGGTGAAGCGCACCTCGATGTCGGGCTCCTCGCTGCGAAACTCCGACAGCCGCGGGATCAGCCAGCGCATCGCAAAGGTGTGGCCGACGCCGATCGTGAGCACGCGGACGCTGGAGGGCGCCGTCACTTGCGCGGTGAGGCTTGCGAGCGCGTCGAAGATCGGCGTCAGACCGCTTTGATAGGCGCGGCCTGCCTGCGTCAGCACGAGCTTGTTGGCCTTGCGCTCGAACAGCGCGACGCCGAGCCGCTCTTCCAGCAGATGCACCATGCGGCTGACGGCGGCCGCCGACACGCTCAGCTCGATGCCGGCCGCGGCAAAGCTGCCGGTCCGCGCCGCCGCCTCGAATGCCTTGATGCCGTTGAGAAAGAGCAGCCGCCGCAAACCAAGGACCCTCAGGAAAGCTGATGCCAGGCCAAGATAACTCAGTTTGCGAAGGAGGGGCAAGCGAGGCACAAACATCAGCGTAATTCATGCTGATTTGTCGAAGCGGAGGCTGCCTCTTCGCCTCTCCCCGCTTGCGGGGAGAGGCCGGAATCCAAGCGCAGCTTGGAGTCCGGGTGAGGGGGACTCTCCGCGAGTCCAACTGCCGCCGTGACTGCGGAACCCCACCCTCTCCCCGTAAGAACGGGGCGAGGGAGTGAAACAGTCTGCGTCCCTTACTCGCCTGCCGCCACCGGAGACTCTCGTGACGCCCATCATGATCGCTGCCCTTGGATTGCTGATGGTCGCCACCGCGTTCCTGTCGGGGCTGTTCGGCATGGCGGGCGGGCTGGTCCTGATCGGGGTGCTGCTCGCCCTGATGCCGCTGCCGACCGCGATGGTGCTGCATGCGATCACGCAGATGGCCTCGAACGGCTGGCGCGCCCTGCTGTGGCGCGCGCATATCCGCTGGCGGCCGGTCGCGAACTATATGGTCGGCGCTGCCATCGCGCTGGCGGCCTGGTCGCTCACCCGCTACGTGCCGGACAAGCCGACGGCGCTCCTGATGCTCGGTGCCACGCCGTTCATGGCACGGCTGCTGCCCACTAATATCAAGCCCGATCCGGACCGCCTCTGGCAGGGCACCGTCTATGGCACGATCTGCATGGGCCTGATGCTGATGACCGGCGTCTCCGGCCCGTTGCTCGACACCTTCTTCCTCGGCGGCGATTTCGGCCGCCGCGAGAAGGTCGCGACCAAGGCGATGTGTCAGGTCGTCAGCCATTTCACAAAACTGATCTATTTCGGCGGCGTCATCGACCAGGCCGCCACGCTCGATCCCGTGCTCGCCGGCGTCGCGATCGCAGCCTCGATGCTCGGCACCACGCTGGCGCGGCGCCTGCTCGAGGCCATGACCGACCAGCAATTCATCGCCTGGTCGAACAAGCTGATCACCACCATCGCCTGCTACTACATCGCCTATGGCGGCTGGCTGCTGGTTCGTACGCCGGTACTGGCTGCCTTCGACAAGGGAGGTTTGCAATGAGCGAGACGGCCGACCCGCTGGTGCTGGACTTCGTCGAATGGATCGCGCGCGAGCCGCGCGCCTATGCCGAGGTGATCTCGACCTGGAAAACCTCGTGCCCGCGCCTCACCATCTGGGAGGACGCCGCCGATCGCGGCTTCGTTGCGCGCGAGACGCTGCCCGGCATCGGCCTGATCATCGCGGTGACGGAAGACGGCGAAAGGCTGCTGCGAACCAACGGGCGGTAGCGCCACAACGTCATTGCGAGCGCCAGCGAAGCAATCCAGAATGTCTCCGCAGCGGCGGACTGGATTGCTTCCGCCTCCGCTAAGGCTTCGGCGGACAAGTCGCTGCGCTCGCAATGACGGAACACCAATATGTCGCTCAAACTCTACGAACTCGTCGGCACCGATACCTCACGTCCATTCAGCCCCTATTGCTGGCGCACGCGGATGGCGCTGGCGCACAAGGGGCTGACGGCAGAATCGCTGCCCTGGCGTTTCACCGAGAAGAGCACGATCGCCCCGCATGGCTCGGAAAAGGTTCCGGTGCTCTTGCATCACGACAAGCCGGTGGTGGATTCCTGGGCGATCGCGAATTATCTCGAAGACAATTTTCCGGATCGCTCCTCGCTGTTCGGCGGCGAGGGCGGTCGTGCCATGGCGCGCATGCTGAACGCGTGGGGCGACATCGCCATCGTCGGCGGTATCTTTCCGCTGATCATTGCCGACATTCCCAAGAACCTGGCCGAGGTCGATGCCGCCTATTTCCGCCAGTCGCGCGAGGCGCGTTTCGGCGGCAAGAGCCTCGAAGAGATCATGGCGAGCCGCGACAGCAGCGTGGTCGCATTCCGCAAATCGCTGGAGGTGCTGCGGCAGACTCTAAAGAAGCAACCCTTCATCGGCGGCAGTGCGCCGAACTATGCCGACTACATCGCGTTCGGCGGTTTCCAGTGGGCGCGTGTGGTGAGCCCGTTCAAGCTGCTCGAGGCCGATGATCCCGTTTATGCCTGGCGCGAAAAGCTGCTCGATGCGTTCGACGGCATGGCGCGGACATCGCCGGGGTATCCAGTCTGACCTTCGTAGCCCGGATGGAGCGAAGCGTAGTCCGGGATTCGTGCCACAAGCGATGACGGCCCCGGATTACGCTTGCGCTCCATCCGGGCTACGCGCTGCCTCCGCCGCCTTCCGCAAACACTCGCGGCACAGGCAATCCTCGCCCTTGACCGGCATCGGCAGCTTTGCCGTCTCCTCGGCGCACCAGCACTTGCCGGAGAGATCGCAGCCGAACTCGGTGCCGCAGCGGGAACAGGCGAGGCGGCGCGGGGCTGGTTGCGGATGCGTGATTTCTTGCGGATTTGTCATGATTTACGCAAAAGCTTTGCCGTCATTTTCATGTCGGGTTCATCTCCGGCTGCGGTATATTAGGCGCCGCGTACAGACCAGGGAAGCGGTTGGCACCGTGCGGAGGACAAATCGATGGCCCGCGATTCGCAAGCCGCCCTCGTCGCGCTGAACCGCTTCGGCTTCGGCGCCCGAGGCGGGGCCTCCGGCGATCTCATCAATGCGGCCTCCGATCCCCGAGGCTTCGTGAAGGCGGAACTGGCGCGTCCCTTTGGCGTGCTGCTGGAGGCGCCGGGCCTGCAATCGACGCCGCAGCTCGGCCAGGCTGTGTTCGCCTATCAGGACCAGGTCAAGCAGGCGCGCGAGGCGGCGGCAAAGGCCGGCACGCCGACCGAGGCGCCGGCGCCGCAACCGCCGGCTGACCAGAAGCCCGACAATCAATTGCGGCGCAATCTCTCGCTCAACACGGTGGCGATCGAGATCGGCGGTCAGATGGCCGAGACGAAGTCGGCCGACAAGGCGGCAAAGCCTGACAGCATGCAGCCCAGTGCCACCGCGCCAGCCGCTGCAAAGCAGGCGCCGCAGCCTCTCAACGTGATCCAGAAGACCTTTCGCGCCGAGGCACTGGCGCGGCTGCAGCGCGCGATGATGGTCGATTGCGGCTTCACCGAGCGCCTGGTCGTGTTCTGGTCCAATCATTTCTGCATCTCCGCGGGCAAGGGCGAGCTGGCGCGGATGTGGGCCGGTGCGTTCGAGCGCGAGGCGATCCGCCCGCATGTGCTCGGGCGCTTCGCCGACATGCTGAAGGCGGTCGAGCAGCATCCGGCGATGCTGTTCTTCCTCGACAACCAGCAATCGCTCGGACCGGATTCGCGCGCAGGCCAGAACCGCAAGCGCGGGCTGAACGAAAATCTCGCGCGCGAGATCATGGAGCTGCATACGCTCGGCGTCGGCGGCGGCTATACGCAGGAGGACGTCACCTCGCTCGCGCGGATCATCACGGGATGGACCTTTGCCGGCCGGCAGGGGCAGCTCGGGGCGCCCGGCTCGTTCGTCTTTAATGTCAACGCACACCAGCCCGGGCCGCAATTGTTGCTCGGCAAGACCTATGAAGCGACGGGCCTGGCGCAGGGCGAAGCCGCGCTCGCCGACATCGCGCGCCATCCCTCGACCGCGAATTTCATCGCCACAAAATTCGTCCGCCATTTTGTCGCCGACGATCCGCCGCCGGCGCTTGTGGCGCGGTTGCGCGATGTCTTCGTCAGGACCGATGGTGATCTGAAGGCGCTTGCCACGGCTTTGGTCGATTCCAATGAGGCCTGGCAGGCGCCGCTCACCAAGATGCGCTCGCCTTACGATTTTCTGGTCGCGAGCGGCCGGCTGCTCGCGCGCGTGCCGGAGGACCCCGGTGGTTATCTCGGCAATCTGAACCTGCTCGGCCAACCCTTGTGGACACCGGCCGGCCCGAACGGTTTCCCCGACACGTCTGCGGCCTGGGCCGCTCCTGAGGGCATGAAGCTCCGGCTCGACATTGCCTCGCAGATGGGCGCGCGGCTCGGGCCGAACATCGATCCGCTCGACTTGCTGGAATTCGCTGCGGCCGATGCGGCGTCGACCGAAACGCGGCGAACCATCGAGCGCGCGGAATCGCGCCAGCAGGCGCTGGCACTGCTGCTGATGTCGCCGGAATTGCAGAGGAGATGATGATGATCGACTGCATCGAAAACCGGCTCCTCACATCACGCCGCGGCCTCCTGCTCGGCGGCGCCTCATTCGCGGCCTGGGCTTATCTGCCGAGATTCGCGCGCGCGGCCGACGGGCGCGACCCGCGCCTGGTCGTGGTGATCCTGCGCGGCGCGCTCGACGGGCTCGCGACCGTCGCGCCGATCGGTGACCCCGACTATGCAGGCCTGCACGGCTCGATCGCGCTGACCGCGGATGGCGCGCATCCCGCGCTCATGCTCGACAGCTTCTTCGCGCTGCATCCGTCGATGCCGGAATTTGCGCGGATGTATCGCGCGCAGCATGCCGCGGTGATCCATGCGGTGGCGACGCCGTATCGCGATCGCTCGCATTTCGACGGCCAGGATGTGCTCGAGAGCGGCTATGCCGGCCCGGGCCGCGTGCAATCCGGCTGGCTCAACCGCGCGCTGGAAGCGCTGCCGCGTGGTGAGCGCGTGTCGAGCGGACTTGCGGTCGGCCCGACCACGCCGCTGGTGCTGCGCGGCAACGCGCCGACGGTCGGCTGGGCGCCGGTCGCGCTGCCGCAGGCCGACGACGACACCGCGATGCGGCTCGTCGAACTCTACCGTCATCGCGATCCCGCTTTGGCCTCGGCGCTGTCGCAAGGTCTCCAGCTCGAGAAGGCGGCATCCGGCGACGACATGAAGCCGAAGCCCGGCAATCAAGTTGCGCAGATGCGCCAGGTCGCGCGCGGCGCGGCAAAACTGATGGCCGCCGATGACGGTCCGCGCATCGCCGCGCTTGCCTTCGACGGCTGGGATACGCACGCCAACGAAGGCGGCCCGGTCGGGCGCCTCGCCTTCCTGCTCGGCGGTCTCGACGGCGCGCTCGCCGAATTCGAAAGCGGCCTGGGCGATCGCTGGCGCGACACCGTTGTCGTCGTCGCGACCGAGTTCGGCCGCACCGCGCGGATCAACGGCACCGACGGCACCGATCACGGCACCGGCACCATCGCGCTGCTCGCCGGCGGCGCCGTGAAAGGCGGCCGCGTCATCTCCGACTGGCCCGGCCTCAAGCCCGCCAACCTCTTTGAAGCCCGCGACCTCAAGCCCACCACCGATCTCCGCTCCGTGATCAAGGGCGTGCTGCAGGGACAGTTTGGCCTGTCGGATCAGGTGCTGGCGCAGACCGTGTTTCCGGACAGTGCCAGCGCAAGACCGATGAAGGGACTGGTTACTTAACCTCTCCCCGCTCTTTGCGGGGAGAGGTCGGATTGCGTAGCAATCCGGGTGAGGGGCAGGGCACATGCGTGGACAAGACGAAAAGTCCATTCGACTCGCTCGACGCCTGCGCATCGATCAAACAGATGCGGAGACGGTTCTCTGGAATCGCATTCGCAATCGACGCATCGATGGACACAAGTTCGTCAGGCAAGAGCCGATCATCGGATACATCTGCGACTTCGTATGTCGTGAGAAGCGGATTGTCATTGAAGTCGATGGTGGCCAACACAATGAATCGCGAGCAGATGCTGTTCGTGATGAACGTCTGAGAGAGAAGGGCTACAAGATCCTTCGCTTCTGGAACAACGACGTGCTCGAGAATATCGACGGCGTTCTTATCGTAATTTAGATCGAACTCGCCGAGACAGCCCCTCACCCCACCCTCTCCCGTAAGAACGGGGCGAGGGAGCGAGAGGGTGGTGCGTCCCTTACTCCACGTCCTCCAAGAGTTCGGTGCGTGCCGCGGTCCTAACCTCTCCCCGCTCTTTTGCGGGGAGAGGTCGGATCGCGCAGCGATCCGGGTGAGGGGCGGGGCAAACTGTTGCCAGGAAGACAGTCTATCCGTCTTGCACAACGACCGTGCGCAGGCCACGCACATCGCCTACAATTCGCACCGAACTCGCGGAGACAGCCCCTCACCCCACCCTCTCCCCGTAAGAACGGGGCGAGGGAGTGAGAGAGCGGTGCTTCCGTCACATCAGGAGACCACCCGCATGTACATCGCCATGAATCGCTTCCGCGTCGCCAAGGGATCGGAAGCCGCCTTCGAGCAGGTCTGGGCGTCGCGCGACACCCATCTGGACAAGGTGCCGGGCTTCGTCGAATTCCATCTGCTCAAAGGGCCCGAGCTTGAGGACCACACGCTCTACGCCTCACACACCGTGTGGGCGAACCACGCGGCGTTCGAGGCCTGGACCAAGTCGGAGGCGTTCCGCGCGGCGCATGCGCGCGCTGGCGACAACAAGCCGCTCTATCTCGGTCATCCCCAGTTCGAAGGTTTCGAGGTCAAGCAGACCGTCGGACGCGGCGCGAAGTAGCGCCGCGCCGCAAGGATCAGCCCTTGGTGATCTCATCGATCTCGGCGAGATCGCCCGCGCTGAGCTGCCAGGCGATCGCCTTGACGTTCTGCTCGACCTGCTCGACGCGGGTGGCGCCGGCGATCACACTCGACACCTGCGGACGCGCGGCGAGCCAGGAGAAGGCGAGCTCGAGCATCGAATGGCCGCGGGCCTTCGCAAAGGCCTGGAGCTTCTCGACGATGTCCTCGTTGCGCGGCGTGACGTAGCGGTCGCGCAACGCCGGCGCCTTGCCGAAGCGCGTATCGGCGGGGGCCGCGGCGCCGCGCTGGTACTTGCCGGTGAGCAGGCCGCTCGCGAGCGGGAAGAACGGCAGTAGGCCGAGCTTGTATTCCTGGGCCGCGGGCAGCAGATCCTTCTCGATGTCGCGGACGACGAGGCTGTACTCGTCCTGCGCCGAGACGAAGCGGCTGACGTTCATCGCGCGCGCGGTGAACTCGGCTTCGGCGATACGCCACGCCGGAAAGTTGGAATGGCCGATGTAGCGGACCTTGCCCTCGCGAACGAGATCGTCGAGCGCGCGCAGCGTCTCTTCCATCGGCGTCAGCGGATCGTAATCATGCTGCTGGTAGAGATCGATGTAATCGGTCTTGAGCCGCGTCAGGCTGGCCTCGACCGCATTCATGATGTAGCGGCGCGAGGCGCCCTGCTTGGTGCCGTCGGCCGCCATCGGCTTGGAATATTTGGTGGCCAGCACGATGTCCTTGCGGCGGTCGCCGAGCACGGTGCCGAGCACCGTCTCTGAGCCGCCCTGGCCTGCATAGATGTCGGCGGTGTCGAACAGCGTGATGCCGAGATCGATCGCGCGGTGGATCACCTTGCGCGACGTCTCCAGATCGGTGCGCTGGCCGAAATTATTGCAGCCGAGTCCGACCGCGGACACGCGCAGGCCGGAGCCGCCGAGATTACGAATTTCCATGGGAGATCCTGTCAGAAGAGAGCAGGCGCCCATTGTGACCGCGGTGCACGGCACCGGCAAGCGGCTGGCTGCGTTGCTGCCATGCTGAAAGGAACTGCGGACAAAAAAACGCGGCCCCTGTCAGACGCGGCGACTGACGGGGACCGCTTGGGGCGCTTGATCGGTGACGGGGGGCCTGATCAGACGCAACTGCAACTTAGTCCAGGTGTGTTACGCGCCAGTGACACGCAAAGTTATCCACAGGGGCGTCCACGCCGCAAAAATCAGAAGATCTTGCGATAGACGATGAAGCCGGAGCGTTCCGCGACCTTGTCGTACAGACTCTGCGCCGTAGTGTTGGTCTCGTGTGTCTGCCAGTAGACGCGCGGCGATCCCGCGAGTTTTGCGCGCTCGTAGACGCCATAGATCAGCGCCGAGGCGACGCCCTTGCCGCGAGAAGCCTCGAGCGTGAACAGATCCTGCAAATAGCACGATGGCTCGATCGCCGTGGTGCTGCGATGGAACAGATAGTTCGTCATGCCGAGCAGGCGGCCGTCGCTCTCGGCAACCAGCCCATGCACCGGCTCGTAGGCATCGAAGAAGCGCTGCCACGTTACCTTCGTAATCTCAGGCGCGAGCGCGGTCGGACCGGAGCGGCCGTAGAAGGCATTGTAGCCGTCCCACAGCGACAGCCATTGATCGTAATCCTGCCGAGTGACGGGGCGAATGGTGAGCGACATCTGGGAAATCCGCGATCGTTGAGGCGCCCTTCATACGTGATGATGGGCGCATCGATCAATTGCGATGTCGCGCATCACTCCGCGATGCGCAGATACCGGATCAGATTCCGCCCCGTGGGATCGCGCAGCGCGCGATAATAATCGGCGCGCGCGGGCGCGTCGGTGTGGCGCACGAGGTCGGTCACGGGCGTGTAGCTCAGCATGCGGCCGCCGTCGGGCAGCGCGGTGCAGACGAAACGCAGCACCTCGCCGTTGCGCAAATTGATATTGATCGGCGTGGCGTCGCCGATCCGCACCATCTCCATGCGCTGCGCGATGAAGATGCCGAGCTCGTCCTCCGGCAGCTCGAAGGCACCGGTGTCGCGGCTGTGATACATCAGTGCGATGAAGGGCGGCTTGTCGTCGGCCTTCTCGTCCGGCAGCGCGAAATAATCGCGGAAAGCGCGATTGATGAATTCGGCGCGGGTCTCGGCATCGAGCAGCACGATGCCGATATCGACCTGGTCAAGCGCTGCCGACAGCCGCGCGGCAATGGCGTGGCTCTGGCGCTCGGCTGCAAAGGTGTCGAGCAGTCGCTCGCGCATGAGGCCGGTGATCCCAGCGGTGCCGAAGGCCGCCACCGCGAGGAGCCCGATCAGATCGGCGGCGGCATGGAGGGGCATGGCACGGTGGCCGAGGAAGAACAGTGCGGCGCCGATCACAGCGAGGGCCGCGCTGGTCATGGCGGAGGCGAAGCCCGACAGCGCGCCCGCAAGCGCGACAACACAGACGAACAGCGGCGCAGGCGAGGGAAGGGGAACGGCGCGGTCGAGCACGATCGCCAGCAGTGCGATCGCTGCCGTCAGCACGGGACCGGAAATGGCACGCCATCCGAACCGCATGGGCCTCCCCGTTCCGTCCTGAACGAGACAAGGCCATCAGACTGACCGATGGTTGCGCAAGCGCAATCCGGTTTCGCCCGCGGTGCTTAAGGGGGACTTGCGTGAGCGCCCAAAGCTTTCGGATGATTTTAGACCAAATGCGTATGCCCGATGCGCTGCTGCAGCGCCGGCGCAATCAGTGTCGACGTTCCCGGGCCCTTGCGGGTGCCGACGAAAATCAAAAGCGACGCCGCGACCAGGATGGCCGCGGTCAGGGTGATTGCAACGATGACCACAGGCGATTTCATCATTGTCCTGTCGCGATGCCGGTCGGCGCGGGTCCCGCCGCGCCGGGAAGGCTGGTCCAGGATGAAACGGGGATCAGACCGGCAGGCCCATCGCCATGGTCGCCTTGGTCGACAGCACCGTGAGGGTGACGATCAGGCATAGCGACAGGGCGGCGACGGCGAGCGAGGCCGCGACCGCGTTGGTCAGCCGGGGAGACGAGACGGTATCGGATTGGCCTTGAAAGCCGACCGTGCCGGACGCCCGAATCATGGGTCTAAATCCTTCAACGTGCGAGCGAATCACCCGCGACGCCGAACAACCTCACAATTTCAGCGGGCAATAATGGGGCGGCGATTACACCGAAAACGGCGGGAATAGGGCAAAGGTTAACGGAATACCCGCTATTTCTTAACGCTGCACCGGTTTTCAGGCCCCGGCCGCGATGCTGGCGGGGTCGTCGATGTCGGCGGGACGCCAGTCCATCGCCACGAAGCCGGGCGCGGCCTCGACGCGCTTCAGCCAGTCCCGGATCTCCGGGAAGGGTGACAGGTCGAAATCGCAGCGGTCGGCGAGATGGGTGTAGCCGTACAGCGCGATGTCGGCGACGGTGAGCTGGCGGGCGGCGAAATAGGCGTTGGTCTTGAGATGGTTTTCCATCACCTGGAGCGCGCCATAGCCGCGCTCCATCCAGTCCTCCAGCGCGTGGGTCTGCAGGTCGCGGCCGCCCTTGACCAGCGACAGCCAGAAATAGGCGGCACCGATATTGGGCTCGAGCGCGTGCTGCTCGAAGAACATCCATTGCAGCGCCTCGGCGCGATCGATCCGGTTCTCCGGCGCCAGCGGCGTGCCGACGGCGACATACCAGAGGATGGCGTTGGACTCGGCGAGATAGCGATTGTCGTCGACCTCGAGCAGCGGCACCTGTCCGGACGGATTCTTCGCCAGGAAGTCCGGCGTTTTGCTCTCGCCGCGCAGAATGTCCACCTCGATGGGTTGGTAGGGCACGTTCAACAGTGCCAGCGCGAGGCGGACCTTGTAGCTGTTGCCCGAGCGTTGCATCGAATAGAGCTTGTACATTCTGGGAGTTCGATTCCGAGGGACGGGATGGCGCGGCGCTTGTCGCCCCGCACCGCGGCTAAACAATGATGCCGATGCGAATCCGCCGCAAGGGCTGCCCCATAGAAAAACTCGAAAACCCTACCGCACTGCAACGCTGCGGAAGATCATGTTCGTGCGACGCTGCAAATCAGATCACGCTTGCGTCAACGTGCGCGGCGCATCGCTTCGCGCGATCGTGTGCAAGGCGATGACTGGTCGCAAGCGCGGCGCAAATTGCTCCGAGGACAAGCCTTGCCGGATATGAGCGATTTGCCCGGCAAAGTTGCGGAAAATTGCGGAAAATCGCGCCTTGAAACGCTCCAAGCCCCGTAAACTTTTCCGAGATCGGGCTGAAGTTTCTTGCGGTGCAGCGGCACACGTTTTAGGGTGTCTCCATTCCCACAATTGGAGTCGTGAGGCCAAAGGGTTCACGACGCTTGCCAGGAGATGACGATGGCCTTCCTTGCTGCTGCGCTCGACCGTGTGAAGCCGTCCGCGACCATCGCGGTCACGGATAAAGCACGCGCGCTGAAAGCGGCGGGCCGCAACGTCATCGGCCTCGGTGCCGGCGAGCCCGACTTCGACACGCCCGCCAACATCAAGCTGGCGGCGATCCACGCCATCGAGTCCGGCAAGACCAAGTACACTGCGGTCGACGGCATTCCCGAGCTGAAGGACGCGATCATCGCGAAGTTTCAGCGCGAGAACGGCGTCGCCTACAAGCCGAACCAGATCATCGTCGGCACCGGCGGCAAGCAGGTGCTCTACAATGCGCTGATGGCGACCATCAATCCGGGCGACGAGGTGATCATCCCGGCTCCCTATTGGGTCAGCTATCCCGAGATGGTGGCGCTCGCCGGCGGCGAGCCGGTGCCGGTGGTCTGCACCGCCGCTGATGGCTTCAAGCTCCAGGCCGAAGCGCTCGATCGCGCGATCACGCCGAAGACCAAATGGGTGATCCTGTGCTCGCCGTCGAACCCGACCGGCGCGGCCTACACCAGGGCCGAGCTCAAGGCGCTCACCGACGTGCTGGTCAAGCATCCGCATGTGTGGGTGATGACCGACGACATGTACGAGCACCTCGTCTATGACGACTTCCAGTTCACCACCGTCGCGCAGGTCGAGCCCAGCCTCTACGACCGCACGCTCACCGTGAACGGCGTGTCGAAAGCCTATTGCATGACCGGCTGGCGCATCGGCTACGCCGGTGGCCCCGCGCCGCTGATCAAGGCGATGTCGACCATCCAGTCGCAGTCGACCTCGAACCCGTCCTCGATCTCGCAGTGGGCGTCGGTGGAAGCGCTGAACGGTCCGCAGGACTTCATCGCCGCCAACAACAAGGTGTTCAAGGAGCGTCGCGATCTCGTCGTCTCCATGCTCAACCAGGCCAACGGTATCGAGTGCCCGCGTCCCGAGGGTGCGTTCTACGTCTATCCGTCCTGCGCCGGCACGATCGGCAAGAAGGCGCCGTCGGGCAACGTGATCTCCAACGACGAGCAGTTCGTCACCGAGCTCTTGGAGACCGAAGGCGTCGCCGTGGTGCAGGGTTCGGCCTTCGGCCTTGGACCTGCCTTCCGCATCTCCTACGCGACCAAGACCTCGGACCTCGAAGACGCCTGCAAGCGCATCCAGCGCTTCTGCGGTAACCTGCGCTAAGCATCTCGCGACAGTGCAAATTAGAAAGGCCCGCTTCGTGCGGGCCTTTTTGTTTGTGGTTTTCGAATGAGCGGAGTCGGATAGACATTTGCTCGGGTCAACGTCCTGCCCGGCCCCTCACCCGGATTGCTTCGCAATCCGACCTCTCCCCGCAATGAGCGGGGAGAGGTTTAGAAAGCGGCCGGCCGTCGTTCACTTGCATCGTGAGGGGCGCGCCGCTCTCTCGCTCCCTCGCCCCGTTCTTACGGGGAGAGGGTGGGGCGAGGGGCTCTTTCCGCGAGTTCGGTTTTAGACGTGTCCGATCTGGCACCCACAACACTCTTGTGGCATAGACCATCGCGCGCCTCGGGAATGGCGCCTGCTCTGCTCGCATCACATTCATAGCCGGAGACATTTTCATGCGCCGCTCACTCCTCCTTGCCGGACTCACTGCCGCCGGCCTCGTTGCCTCCGTCGCGGGCGCCAGCGCGCAGTCGCGGCTGGTGCAGGTCGGCGTGCTCGAATGCCGCGGCGGCGCCAGCATCGGCTTCGTGGTGGGATCGGTGACCAATCTCGGCTGCGTCTTGCGCGTCGATGGCGTGCCCGACGACCGCTATGTCGCGACGATCCGCAAAGTCGGCGTTGACCTCGGCATCACCCAGGAGACGGCGCTCGCCTGGGGCGTGTTCGCGCCGGTCAACCGGCTCGGCCCCGGCGATCTCTCCGGCAATTATGCCGGTGCGCAGGGCAGCGCCTCGGTCGGCGTCGGCCTCGGCGGCAACGCGCTGGTCGGGGGCTCCAACAATTCGATCGCGCTTCAGCCGCTCAGCGTGCAGGGCCAGGTCGGCCTCAACGTCGCGGCCGGACTCGAAAGCCTGGAACTCCGTCCGGGCCGTTGACGAATTGAAATTGCGTGAAACGCGCCGTTCCATCGGCGCGTTTCCGCAACGACGCACCGCAGCGACGTTTGACGCTTGCCAAATCTCGGGGACGGGCAGAGCATCTGCGTTTGCCGACCCAATCACGGGCCGAGCTCCACACCAAGGAGGCGGCGAATGGGACAAGACGTCAGAAGTCCCCGAGGTCCACGGTGCATTGCGCTGGTGGGCCCATTCCAAAGCGGTAAAACCACACTTCTCGAAGCGATCCTGGCGCGAACGGGCGCAATCCCGCGCGCCGGCAGCGTCGATGCCGGAACCTCCGTCGGCGACGCCACGCCCGAAGCCCGTCATCACAAGATGACCGTCGGGCTCACTGCCGCCACCACGAGTTTCATGGGCGACAGCTACACCTTCCTGGATTGTCCCGGTTCCGTCGAGTTCGCCCACGACATGCGCGCCGCGCTTCCCGCGGTCGATGCCGCGGTCGTGGTATGCGAGGCCGACGAGAAGAAGCTGCCGCAGCTTCAGATCATCCTGCGCGAGCTGGAGGAGCTGAAGATCCCGCGTTTCCTGTTCCTCAACAAGATCGACCGCGCCAACAAGCGCATCCGCGAGACGCTCGCGACGCTCCAGCCCGCCTCGCGCGTGCCGCTTGTGCTGCGCCAGATTCCGATCTGGAAGGGCGAGCTGATCGAGGGTTTTGTCGATCTCGCGCTGGAACGCGCCTTCATCTATCGCGAGCACAAGGCATCCGAAGTGGTTGCGCTCGCAGGCGGCGATCTCGATCGCGAGAAGGAGGCCCGCTTCTCGATGCTGGAGAAGCTCGCCGATCACGATGACGCGCTGATGGAGCAGTTGCTGGAAGACATCCAGCCGCCGCGCGATGCCGTGTTCGACGATCTCGCCCGCGAATTGCGCGAGGGGGTGATCTGCCCGGTTTTGCTCGGTGCTGCCGCGCGCGAAAACGGCGTGCTGCGTCTGATGAAGGCGCTGCGCCACGAGGCGCCCGGCATTGCGGAGACCGCAAGACGTCTCGGCGCGCCGGAAAGCAAGGACGCGCTCGGCTTCGTCTTCAAGACGCTGCATTCGCAGCACGGCGGAAAACTGTCGCTGACGCGGCTGCTCGCCGGCCATCTCGAGGACGGCGCCACGCTGCAATCCTCGTCGGGCGGCGCGAGCCGCATCTCCGGCATCCTCGCCGTCAACGGCGCCTACGACACCAAGCGTGCCTCGGCTGAAGCCGGCGACACGGTGGCGCTCGCCAAGCTCGATCCAGTCAATACCGGCGACACGGTCTCGAGTGGCAAGAACCCGCCCGCCGCGCTCGACGCCGCGGAACCAACGCCGCCGGTGCTCGCGATTTCGGTTGCGGCCACCGACCGCAAGGACGACGTCAAGCTCGGCCAGGCCTTGATGCGGCTGCACGAGGAGGATCCGTCACTCGTCGTCGTGCAGAACCCCCAGACCCACGACACCGTGCTGTGGGGACAGGGCGAGATGCACTTGCGTGTCGCGAGCGAGCGGCTGCGCGATCGCTTCGGCGTCAAGATCTCCTCGCATCCGCCTGCGATCGGTTACCAGGAGACCATCCGCAAGCCGATCACCCAACGCGGCCGCCACAAGAAGCAATCCGGCGGTCACGGCCAGTTCGGCGATGTCGTGCTCGACATCAAGCCGCTGCCGCGCGGCGAGGGCTTCAAGTTCGCCGAGAAGGTCGTCGGCGGCGCGGTGCCTCGCAACTATATCGGTGCGGTGGAAGAGGGCGTTGTCGACGGGCTTACACGCGGCCCGCTCGGCTTCCCCGTGACCGATCTGCAGGTGACGCTGACCGACGGCTCCTATCACAGCGTCGATTCCTCCGACCTCGCCTTCCGCACGGCGGCGCGGGTCGGGCTCAACGAAGGCCTGCCGCAATGCCAGTCGGTGTTGCTGGAGCCGATCCACGTGGTCGAGATCGTCTGTCCGACCGATGCCACCGCCAAGATCAACGCGATCCTGTCGGCGCGGCGCGGCCAGATCCTCGGCTTCGACACCCGCGACGGCTGGAGCGGCTGGGACTGCGTCCGCGCCATGATGCCCGAAGCCGAGATCGGCGAGCTCATCGTCGAGCTGCGCTCGGCCACGGCGGGCGCCGGCAGCTTCACCCGCCAGTTCGACCACATGGCCGAAGTCACAGGCCGCGCCGCCGACCAGATCATCGCCGCGCATCAGCACGCGGCGTGAGTCTGTCTCTCGCGCAGTGAGGGGCGTCCTGCTCTCTCACTCCCTCTCCCCGTTCTTACGGGGAGAGGGTGGGTGAGAAGCCGTCTCCACGAGCGCGGTGTTTCACGTGGGCCGTGCCCCCTCCACGCGTCATTGCAATGACGAAGGACGCGCTTGCGTTCACCCTCGAATGATGTATTTTACATCATTGTACATGCGCAGCATATCACTTATAACCGTTGACACGTGAGGCCAAGGTGATCACGTCATTCCAGATGCGGGCAGCCCGCGCGCTGCTCGGCATCGACCAGAAAACCCTGGCCGAGCTTGCCGGCGTGTCGTTGCCGACCATCCAGCGGATGGAGGCGTCTACCGGCAATGTGCGCGGCGTGGTCGAGACCTTGATCAAGGTGGTCGAGGCGTTCGATCGGGCCGGCGTCGAGCTGATCGGCGAGCAGGCCCGCAGCGACAGCGGCGGACGTGGCGTTCGCCTGAAAGAGCCGGGGCCGCCGCGCCGGGTGGGGGCATGATCGCTTCGATGATCATGCTCGGGAGCAGGTTGAACTAGCGCATCGTCGCGCCGGAACGCGCGGGCCGCACGATGCATCGGAGCATTGTGGGGCATGAGCATTACAGGCGAACACGCAGGCAAGCTGCATCAGCTTCGTCGACCGACCTTTACCGAACTCTATCTGCCAAAGCTCGTGACCGTTTGGCGCGAGGGCTATGGCTTGGCCGATCTCCGCGCCGATGTGTTCGCGGGCCTTACGGTCGCGATCGTCGCGCTGCCGCTGTCGATGGCGATCGCGATCGCCTCGGGCGTGACGCCGGACCGCGGGCTCTACACTGCGGTTGTCGGCGGCTTCATCGTGTCGCTGCTCGGCGGCAGCCGCTTCCAGATCGGCGGCCCCGCGGGCGCCTTCATCGTGCTGGTCGCGGTGACCGCAGAGCGGCATGGCGTCGACGGCGTCATTCTCGCCACCATGATGGCGGGCATGGTTCTGATCGCCGCGGGCCTGCTGCGTGTCGGCACATACATCAAGTTCATTCCCTATCCCGTCACGGTCGGCTTCACCGCCGGCATTGCCGTGATCATCTTTGCAAGCCAGCTGCGCGATCTCTCGGGCATCACGCTCGCGGGGAAAGAGCCGAGCGAGTTCGTGCCGAAACTCGTCGCGCTCGCAGGTGGCCTTCACACCGTCAATCCATCTGCGTTTGGCGTCGCTCTCGTCAGCATCGCCATCATTGCCGGCTTGCGGCGCTGGCAGCCGTCCTGGCCCGGCATCCTGATCGCGGTCGTGCTCGCGGCCATCGCGACGGCTGCACTGTCGCTGCCGATTGAGACCATCGGATCGCGCTTCGGCGGCATCCCGCGCGAATTGCCGTCGCCGGTGCTGCCGGCGTTCTCGCTTGCGAAGGCGAAAGCGGTGCTGCCGGATGCGATCTCGTTTGCGTTGCTCGCGGCCATCGAATCGCTGCTGTCGGCGGTGGTTGCCGACGGCATGACCGGACGCCGTCACCGCTCCAATTGCGAGCTGGTGGCGCAAGGCGCCGCCAACATCGGCGCGGCGCTGTTCGGCGGCATCTGTGTCACGGGCCTGATTGCGCGCACGGCGACCAACATCCGCGCTGGCGCGCGCGGGCCGCTGGCGGGCATGCTGCACTCCGTCTTCCTGCTGCTGTTCATGCTGGTCGCAGCGCCGCTCGCGAGCTACATCCCGCTCGCCGCGCTTGCGGCCGTGCTGGTCGTGGTGTCCTGGACCATGGCGGAGAAGCAGGAATTCGCCACGCTGCTGCGTTCGTCCCGGGGCGATGCCGTCGTGCTGCTGGCAACTTTCCTGCTCACGATCTTCCGCGATCTGACCGAAGGCATTCTGGTCGGCTTCTCGCTCGGTGCGGTGCTGTTCATCCATCGCATGGCGGAGATGACCGGCATCGAGGAGCGCTCGCCGCTGGTGGCGGCCGATCGTCCCGATGACGGCAATGGCGAGCGCGTGCCCTACGATCCCGCGCTCGCGGTCGACCGCGACGTCCTGGTCTATCGCATCACCGGCGCGTTCTTCTTTGGTGCTGCGTCTGCGATCGGAGGCGTGCTCGACGGCATTGCCGACAAGCGCAAGGCGCTCGTGGTCGATTTCGCCGCTGTGCCGTTCCTGGACTCCACCGCGGCGAACGTGTTGGGGCGCGTCGCCGCCAAGGCCCAGCGCCAGGGCATCCGGCTGTTCATCACGGGGGCCTCGCCTGCGGTCCGCCGCGCGCTGCTCACCCATGGCGTGAGCCCGCAGCGCGCGCGCTATCGCCAGACCATCGAGCGCGCGGTCGCCGATATCAAGGCAGCCCCCGGCGTGACCGAATCCACGGTGCCGTCCCCGCCTGCTTGACAGGACCGCCCGGACGCGAAATGGATCGCCCTCGACACGACCCGAGGGAAAGATGACCGTGCCCAAACCGCCAGCGGCCTGCTTGATCGGATGGCCGGCCGCGCATTCGCGCTCGCCGCTGATCCATCATTACTGGCTGCGCACGCTCGGCATCGCAGGCGGCTATGTCATCGAGGCCGTTCCGCCCGAGGATTTGCGCGATTTCGTGTTGCGGCTGTCGCTGCGCGGTTTTGTCGGCGCCAATGTCACCATTCCGCACAAGGTCGGCGTGCTGGAGCTGTCGAGCCCCGATGCGCGCGCCAAGGCCGTGGGTGCCGCCAACACGTTGTGGTTCGCCGATGGCGAGCTGCGCTCGACCAATACCGATGTCGAAGGCTTTCTCGGCAATCTGGACGCCAGCGCGCCCGGCTGGGACAAGGCCGACGAAGCGCTGGTGCTGGGGGCCGGCGGCTCCTCGCGCGCGGTCGTGTTCGGCCTGCTCGAACGCGGCTTTGGCCGGGTCCATCTCGTCAACCGCACCCTGGCGCGGGCCGAGGCGCTGGCGGCGCAATTCGGGCCGAACGTGCATCCGCTGTTGTGGGACGGCATCAACGACGTGCTGCCGCGGGCAAAACTTCTCGTGAACACGACCTCGCTCGGCATGCACGGCCAGCCCGCGCTCGAGGTCGATGTGGCGCGGCTGCCGCAAGGGGCCGTCGTCGCCGATCTCGTCTACGTCCCGCTGGTGACGCCGCTGCTCGCAGCCGCCAGGGCCCGCGGGCTCAAGACCGCCGACGGGCTCGGCATGCTCCTGCATCAGGCGGTGCGCGGCTTCGAGCTGTGGTTCGGCCAGCGGCCTGAGGTGACCGCGGAACTGCGCGCGCTGGTCGAGGCCGATCTCACAAAGACTTGAGAGAATAGTGCGCCGTCTCCGGCGTTCTATCCCCGTGGGGATAATCGGAGACATTCATGACGATCCAACGTGCCAATTTCACGCGTCCGCTCATCGCTGTTGCGATGGTGGCTGCTTCCACCTTTGCTGCCGTCGCGCAAAAGGCGCCGGTGCCGACCCGCGTGCGCGGCACGATCGAGAGCGTCGAGGGCGACACCATGCTGGTCAAGTCGCGCAGCGGTGAAGACGTCAAGCTCCGCATCGCATCCGACCTGCGGGTCGCGGGAGTCACCAAGATTTCGCTGGCCGATATCAAGGTCGGCTCGTTCGTCGGCGCGACCACCGTGCCGGGATCGGACGGCGGCGAGAACGCCGTCGAGGTGCACGTGTTTCCGGAGAGCATGCGCGGCACCGGCGAAGGCTCGCGGCCCTATGACCTCAAGCCCAATTCCAGCATGACCAATGCCACGGTGTCCGAGAGCGTGGTCGGCAATGACGGCCATACGCTGCTGGTGAAGTACAAGGACGGCGAGAAGAAGGTGTTCGTCTCCGATATGACGCCGGTCGTGACCTTCGTGCCGGGCGACAAGTCCGAGCTGAAGGCCGGCACCAAGGTCATCGCCTTCATGAAGCAATTGCCGGATGGCTCGTTCGAGACCAATCGCGTCAATGTCGGCCGCGACGGCCTGACCCCGCCGATGTGATCACACATTCCCGGAATAGCGGCGGTCGCGCGGGGTTTGCCGTCTGATCGCCGCAAGGTGCCTGAAGGGACAAGGCCATGACACGGACGAACATGACACCGACCAACTGGATGCCACGCGCCGCCGTGGCCGCATTCGCCACCTTTATCGCCGTATCGGCCGCCTCGGCCCAGCAGCAGACGTCGATGGTCCGCATTCGCGGCACCATCGAAAACGTCGACGGCAACACGCTCGGCATCAAGACGCGCGAGGGTACCGACGTGAAGGTGAAGATGACCGACAACGTCGCCGTCTTCGCGGTGGTGAAGACGCAGCTCTCCGAGATCAAGGAGGGCTCCTATATCGGCGTCACCGCCATGCCCGAGCCCGACGGTACCCAGAAGGCGATTGCCGTCCACATCTTCCCGGAAAACCAGCGCGGCGCCGCCGAAGGTTTCCGACCCTGGGATGCCCGCGCCAACTCGACCATGACCAATGCCACCGTGGCGCAGACGGTGGAGGGTACCGACGGCCTGAACATCACAGTCAAATACAAGGACGGCGAGAAGAAAGTCGTGGTGCCGCCGGGGACTCCGATCGTCACCTTCGTCGCCAGCGACAAGTCGGAAGTGAAGCCCGGCGCCAAGCTGATCATCTTTGGTGCGGCGAAGAAGGATGACGGCACGCTGGAAGCGAACCGGGTCAATGTCGGCCGCGATGGCGTGACGCCGCCGATGTGAGGGGCGTAGCTGTAGCGCGAACCGTCGCCCCAAACTCCACTGTCGGCCCGGATCAGCGCTTCGCTTCGCTGCGCTTGTCCGGGACGACAGCTGCCATTGCCGCTGCATCCCGGCTAGCGATCACATCGCAATAATATGATCGCCGATCTCGTCGATCCTGTTGACGCCGCACAGGCCCATGGTCGTGAGCAGCTCTTTCCGGATGATGTCGATCGCCTTGGCGACGCCGGCCTGGCCGCCGGCGCCTAGCCCGTAAGCATAAGCGCGGCCGATCATGCAGGACTTTGCGCCGAGCGCGAGCGCGCGCATCACGTCCTGGCCGGAGCGGATGCCGCCGTCGAACATGATCTCCATCTTCTCACCGACGGCGTCGGCAATCTCGGGAAGCACCTCGATCGAGGACGGCGCGCCGTCGAGCTGACGGCCGCCATGGTTCGACACCACCAGCGCCTGCGCACCGGTCTTGGCCGCTTCCTCGGCGTCCTCGACGTCAAGGATGCCCTTGATGATGAGCTTGCCCGGCCAGATGCTCCGGATCCACTCGACGTCCTTCCAGTTCAGCGAGGTGTCGAACTGCGAGGCGGTCCATTCGGCGAGGCGGTTGAGGTCCTCGGTGTTCTTCACGTGGCCGGCGATGTTGCCGAAGGTGCGGCGCTTGCCCTGCAGCACGCCGGAGACCCAGGCCGGCTTGGTGGCGAAATCGATGAATTTCGACAGCGACCATTCCGGCGGAATCGTCATGCCGTTCTTGATGTCTGCATGGCGCTGGCCGATCACCTGCAGATCGACGGTGAGCACGAGCGCGCTGCACTTCGCCGCGATCGCGCGCTGGACCAGCTCCTTGATGAAGCCGCGGTCCTTCATGACGTAGAGCTGGAACCAGAACGGCTTCTCGACATTGGCGGCGATGTCCTCGATCGAGCAGATCGACATCGTCGACTGCGTGAACGGGATGCCGGCGGCCTGCGCCGCGCGGCAGGCGTAAATCTCGCCATCGCCATGCTGCATGCCGAGCAGGCCCACGGGCGCCAGGATCAGCGGCATGGTCGAGGGCTCGCCGAGGATCATGGTCGAGGTATCGCGTTTGGAGACGTCGACCAGGATGCGTTGGCGGAACTTGATGTCCTGGAGATCGTCGCGATTGGCGCGCAGCGTCTCCTCGGCATAGGAGCCGCGGTCGCAATAGTCGAAGAACGCTTTCGGCACGCGGCGCTTATGCAGAGCGCGAAGATCGTCGATACAGGTGATGTGCTTCATGAACGTTTCCCGGCCGGTCTTAGTTCGCAAGTCTTGTATCAAAAGTCTTGCATCGGAAGGTTTCGGGGTCATCTAGCATGGTTGGATGCACAGCCAAATCGTTTGCGAGAGGGACGCCATGACCAAGCCGCACGTCGGACCTTCGCCGGAAGAAATCAAGGAGAAGCGTGACCTCGAGGAAGCGCTGGAGGAAGGGCTGGAAGAGACCTTTCCAGGCTCCGATCCCGTCAACGTCACCCAGCCGGCACCGAGCCGTGGGGACCGTCACGTCAAGCGAACGGATTAGCCCGGAATTCCCGCTCCTACCGCGCTTCAGCAGGACATATAATGTTAACAATAGGTTACCGGGGTGAGGCTAGCCCCGGTTCCGTAATGATTCATCATATTTTTTGAAGCCAAGTTAGCCGCGAACGCTTTATAAGACCCCTGCGTAATCAGGGATGGCGGAGCCGTACAAGGCATCCGGAAGTTGTCGTGGGGATCCCTGGTTGTTGCGTGGGGGACGATATGAGCCGCAAATATTTCGGGACGGACGGGATCCGGGGCCGCGCCAACGGACTGATCACGCCGGAGCTCGCGCTCAAGGTCGGTCAGGCCGCGGGCCTTGCGTTCCAGCGCGGTGAGCACCGCCACCGGGTCGTCATCGGCAAGGACACCCGCCTGTCCGGCTACATGATCGAATACGCGATGGTCGCGGGCTTCACCTCGGTCGGCATGGACGTGCTGCTGGTCGGCCCGATGCCGACGCCGGCGGTGGCGATGCTGACCAAGTCGATGCGCGCCGATCTCGGCGTCATGATCTCGGCCTCGCACAATCTGTTCGAGGACAACGGCATCAAGCTGTTCGGCCCGCAGGGCTTCAAGCTTTCCGACGACGTCGAGAAGCAGATCGAGCAGCTGCTCGACGAGCCGATCGAGAAGAGGCTTGCACAAAGTGCGAGCTTGGGCCGCGCCCGCCGTATCGACGGCGTGCATGACCGCTACATCGAATTCGCCAAGCGCACGCTGCCGCGCGATCTCTCGCTCGATGGCCTGCGCGTCGTGATCGATTGCGCCCATGGTGCCGCCTACAAGGTGGTGCCGGAAGCGCTGTGGGAATTGGGCGCCGACGTGGTGCCGATCGGCGTCGAGCCCGACGGTTTCAACATCAACAAGGATTGCGGCTCGACCTCGCCGGAAGCGTTGTCGCGGAAGGTGCGCGAGATGCGCGCCGACATCGGCATTGCGCTCGACGGCGACGCGGACCGCGTCATCCTGGTCGACGAGCGCGGTCATGTCGTCGATGGCGACCAGCTGCTGGCGGTGATCGCGCAGAGCTGGAAGGAAGACGGGCGGCTGTCGCGTCCGGGCATCGTTGCGACCGTGATGTCCAATCTCGGCCTCGAGCGCTTCCTGAAAGGGCAGGGGCTCGATCTCGTGCGCACGCCGGTCGGCGATCGCTACGTGCTCGAGCAGATGCTGAACGGCGGCTACAATCTCGGCGGCGAGCAGTCCGGCCATATCATCCTGTCCGACTACGCCACCACCGGCGACGGCTTTGTCGCCGCGCTGCAGGTGCTGGCCGTGGTGCAGAAGCTGCGCCGGCCGGTGTCGGAAGTTTGCCACCGCTTCGACCCGCTGCCGCAGATCCTCAAGAACGTCCGCCACAAGGGCGGCAAACCGCTCGACGATTCCGAGGTGCAGTCGGCGATCTCCGACGGCGAGAAGCGGCTCAACGGCCACGGCCGCCTGCTGATCCGCTCCTCCGGCACCGAGCCCGTGATCCGCGTCATGGGCGAGGGCGAGGACCGTGTCCTGGTCGAGGACGTCGTCGACACGATTGTTTCCGCGCTGGGACAGGCTGCGGCGGCTTGAGGCGCATCACTACGAGAAGCGCGATCGTAGCCCGGATGGAGCGCAGCGAAATCCGGGGTTCGCGCCCGCGTTCATAGCCGTCCCGGATTACGCTTCGCTCCATCCGGGCTACGAAATCCCTGGACCCCTCACGGTGAGGAGCCCGCCAAAGGCGGGCGTCTCGAATCATGCAGGTCGTGCGGCTTCGCAGTGGAATCGGGCGCACGCGCATCCCAGCCATCGACGATTGGCGGTGGTTCGCCCGCTTCCAGCATCGTAGTTAGGCAAGTCGCGGCGGTTCGCCGCGCCTGCCGGAATGCTCCAGTGAACAAGCCTGTCGTCGTACCTGCGGAAACGCTGACCGAGCCGGTCGTCGTTGCCGACATCGCACCCGCCGCGTCCGCAGGGCCGGCGTATATCGTGCTCGCCGGCATCAGCTTCTCGCACTTCCTCAACGACACCATGCAGTCGCTGATCGCCTCGGTGTATCCGATCCTGAAGGACACCTACGCGCTCGACTTCGCGCAGATCGGCATGATCACGCTCGCGTTCCAGTTCACGGCGTCGCTGCTCCAGCCGGTGGTCGGCCACTACACCGACAAGAAGGCGCAGCCTTACTCGCTGTCGATCGGCATGGCCTCGACCTTCTTTGGCCTGCTGCTGCTCAGCGCCGCACACCAATATCTCGTCATCCTGATCGCCGCCGCACTGGTCGGTCTTGGCTCGGCGGTGTTTCACCCCGAATCCGCGCGCATCGCGAGGCTCGCCTCCGGCGGTCGCTATGGGTTCGCCCAATCGGTGTTTCAGCTCGGCGGCAGCTTTGGCACGTCGATGGGCCCGGTGCTTGCTGCGCTCATCGTGGTGCCGTTCGGGCAGGGCAGTATCGCCTGGTTCTCCTCGATCGCGTTCCTCGCGATTGTCATCCTCTGGCGTATCGGCCGCTGGTACGAGCCGCAGATCAAGGCGAAGAAGGCGGCGCAGGTTCAGGCCCATCCTGACGCGCCGAGTTCGCGCCGCGTCGCGGTCGCGCTTGCCGTGCTCGTCGCGCTGTTGTTCTCCAAGCAGCTCTACGTCTCGAGCCTGTCGAGCTATTACATCTTCTATCTGATCGACCGTTTCAACGTGTCGACGCAGGCCGCGCAAATGTACCTCTTCATCTTCCTGGCGGCGAACGCGGTCGGTGCGTTTCTCGGCGGACCGCTCGGCGATCGCTTCGGCCGCAAGATCGTGATCTGGATCTCGATCCTCGGCGCGCTGCCGTTCACGCTGGCGCTGCCCTATGCCGGTCTCTACGCGAGCGCAGTGCTGACAGTGATCATCGGCCTCATCATCTCCTCGACGACGTCGTCGATCATCGTGTTCGCGCAGGAGCTGGTGCCGCATCGCTTCGGCATGATCTCCGGCGTGTTCTTCGGCGTCGCCTTCGGCATCGGCGGCCTGGGCGCGGCCGTGCTCGGCAAGCTCGCCGATCGCACCTCGATCGAGTTCGTCTATCAGGTCTGCGCCTATCTGCCGGCGATCGGGCTGCTTGCGGTGTTCCTGCCCAAGCTGCCGCGGCACGTTCGTTAACAAATCCGTTCTCGCTGCATTGCGGCTTCATCAATCGTTAGCAAATGCGGCGCTTGAGCGCCGCATTTTTGCAACGCTTGCGCCGCATCCGCGCGCCCGTTGCGAAAAAATCAACCTTAAAAATTAGGGTTAAGTGGCGCTTAAGCATTTGGTGCCATCGTCCGCCCGTGAGTTTCCAGAACGTGGGGCATCTGCATTTTGCCCCACCGGCCATAAGGACGAAGCCAATGCGTAGCGTTAAGTCTCTCCTTGCCGCGGGTGCGGCGTCACTGATCTCGTCGATGGCCTTCGCCGCCGATATGCCGATCGCGGCTCCGCCCCCGATGTACGCGCCGCCCGCCCCGCCCGCGGATTTCGGCGGCTGGTATCTCCGCGGCGACGTCGGCATGACCAACCAGAGCGCCAAGAGCATCGACAGCGCGACTTCGGCGACGTTCCCGACCACGACGGCCGGACTCGGCTTCGACTCCTCGCCGCTGTTCGATCTCGGCGTCGGCTATCGCTTCAACAACTGGTTCCGCACCGACGTGATCGGCCAGTATCGCGGCAAGGCCAATCTGCACGGTTCGCAGAGCGTCCTGCTCGGGCCGACCGATGTCGAAGCCAACACCTACACCGGCAGCAAGTCCGAGTGGGTCGTCATGGCCAACGCCTATGTCGATCTCGGCACCTGGTGGTGCATCACCCCGTTCATCGGCGCCGGTGTCGGCGGCTCCTACAACAAGCTCTCGGGCTTCCAGGACAACGGCATTCGCTACACCGGCGGCGTCCTGTCCAACAGCGTCACCAATTTCGCCGACAATGGTAAGTGGAACTTCGCATGGGCCGCCCATGCCGGTCTCGCCTACAAGGTCAATCCCGGGTTCACCGTCGAACTGGCCTACAGCTACATGGATCTCGGCGACGCTGCGCCCGGCAACTTCCGCGCGTTCGATGGCAGCATCTCCGGGCCGACGACCATCAGGGTCAAGAGCATCACCTCGAACGACGTGAAGCTCGGCGTGCGCTGGGAGCTCAACAGCCCGCCGGTCTACACGCCGCCGCCGCTCGTCACCAAGGGCTGATCGTTCGCCCCATCGCTTAACGTCTCTTAACGGCGCGGGATCATCCCGCGCCGTTTTGCTTTGCGTATTTTTCATGGCGCAACAGCGACAAAAGTGTCCGACGCAACCATTGGTTAAGGTTAACGAGCCATGATCACGAGCGAAAGTTCGAGTTCGATGGAGCGTCGCAATGCGTAGGCTTTGGTTGGTGGTGGCGGCTTTGGGATCTGTGTCCGCCGCACACGCGGCCGACATGCCGGATCTGCCCGTCCTGCGCGGCGGCTTCACCGACGGTCTGTCCAAGACGTCCCATAATTGGGATGGCGCCTATGTCGGCGTCAACGGCGGCTACACCAGCAACGCGACCGATTTCAGCCAGAGCGTCGTCGGCCTGACCAACTTCATCTTCCGCGACAGCGTGCTGCAGCAGCCGACCGCGAGTTGGTCGCTCATGAACAAGACCAACACGCAGAGCACGAATTTCGGCGCCTTCGTCGGCCGCAACTGGCAATGGTACGATGCCATTCTTGGTCTCGAGGGCACCTACAGCTACTTCAACAACCTCGCGACGTCGACGTCGGGTAGCAACTCGCTCACGATCGTCAATCCGCCCGGTGACAACCCGCCCACCGGCACGACCGACAACTATAACGTCACGTTGACCGGCACCGCCGCGGCGAAGGTCAAGGACATGATCTCGCTCCGCGGACGCGTCGGCTGGGACGGCGGCGACTTCATGCCGTACGCATTCTTCGGCGCCGCCGTCGGGCGAATGGACGTCTCCCGCACGGTGACGAGCGATGTGACGCTGACCCAGATCGTGACGACAACGGGCGTTGGTGGCGCCACGTCGACCACGAGCAGGACGTTTGACGTTCCCGCGCAGTCGCAGACGCAGAGCCAGCACAGGACCAACGCCTTCGCGGTGGGCTGGACCGCCGGCCTCGGGCTCGAATACTGCATCTGGGAAGGTCTGTTCGCGCGCGTGGAATACGAATACGTGAAATTCTCGCCCGTCATGAACACCTCGGTGACGCTGAACAATGCGCGCGTCGGGCTCGGCTACAAGTTCTGACGCTGCTTCGCTGCGTCGCGGTTGACAGGTCGGCTACGTCCTGATGCTCTGTCGCCAGATGCGGGGCGGCAGCGATGCAGATTTACGGCGATAGCAATTCCGGCAATTGTCTGAAGGTGAAGTGGGTCTGCGACAAGCTCGCATTGCCCTATCGCTGGATCGAGATCGACACGCGCAAGGGCGAGACGCGTACGCCGCAATTCCTGAAGATGAACGGCGCCGGCCAGGTGCCGACCGTGGCCTTCGACGACGGCCGCACGCTGGCGCAGTCCAACGCCATCATCCGCTATCTCGCCCGCGACAGCGCGCTCGTTCCGCGCGATGCCTTTGCTGCCGCCAAGATGGACGAATGGCTGTTCTGGGAACAATACAGCCACGAGCCCTATATCGCGGTGTGCCGCTTCCAGCTGGTCTATCTCGGCAAGAAGCTATCCGAGCTCGACCCGGAGAAGGTCAAGCGCGGCTATGCGGCGCTCGACCGTATGGAGGCGCATCTCACCGCGAGCCGCGTCTTCGCGGGCGATGAGGTCTCGCTCGCCGACGTCTCGCTGCTCGCCTATACCCGCCTCGCGCATGAAGGCGGTTTTGAACTCGGCCGCTATGCCGCCATCCGCCGCTGGATCGCTGAAGCCGAGGCTTATCTCGGTCTACCGCCGGCGCGCTGAGTCCCTGGAGTTTCCCTTTATGAACGCGAAGCCTATCTCCATCCGTCCCGCGCGCCGCGAGGACGTTCCCGCGATTGTGGCGATGCTCGCCGACGATCATCTCGGTCGCGCCCGCGAGCGCGTCGAGGATCCGCTTCCGCTCGTCTACTATCAGGCGTTCGAGCGGGTCGAACGCGACCAAAATCTCACGCTCGTGGTTGCCGAGAGCGAGGGCAGGGTGGTCGGCTGTCTGCAGCTCGCGGTGCTCGCGGGCATCAGCTCGCAAGGCGGCATTCGCGGCCTGCTCGAGGATGTCCGCGTTGCCGCCGATTGTCGCAGCCGCGGCATCGGCGAACAATTGGTGCAGTGGGCGATCACGGAAGCAAAAGCGCGCGGCTGCAATCTGGTTGAATTGCTGACACATCAGAGCCGCGTCGACGCGCAGCGCTTCTACAAGCGTCTCGGATTTTCCTTGAGCCACGCCGGCATGACTGTCCGCTTTTGACGCAGCATCGCGCGACCGTTGCGCATGCTGGACAATCTGATCGCGCGTTCGTTCATCTTAACAGCTGATAAACTACCCGTCCGTCGTTCACGTGGACCCAGGAACGAACGGTGCTACGCCAGCGTCTGAAGCCGGGCTCGGTCGGTTCGGGGATTTCGATGAAAAGCTATTCCATGATCAAGGTCGGCAACGATTACGTTGTGCAGGCCAATGACAAATGCATTTTGAAGGTCAGCAGCCGCCGCCGTGCCGCGCAATTGATCAGCGAGGCCACGGACTTGCTGAACGCGCTCACTGCTGTCGAGGCCCCCAGCCTCGCGCCGGAGGAGCCATCACTCCAGCGTGAGACGCCGGAACTTCCTTGACTGGTCTGCCCGATTCCCGTATCAGCCGCGGCGGGACACCTCCCCCCAACGGGAGGCTTACTATCTGGAAGGGTAGATCATGACTGTAGCGAAGCCCGCTTCGCGGCCCAACGTGCCGCATTTCTCCTCCGGCCCCTGCGCCAAGCGCCCCGGCTGGAACGCCCAAAATCTCAAGGACGCAGCGCTCGGCCGTTCGCATCGCGCGAAGGTCGGCAAGACCAAGCTCAAGCTCGCGATCGATCTGACGCGCGAAGTGCTTGAAGTGCCGGCTGATTATCGTATCGGCATCGTGCCGGCGTCCGATACCGGCGCGGTCGAGATGGCGCTGTGGTCGCTGCTCGGTGCACGGCCCGTCACCACGCTCGCCTGGGAATCCTTCGGCGAGGGCTGGGTCAGCGACATCGTCAAGGAATTGAAGCTCAAGGACGTCACCAAGCTGAACGCGGCTTACGGTGAGATTCCCGACCTTTCGAAGGTGGACCCTGCGAGCGACGTCGTCTTCACCTGGAACGGCACCACCTCCGGCGTGCGCGTGCCGAACGCCGACTGGATCAGCGCGACCCGCGAAGGCCTGACCATTTGCGACGCGACTTCGGCCGCGTTTGCGCAGCCGCTCGACTGGGCCAAGCTCGATGTCGTCACCTTCTCCTGGCAGAAGGCGCTCGGCGGCGAAGCCGCGCACGGCATGCTGATCCTGTCGCCGCGTGCGGTGGAACGGCTCGAGACCTACAAGCCGGCCTGGCCGCTGCCGAAGATCTTCCGTATGACCAAGGGCGGCAAGATCAACGAAGGCATCTTCGTCGGCGAGACCATCAACACGCCGTCGATGCTCTGCGTCGAGGATTATCTCGACGCGCTGAACTGGGCCAAGTCGATCGGCGGCCTCAAGGCGCTGATCGGACGCGCCGACGCCAACACCAAGGTGCTGGCCGACTGGAAGGCGAAGACGCCCTGGATCGACTTCCTGGCCAAGGACGCGGCAATCCGCTCCAACACCTCGGTGTGCCTGAAGTTCACCGATCCCGCGATCACCTCGCTTTCCGATGACGCGCAGGCCGACTTCTCCAAGAAGCTGGTCGCGCTGATCGAGAAGGAAGGCGCCGGCTACGACTTCGCATACTATCGCGACGCGCCGGCGGGCCTGCGCATCTGGTGCGGCGCCACCGTCGAGGCCAGGGACGTCGAGCTGCTGACGCAGTGGATCGACTGGGCTTTTGCCGAGACCAAGGCGCAGCTGGCCAAGGCGGCGTAAGTTTTCTTTCTTAGCCTCTCCCCGTTCTTACGGGGAGAGGTCGGATCGCGCAGCGATCCGGGTGAGGGGCTCTCTCCGCTTGCACCTTCGCCCGTGGCTGCCCCTCACCCCGACCCTCTCCCCGTAAGAACGGGGAGAGGGAGAAGTGACCAGAGACTTCACCACATCAGCCCAGTGGCCCGCCCTCGTTGCGGGGCGAAGGAAGACATCCCCATGACCAAACCCAAAGTTCTCATTTCCGACGCGCTCTCGCCCGCCGCCGTGCAGATCTTCAAAGACCGCGGCGTCGAGGTCGACTTCCAGCCCAACCTTGGCAAGGACAAGGACAAGCTCGCCGAGATCATCGGCAATTACGACGGCCTCGCGATCCGCTCCGCGACCAAAGCGACCGCAAAGATCCTGGAGAAGGCCACCAACCTCAAGGTGATCGGCCGCGCTGGCATCGGCGTCGACAACGTTGAAATCCCTGCGGCCACCGCCAAGGGTATCATCGTGATGAACACGCCGTTCGGCAATTCGATCACGACCGCCGAGCATGCCATCACCCTGATGCTGGCGCTGGCGCGCGAGATCCCGCAGGCCGACGCCTCGACCCAGGCCGGCAAGTGGGAGAAGAACCGCTTCATGGGCGTCGAGATCACCGGCAAGGTGCTCGGCGTGGTCGGCTGCGGCAATATCGGCTCGATCGTCGCGGATCGCGCGCTCGGCCTGCGCATGAAGGTGGTCGCGTTCGACCCGTTCCTGTCGCCGGAGCGCGCCAGGGACATCGGCGTCGAGAAGGTCGAGCTCGATGATCTCTTGAAGCGCGCCGACTTCATCACGCTGCACACGCCGCTGACCGAGAAGACCAAGAACATCATCGACGCGGCCGCGATCGCCAAGATGAAGAAGGGCGTGCGCCTGATCAACTGCGCCCGCGGCGGTCTCGTCGACGAGCAGGCGGTGGTCGATGCGCTCAACTCCAAGCACATTGCCGGCGCCGCCTTCGACGTGTTCGTCGAGGAGCCCGCCAACACCAACGTGCTGTTCGGCCATCCCAACGTGATCTGCACGCCGCATCTCGGCGCCTCCACCACCGAAGCGCAGGAGAACGTCGCGCTCCAGGTCGCCGAGCAGATGTCGGACTATCTGCTCACCGGCGCGATCTCGAACGCCGTCAACTTCCCCTCGATCACCGCCGAAGAAGCGCCGAAGCTGAAGCCGTTCATCGCGCTCGCCGAGAAGCTCGGCTCGTTCGCCGGCCAGCTTACCGAGACCGGCATCCTCAAGGTCGAGATCACCTATGAGGGCCACGTCGCCGAGATGAAGATCAAGGCGATCACCTCCGCGGTCTTGTCCGGCCTGCTGCGGCCGATGCTGGGCGAGGTCAACGTGGTGTCCGCGCCGGTCGTCGCCAAGGAGCGCGGCATGGTGGTGGACGAGATCGTGCGCGCTGCCCAGAGCGACTATGAGAGCCTGATCACCGTGACGGTCGCGACCGAACGCCAGGAGCGCTCGGTCTCCGGCACCGTCTATCATGACGGCAAGCCGCGCCTCGTCGACATCAAGGGCATCCGCGTCGATGCTGAATTTGGCAAGTCGATGATCTACGTGACCAACGAGGACAAGCCGGGCTTCATCGGCAAGTTCGCTGGGCTGCTCGGCGACGCCAAGATCAACATCGCGACCTTCCATCTCGGCCGTGTCGAGCAGGGCGGCGATGCGATCGCGCTGGTCGAGGTCGACGGCGCGGTGCCGGCGGACCTGCTGGCCAAGGTGCAGGCGCTGCCGCAGGTCAAGCAGGTCAAGGCGCTGACATTCTGAGGCGTCCGCGGGGCGCGCGCCCCACGGAATGACGGCCATCATATATTCCGATACGCGGAACAACGCCGCCCTTCGCGCAAGGGCGGCGTTTTTGTTGATGCAGCGCCGCGCTTTATTTCTCCCAAGGCTGCCGAACTTTGTGTACCAATGGCGCCCAGGACGCCTCATACCAACGCCTCCGTACCAAAGTTCGAAAGGGAGAAAACAATGCGTGAAGCCGTCATCGTTTCCTACGCGCGCACGGGCCTGGCCAAGTCCGGCCGTGGCGGGTTCAACATCACGCCGCCGATGTCACTCGCGGCGCACGCCATCCATCACGCGGTCGACCGCGCCGGCGTCGACAAGGATTATGTCGAGGACTGCTATCTCGGCAATTGCGCCCACGGTGCGCCGAACATCGGCCGCCAGGCCGCGCTGCTCGCAGGCCTTCCGAAGTCGACCGGCGGCGTGTCGGTGAACCGCTTCTGCTCCTCAGGGCTTCAGACCATCGCGATGGCCGCCAACTCGATCCGCTCCGATGGTGCGGACTGCATCGTCGCCGGCGGCGTCGAGAGCATTTCGATGCCGGGCGGCGGCACGCCGAAGGAGTCGATCGATCCCGAGCTGCTCAAGACAGCGCCCGACATCTTCATGGCGATGATCGACACCGCAGACATCGTCGCCGAGCGCTACAAGCTCAGCCGCGAGTACCAGGACGAGTATTCGCTGGAGTCGCAGCGCCGCATGGCCGCGGCCCAGCAGGCGGGCAAGTTCAAGGACGAAATCGTCCCGATGAAGACCAAGATGAAGGTGGTCGACAAGGCGACCAAGGCCGAGTCGATCGTCGACTACGTCGTCGACCGCGACGAGTGCAATCGTCCGGAGACCACGCTGGAAGGATTGGCAAAGCTCGAGCCGGTGAAGGGCCCCGGCAAGTTCGTCACCGCCGGCAATGCCAGCCAGCTCTCCGACGGCGCCGCCGCCGTGGTGCTGATGGAAGCCAAGGATGCCGAGAAGCGCGGCCTCAAGCCGCTCGGCCGCTTCGTCGCCTGGGCGGCCGCAGGCTGCGAGCCTGACGAGATGGGCATCGGGCCAATCTTTGCCGTGCCGAAACTCTTGAAGCGTCACGGCCTGAAGATCGACGACATCGATCTCTGGGAGCTCAACGAGGCTTTCGCCAGCCAGTGCCTCTATTCGCGCGACAAGCTCGGCATCGATCCCGACAAGTACAACGTCAACGGCGGCTCGATCGCGATCGGCCATCCCTTCGGCATGACCGGCGCCCGTCTCACCGGCCATCTGCTGCAGGAAGGCGCCCGCCGCAAGGCCAAGTGGGGCGTGGTGACCATGTGCATCGGCGGCGGCCAGGGCGGCGCCGGCCTGTTCGAGATCTACAGCTGACCCAGCTCGCAGGAATGTAAAAGGCACGGCGCCACAAGCGCCGTGCCTTTTTCGTTGGACGGATGTCCTTGAAGCCGTGGTGGGGCAAAGGTCGTGTGGCGGAATGTGAAGCCGTTCATACTGGGCGGCGCGCGACCGCCGTAGCATTCAGAGGCCAGCTGAATGTCGAGCATTTTCTCGCATGGCCGGCACACACATCCGATGAGAATAAACACCCCGGGGGAGATGCTGTCGTGAGCATAACCTATGGTGCAACAGGATCAGGACGGACCGCGACAAGGACGCGGCACGTCTTTCATTTCATCAAGCGATATTGGCGTGCGTTTCAGCAATGGCGCAGCTGCGAGAGGTTACGAGCCGATCTGTCCAATCTGAGTGACAGGGAGCTCATGGATATCGGCACCACGCGCGGCGAGATCGACTACATCGCGTTGAACCAGGGGTTCGACCCGCGCGACATCAGATCTGCCGGATAAGGCCCGCATGGTGGCGCATCTTACGCCCGCGCCGCCACCGGCGCGAACGTCACCTCGATCAGCGTGCCGGAATTCGCCGCGCTCTTGATGTTGAACTGGGCGCGGTTGGCTTCGACCAGCGCCTTGGTCAGCGACAGGCTGAGCGCCGAATTGTCCGAGGCATCGCCGGGCGGTGGCGTGCGGAACGGTTCCATCGCGGCTGCGACTTCCTTTTCGGTCAGCCCATGGCCGGTGTCACGGATGCGCAGCGCGATCTCGCCGCGATCGTTCAATGCGGTCGAGACGATCACCTGGCCGCCGGCGCTGGCAAGCCGGATCGAGTTCGAGATCAGATTCATCGTGACCTGGCGCAGCGCGCGCGCGTCCGCCGTCACCTGCGGCAGCGCGTGCGCGAGCGAGGTGCGGATGATGATGCGCTCGCGGTTGGCCTGCGGCTGCATCACGGTGACGCAGGCCTCGACGAGGTCGTTGAGGCTGAGGTTCGCGAAATTGAGATCGAGCTTGCCGGTCTCGATCCGCGACAGCTCCAGCAGATCGTCGATGATGGTGATCACGCGCTCGCCGGAGGCGCGGATGTCCTTCATGTATTCGCCGTAGCGCTCGTTGCCGAGCGAGCCAAAGCGCTCGGAGATCATCACCTCGGCAAAGCCGATGATGGCATTGAGCGGCGTGCGGATCTCGTGGCTGATCCGCGCCAGCATGTCGGCCTTGGCGTTGGCGGCGCCGTCGACCAGGCGTCGCGCCTGCGTCAGCTCGCTCTCGCCCTTCTTGGCGTGCGAGAGGTCGCGGAACACGGCAAAGAAGTTTGGACCATCGGGCCGCGTGCGGCCCATGATCATCGCGAGCGGAAGCACGCCGCCCTTCTTCTCGCGGCCGAGCACCTCGCGGCCGTGATCGAGCAGGCTCGCGATGTCTTCGCTCTTCACGCTTTCGAGATAGTCGACCACGATCTGCTGGCTTTCGGGCGCGAACAGCGTCAGCAGATTCTGCTGCATCAGCGCCTCGCCGTCATAGCCGAACAGCGCTTCGGCGCTGCGGTTGCAGGCGTGGATGTTGCCTTCGGCATCGAACATCACGACGCCCTCGGCCGTGGTGTCGAGGATCGCGGCTAGATCTTCCGCCTCGGCATCGCCGGCTTCGAGCTCAGCCTCGGGCTCCGGCAGATCGGGGATCACCACCACCGGCTCTGCCATCAAAGGCGCTGCGACGACAGGCGCAGGATCGGGCAGCGCGCAGATCAGCGCATGCGCGCTGGCGCCGTCCCAGTCGATCGTGTGCAGATGCGCTTCGGTGGTCGCGAGCGGCTGCTCGCCATTGGCGATCGCAGCACTGATCGTCACGGGAGTGCCGGCCTGCGAGGTGCTGCTCGCGGCGGAGACGCCGGGCTCGACATAGAGCGCATCCAGCCCGCCGGCATCTTCGAGCGCGGTGAGACTGGCATAGCCCATGCGCGTGAGGAAGGCGGGATTGGCGTAGAGCAGGCGATCGAACCGGTAGATCAGCATGCCCGTCGGCACCAGATCAAGCAGCGCGCGGTCGCGCTCGCTGTGGCCGTGCGCGGGCGGCGCGGGCTCGGTCAGCCATTCGGCTGCGGCCGGCGGCGCTTCAGGCTCCGGCGTCGATGCTTCCTGCATGATCTCTTCGGCCGGCGGCTCGCTTGCGGCGGATGCAATCGTCTCGCGCTCGCGTTCGAGCCGCTCGGACAATTGCCGTGCGAGTTCGTTGAACGCGCTGTTCTCGACCGGCGTCAGCGTCGGCGATGATCTCAGATCACTCTGTGATCTGGGATCGCCGGGTGCGCGGAACGGCACGACATTCGGAGGCGTTTCCACTGGCGTTTCCGGATCGGTTGGGTGTGAATTCGCTTCGATGAAAAGTGCGGGCGGTTCGGGTTCGATTGCAGTCGGCAGCTCAGGCTCAGGTGGCGGCTCGATCGGTGGAGGCGGAGCCTCTGCCCCTGTCTCCACCTCGGCCTCCGGTTCAGGATCAGGCTCGACCACATCGGCCGAAAGGCCTTGCGCGGTGCGCGGCTCGGCAAACAGCTCGTACCGCCTGAGCGCATCGAGCCGGTTGAGGCCGTCGAGGTCGCGGCAGACGCCAAAGCCCTTGAAGCCTGCAAAATTGCGATCGCGGTCGTAGACCGGCAGGCCTGCGAGCTCGACCGGCAGATGCTCGCCGCCGTCGGCCGGCCAGTTCACGGTGATGCCGGCCCAGGTGTCGTGGCTGGCGAGGGCCTGGGCTACGCGCCCATCAGGATCGAGCGCAAATTCGTCGGCGATCTCGCGCCAGGGCCGGCCGAAACCGGCCGCGGTGTGCGCGCCCATCAGGCGGATGAATTCAGCTGTCGCCAGCACAAACCGCCCCTGCGCATCCATCTGCCACAGGAAACGCAGCGGATGCTGGCGCGGTGTCTCAGCATGTGCGGACCGCGTCTCCGCGTGTGCGGACTGCGTCTCCGCGTGTCCAGGCGGCTCGTCCATGGCGCTGGTGATCGGCGCGGCTTGCGGCGGCACGATGGCTGCGGGCGGGTTTTCAACCGGTGTTTCCGGCTCCGCTTCCGCGATCGTTTCCTCGACAGGCTCCTCGGCCGCCTCCCTCGCGGCGTCCTGGATCGGGACGATCTCCGTCGCCGCTTCGTTCGCCGGCGGCTCGGGCGTGATCGTCGCGGCCGTCTCAGGCGTTCCGTCCAGATCGGCAAAGGCGTCGAACAGGTCGATCCCCGCGGCCGGCGCGTGCGCCGGCGGTGTGTCGACGGCCTGCGGCGCGGGCTCGACCGGCGCTGGCGGGGCAGCGGCCGGCATCACGTCAGGTGCAGGGTCCAACACGCTCTCGGCCGCAGGCGCGGTTTGCGCGACCGCAGGCTCAATGAGCGCAACGAGACCGACATCGGCGCCTGCGCCGACCCGTTGCAGCACCATCTTTCCGATGCCGATCGGCAGCTCGACGCGACCTTGCGCCAGCGCATCGCTGCGCGCCTGTTCGAGGCCGGCCTCGCCGAGATCGCGAAAGCCGAGCAGGGCGCGCGCGGCCTCGCTGGCGCCGGCGAACATGCCGTCGGGCGCGAACGCCGCCATCGGCACGGCCGCGCCGTCGACGAGACGATGCAGCCGCTCGACCAGCGGCATGGTGCGCAGGGCAGGGTCCATCGCGGTGACGAGCACGCCATGACTGCCGTCAGCAAAGTCGAGCCGCGCGCAGGCGCAGGTCATCAGCGTGCCGAGCCGGGCGCCGAAGCCGCGCAGCCGTTCGAGCCTGGTCGCGCCGTTCGCCGGCAGCTGCCGGGCGAGCCGGGTGACCTGGCGGCGATGGGTGTCGGCCGGTCCAAAAGTCTTTTTCGCAAGGATCGCCGCGTTGGCCGCGCCAAAAAAAGTGGCGCCGACCGCATTGGCCCACAGCACACGGCTGCCATCGGGCGACCAGAGCCAGGCCGGCAGCGGAGAGGTCGCATGCACGGACAACCTGGGATCGCCAACCCCTCGCAACTGGAAATCCGAATGCGTCATCCGACCGGCTGTATCTCGCACGCGTTACGTCAAAGACCGCCGGGAATGACAGCCTTAAGAAAGGGTTAGTATCGCCCGCGGCCGCGGGCAGGTCCACGGCCGGAGCTTAACGGGCAGGTCCTAAAGCCGCGATAACCTTAATCCGCCCAGCCCCGCAAGCCGCAGAGGGTGGGCGTCCGCAGGATTCAAGCGGGGACCGATCGTCGGGCGGTGTGTCACGACTCGCGCCGCAACAACGGTGCGTTCCCTCCCCCCTTGTGGGGGAGGGCTAGGGAGAGGGGTAGCCCAGCAAAAGGTGCCAGTTGTCGATGACGCATCGGGTGCCCGACAGATAGAATCCCCGTGCCGCACCCCTCTCCCTGCCCCTCCCCCACAAGGGGGGAGGGAACGGAGAGACCGCCGCTGCCGAGACCGCTGACCCACCCACCCAGCTACCTCAACCCCCGGTTCCCCACCCCGGGAACCTCACCCTCTCCGAGATTAAATTTCGCGCCGCACCCCCTGGGTCACATTGCGGTGCACAATGTTGACATGTTAGGCAGGGATACTGGTGGCGCTGGACGAGCCATCTCGTTTGTTCTGCGTTTTCCAGTCTTTCGTACCCGCCAATTCGCAAGAAGAAATGGCCCCGATTGGGTCGGCGGGCGCGCCAGAAGGCCCACTCCATTTTTCATTTTCGTGAGGGACAACCATGACAGGTGCGACTGATCCGTTTTCTGCCTCGATCATCCCGTTCGAGGTTCCCGAGCAGGTGCGCGCGTTCGCCGAAAAGGGCGTTTCGCAGGCCCGCGAGAACTACGCCAAGTTCAAGGACGCCGCCGAGACCCACAACGGCACCATCGAGGCCGTGTTCGCGTCCGCCCAGAAGGGCGCGAACGAGTACACCGCCAAGCTGATGGAATTCGCCAAGGCCAACTCCACGGCCCATCTGGACTTCACCCAGGAGCTGCTCGGCGTGAAGTCGCCGACCGATGCGTTCCAGCTCTGGACCGGCCACGCCAAGAAGCAGCTCGAGACCTTCCAGGCCCAGGCCAAGGAGCTCGCCGAGATCGCCCAGCGCGCCGCCAGCGCGACCGCCGAGCCGATCAAGGCCTCCGCCTCGAAGTTCTATCCCGCCGCCTGAGCGCGCCGGCGTTGAATTGATTAAGAAACCCGGGCCCCAGGCCCGGGTTTTGTCTTGGAAATTACGTTGCTTAAGACGGCAATTATCGGGTTTTGCGGCCTTGCCAAAAACGGCCGTTGCACCTAGTTTCCGCCCCGTCCAGCCCCCTCGGTGACCGGCCCTCTCAGGGCGCCCAGAGGTGCGGCTCGCAAGGATGCAGTTGTAGCTCAGTTGGTTAGAGCGCCTGTCTGTGGAACAGGAGGTCGGTGGTTCGAGCCCACCCAACTGTACCAGCAAAATCAAAAGCTTACTGAAATCCTCGAAGGCTAGCGGATTGTTGTAGCTACCAAATAGCTACCACGAGAGCACTGGTGAATTTCGCTGGCTTGAGCGCAAGCGAAATTTACGCGCCTGGCACGTTGTCCAGATGCCGCTTAGTCCGGCTTGTGGGTGGCGGTCAGTGTGCAGGAAAATGGACGGAGTCGCACCCGCACCGTCCCGGATCCGCCCGCAACTTGTAAGGAGCGTTGACACCAATGCTCTCTCAAGGCTGAAGTAGGGGTTCGATTCCCCTAGGGAGCGCCAGAGAATTCAACGACTTAGAAACGCGCTCGAGAAGTCGTCGAATATCCGTTGAATAAGCGTCGGCGGACGTTGGCGAACCTCAACACACTGATTCAGGGATGCGACCGTGTGCAGGTTCGCGCGCATAGATCCGACAGCTCCGCGGACAATCTCTAGCGACAGTGATAGCCGCAACGATATGCAATCCGCCTCCAAGCACGCGAAGTGCTCGCATATAGTTGGGCGCGCTCCGTGCGTTGAATGCGCGAGGTCTACGGTGCGCAAATGAAGGCTTTCGCATCTTCGACGGTGCAACCGAGTCCGGACTAGGTCCAGAAGAAGACCGCACCCGCGACAGCGATCGGGAGTACCATTTTGTTAGGCTCAACGATTCGAGCTTGCTGGCGCTAAGCCGGTGAAGGTCAGCGGCGAGGAGGATTCATTTTTTGATCAACGAAGCGCTGGCGACTAAGCAGGACTTCGGTGAACTTCGCGCGCTGGAGGAACGTTGGTAACGAAACGAGATATTGGCGCAATAGGCGAGAGCCTATTTCTCAGTTGGTGCGAGCCGGAGGGTTTCCACGCCCAAAAATCTCAGGTCGACCGCCTGGGATGGGACTTTTTGCTTGAGAGTGAGCCAGACCGGTCCACCGAAAGGCCGCTCGATGCTCAGAATGAGCTTCCGAAATTCCTTGTACAGGTGAAATCGACGGAGAAGGCCGGAGTACCGCCTCGCATCAAACTGTCTGCGCTCAAACATCTCGTTGATGCAGATATGCCTACCGCTGTCATCGCGTTGATCTACAACCAAGAGCGGTAGGGTGCCCGACCGCAGCCTCTTCATTCCAGTTGATGATGTGGTCATCACGGAGACGCTGCGGCGAGTTCGTCGCGAAGAAGCGCGTGGAAACCGCGCCATCCACAGAACGACTGTGCCTGTGCCACTGGAGCGGGCAATTAAAATTGGTCCCTTGGGAGAGGGCTTGGGAGCCGCGCTCACGGCAATGCTGGGTGACAGCCCATCCGAATACATCGCAAGCAAAGCCAGGCACCGTCAAACCTGTGGCTTTGATGATAGAACTGTCATCGGGCACTTTTTCGTTCCCGGCAGCGATGCGACCAAAAAGATATCCGACCTGTTTTTGGGTGGTCGCCGCGAACTTGAAGTCGCGAATCTAACGATCGAACACCACCGCTTCGGAATAGCGTTGGAAAACGATCGCGAGCACTTCCAGAAGGCTATTCTGGAGCTGAATGTTCCTCCGCTGTTGGCGACAACAATCGAGCTTGCGTCGGCGGGAGAATGGACATCGATAGAGGCTGAAGTCTTCATACCTCCGCCCTTCGAAGGCAAAAGCGTAAGTCGCGTTCGGTTCGCAAACCACTATTTTGAGGTTCTGCTCGACTTCGAGAAGAAGTGGGCCGAGCTAACATTTAACTATGCTGGAGACCGAATGGTTGAGCTCGATGAGGCAGTCTCCATCATCGAGATTGGCGCCATCCTCTCAAGGCCGGCCAAGACGGTGACGGTGCACTTCAAAGGTACTCAGCTTGAGCTGCCCGTTGGTCCGCTCGAAGGACCATTCCACCATTGGGTACATGCCGCTCCGGCACTGCGCCGAATCTTGTCGGCTATTTCCCGCTCTGGCCGCCGCCTTACACATCAGATCATGCTTAAGGACTTCTATGATTGGGTCGAGAAGCACAAAGAGTTCCTGGCGCTGACATCTACGCCAGGCGTGAACATGATTTTCCCGAAGTTCGACAATGGTATTGTCGACGAGCAGAATGCGATCTTAACGCCGTTCTCGCTGGAGTTCGGTGGCTCGCAATATACCGCCTTGATTGAAATTCCTATCGAAGCTGTGACCACCTCCGAAAAGGAAATTACTCTGATCGGAGGTCGGCCGCATATCGTCGCCGACGTGGCGCGATTGCCGGGTTCGGATACAGCGGATTTTATCGACACGGCGATCGAGAAATCGAAGCGGGAAAGGAAGGCCACAGGCCCTGCTCTAGTGGCTGGCGGGTTCGAAAATTGGCAGAACGTTATACTGTCCACTTCATAGAGCGAGGTTATACGATTTTATTCGTGAATTGATGGAAATTAAGCCGTTTACGATCAATTGCGGACAATGACTCAAATGGGGGACGGTACCTTGGAGTCCAGTGACGAAAAACGCGAAATTGTACTCAAGGTGGGAGAGGAAATTCTCACAGCCCTCACAAGCATTGCCGATGGAGCGCGTTCTAATCTCGAAAGTCGACCATTTGGACTTTCTATTGATGGTGTTTTGAACCACTCGAACACGATGGTTGGCGTTGGGAATCCGGAGCGGTTCGCCCACGCTCAAAACGCAGGCTTGCGCGAGGCGCTGCGCAGACTTTTGCTTGAGCCGTGTATCGCGCGCGTCGAAGTCGAATGGAAGAAGGAGGCCCGACCTCCGCAGACACTCTATTTCGCACGTCTATCCGCAGCTGGCCTGAATGATGCGGTGAAAGGCGCGCATTTCGTGACCTCGCTAGACGACCTTGGTCACCTCGCGGAGCATGAGGCTGGCGAGACCGTAACCTTGGATGTCCGTAATCGCGAACGAACGGCCCGCATTCTGAAGAGGACGGTGTGGTCGCCGCGGGAACAATCCGGGGGTTGGGACGCCCTGGTTGACGATTTTGAGTCCACTCCATGGGGTGCATTGCAGCAGCTTCTGAAGCAAGACTCCCTGCGCCAAGCACTGAAACTCCTCCGCGAGGGTGACGTTTCGGCGGAAGACATCCTGGGCCAGATTTTGCAGCAGGCGGCCGACGTCCAATCTGACCGCCAGCGCAACCGACGAAGAACCATCGACAGGATCGCTCTCCGGGATCGGCCGATTCTGAACAAGTTTCAGGGAGCAATCTTTCGATTGCCGCTGAACAAGCAGGTCATGCTGTTTGGCCCGCCGGGATCGGGAAAGACGACCACGCTGATCCGGCGGCTGTCACAGAAGCGGACATTGGAAGCATTGTCGGACTCGGACAAAGCTTTGGTGACCCGTGCGGGCGTTGATCTAGCGAGCACAAACAGTTGGGCTATGTTTTCGCCTGGCGAACTCCTGAAGCAATATCTTGGAGACGCATTCAATAAGCAGGGGGTGCCGGACGTCGGCAATGTCCGCACTTGGGCTAAGGAAAGGCTCGATCTCGCACGCAACGTGCTGAACATTCTGCGGTCGGCCAACTCCGGTCGCTTCCAACTCGCCGATATTGATCTACTTGCCGATCAATCGAGCGCCGCGCGGTCGAGCCTCCATGACGAGTTTGCGACCTTTGCGGGGGCGGATCTGATCCGGAGGTTCGACGGTGCGCTGACAAGTCTGCAGGGGTCCGATAATGAACGCGCCAAGGGTATTGCGACCAGAATTCGAGCCGCTCTTCGACGAGGTGACGAGTCCAGCGTCGACGATATGTTGGCGGTCGTCATGCAGGCGACGGAGCTACACGAGGAGGTTAAGCGTCTCGGCGACCTGATCACCGCAGAGTTGAGAAAGATCAACAATCTTCTGCTAAACCAAAACAAGGGCTTGCTCCAGGAGCTCGCTTCCCTCCCTTCGCCCAGGTCATCGGAGCTGGACGACGATGATGAGGATGACGATGATGAAACAAGCCAGGTCCTAGCATCCACAGGGAGCTCCGAGACGCGCGCACTGAATGTTCTCTGGAACGCCCTTCGAAACTGGGCGCGTTCCATCGCAGAAGGCCGGCGGTCACTCGGCGGACAATCGGCCAGGGTCATTGAACTGATCGGCAAGCGGCTGCCATCCGACAACGTTTTCGTGCCGATCGGCAAGAACATCGCGACACGGTCTTGGTTGAGGACGCTACTCCAAGCGCCGCGCTCATCAGTTCTTGGCTTGCCCGGTGCCTATTCGCGGTTTCGTCGCCAAATGATCCGGGAAGGCAGGCACTATATTTCGGATGAAGCGGTTGCCGAAGCCGCAAGCCGCAGCTTGATCTCTCCCGATGAGGTCGACATCGTTCTGCTGGCAATGCTTCGAAACGCTCGCCGCGTGGTACGCAACGTGGATGCGAGACGCGATGGCGGTGTCAGGTATGACTGGCTCGAGACGATACGCAGCCGGTATCTCACTCAGGTTTTTGTTGACGAAGCTACGGATCTCTCCGCCGTCCAGCTTGCATGCACGATCGAGCTTGCCCATCCAGAACTGCGCTCGTGGTTTGCGTGTGGCGATTTGCGCCAGCGGGTGACGTCGTCTGGCATTCAGAGTGAAGCCGAGCTTGACTGGCTGCATCATGCGTCGGGAGTCCAGATTGACGTCCGCAAGATTGATATCGGCTACAGACAGAGCCGGAAGCTTCGCCAATTTTCAGACGCTCTTGCAGAGCTGCTCGACCCGGGTGCACAGAAGACGCTATCTCCTTCGGAAACCGAAGAAGCGGATGTGTGGCCGCTACTCGCGGAAGGTGTTTCAGGCACGGCGCTTGGAACCTGGCTCGCCGATCGCATTGATGAAGTCGAGCAGTCAGTCGGGTCGCTACCTTCTATCGCCGTTTTTGTTGACGGCGATGACCTCATTGATCCGCTGGTAAATGCAACACGGAGCGCGTTGGCGGAGCGCAACATTTCCATCGTCGGGTGCAAGGAAGGGCGCGTGGTTGGCGATGCAAGCGAGGTGCGTGTCTTCGATATCCGGCATATCAAAGGTCTGGAATTTGAAGCTGTCTTCTTCATTGGAGTCGACGGACTCGCCCAACGCCTTAAGGAGCTCTTCCCGCGCTATCTTTACGTTGGCGTCACGCGTGCCGCGACCTATCTCGGAGTGACCTGCGAGGGGCGCTTGCCCGCGATCCTCGAACCATTGCGACCTCAATTCAGCGATCGTGTCGATTGGCGCTCGTGATAGGACTGCCCATGCACTCCCTACCGGCGGTTGAGAGAGAGCGGTTTCTGACCGAAAAAGGCGAGCGAAAACTTGTTCTGGAATTACCAAGCACAAACTCAAACAAAGCGGTTCTTGAGAGCGTTTTTGCTTCACGGCAGTGCCCCTGCTGTAGGTCGCATCCGCAATTGTGCCCCACAGACCAACGCCAAGACAGTGATGGTCGGCGATTTTCCGAGTATGTCGAGGTGTTCACCTGCTTGTCTTGCGGCTGGTGGTTCGCATTCAAAGATATCTGGGATAGTTCCTGCGGGTCCGTTCCGGACAGGGCGCTGCGGACCGTACAGGCCGGCGGTGCGGCCTTGGCAACGTTTTCACCAGCTCTCGACCAAGCTCAAATCGGGCTTTTGACCCGGGAGGTCGAACAACATCTCTTGGGACGAGGACGTGCTGATGAATGGGCAACTCTCGAAGACGCCAGCACGGCAATTCTCAGAGAGTTTGGCTACGAGGCCCGCGGCACGGCGCGTTCAAAGGATGGCGGTGTCGATATTGTGGTTCAGCATCCGGACGGCGGCCCCGCCGCGATTTACGCCCAGATTAAGCACACGAGAAAAAAGGTCGGCGTTCGGGTGTTGCGCGAACTTATTGGCACGATGGGCATTCACGCGACCCACAGCGGCCTGCTGGTGACATCGTCGGTATTCACGGCCGGCGTCTTTAAGGAAACCGAGATGGCCGCTCAGAGCGGCTTTGTCGTCGAATTGGTTGACGGCGCGAAGCTTCTGGCGTCGTTGCGGCTCACGTATCGAACAGCCCCTCCTACTGTATCCGAGATACTCCATGTCGCGCGACCGAACGTGATCATCTTGTCCGGTGAATTCGATGGTTGACGTTCCGCGCCTCGACCATCCCTAAAGGACCACGCCGGCAGTAGGGCGCCGCATGGCTGTGATCCACCGAGTAACCTCGTCACGGTTCGCAACCGTGATCGGATACGCTCGAGCTTCGACCAGTTTCGACGCTCCTGGACTGATATCATTCGTCGTGACTACGAGGCCTCCATCCGCTCCTTCTGCATGAACGTCGGCCCAGAGAGCCTTTACGACGACCTTACCGATCTTCCGCTTCTCGCGTTTGCACTGAACGATCACAACTGGTGGAACACCGGCTTTCCTGCCGGCATTCCAAGCTCGAACGTCGACACCGCCGTCATTTCGGCCAGCTCCAAGTTCTACCTCGTAGCCATTCCGGACGAGCCATTCTGCGGAGAGTCCCTCGAACTGCCGCCAATTTATCTCCTGCAGAAGCTCCGGCTTTTGGGATAGGTAGTTTATGAACCGCTGATCAAAGAAACCCGATCCTTCGATTGGAAGACGCTCGCTCTCGAACAAATCCGTCAGAGCCAAGTGATCCTCCGCTTTCATCTCGCGTGTAAAAAACGGGGACAAAGCTAGGTGGACAGACATCGCCTCCAGCAGATGCTCCACAATTGCCTTACGGGACCCACTGATGACGCATTTGATGTCTGAATCGAGTGCGTCCCGATCGAGCGATCCGCTCCTATTGCGTAGTTGCAGATGATGATTTCCAACGGCCTCGACTTGGAGGATCGTCTCGAAGTCCATCAGCGCGCGCCAGTCCGGCCCCAGTCTTGCGATCAACCGTTGACCCAGGCTCGGCATGCCTGGTTGGTCAGCGGCGCCGAGGGCGTAGAGTAGATCTCCTACCGTGTCCGCATACTCCTCACTTCCAACGCGCATCAATGCGTCATCTTGTGCAAATGCCACCCGAAATGGGTGATCCTTCCGGAGATGCTCGATAAGTTGTTGCCTGCTGAGTGCGAGACCCGAACGTTCGCCGGTGTCTTCGCTCAGCGAAGCCACGAACCCCGAGGTGACCATCAGAATGTGTCCCATAAAGCACCGAGTTTGAACCAGTGTTAGCGATCTCCCTCCCGCCCTTCACGCAGGCGAGATTCCGGCAATCTCCTCCAGCGTTGATCTTGCTTGTGGAACGAACCGGGTCCCCGCTGCGGGCGCGAATGTGAGAAGCAGTTCGGCGGCAGACGCGATGGTTCGTTCGGACCGCGCAAGGACAGCCTCGACTGGCGGCACCGTGGTCGCCGGGAGCGATAGGCGGAATCGAGCGTTGCTGACAAGATGAGTGCACCCGGCAAAGATCCACGCCACAAGCGGCTCGGCCACACCACTGCGGAGCCGCGACGCGTTCACATGGAACAGCAGCCATGCCGCTGCCCAGCAAAACTCGGCGGGGCGCGCCGTTAGATCCTCTCGCAGTAGCCAGATCGCGTTGGCCGCGCCATCTCGATCGGTCGCGATTGCCGTGAGGTCGCCCCCCATCCGTCGAAGCAAAGGATGAATGGATTCGATCTCGGGCGACGCCAGTCCTTCCTCGACAATCGCATCGATCGCCTGGAACTCGCGGGCGAGAGCCGCAGCCGTGGCGAAGCTCAGCAGATAATCTTCGGCGGCTCGATGCAGATCCGCCTCGGCGGGCTCGCCGATCGTAGCCAAAGGAATCGTGCCGCGTCTGGGATTCTTAAGTGCGTCGCCACTTTCGAGCCCCTCGCCGGAGGAAACCATGCGTGCCACTGAAGCATGCCGTCGAACGCGCTCGACGAAATGGGCTGGATCGTGCGTTGCGATGGTCCTACGATCTTCGGCGATCACCGTCGACAGTTCTGAAGAGACAATCGGCCCCTCGACTAGATAGTCGCGAAAATTGCGATAGAAACCGGTAGGCTCGGTGAGTGCTTGGTCCGCATCGGCCAGCAGGTAGAACCCGAGATCAAGCGCAATGACAGGATGCTCGCGGATTGCCTCGAGCGGCTCGGTGTTGCTGCCGCAGCCCGGCGGATAGAAGACCTCCTCTTCGCCGCCTGCTTTGGTCCCAGTGATTTCTCGATAGAGCCAAAGCAAACCATTTGGCACGACGCGGCGGCAATAGGCTTCAGCCAGCGTACCTTCCGCATCGACCCCGGACAGGGCGGAGAGGGCGTCACGCATCTTGACGATTGAGATGTCGGGTCGGCTGGCGCGATAGGCAGCCTGCGCGGTATCGGCGAGCAACCCGATCGCCATGGCGCGTACCGATGGTATTTTGTCAAGCTTGGACGCCTCGACTTGGGCGCGTTCAAACCACTGTTGCGCTGCCGCCCACTCGCCCAGGGTCGCAGCGCTTATGCCTGCTTCGCGGGCGATATGAGCCTTTTCGATTGTGTCTTGGCCCCCAGCTTCCGCAACTGCAGTCAGCAGCGGGAGCGCCGCTGCATGATCGCGCCTGCGCCAGTGGATCTTCGCGCGCGCACGCGAAAGCGCGATGTCGAAGCCAAATTTGTCTTCAGCCTGGATCAGACAGGCAAGGGCTTGCTCGACGTCGTCGCCATTCTCATCGATGCAGATCGCTTGGGCAATTGCGCAGCGTGTCGCGAGCATCGCATTGCCCCATCGCATCGCAAGGTCCGCGCAAGCAGCATAGTCGCGAGCAGCGGCCTCCCAATCGAACGTCTCGGCGCGCGATTCCTTGAGCCAGGCTTGGTTGACCAAAATCGAAATATCGCCGCGCCCAGGTTGGAAGGACGAGAAGATCTGATCGCGTGTCGCGGGCTCCTCGCCATCGAGCCGTTCCAAGATTTCCTTGAAACGGGCAACGCTGCGGATATTGCCAAGCTGCGCTGCGAACAAAACGCCACTCACATGCGGATCGCCGCCGGCCGGCGAACTGAAGTTTCGGTTGGCCTCGGCGAGCTTGGGTGAGCTTCTCAGCAGCCGATCGAACCGAAGTAGGATCTCCAACCAATCGGGAAAAAGCTCGCCGGTTCGTGGATGGAGCAAGAGCTTGGATAGCGCGAAACCCTCGATGAGTTCCGGTCCCTTTAGGTGGACGCGCTCGCGCTCGAATGCGTTCCAGGCGGCGCGAGCATTTTCGGATGTCCCATAGGGGATGAGGGCGAGCAATTGAGCCAATCGCAACATCGCCGACGCCGCAAGGTCTCGAGGGAAGATCGGCGTGTCGGTCCCGAAGATCAAGAGTTCGCCCACGAAAGGAGCGAGCACATCCAGCACGCCCACCGGGCAGGTAATCACGCTGTGCGCGAAAGCAAATACGAGGTCACCCTCCTCGCTCTTGAGCGCGTGATGCAGCGCTGCCGACGCATCCAATACGGAGATGTCCCTGTTTCGCATCATCGAGTCCGCTACGCGGCGATGGACGGCCCGACATTCTGCGGCGGTGAGTACTTCCTCCGCGGCATCTTCCAGCAATGGCGAAACTCGCAGTCGCTTTTTACGATATGTTTCGATCCACGGCCCGATGAGCTGATCGAGCAGAAGACCGGGAAGCGCAATGGTGGGATCGAGGCCAGCGATCTCTAGCGCCAGAGCTCGGTCGAACCCGCCACGGATCAGGCTGGCGCGCAGGAGCAGCGTCTGTGCATCTGTCGAGAGCGCCGTTGTCAATCGTTGCCGCGCTGCGCGCCGTTCCGGGCCCAGTTCACCGGGGAGCTGCCCGCCCAATACCTCAGCAACGGATGCGCGCGACCAATTCGCCGCCTTCAGATGAAGCAGCGTTGCCATGGTGAGTTGGGGATGGCCCCGTGCCGCCGCGCGATAGACGGCACCGGCGTATTTGGCGTCGCCGCCAGCCAGCGCCACGAGTTTAACAACCTCGTCGTCCGAGAGGTATTCGACCTCGATTGTGGCAGGCGCCTCTGGTGCTAACTGGTGATGTGTCGTCCTGGTAGGCGCGCGATAGCTTGTGACTATCGCGGTGCAATCGCGACGCCGAAGACTGGCGACGACGCGTAACAGTGCATCCCGCACCGCAGGCTCGTCGATCTCATTCACGTCATCCAGGATGAGATGCGTTGCGGGGGAGGCTGCCAGTTCGCCTTGCAGAAGCGACAGTCGTGCAGCGGTATCGGAGGGCGACAGGTTGCGGAAGTCGACGATCGACCACACCCCGCCGCCGTGCTCGCCCACGAGACGCGCAGCGAGAGACTTGCCCAGTCCGGTCGCGCCACTCGCGATGGCTATCCCTGCGGTCCGGCGTGCCGTGTCGATTGCGGCGACCAAGATCGCTCGGGGAGCTCGAATCGGGGGAAGAGGCAAATCGCTCGCCGGGACAAGCAAGGTTGGACGGGTGAAGGTCGTGCCGGCGCTGCTGCTCTGGAACGCTGCGGTTAATTGCTCCAACGGAACGGGAACGATGGCCGTCTTGTCGATTAACTCGAGCAGGTCGGCACGTCGTAATTGCCGTGCGTTGTCGGAGACCACCGTCATCAGCAAGCGCTCGATCGTCGCCGGCACCACGGCCCTACCGGTATGGCTTGAGAGCCGTCTTGCTGATGCGACATACTCGATAAGTCCAGCCTCGAGCTCGGCGCGCACGTCTGCGATACCGGGTGAACCGCAATCCCAGTGAATGCGTCGGAGGAAATCGCTGCGGAACCCTTCGTCCGGAAGTGCTTCGAGATAGAGCTTCGTGGACGCCTTCAAATCGAGCGCGGCTACCAGCGAGCGTAAGGGCCCGACATCGGCTCCCGCCGCGGCCCGGCGCCAATAGTGAAGTGCGGCACCTCCAGCAATCCGATGCGCCACGCTCCGCTCCACGCCGATTTCGGACGTAGTCAGATAATGAAGCGACACGACGCGCTTGGGGTTGCGGTGCACGAGATCTACCAAGGAGTCGATTGCGGCGCGGACGTCCGCAGACTGGAGAGTGATGTTCGCGCTGCCTCCAGTGTCCTTGACCTGGGTTCCTTCGAGCGCGTCGCGCGCCGCGACCGCATAGTCTTCAGCCACTTCGAGATAGAGGATTTCACCATCCCCCAAACCTATCCAGGCCAAGCCGGATGCATAGAGCTGATAACCATAGCCGCGTAGCGCAGCGGTCGCCTGCCGAGCGACATCGCCTTCCGGTGCATCGAGGCCTGGGCCTGACCCGAAAATGCTCGTCAATAGAGCTCCTCCAGCACGGGCGCGGCCGGCACTCCTCCGTTTCGCGCTTGGTCTTCAGAACAGTTCGCACCCATTTCGATCAGTCTTGGATCGCTAATCTGCTCGATTATGATTGGAGGCCGAGTCCGAACCGCAACAGCTCGATATTGCGAATCTGCACCATGACACTCGATCCTTGGCGTTAAGCAATAGCCAGCTAACGATTTCCTGGCCAGCGGTGACCGGGGTAGGGTCATCGCGCGACGCGATGCAGTCGGAATAGCTTCTTGAAGAAATCCGCAATCCTCGATTCGGCGTCGTCGCCGACCAGCTCATTCGCTCCAAATCGGTAAATTTCATAGCCGGCGAGGCGTAACTCTCGGTCGGCCGACACCATGTCTGCATAGACCTTCAATGACGGGCGGTCCTTTTGCGAGAAATGATGCTTTCCGTCCACCTCCAGCACGATGCGCTGGCGTCCCGGGAGAAGGAGCAAAAAGTCCATCCGCTGTCGCCGAAGCGGCAGGCGATGGCGCAGGGTTTTTACGATAGCGGGATCATAGTGAAGGTAGACCTGCGGCAACAGCGCAGGCAACGTCTCACCCAAAGCGGGGTGGAAAACCTTGAAATACGTAGCGAAAAGCTTGTGCTCTGCATCTGACGACAGAGACTTCTGCAGGCGCGCGCCAAGATTTGCCGCATTGGCGCCTGGCATGATATCGCTCCACCACGCGACAAGTTCGGACCAGAGCACACCGTTTGAACTGATGGGCCGATCATAGACCAAGCAGCTCTCCTCGCCAGAGAGGATGACGATGTCATTGTTTATGGCGTCGGCGAACCCGATCTCAGGCTTCGGACCCTGAGAAGCGAAGATCAGGTTTTTGGGCCGGCCGCCAACACCCCGCACGAGAGGTCGGAAAATGAAAATCGGGTGACCGGAAAGTTCGCTCTCCTGCACCAATTCGTATCCATCGCGCGCGAGTATTTTGTTGAGGGTCGCGACCGTCTTCAACTGTTCCTCGCCCGACCGGCGAGGGGGTGGACAGCTTCCTCAAGCAACGCGCCGAACCGAGCTCTGGAGCAGTCAAATGCACCGATTTCCCCGAATAGATGCTCGACCGACCAGTCACCTGGATTGTCATCCATGTGCCGAGTGATCTTATCGCGCAAGCTTTGACGGGCACCCTTGCTTCGAGCCATACTTCCAAAGAAGTCTTCAATGGGCGTGGAAAGTGGGAAATAACGTTCGACCATCTCCACCGTGCCACGCTCGCCAGCGAGATCGTCTCCGAAGACCCGTGCGACATCGCGCCTGGTGATCTGGGTTATAGGCGGGTCGTTGGCTTCCAACACCTTTCGGCCGGCCTCGTCGAGAGAAACGTCGCCACGATGAACCGCAAACTTCAAAGCCAACTGCGCCAAATCCATCTCGGTGAGGTTGGCAAGCGCCGAGTCGATACGTTGGCGCTTTGAAAGACCTTCACCGGCGGGAACAACCAAGCCCGCGATCTCAAGCGGAGCCTGGCTAAGCTCCGTGTGGGTCATTGGCTGCAATACATCGGCGATTAAAATGCGAAGGTTGGTGGCCATTGAAAATGTTTGAGTAAGTCGGCTTCAAGCTTTTGGAATCGCCTGCACTTTATAACATTCGGATCGCAAATTCAGCCGGAATGCGACTTTATTCGAGCTGGCCGTGGGAAGCTTTTGGAAGTGAAAGCGAGAGAAGCGGCCGAGCAGGCGGGGAAAGGAACGACGCATGAAACAGGTGCTGGTTGTCGGGTTGCGGATCTCCTGATGGGTGAGACTGGTCCGAGCACGGCGATGCTTGCGGCGATGACGGAGCTCTGGCGGCTATGTCCGCCGGGGCCTGACAATATTCTCGCGCATCCCGCCTTCGTGCGGCTGCGCGAGACTTGCCGCGACGGCTATACGAACGCCGGCAAAAATGGGCCGAACTTCGCGCTCTCGACTGCATTGCGAAGCCTGGGCCTTCCGTGTCACCTGCAGAAGGAAACGTCCCATCTTGCGTTGTCGGTGGAGGAAGCAGCGAAGGGACTGGATGCGGCGCTGTTGGCCACCCATGCCAGGCGCATTCACCTGGCGCCGCTCGATCTTGCTGCCGACCTGCCGCCGCTCGCATTCGGCCCGGTCAGGGTGTGCCGGTTGAGCGCGGACGAGCTGCGCGGCTTGATCGATGTGCACCGGCTGAAGCGGCTTTATCCGCGTCAGGACTTCGATGCTGAGCGCTTTTCCGAATTCCACTGGCTAATCGTCGAAGAGGCCGTGGCGCTCGGGCAGGAGCCTGAGAAGCGCGCGGTCCCGGTCCTGTTCATGGACCTGAGCCAGGACTTGGGGCGGATCGAACCGCACAAAGGGCGCTTCCCGAGCGCCTTGGAGAAAGCATTGTTCTTCCTCCTGCTCGCTCCCTGGGAGAGCTGGTCGACCATGCAGGAAGTCGATTGGCGCGGCTTCCGCGTGCCATGGGTCTACACGATCGACAGCGACATCTTTGTTCGGCCCGTTTGGCCGCCGTCCCCCGACACCCTGAGCTGGGAGGACCGGGTCTACGACGACGGGTTTGGCAAGACATACGAGGAAGAGCGCCCGGTCGAGCTGCACTTGGAGGAGGATGCGAAAGCCGAGCTGCCTGTCTGGGACCAGAGCCGGTGGGCGACCGTCGAACAGGCAAAGGGATCAGTCTTGTTTGAGACGCCGGTCGCCCACTTCCTCGTCCGCGCGTTCCTGGCCGACGGCGTGGACGAATTCCTTGCGCACATCACGACGATCGAGGCGGCGCTCGGCTTGCGGGCGGATTATCAGAAGAGCTTCCGCGTTGCGCCTGATCGACACAAGGGGATGCGCGCCACGAATCGAATGCGGGTACGGGTCGCGGGTCTACTCGGTGATCGTCTTTATGCTAACCAGTATGAGCAGCTTTTCGATATAAGAAGCGCTTTCCTGCATGGCCGTGCCGTAGCTGCTATCTCGACACAGGAGCGGGTGATGGCGCGGTCGCTGGCCCGCAAGGTGGTCGAGGCACTCATTCTCGTGATCCGCAGAGGGCCAATTACGACAAGAGAGGGCGTGCTCGACGATCTTCTCGACAAGGGCGCTGCGCTGGTGTGACTGGGGAAGGAACGTCGATGGCGACCGATAGCCAGAGGCCACAAGCGCAATCGGATCTGTTCCGGACCGTTGTCGTCGACGGTCCGCTCGCCCTGCGCATGGCGCGATTGAAAGCAGCGCGCGAGGGGGCGGTCGGACGTCAGATCGTGAGCCTCTCCCAATTGGCCGCTCGCTTGGCAGGAGGGTTTGTGCGCCCCGCACAAAGAGAGGAGCTGGAGCCTGCGCTCGCCGAAGCACTCGCCGAAGGCGGATTCGCGGAACTAACGCCGCTGCAGAGCCTCCCCGGGACGGTGCGCGCCTTGGTGCGGACCTTCGAGCGGCTGTGGTCAGCAGGGTTCGATCTGTCCTCGGTGGCGCCTACACCGCGGGTCTCGGACTTGGCCCTCATCGAGAGCAGGGTCAAGACGCGCCTCGGACCCGGCATCCTGACACCGCCTGACTTGGCGGTGGCCGCCATCGCGCGGATCCGCCTTGCCCCCGATCTGCTCGGACCCGTTGCTCTTCAGCACATCGTCTGGATTCCACCGGTCTGGCGCAGCCTGCTTGCGGCTCTCGGCGAGGTGACGCGTGTGACGGGGCTACCTGGTGAAGAGCCAGGCGGCGGGCTGACCACTGTGACCGCGTGGGTATGTGCCGATCCTCACGCTGAAGTGGTCGAGGCCTTGCGATGGGCACGCGCGCTGATCGCGAGTGGGGCGGCTAAACCCGAAGAGATCGCGATCGCCACGGCCGCACCCGGGCCTTGGGATGAGTCCATGCAAACTCTCGTGGCGAGCGCCGTGTTGCCTGTCCATTTCTCGCACGGCACGCCGATCCTATCGACGGTCGACGGGCAGGCATGCGCGGCTTTAGCTGAGCTCCTGGGGCAAGGGCTATCGCAGGAGCGGGTACGGCGCTGGCTGGCCCATAGCGTGCGGCGCTGCATCGCCTTGGACGCGCTGCCCGACAATCCGTTGGCCGGAGTTCCAAGCCACGTACATCTCAACGACTTCGCCCATTGGCGACGGGTGCTCGACCTGGCTCAGGCGCAGCGGACCGATGGAGCCCGGCCGGCGCTGTTGCTCCTGCCGGCCCTGGAGCTGATATGCCGGGGATGGGCGGCAGCTGAGGAGGCCGGTCGACGGCTTCTGCCGGCCCCGGCGGCTCGGGTCTGGAGCGCCGCCATGCGGGCTGGGCCGGCGGAGGCGCTGGCTTTCTCGCTAGCGACGTTGCGCACACCCGATGGCGCGGATCCGGGTAACAGCATCGTCTGGTGCCCGGCTGCGCATCTGGCGGGCGCCCCGCGACGCTTCGTGCGGCTGATTGGCCTCACCGCCGGCGGTTGGCCTCGAGGCGTTTCCGCCGATCCGCTCCTGCCTGACCATATCCTCTCCCTGGACGACGATCATGCGCCGACGCGTTCACAGACCGATCGGTGGGCGTTCGCTTCGATCGCGCGCTACGCCGAGCACCTTTCCCTCTCCTACAGTCGGCGCAACGCCCGCGGAGGCCTGCAGACGCCCAGTCCGCTTTTGCCCGCGAACCTGACACCGGTTCGGCTGGCGCGTCAGCGTATTCCTGAGCACGCCTTTAGCGCTGCGGACCGGCTGGCCGCTCGAGCCGCGGAGGCGCGGCAGAACCCGCGCGTCGCCCGCGCCATCGGATGCTGGCTGGCCCGCCGATCGGCCGAAGTCGGAGCGCATGACGGGATTATCCAAGCCGATCATCCGGTGGTGATCCGCGCGTTGCAGCAGCCGCAATCGGCAACTTCCTTGCGGCGGCTGCTGCGCGACCCGCAGGGATTCGTCTGGCGCTACGCCCTCGGCTGGCGGGAGACCGTTGTTACTGACCCGGCGTTCGACTTGGACCCGCGAGCCTTTGGCGACCTGGTTCACCGGTTGCTCCAGCGGACCGTGAATGTTCTGGAGCAAGGACCCGGCTTCGGCCGGGCATCTGCTGACGAGCTCGAAGCGGCATTAGGCACGGCCAGCGCCGCGGTCCTTGTCGACTGGCCGCTCGAACGGCCGGCGCCGCCGCCGCTGCTGTGGCGCTACACGCTTGACCAAGCCCGGACGGTGGCATTACGCGCCTTGCAGCTCGATCCGAGCTTTGAGACAGGTACCCGCAGCTGGACCGAAGTGCGGTTCGGGGACCCCGATGGAATCGAGGCTGACCCAAACGCTCCATGGGATCCGCGCGAGATCGTTCCGGTGCCCGGCGTGCAGCTCGCGATACGCGGTGCCATCGATCGACTCGAACTCGACACCGGCGATCGGCGAGCTCGCGTCACCGACTACAAGACAGGAGCGGTTCCTAAGGCGCCGAACGACCTGCGGCTGGGAGGCAGCACCGAACTGCAACGCGTGTTATACGCAGTGGCCGTCGCCCACCATCGGCCGGAGACTCGAATCCAGACCCGGCTAGTGTTTCTGGCGGAGGAGAACCCACAGCCTTATCCGCTTCGAGGTGAAGATCTGGATCAGGCGCTTGCTGACGCTGTTCAGCACCTCAAGGCCGGTGTGACCCTCATCCGGGCTGGGACCAGTTTGCCGGGTCCGCATGATCCCTGGGAGGATTGGAACGACCTGCGTATCGCGTTGCCCGCTATCGGGGAGCCTTTCACCAGGATCAAGGACGTGGCGTTTCGTCGGGCATTCGGCGATTTCGCTGCAGTGTGGCGGGCGCGATGACCGAGCCTCGGGATATTTCGGCCCGGGTGCGGGCTCTGTCTGACTTCGGTTCGACGCTATTGGTGGAGGCGGCCGCCGGCACGGGCAAGACATCGCTGCTGGCCGGACGGATTGCACTGCTGTTGGCGAGCGGCGTGCCGCCCGCGTCGATTGCCGCCATCACCTTTACGCGGCTTGCGGCGGACGAGCTCGCCGGCCGGGTACGCGAGACCATCGAGGACCTCTTGGCGAAGAGGGTCCCGCGCCCGCTGCAGGCGGTTCTTCCTGCGGGACTCGGCGATGACCAGCATCGCGCCCTTGAAGCGGCGGCGGCAGGATTTGACGCCCTGACGACCGCGACTATCCACGGTTTCTGCCAAGAGATCCTGTGCCGCTATGCCGTCGAGGCCGATGTCGACCCCGGCGCGGTGGTCTTGGACAAGGACGGGGCAGAACTGGCTTTCGGACAGGTGTTCGAGGCCTGGCTCGGCCGGCGGCTTGGCGAAGGCGGGCGGCTGGACGATCCGATCGCGATCCTGGCGCAGCGCGATCCGCGCAAGTCGACGAAAACCTTGCGCGAGATGGCTGATTTCCGGCGCAAACATCGCAACGCGACGGCGCCAGTGGTGGACCTGACCAGCCGGCCGGACCTTGCGTTCAGTGACGCGGTGGACACGTTCAGACGGGCTGCGGCCGCTGCACCGGCCGACAATCGCACCACCATCGTCCTGCGGAACCTGGAGGCGCTGGACCATCACTTTCGAGACGGCTTCGCGGTCGTGCCTGACTTCTCCCGTCTGTGGCGAATGGCCCATCCGCCCCGGTTGAACTGTATGGCGAAGGATTCTTTCGACCTCCAGCGCCCTCGGCATCTCGGAACGCCGGCGCCGACGGCTGCAGCTGTTCACCGTGAGCTGGTGGCGGCCTACGAGTTCACCGACGCAGCCTATCGGCGTTTAATGGGCACGATCAGCAGCGGCGTTTTCGCCACTCTGTTCCCGGAGCTGGACGAGGTGCTGGCCGACTATGACGCTTACAAGCGCCGGGCGGCGCTCCTCGATTTCGATGATCTTCTGATCCGCACCCGGCGACTGTTGCACGCCCATGAATCGGTTCGGCTGGCTCTGGCGGCGCGCTATCGCCACCTGCTCGTGGATGAGTTTCAGGACACCGATCCTGGCCAGTGCGATATCATCTTTCGGATCACGGCGTCCGAGCCAGCCCAGGATTGGACGGAGCTCGCGCCCCGCGCCGGCGCTCTCTTCCTGGTTGGCGACCCTAAGCAGGCGATCTTCCAGTTCCGCGGCGCTCACATCTCCAACTACGAGGTCGCCAAAGCCGTGATCGTGCGGGCTTGGCCCGACAATGTTCTCCAGATAAGCGCCAATTTCCGCTCGCGCGAAGGAGTGCTCACCTATGTCAACAGTGTTTTCCGGGCTGCCCTGAACGCGGTGTCGCAGCCGGGTTATGTCGAACTGGAAGCCACGCGAAGAGACGATCCGGCGCGCCCGAGCGCTACCCGGCTGTCCATCGCGGCGCCTCCGGGCTCCAAACGCGAGGCCCTGCAGATCGAGGAAGCCGACGCGGTCGCAGCAGTCTGCGCAAAGCTGGTGGGTGCACGGCTCCTGCGAGAAACTGATGGCCGAATCCGGCCGGTGCTCGCGCGCGATATCGCTTTGCTTGTGCCGACCAGCAACAGCCTCTGGCTGTTCGAGCGTGCGTTGCGCAGGGTCGGACTTCCCATCGCTTCCCAGGCTGGGAAGGGACTCTATCGCCGCCAGGAGACGCTGGATGTCATTGCCCTGGTGCGGGTGCTGGCAGACGCCAAGGACACTGCCGCCTTCGGCGCTTTAATGAGGGGCCCATTGGTCGGTTTCACCGATCAGGCCCTGCTCGACATCGCCGCGGCGCTGCCTGAGCGGGACGGGCGGCCAGGTGTCTTTACGGCGGCCACCCCGCTCGACGATATCGCCGATCTGGAAGCGCGTGCGGTGATGTCCGATCTGGTGGCGCTGCGCCGTCGTGCGCGGTTCACCAGCCCGGCACAGCTGCTCGGCGAGGCGATCGAGCGGCTCAGCGTACGCGTCGCAATCTCCCTGCGCGATGATCCGCGTCACGCGGCAGCGGCCACGGCCAATATCGACGTCATCCTGGAGCGCGCGGCTCGCTACGGGGTCCGTGGACTTCGCCGGCTTGCTGCGGATCTCCACGCCGACTGGCGTGATAACCGCGAGGCGTCCGAGGGTTGGGGCGATGTCGATGGCGATGCTGTCTCGATCGTCACCATGCACAGCGCCAAGGGGCTCGAATGGCCCATTGTGATCCCCATCAACGGCGTGGTGCAACCGCGCTCGCCTGACCGATTTGTCCGCCATCCCGATCGCGGCACGCTCCATTGGCTGGTAGGTGACATCGCGGCGCCAGAGCTTGCCGAGACGGTCCGCCAGGATGCAGAGAGTCAGCAACGTGAAAGGGTGCGGCTTTGGTATGTGGCGTGCACGCGCGCCCGGGACTTCTTGATCTTACCTCATCATCCGGATGCAAATGCACGCTCCTGGGGGCGCGTGCTTGACCTTGGCGCTGCCGGCCTGCCGGAGATCAATCTGGACGCTTTTGAGGGGGGCCCGACAGCCGCGGGCGATCCGCCTGCCAATGGCCAGGACGCTGCGACCTTCGCAGAGGAGGCGAACCGCATCGCTGCGGCGAGTCCGCCCATTACCTGGTTGCGGCCCAGCGACCACGATGCCGACCGAGCCCAGAGGGTAGAAGTCGTTTCGGACTCCATCGACCAGGAGGAGACATGGATCGCCACTGGCGGGCGCTTGCGGGGCTTGGTGCTGCACAAGCTGATGGAGGAAATCCTGGAGGAGGATTTGGTTGAAGAGGCTGGCGCGCTCGCCGGGCGGGCGCGCGAGCTGGCCGCCCAGCTCCTCGCTCCGGGCGAGACTGATGAGAGCCTCGCGGATGTTGCGGAACTTGCCCAGACTGCGCTTCGCACGCTCGCCTTACCCGATGTTGCCGGTTTGCGGCCGCGGCTGCGTGCGGAGTTGCCGATCTATGCTGTGATCGGGCCAGCGAGCGAAGCCCAGCCGATGGCGGGCCGGGTGGACGCTGCGGTTCGCGCAGAGGATGGCGCGTTCGAGGTGGTCGTGGACTGGAAGAGCGACATCTCGCCGGGCACGCAGCAACTGGCCGACCATGTAGACCAGCTTCGGCTTTATCTAGAGGCAACCGGCGCGCCGCGCGGCGCCTTGGTCTATATGAGCCTCGGACGGGTTCGGTGGGTCGAACCCGCAAACTGAGGAAGACCTGGACTAGAGGGTTACGCCGCCGCCGAGCTTGCGAAGCTCATGCAGGGGGAAAGGACGCGCGGTGTCGGTGTCATATTGGGCATGTGCACCACGCAGCCGGTGGACCAGGGTCGCAAGGGTCAGGGGATCGTCTCCATCCTGGCGAAAGGCGACGCAGATCTCGTCCATCTGTGAGCTGACCCGGCCCAGGCTCTCCTTTGGCCGGCGCACGCCTTCTTCAATTTCGGCGTGTCGCGAGATGCGGGCAGCGTAATGCTGGGCATTGGAGACCGTAACCGGCTTCTGTTTCAAGCCGTAGAAGGTGCGTGTCGCCGCGCCCCAGACGAAGAGGCCGCTCGGCCAACTGGTTTCCGTGTCGTGGTGATAATAGGGTTGCCGCTTGGGATCGGGGCTGGTGCGAACGATCCGCAGATTGGGCAGGTCATTGGGCGTCAGCGTTCTGTTGGCAATCGTCAGGTGATCGAAGACCAACCTTCCATTCGCCAATGCCGACAGCCTGTGGGTAAGGGTTTCCCCCTCGCAAATCACCAACGCCGGGCCGACCCGGTTGATGTCCTCCATCGCCATGGTGAAGAAGGTCTCGAACTTGGCGAGGTTCTCCTCCTGGCGGCCTCGACCGAATTTGCCGTAATCGCCCTTCAGGATCCGTAGGTAAGTGACTGCATAGGGCGCCCATTGCGGCGTTCCGGTCTCGTCCGGAAGCGCGCACTCCAGTCGCCCTTCTTTGGTACGGGCGGCAAGCGGAAAGGCGTGGCCTTTGCGCTGCTGGCCCGCCACGAGGTCGGCGTTCCTCTGGATGATTGTGAGTGCGGCCGGCTGGAGGTCCTGCGGCAGGTCTTCCACCGGCAGGACACCGAGCATGCGGAGGCAGTCGCTGAAAGCCGATCCATATTTGGCCTTCATCACGCTCTCGGACAGCGCCTCGACTGAAGTGAGCACGACTTGGGGAAGGAGATCGGCCTGCGCAAGCGCTCGTCGCGCAAGCTGGAACGGATCGCCCGTGCGTCCTTGCAACGCCTCGGGCATTTCCAGGATCGCCCAGCCGATGCCGATGGTTTGGGCGCGGACCCCGGCCACGTAGGCGACCATGGTTTTTTGTGCGTCGTCGAAAGCCTGTGAGCGGTTCATCTCGCGGATGCTGCGCAGCTGGGCAGGGTTGAGGGTTTTTGCTTCCTCCGTCGTCGCCTCGGCCCACGAAATCTCCTCGGCCAACACACCGGCGTTGACGGGATGCAACCGGATGGTGAGGCCACAGCACCACGACAGCACCCCGTCCTCCTGGGCCTGCGGCGGGCCGAGTTCGTCAAGGAGCGCGCGGGTGATCCGCTCGGGCGCGTCGTCGCGACGCTGGAAGATGAACAGGTCGATCTCGGGGCTCGGTGCGCCCATCGCTGTCAAGGCCATGCGGACGGCACGCCGGCGAGCGGCGAAGGTCTCGTCGTCCGCCTTGCTGTTGAACGGCTTGTCCAACGGCATGACCTGGCGGGCGCGGGTCATCGGCTCGACTGCTTTGAAGCCGGCTTTGGCGAGGGCCTGATTCAGAGAGTTACCAATGTCATGGCGGTCGGGCCAGGAAATGCCGGTGCCGCCGGGCAGCCAGTCATCGCCATGCACGGTTCCGAGGCGCGGCAGCACCCAAAGCCCGTCCTCATCGACCACCGGCTGGGCCAGCTCGGCCGGAGCGAGGGCGGCACGGCCGGTCAGGCGACGAACGAGGTCGAAGACCTTCTGATCGTCCTTGTGCGGCCAATAGCCGATCGTGGGTCCATGTTCGCCCTTGGACGGCGCCGGGCCGCTTCTGGCGCGGAAGTCAAACGAAGTGTGGCGATAGACGTCGGCAGAGGCGGACTCCATCGCCGGCATGAAGACGTCAAGCGCGCGATTGGGGTCATTGCGGCCCGTCCATCCGTCAACTGCGCCCCAATTGCGGATGGAAGGCCGGGCGAGGAGGTGCAGCTGCGGGCGCTCGGGATAAGTCGGCGTATAGAGAGTGATAACCTCGCTCCAAAGGCCCCGCTTGGTCTGACGCGGCGGGAAGGCGACCAGCTCTACTCCCGTGAAGGCATCGCTTTGTGCGGCCTTGGCCACGAGCACGCGTTGCGCGCCGCTCCGGAAGCGCAGGTCTTGACCTGCCAACGCGCCCAGCGCGTGGGCGGCGATCGCATCGAACAGAATATTGTCCGCCGGACTCGGGCAGGCGCCCTTCTGAGTCTGCAGCGCGCCATTCACTTGCAGTTTGGTCCAACTGGCCGTGTCCATCGCGGTCGCGGCAATCGCCGCGCGCGTCGGCGCTGGCTTATCGGGGTAGATCAGGGTCAGCCATAGGCCGATCGCCGCCTGGACGCGCCGACGCAGGTCTTCGTCGGTGGCGACATCGCCTGTGATGAAGAAGGAGAGAGGCCGACTCTGGGTTTCGGCGTCCAACTGGTGGCGCCGCATGAAGGCGATCTCGGGAACGAACCAGGCCAGGATCTCGGAGAGCCCATCAAGGCGCAGGGTCGACGGAGCGTCATTCGGGCGCTTGGATTTCTCGCGCGACCATGCCTGCAAGGTTTCTTGCGCGTCTGGTGACAAACGGTAGCGCGTCAGGACCAGATTATCCTGGGCGGTGAAGCCGGCTTCCCAGACATTCAGGTCGAGCGAATTGACGTTAGCCATAGGCGAGGCCCTTGGTCTTGGAGAGCGCATCGCGGAACGGCTGGTAGAGCAATTTCGCGAGTGTTCTGGCGGTGGGATCGGACGACGCCATGGCGATGTCGAGCTGGCGCAATGCCTGGACGAGGGCGCTGCTGTCTGGCGTGTCAGTTGCGCCGTCGAAGGAGAGAGGCGCGAACTGCCGGTCGACAAAGCCGATGTGCACGGGGCAGCCGTTGCGAATGCCACGGCCGATGGTCTGCCAAAGCGGGGTCAGCATGTCCCACGCGAACTGGGCCTTGTATTCGGTCGAGAGGCCGCTGTAGCCGCCGCGAGCATAGAGGCTGTAGCGCACGATGTTGGTGGCCGCGTAACGCATGCGGCGGGCGCGCTGGGACAGGCGCTCGTCAGGCTGGCCGGGATCTGTGCCCATTCCGCGGTCGAAGCGCTCGACGCCGAAGCGGTTCAGCCGGCCGATCACCGCGGCCAGGTCGTCCGGCCGTGGGTGGGGTCGGTGCAGGAAATAGATCGAGGCGATCGCTGCGCGACTTTCGCGATTGAGGATATTGTGGCCGCGGGCGACCACTTGCATCGGCGCCACTAGGATCGATTTTTCCGGTTCCTCGCCGAAGCGTTCGATGAGGGAGCGGGGAAGCGGCCTGGCGCGTCGCAGGCGATGATCGTCCGGCGCGCCGGCGTCATCGGCTTGGTCCCGTGTCAGGCAGAACACCCGCCAGTCGGCCAAGCCGTGGGTCTCGAGGCTCTCGAGCAGCATGTCGGCGACGATTGCCGCATCCGTGTAGGAGTTGGTGACGAGAAGGGCGCGGCGTCGCCCGCGCAGATGCTCGTCGCCCCATTCACGGGCCATGCGCAGCCAGTTCTCCTCGATCAGGTTAAGGTTATCGCGGCGGGCGGACAGGCGCGCGGCGACGCCGCTCAAGGCCCTGCGGCGGTCTGCTTCCCGCAGGCCTGAAATTCGAACCTGCTTTCCCTCCTCGTTGCGCAAGGGCACCAGCTCGAACACAGAGCGTCCGATTGCATCGAGCTCGGCCTGGGGCTGCAGCAGTACGCCTTGGGCCGGGACTTGCACGTCGAAGCTCGGCGATGCGCAGTCCATGGGCTTCCCTGTCTTGGGATTGAACTGACGTTGGGCGCCGCCGGCCCAGCTCGTGCCGCTGAGCATCAGCACATGGGGACCGGCCTGACCTTCGCTGGCGAGCAGGTCGTGCAGGTGGGTGAGCAGGTGGCGGCCGACCCCGAGGTGATTGATGAGGGTTAGCTTGCCGCCCATCGTGTCGCGCCGATCCTCGCTTGGCTCGTCATACAGCAACCCGAACACCGCTCCGGCCGGGTTCGACGGGAGCAGCGTGCGGTAGTGGCGGATGAGATTGCCGGCCTGGCTCAGCAACTGGGCGTCGTCGATCCCGAGGTCAGTGGCCACGGCCGGTTGGGTCTTCACCAGCCAGTAATAATGGGACAGGACGAGGTCGGTGACGATCGCAAGCAACAGCGCGAGCGCATTGCCGTGGGGGCTCATCGCCGCCTTGCTTGTCGTGGCGCTGGTGGCGTTGAACGCCGATAGTGGACCGTCCAGGAGATCGCGGACCCGTTCGGTCAGATTCTCATAATAGTCGCTGACCACCATATCGCGGGCGATGGCCTGAAGGGCATCGCTGGCTGACTGGAAGGCGGGATTGCGGAAGGGTTGTCGCGCCTCGTCGGCTTGTTCCTCGGCCTCGTCACGGCTGACGGCCGACCCTTGCGAAAAGCGCGAGATGCTTCCGGCGACCTTGATGACCTCGAGGAAGTCTTCCTCGAAATCCGGATCGTCGAAGCTGCGACCGGGGCGGGTGAGGCCCTGCACATCCTGCCGCCTTCGCCAGATTTCATAGAGGATGCCGCCGGCGGTGAAGGGCGTGTTGCGGTAGAAGTCAGCGAGATAGGCCTGCTCGTTCTGAAGAAGAGCGTAGAGCGTTCCGATCAGGCGATAGAATGTGTGGAAGTTGGCCTGCCAGCGAGCGTTCACCTGACGGCGAAACTGGACTCCGCTGCGCTCGCGCAACGCCTCGGACGACTTGGTGCCGATTGCCGGTGCATAGACGTCGCGCTCGTCACCCATGATCGGTGAGCGTGGCGCGAAGATATCGTCGAGGGTTTTTTGGACGGAGTCGACCTCATCGACGATCATCAAGTCCAGGGTGTGCTGAAACAGTTCCGGCAAGGTCAGATGCTGCGCCGATGTCCATTTGTCCGGCGTCATGTGGACGAAGGCCTGGGGCGTAAGGGCGATAACCTGGGCGGTGACGGCGCTACGCTGCTGCTCCTGAGCCGGGCACCGCGTCCATAACGGACATGACCGCTGGGCGCCGACGCCATCGTCGTCGTCAACCGCGTCTTCCTCGGCGAGCTCCGCGTCGCGGCGACGCTGATAGATCCTGTGGCAGGGCTTCTCCTTGAAGGTGGGGAAAGCGGGCCGCTGGCCCGCTCCGCGGACGACGATCGGATCGCGCTGAAAGCCGTCAAGCGGGCAGGCGACGCTGAAGTTTTCGGCGACGTCTCCGACAGCCGACACCGACCAACCCGAGGATGACAAGCCCTGCTGCCAGTGAATGGAGTTCAGGTGGCGATCGCGATTGTAGAAGCTTGAGAGCACCGTGGCGCTGACGCCGTGCATCCGCAGGCGGGCGATCAGTGTCGCTCCCTGGATGGTGTCGGTGACGAGGATGCCGATGCGCTTGCCCTCACCGCCGAGAGTCAGGGCCAGCACGACAAGCCAAACCAGGGTAGATTTGCCGGAGGACAGCATGCCGAGGACATGCACGGCGCCGTCCAAGGTCAGGGTTTCGCCGTCGAAGAAACCTTCCTTAAGGCCTTCGAGCTGGAGTTTGTTGAGACGCTCGCGCAGCCGAAGCGGCGGGAGGGTCGAGGGCCAGTCCGATTGAACTTCCCGCGCGTCGACCCTTTCGGCGGTGGCCCGCAGCTGCGCCAGGGTCAATGTGATTGGCGCATGGCGGTGCCGGCGCGGGATGGCATGCTTGGCTGCGGCCGCCGCATCCGGATCGGCTACGGGGATTTGGTAGGCGAGCAGCGTCTCACCGCGATTGGTGCGGACCAGCGCGTTGCCTGCGCTGGCCAACTGCAGGACACGGGCGATCCAGGGCGCGGGGGTTTGCAGATGACCGGTCAGGACGGCGAGCACGCCTTCGGGCGCGCTGCGCCGCAGGGTGGGGATGCGGCCGTTGATAGCGTAGCAGCGCATCGTTTCCGGCGTGAGGCCGTGTCGACGGCAGGCGTCGAGCCAGGCCGAGGCCGACATGTAGCGGCCGGCCAGGTGTCGCAGGCTGGTCAGATCGCGCAGGAAGGCCGGATCGGCGCCGGCTGCCATGACTTTCGCATAACCAAGCAACAGATAGGGAAGGGCCGATACGTCCTCGTCGGGACAGTGGCGCGCCAGGAAATGAAGACATAGCTCGGTGAGCGCGAGTGTGCGGTCCTCCGCCGCGGGGAGATCGCGCGCCGCGGGATCGGCGCTGCGTAATGCTTTGCGGTAGACCTCCAAGAAGGCGCGATCCGTCCTCATGGTGTCAGCTCTTCGAGGAGATCGGATACGGTGGCGATCGCGACGGCCGGACGGCCGTTGGCCGCGCGCAGAGCCTCAAAACGAGCCTCAAAGCGAGGATCCGTCTCGATGATGTAGTCGGGGATGATCAGATAGCAGTGGTGGTCGGCCTCGAAGGTCTTGAAGCCGTTGAAGCGGCTGGCGAGGCGAGCGGGCGAGATATAGTCCTTAACATCGATGGCTAGCCGTCGGCTGCCGTCCGGGGCTATTGCCACAAGGTCGACCCGATCCAGGCTCGGCCACAGTTTCGATGTCCACCCCAGGGAGTCGAGCCCGCGTTTGAGTTCGAGTTCCGCCAGGCCCGGAAGAGCCCAGAAGGTCCGGAAGGCGCGCTTTAAATAAAGCATTCCAGGGCGGTACTTGAGCGTTGCGCGCACGCCTTCGCGGGCTTTGCGGATGGCTTCAGGCTGGCGACATTCGGTGTGGAAGGCGCGACCGTCGCGGCGCAGGATCGTCTTGCTGACCGTGCAGATTGGCAGTTCTCCGTTGATCGCGAAGCTTTCGGGAATCCGGTCGTAGAAGGCCTCGACGATTTCGTCCGATCGTTCGAGGGTGGCGAGCAGAGGGTCCATGAGGATGGCTGTAGACCAACTCGTCATGACCACGTTTTCGATGATCGTTTTCCGCCAGGTCCGGTAGAGCGCTTCGCCATCGACACGATCGCGGCAGAGGCCCACCAGCATCTCGTAGCCGAGGTTCTCTTCGATCTCGGATTCGGGATCCCCTCCAGGCAGCGCCAAGGCACGGCACGCAGTGCTGGCCTCGCCGGACTCGACGAGCCGCACGGCGAGGTAGTCGCCGCCCACATCCCAGCTGACGTCCGGAAGCCACCGGAAAAGAGGCTCTTGGGCACGACGCATGAGCCCGTGAAGATCTGTCGGCCAGACGTCGTCGCCATCGGCGAGGTTGCGCGCGGCGCCCAAGTCGAACACGCGCCGGACAGATGGTGGATAGGGCGCCTTCAGCCACCCTTCGGCGTCGAGACTGGCCTGGATTTGGACGATGGCGCTGGCGATCAGAGTGACCATCTCGCGAACGCCGTGGACGGGCGCCTGGGGGCCTTCGAGCTGCGCAAGTTTGGCGAGAACATCCGGCGCCACGCCCGCCGGGTCCTCGAGATAGCGATAAAGGGTGGCGCGGCCGATGCCGAGTTGGTCGGCGGCGGCCGTCTTCCAGCGGCGCCCATAGCCGAGCTTCTCCGAGAAGAGTGTGCGCGCGCGCTGGGGGAAGGTCAGTACATCGGCCAAACGAATCATCTCCGGTGAGACAAACGGACCTTAGTGTCTCAAGTGTCTCATCGCAAGCGGGCTGGCCTTCCTTGTGGAAACCTCGGTCCTCATCGCCTTGAATAGTGTCAGAAAACCGTTTATGTTTCTGACAGGAGAGCGCCATGCAGCGGCTAACCGAACAGATTCTTGCGCATGCCGAGGGGTTGCCGGAAGGTGCGCCTGTGACAGCTAAAGGCTTGCTCCACCTTGGTAATCGTGCCGCGATAGATCAGGCCTTGTCGCGTCTGACCGAGCGGGGCCAACTGATCCGGGCCGGTCGCGGCGTCTATCTTCGCCCCATCACGAGGCGGTTCGGCACGAGGGCTCCTTCCGTCCAGCTGGTGGTCGCGGCGCTCGCCAGCCAGCGCGGCGAGATCATCGTACCGAGCGGGGCGGCGGCGGCCAACACGCTCGGCCTTACGACCCAGGTGCCGGTTCGGTCGGTCTATCTGACCTCCGGCCGCAGCCGGACGATGAATCTCGGCAAGCAGGTCGTCGAACTTCGTCACGCTCCTCGCTGGCAGCTCGCCCTGGCTCACAAGCCGGCGGGCGAGGCGGTGCGAGCGCTGGCCTGGCTTGGGCCGGAAAAGGCGGAAGCCGCCTTGAAGACATTGAAGCGGAAGCTCCCTCCGTCGACCTTTAGCGAACTGGTGGCGGCGGCGCCGCAGCTTCCGACCTGGCTCGCGCGCAGCGTGGGAAAGGCGGCGCATGGCTGACGCCTTTCTCCACCTTCCGGTCGCCGACCGCCGCGAGGCGCTGAGCGTCGCGGCAGATCGGTTGGGGCGGCCAGCGCACCTTCTTGAGAAGGATGTGTGGGTGGTATGGGCGCTCGCCACGCTCTACGGATCGGCGCTCGGCGAGCACTTGGTGTTCAAGGGCGGCACGTCACTGTCGAAGGCCTATGGGGTCATTCGGCGGTTTTCCGAGGACGTCGACCTGACCTACGACATCCGGGCGATCGCGCCCGATCTGGTAGACGGCAACGGCGAGGCGTTGCCAAAAACGCGGAGCGAGGAGAAGCGCTGGTCGAGCGAGGTGCGCAAGCGCTTGCCGGAGTGGGTGGCGGGGAACGCCCAGCCGGTGATCGCGGACGTGCTGGCCGCGCAGGCGTTGGCTGCTGCCATCCGCGTCGAGGACGAGAAGCTGTTCATCGACTATGAACCGATCGCAGCGGGCTCCGGCTACGTGACGCCGAGCGTGATGCTCGAGTTCGGCGCGCGATCGACGGGCGAGCCGGCAAGTCTGCGGGACATCGCCTGCGACGCATCCGGTCTGATCGAAGGCGTGACGTTTCCGACGGCACGACCACGCGTCATGCACGCCGAGCGAACCTTCTGGGAAAAGGCGACGGCGATCCACGTCTTCTGCCTGCAGGAGCGACTCCGCGGCGATCGCTTCGCACGACACTGGCATGATGTCGTGCGGCTGGATGAGGCCGGCCTTGCGGAAGCGGCTTTCGCGGATCGCGACCTGGCGGGCGCAGTCGCGCGCCACAAGGGGATGTTCTTCGCCGAGAAGGCGGCCGATCGCAGTCCGATCGACTACGTGGCCGCCGTGAATGGCGGTTTGCACCTCGTGCCCGGCGGCGATGCCTCCAAGGCGCTGCGAGAAGACTACCGCCGCATGGTCGATGACGGATTGCTCTTGGACGATGCCGAATCTTTCGAGGCGATGATGGCGCGATGCGCCGACATCGCTGCGCGGGCCAATCGCGCGGCGTAATAGAAAAGAAAAGCGGGGGAGAGAAATGTGCGTATTTCGCGGGTAAAAATCAGCAACTTCGCGAATTTCTCGGAGATCGACGTCGAGACTGGCGAAAGCATCGTCATCGTCGGTGAGAACAAGGTTGGCAAGAGCAACTTCGTCCGTGCGCTGCAACTGATCCTCGACCCTGGTCTTTCTGAACGTGATCGGCAGCTCGGGCTTGAGCATTTCTGGGATGGCTTGGGAGAAGACAAGCTCGGCGAAACGATCGAGGTCGCGGTCGAGCTGACCGGCTTCACGGGCGATCCGCGGTTGATGGCGCACCTCAACGACTGCGTGGTCGATCCGGGGCCGCCGATGGTTGCGCGTCTCACCTACCGTTTCCAACCGAAGGCCAATCTCGGGCGGGATCCGGAGAGCCTTGCCGACTATGAGTACATCGTCTTTGGCGGCAACGATCCGGAGATGTCCATCGGGCCGTCGCTGCGACGGATGCTTCCGCTCGACGTGCAGGTCGCGTTGCGCGATGCCGAGAAGGATCTGTCGAGTTGGCGCAATTCGCCGCTAAGGCCTTTGATCGAGGAACTGGCGACCTCTCTCGATGAAGACGCGCGGGCCGAAATCCAGGAGCAGGTCAACGAGGCGCAGGCCGAGTTGGTCAGCCATGATGAAGTGGTCGCAACCGCCGAGCGGATCGGCCAGCGGTTGATCGCGATCGCCGGCGAGCAACATGCGGTGCCGTTGACGCTCGGCCTCGCGCCGACCCGGGTTGATGCGCTGCTGCGCAGCCTGCGTCTCCTGATCGACAATGGTGCGCGCGGCATTTCCGATGCCAGCCTTGGGACCGCCAACCTGATCTTCCTGGCGCTCAAGAGCCTGGAACTCGATCGGCTCGTGACGGATGGCGAGCGCGACCACACTTTCTTTGTCGTCGAGGAGCCGGAAGCGCACCTTCACCCGCACGTCCAACGTCTGGTTTACCGCTATTTCCTCGGCAGCGGCGGGGATGACGAGGAGCAGACGCCGCCACTCACAACCATCCTGACCACGCATTCGCCGCATATCGCGAGCGTCACCCCGATCCGGTCGGTCGTGCTGCTTCGTCAAGACGCGGCGACAAATGCGACGATCGCCGTTTCGACGGCCAAGGCGCCGCTCGACGAGCGCGACGAGGCGGACCTCCAGCGCTACATCGACGTAAGCCGTGGCGAGATCTTCTTCGCTCGCGGGGTCATCCTGGTCGAGGGCGACGCGGAGCGGTTTCTCGTGCCTGCCTTCGCCGAGGCGCTGGACATTCCGCTCGACATGCTGGGCATTACAGTATGCTCGGTCAGCGGCACGAACTTCACGCCCTACGTCAAGCTACTGGGTCCCGAGGGCCTCAACATTCCGCACGTCATTTTAACCGATCGCGACCCGAACGGAACGAAACCTCCACTGGTCCGACGTCGCTTGATCAATGTCCTGCGGTTGGTCGAAGACGGCGTGAACTATACGCCTCTGGATGCCGACGCCGTGATCGCGCGTGCGGAGGCGTTCGGGTATTTCGTGAACAGCAACACGCTCGAGCCGGAGCTGTTCGCCGGCGGCCTCGCTGAGGCGATGCAGGAGGTCATCGAACAGGAACTTTCGATGGGCCAAGCGACACGCGACCTGATCCAGGGATGGGTCGACGACACCGACAGTCTCGACGAGGAGCAACTGATCAAGATCATTGAGCGGATTGGCAAAGGGCGGTTCGCGCAGGCGCTGGCGCCGCACGTCGATGAGGATGCGTGCCCGGATTACATCCGGCAGGCGCTGGAGCATATCCGCGATGCCGTTACGTAGCGTCAGCGCTGCCTATCTTGCCGAAGCGGGCGATCTGGCCGGCAACCCGGGTCAGCAGGCGGCCTATGACTCGACGGGAAACTGTGTCGTTCTCGCGGGGCCCGGTAGCGGCAAGACCAAGACGCTGGTTCTCAAGCTCGCGCGGATCATGGCGGAGGACGTCCGCGCGCCGCGCGGTGCGGCATGCATCACCTACAGCCAGGAATGCGCGCGCGAGCTGACACGCCGGCTCGAGCGATTGGGCCTGCGCGAGGCGCCTAATCTCTTTGTTGGTACGGTCCATGGTTTCTGCCTGAGGCATCTCCTCATGCCCTATGGACGGCTTGCCGATCTTCCGGTGCCGTTCCCGCTCGCCGTGGCCACACAGCGGCAGAGCGACCAGGCGATGAAGCGCATCGGCGATCGACTGTTCGGCGTTGGCCATCCCAACAAGCCCATGGACCTGGGGCGGCATCGACGGTCGGTGCTCGACAGGACGTCGATCGCTTGGACGAGCGAAGCGGAGCTTGCCGCTTGGGCGGAGGGATATGAGGCCGAGCTGCGACGGCGGGGCCTTGTCGATTTCGATGACCTTGTGGTGTTCGGTCAGCGGCTGGTGTCAGAGCATGACTGGGTGCTGCCCCTGTTGCAGGCGAAATTTCCGGTCCTCGCGGTCGATGAATATCAGGACCTCGGCGTGGCGTTGCATCGCATCGTCAAGCGTGTGGCCTTTGATGGCGGCATTCGGCTCTTTGCGGTGGGAGACTCCGACCAGTCGATCTACGGCTTCACCGGCGCCGACGGAGCACTGCTCCAAGAGCTGGCCGAGCGGGATGATGTCGAGCGGGTTCAGCTTCAGCTCAACTATCGTTCGGCGTCGCGCATCGTCAGCGCGTCCGAAATGGCCCTTGGCGAGGCCCGCGGGTATCGGTCGAACGACCCGGAACGGCAGGCGGTCATCGAATTCGTTCAGTGCGCCGATGGCCTTGAAGGCCAGGCCGCGCATGCGGTCGCCGAAATCATTCCAGCAGCTCTCGCGGCCAAGCCCGGACGCGCGCTCGGTGACATCGCCATTCTCTATCGCGACTACCGAGCGGGCGACGTCGTGGCGGAAGCCGTTGCTGCCGCAGGCATCGATTTCGTTCGCGTCGATACCGCGGCACCTTATCGCAAAGTCGCGCTTACGAGTTGGCTCGAGGATTGCGCAGCGTGGTGCGCCGGTGGCTGGCGCGAGGCTCGGCCGCAATTGCGTGGCCTGCTTGATCGCTGGCTCGGATTTCGTCGCACTCGGATCTCAGAAGTGCAGGCCCGAGATGAATCCCGGCGCCTGACGCAGCTTCTATGGTTGCTTCGCGTCGAGGAGGGAATCGCCCGGGATTTCGTGTCGGCGGTGCGAGCGGGAATGCTTGATGCGCTAATGACAGCTGAGCCGGGTCTCGCTGATCAGCGTGAGCAGGTGGATCGCATGTCGGCGGCGCTGGCGGTCGGGGGACCGCTCGCGGATCTCGACCTTGCAAGCCTTGGCGGGCGCGATGGGTCTCCGCTGCATCTGAACTTGTTGACGCTGCACTCCGCAAAGGGGTGTGAATACGACGTTGTCATCATGGTTGGTCTCGATCTCGGGAGTTTGCCCTGGCGCAATGAGTTGCCCGCCGCCCGCCGCGAGAGCCGGCGGCTCTTCTACGTCGGCCTGACCCGCGCTCGGGACGAAATCCATATGCTCTACTCGGGCTACGTCGACACGGGCCGCGGCAGGATGCATTGGGGGCGCTCTCCTTTCCTGGATGAACTTGAAGCGCGGATGGAGGCGGCCGAAGGCGAATAGTCAATGAAGGCGGCAGCCGGTCAGAAGGAAATGCTGATGCAGATCGCCGGCAAGAAGCAGGCTGCGGCGAAGAAGCCGGCCGCCAAGCCGCAACGCAGGTCGGCGTGATGGCTGTGCCGAGACTCATGTGCTCGGTGCGCGCTCTAATGTCTCCAGATCTGGCGAATCCGGGAATAACTCCCGCTGCGCGAGGTGGATCAGGCGTTCGGAATCCGCGAGGAGTTGGGCGCTGGGCTTGAGCTTGTCCGCATAGCGTTCATCATAGACCATGAAGTTGTGCAGCGCGACCAGCCCATCAGGGTGTGCTTCCGCGTAGTCCGAAAGCAGTTGACGCATGCCGAATTCGACGACCGACGACTCGAGATTTTCGAGGTCGGCAATTGTCATGATCGCCAGCGGCATCACGCGCTTGCCTTGCGGTACGTCGCCGAGCAGGCTGCGAAACTCCACGTCGAGAAAGGTCCCGTAGGCTGGCGCGTTGAGGCGCGTGTCGTGAACGAGCAGGACCGGATGGATCACTGCGACGTCGGCGAACTCCGGCTGCGCTACCCCACAATTACCATCGAGAACGCGGCGCACGATCTGCGCGAGTTGTGCGACCCCCTTTGGTCGCTCTTTCTTCTTGCCCTTGGGCAGTGTGGTCTCAATGCCGTAGCGCGAGCGTATCTGCTCGATCCAGACGTCGACGTCACCGAGCACCACCTCGTCTCTCAGCCATGCCGCCTTCTCCTCGAAGATCACGGTCTGGGGGATGTAATTGAGCACGGCGTCGATTTCGAAGTCGCGGCCTTCGCGGTCGCGTGCGGTCACGCCGCACCGCAGGCGCGAGGCAAGGCCGGGTCGGTCGGGATACATGCGCTGCAGGATGCCGTTGGCGTAGTCTTCGAAGGCCAGCCCGAACGCCCCGAAGATTTCGTTGGCCTTGCCTGGCGCATTAGGAAGCAAATGGAAGAGGGGGCCGACCGATATCTTCTCGCTGAAGAACACAGGATCGATGATCACGGCGCGGCCATCGGCCAGAGACAGGATCGGGCGTTCGCGCAGATCCCGATTGCCGCGTTCGGCGAAGCCCTCCCAGAGCGTGACTGCCAGCTCTTCGGGCGTTTGGGATTCCGATGCCATATATGCGGAAAGCACGTCTCGATAGGCTGTCGCGTCAGCGAGCGTGCGAGCGTTGAACACCAACCCGTCCGGTGAATCGAAGGGCAGGTACAGCGCGAGACCGGTCACGCAGGTAAAGTATTGTTCGACCGTAAGCCCGGTCGCTTCAAAGAAGTCGACCGAAAACGTGGGATAGTGTTCGGGAAAATGCTTCGAGAACATCGCCCAACCGCGCCCGAGGGTCGCGCCGAGGTACGGCGCGATCATCGACTCTTCGAGCCCACGGCGGAACGGGCCGAGCGCCTGCTCCCGGGCTTCGTCCACGGGGAGCGTCCCGGATAGCCGGCTACCAAATACCCGCTTGCTCCACAACGTGCTCGCGATGAGCGCGGCCTTCAGCAACTGGCTTCGCGCCGCCGGATCGTCCAGCGCCTTGGCATCGGGAGTCGCAGGGCAGCACCGGACCGCCCAACGCATCAATTCGAGGAGTTGGCCTCGAAAGAAGACTATCGGAAGATCGCCGGGAGGGCGGGTCTGGGCGAACGCGTTAATCCGTTGCAGGTCCTCGCTGCTGCAAATCAGGCCGATGGCGCGTTCTTGCCGCACCTTGGTGTCGGGGTCACCGGTCCGCTTACGACAGTGTTCAGGCGGGCGCACGCGACCAAGACGGCGTCTCGGCTGAGCGAGGCCAACAGCGCTTCCATCGTCGCTTCGGATGCGTCGATACCTGGAAACAATGCCTCGGGAGACACGAAAACGCTGATTTCGCGCGACGTCATCGTTGATGACTGCCGGCGACCGGGTTTCGGAAGGATCAGGCCTGGTGGCTTCACGAAGGCTCCATCGACGCACGGCGCTGTAGCGGGGATATGCCGGAAGCGCATGTGTCCAATATAGGATCGCTCCGGTCCATACGCCACGAACTGGAAAGAATGCAGCTTCACCGACGATAGCCATCGCCGTCGGTGGATCCCGGGGAGCGTTACCGATTCAATCGAGGATGTCCGTGATTGCATAGCGGTTGCCCCGCGACCTCGGGCGGCGGACCCTCCCGGGCGATATCGAGGGCGCGATCGCGCGCGTGCGGGTCGGAACGGTCCTTTGTCCAACTGTGGTATTCATATTCGTGATGGCGCCTACGTCCTGGAGCACCGCGGTCGCCTAGCTGCGCAGCGAGCGAATCGCCGGCCGGCGCTCCTTCGTCATTCGAAGAAAACGAGAGTACCTCCCAAGAATGTCACGAAACTCCGGGCGGGGTAGCGCGCCAAACAATCCAGGATGGGCAAACTGTGTCTTTTGCGGCTGCCCGGTCGGCAAGGCCGCGCGATCGCGCGAGCATGTCATACCAATGTGGATGTTGCGCGCGACCGGGGATCCGAACCGCGTCATCAAGATCGAAAGCGATCCGATAACGGGTGCCGACGTTGCCCGGCCGGCGTCTACGTTCCACTTCCCGGCCTGCAAGCCGTGCAACGAGAAATATGGAAAGACGCTGGAAGCGCGAGCGAAGAACGCGATCGAATCCCTGATGGCCGGCAAGTCGCTTGCGGTGTCCCATTGCTATTGGCTGCTCGACTGGCTCGACAAGGTGAGAGTCGGACTCTGGCTCGGCTACAACATGCTGCACAAGGAGGAGTTCGCACCCAAATTCAGAATCGATCAGCGGATCGGGATCAAGGACCGGGTCGCGATCCTGAGCGTCGATCCCGACGACCGCACCAAAGGCTTCGCCCTGGGCGGAATGGACAATCAGATTTTCCGGACCAGCCAAGCGGGAATGTACCTTAAGATCAACAATGTTCGGATCCTTTCGCTCTCGTTCGATGGCTTCGTTTCACGCTATGCCGGCATGCCTTTCCCGAAGGAGTTGCTGGCGCTCAGTGAAAATCCCGACGCATCGATGGCGTTAATGGAGAAGACGGATTACCGCGTGAAGCAGGACTGGAAGGCATTCGACATTCCGGGCGCGACGGTCATTGCGCAGTCGAGCTTCTGGTTAGCCAACTGCGCGGACGATGAAACGTTCGCCATGTACATCAATGAGAGCACCATTCCCCGCTTTAGACGGATCCCGCGTATCCGGAATCGCGAAGACCTCGAACAGTTCGTTCAGACGCAACTGATCTCGAATGCGACCGGCACCTTCCAGTATCACCCAAATCCGCGCCGGAAGCTTCGATTCGGACGTGCCAAGGACAATACCGATTGGCATTTCATGCGGTCGTTGGATGCCTTGTTCATCCAAGAGGTACTTCCGCTCAATCCCAAGAGAATGGTCGATCCGGATGGTACGCGGCGCGGGACCATGCAGCTTGCGATGCTCTGGATCGAAAAGCCCGTTCAGTTGATGCTGCGTTTCCGGCAACTCGGCGCCCCGGACGAAGGAAGCTTCGGCCTGATGGTCGACGAATTGCAGCACGTCTACAGGGACTGGGAAGAACTTCGTGCAAACACGCTCGGTCAGTGGGCCCGCGACGCTTCTGCTTATCCACTCGAAGAATAGGGCCGGGCTTCAGCTTTGGGGGCGATACCGGTGATTCAGCCAGCACCGTGGTGACAAACCTTGTATTTCATGGCCAGGCAGAGCGAGCGACCAAGAAGCTGTAGATCAAGAAGGCCAAGATGGCCGACGAGCGAGGCCACGCGTTGCGTCATGTATCCGGCGGGTCTTCCTGACGCTGCGGGCGACGATCCGAAGTGGCTCGTCCGTTAGGCTTGCGATGGTCGGAGGCGAACTTTGCCAGAAACTTGTTGTAGGAGATGCCCGGCCGAAGCGTTGAGGCCGCTCACCTCCTCTTGATCTTCGCACGTGGATGATCTTGCGCTGGAGGTCCCGGGAAGCTACCTGGTCGTCATCGTCCTCGGTGGTCACGTCGCTAGCCCGGCCGTGTCTTCTTTGACGCCGCGTGCGACGATCCGGAGCGCTCCGTCGGCAAGCGGCCGCTGCAGCTTCAGGGCCTTGTCCAGAGGGGCCGTCATCCAGGTCTCGACTTCGTCTGGCGTCGTAAGGATCACCGGCATCGCCTTGGGGTGGATGGCGCCGACCTCGGCGTTCGGCTCTGTCGTGAGGAATGCGTACAGGTCGTTGGTCGTCTCGCCTTCCTTGACCTTTCGGACAGACGTCCAGTTGGTCCAGATGCCGGCGAAGCAGGCGAGGGGACGGGTCTCGTCGAGCGCGAACCAGATATCACCGCCCTCGGCCTTGTTGAACTCGCTGAAGGAGTTGAACGGCACCACGCAGCGGTTTTCGGCTCCTAGCCACCGCCTCCAGTGCTTGCTATTCACGTTGCGGATGTTCGTCGTGCCGCCGTCCGGCTCCATCCGCAGCAGTTCCTTGAAATCGACGGTCTTGCCCTTGGCCTGCAGCTTTTCGGCTCGTTTTTTGGTGGCATCCATCAATGCCTTTGATGACGATGGCATACCCCACCGCGCCGTAGCGAGTTCGCGGCCTTCGGTCCCATTGCGCACGATCGGTGCCTCATAGTCGGGAAAAACACCTGGCATCGGCGCCAGATTGCCGACGTATCGGTTCACGACGCGAAACAGCGCGCTGATGGCGGCCTGGTTGGTCGTGATCGAGTAGAGATTGCAGATGTGGACGGCCCCCCACTTGTCAGGATGGTAGCAGACTTTTGACCTGATCGCTTGCTATCAGATGTCCGGCCTGTTTGCGCGGACAAAGTCCGCTGGCCGAGATGGTGTTCGCTACGCACGCTCCAAGCACATAGGCGACATTGATGATGCCAGTGTAATCTACGTGAAGCTCGCGCGTATCGACCGATCGGTCCTTCCATCTACTGCGTCCTGCAAGTTCGTGGGCTATCCGCTGAGCAACCTCGCTCGCGGCGCCGATTTCAGATCAGATAGGCATGTTGGCTACCGGCCGGTTGTACACTCCGCCCGATATCATCAAGCGCCAAGCGATGCGGGCGAACTTGTTAGCCAATGCCACCGCGACCAACTTCGGCGGCTTTCGCTCCAGCAGCGAAGCGAGCCAGGGTGTGGGCTTGTGACGACCCTTTCGGATGTGCCTCAGCAGCGCGGTCGCACCGACGATTAACGTCGATCGGAGCGCCGAATCTCCGGCCTTTGTGATGCCGCCATGTCTTTGCCGGCCTCCAGTTGAATGATCCTTGGGCGTCAGTCCGAGCCAAGCCGCAAAGTCACGGCCCGATCTGAACGTCTCTGGCGGAGGCGCCTTCATGCTTAGCATGGAAGACCCAATCGGACCGACGCCGGGAATTGTCGCAATACGCCTGCTCACGTCATCCTCGCGGTGCCACTTCATCAGCTTGGCCTCAATCTTTGCCAGGCGAGCTTGGACCGCGGCATACTCTTCGGCCTGAAGGCGAAAGAGGTCTCGTGCCATTTCCGGCAAGCTGTCATCCTCGAGCACCCGCTTGATGAGTGCCGTGACGTTCTGCCGACCGGCGGGACCGACGATGCCAAACTCAGCTGCATAGCTCCTGAAAGCATTGGAGAGCTGCGACTTCACGCCGACCAGGCGTTCCCGCACGGTCATCAACATGCAGGCCGCCTGCCGTTCCTTTGACTTCACCGGTACAAACCGCATGCTCGGCCGGGTGACCGCCTCGCACAATGCCTCGGCGTCGGCCGCGTCGTTCTTACCGCGCTTCACGTAAGCCTTCACGTACTGAGGTGGGATCAGCTTCACCTCGTGACCGAACGACTGCAGCAGGCGCGCCCAATGATGTGAGCTGCCGCAAGACTCGATGGCGACGAGAACCGGTGGAAGCCGCTCGAAGTAGCGGATCATCTCGGCTCGCCGGAACTGGCGGCGGACAACCACCACCTCGTTCTCGTCGACACCGTGAAGCTGGAAAACCGACTTAGAAGTATCCATGCCGATGCGAACAGGAAGATTCATCAGACTTTCCTCTCATCTAGCTGTGACGCTGAGAGCGCCATAGAACCGTGGGGATGAGAAGCCGTCCACACCAGCACATTGGTTAGGTTTCGGTCCGAGGGTGGCGCGGCTGCCGCGCCAATTGTAGCAGAGTCGCGGAAGGACGCCGGCCTGCCTTGGCGCATTTGCGGCAGCGCAGCCGGCTGGCGAGATCGTGCACGAAGGTGGTCGGCGGATGCTTCATCGCCGCGAGGTCAACGTCGCTCGGCGTCTTGCAGCGCGCGCACTGGATCTCCAGCCAAGGGAAGCCACCAGTCACCGCTTGGTCGATGGTCGGGGACGGATCAATCGGTTCTCCGTCTGACCACATGCGTTCGTTCCAACTCTCGCATAGCAGCTTGTCGGCCTGCTGGATGAGCGCTTCCCCCTTGGCTCGCGTCTCCGCCGATCGGGTAGCCAGGATGTTCGCCATTGCCCGCGCCTTGCCGAGTTCCTTCGCCAGAGCTTTTCGGTCGCCGCCCGACAGGGGCGTAGGGTGATACTTCGGGGCCATCCGGACATCCGGGCGCAAAGAGATCAGGATCGGCAATCCAGAGCGGGCTACGGCGTCTCGAACGCCGGCCAGCACCCGTCTTCTTCATGCCTGCCGGTGCGCTGCTGGCAGGTGTCGTCGAGCAGTCGCTGCGCCACGTCCTTCCACACCGCGTCGGCACCATATAATCGGACGGCATCGGCGGTCTGGATTTCAACGGTTCGCTCGCAACGGCGACAAGAGATGCGGAGTACGTGACGCTGAATTTCTGAAAGGCGTCTCAGCCGCAGCTGGCCGGGAGTCGCGCCTGCGCGAGGGTCTTTGAGAACCGATTCCCAGTATCCGGCCGGGAGGGGCGCATCTGTACCCGTAGCAGATGCGGCCGTCCGGCGGACGGCTTCGGCGGCTAGTTTGTCCATCTGTTTTGGGGTCGGCATGCGCCAGCTCGCGGGTCGATCGGTCATTCCGAATTAGAACATAACCAGAACAAAAGTCGAGTCCTCGAGAGCTTGCACTGAGAAAAAAATCATCCTGTGGGAGAGCCTGCGATGTCGGAACCAAGGCGGGTGGATCGTCTTGAATCCGGCATCAGTAGATGGAGTTCCCCGCGATGGCCCCCCGCGCCAACTGGAAAGGGTTCCTGCGTCTTTCCCTCGTCACCTGTCCGGTTGCGCTCTATCCGGCCACGTCGGAATCGGAAAAGGTCTCATTCAACCAGCTCAACCGAAAGACCGGCCACCGCATCAAATATGCCAAGGTGGACGCCGATACCGGGGAGGAGGTCGACAACGAGGACATCGTCAAGGGCTATAAGGTCGACACCGACACCTTTATCGAGGTGACCAAGGAGGAGCTCGAAAACGTCGCGCTGGAATCGACGCGGACCATCGAGATCGACGAATTCGTCGACCGCAGCGAGATTGATCCGAGGTATCTGATCCGTCCGTACTACCTGGTGCCGGATGGAAAGGTGGGTCACGACGCCTTCGCCGTTATCCGCGAAACTATCCGCGAGATGAACAAGGTCGCCATCGGTCGCGTCGTTCTGACGAACCGCGAGCACATCATCGCGCTCGATCCGTTGAATAAGGGGTTGATGGGTACGCTGCTGCGATACCCCTACGAAGTCCGGTCCGAAAAGGAGTATTTCGACGAGATTCAGGATGTCAAAGTGACCAAGGACATGCTCGATCTCGCCAGGCACATCGTCTATCAAAGGGCAGGCCATTTCGAGCCGGACAAGTTCGAAGACCAGTACGAAACCGCCCTCATCGATCTCATCAACCAGAAGCGCGCTGGCAAACCCATCACCGCGAAAGCACGTCCTCGAGGTGAGAACGTCGTCGACCTGATGGACGCGCTGCGCAAGAGCATCGGAAGAGAGGGGGCGGCCGCGACAGAGGCGCCAAAGAAACCAGGCAAAAAGCCGCGCAAGGCGGCTGTTGGACAAAAGGAAATGCTGATGCCGATCGCAGGCAAGAAGCCGGCGAAAGATGCCGCGGCGAAGAAGCCGGCAGCCAAACCGCAGCGGAAGTCGGCTTAGGTGCCGTGAAGCATCCGGTGACGCCAGACGGCCACTACTTCGTCATCCGCGGCAGGCTCTGGCGGATGGCAAATCCCAATCTCGACGAGGTGACGCGAGACCATCTCGTCGGCAGATTAATGGCGGCCCGACGGGCGGTGCGCGACGCCGGGAAGGCCGCCGACCGCGAGGCCCAAGCAACGGCGCATAGGGCCGTGGACGAGGTTAAGCAGGCGCCCGGCGAGCGAGATCCCGTATGGTAGGACGACGGCTCGCCGGATCTCAACCGTCGCATGGCGAAGAACACGCTCTATGCCAACTGGTATGCGAAACTGACTCGCTCCGACCATGGAGGACTGTGAGTTGCCAAAAGCCGCAATCTTCGATTTGGACGGCACGCTTCTCGACTCGGTGGATCTCCATGCGCTGGCATGGCAGGAAGCTTTGCTCAAGTTTGGCCACGAGGTCAGCTTTGAACAGGTTCGAGGCCAGATCGGTAAAGGCGGAGACAAGCTCATTCCCGTCTTTCTGTCCGTCGACGAACAACGGGATCACGGCAAGGAACTGGAGCAGTGGCGTGGCAAGCGTTTCAAATCGGAATATCTGCCGCTTGTGCGTCCCTTCTCGGCGGTCCCGAGCCTGCTGCGACGCGTTCGCGACGCTGGAGTTCGGATCGCGATTGCTTCCTCGGCCAAGAAAGATGAAGTCGATAAGTATCTCGACATCGCTCACGTCGTCGATCTCGTGGACCTCACAACTTCTTCCGACGACGTGGATGAACAAAACCGGCTCCCGACATCTTCAATGTCGTTCTCAAGAAGCTCAAGATCGATGGCGCCCACGCTGTCGCGATCGGTGACACGCCGTACGATGCGGAAGCGGCTGGCAAGGCGGGAGTTCGCACGATCGGCGTGCTCTGCGGAGGCTTTACGGAAGACGGATTGAGGAAAGCCGGGTGCGTTAAGGTGTATCCGGGGGCCGCTGCGCTACTGGCCTGTTTCGAACGATCCTTGCTGTGCAATTAGCCAGTCGTCGCGCCGCAGTGCTCCTCGCCTGCTCAGCTCTCGATTGCTCTGCAAAATAGGAGCGATATGGCAGCGGCAAAAAAACTACCAGGAGATCGACCTTGAGCGCGGGCATCCTCGCCTACCGCAAGGGCGCTCGCGGGCTCGAGGTTCTGCTCGTTCATCCCGGCGGTCCGTTCTGGCGTAAGAAGGATGATGGCGCCTGGTCCATCCCAAAGGGCGAAATCGATGCCAATGATGCCCCGGAGAACGTCGCGCGGCGCGAGTGTGCCGAAGAACTCGGCCCGAGCGCTTCGATTGGTCCACTCCAGCCGCTGGGGGAAGTCCGACAGCGAGGAGGGAAGCGCATCATGGCATTCGCCGGCGAGGGCCATTTTGACCCAGCAGCGCTGACCAGCAATACCTTCGATATCGAATGGCCACCCCGAAGCGGTCGACGGCAGAGTTTTCCCGAAGTCGACCGCGCGGAATGGTTTGATATCGAGCTCGCGCGGACCAAGATGCTGTCCGCTCAGGCAGAGTTTCTCGATCGTCTTTTGGCAATCGCGGTTGAGAGCGCCGGGAAATAATGTTCAGGATTGGAATCATTTCGGACACGCACGGCCTGTTGAGACCCGAGGCGGAACGAGGCCTGACGGGCGTCGATCACATCATTCATGCTGGCGACATCGGGCGTCCCGAGATCGTCGACGCGCTTCGCCGGATCGCGCCCGTCACGGCCATTCGTGGAAACGTGGACAGTGGCGAGTGGGCTCGCGACTACCCCGACACGAACCTTGTGCGCCTGGCGGGAAAGTCGATCTACGTTCTGCACGACTTGAAGACGCTGAAGACCGACCCCGGGGCCGGCATCGACGTCATCGTCTCCGGGCATTCCCACGTGTCGAAGATCGACATGGTCGGTGGCGTTCTCTATCTGAATCCCGGCAGCGCGGGACCCCGGCGTTTCAAGCTGCCGATCACGTTTGCGACGCTCGAACTCACGCCTGACGGCATGCGACCGGAAATCCACGACCTTGGAGGCGACTGAGTGCCACCGCGAAGGGAATTCACACCGGAGGAGGCGAGTGCGTCAATCCTTGTTGCCGGCTTTCGCCGAACGGAAGCTCTACTTGCGCGGACGTTCTCGCTCGCGCACGACCTCCTTCGCCCGCTTGTCGGACCTGAGCCCAAGGTAGACGGGCTGGCGCAGTTCGCCCTTACTCGTCCACTCCGCAAATTTGACCTCGGCAACCAATGAGGGCTTGACCCAGGTCGTGGCAGCCTCGTCCTTCACTTTGACAGGGAAGGGTGATTTAGGAGTCGTTAGCTTCACGAGCTTGGCATGGAGGTCTTCCAGGACCTTGTGGCTGAAGCCAGTGCCGACATGTCCGATATAGCGCCATGTGTCGTCTTCCCGCACGCGAGGACCAGGGCGCCGAAGAACGGCCTGGTGCGCTTGGGCGCTGTGAAGCCCGCGATCACCACTTCCTGCCGCTTGGCTGTCTTGATCTTCAGCCAGTCCGCCGTCCGGCTTCCGGACGCATACGCGCTGTCGGCGCGTTTCGCCATGACGCCTTCCAGACCCTTCCGCTCGGCCTCGGCGAAAAATTTCGTGCCGTTCGCTTTGCGGTGTCGGCTGAAGGCAATCAGCCTGTCGCGCGGCAGGATCGCCTTCAGCCGCTTCTTGCGTTCGACAAGAGGCTGTTTGCGCAAGTCAACTGCGTTCTGAAACATGAGATCAAAGGCGCAATACAGGAGCTTCGCTTCATGGCGCAGCGCGTTTTGCAGCAGCTGGAAATGCGAGACGCCGTCCTTTCCGATCGCGACGAGCTCGCCGTCGATCACGGCGTCGCCCTTCACGCCCTCCAGCGCTTTGGCGACCTCGATCTAGCTGCGGCTGATGATCTTGCCGTTACGGCTGTAGAGTGCAACCTTGCCCTGCCGGATTTCCGCGATCATCCGGAAGCCATCGTACTTATTCTCGAAAGCCCAGCCGGGGTCGTCGAATGGCGCGTCGGTGAGCGTCGCCAGCATCGGCTGTAAACGCTTGGGCAAGGTCGACGTCCGGCTCATTCAAGGGCCAATCCTTCAGAGCGTGTAGCGTAATGCACGGACGGCACCTTATCGCTCGAGGTGGCAGGCCCGGCGAAAAGCGCCTTGACGCCGATAGGCCGCCGGCCTTTTACGCTGAAACGCCACTGAAGAACTCCACGCTACAGCCGATTCAAATTGGCACAGTTGGAATCGTTCCGGAACCTGCGAATCCTTGTCGCGTTTGCTTCGATGTCACAACAGGAAGCACCGATGGCGGTAGCGAAGAAGTGCAAGACGTCGCGCGGACGAAAACAGGACCGGGCGCGGGTGGCCGGTGGACAAGACTACGAGGTGCGGTACGAGGCGAAGAAGACAGGAAAGTCGGCGCAAGCGGTGAAAAGGCCGTCAAGAAGGTCGGCAACACGCGCAAGCGCGTGGAGAAACGGCTAGGCCGCTGAGTCGGAGACGGGCTGGCGTCCGAGGATGGCGGCGATCCTTCTAATCGGAGGGGCATTCAGGGCAGGTATCACCGATCGAGTCCAGCACGTCGCGAACCGCGGCCTCCGCTGTCTGACGGGATACGCCTTCCGGCAGGTCTCGACGGGCGATGTCGAAGGACCGCTCGCGGGCATGCGGATCGGCGCGGTCCTGCATCCAGCCGTGCTCCTCGCACTCGCGGATGGCGCCGGCTTCCTTCAGAACGTTGATCGCCCAACCGCGCAGGGTGCGGATCGGAGGCCGTCTCTGCTTTGTCATCAGCATTGAAAGGTTCTCCCACGCTGAGACGAATCGTTTAGTCCCGCGGACGTTCCCCATCGCTAACACACGACTGGGATTCCGGATCGTGGGATCTCGTGGTTTTTCGAAGGCCGAATTTTCCAGCCGGCCAGCTGGCAGGGCGGGCGAGAACAAACTGAAGAAACCGTTTTCCGATACTTTAGACGCCTTATCCGTTTTGCGCGTGCGTCTGTCGCCGCACCGGGCTCTCGTGAACCGCACAGCATCTCGGCGATGCGGCTCCGATCCCTCGCGCACGAGCAGGTCTCGCTCTTCGCGGGGACAGAAACGAAAAACCGGACCTTTATGCAGCAGCCACCTGCACAAAGGTCCGGCCTTATCTTAGCGTGCCGCGATACCGAACGGCTGCAAAGGACGCTTCATATCCTTTGGGAGGTCTCGCTTTTCATCCGGGTTGCGACCCGGAGGCGGCAATAAATCAGTAGCCGATACGACTACTTCTTTTTCTTTGAAGTCTTCTTTGCCACCTTCTTGGTGGCTGCCTTCGCGGTCTTCTTTGCCTTCTTGGCTTTCTTGGCCATGTCGTCCTCTGTAAGAATTTGCTCTCAGTGAACATGCCCACGCCGTGCATCGACATGCGCACCGGTGAGACGCTATCACAAAAGCAAAACTGATACTAACGAGACGTGATCCGCATTGAGTCGCTCGCCGGAGGCACTCGCCCTCGGGCCCGCCGTCATTGCATGCCGGCGTCGCTATCACAGCTCGGGTGCACCGGTCTCACGACTGCACTCGGTCCCAGGTCCCGCCGCTACGCGTCGGCGCTATGCTGACCCTCCTGCGGGTGCCTCTTTCGCCGCGTCCGCGAGTGGTCTTCGCTTTCGCTCCGCCCACAGGCCTCTCTTCCATAATTGTGAGACTCCTGTGAAAATTCCGGGCGGTTCTCGTCTCATTGCCTGCATCACGTTCGCTCAGGTTTTGGCGCGTGCGGCCAGGGCCGCACCGGGCTCTCGTGAACCGAGCCGCGCAGCGTCTCGGTAGGGTAGGCGCGGGACACCTCGAAGAGGATATCCCTACGCCTCCCCCCAAACCGTGCGGGCACTTTTCAATGCACACGGCTTTCCGTACGCGCATGCTCTCGACCGGAGACGGCCGCACGGCATGACGGGCACAGGACAATGGTCTTGCGCCGCCAACCGGACCGTTTCCAGACCGTCAGCGATCCGCTTCGCAGGTCACCTAGGCGGCGGAGATGATGCATCTCGAATGGTCCTGTCGTATCGCCGCACGCTTCGCATTTGCGAGCGTTAAGTCGATCGATCAGATCATTTGGGCTTTTGACCCACCACGCACCTGCCGTGACGTTGTCGATAGTCGGACTTGTCCAGTAGGCTCGGGTGAGATGCTTCAGTCTCCACAGCTTGATGCTGCGAAGCTTACCACGGACCACGGAGCTAACCTCGTAGTCCGTGCCTTTCCACAGCCGCGCCATGGTTTTTGCTCTCGTCGTCCGATGTCGCATCGCAAGCGTATTCACAAGACTGCGGAACACGACAAGCTCCAGCAATCCCAAGGCGCTCTTGATGTCGTCGGCAAACGAATGGTAGTTCGCAAACCCACGGAACTCTGAGTTATAGGCGAGGACGGTTGCAACGTCGCTGGTTACCAGGAACTGCTCGCGCGGACTGCCGGTCTTCTTGGCGAGATCGCCATAGCCGTGTTGCTTGCAGAACTTGGTGACTTCCTTGCGCGGCACCCGCAGGCTGACATTGCCGGTGGTCGGCCGACGCATCACACGCCATGTCCGTCCAGCCGGTCCTTTGCGGCTGGATTTTCGTCCAGCCCCGTAGGATGTGTATGTCGAGACGCGATAGCTCAAGAAGGTCACTCCCTTTGAAGCGGCGTGAACCCCACTTTTCTCGGGCGACACGGCGAGCTTCAAGGTCTCCGTCAGGAATCGTTCGACACAGACCATGATCTCACACGCTTCCCGCTTGCTCCCGATCACGCCGATGAGGAAGTCATCGGCGTAGCGGCAGTAGCGGAGCCTTTTGAAGTTGGGGTCCATCGGATCGACGGAAGGCACTTTCCGCCTCTCCCTATTAATGGCCTTGATCTCCGCGAATGCGGCGTTGATCTCGGCCTGATCCGCGCCTTCGGCACGGAGCCGTTCAATCTTCCGGCGGAGACTGAGGACGCGCCGTTCCAACGCTACGTAGCGCGGGAATGGACGTCGCTCACGGCCTTTGTCGAAGTCCGCCTTCATAATCTGCATGTGCTGATCCAACTCGTGCAGATAGATGTTGGCGAGCAAGGGCGAGACAACGCCGCCCTGCGGCGTGCCACTGTAAGTGCGTCCGTAGACCCAATCTTCCATGTAGCCTGCTTTGAGCATTCCTTCGATCAGACCAATGAACTTGTTGTCATCGATCCGCTTCCTTAGAAGCCCAAGCAGGATGTCATGGTCGATGTTGTCGAAGAACCCACGCACATCCACTTCGACCAGCCACTTGCAGCCCGTCCAACTCTTCTTGATGAGCTTGAGTGCGGTATGACAGGATCGCCCCGGGCGGAACCCATGTGATTCATTGAGGAACACAGGTTCATAGATCGCTTCGAGTAGAATCCTGACCGCCTCCTGAATGAGCCGATCTTCCACCGTGGGGATACCCAGCGGTCGTGTCTTGCCGTTGTCCTTCGGGATATAAACCCGCCGGACCGGCCGGAAGCGATAAGTGCCATCTGCCACGCGCCTGGCGATGTCGGCGAGCTTCTCCAGCGACATGCCGTCGAAGGTCTTGCCATCTACACCGGGCGTCAGGGCTCCCTTGTTGCGGGAGACCTTTTCGTAGGCCCACTCGAAGAGATGCGGACATCTCATCAGGCGGTGAAGGCCATTTACGCGCTTACCCGACCGCGACAAAGTCGGCAGTGATTCAATTCTTCTCTGGATAGTAACGGCCTGCATCAGCAGAACCTTTCCGTCGAAGAATCTCTTCTACGCATACTGCACATGCCGTTATTCGCGGCATCGTCCTTCCCCCGATCGGAGGCGCTTTCGGTCCGGTCGCCCGGCCTTATACGCATGATCGTCTGCCTCACGGCAGCTGTCCCGGCCATTACGCCGGGCATTTGGGTACTATGACGGCTCCGTCGCCATGCAGGTCCTCGAAAGAACCTGTTGTAGGCGATCCCGTAGTTGCGTGTGCGGGGAGTTGCGGCGTGTTTAGGTGTCCCATTCGTCTCCTTGACCCACGGATGGTGGTCGTCCCACGCGGACTGGTGGCAGTTCGCACTGGCCGGTGCGATCCGCCCCGCGTGGCGTAGCGTGTCAGCCGCGTTCGCTACTGCCAGCCCTTTGGCGACTGGAAACTGGGATTCAGGCAATACAGCTTTCACCATGCACACCTTACTCTGTGCTCTCCACCGGGCTGCGGCGCCTGATTTCGAGACGTTTCCCGGCATGCTCTGGTCCCGTTCCCCTTTCGGAGTCTCAGTCGTTTCCGACACCGGTAAGCCGGGCAAGTAAGAGCCATAACCAGCAGGCTCCATTCTTTCGAACACTCCCTTCTTCTCCACGCCTCAACGGCGCACGGCCTTCGGCTTCGATCCCTCGCGCTAGAGCTTTGGTGCTCCTCGCCGGGGGCACTCGGAAAAGGGGCTCGCCTGCGGCGATCGCTATCACTGCCCCGTTCCCGGGTGCCGCTATTGAACCGGTCTCGTCGCTGCACTCGGACCCGCGTGCCCCTTCGGGTCGCTATGCTCACGCTCTCCGGGTGCCATTTTCCGTTGATGCGATGCGCCCCTGGCGCACGCCTGGTCGGGCCTGCGGCCGAAGGAGATGGCGCAAGGGGCCGAGAGTAAGAGTGCAGGCTGGGTTTTTCCGTGACGGGTTACAAGCTGCGAGAGAGGCTCGCGGTGCCCGTCGCGGAGACCCGCGATGTCAAACCCTACTGCGAGCGCGCCGGCCAGGACCGGGCGAACCTCTATAACGAAATCACCGACAAGATCATTGCCGAGCTTGAGGCGGGGCGCGTCCCATGGGTTCAGCCCTGGGGTACGGCCGCGGCGAAGGCGCCGCTGGCCATGCCGAAAAATGCGTCGACCAATCGGCAATACAGTGGCGTTAACATCCTCCTCCTTTGGCAAGCGGCAATCGGACGCGGATTTAGCGGTCAAACTTGGCTGACATTTCGTCAGGCGCTCTCGCTTGGCGGTCACGTTCGCAAGGGAGAGCGCGGCACTACTATTGTCTTCGCCGATCGTTTCGTGCCCGATGACGAAAAGCGACGCGCCGCTGAGGCTGGCGAAGACGCGCAGGCAATTCCATTCCTGAAAAGATTTACCCTTTTCAACGCCGACCAGTGCCAGGAACTGGCAGATGGCATTGCGACCGCTGCGCCCCCGCCGCCGGCTGGCCTCATCGAACCGACGGTCGACGCCCTGATCAAGGCTAGCGGTATTCCATTTCGGATCGGTGGAGATCGCGCATTCTACGCAACAGCCGAAGACTATGTTCAGGTCCCGCCGCCGCAAGCCTATTTCGAACCCATCAACTGGCACCGCACGGCGTTGCATGAACTCGGCCATGCGACCGGACATCCCTCACGCCTCAATCGCGACCAGGGCGGTTCCTACGGTACGAAGAAATATGCCTTCGAAGAACTGGTCGCCGAGTTGAGTGCCGCCTTCAGCTGCGCGTCGCTCGGGATCGTCCCGACCGTTCGCCATGCCGACTACATCGGCTCTTGGCTTGGAGTCCTGCGCGAAGACAATCGGGCAATCGTGCGTGCCGCTTCGCAGGCGAGCAAGGCCACGGACTATTTGCTCGGCTTCGTTCCCGGATCCATTGAGCCCGCGTCGGGGAATTCGGTTGTCGCCGATCACGACGCGGCGTAATGCTTGGCCTCGTGTGGCCGCGCGAGAGTGAGAGAAAGGGAGGCTCTTTGTGACGGGTTGGAAGCCGAGAGAGAGTCTTTCGGCCGCCCGTCGTGGAGAGCCAAAATGACGAAAGCCGTACAAAAGATAAAGCTGTCGCCTTCCCGGGACATTCCCTTCAACAAGCTTGTACTCAGCCAGTCGAACGTTCGCCGGGTTAAGGCCGGTGTCTCGATTGAGCAACTCGCCGAAAGCATCGCGCAGCGTACGCTTCTGCAAAGTCTAAGTGTCCGGGCCGTCGTTGATACAGATGGCAACGAGACCGGCATGTTCGAGGTGCCGGCGGGCGGCAGGCGCTACCGCGCCCTCGAACTGTTGGTCAAACAGAAGCGCATGGCGAAGACCCAGCCTGTGCCGTGCGTGGTCCGCGAGGGAGGCATTGCGGAAGACGATTCGATCGCAGAGAACGATGAGCGCGTCGGCCTGCATCCGCTCGATCAGTTTCGCGCCTTCCGGACGCTCCGCGACCTCGGCATGAGCGAAGAGGACATTGCCGCGCGGCATTTCGTGGCGGTGGCAATCGTCAAGCAGCGCCTGCGCCTCGCTTCGGTCTCGCCGAAGCTGCACGAGGTCTATGCCGACGACGGCATGACGCTGGAGCAGCTCATGGCATTCTCGGTGAGCGGCGATCACGCGCGCCAGGAGCAGGTCTGGGACAATGTCAGCCGGTCCGGCTATCATGAGCCGTACCAGATCCGCCGCATGCTGACCGAGAACACCGTACGTGGGTCAGATCGCCGTGCGCAGTATGTCAGTGTCGACGCCTACGAGCGCGCCGGAGGTCCGGTCCTGCACGATCTGTTCGAGCATGACGACGGTGGCTGGCTCCAGGACGTGGCCCTGCTCGATCGTCTTGTCACTGAGAAGCTCAAGCGGGACGCCGAGGTGATCGCGGCGGAAGGGTGGAAGTGGATCTCGGTGGCAGTCGATTTTCCATTTGGCCACACCAGCGGCTTGCGAGAACTGGAGGGAACTCCGGCCTCGCTCAGCATCGAGGAGCAAGGCACAATCGATGCACTCAATGCCGAGCATGACAGGCTCGAAGCCGAGTATCAGGATGCTGACGAACTCCCCGAGGCGGTCGACCAGCGCCTTGGCGAGATCGAGGCGGCTTTGCTCGCGTTTGAGGAGCGGCCAATGATCTACGATCCGGCCGACATCGCCCGCGCCGGGGTCTTCATCAGCATCGATTCCGAGGGACGGCTCTCGGTGGATCGCGGCTACGTCCGGGCGGAGGACGAACCGACGGTCGTCGAAGCCGACCCCGGACAGGGCAGCACAACTGTTGACGGCGACAATGCCATCGGTCCGGTGCAGCGTACCGCCATCACCGTCGGTGGCGAGCCAACCGAGCCGGCCGAAGAGGATGAGGACGATGCTGCAAGACCGCTGCCGGACCGTCTGATCACCGAGCTGACGGCCTATCGAACGCTGGCGTTGCGCGACGCGCTTGCCGAGCATCCCGCGATCACGTTCCTGGCGGTGCTGCACAGTTTCGTGCTGGCGACCTTCTACAGGTTCGCATCATCCGCCAGTTGCCTCGAGATCGCGGTGCACACGCCGACATTTCCGGGCCAGGCTCCGGGATTGAAGGACAGCGCGCCGGCCAAGGCGATCGATACCAGGCACGAAGCCTGGAAAGCGCGGCTGCCCAACGATGCGAAGGAGCTTTGGGATACACTCACGGCATTGGACGGCAATGCGCAAGCAGCGCTGTTCGCCCATTGCGCGTCGTTCTCGGTTAACGCCCTCTATGAACCCGTGAACCGCTATGCCCAGGGGCGGGTATCGGCCGATGGGCTCGCGCGCAGGCTCGGCCAGGCCGACGTGCTGGCGCGGGCGGTCGGGCTCGACATGGTGCAGGCCGGCTGGAGGCCGACCGTCGACAACTATCTCGGCCGCGTCACCAAGCCACGTATTCTGGAGGCGGTGAGGCAGGCAAAGGGCGAAGCCTCCGCAGAACTGATCGACCATCTGAAGAAGGCCGATATGGCCAGCGAAGCCGAACGCTTTCTCGAGGGCGCGGGATGGCTGCCGGAGCCACTGCGCCTCACTGACGCTATCCAATCGGCAGACCAAGACGCAGACGCGGGCCCGCTTCCCGAGTTCCTCGTCGGCGATGAGGAGGGTCGCGAGACCGCAGACGACGTTCAGCCACACGGCATTGCCGCCGAATGAGTGGCCGGAGTGGCACGGCAATCCGGCCGTGCGCTTCCTTCGAAGTTGCTTCCGAAGCCCGGCATCGTGCCGGGCTTCTCGTTTTGGAATGCGGCTGCGGCGCCCCAAGCCTTGCGCGCGGCGTAGCCGCGTCCTCCCCCGTGCGGTGGCGGCAAGGGGTGAGCAGAGTGAGAGATCGGCCGGGACAGGTTTGAGCCGGTCGGGTCGAGAGAGCGCCCGTCGGCTTGAACCGTTCCCGCTCTCCTCGAAAGCTCAACCCCCATGATCAATCTGTCCTGCTCCGCGACCGCCGCGGCTGCGTCCTCCATCGCCCAAGCCGCGCGGCTTATCCTCTGTGACCTCGAACATGGCCGGCGAATCGACGCAGCAAGTGTTCTGCGTTCCGCCATGGAAAGCGCCTTCGGTGGCTCGGATGCCGCCGGCGCCTGGCATTGGAAGGCCGCCTATGAAGCCTGTGAGGCGGCAACCGTTCTTTTCCTTCGCAAGCATAGCCCCGCCATGCGGACCAAGGCGGGATCGCCGGCAGCGCAGCTCTCGATGCTGGCCAAGGTCGCAGGCCTGCTTCCAACCCATACGCGCAGGTCCGAAGAAAGCGAGGCGCTTCAGCAATTCTCGACGCCGATCCCGCTTGGCTTCGTCGCCTGCACCGCCGCCGGCGTTACCAACACAGACCTCGTGCTGGAGCCCTCGGCGGGCACCGGCCTTCTCGCCATCCTCGCCGAGGTCTCCGGCGGCACACTTGCGCTGAACGAGCTCGCCGAAACGCGCGCCGGGCTGCTCGATCTGTTGTTTCCCAACGTGACCGTCACGCGCTACGACGCGGCGCAGATCGACGATCATCTCGAGGCGGCTGTTGCCCCGAGCGTCGTGCTGATGAATCCGCCATTTTCGGCTCTGTCCAATGTGGATCGGCGGATGGCGGACGCAGCACTGCGCCATCTCTCCTCGGCATTGGCCAGGCTTCGCGACGGCGGCCGCCTCGTGGCGGTGACCGGCGCAAGTCTCGCCCCCGACAATCCAAGCTGGACCGACGCCTTCATTCGTCTCCAGGAGCGCGGCCGCGTGGTATTTTCGGCAGCGATTGCAAGGGCGGTTTTTGCCCAGCATGGGACGGCGATCGATACGCGGCTCACCGTCATCGACAAGCAGCCCGCGCCGGACAGAAGCGTCTTTCCAGCATGTCTGGGCATGGCGCCGGACGCAGCCACGCTGCTGGCATGGGTCCTCGAACATGTGCCGCCGCGGCTTCCGATCACTTCATCTGTTCTCGCTCCGGTCAGTTCGACCGTGCCGGTTCGGCGATCTGCTCCCGCCTTCACGATGCGCCCCTCATCCGGTCAGCGGCTCGACGATCCGGACAGCGTAGCGCTCACCTACCAGACGGTCGACTGGACCCCTCCGGACGGAGCTCATCTGACGGATGCCCTCTATGAGGACTACACCCTGCAATCGATCCGCATTCACGGATCGCAGCCGCATCCGACCAAACTGGTGCAGTCGGCAGCGATGGCCTCGGTTGCTCCGCCGAAGCCGTCATACCGGCCCCATCTCCCGGTCAACCTCGCTACCGACGGCCTGTTGTCGGACGCCCAGCTTGAAAGCGTGGTCTACGCCGGCGAAGCACATTCGGCCTTCCTTGCCGGCGCCTGGACGGTCGATGCGACCTTCGACGGTGTGGCAGCTGCGCGCGACGACGCTTCAGATGCCGTCCGCTTCCGCCGCGGCTGGTTTCTGGGCGACGGCACCGGCGCGGGCAAGGGCCGGCAGGTCGCCGGCATCCTCCTCGATAACTGGCTGAAGGGCCGGCGCCGGGCGGTCTGGATCTCCAAGAGCGACAAGCTGATCGAGGACGCACAGCGCGACTGGTCGGCGCTCGGCATGGAGCGGCTGCTGGTCACGCCGCTCTCACGCTTCCGCCAGGGCACTCCGATCCGGCTGTCGGAGGGCATCCTATTTACCACCTACGCTACGCTGCGCACCGATGAGCGCGGCGAAAAGCTTTCGCGTGTCCGGCAGATCGTCGAATGGTTGGGCTCCGATTTCGACGGAGTGGTTGTTTTCGACGAGAGCCACGCCATGCAGAACGCTGTGGGCGGCAAGGGCGAGCGCGGCGAGCAGGCCGCCTCGCAGCAGGGTCGCGCAGGTCTGCGGCTGCAGCACGCCCTGCCCAATGCACGAGTGGTCTATGTTTCCGCGACCGGCGCCACGACCGTTCACAACCTCGCTTATGCCCAGCGGCTCGGCTTGTGGGGCGGCGAGGACTTTCCGTTCGCCACGCGCGCCGAGTTCGTCGAGGCGATCGAGGCGGGCGGTGTCGCGGCGATGGAGGTGCTGGCACGCGACCTCAAGGCACTCGGTCTGTATGCGGCGCGTTCCCTTTCCTACGAAGGCGTCGAATATGAACTGATCGAGCATGAGCTCACCCCCGAACAGATCCGCATCTATGACGCCTATGCGGCCGCGTTCAGCATCATTCACAACAATCTCAATGCCGCGATGCGAGCGGCCAACATCACCGGCGAGACCGGGACCTTGAACGCCCAGGCGAAGTCGGCGGCCCGGTCGGCCTTCGAATCCGCAAAGCAGCGCTTCTTCGGCCATTTGCTGACGTCGATGAAGACGCCTTCCTTGATCTGCGCCATCGAGCGCGATCTCGGGCAGGGGCATGCCGCGGTCATCCAGATCGTCTCGACCGGCGAAGCGCTGATGGAGCGCCGGCTCGCGGAAATCCCGACCGAGGAATGGGGTGATGTGCAGGTCGACATCACACCGCGCGAATACGTTCTCGACTATCTCGCTCATTCCTTCCCGGTCCAGCTTTACGAGCCTTTCACCGACTCCGAAGGCAACCTCTCCTCCCGGCCTGTGTACCGTGATGGTCAGCCCGTGGAGAGCCGGGATGCGGTTGCGCGTCGCGACCGGCTGATCGAGAAGCTTGCCTCGCTCACGCCCGTGCCCGGCGCGCTCGACCAGATCGTCCAGCGCTTTGGCACCGACAGGGTCGCCGAGGTCACCGGGCGCTCACGCCGGATCATCCGGAAACATGACCGCCTCGTGGTCGAGAACCGCGCCGGTTCGGCAAACCTCGCCGAAACCGCAGCCTTCATGGATGACCTCAAGCGCATCCTCGTCTTCTCGGATGCCGGCGGCACGGGGCGCAGTTACCACGCCGAGCTGTCGGCGCGGAATCGCCGTCTGCGGGTGCACTACTTGCCCGAACCCGGCTGGAAGGCCGATGCAGCAATCCAGGGCCTCGGTCGGACCAACCGGACCAATCAGGCGCAGCCGCCGCTGTTTCGTCCCATTGCGACCGACGTGAAGGCCGAGAAGCGCTTTCTCAGCACGATTGCGCGCCGCCTCGATACGCTCGGCGCCATCACCCGCGGTCAGCGTCAGACCGGGGGGCAGGAGCTGTTTCGGCCCGAGGATAATCTCGAAAGCATCTACGGCCGTGATGCTCTGCGCCAACTCTACCTGCTCCTGGTTCGGGGCAAGGTGGATGGTTGCTCTCTTGAGATGTTCGAGAATGCGACCGGGCTGAAGCTCGTCGACTCCAATGGCATCAGGGATGACCTGCCGCCGATCACGACCTTTCTCAACCGTCTGCTGGCGCTGACCATCGAGCTGCAAAACGTGCTGTTCACCGCCTTCGAGCAGTTGCTGACGGCGCGGATCGAAGGCGCAATCGCGTCCGGAATCTATGATGCGGGCCTCGAGACCCTTCGCGCCGAAAGCTTCGTCGTCACGCATCGGCGCACCATCTACACCCATCCCGCGACCAGTGCCGAGACACGGTTGCTCACGATCATCCAGCGCGAACGCAACCGGCCGCTCACTTTGGATGATGCCCTCGGCCTCCTGCCGGATCGCCGCGCAGTTCTGCTGGTGAACGAACGTTCCGGCCGCGCGGCGGTGCAAGTCCCGGCTCCGAGCCTGATGCTGGACGACGGCGACATCGAGCAGCGCGTCAAATTGGTCCGGCCCATGGAAAGCCACAATGTCCCATCCAAGGCCATGGCCGAAAGTCATTGGATCGAGACAGACCGTGAGCAATTCAGTGCAGCCTGGACAGCTGAGCTCAAAGATGTGCCGGAGTTCACCGAGAGCACGATCCACGTCGTGGCCGGGCTGCTCCTGCCGATCTGGAAACGGCTGCCGAAGGAATCGGCCCGCGTCTACCGCCTCCAGACCGACGCCGGCGAGCGGATCATTGGGCGGAAGGTCTCGTTCGCCTGGGTCGCCGACGCGCTTTTGGGTGAGCGGCCGACACTCGAGCCTGAGGACGTGTTCGCCGCCTTGCGCGAAGGCCGCGCGTTCGTCGAGCTCGCTGAGGGCCTGACACTGCGGCGCGTCCGCGTCATGGGGACGCATCGCATTGAGCTCGCGGACTTCAACGACACCATGCGCGACCTCTTGCGGACCTATGGACTGTTCAGTGAGATCATCTCCTGGAAGCTGCGCATGTTCGTGCCCACCGATGCAAGCGGGGCCGTCGTGCTTGGCAAGGTGCTCGAATGCTACCCGGTCGAGCGCATCTGCGAACGCGAGGCCGCCTGATGCGGCGCGATGCTTCCGACCTGGCATGCCGCCTCGCGCGTGAGGCCGAGGCTGTGTGCCGCCACTCTCTCTCCAACCGCAAGCGCGAGGGACGCGACTGGCTGCTGGGCGATGTCCACAACCGGCCTGGCCGCTCCTTGTTTGTACGGCGGCACTGCTCGCACAAAGGACTGGCCGGCAAGTGGGCCGAACAGGGTGCGCGGCGGATGATGTTGCGCGTTTGCGCTTGGGTGCTGTCTCACAGACGGTTGACAGCTCTTGCGCAACCAACTGCCAGCGCAGTGCGGGAGGTTGCATGATGTCTCGCGACGCATCTCAACTGGCGCGCCGCCTCGCCCGTGATGCCGAGGCGGTCTGCCGCCATTACCTGTCCAATGGACGGCGCCAGGGCCGCTATTGGATCGTCGGCGACGTCCGCAATGCGCCTGGCCGCTCGCTGTTCGTCCGGCTCAGCGGACCGGACTCTGGTCCCGGCGCCGCCGGGCATTGGACCGATGCTGCCTCGGGCGAACATGGCGATCTCCTCGACGTGATCCGCGAGAGCTGCGGTTTCGTCGACTTTCGCGATGTCGTCGGGGAAGCACGACGCTTTCTGAGTCTGCCGCGCGCCGAACCGGGCGGCAGCCCCAAGCATGTGTGCACGCCTGTCCCCGCCGGATCGCCGGAGGCGGCACGGCGGCTGATCGCCATGTCGCAGCCGATCCGCCGCACGCTTGCCGAGACCTACCTGGGCCATCGCGGCATCGAGGCTGTCCACGACGCGGGCGCGCTGCGGTTTCATCCGCGCTGCTACTATCGCCCGGACGACGGTTCGCCGACTGAGACCTGGCCGGCGATGATCGCCGCCGTGACCGATCTTGCCGGTCGCATCACCGGCGCACATCGCACCTGGCTTGCGCCGGACGGCTCTGGCAAGGCGCCGGTCGACACGCCGCGACGGGCCATGGGCGGTCTCCTCGGCCATGCCGTGCGCTTTGGCGCGGCCGACGACGTCCTCGCTGCCGGCGAAGGCATCGAGACGATGCTGTCGCTGCGCTGTGCGCTGCCTGCCATGCCGATGGCGGCCGCGCTCTCGGCCAACCACCTTGCCGCCCTCCTGCTGCCGCCGACGTTGCGTCAGCTCTACATCGCCCGCGACGCCGATGCCGCGGGTGACACGGCGGTCGCGGCATTGACCCAATGCGCCGAAGCAGCGGGCATTGAGGCGCTTGTCCTGTCTCCGCGGACGCGCGACTTCAACGAGGACCTGCATACATTCGGCCTCGGCGCCTTGCGGGCGGCGCTGCGCATCCAACTCGCGCCGCAGAATGTCGCTCGCTTTATGTTGTTCGCCGATGTCGGGACGGCTTGACCGATCTGCGGTGCCGCCGGCTTGAACAGATGATGTCGTGTTGTCGGTTATGTTGCGGACCGCAGTCGAGTTTGGAAGAGCGCTACAGCCGGCCTTGCCCATCTCTGCCGAGATCCGCGGCGCAACCACTCGGCAGCGATCTGAGCGACAGCGACCGTGGCGCTACCGAATTTGGTAGGTCAGCTTTGACCAAAGCAGAACAGTTGATGATCGTAATCGACCTGCGGTTTGTGCTACGCGGCGCCTGACGAAAGGGATATCTGATGGCATGGCTATACATACTTCTGGCGGACATATTCGAGGTCGCTTGGCCTTTCATGTTGAAGCGCTCGGTCGGGCTTCCGAAATGGACAACAGTGTTTTCGGCGGTGGTCTTCGCTCTTCCGATTTTTCTTCTGTTGGGTGAATCTGTAAAGTGCTTGCCCGCTTCGACGGTTTACGCGGGCTTCGCCGGAATTGCGACCGTGGGGACAGCAATTGTGGGCATTGCGTTTTTCGGCGAGAGCGCAAATCCTGCTCGCCTCTGTTCGGTCATGTTGGTTGTTGTCGGTCTGGTCGGCGTCAAGTTGTTTTCGGAATAGTCTGTATTTGCATCGTTCGTAAACGGATCATCAGCCATGGCGAACCGAATGCGGCTGTCATGTGTTATCGAAGCGCGCACATTGCGGGAGTTGATGCGCTATGGAAAAACGCATTCCGGATGACAAGAGTTGAAATGTCGCAGCCCGCAGACATCCCGGAAGAGACCCGCTTCCAGCCGGATCTGCTGGCTTTCGAAGGGTGGATTCAACTCTGATTTGCAACGCTGCTTGCTGAGTTCCTCGAAGAAACTTCGAGGGGCGTTCTCAATCCGAGTCTCTTGCGTGGTCGGTCATAGAGGCGTTGCTCGCTCCATCGCAGGCGCTCTTCGGTGATGGTGCTGAAGTCGGTGTGCCGTGGCAAGTTACTTGCGTGTCCGTCCATTTGCGGTTTGGTTGCTGCCGCGTTGCCAAGCAGAGTATGGATCGGCAATGTAGAGCTCGGCCTGCAGGGCTGTGGCAATGAGCCGCCGTCCTTGCGCCGGCGCAGGGCGGTGTCGCTCATGCTCGCTCCATCCGTCGCATCGGGCGACGGCGTTGCGTCGGATCGGACCGACAGCAGCGCGCTCACGCTGCCACCTCCCGCGCGTTCAGGCCGGCGTACGCTTGCCTCCCCCCGCAGCGTCGTTGCGGTAGCGGCCGGTCGAGGTCTGGTAGTACTGCGCGCGCATGGCCGCCATGGCCTCGATCAACGGTCCCCACGGCGCGGGAAAGCGTTCTTCCGCCATCACCCGCTGCAGCATGCGCGTATGGCCGGCCAGCTCGTCGTTGAGGAACTCCACCACAGGCATAGCCGGATAGCGCTGCAGCAGCAGGATCGCCGCGTTGTCGGCCTCGCCGGCCGACCTGTCCTTGTCGCGTCCATGCAGATCGTTCTGCAGGCGCCCTATCGCGGAGATGAGCCGCAGGACCTGGCGAAACGGCGGACGCGCGCGCAAGATCGCCATGTCCAGCCCCCACAGCAATGACAGGCAACAGAACACGTTCGCGTAGGCGATCGAATCGATGCCGTTGTGCAGGTACTCGGCGTAGGACCAGCGTTCCGCCCCTGCCGCCTGCGCGTGTCCGGCGCGCAGCGCCGCGCAGTAGCGCAGGGTATCGTCGAGAAGCTGAGCATAGTCGCGACGATCGTAGGCGAGCGCGGCCAGCGAGGCGCGCAGCACAGCGCAGCCCTCGAATCCGGGGAGCGCGCACGGCACGCCCTGCGTCAGCGCCTGCTCCACCGCGGCGAGCTGCTCCGGCGCGATCAGGCCAAGGTCGTTGCAATCGTCGAGCCAGAACAGCAGCGCCAGTTCGCGATAGAACGCCACGATCAGCGTTTCGTCCTGCGGATCGCGGCCGGTGCGGGCGCTGGTGTCGCACAGGCTCGGGTGGATGCGCTGCAGGATGTACTGGCCGCCCCTGACCGCTTCCACGGCATGCTCGTCGGCGAACCCGGTCAGGGAACGCCCCCATTCCAGCACCTGCTGCAGCGCGCGTTCGGTCTGGATCATAGCGCCGCTCCTGCTCCCTCGGCCAGGACGCGCCGCCCCCAACGAAGCGCCAGCCACAACCCGGCGAGTTCGGCCACACGCACGACCCGGGTGGGGCAAAACAGTTCCTTACCGATCCACAGCGGCGTCTGCGGCAATGCATGCGCCGCATGGCGGGCGAGCATCCACTCCAGCGCACGCGCCACCGCCTGCGCGATGCGCCGGCGCCCTGTCGGCGCTTCGCTCCCGTCCATCACGTGCAACGCGAACAGCGCATAGGCGGTTTCCTCGAATGTGGACGCGCGACCGGCGCCCCAGCCGCCGTCGTCGCGCTGCGCCTGCAGCAGCGCCGCCAGCGCGCGCTCGTCGCGCCACCGGGGCTTGCCTTGCGCCAGCGCAGCGAACGCATGCGCGGTGGGATACAGCCACGAAACGTGCCATTTTTCGTTGTCCCATAGACCGTGTGGGTTGCGATTGGCCTCGACGTAGCCGCTGGTGCCGGCGGCGGGCTTTCCCAACAGTCGCAACGCATGCAGGGCATGGATGTTGGTCGACACCGAGGCATTGCGCTCGCCGGGGAAGGTGACAAACAGCTCGCCAATTTCGAATTGGCGCAACGCATCGACCGCCGGGTCGCGGCCTGCAAGGCGCAGGACGCACAACGCAATTGCGGTGTCGTCCGCATCGGCCGCGAAGTGCAAGGCCGGGCCCAGACCGCGCACGCCCAGGCGGGCGTCGAGCTGCGCGACGATCACGCGCACCGCCTCGGCGAGCGCGGGATGCGCGAACAGCCCGGCCAGATGCAGGGTGTACAGCGACCAGCATGGCTCGAACACATTGATCGGCCAGACGTTGGGAACGACACCTTCGATGCCGCTGCGCGTCGCCCGCGATGCCGCCTGCAGATATGCGTCGGCGCGCCCGACCTGCGGCGTGCTCCCCTGTGTCACGGCGTGCGCTCGCCACGCGGCGGTGGCCGCCGGACTGATGCCGATGCTGCCGTCATCATCCGGGCATGCGGTGGTCGGCGACGTCCCCCAGGCTTCCCAGGAGTGCAGCAACGGATGGCCGCTCGGCAACGTCGCCACGGCCCCCAGCTCGGCCCCCAGCTTGACCAGGCGCGCGTGCCGCAACGGCAACAGCGCCGGGTGGCGCGGAAACGCCACGCCGCCCGGCAGGGATGCGGCCTCGCCGCAAAATTGCGGCAGGATCAGCTCGGCGCCGATGGGCGCGTCGTCCGGCACTGCATGCGCGTAGGGATCGGGGTGGCGCTGGAGGAACCGGGTTGCAGCCTGGACTGCGTCGGCTGCGCCGGGAAGAGAATCAACACGCTGCAATGCCAGCAACGCCGCCCACGTGGGCGCATGGCGGAACAGCGGGAAGTCCGCGCTTCCCCATCCGCCATCGGCCTGTTGCTGCGCTATGAGCCACGCGTATGCGTCCTGCCGACCGGTGACGTTGCCGCGGAACTGCAGAGCTCGCGCCGTGTCGTAGACGGATGGACCGACGCTGCCGCCATCGCTCATCTCGCTCAGCAGGTGGCGCAATTCGGAAAGGATCTGTTCGGACAGCGCGTTCACGCGGAGTGTTCCTTCTGCAGACGGTTGACGAGAGCCAGGATCGGGCAGACGCGGCGCACGTCGCCGCAGGCCCGTCGCATGTTCGGCGCAGAGACGACGCGCCAGCGCCTGTTCGACCCGCTTTGCGCCGTCCTCATCGAGATCTCCGGCAGCAGCCTGCTGGATGCGCCGCGCGCCTGCGCGCGCAATCCGCCGAGCGCGGAAACGCCAGTTCGGTCGTCGTGTAGCGTCGAACCGGTCAGCATGTTGTTCATGTCCTCGTACCTGACAGGAGACGGCCACGGCGAGCGGCGAGCCGCCGCGGTGTTGCCGGCGTCGCACCGAGCGCGCGCGCCGACTGCAGCAATGCCGCGCGTCGCCGGTGCCGCTGCTTCGCCACACGGGGCGTGCGATGTCGGCTCATGAGAATCCGATGCGGATTGTCATGGACGGATGTGCGGTCGGGTAATAGCGCTGGCCCTTTTCGACGCGGCTCAGCAACCGCGGCCGTACCCCGGCCTTGTGCATGGTCAGCGCCAAGGCGATGCAGAACTGCACCAGTTCCAGCCATACCAGGTGGTAGCCGATGCAGACGTGTGGGCCGGTACCGAACTGTAGCATGTCCACCGGCCGGATCGGCTCCGTGCGTTGTAGCCACCGCGCCAGGCGGAACTGATCAGGCGCCTCGTGCAGCTGCGCCGAGGTCGAGAAATGCAGCAGCGGGATGCACAGATCGGTGCCCGCGGGAATGCGCCGTTGGCCGAGTTGCAAGTCCTGCAGCGCGCGACGCGGCAGGACCGTGGTCGCCGGATGCACGCGCAGCGTCTCGCGAAACAGCGCCTCGGCGACCGGACACTGCGCCAGGTCCGCGTGCCGGGTCGGCACCGCGCCCACACGTTGCGCCTCCTCGACCAGGGCGTCCCACAGCATAGGCTGCCGCGCCAGCTCGATCACCATCCAGGCCATCGTCGAGGCGGTGGTGTCGTGACCGCCAAGCAGCAGCAAGCGGATATTGGCGACCAGGACGTCATCGGAGAGCGCATCGTCGCTGCGATCGAAGGCGCTCACCATGTCGTTGATCAACCCGGTGCGCGCGGCATGCGCGCGCGCGTCGCGCACGTACTGGCGCAACTGCCTGTCGATCCAGTCGCGGGCGGCGCGGCCGCGCCGCAAGGGCAGTCCGGGCAGGTCGACCGGGGGCGCGACGATCAACTGCAGCAGTTGCCGGTACTTGCGATGCCATCCCGGCAGGTCCTGCGCGGGGATTCCCATGAGGCTGAAGATGAGCTTGAGCATCAGGTCGCCGGTTTCGCGCAGGATGGTGACGTCGCCGCGGTCGCGCCACGCCTGCACCCGCGCCCGGATGACGGGCGCGAACAGATCGCCGATGCCGGCCTGGGTCAGCCCCTTGGGCAGGAACGCCGCCTTGATCGCATCGCGCGCCTGCCGGTGCGCGCCGCCGTCCTGGGTGACCAACGTCCCGCTAAACAATTCGGGCGCGATGTCTTCGATCAGCGCCGAGGACACGTCCTTGTGCCGGAGCAGTGCGAACGCATCCGGATCCACGCAGGTCATCAGGTGTCCGGCAGGGCCGAAATTCAGCCAGAAGTGGCTGCCCAGCGTCCGCTCCGCGCGCCGCAGCAGGCGCGGCAGGTCGCAGACGATGGCGGGAAGATGCCCGACCAGGGGGAAAGCGCCGGGCACGACCGGGATGTCGCACCGCAGCCGGTGCCGACGGTCCAGCGGGTTGAGCAGCATGTCCATCAGCAGCGCGCCGCCGCGGCGGCTTCCGCGGTGTCGCCGGCAGGCCGCGCGGCGGGGCTGTTGCCGCCGTCGGCGTATGTTGGCACATGCGCCAGCATGCCGCCGTCGATGCACACCACCTGGCCGGTGATGAACGCAGCATCGTCGGAGAGCAGGAACGTCACCAGCGCGGCCACGTCCTCGGGGCGGCCGACGCGCGGCAGGAGCTGGTGACGGCGCAGATGCCGTTGCATGCGCTCGTCCAGCTTGGCGAGGAGACGCTCGGTCATGATGAGACCCGGCGCAACCGCGTTGCAGCGGATCTGCGCATGACCGTACTGGGTGGCGAGCGAGGCCGACAGCATGTTCATCGCCGCCTTCGACGCGGCGTAGGACGTCTGCGCGGTGTCACCGCTGAGCCCCTGGCACGACGACATGTTGACGATCGCGCCACCGCCGCGGGCGATCATCCGTGGGATGGCCTGCCGGCAGCAGAGCAGCGTGCCGCGCAGATTGGTCGCCATGGTCTGATCCCAGACTGTCAGGTCCAGGTCGAGGATCGCGCGGTCGCGCGGGGTCAGATGCATGGCGCTCGCGTTGTTCACCAGCAGGTCGACCCCGCCGAAGTGCCGCTCCGCCGTCTCGAACAGCGTTGCCACCGCCTGCGCATCGGCGATGTCCATGGCCAGGGCCAGCGCGTGGCCCGCTTCGGCCGCGATCTGCGCGGTGCAGGCGTTGGCCGCCGAGCCATCAATGTCGGCCACCACCACTCTGCCGTCCTCGCGCGCGATGGCGAGGGCGCATGCCTTGCCGATGCCGGCGCCGGCGCCGGTCACCACGGCCACCTTGCCTTCAAACCGTCCCATCGTGTCCTCCTGGATTGCGTTGGTCTTTCGCGGCGTGCCGCTCGGCCTCCGCCGGAGAAGGCGCAGGGTCGGCGATGGCGCGCTCGTCATCGCCAGCGTCGTTTTCGATGACCCGAATGGCGGCGACCGGGCACTGGCTGGCCGCGAGTCGCACGGCGGCGAGCAGCGCCCGCGGGACCGTCGCCACGCACACTTCGGCCACGCCGTCCGGCTCGCGCTGGCGAAAGGTGCCCGGCAGCGTCAGCACGCACTGCCCGGTGGTTCCGCACAGATCCTGGTCGACCACGACGTGCATCTCAGCCTCCCCGCGCATGCAGCCGCACCGGCAGCGCGCGGAACGTCCTAAGGAACGCGGAGGGCTCCCGGGTCGGCTGCTCGTCCAATGCCAGTGTGGGGAAGCGCGCCTCGATCCGCGGCAGGCTCTCGGCCAACTGCACCCGGGCCAGTTGCGCACCGAGGCAGAAGTGGATGCCGTGGCCGAAGCTCAGCATGATCTTCCCGTCGGTCGACATGCCAGGACTGGTGCCGTAGAACCGCGCGGGATCGAAGCGGTCGGGATCGGCGAAGGCGTCCGGGTCGCGATTGCCGGCCGCGATCAGCACGCGCACGTCCGCGTTCTTCGGGATCACCACGCCGCCCAGTTCGATGTCGCGCTGGGCGATACGCGGAATGGAGCTGAACATGGCGGGCGCGTCGCAGCGCAGGACTTCTTCGACGAATGCCTTCACCCCCACGGCGTCTCCCTGCAGCCAGTGCCGCTGTTCGGGATACGCCAACATCGCCAGGACCGCATGGTCGATGGTCGCAGCCGTGGTGGCGAAGCCGCCCAGCAGCATGCCCCACAGCATGCTGATCAACTCCGCATCCGACAGCGTGTCGGCATCGTCGTCGTGTGCGCCGACCAGCATTGACACGATGTCGTGGCGGGGATCGGTGCGCTTGCGCTGTATGAGGTCGCCGAAGTAGGCCTTTACCCTGGCGCTCGCCGCGTCCGCCGCGGCGAGCTGGGGATCGCTGGCGTGCGGGCTCAGGCCTTCCAGAATGGCGCCGATGCCGGCGGCGAGCCCGAACATGTCCTCCTGGGGCATGCCGAACAGTTCGGCGAAGACCAGCATGGGCAAGGCCAGCGCGAATTCCCGATGCAGGTCCACCGCATCCCCGCGCTCCAGCGCGGGCGCCATGCCGTCCAGTCGCGCTGCGGCGATGCGCGCGATGCTCGGCCGCAGGTTGTCGATCTGGCGTATGGTGAAATCGCGCGAGATCAACCGGCGCAGACGCGTATGCGTCGGTTGGTTCTCCATCCCTAGCGTGGACGCCAGCAGATTGAGCGACAGGCTGGTCGCCGCACGCGGGAAATAGCGCGCCAGTTCGCCCGGCGCCGGTCCCCGAAACGCATCGCCCGTGGCCTCGAGCGCCCAGTAGATGTCGGCGTGGCGGCTCAACAGAAAGAGGCCCGACGCCGCGCAATGCACCGGATCGTGCTCGCGCAACCACCGCATGAACGGATAGGGGTCGCAGATGCACGCCGGCGACGCCAGTTCGGCGAAGGCGTCCTGGCATGCTGCCGTGGTGTCTGGCACGTCCATCTTGTTACCTGTTGGCTGACTGATCTGACCGGCGCGCGCCAGGCGCGCTGGAAAATTGCGGAGAAGATCGCGATCCGCGGCGGCGTCCGCGCATCACCAGAGCACCGGGAACTCCTCGAACCCGCCAGTGATGATCTCCTTGCGCAACTTCAGTTCTTCGGGCGCCACAGCCAGGCGCAGCGCGGGAAAGCGCTGGAAGATCGAACCGAACACCAATTTGAGTTCGAGCCTCGCCAGCGCCACGCCGATGCACTGGTGCGGCCCGTGGGAGAACGCCAGGTGCGGCTTCCCGTCGCGTCCGATGTCGAAGATTTCCGGGTCGTCGAAATGGCGCGGATCGAACGACGTCGCCGGCAGACCGACCAGCACCTTGCTCTCCGCGGGAATATGCACGCCCGCGATGGTCACGTCGGTCCTCGGATAGCGCATGATGCCGTCCCAGCCCGCGCCCGGCGGGTACATGCGCAGGATTTCCTCCACCGCCTTATCCAGCAGGGATGGATCGCCGACCAGGCGTTCGCGCTGTTGCGGATGGCGGAGCATGGCCAGCAGGCCGAATTCGATCTGCGCGACGGTGCTCTCGTGCCCCGCCACCAGCATGCCCGCCGCCAGGCCGATCGCCTCTTCCTCGGTCGCCTTGCCCTGGTCGACCGCTGCAAGCAGATCCGTCAGTAGATTGTCGCCCGGATCCTGGCGCTTGTCCCGCATCTTGCCGCGAATGTAGGCGCGCAGTTCGTCCCAGGCCAGGCGCGACGCGCTGCGCGGGCCGCTTTCATGCTGGTGCGTCATCACCTCGTCGGACAGCCCGGCGAAAAAGACGTGATCCTCGTAGAGCACGCCCATCAGCGCGCTGATGACCATGGCCGGAAGCGGAAAGGAGAGGTGGCGCCGCAGGTTGGCGGGCTGGGGCTGGGCCGCCAGCGTCTCGAACAAGTGCGCGGCGATCGCTTCGGCCTGCTGCGTTAGCAGCTTCATCCTGCGGTTGCCGAAGGCCGGCGCCACGATCGCGCGTAACCGGGCATGCTCGCCCCCCTCGTGCGAGACCAGCCATCCCGGCGAACCGAGAATCACCGAATCCGGGGTGAATGCCGCCGGCGGCATTCCCGCGGGCCGGAACGCCGCGTCGGACAGTACCGCCTTGACCTCGTCGTAGCCTGTCACCCACCAGCCTTCGTGCCCGGACGGGAAGCGCACGCGGTGGATCGGACCGTTGGCGCTTAGCGCCAACATCTCGGGCGAGGGCTCGATGTGATCGACGCGCCACATCGGCAGCGTCGGCAAGGGTTGTTCGGACATCAAGGGTTGTTCGGACATGGTGGCACTTCACTCTCTCAGCGATCGAAGGGCGGAAGGTGACCGGCAGGCGCTGCGGGCAGCGAATGACGTAGGACGGCATGTCGACGACGTCCTCCGCGGCGATGCTCAGCGCCAGATCCTCCGCGAACAGCGCGGGGAAGGCGCATCGCAATTCCAGGCGTGCTAGCCGCGGCGCCCAGGCAGACATGCGGCCCCTAGCCGAACAACAAATGCGGGTTGTGCCGCCGGATGACATCGAACCTGTCGGCATCGCCATAGATCGACTGACCGTAGGGATTGGTGAAGGAGGTTCGACCGAACCCGCCACCGACGTGTCCGCCAATATAGCCTCCGGACCAGTCCCACACCGCCGGTGGCAGTTTCACGCCTGGCTCAAGGTCTGCCGCTTTGGTTGCATCGCTCGCGACGGGCGCAATTGTTGTGGCTTCCAAAAGAAGAACTCCAGATCGCATCCAACACTTCCCTGCATTTTTTCGGTCCACAACCGAGCGCCAAGTCATTGCCACTGCAAACCGTCGGAACGGACCAGACGCGAACAGCGACGCGCGCCGTGTCCGTCCCGAAGACCATCGCACTGCGATTGGTGATGATGCCGTGAACAGAGCAAATCGCGTGCCGAAGTGAATTCGCAGGCTCATCAGGCACTTCGTAGCGGCGCGTCGTGTCAGGTTTCCGGCATTGAGTCTCAATGCCGACAACCGGCGCAGCAAGTGTCCGACAAAGGCCTGCTCTTGCGGAATATGCGCGAGCATGTCGTCGAATACTTTCAAGGCGGCGGTCACGCGTCAGATCGATGGTCTGTCGAGATTGCCGAGAACAGAGCAACTGTCATGCCGGGGCGAAAATGCTGATACTCCAAGGATGAGCGTTACGGATGAGCATCGAATCGACGGCAATGGACGCAAAGCTGACAATCGTGTGCGATTGCGCACATTCTCAGTGCTAGTTCGATCAGTTGGGATGACTCGGAGGCAGCACACCGCGGGCTGCTTGTAGGTCCTGGAAACGGCATGACGCGAGCGCCCGCGTGCTGCATTTGAAAGGTGCTCGACCCGATTAGCTCGCATATTGCTGGGTTGTCCTTCAGACTGGTCGCTCGGAGATTTGACCGTGTTCATCCGTATCTGGCCGGTGACACAATGTCCGCAACTCAACCTTTGAACCTCGGGGCTCGCACCGGCGAGGCGCACCCTTCGTCGCCATCGAAGCATTCACTGCACAAATGCTCTGGTGGCACACCAATTGCTAATTAGGTCCCAGATCCCTGACCGGTCAGGTGTTCCGGTCCAAGCTCCAGTCGCGACTATCAACCATGACCAATAGCTTGAGATGGCAGCCCATCTGCGCAAGCGCTTTCGCGCAAAGGGTAAGGCGAACAGGCATCGTCAACGTCATCGACCGCTGAGCTGAAGGAGTCGATTATCAAAGGTTCGAGATTCGGCCGTCCCATCAGGCTCAACGGTTTCTCGATTTGAAAAGCTTCATGATCCGCTGGCGTCGCCGCGTCGGCTGATGAGAATCCTCGGCCCGATTGTTGAGAGATTTGTGCCAGCGATGTTCGACGTGAACGCCCATCATCGCCCTCGTCGCGCCCTACGAACGGAGCTTGTCAGCGATCATCACGCGCGGCGGGTGCCGGCGGATTTAAAGAGCTTCGTCATGAGCCGCTGCGCAGCGCGCGAGTCTCTTCGGCTTTGGATCAAGACGTCGAGAACGACGCCATTCTGGTCGACAGCGCGCCAGAGCCAATGTTGTTCGCGCGATCGAGATAACGAATTCGTCCAGATGCCATGCCGCCGCGAGTGGGAGTGCGCCGGTGGATCCCGATGGGAGAACGCCTTGCCGGATTTACGTCCCCACTGGCGCACGGTAGGTCACGCCAATGCCACGCGCCGCCAGCGTTTCCTCGACCATGCGAAAGCTTAAGGAAAGCCGGAAATACAACCAGACGGCATAGCTGATCACTTCCGATGGGAAACGATGCGCCGATAAAGAGGGCCCCGTGCGGTCGGCATGCCGGTCGCCAACCCCTTGGCCGTTCCAATTCGTTGACTTGACGGTGCCCCAGAATCTGAAGAGACGCAAAATTGGCCTTTCATTCGGCACCGGTTGAACCACGCCCAATTCCGGTTTTTGTCTCAAAAGTGGAGATGCGATATGATTTCGAGTCACCCAGTCGATGTGGTTGGCGGTAGCGACGAACTCATCGAGCAGGCGCTGCGAGCCGCGATGGGGAGTGCTCTGAGTCCGGAGTCGCCGACTCACTTGCGGGAAGCGCTAGAAGCGGCAGTGTTTCCAGGTGGCGCCCGGATGCGCCCCAGGCTCTGCTTGAAAGTCTTCAATGCATCCGGCGCAAGCCATCCGGAGCTGGCTGCAAGAGCTGCGGCAGCAATCGAATTGCTGCACTGTGCCTCGTTGGTCCATGACGACCTGCCTTGCTTCGATAACGCCGCGCTGCGCCGCGGCAAACCGACGGTGCACCGGCTATTCGGAGAGCCGACCGCCGTTCTGGCCGGCGATGCCTTGATCGTGACGGCTTTCAAACACCTCAGCCGGCAGGCTGCGCGGGCACCTGAGTTGGTCGCGCGCATGATCGAGGTGGTCGCGGAGGCGGTCGGGCCCAGTCATGGGCTGATCGCCGGACAGTCGATGGAGGCCATGACGCACGTCCCAATCGACCGCTATCACCATTACAAGACCGGCTCCCTCTTTGTGGCGGCGGCCACGTGCGGCGCCCTGACAGGTGGCGCTGACCCGGCCCCATGGGCGAAGGTGGGGGAACTGCTCGGGCATGCGTACCAGATCGCCGACGACATCGCAGACACGGTCGGCCGCGCCGAGGTGCTTGGCAAATTGCGTGCCGTGGACACGCAACTGAATCGACCCAATATCGTTCGCAGCCAAGGGTTGGATAGCGCAGCCGCCAAATTTTACGCCTATCTCGAACAGATAAGTGATACCATTCCTGCCAGCCCTCACAAAGGGTCCCTCGTTGACTGGCTGAACCAGGCGCTTTGCAAGGGCGTAGCGGGCCCGGGAAAAGCCGGACTGATCCAACAAGCGGCGCTGGAATGCGTCCAACCTTTATGAGAAATGAATTACAGCAAGGAAATCTGGTCGTTGGCTCCGTCATGGCTGGATGCGATCGACATCGAGGCTGGATTTCTGATCGCCGTGCTGAAGTCTCACGGGAAAAGCTAGAGGGCAGACGCTCATTGCTCGTGCAGAAGCGCGGCTCGCGACATTCGGCTGCGTCAAAGGCAATCTCCTGGTGGTCGAAATCCAACTCAGCCTTGCGCGCACAACTCGTGCCCGAGGATATCGCCCGCGTTCTGCCGCGTCCGAAGGGCGCTACGGGGGATAGCGCCACGCAATTTGAACTCGCTATCATCCTGACCGGTCATTGCGTGGGCTGCCTTTGCCAGACAGGGCCGCGTCCAGGGCCTTCTAGAGGGCGATCGGACGGCAAGCGGCCCGGCCCGGCAATGGCAGAGGTGCGGCTATTTTCCGCCGGCGCTCACGCGCCTTTGCATCGCGAAACAAAATAGCCGCACCTCTGCCATCCTCCGCTTCGCTGCGGCCCGTCGGCTGACGCCTCCGGGTTCTGGTCCGTTCCGCCCGCCGTCTGGTGATCGCCACGAAGGCCGCGATGGGCGCGGCCGAACGGCAAAGGACCCTAAGCCATGATGACCGAACACGACGACAGCCAGTTCGAACCGCCGCACGGCTCATCACCGACCGATCATATCCTCAACGAGCTTCAGCTCTATGGCCATCGTCCCTTTCACGACGAGCCTGACCCAAGGCCGCTCCCGGAAGCCAAGGCCATCACAGGCGCGATCGCCGACATCTTTGATGCGCTCGTGGCGACCCTGAGCGACACACGGCTTGAACCCGACCTCGAAGATCTCCTCTGGTCGACCGTCAATCTCTTCCATCGCGCCACGGGCCGCATCGAGCGCGAACTCGACGACAACGAAAAAGCCCAGCAAAAGAGCCAGCGCGAGCAGAATGGATCGGAGGTGCGATCGGTCGAACTGGAAAGGCTCACGGCCGAAGGCGTCACTTTGATCGAACGCCGCAACGCCATGGAGCTGTTCCGCGATCTGGCGACTGAGCAATTCGAGCTTCATACCGGTTCGCCCTGGCGCCCCCGTTCCGGGTCACTCGTCAATCATCGCACGCTCACCTCTGCGATGATCGACAGCCGCGATTTCCTGGCTGCCAAACGTCGCGCGGACACCGAGGCGTTGCTGCCGTCGGGACCCAAGATCGCGCTCACCGGTGGACTCGATTTTAACGACGTCGCCCTGATCTGGGACCGCCTCGACAAGGCCCATGCCAAGCACCGGAACATGGTGCTGCTCCACGGTGGCTCGCCGAAGGGCGCCGAGCTGATCGCCGCAAAATGGGCGACGAACCGCAAGGTTCCCCAGGTCGCCTTCAAGCCGGACTGGACCAAGCACGGTAAGGCAGCTCCGTTCAAGCGCAACGACGCCATGCTTGCAGTGCTGCCGATCGGTCTCATGCACTTTCCGGGCACCGGGATACAGGACAACCTTGCCGACAAGGCCAGGAAGCTCGGCATTCCCGTCTGGAAGTTCGGCGGCGCGTAAGCGCCGTCGCCCATCGGCTGCATCTTCGTCGAGGACCAAGTTCGCCAAGCAGATCAGTGCAAATTCTCTGATGCGACCGTATAGCGCTCGAGCAAAAGCTTCGGTTCTCTTGTCCGCTTCGACGGACGAGGCCACGCACTCGCACAGCGGCCCATTCTGCGCTATTATTCTCGTCGCGCCGTGGTGGTGGTGGAAGGCGCGAGCGTCATGTGTTTTGTCGCGGAGCCACCACCATGCTTATCATCGCACTCGCCCTCAATGTGCTTGGCATCGGCCTGTTCTGCTGGCTGGGTCTCATCCTTGCTGTCTACGCGCTGCCATATTTCGTTGCGCTTTCCGCAGGATTGTCGGCTGTTCACGTTGGGGCAAGCATTGCCTCCGCCGCTCTGGTCGCGATTCTTGCCGGCGCCGTGACCGTTCTCATCGGTCAAACCGCCTTGATCTGGGCTCGATCCACCTTCGTGCGCGCGGTGATTGCCGCAGCTTTCACCGTCCCGGCGGCTGTCGCGGGCTATCACCTCGCTCATGGCCTGTCGCAAATCGCGATGCCATCCTCACTTTGGCAGGATATCTTCAGCTGGATGGGCGCTTTTGCCATCGCCGGCATGGCGTGGAGACGGATAACCAGCTTTGCGGAGCCTCCGGCATTGGGCGAGGCTTTGCTGGAGGAACATCAGTAGCCCCTCTCGGCCGAGACGCGAAAGGAATGAGCCTTGGGTCTCGACGCTGAGGCTGCTCAGTTCCAAGCGCTGGCTGGATCGACGAGCTTGAGCGAGAAATAGTCGCGGCGTTCTCGAAGGCTTTGGCACCCGGCACCTGACCTCCCGGCGGAAGGCACCAGCCAGGGGCATCTCATCGCCGATGGTTCACGGCAAACGCGATCGCCCTTTCTTCGCTTTTGTTTCCAACTCTACGCCTGAGCGCAGCGACCTCTTGTGCAGCCCAACCGAGCGGCGCCACAACTTCTTCCGGGGATGCTGTTCAGCGCACGGACCACCTGGCCTCTTGATGGCTCGATCTGGCCGAAGAGCGGCTGCGCCTCGATCGCCTGAACGCAACGCCAGCGGCTCGACTTTCTTCCCCTGGGCTACGCCCATTCCTCGCGAGGCAAGAAAGTCGCCCCGCTGGCGTCCTCCGCTGCGCTGCGGCCCGCGGGCGGGTGCGTCGTCGATCGTCTTCGGCCTGTAGATCGCCATCGAGGCCGCGGTGGTCGCGGCTCGAAACTAGCTAAGGAGAAGTAACATGGCTACCATCGGTTCTTTCAAGAAGATCGGCAGCGACTTCCAGGGCGAGATCGTCACCCTCAGCCTCCAGACCAAGGGCGTCCGCATCGTGCCCGAGGCCAACCGCACCAACGAGAACGCCCCGAGCCACCGCGTCTTCGTCGGCCGGGCCGAGATCGGGGCCGCCTGGTCGAAGCGCTCCGAGGAGGGCCGCGACTATCTCTCGCTCAAGCTCGACGACCCCTCGTTCAACGCACCGATCTACGCGAACCTGTTCAACGACGAGGACGGCGACGGCTTCAGCCTAATCTGGTCGCGGCCCCGTAAGCACGGCGACTGAGGTCGCCAAAAAGCCCCGCCCGGTCCGCCGGGCGGTGCTTCTCAATTCGAGGCAACTGCTCGTTCGGATGCATTGCGGCCTGGTCGAGCCGCTCGGCTCCCCACCGGCTATTCAGTCTGCCGCGCGTCTCTTGTTGGCACCCGTGCCAGACGGCCGGGTCAAAAGGTCCGCCGCCTCAACTCCTAAACTGCGCGCAAGTCGATCGACGACGACGATGGCCCGCCGCTTAGCTGTGGCGTGTATGCATTTGAATTCTTTGGACGGTCTTTCGCTTCGCCGCATATCGGCACGAGGAGATCCAGACGACCAGCATGAGGCACGCGGCATGGCCTTCCCAGAAGCCCCCGTAAATTAGGGGAGGAGCACCGCCGGTTCTAAGGACCTTAGAATTGTTCAGTTATTTCAATATCCTGCACGATAGATTACCTTGCGCAATATCTTGACATTTGCAAGGTTTTCTATCATACAGGATTCATGAGAATGGAACCGGAACGCCAGGAGGATCGAGCGACTTTGCTTCTCCGGACGCGGGGCATGATGCGCCTTTCCGAATTCCTCAACGAAGGTATCACGGCAGCAACCATTTCCCGGATGGAGCGAAAGGGGGCACTCAATCAACTTGCTCGCGGCCTCTACCAGCTCCCTGACGCGCTCCTGGACGGCAATCACACGCTCGCCGTCGCCGCGAAACTCGTTCCTATTGGAGTCATTTGTTATGACTCTGCACTCGCCTTTCATGAACTGACAGACCGTATCCCGCGCTCTGTGTGGATGGCGATCGGCCCGCGTGATTGGCGGCCCAACATTACACGTCCTCGTATTGAAATCATGCGCTTCGGTCGCAAGGAGTTCGACTTGGGCGTTGAGCATCACACCATCGAAGGTGTTTCAGTGCCGATCTACACCCCGGCAAAAACCATCGTCGATCTGTTCAAGAGTGGCCAGCGCCAAAAGGCATTCTATAACGCATCCGCAGGCGTCACGCATGCCACGCAAGCGATGAAAGACGCTCTTCGACGGCACAAGGCGACACCTTCTGAAATCGCAAAATACGCCGTCGATGCGGGCATATGGCAAAAAATCGTTCAACCGCGTCTTGAGACACTAACAATCGATGCGTAAGCCGCTGAAGAACGTCGGAGCTTCCATCCGCGCCCGCCTCCTCAACCTTTCGAAAGAACGCAACGAGCCGTACGACCTTCTGCTTACACAATACGCGCTTGAAAGGTTGCTCTACCGGCTCAGCATCAGCAAGTACAAGGAACAATTTGCACTCAAAGGTGCGATGTTGCTGCGCTACTGGCTCCATGATCCGCATCGGCCAACCCGCGATCTCGACCTGCTCGGCTTCGGCGAGAGTGACCCACAACTGACGCGTGGCTTCTTCAAGGAAATTTGTGAAACTCAAGCTGTCGACGGCGTGACGTTCGATACCGGCAGCCTTGAAGTCGATACGGTCCGCGATGAGTCAGGCTATGGTGGGCTGCGCCTCAAATGCTACGCGACGATCGACGGGGCGCGTTTGCGCATCGTTATCGATATCGGCTATGGCGACGCTACCGAACCTGGACTGAATGAGATCGAACTGCTGACACTGCTCGATCAGCCAGCCCCGAAGCTGCGCGCCTATCCACCCGAAACCGTCATCGCCGAGAAGTTTCAAGCAATGGTGCATCTCGGGTTGGCAAATACGCGCCTGAAGGATTTCTACGATATCTGGGTGCTGGCCCGAACCTATGAATTCAAGGATGACCGCCTTCCACGCGCAATCAAAGCGACCTTCACGCGGCGTAAGACCAAGATCCCCGAAGACCGGCCGGATGCTCTCACGAAGGCTTTCACCGACGACGCGACCAAGGTTCAGCAATGGAACGCGTTCGTTCAGGACGTCGCTATCGATCCTGGACCGCTTGCCGATGTTGTCACCGCGCTTGCCATTTTCCTGATGCCGCATGCAGAAAAGGCGCGGAAATTGAAGGACGATTGATGGAGCTCTCATGGTTGCCCGGATCAAAATAACCGGCATCAACAGCAATCTGTTCAAAACCGCGCTCCACTGGCAGTGGCCTCGCAGTCTTGCAGCGCGAAGCTGCTCGCGTTCTTCGACAAGCCGCAGCCCTTCCCGCATGACTTCGCTGGCGGTGGCGTATCGGCCGCTAGCGACGAGATCTTTGATGAAGTTGTCGTAGTGCTTGCCGCCGATGTAGCTGGTGGCCACATGGTCCTCCTATGCTCATAGCCGGGTCATCTCATCGTGGCTGGCTCACCGTGTTCGCCCTTTCTCCGCTTTTGTTTCCAACTCTACGCCTGAGCGCAGCGACCTCTTGTGCAGCCCAACCGAGCGGCGCCACAACTTCTTCCGGGGATGCTGTTCAGCGCACGGACCACCTGGCCTCTTGATGGCTCGATCTGGCCGAAGAGCGGCTGCGCCTCGATCGCCTGAACGCAACGCCAGCGGCTCGACTTTCTTCCCCTGGGCTACGCCCATTCCTCGCGAGGCAAGAAAGTCGCCCCGCTGGCGTCCTCCGCTGCGCTGCGGCCCGCAGGCGGGTGCGTCGTCGATCGTCTTCGGCCTGTAGATCGCCATCGAGGCCGCGGTGGTCGCGGCTCGAAACTAGCTAAGGAGAAGTAACATGGCTACCATCGGTTCTTTCAAGAAGATCGGCAGCGACTTCCAGGGCGAGATCGTCACCCTCAGCCTCCAGACCAAGGGCGTCCGCATCGTGCCCGAGGCCAACCGCACCAACGAGAACGCCCCGAGCCACCGCGTCTTCGTCGGCCGGGCCGAGATCGGGGCCGCCTGGTCGAAGCGCTCCGAGGAGGGCCGCGACTATCTCTCGCTCAAGCTCGACGACCCCTCGTTCAACGCGCCGATCTACGCGAACCTGTTCAACGACGAGGACGGCGACGGCTTCAGCCTGATCTGGTCGCGGCCCCGTAAGCACGACGACTGAGGTCGCCAAAAAGCCCCGCCCGGTCCGCCGGACGGGGCTTCTCTCTCAGGTGCGCATCAATGCATTGTTGAGGCCACTGCCCTTCGGCGCCTCGCACTGGTCGCCTTTCGCGGCATACGTCGTCGGGATTTTGGCTATCGTCGCAGTTGGCTCCAGCGGGAATCTATTCAGCGCACGGAGGGGTAGCCACGCCCAGTGTGCGATGGCTGCCTTTCAATTCGACTGGATCGAAGCATCCAGGGAAACGTCCATAGCTGGACCGCGAACGCATCATGCCTTCCTGCCAGTTTTTAATCCAGACCTCCCCTTATGTTCTGGTCACGGTCGATCTTGAAGAAGGACCCCGCATGAACGCGCGCCTACGTTGCGATGGACAAGACCCTGCATCGGCTCCCTCGTTGTCTGTCGATTTGAGGTGCATGACGAAAACTGGATGTTTCCGATTTTCGTTCTGTCTTAGCGTCAACGCCGGCTGTCGATACAACGTCCATCTGGGGAGCCCTGCGATTCCATTCCGCATGGGATCGAAAACTTGATTCCGAAATTCTCGGTTGTCGACGCGAGCAGAAACTCACGCAGTACAGCTCGGTCAGAATCATTCAAGCCAGAACCGCTTGCCGCATCCTCGTTGATTCAACATTGCTGCATCGAACTGCGGCTCGAATCATTTGGTAGTTGGAAGATGCTTGTCCCAGCAATGGACTTATTCGCCGAGTCCAGATTATCGATGCCAGTTGCCACCACCGAGACACGGACGAAACCCTGCAGGCGTTCATCGAAAGTGGCGCCGACGATGATGTTGGCGTCCGGGTCGGCCCCTTCGCGAATGCGGCTAGCAGCTTCGTCGACCTCGAATAACGTCAGGTCCTTGCCGCCGGTGATTGAGATTATGAGGCCACTGGCGCGCTTGATCGAGGGATCCTCGATCAATGGATTGGAGATCGCGGCCATAGCGGCGGTGAGCACGCGCTTCTCGCCAGAAGCCTCACCCCGGCCCATCATGGCTTTGCCTTTCTCGCGCATGACGGAGAGAACGTCGGCAAAATCGAGATTGATCAGACCTTCTTTGACTATAAGGTCGCTGATGCAGGCCACACCCGAATAGAGCACTTGATCGGCGATGGCGAAGGCATCGTTAAATGTGGTCTTCTCGTTGGCCACTCGGACCAGATTCTGGTTTGGGATGATCAGCAGGGTGTCAACCGCGTTCAGCAGTTCCGCAATGCCCGCTTCAGCAACGCGCATACGGCGCTGGCCCTCGAAGTCGAAGGGCTTGCTGACGACGCCGATGGTGAGAATGCCAAGGTCACGCGCGATCCTGGCTATAACAGGCGCCGCCCCAGTTCCCGTACCGCCGCCCATGCCAGCGGTAACGAACACCATGTTTGCGCCGGTCAAATGATCCTGGATCGCATGAACTGCCTCTTCGGCCGCGGCGCACCCTACTTTGGAGTTCGAGCCGGCGCCAAGGCCTTCGGTCACCTTTGTGCCTAACTGGATGAGGCGCTTGGCCTTGGACATGCTGAGTGCTTGTGCGTCGGTATTGGCGACGACGAAGTCGACGCCTTCCAGCCCGGCCGCGATCATGTTGTTGACGGCATTGCCTCCGGCGCCACCGACTCCAAACACAATAATACGCGCTTTCATCTCGCGAATGTCGCTGATGTCGGTCACTTTTACCTCACGATTTCTTCGGCACGTTGGAACAGCGGACCCGGATTGTTACCGACGAACCTTGCGGTCTGTCTCTACCAGGATCGCAGCTCGCAGCTAGATATCCTAGTCGACGTGCGGCCTGTCCGTGGCTGTCGATCGAGGCGCCAACTCGGTCACCGGTCCGTAGAGCCGCTACCTCGTCCTCAAGCCGCGCTGTCGCCTCTCTAGCGGCATGGTCTTTGCGGTCGCCTGCAGCACATCAACCATCAGGCGTTCGGCGCGCTCGCGTTTGCGCTCCAAATCCGCGCCGTAACCGGCCGCCCTTGCGTCGAGCTGCACAATTTCCGTCTGCGACGCCTCAATGTTTTCCACTAATGGGACAATGTCGCCCGCGCGACGACCACCTCGTGGGCAGGGAGTATGCCTGACTTCAGCGAGATCAACGCTCACTAGCGCTTTGCTATTATCCGAAAGCGAGCGCGGCAATCTGAGTCGCTTGGCAACCGATCGGGCGGCCTCAGGTGAGATTTTCGGCCGGGCACCAAGTGCGACATATGTCTGGGCCTCAATGGGCATCGACTGTTCTCCTAGAACGAACCGGGAGGCAATCGGCTGTTAACCGAAAAGTAACCGCAAGGTAGGCTGCGTTGGTTAACAAGTCGTTAACAGCTCCGGCGAAGAAACAGGTCGCGTATCCATGCGGACTGACTTTTCAAAGCGGGTGTTCCGCAACGAGTCGTGATCTGATCAAAAGGCTATTGCGGACCATTTTCGCGTACCTTCTTTCCGCGGCTGGGTTTCATGTTTCGCCAGTGATGCGTCGTTCCAAGCCGAGCGGCACGATCCAGCCGCCTGCGCGGTCGTACCGGGCAAATTCATCAGGATGTACCGCAGCCAGGCGATTGCGCACGGCGTTTGGGTCTTCGTCGATGGCTGCGCGAATGAGATCGCGCTCGATCCCGACAAAGACCGGCCGGAGGTTGAGGCGAGCGAGCGCTTCCTGGTCGACGGGGGTGACATCGGCGTCGGTGACTGGTCCCGCGCGGGTAACGATGCCGCCGACAAGCCCTCCGATGGCGCCTGTCTTTTCCACTTCCCTTACCGCGGCGGCGTCGAGCAGTGCTCGCGCGTGTGCGAGATCGTCCTGGAGCCTTCGGGCAAAAGGTTGATGCGTGAGACGATGGAGAACGCCCGCCAATTCGGCATGTCCGAGCGGTTTGATCAAGTTGGCGACATGCAGCCGAAGAAGGCCGATGAAGAGCGCGTTTTTCTCTTCGGAAGCGATGGGCTCGCCTTCATCGACGGGATCGCGGACCGAGAGATGGACATCGGCTGGACCAGCTACAGCCATTCCCCAGCGCGTTGCGATCGCGATGCGCATCAACGTGACTTTGCGGCCTTGGGCGGTGACATCGATCCGTGCAGCTTGCGTCCATGCGCGATCCAGGGCCTTCGCGGGTCCTCCCACATCATGGCAGCCTTTCGCCTCGGCGACCGTCAGGGAGGATAGGTCAGAGGCGCAGGCGATCCAATCGGGCAGGTCGCCGCGAGAAAGGCGCTTGACCTTGAGCTGCCTGCGGCGGTCCAGGTCGATGGTTCGGCTACCGAGATGCGCAAAGATCGAAAGATTGAAGTGTCGCTCGAGATAGGCGCGGGCGACGAAGCGTCCAAACAGGCCTGAGAGCGCGACTTTGACTTCGCGCGCCTGCCCAAGTGGCTCCCTGAAGATGAAAGGCGTTCCCGCGCCGGTCGGCGCCAGCAGCGCGTCGAGAATAGACCACGCGCCATAGGCGGCGCCGGGTGTCTGCAGCACCTCCCGAATGCCGGCATCCTCGATATCGGAGACTTCAAGGTCGACGGTCGGGCCGGCGATGGGGCTCTCCGCCGCAGGATCGAAGCTATGAAGGAATGTCCGTGTCAAAGCGCCAGCGCTCGTTTGAGATCATCGTGCTCGAAAGCGCTGGCCATGCGATTGATCTCGGCCGCGCGGGTGCCGACTGCTTTGGCCGTGTCGCGCCAGGTCGCGGTCGCTGTCGCGACTTCCTTAATGATCGCGCGGGCCTGCGGCAGCGTAAGCCCAAAATATTCCGACGCGGCCTCAAGCAGGTCGAGCGAGCAGGTGCCTTCGTCGAGGTCGATGTTCGTCGTCAGCACCCGCGCCTTCACATCGGTAGGCACGGGATTGAGATCGTAAGCCGGAGAGAGCGACCATCCCGCCTTTCCCAACCACAGGAAACCGTGGTTGCGCAGATGATCATCGACATTGGAGATCAGCACATTGAAGACGACGCGCCTGTAGAGGGCATGGGCGTCCGTCTTTCCTTGCGCACCATGTTGCGAGAGAGCGTCGACAATCTCCGGGTAGCTGCCGCGCTCGCCGTCTTTGGCGCCCATCATCGCCATGGCGGACAGGAACGGGATGCGGACGGCGTCATTGCGATCGAAGCGGCGCGACAGCATGACGGCCTTGCCGGCCACCTCGATCAGTTCGTGTTGTGGGGTGGCGATGCCGGCCTTGCTGGCGAGCCGCAGCGCAATCTCCTCCCAGGTCTCCATGCTGTAGTCGTCGGTCTCCTTTGGAAACTTGGCGATCGAGAGATTGCCGTGTTGATCGATGACCGAGGCCTTCGGCCGCCCGCCACCGAGGGAGGAGCCGGGCGCGAAGATGAGCTGAAGATCTTCGTCCGTTTCCTCGTCGCGGAGAATGCGCTCGGTGATCTGGAGCAGCCGCCCGAGTTCGATGAGGGCCGGTACACCAGCGCGGGTCGGCGTCTGGAAAGTTTCGTCGCCGACCCAGCGGAAGCGAAGTGCGCCAAGTCGCGTTTCGTCGGCAACGCCCAGCAAATAGTCGCTTTCTGCAAGCGTGCGAACAGCGCGGCCTTCGCGGTCGGCGAGGCGGCGTTCGGCGCGCTGCATGAGGCGGCGGCCCCAGGTGTCAGGCGCGGAGTCGCCAATGGAGCCGAAAGTCGCCAGTCCGGCAGGAGGAGCAAAGGCGCCGCGCGTCAGGGCGAGGGCGGGTTCCAGCGAGAACCGGTCCGAGTCATTAAGCCATGCGCCATCGTACTCGAAGAGGATGGTCTCCGAGCCTCGAGCACGGTTGCTCCTCGCCAGTCCGATGCGGCGCGTGCGGCCGCCGAGATCGATATGCACCTCGAAGTCAGCCATCACGTGAGGCCCCGGTCTTGCGTTTGAGGTGGATATGTTTGGGCAGCTCGGCGCTGGCGAGCGCTTGGCCGACGCTGTCGTTGCTGATGTCGGCGAGCTTGATCAGGCCGTCGAGCAGGCCGAGCGCCTGGAGAACGCCGGCATAGATGCCGATGCTGACGTTGGTATCGCCGGCTTCGACTCTCTGCAGCGTCGAGCGGGACGTGAAGGCGCGCTCGGCGACGACGGCCATCGGCAGCCGCCGACGCCGCCGGGCATCGTGGATGTCCGCGCCGAGCTTGCGCAGGGCCCGCCGAACGGCGGCAGGGGGATTGTGAGGGGTAGGCATTTGTGGCCTTCATACTACATAATTGACGAATATGTAGCACGAAGATTACAAATTTTCTAGCCCATTAGGGTCGGTACCTCAGTATGGGGGACGGCTAAGCATTCACCCGAGCCCCCAGAATGCGCGCAAGACCCCGCACAGTGAGGCGGCGATCGAAGCTTATGCGGCGAGCGTCGCCGCCAAGTTATCTTGCAGAATCTGGTGGTCGAACCGGAGTTGGACAGAGAAGGGCGGCCACGGGTATTCAGACGGCTTGCCCGGCTTCTCAGAGTGAAGCGGAAGGAGATCAACAAGACCGAGCCGAGCCGCTGCATCATCGACACTGCGAATGTTCCGCACGAAAGCAGCCTAGACGAGAATGTCACGCCGGAAAATGTGGATCCCGCCGATCAGTTCGAGGCCTTCAAGAAGCTGGCGGAAGAGCGCGGTTTTGGTGCGGAAGAATTGCCGCCCGCTTCGGCATGACGTCGCATGTTGTCCTGCGGCTCGGCGCGGTCTCTCCGAAACTGATGCAGGTCTATCGCGATGGCGATCTGACCCTTGAACATCATCGAAACCGTTTTGGGCGAAGAACATCGCAAACCGGAAAGCATCTTTGATTTCGTGCAAGTCATTACCCACTTGCCCGCGGCAGGCTTCATCGGGATGCGCGCCTCGAACTGGAGGGCAAAGCAAAGCGCTTGATGGAACGGGCCATTTGATGACATGAGCCGCGCAGTCGGGAACGTTCGCGCGGCCTCGCTTCCAAGGCCCAATGCATCGCCGCCAATCCGGCAAGCCGGATCGGCGGCGGCGACGCGTATCCACGTCCGGCGCGCTCGTCGGGCCTCCAGCCCGGCTGTCGCGAGAGTCATGGGTTCGATGACTTAAAATGATTTTGCCGACCCGATCATTTCCGTTTAGCCGGCTTTGATCGGTCGCTTCGCGCGTCTTCGTCAGGAACTACCAATTCAACGTGACTGACACCTAACGTGCTGGCGAGCTCAAAAAGGGTTACGACAGTTGGGTTACGGCGGCCGCGCTCCAGGTCACTGATATATTGCTGAGTGAAGCCGGACATTTCGGCGAATTTCTCCTGCGTGAAGCGCTTCTGCTTCCGCAGTCTTGCGAAATTCCGGCCGACCAGCTTGCGCATGTCCATCGGCGCAAGTTGCGTTTTTACATACTATGAGGTTTATCTCCTATAGTATGTATTTCGAGCGGCTCGCTGGTCGGCTAGGTCCCAATGAGGCTAAAATGAGACGTCGGGACAATCTCGGCCTTCTAGGGAGATTAGAATCATTCGCTGTTTGTTGGGGTGGTCATGACAAAACCGCAGCTAGATCCTGACGTCGCGGATGTCGCGCCGAACGAGGCAACGCTGACCGCCTATGACGAACAGCATGTTGTCACGTACATTCGCCTTTTGCAGGCGGAAGGTCAGGGAGCGGACTGGCGGGAGGTTGCTCGAATCGTCTTGCACATCGACCCGGAGCGAGAGCCGGACCGTGCGCGGACTGCATATCAGAGTCATCTTGCGCGCGCAAAATGGGTGACCGAGCAGGGGCGTCTCTTACGCGGCGCCGGCTCAAAATAGAAGAAAATCGCCAGCTAACTTTTGTGGCCAAAACAATTTTCTCCCGCTAACCGGTGGTCATTCTCATGCACCACGTGGTGCCAAACTAGAGGCTTCCTACAACCGCTTCGTTCATAACTATTGCGCCGCAATCTTTGTTGGCTGCATGCAATGGGACGGAAGCAATGCCTGAATTCGACTGGCGATCGCCGGATTCGTTTAAGAGCCTGGAGAACGCTGAGATCACTCACATCGCCTGGGAAGGCCTGCGTATGAACGTGGACTACCAACGCGACTACAAAGCAATGGTTGCGAGCAGCCCCGATGGCGAAGTGACCGAGGAATTCAGGAGGAGATGGGGCATCTGCTTTCGCCCATGATCCGCAAAAGTCCTCCAAAGAGCAGGCGATCTTTTGGACACCTGAGGTTCTGGCGTCCGTCGTCCCGGTGACAAGTGCGCCGGCGGTTTCTCGCAAGTCAGCGCCTCCGCCACTGCTCGACTTCAGTGCCGGACAGGTGTGCCGCGCCGCCGACGGGTGGCACGTGGTGCTGCACATCGGGTCGGTGGAGCATCGCATCTGGTCAAAACAGCCGCTGACTGCAGGCACTTACTATGCGGCTGAGATGCCGCTTGACCGCGACTTCGAAGCGCGCGCGCACGCTGCCACGCGGCTATGGCGCGCGATGAATGGACGCGCGCCAGGACCTGCCTTCCGTCGCTTGTCAAATCAGCGGCGCGAACGATTATGCGCAGCCCTTCGAGCAGTCGCCGCGTATCTCGCGGGCGCGACCTATCGCAGCATCGCAGAGGCTCTGTTCGGCGAAAAGCGCATCCCCGATCGTGCCTGGAAAACGCACGATCTGCGCAGCCGAACAATCCGCCTCGTACAAAGCGGCCTTGCGCTCGTGCGCGGAGGCTATCGCAAACTTCTGCGGCCCGGGCGCAGGGACGTGTAGCGCTGCCCTTCAGGGGGTGCCGAAAATCGGCCTCCCAATATTCGGCATCCCCCTTCGCAGACCTTCTCCGCGATCGTGACCGTCGACGCGCCGCCGTTCGCACCGGCGCTCCAGATGGTCACGGAGCTTCTCACATGTCCGATCCGAACGCCGATCCGCCGCCTCGATACCTCCGTACATCCGAAGCCGCACGCTTTTTAAGTTTGTCTGGCCGCACGCTGGAGAAACACCGCACGTATGGCACCGGTCCCGAATATCACAAGATCGGCGGGCGCGTGGTCTATTCGGTTGCGGACCTGATGGCGTGGGCCAAACTGGGCAAAAAGAAATCGACGTCCGATCCCGGCAAGGGGACCGTGCTGCCTGCCAAGAAGCATCCGACCCTGCGCCCGTATGCGGGCCAGGAACGCCGCTGATCGTCCGGAAAGAGCACTGGCGATGCGACGCAAGCACTTATCCGAACGCGATCAACTGGAACTGTTTCGGGCGCTGCCTGGCGATCTCGCGCCGCGCGATGCGCAGGATCTGATGGCGTATCCGTTCTTTTCGCTCGCAAAGACGAAGCGCGTTGTGCCGATCGATTTTCGTGCGGGGGCAATCTCCATACGTGTCGAGGCCGTACTGGAACATGGCATGGCGACAATCTGGGATGCAGATGTCCTGATCTGGGCCGCCTCGCAGATTGTGGAAGCGCGGGACGCGGGGTTGAAGACCTCTCGCCTGATGGCCGCCACCCCGTACGAAATTCTGACGTTCGCAGGCCGCGGCACCAGCTCGCGCGACTACAACCGCCTGAAGGCCGGCCTTGACAGGCTGCAGTCAACGACCGTGTTGACGTCGATCCGCCAGATTGCGGAACGACGGCGGCATCGCTTCTCCTGGATCAACGAATGGAAGGAGACGGCTGACGCAAACGGGCGCCCGTTCGGGCTCGAACTGATCCTGCCCGATTGGTTCTATTCCGGCGTGATCGATGACGCGCTCGTGCTCACGATTGATCGCGAGTATTTCGATCTGACGGGCGGACTTGAGCGCTGGCTCTACCGTCTCGTGCGCAAGCATGGCGGCCGACAGCAGGGTGGCTGGAGTTTTGATCTTGTGCATCTCCATGCCAAGTCCGGCAGTCTCTCGCCACTCAAGCATTTTGCCTACGACGTGCGCCAGATCGTCGAGCGTCAGGCATTGCCTGGCTACCAACTCGTGCTCACGCGCGATCTCGACGGCGCCGAGCGGTTGAAGTTCGCGCCCGCGCCGATCAATCCATTCACCGAGAGACTTCGCAGGCGCGGGCTCCTTCCGAAATCGGGAGGCAACCTGTGAATCAGCTCGTGCTATCGGGGACCGCAACCCTCGTGCCATCGGGGACCCGACCCTCGTGCTATCGGGGACCAAAAGCAAATCTAAGTCCTTGTCCCCCAGCGCTTTCCAGCGACCGTAACTCTTCTAACCAGAAATCCTTCGGATTTCTTCTAACGGACCGCGCCTTCGAGCCTGATGAGGATAACCACCACGGTCCGCCTGTTCTGCCTCGCCACAGTGAGGGCGAGGACGCGTTGTCGCAATTCCGGTCCCGCCAGGCAATCAGAACCTCTCTGCACTCGGAGTATCGTCATGAACAAGTTCACCGAAGTCGAACTCCTTTGGCTCGAGAAGCGCATTGAGAACCGCATTCGGTTCGGCCACTCCGTGGAGGAGAGAATTCTCGATCGCCGTCGGCGCGTGCTGTCCTTTGCGCCGGGCAGCATCTTCGCGTTCGTCCGCTGGACATCAAACGACTTCGGAACAGCGATCTCACGGATCGATATTCTGCGTGCGGTCGCACCGGGACAACGATGCTCCACCGTACCCTATGTGAAGCCCGGCGGGGACATTCTCCTGCGCCTGTCGGGCTGGCCCAAGGTCGAACGGGTGCTTGAGTTGATCGACGCTGTCGAGGCACTCGACATCGATCCCGCCGACGCCGCGCCCGATTACTGGCACCACGTTCACAACCGCATGTCGGTCAATGAAAACCCTCGCCCCTACACGAAAGCGAGACACCAAGCGTGGCTCCAACGGCAGAGGACCATGCGATGACAAGTCCGTGGAAGATCTTGATCACGACGTTCGTCGGCGCTGCTGCCCTTCTCGCACCGATGGTTCTCGACCTGACGCCACTCTACGTCTGGAATGCGTCTGAGAGCGTGCCGATCGGCCTGTATCGTTTACAGCCTGCGGAAAAGCTGTTCGTGACGGAGCTTCTCGCCGTTCAGCCGCCCGAGCCGCTTGCAACCTTCCTCGACGTGGGCGGCTATCTGCCGGCGGGGATACCGATGCTCAAACGCGTGCTGGCGCTTCCGGGGCAGACCGTCTGCAGAATCGGGCTCGCAGTGACCGTCGACGCGATCGAAATGGGCGAGGCTCGAGATCGCGACGGCCGCGGCCGTCCGCTTCCGAAATGGCAGGGTTGCCGCGTCGTCGGCGAGGGCGAACTCTTTGTCATGAACTGGCAATCCGCCGACTCGCTGGACGGAAGATATTTCGGCTTTCTGCCGGCATCCGCCGTCCTTGGGCGTGCGCTCCCCGTGTGGACCTGGGAGAACTGACCGTGCCCGTGTTAGGACTCCGATCTGCTATTCCGCTGTTCGACCGAGTGTCGCCCCATTCCTCCGTCCCGGCCAACGATCGCGGAGCCCTCGCGCGCAGGGCCGGTCCAGCGCCCGCACCGGACTTCGTCCGTGGGCGGCCGATGGGCCGGCGCCAGGCGACCTTAGCCCGGAGGAGCACGAATACGCCGACATGCGGGCGTTCAGTCGGGACGGGCGTTTGCGCTGTCGTTGTGCTGTTCTTGGCGCTGACGATGGGTGACGCCGCTGCCTTCGCCGCGACACGATCCGCGGAGCAAACGGCGAGATTTCGGACTCACGACCCGTTTGCAGACTTCATCGACGAGGCCTCGCGTCGCTTCGGCGTACCGGTGTACTGGATACGCGCTGTCTTGGAGCTCGAAAGCGCTGGAGGTGCGCGCGCCAAGTCGCCGAAAGGCGCCATGGGGCTGATGCAGATCATGCCGAAGACGTGGGCCGAACTGCGTCTGCGATACGGTCTTGGCAATGATGCGTACAATCCTCACGACAACATTCTTGCTGGTTCGGGTTATCTGCGGGAACTACACGACCGTTACGGTTCGCCGGGTTTCCTGGCGGCCTACAATGCGGGACCTGGTCGCTACGAGGAATATCTCGCTGGTCGAGCATTGCCGGCTGAAGCTCAGGCATATCTGCAGAAGCTTGCCCCAATGATTGGCGGCGACGTTGCTGCTTCCAGGGCAGTCGTCAACTTGCGGCCATCGGCGGGGACGCTCTTTGTTGTGCTCTCCGAAACCTCCAAAAAATTCGCCTCGCCGCCGCCCCAGCATGTGTCAGATCGCGCTCCGATCGCAGTCTCCGGCCACGCCATTTCGGCCAATGTGCCCACCGCGACGGGCCTGTTCGTTACGAGATCTGATGCGGAAGGTCGGCGATGAGCAAACGCGTAAGCTCGCATAGATTGGCGTACCCTAGAGAAGAATGGACGGCAGGGCGAGGGCAGAGGGAAGGCACGAGGGTTAGCGTCCGGCTCTCGCACGTTGGTCAGGTATTGACATGATTTGTCGGTTTCCAGACCCACGGCAGCAGCTCGTCGAGACGGTTGATCGGATGTCCGTCGACCATGCGCGTGAGCACGTCGCGCAGGTATGCGTAAGGCTCGACGTTATTGAGCTTGCACGTTTCGATCAGCGAACACAGGATTGCCCATCGTTCTCCGCCGCCATCGCTACCGGCGAAGAGATGGTTCTTGCGGCCGAGAGCGACGGGTCGGATCGCCCGCTCGACGGGGTTCGTGTCGAGTTCGATGCGGCCGTCTTGCAGGAAGCGGGTCAATCCATCCCAGCGCGACAGCGCATACCGCATCGCTTCGGCGAGATTGCCGCGGCCGGGCAGTTGCGGGAGTTGCACCTCGAGCCAAAGGCGAAGGCCGTCAACGATCGGCCTGGCGAGTGCGCGCCGCGCGGCCAGCCGATGCGCCGGCGATTGACCGCGCACCTGCGCTTCGACAGCATAGAGGCCAGCGATGCGACGCAGGGCCTCGTGCGCGATGGGCGTGTCCTCGGCTTGCGCAACCTCGTAGAACTTGCGCCTGGTGTGCGCCCAACATGCAGCCAGAGTGATGGTTCCGGCGGCGGTCAGCCGCTCGAATCCCGCGTAACCGTCGACGTGCAGAACGCCCTTGAAGTGCGTCAGACGCGCCGCCGGGCGCTCGGCTTTCCGGTCGGGCGCGAACACATAAACCGCCGCCGGCGGCTCGGGTCCGGCCCAGCTGCGTTGATCGCGGGCATACACCCACAGCCGTCCGGTCTTCGTGCGGCCTCGGCCCGGATCGAGCACAGGGATCGGAGTATCGTCGGCAAACAGGTGGTCCGACGCAAAGATGTGCTTGCACAGCCGGTCGTGCAGGGCCCCAAACCACCAGCACGCGCCGCCAACCCATCCGGCGAGTGTCGAGCGTTCCAGTTCGACGCCATGACGGGCAAAAATCTGCGCCTGCCGATAGAGAGGTGTGTGGTCGCAGTATTTGCTGACCAGCACCTGCGCGAGCAGGGCTGGCGTGGCCAAACCGCCGGCGATCGGTCGCTCAGGCGCCGGAGCCTGGATGATCGTTCCGCAGCTGCGGCAGGCATATTTCGGGCGGCAGACGCGCACCACCCGCAACTGTGCTGGCACCCAGTCCAGCATCTCGCTGACACTCTCACCAATTGCATGCAGTGCGCCGCCGCAGCACGTACAGCTTTCACTATCGACGTTGAGCACGACCTCTTCGCGGGGCAGATGGTCCGGCAGCGGCTTGCGCTTCGGCTGCAGCTTCTGCGTCGACGCAGACTCCTCCACCGAGGTTTGATCTGCCTCGACAGCGGACAGATCGATGTCCAGGTCTTCAAGCCCAAGGGCGAGTTGATCGGCGTCGAGACGCTCGGAACGACGCCCAAATTGTGCGCGCTGAAGCTGATTGATGATCGCTTGAAGACGTTGGATCTCGCTGTTCCGATGCGCGATGACCGAGGCAATGTCGCGCACCAGGCGATGCAGAAGCGCAGTGTCCGACGGCAAATTGTCGAGGTCGAGCTGCATGACCGATTCTACTCGGGCATGCTGATTCGACGAAGCGGATTCCCAATGTTTTATGCGGGTTTTTGCAATTTTTCAGCCGGCGATTGCGGGGCGCCATCGACGCTCCGGCGTGCGCCAGTCGATGCCTTCGATCAGCATGGCAAGCTGCGCCGGGGACAGCGTCACCGTGCCGCCGGGATCGCTCATTCTCGGCCAGATGAAGCCGCCTTGATCGAGCCTCTTGCTGAACAGGCAAAGCCCGTTGCCGTCCCAGAACAGGATCTTCAGCGTGCTCGCCTTCTTGCCTCGGAAGGCAAACAAGTGCCCGGAGAATGGATCCTTCTTGAGGTGTTCCTGAACGAGCGCGGCGAGGCCGTCCAGGCCCTTCCGCATGTCAGTATACCCCAGCGCCAGATGCACTTTCACGCCGGCCGGCACGATCATCATCGAGCTGTCTCCTGCTCAATGACGTGGCGCCGGACTGCATTCGGATCGCTGCCGATCGGTGCGAAGACGCGGCGTCCGTCGTGCAGTTCGATAACCGTCATGCCGTCAGGCGGCTGCAACAGATCGTTCAGGACGAGCGTTGCGGATTGTGCGCCGGCGACCTTCACAGCCGCCAATTTCGCCGGCACTCGCTTGCTGAACCCGAACTGTACCCGCCACCGGAACAACATGCTGGTTACGATGCTGTGGCGCCGGCAAACCTCGGCAGCGGTGGCACCGGGGAGCTCGGACTCGGTCACGATCGCGAGCTTTTCCTCCTCACTGAAGCGACGCCGGTTGGCGCGTTCGTCGCTCGGCGGATCGGCGGTTGGTGCATCTGTCAAGCGGCTTCTGGCGCTAGCCCCCTTAGCAGCGCTGCTAACACTAGTGCTTATTAGTGGGCGGGCACTCGGATGAAGCTGCGTCCGCCAGTCGATTTCCACCTCATTGGCGTCGATCAGATCGCGCCACCGCTTCAGGCTGTGCTGCGATATGCCATGTGCTCGGGCATAGGCTTGCATGCTCAGTCCACACCACCTCATCGCTTCAACGTGTATTGCCCAGAACGCTTGGACGGCTCTGCAGCGCTGGTCCTTCGACACTGGACTCCGCTTCTTGCGGAGCCGCTCCCGACGTTCCTCGCGACGCAATTCCGCACGTACTTTCAGCGTTTCAGCGTCAATCAGATGCCGCAGCCAGCGTTCGAATGTGCCGCCACTGAGACGATGCTGACGACAATATTTCCGCTTGCTGAGACCGCTTCGGCACCACGCTTCAACGTGTACCAACCAAAAAGAACGGCGCGCTTCGTTCTTGAAATATTCCGTACCCACCGGAGATCCTCCAATGCAGCAAGGAACCCGATATGGAACGACGACGCGCTCTCGGAAAGTCGTGCAAGACTCGGACGCTTACGCACGAGGGCACGACGGCGAGATAAAAGCGGCTCGCCGGTCGAACCGCAAGCCATTGGCATGGCTTGGGTTCTGGCGTGCCGGTCGGTCGGGGCGCGTGCCGCGCCGTACATTTTGAACAGCGCAATCAAGGAGATTTTCGGCACTGTAACTGCCTTGGCGCCTTTCGAGGTCCGGCAATGACCCTGCGTGACAGCGATCTGCGCATTCGGCCCGGGCGCATCCGCAGCACCCGCGCGCCCAAGCCGAAGAGCTTCATCAACCAGGTGCTACGTGCCGCGAAGAAAGCCGGACACACGTCGGGTCAGGTCGGGCTTGGCAGGCGGTCTGCGGCCTATGGGCGCTCGACGTTTGGCCGCGGCCGGCTGTCCTTTGGCCGCAGCCGGTTGTTCAGTCCGACGCGGCGCGTTGTGGTGAAGGCGCGCATCGTGCGTCACAAGGGACGTTCGTTCCGCTCGGCGCCGTTGACGGCTCATCTCTCATACCTCAAGCGTGACGGCGTGGCCCGGAACGGCGAGCGGGCCGAGATGTTCGATGCTGGCAGCGATCGAGCTGACGGCGCGGCCTTCGCAGAACGATGCCAGGGCGACCGCCATCATTTTCGATTCATTGTCTCGCCCGAGAACGCCGGCGACATGACTGACCTCAGGGCCTTCACCCGTGATCTGGCCAAGCAGATGGAGATCGATCTCGGAACGCGGCTCGAATGGGTGGCCGTCGATCACTGGAACACGGACAACCCTCACGTCCATCTTCTCGTTCGGGGTGTCGATGAGACAGGCGCAGACCTCGTGATCTCCCGCGACTACATCAGCCGCGGCCTGCGCTCACGCGCCGAGCAGTTGGTCGCCATCGAACTGGGTCCAAGACCTGAGCATGAAATCCGCAACTCGCTCGAGAGAGAAGTCACGGCAGAGCGATGGACGCGGCTAGATCAGGAGATTCGGCTGGCAACTGACGAAACCGGCTATATCGATCTCCGCCCCGATAATCCCGGCAGCTCCGATCCCGAAATCCGGCGCCTGATGGTCGGCCGCCTTCAGCACCTGGAGAAGATGGGCCTTGCTGCGTCAGCTGCCCCAGGGGAGTGGATGGTCGGGCTCGAGGCTGAACGTAATCTCCGCGATCTCGGCATGCGCGGCGACATCATCAAAACTATGCATCGCGCCTTCAGCGAGCGTGGGGAAGCGCGTGGCGTGTCCGACTACGTCATCGAAGGTGGACAGCCAAGCTCCCAGATTATCGGGCGCTTGGTCGATCGAGGATTGCATGACGAGCTCACCGGCGAGGCCTACGCCCTGATCGACGGAACAGACGGGCGCGCGCACCACGTCCGGTTCCGAGGAATCGAAGCTTTCGAACATGCGCCATCCGTCGGCGGTATCGTCGAGGTCCGGCGCTTCGGTCCGGCCGATGATCCGCGCCCCACATTGGTGCTTGCCACCCGTTCTGATCTCGATCTTGGTGAGCAGGTCACCGCGAAAGGCGCCACCTGGCTCGACCACCGGCTGGTTGAATCCAACCCCATGCCGCTCGCCATGGGCGGATTCGGTCGTGAGACGCGCGACGCCCTCGAAGCTCGCACCGAGCATCTGGTTCAGGAAGGTCTGGCGCGGCGGCAGGGCCAGCGCATTACCTTCCAGCGTGATCTCCTGAACACGTTGCGTCGACGCGAGCTGGACGAGGTGGCAGCAAGAATCTCGGCGGCGACCGGCCTGCCTCACGTGAAGGGCGCCTCCGGCGAGCACGCGGCGGGCATGTATCGTCAGCGGTTGACGCTCGCCTCGGGGCGTTTCGCCATGATCGACGACGGGCTCGGATTTCAGCTGGTGCCCTGGTCGCGCGAGCTCGAGAAGAGGTTGGGCCAGCACGTTGCGGGCACCACGAAGGAGGGCGGCGGGATCGAATGGAGCTTCGGCCGGAAGCGCGATCTCAGCCTGTAGCTATCGTTGTCAATTCTTCGAAAGGTGTTCGGGAATGTCCGGAACCAAAATCTTGTGGGGACAGGTGGTTGTCGTTGGCCTGATCGTCTTGCTCGCCATCTGGGGAGCGACCGAGTGGACGGCTTGGCGGCTCGCCTATCAGCCGGAGCTTGGGCGGCCGTGGTTCGCGTTGTCGGGCTTCAAGATCTACTACCCGCCCGTCTTCTTCTGGTGGTGGTTCGTCTACGACGCCTATGCCCCTCAGGTCTTTGTCGAGGGTGCATTCATCGCGGCCTCAGGGACTTTTGTTTCAATCGCGGCCGCGATCGGCATGTCGGTGTGGCGGGCGCGCGAGGCCAAGAATGTCCAGACCTACGGCTCGGCGCGGTGGGCCGATCCGCGGGAGGTGCAGGCGGCCGGACTTTTGGGTGGGGACGGTGTCGTGCTTGGCAGGTTGGCGGAGGATTACCTCCGCCACAACGGACCGGAGCATGTGCTCTGCTTTGCACCGACCCGGTCCGGCAAGGGCGTTGGCCTTGTTGTTCCTTCCCTCCTCACGTGGCCAGACTCGGCAATCGTGCACGACATCAAGGGCGAGAACTGGCAGCTCACAGCCGGCTTTCGGTCCCGACATGGCCGGGTGTTGCTGTTCGATCCGACCAATCCAAAATCGTCTGCCTACAACCCACTTCTCGAAGTACGCCGCGGCGAATGGGAGGTTCGGGACGTCCAGAATGTTGCGGACGTGCTGGTCGATCCGGAAGGGTCGCTCGACAAGCGGAATCACTGGGAGAAGACCAGCCACTCGCTGCTTGTCGGTGCCATCCTGCACGTCCTCTACGCAGAATCCGACAAGACGCTCGCCGGGGTCGCGGCCTTTTTGTCGGACCCGAAGCGCCCGATCGAGGTCACGTTGAAGGCGATGATGACAAGCTCGCACCTTGGTGAGCAGGGGCCACATCCGGTTGTCGCCTCAACCGCGCGAGAGCTGTTGAACAAGTCCGAGAACGAACGTTCTGGCGTGCTTTCGACCGCGATGTCATTCCTTGGACTTTATCGGGACCCGGTGGTGGCGCAGGTCACGAGCCGATGCGACTGGCGGATCGCGGACCTGATTGCTGATGCTCGTCCGACGACGCTCTATCTTGTCGTGCCTCCGTCCGACATCTCCCGGACGAAGCCGCTCATACGTCTCGTGCTCAATCAAATTGGCCGTCGCATCACCGAAGATCTGCAAGCCAAGAACCGGCGCCACCGCGTTCTGATGATGCTGGACGAGTTCCCGGCCCTGGGACGTCTCGATTTTTTCGAGTCGGCGCTCGCGTTCATGGCCGGATACGGGATCAAGGCCTTCCTGATTGCACAGTCGTTGAACCAGATCGAGAAGGCCTACGGCCCCAACAATGCGATTTTGGACAATTGCCATGTCCGCGTGAGCTTCGCAACAAACGACGAGCGGACCGCAAGACGCGTTTCGGACGCGCTTGGGACTGCGACCGAGATGCGAGCCATGAAGAACTATGCCGGCCATCGGCTGAACCCGTGGCTTGGCCATCTGATGGTCTCGCGGCAGGAGACCGCACGCGCCTTGCTCACGCCCGGCGAGGTGATGCAGCTTCCTCCCACCGACGAAATCGTGATGGTGGCCGGGACGGCGCCGATCCGAGCCAGGAAGGTGCGCTACTACGAAGATAGGCGCTTTACCGAGCGCGTTCTCTCACCGCCAGAGCCGGTCAGGCTGGGGGTTCTTCCCGGGAAGATAGTTGGTCCAGCCTCAAGCTCCCCGCGCGAAATGGCGCAACCGTCCAGACCGACGAGTCCGAAACCGATGCCGCCAACAGCGGTCTGCGCCGGGAACCCGAGCTTCCCGACCACGTCGCCATCGTCAAAGAGACAACCGATGTGACGCCGACAGAAGAGTTTGCCGTCCTGGACGACGACGATGAGGCCGTGCGTCAAGCCCGGCTTCTTCGCCAGCAGATGCGGGGCGTGGCCCGCCAGGCGGCGCTTGACCCAAACGATGGCATTGATCTCTGAGGTCCCATGCGCAACCGCATGAACGTGTATTTCCCGCCGGAGCTTCTGATGCAGATCTCCGACCTTGCCGATCGCAAGAACCTCTCACGATCGGCCATTGTCGAGGCGGCCGTTATCTCGTTTCTGTCGCCCGATGGAGTGGATCGCAGAGAGGCGGCGTTCGCCCGCCGTCTCGACCGGTTGTCCCGGCAAGTGCAGCGACTTGAGCGGGATGTCGGGCTGACAGCCGAGACCTTGGCTCTGTTTGTTCGGTTTTGGCTGACGATCACGCCTCCCTTGCCGAACGAAGCCCAGGCTGCCGCTCAGATCAAAGGACGTGAGCGCTTTGAAGGCTTCGTCGAGACATTGGGCCGCCGCCTGCAAAAGGGCCAAAGCTTCTTGCGGGAGATTCCGGACGATATCGTTCGTGGAGCGCCCGAGGATTCCACCAACTGATTGCGCCGGCCTTGCTGGCTGCTCCGCCCTTTCTCTTTCTACGCCAGGCTACGACGAAGATGATTGCGTGATTGCAGGAAGGTCGTTGGTGGTTTTTCTAATGATCCCCATCCGAGGGCGCTGTTTTGGCCCTCGATCGGTGGAGGCAGGCAGTGGCAATCCATTCTCTTCAGTCGGAGGCGATCTCGCGTGGCGCGCGGATGCTCCGCAGCGCGCTGGGGCTCGCCATCGCGCGCTACCTCGAAGACGATGCGATCGTCGAGGTCATGCTGAACCCTGACGGCCGATTGTGGATCGACCGGCTCTCCAGCGGACTGACTGACACAGGTGAACAACTCTCCGCCGCCGATGGCGAGCGCATCATTCGCCTGGTAGCGCATCACGTGGGGGCCGAGGTCCACGCCGCCGCGCCCCGTATTTCTGCTGAACTCCCCGAGACCGGAGAGCGGTTTGAAGGCCTGTTGCCTCCTGTCGTCGCGGCACCAGCGTTCGCCATTCGCAAGCCAGCCGTCGCGGTCTTTACGCTCGACGACTATGCCAAGGCGGGCATCATGACGGCCGATCACGCCACGGCACTGCGCCAGGCCGTCGCCTCGCGCAAAAACATCCTGGTCGCTGGCGGCACATCAACGGGCAAGACCACGCTCACAAACGCATTGCTTGCCGAGGTCGCGAAGACCAGTGACCGAGTCGTGCTGATCGAGGACACCCGCGAGCTGCAATGCAAAGCACCGAATCTGGTCGCGCTGCGCACCAAGGATGGCGTGGTCTCGCTCTCGGATCTCGTGCGCTCCTCACTTCGATTGCGTCCAGACCGCATTCCCATTGGCGAGGTGCGGGGCGCTGAGGCTCTTGATCTGCTCAAGGCCTGGGGTACCGGTCACCCCGGCGGTATCGGCACCATCCATGCGGGCACTGCGCTCGGCGCTTTACGCCGGCTGGAGCAGCTCATCCAGGAAGCCGTGATGACCGTGCCGCGGGCCCTGATCGCCGAAACCATCAACGTCGTTGCGGTCCTGTCCGGGCGCGGTGCCGAGCGCCGGCTAGCCGAACTCGCGCGCGTCAACGGCCTCGGAGCGGCCGGGGATTACAGCCTTTCACCAGCAGGAGACCTCACATGAGCAATCGAAACATGAGCAATCGAAACCGAGTTCCGCCTTCGAGCGTTTCCATCGCTGCACTGGGTGCGGTCCTGTTCATGAGTTCGCCCGCCTGGGCCGCCGGCTCCAACATGCCCTGGGAGCAGCCGCTCAATCAGATCTTGCAGTCGGTCGAAGGACCGGTCGCCAAAATCATCGCCGTCATCATCATCGTTGTCACCGGCCTGACGCTTGCCTTTGGCGATTCCTCGGGCGGCTTTCGCAGGCTGATTCAGATCGTGTTCGGGCTTTCGATTGCGTTTGCAGCCTCGAGCTTCTTCTTGTCGTTTTTCTCATTCGGCGGCGGCGTGGTGGTGTGATGGACGAGCCCGTCGCAGGATTTATCGCGCCGGTGCACCGGGCTCTGACTGAGCCGATCCTGATGGGCGGAGCACCCCGGTCGGTTGCCATCGTTAACGGGACGCTCGCCGCAGCCCTTGGGCTGGGATTGCGCTTGTGGATCGCCGGTCTCCTGCTCTGGGCCATTGGGCACGCGGCGGCTGTATGGGCTGCCAAGCGAGACTCCGCATTCGTCGAAGTGGTGCGCCGTCACCTGCGCGTCCCAGCCCATCTCAACATCTAGAGCTCTCCCATGATGAATCTTACGGAATACCGCCGATCGAGCACGCGGCTTGCCGATTTCCTGCCTTGGGTGGCCTTGGTCGACGCGGGCATCGTCCTGAACAAGGACGGCTCATTCCAGCGAACGGCCAGATTCCGCGGACCGGACCTCGACAGTGCCGTTCCGGCCGAACTCGTGGCGGTGGCCGGTCGTCTCAACAACGCTCTGCGCCGCCTCGGATCCGGCTGGGCCGTCTTCGTGGAGGCGCAGCGCCACTCCGCCGGAGCGTATCCGCCCAACACATTTCCGGACGTCGCATCCGCGCTGGTTGATGCCGAGCGCCGGGCGCAGTTTGAGGAAGAGGGCGCCCATTACGACTCGAGCTATTATCTGACTTTCGCTTACCTGCCGCCGGTGGAGGATGCGGCCAGGGCGGAGCGGCTTCTCTATGAAGGCAGCAGTCGCAAGCCAAGTGCCGACGCGCGCGAAATGCTCAGCGGCTTTGTCGATCGAACCGACCGCGTGCTACAGCTCGTCGAGGGCTTTATGCCCGAATGCGCCTGGCTCGGTGACGAGGAGACGCTGACCTACCTGCATTCCACGATCTCGATCAAACGGCATCGGGTTCGTGTGCCCGAGATCCCCATGTATCTTGACGCGCTGCTCGCTGACCAGCCCTTGACTGGCGGTCTCGAGCCGATGTTGGGCGCGGCACATCTGCGCGTTCTCACCATCGTCGGGTTTCCGACAGCGACCACGCCCGGAATTCTCGATGACCTCAATCGTCTCGCTTTCCCGTACCGCTGGTCGACCCGGGCGATCATGCTCGACAAAACGGATGCGACAAAGCTCCTGACGAAAATCCGGCGCCATTGGTTCGCCAAGCGGAAGTCAATCGCCGCGATCCTGAAGGAGGTGATGACCAACGAGGCATCCTCGCTTCTCGATACCGACGCTCACAACAAGGCGATGGATGCGGACGCGGCGCTTCAGGAGCTCGGATCGGACCAGATCGGCGAGGCGTTCGTGACGGCGAGCGTAACCGTTTGGGGCCGAGATGCGCGCTCGGCCGACGAGAGATTGCGGCTAGTCGAGAAGGTCATTCAGGGGCGCGACTTCACCTGCATGATCGAGACGGTGAACGCCATCGAAGCGTGGCTCGGCAGCCTGCCTGGACAGGTATATGCCAACGTCCGGCAGCCGCCCCTCTCGACCCTCAACCTTGCTCACATGATTCCGCTGTCGGCCGTATGGTCCGGAGAGGCGCGGGATCATCATTTCAAGGCTCCGCCCCTGCTTTTTGGCAAGACAGAAGGGTCAACTCCCTTCCGTTTTGCGCTTCACGTCGGGGACGTCGGACACACGCTTGTGGTTGGTCCGACCGGCGCCGGCAAGTCGGTCCTGCTGGCGCTGATGGCGCTTCAGTTCCGCCGCTATCCCCAGTCTCAGGTCTTCGCCTTTGATTTTGGAGGCTCAATCCGGGCGGCAGCCCTCGCGATGGGTGGCGATTGGCACGATCTCGGCGGCGCGCTGTCGCAAGATGCGTCCGAGCCGGTCGCGTTGCAGCCATTGGCCTGGATCGATGATACCGCGGAACGGGCCTGGGCCACGGACTGGGTTGCCTCAATCCTTGCCCGCGAGAAGATCGAAATCACGCCGGAGGCGAAGGATCATCTATGGTCCGCACTGACCTCCCTTGCTTCAGCGCGCCTCCCGGAGCGGACCCTGACAGGGCTGTCCGTTCTGCTCCAGTCGACGACCCTGAAACGCGCTTTGCAACCCTATTGCCTCGGTGGGCCCTATGGGCGGCTGCTCGATGCAGAATTCGAACGAATTGGCGAGGGGTCGGTCCAGGCGTTCGAGACCGAGGGACTGATTGGAACGGACGCGGCGCCCGCGGTGCTGGCCTATCTGTTCCACCGCATTGGCGACCGCCTCGATGGCAGGCCGACGCTCATGATCGTCGACGAAGGCTGGCTTGCGCTTGATGACGCGGATTTTGCCGGCCAGCTCCGCGAATGGTTGAAGACGCTGCGCAAGAAGAATGCGTCTGTGGTGTTCGCCACACAGTCTTTGTCGGACATCGATGGATCTGACATCGCTCCTGCCATCATCGAGAGTTGCCCGACGCGATTGCTTCTTCCGAACGAGCGGGCGATCGAGCCTCAGATCACCGCGATCTATCGCCGTTTTGGGCTCAACGATCGCCAGATCGAACTCTTGAGCCGCGCGACGCCAAAAAGGGACTACTACTGCCAATCCCGCCGCGGCAACCGCATGTTCGAGCTCGGGCTCGGTGAAGTCGCGCTCGCCTTTGCGGCTGCATCATCCAAGACAGACCAGGCCGCAATCGACCGATTGGTCACAGAGCACGGCCGCGAGGCCTTTGTGCCTGCTTGGCTCCAGCACCGCGGAGCCGGGTGGGCCGTGGACCTCATTCCCAATCTTGGCAATCTGGAGAAGTCGCAATGAGCCGTCGTCGTCTCGGCCTGGCGATCAGCATCGTTGCTGTCTCGCTTCTGGCAACCGCGCCCAGCCGGGCGCAATGGATCGTCTTTGATCCCAACAACTACTTCCAGAATGTCCTGACGGCGGCCCGAGAGTTGCAGCAGATCAACAATCAGATCACCTCGTTGCAGAACGAGGCGCAAATGTTGATCAACCAGGCGAAGAACCTGGCAAGCCTGCCATATTCCTCGCTGCAGCAGCTTCAGAGCTCGATTCAACGCACCCAGCAGCTTCTCAGCCAGGCCCAGCGCATCGGCTATGACGTGCAGCAGATCGATCGGGCCTTCGCCACCAGCTACGGACCGGCAACCAGCAGCCAATCCGATTCAGCGTTGATCGCAGGTGCGCAATCGCGCTGGCAGGACTCGGTCGCGGGATTTCAGGACGCGCTTCGTGTGCAAGCCGGCGTTGTCGGAAATCTCGACACAAACCGCATTCAGACCTCGGCACTGGTAAGCTCAAGCCAGGGTGCAAGCGGGGCCCTGCAGGCCACGCAAGCTGGGAACCAGATCCTCGCACTCCAGGCGCAGCAGCTCGCCGACTTGACCGCTTCCGTGGCGGCGCAAGGCAGGGCTCAATCGCTCGAATCTGCGCGACGCGCCGTTGCTCAGGACCAAGGTCGCGAGCAGCTTCGCCGCTTTCTGATGGGTGGTCAGGGCTATCAATCCTCCAACGTGCAGATGTTTCATTGATGAGCAATCAGAAGGCGTTCCAAGCATTGTCGCTCGCCATCACGGTGATTGGCGGAGCGGCACTCATCGTCGCATGCACAATCCAGCTACGCGGTCCGGACAAAGTCATGGGCCCGAAGCCATCGAGCACAACAGCCAGCGGCACAATGGAATCCAATCTCACGCGCTGCCGTACTGTGACGTCAGAGCATTCTGCGGCATATCAGGATTGCCAAAGGATCTGGGCCGAGAACCGGCGCCGATTCTTCGGCCAAGGGGTGAGCTCGACCGGTCCCGCTGTCAATGATCCAGGCAGTTCGCCATTCGTGTCAGCGCCGAAAGATCAGAGCCGAATACCTCAAGGCTATCCCTCCGTCGCGTCACCCGAGGGAGGTGCCCAATGAGCGGCACGGGAATTATCGATCAGTTCCTCGAGACCTTCACCCGCTACATCGACAATGGCTTTGGGCTTCTTGGCAGCGAGGTCGGTTATCTTGCGACAACGCTGGCTGCGATCGATATCACCCTGGCCGCCCTGTTCTGGAGCTGGGGCACGGATGAGGACATCGTCGCGCGGCTCGTCAAGAAAACCCTGTTCGTCGGTGTGTTCGCCTACCTGATCGGCAATTGGAATAATCTCGCCCGTATCGTCTTCGAAAGCTTTGCCGGTCTCGGATTGAAGGCCTCAGGTACGGGCCTTTCGGCAGGCGATTTCGTTCACCCTGGAAAAATTGCTCAAGTCGGGCTCGATGCCGGCCGGCCGATCCTGGATTCGATCTCAAACCTGATGGGCTACATCAGCTTTTTTGAGAACTTTGTCCAGATCGTGGTCCTGCTGTTCGCCTGGGCCGTCGTCCTGCTCGCCTTCTTCATTCTGGCGATCCAGCTCTTCGTCACACTGATCGAGTTCAAGCTGACGACGCTGGCAGGGTTCGTGCTGCTTCCGTTCGGCCTGTTCGGCAAGACGGCGTTTGCGGCCGAACGCGTCCTTGGCAATGTCGTGTCGTCCGGCATCAAGGTGCTGGTGCTGGCCGTGATCGTCGGTATCGGCTCGACCTTGTTTTCCCAGTTCACCGCCGGCTTCAATGGCGGTCAGCCGACGATCGAAGATGCCATGACTCTGGTCTTGGCCGCATTGTCGCTTCTGGGTCTTGGAATCTTTGGACCCGGAATCGCGAACGGTCTGGTATCCGGTGGTCCCCAACTCGGTGCGGGCAGCGCGGTCGGTACGGGACTTGCGGCCGGCGGGATGGCTGCAGCAGGAGCCGGTCTGGCTGCCGGCGGTGTCGGCCTCGCCGGCGGAGCGATCGCAGGTGCGGCGCGGGGCGGCAGCGCGATCGCAAGCGGCGCGGCGGCCGCGTACCGGAGCGGCGGCATAGGTGGTGTTGCCGAGGCTGCTGCTTCAGCTTCTGTCAGTCCGCTCCGCAGAGCCTCCGCGGCGATCCACAGCGGCAGCCGGTCCATCACCACGACCTCTGCCAGCTCGGGCGAAAGCCCGCCGGATTGGGCGCAGCGCATGAAGCGCGCGCAGACTATCAGCCATGGAGTTTCGGCGGCAACTCATGCCGTCCGGTCGGCAGACCATGGTGGAAGTGGCAGCTCGATCGATCTGTCTGACGGAGGGCGCTAGATGTCAAAGTGCCCGTTTGCTGAGAAGCCGCGCGAATACGCCCACAGGACTGACCAGCCAAGTTCAAGCGCGCGCCCTGGTCGGCGCGCTTGGCATGGTCCGGCTTGGCAAGCTCTGGTGCTGGTTTCTCAAGCACTCTCGTTGAGCCTTACGCCCGCGCTTCTCTGGCAGGCCATGCATGACCAGACAGCGTCAGTGAGAGCGCCACTGCACGAGAGGCAACAAGTGTTCGAGATGTCGGCGATGCAAGATCGGCCGGACGCTTTCCTTACGCTGCCTCTCGTGCATTTGCTACCTGACCTCCGGGGTTTGAGCTCAAGCGTTCGCAGACGGCAATGCAGGGCCTGCCGTGTCTCGCGCTGCCTTTGCGTGTTCAGACACCTCGTGCGCGTCGAGCAAGCGACGTGATTGCAACCCTCCGCACTCGCCGCCTGGCCGCCATCGAGCGAAATGCAAGTCTCAATTTCGGTTTCTTGGGGAAATGACTGATGTTCAAGAGGTCTTCGGTTCACTACGGGCGAACGCCCGCGCCCGTGACGCCCTATCAGAAGGCGGCGCAAGCGTGGGACGAGCGCATCGGCTCGGCACGTGTGCAAGCCAGAAATTGGCGGCTGATGGCATTCAGCTGCCTGACGCTCTCGTGCGGCCTCGCAGGCGGGCTGGTCTGGCAATCAACGCAAGGAACAATCACGCCGTGGGTCGTCGAAGTCGATCGTCTCGGCCAGGCCCAAAGAATAGCTCCCGCGACCTCCGATTTCGAACCCAGCGATGCTCAGATTGCCTATCACTTGGCTCGCTTTATCGAGGACGTCCGCGGTCTGCCGGCAGACGGCATTGTCCTGCGCCAGAACTGGCTCAGGGCGTACGACTTCACCACCGACCGCGGGGCCGCCGCTCTGAACGAATACGCCAGGAGCAATGATCCCTTCGCAAGGCTCGGAAAGACGCAAGTCTCGGTCGAGGTCTCGAGCGTGATCCGCGCCTCAACTGAAAGCTTCCGCGTCGCCTGGGTTGAGCGCGGCTACGAGAACGGATCGCTTGGTTCAACGGAGCGCTGGACCGCCATTCTGACGATCGTCATTCAGGCGCCTCGCGATGCCGATCGGTTGCGCAAGAATCCTCTCGGCGTCTACGTCAATGCAATCAGCTGGTCGAAGGAGCTCGGGCAATGAAGCCGCAATTCTCTCAGGTCCCGACTGGCGTCTCTCCAGGATTATCGGGCAGGGCAGCCGTTTCATTGCTCGCGCTCCTCGCGTGCCTGCTTGGCGCCTGCTCGACCTATATTCCGCCCCAAATCACCTATGACGCCGACGTGCCGCCGTTGCCTCCGCTACCGGCCGATGTCGATGATCGGAGCCGGCCGCTTCACGTCCCGCCCGCCTGGAAGCCGGCGCTCGGCGGCAAATCGGGGACCAAGGAGGAAGCCGAGCCGGTCGACAGGGTCGACGCGGCCAATAGCGCCGCTCGCGTCCAGCCGCGCAAACGCGGGTATTTCAACGCCGCGCAGATCTACAGCTTCAGTCCCGGTGCCCTGTACCAGGTCTATGCAGCGCCGGGTCAAATCACGGACATCGCGCTGGAGGAGGGCGAACAGCTGGTCGGGTCCGGCCCGATCGCGGCTGGCGACACGGTGCGTTGGGTCGTCGGGGATACCGAGAACGGAAGCGGCGACACCCGCCGCGTCCATGTCCTGGTGAAGCCGACGCGCGCGTCGATCGAGACGAACCTCGTCATCAACACGGATCGGCGCACCTATCTGATTGAGCTTCGCTCGCGCGAAAAGCCCTACATGCCGTTGGTTGCGTGGTACTACCCGCAAGATCGGCAGGGGAAGAGACAATCGGCACCTTTGACACCCGCTTTGCCGGACATCACGCAGCGCCGGTTCCGCTACCGAATCGAAGGTGACAACGCTCCCTGGCGTCCCATTGCGGCTTATGATGATGGTCGCAAGGTCTACATCGAATTCCCGCAAGGCATCGTACAGGGCGAAATGCCGCCCCTGTTTGCCCTCGGCCCTGACGGCAAGACCGAGATCGTCAACTATCGGGCCTATGGCAATCTGCTGATTGTCGATCGGCTGTTCGCAGCCGCCGAACTCCGCCTGGGCGGAGAGCACCAGCAGAAGGTCAGAATTGTCCGGACCGACGGGAGCTCGACATGACCGACCGTCAGGATGAAGAACAACCGGCCGGCACGCAACGGCCGTCTCAGGAGCAGACAGAGCCGTTTCGGCTCCGGCCAGAATATCCGCGCGTGACTCGCCTTTCGCGCAAGGTCCTGTTGACCGGAAGCTCCCTCGCAGTATTCCTTGTTGCTGGTGCGACCTTCTGGGCGCTGCAGAAAAATCAGGCACGCGGTCCCAGGCCAGAAGAGCTCTACAGCACTGATCATCACAATGTTGCGGAGAGTATCACTGCGCTTCCGCAGGATTACACGATGGTGCCACGCCAGGTGCCGCAGTTGGGCCCACCGCTTCCAGGCGATCTTGGCCGCCCGATCCTCGCTGCTCAGGGGCAGCCGGCTGGTACCGCGGCAGGTTCGGCCGATCAGGAGCGGCAGCGGGAGAATCAGGAGGCAGAGGCGGCGCGCATCAGCCGTCTCTTTGCTTCCACGAATACGCGAGAGGCCTCAAATCCGACAGGCGTCGGGCGAGCAGTTGATCGCGCGAACATGGCTGCGCCGGGATTCAACAACGAGGAGGGTGCGCAGAATGCGCAGGACCGGAAGCTTGCGTTCGTGAATGCTGCCGTGGACAGGCGTACCACGAGTCCGGACCGAATCACGAAAGCTGCTTCACCTTATGTGGTGCAGGCAGGAACGGTCATTCCCGGAGCGCTGATCACGGGGGTCCGCTCCGATCTGCCGGGACAGATCACGGCACAGGTCACCGCGCACGTGTATGACACGCCGACGGGGCGCTTCCTGCTAATTCCGCAGGGCGCGCGTCTCATAGGTGTTTACGACAGCCAGATCAGCTTCGGCCAGTCACGTGTGTTGCTGGTCTGGACGCGGCTGATCATGCCCAACGGGCGCTCCATCGTCCTCGAGCGGCAACCCGGCGCGGATCCGTCAGGGTATGCAGGGCTTGAAGACGAGGTTGACAACCACTGGGGTGAACTCTTCAAGGCAGCCGCCCTCTCAACCTTCCTGGCCGTCGGCACAGAACTGGGAGCTGGCTCCGATACAAACAGCAACGATAGTGCGATCATTCAGGCGTTGCGACATGGCGCATCGGATTCGCTCAACCAAACCGGACAGCAAGTGGTTCGGCGCAGTCTCAACATCCAGCCCACACTCACTGTTCGGCCTGGGTTTCCGATCCGCGTCAACATCAACCGCGATCTCGTTCTGGAGCCATATAAAGGGTGATGCACATGCCAAAACTTAAAATCGGAGCGATCCCAGATGAAAAACCCGTCAAGATCAGTCTTGATCTGCCGGCGCCCGTGCATCGAGATCTTGTTGCCTATGCCGAAACCCTTTCGCGTGAATCGAGCCAATCTGTAGAGCCCGCCAAGCTGATTGCGCCGATGCTGGCACGGTTTATGGCCACCGATCGCGGTTTCAAAAAGCTTAGGCGTTCAAGTCACCCCTCTGCCGTTGAAGGCGGCGCAGGATAGCGTTCGGCCAAGAGATCCAGGAAGCGCGTAAGCGCCGGGTTCTCATTGTCCTTACGCCAGTACGCGTTAAAGCCCATACGGCTTGGTCCAGAACCGTCCTGGATTTCCCGATAGACCACGCCGGTGAAGTTGGCTCCCACGTCAGCTTCAAGGACCAGACTTATTCCAAGCTCCAAGCTGACGAGGCTCTTGATGATGCCTCGGCTGACATCATGCCGCTCGATTTTTGGCCGCCTCTCATTGGCAACCAGCTTTGAAACCAACAGCTCTTTCAAATCGCTTCCCGGATCACGTTGGCTTAGCAGAACTGTCTCGTTGTGAAGATCGGTCCAGTGGATAGCGTCGCGGATGAGTAGAGGATGATCCTTTGGAAGCACAATGAGAATGCGTTCGCTCCAAACCGGCAGCCTCTTCTGACCGGATAGCGTATGTCCTCCAGGAACGACGGCGACATCGATGGTGCCAATGCGAACAGAATCCATCAGACGCGTGCGCGGCTGTTCGGCTGTGGTGAGTGCGACCATGGGAGTTCGCTTCCTGAACTCCGCGAGGGTGGCTCGTAGATTGCCTGCAGATATTGAGGTGCAGAAACCCACGGAAAGGTGGCCCGCCTCGCCGCGGCCGCTCGATCGGCCCGTTGCGACCAGTGTGTCGAGCTGCTCAAGGATCATTCGCGACATTTGCAGGATCGTTCGCCCGGCGGGCGTTGGCGCAACTCCGCCGGTCGAACGGTCAAAGAGAGCCACTCCGACCAGGTGCTCAAACTGACTGATCGAGCGACTGAGCACCGAATGCTGCACGGCCAGGCATTCGGCCGCCTGTCGAAAACTTCCGCAGTCCGCCGCAGCGACCGCCGATCGCAAATGATGCAGACTAATATTGGTTGATTGCACAGGGCGAGACATGTCTCTTGAGATCGCGCCCGGCAATTTTGGGGAGGTTGAGGGGTTGAACATGCGAGATCTCTACGCAGCTTTCAGCGCCGGTTCCCAGAGCACAGGTGAGCGAAGTGTTCCGGTGTCGCGGACCCGGGATAGTGCGGCCGCGGAAATCTCGAGATAACCAGCGACTGCTTGGGTGTTTCCCAATGTCCTTGCCTGGCCCGCCCGTCGCAAGGGCCACCCGGCGCGTCGCAAAATGCGCTCCATCCGGGCGTCGGTCACCGTTATAATTTCTGTTAGCCGCCTCGAAAGGCCGAATTCGATCATGCCAGCGAAGAGCTCGTAGGTCGCGCTGGTCAACCCGCGCATCGTTCCGCGCGCTCCAGCGTCAACATTCAGCGCAAAACGGCTGCTTTCCCAGACCGAAGGAGCCGCTTTAAAGGGCTGTCCATCGAGCAGCACAGGGAAGGTATCGCGCAACATCGTCGGTCCGGTAGATGGAAGCAGTCGTACACAGCCCTGAACGCTGTAGTTGCTCGATCGCTGAATCAGGTAGACGGGACCGAGTGCATCGAATTCATCGATTTCCATGTCCCCGCTGGTCTGAACGTCCCATGCGAGTCGTTCCTTGAAAACCCGATATCTAAGTCGGTGCATCTCACAAAGGTCTTCAGCAAAGGCTCCATAGAACTCCTGTGTGATGATCTGCATCATGTTCGTGCCTCCAAAGCCGCAGGGCGGGTATTGAAGGGGAATTGCTGGGGATGTGCAGCCTCCTCAGTTAAGGAGGGTGTGATACCGAAATCCGACGCACGCATCCGGCGACCCCGGAATAGCAGGACGGTGCCGCGCGAGCATATTTAGTCGGTCTTCGCCCGTGGTGTCGCCGAACATCCTCAGAGCACTATCGACGAGTTTTTTGCTGTCGGCCTATATGGAGTGGCTAGAACTCGGGAACGAGGGGACATTCTATCGAGGATGACACACACCATGTCAGAAATCTCATGGCGACAGGATGGGGTCGATCCCGGCTGGTTCATCGCTGAGGGCATCGGATCAGTCCGAAGCACCGCCAGCTACGGACGACCAGGAGGTTGGTGGTTCCTCCCTGCCTGGTTGCCTGACACTGAAGAGAACGACATCGGACCATTCAGGACAAAAGCTGCAGCATTAAAAGAAGCCGAACGTCTGGCTGCCGCCCAAGATCAAATCGCCGGGAATTAATCGCGGTTTGGCATCTCGGGGGTGATGCCGGAACATCGTTTATCCTCGTTAGCTCATCTTGGTCGGCGAGCTGATGGGCTCAAGCCGCATGGGCGACGCTCTGAGGGCGCCAATTCCACGGCAGAAGTGCCTAGACGCGCTTGGCGCGATGACCCGGCAGACGGGCCAGTATGTCTGCGAGCCGGGCCTGGGGATCGATGTCGTTGAGCTTGGCGGAAGCGATGACGGTGTAGATGGCCGCGGCGCGCCGGCCGCCCGCATCTAGGTCTTTCGGCCAGCGGCAACAAAACGCGCGACGGCCTGGATCGTCGATCGAACGCCCAGCTTGGTCCTGGCGTTGTCCAGGTGAAATGCGACCGTATAGTGGGAGATGCCCATGATGCGGCCAATTTCCCAGGAAGACTTGCCCTGAGCGGCCCAATTCAGACATTGGATCTCCCGCCGAGAAAGCGAGACACCATCAATCTGATCGCAGGCACGCAGCTTACGTTGTGCATGTGCATGGAAAACCGTTGCCATAAAAGGAAGTATACGAGCATGCCGCCGTAGGGAACGTCCGAAGGACGCAGCTCGTTCGTTGGCGGCAAATGTGACCGTGGCAACAGCGACGCCGCTCTCGTGAATCGGAACGGTGAAGCCGCAGCGAATGCCAAATCGGGCGGCCTCCTCGAAAACCTGGCGGGCAGGCTCCGAATGTACTTCTGGTCCAAGACCAAGGCCCCACTCAAAGGCCTTGTCCCGGCGAAGGGATTGGATAATCACGGGGTCGAACCGATGATACTGCTTTTGGACGTAATGCGAAGTCCAACTTGATGGATAGGTCGAAATCAGAAGCGGCTGCGCGTCTGGTCTGGAAGGTAAAGCGAGGTAGGCGAAACAACACAGATCGAGCGCGGCAGCAGTTTCGGCCATCCCCAGCCTAAGGTCGTCGACGTCAGTACTTTCGATGAGTTGATCGATGAGAGCTTGGAAAACGTAACGCATTGTTCTTCTCGCTGCAGGCACTCGAAAAATCACACGTTTGACTTTCGCCTCGATCGGTAAACTCGGATATCGGGTTCATACGCCTTATCACGTCATGCCGCAGGACAACGCCTCCGACTTGTTTCAGAATATTGTGCGAACGCGGCGCAATCTGATCGCTTGCCTCCAATGATGAGGTCAAGTTTGCTCAGGTCAAGTCGTGCTTCATATCTTGTGATTGTTTTGATGCGGCGTCCCATAGCGGCGCGATCGCAGTGGCAAACAGTTTCCGCTCGACACGAGAATTCGGTCCGGTCATTCGCCACTTACGGCGGCTCATCGACGATTGCCATGTCGGTCTCGTTCGCCTCTTTGAAATCCTGCGTGATTGCACAAAAAATCGCGGAATTTCCGCGCGAGTTGGCTCCACTTTCGCAAGTTTGCACCGCGATTCCCACTAGAAGGGGGCCGTCCAAGAGGAGATTCCAAATGAAGGTCGGTGTTCCCAAGGAGATCAAGACGCACGAATACCGCGTGGGCCTGACTCCTGGGGCTGTCCGCGAATATGTGGCCGCAGGCCACAGCGTGCTGGTCGAGACGACGGCCGGTGCTGGCATCGGCGCTACAGATGACGTCTACCGCAAGGCCGGCGCAACGGTTCTGGACTCTGCTCGCGAGGTGTTTGCATCGAGCGAGATGATCGTAAAGGTCAAGGAGCCCCAGCCTTCAGAATGGGCCCAGCTGCGAGAGAACCAGATCCTCTTCACATATCTGCATCTGGCGCCGGACCCGGAGCAGGCTAAGGGCCTCATCAAGTCCGGATGTACCGCCATCGCCTACGAGACCGTGACTGGTCCGGCTGGCGGGCTTCCGCTGCTTGCGCCAATGAGCGAGGTTGCGGGCAGGCTTGCGATCGAAGCGGCGGGCGCGGCGCTGAGGCGGTACGCAGGCGGGCGGGGGCTGTTGATCGGCGGCGTGCCCGGTGTGCAGCCGGCCCGTATCGTTGTGATCGGAGGCGGGGTTGTTGGTGCACATGCCGCTCGGATGGCGGCGGGATTGGGTGCCGAGGTCACGATCCTCGATCGCTCGATTCCCCGGCTTCGCGAACTGGACGAACTATTCGAGGGACGCGTTCGCACCAGGTTCTCGACCATAGACGCCGTTGAGGAGGAAGTCTTTGCAGCGGACGTTGTCATCGGGGCGGTGCTCGTTCCCGGCGCCAGCGCGCCGAAGCTGGTCAGTCGCGGCATGTTGAGCTCGATGCGCAAGGGCTCCGTCATCGTGGACGTAGCTATCGATCAGGGCGGATGCTTCGAGACCTCGCGTCCGACGACGCATGCGGATCCAACCTACGAGGTGGACGGCGTCATTCATTACTGCGTCGCCAATATGCCCGGAGCTGTCCCGCTCACCTCAAGCCAGGCATTAAACAATGCCACGCTGCCCTTTGGTTTGGCTCTCGCCAACAAGGGATTCGCAGCAGTGCTCGAGAATCCGCATCTGCGCGCAGGCCTCAATGTCTATCGGGGCCGGCTAACTTATAAGGCCGTGGCCGAGAGTCTCGGCCTGCCCTTCTCACCGATCGAACAGGCCGCGGCCTGATCCCCAGAGGCTCCTTAGGGGGCGTTTTCCTCCCTTACTTGGGCCACTCCTTCCTCCGGAGTGGCCCTTTTTTTGGAGGAGAGCCAGCGCAACTCCGCGCAAGACAGCGTGACTTGCCCTCAGGCTGCGATTTCGCACGACCATCACCGCTGATGGGAGCGCCGGGCGTCGGCATCGGCCAGAAGCGGTGGACCCATTCGCGCGCGAGCGACATTGCTTGCGACGAGATCGAACCGCTGCCGAGCCAGTCACAGCGATCCGGCAGTTGGCTCGATCTTGGCCCAGGAAGCCTCCGTCAGGCGCAAGAAGTTCATAAGCAGCACGTGCCCTTGTTCCGTGAGTATCGATTCCGGATGAAACTGCACGCCAAATGTTGGTTGGAAACGATGTGCGAGCGCCATGACCTCGCCTTCGTCCGAACGCGCTGTCACCGTAAGATGCGGGGCGCGAGCCTCATCGAGCTCAACAACAAGAGAATGGTAGCGCCCAACGCGAAGTGGGGATGGGAGCTCCTTGAACAGCCCTCGACCATCATGCGTGACATACGAGGACCGACCGTGCATAGGGCGACGTGCACGCGCCACGCCTCCGCCGAAAACGTTCCCGATACATTGGTGTCCGAGGCAAATGCCGAGAAGCGGTACGCGACCTGAAAGCTCGCGAACGACGGCCGAGGATATTCCGGCCTCAAGTGGAGTGCAGGGACCCGGTGAGATGACCACTGCGCGCGGCTTCAAGCCAACAAGGTCCCTGACGCTGATCTCGTCGTTCCGGACCACCTCCGTTGCCTTACCAAGATTGCGGAAATAGCGGGCAATGTTGAAGACGAAGGAATCGTAGTTGTCGATGATGACAATCAAACTGCACCGGATCGTTCAGCACGAAACGCATCGAAGATGCGCTTCGCCTTGGCGAGCGTCTCCTCGTATTCGGCCTCTGGGTCCGACATCGCCGTGATCCCGCTGCCTGCATGAAAGACAGCCACATCGCCGTCGATCGTTACAGTGCGAATCGCGATGTTCGTGTCCATGTGCCCATTAAAACCAATGAAGCCGATCGCCCCGCAATAGAGCTCGCGTGCCACACGCTCGATTTCCGCTATGATTTCCATCGAGCGCACCTTTGGCGCTCCGGTAATGGAGCCGCCGGGAAAGCAAGCGCGAAGTAAGGTAACGGCGTCCTGGTCTCCTGCAAGTTCACCCGTAACGACCGACACGAGGTGGTGCACCGAGGCATAGGATTCGAGGTCGCACAGCGCTGGAACTTCGATCGAACGCGCAGTGCAGACACGTGACAGATCGTTGCGTAGGAGGTCGATGATCATGACGTTCTCGGCGCGGTCCTTTTCAGACGCAAGGAGGATTTCACCTCGGCGTTGGTCTTCCTTCCAATCAGCGGAACGCGCGATCGTGCCCTTGATGGGGCGTGTTTCGACCCGGCCTCCACCAAGCTTCAGGAAACGCTCCGGCGAGCTCGATGCGACGGTCAGCTTGCCATAGCGCAGGAGCGCCCCAAAGGGTGCGGGGTTCGATGATCGTAGCTGGCTGTAGAAGGTGAGGGGGTCGAAGGAAGTCGGCACCCTGGCGCTGAAGCGCTGCGCAATGTTGGCTTGGAAGACGTCTCCGGCCAGAATCAAGCCGACGACGCGCTTGACCGCCGCAACATAGTCCTCGCGGCTGAAGTTCGAATGCCAGGCGCGCACGCTGCCGGAGGATGTATCCCGCGGCGTCTCTGGGTTGGCAAGCAGTGCTGCAAATTCGTCGGCTCGACGGCGTGCACGCTCTGCGCGACGTACAGGATCCTGCTCCGGCCAACCGGTGGAAATGATCCGGCATTTGTTGTGCCGGTGATCATAGCTCACGACTACGTCATAGAAATGCAGGAGCGATTGGGGCAATCCCTGCCCGGGAATTGCGGGCGTCGGCAAGTGCTCTAACGTCCTGTTTAAATCGTAAGCAAGGAAGCCGGCTGCGCCTCCCTGGAACGGGGGCAGATCGGAGCGATGCTCTTGCAAATAGTTGGCGAGAAGGGCGCGAAGAGCTTCCCACGGGTCGCCCTCAAGAGGCTCTCCGTTCCAACGCGCCTGTCCGTCCGCGACCATAAAGGTACTGAACGGATCGCAGCTCAGATATGAATAGCGGCCGAGCAATTCATGCTTGGCCGCGCTATCGAGAAACGTAAGCTGCGGTCGATGAGCCAGACATCGCATCGCCATGACGGGCTCGATCCACGGCAGCTCGCGGACGTGCACTGGGCTGTCAATCACCGATGACTTGCCTGCTGTGAGATGTGTTCAGATTGTGATCCCGAGCCGACCGAGAGCGCTGGTCTGGGACCCGGGGACCCTTGATGCCGATTGTCAGGTTAGCCCCCGCCAGTCGGCTCGAGGCGCCGAGCAACTTGACCTGTTGCAGCCGTTGAGGCCAAACGCGCATCCGTTGATACGGTGTAATCGGCCGCAAACCGCAGCTCGCGGAGCGGTCGCACCCGGCTAATCGATTCCTGGTATAGGTCGTGAGCCCTGTAGGCTGCGAGTTCCCTCTCATTGTCGAACTCACCGTAGACCACTACGTCGATATCGTTGCCGAACTGATCGGTCTTGCGATTGCGACCAACCTCGAGCAGGCGCGCATGTGGGATTGTGGTGAGAACTGACAGGCCTTCGATCATTTCGTCGATCTGGGCCTTATCCTTGGCGGTAAACAAAACGATGTGACGAATCATGATGGACCTGGGGTGATAGGGAAGTAGACGCATAACTATCTTGGCCTTGAGCGCGCTGCAACATTACCGCAGGGGGTCGCAATCGCCGCAACGGCCTTGCTGCTGGAGCTTCTGCCCGCGGTCAAGCGGGGCGCCATTTGCGGAACGTGGCTGCGGTCCAGGCCCAGCGCAAGCCAGATCCCGCGACGTGAGCCGCCGGCACTCGGGCGGTCATCGTTGCCTCGGTGTGTCAGGGTGAAACCGCCCTCAAACCCAGCCACACGTCATCGGTCTTGCAGCTTTTCTTGTTGGGATCTCCGTAGACGAAGGTGCCCCGTGAATTCGTCGTTCGTCCATGCGGGTAGCGGTAGTCAACAGCACAATCGGCTCTCCCGGGAGGCGGTAGCCGCTCATGAGGTGCAACTCACGTCGGCGTTTTGAGGCGGTTGATGGTCGCGGCACGTGAGCGCTCCAGCTTTGTCGAGACGCCGTCGCGATCGGGCCGGCCACGACCTAGGCGACACGCTCAAGGCGTCGTCCTCAATGGGCCCGTCACGCGCAGCCACTCTAGGGGGTGCAGAAGCGAATTTTGGGCGACCGATTTACGATCGGGCTGAGCTGGTCGGATGTCAGCCGATCGCCCCTCTGCGGTAAGGCCGCTATGCCGGACCAATAGTCGATTTCTGCGATGAATTTCTGCGCTAAATAGAGAAACGTCGCATGACGTATGCGCTGGCAGGACGGAGATTGGCGAATTTCTTCTAGGACAAAGAGATAAACTTTGCGCTTATCGACGGTGCCCGATCGAACGGTGGGCAGGTCAAGGTCAAAGCAACGAGTGCAGGCGGAAATGGATGCCGAAGCGCGACGCGGATTGAGCTACGTCGCGCCCCCGCCGCTCGTCACAAGCCTGAGCCCTCCAACGCGCAATGGGAGATGCAGGAATTGGAGACGGACATGTCCAAAGCCCATCAAAAACTTCAGCGCAACACCGTCAAACGGTGCGCCATTTGCGCCGGAAAGTTTGGCCTTATTCGTTACTACTCTTCGCGAACCGCCCTCTGCTCAAAGAGGTGCGTTGAACACTTCAAGTCCCGTTGCGAAGCGGACAGCAATTGGTTGCGGCGATTACCCGCCGCCTGAGCGGACATCGGCGGCAGAGACGGCACCCGATCCGGAGGACGCGTCTCCTACTGCGGTCCGGAGTGCCGCATGTTTACTGCGGCGCCGAAATCGTTGACGTCGAACAGCGCGCGACAATCTCGCGAGCTGCGCACCGACCGCAGGGAAGGCGTGGATCTCCATCATGAAGTTTGTATTGGTCAATCACAGGGCCCCGCTCAACAGGGCGGTCTGCACCGCGTGTGCGGAAGTTCTCGGTACCGGATACCTGCGGGACGTGTCGACGCAGAGGCCGTACTGTGGTTACGATTGCTACCTTCGCTACGAAGCCAGGAGCCTGCTGATGCCCTGGCTGAAAATGTCATGTGCCGAAGCGGATGCCTCGAAGCGTCACGCCGCGCCGCTCGAACTCATGACGTCGTTTGCCGCAGCATCCTACTGGTATTCGATCTCACTTGCAGCCTTGCGGGTGGGGGAGCTCATGGCTGTAGAGGTGTCCAACACTGTGCGCGAGGGAACATGGACGTTTGGTTCACCCCCGTGGCGCGGCTACGGAGGTGGCCCCAGCCCACCGCAATGAGGTCCGCTGAGCTTGATGCGTCGATACAGATACCAAGAAGCAGCTCCGTTATTGCAAGCTGGTTTCAGGAATACCAAAAATGGCGGAGCATAGCTTCTGGCGCTTCTCGCGAACGTTGCATCGCGCGATCAATGACCGGCATTTTGAGGACATCGAGGCCCTCCTCGACGAAGAGGTCGACTGGGCGCTCTATGGTCCGATCGACATGTTTCCATTTCTCGGCGCTCGGCATGGCAAGCACGCCGTGCTCGACGTCATCCGGGAGATCTCTGACAATGTCCAGATTCGCCGTTTCGACCGCGAGAGGACTATGCTCGGCGTCGATTCCGCAGCCTCCATGCTGCGCTGTTCCCTGGCGGCGCGCAAATCCGACAAGTCCATCTCGCTGCGCGCGGCGCAGTTCGCTCAGTTCAAGGCCGGCGGCCTCATCAGCATGCGTGTGCTCGTCGACACCTTTGATCTCGTCGAGCAGGCACTTGGCCGGAAAATTCATCTCCCGAAGATGACAAACTGAGATGAGCGGCGCCAGCGGGTCTCTTCTCGTGGGGTCGACGATGGCGCGTGCGCGATGCTTACGCCGGACGCGATCGCGTCTTCAGGGTGATGACGGCGATCGGCGTCAACGTAGACAACTTCGTAAACGGACCGGAAGCCTCTTCCGGTCAGGAGGCGGGAAGGGCGAGGCGCTCAATGGTTTGAATGTGACGCGCGAGCAGGGTGCAGGCTTGATCGACGTTGCGGGCTCGCAGTGCCTGCAGAATCAGCCGGTGATCCTGATTGGACCGCGGTCGCCAGCCGGCACTTCGCGCCATTGCAAACACCAGCCGCGAATTTGCAAGCTGCAGTCCATCGAGACTGGCGAGCAGGCGCGGCATTGCGCAGGGTGCCACCAGCGCGTGGTGAAAGGCGCGGTTGGCCGTTTCAAAATCCTCAATTGTCTCGGCATTATCTCCTTCAATGAGGGCGAGCTCGATCCGTGCCAAGTGAGCCGATGTAAGCTTTGGAGCCGCATTGCGCAATGCGACCACTTCGAGCGCGGCCCGCATCTCGGCGATCTCCTTCATCGACTTGGTGTCGAGAGGAGCAACCCGCACACCGCGACGGGGCCGAGCGACGACAAGGTGTTGGGCTTCCAACTGCCGAAAGGCCTCGCGGACCGGAACGTGACTGGAATGGAACTGCCGCGCGACATGATCCTGCCGGAGTGGAGCATCTGGCTGCAGCGCGCCGCTGATAATGCGCGCACCGATCGAGTCAGCGATGCGGCCGGCAACCGTCGTGTTCTCGTCCATAGATTATCTACCAGAAAAACGAATGCGCTCACTTAGGACATCCTCTAGCATTGGTCGAGGGTAGTTATCATAGATAATCGCTCGCTTTATCTATGACTGATCGTGAATGGGGGCGTGGCTCTGATGGTTGCTGCTGTGGATGTGAAGCGAAGCGACGGAGCCAACAGCCCGCAGCTCCGCGGAGACTGGACGCGCGCCGAGGTTGAAGTACTCTATAGCCTGCCGTTTGCCGAGTTGATGTTTCAGGCGCAGAGCGTTCATCGGGCCAACTTCAATCCAAACCACGTCGAAACCGCAAGCCTGCTCAGCATCAAGACCGGCGGCTGTCCGGAGGACTGCGGCTACTGCTCGCAGAGCGCGCATTACGATACCGGGCTGAAAGCCAGCCGCCTGATGAATCGCGCCGATGTGGTCGCGACCGCGCAGCGTGCCAAGAACGCCGGAGCGACCCGCTTCTGCATGGCCGCGGCCTGGCGCAGTCCAAAAGACCGCGATCTTGATCAGGTCTGCGACATGGTCAGTGCGGTCAAGGATCTCGCCATGGAGACCTGTGTCACGCTCGGTATGCTGACGCCGAAGCAGGCTGCGCGCCTCTCAGAGGCCGGTCTCGACTTCTACAACCACAACGTCGATACCTCGGCGCAGTTCTACGGCAAGATCATCACCACGCGCACCTTACAGGATCGGATCGCCACACTTGCATATGTGCGCGAGGCGGGCATCAAGGTCTGCTGCGGCGGCATTATCGGCATGGGCGAGCTCGTCGAGGATCGCCTCGCCATGCTCGTCCTGCTTGCCAACCTACCCAGTCATCCGGAAAGCGTTCCGATCAACTTGTGGAACGAGGTCAAGGGCGTGCCGGTGAATGACACCGCAGAGCGCCCCGATCCCATCGCGCTGGCGCGTCTGGTCGCGACCACCCGCATCATGATGCCCAAGAGCGTGGTGCGGTTGTCCGCTGGACGTCAATACATGAGCGACGAACTGCAGGCGCTGTGCTTCCTGGCGGGCGCAAATTCGATCTTCATCGGCGACGTGCTGTTGACCACCAAAAACCCGAAAGCCGACCGCGACACGAATTTGCTGGCCCGGCTCGGCATCACGTCCCGACTTACTGAACACAGCAGCGCGCATGCTGCGCGCCAATTCCATCGAAGGTGACCAATGCAGATTACGGTGATGAAGGGCAAAATCCACAGCGCCTCCGTGACTGAAGCCGATCTGCACTATGAGGGCTCGATTTCGATTGACCGCGCGTTGCTGGACGCTGCGGGGTTCTTGATCAACGAACGCGTCGAAATCTACAACATCGACACCGGAGCGCGCTTTGCCACCTATGTGATTGAGGCGCCCCGGGGGTCCGGCATAATAGGGCTCAATGGTGCCGCCGCGCGGCTTGCGATGCCCGGAGATAAGGTCATCATTGTTGCGTATGCGACCCTTGAGGAGGCGGAAGCGAAATCGTTCAGGCCGCGCGTCGTGCTGGTCGACCGAGAAAACCGCATCCGGTCAGGTTGAAAACCAAAAGATCGGTCTTGGCGCCATTGTCCTTGGCGGCCAATGGAAGTTCCGTGCGACGATCCTAACAGCGAAGAATGAACTCAATCCATATGCCTAAAGTTGTCGACTATGCCGCGGCCTTGCATGCGCTGAAAGAAGACGGTCAGCTGCGCAGCCTCAAGCCGCGCGCAGGTGCCGATTTCGTATCGAACGACTATCTTGCGCTTGCGAGCGCTCCGCGCATGAAAAAGGCAGTGTTGGCGGCGCTCGAGGCTGACACACCGATCGGCGCGGGTGGGTCGCGGCTTCTGCGCGGCAATTGCGAGGAGCACGAACGTCTCGAAGCAGAAGCGGCACAGTTCTTTGGAGCCGAGACGGCGCTCTTCTTCAGCGGCGGGTATGTCGCAAACTTTGCTGTTTTGACAACGTTGCCGCAGCGCGGTGATCTCCTCGTTCTGGATGCTCTCGTGCACGCGAGCATCCACGAAGGCGCGCGGGCTGGCCGGGCCGACTTTCGCATCAGCGCCCATAACGAGCCTCAGTCGGTCGAAAACACAATCCGCGACTGGCGCGCCCAGGGCGGAATGGGCCGGGTCTGGATCGTGGTTGAAAGTCTCTACAGCATGGATGGCGACTTCGCGCCGCTTGAAGACCTCGTCGCTATCGCGGACCGGCACGACGGGTTCCTGATGGTCGATGAAGCCCATGCCACAGGCGTCTACGGGGAGCTGGGACGAGGACTCGCCGCCTCCTATGAGGGGCGAGGAAATCTGTTGGTCGTTCATACCTGCGGCAAGGCGTTGGGCGCTGCAGGCGCGCTCGTCGCGGCCTCAACGGCCATGCGCGACTTCATGGTCAATCGCTGCCGCCCGTTTATCTTCGCCACAGCGCCCTCACCATTGATGGCCGTTGCCGTGCGGGAGGCCCTGTTCATCCTGCAGCAGGAACCCGAGCGGCAGCAGCGTCTGGCCAAGCTTGTCGCGTTCACGCATCGGGAGATCGGCGTGCGCGGCGGGCAAATTCCTTCGGCCTCGCAAATCGTGCCCTATATCGTTGGCGACAACGCGCGGGCGATGCGGCTCGCATCGAGACTGCAGGCTCGCGGTTTCGATATCCGCGGAATCCGGCCGCCAACCGTTCCCGCGGGCACGGCCCGTTTGCGAATTTCACTGACACTCAACGTCGGGGAGGATGACGTGCGTGCGATGCTCGATGCGCTGTTCGAGGAGACGAGAGGTGAAGCCCGATGAGCCAGCAGATCGTCGTGACAGGCACAGATACCGGGATCGGAAAAACGGTGTTTTCCGCGGGCCTCGCCAATCTCCTCGGCGCGAATTACTGGAAGCCGATTCAGGCCGGCCTCGAGGGAGAGACCGATACTGAGGTCGTAACCCGGCTGGGCCGTATCTCAGCCGATCGCATCGTGCCGGAGGTTTACCGCCTTCGGACGCCGGTTTCTCCGCACTATTCCGCCGAAATCGACGAAGTTCGCATCGACGCGGATTCGCTCCATGTGCCGCAGACCGGCGAGCGACCGCTCGTGATCGAGGGTGCCGGCGGGCTCATGGTGCCACTGAACGGCAGCACGCTTTATATTGACATCTTCGAGCGTTGGCGGCTCCCCGTGCTGCTTTGCGCCAGCACGCGACTAGGGACGATCAATCACTCGCTGCTCTCGATCGAGGCTCTGCGAAAACGCCAGATCCATATTCTTGGGATAGCATTCATTGGCGAAAGAAATGCAGAAACGCAGAGTGCAATTCGCGAGATGGGTCGGGTGCGTTGCTTGGGGCGACTGCCCTGGCTTTCGCCGCTCACACCAGACACGTTGCAGGACGCGTTCAAGAGCTCGTTCCGAGCCGACGATTTCAGGCCATGATGCCAATCAACATGACCTCAACCCAAGAAGTCGTCGATCTGGCATCGGTTCACGCAGTACTGGATGACAGCTTGGTTTCAAAGAAGCTGGTCTGAGTCTCGGCTCATGGTCATAGACCCTGCAAATGGTGAAGCTCGTCGCGTCCCCTTCAATCCGCCGCTCGAAGCAAGGTACATGTCGGTTGACGGCTGCTTCGCAGGCAACTGCCTCTTCTGAACACGGGCGAGGATGGCGCTCTCCTTGAGAATATTCCACCAACGCTGGATGAGTTCTTTTTGATCTTCACTTCAGCGGCAAGGCCGGTTTTCCGACGATGCAAGAGAGCATGGGTTCGGGGCAGCACGATGAATGTCGACTATCATCGCTAGCTGCGCAAGGCATATGTAGGAAGCAAATAAAGGAGCAACAATGCGCCGCTTCTGCGTCAACCAGATCAATGCCTTCATGGTGGAAGCGATGAATGAGCACGATTTGCGAGAGCGATCGGGTGTGCGTTGGCGAGGGCGAGTGCCCGGGCTGTCTCCTCTCATTGCAAGCACACTAAGGCCCGCGTCCAAGGCCTCATTCCATGCCGATGATTTCAAGCCATGAAGCTAAAGAAGAGGTCGGCGATCTGGCATCCGTTCACGCAACATGCGCTTCAGGGCGAGATGACAAAGATTCTGCGTGGCGATGGCGCTTATCTCTACACCGCGGATGGCCGCCGTATCATCGATGCAATCTCGTCCTGGTGGGTCGTCACCCACGGTCATTGCCAACCGCACATTGTCAGTGCGATTCAGGAACAGGCGGGCAAGCTCAGCCAGATCATCTTTGCCGGCTATACCCACGATCCGGCTGAGGAGGTCGCGGCGCTACTCTTGAAGCTCGCACCCCGTGGGCTCGATCATGTCTTCTTCTCCGACAGCGGCTCTACCAGCGTGGAAGTCGCCTTGAAAATGGCGATCGGCTATTGGAACAATATCGGCGAGTCGCGGACACGCATTGTCGTGATGCAACATTCCTATCACGGCGATACAATTGGGGCGATGTCGGTGGGGGCCCGGGGCGTGTTTAATGAGGCATACGGGCCCTTGCTGTTCGACGTTACCGCAATTCCGTTCCCTGCGGAAGGCCGTGAGCAGGCAACCCTCGATGCACTCGAGTCCGCATGCCGAAATGAAATTCCCGCAGCCTTTATTGTGGAGCCTTTGATTTTAGGGGCGGGCGGGATGCTGATGTACCCCGCTTGGGTGCTAAGGGAAATGAAGCGGATCTGCCAGGCCTCTGGCGTCCTGTTCATTGCCGACGAGGTCATGACGGGCTGGGGCCGGACCGGAACGCTATTCGCCTGCGAGCAGGCCAATATCACCCCAGATATCGCCTGCTATTCGAAAGGCCTCACCGGAGGGGCGCTCCCACTGGCAGTGACGCTCTGCCGCGCGGATATATTCGATGCGCATTACTCCAAAGATCGTAGGCGTACGTTCTTTCATTCGAGTTCATATACAGCGAATCCTGTGGCCTGTGCCGCCGCAAAAGCGAATCTGGATCTGTGGCAAGATCAGGAATCTCGCCGGCGCGTCGCGTCTGTCGCCACAATGCAAGAGCATGCAATCGAGCCATTCCGCGCCGACCCGCGCTTTGCAAACGTCCGTCGGACCGGCACCATCACAGCGCTCGATCTGAAAACGAGCGATCCGGGGTATCTGGCAAACATCGGTCCGAAGCTTCAGGCCTTCTTCGAGCGCCGAAATCTCCTGCTGCGACCACTCGGCAACACGATCTACGTGATGCCACCTTATTGCGTCACGGCGGTAGATCTTGATCAGATCTACGCCGGGATCAGGGATGCTGCCGATGCGCTGGCTTGAAAGTGCGGCTCGAGCGCGAGCTAATGGAACCCAGCTGCTGCCGTAAGATGAATATGCTGGCCGAACCCGAACCTGCCGGTAGCTTTGGCAAAGCATCCGAGCCGCTGTCGCAGATATGCCAATGCTGGGCCCGGCAGCAACTCGCCAGATGTGAGAAGTTCGGTAGCGCGCTGTCGCGGTGGGGAGCCGGCGCGATGCAAAGTCGCTCCGCATAGATGTGGTGGTTGAAAAGCCTCCGCTTCTGATGATTGCGCAATCATTAGACGTTTCTATCTGTCCGCCGCTGCCTTTGGAAATGTGCCTTTCCGTTTCGCCTCCACCATTGACAGTCTTCTCTCACCTTCCGTAGGAAGCCTCGAGTCCGGGATGCGGGCAGTGGAGCGATCGGGATCTTAGATGAGCCACATTTCAGAGCAGCCTGTTGAACGTGTCACGATTCCAGTTCTGCAGCGATGCAAGGAGGAGGGGCGCCGTATCGTCATGACCACCGCTTACGACGCGGTTACGGCGCGCATCGCCGATCCCATCGTCGATGTCATCCTCATCGGGGACAGTGTTGGCAACGTCTGCCTCGGATTTGACAACACGCTGCCGGTCAGTATGGCCATGATGAACCATCACCTGGATGCTGTTGCGCGCACGAGAGCTCGTGCCTTGCTCGTTGCCGATATGCCCTTTCTCAGTTTTCACCTCAGCATTGAGGAGACGATACGCAACGCCGGGGGCTTTCTGCAGCGAGGCGCGGCAGCGGTTAAGCTCGAAGGCGGAGCGAAGCGCATCGAAATGGTCCGTGCCCTGGTCGATTGCGAAATTCCTGTGATGGGGCATCTGGGCCTCACTCCGCAGAGCGTCAATGTCATGGGTGGTTTCAAGGTGCAGGGCCGGAAGGCCGACGACGCTTTGCGCCTGCTCGACGACGCCCACCGTCTGCAAGAGGCTGGATGCTTCGCTCTGGTTCTGGAGGGCGTCCCGGCGGAGCTCGCCGCGCGCGCGACAGAATTCCTGACGATACCGACCATCGGAATTGGCGCGGGTCCCAGTTGCTCGGGCCAGGTGCTCGTATTCCATGATGTGCTCGGATTGACTGAAGGTCATCGGCCTAAATTCGTTCGCGCCTATGCAGAGGGTTTTCAGCTGTTGCAGGAGGCGCTGTCGCGCTGGGCCGCGGATGTCCGCGGCGGCGCGTTCCCGGGACCGCAGGAGTCCTACGGGCTTCCCCAAGGTCTTGGCGAAACGATCGCAAACTGGGCTCCCACCTAATCTGGTGAACAGCAAAGCAATGCAGACAATCACGACAGTCGTCGAACTTCGTCGCGCTCTTTCAAACGCCCGCAGGGCCGGTAAACGCGTCGGATTCGTGCCGACCATGGGCTATCTGCACGACGGCCATCTGGCGCTGGTCGAGGCAAGTCGGGCGCAATCTGACGTCACCGTTCTCAGCATCTTCGTGAATCCCACTCAATTCGGACCGAACGAGGATCTCAGCACCTATCCGCGTGACTTCACGCGCGATGAGAAGCTGTGCCGCGATGCCGATGTTGCCATCGTCTTTGCGCCGGATGCCAGCGAAGTCTATCCGGCTCAATTTGAGACCTTCGTCGAGCCGGGCGACCTGGCAAAACCACTCTGCGGAGCGTTCAGGCCTGGGCACTTTCGCGGTGTCGCGACGGTCGTCTGCAAACTGTTCAACATGGTGCAGCCGGATGTCGCGTTTTTCGGGCAGAAGGATTTTCAGCAATGTGCGGTCGTCCGTCACATGGCACTTGATCTCGATCTTCCGATCGAGATCGTTACCGTGCCGACGGTCCGGGAAGCGGATGGGCTCGCGATGAGCAGTCGCAACCGCTATCTGAGCGAGGAAGAACGTCGGCGGGCCCGTGCCATCAGCCGTGGACTGTTCGCCGCAGCGGACAAGTTTCGCTCAGGAGAACGCGACGTCGAAAAGCTGCTTGCAATCGCCAAAGGGCATTTGAACGAGGTCGATCGACTGCAATACCTTGAGCTTGTCGACCATGACACGCTCAAGGCCGCCCAAAGTCCGTTAAACCACCCGGCGGCACTGTGTGCCGCAGCCTATGTAGGCTCGACGCGGCTGATCGACAATGTGATACTGGCGTGACCGACTTCCTAGCACCAGCTAAGCGGATTTAGGTGCGGTGAAATCCGTCGGTAAATTCGCGCGAACGCGGAATTTAAGCGCCGAGCCGAGATAAATTGCATTAATCAGCATCCAGATGTCCTTACCATGCAGGGTTAAGCGCAGCCCCGTTTTACGAGCCGACGTTTGGCGGGCCGGCGAGAATGACGTGGTCAAATCCCTCTCAATTCCGGTGACGCGGCATAGGAGCAGGACATGGCAAGCCATTTTTACCGGTTCCGCATGGGCGCGTATGCCGAGACATTGTTTCAGCGCAGCAAGCGCGAGAAGCAGCAAATGATTTGGCTGCAGTACAACTTGATGCGGCTCGGGGGTGAAGTCGTGCGATCCGAGCGCTGGTCTATCGCGGCGGAGCAGCGAGTTCGGCATGAACAGGGCGCGGCCAAAATCGCCCGTCGAGGTGAGACGACCCTCGACGACCTCAAACGAATCGGCCGCGAAGCGTTTCCCGAAGCGCCGACCATGTGGCGGCAGGCGTGAACGATAGCAAGTTGTCGTTCTCTGAACATCCTGGTGAGCTGTCCACTGGGCCAAACCCCAACGTCTTCATGTTCTCCGACACAAACCGATCATGCAGAGAGTTGTAACGCGACAGGCTGCGTCGTGCCCGTGCTGCTGGAAGAAAAGTGTGTGCCTATAAACGCGAATTCAGAATTCCGAAATCAATCTAAATTAGCAAGCCACTCATCGACGAGCAGAGCAGGCCAGCTCCAGTTCTGCTCGATACTGAATGATCGCTTGTCGGATCAGCGACAACCAGCACCCTACCGGGCGCATAAAACTCATCACGGGGTAAAATGACCGGCGTAGCGAGCAGACTTGTCGGGCAGTTGAGGAGTTACCGGGGCTTCCGCATTGGGTTGCGCGGCCAAATGGCACTGCTCGGGATTTCGGGAGTTCTTGTCACAGGTGCACTCTGCGCTGCCGCCCTGAACTACGCGAGCCTGGTCCAGAGCGAGGCGAATGCCAGCAACAAGTTCAAAGCTCATGTCGCATCGTTGTCACAAAGCTTCCTGGAGTCACGACAAATCACGAGCGACTTCCTGCGCAAGCCCAGCGAAATGGCGATCGCGAAATATGCGAAGAGTCATGAGGAGCAGCTCGCAGACCTGAGCCGGGTCGAAGGTTTTGTGTCGGCTCTGCCCGACGACGACCCACGGAAGGAAGCGACCGCGTTGCGATCTGTGATCAATCTCTACGCGACGCGCTTTCAAAACGTGGTCTCGGCGCAGCGCAACCTCGGCTTCAACGAAGATGATGGGTTCCAGGGCAAGCTGCGCAAGGCCGTGCACTCCGTCGAGGAACGTCTAGCCGACCTGAACCAGCCACGCCTCACGATCTTGATGCTGACGATGCGCCGGCACGAGAAAGACTTCATTCTCCGTGGCGAAGACAAAGATGGCGATCGACTGGCTGACCGGGAGGAGGAATTCGAGATCGCGCTTGCTCAGGCGAGCCTACCCGCGGACATAAAATCCCAGCTCCTCGAACTGATCCGCGCATATAAGTCGAGCTTTCTGTCCCTCATGGTGACGCAGCAGGCGCTGAGCGATCAGGCGGACGATCTCGGGCAAATCTACGACCGCATCAGCCCAGCGCTTGCAAAAATCATGGCCGCCGCTGACATGCACTCGCAGGCTGCCGAAATGCAAGCAGAACAAATTCAGCGGAAGCTGGTTTGGCTGATCGGGCTTGCAACACTGCTCGTTGGCCTGCTCGCGTTGCTGTTCGGCCGGCGCGTCGCGAAGACAGTCGCTTCGATGACAGCGGCCATGCGCCAGCTCGGCGACGGCCGGTTCGACGTCGTTCTGCCAGGCCTTGGCCGTAAGGATGAACTTGGCGAGATGGCCGAAGCGGTCGAACTGTTCAAGCTGAAAGCGCGCGAGAGGGCGCAAGCCGAAATCGATGCAAAGGCTGAACAAGATCGTACCGCCGCCGAGCAGCGGAAGGCCGATATCGCTCGGCTCGCCGGCGAATTCGAAACCGCTGTGGGCAAGGTTATCGATACTGTCTCCTCTGCCTCCTCAAACCTTGAAGCCTCCGCCCGCAGCCTTACCTGCACGGCTGATCACAGCCGGCAACTCTCGGTCGAAGTCGCCAGCTCATCGGAGCAAGCATCTGGCAATGTTCAGCTTGTCGCGACAGCGACGGACGAAATGGCGGCAACGATCGTCAACATCGGCCGGCAGGTCGAAGAGGCCGCCGATATCGCGCGCGAAGCGGTTCGCAGGGCCGAACTCAGCGACCAGCGCATGGTCGGTCTGGCGGCTGCGGCGGAGCGGATCGGCAGCGTGGTCCAGCTGATCGCCACGATTGCGCGCCAGACCAATTTGCTCGCGCTGAACGCGACAATCGAAGCGGCGCGCGCGGGCGATTTCGGCAGAGGTTTCGCGGTTGTCGCTGATGAAGTGAAGTCTCTCGCAACGCAAACGGCGCACGCGACCGTCGAGATCAGCGAACACATTCACGGCATTCAGGTGGCAACGACTGACTCGGTCAGCGCAATTGCCGACATCGGCGTCATTATCGGCCGCATCTCGGAGATCGCCGTGACCGTGGTCAACTCCATCGCAGAGCAGGGGGCAATGAGCAAGAACATCGCGTCCAATTTGCAGGAAGCGGCAGCCAGAACCAGCCAGGTGGCGGCGAGTGCCATTGAAGTGACCAACGGCGCGAAGGAGACAGGAGGGGCGTCGATGCAGGTGCTGATGTCTGCCGAGCTGTTGTCTGGGGAAAGCGCGCGGCTGAGGCGCGAGCTCGGCAGTTTCCTCGGGAGGGTCCAGGCGGCTTAAGCTGGCACCTCAACGTCGCGAGCGGCCGGAGCCGGAACATCGATGCGTTTTCGAAGATTGCTCCAGTTTGCTTAAGGCAAGGGTGCGGGCGAAAGCGTCGTCAGGTGCGCGACCAAAGCCGTCGCACGTCCTGTCCCTCGATTAGCCGCCTGCATAGGAGATGACCGGCAACTCACCTCATCTTTGTCCATATTCCATTGTTTTTTGATCGCTCCTGCACCAGAGCTTCCATGCCGTTTCGATGCAGCCAAAGAAGTGCCCTTGCGAGCTGACGAAGATCGTTTCGGCTCGTACCCACGGGCAGTCGTCGTGCACGACGGAGAGCATCCGCAGCTTGCTTCTCCAATCGCGACAATTCCCGCTCTGTCATCGTCACTTAACCAATCTACACTCAGTCATACGGCACGCTGCTGAGTTGGCCCAACGGCACTCGGGTCCGGACAGACAGCAGCCGCAGATCTCAAGCACGCTGGCAGCGCAATCTGCGCCCGCGCCATTGGGGCTCGCTAGGGCACGTTGACGGGTGGCGTGGGCGCGGTCGGTCCCGGCACGAAACCATCCTGGTGTCGGCCATGGACCACCAGCGCAATTGCAAAGGTCACAAGGAGAATGATGAGTCCACGCATGGCAAAGAGCTTACTCCGCTAGCAGTATCGGATTTATGAAACACCTCGCACTCTGGAGCGTTTGAGAGTCGGCGTGCAAAACACGGCGACCTCCAAATCAGGCGAGCATGTTGGGCCGCAGAGACAGCCCGGATTAGGCTCGTCCTTCCGGGTCCTCAACGCCCTGTTCGTTGCAAAACGGCGCGCGGTCAACTGAGCGCGCTGGAAAAAAGCATGTCTTTCTGACAACAGCAGAAATAGTGCACGCGATTCGAATAATCATTTATGCGTTCGTCGATCAAACCGCGAAGGCAGCAATGGGGCTCATGGTCTTCGCCGCAACTGAAAGCGATGTATGCCCAATCACGACTTCGTCTCGGGTAGCCTCCTGGCACTGACCGCGGCCGGCGTTGCGCTGCTCTGCTCGAGCCTGCTTGCCTTGGTCTTGATCTAAAGCGAGTGCGTTGGTGGATTGCGTGCCTAGCCCGTGCGGCTTCGGGAGTCTTTTAATCTGAAGCTGCCGGTGAACCCGGCCGGTCAGATACCAATGACTATGGTTGGAACGGGACAACAAGTTCGTTGGATGTATACGGCTGAGGGAAAATGTTCAGATCGATGTTTGCAGCGTGTTTGTTGACTTGGTCCGTTGGTGCGGCGCAAGCGCAATACCTCGGACGGGTTCTAACCCAAACAACCAAGTGTCTCAGGCTACACCCGCAGCAATCGGACTCCCGCGCGAATCACTGTTAAATTGCAACCGAGTCGGGGGCGCTCCGCCAAGAGCCACCCCCGATCCTGCCAAAATTTCAGCTTAGGGGCTGATGGCACGCTTTGGTCGGTAACAAGCAGGACTATAACTCCTGACTCGCCCATAACGTCAAGTCGGCCCCACATTTAGAAAGGGGCCAGAATGGCCATCCACGTCGTCGGATATGATCTCCACCCTAAACAGGGTGAAACTTACAGCGAACTTATCGACGCTATCAAAAAGGTCGGTTCGGATTGGTGGCACTGTTTGGATTCCACTTGGCTTGTAGTCTCCACGAAGAACTCGGTTCAGATACGCGACGAACTTTGGCGACACATGAAAGCCGACGATCAATTGCTTGTTGTTAAATATGAGCCCCACGATTCAGCATGGGTAGGGTTTACCGGAAATTGCGGCGATTGGCTCAAGCGGAATATGTAGCAGTCACGAACATCCGTATTGCTCTCGGATTTTGATTGGAACGCCGAGCGTTATGAATCATGTTCAACCATCAATTAGGAATCCCGGCTCTTGCCGGGCTTCTGTTTCTTCTTCGCGGCCTTCTTCACCTTCGGCTTTGCCTTCAATGGCTCATGAGGCGTTTTCAGCGCGCCACGTAGCGCAGACTCGAAACGCTCTTGGGCTTCTTTCTCGAATTCGTCGTCAGTTTTGTGTTTGCCATGGAGCCTGCCTATTGCGCTCAACGGCGCCTCGTATAAAATGCCCTCAACGCCGTTTTTCGCTTTTCCCTATTTCGATTCGACGCCTGCGACGCTCGATCTTCTGCAGTCACGTGGCATCTTCGTCTTTGGCGCCGATCTTTGGGCGGCCGACCGGGAAAATATGACTCCGGAGCAGGAATTGAAGAAGGTGATCGAGCAACTCGAGATCACCAAAGAGGTAATCATTCTGCTGCACGATCCGCAGGCGTGGACGGTAGCTATGATGCCCGCGTTTCTGCGCTACCTGCACGACCAAGACTAGCAGGTCGTACACTTGGTGCCCGCTGCTGCCCCGGCCCAGACGCAGGCCGACGGAGCTCATTGATGCGAAGAGGTTTTGAGTTCCGCTTCGGAACCTCGGATCACGTAGAGTGCGGGCGGCGACCGCGCGAAAAAGGTGATCTCTTCGCATTAACCGCCCTCGAAATCACCATCGCTCCGCGACAATCGCCAGTCGCACAGACCAGACGCCGTTCTCAATTAGGACACTCGCAAGTTAAATTGGGACAGAGCCATTGCCTAGCTGAGCATTTTCCGACGCTTTGATGCAACGACCAGAAAGAGGCGGCCAAGCTTTCCTCTGGGCTGCTTCGGGCGGCCGAGCCCTCGGGAAACAACAACGCCGCTCGCTTGAAATGAGTGCGAGCGGCGTCGCTCCAGCCCCGGGAGGATGATGCAAAATCCCGGTAGCCGCTAAACTAGCATAACCTGTGCCAAAATACACGTTCCAAGGCGGGACGCGCGCGGCGGCAGATGACAACGCAGTATAACAATCCGCGACCATAACCCGCGCTGCGCCCCCAGTTGTCCTCGCGTGACAGGGAACGTTTGGAGCGGCATGGGGCCTGATGCGGAAGTGCTATTGTGCTCTCAGTGCACTGGCTAGGCTTGCAACACCGTGCCGGATCTCTCTTGCTTCAAGTGCGGCATAGCCGAAAACAAACCCAGCTCGCCGTTTCGCGCTTCCTCGCCCATTCTCGTATAGTCCGGAAACAGGATAAATGCCGACGCCTCTGTGCCGAGCGCTTCGTGCGATTGCGTCCTCCTGCGCCGCATCGAGTTTCTTGAACCAGGCCACCACATGGAGCCCGGCCTCGGAACCCTGCACTTCGATAGCGTCACCAAAATGTTCAGCGAATGCTTCAAGCAAGGCAGAGCGGCGCTGCGCGTTTTTTCGCCGCAGCTTTCTCACGTGCCGCTCGTAGGCGCCCGAGTATAGGAAGTTGGCCAGCGCCGCTTGCTCAACACTCGGCGAGTGCCGATCGGTAAGGCGCTTGGCCGTGCGGAAAGCGTGGATGAGCTCCGGCGGAACCACGACATATCCTAAACGCAGCAAGGGCGAGAGCGTCTTTGAGAGCGTTCCGAGATAGATGACGTGAGCCCCATCAGCGAAGACATGCAAGGGCTGAATGCGACCAATATCGTATCGGTACTCGCCGTCGTAGTCGTCGTCGATGACATAAGCTCCCTGCCTGTCGGCCCACTGCAGCAGTTGAGCACGACGCTGTGCTGAGAGAACGTGACCCAACGGATAGTGATGCGAAGGCGTCACATAGCAAAGCCGAGCTTTTTCGACATCTTTAAGGGCTTGTGTCTGCAATCCTTCTTCATCGACCGGGACGAATTGAGGCGCAGCCCCCGCACTCTCAAAAACATGCCGGGCGGCCCAATAGCATGGCGTCTCGATCACGAAGCGATCGCCGGGATCGAGCAATACCCGCGAGCACAGATCGAGACCCTGCTGTGATCCGTTGACAATGATGATCTGGTCGACGCCGCAGCGCAGGCTGCGCGCAGGCCACAGATAAGCTTGCAGCGCTGTTCGCAGCTCCATTGATCCCTGCGGGTCCTGATCGCGCAGACTGCGCGGACCAGGCGTCGTCAGGACTTTCGTCAGAGCGCGCCGCCAGGCCAGGCTCGGGAAATCGGCAGTTGCGACATCGCCGTAGCGAAAGTCGATCCGCAGGGGCTCGGTCGCGATCGGCGGGCCGGACAATTCGAAGAGCCGTCGCCCGAACGCCGATAGACGAGCGGTTCTTTGCGCCTGCTTGCCGCCTGCCCGTGACAGGCTCCCTGATCGAAGCGCAGGCGCGACGCAGGCCCGGCGACCCTGCCGCGTCTCGATGAAGCCTTCCGCGAGAAGCTGGTCGTAGGCGGCCGTAATCGTGGTTCGAGAGGCTCCAAATTCGGCCGCAAGGGCGCGGGTCGAAGGAAGCTGGTCGCGCGGTCTGTAGACGCCATCCTCGATCTGCGCCTTCAATGCTTCATAAACTTGCCGCGCCCCAGTTGGCTTATGGCACCGCTTTCCTGTCTCGGACTGGCCCACCAATATCGCTCCAAACTGGCCCTTCAAAGCGGCCCGTGTGCGGCCTAGATCATCAGGCATCAAGATCCGATCGACGTGTTCGGATGCGGGGGAGTTCTAGCAATGTATGTGCCGCCAGCCTTTCGCGTCGAGGACATCGCCGAGATTCATCGGACCATGCGTGAGGCCCGCTCGGCGACCCTTGTCACTGCAACCGAAGAGGGGCTGATCGGAACGCCGGTTCCGATGCTTCTCGACGAGACGGAGGGTGCGAATGGCACGCTTTACGCGCACGTGGCAAGGTCTAATTCACAGTGGAAGCTGCAGCCTTCCTGTGAGGCGATGGCCATCTTTGCGGGGCCTGAAGCCTATGTCACTCCGTCCTGGTACGTGACGAAGCAGGAGACGCACAAGGTTGTGCCGACGTGGAACTATGTTGCGATACATGCCTACGGCGCGATTGAGTTTTTCGACGATGCGGACCGGCTACTCGACCTCGTGAGACGACTGACGGACCGGCACGAGCAATCGCAAAAGGACCGCTGGGCAGTCGCGGACGCTCCGGCTGATTTCATCCAAGCGCAACTCAAGGCGATCGTCGGCCTACGCATGCCGATCACAAGGTGCGACGCCAAGCGAAAGATGAGTCAGAACCGCAATGCAGCCGATCGCGCCGGCGTCATCGATGGATTGTCGAGGAGCGATCGCCCTGAAGACCATATTGTGGCCGCTCTGATACCCAGAGGATGACGCTGGACCCTGCCGGGATGAGGTGAATGATGGTCGATTTTCAGGCGTTCCTGCTGTTCTTGGGAGCTGCGCTCCTGGTGGCGATCACACCAGGACCCGGGATATTCTACGTTGCGGCACGAACGTTCGCAGGCGGCCGTCAGCATGGTCTGGCATCGAGCTTTGGTACCGGTGTTGGCGGTCTTGTGCATGTTATTGCCGGGGCGGTCGGGATCTCTGGGCTCGTGATGGCGAGTGCGGAAGCCTTCACTATGCTCAAGCTCGCCGGAGCCTTCCATCTGACCTGACTTGGCTTCAAGACATGGAACGAAGCCGAGATCGTCGACCCGATCGGGGTGGAGATAGCCGGTGTCGGACGGGCATTTCAGCAAGGCATTATTGTCGAGGCGCTGAATCCGAAGACGGCTGCATTTTTTCTCGCCTTCATCCCGCAATTTATCGACCCAACCGCCGATGTCGCCCAGCAGTTCGTCATCCTTGGGACCATTTCAGTTGCGCTCAACACTGCTGCCGATGTGGTCGTGACCCATTGGGCCGCCAAAGCAAGAGCAGGCCTGGCGAAGCGACCGTCGACCCTCGCCAAAATGCGACAGGTATCTGGTGCAGCGATGTGCACGCTGGGAGCTTCATTCCTTATTGCGCGGCGGGCTGGTTGATCACCGGGCATCCATTCTGCCGCTACCGCCTGTCTCCGACGTTGCGGCACAATCTTTCGGCTTACTGCTCAGGAAAGACGACGCAGGACCACAGCGTGCATACGTCGCTCGCCTCGGGTCGCGCTAGTCTGGCGAGAGTGGATGTGCGGCATGTGGGTGGTCGGTTCGCTCCGTTGCCGTAACGGCCGGTCGCCACCCTTCACATCCCGAACAGCTCGGACATGAGTCATGAATCAGCCGAACGGCAAGCCGCGTCAGCGTTTTTGGATTTGTTTCGCCGCCCGCGGCTAGATTTAAAATCTTTTCGGCAAGGCATGCTTTTAAGGAAGACGTCCGCGCCGGTTCCGGCATCATTTGGACAGCATTGTCCAGGACGCGTCTCAACACGGCACGCAGGTGAGCATCTGAATTCGCAGCTGTCATGGAGGTAATCCAACGGATAAAATCTGTGCGGGTTGGCCTCGGCTCTCAGCCAGTGGTCCTGAGAAGATCCGTCGAAGCCCACCGTTCGATAGTCCCGTGTCGTCTAGTGATTGGTGCAGTCGGCTTGGTTGCCGTCACACCCGACACATACAAGAAACATGTTTAGCGGAGGTGACACTGAAGCTTGGAATGCGAATTCTTTGTTGGGTCTGCTTTGTCCAGAACGAAGCCGAGAGGGAGTGGGGTAACGACCGACCGAATCCCAGCAGATCGTGCCGCCTGCAGCACTGTTCAAGAGCACGTGGTCGACGTGATCAATGAATCTCCCCGCGGCGACATTTTTCTGCATAAATTATCCGAACCGGCCGAGTAACGTCGAATGCAAGCAGCTCGTTTGGGTAGGGGCAGCGGACGCTTGTTCGGCAGCAGAGCCGTTCCCCAACAACTGCTCAGAACCTTGTCGCACTGGCGCAGCAAAGGCCAGGGCGTACCTATCCCACGTGGCGCGATGCGGCGAGCCGGGCTGGCAGGCCGCGCGTTTGATCGACAGCGCCGTCTGAACCGGAGATACGAATCTTGTGGGTAAAGCTAACGCCGGAGACGAGCTCTACCACACCACAAAGGCGTCCTTCACAAGCGTGAACGTAGTCAGCTGTTCGTCGGTGCCCCGACTGACCCAGGAACGCGTGACATTACCCACAGAGGCCGAACCAAGCGCGCCGCGTTCGACCGAGCCTTTCATGATTGAGAACGTCGGGCCAGTCTAGACCGATCCAAGCTCGCTGCGATGTAAGGCCCGCAAAACGGGACGTCGCCGGATGGTGCAGGAGTTTGGCATCATGTGACGGCATGGTATTTGGTCCGATCAGCCAGATCAGGTTGGAGGTGAGAAATGTCAGTCCCTGGGCAAACAGCTCTGACAGCCGAGCCGGCTAGTTCTCAGTCCGGTTGGCCGGCACGATGATCCCTCGTGTGGCCAGGCAGCTTAGCACCGTATCGGCCAAGCGCTCCGGCTGCTGGTTCAGTGTTGTCAAATGGATCTCCGGCGCGCTCGGCGCCTCGTACGGCGCATCGATGCCGGTAAAATTCTTGATCGTGCCTGATTTCGCCTTGGCGTAGAGACCCTTCGGATCGCGCCGCACGCATTCGCCGATCGGCGTGTCCACAAAGACCTCGATGAATTCGCCGTCGTCCACGAGATCGCGAACCATGTCTCGCTCGGCCTTGTAGGGTGAGATGAACGAGCAGATCACGAGCAAGCCGCTATCGACCATCAGTTTGGCAACCTCCCCGGCGCGGCGGATGTTTTCAACTCGATCGGAGTCGGTGAAGCCGAGATCTCGATTAAGACCGTGCCTGAGATTGTCGCCGTCCAAGAGCATGGTGTGATACGACATCGCAAATAGCTTCTGGTCGACGAGGTTGGCGATGGTCGATTTGCCCGCGCCGGAAAACCCGGTAAACCAGATCATGCAGGGTCTTTGGTGCTTGAGAGCGGCGCGCTCCTTCTTGCCGAGTGAGAGCGGCTGCCAGGCTATGTTGGCGGCACGCCGCAAGGGGAAGGCAATCATGCCAGCGCCGACGGTCCGGTTGGTGTCGCGGTCGATCACGATGAAGGAACCGGTGCGCCGATTCGCTTCATAGGCATCGAAGGCTGCCGGCAGTACGGTTGCAATATTGCAGAAGCCGATTTCATTGAGGCTCAAAGTGCGGGCTGCCACGTGCGCGCCGGTGTTGACGTCGATCCGGTATTTCATCGCGGTGATGCTACCGGACGCAATCGATTGCGTGCCGATCCGAAAGGCATAGGACCGGCCCGGGACCATGGGCTCCTGGTCCATCCAGATCAGGTGGGCGGCAAACTGATCAGCGACCTCCGGTCGTTCCGTCGGCTTAGCGATGATATCTCCGCGGCCGATGTCGATCTCGTCGGTCAGCGTAATGGTCACCGCATCGCCGGCTTCGGCGCGCGCAAGGTCGCCATCGTACGTCACGATCTGCTTGACGCGCGAATTGCGTCCCGATGCCGGAATAACGATTTCATCGCCGACCGCAATGCTGCCGGAGACCACCGTTCCAGCGTAGCCGCGGAAATCCAAATTCGGCCGGTTCACCCATTGTACCGGGAAACGGAAGGGCAAGCCGGCCGTCTCGGACTGGATGTCGATATTTTCGAGATAGTACAACAGGCAAGGGCCGTGAAACCAGTCGGTATTGCGGGACAGGCGGATGATGTTGTCGCCGTATCGTGCGGAGATCGGGATAGCCGCGATCGACGTGAAGCCGAGGTTCGAAGCGAAATCGACATAGTCGTCCACGATGCGATCAAACACTTCCTTGCGGTAATCGACCAGATCCATCTTGTTCAGGGCCACGACCACGTGCCGGATGCCCAGGAGCGAGCAAATGTAGGAGTGGCGCTTGGTCTGCACCAGGACGCCTTTGCGCGCATCGATCAGGATGACCGCGAGCTGGGCGTTGGAGGCGCCGGTCGCCATGTTACGCGTATACTGTTCGTGACCGGGCGTATCGGCCACCATGAACGATCGGCGCGGCGTGGTGAAGAAGCGATAGGCGACATCGATGGTGATGCCCTGTTCGCGTTCGGCCTCGAGCCCATCGACCAGCAGGGCAAAGTCGATATCATCTCCGGTTGTGCCGTGCTTGACGCTGTCGCGCGCAAGCGCCTGCAGCTGATCCTCATAGATCGCCTTGCTGTCGTGCAGAAACCGGCCGATTAGCGTCGACTTTCCATCGTCCACCGAGCCGCAGGTGATGAAGCGAAGCTGATCCTTGCTGTCGGCGAGGGTGAGCTCTCGCAGCGCATCAGTATCCATTCAGAAGTAGCCTTCCCGCTTCTTTTTCTCCATCGATGCCACTTCATCGGTATCGATCAGCCGTCCCTGACGCTCGGAGAGCGTCGCAACCTGCATTTCCGCGACGATGTCCTTGATGGTGGCGGCGTCAGACTCGATGGCGCCGCTCAGCGGATAGCAACCAAGCGTGCGGAAACGCATCATCTTGAGCTCGGGCGTCTCGTCAGGAGCCAAGGGCAGGCGCTCATCATCCACCATGATCAGCGTGCCATTGCGATGGACCACCCACCGCTGTTTCGCGAAATAAAGCGGAACGACCGGAATGTTCTCCAGCATGATGTATTCCCAAACGTCGAGTTCCGTCCAATTCGAAATGGCGAACACGCGCATTGTCTCGCCTTTCCGGCTGCGAGTGTTGAAGAGATTCCACAGCTCCGGCCTCTGGTTGCGCGGGTCCCAGACATGTCCCTGCGAACGGAAGGAGAAGATGCGCTCCTTCGCCCGGCTTTTTTCCTCATCGCGCCGGGCGCCCCCGAACGCCGCGTCAAAGCCGTAAAGGTCGAGCGCCTGCTTGAGCGCGTCTGTCTTCATCACCTGCGTGTGCAGCGTCGATCCGGAATCTATCGGGTTAATGCCGCGCTCGATCCCGTCCTGGTTCACATGAACGATCAGGTTGATGCCGAGACGCTGGGCCGTCTCGTCGCGAAAGCTGATCATCTCGCGAAACTTCCAGGTCGTGTCGACATGCAACAGCGGAAACGGAACCTTCGCCGGATAGAACGCCTTCTGCGCCAGGTGCAGCATGACGCTCGAATCCTTGCCGATCGAATAGAGCATTACGGGCTTACTAAATTCGGCAACGACTTCGCGCATGATCTCGATGGACTCGGCCTCCAGCCGCCGCAGATGCCGCGGCAGCGTGTGCGTCCGTGGTTTAGTAATACTTTGTGCGTTCATTCTGAACATCTGCGGTTCCCCGCGCGGCAAGTCGCCGTATCGGTAATCTAACTTGCTCATAGGGCCGCTCTCAGGGTCCATAACGTTGAACAGCAATCACGCCGATTATCCGCGCGAGCTTTCGAAACTCATCCGGATCAAGTGTCTTGCTTACGTGAAGCTTTCGTTTCCGTGCCACGCCGAACGATCGAGAACGGAAAAGTAGAACAGGTGGCATCAGGAACGAAGCATCTGACCTGAGTGCTCGAAGCCATTGGTTATGAGATGAGGAGATCAAGATCAACACCTGAAGCGGTTGTCTCTATTCAAATTCTGGATGTGCTCCATCGACACAATGGATTTTACCAGTCGCACGAAATGGCGGATAACAAACGCTCAGTTGGAGAAATAGACCATCAGGCCGGTTTGCCTCGTATTCATGTGAGCGCCGTCTCAGATAGCGGACGTCGGTTCTTGACGCGCCTGTCATCGCGCAGCTTTTCGACGAACATCATCCGGCGAACGGCATTCATTTGACGTTTTGCAGAAGGCTTCGTGAAGAAATATTGACGCCGCTGTCGACTTGCCTACGCGCAAGTGTTGGGCCGAATTGCTTGAAGCGCATTTTCTGTAGAGCAGTCAGCCGCGACAGCACGTTGTGTTCGTCATGGAGATCAGCCTGCTCGTGGCCAAGGTTAACGGCGAATGCCCTCGCCGTACATGAACCGCCGGTAGTCCTCCCTCTGCCGACGGAAGCTGGTGCGATGTCTTGTAGCATCGCTCCTCCCAGACTAAACTTCGCCCGGCCCCAAAAGGGTCGGGCCCTTTTTAGTGCGGCCGGAGCCATCTAGCCCTCAGTGGGGCAGGGCTCGCAAGCGAGCTCAACGCCTTTCGGCGTGCCCTTGGGGCGCATCTGTCCATTCAAGCCAAGACCAGACTATCTATGGCTGGAATCGTATAGCGATCCGCCTTTGTATCGATGCCGTGGATACATTTGATCATAACAATCGATTTTACCGATCGACTTAAACGCTGGATACTCATCGCGCCGGTGAATTTCGAACTGAGGCGCCGCAGGTCGTCAAGGTCGATTGCCGATTGATGAGGCAGTCGGGCAGCCCTACGCAATCGGCTGGCCGGCAGGTCTCAATCTTTTAATTCGCGTGCCAGAAGGGTGCATGGGGCAGTCATGAGTATGAGTGGGGACGGGTCTACCGAAGCAGCCAGTCGAGCGCCTGAAACGAGCGTATCGAGCGACGGTGCTTTGTGCGCTACCCCTTCGACTTCTCTCGTTTCACCCGCGCAGACGCGTCAAAGGTTTTTCGTCGTCCCGGTGAGGACAAGGCCAGTTGAACCGCGCGCTGTAGAACGCATCGGGCCTAGTCCTCGTTGCAACTCGCGTGTCCAGGACCTTAAGCGGAGCATCGAGCTCCAAATCGAAGAGCTGGCAAGGCTAATAAATGACGGCAAAAACGGGCAAGAGGCGACCCAACTGCTGAATGAGCTCACAATCGAGCTCATAACCGCAGCGCTCGGTCTATGGGTAAACCGCGACGAGCGACCCGGCGGCGCGATCATAAGTGGTGGAGCTGGGCGAATCATACAGGACTACCGCAGCGTATGCGAACCAGAACAGCTATCGGTTTTGGCGCGAATCTTTGATGATGCAGCTGCCGCACTACCGGAAGAAATGCGAACCCCTGCTAACCGAAGGCAGATCGCCGCACTCATTCTGGGACGTGCAGCCATAGCTGAGTTCGAGCTGGGCTTGCTTGTCAGGTTTGTAGTCGCCGTTGCTTCTGCCGTTTGATCAAATCTTGCTGCGTCCCATGTGGGTTGGATCGAGGTCGGTTTCGTTGTTTAGATATATATAAATGCACACGGCGTTGCCGACAGGACAGTCACGTAAGAGAAGTCTTAATTGAGGTTCGATACGACCACTTACGCCGGATTCAATTGGGGAATTAGAAATATGTGGCTCAGTCGGATATCAAGTCTCGCTCTGGCATTGTCGGTCCCGGCAGCGACGGTTGCGGCTAATGCAGACTACCTATCACTTCACTTCTGGGGCGGGCTCGTTCTTGGCGGATTTATGTTGGTCCTTTCCGTCGTGACGTCGAGGAGAGGTGAGGCGTCCGCAGTGACCTTGGACGAAGCGATGGCGATCAAGGCTTTGGAAACGATCAAGGACGGTATCACGGTCTATGATGCGGACAAGTGCGTGCTCGCCAACGACGCTGCAGCCCACATGCTCGGGTTTTCCAGTGGAGAAGAGTTGAAAGGGTTGAGTATCGCCTCGCTTTCGCTGGATCCTCAACCGAACGGCAAGACTGTTGCGCAGATGTTCGAGCAGACCAATGAGGTTGTGACGCGGTCGGGCCACGTGGCGATCGAATGGTGGCTTCAGCGCAAAGATCAATCCTCCATTCCGGTCAGGATAGGTCTTGTTGTTTCGGAATTCACCGGCCGTCCGGTAGTCGTGTGTGTTTGGCAGGATATCACCGACCTGGTGCGGATGCGTGAAGAGAGGCTGGGTCTTGCGAAGAGATTTGATAGCGATGTGTCGCGGGTCGTCGACATTGTGGCGAGCTCAATGCAGGACATGCAAGCGGTCGCATCGGAAATTACGGCTTCAACGGGCGATGTCTGTCTTCGCACCGAAGCCATGACCGAAATGGTGAAAAAGACCGAAGGAAACTCGACCGCCGTTGCTTCGGCCGCTCAGGAGTTCTCGGCTTCGATTTCGGAAATCAGCCGACAAGTTTCGACGGCCGCGAACATTTCGCAAACTGCGCGCGACAAGACCGGACACGCTGAAGCAACGTTAGGTGAGCTTGTTGCTTCGGTGACGAAGATCAGCAGCGTCGTCCAAATGATCGAGGGCATAGCTTCGCAAACCAATTTGCTGGCGCTCAACGCAACCATCGAGGCAGCGCGAGCCGGCGAAGCGGGGCGAGGCTTTGCAGTGGTGGCTGGGGAAGTGAAGAATCTTGCCGCGCAGGCTGCAAAAGCGACGAGCGAGGTTGATGCTCAAATTCTTGCCATTCAACAAAGGACGGAACTGGCGACTGCGGCGATGAGTGACATCGCCGGCATCATCGAAAAGTTGCAGGAGATATCCAACAGCATATCGGCGGCGATAGAGGAGCAGTCGATCGTGACGAACGACATCTCGCGAAGCATTACCAACATCAGTTCCGATATGCGCGAAGCGTCCCGAGATATTGACCAACTCAACGATGCCTCGCGTGCCTCTGGCTCATCGGCGGGGCAGGCCATTGGGAAGATGAAGAATTTGAGCAGCAATATCGTTTCATTGCAGGGGCAGGTCAGCGACTTCTTGATCAAGATCTCGGCGTAACGTGGCGCGCTCAGTTCAGGTGCAGGTCAAGCAACCAAGTCGCCACGACGTCTGCTGAGTGGGACGTTGGTCGGCCAGGCGGAACTCTATAATCGGATCGATAACCGTTGTCGGTTCATCCGGGCACGGTTCGTAGGCCAGTTCGGATGCTGGTTCGATAGAGTTGCGATCGAGCGGTGCTGTTGTAAACCTCTGTTCCGACGGTAAGCTGGCACTCAGCGAGTGGTACGGAGTTTGATTGTCTAGCTCTGAGGGGCGACCGGTTGGCGACCTTACTTTGCAGGCTGCGATGAACGGATGGCGCGCCATCATGCGGCCGTCCGCATCCACGCCAGTACGTCGGCTTCGCGGTAGTGCCAATCGTTCATGCGGATCTCACTCGCGATCCGGGCTCCCTGGTCATCCGCTTCCAACGCCCTCGCGAGTTCAGTGCGTTCGTCATCCACCGAGACGGTTCCGCGAAGTCGGATGTAGAAAAAGCATCGCCTCGACATGAATCGCCTCCCGCATGGCCGCCGCAGTTCGGACAAATAAGGTGATCTGCTACTGCTGAAACGGAGCCAGGTTTAAGTTTGGGCCCAGTTCGCCAGAGGAGACAGACGATGAGGGGAAAGTTCCGGAAGAGCAGTCCATCTAGGTCTTGATGGAACACGCTGCCGGTCGGCTACGCCAGTCGAGCGTCCCGCTTGATCCGGGCTGCGGCAGTAAGTGAACCTTGCAGAAGGACCGTAAAGGGGGAAGAAGGATTGGGCAGGGGAACACCAGGAGCGCCAAAGGTGATTGACCATCGATCTTCGTGGGAATCATTGTCACAAACGATGAAAGTCTTGCTTTCAAGTTCTACCCATGGCGCGGCGGATGCGCGCCATTTAATTCAAGAGAGTAGCCGATGCTGCGCGCGGACCTGATCCGTAGCGTCGCGGCGGATCGCCTCAAATGTCCGCGCAAGCGATAGATTGCCGCCTCAAGCGCATTGGTCGAGACCTCATGGTCGAATGAATAGATGCTATCCTCCAGTGAGGCGCGCGGCACCGTGCGCCCAGCATGGCTGAGCAGATACTCAAGAACGCACAGTTCACGATGCGCGATGCGGAGCGGCCGTCCGTCCACCCAGGCTTGCCGGGCAATCGGATCGAATTCGACATTCCCAAATACGATGAGCGGGGCCGTCATTTGCTTCGATCGCCGCAGAATGGCTCGCATCCGGGCGATGAGCTCAACAGTAGACAGCGGCTTTGGCAGGAAATCGTCCGCCCCACCGTTGAAGCTTGCAATTCGGAGATCGAGCTCGTTGAGCCCGCTTATCACCATCGCGGGCATCGATCTGCCGTTTCGCCTCAATTGCTTCAGCCAGTCCAAGCCGTCTCCATCCGGTAGAGCCAGTTCGAGAAGAAGAATGTCATAGCATGCGCAATCAAGAGCTGCCGCCGCTTCGTCCAGAGTGCGTGTCACATCGACGGCGAACCCACACTCCACGAGTGCTCCTTGGACAGCCCGGGCAAAGGCGGTTTGATGATCAACCAGTAGCGTTCGCATTTCATCGTCTTTCGCCAATCTACGACGGGATGATTGAGCGGCTCATCGTCGACCGTGAGGCCACGCGGTTCTTGTAAAGCTCTCCCTTTGGAGCACACGCCGGAAGCCGGAACTGACGCAGAACAACAGTCGTCAACGACCAATCTATCCGATCCGTCCATCGGCCTATTGGTACCTTCGGCCGTCCGCTGCGGACGCTCGTGGTGATCTTGGCGTCAGCAGGTAGGGTCCGAATCATTGAAGGGATCGAGGGCCGTGATGATACCCTCGCGCATTTGCCCGCCAACGCTCCCAACGCGACAATATACGTCTTTCGAAAACACATGCCGAACCCTGGCGATCCCCAAAACCGAGTCACGTGCGCTCCCGACGCTGCAGCCTATCGAGAGACCGTGAACATTGGCCGGTGCATCCCGGCATTGGCACCAGTCACGCATGTGGTGCGAGCCAGCGTGGCCTGCATTCACCTCGCATAACGGATACCGGCGTAGCCTCGGATGTGGAACCTGAATTCTGATCGTTCTCCCATCCAGCAGGGGCGAGGCGAAGACGGCCATCCCTGCTCTCCAAGTGGCCGACTTGCTCCCGGCGCAAGGCGGGCGGCGATGGTTCTTCCGCCTGGCGCGTCGGCCATTTCAACAACGTGCCGCCGCGAGGCGCGTGATGAGTTTGCAGCGCAACCTTAAGAGCTTCAGACATTCGCAATTCTTGCTCGCTGTCAGGATGGTTTGGCGCGACCGAGAGAGTCTCGCAGCCCGTGTCGGAAAACCTACAATCTGACGCTACGTACGATTCAAGTCCATCCGCGGGCCCGGGTCAGAAATTTCCCGACATTCGCAGGCCCGCTTAAGCAGCGAGAGCAAGATATTGACCGGCGCAAGGCGTCGAGCGTCGGCAGAATTGGCTTGGAGCGCCCAGATATCGCCTCTCCGTCGGTTATCAGGATAACGGGCTTCGAGGCTGCGCTTCAGCAGGAGCAAATCAAAAAGACAGTCAAGGTGCCTCGTTAGGGGCGGGCCTTTCGAAAGCGTCGGAGCGTGCTGCCATTCGAGATCAAGCCCGTGCCTCGAGTGTCGGGGTTGGGACACACTGCTCGGCCGCATACACCCCGCTAGACCCAAAGGTACGCCAACCATGGCGCGTTGGCATTGGCACGAGCCTTGAAGGGGAGAAGGCGTCCGGCGTCGCATTTTCAGGAGATCACCATTATGGCGTACAAGATAGTCGCGTCCCAGTGCACCGCCTGCGGCGCATGTGACTTTGAGTGCCCCAACGGGGCAGTCAACCTCAAGCGCGACTTATATGTGATCGATCCGAAGACGTGCACCGAATGCGAGGGGCATTTCGGCACGCCGCAATGCGCTGCTGTCTGCCCGGTTCCCAACACGTGTGTCCCGGTTTAGCGGAGCGGCGATGCGCATGGTCGGCACCAGCAGCACGGTCGAGACACAATTGAGCCCTGCGGCCTTCCTTGTTGGCGGCCTGGTTAGAGTGACGGTCCGTTCCGCGTTAGGCCTGATTGAGTCGCTGGCCTATACGGTCGAGGGGGACGCCATAACCGTTGCCGGACGTGGCCGGAATGGTCTCTGCGCGTGCGGAGGCGCCAATGGTAGCCGTACAAGAGACGATCGAGTGCGTGAAGCGCATAGACGTCGACCAGTACCGTAATGGGTTTGAGACCTTGATCGGCTCCGAAAGGCTCCAAAGAGGTTGTCGGAAGATACCGTCAAATTCATCTCGCAGAAGACAGAACGAACCGGCCTGGATGCTCCTGTGGCAGGCTCGAAGCGTGTCGCCGCCGGCTGACCATGATCGCGCCGACCTGGGCGCGCTCCAGCGCGGCCTCACCCAGGAGGAGGCGGACGGCCCCGTCGTCAACGACTTGGTCAAGGACGGCTCCAGCAGCTGCCAATGGAATTCGCAGTGGAGGCGCAGAAGCTGATCTCGATCCTGCTGGAGGGGGCGGTCGGCTAGCTCTGACCTCATCCTGAGGAGGCCGCGCAAGCGGCCGTCTCGAAGGATGGATACCGGATTGATTGTTGGCCGCATCCTTCGAGACGCGCTTTCGGTGCTCCTCAGGAGGAGGAGATAGACGGAACGACACAATGACATTGCTTGAAGTGAAAGGCCTGAAGGTTCGTGTCAAGGAGCGTGAGATCCTCCACGGGCTGACCCTGACCGTGAACGAGGGCGAGATTCACGCGATCGTGGGGCCGAACGGCTCCGGCAAATCGACGCTCTCCCATGTGATCGCCGGCAAGCCCGGTTATGAGGTCACCGACGGCCAGATCGTGTTCAAGGGCGAGGACCTCCTGAAGATGGATCCGGAAGAGCGCGTCGCGAAGGGGGTGTTCCTGGCTTTCCAGTATCCGGTCGAGATCCCCGGCGTTGCCATCATGACCTTCCTGCGCACCGCGCTGAACGCGCAGCGCAAAGCGCGCGGCGAGAGCGAATTTTCGCCTCCAGACTTTCTGAAGAAGGTTCGCGAGGTCTCCAAGTCGCTGAACATCCCGCAGGACATGCTCAAGCGCAGCGTCAATGTCGGCTTCTCCGGCGGCGAGAAGAAGCGCAACGAGGTGCTCCAGATGGCGCTGTTCGAGCCGAGCCTGTGCATCCTCGACGAGATGGATTCCGGCCTCGATATCGACGCGCTGCGCATTGCGGCCGACTGCGTCAACGCGCTGCGTTCGCCGGGGCGCGCCATGGTCGTCATCACCCATTATCAGCGGCTCCTCAATTACATCGAGCCTGACGTCGTGCACGTGATGTCGAAGGGCCGTGTCGTGAAGAGCGGCGGCAAGGAGCTGGCGCTGGAGCTGGAAGCGTCCGGCTATGCCAATTTCCGAGGACGCGGCTTGGCCGTGTTGCGGATATTCCGATGACCCTGGCTCTGGCGAATACCAATCCCGAATGCCCGGCGAGAGACGTTTTTAACGCCGCGCTGGGACGATTACCCGGCGCGGGAGCTGTTGCCGATGCTCGCGCCCGCGCTTTCGACGCATTCGAGCGCGCTGGCCTGCCGCACCAGCGCCTTGAGGAGTGGACATACACTGACCTTCGCGTGCTGATGCGCGCGGTCCTGCCGCTAGCGCCGGTACCGGACGTTGCCGCGCTGGTGCGCGCAAAAGCGGCAGTTGCGCAGACGGCACTCGAAGGCGCGGCTAAGCTGGTGCTGGTCGACGGAGTGTTCGCGCCTGACCTGTCGGACCCGGCGGCGTTCGGCGAGGGCGTCGATGTCAAGACGGTGCCTGAGTTTCTGGAGTATCCAGCCGGGGCCGATCTGCTGATAACCTTCGCGACGGATCCGATGATCTCACTGAATGCCGCGATGGTGACTGACGGTGTCGTGGTCACGCTTGGCGATGGTGTCGAGCTGCGCCCTCCGATCCAGATCATTCACGTCGCGACTCAGGCTTTATCGTCTGCGTTCACACGCTCGCGTCTGAAACTTGGCAAGAGCGCACAGGCGACCCTGGTCGAAAGCTTTGTTGCTGCCGATGGCGCGAGCGCCTATCAGGTTCACGACGCGGTGATCGCCCAGATTGGGGAAGGAGCGAATCTTTCGCATTTGCGCGTGGTGGCTGACGCAGCTGGCGCCACGAACATCTCGTCAAGCATGATCACAGTCCATGAGAAAGCGACGGTCAATTCCTTCAACATGACCTATGGCGGAACTGTCACTCGCTACCAGGGCTTCATTACATTGGCGGGTGCGCGGTCCGATCTCTCCCTCAACTGCGTCAACCTGCTCAACGATACCCAGCACGGGGACACCACGCTGGTGATTGATCACGCCGCACCTCGTTGCACGAGCGAAGAGAATTTCCGCTGCGTGGTGGACGATCGAGGCCATTCCGTGTTCCAGGGACGGATCATCGCCAACGCGCAGAAATCGCAGGGCACGATGATGACGCGGGCGCTGCTCCTGTCTGACGAGGCCAAGGCCGATAACAAGCCGGACCTGCAAATCTTCGCGGATGATGTCACCTGCGGCCATGCCGCGACATCAGGCGCGCTCGACGACAGCCTCTTGTTCTATCTGCGCGCGCGCGGCCTGCCCGAGAAGGAGGCGCAGGCGCTTTTGATCCAGGCGTTTCTCGGCGAGGCGATCGAGGAGATCGCAGACGCTGGTCTGCGGGAGTTCGTGAGCGCGCGGGTCGCGCGCTGGCTGGAGACGCGGCGATGAGCACGCATCCGGCCGTTCGCGGTTCCACTTATGACGTGATGCGCGTTCGTGAGGAGTTTCCGGCGCTTGCCATTCGGGTGTATGGCAAGCCGCTCGTCTATCTCGACAATGCTGCGTCGGCCCAGAAACCCAGGACGGTGCTCGACCGCCTCATGCGGGCCTATACAAGTGAATATGCCAATGTGCATCGCGGCCTGCATTACCTCGCCAATGTCGCGACCGAAGCCTATGAGGGGGCGCGGACCAAGGTGGCGCAGTTCGTCAACGCCCGCCGTTCAGAAGAGATTATCTTCACCCGCAATGCCACCGAAGCGATCAACCTCGTGGCCTCTTCCTATGGGCAGCCGAATATCGGCAACGGAGACGAGATCGTGCTCTCGGTCATGGAGCACCACTCCAACATCGTGCCCTGGCATTTTCTGCGGGAACGCCACGGCGTCGTGATCAAATGGGCGCCGGTTGACAGCGACGGCAATTTTATCATCGAGGAACTCGAAAAGCTCCTCACCGCCCGTACCAAGCTGGTCGCAATCACGCACATGTCGAACGCGCTGGGCACTGTCGTGCCGGTCAAGGACGTGGTCAGGCTGGCCCACGGCCGCGGCATCAAAGTGCTGGTCGATGGTGCGCAGGGCGCCGTGCACCTGCCGGAGGACCTGCAGGACATCGGTTGCGATTTCTACGTCTTCACCGGTCACAAGCTCTACGGGCCGACCGGGATCGGTATGCTCTACGGCAGGCATGAGCGGCTTGCTGCGATGTGGCCCTTCAATGGCGGGGGCGAGATGATACGTGATGTGGCGCAGGACCGGGTCACGTATGGTGATCCTCCGCACAAGTTCGAGGCCGGCACGCCGCCGATGGTCCAGGCGATCGGACTGGGGGCCGCCATCGACTATGTCAACTCGATCGGTAAGGCGCGCATCGCCGCGTATGAGCAGGATCTTGCCGAGTACGCGCACGAGCGCTTGGGTGAAATCAAGTCGCTGCGGCTGATCGGCATGGCGAAGGACAAGGGGCCGCTGATCTCCTTCGAGCTGAAGGGCGTCCATCCCCACGATGTCGCGACGATCATCGATCGGCAGGGGGTTGCAGTGCGCGCCGGCACGCATTGCGCGATGCCGTTGATCAAGCGGTTCGGTGTGCCAGCAACGTGCCGTGCGTCATTGGCGCTCTACAACACGCATGCAGACGTTGATGCACTCGCGCAGGCCGTTATTGCGGCCGATGAATTGCTCGCATGAACGGGCGACCGCGCCCCAAGCGATAACGGATGGCTCCGTCGCATCGCCGCACCAATACGTGAAATCCTCATAGCGTGTGGCCTCTGCCGGCGCGGGTGAGGCGGTTCTTTGGCGCGACCAGAAACGAGGGCATGCGTGCTGGTGGACCAGGGCGCGGCATTGGCTGATGCGAGCGAAATCGAAATCCGGCGGTAGAGGTTCAGCTTCACAATCATCCCTGCCAAGTCACGTTTCAATCCGCAGGTCGTGCTCGCGGTCATGCGCGCTGGCTAGCGACATGGTGGGTCTTGGCGCGGCAAGGGAGATTTTGAGTCCCCTTAGTTGGCGCTATAACTATTTGATTTCATCGCATAAAACTGTTTTTTAAGAGGGTGGAATGGATGATGGAGATCCGGGAAGGGCAAGAAGGTCATCGCGGTGCTGCAGAGGGCGGTCGTGAACCACGAGGCAGAGAACGATTCCCTCTTCACCGATCCGGATTGCCACACCTTGAAGGACTATACGATGCGCGGGATCCAGACCGGCTTTCGCCCTTGCTGCTGTCGGGGCGAAGAGGTGGCCGCTATTTTGCCACCACAACCGACCGAACCGGAATCCCGGACTTCGCTTTCATGCCATTCGACGTGAAGCGTACTGCGGCTTCGGTGAAATCATCCCGATCTCGGATAGAGGCGAAAAGGTCAACTGACGACAGCAAACTCATTGATTGGAATTGGGGTATTTTCCCGACGCGCTTGAGGAGGATCGGGTCTGCGGCCAGCGCGCGAGGCACAGCTTCATCAAGCTGAACACGCTGTGCCTGCCATTGCCGTGGCAAGCAGCGGAAAGGGAAAGCGCCCGCCGGTGGGGGCGGGCGCAGGGTTCAGCACGGGTTTTGGAGTCAGTGGAATGTGAAGTTTCCTGCGGTCAGGCCCAAGCTGGCCAAGCCGTCCACGCTGTGCACATTGCTCAGGTGGGCGAACTCGTCAACGTGGTTCGCGGAGGTGACGTAGGCCAGATTCGCAGTCATGCTCTTGTATCCAAAGTAGACGATCATGTCGCCGGGGGCCGCGGAAATGGCACTGGCTGCGTCAGAGCCGTTGGAGAAACCCCGATCGGTGATCACCACGACATGTTCCCCGTGGGCACCTGAGGCTGGGCCACTGTAGAAGGTGTCCACCTGATTGCCAGACCGCATGCTGACGTGATTGAGGAAGTTCGCGTTGAGACCGTCGCTGCCAAAGCCAACCGCGTCAAATGCGAAGGTGTCGTGTTTTGGGTCGAAATCCACGATAGTGGTGTGGTCGGGGTCCGGCCCGTACTGTGGGTCTAGTCCGGGGACCGGGTTGTGGAATTGGAACGCAAAGGTGTCGTTGCCGGTGCCTCCCGTCAGGGAATCCCTGCCGTCACCGGCGAAGAGGACATCGTCGCCGGGACCTCCGTAGAGTTTATCATTGCCCTCATTGGCGACTCGCGGTTTGTCGGGACCGCTGTCGCCGTAGAGAAAGTCGTTTCCCTCCTCGCCGAAGACGTTGTCATTGCCCGCGCCACCGAACACTCGGTCATTGCCCTCGCCGGCCGAGATGACGTCGTTTCCGGCACGACCGTCGATCCAGTCATCGCCCTTGGGGTCGATGATTATATCGTTACCGTCGCCGCCAAAGAGACTATTGCTGCCCGGACCGCCAAGAATTGATTTGTCCACCGCGAAATACTCCTTGTTAGACAGCCCCCACCACGCCACCTGGTCCGTTCATATTGCTCATCGGCCAATCGGAATAATTTATTGTTTTGATAGAACGCATCGGCATGGTGGATACATCCATGTGCGCGTCTCTACCGCACCTCAGCGCATCAGCTGGTGCGACCCGGCTTGAGCGGTTGGCCGCCGGGCTATGACGCAGTCGCCAGCGGGCGCGCCAAGCCCACCCCAAGGCTACCGTTTTGCAGCCGAATATCAGCGGTACAATGCCACGCGCGCTGCTCGTTGTTTTCTATCGAACAGGCGCAAGCGAGTCTGTCCATGGCGAAGTCCTGATGTCGGCTTTGCAACACAGTCCGGCCGGGCTCGCCGACAACGCTATGTTCTTCCAACTCCGCTCGTTTTTGTATTTGCACGTGGCTGGCACGGTCGTTGCTAAACTCTTCGCTGAGCGCCGTATCGCTAACTCTCAAAGGATATCAGCATGAGCTTCGCTACGACCGAAAGCATTGAGGAGATCAAGGCCCGCAATAAGGAACTCATCCAGGACGTGTTGACGGTCTATCCCGACAAGACCGCGAAACGGCGCGCCAAGCACCTGAACGTTCATGAGTCCGGGAAGGCGGATTGCGGAGTTAAGTCCAATCTCAAATCCATTCCCGGCGTGATGACGATCCGCGGCTGCGCCTATGCGGGCTCCAAGGGCGTGGTCTGGGGACCGATCAAGGACATGATCCATATCAGCCATGGTCCGGTTGGGTGTGGCCAGTACTCCTGGGGGTCGCGGCGGAACTACTACGCCGGTACGACCGGTATCGATACGTTCGTAACCTTGCAGTTCACGTCCGACTTCCAGGAAAAGGATATCGTGTTCGGCGGCGACAAGAAACTCGTCAAACTCATTGATGAGCTGCAGGAGCTGTTCCCGCTCAACAACGGCATCACCATCCAGTCGGAATGCCCGATCGGCTTGATCGGCGACGACATCGAGGCGGTATCCAAGGCCAAGTCGAAGGAATATGGCGGCAAGACGATCGTGCCGGTTCGCTGCGAGGGCTTCCGCGGCGTCTCGCAGTCGCTCGGGCACCATATTGCCAACGATGCCGTACGAGATTGGGTCTTCGACAAGCTCACGCCTGAGAAATCCCGCTTCGAGCCGACGCCCTACGACGTTGCGATCATTGGAGACTACAATATCGGCGGTGATGCCTGGTCGTCTCGGATCCTGCTGGAAGAAATGGGGCTGCGCGTGATCGCCCAGTGGTCGGGAGACGGGTCGCTGGCCGAGCTCGAGGCTACACCGAAGGCGAAGCTCAACATCCTGCATTGCTACCGCTCGATGAACTACATCTCGCGTCACATGGAGGAGAAGTTCGGGATTCCGTGGTGCGAATACAATTTCTTCGGTCCCTCAAAAATCGCGGAGTCTCTGCGCAGGATAGCGGGCTATTTCGACGACACGATCAAGGAGGGAGCCGAGCGGGTGATTGCAAAATATCAGCCGCTTGTTGATGCGGTGGTCGCAAAATACCGCCCCCGCCTGGAAGGCAAGACCGTGATGCTGTTCGTCGGCGGATTGCGTCCACGCCATGTGATCGGAGCCTACGAGGACCTCGGCATGGAAGTCATCGGCACCGGCTATGAGTTCGGCCACAACGATGACTATCAGCGAACCGCCCAGCATTACGTCAAGGACGGCACACTCATCTACGATGATGTCAATGGCTACGAGTTCGAGCGCTTCGTTGAGAAGATGCAGCCTGACCTGGTTGGCTCCGGCATCAAGGAAAAATATGTGTTCCAGAAGATGGGTGTGCCGTTCCGGCAAATGCACTCCTGGGACTATTCCGGTCCGTACCACGGTTATGACGGCTTTCCGATCTTCGCGCGCGACATGGACATGGCTATCAACTCGCCAATCTGGGGGAAGACCAAAGCGCCCTGGAAGGCTGTCGCAGAACCGAGGCTCATGGCTGCGGAATAAGCGGCCTCTTCGCCTCTCGTCCGAGGCGTCGAGCCGACATTGACCACGATTTTCAAGAGGATTCCCACGAAATGGCGCAGAATGCAGAACACGTGCTCGATCATGTCGAACTGTTCCGCGGTCCGGAATACCAGCAGATGCTGGCCAACAAGAAGAAGATGTTCGAGAACGCTCGAGATCCCGCGGAGGTCGAACGCATCAGGGAATGGTCGAAGACGCCCGAATACCGCGAAAAGAATTTTGCGCGGGAAGCGCTGACGATAAACCCGGCCAAGGCTTGCCAGCCGCTCGGTGCGGTCTTCGCCTCCGTTGGATTCGAAGGCACGCTACCCTTCGTGCACGGTTCCCAGGGATGCGTCGCTTATTACCGCAGCCATCTGTCGCGGCACTTCAAGGAGCCGAGTTCCTGTGTCTCCTCGTCGATGACGGAAGATGCTGCGGTCTTCGGCGGCCTGAACAACATGGCCGATGGGCTCGCCAACAGCTATAACATGTACAAGCCCAAGATGATCGCCGTCTCCACGACCTGTATGGCGGAGGTGATCGGAGACGACCTCAACGCCTTTATCAAGACCTCCAAGGAGAGAGGGGCTGTCCCAGAGCATTTCGATGTGCCGTTCGCGCACACGCCAGCCTTCGTCGGCAGCCACATCACCGGCTATGACAATGCGCTGAAGGGTATTCTCGAGCATTTCTGGGACGGAAAAGCCGGGACAGCACCGAAGCTCGAGCGCACCCCCAACGCGAAGATCAACTTTATCGGCGGCTTTGACGGCTACACTGTTGGCAACACCCGCGAAATCAAGCGCATCTTCGACTTGATGGACGTCCGGTACACCATTCTCGCCGACAATTCCGATGTGTTCGATACGCCGACCGACGGCGAGTTCAGGATGTATGACGGCGGCACCACGCTGGAAGACGCCGCAAACGCGGTTCACGCCAGGGCGACGATATCTGCGCAGCAATGGTGCACGGAAAAGACGCTTGCGTTCATCGCCGGCCATGGCCAGGAGGTCCTGGCTTTCAACCATCCGGTCGGCGTCTCCGCGACCGACGAGCTGCTCATGGCGTTATCGCGCATCAGCGGCAAGGACATCCCCGAGGCGCTGGCGCGAGAGCGCGGCCGCCTGGTCGACGCGATGGCTGACTCCAGCGCGCATATCCATGGCAAGAAATTTGCGATCTATGGTGACCCAGACCTATGTTATGGGCTGACTGACTTCCTGCTCGAATTGGGCGCCGAACCGGTCCATGTGCTGTCCACAAATGGGAACAAGGCTTGGCACGATAAAATGCAGGCCTTGTTTGCGAGCTCGCCGTTCGGCCAGAACTGCCATGCCTATCCAGGGCGAGACCTCTGGCACATGCGCTCGCTGCTGTTCACGGAGCCGGTCGACTTCCTGATCGGCAATACGCATGGCAAATATCTGGAGCGCGATACCGGCACTCCGCTGATCCGCATCGGTTTCCCCATTTTTGATCGGCATCACCATCACCGCTCTCCGGTCTGGGGCTATCAAGGCGGCATGAACGTTTTGGTGAAGATCCTCGACAAGATCTTTGACGAGATCGACAGGAAGACCAGCGTGGCAGGCACTGACTATAGCTTTGACATCATTCGTTGATGACGAAAGACGCCTAAGTCATCGCCGGCAAACATCGGCGGTGGCTTAGCGCGCGATGGCTGATCTCATTAATCGCGATTGAGAGGAGAAACCGATGAGTTCGCTTTCGGCCAGAATCCTGGATGTCTTCAACGAGCCGGGCTGCGCCAAAAACGCCGACAAATCGGAGGCTGACCGCAAAAAGGGCTGCACCAAGCAACCTAAGCCGGGCAGTGCGGCGGGCGGGTGCGCCTTCGACGGCGCAAAGATCGCGCTGCAGCCCTTCACCGATGTGGCCCACCTGGTGCACGGCCCGATCGCCTGTGAGGGCAATTCCTGGGACAACCGCGGTGCAGTGTCATCGGGTGCCAGCATCTGGCGCACCGGTTTCACCACGGACATGAACGAAACCGACATCGTGTTCGGCGGCGAGAAGCGTCTTTACAAGGCGATCAGGGAGATTTTGGAGAAATACAATCCGGCGGCGATCTTTGTCTATCAGACCTGCATTCCGGCCATGATTGGCGACGACGTCCATGCCGTCTGCAAGGCGGCGTCTCGGAAGTTCGGCAAGCCCGTGATTCCGGTCAATTCGCCCGGCTTCGTGGGTTCGAAAAACCTCGGCAACAAGCTGGCCGGGCAAGCGTTGCTTGATCATGTCATCGGCACCGAAGAGCCAGACCACACCACGCCGTGCGACATCAATCTGATCGGCGAATACAACCTGTCGGGCGAATTGTGGCAGGTCAAGCCGCTGTTTGACGAACTCGGCATCCGCATCCTCTCCTGCATTTCCGGGGATGGGAAATATCGTGAAGTCGCCTCATCGCATCGGGCGCGCGCTGCCATGCTGGTGTGTTCGAAGTCGATGATCCATGTCGCGCGCAAAATGCAAGAGCGCTACGGCATTCCGTTCTTCGAAGGCTCGTTCTACGGCATCCAGGATTCCAGCGACGCGCTGCGCAACATTGCGCGCGTTTTGGTCGCGCGCGGCGCGCCGGCAGACCTGATCGACCGGACCGAGGCGGTGATAGCGCGGGAGGAGGCGCGTGCGTGGGCGGAAATCGGATCCTACAGGTCCCGCTTGGCCGGGAAGAGGGCACTCCTCATCACAGGTGGCGTGAAATCCTGGTCCGTGCCGGCCGCGTTGCAGGAGGCCGGTCTTGAGCTGGTCGGTACCAGCGTGAAAAAATCCACGGACGAAGACAAGGAGCGCATCAAGCAGCGGATGGGGCAGGACGCCCATATGATCGACGACATGGCGCCACGCGACATGTACAAGATGCTGAAGGGCGCAAAAGCGGACATCATGCTCTCCGGCGGCAAGTCGCAATTCGTCGCACTGAAGGCGGCGATGCCCTGGCTCGACATCAACCAGGAGCGCTCTCATGCCTATATGGGCTATTTGGGGATCGTGAAGCTGGTCGAGGAGATCGATAAGGCGCTGTTCAACCCGATGTGGGAGCAGCTGCGCCGGCTGGCCCCATGGGACGATACCGCCAGGGATGGCCACCCCATCCCCACGGCCCTTGCGCACGCGGACGGGCAGGCCGCCGAGACCCCTGCGCTTTTGGAGCCAAGCCGCCGCGCAAAAAGGGTCTGTCTCTGCAACACAGTCGATCGCGGTACGATCGAGGATGCAATCCGCTCGCACGGTCTGACCAGCGTCGAGGCTGTCAGAGAGCACACCGACGCATACGGGGGATGCTGCAGGCGCCGCATACAGGACATCCTGAGGGCGATGTCGGTCTCCCAGCCGCCTGCGATGCGGCAGGCCGCGGAATAGGATGGCGCCATGGCTAGCGTCAGCACTCCGAGCAAGGCCTGCACGGTCAACCCGCTGAAGATGAGCCAGCCCATCGGCGGCGCCTTCGCTTTCATGGGCCTGCGCGGAGCCATGCCGGTTCTCCACGGCTCGCAAGGCTGCACATCCTTTGGGCTCACGCTGTTCGTGCGGCACTTCAAGGAGGCGGTCCCGCTGCAAACCACCGCGATGAGCGAGGTGACAACCGTGCTCGGCGGGTATGAAAATATCGAGCAAGCCATCCTCAACATCCACAATCGAACCAAGCCGGAGATCATCGGGATCTGCTCGACCGGGGTAACGGAAACGAACGGCGACGACATCGACGGCCATATCAAGCTGATCCGCAAGAAGCATCCGCAACTCGCCACATTTCCTTTGGTCCATGCCTCGACGCCTGATTTCAAGGATGCGTTTCAGGACGGCTGGGAAAAGACAGTGGCGCGCATGGTCGAGGTGCTCGTAAGGGCGCCGACGATCGAGGCAGAGCGCGATCCCGTGCGGGTGAATGTCCTGCCTGGATGTCACCTGACGCCCGCCGACCTCGATGAGGTCAGGACGATTCTGGAGGATTTCGGGCTAAAGCCAAGCTTCCTGCCTGACCTGGCGGGATCGCTGGACGGGCATATCCCTAAGGAGTTTACGTCAACGACCATCGGCGGCATCGGCATCGAGGAAATTGCCAGCATGGGCCAGTCCGGCTGGACCATTGCCATCGGTGCGCAGATGCGGCGGGCGGCAGAAGCCATGCAGACTAGGACCGGGGTGCCGTTTCGCCTGTTTGAGCGATTGTGTGGCCTCATCCCCAACGATGACTTCATCGCGTTCTTGAGTGAGATCAGCGGCCGCCCCGTGCCACCAAAGTACCGGCGCCAGCGCGGGCAGCTCGGCGATGCGATGCTGGACGCCCATTTCCATATCGGCGGCCGTAAGCTCGCGATCGGTGCAGAGCCTGATCTCCTGTTCGACCTGTCCAGCATGCTGCACGACATGGGCGCGCAGGTCACGGCGGCCGTGACGACCACGCCCTCGCCCGTGCTGGAGCGAGTCAGGACCAAGGAGGTCCTGATCGGCGATCTCGAGGATCTGGAAGAGCGAGCTCGGAGAGGGAATTGCGATCTGCTGATCACGCATTCGCACGGCCGCCAAGCGGCGGCACGGCTGAAGATCCCGTTTCATCGCGCGGGATTTCCGATGTTCGACCGAATTGGCGCAGGCCACCAGCTGTCCGTTGGCTATCGCGGCACGCGCGATCTGATCTTCCATATCGCCAATCTCCTCATCGCCGACCGCGAGGAAAATCATCAGCCTCAGCCCGATAGCTGGCGGACCTCGACTCGGCCTCTAAACTCCGGCCGCAGCTTCATCGACGCTACAGAGAGTTCGATTCCATGAAGGTCGCATTCGCTACCCAGGATTTAAGCCGCGTCGATGCCCATTTCGGCTGGGCCAAGAACATTGTCATCTATGACGTCGGGCCGGACGGGCACGTCTTTCTGAAGGCGGTGCAGTTCGACGGCGATCTTTCGGAAGACGGCAACGAGGATAAGCTCGCGCCCAAGATCGAGGCGATCAAGGATTGCGCCATCCTCTATGTCGTTGCGATCGGCGGCTCTGGTGCGGCGCGGGTGGTGGCGAACAAAATACACCCCATCAAAGTGGACAAACCGGAGAACATCCTGGAGCTGCTGCAAAAGCTCCAAAGGATGCTGAGGGGAACGCCGCCCCCCTGGATCCGCAAGGCCCTGGCCAAAGCCAAGGAGCGGACGCTTGATTTCGAGGAATGAGGACCACATGACCAAGACCACGGACGTGGCGCCACGCGACAACGCTCTTGATGCGCCGTTCGTCAAGAAGCTGATCGGGATCTGGCGCGCTCAGGACGCCCACGGGGCATGGGAAGGCAAGAGCGATTTCGACCTGATCGAACCCTATATCCTGGGCAAGGAAAAACGGCAGGCGCTGCCGATTGTCGGTGATCCTGATCCGGATACGGTTTGGCGCTTGGAGCTGTTCTTCAACGCGGTCGCGCTCTCGATCGAGAAGGCGACCGGCGTGATGATCCAGCCGATATTGACGATGCATCATGAAGGCTTTGGCCGCATGGTGCTGATCGCAGGCCGCCTGATCGTCGTCAACAAGCAGCTGCGTGATGTGCATCGATTCGGATTCGTCAATCTCGAAAAGCTCGCCGCCCAGGGCGAAAAGTATATCGCGGACGGGATCGGCATGATCCGGAAATTCCCAGACGCGGCGAACTATTGAGGGCGGGACATGAGCGAACTTGAAACGCTGAAGGCAGACATCAAAAAGCTGTCGGCCAAAGCCACGCAGGCCAAGATGGATCTCCACGACCTGTCAGAGGAGCTGCCGCTCAACTGGAACTCGATCATGGCGGTGGCGCAAAGAGCGCATGAGGCGTTTGCCGAACTCGAGAAAAAGCGCGAGGATCTCAAGGCGCAGGAAAGGGCGTAAGGGTATACAAGCATGTCATTTGCAACGCGCGACGGCCGCGACTGGATACCCGATTATCTCGCATCGATCGATTCCGGGAAATGCATCGGATGCGGCCGCTGCTTCAAGGTCTGTGGCCGAAAGGTGATGACATTGAAGGGCATCAACGAGGAGGGCGATCTTGTCGACCTTGGCAGCGACGAAGACGATGAGATCGAGAAAAAGATCATGGTGATGGATGATGAGGGCGCCTGTATTGGCTGCGGCGCCTGCGCCCGGGTCTGCCCGGCCAACTGCCAGACTCACGTGCCCGCCGCGGCAGAAAGGGCTTGACGGCCGCCTCCGTCGTCTGTGCAGGAAGGAGACTTGGTGCGAAGGTGCGGTTGAGAGAATTCCGGCGGCCGCAACTTCACCAGCGTGTTCTTGGCGCAACGAGCCGCCAGCCGCGGACAATAGCTGGGCCGCGTCAATGAGCATCCGAGCACGCGAACGTGCCCTTATCCTCTGCCTAAATGATGATGTCCGGTCCGTAAAGTGCGCTCACTTCAGGTTGCGGTGATCAATGGGCGGACGAAAAAGACCGGCAAGGACTTACCCCAGCGAGGGGCTTGCTCAGCGAATGGGACAATGGAGATTGGCTCCGCGCGCGGCGTGAACGGCATTGCCGCCGTGGTCCCCGTCTCGCCTCATAGAGTAGCGGATCCCCCCGATGTTCGGACTGACCTCGCGGTGGCCGGGCGGCGGCAGAGTTCTTGGCGCAGCTCGCGCTTAGAACTCGGCGGCTCCTTCCGGCGTGGTACTCGCGGCAGAATCCAGCAACGGATCTAGAAGAATACTGATGTCGATACCAAGACGTTCAGGGCATGTCCGGTTTGGCGTGTGTATGTAATGGTTGTCGGATGATTGATGTATAGCAGGCCCAGGGTTGCATAAACTCCTGGCGCCAGCCGCGCAGTGTATCTTCCCCAGATCGCCGTACTGTCGCGATGGACGAGATCGCCTTTAGCCGCGGCCGCATCGACTGCAAAGTGGCTCCAAGCGATATTGGTGGCAGCAATGGCAATCTGATCACGGGGCCGGCTGCTAAATAGTCCTTTCGCATAAAGACGAAGCTCGAGATAGCGGCTGACCTTGTTGACGTCAGACGGAGCGTACATTGCGGAGAACCCACCATAGATACCCCGAGTTGGTGAACCTTGGGCATCAGATTGCAAAAACTGCCGGTCCGCGGCCACGTAGTAGGCGCTGTTCGCGTTGGCTCTCGGTTGGAGCGGATACGCCAAGTGCGGATAGCGGCTGTCGTTGAAACCGATTCCGGCCCGCAGCCAGGTCTCGGGCGACCCCGGAGCCGCCTTGTTCTTAAATCCAGTTTCATCGAGCAATAAAATGCCGGCGTTGGCCGTGCGCCAGTCCAAGCCAGTGGGATTTTCGGTTATGTGCGCCAACTGGCCATCCGGACTGACCGAGCGCTGGATCGAAAACTTGGTGTAGAGGCGATCGTCAAAATTGTACTTCACGTTGAGAGCCGGCGTCGGCGCGGAATCGTTGCTCATTCCGGCTTGGGACAAGATGACCGGCGTCGGCCCAAATGGATTCATTCCCAAGAACTCGTCATGATTTCTGAGGTAACCCATCTTGAGTTCGAACTTCCTGTCAAAAAACGTTTGGTAATAGGCAAATGTATTGATCCCTACTCTATCTGGCCCGGCGGGCTTCCAGGTCCAATGTTGTTGCTCGGCTCCCACGGTTATCTGACCATCGGGAATTCCAAATCGGCTGAGATCGTAGGTCACGATCATGAAATTGACAGTACCGAATGTCGGACTCTCGCCAACATACCGCTGATTGAAGATGGTGCTTTTGGATGCATGCGGCAGCCGATTGTCGATCAACGTGTTTTGCGTCCACCCCACATAGCCGATCCTTAAATCCGCAAGCGCAGATCTAACTCCGCCCTTGTCCTGATCGATCGTATCCGCAGGCCCAGGTATATTGAGCCAAATGCCTCTTTCACGCAGGTGATCGAACTTCGCGAACGGGTCGATCTTCTTTGGGGTCCTGGCCTCGGCAACTTTGTCTGGACGATCGTACCTTGAGTCAGGGATATTGGTCGGTTGTGCCGGCGCCGGGCTGCCGTCGAGATGCCTTGTTCGCTTGAGCTGACGGCTTCGGGTGGCCGCGCCACGCTGCTTTTGAAGGTGTTTTCCAGGAGCCTCATCCGGCATCTCGCTCCTGGTGTCTGATGCATTCTCAACTCCTGCCAACGCCGAACTGCAGAGACTCGCCGCAAAGGATACCGCGATGGCAAGCCCGGCTTGCGTCAGAGTAGATCGAGCGCTGAAGACCGGAGCCGCAGTCGAGCGAGTTCGAACCGACATCGCCACGCCCGCATGCGACGTGAGTTTCCCCTCCTTGTTGCTAGCCTTGATAGATTGTGCGCCGACCAGATCGGCCCGGAGCTTACTCGCAACGTCCGGAAGCTGCTGCGTCAGTAAGCGCGTCATGGACGTCCATGAGCAAGGGGAGATCGTTGTCGGAGGAGGTATCATCGCTCAAGGCGCCGGGACTGGATCTGTTCAATGCCGACAGCGGACCACGCTCGTGGATGCTGTCAGAGCAAACGAGCGGAAGAGACCGCGTCGGCGGGATCTTTGACGTCTCTGGGGAGCCTTAAGCGACCTACGCGGGCGGTTCCTTGGCGGCCTTTATGCGCGTCGAGCTCAATCGACCATCGGTGCTGACGGGCACCTCGCCAGCGACGGTGGCACGGCGAACCACACGACGCTGGTCGCCGTAGTCCCTGACCGCATAATGTTGCGTGGCGCGGTTGTCCCAGATCGCCACATCGCCCACCTTCCAACTCCACCGCACGGTGTTTTCGGGCGCGGTGATATGGGACTGGAAAAGGGTGAATAGCCTCTGGCCGTCATATTTCGGGACGCCAACCAAGCGTTGCACCACGTCGCCGAGCACCAGCGCGCGTTCTCCGGTTTCGGGATGGACACGCACGACGGGATGCTCGGTCTCATAGACCGTCCTGGCGAACACCTCGTCGAGATGCTTTTTGTCGGCCTCGCTGTTGGCCATGACGGAGTAGTCGAACGCATTGCTGTGAACCGCCCAGAGTTCGTCGGCAAGCCGTTGCAGCGGCGCGGAGAGGTCCAGATAGGCGGTCGCGGTGTTTGACCAGATCGTATCGCCGCCAAATTGTGGGATCACAACGCCCCGCAGGACCGCGATTTTAGGATAAGCCTCGAAGAAGGTCCCGTCGCTGTGCCAGAGGTCGGCTCGGCGAGGGGGGCGCGCGGAATCAATCTCGATCATCGATACCGTTCCCTCGACGACAGCGAGTATCGGATACGCCATAAGCGTTCCGAAGCGAAGGGCAACGCGCTCCTGCTCTGCGTTGTCGAGATGGCCCTGATCGCGAAAGAAGAGAACCTTGTGCTCGAGCAGCAGGCTGTTGATCGCGGTAATCGTCTCCGCCGGCAAATCGCCCGACAGCTTGATGTTCCTGATTTCAGCGCCGATCCGCGCCGCGCGCTTTGCGATATCAGCTTGCGGAATGATACTGTCGATCGAGGATATCTTGGTCATGCTGTCATTCTCCTGAAAACGCATCTGTTCGCAAAACGAACCTTTCGGGCTGGGACGCGAATGAGTCAGTCGCAGAATCGGACGGCACATGCAGCGTTTTCAGGTGCCGCTGCGAATGGACCCGTTGCCGCGGGTTTCACGCGATATCAACGAGACCACGATTGACCTGCACGACGTGTCATTTTCCGGTCGTTTGACATGCCCGGTCACCTCGAACAATTGCGAAGATTGGTAGTTGACCGAGACCCAACCCTATCCACGTTCGTGCGGGATCGACGAGGGAATGCTGCCGTCAGTTTCTTTGTATCCCCATGGCCACGACTCAGCAGGCGGGGCAGTAGAAGAGCTGATGATCTCGTTGTATTGCGTGGCCGCAGGTGTTTGACAATGTGCCATTGACGCAAGCGGCGATACAGCGCGCCATTCGTAGCGACTATGGCTTCATTGCGCGCGTGTGGCGCGGGTGCCCCGCGCAAGCATTGCCGGCGCCGGGTTGTTTCCCGATCGCGTGCTATTCGTGGGCGAGAAGGTCAAATCCATGCGGCGGTGAGCCGGATCATGGAGACGCTACAAAAGAACGGCAGATCCCGCTCTTGACGGTCCGAATATTCTTCTGGCCCCTGCGTTGGATGATGTTCAACACCAGCCAAAGTTACGGCAGTTTGGAACGTCACGGGCGCGACTTGCGACAAACCGGTCGTGGACCGCCGCAACCGGCCGCTTGTGTGAGCGAAATCGAATTGCGATGTGATTTCTATTGGGCGACGTGGCCCATACCGCCGCTCGCGAATGACGCCGGCCACACCTGAGCATAAAAGGCCCGCACGGCGGAGCCCCCGTGCGGGCCTTCCTGGAATCGGTCAATCTGGTTACTTCCGCCAGTCTAGACCGATCCAAGCTCGCTGCCATGTAAGGCCCGCAAAGCTGAAAGTTGCAAGCGGCTTGGGAGTTCAGCAGTTTTCTGTGCTTGAAACCGAGAGAGTAGCTGAGGACGGGCGGCGATTTAGCCGGCCGCCTGACAATACATGTCTAGGTTATGAGTCGTATGGGATGACGGAGATGAATTGGCTCCCATGACAGGCGCAGATCGAACGGATAAGTGAGAAGAGAGCGCACCAGCATCGCAAACGGGGCCTCCGTCTCGATGGTCGCTGTTTGCTGGACCGAACACTCCGGTGGAGGCGTCTCGTTCGCGACCTACAGTCGATCGTCACCTGCCGTACGCCTCGAAGCGCTTGACCTTGTGGTTCCGCGTTCGGATGGGGCGTTTGGCCGAGCGCTCCGAGCTCTAACGGTGTCGCGGTGATGTTCTTGCCCGTCGTCATGTGAATACTCCCTCAAGCTAGACACGCGCCTGTCATTTCGGTGGCGCGATACGCAATGCAAATCGCTTGCCGAAGGCAATGTGGTGCTTGACCGGCGAATCCAAAAAGGGCGGGCGGGGTGTCGCAACGCCTCACAGGCGCTCCGTCAGCAACTCTGCAGCGTATCCTGCGGTAACCGAGGCGAGACTGAGAAGCGTACGCTTTTGCGACATGCGAGGAGAATTTGCACGGCCGCCTCTTGTCTGAGAGGGTTTATGACTTTCAGACTTAACCCTCAGACAAGAGGCGTTCCGATGGCTCTGGTCAGCCCTGTGCTCCGGCGCTTGATCGAGGAGACGACTGTCCGCAATTCGCCACGCCGACTCCGGGCCAATCAGGATGCCCAGGGTTCGGACGCTAAGATGTCCTCACTCAGAGCTTGTAACAACCGCGTTACGTGCGCCCGCAGGAACGCCCTGCGCGCCAGTCAACTACTAACCTTAGCAATTGATGGTTTCGGCGCACACATGGCAATCGTGGGGGCATGGCGCTGCGCATGTCATGCGTCGAGGAAATCGGAATGCAATTGATGTCTGTGCGCGCGAACGAGCCTGATGGACATGTCGACTGGTCGTCTGCAACGACAAGGGGTACTCAAAGCGCTATCTCTTCTTTCTCACGGAAAGCCATGATGGACGTTTGGTCGCGGCCGCCGGGCAGGTGCGCGACGCCCTGCTTTCCGATGACTGCGATCCTTCAAAGGAGAAGTCTTCTCGCGAGCGGGGTGCTATGGAGGAAAAAAGGCCGAAGACGTATGGTGGAAGAGGCGGGGCGTTCCCGGTCGTCTCGGAATGCCAGGCTTCCAGGTCCGACCAACTTGGGCTGTTGGCGTCGAGCGTCTCGCTCGGCCGAGGGGTGCGGGCCGACCAGCGGTGATCCGTCGCGCCTTTGCGACGCTGCGGGTAATTCAGATAGAGCCGGCTTGCGCGGTGAGAATGGCCAGATTGCGCTATGACCGCTCCAGCTGATAAACCTCCTACCGCGATGCGGGTCGTGTTGCCCTTCGTGTTCCGGCACTGGCTGAAGCAGCCGGGGCATACCCTTGTCGTGGCCGGCGGGCTGCTCGGTGCGACCATCGCCGACTTATTCATGCCGGTGTTCTCGGGGCATCTGATCGATGGGCTGACGCGCGGCCCGTCCGATCCCGACGCGCGTCATGCGGCGCTGCTCGCATTCGGCGCCATCGTTGCGCTGGGCGCAGCGTCGATGGTGCTGCGACTGATCGGCCTGCAGGCGATCGTGACGTTCACGCTGAAGATCATGTCTGACGTGACGCAGGATGCGTTCACCCGCGTGCAGCGCTTCTCGACCGATTGGCACGCCAACTCCTTTGCGGGCTCCACGGTGCGCAAGATCACCCGCGGCATGGGGGCGCTCGAGCTGTTGAACAACACCATCCTGACGGCGCTGGCGCCTTCACTGCTGGTGCTGATCGGGTCGACAATCCTGCTCGGCGTGTATTGGGCCTCGCTCGGCCTCGTGGTTGCGCTCGGTGCGCTCGCCTATGTCACGATGACGGTGCTGTTCTCTGCGCGCTACATCGCGCCGGCCGCGCGTGTCTCCAACGCCTGGGACACCAAGGTCGGCGGCACGCTGGCGGATGCGCTGACATGCAATGCGGTGGTGAAATCGTTCGGCGCCGAAACACGTGAGGATGCGCGGTTCGCCCGCGTCATCAGCCGCTGGCGCGTGCGCGTGCGGCGGTCCTGGCTGCGCCACAATTGCACCGGCCTGTTGCAACTCTCGCTGCTGTTGTGCCTGCGCGGCTCGGTGATCGGCGGCTCGGTCCTGCTGTGGATGGCGGGGAACGCCTCGCCCGGCGACGTCACCTATGTGCTTACCAGCTACTACATCATCCACGGCTATTTGCGTGACGTTGGCATGCACATCAACAACCTCCAACGCTCGGTCAACGACATGGACGAACTGGTCGCCATCCACGACGAGCCGATCGGCATCGCCGATGCTGCTGGCGCGCGACCCATCGCGATCGAGGGCGGCGAGATCGTGTTCGACGACGTCACGTTCCACTATGGCGGCCATATCGCGCCGCTCTATGACGGGCTGTCGGTGACGATCCGCGCCGGCGAGCGGGTCGGTCTCGTCGGCCGCTCCGGCGCTGGCAAGACGACCTTCGCTAAGTTGGTGCAGCGGCTCTACGACGTCTCCGATGGTCGCGTTCTGATCGACGGCCAGGACATCGCAAAGGCCACGCAGCAATCGCTGCGCAGCCAGATCGCGATCGTGCAGCAGGATCCGATCCTGTTCCACCGCTCGCTTACCGAGAACATCGCCTATGGCCGGCCAGGGGCCAGCCGGGAGGCGATCGAGCAGGCGGCGCGGTTCGCAAACGCGCACGACTTCATCCTGCGGCTGCCGAGGGGCTACGGCACGCTGGTTGGTGAGCGCGGCGTCAAGCTCTCGGGCGGCGAACGGCAGCGCGTGGCGCTCGCGCGCGCCTTCCTGGCGGACGCACCGGTGCTGATCCTGGACGAGGCGACCTCGAGCCTGGATTCGGAATCGGAGGCGCTGATCCAGCAGGCGATGGAGCGGCTGATGAAGGGGCGCACCTCGATCGTGATCGCACACCGCCTGTCGACGGTGCGCAGCCTCGATCGCATCCTGGTGTTTGATCGTGGCGGTATCGTCGAGCAGGGCACACATGTTGCCCTGACCAAGCGGCCCGGTGGCATCTATCGCGGGCTGTTCGAGAGGCAGGTCACCGACTTCGGCCATATTTCGGCGGCAGGCTAGCCGCCGGCATCATTGCATTTGAGATCTCGGTCGTTTGAGACGAGGTCGCTGGTTTGCTCAGCGGAACCTCAAACGCCGCGATGCTGTTGGGATTGTCTGTTCCAATTATGCTTCGCGCATCTCGCCAGAGGGACAGCTTTCGCGCTGGTTGTGAGCGCTAGTCCATCTGGCTGAGTTGCTGGGGATGTCCAGATCGGAGGTTTGATGATGAAAGCTCGTCGCCGGGATGGAAACCTGCGGGGATGGTGAAACTGTTGTCGATGGATCTTCGCGAACGGGTGCTTGTCTATATTTGGAGCGGTGTTTCAGGTCGGGAGGTGACGGAGCGTTTTGGCGTCAGCGCGGCGCGTGTAAGTCACTGGCGAAACGCGCGAGCGGGAGCAAGGCGAAGTCCAGCCGCCAGAGCTCGGGGCGGTGATCGCTGGTCTCGCCGGATTGATGACACAGCCGAATTGCAAGGCAGCCCACTTGCATCAGGCAACCCATCACGGCCGGCGCTTGCCGGTTGTGGTTGCCTTCCACAAACGTCATCCGCAATGGATTAATAGGGTGAGCGGTCCAGATAAGCGTCGAATGCGGCAGCGACAGCGCGGAGCAAAAAACGGTGTTCCTGCCTTACGCGGATGATGCCGCTTTCGATGTCCACGACCCCGTCCTCGGCGAGCATCGGCAAGCGTTCAGCTGAATCGAGCAGGGGAACCGGATCAAAATCAAAGGCCGCACAGATTGTCGGAACATCAGCCTCCAGATCGCACATCAGCCGCTCGATGATCGCGGCCCGGACGCGGTCTTCGTTGCAGAGAGGATAGCCCTTTGACGTCGCCAGACGGCCAGCGCGGATGTGCCGCGTGTAGGAACCCGTTGCAACCTCGTTCAGGACATAGCCGTGGCCGACACGGCCGATGGCCGAGGCACCGAGGCCGATAACGGTTTGACACGTATCAGCCGAGTACCCCAACGAGTTACGTCGCAAGCGACCGGTCTTCTGCGCCAGCGCGAGTTCGTCGTCCGGCAAGGCGAAATGGTCCAGCCCGATTTGGCAGTACCCGGCAGCAACCAGCGTGTCGCCCACCGCCGCAGCCTGTTCGGCACGGGCAACCGTGTCCGGCAGTAGGGCCTCATCGATCAGACGCTGATTTTTCTTGTAGGAGGGAACATGCGCGTAACCGGACACAGCAAGGCGGTCGGGGCGCATCGCCACCACCGTCTCCGCGGTTCGGACGCAGGACTGCACCGTCTGATTTGGCAGACCATAGATCAGGTCGAAGTTGATGCGGGTTATTCCATTCCCGCGAAGATTTTCGATGGCGCCCGCCGTCTCCGCTTCACTCTGGACCCGGTTGATAGCTTTTTGAACGACCGGATCGAAGCTCTGCACTCCCAGGCTTGCGCGGTTGACGCCGGCGGCTCCGAGGGTTTCAGCCATTTCGACCGTGAAGGTGCGCGGGTCGATCTCGACGGCGACAGCAGCCCCTTCCCTGAAGTTGAAGCGGCGGCGCAGGACGTCCATCAGGGCCAGGAACTCGGATGGTGGGATGAGGGTCGGGGTTCCGCCGCCGAAATGCACGTCGCTCACGGGCAGCGCAGGCGGCGCTTGCGCCGCGACCAGACGGGTTTCCTCATGCAGGACCGCCAGATAGTCGAGGATCGGCGCATCCCGGCCAGTGCTGGTCCTCGGAAAGCCGCAATACCAGCAGATCGACCGGCAAAACGGAACGTGGATATAGAGCGACACGGCGTCGTCGGTCGGCAGGCGCCGCAGCCATTCCTCACAATCCTTGGGGCCGACCGCTGCCGAGAACTCCGGTACTGTTGGATAGATGGTGTACCAAGGCAGGCGAGCATCGTAATGCCTTTTGAGGATTGAGGTCTGCAACGTTACTGTCCCCTGCTAGCGCAGCTGCCCGCTGCGGGGCGGGTTTGTCGACACTGTCCAAAAGGCAAAGTGACGCGTTCCGGGCGGCTGTTGCGGCGGCGTGTCACGCGTGTCCCGACATTTCCGGTTCAACGACCCAGCCGAACCGCTGCGCCGCACCTCGAAGGACCGCACTTAGCGTCGCGTTGGCGATTGCCCGGCCGCGGTCGTCGATACCGGTCCATTGCGCCAGTACGCCGCGCGGGTCGATCTCGAGCAGCTTGACGCCGGAAGGAACCTCGGTCCCGTCACGGATGATGCCGCGCAAGACGCCATCGCGCGGCGCCATGACGGACACGCCGGAAAGATGGCCGAGCACGAGATCCTTGTCGACATGCGTTCCAATTGCGACTGACGTTCGCCAGGTGCCATCAAGGCTGGAATAAACGAAACGTTCGGCGCCGAGATCACCGAGCCGGCTCGCAATTCCGTCAGCCGCATCCGTCCAGCCGTTTCGCTGGACCAGGCCGATCCTGCCGGGCCGGGTTTCAATCGCGACATCGCAATTCGAGCTCTTGGAGAAGCCTGGGCCCAGACCTATGGTCAATCCCGCGAGGCGCCGCAGGTCGGGCCTGATCTGGCGCTTCTGCAGACGCGCGTCGATCAGCACATCAATGCGGCGGATCGGAAGGAGGTCGACAAGACCGAGACGGGAGACGATGATCCGTCTTCGTCGGCTTGCGTCCCCGCGGATCGCCCTGAGCACCTGCATGGCGTCGTCGAGGCGTTCACCCACAATATCTTCGACCTGTGCCGTCCCGGCGAACAGCGCGTCATGGAACGCCATCCTGCGCCGGATCACAGGCGGATCGGGATCATGCGACAGCACCACGCAAGTTCCGCCGCGCGCTAGCTGGACGGCGATCGCAGACGCAATCTCATTGGTGCCGAGGATGATCGCGAACAGTCGATCCTGATGATCAGTTTCTAAAGACATTCAGACCTCTAATCGAAGTGTCCTCGCTTCTGCAAACGCTGCCGACAAAGCAGTTGCGCTGGATGATTGCGTCGAACACCTGAGCAAGAGCCGCGCCAATTGACAGATGCCTTGGCTCTCTTGCCGCGAACGATTGCAGGACCGTTCAGCATGAGTTCTGTCCCAAAGCAACGAACGGCTTGCTGATGAATCGCGAACCTGTTTGGAAACCCACATCGCGCAGAAAGCCGGAAGCATCCACGTCGGTTCTTGGTCCGAAAGCGTTCAGTGCGCTAGTCCCGTGGGTTTCATCTCGCGATCGTTGACGAGGACGACAGCCGCGAAGCCATTGGTTGCCCTTGTATGGTGCTGGGGACTCTGTTCGTTGCACCGCAAGGGGGCGCCGTCAATTTGAATTCCAACGCAAGAAGTTCCTGGCCGCACCGGCATCTGTCCGATCGAGCCGCCGCGGATCCGCTTCGAGCGTCGCGCGGCCGTCGCGTTGATCGCGTCGCAACGCGAGCGGCTTCGCGCTCATCACTCCGATGGAAATGGACCGCGACATGCTGACGGCGCGACCTGTCGAGGAGGCCGCTTCGACGAGATCCAAAGTCAGCGCTCAGACCGGGCGGTTCTGGTTGCGGTTTTTCACGGGCCCCATCCGCTTCAGCCCGTCTTCGTAAGGGATCTCCTCATAGGAGGCATCGAGAGCCGTGGCTGCGTCGAGCAGGTAGTCCAGCTTGCCGCCTGCATCGAATTTCTTGAAGTCGTTCTTATCGAGCCCGGCCAGGTCCATCATTTCTTTCCAGACGGTCGATTCATCGCACGGGAGGATGTGGAAGGTGATGTCGCCGACCTTCGTCCGGTATTTCGCCAACAGATCTATATTGTTGCAGAACATGAAGTAGCGCCCGTCGGGCCTCAGCGCGCCGTCCAGAACGCTGCTGACGTCGGTCAGATAGGCCAATGAATGCAGATAACCGGCCAGCACCGGGATTGTGCTTTCGCCTTCCTGCGCGACCGTCAAGACCTGCTCGATTGAATAATCCGGCGGCCGCTTCTCGTCCGCGAGCTGGGCCTGGAACTTCAACGCGATATCGCCACGAAAACCGAATCGGCCCGGCCTGGTCGTCTCGCCCTTGAGAACGGCATTGAGAAGTCGCCCCTCCTTGTCCAGCCGGCCGAGCGCGGTGTTCTCGATTGCAGTCATGAAAATCGTCCTCGATCTAAGCTCATCGCCGGCCCACGACCGGCGCAGCACGGAAATGCAAATTGCTTGCCGACCCATGCACCGCATTTCATCTGTGTAAACGCCTGAAGAACGCACAAGCGCGCTTAAATCCCGAAATCGCCGCGTCGGGAAGCCGACACGAGTCGCAAAGCCAACAGGCGAGAGTTGAAAAACGGAAGCCTTATCAGGCGCGTGTGCGCTGGCATGCGAATTGCCAACTCGCAGTCAGCCGAGCCACGCGAGGTGAAAGAGTGAGCATGATCAAATTGACAGATAACGCACTGAATGCGGTCAGGGGGGTGATTTCAACATCGGGAGCAAGCGGCTTGCGCATCACGGTTGAGTCCGGCGGCTGTGCCGGGTTCAAATACATCATGGGCTTGGCCAATGAGACGACGTCGGACGATACCGTGATCGAGCGCGATGGGGTCAAGTTGTTCGTCGACAACGACAGCCACAAATATCTCGCCGGCACCACCATCGATTTCGTGCTGGCGCAGGAGGGCTCCGGATTCACCTTCGACAACCCGAACGCCAACGCGGGCTGCTCGTGCGGCAAATCCTTCGGCTGACGAAAGAGGTCGCAAGCATGCTGGCCGAATCCAAGCATCTGAAACAACTGCCGGCCGCCGAGATGGACCGGGAGCAAGTGATTCGCGCTGTGATCGAGGAGATCCGCCCCAATCTGAAACGCGACGGTGGTGACTGTCAGCTGGTTGCGATCGACGGGACCAAGATCATGGTCAAGCTGACGGGGGCCTGCGTGCTCTGCAAGCTGTCAGCTGCGACGCTGGAGGGCATTCAGGCGCGGCTGATCGAAAAGCTCGGCGAATTCGTTCGCCTGATCCCGGTTGCCGGCGCGCCTACAGCGCCATATTGAGCAGGTTTTCAATGGCTATTTATCTCGACAACAATGCGACGACCCGAACGGATCCGTCGGTCGTGCAGGCCATGTTGCCGTTTTTCGCCGAGCAGTTCGGCAATGCCTCCTCGGCCCATGCCTTTGGCAGGCAGGTCGCGGGCGCCATGCGGCAGGCACGCCGCAGCGTGCAGGCGCTCGTAGGGGCTGCCCATGATGACGAGATCGTCTTTACTTCCGGCGGGACGGAATCCAACAATGCCGCCATTCTCTCAGCGCTGGCGACGCAGGAGGGCCGGGACGAGATCGTCACCACCTCGGTCGAGCATCAGGCGATCCTGGCGCTGGTCGAACAGGTGGCCCAAAGCGGGGCCAAGGTTCATCTGATCGCGGTGGATTCGCGCGGCCGGCTCGACCTTGAGGCGTTTCGGTCGGCGCTTGGACCACGTACGGCGATTGCATCGGTGATGTGGGCCAACAACGAGACCGGCACCATCTTCCCGGTGGAACGTCTGGCCGGATGGGCGCGCGCCTCCGGCGCGCTGTTTCATACCGATGCCGTGCAAGCGGTCGGCAGGGTACCCATTGACCTGAAGGCCAGCGTTATCGACATGCTGTCGCTGTCCGGGCACAAGCTGCATGGACCCAAGGGGATCGGCGCGCTTTACTTACGCAAAGGCACGACATTCAGGCCGCTGATCCGGGGCGGAGGACAAGAACGCCGGCGCCGCGGCGGAACCGAGAACATCCCCGGCATCGTCGGTCTCGGAAAAGCGGCAGAGCTTGCTGCAGAGCGGCTCGACCGAGCGCGCGTTCGTGTTGCTGCGCTGCGCGATCGTCTGGAGCAGTCGATCTTGCAGAACGGTCGCTGCACGGCCCTTGGCGACCACTGTAACCGGCTGCCGAACACAATCAATATCGCCTTCGAGGGCCTCGAAGGGGAAGCGATCGTCCATCACCTCAATCGCGCCGGCATTGCCGCGTCGCTCGGGTCAGCCTGTCACTCAGGCGCGATGGAGCCATCGCATGTGCTGCGCGCCATGCATGTGCCGGCGAGCAGCCTGCCCGGCGCGGTGCGCTTTTCGCTGTCCCATGAAACCACCGCTGAAGAAATCGATCAGGTCGTGCGTGCGCTGTCCGACATCCTGGTCCGTCTGCGTGGCATGTCCCGAGAGCTCGCCCCGCTAGCAATCCGTAATTCCTGGAGTTGATCTCATGAAAGTCATGATCCGCCGCTCTCCCGAGGCGGGCCTGTCGATTTATGTGCCCAAGAAGGATCTTGAAGAGCGGATCGTCGAATCCGAGCACGAGACACTGTGGGGCGGTTGGATCAGATTAACGAATGGATGGGTGCTCGACCTGCCCGAGATGGCGAGCGATACGCCGCTGCCGATCACGGTCAATGCCAAAAGGATGGGCGGGGACGGCGATGAACGATGAGCGCAATGCCGCAAATCAACTGTCTCAAAGGGACGGATGCAGAGGCGCTGCTCGCCAATGTTGCGGCCAGACTGCATGCCGGCAGCATTGTTCCCTATCTCGGGCCCGGGCTCGCCGAGTTGTCCAAGCCTGACGTGCCAGTGACACCTGACGCGCTGGCGATCTTCTTCGGCACCAAGGTCGCGCTGCCGCGCCGGGCCCGCGGCAATCCTTGGGCTGCAGCACAGCATATCGAGAGCAACAAGCATCGGTCTACCGTGACAGGGTTGATGGCTCAGGCGTTTGCCGCACCGGTCGAGCCGACAGCCTTGCATCGTTATCTTGCTGCGTTACGCTTACCAATGATCGTCGATACCTGGTATGATGGCGCGATGCGCGCATCGCTTGGCAAGCGTGAGGGCTGGGGCGAAGTGCAAGGGATTACCCGCGCCGGCATCGGCGAGCTTCGCTGGTACCGTTTCTATGATGCCGATGGCAACGAGGTCGAGTCCCCGGCTGCCGGCGCCTGGACCACGGTCCTCTACAAGCCGCATGGCGGCGTGCTGCCGGCAAGGAACTTCCTGATCTCCGACGCCGATTATGTCGAGGTCCTGACCGAGATCGATATCCAGTCGCCCATTCCGGAGATCGTCAAGCAGCGGCGGCTTGGACGGAGCTTTCTTTTCATCGGATGTCGGTTCGACGATCAGCTGCTACGCATTTTTGCGCGGCAGATCACGAAGCGCTCGGCAGACGTTCACTACGCACTTGTCGAACCCGATGCCCTCTCGCGCAACGAGCTGAGATTCCTGCTCGACCAGGGCTTGACCCCGCTCGCGATTGCGATCCCGCGCGCCGTGGAGATCTTGCTGGCCAATTAGAGGCGCTGGCAAAGCGAAGCCAGTCCACCTCGCCCGGCCCGTGGCAGCCGTTCGATCACGGTGAAACGTGCTTGTGCCGCTGAGCAGGACCGCGTTGGTGGACAGGCGCCGTCATCGTTCTCAGCATCCCAACGCCTGTCGCATTTCCAACATGCCGCATGCTCGCTGTCGTGTGCCCAACAGGGCAGATCACTCTCGCTAACAGATTGGTACAAATAAGAAAACCCGTCGCCTGCCGCGATGGCATGTGAGTTGCTAATCCACGTTCAGGAGCTCGCTCAGGAGTGGCTCCGGAAAGCCTGTTTGGCTTGGAGAAAGAACTGAACATGGACGCAGTGGAGTGCGGCAGCAGCGCTAAAAATGTACGAGAAGGCGGCGAGGCCATGCTGGCCGCCGAGCCCAAGAGGTGCGGCACCTTGGTCAGTCGCGGCAAAGCGAGCTGCGGGGCACACGGGGGCCAAGGCGATCTGCCGCCGGCGATTTGGGAAAAGGTGAAGAAGCACCCCTGCTACAGCGTCGAGGCACATCATCACTACGCGCGCATGCATGTTGCGGTCGCGCCAGCTTGCAACATGCAGTGCAACTACTGCAATCGCAAATATGACTGCGCCAATGAATCGCGCCCGGGCGTCACCAGCGAGAAGCTCACGCCCGAGCAGGCGGCTAAAAAGGTGCTCGCGGTCGCCTCCCGCATTCCGCAGATGACCGTGCTTGGCATTGCCGGTCCTGGCGATCCCCTGGCCAATCCAGATAAGACCTTCAGGACTTTCGAGCTCGTGGCCAAAGCCGCGCCCGATATCAAACTGTGTCTATCCACCAACGGGCTCGCCTTGCCCGATCACGTCGATACCATCGCCCGGCTGAACATCGAGCACGTCACCATCACAATCAATATGATCGATCCCGAGATCGGCGCCCAGATCTATCCGTGGATCTTCTACAACCACAAGCGATACAGTGGGCTCGAGGCGGCGAAAATCCTGACCAGGCGTCAGCTCAAGGGCCTCGAAATGCTCTCCGCGCGAGGCATTCTTTGCAAGGTCAATTCAGTGATGATCCCGGGCATCAATGAGCGGCACCTGGTTGAGGTCAACAAAGCCGTGAAGTCGCGCGGCGCGTTCCTGCACAACATCATGCCGCTGATCGCAGTCCCCGAGCACGGCACCGTGTTCGGCCTCAAGGGTCAGCGCGTGCCGAGGACAAGCGAATTGAAGGCACTGCAGGACGCATGCGAAGGCGAGATGAACATGATGCGCCATTGCCGCCAATGCCGCGCCGACGCGGTCGGACTGCTCGGCGAGGATCGAAGCGCGGAGTTTACGAAGGAGAAGATTGTGACCATGACCGTCAACTATGACCCTGAGGCGCGCAAGGCCACCCAGGCTGGAATCGAGGAGGAACGCCGCGCCAAGATAATGCCAAGGCAGGAGGAAGTGCAGGAGCATGCAGGCGGGATAAGCGACATCAAAGTGCTGATCGCGGTCGCAACCAAGAGCGCTGGGCTCATCAATGAGCATTTTGGGCATGCCAAGGAGTTCCAGGTGTATGAAGTATCGCAATCCGGCGCCAAATTCGTCGGTCACCGCCGCGTCGATCACTACTGCCAGGGCGGTTATGGTGCGCAAGATGACCTTGCGGCCATCATCCGCTCCATCAATGACTGCCACGCCGTGTTCGTCGCTAGGATCGGTGGTCGGCCGACGGAAGAGCTCCACAAGACTGGCATCGAGCCGGTCGATCAATACGCGCACGAGTTCATCGAGACGTCCGCGATCGCATGGTTCAGCTCTTATCTCGAGAAAGTGAAAAGCGGCGAGATCCAGCATGTCGACCGGGGTGACGGAGCAATCCGGCAGGACCCGATGATGTCGGTGGCGTGAAGAGGACATCGGATGCCGTTCAAGATCATTTCTTCGCAATGCACAGGCTGCTCCGCTTGTGAGACCGAATGTCCCAACGTGGCAATCTTCGAGAAGGGCGGAACGTTCGTGATTGACCCGAAAAAATGTACCGAATGCATCGGTCACTTCGAGGAGCCGCAATGTGTTGCGGTCTGTCCGGTCGACAAGACCTGCGTCATCGACACCTCATTGCCGCGATACCAGCCGCCGGCCTGAACGAGCGTAAGCTTCATGGAGTTCACGTTGACAGTAGCTGAAGAGAAAATCGCCCGCTTCATCCCGGCAGGCGCGGCCACGGCGTCCAGCGAGCTTGCAGAATGCGGCCCGATCAAGTTCACGACGGAGTGATGCATGAGCAACATCGTCCGCGACAGTGACGTCATAGAGCTGGATGGACCGCCGGTCTTCAACCTTGGTGAAAAGGTGAAGGCCAATCGCACCGTTCGCAATGACGGGACCTACGCCGGCAAGGAGATCGGGGACATCCTGGCCAAGAAAGGCGAGGTCGGTTACGTCGTTTCCATCGGGACGTTCCTGCAGCAATTCTACGTCTACGGTGTCGAGTTTCTTCAAACCGGCCGCCGGGTTGGAATGAAATGCAAGGAACTTGATTCGGTGGACGCGGACTCTGAGCTCGACAGTCGGCCATTGCGGGAAGGGCCCCCATCATGATCGCGCACCTTCATTCGACATCCGAATGGCGCCCGCGGCTCAAATCCGCCGGCGATCCCATCAACGGCGGCTTGTTTCACGCCTGCGCGCCCTTGACGGCTCTTGTAGGCACTGGCCGCATCGGTGAGATCGTGCGTTTGAGAGCGAGCACGCAAGCGAACATTGGGACCTAATTTCCATAGTTTTGCCGGGCGGCCGGTCGGCTGCGCCTGAAGCGCAAAGAACGCGGCTTTAAGGGGGCTTTCACAATGAATGCTGCGGTCATGAAAAGGGCAGTCGTCGGCCTCAAGGCTCACCCGAACGAGGTCGATCGCAAGCGGATCGAATGCGCATTGGGCTCCCGCAGACGCTATCGTTATGTCTCACCCAGTGTGAAGCCGGTTAAGGGGGGATATCTCATCGAGAGCCCCTGCTGCTCACGCGACATCGACAAGGATGGCGGCGTGATCGATGTCGCGTTGATCCATCATGACGCCGTGTGCGGACTGTGGAAGATGTTTTGGAAAGACCATGCGCGAGGAATTTGGCAATTCCACAGCGTCCATCAGCGGCTGAGCGCAGCGACAGATGAGCTGAATGCCGATCTCGACCGGGTGTTCTGGCGGTAACGCTACTGTTTACGCACACAAACGATAAAGTCGGTCATGGCACTGGACGAAAACGAACTGATCGAACTTGAACAACTGATCACGGCGGCAGGAGGCCGCGCGAGCCCCCTGACCGAGCTGCGGCGCCGCTTTCCGCATCTCGCCCTGGTACGATGCGATGCCTCTGATGTCACCGAGCCGCCCTTTCGCAGCTCTCCGCATTATGACCTGCACTTGATCGACCGATCCGAACACTGCGTCCAGATCACAGCCGATCCGCTGCTGGCGATTGGCATTGTTTTGGCGGCAAGGGACCCTTCGGGGTGACTGGGGTTGCGCTCGCAGATGTTCACGGCCCTTTCGCGGGTGGGGGCAAAAGCGCATCACCGTTGCCGCCGTGACGAGTTCCGGGACGTGGAAAAGATCGCCGATGTCGTGCGCTGCCGCTTTCGCACCGATGAGGATCGAATTCGTGGAAACGATCACTGGCGCGTCCATCAACATGGGCATGCGCGCAGTTCTCTGCGAGGAACCTCTGGAACTTGATCGAAGGCAGCCGTTCCGGGAGCGGCGATGTGGGTCAGCTATTAATGTCTCGATCGCGATCTTCGCGTCGATTGTCGCGAAAAAGCCGCATGCGAGCGGCCTGAGTCAGGCTCTCGATGACCGATCAGCGCCCGCTCATGCTTCGCTTTCGTGAGGACCGCAGTCGGCACCAGGTGGAATACCAGCCAATCGATATCCCTGCGCACTGGCACTCGGAAGCGTCTCGGTTTCGATGTCGTGATGCAGCGCGAACGGGAAGACCAACCGGTCATCGCATCTTCATCAAGCGCGAACACCTGTCTTTGGTGTGCACGGGGCCGCTCGAACTTCGATGCTGATCGGAGCATCGCTTCTGAAAATCGTGCCGAGAGGCTCGATCGCAGTTGCATTTCAAACCATCCGCAGTTCCGTTTGGCGCACGAATGCGCATTCAATCTTATGTTTCGTCAAAAATTGTGAGCGCTGTCAGATTACACACAGCCGCACAGCTGCTGTCAGGTTCGAAACATCCCGCGCGATGAGAAATCTCGCGAAGTTGTAGTGCATCATCCGAAGCTTAAACAGGCCGCCGGCGTTGGCACGGCAGTTGCTACTGCGATGCAGCAACACTGAGTAAGGGCTGAGTGCACGCCGACGCGCAAGACGAGCGATGCTCTCCTACCCTTGGACCCGTGTGCCCCGTTTCTGAAAGAGAAACAAGCTCGCGTGCAAAACTGCACGCAATCTTTGGCAAATCGGTTGATGGAGAGAGCAACATGGCTTCACTGAGACAAATCGCGTTCTACGGCAAGGGTGGTATCGGAAAGTCGACCACGTCCCAGAACACGCTGGCGGCGCTGGCGGAGATGGGTCACAAGATCCTAATCGTGGGCTGCGATCCCAAAGCGGACTCCACTCGCCTTATTCTGCACGCCAAGGCGCAGGACACAATCCTGAGTCTGGCTGCCAATGCCGGCAGCGTCGAGGACCTCGAACTCGAGGACGTGATGAAGATCGGCTACAAGGACATTCGCTGCGTCGAGTCGGGCGGCCCGGAGCCCGGGGTCGGCTGCGCAGGCCGCGGTGTCATCACCTCGATCAACTTCCTGGAGGAGAACGGCGCCTATGAGGAGCGCGACTACGTTTCCTATGACGTCCTCGGCGACGTCGTCTGCGGCGGCTTTGCGATGCCGATCCGCGAGAACAAGGCGCAGGAAATCTACATCGTGATGTCCGGCGAGATGATGGCCATGTATGCCGCCAACAACATCTCCAAGGGCATTCTGAAATATGCGAGCTCCGGCGGCGTGCGGCTCGGTGGCCTCATCTGCAACGAGCGGCAGACCGACAAGGAGCTGGAGCTCGCGGAAGCGCTCGCCAAAAAGCTCGGCACTGAGCTGATCTATTTCGTGCCGCGCGACAACATCGTGCAGCATGCGGAGCTGCGGCGCATGACCGTGTTGGAATACGCGCCGGACTCCAAGCAGGCGGATCACTATCGCAACCTCGCGGGCAGGATCCACAACAATGGCGGCAAAGGCATCATCCCGACTCCGATCACCATGGACGAACTCGAGGACATGCTGATGGAGCACGGCATCATGAAGGCCGTTGATGAGTCCATCGTCGGGAAAAGCGCTGCCGAACTTGCAGCATCGTAAAAGGACGCAGCGCGACAGCACCGGCCCACCCAAATCCAAAAAGGAGGGCCGGCAGCCGGGCGAAAGGGTGGCTCCCAAGGGCCGACGCGGTGATGCAAACTTGACCAATGTGGAAAGGGTAGCGGACGCCCATGTTCGAAGAGCAGTTCTATCCTGTTATGGTTGTCGAGACGAATGATGGGAGCGTCCAGGGACGTGGCGCAATTGCCAGCTATCGCCTTCTGACCGGGATGCTCCCCGCAGATGCCGACACAAGCAATGACAGCAGTTTCGACCGCCATGTGCTGGCGTCCATTCTGGCTGCCGGTGCGATGGAAGGTGGTCTTCTGTTTGAGAAGGTCGGCCTGTCCAGCGATGAGCTGGCGGCTTTGCTCAAGCAAAATTTTCCGTCGGTTCGGATCAAAGGCGATGACTTGCTGCTGGGTTCCAAGCGCGATGACAACGACGAGGTTACAATGGTACGTGATCTCTTGCTCGCGCAACGATCGACGGAAGGGGACACCGGCCGTTGGCTGGCCGCGATGATCGCGCGCCGCGTCATGGAGCCGAATCATCTGTGGGCAGATCTCGGATTGCGCAATCGTGGTGAACTGTTGCGTCTCCTCAACCGCCATTTCGGGCCGCTCGCCAGGCGCAACGTCAACAACATGCGCTGGAAGCGTTTCTTTTATCGCAGGCTATGCGAGGACGAGGGGCTCATCTTGTGCACGACGCCGGTGTGCACAGAGTGCAAGGACTTCAACCACTGCTTTGGCGATGAAAGCGGTGAGAGCCGCATGGCCGAGCGCCGGCGTGACGTTCTGTTGGCGCCGGCCGCTCCGGTCGCGGGCGGCAACTGACCCGTATTCCCGCCTCCCGATAGGTAGTTCTTTGGCGCAACTGCCGCCCGACGGTCGCGCAGCTGGCCGACCAGGTGCAGGTGACGCGGCCCAATCTGGTGCAGCGGATTACGGCGCCAACCAGCGAGATGATCTTGTGCTCAAGGCCGGCTTGCGCCCAAGCTGTAGCGGTTTGACGGGCTCAGTGCTTTGGCCGGCGCGGACAGAGAGTGCGGCTGCGGCGATCTGTTCGGGCGAGGCTGCTCAACTCCGACGTCCCGGCGCCGGCAGGCCTCCGTCCATAAGATTGTGGATCAGTCGTGCAAGCGGTCCTGCTGCGTTTGAATGAAGCCTGATGTCTCACAACCGTTTTCGACACCGATACCACCCAGCATCCGACACGTTGCTTACGGCGGCGGCGTCCTTGTCACTATGACCGAAGCCGATCTCCTGACGCGATGTGCCTGGTTTAGCGAACCGATGAACCCTGACGCGTCGGTCTGACAGTCGATCCGCGCCGTAACCCGAACCGATCCAGGACGCAGAATGGAGAGAGCTCAACTGGCGCGTCTGTTTTGCGACACCGTCGTTCTGGCGACATCCGACTGCGGGCGAAAAATGATGGATCTTCAATAGTGTGGGACGCTGCGGGCGTGGCATGCGGTTTGCCAAAGCAGTCCTTGCCAAGCACAATCAGGAGGCTTCGTTGATTGACGCCAAAGCCATCGCTGCCAAGCCGGCATGGTCCGATTCGCTGTGGAACCAGCGGACCGTGCTCAATGACACCACGCTGCGCGATGGCGAGCAGGCGCCTGGTGTTGCGTTCACCACAGCTGAAAAGGTGGCCATCGCGCATGCGCTGGCGCGGGCCGGCATCACGGAGATCGAGGCGGGGACCCCCGCCATGGGCACTGACGAGATCGCGGCCATCCGCGCCATTGTCGAGGAGGGGCTGCCGCTCACCCCTATTGCGTGGTGCCGCATGCGTGAGGCCGATGTCGACGCGGCCATCGAGGCCAAGGTGTCGATGGTCAATGTTTCGATCCCGGCTTCAGACGTACAGATCGCAGCCAAGCTTGGCGGGAATCGCAACCAGGCCTTGCAGCAGGTGAAGCGGGTCGTGGGTTACGCCCGCGAGCGAGGGCTTGATGTCGCCGTCGGAGGCGAGGACTCCTCCCGCGCCGATGTCGACTTTCTCATCAGTCTCATCGCGGCTGCGGAAGCCGCGGGCGCGCGCCGGTTTCGTGTCGCCGACACGCTCAGCGTCCTCGATCCCGACTCCGCCTATGCGCTGATCGCGCGCCTGCGCGCCACTAGCGATCTCGAGCTCGAATTTCACGGCCACGACGATCTTGGGCTCGCGACCGCCAACACGCTCGCTGCCATCAGGGGCGGCGCGAGCCACGCTTCGGTCACTGTCATCGGGCTCGGCGAACGGGCCGGCAATGCGCCACTCGAGGAAGTTGCGGTCGCACTCAAACAGCTCTACGGGCGTGACACCGGCATCGTGCTGCCGGAGCTCACAGACGTCGCCGCGCTGGTCGCGACCGCGGCCACACGTGCGATTCCTCTCAACAAGGCGATCGTCGGGGAGCATGTGTTCACGCACGAATCCGGCATTCACGTCGATGGGCTGTTGAAGGACGAACGCACCTATCAAGCGCTCGACCCGCACTTGCTGGGTCGCTCCAATCGGATCGTGATCGGCAAGCATTCCGGGCTTTCAGCCATCACCACGCTGCTCGGGGAATTGCAACTCGCCGCGACCACCGAGCAGAGCAGACATATCCTGTCCCGAGTGCGAAAATACGCCGTCGAGCACAAGCGGCTGGTTGCGCGCGAGACGGTGGCAGCGATCTGGCGCGATGTTTGCCAATGCTCTTCCGATCGCACGTGAGTGAGCTCTCGGGTTTCACTTTGCCCGCCACCAAATCAATCTGAGCGCGGCCGAAGCTCTCACAGAGCTCGCTTGAAGTCCGAGGACAAGGGCTGTGCGGCCATCTCCAGGAGGGCCCACACCGCTTTTTCCGCGACCAACAGGCGCTGCCGGATCTCGACCGAGCGCGCGGGCCAATTCAGGGAGAATTTCGGTGAGCAACGCATCCCAGACGGCCGGCATCCTCGACCGCCTCAACAAGGCCTGCTCGGCTGAGGAGATCTTTGCGCTACTTGGCGTCGACTACGATCCCAGGATCGTCAATGTCGCGCGCCTGCATATCCTAAAGCGCTTGGGGCAACATCTCGCCAAGGAGCAATTCGCCGGTTCCGCAGAAGCGGAGATCGCTGCGCGCTGCAAGGCGATGCTGGAGCAGGCCTATGCAGATTTCGTGGCGTCTTCGCCGATCGACCAGCGGGTCTTCAAGGTCCTGAAGGATGCGGTCGCGGAGCCCAAGAGGCCGGCCGCCTTCGTGCCGCTGAGTACGCTGAAATAGCGTTCTCTTAAATGCCGTCTGCCTCAGAGCGAATAGCTGCGGCGCGCCTCGGCGCGCGCCTCTTCGTTCGGTCGAGTCTGTGGAGCGACGCGGGAGACGGCCTTGTCGCATTTCCGACGTATGACGCGGCCCTGTTGTCCCCGATGCCAAGAACCAAGTTAGCAACTGCGCCCAATTCATTCCTTTGGTGCATGACCTCGCGGTGTTCTCAGTTGGTATGACACTTGCTGCTCTGCACCTAAGTCCGCTCAACAACGAATCGAGCTTGTCCTGGAGAAGCGCATGCATAGCGTGCTCTGCATCAAACAGGTCCCCGACCCAGCGCAAATCCGCGCGCGGTTCCTGTCAAACACGATTGTGCAGCGGGGTGTACCGACAAACCGTCGCGAAGCCGTAGCCGCGGAGGCGTCCTCCAGTTCAGTGACTAGCCACCCCGTGGGATCACCGTGCACGCTATGGAACCATATTCACCTGAGCCCTGACTGCGGAAGGTGCGCACCTTGGGTGCCGAAGCTGCGGTGCTGTTTACCGAATGCTCCTTTGTCGATGACGCGACGCTACCCACGACGTACGCGCGCACGACCGCGATCTCGAAGACCAGGGAGCTATCTGGTGGCACCGCTGTCGTCTTCATTGGAAAGTCGGCCACTGACGGCGACATGGCCCAGATCGGCCCCCGAATCGCAACGTAGCCCTGTTTACTGCAGCTCAGCCACCTCGCCAGAATCGTCGGTCGCGAGCTCCGCGTCCGCAGCTTCTGATGCGGAGCACCGAGGGTACCGTCCTCCGCGAAGAAGGCCTTGGTTGTGAACCGCGAGCAACCGGCGAACACGCTCATCAGGGCCACGTTCAACCGACAGTCGAAGCCAGAGCCCAATCGTGTCGCGCAAGCGCGTGGATCGGAAGGAGAATGCAAAACCATGAGCAACGTCATCAAGGCTCCCACATCAGCCGCAGCGGGCCGCGCAGCAACGAAGAAGCAGTTGCCGGACCGGTTCAAAGCCTACAAACATGTCTGGGTGTTCGTCGAGCAGGAGCGCGGGCAGGTCCATCCCGTCTCATGGGAACTTATGGGGGCGGGCCGCAAGCTTGCCGACAGGCTCAAGGTTAAGCTTGCGGCTGTTGTCGTCGGCCCTGAGGGCGAGGCCACCCGCAACGCCGCGCTCGAAGCGTTCTGCTACAGCGCCGATTTGACGTATCTCGTGGCCGACAATGTGCTCTCGGATTATCGTAACGAGTCCTACACCAAGGCGTTGTCCGATCTCGTTGAGATCTACAAGCCCGAGATCCTGCTGTTAGGGGCAACAACGCTCGGTCGCGATCTTGCCGGCTCCGTCGCCACTACTGTTCTGACAGGGCTCACCGCCGACTGCACCGACCTCGACGTTGACCTGGATGGATCGCTTGCAGCCACCCGTCCGACCTTTGGCGGCTCGCTGCTCTGCACCATCTACACGCTGAACTACCGGCCACAGATGGCGACCGTCCGCCCGCGCGTGATGCCGATGCCGGAGCGTGTCGCGCGCGATCCCGGCCGCATCATCGTCCATCCGCTCGGCCTGGTGGAAGACGATATCGTGACCAAGGTGTTGTCGTTCATCCCCGACCGTGATTCGGCCAAATCCAATCTCGCCTATGCCGACGTCGTGGTCGCCGGCGGGCTTGGGCTCGGTTCTCAAGAAAACTTTCAGCTTGTGCGCCAGCTCGCCGGCGTGCTCGGTGCCGAATATGGCTGTTCCCGTCCGCTCGTGCAAAAGGGATGGGTCACCTACGACCGACAGATCGGCCAGACGGGTAAGACGATCCGGCCAAAGCTCTATATCGCCGCGGGCGTTTCCGGCGCGATCCAGCATCGGGTTGGCGTCGAGGGCGCCGATCTGATCGTCGCCATCAATACCGACAAGAACGCACCGATCTTCGACTTTGCCCACATCGCGATCGTCAGCGACGCCATGCATCTGTTGCCGGCGCTGACGGACGCGTTTCGTGCGCGGCTCTCGCCACATTCGCGCGACCGGATTGCGAGCTAAAGGAGGCTATCATGATCGAGGAAAGGTTCGATGCAATCGTTGTCGGCGCCGGTATGGCGGGCAACGCGGCGGCGCTGACCATGGCCAGGAAAGGTATGAAAGTGCTGCAGCTCGAGCGCGGCGAATATGCCGGATCGAAGAACGTTCAGGGGGCAATACTTTATGCGGAAATGCTGGAAAAGCTGATCCCGGAGTTCCGGGAGGACGCACCGCTTGAGCGACATCTGGTCGAACAACGGTTCTGGATCATGGATGATCGCTCCCATGTCGGGCTACATTACCGCTCTGAGGATTTTAATGAAGAGCGGGCTAACCGGTACACGATTATCCGGGCCCAGTTCGATCGATGGTTCTCCTCAAAAGTGCGCGAGGCAGGCGCGACCGTGCTGTGCGAGACCACCGTCACCGATCTTGCGCAGGATGCCTATGGCAGAGTCATCGGTGTTCGTACGGATCGCCAGGATGGCGAGATCCATGCAGATGTCGTGGTGCTGGCCGAGGGCGTGAACGGGCTGCTTGGCACGCGTGCGCGCCTGCGCGAGCGCCCGAAGCCTAACAAGGTGGCTCTCGCGGTGAAGGAAATGCACTTTTTGCCGCGCGAGACCATCGAAGCGCGTTTCAATCTGAGCGGCGACGAAGGCGTTGTCATCGAAGCTGCGGGCACGATTTCCGGCGGCATGACGGGAATGGGCTTCATCTACGCCAATAAGGAGTGCATTTCGCTCGGGATCGGGTGTCTTGTCGCAGACTTCCAGCGCACCGGTCGGACACCCTACGAGCTGCTCGACCACTTCAAGCGCCACCCATCGGTCGCGCCCCTGATCGAGGGGTCCGAGGTCAAGGAATATTCCGCGCACCTCATCCCCGAGGGCGGCTACAAGGCCATCCCGCAGCTCTACGGAGACGGCTGGGTCGTTGTCGGTGACGCGGCGCAGCTCAACAACGCCATTCATCGCGAGGGGTCCAATCTTGCAATGACGTCCGGACGGATCGCGGCCGAAGCGATCTTCCAGATGAAGTCACGCCGGCTTGGTATGACTGCGGAAAATCTCGCGCTCTACAAGAGGATGCTGGACCGCTCCTTCGTCTTGAAGGACATGAAGAAGTACAAGGACATGCCGAGGCTGATGCATACCAACTCGCAAAACTTCTTCCTGACCTACCCCCAGCTCATCTCCAAGGCGATGCAGACCTACCTTCGGGTGGACGGTACGCCAAAGTCCGAGAAACAGAAGTCGACGCTGAAATCCTTTGTCAATGCGCGGTCCTGGATAGGACTGTTCGGCGATGCATTCCGCTTCGCCCGCGCCTGGCGCTAATTGTTCGAAACGCGAACCCGAAACCAATGAGGCTGACTATGAAGGTCGAGCGATCAGTGCGTGTCGAAGACAAGTTATTTTGCAACCGCTATCTTGTGGACGCCGGACGGCCCCACATTAAGGTGCGCGCACACACCAAGCCCTCGCCGCAGCTCCTTGCGCTTTTGAAAGCCTGCCCTGCGCGCTGCTATGACCTCAATGACAAGGGCCAGGTCGAGGTCACCGTCGACGGCTGCATGGAGTGCGGCACCTGCCGCGTCATCGGCGAGCCCACCGGCGACATCGAATGGGGCTATCCGCGTGGCGGATATGGGGTGTTATTCAAATTCGGGTGAGAGGCCTACGGTTGCCTCCGCGTTATCGGTAAGGCGGAGAAGATCTCACGGACAGAGTCATTTGGCTGTACCTTGCGCGCCAGAGGCCGAAAGTCGACTGACGTTCAAATATTCGGATGCAAGGGCACGCTCGGCGAACTCAGCTCATGAATAATGGGCGTCCACCCCGCGCCTGGCCCGGGAGGGGCGAGGCGAAGGGTGCGGGGAGGGTGGATTACTCCGCCGCTTGTGGCGTACCACGCCCTGCCGGCTCGATCGCCACCGCAACTGACTGCACGACCGCGGCAAAGGGCACGGCCGTTTGAATTGCATCCAAGCTGACGCCGGATTGCCGCAGCGCCTTCTCATGGACGTCCATGCAGGCACCGCACCCATTGATTTGCGCTTACTGCCAGCGCCCACGAAATCCGTTCTGTCCACGGTCGGATTGCCAAGCCAATTCATGCGAAGCCGAGCGGGCGTTGTCTTGTATTCGGAATTGGAGGCGAGATGAACAAATCGGTAGTAGACGTTGTTCAGCACCATGACGGACCCTGTGGATTTCGCCGCCTCGACCGCCGCTGGCGCCATCGCCACGCCTGCGGCGGCTTCCATTGCGGCAGTCACAATCGGATTGCGGGTCCCGATCGCTCGCTAGTGACAGCTCATATTTGCTCTGTTTCGTCCGTCATCATCGACGCCAGGTTGAGCCTGACATCCTTCGAAATCCGGAATCTGGTCTTTCAACTGGTCGATCGACATGTCCCCTCAAGCAACTTTCAGTGTCTCCCCGCCGATCTCGCGATTGCAGGGGCAGAGCTCGTCAGTTTGCAGGGCGTCCAGGACACGTAACGTATCCTTCGGGCTACGGCCGACATTTGGATTCGTGGCATAGACATGTTGGATGGTATTCTCAGGATCGACAATGAAGGTCGTGCGATGGGCAACGCCCTCGGCCGAGCGGCCGCCAAGACCGTCGACGAGCGCGCCGTCCGTGTCGGCAAACTGCCAAATCGGCAGATGGTGCAGGTCCTTGTGCTCGCGCCGCCAGGCAAGCTTGCAGAACTCGTTATCAGTCGAGCCGCCGAGCACGACCGCACCGCGATCGGCAAAATCTTTGGATAGGCGGGCGAACTCGGCGATCTCGGTCGGACAGACAAAGGTGAAATCCTTAGGATAAAAGAAGATGATTTTCCATTTCCCAGGAAAGCTCCTTTCCGTCAGTGTCTCGAAGGCGCTCTGTCCCTTCTCTTCGTGCAAGTGAAAGCCGGGCTTTACGCCGGTGATTTGGAACGACGGCAATTTACTTCCGATTCCAAGCATTTTATCCCCACTCGTGTGCTTAGGGCGAACCCAGTGAACTGCATCAGCGAAGCAAACGATGTGCCATGAGATCGTTCGGCTGTCGCTCCTACAACATTCCTTTCGTGGTTATGACGGCTTCAGGCCATGCTGCGACAAAGGCTGTGGCTCCTGAATTCAACTGTCCTGGACCAGGAGATCCGGAGAACGAAGATCTATCGCGAGCTCCGCCGAGAGCACGCGACCAACAGGACGGGCGCCCGGCCCCACTCCGTGAGCAGACCCGCGATGATGTCTACGGCGAGAAGCAGAATCAGGCTGGAAGCAAGGTCCTGAGCTGGTCCACGCAGCAATCACTACGGCTGGAGTTGCAGCCCAGGGCAGGAATTGTGACTGCAAAAAATCCTCGGGCGATCGAGGTCTCTCAACGCTGGGCACCTGGGATTTGAGCTGCAATCCTGCGCTCAGGTTGCGCAGTTGAATGAAGCGGTGCCATCCTCGTCTACTCTGCCTGTAAATGACAACCAGGCGAATTCTCGATGGGCCTTTCATCCAAAGTCTCGGGGGGAAACCTGAGCATACCGGAGGGGATGATTCCGTTCTTGTGGGAACATGAAGTGCGGCCGACTGAGCTCAGGCTAATAGGCATACCTTTTGCTATTGACGATGAGCGATACACGTCGAGTCCGTTCGGATGACGGCGCCTTATATCTCATTCATTATTCTCGCTGGGCAATGCACTTGGCCTGGATCCGAATGAGCCTGCCCATACCCCAGCCCAAACCAGATGTCGCGCAGCGCTATCGGCATAGGAATCAGGAGGAATAGATGATCAAGGCAAGGAAGGAAAGGGTCCGCGAACTCATTCGGTCACTCGAATCGGTCAAGGTGCGAAGTCGCGCTCCCGGCGAAGAAGAGAGTACGTTCGAAGGCAGGTCGTCCTCCTTCGCGGAGACCCAGTCTAGTAAGAACGATGCAGCGCTTTCCCCGCGCGAAGCTGGCGGCGACATCCAGAGCGCCATCGATCACATGAGCGTCGCTGTCGGTGATGACGGCCATGTCGGAACTTAAGGCAGCACCCAAGTGATCCCAATCGTTGCCGTCCTGTCAGGCTCACGCGCAATGCGCTTCTCATGAAACGCTGGTGAGCAGCCGAGGCTAGAATGGCACGCTCCGGCGCCTCGCGCGGCTGGCGATTTGACGCTTCGGGCAACAGGCGCTCGATCTGCCGCTAGGTTGTTTGCCCAAACTGTGCCCCGGAGAACGGCAGTGAACGACGCATTGACCCAGCCGTTGACGGCGGATCCTGTCGAGATGCTGCAAGTTCTTGAGGGGACGAGCGATCGAGGACAGACCGGTTGATGCGGGTAAATCACCCTTTATGGCCCGCGACAGTCCGCGAGTTCCACCACGAACGAACGGCAGCGCATGTGCGGTACTAGGCCGATCGAAGCTGAGATCACATTGGCCATCGTTCGGCTATCAACGATGTGTCCGACCCGCTACTCACTATGTTCGGAGTCGCAACAAAGACTTGGCCGTAGCAGTGTAGAACCTGCTGCCGCGGAGCGGCTACGCTCGATCGCTACCGGCGCTCGCGCTGGCGATTGTGGAGCACTTTTGGGAAACGAGATTAGATGCGGAAGCGCTATGACGCCAACGTCTATGGCGTTGCTGTTCTCGTCGCCGTGCTCACCGGCGTACCTTTAAGCGGAATGACCTCGTGATGAGCCGCCAGGATCCAGCGGGTCGGCCAGCCGCTTTTGTTGAGAACGGTCCAGATCTTGCGAACCCAGGTGAATTGCGACGCTCGTCATTGTGTCTCCAGAACCTCGGGGCGACGTCGACGACCTGAATTTCCGGTTCGACGATGAAGTTCCCGGATTGAGGTGCGAGCGTGACCGGTCTGTTATCTTCACGACTCTTGATCCGCAGGCGCAGCAACGAGCCGATGAGATCGGCCGGAGCCGTACCCGCAATGCGTATTAGTTCGGGGACGGTGCCCAGACGTGGCTCAGGGCGTCGATAATCGCCGTGGCGGGTGTTCGGAGGTCTCGGAGCAACTACAATGCTGGCCTCAATCCGGCTGGGCTTTTATTGCAGAACGCCATCGCCCCCATACAGAATACGGGTTGGCCCGCCTGTCCTCCGGTGTGTTGTTCGGGGGCGCGACCAGTGCAAATCACAAGGCTGGCTCAAAGCTTGCAACAGGCGAGACGAAGCCGGACACATGGTACGGCGCGGGGCACTAAACCCCGCCGGTCACGGCGCCGGCCGTCTGCGCTCATGGAAGCTCGAGTCTGAGCACTGTTGGAGTTTGTGAAAGTGGCAATAGGCTTTGTGAAGTGGTTCAATCCTGAAAAGGGGTACGGATTCATCAGGCCCGAGGACGGCAGCGCTGACGTTTTCGTTCATATATCGGCGGTTGAAAAAGCGGGGTACAAAACTCTAGCTGAGGGCTCGCGCGTGAACTACGAGCTCGTCCCCGGCCGCTCCGGCAAGACGTCGGCTGAAAACCTTAGTGTTGGCTGAAGCCGGACCTCTGCCGTTGTTAGGCCAGCGCATCGGGAGGGGAGCCTGGTGTGCCACCCTTTCAGTTCAACTGACGTGTAGGTCAGGCCCCTTGGACCATCTGAAGCTGCTCGATGATCCATCCTCCTTCATGAAAGTCTTGGAGCCTCAGTCCGTCCAGCCATTCATGTTGGTCGATTGACCAACGCGAAAAGAAGTCACCTTCGATGGTACGCGGCGTACGCCGGAGTCGAGCGCACCGGGAAAGTGGTCGTGATGCGACACGCTTCTGCCTTTGAAGCAGCATCCAGCTTGCATGCGTTGGACGATGTGCTTGAACGAGCAGCGTTGAGCGCTGATCCGTCAGCAGATTAGCTTGACCGCTCCAGGTAAGGCGACCGTAGACGTCCGCCGACAGTCGCAGGTCTCGGGATTATAGATGAGGCTCGATCGAGTTTGATCTTGATGACAGGGAATGCCTATCGCATTGCGCTTCCTCTTGGAGATTGGGCCGAGCAGGGGGAGAGCGGCGACACCCGATCGATCGCGCGAGAGTCTGAGCTAGGTCCGCGAGCGCCAATCGGGATCATGTTCCAGACGGTCGAGGATTGCCTCGACGGAAATTGGGGGCGGGCCATGTGAGGTTCGCCATCAATATCTTGATTTTCTATTGGCTAGTTTCAAGCAGCGACGCTTGCCTGTCCGGAATTTCTTGTCGACCTGGAGATCTCTGGGGCTTGCGATGGCGCTTCAGCGGCCGCCGAGACGAGCGAGATGTGCTTGAGCTGGGCGAATACGTCCATTCCGTCCTTAAGCCGTAGCGCATCAAACGAGTAACGCGTGATGCGCGCCAAGATCTCTGAACCTGAGCTACCAGTGCCAAGCGCAAGCACCAGAGTGATCTCGGATGTCCCGAGCGGAAAACTGGCTTTAACCCGTGCCGGGAAGAAATTGATGATGGTGCTTGAGCGCACCGCCTCGCGCGAGACGCTGACTGCGATGCGCAGCCGCTGGTGCATGCCGGGTGCAAGCGGCGCCGCCGGCACCAAAAGGCGTGCAACTTTGAGACCGAGGATGAGTAGCCCATAGCGCCCGTCATAGCCGCCGACCACGGCATCAAGACTGACGGCGGCTTCGTGACCCGCCGCAAGGGGCAGCGCCAGATCACTCTGCAAGGTGCTCAGCGGCCCCGCCGCGGTGATCGCGCCACGCTCCATCATCACGAGGTGATCGGCGAGGTATTCGATCTCAGCCATGTCATGGCTGATGTAGATCATCGGCACGGAGAGCTTTTCATTCAGGCATTTTAGACATGGAAAAATCTCACGCTTGGCTCGGCGATCCAGGGTGGCAAGCGGCTCATCCATCAGAAGCACTCTGGGCTGCGACAATAGCGCGCGGCCGATGGCGACGCGCTGCCGCTCGCGGGCGGAGAGATGCGCTGGCGAGCAGTCGAGCAACGACGTTATGGCGAGCAATTCGGCCACCTCATCAAGCGCAATCGGCCTCGGCTTGCGTTTGGGGGCAGCGCAAAGCAAGTTGCGCCTGACCGACAGATGCGGAAAGAGGCACGGCTCATTAAGGACATAGCCGATCGGACGAAGATGCGGCGCGCGGAACGTCGTCTCGTCCTGCCACACCTCGCCATCGATGGCGCAAAAGCCGGTCGACAAACGCTCGAGCCCCGCAATGCAGCACGCCACCGTGGTCGTGCCGCAACTTGGCGCTCGGAAAATCCCTGCCACGCCTTTGGCCGGTATGCTGAACGCGACTTCGATCCGGCCCGGTCTCGCTGTCCTCACGTGCTCCTCCGTCCGAATTTATCGATTAGAGTCAAGATCAGGATGACGGCAAGGGCGAACATCAACATGCCGCCAGCAACCCAGCTTGGCTCGTGCCAGCGCGATGCTTTGATATAGTCGAAGAGAAAGGCAGGCAATACTTTGGTACGGGCCAGGAATGCTGCCGCCAATCATCAGCACGACGCCGAATGCGGCGACTGTATGCGCAAAGCCAAGCACGACGGCGGTCAGAAAAGCCGGCCGTGCTAAAGGTAGTGCGACCGTAAGGAAGGCATATGGCGGAGAGGCGCGCAGAGTGGCCGCAACTTCCAGCAGTCGGTCGCCCATGGTAGTGAAGGGGTTGCAGATAGGCTGCACGACAACAGGCAGCGCGCTCAAAACCGCTCCGATAACGAGCCCAGGTCATTCTCGATCAATTTGCGTAACCAGAAGCGATTAGTTGAGAGAAATTCTTGAAATGGCGCTGCTTGCGTGGTCTGCCCGAAAGAATTTTCGCTCGTGCCCCAGCACAGGATCGCCTCGGGCCGGCTCTTCTGCGTTAGCGGTATTCCAATCGCTTTGCTGGGCATCGGCGCGTTCGTGGCGAGGGCCACGGTAGTGTTCGCCACTTGCGGATTTCAAACCACAAGAAGCATCAGAATTGAACTAATAATGCTAAACTGGGCAAGCGTCATCGAAAACTCCTGACATGGGGCGCATGCGGCCTCTTTTTGGCTGCCGCGGCTCTTCTCCACATCCAGCAATCTGCGTGCCGTTGCGCGCTACTTGATGAAGACGAATCAACCACTCGTGCCGGCTTCGCCTCTGTAATGGACGAACGGCCTCGTCGCATTTCCGACATCGGCGGCTCTAACCGCACGCTGACGGTAGACAAAGATAGCGTCTTAAGACGATCGCGGCCCCCTCTCTTGTCATTGTGGGAACGTCTGCTGGAAGATGATGATGTGCTCTATACAGAGATGTGGTGCCATGCCTTTTGTAGTCATGCTCCTTCGGGCCGCTTGGCCGGGGCGCATCGGCAGCATCGGCTGACTGCGGTCCAGCGCCTGGATTTGCGACTTATCGTCCACGTAGAGAACGATGGCGTGCTCTGGCGGCGAGACATAAAGTGCCACGACATCGCACACCTTGGCCCCACGAAGTTTGGATCACTCGAGAGTTTGAACGTCTTCATCCGATGGGGCTGCAGTACAAAGGCCCGCCAGACGCGTTGCACCGTCGACACCGACAATCCGCTGGCCTTCGCCATGCCACGGAACTCCAGTGTGTGGCGTCCTCTGGAAGGCTCTCAAGCGTCTTCACGATCACGGCTTCAATGCGGGAGTCCTCAATCGTGCGTGGCGCCCCGGAACGTGGCTCATCATGCAGCCCGCCCACGCGCCGCTCCACAAAACGCCGACGCCATTTGCCTACCGTTGACCGGTCCAGGCCCAGCTTGGCCGCCACTTCCTTCTTCTGACCGCCTTCCGCGCAGGCCAGCATGATCCGGGCACTCAGAGCCAGCCCCTGCGCCGTCTTCCGCCGCATCGTCAGCGACGTCAGTTCGGCATGCTCATCATCGCTCAGTATCAGGCCAGCAAGTTGCTGGACCTCCATTGCAGGCTCCGTCGCTGGTTGCCTCCATTCTTGGCACAGCGATGCGAATCGACTGCGAATCTATGAAAGCGAACTTGTGACTCGGGACACTAGCTGCCAAGCTACTCTGAGCCGAGGATCAGGTCGACAACTCCTGGAAAGAGTTGTTAGGGGCAGCTGGCTTTTGACCCTGCTCCCCGTCGGCACCGAGATGAATTCGGGGGGCGAACATGGATCCAAAACAAGGGCCTGACTGCCGCGCTTCGCCGCGGAGCAGCCGAATCGATTAATCAAACAGGCCAGCCTCTGGTCCGCCGGAGTCTCAACGTCCAGCCGATGCTGACGATCCGTCGGGGATTCCCGTTGCGGATATTCGTCAATCGCGATCTGGTGCTCGAGTCAGGCGTTGAACAGCGCGATGCTGCCGTTTGGCTTGGCTCTCGCCAGCAAGGGATTCGCGGCGATTCCCGAAAATCCACATCTTCGCGCAGGCCTGAATGTCTATCGAGGCCGAGCTCACAAGGTTGTGGCAGCTAGTCTCGGCTGCCATTCTCTCCGATCGAACAGAACGCGGCCTGATCACCGAGGCCCCGCACGGACGTTTCCTCCCTGGCTTGGGGGCCACTCCTCAGAGTGGTCCGCCTTTTTTGGGACCCGGAGTTCCTATCAAAGCGGGGTCGACTTGCGGAAGCCTGGATGTCAGCATGGTTGTGGAGGCCGTCTCGGGCTCAGAAGTGGCGCCGCCACTTCCGGCGAAAGATCGTGTCGGCTCTGGCGAACATCAAACGCTGGTTTCAGCTTCATGCGCTGGCTGAGGCGCCGCGAAACCCTGCGTAAAACGTCATCGTCATCAGGGACGTTTTGGCTCTATTCTTGACCACGAATCTTTCCTCTCACCTCTGCCGCAATCATTGGGCAAGACCTCATTCGTAGCTCTATCCGGCGATTCATCCTTCCACCGCACCGACCCGAAAGGCCGCTCCAGCATGCGTCTGACACGCACGGGCTCAGGACCTATGTGGAAAGCAGCAGCCTTTCGGTCGAGTGCGCGTTCAGAGTGGGTCGCGCGGTTGCGCTGGCGTAAGTAATCGAGCCATGTCGGGCAGTGGTACCTTTCTGTCCACAGCTCCGGATCTGCAATGTCACGGGCGATCGACCAGCCATAGGCTCCGTTGCGCTGGCGAAATCGCTGGACCTCCTGCATCAAGTTATGGAAGGGACGCGCATTCTCCTGCGCGACGCGATATTCAACCTCCACCACAAGCGGTCCGCTGCGTCCGGTCAGCGCCAGCCGAACCTTCGGATCTTCAAGCATCTCGGGCTCTTCTCCCCGCGCTCTGATGCGCGGCATGGGCAGCCAAAGCCCGAGGAGAGGCGATGCAATCAGCAAGCTTGCCGACACTAAGAGCGCCACGTCGACCCCAGCGACATCTGTCACATGGCCCCAAGCCCAGCTACCGACGGCAATCCCGCCGGAACTAGCCGCCTGATAGGCCGCAAGCGACCGTCCAGCCACCCAGCGTGGCGCCGACAGCTGCACACCAATGCTAAACAGCACCCATGTCATCATCCACACAGCGCCCGCCAAGACCAAGGCGATGGTCGTGAGAACTGGCTCGCGGCTTAACGCCACTGCGACAAGCGCTCCGCCCATCGACACAGCGCAGGCACGGATCGCGGCCTCGCCGCTCATCCGCTTGCGTACCTCGGTAATGTTTAGCGCGCCAATCACCGCGCCGAGGCCAAAGGCGCTGGCCATCATACCGTATGTTTCTGCCCCTCCGTGCAGCAGATCGCGGGCGACCAGCGGCATCAAGGCAAGGATTGCGCCGCCCATCATACCAGTGACCATGGAGCGGGTCAGCACGATCTTAATTGACGGCGAATTGATGATGTAGCGCACCCCGGAAAGGATTGCGCGCTTGAGTTTTTCAGGTGGAAGCCGCGACGGCTCAGTGATGCGCTTCCACAGAAACAACGCAGCTATCAGCGGCAAATAGCACAGAGCATTAAGGGCGAACGCAGCCACTACGCCCACGCCGGCAACGACAACGCCGCCAATCGCAGGGCCGACGCTCCGTGCGATATTGTAGCTAATGCCGTTAAGCGCGACAGCCGCTGGCAGCGCTTCCGAAGGCACCTGCTCGCTAACCGAAGCTTGCCAGGCTGGTCCCATCAGCGCCCAGCCGCTGCCGACGGCAAAGCAGAGTGCAAGCAAGACATTCGGTGTGACCAAGCCCAGCCAGGCGAACGTCGTCAGTGCTGTCGCGCCGGCGAGCGTGATACCCAGCGACACCAGTACCACTATGCGCCGATCATGCATGTCGGCCACCGCACCGGCCGGCATGGAAATCAGCATGACCGGCAGCATCAGTGCGGTCTGCACCAGCGCGACTTTGTCGGCCGATGATGTCATCTGTGTCATCGCCCAAGCTGCGCCTACGCCCTGAATAAGAATACCAACGTTGGAGAGCAAGCTCGCAAGCCAGATGCGGCGGAAGGTTGGCAACCGTAACGGAGCGGTGATTCGATCGGCGACGACTGTCTGGGGCTTTGATGGAACCGTCATCTCGGCTCCAGTCTAATTTCCGACCGATCCCTGTTGAACCAGATCAGCCATCGTCGGTGAGAGTTCGCGGGCTTAAGCGTATTCTCACCCTCCTCTGCTGTGCACAGTGTGGGTCTCAAATCGTCACGACGCGGGCAGTTTTCTCGAGAGATACCTGCCAAGAGGTAATGCCGATCTTGTGCGCGAACCCTCGTCTTGCGGCCTGGAAGGCCGAGCGGTAGCCCCTCGTCGCCGCGGCTCATAACCTGCTTGATGTTGACTTCACAATTGAAGCCGCTCGCATAGCGGGTGGACATGGCGGTGATATCTAGGCCTGGTGCGGCGAGATCGCTTCCGTCAGACGAATCTCTTGGTCAACCCGATTTTGTGCACGTTTGATTGTCTTGTCGGGGCACTGAATTGCGCAACTGGACGATACCAGATATTTGTGGAATTGATGGTCTTTCGAAAACTGATCTGAGAGAGACACTTTCCTCACCTCAAATGTCGACAGCGGCATAGAGTAAATTAGAAAGAGCGCAGCTTCTGCGCGTTATATGCGAATGAGCGATGAAAAAGTGCGCGAACGCAAGGTTCGCTCGCTGAGCACCGCACTCACTCCTCGGCAGGAGCCTCAATCGGAACCGCAAAACCCGACTTCACACGGTCCATTATGACCATTGTCTTCACGCCCTTGATGTCCGCGTTCTCATAAAAGAATCGTCGCGTGAACTGTTCATAGTCTTCCATGCTTTGTGCGGTAACGTAGAGGACGAAATCCGAATCGCCGGTCACGTAAAATCCATTGACAACCTCGATTGACGATTTGATCGCCTTCTTGAACCTATCGATGATATCTGAGCGCTCACGTTCCAGACTCACCAGCACAAGCATTTGAATAGGTCTTCCTACGGCCTTTGGCGAAACAATCGAGACATCGGCTTCGATAATGCCTTCCGAGCGGAGCCTCTTCAGCCGTCGTTGACACGCTGTCGCAGAAAGTCCGGCCAGTTCGCCGATCACCTCGGAAGTTAGGCGGTTGTTCTTTTGCACGATCTCCAAGATCCGGGCATCTATTCGATCGTAGTTCATGATCTCTCTCCAGCCTTCGGGTGTGCTTCGCCGCAAAATGCCTGTGTTGTGCAGGAAATCCTCCCAACGACAGGAAAATGCGATGCAAATCAGTTCGCGACATCAGTATCCTGATTGCAGAGGCAATTTCAACAAATGACGCGCTTGGACACTCCAATGGCCCATCAAACCGTTCGGCACCAAAGTTCGCATTTGGCTGGCCTCGCTACCAAGCACCTGCAACATCTGCACCGTCGCGATTTCGTTGCGGGGGCTGCGCTCATCGATGGCCGATGGATTTCTGGCGAGCAACGAGATGTTGTGGTCGATCCGGCGACGGGGGAGGATATCGCGGATGTTGCTCATTGCTCTGCCGCGGATATGAACCAGGCGATTGCGGCAGCTGAACGATCGTTTCCCGCGTGGCGAAGACTCTTGCCGGCAAGGCGCGGGGCGATCCTTAGGTCTTGGGCGTCGTTGATGCTCCACCATTCGGAAGAACTCGCCATCCTCGTGACGAGCGAGCAGGGCAAGCCACTCGCCGAAGCCCGCCATGAAATTGCATACGGTGCCGGATTTATCGAGTGGTTCGCTGCAGAGGGCGAGCGCACCTACGGAGAGACTATCCCCAGTCATAAGCCTGAAAGTCTGCTTCAAGTCCGAATGCAGCCCATTGGTGTCGCAGGGGCCATCACTCCGTGGAATTTTCCTGTCGCCATGATTACGCGAAAGGCCGGAGCTGCTCTTGCGGCCGGGTGTCCGATGATCGTGAAACCTGCTCCCGAGACGCCGCTCTCTGCTCTCGCCGTGGCTCGGTTGGCCGAGCAAGCCGGTGTCCCGCCTGGCGTTCTTCAAGTGCTTACGGGCAATCCGATCGAACTCTCGACGCCACTGTTGCATGACAAAAGAATACGGGCTCTGTCCTTTACAGGTTCTACGGAGGTGGGGCGTCAACTACTGGGGGGGGCGGCCGAAACGGTCAAAAAGGTGTCACTAGAACTGGGCGGACACGCTCCCTTCCTCATTTTTGATGATGTCGACCTTGGGCAGGCTGTTAGGGGTGCGGTAGCCGCGAAATTTGCGACCTCGGGTCAGGATTGCTTGGCCGCCAATCGCATCTACGTCCAAAGACGCATCTACACTGCTTTTGTCGAGGCGTTTGCCGCCGCAATCGCCCAGCTCAAAGTCGGCCACGGTCTAGACCCTGCAACGGAGATAGGCCCAATGACCAAGTTAACGGTCGCAAACAAGTGCAGGACCCAAATCGATGATGCAGTGAAGAAGGGAGCGCGGGTTCTCTTCACTCATCAGGGCGCCGCGCTAGGGCTCAACTTTGTACCTCCGACGTTGCTAACCGATGTCACGGAAGAGATGCTCATTGCGCAGGAGGAAACATTTGGGCCGGTAGCTGCTGTACTTCCGTTCGATTCCGAGGAAGAAGTTATCAGCCGCGCCAACGCAAACGAGATGGGGCTGGCGGGATACGTCTACACAGACAGCCTACGTCGAGGCCTCCGACTTTCTGAGCAACTCGAGTGCGGCATGATCGGCGTCAATACGACGTCCTTCACCGGTCCTCCTATTCCCTTCGGCGGTTGGAAACAATCTGGGCTCGGTCGCGAGGGTTCGCGGCACGGTTTGGCGGAATACATGGAGCTGAAATACGTTTGTTTTGGCGATTTGGCGGCTTAGGAGAAGCTGTATGATAGATATCAAGACAATCGCTGAGCTCGATCGCTCCAGTGTTCTGCATCCTTTCACTCAACTCAAGGACTTTGCGAAAGGAAAACTCGGCGATCCTACGATCGTCACAGGCGGCCAAGGGATTCGCATTCAAGACGCCCAGGGACGTAGTTACATCGATGGTTTTGCCGGACTCTATTGCGTTAATATTGGCTACGGCCGCACCGAGGTGGCGGAGGCAATCGCGCGGCAGGCTTACAAGCTCGCATACTATCACACGTATGCGGCCCACACGAGCGAAGAGCTGGCGATTCTCTCGGGTCGTCTCATCGAAATGGCACCAGGCAAGCCAAGCAAGGTGTTCTTCGGACTATCCGGATCAGATGCCAACGAAACGCAGGCGAAGCTCGTCTGGTACTACAACAATCTACGCGGGCAGCCGAAGAAGAAGAAGATTATCTCTCGCGAGCGAGGATACCATGGCTGCTCAGTCATTTCGGGTTCAATGACCGGGATGTCGTTCTACCATGACCATATGGACCTTCCCTTTCCGGGCATTTTGCATACCGGCACGCCGCACCATTATTGGGGTGCTGAGCCAGGCGAGACAGAAGAATCCTTTTCTCGCAGGCGTGCCGCCGAGCTTGAACAATTGATCGTGCGAGAGGGGCCGGAAACGGTCGGTGCTTTCATTGCCGAGCCGGTGCTGGGTACCGGGGGGATTACACCGCCTCCCACCGGCTATTGGCGAGAAATTCAAGCTGTACTCAAGCGTTACGACGTTCTTCTGATCGCCGACGAGGTGATCTGCGGCTTTGGTCGAACCGGCGCAGACTTCGGAAGTATGCTTTATGGGATTGAGCCGGATCTGGTGACAGTCGCGAAAGGTCTGACGTCCGGCTACGTACCGCTCTCGGGAGCAATCGTCGGTGAAAAAGTTTACGCGGTTATGGAGGAGGCTGCGGATCGTGTCGGCGCGTTTTCACACGGTTATACTTATTCCGGCCATCCGATAGCGGCCGCTGCTGCCAACGCGGTTCTCGACATTTTCAAGAGCGACCGATTAACCGAACGCGCGAGGATCGTCGGATCGCACTTCCATAGTCGACTCAAGGAGCGTTTTGCTCAAATGGAGATCGTTGGCGAGGTTCGAGGTGTTGGCTTACTCGGCGCCATAGAGTTCGTTGCAGATCGCCAGACAAAACGGCGCTTTGATCCTGCGCTCAAGGTGGGAGCTCGCATTTCGAAGGCTGCTCGTGATCGTGGGCTCATTGTACGAGCAATGCCGCATGGAGACATTCTGGGATTTGCTCCGCCTCTCGTTGTAACCGAGTCTGAGATAGACGAGATTGTTGATCTGGCCTATCGAGCGACCAAGCAAGTAATGGACGAACTTGCGATAGAGTCAGCAAGCGCTTGAATGTGGAGGCCAGTTTGGCGCAACCAACGCCAAACACGTAGGTGTGGACGCATTTCCCTTGCTAATAGCGCGAGCCGATCGGAAAGAATACGGCTCGCGCGTCCCTTGGCGTGCTGTTGCAGCTTCTTGCTCCGGCGTATCGCATCCTCAAATATGATCATGAATGCTATCCGAATCGACGGAAAGGCCATCGCCAAGCTCCTTCGCGCTCGCATTGCGCGTGAGGTGGCGTTGCTCCAAGCCGAATACAATGTCACACCGGGTTTGGCCGTGGTGCTGGTCGGAAATGACGCGGCCAGTTCGGTTTACGTGAAGACAAAATCTAGGCAGGCCCAAACCGTAGGCATTAAGTCACGACAGTTCCTGCTGCCAAGCAATGTCCATGAAACCGTGCTGCTGGAATTGATCGGTCAGCTCAATGCTGGCGATTCCATTGATGGCGTCCTCGTCCAGCTTCCCTTACCGCGGCACATCGATCGTTGGCGCGTACTGGAGGCCGTCGATCAGCCAAGGACGTGGACGGCTTCCATCCCTACAGTGGGACGATTGGCCGCGGGTCGGCCAGCTCTCGCTCCTTGCACTCCGCTTGGGGTTGTCCATCTGATTAAGACCGTCGTGAGCGACTTGAATGGACTTGATGTTGTCGTCATCGGTCGCTCCAACATCGTTGGAAAACCTTTGGCTGTTTTGCTCGGCGATGCCGGATGTACCGTGACAGGAGCGCAGCTGCAGACGCGAAACCTGCCGGACCTCTGTAGGCAGGCCGATATTGTCGTCGTTGCCGCCGGTTGCGCAGGACTGGTCCGGGGCGATTGGCATAAGCCAGGAGCGGTTGTCATTGATGTCGGCATCAATCGGACGATCGATACGACTGGCACTGTCAAGCTTGTCGGAGATATTGCTTTCGCCGAAGCGAGCACGCGCGCGAGCTACATAACCCCGGTGCGTGGCGGTGTCCGGCCCATGACTGTTGCTTACTTGCTCGCGAACACCGTTAATGCTTCCGTTTCCCGGCGAGGCTTGTCGTTGGTGCTCAATCCCGAGGCCCGCCACCTTTTGCCATCGTCGACGGGGACCACGCGGGAGCAGGTCGATCTGCAGCGGGCAACTTAAGCTGCACACAGCCGCTCGATTAGAAGAGCCGTTGCGAGGGCATTGAGCAAGACCGAAGGATGCATTCGGCTCAGCATCTATCCCTTATCATGTCGAGCCGCTGTCCGCGCTTTTCTTTTCTTGAACGTGTCGACGCAACAATTTTCTGCATTTGTCGCCAAGGGCCGCCTTGGGGCTTTGCGCGCTTCAACCCGAGGCTAAGGACGCAAAACCTCCGCTTTCAGGTATCAGGCGCAGAATTTCTTTTCCGCACAGGGCCACATTAGCGAAATTCAGATCCACGGGCCGATATAATTTTGGCCAGAAACGACGCTTCCAGCTGACTAGTCCGCCATCAATGTGCGCGTTGGGAGATCAAATTTTGCATAGTTCCGCACAGTCTACGCGCTCGAATAGGCACGCCTCGTTCGTAAGCGGCATCCAGTACCAGGTGCAACCGTTGCGACCAGGCGCCGATGTCGGCCCAATGGGTCGTGAGACGACGGAACCGACAATCGAATCGCATATCACGACCTGCCACGCCGCCACCCCTAGAGCGATATCCGCTTGTCCATCCTCGGCTTCGCTCAGATCTGCTTGAGGCCATTGTTTTGAGTCCCAGAATGCAAAGCAAGCTGCCCACCCATGCGGAATTCGTCATCATCGGCGGTGGCATTATTGGTCTGTCCATTGCCTATCACCTCACGCGGCTTGGACATCGCGATGTCCTGCTGCTCGAACGCGACCAACTGACCTGCGGGACGACTTGGCATGCCGCGGGGCTCGTCACCCAGCTTCGAGCCAACGAGAACATGGCGAAGCTGGCCCAGTACACCGCGGGCTTGTTCCGTGAGCTCGAAGAGCTGACGGGCCAGCATACTGGCTTTCGGCAATGTGGGTCGATCACCGTCGCGGCGACACCCGCTCGGCTAGAGGAGTTGAGGCGAGGTGCCTCCATGGGGCGCTCCTTCGGACTCGATGTCGAGATCATCGACGCCGCCGAAGCCAAGAGACGTGTACCGTTGCTCGATGTAGCCGATGTACTTGGCGCGGCATGGATCGCGTCCGATGGTAAGACTAATCCGGTGGACACAGCGCGCGCGTTCGCGACCGGCGCGCGGCAGGGTGGCGCAAAGATACTGGAGCGCGCGCCAGTGATGCGCATCGTGGTCGAAAAAGGCCGGATCGTCGGCGTCGAGACGGCGGAAGGGATCGTTCGCACCGAAAAGGTTGTCATCTGCGCCGGGATGTGGAGCCGAACATTGGCTGCCGATGTCAATTGGACAGTGCCGCTGCACGCGGCGGAGCATTTTTACGTCGTGACAGAGGCCATGGCGGGCTTGTCACCCGATACTCCCACCGTGCGAGATCTTGATGCGTGCTTCTACGCAAAAGAAGACGCGGGCAAATTACTGGTCGGCTTCTTCGAACCGAAGGGCAAGCCCTGGGGCATGGCGGGGATCCCGGGTGAGTTCAGTTTCGATTCGCTACCCGACGACTTCGAACATATCGAGCCTCACCTCGCCAGTGCCGTGCGGCGCATGCCAGCCCTCGAAAATGTGGGGCTGCAACTCAGTTTCAATGGGCCGGAGAGCTTCACGCCCGACAATCGGTTCTTGTTAGGACCTGCCCCCGATATCGCTGGCCTCTATGTGGCCTCGGGATTCAATTCATGCGGTATCGAGTCTTCCGGCGGCGCCGGCAAAGTGATGGCCGAGTGGATGTCAACCGGCATGCCCGCTAACGACTATTGGGAGATGGACGTCCGACGAGCGATGCCATTCCAGCGCAATCGGCGATATTTGCACCACCGAGCAGGCGAAGCGGTCGGCCTCCTTTACGCTCTACATTGGCCTCACAAGTCACCCGAGACGGCCCGTAACGTACGCGTCTCGCCGCTGCACGATCGTCTAGCGGCCGCAGGCGCGAAGTTTGGCGAGGCTGCGGGCTGGGAGCGGGCGCAATGGTTCGGAAACCCCGAGGAGGCGGCGTACGCCCACGCCACATTTGCTCGCGACGACTGGTTCAAGTCGAGTGGGGCCGAACACGAGGCGACTCGTTCCGGAGTCACGCTTTTCGATCAAACATCCTTCGCGCACCTACTGGTGCAGGGCCGTGATGCGCTTTCCTTTCTGCAGGGTCTCTCTACTAACGACGTTGACGTGCCAGTGGGCCGCATCGTGTACACTCCGTGGCTCAATGAGCGAGGTGGCATGGAGTCCGATGTCACAATCGCGCGAACGGGAGAGGAGGAGTTCCTCGTCGTTACCGCGGCCGTGCAGCTCATCAGAGATCTCGCCTGGCTCCGAATGCATGCCAAAGGTGCCAGCCACGTATTCGTCACGGACGTGTCGTCGGGCTACACCTGCCTCTCTGTCATGGGCCCACATTCGCGAGAGCTCCTCACGCGCGTGAGCCCGGCGGATTTTTCTGAAGCCGCGTTTCCGTTCGCGACGGCCCGAGAAATCGAGATGGGCTATGGGATGGCGCTCGCTTTTCGCATGACCTTCGTCGGAGAACTCGGATGGGAGTTGCACATCCCGACCGACCAGTCGCTCGGTATCTACGATGCGCTGATCGCTGCGGGACGCGATCTCGATTTGCGTCACGCAGGCTACGTGGCACTCAACACGTTGCGCCTTGAAGCCGGTTACCGCGACTGGGGCGCGGACGTAAGTGATGAGGACTCGCCGCTCGAAGCTGGATTGGGATTCACAATCGCCTGGAACAAGGGAAACGATTTTATTGGGCGGGCGGTTCTCGAAACACAGCGCGGGCGGACTCCGCGCCGACGCCTCGTCCAGCTGGCCGCGCCCCGCGCGGTGCCGCTCATGTTCGGAACAGAGCCTGTCTGGCGCAATGGATCGCTCGTGGGATACCTGCGTTCCGCCGGCTTCGGCCACACACTGGGATGCGGCGTAGGCATGGGGTATCTCCACTCCGAGAGCGGGGTCAATGCCGAATGGCTGTCCGAAGGAATTTTTGAGATAGAGATCGCCGGCGAACGGCACGCGGCCATCGCTTCCCTTCGCGCCTTTTACGATTCGAATCGTACTCGAGTGAAGGGCGAGTGGCGGAAGCTTGAAGACCTCATCGCCCCAGAGCTCCTCAGAGCACGCTCTAAGGGATGACGCTCACCTCCTGCCTTCTGCAAAGCAGTTTATAAGGGGCCGCCGTCGGGCGGTTACTCCATGTCCGACCGATCCATGATTCTTCGCTTTGTCCTGCCCGGACCGGCCAGGCATCGTATCGGCGGTCTCAAGCCTTCTGTTTGATTCTGGCTGCAACATCCTCGATGCTCAGCAGTTCGACGATACCGAGGTCGGGCACTTCTTCATGCGCGTCGTCTTCGACCGTCTGGAGAAAGCCAAATCAGAAACGGAAATTGCTGCATCAATCGAGGAGCTCGCTAGGCGTTTCGCGATGACATTTACTTTGCGGCAGAGTTTTGCAAAGAAACGTGTGATGCTCTTGGTTTCGAAACTAGATCATTGCCTAGCTGATTTGCTTTATCGCTGGCGCATTGGAGAGTTGCCGATCGAGGTGACGGCAATCGTTTCCAACCACGGCGCGAGCACCTAGCCTCCACCGATCTTGCCGATTTGCAATTCTACCATTTGCCAGTCACCAAGCAGACGAAGATGGAGCAAGAGGCGCTAATTTGGGAGCTAGTCCAGAAGACTAATACGGAGCTTGTTGTTCTCGCGCGCTACATGCAGATTCTGTCGGACGGCTTCTCAGCCAAGTTGTCGGGACGCTGTATCAACATACACCACTCCTTCTTACCAGGCTTCAAGGGCGCCAAGCCCTATCATCAGGCTCACGAGCGAGGGGTTAAGCTGATCGGCGCGACGGCGCATTACGTAACCTCCGATCTCGACGAGGGACCGATTATAGAGCAAGATGTCGAACGGATCTCGCATCGCGACACGCCAGACGATCTCATCCGCAAAGGCCGCGACATCGAACGGCGGGTACTCGCCCGCGCCGTGCGACACCACCTTGTGGATCGTGTTATGCTGAATGGCAGGAAGACCGTCGTCTTCACTGGCTGATTGAGTCGTGACGTTCCAGGCCGACGACTCGATAGACCAAACGCCGATGCAGCACGAGAGTGAATGAGGCAGTGCGGTGTTTCGCATGCTATACGAAATTGAGAACAAGCTCCCAAAACGCAGACTTCAGCCATCAATCCTCGGACGGAACCTCAATTGGAAGGGCGAATCCCGACTTAACGCGGTCTATTATGACCATCGTTTTGACGCCCTTTATATCCGGGTTCTCATAGAAGAATCGTCGAGTGAATCGCTCATAGTCTTCCATGCTACGCGCGGTAACATAGAGGACGAAGTCTGCGTCGCCGGTGACGTAAAACCCATTGACGACTTCAGCTGACGATTTGATTGCCTTCTTAAACCGATCGATAATGTCCGAGCGTTCTCGCTCCAAGGTTACTAGCACAAGCATTTGAATAGGATTTCCTACCGCCTTGGGCGAAAGGATGGAGACGTCGGCCTCAATGATGCCTTCTGAACGGAGCCTCTTTAGTCGCCGTTGACACGCGGTGGCAGACAGGCCGGCTACTTCGCCGATCACCTCGGAAGTTAGACGGTTATTCTTTTGCACGAGTTCAAGGATGCGGGCGTCAATTCGATCGTAGTGCATAATCGGCTCAACCTTGAGTAAAGACGCCGCAAAATACCTGGCGATGCAGAAATTCATCCGAATGGCAGGAAAGTGCGGCGAAAAACGTCTCCAGCCACTATCCCTAATGGGTTGACAGTTTTCAACGGCCGGGATGGATGATTCTGGGTAAAGCTGGCATTCGATCGTCTTAGAACGCCCCACGTTCGACCTTCGCGCGTCTTACCGAAAGTCCCGGTGAGGAGGGCGGTTGTTTGAGGGCGCAACGCCACATTGGTTAGCTACTTGTAACGGGTGAGGCAGCAATGCGATATTTGACGCGAGGAATCGAGATTTCCGGCACAAGACCGCGCATTCAAGGCGCGGGAGAGAGGTGGAATTTGCTGGGTCACCGCACTCCGGAGGTCGCTCTTGCATCTTCATCTTGGTTCGGGCGGGGAGACAACCAGCAGCGTTGCTGCCCGGAGCTAACACTTTCGGCAAGTTCTGCCTTTATGGTATTATCGCACCAGCGCAGTATTGCAGAGCCGTGCTTTGCTTCTGTTGCTGATGGTGCGTTAGGGCTCAAACTGGCTCGAGACGCGTGGAGTGAGAGCCGTCAGGCGAGTGCCTCGGCTCGATCGCGTGCACTGTGATCGCTTCGGCCGCCGCATAACAATGAGCGTGTAGCGCTTACATGCGCTGATCCTTCCACTTGTGCTCGACGAAAAGCTCGGCTCACGAGGCCGCAAAAACGCGGAATCGTTTTCCGGGTCGCCAGGGGGTTATGATCGTAAGCGCGAAGCCGATACCCTGGCTTCAGAGTTAGAATGAATGTGCGAAGAAGCCTCCGGCTTGGAACGGAGGTTTGGATGGGATTGGACAGCAAAAAGGACGTCCATTTGGACGGCTCACCGGTAGGGCCGGTGAGCCGGCTGGAGGTCCTCGAAGGAGCGTCGGGGCGCCGTGTGCGTTCGGAGGCTGAGAGAGCCCGGATTGTCGCGGAGAGTCTGCTACCCGGTGCCCAGGTGTCCGAGGTGGCGCGCAAGCACGGAGGGACGCGCTGGCAGATTTTACGATTGGCGACGACGCTTTCGACAGCGAGGCATGTTGGCTCCGTGCGAGGCATCGCAGTCGACATTCGCACCGCTGGTCGTGGAAGATGCGTTGGAGGAGCGTCACGTTCCGGCGATCAAGCTTGAGATCGCGATCGGCGATGTCGTGCTGCGGACGGACACAGCCATAGATGGCGAGCAGCTGTGCCGGGTGATCCGTGCAGTGCGAGCGTCACGATGATCGCGGCCGGTGCCGATCTGAAGATTTACATCGCGACACGGCCGATCGACTTCCGCTGTGGCCACGATGGGCTTGCTGCGAAGGTGCAGGAGATGCTTCGTCTCGACCCGTTCAGCGGCGCAGCCTTCGTGTTCCGATCGAAACGAGCGGACCGGATCAAGATTTTGGTCTGGGATCGAACAGGCCTGGTGTTAGTGCACGAGCGTCTCGAAGGTTGCAAGTTCGTTTGGCCAACGATCGCAGACGGCGTGATGCGCATATCGCCGGCGATGTTCGCAGCCCTGTTCGAGGGGCTGGATTGGAGGTTGGTCCGCCCGGAAGAAGAACGGCGTCCCCAGGCGGCTGGATAACTGCGGCAGAATGACTCGGAAGCTATTTTGAACGTGGCACGCGCGGCGGCGATGTGCTCGAAATAGCGCCGACGATCGTCTCGACGTGTTCGTCGGCGGCACCCATCTCGTCACCCTGCCGCGTGGGCGGCCGCATCCCAACGGCAAGCACGACCAGGTCGTCGATTATCGGCACGTAATCCATTCCTTGCGGCGCAAGCCAATGGCGCTGCTCAATCTCGTTTACCGTGATCGGCTGTTCCCGCGCGATGCCTATCGCCGAACCTTCGATCGCTTGCGCGAACGATTGCCGGACAGGAAAGCCTGCCGGCTCATGGTCGATCTGCTCGCGCTGGCGCACGAGCGCGGCTGCGAGGCCGAACTCGCCGGTCAGCTCGCCGCCGACCTCGACACCGGCCAACTGCCCGACCTCGGACGGCTGCGCGCCCACTTCGCGCCCGATCCTGCCTGCGTGCCGCAGGTCATGGTGCAGCTTGCCCCGCCTGCCAGCTATGAGTGCCTCATCGGCGCCGGCCAGATCGGAGACGCCGCATGAACACGGCCAACACCGTCGACACCGCCCGCCTCAATCTGTTGCTCAACGAGCTGCGGCTACCCGCCATCAAGGTGCTATGGCCACAGTTCGCCGAACAGTCCGACAAGGAGGGTTGGCCGGCGGCCCGCTTCCTCGCCGCCATCGCCGAGCACGAGATCGCCGAACGCGGCCGCCGTCGCGTCGAGCGCCATCTCGTCGAGGCGCGGCTGCCCGCCGGAAAGACCTTCGACAACTTCGACTTCGAGGCTGTGCCGATGGTCTCCAAGGCGCAGGTGAGCGCGCTCGCCGCCGGCGATGGTTGGCTCGGCAAGGGCGCCAATCTGCTGCTGTTCGGTCCGCCCGGCGGCGGCAAGAGTCACTTGGCAGCAGCCATCGGCTTGGCCCTCATAGAGAACGGATGGCGCGTCCTCTTCACCCGCACCACCGATCTCGTCCAGAAGCTCCAGGTGGCGCGGCGCGAGCTCAACCTCGAGGCCGCCATCAACCGCCTCGATCGCTTCGATCTCTTGATCCTCGATGACCTTGCCTACGTCACCAAGGACCAGGCCGAGACCAGCGTGCTGTTCGAACTCATCAGCGCGCGCTACGAGCGGCGCTCGATGCTGATCACCGCCAATCAGCCCTTCGGCGAATGGAATAGGGTCTTCCCGGATCCCGCCATGACGCTCGCCGCCATCGATCGTCTCGTTCACCACGCCACCATCGTCGAGATGAACGTCGAGAGCTATCGCAGGCGTACCGCGCTCGAACGAAAACGCGGTCCAGGACGACCGCCCTCGCACGCGACACCAAAAACACTCGCTGATTGACGCTCCGCGACAATCAGAGCCAACAAAACTCTTGCGCGCGACAATCATCGCGGCAATCATCACCTCGCCGCGACACCGACTCGCCATCCTGATTGTCGCGCGCTTCCCACCCAGATTGTCGCGCTATAGCTCATCGCCGGACATCCGGCTGGCCGCGCGCAGGGAGCACTCGCTGCCCATGGTCGCCGCGTTAAAGCCTTGGTTCGAGAAACAGCTGTCGATGATCTCCAGCGGCTCGACGCTCGCCGAGGACATCCGTTACGCGCTCAATCACTGGCAGGGGCTGAGCCGCTTCCTCGAAGACGGGCGCCTCGAGCTCGACACCAACCCGGTCGAGAATGCCATCCGGCCAGTCTGCCTGACCAGAAAGAATGCTCTCTTCGCCGGGCCTGAGGTCGGGGCTGAAAATTGGGCCTTGCTTGCGTCGCTCGTCGCCACCTGCAAGCTCAACGATGTCAACCCGGCCGCCTACATCGCCGAAACACTCGAGCCATTATCGACGGCCATCCCCATAGCAGAATCGAAGACCTCATGCCGTGGCGATTCCGCAAAGCGTCAAGCCTGCGTCCATACGGTGGCGGCTAAGCGCTTACCTATGATCGCGCGGATCAATGAATTTATCGAAGCTATTTCGGGTAAATCAAAGTCATAGGAAGCACGATCGATTCCTTTCGGCAAGGAATTCGCAAGACGATTATGCGCGCGGATCGTTCAAGCGGAGATCGAGGGAGACAAGCAGTTTGGCGCTAGTCACGTGAATCTAAAGTTCGCCACATAAAGTCTGCTGAGCTTTGTGACAGAAGCGTTTGACGGAAGCCAAAATCTGGTCTGCGGACTTGGTCCATTTGAAGGGCTTCGGGTTTCTGTTGTGCAGGTCGATGAAGGTACGGATGTCTGCCTCGAGTTGCCTGACGGATGTGTGGACACCTCGCTGGATCTGCTTTCTGGTGAGTTCAGCGAACCAGCGCTCAACCTGATTGATCCATGACGCGGAAGTCGGCGTAAAATGGAGATGATAGTGAGGCCGGCGGGCGAGCCACGCTTTGATCTTGGGTGTCTTGTGGGTGGCGTAGTTATCCATGACGATATGGACATCGAGGCCTTCAGGAACTTGAGCATCGATCTCTTTTAAAAACTTCAAGAACTCGACTGCCCGGTGGCGCTTACAGCATTTTCCGATGACGAACCCCGAGGCGACATGGAGCGCTGCAAACAGCGAGGTCGTACCATGCCGCACGTAGCTGTGCGTGCGACGTTCCGGCACGCCAGGCATCATCGGCAAGACCGGCTGCTCGCGATCGAGTGCCTGAATCTGGCTTTTCTCATCGATGCTGAGGACAAGGGCTCGGTTCGGTGGGGATAGGTAAAGGCCGACGATGTCGCGTACCTTATCGACGAACAGCGGATCGCTCGACAGCTTGAATGTCTGGCTACGGTGCGGCGGCTGCAAGCCGAACGCCGACCACATTCTGCGGATCGTGGTGTGGGAAAGGCCAGTTTCCGTAGCCATCGAGCGGATCGACCAGTGCGTGGCATCGGCCGGCGTCGTACGCAACGTGCGCTCGATCACGGCAGCAACCTGATCGTCATTGATGGTTCGAGGCCGGCCAGGGCGTGCCTCGTCAAGCAGGCCATCAGAGCGATCCTTCAAAAATCGGCGGCGCCACTTGCCAACCGTGTGTTCGTGGAGGCCGAGTTCGGCAGCCACAGACTTGCTTGGCAATCCATCCGCGCATCGTAGGATCGCGCGGCATCGCTCAGATAGCGACCGCGCAACACGATGACGACGAACTTGCCTCTCCAAGTACGTCCGCTCCTGCCGGCTCAGCACCAACGGCGCGATCGGCCGGCCTCTCACACCTGCATTCGCCAGAAGCGCTCTCTTCTATAGAGGTTCGAGCTATCAACTAATGTGACGAACTTGCGTTCCAGATGACTAGTTGCCCATGTATGATCCTGTTCATTCAGACGGGAGCGGATGCAGGTAGCCATGCACCATGGACAACACATTCCAAATGGGAGCATTGCAGTCCTGAAATTGTCAGCGTGCTACCTTCGGTGCAATGCCGCCTCGCCCGCACTGTTAGCCTCGGTAAACCGAGCGACGGCCTTGCGATTATAATGGGTTGATGGCGTCATCACCATTTTGCAGCCACCGCTATACTCGAAGAACGCTTAAGACGCGCTCGGTTGTGCAATCCTCAGGTCTTGTAGACACTTATCGCATCCATAGCACGACAGCTGCGAGGGTGACGATTGCACGGTAATTGCGGGCAGTTTTTTTAGCGAGTTGCTACGCGTCGGAACTGCTCGAGCTTGCTGAAGCAACATTCTACCAGATGTCGCTGAGCGTAGAGATGCTTGTCGAGCAGATATCTGAGCGCTCGTGACCCGTTGTTGGGAATAACAACCAGCGCCCCCTTGTTGGCGATGGCTTGGCGCAAGTGGTCTGCATCATAGGCGGTGTCAGCCATCACGACCTCGGCAGGCAATCCCTCGATCAAGGCTGCGGCCTGCGGTGCATCACCCTTTTGACCAGCGGTCAGTGTGAAGCGCACGGGGCATCCCAAGCCTCGAATGGCCATGTGGATCTTGGTGCTCAAGCCGCCGCGAGAACGGCTGATTGCTTGATCTTCAGACCCGCTTTTTTAGCCCCGGCAGCGTGCTGATGGGCTCGGACGATGGTGGAATCAATGATCAGATACTCGAAGTCTGGATCGTCAGACATCGCCTTGAAGATACGCCACCATACACCTTTCGCGCTCCAGCGACTGAAGCACCGGAAAAACACTGCTTCAATCGCTCACGCTAGGGCGCGCCTGTACGCACCAGCCATAGAACACCCTCCACGAACATTCGGTTGTCGCGTCCCGTCGATCCTTCTTTGGTCGGCCGGCCAATGATCAGTAGCGCCATCCGACCCCACGTCGTATCGCTCAAAGCGCAAACGCTCCATGACACCCAAGACTGCCTCCCCAAAAAGCAGTCTTGGATCTGATTTGCCGCCTCAAGGGAATCTCAAGAGTCCACAGAACCTAGTGGTCCGATCGTTAATCGGTGTCGCTCGTCTGCTTCACGAATAAAAGCTTTGGGCTTTTCCGTTGAGTGCTGAATTTCGCCGTCGAAAGCCGCTGCATTGCGGTAATTCGGCTGCGAGGCTCCTGTAATATCGATACAGGTGAAAGCGACAGGCGAGGAATGGATAATTTCTGGTTAAGGCAAGCGTTCGATCGTCTTGGACAGTCCCAAGTGCGATCCTTGTCAACGCACGTTACGGCCGACGTGACGATCGTCGGCGGCGGTTATTTGGGCTTATGGACGGCAATCCGGATCAAGGAGAACTCGCCCTCGGCGAAGGTCGTAGTCGTTGAGCGAGATTTATGCGGCGCCGGTGCAAGTGGCCGCAATGGTGGATTTGTCACGAGCTACTGGGCCAAATATCTCTCCTTGTACAAAATATGCGGTGCAGATGAAGCAACTAGGATAGCGAGATGCTCGGCGGAAGCGGTGCTAGAAATCGGCGACTTCTGCCGAGAGAATGGCATAGACGCGGAATTCCGCGCGGATGGATGGCTGTGGACTGCGACTTCCGCGCCACAAATCGGCTGCTGGAATATCCTGGTCGATGAGCTTGCCAAGCATAATGTGCAGCCCTTTCAGATCCTTGACACTGCAGAGGTGGCGCGCTTGGGTGGGACCGACCGCAATCTGGCTGGGGTGTTCGAACCAGATGCCGCTACCGTCCAGCCCGCCATTCTTGCCCTCGGCCTGCGAAAGCACGCTCAAAAGCTGGGTGTGACGATCTACGAGCGTTCGCCTATGATCCGCTTGGAGCGGACCAGAACGCCAAAAGTGATAACGCGAAAAGGCTCGGTCACAAGCAAGACGGTCGTTCTGGCCATGAATGCTTGGGGAGCCCAGTTCCCCTATCTGCGGCGCAAAGTAGCCATCGTGTCTAGCGACATGATCGCGACGACGGCTAGGCCCGACAAGCTGAACGAGATCGGTTTTGCAAAAGGCATTGCAATATGTGATTCCCGAATGTTCCTGAACTACTACCGGAATACGCCGGACGGGCGCATCGTGTTCGGCAAATCGCTTGGGCATTTCGCATTCGCGGGGCAGGTGGCGGATCACTATGAAGGGCCATCGCCTAGAGCTGGCGCAGTCGAAGAAAGCTTTCGCAGGCTTTATCCGATGCTCAGCGGCGTGGACATCGAATCGTCGTGGACCGGTCCGATTGATCGATCTGTCGATGGCCTGCCGTTCTTCGGCCGCCTGGACAATCACCCCGAAATCGTTTTCGGCATTGGCTTTTCCGGCCAGGGAATCGGGCCGACCGTACTGGGAGGAAAGATACTTGCCTCCCTCGCTCTTGGCGAACCAGACCAGTGGTCCAAATGCGGACTGGTTCGTGACGATGTAGAGCGATTCCCAATAGAACCTTTCCGCTACGCCGGCTCCATCCTTATACGCGAAGCTTTGCGCCGCAAAGAAGAATTGGAAGACCGTGCCCGGCGCCCCGGCCCACTGACTCTTGCGCTAGCAAACCTCGCTCCCGTCGGTTATGTGCCTTCGAGGCGGGACTGAAACTCTCTATCGGACAGGAATAGATTATGATCCCCGTTGTTCTCAAAGCTTGCGCCAAGCTGCCCACTGACGAACTCGACAGCATCAGCCCTGTCTCTCGCCCGATCGGTGAACCAATTTCCATTATGCGCAGCAAAGTTGCCTTCAAATCGTCGGTGGACGCGACCAGCGCTGGCGTTTGGGAGTGCTCGCCTGGAAGATGGCGCCGCCAGGTTGCCGAGGCAGAATTCTCCACCTTTCTCTCGGGGCATTGCACGTTTACGCCAGATGGCGGTCTAACAATCATCCTCGACGCCGGTGACTCCGTATATTTTCATCCGAACACAAATGGGGAATGGAATATCATTGAGCCGGTTCGGAAGGCCTATGTTATCCTTGCAACGACACACCGGCCTGTCTGATCGGGCAAACGGCGACGGCGAGCGTCATCGACGCTCTATTCGTTACGTCCGGCGCACGGCAAGTGAAAGGGCTAGCCCTGACTATCGAGAAAGGGAACGTTTGAGATGATCCAACGCGTGCCCGGGGTGGCGCTTGGGTGCCAAGCAGCAACAGATGAGTATTTTGCAGCGAACGGAGAAATGCGTCCGAACGATCGAGCTACCATTCGGCCAGCGAGGATCTCGCCGGACGCCGGAAAACTCACCGGTTGAGAGGATTGTGCGAGTTGTAGGACTGATGCCAGTGCAGCCCACGACCTGGCCGCGGCAACCTCCCTTCTCGAACGCTCGACGTGATCTGAAGCAAAGATTGCCGCTTCCACAGCGCGATCTGAGACAGCTCAAGAATCTGCAGGACAATAGCCCGATCAATCCGAGCCCACCGATACTGATGCAAAGTCCCGCGCCAACATGAGCATCGTCGCCACGGCACTCGCTATGGTTCGGACACGCCAGCCTGCAAAGCACCGAGATCTACCTTCGCGCCGATCCGACAGAGAAGCTCGAAGCGCTCGCCGCCATGCTGCCGCCGATGCTGACGACCGGTCGATTCCGGGCGCCCGACAAACTCCCGGCCATGCTGAATGTAGCCTGACGCAAGCCGAATTATGCGGAGTGAAATAGGTGAGAAGACCGCGGCGCGAACCAACTTTCCGCCGCGCACTCCGCATAATCGTGGGCTCCGCATAATTGCGGAAGTCGACTGGCTTGGTTGCCACCATCACTCGGACAGTTCCGGACGGGCCGATCACCGGCTTGCCTTCAGCGCATGGACGATGGCCGCAATCATCGCCGTCCGCGCCTCGGCCGACCCGGATCGTAACGCCCTCGGCTTCGATCTCGATGCTTCCAACATAGGGTTTGGCCTTGCGTCGCACCATCTTACGCTCATGGCCAGCAAACGCGACTGGTGCTATGGCGTCTACCACCGCCGGTACAAACGGCGGATCGTCAGCCATCGGCTACGGCAACCGGCATGTTGCCGGCGCCAAGTGAATGGTTGTGCGGTCAGCCCGTGTCGCCGGCAATCTCGGAAACGACCGCGCCTCGCGCCAGCGTCCCCTCGGCGATCCGGGCCTTGTCGTCCCTGGAGAACCAACGACGTCGTCCATCTCCGTGATCACTTCCAGCCAGCGCGACGTCACCTCGCCTATCCCATGTGCCGCGAAAAGGTGGGAGCGGAACCACGGTTACCGCCGACCTGGCCGATCTGGTGATTATTGGAGTCGGCCTGCGCTGGAGATGGAACCTGCCGACCCTCGACAAGGGCATCGTACTTCACGAGCCAACCTCTGATGCATACATCTTTGCGGCAGGCGAGGGCATCTTCTGCGCGATAGTCGCCGCAGGAAACGATTTTACACTAGACTCGGCGATAAGTGTTAGGCAAGCGCGCCATACAAGAATTCTGCGCGATTGCGCGAAATTCGCTGATTGTTACGCAAGTTTCTTTCTTCGCGGTCGCAGAGTCCCACCTCTTAAGCGCGTAATTGCTGTGGCGCTCTACCGTAATTGATCGCTGGTCACCAATAACTTCTACAGTGCTCGGCCTGCAGAGCGTTGATCTCCGACGGACAGTAAAAGCTTCGTGTTCTTCAATTTCAGCCGTAGGATGGTCAACATTGGAGGACTTCGGCTGGCCGGGCCAGCTAATGTGTATTGAGGCCAGCGAGGTAAGAAGCCTGATCAGCCGCACCGAAGATCGCCTAAAGATTAAATGACTTCCGAGGCAGGCTCAACTTGAACGAATTCTCCGTGATTAAGGTGTTGGTCAGAATCTCAAATCTCATCAACGATGCGGGAGCGCGTCGCGTCAATCGACACCAACCCGTCCCTTGTCACTGCCACGATTGGATTCGCGGCGGATGTACTCGTAGTACTGCGAAATGAAACGAGCAACAGCACTAGCAACATCAGTGTCAGCCGCCCGGGGACTTCAGGGAAGCTTGACTGCGCGCGCAGAGGGCACTCTCCGCCCCGCCTGAGGTGCCGACACGAATTTAGCGCGCTCACAGTCATCAATCCAAATGAGACAGAGACTGCGAACGGACGTGCCCGTGTCGCAAAAGATCATCAGGAGAAAACCTTTATGTCGGCCCTGCCGCTCTCAGGCATCAAGATCCTTGACCTCACGCGCGTGCTCGCCGGGCCTCTGTCGGCCCAGGTGCTGGGCGACCTCGGTGCGGAGGTGATCAAGATTGAGCGGCCGGGCACCGGCGACGATGTGCGCACCCTCGACCCGCCTTACCTGACCGATCCTGAGGGCAAGGCGAACAACAACAATTCGTTCTACCTCTGCGCCAACCGCAACAAGAAGTCTGTCACCGTCAACATCGCCAAGCCCGAGGGGCAACAGATCATCCGGCAGCTCGCGAAAGACGTCGATGTCTTCATGGAGAACTACAAGGTCGGCGATCTCAAGCGCTACGGGCTGGACTACGAGACCATCAAGAAGATCAATCCCGGCATCATCTATTGCTCGGTGACCGGCTTCGGCCAGACCGGTCCGTACGCGTCGCGCCCGGGCTATGACGCGATCTTCCAGGCCATGGGCGGCCTGATGAGCGTCACCGGTCACGTGGACGGTGAGCCGGGCGCAGGGTCAATGAAGGTCGGCCCCTCCATCGTCGACTACATGACCGGCATGAACACCTCGATCGGCATCCTATCGGCGCTCTATCATCGCAAGGTAAACGGCGGGCAGGGGCAGCATGTCGACGTTTGCCTGCTCGACACGGTGATTGCCTCGCTCAGCCACTATTTGCAGATCTATCTCCTCAACGGCAAGATCCCGCCGCGCCGCGGCACTTGGGGCAATGGCGGCCTGCCGGCCGGCGTATTCCGCTGCGTCGACGGCGAACTGATGTTGGTGGTCGGCAATGACGGCCAGTTCGCGCGCACCTGCGCGGTGCTGGGCGCGACCGAACTCGCCACCAATCCAAAGTTCATCAACAACAATGACCGCGTCGTCAACGGCAAGGAGATTATGGCGATCTTCGCCGGTCTATTCCTGAAGGAAACGGTGGCGCACTGGCTGGAGAAGCTGGAAGAAGCCGGCATTCCCTGCGGCCCAGTCAACGACTTTGCGCAAGTGTTCGCGGACCCGCATGTGCAGGAGCGCGGCATACGGGTGAAGGTCAAGCACAAGTTCGAGCCAGAACTGTCCTTGATCCGCAACGCGCTGACCTTCTCCGAGACCCCGGTTACGGAATATCGCGCGCCGCCGCTTCTCGGCGAGCACACGTGCGAGATACTCTCGGCGAAGCTCGCCTATGATAACGCGACGATCGCTGCGCTCAAGCAAAACGGCGCAATTTGAAACGAAGGTCCCCGGCTTGGGCGACGTTCCACCGGCTAACCCGACGTGCGCAACAAATCGCCTGAGCGGTCGCAGGTCTCGGCATCTTGTTCACGATCGCCGGCGCGCGGCTCGGGCGCGGCGACCCGCGAGTGCCTGGCGCCCGACGCCAACACGACCTCGATGTCAACATCGCCAAGCGATCGGCTGCCGATGTTTGTGTTCGACACCGGCACGGAACTGAGCCGCATGATTCTGTCGCTCTTCAGCCGAGAGCGACAGACCAAATCGCGATCACATCGCGTCCGGCAAGTCGACCCAAGACGCCTTCATCAGGAGGTCAATCCGGGCGCTTGGCATGGGAACCCCAACGCGGATTGCGAAGAGTAAAGAGTTATGCACGATACAGCGCGTGCGGTGTACGGCTGAGTATCTCTGCCCCGCTCTTCGTCACCACGATGTGCTCGCTGCACCCGACTATGTAGCCACTCTCGCTGAATAAATGGAGTGGCATATGAAAGGTCATGCCGGTCTCAAGGACGTCAGCAGCACCCGGCTCTAGACTCAGGTTACCCCGGCCGCCCGACCACGCGGGACCAGTTGCGTATCCGGTCCGGTGGCGAAAGAGCTTCGAGCGCCCAGATCGTTCGATCAACTTGCGCGCGGCTGCATCCACCTCACCAGTGGTCACACCTGGTTTGATTGCAGCAATTGCTGCTTCAAGGGCTCCCACCGCCAAGGGGTACAACGATTCGGTCTCAGAATGTCGACCAAGAACGGCGCCTCGGCATAGCCCTGCGCTGTACCCCTGCTTCGTGCCTCCGACCTCCATCAGTGCGGGTTCGTTCATACTGATCGGATGATTTGCTGGGAGGACGTGCGGCAGCCTTGTACGCTCCCCGAATCCTAGAACGGCAAATACCAATCGACCTCCAGCATTCCGGACCTCTCCTTCCATGGCCGCGGCCACTTCCGCTTCAGTGACGCCGCCTCGCAACGAACGTTGGAACGTGTCCACGGCTAGATCGGTTAGGACCATCGCCTCGCGTATCGCAGCTAGCTCCAGCTCACTCTTCACAGCTTTTACTAAGTGGATCACACTAGTCGCGTCCGTGATTTTCAATTCTGGAAGTTCCGCCTGAAGTGCGCTCACGTCCGCGGGCGCAAGGTTCCAGCCGCCGAGCTCGAACCCCACTTTCTTTCCCTGGAGTCCGTATCGCCGAAGAACTTCAGCGCATACCTTTGCAAAGTCGTTCCGTTGGGTATAGGGAGCGATCTCTTCAATGCAGCTGCACGCTCGAATTGCATTTTCATCGTACTCTCGGACAACGTATGTTGGGGCACGCCCCGGCATCATGATCAGTGGGAACGGCGCAAAGTAGGCCCCAGCTGCTCCATCATATCCGGACAGATACTGAAGATGTGCGAAAGAGGTAACCAATAGTGCGTCGAGTTCGGCGCGTGCGACAGCTTCAAACACCTTTTGTTGCCGGCGCTCATATTCTGATCTCGGAAACGGGAGACCCGTCAGGGGAATCGGCTGGAATGTTGCAGTCATAGATTAGCTCCTCTTCGTTATTAAAGACGCTTCGTTGGATTGATCAGTTAGCCGATGCCGTGCAAATGTTGGACCGCGTATCGTATAAAGCTCTCGCGGCATTCGACTCGGGCAGCATACGTTCCGGTCTGAAATCCGAGCCTACCGGCCCCCAGAACGTTAGGCTTCTTGATGCGCCGAAAGTCGGCATTTGAAGTCGTTGTTTCGTCGAAACGCTGCGCTGAAAGTATGAAAGATCCGAGTTCTCTCCGCGCGTCCTGTTTCCGTGATCTTTGGTCAACCGAAAACTTCAATCTCTCGCTCAGATAGTACCCTCTATTCAATCTGAAGTCGGCCAGTATGCGCATTGCAGAACTGAATTCTGAACGAGTTAGCCCGGCCCCGTCCGGCTCGGAGTGAAGTGAGTCGGAAGCCGGATGCCGGAAATTGGCGCGTCCGAGAGACGCGAGGTTTTGTGTCATCGCGCGGGCCACTGACGGACCAAACCATGGTCATCTCGAAGTAGCGGGATCGCAAGACGCACGGAGACGCGCGGGTGCAGCGTAGCGCACGAACGATCTGCCACTTTAGTGGTCGGATCTCGACACGCGCTCTGAACTTTGAGTAAATCGCGCGGTCGAATTGCAGGCGCTCAAATGGTCGGTGTCATCCGCAACGACCGATAGCGTCGCAAGCTCTCGCGGAAGCAATCGAAGATACGGCGCGCAGCGATTTGACCATTTCTGGACGGGCTGTTCGTCTCGCGACGGTTGGAACAGGCAATTCGGTGCCAACCGAGGTTGCGCTGGATCGAGGCTTCAAATCCCCGTAACGAGACGCAGAATTTCGAGAATGGGGGGCACGTTGATGGAATTCGACTTTAGGAATGCGCTACACTCTTTTTGTGACATTACGAATTCCGGGTCTCTTATGACATCTCAAAGTCCACGGTCTATCGGCTTTCTCATTCTCGAACGCGGGCTTCCGCCTGGCACACCGCGTCCGGAACCGCTGCCCGGCTCGGTATTCGATCCCGCTACTTATGATTTGCCGATCATCACGGAAATGGTCCCCGGAGCCTGGACGGATGTCGTTGTCCGTGGAGATCCGGTGCTCGAGCCTGCCTACGTCGCAGCTGCCCGACGGCTGGTCGATCGAGGCGCCGTCGTAATAAGCTCGGACTGCGGCTTTTCTATACGGCACCAGGCAGCTGTGGCCGCGTCCGTGAATGTGCCCGTGGCGATGTCGAGCGTACTCCTGTTACCGACGTTGCTGCGCCAGCTGCCGGGTCATGCCAAGATCGCTCTTTTGACCTACGACTCATCCCATTTTGGCCAGGATCTGCTCGGGGTCGACGACCCGGCTGATCGGGCGAGGGTCATAATTGGCGGGATCGAAGGCACCAAGTACTGGCATGACGGCCTTAAGCGTCCGTGGCCTCCGATCGATGTGGCCGCCGTTGAGGCCGATGTAGGCGCCTGCCTCACGCGACTCCGGAAGACGCATCCGGAGATAGCGGCGGTCTTGTTTGAGTGTGCGACATTCCCACTTGTCGCGCCGGCCATCCGTCGCATTGCGAAGCTGCCCGTCTACGACATCACGACTCTGTGCTGGATGACGATCGCGTCGGTTGCTTGATCGCGTGTTTACATGTTGCGAAGCTGCCGCCAGCGTAGCGTTAAGGGCTGCAGCACCGCCATGTCTTTGTTATAACCGTGACCACAGCATTAGCGAACTTGCACATGCCGGGGAGGCAGAACAATTGGTGCCCGCGCGCCAATTTCTGGCCTTTGCGAAAGAGATCCTGCTCTGATGATGAACTCGGCAGGCGCGCCAGCTTATGACGCGTCGCCCCTTGATACCGGCCGTGAGATCGATTTTTCAACGGCTCTCGGGGGGCGGCTGTTGGAGGCCGACCAAGGAGAACGCGACGTCGGATTGGGAAACGAACTTCGAGCGTTGGCAGAAGCCATTCGCAGTGCGTTGCGGCTAGCGGACGCGCCCGACGACTAGGCGCGTCCCAAGTCTGGGTCGCTTGGGTCACAAGCGCGGCGGATGCGTCCGCGTTACATTGTGGGGCTGATCGGCCTTGGTGAGCGCAAGAGCATTTGACCGATGGCCCGACACCGTTGGAAAGAGAGCTGCTCAATCAGGCCGACCGGCTCGTCGGCGGCGACATTGCGGTGCCGGTTTTCACGTCACCGCGGTGCCCAAGAAGGGCGAAAACTCCGTCGGTGTCACGGCTCAATATGTCGCGGCTCTTGGCAAAACGGCAAATTTCCAAACGTCCGTGGTTCTAGCACTTCCACGCGGTGAAGTGCAGTGATGGTTGCATTGCGCCTCTTCGTACCCGAGAGCTCGACCAGAGATGCGCACGGTTGAAACGCGCCGACGTACCGGTCGAATATCGAACGCCACGATCCAAGCCTGACATCGCTTTGGCGAGATTGATCGCGCGATAGCAGCCGGCGTGCGCTTCGGTTCTGTGCTGGCGGATGCAGGCTACGGCCCCAGTGCGCGTTTCGACAAGGGCACTCTCGGCAGGCGGTCGCCCGGGGCCTGGCGTCCCCGTCACCTGATGGCGTGCCCGGTCGGCGTTAGGCAGATCTGGCCGGTTGCGATGCGAGGCCGTCCCCGCAAGCGGTCCATTCGATTCCCAGTGGCAAGACGTGAGCTGGTGCAACTGCCGCTCCGTCGTGGTCGATGGCCGCATCATGCATGGAAAGTAATCATCGGAACTGAGAGGCCCGACCGGGTCCGCTGGATTGGTCTCCAGCGGGGGGACAGCGGCAAGGCACTGCCAAAGCAGTTGACCGAGCTGAGGTCGGGAGTCGGACTGGCGCGAGAAGGCCAGGATCCGGACACAGAGCCGGGTTGCCTTGCCGCCGAACCTCAAGCGGGTGAACGCGGCGGCCAGCCAGGCCCCCAAACCCAGTTCACGGCCCTGCTGCACCATGTCGACGAAGACGCTCTTCTTCGGGCGTTCCGACGACAGAAGCGGCCGGGCGGCGCGGGGTTCGATGGGGTGACGGTGGCGAAGTACGAAGAAAGGCTGGAGGATAACCTCCGCGACCTCTGCGCACGGGCCCACACTGGTCGCTACCGGCCACAGCCGGTGCGGCGGGTCTACATCCCCAAAGCCGAGCGCGGTAAGCGGCCTCTCGGTGTGCCGGCGCTAGAGGACAAGATCGTCCAAAGCGCGGTAGCCGAGGTGGTGAGCTCCGTCTACGAGGCCGACTTCCTCGGGTTCTCCTACGGCTTCCGGCCGAGGCGTAATCCGCACATGGCGCTCGATGCTTTGCATACACCGATCAAGAGTCAGTGCGTGAACTGGGTGCTCGATGCCGGCATACCCAGCTTCTTCGACTCGGTCGACCAGGAGTGGCTGTTGCGGATAGTGGCGCACAGGATTGCCGATCCTTGCATTCTGCGGCTCATCGGGTTGTGGATGCGAGCCGGCGTTCTTGAGAGCGGCGCAGGCGCGTCTATGACGCGGGTTACCCTCAGAAAGAGCCGGGGGCGGGAAATCCGCCCGCCCGGATCCGTGAGGGCGAAAGCCGATTGGCTGAGCTACTCAACCACGATCGATCGGAGAAACTTGCGGCGCACTTTCTTCATGTTCGAATGATTCTTTGCGCAACCCAGACAGCTTGCTGCGAATTCAGCTCGAGACTGGCCCGATCGCGCAATACGATCGAATCGATGCTTCCTTGACGACGCGCGGGAAATGATTGTCTAACTTCCGAGGTGATCAGCGAACTGGCGGCGGCATCCAGCTATTCGGAAGATTGAGGATTCGGCCCGTTAACTCGCCCGCTTCACGCGCGGCATGCGCGACTGCCACTAGCTTCGCGAGGTAGAGTGCACTGTGAATTGACTAGAATTAGTGAAGCCTCTCTGAAAGTGCGACGTCGTGCACGTTTCGTATCCAGACAAAAGTCCCGCGCATGATAGTTGCGGATCGGCTTCGCAAAGAGTTTGTCAGCGGGGGCCAGTCTACCTCGCCACCTCGCAACGAATACTCACGCTGAACCGTCCCAGATCTCGCTAGAGTTGCGGCCGAGTTCCTCCGACCGCTCCAGTGTTAGCTTGGGGCCCTTCCGGAACTCAATTTCCCGCGTTAGATTTTCCGAGACGAGCGCACGATGCAAGCAGCTGGCGCCGAAAAGCGGCGCTCCCCCAAGATCAATGCAGGAAATCGGCGCTCTCTCTTGGGTTATAGGCGTATCCTTTCCTGATTGCTGGTCAGAATATCGATATTGGCCAAGTCGGCCAAGCGCAACTATTCCACGGGAGGGAAGCAATGGGTCATTTTGTGAACCGCCGGCGTTTCATGCAAGCCACTTCGTCAGCGGTCGCGGTCGGCGCGCTGTCTTCTGTCGCAGAGCGAGCCGCAGCGCAATCCGCTGGCGAATTGCGAGTGGTCCTAGGCGGCGGCGATTGGGGCAAAGCTAACGTCGAAGCCTATGTGAAGCCGTTCGAGGCTGAAACCGGAATCAAAGTAACGCCAATCACCGATGACCTCCCCCCTTCGCAGCTGCAATTGATGGTAACGACCAAGAACGTTACCGTTGACGTGTTCGACACGACGATGAGCGGCTTGTCGATCTCATCGGCGAAGGGCCATCTGGAGAAAGTTGACTACTCGATCTACAAGAAACAAGAGCTCGACGGCATTGTTGACTTCACGAAGACGCCTTTCGGCGTGGCCTCAATATTTTACTCATACGTGATGGTTTACAATACCGAGAAGTTCCCGACCAATAAGCCACGGCCGACTACGTGGGCTGAATTCTGGGACGTCAAAAAATTTCCCGGCGTTCGCGCGCTTATGTCCGGCCAATCGGGAAGGGAGGGTCCTTTCGAAGAAGCGCTGCTGGCAGATGGCGTTGCCGTCGATAAAGTTTATCCAATGGATATCGATCGGTGCTTTGCGAGTCTGGACAAGATCAAGCCTCATATCCGCAAGTGGTGGCTTAGAGGTTCCGAGATCCAGCAGATCATGCACGACAAGGCCGCGGATATTATGAGTTCTTACGACGGTCGCGCTCAGTTGCTCGTCGATCAGGGGGCGCCGATCGAGATCAATCGTAACCAAGCCAAATTGGGCTGGAACTATTGGGCGATTCCCAAAGGGAGTCCGAATGTGCAGAACGCTCAAAAGTTCCTCGAGTTTGCGACTCGTGCGGATCGCCAAGCGGCCTTCACCAAGTTGATTTCCTATGGTCCGAGCAACCTCAACGCCTACAAGCAGCTACCGGATACGCTCGCTCGTAAACTCGCCAACTATCCTGAGTACATGAAGAATAGCGTGCTCATCAACGTAGAATGGTACAGCGAAATCGGTTCTGATGGGCTTTCAAACGCTGAGCGCTTAGTCCAACGCTGGAACGAGTGGATTTTGCGCTAGAGCAGCCCTCCTCCCGCGCGAACTAATCGCGCGTTATTGACCTGACGGTGCGTCGCTTCCGTACTATTGGCGCGCCGCACTGGCATCCCTGCTGTAGCGGCTTCCGGAGTAGCGATCGTGAATGTGTATTTTAGTATCCCCCCCACCCGTGCCGAGGACGAAGTATTGAAGAACGCCTCCGCTTCCGCGCAAATCGAATTTCGCAGCGTCACCAAGATGTATGGGCAAGTCGCCGCTGTCAAAGAATTGTCATTGACAGTCTATCCAGGCGAGTTCCTGACAATTCTCGGTCCGAGCGGTTCGGGCAAGACGACAGCGCTAATGTTGCTCGCCGGGTTCGTGTCGCCCAGCGAGGGGGACATTCTTATCGCCGGAAAGTCGGTCTCAACAGTGCCGTCTTATCGGCGTGACCAAGGGATCGTCTTCCAGAGCTACGCGCTGTTTCCGCACCTTACAGTTCACCGAAACCTCGAATTTCCACTCGAGATGCGGGGGATGAACTCTGCCGAGAGAGCGATGCGAGTAGGTCGCATGCTGGATCGGGTTCACCTCAATGATTTCGGGGGGCGCATGCCTTCGGAACTGAGCGGAGGCCAACAGCAGCGCGTGGCGCTTGCTCGCGCCTTAATCGCCGATCCACCCATCCTTCTTCTCGACGAGCCGCTCGGAGCACTCGATCGCAATCTTCGGGAACAGATGCAGGGCGAGATCAAGAAGTTGCACAAGGAGTTCGGCAAGACGACCATATGCGTCACGCACGATCAGGAGGAGGCACTCACACTCTCGAATCGCATCGTTGTCATGCGTGCGGGGCGGATCGAGCAGAGCGATACGCCGGAGGCCCTCTACGACCGGCCCGCTACCCGATTTGTGGCAAAGTTTTTGGGCGAGGCCAACATTCTCGAAGATTCGGGATTTAAAGCCGAGTGCGGTACCGCGCAGCCGCCCGGCACCGTGGCCATGGTCCGACCAGAGCGTATTTGCATCGTAGCTCCAGCAGTGCGGAAGCGGCGGATCGATGCGGATCTGTATCAGTCGGTCACTGGGACAGTAGACGAAATCATCTATGCTGGGCCGGTGCGCAAATACCAAGTCCGGGTTGGAAGCAGCTTGCTCCACGTGCGCGAGCACGTCGCCTCGGAGCAGCATGTGTTTCGCCCGGGCGACGAAGTCCGACTGGAGTGGCTGCGCTCCGACGTCCGCTTCGTCACGGCGTAGGGGGCAAAGCTGATGAAGTCATTACAAAGATTGGGCCAAGTCCCCATCGTGCTCGCTGCGCCAGCACTCTCTGTCCTGCTGGTCGTCTTCGGTATACCGATCGTTCTACTGCTCCTGTCGAGCTTTAATGCGCCGGACTTCTCACTCGACAATTATCAGGCGTTTTTTGTCCAGCCGGCCAATGTTCGTGTGCTGATCCAGACCATCGAGATCAGCCTCGTCACCACCCTCATTTGCGTCATCATCGGCTATCCTACGGCCTATCTCATTGTGGCCGCCTCCAACCGGCTGCGGGTGGCACTCATCGTGCTCGTCGTCATTCCCTACCTGACCAGTGGATTGGTTCGCACCTATGCATGGATTGTGATTCTTGGAGATCGCGGCCTCATTAACAACCTATTGCTTCACCTTGGGGTGATCTCCACTCCGCTGCCCCTCATCTACAACCGAATGGCCGTTTATGTCGGCATGGTTCACATCATGCTGCCGGTGATGATTCTGCCCTTGGTCAGCGTCATGATGGGAATCGACAGGTCCTTTATGGCTGCGGCGCGCAGCATGGGCGCCAAGCCGTTCTCCGCGTTCTGGCGCGTGTTCTTCCCACTCAGCCTGTCGGGTGTTCGCAGCGGCGCGCTGCTGGTTTTTGTGATCTGCCTCGGCTTCTATATCACACCGCAAGCCCTCGGCGGGTTGCGCGACGCCATGCTTTCGACGTTCATCGTGGCGCAGGTGGCAGGTTCCTTTCCTATCGCGCGTATCGCCGCGTCGGCGTTTATCCTCCTAGTGATCGCTGTACTCGTGCTCTCTATCTTTGGGCTCGACGTCTCCGGTTCGCATGGTGGTGGAGCACAACAGGCGAGGAAGAGTTGGTTTAGGCGGCTTCTCTTTTTGGGCAGGCTGAGAGGCAATTTCGGTGAGTGTGCGACTCGTTATCGGGCAAAACGTTGGACGGCTAATCTCTATCAGCCCGCCGGGGACAGTGCATCGTCGACCACAGTCGGATCCGTGTTTATCGTGCTCGTCATGTCTTACCTTCTGTTTCCGGAAATCCTCGTAGTCATTATGTCGTTTGGTGCCGGATCGCTTCTACAATTCCCTCCTTCAGGGTTTTCGTTACGATGGTACAGCACGTTCTTCGGCGAACCATCCTGGATTGGTTCCGCCTGGATCAGCATCGAGCTCGCGGTTATGGTTGCCGTTTTGTCGACCTTCGTGGGGACACTGGCGGCCTACGGCCTCAGCAGAACCTCTCCTCGGCTGCGCGGTTTTCTGACCATGACTATCCTCACGCCGATTACCTTTCCAGTTATCGTCGTGGGCGTCGCGACCTATTTCGGATTAATTAGACTCGGGTTGATTGGGTCGTACACCGGCATCGTCTTGGCGCACAGCGTGGGGGCGATCGGCTACGTCGTAGTAATCGTCTCGGCGACTCTAGCCAATTTCGACCGACGCCTGGAGCAGGCGGCCAAAAGCATGCGAGCTGGCCCGGTGAAGACTTTCACAAGAGTGACGCTGCCGCTGATCCGCCCTGGGATTCTCGGCGGAGCCGTGTTTGCGTTCCTCCATTCCTTCGATGAGGTCGTCGTAACGTCGCTTATCAGCGGGTTCTCGATCCGCACCCTGCCGCTAAAAATGTTCGAGAATATACGTAACGAGATCGATCCGACGATCGCTGCAGTGGCGTCGCTGCTCATGCTTATACCCCTGCTTTCGCTCGTCGCCCTCTATGTCACTTGGTGGCGGGCGAGGCCGCATCCTAAACGCGGGCTCGCGATTCCTACCACTTAAACTCGGGGCAGAAAGCTCGAACGGCTGCTCAGTTCAGCACCGTTCGTCGCCGCAGCCGAGAATTGTTCATGCGCAAGATAGTGACATGCTCATGACTGCGGCCAACGGGATACGGAGATCGTCATGTCGCTCGAGCTGAGCCCGGTTGCCGTTTGAAGAACAAGAGCGTCCGTCATCGTTAGTTCGCAAAATTGCAGCATGGGGGCGTGCTTGTCGCGCTGTTGGATCAGGGCAATCGCATATTTTAACTCCGTGCCACTGCAACCCCCTTTGGAACCATGAGCAAAGTTCGTTCGAGCGGGCGTATCTGGCTCTTCTCGTCGGCGCAAAGCACCACAGCCCCGTCATGCGAATTGAGATAGACCCCGATCACGTCGCGCAGCTCCTCGACAAAAATGAGATAGTAGAGAGTTTAATGCTGCAACTATGGTGAGGCGACAGACCGAACAGTTGGAACAGGCGATCAATGGTGCTTTTGGCCATTACTTTTCTCTTTGGCGACGATGCGGCACCTCCGATAAGCAGGCTTTCAGGGTCGCGAGGCCAATGCGCGTCAGCTGTGCCAGCCAAGCGCTGAGCTTGGCAGCGCTGGGTCGACAATGACGTTGTGTTCAGTCACGCAACCAGCGGTTCCTGGGTCGCGCAGGATACGTCGACGAGGACGGCATTTAGCCAAGGGCAAGTCTCGGGTCTGCATCTGCGCGGGCATAGGCTGATGTATTACCAGGCGTCTATGAATGAGCGGCGTCTGCGGGCGCCTCACAAGGCGGCCGGCGCGATCACCTGAACGATCCATCTACGCGTTTGAGCGGGGCCAATCATAGCATCGATTCGACGGCCGCGGACGTGGCTATCGCGTGCCCACGCGCTGGTAAGCTTGTGCCAATAGCTTGACAAACAGTGCCTTGTGTTCTGGCCCATTAGTGACCGCCTCCATCCTCTTCTCGAAGCCCAGCCGGGCACGATCCAGTCCCCTAGGGCCGACGCCGGTAGGCCGAGAGAGACGGTAAGATTTCGCGGTCCGAAGGCCGCCGTCTTTCAATGCCACGGCTCCAGGCGGTCAGGCTGTACACTTTGCGTATTGTGATCATCAGCAAGGCGACGGGCAGTTTGGCGCGAGCCATGCCGTACCTGCGCGCGGGCCTATACATCAGGGCCGACCATAAAACCGGGGTGTCGATCAGAGACACCATCGGCGGCACGCGCGCGTCATAAAGCTACATAAAGCGCACGGCCCTGTCCGCGGCGTCGGGCTCGATCACGCCCGAGGTGATGCGGGTTGTTGGCCATCAAACCCACGGTTGTCCATCCACACGGGCCCAGCGCTGTATGAATCCCAAGACCGAGGCCTGCGCGCAGCATCAACGCACGCTGCCGGTATCCGTGATGCCCTGGGACGCGGGTGCGGCCCATCGCTCGATACGGCCCTGGAACATTGACAGGTCGCGTTTGGTAACCTGCGTTGCCTATGCTTCGTTCTCGACGAGCCGAAGCTGGGCCCCTCCTCAGGACGTTAAGGCTCCGAGGCCGCCGTCTTCGATCATGACCGGTCCGGCTGCGGATTCCGACGAAGTCGCCCGGGTGTACCGATATGAAGTCGCCCGGGGATTCCGAGACGATGTCGCCCACCTTTCCGATTGATCTCGCCCGGGGACGAGGCGTTCTGGCTGCCTAGGTTCTCTGGCATTGGGCGAGCCGCGCGGTCAACTGGAATCGCGGCTTGAACTTGTTGTGTTTCTGTTGCGGTTGCTGTGGGCATGTGGGCAACGCGGTGGCGTTGTCCAAGCGCAGCGGCATGTCCACAGCGGGCTCAGGCCTTTCGGGCGGATTGCCGGGTTCGGCGCAGGCTCTCGCCGGTAAGGTCGAGCCGATGGGCATTGTGGACGAGGCGATCGAGCACGGCGTCGGCATAGGTGGGATCTCCAATGAGCACATGCCACTGGTCCACAGGGAGCTGGCTGGTGACGATGGTGGAACGATGACCGTAGCGATCCTCGAGGATTTCCAGGAGGTCGTGACGGGCACCGGCGTCGAGCGGCTCAAGCCCCCAGTCATCGAGGATCAGCAAATCGACACGGCCGAACCCGCGCAATAGGCGCGGATGGCGGCCGTCGCCGCGCGCGAGAGCGAGGTCATCGAACAGCCGCGGAACACGTTGATAGAGCACGGAGCGATTGTCACGGCAGGCCTTGTGGCCGAGCGCCGAGGCGAGCCAGCTCTTGCCGACGCCGGCCGGGCCGCAGATCAGCAGGTTGGCATGGTCGTCGATCCAGCGGCCCTCGACAAGCTTGGCGAACAGCGGGCGGTCGAGGCCACGCGGGGTGCGGTAGTCGATGTCTTCGACGCACGCTTGCTGGCGCAGCTTCGCGTAGCGCAGGCGGGTGGCGAGCCGCTTGTCGTGGCGCAGCGAGGCTTCACGTTCGAGCAGCAGCGCGAGCCATTCGGCGTGACCGAGGCTTGCGGCCTCGCCGGTAGCTTCGATGTCAGCGAAGGCCTTGGCCATCCCGTGGAGGCCGAGGGCGTTGAGGTGGTCGAGGGTCGGATGAGTAAGCAAGGGGTGGTCTCCTAATTGTAGTAGCGCGGTCCGCGGATGTTGACATGCAGAATCGGCGCATCGTCCGCGGAGCGCTGGTGAGCAGGACGCCGATCGAGATTGTTGGCGAGGATCGACTTGACCGAGCCATAGGTGCGCGCGCCGATGTCGATCGCCCGCGCAGCCGCGGCGTCCAGCCGTTCGCGCCCATAGGAGGCGGCGAGCCTGAGGATGCCGAGGCAGGCGCGGAAGCCTTGCTCGGGGTGCGAACGCTCGTCGAGAATGATGTCGCACAACGCGCTGGTCGCAGGCCCGATCGCGGCCGCGTCCTGGCGGATGCGCACGATGGTCCAGCCGGCGTAGCGGCGATGGCTGGAGGCCATGTGCTCCGGCACGGTGGTGTGCTTGTGATTGCCGCTCATGCGCTGATGCGCGGCAATCCGCTCGCCCTTGTGGAAGATCTCGACGGTGCGGGCGGTGAACCGCACCTCGACCTCGGCACGCGCGAAGCGATGCGGGACGCTGTAGTAATGCTTCTCCACCTCGACGTGGTAGTCGAGGCTGACGCGGCGGATCCGCCACTCGGCGAGCACGTAGGGGCTCCCCGGCAACGGTTTGAGCGCCGGCCGGTCGACCTCCTCGAGCAGCCGGCGGCGCGTCACGCCGAGCCGCCGGATCGGCCGCTCCTCGTTGAGCCTCGTGAGCAGCTCGCCGATCGCCGCGTTGACCTCGGCGAGGCTGTAGAAGGTACGGTGGCGCAGGCGGCCGAGCAGCCAGCGCTCGACGATGAGGACGGCTTGCTCGACCTTCGCTTTGTCGCGCGGCTTGCGCGGTCGTGCCGGCAAGACGGCCGTGCCGTAATGCGCGGCCATCTCCGCATAGGTGCGATTGATCTGCGGGTCGTAGAGGCTCGCCTTGATGACCGCGACCTTGGTGTTGTCGGGCACCAAGAGCGCCGGCACGCCGTCGATCGCCGCCAAGGTGCCGACGTGGGCGCTGATCCAGTCGGCAAGCCCCTGCGTCCACGTAGCCTGCGCGTAGGTGAAGCTTGAGGCGCCGAGCACGGCGACGAAGATCTGCGCCATTCTGCGCTCGCCGGTGAGGCGGTCGACCACCACCGGCACGCCGTCGCCCGCGTAGTCGACGAACAATTTGTCGCCGGCTGTGTGCGACTGACGCATCGTCACCGACAGGTGGCCCTCCCAGGCGCGGTAAAGCTCACAGAAGCGCGAGTACCGGTATCCACCGGGCTCGGTGGCGATGTACTCCTCCCACAGGATCGACAGCGTCACGTGCTTGCGCTTCAGCTCGCGGTGCACGGCCGCCCAGTCGGGCTCGGCGGTGCGACGGTGACCCTGCCGGTTGCCATTGCCGGTCTTGGCGAACAGGCGGAGTTCCAGGGCCGTGTCCGTGAGCTCGTCGGGCAACGGCCAGGTCAGACCCGCGGCCTCGAACCGCCGGATCGCCAGCCGCACCGTCGAGGGCGCCGCTCCTACCCGTCGCGCAATCTCGCGGCTCGGCAGCCCAGCCGCCTTCATCCTGATCACATCGCGCACATGGCGCATCGCAAGCCTCTCCGTCGGCATCCAGGGTCCCCCTTCGCAAAGCCGAAAGGGTTGACCCTATGGAGCCAGAAGAGGCCTCGTCACCCGGGCGACATCATCGCGGAATGGTGGGCGACTTCATCTCGGAATGGGTGGGCGACTTCAAATCGGAATGCTGGGCGAGATCATCTCGGAATGCTGGGCGACATCGAGCGGAATCAGCATCCGGCTATGCGGATGTTGGCGGACCAGTCTGCGATGATGACGTCTCAGCGTCCTAGGCAAGCGGCATTGTCGCAAAAAAGCGGCTGGAGACGATGCCGAGAATCGGCACTTTGCCGCTGAGATCTGCGAATGCACAATGGTCGCCCAATGCCCGGAGCGCGGTAGCGCGCCGAGTCTGAAAGGTCGACGGGTTACTCCGCGAAGGGCGCGAACATTTGGGAATCGCGTCGTTCAAAAGTCTCGCGTTTTCGCATTTTTGCGCAGAATTTCGGCTTTACCATGCGCGATATCAGGGAACTCCGGCTTCTGAGGCAGATAGTATCGGGCGCAACAGACAAGCTTGGCCTGGCAACGATGTCTTGCCGATGGACTCAGGACGCTCCTGACGATCTCCGCCCGAGCGGTTAGATCAGCTGACGAATCCTGAGCGGGGGGGCCGGATCAACGTCAAGGGGCGCATGGATGGAGCACGCTGCATGTTCTCACGCGATGGGCGATCTTACGTCCACACGGCGAGGCGCTGCGATGTTCTTGGCCGATTTACCCGTCGACATCTGTGAATCCGTAGGTCGACGATATTGGATCGCAAGGTGGACGAGCATCGGGGACGCCCACCGCTTGCGTAGTGATTTGAATATCAAGAAGGGGGCCTTCGGCGATGCCGATGAGGCTTCTCTTTGTGCGCTAACGGCCTTTGAAGTCGCCAGGCGGCTCGTCGACGAAGACAATCCGCAAAGTGGAGACGTTTCCGCGAAACTCGAGGCCAGCATTCAAACGTTCGGAGTATCCCTGGGGCAAAAGATAGAGCGGCTACAACTTTTGTGCTGCGATCGATTCGAGCTTCCAGCCTACTACTTGCCCGCCGGTGGTTCCGATGTCCGCACACCGGCAGTCATTTGCATCAGCAAGGAAGACGAAACAGCAGCTGCGCTGCTCGCAAGGCTCCTGCCCGTGGCAATCTGTCGGGGGTTGTCAATTCTCGTTGTCTCTCACGAGGACGTCTCAAATTACTCAAATCGCAAACCGAAATTTTTATTGTCTTGCTGCTTGGATTATCTGTCAGATCAACCACAGATCGATGTTACTCGAATTGGCATCTACGGTGAAGGATTGTCGGCTGCTATCGCGACGGATTTTGCCGCGTCTGATCGCCGCATTGCGGCGGCCGTTTGCGACGCCGGTGTTTGGATTTGGGCGCGGAGTATGGCGTGCGTCGACTGGATGACGAGGACTAAAGATGGACCGAACGAGGAAATGGCTAGCACGTATCGCACGCAATTCTTGCAAAAATTGAGATGTCCAGTGCTTGTGGTCGCCGGCGGGCGCGGCATCATCAGTGTGCCGGAGGCGATCAAGCTGAAGGCCGACTGCACGGCGAGGCGCGTTGATCTGGAGTTGATCATACCACAGATGATCCAGACCCCCGCGGGAGACGTCGAGAACTTCGTAGCTTCCGACGATTGCATTTTCACTTGGCTAGAACGTAAGCTAGCAAAGTGGTCACCGCGATAGCTATTGCCCGAGCATTGCCATCCGGCTCCGCAGGTATGCGTCTCAATACAATTTTTTTCGTCGATCCCTTGCCCCGAAGCGCATATCAGGGGCAGCTATGCGTCAGATGACAATGCACTGCTGAAATGACCTTTCAGAAAGGGGGAAAGCCAAGCAACGCCGCGTACGAGCGAGGCGAGCACGTTGAGCGGCCGCATCAAAAGCGGGTCAAGCTCACCAAGGCGGCCGTCAAAGCACTGATCGGGCTATCCAGTCCTCCGTGAAGAACGCGGGCGCGCGCTGATTTAAGCGACCTTTTGAGCCGGGCCAGTTTGGGCGAATGCCCGGATGATGGCACGCAAGAGTGCTGCGAGCCATCGCAGGAGCAGGCCGAAGTTGTAGCCTGCAGCGGCGAGGATAGCGTTGATGCGGTCCCCGATGCGACCCTTGAGATAATTCCGGTCCATGCGGTGCTCGGCCTTTGCCCCCGAAGGGAATCCCTCCGATTCCGCCGGATCGGAACATGCTCTAGCTGTTGCCGTACCCGCGCAGCTGCCCATCGAAGTCTACTCGATCGCTATAGGCGATCTTACCCTGCGCCTAGAAATCGCGACTTGCGGCGCGATCATGCCGCCAATTCGGTATGCGTTTCCGTGAAGTTCGAATCCTTCGATTGCTATCTACAATACGCCTATGCTTAGTTTTTGGGATGCCAGCCGGCTATTCTTTGCAATCAGCTTTAGTCGTAAGTTCAGATAGTCGAGTGAGGCCTCATCCAGCCCGTCAAACATTGTCGAGTTGAGGGCTTCTCGTTTGTTTGAGAGTTTCGCAATTTCTGCGCGCGCCTTTTGAGTTAACGACATCTGGACGAACCTTGCGTCATCAGGCGATGGCTCGCGGGCCAGAAACTCGATGGTCTCCAATTTCTTCGTTTGGTTTGTGACGAAAGCCGGATGGATTCTGAGTTTATTAGCAATCGCTATTCCCGAGACGCCACGACCGTCGTCGAGTTCGTCGACCGCTAATAGGATCAACCACTGAGGTTCGGTTACTCCTAACATCTGAGCCCAGCTTTTGTGGATTTCTTCAAATTGGGAGTGAATCTCGACAATGTTCCAGACGAAGTCCCTGGCGGCTCTATCGAGTTTGTCGTCTTGGGCCATATTGGTCTTTCCGCCAAACTTGGTGCCCGACAGGGCGCACGATGATTGCCGAGGACAATTATCATCTCACACCCACTAACGAGACGCTTCGAAAGGCATAGGGGCCATGTAAGAATGTAATTGACTTATACAATTGATTATAGATACTAATCTCCAGATCGCGGGTCTCACTCTCACCCCTGACGGTCATGTTAACCCCCAAGAAGAACCCCCGGGATGCCCCTCGGGGGTTCTTTTTTGTCTTTGCTGCGAGCGCGAGCAAAAAACATCGAGGCGTTCAGCGTGTTGCCGAATTGCGACACGTCTGGTCAAAGTATCGATTCATAAAAATAATTAATTGATGCAATTGATTTCACCAATTAGATATCGAGCCTGACAGCGAGGGGGCGCCTCGAAGTCGTTCCGTCAAGCACCCGCCCAAGGGCTGAGGCTAGCACAGCGGATCTTTTGAGAAGGACGGAAACGACGTTTCCAACTTGGAGGTTCATTCATGAAAATCACGAACAGGCTTATCCTCGGATCAGCAGCGGTCTTTTTGACCGCGGGGGCCCAGGCAGCCGATCTTCCTGTGAAGGCGAAGGCAGTCGAGTACGTCAAGGTCTGTTCGCTTTATGGCGCTGGCTTCTACTACATCCCCGGCTCGGATACTTGCATTAAGCTCGGTGGTTACGTCCGCACCGAAGCGGTGTTGGGTAGCAATGGCATCTGGAACGTTCCTGTTTCCGGGCTGGGTGGCGCGCACGATCGCCTCAGCAACTACTACACCTCTCGTTCCCGTGCAGATCTCAACATTGATACCCGCACGGCGACCGAGTATGGCGTGGTTCGTACCTTTGCCGACCTGGCCTTTACCTGGACTGCGGGTGGCTACGGAGGTGCCGGAAGCACTGCCGTGAATGGCGCAACGGCCTACAACGGAAATGCGGTCGGGACGAGCGGCTCCGGCTCGATCACGGGTGGTTCACTCGGTATCTATTATGCTTTCATTCAGTTCGCTGGGTTTACCCTGGGTAAGGCGCAGTCGCAGTTTTCCTCACCTTGGGCCAATTATCCCGGGAGCGGTTTTGATGCTCTGCCGGGCGGCGGCGGGTGGGATGCAGTGAACCAATTCGCCTATACCGCCGATTTTGGCCAGGGTATCTCGGCCAGTTTCTCGGTTGAGGACCAGGTGGTGCGTGATACAACCAACATCTGGAACGTGAGCGGCGCAACCGCCGCAGGTCTCGCTACGGGGACGTACGGTACCAATAACATCGGCGGTTCACGAGCGCCTGACCTCGTCGCGATGCTTCGAGTCGATCAGGCGTGGGGCCTTTTCCAGGCATCGGTTGCGGCGCATGACAATCACGCTGCGTACTATGGCGTTGACGAAACGACCGGTCACCCGGGCGACAAGTGGGGCTGGGCTGGACAGTTGGCATTGTCGATCAAGAATCTCCCGACTGGCGCGGGCGATTCGATCAACATCCAGGGCGTGTATACGAACGGTGCAAGCGGTTACAACTTCCAGCCATATACATCCTACACTTACGCGATGTATGGTGGCAGCGGCCTGCCGGGCTCTTACCAGAGTGTCGGTCTTGCTGGTGTGTCTGACTCCGTCTTCGTCGCTGGCACTGGCCAAGAGTTGACGACCACCTATGGATTCAACGGCGCATATAACCACAACTGGAATCCATATTGGAGCAGCTCCGTCTACGGTGCATGGGCTGCTGTGAGATACAACGGCACGGCCAAAAGCTACATTTGCGGGGCAGTCGTCGGAACGCTTGCATTGTCTAGTGGCGTCGCAGGCTGCAATCCCGACTTCAACTATGCCGTCGTCGGTGTCGCCACACGCTGGACGCCCGTCAAGAACCTGACCTTCTCGGCCGACCTTGCTTACGGCATGCTCGACCAGAAGTATGCGAGCGGAAGCACCGTGGCTCTGCCTGTGCAGGCAGGCATCGCCAAGCCAGCGGCTTCCTACGAGTTGAAGGACCAGAACAGTATCGCGCTGCTGCTCCGCGCCCAGCGCACTTGGTAGATCTCTTGCCTCTAAGAAGGAGAACCCCTGCAGTTCTAAAAACCTAGTTCAACCTCCAAGAAGGCCTCCGGCATGCCCGCCGGGGGCCTTTCGATTCGTCAGCACCGAGCGCGCGTTGGAGAGGTGAGCCGGCTGGGGCCTTCGGCATAGTGGGCTTGTCCAAAACCGCATTCCGCTGAGCCATCTATTTTTGAACCGTAAGACGAACGTCTCGGATGTTCCCGCTTTCGTGCCCTGTTCGCTGCGAGTTAATCGGAAAACACAATGGCGGTGACCGAGACCAAGCGCTGCGCGCGCTATAGTAGATCCTGCTGCTTAGCTCAGCGGGCGGGAGCCGTCTGAAAAGTGGCCGCCTCTAGGGATCCACGCTCAATTCACCACGACGTGGATATTGGCGCTCTGACGTAGACGATGGTCGGCCCACAACAATTTGAAGCTGGCAATCGTCGACGCTGGTGATGATCGGCACGCGTTAAAGTACGAGGTATTCGCGATCCGCGGTACGCGCCGTGTTAATTTTGAACGGAGAACCAATTTATTATCGGGGTAGACTGACCGGCAGCGGACCGGGGATGGAGCGTCTGCACGTCCGACCGCAGAGAATATGACGGCCATGAGGCTGCTTGTATGCATTGCGGTCTTCCGCCCAATCCGCGAGGAAGTCCTGCGCCAAACCGTAAAACTCGGCTGAATGTCAGCGCGCTATACCAAAAACTTTGCCGATTTTCGCTTTCAAGACGGTGATAGCATTACTTATGATGGGGTGGACGCCCCGCCGACGGCATCGATGTGCCAAAGTGGAGGTGTTTAGCACCACTTAAGGGAGGCGTCCGTGGCAGAGGTTAGCATTATCGGTCTGGATATCGCCAAGCATGTTTTCCACGATCATGGCGCGGATGGGAAAGGACGGACTTTATTCAGCAAACGGATCAGCCGGGGAAAGTTGCTGGATTTCTTCGCGGCTCAGCCGATCTGCACAGTAGCCTTGGAGGCATGTGGAGGAGCTCATCACTGGGCTCGGCAGCTCGCGCAGCTTGGCCATAGCGTTCGGCTGATCCCTCCCGCGTATGTAAAGCCATTTGTGAAGCGACAAAAGAACGACGCGATTGATGCTGAGGCGATCTGCGAAGCCGCGCAGCGGCCGAGCATGCGGTTCGTTGCCGTAAAGAGCGAGGAGCAACAAGCTGCGGGCTTGGTATTTCGAACCCGTGACCTGTTAGTGCGGCAACGAACCCAGCTCATCAACGCGATCCGAGGACACCTCACGGAGTATGGTTGGATCGCGCCCAAGGGGCCATCACATGTGGCGAAACTTACCGACCACATCGAAGAAGAAGCTATGGCCAGTTCGCTTCCCGAAGCGGCCCGCCCCATGTTACGAGTGACGCTAGACCTGCTCGCCGAGTTGAATGGCAAGATCGCATATCTCGACCAAGAGATCGCTCGGCGCGCTCGCGAAGACGAGGTATCGCGCAGGCTGATGACCATTCCTGGCATTGGCCCAATCTCCGCCACCGCGATCGCCGCTCTAGCACCGCCGGCCGAGACCTTTTCCAAAGGCCGTGACTTCGCGGCATGGCTCGGTCTCACGCCTCTTCAAAGATCGACAGGCGGCAAGCAGAAGCTCGGTGCGACATCCAAGATGGGCGAACGCACGCTTAGGCGCCTCCTCATCATCGGCAGCAGCGCGGTTGTGCAACAGGCGAGCAAACGCGGTGCGCCGAGGGGTTCGTGGCTCGAACAGATGCTGGCTCGCAAACCACGCATGCTGGTAACGGTCGCCCTCGCCAACAAGATGGCGCGGATCGTCTGGGCGCTACTTATCAAGCACGAGAATTACAGGGCTCCGGTCGCAGCCAAGGCGTGATCCTGGCGGACCTGAGGTCGTCGGAGGTGTAGTCGGTCGAAGGAGAGTATGGCGCAACAGTCGGCGAGACGAGGCCGGAAGAACCAGGCGTACTCATCGTGCCCAGAGCCCCCTTTTATGATTTGGTTCCGGTCTGCGAACTCCCATACGGGCCCGCGGCTTCATCGCTGCACCATCAGAGGCCGGACAGATGGCAGCATCCGACTACGTGCCGATCGTCTTCAAAAATCGCTTGCATCTCGCGGGGCGTCCACAGATGAGTAATGGCCCCGTCGAGATGGCGGGGAAGGGGCCGATAAATGAGCATTCGCAGTAACGACCTTCTCTCAGATGCCGAGAGTGATGCGGTGATCGAGCTACGTCACGCCATGCATCGTGAACCTGAGCTATCCAATGCGGAATGGGTAACACAGCAGCGGATCTACGCTACACTGCAGCGCTTCGGCCTTAACGCCCCCAAGACATTTCACAATACTGGTCTCTACGTCGACATCGAAGGCAACGCTTCTGGCCCAAAGCGATCGGTCGCGGTCCGCGGTGACATCGATGCGCTGCCGATCCAAGAGGCGCGCGAGGATCTGCCTTATTGTTCGCAGGTCAACGGCGTCATGCATGCCTGCGGTCACGACATACACGGTTCTATCGCGCTCGGAACCGCACTCGCCTTGCACCGACTGCGGGACGACTTCGCGGGCAAAGTCCGCGTCTTCTTCCAGCCGGCCGAGGAGGCGGAGCCCATGGGTGGGCGTACGGTTCAAGAGAAAAACCTGCTAGACGGCATTCATTGTGCGGTCGGCTTCCACGTCAGTCCCGGAATTCCTGCCGGCATGTTCGCCGCACAGGAGGGCGCAGTAACCAAATCCGCCGACCAGTTCGATATCACCATCACTGGCAAGATGGCGCATGGTGCCTCGCCGCATAACGGCATAGATGCTATCACAATCGCCGCCGCCTTCGTAAACGAGGTGCAAAAGGTGGTCTCGCGCGAAATTCCGGTCGACGACGGCGCGGTCGTCACGATCGGCACTATTCATGGCGGCGCAGCGACAAACATTATTTGCCCGTCTGTTGTCATGAAGGGGACTATTAGGACAGCGAGCTCGGAACGCAGGGCGCTGCTGTCCCAGCGCGTCCGCGAAGTGGCCGAAGGCGTCGCTGCCATGCATCGCGGCCATGCCGAATGCGTTATTCGCCCGGGCGAGCCCGCTGTGTTCAATGACGCCGAGATGGTGAGGCGGTTCCGGCAGCTTGTCCAAGATACTGTTGGCCGCGAGGCTATATTCAACGACAGGAGGCCAGTAGCCGGCAGCGACGACTTCGGCTTCTACGCAGCGTGTGTTCCATCGATCTATTTTTGGTTCGGAAGCCGAGCGCCCGGCAATGAATCTTTTGTGCATACGCCGACATTCGGGGCCTCGGACGACATTATCGTCCCAACGACGAAGCTCACCGTCAGATACATTCTCGACCTACTGAATTATCAATAACGGCAGGAGTGCACCGGATTGCGATGCGTGTCGCCTCGCTCCTATTGTAGGCACCCCACGTCAGACTAGAACGGTGTCTGATCGAATATTACTGTGGAGCGGCGGCGCTCTTGGCGAGCGCGTGTTTCGCGCGCAGGCGAAAACCGGCGCATGAAATCACACCTCACAAAGAGCGGTAATGACTGGTGCGATGGGCAACACCGACTTGAACACGCCCCGCCACAGGCAGACGAAGGAAGATCTCACTGGACGCGGCCGGAATTACGATCGAGCGGATGCCCCCCGGGTTTGGCTATGACGATGCATCGCACAGTCACGGTCAGGTGCTGAAGCCATCCGGCCATTCCGCGCTGACAAGCCCGTTGCAAACGTCCGTCGCTGCGGGACGATCACAGCGCGCTCGTTATAAAGGCGGACGACGCCGGCTATCTAGCTAATATCGGTTCGAAGCTCCTGGCATTCTTCAAGGACCGTGATTTCCTGCTGCTGCCGCTCGGCAATACGATCGACGTTGGTCCGGGTTAGAACTGTAGGTTGGTTGCACAGAAAGTGTAGTCGATGAATTGGGACCAGATTCGAATATTCCTGGAAGTCGCGCGCACCGGGAAGATCTTGAAGGCCGCGAAACATTTACGCATCAATCATGCGACCGTCTCTCGTCAGCTCACCGCATTGGAACGGGATCTCGGCGTGCGGTTGCTCGAGCGTCATACCTCAGGCTCCAGGCTCACATCGGCAGGCGAAGCCCTGGCTGTGGCGGCAGAACGCGCTGAGAGCGAATTTCTTAAGGCCGCCGCCAGTATAAGTTGTGCCGGCGAAGCGGTTAGTGGCACGGTGCGCGTGGGAGCGCCGGACGGATTAGGTAATTATTTTCTAGCCGAACGTTTGGGAGCCTTGGCCGCCAATCATCCAGACCTCATCATTCAACTTGTGCCGCTGCCTCGCACCTTTTCATTGTCTCGTCGGGAGGCTGATATCGCGATTACCCTGGATCGGCCGAAGCAAGGCCGGTTGGTAATGTCGAAATTGACCGACTATACACTTAACGTCTACGCGGCGGAGCGCTATTTGTCGCGCGAAGGCCCGATAAAAACCCAAAGCGACCTGGCGGGGCGGCTGTTCGTCACGCATGTAGAGGACTACGTCTATAGCCGAGCGCTGGACTACGCCTCGGTTCTTGGCAGGATGACGTGGCGCCGATATGAGTGCGGAAGCGTGGTTGCTCAGATGGAGGCCGTGCGAAGCGGCTGCGGGATTGGCATTTTGCACGATTTCGTTGCCCAGCGGTATCCGGAGCTGCAGCGACTGCTCCCCGACGTTCGGTTCGCACGAAGCTATTGGCTCACCTCCCATCCTGACACGCACGAGACGCGGGGAGTTCGTGAAGTTCGTCGCTTCATACTGGCTTCAGTGAAGGCAGTGAGATCCGGCTTTGAGCCAAGCTAACCTCGCTGCACAAGTGGCGGCCGGACGGTCTCTTTCTCCTCAAGTCGGCTTTGAGCTTCGTCCCTGATATTCGAGTGAGCTGGTTAGGTGAAGGCGGTTGTCGTGACACGACTGATCACAGCAGGGCTTCAGGGACGCACGCCACGCCCGATCATCTCAAATGCAGGAAACGGACGTTCGAGAGAAGAGAATGCAGATATTCTGCGTCAATGGCCATTTGATTGCAACAAAGGCGCGCGGGACGTCAACTAGAAGTTAGGAGTGCCCGCCAAGTCGGATGGCATGGAGGGGACCGGGATGACGTCAAAGCAGGGCATCACAAATTATTCGTCTTATAGTCGCCGTGAAGTAATGATGGTGCTGCTAGCAGGCTCTGCAGCGCCATGGGTAGTGAATTCGAGCGCGATTGCGTCTTCGTGTGGCGATCGCATTGTGCGCCTTGGAGGAATCGCTGCCCCCCGCTCGCTAAATCCGTTCGCTAGTTGGACTGCATTCTACCCGCTTGTCTACACCTACGACTGGCTCGTTAGTCCCGAAGCTATCGAGTATCCTGATCGTAAGGGGTTCGCCAAGGAGTGGTCGGTTGCCGACGACGGCGTCACATGGAACTTTAAGATCTGGCCCGGGATGAAGTGGTCGGACGGCCAACCTGCAACGGCGAGAGATGCGGCATTCACCTACAACTATCTACGTGATTCTATTGGTACCCCGGACGAACTGGACGCGGGCTATAACAACACTAGCGGCTTTGAAGTCGTAAAGTCCGTCAAGGCCCTCGATGATGAGACGTTGCAAATCGTGACCAGGGTCCCAACTCGCTGGCCGCTCGAACGCTCGGCCCTGATCGTTCCCGAGCACGTTTGGAAGGGTGTCAGCTACGGTGAAGCGCGTAGCACTTTCCGCAATGCTCCGCCGCTAGTGGGAACTGGGCCTATGATTGTTTCGGAGTTCCAGCAGGGTCAATTTGCCCGTCTAACGCCCAATCCCTACTTCCGCGCGGGCCGACCGGCAACAGCGGGTATGATTTTCAGCTTCTTCAATACTGCCGATTCCGTCGCTCAAGGGCTGAAGAGCGGCAGCCTCGACTATGGCATGAACTTGACGGCTGCCCAGTGGGTGGACCTCTCAAAAGATCCCGGTATCAAGGTTGGCGAAGCGCCCACTTGGCAGCGCAACTATCTGGCCTTCAACACGCTCTCGGGGAAGGGTGCAGGAAGCACCAAGGCTCTGCAGGATCCGGCGTTTCGTAATGCGATCGGCTACGCGATCGACGTAAGGGCTATCGTCAATCGAGCCTTCCGCGGGCACGCAGATTCTGGTGCGGGGGCGATTGCACCGTTAGCCGTCGACTACTACTCGGACCTCGGCGGCATCCAACGCCGCTTCGATCTTGCCGAGGCAGGCAGGATGCTTGATGCCGCTGGCTATCGAGACATGAACGGTGATGGCGTCCGAGAGGACAAGGACGGCAAGAGTTTTCAGCTTGAGCTGATTACCGGGAATTTCTCGGGTAACCTCGAGATACCGATCGCGGCTGTGCAGCTTATCGCCGCTTGGCTGGCGCAAATTGGGATTCCCGTATCCGTAACTCAGCTCGATTCCGGATTGCTCGACTCTCGTACGGCGGCGCCAGCGAAGGGTGGCGGAGGATGGGACCTTCTTGTTGCTAACAGCTGGCCGTCCGTGAGGCCGCTGGCTCAGCTCCAGTTTGCCAGCGGCGCGCAAATCGGTAGTTCAAACAAATCGTACTGGTCGAACCAGGAATTTGACGCTCTCCTTTCGGATATCAATCTGACAGTGGAGCTGAAGAAGAGGCAGGGTCTGGTCGATCGGGCGGTACGCCTTCTCTACACCGAAGCACCTTATATCATCCTGTGTTATCCTTTCGTCTTCGAAGCCCATCGCAAGGATTGTTTCGAAGGCTGGGGGACTAAAAACATGCTGTCAATGTACGGCTATTTCCCGCTCGACCGTCTAAGGCCGATGTAAGATGGCTCTCCATGTGCCGGGAAGCCGGACAAGCCGACGCATCTGGCGCATTCTCAGTAGAGCGGCAGTGACGATTCTAATGGTGACGATCCTGAACTTCATATTGTTTAGGATAATCCCGGGTGACCCCACGAGCATGTTGCTTGCGGGGGCGCGCGACGGCGCAACCACCGAGCAGATCGAAGCGCAACGCCAGCGCTGGGGCCTTGATCGGCCGCTGATCCCGGATCAGCTCTTAAGTTATCTATCAACAACAGTCCGGGGGGACTTGGGTTACAGCTTTAAGTTCCAGGGCGCTCCTGTCTCTGACGTGATCGTTGAACGGTTGCCTGCCACCATAGTGCTCGTGGGGCTGGGCCAGTTTATCGCGATCGGTTCTGGAGTGATGCTCGGCATCTATGCCGGTTGGCGGCGGGGAAGTGCCATAGATCATGTAGCCACAGCCACCTCTCTGGCGCTGTATTCCACTCCTCCGTTCTGGCTCGGTATGGTCCTGGTGGTCGTATTCAGCACGGGATTAGGCTGGTTTCCTGGCTATGGTGCATATTCGCCATCGCTCGCGTCTGTGAGCTACTTTGAATGGCTCACCGACCGCATCCGGCATCTCGTGCTTCCGACCTCCACGCTCGCACTGGTCCTTATCGGGCAATACGTACTCGTGGCACGCGCCGCGATGAGCGACGTCATAACCGAAGATTATATGGTCACCGCCCGGGCCAAGGGATTGACCGAACGGCAGATGCTCATGCGCCACGCATTCCGCAACGCGATGCTGCCGGTGGTGACCCTGGTCACGCTTAACCTCGGCTACGTGGTGGCGGGTGCCGTCACCATTGAAGCAGTGTTCGGTTGGCCGGGCGTCGGCAGCCTGACGGTCGAAGCTCTCAACGCGCGGGACTACCCAGTCCTTCAAGGCATCTTCCTGTTGCTTGGCGCGTCGGTCGTTGTAGCAAACCTCGTCGCCGATCTGGCCTACAGCCTTCTCGATCCGCGAGTCCGGTAATGAGCGAATCTACTATTGCGTCTCCGTTGCGTCTACGAACGCAAGCGATCAAGGGCTTCCTGCGCCAATTTCTTGGTCACGCCGGAGCTCAACTCGGTTTGTTGGGTCTGGCATGTTTCCTGATCGTGGCAGCGGCACCAGACGCTATCGTGGGGCCGCTCGAGACCGCAGCGAGCGCAACTGGTGATTTCCTTGCTCCGCCCCAAGGTTCACATTTGCTGGGGACAGACGAAGTCGGTCGGGATGTGCTGAATCTAGTGGCCCATGGTGCCCGAGTCTCGCTCACGATCGCGCTGCTGGCGACCGTGATAAGCCTCATCGTCGGAACCACGATTGGAATAATGTCAGGCTACTATGGTGGGACGGTCGACGCTTGGCTGATGCGTTTGACAGATTTTTTCTTTGTCGTTCCGTCCTTCGTTCTGGCTCTTGTCATTACGCCCGTGGTTCTGGAAGCGATTGGGCGTCGTGGCGTTATTCTCGGTTTCCGTCCTTCTCTTTTGGTGATCATTCTGGTCATCGGCTTGACCAGCTGGGCTTTTGTTGCGCGCATCGTTCGAAGCCAAACACTCTCACTGCGAGAACGCCAATTCGTGGAGCGCGCCAAGGTTGTTGGTACTAGCCATCTCAATATCATGGTGCGACATCTTCTGCCGAACCTCGTGCCGCAGGTCGCAGCCAATGGAGCTCTGGTTGTGGCCGGCGCGATCTATACCGAGACCGCTCTCTCATTCCTCGGGCTCGGTGACCCTTTGCAGCCATCGTGGGGTACCTTGCTTTCGCTCGCGCAGCGCGCTGGTGCCGCCAGCACAGGAGCCTGGTGGTACCTCGGCTCCCCAGGGGTGTGCGTACTGGCGGTTTCGCTCAGCTTCGTCCTGATCGGAAATGCTCTCGACGACACGTTTAACCCGCGGCGGAGGGTAATTCCATGACATTCGTCGCCCCAGAAAAGACGTTGCTTCTTGAAGCGGACGGGCTCTCTGTCGACTACCAGCTCAGGGGCGTTCCATCCCGTGCGATCGAGAACGTAAGCTTTACGCTCCGAGTAGGAGAGGCCATTGCCCTTGTGGGTGAATCGGGCTGCGGTAAGACCACGACCGCTATGGCGATAGCGGGTCTCTTGTCGCCAAGCGCGCGCGTCTGTCGTGGTGAGATACGTTATCGCGGAAAGCGGCTGCCGATTGACGACGATCCGGCCATGCGTCCACATCGCTGGAACGAAACGGCCGTGGTCTTCCAGGGCGCGATGAATGCTCTCAATCCTGTTCACCGCATCATCAAACAGATCGCTGAGCCATGCATGCTGAAACTCGGCCTGTCGCGTGGCGAGGCGACTGCACGGGCAAGAGAGTTGCTGGAGTTAGTCGGCATTCCCGCCGATCGCGGTGTCGCCTATCCCCACCAACTGTCGGGAGGTATGCGTCAAAGGGTGATGGTCGCGATGGCACTCGCATGTCACCCCTCGATCGTCATCGGCGACGAGCCGACCACGGCGCTCGATGTCATCACACAGGCTCAAATTCTGAAGCTGCTAGGGGAGTTGCGAGCGAAGCTCAACCTTGCCCTTATTTTGATCACCCACGACTTGTCTGTCGTCGCTGAATCCTGTGATCGCGTGATGATCATGTATGCCGGCCGTATTGTTGAGGATGACGCTGTAGCCGAAATCTTCGCCAAGCCCAAACACCCCTACACCCAACTTCTGATCGAATCGATCCCTGATCCAGCGAACGGCAAACGTATGATTCGACCTATTCCGGGCGATCCCCCCAATCTAATGAACCGGCCGTCTGGCTGCGCCTTCCATCCACGGTGTCCGTCCGCAATGGCAATTTGTGAGACCGAGGTCCCCAGTCTCAATGAGTTTGGGCAGGGCCGCGTCGCCTGTCACCTCCATCGGCCCTTGAAGCAACAGGACAAGGTGCACGCTCATGGCTGACGCCGCCAACATTTTGCGTTTGGAGAACCTGCAGGTTCATTTCCCGATCCATGGCTCACTGTTAGACCATGTCTTGGGTCGATCCGCTGGCGTTGTGCGCGCGGTGGACGGGATTGACCTCACCATCGGACGCGGCGAGATTGTGGCCTTGGTCGGAGAATCAGGAAGCGGCAAGACGACGGTGGGCCGGGTTATCACAAAGCTTGTGCAGCCGACAGGCGGCAGGTTGCTGTTCGAGAACCGCGACATGACCTCTGAGCAGGGCTTCTCCGCGTTGCGTCCCTACCGGAATCGAGTGCAGATGATTTTCCAGGACGCCTATCAGGCGCTCAATCCGCGACACACCGTCTTCGATATCGTGGCGGAACCGTTGCGATCACTGCGATTGGTCGGGAATACAAAACAACTGACAGAACGAGTGAACGAAGCTCTCGCATCCGCCGGCCTCAATCCACCCCGTGATTTCTTCGCTCGCTTCCCAAACGAGCTGTCCGGCGGCCAGCGCCAGCGGGTCGTCATCGCCGGGGCGCTCGCCGTTAAGCCCGATCTCATCGTTGCAGACGAACCGGTCTCGATGCTCGATGTCTCGATCCGCGCGCAGATTCTCCAAGTTCTCGTCGACCTGCGCCAGCGGCACAATACGGCACTGTTGTTCATCACCCACGACCTGCCGCTCGCTTGGTTACTCGCTGACCGGATTGCGGTCCTCTATCTTGGGCGGTTGGTCGAGATTGGCAGCGCCGACGAGATCACGTTCAGCCCCCGCCATCCATATACGGTCGCACTGAGCAATGCCACGCCAAAGTTGCGTCCCGGGGCCCATCATCTTGAGCTGCTCTCGTTACACGGCGATGTCCCTAGTGCCGCTCGCGTACCGAATGGGTGTCGTTTCCACCCTCGTTGCCCAATGGCTATCGATCGATGCCGTCAAGAGGAGCCGCCGGCCATCGAAGTGGGACCGCAGCACATCGCCGCGTGCTGGCTCGCAAAATGAAGGCCTATCTCACGGTTCTCAGCTTAGGGCGTCAACTATCAGCTAGCTCGACTGTTTAGTTGGAGTTCAAAATGACCAATCGCGGCTCGTGAATATCTCCGCAGGATAGTGGTCTGCGGGTCTGGGGGCGCTGAATGAGAGTTATGATGCACGGGAGGAGGGACACGGCGAACGCCAGAAAATAGTCTCCCCACTTCATCGAGGAAGTTTCCAACAAGCGGTACTTCCATAGTTGGCAACCCGAGGGCCAGCGGTTCGATGTCAATATGTCTGGTAGACTAGCGCAACACCATCCTAGTCACAGTCCAACCGTTCGGCAGGCATTCTGCACCACCGGGCACAGTTGCCCTATGCATAGGAACAGACGCTCAGCGCGGGATGATGCAGTCTTTATGCGTCAATTGCTAAATGATCGGACAAAAGGGCGCGCAACACCAACTAGAATTGCGGGGGGCTACCTCGATTTATCGAAGTTCGGCAATCTAGGCGCATGTTCCAAGAGCCACACCATCGTTATACCGGAGCGCTTCTTACCGCCGTCCCGGACCTCAGGGGCCCTTACTTCGCGGGTCGGGTTTCCGGGATGCTTCCGGCGGTCATCAATCCAAGCGCAGAGTGCCTCTTTCAAAATCAAGGCAAACGTAAGCTCGTGTTTTCTGAACATCAGATCGAGCCGCTTAAGCGCACTCAGTCAGGTCATCTGTTGTCGCATCCGAACGGAAGCCCTGGAGTGCCGTCAACGGAGGTGAACCGGAAGCAAAGTCGTCCAGACCAGACCTAGGTCGCCCTCGCGGGCGCCAAGCAGACCATCCATCTGAAACAGTTAGCCGAGTAAGGCACCATCAAATGAGATTAAGCGAGTATGCCGATTACGATGCCACCGGATTAGCCTCTCTCGTGAGAGCAGGCGAAGTGACGCCCGTTGAGTTGATACGCTTAGCACGTCAGGCGCACGACGAGGTCAATCCCGGCATCAATGCTATCATTGAGTTCTATGAAGACGCTGAGGATGTGACCGCTGCTCAAGGAGGCCTCTTTCATGGCGTACCCTTCCTTCGCAAGGATATAGGGGCCACGGAAGCTGGACGCCTCCAGGAATGCGGGAGCCGGCTGTTCAAGGGCTGCCGTCCGCAGATTGAAAGCTATTTCTTCCGTCGCGCACGAGAAGCAGGGCTTCGCACAGTCGGGAGAACGACACTGCCAGAGTTTGGTACATCTGGAATGAGTGAATCTATCGCTAATGGCATCACCTACAATCCATGGAGTGTAGAACGCTCCGCAGGCGGCTCATCTTCAGGATCTGCTGCAGCGGTGGCCGCCGGCATTACACCTATTGCTCATGGTAGCGATGGCGGTGGATCAATTCGGATTCCGGCTTCTTGGTGCGGCCTTGTCGGGCTGAACCCATCACGCGGGCGAATTTCTGGTGGCCCAAACCGCCAGGATGTATCGTTTGGTCTTCTCCGCGAGTTTATTCTTTGTCGGACGGTGCGTGACATGGCCGCGGCGCTGGACGTTTTTTCGGGCCCACATCCCGGCGACCCTTTTATCATCGTCCAGCCAAGCCGCTGCTATACCGAGGAACTCTCGCGGCCTACTGGAAGGCTGAGGGTTGGAGTCGCCACGATCAAATGGGGCGCAGCCGTCGTTGAGCCGGAGATCCGCCAGGCAGTCGAGGCAACGGCTGCGCTCCTAGACGAAATGGGGCATGAAGTCACGGACATGCAGCCGCCGTATGAGTCCGATGAGTACTTCAGAATATTCGATACCAAGCGGAAACTCAGCGCGAATTCACTTGAGACCGCGGCGCGGGCCATCGGACGGCAAATCAATGCTGACACTTTGGAGCCCTTGAACCTCAGAATTCATGAACTAGGCCGCAACTCTCAGGTAGGGGACGTAGTAGAAGCAATACGGAGTTTTCGATCTCGCGTGGGCGAAGCAATCCATTCCTTTGATATTCTGCTGACTCCCACAATGCCAACCGTCGCACTCCCACACGATAGCATATATTGCCCGACGAGCCCGACCCTCTCCGTGGAGCAGTTCGTAGAGGCGATTGACACGCTTTATCCGTACCTGGGCATCTTCAATGTCACGGGTCATCCATCGCTTTCCCTTCCCCTCGCGCAAAGTGCCAGTGGGCTGCCAATTGGCATCCAAATCGTCGGCCGGCTTGGCGACGAGGCCACGTTGGTGCGAGTTGGACGCGATCTGGAGGAAGCCAGGCCTTGGAGCAATCGGCGACCAAACGTCAGAGCAGGGGCGGTCTGAAACTGTCAACTGCCGCGCTGCTAGCGCAGATTTGCCATGACGAATATCTGCTCAACCGTCTAGCGCTTTTGCAACAGCCAAATTCACCCACCAACCCGCTGTGACGGGAAGGGCAACCGAACAGACGAAGACGAGGACACGAATGAAAACTAGTCAGTGCTTGGCATCGAGAGCAGTGAAACCGCGGGCGCGCGATCTAGGATTACCGTTCTCCGGAAAAACCGGCCCCTTCAACGCCATAACAGATGTTGCCGGTGTGGAGGTAGGATACTCGACAGTGATCAGTGATTCACGGGATTCGGGTAAAGGACTGGCGCGCACTGGTGTCACCGCCGTCCTTCCAAGAGGACGCAGTGGCCCTCTGCGAGCGCCGGTCTGGGCTGGATTTCATTCACTTAATGGAAACGGTGAAATGACCGGAACCCACTGGATTAGGGAGGCTGGCTATTTTACCGGACCAATTGGCATCACTAATACCCACAGTCTAGGAACCGTTCATCAGTCAATTCTGCAATGGATGATCGAGAAGCCGGCAACCGGCGTTGGTCCCTATAAGTTCATGCTGCCCGTGGTTGGCGAAACATGCGATGCCTACCTCAACGACATGGACGCCTTCCATGTTACGCCGGCGCATGTAATGGAGGCTCTCGATAGCGCTTCCCGCGGCCCCTTGGCCGAGGGTAATATTGGCGGCGGCACTGGAATGATCTGCTTCGAATTCAAGGGAGGCACAGGTACGTCGTCCCGCGTCGTGGAACTGTTCGGTTCGAGCTACACCGTCGGGTGTATCGTACAAGCAAATTTTGGCGTTCGACCTCTGTTGAAAATCCTTGGCGTACCCGTGGGAGAACATCTCACCTCGAACCGGCTATGGTCCGGTGAGCACGGTTCGATCATCGCCGTAGTGGCAACCGATGCGCCTTTGATGCCCACCCAGTTGGAGCGGCTCGCCCGGCGGGCCGGCATCGGCATCGGCCGCACTGGCACTCCGGTCGGAGACGGCTCCGGTGACCTGTGCCTTGCCTTCTCCACGGCAAACCTAACGCTGAGTGAGTCGGCGGTCTCACCCGCCATCGGTGATCTCGCTTTCCTGCCGAACAATAGGCTCGACACGCTGTTCGAAGCCACGGCTCGGGCCGTGGAGGAAGCGATACTCAACGCGATGATTGCGGCCGAGTCGATGGTCGGACGCGAGAACAGGCTTGTTGCGGCCATCGAACACGACTCTATGAGGGAGATTATGCGTGACTATGGACGACTGAACGCATAACCCGGATGGAAGCGTCCGAGCCAGCGGCCGCCTTTTTCTCCTTCGTTGAGAAGATAGAATCACTTTCCGGCTCGGCGTGGAGAAGGATCCCCGAACACTGTTTGCGAGGCATATCGAATGATTTGGGTGATGGTAGGACTGGATGCGGCTCGGGAGTAAGTTGAGCAGGTCCGAGCATCGGGCCGGTGCAGCTGCAGGCCAGTTCAGTCCATAGCGTCTCACGTGGACGCCAGCGCGCATATCTCGAAAACGCATTGCACCTCATCGAGGCTCTAAGCCCTGTGCTAGCAAAAACTGGATCGCTTTCCACCCGATCCCGGGTGAACTCTCGCGGCGGCCAGGGGTCAACCGTGGATTCCGCTCAATGTCGCCCAGCATTCCGAGATGATCTCGCCACCATTCCGATTTGAGGTCGCCGTCGGCGAGCTGTAGCTCGAGCTGGTCCGGCAATGCGCCTCGCTCGGAGGATAGTCCGAACTGCTCGTGCCGCAGCTTCTTGATCGTGAGCTTGAGCTTCTCGATCAGCAATGTCCCGGACTGGGCCTCGGCTTCCGGGCGGCCAAACGGGCCGCTCGCTCGCCGCGCATCATCGCCTGCAGCGTGGTCACATCGTCGGGAAGAGAATCATCAGCGCCCATCGCCGACCAGAAAATCACAAGACGCGATCTCTGTCCGAACCGCTGATCCTGCCACCGATTCAAATCCCGGCGATCAGCCTGCCGCCTGCGGTCAGTATGTTGCGGCAGCCCCCAGTCGATGCCCTCCAACGAGGGGATCGAGAGATACCCATAAGAGTGATGATGACGTAGCCAACTCCGAAGAAGTGGAAGTTATCGATCCGCGCCACCCGCTTTATGGCCTGCGCTATCGATTGATCTCGAGCGGCAAGGAGACGACAACACGTGGAGCGTGCAGGGGTCTCTTTGCACATGTACATTACCGATTCGGTCTCCGCTTCTTTTGCCGCTCGGGTTACGAATCTCGAACGAAATAGCTTTCTGCGCGCCGCGCCGACCAAGCTGAGCCTCGAGGCGCTGCAGGACTTAATCGCGTTGGCCGAAGAGAGCGGCGCACATGCCCATCGAATCTCGAGAGGTCTGGCGCAGTCTGCCGGAATCGCTCCGGCAAATGATCGCAGAAGATCTCGGCCAAGTCCTGCGGGAGATGAGCGATGGGCTCGGAACTCGTCAAGCCGGATCACCTGGACCGCAAAGCAGTGGTGTATGTGCGGCAGTCGACACCGCACCAAGTGATCACCAATCAAGAAAGCCTGCGGCTTCAGTACGCCCTCTCGCAGCGCGCTCGCGAACTCCGATGGCGCGAGGCGGACCTCGACATGATTGATAGCGATCTTGGGTTAAGCGGCGCTACGGCAGCCCACCGGAAAGGATTTAAGGACCTGGGCGCGCGGGTCACTCTTGGTGAAGTTGGCCTTATCCCGTCGATGGACGTGACGCGCCTGCGCGCAATTGTTCGGATTGGTACCCGCTGCTTGATGTCTGCGGGCACCGCCATTGTTTGATCGCCGACCGGGATGGCGCCTATAGTTCCGGAACGCCCAATAGGCGCCTTCTGCTGGGCTTGAAGGGATCGATCTCAGAGCTGGAATTGCACACGATCAAGAGCCGGATGACGACTGGGCGTATGGCAAAGGCCGAACGCGGCGATTTGGTCGTGCAATTGCCGGCGGCCCCTGTCCGCGACCCTCCTAGGGTGGTCACGAAGTGAAAGTGCGGACGGCCGCACAAGCGATGCGAGCCTTTGTTGGCCGTGGCTTGGCACTGCCTCGCCATTGCGATCTGCGCTTGCAACTCGCGACGGTATCGGCCGTGACCGCAATCCTCAAGAATCCGGCCTATGCAGGCACCTTCGTCTATGGAAGGACTTGGCAGAAGCCGTCCAAAATACCGGGAGAGCGTCCACAAAAAACTCCGCGTCGTGGAACGGACTGGAGGATCGTGGTGAAGGGAAGGTACCCGGCCTATATCGATTGGGAGACCCTCGAGAAAATCCAGGCGACGCTGCACGACAATCGTGCGGCGCACCAGCACATCAAGAGCCGTGGCATCCCGCGTGATGGGGCCGCCCTGCTCTACGGTATCACCTATTGCGGCGAATGCGGACACAAGATGACCGTGCGTTACAAGGGCGGTAGCCAATATGTCTGCAATCATCTGAAAATCCAGCGCGGCGTGCCGGAATGTCAGAATCTGCGTGCTGCACCGATCGACGCACAGGTTGCCGTGGCATTCTTGGAAGCGATGGCACCGGCGGAAATCGATGCGTTATCCAAAGCGCGTAAGACCCATCTTGAGTCCGCAAAAGCACTGCGCTACGCTGAGGAGCAGCAGATTGAGAGGCTGCGCTATCAGGCAGCCCAGGCTGAGCTATAGCGCGACAATCTGGGTGGGAAGCGCGCGACAATCAGGATGGCGAGTCGGTGTCGCGGCGAGGTGATGATTGCCGCGATGATTGTCGCGCGCAAGAGTTTTGTTGGCTCTGATTGTCGCGGAGCGTCAATCAGCGAGTGTTTTTGGTGTCGCGTGCGAGGGCGGTCGTCCTGGACCGCGTTTTCGTTCGAGCGCGGTACGCCTGCGATAGCTCTCGACGTTCATCTCGACGATGGTGGCGTGGTGAACGAGACGATCGATGGCGGCGAGCGTCATGGCGGGATCCGGGAAGACCCTATTCCATTCGCCGAAGGGCTGATTGGCGGTGATCAGCATCGAGCGCCGCTCGTAGCGCGCGCTGATGAGTTCGAACAGCACGCTGGTCTCGGCCTGGTCCTTGGTGACGTAGGCAAGGTCATCGAGGATCAAGAGATCGAAGCGATCGAGGCGGTTGATGGCGGCCTCGAGGTTGAGCTCGCGCCGCGCCACCTGGAGCTTCTGGACGAGATCGGTGGTGCGGGTGAAGAGGACGCGCCATCCGTTCTCTATGAGGGCCAAGCCGATGGCTGCTGCCAAGTGACTCTTGCCGCCGCCGGGCGGACCGAACAGCAGCAGATTGGCGCCCTTGCCGAGCCAACCATCGCCGGCGGCGAGCGCGCTCACCTGCGCCTTGGAGACCATCGGCACAGCCTCGAAGTCGAAGTTGTCGAAGGTCTTTCCGGCGGGCAGCCGCGCCTCGACGAGATGGCGCTCGACGCGACGGCGGCCGCGTTCGGCGATCTCGTGCTCGGCGATGGCGGCGAGGAAGCGGGCCGCCGGCCAACCCTCCTTGTCGGACTGTTCGGCGAACTGTGGCCATAGCACCTTGATGGCGGGTAGCCGCAGCTCGTTGAGCAATAGATTGAGGCGGGCGGTGTCGACGGTGTTGGCCGTGTTCATGCGGCGTCTCCGATCTGGCCGGCGCCGATGAGGCACTCATAGCTGGCAGGCGGGGCAAGCTGCACCATGACCTGCGGCACGCAGGCAGGATCGGGCGCGAAGTGGGCGCGCAGCCGTCCGAGGTCGGGCAGTTGGCCGGTGTCGAGGTCGGCGGCGAGCTGACCGGCGAGTTCGGCCTCGCAGCCGCGCTCGTGCGCCAGCGCGAGCAGATCGACCATGAGCCGGCAGGCTTTCCTGTCCGGCAATCGTTCGCGCAAGCGATCGAAGGTTCGGCGATAGACATCGCGCGGGAACAGCCGATCACGGTAAACGAGATTGAGCAGCGCCATTGGCTTGCGCCGCAAGGAATGGATTACGTGCCGATAATCGACGACCTGGTCGTGCTTGCCGTTGGGATGCGGCCGCCCACGCGGCAGGGTGACGAGATGGGTGCCGCCGACGAACACGTCGAGACGATCGTCGTAAAGGCGCACCCGCAGCTGGTGACCGATCAGGCGTGACGGCACGGTATAGAATACCTTGCGCAAGGTGAAGCCGCCGCTTGACGTCACGCGGACAATCACCTCCTCGTAGTCCGAGGTACGGCGATCTGGCAACGCCTGCAGGGTGGCGCGCTCGTGGTCGATCCGCTTGGCGTTGCGGGCATTGCGGCGGCTAACGATCTCGTCGATGAAGCCGCGATAGGCGGCGAGATCGTCGAAGTCGGCAGTGCCGCGCAACAGCAGCGCATCGGCGATCGTCCGTTTGAGATGGCCATGCGAGCTCTCGATCGCCCCGTTCTCGTGGGCGATGCCGCGATTGTTGCGGGAAGGCCGCATGCCGTAATGGGCGCAGAGGTCCTCGTACCGCCGGGTCAGATCGTCCCTCGCATTACGATCGAGATTGCAGAAGGCGGCCGACAGGCTGTCGGTCCGATGCTCCCGCGGTGCCCCACCGAGCGACCACAGGGCATTCTGCAGCCCTTCGGCCAAAGCGACGAAGCTCTCGCCACCGAGCACGACATGGGCGTGCTCAAATCCGCAATAGGCCAACCGGAAGTGATAGAGGCGATGATCGAGCGGCACGCCCGCGATGGTGACCCCAAGCTCGCCCACGTCGGTGAAGTCGGACAGGCCGACCTGACCCACTTCGTGGGTCTGGCAGAAGATGACCTCTTGCTCCTCGCCGTGGATCGCCCGCCAGGCGCGGACCCGGCGCTCCAGCGTGCGGCGGATTCCAGCTCCGAGCTCAGGATGGCGCCGTAACATCTCCTCGAAGATCGCAACCGGCCGCACGCCGGGGGCGGCCTTGAGCATTGGCACCACTTCTGTCTCAAACACACTGGCCAACGGGTCCGGCCGGCGACGACTGCGGGCGTCCTTCTTCTGCGATGGAAGGCGAATATCCTTCTCGATCCGATAAGCGGTCGAGGTGCTGAACGAGGCCTTGGCGGCGGCCACGGGCGGGGTATCGGTCTGACGGTACTTCATGTAGAGCCTCATCTGGTGATCTGTGACGTGTTGGCCTGGCAAACGAGTGATTCCTCTTGGCGGAAGAACCACTTGCATAACCAGCCAGCCGCGATCACCAGACGGCGCGGTCCTCTGTGGATCGCGCCGTCGCCGGGCTCGTAACTCCGGTCGGGCTACGCCCTCCCTGCGTCACGAGCCCGGCGAAGCTCTCTCATCCTGATTGACGCTCCACTGTCACTTTGATTGTCGCGCCGCAATGAGCGCCAGTTCAATCGCGCCGCCCCCCAACAACCGGCAGGTGACTGGCGAACTGGAACGGCGGTGGGAAGCCGCTCTATTTTGCGCGAGCCGAGGAAGCGTTGACCCAGGGCAAGATACCCAAGGCCAATGAGCCCTTGGGCGTTCCGCACGATCTGCGTGCCAAGGTGATAGTCCTTGGAAATCGCCTTCCTGCGCAATGGGACAACCCGGCGACCCGCAGCGACCACCGCAAGGTGCTCCTACGCTGTCTGATCGAGAAGGTCGTCATGCGTCGCTGCGCCCGCGATAAGCCTGAGGTGCGCATTGTGTGGCGCGGCGGCGCTACCACCGATCTTGTAGTCACACTACCTGTCAATGCTGTCTCGAATCCTGAGTTCTTAGTCTCGCGATGATCATACCAAAATGGTCGCATGAGCTTTGGCATGGTATTGATCAGCGGCAAAGGCTCAGCGAGTCGAGACGTCAAAACTCGCCAATCACAGCGAATATGGTCGTCGATCTGGAGGGGCGAGGACTCGGCTTCGATCTTGCAAGACACCTCAATACCTCTCTCTTGGATGCGTACTTCGCAGAACGAGGCCGGGGGCTCGCTAACTAGTCGTCCGTGAAGAGCGGCTAAGCGACTGAGCCAGAATCTCATTTGTCTTTGTGCACGGTTTTGGGATTGCAGGGTTTTGATGCGTCGGGCATCGGAACCTTGCAATTTCATTTTGAGGATTTCGTCGAATCGCCAGTCATGATTCCGTGGTCGCATCGGAGGTGGCGATGCGACCGAAGAAGCACAGGACGACGGGATCGGGCGATCTGTTCGGGGCCAGGCTGGACCAGATCGTCAACATGAAGCACGAGCTGGTTCAGCTCGCCGGCAACGTCGATTGGGACTGGATCGACGGCGAGATCGCGCCGCTCTATAGCGAGAACGGTCGGCCGGGCATCGCGACGCGCTTCGTGATCGGGCTGTTGCTGCTCAAGCACATTTACGGCCTGTCCGATGAGGGGGTGTGCGAGCGTTGGGTCCACGACCCGTATTTCCAGTACTTCACCGGCGAAGAGTTCTTTCAGCACGCGTTCCCGCACGAGCGCTCGGACCTGAGCCATTGGCGCAAGCGGCTCGGCGACAAGCTGGAGCTGTTGCTGGCCGAGAGCCTGCGGGTGGCGCACGAGGCCGGCGCGTTACGCGGCCAAGACCTCAAGCGGGTCACGGTCGATACCACCGTGCAGCCAAAGGCCATCACCTTCCCGACCGATGCCAAGCTGCTGCATGCGGCGATCAAGGGGCTCAACCGTTTGGCGAGGAAGTACGGGGTCAGGCTGCGGCAGTCCTATCTTCGCATTGCCAAGACCGCGGCCATGATGGCGGGGCGCTACGCCCATGCCAAGCAATTCAAACGGCATCAGCGGCAGTTGCGTATCCTGCGCTCCCGGCTGGGCCGGATCATCCGTGATATCCGCCGCAAGATCGAAGGTCAGGCCGTGAGTCAGGCCGTGCTCGAGAACGCCTTCGCCCTCCCGCTCGGCCGGGCCTCGCAGATCCGCTCGCAGCAGCAGCGCCAGCGCGGCTGGAAGCTCTATTCCTTTCACGCCCCGGAGGTGGAGTGCATCGGCAAAGGCAAGGCCGCCGCGCCTTACGAGTTCGGCGTGAAGGCCTCCATCGTCACCAACAACCGCCGCGCTCCCGGTGGCCTGTTCGTGTTGCACGCCAGGGCGCTGCCCGATAACCCGTACGACGGTCACACCTTGCGGGACGTCATCGACCGCACCGAGATGCTCACCGGCTGCGCGATCGAGCGGGCTTATGTCGACACGGGATACCGCGGCCACGACGCACAAAATTCCCGCCGAATCTTCATCTCCGGCCAGAAGCGCGGCGTCTTCGGTGTCATCAAGCGCGAGCTGCGCCGCCGCTCCGCCATCGAACCCATCATCGGACACCTGAAGGCCGATGGTCACCTCGGCCGCTGCTATCTCAAAGGGCGCGCCGGCGATGCGGCTAACGTCATCCTCTCCGCCGTCGGCTACAACTTCCGCCGCATCCTCGCCAGGCTGAGAGTTCTTTGGCGCCTCTTCCTGGCCACCCTCATCGCTGCCATCAGCGACCGCTCATCGCTGCAAGCGGCTTCTTAACGGACGACTAACTAGCGGACAGCAGTTTCGCTAGACGCGGGCATTGTTGTGGCCTGCTTTCAGGTGGAGACTTGGGACGATCTATTGCGAAGAACGGCCCAACGAGGCGATCGACAACCAGCCGCCGCAACGCTGCTGAAACGCGATCCACAACCAGCCCGCGACCATGATGATCAAGCCAGAAAACCCGACCCACCGATGGTCGAAACTTCGGTCTTACTGCAAGCTCGATCGGCGTCTACGACACCGTGTATTAGCTGCTCTTGGCCAACTTCAGCGTTTCGGTCAACGACTCCTCAAATATATCGAGGCCTTGCCTTAGCGTCTCGTCGTCGATCGTGAGTGCGGGTAAGAACTTGACCACCTGATCAGTGGGCCCGCACCTTTCGACAATTAATCCCTTTCCAAAGGCCTTGCGTGACGTACTCTCTGCGATTTCGGTATTCTTGCAATCGAACCCTAGTGCCATGCCCCGCCCACGAACTGAAAACGTACTTCCATGCTCGCGCGCAACGGCCTCTAGTCGGCTTCTCATAAGGTCTCCCATGCGTCGAACTTCCTGCGAGAATGTCCGACAACGCCAATATAGATTCAGAGCAGCCTTTGCAGATACAAGTGCAAGATTGTTTCCCCGAAAGGTACCAGTGTGTTCTCCCGGCCGCCAGGCATCCAGCTCCTCTTTGATTAACAACATTGATAGCGGGAGACCGAATCCACTTAGCGATTTTGACATCACCACAATGTCTGGCGACAACGTTGCGAACTCGAAACTGAAGAAATCACCTGTACGGCCACAGCCCATTTGGATATCGTCAACTATGAAAACAGCCCCAACATCTTTTGCTATGGTCTGAATAGATTGCAGCCATTCCCTGCTGGCTACGTTTATCCCGCCCTCTCCCTGAACAGTTTCGACGAGAATGGCAGCTGGCCGATCAATACCGCTGCCTTGGTCCGCGAGCACTTTTCGAAGGTAATCAGCCGTATTATTGGCAGGGCCAAGATAGCCGTCATAGGGCATAAAAGTCGCGCAATATAACGGAACGCCGCTGGCTGAGCGGTAAAAGAGATCGCCGCTCGCAGCGATCGCTCCTAAACTCATGCCGTGGTATCCATTTGTGAACGAGATGATATTCTGACGTCCAGTGATTTTGCGTGAGAGCTTTAGAGATGCCTCGATCGCGTTTGCCCCTGTCGGGCCCGTAAATTGAAAACGGTATTGTAGATCCCGCTTCTGAAGTATGACAGAGCTGAAGGTCTCCATAAAGTCGATCTTTGCAGGAGTAGCTAGGTCGAGTCCATGGACCACGGCGTCCGAGGCTAGATAGGCGGTAATTGCAGCTTTGATCTCGTGGTTGTTGTGGCCATAATTTAGCGTTCCAGCCCCGGAGAGGAAGTCAATAATTTTTCGACCGCTCTCTGTTAGCATTATAGAGCCGCGGGCTCGACTGAAAACGGCCGGAAATGAACGTGAGTACGTACGAACGTTCGATTCCAGAGCTTCGATACTTTTCATTTCAAGCGGCCCGCTAAATCGACTCATGTGGTCATCTCCCTCTCGTCTCTTTCGCAACCAACTCGGTTCAATGGACAAGCACGCTCCCAAGTCGCCGCCCGCTGTGGAGTGGCAACCGGAAGTTCGCCCGACGTCTCGATATGTTTTCTATACCGTGACGCACGTCTGCCGGATGCGGCTCCTACCACTTGCCTGACGATCCTGGAGGAAGAAACCTACTCAATTCGGTAGTAATCCTCGCGTTTCGGATCTTCCCTGTGAGTCTTATCCAGTCTGAGTTCGCCCTCGCCGTTGGGTGAAGTGCTCCCCAACTTTGGACCAGCCGGCGTTGGAGTGTTCCAGCGCTACGCGCCCCATTCGCGGAATCGCCTGTGGATGGTTGATCAGCGATATCGGCGGCTTGTTGCCGATCGTTCTATTTGCACGGACCTAATTGTGCCGTAGCGTTTGAGAGTTGCTCACAGGACCCGTCTTCAAGAGGTTCCTTATCGAAATCATTCTTCGTTCGGTCGCCGAGCGTGCGTTCATGGAAGGCGAGTGATGCCGCTTTCCGCTGTTCGCGGATGGATCGCAAGCAAATCGATGTTTGGAGGTTCCAGCATGGATGTTTGACCGGGCAGTAGGCCTAACGCCGAGCAGTCGTCTGTCAGCATCGACGCACTAGCGGGGCTCTCGGCGCTTCTCGATCTGGCGTTAAAGGCCTGAGAAATAGGCAGAAGTCGTCTCGATAAAGCATTCGATTTTGCAGGAAAGCTGGGTGTCGGGCCGCGCTTTCTTGCGTTTTGGACTTCGCTTTCGAGCGATTCGTGATTGCCTGATGGCGGGGCCTTGGAGAAGGCGATGAGCAAACCGCGCGATGATCGCCAGAAAGACCTGTTGCTTCCGGCCCTTTGATCAAATCGTCGACGTCGGCCACCCGCTGGTGCGGTTGGCGGCGCTGATTGACTGGAAGTTTCTGGATGGCCGCTTTGGTTCGGTGTGCCAAACCGGTCCGGGGCAGCCTGGCCTGCCGACGCGGCTTGTCGCCGGCCTGCTCATCCTGAAGCACATGCACAATCTCTCGGATGAGGTCTGTGCGCCCGCTGGATCGAGAACCCCTATTACCAATACTTCTGCGGCGAGTTGAGCTTCTGCTACCGGCTGCCGTTCGATCGATCGTCGATGACGCGCTGGCGCCAGCGGCTCGGCGAGGAGCAGCTCGTCGCGCTGATCCAGGAAAGCCTGTCGGTTGCGCATAAGACTGGCGCGATCGGTTCCAAGGACCTGGAGCGGGTGGTGGTTGATAACACGGTACAGCCCAAGGCCGTTGCCCATCCGACCGACGCGCGGCTGATGCATCGGGGCATCACTAAGCTCGTCGGATTCGCCAAGCGCAACCGTGTGCCGCTGCGCCGGAGCTATCTGCGCCTGGCGAAGCGCGCCGCCATCATGGTCGGCCACTATACCCACGCTCATCAGTTCAAGCGCGCCCGGCGCCAACTCAAGTCTTGCGGACGCAACTTGGCCGGATCATCCGCGACATCCGCCGCAAGATTGATGGCGATGTGGCGCTGGAAGCTCGCTTCGGCCCGCTGCTCGATCTGGCGTAGCGGGTGCGCACCCAGGATCAGCATCAGCGCGGCCCCAAGGTCTATGCGTTACATGCGCCGGAGGTCGAGTGCATCGGCAAGGGGAAGGCCCGCGCGCCTTACGAGTTTGGCTGCAAGGTCAGCATCGCCACCCCCGTGACGTCCCCGAAGGGCGGACAGTTCGTGCTCCATGCCAAGGCCCTGCATGGCAATCCCTTCGACGGGCACACGCTCGGCCCCGTAATCGCCGACATGGAGAAGCTCACCGGCGTGGAGGCTCGCCGCATCCACATCGACAAAGGGTACCGCGGCCACAACCACCCGCACCGGTTCAGGGTTTGGATCTCGGGTCAGGCCCGCAGCGTCACGGCGTCCATCCGTCGAGAGATGAAGCGTCGCGCGGCTGTCGAGCCTGTCATCGGCCACGTCAAGGCCGAGCACCGCATGGACCGGAATTATCTCAAGGGTCGCATCGGGGACCGCATCAACGCTATCCTCGCCGCTGCAGGCTACAACTTCGGCCTGCTCCTGCGACGGCTCGCAGAACTCTTGCGTGCCATCATCCGGACCTCGCCGAAACTGTCCCGGCTTAAAAGGTCGCTTAAATCAGCGGTCGTCAGCGTTCTTCACGGAGGACTATCGACTACGCAGCACATATCGACGAGATGCTGCCAGTCCCGGCTGCTGCGAACGAGGTGCAAGACCTCGCGGGCGCAAACCGCACCAATCCTACCGACGCACGCCTCCACCATCATCTGCTCGAAGCAATGCGTTTGCCACCGCCGGCGGTTAAATGGCCGAGATCATCATCGATCACTTCCGGGGCGGACACAAGACTGGACAACAATTGGCGGCAAGGGTCGTGAACATAGTCGTACATCGCGCGGGGATCAAGCGACGAGTGACACTACTAGTGGTTCATCACAGTGATTTTGACGTTTTGATACCGAGCCATTCGAGGATCGGCAAGTTTTCGGGTGGCAGGAGAATCTCGATGCTTCGGGGAACGCCGGGCTGACGGCGAATGAAACCGTTTCGTTCGAGGGTGACGATCATTTGGTGGACTGACGGCGGGCTGACGCGGAAATGGCGCTGAATGTCGGCTTCGGCGGGCGGCTGTCCGAACATGTACGAATAGGTATGGATGAAAGCGAGGTAGTGCCCCTGCTTCTCGGTTAAGCGCGCGCCTGATTTTTGACTCATGGATCGATTCGTCCCGGCCTCCGACAAGGAGGCAAAGCATGAATGTACGTTATCGGGTCGAATTGAGCCAAGCCGAGCGCGACGAACTGACGACGATGCACGGCGGCGGCAAGCACGCCGCCCACAAGCTCAAGCGGGCGCAGATTTTGCTGGCGGCCGATAGGGGCTGCAGCGACGAGGAGATTGCCCGGACCGTGAGTGTCAGCCTTTCCACCGTCAGCCGGACCAAGCGCCGCTTCGTGGAAGGCAATCTGGAGCGGGCCTTGAGTGAGGAGCCGCGTCCGGGCGCAGAGCGCAAGCTGACCGGAAAGGAGGAGGCCCTGCTGGTGGCGACGGCATGCGCCAAGCCGCCTGCCGGCCGCAAACGCTGGACGCTGACGCTGCTGGCCGACACGATGGTCAAGCTCACCGATCACGACAGCCTGTCGGGCGAGACCGTGGGTCGCCGGCTGGCCGAGAACGACCTCAAGCCATGGCGCAGGGACATGTGGTGCATTCCCCATGTCGACGGCGAATACGTCGCCCGCATGGAGGACGTGCTCGATCTCTACGCCGAGACGCCGGATCTCGCCCTGCCGCTGGTCTGCTTCGACGAGACCCCCGTCCAGCTGATCGGCGAGGTGCGCCAGCCGGTCCCGGCCCAACCGGGACAGCGCGAGCGCTACGATTACGAGTATCGCCGCAACGGCACCGTCAATCTCTTCGTCACCTTCGATCCGTATCGGGGCTGGCGCAACGTCAAGTTCACCGACCGCCGCGCCGCCGTGGACTACGCCCACTGCATGCGTGAGCTCGTCGACGTCCATTATCCCGACGCCGCCTGCATCCGTGTCGTGCAGGACAATTTGTCGATCCATAAGCCTGGGGCGCTGTATGAGGCCTTCGCGCCCGCCGAGGCCCGACGCATCCTGTGCCGCCTCGAATTCCACTACACCCCGAAGCACGCCAGTTGGCTCAACATGGTTGAGTGCGAGATCAGCGTGCTTCAGCGCCAGTGTCTCGGCCGCCGCATCGACGACCCCAAAAGGCTCCGAAATGAGATCACAGCATGGCAACGGCGGCGAAATAAAACCCGAGCCCGAATCAAATGGATGTTCACAATCGACAAAGCCCGCGCCAAACTCGGCCGCGCCTATCCAGCCACCGCCAAAGAGTCAAAATCACTGTGATAGACCACTAGGATGTCACTGGTGATGCCACTCCATAGCGGATCCGGCTCGTCTCAATTTTACGCACCTCTTCTCGGTGCCGTTGATATACTTCATTGGAGGCAGCCAGCCGAATGATGTGGCAGAGGTCGAAGCCAGCGTTTGCAAGAATCTTGGGAAAGATGCTTCCTGACGTCAGCCCCGGGACCACGTTGACTTCAAAGAAGTAAACACGTTGCTGCTTGTCGACGATGAAATCGATGCGCCCAAATGTATGGAGCTTGAAATCTCGAGCAATCTGCGTGGAAATCGACGCGATACGAGTTTGAAGGATGTTATCTACGTCGTGGAACTCAACAGAGTAGCTGCCCTTCAGCGTTTTCTGATCATACCCAAGGAAGCCAGAGGGATTGTTGATCCGCGCAATCGGTAGGGCCGAGACTTCATGGCGGTCGACTAGCACGCCGCAGGTGTACTCTGTTCCAACAATTCGCTGCTGAACCAAGAACGAAAAGTCATAAGGAGCGATCCGTTGGTAGTAAGAGCGGAGGCTGACTTCTGAGAGTTCGTCTATGCATTCGGTTAGGAAGGACCCTCCTAGCGTATTCGGTTTGAGGACACACGGGCTAGTAAGACGCCGCAGGGCCTCTGCGATGCCAGAGTCAAGATTGCCTTGGGTGACCTGAACCGTTGGAATGGCGGTCAACTCGGGGCAAAGTCGATTGGCAACTATGCCTTGCAGATATTTGTCTGCTGAGAGCACGGCCGCAGTCTTGTCACCAAAGCTACCCGGAATATCGTAGAATTGGGAGAGAGCCTGGATCTGGCCATCCTCTCCGTCTTGGCCCTGAAGAAGTGAAAAGACAAAGAGGCCGTCGTTTTTTAGTAGTTGAGCGAGAGAAGCAAGCGGATACAACTCGGCTCGAGCGGTGAATTCGTCGTGCTTGGGAAGGCGCCTTGATTCCAACACGAGCCTGAGGACGTCCCCGAATCGGGAGATGTAGTAGACTAATGCAGGCAAAATATCGGTATCGAGAGCATTGTTGAGGGCGTCAGCGACGTCATTATACATCGCAATCGACCAGTCGTGCTCTACGGAACGGCCGCCATACATGAGCGCCAATTGCATAGCAAATTACTTTCCAGGTGAGTTGCAAGGTCAGGTCCATGAGAGGGCTCGGAAAACTCATGGCATCTGAGCTAGGGCAGAATGGGTCTCCGCTTCTTGATGCTCGATCTGCCCAGTGAGCTATCAGCAATTAGCCCGACTCGGCAGTTTCAAGGCGTTGCCATCAGGAGGGGTCTCGCGAACAGTGAATGTCATTATTCCATCATGGTTGATCCCAACATCGTAGAACATGCGTTCACGAATGGAGTTGTCTCGGTTGAACGTTAGCACTCGCGGGTTCATCTTTGCGATTTGATCCTTCTCAACGTAGGCGGAGGAGCAAATGATTACCTCATCTCCGGTTTGGCAGGTACGGGCAGCGGCTCCATTCAACACACAGCAACGAGACCCCCTCTCACCGTAAATGACGTACGTGCTGATTCGCGCGCCTGACGCCTTGTTCCAGATGTCCACGAACTCCAGTGGGAAAATCCCCGCTTCATCGCAGTGATCTGGATCCAGAGTTATTGAACCGTGGTAGTTCAAGTCCGCATCGGTTACGGTGATGCCATGAAGCTTAGCGGCGACGACTTTTCTCATATAGATCTCCTCGTATCGGGTATGGATCACCACGCCGACGAGCGACAACGAGAAGCTTGGTCGCAGGGACCGATCGTCGCGACGGAGATCCTAGCATCGCACGTCCTAGGTTGGTCGGCCGTGAGGGCAGAAGGCATTAGCCGGGCTGACTGGTGGCTTATCGCCGCAAGTCATTTTGCGGCAGACCTGATATGGCGATATGGTTCTTTCCTCTGTTGAATTGACGTTCCACAAGACGCGCATGCCGATCAGCTCTTGCCGCCACGCAATGAGACCAGCAAAGCGCGTGCCAGTTGGCCCAGTCCAACCGAAAAGGAAAGTCTTTGCTTGCTTCTCAGCCAGTTGGCCTGAGGTCGAGAGAAGGGAATAGAAAGAGCCTTGGTCGCGGCCCCGACAAACTGACAGGATATGTCGGATAGCGTACTCGGTCGTGCTACGTTGACGCTGCGTCATCGACGGGTCGATGCCGCGAATTTTTCAATCACCAGTTTGAACATCATGAGCCTGGACGTAATCGGCGTAAGGCATCCTTCGCGCCTGCCGTCTCGTGGCGACGAGAAAACACGCTCTCGATGGGTCGGTCGCGCAGGTTGCCGCAATGCTCGTCAGGAAGTGATGGAAGGACAATGGGCTTCGCGCTTGTTAGTGAGATATTGGATTGCCGAGCACAATTGGCGCGGCATATAGACGTCACTAACCACTTCGGCGGATGTCCACCTTCGCAGACAATAGACCTCGCGTTCGTTCTGTGGCTGCGGTCGCGGTTGTCGATTGTGTCGGTATCGGCTCCCCGACGTTGCCGCCTGCCGAGACATGGGTTTTTCCTGATTCGGGTGTCAGGCGCTGAACGCGCCGGAAAGCAGGGCAGCTAATGTCGTTCGATCCTTTAGTCCTCCGTGAAAAACGCTGACGACCGCTGATTTAAGCGACCTTTTAAGCCGGGACAGTTTCGGCGAGGTCCGGATGATGGCACGCAAGAGTTCTGCGAGCCATCGCAGGAGCAGGCCGAAGTTGTAGCCTGCAGCGGCGAGGATAGCGTTGATGCGGTCCCCGATGCGACCCTTGAGATAATTCCGGTCCATGCGGTGCTCGGCCTTGACGTGGCCGATGACAGGCTCGACAGCCGCGCGACGCTTCATCTCTCGACGGATGGACGCCGTGACGCTGCGGGCCTGACCCGAGATCCAAACCCTGAACCGGTGCGGGTGGTTGTGGCCGCGGTACCCTTTGTCGATGTGGATGCGGCGAGCCTCCACGCCGGTGAGCTTCTCCATGTCGGCGATTACGGGGCCGAGCGTGTGCCCGTCGAAGGGATTGCCATGCAGGGCCTTGGCATGGAGCACGAACTGTCCGCCCTTCGGGGACGTCACGGGGGTGGCGATGCTGACCTTGCAGCCAAACTCGTAAGGCGCGCGGGCCTTCCCCTTGCCGATGCACTCGACCTCCGGCGCATGTAACGCATAGACCTTGGGGCCGCGCTGATGCTGATCCTGGGTGCGCACCCGCTACGCCAGATCGAGCAGCGGGCCGAAGCGAGCTTCCAGCGCCACATCGCCATCAATCTTGCGGCGGATGTCGCGGATGATCCGGCCAAGTTGCGTCCGCAAGACTTGAGTTGGCGCCGGGCGCGCTTGAACTGATGAGCGTGGGTATAGTGGCCGACCATGATGGCCCGCTCCAGGTCCTTGGAACCGATCGCGCCAGTCTTATGCGCAACCGACAGGCTTTCCTGGATCAGCGCGACGAGCTGCTCCTCGCCGAGCCGCTGGCGCCAGCGCGTCATCGACGATCGATCGAACGGCAGCCGGTAGCAGAAGCTCAACTCGCCGCAGAAGTATTGGTAATAGGGGTTCTCGATCCAGCGGGCGCACAGACCTCATCCGAGAGATTGTGCATGTGCTTCAGGATGAGCAGGCCGGCGACAAGCCGCGTCGGCAGGCCAGGCTGCCCCGGACCGGTTTGGCACACCGAACCAAAGCGGCCATCCAGAAACTTCCAGTCAATCAGCGCCGCCAACCGCACCAGCGGGTGGCCGACGTCGACGATTTGATCAAAGGGCCGGAAGCAACAGGTCTTTCTGGCGATCATCGCGCGGTTTGCTCATCGCCTTCTCCAAGGCCCCGCCATCAGGCAATCACGAATCGCTCGAAAGCGAAGTCCAAAACGCAAGAAAGCGCGGCCCGACACCCAGCTTTCCTGCAAAATCGAATGCTTTATCGAGACGACTTCTGCCTATCTCTCAGGCCGATCTGCATTCTTCACAGACCGACCCGATACTAGTCGACCAGGAGTCCAATTATGCGCCGCGGCAACGGCAATAACTACATGTTGCTCGAACTCAAGAGCAGCGTCAACGAGTATGGGTTGGATCTGTCGCGCAAATGGTCGCGCAAATGGTCGCGCAAATGGTCGCGCTCGGTCCGCTAGGAGGAGCCGCCGTGGGGAGTCGGTCGGTTGACTATATTAGCCCCATCTGCTTCGTGAAGGCTAGAGACCGTTATGAGGAATTCCCGATCTTCGTGTCGACGAGGCGGTCAAGGTAGTGTTCGACAAGGTCAGTGAACTGGACAGCGCGCGACGGGCGCTCTGCTGAATCCACGATTACAGCCTCGGTCTACCGGTGAAGCAGGCCAACCGCGACACATCCTGGCAGTGACCAAGCTACTTTGGCATCGACTTCACATTGAGAACCGGCGGCGCCCATGCCCATAGCAAGGTGGCTGTGGCGGCGAGAAGCAGCGTCACTGGCGAAGATCTAGACAGTCGCTGCAAAGCGCGACCAATGGTTGACGCTGACGCCCAACACCAAGGGTTGTAACCTGGGACAGGTTCGAGGCGTTTCCCAGATTGGTCAGCAGCAATGTTCCGACCAGTCTGCATCACCGCGCGCCCAAGCATGTTGACGCCATGTTCGCCGGTCCAGCCCGGTGCAAGCACTGTGGCCGCAAACTCACACTCCTCTACTTCGGCAGGAAAACCACCTGGGAACCGTTGGGTTCCCGCCGCACGGTACGCACCTCCGGTGCTAGAGGTTGTGGCTGATAAGCGGGGGCATAACCTCTGAACTTGATCTCATCGTGGACTCCCGCAACGAGTTGCGCTTGCTCAAGCGCTGGCGCAGGCGCAACAGCACCTGGGCCGATATCATCCAGGCAGTGCTTCGGTTTGTTCTGAACGCCAGCGACGATTTGATTGTTGACCTCCTCAACCGTACGGCCCCGAGACAGGCAATGGCAACCGCTCGACCGGCAAGCGCGTAACATCAATGCGATCGAGATACCGCAACCCGTTGTTCAAGCTTGAACACGGGATCGTGCCTTGCTCAGAAAACACCGCAAAAATCCTGACATCGCAGACGCTCCGGCTGGCCGCTGAAGCCGGCCAGATCGAATCTATCGATCCTCCGCCGAATGGTCCTTGTATCGCCCGCGTCGCTCTCCCAACGTGCGATCCTTGTCAGAACGGGCGCGGCCGAACGAAGCATTCCCGCGGGATTGAATCCCAACCGGCAAAACGCTTCTCATCAATGACATAGCCAGGTGAGTTTTCCGAGCACTCGTAGTGCCTAGGATAAAAAGTGGTGATCGTGGTGGGAAGTTCACATTGTGGAGCATGAGTGACACCCCTGCTAACGTAGCGGTTTGTAGATGACGAATATTCGATAGCCGCCCCCGCTACAGTGCTAACGCTTGGCCACTTTTGAATGCTGAAACTTGGCAACATCGGCTCTTCAAAGCGCAATGCACTTTCCCCACCAGAACAGGTAGTGGCACATCCTTGTTGATGACGTACGATCTGTCTCAGCCCGCTGTCTAGTCTATGAGACGTAACCCGTAACGACTGAGAGTAACCCTTAACGACCAAGGAACGTACAGCATTGGAAAGCGTGCTGCGGCTCAAAATTCGCTACACCGGGGGCGCTCTTGTGGCTGGCAACTCAGTGCGCAGTTGCGTCTATTTGCAGACCTAGCGTTGTCTGCTCGAAAATCGAAAATCCGAAGGTTTCTCCAACGATGATCCCCACAAAATCAACACAGCCTCAGTTGCAAGAGCGCGTCGCGATGGCGCTGCGCAAGATAGAGGAGCAGGAATCCGCGTATGAGACGATCACGATAGGACAATTGGTTTCGAGGCGCGCAAAGACGCATGGCTCGACGATCGCGATCGACGTCTTCGAACGCGATCAGCGTGCTACCTACGCCGAAATGGACCATGCATCCAACAAATATGCACATGCGTTGCGCTTGTTCGGTGTACGCAAGCGCGATCGCATCGGGGTGATGCTGCCAAATCGAATCGAATTTCCGATCCTATGGTTCGCGATCGCCAAACTCGGTGCGGTGATGGTCCCGATCGACATGCGCTACACCCCTAGGGAGATCGAGTACGTTCTCAGCGATACGCAGGCCAAGTTCGCCTTCGTCGACGAGTCTGCATGCTCTGTGTTCTTCTCGATGGATCCCTGGCCGCAAGACCTCGCCAGCGAGCGAGTTATTCTCATTGGACAGCCTTCCGATGGAGCAACCATTTCCCTCGATGGTTTGCTCAAGGGCGTCGACGGCTCACGGGTGGAAGAAGATATCCGACCCGATGACTTGTTGAACATTGAATACACCTCCGGGACAACCGGCTTTCCGAAGGGCTGCATGTTGACGCACGATTACTGGGGTGTGAGCTCGTACCAGGGGACGTGCGGAGACGGGCAAGCATACCAGAGGTATCTGTCAACACAATCGTTCTCCTACGGGGATACTAAACAGTATCTTCTGAGGTCGTATCGACAGGGCGGCACCCTTTACCTCGCTGGGACATTCAGTCCGACACGCTTCATCGGCTGGCTCAAGCAGTACCGAATTGAGTGGTGTGTGTTTTTCGAGCGTGTCGCCCGCGAGGCCGAGGCGACCGACGAGGACGGAGCGACAAACTTGAAGCAGACCCTCAATTGGGGCTGGACTCCTGATACGGTACGGAAATTTCGGCAGCGCTTTCGAGTGATTACTCAGGATGCTTTTGGGATGACAGAAATTTGGTTCGGCACACAAATGCCGAACAATTTGGATGAGATGGCCGAATCTGGTTCGGTGGGACTTCGTGCGCCGTTTCGTAACTTAAAGTTGATGAGTGACGATGGTACTCCCACTCCGGTGGGCGAAGTAGGCGAGCTGTGGGTCAGTGGTCGCGGAATCTTCAATGGCTATTGGAATCGGCCGGAAGCGAATGCCGCCTCGTTCAAGAAAGAATGGTTCAAGACGGGAGACCTGCTTCGGCGAGACGAGTTGGGCTTTCATTGGCTGGTGGGACGCACGAAGGACATGATCCGACGCTCGGGCGAAAACATCGCTGCGCGTGAGGTTGAGGCGGTCATCCGCGAGATTCCCGAGATCGCGGATGTAGCCGCCGTGCCCGTTCAAGATGCCAAACACGGTGAGGAGGTCAAGATTTGTGTGGAGCTGAAAGAAGGTGTCACGCTTGGCGATCTATCCGTGGAGCGCATCGTCGAACATGCTCGGGCTCGTCTTGCCGTGTTCAAGCTGCCGCGGTACATCGCCTTCACTCCGGTGCTGCCCAGAACTACCGCTAGCAATAAAGTGCTCAAACGTGAGCTGATGGCCGTGAGTAATCCGCTCGCCGGTGTTTACGATACTGAGGAGAAGCGCTGGAGGTGAAGCCGCCCTTTCACCCAGTCCTGTCCACACTGGTGCTGGTTCGGCGCTTTATGACACCCGAAGCGCTACGATGACACAGGCCGTCCGCCGTCAACTCGACGTCGCTGGGGAAGTATGCCGAGATCACTGCCTCCCTCCGGCGGCAGCCGCCTTGTGGAGTTCGGCGGCGTTTCTGAAGATACGACCTTGAGCCCTAGCCTTAAGCTCATCTGGCGAATGCAGGCCAAGGTGCTGGGTGCCGAGCGTTGGCGCCGGTGGAGTTACGACGAGAAGGTTCGTCTGGTTGAGGAGATCTTGCAAGCTGGCGAGACGGTGTGCGAGGTTGCGCGCCGGCATGGAATGGCTCAGAGCCCGCTGCTCACCTGGCGTCGGCAGGTGCGCCAGGGCCGCCTAGGCGGCGAGGCTGTGCCGGCTCTTGTTCCCGTCGAGATCACTTCCACGCTGGCTGCGGCGTCGACGGTACCGCAGCCGTCATCTTCACCCCGGACGAATTCGCCAACTACCCGAAAGGCTGACCTCAATACCATCATGCTTTAGTTCTTAGGTGAAGACCCCCATAGAGCTTGATAAACGGGCGCAGCGCATGGCGGCTATCGGTCGTGGAAACGGAAATCCGATGCGGGGAGTGCCATTTGCAGCGACCGTTCGGCTGTGGCTGATGCCACGTTCTTGCGGTCAAGCAACGGACTCGATCGTCATCCGGCACAGAATTGTAATATCGTAGACGGGCAGCTTCGCAATGCGACGGATGGCCGGCGCGACAAGTGGGAATGTCGCACACTCAAACAAGACCGCCGCTATCTCCGGATGCGTCTTCCGGAGTCGCGTGAGGCAGGCGCCTACATCGGCCTCAACGGCGGCCACATCGATCGGAGGCCACGGACGCTTAAGGCCGTCATGCCAGTACTTGGTGCCTTCGATCCCGCCAATTATGACCCTCGCCCGATCAGCCGGGTCGTCGACCCCGAGCAGATCCTGGCCAAAATGGGATGAGTCGTAGGTCAAAAGAGCGATCTTGGCACGACCCGGCAGCTGGCGCAGCAACGTCGGTAACAGGAGTACGCTCGACATCACCACGGGCACATTCACGGACGCGGCCACAGCTGCCTGGTGCCGTATAGAAAAGCCGCAGTCCGAGCTTATTACGACGGCGCCTCGATCGACCAGCCGCCGGGCAGCTGCGACGTAGGCAGGCTCGAGCGCCGGATCTCCACGGACAACGACATCCGTCCAGGCTCCGGGGACCATTTCCGTGATGATCGGCAAATCATAAGTAGCCGGATCGAATACCGAGCCGGGCAGCGGTTCCGGACGCGGTGTGCCAGGCGGAAGCCCGCGTTCGAGAATGAGAAAACCGATAGACCGCAGAACTTGAGATGTCATAAGAGACCCGGAATTGGTAATCTCACCGAGAAACTGTAGCGCATTCCTAAAGTCGACTCCATCCATCGCGACAGCCAGTACCAAAATCAACCATAGATCGCCGTTCCTCGATTGCTCCGGCGCGAGCTTGCGACATAGTCGGTCCGCATGGGAGGGCCGCACATCTGAGCTTTGAAACGCGACCACGTGATCGCATCCATTTGCTCGCTGTTCTCACCCGTTCGCCACCGATGGGCTTCATGAGTCTTGCGCTCCAGCGACTTTCTCCGGTGGTTTGCTCGCGTCAGTGCCAAGCGTGATAACGTAAATCACACGTCTTGCCAAACTGGTACAGAATTTCGGTCCAATGGCCTGCTCATCTCATATCACACGCGCGAACCGAACCCTTTCGCTCGGATAGAGACAGATCGCGGATCAGGTCGTCTTCCCCCGTAGTGTGCCGAAGTCGCATAGAACGCATTACTATACGATAGTGACTTCTATGCAGTCCACCCACGCGTATTTGCAGCTACCTTTCTGCGTAGGTGGCAAGAATTTGGAGATCAGTTATTTCTACTCGCGCCGTTCGCCAGGGCCGCCCCCGACTTCTTTTAACTCAGCGTCGCCGTGATGAACGCGTCGCACGCCCATGCCAACTATAGCGAGCACAATGCAACAGACAGTTCTAAGCAGGACACACAATGGCAGATGATGTTTTTGACCGCAGCAACGCTGTATATGTCAAACCTGTGCCAAAAAAAGGTCGTGGAGTGTTTGCCAATATTTCATTCAAGATTGGAGATGTAGTAGAGCGGGCACCAACGTGGGGATTCGATGCTTCTCAAGCCGAACTGCTAGATCGCACCGGAGTTTTTGAGTACTATTTTGTACGGAGTGACCGTCACCTCAGGGAAAACCGTCTGATAGGCTACGTCGTTTTTGGTGTCATCTCGTTGATGAACCACTCCTCGAACCCGAACACAGAAATCGTTTGGACGGATACCGCGTCGGGCGCCTGGGCGAGCAGTAGGGCAATAAAGGATATAAGTGTGGATGAGGAAATAACACACCGCTACACGAATGTGTCCGCATATCCTGATACTATCGTATTTATTGATTAAGCCTCAAGATCGCTGCCGTCGCGCTTAGAAGATTCAACAGCATAACCGAGATCGTTAATCCAAAGCCTTCGGGATGTTAGCCTATCCAGCTACATGGTTCGTCATGATCGTCTCAGCTGGAAGACCTGCCCCTGAGTTTTTATCAAGCGGCGGTTAGAATCTTTGCTTTTTTGAAGCGAGACCGAAGCTTGGACCACCAGAACTATGTCTTTGCGCCTCTGTCCACGTTGGCCAGCTGGCTGCGCCGACGTGAATTTGCTGGAGAATCGGCGGACTGTTGCCCATCGAGCCGTGGGACCGTTCTTCGTTATGGTATCTGCGCCAAGTCTCCACCTTTTGCTGGGCGTCCGCAGGGGACAGTAACAAAGAACGTTGAGATTCGGCTTGAAGCCGCCATCGAAGCCATCGATGAACGTCTTGTCGGTTGTCGAATAGCGCCGCCGAACGAGCCCTGCGCAGTATCGCTCTGGGCCGGAAGTCATGGCTGTTCTGTGGCTCCGACCGCGGTGGTGACCGCGCCACCATGATATACAGCCTGAGCGTCACGGCCAAAATGAACGACGTGGATCCACAAGCCTGGCTCGCCGACGTCCTGGCGCACATTGCGGCACATCCGGCCCAAAAGCTCGAAGCGCTGCTACCCCTGGAATTGGCGCGACCAGAACAAGTAAGCTAATCAGGCTGCCTGAATATCGGCCCTGCGGTCCTCGTCGGATGCTTACGACGAGTTTCAATAATCCTTGACCGAAACTCTCTTAGGGACTAAGGCCCCGGCCGCTTGAGGTAGGCCTCGGTGAATTTACAAAGATGCTTGCTCGCAGTTGCGCGCCTCATCAGGTCAGTATGCAGCGGAATTCGAGATGTCGCTCGCCAACGGCATCCGGCGGCAGCTCTTAGCGCTGCGCCTTGTGTTGAGGAAAGACGGACTCGAGATACGTGGACTGGCAATCCATACTTCACTTGAACAGCTAGGGCGCTCCAGGTGCAATCCGGTGCAAACCTTGCTAGCGTAGACTTACTTTACTCCACACGATACAGGACCAAGTAGCGACCCACTTGTCCGGCCGTTAAAGACGAGTTTGTCAGTCTGCGGGATAACGCGGGGGCATAGTCGTCCTTACATGCAACATCGATCCAGCCCGCTGAAGATTGCTCGACCGCCCATCGGTGCAGAGCAGCGCTTCTGTTCGTAATAGTGCAGTCGCAGGAGATCTTCGAACGGCTGCGCCTAGCTGCGGTGGGCGGACGATCAAGGCGTCCAGCGAACTTGGGTTTCGATAGGCCCGATGTTGTTAGCCCGAGTCCCGCACCATCGAGTTCATTGTCGCACAATGCGGCGCGACGGAATGCTGCGAAGTGTGGTTGGCGACGCTAGGCCAGCCAGGTCGCAAACATCGTCCCATCAGAGTAGGTAGTCTCCCGACACTCCTTGATGATGTATTGTCCATTCGTTATAGGAGATAGGGCACAGCAATGAAAAGCTTAGTCAATCCGTTGCACGTCTCGCGGTTCATCCAATTGTACGACGAGGCAGCCGACCGGAAGGGTATCAAACTTTCGATAGGATTCGACTTTCATGAGTATGTCTCGATAACAGGGGCAACTCCAACGAAAGGAAAGACATACCCATTTTTCCGGCCAGATCGTTCGCCGATCAAAGCAGGCGAGGGATATTGGCTCGTAGGTGTCGACACGAACAATGAGATCGTTCTTGTAGAGGCAGCTCGGCTATATGACCTCTCGCAGAGCAACCTCGCCGAACATCTCCAATCTCTGAAATTCTTTTACGCAGACCCGGCCAAACATGCACATCCTCAGGATCGCTGCATCTGCAGGGCACCAAGCGCACGGCAGATCACCGGAAAGGTAGTCTTTCACGGGGACATTTGGGTGCGAGCAGATTTTAGGGGACAAGGTATAACGAAGATCATGTCGGGAATAATGAGGGGCGCGTCACTCGCTATGTGGGCTCCTGATTTTACGTGCGGACTCGCTGGTCGCTGGTCGGTAGATAAGCGCGTCTACGATGTAGCGCACTCTGAACCTAGTGGATCTGTACTGCGGCTTGTGGCGGAGAATATTGTGGAAGACGAATGGCTCTTATGGACCACCGGTGAGGAGTTGAGAAGCTTGATCGACGGTCACGACCGAGGAGCGTCGGCAGTATCATCGCCCACTCTCGCGAGCAGCTTGTTAGCTAGCGATGGTCCCACCTTCTAGGAGTAGCGGCAAAGCACGACGACTGAGGGCAATGCCGATGGTGCGAAGCCTCGGTCAAGGGCTCGACCGGTGACTGTGAGATGATACCGTGGATGCTGGGCCATTTGCGGTAGTTGTCTTGTAAGTATGGCCGGTGTTAACCATATTTGCGCTTGTCTCAATAAAAGGGGTGGCGTTGTTGGAAGACAATGCAGCGAATAGGGCTTGTAAAAGCCGGGCCAACACTGCCGCCGGATTACTTCGGGATCATGCATTCGAAGGAAGCCCCCGTCCTGCGTGGGTGGTTTGCCAATTGGCTGCTGTTCGGTTGGCTCGTCGGGAGTTTCACCGGTTCACATTCGTGCGCCTGGCCTGGCTCACTGTTGTGATCTAAAGCGCGCTCGTGTCCCGAATTCAATCGTCATGCGCGACCATCTGGCCGAGCTCTCTTGTTGCTAGATAGCTCCGTCCGGCCGAGCCGTCTTGATGACCGCATTCACGCCCGCGCGGGTGCATCACTTCCTTTGCGCGACAACGCATCTGTCACCTAGTCGGGTGTGATCTTCCCCCGAAAAATTGTACGGGTGCAGGCGGCTTTTGGCTCCATCTCGACCGGGGCGATATATCCGATGGTGGAGCGGAGCCTTGTTCGGTTGTGGACGGCTTCGATGAAGACAAAGATGTCGCGCTGGGCCTCGGCACGGATGTTGTAGTCGCGATGATGAACGAGCTCGGTCTTCATGGCATGGAAGAAGCTTCATTGGGGGCATTGTCGTAACAATCGGCCTTGCGACTCATCGATACTGCGGTGCCGACTTTGATGAGAGCGTTACGATAGACGTGCGAGGCATACTGCACGCCGCGATCGAGTGGTGGATCAATCCAACTCATGTGCGGGTTCCGGCAAAGATCGCGATCGACTTTTTAAAATGTCGCGCTCCATGCGCAGCCGTTCGTTCTCCTGACGCAGCCGGGCGACCCCCGAAGCTTGGTCCGCCGATATCGGCGTCGCTTGCCTGGTGGGACGTCACACCGCCGACGCCCGCTCTTGGCGGAGCTTATCAACCCAGCGCCGCAGTACCGAGCCGCGCAGACCGAGTTCCTTGGCAACAGACCCAATCGAGCGCCCGCTCGACAACGCCAGGTCGCGGCCTGGCGCTTGTACTCTTCGGTAAATGACCGATGGTGGATGGTGGCGTTCCATTCGATACCTCAGCGCTCAACGAGCCTACTACAGGTGTCCACTCGTTCGGAGGAGTTGCAGGTCAGCCGGCGCTGGCCGCTCCAGAAGTGTGGCGTGCGCGTTCCAGATAGTGGCGCGCGATGTCCACGTTGCTTCATGTCGGCCGTCTGATTGGTCAGGGCGACCATAAATGCGCTGAGTCCGCTTCATGTCCTCTCGCTGTCAGCACCGCTACAGAGCGAGAAGCGTTTCGCACATCACCAGTTGCGTTGGTCCGGTATCGGACATTGGCGAGCGCAGAAGGCGACGGCTGCTATAGAAGAGACGATGGCAAGAAGAGGTCTGATATGGCTGAGCCACGGTTGGCACAATCGTTGCTAATGAGAAACGGTAACACTGAAGGAGGTCTGAGTGCATTCAAGCCGCAAACCGCGCGACGCTCTCCGCCCGATGAAGCGGTGTTCAGGAAGGAGAGAACGGAGCGTGTGTCCGCTCACACAGCTTGGCTTTTAGGCCGCCCAAGCTTTTGAAAGAAATGGCGGATAAATGTGGGTCTTTCTACGGCCGCTTCCAACTTCACGATCCGCAGTACGTGGGAAGCATGTAGGATGTTGCTCATCACCGGAATCGGCGCACGACAACAGTCGTGTATGATACGTCACGGACGCTCGCAGCTCATACTTGCCGATACTGCGCTGTATCAATCCCTGTTGATCGGTGACCGTCGGTGCAACCGCTCGACCGAGCGCTCCATGACCAAGCCTTCGAGGGCCAAGGTTCGTGGCGTTGATTTCATTGAGTGCTTCTCAGCGAAGGAATCATCACTCTCTTGGGACCTCGCTAGATAAGATACCTTCAGCGAGCAGCCGATTGATCGCATCCGCGCGGTGTGGTCCTGACTCGCAGTGAGGCTGCAACCGATCAGACTGGAAAAGAACTTTCGACCATGATTCCTAGAGGCGCTCATAAGTGAGTGCCCCGATGCTGGATTGCCGTGCGATGTGTGGGCCGATGTGGCGACCGGATGCTCCGACATTGAATCTTTCGTGCGGGCCCGGAGTCGGTAGTCGTGCTGCGGTTCATCGCCATGCGCGCGGGGAATGGCCTGAGCCAGCAGGTCTTGACTAAATTTTATTAAAAGTCGCATGGAGATTGCCCTTGGCACAACAGCACCATCTTTCGACCGAAATCCCGACTGCAGAAGCTGCTGGACGGGTGAGGACGAATGGTCTCCTGGATGACGCGTCCTGCCGCGATGCGATGCCTGTAACGCAAAGCTGTGTGACGGCACAGGTCGCAGATTATGTATCGAGGATCAGGTACGAGGACGTGCCCTCAAACGTCATAGCCTGGGCGAAATGGCTTGTTGCGGACAATGTCGCCTGCGCCGTCGCCGGTGGCCAGACGGGCATAGCGGCCAGGTTCCTCGATTATCAAGAAAGCCATGGCGGCAGGCCTGCGGCAGCGGTGCTCGGCCGGCCGGCGCGTCTGCCTCCTCCCCAGGCGGCCGCCGTCAACGCCTATGCGGCGACGCTGCTGAGCTTCGACGATTCTCTGGTCAGGCTGGGCCATCCGGGAACGTCGGTGATCCCTGGTGCGATCGGGGTGGCCGAAGAGCTCGATCGGCACGGCAGCGAACTGCTGGTGGCGATCATCGCAGGTTACGAGATGTCCTTGCGATTGGGGAGTGCGATCCGGCCCTCGCCGGAGCGCGCCGCCGATGTTCTCGGCCTCGCCACCTGGCAGATCTATGGTGCGGCCAGCGCGGTCGCGCGCCTTCATCGCCTGTCGTCCGAAGCAACGCGCGACCTCTTCGGCCTCGCGGCGCAGCACGCGCCGGTGCCCTTCCTGCGGAAGTTTCACGGCCGCCCGATGCCGTGGCTGAAGAACAATTACGGTTGGGCAACGATGGGCGCCGTCACCGCCGGCGCGCTCGCCGCGCGCGGCTTTGCCGGAAGCCGCGACATCTTCGATGGCGAGACCGGCTTCTGGCGAATGGCGGGATCGGGCCTATATGCATCGAGGTCGTAACCTTTGGGGAAATCGTTCGCGACTTCGCCGGGAAGTGGCCGGATACAATCATCGAAGCGCAGTTCATCTTCCCATGCTCATTGCGCTCGAACTGTTGGGACGGTCCTCTGCCGAGGGTCTGGTCGAAAGCGCGCTTGAAGAGCCGCAAGCGCGGTGCTGGCGGCGAAGGTTTCTCTGTCGCTCCTGTCGGGTGCGGACGACGCTTTCCTCGGGCGGTCGCTGCTACCGTTCCGCTTGAAGGTTATCCTGACCGACGGATCCGTTCGCGAAGGCTACGCAGAGATTCCGGGGGCAGTGCCGGGGGACCGCCTTTCGGGCCCGATGAGATCGCGCGCAAGTTCCACGTGTTGGTGACGCCAAACCTTGGCGTCGCTCAGGCGGAGCGGCTCCTCCACGCTCTATTGGATATCGAGACGAGAAGCGCGCGCGAGATTGCCGCGCTGGCACAGCTAGGCTGGCGCAAGAGCAACCGCGATCAAGGAGGGGAAGTCCGATGAATGGTAGTCTGAGGCTTGGTGCGATTGTCGTCGCATCTCTGATGGTGTTTGGCGCCGGCAGCCAGGCGCAGCAGCGGCCTCTGGTCGTTGTCACCAGCGGCGGGACCTTCGAGCGAGCTCTGCAGACGGCAATCCGCATCGCGCCAGTCAGCGCCAGCCTCGGGCCGCAGTGGGCGCGCCTCGCGGCCATGCGGCAGGCCAGAAGCGTCGAATGGGATGTGGTGACCGCCTTTCCGGAGGATCTGATCGATCGATATCAGGAACTGCTCGAGCCGATCGAGTGCGCCCGGATTCCCGCCGCGAAGGAGACCCAACTGCCCAAGACCTGCACTCCGCATGGCGTGTTGCGAAGCATCGGAGCGGGGGTGCTGACCTGGAACACGGCCCATTTCAAGGAGAAGGAGCCGAAGAACTGGGCCGATTTCTGGGATCTGAAGAGCGATCCAGGTCCGCGAAGCCTGCCGAGCACACCCTCAGCCCATCCGTGGTTGCTGATCGTCGCCCTGCTCGCCGACGGTGTTCAACAGGAACGGTTGTTCCCGCTCGACGTCGAGCGCGCGCTCCGCAAGCTGGAGGAAATCAAGCCACACGTCTCTGTCTGGTGGAGTACGGGCGAGCAGAGCCAGGCTGCGATGCGCGATGGTGACGCAGTGATGGGCCTGCTCTGGGTCAGCCGCGTCGTGCCGTCAATCGCGCAAGGCGTGCCGTTGCGCTTTTCCTATGATCAGTCGATTCAGAACGCCACGTACTGGAGCATCGTCCGCGATGCGCCGAACCGCGACGGCGCCTATCGCTTCCTCGAATTCTTTCTGCACAATCCGAAGGAACATGCGGCATTCACTAAGGAGGTCGGGGCCGCAACTCCCAGCCCTGGAGCCCGTGAATATCTCAGCGAGGCGGAGTGGGGCTCGATGCCGGCCAACCCGGCGAATTGAAGCAGGACCATCGAACCGGACGCGAAATGGATTGCCGATAATCAGGAGATGATCTCCCGCCGCGTGATGGACCTGCTCAGCAAATGACTGCGGATGCAAGCCGCGCGGTTGCCATCGTGACCGGAGGCAGCAGGGGCGCCCCTCAAACTTGAACGCCGATTGACAGTACCCATCGTCTGCCTATTTCGCCGCGCGCAGCACGTTTTGACTGACGATCATGGAGAGAAGCTATCCAAGGAGGAAAAGTCATGATCTACGTCGGCCCCCATGTTTCGCTGAATTCCGCTGGATATGTGCGGTGGACGAGACCGTAAAGATTATCCGGGAGGGAGCGACGTCGGCGGACGCGCCACCGATTGTGCAGTACCTCGAACCATGGGCTGGTCGAGTTGTGCGCGTGGGCCTGGAGGCAGGACCGACTTCAGCACGGCCAGCCGCAAATCTAATCGAACTTGGGCCGCCGGCCGTCAGTTTGGAAGACCGCTAGGCTAAGGCGGCACTTTCAGCCATGCCTCTGAAGGCCGATCGCAACGACGCCCGTGGGATCGCACAGATGGTGAGATCGGGATGGTTCAAGCCTGTTCATGTCAAGAGCATCGGCAGCTAAAGGCCGCGGACGTTGCCAGCTGCTCGCAAGCATCTCAACCGCCCCATCGCTCCCGCAGAGCAAGTCCGCCGAGGACTTCTGCGTCCGCTCGGTCTCAAAATCGGAACCGTCTTGCGGACTCTGTTCGCGACGGGAGTTTGTGAGTTGGTCGCGATGACGCCATGCTGGAGGCGATTATATATCCGCTGCTTGCCGACGCGAAGCGCTGATGCGAGAGTGCACCCGACTCCATCGTCCGGTTCTGAAAGGCTGTGCACAGCGACCCGGCTTGCTGGCTCTTGATGACCGATGCCAGGATCGGTCCGGTCTTTGGGTTGATCTTCCGCTCCACCGTGGTCGATCCTTGGCGATTCCGGCATTCCCAATCCGTGGGCGCCTACTGGTCTCCGATGAAGGATTGGGCGGCGCGTGTTCTCGCGATATTGAAAGAGCATAAGGTTGAAGGACGGCTGAGCTGGCTCGAAAGCATGGGATCTCCGAAGCGACGATCTACAATTGGAGGGCCAGAGTTGCTGCTCAACGAGTGGAGACTACCATCATTCGCAGGTTGCCAGGCTAAAGGCAGAGCGTTAGATCATGATCATGACGAAGGCAGCACAGCACCTTTTCGACAGCTAAACGGGATAGAAGCACAAGTTGACTCAGATCGGAGGCGTGACATCATGAGCCAAACTAATAACGTTTGTAAGCCGTCAGATCGCATCTACGTCGGACAATCCAAGATAAATGGGTTCGGCTTGTTTTCGAGAAAAACCATAACGAGGGGAAATGTCATAGAAAAGCTCGAAGGCGTAGTCTATCCAAAGGCAACCAAGAGAACGATACAAATTGATCGCAATAGACACCTTTGTAGTGAATACATAGACTTCATCAATCACCGTTGCCGCCCAAATGCCCGCCTTCAGGTGGAAGGTGGTGGCATTGTCCTGATTGCAATTGAGGAGATTGGTCGCGACAGGGACGAAGTAACGATCGACTACAACTGCTCCGAATACTCTCTCGCTGAGAGCTTCTCGTGTCGATGCTGTGAGCCTCCCAGATTTATCGCTGGATACAGTTACTTGCTTGAAACTGGTCAGGGCGACTATCTAAGTCGAATAGAACGATTCGTGCTGCCGCATCTGTTGTCGATCTCCTCCGAATGTTTGTCTAACAACTAGATTTTGAACCTCCCCGGGGTGCCAGAGGCTCCAAATCCTGAGAGGAGGGAGCTATGATGAACGAGGCGACAAGCCGGACCCGAGCGGTTCCTATGGTCTGGATCACGCCAGCGAACACCCTTTCGCGCAGGGCGGCAGTGACGTCGATTGGATCGGCTGCACGCCGCAGAGGCTGCACGACTGGGCCAATAAGGCCGAGGTCGATAGCACCCAGCGGGCCGCCACCCCGACCGACAGGCCCGAGAACGCTGAAGGGGCTGGAAAGGGGGAAGCGCGAGCTTCGGCAGGCCAAAAATCCTGCGCACGGCGAGCGCTGTTTTGCGATGGCGGAGCTCAATCGCCGGTCCAAGCCCATGATCGCCTTCATCGACGATCATCGTGGGGTGCATGGGGCGAGCCGATCTGCAAGTCTTGCCGAGCGTCCCCTCGGCTTACCACGCCCATTTCGCCAAGCGGCAAAGCGGATTCAGCCTGAAATAGCTCACCAGTTTCGTAAGACCGTATGTCCGCCTCTTCCGGTGGGGTAGCTCGCCCTAAACTGCGCGTCCGAGGGTTGCTCGGGCGTACCGAGCCGATCCTCATCACAGGAGGACGAGCCGTGGCAGAATATAGGGAAGCATTTGTCGGAATCGATGTGGCCAAGCTGAGAAATGCCGTCGCGATTGCGGATGCAGGCCGGGAGGGGGAGGTTCGGTTCTTCGGTGAGGTCGATGCTTCCCCCACCAACATGCGCCGCGTCATAGGGCGGATTGCCAACCGGTTTGACCGCGTCCACTTCTGTTACGAAGCCGGCCCAACTGGCTATGGTCTTTATCGCCTGATCCGGTCGCTCGGCCACGAATGCACGGTGGTGGCGCCATCGCTGATCCCGAGGAAGCCGGGCGATCGTGTGAAGACCAACCGCCGGGACGCCGTTTCTCTCGCGCGGCTGCTGCGCGCCGGCGAGCTAACGGCTGTGTGGGTTCCCGATAAAGGTCACGAAGCGATGCGCGATCTCGTTCGTGCCCGATCGGCAGCGGTTGAGACGCTGCGGATCCACCGGCAGCAGGTGAGCGCCTTCATGCTCAAGCACGGCCGTACCTATCCCCGCAAGAAGGGCTGGACGATGCGCTATTTGCGTTGGCTCCAGGAGCAGCAGTTCGATCATCCCGCACACCAGATCGCGCTCCAAGAAATGGTCGAAGCAGTTCGCATCGCAAGGGAGCGGGTCGATCGGCTCGAGCGCACGATCGAAGAGTTCGTCTCGGCCTGGTCTCTGGAGCCGCTCGTGCGGGCGCTTCAAACATTGCGAGGCGTCGATCTGATCGTCGCGGTGACATTCGCGACCGAGGTTGGTGACGTGAGCCGTTTTGAGAGCCCACGTCAACTTATGGGTTACCTCGGTCTGGTGCCAAGCGAGCGATCGACGGGAGAGTCCGTCAGACGTGGCGGCATCACCAAGGCCGGCAACGGCCGCGTCCGCCACATGTTGGTCGAGAGCGCCTGGACATATCGACACCCGCCGAAGATCGGCAAGACAAAGCTATACCGGCTTGAGCAGGCATCGCCAGCAGTGCGAGAGATCGCGTGGAAGGCGCAGAGCCGCTTGACGGCCCGCTACCGGAAGCTGGCTGCGTGCGGCAAACGAACAACGGTGGTCTGCACTGCCATCGCCCGTGAACTGGTCGGATTCATGTGGGCGGTCGCGAGGCAAGTGCCGACGGCCTAATCAGGTACCCTTCTTATCATCGTGCATGGGCGGAGGCGGAATCACGGCAGAGGGAATGCCCGTCAGACGCTTTGTGGCCGGCAAGAGCGCCGACGCCCGTTGTAAGATAGGAGCAGACCTCGGACGCACAATCGGGAATGCGGTAGCCAACCCGCGCATCAGAGCTTGATCACCGACGTCCTTCGGTTCCGCCTCCACCTATGCACGATCATCTTTATGAACAGCCGATCGACGATCGGACGATGCTCTGCGTTCTAATCCTTGACAGCGGACATCAGAGCGTTGTTTTGACCCCACCTTCTCGTGGCGCGAGGGATAGGCGAGGTTCACGATCTCTTTGAAGGGGATCGGCTCGTGTCTATGCTTGACCATACGCTTAAGTCGGATGCGGCGCCGGGCCGGCTGGAAGTGATCACGGAGGCAGGACGCCGCCGTTGGTTCTCCAGGGATGACAAGGCCCGGATCGTCGAAGAGACGCTGGTGCCAGGTGCGGTGGTTTCCGACGTTGCTCGACGACACGGGTTAACACCTCAACAGGTGTTCACCTGGCGGCGGCAAGCGCGCCTGCCACAGGTAATGAAGGCCGACGAGCCGCAGTTTGTCCCGGCGGTGGTGGATGCAGCCGCAGCGGCGATGGCCCCTGATCGCAAGGCCCAGCGATGCAAAGCCAAGCCGGATCTCGGGAGTATCGAGATTGAGGTTGATGGCACCATCATCCGGGCCGGTCGCGGCGCGGACGCAGCGATGATTGCCGCCATCGTCCATGCGCTGAAGGCAGTTCGGTGATTGGCCCGTCCGGAACTGTCCGGGTGATGGTAGCGACCAAGCCGGTCGACTTCCGCAAGGGAATGGAGGGGCTTGCCATGTTGGTGCGCGAGCACATGAAAGCCGATCCGTTCTCAGGTGCTGTTTATGTGTTCCGTGCTAAGCGGGCGGACCGGATCAAGTTGATCTTCTGGGACGGGACAGGTTTGTGCCTGTTCGCCAAGCGGCTCGAGGACGGCGTCTTCCGCTGGCCGAAGATCGAGGATGGTGTGATGCGTCTGTCCGCGGCGGAATTGTCGGCGCTGCTCGAAGGGCTTGATTGGCGGCGTGTCCACGAGGCACGGGAGACGATCGTCCCGACGCAAGCCGGATAATTGTGGGCCGCGCTGCGGCGAAGTGAATCAGGGGCATCGAGCACGTCGCCAGGTGGGCGCGAACATGCTCTGATTGGCCTGTGAGCGATAACCTTCCTGATGATCCCGAGACGCTGAAGGCGATGCTGCTTGCCGAGCGGCACGAGAGCGAGCGGCTGCGCCAGATCATCAAGGAGTTGCAGCGTCATCGCTTTGGCCGGAAGGCAGAGTCGCTTCCCGAGGAGCAGATGCTGCTCGGTCTCGAGGACGTCCAACAGGTTACGGCCTGTACGGAAGCCAGCCAAGACGAGACAGCTCCGGAAGGCCGGGCGGAGCGGGCTCGCAAGCGCCGCCACAATCGCGGAGCACTACCGGCGCATCTGCCGCGGATCGAGGTCGTAGTCGACCTCGACGCCAAGACCTGTCCCTGCTGCAAGGGCGACCTGCACCAGATCGGCGAGGATCGGAGCGAGCGGCTCGACATGATCCCGGCCCAGTTCCGTGTTCTCCTCACCCGGCGTCCCAAATACGCCTGTCGCGCCTGTGAAGACGGCGTCAGGCAGGCTGAAGCTCCAGCCCGGCTGATCGAAGGCGGTCTGCCGACCGAGGCAACCGTTGCCCAGGTGCTGGTGTCTAAATATGCCGATCATCTGCCGCTGTATCGGCAGGCCCAGATCTATGCCCGCCAAGGCATCCATCTCGACCGGTCGACGCTCGCGGACTGGGTCGGGCATGCGGCCTTCCATCTCCGTCCGCTGCATGAGCACCTTCTCTCGGCGCTTCGCGCGAGGTCCAAGCTGTTTGCCGACGAGACGACAGTACCGGTGCTCGATCCTGGTCGAGGAAGTACCAAGACTGGCCAGCTTTGGGCCTATGCCGCCGATGACAGGCCCTGGGGCGGTCTCGATCCGCCTGGAATAGCCTACGTCTACGCACCCGACCGCAAAGCCGAGCGGCTGTTCAACCATCTTGCCGGCTTCAAGGGCGTCCTACAGGTCGATGGTTACAATGCTTACCCAAAGCTTGCCGAGCGAGGCGAGGTCGAGCTCGCATTCTGCTGGGTACACATGCGGCGCAACTTCTACGAACTCGCGGTCGCCGGTCCCGCTCCGATCGCCAGCGAGGCGCTGAAGCACATTGCCGCATTCTACGCGGTCGAGAAGGAGATCCGCGGCCGCAGCCCGGAGGAGCGCCGTCTTGTGCGTCAGCAGAAAAGCCGCCCGCTGGCCGATGCCTTCGAGGCCTGGCTACGCGCCAAGCTGGCTCTCATCAGCCAAAAGATCAAGCTCGCCGCCGCCATCCGCTACGCTCTCTCGCGCTGGCAGGGGCTGACGCGCTTCATCGATGATGGCCGCATCGAACTCGACAACAACACGGTCGAACGCTCGATCCGTGGCATCAAGCTCAGTCGCAAGAACGCGCTCTTTGCCGGATCCGACGGTGGTGCCGAACATTGGGCGGTCATCGCGTCCTTAGTCGAGACCTGCAAGATCAACGACGTCGATCCGCTCGCCTATCTCACCGACGTATTGACGAGGATCGTCAATGGTCACCCAAACCGCGAACTCGACCAGCTTCTTCCCTGGGCCTATCGCGCGCAATCCCTCAAAGCCGTGGCCTGAGAACGACGCTCTGATGTCCGCTGTCAAGGATTAGAACGCAGAGCATCGTCCGATCATCGATCGGCTGTTCATAAAGATGATCGTGCATAGGTGGAGGCGGAACCGAAGGACGTCGGTGATCAAGCTCTGATGCGCGGGTTGGCTACCGCATTCCCGATTGTGCGTCCGAGGTCTGCTCCTATCTTACAACGGGCGTCGGCGCTCTTGCCGGCCACAAAGCGTCTGACGGGCATTCCCTCTGCCGTGGTTCCGCCTCCGCCCATGCACGATGATAAGAAGGGTACCTGATTAGGCCGTCGGCACTTGCCTCGCGACCGCCCACATGAATCCGACCAGTTCACGGGCGATGGCAGTGCAGACCACCGTTGTTCGTTTGCCGCACGCAGCCAGCTTCCGGTAGCGGGCCGTCAAGCGGCTCTGCGCCTTCCACGCGATCTCTCGCACTGCTGGCGATGCCTGCTCAAGCCGGTATAGCTTTGTCTTGCCGATCTTCGGCGGGTGTCGATATGTCCAGGCGCTCTCGACCAACATGTGGCGGACGCGGCCGTTGCCGGCCTTGGTGATGCCGCCACGTCTGACGGACTCTCCCGTCGATCGCTCGCTTGGCACCAGACCGAGGTAACCCATAAGTTGACGTGGGCTCTCAAAACGGCTCACGTCACCAACCTCGGTCGCGAATGTCACCGCGACGATCAGATCGACGCCTCGCAATGTTTGAAGCGCCCGCACGAGCGGCTCCAGAGACCAGGCCGAGACGAACTCTTCGATCGTGCGCTCGAGCCGATCGACCCGCTCCCTTGCGATGCGAACTGCTTCGACCATTTCTTGGAGCGCGATCTGGTGTGCGGGATGATCGAACTGCTGCTCCTGGAGCCAACGCAAATAGCGCATCGTCCAGCCCTTCTTGCGGGGATAGGTACGGCCGTGCTTGAGCATGAAGGCGCTCACCTGCTGCCGGTGGATCCGCAGCGTCTCAACCGCTGCCGATCGGGCACGAACGAGATCGCGCATCGCTTCGTGACCTTTATCGGGAACCCACACAGCCGTTAGCTCGCCGGCGCGCAGCAGCCGCGCGAGAGAAACGGCGTCCCGGCGGTTGGTCTTCACACGATCGCCCGGCTTCCTCGGGATCAGCGATGGCGCCACCACCGTGCATTCGTGGCCGAGCGACCGGATCAGGCGATAAAGACCATAGCCAGTTGGGCCGGCTTCGTAACAGAAGTGGACGCGGTCAAACCGGTTGGCAATCCGCCCTATGACGCGGCGCATGTTGGTGGGGGAAGCATCGACCTCACCGAAGAACCGAACCTCCCCCTCCCGGCCTGCATCCGCAATCGCGACGGCATTTCTCAGCTTGGCCACATCGATTCCGACAAATGCTTCCCTATATTCTGCCACGGCTCGTCCTCCTGTGATGAGGATCGGCTCGGTACGCCCGAGCAACTCTCGGACGCGCAGTTTAGGGCGAGCCACCCCACCGGAAGAGGCGGACATACGGTCTTACCCAGTTTCGGCGGGCTATTGAACCGGCTGATGTCGCCGGTCGCCGCCACGATGCCGGCGGCGACCGACAGATTCGCGCCGGTAACCGCTATCAATCAGTTGACCTCGGAATTGTCGATGGGCGATCTCGCGGTCGAGCAGGCCAGGTCTTCCGCTCAAGCTCGCGGACGTGCCGATCGATCGCGAGCGCTCATTGTCTGGAAGCTGTTGAGCGGCCACCCACACCCGGCCGCGAGCGTCGAACAGATCGGCGCGCGGGCACACTTCGGGACCAGGTGCGCGTGCAGGATCGAATACACCTCGTTCTTGAGCCGCGCGCGATGCCGCACGACCTGGTGGCGCGTGACAACAAAAGTGGGCGTTCACATCATGCACTGGCGGTGCCACGCTCGCAGGCATTTGCAGAGCGCACTATGTCCGGTTCCAGACCCATACGGTCGAGACTCGACATTCCGCCGCGCAATCATTCCAGCGGCTGGCGGAAAGGCGAAATGTCCCCCCTCTTTGTCTCTCACATTAAGCACGATCGCGCACGATGTCGTGGCACACCGATTGCTGAGAGACCCCCGGGGCTTGTTATCGCTACTGGCGGCGGAGGAACATCCAAATTGATCATTAAGGCCAAATCGTTGGGTGCGGTTCCAATTCAGGCTGTGCCACTCCTGCCTTTGTCGAATGATGACATGGCAGGTTGTTCGTCTATGCCGTACGGCATCGGCACGCCCTTGCAGAGGTTCTCCCAGAGCCACAAGCGGAGACAGGACAGTAAATCAGCGGACGTAGAGCTCGAGCGGCATTCTGTTCTCATGCTACTCTCCGCCCCGTCAATGGGCTTGGCGTTCGTTATCCTGCTCTGTCACATCAATTTTCGGTCGAAGGTGTTTCGAATTCTGGGGCTGATGTCGGCGCGAGGCATTGACCTCTCAAGTCGCAGCTCATGCAACTGGCCGCGAGGCTCGAAGAGGCCATTCCTGCAGAAACCTAGTGGGGCGCTCAGCTACCACGCCACGTTCTTCCCGGAGAGCGCGCCGTCCTGTTTGCTCGCCATTTTGCTGGAGGAAGTGTGATGGAGGAGAGGATAGCTTCTTCGGCAGATGCGGGGTTTAAGGCGCGCACCTCGCGGTTTTGGTTGGGCGCATCGCGCAATGCCATCCGCCGGTTGGTCCGCTGTCTATTCGCCGAGCGGCTTCTTGACCCAGATGCATTAATGTGGGCTCGGGAAAGCAACGAAGCATGGCTCCCCCTTTGGCGATCACGCGAGGTCCTGCATTTCACGGATTTGCACCGTGCGCCTGCCGGAACGTTTCAAAATCGAGGTTCAATCGAAGTAATAGACGAGACCGGCGCTCGCTACCGGATCGACAATCCTTCCGATCTCATCGGACAGATCGCGCCCGCTTTGGCGCTCGCGCCCGCAACGGACGACGTTCACCGTCTAATCCGTGACGTCGAGGACAGCATGCGTAACGACGCCCTCGCACGTAATTACCGGGAACACTGGAGCGCAGAGCTTCGAGCTAAAATAGCCGAAGCAGGAGCCCGGGATTTCCTAGAGTATCTCGAGAATCTGCCGCCGCACCTGAGGGCAATTACTCTCGATCAGTGGGGGGCGCTGGAGGGTCACCCCTTCTACCCGACATGGAAGGCCAAATCCGGCCTGCCCCCCAAGGACGTCGCTGCTTTATCTCCTGAGTTCGGTGCTCGCGTGCGCGTCCGAATTGCCGCGCTGCGTAAAGAATGGTCCTATGTGGAGAAGATGCCGCATGTCGGCAGCTATTCAGAATGGTTCTCACAAAATTTCCCGGAGCTCTGGTGCGCCTGGGTCGAAAGCTTGAGCAAACGTGGAAAGTCCGCTGAGGACTGGCTGCCTTTGCCTGTCCATATCTGGCACCTAGACAATTGTCTGCGACGTGAATTCGCGTCCGAGATAACTTCCGGAGTTTTCGATCCGAACGGCCCGGAGATCGTAACGCTGCCGTCAATGTCGTTCCGCACAATGCTGCCGGATACTCAGGAGCCGAGACCATTTATCAAATTGCCGGTGGCGATTTGGATGACCAGCGAACAGCGCATTCTGCAGGCCAAGTCAATTTACATGGGACCGCGTCTCAGCACTTTGATCTCTGAAATTCTATCAAACGAGCGGTGCCTCTCGGACAGGTTGGAGATCTTCGCAGAAGAACTGGGGGCAATCCTTCACCACCCCATAACAGGCGACGAGCATCCGGGCCGCTTTCTTTCAGTTGTCTACCGCAACTCTGGTGCATTGACGCGAAATGATGGACTATTGCCAGTCACAGTCGCAGCGCTCCTTACGGCGAGCCCGATCGACGGTCGCCCGCTCATTTGCGAATTGATTGCGAGAGACAGCGGTGAAATCGAAGCTGTCGTGTCTTCGTTCTTCCGTGCCTATGTGGGGACAGTGATCGGGCCGATACTCACCCTGTATCTGCTTTACGGAGTAGCCGTTGAGGCGCATCAGCAGAACAGTACAATTCTATTCGACCAAATCGGCCGCCCCAAAAAACTGCTACTCCGTGATTTCGGCGACGCTCGCTGCTTTGTTCCCCTGCTCAAGGAACGAGGGTACGATCTTAAGCCCTTCACTCGGGCGGGGATCTTACCAACCGCCTTTGACGACGATATCAGTATCGTGCGCTCATTCGTCATCGACGCGTGCTTCGTCTGCCACCTTCATGAGGTCGCACTGTGCCTCAACGAAATGTATAAACCGTTAGGCACATGCTTTTGGCACATCCTACGGGAAGAAACCGAGGCAGTCTTTGACGCGCTGAGGCCGCGCATGATGTCGGATGCATTTTGGCTCGAAGAACGCAAGGCGTTCCTTGACGATCCTTGGCGGACCCGCTCGGTGCTGAGGATGCATCTGGAGCGCTATCGGGACTTTCGAGTTGAGCACGAGTTGCCAAATCCGCTGGCGGGAGTGAAATGATTATGTCCCTGCGGCGTCTCGTGGCTTCGGACCTCTCACATAGATGCAACCCTCTGCGAACTACCGGTTTCGGGCTTCTTGCGCTCTACGTCCGCTCGAAAAAGGAATTGGCCATAAGTGTCGGCGCGGAGCGAGCTGAAGAAGCGTTTTCCTCCTTCAGAGCAGGATCTATGATGCGCAGGCTACCCCGCGAGTGGAGATCGCCATACGTGCTGCCTTGGTCTTCAAGCGTATTATTGATGCCCCGGCCAGTGCCGCACCGGGGCCTCCTGTTGGGTGGAGGGCCCTTCCGGCTTTCTGGTTGGCAGGATGAGGTCGTCCATGATCTCAAACGAAGAGGGCCGCCCGTGGAAAAGTTGTTCGCATCGGTTTGGATGTATCAAAGAGGATATTCAGTTGCTGGGCGTCGACGGGGGAGCAGCCGGTCTCGCGACACACCTTGAGATGTGGCCAGGATCTGGTGTTCTTCAGTCGTCCGAAGTTGCCGCCGGGCAAACAAGCTGGCGCCGATGGTTCGAACCTGTTGGTCAGCCGGTGAACGGGTTATGGGCTGCTAGTAGAGCCGTATCGATGCCGAACTTAGCATAGACGTGAGAAATGCAGAGAGCTTAGGGCCAAGCTGGCAGGCCAAACCGTTGATGCGACTTTCTTGCCCTGCGCTTGCTGCCCATTCCGCGCAAAACAAGAAAGTGCATCGCTTATAGCCCTGGATCGCAATCGACGCCGCGGTGGTCGCGGGCTCAAAGCACGGCAGGAGAAATGACATGGCTAACATCGCGAGACGGTTAGCAACGATTTCCAGGGCGAGATCATCACCCTGGGGTTGGCAGGCTGTTGGTATCTTCGGCAAAGGCCAACTCTCCAACGAAAGCGGGAGCCGCCGCGTCTATTTGGGCCGGACGAGATCGAGGCTGGCTGGTCGAAGCGCTCGGAGGGAGGGCCCTGACTATCTCTCACTCAAGCTCGATGATCCTTCCTTCAACGCACTGATCGACGCCGACCTGTCCGACCAAGTCGTCGAAGACGCAACCTGCTCTGGTTATGGCCGCGGAAGAACGGTATGTGACAGACTTCCGACAGGGCGGAGGTTATTCGGCCGCAGCCGAGTTGTAGTGCGGCCGCTGCATCGGGACAGTCTGTCTATGCCTCAGCAAACCGCCTCACTTGCGCTCACACCCGTGCTCGGACTGGGAGACCGGTCGAATGAGAAATCCTCGCTTTCGTCTAATCGCGTGGTGAATTTCGGCCATGTGATGGCCTACATCGAAGAAACGCGGCCGCTGAGCCGGCTAGTATACTCCCAACAAAAGAGGTGATTGCCTGAAGAGGGGCCAATAACTCGGTCGCGACACCTGGCGTCCATTGTCTCTTGCCCAGATGCTTTTACCCATTCGGCTGCTCGGAGTGCTGATTGTCGTGCTGTTTGCCTTGATCCATCGTTCGATGTGGCGCTGATGCAGCTTCGATGTGCGTCTAGTTGGAAATTTTCTGCTCTTTTTTGCGATGTTGATCGCCGCGTCTCTGCGTTCACGGTTCACAGAGGGCGCTAGCATTGGACACTGGTGATCCCAGTAGGTTATGGCCGGCGCAGACACCCTTGCTGAGTATTCTATGTAAGACTATGGGTGTGCCCCTCATTGATCTCACTTCAGCCGTCGGCTCGCGACGACTTAGGGCGTCGAGCAGTGTCTTGAGGTCCCGGCAAGCGAGAGGCGCAAAGCTGAAACCATGAAGCACAGAGTCTCGGCGGAAGAGCTAGAGTGAAGAACTAGAGGGAAGAACTGGAACTATGGAAGCACACGTATCGACTCCCGCCGTTTCACCGAATAATTGGTCACCAGCGCCCGATGCGAGCCATATCGTTAGCGGCATTCATGCGATGCTGCACCCGCGCAATATTGTACTGGTCGGCGCCACCGACAAGCCGGGCAATTATGCCGAGCGCATTTGGAACAATCTCATCAAGTACAAGTATCGGGGCGGGCTCTACCCTATAAATGCACGGAGGGACGTGGTCTGGGGAGTGACTTGCTACAAGGATTTTGCTTGCCTTCCGGAAAAGCCGGACCATGTGCTTGTGCTGGTTCCGGCGCGTTTCGTGGCTCAAGTCGTGCGGGATATTGCTGCGGCAGGCGCTCGGTCCGCAACGATCGTCTCATCGGGCTTTAGCGAGCTGCAGGACGAGGAGAGTCGGCGGCTTGCCGCCGAACTCAACGTCGCGGTGCGTGAGGCAGGAATCGCAATAACGGGCCCAAATTGCCTCGGTAATCTGAGTGCGGGCGAAAAGCTCTTCACCAATATCGATGACCGGATCGTGACTATGGACCAGGGGGCGGTTGCAATCGCTGGCCAATCCGGAGCCATCGTGATGATGATTCGTCAGGCGTTGGAGGATCGCGGCGTCGGTGTTGGCTATATGGTCACGACAGGCAATGAGGCCGGGTTAGAGACCGCGGACCTGATGACATATTTTGCCGCCGATCCTTCCATCCGAGTGATCGTGGTTTACCTCGAGGGCGTGCGCAACACTCAGGCGTTTCGGAATGCCTGCAAGGCAGCGCGTGCTGCTGGCAAACCTGTTATCGCGTTGAAACTCGGGACTTCCGAAGGCGGACGCGCCGCCGCCATGGCGCACACCGGCTCGCTGGCGGGATCCATCGAGTCCTTCGATGCAATATCGACGCGCGAGGGAGTGATCCGAGTGCGTGGACTCGACGAACTTGTGGAAACCACCGAATGTTTCGTTCATGCGAAACTGCCTAAAGGCAACCGCCTTGCTGCGGTGACGCTGTCCGGCGGAAAGCGTGGGCTCTTGATTGACGCATTCCATTCGGCGGGGCTCAAGTTTCCCCCGCTCAGTAAGGACGCCAGCGAGAAGCTCGCAACGATGCTCGGGCCGGGCTCGATCATTGGCAATCCGCTGGACGCGGGATTTGCTGCAGTTGTCGATCCATCAGTTTACATGAAATCGATCGAAATCATGATCGACGACCCAGATATTGACATCGTCATCATTGATGCCGACTTGCCGAAGATTCCGCATGAATTGCGCGAACGCAATTTGCGCATCGTCAACGGTATGGCGGGCAGCGCGACGAAGCCCGTAATCTACATCAGCCCGGTGTCCATGGGCTTTACCGAACATACAACCGCCTTGCGCAAGACATTGCCTAACATCGCTGTCATGCAAGGTATGGACCGCGCGGTCGGCGCAATCAAAGCGCTCATCGATTATGCGGCACTCGAAAAGGATGTGCCCGACATTATTTCCTCGTCCAAACCCCAGGCCCGGGCTCTCCTGGAAAAGACCTTGAATCGTGCCAGCGGCGCCGCGCTCGACGAGATCGCCTCCAAAAAGCTACTCAAGGCTTATGGCATTCCGATCTCGAAGGAGGCGATAGCACGGACGGCCGACGAGGCTGCAAACGTCGCCAGGAAGATCGGCTTTCCCGTCGTGGCCAAAGTGGTCAGCCCGGACATTCTGCACAAATCGGATGCCGGCGGCGTGGTGCTCAATCTCAAAAGCACGGTCGAGGTAAAAAGGTCGTTCAACGACATCGCAGCCCGTGTCAAGAAATTGAAGGGAAAGCCGCACCTCGAGGGCATTTTGATTGCGCAGCAGGTCAAGGCCGATCTCGAGCTCGTGATAGGCGCCTCGCTTGATGCCGAGATGGGACCGGTGGTGCTATTCGGTACGGGTGGCGTCGATATCGAGTTGATGAAAGACGTAGCGCTCGCTGGCGCGCCGATCGATGTCGCCGAGGCCGCAAAGTTAATCAGTCGCACCAAGGCCGGCGTGAAGATAAAGGGCTACCGCGGCAAACCGGCCTTGAACGAAGGCTCTGTGATCAAGGCGTTAATCGGACTCTCCAATTTGATTGCCGATGCTGGAGGTCGCATCGCCTCGATCGACATCAATCCATTTCTACTCACTGCCAAAAGCGGGGTCGCGGTGGACGCACTCGTAGTCTTGCGGAACCATCCAAGCAAGCGCGAGGAGAATCGTAAGACTTGCATGAGTCGGCTCGATGATCCGTGGAACCACTACTGAACAAGAACAGGGCATTCTCCCCTTAGGGGGATGCGGGCCATCGAATTCGAACACAATGGCGTCGCGAGTATACGAACGGAGCTTGAGGCGCGAACGGGCGTGTTCCATCAGAGTGTCCAAATATGCCGATCATCTGCCGCTCTGCCGGCAGGCCCAGATCTATGCCCGCCAGGGCATCGCTCTCGATCGATCGACGCTGGCGGACTGGGTAGGACATGCCGCCTTCCATCTGCGCCCGCTGCATGAGCGCCTTCTCACGGTGCTTCGCGCGAGGTCCGAGCTGTTCGCTGCCTCGCAATCACGCGACGTCGATTCCGCCTGAAGAAGCTGAGACCAAGAGTGCCGGTCGGGTTTTGCCGTGACGGGGTACAGGCCGCGAGAGAGGCTCGCGGTGCCCGTCGCAGAGATCAACGACGTCCAATCAGCAAGAAAATTATAGCTGGCTTACCTTCCGCCAGGCGCTCGTTCGGTGGTCACGTCCGCAAGGGCGAGCGTGGCACTAATGTTGTCTATGGCAACCGTTTTGTACCGATCCACGAAAAGCGGGGCCCGCGAGCGAGAATGGTGAGGAAGCGCAGGCCATTCCGTTCCTCAAGCGCTTCACGGTCTCATTCTCGAACACCTCGAAGTCGCCGCCGGGTCGAGCGGATCAGCTAGCGGTTGACTGCCTGAGTCCGGACCTCAAGTGCAACGGTTGCGCGGTTAGGTTAACGCACGCCTCGCGGTTCGCCGAGCTCGGCGAGATCGCTCTGAGTGACCTTCGATTGACTACGGAGGGCGTCTGGTTTTTGGCTAACGCCGCTACGGTGCTAGGTAATCGGCACTCGCAAACAGCGCAAAATCCGTCGAATGGATCGCTCGGAATCGAGTAGCCCGGACGTCTCATGATCAACTCGGGCCGAAAAAGGAGAGCTTGCGCAGAAATTAAGCGTAGATCTCCGGGCCATTGCACTAATCGATATGGACATCCTGTTACTCTACTGCTTCCCAGCTGAACCTGTTCGGATGGGTTCCAAGACGGTTGTCCGAACGACATGGTAGCTGCATGCTTAGACACTTTTACCGCTTCCGCATGGTCCAAGCATGCCGAGTGTTTCCGATGCAGCAGGCGGGACTTGCAGCAAATGATCCGGTGGCGGTGCAACCTGATGCTGCTCGGACCCGAACTAGTACGGCCGGGTACCCAACAGGACGACCCAACCAGTTCGGCAAGAATCAGTCTCCCGGAAATCGTACCTTGCGACTCACATGCGACGGCAGGGCGCATGTCTGGCAGTCAACATCACCACGCTGGGTTCGAGGCATCGCACCGAGCGTTTGACCCTTGCTAGCTGAACTGGTCCGCTACCCACCCGATTGTATTGTTTCACTGAGGATCCCACCGTGAGCGAAGTGGTAAAGCTTGAGCGTCATGACGAAGTCGGGATCGTCACGGTCAATAGCCCGCCGGTCAATGCGCTGAGTGCCGCAGTCCGCGGTGGGATCCTCGAGTGCATCAAGGCCGCGATCGCCGATCCCGCGATCAAGGGCATCGTGCTGACCTGCGCCGGCCGCACCTTCATCGCCGGTGCCGATATCACCGAATTCGGCAAGCCGCCGAAGGCGCCCGGCCCGAACGAAGTGCTGGCCGAGATGGAGGGCTCGCCGAAGCCGATCGTGGCTGCGATCCACGGCACCGCGCTCGGTGGCGGCCTCGAGGTCGCGTTGGCCTGTCATTTCCGCGTCGCCGTGAAAGAGGCAAAGCTCGGCCTGCCCGAGGTGAAGCTCGGCCTGCTGCCCGGTGCCGGCGGCACCCAGCGCCTGCCGCGCGCGGTTGGCCCCGAGCTCGCCGTGAAGATGATCGTCGGTGGTGATCCGATCGGTGCTGCCGAAGCGCTCAAGAATGGCCTGATCGAGGAGATCGTCGAAGGTCCGGCCTCCGGCGGCGAAGCCTTCGTGCGCAAGCTGCTCGCCGAGAAGCGCCCGCTGCGGCGCCTGCGCGACGACGATTCCAAGATTGCGGCGGCCAAGGCCGACCGCTCGATCTTCACCAATGCGGTCGCGGCCATGACCAAGAAGGCGCGCGGCCTGGAGGCGCCGTTTGCCGCCGCCGACGCCGTCGGCTACGCCATCGACCTGCCGTTCGACGAGGGGCTGAAGAAGGAGCGCGAGGGTTTCCTCAAGCTCGTCTCCAGCGACCAGTCCAAGGCGCAGCGTTATGCCTTCTTCGCGGAGCGCGAGGCCAGCAAGATCGCCGGCGTCCCTGAAGGCACCAAGTCGCGGCCCGTGAACCGCGTCGCCATCCTCGGTGCCGGCACCATGGGCGGCGGCATTGCGATGTCCTTTGCCAATGCCGGCGTGCCCGTCACCCTGATCGAGACCGGCGAGGAGCAGCTCAAGCGCGGCATGGGCATCATGCAGAAGAACTGGGAAGCGACCGCCGCGCGCGGCGGCATCCCGGCCGACGCGCCCGCCAAGCGCATGGCGCTGATCAACGGCGTCGTCGGCATCGAGAACGTCGGTGATGCTGACCTGGTGATCGAGGCCGTGTTCGAGACCATGGCGGTGAAGAAGGAAGTGTTCGGCAAGCTCGACCAATACGTCAAGCCCGGCGCCGTGCTCGCCTCCAACACCTCCTACCTCAACATCGACGAGATCGCGAAGTCGACCAAGCGGCCGCAGGACGTGCTCGGCATGCACTTCTTCTCGCCCGCCAACGTCATGAAGCTGTGCGAGATCGTGCGCGCCGACAAGACCGCGCCGGACGCGCTGGTTACCGCCGTGAACATTGCGCGCAAGATCGCAAAGGTGCCGGCCGTGGTCGGTGTCTGCGACGGCTTCGTCGGCAACCGCATGCTGGCCCAGCGCGGCAAGCAGTCCGAAAAGTTGTTGTTCGAAGGCGCGCTGCCGCAGCAGGTCGATGCTGTGGTGACGAAGTTCGGCATGCCGATGGGACCGTTCGCGATGGGCGATCTCGCCGGCCTCGACATCGGCTGGCGCTCGCGCAAGGACCGCGGCATCAAGTCGGAGATCGCGGACGCGCTGTGCGAGGCGGGCCGCTTCGGCCAGAAGACCGGCAAGGGCTACTACAAGTACGAAGCCGGCAGCCGCTCGGCGCTGCCCGATCCGGAAGTCGAGAAGCTGATCGACGAGACGCTTGCCCGTCTCGGCCGCAAGAAGCGCGTCGTCAGCGATGACGAGATCCTCGAGCGCATGATGTATCCGATGATCAACGAGGGCGCGAAGATCCTCGAAGAGGGCATCGCCGCGCGTCCTTCCGACATCGACGTGGTCTGGCTCTATGGCTATGGCTGGCCGATCTACCGCGGCGGCCCGATGTTCTGGGCCGACAGCGTCGGTCTCAAGCACATCGCCGATCGCCTGGCCTTCTACGCCAAGGAGACCAACGACCCCAGCCTCGAACCCGCTCAGCTGCTGAAGAAGCTCGCGGCCGAAGGCAAGACGTTTGCCTCGCTCGCGGCGGAGTCGAAAGCGGCGTGATGCCAGCTGCCAATCCTTTCGTTGTCCCACGTTGCGCGATTGCGCGACGTGGGTGGCCCGAAAGGCCTGACCGGGAAATCATCTCGCCTTCGAGTACGCTGCTCGTTGGACTCTCTGATGCGCATTGCGCGTTAGAGCTCGCGACAGAGCGTGTCATCGGGCGCGCTTTGCGCGGAGCCCGGTGGTCGCACGCCGGAATGATGAGTGATGTGTTGCGGGACATGACCCATCCTGGCGAACAGTATTATCCCGAGGGCGCGCGTTGGAACGGCAACATCGTCCAAGGCACCCTCCCTGACCAATTGTCGAAGGCAGCCGCTGACTACGGCTCGCGCACGCGCTCGAGTTTCGCGACCGCCCGATCAGCTGTACCAAACTCGCCGCTATGGCCAACGCGGCAGCAGAAATCGTCACAATCCACCCAACTCGCATCAGGAGATCGTTCTTGACCGACGCTGTCATCATTTCCATCGCCCGTACCCCGATTGGAAAAGCTTACCGTGGTGCGCTCAACGCCACCGAGGGCGCGACCCTGCTCGGCCACTCGATCGGCGAGGCCATCGCCCGAGCCAAGGTCGATCCGAAGGAGATCGAGGACGTCGTGATGGGAGTGGCGCTTCAGCAGGGTTCAACCGGCAGCAATATCGCGCGCAAGGCGCTGCTGCGCGCGGGCCTGCCCGTCACCGTTGCCGGCAGCACGGTCGACCGGCAATGCGCCTCTGGGCTTCAAGCCATCGCGCTCGCCGCGCGTTCGGTGATCTTTGACGGCGTCGAGATTGCCGTCGGCGGCGGTGGCGAGTCGATCAGCCTCGTGCAGAACGACAAGATGAACTCGTTCCACGTGCGAGATCCGGCGCTGCTCAAGATCAAGGCCGATGCCTACATGCCGATGATCGACACGGCCGAGGTCGTGGCCAAGCGCTACGGCATCTCGCGAGAGCAGCAGGACGAATATTCGCTGGAGAGCCAGCGCCGCACCGCAGCCGCCCAGCAGAGCGGCAAGTTCAGGGAGGAGATCGCACCGATCACGACCCAGATGGCGGTGACGGATAAGGCGACCGGTGCGGTCTGCTTCAAGGAAGTGACGCTGTCGCAGGACGAGGGCCCGCGCCCCGAAACCACGGCCGAGGGACTGGCCAAGCTCAAGCCCGTGCGCGGCGAAGGTTTTACCATCACCGCCGGCAATGCCAGTCAGCTCTCGGACGGCGCCAGCGCTTCCGTAATTATGAGCGACAAGGAAGCGGCCAAACGTGGCCTGCAGCCGCTCGGCATCTTCCGCGGTTTCGTCACCGCCGGCTGCGAGCCGGATGAGATGGGCATCGGCCCGGCGTTCGCCGTGCCGCGCCTTCTCAAGCGCCACGGCCTCAAGGTTGAGGACATCGATCTCTGGGAGCTGAACGAAGCCTTCGCTGTGCAGGTGCTCTATTGCCGCGACAAGCTCGGCATCGATCCCGACAGAATCAACGTCGATGGTGGCGCGATCTCGATTGGCCATCCCTACGGCATGTCGGGAGCGCGCCTGACCGGCCACGCCTTGATCGAGGGCCGTCGCCGCAAAGCCAAATACGCGGTCGTCACCATGTGCGTCGGTGGCGGTATGGGCGCGGCGGGTTTGTTCGAAGTCTTGCCGTAATTCACATCGTCACTGCCTAATTATGCAGTTGCGCACGGGACCCATACTCCGTAGCCGGGGTAAGGGCACAGACGGCAATTGCCTTCGCAAAACGAAGGCCGGTGCTAATGGGTCCTGACTTTCGCCAGGACGATGAGGAAAAGGAGGATCCGATGGATCTCGCATTCACGAAGGAAGAGCAGGCTTTTCGCGAGGAAGCACGGCAGTTCTTCCGCGAAAACGTGCCGCCGGATACAAGGCGCAAGCTGATAGAGGGCCGCCACCTCTCCAAGGACGAGATGGTGACGTGGTGGCGCATCCTCAACAAGAAAGGCTGGGGCGTTAGCCACTGGCCCAAGGAATATGGCGGCACCGGCTGGACAAGCGTGCAGCATTACATCTTCACCGAGGAACTGCAGTCCTATCCGGCACAGCCACCGCTCGCCTTTGGCGTCAGCATGGTCGGTCCTGTCATCTATACCTTCGGCAATGAGGAGCAGAAGAAGAAGTACCTGCCGCGTATCGCCAATGTCGACGACTGGTGGTGCCAGGGTTTCTCCGAGCCTGGATCGGGATCGGACCTCGCCTCGCTGAAGACCAAGGCCGAGCGCCGTGGCGACAAGTGGATCATCAACGGCCAGAAGACCTGGACCACGCTGGCTCAGCATGCGGACATGATCTTCTGCCTCTGCCGCACCGATCCCGCCGCCAAGAAGCAGATGGGCATCTCCTTCATAGTCTGCAGCATGAACTCGAAGGGGATCACGGTACGTCCGATCCAGACCATCGATGGCGGTACCGAGGTCAACGAAGTGTTCTTCGACGACGTGGAAGTTCCTTACGAAAACCTGATCGGCGAGGAGAACAAGGGCTGGGATTACGCAAAGTTCCTGCTCGGCCATGAACGGACCGGCTTGGCTCGCGTCGGACTCTCCAAGGAGCGGCTGCGCCGCATCCGCGACTTGGCCTCAAAGCTCGAGTCCAGCGGCAAGCCGCTCATCCAGGATGCCGCGTTCCGCGAGAAGCTGGCGGCCTGCGAGATCGAGCTGAAGGCACTCGAACTCACCCAGTTCCGCGTCGTCGCCGACGAAGGCAAGCACGGCAAGGGCAAGCCCAACCCGGCGTCCTCCGTGCTGAAGATCAAGGGCTCCCAGTTACAGCAGACCACCACCGAGCTCTTGATGGAGGTCATCGGGCCGTTCGCCGCGCCCTACGATGTGCACGGTCATGATGACTCGAACGAAGCCATGGAGTGGACCGCCCAGATCGCGCCCAACTACTTCAACAACCGCAAGGTCTCGATCTACGGCGGCTCCGACGAGATCCAGCGCAACATCATTGCCAAGGCGGTGCTAGGACTTTGATCCGCGAAGGAGCGTAACAAACGATGTACGGGTGGGGACCGATCACGCCGCGGCGGTCGTGCACGGCAGGCGGCTGCGTTAACTAAATACCGCCCCAGTGCGCAATTGCGCACAAGGCGGGGCTGACGTTTGAGGGTGGGTGAGGGACGGCAGTTCCCGCCGATTTGGAGAACAACATGGATTTTGACTTGTCCGAGGAGCAGCGGCTCCTCAAGGAAAGCAGCGACGGCCTGCTGACCGACTCCTACGATTTCGAGCAGCGCAAGAAGTACATGAAGGAGAAGGGCGGCTGGAGCACAACGGTCTGGCTCAAGCTCGCCGAGCAGGGCCTGCTCGGTTTGCCCTTCAGCGAGGCCGACGGCGGCTTCGGCGGCGGCGGCGTCGAGACCATGATCGTGATGGAAGCCCTCGGGAAGGCGCTGGTGCTCGAGCCGTATCTGGCGACGGTCGTGATCGGCGGCGGCTTCCTGCTCCACGCCGGAACCGACGCGCAGAAGGCCGCGCACGTGCCAGGGATCATCGACGGCAGCAAAACACTCGCCTTCGCCCAGCTCGAGAAGAACTCGCGCTATGATCTGTTCGACGTCACCACGACCGCGAAAAAGAAGGGCGAGGCTTGCGTCATCAAGGGCGAGAAGTTCGTCGTGCTCAACGGCGAGAACGCCGACACCCTGATCGTCACTGCGCGCACCAAGGGCGACCGCCGCGACCAGTCAGGCATCGGCGTGTTCCTGGTCCCGGCCAACGCCAAGGGCGTCAGCAGAAAGGGCTATCCCACGCAGGACGGCCTGCACGCCGCCGACATCACCTTCACCGGTGTCGAGGTCGGCTCCGACGCCGTACTCGGCAACCCCGAGGATTCGCTCGCGCTGATCGAGCGCGTGGTGGACGAAGCTCGCGTCGCGCTCTGCGCCGAGGCGGTCGGCCTGATGGACGAATCGCTTAAGACCACGGTCGAATACATCAAGACGCGAAAACAGTTCGGTGTCGCGCTCGGCTCGTTCCAGTCGCTGCAGCACCGCGCTTCCGACATGTTCGTCGCCACCGAGCAGGCGCGCTCGATGTCGATGTTCACGACCATGGTGAACGACTTCGAGGACGCCAGGGAGCGCAGCAAAGCGATCGCCGCGGCCAAGGTTCAGATCGGCAAATCGGCCAAATTCGTCGGCCAGCAATCGATCCAGCTTCACGGCGGCATCGGCATGACCATGGAGGCGAAGATCGGCCATTACTTCAAGCGCCTCACCATGATCGAGAACACCTTTGGTGACACCGACTATCACGAGCGCCGCGTCGCGGACGCGGGCGGGTTGATTTAGCCTCCGCAGTCATCCTGGCATCCTCGATCGGCGGAAGCTGGCGCTGACCGCCGGCTCGATGCGACCTCGACGGTGGAAAGCGCATCAAGGCAGGATCGACGTCACGCGGCTGGTCTTCATCGACGAGACGTGGATCAAGACCAATATGGCGCCGCTACGCGGCTTGGGGGCCTTGGGCCGCGCCTCCAAGCATCTGCACCTTTCGGCCATTGGAAGACCATGACCTTCATCGCGGCGCTGCGTCACGATCGGATCAGTGCGCCTTGGGTGATTAATGGTCCGCATCGATGGTGAACTCTTCACGCTGTATGTCGAGAAAGTGTTGGCACCCACCCTCGCACCGGGCGAGATCATCGTTCTCGACAATCTTGCAGCCACAATGGCGCAGCGGCTCGCAAAGCTATCCACGCCAGAGGCGCCCACCTTATCTTCTTGCCGCCCTACAGCCCGACCTCAACCCGATCGAGCAGGTCTTCGCCATACTCAAGCACCTCATGCAAGCCGCAGAGCCTCGTGACATGGAGGCAACCTGCCGGAAAGTTGGTAAACTCCTCGATCTCTTCTCCCGAGAGGAGTGCACCAACTACTTCAACAACCCAGACCATGTTTCCTTGTAAAATACATCATGCTCTTCTAAGATTCGGCCGACGAGCATCCTGTGCAAAGGGCGCCGGGGGAACGAGAAGCGGGTGTTGTGGGCCGCGCCGATGTTGAAGACATCGAAACCCCGCTGCACAAGGCTCTTCTTGACGTGCGCAGCCGTTTCTAGGACCCTCCCATTTCGGTTCTAACGCTCGGATATTGCATGCAAACGCCGGGACACGCGGGGAGACGCTCGCGGAGCACACGATTTTTCGGCCCCGCCGTCAACTCATCGTCGGCATGACGAACTCAGCTCCTGACCGAATGCCGGTAGGCCACCGTGTCGTAATCGTCTTTAGTTTGGTGTAGAACCGTACCCCCTCCGGTCCATGCATGTTGTGATCACCAAATAGAGACGCCTTCCACCCGCCGAATGAGTGGAATGCCATCGGAACCGGTATCGGTACGTTGATGCCAATCATACCGACTTGAATTTGATGCGCAAACTCGCGCGCGGCATCTCCGTCCCTCGTGAAGATGGCGGTGCCGTTGCCGAATTCGTGTGTGTTAATCATATCGGCGGCCTCGTCGTATGATTTGGCGCGTGCCACGGCGAGCACCGGTCCGAAGATCTCCTCCTTGTAGATCTTCATATCAGTCGTAACGTGGTCGAACAGCGTTCCACCCATGAAATATCCCTTGTCATAACCCTGGCGTCGGAAGTCCCGTCCATCAACAATCAGTTTTGCTCCTTCCTCTACGCCGGCGTCGATATAGCCACGGACCTTGTCGAGATGCTGCTTGGTCACGAGGGGTCCCATCTCGGCATCGGGATCTGTTCCCGGGCCGATATTCAGAGCGCGAACCTTGGGTGCAAGTTTTTCGATCAGCCTGTCGGCCGTCGCCTCTCCGATCGGGACCGCAACCGAAATCGCCATGCAACGCTCGCCCGCGGCGCCGTAGGCGGCGCCCATCAAGGCGTCAACCGCCTGATCCATGTCGGCGTCCGGCATGATGATCATGTGGTTCTTGGCGCCGCCAAGCGCCTGAGATCGCTTTCCGTTTCGCGTGGCCGTTTCGTAGATGTAACGGGCAATCGGAGTGGATCCGACAAAGCTCACTGCCAATATGTCGGGATCGGACAAGATGGCGTCGACCGCTTCCTTATCTCCATGAACGACATTGAAGACGCCGTTGGGCAATCCGGCCTCCTTCAGCCACTTCGCCAGTATGAGCGAGGCGGACGGATCGCGTTCGGACGGCTTGAGAATGAAAGTGTTGCCGCACGCGAGGGCGACTGGAAACATCCACATCGGAACCATCGCCGGAAAATTGAATGGTGTAATCCCGGCAACAACTCCGAGCGGTTGACGTAGAGAGTAACTGTCGACACGATTTCCGACGTTCTCGGTGACCTCTCCCTTGAGATGCTGAGGTGCGCCGGTCGCAAACTCCACGACTTCCATGCCGCGCTGAATCTCCCCCTTTGCGTCCGAGAGCACCTTCCCGTGCTCGGCCGTGATCACTTGGGCGAGTTCGTCGATCCGATCCTCCAGAATTCGCAGGAAGCGGTTGAGAATTCGGGCGCGGCGCAACGGGGGAGTGGTCGCCCAAGCCGGAAACGCCTTTCGTGCCGCCGCCGCCGCCGCACGGACGTCTTGGACCGAAGCCAATCCAAGCGTCCCCGACTGTTCGCCGGTCGCGGGATTGTATATGGCCGCGGCACGGGTGCCGCGGCTTGGCACCAGCTCACCATTGATGAAATTCGGGATCTTCGTCGGCATTTGAGCATTTCCCTGCAAACAGAGCTTGATCGCCGTTGGTATGCAGCGCATAGAATTGTGCATCAACGAGCGAATGTGCGGCTCCGTTGTGCAGAAACTGTAGTCGATGGACTGGGAACGCGTTCGAATATTTCTGGAGGTCGCGCGAGCAGGACAAATCCTGAAGGCCTCGAAGAGTCTTGGATTGAATCATGCAACGGTAGCGCGGCAACTTAGTGCCCTTGAGCGAAGCTTGAACGCCAAGCTGCTCGAACGACATACGTCTGGGTGCATTCTAACCGCGGCGGGCGAGTCGTTGGTCACGGCAGCGGAGCGCGCGGAGAGCGAATTTCTCAGAGTAGGCTCCAGCATCGGCGCTGCCAGCCAAGCACTCGCAGGTACGGTGCGCGTCGGTGCACCCGACGGTCTTGGCAACTATTTCCTTGCAGATCGGCTGGGCATGCTCGCCGCGAAACATTCGAGGCTCGTCGTTCAATTGGTGCCGTTACCACGAACATTTTCACTGTCGCGGCGAGAGGCCGACATCGTTATTACGTTGGATCGCCCCAAACAGGGACGATTAATCCTGTCGAAGCTGACCGACTACACACTCAGCGTCTATGCGGCGGAGCAATACCTTTGGCGCGAGGGCCCGATCATAAGCCAGGACGAACTAGCCGGCCGTTTGTTCGTGACGCATGTCGAGGACATGACTTATAGCCGCGCCTTGGACTATGCTTCCGTTCTCGGTCGCCTCATGTCACGTCGATACGAATGCGGCAGCGTGGTCGCCCAAATGGAAGCGGTTCGCGCCGGGCATGGCATAGGAATCCTCCACGACTATGCAGCGCAACGGTGTCCGGAATTGAAGCGCTTGCTGCCGGAGCTCCGGTTCGTGCGCAATTATTGGATCACCTCTCATCCCGATACGCACGAGACACGCCGGGTCCAAGAGGTGCATCGGTTCATCTCCGGATCCGTGAAGGCCGCGAGGGCCTCGTTCGTATCGGACTGATGGCCGACCAGAGGCGGATGCATCGAACGGCTTCTCGAGATTAGTACCCGCTTATCGGAGGAGGCGGCGTCAGATGGCAATCAAAAGCACAAGGGATCCATCGGTTCGGTGCGGATGGCCGGATCGAGAGAGATTTCGTGATCACCAGGACTCTCACGAAACAATTTAGCCGATAACGGAGCTGGTCCAATGGGCGTGCTTGGAAAGACCGCCTCAATAGTCTCTTTGGCGGGTACGTATTGTCACCGTTCAGGACAAACACCAGTACACTTTCACGGTACGCATCCGACGGATTGTCGGGAGTTAGCTGAACGTCGCCGCCCGCGACTTGAACGAAGTGCCTATTGTCTGCTGCCTCGGATGTGACGATAACACCCCTGATCCGCTCTGCTGTTTTTGTCAGTCGAGTCAAAGACTGGCGTATCCCCAGCTGATCGATTAACTCTTCCGTGCGCAGAACCAGGGTGCTCAATGCATCGCCAGCGACGTCAGCGTCGGCCCGCGGCGGAAAGCACTTTCGAGGGGCGCCGCGTCAGAGTCGGTGTGCCATCTCGCAAGCAGACGGCACTAGCATCGCCCTAGCTAGGGTGGGCGCGTACAGACGTCGCTCACTCGTTCTCACGCGTGGTGAAGGGGGGAGGCGCACGGCTGAGCTGATCTCCGCCGAGGGCGGTCACCAATACCGCCTCACGGCAGCCAAACAGGTATCCGTTCTCGCTGATTAAGATCATGGGCCGCGTCGAGGGCCTCCTCGGCCACCACGAGAAGCAATCCGAGGAAATAGCGATGCATCCGTGACCTTTCTATCGGCCAAGCGCATAGGCCGGGCGACGGGGATCCGCGGCGGCTTCGAGCGTTCCCTCAGGCCGTTGGCGGGCGACGCATACCGCACCCGCGCGCCACGCCCAGTCCGGCCAGACCGCAACGTCGTGACCCAGCATCCGGAGATCGGAAATCTTTTGCGGGCCAAGTCGTTCTTCAATGTTGAGGCGGCCCGGATACGCAGCGTGCGGTTCGAACGAGTCTGGGAAACTGTAGCTCGCGAACCGAGCAGCCTCGACCGCGGCTTGCGGCGGCATTCCGAAGACTTCTAGGTTCAGCCAGACTTGGAGCAGGGCCTGGAGTTGCACATCGCCGCCCGGGGTCCCCATGGCGGTGAAGCCGCCATCCGCCGCTCGGGCAAGGAACGGAGCGGGTGTGAGGCGCGGCCGCTTGCCGGGCGCGACGCCTGAAGGGTGCCGCGGGTCGGCCCACGACTGGCTGCCCCTGGAAGACGGGCACAGCCCGGTTCCGGTGACCACCGGTGTGTCGTAGGAAACGTCGCTGGGTGTGGCGGAGAACACGTTGCCCCGACGGTCGATAACCGCGAGGTAGGAAGTGTCAAGCGGGGCGAGCTTGGGGGCCGTGAGGACCCCGCCGTCGATCCTCACATCGCCGCCCAGGTCGCCAGCGGGTGGCATGTCGGGCCAGGCCCGGCGCGGGTCAATGAGCCTCCGCCGGCCGGCGGTGTACGCCGGGTCGAGCAGCGAGCCCAAAGGAACATCGGTGAAGCGCGGGTCACCGAAGTAGCGATGCCGGTCGGCGAAGGAGAGCTTGATGGTCTCGACCAGGGTGTGAACGTACGCGCTGCTGTTGTGGCCCAGACTAGCCAGGTCGACGCCTGCCAGCATCGTCAGCATCTGCAGCAGCGCCGGGCCCTGGCACCAGGGGCCACAGGCGTACATCGTCGATCCGCGGAAGTTGGCGCTGACCGCTGGCTCTATGCCGACCTGGAAGTCCGCCAGGTCCTGCATCGACAGCAAGCCGCCATTTTGCTCGTGGAAAGCCACGATCGTTCGCGCGATGTCGCCGCGATAGAAAGCGTCCCGAGCAGCCTTCAGGCCTTCGACTCGGCTCCGGCCCCGCGCCGCCCTTTCGCAGTCGACCATGTACTGCAGAGTGCGGCCAAGATCGGACTGAACGAACACATCACCGACCTCGGGCGGACGTCCCCCCGGCAGATAGATCGCTGCGGAGCTGGGCCATCTCGCATAGCTCTCGGCGTAGGTGTGCAGCAGCTCCGCCATGAGCGGATACATGACGAAGCCATCACGTGCGAAACCGATGGCGCTTTGCGCCACCTCCGAGAAGCTCATGGTGCCGTAGCGAGCCAGGGCCGTGATCCAGGCGTCCGGCGCCGCTGGAACGACAGTCCGCAGAACCCCCTCCGGGATTGCGCCGCCGTGCTCGCGCATGAAAATATCTGGATCGAGGGCGCGAGGCCAGCAGCCCAGGCCGGTGATGGTGATTACCTCGTCGCGTTCGGCCAGGTAGAGAATGATCGGCGCGACGCCGGCGACGTTAACAAGCTCGCTCTGCACGACGCCCAACACTAGGCCCGCGGCCACGCCAGCGTCGATCGCGTTCCCACCGCTTTCGAGGATCTGCAGCGCGGACTGCGCCGCGAGATAGTGGCCCGCGGAAACGACATGGGTCGTCCCGGCGATGGTCGGACGCATCGAGGCGAGGCGATGGGCCGTGCCCAGCCCCGACAGGGAATCGATACTCATGGCGCGACCTCGCATGGGATTGTCGCCGCGCGAGGCGCGTAGCGCTGAGCCAGCACGGCGCGTACGGCGAGCTGGATCTGGTGGAAGGGCACGAGCGTCAGGATCACCCCGCCGCCCGCCGCGAATGAAAGAGCGCCTGCGATCGGCACACCGGTCGCCAGGCTCTTCTTGGAGCCGCGGAAGGCGATGGCGATCTCGTCCTGCCGAGAAAAGCCGAGGCGGCGCGCGCCCCAGATCATGGCGACCAGCATAACGGCGAGCAGCATGCCACTGAGGACCCCGGCCACCATTAGGTCGCCCACCGAAACCCGTGCCCAAAGGCCGTCGATCGCCGCGGCGCCGAACGCGCCGTAGATCACCAGCAGGATCGATCCACGATCAAAAAGGCTCACCAGTTGACTATGGCGGCCAACCCAGCCGCCGATGAGCGGCGGCAGCGTGTGCCCGGCGAAAGCCGTCAGAATGCCGGCAGTTAACCAGTCGGGCCTCAGACGGCGCAGGGCGGTGACGAGCGTGGTCATGAGGCGAGCAGCAGTGGGGTCAGGAGATAGGCGAGCGGCTTGGTGACCGCCTCGTCGCCGGGGTGATAGCGGCCTGGCTCGTGCAGAAGGTTCAGGGTGCCCAGGCAGCGTCCGTCGAACAGGATCGGCGTATTGATCACCGAGCCCAGCCCGAGACCCGCCAGTTTCGCATGGTCGTCGAAGGCCCATTCAAGGTCGTGCGGTTGGCTTCCGATGAACACTTCGCCCCGCACAAGCACATGCTCGGTCCAGGGCAGCCCGCGCTTCGACTTCCTGCCTCCGGCGGGATAGGCCTCGGCGTGGCTGCTGTAGAGACGCTCGAGCTCCACGGTCGCGGCGTGCAGACGCATAACGGTCAGCAGCCGATGGCCCAGTAGACGTTGGGCGATCTCGTCGATGACCGGCAGAATCGCCGATTTCGGGCCAGTCTTCGCCGCCTCGGTGACCCGCGACAGGTCGTCGCCGCCAATCACAGGAGCACCACGCGCAAAAGGGCCTCGATTGGCCTGGGCGGCGACGAGAGCGTGTTCGTCTCGTGCATCATCATTGCGATCACGAAGTTCTGCGCCATGCCTGAGTTTCCCGTTCCCGAATTCCTGACGATTCCGCTCCACGGACGTCCAGCCCTGCCGGAAATCCATCCGTCGGCCCGCTCTCAACGGTTCGCTCGGGCATAGCAACGCCGCGGACAAACCAAAATACATTCGGGCCGCGGGGTTTTTGGGTGAAATTTATCCATCAGCGCGGAATTGCAGCCGGGCCGCCAGCCCTGGCGCTGGAATTGATCGACAGGGGGTTGGCACACCTGAGCAGGGAACGAGTTGGGGCGCTCATCGACGATCGGCGGGGTGCGATCTCGCGAAGGCGCCATGACGCGACAATTGCGTGGATCGTAGCCTTGATGGGCGCTGGGCACGCGTGCGCGAATGCTGGAGATGGGAATCGGCGGAAGAGCCGATCTGACGAGGCCGTGGCGGCGAGCTCCGCAATGGAAATCTTCAGACGCGGCGAAGCACCGCGATTGCCGCCTGATTGGCAGCCTCATCCGGTGCAAATATTCTTGCGCGTTGGGGCTGAACCATAACTAACACCGGTGCAGAACAACCTATCGGCGCAAAATGGTGGTAGCTCACAGACCAGCCGCTCTTCTATCGCCGTGAGCTTGGTCCGCGGGTCTTTGGCGTATGCGGCCGGTCGGCCACGGCGCCGCGGCCGTGCCAACGCCGGATCGTGGTCTCGCCGACCGCGAACTCGGCCGCCAATCGGCGACCGACCTCTTACCGCGCTGGATGGAGCCTTGCGTCCTTGGCGTCGTCGCAGAAGCGGTTACGCATTCTCGCATTCTTGACGGTTTGGTTATCGGCGCTATGCAGCCTCGCGTCCGGTCGTCGCTTCATGGACCGAGCACTCCCAAATTCGTTCTCCCTCGACATATGTGCCGAGGACCTTGAGATCGAGCACGTGCTCGGGATTGACGGTACGTGGGTTCCTATCGAGGAGTACAAAATCTGCATATTTGCCGACCTCAATGCTCCCGATTTCGTTGTGCTTTCTGAGATGGAAGGCGGCGTCGATTGTCACGGAGCGGAGGGCCGAGTCGATGTCCATGATCTGATCCGGACCAATGACGTTTCCGGCGCGGCTTCGACGAGTGACCGCGAGATGTAGGCAAAGGAGCGCGTGCGGCCAAGTCATTGGCGGATCGCAGTGAAGCGAACTCCGCATCCCCTTTCGGACGGCGCTTCCGGCAGGCACAAACTTTGCGGCCGCTTCCGGTCCAAGGAGCGCGTCGCGGAGTGCTTCGCCCCAGTAATACAGGTAAGGCAAGAAGAAGCTGCAGACGACGCCGAGCTTGTTGCAGCGGTCAATTTGGTCTTCGCGCAACGTTCCGCAATGCTCGAGCCGAAATGGACGCTTTGCTTCGGGAAACTCACTGAGCGCCACCTCGTACGCATCCAAGACCGCGTCGATCGTGCGATCGCCATGCGTATGGACCGACATTTGATGCCCACGGGCTGCGTAAGCCCTTATTATTCGCTTCAGCTCTTCGGGCTTGTAGTTCATATGACCCACGCTATCGCGCGGAAGACCCATGCTCGTAAGGGTGATTTCATTGTTGAGGTATGGCTTCGTCAACCACACGTTCCCCATGAGGACTGAGCCATCACCCCACATTTTGATACCGGCCATCGCGAACCGATCGTTTCCTCCCTCAAAGGGAATAGTCTCGATTCCTTCGGGAACGGCTCTTTGATAGCAAAAGACCCGAATGGGCATTTGCTCCCGTTCCAGAGTCTTCTTGTAGAAGACATTGGTCATCGGTGTCAGTCCCATTTCCGAGCTGGTTGTATATCCAGACTTTGAGAACTTCCACAGCCAATCCCGCAGCGAGTCTATACCCCGCTGCTCGCCACAGATCGCATAGAAACTCTCGACGATGTATTCGCGCGAGCGCTCCTCAAATTTCCATGGTTCACCATTCTCGTCGTAACGAACATGCCCACCAGGAACGACGGGGGTCGCCCGAGTAATCTTAAGTGCCTTAAGGGCCGCCGTGTTCAGAAATATTCCGTGCATGTTTGACACCTGCACGGCGATCGGAATTGTCGGTGAGAGTTCGTCTAGCTCTGCTTTGCTAGGCTCTTTGGCGCCCGCGTGGAGCTGGGCGTCAAGGCCTAGGAACCAGAGGAAATCTCCTTCCTTTGCCTTGCTAATTCTTCGTCTGATCTTGGCGAGAGCCGCCTCGTAGGTAGGGGTGTGCACAGATCGAATATCGACGACCGGATCGCCCCAACACAGAGCGCTGAGCAGAGGATGACCGTGTGCCTCGACAAAACCAGGTAACATCGTGCGCCCGTCGAGATCGACCATGGTGGTTTCGAGACCACGGTAGCTACTTACGGCTTCCCAAGATCCCACGGCGACGATTTTCCCCTTGGATATCGCGACCGCTTCAACTTGCATCTGGTCGCGATCCATCGTGACGATCGGCCCGCCGTGAAAAATCGTGTCTGTACCCACCTGTGCTCCTCCTGACTGCTTCCGGGCGTCAAGCGCCGTTGGCTTGCCGTTCAAACATTTCCGCGAGTCTGCCGGTTGGCAGTTCGCCGCGCATTCCTATGAAGACGAGTTCACTTCTCTGATCGCCCGAGGACGAATGGCGTAGATCGATCGTCGAGCGCTTGCCGATCAGCTGGAAAACGCCGCTCTGATCGGTTAAATCCGAAAATCGAACGATGCCCTTCGCGCGCAGGATGGAGGCAGGAAGAACCTTTACGATCGCAGCGAAGTTGGCTTCGCTGCCGACATTACCTGACCAGGACCAGCTCTCAAAGGTGCTTGAGTGATCACGAGTCGTGTAGGTGCCACAGGCGGCACAAGTTCGATCCCGGCATGGGCTTTCGGCTTGGTCACACCGAAATGTTGTCTTCCGACTCGAACGGAGCTGGTGGCGCGCCTCCACGTCGCTATCAGAGAGCAACATGAACGCCGGAAGGACGGCATTGCGCGTTCTTATAATTCTCATCGTAGGCAGTGCACCGCGGAGCGTTGCGATAACTTCGTCGACGACTGCCGGCGTTACCAAGTCGGTCTTGTTGAGTAACACATAGTCCGCGACAGCGGCCTGATCGATCGCCAACTCAGTGTTTTCGAAGTTGAGGCCCGGAAAGTTCTCGGCATCGACAACGCAAATCGTACGATCAACCTTTAGCCGGTGAGACACCGCCGGCTGCATAAATGCATCGGCGATAGCCATCGGATTCGACACGCCACTCGATTCTAGCAAAACTCCGTCGAACCTCGGCTCTGTAGAGGCGATAGACAGAACTGAACTTACGAGATCATCCTTGATGCTGCAGCACACGCATCCATTTGTAAGAGAAATGATGGACTCGCTCTGCGATGCAACGAGCTTCACATCAATATTGAGCGCGGCAAAATCGTTGACGAGAACAGCCAGCCGCTGCCGAGTCTGCTGCAGCATGTTGTTCAGAAGAGTCGTCTTACCGGCACCTAGAAAGCCGGACACAATCGTAACCGGTAATTGTTGCTCCCGGGCGAAATGCAACATTGCGGCATATCCTCGGAGCCTGCGGCAACGGGTTACGCTCCGCCGTCGCCCACTACACTGTTCCTGCACGAAGTGCGCGTGGTTGGATCACCACTGAAATTCGCAACGACGAAACCACCGTGTAAATAAATTATCGTTTTAGTTCTGTCAATGTGAATATTTCGACAGAAATTTCATGAGTGTAACTATGCTAGCCGTCCGGCCGAAGAGGCTGACGTCACTTTGCAAGCCAAAGCGAAAGGGCAATGGCAAAGACCTCATCACCGCCCGCGAACCGGTTGAGATGACACCAACTCATCCCTGCGGAGTGGGCCAAAAAATTTCGAGGGGCCCGCATCCCTGGCGATCAACCAAGCAGAGGATCGCCTTCGCAACTACCGAAGGCGCGCCAGGAAATAATGGGCTCGCTGCGGGCGAGGTCGACGCTTCAATTGACATGCGCCTCTTCACGGCGCCAATCGTAAGCCGTTCGAGCGTATTCATTTCTGTGGCGGGCCGGGCCCTAGCTATGGCCTTATCGTGTGGCCCGGTCGCTCGGAAATGGATGCACGATCGTTGCACCATTGCCGTCGCAAGGAGGCCAGGTGATTAAGTGATGACGAGCCGCCGATACTCCGTTTCTCTTGCCCGGTTGTTATAGGACGGCCGAGGGGGAACGATTGGTTGCCTGCGCTGTTCGAGCACCTTGCGCAGGTATGGGCTGTGTCGCATTACGCTTTAAGCGACGTTTCGATGAGTCTCGCTTGATTGCTAGTAGTGGGGGGGAGTGATCACCCACACGACCTTAGCAGGCACCGTCCCGGGGTTCGCGCAGCGATGTTGCGAAGTGCTGCTAAAGGAGAAGCTGTCTCCTTCCTCGAGCTGAAACAGCTTCCCGTCAACCCACAGGTCCAGTTGTCCCGCGATAAGCACCCCCGCCTCATTGCCATCATGACTATATTCCCCGCTGTCGGCGCCCGGCTCAATTGTGCTCATGAGCAGTTCTAGCGGGCCGGCGAGGTTGGGAGACAGAAGCTCCTCGGCGATGCCGAGACCGGTGAAGGTCAATCGGCGGCGGTGCGCCTTGCGAACGACGACGTCCCGTTCGTCGGCCGTGGCCTGCATGTTGCCGTTGAAGAACCAGTTCATGTGCACGCCGAGAACGTCGCTTAGCTTTTTCAATACCCCGATCGGCAGCTTCGATTGGTTTCGTTCGAGTTGACTCAAGTAGCCGACCGAAATGTCGGCGGCTTGGGCAAGCTCTGCCAGCGTCAGCTTCTTGATCTTGCGTAGCTCGCGAATCTGTCCGCCGACAGCAGCCTCCAGATCCAGTCCGCCTTTCGTTTCGGAGGCGGCCCATTCATCAGCTGCGCGTATCGATCTAATCGCCATCGTCTCTCGTCCCTCAAGGCGGGGCGCGTTGCTGTCACGACAAGCCGCCCTAGAACCCGGTGAAGCAAGCCACTTTCGACAGTCAATCACGGCTTCGCTGAAATGCCTGTAACACGACTGCGAAACGGCCCCGATTCTTTATATGAGACAACTTGAGAAAAAAATACCTATAAGTATGAAATTACTATTCACAATTGTGAAAAAATGATATAAAAGTTCACAACTGGTCGTTGGAGCTCAGATATGACGGATCTTCCAAAGTTGGCTCAAGTCGTCATTGTTGGTGGCGGTATCATGGGTTGCAGCCTGGCCTACCATCTGACTCTTCGCGGTTGGACCGATGTCGTTCTGCTTGAGCGTAAGCAACTCACCTCCGGGACGACATGGCATGCCGCTGGTTTGGTTGGTCAGCTCGGGGCAACCCACAATCTGACGCGGTTGGCCCAATATACAACGGAGCTCTACGGGCAACTCGAACGAGAGTTGGGTCAAAACACTGGCTACCGGCAGATCGGGTCATTGGCAATTGCGACTCATCAGGAGCGCTTCGAGGAGCTGAAGCGCGGAGCGTCAATGGCTCGTTGTTTTGGCCTGGAAGTAAACGTCCTCACCGCGAAGGAGGCGGGCGATCTTTGGCCATTGATGTCAACCGAAGATCTTGTGGGTGCGGTCCATCTTCCCAAAGATGGCCAGACCAATCCAGTGGACACGACACACGCACTGGCGAGGGGGGCCAAGATTCGAGGGGCGAAGATATTTGAGGGCACGGCTGTAACCGAGATCATGATCAAAAATGGCAGCGCGGTCGGTGTTCGCACCAAGGACGGCGAAATCGCCGCCGAGTTTGTGGTCAATTGCGCGGGCATGTGGGCGCGGGACCTCGGCGCAAGCGTTGGGACGACGGTGCCGCTTCACGCGGCCGAACACTTCTATATCGTCACGGAGCCGTTGCCCGACATAAAAAGGCATCTTCCCGTGCTGCGGGACGCCGATGCCTGCACGTACTTCAAGGAGGATGCCGGCAAGTTGCTGGTCGGCTGGTTCGAGCCGGTTGCAAAGCCTTGGGGAATGGAGGGGATACCCGAGAGTTTCGAATTCGATACCCTGCCGGACGATTTCGAGCACATCGAGCCGCTACTTGAGGGGGCGATCCGTCGCGTTCCGATGCTGGCGAAGACAGGAATCCAGCTGTTCTTCAACGGACCGGAGAGTTTCACCCCGGATGATCGTTATATGCTGGGCGAGACGCCAGAGGTCCGAAATCTATTCGTGGCGGCAGGCTTTAATTCCATTGGTATACGTTCGGCGGGTGGAGCAGGCAAGGTGCTTGCCGATTGGATCGTCGATGGTCACCCCCCGATGGACCTGTGGGACGTCGATATACGACGCGTGATGCCGTTCCAATCGAACCGGCGCTATCTCCGGGATCGAACGGTCGAGTCGCTTGGGTTGCTGTACGCGATGCACTGGCCGTTCCGGCAGGCGGAGACGGCGAGAGGTGTCCGACGTTCGGCGCTCCATGATCGCTTGCTCTCGCGGGGGGCCTGTTTCGGTGAGGTCGCGGGCTTCGAACGACCCAATTGGTATGCGCCAAATGGGTGCGAGGGCAAGTATGAATATAGTTTCGGGCGGCAGAACTGGTTTGACTATTCCGCGGAGGAGCATCTCGCGGTCCGCGAGAGCGTCGGGCTGTTCGACCAATCATCCTTCGCCAAATTCGTGTTCGAGGGGGAGGACGCCGAGCACATCCTAAATCGGGTCTGTGCCAATAATGTCTCCGTTCCGGTCGGGCGCATCGTCTATACTCAGTGGCTCAATGATCGTGGTGGCATCGAGGCGGATCTGACGATCACCCGCGAAAGCGAAAAGCGCTTCCTCATTGTAACTGCGGTCGCCACCCAAGTCAGGGACTTCGCCTGGTTGAGGCGCAACATTCCGGAAGGTGCACGGGCGCTGGCCGTCGACGTCAGTTCGGCTTACTCGGTCCTCGGCGTGATGGGTCCGAAGTCCAGGAGTTTGTTGAGCAAGCTGACGGATGCCGACCTGTCGAACGGTGCGTTTCCATTTGCGACCTCCAAGGTCATCGATCTTGGTTATGCCAAGGTGCGGGCAAGCCGCATCACCTATGTCGGCGAACTGGGGTGGGAATTGTACGTTCCGACGGAGTTCGTCCAGGGCGTATTCGACGTTCTCGTCGAAGAGGGGGCTTCATTCGACATGCGCCTTGCCGGCTACCATGCGATGAATTCATTGCGAATGGAGAAAGGCTACCGGCACTGGGGCCACGACATCACCGACGAAGATACCCCGCTGGAGGCCGGGCTCGGCTTCGCGGTCGCTTGGTCGAAGCCGCAAGCGTTCATCGGGCGCGATGCCCTGCTGCGTCAAAAGGAAGTGGGACCCAAACGCAAGATGGTCCACGTAGCGCTCGAGGATCCTGCGCTGCTGCTGTACCACAATGAACCGATTTGGCACGGCGGTCGGCTCGTAGGGCGCGTCACGTCCGGCATGTACGGTCACAGCATCGGAGCCTCTCTTGGTCTGGGCTATGTCGAGAACCCCGACGGCGGAGGAGTGGATGCGGCCTATTTGCAGAGCGGCAGGTTGGAGGTCGAGGTCGCCGGCGTGCGTGTGCCCGCCCGTGCTTCGCTACGCGCGTTCTATGATCCCGCCAACAATCGGGTGAAGAACATCGAAGGTGCCGTGGCCGTGTCCGCGGCGGCGTCCTGATCGGTAGGTGTCATGTCTGGAATCAGCATCGTATCGGCCCGCCCCCACGCACAGAGTTCGCCTCTCTCTGGATCGTCCAAGGAGCGAATCAATTGTGCCAACTTCGTCCTGACGTTTTCCTGCCCGGATCGGATCGGCATTGTTCACGCTGTCTCTGGCTTCCTCGCCACCCACGGATGCAATATCCGAGACAGCGCTCAATTCTCCGATCGCGGTGCCGGCAAACTGTTCATGCGCATTTCGTTCGACGCGCTGAATAACATTGCAATCTCACGGTTGCGGTCGGAGTTTTCCGACGTTGGAAAGTTGTTTGACATGACGTGGCAACTGCATGATTTCGGATCGAAGCCTCGGCTCATGATTATGGTCTCGGGGGCGGGGCATTGCCTAAACGACCTTCTGTTTAAATATTCCACTGGAATGCTAGAGGTCGAGATTCCCTTGATAGTTTCGAATCATAAGGCGTTTTGCCGCCTCGCTGCGTCCTACGACATTCCTTTCCATCATCTGCCGATCACCGCCGAGACAAAGCTGTCGCAAGAGGCAAAACTGATGGAGCTGGTCGAGCAGGAACGCATCGATTTGATTGTCTTGGCCCGATACATGCAGGTCTTGTCGGATGGGCTCTGCCAGAGGATGTCCGGCCGGGTCATCAATATCCATCATTCGTTCTTGCCAAGCTTCAAGGGAGCGCGGCCGTATCATCAGGCCCAGGCAAGGGGCGTCAAGTTGATCGGCGCGACGGCCCACTATGTCACGGCAGATCTGGATGAGGGGCCGATCATCGAGCAAGACGTCTTACGCGTTGATCACTCCCTCACGCCCGAGGAACTCTCGGCGGTCGGACGAGATGTGGAGGCCGCAGTATTGACACGAGCCGTCAAGTTTCACGCGGAAAACAGGATCCTATTGAACGGCGATCGCACGGTGGTCTTTCGATGAGTATCATGATGCGGGCAAACGGGACATGAGCGCAGTGGTGATCGATGGCGTTGCCGCCGCGAGGCAGCTTCACACCGAGTTGCGCGGTGTGGTCCAAACTCTCGTGGAGCGGGGGGCGACCCCTGGTCTTGCCGTTGTGCTGGTTGGCGATGATCCTGCAAGCTCGGTTTACGTTCGCAACAAGGTGCGTAGGTCGTTCGAAGCGGGATTACGCTCGTTCCATCACGAGTTGCCCGCCTCGACCAGCGAAAGTGATCTTCTCGCGTTGATCAAGCGCCTGAACGTCGCCGAAGACGTTGACGGCATTCTCGTCCAACTACCACTACCCTCTCACATTGATGCCCAGAAAGTGACTGCCGCCATCGATCCGGCGAAGGACGTCGACGGTTTCCATCCCATTAATGTGGGCAACCTGTCGCTCGGCGCGCCCACTTTGGTCGCCTGCACGCCACTCGGCTGTATGCTTTTGATCAAGGACGTCCGTAAGAATCTTGCCGGGCTTTCTGCGGTCATCGTTGGCCGTTCAAACATAGTCAGCAAGCCGCTGGCACAACTCCTGTTACGGGAAAACTGCACGGTTACCATAGCGCACTCCAAGACCGAGGATCTGCCTTCGGTCTGTTGTCGTGCGGACATTTTGGTTGCCGCGGTTGGGCGGGCGGGGCTCATTCGTGGCGAATGGATTAAGCCTGGTGCAATTGTCATCGACGTCGGCATCAATCGCATCGAACGCGACGGCAAGCAGCAGTTGGTTGGCGATGTGGATTTCGAGAGCGCGCGCAGCGTCGCGGGCGTGCTGACACCAGTGCCGGGCGGAGTGGGGCCGATGACAATCGCGTGCCTGCTCAGGAATACGATCGAGGCCGCCTGCCGCCGCCGCGGTATTTCTTTGCCGCTTGCGACTGGTACGGACTAATCGCACGATTCGAAGGAAGCGCTGTGGGACAAATTCTACACGGCTGCGCCACCACGACGGAGGCGGTCCGTTGAGCAATACAAAACAGTCAAGAGAGCTGAAGAGCGCTGGCTAAGCGCTGCGTGATCAATCCCAAGACCATCGCCAAGTGGAAAAGGCGCGGCTCCGTCAGTGATCTGAAGACTGGACCCAAGGAGCCTAAGTCCACCTTTATAGGACGAAGCCATCATCGTCGCTTTTCGCAAACATACGCTGTTGCCGCTCGACGACCGTCTCTACGCTCTTCAGGCCATGATCCCGCATCTGACCCGCTCATCGCCTCATCGATGTCTTCAGCGCCACAGCATATCGCGGCTGCCGGACGTAAAAGTTGGCAAAAAGGCATCAAACGCAAGTTCACTATCCAATCGGCTACTTTCACATCGACTGAGGTCCACACCGCCGAAGGCCGGCTCTATCTCCTGGCCGCTATCGATCCCACCTCGAAGTGCGCCTGCACAGAGTTGCACGAGAAAGCCACACTAAGCCCGTCGCCGCCGACTTCTTGCAGAATCTCATCAAGGCCTTGCCTTATAAGGTTCACACCGTCCTCACGGACAATGGCACTCACTTCACCGATCCAGCCGGCGGCAGTTGGACCGCGGCTGAAATCAAGCAGAAGATCGAGCGGAAGGAGCCCTTCTGGGCGCATGCTTTTGTCGTGGCCTGCGCCCGCAACGATATCGAACATCGCCTCACCAAGCCCAAACATCCCTGGGCCAAGCGTTTCCACTACGAGACTCACGTCGATCTCCGCAGCCACCTCTCAGACTTCGTCAACGCCTACAAATTCGCCAAGCGACTCAAAACTCTCAAAACCTTCACACCGTTCGAGTTCATCTGCAGGGCCTGGACAAATGAGCCAGAACTAACCTCAATCCGCTCCAGAAAATGCCGGGACTAAACATCTAAAGTGGCCGCCAACGAGGAGCCGCAGTCTATGAATCTCAATTGCTTACTGTGGAACGAAGTCCACGATGGCCTGAAAGCCAGCAGCAATGTCGGGCGGTCAGCAAGCGAAGACGCGCCACCAGGTTTTGTCCCGGCCTCTTCGCTCGCGATTTTGGATGGATGCGCTTCACCTCGGCGATCGGTTCGCAGGTAAGAAACGCGAAGATGTCAGCGGTAATTTCGCCTTGCTTCCACCGGGCTCGCGCTACCGTGTTGTTAATGGTGCGATTGGAGGCACACGTCAGCTATGCGCCAGATCATCCTCTGCAGTTTGCACAATGCCGGTACTGACCTGAAGTCGAAAGCCCTCGCCTTTAACCCTGGCGACCGGATCGTCGACGGGGCGACCTGTTCGGTGAGCCGCGACGGAGCCGAGCACTATCACTTCGCGATTGTGGGCGATGCGGGGCGAGGCCAAACCCGTGCCGCTTCGCACTGCCGTGCGGCGCAAGCTGTTCGGGAAGCTGAAGCTCCGCGTCAACGGAGCCAAGAGCAAGGTGGCGGGGGCCACGGCATCCAAGTTCTTCGGCTTCTCATTCTGGCTAGCCAAGGGGCATGGTCCGACCGCGCACGGTACCACAGGCCATGGAAAGCATGAAGGAGCGCGTGCGCGAGCTGACCCGGCGCAGCGCCGGCCGAAGCCTTGCGCTGTGCACACCGCTCGGAACGTATGTCAAGGCTTGAAAAGCTTACTTCTGGCTCGCGGACGCGCCCCGGGCGTCCGCCGATAACGGCCGCTGGTCCGTCAGCTCTCCGGGCCGTACAACTCAAGCACTGGAAACGAGGCGAGGTCATCTACCGCGCTGTTGGCTCGCGGCGTGCCATCCCAAGTTGCCAGACTGGTTGCCGCCAACAGCCGGCGCTGGTGCCACAACTCGGCGATGGCGCTCAACAGGGCGTTGCCGAACGATCCTTCAAACGGCTGGGAGTTAGCCGGCTAACCTCAACCCATCGAAGCGCCCGGTGCGGACCCACATGCCGAGTGGGGTGGCAGGGGACGCGGACGACCTCCGCGCGCCGATGCTGATTGATATATCAATTCGACGAATCGGTTGTGACGGGACGAGATGTTGTGAAGGAAGTCATTGGAGATGAGCGATCATCGATGATGTTTTGCTCAGCTGCACGATGTTCCGCTTTGACCCAGCATAAGGGAAATATTTCACGGTGCCTAATACTGCTGATAATCAGGCGGCAAGGCCGAATCGTAAGCAAATTCGGTGCGATCAATGCAAAGGCGCAGAATTTCGGACAGCGGCGGCGCCACATCAAAGAATTTCAAATTTGCTTTTCGATAGATTTGCGCAGGATGGTGTGGAACGGCATTTGCTGACGCCAATCCCAGGCGCTTCGCCGAGTTCATGAAGGCGCGCATACCTTCGTTCCTTTGAAGCGGTGTGTGCAGCTTCGCTCTGATTCAGCAGGAGGGTGTCTTGTTAGAACAGGAACTGGTGTCGAGGCACCACCCAACGCACAACCATGAAGGTAACAGTAACATGTCGATTGAAAGCCCACCCTTCACCATTGTCATAAACCTCCCTAACGCCGAAGCTTTTGCGCGAGTGTTGGGTGAGCGTTTTCCGCAAGTCCGAGTCATTGTGGCGCCGGATTCTGAGCGGCTAGAGCGATACATAGGTGAGGCGCACGCGTTGCTTGCTTTTCATTTCCCAGTTGAATTGTTCGACAGGGCAACGAAACTGCGTTGGTTCCAATCCCTTAGCGCGGGTGTTGATTCCATGTTGCCGATCCGTGACACGGCAGATGATATAATCGTGAGCAATGTTCGTGGAATGCATGGCGGCTTAATCGCGGATTACGTGATGGGCGGCGTGACGATACTGAATTGGGATTTCCGCAAACTTCTGAGCGACCAGGCAGAGCGCAAATGGAACTTTCGATCCGTAACGCCATTGGCCGACAAAACGCTTGGCGTTGTCGGTTTGGGTTCGATTGGGGCGACTATCGCTCGGCGCGCGAAGAGCGCGGGGATGACTGTTTTGGGTGCGAAGCGGGATATTTCGGTCCCGGTCGAAGGTATAGACCGGTTGTTCCGCTCCGATGAGCTGAAGGATTTACTGCCGCTCTGCGACTTCGTGGTTCTGGCCGTGCCGGCTACGCCGGAGACAATCGGTCTTATCGGAGCCGATGAGATCGCATGCATGCGACGTAATGCATTCTTGATCAACATTGCCCGGGGCAGCGTGGTCGTGGAGTCCGAATTGATTGGCGCCCTGCAGGCGGGCACACTAGCGGGTGCGATGCTCGACGTGTTCGAGCGCGAGCCGCTGCCGCAGGACAGCCCGCTGTGGGGCATGGCGAACGTGATTGTAACGCCCCATATTTCGGGAATCGTCACTGACTACGTGGAGCGAGCATTTGAAATTGTTGCAGGGAACATCGAACGCTACCTGAAGGGACTGCCGCTGAAGAATTTGATTGATCTGCGACGCGGCTATTGAGCGTTTGACGTGAGCACCGCGAATATGCGCGACTTGCTTTCGCAAGGTGCCAAGCTTTGTTGGCTCAGCGAGCTAGCACATTGCCGGCTTTCTGGTGGGTGAAACGGGAGCGTCTGAACGGCAGTCTGATAGTTGAGTAGTCATAGTCACAGTTGAGACATCACGCGAACGCCAAGCCCGCTCTCGACGATTGCACTGCCCAGCAAGACCACACGTAAAATCAGGAGCCCACATTGTAAGGGACACACCGCGCGATATCCCTGACATGATCTTGACCATACCCTGTCCTCTGAAGTCTCTGCACACCCAAATGTCGCCGTGGTAGACCACCCTACCAATAATTTTCCGGGCGGTTGGGGCTCTGCAAATACACTGATCCTGCGGATGCGCATGCTTGGTCGGGTCAGCGTAGAAGAATTTCAGGGATTGAAGATGTTCCGCAAGAGTGCTGTTCGAGAGGTCATACAATCGAGCCGCCTGTACAAGAACGATCTCGCTATTCTTGTCGACGCCTACGATCCAATACCCCTCGCCTGGCTCAATGGGTGAGCGATCTGGCCGGAAAATCGGGTATGTCCTCCCTTTTGTCGGAATCGCTTCAGTCATCGACACATACTGATGAAAATCGTATCCCATCGAAATCTTGACGCCTTTCCGAATGGCGGCGTCGTCATATACGTGGAGAAAGCGCGAGACTTGTAACGGATTGGCTATGCCTTTCATGGCTGGATCCTGTCTACTGTCGCGACGAGCGCGTCATGGCGTTTCAAGCGATTTAGTAGTACGTAGTGCGCCGCCAATTCGTCTTGAGAGACTACCTACTTTGGTGGGATTTATTGCAATATAAAGCGGCACCAATTCGCCTGGCGTTTAACGTGGCAGAACGTGCTCGATGAGGTGGCATCGAGCGGCGGTACAGTTTATCAGCCTGTGTCAGCTGACGAACCAGCACCATCACATTCCGTTTGAATGACTAGACGCCTGTAGTAGGCTCAAGAAGGCTGCTCCATTGAGCGCTGAGCATTGGAGGGCGCTGGTTCGCGCTGTGGTGAGACCTGGGCTGCCATAATCATCCCTCCGTCTCGGGAGACTAGCGGACGCCATCCCTCCCACCCTTACATCGAGGGATCCAGGCTGTGCCATCTAGAAAAACAGCACACAAGTCATATCCCGCTGCTGGTCTCCAAGCGCTGAGGCACGCCTGTCTGAGTGCTTGGCTCGCATTGGCTTTCACATCGGGGGGGCGCCTCGGCGCCGATGGCCGCGAGTTCGCGCAAGAAGCCAGAGAGATGACTTTCAGGCTCACCAATGAACTCGCGCCAAATCAAAGGCCCCCGGCCGGCATGCCGGAGGCCTTCTTGGAGGTTAACCTAGATCGATAAAGCCAATTCTCAGTGGCTGTCAAACTTGCTCGGCACTGACCTGCCACTGAATTTTCATCCAGCGGTAGTTAGAGTCTCGGAGTTTTATACGCCAAGTGGCGCGGGTGGAGCAACGGACGATCGGCGGAGCTGGTCGGGGTTGCGCAGCCGATCGTCCGTTGCGGTGAGGTGCGGCGTAGGCCGCGGGGGTCAGGTACTTCAGCGACGAGTGGGGACGCTTGAGATTGTAGTCGGCGATCCAATTGGCGATCTTAGCGCGGGCGTCATCGAAAGCGAAGAACAGGGTCTCGTTGAGCGGCTGATCGCGCATCCGGCTATTGAAACTCTCGACCAAGCCGTGCTGCGTCGGCTTTCCCGGCGCGATGAAGTGCCAATCGATGGCTGCGTCCTTGCACCAAGCGAGCATAGCATTGCAGGTGAACTCGGTGCCATGGTCTGACACGATCATTCCTGGCTTGCCGCGTCGCTCGACGATTGCCGTCAGTTCGCGGGCCACGCGCCGCCCCGATATCGACGTGTCCGGAATGGCGCCCAGGCATTCCTTGGTGACGTCGTCGACGATGTTGAGGATGCGGAAGCGTCGGCCATTGGCGAACTGGCCGTGGACAAAGTCCAGCGACCAGCGCGCGTTCGGCCTCGCCTCGACCAGGATCGGGGCACGGGTCCCCACGGCCTTGCGGCGTGCCCGCCGCTTGCGGACGGTGAGCCCTTCCTCGCGATAAAGCCGGTAGATCCGGTTGATTCCCGATGGCTCGCCCTCCCGCCGCGGCAGGACGAACAAACGGCGATAGCCGAAACGCCGCCGCTCGCTGGCGAGATCGCGCAATCGTTCACGCAGAACTGCGTCCGGCGGGCGGCTGGAGCGATAGCGGATCAACTTCCGATCCGCCTCCACGATCGAGCAGGCCCGCCGTTCCGACAGGCTCATGACGGCCTGCAGATGCGCGACCGCATCGCGCTTGGCGGCGGGCCCTGCCATTTTTTTGAAGGAGCTCGCGAAGTGCGGCCGCATCGAGCATCTGCTCGGCCAGAAGCTTCTTCAGCTTCCCGTTCTCCTCCTCCAGGGCCCTCAACCGCTTCGCGTCGGAAACGTCCATGTCGCCGAATTTGGCCTTCGAATTGTAGATCGTCGCCTCGGAGATCCCGTGCTTGCGAGCCAGATCGGCCGTCTCCGCCCCGGCCTCATGCTCCTTCAGCCCGCAATAATTTGCTCTTCCGCTCTTCCGTGAACCTTGCTCGCTTCATCTGTCCGTCCTTCTTTGGGCCGAACTCTAACTCCTTCGGGAGGAAATGCGCAGTGGCCGGTCAACCTCTTCCAGGATGTTTACGCTGGGCCGGGAAGATTCGGACGGCCCGCATGTCAAAAGGTGGCAACATGTTCTGCTTCGAGAATTGCACAAGTGAAGTGAGGCGGGCGGCGCGACCGTCAACCTCAGGCTGCACTCACCTTTCCGAAGAGCCACTTGTCCAACTGGGCGGCGATCGTTGGATCGAGCAAGCTGCGCTTAGCCATCCAGTCCTCGTCGAAAATCGTGCTCAGATATTTTTCGCCCCCATCGGCGACCACTGTCACAACCGTACCAGTGAGCTTGCCTGCGGCGATGAATTCCAGGGCTTTGTAGATAGCTCCGCCGGAAGACCCACCGACTAAAAGTCCTTTGCGCCGAGCGATGTAACGCGCGGTCTCGAAAGCTTGAGTATCGGTCACCTGTACGCCCTGATCGATGCATTCATAGTCCAGGACTTTGCCGACCGCATCACCAGCGGGCATGCCAGTGCCCGACTGGTAATAGGGATGCGCGGGTTTTCCGAAAATGATTGATCCAGCCGGCTCCACGGCGATCGTGCGCATCGTCGTCTTGTGGCGCTTGAGCCGTTGCGCAATTCCGGTCATGGACCCGCCGGTCCCAACGCATCCGACAAACGCGTCGATGCCGTCGGGAAGTTGAGAGATCAGTTCTTCGACGAGAGCGGAATAGCCTTCCGGATTTGCGGGATTGTCAGATTGGTTCATGAATAGTGCGCCGCTAAGATCTGCGGCGAGCTGCGCCGCTAGGCGCTGCCTCTCGACAACGGCGACTTCGTTTTCCGCAAACTCGCCTTCAACATAGCGAATCTCAGCGCCGAGGGCCTGCATCATCCGGACTTTGTCGGGTGCCGCATGGTGATCGACCACGGCGATAAAGCGCAGGCCAAAGTCCAACGCGGAGAGAGCCAAGCCTACACCGGTGTTACCAGAAGAGGATTCAACAATGGTGCCGCCTGGAGCGAGGCGCCCATCCTTCAGTGCAGCCACAACCATGCTTCGCGCCATGCGGTCCTTCATCGAGCCGCCGGGATTGTTTTTTTCCATCTTTAGCATCAAACGAGTGTCCCGGTTGGGAATGTCAATCGACATTACCGGGGTCTGCCCGATCAATTGCGTTATGGTCTTGTGAAGCATAGCATGCCTCTCATCCTGCTTCTGTAACGAGTGGACCACCCTTGTGCTGCTCCACGGCAATGCGGGCGGGCCGAGGCTAGCCGTGGAATTTTTTCGAGGTGCCCCAACTGCCGCCGCGATAGGCTGGTTCTAGTCAGTAGCTTGCTGGGCGCGGATGTGCTTCACCGCATATTCGATCGTACCCTTCACACTCATTGCACGAAGGAGGAGATGCTGAGGATTCCGCGCATGGACGGCATGGAGACGCTGCGGCGCGGGCGAAGATCCGCAATCTGCTGCTGAGAACGTCCTCATCCAAGCAGGCAATAACCGCCAGTCGCGACGGCGACGGCAATGTAGGCTCGCTCAGATTTGGGGGCCCCGAATACCTTGCCACCACGAGGGCCAAAAGGAACACAAGGATCACACCTATCCTCCCAAACCGATCTTATGTTCAAGAATGTTTTGAGTGCCGCTTGGGCCGAAGTGAGTCGCGCCCGTATCCCGAAACCCCGACTTCAGGTAAACAGCTCTAGCTGTCTCATTGCGTACGTTGACGCCAAGCATGAGACTGTTAACACGTGGACGGTTTGTAGAGACCCATCGAGCGGCAAGTTTAATCGCTGCCGTACCGTATCCATTGCCCTGGTATGCTCGGTCCACGCAAAGGCTGTGCAAAGTCATAGCGTTTGGGGGGGCCCATTCAGGCAACGCCGCCCCTTCACGGAGAACAAAAAAGCCTACAACCTCATCGCTGGCGACGATTGAGAAGGGGTGCTCAAGGCAGGGCCATGAACTATTTCGAAGTTCGGTAAATACTAAATCAAGTGAGTCTACAAAGTCTTCTTGCTCGGGCTCGATCTTTAAACGGGCGACCACCGCGCAATCAAAACGAGACAGGCTTTTCAGCGTCGCGCACATACTAGGTCTCCACATCAGCCACCGTTTCAACCTTGGCGAAAGAGAGAAAACGATATCTCGCTCACGACATGAATATCGTTGGTAGCTCCCTGACACGGTAGACTCTCAAAACTCGTGCCAATTGACCAAGACCAATGATTGTCCATTTATAGTTATCAATTTCAACGGCTTACATGAGTGGCGGCAAGACGAGGCGCTGACTGCATATGTCGCGGCCTCGACAATCCTAACAGACGATTGTCTGGCATCGCACGATGCAGTGACCCTCTGCCTCTCTTAGGTGAGAGCTTGTCTGCCCACTCTCCGGTTCAATTCCGACGCGCCACGTTTGCCCGGGCCGCCAAGATTCAGTCCGTCGATAAGCACGTTTACGATGTATCGCGCTGTGAGCCCGGGGGATCGATATTGCGGCTGGTGGACGAAGATATTGTGGACGACGACTGGCTTTTCTGGACCACCCGTGAGGACTTGATCAGGTTGGTTGATGGTCACAACAACAGCGCCCCGGCAGTATCGTCGTGATCTTCGCTGGTGCACAGCCTCGCTGACGACCGTACAGTGCTTTATGAGCACTGTCGCGCGCTCATGCGAGCAACGGCTATTTGGCCTAACAGGGACGAGGTGTATCGTAGGCTCTGTACACGTAAATAAGTGTACACGAGCCTTCGAGTTTCTTTTCGCAAGCGTCCGCGCAAGTCGAGCCTCCGCAGCTCGTGACTTTTGGTGTGCTAAGCGCGGGCGATGCTGAGACAGCCTCGAACTCTCGACAGAGAACGGCAGAACTCAATTTGCCGGATACATGTTAACCTAAGCGTCGCCAAGCCCATGTAGCGCTCGCCCCTCGCCGAAAGCGGGGGCAGTGAATCAAACGTTTGAAAGTCGACTGGTTGAAGTCACGAAAAAATCGAGCCTTGGACAGGAGCAGAGTCAGGCCTATGAGTGCCGCGTCACTGCGTCACTCCCCGATCAGCCCGGCTACATGGAGCTCAATGAACCGGTGGGGTAATGCCCACCATCTCGCGCAATAGCTCCATCTCCAGTCGCCTCGAAAGGCATGCAGATTCACTATTTCATGCATTAGCAGTATTCCTGTCAGCGGCCGCATCTGCCAGCCAAGGACCGATCATAAGGCCGCATTGCCAATGCTCATTCTGATGCAGCTCGAGGCGCTTAGGAGGTGGCGTTTCTCCAGGGAGTTCCATGTCCAAAGAGCCATCCACATTCGTCCGTCGCAAAGCAGACCATACGTTTATCTTTGCTAGAGCGGCCTAAGCTTGCCGAAAAGCAAGGAGGCATACGTCGGTACCGTCTCGTGCGGGTACTTGTACCTAGATCGTTCAGTGCGTTCCACAGCTTGCCCCAAGTCTATTCGCTCTGGCTAATTCGCTGGGTGATCCGTTCTGCCAACATGACGCGCGAATCCCGTTACGACAGGAGGAGCCTTCATACTAACAACGTGTGATCGTTGTTTGGTGTCTAACAGGAACTACACGGCCTCGTTCGAAGCACTGGCTTTGGACTTGCGGCAAGCGTCACCAGAGGCGACATGGGCTTTAGCAGCATTGGCACGACAGTTGCTAGTGAGACGGAGCAACGCTGAGTGAGGCCAGAGCGCAAACACATACAACGGGCGATGCTCTCGATCGTTGTACCGATCGGTAATCCGAGAGAGGTATGCAAGTCCGTGCCGCAAAGAAGAGTTTATCGTCGTCCAGTACGTGCTTATTTCGAAGCGAAACACCTTCTGGCAATCGCGGTGTTCACCGTCACGAACCTCTTCCGTAGTAAATCGGGAGAGCGCATATCGCGCAGAGCTTGTTCCGGAACGCGGATACGAGCCGGCGAGCCATCTGTGGGTGCGCTAGCTCTTGCCATAGGTATACCGACGCCTCCCGGCCGTCATTGAATCCGATGTCGCACGATGATCGTCATTCAGGAGAAGTCTAATGCGCGAGGCATATATCTACGATCACGTTCGTACTCCGCGCGGCCACGGCAAATCAAACGGTGCGTTACATGAGCTGACTGCACTTCAGTTGGCCACCGTGCCGCTCCAGGCGCTTAGGCGACGGAACAATATTCCACAAGATGTGATCGACGATGTCGTCCTCGGTATCGTCGATCCTGTCGGCGAAGCGGGCGGTGACATGGCCCGGCTTGCAGCGTTGAAAGCGGGTCTTGGAGAGACGGTACCCGGCGTCCAGATCAATCGCTTCTGCGCCTCGGGCCTTGATGCGGTGAACTTCGCGGCCTCCCAGATCGTGAGTGGTCAGCATGAGCTCGTGATTGGCGGTGGCGCGGAATCCATGAGTCGGGTCGGCATGGGTGCATCCGGCGGCGCCTCGTCAATAGACCCCTCCATTGCGATACCCACCTATTCCGTGCCTCATGGGCTTGCCGCGGATCTGATTGCGACCAAATATGGCTTTTCGCGCGAGGACGTTGACCGCTATGCGGTGCAGAGCCAGCAGCGGGCGGCGGGAGCGTGGCTCGAGGGTCGCTTCAGCAAATCGATCGAGGCGGTCAAAGATATTAACGGGCTCATCATCTTAGATAAAGACGAACACATTCGCGCGGCTACGACCATGCAGTCGCTGGCGCAGCTACGTCCGTCCCTCGTGGATCTCGCACAGACGAGTGGATTCGATGCGGTCGCCATCCAGTCGCATCCGGAAATCGAACGCATCAATTATGTACATCACGCAGGGAACTCTTCCGGGATCGTCGATGGCGCTGCTGCGGTGCTGCTCGGGAGCAAGAATTTGGGGAAAAAATACGGGCTCAAGGCGCGAGCGAAAATACGGGCTTTTGCCAATATCGGTTCCAAGCCCGGGATTATGCTGACCGGTCCTATCGATGTTACCAGAAAGTTGTTCGAACGCTCGGGTATGAAGAAGTCGGACGTGGATCTCTTCGAGCTTAACGAGGCGTTCGCTTCGGTGGTGCTGCGCTATATCCAAGCGCTCGGCATTGATAACGACAAAATCAATGTCAACGGCGGCGCGATTGCACTTGGCCATCCTCTCGGCGCAACTGGTGCGATGATCTTAGGCACTGTGCTTGACGAACTCGAACGCAGCAACCAAGCGACCGCACTGGTGGCACTCTGCATTGGTGGCGGCATGGGAACGGCCACGATTATCGAACGGGTGTGAGGTAGCATGAATCAACTGGATCACATCGCGTAACTTGAACCAGTGAAGGGCGAAGCAGAACCTATGTTTATCAAAAAACATTTGGGGTTCGGACGCATCGCCAATTCTCTCCAGGAATCGCTGCATGCATGATGGCAGTCGGAGTAGAGGGGACCAAAGATATGGCCTTCAAGAATTTTCAAGTCGTAACTGACGTTGATGGCGTTGCCTTGGTGACTTGGAGCACTCAAGGCCATTCTATGAACGTGCTGGACGAGGTTTCGAGCAATGAGCTTGAAGAAGTCGTCAAGCAAACGACCGCTGATACCACCGTGAAGGGGGTGGTCATCACCTCCGGTAAGGCTACGTTCTCCGCCGGGGCCGAGATCTCGAGGCTGGACGGAATGTACAAGGAATACGTCCGGGTGCTGAAGGAGGAGGGCGAGGTTGCCGCGAATCAAAGGCTGTTTGCCCAGAGCCGGCGACTGTCGCTCGTCTTCCGGTCGATCGAGACTTCAGGCAAGCCGTGGGTCGCTGCCATCAACGGGCGTGCGCTAGGCAGCGGATTCGAGCTGACGCTATGCTGCCATCGTCGCGTGGCGGCCGACAATCCGACGACGCAGCTCGGCTTCCCCGATATCAAGCTTGGCCTGTTCCCTGGTGCAGGCGGCACCCAGCGCGTGCCGCGGATGGTTGCGCCACAGCAGGCGATGCAGATACTGATCAAAGGCGACACGATAGATCTTGCGCACGCCCATGCGCTGAGACTGATCGATGCCATCGTGCCAGCCCGCAATCTGGTTAAGGAGGCGAAGGATTGGATCAAAGGCGGCGGCCAAGGGGTCGCTCGCTGGGATGAGAAGGATTTCAGGCTGCCCGTCGGTCCAGTCTATTCCCACGCCGGCAAAATGGCATTCCACGCGGCCAATGCCATCTACCGGTGCGAAACCTACGACAACTACCCCGCCAAGCGCGCGATCATGAGCTGCGTTTACGAAGGACTACAGCTGCCGATAGAAACGGCGCTACGCGTAGAATCACGGTATTTCGCAAACGTCCTGCGCGCGCAAGTAACGCGCGGGATGATCCGGACTCTATTCCTCTCGATGGCGGAACTACAGCCAGGTCGCCGTCGTCCACAGAACGTGCCTCCAAGGAAGGTGAAGAAGCTCGCTTTGATTGGCGCTGGCTTCATGGGCGCAGGTGTCGGGTACGTCTCGGCGCGCGCCGGCATCGAGGTGGTCCTAATCACGCGGCATCAAGAGAGCGCGGATAAAGCGAAGGCGCACGCTGATTCAATGTTCAACGATCTCATCCAGAAGGGTGGAGCCAGCGAGAACGATCGCGACGAGACGCTCTCGCGGATCATCCCTACCACTGATTACGCGGCAATCATGGATTGCGACCTTGTGATTGAGTCGGTGTTCGAGGATCGTAAAGCCAAGGCCGGGGTGTACGCGAAGGCGCAGCCGTTCCTCAAGAAAGGCGCGATCTTCGCTTCCAACACCTCGACACTGCCGATCAGTACCCTGGCCGAGTCATTCACGGAGCAAGGTATTTTCATTGGTATTCATTTCTTCTCGCCAGTCGAGAAGATGAGGCTGGTTGAAGTCATTCTTGGCACGAATACCGGCAATCTCGCGCTTGCGACGGCGCTCGACTATGTTGATCAGATCAGCAAGATCCCGATCCTCGTCAACGATTCTCGCAGTTTCTTCGCCAATCGCTGCGTGCGGCGCTTTATCTCTGAAGGAATCGAAATGTTCTTAGAGGGCGTGCCGCCAGCAATGGCTGAGAACTGCGCCAAAATGGCGGGCATGCCGGTCGGGCCGCTCTCATTGGTTGATGAGGTCGGGCTGGATCTCCGATTGAAGGTTATGAGAGCGACCGAAGCCGATCTAGGACAGAACGCGGTTGACCCCGCGCAGAAGCAACTGATGGTCGAGCTAGTCGTGAACCAGGGGCGTCTTGGGCGCAAGAACCGCAAAGGCTTTTATGATTACCCCGAGAAGGGGAAGGGCTCAAAGACGCTTTGGCGGGGACTTGCCGACCTGCAGCCAAATCATCTCGATCCCGATCAGATTGACGCCGAGGAGCTTAAACAACGCTTCTTAGTCGTGCAAGCGGTGGAAGCCGCGCGCACAATGGACGAGCGCGTTGTTACCGATCCCCGCGACGCGGATGTGGGCTCAATACTGGGCTTCGGTTTTCCGCCGTTTACCGGTGGCGTGCTGTCCTATATCGATTTGATGGGTACAGCAAACTTCATCAGGCTCTGCCACATGCTCGAAGCCAAATATGGCCCCCGGTTCGCCCCGCCAAAGCTTTTGCGACAAATGGCGGACAAACATGAAAGCTTCTACAAATCTCTCTAACTTCAAGATCGTAAGTGCAGGATGTGAGGACAAGAAGCAATCCTCACCGGAGTTGCTCTTCATCCAGAATTTCGGGGCTGTTTCCGAGACATCATTGATGTCTACGAGAGCCGCCCGTCCGTTTATGCAAGTTTTCGAACAAAGGACGCTTGGCTCCATCTTTGGTTGGACAATGCAATTAGGCTTGAGTCAAAGCTTGACCCTCTTCGACGCGGGGTGAAGGGCCAACATGGGCGGTTCAAGCTTACCCATTTGAGTTCGCCGGACCACCGAGCCTCTCTTGCGCTGCAGAACGCTGTCGCCGCTGAAGCTTTGAATCTCACAATTTATGCACCGGCATCGCCCTGCTACCGTTTGCATCATACAGAGTGCAGGGGACGGCTCCGCAAGTCTGTCGAGACGGAGCGATGATCGTGACAGCCCGGCATCACCATAGCGACGAGCCAGCGCTCTCCTAACACTCAACGCACTGTTGAGCAGCCGAAGGGCTAATCATTTCAAACCGTTTTGAGCCGTCAGCTGATTCAGTTATCGTCGTCTCAACTCTTCGAGGTTCACCGAGCAAGATGGCAGTGGGACATGTAGCCGGTGTCGTGTGGTCTTGTATTTCATCAGATCACCTGAAAGGCCGGCTTTTACAATACGCCCCACATCAACAGGTGCCCCATTGGCCCAATAGGTTACTTCCAAGTTGGGGTCGTCGTAGGAAAGCAGGACGCATGGAACGACGGCCAAACAGAGTCCGATCGCACAGAAGTGGCGATGGTGACCGTCCATGATCACAGAATGGCTGCGTTCAACTAAGATCGGCTCCGTCCAGCTGCCCTCTTCTTTGATTGCCTTTGCCAGCAGCCTAGCTCGTTCAATGTCAATTTCTTCGGTGGGCCTCAGCCGCGTGACTGGCAGATTGATTATGGAGTAGTGCGATCCAGCGTCATCCATTTAAGTAACCGTCTCCCATCTTCGCTACGCCACGGTGCGCTTGGATAAACACAAGCGGTGTGTGAGAAAGCTCTGACGAGAGTATGAGCAGGTATCGTGCCAAAGTAAGCAATTCTGAGGGCACTGATCGCAAGGCCGCTGCGCCTTATATCTAAGCAGCGCTTCGTGACTTTTCGTAATGCATTTTGCGGCGGGGATGCACGTGAGTGCGAACCACGACTGGCGCGTTCGGCCCGGCACAGGTTGTCGGAAATCTTACGCATCGAGTCTCTTTATCGTAATATTGACACGCCTGACCAGCATCGTATCGGATGGCGATGATCTCGTAGAATCGCTCTGTACCGCTCCTTCGAGAAACGCAAGCTCAAGCCATCTAGGTCCTTCCCTGTTGCCGTTTTGCATAGCGAGCCACTGACGTTCTATTTCAGATCTCTGCCGTGAGCCTGTCGATGCAACAATTGCGCCAAGTCAAATATGGAACAGCGAACCTGACCAGGTGCTCGATGGTAGTGTGTTGTGGATCGGGTCGGGCAAACGCTCGAGAACCGACGAGCGAATGGGTCTGAACGCAGCCGGTGCGTCTTCATTCCGATTTATCATCGGACACCACGCGTTGTTGTTAACCTCAGCTTTTGAACGCCGTGCACGTCATCCGGATTTCCCCCGGAGCTTCGGTCCTTGACTGAGCCGCTGCCCGAGCGCCGCGACGAAATTGTCCCACCGCGCCCTGCGCTCTCGCCGTTTTCGCGGCCGGTTCGGGGAGCGGTGGTGTCGTCGTGAGCCAGAATCGAACAAACAAGGCCAATGTCTCGACTGAGATCCCGATGTCGCGCTCCAGCCGCGCGATGCGGCGATCGACTTGATCGAATCGCTTGGCAATCGCCGCCTCCCGCCGCTCGTCGGTGTCCTTGAGAGGAAGGATGCGATGGCGGCCTGGCCGATGAGCGACAGCGATTGCTCACGGCGAGTCGCGTAGGCCGACAGGGCTTCATGGTAAGCGTGGCGTTGAGGCCCTTGAGAATTTTTGTACTCAATCCTGAGAGCACCGCTAGAAGAGTCATCTTCTGCAAGGGTGCTCACAATGGACGACCAGTCGGACGACATAAGACGACCGTTGTCACCGCGTATCGAAGTGTACGCAGGCGAAGGTCGAAAGCGCTGGCCGGACGATTTGAAGGCACAGATTGCCGCGGAAAGCCTTGAGCCGGGGGCGATTGTCACAGATGTCGCGCGTCGCCATGGGTGCCGGCTCCAGCAGGTGCACGACTGGCGGCGCCGGGCGCGTTTGGGCCAGTTGGTACTGCCGGCTTCGGCGGACACGCTGTCGTTCGTGCCGGTGGTATCGGAATCAGCGCTACCGGCGGCCGCAGAGCCCACCGGGTCGCCGGAAGCAGCCGTAGTGACGGTTGAACTCCAGGGGGCACGCGTGGAGGTGCGAGGGACGCCTGGCCTTGCTGTGTTGAGTGATGTGTTCTTGGCGCTTCGACGGACACGTTCATGCTGACGCCGCCCGCGAGCCTCATGATTTACGTGGCGACGCAACCTGTGGACTTCAGAAAAGGTGCGGAGGGCTTGGCGCTGTTGGCGAAGGAGACGCTGGGCCATGACCCGATGAAGGGCGTGGCGGTGGTGTTCCGTGCGAAGCGCGCCGATCGGGTGAATATTGCCGTCTGGGATGGCAGCGGCCTTGTGATGTATTGGAAGCGGCTCGATGGCAGCGGCTTCAAATGGCCTCCCATCGTGGCCGGCGTGATGCGGATGAATGCCGCCCAGCTGTCCGCGCTTCTGGCCGGCATGGATTGGACGCCGATGCACGCGCCTCAAATCCCGCAGCCGAAAGCACTTGCATAGGACATAAAATCTTCGCCGCATCGAGGCGCGAAGCATGGCAGACTCGGGCCAATGAGTGATTTGCCTGATGAGCTGCCGAGCGATCCCACCGAGTTGCGTGTCTTTGACGCGGCTCTGCTGGATCGTTGCGCCAGGCTCGAGCGGTTGCTCAAGCTTGCAAAAGATGCGCAGTTCGGTCGGTCCTCGGAAAAGCTGGATGCTGATCAGCTTCAACTTGTTTTGGAGGATATCGATCAGGCCGTTGCGGCTCTCGAAGCCGCCGAGGGTCGCGCCAATCCCAAGACATGCGAGAAGAGAGCTGCCGCGCGCAGAGCCAACCGTGGTCAGCTGCCGGAGCATTTGCCGCGCATCATCGATACCCTGATGCCCGCTGCAACCTGCTGCCCGTGCTGCGCAGGCGTCCTTTTTGAGATCGGTCACGATGAGAGCCAGAGGCTGGACGTCGTGCCGGCGCAGTATCGCGTCATCGTCACCCGCCGACCCAAGCTGGCCTGCCGCGCCTGTCACAGCGTCGTCCTCCAGCACGCCGCTCCCGAGCGACTGATCAGGGGTGGATTGCCCACTGAGCGGCTGGTCGCGCATGTGATCGACGCCAAGCATCATTGGCATTTGCCGCTTTACCGCCAGGCGCAGATGCTGGCGACGCACGGAATAGCGCTGGACCGTTCCACGCTCGCCTTCTGGGTCGGCTATGCCGCCCAGGAATTGAAGCCCTTGTGGCATCGTCTGCGCCAGCTTCTGCTCGCCTCTTCGAAGCTCTGTGTCGATGAGCCTCCCGCACCGGTGTTAGATCCGGGGCGCGGCAGGACCAAAACCGGCTACTTCTGGGCGCTGTCACGCGATGACAGGCCCTGGGCCGGACCTGACCCACCTGGCGTGGTTTACGCTTATGCACCGAGCCGCGGGGCCATTCATGGCTTGCGCTTGCTCGAGGGCTATCGCGGCATCATCCATTGCGACGGCTATCAGGCTTACAAGACCATGACCCGAGAGACGCGTGCGGACGCCCTGTCCGGGACGCTCGCCTTCTGCTGGTCGCATCTGCGGCGCCAGTTTGTGAAGATCGAGCGCGAGGCTGCTCCGGCGCCGGCTCCGGTTGCCCGCGAGGCCCTTGAGCGCATCGCCCAACTTTACGCGGTCGAGAAAGCGCTCCGCGGCCGATCGGAGGCCGCGCGCCGTGCTGGCAGGCAGGCGCATGCCCGACCTCTGGCTACAGCCTTGAAGCAGTGGTTTGAGGCCAAGCTTGATCATCTTGCGCAGAAGAGCGACACGGCAAAGGCTTTGCGTTATGCGCTGCGTCATTGGGACGGCCTGACGCTCTACCTTGACGACGGGCGCATCGAGATGGACACGAATGCGGTCGAACGTGCGATGCGGCCGATCAAGCTCAACGCCAAGAACTCCCTTTTTGCCGGTTGCGACGAGGGCGCCGAGAATTGGGCAGTCCTGGCTTCGTTAATCGAGACCTGTAGGCTCAATGGCGTCAGCGCCGAGCACTGGCTTGCTGACGTTCTCGTGAAGCTCGTCAATGGCTGGCCTGCGGCGCGACTGGACGAACTGCTCCCTTGGGCGTCGATCTACACGATGCATGCACATGATCCGAGGCTGGCGGCATGAGCCCGAACACGACCGCGGTCCGGATCAAGGTGACCCTCAAGGACGTGAAACCGGAGGTGATGCGATGCCTTGTCGTGCCGCTTACGCTGCGCCTTGATCGGCTGCATCTGACGCTTCAGGCGGCGTTTGGCTGGACGAACAGCCATCTCTTCGAGTTCCTGGCCGGCGAAGGACGTTGGGGTATCCCTGATCCCGATGGAGATTTTGGTCCTCAGCCCATCGATGCCCGCAAGACGCGGCTCTCTAATATCGTTCAGGAGACCGGCGTGAAGACGATCCATTATCTCTACGACTTCGGCGACAGCTGGGATCACGTGATCAAGCTTGAAAAGTGGTTCGACAACACGACAACGGAGGGACTTCCGTTCTTGCTCGAGGCCGCCGGCCGTTGTCCTCCGGAAGACGTCGGCGGTGCGCCAGGCTATGCCGAATACCTCGACGCCATCAGCGACCCCACCCATCCGGAGCACGAACATATGCGCCTCTGGGGCCCGGAGCAGTTCGATCCCAACGTCGTCGACCGGAAGGTGCTTGAGGCCGCTGTCAATGCGTTGTCCGGCATATGGAAGCCGCGCCGGCGCACCACGCGGTCAAAATAGACGTCAAGCGCCAATCAAATTGGCCTCAGAGCTACGCTTACGCTTCATGACATCAGGATCGAGACACACCGATACCTGGGCTTTCTTCTTTGGCGTGCTTATGCCCGTCTCACAATCCGAGATCGTCGCCCGGGCGAGCGATGCCTGGCGCGCGACGCCCTGCATCATGTCATTGAGGCGCCCGATCGGCGGGGCATCTTCCTCGAGTTCGTCCGCAAAATCCGAGGTGAACTCGTTATCGAGAGTTCTCTCCTCTCCACGGTGTCACGAGCCAGTTCCGGCTGCTGCCGACGGTCGGCGGACTTCGAATCCTCTGCGTCGGTCGTGTCGTCGATCGACGTCGGCCGTGCGGTTGGGGGCGGCGGCAGTAGCCGTTTACGCCAATCGTCCGGGCGTTGTCGTTCGGCTAGGTTAGGGCCGGCGGTGCCAGGATGCGCCCCTGAAACCGTCGGTCCTCGTAATAGCGCGCCTTCTTGGCGCGGATCGGATGGAGGCCCGACATCATGACGATCTCATCCGATGGTGGAGCTGCATCATCTCGCCGGGGGGAAGCAGCGGGCGGGCGGTCTCCGACCGAGACACCATGAGGTGACCAAGCCAAGGGGCCAGCCGGCTGCCGGCATAGTTCTTCATCGCCATCACCTCGGTCGCCATGCCCAATGCGTCGGACAACCGAATCGTCATCCCCTCTACAAGTATGCGTCCGCTGAAGCTTTCAATTGCCCATAACTTTGACCACTCGGGCTGATCCGCTGATCGGCGGAATCTTGAATCGAAAGAATCACTTGTGATTCCTTGCTGAGCACCTGATTCGCGATGGGGTGCTCTATGGGGCTGACATCAAGGGATCGATCGGCAAAAGATCGTTTGCGGTCCTTGGAAGGTGAATGTTGGATTGATCGAGAGAGTAGTGGACGCGAGTTTAGGGACGCGCGGCTCGGCGACAGATTCCGTAAACTGCTCACGCAGATTGGAAGCGCCATGGGACAAAGCATTCCGCTCGTCTGCCAGGATTGGGCGAATACCAAGGCAGCCTACCGCTTCTTCTCTGATGACCGGGTCAGCGAAGCGGACATTCTGGCCGGCCATCTCCAATCGACACGTGATCGTGCCGCCGCCACTGAAGGTCTCGTTCTTGTGCTGCACGATACAACCGAGTTCAGCTATCAACGCGAGAAGTCAGAAGCGATTGGCATCACCAAGAGCATAAACAGTGGACGGGATAAGGCGGGTCGTCTCAGATCGCACATGGTTTGCGGCATCCTGATGCATTCGAGCCTCGCGGTGACAATCGAGGGGGCGCCGCTGGGGTTGGCGGCCGTTAAGTTCTGGACCCGGAAGAAATTCAAGGGGACGGCAGTGCTTAAAAAGTCCGACCCGGATTCCCATCGAGAAAAAGGAAAGCGTCCGGTGGTTGGAAAATCTCAAGCAGTCTACGCAACTATTGGATCATCCGGGACGATGCATCCATATCGGTGATCGCGAGAGTGACATCTACGAGCTCTTCTGCGCAGCACAGGAGATCGGCACTCATTTCCTGATCAGGACCTGCGTCGACCGCTTGGCTGGAGACGGGGATCACACGATCGCCGACGAAATGGACGAGGTCGCCGTCAAAGGGCTCCATCGCATCCAAGTCAGAGACAGCAACGGCGATCCCGACCAAGCCATTCTTGAGATCAGGTATCGCAGGATTCGCGTCCTGCCGCCGATCGGAAAGCAAAAGCGCTATCCCGCTCTGACCCTGACGGTGATCCATGCCGAAGAGCGCGGGACGCCGAAGAACAGAAAGAGATCTATTGGAAGCTGATCACCGACCTGCCTGTTGGTTCGCGGACCGACGCCGTTGAGAAGCTCGAATGGTAAGCTTTGAGATGAAAGATCGAAGTGTTCCACAAAATCCTCAAATCAGGCTGCAAAGCTGAGGAGTCGAAGCTCAGGACCGCCCAGCGTCTGACCAATCTGATCTCGCTCTTTTGCATCCTGAGTTGGCGGGTCTTCTGGATGACGATGCTCAACCGTTCCGCCCCAGACGCGCCGCCAACCCTCGCATTGACTGCGACTGAAATCGGCGTGCTCGATCGCCTCGTCAACGACAAACCAAAAGCAAGACAGAAAACGCTCTCACACTATCTGATCAAGATCGCCCGGCTCGGCGGTTATCTCGCCCGCGCCAGCGATCCGCCGCCCGGCAATACCGTCATGTGGCGCGGGCTGTCACGCCTGACCGACATTGCGCTGGGCGCCATGCTAGGAGGAGAATTTGTGGGTAATTGAAAGCCGCTGAAGGCCGCCTTGTCAGGTGAGGCGCGATATTGAGGACTGTCCTTATGGACAGTGATAAGCTCAGTGCCCTGGTCGAGCGGCTCGAAGTGGTGGACACGGGTCGGCCTGAGATTGCCCCGTCGATACCTCGAACCATTAAGCGTGGTTTACGTGCAGTTGCGCATCAGCCCAGGAGAACATCCGACATTCCTTCAAGATCGCGCCAAAGATCTTCAGCGCTCTCAAGGCCAAGGCTAAGTCGGATATGGCTTTGGTGCTCGCCTGTGGGCATTGCCTGCCGCTCGCCTGCGACAATCATGTGCGCGACAATGCTTCGTGTACCTCCCCAAGAAGCACCGATGACAAACATCCTCAACTGGTCGAGAGCACGGTCAACCTTGCTGACATCGACGCCCTGCAGTAGCAGACTGAAAACACCGGAGCAGCCCGCGAAGTCACGCTGCCATAAGGCATGTCCAGAGAACGAAGGAAGAGATGGATGCAAGACCTTAAAACCTGACTTTTCCAAGCGATGCGCGAATAGCTCGCTAAGTGCGCCCGCGTGCCTTATCCGAAGAGCCATCGTTTGGATGCCGCGTAACGCCTGCGAGCAATCATCGGGGGATGTGCCTATCCCCAGAGCACCCAAAGTGCTCCGAAAACGTGCATACAGATCAAGATCATTAAGAACGATCGCACCGAGAAGTAGGTCGGAGTGACCACCTGCATATTTGGTAAGCGCCTCGGCCACGATATCCACGCCCAGGCTTAAAGGTCTACACAGCAAACCAGTCGCCCATGTATTGTCGCATCCCAGAAGCGCACCAGATCTTCTGCACCTCGCTGCGATGGCCGGGATATCACATATTTCCATCGTGGTTGAGCCCGGCGACTCAACCCAAACTAGCTTGGTTGCGCCAGGTCGCAACTTGGCGTCGAGGTCGGCGAGACGAGTCGGGTCAAAGTACTCTATATCGACCCCAAAGGAGTGAAGGATCGTCCGCGCGAATAGCTTCGCCGGAGGATAGACATTGTCGGCGATCAGCAAATGTTCGCCATGGTTCACCAGGGCCAGCATAATGGTTGTTATCGCGCACTGCCCCGACGGCACGATGATCGATCGGCTGGCGGAATGAATTTCCGCCAGCTGGTTCTCCAACGTTCGTGTTGTTGGAGTTCCAGCGAGGCCATAAGTATAGCCATCCGGCGACCGCGTCGCACGCGCGCGATAGGCCGCAGCGCTTGGGAAAACAATCGTTGAAGCTCGATAAACCGGTACCGAGAGACTGACAAATCCTTCGAGCGACGCGGGTGGCGGAACGACGCACAGCGTATCGTTGTTGTTCGAGCTGATGTCCATTGGGGCCCTAAAGTCAAACGCTTCTGCTTTTCTGCCGGGACCTATCGCGTCCCCCCGGAGAGGGCCGGCCGGTATCGTATGAGCTGCCCGCGAGCGGCAGGTCTCGAAGGCTATTAGGTAAGCATGGCGCGCGCTCCATGTGACAGAGTCTGATCGTTATCCATCACGATCATGCTGATGTGCACTTTTGCCAATGGCTCCATCGACTTCATAGGATGCTTTTGACCACCGCCGGTTGCAACCATTGGGTCCTCTTTTAGAATCGTCTGGAGCGTTAGAACGATTGGTAGCCGTTGTGTCAGGCCGATCCCGCTACGCCATTTTAGCCGAGTATATCTGGTATGTCGGCGCCTTGGCAAGTCCGTTGACATAGCAGGTATATTGGGTAGAACTTTATCAAGCGCAGCTTCAAGCCGCGGCAGAACGGCCCTCATACCGGCCAGACGGCTGCGAATTCGGCCTCATGCAAATCAAATTAAGCGACGGAGAACAACATGGCATTGCCTCCCCACTGGCCGGGTGAAGCAGAGGTTGGAGTCCGCATTGCACGGCTGCGCGCCAACATGGCAGATGCAAATGTCGACGCCGTGATTCTGACGTCGCGGCAGAATTTTGAATATTACTCCGGGTTCAGGACGCTATTCTGGACTTCGGATACCAGACCGCTGTTAGCGATTGCGCGACGTGACCGCGCGGGGATTGCAATAATCATTAACGGCTCGGAAGAGCGCAACGCGCAAGCATGGCCGAAACGCCATGTACAGCCCATGTATTATCATGGCTACACCGAGGTCGCAGTATCCGCCGCAGGCGAGTTTCTGAATGATCTCCCAGCCGGTGCTGCTGTTGGATTTGACTATGGACCCGACATGTTCGGGCGCGGATCGATCGCACTGATCGATTACCTGAGGTCGGCGCCGCGCAATTTTAGGCTATCGGACCAGGCCGACCTTATCTGGCAGCAGCGGCTCGTCAAAAGTCAGCACGAGCTGGCCACCAAACGTGAGGCCTGTCGCATAGCAACGAAGAGCTTTTTTGCTGGTTTGGCCGATCTGCGCCTCGGCATGAATGAATATGAGTTCGGCCAATTGCTCAAGCAGCGAATGATCGCGCTGGGGGCCGATAGCGTGGACTGGCTTCCAGTTCGCTTCGATCCCGCAGGAAAGAGTTACGCACAACCGAACCACGACGTTCCATTGGCCCGCGGCAACTTCATCTGGGTTGATATGGGCGCTCGCCGTGCCGATCAGATCAGTGATCTGGATCGGATCGCGAAGGTCGGTAGGGCAACGCCAGAGCAGGAAGACCTCTACGGATTCGTGAGAGGCGTGACAATTCGACTAGCAGAGAAGGTAAGGCCTGGGATGACCGGCGCCATGGTCTATCGTCTCTTTGAGGAACTCTGGTCGGAGCGCAAGCTGTCTCGCCTGACGGCGGCAGGTCGCGTCGGCCACGGCTCAGGTATCGCGTTGACGGAACCGCCATCATTGATGGCCGGCTCGAACGAGATCATTCTGGAAGACATGGTCCTGCATCTTGAACCCAAGCTCGAAATGGCCGGCGGCGTATATCAGACTGAAGAAGTCTTTCGAGTTACCGAAAGTGGTCCTGAATTTCTGAGCGACATCGCACCCGAGCGATTGCCCATCGTCGATCTGTAAAATCTATCTCAAGCCCGCATGGTCCCGCCCTATTCGTCGACCTGCAAGCGAAGAAAACTCCCTTGCGTTGCCGAGCGATGACAGGCAGATCGCTTACTGAACAGGGTCAACCATGAAAAGCCGCGTGTGGAGCAAGATCGATTTTTCGGCAACTGGAATGCAGGCGGACTATGCCCGCGTCCCATATTCGTCCGACATATCCGCCTACGGCTGGATACCTGTTCCCATACTCTGTTTCAACGGCGGTAGCGGACCAACGGCACTATTGACAGCAGGAACGCACGGCGACGAGTACGAGGGCCAAATCGCGCTACGCAATCTCGCGCGGGAGTTGTCTTCAAGCGCAAATCTGCGTGGTCGAATCATTATGCTTCCCGCTCTGAATTGGCCCGCCGTTAGCGCTGGTCGCCGGAATTCTCCGCTGGACGGCGGTAACCTCAATCGCGAGTTTCCGGGCCACGCAAATGGTGGGCCAACCGCAATGATCGCTCACTATGTGACGTCAGAACTTTTTCCTCTGGCAGATGTGGTCATCGATCTTCACTCCGGAGGCCGGTCGCTGGACTATTTGCCGGTCGCGCTCGCGCGCTCCGGTCGGAACGACGCTGAGGCTGCGGCGATTTTGCGGCTTCTGAAAAGCTTTGACGCACCATTTGGGGGGATTACCGATGGTGCGGCTGCAGGTGCCGGGTCAACCCTCTACGCCGCTGCTGAGCAACACGGAATTCCTGCTCTGACGACTGAGCTGGGCTTCGGGGCCACTCTCTCGCAACAGGGGCTGCGGATCGCTGAGCGTGGCCTGAGACGGGTTCTACACGATTATGAAATTCTTCCGGTTATGGATCGCATCGAGCCCGGCTCGTCCGTGATTCTCAAATATCAAAGCCCTCGCAACTCCATCTACGCGCCTTGCGACGGCCTGTTCGAGGCATTCGCCAAGCCTGCCGATGAAGTCAAGGCGAACCAGCCGGCGGGACGTGTCTATCCATTAGGTGATGTTGCTGCCGAACCGGTCGAACTGAAGTTTCCTGCCTCTGGTGTCGTTGCTTACCGACGCTTTCCGACTTTGGCTCACACAGGTGATGCGCTTTTTGGTCTAATGTCGGTGATGGAGGATTGTGGCGTGATACTCGCGCTCCATGGCCATGCCCCGCGCGTTCCGCGAGCGAACTCCGTATCATTCGCTTCAACAGAGCATGATCTGGCAGGGTCAAAGCCGCTTCCGAAATCAGCCTCGGACTAAGAACTGAAAGCGATGACGTTTCACAACATCTCATCGGCTTAGCAAAAGCCAAGCAAGATTTCGTCTTTTGTATCCTGGAGATTGCTACTGGGCCAATTTCCAGCTGGGTACTAATTAACGCAAACGATTGACAGAAGATGACAAGCATACTAGGTATGCCATCGCCTAGGCTACATGTTCGCCCCTCACGGGGCGTCGTTCGACTATAGAGATTGCCAGGGACGGGCAGCTCAATTGGCCGCAATCGGAATACGAACACGTTAGGCCAGAGCGAGATCGGAACGAAATGTCGGTAGCACCTTCTCGTCTCCGTCCCAGCTCATCGCTCCACGTGACGGTGCGCGAGAAGATTCTGAAGCGCATCTCCAGTGGGACTTATCAGCCGGATGCTCCAATTCCGTCCACTGCCATGCTCGGAGAGGAATTCGGAGTCAGCCTCATCACGATCAAACGCGCGCTTCGCGACCTACAAGCTGCTGGCGTGATCGTCTCAGTTGCCGGTAAGGGTACATACGTCAAGAAGCAGGCCAGGATTCTGCGCACGCTGGATCTGACGGCTCCCTCCTTTGAGGGGACCACAATGCAATTGCTTTCCATCACACGAGAGAGGATTTCAGATCCGGCTATGCTTACCTTCGGCCCGCCGAAGGAAGCGATGCTGTGCGTCCGCAAGACGATATTTATCGACGATGTGCCGTTCTTGTATGACTCGACCTATCTGTCTGCAGATGTCGAGGGTGAGATCGTAGATGAGTTTGCTGAGCGTTTTGTCACTGAAGCGCTGCGTCGTCACAACATTCTCGTGACAAATACCGATCTTATCATTGATGCCGCTCCCGCCACCGGGCAGGTCGAAGAAGTATTCGGAATCCCAACTGGATATCCCATTCTCCGACGGTTTTACAAGTTCAGTACGGATACTGCAGGCGTCTCGGTCTATGGTGTTCTCCAGGCGCCATTCGACCGTCTTTCCTGTTCTGTCAGTTTTCCAGCGCGCGGACGCGCCTCGCGCGCAGCCGGACCGGGCGTCAATGCTTCACGGCGTCGTTCCTAGCACCCGCAAGCACTCGACGAAATTTGTACTTTGTTAAGCTCGCGCATAAGTGGCGAGACGCGATGCGTGATGCTGCGGCAGCAAATCTGACCACACAGCTCAAGCGCGCGCCAATTCTAGTTCTGTGCGTCAAGTTCAGCAAAATTGATCATGGGGTCCGGCCGAGCCATCCCCTCGGAGCCGCCGCCGTCGCTCGCTTGCCCAAAAGCGTAGCGCTGGCGAGCGACGGCGGCGGAGAGGGGTGGCTCGCATCCCCTTGGTGGGCCTGAGCATCGTCAGGCCGCCTGGCGTAACGTCTCCTTCTTGTGCTCCTTCAACAGATCCATGTTGAGATAGCGATGATCCTCAAGCCACGCCTCATGGCGCTCGACGGTCAGCGCCCGCACCAGCCGTAAACAGCTCTCGGCATTGGGGAAGATTCGCACCACATAGGTGCGCCGCCGGATTTCCTCGTTGAGACGTTCCAGCATATTGGTAACCGGTATGAGATGTCTCGGTGCCAACGTTCCCGCTGCGGTGTTCTACATCGTGCCGTATGGTGCGACCACCGCGACAGAGGCACCGGGAGAACGAAGTGCGGGCAGGCCGATGTTATTCGATGAGCCGAGAGCTCGAGTTAGTAGCTGGCCGCCTCTGCGACTCGCCCGGTTGCCCCGGGAGCACGAATCCGTAGTTGTCGTGTCGCCCGCAGCTCCCGTCAGTCATGTGTCTGGCAGGAGGTGCGAATGCGACGGGTGATTGGCATCGACGTCCACCGAACTTTCGGCGAGGTGGTGTTTTGGGGGGACGGCAGGTTCCGACATGCGGGCCGCATCGATATGACGCGGACTGCGCTGGAGGGATTTGGCAAGACTCTGCTGGCTCGTGATGAGGTGGTGGTCGAAGCGACTGCCAACAGCATGGCGGTGTCGCGGGTTCTGGCGCGGTTCGTGGCACGGGTGATTATCGCCAATCCGCTGCAGGTGAAGGCGATCGCCCAGGCTCACGTTAAGACCGACAAGATCGATGCCGGCACGCTCGCCAGTCTGCAGGCGGCCGGGTACCTGCCGCAGATCTGGACGCCTGACGCGGAGACCGAACGCAAGCGTCGGCTGGTGGCGCGACGCTACCAGGTCGTGCGGCATCGCGCGCGGCTCAAGAACGAGGTCCATTCGATCCTTCACGCGCACCTAATCCCCGAAGTGCCCGCATGCCGATCTTTTCAACGCCCGCGGCCGAGCGTGGTTGGCCACCCAACAGCTGCCGGACGATGAGCGCGCGGCCATCGATCGGCACGTCCGTGAGCTTGACCGGCTGGCGGAAGACCTGGCTCTGCTCGACCGCGAGATCGCGCAGGACGTCATCGACGATCTCGCGGTCAACAGATTGATGACGATCACCGGCGTCAATCTGGCGGTTGCCGCCGGCATAGTGGCGGCGATCGGCGACATCAGCCGGTTCGACAGCCCGCAGAAGCTAGTGAGCTATTTCGGGCTTAACCCGCGGGTGCGGCAGTCGGGACTGGGAGCCGCCCATCACGGTCGATCAGCAAGATCGGCCGCGGTCACGCGCGCGCCATGCTGGTCGAGGCGGCCTGGGCCGCAGCCAAGGCACCCGGTCCACTGCATGCTTTTTTCGTGCGGATCCGCGCCCGGCGTGGCCATCAGGTCGCCGCGGTGGCCGTGGCTCGCAAGCTCACGGTGCTCTACTGGCATTTGCTGACGAAGGGCGAGGATTACTGTGGGCGCGCCCGGCGCTGGTCGCCAACAAGACCCGCGCGATGCAACTTCAAGCTGGACATCCGCAACAGAAGGGCAGCCGGCGTGGACCAGCCTATGCCTACAACATCAAGGCGCTGCGCGACTGTGAGATGTTGATTGCCGCCCAGGCGGAACGAGGCTACGAACGATTGGTGTCGCAATGGAAACCGCGGCGGCAAAAACCCGGCGCGCGGGCGCCTCAGCTCGGCAGGACAAAATAGGCAGTCCGGTGACGCTTGCAGCCGACGCGTCACGCTTCGCCACGAGGTCGCCCGCGCCCGACAACCATAACCGCCGCTGACGGCAAGTGCCAGCCAGGAATGCAGTCCCGTTCCACGCCAGCATGCCGCCGGTCTCGGGCCGGTCAAGGCCAAGCCGTGCGGTGGCCGCAAACGCGGCAAGGCTTGACCGCTCCTGCGCGCGGCAGCTGCGAGATCGGTGGCCGGGACGGAAGAATGGCCCGCGGCGCGGCCGAACAAAAGAATGGACGCGATTTCCGCAATCGTCATCGCGGCGCGGTCATAAAAAATCGCTTGTCCATCTCATCCGTCGACTTCATGTGCTGGCGGTGCAGCAGCGGCAGCCGGAAGTAGGTCAAGGTCTCTTCGATGTTGTCCTCGACCCAGCCGGTGAGCTTGGGGTATTTGCCGTCCCATTTGCCAAGCCATGCCGCCAGATCGCGCCGCTCCTCGCCAAGATCGCGCCGGTCGTACATCCAGCGCAGCTCGAGCAGGCAATCGTCGTCGACCTTGCGGGGCACATAGTCGAGCGCGTTGCGCAGGAAGTGCACAGAACGGCGCTGCCAGAACACGCCAGCCAGGACTTCGGCGATCGCCTTCTTTAAGCCGGGATGATCGTCGGAGACGGCGAACTCGACGCCATGCAGACCGCGGGCCTTCAGCGCTTTCGTGGCTCGCCGGTCTCATCAAGCTGGTTGGACCGGTCGAGGGTCCGCCGTTGCACGCTCCTGACTTTCAGGTCGGAATTCTTGCCGGCTTATGGGGTTTTATCGCCGCGGCTTCTTAGGCGTTTGTGAGAATGCAAGGTGGAGCAGGGCGGTCGTGGTCGCTTAGCATATTTGTTCGAGGCGCTTGCGCGGAGCGACATGAGGCACCGCATTGGCGTTAACCGCTTCTGGCCGAACTTTCCAACCGGCATTTACGAGACCAAAAAAGGTTGGCTCGGTGTTACGACAATCACTCCTGCACAATGGCGCGCGCTCTGTGATATGCTCGGCTTATCTGAATTGCGGGACGATTCAGCTCTGATGCTCGGCCAAGACCGCCTGCAACACCGGGAAAAAATGAGCGGCAGTTCATGCCAAGGCTGAAGGCGCGAACAGCGCAGGAGTGGTTTGCGGAGGGATTGAAGCGCAAGATTTCAATCGTGCCAGTACCAGAAATTTCCGATCTGCTGCAGGCCGCGGAGAAGAGACAGCGCGGCGCTATTGTGCCCGTGCTGCTCGGCGAAGAAGAGGGTCTGACGACCGGCTCGATGCAGCGACTGACATTGACGCCGCCGCGCCGAGGCGGAAGGGTTCCGGCTCCCGGTGAGCAGCAGGCTTCGGGAGCGCCCGAAGGCACCTGAGCCGCGCTGCGTCGTCGTCCAGCCGCAGCGTTACTGAGAGCCCGCCCTCGCATGGGATTCGTGTCATCGACTTCACGATGGGGTGGGCCGGTCCGTTGTGTACGCGCACACTGGCTGATCTCGGTGCGGATGTCATCAAAATCGAAGCCGTCCAGTATCCCGACTGGTGGCGCGGCGTTGACCGCCGGCCGGCCTACGTCGACATACAAGATGTACGAAAAGACGCTGCGCTTCTGCATGATAAACCGCAACAAGCGCGGTATCACACTCGACCTAACGCGCCGGCAGGGCCGTACTCTCGCCAAACGGCTTATATCGCGAGCCGATGTCGTCGTCGACAATTATTCGGTCGATGTGCTGCCGAAGCTCGGACTCGGGTATGACGTGCTCAGAACGCTCAATCCTCAGCTCGTCATGATGTCGATGTCAGCCTTTGGCTCGAACAGCATCCATCGCAATTGCCGGGCCTACGGCTCGACGCTCGAGCAGGGTTCGGGGTTGCCGAGCGTGATCGGCAAGCCGGACGGGCCACCCCTCATGAGCCACATCGCGTTCGGCGACTCTGTCGGCGGGTTGAATGGTTGCGCTGCAGTTCTGATCGCATTGATGCACGCCCGCAAAACCGGGCAGGGGCAATTCATCGATCTCTCGCAGATCGAATGCATGATGCACTTTGCGGCGCCCTGGATCACTGTCCATTCGATCGGTGGTACGCCGCCGGTAAGGTACGGCAACCGACATCCGCAGTTCGTGCCGCATGGTTGCTTCCGGTGTGCTGGAGAGGATAACTGGATCGTGGTAGCCGCGACCGAGGAAGAAATGTGGCAGAGACTTGCCACCCTTATTGGCCGGCCAGACTGGGCCGCGGACACATCGCTGAAATCTGCGGAAGCCCGCCGCGGCATTGAGAATCTGATCGAGAGAACTGTCGAAGCATGCGGATCAGGCGATGCACGAGTTGCAGGGCGCAAGGGTCGCCGCCGGCGTGGCCCGCTTGCCAATTGACCTGCTCAACGAGCCACATCTCCAGTCCCGTGCGTTTCTACAACATCTCAAACGCGCTTTCATTGGCCCGCATCCGCAACCCTCGATATCGATTCGCGAAGGTGCGCGGCCATATCCGATCCGCGCAGCGGCACCGACGCTGGGGCAACATAATAAAGAGATCCTATCAGGGCTTCTCGAGCTCTCCGACACCGAGATCGAGTACTTGGCGAAGGAGGGCATCATCGGCACCCAGATGCTATCAGACGCGGAGCTCGCAAAATCAAAGAAGGGGTCGTCAGACCGATAGGTCGACGTTAGCCAGATTGACGAACCTACAGAAGTTGCAGTGCAGCATCGAGTGCTCCGTGATTCATGAGGCCGCGCATTCTTTGGCAACGTGGGCACGCCGGCTTTGATCGCAGCGCGATGATCACGGTATCTGCATTGCTCGAGCGATCGCACTCCGAGATCATCAAGCGGGCGACCTCTCTGCCAGAGGGATCCTTCCGAAACTGATCGGGCACTGGCTCGGCCCGCCGACCCTGGGCCCGTGTGGCACACGATCTCCTTGATCGGAATGCCCTACGCACTTTCCCATACGCTCCACGCGATTGCGCGCTACAATTACGATCCCAGCCACGCCTTGGACGTCGCAATTTCGTGATCGGGCAACAGCGTCACGATCTTGCGCCGCTCAAGGTCACCGAACGAGTCTTGGCGTAACGTCGTTGCGGTAGAAGGTCCAACCGTTGATGCCGAGGCGCTGAGGGGCCTTCCTGCTCCACTCGCTCTGGGTAGGAATCCAGCAACAGGCGCCTCTCGATCTCATCCCTCTGGCAAATCATCCAACCAGCAGGCGCCCTCGATGTGTGGCCGGGAAAAGATCTTTCCGATCTTTTCAGGGGTCTTGCTTTGATGATAGCGCATATACACGCGGCCGTCGGGTCCGAGGTCGAGGATCTCGATCTTCCCCGTGTAATGGGACATAATGAATTTGAATGTCTTTTGGATGCCGCTGAGACGTTGATTAATACCGCGCGCAATCTCTAGTCCGCGACGCAATGGAACTTGAAAATGCGACGTCCCTTTCACCGGCTTGCCCTGAAAGAGATAATAGGGGCGAACACCCATCTGGTGACTGGAGTGCACCCCAAAAGTGAGACACGGGAAATTAGGGACGGTTCTCTAACGGAGAACATATGCCCAACAAATCACCCCGTATTTTTAGCCGAGAGTTCAAGCTTGAGGCGGTCCGTCGCATTCTGGCGGGTGAACGCATAAGGGCTCTTTCCCAGGAGCTGAATGTGCTGCGTAAGGACCTCTACGCATGGCGCGATCTTTTTCGCGCCGGTGGGGCGGAGGCGCTGCCGCCGATCGGCCGGCCGCGCAAAAGCGATGCCGTTGCGCCGAACGTGAAGGCGCCGGCACGCGATGTTGCTGCCAGCGACCCTGGTGCGCCGGAGCGCATTGCCGAACTGGAGCGCAAGATCGGCCAGCAGCAGATTGAATTGGATTTTTTTTCGGCAAGCCTTGCGGCGGGTCAAGGAAACACGTCGGCCGAGCACCAGGCCTGGCGTGACGGGATCTACGCGGTCATCCAGGCGATGACGATGCCCCTGCGGCAAGGCGAACTGACGATCGAGCGGATGTGCGTGCTGGCCGGCGTCAATCGGGCTGGCTATTACCGGCATTGGGCGGCGTCCGCGCCGCGTGCCGAAAAAAACGGCGTGCGGGACGCGATCCAGCAGCTGGCGCTAGAGTACCGGCATTACGGCTATCGCCGGATCTGCGCACAATTGCGGCGTGAGGGCTTTGCTGTGAACGGCAAACGCGTGCTGCGCCTGATGCAGCAGGACAATCTGTTGTGCTCGCGGCAGCGGCCGTTCGTGCCTGTCACGACGGACTCCAAATGCCAGATCGGCAGCAGATGATCAAGAATTTTGTCGAGTTTGGCGCTGCTGAGCATGAACGGGTCGCCTCCTGATAGCAGCACGTTCGTCATCTCAGGATGGTCCCCAATATATTGCACAACGCGGGCAAATCGGACCCGATTTCATCGGGATCCTTGCCGATAGCGCGTTTGCGAAGCAATAGCGGCAATATGATGCGCAACGGTCCGTCACCAGCAACAGCCCGGTCTGGGCGTACTTGTGCTGGAGTCCTAGCACTACCGTGTTATCGTGCTCGCGGCTAGTATCAAGACTGCCGGAACTATCGAACTCCTTCAACGAGGGATCCACGATGTACTTGAGCTGCTCGTAGTGACCACTGTTGGTGATCTGTTCACGATAGAAGTTTGTAACATGATGACGCGTCATGCTGTTGGCTTGCAGTTCATCCTCGGCAACGATGCGAGTGCCTTCGATGAACTTTATGACTGCTGTGTGAGGCCGCGGGACTGCACCTGCAGCATCTATCGCGTTGATCTGGATCGTTCTAGCAAGTGTCATTTGATCACCTCGTCCGGAGACAGGGAGACCTGGTATGGTCAATCGAACATTTCACCGTCCCCCTAGCAATAACCGCGCCACCAAAGACGTGTGCGAGCGTTGCTCGACGAAAGGCAAAGCACACTTTAGTGCAGCGTCGGTGGATACCTGCGTCTTTGCGTGGCGTTACCAACATAGACGTCTTCAACCGAACACAGCTGGCAGACAGTACGGCAGGTCGAATGACAATCAGGGGCCTCACCCGGAAATCCGCCTCATTAGCCATCAGAGGCGCCGCCAATTATCTGCTCTCGTTGCAGCTGGCGAACCCAGCAAAAGGCCGTGGAAGCAATGGAGCCGATCAACATCACTACGACAGCCATGTGGGCCAGAGCAGCCCTGCGCCAGGGGGCTGACACATCGTCGTGTGATTTCCTGAGGACGACCAGGACAGGATAGCGAGTGCTCAACAGGACGAAGCTCAATGTCGAACGCGGTTGAGCGGCGAGTTGAAGCAATGCGCAGTTGGGCTGTTGTCGAAGAGTCCTGAAAAGGGCAGCGCCAGACAGGTCACGATCCGTGTAGCTGCTGCCATCCGGGTTGCACGCGAGGATGATGCCAACCGCACTCGCAATTGCGACGGAGCCGTTAGGGGCAACGTCAAAAACCCGCTATATAACTGCAAGAAATAAGCTGTCGTCTTCCGGGCCGGTCCCAGCGGGATCACCCTAGTGATGGCAAGATGCGGTTAATACATGTATCGCTCCTCTGGAATATCAGCTGATGGTCGCCGAGCAGCGTCCGCCACAAGGTCGGCGCATCGAAGCTGCCGGATTTCGATGTCACGTCGAGGCCGGCTCAGCGGTCGCCCCGAATGGTCGATTGCGGAAGATCTGGCATGATCCGGGCCGTCACATCGAAGGCATACGCACCGACAATCGTGATATCGGCGACTGCTTCTCGTGGACCCGCGACAAACCTCATGCGATCGTCCTGCGCGATTGTGCGCCGACCTGTCAGGCTACGCGCCTCATGCCCGCGGTTTCCGGACTGGCGGAAATATCGAGTTCGATTTCAGGCGACAGCTCGACGATGGTTTCTGGATGATGGCCATTCTCGCGCAAGGCGTATTTGAATGCTTGGGCGCGATTCACGAAGATGCCGCCAAAAATGCCGTTCTGTTCTAGGGCAACCCAGTTGCCAAAACGATTCGTGCCAACAAAGACGGTCAGCGGTACGGGCTTGCACGAAGGAGGTTCGTCCAGCTTCATGATCATCATCCTCCTAAGCTCGAATGGCATGCTCGTCAGCCGACCTCTGCCGAATTCATAGCGTTCAAAGGTCGTCAGCGCAGGACCGTTGGGATACAGCGCTCGAATATCTGCCTCTCGTCAAATCTGTTTCCGCTTGCGGCGACTTGCAGCAACACGTCGTGGTCTGTTGCTGTTTGGAAGCGACAGCTATTCGGTTCGGATTGGGGTGGTCGCGGCATCCGCGAAATTGAGTCGGCGTTGCAACTTTGCAAGCGCTCGGCAGCGCATTCATCAGGATCGATCTGGCGAGTTTCATTGGCAACTCCGAAAAAACCCACCGTATTGGCGGCGGCTTCTCTTTCGCTTCAGCAATCGGTGTGCCACCCGCTGAGTCTGATCGGCGAGCCGTGGTTTACGATCGCGCGTCTGACAGCGTCCCTTGCACGCGGCGCCAATCGAATGGGTGCTACGCGACAAATCGTTCTGGGTACGCGGGCGTCCCGCATTACTGGGAGAAGGTTAGAAGATGGCATGTCGGAAGCGGGGGGACTGGCTTGGCAGGCTACGGGCGTGCGCGCGCGTCTGTCTGAAACCAAACACGCCTGATGTCGGGAATCCGCTGTTTGGAGCGCGACATTGCACCCTCAAAGTCGTCGGCGATTCGGTGCGTCGCACTGGCATAAATCCTGCTGCAACCTTTCTGGGAGAAAGCCAGGAGGACGCTATGCCACTCGATCATCCGCTACCCATTGTCGTCAACCATGCGAGAATTTGTGTATCGTTCTACTGCAATCTCCATTGCGAGCACTGCTATGTTCCGGAAGAGTATCGGGATCAATACAAGCAGCTTTTGGAGCCGTCACAACTATCTATCGAGGAGATGACGGAGTTCGTCGACCTTCTCGTCGACAAATATTCACTGAGAAAAGTCTCTTTGACGGGGGGCGAGCCGCTTCTCAAGCGCGTGTTTCCGCGCACGGCGGCCCTGATGGTCCATGCGAACAAGCGAGGCCTTCAGGTCCAGTTGAATACAGGAGGCCTCGGCCAGATTCCAATTTATGACGTCGTCTCGTTCTTTGACGATCGCGAGAAGCTGACGTTCCAGTTCAGCTTTGACGGTGCGAAGCGGAACACGGTGGACCGCTTCCGAGGCAAGGCGGGTGTTTACGATTCTGCGCTCCGGCAGATGGCTGAGGCGGCCAATTGCGGGGCCGTGGTGCAGGCCAGGATGACTGCTAACCGGCACAACATCGGTGAGGCGCTCGAGGCCTACCGGCTCCTGTCGTCAATCGGCATCTACTCCTTCAGGGTCAAGCCGATGTTCGCCTCGGGCGTTGCCCTCGGCAATGAGGATGCGCTCTTGGGCTCGGCTGACGAAATTCGAGAGCTGCAGGAAGCCTTGATGGGGATTGCTGCGCAGCCCAGCTCAGCGCGCCTCGAACTGCCGCCGCCGATTTTCGTCGATACGTCGCTGCCACGGCCAAATGTCAGATATACCGAATGCGACTGTGGTGCCACCGCGGTCTACCTCGCTACAAACGGCGATTTGTATCCCTGTTCCTTCGTCGTCGGGGATCCCGATAGCTGCGAGTTTCTCCTCGGCAATATCCGATCGCCGGAATTCGACCTGGAGAAGGTTTGGCGTAGCTCGCCGGCTCTCAAGAAATTTCGGGCGAACAGCAGCTGCGGCCGATGCCCGAGCCAGGTCGCCCTCCTGAAGAATGTCGAGAACCGTACGCTGGCCTGCGCCTGACCCGGCGAACGATGAATGAAAAGCGGTCTCCATATCGGCGGTTCTCGGTGCGCGAGGAGGCAGAATTCCACCTTGTCAGCGTCGGTCGGGTCGACCCAGTGTCTGCCCTCATCGCGTCCGAAGTTCTGATTGAGGCAAAAGTGAGAGAGTATCAGAAGGCATGCGAGGAGATATCATTCTCGTCGGGCTCGGTGCTTATGCCCGGGCGAAATATATTCCTCTGATCGAGGATGCCGTCTCCAGCGGTCGAGCAGCCGCGTTCCATATCATCGAGCTCGACAGTGCGCGAGACGACGTGGATGCCTTTTTCCGGACCCGCGCCTGCAAGCCGGCGAGCGTCTCATCGGTACCCGATCTCCGGCGAGGGGCGATATGGTATTCCGGCCATGGGGAAGACGTCCTGACTGCTCTGGGACGTCCAGAGACGAAAGTGATCATCGCGACCGAACCCAAGGCTCATTTGGGTTACCTTCGTGCGGCTCTTGGACTTGGCCTTGATTGCCTGGTCGACAAGCCGGTCATTCTTCCGATGGGGTCGAATGGACGCCCTGCAGCGGACCGTCTGATTGGTGCGGTAGCCGAGCTCAAGGAGATCTGCAATCGGACTGGCGGCCGTTGCGTGGTCATGACGCCGCGCCGCTACAACGCAGTGTACGAATTGATTGGACGCTATGCGCGCCGCGCCTCCCGAAACCTTGGCACGCCGGTCACCTATATTGGTATCGAGCATCACGCGGGAGTGTGGAACACGGAGGAGGAGATCCTCTCCCGGGAGGATCATCCTTACCGCTACGGCTACGGAATGCTTTGCCATTCCGGTTATCACTACATCGACATTCTCTCCGGTCTCCTGGCTCACAATGAGCACCACTTCGGGAGGCTGGCGTTCGAGCTGCATGTCCACCGGGCGACCGCCGCCGACCACGTCGGGCAGATTGGCCCGGATCCGGTGAGCAGGCTTCGCGGCGACGCGCCAGGCGCTCGTCGACTGTTTCCCGCGCCGCCGTTCTGGGGTGAGACGGATATTGTCTCGTCCGGAGCCGCACGCCGTCCCGGAAGCCGCGAGACCGTCTGCCTGTTTCGGCTCGACCTTCTGCAGACCAGCGTGTCGCTGCGCAACTGGCGGCAACTGCCAGCCGATGTATACAACAAAAACGGACGGTACGGGTCCGAGACCATCCGCTTGAATATCGGGCCCTTCGTAGCGATCGAGGCCAGGATCTTTAAGCGCGAACATTTGAGCACGGAAGCTCATCCGCAACTGAGAAGGGAGGCGCACATCACGCTTTGGCGGAATGCCGGTTTCCTCGGCGGCGCAGCCTTACGCGAACGGCTATATCCCGCGCGGGACACCCTTATCCGAAACGCTGATCTGGGCGCTGGCCGCAAAAGGCTATTTGACGATTGGCTGGCGGGACGGAGCGACAAGAGTTCCCTCGATTCGCACACGCGGACGATATCGCTCTTTACTCATTATTTGGCGGCGCTCACGACAGATGGAGCGAACAAAGATCGAGCGACTCTATCACGCGCCATCAATAAAGAGCCGGCATGAATGTCGTCGCTCCGACTTCAACGCGCCGTCGGCATTCTGGGCTCGCCTTGTTCGCCGGAAACGGTCCGACCTTGGCCATCGTTGATCGTGACCGGGAAGGGAAGGCGCGTGGCCGTGGGTACCGCATGCCAGATGTATTTTCCGACCAGCTGCGAGACGAATGATCAATGGTGACCGTCACGACGTCCTATTTGACAGTAGCCATCCTCTGCCTAGCAACTACGGGCATACAGGCAGTCTGCTCATGTTCGGCTGGTCCAGTTGCTTCGACAAAATCCGGGGTGCCTCTTTCTCGTCAACGAGCACGACATCCGCTATGTGGGCCTGGACTTCGAACATCTTTGCGCTGAACGCCGGGCTGACCTGGCCAATGCCCGCATCGCCGATCGAACATCACCTTTCTGGGAAATACGTCAGGAACATACCTGTTCAACCTGATTAGGCTCGCCAAGAATCGAGAGACTTTTGACATCGTCTATCTCGATGGTAGCCATTCAATCTATGTCGATTTGGCGGCCGCGATCGCAGCAGTGCGGTTGTTGAAGCCTGGCGCCTTGTTCCTTTTCGTTGATGTGAGGTTTTCCTTCGGAAGGAGACATTTGATCCAGACCACAACTCAATATGCGGACGCCAATGAGACCAGACAGTTGACCGAGGATGAGGCCGGCGAACCTCACGTACCGATCATACTCCGAGACTATCTGATCCCTTTGTTCAGCTTTGAGGTGGAGCGGTCGTGGTCGGATCCTTATTGGATCGCACTCCGAGCGCCCAAATCTGCTCCGCGGATGCGGCTTTGACGGCTCTTCCACGATCGGGCTCCGCGATCGACGCCTGCACCGCTGTCACGACGAAGCCGGCATGGTTCGCCATCTTGGCACGCCTGAAGTTGCCGCGATGGTCATTCGAGGCCTTGGACTTGCAAACGTTCTCGACTGCCGTGTCGTCGTTCTTTCGAAAATCGATGATCGAGCTATGATCAAGGAGCCGGCCGGCAAATGAGCTGCCAGCTCGACACGACGTGCTTCCCACTCCAGGTGGCGGCTGTGGGCCGAGATCACGCAGCCCTGCAGGCAAGTTGTGCCCCGATGTGCTCGATCATGGCCTTTGGTTTCTGGTTCACAGTTTCAATTTTTGCAAACTATCCCCCTGCGTCCGTTGCTAAAGTGAACGACAGCCATGCTGTTTCGTGTCAACGGCCTTGATATGCTGAGCCCAGTCAGGATGGCGTTGCTAGCTTCGCTGCTCTTATTGCTGAGCACTATCTTCGATTTCCCACGCTCAATCGCGGCCGCTCCAGTTCCTGCGGCCATCTAGCTGCCGGAACGCGAAGGGTACGCGCTCTCGCATTATCACTCGTGCGCGCAACTCATGGACCATGCGGAAGGTGACGCCCTCCGAAATCCTGCGCAATGGCGCAAAAATTGCTGGATTTCTGCGTGATCTGATCCTGTGTTGCGAGCTTGAAGCAAAAGGAACTGCTATCCGGATTAGAAAATGGACTTAGGCGATTGCTAAGGGAGTTCGGTGTCACCAAAGAAGTCATGCTGCACGTATAAATCTCGTGTAGGCCTTATGATTAGAGCCGATCGCAAGCATAAGACGGCGGCCGGCCACAGCGCGCCAATCGAGACAAAAGTCGGCGGTGGCATTGGCGGAAGGATGACAATTATACGCCGGAGTTGCGAACGATCCTGAAGTTAGCTTGCAAGGTATTTGCATCGCGCGAAATGATCATAAGGCCTCAAAGAGCGGGGCCTTTGAATGGCCTCACTGCAAGAGAACCGAACCGTCTTGAGTTGTCTGCACGCAACGAGACTTAAATTGCCGGCCAAATGACTAAGAAGAGCATCTGCAGCGAGCCCGTATTTGCAGAGGCGCGCGAGCGATCCGTGTGCGGATACGGCCCTATCGGTGAGGTTATGGCGGCAGATCTTCATCGCGGGGACGCGCAGCCGGATATTACCGGAAGCGTGCTTGAGCAGGCGCTGGAAGATTTCCACTCTCGCGCTGGCATCGAGGATTTGGACATGTATGTGAGCTACGGCCTCGCGAGCGTTATTCCGGCGAAGCTTTGCGGCGAGGGCGCTTCATGAGGATCGACTGCGAGGTGCATGCTTTCCGACTTATGAGCCGGCAGGCTGCGCCCGCCATCGACGGCTCCATGGAAACGCTGGAAGGCGCCACGCGCGCGTCCAAGAACGCTGGGTTGGTCCTGGTCCAGCCTGCCTTCCTGAACGACGATCCGGCCGAGCTCTTCGCCCAGGCGAGCCAGTCCCGGGTGCCGGTGAGGCTCGTTCCGCCTCTCGTGCAACCGCTGGGGCCTAAGGTGCTGGAGGAGTGGGCTCGATCAGGTGCAGTGGGTTTGACGATAACCCTCACCGATCCAGATCCATTGGCCGAATCCCCTCAGGCCGTCCTCCGGATGGGCTTGCGCTTGGAGGTGTCGGGTGGCCTCGAAGGACCTGAGCACCTCACAGAGTTGCTTCTCGCGGAGAGCCATCGACTGGTCTTCCGCGGTTTCGGACCTGCGGACAGCACCCGGGATCCCGCCTGGGATCCTCGCCCTGCACGACTCCTGGCGCTCGCAAAGGGAGCAGAGGTGTGGGTGAAGCTGTCCGGGATCGGACGCGTCGCAGATGGCTGGGCCCATACAGCTGCGGGCAGGATGCTGCGGGAGCTCGGGCCGAAACAGCTGCTCTGGGGCTCGGAGTGGCCGCACGTCGCAGCCGCCCACGCCTACGCGCCATCCTATGCGCAGACACTTGAGTGGCTTGAGGAACTCGTCCCAGACGAGAACGCTCGAGCGCGGATCCTGGGCGAGACGCCTGCCGCCCTCTACCGACTTTCCGTGTCTTAAGACCTGCATGCCGAAATGACGAAATGAGCATTGTCCACCAGAGCGCGGGGCTCGCTGCCGAAAGAGGTTTCGCCCAAGGAATTGGCAGATCGAAGCGGTCCATCAAAGCTTTCCAAGAAGCCACACCGAGTGCGGGTAAAACCAGTCGAGCGGAAGAGGAAGCCGGCACCGCATAGGTTTGGCTATCGATGCAGAAATGCAGACCAGGGGTGGAGGTTATCTATTGAGGGGCTGATGACATGTCCGATCGATTTCCAATCTTCGAAGTTATCTTGAAACAGCGCAGACGAAGATGGGTGTGGTCGGTCCGCACGACCGGAGGCACGCTGGTCATGACAGGTTCAAGAAGCAGTCGATCCGCTGCTCGCTATGAAGCCGACCGGGCGCTCTTTTTGATGCTGCTGAGCGCGCCCTATCATTCGCGGCTCTCGGAGCGAATGATCCAGGCTAATCAACAGGCTCGCGCGCGGCGCTCGTTTCCGCCAAAACTTTAGAGTCACTTGACCTTCGGAAATCGCGCGCTGGTAAGCCGTTTCCGTCGGGTCCTGGACTTAGCGGGAGCCGGCCAGATAACGGCGGTGATGACGGTTCCCCTCAACCGCTCGATATGGCTGCAGCTGTGGTTTCGAGGAAGAGCGGTCTCAATAGCGCGGGTCTGCTACTTGAGAGGAGCCGCGATTGCTCACGCGATGTCAAGCGGCTTCGAGGAGGGCGGCCTTTCTGCAAAGACGGACGAGCCACCGGCAAAAAGCCCGAGAGATTTCAGAATTGTCGCTGCGGTCGACGCCATAGGCCCGATATTGCAACCCGCTGCCAGTCCGAGATCCCGGTACCACGTGCAGGACGTTTCCGCGCACCAAATCGCTGACAACAATTTCGGGCGCTACCAAAAGGCATTTTCCCCGTCATGACCGCGGCAAAGCAAGGTAATTGTGATCGTATCGCGTGCCCGCCTTGACGTCTGCGGACCGCGCCGAGGGCGCTTCACCATCGTTCGCTGGCCACCTCGACCTGCCACTTAGTCTGAAGTTCATTCGACACGACCGAAGGCGTTCGTTCAGGCGAAAATGCGCTCCGCCGCGCGCAGATCGTCGACGCTGTCGACTTCGTACCACTTGAGATCGTCACAACGTGCCACTGCGAGCTTTAGACCCCGTCTTTCCACCAAGTCGGCAAGAAGCTCCTCGATGTATGCCTGCCTAGCTCCCGAAGCGATGATATCGTCGAGCGCCGGGACGATTGTTTCCCGGAGGGTCGACGCCGAGAACCGCAGCAGGTTCATCGTCTTGAATAGACTTGGACCATCCGCTGCAATGTTTGCGGCGGTCTGCTTCATGCGGAAAGCTGAGATGAAGCCGCTATCCGACAAAAGGACTGCTGACCCTTCCATCAGCTCGTCGAAGGGAGCTACCGCAGCCATATCGGACGCCGGCCCGAGCAGAAGGTAACGCAACGCATCCTTCTCGAAAAAGACATCACCCTCGAGAAGAAAGCAGTCGCCCGAAAGAAGTGCGTCGCGTGCCAACCATAAGGAATATGCGCTGCCGGTGTGGGCGAAGACAGACGACTCCACGTATTTGATTTTGAGTTTCCCAAAGCAGCTGCCGCAGGCATATTGAATAGCGTCTTTCCGATAACCGACGACGATCGTCACCTCCTCGACACCGACCGCTTGCAGATTGTGGAGAGCGTTGTGAAGGATCGGAGTGCCGTTGATCTCGACCAGGGGCTTGGGACGCAGATCTGTCAGCGGACGCAGGCGCGAGCCCAAGCCGGCCGCTAGAATGACGGCCTTCTTGGTAGCATTGCTGGCCATCGAATGTCCTTTCATTGGCAGGGACCCGTCATTTAAGGCGTTAGGCGCTGATCGCGACCTGAAGATCCGTGCGGAGAAACCAAAAGCAGCGGCAACGCAGAGAAAGTGATCAATGAGAGCCCTCGCGCTATTTTGTGAAATATCCGGTGTCAGGAAGGCAACCTCAAGCGTCGATGGACACTCCCGTGAAGCATGTGACGATGGGAAGCGAGTCTTGCCTGGCAGGACTTGGTCAAGGGCGGGTACTGCCAGTAGGGGGGTGGGATAGGTCAGGTGAGGTTGAGATATCGCGCTTCCGCATGGGCAAGTTCGTCGTACCTCAACAACTCAAAAATATCGTCGAGAGCCGCGATATTTGGCTCAATGCCGGCAATGCTTTCTTCTGCAATGATGCGATCGCAGACGTGTCGCATGGCCAGAATTGCAGCTCGCACGGAGTGGTTGGCCCAAATCACTGTGGAGATGCCGGCATCACGGTATGCAGAGACAGGTGTCCGATAGTATTTCGTTGGAACGATCACAACAGGCAGGCGATTTCGCCAGGCAGTTGCAAAAGAGATGATCTCCTCAGCGGTGCTCTTGCGCGAGTGAATGAGGATCGCATCGGCACCCGCCGCAGCGTAAGCGGCAGCACGTGAAATTGCTTCGTCCAATCCATGGCCGGCTATCAGCGCTTCGGTCCGCGCCACCAGGACCAAGTCGTCCGCCACCGTATCCTTTACGGCGCGGAGTCGACCGGAGAACTCGTCGATATCGGCTAGCGGATGCCGGTCTCCAACAAACGAGTTGATCTTCGGAAAACAGCTGTCCTCCAGCGCAATCCCGGCAGCGCCACGCTGTCGAAGTTTGCGTGCCACAAGGCGCGCATTGTTGAAATTCCCGAATCCGCCATCGCCGTCAACCAGCACGGGCAATTCGGTCGAGTCCACTATGCGCTCGACCACATCGACGAACTGGCTCCACGAGGCCTCGTTGGCATCGCGGTAGCCCAGAGAGCTTGCAATGGACAGGCCCGAGGCCCAGAGACCTTTGAAGCCGGCGCGCTTGGCGATCGCGGCCGAAAGCGCATCATGAGCTTCCATCAGGAAGAAGAGGTCGCTCTTGGAACAGATCTCAGCGCGAAGCTCTCGTGAGAGTGACGGGCCTGCGCGTCGCTCTGGATGATTTACGACGGCCGAGTTTGGTTGGTATTGCATGCCGGTTCCTTGCAGGTTCATTCGACCTGTCGGGCGTACAGTGCGTGCTTGGTCCAGTTCTCGATGACCAAGTCGTTTGGGCGATCCCGCAGCTCAATCCACAGCTGACACACGTCCGTCATCTTGATCAATGACCAGCGTTGGTAGTTGACCGCGGCATAGCGTATGCCGTCTCCTTGGAAGGCTTGAGTTGCGGATGCCACCCGATCGCAAGACATTTGCTCGTTACTCGGAAAACCTCCAAGAGCCTTTGACAGCGAGCGAGTCTCACTAGCGCGCCGCTTCTCGCGTTCGCGACCCGCGGAAAATCCAGACATCTCGATTAACACCTGACGCTGCAAAGCATGATCCGGCAAGTTGGAAAGACGTTTTTTATTCCCGGTGAGGCGTTGCCGTCGTTTACTTTGCTTGCTTGTCTCGCTCTCGGCACAGATGTAGTGAGCAAACGCGTCCCAAGCCGTGCGCGGTCGATATCAGCCACTGTCTGGGCTGATCGAAACAGAAGTGTCATATTTCCGACGTGGGCAGCAATTGCTTTGTGGCGCGACGCAATCGACCGTCGATGCTCTCAAGTGCTTCTCCACGTAGATTTCGCGAGCGCCCCAATTGGTACGGGACTTGCTGTGCTCATCCCAAGTCAGAAGTTATGGAGCACCGCGTGCACGGTATCGTCGCCATGAAGCAGGTTGCCGACTTCTCACAATCCTGCGTGCGTCCGGTAACCTATAACTCTTAGGCCAGAAGGAAGCGTATCATTTATCAGCTCTATCGTAGCCGGACTTCCCGCGGACGCAGCCCGCGTGAGAGGCGGCGACCTGATCCCACGGCCTATTGAAGAACGAAATGATCCTCGACTTCGCCTATGTCGTCCGTGAAACTCACAGAGGTCGGCCGCTGGCACCACTTTGACGCCACTCTCGCGCGTGTGGCGGCGCGCGTTCGCGCGACCAAATTTGGCCAAGTGCAGCATCAAGGTGCGGGCGCACGAGTCGCGCCAAGCGGGCTCAGGTTAGTCGCATTTGGTACCAGCGCATGTTTCGAAAATCGGCATAGGTCTCATAAGACTACTATGCGTGAACAAAGACTGGGGCATTTTGCTCTCCTGTGAATACTTGCCGTGGGACGTGAAGCATGAATATCAAGTTGTGTTGGATCGCGCTGGTCTGGGCGGCCGCGGAATGCGGCGTCGCTCCTTCCAATTTCCCCGGACTAGCATCGATGATGTCCATTGGGAGACATTTATCCGTCCGAGAACTCCGCCTTGTACGCAAGTTATGTGTTGCTGCCGTTGCGATTCTGGTCTCATCGCCATCCGGTGCAGATGATGATCTGATGAAGGCCGCGAGGCGCACTTTCAAACCGATCCCGCCGGTCGTGGCTGCGGTGAAGGACAATCCTGTCACCCGCGAGAAGGTCGACCTCGGTAAGATGCTATTCTTCGATCCGCGCGTGTCCGGTAGCGAGATTATTAGCTGCAATAGCTGTCACAATCTAGGTACAGGCGGAGTGGATGCCGGGCCGACCTCGGTGGGGCACGGCTGGCAACGAGGGCCACGTCGGGCTCCAACCGTCTATAACGCAGTATTCAATGTAGCGCAGTTCTGGGATGGACGTGCCGCAGACCTCAAAGCGCAAGCAAAGGGTCCCGTGCAGGCGAGTGTCGAAATGAACGCGAGCCCAGATCATGTGATCAGCACGCTAAACTCGATGAGCGACTACGTCGTCATGTTCAAAAAGGCGTTTCCAAATGAGGAATCGCCAGTCACCTTTGACAATTTCGGAAGGGCGATCGAGGCCTTCGAAGCGACTCTCATTACGCCCGCGGCCCCTTTGGATCGGTACCTTGAAGGTGATTCGAATGCTCTCGATGATCAGCAGAAAGCTGGATTGAAGCTATTCATGGAAACCGGATGCTCGTCTTGCCACAATGGAATCAACGTCGGTGGACAGGACTATTTTCCGTTTGGCGCGGTCGAAAGGCCAGCCGCCAGCCTGCTTCCGACCGCCGACAAGGGCCGATCCGCGGTTACCAAGTTGGCCAGCGACGAGTACGTTTTTCGCGCAGCGCCGTTGCGCAACGTCGCGTTGCGACCGCCGTATTTCCATTCGGGTCGGGTCTGGAGCCTTAAGCAAGCTGTCGGCGTGATGGCTGAAGTTCAGCTTGGCGCCAAGCTTAGCGATAAGGAAGAGAACGACATTGTCGCGTTTCTGAATTCGCTGACCGGGCAGCTGCCCAAGATCGAGTATCCGATATTGCCCACGAGAACCGACACGACGCCTCTGCCATCTACAGAAAAATAGCATCTTCCATTACTGTAGCTGAGCTGCCCGGTTTTGTTTGCTGAGAGGATGACGGAGGGTGCGGGCGTCAGCCACAGCCTCTGACCTGCTCCCCTGAAACGCCCCCGGTTTTGAGTTAGGGTTCTGTTCTCCACCGAGGAGACAGACGATGCGTAAGAGCAGGTTCACGGAAGAGCAGATCATCAAGGTCCTGAAGGAACATGCTGCCGGGATGTCGGCGAGCGATCTGTGCCGCAAGCACGGCATCAGCGACGCGACTTTCTACAAGTGGCGGTCGCGCTATGGCGGGATGGAGATCTCCGACGCCCGCAAGCTGAAGGCCCTGGAAGAGGAGAACCGCAAGCTAAAGAAGCTGCTGGCGGAGTCGATGCTGGACGCGTCGACGCTGAAGGAGATGCTCGGAAAAAACTTCTGACGCCCGGTTTGCGGAGACGTGCTGTGACCTGGGCGATCGATGAGAAGGGCTATTCGCAACGGCGGGCCTGCAGGCTGGTTGGCCTGCAGCCGAAGACCTATCGCTATGCCTCGATACGGCCGGACGATGGACCGTTGCGGACGCGGCTGAAGGAATTGGCTTCGCAACGGCGCCGCTTCGGCTACCGTCGCCTGGGGCTGCTATTGGCTCGGCAAGGGGTCCGGATCAATCGGAAGAAGCTGTATCGGCTCTACAAGGAGGAGCGGCTGACCGTGCGTAAACGTGGTGGCCGTAAACGGGCACTGGGCACCCGGGCGCCGATATCGATCCCGCAGGATCAGAACCTGCGCTGGTCGCTCGACTTCGTGATGGACACGCTCTCCAGCGGCCGGCGCTTCCGCGTCCTGACCCTGGTCGATGACTTCACCCGGGAGTGCCTCGGCCTGGTCGTCGACACCTCGCTCACCGCCTTGCGTGTGGTGCGCGAACTTGGCCAGATCATTGAAAGCCGCGGCTGTCCCCGCATGATCGTCAGCGACAACGGCACCGAGTTTACTTCAAATGCGATGTTGGCCTGGCAGGAAGAACTCGGGATCGAGTGGCATTACATCGCGCCCGGCAAGCCGATGCAGAACGGCTTTATCGAAAGCTTCAACGGCCGCCTGCGTGACGAGTGCCTGAACGAGCACCTGTTCGCCAATCTCAACGAGGCCCGCCAGATCATCGAGGAATGGAGGATCGACTACAACACCAACCGACCGCACACGAGCCTCAACGGGCTCACACCGACCGAGTTCGCAACCCGCCCCAACAGGGGCCAAACCCAGAACGGACTCTACTTATAAACGAGGGCAAATTGGGGAGCAGGTCACCTCGCTTTAAAGGCCGAACTTATGACCGCGCCGTCACCTCTTGCCCAACCAGCGAAATATCTCGGCGTATAAGGAGCACATTTGGATTGGAAGGAGGGTTTATGGGCAAAGCGCGAGCTTCCTGAAACGTCATGGAGGCGGCCCTCAAGAAAATTGGAAACTCGCAAGCTGGATGGCTTTGCTGGCGTTAGGTCGCTGTTCGCGCCATCTGCACAGGCGCAGCCCGCGGGTCGGTGCGGCGGTACTCCTCAAGTCAGTCCTTAATGTTCCGCGCAGCGCGCCGAGGCGAGGGCGGCCGCAGCCAGGACCTTCTTTTGGTCAGGACGCCAGCCGGCAGAGACCCCGAGAAGCTTCAACGAGTGCAGTCCGACCGCGACGAAATAGTTCAAGCCCAAAGGCGTACCGAATCGTGCGATTGCCGACTTTCGTAGATCGCGAATCGGCTCGACATAGTCCGGCGCCCCGGAAAGAAGTTGATCGAGATTTCGGAACAACGTCATTTCGACCTCAACAAGATCCAGGAGTTTGATATCCGGAAGCGCCGACCGCCGAAATTCCAGCCGAATTGATGATTCCAACGATACGAAGTCCTTGTAGCAGTGGTCGAGACCGGCATACTCAAAATCAATCATAGCGAGGTTGTGACCGGAGCCATCGACGAATATGTTATTGGCATTTAAGTCGCCATGACCGAAGCACAGTTTTATTTCTCCTGAGCCTTTCTTTGCTAGGCTACGGCGAAGTGATCCACACTCGAACGTCCCAAAACGGATTGTATCTGTTGATACGGTACTCGACACACCTTCTTCAGCGCCGACCTCCGACAGGACTGCGCGCAAACCTGCCAACCGTCGATCGTCTTTCGACAATTTGTACTCCTCGGAGTTCGAGAAGTAGTCGTCAAGCCGTTGCGGCTTGGTTTTCTTCAGATTGTACCAACCCGTCGTATTTGATGAAAATATGCGCTGGACTGCAGCGGTGACGGCTGCTGCATCGCCATCTTTCAGTTTATCCGTGAGTGTTACCACCCCATCAGCACGCCCGAACGCAAATGCATAGCAAGCACCTGCCCATTCTCCTGCTTCTCCATAGCCGATCAGATCAACGCGCATATCGTGCGACAATTGTAGTCGAACGAACGAATTGTACCGTGTCGCCTCGCTTGAAACATTGGCTTTTCGACTGAACTTCAGAACGAATGGGATGTTTTCGTAACGCGTGGACCCGAAAAACTCGAGGCGAAAAACACTGGAGCCGGAAAACCCACCGGTGAGTTTATGAAGTCGAACTTCAATGACCTCATCGTCAAGTTCATCATTCATGAAACCAAAAATGCATTGTTCAATGATCGAAGTTAGCTCGGGCTCAACGTCTGCGAACTCAGGCCGCACTGCGGGCGTCGTGAAGCTTAAATTCCTAAAGGGCAAACGCCGCACTTGCGATGCCAATGTCTTTCCGAGATAGTGTTGATACTCGATGTTCGACAGATGCGTTTTTGTAACAAGCATGTCCGGGTTTGGTATTCGCACTCCGAGCTGATCTATACTGAACGTTGCCAGACTATAGAGCGCAAAAACCGTGTCGGTGTGATGTGGCTTCAGTCGACTGATTTGCTCGATTCCGAGATTATCCCTGGCCTTAACCGCGCCACCTCCGCCTACCTCGAAAACATTGTCAAATATCGCGACATGAGGTCTCTTCTTCAGAAGGCTGTCGATGTCATCAAAGTTTTCCTCAACCTGAATGTCGACGTCGATACCTGCTGCACCAAACGCCCCCTTCCAAACCGCGACGAAACGGCCTCTGCGATCGCGATCATCCTCAACAAGCAGAACTCGAAAGTGACGCTTCATACTGCACCTTCGTTGTCGTTTAGAGGAATGGAGAATGCTACGCCGAAGTGTGAATTGCCAAAACCATCATCCGCTATGGGCGCTGCAGACGCACTTCCGCCAACCATACGCAATTGAGCGGCCAACAAAAACAGGCCGAAGTGGTAGGTGGCAGATCTGCCGTCTTTGATCGGTGAAACGCAGACCTGCGAAAGGCGCGTTGCCTGTTGCAGCGCACCTTTTGGGCGGTAAAGGATTTTCATCGTTGTGATGTCGGAGGGCTCATCATAATCCGTTTCCACGCTGACGTCTTCAATCAGTAAGGGCGAGTGACCCACATTCGAACCTAGAGTGTCAAGAATCTCTAGAACCAACCCATAAGAGCGCGGCGAGGCCCGGTGTTCTCGCCCCTGAATACTAACCTTTTCGCAAAGGGATCGAATAAGGGGGGACGTCGTCGAGCTTGGCACTGCGCTCACCATGGCGTCGGTTAGCTCGTCCACATCCTCCAAGTTTCGAAAACGGTTTTCGCTATCTTGAACGATCGAGTACGATGACAGAAGGGACCGAAGCTGGCCCGCGCGCTGTTCGTCTGTCTCCTGAATCTCTCTGATGATCGCCTCAATGCGATGACGAGCGGCATGCACGTAGGACATTCGCGATAACCATGATCGATCATTTGCCAGCTCGATCCTCCGGATCACCTCACCACACGTGATCGAGACGCGCTCGAAATACTGTCCTTCAGTGACCAATCGTTTTGCCCGCGACGAAACGAACTCGATCACAGCGCTCTTTGTACTGCCCACCCAAATCGGCCTTGCGTGAGCGGCGTCGCTGAACTTGCCGATGTCGTTGTTTAGGAGCGGTCGCTCGGCAGGATCAACAGTGCTCTGATCGCGATGCTCCTGCCACAAAGGTTGGTCAGCAACGTAAGACGCCACACATAACGAACCTTCGTTCGCCAGAGGAATGGCAACGTGGCGATAGGTCGAGGGAAAACCGACCGAAGCGATCTCAATAAATTCCTTGTTGAAGGGATCAAAGCGCCAGATTGCCAACTTTTCGGCCTGGCTTGCTTGTATAACTTCGCGAAGAAAAGGCTCCAGAATGTTGCGTATTTCAAGCTCCAGTGCTGCGCGGCTCTCGACTGGCGATGTCCCCAAGCGCTCTTCGGCATCTTGAGCGGCGCGCATGACCTTAAACAGGGGATCTTCGCGTTCAGCGGATGCCCGCTCACGCAAGCTCGTTGATATGAGCTTCGTTGCGTTATGGACCGCGTCGAGACTGAGCCGGTCGCCTCCCTTAATGAAAATCAGGACAGCTTGCCTCGCAACTTGGAACCCAGTGTCTTGACCTCCCCGATCCAGGAAAAAATGCTCCTCCGTCAATGTATTGATACAATAGTATATCTTTGGTTTGTCTATGTATCCGTAGTTGACTGTTTTTCTTGCGATTGACCCAAACAGGTCTTTCAGGAAATCCTTGTTCTTCGCGATTTTTTTCAAAACGCCCGATGAGCCGCGATCGATTTCGATGATATCGTCTATCTTTTGGACAGTATCCAGTTTCAAAAATGGATCTCTTTGAAGTCCAAGCAAGATATCTATGCCCAGGCGCCGTCGAATTTCCGCGAAATGATGATCGTAGTCAATTATGTCGCGGCCCGTTTTGCTGCTCACGAATTCGCGAACAAACCTTCTTGAAACGCTTTCGATGAAGTGCTCGCGAGAGCCGCTCACGTGGTAAAATACCAAAAAGGTACGGCGGATCTGTTCTATCAGAAACCGACTAATCTCAGCATGCGGGGCCCAACGGACTACCGCGCTCTCGGAGAGAGAATTCTCCGAATATTCGTCGGTGATCTCTGATTCTCTTTCTTGTAGGTCATTCCTGTGTCCGAACCTTCGAATCCTCCCATGAAAAATTTCGAACGCAAGATAAGGAAAAAGCAAGTAGGGGGATTCCGCGGCATGCGGGTCGGAGAAGTGGCGCCGCTGCCGCATGTAGAACAATAGTTTTCCATCTTCGGGTATTGCGCGCGCTATTTCTGCAATGACCTCGTCGACGATATACATCTTGTTTGAGCTAAGAAGTTCATCTTGAAGGTGCAAAATGGATCGTAGGTGCTCTTGCACGTCGACTCGCTTTCAGGTTCAACCAATACGTGAAAAATTGAAAACTTAAGGGGGGCTCGCCGTGAGGTAAAGGCTAATCGTGATAGTTCCGACAAATTTCCGGCGTTTGACTGGATGAAGAGAAATATCGTTGATCCCGAGTTCGACTGCAGTTTCTCCTTCGCCTCATCGGGTTGTTGGCCATCATTCCATGTTTCCTGGCGCTCGAAAGTGCCGCGGACGATTCTACGTGCGGCCGCGCTGAGATTGCGTGTGTGTCACTGCTCACCCAGCGGCGAATTTGGGCCGATGAAGACGTGCCCGCGCTTCAACCGCAACATTGCGTCCAGCTTGACGGTCAGGCCATCATGAATGTCCGAAAATCGAAACTCTATGGTGCGAGGAAGCGATTTTTGACACTTTTGAATTTGCCGCAAATGTGGAGCAGGCTCGGATTTATGCCTCCGCCTGTTCTGATGGAGGGCGATTTAGACGGTCAAGCGCACTCGCTCGCAGCTGAATACCGTAGTCCCGTAGATGATTGGGTCATTGCTCTCGTCGGCGTCCAGACGCTGACATTCAAAAATGGGCTGGCTTGGCAATTGTCGCAGCAGCCGCGCCTCTGCAGCTGTCGGTAGTCGGCCGATGATCGAGGTACTCACTCGGTGATAGTCGGAGACTCCGACCGTCGCGAGCGCCTCCGTCACTGATGGGCTGGCTCTCAAGGCCTTCTCGAATCCCTCAAAGCGTGGAAGAGGAAAGTAGTTTCGGTCGTGCTTGACGATTTGTCCATTTGCATATCCCAACAGCTCCATGAACATCGCGAAGCTACCGCGCCGCAATTTGAGAAAATCTCGTATCTCATCATCCGCAGCGACGACCTCGATTGTTAGGATCTCCTGGCCCGGCGTAATGTTGTTGGCTACGAGCACATCAGTGAAACGCGCGCGGCGGGCGATCTGGTAGGAAACCAAATAGGCGTCATGCACAAATGTGCCGCGGCCCTGCTCGATGCGGATCAAGCCGCTCTGCTGTAGCGCACCCAGCGCCCGCCGCACCGAATAACGTGTCGCACCTAATTTCTGCATCAGTTCGACCTCGGTCGGGATTTGGCCTCCGACTCCGAAGTCGTTGTTCTCAATAGCTGTTCGAAGCCGCGACGCAATTTCGCGCCAGCCGAGCGCAGTGCTGTTGGCCACCTCGCTGTTACTCATTGAGCCTTCCCAAAAAAATTACCTCTGCTCGCACGCGAGCTGTCATAGCACCGTCACAGGATTAGTTCAATGGTTCGAACCAATTCACAAACCTTTTTCAAAAGGACGCTGGCCATGAGCTTCAACTTCAGTCGTCGCAATTTGTTTGGAACGGGGGTGTTGGGCGGTGCCGCAACGCTCGCGGCCACGACCACGCTCATCTCCCCCACACCGGCGCGAGCGCAGGGGAGTAGCGGCGACAAGCTGCAGCAGGTACTGGCCCGGGGCCACCTCATCGTAGGGACCGGCAGCGATCTCCCACCCTTCTATTTCACCAATGAAAACGGAGATTTCGACGGGCTTGAGATTGATCTGGCAAGGCTTCTCGCCAAGGGCCTGTTTAACGATGAAAGAAAAGTGGAATTCGTTGTGCAAACATCGGACTCCCGCATCCCGAATCTCTTATCGAACCGCGTCGATATCACCATCCAAAATCTGACTGTGACCGCGCCGCGCGCTCAGCAGATCGATTTCTCTGTCACCTACTATCGGACTGGCCAGGGTTTGCTGATGCGCAAGAGCGGCCCCTACAAGTCATTCGACGAGCTGAAGGGCGCCGGCGCCCGCGCGACCATCAGCGCTTTGCAAAACGTTTTCATCGCCGACTGGGTCCACGAGATCCTGCCTGATGCAAAGGTTGTGCAGTATCCGACGCCCGACGCGGCTCTCCAGTCGCTCAATGCCGCGCAGGCGGATGCGCAGTATGTCGATCACAGCCAGATCGACTACATGCTGGCGAATATGCCCGACCGCTATATCGACAGCGGTTTCACCCATAAAGCGGGTTCGCTTGCCTGCGGCATTGCCCCTGGCCAGTTTCGATTTCTCAACTTTGTCAATACGGCGCTGCGGGAAGCCATGATCGGCGTCGACTATACGCGCTATGCGGGCATGCTGAAGAAATGGCTGGGCGTGACAGTGCCCACTCCGAAGATCGGATATCCACACGAACTGATCTCTTGAAGAGTGACTGCGGCGATGATGCGTTACAATTGGAATTGGCAAATCATCTGGCAATATCGAGCGGCGTTGTCCGACGCGCTTGGCCTTTCGCTGATGCTCGCTGCGGCTTCGATTGTCATCGGCTTGGCATTCGGCCTCTGTCTTGCCTATCTCAATGTGGCATCGTCGACTCGCATCCGCGTTGCCGCCTCGATAGTGGGACGGATCATCCGGTCAACCCCGTTGCTACTCTTGGTCTTCACGTTTTATCTGGTCCTCCCGCAATGGGGTATCCGCTTATTCAGTCCTTACTCCGCTTTCGTCGCGGCTTTGTCGATTACTGCTGGAGGCTATCTAGCGGAGAACTTTCGCGCCGGCCTCGAGTCACTGCCGCGGCATCAGATGGATGCGGCCAAGAGTATCGGGTTAACCGGCTTGCAACGCCAGTTTTATGTAGTTCTACCACTTGTGGTGCGTCACGCCCTTCCCGCCTTAACCAATAGTATTGTTGCGACCTTCAAGGATACTTCAATTGCTTCCGTCATTGCGGTCGCAGAGCTCACGTATGTCGCAAAGGAAATCAGCACCAATTATTTCCGGGTTTTCGAGGCTTGGTCGGCTGTTTCCCTGATCTATCTCGTTGCCTCTGCGCTGATCGCGCTGACCCTGCAAATCATTGAGCGGCGCCTGCCCGGAAGGAGTGCCTGATGTCCGATCATCCTGCGCTCCTTGCATTGTGGAACAGCCGCTTCGCACTCCTCAACGGGCTTGGAGAGACGTGCCTCGCCGCTTGCCTATCTGTGGGGCTTGGTGTCGCAATCGGCGCCCTGGCCGCCGTTACGGCGGTGTTTGGCTCGCAAGTTCTACGCGCGGCCATTGGCCTCTACATTTATCTGCTGCGCGGCTTGCCCTTGCTTGTCATCATCCTGTTCGCCTACTTCGGCGTCGGCGCCCTTTGGCCGGCGCTGCCGGCTTTTGCTCTGACAATAGCGGTTATGGCGTTATTCGCCGGCGCGCAGTTCGCCGAGATCTTCCGCGGCGCCATTCAGGCAATTCCCCATTCGCAATTCGAAGCCGCCAAGGCGATCGGACTGACATTTCCCGCTCGCATCATACTCATCGTTTTGCCGCTGGCGCTCCGGCGCGCCATTCCCTCAGCCACAAATATCGCAATAGAGATCATCAAGTCGACGACGCTGATCTCCGTTCTTGGGGTAAGCGATCTCTTTCTCGCTGGCCAGCAGGTTGCCATCCGCACCTTGTACATTCCGGAAACCTATCTGCTCCTCTGGCTTACTTACGTCGTGCTGTGCCTTGTCACCGCGGTTCTCGGCAGCCGGTTGGAGCAAAGATTTGCGCATATTAACTTCTAATCAAAGCCCGATACTTTTCATCGAAGGCTTGAGCAAGCTCATCGGCTCTCGGTCGATCCTAACAGACGTTAGCCTCAGTGTGCGTCCTGGTACTGTCACCGCACTGATCGGCCCGTCCGGCGCCGGTAAGTCGACCCTGCTCCGCTGTATCAATGCGCTTGAAGACTATCAGACCGGCGAGATTCGCCTTGCTGGTAAGCAACTTAGCTATGCCGGCGAAGGCCCCGCGCGCCGACGTCTGCCGGACCGTTTGTTGGCGGCCGAGCGGTCGCGTATCGGCATGGTGTTTCAAAGCTACACGCTCTTTCCGCACCTCAGTGTTGAAGACAACATTACTCTCGGTCTGCGTCACGTAAAGAAGCTTTCGCGTGCCAAGGCAGCAGAATTGGCCGATCAATGGCTGGCGCGAGTCGGGCTACCCGGTTTTCAGCATCGCTATCCGCACCAACTGTCCGGTGGGCAGCTGCAACGCATCGCGATTGCCCGTGCCTTGGCGCTTGAGCCGGAATTGCTTCTCCTAGATGAGGTGACCTCAGCGCTCGATCCGGAACTCACTGGCGAGGTCCTCGGAGTCATTCGTGATCTGGCCTCCGTCGGCACCACGATGTTGGTTGTGAGCCACGAAATGGCATTTGTTCGCGAAGTAGCCGACGAAGTCGTTCTTATGCGCGACGGAAGGATCGTCGCCGTAGAAACACCGCTTGCGCTGTTCGAGCCGTCGTCCGCTGCTGCTGCCTTTATCAATCGACTGACCTGGTCCACGCGGTCGACGGCCTGAAAAGCTTGCCCGCTCCAATCGAGGAAATCTTGAGATGCCAAAACCCCCGACAATCCAGATCGTCAGTAGCTTATTCGAACCGTGGTGGCCTGCTCGGAAGGAACGGTTCGAATCCGATGATCACCGTCGCTGCCAACCCGAATTGGGGTCCTTTGTGAGCCCAGGAAAAAATACCGGCGCTGGAAGTCATACGGCCTGAGCGCCTGCATCCAAGTTCGGACTGTGGCGTGTGATTCCTACCGCACGATCTCGCTTTCTCCCAAAATCTCGGCACTTGCTAAAGGACCAGCCTGCGTTCGTGCCGGACTGGAAAAGGACTGATGTTTAAACTTATCCTGATCAGCGATACACATTTTTCCGCCGACCACGGCTGCATCAACGCCGGTTGGAAGGATCTTGCGTCCTGCATTCAAGGCGCGCAGCCAGACCTCGTCATCCATACAGGCGACATAGTCTTCGACCGCCCAGACTGTCGCGAGGATCATGCGTACGCGCGCAAACAGCTCGATGCCCTAGGATCAAAATGGCTGGCCATTCCCGGCAACCATGATGTAGGCGATGGCCCACCAGCGGCTATGACCATCACCCCAGCGCTTGTCGATGCTTTCGTCGAAACATACGACGCATCACATTGGAGTCTCGATATCGAGAAGTGGCGGCTGATCGGCACTAACAGTATGTTGTTCGGTTCGGGCCTTCCGCAGGAAGAGGCTGAATGGACCTTCCTCCAACAAGCACTCGCGGGAGCCGGGTCACGGGAAATTGCGGTCTTCGTCCACAAGCCGATTTTCCTCACGGCTTCTGACGAGCCGCAGGCTGGTACTGCCACCCTACCTCAGAACGCCCGCACCAGACTATGGGATCTTCTGCGCCAGCACGCAGTGCGTCTCGTCGTTAGTGGTCATCGCCATGAATACCGTGTCGTGAATCGTGACGGTATCCAGTGCGTCTTTATTCCGACCGCATCGCGTCTAGCGCTCAACGAGTCGACGCCACCCTTCCTTCCGAAGGGAACAACCGCCGGTCTTGTTGAATGCATCATTGACGACCGAACAATTCTGCATCGCTTCGTCGGTATAGGCGGTCCCGAATCGCCACATGAGCGCTCGGCGACCATTGACATGCGCAGCGACGTTCTTGCGCCGTCCTCTGAGAGAATCATAGCTGCGATGGCCGCGGCTGCTCGCGCGCCGCTTGCCTTCTTACGCAGCGAAGATGTTCAGCAGCACAAGCTGATCAAGCGCTTAACAGAGATGTTCGGTTTCGAAGACGGACTATTCCTGCCGACTGGAACGCTCGCCAATCAAATCGCGGTCCGGCTCTGGTGCCAACCCGGCGAGGCGTTGCTCGCAGATCCCGAAAGCCATGTTGCGAGCAGTGAGGCGGCTTCGGTTGCGGGGCTCGGAGGTGCTGTCATACGGACAATTACTGGAGAACTGGGTCATCTGCCCCCGGACGCGATCCCAACCGCCATCAAGGCGCTTCCAGGCTCTGCACCGGAACGCGCGCTCCGCCTCGTGTGGCTCGAAAATACCCACAATCGCGCCGGGGGGACGGTCATGCCCGCTGGCTGGCAGGAGAAAATCGCTGCGATCTGCCAAGCGCACGGACTACCAATCCACCTCGACGGGGCCCGCCTGTTCGATGCGATTTTCGCCTCCCAAGCGCGCCCTGAGCAAATGACCGCTGGTGTTTCCAGTCTAACGCTTTGTTTGAACAAGGGGCTAGGAGCTCCACAGGGCGCGATGCTCCTCGGCAGCCACGATTTCATTGCCCAAGCCGTACGCGTCCAAAAAATGTTTGGTGGCCTGTGGCGCCCGGTCAGTGTTCTCGCAGCCGCAGCTGCCACTGCGCTGGATGAGTGGACCGAACGCGTCGAACGAGCGCACCAACGTGCTCGACAACTGGCCAAGATCTTGGAGAGTGGTCTGCCGGATGGCGTGTCAGTATGTCCGCCGCAAACCAATATCGTCATGCTCCAGCTACGGTCGGATGCCGAAGCCGCTGACGTTATGACCTCGCTGCGATCGAAGGGCCTACTAGTGTCCAACTATCGTCGCGGCCGCTTGCGGCTCGTTACGCATTGGGGCATCTCAGTTGACGACGTTGAAGGTGCAGCCGCCATTATCCGAGGTGTGCTGAGCCAATGACCGAGGATCATGCAAATACACTTGTTGGGCATGCCAACGGCCGTCATGGTTGCCGGATGGTATGGCCCGAGGGACTGAGATCAGGCGCCAGAGAGGCGAGCTTGCGTCCTCATTCGCGGCGGTTTGCCAAGAATGCGATTCTCGCAAATCTCTCTCTTCAAGATCGAGCGGCAATAGGCAGGCTCCTTGAGCCCGTCGTTTTAAGGGAACGTATGGTTCTGCATCAGCCGAACCGATATCCTGATTACGTCTATTTTATCGAAACGGGCCTGGCCTCATTGAGAATTGCCGAGGCGGGAAGGACCTTCGAGACAGCCTTGATAGGACATCGTGGTGCCGTCGGTGCCTCGCTGTTGCTGGGGGGGCACCTTTTTACGCATCAATCTGTTGTGTTATTTCCCGGAAGCGCCCTTAGGATTCGTGTTGAGGACTTGCGGCAGCTCACGAGCGAGCACCCTGAATTGCGTGAACATCTATCTCGGTATGTTCGAGCGCTAACTTCGCATTGTATTCAGACAGGTTTCTGTGGAGTTTGGCACCATCGGGAACGCAGACTTGCAAGCTGGCTGTGTTTAGCGAGTGATACTGCAGACTCTCACGTGCTTCCGGTTACCCATGATTACCTTTCGTCCGTCTTGGGAATGCCACGAGCGGGGATCACGGAGACGCTAATCAAATTCGCAGAAGAGGGCCTGATTCGAAAAACGAGAGGCATCTTGCAAATCGATGAACGCAAGTGCCTCGAGCAAAAGACGTGCAATTGTTACAAGCTCATTTCTGGCGCGTATGCGCTTTCCGAAGCGATACCGTCGGAATATCCCGCGGCCTAGCTGAGACAACGTTCTGGCTTACCGATTACAGGCAACGGAGCCAGTACGCGTAGCTGCAACAACGCGTCAATCCGTCTGCGACTAGCTTCAGCACAATTCGATTCAACATTCTTTCAGCAGCGCAGTGCCATTGCAGACGCTCGGCCATAGCTGGCCTCGGTCGGAAACAAACATTTCTGAGGCCGCCAAAGCACGCCCACCAAGAGCTTACGCGCTTTCGTCTGATCCATACAGTGTTCGCCCACCGATCGCGCGCGCAATTTGGCATCATAATCATGCGAGAGGCGGAATGATCCGCACCGCGACGTTAGCTGCTGGATCTTGTCAGTTGGCGTTCGAGAAGAGCCCTGTAGTTCGCAATGACATAGGGCAGGTGGCTGGCCTCCTCCGCAACAGTCGAGCGGCCACGTTGAGACGAAAGAAATTGGGGGACTTTTTATGAAGATGGCGAAAAGCCTGTTGCTCAGCTCGACCGCGGGTCTCATTGCGCTAAGCTCCGCGCAGGCGGCAGACCTGCCCGTGAAGGCGAAGGCAGTCGAGTACGTGAAAGTGTGCACTCTCTATGGTTCTGGGTTTTACTACATTCCCGGTACCGATACCTGCATCAAGCTGGGCGGTTATCTACGCGCCGAAGCCGCTTTCGCTTCAAACTCCGTGTATGATGCCGGCAACACTGGTCTGGCCGGCGCACATAACCGTCTCAGCAACTACTACTACGCCAAATCTCGGGAAACTCTAAACATCGATACGCGCACGGCGACCGAGTACGGCGTCGTTCGCACCTACTTCAATGGTGTATTCACCTGGATCTCGGGCACTTACACGGGGGCAGGCACAACTGCCGTGAACGGATCGACTGCCTATACGACATCGACTGGTTCTCAGGTCGGTGGTGGTTCGCTCGGGGTCTTTGCCGCCTTCATCCAATTCGTTGGCTTTACGATGGGTAGGGCCGTCTCACAGTTCTCTGCACCTTGGGCCAACTATCCGGCCAACAATTTCGACGGATTGCCGGGCGCCGCAAGCTGGACCGCTGGTGTGAACCAGTTCTCCTACACCGCTGACTTCGGTCAAGGGGTTACGGCTTCATTCTCGGCCCAGGATCCGGTTGCAGAGTCGACAAATATCTGGAACGTGAGTGGCGCGACGTTGGCTGGTCTCGCAACCGGTGCGTATGGGGCCAGCGACATCGGTGGTTCGCGCGCACCGGACCTGATAGCAGCGGTTCGCATTGATCAGGCTTGGGGTCTTTTCCAAGGATCGTTCGCCGCGCATAACAATCACGCCGCCTACTACGGTGCGACCGAGGCGAGCGGCTATGCGGGTGACAGGTGGGGTTGGGCTGCTCAGTTAGCCTTATCGATCAAGAACATCCCGACCGGATCGGGCGATACAATCAACATGTCGGCGGTCTACACCGATGGTGCAAGTCGCTACAATTTCCACGACCAGATGAACACCACGACGTTCGCGATGTATGGTGGTGCGAGACTAGCGGGCGCTTACCAGAGCGTCGGCCTTGGTGGTGTTTCTGACTCGGTTTTCGTGACCGGCTCTGGCCAGGAGCTTACCAGAACCTTTGGCTTCCAAGGTGGCTATACCCACAATTGGAATCCAAACTGGGCCACTAGCATCTATGGCGGGTGGGCAGCTGTACGGTACGACAACGCAGCCAAGGGCTACATTTGCGGCGCGTTCGCCGCGAACCTCGCGCTGTCGAGTGGCGTAGCCGGTTGCAATCCTGACTTCAACTATGGAGTTATCGGTTCAACGACTATCTGGACTCCTGTCAAAAATCTGAGCTTCTCGGCCGACCTCACTTACTCGATGCTCGACCAGAAGTATGCGAGCGGGAGCACGGTGGCGCTCCCGCTTCAGTCAGGCGTGGCCAAGCCCGGCGTGGTCTACGAGCTGAAAGATCAGAATAGCTTGACCATGTTGCTCCGCGTTCAGCGCAACTGGTGAGCCTCTGTGAAATCAACGGAAGGAGAAAGAAACGTTTGACCTCCTGGAAGGCTCCCGACATGCCCGTTGGGGGCCTTCTACAACTCTGATGCAATTTCGGCGACGATGTTGCCGCGCTGGTCGTCTCCGAACCCTTGTCGCGACACCGGCAATCAAATGTGGCTGCGGCTCGCCGGCGCATCCGATCATGGCAAGGAACACGTCGCGCCGCATTGAGCGCGAGAGGAGAGCGATGATGAGATCCCACGGAAGCACTATCTCCGCTAATGGTCGCACCTACATGGCGCCAGAGCGGCCCACGGTTGTGATTTGTCTGGATGGTTCAGAGCCAGGTTATATCGAGAAGGCGATCGAGGCCGGAATGGCGCCGACGTTCGCTCGATTCATGAAGGACGGAACTCATGTCCACGCAAACTGCGTCATTCCAAGCTTCACGAATCCGAACAACCTCTCGATTATCACCGGGAGACCTCCGGCAGTTCACGGGATCGCAGGCAATTATTTCTATGACACGGCCAGAGACGCCGAAGTGATGATGAACGACCCGCGTTTTCTCCGCGCGCCGACGATTCTGGCCGCCGCGCATAACGCTGGTTACAAGGTCGCAACTATCACCGCCAAAGACAAACTGCGCGCACTTTTGTCGGACGGGCTGGACTGCTCCACTGGCCGCGCCATCGCTTTCTCCTCGGAAAAAGCCGACCAGGCGAGCATTGAGGAAAATGGGATCGGCCAGGTGCTAGAATTCGTCGGCCAAGCATTGCCGGAGGTCTACTCCGCAGATCTGTCGAGATTCGCATTCGCTGCTGGCGTGAAGCTCTTAGAAGTCCATCGGCCCGACCTGATGTATCTGTCGACAACGGATTACATCCAGCACAAGGCGCCACCCGGTGCGAAGATCGCAAACCAATTCTATGGGATGATCGACGGCTATCTAGCGTCCCTGGATGCGCTCGGCTGCAACATCGTGGCAACCGCCGATCATGGGATGAACGACAAGCACCTGGCCAATGGCGCACCTGACGTCATTTACCTTCAGGATCTGATAGACGAGTGGATTGGTGAGGGCAAGGCGCGCGTGGTTCTTCCAATCACCGATCCTTACGTCGCCCATCACGGCTCGCTTGGCTCGTTTGCGACTGTTTACATCGGCGAATGGCCGGCTGAAGAATTGCTGCAAAGGCTGCGGCTTATTCACGGCGTCGACCTGGCTTTGATGCGCGAAGAGGCCTGCGCACAATTCGAACTTCCGCCCGATCGGATCGGCGATATTGTAGTACTCTCGTCGAAGCACAAGGTGCTTGGTAGCAGCCGCGGCCGCCACGATCTTTCAGGCCTGGACGAGCCACTGCGCTCCCATGGCGGATTGACTGAGCAGCGCGTCCCGCTGATCTCGAACCGAAAGATCTCGCTTCCGCCGGACCATCCGTTGCGAAACTTCGACGCGTTCGATGTCGCACTAAATCGCATTCAGTGAGAGCAAGGGGGTCATCATGAAGGTCCAGGCGCCAGCCTTCAGGTACGAGCAAATGCGTATCGCAGGAGCTCGGATCGATGTCGAAGAACGGGTCGAGGTATTCAATCCGTACACAGGGAGGCCTATCGGCTCGGTGCCGGCTGCTCGTCCGGAGCATGTGCGCGACGCTTTCGCGAAAGCCAAGACATTCAAGCCGAAGCTCACACGCTACGAACGTCAGCAGATACTGCTGAAAACGGCTGATATCCTGGCGAGCCGCAAGAGCGTCTTTGCGGGGTTGATCACCGCCGAATCCGGGCTTTGCTGCAAAGACTCACAGTACGAGGTAGGTCGCGCCTATGACGTGTTTTCCCTTGCAGGGCAGCTGGCCATCCGTGACGATGGAGAAACCTTCTCCTGTGACATCAGCCCGCACGGCAAGGCGCGCAAGATCTTTTCGACCCGAGCGCCGTTGCTTGGTGCGATTTCGGCGATCACCCCGTTCAACCACCCGCTCAATACGGTGAGCCATAAGATCGCACCAGCGATCGCGACCAATAACCGTATCGTACTGAAGCCGACCGAGCTGACGCCGCTGACAGCGATCGCGTTGGCTGATGTGCTCTACGAGGCCGGCTTGCCGCCGGAAATGTTATCGGTAGTGACGGGCAATCCCCATTCGATGGGCGAGGCGATGATCACTGACCCGGATGCTGATCTCGTTACCTTTACCGGATCGGTCCGCGTCGGAAAGCACATTGCCGCTACGGCAGGATACAGGCGGATTGTGCTTGAGCTCGGCGGTAATGATCCCTTGATTGTCATGGAAGATGCCGATTTGGAAAAGGCCGCGGAGCTGGCCGTCATCGGAGCCACCAAGAATTCCGGCCAGCGCTGCACGGCGGTCAAGCGCATCCTGTGCGTGGAGGAAGTGGCAAATGAGTTCTCTGCACTGGTCCTTAAGAAAGCCCGCTCTCTAAAATGCGGGGATCCCATGGACCCCACGGTCGATGTGGGCACTGTCATTACTGAAGTGGCAGCAAAGGAGTTCGAACGTCGCGTCAATACGGCCGTTCATGATGGCGCTCAACTGCTTCACGGCAATGACCGCAAGGGTGCGCTTTATCCGCCAACGGTCGTGGATCATGTTCCCCACACAAGCGAGCTGGTGATGCAGGAAACGTTCGGACCGGTGGTTCCGATCATCAGGGTCCCAAATGACATCGAAAGCGTGATCAGCATCTCCAATTCAACCGCATTCGGTCTGTCCTCAGGTGTCTGCACGAACCGGCTGGACTACATTACGCGGTTTGTGAACGAGCTCGACGTAGGTACCGTGAACGTCTGGGAGGTACCCGGCTATCGGATTGAAATGTCGCCATTCGGCGGCATAAAGGACTCCGGCCTTGGCTATAAAGAGGGCCTTTTGGAATCTATGAAAAGCTTCACTAACATCAAAACCTATTCGCTGCCCTGGTCCGGGTAGGTTCTTTGGCCTGGCAACAATAATTTACAAGGCAAGGACCGAGTATTGGTGTGCAAACCACGGAGATCTGAAATGTCGATGTTATCTGTCTCAGCGAACCTCGAACATATCTGAGTGAAAGAAATCTGGAGTTGGCCTCAACACAAGCGCGCCAATCGCCCACTCCATTCCTGTGACCTTGAAGAGCAATTTCAACGCTCGACGCCGCCAGTCACACTGAACGCGCCTCAGGTGGTGTCTGTCGAAAGTAACCCAGCTTGTCTAGCATTGGCTAGTGCGAACACGACGTTGCACCGGGTTCGTTGTTTCCAGTGTTCGGCCGGTGAGCGCAGTCCCTCAAGGGCTGATCATGGCGCGAGGCTGGTGTGCAGCATTCTGGTTCGCCAGCTTCACAATAAACGAGACGAATAGAGAGTTGCTTGCTCCGGTTCCGATCACGTTTGCCAGATCCTCAACATGAGGCGCGAACCGCGACGTCGCGTCTCCAATTTTGGCAGACCGATCTCCCCAATGCCGAAATGTGAGCCTGCTCAAATCTAAGAGTCTCCTCCACCAAAGCCGTGACCTTCTGCCTCATTAGATTATCACTGTTGTGGCCGCGATGGCGATGTAGCAATCTACGCCCCCGGTCAACCACCAATACTGGCAATTGCTTTGAAGAGCAGAAGGGGTCACCTATCAGCTGATGAACGTTGGACCTCGCCAAGCGCCAAGCAAGCGGGCAGCTGCGGCATCAAGCGACGAGTTGGCGAGCGTAGTGCGATTCAAAGAGAGATAGGGCATGCGGCGCAATGATGAAATGAAGCTTGGACTGTACCTCGTTCAGGCGGGATATCACGCAGGTGCATGGCGGGATCCGAGCGTGCCCGCGCATTGCGGAGTTGATATCGACTTTTATGCTCAAATGGCAGCCCTTGCCGAAGGGGCAGCATTTCACTTCGTGTTTCGCGCCGACAGTCCAAGCGTCGCAGATCAAGATCACACGACCATTGCTCGTCTAAGCCGGAATGACGGTTTCGAGCCAATCACGCAGTTATCAACGCTTTCGGCGAAAACACAACGAATCGGCCTCGTCGCAACAGCAACGACGACGTACCATCAACCCTACCATCTTGCGCGCACGTTCGCTTCCCTTGACCATCTGTCGCGAGGACGAGCAGCCTGGAACATTGTCACCTCGGAGCAGAAATTCGAAGCCCCAAATTTCGGCGATGAGGAACTTCCAGATCATGACACGCGCTATGCTCGAGCCAGAGAGTTCGTAGAAGTTGCCAAGGGACTCTGGGATACGTGGGAAGATGATGCTTTCGTCCGCGACAAGAAAAGTGGTATTTACGCTGATACCACGAAGCTACACTTGCTTAACTACCGCGGGGACTATCTGTCAGTCAGAGGCCCATTGAACATCGCAAGGTCGCCACAAGGATACCCCGTGTTGATTCAGGCTGGGGCATCCGATGCCGGGATACGGTTCGCTGCGGAGGTTGCAGAAGTTGTATTTACCGCTCAGCCAGTCTTAGAAGATGGTAAACGATACTATGCGGCGCTCAAAGAGAAAGCGCGCGCATTTGGGCGACAGGATGATCAGGTGCTAGTCATGCCTGGGATCGTCCCGATCGTTGGAAGGACCAAGCAAGAAGCAGCTGAGAAGCTTGAACAACTACAATCATATACTCACATCGACGTCCAAATTGGAGTGGCCGATCGTTTGCTGGGGTTTGTCACCGACCTGCGTTCAATGGATCTCGACGCATTGGTCCCAGAGACTTTACCGCAAACCAATTTTACCCAAAGTCGTCAGAAGGTGCTTCTCGACCTGGCCGTACGCCAGAAATTCACGTGGAGGCAACTGGTCCGTTCAATATCAGATAGCTGGGGCCATCTGATGGTTGTCGGAACGCCGGACGAAATTGCCGACACCATGGTGACGACATTTGATGAACATGCGGCTGATGGGTTCAACGTAATACCGGCGACGGTTCCCGGCGGACTCGACGATTTTGTTGAGCTCGTTGTTCCTGAATTGCGACGGCGAGGCAAATTCAGATCCGCATACTCCGGCCAGACTCTGAGAGAGAATCTCGGTCTCACGCGGCCACTCAATCAGTTTGCAAGCACGTATCGCCAGTCGTCCGTTGTTTCGTCGCAGGCATACACTCAACCCCATTGATCTGGCCTCGCAACGGAGTTCCCGGCTCTGCTGGAGAGGCAGCAGAAGTTTCACGCTTCAGGCAGTCCCCGGGGGAAGTGGTTCATCCAGGAACTGCGCGGAAGAAGCGCTGGAGTGAGGAGGGGCCTCTGATGGCAGGTGATGCTCACATCATGTTATCGATTCCTCTGAAGTACCGGTTTGCTTGTGATGGCCCACTTAGCTGACAAAGCTATCCACCCAGCCCGTGTTTCGGAAGCGCCGTCAAAGGGCAGAACTTCCGGGTCCCAGTATCCGTTGTTCTGTAACTCCTGTGAGCTCCCATTTCTTCAGTGGTCAGCGCGCGCGGCCGTAGCGGGTCGGAATGTCGGCCTAGGCGTTGCGCGGGAATTCCTCGGTCTTGCGGCCCTTCTTTGGCACCAAGCAGTGGACGCTCTCGATCGTCGAGGTGGCGAAGGGGCAAGCTGTAACGTATGTCGCTGAGGTGGAGCGGCCTGTCTAGACCGATAGTCGCGGCCGCATGGCGGCAATAATTCATGGCACCCACGCCGCCGATTAACTCGCCTTCGGCTGGCGGCCATGGACGGGCGTGGTTCGATTTGGCTTGGAAGGAACGCTACTGATATCGGGGTGGCGTAGCGCGACAGCCGAAACAGCAGCGAACTGCGGCGCGCCCGATGGTCGAAATGCGATTACGTCGACAGCGGATAGCGGACATGTCCAGTTGGGCGGAATCATCGACCGGACCAGCCGCGATCGTGTTGATCTAGCACGTGCATGGGAAGTCTTGTAGGCGACGCGATGCTCCCGCGGCCAAGGATCAGTCCCCTCGAGCGGGATGGCGGCTGCCGTCGTCAATGATTCGGTGATGATGAACGGCGGCTCCAGATCATGAGCGACCCGTACGCCGATCTGGCGGGGCCGCCTTCCACTTCAAGGGGAAAAGGTTGTACAACTGGCTGCTCTTGGGTCTGACCAGAAAGGATTGTTCCAGCACATCGGCCAAATGGGTCCGCGGATTCGCGTTCGTCGATCTTTACCATAGTAATCAGCGACGCAAGAATTGTCCGGGCAGCTACGACATGTCGCGACGTGCCCGACGATTGTTTTGAAAATGTCTGCCGTCGGGACTGGCGGTCATGCGAGCGCATGAGCACTCGATAAAGCGGATCTTTGGAATCGCGGATGTCAGTGTCTCGAAACGGTCTCTTGAAGAATCGTGTCGCGTTTGCCTGTTTTGGTGCGGATTATACAGATGAAGCGACTTTGGATGGCAAACAATTTGCATAACGTCTGGCGCCCGCCCGGAAATCGTTGTGGCCTATAATCTCTGATGTTGACGGTTCGGTTCTATCCTGCCGTCTTCCGTCTGATTATTTCGATCGACGCCGTAGGTTCGCGGTCTGCCGAGACAAGGAGGAAACATTGACCGTTCAAAAGCCTTCTAATGGCCGTGCGCCCGATCATCCAGCGGATCGGATATTCGTCAACCGCTGGTCGCCACGTGGGTTTACTGAGGATCAGATTCCGGAAGCAGTTCTGAACACCTTCTTCGAAGCCGCACGGTGGGCGCCGTCCGCTTTTAATTCTCAGCCATGGCGATTTCTGTATGCCTTGCGCGGCCGCTCAGAGTTCGAACGGTTTCTTAGCCCTCTTATTGAGTTCAATCAGGGTTGGGCGCGACAGGCGGCGGCGCTGATTTATCTGCTGTCGAGAAAGGAATTTACTGCGCCTGGGAAGACCAGTCCGCAATTATCGCGCACGCATTCCTTCGACAGTGGCGCCGCCTGGGCCAATTTTGCCAACCAAGCCACGGTCGCTGGTTGGGCCGCACACGGCATGAGTGGATTTGACGTGGTGAAGGCGCACACTGAGCTTGAGGTGCCCGAGGGGTTTGCGGTCGAGATCGCAATCGCCGTTGGGCGCAAGGGCGACGGCGCACAGCTGCCGCCTGGTCTATTGCAGCGTGAACAACCGAGCGGCCGTTTACCCATAGGTGACTTTGTCGCCCGCGGTGTGTTTCCCGATCGCTTCAGAAACTGAGGGGTGGACTAAATCTCTAAATTGACACGCGTGGGGGACGCCCTGGAAGCCCCGCACCGCTAGAGCAATTACCATCAAGGTCCCAGGCAACAACTAGAGTTAGTAGTTTACGGAGTTGTCAGATCGCGTCAACTTTGAGTTAGACAAAGGTCCACAAGCTTCCCGAACAGCAGAGAGTTTGGTGGTGCACTTTACGATGACCTCCACGCTTGGCGCTCGCAAGGGGCCTCGTCTGTTCAAGGCGCATGAAGAGTTCAGCGGCCTTTGCGAGCCAAAGCCGCCGGCGAGGATGGCTGCGCCCCAACCGGTCTTGGTGTGGCCGAACATGTCTTCCAGCTGGCCAATTCGATCCACTCTACGCCATGCCTTAGAGGATGGAGGTGGAGATGGTTCGTTACCTTATTGATCCAGCAAACGCGATCACTACAGTCGGGATTCTGCTTTCCACCATTGGCCTTGACTTTGCCGTGTTAGGGCGGCCGGAGCTCGCTGTCGCGATCGTACTCTGGGCAATGCTGGCGGATCAACTCGACGGCGTTGTTGCGAAGCATACGCCCAATCGATCGGGCGATTTTGCCAAGATGGGCAAAAGCCTCGACGGCTTTGCCGACCTACTCTACGGCGCCGCCTTTCCGGCGGTCATTGTGCTTAAGGCGAGCGCATCCTACCTGTCCTTGTTCGCCGCCGCGGGCATACTAGTGGCGGGCACAGTTCGGCTTAGCTATTTCAACAACTTTGGTCTTTCCAAGGACGGTTGCTTTATGGGCGTTCCGTTGTCCTATGACGTTCCATTGCTCGCAATCCTGTTTCTGGTTCGGCCATGGCTCGAAGTGGGAGCTTTTATACCTATCCTCAACGCGAGCCTTCTTCTCCTTTCTGCACTACACGTAGCGCCGATCCGCGTGCCGGCCCCGAACAACGTCATGTACGCGTTCATTGCGCTTTACAGTATTGCCGCGTCGGTCGCACTTGTCAGTTGGGGGGCGGCTCGATGACGTCGCTTACTCCAACGGATCGACTGCGCACGAATCGTCATCTCGCTCGGCAGCCAGGTTGGATTTATCGGGAGCTAGGGGTCGAGCCGATCATCAATTGCGCCGGCGTGCGCACAAATTATGGCGGGAGCAGTCCGGGGCCAGACGTAGTGCTTGCGATGGAGGCAGCGGGCGAAGCGTTCGTGGACATGGACGAACTGATGGCTGGCGTGGGGCAGCGTCTTGCAGAACTTACCGGGGCCGAGTGGGGTATAGTGACCTCGGGCAGCGCGGCCGGCCTGGCCCTCGCAACCGCCGCCTGCATCACGGGGAACAATCCACAGCTGATGCTTGCGTTGCCCTGGCACCTCGGGCCGCAGCCCCGTGTCATCATGCCTGTCGGCCATCGCTTCGCCTATGACCACGCTATTCGCATGACAGGGACTCGGATCGTGACCGTCTCAACGCTTGATGAGCTGATGAGGACCCTTGAGGCTGAGGCTGCAATGGCGTGCACCTTGGGGCGCAAGGATTTGCGCGAACTCGGTTCTTTCGAGCAGTTCGCGACCCTGTGTCACCAGTCAGCTGTTCCGGTGCTCGTGGACGCAGCCGCCCAGGCTCCGGCCTCGCCTGACCCATGGCTGTCTCGAGGAGCTGATCTCGTCGTGTATGCTGGCGGCAAATATGTCCGCGGCCCTCAATCGACAGGTTTCCTTCTCGGCAAGAAAGCGCTCACTCATTCGGCATGGCTCCATGCGGCGCCGCATCAGGCTTGGGGACGCCCGATGAAGGTTGGGAAAGAAGAAATCCTTGGCGCAGTTACGGCTCTTGATCGATGGCTCAGCCGTGACAACACCTACGATCAGAATCAATGGTCGAACCGCTTGCATGCGATTGCATGGCACCTTCGAGATCTGCCGGGAGTCGCGTCAGATATATCGCCCGGGAGCGTCGAAACAGTCGTCCCTCGGTTACGGATCTCATGGAAAGTCGATACCTATCCTATAACCAGCGAGGACATTCGCCAAGATTTGCTCCATCACAAGCCGAGAATAATGATTCACGATTTTTGGGCAACTGAGAATTCCATCACAATAGATCCATTCAATTTGTCCAAATGCGAAGCGTCATTGGTTGGGGAGGCTCTCTCGGGGGTGTTTGGGCGAGCACCAACACGCCCTCCGCGCTCATCGTCCGCCGCTGCTCCATCCATCGACACGACCGGCGAATGGCGGGTCCTCATAGACTTTCTCCATGGTAATGCCGAACATTGCCTTTGTCTCACGCAACAAGGCGGTGAAATCCGAGGGAGTCATTCGGCGCTCGGGTCGCTTGGCGACGTAATCGGAACTGTAGAACAAAATCGAGTTAGCGCGATCTCTCGTCATTCGACAACGCCTATGGCGACATATTACCGGTTTGAAGGCGCGGTCGCTGGCGACAGTATGTCCGGTACCTTGCAACTCGGCGCAGCTGCTGACGAGCATCTTGGACCTGTGTTTCAGTCGCAATTCGGCGCCGGGAACTGGCGTGCCGTACGAGCCAACACGCCGGTGCGATCCTCAGGAGTAAGTCCGTAGTGGGGATCCCGGCAGGTGAATTTGCATCGATGCTGTTTCGAGTTGGGATCGTGGCAGTCGCCGGCGTTCCGTGTTCCCTGCTGAGGCACGCGATCAAAGCCTTGCAGGACCATCCGCGATTGGCCTACGTGGCGGCGCCAAACGAGGGGCCCGCGCTAGGGATCGCGTGCGGACATGAACTGGCCGGTCGGAAAGCGGCCGTAATTCTTCAGGATTCCGGCTTTGGGAATCTCATCAATCCCTTAACTTCACTTGCCTTAACATATGGGCTGACACCCTTAATCATTGTTAGCCGTCACGACGCCCGCACGGACGAGTTGCAGCACCGTGCTATGGCCGAGCTGACGGATGTCATCATCGATCATCTTAAACTTCCGCATATTAAGATTGCAGCCGAGACTGTGGATTTCAGTGTTCTCGCAGATGATTTGCTTGCCGCTCGGTCAGAACGCCGCCCCATAGTGCTCAGTGTCGCGCGTGGAGCCATAACGGGCTCAGATATGCCGCCACCGCTTGCGGCGCGAGATCGCTCTTTGACCCGGGCGCGCGCGATCGAGGTCCTGCTTGAACGGATATCCGAGCACGTACCCATCATTGCTACGACTGGGTTCATCGCCCGCGAACTTCGCCGGGTCAGGGATCGCGGGCGAAATTTCTATATGCTAGGATCAATGGGGCATGCCGCCGCCATCGCGTTGGGGTTTGCACAAGGAGAGGCGGCGAGCATCGTTCTCGACGGTGATGGGGCTGTTCTCATGCATCTCGGACTCTTGGCGACCACAGCGGCGGAAGGTGGACCGGGTCTCCTGCATGTCATCCTGGATAACGGAGTTTACGAGAGCACGGGTGCCCAAGCCACAGCTGCATCCACTGTCTCACTGAGGGACATCGGTGCGACCTGTGGCTACAAAACCGCCAGCGAGTGCGTCAGCGAGTGTGAGCTCCGCGTCACCTTCAACCATGTCTTGGCCTGGCCCGGACCGCATCTAGTCATTGCGAAGATTCAATCGATCAGCCAGCCCACGCCCGAGACTATTTTCGTACACAAATCGGCAGAACAGATTCGGGATGAATTCGTCCGCTACAAGGCTATGGATCCGGTGTGCTCGCGCGCGAGCGATCAACTTATGTCGGAGACGTCGTGTGGCTAGTCATTTTTTGGTTATCTCGCGTTTCGTGTCGGCATTATGAGAGGGGCGTATCTGAGGCAGTAGCGCTGCCGGTAAATTGGGGCGCTTTTCACCCAGGTGCAGCGCACGACAGCCTGCGATCGTCGGGCGACGAAGGCCGATCAACGAAGTGCCGATCTTCTAGGGCAGCGAGCGTCGTTCGGGCGCCGTCCATCGCGCGCGTGGGAGCGCGGACACTGCGCAATGTGCATAGTGTGCATAGATCGCCATCGACGATGGAGTTGCCGAGCGGAATGTGCTGCAGCAAAACGGCTGAACTGCGCGATCCAGCTCAGATAAGGCGCAGAGGGGCCTTGCTTGTGACCGAACGAGAAAAAGCATCTTGGAATGCGATCCATCTCGGCGCCCAATGCCCGGTTACGAAAGGCGGTTGAGCATCCCCGCGACAAAAATAGAACTCTTGCAACGTGCCCCTCGTAAGCGCGTAGGTCATTGGCAGCTTCGCGCTTACGATTCTTCCGGCATTGCGGCGCAAGGGCTTCCCGTGTCCGCGCCAGAGGAACGAAACATTCTCGGCGGATGAATCCAACTGTGGCCGAGCCCAGCTGACGTAAGGATGTTTCCGCCACGTAAGCTCGTCCGACACATAAATGCGAGTCTACACTGTCAATCGCACACGCTCGCAGCTGAACACTGTAATTCCGTAGATGATTGGATAGTTGCTCTCGTCGGCCTCCACGCTATGACATTCAAAGATCGGCTGGCTCGGCAATTGTCGCAGCAGTCGAGCCTCTGTCGCCGTGGGTAGTCGGCCGATGATTGAGGTGCTGACGCGTTGATAATCGGTGATCCCGACCCGGGTGAGCGCCTCCGTCACCGATTGGCTGGCTTTCAGCACCTTGTCAAAGCCCTCAAAGCGCGGCAGGGGGAAGTGTTGTCTGTCGTGTTTGACGACTTGCCCATTCGCATATCCCAAGAGTTCCATGAACACAGCGGATCCGCCGGGCGGCAACTGTAGGAAGTCGCGCACGTCCTCATCGGGATCGACGATCTCGATCCTTAGGATCTCTTGAACCTTCGTGATGTTGTTGCCGATAAGAACGTCAGTGAATTGCGCGCGGCGGCCAATGTTGTAGGAGACTAGATAAGCATCGTGCACGAACGTGCCGCGTCCCTGCTCGATACGGATGAGGCCGCTCGTTTGTAGAGCACTCAGCGCGCGTCGCACCGCGTAACGCGTTGCCCCAAATTTGCGCATCAGTTCGGCTTCGGTCGGGAGTTGGCTTCCGACGCCGAACTCATTGTTATCAATTGCCGTTCGAAGACCTGACTCGATATCCCGCCAGGTGGGCACAGCTCTGTTAGCCATCTCGCTTTCGGTCATCGAGCCTTACGCAAGAAAGTTCTACGGTTCAAAGTTGGTCTTGTTAAAGCGCCCTCACAAAAGTTAAATGCTGCGAACGAATTTGCAAACCTACCTTTCTGGGGAGTTGATCCTGAGCCCGGGCTTCAATCGTCGGGATATGTTTGAGATCGGGCCTTCCCAGGTGTTCTTGTGGCGCTCGCGGCTAACCGCGCCTTCCCCCACATAAGCGCGGGCCCAGGGGCATACCGGCGAAAAAGCTGTCAATTGGCGCCCAAATTTGGCGTAGCACGTTCGACGATTGTTTCAGAGCCCTGGTGCGCATGCTGAGGGCTTGGTCGAGAGACATCCCGCTCGAAGGAGCCACCACGAAGGCTGGCGCGTACCGTAGATGGCTCGCCGTGTGCTGAAGCCGAGCAGCCAGCAAAGGCCGATCGTCCTGGTATCGAACTGGATAGGCATCGCATCGGCATTCGTCGTAAAGCCTTGGTGCTTGGCGCGACCTCGATGGCATGGTCGTAACGCCACCAAAGACTGCCGGCCGGCGAAGCCGACGCGGCGAGCGAAGACGCCGCAGGCCACGGCTGCTTTCAACGGGCCGGCGGAGGCTGCGTGGAAGGTCCAGGTTGGATTGGCGCGCAGCGTCCGGTTCTGCTGGCGATCGGTATGACGACGTCGCGCGGATGGCTGAAGGCATGGAAGTTGAATCCGTTCGGCCGACAGTACCCCGCCGCTCTGCTGATGCGGACGGACTGGACTTTCACGTCAGTTTGGTCGAGCACCCACCGACCCGCTCACGGTTGCAAGCTCCGACGCATCTCAGATAAATCGTAAGGAGGAGCCCATTCGCTAAGCTACCATCTGCACTGGGAGGGCGGAATAACCGTGCACGAAGTTAGAGGCGACTCGTTCCGGCTCGCCGACCACCCTGATGTCGAGGCGCCTGTTCAAAATTTCCTCCCAAAGGATCTTCAGCTGCAGTTCGGCAAGGTGTCTTCCGACGCAGCGATGGATGCCGAATCCGAACGAGAGATGTTGCCGTGGGTTCTTCCGATCGATGATGAAGCTGTCAGGCTGGTCTATGACCTCATCGTCCCGGTTCCCGGAAATGTACCACATGACGACCTTATCGCCTCGTCTGATTTGCTTGTTACGTATCACGATATCGACCATGGCAGTGCGGCGCATGTGTGCGATCGGCGTTTGGTAGCGTATGATCTCGGAGACGGCATTCGACACGAGCACAGGATTGTCGCGTAGCTTCCGGAGCTCCGACGGATTCTGGTTCATGAACAATACGCTTCCACTCATCGAATTGCGCGTGGTGTCATTCCCGCCCACGATCAGCAGGATGAGGTTGCCCAAGAACTCGCGTGGCTCCATATTCCGAGTCGCCGGTGAGTGCGCCATCATCGAAATCAAGTCGGCGCAGGGCTCGGCATTTTTGCGCTCGTTCCAAAGTCGTGTGAAATAGTCCAAGCACCCGGACAGGACTGTCCGTCGCTTTTCCCAGGTGTCGATCTCGTGGCCAGTTCGCGGAGTTGTGGCGGCGACGTCCGACCAATAGGTCAGCAGCCGCCGATCCTCAAATGGAAAATCAAACAGCGTCGCCAACATTTGCGTCGTCAACTCGATCGAGACCTTATCGACCCAGTCGAAGGTTTCATTGCGCGGCAAGCCATCCAGAACGGCCTTGACCCGCCGACGGATCAGGCCCTCGAGTTTGGCCAGATTCTCCGGCGCCACGATCGGACTGATCGTGTTGCGCTGTTCGCCATGTTTCGGAGGGCTCATCTTAATGAAACTCGGAGTCCAATACTCCTCCGCCACATCGACGATCGTGACGCCTTGCTCTGACGAGAACACTCCGTGACTCATGTTGACTGCAACGATGTCGTGGTATTTTGTTATGGACCAATATGGACCGTAGGGGCTATCGCTACAGTAGTGGATGGGATCTTCCTTTCGTAACCGCTCGAAGTAGGGCCAAATGCTGTCATCCTGAAAGCGCTTGACGTCGCTGACATCCAGATCGCTCAGTAGAACATCATATGCGCCCTGGCGCGCGTGACCTGCCAATATTGTATTCATGATCGCCCTCCGGCCTTAACCTCTCATCTTGCTTTCGTTCGTCTGGGCGAATGCCCTGGGTGGTTCTGAGAGCTTCCGACGATTTTATTGGATGGACCGACCCATCATTTTCCGCTCGCTGCGGCGCTTTCGGTCGGGAGCGATTGATCGGTTTGAATGGTCGAACAATATCGCAAGCCGGAGCGCATCTCCCCTATCATGATTGGGAGGCGCGTGAGCTTGCGTTCACTGCTATAATCGTTCTTTGCACAACCGCTCAGCTTGTTGCCGCGTCATCGCGAGCCATCGCTGAATTCTGGTGACGGCTTGGCCGGTCAGGAGGCGCCGGCTGTGGGTGGACTGACCTCGATCCCCTCGCTGAATGTCAGATCGGGAAGGGTTGGCCAGCGATTGTGGCCATCGAGACGAACCAGCGTTCTGCGCGACCGCTCGATCTGCTGGCGTTCTTAGCTCGGCTCGCTCCGTGCCTGAGCGGTATCGAGGCGTGCGCGACTGCGCACCATTGGGCGCGCGAATTGATCGCGCTCGGCCACCAAGTCTGGCTGGTGCCGCCGAGCTACGGCAAGGCCCACCTTAGGCGCGGGAAGAACGACGCGGCCGATGCAGAAGCAATCTGCCAAGCGGTGACGCGACCGAGCATGGGCTTCGTGCCGGGAAAGAGCGAAGAGCAGCACCTACGCCCTCTTCGCAGTGGATGTCCACCACCGACTTCTTGCCGGTTTCCCGGCGCACACTGTAGTGCTCAATCTGAGGGTGGCGCATAGGCATCCGGGTCATGAACGCTCCTGAAAAATGAAATTACCGGTACTACTTATGCAGCCCTGCCGAGGAGCGGAATGATGTCGTCGAGCGTCGTCATGACAGCGACCGATTCGTCTTTTGGCAACGAGGCGTCACGGCAAAACCAGACTGCTCGGCATCCCGCGCCGCGTGCGCCCAGAACATCCGAGCGAAAGCTATCGCCTACCATGATGACGCCGTCTGGCGCCTCACGCAAAAGGTCTAAACAGGCTTCAAAAGCGGCTTGGCTGGGCTTGCGATAACCGCATTCGCCGCAGAACATGACAAGATCGCAGTTGCGGCTGACATTTGTGTGCCGAGCGACCTCGGCTCGCCACAACTTGTGGCTCGTTCCCCAAGGCGTATTGGACAAGATCGCCGTCCGGTAGCCCGTTTGGCGAAGGGTAGCAATGACTTTCTCCGCCTCTGGCATGAGCTCGCCACTAGCAAAGATTCGTTTGCAGAGGCGCAGCTCGAGTAGCGCTGCATCGGCGTCATCCATGTCGGGTGCCAGTACGCATCTCAACCGGTCCGCGAAAGAAACCACACGACAATCCTCGCGCTCTCTGTTCAGCGCCTGCAACGTTGCGCCAGCGATGGATCTCGGCGCTGTGACAGTGGCCAAATCTGTAAAGCTGGACGGATCGGTGAGGAAATCATGCAAGAACTCAACCTGTGCGGCCTCGGTCCGTAATGGATAGTCGCAGAGGGTGTTACCCCAGTCGAAGATGATGGCTGTGGGATTGCTCGTCTTCATGGAAGCGCTTTCAGCCGATCCAGAAACGCTCGCCACTGGCGGAGAATAATTTCTGGATCTTTGCCCTTACGCCAAAGGTCCTTATCTAAATCATTTGACGCGTGCTTGGCTCGCATGCAGTCTGGTGAAACTTCGCCAAATATCGCATCGCCTTCGGCGGTGATAAAAAAGCAAATATCGAGTAGTTCAATTTCGCACGATGCCAAGACTCTCGCCAGCGCCTTGAAGGCTCGCAAAGCCAAATGCCTGGCAGCATCCGTATCGATGAAGCGGTCCGCGAGCCAATTCGGCATGCATTCGTCCCGATGTGGTAGTGGGTTGCGCCAATCGAAGCGCACATAGGGTTCGTGTCGCTGATCGGGTCGGAGGTATCCGCCATGACGCGTTGGGAAAGTCTCCAACCCGAGGTATATATGTTTTGGTGTCCCGACATAAGCCGCCTTTCACGATGACCTCGATAGGCGGAGCCGCAACTCGCCGACTGATGTAATAGTCTTCACCGACGTGAACGATCGTGGAAGGCACGCCCTCGGTCTCTAGCATCCGCCAAAGCCGCTCGCTGATCCGTAGGCGTAACCAGTCGGTGCCCTCAACTGTGGCAGCGCGATTTGCGGAGTACGAAAACAACGTGGGCTTTAGACGCACGATGACGCTTTGATCGTCGATAACGCGGATCACCTTCGATTCGCCCTCTGTCAGCAAAGGCAAATCGTCGAACTTGGAGCGCCAATGGTCCGGATATGGAAACGCGGCTCGTTCAATAGGCTGCATTAGGAGTTCCATCTATTCACTATGTTTCTGCGTACAGGGGCACTGTCCTGTCGTACGCACGGGGCTTCGTGTTCGTACCGCCGAGGGCATCCCGACGAAGGCTGTGAGCGACCGCGACCGCACCGCAACCGTCCGGACGTCCCGTTGCACACCACCTCGTTCCGATTACAACGGGGTGGCGCAACGTCGGGTATTGTCAGGCGCTGGATCCGCCCCAAATCACCGATTGCTCAGTGATGTCCTTCCAACACGCAAATGGCGTGCCGAAGTGAAACTGGCGCTTTTGCAGACCCTTAATCCAAGCATCTTCAAGAGCCTTGAAGCGTGCGTCGCGCCACATTGCTCCAACTGTCTCAAAACCGACAATCGACACTGAAGGATATCCGACAATGTCAGTTGGATTATAATGTACCCCGATTGTGGGGCCACGTACTTGGTTGGAAGGGGCCGCTCCGTTTGATAGGCGGAGCCCATGATGACGACGAAGACGAGACGCAGGATCGACGCGGCACTGAAGGCAAAGATCGCGCTGGAAGCCGTGCGGGAGCGGGACGTTATGTGTGTGAAGCTTAGTCAGGTCGCGTGCAAGGTATCCAATCGCGCCAGGCCCTGCTCGATGAGCGATGCGGGGAGATAGCTAAAACACAGGCGTACATGATCGCCACTTCGTGGGCCATAATTGCGACCATTTATGAGATGAACGGCGTGCTCGTGACGTGCAGCCTCAATGAAAGTTTCAACCTCGATGCCAGCGGCCAACCGCACCCAAAACGAGAAACCACCGCTTGGTACGACATACTCTGGCTCGCAAAATCGGCTAAACAGCAAGAGTGTATGCAGGATATCCCGCTTGGCCCGATAATGCTGGCGCAGGCGCGCAATGTGCGCATCAATGGCGCCCGATTGCAACAACGCTAGAACGATATTACTGACGATGGGGCTTACGCCGCCATCGCATTTTAGCCGTGCAAGCCGGTTGATGATGTCCGACTCGGCAAGCACCCAGCCTACCCGTAACCCCGGTCCGGCGACCTTGGAGACGCTATGGATGTTGATCACGTTGCCGCCTGGTGCCAGCCAATCAACCGTGCCGTTATAGGGCAGCTCCGCATACACAAGATCCTGTACCAACGCCACGCCATAGTGGTCCAGCAGCGCTGCGACCCGGGCCATATGGGTGCGCGACATCTGGCGCCCAGTCGGGTTATGAAATGCTGGCGTCGTATAGAAAAGCTTGGCGCGGGTATGACTACGCAACATTGCCTCGAGTTCATTCAGATCGACCCCTTCTGCGCACATACCGAGCTGGAGGATGTTCGCACCCACGATCGAAAACGCTCGCAGTGCGCCCAAATAGCACGGGTCCTCGGTCAGGACGACATCGCCTGGGTCGATCCAAGCGTCGGCAATCAACTGTAAAGCCTGCGAAGCGCCACCCGTCAGGATAACTTGGTCATGGCGCACACCGTAGCGCCCTGCGAGCTTTGTACGGAGCTCGGGTAAACCCAGCGCATCCGTATACTGCGGCAGATCGGCGGGGGCGACCCCGGTATCCCGGTTAAATGCATCCGGCCAGACCAGCTCTGTAAACATCACCGGATCGGGGAGGCCGTAACCGAAATTGATGGCGTGCTTCGCTCCTGAGTAAGAGAACGGGGCAAAGCCCTGAGCGACGGCGCCACGGTTGGAGGCCCGCGAAGTCATGGTTTTGTCTCTCAAACAGATTGCCTCACCTGTTCTGTGCGAAAACGCGTGTTGTACGCTGCAATGAAGTTCGCAGATACCGCCGCACTGAAATACGGGAAGTCCACCCTGGCGTCCGGCAGGGCGGCTGTTGCAGCAGGCTTCTTGAGGGACGGCTGCCAGGCCGCGCCGAAGAAATTCTGACCGTAGCGTATCGCTAGCTCAGGTACCACGGGATAAAGCAGACTCAGGAACAATGAGACCTTCGCGGCATTCCACATACCATTATCCTCGCGCGCAAAGTCGGCCACCTCCAGGTACATATCGATGATATCAAGCGCGTCCCAGAAACGCAGTGACTCGATCGCATCGGCATAATCCTGAACCAGGCTGCAGAGAGTAGGGCAGACGTGCTTGCTGTCGACTATGCGTGCGTTGTTGGCTGAGTGGCGCAACGCATCCTCCCAGATCCGAAGGCGTGACGCTGCCATGATCAGGCTCTCGACATCGAAGTCGTTCTTATTGCTGTCGAATGGCTTGGCCACGCGCACCAGCGCGTAGCGGACTACGCTGGCGTCCACCTCTCGCGTCACTTCATCGGCCCAAAGGGCATGGTCACGACTGGTCGAAAACTTTTCGCCCTCGAGCTTGTAGAAGTCCTGGACGGAATGATTGTTGGGAATTGGGTAGCCGCGCGCGAGCAGGGCGCCTGTCACACCTACCGTGTAGTAAAAACGGTTATCCTGGCCCATGAAAAACAAAAGCTGGGTGTTCGGATCGCGCAATGCCGAGTCGGCGTCCAGATTGTCACGGTCGCATAGCTCGCGAATTCCAGTGTCGAAACTCCACAGGCCCTCAAACCATGTGAGGAGAGTTTGGCCAATCAAATGTTCAGGCTGTGTTAGCTTGACACCATGACCGAAGTGGCGCGACATCGGCAAGGCATGTACGGCCCCGGCCAACCAGGTGCGCGCCTTGTCGCGGATAACCCCGGGCCAGGCGCCTTGTCCAATGGCTTTGTCCAGCACCTGAGCCAGCCGGGGCATATCAAACACGGCCTGCTTGATCGGCCTTAGCCCAAGTGTGCTGCCGCACGTGGTGTGCCGCGCGTCGCGTAGGGTGTCGTGCTGGACAGCTAGGCCACAGTTTTCGCACAAATTACTGTCGGTCGTCGCATCGCATGCCGGACAGGTGCCAACTGCAAGCGAGTCGGCCACGAATTCGTCGCACTGTTCGCAATAGAGCTGGACACCGTCGCGCACGCCGACATAGCCGGCCTCCTGCAACTCGCGGAAAATCGCCAGCGCATTCTCTTTGTGGATCTCGCTAGACGTACGCACAAACGCATCGGGCGTGATTTGCACCGCGCGCAAGCACTGCAAGATCTCGTGAATGTGTTTCTGTGCGACATCGCTAACCGGTTGGCCGAGTTTTCGTGCTTTCACCAGTGTGTACGTGCCGTGCTCATCCGCCCCCGTAATATAGTACGCGCGATGGCCGGCCATACGCTGAAAGCGCGTGAACATATCGGCGAGTAGGTATACGCCGCCGACGTGACCGAGATGTAGCTTCCCGTTGGGGCAAGGGGGAGCGGGACAGACAAAATAGGTCCGCATGTCAATCCCACCAAATAGATAGAAATTTGAGAGGACTGTCCTGACACACGTTACGGATGGTGTGCTGCTGGTATGGTTGCATGTAGCACAACGTCGTCTCGCTCACCGGCCTTTTCTGACCGCCAGCTTCGAACTCCCCACGCCCGGAAATCACGACCCACAGTTCGTGCTCGTGGTGCCCGTGCGGATCGACCGCCCCGCCGGGTGAGACCTCCACCACCGAGGCGCCGAACCCGGGACTGAGACCATCCGGAAGATGCTCCAACAGGCGGCAGACCAGCACGCCATATTCCGTTCGCATCAATGAATGATCGATCTGCTTGGTGTGCACGACGGTCCTTCCTCCGAATTCGCACTCAATCGCGATAGAATATGCCGTTAGGTGTGTTCAGGTTTTCCGGATCCGATGGCTTGCCTTCCGGTGGGTTGTAGGCGCGCTTCATGCGCATATACTCGGCACGCGTTGGACCTCCCGTCGATGCGCGCTGGAACACCAGATAAAGCGCGCGGCGGGGGCGATCGCTCTTATTTGGCAGTGAATAGTGGGGGGCGTAATCGTCGAAAATAAACACATCCCCGGCTTTCCATGACACCGGTTCCCATGTGAAGGTCTCGGCGACCTCTGGATTGATCACACCGCCGGCATCCATTGGAAACACTCCCTCCTTATGGCGACCTGGCGTGAAGAAAAGACCGCCGTTGTCAGGCTCCGAATCGTCGATGGCAATGGCTGCCACTGCATGCACCATGCGTTCCGGTATCTTGTGCGGGATATGATAAATGTCCTGGTGCGGGCGGTAGCCGCCGCTATCAGGATACTTGAAGATCAGCAGCTCCTTTAGCATCCGCGTGTCCTCATCGAGTAGCGTCTCGACAGTCGTGCGAATGCGGCCGTCGGCCAACAGCGCCGCGCGCAGAGCGTCATGGTAATCCAAGAAGTTCTCCACCTTTGAGATAATCTTGCGATTGCCGGCTGTCTTCTCGAACCACATCATCCATTTGTCGGCGCTTACATCCCAGCGCGCGACGTCGTCCACGAAATTGGACATCCCGTCGCGAGCGGCTGGATCGAAGAAGCCTTCGAGCCGGAGATATCCGTCCTGTTGCCATTTCACTTTTTGCGACTCGGTCAGCATAGGCGAGCTCCTCTCCAAAAATTACAGGTCACCAGTTGTAGCCTTCACTCCAAGCGCAGCTACCAGCAGCGCATTCAAGGCCGTCGCGCCCAGTAGCGTCAGCAACATCGCGTCGGGACCAAATCCGCGGATCAACTGCCCGCCGAGCAACGGAAAGCCGAACAATCCGAGGAAATATGCCAGCGTGAAGATTTGTGAGGTGACGGGCACGGACACCCCGTGGTCGCCAGCAAGATTGACGGCCATTCCGTTCAGGGTGGAGTAGGTGAGCCCATAGCCTGTCGCGAAAATTGCCGTGGCCACGATATAGAGCGGGGTGCTGCCGGTATTGACAATGAATAGTACCAGTGACGCACCAGTAGCTCCGAAGAGCATGAACGCAAGTCGGTGTACGGGCAGGCGGCCCATCACGTGGGCGAGCGAGAAGCGCAGCGCTACGCTAGAGGCGGTAAATATCAAAAAGAACAAATCGGAATTCAGGTGACGTGATGCGGCATAGGCACTCTGATACATCGACAGTCCCGAAAAAGTGCAGGCGGCAATCGCAATCATAGCAATGGGGGCAGCCGTGGATTTTCGAACGAGCGCTACGGTTGCAGTTACCGTGATTTCGATATGCGGCATCGGCACTGCGGACAGGCCCAACATGGCACGTCGTGCGACTTCTACGCAGATGGTCGCGATGACGCATGCTATCGCGAACAGGACATAGACCATGGCCAAAGAGCCGGTGACGTTTGCCAAGAAGTGACCGAGTGGAGCGGCTAAACCGAGCCCGGCCATTTGAGAGCCGGACAAAATGGTTAAATATTGGATACGTGCGGCGGGCCGTAGATGGCGAATGATCTGCAACGGCGACAAGATGAAGGACACCGACCATCCCGCGCCCATCAGCATGCTGCCAGCATAAGCTGCTCGCTCATCGAGGACTGCGCCGGCAATGAGCAGCATGGCTAGCGCCATGGCGATCGAGGCGGCGGCCACCGTCGGCATTATGCCGATACGCTGCGCGACCCAGCCTGCCGAGCAGCAGCACACGATCGTCACAACCATGGCGCTGGAGATCAGCAAGCCTGCGGTTTCACTGCTCTTACCGAGCGCCTGCATGTAGTCCGGCAATAGGAAGCTCGTGCCGTAAGCTGCAGCAATAACAATCGACGCGACCAGAAATGGTCCAAAGGCGCGGTGGTGTAGCCTGACAGATAGCTGGTCCGCAGCGGGGGCATCAACACGACGGTTGTGGAGGGGGGAGAACGATGCTTGGCTCATGTGATTGCGGCCATGTGTTGCGTGGACGGCATCGCATCCCGACTGCCTGATTCGGGCATGTCTGAAGTGTCATAACCGTCCAGGATCTGCCGATCTGACGTATCCAGATAGAACGGTTGTCCGAGCAGGCTATTGATGATGAGGCTGCTGCGGTATGCGACCAGCGATAAATTGACGCTCTGCAGCCCATGCTGCAGGCGGCTTTGGTTCTGTAAATATACCGGCCCTGGCATGTGCTGATCGAACCGGACCGCGTAGTCCGGGCCGACGACAGGCAGGCTATCCTCCATGCGCGCGCCGCGGAGGAGCGTTTGCAAGAAGGGCGGGGTGCGCGGCTGGAAGCCTGTGGCGAGCACTATGCGATCAACCAGGATGCTGTGATTTCGCTGCGTCGCAATCCCATTCAGATCGACTTGCCAACGTTTGTTGTGGGACGTGATGTCCTTTAGGACAACGTTGGACAACAAACGAAAACTGTCATCCAGCGTGCCTGCCACGCCGCGTTCGTACAACATGTCATAGAGGCGATTGCACAACTCGACGGAAATGCCGTCGCTCGTCAGCTTCTCGTGCTCCACGATGGCACGACGTTGCTGGAGCGGGAGAGCGTGAAAACGCCGGCTGTACCCCGGCATGTAAGCCTCGTTTACGAAACTGTTGTCGTCCATTGCGAACAGGTTTGTCCGCGACGTCACCCAGGTAATCCGGGCCGCTACGGGACGACTAAGCATGTGCTCAACAATCTCAGCGCCGCTCTGACCACCTCCCACCACGAGCACATGCTCGCCGACGTAAGGTGGATCCCGCTCGAGATAGTCGGCCGCATGATAGACGGCGTTGCCGATCAAGGGCCTAGCACACGCGGGAATCTTCGGCTCTACGCCAACTCCTATCACCACAGCGCGCGCAAGGTATGTGGTTGTGCTGGTGTTGACGCGGTAGCCGTCCCTGAAGGGTGCAACGTCGACCACCTCTTCGCCAAAGCGGAGCGTCTTGAGCCGTCGTGCGACCCACTGGTAATAGTCGGTAAATTCCCGCCGTGAGGTTGAGGCGTCGCGTCTGTTGACGAAGCTGTAGAGCCGCCCGTGCAGTGCTAGGTAGTTGAGGAAAGAATAGGGGCTGGTAGGGTCCACCAGGGTCACGCAATCCTTAAGCGGCGACACTTGTAGCCGGCTGTTCGGCAGCGCCAGTCCCGGATGCCAACAAAATCCCTCGCGTTTCTCTAAAAATAGCGCGCGTAGCGGGGTAGGTTCAATCAGTGCCGCCAGGCTGAGGTTGAACGGGCCGATCCCGATGCCAATGACATCAAGCATATCCACAGAGGCCTCTTTCACGCTCGTGTAAAACCTATCGGGCGAAGGACATCGCCTGCTCGAATTGGCAGCGTACAACCTGACGTCACGTGCGATACAAGCGCCTTCGGATGATTCAGCTCGATACGGACTTCAGCTGTATCGGCGCCGTGAAAGGCTAACCGAATTCGAACGCGCAGGAGACTTTACGATGCATGGCGCGGTGCTGTGGCTGCTGATCTCCTTGGTCCGAAGAAGCGCGATATCGAGACTCGCCTGACGGCGCGGTTTTCGTGCCTCACTCCACCAGCAGACGCACAGACAACGATCAGCTTTCTTAACCTGTCCGCGGCAGAGGCGTTTCGCCAATTTCATCGGGGCGCGGCGCCTTTGCCTGCCGTCTCACGGGCTCGCAACCGATCCATATAGGCAGGGCAACGGAGGCCGAAGATAGAATGCTTAACCCAACTTCTGTTCACCTAGGGCGTGATCCCGCTTGAATTGCTTTCAGGATAAAATGCTCGACCTTACCCAGCGCCGTTCGAGGCAAGACCCTTATGATGACGGACATCCGGAGCAGGGGCATCTCGCCCCGTGCACGGCCTTCGCTGTCACCGTCACATTCGGAATACGCCGTAATGCGGCGAGGTGATTGGGCTGTTGAGCGAGGCACTCAGAACGATTGCAAGCGCGTTCCTGGTATCGATCGGATCAAGAATGCCGTCATCCCACAACTCGGATGTCGCATAATACGCGCTCGACCGCTCCCGATATTCTTCCACGATCGGCTGGCGAATGGCTGCCAACTCCTCCGTGGAGAGGTGCCCATCGTGACGGGCCAGCTGTCTTGCCTTGACATGTGTGAGCACGCCCGCTGCCTGCTCGGCGCCCATCGCCGAAATCTGAGACTGCGGCCAAGTGAACACAAAACGCGGATCGAAAGCCCGTCCGGCCATCGCGTAGGTTCCAGCTCCGTGGGAGGCGTTACAGACGATTGTGAATTTCGGCACCGACGCGCCGGAGACGGCCATGATCAGCTTGGCGCCGTCCTTGGTTATGCCACGCCGTTCGTAGTCGCGGCCCACCATAAAGCCGGTCGTATTCTGCAAAAAGAGCAGAGGTGTTCGCGACTTGTCGCACAGTTGGATGAAGTGAGCGCCTTTCAGTGCGCTTTCGCTCAAGAGCACACCGTTGTTTGCGAGAATACCAACCTGATAGCCATGCAGACGCGCGAAGCCACACACAAGAGTCTCGCCATAATTTGACTTATACTCGTGGAACCGGCTGCCATCAACCAGACGGGCGATGATCTCCCGCATGTCGAACTGCGTTCGGGGATCCCTCGGAAGAATACCGTACAGTTCGGATGCACTATAGGCGGGCGGCTCCGGAGCGGCCCGGTTGACCGGGGCTTTTACAGGGTCACTGAAGCGAGCGACGATATCTCGGGCAATTGCAATCGCATGCAGCTCCGAACTTGCAAGATAGTCGCTCGTCCCCGATACGCTGGTATGCAAGTGAGCGCCGCCGAGTTCTTCGGCGGAAATCTCTGCACCGGTGGCAGCTTTGACGACCGGAGGACCGCCCAGAAATATCGCTCCGGTGCCCTCAACAATGATGTTGTAGTCGCTAAGCGCCGGGACGTATGCGCCGCCGGCGCTGCAATGGCCCATGGCTATACCGACCTGCGGTACTCCCATCTTTGAGAGAATGGACTGATTGCGGAGGATTCGACCCGCGTGATAGCGATCAGCAAAGAACTCCGCCTGTAAGGGCAAGAACCCGCCGGCACAGTCGCACAAATGAACGACCGGCAGGCGATTCTCGATCGCGATGTCCAAGGCCCGCACGATCTTCTTGACCGATAGCGGATACCACGCCCCGCCTTTGACGCTAGGGTCATCTGCGTGGATAACGACCTCTCGACCCGCGACAATGCCGATCCCAACGACCTGAGCGGCGCCGGGCACCTCACCATCATAGGCTTTGTTAGCCGCCAGCGTCGAAAGCTCGAGGAACGGGGTTTCCGGGTCAAGCAAAGCCTCGATCCGATCACGCGCAAACAGCTTGTTTTGCCGCTTGAGACGCTCAAGATCCCGTACCGGACGCGCGAAGCGGGCGGCATGCTGGCGCTCCTCCAATTCTTTTGCAAGTCGCCTGTTATGAAGTTCGTTGAGCCGATAGTCTTCCGAATTGACATCCACCAGAGACGAGAGCTGCTGCATTTTAGGTCCGCTCCTTGAGGAGCGTAACCAGTACAGCATCCTGCTCAAAGCTCTCGCCCTCCTTGACGTGAATACGCTCGACAATGCCATCTTGCGGAGAACGTATGACGGTCTCCAACTTCATGCTCTCGATCGTCATCAGGGCCGTCCCGGCAAAAACGGCCTGACCAGGCGAAACCCGAGCGCTAATGACGACGCCCGGCATTGGCGCGCGAGCGACCGCTTGGCTTATCTCCTGCTTCGACGTAGCAAGCGTTCGCAATGGGTCGCGGTAATGCAAACTGCGCGTTTCGCCACTCATGTGCACGTGAATGGTTTCGCCATCAATGGCGAACCTGACGGGCTGGCTTTCACCCGCAATAAGAACGACACCGAAGCCGTCACCGCGATGGGAGAACGCGACCGGGGCAATCACCCTGTCATGCAAGCAGAGACGGTAGTCCTCTCGGCATCGTGACAGCCATAGCTGGTATTCGACGCCATCGACCTCAAAAGAGTGATTCACGTTAGTTTCTCCAACTGCCCAGCGCCGCGTGAAGGTCGGACACGGCATCTGCCGATTCGCGGACCGGTCCGGTCAGGAGAGCGCCTGCTGCCAGAAAGGCCGACAAGTCGGCCCGGGGCTCGCCTGCGGCGATATGCGGATGTTCCTCAAGATAACCCGTGTGAATGTGTCCATGCAGAAATCCGTCGTCCGCGAGGATTCGGGCAAGGAAGCTTGCGTTGGTTGCGCAGCCGAGAAGCACCAAGTCCCGCATCGCGCGATGCGCCTTTTGCGCAGTCTCGATACGGGAGGGCGAATGCACGATGATCTTGGCGAGCAGGGGGTCGAATGCTGTCGTGATCTTCTGACCTCGCGAAAGGCCGCTGTCGATGCGTATACCGTCGCCGTCGGGGTAGTCGAGCACAAGGACCTTACCTGTTGTTGGCGCGTATCCGCGCTCCGGCGCTTCGGCACACAACCTGGCTTCGATCGCGTGTCCGCTCGGCACAATGTCGGACTGTGCCAATCTGAGTGGACGGCCCGCAGCGATGTGGATCTGTTCAGCAACAAGATCAACGCCGGTGATCATCTCGGTCACGGGATGCTCAACTTGCAAACGTGTGTTCATTTCGAGAAAATGGAACTCTCCTCCGCCAAGGATAAATTCGACAGTGCCTGCACTGTGATAGTTGGCTGCGCGGGCGATGCCGACGGCGGCATCGCAGATCCGTTGACGCAACTCCGACGACAGCCCCGGCGCGGGCGCCTCTTCGATGACCTTCTGAAACCGACGCTGGATCGAGCACTCCCGCTCGAACAGATGAGTAACGTTTCCGAAGGCGTCGCCGAGCACCTGGACTTCGATATGACGCGCGCTTTCGATATATCGTTCGACATAAAGCCGCCCATCTGCGAAGTAGCGCTGCGCCTCGCTGCGCGCCTGCGCAATTGCATCCTCCAGGGCGCCGGTGTCGCGCACAATCTGCATGCCCTTGCCGCCACCGGCCGCGGAAGGCTTTACGACCAAAGGGGCTCCCAGGGCCCGGGCTCTGCGCACGAAGGCCGTTGGATCCTCTTCCTCGATGGTGCAAGGAGCGACTGGAAACCCGTGCCGCTGTACGAAGTTCCGAGCCCGGATTTTGTCGCCCATCAGTTCGATGCTTTCGGGGGCAGGTCCGATGAACGTGATGCCGGCGCTCGTAACGGCCCTGGCGAACTCCGCGTTCTCCGACAGAAATCCATAACCTGGATGCAGTGCACCAGCGTTCGCTTTTCGGGCGGCGGCGATAATCTGCGGGATGTCGAGATAGGCCGCAATCGGCGTGCGTCCTCCGATCGCGATGGCTGCATCGGCCATGGAGACGGCAAGCGTGCCGGCATCAATGTCGTGGTAGACGATCGCAGAACGAAGCCCCAGCTTGCGAAGGGTCTTGATGATACGAACCGCGATCTCCCCCCTGTTGGCGATCAGAACGGTATCAAAAGGCAGTTCGCGCATGTCCGTACCTTCTGCTGCATGGTGTGCTCGACGACAGACGTTGCGCTTGGACGCGACGATCGTCCTGTCAGCCCCGCGTCACGTATCACAACCGTTGATCGGTCGGTCTAAGGCGGCGGCACGCACTCGTGCCGCGGCACGAATACGATCAAGCGAAACCAGCTGGTCGCGCATACCTCATCTCGGGCCGCCATTTCCTGTGGCAGCATCCCGAACTGAGATGATTTGGCGACATGGCACGCTCAAGCGGTGGATATTGGCTTTGAGACAGGCCGCGACGGCGTCCTCATCAGGTATGTGGGCGCCGCAGAGGCGAAACGCGTCCGGTGTGCACGCCTGTCGCGCCTCCGCTGGGACCGGCCGATCTCGCGCACCTGCACTTCCGCAGCACAAAGCTGTCGTCATCGCAACGCCAAAAAGAACAATCGTAGAGCGATGCGCTCTGGGGCGCGACGACCCGGTGGTTCGCTGCTTGTGGTTCAATGGCTATCCTCTGTCGGTGTGATCTGCGATATTGTTCATGCTGTTGGAAACGACGCCAGCGCGGAAGAGACGCCGACGTCGCTCTCAGCTGCAGGAGCGGTTGGCGTGCTGCCGATGTTGCGTCCTCGCATCGGAAATCGTGCGATGGGCGAGCTTGCGTTCAAGCCCCGCCGCGATGCGAGAATGCCGCGCTCCGATTTCAGGTCCCCGGTTCACCCGAGCGGCCGCTCGACCGGCGGTCCGCGCGTGGTGCCCCCTTGGCCGTGTGGGAAGTGCACGGGCATCAGAACAGAGTGTCGCGATGCAGGTTCGAGAGTCTGTGAGGTTCACTATTCTCATCATGCGCCAGGAAGTGACCGACGGTCGGACCTGGTCCGACGCCTTACCCGTATGATGATACAAACTCACGTTACGTGCGATTCAAGCCCCTTGAGAGCCGCTCGCGAGAATAGGTCGAGACCGTCACGCTGCCAGAAGGGTCTGTGCCGAACAAAGTACCTGCCCAATGCTCGAGGCGGTCCGCATTTGCCGTTGCCGCGAGCTCATGGGATATGCAGAGCGAGAGCGCCCTTGCAGGCGCCGGGCGAATGAAGGCGTCTTGGGGCGCGCCATACGCCTCAATGGCAAAATGCTGCCTGGGAATCACAGCGAGGCCCGAACAGGGTGCAGGCCAATCTCCTCGCGCTGCTCGATGCGCGCCTATCGCCTGGACCCGGTACCACCGTGCATGGCGGAAACGCTTGTCGCAGCCGTGCAGTCAAGCCTCATCATGCTCCACCTCGAAAGGACGGGAGCATGATCCACTTCGGTGCGCCGTTCCGGGGGCGCACGCGCGGCTATCCTCGCAAACACGAACGTTAAGGCTCGAGTGCGATCTGCAAGCCTTCGTCACCTCCAACGTGAACGTAACGCGGCCCGATTGGCCGACCTCGACCGCTGGCGACGGTGACAATGTCTTCCAGGGGAGCGGCGCGTGCATCCGATTCAGGGCGGGACAAGATCAGATCGGCGTGGAACAGACCTTCCGATTCCAGTCCGGTCGCATCGATGCCAAGAGCTGCCAACGTGGCCAAAGTCCTTTCAAATTCCTCAGCATCGCGAAATCGACGTTGAATAAATGTCGCGCCAGCAAGACGTTCCGTCACAAGACCACGCTTCGCGAACGTCGTAGCCAAAGAATCAAAAGGAAACATCCGCAGCACGAAAGAGATGATCCATGGACGTTTCTCTGTCGCATCGAGAATTTTGCTGAACGTCTTCTCGGTGACGTAGCCGATGCAGCCCGTTGACATGATGATATCGATGGAGCGGAGAATACGCGCGCTCTCGGTCGAAAGCGGTTCCTTTTCAAGGTCGGCGACAATACCTTGCTCAAGGAGACCAACGCCCGTTGCATAACTGACGGCCGGTGCTGATACATCGAGACCGATAAATCGCGCAAGTCCAACGTCAGGCCAAGCCGAATAGAAATTGCGATCGAGACGCACCAGTGTTTCGGAACTGATCGCCCTCATCTCGCGTCGGGCATAGCGGTGACGCAAGCCGCCGAATGTCAGTGGAAACCGATGCACCGCCGCGTTGATGCCATATGAACAGCCGACATCAAGCACGATCGGCTTAACGCTGGTTGCCGAAGCTTTCGCTGCCAGAATCTGACGCACGATCGGCTCAGCCACATCCGGGATCATGTAATCCAAGCCTCCCAGGACAGAGAAATACGCTCTTGGATCATCCGAAGCATAGATGTCATCGAAGACAGCTTTATCTTGATTGATACGCGAAAAATCTGTTCGCAACCTCACGTCTCCACAGTTCAATTTGCACGTAAGCCCGAGGCTCTTGCCTCGACCGGTACTCTCTTATTGCAGATGTTGGCCGATCTATGAACCTCACGGTGCTTTGCGTTCTGCCTAACCCCAATTCCTTGAAAGATGAGCCAGTCATTCTCCCTCCGCGAGGCCTGTAGCTTGTCGCATTGATGCTGACCCTGCACATTGAGGCGGGGTGAAGACGTAGAGCGATGGCCAATCCGTAGCGACAAGCTGCGCAGAAGGACGCTTTCCAAGATGCTGGGGCGGGGTCGAGGCGGGCTGCGAGCATCTTCTCGACATAACGCCCACTGCAATAGTCGTTCCACTCAGCTTCGCCCTCCGCCTAGGTCTCTCTATATGCCGAGGAGCCGGATGCGCTAAGAGCTCCAGCTCATGACGGTGTCATGGACCAATCGGACCGTAGACACGATCTCTACAATAGTCGCCGCGATCTTCCCTTCGCAACCGCTCGAAGTAAGGTCATTGCTGCCATTTTGTAGTGGCTTGACCTCGCTCGCATCCAGACCGCTCAGCAGGACATCAGATGCCCCCGCGCGCACGTGACCTGCCAGCAGTGTATTCATGATCGCCCTCCGGTTTTTACCTCTCATCTTGCTTCCGCTCGCCTGGGCGAAGTCCCACGGCGGCTCCGAGAGCGTCTCGCGATTCTTCGAACCGACCCGTCATTCTCCACCCGCTGCGGCGGTTTCGGTTATGAGAAGTTTTATCGGTCCAAATGGAAGAATATCGGAAGCCGGATCGCAGCTCCCTACCATAATTGGGAGGAGCGTGAGCTCGGTTCACTTCTATAATCTCTGCTCGCGCAAGCACTCAGCTTGTTGCAGCTTCATCGCGAGAGATCGGACAAATCTCGCGTCCGCGCTGCACAGAACAGCGTGCTCATGATGACGCTCTGCCCTTCGACAGGTTCAAAATGAAGTCTGGGCAATGTCAGGCCCGGACTGGAGGCGACTTCGAGACAAGCATGTCAGAGATCACGCGTCGTAATGTGTTAGCCCTTGGAGTTTCAGCGTGGCTTCCGGTGATGTCCGGAGGCCCGGCGCGATTCGCCGGGCCGGACCGAATCCCGGTTCTTGACCGAAAGTGGAATACCTATTTGAGCGAAGGTGAGACGGACCCTCGAAGCCACCCAGCTATTGGGGCGCTGAGAGCCATGATGGTGTTTGTGGACTTCGCTGACGCACCCGGCGATGTCGGCGGCACGGAAGGGATAGCCGATCTTCTCACCGGACACGGTAGGGCCGAGAAATGGTTTAGGGACCAGTCGTACGGGCGCCTCACTTTCGAGATTGCCAGAATTCCTGGCTGGCGACGCATGCCGAAGCCCTCCACCAGCTACACCGGCGCCAACAAACCTTTTACCTTCCAGCAGCAGAAGGACTATATCTCAGACGCCGCAGCACTTTTCCCAGAACTCGATGTCCGAACCCACCCCCTGTTGCTTGTCGTTGGCGCGAAGACCGACGGGATTGCTATTTCACCAACTTTTATCGCCACGCCGATCAATGCACCTGTGACTCCAACGGGGCCGGTTCGTTGGGGCGTGACCTTCGGCAAGGACAGCTATACCAACAACCACATGAACCTGTGTCATGAGGTGTGCCACACCCTCGGGTTGCCTGATCTCTATAACTTCGAGCCACCGCGATTTACGATCGGCTCCTGGGACATCATGGGCGATATCTTTCGGGGGACTTCGCTGATCGGCTGGCATCGCCACAAACTTGGCTGGCTTGCAGACGAGCGCAAGGCGTACCTGGCGCACGGTGAGTGTGAGACTGTCCTCACACCATTGCCAGGCAGCACAGGAACCTCGATGATTGTGGTACCAGCCGACGGTGCGTCGAATCCATCGAAAGTGTACGCGATCGAACTTGCTCAGCCGATTCGAGGCCACGATGGCACAACCACCGGCGACGGTGTCCTTGTCTATAGCGTTGATGCCGTCATCCCGACTGGACAGAGCCCGGTGAGCATCGTGCCGGCTAAAACGACGGCGAACTTCAACTACGGGGAATTGTTCGAAGCGCCGTTTTCCTCAGGATCAATCCTCGATGACCCTACGTTGCCGTTCAGTCTTTCGATCAAAGCCAAACGCGAGGACCGCTACGTTGTCGGCGTGAAGGTGCGCTAGCCGGAGTTTTCGCAATGCTATTTCTAAGCGACGACGAGCTGCGCCCGCATGACTGTTGCCCATGAAATGTTGGCGCCTCGGGAGAGCTTTTGGCGACAGCGGCTTGAGCGGTTCAAGTCATTGCAGCTTCCCTTTGTGTCGTCGTCACAAGAGGTGTCGCCCCGACGGCAGTCGAGCGCTTGGCTGAACCCTGATGCGTTGGTCGAATTGCTGCCGATCGATCGCACGGAGTGCGTACTAGCGGCTTTCCTGATCTATCTTGCCCGCATCACGGGTGAATCTCAGCTTCAACTCGGCTGGGAGCCCGCACCTAAGCGGCCGCAAGCGGGCCTGAAGGCGGGTGAGGCGCTGGTCGCCTCCGTCGTGCCAATGGAGGTGGCCATTGATCTTGCTCATGACTTTGCGCAGGTGCACAGGGTCGTAGCGGCCGAATGCGCCGTTCTGAGAGCGCACGATAGTTTTGCCTTGGACCTGATCGCGCGCTGCCCGACCTTGCGGGAGATCGGGATGGTACGGTCCTGCCGACCCTGGCCGATTGGCATCACCATCAGCGACATCGGCTCTTCCGCTGCTGGTGATCTGGCGTCGCGCCCGAGTTCGGACGCGGCTCCATGTGGTGATTTGCTGACGTTGGAAATCCGCGTGCTCGATGGAAGCTTTCGATGGCACTTTGATGCAAGTCGGCTGCCATCCACGCAAATCGAGCGGATGACGACGCATCTGAACAATCTCTTGCACGCCGTGATGGCCGATACAGAGCAGCCGCTGGGACGGCTTGCGCTGTTGTCAGGTGAAGAGCGCACCTACCTCTTGGAGGAACTAAACCGAACGGCTGAGCCCTATCCGTCGCATAAGTGCATCCATGAGCTGTTCGAGACCGAGGTCTGGAAAGTGCCGCATGCGGTAGCGGTGGTCGATGCGGAGACAGACTTAAGTTATGGCGAGCTCAACAGCCGGGCGAACCGGCTGGCGCATCATCTCATTGGGCTTGGACTCAAGCCGGGGGATCGCGTCGCGACCGTGTTGGATCGCTCCATCGCCCTTGTCGTGGCGCAGCTGGCCATTCTGAAGGCAGGCGCGGTCTACGTACCGATCGATCGGGGGCTTCCATCCGCGCGACAGAGCTGGATGATGATTGACTGTGCTGTGCGCCTGGTGCTCACGGCAACCGACAGTGACGGCGAGGTCGAGGCTGCCATTCCTGTTCAGGCCATTGAGCCAATCATCGCTGGAGAGGGATGTGATGCCGATCCAGGCTTGACATTGGCCGCCGAGGCCACCGCCTACGTGATGTACACGTCGGGGTCGACTGGCGTTCCCAAGGCGGTTGCTGTTCCTCATCGTGCCGTCAACCGGCTTGTGATCAACAATGGATATGCGGAGTTTAGCTGGAGTGATCGGGTAGCGTGGGTGGGCAATCCCGCCTTTAGCATCAGTACGCTGGAAGTCTGGGCGCCACTGCTCCACGGTGGGCGCCTGATTGTTGTTCCACACACTGCCGTTCTGCAGCCGGATATCCTGTGCGGGCTGGTTCAGCAGAACAGCGTCACCGTGCTGCATTTGACAGCCGGACTGTTCAACCGGAGCGCCGATCATTTGGCGCCGGTGCTGGCGAGTTTGCGATTGCTATTGGTTGGCGGCGGTGCAGTCGATGTGGCGGTGGTCGCACGGGTGTTGCGCCAGTGTAGGCCGCAACGTCTATTGCACTGCTATGGCGCAACCGAGACATCGACCTTTGCGACGGTCTGCGAGATCACCGCGATCGACGAGACAGCCGGTCGGCTGCCGATCGGCCGGCCGATCGCCAACACGCGGATCTACCTGCTGGACGCTGATGGCGCGCCCGTTCCGTTCGGGGCGGTGGGGGAGATCCATATCGGCGGCGCCGGCGTTGCCCGCGGCTATCTGAACCGGCCCGAGCTGACCGCGGAGCGGTTCGTGGCCGATCCGTTCAGCGGCGAGGCCGGCGACCGGTTGTACAAGACCGGCGATCTCGCCCGCTACTTGCCGGACGGCAATCTGGAGTTCCTGGGCCGCAACGACGATCAGGTCAAGATCCGCGGCTTCCGGATCGAGCCGGGCGAGATCGCGGCACGGCTCGCCGAGCACCCGCTGGTGCGCGAGGCGGTGGTGGTGGCGCAACACGATGGTCGCGGCGAGCCGCGCCTGGTTGGCTATGTCGTTGCGGCAGAGCATGCGACCGACGCCGATCTGGCCGATCTGGCCGCGACGCTGCGCCGGCACCTCAGTGCGCGGCTGCCGGACTACATGGTGCCGTCGGCGCTGGTGCGGCTGGCGGCGCTGCCGCTGACGCCGAACGGCAAGCTGGACCGCACCGCGCTGCCGGCTCCGGACGATGCGGCCTTTGCGCGGGCCAGCTACGCAGCCCCGCAGGGCGAGATCGAGACCGCGCTCGCGCAGATCTGGGCCGAGCTGCTCGGCCTCGAGCGGGTCGGACGCCACGACCACTTCTTCGAGCTCGGCGGCCACTCGCTGCTGGCGGTGCAGCTGATGGCGCGTCTGCGGCAGCTGTCGCTGGGGGTGGAGGTGCGCACCCTGTTCGCAAGGCCCGTGCTGGCCGATCTGGCGGCAAGCCTGGGCAGTCATCAGGAAGTGGCGGTCCCGGCCAACCTGATCACCGAACAGAGTGCGGCGATCACGCCGCAGATGTTGCCGCTGATCGCGCTGGCGCAGGACGAGTCTGCAGGATCGACTGGCGCGGCTTGAGGCCGATCGAATACGGCTGCTCGCCTGAACCGACCGGTTCGGAGCGGCCCTGACTTTCGCGCATCTGAAATGCGTAATCGTCCTTGACAAACTGGCTCGATTTGGGCGACTTTCGCGCATCCGAAATGCGGGCAAGTCTGTGACGATCCTCCTGGTCGGTGAGACCATCGACAGGCGACGCGCCCATGTCCAGGCGTGCTCATTCAGCTCGTCCGCGGGGTCTATGCCCAAGCCAATGCCGATGTCGACACGGCGGTCTTGGCCCACGCCGTGCGCATCGCACATTATCTCTACCCGGCCGCTTATCTCTCGTCCGCCTCGGCTGCACTCCTGCGGCCAACCTCTGACGGTCGGCTTTTCCTCAGCGGACGTCGCAATCAGCACACCAGGATTCGCACTCTCGAAATCGTCCAGAACGAGGCGCCGGCACATCCGTCGACAGCGCCTGCGATCGTAGGCGACGATCAGGGCGAGATCAGGATCGAGGTGTCGTCGCCGCGCCAGCGGTTCCTGGAAGCTTTCCGCCTCCGAAGCGAGCACGCCAGCGCGATCACCGACGAGCTTCGCGCGGACATGGCCGCGCAGCTGGTCGAGGAGTTTGGATCACCACGAGCGGCGGCGGACGCGCTCTGGGCTTTGGCTCGCGAGAACGGATGGTATCGCGAGGGCGAGGGCGCCGAGCGCTACCTGACGACATGCCCGGCGCTCGGCAAGGCCGCTGCGAACAAGGCGGCGCTTGAGCGGATCGTGGCCTGGCATGGCGAGCCCCTCGGCCGCCTGACGCATGACGGCTTCGAATGGCGCTGGAAGGCTGCGGCAAATACGGCGACGCCGCTCGTCCGCCAGACGGCGCCCGGCAGGCTGCCAGCCTTTGTGGAGTCCCTCTTGCCGGAAGGCTGGCTCGCCCAGGTTCTTCACGAGCGCGATAATCGCGACGCCATTCGGCGCGGCAAGCGGTTCACGTCGAACATCGCGGTCGTTGCCACCAAGAAGGAGCTAGACGCTCTGCCGCTCGACGTCCTGCAGGCGCCGCTCGCGAAGTTTGCCAAGCGCGGGCAGTTCATAGGACGCTATGTCGGCCCGTCGAGGGGTGAGCTGGAGCAGAGCTTCGAGGAGAATCTCGCGCAACTATTTGAGCGCGCGGAAACGCCTCGTCTGTCCGGCGTGCAGATCAAGGCGCCGATGTGCCTGACGTCCGACGGCGCGCTGATCGCGGCGATCGACGCGCCGTTCACTCACATCCTCAAGCCCGCCGGGACGGCCGGCTTCGAGGCGCTGCCAATCGTCGAATGGATGTGCCTGGAACTCGGTCGCGCAGCGGGGTTTGTCGTTCCCGACGCGGCGCTCGTCGGCATGCCCGACCGCATGGCGCCTGCGCTGGTCGTCGAGCGGTTCGACATCAGGCGAGATAAGGCTGACAAGCGCCGCCTTGCGCTCGAGGACTTTTGCTCGGTGCTCGACTTGCCCGCGTCGGCCAGGTACGACGGCACCATCGAGCGTGTGGCGCGCGGGCTTCGACCGCTGTCCACCGATCCCGCCGACGATCTCGATATTCTATTCCGGCGCGCACTGTTCGCGTGGTTGATAGCCGACGGGGACATGCACCTCAAAAACCTGGCGCTGCTGAGTGTCGCCGCGCCGGGCGCGCGGCAATTTGAAAGCGTCCGGTTCGCGCCGCTCTATGATGCTGTCACCACGCGGGTCTTTCCCGGCCTCGCCAGCGATCGCATGGCGCTAAAGCTGAACGGGGAGGACGAACGGCTCACCCCGCGTGATTTTCTGACGCTCGCCCGCACGATCCAGCTTTCCATCGCGCGTGCGGAAGAGGCTATGGCGAGCGTCACGGCGGCGACGCGCAAAGCCGCGGGCGCCATCTCGCTGCCAGCAATGGCGCGGGACGGCGAAGGCGCCAAGTCCATAGAGGAGCGCGTCAAGGCAATCGTCGCCGAGCGATGCGGCGCGTTCGCATGAGCTCGGGCGCACAATATCGCACACGGAAAACGCCGCGTCAGATGCTCGGCAAGGAGCACCGCCACAGCCACGCCAGCGCCATCAGACCGTTCCCGTTGGCGGTCACCTGAACACACTCAACCGATGCGACACGCAAGCTTAACGTCGTGGCGCAACACCTGGCCTGCACGAGAAGGCGCGCAGCTCATTGTTGGAGGCAAATGAACAGCTGAAAAAAGAGCCCCGGCCTGGGGCCGGGGCTCTCGATCCGCCGCTCTAACGCGATGGAGTCAGTATTTGAGAACGACCGGGCCCCAGAACTTGTAGTTCAGCCGCGCGGTCAGCAGGTCGAAATCCTGCCCGACGCGATCGCTAGCGACCGCACCCGCGGGGGTGCTGAAGTTCACGTTAGCGTCGTGCCGGAATATATGGTCGTACTCGACGCCGACCGACCAATTCGGCGCGAAGCCGAGTTCGATGCCCGCCCCGACCACGCCGCCCCAGCGGGTATTGTCGGTGCTCGCCAGCGGCGCGCCGGCGAGAGTGTTGATCTGATAGGTATTGCCGGTCACCGCGGCACCGCCCTTGGCGTAGAGCAACACGTTGTTGATGGCGTAGCCGACCTGGCCCGTAAGCAGGCCGAACGACCCGGTCTTGGTCTGGTTGATGTTCGTCGGGAAGGCGGCGCTAACATTGGAGCCGCTGAAATCGGCCCAGTTGCCTTGGCCTTCGACACCGAAAACCACCTGGCCCGTCTGCCAGCGATAGCCGAACTGGCCTCCAACGGTTCCGCCGCTCGCGTCGTGAGAGCCCTCGGGCGTGACGCCTCCAAAATCCCAGGAGCTATGGGTCGAACCCCAGCCGCCATTGGCACCAAGATAGAAACCGCTCCAGTCATAGATTGCGGCCGCGACGGGTGCTGGCATCGGCGGTGCCTTGGTGTAGATGGGCTGCTGAGCGAGATCGGCGGCGAATGCGGGCGCTGCCCCGATCAACCCGACGATGCTGGCAGTCACAAGCAACAACTTCTTCATTTCGAATACGCTCCTTCACATGTCCCCTGCGCCACGCGCGTCTTAACAGTGCTGTCGCGAATTGCTGTAGCTGTCGCGCAACATTCTCGCTTCCAGAAGCGCTTGAATCTAACGCCGCGTCAGGTTGCGCGCTCATCAATCATGATCAAGCCGACAAACACGCAGTAGGTCCACCGTGTATCGAACCCAAGGATGTACGCGTCAACTCCGGCATGAAGTCGTGGCGTCGTTGCACTCGAACCAGAGCGATCACGACAGGCGCGCACACTGAAGCAGCGACGATCGCAGAGAATCGAGCGAGCGCTATCATGTCGTTCCATTTCCTCTGATCGTCACCCGGAAACCGGACGCAGCCACTATCTGGTCCCTCATGATGGATCACGTCACGGTCCGTGAGTGGGCTGAACGTTTAAACGATCAAGACTGCACTGGCATCAAACGCGGCACGCGCGCTGCTCGTCGACATCGTTCACAACATCATCTGGAAAAAGCCAGTTCGAACATAGTCGCCCGATGGTGGCGGGTTCTCAACACGATGTGTTTCGTTCGCGACAAAGCGCGCGCGACGTCCACGTCGCTGCGCAGTCACGATGAGCCGTTGCGATCGAGGGCCCAGCAGGTTTGGCCCGCCTCTTGCTTCGATGGCGCTTAAAGAACTTGGCTCGACTTAGTAGGAGCGGTGAATGCCGGCCTGTTGGCGGATCTTACAAGGGAGCGTGCTTTGATGCTGCGCCGTCCTGATGTGCAACCAATCTTGATGAGGCGCACGCAACGCAGGTGGTTCTGGTGCGAAGGAGCGAGCCGATTTCATTTAGAGCGAGGAGGCGACCTACGAAAACGACTCGCATCGACTAGGCCCATCCGAACCGCACCTGGTGTCCTTCCCCCCGGCCAGGCCGAACACAATCTCAGAAGAAAGAAGCAATGAAGTACCTGGAGGACAGCAAGGACCTGGACATCGAGACCCGGCTTTCTCGTCTCGGTCGTGCGCCCGCCGAACATTCGGGGATGGTCAACATGCCCGTCTACCGGGGCTCCACAGTTGTTTCGGAATCCATGGAGGAATACGAATCGCGCAGGCAGAGCGATCCGACGGCGAACTACGGCCGCTTTGGCTCGCCTCTGTCCCGCGCACTCGAGCTTGCCGTTTGCGAACTGGAGGGCGGCTATCGTTCGCTCCTGTTTCCGTCGGGGCTCTCTGCCTGCACGCATTCGCTTCTCGGCGTTCTGCGCGCAGGCGACCACGCTCTGATCAGCGATGGCGTCTATACACCTCTCAGGACATTTGCAGACGAGGTTCTCTCAAGACTTCAGATCACGGTGCAATACTTCTCTCCAACGCAGCCTGCAGGGCTTGCGGCGAAAATCACCCAGAAGACCCGGGCCATCTATCTGGAATCACCTTCGTCCCTCACGTTCGAGGTGCAAAATGTCCCTGCGCTTACTGCCATCGCCCGTCGCGCCGATGCGCTAGTGGTCATGGATAACACATGGGCAACGCCCCTGTATTTCAAGCCGTTTGCGCACGGCGTCGACATCTCGATCCAAGCGGCGACCAAATATATCGTCGGCCATTCAGACGCGCTGCTTGGTGTCGCGACCGCCAACGAATCGGCGTGGTCGGCGTTGCGATCAAGTGCCCATGATTTCGGGGAGATCGCTGGGCCGCACGACATCTATTTGGCCCTGCGGGGACTGCGTACCCTGGCCGTCCGCATGAAGCGTCATTGGGACAATGGCCTCAAGCTGGCCCAAAGCCTTCAGTCGCATCCAGCCATCGACCACATCTTGCACCCGGCGTGTCCGGACGATCCTGGCCATGCGCTTTGGAAGCGAGACTTTTCGGGGGCGAGCGGCCTCTTTGGCGTTGCGCTGAAACCGATGTCGCAGCCGCAGCTTTCGACTTTCTTCAATAGGCTGCGGCTTTTTGGCATCGGCTGGTCCTGGGGCGGATATGAAAGCCTCGTGATGCATGTTGACCCAGTGAAACGCGCGGAACCATCGCTTGCTCTCGCTGGACCGCTGATTCGGGTTCACGCGGGCTTGGAGGACGCAAGCGACCTGATCGCGGATATGTATCAGGCGCTCGCTGCGGCTTGGGAGACAAGAAGCAGTCGCCTTGATCCGGACAACGATGATGCGCTTGTCGCTGAGCGCTCCAAACGAGCTTAAGCGCAGTCAACTCGAAGCCAATCCTTGGCCTGGCCAAGACAGAAGTCGGCAGTGAACGAGTCGTAAAGGAAACGCCATCGGCGCTTTTTGATGAAGAGCGAGAGACCCGCTCGTCATCGAGATGCTCTGGCCTACGATTCCTTGGTCAGAAGTTCGCTCGCGGGATGGTGTCGGAACTGCTCCGATAACCCGTCAAGCGGGATCGCCGCCAAACCTGGGAGGAGCGTTATGACAACCATTGCAGCTGCGCCAACCGCGCGGGCTTCTCGGTCATGGTATAAGGTCCTCTACGTCCAGGTGTTGTTGGCAATCCTACTCGGCATCATCGTCGGCTGGGGCTGGCCGTCGCTTGCCACCTCTGACTGGATGAGGGCGCTCGGCGACGGCTTCATCAAGCTCATCAAGATGGTGATCGCGCCGATCATCTTCTGCACCGTGGTCTCCGGCATCGCTCATATTCAGGATGCGAAGAAGGTCGGCAGGGTGGGGATCAAGGCGCTGGTCTATTTCGAGATCGTCTCCACCCTCGCGCTCGTGATTGGTCTCGTCATGGGCAATCTGTTCCAGATCGGCCGCGGCCTTGCCGCCAAGCCCGATGCGACCGCAGTCGCCAATTATGTCGAGCAGGCGAAGGCGACCAAGTTCGTCGACTTTGTTCTTAGCATCATTCCAGACAGCGTGGTCGGCGCGCTCGCGCGCGGTGACATCCTGCAGGTGCTGCTGTTTGCGATTCTGCTCGGCTTTTCACTGATGGCGCTCGGAGAGCGCGGCGAGAGGCTGCGCAGCACGATCGACGACGCCGCGCAGGCCGTGTTCGGCGTGATCGCCATCATTATGAAGGCCGCGCCGATCGGAGCGTTCGCCGCCATGGCATTTACAATTGGCAAGTTCGGACCCGCGGCGCTGGCCAATCTGATCGGATTGATCGCGCTGTTCTACGCGACCGCCGCGCTATTCGTGATCGTGGTTCTCGGCCTGATCGCGCGGTTCGTCGGCTTCTCCATCTTCAAGTTCATCGCCTATCTCAAAGACGAGCTCTTGATTGTGCTCGGCACATCGTCCTCAGAGAGTGCGCTGCCACAGTTGATGGAGAAGCTCGAGCGGCTGGGCTGTTCGAAGCCCGTGGTCGGCCTCGTGGTGCCGACCGGCTATTCCTTCAATCTCGACGGCACCAACATCTATATGACGCTCGCGACGTTGTTCATCGCGCGCGCCCTCGGGCTCGACCTCGCTTTCGACCAGCAACTCACGATTTTGATCGTGGCGATGCTGACCTCAAAAGGGGCGAGCGGCGTCACCGGAGCTGGTTTCATCACGCTGGCAGCGACCCTGTCCGCGGTCAACCCGGCTCTGGTGCCAGGGATGGCGATCGTGTTCTCGATCGACAAGTTCATGAGCGAGGTGCGCGCACTCACCAATATCATAGGCAATGGCGTTGCCGTTGTGTTCGTGTCCTGGTGGGAAGGCGAGCTCGACCGGATCACGCTGCATGCACGCCTCGGCCGCCAGGCCGATCTGCCCGATGTGGAAACGGCGTTCGCGACTGCTGACGCCGTTCCTGCCTCGGAGGATACGCGCAATTCAGAGATCACGCGCGCAAGAGGAGGAAATTGGACTGAACGTGCGCGTTGCAAACGCGGACGAACGCATTCGTCGTGATGCCTGTTTCAACGCGACCAACGCCTGGTGGAGTAGGCGAAGGTCGAGGTCGTGGGTGATTCCGCGCATAGACCAAACGCGAACGAGCAAAGGCGAGCTGCTGTTGAAACGGCGGAATGATGACTCAGGATTGGTCGAGCAACTCGGATTGGATCGTCCTCGCGGTGTAGAGGGAAGCATCTAGCGGCAAATTACCAAATGCGAGCTGACAAAGCAGGTAATTTGCGCCTGCTTCCTCCAGCTGATGAAGCAGAACGTTTCGAACGGAGCTCGGCGTTCCGACGACGCACAATTCGCTCTCGATTGCCGCATGGAATGTCAGCGGAAGGGGTTGTGGCGTCGGGATGTCATTGCGCTCGTAAAGGAATTTGAAGCTCCGCAGCCATTGCTCGTAAGCGGATCTGGCCAGCGAATAAGCGTCCGCCTCAGATCGCCCAATCACGATCATGCGCAGCAATCCAACAAATGGCCCACGATCAGGGGCGCTGGGGCTGCGCTCTCGATGGGTGTGGTAGGCATCGGTAATTTGGCGGACGCCGGCGGCGGGCCCAACGCAGGCGAGGTTTGCGCCATTGCCCGCGGCCCAGATGGCCGTCTCGGGCCGATTGGTAGTCACCCATATGGGGGGAGATGGACGCTGGTGAGTCGTTAATGTCAGAGGAACCTCACTCAACTGGAAATGTCGGCCTTGGTAGGACAGAACTCCACCCTGCATGGCCTTCTGGAGAATGTTGTTGGCTTCCTCATATCGGCTTGGCGCCGCATCCTCGCAAATTCCAAAGTAGCCCAACTCGACCGGCAGAGCGCCCCGCCCGAGACCCAGCTCGAGCCTGCCGCCGCTCAATTGATCGAGCATGCAGATCTCTTCAAAAGCGCGGAGCGGGTGATAGAGGTTAAGCAGCATCACCAATGGGCCAAGACGGAGGTGCCGCGTACGCTGCGCGAGACTCGACAGGAAAAGACTAGGTGAAGGGCCTCTTCCATGGGGCGTGCAATGGTGCTCTGCCACGTGATACGCATAGAATCCGAGGCGGTCGTATGCCTCCGCCAACATGAGCCGATCTTCGTATTGATGGCCAATATCGCGGCCGTCGTCGTCCAGGTGATCGAAAATGCCGCAGGTGAGTTTTGACGAAGGCTGGTGTGTCATTGGAATATATCCTTGCTGAGGGGGAAGGCCTGCTCGTTTTCAGGGCGGGACTTAAGGCCCGTATTTGTTTTGGCCGCATCTCGCGAGCGTCAGGTCTGAGCTTTGATAGGTGCCGTGCGGTCGAGCGACGAGATCGTTGTTCCGTTCCGCCTCCGTGACGCTGGGGTAAGCGCTCGATGCGCGGCCACTTGGTCGTCAGCTGTAATAGGTCAATGCATGGCTTGAGCCGCTATCATCGTTTTCTCGTTCCATCAGTGGGATAACGAAATGAGTGGTATCGACGCGCGGTTGGCTATCCACCTCGCTTCAGGCATTCTGAGATCGCCGCAAACTGCAGCTAATGCCAATGCTGATGCGGATGCAGTGGTCAAGGCCGTCATCTGGAGACTCGGCAACGAGTCACGGTGGCTTGGTGTACCAAATGACGACTTAGGGATGGCCTAGCAGCTCGGATTGGATGGTTCTTGCGGCGTATAGGGATGCATCTAGTGGTAAATTCCCAAATGCGAGCTGGCAAAGCAGGTAATTTGCGCCTGCCTCCTCCAGCTGATTGAGCAGAAGGCGTCGGACGGGCGTTGGTGTTCCGACGACGCACAATTCGCTCTCGATTGCCGCATCGAATGTCAGCGGAAAGGCCTGTGGCGTCGGGATATCATTGAGCTCGTAAAGGAATTTGAAGCTCCGCAGCCATTGCTCGTAGGCGGATCTAGCCAGCGAATAAGCGTCCGTCTCGGATCGCCCAATCACGACCATACGCAGCAATCCAACAAGTGGCCCGCGATCAGGGGCGCTGGGGCTGCGCTCTCGATGTGTGCGGTAAGCATCGGAAATTTTGCGAACACCGGCGGAGGGACCCACGCAGGCGAGGTTCGCGCCATTGCCGGCGGCCCAAATTGCCGTGTCGAGCCGATTGGTGGTCACCCATATCGGGGGAGATGGACGTTGGTGAGTCGTTAATGTCAGAGGAACCTCGTTCAACTGGAAATGTCGGCCTTGGTACGACAAGGCTCCGCCCGTCAGGGCCTTTAGGAAAATGTCATTGGCTTCCTCGTACCGGCTTGGCGCCGCGTCCTCGCAAATCCCGAAACAGCTTAACTCCACTGGAAGGCCACCCCGTCCGAGACCCAGCTCGAGCCTGCCGCCGCTTAATTGATCAAGCATGCAGATCTCCTCAAAAGCGCGGAGCGGATGATAGAAGTTGAGCAGCATGACAAATGGGCCGAGACGAAGGTGCCGCGTACGCTGGGCGAGACTCGACAGGAAAAGACCCGGCGAAGGACCTCTTCCATGGGGCGTGCAATGCTCTGCCACGTGATACGCATAGAAGCCGAGGCGATCGTATGCCTCCGCCAAGATAAGGCGATCTTCGTATTGACGACCAATATCGCGGCCGTCGTCGTCCAGGTGGTCGAAAATGCCGCAGGTGAGATTTGACGAAGGTGTCATTTGCATCGATCCTTGTTGGGGCGGAATGCCTGCCCGTTCCCCAGGAGGGCTTAAGGGCGCCGCATTTATTATGGCCACATCTCACGACCGTCGGGTCTGAACTTCGATGGGTGCCCGTGCGTCGAGCGCACGAGATCGTTATCTCGATTCAGCCCTGCACACGCGCAGGGGTAAGCACTCAATGCGCGGTTACTTGGCCGTCACCTGCATGGGTCCTTGCTTGGCTCGAGCCGCTATCATCGGCTTCCTGTTTCATCAGCGGTATAACGAAGGGAGTGGACATCGACGCGCGGTTGGCTATCCACCTCGCTTCAGGCGTTCTGAGATCGCGGCAACTGCAGCTAAGAACGAGTCCATTTGTTCGTTTGTGCCAATGCTGATGCGGATGCAGTGGTCGAGGCCGTCATCTGGAAAAACGGCAACGAGTACTCCTTCCCTCTCCAGTGCGGCGTGCCACCACCTGCCGTCCTGTCCGTTCGGGACACGCGCCAGCAAGAAATTGGTATGAGAGGGCGCGACGCGGAACCCGAACTGACGCAGTGCGGCCGCAACCCGTTCTCTCTCGTGCCTGATATGTCTATGGTTCTCTTCGTAGGCCGCGCGATGTGAAAGGATGCTGACGCCGACCGCATGCGCTATGACATTCATGTTGAAGACGTTCTGGATGTTCCGCAGTCGTCCAATAAGCTCTGGATGACCAAGGCCAAAGCCGACGCGAATGCCGGCGGCCGCATAGCTCTTTGAAAGCGTTCTGAGGAGCAGGAGATTGGGGTAGCGGCGGACGAGCCGTAGACCGTTATCAGGTGCGAAGTCGACATAGGCTTCATCCAACACGACCAAGCGGTCAGATTGTGCCACGAGGCGTTCGATGTCGGCGATGGGGGCGAACGTCCCAGTCGGATTGTTGGGGTTGGCTAACAAGATGAACTTGGCGTCCTTTGCCGGACCGAAGAGCAGCTGATCAATCGGGATCGAATGCGAGTCGCTCCACAAAACTTCAAGAAATTTAGCGCTCTGCAACACAGCTAGCTTACGATTGAACGAAAACCCGGGAGACAGCATTGCGACGCTGTCGCCCGGCGCAAGAAAGGCCCTGTAGATCAGGCCGAGAAGCTCCGACGATCCGTTGCCGGCGATCACATGGTCCTTTGAGAGGCCGTAGGCATTGGCGGCAGCCTCCCTCAAGCCGATGTTATCGTCTTCCGGATACAGATACTGACGCTCGAGCGCCGAGATCGCACTTCGCCATACCATTGTTGGTAGTGGAAATGGGTTCTCATTGGTGTTTAGTTTCACGTAACGCGCATCTGGCGCCCGCTGGCCGGGCGACTGGGCTTCTAGGTCCTTAGCCGGCTGCGCCAGAGAAGAGAGCACACTTTGCAGTTTTGCATCGACCATATTCTTGTCCCTCTTGATGCGCAGACGGCAGTCGCCATTAGGAGTGTGCTTGACGGTCTAGCGAGAAATCCGTTTCGTGCACCTGACGTGGCGTCGCTTGGCTCGTTGGCGGTGCACGAGCCAAAAAGCGGCGGTTAAGATGCAGCGCATCGCAAGAACGATCTGGCTGTTTGTTCGCGACGGTGCGATCGCTCTGTCAATCTCAGCCGACTGCGCGCAGCCGAGCCGGGTCGCTAAGCCAGCCCTTGCAGTCCCAGCACGATCGAGCCGCAAGCCTTGGTTTGAAAGTCGGTACATTGGCAGCGTCATGCGATGCTCCCCGGCGAGGCACTGACCTACGCCGGCTTTTCTGAAGGCCGTGGCGACCTGTTTGCCGAAGCTACAATTTGACGCTACGTGCGAATCAAGTCCTGTCGACGTGCTCGTCGCACGAATTCGCGCAAGCTCGTGGCTGAACGCTCGTTGGGCTGAGCTCGGGCTTTGAGAGCGCGCGCGGCGAATCAAGGGGCGGTTCGGCAGGTGTCACGGGGCAAGATCGGTCGCCGGGGCGAGCGCTGGACGGTTCTCGGGCAATCGACCGTTGGAATTCCGCCCTTTGTCAGAAAGCAAACACAGCCCATGTCCTGAGTCCGCGCCCCTTCGCGAGACGACATTTGGCTTCGAACTTCTACGTTGTTGATTGCAGTGGCCCAGATCCTGCAACGCGCTCAAAGATGGCGCTATGGGAACAAAGTGTGTGTTCGTGCCTCGGTCCTGGCGAAGAACGTGGGAAATTCAGTCGGGCCGGAGCCGACGACTGGCGCCCATCGGCCTCACGCTTTTCGAAGGCAGCATCCCGGAGCGAGGACGCAAGACGCTGGTTCCGGCCGCGGCTTCGCGCAATCCCGAGTGCCTTTCTGGAGCGCGTCTCGGGCAGCCGGCTGGCCGATGGCGCTCTGCACGCATCCGCCGCTTCAACGTGAGCGATCCAGCTGCGACCCTGCAACCAGTGTCAAGATCGAGGTCAATCGCGGCAGATATCGGCAGCTATTATTCGCCGCACTAGACGTCGAAGAATGGCTCGCGGGTCGCATGCATCGATCGACACTGGTAGCATTCCTGCGACGGCGCCGGACGTCACCAAGCGCGCCGTTGACGAGTTCAGTCAAGACTTCGCTCGGCCGATTCCACTTGAATCGGGGACCCGATGTGAACCGCGTGGTCCTGTTCGTCAGCTAAGAGCAACCGCCGACATCGATACTCTGATCGCCGGCGTTTGCGCGTTCGCCTGCCTTTGCAAGCAGCGATCAGCCTCCTTGCAAAGCGAGGTTCCCGATTCTTACGAGCGAAATCGCACGCACCAGCACACCGCGTCAGATTCCGGGCAATGTCGATTGCATGCGCGAGCAGGCGTTTTGTCGCAGGTGAGGAATGAGCATCCCTGCAAAACATCGGCGCTCCTCGCATGGGACTGCACCAGAAGAGACCGCTAGCATCGCATTTCAATGGTTGGCCGGGAAAAAATCCCATTCTGATCGGGAAAAAGATGACGCATGCGCCAAATTGTTATTCAAAGGTTGCCGACGGCTCGCGGTCGGCTACAGATGGAGTCGGAAAATCGTTGATGCAGGTCCATGGAACTCGTGCCGCGCACTGTGAACGCAGGACGACCTCATAACAAGGACGTTAGGACCACGATGCGTTTATAGCAGTGCCATGAAAGAGCGCTATGTCTAGCTAGCGACCTGAATTGCGCACGAGCATCAGGCGCAGCATCAAACTCGCAAAATCCAAACAAGATGGTAGGGAGGATGCTGAAAATAACGGAGACGTCGTCATGTTGAACATCGCTTCCGCACACGAAAGGCCTGACTCAGTGTCGGAGACGAGCCAAACTGTTCCCATTGTAACGCTGCACGAAAGCGCCGTTGTCGGGATCTTCGAAATCTCGAAGATACTCGCCGCCCCCTGCCGGCTCGAGCTCACGTTGGCCAACGTCGTGGATATTCTGCATTCGTTTGTTCAGATGCGGCACGGCATCGTCTCGCTTTTCGACCATGATGGCCAGCCAGACATTACGGTCGGCGTCGGCTGGACCGAAGGCAGCGACGAGCGGTACCGGACGCGGCTCCCACCGAAAGCGATCGATCAGATCGTGGCGACGGACATGCCGCTCGTGGCCGAGGACATCGCAGTCCATTCGGCGTTCACGACGGCCGACCTCGAGGTGCTCGGTGCCACCGATAACGCACGGGTGTCGTTCATCGGCGTTCCCATTCGGATCGACGCGAAAGCAGTTGGCGCGCTGACCATCGACCGTGTTCTGGACGACAGCTCAAGCATACGGCTCGAATACGACGTGAGACTTCTCACCATGATCGCCAATCTGGTCGGGCAGACCGTGAAGCTGCATCGGCTCTTTGCGACAGACCGCGAGCGACTGATGGCGGAAAAGGATCGATTGCAAAAGCAATTGGCCGAAATCCAGCAACCCGCTCGCGAGCGCAAGAAGGTCAATGTGGAAGGCATCATTGGCGATAGTCCGGCGCTTCGCGCGCTGCTCGACAAGATCGCGGTGGTTGCCAAATCGAATAGCACGGTTCTGCTGCGCGGCGAATCCGGTACCGGGAAGGAGCTGGTGGCCAAGGCTATTCACGCCCTCTCGGCGCGCTCCAAGCGGCCGTTCATCAAGCTCAACTGTGCGGCGCTCCCCGAGACCGTTCTGGAGTCCGAATTGTTCGGCCATGAGAAAGGTGCTTTTACCGGCGCCTTCAGTTCGCGCAAGGGGCGCTTTGAGCTGGCCGACAAGGGTACGCTGTTTCTGGACGAGATCGGCGAGATCTCGCCCTCGTTTCAGGCAAAGCTGCTGCGCGTCCTGCAGGAGCAGGAATTCGAGCGTGTCGGCAGCAATCAGACCATGAAAGTCGACGTTCGCGTCATTGCAGCCACGAACAGAAACCTGGAGGAAGCGGTCGCAAATAACGGGTTCCGCGCTGACCTCTATTACCGTGTGAGCGTGGTTCCCTTGCTGCTGCCGCCCCTGCGCGAAAGGCGCAGCGACATTCCGCTGCTTGCCGCCGAGTTTCTCAGGAATTTCAACAGCGAAAACGGCCGCACGTTGACATTCGATCAAGGTGCGACGGACATTTTGATGAATTGCGGGTTTCCGGGTAACGTCCGTGAACTCGAAAATTGCGTGCAGCGGACAGCGACCCTCGCCCCAGGACCTTCGATCTGCAGAGACGACTTCGCCTGCTGCCACGGCCAGTGCCTTTCGGCGATGCTGTGGAAGGGGGGATCTGAAGACGTGGCGCCGCATGCGCGCCCGACTTGCGCAGGGGCCCCGAAGCCGAGCAGCGCTGAAGCCGGTCGGTCGGCCGCCGGCGCTGTCCCGCCTGTCCGGGACGCGCAGGCTGGGCTGGGTCCAGCCGGCGCCGCCCTCGTCAGTACCGGACAGATGACCGATCCCGAGCGCGTCATCGCGGCCATGGAGCGGTCGGGTTGGGTTCAGGCAAAGGCGGCGCGCCTGCTTGGCGTTACTCCCCGCCAGATTGGCTACGCGCTGAGGAAATACGGCATCGAGATCAAGCGTTTCTGAGCGATGAGCGGTGTGGTGTCGGTGCGACCATAGCGCTGTCGCGATGACGACGAATGTCCGAAATGCGTCTGCACGTGTTGGAGCACGTCAGGCCCTCAGAACTCGTTGTTTTCATGGACTCATGCCTTAAATCGCAAATGGTACGCCATTTGCTGTGCTTTCTCCGGATTTTGAAAGTCTCTGGAGAAGCACATGCACAATGTCGTCTGCATCAAGCAGGTCCCTGATTCCGCACAGATCCGCGTGCACCCTGTGACCAACACGATCATGCGCCAGGGCGTACCAACCATCATCAATCCTTACGACTTGTTCGCGCTCGAAGCTGCGCTCGATCTGCGCGACAATTTTGGTGGTGAGATCACCGTCCTTACAATGGGCCCACCCTCGGCCGAGGACACTCTACGGAAAGCCCTCACCTTCGGCGCCGATCGCGCGGTGCTGCTGACCGACCGTTGCTTCGCGGGTGCGGACACCCTGGCAACCACCTACGCGCTCGCGACCGCCATCCGCAAGATCGGCAAGGATTATGGCCAGCCTGACCTCATATTCACGGGCAAGCAAACAATCGATGGCGACACCGCGCAGGTCGGGCCAGGTATCGCAAGGCGGCTTGCTGTCCAACAGCTAACCTATGTTGCCAAGATCATGACTGTCGATCTCACCGCGCGCACAATCGAAGCGGAGCGGCGCTCCGAGGGCGGCACCCAGGTGCTGCGCGCAAGGCTGCCGTCGCTCATCACCATGATGGAAGCGACCAATCAGATTCGCCGTGGCGCAATGGCAGATGCATTGCGCGCCGCTCGAGCGCCGATTGTAAAATGGAACGCCCAGGAGGCTGGCGTCGAGGATGTTTCAAAATGCGGTCTCAGGGGCTCGCCAACCGTTGTTAAACGCGTGTTCGCGCCCTCGGCACGCGCTGAGAAGGCAGCCATCGTGGATGCTGCCGAGCAACCGGCGCAAGCCTTGATCGACACCATTTTCAAGCAGAAGCCCAAGCTTGAAACCGAGCTTGCCGCTCTGGCCCGAGGCTCATGACCCGGGGAGAGGTTCGCGCGATCGGCAAGAACGAGCAGCGGCCGTCGACGAGCTTACGCCGGGGCAGAGTAGGTGGGTGGACAGAGCGTTAAGCCGAAAGTTGCAGGCTACGAGTGGCGATGATCCTGCGATTCCACTGCGCCGTCGAACATTTGGACGTGTGGAGTGCAAGCGGACATGGCTTCTCCTTCGTGATCGCTTATGCGAGCCGCGCAGGCCACGGCTTTCACGGACGTCCCGGCTATGTGGCGTCATGGCGCCCGCTTCATCGAAGTCGTAGCGCAATCAAGATCGCTGGCTCGCCCTTCACAACGTTCGCCGATGCCGAGCAAGCCTGCAACTCGACGCTGAAGCATCTGACAGCGTGAAGCTCAGAGCCGATGCGCTGCACCGAACGGGAGCGTCAACAGCATATGGTGATTGGCCCCACCAGGTCGGCGAGAAGACGTCGCACAGTTGCGGCCGAGACGTTCTTTTTCTGGCGTTGCCTCTTGGTTTCCAGATCGAGCCGCTCGGCCGCGGACTCTAGCCCCACTTAGGGTCCACTTAGGGGGAGCGTCATGTCTCTGGCAGCCGATTGGGTCGCAGAATGAGTGGCCGTTATCAGTCGCCGTCGGGTCGAAGACGTCCATGTCTGGGGGCGAATGCGGCGACGTATTCCATCCGCACGAGCGGCGCAAAGCCCATGGTCTCCTTCGGGCAACCTCGCGCAGCGTCGTATCCGGCATGCTGATTGCTAGAGATGAGAAGACCCATTTCAACAATTGCGGTCCTCGCAGCGACCAGCCCAGGAGTTCATCTCAGATGTATCGATTTGTACAAATTGAAAAGCGTGCGCCTGCACCGCTGACTAGCGTCCGGTCTTTGAAGTGCTCTCAATCGCAGCTTATGCCCCAAATGCGTTTTGTCCAGGCGGCCATTCCTCAGTTCTTTCGGCCAACGGATCAGATGTGGTAGGCGGATCACGCGATCGGACCGCAGATCAGTGCTCGGCGGAAACAGGGCAAAGTGTCAGGCAGGACGTTTTGATAAGCTCAACGCAGGCAATTCGTAAACGCCTCCTCGAAGCTGGCGTGTCGTTTGCGCCAAACGCCAACATCGCAAAACACCTGCTGCCCGGTGACATTGAGGTGATACAGACCGAGGTCGAGCGGCACATGCAGGCCGTGCTGGATGCCCTGGTCATCGATACCAATCGCGACCACAATACGCAGGAGACCGCGAAGCGAATTGCCAAGATGTACGTGCGCGAGGTGTTTGCCGGCCGCTTTGAGGCTGCCCCCGAGGTCACGGAGTTTCGGAACGACAGCGGCCTGGATGAGGTCTACTCGCTTGGCCCTATCGCAGTGCGTTCGGCGTGCGCCCACCACCTTGTCCCCGTCACCGGCCGCATGTGGGTCGGTGTTCTGCCTGGTGACAAGCTGATCGGTATCAGCAAGTTTGTACGCCTCGCCAACTGGATCTTGTCGCGACCCCACCTGCAAGAGGAAGCGACCGTCATGCTGGCGGACGAGCTCGAGGGCCGTCTCAAGCCGAAGGGATTGGCCGTCGTCCTCAAGGCACAGCATCAGTGCATGGTCTGGCGCGGTGTTCGCGAACCCGGAACCATCATGACGACCAGCATCATGCGCGGAGCCTTCCGCGACAGCAAGTCAATGCGTCGCGAATTTGTGGCGCAGATCAAGGACTTGGCGTGACATACCTATCGACGAAGACATACGGCCATGAGGTCGGCCTATCTGCCACATTCCGCCAGTGGCGCGCAAAGTCGCATTGTCGCCTGCTGCACGGTTACTCGCTGTCGTTTCGTTTCGAGTTCGAAGCCAACATCCTGGATGACAAGAATTGGGTCGTCGATTTTGGCGGCCTCAAAGAGCTGAGGGCGATCCTCGAAGGTACGTTCGACCACAAGACGGTCGTGGCCGCGGACGACCCCGAGCTTGAATGGTTCCGCGAAGCCGCACGGCGCGGCTTAGCGGACATCATTGTGCTGCCGGCAGTTGGCTGTGAAAAGTTTTCCGAACACGTCTACCGTGTCGGCAGCAACTGGTTGCTAAAAAAAGGACTTGCTCCACGTTGCCGGCTGGTGTCAGTCGAGGTGAAGGAGCACGGCGCGAACAGCGCTATCTATCGGGAGGCAGGCCATGCTGCCGATTAACGAAATATTTGAAACCATCCAAGGGGAAGCCTGCAAGGCGGGCACACCGTCCGTGTTCGTACGGTTGCAGGCATGCCCGGTCAGGTGTCCCTGGTGCGACACCAAGCACACTTGGTTCGTCGATCCAGAGCGGCGGGTGTCGATAGCCGATATGATGATCAAGACCGAGGACACCAACACCTGGGCCATGATGTCGCCGGAAGACGTCCTGCTCGCGGTGCAGACGTTCAGCGCCCGGCATGTCGTGATTACGGGTGGCGAGCCCGCGCTGTACGACCTGCGGCCACTGACCACGCTGCTCGTCGGTTCCGGATTCTCGGTGCAATTGGAGACATCGGGCACCCAAGCCATTCAGGCGCATCCCTACACATGGGTGACCGTTAGTCCGAAAGTTGGCATGCCGGGTCGGCGATCCGTTCTCGGTGAGGCCTTGCTGCGTGCCAATGAGATCAAACACCCGGTGGGCAAGCCTGCCGACATCCAAAACCTGCTGAGCCTGCCTATCGAGTATGCGCTCAAGCCAGAGATATGGCTACAACCATTGAGCCAAAGCCGGAAAGCGACGGAGCTGTGCATCCGAGAGGCAACTGTACGCAACTGGCGCGTCAGCATCCAAATGCAGAAGTATATCGGCGTGCGGTGAATCCCGCTAAAGCAACTGTCACAAAGTCCACGTTTGCTACCGCGGAAATGGTTGTGAATTCGGACAACTTGACCGAAAACCGGGCTCCTCGAGCAAACCGAGCAGGAGCCGGGCAAGGCAAGCCGCTTATTGGCTCCTCACAGGAGCCTTGAAGAATCCTTCCTTTGCCAGGCGAAGATGTCTGTCCAGTGTCGTGTGCAGCGACGCACGAAGCTCAAGCGGGATCGAGTCGTCTGTATCGATTAGTTCCCGAATCTTCAGAAACATGCGGTCGATTGAGGTGAGCGTTGTCGTCATTCGCCCGGGTATCATCTGTTCTTCCTTAGCAACAGCCGCCGACGTCAAGCGAATAGCCAGATATTCTGCCGGCTCAATAATCTCGGCGGTGGCAAGCCAAGCCAGCTTTCGCCGCAACCGCAAGCCTACAATCTTACGCAGCGTAAGGTTCAAGCCCTTTCGATGGCCGAGTGGAGCTTTTTTCACTCTCAAAACAACAAAATGTGCCTCCTCGCAATCACCGGCATTGAGACAAGCGGCTCCATCGTCATGGCTAACGGTCGAGACCACGTCTGCGGGCACTTCCACAGGCCCCGTCAAGCTCCAATAGGCCGGGCTTCAGTTTTGCGACCGATCATCGAGTCTTGACAGACATCAACCCGTCGCGGATGCCAGTGTAACGAGACCCCGGTCGTGTCTGATTCCGCGGGCACGGAATGAGGTAGGTCGAGGGAAATCGCGTCAGGAGCGGATGATTGTCAGGCCGGCATTCTCTAGCGCTTGGAGAATCTTGCTCGCAAGGGCCAGCGCGTCAGCCTGCCCCTCACCGACCAAGTCAGCCGCCAGCGTCCGGGCAATCACATCGTGCGCATCCTCACGTTTGAGCGCCTCGAGCTCGGCATATTCGCCGCAGATCTTGCAGGCGATCACCGGCCGACCGCTCCAGGGATCGTGCGTTGCAACTTCGTACCATTTGTCGGCCTCACATTTCGGGCAGCGCATAGGTGAACTCTCCTGATACGGTTCAGCGTGATCGATCCGCTTGATCTGCCTTTCGCTCCAAACCATGCATCTCGTCTGCTGCTGCCAAATCGAGGTTGAAGAGCCGATCTCCTCGAAATGCTTCGGGGATACGATGCGGGGGACAGTGATAGCGAATCTGTTCCCCTTCAGGTTGGAGGAGGACAATACCGACGGCACTGCAAATCGCGGTCCGTGAGAGCGTCCGATCGGCTCTGATGTTCATTCATCGTGATCATCCTTCTTTTCTCGGAGCGGCCAAAAGAGGCGTGATGTCCGCCGGCTCTGCCTGCGAAGCTCCGCAGATCCCAGACGCGCGACCACGCCAGGCAAATATCCAAGGGACAAAGAGAATGGATCAATCAAAACGGGGCCTTGAGAGAGCGATCTCACCACCGCGCGATGCGGTCTGATTGCCAGCGATATCGCCATAGCTGACGGCCGCCGATCAGAGTGCGGACCGCAGATCAGTTGCGGCGCCGGTCGGAGACCGACCGGTGGCGCGCTGAACGAAGTCACCCAGGGGTTCGATCATCTGCAGTGCGCCCGTGGCGCTAGCCGGGAACATCTCCGATCTCCTCCGTGAGGCGCTTACTCGCCGCGCTGCGCGATAGTACGCCAATATCGCGGATCGCCTGGCGACTGCACTCGAACCCAGCGATAGGGAGCACGCGACCACGATCGGATCTGCGGGGTCAGATTGTCCAGCACGAGGTCGCCGCTCTTAGTCCGTACCACCAGGACCAGATGATGTTTGCCCGAGGCGGTCACGACCTCGGCGAGCAACAGCGCTCGCGGCGGCCATCCACGCTGTAGAAGCTGGTGGCGCTTGCTGACGGCGTAGTCGTTGCAGTCGCCGCGCTCCGGATCAATGAGCCAGGCTTCCACGGGGGGACCGGGTTCACTGGCTTCCGGGATAATGGCGCTGTTCACCGTCTGGTTAGCTTCTTTCAAATCTGCCCACCGTGCCTCGGTCAGGTGGACCGGACCGCCGCGAAACAGGAGGCGGAGGCGGCATTCATTCTGATAGCGCAGGCAGAACATGGTGTATGCCATAGGAGGGAGCGCCGGACGGTCAAGCTTGAGGTGCGGAGACGCCGACACCGCGATCGCCGGCATACCCGACGATCTCTGATCGGCAGATCGAGCGGCCGTCATCGTTTGAGAGCCCATTGTGGTGGCTGCGACTGCAGCCAGGATTAACGTCCTGCGCATGCTGTAGCTGACGCACGGCCGATCAGACCCGAGGTCACGAGCACGAAACGACAGATCCACTGCGGCGGAGCTACGAGGCGCAGTGACCCGAGGAACGCCATCATCCAAAGGGTCTGTCGTCCGCAGCACCTCTGCGACGCCGCGGTCCGCCAGTCATGCGCAGATCCACTCCGTACCGGCAGCCCGTGCGCCGTGCCCCCCGAAACTGCAAGACATGTGCAACCCCCTGTGACTGCGCGGGAAGAGATCGAGGACGAGCAAAGGCCCGCCTGCCTGATCCGAAAAACGTACAATCTGACGCCACGTGCGATTCAAGCCCCCATGAAGGTCGTGCGAGCGTGTTCGGGCTCACGCCGTTCCGCGGACAATTCGCTGCGCAGAAGTGGTCACCAGATCCCGGTCCGCAGGGCGGTCCAACCGCCGACGACTCTTCACTTGTCAGCGCGGAGAGTCCGTTCCGACAACCGGGACCTCCGCTAGTTTTGCCTCTCAGGCATTACTGCCAACGATCTTCGCGACATCAATAATGTCCGCCCTGCCAAAAATGGCGCCACTTCCCATATTGAAGGTAGTGTGACCCACGCCCGAGAAGTTCCTACGTATCACCACGGATGTCGGGCGCCGCTTCACCTGGCCTAGCCGTTGCATATCCATTTCAATGAAGCGCAAAGGCTCATCGAGCGGTCCAACACACTGGCGGCAGCGAGCTCAGGCGACGCTTGCCAAGGCGGAGTCGTTCGATTGTCCAAAGTCAAAAGCCAAGCTGCTTAAAATCGCCGAGGAATATCAAAAGCTGGAACGGTGGGCCGACGAGCGGGAAAGATTGAGAAGAGATGCCGACGAGGAGCAATGAATATCTTCAATCCGGTGGCCTTCCGAGAAGATCTCTCTCGGCTCTGGCCCGCAGCATTTGAAGTGACCGCGACCCATGCGCTCGCACCCTTGACACCCGACGCCCATAATCCGCACGTTGCCTTCGATGTCGGGAAGCCGAAGGAGGTCTCACCGACTCGAATTCGATGGATCTTTTAGTTGGATCTAGCAATGCGACGACAACGCGTGCTGTCGCCCAGCGGCATCGAACTAGACGTTCGGATAGGCTCGCGTACCCGGAAGTGAGCACGCGCGTCGCCCCCGCCCATCCTGAGACGCGACGGATCATCGCGGCAGCCTTCAGGGTGGCACGTATTTTGCTGAAGCCTTCTGAGGGGAAAGGCTCTCCAGCGCCTATGCCTCGCCGGCCCGACGCGCCTTTTTACCCGGCAAGGCGCGTCGGGCTTTTTCGTGCTGCTCAGCCGAGAGACGCACAATGAGCTGTATCAACCAGCATGCGACATCCCTGGCCGTGTTGAGCATCGACGTACGTCGTATCGGGTTCGCAGAACTTCGGACGTTGTCGGGCAGGCGAGACATAGACCTTCATGCAGGGGTACTGACGACACCTCGCGGCACACATTCAATGACCGTCGCGAAACCTCTCTGCCAATTTCCGCGGCACATCATTTGCAACAATCATCGTGGGCATGGACGTGGGCTCCCTCAGCGGCACGTCGATGCCCCCAACCTCACCAGGTTGGGCCCGACGCACCTCCAGCCTGCTCCGAGGGCGTCGGGCTTTTTTATGTTGAGACACTGCGATCGTTTTCATCCTTGCTATCGACCGCCGACATCGCTCTTGGGACCAGGGCGTGGCACGAGCCGAGCAGTGCTGCGGCTCAGGATCCATCTTCCAGTAGCGGGGCTGAATGTCCCAAGACGGTCATCATGGTCGCCGAGTGAAGATGAACGCCGACAAGCCCGAGCGGGTGAGGCGGGCCCATCCCGACGCCGCAAAAGAGGCTCGTGCGCAACTGTCGTCGGAAGATTTGGGTCATTCTCCGGGTACTTGGCTAGTCCAAGAGCCGGCACAGGCTTACCGCAGCGGCAAGACTGGCAGCGATGAACGCCTCAGGACTGTCAACGCAGTAGGCGATAAGCATGGCCCACAAGCTCACCGAAAACGCGATGCCCCAAATCACTTGTATCTGTCTTTGGCGCGGGCGAGGCTCGGCGAGCCGGGTCGTCGGCGCATTAAGCGCAGCACGCACCTGTGGCGGGTTGCAGTCGCCCATCGAAAAACCCCGGCAAGTCCGTAGATGCTCATCCAGACAAGCGCGGCGAAAATTGCCGCTAGCGACCAAAGTTGTGGCGTGCCCGACTTCAGGGGGAGATCACAACGCGCCGCTCGCAGCGGGTCCTGCACGTTGATCAGGCGTCGTCTTGGTTCCCGCCGGTGCATCATCAGCACTCATCTATCCCTAGTGAATCGAGGCGAGCGTCGCATCCGCGCGAAATCGGATGTCACCATGGCCAAGCGAAACGGCCCGTTGCTCGCAAATTGATGATCGGAACGGCCAACGCCCGGCCGACCTCATCGACAGCCGATTAGGACGTTAAGCCAGGCTGAGCCCTAGACGGTCTCGGATTGGTCGATGAAGGTATCGGTTCGATCGTGATTGCGACCGTCAAGCGCATCTCGGACAATTGCCAAGCCGCGATTCGTCCGCTTGTTGATCTGCGTGGGTCGAGCAAGTGTCATCGAGTGATCCCGCGTTGGTGGGCTATGCGCAAGCGTTCGCTGCCGCATATTCTGCTCAGCAATTGGCGTGCCGCAGGAAGCGGTGCTGTAGGCGTTCGTTGACGCAAGAAAGCCTAGGGTTTGGCGTCGCCGCGGCAAATGGTGTCGCGCTTATGGTCCGATTTCCGACATCTTCGTCACAAACCGGACGTGAATGCTAAGCCGTTTGCGTCAACCAAACTCGTGTGAGGCAATATCGAGGTTTAATCCCGCGGTTTGGAGTCCACGACATTTTTGGATTGACGCGTTCGCAGCCCGTGATTTGGTTCTTGCTCCAGGCGTCCCGGCGGAGATATTCGAATCTGCAGCTGCCCAAGCTCTTTCGGAATGCGTCGCCGAACGCCACTTTCCCACAGACTGATCATTCGAGAGAGAGAGTGATGCAGCGACGAATGCGAGCGCGAGCTTGACTGACCTGACAAACTCAGCGGCTGCGGCCACATAGATGACGTATTGGGATTGTTTCAGGCTGACTTATGTGCGGTAGCATTGGGTAGAGTCGATGAAGCACCGGCGAAACCTTCGTGTGCGCCGACTTCAGAAGAGTTGAAAAGCCAAGGAGGACGCGTGAGAGCGCAGATCATAGATAGGCTGGAGACCGGCCGCGTACAGCATGGGCAGTTCGCCAGCGCGCCAGGGTCAGGTCCTTGTGGTCTCTTTTTTATTCAAGGACCTTGCGGCTGTAAACTGCAGATCGCAGCCTTGGTCCGTCCGGGATGGGAGCACGTCTCCGTCTCAACGCCGCGACGTTGTCCGAACTGGGAAGAGATGTGCTTCGTCAAGGACCTGTTTTGGGATGAAGAGGAATGCGTCATGCAGCTGCACCCGCCATACTCGCAATATGTGAACAACAGCAGGTACTGCCTGCACCTCTGGAAGCCCATTCGTGAGAATATTCCAAGGCCCCCGGCATCCTTCATAGGCGTCGTCGGCCTCGGACCGTCCGAGGCCGCGTCGCTGTTGGCACAAATGAGAGCACGATCTTAATCGGATGTGTGTGTGGTTGGCACCCGGCCCAATGCACCCGGACGCTGGACCTCGTCGGTCCACGTCTGCTATTTCAAGATGGAGAGGGCCCGTCGACTGCACGGGTCAGCGACTCATCGCTTGGCCTCAAAATGAGCGCGCCGGCATGAGGCTCAATTCGAGGTCTCGGAACAGGGTGTAATTCCGCCGAATCCATTGGTGCAGCTCCGTGGTCGAATCCCTTTCGTGGCGCAAATACCCCGTAAAGGAAAACGTCAGGCGATCGATATAGGTCTTCAGAAATTGCGGCAGTGCGAAGATGCGCAGCACAGGAGCGCGGTCCATTGCTTCGGGCAACTCGCTGCGCAGCACGAACTGATTATGGACGGTGATCAGCGCAGGTGGCCGGATCTGGTGCCGCAACACCTCATAGCTCCGTGAGGAGACGCGATCGGCGCTCCCGACAAAGAGGATGATTGGTGCAACCCGGTTGCGTACCGCCTCCCTCATGAACCCAATCTCGATGCACATTTTGAAGAACTCGTCGAATGCGTGGAACCCGAGATCAATCACCTTCGCGACCCCGTCGTCCAGGATGAGACGGTCCATCAACTGCATCTTGCCCCAAGTGTCTGTCACATCTGCCGTCTCGGTAATTGTGGGCAGGTAATCGACCAGCGACGGCTCCCTCAAACTGATGTCGAAGGAGAGCACCGATCCGTTCTTGAGCAACAAGAACTCGCTCAAGAGCCGCGCGATCAGAGTCTTGCCGACCTGCAGGCCGGGAGAGCAGATGATGTAGACCGGCGTGGGCGGCATCTCCAGCGACATCATACGACTTCGTATATTCCCCAAGGTGCATACCAAAAGGGCTACGTTTCACTGCTGCGGGGCCTTGATGTGGCGCCAGTCACATCGGTCAAATTGATGCGGTCATACTCGGACCAGACGTTGGCCAGCCAGTGCCGGACATAGCCCCGCAGCACAAAGGAGTAGTTCGCGATCTCATCGAGCGGTCCCTTGTTTGCGACGAAATTCACGAACGAAACGGATGCGACCTCGACCTGCTCATAGGCCATCTCGTTGAGTTTCGGAATCGTCAGTTCGGTGGCGCCCTTGATGCGGTGAAAATACGAGTCGTAAGTCGACTGATCCCATTGAAAGAATTGAGTATCGTTGATGAAATTCTTGACGAGGAAGTATTTCGCGCCGTTCATGAAATTGGAAGTTTCGGCGATCTCGTCCAGAGAGGCGATCGAAGGGCCAAGGATATGAAAGACGGCAAAGGTGATCTGACCAGACTTTACTGAATCCAGGAACCCGATGTCCCGCAACGAGTTCAGAGCGACCGATAGCAAACCTGCGCGGACGTCGATCACGGTGACCGACAGCCCGGCGTTCAGGGTGTCGAAGATCCTCATCTGGTCTGCCGTCGTCGTCATATCGACGATCTCAGTGATGTCGGAATGAAAGCGCTTCAGCGTACCTCGCGGTGACTCCGTGTCAAAGGCGCGGGTCTGCACCTTGTTCACGCTGAAATAGTCCAGAAGCGTCCGACATACGGTCGTCTTGCCGACCCCACCCTTGTCCGCGCCCACCACAATCACAACCGGCTTCGCCATCGAATTCCCTTTAAGACACGCGCTATGCCAACCGCGAGGCGCGATCGACAGTCTTTGCTTTGGACGTGAACATGGCAGAAAGAAGAGGTCGTCGAAGTTTTGCAAATTTATGCGAGCGAGGTCTGACGTGGCAGCGCTCTACGTCAGGTTTGCGGCCATCTAACAGCTCGGAGAATCCGGACTGCGGCCTTCATCGTCGATCTGACGTGACGTCAGGTTTGAACTCGGAACGCCAGGCACATTCGGCGTCTATCGCGTATGGGCAACAGAGAGCCAACGGTGCGGCGTCACATGCCGCCTGCTCGCTTGCAGGCGAGGGGACCACGCAGAGATATCTTGGGCAAAACGAGAGCGGTCGCGAAAGCTAGACAAATTGGATCGGCGGCAGGACCAGCTTGGCCGAAAGAGGGCATCGTGCCTCGGTCGAATCAAGAGAGCGCCTTTCGACTGAAGTGTTACCTTGATGGACGTGTCGACGGCTTTACAGTTGAGCGACATTGCGCAGCCAAGTGTGCAGCATGAGCGTCGACATAAGCCGCCGCGGGGTTGTGAAATGAGCGCACATCATGCTAGGGCCGTCGCAAGGCTGACGCCGCCGCAGGACGGTTCGCTGTTTTGTCGGTCATAACTTGGCCGTCAATTCGCGAGATGACGTTTGCGGGCGGGCCTACAGCTGAAAGAAGGAAGAGGGGTGAGTCAGGCTGAAATGGATGTCGTCGAGCACATGCTCGCCTCGCTAACTACATGCGCGCTTCAGACCCGGGTTGCCCCCAGTAACGAACAGGTTGCGCATCATTTCGAGCTCGCCTGCAAGAGAGTTGGACTCCTTGTTACGCCGGCGTCTGCCATTCGAATCTTCAAGCGCCTCGCGCACGAGGTTCAGAAGGCAGAGTCGATTCTGGAATTCGTCGGTCCTGATACCGGTGAGTTGCAATGAGCAACCAATAGAGTTGTTGTGAGTTTGCGAGCGGAACCACTGTCCGTGCACGCAAAAGCCCTCGGCGTACGTCGGATGTAAACGGCGCCGAGGGTGTTGCTCGCGGGTCGCGCATTTGGATTGTGGCGCATTCCCGTTGGGCGCGAGGTAACGTTCCAGGATGACGCGATGCTGGTCCGCGGCACAATCCCCGTCGTCACACTTTCTGTATCTGGTGCAACGCAACCGGGCCTGTTGGCAGCAACCATTGCGACGTTTGGTCCGCCGCGTGACACACGATCGCGGCTTGATAAGCCCAATCGAGGAGTAGTGCCGCTTCAGATTGCCAGGGCGTCACGCCAAATTGTCGGAAACCGCGCAGGTCGGCGGCAGCTCGTTCCTCGTGCGATAAGCACCGGTCTATCGTACAGATCTTGAAGGTGGCGGCCATTCAGCCGCGTGTGTCGTCCAGCATCCAGTCAAGGCGAGCTGGCCGACGATCCGCAAGTCGACCAGCCACGGCTGAGTACGCAGTGCCATCGAGTGGGAGCGCGATCGCTGATCGCAACCCAGAGCATTGGTGCCGGACCGGGATGTTGGATGGCTGTTGGCTGGAACTGAAACGGCGCCCGCTCTGGCGGTCGGCCGCGCTCAGCAGCTCTCGACCATACGCTTCGCCGCGCATGGGATTACAGGGGCGCCCCTTTGTGCCGCAGACGGGCTACGTATCTTGTTGTTGGCAGCTTTGCTGACCTGCAAATGTCGCTTCTGTAGCAAAGCGCAGTGTCGCATTCGGACGAATGTCGGAGTTGCTTCGATCCTCCGACCCGCCGAATGACCGACGAGTGGCTCAACACACGGCTTTCAGACGTGAATTCATGACTGCCGGAAATTGGTACGACACTTGCTGTCCTAAGGCCAGCTCGGAAGTTCCGGAGTCCCGCATGCACCGTTTCGTCTCGATGAAGCAAAGTTGCAACTGCGCGCGGGTCCGCGTCGGACGCGCTGAGGCGCTTGGTCATTGGCGCTTGAGATGGCATGCGGTTCTTGTGCGAGGTTCTCGTCTTCGGCAACGGCCATCTCGTGCGGCTCGCCGAGGGCATCTTCACCAGCATCGAACAAAGAGAGCGGATGCGCTTTGCTCTACCGTGGATCCGGGTTGCGGAAACGCAAATAGGCATCCCGAGGCTCCGCCACCGCTATGGCGCCTGCGATTGCACAACCGCACTCTTTTAGAAGTCGGTCATCCTCAACTCAGCGAGGAGCTGGCCGGCAGTCCGATAGCGGCCGCTCTCACTGTTCATGATAGCCGGCCCTGCGCGCTGCGACGAGCCGAATCGCAGCTGTCCACACGACAGTTAAGACGTGGCGGGCTTAATCCGTCGACACGCGTCCGCGGCCTTCTCGACTCGTCGCTGCTTCGAGGCGCCTATCCCTTCCGAGCGCGTTTCGGGAGAGCTTACCCAGCTCTGGAACTGCGTGCCGCAGCGCTCGAGCGCTCGCATTGCAAAGACGCGAAGCCCAACGGTGAAGGCGAGTGAACGACGCCCGCCCTCACCAAGCTCTGCGCGCAATGACGCAGTACGACTTTTGGGCCGTGGGGCCTCGTGAGGCGCTACATGGATCTTTTCAATTTCATCGAATGCGCCAAGGCAACTCACTCTATCAAGGTCTTGTTCGACCTTCTCGTAAGCTGTGCGAGTGAGAAAGGCTTCAGTGAAGTCGCTTATGGAGCCCTCACTTTCGCGGAGGCATGTGGTCTGCCTGAATATCTGCCCTCCGGGGTAACGGTAACCTTCCCGTCCGATTGGTGCGGCCGGTACGTTGAACGCAAGTACCGTGTCATCGATCCGGTGGTACGACGGGCGCCAACGCTTTCGCGGCCGTTCCTGTGGGATCAACTTGCCAAAAAATGTCAATTGCAACCCAGCGAGCAGCGCGTACTCGCAGAAGCCAAAGAGGCAGGTCTGAAGCACGGTATGAGCGTGCCGTTGTACGGACCATTGGGCCAAGTGGCTCTGGCATCCTTTGCATCCCCGTTCGACGATGCTGATCCGCAGTGCCAGATGAGTCATCTCAACGTACTGGCCTGGCACTTCCACATTGCCCTTGCTGAGATCTCGCGGCCCTCCGCTAGCGGCTCAAATTGCGAAGTTGCACTGTCTGAGCGGGAAAAAGATTGCTTGCGATGGGTGGGAGAGGGCAAGTCCTCCTGGGAAATAGGCAAGATACTCGAGGTGAGCGAGAATACAGTCAACTTCCATCTCAAGAACGCGATACGAAAGCTCGGGACTTCAAACCGGACCCACGGAATTGCAAAGGCCATTCGCCAAAACCTCATTTGAATGCCCGGCCCGCCCCTGCACCGACAGTATCATTCGGTAAGGGACGACCGTCCTGCCCGCGATGTGCAACCGACCAAGGTGGACATCGCCTTGAGCCGCACGTCGCCGTGGCGAGCGGTGCCCGTGGACGGCCAATTTCGCAGCTTCCTTACCGCCAAGGAAGGGTTGAGCGGAAGCCGAGTGTTTCAGCAAGCAGGGGCTTAGGTTCGCACGGGCAGTGACGGATCAGTCCTGATCGTGCCTGCGCAGACAAGGCTGCGCGGCGGCGCAAACTGCTGTCATTTCTGTGGTGGCGGCAAGGTCATTCCCGCGTTGGTCCAGCTACCAAATATTGGTCCTGACAGATTCTTCTGCAGACCGATCAGCACGCCAACGGGACCTGCGTGGCCGTGGCGATAAGCCATGACCACAGACCGATCATCGCTAGAGGTGAACTGGAATGTCCCGGTAAAATGTCGACTTCGCAACACCGCAATGTTTGTGCTCCGACACAATGGGCAGCTGGTTGGCGGAGGACCAGCGGCCTCGCGGCCAGAAATCGGTGCAGTCGATTCGATCAACTCAGATCGCTTGGAGTAGTTGTCGAGTTCCCCTCGTTCGGGAGCGCTGATCGTACCGGCGGCGATCTTCAAGTTGAGGTCATACATCCGATCGATCTCCGCGTCGCGCTGCTGACGCATCTGCATCGCCGCACAATGCGCAGCTTGTGCTTGCCGTTGCTGCTCGGTGAGTTGGGCCAGGCGCAAGTTGTCGCCGTTATCCGCGGCTCGCTGAATCTCATCTGCCAGAAAGCCTTGACTGGCATGATAACGTCGATCCGCATCCTCGCGTCGCATCATCTCATCCAGCAGCTCGGGGGCGAGATCGTTCATCTGCCGGACTTTGCTCTCGCTAACGTACGTCTCGTTGCCTTGTGCATCAACATAGATGAGGCTGGAATAGACCGGTGCCGCTTCGATCGTCCACACGGGAGGATACGGTCCGTCAACGAACCCGAATACTGTGTCATTTAAGGTCCCGCCGCCCACGTAATAGTGAGCCGGTGTCTCCCGATACTCGAGTTCGTGTTGCAGTGCTAAGCCGTTCGAGCCACGATGATCGATGACGTCTTCAATGAACAGCACGCCAGGCGTACCCGGATGCGTGTCAGTATATCTCTTGGCTTGTTCATAACGAAGAGTGCGACGCTGCGTTGTTTGTGGCGCGGGTCCATAAACGTCCGCCAGAAACGTGACGGTCGCGTCAATGGACCCCAGCTCCGCGGTATCAGTCGGAACTGGGGTTGGAGCCTCTGGCGTTTCAAATGGCTTCCATGCAGACATTGCTTGGGGCGATCGATCATCAGCCTCACCTGGCGCGGCATGTTCCTCCACCGCGGCAAGCAGGTGGGAATGTTGAGCACTGGCTTGAGCTTCAGCGAAAACAAGCATGCTACAAGCTACAAATATCTTACGCATTGGAGAGCCTCCGTTTTGGTGTGGTGCAGCCCAGGTCAACAAGCGCGGAGAACCGCACCAGTTGACCAGCTGGCTCGACTAGTGAGAGTGCCGAGGAAGTCCTGTTACGGGGTGCGAAAGTCACGAGCGTGCGCGCGTCCCCTTGACATGTGCATCAGGGTATCGAGCGGCTGAATGAACCCATCGAACCGTGATGAGTTGCGTTCAATTCACTCGGCCTGTTCGACGATATTGTCTTGCCAACGGTAGACAATGAAGCCGGGAGCCGAATTGTCGCCCTTGGCGTCGAACCGGACGGCACCGATCACCGTGTCAATTGGCTGCGAACGAAGCGCAGCTGCTACTTTCGGTGAATCAAAAGTGCCGGCGCGCTTTGCGGCCTTCGCCCATGCCTGCACAGCCGCATAGGCGTAAAGCGAATAACCTTCCGAAGACCGGTTGGAGGCCTTGAGACGTGCCACGACGCTCGCCGCCTCAGCATTCTTGGTGGGATCCGGCATAAAGGTGAACAGTGTTCCGTTTCCGGCTTTGCCCGCGATCATCGAAAAATCGTGGGTCATCAGAGGATCATTGGCCATCACGGTCATACCTGCACCTGCTTCTGAGGCCTGGCGCACGATCAGCCCGATCTCATTGTAGTAGCCACCGATGTAAGCAAGTTTGATTCCGTCCGCTTTCATCCTCGAAACCAGGGCCATGTAATCCTTCTCCCCGGCCACGTAACTTTGTCGCTTCACATCCGATACCCCAACCTCCCGAAGATGAGCCGCGACGACATCGGCGATGCCTTTGCCAGCGGTGCTCCTGTCGTCAAGGACGGCAATCTTGGTGTTGGGAAAATGCCGTCGGATATATTCGGCCGCCACGACACCCTGCTGGTCGTCGCGCCCACAGATACGAAACACGGATTTGATGCCACGCTCCGTGAGCGCGGGATTGGTGGATCCTGGCGATATCTGAATAAGTTGCGCCTCGTCGTAAACGTTGGAAGCCGGTATCGACGAGGAAGAACAAAAGTGGCCAACGACCAACTTGACCTGATCTGATGCAAGCCGATTGGCGACTACGACCGCCTGCTTGGGATCGCACGCGTCGTCGGCGACGCTCAACACGACCTTCGTTCCTGGAAGGAGGCCTGATGCATTCAAATCGTCGACGGCGGCAGCAGCACCGTCCCGCATCTGCGCTCCAAGCGCAGCATTGCTTCCAGTCATCGGTCCTGCCACAGCAATATTGACGTCGGCCGCAGATGCAACGGACATCAAAGCAAGGAGTGGAATAGCTGCGAGAGAAATGGCGCCATGGATTGACATTATGGGAGTCCATGCGGGCTTGAGTTTGTGGCTGGTTTTGCCTTGAAAAAGTTTTGCTGAGGCGTCGAACAATGACAGCCGTCGGACCGGCGGCCCTTGCTGTGAGCCGTTCTCCGCCCGGTGCTCGCGCGCGCGCCGTGGTAAGCGAAAGATGGGCCGAAGGATGCCCCAGAGATCCGTTCTTCCGGCAGGCACTCGGGCAGGGTCAGACGAAAGCTGGCTCGAACCGCACTCGCGGTCGGCGCAAACGCGCTGATCAGACTCTAGTAGCGCCATAACGATCCTTCATTGCTTGTCGAACGCCGAGAACGCAGCTTGGAAAACCAGGCGTGCGGGGCCAGGGCAACCCTCGCCCGTGAGAGCGTTCCGTGCGTTAATCCGGTATTAGCCAGATTCCATCGTACAATCTGACGTTACGTCCGATTCAAGCCTGTTCGAGAGACGCATCTCTCGAAGGTCGCGAGCGGTTCTCGTGGAAGGAGCGACAGCAACTAGGTTGATGGGGAGGCACGGAAGGAAGAGGCCGAGCCGGAAGCGCAGCAGTCGCGACGTGCGGCCGCCAATCATTCGAATGAAGCACGCACCTGAATCGGCGGCTGCGTTAGTGCCTGTCCTGCAATGCGGCCATTGCGAGATCAAGGTACTGCATCAGGCTGTGGTTCCAGCCGGCCAGGTTGCGCGGCGTGCTCAGTCGCGCAAGAACTTTCAGCATGGTTGAGGCCGCCGGGTCAGTCCCCGCAATTTCTGTGATGAGCGCGCGCGCCTTCAGCGCCACGGCAGCGGCCCGCTCACCGCAAGGGTGCTCGCCACGATCGACACAATCGCGCAACTCATCCCGGATCTTTCGCCAGCGCTCTTCTCGATCAACGCCGAGCGCGCAGGTGCATTGCGCAGTCTGGGGGCGCGCTTCAGCGCGCGAAGCTGCATTCAGAGCAGCAGGCAGCTCATGCATGCTGACTTGCGTGTCAGAGTCCGTCGTCATGTTACGCAAACGATCCCGCAACTGGGTCGTGCGCGTGACCTGAAGTTCAATTTGCTCCAAATGCTTGCGCAGGAGGTCAGTAAGTGACGTCTTGCCTCCCATTGCCGTGCGAATATCATTCAGCGAAAAGCCGAGCTCGCGCAGCGCGCGAATTTGCGACACTCGTTGAATGCTTTCGCGTTCGTACATTCGATGACCGCCGTCCGTGCGTTCGGACGCGCTGAGCAGACCCGTGTGCTCGTAGTGATGCAGCGTGCGTACCGTTACCCCGGTAGCCTCCGCAAGTTCTCCAATGCGCCAGCGACGCCTTCGTGGTGTAGCTTTGATCATGATGTTCAATTGGCAAGCCTACAACCTGACGTCACGTGAGAATCAAGCTACTTGAATTAGCTGGTTGGGCAGTCGTCCATTCTGGCGCAAGCAGGCTGGCTCTGCTCCGATCGCTGCTCAACCGAGTGGGCAGATGGAAGGGCGTCGAGCAGGAGCATAAGGGACGCCAAGCCGGATTGGCTTGCTGCTGTACGCTCCAAAACAAGTTTGGCGATTGTGATCCGGTTTTCAGGCGTTCGCATAGATGCCGGTAATGACGCGATGGCTTTATCAAAGATCGCGCCGAGGACCGTGAGATCTTCCGGATCGTAGACACCACTATACTGCAGCAATGTTCGGCTCCCTGTTTGTGATCGTTAGCTGGCCGAGGCGCTTGACCGCGCCGTTGGGCGAAAAGACGACAGATCGGCGGCGTTCAGTGCGGAAGGCGCGATACGCACTCAAGTGACGCGGTTGAGCAACAGCGACGGACTTGCGTTGCCTGAAATCCAGGCAGCCGATGGCAGGCGAATCCGGACAATCGAACGCTCTGCGGAATCTCCAGCTGACTGGTGCGCGAAACTGACGGCGAACTGTTCGGGGCAGCGCATCGCGGCGCCTGAACGATCACCGCGAGGGGCCGGCGGTGCGCGGTGATGGCAAGTGAGAAGACCGATGAGAGCGGGTGGTTTGCGGCCCGTCATTGAGGGAGAGCAGGCGCTCATTTGCGCGAGGGGTGAACGACTTTCGAACTATCATTCCCGTGCCCATGCGGATACCGGAGCGGGATGACCGGCTGATATCTGCGCGGTGGTGAGTTCAGGGGGACACCGGCTGGCGCAGGCGCGAGGCGGCTTTCGCATGATCTGGAACGAGATCAACTTGAACGTCCGTGTAGCCCTTGGCGTGTTCGACATATGAATCGGCCGCAAATTGCGCTTCGCCAGTCGCACCAACTGATTCGCAATTTCGTCGTCGATCGACATCGATCAGCACTGTCAGAGACCAATGACATGTTGGCTCCATTCCTAGAGACTATCGCAAGCGACACATTCCATGTCGATGAGAACGACGGGACTGCGCGGCTATCACCAAAGTGGGGCGTCGTCAAATTTTCGCGGCGACTGGGTGATGTTGACGCAGCACACCTTTGCGCCATCAGCAGCCCGAGTGTGTTGCGTCTGCGCAGCCCTTCGCTCTCGGCTCGGCGTCATGCGCCGGCTCGGATGGCGGGGCGAAACAGTTGAACGCGAAGATGCAACAAGAGAACGTTTGGCTCCTTCTGCCGCCGTTCACTAGCAGGTCGCTTTCAGTTCACATCTGAACTTTGCAATAGTGTTCCATTCACTTGGAAGGCGAATGCTCTACCAAGGCCTTTCGAGTTGCTGCAGTCGCGCGCGCCGAAGGCATGCGCGAAGCCTGCTCCAACAATATTGTCCGCATCCAGATGCTCGCCGGATCGGTATTGTGAAGGGCCGGCCATTGAACGGCCTCTGTGAAAGACGGAATTGGCAGCGGAAGATCGACGATCCGCAGGGGCGTCGTCTTTCCGTAATGCCTGGCGAGCAACGAGGGCATCGTGCCTATACGAGCAGTGCCCAGGAGCATGGGTGGAATCATGCTGAAGCTCTGCACGACAACCTCGATGCGTCGCTTGAGACCGTGCTCAATCAAGAACCATTCCTCGATCGAAGGCCTTCGGGTACGCCCGAATTTAGCCGCTACGTGTCCCATCGACATGTATTTCTCGAACGTCAGCTTGCGTGAGAGCTGCTTGTTGCTCCGGCACCCCACGCATACGAGTTTTTCCTCGAACAGCGTCGCTCTTGGATGGGAGCGCGACATGTACATTTCCGGCAAGACAAGGAAGTCAATCTCACCGCGCTGGAGAAGCTCATCGGGGTCGTCGGCGAGGGGCAGAAAGTCGAACGCAACGCCAGGTGCCTCCCGTGCGACTCTCTCCACGATGGCCTGAAAAAACACGACCATGACGAAGTCGGAAACGCCGATCCTGAACCTGCGGTCCGATAGAGCTGGATTAAACGCATCCCGCGAAATAATCGACAGCTGGATGTGCAGCAGGGCTTCGCGAATTGGGCCGGCGAGTCCTTCGGCGCGTGGTGTCGGGACGAGTTCTCGGCCTCTCATCGCGAATAGATCGTCGCGAAAGTAGGAACGCAACCGGCCAACCGCCGCGCTCATGGCCGGCTGGCTCAAGTTGATTCTGCGCGCTGCCGCCGTGAGATTGCGCTCCGTCATCAGAGCGTCGAGCGCGACGAGAAGGTTCAGATCAAGCCCTTTGAAACGCATGGTGGGAAGTATCCAGCCCGTGGATGTCTACCATAGAAACAATCGATTTTACCAATTTGATGCAGTGCGAGATACCAAAAACGTCGGATCGGAGTAAGGCGTACCACAATGATTATTAATCGTTGGACCAGCCCCGAGAGGGATTATCTAGCATCCTCTAAGTATCCACCGCGGCTCATCTCGAACGCGACCCCGCCGTTCCTCGGTCCGCTTACGGATGTCAAGCACGCTGGCGGCGCGTCCAAATGGATCGCGGCTCGAAGGCGATCTGCCCAAAGCGCGGCTGAAATATCCGCCCGATCTCATGCGAATGGCGCCGCGCCTCAATGTCATCTGCATCGTGAACGCGGCTCCTCCGACCGGTGGGCACTGGCCAACGCGCGCCGAGGTGTCCCGTTGGCGCATGAATGCGCCGGCGAGAATGAGTGACGCGCGTGCACAAAGTACCAGATCAGATCTCGAACGTCGCAACGGGGACCACCATGAACATTGCCATATCCAACGATACAGGAGTGTTCTCCACGCACTCCAAAGTCCGGTGGAGGGTGTGCTGGGAAAACGAGTTGCAACTTGCTGAACACATCGAACTGTCCGAGTTCTTTCGTAAGACGTACGGGCCGACCGGTGAATTCAATGCAAAGCCGTTCGAAGGCGGACGAAGCTGGGCCGGCGCGAGGCCCGAGATTCGTGTCATCGGCTACGATGCGCACGGCATCGCAGCTCATATCGGCGCACTGCGCCGCTTCATCAAAGTCGGGGACGTCGACCTGCTCGTGGCTGAGCTAGGATTGTACGGTGTTCGTCCGGATCTGGAGGGGCTGGGGATCACGCACTCAATGCGGGTGATGTATCCGGTGCTGCAGCAGCTCGCGGTCCCGTTTGGCTTTGGTGCAGTACGGCAGGCGTTACAGAAGCATGTGACCAAGCTGGTCGGCCGTCAGGGTCTCGCGACGGTTTTGCCGGGAGTGAGCGTGCGTTCAACGCGGCCGGATATTCATCTCGACTTGCCGCCGACTCGTACCGACGACGACTTGGTGGTTCTGGTCTTCCCAATCGGACGTCCGATAAGCGAATGGCCGGTCGGGACCATGATCGATCGGAACGGGCCAGAGCTGTGACCTGTCCCGGCCGCTTGTCGGAAGCGCGAAGCGAGCACGTTAGCGCCACCGGAGATCGTAACGTTTACCTGACCTTTGACGACGGTCCGGATCCACGTTGGACGGCGTCTATCCTTGATGTTCTTGCCGAGCACGAGGCTCCGGCGACTTTCTTCGTCATCGGGACGTGCGCGGCAGCTCACCCGAAACTGATCCAACGAATAATCGCAGAAGGGCATGAAGTCGGAAACCACACGATGACACATCCCGATCTCTCCCGATGCGAACCAGCTGAGGTGCAACATGAGATTCAGTCGGCGAGCGACGTCATCAGGACGGTTTGTCCCGAGGCGTCACTGCGGCACATACGTGCGCCGTATGGCATCTGGACTGACCAGGTATTCGCGATGTCAACCAAAGCCGGACTGGTTCCCTTGCACTGGTCAGTAGACCCGAGAGACTGGTCTCGACCCGGGGTTCCGGCGATTGTTGACGCAGTGCTGGCGTCGGTCCGGCCCGGTGCTGTTGTGCTCTTGCACGACGGATGTCCTCCCGTCGAGCGCGAACAAGCCATCGATTGCGGTCGCGATCAGACCCTCGAGGCGCTTTCCCGGCTCATTCCGGCATTGGGCGAGCAAGGATTCGCCATCTGCTCACTTCCTCAGTCTCATTGAAAAAGAGCCGCCCCCATGAATCTGCTTGCCACAACAAGCGTTGTCGCCGTGTCGTCCTATGCCCTGCTGTCCGCCATCTACAGGAGCATGCAGACGCTCAACGCGCTCCGAACACAGATCCCGTCGCCGACTGACGAGGCTTCCGAGACCGGCCCGCTGCCGAGCGTCGATGTGATCGTGCCCTGCTTTAACGAGGACCCGCGCACGCTGGCGGCGTGCCTGGAGTCGATCGCAAGCCAAGACTACGAAGGGCAAGTGCGGGTGTACGTGGTAGATGACGGCTCGGAAAATCGTAGGTACCTGTGGCCTGTACAGGACGCCTACACAGATGATCCGCGGTTCAGCTTTATGTGGCTGGGAAAGAATGTTGGCAAGCGCAAGGCGCAAATTGCAGCGCTGCGCCGCTCGTCCGGCGATTTGGTTCTCAACGTCGATTCAGATTCGACAATCGCCGTCGACGTGGTGACCAAGCTTGTACGGAAGATGCAAAATCCAGCGGTTGGCGCTGTTATGGGGCAGCTCACAGCCAGCAATCGAAGCGGCACGTGGCTGACCAGGCTGATAGATATGGAGTACTGGCTAGCCTGTAATGAAGAGCGTTTGGCGGAAGCTCGCTTCGGAGCCGTCTTGTGTTGCTGTGGCCCGTGCGCCATGTATCGCCGATCGGCGCTCGATTTGGTCCTCCACGAATACGAGACGCAGTATTTTCGAGGAAAGCCAAGCGACTTTGGCGAGGATCGCCATCTCACGATCCTGATGCTCGCGGCGGGATTTCGAACTGAGTACGTTCCTGATGCGATCGCAGCAACCGTCGTTCCGGATAGGCTGGTGCCATATCTGCGTCAACAATTGCGGTGGGCACGGAGTACCTTCCGGGATACGGCGCTTGCGCTACCCCTGCTGCCACGCCTCGACTTCTACATCACGCTGGACATTGTCGGGCAGAACCTCCTGCCGCTTCTGCTCGGCGTTTCAATACTGACCGCGCTTGCGCAAATCGCACTGACGAGCGAGTTGCCGTGGCCGACGGTACTGATCATCGCGTCAATGACCATGGTTCGCTGCAGCTTGGCATCATTTCGTGCCCGACAGCTTCGCTTTCTCGCTTTCGCTTTACACAAGCCGATCAGCATGTTCCTGTTACTTCCTGTGAAGGTATATGCGTTGTGCACATTGAGCAACAGCGATTGGTTGTCGCGCAAGTCCGCCATCATGCCAGATTCAAGTGAAGGCCAGGCCAGCATGCCGAGGCAGAGCGCCAGGTTAGATGCCACAGGCCATTCGGGTATTGCCCCGTCGATGGGGGAAACGGCCACACGTGCACATGCGTTTGACGTTGACGGTACCTGACAGGCCTGGAGGCGACGCGTAATTGTGCGCGTCAAAGAGGTGAAAAGCTCGTGAGCCTAGACAAGAACTATCAGTTGCTAGAGCGAGAACTGGTCGCCGATGATCCGTGGCGTCTGGACGCGAATCCGTTCGAGCGGGAGCGATACACGCAAATGCTTCGGATGTCGCTCTCCCGCCAAAGCATCACAAGCGCGTTGGAGGTCGGGTGCGCTGCGGGCGCATTCACCGAGATGCTCGCGCCTCACTGCAAACGGCTCACGGTCGTCGACGTCGTGCCGCAGGCCATTAGCCGCGCACGTTGCCGGACGGAGAGATGGTCACACATCGGCTGGAAAGTCGCTGACCTCCAACACTTTTCACCACCAGAGCGGTTCGACCTTATTGTTGTAGCAGAAGTCCTCTATTACCTCAGCGACACGCTGGAGATGCGCACGGCGGTCGACAACTTGGTCGGAATGCTCGCGCCAGGCGGGCTTGTGGTGTTCGGATCGGCGCGCGACCACATCTGCCGACGCTGGGGACACGTGGCCGGTGCAGAGACCATCATCGCCATGTTGAATGAAGCGTTGGTCGAGATCGAGCGTGTCCACTGCCAAGGTGAGTCGGATAACGAAGATTGCTTGATCGCCAGCTTTCGGAGGCCGTCTGCATAAGCAACCCGCTTCGGAGGCTGACAAATGACTATGTCAGAGTTGCCGTATCGCAGACGGATCGCATTGCGGTTGTTGAAGGCGAGATCAGCGAGCTGGTCCGGCCGACAAACTGTAGCAGAAGGAATAGAAAAAATGCTTGGCGGCGTCGACGCAGCGCCAATCTCGAGGCAAACAATCGCGATGGAGCCGGCGCCGGTCACGCCGGCTGACAGGGGGGCCGGGCGCGTATCGAACGTGGCTATCGATTTCACGGCCGTGAAAAAGTCCTATGGCGAGAAGGTGGTCGTCGACCAGCTGTCGTTCACGGTGGCATCGGGAGAGTGCTTCGGCCTGTTGGGACCGAACGGCGCGGGCAAGAGCACGATTGCGCGTTTGATTCTCGGGATGTCCACGCCCGAGGCTGGCAAGATAACCGTGCTCGGCGAGAAAGTGCCGGCACGCGCTCGATTGGCGCGCAAGCGCATTGGCGTCGTTCCGCAAGCTGACAATCTTGATCTCGAGTTCACCGTACGCGAAAACCTGCTGGTGTTCGGGCGCTATTTCGGGATGACAGCAAAGGATGTCGAGAAGATCACTCCGTCCCTTCTCGAGTTCGCCCGCCTTGAGAGCAAGGCAGACGCGCGGGTGACCGAACTGTCCGGCGGCATGAAGCGGCGTCTTACGCTGGCGCGGGCGCTCATCAACGATCCGGAGATCCTTATCTTGGATGAGCCGACCACCGGGCTCGATCCGCATGCGCGGCATTTGATTTGGGAGCGGCTGCGCGCGCTGCTGTCGCGCGGCAAGACGATTCTTCTGACGACGCACTTCATGGAGGAGGCGGAGCGATTGTGCGATCGCCTGTGCGTCCTCGAGGCAGGACGCAAGATCGCCGAAGGGCCGCCACACACATTGATCGACGAACAGATCGGTTGCCCAGTCATTGAGGTCTACGGTGGCGATCCGAACGAGCTCTGCGGACTCATCAAGCCGCTCGCTCAACGCACCGAAATCAGCGGCGAGACGCTCTTTTGCTATGCGCCAAATCCAGAGCAGGTGCTCGCGCGGCTGCGTGGGCGGACCGGTCTTCGTCTGCTTCAGCGGCCACCGAACCTCGAGGACGTCTTCTTACGGTTGACCGGTCGGGAGATGAGGGACTGAATGATGTGGGAGCAGTATGCGGCGGCTCTGCCCGCCAATGCGTGGAACTGGAGCGCCGTATGGCGCCGGAATTATATGGCTTGGCGCAAAGCGGCGCTGGCATCGCTTCTGGGAAACCTCGCTGAGCCCATGAGCGCCTTGTTCGGTCTCGGCTTCGGCCTGGGACTGATGATCGGCCAAGTCGATGGCATTTCATACGTCGCCTTTCTGGCGGCTGGGATGGTCGCGACAAGCGCGATGATTTCGGCGACCTTTGAAACCGTCTATGGGGCCTTCGCTCGGATGAACGCCCAGCGCACCTGGGATGCCATCCTTTGCACGGAGCTTACGCTTGGCGACGTCGTTCTCGGTGAATTGGCGTGGGCAGCGACAAAGGCTGTTCTGGCAGGAACGGGAATTACGATTGTAGCCGCCGCCCTGGGCTATGCGGCGTGGCCGTCCATCCCTTATGCGCTGCCAGCTATCGCGCTCACTGGTGTTGCCTTCGCCAGCCTCGCCATGGTTGTGATAGCGCTCGCGCCCAGTTACGACTACTTCGTGTTCTATCAGACCCTCTTTCTCACACCCATGATGTACTTGTGCGGCGCGATCTTTCCCGTTGCTCAACTGCCCATCGCGCTGCAGCGCGTAGCAGAGGCGTTGCCCTTAGCACATTCGATTGACCTCATTCGGCCGGCAATGCTGGACCGGGACGCCAGCAGCGTCGGCCTGCATGTGGGCGTACTTTGCATATACACTGTGGTCGCGTTCGTCGTATCGGCTTTGCTGCTTCGCCGCCGGCTGATGCGTTGAACAAACCATGCCCCACATAGTGTGAATCAGTTCTGCGGAAATTTGCGGGTGTGGAAGCCAGCGGCAAGAATGCTCGTATCTCACCGATATATCCCGCCTTGTGGAACGATAGTATCACGTGCGGGCTGATCTAGCCTCATTGGTTAGGGGCCGAACTGTCTCGACCGAGTCAATCAGGAGCTGTCACAATGTTGAAATCGGAACGATCGCCTGAGCCATTCGTCATCCTCGCGATGCCGAGGAGCGGCACCCACTATCTGGAAGAATTGCTCAATGAACATCCGAACGTGGTGAGCAACGGGGAATTGCTCAATGAGTATGATCCAAATTGGCCCGACAAGGCGCGGCTCCTACGTAGCGATCGTGAGCTTCTGGAGTGCGCCTACTTGCGCTATCCAACGCCGAGCGACAAAATCGATGTGACTCATGTTGGCTGCAAGATCAACGAACCGCAGTTTCATGACCGTCCGGGGATGATGGCTGAGCTGGCCGGTTGGCCGCGCCTTAAGGTCATCGTGTGTCGTAGAAATCCGCTGGAATCGCTCCGCTCACTCGTGCAGGCGAGGCAAACCGGTGAATGGCTGAAATACAGCTCTGATAGCGACGACTCGCAACCGCCACTCGTCAGCCTAAGCGTCAGCACCTGCGAAACCTACTTCAAGACCACCGCCGAGTTCCACGATAGGATCAGGCAGTCCTTCGCGTCGACCAACATCCTCGAGCTGGAGTATGAGACGCTTCTTCGCGAGCCGCACCTGTGCTTGGAGTTGGTTTGGGAATTCCTCGGGGTTCGTATGCGGAATGTTTCCGGTCGCGTCAAACTTCAGCGCCAGGAAGTGCGGCCGCTCGACCAAACCGTAGAGGATTTTGATGAGTTGCGTCGCCAATTCAAAGAGGGACCTTACGCTAGGTACTTTGAGGCTGTTGACGCCTGAGGATGGCCTTCTATTCCTCGGTGCCCGCGTTCGAATGCCCCTTGGTGGATTGGGGCAAGAGCAGCGGTATGAACCGCTGGGGTTGCTAGCGAGCGGGCGTCTTGAATTGGCAGGCACTACTGGATGGCCGGATGGGTGCCATCCCTCCTGTTGCTAATAGCTCCGCGAGGATCGGGACGAGCCGCGTGCGGCGGCATTCAACATCGGCAGGACCTTCACTCGCGCGTTCAGCCCAGATCTACGCAACGAAGTTTTGCGCAGCTGTGCGCGAAAAGAGTGAAGGTCATTTGCCGCGGTCCTCGCGTTGCCGCTGTCGGAAAGCCAACGGACTTGATGTCTGGAACTCGCCAAGCAGGTCGTAAACCACGGGGCCTGGCTTCGCAACACGCGTGAATCACTCTGTCGGTAGAGATGGCCCAAATCCTGCACCAAGAAGGTTGAGTGTAACCTGATAGGAGGCGTGTTTGAGGGCCGATCTGCCGAACAAGGATGCGGTCGCCAGACGAATGTCGGTTGACAACGAGGGCAGTTCATTCAAATCGGACAAGGCACGCGGCCGGCGGAGAGACCGAAAGACGCTGCTCCTGACCGGAGCATCGCGTGGGATAGGTTACGCCACCGGAAAGCTGTTTTCGGAAGCAGGCTGGCGGATCATCTCCTGCGCGCGGCAACCGATCGATGCCCGGCGATGTCCTTGGGAGGCCGCATCCGACAATCATGTCCAGCTCGACCTCAGCGAGCATCGGTTGCTGCCGCGCGCTATCACCGAGGTTAAAGAGCGCCTCGCGGGCGCGCCGTTGCACGCCTTGGTCAACAACGCAGCGATGTCACCGAAGACGACGAGCGGCGCACGACTAACATCGTTGGCGACATCGATCGAGACCTGGATGGACGTATTCCATCTCAATTTGGTGGCTCCAATTCTGCTTGCGCAGGGGCTCTTTGGCGAATTGAAAGCCGCGTCTGGATCGATCGTCAACGTGACCTCAATTGCAGGCTCGCGGGTGCACCCCTTCGCCGGCAGTGCCTACGCGACTTCGAAAGCCGCTCTTGCGTGTCTCACGCGCGAGATGGCTCACGACTACGCGCCGCATGGAATTCGTGTGAATGCAATCGCCCCGGGCGAGATCAAGACGGATATTTTGTCACCGGATACGGAAGCACGGGTCGTACCGAACATTCCGCTGCGCCGGGTGGGGACCCCTGAAGAGGTCGCTAAGGTCATCTTCTTCCTGTGCTCGGATGACGCCAGTTATATCACCGGCGTCGAAGTGCCGATCAATGGTGGCCAACACCTCTGATCGGCTGAAGATGGACCGATCGGTGCACGACACAAGCCCGTCTCTCTGGCCGACACCTGCGACCGTCAATCGAAACTGCAATGAAGCGACACGTCAAAGAATTCAGGTCTGCAACCTGGCCAGGAGATCCGTTGCCCGGACGAAGGTGCAACACATTTGCTCGTGCGGTCGCGTTGCCGAAGAGCGCCGTTTGCGATCAGGAGTCGTCAACCCAAAGCTTGCCTGTTCAGATGCAAATTGGCTCCCGTCATTCAACGCAACACCTTGGACTAGCGAAAGACTTCGCTGCAAAGCACCATGGTACCAATGAGCACGATCAAAACCGTCTGTGTCTATTGCGGCTCCGGTCCCGGGACCAATTCCCACTTCATCGAAGGCGCCAAGGCATTCGGCAAGGCACTCGCCGAGAACAACATCCGCCTGGTCTATGGCGGCGGTTCGCTTGGCCTGATGGGCTCGGTCGCCACCTCCGTGCTCGATCACGGCGGCATGGTAACCGGCATCATTCCCGAATTCCTGCGGAAGCGCGAGAATGCGCTGACCCGCGTGCAGGAAATGATCGTCACGCCCGACATGCACGAGCGCAAGCGGTTGATGTTCGAGCGCTCCGACGCCTTCGTAGCACTGCCGGGCGGCGTCGGCACGCTGGAGGAGCTGGTCGAGCAACTGACCTGGAAGCAGCTCGGCCGTCACGCCAAGCCGGTGCTGCTCGCCAACATCGCCAATTTCTGGGAGCCGCTGTTCTTGCTGCTGTCGCACATGCGCCAGATCGAGTTCATCCGCACCGGCTTTTCCGTCGATATCCTCAAGGCCGATCGCGTCGAGGACATCCTGCCGAAGCTGAAATCGGCGGCGGCCCAGATCGCCGAGGCGGAAAAGCAGCTCGAGCCGGACATCGTGCGGAAGCTCTAAGATTTTTCAGCCGGGAACGTCCCGTTTCGATCCGGTTGCCATCAGGATCGACGACGAAGGCTGCGTAGTAGCGCACGCGGTCGTGCGGGCGGAGGCTCGGTGCGCCATCGGATGCGCCGCCAGCCACAAGCGCGGCAGCGTGGAATGCATCGACCTCGGCCGTAATCTTCGCCCGCAGGCAGATATGCACGCCGCTCTCCGGTGCTACGTACGGCATCGCCTCGCGCAGATTGATCCAGAACTCCGGATAGGCCTTGCGGAAGCCAATTGTGCGATGCCGTGTGACCAGGCGCGGGAGCCCGCGGGCAGCGAGCGTGGCGTCGTAAAATCTTGCAGAGCGTTTGAGATCGCTGACGCCGACGGAGATGTGGTCGATCATTGCTAGTGCTCCCCCTCTCTCCTCCTCGTCATTCCGAGCGAAGCGAAGCAATCCGGACTGTTACCGCGGAAAGACTTTTGGATTGCTTCGCTTCGCTCGGTGTTTGTGGTGCCGCCGGTATGTCCGCCGCCGCAGCCTACGCCGGCGCACCGACTTCACACGGTAGCAGGCCGCGTTCACCCAATGTCACTGTAGAGACTTGCCGCCACGGGCATCCGGCGGATTTTCTCGTAGTGCAAAATTGCGGGCCTAAGGTCCAGTGTTCTTTCAACGCATTTAGGAAACGAAATGTGCCGAGCAGGCTGATCACGTGGTGGCTCTATGCAAAAAGCCCGTTGAACTCTCCTGATACTGACTATTGCACCTCAAGACTGATGGAACTCGGAAGCCAAATGCTGGCGTATCGCCACCGGTTTAGTTTTCGGCGGCGGGTACTTCAGCCGCTCTGCGAGGACGCGCCGTCATTCGTCTTCCCGCCTAGCAGCTTTCCGGTCTTTCGATCTACGAAGTGCAGCTGGGAACAGGCGGGGCAAAACACGCCTTGAAACTGGTGTTCGGCCGCATCGTCGTCAATTAGCCGGTGCTGAACCATAACTCGTGTGATCGGGCAGAGGAAAGTGATGGTGCGCATATCTGCCCCATGCTGCTGGGCTCGAGTGAACAGGAAAACGGCCCGGCTGTGCGCGACCTCGCAACCAGTATAGCGCAGGTCCGGGCGTGGCACTCGGGATCAATCCAAACTACGACGCCTGAACCGCGGCCGCCTTGTTCTCGCGCAAAACGCCATCACACATTGTTCAGGTCGATGATCAATGCGTCGATTGGCAGGACGAATGTCTCGCGCAATCTTCTTCAATCGGAGTGAACCGAACTCCAAGGTGCTGCGCCATCTCGATGGACAATGGCATATACACGGATAACCGTCGGTCAGGAGCAGCCTTCTGACGAAGTGTGCTTCAGGAGCTGCAAGCGCTGCGCAAGAGTCCGGGAACAAGCCAGGTTGGACATCACCGCTCGCTGCAATCTCCAGCGACGGGCTGGATGAACATGGCTCCGCCATCCGTCCACCCGCGGGCACCAATAGAGTCCGGTTGCCGGTCATGCGGGAAACTTGCGTCTTTGGCGCTAGAGAGCGCAAGCAGCCGCTGCTGCGTGATCGCTCAGGAGAGTTGCGCTCGCGGCAGTTTCCGTACGCGGCCCGGTCGGACCAATCGCATCGACACAGTTGGCGGCCTTATTCGCGCCTATGGCATGGCGGGGCCGGCTTAGTTCGATCGTGGCTACCTGCGAATCGTGCTGGCAACTGCATTGCGACTAGCAGGAGGCAGTCCTGGAACCAACGATTGCTTGTGAAACGCACATAGCTTTTTCGGCCCTGAAGAGGGCGTGTCGCTGAACTCGAAACCTGGCTGATATCTCGATCCATCGAGGATGCTTGCTCGCGCAAGTCGCTCAGGAGCGCCGGAGCCGGAGAGTGGCATGGCGCTCACGAGAACGTGGCGAAGAGCAAGAGAGCGCCCCAAAGCACCAAGCTGAGGAGAAGCGCCGCGAGCGGCCACCGAGTCCAAGTTCTCAGGGGCTGCGAGGCATCAGGAGATAAATAGCCGTCGCCCTCATTCAGGTGTAGTCTTGGTGTGCGCCAGTGCATCATTCATCTCCTATTTCGTGTGCTTCAATTGTCGACGAGGGGCCGAACTCGTCGGCCAGAACGAACGCGACCCGCTGCCGACCAGTCACGATTCTGGTGTTGACAAGCTCCGATGCGGTCATCAGCCGAGCAAGTCTCATGCGGCGCAGCGCCTGGTTCTCGGGCTCGATTGTTGCCCAAGAGTGCCGCGATAAGTGTCTTCGTCGGCTCGTTCCCGCTCCTCAGCGGCCGAGGTCGCGCGCAGCCAGACGATCAGGCTTTTGCAGCACGAGGCAGGAAGTGAGCTCGGCTCATGTCGAGAAACTCGAACATCACGGACCGGGCTCGTCATAGCTGAACTCCGCTGTCGACCTAGATGATGTTCTAGCTGGACATCCTGCGGCTCGTTGCCAGATCAATGAAGGATCGCTTTGACTGCCTCGAAGACCTCTGACAGCTCAGCATTGCATAGGAGACGCTCTAGCTTGGTCCGATCCGGTTCCGTTCGTCGGAATCGCCCAGCGGACAATCTCGGCTTGCATCGCCGGCGCGCCATTTAAGGTCGAAGTAACGGTCGGTTCGGCGGTCCATGGTGGATCAGGTTCCTCTCTGTGAATCGTTTACAGCGCCAAGGCTGGTCAAGCCGGCGAGGGGTCATAGTCAGCGTAGCTGACCGTCAGCTGACGGACTTGAGGGTTTATGCGAGCGCGAGCCGCTTTAAGGGCACGCGTTGGCTCGCCGCGATGGCGGGCCTCCAGCACGCCAATGCGATCTTGGCGACCAGCGGCCAGGATTGGGCCGGAGGCCAGACGACCGGCTTCGCACGTTCCCAATTTGACATTTTTTCATAAGCGCTGATCGAGCGTCCGAACCGCTGGTGCTGCACAACCGAAAACAGGACGCGCCGTGTCGGAGAGTATGGAAGCTCGTCGTAGGGATTCAACGCGGCGGCCGAAAAAGCTCAACCTGAGTGCTCCAGACTTTGCCCATCGCAGCTTGCTGCGTTGACGCATCACGGTCGGCGCGTACGCCGTCAGCGCGGGCGCGTCGCCCGCGAGCAGGGCGAATGCTTTCTGACGGTGCTGAATTTGCGCAGATAGTCAGAACGCCTTCGACTTGGAAAAGGTCGTTTGCGCCGCGGTCCAAACGCGAGGGCGGCCGGCGCTCGTCTGCTCGCCTTCAAACCCCAGCTTGAGCCGATCCAACTGAGCGCAAATGCACCGCCTCCTGAATGGTCTGATCCTGACACCGCTGCTGGCCGAAGAAGTGCGGACGACTGAATGTCACGCGGTTTGCATCGGCGCATTTCCTGCCCAAACGACCGTGCTCTATAGGTCAGCAAGGAAATGGCCGTTCCACACCACCCCTCTTGTCACTTCGGGGCTCCATATTTCACGCAAATGGTGCAAAAGTTAGGGATTTCATGGAAAATTACGCCTTTTCATGCCAAGCTGTGCTCAACACCAAGTTCGCTACGGCCGCCTTCATCGCTACCTGATCCATTACGTTCTGGCGGAAACGCGGCTTCAATTCGCCGGGCATGATGTTTCCGGTCTCCGCGGCCATTTTGGATAACATCAACGCTTATCAGCGGATTCTTGAAAGCTATTCTGTCCGCCTGCTCCCCTTCATCAAATGGAAGGCGACGGGCGAACGGAGTGTTCGCGTCCTCAGCAAGACGGCAGATTTCTAACGCTTCTTCGATGCCACTGCCACGCCTCACGCCGAATTTCTCTATGAATGGCGTGGCAAGGACAATCGATACAGATCTTCCGGCGGAGACGAGATATCTGGTATCTTAGGATACGTTCAGGCGTAGCGTGACGGAGATCGTCGACATGCGGGGCGGCACTGTCGATCTATTATTTCGCTTCTCCACCAGAACAAGGGTGTTCTGTCGATACGTGGCCGGGAAAAGGAATTTGCCAAACTGACCGACAACGAGGCCGCCGAGAATCGAGGTGAGCTAGGAATTCGTTTCCTGAGTGACTGCATCCGAGTGCAGGCGCACACCGAGATGATTCAGCGCCGCGCGACCAGGTCCCAGTGCCACATCGCTCCTATCGCATGCGAGTCACACTTGACGGCGCTACTATGGCGCGCCCCCGAACATCGGGCCGCCATTGTGTCCGGAAAACCCTTCAGTGTTTCAATTGTAGTTGACTGAATAGAAGGCAGCACTTTTGCAGATATCAGGACGGAAGTGAACTCGCAAAAGCAGTTTATAAATCGCACGAAATGCGACGCGTCGCAACATTGCTAATTTGATCTTTCGTGCTAGAAGCCCCGCTCAACAACGAGTGGAGATTTCCAATGCCGAAGAAAGTGAAGAAGGTAGTCCGCCGCGAGTACACGAAGGCGGACGTCAAAGAACTTCGCGCGCACTCCAAGGCTAGGGTGCCGGTAGCGAAGATCGCGAAGTCTATGAAAAGGACGGAAGGTTCTCTCCGTCAAAAGGCAATCAAGCTCGGTATCTCTCTAGGGCATCGCCGGTAAGAGAGAGGGGATCAGCTTTGTGCTTCTGTCCCGACGCCACCAGTATTCGCGGGCCCCGAGTTTCCTTCAGAGGTGACCTGTCCGCGCGAGCGTTACGAAGTTTGAAATAAAATGAGGCCCGCTCTGCGATCATCACTCGTCTGCGAGATCCAAGAGGGATTGGCTCTGATTGCTGCGCTGACTGCTGCATCGGCCAATTTCAAACATTGACCTGCATACCGAATAGGGCATGCGCCGTCCACCTGTGACGCGTGAGCGAATTCTGGAAACAAAGATCGTTGTGTTTTTGCTTCCGATAGGGTTTAACCCCGTCGACTTCACCACCTCAGTGAACGAAAGCAATTTCGTGTAGTTTTGCCGTGCTCGAACAAGAGGAAAAAAGAGCCGGCGATACATCACGCACTGTATCGTTCGGCGCTACAAAGGAATTCATCGTGGCCAAGATGACCAAGAACCAGCTCATTGACGCAATTGCGCAAGGAACGCAAGTTTCCAAAAGTGACGTAAAGGCCGTCATCGAGCAGTTGGCGACCGTCGGCTACAAGGAGTTGAACGAGTCTGGCGAGTTCGTCATCCCCGGCTTCGTCAAGATGTCGGTCGTGAACAAGCCTGCCACTGAAGCCCGCAGCGGAATCAATCCTTTCACGAAGGAGCCGATGGAATTCGCAGCCAAGCCAGCCAGCAAGTCGGTCAAGGCGTCGCCGCTCAAGGTTGCTAAAGACGCAGTCGCGACATCATGAGGTCGGCTGCCGTGGATCGCGCTACGTGGCGTTGGTGCGAGGACGGATGGCGGACCGAGGTTGCCACTGCCGGCGTAGGCATGCCGTAAGAAGCTCATCGGCCAACAGCTGGTTGTCAGCCGAGCGAGTGCTGACTCGCCTGGCAGGGAGCCGCCAGTTGGGAAACGCAGTCCGGGACGACGGTCACGACCAGACGTGCGGATCGTTGGCGAAGACGAAGCGGATCTCGCTCGTCTTGCCGCCAGTCGAGAGGCGCTGGCGAGGCATGGCCGTCGGCGGTAGATGTAAAATCGTCGCGATAGGTAACGCCAAAAGTAAAAGCAAACCCTAATGGACGCCGCGGCGCGCGAATTGGTGCGATCCGAACGTTGCTTTCACCGAGCCCGAGGAAAGACGCCATTCATTCCGGCGATGCGACGATCGTGGCCTTTGCGCTTCCGGCCGTAGTACTGCGCCGAAACGAACTAAGCCGGACAATGGCTGCGGCCTTGGTGTGGCGGATGGCGCCTCGTAGCCGTTGTGACGCTGCTGCCTACGACATGCCGATGATGATGGTTGTCATGACAGCGCTGTCGGCGTCGGATCGGCAGCTGCATCATCATTTGGGGTAATCGGCAGCAACCGGCAGCCGCCTGGATCCCGCGAACTCATACGGACGTTGATGATCGGCGCCGATCGGCCGGCGGTTCTTGACGTCTTGAGCCAACGGCCTGTCATCGGCAGCAATGCCGTGGGAAGGACTCGGCACTGCGCGGAACGGACGTGGTCTGCGCCCCAGTCGGTGAGTTGCTTCGGTATGGCTACTCGGACTATGCAGGTATCGTCGAGGGGCCGTTGCACCTTGCGATCGCGAGGCGTAGTTTGGGTTTCGGCCAGTCCTATTTATACCAGCATAGCCCGCCCATTATTCCAGTTTATGGACATTCAGGTGGTCATTCTTGCTCGGATGCGCAGGGTTGTTGACGAGATCTGCGAGTATGTGTCCCGGTACGACACCGGCGGCCGGACCAATGTCGCCTCAAAAGTCCTGGGAGCAACCACCGGGGGAGAGACGTCGACCGACTGTGTACGGCAGGTTCGCCGCGAAGCGCTCTCGAAGGCGCCGACGATGTGGCGATAGTCACAAGAGGGTGCCGCGTGAACTTCCAGGTCACGGTTCTTAAGATCCTGGTGAGCTATCCGGATGGGTTTGCCGTGATGGCGGACTTGAAGCGCGACATGGCGATCCTAGCGACCAGCGGTAGCGATTGGGCCGAACGTACCCGACGACTGGGTTCGCTTGTGCCCGACCTTGACATCTTTTCGCAAGCCTTGATTGAACGTATCAACGGCGGGTGGCGCATAACGGCAAAGGGACGCGCCGTCTTGGAGTTCATGGAAGCGCGCCCCAGGCGTCCGGAGCCCGCAAAAGGTCCGCCCGAGTGCTCCATCCCCGCTGCCCCGCTGCCGGTGCTCGCGCGCTCAGGTCGGCACGGGCGGCGGCAGCGCCGCCGCTCCGACCACGCGCGAAGAAGCGCAAACGCTTCCTGATCCGCTCGCACAAAAGGGACATTCGGCCGGACCGCAGGTTCACAGGATCAAGGCAGGCGTCAGCCCGCGCCGATAATCCGGTCTACTCGCATGGTCCCGTTGGTTTCGAGGGCGTGCTCTAGAGGCTTGATTGGACAACACTCCATCGCAGGGGGAGAAAAAGAGGACCACGATCAGGAAACTCGCGCGATTTGCACTACCATTGAAGCGTGGCCGTGAAAATGCGCCCAGAAAAACGCAGCTGGTCTTCTCGGATTACACAACCGGGACAATCCACAAATCTGCTGGGTTAAAGACGAACGGCTCTCGTGTTTGCGCTAGATCAATTCAACCTGCCCGGGAACCGATACTGTTTTGCACATGCCAAAACCGCTCGCCGACTGAGCTGTTGCGGCTGCGTGGCTTGGGAGGTCCGGACACCTCCTCGCCACGCTCCTCGCGAAAGGGTGGGAGAAGTGCAAGATCCAGTCAGAAACCAAAACTGCCGTCCTCAAATCTTCCTTGTTGATGAGACGAGCGCGCGCACGATCGCAGCAGCGCAAGTGGCCTCAACTGACGCATGGCTTGAGGCATGGCTTGCCCGCTTCCTGCAGGTCCTCAGACAACTTGGAAAGCGAGGCTCCGCCTAACGCAAACCGGTCCGAATTCCCAGAGAGACGGAAGCACGTTGTAGCGCAATCCGCGCTGTTTGCGCCAAACCTTCGGCTCTAGGGTACATTGACCGGTGGCATGGATGCGGTTGGGCGCGGCACGAAACCAATCTGATGCTGGCTGCGCGCCGCCAGCATAATCACAAAGGTCACAAAGAGGATTAGCAGGCCGCGCATCCAAAAAAGGCTCCAATATCGGTAGCCGATATATGAATTCGTTGACGTGAGTGCCATAGCGGCGCTCCTGCGCGCGTAGGCCGTCGCCATCGACACGGCCGTACCGGCTAGGAGGCCGATATCATCGGCCTGGGGCTCTCGAACACCATGGGAAAAATCGACGCTCGCAAGCTTTCGAGCGCGCACTCTTCCTCCGACAGGCGTCTGCAGACGTACTGCCGGTCGCATTCGGTGAGCTTGGTCTTCAGCAGTCTTCGGTGGCGCTGGATGGCGCTCAGATGTGTGCGCATGCGCGCCAAATTGTCGTCCATCATGGCCGTCATCCTTCCAATGCTCGTTGATGATGCTTTTCGCTTGCCTGATCGGCCTGAGCTTCCGATCAATTCAAGAAGGTCAGTCGGCTCAAGCGAAGCAACCGAGAGCGAGAGCGCTTGGTTTCGCGCTCGACAACTAGTCGAGCCCCAATTCCGTGCTCAGCCGGCCTCACATGCGTCTCGGACGCATGCCACTTGATCCAGTCGCGTTCAACCGCCAATGTCAGGCCCGTTCGGAAGCCGCCGCCGGTGCGGCTGGCATTGCAAAGGAACGGGCCATTGGTTGGGCTCGATGCCGCCAGCGATCGCTTGCGTGCCGCGGCTTCCGGACCAGCGAACGGGTGGCCTGCACCGAACTTCATCCAGCTTCGCCCGGACCTGAAAAGATCGATGCGGGCGGCGCGGTACGCGGAATCGGCAGCGGACGCTCCGTCGGGCGTGGCGCCCGCGCGAGATTTCCGCCCTTCACGTCATAGCTGCCGGCCAGCTTCAGCAACCGCTGCCTGGTGAACGGATCGGCCCGCTCGGCGAGATCACGCGCCTGCTGCGCCAGTTTTCTGTAGAATTCATGCCCCATAATGCACTCTTACTGGCCGCCCGGGATCCTGGGCGTGGCGTCAAGCCGTCGCTCCGGAAGACTGCTGATCCAAATTACTCATGCCAGCCCTCTCAAATCTGAGATATTCCTTTATTTGCGCCGCAAGAGCGCTAAATGTCCCGCATTCACGATCGAAAAATGCATTCTTTGGTTGCAGCAGCAGGAATAGGGCGCCGCATCCGAAAGTCTTTTTGCGTTAGCCCATTGAAGCAGCGCGGCGCAGCAAGAGCTGCTTTCGTCGGCACAAGCCGGGCATTTTGTTTTGAACCGATCGCAGCTGCCGATGAGGTCTCAATCAGTTCGGAGAATATCGTGTTTCGTGGACGGAGACTTGGGCGAGCAGGAGGCTGAACGAGACCCGCCAAAGCTTCGAGGCAGTTGCGCTCCTGCAAAAAAATCGATGCGTCTCGGAGTGAGGATCGACTGGCCTGAACGCTCAAGGCGTGCTTTGAAGCGCAGCTGCCACGGACCGGCAATTGGTCGGCCGGAAGAGGGAGAATTCCGCGGCACTTCGGCCAGATGCGTGCGCGTGGTCGCAGCTTCGCTGGATCCTATCGGAAAATTCAAATGTGGCCGGGACCTGTGTTGGCGGTGACCAATGCCGGGACATCATCCGCCTGGAAGGGACGATGAATAGCCGCCTTCGGAAGAGCGCCAAAAGATCTAACGACGCTTTCATCCAGCCGGAATCCGTTGATCCGCGGCGCGGGCCTCGCGATGTTGCCCGCACACATGCGTCTAAGCATGGCTAGGCAGAGGTCTTGCATTTCCCGATTTACGCCTCCCAGCGCGCCAAAGACATGCCCACTCTCGGCCCTGATCGGGGTTTCAATGTTGTCGAAGTAGTTGCCCTCAATCAGGCCTTGAACAGATGGTCCGGCGTCCAGCGCGTGGAAGAAACCATTGCGCTGCAGCAGCTCGGTGTTGTGGAAGTAGTTGTTCACCAGGTGAATGACCGACCGTAGACCGTCAATGTGCGGAGCCCGTCCGGAGACCTCATGGAAGTAGTTGTTGGCAACCGTGATCGACTGAGGACTGCCAAGAAAAAGAAGGTTCCAGTAATGCGCTCCGTTGCAATAAGAGGAGTAGTTATCCCTGCCATCAAAATCGTTCCACGAGACCGTGATATTCGTCGTCTCCCCAAGGCCGCCGGCAATCATCTGGCGCCCGATGTTATGAAAACGGTTATGATCGATCCAGACCCGGTTCGCTCGCGAAATCGCAATCGCATCGCCCGCGAAGACAATGCCGGGATTGATGTCAACGATGGTCAGATTGCGGACAATGACGTTGCTCACACCATTCAGTCGCAGTCCCTTGCCCCTGATTGTAGCGCTTGATCCGACGCCAATCACGGTCTTGTTTGATCCGACCTCCAAGGGATGTTTGCCCGCCTTATCGAAGCTGACTTCCATTTTGAGCTTGCCGTCGCAGTGCGTGTCGAGCCCATCCAGGAGGAGAAGCGATTCACCCTTGTAGGGCGTCTGACAGGTGTTGCTGTATTGGCAACCCGGACCCTCGCCGCGCCCTTCCGCTCCTGTGAAGTCTATGGTCCCGACAATCTGGACAACGCGCGGACTATCGTCCTTGCAGATTCCGGAGCTATACGAACGACACAATTGATAAGTCAGATCTTTGAGTGAGTTGACCTGAACAACTTCGCCTCCCAGGCCGCCCGTGGTTCCAGCACCAAATCCCTGTGCGCTGTCCCATCTCGGATTGCTCGCTGCGATAGCACCGGAGATCCCAACAATGCCGGCGAGTCCAGCGAGCATCCCCAATAACTGTTTCAGCTGGCACACCGCTTGCCTCGTAGACATCGACTCTCCATCGGCAAATGAAAGAAACGTTGAAACGACCCATCGTCCCAACGGCCAGCCACGCGGATCAGTCTTTGTGGCATTGTTTGCATCCCGGCTCGACGGTGCAGATCCTGTGATCCATCTAAATGCACCGGCCTAGCATGTCACAAGAAAAATCTGGAACGTAGTGCACACGTTCCGTGGTCTGGCAGTGGATGGCCCATTCCCATAAGATTCAAGTCTGACAATGATTGAGCGGCCCGCCCGGTCCGCAGAGGTCTGCTGATCAATTGGATCGCTGCCAACGTCAGTCGCAACGAACTTCAACATCACCTGGATAAGCCGATCCAGTGAGTCTCGTGATGTGATCTACACAGGACGGATGAGTACAGGAGAGAGCGGTCGAAGTCATCGCCTTCCGTATTTTGTCGTACCAGGGTTGTCGGATTGAAGACATTCGCTGCGTGGCACTCAAGAACGACAGACAAAGAATCCCGCAAATCCGCACCAAACACACGGTCTTCTACAACTATTCACAGCGCGTTGGGAGCGGCACGCGAGTTGCTGAGGTGAGCAACGCGGCTGCTAGATCGCAGCGCGCGATTCAGTCTCGTTTTTAAGGAGCAAAGACAGTGGCGACTGGAAGCGTGAGATGGTTCAACCCGACTAAAGGCTACGGCTACATCGTGCCGGACGATGGCGGCCGTGACGTGTTTGTTCATATCTCTGCGGTGCAGAGGGCTGGCTTGGTCCTACTCCCACAAGGAGACAAGATCAGCTATGAACCAAAGATCGGCCGCTCGGGGAAAATATCAGCCGAAAACCTGCGCCTCATCTAGCTTCTGCTTTGGCAAGCGGGGGCTGAGGTCAGGGGCATATTGGTGTGCGCCTTGTGCTTTCATGACTTGGTTTCACTTTTCCAAAGTAAGTTTCTGGCGACGCTTATCCCATAGGGATATCGATCATCGTTTTCGAACGAAGGGCCGGCTCCCAGCCGGCGTCAATACAGTTGCCAGTTGGGAAGCTTCGCCAGCAGATATCGCTCGACGGCTTTGTTCTTTGTCCGGCCGCGCTTGAGGCGCAGGCGAAGCCGGGTCAGCATGTCGGGTTGGCGATGGCAATGTCGCGGGACGACCCGGAGCAGAGTGTACCAGCGTGGGCGCCGAGAATTACCAAGCATACATATCGATAACGCGGCGTCACTGACGTTGATGGCCGGGACAAGCCCGGCCATCGACGTGCGCCAATCAGTCTGACTTCGGCGCCGGAACGCCGGCAGGCAGCGCCGCAGCTTGCGGCGGCCGGCCGACAATGACGGTGAGCAGGCCCTGGCCCCACAGTCGCTTGGCGGCCGCCTTGGCGTCGTCCAGCGTGACCGCATCGACAATGGCGTTGCGCTTCTCGATATAATCGATCGGCAGCTGATCATGCTGATCTTGCAGCAGCGCATAGGCCAGCTTGGAGGAGGTGTCGAGCGCCAGCATCTGCGAGCCGTTGAGGTACGACTTGGCCTCGTCGAGCTCTTTCTGCGTCGGGCCCGCCTCGGCGATGCGGCGTACCTCCTTCTCGACGACGTCGATGGTGTCGCCGGCGCGGTCGGCGCGGGTGCCGGTGTTGCCGATGAACAGCGCCGAATGCTGCATCCAGAGCAGCGAGTCGAACGCCGAATAGGCGAGGCCCCGCTTCTCGCGGACCTCGCGATAGAGCCGTGAGGACATCCCGCCGCCGAGGATGTGACTGACGACATAAGCTGCCATGAAGTTCGGGTCGTTGCGCTTCACGCCGGGACCACCGAAGGTGATCACGGTCTGCGGCACGTCGAGCGGCACGAAGGCGCGCTGCGGCGGGTTTGCCGCCGCGATGTCGGGGACTGGTACCAGATTGGCCTTGGCGGGCAGGGCGCCGAAGGTGTGGTCGAGCAGTTTGCCGAGCGTGTCCGGATCGACGTCGCCGACGACGGCGACCTTCAGCGTGTCCTTGGCTAGCACGCGGCCGACATAGTCCTTCATGTCGGCGATCGTGATGGTCGGCACGCTCTCCAGCGTGCCGTTGGTCTGCCGCCCGTAGGGATGATCGCCGAAGGCGACCTCCAGGAACTTGCGGTTTGCCAGCGACGTCGGGTCGGTGGTCTGGTGGCGCAGACCGGCGATCACGTGCGAGCGAACGCGCTCGACATCGGCGGCGTCGAAATGCGGCGAGGTCAGCGCGGACCGCAGCAGGTCGAAGGCCTCATCCTTGTTGTCGCGCAGCATGCGCAGGCTGCCACGGAAGGTGTCGCGGCTGGCGCTGAAGGAGAGCACGATGGCGCGGCGATCGAGCCGCTCATGGAACGTCTTGGAATCGAGATGGCCGGAGCCCTCGTCGAGGAGGTCGCCGACGAGATTGGCGACGCCGGGCTTGTCCCTGGGATCCTGCGCCGAGCCGCCGGCGAAGGAATATTCCATCGCGATCAGCGGCACGGTTGCGTCCTGGACGAACCAGGCCTCGATGCCGCCCGGCGAGATCAGGCGCTGAATCTTTGCGGCGGCCTCGGAGGGGAAGGTCTGAGTCAAAGTGAGCGCTGCGCCGGCGGCCAACGACAGAACGATGCGTCGGGAGTGAAGGAAGGGATGGGTCACGAACGTTTCTCCTCGCGCTTGGTGGTAGTCTTTGCGCCAGTCTTGGCTGTGCTGGTGTCCTTGATCAGATAGCCGGTGACCGAGCGCTTCTTATCGAGCCATTTTTGCGCAGCTGCACGGACTTGTACGTCGGTGACGCCGCGAATTCGGTCCGGCCAGCTTCGGATGTCCTTGACGGAGAGCCCGGTGCTCAGCGCGCCGCCATACCAGCCCGCCAGCGCCGCCTGGTCGTCCTGGGCGTAGATCGTTCCTGCAATGAGGTGCGTCTTGACTCGCTCGAGGTCCTCGGCGCGGATCGGGTTCTGCGCGATGTCGGCGATGACGCCGTCGATCACCTGCTCGATGTCTGCAAAGCTGACGCCGGACTTCGGTGAGGCCGAGATCGCAAACTGGGTCGGGTCGAGCGAGATACTGGAATAGCTGGCGCTGGCGGAGACCGCGAGCGGTTTGTCGACGACGAGGGCGCGGTAGAGATAGGAGTTGCTGCCGCTGCCCATCAATTGCGCCAGCACGTCGAGTGCCGCACTCTCGCCGGCCGCGGCCGTCGTTGCCGAGGGCACGAGGTAATAGCGTTGCACGCTGGGTTGCTCGACGCGCGGGTCGGACAGCGTGACGGTGCGCGGTGCGGCCGGGTCCGGCTCCTGCGGGCGGATACGCCGCGTCGGGATCGCAGGCTGGGCCGGGATCGAGCCGAAATTGCGTTCGACCAGCGGACGTATGTCGGCGGCCTCGACGTCGCCCGCGATCACCAGGATCGCGTTGTTCGGTGCGTAGAAGCGGCGATAGAAGGCGAGCGCGTCCTCGCGATTGAGCTTTTCGATCTCCTGGTGCCACCCGATGATCGGGCGGCCATTGGGATGGTTGAGATAGAGCGCGGCCATGATCTGCTCGTTGAGCCGCGCGTCGGGGCTGTTGGCGACGCGCATGTTGTACTCTTCGAGCACGACGTCGCGCTCGAGCAGTACGTTTTCGTCCTTGAGGATGAGGCCGTTCATACGGTCGGCCTCGAACTCCATCACTGTCGGCAGTTGCTCGCGCGGGACGCGCTGAAAGTAGCTGGTGTAATCAAGTGAGGTGAAAGCGTTTTCGTTGCCGCCGACGCGAAACACGGTCTTGGAAAATTCGCCGATCGGGTGCTTTTCCGTGCCCTTGAACATCAGATGCTCGAGAAAGTGGGCAAGCCCGGATTTGCCGGGCGGCTCGTCGGCGGAGCCGACCTTGTACCAGATCATCTCCGTGACCACGGGCGTGCGATGGTCCGGGATCACCACGACCTGAAGCCCGTTGCTGAGCGTGAAGCTGGCGGGGGGCGCCGACGTCAGCGTCGTCTGGGCAAATGCGCTGCCGGTAGAAAGACTGCAAGTGCTGAGCAGTGCAGCAAGAAGGCAAGCCGCCGATCGGTATGAGGGTGTTGGGATTCGTGTCAACATCCGAACCCAAAGATCCCAGGAGAAAGCACGATAAAGCGCTCGGCATTTGGCTCTATTATAGCCATCGACATAGTTCGTCAGCTGCTGGATCGGCATAGCTGTTCAAAAGCTCCATTGCGGTTCGTCAGGAATGCGGATGAGTGATGAACAAATTTCATCTCTCGGTGGCTCTAGACTCTCGATCATCCAATCGAGAGTCTTTGCGTTTCGGCAGGACCTTGTCGGTTCAACGCGATGCGCATTCCCCAAAGCATTAGCCGTGCCAAAGAGGAAACTTCGCAAATACAAGGAGCACGTCGAACAAGCGATGTTGCGTCTCTGACATGGTCGTATATCGGACAATGCCAATCTTTATCCCGAAACGGTTCAGGGAAGTGAATGCCTTTCAGACCTACCACCGCCTTCAGAAATAGAGCAGGAGACTGATGGTGCCGCTCGAATCCTGACGCAAGTCAATTGCCCTCACACGGCACCCACTCAGTGTCACAGTACTGGAACGATAATGATTGCTCGTCACCGAAGCGGCCTGGTAAATCCGCATCGTGGTAAGCCGCGCAATCGGACCCTCGTGCTAGTGATCCGGTGTTGCATTCACGGATGCGTCGCCCCTCTAGCTCATGTGATGCGCTCACCTTTTGTTGTTTCGACTAGGCGGAGCTGCGCAGCATGACTCTTTGAGAGGCTGACGCGAAGATTGTTCTGGAGCAGCCGCGCGAGCCTGCACCGCAGAAGTCATTGACCAGCAACGGCGCGCTGTTGTCATATTTGATTACGAATATCGGTAGTTGACGACGACGCAGAAGTCAGCGCCCATCATCCGTTTTTGCCAATATCCATTTGCAGCGTATGACCTTGGGTCGCATCCTTGCGGCGTCTTGGCCGAAATCCCTCTGATGCATGCGTGGGAATGACTGTAAAAGCGCCAAGTACGAACTGCAGCTCGCCAGCGAACTGAAGGGCGCCGCGCCAACGTCAATGATGAAATCTGCGGAGCAGCGTTCACTTCGAAAGAATGAACTTGAATCGCATGCTGCGTCAGGTTGTAGGCTTCGTGTCTCGACCGAACCACATCATGCAAACCTCGATCGCAAATCGAAAGCGAACGCCAATGCCAGCCCTGGGAGTGAACGGGTGTCTAAAGCAAGCTCGCCGACAAAGTCGCAAGCTGGAGCGCCAACGCTCTCCGCTCCCGATGATGATCCCTATCTTTGGCTGGAAGAGATAGAGGGCCGGCGCGCGCTAAACTTTGTCGAGCGGCAGAACGACAGGACGTTGCGAGCGTTTGGCGGCGCGACCTTCGAGCGGGATCGCGATGTGCTGGCGTCGATCTACGATCGGCCGGACAATATTCCCTATATCGCGCGGCGTGGTGGCTATCTCTACAATGTCTGGAAGGACGCCAGCAATCGACGAGGCCTCTGGCGACGGACCACGCTAGACGAATTTCGCAAGCCGAACCCGTCCTGGGAAATCTTGCTCGATGTCGACCAGCTCGCGGCAAAGGAAGGTGAGGACTGGCTTCTGAACGCGACGGCTTCACTGCCGGGAGATCATCCGCGAACCATTGTGAGCCTGTCGCGCGGCGGCAGCGATGCCGTCGTCTTGCGCGAATTCGACCTCAATGCGAAAAGCTTTGTGGCCGACGGCTTCACCCTGCCGGAAGCGAAGAGTAGCGCCACATGGGTCGATCCCGATACGCTGCTGTTGTCCAGCGCGCATGGCGACGGCATGGCAACCACATCGGGCTATCCGAGGACAGTGCGGTTGTGGCGCCGCGGCGAACCCGTGGATCGCGCGGCCGTGGTGTTCGAGACGGCGCCCGATCGCATGTGGGCCTTTTGCGAAGTCGATCGGACTGGAAAAAGGCCACGCGTCTGGTTCTTCGATCAGCTGGACTTCTTCAATCTTGACGTCTGGCCCGGGACCGAAACCGGCGCGAGCGTGAAGCTCGATCTTCCCTCCGACATCTGGCTCCGGGCGCACCGGGACTGGTTAATCGTCAAATTGCGCTCGGCATGGAGGATTGCCGGCGTCACCCACGCGCCTGACACCGCGCTTGGCATATCGCTGTCGGCCTTTCTCGCCGGCGATCGCAACTTCACGGTCATTTTCGCGCCGCGCCCGCGCCGCGCGCTGCAGGGATTTTTCTGGGCCAGCGGCAAACTCGTGCTTTCCATCCTCGACGAGCTGCGACCTTCATTCGAGACTTGGACGCCCTCGTCTGCGGGCTGGAGCCATGAGGAGCTGCGCGGCCTTCCCGGCATCGGCGTCGTCGACGTGTGGCCCCTCGATTGCGATCGGTCCGAAAGCAACGGCGACCTGCTTGCCTGTGTCCAGGATCCGCTCACGTCGCCTTCGCTGATGCTGATCGAACGGAGTGTATCGAGCCCAATCGTGCTGAAGCAGGCGCCAAAGACGTTTAGCCCCGAGGGCCTTGTGGTTACGCAGCACGAGGCTATCTCGATCGATGGTGAGCGGATTCCATATGTGCAGACCGGTCCCGCCGCGGAGAGCGGCAACGCGCCGGTCCATATGAGCGGCTACGGCGGCTTCGGACTTTCCATGAGGCCGTACTACAATTCGGCCCTCGGCAAGCTCTGGTTGGAGCGTGGTGGCACGACCGTACAGGCGAACCTGCGCGGTGGGGGCGAGTTCGGCACACGTTGGCACGACGCCGGACGGCTTGCTGGCAAGAAACTGTCGCATGATGACTTCGCGGCCGTGGCCGCCGATCTGGTGCGTCGCGGCGTGACTGAGCCGAGGCGGATAGCCGCCGAAAGTGGGTCGAACGGCGGCATCCTCATAAGCAACATGCTCACGCGCTATCCGGCGCGGTTCGGCGCATTGTTTTGCACGATTCCTCTGATCGACATGCGTCGCTACACAAAGCTCCTTGCCGGTGCGAGCTGGATCGCGGAATTTGGTGATCCCGACAAGCCTGCGGAGTGGGAATGGCTCAAGACGTATTCCGCCTATCATGCGGCAAGACCGAGTCAAAACTATCCGCCGATCCTGATTGCCACCACGCGGCGCGACGATCGGGTTCATCCGGCGCACGCCCGCAAGATGGTCGCGAAACTGCAGGTGATGGGCTACGAGGCTTATTTGTACGAGGCAGCCGCGGGGGGCCACGGCTATGGCAGGGACAACAAGGAGCGTGCCAGCTTTCAGGTGCTTGGTTTTCGGTTCCTGAGGAGCAAGATCGGCTGGTTGGATGAAGAGGCCTGAGCGAGCTTCACCCTTAACCTACGGCAAGCGCTGATCGCGCGGGGCTCAAATCTTGGGCGCAGACGGGGAGAGGGGTGCCGTCACTGCTCCAGGCTCTGGCGAAGGTGAGAACGCCATGAGAGTGGTAGAGGTATTCTACAGCGATAGTCGAAATGAGCGCGGCAAGGACATGCTCCGCCGCTTAGGCCTCGATGACCGGGCCGAAGTGGATCGGCCGGGCCGGCCAAAAGCACGGCACGGCCCACGGAACGCCTTCGCGGCATTTTGGCTCAAGGCGTCGCGTCCTGCTTCGACAGCCGAAAAAGAGCGCGAAAGCGGACAGTCCGCATCATTGCTGCGCTTGCGCAGGCGTGCTCCTGATCGGCAAGTTCGGCCGCCAAACCTTCCCGAGATCGTCGGGCGCAACGCCGCCGCGGCCATCACTGCGGCACGTCACAGCTGGTCGCGCTCGACGAGGCTCGATGAGCGGCTTCGAGCAAGTCAACGAATGACTCCGACCGGAGAACAGAATCGATGAGATGGCGCAAGATGGTGTTTCGACCAAAGCTCGGCACCTTCTTTAGCTTCCCCCAAATTCGAGGGATGCCTGCAACCGTGGTCGAGGAAACAAACGATCCGTTCGTCGCAAATATAAGAAAGCTGGTTTTTCAACCACGACAAAAATGAGTGCGTCTTCGACTCGCGCCGTAGTTCATTCTCTGAGACTATTGGTGCCAACCGGTTCGTTCATAGTGGTGGGTTGATGAGATCGAATGATGTCTTCGACGAACTCCACAACTCCGATCCACCCGGCACGATGCGACATGCGTGCCGTTTTGTTGACCTAATTCACATCGTGTCCTCGTGCTGACACCGGCGATCGTGAAACACTTAAACGATTGTTTGGCGTCGCATTAAACACCCGCCGGCCCGCTCGCATGGACCAAAATGCTACCTGCGTCAATTGGCCGCCAGTTTGATCGAGCTCATCTAGCTCGCCAAGCAAAGCAGGATTCCACCGAACGACTCATAGGGGCGCCGCATCGGATGCGGAATGTGTTTGGTGACCAGGCCGTTGCGTTGGCCAAACAGCGCTCTAGCTTGAGGCCGGATTACAATCGAAAGCTCGCGTAGATCAGCGGGAAGGCAGGTTTCGATTATGTCTTGAGCCAGAACCATCAGCTAAGCGCCAAGTGAAAATCTAGCGACCTCTCAATGGTGTGAACGAAAGCGTCATTGGACTTTCAAAGTAACAGCATATCTACTTTGAGTTGATGGCTGCGGGAGCTTCTGTCTCCGTTGCTGCCGCTGAACCACGTGGTGGAGGATGTGACATGGTGAAGACGAGTGAGGTGTCCGTCGATGATGCCGCAACGGTGACTCAGATGGTCAGTGCTCTGCTTGCCGAACTTGGGGCCGGTCACGTGCAGGCCGGAGTAGATACTCGACTGGTTGCCGACCTGCTGGCCATGAAAGAGCGCATCTCGGGGTTTCTTGCTTTTACGGAGGAACGCCCCGTCGGCCTCATCATGCTATCGGAAAGTGCCGCCCTCTTTGCGCGCGGAACCTACGGCATTATCACTGAGCTCTACGTGGTGCCTGACCAGCGATCATCTGGTGTTGCGATGGCGCTCATCGACGCAGCCGTTACCCTTGGGGCGACAAAAGGCTGGGGCCAACTTGAAGTCGGGGCGCCAAGGCAGCCGATGTGGAGCCGCAGTCCCAACTCAGCATTGTACCTGAAGCTCGGCTTCTCAGAGATTGGCCCGCGTCTCAAATTGCCATTGCACGGCTTAGCTGGTCCACGTGGGCAGGGTAGTCCTGCGGCCCCATCGGGGCTAGATCCTCGGCGGCGACGCACACCGCGGCGCCGTATCCCGAATTCATCCGATGCAAGAGTTGCATAAATTGTGCGTAGCACATTCGGTGGATTGTGGCGGCTATGTCGTGCCGCCAGGCGAGGTTGATCTCTCACGGGGAAAGGCGGACATGCTCATTGGCGTCTTACACGACCGGATCGAGCATATGCCTAGCTAAGCCCTTCGCGGCTTTTTAATTGAAGCCTGCAAACGTGGAGGGCCCTCAGCCGAGCCGTTCTTGCAGGCCAGAACTCCGACGGTGACTTCTATTTCTGACAACTCCATTTCGAATTGGGCCGGCCTGCACGATCAATCGCCATCGGATCGATCCTTGCGCTGGCGAATGCGTATGATGTCCCTATGGCGGCAGGACGATGCAATACCCATCTCGCGAAGACAGCCCATACGCCGGTAAATTCCGGCAAAGGGAGTCCCGGGCCGCGATCAAAAGCCTCGGTGGCAGATGATTGCCGAACGTTCGCATTCTATAGACACCTGTTCGACCTCTCCCACGATCAATTATGTTACCACCTTGCGTTCTTCTTCGGGCGTCCGAGTCTTCAAATGAAATGCACACACCCTGAAGACGAGATCAGGACGCGAGTTAACGGTTGCCCTGCGCACAAGCGGGCCCCACAACGTAAGTTATCCATTGTCGCGATAAAGTTAGGCTCGAGACCGGGTTTGGAGTCTGCGTCTTTCTATTCACGATGCAGCATTTGTGCGTGATACCGCGTCTTGCGCAAGAAAGCGTTGAACGATTGAGGAGCGCTTGAGTGAAACCCACGATCTCTTTCATGCAGCCGCCGATTCGCAGGCCAAAGCGCAAGCGGAAAGCTGCATTTGACTGTTCGCGAAAATACCGGCATCTCGCGACAACGGGCTGAACTCGACGGGCCCCCGTGCAAGCCACGACTGGATATCTAAATATCGGATAGCGAGGCATACAGCCCTGCTGTTGGTTCGCTATCGAACAGCTCCGAACCGTTTTGCGGCGAAGAAGCGCCGAAAGCGGACACGCGCTCCCAATAACGCCCGTGCAAGGAGATCACTGGAGTTCGACGAGAGCGATCTTGCCAAGATGGCAACTCCCTTTGGCACCGCTCACTCTTTGGATCGCAACTTCGGATCGTTCAGTTTCAAGGAAATATGGGTATCAGGGCCTCGCCGCGCCGGCTTGTTAATGCGCCTTATGGGATAAAACCATGCGCTCAGACAAAGTTGCGCAAGGCTGCGCGCTCGGCTCCGGATGCTCTTGACCATTGCCCTTTATCGCGTCACGAGAAAAACCAACACGGATGAGAATGGCAGGCTCAGGGATGACGAATGTGATTGATCAAGTGAGCAGCTTGGAACCACCCTCTGTCTTGCACAGGTCGTCAAGACGTTTTGCGTCGGTCTTCGCGCTCGTGGCGGTGTCCATCGGCCTGTGCGCCGGAGCAGCCTATTATTGGATCAGTGTCGAAGAGTTTTTCGAGAAGCCGTCGGCTCATGAAGTCGTCCCAACGACAGGCCTGTCACCTGAAGATAGGGAGGCACTTTTGGAAATTCGGTCCGAGCAGCAGAAGGCAAGTGATCAAATTGGAGAGATCAATCGTAACATCGGTGCGCAGCAGGACGATTTGAAACGCATGGCAGATCAGATCGAGGCGCTGACATCGAGAATTGAGTTGTTGCAGAAACCGGCCGTCGCTGCCCCCGTTCTTCTCGCGCCTTCTTCTCCCCCGCCTTCCCATCCCGTTTCGAGCCCGGCCAAGCGAGCCGTCCAACCCGCTAAGCCAGAAGGGCCAGTCTCAGTCGGGGGTAAGCCACTGATCTCCGAACCGAGCACGAACCAGCGTTGATGATCAGGCGACGCCTTTCGCGAAGGGTGGAAGGGTGTTGTGTTTCGGCGAAACGAAGACTGGCTGCGGGACGTTCGTCGACGAATGGAGATCGAGGACGGCGTCATCCGATTCCATTTTTTCCGAGAAAAGGGGTGTCGCAGCCTCCACCGAATTCGGTATGAACAACCTGCTCGAAGTCGGCCGGGTAGACAACGAAGATCCCGCCTGGCTCAAGCACTGGCACCCAAGATAAGCCAATCAGGCTACCGCTCACGCGGATGCGTCTCAAGTCGGTGACTCGATAGATCGTGGATCACCACGTGCTGTGGTTGATTACGCCGCGCATTCAAGTTCAGGCGAACTCATGCGATACGGGAGGCCTCCTGCACAAAAATGTTGCGCATCCAAATGCTCGCCGGATCAGCGTTGTGAAGAGCAGGCCACTGGACGGATTCGGTGAACGCAAAGTCCGGCAAAGGAGCTTGGATCGTTCGCAAGGGCATCGTGTTCTTGAAATGCTTGAACATCCTCGATGGCATTGTCGCTATGCGATCAGTTCCCAATATCAGGGGTGGGATCAGGCTAAAGCCCGGCACAGCGACTTCGACGCGAATCTTGAGATCATGCTCGAGCAAAAGCCATTCAGCGAACGAAGGTCTGATCGTCGGCCCAAACCTGGCCGTAACCTGTCCAATCGATAAGTATCGCTCCAATGTAAGCGGCTTAGCTAGCTGCTTGTTCTTGGGACAGCCGACGTACACGAATCTTTCGTCAAACAGCGGCATTTTGGGATGCGTGTGCGACATGAACAATTCCGGACAAACCAAGAAGTCAATCTCACTCCGCCGGAGAAGTTGATCGGGGTCCTCTTCGGGTGGTAGCAATTCGAAGGAGACGGCGGGCGCTTCCTGCGCGACGCGGTCCACGACCTTTCGAAGAAACACGGTCATCATGAAATCTGACAGGATGATCCTGAAGCGACGAGTCGACTGCGCCGGCTTGAATCCGTCGGGGGAGATAATGGAGAGTTGGATGTGCGACAGAGCCTCCCGAACCGGGGCAGCAAGCGCTTCGGCTCGCGGCGTGGGCACAAGCTTGCGGCCCATCATCGTAAAGAGCTCATCGCGGAAATAGGCGCGCAACCGGGCCACGGCTGCGCTCATGGCCGGCTGACTCAGGTTGATTCGCCGCGCCGCCGCGGTGAGGTTCGGCTCCGTCATGAGAGCGTCGAACGCGACGAGAAGATTTAGATCAAGGCCGTTGAAACGCATGGTGCGAATTTATCCATCGTGTGGATGTGCTTCATCTAAACAATCGATTTTACCTGCTCACGGGAGTGCGGCAAAATTTTAGATGGAGTGTTAGAGTTAAGACATAGCAGTTCGATGACGAACTGCTGCATACAAAGGGTTGGAAAAGCTATACCAAGGTTTGCCGTGCGCGACCCGGCGAACGCCTGCCGCTTCTATATCAGCTCCTTGCTTCCGTAGAATCGTGGGGCCCTCCGACTTCGCTTTGGGTTTGGCGCGAAACGCGAGCGGGCGACTGCAGCTATCAACTGTAGCTGCAAACCGGCGAAGGAATCGCGAACCATTCCAGAGTGGAGAATCGGGTTTGAAATCCACATGCAATGGCCGGTGGTTGCAAGGCATGTGAAAAACCGAAAGCCCTGTCTCATCGCGACCGCCGCAGACAGAGCAGTCACGCGCGGCCACTGCAAACCACATAAACGTCGGACAACTCGGCATGCTATGTGCTCTCCTTCGTCGGTTCAGCCGGTCACGTCCTCGGGGCGAGCGCCCACGAGCTTCTCATAGAGCACTGGATCAGTCGCGCCCTCGGTATTGATCAGGAAGACACGGGCATTTGAGTCGAGCCCGATCTCCGAACGCAACGCTGGATCACCCGCCACCTTTGCCAATCCAGCGAGACCTACTGCGCCACTTTCGCCGGCGACGATCGCCGGATCCCCGTCGACGGGATAGGCAAGCGCCTTCATCATCGTAATCGCCTCGTCGTCCTCGATGGTCATAAAGGCATCGGCAACGCGCGAGAGAATGCGCCAGGCAACAAGTGATGGCTCGTAGCATTCAAGCATCGCCATGACGGTTGGTCTGTCGTGCGGCACCTTCACGATCTGGCCGGCCTTGGCGCTCTCGAGAAGGCAGGCGGCTCGATCCGGCTCCACCACAGTGAAGAAGGGTCTGTCCTTTCCGAATACAAGCGAAAAATGAGCGGCAGTGGTCGCTGCGATGCCGCCGACACCGGCCTGGACAAACACGTGGGTTGGAGGCTTTGGCAGTGCGCCAAGGGCCTCACGAAGTAATGCTGTATAACCTTGCATAACGAGGTGAGGGATCCGTTCGTAGCCTGGCCAAGATGTGTCGGAGACCACAATCCAGCCCCGTTCGCTGGCGAGTCTAGATGCCGACGCAACGGAATCATCGTAGTTGCCTTGAACACGTTCGATACGGGCACCATACCGCGCGATCGCTCGGCAGCGCTCGTCACTCACTCCAGCATGAACGAAGATGACGCAGTTTGCGCCCACGAGTTGGGCGCCTTGTGCAACCGATCGGCCGTGGTTACCGTCCGTGGCGCACGTCAGGGTTATTCCGGCGGCGACTGTGGCGACTTCCGGTGAGCGCCACTCAGAAATGTCTACTGGACGGCCCCATCGTTGCGACGCGAGCCCAAGGACAAGCTGTATGACCGCATAGGCTCCCCCGAGTGCTTTGAAGCTACCGAGACCCAGTCGTTGTCCTTCGTCCTTGGCGTGGATAGATCCGACATCCAGACGACGGGCAAGGGCAGGAAGTGAAACCATCGGGGTAGGGGCGGTCCCCTGCCTATGCTGGAGGAAGCGCTCCACTGCCTGGGCAGCCTCGATGCCGAGAGCATCGGCATCGGAGGAATCGAGCGACAAGCGATAGTCACTGAGCGTATTGCGGAGCAGCATGGCGTTGTGTTGTGTTGACCAAATTCAGCGGCATACATACGACAGGGCATTGGCGAGGCCGCAGACTGGAGCGGTTCATTCCATTCCAGGCGCTTGATGTCAGGCTGCCTTCTCCGACCAATACCGATTACGCAATTCCTGCTTCATGAGCTTGCCCGTCTGTGAACGCGGGACTTCAGGCACAAAATCGATGCTGCGGGGCGCCTTGTAGCCGGCAACACGATTCTTCACGAAGGCGATGATTTCTTCCGCCAAGTTCTCGCTGCCGTCTGTGCCAGGCAGCAATTGCACTATGGCTTTGACCTGTTCGCCCATATCAGGATCGGGGATTCCGATGACGGCTACGTCCGCGATAGCAGGATGAAGCACCAGAACGTTCTCAATCTCTTGAGGATAGATGTTGACCCCGCCTGAGATGATCATGAACGCCTTGCGATCGGTCAAGAAGAGGTAGCCGTCCGCATCGACGTGTCCGATGTCGCCGACAGTGGTCCAGCACGGATGCGCCGGATGTTGCGCGGCCCGCGTCTTTTCCGGCTCGTCATGGTAGACGAACGGCATCCTATCGCGTTCGAAATAGATGGTACCCGTCTGACCGGCTGGAAGTTCGCTGCCGTCCTTATCGCAGATGTGGATCTTCCCCAGCACGGCGCGACCGACGGAGCCGGGCTTCCCGAGCCACTCGTCGGGGCCGATCACGGTCATCCCGTTCATTTCGGTGGCGGAGTAGTACTCCCACAATATCGGCCCCCACCACTTCATCATCACTTGCTTGACTTCAACGGGACATGGTGCGGCAGCGTGAATCGCGATCTGCAAACTGCTCACGTCATATCGATTCCGAACTAACTCGGACAATTTGAGCATCCGCACAAACATGGTCGGCACCCACTGACTGTGGGTCACCTTGTAGTCTTGGATGGCAGCCAAAGCGGCTTCGGCATCGAATTTGTCCATAACGAGTGCGGTGCCACCCAGCGCCTGGACGGTCGCGCAGGTTCGTAGCGGCGCTGCATGATAGAGAGGCGCAGGGGACAGATAGATTGTCCTCTCATCAAAGCCAAAATTCGACGAAAACATCTGCACCATTGTGTCGCCAGGGTCGGAAATCTGTCGCTCCGGCAACGCATGTCTGACGCCTTTTGGCCTCCCGGTCGTGCCGGAAGAGTACAGCATGTCGGCGCCGCGCGGTTGAGACGCCGGGATCGTGGCGCGAGCGGTTTCCAGTATCTGCTGGTACGGTTCGTAACCTGACAGATTTCCCTCAGAACAAACGCGGTGCCTTAGTTTTTCGTGGGCGTCGATTTTTGATGCCGTCTCGAATCCACCACGTCCGACGAACAACGCCGCCGCGCCGGAATTTTCGAGCATATAGTCGACTTCACTGGGGCTCAGCCGAGAATTGATCGGCAACAGATATAGGCCCGAGCGCTGAGTGGCCCAGTAGATATCGAAAATCCAAGGGCTGTTGTCAGAGAGTACGCCCACAACGTCGCCGGGCCGCAAGCCGGCGTCGAAGAGCCAGTTTGCAGCCCGTCGCGACCGATCCTCCAATTCGGCGTATGTCACGATCTCACCGGTTGCCGTCATGATGAGGGCAGGGCGGTCCGGATTTGTTAGTGCGTGGGTGCCCGGATACATCAACACATCCCTGAATGTCGCCTTTCCTACAGAGAGGCGAAATTTGGATTTCGAACGGAATTGCCGCGACCGAGCACCCGAGGGCGCCCCCCTCCACGGGGGTACTGGCTGCATCGACGGGCCGGGCGAGCTCTGCAGCTCCCGGCCCTTGAACTGATGACGATTCGAGCCTAGTCAATAACTGACATTGATGTCATATTACTGGGTTCCGAGCTGGTGGTCAAGCGGCCGCGGTGCTATGGGTGGCAAATGCTGGAGACCGATTCTGCGTTGGAGCCGTTAGCCCCTGCCACCGCGAAGGGGGCGGCGATGCGTCAGCGCCTGCTGAACGCCTCGGCACGCGTATTCGCGCGCAAAGGATACGAGGCCACCCGGGTCCAGGACATCGTCAAGATCGCTCGAACGTCTTACGGCAACTTCTACCGGCACTTTCGAAATAAGGACGAGATTCTGCTCGCCGTTTTGCAGCCATTGGTCGACGAGATCTACGTCGCGAGCAAGCGAAGGTCGGGCCGCTCATTGCAGACAACCGAAGCCGAGTTCGTTGAGAATACCATCGCTTATCTCAAGATCTATGCCCGACATCGCAAGCTGTTGCGCGTCATGCGCGAGGCGGCAGCTCGCGGAGAGAAAGCAACATTCCTTTCTCTCTATGTCACCGAACGTAGCCGCTTCGTAAGGCGCACCGCGACTTGGCTGACTCGCCTTCAGGGATTAGGTGAACTAAGCCGTGAACTCGATCCTGAAATGGCTGCTGAAGTGCTCGGCGCCACGATGGAGCAGGTTGCCTATATGAAGTTTGACCTCGCGTCGGAAGATCCAAGCGACGCGGAGATTGCGCACATAGGGACACACTGCGCAAAGGTCTGGTATCGAGGCGTGTTTGGTACCGCCAAAGACGATCCCGCCGCTCCCAACTAGCATCCGTTCTGCCATTGATGCGAGCACGCGTGTCGTAGCCAAACAGGCGTGACGCTGCTCGTTCATCAAATCTGCCCAGTGATCGCGACCAGCGTTCGAGCGCTGACAATCATCAATAAAAAGCCAGGTGGACGGACTTGGCCCTGCGCTCCATGGGAGCCGGCTTGACGAGGCGGCCTGGCAATAATATGACATCAATATCACTTTTAAGCGCCGGGACAGAAACGCGGAAATTCAGCAGGGAGGAGCCGGTCATTTCGGCGGAAAATGTAATGAAGCCAAGTACTTCATTGTCCTTCCCTTTAGTGCTTAGCGCAGTCGCGCTCGCTGTCCTGGGCTCGTCTGGGCGAAAAATCGACAGGCGCGCGTCGTGATCCTGACTGAAACGCAAGCCGCTATTCGCGACGAAGTGCGCAAGTTCGCGCAGGCGCGCGTTGCGCCCTTCGCTCGCGACTACGAACAAGCCAAGGAATACCCCGCGCGGTTGTTTGAGGAGCTCGCGAGCCTTGGACTTATGGGAATGACAGCGCCCGAAGCGGCCGGAGGAGCCGGCGCCGACTACGTATCCTATGCACTCTCGCTTGTTGAAATCGCCGCGGCCGACGGTGCGCTATCTACCATTCTGAGCATTCAAAACAGTCTGGTCGTTTCAGGCTTACTCAAGGACGGCACGCCGGAGCAGCAAGCAAGATTTCTGCCCTCGCTCATCTCTGGCCGAATGATTGGCGCATTCGCACTGACCGAGGCGGGAGCGGGTTCGGATGCCTCCGCATTGAGGACCCGGGCTGTTCGCGTGGGACATGGTTACAATCTAAACGGAGCGAAGCAGTTTATCTCGTCGGGGCGAACTGCCGGCCTTGCGATCGTGTTCGCCGTAACCGATCCTGCTGCAGGCAAGCGCGGTATCTCGGCTTTTCTGGTCCGCACCGACAGTCCTGGCTACAGCGTCGAGAGAATCGAACGCAAGCTGGGGCAGGCCGCATCCGACACCTGTGCCATTCGGTTCGACAACGTTTTCGTCGAAGATGCAATGCGGCTCGGTCCGGAAGGTGCCGGCTACTCCATCGCGCTCTCCAATCTTGAGGCCGGTCGCATCGGCATTGCGGCACAATGCGTGGGAATGGCACGCGCCGCTCTCGACGCGGCGGTAAAGTACGCTGGCGAGCGAACGAGTTTCGGGTCGCCAATCATAGCGCATCAGGCCGTCGGGTTTCGTCTTGCGGATCTCGCCGCAAGACTGGAGGCCGCTCATCAGCTCGTGTTGCATGCCGCGGCGATGAAGGATGCAGCTCTTCCATGCCTCAAGGAAGCGTCTATGGCGAAGCTCGTCGCCTCCGAAACGGCCGAGGCGGTGGTTTCGGGTTCGCTGCAGACCTTCGGCGGCTACGGCTATCTGGAAGATTATTCCATCGCGAAGATCTATCGAGATGTGCGCGTCTGTCAGATCTACGAAGGCACATCGGATATCCAGCGAATGGTCATTGCGCGCGACCTCGCGAGGGCCGCGGCAGCGCGCGACTAACAACGAAGTGCACTGAGGAGCCTCCGTGTCAGATCCAGCCGTCATCGCAAGCTACGCAAGTACGCTCATTGGCGGCGGCGAAGCGATGGCGATGGCCATCGAAATTTGAACCTCGAGAAAACGGAAAAGGTGCATGCATATAGAGGGAACAGCCGCAATCGTCACGGGCGGCGCTTCCGGTCTCGGAGGCGCCACGGCCGAGCGACTCGCGGCGGCGGGCGCCAAGGTGACCATCTTGGATCTTAACGCCGCGTTGGGAGAGGCTCACGCCAAGACGATCGGCGGGCAATTCATCAAGGTCGACGTGACCGACGAGGACGGCGTCGAACAGGCGCTCGAGTCAGCAGAGCGCATGCACGGTAAGGGGCGCATCCTGGTCAACTGCGCCGGCCTCGGCCAGCCCGGTAAAGCTATCGGTCGAGACGGCAGTGCGCTTCCGCTGCGCGATTTCGCCAGGACCATCAACATCAATCTGATTGGCAGCTTCAACATGCTGTCGAAGTTTGCCGCCCGCCTTCATACGGCCGAACCGGACGGTGAGGAACGGGGCATCATCATCAACACTGCCAGCGTTGCTGCGTTCGATGGCCAGATCGGCCAAGCCGCCTATTCAGCATCGAAGGGCGGAATTGTCGGCATGACGCTGCCTCTTGCGCGTGAGTTCGCGCGCTATGGCATTCGGGTGATGACGATTGCGCCAGGCATCTTTCTCACACCACTGCTGATGTCGCTTCCTGAAGAGGCGCAGACGTCGCTGGGCAAGCAGGTGCCCTTTCCGAGCCGGCTCGGTCATCCGTCCGAATTCGCTCAGATGGTCGAGTCCATCGTCACCAATCCAATGCTCAACGGCGAAACCATCCGCCTCGATGGCGCAATCCGAATGGCACCCAAATGAGCGGGGCTGGCGTGGAGCGTACTCAACAGATTGCCGATCGCGTTGAGCGCTTCGTTCGGGATGTCGTGGTCCCGTTCGAGCGTGATCCTCGCCGTGATCATCATGACTGTCCCAAGGACGAATTGGTCATCGAGTTGCGAGAACTGGCGCGGGATGCGGGCGTATTGACGCCACACATCCTGGCCGACGGGTCGCATCTCTCGCAGGCGGAAACCGCAATCGTCCTGGCCAAGACAGGCCTATCGCCACTTGGCCCCCTCGCATGCAATACGGCGGCTCCCGACGAAGGCAATATGTACCTCCTGGGCAAAATTGGCTCGCCGGAGATCAAGGAGCGCTTTCTAAAACCGCTCATTGAGGGTCGCGCGCGGTCCGCCTTTTTCATGACCGAACCGGCCGAAGAGGGGGGAGCAGGGTCCGACCCATCGATGATCACCACGACCTGCCGTCCGGATGGCAACCAGTGGGTTGTGAACGGGCGCAAGGCGTTCATCACAGGTGCTCGCGGAGCCAAGGTCGGCATCGTGATGGCAAAGGCCGAGGAGGGCGCCTGCATGTTCCTGGTCGATTTGCCTGATCCAGCAATCACCATCGACCATGTGCCCAACACGATCGACAGTTCCATGCCGGGCGGTCATGCCGTCCTGACCATCCGGAATCTGCGCATCCCGGCCGATCAAATGCTCGGACACCCGGGTGAGGGCTTCAAATATGCGCAGATCCGCCTTTCGCCGGCCAGGTTGTCGCACTGCATGCGCTGGCTGGGCGCCTGCATTCGCGCGAACGAGATCGCGACCGGCTACGCCAACCGCCGGCAGGCGTTCGGTAAGACGCTCATCGATCACGAGGGAGTTGGCTTCATGCTTGCCGACAACCTGATCGACCTCAAACAGGCTGAGTTGATGATCTCTTGGTGTGCGAGCGTCCTGGACACGGGATCGCTCGGAACAAACGAGAGTTCGATGGCAAAAGTCGCCGTGAGCGAGGCGCTCATGCGGGTCGCGGATCGCTGCGTCCAGGTGATGGGCGGGACGGGTGTTACTAACGAAACCATCGTCGAGCAGGTATTCCGCGAGATTCGTGCATTTCGGATCTACGACGGTCCCACCGAGGTGCACAAATGGTCCCTCGCCAAGAAGATCAAGCGCGACTGGCAGAAGGCGAACCCATGAGCGCTCTCGACGATGCCGCCAACTTCGGATTGGCAGAGCCATCCGATGCCTATCGCCTCGACGAGGACTCCTTGTCGCGCTGGATGGCGGCTAATGTCGACGGGTTTCGAGGACCTCTCAACGTCTCGAAATTCAAGGGAGGTCAGTCGAACCCGACTTACCGTCTTCAATCCGCAGACGGCGTCTACGTGCTCCGGCGCAAACCCCCGGGTCCATTGGTGTCCGGAGCGCACGCCGTCGATCGCGAGGCGCGCGTACAGCGCGCGTTGTCGCAGGTCGGGTTTCCTGTGGCACGCATTTACGGCTATTGCGCCGACACGTCCGTCATTGGAAGCGAATTCTATGTGATGCAGCTCGTGGAGGGCCGAATCTTCTGGGACGCCACCTTCCCGGAAGTGGGCCGAGAAGCGCGCCCATTCTACTTCCACGCCATGTGCGACGCCATCGCGCAACTCCACTCCGTTGCCCCGGCGTCGATCGGCTTGGGCGACTATGGAAAGCCAGGCAGTTACTTTGCGCGGCAGATCAGCCGGTGGTCGCGACAGTATCAGGAAGATCCGGAAGCCGGGCGCGACGCAAACATGGATCGTCTCGTCAAGGAGCTTCCGGGAATGGTCCCGTCGGGTGACGAGGCCTCCATCGTCCATGGCGACTTTCGCTGCGACAATCTGATCTTTCATCCAAGTGAGCCGCGGGTGATCGCGGTGCTTGACTGGGAGCTCTCGACTCTCGGACATCCGCTTGCGGACTTCGCATACCACGCGATCATGTATCGTATGCCTCCTCATATCGTCGCCGGTCTTGCTGGAGCGGATCTGGCCGCGCTCAACATCCCCGGAGAAGCGGAATACATCGACAGGTACTGCCGCGCGACCGGCCGAGAAGCGATTTCAGACTGGCACTTCTACGTCGCATTCAACTTCTTCAGGCTTGCGGCAATCATGCACGGCATTGCGGGCCGGGCGCTGCGCGGTACGGCCTCATCGACCCAGGCTATCGAGCGGGGGAAGACCTTTCCGGAGCTGGCGGCGCTCGCTGCTCGCGCATTGGAGAATCTAACATGAGCGCTCCGGTCGAGTTTTCCTGCGCCGAAAAGATCGTCAAGTTGACGTTGTCGCGCCCGAACCACGGCAACACGATTGACCCGGCGATGGCGCTCGCCCTTTTGCAGGCCGCCGAACGCTGCGACGACGATGCGGATATCCGATGCGTCATTCTGACGGGGCGAGGAAAGCTGTTTTGCGGCGGCGGAGACGTCGGTGCCTTCGCCGCAGCCGGCGCCGACGCGCCGGCCTTCCTGCGGGATCTAGCCGGAACCTTGCATGCCGCGATCGTGCGCCTGATGCGCATGCGAAAGCCATTGATTACGCTCGTGAACGGGCCCGCAGCCGGAGCCGGCATGAGCTTGGCCATGATCGGCGATTTCGCGTTGGCGGCACGCTCAGCGCATTTTAGCGCTGCCTATACCGCGTTGGGTCTCAGCCCGGACGGAGGAATGAGCTGGCTGCTACCGCGGGTCGTTGGCCTTCGGCGAGCTCAGGAGATCATTTTGTCCAACCGTCGCGTGTCGAGCGACGAGGCAGAGCGGATTGGTCTCGTTACGCGGACCGTCGAAGACGAGAAATTGGCCGCCACGGGCGCCGAAATCGCTGCAAAACTCGTCGCAGAACCGATAGCCGCGCTTGGAGCCGCGCGCGGTCTGTTGCTCGAAAGCTACAATAGCACGTTGGAGGCGCACCTCGATCGGGAGATGCGAAGCATCGCCGAGTTGGGCGGCTCCGACGAGTCGCGCCGTCGTGTTGCGGCATTCGCCGCTCGTCGCAATTCAAACGGATGAAAGGATCAGGCGATGGCAGAAGCTTATCTCGTTGAGGTGGTACGGACAGCTGGTGGCAGGCGTAACGGCAAACTTGCCGGCTGGCATCCGGCCAACATGGCTGCCGAAACACTTAACGCGGTCGTCGATCGGTCGGGGATCGACCCGGCCGCCGTCGAGGATGTGATCCTGGGTTGCGTGACACAGGCCGGCGAGCAGGCGTTCGCCTTCGGGCGGAATGCGGTGCTTGCCTCCAAGCTCCCGGAATCCGTTCCGGCCGTGACGATCGATCGGCAATGCGGCAGCTCGCAGCAGGCGGTGCAGTTCGCTGCGCAAGCGGTGATGTCGGGCACTCAGGATGTAGTGATAGCCGCCGGCGCGGAAAGCATGACTCGCGTTCCGATGTTCTCGAACATTTCGTTGCACCAGAAGGAAGGCATTGGAGCCGGCCCAATCAGCGACCGCATCCAGAAGCGGTTCGGCGTGGAATCCTTCAGCCAGTTCGAGGGAGCCGAGATGATCGCAAGGAAATACGGGTTTGATCGGCTGACCTTGGACCGGTTCGCGCTCGAAAGCCACCGGCGCGCGGCGGAGGCAACGAAATCCGGAGCCTTCAAGAGCGAGATCGTTCCGCTCAAGATCGAAGGGGGAGAGCACATCGTCGATGAAGGAATTCGATTCGACGCTTCGCTGGAGTCGATCGGCTCGGTCAAGCTTCTGAAGGAGAACGGCGTCGTCAGTGCCGCCAACGCGAGCCAGATCTGCGACGGCGCCTCTGCTGCACTGGTCGTCAGCGAAAAGGCCCTCAAGGACCACAATCTGAAGCCGATCGCGCGTATCGTTGGCCTCACGGTGACCGCCGGCGACCCCGTCATTATGCTTGAAGAGCCGATCAGCGCAACCCGTCGGGCCCTTTCAAAGGCCGGAATGAAGATCGGCGATATTGACCTCTACGAAGTCAACGAGGCTTTCGCACCGGTGCCGCTGGCCTGGCTTCAGGCGATCGAGGCCGACCCCGCAAAGCTCAATGTCAACGGCGGCGCGATTGCACTCGGTCATCCCCTCGGAGCCTCGGGTACCAAGCTCCTGTCTACTCTGGTCCATGCTCTCAGGGCTCGAGGCAAGCGATATGGCCTTCAGACGATGTGTGAGGGCGGAGGCATCGCCAACGTGACCATCATTGAAGCGTTGGGATGACCTTCCAGACACGCTGGCAGGTCGCGATCAAGAGCCAAGAGTAGAACGTCAAAGCAAAATAGAAGTGATACCCCACAGGGAGAGATGACATGTTTGCAAGGATTTTAGGGGCGACTGCCCTGGCGACAGCGGCAATCGCGCTCGCCTCGGGTACGGCACTAGCCCAGAAGAAATACGATACGGGTGCGTCCGACACAGAGATCAAAGTCGGCAATCTCATGCCTTACAGTGGTCCGGGATCCGCCTACGGCGTCATCGGCCAAGTGCAGGCCGCATACTTCAAGATGATCAACGATAAGGGGGGCATCAACGGACGCAAGATCAACTTCACTAGCTATGACGACGCGTACTCGCCTCCCAAGGCTGTCGAGCAGACGCGTAAGCTGGTGGAGGGCGATGAAGTGCTGCTCATGTTTGATCCGCTCGGCACGGCGAACAACACAGCCATCCAGAAATACCTGAATTCAAAAAAGATCCCGCAGCTCTTCGTCGCCTCCGGCGCTACCAAATTCAACGACCCCAAGAGCTTCCCCTGGACCACGGGTTGGCAACCGTCCTACCAGAGCGAGGCGCACGCTTACGCTAAGTATATCTTGAAGGAAAAGCCGAACGCCAAAGTCGCGGTCTTCTTCCAAAATGACGATCTTGGAAAGGATTACCTGAAGGGCCTCAAGGACAGGCTCGGTACGAAGATCGTCGCCGAGGAAAGCTACGAAACTTCGGAGCCGACGATTGACAGTCATATCGTCAAGCTCAAGGCGACGGGCGCCGACACGCTGGTCAACATCAGCTCTCCCAAATTTGCGGCTCAGGCAATCAGGAAGATCGCTGAAGTCGACTGGAAGCCGCTGCATATCCTCAGCAACGTTTCGGCGTCGGTCGGCAGTGTGATCAAGCCTGCCGGCTTCGAGAACGCGCAAGGCATCATTTCTGCCACTTACTTGAAGGATCCGGCGGATCCGCAGTGGGACAATGATCCCGGCATGAAGGAGTTTCAGAGCTTTCTGAGCAAATACTATCCAGAAGGCAACAAACGCGACATATTGCTGATCACCGGCTACGCACTTGCGGAGACGCTGGCGCAAACCTTGAAGCAGTGCGGTGACGATCTCACGCGCGAGAACGTCATGAAGCAGGCTGCGAACCTGAAGGAATGGCGCACCGAGGCGCTGTTGCCGGGGATCTACGTGAACACGTCGCCGACTGACTTTGCTCCGATCAGCCAACTTCAGCTGATGCGCTTTAGCGGCGAAAAGTGGGAGCTGTTCGGAGATGTGATCAACGGGGATGCGGCGGACTAAATCCGTCGCAGAGAACCGCGGCGCATGCCTCCGACCCAGCATTTGAACTTTGACTGTGTCGTAAGGCATGCGTGGCGGGCTGCAATCGCCAGAGTTCGGACAAGAAGAACTCCGGACACCCTGCAGCGGGCCATCCGATCGCACATCGCCGGGAACTGTTTCGAATTCAAGCGGCAGCGAGCGCAATTGTTGCGTTCGTAGAAACGATGAGTAAGACGCATGATCAACTATCGACCCTCCTGGCTTGAGTCTGACCTCGAGATGTATCGAGACACCGTGTCCCGCTTCATCGACAAGGAAATGGCGCCGCTGGATGAAGAGGCGCGCAAACGCGGCAATGTCGGGCACGAACTCTGGCTGAAAGCCGGGGCACTTGGGCTTTTGTGTTCGGACATTCCGACCGAATATGGCGGCGGCGGGGGTGATTTTCGGAACGAAGCGATTTTTTACGACGCTATGGCACGCCGCGGCCTGACGGGAATGAATCCGTCTGTCCACACGATCGTGGCCCACTATCTGCTGAATCACGGGACGGAGGAGCAAAAACGGGAATATTTGCCGCGCCTGGCGCGTGGAGAGTTGGTCGGAGCCATCGCGATGACCGAGCCGGGTGCGGGCTCGGATCTTCAATCCATTCGTACCCGTGCGGAAAGGCGCGCCGATAGCTATGTGATCAACGGTTCCAAGACCTTCATCTCCAACGGCCTCCTTGCAGGTTTAGTGCTCGTAGTCGTGAAAACAAATCCGACCGAGCGCGCCAGCGGAATGTCGATCATTTTGGTCGAGACCGCGAAAGCTCCCGGCTTTAGGGTCGGCCGCGTGCTCGATAAGATTGGCCTTAAGGCGCAGGATACCTGCGAGCTGTTCTTCGACGAGGTCGTGGTGCCGGCCACAAATCTGCTTGGTGGAATGGAAGGGCGTGGTTTCTATCAATTGATGTCGGACCTGCCTTATGAGCGGACCATTATCGGCGTGATGGCGGTTGCGGCAATGGAGGGCGCTCTTGAAGCCACGCTTGCTTTCGTCCGGGAACGCTGGGCTTTCGGGATGCCGATCGCTGAATTCCAGAACACCAAATACAGGCTGGCCGAGTTGGCGACGATCACAAAGGTCACGCGCTGCTTCGTCGACCAGTGTGTCGAAGCATTGGTTTCTGGCACACTCGATGCTGCCACGGCGTCGATGGCTAAACTCTGGGCGTCAGAGCAGCAGGGCAAGGTCATCGACGAGTGCTTGCAACTGCATGGTGGCTCCGGCTTCATGAACGAGTATCTCATTGCACGCATGTACGCCGACGCACGCGTGCAGCGCATTTACGGCGGGACGAGCGAGATGATGAAGGAAGTAATCTCGAGAGCGCTCTAGATTATCGGAGCTATTAGAAGTGACTCGACGACTGAACCCCCGGTGGGCCGGCGTGCTCAGGAGGATGCCATGAAAGCAGTGTTGGTCGAAAAGTTTGATCGTATCGAAAATATTGTCATCAAGGATGTGGCTAAGCCGGACTTGTCAACGGGAATGGTCCGCGTTCGAATCCAGGCAGCGGCCGTCGGCTTCGTGGATGGCCTGAAGGTGCAGGGCTTGTACCAGACAAAAGATCCTTTGCCATTTACGCCCGGGTCGGAGTTTGCGGGCATCGTCGACGAGGCGGCCGCAGATGTTGGGGGCCTCGCACCCGGTACGCCCGTCATCGGCATGGTCAGAAATGGTGGCCTTGCCGAGTATATCTGCGCACAGGCCCAAGATCTTTTCGTTACGCCAAAGGGCATAGCGCCAGAGGTCGGCGCCTCGTTCTTCGCCAATTACCTCACGGCGCTGTACGCGCTTAGCGCCCGGGCAAAGCTACAGGGCGGCGAGACACTTTTGGTTCTGGGGGCCGCCGGCGGGGTGGGAATAGCGGCTGTTCAGGTTGGAAAGTTGTTGGGCGCCCGCGTCATTGCGGCCGCTTCGACTGAGGAGAAGCGACAATTTGCGATTAAATATGGGGCAGATGCGGGCGTGGATTATACGCATGAAGGGTGGCGTGACGAACTCAAGGGACTGACCGGCGGTCACGGCGCGGATGTGATCTACGATCCCGTCGGAGGAGATCTGAGCCTGCAGGCATTCCGTTCGATCGCCTGGAATGGCCGGCACCTGGTGATCGGCTTTGCTTCCGGAATTATTCCAGCGCTGCGGTTCAATCTGCCTCTTCTAAAAGGAGGGGCGCTGTTGGGGGTCGACCTGGCGCAGATTGGTCGTCGTGAACCGGATGTGCGAGATCAAGTCATCGCCCAGCTATTCGGTTGGTTGAGCAAGAAGACACTGGTTCCGGTCGTAGGAAAGGTCTTTGCATTCGAGGAATTCCACGATGCGTTCAAAGCAATGACGACCCGCTCGGCCCTAGGAAAGATGGTCGTCAGGATCGGCTGACGATTCTCCTCGATTAGGTCTTCGGAGAAATCCTCATGAAAGTGTCAGACGCGCTGAACTCGAGGACCTCTGTGCGGGCATTCTTGGACTTCCCGGTCCCTATGGAGACTGTCCAAGAGATCCTGCTCACGGCCAGCCGCTCACCCTCCGGCGGAAATCTACAGCCGTGGCATGTCTGGGCGCTTGGCGGCCAAGAGCTCGCACGCTTCAAGGGGTTGATGGCCGAGCGGATCAAGATCAACCCGATGGGCGAACAGCCAGAATACAAGATCTATCCGCCAGAACTGAAGGAGCCCTATAGAACTCGGCGATTCAAGAATGGCGAAGATCTCTATCGCACCATCGGGGTTCCGCGCGAAGACAAACCTGCACGTCTCAATCAGCTTGCAAAGAACTTTACCTTTTTTGGTGCGCCTGTCGGCCTGTTTTTCGCCATCGATCGCCAGATGCAGCCTGGGCAATGGGCCGATCTTGGCATGTACATGCAATCTATTATGTTGCTCGCTTTGGAGAAGGGATTGAGTACCTGCCCGCAAGAGGCGTGGGCGCTCTGGCACAAGACCGTCGCGGAATTCATCGGGCTGCCTTCCCATCTGATGCTCTTTTGCGGCATGGCTCTCGGCTACATGGACCCGGAACATCCGATCAACCGTCTGCGCGCAGATCGTGCCGGCCCATCGGAATTCATGACGATCCGTGGATTTTGATTAGGCGGGCTCGACTACGACGGAAGTCGCCCGATATCGAGCGTCCGTAAACTGATCAACGGCTTCGCCAGGAACATGCAATATCCGTTTTTGGCAGTGACCTGATGATGTACGACGCCACATAAGAAGGCTCACTCTGCATGAACATGGGAGGCAGGCCCGTGAGGGACATTGTGCAATCATCGCAATTAACAGGGCGAAGCCGCACAACACCTTGAACGAAGCCCGCCATACCGAACTTAAAAACCTCTTTGATTGATTCGCGGCCTTACCTGGCTCGCACGGAGGTCGGCGATCTCGAAACCGCGAAGTCGCCATTGATAACGTGACATGAGCCGCATTTTGACAGCTATCCATAGTGTAGATGCGGCCCATCAACATAATCGATTTTACCAATCCTAGAAGATCCCGCATAAGAAAACGTCTCGGTTTGGAGAAAAGCCTTCGGCCAATCAGAATGGTGCTCAATCTTTGCCTAGAGCCGAGGGAATATTTCGGTGCTTGCCGAGCATCAACTCAAGCGCATTTTCAGTCCGGCCAGGTGCTTGGGCGGTTACTCGGTCGGTGGGGCCTACCACTGTCGACGGAAACCGACGGAATGTAATAGCGCCGTCCTCCGAGACTGACTTCTGCCAGGTCACCCAAGGCGGCCGGGGTTCTTTTTGTGTGCCATGTGCGAGCGACAGCTTCGAGATGGATAATCCTCTATCCAGCTATCCGCTTTACGAATCTCTTGAGAAGGGGGCAGGGCCATCATGCTTGGCTCTCAATCCTGCCGACGATGATGAAGTTCATGCCGACAGATAGCTGGACTCCCCGCGGGTCGTCGATCTGCATCGAGTGTCATCGATGTTTGAGTGGCAACTTGCGTGATGTGTCCACGCGTCGGCCATACCGCGACTACGATGTTGTTTCCTTGCCGGAAGAAGAGGCTGCACACGCGATGGCGCTCTGTTCACCACGCGCTCGCGCCTTACCGCCCCCTGCTGCCGCGACATGCTGGCATTCGATCGTGCTCGCCAAAACCGCGCTTCGGCTGGCGAAGCTTGTTCTGCCCCGCAGAATCCGAACGACCCAGATCCACAGCAATCTGAGCACCTTCAATCGAAGGTCTCGAGAAGAGCGTAGCTGTTCTGAAAGCATTATTCTTGAAATTGGGGGATGTTGACCCGCATGTGTGGGATTGTAGGCATTTTGGGGCGCGAACCCGTTGCTGAGCGGCTGATCGAAGCGCTCACTCGGCTGGAATATCGCGGCTACGATTCAGCGGGAGTTGCAACGCTCGACGGCAATCATCTTGAGCGCCGGCGCGCCGAGGGCAAGCTGAAAAATCTTGAGGCCAGCCTACGTCGCAATCCGCTACCGGGTCACACTGGTATTGGTCATACCCGCTGGGCCACTCATGGTAAGCCCACGGAGTCCAACGCGCATCCGCATACGACGGACAATGTCGCGGTCGTCCATAACGGAATCATCGAGAATTTTCGTGAGTTGCGCGCCGAACTTGAGCAGAATGGCGCTAGATTTGTTTCCGACACTGACACCGAGGTGGTGGCGCATCTGGTCGAATCCTATCTGAAGATGCGCTACTCGCCCCAAAAAGCAGTGAAAGAATCCCTACCGCGACTGCGCGGTACGTTTGCCCTGGTATTCCTGTTCAAGGAGCACTGCGATCTCATGATCGCTGCCCGGAAGGGATCCCCGCTCGCGGTCGGCTATGGCAATGACGAAGTGTATATCGGTTCGGATGCCATTGCGCTCGCCCCGTTCACCGATGCCATCACTTATCTTGAAGATGGGGACTGGGCCGTGTTTACCCGCAAGATCGGCGTCATCTACGATTCCAAAGGCGCAGTCGCGCACCGCGAGACGCTGAAATTGGGTGTGTCGTCGTTCCTGGTTGACAAGGCGAATTATAGACACTTTATGGCCAAGGAGATCCATGAGCAGCCGGAGGTGGTCGGACAGACGCTGGCGCGCTATATCGACACGGCCTGCGAACGTGTTGCGCTGCCGGTCAAGCTGCCGTTCGACTTCAGAGAGGTCCGGCGCATCACGATCACTGCTTGCGGCACAGCGAGCTATGCGGGCAACGTCGCAAAATACTGGTTCGAGCGCTTTGCGCGCGTGCCGGTTGAAGTCGATGTCGCGTCCGAGTTCCGCTACCGCGAATCGACTTTGCAAAGAGGTGATCTCGCGATCTTTGTTTCGCAGTCAGGCGAGACGGCGGATACGCTTGCCGCGCTCCGCTATGCCAAGGCGGAAGGGGCACACACGCTCGCCGTCGTCAACGTACCAACATCGACGATCGCTCGCGAGAGCGAAACCGTGCTGCCGACGCTGGCCGGCCCCGAGATCGGCGTTGCCTCGACCAAAGCCTTTACCTGCCAACTGATAGTGCTAGCCGTGCTTGGAGTCGCGGCCGCCAAGGCGCGCGGCGAACTGTCCGAGGATGAGGAGATCGACTTGGTGCGTGGCTTGGTTGAAATTCCTCGCCTGATGTCGGCAGCGCTCACCACCGAGCCGCAGATCGAGAGGCTTGCGAGCGACATCGCGAAAGCGCGCGACGTGATCTACCTTGGTCGCGGTACGAGCTTCCCGATCGCGCTAGAGGGCGCACTGAAGCTAAAGGAAATCTCCTACATCCATGCAGAGGGGTATGCTGCGGGCGAGCTCAAGCACGGGCCGATTGCGCTGATCGACGAGACTGTGCCAGTCGTGGTGATCGCACCGCGTGATCGTTTATTCGAGAAGACGGTCTCGAACATGCAGGAGGTGGCAGCGCGCGGCGGCAACATTGTCCTCATGACCGATGCCAAGGGCGCTGAAGAGGCGACACTGGATACGTTCGCCACCATCGTGCTGCCGGACATGCCGGCCGCCTTCACGCCGATGGTCTACGCGATCCCCGTGCAACTGCTCGCATACCACACGGCCATCGTGATGGGCACGGATGTCGACCAGCCGCGGAATCTCGCCAAATCCGTTACCGTCGAATAGGGAGCCGGTCGATCGCTTCCGGTCCTCAAACTGGCCTAGACAATCATGTCTGAGCATTCACGTCCGGCCAGCCCGCTGAGGCTGGGCTGTAAAGATGCCAGCGTCTCCCTCTCGCGACCTCGCCAAAAAAGGGTGACAAAGGATTATGAAGCAGTTTTCAAGCATCGACGAAGTCATGTTCTCCGATCTGATTCAGAACGCGACTGATGCGGACGTCACGACGCCGCAATTGCTTCGCATCTGGGCCACGCTTCGGCGCCCGGGGCAGGCGATTGCAGGATGTGCATGACATGAACATCGTAGCCGAACATAAGATTTCGGGCGAACCGATTGATAAAGCGCCCAAGCGCCCGGGCCAGCCGGTGCTTTGGTTCATCATCGTCGGCGTGCTGCTCGGTGCGCTGGTCGGTGGCCTCGTCTGGTTCAACTACTTGCGTGGCCAGATGATCAAGCAGTTCTTCGCCAACAACAAGCCGCCGCCGACCTTGGTCAGCGCAGCCGAGGCGAAGTCCGAGGTGGTGCCGAACCTGCTCACCGCAGTCGGCGGCCTTACCGCCGTGCACCAGGTCGACGTCAGTGCCGACGTCAACGGCCGCGTCACCGAGATCAAGTTCGAGCCGGGCGCGCATGTCGAGGCCGGCACGCCGCTGGTGCAGCTGTTCGATATGCCGGATCAGGGCGACCTCGCCAACTACAAGGCGCAGGCGACTGTCGCGCAGCTGTCGCTCGACCGCGCCAAGCAGCTGGCATCGCGCCAGTTCGGTCCGCAAGCGACCGTCGATTCCGCGCAGGCCGCCTATGACCAGGCGCTGGCCGGCATCGGCAAGACCGAAGCGCTGATCTCGCAGAAGCTGGTGCGCGCTCCGTTCTCCGGCGATCTCGGCGTCCGCAAGGTCGAAGTAGGACAGTATCTCACGGCAGGCACCGCGATCGTCTCGCTGACCGATCTGTCGGAGCTGTGGGCGAACTTCACGGTGACGGAAAAGGATTCGGGCAACCTCAAGGTCGGCCAGCCGGTCCGGCTGAAGGTCGATGCTTATCGAGGCCGGACCTTCGACGCAAAGATCACCACGATCGAGCCGCAGATCGCGACCGAAACCCGCAACATCCGGGTGCAGGCGACGGTCGCGAATCCGGAGAAGATCCTGAAGCCCGGTATGTTCGTGACCACCACGGTGGTGTTGCCGGACAAGCCGGCGGTGGTCTCCGTTCCGGAGACAGCCGTCGACTACACGCTCTACGGCGACTCCGTGCTCCTGATCACCGAGAAGAAGGAAGAGGACGGCAAGACCGGCCTGAGCGCGGTGCGCACCTTCGTGCAGACCGGAAACCGGGTCGATGGTCGCGCTGAAATCGTCAAAGGCCTGAAGCCGGGCGACAAGGTTGTCGCCGTCGGTCAGCTCAAGCTGCAATCGGGCTCGGCCGTGTCGATTTCGACCGACGCGGCCCCGCAGATCCCGGCGCAGCCGCCGCGCCACTGACAATGCACTCGCGTGATCCGGTCTGACCGGATCACGTTCTTGAAACAAAAGAGATCGAGTTCGCCGCGATGACCTTTACCGATATCTTCATCAAGCGACCGGTTCTGTCGGTCGTCGTCAGTCTGCTGATCCTGCTAATTGGCCTGCGCGCGGCGATGGTACTGCCGATCCGGCAATATCCGAAGCTTTCGAACACGGTCATCAACATCACGACAGTCTACCCCGGCGCGTCTGCGGACCTGGTCCAGGGCTTCATCACGACGCCGATCGAGCAGGCGGTCGCTTCCGCCGAGGGCGTCGACTACGTTACCTCGTCCTCGGTGCTCGGCACGTCGACGATCCAGGTCTACATCAAGCTGAACTTCGATCCGAACCAGGGGCTCACCGAGGTGCTCGCCAAGGTGAATTCGGTCAAATATCTGATCCCGAAGGAATCCAACGATCCGGTCGTCACCAAGACCACCGGCCAGACCACGGCCGTGATGTATATAGGCTTCTCCTCTGAGGAGCTGTCGGGCTCGGCAATCTCGGACTATCTGACGCGCGTCGTGCAGCCGGTGCTGTCGACCGTCGATGGCGTGGCGTCCGCCGATATCCTGGGCGGCCAGACCTTTGCGATGCGGTTGTGGCTCGATCCGGTGAAGATGGCCGGCCACAACGTGTCCCCGGCTGATGTCGCGGCCGCGATCACCGCCAACAACTTCCAGTCTGCGGCCGGCCAGACAAAGGGCTACCTCATCCTCTCGAACATCACGACGAACACAGGCCTGACCGACGTCAACGAGTTCAGGAAGTTGATCGTCAAGGCCAAGGACGGCGGCTTCGTGCGGATGGAGGACATCGCCACCGTCGAACTTGCAGCCCAGAGCACGGACGCCAGCGTTGCCTTTAACGGCGAGCACGCGATCTTCATCGGCGTGAACGCAACGCCGCAGGGCAACCCGCTGACTCTTGTGAACGGTGTGCGCGCGCTGTTCCCGGAGCTCGAGCGCAATCTGCCACCGTCGATGAAGATGAAGGTCGCCTACGACTCGACCAAGTTCATTCAGTCCTCGATCGATGAGGTCGAGAAGACGCTGGGCGAGGCCGTGATCATCGTCATTATGGTGATCTTCCTGTTCCTGGGCTCGTTCCGCTCGGTGATCATTCCGGTCGTCACCATCCCCCTGTCGATGATCGGCGTCTGTACGCTGATGCTGGCGCTCGGCTTCAGCTTCAACCTGCTGACGCTGCTCGCGATGGTGCTCGCGATCGGCCTCGTGGTCGACGACGCCATCGTGGTGGTAGAGAACATCCACCGCCATCTGGAGGAGGGCAAGACACCGGTGCAAGCGTCGCTGCAAGGCGCGCGCGAAATCGTCGGTCCGGTCGTCTCGATGACCATCACGCTCGCCGCTGTGTATGCGCCGATCGGCTTCCTCGGCGGACTGACGGGCTCGCTGTTTCGCGAATTCGCCTTCACGCTGGCGGGCTCCGTGATCGTGTCCGGCGTCATCGCGCTGACGCTGTCGCCGATGATGTGCTCGGTGCTGCTCAAGAACACCGAAGAGGGCCGCTTCGCCAAGTTCGTCAACAAGGTGTTCGGCGCGCTGACGCGTTGGTATGGCCGCAGGCTCGACCGCTCGCTCGACTATAAGGCCATCACCGGGCTGGTCGCGGTGACGATCCTTGGGCTCGTCGGGTTCCTCTACATGCACACATCGAAAGAGCTCGCGCCCGAGGAGGATCAAGGTATCGTGTTCGCGGTGATCAAGGCGCCGAAATATGCGAACATCGACTATCTCGATTTCTATGGCGACAAGCTCGACAAGAAATTGCGAGGTTTTCCTGAGACCGATCTGCGCTTCGCCCTGAACGGCATCAACGGTCCCCAGAACGGTATCGCCGGCATGCTGCTGAAGCCGTGGGATGAACGGAATCGCTCTTCGATCCAGTTGGTTCCGCTGGTTCAGGCCGAGCTCAGCAAGATCGAGGGCGTCCAGGCGTTCGCCTTCAACCTGCCGCCGCTGCCCGGTGGACCCGGCGGCCTGCCGGTGCAGATGGTGATCAATTCGACCGCGGGCTTCCAGGCTGTCTATGAGCAGATGGAGAAGCTGAAGGGCGCCGCGCGCAAGAGCGGCATGTTCATCGTCTCCGATAGCGATCTCGCCTTCAACCAGCCGACCGTGAAGGTGAACGTCGACCGCGCCAAGGCCCAGGATCTCGGCATCAACATGCAGAACATCGGCAGCGCGCTCGCGATCCTGGGCGGCGGCAATTACATCAATCGCTTCAACCTGGAGGGCCGTTCCTATCAGGTGATCCCGCAGGTACCACGCGCCCAGCGGCTCTCGCCGGAATCGCTCGGCAATTACTACGTGGCGACCAGCGCCGGCCAGCAAGTGCCGCTATCGACGGTGGTGTCGATCGAAACGTCGACCGCTCCGAATTCATTGACCCACTACAACCAGCTCAACTCGGCGACCTTCTCGGCCGTGCCGATGCCCGGCGTGACCGTCGGCCAGGCCGTCGACTTCCTTGAAGGTGAAGCCAAGAAGCTGCCGCAGGGCTTCAGCCACGACTACCTTGCCGACTCCCGGCAATACGTGCAGGAAGGCAACCAGCTCGCCGTAACCTTCAGCTTCGCGCTGATCATCATCTTCCTGGTGCTGGCGGCACAGTTCGAGAGCCTGCGCGACCCGTTGGTCATCATGATCTCGGTGCCGATGGCGATTGTCGGCGCGTTGATCCCGCTGTTCTTCGGCGCAGCGACCATGAACATCTACACGCAGGTGGGTCTGTTGACCCTGGTCGGCCTAATCACCAAGCACGGCATCCTGATGGTGGAGTTCGCCAACGAGCTCCAGCTCAACGAACGGCTTGACCGCCGCTCGGCGATCGAGATGGCGGCTCGCATCCGACTGCGGCCGATCCTGATGACGACGGCCGCGATGGTCACCGGCCTGATCCCGCTTCTGACCGCGACCGGCGCCGGGGCGGCCAGCCGCTTCTCGATCGGGCTCGTGGTTGTCGCTGGCATGTCGATTGGCACGCTGTTCACCCTGTTCGTGCTGCCGGCGGTCTATGTGGTGCTCGCGGCCGACCACCGTCCCCCAGGCCAGATCCGTGCGGAACAAGCAGCTCGAAGAGCTGAGTCTCGGCTCGAAGGCGATGCAGCTGACCTGAGGGCGCTCGATTGAAGATCCAAAACGGCAATGGCCATTGCCAAGGCGCATCCGCGCCGAAGCAAGTGCTAGTTGTGGCAAAGGGACGCTACCATTGGGCAGGCTTGCGCCATAAGTCCGTGCAATCTTTAATGATGGTCGATATTGACGGCCAACAAATAAGCATACGTCAGGAAACCCCGCGGTCGAGTTTTGATGCTAGAGTTAGTCCAAGATATTTTTTCGATTGAGGCAGCGAGCTCGATGCCCTCACCCGAGGGATCGACCATCTGCTTCAACTGGTTGGCTTGATTGACACACCTCTCCGGAAGCTGCGAACGTCCGACCGTTCGGGCTGAAAGGCCGCAACTAGTACTGGCACGGCGCTCGCAGGATTGCTGTCGCCACATACGAAAACATCAACGGCCGCGTAGGATCTCTCAGGCCAAGTATGCAAGGTCATGTGCGATTCAGCCAACAACGCTATTGCCGAGACGCCGTGGCCCGGACAAAACTTATGAACATGAAGGTGGAGTAATGTCGCACTCGCCGCATGGATGGCTTTTCGGATGGCGTCTTCCGCAAGGTCCGGATCGTCGAGGTTTTTCGCTCCCCATAGCTCGATGAGCATATGCGTCGCACCGGTTGACAGAGCCGGTGGTACTTCCTCTTCGTTATCAATAATCATTAAGCAATCTCCGTTGAATTGACGGCTCAATAAGATGAGCTATTCGGGATTTAGGTGACGAGGTGATCAGGCCGCGTGTTTTGCCGGCACGTGCATGACCTCAATACCGCCGTCGTATCCGACAACTGCGATGACCTTCGGCAACTGATTTGCGCCTTTGAGCCGAGGCCAAGACCTTGATGTGGCGATCAGCAGCTTGAGCACCATCGGCCCTGGCAGTGATTGGCGACTGTCTTCGTCCGCCTTTGAGCGCTTGACGACTGCCCTCCAGCGGCTGTGAAAACGACGTTGGTCTCGTGGAAACGGTAACATGTGTCTGTATTGGTTCTTGCACAAACGATGTTACCGCTTGAGCGCCATAGGAATCCGCAGCCCGGCGAGGGCCAAGTCCGCTTTCATGAGGAGAGCACCAAACCATAGTCCAGGCGCCCGTTGGTTGCCGGTGCCATGCAGACCCACGCGTGTCGACTACAAGATCCGGTAGGTGCCAACGCCAATTTGGGGACCTAGGGTCCGGCCGCGTTCCCCTGACGATCATCGAGGTAACAGTAGTGAACGCAAAGGACGGCAAGCTAAGAAACGGACAAACCGGCACACTATGACCAGCCGATACCGGGGGCTACGCACTGCATACCCTCAATCAGGATCGTCGGTGTTCTGATTTAAGGGCCCCAGAAGGCGATGAATGGGGGACGCGTATGCCTGGCCGAGATCTATTCAAAAAAAATCAGTTTGTGGAACGTCAACCGATTGAGGCGATCACGGCGATCGATCGCCTTGCAAGATCGGATCCGGAGAGGATTGCGCTGAGAATCGGCGCAGACGAACTCACTTACGAGGTGCTGCGACTACGATCGGATGCCCTCGCAAGGAGGCTACGAGAGCATGGCGCTCGGGGCGCGGTCGTCGGATATTGGGGTGAGCGCGGCTTCGACTGGGCGACGGCGGTCGTCGCAATTTTGAAGGCCGGATCAACGTACCTACCGCTCGATCCATCGTTACCGGCTTCACGTACATCGTTCATAATTGAGCAGAGCCGCTGTGCTTTGATTATCGGCCCCGACCAGCAGCATTCGCTCAGCCTGTTCCGGCCGAGCAGCAAAGGCACTACCCAATTCATGCCGATAGAGGCGGCGCTGCGTGAGGGCCAACCTTCGTCTTTCGTGCCATCATCGAGCTCGGATGGACTCGCCTACATTCTGTTTACGTCTGGTTCGACGGGCCAGCCCAAGGGCGCAATGATTGCGCATGCAGCCTTAAACAATCATTTGGCGGCAAAAATTGATGCCCTGGCCCTCGCTCCGACGGATTGCATCGCGCAGACGGCATCGCATTTCTTTGACATCTCGCTGTGGCAACTTCTGGCAGGGCTTTGCGTCGGAGCCAGTATCGCGATCATTGATGATGCGACACTGAAATCGCCAGTATCTCTTCTTAAAGCAATTCAAGGGCACGGCGCGACGGTTGCTCAATTCGTCCCGTCAATGCTTGCAGTATTTGTTGAATATCTGCAGCCCCTTGCGGCGGCAGAGAGAGCTCTGGACACTTTGCGCATTATTTCTACGGTTGGAGAACCCCTGACACCCGGACTGGCGCGCGCATGGCTTGCCTTATATCCGCAGGTCCCCATTCTAAATCACTACGGGCCGACCGAGTGCGCCGACGGCGTTACGCACAATCTGGTTTCAGTACCGCCCGCGGTGGCAGACACTTATGTTCCGATCGGCAAGCCGATTGCGAACCTTGAGGTCTATGTCACCGATGGATCTCGTCTGTGCGACACGGGAGAGGTCGGCGAAATCTGTGTGAGCGGCGTTGGTGTCGCTGCTGGTTACGTCAACGACGATGTTCGCACCAAGGATGCCTTTGGGCCAAACCCGTTCTCCAACAACCCGCGGTTCCGGCGCCTATACCGGACAGGTGATCTCGGGCGCGTCCGTTCCGATGGTCTCTTGGAATGCCTCGGTCGACGGGACCGTCAGGTCAAAATCCGTGGGCACAGAATTGAGCTGGGAGAAATAGAGGCCCGCCTCTGCGCTCATCATTCGGTACATGGCGCTGTCGCGGTCGCCTCCGTCTGCGCAGGCGTAAAACTTATGGCGCGCGACATAACAAGCGCGGAGCGGGAAACTGGATCGAGACGGCTAATCGCATATGTGTCGGCTCCGGCTGAAGTGACGGAAGCCGAGCTTCAGAACTTTGTTGCCGAAACGCTTCCTACCTACATGCTGCCGGAAAGGATCATCCACGTCGGCGGTATTCCGCGGACCAGAAACGGAAAAGTCGATTTTGGAGCATTGCCGGACCCGAGCAGTGTTCGTCCTTTATTGCCGACGCCATTCGAGGGGCCGCGAACAGAGCTCGAAGCCCAGCTTTGGCAAATTTGGGCAGGCGTTCTGCGCATTGAGAACATTGGCGTGAATGACCAGTTCATAAGCCTCGGCGGCGACTCGCTCCGAGCAATGCTCATATTGGGACAATTGCAGACCCAGCTCGGAGTGAGAACGGATTTCAGGCTGGTCCTGAATGGAACGATACGGTCTCTTGCGGCTTCGATCGCGTCCCGAGTCGAATCCAAACCGTGCACAGCCCCCGCGTACGGAAAGCTTGCGCGAGCACCTCTAACGCGAGTTCAGGAACACCTATGGTTTCTTTCCCAGCTCGATCCGTCTGCCAGGAACTACATCATTCAAGGCGGCCTGCGAATAAGAGGCTTCATCGATCTGGCCGCATTCAACCGTGTCTGGACCGATGTCGTTCATTTCCATCAGGCACTCTCTGCACGATTTATCGACGAGGATGGTCCGGTTCAGCTTTTTGATGATCCGCAATGCGCAAATCTTGAGTTGACTGACGCATCTCATCTCACAGCGCAGCAAGCCGAGGAGCTGATCACAGAGTTTCGACAAACAGAGCTGAGCGGCAGCTTTGATCTCAGCCAAGGTCATCTGTTTCGCGCGCGCATGATCCGTTTTCGCCCTGACCACCATCTGATACTGATCACCGCTCACGAAATTATTATCGATGCGTGGTCGATCTCTGTTCTGCTCAGAGACCTTCGACAAAGGTACCTACATGCTGAGGCGTCGTTGCCAAAGAACCGCGCCTCCCTTTCGACCTACGCGGTTTGGGAAAAGCAGCACGCGACCCCAGAGGCGATGGCCAACCAACGCAGCTATTGGCGCCGTCAGATTGGTGATGATCCGCCGGTGCTTTCGCTTGGAACAGGACAAGCGCGACCGCGGGAAAATTCTCACCGCGGTGCCTCGCATGCGGTGCTGCTAGGCAGCGAGCTCTCCAATCAGGTACGGGAGTTTGCGCGCCGAAATAGATGCACAACGTCGACAACGCTCCTTGCGTGCCTCAAGCTACTGCTACGGATGTACAGCGGTCAGGACGATGTAATCGTCGGCATACCGCACGTCGTACGGGATCAACCCGGCAGTGCCGACATTGTCGGCTTTTTCCTGAATATGCTGCCGATCCGTTCCGCGATCGATGTCGGTCAGTCCTTTGCGGTTCATGCCCTGCGCGTCCAGGGCCTGGTCAGCGATGCCATCGCAAATTCGGCATATCCGTTCGGCTGGATGGTAAAGGATAGCCGACTATATCGCGAAGCGGAACGATCGCCGATCTTCCAGGTCATGTTCAACATGTACTCCGAGGCCGCGGAGCCACCGGATCAGCATGAGTTCGATCTGACATTCCGCGAATACGACACCGGCTACGTAAAATTCGATCTGACCTTGTACGCACAAGATCAGGGCGATGAAATCGCCCTCCAGCTAGCTTATGCCGAAGACATCCTTTCCAGCGATCTCATCGTCCGTATGGCTGATAATCTGCGCCGTCTGATTGCGGCCTGCGTTGAGAATCCACTTGCGCCCGTTAAGGATCTGAGCTGTCTCAGCGGGGCGGATGTCGTTATGCTGGACTCGCTGGACGGCTCGGCGCAGTCATACGCGGCTGAATGTCCACTTGTCGAAGCCTTCGAGCAAATCAGTGCCACTCATCGCAGCCAAGTGGCATATTTGGGTGATTTCGGTGAGATCACGTTCGGCGATCTGCGTGAGCGCGTAACAGCAATCAGGTCCTTACTGGAGGCGTCTGAGGTGGGGGCTGGCGACAGGGTCGCCATGCTGGTCGACCGGTCGCCTGACGTGGCCGCTGTTATTCTTGCGGCACGAGCCTTGCAATCCATCGTTGTCCCCATATCGCCGGATTATCCGCGTGATCGGATGGACCTTATCCTGCGAGATAGTCGGGCAAAGCTTTTGGTTCACGCAAGTACCACTGACCTTGGTTTTGACCTGCCGTCGATTTGTCTGTTGACCCTAGAAGGGTGCGGCACGCTCGCGCACAAGTCTGAGTGCGGCGACAAACCATCAGATCAGGGAATTGCGAGCCTTATATACACGTCGTCCTCGACCGGGAAGGCGAAGGGGGTTCTCATACCGGAGCCGGCAATTCTTAATCGACTGAACTGGATGTGGCGAACCGCTCCGTTCGAGAGCACCGACGTGATGGTTGTCCAGAAGTCCGCATCACTTGTTGCGTCCGCTTGGGAATACTTCGGTGGACTTCTAAGAGGTGTGCCTGCGCTGATCCTGACCCGTAGGCAGTTGCTGGATCCAGATCTGCTGTTGAGCACGTTGGCGGAACGTCGCGCGACACACTTATTTGCCTCGCCGCCACTCCTGAGCGGCCTCATTGCCTCCCAAGAGCGGCAGCCAAGATCCACTTCCTTGCGGTTCGTCACGAGCAGCGCTGAACCGATGTCATCTTCGCTCCCAGTTCGCTGGCGTACGCATTTCCCGGACGTGCCGTTGTGGAACTTCTATGGTGCTACGGAATGTGCGTCCAACGCCGCAGTCTACAAAACGTCGGATGCCGACGACGGCGTGTCGCTCGTCCCCGTTGGGCGCCCAATCGATAACGTCAAACTCTACGTGCTCGATGCCGCGTTGAAGAGAGTCCCTGTCGGAGCCGCCGGTGAGCTCTGCATCGCGGGGCGCTGCGTAAGCGCTGGGTACTGGAGGGATCAAGAGCGGACAACACGTTGCTTCGTGCCAAATCCTTATGGTGACGGACAGTACAGCGTCCTTTATCGAAGCGGCGATATTGCCCGCATCTCAACCAGCGGCCTTCTCGAGATTTGCGGCCGATCGGACAATCAGATCAAGGTACGGGGGTATCGGATTGAGCTGGAGGAGGTGGAAAAGGCTCTTGAGTCTCATCCCGCAATTACAAAGGCCGCGGTCGCTGCAGATGGCATGGTTGGCGATCGTCGTTTGATCGCCAGCGTGATTCCCGCGCGCGACAGTCTAAGCTCGGAAGAGATTGTCACCCATCTTAAGCACTCATTGCCGTCCTACATGATTCCCGCCGCCTTCCGTTTTGTTGACACTATCCCCCTCACGACAAGCGGAAAGATAGATCGTGCCGGCTTGTCGTCCGTTCCTTACCGCGAGGTCGGGCCTGCTCCATCTGCCGAGCCCAGCACGCGGAAGGAGCGTATTCTTGCTGGGATCTGGCAAGATCTATTGGGCATCGAGCGGGTCGGAATTGATCAGGTGTTCTTTGATGTCGGTGGAGATTCTCTTCTAAGCGTGCGCTGCGTCACGTTGGCGCGCAAAGCCGGGCTGAATCTTACTGTTGACCAACTCTATCGAACGCCGACAATTAGGGAATTGGCGGCAGATGGAGCGACGATTGCACTCCATACCGCCCCTTCCGTGGACGGGGCGTTGCCGGTTACCCCCGCAATCGCATCTTGGAAGCCTCTTGTCGGCTTCGATGAGCACTACAACATAGGCGATCTGTTCTTCCTGCCCGGCGGGATGCTGGATATCCGGCTGCTGGAGCGCGCCCTTGCTCATGTCATGGATAGGCACGAAGGCCTCAGGCTCCGTATCGCCCGAACCGACGATGGTCTACGTCTGACGATCGCAGCTTCCGTGGCCGAACGTCTCGTCGAGGAGATCAATCTTGGCGGAATGACCAGCCTGCGGCAGCGTAAGGCAATCGAGAGCATCTCAGCAAGACGTCAACATATGTTTCGTTTTGACGGCCAGACGCCTCTTGTTAACGTCACGGTGTTCCGCACATCGGAAGGCGGCGATTACTATCTGCTGGTCTTGATGCATCATTTTGTAGCGGACGGGATAGGCTATCGACTGTTCCTTGAAGCAGTGGATGCGGCCTACGACGCTCTTGGCTCAGGCCACGCCGTAAGCGGCCCCGAGACCATGCAAATGCTCTCTCCATGGTTGAAGCGCCTTGAGCAGTACGCGAACAGCGAGGCGCCAGCCGAACTCGAATACTGGGAGAGGATCGACTACGATCAGTTCAATTTGCATGTCAGCCCCACGCCGGCGGGTAGCGCGAGCTTTTCGCAAGTGACCGCAAGAGAGCTTCACTATGCACGCCTTGAAGGTCGCGCGGATGACGCGAATTGCCGAGTCCTTTGGGAAGATCAGGCCAAGCACCATCTGGAGATTGGCAAAGAAGCGACAGCTGATCTGCTCAATATCGCAGCCAGATCGACGCATTGTAAGGACATCGACGTATTTCTTGCCGCGATATCCGGGGCCTGTGGGCGTATTTTCGGCAACTATTCGCTCTGGATTGATAGCCTTACCTCGACCCGAGGTCGGCTGTTTGAAGATATCGATCCATCGCAGATCATTGGCCATATCAGCGAGCTCGTTCCGCTTTCCTTGAGTCTCGCCGGAACGGAGGCTCGTCCCGATCGTGCTCGTTCAATAAACCGCCAGCGCAATGCCCTGCCGCGCAGGGGAGTAGGATTTCGGGTTTTGAAATTTGTAAACCGAGATCCAGCCGTGCGAAGCCGGATCGATCGTCTGCCCTTACCTAAAATCGGACTGAATTATCGAGCGGGTTTGCAGCACCATTTTCCGCGCCGCCTCCTAGCCCAGGACCCGTCTCCAATCTGGATCGGCGAAGACATGGATGAAGCCGCCGCGAGCCACCTCTTCTGGTTCGACGTCGGATATCAAGCCGGCCGTCTACAGATTGAAACAAGGTATGATCCAACCCAGATCGGTTATGAGGTGACCCATAACCTTTGCACGGTGTTGCAACAGGAGCTGTTGCTGACGATCAGCGAATTCGGAAGAGCCGGCGACACCGTCATCCATGAATGAGCCGGATGCGGAAGTAGCGGTCGAGTGCGATCGAGATGTGATGGCAAAGAAGGCGCAGAACATCGATCTATCGGATCCCAATCTGGCGAGCCTTATCCTGCGGCTCGCAATTCCGTCTATTGTTGGCCTATCGATCAACGCGGTACAGCAGGCCGTCAATGCGATCTTTGTTGGTGCACTTGGTGCGCAGGCGATCGCAGCTGTCAGCATGACCTTGCCTGTCGTGGTCCTGCTGACGGCAGTCGGTCAGGGAATCGGTGTTGGAACAGCCTCGTTCATATCTCGCCATCTTGGTGCTGGTGAGTACCTGGAGGCAAGTAGGGGCGCGAGTACCGCACTGGCCCTGGCCGCTCCGATTGGTATCATGTTTACGGTTCTCTTACTGCTAAACTTGCGACGGATCTTCGTAACGCTCGGGGCAACTCCAACCATCATGCCCGTGGCGCTCGACTATGCGGCGACGCTATTGTTCGGGTACACCCTGATGCTTCTAAACATCGTCAACGGCTTCATCGTTAGAGCCGAGGGCAACACACGTTTCAGCATGTGGACGATGCTTACCGCCTTCATACTGAACGCGGTGCTCGATCCGGCCTTCATCTTCGTACTGAACCTCGGTGTGCGAGGCGCAGCCCTCGCAACGCTGGTATCTCAGATCGCTGCCATTAGCCTCTATATCGCGCATTTTTCGAAGCTAGGCGGGATAGTCCTCGTCAAGATTTCTTACGTCTCATTGCAAACAAGTCGCATCAGACAGATCGCGTTCATAGGTGCGCCAGCCACCATGACCGGCATTTTGTCTGCCATTGCCTCCATGCTCTTGTACGGAGCTGCTGCGCCGTTCGGAGACGACTGCATCGCCGCCATGGGAATAGCTGTGCGATTGCTGACGATCGGCGCACTGCCTGTCACCGGCTTTTGTATGGGCTCTCAAGCTGTCCTGGGTTTCGGTTGGGGCGCGCACGATCTTCCCCGCGTATGGAAGACCGCAAAGCTCATGCTGTCCATGACTGTCGCGCTTTCGGTTGCGTATTCTGCGGCCGTTGTGAGTTTTGCCCAACCGTTGGTCAAACTGTTCAGCGACAACGAGAACGTCACGAAAATTGCCGTCTTGACCTGTATCGTTTTCCATCTCTTTTTTTGGCTTTTTGGTGTTGAGAGTTTCGTGACGACGATGCTTCAGTCGTTCGGGAGGGCACGCCTCAGCGTGATTGTGTCCTTGGCGAGGCACGGCTATTTCTTCATACCGGCCGTACTGGTGTTGCCAGTCGTATCGGGTTTCAACGGACTGTTGGCCAGTCAAGCAATCGCTGAGCTGGGTGCTGGAATGATTGCAACGATTGTCATGTTCCAGCAGTTTTCTGAGCTCAGACGAGCACTCGGGCGGCCTACTTCAAGAGGGATCGATATCGCGGGTTGACCTGACCACGGACATGATCGCGGTCCGGAGCATTGAGCCTACAGAACTGTGGAGGTGGTGCTCTCCAAGAAGTGACGCACGTCGTGTGCAAGAGCCATGCAGCTATGGTGGTAGTTTTCGGCCTGTTCACTTGTGGTGCTCGTGCGGCTGGGCTTCGCCAGGGTTGTGTCCGGGACGCGGCTCTTCGCTCATCGCCCGCTCCATATTGCCTTCCTCGAAGCGGCCCTTGGTCCGCTACGCGGTTGAACCGCTCACGCCAACACTCGCGGCGATCTCCTCGTCGCCCGGCTCGGCATCAGCGGCCAGCAGAACCTGTACACGTGAACAAGGTCCATCAGGCCATCACCCCGGGGTCGAGCTCGGAAGACGAGGTTTGGCTACATCTCGAATGAAATGGAGACCGAGCACGGGGTGATCTGAGTCTGAGGCGTCGGCGAAGACAGCGTCAAGGCGTTCACGGACTTCACAATCGAAAACCTCATCGAGCTGATCAGGTTCTACAAAGAAAGTCGTGGACCGCTCGTCCGGTGACTCTGCGGCCTGCGCCGAATGGATACGCGCCAGGCGTTGAAGGTAACGCTTAAGCGGACCGATACTCCAGGCAACACCGCGAGATGAGCCCTCAATCGCTACGAATTGGCTGGCTGCGGCAGACGGATCGAACCTGAAAATGACAGGACTGCGTCAGACGTTCCACCTTGCAGAGAGTTCGTGACGTCCGAAGTGCGGCGGGCGCTCTGACATCAAACGATGGTTTGGACGGCTCCTGGCCTTTACCTTCAGTAAATCGATTGCAAGCTTTCGGGCTTGAACAGCCCGAAAGTGCGCAGCTTGATTCTCGGTTTCGCCCGACTCTAGCCCCACGATCCGCGATTTCGTCATCTATAGTCGCGGCTTCGAAAGCTTAGAGCGGCGAGCGAGCAGTTTCAATCAAACTTGTAGGAGGCCTGCAGAAATGTGCCCCATCTTTCCATGCGATAGTTCGCAGGATTAGGTGCTGCGGTGACAGGAGAACTGTCCTCCGTCTCGGAACGGGTGTCGAGTTCCTTACTATGTCTTGAAGTCCACATAGCCCAATACCGGGCGCCGACGCCGACGCTGAAATTGTTGGTGAGGAAATAAGACAGGACTCCTTCGACCTGCACACCACCGCCACCGCTCCCGCGCTGATTCTCGAAAGTCGTCAATGGGCGCCTCAGATGGTTGTCGCGCCCCTGGAAATCTGTCCAGGGCAGATAGGCAACATCGGCGCTGACGTGCCAACGGTCGAGCAACACGGTCTCAGCGCTGAGGCCGATTCGCAGCGCATTCCAATCAGTGTCCTGGCTGCCCACGACCACCTTACCGCCGACTGCTTGATGGCACGGCGGCGAGGAGGCGACCTGCGCGCATCCTGTCGTGTCAGATTTCTGGCCGTAATAGGTCCAGCCCATAAACCCGCCAACCTTGAAGGCGGTCTCGCGCAAGAAATCGTAGCCCGCATCGGCCGTGTAGTACGTGAACCTTCCGTTCGTCTGGCCCGATGTCGTGTTGGAATAGGCGAAGGTGTCAGCACCCCAATCTTCATCGTTCGTATTGCCGTTGTTGAAGCGCCCGATCCCAATATTGCCCTTCAGAAAGATCCCCCACGGGCTGTCCAAGCGTTCGAACAACTCACCGGAGATCCCATCCAGATTGTGATACGTGATCCTTGATTCGAGATCGCTCCCTGTGACTTCGCCCCCGTGATTCCATTGAAACCTTCCGCGACTCAGCCAGAATCGTGTGCCGCTTTCCAGCGACCATCCCTGAGTAAAGGCAATCGGCAGCGCGCTGACGGGCGGCGTCGCCGCCTGCAGCGGCGTATCAAACCAGCCCGGTGTCCTTGGATCGGCATCGAAATGATAATTCAGAGCAATTTTGCCGATATGATAGCTGCTGGACGGGTGGGTGATGTTGGCTGGGACCGTTGCCAACGGAAGCCGTGCGGTCGGAGGGGTTGCCACACTTGGTCCACCAAACCACAGATAATCGTACTCAAGTCCAACGGACCATGCAGGCGTGAGCGCTTGCTCGACGCCGGCGCCGATTGTGCCACCGACCCGACCATACTCGAAATGAGTGGCATTCTGTGACGCCAAGCCATCGGGGTGGTCTTCGCTACGAAATTCGTCGTTGTTGACGACATCGCCCTGATTGTGTTGCCAGGCCACACCTCCCTTGAGATAAGCCAGCGTATGGCCCTGCGAACCAAACGCATAACCCAGGCGACCGGTCCCGGTGACAAAGACGTTCGGACTCGCATTGCAGGTTGCGCTCACAACAGATCCGGAGACGGCAAGACAGGTATTCGTGCCGTCGGACGCCGCGCCACTGGCATCCACTTCAACGCCAATGACCCAGTTGGCCTTCTGCCAATTGTAGCCGATCTGGCCTCCCAGCAGAAACACTGGGGTATCGACGATATCCCCATAGATTGACGGACCATACGGATCACTGAATGATGTCCGTCCGAAGCCGCCGCCAACGTGCGCGCCAAAATATCCACCGGTCCAGCTCCACAGGACCGGTGGGACTTTTACTGCCGGCTTAAGATCTGCCGAATTGACCGCACCGCTTGCAACGAGCGCAATTGTTGCTGCACCCCAAGAAAGAACTCCAGGTCGCATCTCACCTCACGAAACACAACGCGCGCGCCATCTTGCAACCAAGCCCGAATGGCCGATGTTGTTGGCGCCGCCTCCACGCCGTCTAAGGTCTGCAGGATCTAGGCCAGTGCACACGACGCGTACTGCCTGCGGTTTTTCGTTGGCGATGTCGTCTTCTCCTCTCAAGGACGGCGGATTTGAAGCGCGATGCGTCTGATGACGGACACAAAACGCGTGCCGCATGCTCGGCGATTCCGAATTGAATACGTCACCGCTCTCTTGCGAATTGGTTCGTCTCAAGGTCGGCGGGCGCTCTGACAACAAAGATCGATTGGAATAACGCAGCACCGCCCCAACGGCGGCCTGGCCGTCACCTTCAGCAAATCAATGCAAGCTTGCGGGCTTGAAAGGCCCGAAAGCTTGCAGCTTTATTCTTGGTCTCCACCTGCATCGAATCCTGGGATCCGCGATTTCGTCATGTATAGTCGCGGCTTCCGTAGCTTAGAGCGGCGAGCGAGCAGTTTCAGTCAAACCTGTAGGAGGCCTGCAGGAACGTACCCCATCGCTCCATGCGATAGTTCGCAGGAAAGGCCCCCTCGGCAACAGGAGAGCTCCCCTCCTTTTGGGCTTTATTGGGGAGTATCTCGCTATGTTTTGGAGTCCACATGGCCCAATAACGGGCGCCGACGCCGAGGCTGAAATTATCGGTGATGAGATAAGACAGGATCCCTTCGACCTGCACACCACTGCCACCGCTCCCGCGTTGATCGCTGAAGAACGTCAAATCCCGCAACAGATGGTTGTCACGGCCCTGGAAGTCTGTCCAGGGCAGGTAAGCAACATCGGCGCTCACGCGCCAACGGTCGAGCAACATGGTTTCAGCACTCAGACCGACGCGCAGCGCATTCCAATCAGTGTCCTGACTGCCGATGACCATCTTTCCGCCGACTGCTTGATAGCATGGCGGCGAGGACGCGATCTGCGCGCATCCTGTCGTGTCAGATTTCTGTCCGTAGTAGGTCCAGCCGATAAACCCGCCAACTTTGAAGGCGGTACCGCGCAAGAAATCGTAGCCCGCATCGGCCGTGTAGTACATGAACCTTCCGTTCGTCTGGGCCGATGTCGTGTTGGAATAGGCGAAGGCAACGCCCCAATCTTCATCGTTCATAGTTCCGTTGTTGAAGCGGCCGAAACCGATATTGCCCTTCAGGAATATCCCCCACGGGCTATCCACGCGTTCGAACAACTCGCCGGAGATCCCATCCAGCTTGTGATAGGTGAGCCTTGATACGAGCTCGCTCCCGGCGCCCCATTGAAACCTTCCTCGGCTCAGCCATAACCGTGTGCCGCTTTCCAGCGACCAACCCTGAGTGAAGGCAATCGGCGGCGCGCTGACAGTCGGCCTTGCCCCGAATGGCGGCGTATCGAACCATCCCGGCGTCCTCGGATCGGCACCGAAATGATAGTTAAGAGCAATTTTGCCGATATGATAGCTGCTGGACGGGTGGGTAATGTTGGCTGGGACCGTTGCCAACGGAAGCCGTGCGGTCGGAGGGGTTGCCACACTTGGTCCACCAAACCACAGATAATCGTACTCAAGTCCAACGGACCATGCAGGCGCGATCGCCTGCTCGGCGCCGACGCCGATTGTGCCACCGACCCGACCATACTCGAAATGAGTGGCATTCTGTGGCGCCCAGCTAAATTCGCGGTTGTTGACGACATCGCCCTGATTGTGTTGCCAGGCCACACCTCCCTTGAGATAAGCCAGCGTATGTCCCTGCGAGCCAAACGCATAACCCAGGCGACCGGTGCCGGTGACAAAAAGGTTTGGGCTCGCATTGCAGTTTGCGCTTACAATTGATCCAGAGGCGGCAAGACAGGTATTTGCACCGTCTGACGCGGCGCCACTGGCATCCACCTCAACGCCAAAGACCCAGCGGTCCTTCTGCCAATTGTAGCCGATCTGGCCTCCCAGCAGGAACACTGGGGTATCAACGACGTCTCCGTAGAGTGACGGACCATACGGATCACTGAATGATGTCTGGCCGTAGCCCCCGCCAACGTGTGCGCCGAAATATCCACCGGTCCAGCTCCACCGCACCGGTGGGACTTTTACTGCCGGCTTAAGATCTGCCGAATTGACCGCACCGCTTGCAACGAGCGCAATTGTTGCTGCACCCCAAGAAAGAACTCCAGGTCGCATCTCACCTCACGAAACACAACGCGCGCGCCATCTTGCAACCAAGCCCGAATGGCCGATGTTGTTGGCGCCGCCTCCACGCCGTCCAAGGTCTGCAGGATCTAGGCCAGTGCACACGACGCGTACTGCCTGCGGTTTTTCGTTGGCGATGTCGTCTTCTCCTCACAAGGATGGCGAATTTGAAACGCGATGAGTCTGATGACGGACACAAAGCGCGCGCCGCATGCTCGGCGAGTCAGGATTGAATACGTCACCGCTCTCTTGCGATATAGTTCATCTCTTGCTCCAGCGGCCTTGCAAGCTTGCAATTATTGTTCTTTGAGCTGGAAGGGCAATGCGAACCCTCAGCGGCCAAGGCGACTAGTGAGAACTTACGTTCGAGGATCACGCATCTCGAATGATTAAGCGCTTCGGGGGCGTAAAGTATCGATACTTGCCGGCGAGCGTGCCGTTAACGAACTGCAAGCCGTAATTGCCATAAATCATATCCTCACGCACGTATCCGTCGGATATGGCTTCTTGATTATTGCCTCCAACTGTCTTCTGAGCGATTGTCATCATCTGCCCGCCTGACGGCCAACCAAACATTTCAATTGCAGCAGCGCGTTGTGTGCCGAGTTTCAAGTTATCAAACTGTTTGGCCGGGATTACTCCGGCCGCCTTAATGGGCTCAGCTCTCATTCGCGAGAGATTTTCAGATCCAATTGGCTTACGAGCCACAACTTTCTCGATGCAGTGAGAATGAATTGGAATGCCTGGGTGCGAGTCCCATTTAATGTAGTGATCGGACCGTAAGACCTCCCAGCCGCCTTGCGCATAGATCGCCGCAAGCTCTCCACGCGAGAACGATTTCTTGTGACCGCATGCCAAACTCTCCTCAGGGATAGGATGATCTGCTTGATCAAGCGTGTTGGTGAAGCAGTGGAACCCTCCAGGCCGTGTCCGATCCATCAATTCCGTCACGAGCGGCCTCCAGATGGTCCGTTCCGTAAAATGCAACACGCAGTGCGCTATAAAGACGTCGAGGTAAGCAGGCGACTGGAATGTTTCAACTGGAGCGACAGCGCTCGTTATATTCACGCCCAGAGCGCCTGCGAGCCGACTCAGTTTGGAGATAGCGGCTTCAGATATATCGCTTGCGACGACATGATGACCAAGCTGGGCCAAATAGAGGACGTTGCGTCCCTCGCCGCAACCGAGCTCGACAATCACACTCTTGGCGCGCAGAGCCGGGGTTATCTCGAAGATTTCGGGACTCGGACCACCCATACACGACACGTCGTGGTCAGCGTAGCCCGAATCCCACCAAAAGGGTGAGTCCTTCGCCATCTTTTGCATGCTGGACCTTACGCTGCCTGATATTGCTGCTCGAGGGCCGCCATCCTGGCGGAGTAAAACATCCGAGCTATGATGCTAGAGTACTTAAACCCCGTTCGCGTCAGTTGATAAGCGTCACCCTCTGCCAAATTCACGAGTTGCAAAGATTCAAGCGCCTCGAGTTCTTCGCCAAAATCAGCCGCGAGCGCTCGTCCGAATTCTGCAGCGTAATTACTTCTGCTCAAAGCTGACAACGTGAGGCCAAGCAGAACGTAACGACACCGAAGATCTTCCTGCGTCAGCCAGATTCCGTGCGAGGCTATCGCGTCGGGATCGAAGGGCCGAGCCGAGAAGGCGTTGATGATGGGCGAAGCCGCACTCGAGGCGACGGCGTAGTCCGTGCTGCAATGATATTGGCCAAAATAGCTTCTGGCGCCGGCCCCCAGTCCTAGCAGGGGCGTTCCCTTAAAATCCGACACCTCCTGCCGGTAGGCATGATCGCCAGCAATCCTGGTGAAGCGTGTGAAGGATTCCTGGCGGTAACCTTTGGACGCCATCAGTGCAACGGTCTGATCGTAGACCTCATACGTTTCCGCCTCAGAGAGGAACAGTTCAGGATTGTGCGCCTTCGAGATAGTGATGCTCGTCATCGGACGAACAACAACGGGATACAGAGAGAGTGTCTGCGGCTCATAGTCGAGCACCCGGCCAAGCGAAGAGATCAAAGAGTCACGGGTTTGGCCACGCAAGCCGTAGATCAGATCAAGATTGACGTGAGAGAAACGCGCGATAAGGGCGTTGATTGCCGATTTTGCCGTCTGGAGCGAATATGGCCTGCCAGAGTGCGCAAGCTCGCCGGGCTCCATGCTTTGGATACCCATGCTCATTCGGTCGACGCCAAGTGCCTTCAGGCAATCCAGGAGGTTGTTGTCGAAAGAGTCTGGCGTGCTCTCGACCGTCGTCTCACATCGCGGGCTTCGTTTTGGAAAGGCTGCATCGAGGGCGGCGAAAAGCGCGCCGAATTGATGCTGCGTCAGAAGAGTTGGAGTGCCGCCGCCGAAGTAGATACTCACAACCTCCCGATCTCCGAAGTATTCTCCATATCGAGTGACCTGCTCCCCAATTTGCCCCCGTTTATAAGTAGAATCCGTTCTGGGTTTGGCCCCTGTTGGGGCGGGTTGCGAACTCGGTTGGTGTGAGCCCCTTGAGGCTCGTGTGCGGTCGGTTGGTGTTGTAGTCGATCCTCCATTCTTCGATGATCCGGCGAGCCTCGTTGAGATTGGCGAACAGGTGCTCGTTCAGGCACTCGTCGCGCAAGCGGCCGTTGAAGCTTTCGACAAAGCCATTCTGCATCGGCTTGCCGGGCGCAATATAGTGCCACTCGATCCCGAGCTCCTCTTGCCAGGCCAGGATCGCATTCGAGGTGAACTCGGTGCCGTTGTCGCTGACGATCATGCGCGGGCAGCCGCGGATCTCGATGACACGATCGAGTTCGCGCACGACACGCAAGCTGGTGAGCGATGTATCGGCGACCAGGGTCAGGCATTCGCGCGTGAAGTCGTCGACCAGAGTCAGGATACGGAAGCGCCGGCCGCTGGAGAGCGTGTCCATCACGAAGTCGAGTGACCAGCGCAGGTTCTGATCCTGCGGGATCGTCATCGGCGCTCGCGTGCCCAGTGCCCGTTTGCGGCCACCACGTTTACGCACGGTCAGCCGCTCCTCCTTGTAGAGCCGATACAGCTTCTTCCGATTGATCCGGACCCCTTGCCGAGCCAATAGCAGCCCCAGGCGACGGTAGCCGAAGCGGCGCCGTTGCGAAGCCAATTCCTTCAGCCGCGTCCGCAACCGTTCATCGTCCGGCCGTTTCGACACATAGCGATAGGTCTTGGGCTGCAAGCCAACCAGCTTGCAGGCCCGCCGCTGCGAGTAGCCCTTCTGATCGATCGCCCAGGTCACAGCACGTCTCCGTAAGCCGGGCGTCAGAAGTTTTTTCCGAGCATCTCCTTCAGCGTCGACGCATCCAGCATCGTCTCCGCCAGCAGCTTCTTAAGCTTGCGGTTCTCTTCTTCCAGCGCTTTCAGCTTGCGGGCCTCGGAGATCTCCATCCCGCCATAGCGCGATCGCCATTTGTAAAACGTCGCATCGCTGATGCCGTGCTTGCGGCAGAGATCGCTCGCCGACATCCCGGCAGCGTGTTCCTTCAACACCCTGATGATCTGCTCTTCCGTGAACCTGCTTTTACGCATCGTCTGTCTCCTCAGTGGAGAACAGGACCCTAACTCAAAACCGGGGGCGTTTCAGGGGAGCAGGTCAGGAGCGATGTGCTCCACCAGTCGAGCAACGTAAGACTCCCCGGTCTCTCCTCCATGGCGCGTTGTAAGAAAGAGCGTGCAATAGGTGCAGCGATAGCGACAGAACGGAATATGGATATAGATGTTGATTTGCTTTGAGCGATCGGCCTGCTCAACGACATCGGTTATGCGGAGTGGCTGGGAAAAAGCCCGATATGCTCGCTTCGAAGGATAGCCGTAGACATAGGTTGGCAGCTCGTTGTTCGCTATGTTTGTCCGAAGAAAGTCCAGACGATCCATGACTTAACCCGTTGATTGCCAAAGCAGATGAACGCCTGAACGCCGTCTTCTCGAACGCCCTGGAAGCTGCTAATCCGCATTCATGATGGCGTTTGCGCCACTTATGTTCTTCAGATCCAACCGTGCGGCTTAGGTGCAAGACCAAACGTGCGCATATATAGCTACAGCGGCTGCTACACCAATCCGTCAACTGCGCCCACAAACGGTCAAAGGCCACATTCGAAGTTGGGATCGCCTTTTTCAGGAGTTAGTTCGGTCACACCATAGGGTGGCTTATCGGTCTTCATTGTTAGCTCCTTCTCAAATGCGAAGATCAGTAAGTGGAGGCCGGTTGGCTGCTCCTGCCGCCGCGCAATGAGCGAAACTCAAGAGTCGTGCCAATTCCGCAAGACAGCCCCCAAAAAAGTCGTTCTGTATTGTGTTCGGCAGATTAACTGCGAGCGCAGCGGCACGTCGGCCGAACATCACTGTCGTGGACGCGACGCGATCGGATCCACTTGACCGCAGGATTAAGCACCTAGGCACTCCGGTCACCCGACGTAGCGGATCATGTTCGATTACCCGAGAATTTCCGTCGTTCTCAGGCTACCGCCTTGAGATATTGAGTGCGGTAGGTCCAGGGCGGTAGCTGGTCGACGCGATTTGGCCGTCCGTTGATGATACCTATCAGTACACCGATGATCCAGGCGACAGGATTGGCGCCGAGCGCCTCAGGTTAAGCGGTAGTCTTTGTTAATCGCTCTTAAGGACAGCAGTCGATTCCGCGTCCCGCCCCCCCTAGGGGCGGCGCGATGCCGACGCTCCTGCGGCCGCTTTTGCTGGATGAGAAGCTGAGGCGTCCGTCTTGTCCATTCACATTCGAGCTTTATCTGGCGACCTCGATCCGAACGAATCGATTCTGCAATCGCGAAGCCGGTGCTGTTCTGGTGAGCGCGCGCTGGTGACTGTCATCACTACCAGCAAACGCAGGCTCTTGTTGATGTCCGACGTTGTCGGGTTTGTAACAGCGGTCTGCGGCTAGGTCGGGATTACAACAATGTTCGGAGAGGCCGCTCGCGCGCACTATCTGCTTTCAAACGCACGGATTTGTCTCCCTGACGCAGTCTTGGCACGATCATTGCCAAACCTTGGCCGAGCGCCGTCAACGCCAACAGGGAACTCCGAGGGGAGCATGGGTACCGTCACCACTCGCAAGGTCGCAGACATCACGGGTTGCGCTAAGCAACCTATCCGCAATAAGCTGCTTATCGAGCAAGCGCTGAAGGTCGACCCGGAGAAGACAGCGAAGAGGCGCGCTTGGCATTTCCGCTTCACTCGCATGCGCGCGAACGAGCCAGGCGGCAGCCCTAGGTTCATCCGCTGCAGGGACGCTGGGCAGTGCGACCTCTCAAAAGCGTTCGCAGCGGTATTCAGAACACTGCATTGTGTGGATGCACTAACGAGGGCTTCGGTGAAGAACGCTCTGCTGACGATTGGTTTCGGATTTCATCGTTCTCTGTCCGCGACATTCGCGTCCAAGCGATTGGTCAGGACATGGATCGGGACCGATCCATTGAATTGGCGCTCTGTCGCGCCTCTCGTCAACATTATCCATATCCTCAGGGTGGCGGCGTTGTGGCAACCGGTCGATGATCTCGCGCGGTATCTACCTGTCACAGCGATTCTGCAGCCATCCAACACAGGCTGGCTCTACGCGGAGACGAACGGAACCGTCGCGAGAGCAGTCGCCCTTGGAATGATGTCGTCCGGACGTCTGGCTCAGATCGCCACAGCGCGGCCATTCTTATGAGTCGGCTACGTAGCAGGGGGCATAGCATGAGAGTGCCGGCCAAACTGCCGTCCAATCGACGCTTCGGCCTGACATTTTGCGCCGTATTTCTTGCGTTGGGCGCATGCGCGGCCATCAAGGGAAAAATCGCTGCCGCTTACGTGTCACTCTTTGCTGTTGGTGTCGCATTCGGCAGCATAGCATTGACCGTCCCGCGAATTCTCGCGCCGCCCAACCTACTCTGGTTCTACTTCGGCGAGCTGCTTGGACAGATAGTCAGCCCGCTGGTTCTGGGCATCATCTATTTCGGGCTTCTAGTACCGATCGCCTTCATCGCTCGCTTGCTCGGGCGCGATGAGCTTCATTTGAAGCGACGACCGGTCGCAAGTTACTGGATGAATCGTAACCCGCCAGGTCCGACAGCTCAGTCCTTCACACACCAGTTCTGAGGCGCATATGTTTCTCTTCATCAAGGAACTCTGGGCTTTCATGCGTATTCGCAAAAAGATGTGGCTCGGCCCCCCAATTCTTCTCATGGTTGTCATAGCCGCTTTGCTGGTTCTGGCGCAAGGCTCTGTCGTGGCGCCGTTCGTTTACACGCTGTTTTGACCAGTGAATATCCTGGGGATCTCAGCTTACTACCATGACTCTGCCGCTTGTCTCGTCTCAGATGGCGAACTGGTAGCTGCCGCGCAGGAAGAGCGCTTTACGCGGAAAAAACACGATCCAGGCTTTCCTGCCTGTGCGGCTCGTTACTGTCTCCGCGCTGCAGGGCTATGTCCAGCCGACGTCGACTACGTCGTCTTCTACGACAAACCCTTTAGCAAATTCGAGCGGATTTTTGAAACCTATCTAGCTTTCGCGCCAAAGGGATTTAAGAGTTTCGCAACGTCGATGCCGGTTTGGCTAAAGGACAAGCTGTTTCAAAGAACGTTGATTGCTGAGGCCCTGAAAGAGCACCTCGGGAGTGATGTTGATTGGTCGAGGCGACTCCGCTTTTCAGAGCACCATCTCAGTCACGCAGCGTCGGCGTTCTTCCCGTCGCCATTTCACGAAGCCGCAGTGTTGACGATGGATGGTGTCGGAGAGTGGACGACAACCTCGCTTGCGATCGGCAAGGGAAAGGACCTGTCAGTCTACAAGGAGATTCACTTTCCGCATTCGCTTGGCTTGCTGTACTCAGCGTTCACTTACTACATCGGTTTCAAGGTGAACTCCGGTGAGTACAAGGTAATGGGACTGGCGCCCTACGGCGAGCCAAAGTATGTGCATCTGATAAAGGAGCATCTGATCAACCTCAAGGAGGATGGGTCATTCCACCTCGACATGAGCTTCTTTGACTACTGTACCGGACTAACAATGACCAATGGCCGCTTCGAGACGCTATTCGGTGGTCCGGCCAGACGCCCGGAAAGTGGGTTGACGCAGAGGGAGATGGATCTAGCGGCCTCCATTCAGGCCGTTACCGAGGAGGTCGTCCTAAGGCTTGCAAAAGGAATCCGGACCACAACCGGCCAGAGAAACCTCTGCCTCGCAGGAGGAGTGGCGCTCAATTGTGTTGCGAACGGAAAGCTCATGCGGGAAAAGCTCTTCGACAACATCTGGATTCAGCCGGCTTCTGGCGACGCCGGCGGCGCAGTGGGCGCAGCACTCGCTGCCTACCATCTCATGCTTGAAAAGCCCAGGAGCATCCATGCGGGCGACAGCATGAACGGCGCGTACCTCGGACCGGAGTTCAGTCAGCGCGAAATTGAAGAGCGTCTAGGAAAGGTCGGCGCGGTATTCACGGCCGAATTCGATGAAGCACTGATTGACAATGTCGCACATGCTCTCGTCGACGGTAAGGCGGTTGGGTGGATGCAGGGTCGGATGGAGTTCGGCCCGCGTGCGCTCGGCGGACGTTCCATCATTGCTGATCCCCGCTCGCCGACCGTCCAGAAGCAGCTAAATCTCAAGGTGAAATATCGCGAGTCCTTCCGCCCATTTGCGCCGAGTGTTTTGCGAGAGGAGGTGTCTCAATGGTTTCAGCTTCATTCCGACAGCCCCTATATGCTCCTTGTGGCCGACGTGCTGAGCACGAAGCAGTTGCCGATGTCGGAAAAGCAAAAGCAGCTCTTCGGCATCGATAAATTGAACGTCGCGCGCTCGGAAATTCCGGCTGTCACACACGTGGACTACTCCGCGCGCGTGCAGACAGTGCACAGCACGACCAATCCGCGGTTTCACAGGCTGATATCGAAGTTCAAGGAACTAACCGGATGCCCTGTTGTCGTGAACACCTCATTCAACGTGCGAGGAGAACCGATCGTTTGCACTCCAGAGGACGCGTTCCGCTGTTTCATGGGAACAGAAATCGAAGTGCTGGCCGTCGGCAATTCGCTCTTACGGAAGGAAGACCAGAGCAGGTCGTTGATGAAGGACTATCGTAGTTGCTATGAACTTGATTAGAAAGCGAGGCCTTCAGGCTGTGCGCCAGGCAGCGGTCGTGATTTTTATTTCCTGTACGAACGATTTCGGCGCGCATTTCGAGGAAGACCATCCACATGGATGTCAAAATAAAAAACGGGATCTTCGGAATACTGTCAATAGCGACTAGCCTGATTATGGCTGCCGCCCTATTGGAATTCTATGTGCGTTTAACGCAGGCAGACGGCACCAATTTCGACATCGAAATGTGGCGTTACGCCAAAGACCTGAAAGTGGTTAGCGAGATACCCGGTGCAGGGCACGAACACACCCCTGGAAAGGGTGGAGTTTACATGGGGGTCCCCATAACGATCAACTCAGCAGGTTGGCGCGATCGCGAACATTCCATGGCGAAAGAGAATGGCACTGTTCGGATCATGATGCTTGGCGACTCCTTGACGTTTGGATGGGGCGCAAGACCTGAAGACGTCACATCATACCGATTGGAAGGGCTGCTGAACGCGAAGGAAAAAAAATTCGAGGTCATAAATACTGGGAGTGGAAATGCGAACACAGCTATGGAAGCAACGTACTTCATGAAGAAGGCGTACGTATACAAGCCTGACATCGTCGTACTGAACTATTTTATCAATGACGCAGAGCCCACACCGCGAAGAACGGAGAATTTCTTTCTAGAGCACTTCTATTCAGCAGTATTCATCGCGGGTCGTTTCGATGTCCTTATGCGAACATACTTCGGCAAGGCTGATTGGCGGCACTATTACCGCGGTCTCTACCAAGAGAATGAACCCGGCTGGTTGGGTGCACAGGATGCGTTGAAAGAACTTGCGAGCTATTGCAAGGCTCGAAACATCAAACTGATTGTAGTTAACTACCCGGACCTGCACGAGCTGTCCCCCTACCCATTTCAAGATATAACGAGTCTCGTAGCCTCCAAGGTGAAAGCTCTCGATATACCATTTCTGGACCTTCTTCCGGCTGTGGAAAATCAAGCCCCACAATCCCTCTGGGTCACGAAGACAGACTCCCACCCAAACGGTAAAGCGGCCGGACTCTACGCGGACTCAATTGCGAGAATCCTAGTGACCCAAATTCCGGAAGACTTTCGAGGGTCTGTAAATTGAAAGAATTCTCTTCCACGGAAAACCCTATGGGAGCAGATGATGCGCTGCTGAGAACATCCGTTGCGAGGACGAGGGTCATGCGCTTGACGGCCCTATTGAATGAAATATGGGTCATCCTTGGTGTTGCCCTTCTTTTCCTGACGATTCTGGAAGTATCGCTGACCTCTTACTACGAGAGAGCTGACAAGAGAGAACGTCAAGGTGCCACCAAGGCTGCAGCCAATTCTGGGGTATATGCGAATGTCGACCTCGCGGAAGAGTACTTCAAAGAACTCACCGATGCTAAGCATCGGACGTGGGCTCCATATACGCAAACACGCGAAGCGGACTACAGGGGGAAGTTTATTAATGTAAACAACGGCACCAGAAGAACTTGGGATTCCGAGGCAATCAACGATGATAGGAGTACCAGGTTAAAAATATTCTTTTTTGGCGGGTCGACTTTGTGGGGGCTTGGATCTAGCGACGACTTCACCATTCCCTCACTTGTCGCCAAAATGTTAGCCGAAAATGGAATCGGCGCCAAAGTCACAAATTATGCAGTCATTGGGGATGTAACTACCCAAAGCTTGATTCGCTTCGTTATCGAATTGAGAAAGCGGAATGTTCCTGATTTGGTGGTCTTTTACGGCGGATCGGTTGAGGCTTTCTCCGCTTGTTATGAAGGAGAACCGGGCGTTCCGCTTGGCAACTCAAACCTCGAAAAAATATCTCCTAAAAAGGAGGCAAAAGCGCGCATAAGTATAAGGTTAGAAAACTTCGCGCTGATAAGACTGCTCACCGGCAAAACACAGCTCGCGGGCTGCTCGAAAAAATTGGACGTGCTGTCCGACGGAGTTCTGGATGTCTATCTAGGGAATGTTCGGTTTATAGAGGCGATTTCAAGGAGCTTATCCTTTAAAACATTATTCTACCTTGAGCCCCAGTTGGCCGATAAGACGCACAGGACAAAATATGAAGAGGATCAGCGTTTAAAATCAGAGAAACGGTTTCCAGGAAAAAACGATCTTTACTCTCTGATGAGAAGCAAGTTGGTCAAGAGAGAAGATGAGAGTTCGGAGCAAAACGTGATTCATGACTTACGTACGATCTTTTCCGATGTTGCCAGCCCAATTTACATGGACGGCGGGCATTATGGCGAGGAGGGGAATGAGCGGATATCTCGAAAGATCGCAGCCGACATATTGGCACTATATGCTCCCGTGAAGTGAACAACAGAGCTGGTCCCGGAACAGAGTTTTCAGCGCACCGCTCCGCGCTCATGGCCAAGAACAGCCGCTGGCACCACGGCATCCACCACCGCCGGCGCAACCTGTACTTCTTCCGCCTGCTGCTTCTCGCAGCTGACGTCGCCAACCGACAACTGCTGCGGCGACATGCTTCCCGTAAACCTCGTTGCCAGCTGCAAATCGAATTGTTCCGTTTCTCACTGTCGCGATCTCTTCGCACACTGTGAATTGGGCGATTCAAATCCGTAACATCTTGGAGTTTCCCCAGTTTTCGCGCGCCGCTGCGGCTGGCCTGCTTCTTGCTGTCCTTGTTGCAGCGATAAGTCAAAGCCGAAGACGGGATGGGTCATGGGCGCGGCAATGGAAACATTTTACAGCGTGATCAGGCGGCAGGGCATCACGCGTCGGAGTTTTCACAAATTCTGCAGCCTGACAGCGACAAGCCTCGGGCTTGAGCCGTTGGCGGCTGGTCGCATCGCCAACGCGCTCGAAACCAAACCGCGTGTGCCGGTGATCTGGATGCATGGTCTTGAATGCACCTGCTGCTCGGAGAGCTTTATCCGCTCCGCGCATCCGTTAGCGAAGGATGTCGTGCTGTCGATGATCTCGCTCGATTATGACGATACGATCATGGCGGCCGCAGGTCATCAGGCGGAAGCGATCCTCGAAGAGACCCGCGCCAAACACAAGGGCCAGTACATTCTTGCCGTGGAAGGCAATCCGCCGCTGAACGAGGGCGGCATGTTCTGCATCGACGGCGGCAAGCCGTTCGTCGAGAAACTTAAGCTGATGGCCGACGACGCTATGGCGATCATTGCCTGGGGCGCATGCGCGTCCTGGGGGTGCGTGCAGGCGGCCAAACCCAATCCGACGCAGGCCTCGCCCATCGACAAGGTCATCACCAACAAGCCGATCATCAAGGTGCCGGGATGCCCCCCGATCGCCGAAGTGATGACCGGCGTCGTCACCTTCATCACGACCTTCGGCAGGCTGCCCGAGCTCGACCGCCAGGGCCGGCCGAAAATGTTCTACTCACAGCGCATTCACGACAAGTGCTATCGGCGATCGCATTTCGATGCCGGGCAGTTCGTCGAGGAATGGGACGACGAGGCGGCGCGCAAGGGCTATTGCCTCTACAAGATCGGCTGCAAGGGCCCGACCACCTACAACGCCTGCTCGACCGTGCGCTGGAACGGTGGCGTGTCCTTCCCGATTCAGTCGGGCCACGGCTGCATCGGTTGCTCGGAGGACGGCTTCTGGGACAAGGGCTCGTTCTACGATCGCCTGACCAACATCAAACAGTTTGGCATCGAAAAGAACGCCGACCAGATCGGCATGGCTGCGGCCGGCGCCGTCGGTGCCGCTGTGGCGGTGCACGCGGCCGTCACCGCCGTGAAGCGGCTCGCCGCCAAGCGCGAAGACGCAAATCAAGATCGTTAGTCGTCAGAGAAAGTAACGATGGGCCTCCAGACACCCAACGGATTCAAGCTCGACAATTCCGGCAGGCGCATCGTCATCGATCCGGTCACTCGCATCGAAGGTCACATGCGCCTCGAGGTCAACGTCGACGCAAATAACGTCATCCGGAACGCCGTATCCACAGGCACGATGTGGCGCGGCATTGAAGTCATCCTGAAGGATCGCGATCCGCGCGATGCCTGGGCGTTCACCGAACGGATCTGCGGCGTGTGCACCGGCACGCACGCCCTGACGTCGGTGCGCGCGGTCGAGAATGCGCTCGGAATCACCATTCCGGAGAATGCCAACTCGATCCGCAACCTGATGCAGCTCGCGCTGCAGGTGCACGATCATGTCGTTCACTTCTATCACCTGCACGCGCTGGATTGGGTCGACGTGGTCTCGGCGCTCTCGGCCGACCCGCGGGCGACTTCCACGCTGGCGCAGTCGATCTCGAACTGGCCGTTGTCATCGCCTGGCTACTTCAAGGACCTCCAGACACGCCTCAAGAAGTTCGCCGAGTCGGGGCAGTTGGGTCCTTTCAAGAACGGCTACTGGGGCAGCAAGGCCTACAAATTGCCGCCCGAAGCCAATCTGATGGCAGTGGCGCATTATCTGGAAGCGCTCGATTTCCAGAAGGAAATCGTAAAGATCCACGCCATATTCGGCGGCAAGAATCCTCATCCGAACTGGCTCGTCGGCGGCGTACCCTGTCCGATCAATGTCGACGGTACCGGGGCGGTCGGAGCCATCAACATGGAGCGGCTGAACCTGATCTCGTCGATCATCGATCGTCTAACTGAATTCAACGAGCAGGTTTACTTGCCTGATGTGGCGGCGATCGGGTCGTTCTACAAGGATTGGCTCTATGGCGGTGGTCTTTCGGGCAAGAGCGTGCTCACCTATGGCGACGTGCCGGAACACGCCAACGACTACTCCTCCAAGAACCTGAAGCTGCCGCGAGGGTCCATCATCAACGGCAATCTCTCGGAGGTGTTTCCAGTCGACCATGCCAACCCCGACGAGATCCAGGAATTCGTCGTTCACTCCTGGTACAAATATCCCGACGAGACCAAGGGTCTGCATCCCTGGGATGGCGTCACAGAGCCGAACTACGTGCTCGGGCCCAATGCGAAGGGCACCAAGACGGCTATCGAGCAGCTCGATGAGGGCGGCAAATATTCCTGGATCAAGGCGCCGCGTTGGCGAGGCCACGCCATGGAGGTCGGTCCGCTCGCGCGCTGGGTCGTCGGTTACGCGCAGAACAAGGCCGAGTTCAAGGATCCGGTCGACAAATTCCTGAAGGACCACGACCTGCCGCTGTCGGCGCTGTTCTCGACGCTTGGCCGCACCGCGGCGCGCGCGCTGGAATCGGTCTGGGCCGGCCGCCAGATGCGCTATTTCCAGGATAAGCTCGTCGCCAATATCAAGGCGGGTGATAGCTCGACCGCCAACGTCGACAAGTGGAAGCCGGAGAGCTGGCCAAAGGAGGCCAAGGGCTTCGGCTTTACCGAGGCGCCGCGCGGCGCGCTCGCGCACTGGATCAAGATCAAGGAAACCAAGATCGACAACTACCAGTGCGTGGTGCCGACCACCTGGAATGGCTCGCCGCGCGATCCGAAGGGAAATATCGGCGCGTTCGAGGCCTCCTTAATGGATACTCCGATGGTGAATCCCGAGCAGCCGCTGGAGATCCTTCGCACCATTCATTCCTTCGATCCGTGCCTGGCGTGCTCGACGCACGTCATGAGTCCGGATGGCCAGGAACTGGCGACCGTCAAGGTCAGATAAACCAGAGGTGAAGCACCATGATGGATGCGGCTGAATGTCGCGCGAAATCCGAGCCGGATCTCGCCGCGATCGCAGCGGACGCGGTCGGTGGACATGCGATCGGACGTCCCACGGTCTATGTCAACGAAGCACCGGTGCGAATCTGCCACTGGGTCAATGCATTCTCTATCGTCGCGCTGATGATGACCGGCTACCTGATCGGAATGCCGTTGCCATCGGTGGAGGGCGAGGCGTCGGCGAACTTCGTAATGGGCTATATCCGCTTCGCCCACTTCGCGGCTGGTCAGGTGCTGGCGGTGTTCTTCCTCACCCGCGTCTTCTGGGCTTTCGTAGGCAACCATCATTCCCGGCAGATCTTCTATCTGCCGGCTCATCGCAAGCAGTTCTGGCGAGAAATGCTGGATGAAATCCGCTGGTATGCGTTCCTGGAACACAAGCCGAAAATGTATGTCGGCCACAATCCCTTGGCGCGGACCGGGATGTTCACGGGCTTCACGCTGTTCGTGCCCTACATGATCATCACCGGCTTTGCGCTCTATTCGGAAGGCACCGGAATCGATAGCTGGCAGCACAAGCTGTTCGGCTGGGTGTTCGCGATCTGGCCGAACAGTCAGGATGTGCACACTTGGCATCATCTCGGCATGTGGGCGCTCGTGACGTTCGTCATCGTGCACGTCTATGCCGCGATCCGCGAAGACATCATGTCGCGTCAGGGCATCATCTCCTCGATGGTCTCCGGCGAACGGCAATTCCGCGACTGAAGCCGGAAACGAAGCCCATGCCGATATCTTCAACAGACCGCATTCTGGTGCTCGGCATCGGCAATATCCTGTGGGCCGATGAGGGGTTCGGCGTACGGGCGGTGGAGGAATTCCACCGCCGCTACGTCGTATCGGACAATGTCACCATTCTCGACGGCGGGACGCAGGGCCTCTACCTCGTCAGCTATCTGGAAGAGGCCGATCGTCTGATCGTGTTTGACGCGATCGACTATGGGCTCGGCCCGGGAGAGTTGAAGCTGGTGCGCGACGAGGAAGTTCCACGTTTCACGGGCGCGAAGAAGATGAGCTTGCATCAGACCGGATTTCAGGAAGTCATCAGCGCGGCGGATCTGCTCGGGCGCTGCCCGAAGCATCTCGCGTTGATCGGCTGCCAACCGTACGATCTCGAAGACTGGGGCGGCCCTTTGACCAAGCCGGTGAGCGATCAAATCGGGCCGGCGATCGAGCTGGTCTGCGCAATCCTGGCTGAGTGGGGCGCGACGGCGAGTCCGCGCAGCAAGCCGCTGCTGGAGTCCGAACGGCTGCTCACCAACGATATCGACCATCAGCACTACGAGATGAGGATGCGGCCGGTCTGACCGGCGTGCGCGACCGGAGACGCGGGATGTGCCTTGGCCTGCCGATGACGATTGTTGAGACTGACGGCGTTTCGGCGCTATGCGAGTTTCGCGGCGAGCGGCGGCGTGTCTCGATACTTTTGCTCCCCGACCTGCCGGTCGGCAGCAAGGTGCTCGTCCATATCGACACCGCGATCCGTCTGCTCGATGAGGCAGAGGCGCGACTGATCGCTGAGGCGATCGAGGGGCTGACCGCGGTGCTCGGTGGCGAGGATTGCAACCGTTTCTTCGCCGACCTCATCGAGCGAGAACCGCAACTGCCCGAGCATCTCCGGTTTGACCCAGCGGCCGACCTTCCAAATCCGATCCTCGATGTCACCCGCATCGCGGGCGGCTCGGGTTGGTCCGCCGCGGATGAAAGACAAGTTTCATTCGAAACCATCCCTCTTCGCGGACGCGAAAATGAAGGATCTATATCAATGAGATCGGCCAGGAACGGCGATAACTGATCGTGACATGTGCCTTGCTAACCTCTCACGTCAGAGAAATAGGCTTGCCAGGGGGCTGATGGAATTCCAGCAGGGAAAGCATAATCTGACGCGCCGGGGCCTGCCCGAGATCGATGCCGCGAGCGTCGATCGGTTTCTTGGCGCGGCCAATGAGGCTAGCGCGGTGGCCGTGCTGTTGTCGGCGGGCGATCCCGCGCGATTTATGGAGGCGATCGACGTCGCGGTCGTGTTGCCGGAACTGATTGACGCTTTTCAGGGGCGGCTGCGGGGTGCCGTGATCGCGCGTTGCGCCGAGAGCGAGCTCGGCCAGCGCTTTGGCGTGCGGGTGCAGCCGACGCTGATCTTTATCGCCAAGGGCGAAACGCTCGGATTGATCGCCAAGATCCAGGACTGGTCGGTCTATGTCGACCGCATCGCCAAGCTGATCGACCGTCCGTGCGGCGCGAGCGTGTTGTCGTGACAGTCATCATTCCCCAGCGTCGCTCACAGGGTGTCGAACTATGAAAGCGGGTTTCTGGACCGCGCCTGGAGGCGCCGAGCAGCCGATCAACGTGTTTCCGATCGGCGAGGAAAGCCTGAATGCATCGAGCGTCCGCCTGACGGCCGCGGGCGCGTTGGCGAAGCTTGCCACGCTGGACAGCGCGGAGCTGGCCAAGCGCTGTCCGAATGCAATCGATCTGCTGTCGAAAGTGGCAGCGGCCATCGCAAGCCAAAAGACCGACGTGCCGACACGATTGTTCCGGCTCGCCAATCTCAACGATCTCGAGCGCAAGCTGATTGCGGACGTGCTCGGCCAAGGTGAGGTTGCCGGCTTCGTCGCGCTGCCGGACGGATCGCTGGCGCAGATCCAGGAATCGGCGCTGGCCGGAATCTGGCACGTGCGGCTCGAGATCGACGCCAATCATGAGTACCTCGAAGTCGGCGCAATCCCGGAAATCGTCAAGCGCGCCGCTGCTGATCTTACCACTGCGGATTTCGAGATCGGGCAGGCGCCGGAAGGCGCGATGAACGCGCTGCCGGTGCTCGCGGAAATCCGCGAGCGCGCGCTGGCCTGGCGGCCGAGCATTCGCTCGCAAATCATCAATTTCACGCTGCTGCCGATGAGCCCCGTCGACATGAGCTTCCTCCATGACACCATCAGGAATGGGCCGATCCAGCTCGTTTCGCGCGGCTACGGCACTTGCCGGGTGCTCTCGACGGGTATCCGCAACGTCTGGTCGGTGCAGTTCTTCAACGCCATGGATGCCATCATCCTTGACACGCTGGAGGTTGGCGGTGTGCCGACCGTGGCAATCGCGGCTGACGAGGACTTCGAAGACTCCGCTGAGCGCCTCCAGGAAATCATCGAGGCCTATTTCAAATGAGCGTATTCGAGAATTTTGGCGTTCGCCAGGATGTCACCGAAGGCACGCGACTGGAATGCGGCATCTGCTGGACGGTGTACGATCCCGCCGATGGCGACGATGTCGCGCAGATCGCATCCGGCACGCCCTTCGCGGTCCTTCCTGACGATTGGCGCTGCCCGAACTGTGACGCGCCAAAGTCCAAATTCATGGCCATCGCGTCATGAAACCTCATGCGCAAGCGCCTGCCACTGACGCCGACGCGGCAGCTTGGGGGCAGCGGCTGGCTCACGTCTACCGGGACATCGGCGAGCGCGCGATGCGCGAGCTGCCGATCTACAACGACGCCCTCGACGTCGAGGCAGTTAGCTTCCGCGTGTTCAACGGCACGATCATCGGTATCATGGTCACGCCCTGGTTCATGAACGTGGTGATGCCGGCCGGCGAATTGGCGCCGGCGGCCTCAGCTTCGACATTGCGCTCTCGCTTTCCGGCCGGCGATATTGATTTCATCCTCAGCGACGTCAACCATGTGGGCCGCATCGCGAGCTGTTCGCTGTTCTCGCCCATGTTCGGGTTTGCCGACGTGGCCTCTGCGCGGGCAACGGCGGAAGCGGCCATCAACGAACTCATGTTGCCGGCCGACGGCAAGGAGGCGACCCGACGCCGCGAAACCGCTACAAGCGCGATCGATCGGCGTAGCTTCATGCGGGCTGTTCTGACGGAGCAGCACGAATGAACCCCGGCTTCCGCAACGAGATCGACATCACGGTGTGGCTCGCCAAGGATACGATCGCCGACGTGGCAATCCTGCCCCGGAGCCGGCTGCCGTTGACGCGTCTGTTTGCGGGCAAGCCCGTCTCGTCGCTGCTCTCCGTGCTGCCGCGGCTGTTCTCGCTGTGCTCGGTTGCACATCAGGTGGCGTTTCTGGGAGCGGTGGAAGCCGCGCGCGGCGAGGATTGTCCTCCGGAGACCATGCATCGCCGCGTCACCGCTGTCGTCGCCGAGCGGCTGGCGGAACTGTTCCGTGGTCTGTTCGTCGGCCAGCTCACCCTGGACGGCGCGAGCGCCGCCGCGGTCCGCGCCATGATGCAGGCGACCGCCGTCCTTGGTGGCCTCCTCGGCGAAGGCGGGCAGGTGTCGGCGCGTTGCGAGGCGGTATCGCGCATCAAGGCGGTGCTCGCTGCACTCGGAATCGCGGGCGAAGGAGAGGCGCTGACGCCAGGCAGCGCGCTGGCAGCGCATTTTTCGAGCTTCGATGGGCATGCGCTGCTGCAGCCGGTCGTCGAACACTCGTTTCTTTCCGTCGCCGATGATCTCGATGTCATCATGCGGCTGCTTGCGGATGGCGCGAGCTTCTCCGATGCCCCCGATCTCCACGGTCGAATTCCCGAGACCGGTGTGTGGGCACGCCGGGTCCGGCGCCAGCCGGTCCTGCCGCCGAGCGCCGGACCTGCCGAGCGGCTGAAGGCGCGGATTGCGGAAGTGACGCGCCTCTGCTCCTGGCTCGAGACGGGCGACGAGGCGCTCGAGGACGGCGTCGTCGATAGCTACCGGCTTGGCGCCGGCAAAGGTGCGGCGGCCGTCGAATGCGCCCGCGGCCGGCTCTATCAAATCGTCGAGTGCAATAACGAAAACCGCATCGTCCGCTTCGAATCGCTGGCTCCGACCGAATGGAACTTCCATGCACGTGGACCGCTGGTCCGCAGCCTGCAGGGCTCGGGGCTTGCCGCCGGTCGACAGGGGCAGAATGCCGTCCGTACGCTCATCGGCTCCTTCGATCCCTGCGTCGGATTTAACCTCAGCTTCCGTGAGGTTGGCCATGCATGAGATGGCGCTTTGCCAAGGCATCATCGAGATCGTCGAGGAGGAGGCGCGCAGGCGCGCGCTCCCAAAAGTGAAGGCAGTGTGCCTCGAGATCGGCGCGTTGAGCCATGTTGCGCCGGAGGCGATGAAATTCTGCTTCGAAGCGGTCGCCGCACGCACCATTGCACAAGGTGCGACCCTGGACATCGTCGAGACGCCTGGGACCGCCTGGTGCATGGCCTGCTCGACAAGCGTCGAAATCAAGCAGCGCTATGAGCCATGCCCTGGCTGCGGCAGCTATCAATTGCAAGTGACCGGTGGAGAAGAGATGCGGGTCAGGGCATTGGAGGTCGACTGATGTGTACAGTATGCGGCTGCGGTGACGGCAAAGCTTCCATTGAGCGTGGGCACGATCACCCCCATGGGCATGATCACGCGCATCTTCATAGTCATCATCACGATCATGGTCACGATGGACACGGTCATCACGACCATGATCATCGCCCTCATCATCACCACGATCGAAACCGCGGAGATCCCGGCCTGCTCGACTGCGGCGCCGACCCGGCCGAGCAGACGATCGCCGGCATGAGCAGCGACCGCATCATCCAGGTCGAGCGTGACATCCTCGGCAAGAACGACCGCCTTGCGGCCGACAACCGCGCGCGGTTCCGCGCGGATGACGTGCTCGCCTTCAACCTGGTCTCGAGCCCCGGCGCCGGAAAGACCACGCTGTTGGCCCGCGCCGTGTCCGAACTGAAAGACAATTGCCCGATCGGCGTGATCGAGGGCGATCAGCAGACCTCGAACGACGCCGAGCGGATCCGGGCGACAGGCGTACCGGCGGTCCAGGTCAACACTGGCAAGGGCTGCCACCTCGATGCGGCCATGATCGGCGAGGCCTATGACCGGTTGCCCCGGCTCAACGGCGGCATCCTTTTCATCGAGAATGTCGGCAATCTCGTCTGTCCGGCAGCGTTTGATCTCGGCGAGGCCTGCAAGATCGTGGTGCTCTCGACCACCGAAGGCGAGGACAAGCCGCTCAAATATCCCAACATGTTCGCAGCGTCCTCGTTGATGCTGATCAACAAGATCGATCTCGCGCCTGTGCTCGACTTCGATCTCGCCAGGACGATCGAATATGCACGGCGGGTCAACCCAGAGATCGAGGTGCTGACGGTATCGGCGCGGACCGGAGAGGGATTTGCGGCATTCTATGCCTGGATCCGGAAGCGCGCCGAGAAGGCGAGGGCGGCATCCCTGAGTGCCGTATCGGCATGATGATGAGCGGCGGAGCCGCAGCGCGCGATGGTCGGAGGCTGCGCCTGCACGTGCGCGGCGCCGTGCAGGGCGTTGGCTTTCGCCCCTATGTCTATGGCCTTGCCATACGCTATCGCCTCGGCGGCTTCGTGGCCAATGACCCGCACGGCGTTGTGATCGAGGTTGAAGGTGTGCGCGCTGCCGATTTCGTCGCTGCGCTGCCGCTGGAGAAACCGCCGCTGGCACGGATCGACGGGATCTCCGTGCAGCAAATCCGCGCGGTTGAAAGCGACGAGTTCTGTATTCGCGCCAGCGAGCAGGGCAAGGTGTCGACGCGGATCGTCGCCGACGCCGCGACTTGTGCCCAGTGCCTGAGCGAGCTGTTCAATCCGAGCAGCCGCTTCCATCTTTACCCCTTCGTCAACTGCACCCATTGCGGTCCGCGATATACCATTGCCGAGCGGCTGCCATATGACCGCCGCTCCACCGCGATGAAGCATTTCGCGATGTGCGCAGCTTGCGCCGTAGAATATAGCGATCCCGCAAGCCGCCGCTTTCATGCCGAGGCGATCGCCTGTCCATTGTGTGGTCCGCGCTTGAGCCACGGCATCGAGCAGATCGCCGCTGAGATCGCAGGCGGAAAAATCGTCGCGCTCAAGGGACTCGGTGGATATCAGCTCTTGTGCGATGCCCGAGACGACGAGGCGGTGCGGCGTCTGCGGCGGAGGAAGCAGCGGGAGCGGAAGCCGTTTGCGGTCATGGTTGCCGCAGTCGACGCTGTCGCGAAGATCGCTAACGCGGGTGCAACAGAGCTGGCATTGTTGGAGTCGACGCCGCGCCCGATCGTATTGCTGACATCGCGTCGGCAACTCGCGCCGGCAATCGCGCCGGACCTGTCGCGGATCGGCGTCATGCTGCCGGTCGCGCCGCTGCATCATCTGGTGTTCCATGTGCTGAACTCGGCGCACCCGTGTGCGGACGGCTCCCCCTGGGTGATCGTGGCGACGAGCGCCAATCCGGGCGGCGAGCCGCTAGTCATCGAGAATGACGAGGCGGAGCGGCGGCTCGCCGGCATTGCCGACCTGATCGTCACCCATGATCGCGATATCGTCACGCGCGCTGACGATTCCGTGCTGTCGGTCGTTGCCGGACGCGCGCAATTCATCCGGAGGGCCCGCGGCTATGTTCCCGAGCCGATTCGGTTGGCGTGTGCCGTGCCGCCGGTGCTCGCAGTGGGCGGCGCGCTGAAGGCATCTGTCACGATCATGCGCGGTGATGAAGCCTTCGTCTCCCAGCACATCGGCGATCTCGATACCGTGGAGGGCATTCGCTTCTTCGAGGAGACGATCGAGCACCTGATCTCGACGCTGGATGTCGAGCCGACCGTCGTGGCGCATGATCTTCACCCCAACATGGCCTCCACCCGCTTTGCCGAGGCGAGCGGCCGCGGGCTGATCGCGGTTCAGCACCATCATGCACATGCGGCGTCCGTGATGGCGGAGCACGGTATCGACGAGCCCGTGCTGGCACTGGTGCTTGACGGCTTTGGTCATGGTAGCGACGGCGGGAGTTGGGGCGGCGAGCTCTTGCGATGTGAGGGCGCGCGCTTCCGGCGGATCGGACATCTGGTGCCGCTCAGGATGCCAGGCGGCGATCGCGCCGCGCGCGAGCCTTGGCGGATGGCTGCCGGCGTGCTTCAGGCGCTCGGGCGCGGCGCGGAGATTCCACGTCGCTTTGCGGCGCAGCCGTTGGCGGCGGGTGTTTTGGCCCTGCTCAACCAGCCCGACGTGCCAACGACGACCAGCGCCGGTCGGATGTTCGATGCGGCCGCCGGATTGCTGGGGCTCTCCACGCGGCAGAGCTATGAAGGCGAAGCCGCGATGAAGCTGGAGGCGCGTGTTCGCCGGACACGCGTCGCTGAGGATGCCTGGACAATCGAACAAGGCGTGTTGTCGCTGTATCCGCTGTTTGAACGTCTTGTGGCTGATGCCCCCGGTCCGACCGTAGGCACTGAGCTGCTTCATGGCACGTTTGCCGCGGCCTGTGTCGACTGGATCGCGTGTGCGGCACGAGAGACCGGCCTCACTACCGTCGTTCTGAGCGGCGGCTGCTTCCTCAACGCGATCCTGAGCGAGGAGGTGCAGCGCGGCTGCGTCGCTATCGGGCTCAATCCGCAGCTCGCGCGCCAGGTGCCGCCGAATGACGGCGGCTTGAGCCTCGGCCAAGCCTGGGTTGCCGCTCTCCAAATGCTCGAACAACAAAGGCTGGAAGGAAACGCCTGATGTGTCTCGCCATACCTGCAGAGGTTACAAAGCTCCTTCCCGACGAGATGGCCGTCGTCTCGATCGACGGCGTCACCAAGGAGATTTCGGTGGCGCTGATCGAAGATCTTGCCGTCGGCGACTACGTGATCATCCATGTCGGCTATGCCCTCACCAAGATCGACCCGGATGAGGTAAGGCGGACGCTGGAGCTCTTGCGTGAGCTCAGCACCGAAGGGCAGGGAGCAATGCAGTGAAATACGCCGACGAATTTCGGGACAAGGCAATCGCGCTGGGATTGGCCAGGGCGATCCGGTCTGAGGCCAATCCGCAGAGGTCCTACCGCTTCATGGAGTTCTGCGGCGGACATACGCACGCGATTTCGCGCTATGGCCTGGAGGACATACTGCCCAAGAACGTGCGGATGATCCACGGCCCCGGCTGTCCCGTCTGCGTGCTGCCGGCGGGACGTATCGACATGGCGATCCGGCTGGCAGATCGGCCGGAGGTGATCCTTTGCGTCTATGGCGATTTGATGCGGGTGCCGGGCTCGCAAGGAGCCTCGCTGTTGAAGGCGAAGGCACGTGGCGCCGACGTCCGCATGGTCTATTCCACGGTCGATGCGATCCGGATCGCGGAAGAGAATCCGGAGCAGGAAGTCGTGTTCTTCGCGATCGGCTTCGAGACCACGACGCCGCCGACCGCAATCTTGATCCGGTGCGCTGAGAAGAAGCAGCTCGAAAACGTCAGCGTGGTCTGCAACCACGTGCGGACGCCGCCGGCGATGCAGAACATTTTGGAGAGTCCCGACACCCGCAGCATCCGCCGCGTCGAGATCGACGGCTTCGTGGGGCCCGCGCATGTCAGCATCATCATTGGCACCGAGCCCTACGAGGTCTTTGCAGAGGAATTTGGCAAGCCGGTGGTGATCTCGGGCTTCGAGCCGCTTGACATGATGCAGGCGATTCTGATGCTGGTGCGTCAGGTCAACGAGCACCGGAACGAGGTGGAGAATCAATACAGCCGTGCCGTAACGCGCGATGGGAATCCGCGCGCCAAGGAGGAGGTGTCGAATATTTTCGAGCTGCGCGATCAGTTCGAATGGCGAGGCCTCGGGCTCGTGCCCTATAGCGGATTGAAGCTGAAGCAAACCTACGCCAGATTTGATGCGGAGATACGTTTCGCCTTGAACGAGCTGCGCGTCCCCGACAATCCGGCCTGCGAATGCGGCGCGATCCTGCGCGGTGTCAAGAAACCGGTCGACTGCAAGCTGTTCGGAACGGTGTGCACGCCGGAGACCCCGGTGGGATCCTGCATGGTCTCCTCGGAAGGCGCATGTGCCGCGCATTGGACCTATGGTCGCTTCCGCGATCGTCAGCAGAAGCGGGCGTCATGAGAGCCCATCAGCGCAAGCTCGACATCAAGCACGGCTGCGTCGACCTGTCCCACGGTTCCGGCGGCCGTGCGATGTCGCAGTTGATCTCAGGCCTGTTCCACGAGGCGTTCGGCAACGAATGGCTGGCGCGCGGCAACGATCAGTCCGCCTTCGACGTCGGCGCCGGGCGCATGGTGATGACGACTGATGGCTATGTGGTTTCACCGCTGTTCTTTCCCGGAGGCAATATCGGCTCGCTCGCGGTGCACGGCACCGTCAACGACATCGCCATGGCCGGTGCCCGACCGCTTTATCTGTCTGCGAGTTTCATTATTGAGGAAGGCTTTCGGTTTTCAGACCTCAAGATGATCGCGGACTCCATGGGCGAGGCGGCGCAATCCGCCGGCGTTCATATCATCACCGGCGACACCAAGGTGGTCGAGCGCGGCAAGGCCGATGGCCTGTTCATTTCGACCGCGGGCGTTGGCCTGGTGCCTGAGGGACTGGATCTCTCCGCCGAGAATGCGAGGGTCGGAGATCGGGTGCTGATCTCGGGCACGCTTGGCGATCACGGCGTCGCAATCATGTCAAAGCGCCAGAACCTCGCCTTTGAAACGGAGATCGTCTCGGATTCGGCCGCCCTGCATGATCTGGTCGCCAGGATGGTGGCGGCGGGCGGCCGCGGCATCCGTCTGATGCGAGATCCCACGCGCGGCGGCCTCGCGGCGACATTGAACGAAATTGCCCAGCAGTCCGAACTAGGCTTCAGCCTCCAGGAAGAGGCGATCCCGGTCAAGCCGGGGGTGGCGGCTGCCTGCGAGTTGCTCGGGCTCGATCCGCTCTACGTCGCCAATGAGGGGAAGCTGGTCGCGATCGTGTCGCCTGATGTCGCCGGAGCCGTGCTGGCCGCCATGAGAGCGCACCCGCTCAGTCGCGATGCCGCCGATATCGGCGAAGCGGTGCCGGACGATCATCACTTCGTGCAGATGGCGACGAGCTTTGGCGGTGGCCGAATCGTCGACTGGTTGTCGGGCGAGCAACTGCCCCGGATCTGTTGAGGCCCAAGATGCGCATTTAGCCCCATGCCAACGCCGCGTCCTATACCTACACCGCGAAGCACGAGAGTTCAGTCCGGTGGATTCGCTTGAAACCTTCGATATCGCGAGCCAGCACTGTGAGGAGCATTCAATCGAAGTCCTCAACGAATTCATTAAAGTATCTTTTCGCTGGCTGTGCACTCCGGATTGACCGACAAGACCCAATGGCTCAATTCAAAGCGCCCAGACCGAAATCCCTCTACCGGCAGGTCAACCCCGTAAACGACGCAGAACGGCAAGACTTTGCATCTTCGGTTCATTGTTGACCCAAGCCGCGTAGTAGAATACTTGAGAAGTGCAGCCACAATTTTGATGTCGTGACTCAGGAGGTCGAGTCCCAAAGACGTCGCTTGCGGAAGAGATCGGCTTCGGCCGACGCCGAAGGAGCAACCGCCCCGGAAACTCTCAGGCAACAAGGACCGCGTGTGACGAAACAACATCTGGAAAGAGGTGCCTTGGCACCCGCCGACGGGATAATACTCTCAGGCAAATAGACAGATGGGGCGCATTTGAAATCAATCACTTGATTGAGGTGCGCGTCCATGTCCAAGACTGTCGAACAAGTCACCACACCTAGTTTATCGGCCAGGCGCCTAGCCGGTCCGATCAGTGTCCTCGATCTATTCACGATCGGAATCGGCCCATCCAGCTCGCATACCGTTGGACCGATGCGCGCGGCCCATCGATTCATCGAATGCTTGGGCGAAGATCTATGGCGCTGTCGCTTGGTTGTCGTCGAGCTCTACGGGTCGCTGGCGCTGACCGGCAAAGGTCACCGCACCGATATTGCCATTCTGCTGGGACTATCGGGCTGGCTGCCAGAATCCGTTGATCCTGAAGCCATACCCATCATCGCCGGGCTGATCCGATCGCGTTCCGAGGTCATGCTTGGTGGTCGCCATGCGGTTGGCTTCGATGAGAGTCAGCACCTCACCTTCCGCACCGGCGAGTTCCTGCCGGGGCACTCAAATGGTATGAAATTCGCAGCGCATTCGGATACGGGCGTCCTGCTTCGTCAAACCTATTACTCCGTTGGCGGCGGCGCGATCGTGTGTGAAGGCGACCAGCCGAGGAACCCCGCTGTTCGAAACGTTGGATGTGAGCCGTACCCGTTCACGTCAGCGCATGAGCTTCTTGCGATAGGTGAGAGGACCAGCTTGTCGATTGCCGATATTGTTGCTGCCAACGAACTATCGCATAGGGAGGAAACTGAAACCAATGCATTCCTGGATTGCGTTCGCGATGCCATGATGCGCTGCATCGATCGCGGGTGTGTCAACGGGGGTGTTCTGCCTGGTGGCCTGAAGGTACCGCGCCGTGCGCCAGGCCTGCTCAGCAAGCTCAAGACGACGTCAAAGGGGGCGGCACATCCATTTCACGTAATGGAATGGGTCAGCCTCTTTGCTCTCGCGGTCAATGAAGAGAACGCGGCCGGGGGACGGGTCGTGACTGCGCCGACGAATGGAGCTGCCGGCGTCATACCCGCGGTCCTGAAATTCTCCGAGATGTTCTTCCCGGATCCGAGCCCGGCAAAAGCCCGCATCTTTCTCCTGACGGCGTCCGCGATCGGTATGCTCTACAAACGAAACGCTTCGATATCCGCGGCCGAAATGGGTTGTCAGGGCGAGGTCGGCGTTGCTTGCTCCATGGCGGCAGCAGGTCTTGTGGCCGTCCTGGGTGGCACCAACCGGCAGATCGAGAACGCCGCCGAAATCGGCATGGAGCACAATCTCGGTCTCACATGTGACCCGATCGGTGGCCTCGTGCAGATCCCGTGTATTGAGCGCAACACAATGGGTGCGATCAAGGCGATCAATGCGGCGATGCTCGCGTTGCATGGTGATGGCCAACATCACGTGTCCCTCGATGCCGTCATTGAAACGATGCGCCAGACGGGGGAGGACATGCGCACCAAGTACAAGGAAACGAGTCTGGGTGGCCTGGCCGTCAACGTGGTCGATTGCTAGATACCCTGAAGCAAACGTTCTTCAAGGAACGCTCATTTCGGGCAATGCTCCGACCCGCGACGCGTTCGGCGTAACAGCGCCGCTGGTCGAGACCCGCTGCATCTTCACCCCGCAACCGGGAAGCCAATCTGTCGGGAATTCCGTCGTCGATGGGCAACGTCGAGAATGAGGGTTCGCAGCCACTGCAGCCCGGGATCTCGTTCATGCGAGATGCGCCACTGAAGAACGTCGGTCATGAGGGGGAGGGATATGGGAGCTTCCACTTTCCTTATCGGCAGCGTGGCCGTTGCCCGATCTGCCAGGTCCGCGGGGATGAGCGCCAGGAACTGGGTCCCGATAAGCGCTTGCGGAAGCAGGGTGAAGCTTGGTGCCGTTATCCCGGCCTGTGGAGCGCGGCCAAATTGCTTGAAGAACCAAGCCTCTATGAACGTCGCTCGCTCGCTATAGGCCTGCGCATGACGCATCTCGAGAAACTGTTCGAGCGTCAAGCTATCTCCGACGCTTTCGTTCTCCTTCCATACGATACATTCGTAGCTAATCGAAGGGAGGGCGGCGAACGGACAATCTTCCAGCATGAATCGATCCGGAACGATCAGGAAATCGATTTCGGTGCGAAAAAAGCGGGTGCTTGGGCCTTGGTAGAATATGTTGACCGAGGGGGCGACAGCGCGCAATGCGGCAAGGATATCGACGATAAGAGTTGCCCAGACATAGTCAGAGCACGCGATCGTAAAATGTCGCTCGGAGGTCGCTGGGTCGAACGAGGTCCGCATTGCCAAGAGCTTTTCCGTTTCGGTCAGGATGGCGCGGAGCGGCGCCACCAATTCCTCTGCGAGAGGGGTGAGAGCCATTCGGCGGCCGTTCCGAACCAGCAACTCGTCTTCGAAGTGCTGGCGCAGCCTGGATAGAATCCCGCTGGTCGCCGACTGGCTGAGCAGCAGTCGCTCGGCCGCCCGCGATATGTTTTGATGGGTCAGGATCGCGTCCAAGGCGACGAGCAGATTCATGTCGAGGTGCCGGAACCGCATGGGTGGTCTCTTCGAAGTTTCCATGGTCTGTCGGGAGCCCTTTCGCTCCCTTCCCTGGCACGAGTGTACCCGAGGCGCATTTGGCGACTGGGGGCGTTTGTGCTTGGCCCGGGCAGGCAAGCCGCTTGACATTAAGTCTTATGTGATCACAATGCGAGATCAAATTTATCGGGGTTGTTTCGGTCACGGGCACTTGCCCGCAGAGACCAGAAGAGGAGGGACTCATGCCAAAACTGCACCAAGTTTTTGGGGTTCTTGCGGTCGCGATCGCCGCCTCGTTCTGGACAACGACAGCGTCCGCCCTGGACACTGTGAACGTCCGGTTTAGCTGGAAGCTAAAGGGCGAGTATGGCTTCCTCTATCTGGGTAAAGAGAGAGGCCTCTACCAAAAGAAGGGAATCGATATCGTTCTCGGAGAAGGCGCGGGTGCACAAGCAGCTCTCGGAGGTCTTGTACGCGGGAATGAAGATGTCGTGGTCGTTCCCGCCATATTTGCCATCTCGGCAATCGGAAAAGGAATGCCGGTCAAACTCGCGGCGATTTATCAGGAGCGAGCGCCCTTCGCCCTCATTTCGTGGCCCGACAAGGCCGTGACAACACCGGCGCAGATGGAAGGCAAGTCGCTTGCGATCTCCGTCGGAGACCCTGCCACGACCTATCTAGACGTCTTCTGCGCGATCAACAAAATCAACTGCGACAAGATCAGTAAGGTTCAAGTCGACCCGCAGGTGAAATTTCCCCAATTCATGCAAAGGCGCGTCGATCTCATCAGCGTTTATACTAATGTTGATCTGCCCCTTATCGAAGAGCGAAGTGGCACAAAATTTCCTGTGTTGGACATGCCGAAGTTCGGCCTCGGCGTACCTGGGCTTGCCGTCGTGGTGAGCGACAAGGGAATCGCCGAAAAATCTGAACCGCTCAGGCGCTTCCTCGCCGCGACCGAGGAGGCAATCGAGTTGACCAAGTCAGAGCCGGCGGCAGCGACGGCCGCGCTGAAAAGCGCTTGGAGCGCGGCTCCCTCGGACGAGCTAATAAAAGCGCAAATCGTTGCAACTTCAGCCACGCTGAATTTCGAGAAGGGCCGGCCAGCCGGCTGGATCAACGACAAAACGATATCGGACGCGTTGAAATTGATGTCCGCAACCGAGAGCATCGACCCGAACAAGCCGGTTACGGACTTCTACACCAACGATCTACTGAAGAAGTAGCTCACGCCAAGTTGGTGATCGATATACAGCTACTCAAACTTCTGTTGCGGTCTCGCCGTCTCTTCGAGGCGACCGGCATGGCGTGGCTGTCCTGGACGAGGTGAAGCGCTGTGGATCGTCGTGGATTTCGTCCTTGGATGTGTCTACCCAGGTCCGCCTTCACCTACGGAGGTGCATGGTCGGGTGCCGGAGAGGAGCAAATGTTTTGCTCGCTCAGGCCGTGCGAGCGTCAGTGTCCTCAAGGCAGCCGCGAATGATCGTGCGGTATGCCACATCGACTGCGAACTCCTGAACGCATGGGCTCTCAGCTCTGCCAGCGCGGGAAGAATGGTTACATGTTCGGATCTCTTCGCATCTCCACCAAGCTCTTGATCGTCGTCTTGTTGTCAATTCTCGGGATGGTCGGCACCGCCGGCATCGGCCTATCGACCCTGAAGACTACCTTGCTCGCGGATAGAAAGGCGAAGGTGAAGGAGCTGGTCCTGCTCGCTCGCTCCGCGATCGAAGCCGACTACCAAGCCGGGCGCAAAACCGGCCTGTCAGAACTGGAGGCGCGTGAACGATCGAGAGCGCTGCTTCGCATGCTGCGTTACGACAAGGACAACGCCTTCTACGCCGCGACCAAAGCAGGCATCCTCGAAGTGCATCCCAAGCAGGCCGTCGAGGGCAAAGATATGACGCAAACGAAAGACGCAAATGGCGTCTACTTCTTTCGTGATGCGGTCGCGGCCGCTGCCCGCGGCGGCGGTTTCGTGACTTTCAGCTTCCCGCGCCCCGGCGGTAGCGAGCCGGTGCAGACCCTGACTTACGCCACTGAAGTGCCAATATACGGGTGGGTTCTGACCAGCGCCCTTTATATCGACGATATCGATCAAATTTTCTGGACAGAAGCGCGCCGCCTGGGAGGGATCGTCTTCTTCATCCTCTTGCTCGTGGCCGGAGTATCTCTCCTGATCAGCCGCAACGTGGCCAACCCTATCGCGGCGATGACGACGGCGATGCTCAAGCTCTCGAGCGGGGGAACCGAGGTGACAATTCCCGCTCAGGACAGAAAAGACGAAATTGGCGCAATGGCCAGATCCGTCCAGGTTTTCAAGGAGAGCATGACCGAGACCATTCGTTTGCGTCACGCTCAGGATGAGTTGAGACAGCAGAGCGAAGCTGAGAAGAGGCTGTTCATCACCAAAACGGCCGATGAATTCGAAAGCGAGGTCAGGAGATCGCTGGATACGCTCGCCAAGGCTGCGCGCGAAATGCATATCACGTCGCAGCGGATGTCGACGTCATCGGAGGAGGCGACCGAACAGGCGACGACTGTCGCGGCAGCCGCAGAGCAAACCTCCGCCAATGTGCAGACAGTCGCCGCCGCCACGGAGCAGCTTTCCGCATCCGTTCATGAGATCGGTCGCCAGGTGGATCAATCGACCACGATTGCTTCAAAGGCCATGGATGAAGCCAAACGCACGAACGAGGTCGTGCATGGGTTGTCGTCTGCGGCGCAGAAGATCGGGGATGTCGTGAAATTGATCACCAATATTGCCGGTCAGACTGATCTTCTGGCTCTCAACGCAACGATTGAGGCCGCTCGTGCTGGAGACGCTGGTAGCGGCTTCGCGGTGGTGGCCAACGAGGTAAAGTCGCTCGCAGGCCAAACAGCCAAGGCGACTGAGGCAATCTCCGCGCAGATAGAAGCCATGCAAGTCGCGACCACGGAGGCCGTCGAGGCCATCGAGGGTATCGGTAGCACGATCGTCTCGATCAACGAGATCACCGTGGCGATCGCCGCGGCCATTCAGCAGCAGGGCCTTGCGACTGGCCAGATCGCGCGCAACATACAGGAAGCGGCACGCGGCACCAACCAAGTCTCGGATAACATCGTTCGCGTCAATCGAATGGCAGGCGAAACCGGCGCAGCGGCGCAACTCGTGTCCCGTTCGGCCGAGGACCTCAGTAAGCAGTCTGCAGGCCTGCTTGTCGACGTTGAACGCCTCGTTGCCAACATTCGAGGCGCATAGGCTCGCTGAAGGCAGCGAGCGGAGTATCTCCGCGGTGCTTCGGGTGTACTATCGATCGGGCCGATAGTTGGGCTCCAGGAAACCGATTTCCGCGCTGTTCTGGAATTGAATAACATCCAGCCCATAGGCGGTGATTGCGGCGATGGCGGGCAAGTCGCTCATGGCATGCGTCGGATTTGAACGATGGTCGATCCAGGACATACGATGGAAACAAGGATTCGCAGGGTCCACTACGTTGCTTGCGATATAGTGAGCATCGAGCTCGAATCCGCAACGTCAAATGAACTCCCGCCTGCTTCTGCCGGATCGCATGTTGATGTCCATGTCTCCGACAAGATCGTTCGGCAGTATTCTGTTTGCAATGACCCCTCCCAGTCAGGCTACTACAGACTTGCAATACTCAACGACCCGGGCTCGAGAGGGGGATCCAGGGCGATCCACGAGACCTTTCGCGAGGGAATGATCGTTAAGATAGGACGGCCGCGCAACAATTTCGGGCTTGTTGAGGATGGCGGGCGCGCGATCCTCCTCGCAGGGGGAATCGGAATCACTCCGCTGCTCTCGATGGCCTATCGGCTTCAGGCGATCGGCAACGATTTCGACTTCCACCTGTGCGTTCGGACCCGGGATCGTGCACCTTTCGTCGATGAAATCTCGGCCTCGCCGTTCGCTTGGCGATTTCGGCTCCACGTTGACGACGGGCCGGCGGAGCAGCGATTTCAGCCGGAACTGGATCTCAACGGAGTGTGCTCCAGCACGCGCATCTACATATGTGGACCGAGAGGCTTCATAGACTTTGCCGTCTCCGCTGCGAGAAGGGCTGGCTGCCTCGAGGAGAGGATTCACACCGAAAGCTTCTCCGCCGGCGACGTGAAGGGCGGGGCGTCGTTCACGGTTGTGGCCTCTCGAAGCGGCCAACGACTTGTTGTGCCCGGCGACAAATCGATCGCATCGGTCCTCGAGCAGAATGGAATTAGCGTCGAACTTTCCTGCGAACAAGGAATATGTGGAACGTGCCTTACGAGAGTCCTCGCGGGACGACCTGAGCACAGGGATTCCTTTCAGACCGACGCCGAGAAGCAAATGAACGACAGGATCGCAATTTGTTGTTCTCGGTCTTTGTCCGAGGAACTGATTCTCGACGTCTAGCCGAGCCCGGATCGCGCGTTCGCGTCCATCCGCCTGCGCCATCGTGGCCTTGGATGACCGGCCGATCTGGCAGCCGCGCATGGCGCATTGGCGCTGATTGGGAGGTGTCAGATCGACTGTAACAGACGCCCGCATGGCCCGCCCTTGCCACAGTTCGCTAGTTCTTGCGCTGCGCGACGCAAAAAAAAGCCGCCGATCTGATGCGGCGGCCAAGTCAGGGAGGGGCAGACGCCCGGTCTGCCAGCGGAAACGATCAACCTTGCTTGCTGAGCAGCTTGAGAAACTCGTCGCCCGCCGTCTGGCGATCAGGCGCCAAATGCTACGCCGTTACGACTGTTCGGCTTTGAGCTGAGCCTCCACGATCCGCCGTGCCCTGACCGCCGGGCCGTCGGTCTGTAGAAGAACTGGCTTGAGCGACATCAAATCCTGGGTGTTCACCATGCGCTGCTGAGCCTCGATGACCGGCTTGTCTTCATCATCGAAGAGAGCCACGCCGGCCTTTAGCAATTCCTGGCTGAGGTCATCTTCATCCTGGCGGAAATCGCGCGACATAGCCCAGAAGTAATGTGTCGACGTTTCTGTCTCCGGAGTGAGCAGGTGAGACGTTGGAATTGAAAGGCCTTCTTCTACCGGCCTGTTGACGCCCGTCATGCCGACGTCAAGCAGAAGGAGCGACGGAGCGTTCCACCGCATGAAGTTGCGATGGTCGCCCCGCTGATCCGTTGGAAATCCCAGCATCTGAAAATACTTGTTGGGCAGCTGATTAGGACGCGAGAATTTTGCCCAGACTTCATTGGGGTGCGGTTCTTTTTCGGCCTCGAATTTGGGCGGCCCCTCCGCATTCTTGAACATCGGGTGAAGGTACTGCCCATGGCTCAGATCGAGCAGATTGTCAGAAACCAGCTGATAATTCGCCTGGACGTGGAGGTAGCTGCTGACCGTGCGAAACTTCGGGTTGGTCAAAACACTGAAGTCCGCGATCAAGGACTCGTCGGCCTTGCTTGCGTCTCCCAGCCAAACCCACGCGACGTCATGTTTCTCCACGACCTTGTAGCTCTTGACTTTAGCTGCCCTCGGGATCGCGCCATCGCCATGTGGATTGAGGGTACATGCGCCGCTCGGATCGAAGCACAGTCCATGATAGCCACATTCGACGATATCGCCTTTGAGCTTCCCGAGGTGAAGCGGGACAAAGCGATGCGGGCACCGATCGGTAAGAGCGGCGATATCGCCGGCTTCCTTGCGGTAGAAGACAATGCTCTCGTTGGCGATCGTTCGTGACAGCAAGCTGCGTGTGATTTCATGCGACCATGCTGCGGCGTACCAAGTGTTCTGGATGAATGACATTGGCTCCTCTTTGCTCCGTTCTGTCGGACGGCTGTCGGAGGAAACTCTCACCATTAGAGCAGTTTTAAAAATCGGCATTTTCAATGCCAACTATCGAGATCTCCGATAGTTCACCGATTGAGCGGCCCTTCACGATGCCAAGGAGGGGGGATCGAGATGCGCCAATGAGCTCTGCGTCCTCGTTAATGCTGAGGCGCGTGGTCCCCGCCGCTCTATCGGCTCTCGTCCACTTCGTAGACGTGTCGCTCGAACCGATCCACCAGCGTGTGCATCACCCGGCGTGCTTGGCTAAACGCCTCTGACCCGGCTCGAGCTGCCATATCCGCCTCGTATGCTGCCCGCGTGGCAAATCTACACTCCCATCTGACGTCGGGTCCATTTCCCTCGCGCAGGACAAGGATCTCGCCGGGCTCCAGGCCGAGTTCGCGCCGGATGCCGCTTGCCTGGCGGCGCTGTTGGAGCACCGCCGGCGCCTGATCCTGCCTGGCGAAGTAGTTTGTTGCTTCGACGATCGTCAATTTTTCCTCCTCTGACCCGCGGACCGTCGGCGCCTACGCCATGCGCAATGCCGTCGCTGCGACACTTGACCGTTACGGTTTATGATCATAAAGTGTGATCACGCTAAATGATCTTGGTTTCGACCATAGCAAACTGGGCGCGAAACCAAAACGAAATAAGGCAGGCCCATTTGCCCACGATCAAATCCGTCGAAACATTGATTGTCCAACTGCCGACGCGGCGAGAGCACAAATGGGCAGGTCTGACCGAGGTGATCGGTCGATACGTCATCGTCAAGATGACCGACAGCGACGGTCGCGTTGGTTGGGGCGAAGCGCCGGCGCTCAAGGACTGGGGTGGTGAATTCGGCCGGTATTTCGGCGAATCCGCTCTGATCGCGCGAGTCGTGATCGACACCTATCTGGCTCCCGCGATAGTCGGTGTCGAGCTCGGGAACATCGCCGAACTGCACGCGCGAATGGACGCAGTCATCAGGGGCTACCCCTATTCCAAGGCTGCCGTCGAGTTCGCCGCCTACGACCTTGCCGGTCGTTGGCTCGATATCCCCGTCAGTACCCTGCTCGGCGGCAGGGCGCGCGATCGTGTGCCCGTTACGCATTCCATCGGCTTGATCTCGATCGAAGAGGCGCGCGTCGAGGTTGCAAAGCTCGTGCAGGAGGGGGTGCGAACCATCAAGGTGAAGATCGGGGTCGATCCGGATCGAGACGTTGCAATGGTCGATGCCGTTCGCGAGGTCGCCGGTAATGCCGTCGAAATCTGCGTGGACGCCAACGAAGGCTACAAGACGCCCGGCGAGGCCGTTCAAATTGTTCGTCGGATGGAGAAGAATCGACTGAAATATGTCGAACAGCCCGTCATGGGCATCGAGCGCATTGCCGAGGTTGGTCGCCGCATCGACGCGCCCGTCATGGCCGACGAGTCGGCGTGGAATGCGCACGATTCGATCCAGATCGTTCGGTCCGGCGGCATCCAAATCGTGTCCATCTACACGACAAAGGCTGGTGGTCTCTACAAAGCCATGGAGGTCGGGGCGGTGTGCCGGGCGGCCGGCATCATCTGTAACGTCAACGGTTCGATCGAGACCGGGATCGGGAATCTCGCCAACGTTCAACTCGCCGCAGCCTCACCCTCCGTGACCCTGTCTTGCGTCATTCCGATTTCGACGCCGGCAGAGTTCCAGCACGGTCAGGTTGCCGGCATCTACTACAAGGATGATCTGCTCGCCGAACCGATGAAGGTCGCAGATGGCGCAATCGTCGTTCCATCCGGACCGGGAATGGGTATCGAGGTCGATCAGAAGAAAATCGAAAAGTACCGCGTGCGGGATTAAGCGCGCAGCAAGAAGTTGAAAAAAGGGAGCAGTCATGCGGGCGGAAATTGTCGCGAAACAAGTCAAGTCAATGTCTCAGCATGGGTTGGATGCCATCATTTGCTCTTCGCCTGAGAATTTCTCGTACACTGCGGGGTTCGTGGTCCCCTCGCAACCGCTCATCCGGCACCGCCATGCAATGACCATCGTCACTGCCGACGGCCGCTCGGCATTGTTCGGCGTCGATATGGAGGCGTCGACGATCAAGCGTCGCCAGCCGGACGTGCCGACGCGCATTTGGGCGGAATTCTCGGACGATCCCATGCTTGTGCTCGCCGACCAGCTCGCGGGGCTCGGACTTGCTCAGGCTCGCATTGGACTCGAAATGGATTACCTGCCGGCAGGTGATTTTGCCCGTTTGCTCGTGGCCATGCCGGCCGCGAAGTTCGAGCGTGCCGAGCCGATCCTGGCGCGGCTCCGTCAAATCAAGACCTCGGAGGAGATTGCGCTTTTGCGCAAGCTTTCTCGTATTGCCGACCAGGCCATTACCGACACTCTCGCCGTGGTCGACGAGGGCAATTCCGAAATGGACATCGCCGGCCACCTGACCCGGAATGTCTATGCTCTGGGCGCCGATCACTTCAAGCTGATGATCGTGGCGACCGGCGAGCGTAGCGTCTTGCCAAACGTCGGCCCATCGGAGCGTATCTTGAAGCGTGGGGACGTCTGCCGGGTGGAGATCTTCTCCGTCATCGAGGGGTATCAGGCTGGCGTCTGCCGTACGGCGATCGTCGGCGAGGCGCCGCCCATGGCCGAGAAGATCTGGGCGCATCTGGTCGAATGCAAATACGAAATCATGGAGAAAGTGAAGCCGGGCGCGAGCTGTCGCAAAATCTACGATGCGTTCATTGCGAAGCTCGCCAAGCTCGATCTGCCGCCGATCTCGTTCGTGGGCCACGGCATTGGGCTGCACCTGCACGAAGATCCCTACCTCGGAATGACGCCGGTGCTGGGCAAGCCGGGCACCGACGCGCCGCTCGAGGAGAACATGGTGCTCGGTTTCGAGCCGCTTTGTTACGACACCGGCCATGGCTTCGGCATGCAGAACAAGGATATGCTGCTGGTGACGGCCAATGGATCGGAACTGCTTTCCGACTACGCTGACACCGACCGGTTGATTCCCGTGGGTACGGCCAAGAGAGGCGAGACCGTGCGCAGGGCCGCCGTCGCTTGACGGAGGCTCCGAGGGGGACGGGCTGCTTAGCTTGGTGAAGGCCGCTCCAAATTGCCCGACGTAACGGCGCGGTGACCGGCGGGGCGGTCGTGATGGTAGAGTATTGGGTGAAGAGGCATGCGCACGCTGATCAAGGACTTGAACTTCGCCTTCACGGTCGACAAGAACGACACGGTCGTGCGCAACGCCAGTCTCGTGGTCGAGAACGACCGCATCTCGGATATCGGTCCAGCCGATGATGTGGCCGCGCGGCAGAAGAAGGTCAGTTTCGACAAGGTGATCGATGGCAAGATGCTCGGTGTCTGCCCGGGCTTCGTTGACAGCCACGTTCATCTATCGGAGACGCTGTCGCGCGCGGTCTTTCCGGATAATCTCAATACCCGCGCCTGGGTGTTCCACTGGGCTAAGCCTTTTTACGCGCACATCACCGAAGAAGACGAATATTGGGGCGCGCTGCTGGGCATCACTGAGATGCTGCGTTGTGGCACCACGTGCTTTCTTGACATGGGCTCGCAATACGATCCCGGCATCGTCATTCGCGCGATGGAAAAGGTCGGTATTCGCGGCATCACCGGGCGGCACGCGGCCGACAATCCCCCGCCCGAGCTCCCCCGCGGCTGGACCCAGGAAATGGTGGATCATCATTTCTTCCCGAACGCCGAGGCCGCACTCAAGGTGCTTGAGGATTGTGTGGTCCGCTACAATGGCGCCCTCGACGGCCGTGCCCGTTGCTGGGTCAATATCGAAGGCAAGGAACCGTGTAGCCTCGAGCTCCACGTTGGAGCGGTGAAACTGGCTGAGAGGTTGGGCGTCGGCACGACCTATCATCTCGCCACCTCGATCGAGGAGGCGAGGGTTTGCGAGAAAAAATATGGCTGTTGGCCGATCACCCGCATCGATCGGGCCGGAGGCATAGGAAAGAACCTGGTCATCGCTCACGGCGCGGCTGTTTCCGACGACGAGGTCCGTCTGCTCGCCGCGCGTGGCGCCAGCGTCGCCTTCTGCCCATGCTCGTCATTCAAGCTGGGGAAGGGTGCAACCGCGATCGGCAAATATCCTGAGATGGTGAAGGCCGGCGTTAAAGTCGGCCTCGGCACCGATGGCGTGTCGGCCGCTGGCAACATGAACCTCATGCGGCAAATGCTGCTCGTCGCCGGCATGTTCAAGGACGCCCGCTTGCAACCGGACATATTCACCGCACGACAAGCACTACGCGCCGCGACTATCGAAGGTGCGAAGGCGTTGATGTGGGACGACGAGATCGGTTCGCTGGAAATCGGCAAGAAAGCCGATTTCGTCCTCTTCGACCTGGATCACGTCGAATGGACGCCGTTCTACGATCCACTGCAAGCTTTGGTATTCTCTGCATCGACCGCTTCGATCGTGCAGACTTGGGTTGATGGGAAGACGTCATATGTCGACGGCAAGGTGCAGGGAGTTGACGAGGCGCAGATTCGGCGCAAAGCCCGGCAACTCGCCGCGGCGGCGGTAGAGCGCGCTGGTCTGCATGACGAAGCGGTCGAGACGACCACGACGCTTTACGACGTTGGCAATTGACGGGCCGACTCCAACTGCGGAGGAGCAAGAGAGAAGAACCTATCGCGTTCAATAGGCTGCATGGGAGAGATCGGTCGCCGTCGTGACGGTGTTGGCCGGCGCCGAAGGAGCAACCCCCAGGAAACTCTCAGGCAAAAGTGACCGTGCAGCTGAACGATCTGGAGAGTGGCACTTCGAGTGCCCACCGAAGGGGACCGCCGCGTCGGCCGAGCCGTCGCGGTTAATCTCTCAGGTACAGCGACAGATTGGGGACAAGCCGCGGGCTTCGGTCCGCTTCCCAACTTTGATCGCGGAGAGCGATATGCCACATGTTGTCGTCATCGGCGCCGGTATCACCGGCGTGACCACCGCCTACGCCCTTCTCAATCGCGGCTATTCCGTTACGGTGATCGAGCGTCAGCGCTACGCGGGCATGGAAACATCGTTCGCCAATGGTGGCCAACTTTCCGCGAGCAATGCGGAGGTCTGGAACAGCTGGTCCACGATCATCAAGGGAATGAAGTGGATGTTGAGGCGCGATGCACCGCTCCTCATGAATCCAGCGCCGACCTGGCACAAATATTCCTGGCTTGGCGAATTTATCTTCAACATCAAGAACTATCGCGACAACACGGTTGAGACGACGCGGCTCGCCATCGCCGCACGCAAGCATCTCTTCGCCATTGCCGAGCGCGAGGGCATCGACTTCGACCACGAGCGTCGCGGCATCCTTCACTTCTATCGGAATAAGCAGAGTTTCCAGCACGCGCTGAAGGTCAATGCCATTCTCGTGGAGGGGGGCTTGGACCGTCGTCCAGTGACGGCCGCAGAGGTGAAGTCGATCGAGCCGACGCTGCACGGCGACTTCTTCGGAGGCTTCTATACCCCATCGGATTCAACCGGAGACATCCACAAGTTCGTTTGCGGTCTTGCCAAGGCATGCGAGAGACATGGCGTGCGCTTCGTTTTTGACGCCACCGTGAGGGAGATCGCTCGGGACGAAATTTTCCGCATCCAGTATTCGCGTGACGAGCCTTCGGGCGGCGCTCGTGTCGATGAGATCGATGCCGACAGTGTTGTCATATGCGCCGGTTCCGCAAGCCGCGACCTCGCGGCGATGCTCGGCGACCGTCTCAATGTCTACCCTGTAAAGGGCTATTCGATCACCGTGCACCTTGACGACGAGCAGAGCCAGAAAGCGGCACCTTGGGTCAGCCTGCTCGATGATGGCGCCAAGATCGTTACCAGTCGATTGGGCGCTATGCGCTTTCGCGTTGCCGGAACGGCAGAGTTCAACGGCATGAACCGCGACATACGCCAAGATCGCATCAAGCCGCTGGTTGACTGGACGCGAGCCCTGTTCCCCTCTGTCGACACCAACCGCGTCGTGCCCTGGGCCGGGTTGCGTCCGATGATGCCGAACATGATGCCGCGTGTCGGTAGGGGCAGGATGCCGGGCGTTTTCTACAACACTGGCCACGGCCACCTGGGCTGGACCCTTTCGGCCGCAACAGCGGAGACGGTTGCCGAATGCCTTGCCGGCGAATTTGGGCCCAGCATCACGGAATGGCTCCGACTGGCAACGTAGCCCGTCGAATCGTCGAGTGGTTGCATGCGGCGTCCGCAATTCTCTCGCTTGACAATCACAATTGTGATCATAAGCTGTGATCAAACTTGGCTCTCGGGTGGCGCGGATTGCGCTTTGATCTGCGGAGAACAGAATGAAGGTTGCGGTACTTGGGGGAGGAGCGGGGGGCGCGGCTTCGGTCGCAGAGTTGGTTCTCGCAGGCCACTCCGTTCATTTCTGGGCGCGTTCGGCCGAAACGCTTGAACCGCACATCAAGCTCGGCGGCGTTGCATTCGACGGCAAGCTCGGCGAAGGAGTTGCAAAGCCTACCCTGATTTCGACAGATCTCAAGTCGGCCATCTCCGGAGTCGACGTGGCGGTCGTGGTCCTGCCGACTTTCTCGCACTCGGCCATAGCCAACGCACTCGCAGCAGTCGGTTGGCCGGCGAACAAACCGGTCGTGCTTAACCCCGGCCACACCGGAGGGGCGCTGGAATTCGCCGAGGCCTACTCCCGCACCGGGCGGGCAGTGCCGCCGGTGGTTGAGTTCTCGACCCTTACCTACGTCGCGCGCAAATATCGTCCTGACGGCGTCACCATTAGCGGTCGGGCGAAGCAACTGAAGGCCGCCGCCCTCAAAGGAGGAGCAGAGGCGCTGGAGGTTGCTGCGAAATTGTATCCGGGCGTCACGCCCGTTCGTGACGTTATCGCCTCCGACCTCTCCAACGTGAACATGGTCCTGCATCCCCCCGGCGCGGTGCTGGGAGCCGCGTGGGTCGAGGCGACCGGCGGCAACTTCACTTTCTATGTCGACGCCATGACGCCCGGGGTCGCCCGGGTCATGCGGCAATTGGACGACGAGCGCTTGGCGGTCGCCCGGGCATTTGGGCATGAATTGCCGAATTTGATTGAAGAGATGAAGCTGCTCGGCACGGTGGAGGCTGACGTGATTGACGTCACCGATTACCGCGCCGCAATCGCGGGCGGCGAGGCCAATCGCCGTATCAAGGGACCGGACTCGCTCGAGTATCGGTATTACAAAGAGGATTTCGGTCACGGCCTGCTACCCTTCCTGGAGTTTGCGCAGATCGCCGACGTCAATGTGCCCGTCGCAACGTCGCTCTATCGCCTGGCGCAGGCCGCAGTCGGAACCGACTATCGGATCGGTGGCCGGACCGCAGAAGCAATGGGCATCACCGGCATGTCCAGGGATCAGCTCATTGAGAAGGTAAGGGCCCCATGAGTTGGCAGAATACAGTCATCGCAATCGTAGCTGGCGACGCACGCGAACAGGAGATCGCTCGCTGTGCTGTCCGGGCTGGAGCCGCCGTTCGGGCCTACGGCTTTCCATGGCCTGATGGGGGTATCGAAGGTGTCTATCATGCTGCGGACACAGCTGATGCATTGAAGGGCGCCGACATAGCGCTGTTTCCGATTCCGGGCATCAGCGCGGAGGGCGCACTCTTCGCGCCGAAGTGTCCGCAAAAGATCATTCCGACGCGCGAGATGTTGGCCGGCATGAGGCGCCCCGGCAACATCATACTCGGTTGGGCGGACGACAATCTAAAGACCAATTGCAAAGCGCTCGACATCGCACTGCACGAGTACGAATGGGACGTCGACCTCATGCTGCTGCGGGGGCCAGCGATCGTCGAGGGCGTATTGAAGGTGATCATTGAAAACACGCAGATCACCATCCACAAGTCCAACGTTTGCTTGGTTGGCCAAGGCACCATCGGCTCGCTTCTGACGAAGACGTTGGTCGGCCTCGGAGCTCATGTCCACGTCGCGGCGCGCAACCCGGTTCAGCGTGCAGCTGCCTATGCGACCGGTGCAGAGGCGCTGACGCTCGAACAATTGCCGGCAGTTCTGCATCGCATGGACATCGTCATTGGCAGCGTTCCAAAGCGATTGCTCGAGCGCGATCAGCTGGCTTTGCTACCCAAACACGCGCTGCTGGTCGATGTCGCGGCGCCTCCCGGAACGATCGACCGGGACGCCGCCGTCGAACTTGGGCTGAAGGTTGTCTGGGCGCGCGGCATGGGCGCGCGTGCACCGATCACCGTCGGCCGCAGCCAGTGGACAGGCATCAGCCGGCGCATAGAAGCAATACTGGAGCAAGGACAATGAAGGCGGATCTGGTCATAAAGAACGCGCGAGTGGTTCGCCACGACGGAGAATTCCACGGCGGCGTCGCGGTGAAGGACGGCAAGATCGTCCTGACCGGGGCTGACGAAGTCCTTCCGGAGGCCAAGCGCACCATCGACGCCGAGGGGCGGGTGTTGATGCCGGGCTTGATCGACCCGCACTGCCATCTGGGCGTGAAGTTTCCCTTTGCCGAGGATATGCGCACCGAAACGGCGGCTGCGGCCTCCGGCGGCGTGACGACAGCGCTTCTCTATATCCGCAATCTGAAGGAGTCCTATCTGCCGTTCTACGCGGAGCGCAAAGCGATCGGCGAGGAAAACTCGGTGATCGACTTCGGCTTTCATTTCGGGATCCAGCGCGAGGAACATATCGCCGAGATTCCGGAAGTCATCGCCAAGACCGGCGTCAAATCCTTCAAATGCTATTTCGGCTACGAGCCGGACAATCCGATCGGCATCGTGCCGGCGACCGACGGCTGGGTCTATGCTGCGATGCGCATCTTGTCGAAGGTTCCCGGCGGGGTGATCAACGTTCACTGCGAGAACACCCAGATCGCGTCCTGGATCAAAAAGGAGATTGCGGCCACCGGCCGTCAGGATCTCGGCGCATACACGGAATCCCGCCCCGCCTTCTGCGAGGTGGAAACCATCCGTCGCATGCTCTTCCTTGCCGAGAAGACCGGCTGTTCGCTTCATTTGGTCCACACCTCCGTCGGTATGGGTCCGGTACTCGCCGCCGAGGCCCAGGCGCGTGGCGTCCGCGTGACGGTCGAGACCTGTCCTCACTACCTCACCCGCACGTGCTACGACGAAGATCTCGACATGCGTGCGAAGATATCGCCGCCGTTGCGCGACCGGAACGAACTCGAAGGTCTTTGGCACGGCGTCATGAACGGCTCGGTCTACAGCCTTGGGACGGACCACGTGCCGTTCCTGCCCAAGAAGCTGGAGGATCTTTGGACCGAATTTCCGGGTGTGGTGAGCTTTCCCTGGGAGCTGTCGCTGATGCTTCATTTCGGCGTCCATCAGCGCGGTTTGCCGTTGACCCGGCTTGTCGAGCTCAACTCTTTCAACCCTGCGCGGCGCTTCGGGCTCTGGCCGCGCAAGGGCCATATCGACGTTGGCTTCGACGCCGACCTCGTGCTGGTCGATCTCGATGAGCAGCGCACGGTCAAGCACACCGGCAAGGGTACCTGCATCTACGAGGGATGGACGCTCAAGGGTTGGCCGGTGATGACCGTTGCGCGCGGTGACGTTGTCTATGAAAACGGTTCCGTCGCTGACAACCACTACGGTCGCGGTCGATGCGTGACCCTGCCGTCATGAGTGGCGCGGACCTCCATCGACTGGAGCTGGCGGGTCGAGAGTCGCTCATGCCCGCTCAAATGTCGGTGAGCGAGGCGGTCGCTCGTATCGTGGCGCGGAAGGCCACGGTCCGCCAGGAACGACTGTCTGGTATCCACAATCCATGGGGACATGCGATCGGCTTGACCGATCCCTGGGCTTTTCTGGGCCTTTGCGAGAGCCAGGGTGTCGTCGATGCAGCGCGCGACATCCTGGGGCCTGACATCATCCTGTGGGACAGCGAGCTGTTCATGGAAGCGCGCGGTTATGCGGACTTCCTGCGCCAAGGGCGGGAAGGTCGCTATTGGCCAGTTACGCCATTCGCCGGAGCGATCGTCTTGATACCCGTTGGCCAGGCGGATCCGAAACCGAGGGCGATCGGTGTGAACGAGATCGGAACGAATGTGCTCGAGATGCTCGATCCGTCGGAGCCGATCTATGTCGTCCGGCTGATGCCGGGCACTAGTCATTTCGATCGAGACCCGCGGCATTCCGCCCATCGCGCCTGCATGGAGGAGCAGGTCTTGATCAACTACGCCAACCGTCCCCTGTGGCTGCTCAGTGGTGTCGATCGGGCAAGGAACGATCTGGTTACGGGCTTCGCCGCCGACGCGCCCACTTGGGCATCCGGCGCTCTGCCCACCCAAAAAGGAGGAGATATCTGATGCCGTTTGTCGTCGTCGAAATGTGGGAGGGCCGCACAGTCGAGCAGAAGCGCCGACTCGTGAAGGCTATCACCAATGCAATGGTTGAGGAGGCCGCCTGCAAGCCTGATCATTTGCATGTGGTGATCCATGAAACCCCGAAGGACAGCTGGGGCCGCGCCGGCGTGCTCGGTATCGACATGGTGGAGGACAAGAAATGAGCCTTGAAGCCCTGGATTATCGCAAGTCGGCGCTGCTGGTCATCGATCTCCAGAATGCCTTCATCCACGAGAAGGGCACGCTGGGCATTTCCGGAGTGGATACGAAGCGCCTGTCCTCAATCGTTTCGCCGCTGGCAAGGCTGATTAAGCGGTGCCAGGACGTCGATATTCCCGTCATCTGGACAATGCAGGAGCATTTCTCGGTCGACAGGAATCGCGCCAAGAAGAAGCTGCTCGGCCATACCGCCCGTCGCAAGCAGGTATCCGCACTCGCCGGCAGCTGGGATGAGGAAATCATCGACGAGCTCAAGCCGCTGGCCGAGTTCAATCCTTCCTTCGTGATTCGCAAGCACCGCTTCGGTGCGTTCTACGAGACCCGGCTCGAGATGATGCTGAAGATGCTGGGGACACAGCACCTGTTCATCACCGGGGCAACCACCAACGCCTGCGTCGAGACGAGCATCCGCGAAGCCTATCTCCGGGATCTCGATGTGATTGCCGTCGAGGATTGCGTATCGGGCGTCAATGCGGATTGGGAAGCCACGGCCAAGCAGGTCTGGAAGCAGTACTTCTGCGAGATAGCGCCGTCGTCGGAAGTTCTCGACTGGATCGCCGAGCAAGTGAAGCCGAGGGTTACCAACTACGGTCACCAGTTGATCATGGTCAATGACATCGACAGGTCGGTCGACTTCTATACCCGTCAACTGGGATTCACGATCAGGCCGGCCAAGCCGCTGGCTGACGGACGGCCCTTCGTTGCCTTCCACCAAGGCATAGCTCTCATCAACGGCAAGGCTGCAGACCATCGCCAGCTCGACCACATCGCCTTTGAGGTCAACGATGTACGCGCGCTCGATGCCAAGTTGAAAAAAGCCGGCGTGCACTACTACAATGAGCTGCATGATGGGCCTTATGGCTTGACGATCTACATCGCCGATCCGGACGGAACCAAGGTCGAGCTCTATCAGGTCGGAGCAAACGCTTAATCCCAGGGCGGGTGCTCCAGACAACGTTGTTTGCGCCAATCGGCAGGCCGAGCCAACCTTGGCGTGCCGATTTGCGGCATCACTGCTCCACGCTGCGGTTGCCGCCCGGTCTCAAATCTACTACTGATCACGGTATGAGATCACAGGATGCAAGCCATCCAAGTCTTCAAGGATTGGTCTCAATGTCCTCAGGCATATCGGATGGCGCGTAGCGACGTCCTAAGAGAAAGAGAGTCGGGAGATGCGGACCGAGAAAGCGGAAGTTGCCGCAAACGGCAACGAAGAAGGCAAGCGGCAGCGGGGGCACATCTACGAACGTGTGCTGAGCTATATGCGCAGAGGGCTTATGGTCGGGGCCTTTGTTCCCGGCCAGGTCATGAGTTTGCGCAAGCTGGCGGCAGGGCTAGGAACCAGCCCCATGCCGGTTCGTGAAGTGCTGAGCCAGCTCGTAGCGGCGAATGCCTTGGAAGAAACCAAGGGGGGCTCGGTACGCGTGCCGAGGCTGAGCGCTGAGAAGCTGAGCGATATCTTTTCAGTGCGTGAACTGCTTGAGGGTACGGCCGCTGAGCTCGCCGCCAAGAAGGCTTCACCTGCGCTGTTGAGCGGACTGACGTCTATCAACAAGCAATTGCTTCAGGCGATCGCCAAGCGTGACATCCTGAACTGCCTTTCGTTCAACCAAAAATTTCATTTCACGCTCTACCAGGCGAGTGAATCCGAGACGCTCATGCTCTTGATCGAGTCGCTTTGGTTGCAGTTCGGGCCGACCATGTACATGTCGTTACTGATCCCCTCGAAGCCTTGGAGTGCGTCTCATCACGAAGACATTCTGGCGGGTCTGAAGGAGGGCAACGCAACCGCGGTCAAACGCGGGACGATCCAGGACATCCGGACGACTTGCCGGGCCTTGCTCAGCATCGCCGGCTCGCAGGGAGCCGAGCTGCCCTTCGCACAAGGAATGGAACTGCAATTCGAGGACTGACGAACAGAGATCCGGAGTACCGCGCCATGGCAGCAAAGATCGAACAAAAACTGGCCCAACTGGGAATTAACCTGCCCGCAACCGCGTCTCCAAGCGCCAACTACGTTCCTGCGCGCAGACTGGGTAGCCAGATCTACATCTCCGGGCAGGTCCCTAGCGAGGGCGGCAAGGACAAGTACACCGGTAAGCTCGGCTCGGACTTCTCCGTGGAGGAAGGCCAAAAAGCTGCGCGTCTCTGCGCCATCAACATCCTTGCCCAGCTCAAGCAGGCGCTGGATGGCAATCTCGACAGGGTGGTTGGGGTCATTCGGCTGGGGGGCTTTGTCAATGCTGAGCCGGACTTCAAAGATCATCCCAAAGTCATCAATGGGGCGTCTGATCTGATGGTGGAGGTGTTTGGCGAGGCGGGGCGCCACGCCCGCGCGGCGGTCGGCTGCAGTTCATTGCCCCGCAACGTTCCGGTCGAGGTCGACGCAATATTCGAGGTCAACTGAACCATGCAGCCTGCCGCTCCCTCCCTCGACGCGCGGATTCCGGTTCATGTGCTGACGGGGTTTCTCGGGAGCGGCAAGACAACGTTTCTTCGACACCTGCTCGGAGAGCCCAGTCTCGCCGAGACTGCGGTGATCATCAATGAGTTCGGCGAAATAGGACTGGACCACCTGCTGGTGCGGGAGGTCGCGGAAGATGTGGTCCTGCTGTCGTCCGGATGTTTGTGCTGCGCTGTGCGTGACGATCTCGTGTCAACCTTGGCCGAGCTTCTTGCGATGGCCCGCAGCGGCGCGGTGACGCCTTTCCGCCAGGTCGTGGTCGAAACCACCGGCCTCGCCGATCCGGCGCCTATCATCCATGCAGTGATGAGCGCCTCCGAATTGCTGCATGGCTATCGAGCTGGCAGCATCATTACGACTGTGGACGGCGTCAGTGGCCTCAACAGCATTCGAAATTTCGCAGAAGCGGCGCAGCAGGTGGCGTTAGCGGATTGCGTTGTCATCACCAAGTCCGATCTTGTCGAGCGCTGGCAATTGGACGCGCTTGAGCTCGATGTCGCCAAGGTCAATCCTTCAGTGCGCTCGCTGACCTCGAGCAAGCAGGCGATGCCCTCGGCGGCCGACGTCCTGGACCATGGCGACGAGGGGAAGCCCCACTATCTCGGACTACACGACAGGGCTGCGCGGGGAGTGCACAGCCACGGCATAGAGACCTTCACGGTCGAGGTGGCGCGTGAAGTCGAATGGCCGGCCTTTGTCGACTGGCTGGAATTGTTGCTGGCCGCACGCGGTCAATCCATTCTCCGTGTAAAGGGTTTGTTGCCGGTCGAAGGGGACGAGCGACCGGTTGTCGTCCACGGCGTGCAACACGTCGTCTATCCGCCAGAATACCTGCCACGATGGCCGGAAGGTTCGCCGCGCGGCTGGTTGGTGTTCATCGCGCGCAACCTGACGCGCTCCGCGATCGAAAATTCCCTGCCGAGTATCTTTGCCGCCAGGCACTGACCGTCGAAGCGCAACCGCGCCGATACGATATCGAACGCAATTCTTCTCCATTGCCTGCGAAGCCGAGCGGCTCGTCGAAGGCACGCGGGCGATCCGTCGCCGCGCTTGCGTGCTCAACTTTCCGGCGCCGAAGTCGATCGGATGCATGAAAATTGGTCGGAGGTAGCCGGTATTACACGCTTGACAATACAAAATTGTGATCACATCATGAGATCAAATATAAGGTTTGGTTTGGGAAGTGACGCCATCGCACCGCAAGGACGGGCCGCATTGAGTCGTGATGCCCGGGTGGCGAGACCAAACCCAAGATTGACGGGGAACAACGGGATGTCTCGGGTGAATCTCGCAGCAGCAGTGTCGGCCCTGAGGGCGCGCCGGCGAGCCGGATTCTTTCGACGAGATCGTCGAGCGGTCGTCAGATCCGCGCGACCTCTCCTTGATTGGTTCGTTGAGGAAGTCCGACTGTGCCTCGAGAGCGCGCTTGTCGGCGAAGTGTTCGTTGATGTGACAAGGCCATCGAAGGCGTCGATGGACGGTTCTGCTCAAAAACAACTGTAATCTTCTAACGCGGCGAGGCTACGGTGGCGAGTACGGATATTGTCAGTGCCGGCAAGGCACAGCGGAAGCAGGGCAAAAGCATGAGCGGCAAGAAACGCGCTCGCGGCAGCTGGCTAGAACGTTATTCGGCGCTCCTCGTAGCCGCGGCGCTGATCGGTGCTTGGCAAATTCTCGTGCCGCTGTCGGGTCTTTCAGAGTTTGTCCTGCCGACGCCGTCGGCCGTCGCCACCCGAATGATCAATGACGCGCCGCTGCTCGCCGCCCACCTCTATGTAACGCTGTTCGAGGTGATCGTCGGCTTTGGCGTGGGCGTGCTGATCGGTGTCCCTCTGGCGTTGTCGATCTTCTACTCCAAGCCCTTCGAGCGCGCCATCTATCCGATCCTCGTGGGCCTACAGACGGTGCCCAAGGTGTCGCTGGCGCCGATCTTGGTGCTGTATCTCGGCTACGGTTGGGCACCGAAGATCGTGCTTGCCTTCTTGATCTCATTTTTCCCGATCGTGATATCGACTGTCGTCGGCCTGCAGTCCCTCGACAAGAATCTCGTCAACCTGGTCCGCTCAATGGGCGCAAACGAATGGCAGACCTTCTTCAAGCTGCGCTTGCCGGCGGCGCTGCCCAACATCTTCGGCGGCTTCAAGGTGGCCATATCTCTCGCCGTCATCGGTGCGGTCATCGGTGAGTACGTAGCAGCCGAACGGGGGCTTGGCTATCTGCAGCTTCAGGCAAATTCACTGTTCGATACCACGCTCAACTTCGCGACCGTGGTGACGATCTCGCTGCTCGGCGTGATCCTTTACTACATCATCGATGTGGTCGAGGCGCGCGTTTCGTACAAGCGTGACGAGGCCAAATGAGTTGCCCTTGGTGGACGATCGGTAGCAACGACGCATAATCACGAGGCAGTGCGATGAATACCATCCAAACGACAGGCGCCGCGGTTGAAATTTCGCAGCTTTCGAAGGTCTACAAGACCCGCGAAGATGATGATGTCGTCGCCATCGAGCGGATAGACCTTCAGTTCGAGCCAGGCACCTTTGTCGCTGTGGTGGGGCCGAGCGGGTGCGGCAAGAGCACCTTGCTTTCAATGCTTGCGGGCCTTGTCTCCACTTCGACCGGAAAGATCGCCATTGATGGGGACGAGATCAGCCGTCCGCATCCCAAAATCGGCGTCGTCTTTCAGTCAGATCTGCTGCTTTATTGGCGCACCGTGCTCGATAACATCTTGCTGCCAATCGAGATCAAGAAGCTCAATCTTTCAAGGTTCCGAATGCGTGCCGAGGAGCTACTTGAGCAAGTTGGCCTCAAGGGCTTCGGCAACAAGTTTCCATCGGAGCTCTCGGGCGGCATGCGACAGCGCGTGGCGATATGCCGCGCGCTGATCCAGGAGCCGGGCCTGCTGCTGATGGACGAGCCCTTCGGTGCGCTTGACGCACTGACTCGCGAGCAGATGATCATGGACATGCAGTCTATGTGGCTGAGGGTGCAGAACACGGTTCTGTTTATCACGCACGGTATTGACGAAGCTGTATTTCTCGCCGATCGCGTGCTGGTCATGTCTCCGCGCCCTGGTCGAATCGATCTTGACCTAAAAATCGATATGCCCCGTCCCAGACAGTGGAGCAAGGTCCACGAGGACAAGGTCTATCATGGCTACGTGCGCCAGATCCGCGATATCTTCGAGGCTAAAGGCGTGCTCGTCGCCCACTGAGCAAGAGTAGGCGCGTCAGTTTTCAAGAGAACCAGGCATGAGTGCCGCAGGATGATTTCCTGCGAGAGATGACTTGCGTCCAAAATCATGCAGGCGTGAGCCTATTCAGGGACTTCATGCGGAATTGGGTGCGGTCCGCATGGATGTGGCCGCCGCCATTTCCCAGGCCGCGTCGCATTCCGACTATCGCGTTGAGTATGCCCGACGGGCAGCTCGTTTTTGAAGAGGGGGACTAAACATGCTTTCTGCCAAACTTGTGAGTCGAACAATACTTGCGGTCAGTCTGATCGCTTGCGCATGTACTGCAAGAGCTGCGGATGAACAGGCACCAGCCAAGGCAAAGCCAAAACCCGTTGCGGACGCTCCGTTCTTCCTGGTGAATGACAACCGGCTCACCTACTCCTACCAGTTCACGGCCACGGATCCCGGTGCGTTTAGCACCCGGCCGGACGGGACCATCAACGGCAAGACCGCTAAACAGGTCTATTCATTCACCCATTTCGACATATGGGCTTACGGCACAAACTTCTTCAACGTTGATATGTTGAAATCCGATCACAACGATCCTGCTTCACCTTGCTCGCCCGCCGGCGTCCTGCCCTTTGGGCCGCAAGGGACTTGCGCCGGCGCGACGGAGTTCTACGGCATAGAACGCAGCACGTTCGGCTGGAATGAGCTATTCAACACAAAGCAGTTCAGCATTGGGCCGCTGCGAAACATTTCGTTCGAGGTTGGCCTCGATCTCGGTACGGCGAATAGCTATTATGCACCTGCGACCAATAACGTCGTTGGCGGCCTGCAATTCGCTTTCGATCTTCCGTACAAGGGCTATATCAACGTGGCGCCGCTGGTCGTCAAAGGGTTGGCGAGCCACAAATCGTTTCTTCAGTGCGGTCTCTTTAGCCCGGGCGTTCCGGGGGTAACCTGCCTTGCGGACGGAAACCGGGTGTTCCCGGCGACCTGGAAGGTTGAAACCAATTACTACATGGATCTGGGATTCCTCCCCGAAAGCATCAGGTATTTCGCCATCAGCGGCCGTGTTTCCGTGACGGGAGCGAAGGGCGATATCAACACGCTCCCTGCGCTGTCCGGCGTTGGACGGTTCAGCAACGCCAGCAAGATCGAATTGAACAGCGAGCCGATCCGCTTGACGTTTGACGCCAGCAAAGCCTTCATCGGTCCAAAATACAGTCACTTCGTCGACGTCTGGGTTGCCTACCGATATTGGCAGAATAAGTATGGTCTCGATAGCAATGCCACTCCCGGCACTTGCACCGTCGCGGCAACGGGCGTCAGCACCAACAGCTGTACGGAAAAATCAGCCAGCGCGGGTGTCTCGGTGAAATTCTAGTACCTGGTCTCATTCGCACAGCAAGATGGCGCGGCGCTCAATCACGCGGCGCCATCAAAGCTCCTGATTGAACCGACATGACCATTTCCGCCGGCTCACCACTGAAAATGCTGAGCTGCGTCAAATCACCAACGTCGTCACTAGTGAATCAATTCGGCCGGCGTTCGTAACGCTGCACGCCGCCGTGTTCGCAAGCATGGTGGCCTGCTGGTGACGTCCTGATCGTCCGATTCGCAAAGCCGGTCTGCGCTTGGACGGTGTGAGGCTCGGCTTGGCTTGGAGGCGTCAGCCCACGCGAGAGATGGTGGAAATCGAAGGGGAATTTATGACTGCAAGGCACCGCAACGCGACGCGGAACAGCACCGTGGTGGCAGCCATGGCGCTGCTCGCAGCTATCGTCTTCTCATCGGCTGCCTTGGCGGCCGACGATGTGCGAGTGCGTTTCAGCTGGAAGCTCAAGGGCGAGTATGGGCACCTCTACCTGGCGCAGGACAGAGACTTTTATACTGCCAAGAACCTCGCCGTCCGCATGGGGGAAGGTGCGGGTTCGCAGGCGGCACTGGGCGCGCTCGTTCAGGGCCAGGAGGACATTGTCATCATGCCTGGGATCTTCGCTGCTTCCGCGATCCAGAAGGGCATGCCGATCAAGATCATCGCGCTCTACCATCCAAAGACGCCCGTCGTCATGATCTCTCATCCCGATAAGCCCATCCTCAAGCCACAGGATCTCGAGGGCAAGGTCGTGGCTCATGCCGTCGGCGAGACAGGCACATCCTATCTCGGAACCTTCTGCGCAGTGAATAAGATCGACTGCGCCAAGATCAAGAAGGTTCAGATGGACGCGCAATCGCGAGTACCCCAGTTCCTGCAGAACCAGGTGGACGCTGTGAGTATCTATCGCACCAGTGACCTGCCCGTCCTCGAGCAGCGGACCGGAATCAAGTTTCCGATCCTGGATCTCGCACAATTTGGGCTTGTCGTTCCGGGGCTGGCCGCAGTCACGAGCGATGCCGCTATTGCCAAGAAGCCGGATGTCCTCAAGCGCTATCTCGCTGCTGTTAGCGAGGGCATCGAGGCCACACGAAGTGATCCGAGGGCCGCTGCGAATGCCATCGCCAAGGTTTGGCAAGTCGGCCCGTCGGTGGACGTTATCGAAGCACAAGTCAGGGCAACGATTGACGCGATGGTGCCCGAGGAAGGAAAGCCCATCGGCTGGGTCGACGCGAAGCTCATCGAACAAGCGATCGAGTTGCTCAAGACCGAACAAGCGATCGATCATCCAAAACCCGCGGCGTCGTTCTTTACCAATGAACTCCTCGCCAACTGACTGGCCGGAGATAGCATGCGAGTCCGACTGTGGGCGTCGGGCTAGGTCAGACGATATGAATCCTGCGTATCATTGCGTTCACATATATTCCAGTCCGACGCCCACAGGTGGGACCGGGGCGGCAATTCTCGATGAACTGGCTCGCGGGCCTTTTACTGCATTGTTGCTTCGGGCAAGCCTGTGGTGAGACTATGCAAGCTGCTCTGTGCTCGTATCCACCTCCAAAGCTCAAAAGTCATCAGCGGATCCCAAGAAGCTTCCTCCGGTGCCTTTTCATGGCCCTGACCTTGAGAATCTCGGTCCGGCAGTTGAGTTGCTTGTGCAGATGGTCGCTGCACCGCGCATAGGACGGTAGCTCCGCGAAATCGCCTCAAAATCTCTAAACGATGACCACAAGAATCACGTTCGGTGCTGACGGCGCCATTCGCAGTATTGACGCGTTGAACGATCCGGTGAAAGCGAATGGCGTCGGAGTGATGGAATCGTTCAATCGCGAGCCTGTTCAGGAGAAATGATGAAGTTGGTGAAGACCTCTGTAGTCGCATGTGTCCTTTCGGCTTTGCTTGCGGGCCAGGTGCTCGCACAAGACCTTTCGACCGACGCCAAGAGCCGCGGCGGCATGCAAGGCAAGAGCATACAGGGTGGCATGAGCGATGATGAGGGTTCGACTGCTCAGCTCGGCGCTGCGGACCGAAAGGCGGGGATGAAGCCGGTCAAGAGCACAAAGGGTGCAGCCGGCACCACCGGAATCGCCCCGAACAAGGGGGCAGCTGACGATTCCTCAGACAGCGGCACGCCGACTGCTGGCAAGCGCCACTAACGCGGGCGACTCTTATCGGCAAACCTCCGGTCGCGGCAGGCGGCCGGAGGTTTTTTCCGTGCGTAGTTCGATCTCGGCGCGAATGGCCCAGCAGCAAGCAATTAAGTTGATTGCTGCGTCAAGGCTGTCAGCGCCCCCTTGCGGCTCGTCCACTAAAATGAGTTGCGACATAGGGGCGGAAGCATTTGCCGTTGGTCTTGCCGCGGAAGAAAGCTACTTGAGCTGGTCCAGTTTGCGCTCCAACACGGCGTCACTTCAATCCGCGACTTGTCTGGCTTGATTATCAATTAATATTTCTGGTTTCTCCCGGCGCGAGCGCGGATGATATGTGTTGTCAGCCAGCGTTGGGTGCGCCCCCACTGCTGATGCTATCGCCTATCGAGGTCGCGCAGCGCCGAATGGTGCTGTTCGGGGCGACGCCTCAAGCTCTGCAGCGGAGTACGTCGAGCGGCCACCCGCATGGATGAGGTCGTCACAGTACGTTCCGGCAGGATATCGCTAGCTAGGCCGAAGCCATATCTGCCGAGCGGATGGCTTGCCTGGGTCCGCTATGCAACAATAGCGACCGAATTGCAGCGTTGCCGCGAAATGACGCGATGGGCCAAGTCCGGTCATCCGAACTCTCTCAAAACTCGCACATTTTCAGACAGAATCGCCATGAGCCGACTTCTTGAATTATGCACACCGCTCCCGGCCGTGACGTCGCCAAGGAGGCCGAATTGGCCTATATGGTGATGCGTCGGCATCGGGAGGTCTATCGGCAGGTCTAATCAACGCACAAGACACCAAGCGAGCCAATTGACAGCCCGACACGCGCGCCGGATCAGCGCGGGGGAAGGGCGAGCAAGCGTTGGTCAGCGGTGTACTACGCTCAATCCGGCGATCTGACGGCTGTCGTTGCGCAGCCTGCCGGCGAGTCCTGTCAGTGAGTTTTCCGCTGGTTGCGCGTGGGGCGCAGGGTCGAGATTATCGATGCCGGTCGCCACTACCGAGACGCGGACGATACCCTCCAGGCTTTCATCGAACGATGCCCCAATGATGATGGTGGCGTCCTGGTCGGCCTCGTCGCGAATGCGGGTAGCAGCTTCGTCGACCTCGAATAACATCAGGTCCTTGCCGCCAGTGATGGAGATTATGAGGCCGCTGGCACGCTTGATCGACGGGTCATCGATCAATGGATTGGAAATCGCGGCCACGGCGGCGGTGAGCACGCGGTTTGCGCCAGAAGCCTCGCCCCTGCCCATCATGGCTTTGCCCTTCTCGCGCATTACGGCGAGAACGTCGGCAAAATCGAGGTTGATCAGACCTTCCTTGACTATGAGGTCGCTGATGCAGGCCACACCCGAATAAAGCACCTGATCGGCCAACGCGAAGGCATTGGAGAACGTGGTTTTCTCGTTGGCCACCCGGAATAGGTTCTGGTTCGGGATGATCAGCAGAGTGTCCACCACCTTCAGCAGTTCCGCGATGCCGGCCTCGGCAAGGCGCATGCGGCGCTGGCCCTCGAAGTGGAATGGCTTAGTGACTACACCGATGGTGAGAATGCCAAGCTCACGCGCGGTCTTGGCGATAATGGGCGCTGCGCCGGTGCCGGTACCGCCGCCCATGCCCGCAGTAACGAACACCATGTGTGCATCGGTCAAATGATCGCGGATCGCGTCGATCGTGTCTTCAGCTGCGGCGCGCCCGACTTCAGGATGCGAGCCAGCGCCGAGACCTTCCGTCACCCGCGTGCCCATCTGGATGAGACGCTCGGCCTTCGACATGGTAAGCGCCTGTGCATCGGTATTGGCGACGATGAAGTCGACGCCTTGCAGCCCGGCCGCGATCATGTTGTTGACTGCGTTGCCACCGGCACCGCCGACCCCAAACACGGTAATGCGCGCCTTCATCTCGCGAATATCGGTAACGTTAGTCATTTTTGCCTCGCAATTGCTCCACCGAGCTGGGGGATGAGAGGACACGGATTGCCATGCACCCGGACCTTGCTCCGAAAGTCAGCGCGGCAAGCGCAGTCGCTTGGCAAGCGACGAGCGGCCACTGGCGAGATTTTCAGGCACGCACCTAGCGCGGCATATGTCAGCGTCTCGGCGGACACCGGTTGTTCTCCTAGAACGAACCGAGCGGCAATCGGCTGATGATGACCGGGCAATGATGGCAGGCTAGGCCGCGATGGTTAACGAACTCCTAACGGGCGAGCAGAGGTCTGCCACTTGAGTGTGACCGGCGGGGATTGCGTCCCACCATCTGACCTCATCTCGAAAGTGCGCCGGCCTCGCGTGCTTGCCGAACCAATCTGTAGGCGACTCCGCGCCAATCGGTCCCAAAGGTATGTCCCTTCCGGGTCAATCGCGTCGATTTGGCCCCCGGGGCTATGACTTCTGGTCAACCGCCAGTGAGCGGACATCTTCAGCGCCGACCGGAAAGTCTCAAACGGGCCAAGAGGCGACCTCGTTACTCCGTCTGATAGGCGGACAACTGAACGTCCATCCCTGCCTCACCCGCAGCCGCAGCTAGTTGGGCCGGAATGGTCAAAGTCTTAGACAACGACGAATGGGGCCGTCAACAAGGCGCGTGGGCAAACATTCCGCCGAAACGCAATCGCAAAGACCCGATCTGCTTCAGCCCGTATCTGTATTGCGCGCGCAACCTGATCGAACGGTTCTTCAATAAGATCAGGCAATGTCGGGGTGTTGCCACCCGATACGACAAACTCGCAGCCAACTACCTGGCCTTCGTCAAGCTCGCATCAATCCGCATTTGGCTGCGTGCTAACGAGTCCGCGCCTAGCTCGGCTGCCCGGCTCGGGAGTTGACAACTAGGATATCAGGCGTTCTTCGCGGATTTGCCGTCGAGCCGGATGCAGTGAAGAAGTAATCGCGGTTTTTCGCGCAACGGGGGCTTTTGCCCTTCCTCATGCCAATCCGCTTTGCGAGCTTCATGCCCAGGCTGTCAATCGGCCCTTTAATTGCGGATTGATGTCAACCCTCGTTTTGAAGCCATTCGGCAAGACGGTAGCGCTCGGCCCGTTGGAGCGGGTCGGGGTTGCGGAGACGGGACGAGCGCGGCTGGTAGATCGATAGCCAGCTCGGTAGTATTGGTCGATTAGCCCTCACCTAAATTTCAACAATCCGCTGCCCGTCGCTGAGGTCATGGTCCTTTCCGAGGTCGCAAGCGCCTCATGATGATGTCCGGATCGGGTGCCTCATCGTTTGCAACGGCGTGCGGACGAGCCGCCACCAGCCGATTGACCGAGGTCACCACGACCACCGTCCCAGCGGGACATCGCTGGCCCGGCGGACCGGGCCAGGAGCTTACAAAATAAGGTCAGGCCGGCGCGTGGCCCCAGTCGAACGACGTTCCATCGACCCAAATGCAGTGGAGGATCACTGCGATCTTGCGGGCAATGGCGACCTTTGCCTTTTTCATTCCGATCCGCTTCGCGAGCTTCATTCCCCAGGCCTTGAGGGAAGACCATTTTTTGGTCCGATAGAGAAGGACGGTCGCTGCCTCGAACAAGTAAGTTCGGAGAAGCCTGTCGCCCCATCTGGATATCTTGCCACTAGCGTCTATTTCACCAGACTGGTTGCGCCGAGGTGTGAGGCCGAGATAGGCGCCGACTGCCGAGGCCGATCGGAAGCGAGACGGGTCATCGATCGTATGTCGGAATGTCAAGGCAGTCACCACGCCAACACCAGGGACCGTCATCAGGCGACGCGTCGTCTCGTCAGACTTCGCCAATCGGCGGACCTCGTCGTCGAATTTGCTCTGCTGCTGGCAGATATGCTCGTGAATCGTCAGGAGCGGCCCGATCACGTTGAGGAGTTGATGATCTTCGCCCAATAGCTCGCCGACCTGGTTACGGAACTGTTGGCCAATCGCGCGAGGGAATAGTAACCCACATTCCTTGATCAGACTGCGGACCTGGTTCTCGATATCCCGGCGTATGGACACAAGGCGGAATCGCGCGACAAGGATCGCTCGAACCTTTTGGCTCTCCTCGCTCTTGATTTTGACCTCTCGATACCACCCAACCCGCACCAGTTCGGCAAGGCCCCGAGCATCATTCCGATCGCTCTTGTTTATGCGGACCGACAGTGCCGCGTGCGCATGCCTAGCATCGATGCAAACGACGGGGAGTTCAACCCTACGAAGCTCGTGCCAAAGCCAGCTTGCCATCGCGCCCGTCTCAAAGCCGATGCGCTCTGCCAATGGCGCATGTTTGCGAAGCAGCTTGGACAGATCGCCGGGATCAGACTTGGCCTTTCCTTCAAAAAGCGTTTGACCAGTCTCGTTGACCACGCAAACCGAAGTCTCTCTTTGCGAGACATCCAGGCCGACGTATTGCCTCATGACAGCTCCTCCGAATCGCTTGATTGCGAGAGCTCGACGATAACGGAGCTTTTGTGCCTCGAGCGCTGACCGCAATTACGTCATCGTATTCAAGTTGACCTCCCGCGGATTATTCGCAAGCTTGCGCCGCACTTCCGGATTTCCTCCGCCACGGCCTCGTAGCTCGGGAGCCTTGTCGGCGCATTTCCGACGTGACGGACAATTGCAGCCGAGGGAGTTTACCTGATGCAAGGCGATCCGACATCGCACGGACTCTGGGAACTGACGGCTCCCCAGGCACCTCAGACCGGTCGTCTGGCCGGCAAGATTGACGTCGATATCCTCGTCATCGGTGGCGGATATACCGGGCTTTCGTCGGCTCTCCACCTTGCAGAAGGAGGAGCGCGCGTCGCGGTCCTCGAGGCGTCTGAAATCGGCTTCGGCGGCTCCGGACGCAATGTCGGTCTCGTGAATGCCGGTATGTGGGTCATGCCGGACACTCTCGTAGCGACGCTGGGACAAACCCTCGGGGAGCGCCTGATCGATCTGCTCGGCCATGGGCCGCGACGGGTGTTCGATCTGATCGCGCAACATGACATTGAATGCGAGCAAGAGCCAACGGGAACGTTGCACTGTGCAGTCGGACCCAGGGGATTGGAAGAAATCGAGGCTCGTGCTGAACAATGGCAGCGACGTGGTGCGCCGGTCGAGATTCTCGATGCCGCGGAGACGCGCCGGAGGATCGGCGGTGGCGACTACGCCGGTGCACTGCTGGATAAACGCGCTGGTACAATTCAGCCGCTGGCCTATGTTCGTGGTTTGGCTCGTGCCGCGCTTGCTGCGGGCGCGAAAATATTCACCCAGAGTGCCGCTCTCACCGCCAGCGACGGCGGCTCGCGCTGGAAGGTCAATACGGCAGCCGGATCTGTGCGTGCAGATTGGGTGATTGTTGCCACCGACGCCTACGCGCGAGGACCCTGGTCGCAGGTTCGGCAGGAGCAGATCGAACTGCCTTACTTCAACTTTGCGACCCAACCTCTCTCGGATAATTTGAGAGCATCGATCCTGCCCGAACGCCAGGGAGCCTGGGATACGAAACAGGTGCTCAGTTCATTTCGCTTCGACCGTGCAGGTCGGCTGGTTTATGGCAGCATCGGTGCTCTCGAGCGGAGCAGTGCAGCAGTGCACAGGGCGTGGGCCATCCGCTCGCTGGGCAAGCTGTTTCCTCAGCTCGCCGACATCGAATTCGAGACCGGTTGGTTCGGGATGATCGGTATGACCTCGGACAACCTACCCCGCTTTCACAAGCTGGACCGCAATGTAATTGCGTTCAGTGGATACAACGGCCGCGGAATTGCGCCAGGCACGGTGTTCGGCGGCGTGCTCGCGTCCTACGTGCTGGGGCACCTTGCGGACCAAGACCTTCCGCTTCCGATCACACCGGTGGAGGAGCCGCGCTTCCGCGACACGCGGGAGGCGCTCTATCGCATCGGGGCGCAACTCGTTCATTTGACCGAAGCCCGGCTCTGATCCGTCAGCTCTCGTTTGTCCGCGAGTTTCACGCAAAGCACATTGCTGGCTTCTCGCCGACATATGGCAATTCCGCCGGCCTCGGAGACGGCTATTGCCAATCTCGCTCGATCGCTGACGTAAGATGCCGACAACATGGTCGAACTCCCGACAGCGTTCTCAACGTGCCCACGAGTTTGAAAGAAGGAACCGAGCCGACTCCAGTCGCGATCTCCGCAAGTCAATCAAGCGGATCAGCGATGTTTTCTCCCTCGATGAAACTGGACGTCCGTGCTCACGCGCCATGGATTTGGCGCAGATCGGCACGCTTTGGACAAGCGCAATGCGAGACGCGTCCGGTTTGAGTATGAATTCCAGGCGGCCCTTGCGACAGCGCGTGGTGCGATCATTGTGAGTTTGTCAGCTTTGGTACCATTGTCCATGAGCTGACGCTACGCACACTGATGCGAAGGGTCTATGAACCCAGCTGTTTTCGTCGCGGCACGCAGCTTGCTTTGGTGGGCATACCATCACCATTCCAGGGCTTGGTGATGCAGGGGCGGACCGGACGCATCACCTGCGTTTGAGTCCGTCCCGTCGATCTGCGAGGCGACATGAAACGGCCGCCGGAAGAACAACGCAACAATCAGGGAGTGCCCCAATGGAAATCGTCTTGGGACTTTGCGCCGGGCTCGTTTTCACCGGCATCCTGGTTGCGTGCTACTGGGCAGTGCGGTGACAAGGAGCCGCAACGCGTGTCTTTGCTTTTGAAATTGATCGAACCTGACCCGCGCCATAGCCTCCTGAAGCGAGCCTTGTCGCACGGCTCGCAAGCCTTTGGGCTCGTCAACAATAATCTTTGGTATCGTCTTCCGAATAGAGCGCTGCAAAGTGCGTTTCCTGGCGTTTCTATTCCGGAGGCTACATTGAGGGACCCGCGCGCAGCCAAAGCGCGAAAGATGCCCCGCCACCGCTATCAAGTCGATCATAGCGTACGTTTCCGCCCCGCTTATTCCGACGAGTAATGAGACGCGACAATGTGATGATCCGCTCGGCTTTGGCTGTTCCGCCCAGCTTTGGTCAACGCTGGATTGGAAATCATAGGACCCACGCTGCCCACGGGCATAGCAGGCCAATGTCACCTGGACTGGCCAGTCTTGCTGCTTGCGCCGACTCGCTGCCGCGGATCGCACAAGCGCGGCTAATGGAACGGGATGTCGCATCTCAGTCAGCCGAACGAGCTCTGTGCCGCAATGGGCTATGCTGACGTGCTCATTGCTTCAAAGAAGTAAACCATTGCGGGCCATATGAGTTGCCAGCTTACGGGAATGTCCGATGCCCCGACGATCGGTCGTGGCGTCAGTTCTCCTTGGCAACTCTGGCCGCGCGATCGAGGACATCCCGATGTCCGGAGCACCCTGCCGAGTAGGCTCTGAACGGAGAACGTGGAGAGGCGACTTGCATGGAACGGTACACTGTCTACATGGTCAGACGCGACGGGCATCTCGTAGGCTTTGTCGAGTTTATCTGTTCGGACGAAGGGACCGCCACGGAGCGGGTGCGGAAGCTTGCAAGCGACCACGCGGTTGAGCTTTGGCAGAACGATCGTAGGATCGCAGCATATGAAGGACGCCGGTGGCTCCGCAAAAAGGAGATCGATTGAGATGAGCACGCGACGAAATTATTCGACGTGGGGAGCTGGCCGCCCGCCCCAGAATCGGCAGATGTTCGATATCCGCTAGCTAAGCAGGTTGCTCTCCGCAGAGTTGTCGAACATGCTCGGCACACAAACAAAAACCCCGGCATCGCTGCCGGGGTTTCGCATTCCGTGGTTCGCCTGAGTGGCCGGACTCAGAAGTCCATGCCGCCCATGCCACCCATGCCGCCGCCCGGGGGCATCGCCGGACCGGCGCCGCCCTTCTTGGGCAGCTCGGCGACCATGGCTTCCGTGGTGATCAGCAGCGCCGCCACGGAGGAGGCGTTCTGGATCGCGGTGCGAACGACCTTCGTCGGATCGATGATGCCCTTGGTGACGAGGTTGCCGTACTCGCCGGTCTGCGAGTCGAAGCCATAGGCGTACTGATCTTTCTCCAGGATCTTGCCGACGATCACCGAGCCGTCTTCACCGGCGTTGATCGCGATCTGGCGAGCGGGCGCGGACAGCGCCTTGCGCACGATCTCGACGCCGGTCTTCTGGTCGTCGTTCTTGGTGCGCAGGCCCTTGAGCTGCTCGGAGGCACGGAGCAGCGCGACGCCGCCGCCCGGGACGATGCCTTCCTCGACCGCAGCGCGGGTCGCATGCATCGCGTCATCAACGCGATCCTTGCGCTCCTTCACCTCGACCTCGGTCGCGCCGCCGACGCGGATCACCGCGACACCGCCCGCGAGTTTGGCGAGACGCTCCTGGAGCTTCTCACGGTCATAGTCCGAGGTGGTCTCCTCGATCTGCGCCTTGATCTGGGCCACGCGCGCCTCGATGTCGGCCTTCTTGCCGGCGCCGCTGACGATCGTGGTGTTCTCCTTGTCGATCATCACCTTCTTGGCGCGACCGAGCATGTTGAGCGTGACGTTCTCGAGCTTGATGCCGAGATCTTCCGAGATCGCCTGGCCGCCGGTCAGGATCGCGATGTCCTGCAGCATGGCCTTGCGGCGATCGCCGAAGCCCGGAGCCTTCACGGCCGCGACCTTCAGACCACCGCGCAGACGGTTCACGACGAGGGTGGCGAGCGCTTCGCCTTCGACGTCTTCCGCGATAATCACAAGCGGCTTGCCGCTCTGCACCACGGCTTCCAACAAGGGAAGCAGTTCATTCAACTGAGATAGCTTTTTCTCATTGATCAGGACGTAGGCATCTTCCATTTCAACGCGCATCTTGTCGGCGTTGGTGACGAAGTAGGGCGAGATGTAGCCGCGGTCGAACTGCATGCCCTCGACAACTTCGAGTTCGGTCTCGAGCGACTTGGCTTCCTCGACGGTGATGACACCCTCGTTGCCGACCTTCTTCATAGCGTCAGAGAGGAACTTGCCGATTTCGGCATCGCCATTGGCCGAAATGGTGCCGACCTGGGCGATCTCGTCGTTCGAGGTGACCTTCTTGGAGTTCTTTTGCAGGTCCGCCACGACCGCGTCTACGGCGAGATCGATACCGCGCTTGAGGTCCATCGGGTTCATGCCGGCGGCGACCGCCTTGGCGCCTTCGCGGACGATCGCAGCCGCGAGCACGGTCGCGGTGGTGGTGCCGTCGCCGGCCGCGTCAGCGGACTTGGAGGCGACTTCGCGCACCATCTGCGCGCCCATGTTCTCGAACTTATCGTCGAGCTCGATGTCCTTGGCGACGGTGACGCCGTCCTTGGTGATGCGGGGCGCGCCGAACGACTTGTCGAGCACGACGTTGCGGCCCTTCGGACCGAGCGTGACCTTCACCGCGTTGTTGAGGATGTCGACGCCGCGCAGCATGCGGTCGCGGGCGTCGACGCCGAATTTGACTTCTTTGGCTGACATATTGGTTTCCCTGAGTTGATTGGTCTCATCTCACTCTTGAGGCGCCCGGCAGGCGCTCCTCAGGGGTGAGCGGTGCGAGCAGTCGGATTAGGCGGCCTTCTTCTTGGCCGACGCATCGGTGAGAACGCCCATGATGTCGCTCTCCTTCATGATCAACAGCTCCTGCCCGTCGATCTTGACCTCGGTCCCCGACCACTTGCCGAACAGCGCGCGGTCGCCGACCTGGACGTCGATCGGGATCAGCTTGCCGCTCTCGTCGCGGCCGCCCGGGCCGACGGCGACGACTTCGCCCTGAGACGGCTTTTCCTTGGCCGTGTCGGGAATAATGATGCCGCCAGCGGTCTTCTCTTCGGCGTCGATGCGCTTGACCACGACGCGGTCGTGAAGCGGACGGAATTTCATGGAGTCCTCCTAAGCAATTGCTTGGGTTGGTGATTTAGGTGGTTAGCAGTCGATGCCCACGAGTGCCAATGCGGGCGGAGCACAGGTAGGGCTGGTCTTTTCGGGAAGCAAGGGCTCCTCGTAGAAAAAAGGCGCTCAGGTATTCGCCGGCTGTTCGGGGGGCATACCGACGAATGACCGGACCGGCGATCTGCCCTTGGTGCCTAGGATTTTCCTCACTATCCCGCGCGGACGCGAACTCGTGATGGCTCGCTGGTGCGTGCCGAGCTCGTGGCGGGTTCTGTGGACGCCACCAAGAAGCTGGAAGCAAAGGGCAGGCCAATCGACTTCCAGCAGCTGCTGAGGATGAGCTCGATGGCGGCACGACCAACGTCCGGTAGTGAGCGCGCGCACTGGAAGCGCTGGCTCGATCCGCAGAGCTGCTGCCTGGTGCCGTTCACCTCATTCTCCGAGGACGACACCATCGATGGCAAGAAGGTGTCGGTCCGATTCGCTCCCGACGAGAGCCGGCCTGTTCTCGACGATGGAGTTGCAGCCGGCAAGACGGAATGCATTTCCGCCAACGCCGCTGTGAGGCGTGCCGAGGCGTTGTCCCGCAAGCCCGGCATCATGGGCGCGGTCGCCTTCTCTGTTACCGAAGGACCCATCGCGCGGCGACTTCGGCGACGCCAAGGTGATCCGGAAATGCGGCGACGTACCCGAAGATCTGAGCACGCTGATCGTCCCGACGTCCGACGTCGCCACACCGCGGCGGTGGCATCAGAGCGGAATTAGCCAGCGGACTCGCATTTGAGGCATCGCCGCATCGTGGCTCCCTGCTATCACGATTGGCGGCCAAGTCATGGACTTCCTGCAACAAGAGCAGACGCGAATGATGCTGGAACGTGGCGTTGGGCGACACGAAGAAGGCGAGAGATCAACTGCGAGGATCCGCCGGATGCTCGGCGAAACCAGATGAACCGGGCAAGCTCGAACCCGATCCCGCAGGCTCCTCCGCGGCGAGCTTTTCGACTTGTTCGACGAACTCGGACCGGGTGCGTTGATCGCGTATCCGGAGAAAAGCACGGATCAGCCTAAGTCCCTGCAGATCGCTTCGCGTTGAAGACGCGTTGTCGTTCATTTTCGAGCTCCCTGGCTTTCTGTAGGTGGTTCAAGTCCGCAAGTGCAAGAATGATCCGTATCACGCGTCGGTTGCAACATAAATCCTACCAAAATGGAGGTGTTCCGCCCGGGCCTGAACGCAGGTTCACACGGAGCCCGTGCGGGGTAGGATGCGGGCCACAGTTTGCCCTTCATAGCCTCCCATCCAGGTGCAGAGACGATGAAGCGAAGCGCAACTCAGCGACGAGAGCGGCCATATGCCCATACGTTCCAATACACCAATCTAGTTGTGCGCCTTTCGACATATTCGGATGGGACAACGCGGCGGATGCTAGCCACAAAATGTCGGAAGCCAGCCACAGAACACCGCAATGAAGTCGTAGCGATCAAGTGAAACGAAGGGAGCCAGTACCACGCATATCGAAGGCTCGCTGAGGTGATCGCGTTATCGGTGGGCGCAGGGTAAAATCAGACAGAGAGCATAAGGTCGTAGCCTGTGGCAATTAATCGTCGAGACTTCGCTGCAACCGGGTTTTCTACGCTCGTGTGCGGATCCGCACTGATGCATCCGGGACGGGCCATGCCGTCCAGGAGGACAGTGGTCGCCGGCTATCTCGCCCCGTGGAAGGTCCGGACGGGCGGTCCAAACATCAAGACGATCCCGGCTCGCGAGCTGACCCATTTGATGTACGCGTTCGGCACCGTTTCGGCAGAAGGACTGGCTGGGCTTTCGGATCGTTGCCTCGACGCAGGAGCCTGCGACGGAACCGCGCCGTCGACCCCGTTCGGCGGCAATTTCGCCCAACTCGCCGAATTGAAGCGGAGCAGTCCGGAGCTCCGGATCCTGATTTCGTTCGGCGGCTGGAGCGGGTCGAAATATTTCTCGGCCGCCGCTGCCACGCCGAGGTCGCGCGCGCGGTTCGCACAATCCGTTATCGAGGCGTTCTTTCGACCCTATCCGGGTCTGTTCGATGGTGTGGATGTCGATTGGGAGTTTCCTGTCTCAGGAGGACGTCCAGGGAATCTCGCGCGCCTCGAAGACCGTACGAATTTCACGCTCCTGATTGCGGAGCTTCGCCGAAGACTCACTGAGTTTTCCGCATTGGAGCGCAGGGAGCTGGAGCTCACCATTGCCGTATCGGCCGTCCCCAATAAGATTGTCAATCTGGAAGCGGCCGCTCTCGCCAAGCTGATCGACCGGATTCATCTAATGGCCTACGACTATCATGCGGGCTCGACATTTGCCGGCTTCAATGCTCCGCTGTTCGCCTGTGCCGGCGATCCAAGTCCCAATCTCAATGTCGATGCAAGTGTGAATGCCTTGATCCGGGCCGGGGTGCCGCGGGCCAAGGTCACGCTCGGCGTAGCCTTCTACGGCCGAGCTGTTGCGGGCGTTCCGCAGGAGAACGGGGGGCTCTTGCAAAAGGGGACGACGGCGAGCGAGGAGTGGGGAGGGAGCGACGGCATCGATTATCGCGATCTCGTTGTCCGGCGACCGGAAGAGCAGGGCTTTCGCCGGTATTGGAGTGATGAGGCTCAGGTGCCGTGGCTCTATGACGCCGAACGGCGGATATGGATCAGCTACGACGATCCGCTATCCATCGCACGCAAGACGATGTACGCGCGCGCCCATGGACTCGCCGGGATCATGATCTGGGACCTGTTCGCCGACGACGGTTCGCTGCTGCTGGCGGCGCTCCGCATCCTTCCTGTGCGAAGATCCGAATAGAAGCGTCGTCATTACGTCGCCTTGAAGCGCGTCATCTGTGTTCGCCTCGAGCGAAATCAGCCGCGAAACGCGTTCGATGCTGTGAGATCAGAGCCACGTCGAATTGAAAACGGCGATGTCGGAAATCTGACAACCGGCAGCGTCGTTCCGGAGGCATGCTGGCGGCAATGCGGGTTTTTCGTCGTGATGCGACGTGCGCACCGGATCCCATCCGGTTGATCGCGAGGCCGGACGACTCTTCGCGACGCCTCACGCGAAGGCTTGAGCAACCCTGACCTGAGCCATGTCTGTGTATCGGTGTGGGGTCCCGACCCCGATCGCGCCATAAGTCACTGATCCATGCAACATAGACGAGGCATGCTTCGGCGCCGATTCACACGTGACCCCCTGCAGTGAAGACGGTGGTCTCGCCAGCCGGCCCCGTTCCTTATCAGGCGAGACATCGGCAGAGTTGCGGCGGATGCTCTATTGGCCTGCTTCAGATGCGCCTCACGATGAAGCCGTCGGCGATAGCAACGTAGATTGTGAGTCTTGAGACAAATGTCAGCAACTTGACGCTAAACACCACTACGAAGTGCCTGCAGAAACCGCCGAATTCAATTGGCTCGCGGTTTGCTTTGCTGACGCCATCATTGCCAATCGCAAGCGGTGATTTTCGAGGCGGACTAGGGCGCGCGTCGCAAGCGTGTGGTCTGGCCCCGACGGCTTGCTGTGGCGACAAGTAAAGGCGCTCGGTTGTGGACGGCGCAGAATGCAGGAAGTGTTTGGAATGCGATCTGGAGTTCTTCTTTCGGGAGTCGCAACAATTGCGCTCGTCGCAAGCGGTGCAGCCAATGCGGTAGACCTTTGGCCAGACGTGAAATTGCCAGCGGCGGTGTGGAGCTGGTCCGGAGGCTATATCGGCGGGAACGTCGGCGGTGGGTATGGCCGAACCTCATTCAGCAATCCCTACGGTCCCCCAATCTATGGCGGCGTGGTTGACACCCCAATGTTCCTCGCAGGTGGCCAGATAGGCTATAACTGGCAGAAGAACAGCTGGGTCTTTGGCGTCGAACTCGATGTCAGCGGTGCTGTCTCCGACGGCACAAATACCTGCCTCGCCTCCTCCGGCTTTGTTGTGAGCGCAAATTGCACGGCAGGTCCCAACGTCTTTGCGACCGGGACCGGCCGGGTCGGTTACACCTTTGGCCCGCATGGCCACACGCTGGCCTATCTCAAGGGAGGCGTGGCTTGGCAAAACAATCGCGGCGATGTCGTCAACAACAACGAGTTCAATGGCCGCGGGACTCAGGAGAACACCAGTTTCGACTATGGTCGGGTCGGCGGCATCATCGGGCTGGGCGTCGAGCAAGCGCTGACGTCTGCATGGTCGCTCAAGGTCGAATATGACTATCTGCATTTCGGTGGGCCGAGTGTCGCAACGCCTCCGACGGTGCAGCTTCCGCCGTTCGCAATCCTTCCGGCGAATACAACGAGCCTGTCCAGCAGCTATCACATCGGAACGATCGGTCTGAATTACCATTTTGACGCCGACCCTTGGGGTGCGCAACCATCCGATGAGCCGTTGTTCACGAAAGCAACGGGCAGCGCGTCGCCGACGGCTGACACAGCCGGTTGGTCGTTCGAGGGCGGCTCGCGGCTCTGGCTCAGCCGCGGACGATTCCAATGGAATGACAGCGCTGTGCCCAATGAAATCCCTGCTGGAGATCCTAACATTCTTGTATCGAGGATCACCCACCACGGTCTCAACGGACTTTCCGGGGAATTATTTGGCCGGGTTGACAGCCCGTGGGGAGTGTTTCTGAAGAGCAACGTTGGCATCGGTCGCTTCGACAAAGGAAGCACCAACGATGAAGATTGGGGAATTGATCGCAGCCTCTCCTATATCAACACGAGATCAGGCCAGGCAAACGGGAGGTTCACCTATTACACCGCCGACGTAGGTTACGATTTCCTGCGCGGCGCCACCTACAAGGTCGGCGGCTTTATCGGCTGGACCTACTACGAACAGAGCTCCGACTCCATCGGATGTGTACAGATTGCCAACCCGATGGGTGGATGCTCGCGGCCAGATCGAGATGGTGACGACACAGTCGTTGGAAGCCAGAATTCCCAGTGGAATGCACCTCGTGCCGGCCTAAGCGCCGAAACTATGCTCACCGAGCGTTGGCGTTTGAGTACCGACGTCGCTTACCTGCCTTGGACCGATTTCAAAGGACGTGACAATCATCTTGTGCGCCCGACGACCACCTTCATTGATCAACGCGGGAACGGAGGCGGGGGTGTCCAACTCGAAGGCGTGTTGTCCTACTTCATTACCAAGAACTTCAGCGTCGGCATCGGCGCGCGCTATTGGGCCATGTGGACCAAAAAAGACAGTGAAATGACATGCACAGGCTGTGATGGCCCGGGAACCACTGGGACTGAGCTTGCGAAGTTCAGCACGGAGCGCTGGGGTACATTCTTTCAGGCCTCTTATAGGCTCGATTGAAAAGATCACCTACAGCCAGCTCCAAGCATTGCAGGGGGCGAATTCGACCAAGCCGCGTTCAACGCCCCTGGAAACCAGATGAGCTCCGAACGAGCCGTCTGGTCTTCATCGGGCGCGACTTCTCCGAGGGCGTCTTGGAGGCATCGTCGCGACCGGCCCCCGACGTTTGCCTTCGGAGGCACACTCGCTCGAGGTTTTTTACCTCCGGCACGCTCCGATACGAAAGCAGGCCTCTGGTGATGGCCAGGGCGATCACGCGATCGCCCGATTCGAGCTGGAGAACACGCTCGGCGGACGGTTCAGTCCATAATGTTCACGCAGCGTCGTGCCAGTGTAGTCGTGACGGAACAGACCGCGCTTGCGCAGGATCGGCACGACTTGCTCGGCGAAGAGATCGAAGCCGCCGGGCAGCCACGGCGGCATGACGTTGAAGCCGTCTGCCGCGCCGTTGTCGAACCAGGTCTGGATACTGTCGGCAATCTTCTCCGGCGGCCCGGCAATCACCCAGTGGCCACGCGCGCCGGCGAGGCGCTGCACGAGCTGTCGGATCGTCGGCTTTTCGCGATCGACGATGTCGACCACGAGCTTGAAACGGCTGGCGACGCCCTGCGCGCCGCTGGTGTCGATCAGATGCCGTTGAAAGGGACCATCGAGGTCGAATCCGGTGAGGTCAAGACCGGTCATCTGGCGAAGCTGGGTCAGCGAGAATTCCGGCTGGATCAGCGCGTTGAACTCCTCCTGCAGGCGGTCAGCCTCAACCTGAGTGCTGGCGATGAAGGGGCTGATGCCGGGCAGGATCTTAATCTGATCCGGACTGCGGTCGAACGCGCGCGCCTGACGCTTGATGTCGGCATAGAATTCCTGGGCGCTCGCCAATGTCTGGTGTGCGGTGAAGATGGCTTCCGCAAAGCGTGCGGCAAAGGCCCGTCCGTCCTCGGATGAGCCAGCCTGGACATAGACCGGCCGCCCCTGCGGCGGCCGTGACACGTTGAGCGGGCCGCGTACGCGAAAATGCTTTCCAATGTGGTCGATCGCGTGGATCTTGCTGGTGTCGGCGAAAATACCGGAGACAGGGTCGTTGACCAGCGCGTCGTCTTCCCAGCTGTCCCACAACTTGGTGATGACATCGAGATATTCCCGCGCCCGCTCATAGCGTTCGTGATGCGGCGGATGCTCAGGCAGCCCGAAATTCTGGGCCGCCTGCGGCGAACTCGTGGTCACGATGTTCCACCCGGCGCGCCCGCCGCTGATGTGATCCAGCGAGGCGAACAGCCGCGCAAGATTATAGGGCTCGGTGTAAGTCGTCGACGCGGTCGCGATCAGGCCGATATGCTTTGTGGCCGATGCGATCGCCGTAAGCAGGGTGATCGGCTCGAGCCGGAACCGCTGCGCGTAGCGGACGTTGTCGGCCAGCGCCGGACCGTCGGCGAAGAACACCGCGTCAAACTTGTGCGCTTCGGCGCGCTGCGCCAGCTCCTGGTAGTAAGTGACATCGAGGATGCGGTCCGTCGTCGCCGCCTTGTGACGCCAGGCTGCCTCGTGGTGACCGTCAGGATAGATGAAGAAGTTGAGAGAAAGTTGCCGGTTGCTCATGGCCTGACTCGCAAATGTTGGACGTTGTCGAATGTTTGCGTCGTGCTTGCGTGTTGGTCCGAATCTATGTCGGGGATCGCGAAGCTGTCGATGAAATGAATTTGCGTTGTTGCGGGCGAAGCGAGCATGAAGCGCGTGAGCTCGTCGCCGATCGGAGACGAGTGCGTTCGTCGTCACGAACAACCGCAGCAATTCGAGCTGTTTCGTACCTCGGCTGGGTTGATTTGGCTGGCTGTCACGCCGGTCACACGGCGTAACGGACCATCACCATCGCAAATATTTCCGTGTCCGCTTGGCGTGCGAAGCGATCATTGCGCGCCGCGCAAAACAAAGCTGGTTTCGTTTCATTGACTGGATCGCGATCGCATTTACGATCTGCACTGTCCAAGCGAGATCGTTCACCATGCGGCAATCCGATCCAACCGTCGTTCGCGAAGCAGCCCAGCTGATCTCGGCTCTGCGTGTGCGGTGCTGCGACGGCGCGATCGCGGAGAGCTGTACCGCCGGGATCCGTGGTGCCGCGGACCATCTAGCCGCCGACGTGATCCCCTAAGACCACATCCAAGACTTCATCATCATTCTTCGCCGCTGCTCGTACGACCGGCGCATGGCGGAGCTTTGTCCAGAACATCACAGGAAAGACCACGATCATGAGCACCACGACCACCACCATCGACAACGTCATCCCGCGCGCCGACATCGTGAAACGCGCGGCACGGCTCGGCGCCGAGATCAGGAACGTCAAGCTGTCGGGCGACCTGCCTGACGACGTCGTTCGCGCCATCAACCAGGTGCTGCTCGAGCACAAGGTCATTTTCTTCAGGGACCAGGGGCATCTCGACGACGCCGAGCAGGAGCGCTTTGCCGTCAGACTCGGAAAACTCGTGCCCCATCCGACGGTCGGTGCGACCAAGGGCACGTCGTCGATTTTGGAGCTCGACTCGGGTCGGGGCGGTGGCCGTGCCGACCAGTGGCACACGGACGTGACTTTCGTCGACGCCTATCCGAAGATTTCGGTTCTGCGAGGCGTGGTGATCCCGCCGTGCGGCGGTGACACCCTATGGTCGAGCACGGCGGCAGCCTATCTCGACCTGCCGGCGCCGCTGCGCAAGCTCGCGGATGAGCTCTGGGCGGTCCACAGCAACGCCTATGACTACGCCGTGAAGACGCGCGCGAGCGAGGCGGATAGAAAGCACTTCGACGAGGTGTTTACCGGCACGATCTACGAGACCGAGCATCCGGTGGTGCGCGTTCATCCCGAGACCAGCGAGCGCACGCTCGTGCTGGGCAATTTCGTGCAGCGCTTCGTCGGCCTGCCGAAATATGACGGGCAGAAGCTGTTCGAGCTGTTCCAATCCCACATCACTGCGCCGGAAAACACCGTGCGCTGGACTTGGCAGACCGGTGACGTAGCGATCTGGGACAACCGCGCAACCCAGCACTACGCCGTCAACGACTATGGCGACCAGCACCGCGTCGTTCGCCGCGCCACCATCGACGGCGAGGTACCGCTCAGTGTCGACGGTCGCCGTAGTGTGACGCGCATCAAAGCGTCGAAACCGCAGACGGCCAAGGCCGCCTGATCCCGCTTCACTGACAGGATTTATCAGGATGAACTCGCTATTTCGATTTGTTCGCGCACGGCATCGCGCCGCACGATTGGCGCTCGCTGGCGCCTTCATGCTGGGCCTCGCGGCTCCGGCCGCCGCCGAACCGCCGCTCGAAAAGACCGAAATCCGCTATCAGGGCTGGGCCGGGCAGGTGACCTTCATCGAGCTTGCCGACGACCTCGGCTATCTCGCGCCGCTCAAGCTCAAATGGGTCGGCAATACCATCAGCGGCCCGCAGGACATCCAGACCGTCGTGACCGGCGATATCGATGTCGGCGGCGCTTTCTACGGCGCGATCCTCAAGCTCATCGCCGCAAAGGCGCCGATCAAGGCCGTAGTCGGGTATTATGGCTCCGACGCCAACACCTATAATGGCTATTATGTGAAGGACGACGGTCTGATCAAGAGCGCACGCGACTTGATCGGCAAGAAGGTTGCCATCAACACGCTGGGCGCGCATCTGGATTTCGTGCTTCGAGAATATCTGGCCAGGGGTGGTCTCGGCGCTAGTGAAGCCAAGCAGGTGACGCTGGTTGCGGTCCCGCCGGTGACCGGCGAGCAGGCGCTGCGCCAAGGGCAAGTCGAAGTGAGCGCGCTCGGCGGCGTGCTGCGCGACAAGGCACTGGAGAGGGGTGGTATTCACTCACTGTTCAACGACACAGATCTATTCGGCCAGTTCACCGGTGGCTCCTATGTACTGCGGGACAAGTTCATCAAGGATAATCCTGAGGCTGCCCGCAGGCTGGTCGAGGGCATTTCGCGCGCGATTGACTGGGCGCAGACGACGCCCGCCGAAGAGGTGCGGGCCCGGTTCGACCGGATCATCGCCGAGCGCAAGCGCAACGAGGATGCCTCTTCGATCAAGTATTGGAAGAGCACCGGCGTCGCATCCAAGGGCGGCGTGATCTCGGACCGCGAAATCCAGCTGTGGATCGACGGGCTCGAGAAGGATGGCCTGTTCAAGCCCGGTCAGATCAAGGCCTCCGACACCTACACCAACGCGTTCAACTATTTCCGTCCGGGAAAGACGGCGGAGGTGCAATGACCCCGGTCAAGATCAGCTTCGAGCAGGTCCGCAAGGAATTCATCACGCGAGGTGAGGGCGCCCGCCCTGCAGGCCGCTTCACGGCCCTTGACGACATCACGCTCGACGTTCGCACCGGCGAGTTCCTGGTCTTGGTCGGCCCAAGCGGCTGCGGGAAATCGACCTTGCTCGATTTGCTGGGCGGACTGACGACGCCGACCAGCGGCCGCATCCTGCTCGACGGGCGCCCCATCGCCGGACCCGGACGCGACCGCGGAATCGTATTTCAGCAGTACGCCCTGTTTCCTTGGCGGACCGCCGCGGAGAACGTCGAATTCGGGCTCGAGATCGCCGGATTCAAGGCCAGGCAGCGGCTTGAGATCGCGCGGCATTTCCTCGACCTGGTCGGCTTGTCGGGCTTTGCCAATCGGTATCCGCACGAGCTGTCCGGCGGCATGAAGCAGCGCGTCGCGATCGCCCGAAGCCTCGCCTACGATCCGGAGGTGCTGCTGATGGATGAACCGTTCGCGGCGCTGGACGCTCAGACTCGCGAGACGCTCCAGGGTGAATTACTGCGGATCTGGCGCGCCACCGGCAAGACCATCGTCTTCATCACCCATGGCATCGACGAAGCCGTCGTGCTCGGCGAGCGCGTAGCCGTCATGACGTCGCGTCCGGGGCGGATCAAGCAAGTCATCGACCTCCCCGAGGTACTGCGCGACGAGGCAGACGATGTGCGCTCACTGCCGGAGTTCGGCCATGTACGCCATGAGGTCTGGAGCCTGTTGCGCGACGAGGTTCAGAAGGCCCAGCGGGGCCAGTTGAACGGAGGTGTCGGTGCGCGACATGTGGACCACGAGGTGAAGGAGATCGCCCATGTCTAGTCTGGAGACGCTGATACTGCTGGAGCTCGCGCACGGACGCCGAGAGGCGCTCACTGGCGTGCAACCTCAACCGTCGCCGGCGGTGAGTGGGGCCCGTGCCGCGATCCGCCAGTTGACTGTCCTTGGACACCGCTCCCTGTTACTGATTGCCCTGTTGTTGCTATGGGAAGCGGCTCCCAGGCTCGGCCTGATCGATGCGGTGTTCCTGCCGCCGTTCTCGGAGGTGATTGCCGCCGGCTGGCAGCTCGCGCAAAGCGGCGAGCTCTATGATGATGTCTCCGCCAGCTTGCTGCGCGCGCTGAGCGGGTTTCTGATATCGGTCGCACTGATTGTGCCGCTTGGCCTGGCGGTCGGCAGGTCAGCCCGGCTCGGTAATCTCCTGAACCAGTTCATCGAGATCTGCCGCAACACCGCGCCGCTCGCGCTGCTGCCGGTGTTCATCCTGCTGCTCGGGATCGGCGAGATGTCGAAGATCACGATGGTGATCTACAGCTGCGCCTGGCCACTCCTGCTGAACACCATCGCCGCGGTGAAGCAAGTCGATCCGCTCCTGATCAAATCGGCGCGGACCATGGGCGCGACACCGCAGCAACTGTTTCGCAAGGTGATTCTGCCGGCTGCGCTTCCGACCATCTTCGTCGGTATTCGCCTCGCGAGCGCATCCGCCATGCTCGTGCTGGTCGCGTCCGAGATGGTCGGCGCCAAGGCTGGTCTTGGCTATCTCATCATCAACAGCCAGTACAGCTTCCTGATCCCGCAGATGTATTTCGGCATCCTCAGCATCACGGTCATCGGGCTCGCGTGCAATGCTGTCCTCGAGGCGCTGGAGCGGCGCTTCATGCGGTGGAAGGCGCCGGTGACGGCATGAGCGTGCAGATATCGTCGCGACGCGAAGCACGATCGCAATCATCTGAACTGCGGACGTGAGTAATGACGACTGAAATCCATCGTGCAGACCAGAGGTCCCGCGGCGTCCGGTTCTGCGAAGTACGATGCCGATTTGGCTGGTGCTTGCCGGCGGCGGACTGGCAGTGATCGGGGCAGCGGCGAGTTGTGGGCGGCAGCAGTTTGCCGTAACGTGGAAACGGCAGGCTGCACTAATCTTACTCCGTCATACCGGTTTATCTCCTGATCCTCAGGAGCTTGCGCAGCAAGCGTCTCGAAGGACGAGGCCACCAGCGGGCTTCTTGGTTCGAGACGCGCTTCGCGCTCCTCACCATGAGGTCTTTCTGACGCAATAAGACTGATCCCTCCCTACGCAGCTGCGGCGACAAACTCGGCACCGCTCACCGCCTGCGCGCGGCGACTTTCCTCACTTTGGTGTCCGACCACGCCAGCGGCTTGCGGCTCTTCGACGGCAGCACGAGTTGCCCGACCGTCTGCCCGTCTGGTCCAGCAGCACCGAATGCGTCTCGCCGCGCGCATAGAGATGTGCCTCGCCCCATTGCCTTAAGGAGACCACGACCAGGAACAAGCCGTGGCCCCGTCTGGTCAGCACATGTTCCTGATAGGCGCTGCCGTCGGAGGCTGGTTTCGACCAGTCGCGCGTCGCGCCGTCAGCATGCCTCGTGCGAACTAGACCGGGCCCGTCGCTTTAAGCCATGTCACTCAGAGCAGTGCTGTGGCGGAAGCGGTTGGCGACCGGCGGCGCCTGAAGGTTAATTCTTCGCAATTGCAGCAGCGCCGTTAATGCCCGAGACACCAAGCACCTTTACGTGTCCTTCGCCTCTCTGTCCTAGCTTTGGAACGGCTGGGGCAATCTAAATGGGCATATTCGCGCGATTCCGTACCGCCTTCTCCGTGGGCGATCTGACCGACCCGCTCGGTCGTTCTCTGCTCGTGGAGCAGTTCCGTGTGCTCCGACAGCAGGTGCCGGTTCTCTACGCCGTGCTGCTCGTCGACAGTATCAGCGTAGGGCTGGTCCTCCCGTCCACGGTGTCGCCATGGCTGAGATTCGCGTTGCCGGCCGCTCTCCTTGCGATCTGTCTCGTCCGGCTGGTTCAGTGGATACGCCTGAGGCGGAGCGATTTCACGCCGGAGGAGGCGTACCGCGAGCTCGTCAGAACCCGCTTGGTGGCGGTGGTGCTCAACGCGGGCTTCGTGTTCTGGATCCTGGCGCTGTTTGGAGTTGTCGAGCCGGGCCTGCGCGCGCCTGTCGCGTTGCTCGTGTTCATGGGATGTATCGGCACCGCTTACTGCCTCGGCAGCTTCCCGCCGGCGTCGCGGCTGACGATGATCATCGCCGGTGCGCCGATCGCGACCGTGCTGCTCTTCTCCGGAGACGGGATGATGATCTCGCTCGGGATCAATCTGCTGCTGCTGCTCGTCTTGCTCGGTCGGATGATCAGCACGAACTTCCGGTCCTTCGTTCAACTGGTGGAGACCCATAGCCGACTGACCGAAGAAGGCGATCGTGCAAGGGTTGCAGAGCAGACCGCCACAGCTCTCGCCGAGCGGTTCGACAGAGCGCTCAACAACATGTCTCAGGGCCTTTGCTTCTTTGACGACGATCAGTGCCTGATCGTCTGCAATCGGCAGTACCTGGAAGTCTACGATCTCGATCCGGAAATCGTCCGGCCAGGCATGAAGTTGAACGATATTGTCGATCTCCGATATTCGGTCGGCAGCGCACCGAAGATGTCCAAGCAGGAATATCTGGTCTGGCGCAACAGCGCCCCGGTGATTGCCAAGAATTCGGATACGACCGTCGAGCTGACGAACGGGCGAATCGTGCGCATCCGGCATAGGCCGATGCAGGGCAACGGCTGGGTCGCCACCCACGAAGACATCACGGAGCGACACCGGACCGAAGTAGCTCTTGCGGAAGCCAAGGCCGCGGCCGAGCAGGCCGAAGCGACCGCGCGGGCCGCCCACACTCACCTGAGGGAAGCGCTGGACGTCGTGCCTGAAGGCCTCGCCATTTTCGGCAAGGACGATCGGCTGGTTCTTTGGAATAGGCAGTACACGGAATTCTACGCTGCCAGCCGGGACGCCCTCGCGGCGGGAGCTCCGTTCGAAGGCATCCTCCGCGCCGGTTTGGCCGCCGGACAGTACCCCGAAGCTGCAGGACGCGAGGAAGAGTGGCTCGCAGAGCGCATGGCCCGACATGCATTGCCCCGGCACTCTCATGAGCAGCATCTCGCCGGCGATCGATGGGTGCGCGTCGAGGAAAGACGGACGGCGGATGGGGGTAGCATAGGCGTTCGGATCGATATCACCGACCTCAAGCGGCGTGAGGCGTCGTTCCGGCTTCTTTTCGAAGAAAATCCGCTTCCGATGTGGGTGTCGGAGGCGAAGACGCGGCAAGTGATCGCGGTAAACGGGGCGATGTGCCGCCACTACGGCTTTTCCCGCGAAGCTCTCCTCAGCATGTTCGAGCCGCAGCTTGAGTGCGGAGATCCCGAGAGCGAAAGTCGTGATTTCGAGCTGCACCGGACGGCCAACGGCGAGGTGATTCAGGTCGTGATCGAGTCCCGGCCGCTCATCTACGAAGGCCGCGCCGCGCACGTTTCGGTCGCATTCGACGTGACGGATCGGAATCGGACGCAAGAGAAGATCAGCTACCTCGCTAGCCACGACGCGCTCACTGAATTGCCGAACAGGGCGGCCCTGGATCAGCACCTCGTCGCCGCGATCGAGCGGGCGCGCGCCAGCGAGGACGGGTTTGCGGTGCTCTGTATCGACCTCGATCACTTCAAGGAGATCAACGATCTGTTCGGCCATGCCGTCGGCGACGCCGTGCTGCGGGAGGCCTCAAGGCGCCTGCAGGAAGCCGCGCAAGGATCCTACGTTGCCCGTGTCGGCGGCGACGAGTTCATCGGCATCACTGATGAATTGCCGTTGCCGGCAAGCGCGGAACTACTCGCCACCAGGATGCGCGCGCAATTCGAACATCCAATCGAAGTCGACGGCCACGCCCTGCAGATCGATCTCTGCGTCGGAGTGGCCCTGTATCCGAGAGACGCTGACAATGCCGTCTCCCTGCTGGCGAACGCCGATGCCGCGCTCTATCGCGCGAAGCACGAAGGCAGGGGAGCGATCCGCCTGTTCACGAGCGCCATGGACCAGCAGTTGCGGGACCGCCGCGCCCTGGAGCACGATTTGCGGGTGGCTGTGGAGCGCGGCGAGCTCTATCTGGAGTACCAGCCGCAGCAGGACCGCCACGGTATCCTCAAGGCCTATGAGGCCCTCGTACGCTGGCGCCATCCGGTGCGCGGAATCATTGCTCCGGGGGAGTTCATTCCGGTCGCGGAGAAGAGCGGCTCGATCGCGCAGATCGATGACTGGGTTCTCATGGAGGCCTGCATGGAAGCGGCGTCGTGGCACCAGCCCTTGAGGGTGGCGGTCAACGTCTCGGCTGCACAGTTCCGCCGAGAAAATCTGGATGCCCACGTTCGCAAAGCACTGCGCGAGAGCGGGCTACGGGCTTCGCGCCTTGAGCTAGAGATTACTGAAGGCGTACTGATCGAGGACATTGCGCGCGCCAAAAGGACGATGCAGTCGCTCAAGGCTCTCGGGATCCATATCGCGCTCGACGATTTCGGAACTGGATACTCGTCGTTGTCCTATTTGGAGGCGTTTCCCCTCGACCGCATCAAGATCGACCGCTCCTTCGTCGCGGCGCTTGGCGAGAGCGAGCGGTCGCTGGCCATCGTTCGAGCCGTGATCGGCCTGGCCCACGGGCTTGGCGTGCCGGTGCTTGCCGAAGGTATCGAGACCGATGCTCAGATGTCGCTGCTACTGCAGGAGGGGTGCGACGAGATGCAGGGGTACTTGATAGGGCGGCCACGGAGCCTCGAGCCTGCCCCGCAAAGTAACAGGGTTCCTATTCGAGCGGCGTCTTGACCACCGGCGCTCCGCTCCGCGCGCGCGGGGAAGTCCGGGAGGAAGATCCCGCTCGAATCTGGTTCGTCAGCGGCCATGGCCGCTAGTTGCTGTTCTTGATGAAGCTTCATCGGAAACCTTGTTGTCCTCACCTGGTCCGGTAAATCGGTCAGTTCCGGTGGCAAGACGTGGCCAACCTCGAAACTGCAGTCTTTGCGGCGATCGAAGCGCTTCCCGAGCCGGTCCGTCTCGGCTTCGCGAAGTTCGCCGCATCGATTGCGGCCAGTTCGCCGGCGGGGCTCTGGCGAATGTCCGGGCACCGGCGGTCCTGCACGCCCTGCGCAACCACTTCTTTGACGCTCGCAGTCTCTTCCGAATAGTGGTTTCTGAGCTAGCTTAACTCAGTCGAACCGGCGCGGTATGGACCTGTGTATGCCAAGTGGTGTGGGAAGGGTGGCATCGCGCGAGGTCTCCCCTATCCCGATCAATCAAAGCACAAATTGCGGGCTAACCAGTTGGGACTTTTGCGGCAGCGTCGAACCACGACTATGCGAGCTTCGTAGGACGGACGCACTGATTTCCTCAAGGAGCTTTAGTCGCAAGCCACCGAGGGCGCGTTGTCGTGCTTGAGGTGTCGCTTCCGGATGTTGTAACTCACCAGCCAGATCACGCCGACCGCGATCGGCACAAAGGCTGCGGTTAGGAACGAGGGCTCCACACGTAGTCCGACATCGTGCGCGCCCTTGGCCAGATAGCTAAACAGGCTGACCACGTAATATCCGATCGCCCCGACCGATAATCCTTCGACTGTGCACTGCAGCCGGAGTTGCTGCCTCGCGCGCTCGTTGATAGCGTGCAAGAGGTCACGATGCTGTCGTTCAATCTCGACGTCGACACGGGTTCGCAACAGATCGGCGACACGCGCCAGCTTGACCGACAGGCTTGCCTGACGATCCTCGACGGTCGCGCAGGTTCGCATCGCCGGCGCCATGCGGCGCGCCAGAAACGACGACCAGGTCGGATAGCCCGCCACATCGTTGCCTTCAATGATGGACAGCCGCGATTGGACAAGCTCGTTATAGGCCCTGCTGGCGCCGAAGCGAAACAGGCTACCGGTCGCGCCTCTTTCGAAGGAGGCGGCCAACGCCGTCAGCTCGGCAAGCAGATGGTTGTTGAATTTCAGTCCCTCTGCGCCTTGCATTTCTTCGAGCGTCTCAACAAGACGCCGATCGATACGATCGACAGACGGCGCAAGCTCGAGGGCCGCCGACAGACCAAGCAGCGCCAACGGGCGGTAGGTTTCGATTTCCAGGAGCCGTTGCACCAGCGCTCCGAGATCGTGCGACGTCAACCCGAGGTCGCAGACGAGGATTTTTGTGAAGCCTTTTTCGTCCACGCGGAAGTCTGAGGCGGCAACGCCTGCACCGCTCCTTGTGGCAACCATGGCCAGGCTATTCTTGTCAAAAATCTGTTCGGCGCGCTTAGTCGGCGAGGGGTCCTGCTCCACTTCTAACCTGATCGCGACCAGCAATTGTCCGGACTGCCGCAACGCGCGGATCAGCGATCGGACGGCATCATCAACTTTGTCGAATTGGTGAGCGACAGGACCATTTGCGTTAGGCCAGAACCAGGTGAATGTTGTAAATTCCGAATGCTGCTCCCAGCGTAGCGTAGCAGGCCCGATGACAATCTGATGATGTTTCGCCGATTGCCCAGGCGGCGGAAGATTGCGGTCCAGGCAGAAATCGATAAAACGGCAGCGATCGCTTGCGGCCGCCTCACCTTGCGCAAGAAAGGCGAGGTGGATCACGCTGAATGGCGAAACAAGGCGCGTGAAAGGGCGCGCGTGCACTTCGTCGAGCACGGCGTCGCGTTGCGGATGGGGGTTGAAGGTTCGCAGATCCAGTTCATCGATCATGTATTGACGACTCGCTTCAGAGTGAGCAAGCAACCGTCAGCCTTGACGCTCGAGGCATCGGCGGTGCTGGAAAACGGGTGCGCGGCAAGGCGCCGATCAAGTCACGTTGACGATCGATACCGAGGTCGCCTTCGGCTCGACAAAGAGATCTTGCGGGAGCAGAATCAGGCCGAGCAGATTGAGCCGGAACAGCCTGATCCCGCTTTCGACTGACGCCGTCAAAGACGTCTGCGGGGTACGGTCCGGTGTCTATGGCGAAATGCTGGTATTGTGGATCAATGCTTCTAGCGGTACGCCAGCAAGCCGTTCCCCGACCTTGGGGGTGGCGTGCGACACCGTCCGACGAATGCCTAGATCGACGTGGGCATGGTTGTCTGCCTCCGAATCCCATGGACATCGCCCGCCACCGAAGGATTGCCGCGTGCAAGTGAAGATACGCCGGCCATCTTCTGAAAACAGGTTTCCGGTGGCATGACCGATGCCGCGCGAGGCCGTGGCAAACAGGAGCGTCTTCCGTTATCCCAGCGCGGTGCAGACAGGCGACCTCCGGTGCGGCAACCGCATTATCGATTGACAGATCGATGCCCAAACGCGACTCCATCTTGTTGCTGCCGCCCAACTTCCTGGCGCGGAGAGCCGGTGCAGGATTTGGGCCAGCACTGTTGAAGGGCCACGCTCGCGTCTTTTTTGGCGCAATGTGGTTTTCGAAGACATCGGAGGCGGGTTTCAGACATGAAGCGCGCTTGTATTCTGACAGAATGCGTACGTGAGGCAGGCCACAGGGAATTGCCTGTTCCGCAAGATGATGCCTCGCCGGCCGCTGCCATTGTCTCAGCGGCCACGCTAAGGTCGGATTTGTCGATCCAGAGCCCGGAGAGTGACCGCGCCCGGACCCGCGAGGCAAGGCTTAGCGACGGGCTCATAACGTCACATCGAGTGAGGTTGACTGGATCACGCACGCAGAGCGCTCGCCGTCCTCGTCTTTGAAGCGACACTCAGAGCAGCACCAGCCTCGCGGCTCGACCGAATATCGCAGGGAGGCAGATACGTGGCGATCGTTGTAAGTGATCGACCAAATAGCGGCGGATCACAGATACGGCCGACTACTCGAGTCATCGGGCGTATTGCCCGAGTACGGCCTCTTCGATGGATTGATCGGCCGAAGACCGGCTGAAGCCTCGACTGCCTATGGCGCAACTGCGGTACAACTTTCATCCCCTGTCGGCTGTGCCGTCGTTTCTTGCGAAACATGAAGGTTCCTCTTTTGCTGTCGAGCCCCTTCGGGGTGCGCCGCTGATCGCCTCCGGCCCGTCGATCACCATCGAGGCCGCAAGGTGCGAGCTCGGAAAACAGAGATCAAGGAGGCTGCCAATGGCTGAGGAGAACGATTTCCAGCCGCGGCCCGGCCGCATCCGCTCTTCGCGGGCCCAGCGGGCCAAGCCCTTCATCGGCCAGGCGGTCGCCGCCGCTGAGCGCGCCGGTCGTATCCCCAGTGATGGTGTAGCTCGGTAGAGCAAAGCAGTCCGTACGCGCGCCCTCAGATGGCGCCGTAGCGTGCGGCGAATCGTCTGCTCACCGGCCGCTCACGTCTGGTGATAATCAAGACCCGCGTCGTCCGGCATGAGGTGAGATCTGCGCCACTCGCCGCGCACCTCAGCCAATTCCGGCGCGAGGGCGTCACTCGGGACGGGAAGAAGGCCCACCTGTTTGCCCCCGACACCGAGGATGGCCGATCCCAAGGCCTTTGCAGAGTGCTGTCAGAATGACCGCCACCATTTTCGCTTCATCGCCTCGCCCGAAGACGCGCCGGAGATGGCCGACCTCAAGGCTTCGCCCGCGAGGTCGTTCGCCAGATAGAAGGACCTCGGCACCAAGCTCGACTGGGTGGGCGTCGATCAGTGAAACACTCAGCACCCCTACGTGCAGATCAACGTGCGCGGCGTCGCAGAAGACGGCCAGGACCTCGTCATCTCCGGCGACTACATCAAGGAGGGGATGCGCGCTCGCGCCCGGGACCTAGTCACACAGGAACTCGGACTGCGCTCCAATCTCGACATCCGCCGCTCGCTCGAGCGTCAGTTTGAGGCCGAGCACTGGACACAGCTCGACCGCCTGCTGGTTCGCGACGCAAACCTGCGCGGCCTTATCGACCTTACGCCAAATACGGTGTCGCAGCCTGATCAGTACCAGGCGTTGAAGGTCGGCTGGCTGCGGTGCTTGGAGAGCCTTGGGCTTGCGCATCAACTGGGGCCCGGTCAATGGTTCATGGACGAGGCCGCTGAGACGACACTGCGCGAGCTCGGTGAGCGTGGCGACATCATCAAGCGTATCCACCGCAGTCTGAGCGAACGCGGCATCGAGCGCAGGACCGCAAGCTACGTTCTGGCGGGCGAAAGCCTCGACGTCCCCGTCATCGGATACCTCGTCGATCTCGGTCTCGACGACGAAGTGATCCGCACACTTAGGGGACCCATCTGGCTCCGATGTGTTCTCCCCAAGAATGCCGCAACGAGATCGCAACGAAATGGGTGAAACGACCGTGAGCGGAAGCGCCTGCCACGGTAAGAAAAATCAACAACTTAGAAGAGGCTCACTGCGTTCGGGACGCAGGGGTCGCAGGTTCGAATCCTGCCACTCCGATCGAGATTTCAAACACTTATAAGATTAGCGATCTTGTTGCGCAATGAATTTGCGCCTTCGTCTCATATACTTCTCGTGGATTGCGTGTTTCGGGCATTTGAACACCCGATAAGTTGTGTCATCCAGTCGGGTTTCCGGCACAGCGGTGCCCCCGGGAGGCAGACATTGGCGGAAGATTTTCAGCGATTCGTTATTTTGAATCGGTTGGCGAGCATTTCGGTTTCCAGAGCCCCTGTTGCATTTAAGCCGCCGACGGTTGCCGGCTTCGAGCTTTTCAACGTTCTTCAGGAGCGGAATGAGGCGGGGTCAGCGATCGAGTTTTTTGGCGCCAGCGACACCGAAAAGGACGACGAGGAAACGGAAGACGAGCGCATTGCGCGGTGCGTCGGGCATAACTTCATTTGGCTGCGCCAGATCAAGGTCGTCACTGGCGGCGCGTACAGGTATGCTAGGCTGTTGCTGGAGTTTGTCGACCAGAGCAAGAAGAGCTTTTCTGTCGTCGATACTAGTAGCCTGAAAGGCCGGAATATTTCCGGTGGGAAGAACGAACGCGGCGGAGTTTCCTGCCATGTCGTGATTCGACTTCCCATCAAGCAGCACGATGACGGTGACTATCGCTGCGCAGTCGAGGTCGCACACACGATCAATCGCGGAATGATCGAGACGTTTTTCTGCAGGCAGCTTCGCCGCTGGGCCCATGCCGACGAGCTGACCTACGAGGTTCATCTGCCGGATCGTAAGGGGAAGGCGAGCATCAAGGAGTATAAGTATAGCCCACGCCTCGAACTTCTCGCTGATGTCGGCCGATCGCTTTCCTTTGCTACGGCTGGTGGTCGAGAGTTAGCGCATATGACCTTCACGAAGCGATCGACGAAGCAGTCAATCGGCGGGAAGGATCACGTGCTTCAAAAGGAGCTGATCGCTGATGTTGAGCTCAAGGTGAACGCGAAGCAGGGCCCCGAAGATCCGAAGGAGCGCATGGCCTGGCTGACGGCAATACGCTCTTTTTATGAAACCAACGGCTACCACACGAAACTAACCTATAGGCAGCTCAATGGCGGAACGGCTGTGACCGGTAAGATCCATCAGGCCCTCGCGGGAGCAACGGACCTGGTGATGTGTCAGAAGGAGCTCATGTCTTTAGAGCATGAGCCGCGCGAATGGTATTCCGAGATTAACGATGAAATCGCCGACCAAATGGCCACATTCCTCGACAAGGATCAGCTATGGCAGCGCGGCAAATAAAGATACTGGACGTAGACCACGGCGGGCACCAGTCTCGTCTGCGTCTGCTCGCGCCTTTGCGTTATCTCCAGATCCGCCATCCCGAGAAGCGCAGGTATGACCTTACAATCCCGATTGTGGTTGGCATCGCCGGCTGGGCGATTTATCTCGTGATCGACCCACGGCCGGCGCTGTTCGGCGACAACGGCCTGCTGCGATTTACCCGCGACCTTCTTGTCATGGCTGTCCCTTTCATGATCGGCGCGCTCGCTGCTGTCTCGATGGGCGCTCCTGGGCCGAACCTTGATCGCCGTCCTATCGGTGCAGAGCTTTGGCTCGACAACGATCCGCTCACGATGCGCCAGTTCTTGTGCTTCCTGCTCGGTTACCTGAGTTTTCTGGGGCTCGCGGTCTTGATCGGCGTCGTGGCCGCCGGACTGTTACGAGACGCCGTTCTCGCGTGGACAGCGGCACTACCTCCCGCACGCTTTGCCGTGCGAGCTGCAGGCTCACTAGCGCTGGCTCTCTCACTGTCGTTTCTGTCGGTTACGGTCCTGTGGTCCCTCTATTTTCTAACGGATGTGGCGAACAGGAAGGGCAGCTAGGATGGCGATCGACCTGAAAGCCTATAAAAGGGATGTCGAGGCGCAGATTGAGCAGATCCGAGAAGATCTCGCGCCGCTCGAGTCCGGTAAGATGACCGTTGGGGAGCGGGAAGGGAACGGCCCTTGGCGGGACGTTACCAATGACGTGATTGAACATCACAAGTCGTCGCTTCAGACCTACGAACTCATCCTGGTCGATTTGAACGCTAGGATCGAGCGCGGCGAGTAAAGGCCCGGGCTATCGCCTCCCCCCGAGAGCCTCCGCTGCTTCTTCCTGAAAGTCCGGGAGATGGTGCCCGTAGCCGTTCTCAAGCTGCTTCACCGTCATGCCAGCCAGCCGGCCGCTTGCCAGCGGTCGGTGCCTTGCTGCATCAGCCAGGTCGCGGCGGTGTGACGCAGCGAGTGGCGAACAACGTCCTCGCCTAGGCCGGCATCCTCAAGAATGCCTTCCCAGGCCGATCGGATCTTGCCGGCGAGCGGCTGGCCGTTGTGCATGCGATTGATGACGAAGCGGATCTCTTCGCCCGTCTTCATGATGCCGGCGGTGCGCAACTCGGCCGAGCGCTGCGCATCTAACTTGCGCAAGCGCGCCAGGTGCGGCCGCAGCCGATTGGCGATCCTTGCCGGCGGTCCGGCGCTTCTTGGTGCCGTGCTCCTCAGCGCCACGGCCCTGATAGATCATCGCGTCCATGTTAATCCACGGATCCGTCATGGTCACGAACCATTGTGTCCGCCGGATCGTCTCCTCGCGCCCGGCCGAATAAAGGCAACCAGAATGAAGCGCGCGGCCCGCCGTCGGCGGTTGATGATCCAACGCTCGCGGAGGACCAGGCGGCCGTTCTCACGCTTCCACGTCTTCTTCTCTCCATCCCAGACATAGCCAAGCGTGGCCGCGAGCAGGCGCGCGGCTTCGTTGCGCGTGAGCCAGCGCTGCTGGCCATCGGTCTTGATCGGCAATGTCACCCTGGGAGCGAAGCTCAGTGTATGCTCGGCGTGATAGGCGTTGATCGCGGCGCGCAAATCCTCCAGGCGGCGGCGCGCCGTCTGGTCAGAAACCACGCCCGCGCGCGACGAATGCCGGCGGCCTTGTTGTTGTTGTCGTTGGGAGTGCCGGTCGACCAGTCGACGAAGTCGCGGCAGAGCTGCGCCTTGATCGCACTCACAGTCTTGTTGCCAAAAAAGTTGTTGAGGTCGAGTAAGCAGATAAGCAGGAGATTCGTGCTGCGCCCAAGAGCGTTGGTCGCTCTTATCCTTGGGGCGCTTTGCAATTTCGTAGGCGGTAAGTACGTCAGCTATGGCGAGGACGCTGGGGTCGGTCGCGCCGACCGTGCTGTTATGTCGTTCGCCGATGTAGGTTTCGAGCGCCTTCGCAGCGCCGTTAATGCCGTCGCGGCTGCAGCCTGTGCGGATCTGGCGGCCGCGGTCGAGGATGATCCAGGCTTCATCGTCCTCTCTGAACCAGAGGCTTTGCGGCCCGGCATGACGGCTTGACCAATTTGCGATTGGCACGAGGGGTAGTCAGATATTTGCCCGCTAATTTGGTGATTTCAAGAGTCCCAGCTGCGGCTGCCCTACGTAGTGAGGATAGAGTCAATGGACCATGAGGAAAAAACACCGCGATAGCCTCGACTAGAGTCATCACTTCGTCCTCGTCCCATTGATTAGGAGCGGGTCGTGATTTAGCGCGAGCGAGCTTGTCGATGTTACGCTTTGGCATCTACGGACGCGGCATGACGAACTGCCGACACATTTGGTTCAGCCACTCGGCTCAATGCCTATTCAAAAATCGCCCGCCGCAAATCTTTATGCCCAAGCAAGAGAGGGAATTGGCGGCTTCGGAGTGCAAATCGGACGCTTCGCAGCTGCTAGACATCGGCGTGGCTTCCGGGAGGAGCCGCGCATATGGCGCTGCGCAAGACTTGTGCTTTGAGGGAGCTGAACGGCTTTGAGCGACGACGTCTCTAAGGGGCGATGATCGTGCGACGGATGCCGGTTTTCGCTCGGATAAGTTCAAGAATGCGACCGGGAAGTCATTGATGTTTCTTAACCCGTGGCTGTCTGTCGGCCATATTCGCACTTATGCGGCGATTGCGTGCGGTTTTTCACCGCAAAGGCAAGCAAATTCGCCGCATACCATACGGCGAATAAAGGCAACTATCTCTCCCAAAATTCGGCGGCCTTCGAACCCTTCATGAATGCTGAAAATCGCCCGCGCGTTTATCGATAGTTGGTCACAACACTCCGCTCGAGGTTGCGAGAGGACGCTTTTCGTGTTTCATGTTTTGTTCTAAATGGATTCAGCGGGCGCTTTGGTGAGCACTTTCCAATTTATCCATACCGGCGACATCCATCTGGACAGTCCGCTGAGAGGCCTGAGCGGACAGGAGGGGCCTGCGGCCGAGCGTATCCGAACGGCGACCCGAACTGCCTTTGAGGAACTCATTACTCACGCAATCGATAGGCAGGTGGCTTTCGTGGTCATCGCTGGCGATCTTTACGACGGCGATTGGCGCGATTTTCAAACCGGCCTCTTTTTCGTGCGGCAGATGGGGCGTTTGCGGGCGGCAAAAATCCCCGCCTTCGTGCTGCACGGCAATCACGACGCCGAAAGCCAAATCACAAAGCGGTTGACGCTCCCCGACAATGTTGAGGTGTTCGGCTATCGAAAGCCCCAGACTTTCAAGATCGATCATCGCCGCGTCGCCCTTCACGGTCAAAGTTTCCGCCTGCAGGCGACGACGAACAATCTGGCGGCGGCCTATCCCGCGCCGATCAAAGGCTATTTCAACATCGGCGTGCTGCATACCGCGCTCGGCGGAATGAATGGTCCTCACGAGAATTACGCGCCTTGCACGCTCGAAGAGCTGGTCAATAAGGGTTATGACTATTGGGCGCTCGCACATGTGCATCAGGGCCGCGTCCTGCATCAAAATCCGCACGTGGTGTTCTGCGGCAATCTGCAGGGGCGCCACATCCGTGAATCCGGCCCGAAATCGGCGCAGCTCATTTCGGTTCAGGACGGAGCGATCGAAGGCGCTGAGCCGCTATACACGGACGTCGTGCGATGGATGCATGTCGATGTACTGGTCAGTGATAGCGCGCGGATCGGGGATGTTATCGATCAAATCAAGCACTCGATCGGCGAGGCCGCAAAGAATGCAGAAGGCCGCCTGCTGGCTTGTCGCATCAAACTAAGTGGCCTGACGGCTCTTCACGGCGAACTGGTGGCTTCTGGGCCGCAATTGCTGGCTGAAGCGAGAGCCGCAGCACTGGCTCTCGGCGAAGAGGTAGCTTGGATCGAACGCGTCATCAATGCAACCGTGCCTGTGACGGCAGTTTCCATTCACTCAGAGGGCAATGCGATCAACGATCTCAAAGTCCTATTGGGTGAGGCCGCGGAGGATTTCGATCTCCAGGCGGAAATCGCGAACGACCTCGGCGACCTTGTCCGCAGGCTTCCTCACGAAGCGGCGCTTGATGTCGACGATTCTCTTCTCGAAGCAGTGATTGCGAAAGAATACCCGGCCGTGATCGAGCAGGCTGGCGCATATCTCAGCGCGCGTCTGACTGCGAAAAGGCGTTAATCGGTGCGTATCCGTTCTCTTGACCTGATCCGCTACGGGCACTTCACCGACACGACGCTTCAGTTCCCGTCAGGCGGACCTGACTTTCATATTGTGTACGGCGAGAACGAGGCTGGAAAGTCGACGACGATGTCGGCTATTGAAGATCTGCTGTTCGGCATTCCCGGGCAATCAACCCGTAATTTTCTTCATGATAATGCGGCGCTGCGCATCGCCGCCACCTTGGAACGCGATGGCGCGTCGCATTCGGTCCGGCGCCGCAAGGGCAACAAGGACACGCTTCTCGGCCCCGACGACCTGCCGCTTGCGGCCGGCGATGGCCTGCTCGCTCCCTTGCTCGGCGGAATGGACCGTGCGTTTTTCTGCCGGATGTTCTGTCTTGATCATGAGCGCCTGCGGGCCGGCGGGCGGGATATCATCCAGGCGAAGGATAATATCGGCGCGACATTGTTCGCCGCAGGCGCCGGGGTGTCAGGTCTCCGCGATCGGCTGGCTGCGATGCAGGAAGAGGCGGACGGGCTCTGGGCCGGCCGCAAGGCGGGCCACCGGAAATACTACCAAGCCGAGGATCGCCTTAAAGAGGCCGACGCAGCGCTACGTCAGCACACGGTGACCGCGAGCAAATGGCAGGAACTGAAATCCGCTTTCGAAGAGGCGCGTGGCCTTTCCAGTCATATCGAGAAGGAGATCGAAGAGCAGGTTGCCGAACTTGCGAAGATTTCTCGAGTCCGGCGCGTATATCGCAGTGTGCGTCGGATTCATGAGATCGAAGCCGAGATAGCCGCCCTCGGCGCGGTGGTCGAATTGCCTTCCGACGCAGCTACGCAATTTGAAAAGGCCTCGGCGGATAACGCTGCTGCGGAAGTGCGGATAAACACATTCCGCGAACATATCGCAGCAATCAGCGTCGAAATTTCCGCGCTCGTGGTCGATGATAACGTACTTCTCTACCAAGCGGAAATTGAACGCCTTTCGAAGCGTAGCATACAGCTCTCTTCAGGCCGGGCCGACTTGCCGAAGCGGCGAGTCGAACTCGCCGCAGCGGAAGAGGTCCTGAAGCGCGCGGCGATTGAACTGGGCTGGACAGGTCCCACCACCAACCTGGTCGAGAGAATTCCGCCGCGGGCCAAGGTTTCGGCGGTCCGCGGATTGTCGACATCGCGCGGTAGCCGATTTGCGGCAGTCGGAAGCGCTCAAGCGGCGCTTGAGGATGCCAGCGAAAAACTCGCTGATATTCAGGCGCGGATCGAAGCGCTCGGAATGCAGAAAGACCTCTCGGGGCTGGCTGGCGTCGTCAAGTCCATTCGCGCCTTTGGTGATCTCGATGCGCGTCTCCTGAGTATCCAACAAGAGTATCAAGCGGCGGAAAGATCATGTCAGCGGCAAATGGCTGAGATGAATCCGCCCCTCGCAAGCGAAGAGAGTTTGCATGCCGTAAAAATCCCGGGGGAGGCCGTGGTAAGGGCCCATCGCGATGCTGTTCGCGAACTTGAGGCACGTATTCAACGCCAGCAAACTGCGACGCGCGAGTTGATGCGTACTATCGAAAACAATGGAAAGTCCTATGCTCGTCTTGTGTCGGATGAAAAAATCGTCGCCGCGGAGGAATTGAAAAAGCTGCGCGAACGGCGTGATGCCGGATGGTCCATCATAAGGCGTCGACATGTCGACAATATCGTGGTGCCGGAGTCGGAAGAGCTCGCTTTCACAAATGGCGACCCGCTGCTCAATGCCTATGAAGCGGCCATCGACCGGGCCGACGTGGCGGCGGACCGTCGTTTTCAAAATGCACAGTCGACCGCTGCGGCCATGGTGCTGGCTCGGCAAATCGCCGAACAGCAAGACGCTCTTGACTGCACGAAGCAGGAGCTTCTTTCGTCAACCGAAGAGCAGAACACGTTGACCGCAGCTTGGGTGGCCCAGTGGAAAGAGGTCACCGAAAACCCGCGCTCTCCGGACGAAATGCTGGACTGGCTCACCGCGAGGGCAAGCGTGCTTGATCAGATCGCCAAGCGCGACGCCGCGCTTCATGCAGAGTCCTCGCTCCAGCAGCAAATGTCAAAGGCGAAGCAACAGCTCGTCTGCCTGATGGCGGACGCGGCGATGGCGTCCTCGGCAGACGGTCTGCCGCTGAACGGCATTCTTGGGGCGGCGGAAGCGCGCCTCCGCACGGAGGAAGGCAACACGCAAAAGAGGAGTGAGCTTTCGCTCGAGGAGCGGAAAGGTACAGCGGAAGTCGAACGCAGGCGCGCAGCTGTCGAAATCGCTGCGAAGGAACGTGATGTTTGGAACATGCAGTGGAACGAGGCCTTGGCGGCTCTCAATCTGTCACCCGAAGCCCCGATTGAAACCGTTCAGGAGCAAATCGAAGCGATCGATCAGATGCGGGAGACGTCTGCCAAGATCGCGGACCTGGAGCATGAGCGCATTGGAAAGATCGAGCGGGATATCAGGGCGTTTGCCGAGGATATCGAAAAGCTCGTGAATGCAATCGCGCCGCAGTTTTCGGGGCGGGATCCAGATGAAGCAATCCTCCAGCTCCATGCGCAATTGAGTGCGGCGAAGCAGACCGTTGTGTCCCGCGACGAAAGGGATGAAGCGGTGCAGGGCCTGCAGAAGAAACTGGAAGAATGCGACAGGTCCAGAAGGGACGCCACCGCCGCAATAGACGTCCTCAAAAACGCCGCAGCCGTCGATTCGATCGACGGATTGCGACTGGCTATTCGCCAGTCCGATCTGCAACGCGCGCTGAAGGATGAGTGGTTGCGCTTGCGACGCGCGCTAGATGCTGATGGTGATGGGCTTGGCGTCGAACAGCTCGACGAAGAATGCCGCAGCGCCGATCCAGATCACGCAGCGGCTCGGGAGCAAACACTGACGGCAACACTCAAAGAGACTCGGGAACGCCAGCTGAGCGCAATTCAGAATCGTAACGACGCTCAGCGTTTTTTCGAGGCTGTCGGCGGAGACGCTGCTGCCGCCAAAGCTGCTGCTGATCGTCAGGTGGCTTTGACCGAAATGAAGGAGGCGGCGGCGCAGTATGCGCGCGTTCGCTCCGCAACCCTTATCCTAAGATGGGCCATCGAGCGGTTTAGGCGCGAAAAGCAGGCGCCATTGCTCAAACGAGCGGGAGAGCTGTTCTCTATTCTGACTGGTGGCTCGTTCCAACGGCTTGCGCTCGAATACGACGAGAAGGATGTCCCACATTTGGCGGGCGTACGTGGAGACGGCGGGGCGGTCCCAGTGTCAGGTCTCAGCGAAGGGGCTGCCGATCAGCTCTTTGTCGCGCTGCGAATCGCTGCCGTTGAAGACTATCTGATGCATGCCGTGCCGGTGCCATTTATCGCCGATGATCTTTTCATCAATTACGACGATGCGCGCGCGGCTGCTGGCTTCAGGGTGCTGCAACTGCTTGCGGAGAAAACCCAGGTGCTCTTCTTTACGCATCACCATCACCTGCTTGATGTGGCGCATACTGCATTTGGCAAGACTGTTTCAACGAAAATGCTGGAGCGTCGTCCGCATCAGATGAAGAGCGTTGCTTAGCTGGTTTGCAGAATGCATATTTCGAAGATCAATATCTCTAACCTTCAAAGGCCCTCCGAAGCGAATGTATGCGACACGCTTCTCCTTCTCGTTGGGGAAATCGTCTCGATGCCAAGCGTAGCGTGATCGGCTAAGGGCCAGTTTCAGATATAGGCGTGGATGCGATCCTCGGCCGAAATTGATCAACTCACTGAATCCCATTAGAGAGGACGCGGGCTGTCACGGATACGGTCGGTGTTGGCCGGGAGGGGACTGTATGGCGGCCAAGAGTGCGCCGGAGATCGCGCAGGAATTTGCGCAGGCGGCGCTCAGCGCCACACCGGTGGTCATTCTGGGCAGCGGCGCCTCGGCCGCGCACGGCGTGCCCGGCATGGGAGGCTTGGCGTTGCAGCTGTCCGCTGTCACCCCGCCCGCGGGCTGGACAGCAGACGAGCGAAGCGAATGGGATAAGTTCCTCGCGCGGCTTGCAACCGGCGATGATCTCGAAAGCGCCCTCCAAGCCGTGCGCCCGACGGAACGCCAAACTCAGTTCATCGCCACCGAGACCCGCGCGTTTCTCTTGCCGCACGATCTCGACATCTTCCAGGCGCTGTTGGCCGATCGGCGGGCGCTGCCGCTCTCGCGGCTGTACCGCCATCTCTTCGACAGCACGCACAAGACCGTCCATGTGGTCACGCCGAACTACGATCGGCTTGCGGAATATGCCGCGGACGCCGTCGATGTAAGCACGTTCACAGGCTTCAACTACGGTTATCTGCAATCGCGCGCCCGCGATTCCAACACGCGCATTTTCGTCAATAAGCAAGAGACCCGTACGGTTGCCGTCTGGAAAGTGCATGGTTCTCTCGACTGGTTCCAGGATTCGGCCGGCCAGATCATCGGTGTCCGTGGAATTCCGGACGTGCCGCCCGGATACGTGCCGCTGATGATCACGCCGGGCATCGACAAATATCGCCTGACGCATGGCGAGCCATTCCGAACAATCCTAAGCTGCAGCGATGCCGCGCTTGATAGCGCCCGCGCCTATTTCTGCGTCGGTTATGGCTTCAACGACGAGCACGTTCAAACCAAGCTGATCGAGCGTTGCGACCGAGAGTCCGTGCCGCTGGTCGTGATCACCAAGGAGCTGACGACGTCCGCCCGGACCTTCCTCGGCGGCGGACGCTGCCGGCGCTATCTCGCGATCGAGGAGGGGACGATGGGCGGGCGCGCCTATATGCACGATATGCCCAACGGGTTCGACTTAGATCAACCGATCTGGCGGCTCGACCGCTTTCTCGACGAAATGACAGGAGTCCCTAGGTGAGCATATTGAATTTCGCAGACGGAGAAGCGCTGGGCCGCGTCCAATCGGTTGACACGGCCACGGTCATCGTTCGCGTCGATGATGTCGAGGCGCTCCGAGCGCTTCAGGTGAACCGGTTGGTCGCGCTCCAAAGCAGCCTCGCTGGTCACAAGTTGATCGGCGTGATCCAAAAGATCACCCGTACAGCGCTCGAGGAAGCGAAGGTCGCCGATATCGAGCTATCCGAATCTGCGCATCCCGAAGTCAATCTGGTACGGATCACATTGATTGGCACGCTGCTCGATCGGGATGGACCGCGTGCCAACGTCTTCCGCCGGACGCTGGAGACTGTCCCGGAGATCGATGCCTGCTGCTTCGCGCTCGAAGGCGAGCGACTTACGCGCTTTATGGGGGTGATTTCGGAAGTAATGGGCGGCGCGCAGCGCCTGTCGCTTGGCGCTTATACGCTCGATCCGAACGCTCAGGCGTTCGTCAACGGCAATCGGTTGTTCCAGCGTCACGCGCTTATCGTCGGCAGCACCGGCTCGGGCAAGTCGTGGACGACTGCCCGCCTGCTCGAGCAAATCGCCGAGCTCGACAGCGCCAATGCCATCGTATTCGACATGCACGGGGAATATGCATCGATGGCTGGCGACGGTTTCGTCCATCTGCGCGTAGCGGGTCCAAGCGACATCGAAGCCGGGAAGGGGCTGGCCGATGGTGTGCTACATTTGCCCTATTGGCTCATGAGCTACGAGGCGCTTGTCTCGATGTTTGTTGACCGCACCGATCAGTCAGCGCCGAACCAGGCCATGATCATGTCGCGTGCAGTGGTCGACGCCAAGACCGGCTTCCTGAAAGACGGCGGTCATACCGAAGTGCTCGCCAACTTCACGATCGACAGTCCGGTACCTTTCAGGATGGAAACCGTGCTCGGCGAGCTCGATCGGATCAACGCCGAGATGGTGCCGGGAGCCAAGGCGGGCACCGAGAAGCAGGGCGATTTCCACGGCAAGCTCAGCCGATTAATCCAGCGCCTCGAGGGCAAACGCACCGATCGGCGCCTTGGCTTCCTATTCCCTGCGTCCGGCGTGGCAGACAGCTATGATTGGCTCGATCGCGCAGTTGAGCTGCTGCTCGGTGGCAGGGCGGCCAAAGGTGGCCATGGTGGCGTCAAGATCATCGACTTCTCCGAAGTTCCCTCCGACATTCTGCCGCTGATCGTCGGCATGGTCGCGCGCATGGCCTTCCATGTGCAGCAGTGGAGCACGCAGGGGCTTCGCCATCCGGTGGCACTGTTCTGCGACGAGGCGCATCTTTATATTCCACAGGATCCGACCTCGGGCGCCGCCGAGAATGCGATCGCCACCTTCGAGCGCATCGCCAAGGAGGGACGGAAATATGGCGTTGGGTTGGTCGTGATCAGCCAACGCCCCGCCGAAGTGAATCGTACGGTCGCCAGCCAGTGCAACAATCTCATCGCGATGCGGCTCACCAACGGTGACGACCAAGCCGTCGTGCGGCGGCTTCTGCCTGACAGCCTCGGTGGCTTCGGCGACCTGCTTCCGGTTCTCGACACAGGCGAGGCGCTCGTCGTCGGCGATGCAATTCTGCTGCCGACGCGTATCCGCATTGCCAAGCCGATCAATGAACCGCTCAGCGGCACGATCCAGTTCTGGGATCGTTGGGCCGACCCCGCGTCAGCGGCGACGCTCGACAAGGCTGTCGAGAGCTGGCGCCGTCAGACGCTTGTCAAATAGTTGCCTCCGCCAGGCCCGATAGTCTCAGGCGTCAGGGCTGGAGCCAATTCAAAGGGCGCTCTCAAAGGTGTATCCTCGGCGCTTGTCGAAAAGGTTCGCTCTCTGCCGGCCGTGTTTGACTCATACCGGTCATTCTGGCAGTTGGCCGAACCGATTCGGCGACCGACATGAGGTACACCAAAGCCGTCTGACGTCCGCCTCCGCATCGATCGCCACGGTGCACCAAGCCGAGAAGGCAGTCCGTCGGCCGCACCCCGGCACTGTTTACCTGTGGTACCCGAGATAGGCTGCGAGACTTTCCATCTGCACCGCTATTTTCCGGCCGGTCTCCTCATCCACGATGACGCTCTCGCCATTGATGGTGAAGTACATCAAATTTTTCCCGTAGTAGGACGAGCGGCCGAACTCGAGCTCGATCTTCGCGTCCTTCTTTTGGAGATCCGAGATTGTCTCTTCGAAAAAACAGGTAGTAGCCATTGGTGCCGCTCGATCAGTTACTGCTTGTTATGACGACTGAGCTCGGCGCGAACGAACATCGGTGAGCTGGTGTTGACGATCCGATCAGGCGTCACGCCGTTTCGAATCTTGATCAATGGCATGTCGACCGACACGACCACCCAATCAGAGTAGCCTTCGCTGCCGCCCTCGATCATGTGGATCTCGTATCGCGTCCCAACCTCAAACATGAGCACCTCGCTGGTATTCGGTGATATGCCAGTACTCGGAAATCAATCTAGAGCGATTCGACATACGATCTTAGCAGATCAACCGTCTCTAGAAGCTCCGCAGCCTCCATTGCCAGCAATAGTGCTTCAGCTGTCATCTCTGGCTTCTTGAAGCGTTCGCGCATGCGCCGGATCGCTGCAACGGCACGAGCTTCATCGAGTGCAATGGTAGGGGCTGATTTGGGCCAGCCTCTTATCGATGATCTCTGCGCTCACGCGTCTGACCGCTCAATTTCGAGAGCGGATGCAAGTGCAGCCTGGGAACGACTTACCGCGTCGGCGAGCTTTTCGATCTCGTCTCGAAGCGCGGCGATTTGGCCCTCAAGAGAAGATATCCGGCTGAGCGATTTTTGCCCAAGGCGCGTTGTGCCCCTGCTGTGCCCCTACTTTTCCGGGGCACACTTCGAGGGAACAAGATCTCTAACTTATTGATTAAATGGGATAAATGGTGGGCGCACAAGGGATCGAACCTTGGACCTCTCCCGTGTGAAGGGAACGCTCTCCCGCTGAGCTATGCGCCCGGGACCATCATGCAGACGGCCGGACTTTTGGGCCGGCCGGCGCATCGGAGCCCGCGATTTAGAAGTGCGGGCCCAAGGTGTCAAGTTTTCAGGCGCCCTGAGGCCGGAAAACCTTGCCGCAGTGTCGCAATTCGGCGGCGAGGCCGGATTTGGGGCCGCTCAGGCGCCCTGCTGGCGGGCGCGGGAGGCGTGGGCCTGCAGCGCGCGGATGCGCTCGGCGAGCGTTCCGCCGCCTTCGGGGAGGGCGGCGGCCGCGCCATTGGTCGCGACGCCATTGGCCGGGCGGGCGGCCTGCTTCGGCGGCTGGCCGGCCTCGGCCGCCAGCAGCGCCTCGATCGGCGAGTTCGGGCCCTCGAGCTGCATCGCGAGTTTCGCCACTTCGGCTGCGATGTCGTTGATGCGCTCGCGCAGCAGCGCGTTCTCCATGCGCTCGGTCGCCCAGGAGCTCTCCGCCTGCTGCTGGATCGCATTGATGTCGCGCTGGAGTTTGGCGCGCTCGTCGCGCGCGGTGCCGAGCTGCTCTTCCAGCGCGGCCTTTTCCGCGCGCATCGCCTCGAACGCAGCCGACGACTTGCCGCCGCTCAGTGCAGCGATCTCGACACGCAATTCCTTGATGGTGCGCTCGGAGCCCTCATTGGTCTGGCGGAGCTGGTTGTTCTCGTAGTCGCGCTCGGCAAGCAGCTTGCCTTGCGTGGCGAGGCGGCCTTCGAGGTCGGCGACGCGGCCGGACAGCATCTCGGCCTCCTTGACCTGCACGATGAGCTGGCGGTCGAGCTCCGTGACGCGCTGGCTCAGATTCTCGACGCGGCCGCGCGCATCGCCAAGCTCGCGCGAGGCGGTCTCCGACTCGACACGCTCCTGCGTCAGCCGCGTCTGCGTGGCGGTGAATTCTTTCTCGGCATCGCCGACGCGGTTCTTCAATTCCTCGATCTGGGCACGCACCGCGACCAGCTCGACCTGGCGACTCTCCGCCATCATTGAGCGGTCGGTGAGCTCCGAGTTGATCTTGGCGAGCTCGCCCTGCTTGTTGCTGAGCGCAATCCCGGCCTCGCGCAATGCTTCGGTCTTGGCGTTGAATTCCTCTTCGGTGGCGCGGAGCTGTTCCTTGACCGCCTTCTCGCGCGCCTCCAGCGCGAAGATCGTGGCGTTCTTCTCGCCGAGCTCGATCTTCATGCGGTTGATGGCGTCGCTCTTCTTGCCGAGCTCGGCGAGCTGGCTCGTGGTCTTGCTCTTGAGCTGGTCGACGCTCATCTCCAGCCGGCGTGCCGACATGGCGAATTCGGCGCGGAGCTGGTCCTTGTCGGCCTGGATCTCCGCCATCGACAGCGGCGTGGCCGCCTCGAGCCGGCGCGTGGTCAGGCGCACCGCGCGGTTATGCACCAGCGGCACGATGGCAAGCCCGCACAACATCGAGAGCAGGAAACCGATCGCCAGGTACATGATCGGTTCGACCATGGATCAGAACTCCGACAGCTAAGGAAAAATTTACCAAGGACAATGCATGGCGAGCCGGCAAAAAGCCAGCCCTGCCCTGTTGTTAACGTGAATCCGGAACGGAGGGGAGGAGGGGACCTAGAACGGGTTCCAGGTCGCTCGCGGCGTGTATTTGAGATAGCCGATATTGGCGCCCAGGCGCAGCCCGAGGCCGGAGCGGATCGGCACCAGCACGATGTTGTTGGCGGTGAGCGCCGTCATGCCGAAGCCGCCGATGATGTAGGCCGAGCCGTCGATGCCGGCGAAGCGCTGGTAGATCGCGTTGGTGGCGGGCAGGTTATAGACCAGCGTCATGGTGCGCGCGCCGTCGCCGCCCCAGTCGAAGCCGAGTGACGGACCCTGCCAGTAGACCCGCAGGTCGCCGGCATTCTTTGTGTAGAGCGTGCCTTCGCCGTAACGAAGCCCGGCGACGAACGCGCCGGAGCCTTCCTCACCCAGGATGTAGCCGTTCGGCAGGCCCCATTGGCTGACCGCTTTCTCGATGATCGAGGCGAGCCCACGCGAGACGTTGCCGAAGAAGCGGTGGCCGGCGGTGACGAGCTCGTCTGGCCCATAGGTGTTGGGCGTCGGGGTCCGCTGCGGCGGCGGCAGGTCCGGCGGTGGCGCAGCCGTCTGGGCGGAGGCCGGCACGATCCAGCCAGCCAGCGCTACGAGCGCCACTGCGGCAAGGCGTGATGCGAAAGTCATAAAAGAACCCCTGGTATCGATTCCGGTCCGCTTCCCTTAACCTGACGCCAACAGGCACGGTCCTAGGTTGCGCCGGATGTCCCCTCGACTCGGATGTTATCCGCAGCAACTATGACGGCACAACGGCAGGAAGATAGCCCTTTGCGCCCCGGAATTGCCTTGATCGGCCGTCTGGTCTGCCTGCTGGCAGGCATTTGGCTCGCCTGCTCAGCGGGGCCGATGCAGGCTGCCACCACCGAGCGGATCGTCGTCAATCGCTTCTCGGGCGTCGCCATCGAAGGCTTCGATCCCGTGGCCTATTTCGTCGATGGCGGCCCGGGGCAGGGGACGGCGGAGTTCGAGGCCAACCTATGGGGCGCGGTCTGGCGGTTCCGGAACGAGGGCAACCGGGCCTCCTTCCTGGCCCATCCCGAGGTCTACGGCCCGCAGTTCGGCGGCTACGACCCGGCCGACATCGCGCGCGGCGTCGTCGTCGCCGGCAATCCCCGCTTCTTCGTGATCGCGGAGCAGCGCCTCTATCTGTTCAGCCGCGAAGACAATCGCGACGCCTTCGCCGCCAATCCCGAGCGCTTCCTGTATGAAGTCGGCAAGCGCTGGCCGGCGCTTCAGGACCAGCTCAGTCAATAGGCATGACCGCCGCGGCATCGCCCCACGCCACGAACGCCGGGATGATGAAACCGGTATCGCCACGCTCGCCGAACCGGATCGCGCCGCCCTTGCCGTCGGTCACCTTGCCGCCGGCTGCCGTGACCACGGCGCAACCCGCCCCGACGTCCCATTCCGAGGTCGGCCCGAAGCGGGGATAGATGTCGGCGCTGCCCTCGGCGATCCGTCCGAATTTGACCGCCGAGCCACAGGTCTTACGAACGGCGTTGGGCCGGCTGTCGATGAAGGCTTCGCTTTTGGGATCGCCGTGAGAGCGACTCACCGCCGCGACCCAGGGCTCGCCGCGCCCCGGCAATCTGCGGGTTCGGATCGGCTCGGCAGCGCCGATGGTGGTTCCGTCAAACGTCACGCGCTCGGCGCCGCGGCCGACGATGCCGCGCCAGAGCAGCCCGAGCGCGGGTGCGGCTACGATGCCGAGCAGCGGCACGCCCTCGGTCACGAGGGCGAGGTTGACGGTGAACTCGTCGCGCCCGGCGACGAACTCCTTGGTGCCGTCGAGCGGGTCGATCAGGAAGAAGCTGCCGCGAAACGGCGGCGAGGCGAGCTGGCACCGCTCCTCCGAGAGCGATGGCACGTCGTTCGCTAGCCTGGCGAGCCCCTCCGCAATGATTCGGTCGGCGGCGAGGTCGGCCTCGGTGACCGGCGAGCCGTCCTGCTTGCCGTCGACCCGCATCGCCGCGCGGTTGACCGCGAGGATCGCCTCGCCGGCCTGAACCACCAGCGCGGTCAGGGGCTCCATCAGCCGGGATGCGGCCTCGCCGTCGATAATCCTCACCTGCGTGCCTCATTCATTAGCAAGTCTCGCTCTCTTCACTTGATTCGCCCGCGTGCCTTATGGCCGCTTCGAACCTATCGCAAGCTAGCTGCCACGGGCTGGTGAATGTTAGAACCCGCAGCATCCGTCAAGCATGCGTGATTCGCCGCGTCCGTGCCGTGCAATTCCAGGAACCCTTTATGTCTGACGCTCCGTCGCCCGGTACCGCCACCGCTCCAGATGCGCTCGAACTCGCAGCGCTGCTGTGTTCGCGGGTCTGTCATGATCTCATCAGCCCGGTCGGCGCCATCGTCAATGGGCTCGAGGTGCTCGATGACGATCCCAAGCCCGAGGACCGCGAATTCGCGCTCGACCTGATACGCAAGAGTGCGAAGACGGCCTCCGCCCGCCTGCAATTCTGCCGCCTCGCCTTCGGCGCGGCCGGCTCCTCCGGCGCGCAGATCGACCTTGGCGATGCCCAGACCATGGCGCGCGGCCACATCGAGGACGGCAAGTGCACGATCACGTGGAATCTGCCGCGGCTGCTGCTGCCGAAGAATCGCGTCAAGCTGCTGCTCAATATGCTTGTCGTGTCCCAGCACACGATCCCGCGCGGCGGCATGCTCACGATCGATCCGGTCGGCGAGGGCGAGACGATGAGCTTCCGCATCACTGCGACCGGACACAACGCCCGCCTGCCGCAGAACATCTCCGAGCTTCTGAGCGGTGAACGCGGGCCGGCTGCGGACGCGCATGCGATCCAGCCTTATTATACGCGGCTCCTGGCGCAGGCATGCGGGCTTACCGTGACGCTCAAGCTAGAGGGCGAAGCCATCATCATTACCGCTTCGTAAACGCGCCCGTCGCTCTCAGAGGTTAATCGAATCTGTACGAGGCGCTTCGGCTTGTCCGGAGCGCCTTATCTCTTTGTTGGTTCCGTTCTTTTGCACTTACTCAACCATTATTAAACGCTTTGCGGTGAAGCTGGCCCCATTCTGAAATGGCGCATCACAGTTCGTGCGTGCCCTCCCTGTATGAAGGCCTGTTTTCATGGATGATCTGTTGCGGGAGTTTCTGACGGAGACCAGCGAGAGCCTGGACACCGTGGACAATCAGCTGGTGAAGTTCGAGCAGGAGCCGAACAACGCCAAGATCCTGGATAACATCTTCCGCCTGGTCCACACCATCAAGGGTACGTGCGGCTTCCTCGGCCTGCCGCGGCTCGAAGCGCTGGCGCATGCCGGCGAGACGCTGATGGGCAAATTCCGCGACGGCATGCCGGTGACGGGACCGGCCGTGACGCTGATCCTGTCCTCGATCGACCGCATCAAGGAGATCCTGGCCGGCCTCGAGGCAACCGAAGCCGAGCCCGAGGGCACCGACCGCGACCTCATCGACAAGCTGGAAGCGATGGTCGCGCAGGGCATGGCGGCGATGGCCGCCAGCGCCGCGGCACCCGTTGTTGCTGCCGTCGCTGAAGCGCCGCCGCTGGTGCCGGAAGCACCGGTTGCGGCTGCTCCCGCAAAAGAGATGACCACGGGCTCGCTGATCGACCAGACCCTGGAGCGCCCGCTGCGTCCGGGCGAGGTCTCGCTCGACGAGCTCGAGCGCGCCTTCCGCGAGACCGCGATCGAAGCCCCGGCGCCGGTTGCCGAGGTCAAGGCCGCGCCCGTCGCTGAAGCGCCGGCGCCCGCTGCCGCCAAGGAAGTCGCCAAAGAGAAGGCGCCCAAGGAGAAGGCCGCGCCGAAGAAGTCGATGGCCGACGAGGGGGCCTCCGAAGGCGACCGCATCGCCAACCAGTCGATCCGCGTCAACGTGGATACGCTGGAGCATCTGATGACCATGGTCTCCGAGCTGGTGCTGACCCGCAACCAGCTGCTGGAGATCTCCCGCCGCAACGAGGACACCGAGTTCAAGGTGCCGTTGCAGCGCCTCTCCAACGTCACCGCCGAGCTGCAGGAAGGCGTCATGAAGACGCGCATGCAGCCGATCGGCAATGCCTGGCAGAAGCTGCCCCGCATCGTCCGCGATCTGTCGAGCGAACTCGGCAAGCAGATCGATCTGGAGATGCACGGCGCCGACACCGAGCTCGACCGCCAGGTGCTCGACCTGATCAAGGACCCGCTCACCCACATGGTGCGCAACTCCGCCGATCATGGCCTGGAGACCCCCGCCGAGCGTCTTGCCAGCGGCAAGGGCGAGCAGGGCACCATTCGCCTGTCCGCCTATCATGAAGGCGGCCACATCATCATCTGCATCGCCGACAACGGCCGCGGCCTCAACACCGAGAAGATCAAGGCCAAGGCGATCTCCTCAGGTCTCGTCACCGAGGCTGAGCTGGAGAAGATGTCGGAAGCCCAGATCCACAAGTTCATCTTTGCCCCGGGCTTCTCCACCGCGGCCGCCATCACCTCGGTCTCCGGCCGTGGCGTCGGCATGGACGTGGTCCGCACCAATATCGACCAGATCGGCGGCACCATCGACATCAAGTCGGTCGCCGGCGAGGGCTCAAGCGTCACCATCAAGATCCCGCTGACCCTGGCCATCGTCTCCGCGCTGATCGTTGAAGCCGCCGGCGATCGCTTTGCGATCCCGCAGCTCTCGGTGGTCGAGCTGGTCCGTGCCCGCGCCAACTCGGAGCACCGCATCGAGCGGATCAAGGACACCGCGGTGCTGCGGCTGCGCAACAAGCTGCTGCCGCTGATCCACCTGAAGAAGCTGCTGAAGATCGACGACGGCGCCGCCAGCGATCCCGAGAACGGCTTCATCGTGGTCACTCAAGTGGGCAGCCAGACCTTCGGTATCGTCGTCGACGGCGTGTTCCACACCGAAGAAATCGTGGTCAAGCCGATGTCGACGAAACTGCGTCACATCGACATGTTCTCGGGCAATACGATCCTGGGCGATGGCGCGGTCATCATGATCATCGACCCCAACGGCATTGCCAAGGCGCTCGGCGCCGCCGGCTCCTCGGCCCATGACATGGCCGACGACAACGGCGCGCTTCACATCGGCTCGGGCGAGCAGACCACCTCGCTGCTGGTGTTCCGCGCCGGCTCGTCCCAGCCCAAGGCGGTCCCGCTCGGGCTGGTCACCCGCCTGGAGGAGCTGCCCTCCGACAAGATCGAGTTCTCCAACGGCCGCTACATGGTGCAGTACCGCGAGCAGCTGATGCCGCTGGTGGCCATGGACGGCGTCACCGTTGCCACCCAGGGCGCGCAGCCGATCCTGGTGTTCGCCGACGACGGCCGCTCCATGGGCCTCGTCGTCGACGAGATCATCGACATCGTCGAGGAACGGCTCAACATCGAGGTCGGCGGCTCCGCCTCCGGCATCCTGGGCTCGGCCGTGATCAAGGGCCAGGCCACCGAGGTGATCGACGTCGGCCACTTCCTCCCGATGGCGTTTGCCGACTGGTTCACCCGCAAGGAGATGAAGCCGTCGATGCATTCGCAGTCGGTGCTGCTGGTCGACGACTCGGCGTTCTTCCGCAACATGCTGGCCCCCGTGCTCAAGGCCGCCGGCTACCGCGTCCGCACCGCGCCGACCGCGCAGGAGGGTCTGGCGGCGCTCCGCGCCCAAAACTTCGACGTGGTCCTGACCGACATCGAGATGCCCGACATGAACGGGTTCGAGTTCGCCGAAGTGATCCGCTCCGACAGCAATCTGGGCGCGATGCCGATCATCGGCCTCTCGGCGCTGGTGTCGCCGGCCGCGATCGAGCGCGGCCGTCAGGCCGGCTTCCACGACTATGTCGCCAAGTTCGACCGTCCCGGTCTGATCGCGGCGCTGAAGGAACAGACCGCGGGTGCCGCCGGCGCCTCCGAGCTGAGCCGGGCAGCGGCGTAAGGGCCAGGAATTAAGGCCAGGGATCAGGAGCCACTGAAATGAGCAAGAAGACCCAGTCCACCGAAGGCGCCATGGTCGAGTACGTCACCGCGATGATCGGCGGCCAGCTGTTCGGCCTGCCGATCTCCCGCGTCCAGGACGTGTTCATGCCCGAGCGTGTCACCCGCGTTCCCTTGTCCTCGCGCGAGATCGCGGGCGTGCTGAACCTGCGCGGCCGCATCGTCACCGTGGTCGACATGCGCGCCCGCCTCGGCCTGCCCAAGCCCGAGGACGGCAAGACGGCGATGGCGGTCGGCGTCGACCTGCGCGGTGAATCCTACGGCCTCCTGATCGACCAGATCGGCGAGGTGCTGCGCCTGCCCGAGGACAGCAAGGAAGACAACCCGGTCAACCTCGACCCCCGCATGGCCAAGCTCGCCGGCGGTGTCCACCGTCTCGACGGCCAGCTCATGGTCGTCCTCGACGTCGATCGCGTCCTCGAGCTCGCGCCCGAGATGATGGCGGCCTGATACGGCGGCATCGCCGCCGACGTGCCTGCAATTGGAAGTGTCCCCGCAAAGGGGATCAGAAGCAGAGGTTCACATGCGAACTTGTCTCGTCGTTGATGATTCCAGCGTCATCCGCAAGGTTGCGCGCCGGATCCTGGAAGGCCTCGACTTCCAGATTCTCGAAGCTGAGGACGGTGAGAAGGCACTTGAGGCCTGCAAGCGCGGGCTGCCCGACGCCGTGCTGCTCGACTGGAACATGCCGGTCATGGATGGTTACGAGTTCCTCGGCCATCTGCGCCGCATGCCCGGCGGCGACCAGCCCAAGGTGGTGTTCTGCACCACCGAGAACGACGTGGCCCATATTGCGCGCGCGCTGCACGCCGGTGCCAACGAGTACATCATGAAGCCGTTCGACAAGGACATCGTGACGGCGAAGTTCCAGGAAGTCGGCTTGATCTGAGCGAACACCGGAGGCTGAACGGCTCCTTCGGCGTTTGTTTTCAACTAAACCGTTTCAGTCTGAGTTGGTGAGTTAATGAGTGTTGCGTTCGCAGGTAATTCGACCACGGGCTCGTCGCGTGGAGCGGGACCGCTGCGGGTGATGGTCGTCGACGACTCCGTCGTCATTCGCGGTCTGATCTCGCGCTGGATCGGCGCCGAGCACGACATGGAGGTCGCGGCCTCGCTGCGCACCGGGCTTGAGGCCGTCAACCAGCTCGAACGCATCAATCCCGACGTCGCCGTCCTCGACATCGAAATGCCCGAGCTCGACGGTATCTCGGCGCTGCCGCAGCTCTTGGCGAAGAAGCGCGATCTCGTCATCATCATGGCCTCGACGCTGACCCGCCGCAACGCCGAGATCAGCTTCAAGGCGCTGTCGCTCGGCGCTGCCGATTACATTCCGAAGCCGGAGTCGACGCGCGAAGCCTCTGCCGCGGACATCTTCCATCACGACCTGATCCAGAAAATCCGCCATCTCGGCGCACGGCTGCGCCGCAGGCCCGCGGTTGCGAGCCCGCCGCTGGCGCCCGCGAGCCCGGCCCCGGCCGCACGTGGACCGGTTGTCGCGCGGCCTGCCGCGCCCGCCCCGACCCTGCATGCCCTGTCGTCGGGGCCGCTGACCACGCGTCCATTCTCGACCCAGGTGCCGAAGGTGCTGCTGATCGGCTCCTCGACTGGCGGCCCGCAGGCGCTGATGACGCTAGTCACCGAGCTCGGCCCGGTGATCGACCGCGTTCCGGTGCTGATCACCCAGCACATGCCGCCGACCTTCACCACCATTCTCGCCGAGCATCTGGCGCGGTCGAGCCGCAAGCCGGCAGCCGAGGCCGTCGACGGCGAGCCGGTGAAGCCCGGCCGCATCTACCTCGCGCCCGGCGGCAAGCACATGCGCGTCGTGCGCAGCGGCGCCGACGTGGCGATCGCGCTCGACGACGGCCCTGCCGTCAATTTCTGCAAGCCTGCGGTCGATCCGCTGTTCACCTCGGCCATCGACATCTGGCACGGCAGCATCCTCTCAGTGATTCTGACCGGCATGGGCTCGGATGGCATGCGCGGCGGCAAGGACATCGTCGCCGCCGGCGGCAGTGTGATCGCGCAGGACGAAGCCACGAGCGTGGTGTGGGGCATGCCGGGTGCGGCTGCCCACGCCGGCATCTGCGCGGCGATCCTGCCGCTCAACCAGATCGGCGCGAAGGTCAACCGCCTGTTCGCGGGAGACCGCTCGTGACGCCCACGGACTATGAGTATCTGCGTAAGTTCCTGAAAGAGCGCTCTGGTCTCGATCTCTCGCCCGACAAGCAGTATCTCGTCGAAAGCCGGCTGCTGCCGCTCGCCCGCAAGGCGAGCCTGCCTGGCATCCCCGATCTCGTTCTCAAGATCAGGAACGGTGATGGAAGGCTTGCGACCGACGTGGTCGAGGCGATGACCACCAACGAGACCTTCTTCTATCGCGACAAGATCCCGTTCGATCATCTGCGCGAGACGATCCTGCCGGGCCTGATCCAGGCGCGCGCCGCGCGCAAGTCGCTTCGCATCTGGTCGGCCGCGTCGTCGACGGGGCAGGAGCCCTATTCGATCGCGATGTGCGTCAAGGAGATGGGCGCGGCCTTGGCCGGCTGGCGCATCGAGATCGTCGCCACCGATCTGTCGCAGGAGGTGCTGGAGAAATCCAAGGCCGGCCTCTACAGCCAGTTCGAAGTGCAGCGCGGCCTGCCGATCCAGCACTTGATGAAGTACTTCACGCAATCGGGCGAAGTCTGGCAGCTCAATGCCGACATTCGCGCGATGGTGCAGTTCCGGCAGCTCAATCTGCTGCAGGATTTCTCCCATCTCGGCTCGTTCGACGTGATCTTCTGCCGCAACGTGCTGATCTATTTCGATCAGGACACCAAGGCCGTGGTCTTCGAGCGCATGGCGAGGGGCCTGGAAGCGGATGGCACGCTGTTGTTGGGCGCTGCCGAATCCGTCGTCGGCATCACCGACGCGTTCCGCCCGATCTCTGACCGGCGCGGGCTCTACCAGCTCAATCCGGCGCGCTCCGGCCGCCCGATGGGTGGCCTGATGCCGCAGCCACTGAAGGTCGCCGCGGCGAGGTGAACGTCATTCCGGGGCCGTGCGTCCGCGCGGAGCCCGGAATCCAAAACCACAGGCCATCGAAATGGGCAGGCGGTTAGACGTAGGGCCGTTCGATCTGCTTGTGGTTATGGATTCCGGGTTCGCGACTACGTCGCGCCCCCGGAATGACGGATGCCTCACAAAATCGCATGCGGCAGAAACCGCGAGCTGTTGCCGGTGATCGGGCTCTCGTCCTCGCGGATCGAAAGCCCGCACGGCTCGTGGTTCACCAGCCAGCTTCCGATCACGGGATAGCAGCCCGAAAAGTTCGGCAGCGGCGACAGCGCCTGGCGGACAAAGCCTTCGGCGCCGTAGGGGCCTTCGTGTTCGTCGAGCGAAACACCGCCCGACACCAGCGTGACATTGGCGCCTTCGCGCGACAGCAGCGGCTTGCGGACATAGGAGCTGCCGAGCTCGGCTGCGCGCGGATCGTCCTCGAAGAAGGCCGGCAGCAGATTGGGATGGTTCGGAAACATCTCCCAGAGCAGCGGCAGAATGCCCTTGTTGGAGAGCACCGCCTTCCATGGCGGCTCGATCCAGCGCGTCGGAGCCTCCTTCAGCTTCGCGCCAAAAGCGTCGTGGAACATCCACTCCCAGGGATAGAGCTTGAAGACCAGCTCCATGTCACGGTTGTCGAGATCGACGAAGCCGCCCACATCGCGCCAGCCTATCTCCTCGATGTCGAGCAGCGTGGTCGCGAGGCCGGCCTGATGCGCGGTGTCTTCAAGATAAGCCAGCGTGCCCGCGTCTTCTTCGTTACCAGTCGCGCCTGTGAGATGCAGGTGTCCGCCCGCGCCGATCGCTTTCCACGCCTCGATCAGCCGCTCGTGAATGGAATTGAACTGGTCTGCGCGCGCAGGAATGATGCGCCGCTCGATCGCCTGCTCGAGCCAGGTCCATTGAAACACCGCGGCCTCGAAGATCGAGGTCGGCGTGTCCGCGTTGTACTCGAGCAGCTTTGCGGGCGCCTCGCCGTCAAATTTGAGATCGAGCCGGCCGTAAAGGCTGCGGTCATCGCGTTCCCAGCTCTCTGCGATGAGATCCCAAAACGCTTCCGGAATCTTCAAACGCCGTAAGTGCTGCTCGTCGCCGATCACGCGGTCGGCAAGCTCGAGGCACATCGCATCGATCTCGCCGGTCGGCGTTTCGATCGAGCGCTCGATCTCGTCGAGCGAGAATGCGTAATAGGCGCGCTCGTCCCAATAACGCTCGCCGTCAATGGTGTGAAAGGCGAAGCCGCATTGCTCGGCAGTCTGCTGCCAGTCGTCGCGCTCGGGACAAATGATGCGTTGCATGAGTCAGCCGCCGCCGTGGCCGCCATGACCATGACCGCCATGACCTTGACCGGAATGACCTTGACCGGAATGCCCACCGTGCATGTGATGCAGCGTGCCGCCGAAGCCGCCATAGCTCGGCCGGCAATACGGCTTGCCGTCGATGCCGGGCACGGCTTCGAGCCCGGATCCGCAAGGACGCTCGCGCTTCACAAATCCCATCGAGACCGCGCTGGCCGCGGCAGTGCCCATCAAGGTGAGCACGATCCTCCGCGAGCGTTTCATGTCGCATCCTCCCGCGCCGTCACCTAAGCAGACCAGCACGCGGCGTTGAATTCACAAAACCGCGCCTCATTCGCCGCCCGAGAAGCCATGGCCAAAGGAGCCGAAGCCGCCGCGCGTGACGCCGCCAGAGCCCGAGTCGGACGAGCCACCCGACGAGGAATGGCTCGAGGAGTCGCTGCTGAAGAAGCTCGATCGCGAGGACGAGTGGCCTCCGCCGCTGCCGCCGGATGAGCTGCTGCTACAGGTGGTGTTCGTTGGCGCAGGTGCCGTTGCGCCGGGGACTGACGCCCCGGGGACTGTCGCCCCGGGAGGCATGGGATCGCAGTTTCGCCGCGGCATCAACATGAAGGCGGTGGTGCCGACCGCGATCGTGCCCATCACCAGCAGCGCGACATGGCCCGAGCGCTTGACCGGCTCGCGCGGGGCCGGCGGCGCGGGGGCGGGCCTGCGCTTGCCGAATTCCTTAGGCGGAGGCTTGGCGGCCATATCAGTAGATCATGCAGGCGGCGTTCAAAAGGCCGGCGGCGAGCGAGGACAGGCCGAGCCAGATCGCAGGCGCCAGCTCACCGGCGGCGATCCGCCCTGACAGGTTCGGCACCGGTATTTTCACAATGTAGAACACGGCGACCTGCACGATCAGCGCAATGAAGGCCCAGATCAGGCAGTCCAGCACGTTGGCCGAATGCGCGATCGCGCTGAACAGCGGCGCCACGAAGCCGAGCAGGCTGAGGCCGAGCGCAATTGCCGCCGCAGGGTCGTTGTCGCGAATGAGCTGGAACTCGTTGTGCGGCGTGATCCGCGTGTAAACGAACAGATATGCCACTATCGCGATCAACCCGGTGCAGAAATAGACCAAGAAGGCGGGCAGGCCGGCGAGCGATTGCAGGATCATGGGGAGGTCCGAAATTGACGCCGGGAATTCTGGCACGATCGCTTAGTCACGGCACCGGGCCAATGGGTTCGATCCCCAAGAAGAATCCAGCTTTCGGTGCGCGCAGGGCACTGCACAAAATTTCTGGTCGCATGAGACATGCTTCACAAATGCGTCTCGAGGTTGTGTGTGATAGTCTGAGGCATTGTCTTGCGGCCGCCGTGATTTCGACCGGTCGCGCTCATTCGAGGGATGCTTCGTTCAGATCAAGATCTTGTTGAGTGAGGCTCAAAATGCCTGTTGCCGAATACGAAGATTTCGAGCTCGAGATCGGCTCCGATCTGCCCGTGGGTGGCGGCCCTCAGCAATATTATGGTCGCGTCGTCAGGTCGCCGGCCGGCGAAGCGCCGAAGAGCCAGGTGAAGTTCTGGTTCTCCGCGCCCGGTGAACTGGCCAAGCTGCGCGGCGAGCTGGAAAACGCTGTCCTTGAGATCGACGAGAAGAATCGCCAGGGACCGACCACGCGCGGCGAGCAGGTGCTGCGCGATTTCGGCCGCGGGGTGTTTCGCAGCGTCTTCACCGACGTGCCGTCGATCCAGCGCATCTATGAGCGCAGCAAGGGCGCGGCGCAGGATCTGAGAATCAAGCTGCGCATCGAGACGGCCGACCTTGCCGGACTGCCCTGGGAATATCTCTACGACGAAGACGACATGCCCGGCTTCGTCAGCCTCACGCGCCCCATCGTGCGCTATCTCGAAACGGCGGGCGGCGTCGGCCGGATGGGCGTCAAGGGACCCTTGCGCATCCTCGGCATGATCTCCGATCCCTCGACCAGCGAATGGCCGAAGCTCAACGTCGTCAAGGAGCGTGACCGCATCAACAAGGGCATCGATGCGCTCCAGCACGAGGGCAAGGTCGATTTTCAATGGGTCCCCGGAGGGACCGGCAAAGATCTGATGAAGAAGCTGCTGGAAGGCCAGTGGCACATCTTCCACTTCATCGGGCATGGCGGCGTCGAGGAAGCCTTGCCCGGCGCCGGCGCCAGCGGCTTCGTCGTCATGGTCGACGAGGACGGCAAGCCGGTGAAGAAGTTCGCCTCCGACCTTGCGATGATGCTGACGGGAGCACGGCGCAGCCTGCGCCTGATCGTGCTGAATTGCTGCGAGAGCGCAAGGATCAATGTCGGCGACCGCTTCGGCAATCCGGCAATCGGGCTGATGAAGACGGGGTGGCTGCCCGCCGTGGTGGCGATGCAGTTTCCGATCACCGACAACGCTGCGATCTCGATGTCGGAAGGATTTTACGCAGCGCTCGCCGGCAATCGTCCGATCGACGATGCCGTGACGCTCGCGCGCAAATTCATCCAGGAAAAGTCCCGGGTCGAGTGGGGAATTCCGGTCCTCTATATGCGCTCGCCGGACGGCCGGATCTTTGACGTCGAAGCGCCGCAGCCGCCTGTGCCTCCGCCCGAGGCGGCGCGCCCTTCGAAGGAAATGCTGCAACAGCGGCGCGACGAATTCATCGAGGCGCTCGCCGCCGGTCCCGCCACGATCGAGGCGCTGGAGGAGCTGACCAGGCGCGGGCAGGAGCTGCACGGCCTGCTTGCGGATGACAGCGAACTCTCGGTTCGGCTCGCAAAAGTCTATTTCGATCTCGGCACGCTTCAGCACAAGCAGAAGCAGATCTCGAAGGCCGCCGCGAGCTTTGCCTACATGCTCAAGCTGGACCCTGCGAAGCCCGAATATTTCGTGCGCCGCGCCAATTTCAACGTGACGGTCGGTCTCTACGAGAACGCGCTCGGTGACATCACCGAAGCGATCAAGCTCAAGCCGAAGAACGCGGAGTTCTACTGGATTAAGGGCATCGTCAGCATGACGGCCGCCGGCACCGACGATAAGCGCGGCTATCTCGAGGAGGCGATCAAGGCCTTCGGCACGGCGATTGCGACCAACGAGAACGAGCCGAAATATCTGGTGTCGCGAGCGAATGCCTACGCCCAGATCAAGGACGTGGCGAAGGCCCAGAACGATATGGACAGCGCGATTGCGCTCGCCCCTGACAACATCGATCTCCTGGTCCAGAAGGCCAAGATGATCGCCGAGGCTGCCTGACTCTCACGCGACCGCCGGATGCCGCAGTGTCCGGCGCGCCTTTCAACAGCGAACCCTAGCAATAGGAGTTCATCGTGCCGCTTGCCGATGTCGTAGACCCCCTGAATACGATCTTCGAGTCCTTCGGTGGACCGCTTCTGGTCGTGCTATTCTACTGGTTCAGGTTTCACACGCTGAAGGGGACCCGCTCGTTCACGACACAGCCGCTGTTTCTGTTCGGCCTCGCCGTCTTTGTCACGCCGTTCCTGGCGATCTACGCCGTTCTTCCCGGCAAGCTGTCACCGCTCGCCGCGGTGTGGGTCCTGATGTTCGCTTGGCTCATTCCAGTCGTGCCAAAGGCGTGGAGAAAACTCTGCCAGCAACTGGCTGGCATTCCCGTCAGCGCGTTCGCGCTGCGCGACGCGCTGGCCGCAGCGCCGTTTCAGGTTGGTCCGGACGACATGCCGAGCCTTCAGCGCAAACTGTCCAGGGTCGGCTACCAGATCGACGATTTCCGCGCCACGCAATCGACCGCGATCCAGTCGCGCTTTCTCAAGATCTCGGCGGTCATGCTCCATCTCGAACGCTGGGCCGCCGATCATGATGCCTTCATGGAGCGCAATTCCGATCTCTATGTCGAGCTGCTCGCGGTCTACGACACGCTCTGCTTCCGCACCGTCCGCGTGCTCAAGAGCAGTGCCGAGATCTACGGTGCGATCATGGAGGACAGCCATGTCGAGCCGGACGACTGGCAGGCGCTCGACCAGCTCTCGACCCGCCACACCGTGGTCAGCCAGCTTCAACTCGCCGCCCAGACCGCGGCGGGATGCATGCTGGAGGATCTGCGCAAGGACATGGATTCGCTGCTCAACAATCTCCTGCTGTTCGCAACGCGCGCCTCGCTCGCCGGTGAGTGGACGCTGGGGCGCAGCAGGCGGAGGCTGGGCGCGATCGGCTTCACGCTGGAGCCGTCCCCGCCCGGCATCGTGAAGTTCGTGGCGGTCGTGGCGGGCTTCGCCATTGTCTGGTGCGTGGCGTGGCTGGTCGGGTCCGGCAAGGTCGTCCACACGCCGGGCGAGCAGTATGTCGGCATGCTGCGGACGCTAGTGGTGACGCCGCTCTACCTCATCGTGAATTTCTGGCTGGTCTATTACTTTAAGCGGCAATATGCGTTTGCGAACGACACCATCTTCGGCCAGCTGCCGGTGCGATTCATCCTGACGATCGGTCTCTGGAGTGCGTTGCTCGTCTTCTTTCCGCTTCAGGCGCTGTTCGACTTTTACCAGTTTCCGCAAAGGCCCTATCTCGACGTCGTCCTGCATGAACTGCCGCTGCTGATCTTCCCCTGGGGGATCGCGGCGATGGCAGCGCTTCTGGTGCAGGATTCGACGTGGCGCAGGCGGTCCCGGATCACCCGGCGGATGCGCGATGGCCTCGTGTTCGGCGGTGGCATGACCACGATGCTGTGGGTGCTGATGGCCATCCACCAGGTCAGCCCCATGCCGGTCATGGCAGTCGTCGACAATGTTCCCGGATGGACGTTCTTGTGGTCCTTCGTGGTCCCGACCTTCGCGTTCGGTTTCATCATCGGCTACGCGTTGATCGCCTGGCTGCGCGAGGCGGCCGCGCGCGTTCCGGTCGGAAGTCCGTCTCTCGCAAGTCCCGCGCTTGCGAGCGCCTGACGACCCCCAAAAAACAAAACCCCGCCATTTGCGGCGGGGTCCAGGCTGGGAGGAGCGAGCCCGACGGGGCTCGCGACGTAAACGGATCAGGCGGGGATGCGCTCTTCGTGCTCGTGCGGCTCGCGCAGCACGTAGCCGCGGCCCCAGACGGTCTCGATGAAGTTGCGGCCTTCGGAGGCGTTGGCGAGCTTCTTGCGGAGCTTGCAGATGAAGACGTCGATGATCTTCAGCTCGGGCTCGTCCATGCCGCCATAGAGGTGGTTGAGGAACATTTCCTTGGTGAGGGTCGTACCCTTGCGGAGCGAGAGCAGCTCCAGCATCTGATATTCCTTGCCGGTCAGGTGCACGCGCTGGCCACCGACTTCGACCGTCTTGGTGTCGAGGTTGACGACGAGGTCGCCGGTCTGGATGACCGACTGGGCGTGACCCTTGGAGCGGCGCACGATCGCGTGGATGCGGGCCACCAGCTCGTCTTTATGGAAGGGTTTGGTCATGTAGTCGTCGGCGCCGACGCCGAGACCCTTGACCTTGTCCTCGATGCCGGCGAGGCCGGAGAGGATCAGGATCGGTGTCTTGATCTTGGAGACCCGAAGCTGCTTGAGCACGTCGTAGCCGGACATGTCGGGCAGGTTGAGGTCGAGAAGGATAATGTCGTAATCGTATAATTTACCGAGATCGACGCCTTCTTCTCCCAAATCGGTCGTGTAGACGTTGAAGCTCTCAGACTTCAGCATCAGCTCGATCGACTGCGCGACGGCGCTGTCATCTTCAATCAGCAAAACGCGCATGCCAGTTCCCCATAGTCGCCGCTCCTGGGCGTCAGGTCGGCCGCATTCGCGGCACTCAACAAAACGCCTTTGAACAACTGATTCGGATCCTGACGACAGATGGTTAACAAATCCTGATTCTGGAACGCAAGTCCCCCCGGTGCAATTTTTGTCGAATCGCCCTAAGGTCTTGCGCGCGAAGCAGCTTTCGTTACCCGGCTCCGTTCAAGTTCCACTTTAAGAGACGGGCCTAACCGACTCCCGCGACTCAGCCTTCTTCTGAAGGGGAGCCACGCTCAGTCACAAAGACAGTGACGCAATGATTAACGATGCGGGTAAACACGAAGTTAAGCGCCGTTCAGAAATATGGCGAAATTTAAGGGTTTCGCCTGAAAGCCCCAATCATGAAGGCGCGTCCCCTATGAAGGCCCTCTTATGAAGGCTGCTCCATGAAAGCCGTTTTATGAAAGCACTTGCCGAACAGATCGGCGATATCGACGGCGTCAATATCTATGGCCGTGTGGTCGGCGTGCGTGGGCTCATGGTCGAGGTCGCCGGCCCGATCCACGCGATGTCGGTCGGTGCGCGGCTCGTGATCGAGACTGGTGCCAACCGTTCCATCCCCTGCGAGGTGATCGGCTTCTCCGGCAACAACGCTGTCGTGATGCCGTTCGCCGGCCTCGACGGTGTGCGTCGCGGCTGCAAGGCCGTGATCGCCAATGCAGCCAATCAGGTGCGGCCGTCATCGGCCTGGCTCGGCCGCGTCGTCAACGCGCTGGGCGAACCGATCGACGGCAAGGGGCCGTTGCCGCAAGGCGCCTCGCCGATGCCGTATCGCAATTCGCCGCCGCCGGCGCATTCGCGCAAGCGCGTCGGCGCGCCGCTCGATCTCGGCGTGCGCGCGATGAACACCTTTCTCACCTGCTGCCGCGGCCAGCGCATGGGCATTTTCGCAGGTTCCGGCGTCGGCAAATCCGTGCTGCTCTCGATGCTCGCCCGCAACGTCGATGCCGCGGTCAGCGTCATCGGGCTGATCGGCGAACGCGGCCGCGAGGTTCAGGAATTCCTGCAGGACGACCTCGGCGAGGAGGGCCTGGCGCGCTCCGTCGTGGTGGTCGCGACCTCCGACGAACCGGCCCTGATGCGGCGGCAGGCCGCATATCTGACGCTCGCAGTCGCCGAATATTTTCGCGACGAGGGCCAGGACGTGCTCTGCCTGATGGACTCGGTGACGCGTTTCGCCATGGCCCAGCGCGAGATCGGGCTGTCCGCCGGCGAGCCGCCGACCGCCAAGGGCTACACGCCGACCGTCTTCACCGAGCTGCCGAAGCTTCTGGAGCGCGCCGGACCGGGGCTCGGGGAGGGCGCGATCACCGCGATCTTCACGGTGCTGGTCGACGGCGACGATCACAACGAGCCGATCGCCGACGCCGTCCGCGGCATCCTCGACGGCCACATCGTCATGCAGCGCGCGATCGCCGAGCGCGGCCGCTACCCCGCCATCAACATCCTCAAATCCGTCTCGCGCACCATGCCGAAATCGGCCGATCCGCAATTCTGGCCGACCATCCAGAAGGCGCGGGCGGTGATGGCGACCTATGCCGACATGGAGGAGCTGATCCGGCTCGGCGCCTACCGGGCCGGCTCCAGCCCGGAGGTCGACGAGGCGATCCGGCTGCACGAGCCGCTGGAGGCCTTCCTGCGCCAGCGCAAGGACGAAAATGCCTCTCTGGCCGATGGCTACCGCCAGTTGGCGCAAATCCTCGGGAATTTGGAAACGGAACGCTAACTTTGTCCCGTCATCATCCGATCACACAGAGTAGCAGAGCCGGTCTTGGCCCCAATCGGGCCTGTGGGGAGACCGGTGTCGTCCCACGTGCAGCTAAGGGACTTCTGGGGAGTACGAGTCGATGAAGTCACGTGATACCCTCATTCGCCTGAAGAAGTTTCAGGTCGACGAGAAGCGCCGCCGGGTCGCCCAGATCGAGTCCATGATCGCCGACTTCCAGCGGATGTCGACCGATCTGGATCGCGAGATCCAGACCGAGCAGGACCGCGCCGGGATCAACGATCCCGCGCATTTCGCCTATCCGACCTATGCCAAGGCCGCCATCCAGCGCCGCGAGAACCTGACCCGCTCAGCCGACGAGCTGAAGGGGCAGCTCGAGGAGGCCAAGGCCGCGCTCGGGGAGGCCTTCGAGGAACTCAAGAAGGTCGAGCTCCTGGACGAGCGCGACCAGGCCCGCGAGCGCGCCGAGGAAAACGCCCGCGAGCAGGCCGACCTCGACAGCATCGGCCTGATGCGTTCCCGCATTGGCGCCGTGGCGTAAGCGGCACCCAGCGGCCAAAAACCTTGAGAATTTGCGAGCCCGGACCCGCAAGGTCCGGGCTTTTGCGTGTGCTGTCCACAGCGTGGCGCGCCACCCCTTGGTGACGGGCTCGGCTGCGCGCTATGGTAGTGGAGTGACGGGGTCCGCGCGGGATGCGACGGGGGCTCGCGCGTTGGGGGGCTGAATGCTGACGCCAGCAGAGCTGGTCGGGCTGATCGAGGCGGTGGCGAAGCGCGACCAGGCCGCGTTCGAGCGCCTTTACGCCGCCACGCGCGCGAAACTTTATGGCGTCGTCCTCCGTATCTTGCGCCGACAGGATCTCGCAGAGGAGGTCATCCAGGAGACTTACGTCAAGATCTGGAACAGCGCCGGCCAGTTCAATCCGACGCTGTCATCGCCGATCACGTGGATGGCATCGATCGCGCGCAACCGCGCCATCGACATCGTCCGCAAGAAGACGGAGGCCTCGATCGAGGAGGAGCCGCAGGCGATGGACGTCGCCGCCGACAGTCCCGATCCTCTGGCGCGCCGGGAGATGTCCGAGGAGTTGAAGCGGCTGTTGGAATGCATTGGTCGCCTCGAGCCGGACCGTCAGCGACTCGTGCTTCTCGCCTATTACAACGGCTGGAGCCGCGAGCAATTGGCGGAGAAATTCGCAGCTCCCGTCAACACGGTGAAGACGTGGCTCCGGCGCAGCATGCTGGATATCCGGCAATGCCTCGGGCTGTGAGGGCTCGGATTTTGAAGGTTTGGACCAAGAGGGTGGCTTTGGACTGTAATTGATGGCCTACAGCGAAGACCATATCGCGCTCGCCGCGGAATATGCGCTCGGCACACTCGATGCCGACGAGCGCGCGCAGGTCGCGACCATGATGGCGGTGGACCAGGAGTTCGCCGCGGTCGTGCAGGCGTGGGAATTCCGGCTCGGCGTCCTCAACCAGATGGTCGGCACGATCGAGCCGCGGCCGATCGTGTGGGAGAACATCCGGCGCGAGATCGCGCGGACACTATCGTCGCAGGATTCGCCCGAGGCGCCGCCGGTGCTGTCGGAGGCGCCGTCGCCACCACTGCCGGAGTTCTATTCACCGGAGCCTTCATCGCTCGAGTCTTCAGGGACAGAGTCTTCAGCGACAGGGGCGCCGTCGCCAGAGCCTCCGTCGCTCGACGTGCCGCCGCCTGAATCCAATTCCGATGTCGTTCCGATTTTCCCGCCCCAATTCTTCCCGCAGACCCACGCGCCCGACCCACGCGTTGCGCCCGTGACGCAGGCGCCGGTCGTCGACGACACCAATGTGATCTATCTCGAGGGCCGGGTGAAGCGGTGGCGCACGATTGCCTCCGCCGTGGGTGCACTTGCGGCTGCATTGCTGGTGACGCTGTCGCTTCAGATCTTCTCGCCCGATGCGCTGCCGGGCGCGCTGCGGCCGGCACCGCGCATCCAGACGGTCGAGGTGAAGACGCCGGCCGCGCCGCTGTCTTCGCCCGCACAATATGTCGCGCTGCTGCAGGGCCAGAGCGGCGGCCCCGCCTTCATCCTCACCATTGACGGGGCGACCAAGAACTTCACGGTGCGCAAGGTCGGCGCGACGCCGGAGCCGGGCAAGAGCTTTGAGCTCTGGCTGATCTCCGACAAATTGCCGCGCCCGCGTTCGCTGGGCGTGATCGGCAGCGGTGACTTCACGGCACGCCCGGTGCTCGCCGGCTATGATGCCGATGTCGTCAACGGTGCAACCTATGCCGTCACGGTCGAGCAGTCGGGCGGCTCGCCCAACGGCCAGCCGACCTCGGCGCCGGTGTTTTCCGGCAAGCTGATCGAGACCGTGCCGCCGTCCCAGCCGCAAGTTCCGGCGAAGAAGTAGTGTTCCCGTAGCCCGGATGGAGCGAAGCGTAATCCGGGACCTTCGTGCCACTCCGCGAGCCCCCGGATTTCGCTTCGCTCCATCCGGGCTACACGCTGCAACCGCGTAAACCTGTCGCCACGGTCCATTCCCTCGTCGCAATCCGACAAGTCTTGCTGAATCCACCTGCGATTTGAACCTCCATGCATTTTCCGGCGTCAAATGCCCGGACTTTGCAGTCGGCACCGCCGATCGTGGTGCCGGAGAGGGGCTAGAAATCAGATGGATGCAGCCAAGCCGCCGGGCGTCTTTATTCACCAATATGCAGGCCTGCCGCAGGGGCCGGCGTTCGAGCATTGGCGCGACAGGGCCCTGGGGTCCTGTGGCCTCGAGATCGGACCGAGCCAGGGCGACAGCATCGATTGCCGGCTGCAGATCAGCGTGGTCGACAATATCGCGCTCGCCATTCCTGAAGGTTCCTCCGCACAATACTCGCGCACGCAAAGCGGTCTCGCCGACGGCAGCGACGATCTCGTGCTGATCGCCGCACATGCCGGCCTCGTCAGCGTCCGGCAGAACGGCCATACCGTCGAGCTTGCGCCGGCGCAGATGGTGCTTGCCGATATGGGCATCACCGGCAGCGTCGGTCACACCGACGAGAACCGCTTCACCACCATCCGCATGCCGCGCCGCGCGCTGCTCGACATCCATCCGCGCGGCGAGGAGAAGCTGTCCCAGGTGCTGTCGGACGGTGCGGTCGCCGAGACCATCTTCCGCTATCACGCGCTTGCTGCGCATCACGCGCCGCATCTCGACGCCGTCGGCCAGCGCCTGACCGCGCAGCACATGGTCGATCTCGTTGGCCTCCTGCTCGGCACCGACGCCGAGCACGCGGCGCTCGCGCGCGGTCGCGGCCATGCGGCGGCCCGTCTCGATCTGATGCGCGCCGACGTGATGGCCGCACTCGGCCGCAACGATCTCTGCCTGTCCGAGGTTGCCACCCGCTCAGGGCTCAGCCCGCGCCAGGCGCAGCGGCTGTTCGAGCAGGCCGGTACCACCTTCACTGAATTCGTGCTGGAGCAACGTTTGCTGCTCGCGCGAAAATTGCTCGGCGATCCCCGCGCGCGGGCGCGCAAGATCAGCGACATCGCGCATTCCTCGGGCTTCTCGGACTTGTCCTATTTCAATCGCGCCTTCCGCAAGCGTTTTAGCGCGACGCCGTCGGAACTGCGCGAGGCCTGAGCGAGTGCGCGATCGGTCCCGCTTGCTCCGTCATTGTTGCGAGCGCAGCGAAGCAATCCAGACTGTCTCCGCGGAAAGATCCTGGATTGCTTCGCTGCGCTCGCAATCACGAGGATGATGCAGTTATTCGCCTACAGCGCGTCCGGAACACGAGATGAGAGAATGACGCGACGTACCCCAGACATGAGAAAGCGCCCGTGGGGGGCGGGCGCTTTCTGTAGTCGACTTGGGGTTGGGGTCGTCTACATATCCACGTGGCGACTTTGGGGGGCTGGTAAAGAGCCGCGTGAATTCCTGAAACTCAAATCTCCTTAGCGAACGACCGATGCGTTCGAGCTGGTAATCGCAACCGGCTTGCCGGCCTTGATCACGCGGGCGGTCTGGGTCAATCCGTCGTCCGAACCGGTGCGTGCGGTGATGCCGAAGCCTGCCACCGCGATCCCTGCGACGAGGGCCACGACCACAATCTTCAGATGTGTCGAGCGATCTGCGCTGTAAATCGAGTGGTTCATGGAAGGCTCCTGCCACCATCTACCGGAAGTAGTCGCCACCCTTGTTAGGCAGGTTCACGCTTCCGGTGCCCAACAACCTAGTATTGGGGGGATTCGTTCCCAAGGGGCTATCACAAGAGCGTGACAGGACGTGAACAATCGCGATCAAAACCGAGGCTCGATCGTTCGATTTCGCAATCATTTCAAGGCTGTAATGTGCTTGCTAGGCGCCTTCTCAGCATTTGGTCGACAAGGCGCCAGGAACTCAAAAACCATTTGCCTGTGGCGAAAAAACATACGGCTTCTTAAGGCAAATCAGATGCTTCCGACCGTTTTCAGCCTCGCTCTGGGGTGGATTTCCGCCTGCGACAACACGGTGGTCTGGGCGCGGAACCGCTCGACCAGGGAGCGGACGAAGGGACGAATTGCCGCAGAGGTCACCAGCACCGGAGCCTCGCCTTCGCGGGCGGCGCGCTCGAAAGCCTCGCGCACCCCGGTCATGAACTCCGACAGCTTTGAGGGCTGCATCGCCAGGCTGCGCTCTTCGCCCTGGCCGACGATGGATTCGGCAAAGGCCTGCTCCCACCGTGCCGACAGCGCGATCAGCGGCAGATAGCCGTTGTAGGACGTATTCTGCGCGCAGATCTGTCGCGCCAGGCGGGCGCGGACATGCTCGACCATGGTCGCGGGATTGCGCGAGAAGGCGAGCGAATCGGCAATGCCTTCGAGGATGGTCGAGAGGTCGCGGATCGAGATGCGCTCGGCGAGCAGCAGCTGGAGCACGCGCTGGATGCCGGAGACCGTGACCTGTCCGGGCACGATGTCCTTGACCAGCTCGCTCTGCTCCTTCGGCAGCTCCTTGAGCAGCTTCTGCACCTCGCCATAGGAGAGCAGGTCCGACATGTTGGCCTTGAGCAGCTCTGTGAGGTGGGTCGAGAGCACGGTCGCGGCATCGACGACGGTGTAGCCCTTGAGCGAAGCCTCTTCCTTGAGGCTGGCATCGACCCAGGTCGCCGGCAGGCCGAAGGTCGGCTCGGTGGTGTGGATGCCGGGCACCTGCACCTGGCTGCCGCCGGGGTCCATGACCATGAACTGGTTCGGCCAGATCTTGCCGGTGCCGGCGTCGACCTCCTTGATCTTGATGATGTAGGTGTTGGCCTCGAGCTGGACGTTGTCGAGGATACGCACCGCGGGCATCACAAAACCCATCTCGATCGCGAGCGAGCGGCGCAGCGCCTTGATCTGCTCGGTGAGGCGGTCGGTGCCGTCGGGACCGTTGACGAGCGGCAGCAGCGCATAGCCGAGCTCGATCTTGAGGTCGTCGATCTTGAGCGCCGCCGAGATCGGCTCCTCGGCCGCCGCGGAGCCGGGGGCACCGGGTGTCCCGGCAGCGGGAGCAGCCTTTGCAACTGCTTCGGCCTTGGCCGTCGCACGGTTGCGGTTGCGGGCCTGCCAGGCCAGTGCGCCGGCGCCGGCGCCGAGCAGGAAGAAGGGGATGGTCGGAATGCCCGGCAGCGCGGCCAGCACCAGCATGACCGCGGATGACATCGCCAGCGCCTGCGGATAGCCGGAGAACTGCTTCATCAGCGCCTTGTCGGCGGCGCCGGAGACGCCGGCCTTGGAAACGAGCAGACCCGCCGCAGTCGAGACGATCAGCGCCGGTACCTGGGTGACAAGGCCGTCGCCGACGGTCAGCAGCGTGTAGCTGCGGCCAGCGTCTGCAAAGGACAAGCCCTGCTGCGCCACGCCGATGATCATGCCGCCGACGACGTTGATGAAGACGATCAGGAGGCCGGCGATGGCGTCGCCGCGGACGAACTTCGAGGCACCGTCCATGGCGCCGAAGAACCCGCTCTCGTCCTCCAGCGCCTTGCGGCGCTCCTTGGCGGCCTTCTCGTCGATCAGGCCGGCGGACAGGTCGGCGTCGATCGCCATCTGCTTGCCGGGCATGGCGTCGAGGTGGAAGCGGGCGGCGACTTCGGCGATACGGCCCGAACCCTTGGTGATGACGACGAAGTTGACGATGATCAGGATGGCGAAGACGATGATGCCGATGACGAAATTGCCGCCCATCACGAAGCTGCCGAAAGCTTCGATGACGTGACCGGCGGCATCGGTGCCCTCGTGCCCGTGCGACAGGATCAGGCGGGTCGAGGCCATGTTGAGCGACAGCCGCAGCATGGTCGAGATCAGGAGGATGGTCGGAAAGGCGGAGAATTCCAGCGGCGCCTGGATGAACAGCGAGGTCATCAGGATCAGGATCGAGAGCGTGATCGAGATCGCCAGGAACAGGTCCAGCACGATCGCCGGCAGCGGCAGGATCAGCACCACAAGGATGGTGAGGATGCCGAGCGCGAGCGCGATGTCGCCGCGCTTGAGGATGGTGACGATTTCGGAAAGGGAGGGGATGCCGGGCTTCGCGTTGCCTACGCCTTGTCCCGCGGTGACGTCGACCATGGTTGCTGCCTCCCCGCGGGACTGCCGTCCGCGCGCCCCAAACGTCTGCGCGGCGGCCGGTGGGCCGCCGTTCCGAAAGTGAGGCACCGCACTGGCGTCCACGGGGGCTCCCGTTCTACGCGGCTGACGACACTCGACTTCACCCGGCAATTCTTGCCGGGTGTATGGTTAGCAAAGGGTTAACAAGGGGGTGGGCAGAGGTCAGGCCGGGGCATTTCGGGGGCCTCGGCCGTCATTCCGGGGCGCCCGACGGGCGAGCCCCGGAATCCATGGTGCGGCGGAGTAGGTGGGGCTCGCGCTGCGCGCGCCCGGAATGACCGAGATGGCCCTACTTCGCCTTCTGCATCTTCGTCACCGTGTACCCCGATGCCGCCTCTTCGGCCTCGAACGACACCTTGTCGCCGACCTTCACCTGCTTGAGCATCGCGGGGTCCTTGACGCGGTAGACCATGGTCATGGGCTCGTCCATGCCGAGGCTCTTGGCGGGACCGTGCTTGAGCGTGATCTTCCCGGCGCTCTCGTCGATCTTCTTGACCTCGCCGCTGATGGAAGCAGCTTGCGCCAGTGCGCTCACGGACAGGCCCAGCGTCAGTGCGAGTGCGGCGGTGATCCGGATGATCGGTTTCATGGTTCTCTCCATTGTCTTCATTTCACGGTGACGTGGCCGACCATGCCGTAGTCGCGATGGTCGGGGATCAGGCAGGAAAATTCGAAGGTGCCGGCCTTGGTGAACTTCCAGACGATCTCGGCTGTCTTGTTCGGCGCAAGCCGCACCCCGTTCGGATCGTCGTGCTCCATATGCGGGTGCTTCTTCATGACCTCGGCATGCGCGAGATTCTCTTTCGTGGTGGCGAGCAGGAATTCGTGGTCCTCCTTGCCGACATTGCGCAGCACGAAGCGGATCTGCTCGCCGCGCTTGACCTCGATCTTGGAGGGTTCGTAGGACATCTCACTCAGCGAGATCTCGATGGTGCGCGCGGGCTTCCTGGGGTCGCCGGGCTCGCCGGCCGAGAAGCCGTGATGATCGTGCCCCTCGTGCGCGAGGGCGGGCGCGATCGACAGCGCGACCAGCGTCAAGGCGAGTTTGATCGTCTTCTTCATTGTCGTCTCCAGTTGGTGGTTCATCGAAACGCTCACATCTTCATCCTGTGCGCCGGCGAGGCCGGCTGCCGCGCTGGCTCTGCCGCCGGCGAAGCGACCTCGTAGGCGACGGTGCCTTGCGGGAATTGATAGGGGCCGGGATCGCGATAATCGTCGCGCGCGAGATCCTCGCGGATCTTCATCACCGTGAACATGCCGCCCATCTCGATCGGGCCGAACTGGCCCGCGCCGCTCATCATCGGCAGCGTGTTGTCAGGCGCCGGCATTTCCATGTTGCCCATCGCCATGCCGGACTGGCCCATCACCATGGCGTCGGGCGCGAGCTTGCCGACGGCCTTGGCGAGATCCTTGCGCGACACGCCGATCATATTGCGCATGTCGTGGCCCATTGCATTCATGGTGTGGTGCGATTTGTGGCAGTGAAACGCCCAGTCGCCGGGATTGTCGGCGAGGACGTCGAACACGCGCACGGCGCCGACCGGCACGTCTGTGGTCGTCTCCGGATATTGCGCGCTTTCGGGAATCCAGCCGCCGTCAGTACAGGTCACCGCAAAGCTGTGGCCATGCAGATGGATCGGGTGGTTGGTCATGCTGAGATTGCCGATGCGTACGCGCACCTTGTCGCCGAGCCTGACCGGCAGGGGATCGATGCCCGGAAACACCCGTGCATTCCAGGTCCACATGTTGAAATCGGTCATCTCGTTGACCCGCGGCAGATAGGTGCCGGGATCGATGCGATAGGTGCTCATCACGAAGACGAAGTCACGGTCGACGGGGCGGAAGTTCGGGTCGCGCGGGTGTACGACGACCATGCCCATCATGCCCATCGCCATCTGCACCATCTCGTCGGAATGCGGGTGGTACATGAAGGTCCCGCTCTTCTTCATCTCGAACTCGTAGACGAAGGTCTTGCCCGGCTCGATATGCGGCTGGGTCAGTCCGCCGACGCCGTCCATGCCGCTCGGAATGATCATGCCGTGCCAATGAACGGTGGTGTATTCGGGCAGGCGGTTGGTGACGAAGATGCGGACCTTGTCGCCTTCGACCGCCTCGATGGTCGGCCCCGGCGACTGGCCATTGTAGCCCCAGAGATTGACCTTCATGCCCTCGGCGAATTCGCGCACCACGGGCTCGGCGACGAGATGGAATTCCTTCCAGTCGCCGTTCATCCGGAACGGCAGCGTCCAGCCGTTCAGCGTGACGACGGGGCGGTAGTTGGGACCGCTGGTTGGGTGTAGCGGCGGCTGCATCACCGCCTTGTCCATATGGGCTGCTTCCGGAATCGACGCGGCCTGGACGCGGCCGCTGACGGCTGACGCGCTCACGAGCGCGGCGGTGCCCAAAAATCCTCGGCGAGAAAACATGCTGGCCTCCATGTCAGTGGCCGCCATCGGCAGGTGCTGCCGCGGCGATGTTGGTTGGATTGTCGGCGCCGGAAGCAGGCGCGCCGCCACCGTTGACGGCGGTCTGCAGGTCGGACTGGGCGAGAAAGAAGTTTTGCCTGGCGTCGATCGCGCCGCGCAGAGACGCGAGCCGCTGTCGTGCTTCGGTCAGGAGTGCGAAGATATCGACCTGCATGCTGGAGAAGCGCAGCTGCATCTCCTCGGTGATGATCTTTCGCAACGGAATGATCTCGCGCTGGTAGTGGCTCGCGATGTCGTAGGTGGAGCGATAGGCGCGGTAGGCATCGCGCGCTTCCGAGCGGACGTTTACGGCACGCTCGGTCAGGCGGTTGAAGGCGAGATTGTAGGTTTCCGCGGCCTGCCGCACGCGCACTTCGCCGCCGTCGAAGATAGGGATCTGGAACTGGACGTCGAAACCGCGCTCGCGGAACGGGGCGCCTTCCGGATCCTGAGTCCGGCGTGAGATGCCGGCGAGATCGAGCAGCGTGACGAAGCGGGTCGCCTCGGTGAGGTTCAACGACTTTGCGAGCGCCGTCAGTTCGAGTCGCGCGATCTGCAAGTCGATGCGATGGGCCACCGCATCGGCCTCGATCGAGGGCAGCGCCTGCGGCCGGCGTGGCAGCGGCGGCAACGCGTTGGGCAGACGGAAGTCGAGACCGTCGTCCCACAGCCCCATCAGCCGTGCCAGCTTTTCACGTGTGCTCGTCGCCACCTGCCGCGCGGTCGCAAGGTCAGCCGTGGTCTCGGCGTAAAACACCTGCTCGCGGGCCTGGTCGAGCTTGTTGACCGAGCCGGTCTCGCCGAGCTTGACCGCGAGCTGCGCGGTCGATTCCGCCGTCGCCTTCGCGTCGATCAGCAGGACCACCATCTCATTTCCGGCGACTGCGCGAACGTAAGCGCGCCGCACATCGGCGGCGAGCCGCAATGTGGCCAGTGCCGCGCGCAATTGCGCCTGACGAAAGCGATCGCGCGCGATCTCGGAGCGGAACGGCAGCGTGGCCAACGCCAGGATGTCGCCGACGACCTGGCGCTCGATCTCGCTGGCGCCATTGCCTGAGATGCGCGACACCGAGAATACCGGATTGGGCGGCAAGCTCTGCTCGATCAGATCGGTCTCGGCCAGCGCCAGCTCGTTATAGGCGGCCTGCAGCCCCTTGTTGTTGAGCAGCGCGACCTGCACGGCGGTCTCTGCGGTCAGCGTCCGCGACAGCAGCTGGCGAACGCGCGCGTCGACCGCACCGGCGCCCTCGGCCGTTCGCACGAAGGCGACATCTTTCTTGATGGTCTGGCTCGTCAGCTCAGAGACCGCTGTCATGCCGCTATCGGGCGAGAACGCAGCGCAGCCGGAAACGCTCAACGCGGTGAGGACGAGCAGGCCCCGCGCGAAATGCTGTGCCATGGCGCGCTCCTACTTGTCTTGCTTGGGCTGTGGCGTGACGGCGCCGTTACGCTCGCGCCATGGTGCCGGTGTCGCGGGCCGGAGGCTTGAATAGGGCGCGATCACTGAGCGATAGTCGGTGCGCGCGACCTTCGCCGAGGGATCTGCGGGATCCGCGCCGGCCATTGCTGGGGTTGCGGGCAGGCAGCCGGACAGCGCAATCGCAACCAGCAGCGGACAATTGAATCGAAAGTGACCTCCACGCACCGCAGATGCGGCGGCGGACTTCGCCCCGAGAAGCGTAAGCATGATTTATCCCTGATCTGTCTGGAGACCACAGGTTCGCGCGCGCGGATTGCGCGCCCGGCCTGACGTCGTGGAATCAGATCAGATGATGGGAGGGCGGTAGAGCAGGGGCGGCGCCGCGCTGTGCAGGCTGGCCACGATTTCGGGCGAGCATGTGGAAACCGGCTGAAGCGGCTTTGCGACAACAGGCAGATCGGCCGGCAACGCGCTGACGCATATCATCGCGCAGCACGGGCCGACCTTGCCCTTGCCGTCATGATGATGCGGGGCAGGCATGTCCTGCGCCGCAGCCTGCTGATGCGCATGCATCCCCGCGTGGTCATGCGTCACGTCGCCATGCATGTGGCTGGCTGACATCTGATGATGCACCGGCACGAGGTCGGCGAGCAGGGCTTCGTCGCCAAAGCACGGGGCTGGACCATTGCCCCAGGCGAGGCTTGCCGCCGGCGCAAGCACGCAGAACAGATAGGCCAGCGCAATAAGGCGCCCCACCCTGATCCGCATCGATCGCGTCAATCGCAACAACATTCCGACAGCATGCTCCGCGCGGCATTGTTGCACACGCAGATTGCAAACTAATGGCAAAGCGCGATTTCGCCAAGCTCTTCTTACCGCAGTGCACCGCGCATGCCCATTATCGCGGCACGATGCTTGACCGCGAGGCGATCCGCGAACATGTTCCGCGCCGTGCACGCCCCAAATCACCCAGCACACAGACCAGCCTCCTTCACCCCTGATTCCCGTCAGGCTTGGGTGCGGCTTTTGCTCGCACTCGTGATCGGCTCGATCGGCGGCGTCGGCATGTGGGCGGTCGTGGTGGTGATTCCGGTCGTGCAGGCCGAGTTCGCCGCCACACGCGGCGCGGTGTCGCTGGCCTTCACACTGATGATGTTCGGCTTCGGGCTCGGCGGCGTGATTGCCGGCAAGATCACCGACAAGTTCGGCATCGTGCCGGCCATGGCGATCAGCATCGCGTTCCTCGGCGTCGCCAATACGCTCGCGGGACTGTCGACCCAGCTCTGGCAGTTCGTGGCGGCCTATTTCCTGATCGGGCTCGGCACGTCCGCGACCTTCGCACCGCTGATGGCAGAGGCCTCGCACTGGTTCGAGCGCTATCGTGGCCTCGCCGTGACCATCGTCGCGAGTGGCAATTACGTCGCCGGCACGATATGGCCCCCGCTCATCAATGCGGGCATTGAGCGGATCGGCTGGCGCTTCACCCATGTCGGCATCGCCCTCGTCTGCGTGGTGTTGATGTCGATCCTGGTTCTGGTCCTGCGCGTGCAGATGGGCGATGACAAGGTCCGCAATCACGCCAACGCGCCGCCGCCGCGCGTCGATCTAAGACTCTCGACCAACACGCTGACGGCGCTGCTCTCGATCGCCAGCATTTCCTGCTGCGTCGCCATGGCAATGCCGCAGGTGCATATCGTCGCCTATTGCGGCGATCTCGGTTATGGCGTGGCGCGCGGCGCCGAGATGCTGTCGCTGATGATGGCTTGCGGCATCGTCAGCCGCATCGGCTCGGGCTATCTTGCGGACAAGATCGGCGGCATTCCGACTCTGCTGATCGGGGCATTGGCGCAGGGCTTTGCGCTGGTGTTTTACCTGTTCTTCGACAGCCTCACGTCGCTCTATCTGATCTCCGCGATGTTCGGCCTGTTCCAGGGCGGCATCGTGCCGAGTTACGCCATCATCGTGCGTGAGGCGATGCCGGCCAGCGAAGCGGCGACCCGCGTTGGCATCGTGATCTTCGCCTCCGTGTTCGGCATGTCCTTCGGCGGCTGGGTGTCCGGCATCATCTTCGATGCCACCGGCTCCTACGCGGCGGCGTTCACCAACGGCGTGGCGTGGAACGCCCTCAATGTCGGCATCGTGTTGACGCTGCTGATCCGCTCGCGGATGAATTCGGTCAAGATGGGTCCGGGTTTTGCGACCTAGGACGGCGCCAGATGTCAGGTTCCGCTGGATCTGGTTGATCGCTGTTGTCGTGCTGCTCGATCAGGGCACGAAAAAGCTCGTCGTCGACCTGCTGGAGCCGGAGCGTCCGCTGCTCATTCTGTCGTCCCCGGCATTGCCATCCATCGACTTCGTGCTGTCCTACAACAAGGGCGTCTCGTTCAGCTTCCTGCGATTTGCCGACGATGCGCAGCGCTGGCCGCTGGTTGGCCTGTCGCTTCTCGCCTGCGGACTGCTGGCTTGGTGGCTCCGCCGCGTGGCGCCGGGCCAGCCGATCCTGGCAACGGGACTTGCACTGATCATCGGCGGCGCGCTCGGCAATATGCTGGACCGCGCGCGGATCGGCTCGGTGATCGACTTCGTTCACCTCTCCTACCACGCCTGGTCGTTCGCCATTTTCAACATCGCCGACACGGCCATCACGTTGGGCGCCATCGCGACCGTGGTGTCTTTATGTCTGGAAGCGGATTAAACCGCCTGTCCTGCCTTCAACAGCGAGCAGCCGGTGATCTTGTAGCTTCCGTCGGCCTGCTGTTCGAGCGTGTAGAGCGCTTCCCAGGCCTCGCCGTTGGCATCGATGATGTGAACGCGCTGGGCGACGGAGCCGCCTTCGATCTTGCTCTCGCCGAACTCAAAACTCTTGTGACGATAGACCGGTGCGTAGCCCTTCTGCACCATGGACATGAAGATGTCAGGCGCGGGGAAGATTTCCCTGATCGCCGGCGCGGCCTGGGAATAGGCCGCAGCCGCATCGTCGCGCGCAAAAGCTTGTTCCTGGGCGCGGATCACGCCTTGCGCTGTCGCGATATCGTCGGCGCGTGCTGCGATGGGGCTGCACGCGGTAATAAGAACGACCAGCAAGGCGGCAATGCGCATGGCAGGCTCCGCGTTGAAATCCCGGCGATGCTAATCCTAGCACGACCTTGGCAAATACGGACGCGCTATCGCTTCGGTTTCACCGCCGGCTTCGCGCGCTTGGCGGTGCGTGACTCGGCGGTGCGTGACTTGGCCTTTGCTCCGGGCTGGACGCGCAGGCCATCGACGAACACGTCGAGCATCCGCAGCACCGAGGACTGCCAGCCAGGCTGGTCGTGCATGTAGCACATGCCGACGAGGGCCCTGAGCAGGTCATGCGGGCTGACGTCGCCGCGCATCTCGCCCGCCGCGACCGCGCGGTCGAGCAGCGAGCCGATTGCCTTGGTCAGGCGGTCCATCGAGAAGGCCGCGAGCTCCGACGAGCTCTGGAACGTCAGCGCCAGTGCCGCCGACATGCCCTTTTTCGTGGCGACGAATTCGACATTGGAACGCAGCCAGCGCCTGAGCGCATCGACCGGGTCTTTTGCGTTCTTCAATTGCTCGGCAAGTTCGCTCAATTGCTCGACTTCGCGCCGGTAGACCGCCTCGAACAGATCCTCGCGCGTCGGAAAATGCCGGTAGAGCGTGCCGATGCCGACGCCCGCACGTTTGGCCACGGCCTCCAGGCTGGCCTCCGGGCCGCCGGCGTTGAACACGACCTTGGCCGCCTCGAGCACGCGCTCGCGATTGCGCAGGGCATCGGCGCGGGGCTTGCGGATCTGGTCGGTATGGTCGTCCATGCCGGTAATGTAGATCACGAATTGGTTAGATTGAACCCTTGCAAGGCTGCACTGCGTTGTCTGCGCACGGGCTTTTGACGAATTCCAAATATTTTTCGGCGGGCCTTGTTAAGCGGAGGGAGCCTCCGTATCTTCGCGTGTGCCGGCCCGGACCCGCGTCCGGTCGGTGCGATATCGACGGCGGCCACGGCGGTGGCGCGCCGGGCGATGAGCCATGTCCATATCTGATCGGAGCCTTGTATGAACCACTCCATCAGCCTCACCGTGAACGGCACGCGGCGCGATTTCGTCCTCGACGATCCGCGCGTTACGCTGCTCGATCTCCTGCGTGAGCGCCTCCATCTCACCGGAACCAAGAAGGGATGCGACCGCGGCCAGTGCGGGGCCTGCACCATTCTCGTCGACGGCAAGCGCATCAACTCCTGCCTCGCGCTCGCCATCAGCCATGACGGCGCCGATATCCTCACCATCGAGGGTGTTGCGCGCGGTGACCAGCTTCATCCGGTCCAGGCCGCGTTCATCGCCCATGACGGATTCCAGTGCGGCTTCTGCACGCCCGGCCAGATCATGAGCGCCATCGGCATGATGCAGGAAGCCCAGGCCGGCAACGATCCCGAACGCATCCGCGAATGCATGAGCGGCAATCTCTGCCGTTGCGGCGCTTACGCCGGCATCGTCGATGCCGTGCTCGAGGCGCAGGCCGGTGCCGACGAATCCAACCAGAGGCGCTCCGCATGAAACAGTTCGATTATGTCAGGCCCGCCACGGTTGCCGAGGCCGTTGCTGCGGCCGCCCAGCCGGGCGCCACTTATCTTGCCGCCGGCACCAATCTGCTTGACTTGATGAAAGGCAATATCAGCCGCCCGGATCGACTGGTCGACGTCACGCATCTCGACGGTCTTGATCAAATCGAGGCTCTCGCTGACGGATCGTTGCGTATCGGCGCACTGGTCAGCAACGCCGATCTCGCGCATGACGCGAACTTCGCAAAGTTCTACCCGGCCGTGGCAGAAGCGCTCCTCTCCGGCGCGTCGGCGCAACTGCGTAACGCCGCGACCGTGGGCGGCAATCTGCTGCAGCGAACGCGTTGCGCATATTTCTACGACACCGCCAGCCGCTGCAACAAGCGCGAGGCCGGCAGCGGCTGCGACGCCCGCGACGGCGAGAACCGGACGCACGCCGTGCTTGGCTGGAGCGAGAACTGCATCGCCACGCATCCGTCCGATTTCTGCGTGCCGCTTGTGGCACTCGACGCCATCGTCGAGATCGAAGGCAGGGCCGGTCGTCGCGAGATCGCGCTCGACGAACTGCATCGCCTGCCGGGCAATGCGCCCGAGCGCGAGTCGGCGCTGGAACCGGGCGACCTCATCGTCGCGGTGCGTCTGCCGCCCGCGGCGCGTGGTTTTGCCGCGCATGCGCGTTATCTCAAGGTGCGCGAGCGTACGTCCTACGCGTTCGCCATCGTCTCGGCCGCGGCGGCGCTGCGGATCGAGAACGGCAAGGTCGCGGAGGCGCGGCTTGCGCTTGGCGGCGTCGCCGCAAAACCCTGGCGTGCCCGCGCCGCGGAGGATGTGCTCAGGGGCGTCGCACCAACGTCAGACGCGTTCCAGGAGGCCGCCTCGCGCGCGCTTGCCGACGCAAAACCGTCCGGCGACAACGCCTACAAGATCGAGCTCGCACGCCGCATCGTCGTGCGCGCGCTGACCCTTGCCGCTGCCGGTACGCCCGCGCGTATCCCCGCGCTGCCGGCTTCTCCCTTTGCTTCGACGTCTGGAGCCATCCATGCCTGAGCTTAATCTCACCAGCGCTCCCGCCCATCTCCGCCACGGGTCGAGCATCGGCCAGCCGCTGACCCGCCGCGACGGAGTGCTCAAGGTCAGGGGGCAGGCGACCTACGCCGCCGACAACCACCCGCCCGGCATGCTGTTTGCGGTGATGGCCGTGTCCAGCATTGCGCATGGCCGCGTGACCTCGCTCGATGTCGCGGCGGCCAAGCGTCATCCCGGCGTTATCGACGTCATGACGCCGGACCACAAGCCACAGCTCGCGATCGATCCGGAGATCAAGACCAATCCGTTCGTGTACCGGATGGAAGTGTTGCAGAGCAACGAGGTCCGCTACGCCAACCAGCCCATCGCTGTCGTGATCGCCGAGACCCTCGAGGCGGCGACGGAAGGCGCGGTACTGCTGGCACCGCGTTACGATGTGCTGCCCGCCCTCGTCGGTCTCGATGCCGGCGAGAGTTTCGTGCCGCCCGTCGTCGGCGTCGGCGGTCCCACCGAGAATCATCGCGGCGATGTCGAGGCTGGCCTTGCCGCGGCCGACAAGCAGATCGAGGCAGTCTACGAGACGCCGCCGCAATATCACAACGCGATGGAACCGCACGCGATCGTCGCTCACTGGGATGGTGACAGTGTGCAGATCGATATGCCGACCCAGGGTCTCATGCTGTCGCTCGCGCGCGTCGCCGAATTGTTCGGCATCGCGCATGACAAGATTCACATCCGCAGCCCGTTCCTCGGCGGCGGCTTTGGCTCCAAGGGGCTCATGGCCGGTCCTCCCGTGCTCGGCCTGATGGCCGCAAAGCTGGTCGGCAGACCGGTCAAGCTCGTGTTGCGCCGTGAGCAGATGTATGGCCCGGTTGGCCATCGTGCGCCGACGCGTCAGCGCTTGCGCATCGGTGCGGACGGCGAGGGGCGCCTGACCGCGCTCGACCACCACGCGCGCACCGTGTCGAGCACGTTCGACGATTTCTACGAACCGGCCGCCGATGCGTCGCACACGCTCTATGCGGCGCCCGCGATCCGCACGTCGCACGATGCCGTGCGCGTCAATACCGGCACGCCGTTGTTCATGCGCGCGCCAGGTGAGGCGACCGGCTCGATTGCGCTGGAAAGCGCGATCGACGAGATGGCCTGGGCTTGCGGCATGGATCCGCTGGACTTCCGGCTGAAGAATTACGCCGAGGTCGAGCCGATCACCGGCAAGCCGTTCTCGTCCAAAGCGCTGCGCGCCTGTTACGATCAGGGCGCGGCGCGCTTCGGTTGGGCGAAGCGCTCGCTCCAGCCGCGGCAGATGCGCGACGATTCCGGCTTGCTCGTCGGCTGGGGTATGGGCACCGCCACGTTCCCGGCGCTGATGTTTCAGGCGCAAGCGCGCGCCGCGATCCGCCGTGACGGCACCGGCGCGATGGAGATCGGCGCGCACGACATGGGGCAGGGCGCCTGGACGGCGCTGGCCCAGATCGCGGCCGATGCCGTCGGGCTCGATATCGATCGCGTCACGTTCAAGGCCGGAACGTCCGACCTGCCCGATGCCGGCATCGCCGGAGGCTCGGCGCACACGGCAACCGCTGGCGCTGCGATCCACAGCGCGGGTGCGGCCGTGATCGCAAAACTCGCCGATCTCGCCACCAATGACGAGCGCTCGCCGCTGTTCGGTGCCGGCAATGCCGGCGTGATCGCGCGCGATGGCCAACTGATCCGGCGCGACGACGAGAGCCGCAGCGAGAGCTACACCGAGATCCTCGCGCGTGCTGGTGTCGCCGAGGTCGAGGCCCGCGGCACCGGCGCGCCGAATCCGGCGGCCATGGAAGAGTATGCGATGCACGCCCATGGTGCGGTGTTTGCGGAGGTGAAGGTCGATCCCGAGCTCGGCCAGATCCGCGTCACCCGCATGGTCGGCGCCTTCGCCGCGGGGCGCATCGTCAACCCGCATCTGGTGAAGAGCCAGCTGTTCGGCGGCATGATCTGGGGTATGTCCTTTGCGCTGCATGAGGAGGCCGTCACCGACCGCCGCAGCGGGAGGATCATGAATGCCAATCTCGGTGAGTACCATATCCCGGTGAATGCCGATGTGCCGCCGCTCGACGTCATCACGGTCGAGGAGCACGATCCGCACGTCAATGCGCTCGGCATCAAGGGCGTCGGTGAGATCGGCATCACCGGCAGCGCCGGCGCGGTCGCCAATGCCGTCTGGCATGCGACCGGCGTGCGGGTACGTCGTTTCCCGATCAGGATCGAGGAGTTGTTGACGCAAGGCTGAGGCAAAGAGGGCGGGGGAGATTCTCGCTCCGACGAGCGTCAGAATGTCGGCGGCGTGCAGGCCGAGATCACTTCGCACGGCTTGCCGCCGACGCAGCGGAAGCGATGCGGGCGGCGGCTCTCGAAATAATAGGCGTCGCCTGGATTGAGAATGCGGCGCTCGTCCTCGACTGTGACTTCGAGTTTTCCTGAAATCACGATGCCGCCTTCCTCGCCGTCGTGCACGAGGTGAACGCGCCCGGTGTCGCTGCCGGGCTCGTAGCGCTCTTTCAAGATCTGCAGGCTGCGGCCGAACAGATTGTCGCCGACTTGCCGATACGAGATCGGCTTCTTGCCGACCTCGGTCAGCTCCTCCGAGCGATAGAAGATCTTGCGCCGCGTCTCCGGCTCGAGCGCAAAGAACTCGGCAAGCCCCATCGGGATGCCGTCGAGGATGCGCTTGAGCGCGCCGACCGACGGGTTCATCTGGTTGGATTCGATCAGCGAAATCGTCGAATTGGTGACGCCGGAGCGCTTGGCGAGTTCCCGCTGCGACAGCTTCTGGCGCGCCCGGATGAATCGCAGCCGTCCACCGATGTCGACGCTCATGCCCAAATCCCTGTTGCAGGTGTTGCGGATCGCGCAAATATGGACCTGCAGCCCCAGTTAAATCAATGGCTTGCAGGTCGTCAGAAAAGGACTTGTTGCGCTTTGGAAGCCGTGCCTCTGCTATATGGTCAGCAAAGGAGCGTGGCCCGTGACCCTTCATCAGATTCCGAACACTATCAAGACCGACTCGTTCTGGATGCCGTTCACGGCCAACCGTCAGTTCAAGAAGGCGCCGCGCCTGTTCTCCTCGGCCGAGGGCATGCACTACACCACCGTCGACGGCCGCAAGGTGATCGACGGCTCCGCCGGCCTCTGGTGCGTCAATGCCGGCCACGGCCGCAAGCAGATCGCGGCCGCGGTCGAGCGGCAGCTGATGACGCTGGACTTCGCGCCGACCTTTCAGATGGGCCATCCGCTGGCGTTCGACTTCGCCGAGCGTCTCGCCGAGATCGCGCCGAAGGGCCTCGATCGCATCTTCTTCACCAACTCCGGCTCTGAATCGGTCGACACCGCGTTGAAGATCGCGCTCGCCTATCATCGTGCCAACGGCCAGTCGAGCCGCACCCGCCTGATCGGCCGCGAGCGCGGCTATCATGGTGTCGGCTTCGGCGGCACGTCGGTCGGCGGCATGGTCGCCAACCGTCGCGCCTTCGCCACGCTGCTGCCGGGCGTCGATCACATCCGCCATACCCATGACCTTACCCGCAACGCCTTCGCCAAGGATCAGCCCGAGCATGGCGCCGAGCTTGCCGACGATCTCGAGCGTCTGGTGGCCTTGCATGGCGCCGAGACCATCGCCGCCGTCATCGTCGAGCCGGTGCCTGGTTCGACCGCGGTGCTGCCGCCGCCGAAGGGCTATCTGCAGCGCCTGCGCGAGATCTGCGACAAGCACGGCATCCTCCTGATCTTCGACGAGGTCATCACCGGCTTCGGCCGTCTCGGCACGCCGTTCGCCGCCAATTTCTTCGGCGTTACGCCGGACCTGATGACGACGGCCAAGGGCATCACCAACGGCACCATTCCCTGCGGCGCGGTGTTCGCCAGCCGCAAGATTCACGACGGCATGATGGTCGGCCCCGAGAACCAGATGGAGCTGTTCCACGGCTACACTTATTCCGCGCATCCGACCGCCTGCGCCGCGGGTATTGCGACGCTCGACATCTACAAGGACGAGGGCTTGCTCACGCGCGGTGCCTCGATCGCCGAATACTGGCGCGATGCGCTGCATTCGCTGAAGGGCCTGCCCAACGTCGTCGACATCCGCAATTGCGGCCTGATGGGCGCGGTCGAGCTGTCGTCGCGTGACGGCACGGTCGGTGCGCGTGGTTACGACGTCATGGTCGACTGCTTCAATCGCGGTCTGTACTTCCGCATGAGCGGCGATAGCTTCGCGCTGTCGCCGCCTCTCATCGTCGAGAAGAGCCACATCGACGACATCGTGTCGATCCTGGGCGACGCCATCAAGCGGGTGGCCTGATAATTGCTCTCGCCGTTGCGAGTTGTTTCCTTGCAGCGGCGAGCGTGATGCCGCGGGAGTTTGACCAAGCGTGAAAGTTCTGATCCTCGGCAGCGGTGTCATCGGTGTCACCTCTGCCTACTACCTCGCCCGTGCCGGCCACGAAGTGACGGTCGTCGACCGTCAACCCGAACCGGCGCTCGAGACCTCTTTTGCCAATGCCGGCGAAGTGTCGCCCGGCTATTCCTCGCCATGGGCCGGCCCCGGCGTGCCGGTGAAGGCGGTCAAGTGGCTCTTGATGAAGCACGGTCCGCTGGTGATCCGGCCGAAGCTCGATCCTGTGATGTGGGTCTGGTTGCTCAAGATGCTGCGCAATTGCACCAGCGCACGCTATGCGGTCAACAAGAGCCGGATGATCCCGATCGCGGAATACAGCCGCGATTGCCTGCGCGATCTGCGCCGCGACATCGGCATTCAATATGACGAGCGCTCGCAGGGCACGCTGCAGCTGTTCCGCTACCAGGCGCAGCTCGATGGCACCGGCGAAGATATCGCCGTGCTCAAGCAATATGGCGTTCCTTTCGAAGTGCTGAGCCGCGAGGGCTGCATCGCGGTCGAGCCGGCGCTTGCCGGCGTCAAGGAAAAGCTCGCCGGCGGGCTTCGACTGCCGCAGGACGAGACCGGCGACTGCCACATGTTCACGCAGGCGCTGGCCAAGCATGCCGAAGCGCTCGGCGTGCGCTTCCTGTTCAACACCGGCATCGACCGTATCGTCACCGATGGCACGCGCGTCAGCGGTGTCGCAACCAGCGCCGGGATGTTGCAAGCCGACGCTTACGTGCTCGCGCTCGGAAGCTGGTCGTCGCGGCTCGTTGCGCCGCTCGGCATTTCGTTGCCGGTCTATCCGGTGAAGGGCTATTCGATCACGGTGCCGATCAAGGACGCCTCCGGCGCGCCGGAATCCACCGTGATGGACGAGAGCTACAAGGTTGCGATCACGCGCCTCGGCAATCGCATCCGCGTCGGCGGCACCGCCGAGATCTCGGGCTTCTCGACCAAGCTGTACGATGCCCGCCGCGCCACGCTCGATCACTCCCTGACCGATCTGTTCCCGCGCGGCGGCGATCTCTCCAAGGCGACGTTCTGGAGCGGCCTGCGCCCGATGACGCCGGACGGCCCGCCCGTGATCGGCCCCACGCAATATGCCAATCTTCACCTCAACACCGGCCACGGCACGCTCGGCTGGACCATGTCCTGCGGTTCGGGGCGCGTGCTCGCGGATATGCTGTCGGGCAAGAAGCCGGAGGTGGATGTGAGTGCGCTGACGGTGGAGCGGTACGCGCACCGGTTTGGGTAATTGGCTTCAGCGCGTTGATTTACGGTCAGCGAGAAACCTGGTGACGGGTCCCTCGTTGCCGTACATCGCCTTCCAAAGATCGGTGCCCGAGGCCCAAGCTCGTATCCAATGTGCGAAGCTGGGAGCCTCGTCGAAGAAGGCATCTCTCCAATCGGAGCCGTCATAGACATTGGGATCGAATATGCGCATCCGGAAATTTTCATCTGCACAATCCACGCAGGATAGGATCGCGCATCCCCAATGGCAGACAGGCAAAAGTCCCGAAGGCCATTTCCAATTCGCCTCGTCGGCACAGTCGCCCTGGAATTGCTCGTAAATGGCGGGGCCGGTTTTGCCGGTATCGTCCGGCGCCCCGTTGGTGAATCCGATTAGACCGTATCCCGGCCCGAAACCACCGTTGCCAATCTCCGCGTAAATCCGTTTCATGAGGGGCGGAAACGAGAATCCGAGGCGCTGTTCGTCGGATGCGACATCAACAGGGTTGCTACGTGTCAATCTCGGGCGTGAAGCTTCGCCAAGATCAGTGAGTTTAGTTCTTAATCGCTGGTGGATGGCCGCAATAATAAAGTCGTCCATCGGAGCTTCTTTCAGACTGACGCGGTTGAGATATCTCAGCACACCAAAGCGATGCGCGCTACCCCGCCCCCGTCACGCAATTCACCCACAGCACCACGGCCTTCGCATCCTGCGCCGGGTTAGAAAACCGGTGCGGCCGGCGGCTCGCAAAGCGAAAGCTGTCGCCCGTCTTCAGCGACCACGTCTCGTTGTCCACCGTCAGCATCATCTCGCCTTCGAGCACCAGGCCAGCCTCTTCGCCGTCATGGGTGTAGAGCTCGTCGCCCGTCGAGCCGCCGGGCTCCAGATGCACGAGGAACAGATTGAGCTTGTTGTCGGCACTCGCAGGGCTCAGCAATTGCTTCGACACGCCGGTGCGCCAGAGTTTCAGTTCCGGCCGCTGCAGCCCGCGCGTGACGACCTGATCGGATGCGCCGTCGGCGCTCGGGCTTGCGCCGAACAACGCAGCGATGCCGACGCCGAGCACGTCGGCGAGCGTGGCCAGCACGCGCAGTGACGGCGACGACAGGCCGCGCTCGATCTGGCTGAGGAAGCCGATCGACAGATCTGTGCGCGCAGCGACCGTCTCGAGCGAGAATTGCCTGACGCGGCGGAGGTCGCGGATGCGACGGCCGACCGCGACGTCCATGGCAGGCTCCGTCGGCTTCGCGATGGCCTTTGCCTTTTTCACCGGCTTCGCGGCGGCCGGTTTGCGCATTCTTTTGCCACCACTCACGTCAAACCGCTTCCTTCATGTGCATGAAAACCGCTTGCGTCATCCGCGAAAGTGTGACCAAATTTTCATATTGGTGAAAATAGGCCGAAACGGCTCGGTCCGCAACGTCTGCGATCACGACGTGCGAGCGCCGCCATTGGCCGGACCCAAAGGGGGATGCGATGAAGCGTTTTGGTCTGGCCGCGGTCGCGGCGTTCGCAATTGCAGCGGTGACGCCGGCATCGGCGCAGCAGGTGCTGAAGGTCGGCTCGACGCCGACGGGCATCCCCTTCACCTTCCTCGACACCAAGACCAACACGATCCAGGGCATCATGGTCGATCTCGTCACTGAGATCGGCAAGGATGCCGGCTTCAACGTGCAGATCGAACCCATGCAGTTCTCGGCACTGATCCCGTCACTGACCTCGAGCAAGATCGACATCATCGCGGCTGCGATGTTCATCACGGCGCCGCGCAAGGAGGTCGTCGACTTCTCTGACCCGATCTACACCTATGGCGAAGGCCTGGTCGTGCCGAAGGCCGACACCAAGGCCTATGCCACGCAGGACGATCTGAAGGGTGAGACGGTCGGCGCCCAGGTCGGCACCGCCTTCGTCGATGCGCTGAAGAAGTCCGGCCTGTTCGCCGAGGTCAAGGCCTACGACACCATCCCCGACATCCTGCGCGACGTGAACACCGGCCGCCTCAAGGCCGGCTACGCCGACTATCCGATCCTGGCCTATAATCTGAAGCAGGGCGGCTTCCCCGAGGTGCGGCTCGTCGACGGCTACAAGCCCGTCACCGTCGGCTCGGTCGGCATCGGCGTCCGCAAGGGCGAGGCCGCGCTGCTCGCCAAGATCAATGCCTCGCTTGCGAAGCTGAAAGCCAACGGCACCATCGACAAGATCCTCGACAAATGGGGCCTGAAGGCACAGGGCTGATAGAGGCTGATCGAAAGCTTTCCGATGAAAGGCTTCTGGCACGACGCCGTCGAGTTCTTCCCGATCCTGATGAGCGGCGTCGCGCTGACGATCGTCGTCACCATCGGCTCGCTGCTGCTCTCGACGGTGCTCGGCCTGATCTGGGCGATGATGCGGGTCTCCGGCATCAAGGCGCTGTCGATGCTCAGCGCCAGCCTGATCAACGTGATCCGCGGCATCCCGATCATCGTGCTGTTGTTCTATCTCTACTTCGTGATGCCCGATCTCGGAGTCACACTCTCCGCGTTGCAGGCCGCGATCCTCGGGCTCGGCATCGCCTATTCGGCCTATCAGGCCGAAAACTTCCGCGCCGGCATCGAGGCCATCGACAAGGGCCAGATCGAAGCGGCGCAGTCGATCGGCATGGGCTGGTGGCTGACCATGCGCCGCGTGATACTGCCGCAGGCCGTGCGCATCGTGCTGCCGCCCTACGGCAACGTCATGATCATGATGCTGAAGGATTCCTCGCAGGCGTCCACCATCACGGTCGCCGAGCTCGCTCTTCAGGGCAAGCTCATCGCGTCCTCGACCTTCAAGAACACCAACGTGTTCACGATGGTGGCGCTGATGTATCTCACCATGAGCATCCCGCTGATCCTGCTGGTCCGTCACTTCGAGAAGCGGGCGGGCAAGAAATGATCGAGCTCAACGACGTCCACAAGAGTTTTGGCCAGAACGAGGTGCTCAAGGGCATCACGGCGTCCGTGCAGAAGGGCGAAGTGGTCTGCATCATCGGGCCTTCGGGTTCGGGCAAGTCGACCATCCTGCGCTGTATCAACGGGCTCGAAAGCTACGACCGCGGCGAGATCAACGTCGAAGGCCTGAAGGTCGACCGCGATGCGGCCTCGATCGTGAAAGTCCGCACCCAGGTCTCGATGGTATTCCAGCGGTTCAACTTGTTTCCGCATCGGACGGTGCTCGAGAACGTTGTCGAAGGGCCGCTCTTTGTGAAGAAGGAGCCGCGTGCCCAGGTGCTAGAGCGCGGCCGCGCGCTGCTTGCCCAAGTGGGCCTCGCGGAAAAAGCCGACGCGCATCCGCCCCAGCTTTCCGGCGGCCAGCAGCAGCGCGTCGCGATCGCGCGTGCGCTCGCCATGCAACCCAAGGCGATCCTGTTCGACGAGCCGACCTCGGCGCTCGATCCGGAACTCGTCGGCGATGTCCTCGGCGTGATGCGCAAGCTGGCTGACGACGGCATGACCATGGTCGTCGTCACCCACGAGATGGGCTTTGCCCGCGACGTGGCCGACCGCGTGCTGTTCATCGACGGCGGAATCATCGTCGAGCAGGGGCCTGCCAAAACGCTGCTCAACCAACCCCAGCATCCGCGTACGCAGGACTTTTTGCGCCGTGTCCTGCATCCGCTCTGACCGGACTCTCATAATGACGCGCCTGCCTCTGCCGCCCTCGCTCTACGCCGACACCGCCGTTGCCCCAGTGGCCACGCCGCCGCTCGATACCGACAGGAGCGTTTCCGTCGCGATCGTCGGCGGCGGCTATACGGGGCTTTCCACGGCGCTGCATCTGGCGGAGCAGGGCGTCGAGGCGCTGGTGCTGGAGGCGCAGGAGCCGGGCTGGGGCGCGTCGGGCAACAATGGCGGACACACCAATCCCGGCTTGAAGCACGATCCCGATCAGATCGAGGCCGATTTCGGCGCTGAGCTCGGCCGCCGCATGATCGAGTTCTCCTACGGCACGACCAGTTTCACACACGACCTGATCCGCCGCTACCAGATCCCCTGCGAAGCGCGGCAGAACGGCACGCTGCGCGCGGCCTACAACGAGGCCAGCGCCGCCGCGATCGAAAAGACCGCGCAGCAATGTATACGACGCGGCATGCCGGTGTCGTATTTGAACCGCGAGCAGCTGCGCGAAATGACCGGCACGGATCGCTACATCGGCGCCATGCTCGACACCCGTGGCGGCGACCTGCATCCGCTCAGCTACGCACGAGGCCTCGCGCGCGCGGCAATCTCCGCAGGCGCGAAAGTCCATGGCGAGACGCCGGCGCTATCGCTCCGTCGCGACGGCAGTCGCTGGCGCATCGAGACGCCGCGCACCGTCGTGCATGCCGACAAGGTGTTGCTCGCCACCAACGGTTTCACCGACGACCTCTGGCCGTCGCTCCGCCGCACCATCGTGCCGGTGTTCTCCTCGATCGCTGCCACCGCGTCGCTCTCCGACGAGGTCGCTCACTCGATCATGCCGACGCGTCCGGTGCTCTACGAGAGTGGCCACATCACCGTCTATTACCGCATCGATCAGCAGAACCGCCTGCTGATGGGCGGCCGCGGCCCGATGCGCTGGATCAATTCGCCGAACGACGTCGCGTATCTCATTCGCTACGCGGAGCGGCTGTGGCCACAGCTCAAGGGCGTGGCCTGGACCCATGGCTGGAACAGCCGCCTCGCCATCACCAAGGACCATTATCCGCATGTGCATGAGCCTGCGGAGAACATCCTGATCTCGCTCGGCTGCAACGGCCGCGGCGTCGCGCTCTCGACCGCGATGGGGGCGCAGCTCGCACGCCGGTTGATCGGCGGAGCCAAGGCCGAGATCGACATGCCCGTCACCGGCATCAAGCCGATCGCGATGCATGCGTTCTGGCCGATCGGCGTGACAACGGCCGTGATTGCGGGCCGCGTGCGCGACCGGCTCGGGATTTGAAGAAGGCGCCGCTTCATCAGGAAGCGGCGCCTTGGATGATTTGCAGATGAATGTCAGCAGCGGCCCTGCTTCCACAGGCCGGGCGGGCACCCGTGACCGCGCCAGCCGACCTTGCGGCCATGCGACCATCCGGGCGGCGTGCCGTGGTGATGATGGCCCATCGCGTGGCCATGACCGTGACCGTGCCCATGACCGCCCTTGGCCAGCGCCGGATTGGTAAGCGTAAGGCCGGCTGCAACGATCAGCGATGCGGCGAGCGCGAGTTTCTTCATCATGTCCTCCACGGGGGTCAGTGCACTTGTCCGTTCAACGAACGGACGGCGCGCAGCTAAGTTCCCGGCAAATGTGGAGGAGTCGTGACGCTCGCGGAGATGCACGAGCACGCTTTGACTCAACGCGTGCTAGCGCAGCGATGCATCTGTCCACACGTCGTTGTCGCCAACTCGCGTTCTTGTCTGACAGAGGCTCAGCCCTCCGCCACCGCGTCGGCCCAGGGCTGGAAGATCTCGGCCGCGCCGGAATTGATCTCGCCGTCGCGCATCACCACGCTCGGGCAAGCGAACTTTTGCGGCAAGGTCTGCACCGGCGCTTCCTTGTAGTCGAAGCGCGCGGCAAGCGCCTTGCGTGCATCGGCCGGCAGCCGTGTGTCGCCGAGCACGATCGCGCCTTCGCTGCAATCGATGCGGGGCTGATGGATGGCGGCATCGAGGTCCATGCTGAAATCCATCGCAAAGGACACGAGCTGCATCACCGACGGCAGGATGCGACGGCCACCGGAGGCGCCGACCGCGAGGCGCTTGCCGTCCCTGGTCTCGGCTATGACAGGCGTATAGTTGCAGAGGCAGCGCTTGCCGGGCGCGAGCGAGTTGGTGGTGCCGGGTGTCGGGTCGAACCACATGATGCCGTTATTCATGGGAATGCCGGTGTGCGGCGTCACATATTTCGAGCCGAACGATGAGAGCAGCGTCTGCGTCACCGCGGCGATGTTGCCGTCTCGGTCGACCACGGAGAAATGCGTGGTGCAGGCCGGCGCCAGATATTCGGCGCCGAGCGAGCGCTTGCCGTCGGCATCGCCCATATCCTTGAGCCGCTCGCGGAAGGCCGCCTGCAAGGCGAGCGCATATTCGACATAGGCGGCCGCATCCGGCGCGCTCGCCGGCTTCAGGCCCTGCTGCAACAGGCGCAGCGCATGCGCCATGGTCGGCCCGGCTGTGAGTTCCGGCGTCGCAAAAACCTTGCCGTCGCGATAGGGGATCGCCAGCGGCTCGCGCAAGTGGCTGCGGAATGCGGCGAGATCCTCGACCGACAGCGAGCCGCCGTCCGCCTTGACGTCGGATGCGATGCTCCTGGCCAGATCGCCCTGATAGAAGTCGCGCGGACCGGCTTCGGCGAGGTGCGAGAGTGTCGCCTTCAAAGTTTCCTGCGGCAGCCGTGTCTCGGCTTCGATGCTCCAGGGCGGGCTCGGGGGCAGGCCGTCCCTCAGAAATGCAGCCGCGCTCGCGGGGTAGCGCCGCAGATCCGCCGCCGAACCGGCGATCGTCTGTGTGGTCCACCAGTCCACCAGCAGGCCCTCGCCGGCGAGCGCCACCGCCGGAGCAACGAGGTCTTTCCACGACATCCTGGCGTGTCGACGGTGCGCCTCCTCCATGCCGGCGACGACACCTGGCACGGCGATCGCGCCGGGACCGTGAACGTTGCGATCGTCCTTCACCCGCGGCCACGGAAACAGGTCGGAAGCGACCCGGTCTCCGGTGATGGGGTAATCGGCTGCACGGATGCTCTGCGGCGCGCTCATGCCGTAGTCGATCACCTCGTAACGATTTTCCTTGGCGCGGTAGAGCACCATCACGCCGCCGCCACCGATGCCGCTGTTCCAGGGCTCCAGAACATTCAGCGCAAAGGTGGTCGCCACGACCGCGTCGACGCAATCGCCGCCCGCTGCCAGCACCTGCGCTCCCACCTCGGCCGCTCGCCGCGATTGCGAAGCGACGATGCCCCCCTTGGATTTCACGGCGGGTTTGCGGACGGTTTGATTGAGGCTGAACTGGTGAGGCATTCGTCTTGAGCTCTGGCTTGGCTTCGTTGCGCTGACGTTGGAGCTCCGCAATTGGCGGAGCGCGCGAAGAATGGCACATTGCCGGCAACGAGAACATCGAAAGGGAGACGGGACATGGCAGGTGTGAAACAGGCGCGGGATGGTACCGTCGGGATCTTGACGCTCGACGAGCCGGCAAGCCTGAACGCGATGACGCCGGACCTGCTCGGCGCGCTTGCCGCTGGGGTTGCCCAGATGACCCGGGACGAAGGCGTCCGCGCCTTGATCCTCACCGGTGAGGGGCGCGGCTTTTGCTCAGGGCAGAATTTGAAGGCAGCCGGAGCGCTGGGCGAGGACCTCGCGGCCGGCGTGATGCGCTTTTACTGGCCGGCCTTCAAGGCGTTGCGCGAATGCCGCGTGCCTGTCGTCGTTGCCGTCAACGGCGTCGCGGCCGGGGGCGGCTTCAGTCTGGCGATGGCCGGCGACATGATTGTTGCGGCGCGGTCAGCTAATTTTATTCAAGTCTTTAGCCGCATCGCGCTGGTGCCTGACCTCGGCTCGACCTGGCTGCTGCCGCGGTTGGTCGGCCGGCAGCGCGCGCTCGAACTGATGCTCTTGAACGAACCGCTCACGGCCGAGCGCGCGCAGGAGATCGGCCTGGTGCGGCAGGTCGTCGACGACGAGAAGCTGATGGAGCAGGCGTTGACGCTGGCGCGCCGTCTGGCCGATGGCCCGACCCGCGCGCTGGTCGCGACGCGCGCCCTGGTCGAGGAGAGCGAGTACACCAGCTACGAGGCGCAGTTCCGCCGCGAGATCGAGCTCCAAGCCACGATCCGCACAAGCGCCGATGCCATCGAAGGCCGCAAGGCCTTCGTCGAGAAGCGCAAGGCGAAATTTACGGGGAAGTAGGGGAGATGGAGCGGGCTACGCTCACAGCCCGCGGTTCAGCCGGCTGGCCTGATACTTGGCGTGCCATTTCGGGCCAGGGCCGCGCATGTAGTGGAGCTCGGGGCGATAGGGGTTGCCTGCGATCCGCACCAGCTTCTGCCATTTGGTGGTGACGAAGGCAAAGGGCTGGCGGAACAGGGTCAAGGACGCGAACAGCATAGCATCACCTCAATGCGGCTTGCCGAGCATGGCGGTGAAAGGGAGCTCGAAGATCTCCTCGCCGTCGTCGTCGCTGATATGGATCACCCAATCACGCCAATCCTCGGCGCCCGGCGTCTGGATCATCGAGCGCATGATCTGGGCAGCGCGGTCGCGCGCCTCGGTCAGGTTGGCGACTGCCGTGCCGTAGTGATCGATCAGCGTGCCTTCGGCATTCGAGCAGTGGAAATACATCTGAAGCATACACGCCTCCTCTGGAAAGCGATTTGGGCGGCATATCGATACCACCCGAAAGATACGAAAAATATTCGGGCCAAGCCCGGTAAGGGAATCTACGGAGATTGGTCGGCACCACGCGCCTTGCGGGTTTGATCACAGGCGGGTGATGTTCAACTGGACGGCGCCTGGCGAGCATGGAACAACCTGCGACGAAAGTCCCGGGGGGCCGCCGTGAATCATCTCACATTTCAGGTTGGACGCCGAAGCTTGCGCGTAGGTATCGTCGCCTTCGCGGCGGTCCTGCTCGGCTTTGGCTCACTGGCCGCGTCCGATCCCGTGAGGAAAAGCGGCTACGCGGTGGGATCGGAGACCTGCGGCAGTGACGATCTCGCCTTTCCCAAGGTCCAGATCGACATGAAGGCCGGCTTTTGCGCGGGCCTCGTCGCCAGCGAGGAGGACCATCTGAAATTTCCGCGGTCGATCATCCAGGTGCCCGGCCATGACTTGTTCGTGGTCGCCGACATGGGCGGCTGGGGCCATGCCGACGGCCGGCTGCTGCTGCTCGACCCCCATGCCGCCAGCGGCCAGCGGTTCAAGGAGCTCCTGACCGGGGTCGAATATCCGTTCGGCCTCGTGATCGGCCCGGACAAGAAGCTCTACGCTTCGACCGCCGAGACCATCTTCCGCTTCGATCCGCTCGCGGACAACCCGCGCGGCACGGTCGAGACCATCATCCGTCATATGCCGGGCCGCCGCATCACGCTGCCCGACGGCACCAGGCTCGACGAGAGCGCGCACCCGCTCAAGCAGTTCGTGTTCGATCGCAACGGGCGGCTGTTCGTCAATGTCGGCGCCCACAGCGACGACTGCATCACGCCGGCGCCGATCACGAGACCTTGCGCGGCAGCTGAAGGGCCTTCCGCCATGGCTGCGATCTGGCTGTTCACGCCGCCTGCAAGCGGCGTCTTCCCGGCGTTGAAGCCGAACGATCCCGATCCGCCGCACACGGTTTACGCGCGGGGCTTGCGCAATTCGATGGCGCTGGCGCTGCATCCGAACTTTCCCGACGCCGGCTACGCCTTCCTGCAAGGCGAGAACGGCCGCGATCTGCCCGATATCTTCAAGCCGAACGAGGAGATCAATGCGATCGAGCAGGGCAGGCACTATGGCTGGCCCTATTGTTTTGATCTGTCGACGCCGAGTCCCGAGTTCAGGCTCGTGCTGCAATCCGGCGTTTACAAGTCCCTTTGCACCGCGAACGCGCTCTACAAGGCACCGTTCTCGCTGCTGCCGCCGCACGGTGCGCCGCTCGCGATGCTGTATTATCACGGCGCCAAGTTTCCGGAGCTCGAAGGCAAGCTGCTGGTCGGCCTGCATGGTTATCGCCCGACCGGCGGCCGCGTCCTCATCTATGACGTCGACGACCACGGTTTCCCGAAGCCCGCGCCGGCGCCCGTGCGCTACCACGTGAGTTGTGCGGCCGATCCGACCCACAATTTTCAGACCGACGCCGGCGATGTTGGCGCCGCGCCGTTCGAGGAGTTGATCGCCGGCTGGCACCGCGTCAACGGTGCGCGGCCGCAAGGCGCGCCGGTCGGCATGACGGTCGCAGAGGACGGTGCGATCTGGCTGGTCGAGGACAAGAACCAGACGATCATCCGCATCGATCGCGCCGCGGGCGATCCACCGCCGCCGCTGCCCTGCGACACGCGCAGCCAGGCGCTGATCGACCAGATCGCCGCCCTCGTCGCCAGGGATGCGCAAAACAAGATCCGGCTGACCACGCTGCGCAAAAACTTCGTCGAAAAGCATTGCGTCGGCTGCCATTCCGATTTCGGTCTGAAGGCGGGGCAGTCGGATGCCGACAAGGACGCGACCGTGCTCCGTTTCATGCTGTCGCAGGATGGCTGGATCTATCCGGGCGATCCGGAATCCGGCAAGCTGCGCACGCGGCTGCGCGGCATTGGCGCGGAGAAGCTGATGCCGCCGGGCGGCGAGAGCCTGCCGAAGACCGAACCCGGTTATGCGGCGCTGCTTAACACCGTTGATCTGTTCGTTGCGAAGATGGTTCCGGGCACGCCGATGCGCATCAAGCTCGGCCTGCCGCAACGCAAGTTTTATGGCAAGGCGAACAAGGAATGCGGCGAAATACCGGCCGCCAAGGTCGTTGTCGTGACACAAAGGAACGCTGTAGACAAACCCGGCTTCAGCCGCTTCTTCCGGCCGGCCGATCCTTATTTGAATGGCGAGTGCAGCGACGACGATGGCTATTTCATCCGGCAGGAATTTCTGGTGCCTGTGCAGTAGCATCCTGCTCGTCGTCGCCACGCCGCTCGCCGCAGCGGAGACGAAGCTGTTCGAAAGCGTGCAGGTGACGCCGGCCAGCGAATATACGTTCGGCATCGAAGGGCCTGCCGCCGATCTCGATGGCAACCTCTTCGTCGTCAATTTCGGCAAGCCCGGCACCATCGGCCGATTGCCCGCGGGCGGTGCGGTTTCGGAGGCCTTCACGACGCTCCCCGAGGGCAGCGTCGGCAACGCCATCCGCTTCGATCGTAATGGCACGATGTTCATCGCCGACTACAAGAAGCACAACATTTTTGCGATCGCGAAAGGCGCAACAGAGCCTAGTGTCTGGTTTCACTCCGACGAGATGAACCAGCCCAACGACATCACCATCGCCCGCGACGGCACGATCTATGCGAGCGATCCGAACTGGAAGGGCCGGGAAGGCCACGTCTGGCGCATTGCGAAAGCCGCCGATGGCACGGTGCTGGGACAAATCATGTCGGCGCCGCGTGCGATGGGCACCACCAACGGCATCGATCTCAGCCCCGACGGCAACACGCTCTATGTCGGTGAGTCCAACAACGGGCAAGTCTGGTCGTACGCCATCCGCGGCAACGAGCTTACCGACGCGAAGCTCGTCAAGGCGTTCCAGCCCGACACCATCGACGGCCTGCGCACCGATGTCACCGGCCGCCTCTACGTCGCGCGCATTCTCAAGGGGACGATCGCGTTGATGAAGCCCAATGGCGCGGTCGAGCGCGAGATCGCGCTGAAGGGCAAGGAGCCGACCAACCTTGCCTTCGGCGGCAGCGACGGCAAGACCGTCTTCGTCACCCAGCGCCAGGGCGGCTTCATCGAATCCTTCCGCACTGATCAGCAGGGTCGCGAGCACTGTCTCCAGCGCGGGCGCTGCTAGGCTCGTCAAAGGTGTTCTGCTCTTGACGCAGGGCGGCGGCGCGAAGGCGGCATTCTTCTTGCTTGCATCTGGCCGCCGCAGAGATCTAGACATCTTCGGGCACCGATGAAGCATGCGACCACGGAGTGTTGAGTGAAAGCCGTCCATACCGAACTGCACCGCAGTCACGATCCTCAATTCTTCCTGGTTCGCGGCGTCGTCAAGCGCACCACCGAGCAGCCCGAGCGCGCCGACCGCCTGCTGAAGGGGCTGAAGGACGGCAAGCATCAACTGGTTGAGCCGACGACATTCGGCCAGGGCCCACGTGCACGCATTCACAGCCCGGAATATCTGTCGTTCCTGAGCGAAGCCTGGGACGCCTGGACGGCGCTTGGCGATTCCGGTCCGGAGATGATCGGCAACATTCATCCCGTGCGCCATGCCGCGACCTATCCGACGCACATCGTCGGCAAGCTCGGCTGGCACACCGCCGATACTGCCGCACCGATCGGCCCGGGCACCTGGGCCGCGGCCTGCGCCGCGACAGACGTCGCGGTCACGGCCGCGCAGATGGTGATGGACGGCGAGGACGCGACCTACGCGCTGTGCCGTCCGCCTGGTCATCACGCCTATCGCGACATGGCCGGCGGCTTCTGCTTCCTCAACAACAGCGCGATTGCCGCGGCGCATCTGCGGCTCAAGCATGAGCGCGTCGTCATCCTCGACGTCGACGTTCATCACGGCAACGGCACGCAAGGCATCTTCTACGCGCGACCGGACGTCTACACGGTCTCGATCCACGCCGATCCGGTCGCGTATTATCCCTATGTATGGGGCTATGCGCATGAGCGCGGCGAAGGTCCAGGCCTCGGCACCAATCTCAACATCCCGCTGGCGATCGGCACCGGCGATGACGGCTACATCCAGGCGATGGATATCGCGCGCAGGGCGATCGAATCCTTCGCGCCCGGTGTGCTCGTGATCGCGCTCGGCTTGGACGCCTCCGAGCACGATCCGTTGAAGGGCCTCGCCGTCACCACGCCGGGCTTCCGCCGCATCGGCCAGGCCATCGCGAAAATGGGCCTGCCGACGGTCTTCGTGCAGGAGGGAGGCTATCTCTCGGATATCCTGGGCGCCAACCTGACGTCAGTGCTGGCAGGATTCGAAGAGGCGCGGTGAGATATCTACCTCTCCCCGCTTGCGGGGAGAGGTCGGATCGCTCTTGCGATCCGGGTGAGGGGGTACAGGTCTATCGACAGTCTCGCGTGGGGAGAGAGGCCCCTCACCCCGACCCTCTCCCCGTAAGAACGGGGCGAGGGAGAACCGGCACCTTCAAAACATCCCGCTCGCCTTCAGCGCCTTGCAGACGTGCTGCATCTCGGTCTCGTCCGCGACCATGTCGAGCATGACCGTGGTCAGGCCCTTCGCCGCAAATTCCTTCAGCTTCGCGCCGATCTCGGCATAGCTGCCGACGAGGTAGGGGCAGTCGGCCTGGAAGGTGAGATACGGCAGCAGCCAATAGCCATTGTCCTGGAGCTCTCCGCTCTGGCCTTCATACAGGCGCCGCTTCCAGACGGAATCGGAGTTCTCCACCGTGAGCGCGAGCAGCTCGCGGTCATCAGGGTTGTCGCGGAAGCGGGCCTTCGCCGCCTGCCGCGCCTCCTCGCGGTGCTCGCGCGCGAAGATGCCGAAATTCATTCCGGGGGCGTTGAGACCGCGATCGAGGTCGGGCGGCAGCATCTGCATCTTGATGCATCCGGTCTCCGCTGCGACGCGCTGCGCCGCCTCCGACTGGCCTGCGATCAGGAATTCCGGCATCAGCTCGGCCGGCAGGCGCGGCAGGAGTTGCAGATTGCTGACGCGATAGAACCGGCCCTCGAGATTGACAGGGCGCGGGCTCGCGAGCAGCTGGCGCATCAGCGCAACGAACTCGCCGAGCCGGACATAGCGGTCGGCATGCGACTGCTCATCGCCCAGCCCCTGCAAATCGCTGATCGCGGTTCCCGTGATCATGTTGAGATAGATTTTGCGGCCGTAGAGCTGCGCAAAGGACGACACGAACTTCGCCGCCGTGAACGGGTGCATGTAGACCGGATTGACGGCAATCAGCGGCGAAGATCGCGTCGTCGCCGCCAGGATGTGCTGGGCCATCGCCCAGGGCTCGACGAAGACGTCGTTGCCTTCGAACAGCAGAATGCCTTCGAAGCCGTTGCGGTCGGCGAACTCCGCAACCCGCATCAGCTCGCCGACATATTTTTGGGGATCGCGGTTGCGCGAAATCGCGGGAAAGAGGCGCAGCCGCGCCGGCATCATTCCGCCGCTTCCTGGAGCGGCCAGGCGTTGCGGGTGATGCGAAGGCCGCCGGCCGCGCGCGAGCCGTCGGCGATCGCCAGGCGATGCGACGGCGAGGGCGAGCACAGCGAGAAGCGCCAGCCCGCGGGATCGTCGGAGATATCGGGCTTGAAGCGGATCTCGATCGCCTCGCGCGACACCTGCATCGCGAACGCGTCGAGCGGCAGGTTGAGCCCAAAACCCCTGGCTTTCAGATAGGCTTCCTTCAGCGTCCAATAGTCGAAGAAGCGCTCGATCGCGGCCGGCTCCGGCAGTCCGCGCAGCGTCTCGACTTCCTCCGGCGCAAAGAAGCGAAGCGCGGTGGAAAGTGGTGCGACGCGGCGCGACACGGTCTCGACGTCGACGCCGACGGTCTCGTGCTTCGACACGACGCAGGCCACGCAGCCGTCGGCATGGGACAGGTTGAAATGCAGTGCCGTCGACGTCGCAGGCGCCGCGATAAAGGGCCGTCCGTAGCGGCCGGTCGAAAACGACCAGTCGGTCGGTTCGACCTCGGGGGCCGCGTGCGAGAGCGCCATGCGCAACATCGCGTGCGCGAAGATATATTGCCGCTGATGCCGCTCGAACATGAAGCGGTCGGCGCGTATCCGTTCGTCGACCGAGAGCAGTCGCCGGCACGCCTCGACCGCGCCCGGCGTGTCGATGCTCTCGATCAGTCCGACAAACAGTTCAATTTCGTCGTCTGCCATCAATTGGGCCCATAGCGTCAGGCGGAGGCCAAATCCGGCCCTGACCGAAGAATCAACCGAACAGGAAGTAACTGAGCAGACCGCTTCTAGCGGCCCACCCAGGCAAATTCTTGTCGATTGCTGGCCGGTTTACAGGCGCAAGCTTGTGCGAGACCCCAACTCGACGAGCGAGCGGCCAAAATTTGGAAATGAAATTCAAGATTCGTGCGGCGTCCCGGCCGACGAGTCTTACTTTTTCTTCTTGGCCTTCTTGCCAAGCATCGAAAGGCTGGCGTCGACGTCCTTCAGCGCGGACTGGAGCTTCTTCTTCTCATCGGAGAGAAGCCTTTGCAGGGCCTTCCGGTCCTTGTCGCTCAGCGAGGTACCCTTGGTAAATTTGATGAAACCCATAATGACACTCCCCCGGTTGAAAATAATCGTCCAAATCAAAAACGCGGGAATAATCTTGCGCGGCAAGTGCCAAAGAATCAAGATGCAACTTGATCATTCACAGCTTCGGCGAGCGAACCCACGTTCGGCGTGGGCTAACAGCCGGTCATGCCGCCCGGCGGGCGAGCAACCTGTCGAGCGGCGTGTTGGGCTGGGTCATGGCCGCCGCCAGCAGCGCGACGAGATCCTCCATCCACGCGCCGACCATGGCGCCGTCGAGCAGCTCGCCCTTGTAGTTGCACGAGCCTGTGATCCCGGTCGGGCGCTCCTTGAGCATCAGCGAGAGCCAGGTCTGGTCGACCGGCAGCACCGGCTGGCCCTCGCGCGCGACATTTCCGATCGATCGCACCGCGACATCGGGCAGGTCGAGCGGCTGGCGCAGCGGATTTTGCAGAGTGAAATAGACCTGGAGCAGCGAAGCCGGGTCGATGCCCTCCTGCTCAAGATGGTCGGCCAGAATGTTGAACGGCAGCTCCTGCCGGGCATGCGCCTCGAGCACGCTTTGGCGCACACGGCCCAAGGCCTGCGTGAACGACAGATCCGGCGTGATTCGGCTGCGGACGATCACCGTGTTCTCGAACGGACCCACGATCCCCTCGGTGTCCGGCTGGGCGCGATTGGCCATGGCGGTCGCGACCGAGATGTCCATGCGTCCGGTCCGCGCCAGCAGCAGGGCCTTGAGGCCGGTGAGCAGGCACATGAATAGAGTGGCGTTGTGCTGGCGCGCATAGGCGGTGAGCCGGGCAACCAGGTCGCGCTCCAGGCTGAGCGGATGATGGCCGGTCGACGCGCCCGGCCGTGCTTCGCCGTCAAACAGGGGCGCTGAACCGCGCAAAGTTTCGGTCCAGTCGGCGGCCTGGCGGCGGGCCGCCTCGGTGCCGCACCACCAGCGCTGCCAGCGTGCGACGTCGGAGAACGCCGGCGGCATTTTTGGCAAGGGCGCCGACGGATGGCCTGCTAGCGCGGCGTAGCGGTTGGACAGTTCCTCGAACAGCACGCCGATCGACCAGCCATCGGCAATGGCATGATGCAGCGTCAGCAGCAGGATGTGGTCCTCGGCGTGCAGCCGCAGCAGCCGTGCCCGTAGCAGCGGGGCGCGGGCGGCGTCGACCGGGGTATAGGTCTCCTGCGAGATCAGGAGCTCGATCTTCCTGAGCTCGAGCGCCTTGCGGCGCTTGTTGTTGTGAGGCCGCCCGTCGCCGATGGTCTCGACGGTCAGGACCGGACCGAGCGCGGCGGGTGCGATGATGCGGCTGGCCGGCTCCTTGCCGTTCCAGCCGAACGCCGTGCGCAGCGATTCGTGGCGGCGCGCGATATCGTCGATGGCCTGTGCCAGCGTACGCGGATCGATCGGGCCTTCGAGGTGGAAAGCGAAGGGCAGGTTGAACAGCGGCAGATCGGGCAGGTTCTGCTCGATTCGCATCATCTGATCCTGCGCGATCGACAGCGTGGGCGGCCCGTTGTCGGCCAGGCGTGGCAACCCGGCTGCGGGCTTTTGCGGTTTCGTGGCCACGGCCTCGTCGACCCGTCGGGCGAGCTCCTCGATCGTCGGCGCCTCGAAGATGGTCTTGATCGGAAGCGACACCCCGAGCGCACGGGCCACGCGCGCCATTGCCTGGCCGGCCAGCAGCGAATGGCCGCCGAGGTCGAAGAAATTGTCGGTGACGCCGAGGCTCTCGACCTTCAGCAGATCGATCCAGATATCGGACAGCACCTTTTCGGTGAAGCGGCGGGCCGGCACGGCGGCTTCCGCCTCCGCGCTCTCCTGCTGCGCGGGCGCCAGCAGGGCGGAGCGATCGAGCTTGCCATGGGCATTGAGCGGAACCTGATCCAGGAACAGGAAGGCCGACGGGATCGCATGAACAGGCAGCCGGCTCTTGAGGAAGTCGCGCAGCTCGCTGGCGCTGATCTGGCTGCCGGCCTTGGCAACGACATGGGCGATCAGTCTGACATCGCCACTAGCATCGCGGCGCGGCTCGACGATGCCGGCGCGGAGGCTTGCGTGGTCGCCAAGCGCAGCCTCGATCTCCTTGAGCTCGATGCGATAGCCGCGGACCTTGACCTGAAGGTCGGCGCGGCCGAGGCATTCGATCGTCCCGTCGGCGCGGCGGCGCGCGAGGTCGCCGGTGCGGTACAGCCGCGCGCCTTGCTGGCGCGCGAACGGATCGGGGATGAAGCGCTGCCGGCTTTGCGCGGGATCGTTGACATAGCCGCGGCCGACGCCGGCGCCACCGATGCAGAGTTCGCCGACCACGCCGATCGGCTGCGGCTCCAGATTCGGATCGAGCACATAGAGCTGGGTGTTGGGTAGCGGTGTGCCGACCGGGACATTGCTCGTCGTCGTGTCTGGCGCCCTGGTCAGCCGGTGCAGGGAGACGTCGTCAGAACATTCCGAGGCGCCGTAGGCGTTGATCAGCGGCACTTTCGGGCAGCGGGCAAACCAGGCGCGGCAGAGCTCGATCGGCAGCGGCTCGCCGGTCGAGATCAAGAGCCGCAGCCTCGCAAAGGCGCGCAGCATCGGCGCCTCGTCGAGGCGTTCGAGGATCACGCGAAGCAGCGAGGGGACGATCTCAAGCACCGTGATGCCCTCGCGTTCGATCTCCCGCGCCAGCAGCATCGGGTCCTGCACGACCGAATTGCCGCAGACATGGACGCGTGCGCCGACCATCGGAGCGGCGAGGAATTGCCAGACCGAGATCACAAAGCTCTGCGGTGCGGTCTGCGCGATCACGTCCTTGCTCGTGAGGCCGAGCTCGGCGATGAGCGAGGCCAGATGGTTCGACAGCCCGCGCTGCTCGATCATGACCCCCTTCGGCGCGCCGGAAGAGCCAGACGTATAGATGAGGTAGGCAAGGCTCGCGCTTGCTCGCCGCGCCGCACGGGCGGGCTTGGTCGATTCCAGCGCGATTGCGTCCTCGAACTCGGCGACCTGGACGCGCGCGACCAGCGGCTCGAGCAGCGCGTCGACCATGGCGGATTGAGCGCGCCCTGTCAGCAGCACGTTGGCGCAGCTTGATCCGAGGATGGTTGAGAGTCTCGCCGGTGGCTGCTCGGGATCGAGGTTGAGGAAGGCCGCGCCCGCGCGTTGCACCGCGATCATCGCCGCGAGCAGGTCGGGCCCGCGATCGGCAAGCAGCGCGACCACAGTCTCCGCACCGACCCCTTCGCGCGTGAGCCAGCGCGCAATCGCCTGGCTGCGGCGCGCCAGTTCACGATAGCTCAGGGACAGACGTCCGTCGGATATCGCCACGGCGTTCGGCGTCTTCTTCGCCTGCCGCTCGAAGCGTTCGCAGAGATTGCCCCGCGTGGTGAAATTGGCCGGCCGGCCTTTCGTCGGCAGCAGCCGGCGTTCGGCGTCGGTGAGCAGCGGCAGACGCGAGATGCGATGCTCGGGATTGGCGATGGCGGCCTTGAGCAGAATCTTGAACTGATGCGCCATGCCCTCGATCGTCACCGCGTCGAACAGATCGGTGGCGTATTCGAAGAAGCCGGTGAAGCGGCCTTCGGCCTCGACCAGCTCGAGCGTGATGTCGAAGCGCGCGACTTCCGGGTCGATCTCCAGTCGCCGCGTCGACAGGCCGGGGAAGCGCGCGGCCTCGATCGATGCATTCTGGAGGATGAACATGATCCGGAACAGCGGATTGCCGTCCGTCCTTCGCGCGATCTGCAACGCGCGCAGGACCTCCTCGATCGGAAGGTCCTGGTTGCGATAGGCATCGAGCGTGACCTGGCGCACCCGCCGCAGCACCTCGCCGAAGGTCGGGTCGCCCCCGAAATCGTTGCGCAGGATCAGCGTGTTCGCAAACAGTCCGATCAGCCGCTCACTCTCGATCTGGTTACGGTTTGCGATCAGCGAGCCCGTCGCGACATCCTCGTGCCCGGTATGGCGGAACAGCAGGCACTGGAACACCGCGAGCAGTGTCATGAACGGCGTCACGCCGTGGTCCTGGCTCAGCGCGCGAATGTCGGCCGAAAGGGTTTTTGAGAATTCGAAATAGTGACGGGCGCCGTGACCGCTCCAGATCTCCGGCCGCGGACGGTCGGTCCGCAGCGGCAGCGTGGTGATGCCGTCGAGCTGCGCCCGCCAATAGTCGAGCTGCTCCTTCGCCACTGGTGTCCGCGCCCAGCTCTGCTGCCAGCGCGCAAAGTCGCGATATTGGAGGCCGGGCGAGGGCGGCATCGGCGCGCTCGCCTTGCGCGCGGCGGAGTATCCGGCGGCGAGCGCCTCCCAGAACAGCCGCTGTGACCAGCCATCGGTGACGAGGTGATGGGCGTTGACCACCAGCGCATGGCTGGACTTGTCGAACGAAAGCAGCGTGACCTTCAGCGGTGGCTCGCGGCCGAGATCGAACGGATATTGCGCGAGCTTGAGCGCCTCGCGCCTGACGACCGCAGCTCGGCGGTGCGGAGGGCAGGGTCTTAGCTTGATCCGCTCAAACCGCGTCGGTGCCTCAAGCGCGCGCTGCACAGGTTCGCCCTCGCGCTCGACGAAGACCGAGCGCAGCGCCTCATGGCGCGCGCAGATCGCAGCGAGGCTCGCCTGCAGCGCAGTGACCTCGATCTCGCCCTTGAGCAGCGCGACCTCGACCACATTATAATTGTAGCGCGTCGGATCGAGCCGCGAGAGCACATACATCCGCTGCTGCTGGAACGACAGCGGCGCGTCCCCTGCGGAAGCCTCCGGGCGCCATGCCGGCAGCGTCGGATCGCGATGGGCTGTGGTCTCGAGCCGGGCCGCAAGAGCACCGACCGTGGCGCAATCAAAAATGTCCTCAAACGAGAAGTCGACGTTGAAGCGCTCGCGCAGGCGCGAACGCATCTGCGTGACCGCGAGCGAGTCCGCGCCGAGTGCAAAGACGTCCTGATCGACGCCTACTCTCGGAAGCTCCAAAAGATTGGCCCAGATCTCCGCGAGCTGGGTCTCCAGCGCATTGCGCGGCAGCTGCGTCTCGTCGTCATCATGGGACGCTGAAATCAGCTCGGTCAGCGCGTTGCGCTTGACCTTGCCGCTGGCACCTTTTGGCAGCGCCGTCACACTGCGGATCAGGCTCGGCACCTTGTAGGCGGCGAGACGTTTACGCGCAAACTGGCGCAGTTGGTCGGAAGTCGCCTCGGAGTTTTCCCGCAGCACCACGACTGCGGCGACGTTCTCGCCGAGTTTTGCGTGGGGAATGGCGAAGACACCGGCTTCCAGCACTGCCGGGTGGGCCAGCAGCACCTCTTCCACCTCCAGCGGGGACACCTTCTGGCCGCCGCGATTGATCACGTCCTTGATGCGGCCAACGATGAAGAGATAGCCGTCGGTATCGAGATAGCCGAGATCGCCGGTCCGGAACCAGCCGTCGCGAAACGCGGCCTGCGTCGCCGCCTCGTCATTATAATAGCCGCGGCTCATGTTCGGTCCGCGCAGCATGATCTCGCCACGCTCGCCGCTTGCAAGCAAGCGGCCGGTCTCGTCCATGATGACGATCTCGGGACCTGCGGCGCGGCCGACCGATCCGATCTTGCGCAACTCGAACGGATTGGCGGCAATCTGCGAGGCCGCTTCCGTCATGCCGTAGGTTTCCAGCACGGGCACGCCGAACATCGTCTCCAGCCCGTTGAGGATCGCGGGCGCAAGCGAGGACGAGGCCGAGCGGATCACGCGCAGCGATGACGCGCGGGCGCGCTCCGGGTTGGCTTCCGCGGCCGTCAGCAGCGCGCGATGAATGGTCGGCACCGCCGTGTACCAGGTCGGCCGCAGATCCCGCATCCAGCCGAAGAAGGACGGTGCGTCGAAACCGCCGGTCGCGATCACGCTGGAGCCCGCTGCGAGCGCAGTCAGGAGACCGGAGATCAGGCCATGGGCGTGAAACAGCGGCAGGGCATTCAGCAGGCGATCGTGCGATCTGAGCGACAGCACGCGGCCGGCATTTTGTGCGGAGAGACATACATTGCGATGTGTCAGCGGGACCATTTTCGGCCGCGCCGCCGTGCCCGATGTCAGGAGGATGAAGGCATCATCCTCGGCATTCGCGGCGCCGCTTGTGCTCGCCGGACCGACCGTCGGGCCGATGAACTCACAGCCGCCGAGATCCGTCTCAGGCCCCGGAACGAAGTCGATCACCGCGACGTCGAGCGCCCTGGCGACGTCACGACTTGGTGAGTTCATATCGGCCCGGGTGACCAGCGCCGTCAGCTTCAATTCGCTGAAATAGCGTTGCAGTTCATCCGCCGTCAGGTCCGGGTTGACCGGGACGCAGGCACAGCTTGATGCGACCGCGATGAGAGCCAGCGCGCTGTCGGCACCGCGCGGCAGTGCAACAGCTATGCGGTCGCCAGGTGCAATGCCGAGCCCGCGCAGCGTTTGGACGAGATGCGCGATCCTCGCGCCGAGCGCGCCATAAGTCAGCGGCGGCCGGCCGGGGGCGAGCAGGGCGGGCGCCGCCGGCGTCGTTCGCGCGTGGAAGGCGAGAAGGCTGCCGATATGGACAAACGTATGCGTTTCGGCGCCCACATCTGCCGATCCCTCTCCCGTCCCGGATGCAATCTCCGACAACGCCATTCCCTTTTGATCTGATTGGGCTATTCTTCCCAAGAGTTAGGGAACGCGTCCAGTCTGAGGTGAAGTTTTGGGCCCAAAATCTGTGGTTGAGGGACCTTAAGCCCTTCGGCGGGGAGAGTGTCGGGGCGGGATCACCATGCTGGAGAAAGAGCCGGGGACGGAAGTCGGGTTGAAGCGCTGGCTCGAAGGCATCGGTCTCGGCCACTACACCGATCTCTTCGCGCAACACCGCCTCGATCTCGATGTCATGGGAGACCTGACCGAGGCTGATCTTGCCGAGCTCGGATTGCCGCTCGGCGATCGCAAGCGGCTGCAGCGGGCGACCGCGTCGCTGTTCCAGGCCGAGACGACGGAGGCGCCGGCCGCGCTGGCGCGCCCGCCCACCCGCACCGAGGTCGGTGCCGAGCGGCGTCAGCTCACCACCATGTTCTGCGACATGGTCGATTCCACCGCGCTCTCCGCCCAGTTCGATCCGGAAGACGTGCGCGACATGATCGCGAGCTTCCGCGAGACCTGCGTGCGCGTGGTCAAGCATTACGAGGGCTTTGCCGCCCGCTTCGTCGGCGACGGCATTCTGGTCTATTTCGGCTATCCGACCGCGCATGAGGACGACGCCGAGCGCTCGGTGCGTGCCGGGCTCGAGATCGTGCGGGTGCTCTCGACGGCGCGCGCGATCGAGCCGCGCGGCGCGCTCAGCCACGCGCCCGCCGTCCGCATCGGGATCGCGACCGGCCTCGTCGTGGTCGGCGACCTGATTGGCCAGGGCACCGAAGAGCGTGATTCCGCGGTCGGCGAAACCGTCAATCTGGCCGCACGTCTACAGGCGCTGGCGCCGCCCAACGGCGTGGTGATCTCCTCCTCGACGCAGTCGTTGCTGAAGGGGAAGTTCGATTACCGCAATCTCGGCGCCCACGCGCTGAAGGGCATCTCGGAGAAAACCCAGGCCTGGCATGTCGTGCGCGCCACGCGGGTGGAGACCCGCTTTGCGGCCGCCATGGGCACGCGCCTGACCCCGCTCGTTAACCGCGAGGAGGAGATCGCGCTGCTGATGGGGCGCTGGCAGCAGGTCAAGGAGGACGACGGCCAGGTCGTCGTCAATTTCGGAGAGCCCGGCATCGGCAAGTCGCGCATCATCCAGGAGGTTTTTGAGCGGATCGCAGGCGACCGGCACGGACAGGTGTCGTTCCAGTGCTCGCCCTACTACACCTCCACGGCCTTCTATCCGTTCGTCGAGCAGCTCAAATTCTCTCTCGGCCTCGATCGCGAGGATGTGTCCGCGCTGTCGCTGGCGAGCCTCGAGAATGCGATTGTCGCCGCCCACGGTGATATCGAGCAGGTGGCGCCGCTGTTTGCCGCGCTGCTGTCGATCCCGATCGGCGAGCGCTATCCGCCGCTCGATTTGTCGCCGCAGCAGCAGAAGGACGCGACGGTCGCGGCACTGGTGAGCCACTTCCTGGGCCTCGCGTGCGAGATGCCGCTGGTGATCGCCTTTGAAGATCTGCACTGGATCGACCCGACCTCGCGCGAGGTGGTCGATCTCCTGGTCGACCGGGTGCAGAACCGGCCGATCCTTGCGATCATCACCGCGCGCTCCGAATTCCAGCCGAGCTGGAACGCGCATTCGCATATCACCACACTGGTGCTGAACCGGCTGAGCCGGCCGTTGCGCACGACGCTGGTCGAGCGGGTCGCCGGGCGCGAGCTGCCCAAGGAGGTCATCGAGGAGATCATCGTCAAGACCGACGGCGTGCCGCTGTTCCTGGAGGAACTGACCAAGACGGTTCTCGAATCCAACCTGCTGACCGAGCGGCATGGCCGCTACGTGCTGTCGGGCCCGTGGCGGCAACTCGCGATCCCGGCGACGTTGACGGACTCGCTGATGGCGCGTCTGGACCGGATGGGTCCGTTCAAGCGGATCGCGCAGATCGGCGCCACCATCGGCCGCGAGTTCTCCTACGAGACCCTGCATGCGGTCGCCAACACGCCGGCGGAGCAGATCGAGGCGGCGCTGACGCACCTTGAGGAGGCGGGCCTGATTATGCGGCGCGGCCATCCGCCCGACGCGCTCTACTCCTTCAAGCACGTGATGATCCAGAATGCGGCGCATGCAAGCCTGTTGCACAGCGAGCGACGCAAGCTGCATTCGAGCATCGTGCAGGTGCTCGCCGAGATGTATCCGGAGAAGACCGAGCGCGAGCCGGAGCTGCTCGCCCACCATCTGACGGAGTCCGGCCAGTGCGAGGGCGCGGCGAGCTTCTGGCTCAAAGCCGGCAAGCAGGCGGCCAAGAGCGGCGCCAATCTCGAGGCGATCGGCCATCTGCGCCGGGGCTTGAGCGTCGTGCAGGCCAATGCCCGTATGCAGGGCGCCGACGAGATGGAGCTCGAGCTGCGGATCGCGCTCGGCAACGCGCTGATCGCCGCCAAGGGCTACGCGGTGCAGGAGGTCGAGGAAAACTACATCCGCGCGCTCGAGCTCGGCCAGCAGCTCGATGACGACGAAAAGGCCTTTGCCGCGACGCGCGGGCTATGGGTCTGTCATTTCATCCGCGCCGATCTCACCCGCGCGCATGATCTCAGCGTTGAGCTTTTGAAGTTCGCCAAGCGCGAGCGGCTCAAGGAGCGGGCGGAACCGGCGCAGCAGACCGGCTATCTGATCGAGGCGCACCGCTCGATCGCGATGACCATGCTCTATCGCGGGCGCTTCGCCGCCGCGCAGCATCATCTGCACCGCTGCATCAATCTCTACAGCCCCGATTTGCACTCCGACCTGATGGAGCGGCACGGCACCGATCCCGGCGTCGTCTCGCTGTCCTATCTCGGCTATCTCCTCTGGTTCCTCGGCCGGCCCGACGCGGCGCGCCAGCACAGCGAGCAGGCGATCCTGCATGCGGAGAAGATCCGCCATCCTTTCTCGCTCGCTTTCGCATTGGTGTTCGGCGCCTATCTCTGCCAGCATCTACGCGATATCGAGGGCACGCGCGACCACGCCAACCGCGCCATGATCATCGCCACCGAGCACAATTTCCTCCACTGGAAGCAACAGGCCGCGATCCTGCGCGGCTGGGCGCTGGCGCAGCTCGGCGAGGCCGACGAAGGCATCAGCCAGATGCGGCTCGGCCTCGACGAATACGAGGCGATGGATTCCTGGCTCGCCGGCTGCTGGTTCCGCTGCCTGCTCGCGGAGGCCTATGCCAAGGTCGGCATGCGCGACGCCGCCTTGCGCGCGCTGGACGGTGCGCTTGCGACCGCACGACGGACCGGCGATCACTCCTACCTCGCCGAGGTCTATCGATTGCAGGGTGAGATCACCTTGTCGGACGGCAATCCGGCTTCGGTGCAGGAGGCCGAAGACTTGTTCGAGCTGTCGCTGGAGACGGCGCGCAAGCAGGGCGCCTTGTCCTGGGAGCTCAGAACTGCCGTCAGCCTCGCACGGCTGTCGCACCAAGCAGGCAAGCGTGAACACGCCAGTTTGTTGCTCCTGCCGATCGTCGGCAAGTTCAACGAAGGATTCCTGACGCCGGACCTGAAGCTGGCCATGCAGCTCGTGCACGAGATCGGTGGCGACACACCCGTCCGTCAGCAGGCCGATCCGGCGAAATGAGCGATCTGTCCGCCGCGCGTGCGCGCTACGTCGAGCTGATTGCGAGGCGCGAGCGGATATCCTCACCGCGACTGCTCTCAGCGCTAGCGACGATTCCGCGTGAAGATTTTCTGGCGAGGGGGCCCTGGCGCATCAAGAGCGAGGCGGCCCGCAGCTATCGCCTGACGCCCGACGCCGACCCGGTCCATCTCTACGACAATGTGCTGGTTGCGATCGATGCACGCCGCAAGCTCGACACCGGACTGCCGAGCCTGTGGGCGCATTTCATCGATCTGCTCGGCGTCGGGGACAAGGACCGCGTGGTCCAGATCGGTTGTGGGCTCGGCTATTTCTCGGCGATCCTGTCGGAGATCGTAGGCCCGAAGGGCAGGGTGCATGCGATCGAGTGCGACGAGCGGCTCGCGGTGCGTGCCGCCGCCCATCTTCGCGCCTATCGGAATGTCGAGATTATCAACGGCGACGGCTGCCGCGATATCAGCGAGCCGGCCGACGTCATCATCGTGCATGCCGGCTTCTCGCATCCGCATCCGCTCTGGCTTCAATCACTCCGCCCGCGCGGCCGCCTGCTGGTGCCATTGACGCAGCGGGACCGGGAAGGTGCGGCGCTCAAGATCATGCGCAAGGGCAAGGGATTCGAGGCCGAGGCGGTGCAGCAGATCCGGATCTTTCCCGGCCAGGGCCGCGGGCTGACGGCGCTTGACGACCGCGTCGCCGACTGGTGGCAGCGGGCCTCGTCGCTGGCGCCGCTGCGCTTTCGCGGGATCGCGCAGGGGCTGCCGGCGGATTAAGCTGACCGGGCAAAGTGGTAACTATTGGGAAGTTGCACTCTGTTTTGTTCCCGGCGGGTTGTCTATATTTGCGGCTTGGTCTGGATGAACAGATGGGTGACTCATTGAACGAGGGAGTGGTCGGTGACACCGCGAAGCTGATGATGCATCGGCTGATTGCGCGGAGACTTCGTCACGACCCATCTTTGGTGGAAAAGGCCAAGGCGGCTCACACGCGGCAGGCTGACCAATTCACCGACTGGCCTTTCGTGCGCGAGTGGCAGGAACTGCTTGCCCTTCCAACTGGGGAACTTGCGTCGAAACTGATCAGTCGCGATCGCGAGATGGTGAGGCTGCGCAACTCGTCCCCGTTCTACCTCGTCGAAGACGTTCATTTCGGCGACTATGACGCAAGAATCCGATTGAGGAGAGCTGCCAGACGTGTCGTCGAGCGCGGCCTGGGCACTCGCGCGGCTTCCTGGCGGGGGCCTTGATGTCGGGGGCCGGCGCGCTGCGTACCTTGGAGGATCTGCTCAGGGTCGTCAGGGCTCTTGCTTACGAATTCGAAACCGACACTGTGTTTGTCGTGGGCAGTCAGGCGATTCTGGCTTCTATGCCGGACGCCCCTGAGGCCGCCAGAGAGTCGCCGGAAATCGACGCGTTTCCAGCGAATGCGAGAATCTGGGAATTGACCGAAGCGAAGCGCACGCGCGACGGTGTGCAGCCCATCGCGTCGGAACATATCGACGGCCTCTTTGGATCGGAAAGCCAATTTCATCGCACGCATGGCTTCTACATCGATGGCGTCGACGAGACGACAGCAAAGCTTCCCAAAGGCTGGCAGGGCCGGGCAGTCAGTGTGCAAACCGAAGTCGCGGGACGGATTGTGACCGGGGTGGCACCTGCGCCAGAGGACCTCGTTGTGTCCAAACTTGCCCGGCTGGATGAGAGAGACAAGCGGTTCGTAAGCGCGATCCATACGAAGCGTCCGATGGACCTGGCCCTTGTCGAGCGAAGGATCCGCGAAACCGACCTTGATCCCGCTGTCGCGGAGAGGGCGATTGCGTACGTCAAAAGCTTGAAGCCCGAAGGTTAATCTTCTTCATCCGCTGTTTCACTTTACCTTGATTCGGAATGTGAGTTTTCCATCCCTCCCAGCGAGGCTATGACTGCGGACTAATGGCCATTTGAGCACGCATCATGCATTCCGTTGCCCTGCTGACCGCCAGTTATGCCAAGGATATCGAGCGCTTCTCGCTGCTCAGCGAGAGCATCGACACCTGGCTGACGGGTTACACGCGGCATTATGTTCTCGTTAACGATGAGGACGTGCCGCTGTTCGAACGGTTTGCGTCCGACAAGCGCGTCATCGTTCCGGCCTCGCGTTACCTGCCGAAATGGCTCTGGGCGCTGCCGCCGGCGCTCCAGTTCATCAGCAATCGCCGTGTCTGGTTGTCGCTGCTGTCGTCGCCAGTGCACGGCTGGCACATCCAGCAGATCCTGAAGATCGCGGGCGTGCTCAATGCGCCCGAGCAGCGCGTCTGCATTCTCGACTCGGACAATCTGTTCTTCCGCGAGTTCGACGTCGGCCAATATGCCGGCGCGGAGAAGACGCCGCTGTTCGTCACGCCCAAGGGGATCGACGCCGACCATCCCCTGCATGTGCTTTGGCTCCGCACCGTCGATCAGCTTCTCGGTGTCAAGGAACGTTCGTTCCCGGCAGACGACTATGTCGGCAACGCGCTGGTCTGGGACAAGGACGCCGCGCGCGCGATGACCGACGCCATCAAATCGGCGACGGGCCTGAGCTGGGCCTTGGCGCTGTGCCGGAAGAAGAAATTCTCCGAGTACTTGCTGTATGGAAACTTCGTCGCGAGCTCGCCGAAACATCTGGCGGCACACCGGGTGACGGAAGACAGCATCGCCGTCTCGCACTGGGACGATACCCGCCTCGATCGCGCGGCGATCGAAGCGATGATGGCCGCCGCATCGCCCGAGCAGGTCGCGCTCTGCATCCAGTCCTATTCGTCGACCTCGATCGACGACATCCGCGACGTCTTCCGTCTGAATTCGCGCGACCACCTCGGTCCCAGCCTGTCTCCCGACCACATGGGAGACACGACCGCTTTCGAGACACCCAAAACGCGTTAGACCCGACGCGCTAGACTGGCCCTCACACGTCCTTCGTGAACTTGCTGATGACGTCCATGAACGGCTTCGGCTTGAACTCGCCGTCGAGCGGTAGCGGACGGTTCGGCTGCTTGTCCTTGCGGGCGAAGGTGCCGTTGATCCAGCTGTAACGATCGGAAATGCCCCAGGTCAGGATCGAGCGCACCGGTCCGCTGGTCGCGATCGCCGTCAGCAGATCGTCGACACGCTTGGCAACGATGGCGTCGCGCTCCGAAGGACTTCCCGTCAGCTTCTGATCGTCGACGTCGAGCTCGGTGACATACACCTCGAGGCCCCACGCACGGAGCTCGGTAACGAACTCGGCGAGCCCATGGGTGTCGATCTCGAGCTCGGCATGCAGATGCGATTGCAGCCCGACCGCGTGCAGCGGCACGCCCTGGTCGAGCAGACTCATGATGAGGTTGCGGTAGGCGGCGCGCTTGGCGATGAACGAGTCCTTCGCCGACTCGATATCGTATTCGTTGATCGCGAGCTTGACGTACGGATCGGCTGCGGTCGCGGTGCGGAAGGCGAGCGGAATCCAGCGGTCGCCGAGATGCTGGGTCCAGAACGTGTCGCGCCGGTCGGTGACGCCTTTGGGATTGTCGGGGATGGGCTCGTTGACGACATCCCACGAGGTCAGCTTGTCCTTGTAATAGGACACGACGGTGTTGATGTGATCGACGTAGGCGCGCTCGACGCCTTTAGAATCCTTGATCTGCTTGGTCCAGTCCGGAATGTCGTGATACCAGGCGAGCGCGTGGCCGCGCATGGTCAGGTCGTTCTTTTGCGCGAAATCATAGATGGCGTCGGCGCGCTCGAAGGCGAAAGTGTGCGCGTCCGGCCGCAACATCGGCCATTTCAGTTCGAGCACCGGCACCACCTGGGTGCAATAGGTGCTGATCGCCTCGCCGAGCCGCGGATCAGCCTGCAGGTCCCAGAGCGTGGCGGCGGCGCCATAGCCCGGACGGCGCTGCGCAAGTTTCGACGCCGGAAGTGCTGACGCCGATGCGCCTGCTGCGAGCGTCGCGGCGCTGCCGAGGAGGAATTCGCGTCTGTCGAGCTTCGTCACCGTGGCGGCCGTCCTTTCGGAACCAACGCGCCAATGTACCAAGCGGCGCATTGCGACGCCGCGGTTTCCTGTTGTTGGGTTAATTGTCGCGAACAGTCTTGTCAGCGCGCCTGACGCTGCATCGCCGCTTCAGCGATCCCGTAGTAGTGAAGCGCGCCCTTTTCGAGCGTCAGATTGTCCATCACATAATCGCGAGGTGCGAAGTCGCCCGCGCTGACTTGCGACCAGAAGTTGCTCCAGCCGGAGACGAAGTCGTTCGCGTCGATGAACGTGCGACCGCAACGCGCGTCGAAATAGGGCACCGAGGACACGCCGCCTTCGTATCTCACCTTGTCCGGAAAGTACTCCGGATCCTGCCACGGCCCGCCGCGATTCCACGCGAACACGGGCACGCCGCACGCGAGCGCCTGCTGGCAGGCGATGCCCTGGCTCTCGTGCTCGCAGAGGAAGACCATGCTGCGGCTACGCGCCAGCGCGGCCTTGTAGTCGTCTTCCTTGTAATGGCCGTAGCGGATCACTTCGACCGATCGGCCGCTCGCTTCGAGATGCCGGCGGATCGGTTCGATCAGCTCGCTCGCGTAGCGCTCGTGCTCCCAACGCACCTTGTCATAGAGCAGCACATCGACGCTCTTCTGCGCAGCTGTGGTCTCAGTCCACAAATCGGTTTCGATGCCGACCGGCCAGACCTCGACATGCGGCCAGTACGGCCGGCACATCTGCGCATACCAGCTGCAGGGCACCAAAATCGTCTTCTTGTACAGGTCTTTCAGATGCTCCGGTGCATCCACGGGATGGTTGTACATGGCGACCCCGAGCAAAAGCGGGTTTGGCCAGGCGAACCAGTCGAGCACGAAGGGACGCCCGATGATGCAGGCAAGCTCGTCGGGGTGCTTGCGGATGTAGCCGTAATCGTTGACGCGATAGCGGATACCGACCCTGTCGAGCCCGGCACAGAGATTGAGGAACACGCGCCGCTGGCCGCTGATCCAGGATTTTCCGAGCAGCATCCGCCGCAGCAGCGGCCGGACGTGGCGGTCGCCGGGAAACCAGCGGTCGTCCCGCTCCTCGAAGAACAGGTTCAGCGTCATCCGCTCGTCCCCGCCGGCGGGGGCGGCCGGGACCAGGGACGCATCCGTCCCGTCATGGGGCAGGGAGGCAGGGTTAGCCTGTATTCGCTCGGCAACGTCCATGTCAGTCACGTCCACGCATTAAGAGAAAGCCGGGCGACGTCTTGAAATCATGGTTTCTTTTCGGTGATTGCGTTGGTCCGTTCAAGGACAGGGCAAATTTAACGCTAACGCGCGAAACCGGTGGGCCCGCCCCATTCGCGGGCCCATTTGCAGACTTATGTGACATTCTTGGGAGATGCTGCGGCGCAGTCCGATCGCCAAGCCTCTAGATCGTCAAGCCTTTAGATCGTCAAGCCAAGGTCCAACTGATTAACGGCCACTCGATTTCAAGGCCGCCGGTCCCGTGCACGCATGCTGAATCGCCATTTCTCGATCTACCTGGTCGCCTACATCCTGCCTGCGGCGGTGGGCTTCTTCGCGGTCACCGCCTACACGCGGCTGCTGACGCCGGCGGAGTATGGCGTCTATGTCGTCGGCATCAGCGTTGCCGGAATTCTGGGGGCGATCTTCTTCGCCTGGATCAAGCTGTCGGTGTCACGCTACCAGGCGATGTCGTCGGAGGTCGATTTTCGCGGCACGGCGATGGTCGCCTTCGCGCTGACGGTCGTCGCCATGTGCGCCGCGACCCCGCTGGTGTTCCTGTTCCGCAGCGATGTCAGTGTCGAGCTCGTGCTGGCCAGCATGTTCGTCGCGATCATGTCGAATGCGGTCGATGTCGGCCAGGAGTTCGAGCGCGCCAAGCTGCGCCCCTATCGCTTCGCGGCGATCTCGATCGTGCGCAGCGTGTCGAGCGTTGGCTTCGGCCTGCTCGGGATCTGGCTCGGCTGGGGCGGCATGGGCCTGCTCGCGGCGTTCGGCCTGGGCTCGCTGACCGGCATCATTCTCAATCTCGTCGGCGATCGCACCAAGATCGCGCACTTTTCACGCAGCCAGTTCACGCAGCTGGCGCGCTACGGCCTGCCGCTGACCCTGGCCGGACTTTCGGTCGCGGTCTACTCGGCCAGCGATCGGCTCATCGTCGCCTGGCTGCTCGGCAAGGATGCCGCCGGCATTTTCGGCGTCGCCGCCGACTTGCCGCGCCAGTTCATGGTCATGATCGCCTCCAGCGTCGCCGCGGCCACCGTGCCGCTGGTGTTCCGCTCGCTGTCGGAGAAGAACAACGAGACGACGCAGGAGCGGCTGACCGAGAGCCTCGAATTGCTGCTTGTCGTCGTCGCGCCCGTCGCCATCTGGCTGGCACTCGCGGCGGACCAGGTCGCCGGTACGCTCGTTGGTGTCGATTTCCGCGCCGGCGTGTCGGCACTGCTGCCGACGTTGGTGCTAGCCCGCTTCTTTGGCATCGCCAATCAGTTCTACGTGCAGATCAGCTTCCAGCTCGCCGAGCGGCCGTTCATGCTGGCGGCGCAGTCGTTCCTCACGCTGGTCGTGAGCGTGGCGCTGATGTTCGCGCTGGTCGCAGGTTACGGCATCTACGGCGCAGCACTGGCGACGCTCGCGACCGAGGCGATCGGCTTCGTCGTCGCGGTCGCGCTGATGCATCGCGCCCATCCGGTGCCGTTCGACGTCAACCGGCTCGCCGGCGTCGCCGCGTCGGCCGCGGCGATGGCGGGCGCGATCCTCGTTGCGCGGTCGCAACTCAACGGCACCGGTATTGTGGCGCTGATCATCGTGAGCGTTGCAGGCGGCCTCGCCTATGTCGCCGCCGCGTGGCTGCTGAACGTCGCGAATGTGCGGACGCTGTCGCTGCGCTTCCTGCGGACGTTGAACCGCAAAGCGCTGGGCGTGTAACCGCCCCAAGTTCCCCCTTGCGTTCTATTCCTTGTCGCGGAATGCTGCGGCCTGGCTGGGCAGCTGCGCATCACATTTCATAGCGGCGGCCCGAGCCATGTCCTGTTGCGCTTGAAAAGCAAAGTTCGTTCTGCTCATAAGAGGGCTGAAATTGCGCTGCAACATGCGCAAAAGAGCCCATCGACTAAAGTCGATAGCCAGCGAGGAAACCAATAATGCGCAAGCTCACTTTGGCCATTGCCTTGATCGCCCCGATGCTCGGTCATGCAGCGTCGGCCGAGGACACTCTCAAGATCGGCTACATCGATCCGCTCTCCGGCGGTGGCGCCAGCGTCGGCGAGGGTGGTTTGAAGACATTCCAGTATCTGGCCGACGAGCTTAACGCCAAGGGCGGCATCCTCGGCCACAAGATCGAGATCGTCCCGCTCGACAACAAGACCAATCCGCAAGAGAGCCTGGTGCAGGCCCAGAAGGCGATCGACGCCGGGGTTCACTACATCACCCAGGGCAACGGCTCGTCGGTCGGCGCGGCGCTGTCGGACTTCGTCACCAAGAACAACTCGCGCAATCCCGGCAAGGAAGTCCTGTACTTCAACTACGCCGCGGTCGATCCGAGCCTGACCAACGAGAAGTGCAGCTATTGGCATTTCCGCTGGGATGCGAGCTCCGACATCAAGATGGAAGCGCTCACCAACTATATGAAAGACCTGCCCTCGGTCAAAAAGGTCTACCTGATCAACCAGGACTATTCGTTCGGCCAATCGGTGCGCACGGATGCGCGGAAGATGCTTGCTGCAAAGCGGCCTGACGTGCAGATCGTAGGCGACGAGCTGCACCCGCTGCTCAAGATCACCGATTTCTCGCCCTACATCGCCAAGATCAAGGCATCCGGTGCCGACAGCGTCGTCACCGGCAATTGGGGCCAGGACATCGCGCTGCTGCTGAAGGCCGCGGCCGACGCTGGCCTGAAGGTCAACTGGTACACTTATTATGCCGGCGGCGCCGGTGGCCCGACCGCGATCAAACAGACCGGTCTCGACCATCAGGTCTTCCAGATCACCGAAGGCTTTGCCAACTCCGGCAATAGGGCTGCGATGGACTACGAGAAGGCGTTCCGCGCCAAGGTGAACCTGTCGCTGTGGTATCCGCGCGCGGTCAACGAGATGCGGATGTTCAAGGCTGCAGCCGAGAAGGCCAATTCGATCGACCCCGTGAAGGTCGCGGCGGCGCTCGAGGACCTCAAGTTCGAGGTTCTCGACGGCGGCGAGGGTATCATGCGCAAGGACGACCATCAGTTCTTCCAGCCGATCTACATCTCCTCCTTCGGCAAGCTGACCGAGAGCGAGCCGTTCGACGAGGAGAGCACCGGTTGGGGCTGGCATCTGGTCTCCAAAATCGACACGCCGAAGGCCATGGTCTCCACGACCTGCAAGATGGCGCGGCCGTAATCACGAAGCCTGTCGTTGTTCCTCGGCCATCATGGGCTGCGGGGTGACGGTAGGCGGACGATTTTTGATTGGACGATGTTCACCGGGGCCATCAGGCCCCGGATATTCATGAGTGCGCCGTGCTTGAACTCATTGTCATTTCGACCCTGAACGGTGTGCTCTTCGGCATGCTGCTCTTCCTGCTGTCGAGCGGGCTGACCGTCATCTTCAGCATGATGGGCGTGCTCAACTTCGCCCATGCCAGCTTCTACATGCTCGGCGCCTTCTTCGGCTTCCAGCTCACCAAATGGATCGGCTTCTGGCCGGCGCTGGTGCTGGCGCCGCTTCTGGTCGGCGCCATCGGCATGGCGGTGGAGCGCTACGGCTTGCGCAACACCCACAAGCACGGCCATGTTGCCGAGTTGTTGCTGACGTTTGGTCTCGCTTTCGCGATCGAAGAGATCGTCTCGATGATCTGGGGCAAGAGCCCGCTCGACTACCGCGTGCCGGCGCTGCTCGACTTCCCAGCCTTCACGATCTTCTCGACCAACTATCCCGCCTACAAGATCTTCATGCTGGCCGTGTCGGTCGTCATTTTCGTGGCGCTGCTGATCGTGCTGAAGCGCACCCGGGTCGGCCTCATCGTGCAGGCGGCGCTGACGCATCCGCACATGGTCGGGCATCTCGGCCACAATGTCGGGCGCGTCTTCATGGCGGTGTTCGGGGTCGGCAGTGCGCTCGCCGCTCTTGCCGGCGTCATTGCGGGGCCCGCCCTGGTAACCCAGTCCGACATGGCCGCCTCGCTCGGACCCATCCTGTTCGTGGTCATCGTGTTTGGCGGTCTGGGCTCCTTGCCCGGCGCCTTCATCGCCTCGCTCGTGATCGGACTGGTGCAGACCTTCGCGGTGGCGCTCGATGGCTCGCTGGCGAGCGCCTTCGGGCCGCTCGACCCGTCGGCGGGACCGTCCGTCCTCACCGACATCTGGAACGTCACGATCGCCCAGGTCGCGCCGATTGTTCCCTATATGCTGCTGGTGCTCATTCTGATCGTTCGCCCCATGGGCCTGATGGGGACGCGCGAATCATGACCACGGCTACGACTTCGACATCGAAGGTTACGACCAAGCCTGTCGGCGGAAGCCTGCGCTTCTACGGTGTCTGGCTGATCGGGATCATCGCGCTGATCGTCCTGCCGATGATCTTCTCGTCGGGCGGCTCGCTGACATCCTTCAGCCTGATCGGCATCGCGATCGTGTTCGCGCTGTCCTACAACATCCTGCTCGGTCAGACCGGCCTGCTGTCGTTCGGTCACGCCGTGCATTACGGCCTCGGTGGCTTCGCGGCCTGCCATATGATGAATGCGGTGGTGTCGCATGGCTGGCCAATCCCGCTGCCGTTCATTCCGCTGTTCGGCGGGCTAGGCGGCCTCGTGTTTGCGATCATCATCGGCTGGGTCATGACCAAGCGCGCCGGCACGGTGTTTGCGATGATCTCGCTCGGCATCGGTGAGCTGGTGGCATCCTCCTCGCTGATCCTGCGCTCGGTGTTCGGCGGCGAGTCCGGCATCACCACGGACCGCACCGCGCTGCCGAAAATGCTCGGCTGGTCGTTCGGGCCGCAGCTTCAGGTCTATTATCTCATCGCCTTCTGGCTGGTGCTGTCGGCGATCGCGATGTACGCGCTGACCCGGACGCCGCTGGGACGGATCAGCAATGCCGTCCGCGACAATCCCGAGCGTGTCCAGTTCATCGGCTACGATCCGCACGTCGTCCGCTACATCGCCTATTGCTTTGCCGGGTTTTTCGCCGGCGTCGCCGGCGGCCTGACTGCGATCAATTTTGAGATCGCGAACTCTGCGCTCCTCGGTGCGATCCAATCCGGTCTGGTGCTGTTCTCCACCTTTATCGGCGGTACCGCGTTTTTCTTCGGCCCGATCTTAGGTGCGATTCTCGTCACCTATCTCCAGCTCGGGCTGACCAACCTCACCACGGCCTGGCAGCTCTATTTCGGCATCATCTTCATCGGCATCGTGATGTATGCGCCGGGCGGCATCGCCGGCCTGTTGATGATGCATCGTCCTCTGATCCGCGCCGGGACGCTGTGGACGGTGATCCCGTCCTATCTCGTTGCCATCGTGCCGACGGTCGCACTGGCCTGCGGCGTGATCCTGACCATCGAGACCGTTGCACGTTTCTCCGGCGGCGACGCGATCAATTTGTTCGGTATTGCCTTCAATCCGACATCGCCGGCGACATGGATCGCGGCTGCGGTTCTTGTTGTCGGCGGCGCGTTCGTCGCGCGGTTGACCTGGCTACGGATCGCGGAGGCATGGGACCGGGCTACCACGGTCGCACGTGACCGGGGGTATCTGGCATGAGCGGAGCGGTATCTGAAAAGAGCGCAGCCATCGAAGTCCGCGCCGTCGAAAAGCGTTTTGGCAATGTCGGTATCATCCGCGACCTCAATCTCAGCGTCGCCAAGGGTGAGCGTCACGCCATCATCGGCCCGAACGGCGCCGGGAAATCCACGACGTTCAACCTGATCAGCGGCCACATCGCGCCCACCTCGGGCGAGGTGAAGCTGAACGGCGATCTGATCTCCGGCTTGCGGCCGTTCGAGATCAACCGCCGCGGCCTGTCGCGCTCGTTCCAGGTCACTAATGTGTTCGCGCGCATGACGGTCTGGGAGAACGTGCGCTGCGCCGTGCTGTGGGCGACGGGACATCGCTACGCGTTCTGGAAGAACGTCGACAGTCTGCCCGAGGTGCGCGAGCGCACGGCGCAAATCCTCGATGACATTCATCTGACGCACCGGCGCGACGTGCCGGCCGGGCTTCTGACCTATGCCGAGCAGCGCGAGCTCGAGATCGGCATCACCATCGCGAGCGGCGCGACCGTCGTCATGCTGGACGAGCCGACTGCGGGCATGAGCCACGCCGAAACCGATCGCGCCGTGTCACTGATCCGGCGACTGACCGAAGGCAAGACGCTCGTGATCGTCGAGCACGACATGAGCGTTGTGTTCGGCCTCGCAGACCGCATCTCGGTCTTGGTTTACGGCCACATCATCGCCTCGGGCACGCCGGAGGAGATCCGGCGCGACCCGAAGGTCAAGGAAGCCTATCTCGGCGAGGAAGCGCACTGATGCTCGAGGTCAGGGATCTCCACGCCTATTACGGCAAGAGCCACATTCTCCAGGGCGTCGATCTCGACGTCGGCGCCGGTGAGGTCGTGAGCCTGCTCGGGCGTAACGGCGTCGGCCGCTCCACCACGGTCAAGGCGATCATGGGCGAGGTCGCGCCGCAAGGCACGATCCGTTTCAAGGGCAAGGACATCGCCGGCCTGCCCAGCTACAAGATCGCCCACCTCGGCCTCGGCTATGTGCCGGAACATCGCGACATCTTCCCGAGCCTGACGGTTCGGCAGAACCTGCTGCTCGGCATCAAGGACACGCGCCGTCCCGGTAAATGGCGGCTGCAGGACATGCTCGACATGTTCCCCAATCTCGCCGCACGCGCCGATACGGCCGCGGGCGTGCTGTCCGGCGGCGAGAAGCAGATGCTGACGACATGCCGGACGCTGATGGGCGATCCCGACCTGATCATGATCGACGAGCCCACCGAAGGCCTCGCGCCGCTGATTGTGCAGCAGGTCGGCGATCTCATCGCGCGGATCGCGCAAGCCGGCGTTGCCATCCTCCTCGTCGAGCAAAAACTGTCGATCGCGATGCGCATCTCCAAGCGTGTCTACATCATGGGCCACGGCCGCGTGGTGTTCGAAGGCACGCCGGACGAGCTCAAGGCCAATGCCGCCGTACGGCAGGAATGGCTCGAAGTCTGACGGCTGCGGCCTGCGCATACGCATCTGTATTCTGCGCTACATCTCACGCCCGATAATCAAGGTATCGTCGCCCGCGCCGACATCGCAAGCGATGCGGCGGATGATAACCAAGAACAGAAGTGGAGGACGTTGACCGCGGCCTTGTGAGCCCGCGCGTCGATGCACCCGCCAGGGAAGGAGATGCCGCGCATGCCCGGCCACACATTCAAGTTCATCGGCGGAGCCGTCGCTCTGCTTGCCGTCCTGGGCGCTGCCTCGACCGCGACAGCCGGAAATTACGATACCGGCGCGACCGACACGGGCATCAAGCTTGGCCAGACCATGCCCTATTCGGGACCGGCCTCGGCCTATTCCGCGATCGGCCGTGCCGAGATCGCCTATTTCAAGATGCTCAACGAGAAGGGCGGCATCAACGGCCGCAAGGTCGATCTCCTCAGCATGGACGACGCCTACTCGCCGGCGAAGACGGTCGAGCAGACGCGTCGTCTCGTCGAGAGCGATGAGGTCCTCGCGATGTTCTCGATGCTCGGCACCGGCCCGAACATCGCCGCGCAAAAATATCTCAACGTCAAGAAGGTCCCGCAGCTGTTCCCGTCGAGCGGCGCCAGCCGCTGGAACGATCCGCAGCACTTCCCCTGGACCACCGGTTCGCAGCCGACTTACAGGACTGAAGGGCGGATCTACGCCAAGTGGATTCTGGCGAACAAGCCTGACGCCAAGATTGCCGTCATCACGCCGAACGAGGATCCCGGACGCGACTATCTCGCCGGCTTCAAGGAGGGGCTCGGCGAGCACGTCAACCAGATCGTGTCGGAAGCCGTGTACGAAACGACGGACGCGACCGTCGACTCCCAGATCGTGAAGTTCAAGGCCGCCGGCGCCGACGTTCTCTTCAACGAGTGCACGCCGAAATTTGCGGCGCAGGCGATCAAGAAGGTCGCCGAACTCGGCTGGAAGCCGCAGATCATCGTTCCGGCCGTCTCCAATTCCGTCGGCTCCGTGTTGGCGCCGGCCGGGCTCGAGAATTCCGTCGGCATCGTCACCGGCGCCTTCCTGAAGGATCCCGGCGATCCGCGCTGGGAGAATGATTCCGGCATGAAAGCCTGGCGCGAATGGATGAAGATCTACAATTCCGGCGCCGATCCCGCCGACATCTTCAACGTCACCGGCTACACCATGGCGCAGATGATGGAGATGGTGCTGCAGCGCGCCGGCAATGATCTCACGCGCGCCAATTTGATGAAGCAGGCGCAATCGTTCAAGGACGTCGAGCTGCCGATGCTGCTGCCCGGCATCAGGCTCAACACCTCGGCCGAGCAGGTCACGCCGATCCGCCAGTTGCAGATGGCGCGCTTCAACGGAAAATCCTGGGAGCTGTTCGGCGACGTTCTCGGCGAGTAGTCTCGATGCATCGTGACAGACGGGCAGGGCGCTGGCCTTGCCCGCCTGCCCGTGAATGCTTCCTCCAACCACAGCGAAGAGACGATGGCACCAACCGGCCCCCTCAGCGGCATCCGCGTTCTCGATCTGACGAGCGTGCTGTTCGGACCCTATGCCGCGCAGATGCTCGGTGACTGGGGCGCCGACGTCATCAAGATCGAGCCGCCATCGGGCGATACATGGCGCTACACCGGCGTGTTCCGGAACCGCGGCATGAGCGGCCAGTTCATGGCGGTCAACCGCAACAAGCGCAGCCTCGCGCTCGATCTGAAGCATCCGGACGGCAAGGCGGCGCTCGCTAAACTGATCCCGACGGTCGACGCGCTCGTCACCAACGTGCGCCCCGCGGCGATGGCGCGGCTCGGCTTCGGCTACGACGACTGCGCAAAACTCAATCCGCGGCTGATCTATGCTGCCGCGACCGGTTTTGGCCAGGACGGCCCGTGGGCGGCGCGGCCCGCCTTTGACGAGATCATCCAGGCGGCGTCGGGCCTGGCATCATCGATCGGATCTGACGAGGAGCCGGAGTTCGTTCCGAGCCTGATCGGCGACAAGATCTGCGCCATGGCGATGGTCGGTGCGGTGTCCGCCGCGCTGTTCCGGCGCGAGCGTACTGGCCAGGGTCAGATGGTCGAGGTGCCGATGCTGGAGACGATCGCGGGCTTCAACAGCATCGAGATGCTGGGCGGACACGCCTTCGATCCGCCGATCGGTCCGACCGGCTACAAGCGCATGAAGAACCGGCGTCCGGTCAAGACCAAGGACGGTTGGCTGACGATGCTGCCTTATTCGGGCGACAATTGGTGCGCCTTCTTCGAGGCCGTCGGCCGCCCCGAATTGAGTGACGAGCTCGGCGTGCGCGATCCCGTGCTGCGCTCGCACAACATCGACAAGATCTACGATCGCATGAGCGAGATCGGACCGACCCGCACCACGGCGGAGTGGGAGGAACTTTTGCTGCGGCTTGACGTGCCGCACACCGCCTTCGCTCGTCTCACCGAGATCGGCGACCAGCCGCATCTCGCCGCGGTCGGACTGTTTGCGGAGATTGATCATCCAACCGAGGGACGGATTCGCCAGGCGCGCCCCGCGACAAGGTTCTCCGAAAGCCCGGCCGGCATCCATCGCATGGCGCCGCGCCTTGGCGAGCACTCGCGCGAGGTGTTGCACGAAGCAGGTCTGAGCGACGCCGAGATCGAAGCGCTGGTTGCGAACAGGGCAGTTGGCGCACCGTAGAGCGGGCGCACCATTCTGACGTATCGCTTGCCGCCAGCCCGGCCACGGTTGCGCCAATCCGCGAGAGGCTTGAGTACACCTGTTCATCCTCCGATGCGCTGTTTGGCGAGGTTATCGCCAATGGTGCGGCCTGGCGCAATTCTCTGTGATTCCAGTCACATCCCGTCCCGCCGCCTCCGAAGGCTGACATTCTGTCGCAGCGCGCCGGCCAGCTCCAGGCCGGCCCCGGCCGCGGACCGCCCTTCCGCCCGCACGGACCGTCGTATATGAGAGCTTCGTCGCCGGAACGGACCGAATATCGCCGGAAACGGAACGGATGGTGGCTGCGATTTCTTAATCCAAAGATCGCAATCTGATCGATGACCGAGGCAAGTGCGGACACCGCAACCGGGGAATGGCATGAAAGACCTGATGACGACGGCGCAATCCAAGAGGGCGATGCGGCGTTGGGGGCCTCCCGGAATTGTGATGTTCGCGGCGGCGGTCGCGCTGGCCGCGCCGAGCGTAGCCCTTGCCGCCAAGCAGCCGCGCCAGACCGCCGAGGCGGTGGCGCAGCGCGAGGCCGGCGAGCCGATCATGGCGATCGTGTCGATCAAGAGCCAGCAGGTCACGTTCTACGATTCCGACGGCTGGATCCTGCGCGCGCCGGTCTCGACCGGCACCACCGGGCGCGAGACGCCCGCCGGCGTCTTCGCCGTCGTCGAAAAGGACAAGGACCACCATTCGACCATGTATGACGATGCCTGGATGCCGAACATGCAGCGCATCACCTGGAACGGCATCGCGCTGCATGGTGGACCGCTGCCTGGCTACGCCGCTTCGCACGGCTGCGTGCGCATGCCCTTCAACTTCGCCGAGGGCCTGTTCGACAAGACCAATATCGGCATGCGGGTGATCATCTCGCCGAACGACGCCGCTCCGGTGGATTTCTCGCATCCCTCGCTGTTCGTGCCGAGCAAGGAGGCCATTGCGGCGGCGCCTGCGCGTGCCGACAAGCTGTCCGCCCAGGCCGAGGAAGTCGCGAGTGTGGCTGATGATGCCAAGAAGGCCGCGACGGCAGCCGCGAAGGATGCGCAATCGCTTCCGGCGTCGCTGCGCAAGCTCGAGCAGCAGAAGGCCCGCGCCGACGCCGAGAACGCCTATGCCGACAAGTTGGTGGCGAACGCGAAGACCGACCAGGCCAAGGCAAAGGCCGACGAGCTGAAGCAGAAGGCCGCCACCAAGGCCGCGGATGCGGCGACTCAGCTCGACGCCGCCAAGGTCGCCGCGCAGCCGAAGCGCGACGCTGTCGCCGCGACAAAGGACGCCGCCAAGGCGGCTGCGGCCAAGAAGGCCGAAGCCGTGAAGGCCGCGACCGACGCCAAGCTCGCGATGGAACCGGTCTCGGTTTACATCAGCCGCTCGACACAGAAGCTCTATGTCCGGCGCAACACCCACAAGCCGGCGCCCGATGGCGGCGGTGAGGTGTTCGACACCAGCATCGAGGTTCCGGTCACCATCCGCAATCCCGACCAGCCGCTCGGCACGCACATCTTCACGGCGATGGCGAAGAACGACACCGGCTTGCGCTGGAGCGTGGTCACGATCGACGAGGGCGATAGCGCCAAGGACGCGCTCGACCGCGTCACCATCCCGCAGGAGGTGTGGGATCGCATCGGGCCGACGGCATTGCCGCGCTCGTCGATCATCATTTCGGACGAGCCGCTGAGCGCCGAGACCAACTACCGCACCGAGTTCGTCGCGGTCCTGAGCAACCATCCGCAGGGCGGCTTCATCACCCGCAAGCCGACCGCGCCGCCGGTGGAAATGGCCAGCGACGATGGCTGGGGCAATGGCGGCGGTTTTGGCGGCAATGGCTTCTTCTTCTTCGGGCAGCGCGATCCCGCCCCGCAGCCGGTCAATCCGCGTCGCCGCGCCGGCCAGTACCAGTACTATCAACCGGCGCAACCGATGCAGCGGAGCTTCTGGTAGGGCGTGATCCGGGGGCCGAGGCCCCCCGACCTAAGGTCGCGCCATGATCACCAGGGCCTGAATTTTCGCTTCGACTGGTCCGGATCCATGACGCTTCCGGATCGCTTCGGCAACGGCGTCGGTCGCGGCCTGAAGCTTGCTCGCATCCCTGGCCTCGATCTCGCCGCGCAGCGGTGTGCCCTGGCAGTAGGCGGTCGCGACATATTCCGCTGTCGGCGCGCGGCTTAGCGCTGTCAGCGTTTCGATCGATATGTCCTTGAAGCCCGCGCGTTCGAGATCGGCCTTGATGACGGCCTTGTCGTGATAGCCGTGCGGCGTCCGCGCCATGAACAGCGGCGGATCGTCCGGAAACATCTTGCCGAGTGCGACGGTTGCGTCGTCCGCGAACAAATTGTCCTCGATCCGGTCCCAGACACTGAACAGGTAGGTGCCATCAGGCTTCAACACCCGCTTCGTTTCCGCATAGCCCTGGCTGCGATCCGGAAAGAACATGGCGCCGAACTGGCAGCAGACGACGTCGAACGTGGAATCGTCGAAAGGCAAAGCCAACGCATCCGCCTGACGCCAGGTCATGCGCGGGTCATCGCCGTGACGCTGCTTCGCCACAGCGAGCATCGGCTCGTTGAGGTCGGTCGCGACATAGCGGACACCGGCAGGCAGCAGCGCCGCCACGGCCCGCGTGACGGCGCCGGTGCCGGCAGCGATCTCGAGCAGGTCCGAGGGCGATAGCGCAGCGATGCGTCTGGCAAGGTCGTCGGCATAGATCGAGAAGATCAGCGGGACCAGATATTCGTCGTAGAGCTTCGGGACTGAGCCGGCGAAAACCTTGTCAGTGCTGGACATGCACGCCTCGCTGAAGGTTTGCTATCACGGCCACGTTAGCACGGTCTGATATCTCGCCGCAAAAACGCGATCTCATCCTGAGGGCCCGCCGAAAGCGGGCGTCTCGAGGGATGGGCCGCGGGTGAGTTTGCGAGACGAAAAAGGTCTACGATTTCGCGCTACCGACCTCGCGGATCGGCCGCGTGCCGTCCCAGTTTAAAGCTGCCTGCCTGACCTTCTCGAAGAACGGCCCCTTGGTGCCGCTGATGTCGGAGATTTCGATAATCGTGCCCGGATGGGCCTGCGTGTCGAAATAGGCAAAGCGTCCCTTGTCGCCGCCGATCTGGCCCTCATGGCCGATCCTGTAGCCGAGCCCGAGGGCTTTATCGTAGAGCGACTGGTAGTCGTGGCTCCAGTAGGACATGTGTTGCAGGCCTTCGTGGCCGGCGTCCAGAAACTCCTTGTACAGCGAGGGCGCGTCGTTGCGCTGCTGGATCAGCTCGATCTGGAGATCGCCGGAGTTCGCCAGCGCAATGCTCATCTCGACGGAAGAGTTTTGGCCGCGATGGCGGAACCAGTCGGTCTTGACGCGGTCCATGTAGTACCAGGGACCCACGCCCATCACCTCGATCCAGTGCTTCATCGCGGCCTGGATGTCCCGCACCACATATCCGTTCTGGCGCACTGCGCCGAAGATGCGGCTCATGCCCGCGCTCCCTTAGTCCGCTTGCTCACCTGACCTCGATCCCGGCGTCCTTGGCAACCTGCTTCCAGGCCGCGATGTCGCGGGCGTTGATGTCGCGCTGCTCGTCGCCCGGGACAAATTGAGGCGTGATACCGAGCCCCAACAGCTTCTCCTTCACCTCGGCATCGCCGAGCGCGTCCCTCAGCGCCGCGGACAGCTTTTGTGCGATCGGCGGCGCGAGGCCCGCCGGCGCATACATCGCCCAGGACAGGCTGCGGTCGAATGGCACGCCCTGCTCCTTATAGGTCGCAACATCAGGCAGGCTCGGCGAGCGCTCGCCGCAGGCGGCCAGCGCCTTGATCGAGCCGTCCTTCACCAGCGGCGTTGCGGTCGCCATGTCGAGCGTCGCCAGCGAGATGTGGCCGCCGAGCAGATCGCCGGCAAGCTTTGCGATGCCGTTGAACGGCACGTGCTCCATCTTGATCCCGGTCTGCTGCATCAGGATTTCGGCGCAGAATTGCCCGGTCGAGCCGATGCCCCAGCTGCCGTACTGAATTGGCTCGCCCTTCTTGGAAAGCGCGATCAGCTCCTTGATGTCATTGGCGGCAAAATCCTTCGTCGCCACCAGCATGATCGAGGACGTCCCGATCCGGCCGATCGTCGTAAAATCCTTGATCGAATCATAGGGCAGCTTCGGATAGATCGCCGGCGCCAGCACATGCGTGGTCATGCCGCCGACGGTGATGGTGTAGCCGTCATTGGGCGAGGTCGCGACCATCTGCGTGCCGAGCGTGCCGGCCGCACCGGTGTGGTTCTCGATATAGATGCTCTGCCCGAGCGTCTTGCCCATCCTGTCGGCGAGCAGCCGGCCGATCACGTCGCCACCGCCGCCGGCCGCGTAAGGCAGCAGCATGCGGATCTTGTGCGTCGGATAGGCGGCGGGATCTTCTGCGCGCGCCGGCAGCGCCGCGGCCAGCAATGCGAGAAACGAAAGCGTGACGGTGCGCAGCATCATGATGGCATTCCCCTAGTCCCAAAAACGAAATCTGTAGGCATCGCCGTGCCGGATCACGTGACCCGCGGTCGGCGCCGGAAAATGGCCGGTGAGCAGATAGCTCGGCGTATCCGCGAGCTCTTCCAGCAGCGCCATCCGCGTCGCGACCGCGGCGGCCGGATCGACATCGGCGGCATTCGACAGCCACGGTGCCGCGCACTGGATCGGATGATGGATCACGTCGCCGGACATGACCGCGTGATCGTGGCCGCCGTTGAGATGGATCTGCATGTTGCCGGCAGTGTGACCCGGCGCCGGCGCAAAGCGCAGGGCGGCATCGCGATCGCTGAACAGGCGATGGTCGGTCTCGACGAACTCGGCGAGCCCAGCCGCGACCACCGGCAGCACGGAATCCTCGAACGAGCCGTGGTTCACCGGGCTCTTCGGCGCGGCATTGTGCGCGGCCTCGAAGTGGCGGTACTCCTCGCGACCCATCAGATAGCGCGCGTTGGGGAAGGTCGGCACCCAGCGGCCGTCGAGGAGGCGCGTGTTCCAGCCGACGTGATCGACATGCAGATGCGTGCACATCACGAAGTCGACCTGTTCGGGGGCGACGCCCAGCGCCTGCATATTCTGCAGATAAGGCTGGTTGAGATTATTCCAGGCCGGCACGCGCGGTCGCGGTTTGTGGTTGCCGCAACAGGTATCGACGATCGCGGTCCAGCGCGGCGTCCGGACGAGATAGGAGTGGTGGCTGAGGATGAACCGGCCGGTCTCAGGCTCGATATAGCGCTGATCGAGCCAGCTGCGGTTCGCAGCGATCACCTCGTCGGTGACGTTGGCGAACAGCCAGGTCTTGTCGAACGCAAGCGAAGGGATCTCGCTGACGAGATCCACCCGCATGCTGCCGATCTTCACCTGCCGCATTGGCTCAGTTCTTCAGGAGGTCGCCAAACGGCACCCAGCGCGTGCCGTCAAAGCGGATCAACTGCAAGCTCGTCATCGGCGTGTAACGCTCGGGCGAGTTGTTCACCGCGGTGCCATTGATCAGCATCGGCAGATGCACGTCCTTCAGCGTCGTCGCCTGCTTCATGACATTGGCGCGGGTGAGGTCGTTGCCGGCGGCCTTCAGCACCGTCACCAGCGTCTGTGCGATAGTGTAGCCATAGACATTGAGCCAGTCGTTCTTGTTGGCGTCAGGCAGGTACTTGTCCATGAAGGCGACCCATTCCTTGGTGCCGGCGTCATCCTTGTTTGCCGGATCGGTCGCGTCCTTCAGATACTGGCTGGAGATAACGCCGGTGGAATTGTCCTTGCCGGCCGGCTGCAGCACGCCGCTGATCGAGGCCGAGACGTTGGAGATGATGGTCGTAGGCTTCCAGCCGATCTCGCCGATCTTGCGGATCGCTTGCGCGGCGAACTTCGGCGTCGCCGCGACCAGCACCACGTCTGAGCCCGCGGTCTTCAGTTGCAGGATCTGCGTATCGACAGTCGGCGCCGAGGTCTCGTAGGCCGCGCGCGCTACGATGGCTTCGCCGCCGCCGAGCCCTTCCTCCAGCGCCTTGAGATAGTCCTTGCCGAGGTCGTCGTTCTGGTAGAGCACACCGATCTTCGCATTGGCGTGGCTCGCCCTAATGTATTTGGCGTAGGCGATCGCCTCGTCGCGATAAGTCGGCTGCCAGCCGACGGTCCACGGAAAATTCTTTGGATCGTCCCACTTCGCCGCGCCGGAGCCGAGGAAAAGCTGCGGCACCTTGCGGTCGTTGAGATATTTGTGCACGGCGCTGTTGGTCGGCGTGCCGACGCCGCCGAAGATCAGCAGCACTTCGTCGCTCTCGACCAGCTTGCGCGTCTGCTCCACCGTCTTTGGCGGGCTGTAGGCATCGTCCGCGATGATCATCTGGATGCGCCGTCCGTTGACGCCGCCGTCGTCGTTCACCTTGCGGAAATAGGCTTCCGCGGATTTGGCGATCTGCGCGAAGGCCGAGACCGGGCCGCTCAGCGGCGCGGTGGTGCCGATCTTGATGGTCTTGTCGTCGGCGCCGGGATCGTACTTTGCGGTTTGGGCAGAGGCGGTGCTGATTGCGAGCAGCGGCAGCAGAACGCAAGCCGCGGCAAAGCGAAGGCGGGCAAAGCGCGCCATGACGTTATCTCCCCAGGATTGCTCTCCGCTTCTCAAAGGAGCGGAGTTGAAACGCGAGAACAGCGCCGGCAAGCGGACTTGTGGGCCGCGACCGTTGCCGCCAGAGTGCAAACGAACGATCGTTCGTACGGTTGACTAGCGAACGATCGTTCGTTAGTCAAGCCACATGGCTGTCCACACCTCCAGCGCGGCCGAAGCGGCTGCGCCTTCGACCCGCGAGCGCATTCTCACCGAGGCGCTCAATCTGTTCGCGCAGAGCGGTTATGGCGGCGCCTCGATGCGCGAGCTCGCGCGCCGCGTCGGTATCCGCGAGAGCAGCCTCTACAACCATTTCTCCGGCAAGGCCGCGATCCTTGAAGCGATCGTCAGCGAGCACGGCCCGGCGAGTTCTGCGAGCCGGCTGGAAGAGCCGCGCTACAAGCAGCTTGCGCGCCAGCCCGCTGCGTTCTGCCGGCAGTTTGCATTGGACCTCGTCGAGCAATGGTCCGATCCGCGCGAGCACCAGTTCCAGAAGGTGATCACCGCCGAGCGTAACCGCGTGCCCGGCATCCGCGCCAAATTCGCCGATCATTTTTATGCGCGCGAGCAGAGCATGATGACGGACTATTTTCGCGGCTTTGCGCTCGCGGGACTCGTCTCGACGCCGGATCCGCGCGAGACCGCGCGGCTGTTCGCCGCCGGCCTCATCTACATCCGCCTCGAGCATTACGTGATGGGCGCGGCGCCCTCGCCGCGGCCGAAGGTGATCGAGGCGATCGACCGCTATCTCGCCTTCTTCCTGTCGCTGATTGCTGCAGGCACTGACGACAACAAGAAGAGAAAAACCAAGGGAGAAACGCGTGGCAAGGCTGCCCCTGATTGATCCGGAAACGACGAGCGGCGACATCCGCGCCTCGTTCGACCGCATGCCGGTCAAGCTCAACATCTTTCGCATGATGGCCCATGCCGAGGCCAACATGATCCCGGCGATGCGGCTCGGCAATTCGATCCTGCATAAGCAGAAGCTCTCGGCCGTCAACCGCGAGCTGCTGATCCTCCAGGCCGCCCAGCTCGAAGGCGGCGCCTATGAATGGCGCCAGCACGTGCCGATCGCGCTTGGCGTCGGCTGTACGCAAGGCCAGATCGATGCGGTGGAACGTGGCAACTACGATGCAGCGGCGCTGAACGAGGCGGAGCGCGCGCTGCTGAACTTCGGCCGCGAGGTGGTTCAGAATGTTCGCGTTCCCGAGCAGACCTTCGCTGCTGCGCGAAAGCACTTCAGCGACCAGGAGATCGTGGAGTCCATCGTCGCGCTCGGCTTCTACATGATGATGGCGCGTCTCACCGAGGCGACCGAAACCGATCTCGATCCCGCGGCCGGCATGAAGGTCTATGACGGCGGCAAGAGATAGGCGGCAGGGATGACGGACACTGAGACCAAACCGGAGCGCTACGTCCGCCCACCGAGCGCGGAATCCCTGGGCGAAGCGCCGGGAAGGGGACGCCTCAAGGGTCGTCGTATCCTGATCGTCGGTGGCGGCCAGCGCGTGTTCGATGCCGCCACCGACCCGATCGGCAACGGCCGCGCGATGAGCATCTTGTGCGCGCGCGAAGGTGCGAAGGTTGCGGTGGCCGACCTCAACCGCACCTCCGCGCAGCAAACAGTCAAGCGCATCACCGATGAAGGCGGCGAGGCCTTTGCCATCGCTGCTGACGTCACGTCGGAAGCTGAGGTCCAGCGCATGATCGAGGAGGCGCATCGCGCCATGGGCGGGCTCGACGGCATGGTGCTGAACATCGGCACCTTCGGCAAGGTCGGGCTCGATGCGGTCAGCCCCGAGGAGTGGAACAAAATCTACGACGTCAATGTCCGCGGTCCGATGCTGTGCTGCCGCGCCGCGATGCCGAGATTCGACAATGGCGGCGCCATCGTCTTCATCTCCTCCATCGCGGCGCTGAAGGCCGGCTCGCAGATGGCGGTGTATGATTCCTCCAAAGCCGCGCTCGGCGGACTGATGCGCAACATCGCCCATTTCGGATCGCGCCGCGGCATCCGCGCCAATTTGGTCTATCCCGGCTTGGTCGACACCCCGAACGGCCGCGACGCCGGCGCCGGCCGTCCCTCGCGCGGCAAGGGCCACGTTCCCTTCGGTCGCCAGGCGACCGCCTGGGAGATCGCCTATGCCGTGCTGTTCTTCCTCTCGGACGAAAGCGTCTACGTCACCGCGCAGACGCTCGCGGTGGATAGCGGCTTGAGCGGGATGTGAGCGACGTCGTCGTCTAACCACACCCACTGACGTCATCCTGAGGCGCTCACCTTGCGATGCGGACGCATCGCAAGGTGAGCCTTGAAGGATGGGCCCCGAGCGCCCGTGGCCCATCCTTCGAGGCGCGCAAGGGCGCGTACCTCAGGATGACGTCGGTGGGTGGGGGTACACGGCAGCCCCCAGATTCACATTGCACGGGCTAGCCATTCCCTCTAATTGTCTTGGACAAATGACCAAATAACATGGTCGAACGCCGAAGGGGCGGGTCGAAGACGGGAAGCGCGGCATGTCGCAGGATGGCTTTGGGCTGGCGGGAGTCATCGGCATGCCGGTCGCGCATTCGCGCTCGCCGGTCATTCACAATTACTGGCTGAAGGCGCACGGCATCCGCGGCTCCTACGTCCCGCTCGCGGTGAAGCCCGAGCGGCTCAAGGATGCGCTGGGCGGGCTGATCGCGCTTGGGTTCCGCGGCTGCAACGTCACCATGCCGCACAAGCAGACCGCGATGGCGATGCTCGACCGCGTCAACGAGACCGCAAAACGCATCGGCGCCGTCAACACCATCGTGGTCGAGGCGGATGGCACGCTGTCCGGCTTCAACAATGACGGCAACGGCTTTGTGCAGAGCCTGCGCGATGCCAAAGCCGACTGGCGCGGCGATACCGGGCCGATCCTGCTGCTGGGCGCGGGCGGCGCCTCGCGCGCGGTCGTCGTGGCGCTGCTCGAGAACGGTGCGCGCGAGATCCGCATCGCCAACCGCACGGCGGAGAAAGCGCAGGCCATCGCGACCGAATTCGGCTCCGCCGTCAGCACCGTTCCGTGGGACGATCGCGCCGCGGCGCTTGGCGATGTCGCGCTGCTCGTCAACTGCACCGATCGCGGTATGGTCGGCAAAAGCGCGCTGGAGATCGACCTGTCTCGCCTCAGGCCGGCCACACTCACCGCAGATCTCATCTACACGCCGCTGGAGACGCCGTTCCTGGCTGACGCCCGCGCGCGCGGCTGCGTCACCGTGAATGGGCTCGGCCTGCTGCTCAACCAGGCGCGGCTTGCCTTCAAGGCCTGGTTCGGCGTGATGCCCGATGTGACGCCCGAGCTGATCAAGGCCATCGAAGCCACGTTCTGAACCGCGCGGGGAGCTTTGCGCCATGACCTTGCCGGCGGGCCCCAAGATCGACTGCCACATCCACGCCGTCGATCCCGCTCGTTTTCCCTACGGCGCCGACACGCCCTACTGGCCGAGCGGGCAGGAAATCGCGCCGGCCGCGCAGCTGATCCGCGTGTTCGACGTCTTTGACGTCCGCCATGCGCTCGTGGTTGCCACCAACACCGGCTATGGCAGCGACAGCCGCATCCTGCTCGACACGCTGAGGCAGGGCAGCGGCCGCTTCAAGGGCGTCGCCGTGGTCGAGAACGACGTCGACATCAAGGAGCTCGAACGATTGAAGGCGGCCGGCGTGATCGGCGTTGCTTTCAACGTGCCGTTCCACGGCGCCGACTATTATCGCAACACTGCGCCGCTGCTGGAGAAGCTGACGAGCCTCGGCCTATTCCTCCAGATTCAGGTCGAGGACGATCAGCTGCTCGACTTGTTGCCGCTGATCGATAAATCGAGCGTCAAGCTGGTGTTCGACCATTGCGGCCGGCCCTCGGTCGCGCAAGGCGTGAGCGGCAAGGCCTTCCAGGCGCTGCTCGCGATCGGCCGCGAACGCGATGTGCACGTCAAACTCTCCGGCTGGTACAAGTTCTCCGAGCTGCCGCATCCCTATGAGGACACCTGGCCGTTCATCGCCGCGCTGGTCGACGCCTTCACGCTCGACCGCTGCGTTTGGGGCTCGGACTACCCGTTCCTGCGCGCCGCAGAACGGCTCGACTACGGTCCGCTGCTGGCCGTGCTGACACAACTGTTTCCGGATCCGGGCGACCGGCATCGCCTGCTGTGGCGGACGCCGGCGAAACTGCTCGGCTTCGACGGATCATAAAAAGAAGGCAAAAGGGGAGGACATCATGAGGCATCTTGCAGGAACGCTCGCCGTCACGTTGGTGGCATCGCTCACAATGGGCGCGGTCCGCGCGCAGAGCACCGTCTACATCCCCGATGTCATCGAGCTCTCCGGCCCCGGCGCCGTCTCTGGCACCAACTGGCGCGACGGCGTCGCGCTCGCGGTCGATGAGATCAATGCCGCCGGCGGCATTCTGGGCCGCAAAATCCAGACCGAGCATCTGGACACCCAGAGCAACCCTGGCATCTCGCGCGCGCAGGTGCAGAAGGTTTTGGACAAGGATCCCTATGTCGTGCTCGGGCCGATCTATTCCGGCTCGGTCAAGGTCAACATGGCGCTGACCCAACAAGCCGAGATCCCGCAGATCGTCGGCGCCGAGGCTGCCGACATCACGACGCAGGGCAATCCCTGGGTGTTCCGCACCGCCTTCGGCCAGCAATTCTCGATGCCGAAGATCGCCAACTATTTGCACGACAAGCTCAAGGTAAAGAGCGTCGCGGTGGTCTGGGTCAACAATGATTTCGGCAAGGGCGGCCACGACAATTTCGTGAAGGAGATGAAAACGCGCAACATCGAGATCGCGGCCGATATCTCGACCGAGCAAGGCCAGGTCGATTTCGGCTCCGACGTCATCAAGCTCAAGAGCGCCAAGGCCGACGCCGTCTTCGTCTACACCAACGAGGAGGAGAGCGCGCGCTTCCTGATCGAGGCCAAGCGGCAGGGCCTGTCGACGCCGCTGTTCGGCGAGACCACGCTGCTCAGCCAGAAGGTGGTCGAGCTCGCCGGCCCCGCCGCCAACGGCGTGCGCGGCCATGTCGGCTTGAGTGCGGACGCGCCGGTGCCGGCGATCGAGGAGTTCGCGAAGAAGTTTTCCGCACGCTTCAAATATCTGCCCGATCACAACGGCATCAAGGGCTACACCGCGGTCTATCTCGTCAAATACGTGACCGAGAAAATCGGCAAGTTCGACAGCAAGGCCTTTGGCGCAACGATGAAGGGTCTGACCCTCACGCCCGACAAGGCCCCGGGCATGCTGATGGAAGCAAGCTGGGACCAGAACGGCGACATCGACCGCGCCAGCTTCCTCGCCGAGATCATCGACGGCAAGCAGAAGATCGTCGAGACCTTGCCGAAGCTGAAGGGCGGGAAGGGGGAGTGAGGGATGCTATGGCTGGCGGCTTGTCTCCGCCAGCCCCAGCGCCCGGCCCATCAGATGGTCGAGCGAGATGCGCCCAGGTCCGTAGGCCATGATTCCCAGCGCCATCGCCGCCCAGGTGATGTGCACGGGCCAGCCGTCGGGCACCGTCAGCTCGACGATCGCGGTCATGAACAGCAGTCCAAGCCCGGCAAAGCGTGTGCCAAGGCCGAGGATCAGCAGGATCGGAAACATGATCTCCGCCGAGCCCGACAGGAAGGCCATCACGGCGGGGGCGGGATAGTGATAGGGGCCGCCCGGCAGATGCAGCATGAACTCGTCGGAGAACAGCGTCACCGCGGTGTCGTTGAGCTTGAAGAAGCCGTCCCATTTGAGAATGCCGGAGCGCCAGAACGGCACCGCCAGTGCCACGCGCAGCACGAGCTGAACCAGCGACGGCGCGGCGATCGCCTGTACCAGGCGACTGGCCTTGTCTACGAGCAGCGCAGGGGACCGCAGGTTGCTGCCTGGCGACAGGCGTTGGTCCGCGATCATCGCGCGTCTCCGTAAGCGATTGAGGTGAATGCGCCGGCCTCGATCAGGCCCGCGATGTTCGAAGCGAGATCGAAGTCGGCGGATGCGTCCAGCGCAATCCCTGCGGCCTCGCCCAGTGGCCGGCCCGACATCAGGCTGGTCGCGAAGACCGCGCCGCCAGGCGGAAGGTGCCGGACCACAACGTCGAATTCAGCCCGCGTTATCAGCGCATCCTCCGGTGTCTCGGCGTCGATGCACGCAACCGGCGCGCTGTCGCGGTTGGCAGCGAATATCGTCACCGCCGCGAATTGCGACCGCACGACTTGTGCCGCCGGATGCGGCATGAATACGAGATCTCCAAGCCGATCCGGCGCGACTGCGGATAGCTGCGCCGGCGCCAGCGGTGCCGCGTCGGCGGCGTGATAGGCATCGAGCCAGGCCCGCTCGATGCGGGCGACGTCAGCAAGCCAGGGCAGCGGCCGCGCATGCTCGTAAGTTTCGATGAACGCGGGGAAGTCGCGGCCATAGTCGAACAGCAGCGGCGAGGTCGGTGGTGTGCTGCGAACATGGAAGCGCGCCATGGCGCGGAAGAAATCGGCGCCGGTGATCCGTTGCACCGCCGGATAGATCGCCGCCAGCGCCTCGATCAGGCTCACCGTGACGTTGTTGCGATAGACGTCGTAGCGGCGCCCCGCAGGTCTGCCGTTCCGACCTGTCACGGCTGACGGCACGTCGCGCGCGGGATCGAGCAGCGGCGGCGCGAAGGCCGCGGCAAAGCCAAAATCTGCTTCAGGCTGCACGGCGATCCTCCGTTGTGCAGCGGTCGAGGATGGCCTGGGCGGCCGCGGCTTCGGCTTGCAGGACCGGCCAATCCGGAATCTTGCTGTCCCACTCGATCAGCGTCGGCACGGCGCCGCGGCGCGCCGCGACGATCTCGAACAGTTTCCACACCGCATCCGCGACCGGACCGTCATGGCTGTCGATCAGCAGGCAGTTTCCGTCATCGTCGGCCTGCTCGGCATGTCCGGCGAGATGGATCTCGCCGACGGCGGCCAGCGGAAAATCGGCGAGATAGTCGAGCGCCGCAAATCCGTGATTGGTCGCTGACACGAACACGTTGTTGATGTCGAGCAACAGGCCGCAGCCGGTGCGCTCCGCGATGGCGCGGATGAAATCGGTCTCGCTCATCGAGGATTCGCGGAAGGCAACGTAAGTCGATGGATTCTCAAGCAGCAGCGGACGGCGGATCGCTTCCTGCACCTCGTCGATATGATCGCAGACAGAGCGCAGCGTCGCCTCGGTGTAAGGCAGCGGCAACAGGTCGTTGAAGAAGCTGGTCTCATGCGTCGACCAGGCAAGATGCTCGGAGACCAGTGCCGGCTGGTAGCGTGCGACGAGGGCGCGGAAGCGCGCCAGATGCGCCTTGTCGAGCGGCTGGGGCCCGCCGATCGACATACAGACGCCGTGCAGCGACAGCGGATGGTCGCGGCGGATCGCCTCGAGCGCGCGATGCGGCGGGCCGCCCGCACCCATATAGTTCTCCGCGTGGACCTCGAAGAAGCCGGCTTGCGGGCCGGCTTCCAGAATCGCGGGCAAGTGCTCGGGCTTGAAGCTCGTCCCGGCCACACCGCCGATGGGCAGCGAAAAGCGGAGTGGCACGGCCGGCACGGCGGCTGGCTTGATTACCGTGGTCATGGTGCTTCTCCGCTTCCTTGCTGTTGGAGGGATGTGTCGGGCTGGCCGCGTTAGACCGGCTTCAGCGAACCCTTCTTGCCGCCCGGCAGGTCGATGCTGGTGCAGGTGCCGCCCTGCACGAATTTCCAGGCATTGCCCTGGAAGTCGGTGGTCGAAGTTCCCTGGCAGGTGGTGCCCGGTCCAGCGGCGCAATCGTTCTGGCCCTTCAGCGCGACGCCGAAGCACTTTTCCTTCTTGGCGGCGATGGCGGCGTCGGCCTCGGCCTTGGTCAGGGGGGCGGCGGCGGCGAGCGTCGCGAGTGCGGTCGAGAGGGCGCCGGCGAGGGCGAGCGACGTAACAACATGTTTGGCAGACATCGAGTTCTCCTTTTCAAGATTGCATCGCTTGGCGAAGCGAAGGCGCATGATCCTGTTCGCCTCGTTCACGGGCCGCGTTACCAATCGGTAGGCTCACGAGTTCGTGAGGCGGTTGAATAGGGCTCGCACGCGGGCGGTAACGAAAGCGCTCGCGCGCCGTAGGGCTATCAGGCGACCAGTCACCTAAGGCGGAACCACCATGAAGGTCTTTCCCGGGCAGCAGCTTCAGGCGATCGCCAGATTGACGGTCAGCATTCGCATGGCGATTTCGGCGCTGGTGCTCACCGCGATCCTGCTCACGGCAGCCTTTTCCAGTCTGCTGTGGTGGCGCACGGCGGAAGCGACCAGCCGGCAGCTGGCCTCCACCATCAACGAGCAGATCGTGGCCGCGGTCCGCAAGGAAGTCGCGGCCATCGTCGACGAAGCCCGCGCCGCCCACACCGCCATTCGGACCCTGTTCCTCCAGAACGTGCTCGACACCCGCGAGGCCGACAAGCGTGAGTTCGTGTTCCTGTCGCAACTGCAATCGCAGGCGACGATTTCCTGGGCCGCCTTCGGCTGGCCCGACGGTTCCTTCTTCGCCGCACACAAGCTCGGAGACCGCCGCCTGGAGATGATGGAGATTTCGCTGACCGATCATGCCGGCCAGCGTCGCGTCGACGAGTATGACGTGGTGCCCGGCGACATCGAATTCGCCAATCGTCGTTTCGAGCCGACGGGATTCCATGTCGCCGACCAGGCCTGGTTCAAGACCGGGCTTACTGCGGACGATCCGCAATGGTTCCGCGTCACGGAGCATCCGACTGGTGGGCGCCCGTCGATTGCCTTTGCAGGGCCAATCGATGTCTACCAGGAGCGCCAGGGGGTGCTGGCCGTCATCATCGAATACACCAGGCTCGCGCGCTTTCTCTCGCAGCTCGAGGTCGGACGCACGGGAACGGCCTTCATCCTCGACCGCAATGGCGATCTCGTCGCAGCACCCGATCAGGACGCCGACGAGCTACACGTTGCGCGTGGTGACAGAAAGCTGCTGCCGCTGGCGCAGACGGCGCTCGCACAGGCGGGTGGTGATGACCGTCCTGAATCCTGGCGTAGCCGGTTGGTGTCCGGCGGTGCCGCCTACGAGGTCGCGATCGCGCCGCTGCCATTTCCCGGCTGGCGGCTGGCGACGGTCATCCCGGAAGCGGAGTTTCTGGGTCCCGTCGAGACGACGCTACGGCGTCTGATTATCGGTCTTGCCGTCGGCGCGGTGCTTGCTGCGTTGGCGTCGGCGATGCTGGCGCGCTCGGTGATCGCCGCGCCGCTCTCCCGTGTCGTCGGCGAGATCCGCCATGTCGAGAACTTTGCCCTGGAGCAGGTACGGCGTCACCCGTCGCGTCTCCGCGAGATCGCGAGCCTCTCCGGTGCGATCGCCGAAATGGCAGCGGGTCTCTCGGCTTTCCGCAAATTCATCCCGGCCGATCTCGTCCGCTCGCTGCTGCGTCGGGGGGTCGACGCAAAGCCGGGCGGCACGATCCAGGAACTGAGCGTGATGTTCATCGACATTGCGGGTTTCACCGGCCTGTCCGAGCGCCTGGGCGATCGCGTGGTGCCGCTGCTGTCCCGCTATCTGGACGTCGCCTCGGAGGAGATCGTCGCCAATGGCGGGACCATCGACAAGTTCATTGGCGATGCCGTGATGGCATTCTGGGGCGCGCCCCAGCCGCAGACGGACCACGCCCTGCGATGCTGCCGTGCGGCGCTCGCCTGCCGCCGCGCGATCGAACAATCCGGGCTGGCCGATGATCTCGGCCAGCCGCTCCGGATCCGGATCGGCATCAATTCCGGTCGCATGCTGGTCGGCAATATCGGCTCGGAGCTGCGCCTCAACTACACCGTGATCGGTGACGCCGTGAACGTCGCGAGCCGGCTCGAGGGCGCCAACAAGTCCTACGGCACCCACATCCTGATCGGCCAGGCGACCGAACGCCTGGCCCGCGGCGCCATCGTCTCGCGAGAGATCGACAGCATCGCGGTCTATGGACGGGAGGAAGGGTTTTCCGTCTACGAGCTGATCGGGCTTGCTGGCGAGGGCGGCGTTGACGGCGACGCGATCGGCTGGATCGCGCGCTATGAGAAGGGGCTTGCCAATTATCGCGCCCGACAATTTGCCGCGGCACAGGTAGACTTCGACGCCGTGCTCGCAGAGCGCGGCCATGACCGTCCGGCCGAGTTGATGCGCGACCGCTGCCGGCAATTCGCGGAGGCAGCACCTGACGCGGCATGGCAGCCGGTTGCGGCACTCACATCGAAATAGCGGATCAATTTGCCGGGCAGGGTAGGAGCGTTCGACCCGCGCAGCCGCTCCATCAAACCGATTGGCAAAGTGGACCCATCGTGCGCATGATCCGGTGAGCGATATCGATCCACATGCGCGTTCGGACGGTCTCTGGGACATGAAAACCACACTGCTGAAATCCGAAGACTACGCCCGCTCGCCCTGGAAGAACGGCGGCGGCATCTTTACCGATATCGCGGATGCACATCGGCCGGTCGCGGCGGTGAAAGACTGGGACAGCCTGCTGTGGCGCTTCGCCGCCACGCCGATCGTGGCGCCCGGGCCGTTCTCCCACATGCCCGGCATCGACCGCTTGCAGATGGTGGTCGGAGGGCGCGGGCTGGTGCTGAAAGCGCCGGGGCAGGAGTTCGACGAGCGCGAGCCGTTCACGACCGTGCGTTTCACCGGCGAGATGGCGATCGTCACCGAGCTCGAGGCCGGTCCGGTCGAGGTCGTCAATCTGATGGCGCGGCGCGGTGCGGCGGAGATCGAGCTCGGGGCGCTCAAGGCGCCCGGCGAGCGGCCATTGCCCCCGGGAACGCATCTGCTCTACGCGGCGCGCGGCGACTGCCGCGTCCGTCTCGACGGCCAGGATTTTGCGATTTCGCGCGAAAACACGTTGAAGGCCGAACTGACCGCGGCCTCGACACTCACGCTCGTTTCGGGGCTGGCCGTGCTGGGGTCGATCAAAATCGTCGCCTGAACGGCGATCCTGCCCACCAGGGCGATGGGCACAATCCGTGCAACTGGCTAGGTTGACGCGGCCGCGCCGGAACACGATATGTCCGGGACGAAAGACCGCCGTCCAGGGGCAGATGATGAGCGCGCCGCGAAACGATGAATTGATCCATTCCGGCAGCGATGCCGTCGTCGACTGGCTGACCAACGGCACGCGCGGCGAGCGCTTCATCGACAACATTTTTGCCGAGATGTGCATCCGCCTCCAGCAGGCCGGCATTCCGCTCAAGCGGGCAACGCTTCATGTCCTGATCCAGCACCCGCAATGGCTGGGCGCCCGTTTCATGTGGTCCGACGGCATGCGCGATGCCGAAATATCGCGGGTCGATTTCGATGTCAGGGAGCGCTCCGAATATATCGGCAGTCCCGCCAACGAGTTGCAGGACGGCGCCACTGAAGTCCGCGAGAATCTGGAGCAGGATCCCGCGCTCGGCCGCAAGCACGCGCTCTATGACGAGATGCGGGCCAAGGGCCTGACCGACTATGTGGCCTGGCCGCTCTATCATACGCTTGGCAAGCGGCATCTCGTCACCTTCTCGACCGACCGTCGCGGTGGCTTCGACGATGCCCATATCGCCGCGCTGAAGAAGGTGTTGCCGGTGCTGGCGCTGGTCAGCGAGATCCGCATCAAGAACCGCCTGGCGCGCACGCTGCTGGAGACCTATGTGGGCTCGCATGCCGGCGAGCTGATCCTCGCGGGCGCCACGCGACGCGGCACCGGCACGACGGTGCGCGCCGCGATCATGATCTGCGACCTGCGCGATTTTACGAAAATCTCCGATAACTGGCCGCGCGACGACGTCATCGATCTTCTCAACGATTATTTCGACGCGATGTCCGAGCCGATCGCGCGACATGGCGGCGAGATCCTGAAATTCATCGGCGACGGCCTGCTCGCGATCTTCCCGCTGAGTCAGCCCAACGCCTGCGCCAATCTCTTGCGCGCGGTGACCGAGGCCCGTCAGGCCATGGCCGCACTGAACGAGCGCAACAAGGGCACAGGCCGCGCGCCGTTGAACTACGGCATCGGCGTCCATGTCGGCGACGTCATGTACGGCAATATCGGATCGACCAGCCGGCTCGACTTCACCGTGATCGGTCCCGCCGTCAACATGGCCTCGCGCCTCGAGGCGCTCACCAAGCAGGTCGGCAAGCCGGTGCTGCTGTCGCACGATTTTGCCGAGCTGGTGACGCCGGAGTTCGAGCTTGAACGGGTCGGCCAGCACGCTGTGCGTGGCTTCAGCGAGCCGATCGAGCTGTTTGCGTTTCACGGATGAGGCGGATGGAGGCCTGGCCCGCGACTCGCAGGCGCTTCTTTTTGCTTCGCGCCTCCGCCGGCTCCGTCAATACATAAAATCCAAGCGATCTGGTTATGTGGACTTTAAGTCCGTCCCAACGTGACTGGGGAGGTTTACCGCGCGTTGAGGACTGAGGTGATGTCATGCGCCATTACCTCGAAATCCCATTTCTGTCGTTTGATCGTTTTCAGGCCGCGAGCGCATCAATGGCTGTCACTGCATCCTTCCTGGTCGAGTTGGACGAAGCGGTTGCGAGAGGAAATCCCGAGAGCTGTCTGCGGGCGCTTTGGCATGCGGCAGACATTCTGATCGCCGGCACCTATTCCGAGGAGCAGATCTGGACTTTTGGCGAGATCATCGGTCGTCTCGCGCAGGAGATCGAGACGAGCGCGCGCGCGAAGCTTGCCGGCAAGCTCGCCTGCAGCCCGAACGCGCCCATTGCGCTAACCCGGCAGATGGCCAGCGATGATTGCATCGACGTCGCATGGCCTGTCCTCAGTCAGTCGCAGCGCCTTGACACCGAGACATTGATCGCCTGCGCCAAGAGCAAGAGCCAGCAACATTTGCTTGCCATCTCCAAACGGCAGGCGGTCCCGGAAGCGGTTACCGACGTGCTGGTGGTGCGCGGATCGCCCGAGGTCGTCACCTCGGTCGCATCGAACACCGGCGCGAACTTTTCAAGATCCGGGTTTCTCCATCTGGTGCGGCGGTCGGAAGGTGATTCGATCCTTGCGGAGTCGGTGGGACTTCGAAAGGACATTCCGCGGCACCTCTTCCAGCAGCTGATCGCCAAAGCTTCCGAAGAGGTGCGGCAGAAGCTCCAGAAGGAACGCCCCGATATTGAAACACAGATCCATAACGTCGTCGTCGACATCACCGGGGCTATTCACGCCCGGTTTGGCCCGACATCGAAGGACTATTTTACGGCGAAACGTACGGTGGCGAAGCTGCACGAGAGAGGCGAGCTGACGGAAGACAAGGTCTTCGAACTTGCTCATTCTCTCAAGTTCAACGAGACGACTGTCGCGCTGTCGTTGCTCTGCGGATTGCCGACCGATGTCGCGGAACGGGCATTGATCGAGAAGGATCGCGAGCCGGTCTTGATTCTGGCCAAATCCCTCGATTTCTCGTGGCCGACCACGATGGCGCTACTTTTCCTGGGAGCGGCCAACTTCCGGATCACAGCGGGCGAACTGGAGCGGTTGAAGCTCGATTTCCACCGGTTGAACGTCAAGGCGTGCCAAGAGGTCCTCGTCATCTATCGAACGCGAAAGGAAGAGGCTTTTGGCGGCTCAATTCAAAAGTCGCAGCGCTTGATCTAGGATCGGCTTGATAGCCTTTCGTCCGAAGGCGCACTCCTCTGTGGCAAGCTTTCGCTTCAGCACGCCCTGGATTCGGAGTCCTGTTGCCAACGCGGGAACGTCCAATTACGCTCCATCTCAGGTCCGCCCAGATGGTCCATCGATTGGCCGCTCGTTCATGCCCAAATTCCTTCGCATCGGCCTGCATCAGTCGAACGTGTCCGGATACACCTCAAAAGCGTGGTGCGTGCGGCGCGTCGGCTCGGCGGTGTTCCTGAAATGGGGCGCCGTGGAGGTGCAGGGCGCCGGCAAGGGACGCAAGGTTTACTGGACACGTCTGCCGCAGGAAAAAACGATCCGATGCGGCACGGCGCAGCGCGCGCAGGATTACACCAAATCCGCGATCGCGCGGCGGCGCAGCCATGATTATGAGCCTTTGACAGGCGTTATTGCGACCCGGCGCAAATCCGCCGACACCAGTGCCGATCTCAAGCAGGCGCTCGCCACGATCCTGATCGTCGACATCGTCGGCTCCACGGCAAAAGCCGCAAAGCTCGGCGATGCGCGATGGACCAAGGTAATGGGTCTCTATTACGCGGCGGTCCGCAAAGAGCTGAAATCGTCGCGCGGCAAGGAGGTCGTGACGACCGGCGACGGCGTGCTCGCCACCTTCAAGGCGCCGGCCGCCGGCATCAATTGCGCGACCGCGATCCGGGAGGCCGTGCGCACGCTCGGGCTCGATATCAGGGTTGGCCTGCACGCGGGCGAATACACGATCAGCGGCGGCGAGATGGTCGGTCTCGCTTTCCACATCTGCACCCGTGTCGCCGCCAAGGCCCGCGCCGGCGAAGTGCTGGTCTCGCGTGCGGTGAAGGATCTGCTCGCGGCGCAATCCCAGATCCGCCTCAAGGACCACGGCAGCCACCAGCTCAAGGGCGTGCCGGCGCGGTGGCGGCTGTATCGGGTGGAGAGTTAAAGCGTGAGCGCGGGTACCGCTTCGTCGTTCGCTTCGTTGCGGCTGCGTGATGCGGAAGCCAAGGCCTCCAGTTCACGCCGGACGTTCTCCACGACACTGGCCCAGTCGCCTCGCTTCGGCTGCCTGAACAGCCGCATCGACTGATACCACGGGCTGTCGTCGCGATTGAGCAGCCAGCGCCAGTCCGGATTGAACGGCAGCATCGTCCAGACCGGTGCGCCGAGTCCGCCTGCGAGATGAACCACGCTGGTATCGACCAAGATGACCAGATCGAGACAGGAGACCAGCGCCGCAGTGTCGCTGAAATCCGTCAGCTGCTCCGTCAGGTCGATGATGTCCTTGCGCTCGTCGAGGAAAGCCCGGTCCTGAGCCCGGACACCCTTTTGCAAGGAGACGAACTGGACGTCGCAATCCAGCAGCGGCGCAAGCGTGCGCAGGCCGATCGACCGGTTGTGGTCGTTCTTGTGACCCGGATCCCCCGACCAGACCAGGCCGACGCGGAAGCGCGTGCGGGGGCCAAGCCGGTTCTCCAACGCCGTCACGCGCGCCGCCGGCGGCGCGGGTAGGTAGCCTTGCGCGAACGGGATCGTGTCGAGCCGCGTCCTGAACGCCAGCGGCAGGCTGCCAAGAGGGCAATGCAGGTCGAACGCCAGCGACGCCGCAGCTTCCCGGCTGATACATTCTGCGACCCCGGCGATCCCAGCCAACAGCTGCTGGATCGGCGGCCGCACCCCAAGGATGATGCGGGCTCCGAGCGCGGCCACCATCGGCACAAAACGTGCAAACTGAATGGAGTCGCCCAATCCCTCGTCGCAATAAAGCAAGATGGTCTTGCCTTCGATCGACTGCTCGCCGCGCCAAAGCGGTTGGGCAAAGCCGAGATCGGCGAGGCCGAGAGGCGACGCCTTCCAGCGGGCTTCGCGTCCCGCCCAGCCGCGCTCGAAATCTCCGGTCAGCAGTTGAAGCAGCGCGAAACTGAAAATCGTCGATGCACGATTCGGGTCGATCGCCAGCGATTTGCGAAACGCCGCGGAGGCCTGATCCAGCAATTGCAGATCCAGCAACATCCATGCCTTGTTGGCAAAAGCTGCGGCAAAATGCGGACGAAGTGCGACCGCGCGATCGATGCACGCAAAGGCCTGATCGGTCCGGCCAAGCTTCCAATGCAGCAGGCCGAGATTGTTGTGCGTCTCCGCCACGCACGCGTCCAGCGCAATGGATCTCTCGAAGTCGGCCTCCGCGTCCGCGAGCCGGTTCGCCTCCTGGAGGCAAATGCCGCGTGTCCGATACAGGCTCGCGGAACTTGGATTCAGCGTCTCGGCTGCGTTCAAATAGTCCAGGGCTTCCGCTGGCCTGCCGAGATCGAGCAACAGCCTGCCGCAATTCTCCGCGGCCTCGAAATATTGCGGATTGAGGTGCAGTGCCTGTTGGAATTGCAGCAGAGCCTCGTCCGTGCGCTTGAGTTGCCAGAGCTGATGGCCGAGGTAGTTTGAGACGAGCGCATCCTCTCGCCCGAAGGACAAGGCATCGCTTCGGTGCGGCCGTGCGTCCGGCCGCCACGCGGACACCAGCGCCTCCAGCTCGTGCCGAACGTTGTCCACGACGCTGACCCAGTCGTCTCGCGTCGTTTGCCTGAACAGCCGCATGGACGAATACCACGGGCTGTCGCCGCGATTGAGCAGCCAGCGCCAATCCGGGTTGAACGGCAGCATGGTCCAGACAGGCGTGCCAAGCGCACCTGAGAGGTGCACGACGCTGGTATCGACCGAGATCACCAGATCGAGACAGGCGACCAGCGCCGCCGTCTCGCTGAAATCGTTGAGCTGCTCCGTTGGGTCGATGATGTCCTCGCGTTCGCGGAGGAAGCCCCGATCCTCATCCCTGATGCCTTTTTGCAAGGAGATGAACTGGACATCGCAATCCAGCAGCGGCGCAAGCGTACGCAGGGCCATCGACCGGTTGTGATCGTTCTTGTGACCCGGATCCCCCGACCAGACCAGGCCGACGCGGAGGCGGGTGCGGGGACCAAGCCGGTTCTCCCAAGCTGTCACGCGCTCCGCCGGGGGCGCGGGAAGAAAACCTTGCGCGAACGGGATCGTGTCGAGCCGCGTCCCGAACGCCAGCGGCAGGCTTCCAAGCGGACAATGCAGGTCGAACGCCAGCGACGGCGTCGACGATCGGTCGACACAATGTGCGACGCCCGGCACGCCGGCCAGAAGCCGCTGGACCGCAGGCTTGACCTCCAGGATGACTTGGGCGCCGAGCGCGGCCACGAAGGGCACATAGCGCGCAAACTGAATCGAGTCGCCCAGGGCCTCGTCGGCATGAAGCAAAATGGTCTTGCCTTCGAGCGGCTGGTCGCGCAGCCAGAGGGCTTGCGAAAACCCGCGATCGGGCAGGCCGAGGGAGGACGCCTTCCAGCGCGCCTCGCGTCCCGGCAAGCCCCGCTCGAAATCCCCGGTCAGCATTTGCAGCAGCGCGAGATTCCAGATCGTGTCCGCATTGCCGGGCTCGAGGGCCTGCGATTGGTGAAAGGCCGCGAAAGCCTCGTCGAGCAATTGCAGGCTCCACAGCGCCCGCGCCTTCTCGTTGAGCGCCGCGGAAAAATTCGGACGAAGCGCGAGCGCGCGATCGAAGCTCGCGAAAGCCTGCTCCATCCGGCCAAATCGCGCATGAAGGGTGCCAAGGTTCTTGTGCGTCTCGGCCTCAGCGGGGTTCAGCGCAATCGACCTCTCGAAGTCGGCCTGCGCCTCCTCAAGCCGGCCCAGCCGCTGCAGGCAAAGCCCGCGCGTCTGATACAGCGGCGCGACATTCGGATTGAGCCTGGCGAAGATGTTGAAGCAGTCCAGGGCTTCCGCATACCGCCCGAGATTGAACAGCGCCTGGCCCTGTTTCGCCGCCTCCAGGCTCTTGGCCACCGCCATATTTTGCGGCGCGACCTTCTGCGATTGCTTGGCCGCGGCCCGGCGTTCTTGGCGGTTCATGAGGTGACCAGAAAAGCTGTGCTTGAGGGAGCTACCGAGCGCGATCGGAGGGTCCCGTTGAGACAGTTTCTGGTGCGAGGCTGGTGCGAAGCTGGCGCGGTCCGAACGTTCCACGCTTCAAGCCGGAGCCCGCGAGCTCGCGTTTGACAAAGCCAACAATGCGCCGCTACCTTCGGTCGCTTGCAAAAAAGAAGCACGTTACGCAACTCGTGCATTGGCAAGCGGTTAACTGGTGTCATCGGCCGGTCACACGCGCCTTGATCGACACGAGGTCAGGGAGGACAAGTCATGAGCGGCTTTGCGTTGTCGCGTCGTTCATTGATCGGAGCCGGTATCGGCGGTGCAGCACTGGCTGGTCTCGGCGACTTGCCCGCTGCGGCGCGGGAGTTGCGGCTGCGCATGTTCTGGTGGGGCGCCAAGGAACGGGCGGAACGCACCGACAAGGTCAATCAGCTCTATTTGAGCAGCCATCCGGAAATGACGATCGCCGGCGAGTCGCTGGGCTGGACCGACTATTGGGCGCGGCTTGCGACGCAAACCGCCGGCCGCAATGCACCCGACGTGCTGCAGATGGATTATCGCTACATCTTCGAATACGCCCGCCGGGGTGCCCTGCTGCCGCTCGACAGCTATGTGCCGAAAGCCCTCAATTTGACGGATTTCAGCCCGGCCGCGGTCGACAGCGGCAAGGTCGACGGCAAGATCTACGGCGTCAGCCTCGGCCTCAACTCGACGGCGATGGTCTACGACAAGGGGCTGATCCAGAGTCTGGGCCTGAAAGAGCCGGTCTGGAAGATGACGTGGAGCGAGATCGGCGATCTCGCTGCCGAGATCACCAAGGCCGCCAAGCGCGACGGCTTTACCGGCATGGAGGACGGCGGTGGAAACGAGCCGCTCCTCGAGGTCTGGCTCGCCCAGCGCGGCAAGTCGCTCTACACGGGGGAAGGCAAGGTCGGCTACGACGACAAGGACATGACCGAGTGGCTCGCGTTCTGGAGTGACATGCGTAAACGCGGCGCCAGCGCCGCGCCGGATATTCAGGCGCTCGATCGCGGCGAGATCGACGCGAACCTGTTGTCGCTCGGCAAGGCCGCCATGACGTTTGCCCACTCCAACCAGCTGGTCGGATTCCAGGCCATCAACAAGAGCAAGCTCGGCCTTTCCACCTTTCCCGACGGAGGACAAGGCGCCAAACCCGGCCAGTATCTGAAGCCGGCCATGATGTGGAGCGTCTCGGCGCAGTCGAAACAGGCCGAGGCGGCGGTTCAGCTGGTCAGTTACTTCGTCGCCGACACCGAAGCCGGCAAGCTGCTCGGTGTCGAGCGCGGCGTGCCGCCGTCGTCCGCGGTGCGCAACGTCGTGACGCCGACGCTCGACGACCTCGGCCGCGCCATGGCCGACTACATCAGCCTGATCAGCGACAAGGTTGGGCCGTTGCCGCCTCCGCCACCGCGGGGCGCCGGCGAGATCCAGGCCGTGCTGCGGCGTGTCAATGAGCAGGTCGGTTTCGGCCGTCTGACCCCCGCCGACGGCGCCAAGCAGTTCGTTGCCGAGGCGTCCTCCGTGCTGGCCCGCGGATAGCAGCGGTGGCGGATACGCTGATCGACGCTGCGACCTCGAGGCCGGCCCTGCCAGCCGCACGAGCGCCTGAATCGTCCTGGCGCGAGAATGCGACGGGCTATCTGTTCGTTGCGCCCTGGCTCATCGGGTTTTTCGGGCTCACGCTGGGGCCGGCGCTGGTCTCACTGTATCTGTCGTTCACGGATTACGACCTGCTCAGCAACCCGCGCTGGGTCGGCGCCGCCAACTATGTGCGCATCGCGACCAGCGATCCCAAGTTCAGCGCGGCGATGCACGTCACCTTCCTCTATGTCGCACTGGCCGTGCCGCTCAAGCTCGCCTTCGCGCTGCTGGTGGCCGTGATGCTGAACCGCGGCTTGCGCGGCCTGCCGCTGTACCGGGCGATCTTCTATTTGCCGTCGCTGATCGGCGCCAGCGTTGCCGTCGCGGTGCTGTGGCGCCAGTTGTTCGCCGGCGACGGCCTGCTCAACCAGGCGCTGAAGCTGGTCGGCATTCATGGACCAAGCTGGATCTCCAATCCCGACACCGCGCTCTATACCCTGGTGGCGCTGAGCGTGTGGCAGTTCGGCTCGCCGATGATCATCTTTCTCGCCGGCCTGCGCCAGATTCCGAAGGACGTCTATGAGGCTGCCGAGATCGATGGCGCCAGCCGCAACCAGCAATTCTGGCGGATCACGCTGCCGCTGCTGACGCCGGTGCTGTTCTTCAACGTCGTGGTGCAGACCATCGACGCCTTCAAAGCATTTACGCCGGCCTTCATCATCAGCGGGGGCACCGGCGGCCCGATCGACGCGACGCTGTTCTATACGCTCTATCTTTACCAGGAGGCCTTTGCCTATTTCCGCATGGGCTATGCCTCCGCGCTGGCGTGGGTGCTGGTGGTGATCATCGCGGCCTTCACCGCATTGTCCTTCCTGTCGTCGCGCTATTGGGTGCACTACGATGGTTGATCTCGCAACATCGGATGACGCTCCGCACCCTCGCAATGGGCGCCGCCGCGCGCTGATCTATCATGTCGTGCTGTGCCTCGCCTCGATCGCCATGCTGTATCCGCTGCTCTGGATGCTGGCGAGCTCGTTCAAGCCGGACAGCGACATCTTCGGCGATGCATCGCTATGGCCGCGCCACTTCAGCCTCGCTGCCTACTGGCGCGGCTGGTCCGGGCTGCAGGTGAGTTTCGGAAAGTTCTTCCTGAACTCGCTATTGGTTTCGCTGTGCAGCGTGGTCGGCAACGTGATGTCGTGCTCGCTCGCGGCCTATGCGTTCGCCCGGCTGAAATTCCGCGGCCAGAAATTCTGGTTCGCGCTGATGCTCGGCACCTTGATGCTGCCGTATCACGTGACGTTGATCCCGCAATACATCCTGTTCCTCAATCTCGACTGGGTCGACACCTTCCTGCCGCTGATTGTGCCGAAATTCCTGGCGGTGGACGCCTTCTTCATCTTCCTGCTGGTGCAGTTCTTCCGCTCGATCCCGCGCGAACTCGATGAGGCCGCGATGATCGACGGCTGCGGTCCCTGGCGCATCTACTGGATCGTGATCCTGCCGCTGTCGGTACCGGCGCTTGCCACGGCCGCGGTCTTCACCTTCATCTGGACCTGGGACGATTTCTTCGGGCCGCTGATCTATCTCAACGACATGAATTCCTACACCGTGCAGCTCGGATTGCGCAGCTTCGTCGATTCCACCGGCAAATCCGACTGGAGCGCCCTGTTCGCCATGTCGACACTGACGCTGCTGCCGCTGTTCGCCCTCTTCCTGTTCTTCCAGCGTCTGCTGATCGACGGCATCGCCACCACCGGGTTGAAGGGCTGACGGCGTCGGACGCATCCCTGCACGAACCGCCAACTAGGGAAGAAAAGTCATGAGCAAACTTCGTTTCGCCGCGATCGGCATCAATCACGCCCACATCTATGGCCAGGTCGATTGCCTGCTGAACGCCGGCGCCGAGCTGGTCGGCTTTCACGCCGTCGAGGACGATCTGGCCCAGGCATTCGCGGCGAAATATCCGCTAGTCCCGCGCGTGGCCGAGCGGGCGAGATTGCTCGAGGATACGTCCATCGCATTGATCCTCTCGTCCGGCATCCCCGCCGACCGCGCGCCGCTCGGCATCGAGGTGATGCGCCACGGCAAGGACTATATGAGCGACAAGCCGGGCATGACCTCGCTGGAGCAATTGGCCGAGGTCCGCCGGGTCCAGGCCGAGACCAAGCGGATCTATTCGGTCTGCTACTCCGAGCATTTTGAGACCCGCTCCACCGTGAAAGCCGGCGAGCTGATCGCGGCCGGCGCCATCGGCAAGGTCATCAACACCGTCGGGCTCGGCCCGCACAAATTGAAAAATCTGCCGCGGCCCGATTGGTTTTATTCGCGCGAGCGCACCGGCGGCGTCTTGACCGACATCGCCTCGCATCAATGCGAGCAGTTCCTGTTTTTCGCCGACGCGCTCGATGCCAAGGTCGTCAGCGCGACCGTCGCCAACCGCGCCAATCCTGATAGGCCGGAATTGCAGGATTTCGGCGAAATGTTGCTGCGGACCGGTGATGTCACCGGCTACGTCCGCGTCGACTGGTTCACCCCGGACGGTCTGCCCAATTGGGGTGACGGCCGGATCACCATTCTGGGCACCGAGGGCTACATGGAGCTGCGCAAATATATCGACGTCGCCGGGCAGCCCGGCATCGACCATCTCATCATGGTCGATCGCAAGGGTGTCCACCGGATCGACTGTTCCAATGTCGAATTGCCCTACGGCCGCCAGCTCATCGCCGACGTGCTCGATCGCACCGAGACCGCTATCCCGCAGGCGCGCTGCTTCAAGGCCATGGAGCTGGCGCTCACCGCGCAGGCGATGGCCGAAGGAAGGGCATAAGGCATGTCGAAGCGCAGAACAGTCGCCGTTGTCGGCCTTGGCATCGGCCGCAACCATATCACCGAGGGCTATGCGCGCTTGCCCGATCAGTTCGATCTGCAGGTGATCTGCGACCTCAGCGAGGCACGTCTTGCCGCCGTCGGCGATGAGTTCGACGTCGCCCGCCGCACCACCTCGTTCGACGAGGTGCTGGCGATGGGCGATATCGACATCGTCGATATCTGCACGCCGCCAACGCTGCACTTTCCGCAGATCATGGCGGCGCTCGCCGCCGGCAAGCAGGTGATCTGCGAAAAGCCGCTTGTCGGCTCGCTGCACGAGATCGACCAGCTCACTGCCGCCGAGGCCGCGGCGCGCGGGCGCATCATGCCGGTGTTCCAGTATCGTTTCGGCAACGGCCTGCAGAAGGCGCGGCGCATCATCGAACTCGGCCTCGCCGGCAAGCCGTATCTCGCGACCGTCGAGACCGCCTGGCTGCGCGGCGCCAAATATTATTCGGTGCCGTGGCGCGGCCGCTTCGAGACCGAATTGGGCGGGGCGCTGCTCACCCACGCCATCCACGCCCACGACATCCTGACATGGCTGATGGGCGAGGTCGCTGAGGTGTTTGCGCGCACCGCAACGCGCGTCAACGACATCGAGGTCGAGGACTGCGCGGTGGCGAGCCTCGTGATGGAGAGCGGCGCGCTGGCCTCGCTCGCGGCGACGCTGGGTTCGGCCCAGGAGATCAGCCGCCTGCGGCTGTGCTTCGAGCACGTCACCTTCGAGAGCTCGCTTTCGCCTTATGCCCCCGGCGACGATCCCTGGCAGATCATCGCGACCTCGCCGGAAGCCGAGGCGCGTATCGCCAAGGCGCTCGAAGGGTTCACGTTCGTGCCATCGCGGTTCGAAGGCTTGATGGCCGCCTATCATCAGGCGCTGGAAACCAATGGGCCGTTTCCGGTGACGCTTAAGGACGCGCGGCGTTCGCTGGAGCTGATCACGGCACTCTATCACGCCGCGGAGACCGGCACGGCGGTGGCGCTGCCGATCGGCAAGGAGCATCCGAAATACCGCGGCTGGCGCCCGGCAGCGGCGTCCGCGCCGCGGCGATGAGGCGAAAGAAGATTCGCTATTTGCAGGGTCGGTCACAGCTGTCCGTCGTCGCCTCCGCTACGCTCCAGCTATGCCGGGCGCGCTTCGCCCTTTGGACTCCAGCATGGCTGCGCTACGCGTAGCCCGAAGGGGCGAAGCGTGGTGGGTCCGGCAGGCAGTTCGCTAAGGGTCTTGCGGCCGATGCGGATCGTCTTCGGGCAGGATCGAGCGAATATAGTCTCTGGTCTTCCACTCGGGCGCCGGTGGAATGGGCTCACCGCTCCGCGGGACGTGCGGCGACGGCTTGGAACGCATCAGATCCGGAATGTAGCGTGGGCAATTGGGATAGATCTCGCACTCGATCCGTACCACGAGCTTGGCACCAAAGTGCCGATCCAAAGTTGCTCCGTCAGTCAATGCTGCCGCCTTGCCGTTGATCCTGATCCGACGGCTCTTGCCATCAAAGACCACAAAGAGCAGGCCGACATTGGGGTTCTTTGTGATGTTCCCAGCCGTCCGGTACATGGAATTGCCGTCATACTCGGGATACTCGACTATGTTCGGTCCGACGACATGCACGAAGCCCGGGTCGCCCGACTTGATGTTGCAGTCGACGTAGTCGCCAAACGTCGAGGCTATAAAGAAGAACCTTGCACTTCTGATGATTTCGATCTCGTCGTCCCAGAAGGCATAGTGCTTCCGGTGCTTCTCGATGGCTTCCGCGGTGCGACGGCCATCAAAGCGGTCTTGCCACTCTCTCATGCCCTCATGGAAGAAGGGCCTGTCTTTGAAAGCAGTCATGTGCACACTCGCTCCACCGGCTGCTGCGGACGTTCGTCGACGCTAAGCTTGAAGATGTCAGGGCGTGCGTAATGCCCGACCGCGTCGAAGTCGAATTTGCCCCGGGATACGTCATCCGTGTCGAGCTCGGCGAACAGGATTGCTTCCTTCTCGAAGACAGGCCCGGCGAGGATATTTCCCAGCGGGTTTATGATCACGCTGCCGCCGCGCATGAGCACATGGTCCGCGGTTGCGGCGATCCTGTTTTTCATGGTGCTGGGAAAATCCCTATTGGTCAGATACTGGCACGCCGACAGGACAAAGCACCGGCCTTCGAGCGCAATGTGCTGCATGGTCGATCCCCAACTGTCCCGATCGTCGGCTGTCGGGGCGCAGTAGATGGAGATTCCCTTGCCATACATGCTCATCCTCAGAAGAGGCATGTAGTTCTCCCAGCAGATGACGGCGCCCATCTTGCCCCAGGGTGTGTGGACGGTCGTGAGCGTGGAGCCATCGCCAAAGCCCCAGCACAGCCGCTCGGCTGCGGTCGGCATGGTCTTGCGATGCTTGCCCAGTAACTCGCCGTTGGGGTGGAAGAACAGGGCTGTGCAGTAGAGTGTACCTCCATCACGCTCTATGACGCCTATGGTCAGGAAGAGCTGGGCTGCCTTCACCGCCTTCCCGATGGCGCGCGTTTCCGGTCCCGGAACGTCGATGGCCTGCTTGTAGTAGGCGTTGAATTCATCGCGGCCTTCTGGGGTGCGGGCGCCGATGAAGATGTTGAAGCTGGCGCCCTTCGGATAGCCCCCGAGATAGGCTTCTGGAAAGACCGCGATGTTCGCGCCTTGCTTGCCGCATTCCTCTATCAGCCGGACGGCCTTCTCGACCGTTGCCGCCGTGCCATCACCGACCGAGCAAGCCTGGACGACCGCTGCGTTGAACTTGGTCATGCCTTGAGAAGTCTCCTTATATTCATTATATTGAATTATATTCTACTATTAGAATGTCAGACGGGAGCGTTTGTCAAGTCGAGAGACCACTGCGCGCCAAGCACGGGGGCCGAAGGTTGTTGACGGGCTGCGCTGCTGTAGGCATGGACAATTCCAGATGTCGAAATCACGGTTGCTGACCCGAGATCGCCTTGCGCAACATTGAAGCAGAGACAAAGACGAGCGCGCCCGCGCTGTCGCGCGGCCTCCGGATCCTGGAGCTCATCGCAAGCGCGGCACAGCCTCCAAACCTGACCATGATCGCAGCCAAACTCGGCGTTGCGATGAGTTCGGCCCATTCGCTGTGCACGACGCTGATTCGGGAAGGCTATGTCGAGAAGGCCAGCGATGGCACGTTCGGCCTCACCCTGCGGGTGCTCGATCTCGCTAGTTCAAAGATAAACAAGTACGAAATCGTCGAGCATTTTTATGCTGCCTGCGACGAGATCCAGTTGATCCGCGAAAACGGCGCGACGATGTCCGTCCTTGACGGGCCTGACGTGCTATTTATCGCGGCGCGCAACAGCCCTCAGCCTCTCGGCGTCACCTTCAAGCCGGGGACGCGCATGCCCGCTTGTTGTATGGCGAGCGGCCGCGCTTTGCTTGCCAGCTTGTCAAACGAGGAGGTGTGCAGGCTCTACCCGGGCGAGGAGCTGCCGCAGCTGACCAAGGATCATCCGAAACATCGCTCCGAGCTGCTCAAGATTCTCAAGGAGGCTCGCCGCGACGGCTATTCAAAGGAGATCAAAGGCACCAGGCCTCACATGTGCTCTTACGGCTCCTTGGTCGCGACACCATCGGGCAGGGCGATCGCCGGCGTTGCCATCACCATGTACGAAGGCGACCTCACGCCTGCGGTTGAAAAAGCGGCCATTGCGGCAATCAAGGAACTTGCCGCGAACCTTTCGCAGTTCGGCGATCTCCTGAGCTGACCGCGCGACCTGGCCGGCCTTTCAAGCCGGCTCAAATCCCCAACACATGACCACCGACTTTGAGCGGCGTCCCTGGCCAGCAATGGGCTCGGCGCGTTTTGTCGACGTCTCGCTTGACATCCGTTGAGCGCCGTTCCTATTATTCAAATACAAGAATTGAATTCAATAGAATGAATTATGGGATTGGAAATGATCACACGCCCGAGTTTGGATTCGTTGCGTGAGGTCGCGCGAAGTCTCTCGTTTTCCATGTCGGACGCAGATTTGGCGTTCTTCCTCCAGGGTATGCAGGGCCAGCTCGAGAGTTACGAGGTTGTCGCGCGCCTTCCCGATTTTCTGCCCGACGTGAAATACCCGCGGAGGGCCGGATATCGCCCGTCGGCGGCGGCTAACCCGCTGAACGCCTGGTACGTCAGGACCGAGATCAAGGGGGCGGACCACGGGAAGCTGGTTGGTCGCACCGTAGCCATCAAGGACAACGTAGCGGTGGCCGGCGTGCCGATGATGAACGGCTCGTCCATCCTGGAAGGCTATGTGCCGGACGTCGATGCGACTGTCGTCACGCGCTTGCTTGATGCGGGAGCGACGATCATCGGCAAATCTCAGTGCGAGTATTATTGCCTTTCGGGCGGTTCGCATACCGGAGCGCAAGGCCCGGTACACAATCCTCACAAGCACGGCTATTCGGCCGCCGGCTCTTCGTCGGGAAGTGCAGCGCTTGTCGCCAGCGGCGACGTCGATTTGGCGATCGGCGGAGATCAAGGCGGATCAATCCGAACTCCATCGTCCTATTGCGGCATCGTCGGCATGAAGCCGACATGGGGCCTGGTCCCATACACCGGGGCGATGCCAATCGAACTCACTCTCGATCACCTCGGCCCGATGACGCGCTCTGTTGCGGACAACGCGCTCATGCTGGAGGTCATTGCGGGGGCGGACGGCTTGGACCCGCGCCAGAACGCGCAGGCCAAGGCCAGGGGATACACCGAAGCACTGGATCAGGGCTGCAAGGGCCTTCGCGTCGGAATTCTCAAGGAGGGTTTTGGTCACGCCAACTCGGAGACAGACGTCGATGAGAGCGTCAGAATTGCTGCGGACCAGTTCAGGAAACTTGGAGCCGATGTTTGCGATCTATCGGTGCCGATGCATCTGCTCGGTCCGAACATCTGGCTCGTCATCGCTTATGAGGGCGCGACCCAGCAGCTGATGAAGGGCAATGGTCACGGGTTCAATTGGAAGGGGCTCTATGTGACCAGCATGGTGCAAGCGCATGCCGCCTGGCGGCTTCGCGCAGACGAACTGTCCGATCCCGTCAAGGCAACCGTGCTGCTCGGCGAGTACATGATTCAGGCCGGTGGTGGACGTTACTACGCCAAGGCGCAGAACCTCGCCCGTCAACTACGAGCCGAATACGACAAGGCGCTCGAGACGGTCGATCTCCTCCTTATGCCGACCACTCCCCTGAAGGCGCCGCCCCTGCCGTCGAAGGACGCTCCGCGCGAACTCAGCATGCAGCGCGCAACAGAGAATATGGCGAACACATTTCCATTCGACGTGACGGGCCATCCGGCACTGCAGCTCCCCTGCGGCATGAGCGACGGCCTGCCCGTCGGGATGATGCTGGTCGGCCGGCAGTTCGAGGAAACGACGCTCTACCGTGCCGCGCACGCTTTCGAGAGGTCGACCGATTGGCGAACGCGTTCCGTTCGCTGACGGCGCACAAACCTTTTAACTTTTACAACGGAGGGAGAACCAAGTGAGCATGCAGAGAAGAGATTTCCTGAAGGCGGCAGCAGCCTCATCGGCTGCGATCGCGCTATCGCCGGGCCTGATCAGCAACGCGCAGGCGGCTACCGATATCCTCGTCGGGAGCATCCATGATCTTTCCGGAGGCCTCGATGCGTACGGCAAGCCAATGCAGGATGCGATGATTTTTGCCGCCGAGGAAATCAATGCAGCAGGTGGCCTGCTCGGACGGCCCATCAAGATCGTTACGAAAGATCCGCAATCCTCGATGCAGCAATACGCCCAGCTCGCGCAGGAGCTTGCCCTGCGCGACAAGGTCGCCGTGCTGCATGGCGGCATCACGTCCGCATCGCGGGAGGTCATTCGTCCGATCATGCGCAAGACGAACACCCTCTACTTCTACAACACGCAGTACGAAGGTGGGGTTTGCGATCGCAACACGTTCTGCACTGGACAGACGCCCGCCCAGAACCTTGCCACAGCGGTTCCGGACATCATGGGCCGCTGGGGCAAGAAGATTTACATCGTCGCTGCCGATTACAACTATGGCCAGATCGTCTCGCAGTGGGTGAAGAAATACGCGCTCGAGAACGGCGGGAGCGTCCTTTCGATCGACTATTTCCCTCTCGATGTCACCGAGTTCGGCACGACCGTCCAGAAGATACAGGCGGCCAATCCCGACTTCGTCTTTTCGGCGCTGGTCGGCGGGGCGCATGTCTCCTTCTATCGGCAGTGGGCAGCCGCCGGCATGAAGGGCAAGATCCCGATGGCGTCGAGCACCTTCAGTCACGGCCAGGAGCATATCGTCCTGAACGCGCCGGAATCGGATGGCATCCTCGTTTCCGGAAATTACTTTCCGTCGATCGACAATCCCGCCAACAAGACATTCACGGGCGCATGGGCGAAGCGCTTCGGCGAAGGTTATCCCTATATCACCGAGCTGGCCGTCGCGACCTATCAGGGCATGCACCTGTGGGCCAAGGGCGTCGCCAAGGCCGGGACCCTCGACCGGGCAAAAGTGCTTGAGGCGCTGGAGGGCGGCATTTCGCTCGACGGACCAACCGGCCGGATCTCGATCGATCCCGCAACCCACCACTGCACCATGGATATCCGTCTCGGCGAAGTAAAAGACAAGAAGTGGTCGATTCGCGAGACCTGGCCTCAGAGGGCGCCGCTCGACACATCTTCCGTCTGCGACCTGATCAAGAGCCCCAACGAAAACCAGCAGTTCGTCATCAAGATCTAAGCGAGCGAGTTTCATGGACTACCTCATTGCAGTAGGCCTTGAGGTCGTGAGCGGAATCGCCAGCCTGGTGCTTATTTCCATCGGGCTGGCGGTCGTTTTCGGCATGATGAAGGTCATCAATCTCGCTCACGGCGAGTTCTTGATGATGGGCGGATATGCCACGATCACGGCCACCAAAAGCGGCATCAACATCTGGGTTTCGATCCTTGTGATCGCACCTTTGGTCGTCGGCGTGATCGGCCTGGTCGTCGAGCGCTTCGTCATCCGGCGTCTCTATGGACGTGTCATCGACACGATGCTGGCGACGTGGGGACTTTCTTTGCTCTTCGTTGGATTGGTGACGACCATCTTCGGCAACACGACGGCCGGAATATCTTCGCCGCTCGGATCCGTCGATATCGGGCAAGTCAGCGTGAGCGCGTACAAGTTCTTCATCATCGCGGTAGCGCTGACGGTGATTCTGGCGCTCTACCTGCTGTTCAAGTGGTCGAAGTTCGGCCTGACAGCCCGGGCCACGATGCAGAATGCAGACATGGCGTCGGCTCTTGGAGTCGATCCCTCGAGGGTCTACGCGGCGACATTTGGCATCGGTTCCGCTCTGGCGGGTCTCGCCGGTGGTGTGCTCGCGCCGATTACCGGAGTGGTGCCGTCGATCGGAGCGGCCTTTGTCGCAAAGGCGTTTATCACCGTGATCGGCGGCGGGTCGACGGTGCTCGTCGGAACGCTTTCCGCTTCCAGCATTTTCGCAACCGTGAATCAACTAGCGAGCTTCGCGACCACGCCGGTCCTTGGTGAAGTCGCGCTTCTCCTGTCAGCGATGATCCTGCTGCGGCTGCTTCCTCACGGGATCACCGGCCGCTTCTTCAAAGGACGGATGTAATGATGATTGCCTCCCGGAACTACTGGCCCATTGCGGCTGCCGCGATCGCAGCAGTGTCAGCGATGATAATCTTTCCCATCGTCTACGACGAGTATTCGCTCCTGCAGCTGACGATCTATGCGATTCTTTCCATACTGGCGCTGTCGCTGGCATTCATCTGGGGCTATGGCGGCATCTTGTCCTTCGGTCACGCCGTATTCTTCGGACTGGGCGCCTATACTTATGCCATTGCGGCAATGAATCTCGGCGAGACGACGATCGCCCTCGTTCTGTCGATGATCATTCCCGCGTTGTTCGCCGCGGCGCTGGGTTATTTCCTGTTCTATGGCCGGATCAGCGACGTGTATCTCGGTGCAATCACGCTCACCGTAACCTTGATCTTTTTCAATCTCGCCAGCTCGACAGCCGGACCCCAGTACAGAATCGGTGATGTGCCGTTGGGCGGGTTTAACGGAATTCCTTCCATTCCTTCGCTCAACGTTCCGGGCTTCCCGGACTGGACCCTGTCGACCTCTCAATTCTTCTCGCTCAGCGTTACGGCCTTGACGCTGGTCTACATAGGTCTGCGGTTGCTCATCAGCAGCGACTTCGGGCGCATCGTCGTCGCGATCAGAGAGAACGAGGTTCGTGCCGAACTGCTGGGCTACGACGCGCGCAAGTACAAGCTTGCTACGTTCGTGCTCGGTGGAGCAATCGCCGGATTGGCTGGCTGTCTGTTTGCCAATTGGGGCGGCTTTGCCAGTCCGGCCGTCTTTGCACTCGGGCAGTCGGTGCAGATCATTATCTGGGTGGTCGTGGGCGGGGTGGGCACGCTTGCCGGTCCTGTGATTGGCTGCGTGCTGATACAATGGCTGACCAACTCCCTGGCCAGCCTGAACACTGTCAACAACAATCTGATCCTCGGTGGCATCCTGGTGGTTGTCGTGCTCGTCCTGCCGCAGGGCATCGTTCCGGCGATCGCTCGTTTTCTCCGCAGTCGTTTGCCCGCCCGGCAGCCTGGAGCAGCCCCAGTCAGCATGGAATCGGCGAACAGCGAGGTGAGAGCATGACCAATGCACCGCTGGTCGAAACGCGCGGTCTGTCAATTCATTTCGGCGGCCTGAAAGCGGTCAACCATGTCAACTTTTCGCTCGGCGACGGCGAGTTGCGATGCCTGATCGGTCCCAACGGCGCCGGGAAGACCACATTCTTCCGACTGCTGACCGGTGTGCATGCGCCGACGCTTGGAACGGTGAGTATTGGCGGCCGCTCGATCGCGGGACTGCAGACCCATCAGATCGCAAAGCTCGGAGTCGGCATCAAGACGCAAATCCCGAGCCTGTTCGACAATCTCAGCGTTCATGAGAACATTTGGCTCTCCGCAAGACGAAATCATGGCCGTGCAGAAGCCAATCGCATTGCGGAGCGCGTTATCACGGAAGAGATCGGGCTCGGTGAGTACGCCAAGACCGACGCAGCAAAGCTCTCACATGGCGAGCGGCAATGGGTCGAGCTCGGAGTTGTGGTCGCCCAGCGGCCGAGGCTGATCCTACTGGATGAGCCGGCAGCAGGCATGACCGGCCATGACATGGAGAAGACGGCGGAGTTGATCAAGCGCATCAATCGCTCATCCGCAATGATCGTTGTTGAGCACGACATGGAGTTCATCAAGCGCATCGCCAAGACCGTGACCGTCTTCAACCGCGGAGAGGTCCTGATCGAAAATGACGTCAACAGGGTCTTGTCGGACGAGAGGGTCCGCGAGATCTATCTCGGAAAGCAGATGGGGCAGGCGGCATGATCCTCGAGCTCAAAAGTGTAAGGGCGAGTTACGGACGCATCCCGGTGTTGCATCATATCGACATGTTCGTTGCTGAAGGAGAGTGCGTCGGACTTTGGGGTCCCAACGGCATGGGCAAGACGAGCTTGCTGAAGACCATTTTGGGTTACCTCCCGGCAACTGCGGGATCCATCAAGTTCATGGGCGAGGACGTCACGCCGGCAGCAACGCATGTGAGGGCAAGGAAGGGGTTGGGGCTCGTTCCGCAGGGACGGCAAATCTTTCCTGCCTTGACGGTGCTGGAGAATCTGAGGATGGGAGCCGCGCTTTCAGGCGAGGACGGGCGCCATGTCATTGAAGAAGTTCTCGAACATTTCCCGCGTCTCAAGATGTTGCTCGAACGAACGGGCGGACTGCTTTCCGGCGGCGAGCAACAGCTTCTCGCGCTTGCTCGCTGTCTTTGCGGGCGCCCCAAATTAATGATGCTGGATGAGCCGACGGAAGGTATTCAACCTTCCATCAACGAGGAGATTGCCGAAACGCTACAGAATCTGATCAGCGAGAAAAAGCTGGCGATGATTGTCGTCGAACAGAAGCGAGAGTTTCTCGCAGCCCTGTCGAAACGTGTGCTGCTCATGCAGAAGGGATTGATTGCACGCGAAATGACTGCCGCAGAATTGCTCGCCCACGACACGTTCCACTGATCTCATCGTGGGCCCGATTGTGGACCTTTTCACGCGACGATCCCGTCGAATCTACGATGTTGAACTGGCTGTCGTAAAAGCGCCTCATCGACCTGACAACGCCTTGCGGCATGCTGTAGTTCGAGAACAATTCGGAAGCGGCGGGCGCGTTGTCAGCGTCACGCATCTTGCGGCGCGGCTGCGACGACGGTCCGTCGCCGTGCCGGCAGGAAAAACCCCGCGATGGCGCCGCCCAGCGACAGCGTTGCAGCAAGGCTCATCGCCGCGGCAAATCCGCTGTCGAAATGCGCGGCCGAATAGGCCCCGCCGTGGGCCGAGAAGGTCGCCACCAGCGCGGCAATGCCGAACATGCCGCCGAGGAAGCGGCCCATGTTGAAGATGCCGGACGCCTTGCCCATTTCGACCACTGCGACCGAGCCCAGGACGGCGTTCTGCGCGGCCGGCATCGCCATCGAGACGCCGACGCCGGCCAGCACCAGCGGCGCGACCAGGGCCGAGTAGGCAATTGTGGGACTGGCGATCTCCGCGATCCAGCCGAGGCCGATCGCCTGCATCAGCAATCCCGTCACCACCAGAGGCCGCTCGCCGAGCCTGTTGACGACCGCGCCTGCGATCGGGGCGGTGACGAACAGCGTCGCCGTCCAGGGCAGCAGGCGAAGTCCGGCGCTGAAGGCGTCGAAGCCCAGCGTGGTCTGGAGGAACTGCGGCAGCATGAACAGGACGCCATACATCGCAGCGTAGAACAGGACGCTTGCAGAAATGCCGGCGGCAAGCGCCCGCGACGCGAACAGCCGCATCGGCACCATCGGCGCGGCCGCGCGCAATTCCCAGAGCACGAAGGCGGCGGCAAGCACCAGGCCGGACATCAGCGTGGCCATGACCTCGGCGCTCGCCCACCCCACGGCGTTGCCCCGCAACAGGCTCCAGACCAGCGCCAGCGCCGCAAGCGCCACGAGCAATAGTCCGGGGATGTCCAATGCGGCAGACGGTCCGAAGCTTTCGCGCAACCGTGCCAGCACCAGGGCGATCGCGATCAGGCCGATCGGCAGGTTGATCCAGAACACCCAGCGCCAGCCAAAATGTTCGGTGATGAAACCGCCGATGGCGGGGCCGATGATCAGCGCGCAGCCGGTGATGCTGCTGAAAATGCCGAGCGCGCGGGCGCGCTCCTCGCGGCCGAACGTGCCGCTCAGGATCGCCATCGCCAGCGGCATCACCAGCGCGGCGCCGGCGCCCTGCAGTGCGCGGGCGGCGATCAGCGCGGCGACATTGCCGGCGAGTGCACAGGCCGCCGATGCCGCGACGAACAGGGCGATCCCGGCCGCGAACATGCGGCGGCGGCCGAAGCGGTCGCCGAGCGCGGCGCCGGTCAGCAGCAGCACTGCGAAGATCAGGTTGAAGGCGTTGACGGTCCATTGCAGCGTCTCGACCGGGCTGCCGAAATCGGCGCGGATCGCCGCGAATGCCGTCGTGATGATCATGGCGTCCAGCGCCATCATGAAGGATGCCAGCGCGGTGACGCCGAGCACCCAGTTCTGCGCGGCGCGATTGGTCGGGGTCTGCATTGCCCTGTCTCCGTGTGTCGCGCCGCCCTGTCGCGGCGCGTTCTACGGGTGAGACGAGGCCTGCGGGCCAAAGGATGCGCCCGGAAATAATCTTTTGCGGGCCGAATCCTTTGGCGGCCGGTGAACGTCCTTGGGGGTGACGCGGCCATTGCACGTCATGCTAAAGTGGATGATGGCGCGTGATGAGCAACCGGGTCGCAACATCAGCTTAAGGAGCGCGCGATGAGAAGGACGTTGATCAGGTACAAGGCCAAGCCGGAGCTGGCCGACAAGAACGCCGAGCTGGTTGCGGCCGTATTTGCGGAGTTGAAGGCGGCGGGGCCGGACGGCGTGCGCTATCTGACCCTGCGGCTGGAGGACGACACCTTCGTCCATCTTGTCGAGGCCACGGCCGAGGACGGCTCGAGCCCGATTCCGAAGCTTAGGGCGTTTCAGGTGTTCCAGGACGGCATCCGCGACCGCTGCGCCGAGCCGCCGCTGGTGCGTGACGTGAGGATCGTCGGCAATTACCGTATGCTGGACCAGTCCTGACCAGGCGAAGCGGAGCAGCCATGGCGCCAGACCCACTGGCTAGTGTCGATATCGAGGCCCTGCTGGCGCGGATGCGGCCGAAGCTGCATCGCTATTGCGCCCGCATGGTCGGCTCGGTCATCGACGGCGAGGACGTGCTGCAGGATGCGCTGATCAAGGCGATGGGGGCGCTGCCATCGGTCGCGCCCGTCGTCAATCCGCAAGGTTGGCTGTTCCGCATCGCGCACAACACCGCGCTGGATTTCCTGCGTCGCCGCAACCGGCAGGAGGCGCTGCATTCGGCTGAGGAGGTGGACATGATCGCCGGCCAGCTCGATGATGTGGAAAGCCGCCAGATCGCCGCGACCAGCCTGCGCACCTTCATGCGGCTGCCGGTGGCGCAGCGGTCCAGCGTGATCCTGATGGACGTGCTCGGCTGCTCGCTGGCCGAGGTCTGCGACATCATGGATTTCAGCATGCCGGCGGTGAAGGCCGCGCTGCATCGCGGGCGCACCCAGCTGCGTGAGTTCGCCGGGGAGCCCGACGATGTGCCGCAGCCGGGCTTGTCGGAAGCCGATCGCGCGCGGCTCAACGCCTATGTCGGCCATTTCAATGCCCGCGACTTCGATGCGATCCGCGCCATGATCGCCGACGACGTCAGGCTCGAGCTCGTCAACCGCACCAGGCTGAACGGCAAGGCCGAGGTGTCGAAATACTTCGGCAATTATTCGAAGATCAGCGACTGGCACCTGGTGACGGGGCAGGTCGATGGACGCCCCGCCATCCTGGTGTTCGATCCGAACGAGCCGAACGGGCCGCCGAAATATTTCGTGCTGCTGAACTGGTCCGCCGACAAGCTCGCCACCATCAGGGATTTTCGTCACGCGGCCTACGTCATCGATGGTGCGGAGTGCGTGGTGGATGGAGGGTGAGCTCGCCCTCCATCAGAGTTCATCAACTCGACTTTACCGCACCCCCGTGCCCTTGCAGCGCTGGCACTTCACCACCTTGTCGCCCTTCTTGAGCAAACCTTTGCCCTCGCAATTTTTGCATTTCTGCTTCTTCTTGATGTTCGGGCCTTTTTCACTGACCATGGAAGTCTCCTGCCGCTAAAGCGTTTTCGAGCGAAGTGGATGCCGGTTCGCGTCAAGAAAACGCGTCAAAGCAAGAGCTGGAGCCGTCTCCGTTCCGATTCCATCGGAGCGGACATGGCTCTCGCCGTGCGATCATGATCCCTCGCCAGTCCGGCGAGAGCGCCACATCGCACCTTCGCAAAAGACCCTACAGGTCGATCAGGCCGCCGTCGACGAACAGTTCGGCGCCGGTGGTGTAGGTGGCGTCGGCAGCAAGATAGAGGGCAGCCGCGGCCACTTCCGCGACCGTGCCGGTGCGGCCAAGCGGGATGCGCGTCTTGGCGCCTTCGATGAAGTTGTCTTTCTGGGCGGGGGTGAGGCCGCCTTTGTCGAGGATCGGGGTGATGATCGGGCCCGGGCTGATGGTGTTGACCCGGATGCCGCGCGGTATCAGCTCCTTGGCGATGGTGCGACCGAACGAACGCAGCGCCGCCTTGGTCGAGCCGTAGATGGTGCTGCCTCCCAGGCCGCCGTTCGCGCCCGCCACCGAAGCGGTCAGAATGATCGCGCCACCGTCCGGAATGATCGGAATGGCATGCTTGATCAGGAAGAACGCGCCCTTCACATTGATGTTGAACTGGCTGTCGTAAAGCGCCTCATCGACCTGCGCGATTGGTGCGAACTTGGCGATGCCGGCGTTGACGAACAGCACGTCGATGCGGCCGTGCCTGGCCTTGACCTGGTCGACCAGCACCTGAGTGGCCGCCACGTTGCCGGCGTCCGAGAGCAGCACCTCGATCCCCGGCAACGCCGCCTTGGCGGCGTCCACCGAGCGTTCGCTGGAGCCGGTGACGACCACCGTCGCGCCCTGCGATTGAAAGAGCCTGGCGGTCTCAGCGCCGATGCCGGTGGTGCCTCCGCTGATGAGAGCGATCTTGCCGTCGAGCTTGGCCATGATGGGGGTCCTGAGTTGGGGGGTGGTCTGGGCTGACAAATGGGGGCTTCCTGGGTGCGCGCAATGGGGCCGGCAGAACAGCGCAGCCCTTCTACCTGCGCCCGGAATGCCGTAGGACATGGCGGTGACGAGGATTTGAGATGGCAAAGCAGACCGTGAAGAAGCCACCCGCACTCAAGGGCGTATCAGCAGCCGAACGGGCACTCGCGGTATTGACCGCGTTCCGCCGGGGAGATGGCGCCTTGAGCCTCGCCGAACTGGCGGAGCGGACCGGTCTGGTCAAGAGCACGATCCTGCGGCTTGCGTTGTCGTTGCAACAATATCGGTTGCTCGCGCGCCTGCCGGACGGCTCTTATCGGCTTGATGCGGAAACCTTGCGCCTCGGGACTGCCTATCAGCAGGCGTTTCGCCTGTCCGATCATGTCATGCCCGTGCTTGAGCAACTCACGGCAAAAACCGGCGAGACGACCTCCTTCTATGTTCGGAACGGCGAAGACAGGCTGTGTCTTTTCAGGGTTGAGACCACCAATCGGATCCGGATGACCGTGCAGCCGGGGGATACCCGTCCGATGGACAAGTCCGCCATTGCGCAAACGCTGCGGCGATACGAGTCCGGACCACCTAGACCGGATGACGAATTGCCGCTGTTCACCTCCGGGATCACGGATCCTCATGCAGCCGCTCTTGCCATGCCCGTCTTCGGCATTGGTGAAACCCTGGTCGGAGCGCTGGCCATCTCCGGACCCGTAAGCCGGCTGACGCCAGCGCGGGCAGAGCAAATCAAGGGCCCGCTCGTCGAGGCTGCGAACAAGCTCACGGTGGCATGCGGAGGAAACCCGCCGTCCGGTGCCGGAAGGAGTTCCCGCAAACGGCCGGCCGGCGCATCTGCGTAAAACGAAACATCGTTTCATTTTGGCTTGTCGGGCTAACCGGCGCGGCTTATAAGCCTCCTCATAACAAGGTATGGGGAGGATAGACGTCGTGGCATCAGCTTCGACAACGCGGAGGACGGTCTTGGCTGGACTCGCTGCATCCGTTCTTCCCCATCTTGCGACGGCGCAGCAGGTGCGCTGGTCGAGCGGCTCGGAGAAGCCGCGCTTCGTTGTGCCGCCGGGCGCGACCGATTGCCATTTCCACACCTATGACAAGACCTACCCGGTCATGAAGGGCGCGACGTTGCTGCCCGATGACGCCTTGCCCGAAGACTATCGCGCCCTGCAGCGCCGGATTGGCACGACGCGGGGCGTGATCATCCAGCCGTCCACCTATGGCACCGACAACCGACTCCAGATCGCATCACGACACGCGCTTGGTGCTGAGAATTTCCGCGTGATCGCGGTGGTGCCCGAGGACGTATCGGATGCCGATCTGCGACAGCTCGACGAACAGGGTGTCCGCGGTGTCCGCTTCAATCTCGGCTTTCCGGGCGCGCTGACATTGGACTCTCTCAAGTCGCTCGCCCCGAGGCTGGCCGATCTCGGCTGGCACTGCCAGATCAACATGCGTCCCAAGCAGATCGAGGACAATGCGGACCTGCTGGCGTCGCTGCCCGGGCGCCTCGTCTTTGACCATCTGGCTCAGATACCGCAGCCGGCCGGTCTGGAGAGCGCGCCTTACAAGATCGTCCGCGGCTTGCTCGACCGCGGCAAGACCTGGGTGAAGCTGTCCGGTCCTTATGTGTCGAGCAAGCAAGGCGCGCCCGATTATGCCGATGCCGGCGCGGTCGCGACGGAATGCGTCAAGGCTGCGCCTGAGCGATTGGTCTGGGGTAGCGACTGGCCGCATCCCTCGGAGAAGGACTATAAGCCGGACGACGCGCGCCTGTTCGATCTCTTCGCGCAATGCGCTGGAGACGCCGCCACCTTCAAGCGCATCCTCGTCGACAACCCCGTTGAGCTCTACAGTTTTGCAAAGGTCGTCCCAAAGGTCACCCCATGACGTTCTTCAACCCGCCTCGTCGGATCGAAACCAGCATCTTCACGCGACTTCCGGATCAATTCCGCAAGCCGCGCCGTACCACCTGGGCGGATGCCAATCAGGACGGACGCGAGATTGACTGTTTCCTCGAAGGGCCCTCCTTCGATCGGCAGGGGCGGCTGTACGTCACCGACATTCCCTATGGACGCATTTTCCGTATCAGCGCTGACGGCGCGTGGGAGCTGGTGTCCGAATATGATGGATGGCCGAACGGGCTGAAGATTCACCGCGACGGCCGCATCTTCATCAGCGACTACAAACGCGGGATCATGCTGCTGGATTCGTCCAGCGGCAACGTGACGCCGTTCCTGGAGACGGCCGCGAGTGAGAGTTTCAAGGGCGTGAACGATCTGGTCTTCGCGCCCTCGGGTAGTTTGTATTTCACTGATCAGGGCCAGACCGGGATGCACGATCCCACGGGGCGGGTCTGGAAGCTCACGCCGGATGGCCGGCTCACCTGCCTGATCAACACGATCCCGAGCCCGAACGGCATCGTCGTCGACCCCGTGGAAAGTTTCTTGCTCGTCGCGGTGACGCGGGCGAACCAGATCTGGCGCGTGCCATTGCCAGCGAGCGGCCTGACCACGAAGGTCGGCATCTTCTCGCATTTGCATGGCGGTCCCGGCGGGCCCGATGGACTGGCGCTGGACGACGGCGGCAATCTCCTGGTCTGCCACACCGGCTTTGGTTCGGTGTGGCGGTTGTCGCCACTGGCCGAGCCGCTTGATCGCATCGTCTCCTGCGCGGGCGTGGGGACGACCAATCTCGCCTTTGGCGGACCATCGCGAAAAAGCCTCTTCATCACCGAGAGCCGCACCGGAACTTTGCTTCGGGCCGAGCTCGATACGCCGGGCCTGGCGATGTTTTCGCACGCGGACTAGCCGTCCGGCAGGCGGGGCCAGAGCCGGTGCGCGGGCCGCCGTAATCGCTGGCCGGCACCCCATTTTCCTTGGGAACAGGTCCAATCGGGCGGCGCAGGCACTTCATCGCGCCCCCATAAAATGAAACGACGTTTCAAAATAAATTGCAACGGCGTTCTATTTTTGCTAAGCCGCGCCATGACCGGGAAACACCGGCCCCCGGAGGAACCCAATGGCAAGCGCCGCTGCCGCGTCAGCCGAGGCAAGCTTCACACCCGAAGAGCAGAAGATCCTCTCGAAGGTCCTGTGGCGGATCGTGCCGTTTCTGCTGCTCTGCTACATCGTCGCCTATCTCGATCGGGTGAACGTCGGCATCGCCAGCCTGACGATGAACCACGACCTCGGCATCTCGCCGTCCGAGTTCGGCTGGAGTGCCGGGCTGTTCTTCTTTGGCTATTTCCTGGCGGAAGTGCCGAGCAACCTCGCCTTGCAGGCAATCGGCGCCCGCAAATGGATCGCCCGCATCCTGATCACCTGGGGCCTGATCTCGGCCGCCACGGCCTTCGTGGCCGGCCCTGCGAGTTTCGGCGCCATGCGCTTCCTGCTCGGACTCGGTGAAGCCGGCTTCACGCCCGGCGTCTTCCTCTATTTTACATACTGGTTTCCGGCGCGCGTTCGCGGCACGGCGACAGCGGCATTCCTGCTCGGCATCCCGATCGCGAACATCATTGGTGCGCCGATCTCGAGTTCGCTGCTCACCCTCGACGGCGTGGGCGGCTTGCATGGTTGGCAGTGGCTCCTGCTGCTCGAAGGTCTGCCGGCCATCCTGCTTGGGGTCGCGTGCTTCTTCACGCTCACCGACAGGCCCGAGCAGGCCGGATGGTTGAGCCCGGAAGAGCGGATTTGGCTCGCCAAGGTGCTCACTTCGGAACGCGAGGCCATTGCTGCAAAGCATTCCTCGCGGCTCAAGGATGCCTTCCTCAATTGGCGTGTCATGGTTTGCGCTGTCGTCAATTTCTGCGCCATCATCGGCTCCGTCGGCCTTGGGCTGTGGATGCCGCAGATCATCAAGGGCCTCGGCTTTGGTGTCGTTGCCGTCGGCTTCATCGCCGCCATTCCCTATATCTGCGGTGCCATCACGATGATGCTGTGGGCGCGCCTGTCGGACAGAGGCGGTGAACGGAGCTGGTTCGTCGCCTCCGGCCTGCTCGTGGGCGCGGCGTCGCTGATCGTCTGCGGCTATGCGACGTCGTCCGCGCTGATCTCGATCGTCGCGCTCTGCGGCGCCGTGATCGGGATCATGTGTTACCAGTCCACCTTCTGGCCGATCCCGTCGAGCTTCCTGACCGGCAGCGCGGCCGCCGGCGGCCTGGCGATGATCGTCTCGATCGGCAATCTCGGCGGCTTCGTCGGCCCTTATCTCATTGGCGTGATCAAGCAGTCGACCGACAGCTTCTCCTGGGCGCTGATCTCGGTCGCCGCATGTCTTGCTTTGGCTGCCATCCTGATCCGGGTGGTTGGTGCCAGTCTGCAGCGACAGGCCGCAGCGGCTGACCGCCGCGCGCGCCCGATCGCAACCCTCTCGAAAGGAATTTAGCAATGAGCGAACGACAGCAGTTTCGTCTCGGTCTGGTCGGCTACGGCGAGATCGGCAGCACGCTGGGCAAGGGACTGCGCGAGGCCGGCCTGCAGCAGGTCTTCTGCTACGACAAATACGCCTTCGACGGTCCGTACGCCGATCTGATCCAGGGCCGCGCCAGGGCGGCAGGCGTCACGCTGGTCAAGTCCAATCAGGAGTTGGCCGATGCCGCGGAGCTGATCTTTAGCGTCACGCCGGGCTCGAGGTCGCTCGAAAGCGCAGCGGCGTTTGCACCGGTGCTCGATGGCCGGCACACTTTCCTGGACTTTGCCTCCGCCACGCCAAAGGTGAAATACGGTGTCGCCGATCGGCTCGCCAAAACGGGCGCCGCGCTCGGTGATGGCTCCATCATGGGCACGCCGAAGCACGGCTATGCGATGCACATGATGTCGAGCGGTCCTGCCGGGCCGCGCGTCGTCAACCTGCTCGTGCCCTGGGGCATGAGCATCGAATTCGCCGGCGAGAAGCTTGGCACGGCTTCGGGCATCAAGATCCTCAGGTCCGTCCTGATCAAGGGCATCGAGGCGCTGATCGACGAGACGTTGCTGGCCGCGCGGTCCTACGACCTGGACGAGACCGTGTTGGCGTCGGCGTCGAAGACGCTGACGCGCCCGTTCATGGACACCGTCGAGAGCCTGACGCCCTCGGGCGTCATCCATGCCAAGCGCCGCACCGAGGAGGTCGAGATGGCCGCGGAGGCGGTCGAAGATGCCGGCATCGAGCCGCTGATGGCGCGCGCCACGGCGGCGCGGCTGCGCTGGAAGGACAGCCTGGGCCTGAAAGAGCATTTCAAGGGCGTCGTTCCGGAAAACTACAAGATCGCCATCGATGCGATCGCGACCAGGATGCAGGCCACGGTGAAAGCGGCCGAATAAAACCAACAACAAAAGGGAGAGAAATGTGACGGCCGCTCGAACGGACATCGATCCGATAGAGAAGGTGACGATGCGCAGGGTCATCCTGCGCCTCGTGCCGTTCCTGATGATCTGCTACTTCTTTGCGTTGCTCGATCGCGTCAACGTCGGCTTCGCAGCGCTGCAGATGAACAAAGAGCTGGGGCTCACGCCGGCGATGTTCGGCTTTGCCGCCAGTCTGTTTTTCGTCTCGTATTTCCTGGTGGAAGTGCCTAGCAATCTGGCGCTGCAGAAGTTCGGCGCGAGGCGGTGGATCGCCCGGATCATGATCACCTGGGGGCTGGTCACGGCGTGCATGGCATTCGTCGTGGGGCCGTACTCGCTGTATGCGATGCGCTTCATCCTGGGTGCGGCGGAAGCCGGCTTCTTTCCGGGTGCAATCCTCTATCTGACCTACTGGCTGCCGTCTGGGTATCGCGCGCGTATCCTGGCGACGTTCACGGTCTCGATCCCGCTTGCGACATTTCTGGGGTCGCCGCTCTCGGTCGGCTTGCTCGAGCTCGACGGCGCGCTTGGCCTGCGCGGCTGGCAGTGGCTGTTCATCCTGGAAGGATTGCCGACCGTCCTGCTTGGCTTTGCGTGTCTGTTCGTTCTCACGGACAAGCCGGCTGAGGCGACGTGGTTGACGAGAGATCAGCGGGATTGGTTGACGGGACGCATGCAAGCTGATGCGGCCGCGCGCAAGCCGGTCGGACACCTCACGCTCTGGCAGCTCGCCACCAACAGGCATTTCCTCGTCATGGCCCTGGTCTGCTCCGGCGCCTCCGCCACCGGCAGTGTGCTGTCGGTCTGGCAACCGCAGCTGTTGAAGTCGTTCGGCCTCTCGAACCTGCAGACCGGCTTCGTCAATGCGATCCCCTACGGCATCGCGACCGTACTGATGGTCCTGTGGGGGCGTCATTCGGACAAGACCGGCGAGCGCCGCTGGCACACGGCCATTCCGCTTCTGTTTGCCGCCGGCGGCTTCACGGCATTGGGCCTGACGGGGACAGCGGTCGCGCCGACCATCGTCATGGTGACGTTCTGCCTTGTCGGCGCCTATGCCTTCAAGGGGCCGTTCTGGGCGCTGTCGGCAAGCTGGCTCTCGACGAGCACGCTCGCGGCCGGTCTCGCGGGCATCAACGCGATCTCCAATCTGATCGGCGGCGGCTTGATGGTGAACGTAGTCGGGCTCGTCAAGGAACGGACGGGCAGCTTCGTGCTTGGGATGTTGCCGCTTGCGCTGCTTTGCGCGGTGGCCGCAGTCTGTGTCCTTGTGCTTGGCCGCAAGGCCGCGCGCGCGTCCGACTTGGTCGCGGTGAAACCATGAGCGCGCAAGGCAAGGGTTCGAAGCAAGCGATCACGCGGCGCGGTGTTCTTGCCGGCATGCTGGCCGCGAGCACGGGCGCCTGGGCGGGCGGGGTTGAGCAGGCAGTGCCCAACAGCACCGGGTCCGCCCCGCCGCGTCTGAATGCGCCCGCGGGTGCGTGCGACTGCCATCATCATATCTACGACGACAGGTTTCCCGTGTCGCCGCATTGGCGCCAGGGCTCGACCCTTGGGGCTACGGTCGCGGACTATCGATTGTTGCAGCACCGGCTCGGCACCGTGCGAAGCGTGGTGGTGCAGCCGTCGACCTATGGCATCGACAACCGATGTCTGGTCGACGCGCTCGGCCAACTGGGCTCCGCCGCGCGCGGCGTTGCCGTCGTCGACACCAACGTCAAGGATGCAGAGCTACGCACGCTCACGGATGCAGGCGTCCGTGCCATCCGCGTCAATTTCGTGTCTCCCCAGACCTGGGGAACGACCACACCGGAGATGCTGACCACGCTCGCAGGGCGCGTAGACTCATTCGGCTGGCACGTGCAGATCCTGATGACAGGCGATCAGATCGTCACCCATGAGAAAGTCATCCGGTTGCTTCCGACCAAGGTTGTCATCGATCACCTCGGACGCATTCCCCAGCCCGACGGCGTCAAGCATCCCGCGTTCGCCGCGGTACGCCGGTTGCTGGATGCGGGCCGCATTTGGGTGAAGGTCACTGAGCCCTATGAGGACAGCAAGCTCGGTCCGCCCTATGCCGACTCCAGCGAAGTTGCGCGTGCTTACGTGAAGACAGCGCCGGAGCGCATCTTGTGGGGGACGGACTGGCCGCATCCGACCCAGCGCAGCACCAAGCCGGATGATGCCCTGTTGCTCGATCTCCTCGCAGACTGGGTGCCGGACGAAGTGACGCGCCGGCGTATCCTGGTCGACAATCCCACCGAATTGTTCGGCTTCTAGCCACCGGCCGGAAGGCGCCTCAGTCGACGCCTTCGCACTTCAACTCGCGCAATTGCTTGTCCACCCAGGAGGCATCGTGGGTGCCGGCCTCGATATTGGCCATCTGCTTCTGCTCGGCCTCGAACTTCGCTGTTGCCGCCTTGAACACAGCGTCAGTCTGATCGAGCGGCACGCAGAGCAGGCCGTCATCATCGCCGATGATGAGGTCGCCGGGCTCGATCACCATCCCGTCGATCGCGATCGGAACGTTGATTTCGCCGGGTCCGTTCTTGTAAGGGCCGCGGTGCGTCACCCCAGCCGCGAAAACCGGAAATGTCTGGCTGCGGATAAAGCCGGCGTCGCGGATCGCGCCGTTGATGACCAGGCCAGCCACGCCGCGCTTGACCATCTGCATCAACATCATCTCGCCGGTAATGGCATTGGTCAGGTCGCCGCCGGCATCGACGACGATGATGTCGCCGGGCTCGGCCAGCGCAATCGCCTTGTGGACCATGAGATTGTCGCCCGGAGCCGTCTTGACCGTCAGCGCAGGGCCCGCGAGCCCGCCGCGCTCGTGCATCGGACGTAGCCGCGCGCCGCCCGCCGTCAGACGCGACATGCTGTCGCTGACATTGGCGACAGGCAAGCGAGCAAAACGCTCGACGACATCGGCGCCGATCTTCCTTTTGCGCTTCAAGATTCTGAATCCGACAGCCATCGGCTTGCCTCCCAATTGATCAGAAAATTTATAGAACGACGTTTCATTTTTCGCAATGCGCGTGATGAGAGGAACCGTTCGGGCTCCTGGTCAAGAGCAACGCAGCGAGGCGTTTCTCGCGGATGGCCCGGCGCCCGCCTTCGCCCCTTGGGCTTCGGCGCGGCCGCCTTCACTCGCTTCGCTTTTGACCTATGGCGCTGGCTTGCCTAGCCGAAGCTCGCTGCAACAGTCCGTCGTCGCTTCCGCTGCGCTCCAGCTATGCCGGACACACTTCGCCCTTCGGGTTCCTGCTTGGCTGCGCCACGCGGAGCCCGAAGGGCGAAGCGTGGTGGGCCCGGCAGGACTCGAACCTGCAACCAGACCGTTATGAGCGGCCGGCTCTAACCATTGAGCTACAGGCCCCGCCGCGAGGCGGCCGCGGGAAGTGCGGCCGGCAACGGTGCGCGGTTCGTTTACAGGGCCGGAGGCGGGGGTGCAATGCCGGGGCTGGCGGACCGGAGCGCCGGCGCTGCATTGCCGAGGGTATTCCGAATAACCGAATTTCGCGATGATGGGCTTATGCCACTGTTTTGCCCGACGTGTCAAATGTCTTTTGGGGTGGTGCGCGCTTCCGCGCCAGTAACTCGCTGAAATCGCCTGTCTTTTCTACTGTGCATGGGGTTGTTTTTGCGATTCTTGTTGCAAGGGGACCGGCCGGTCCCCTCAACACGCTTTGCTCGCGAGCGCTCTGCCCGTGGCAGGTCGCCCGTTCAGTCCACCGAGACCCCGGCGAACTCCACGACCTTGCGCCACTTGTCGGTCTCGTCCGCGACGAGCTTGCCGAACTCGGCCGGCGTCATCGGCTTGGGGATGCCGCCGTTCTCGGTCAGCCGCGCGCTGACCTTCGGGTCCTTCAGCGCGTCGGCCACTGCCTTGTTGAGGATCTCGACGATCTCGCTTGGCGTGCCCTTCGGCGCGGAGATGCCGTAGAAGCCGACCGATTCGAAGCCCGGCACGGTTTCGGCGATCGCGGGCACGTCAGGCACCGCGGGCCAGCGCTGCGGCGAGGTCACGCCAAGTGCGCGGACATTGCCGCCGCGCGACTGCTCGAGCGCGGAGGGGAGGTTGTCGAAGATCAGCTGCACCTTGTTGGAGATGATGTCGGGGAAGGCGATCGCCGATCCGCGATAGGGCACGTGCACCATGTCGCACTTGGTCATCGCCTTGAACAGCTCCGCCGACATGTGCACCGAGGTGCCGTTGCCGGACGAGGCGAACGAGATCTTGCCGGGGTTGGCCTTGCAATAGTCGATGAACTCCTGAACCGTCTTCACCGGCATCGCATTGGAGACGACCAGCATGTTGGTGAGCTGCATGATGCTCGCGACCGGGACGGTATCCCGCAAGAAGTCGAACGGCAGCTTCTTGTAGAGCGAGGTCGAGATCGCGTTATTGGGCGCGACGAACAACAACGTGTAGCCGTCGGCCGGCGAATTGATCGCAGCACCAGCGGCGATGTTGCCGCCGGAGCCGGCGCGGTTCTCGACGATGAATTGCTGCCCGAGGCGATCCGAGAGCGCCTGCGCCATGATGCGCGCCACGATGTCGACCGGGCCGCCGGCGGCGAAGCCGATCATCCAGTGCACGGGGCGGTCGGGGTAGGCGGCGGAGGCGGGAGGGGAGGCGGTGAAAAGACCGATCAGAAAAACCAGCCCGAAAACAGCGCACCGCAAAATTCGCAACATGACGCCTCCCATTGTTCTATTGTCGTTGCGGGCATGCTTTCACAAAAACCGCCCGCTGCCTACATCGCCTCAAGTCGATGTTGACGCAGGCGCAGCCGGAACGACCATGAAATCCGCAATCAGTATCCTTCTCGGCGCGGCGCTGCTGTTGAGCCCCGCTGCTGCTCAAACCGGAGGCAACGCCATTTCGACCACGACAATCAGCCTGGGTACCGCGACGCCCGGCGGCGGCTTCCCGCTCTATGGCAACGCCTTCGCGGAAGTGATGAATGCGGCAGATAGCACGCTCACCATCGCCCCGCGCAACACCAAGGGCAGCAACGAGAACATTCCGCTGCTGGAGAAGGGCGAGCTCGATCTCGCGCTGGTTGCGGGCGAGCCGGCCTATGAGGCGTTTGCGGGCATCGGCCGTGCGAAGGTAGCGCTGAAGATTTTGACCGCGATCTATTCCAACCCCGGCATGTTCGTGGTGCGGGCGGACAGTCCCTACAAGACGATTCATGATCTCGTCGGTCAGCCGGTTGCGTTCGGCGCCAAAGGCTCGGGTCTGCCGATCCTGGCGCGCTACGTGCTCGATGGCCTTGGCTTGAAGCAGGACGAGGATTTCAAGGCGATCTATCTCGACCGCGCCGGCGACGGGCCCGCAATGGTCGAGGATGGCCGCGTCGCCGCACTCTGGGGCGCCGGCATCGGCTGGCCCGGCTTTGCAGCGGTCGCATCGAGCGCATCAGGTGCGCGCTTCATCGCGCCGACTGCCGAAGAGATCACGCGCATCCGCGCCAAGCATGCGTTCCTTAAACCCCTGACCGTGCCGGCCGGCTCCTATCCCAAACAATCCGAACCGATCGCCTCGCTCGGCTCCTGGAGCTTTGTGCTGACGCGCGAGGATCTGCCCGACGATGTCGCCTATCGTCTCGCCAAGACGCTACATGGCGCCGAAGCGGATTTCTGCAAGAAGCTCGCGCAAGCCTGCGAGACTACCGCGGCGAACACTGTCGCCACGGCGCCGAAGCCGGAGCTGATTCATCCGGGCGCGATGAAATACTTTCGTGAGATCGGCGTGGTGAAATGACGGTCGCTAGAAGCGACCGTCATGCTCTCACTTCTTCAGCATCGGACACGCCGGGTCTGGCGGGCCAAACGCCTTGTCGCCTGAGATCGTGGTGAGGATCTTGTAATAGTCCCACGGATATTTGCTTTCCTCCGGCGTCTTCACCTGCACCAGCCAGAGGTCGTGCACCATCAGATTGTCTTCGCGCAAGCGGCCGTTGCGTGCGAAGAAATCCTCGACCGGCGTCTCGCGCATCTTCGCCGCGACCTTGAGCGGATCGTCGGTGCCGGTCGCTTTGATGGCGTTGAGATAGTGCATCACGCTCGAATAGACGCCGGCCTGCCACATTGACGGCATCTTGTTCATCTTGGCGAAATAGCGCTTCGACCATTCGCGCGTCTTGTCGTCCATGTCCCAATAGAACGACGTCGTCAGCAACAGGCCTTGCGCGGCCTGCAGGCCGAGGCCGTGAATGTCGGTGATCAACGCAAGCAGTGCCGCCATCTGCTGGCCGCCCTTGAACACGCCGAACTCCGATCCGGTCTTGATCTCGTTCATGTTGTTGGGGGGACCTGCGGCAATGCCGATGATCTTGGCCTTGGAGGCCTGCGCCTGGAGCACGAAGGAGGAAAGGTCGGGCGTCGAGAAGGGCGGCCGCACCGAGCCCACCACCTTGCCGCCATTGGCGGTGACGACGCTGGAGGCGTCGCGCTCCAGCGAATGCCCGAAGGCATAGTCGTCGGTGATGAAGAACCAGCTGTCGCCGCCGCGCTTGACCACGGCATCCGCTGTGCCGACCGCGAGCGCGCGGGTGTCGAACACCCACTGCATCGCATAGGGCGAGCAGAACTTGCCGTGGAAGTCGGCCGTGCCGGTCGCGTGGGCGATGAACAGCCGCTTCTTTTCGTTGGCGATGTTCTGCACGGCGAGGCCGACGGCCGAGACCGGCACGTCGACGATCAGATCGACCTGGTCGACGTCGTACCAGCGCCGCGCCAGCGCGCCGCCGATGTCGGGCTTGTTCTGATGGTCGCCGACCACGATGCTGATCGGCTTGCCGAGCACGGTGCCGCCGAAATCGTCGATCGCCATCTGTGCCGCGGTCACCGAGCCCTGGCCGGTCGGCGCGGAGGCCGGGCCGTTCATGTCGGTGAGCACGCCGATCTTGACGATGTCGTCGGACACCTGCGCCATTGCGGCGCCCGACAGCAGCGCCGCCGCCAAGGGCATCGCTAAAAAGGCGGCCGCGACCGGCAGTCCAAATCTCGCTGGATTCACGCTTGTCCTCCCCTGATCCGGCGCGTTGGCCGTTGTTGCCTGCCGGGTTGGCCCGGCTGAATTGGTTTCTTTTGCAACTATTTTGGGGCGGGCGTCAATCTCAGGCGGCGAACCGGATCTGTCCGGCGGGGGAGGGATCGTAGCCGGTCAGCTCCTCGGCGCGCTGGCGCAGCCGCCGTTCGCTGAGGAACCGGATCAGGGCCTGCATGGCGGGGCGGAAATAGCTGCGCTGCCGCATCGCGAGGTCAAAATTCTCCCAGACCAGCGGCACGAAATCGAGACCGGCCGAGCGCGCCGCAGCGCGCGTCGCAACGCCGCAGTCGGCCTGTCCGGCGCGGACCAACTCGGCGAGATCCGGCCCGGTGAGGGCCGGTGTCTCCACCCGGTGCAGATCGCGCATCGAGGCGCCCGCGCGCGTCAGCAGCACGTCGAGCAGCATCTGCGCACCCGTGCCCTGCTGCCGCATCGCCATCCGCGAGCCGAGCGCGAGCACGTCCGCGAGACCGCGCAGCCGCTTCGGATTGCCCGGCGGCAGCACGAGACCCTGCTCGCGGCGCACGAAGCCGACCAGCAGTGCGTCATGCAGGTCAGGCGCGTCCCGCAGCGCCGTCGCGCTGGCATCCGCGGCGAGATTGCCCTCGGCATCGAGGCTGTGGAAGTGCACCGCGACCGCCATCACCTCGTCGCGCTGCAGGCGCTCGAGCCCGCGCGCACTGCCTTCGGTCATCGATCCCAGGCCAGAGCCGGATTCACGCAGGCTCCAATCCAGGAGCTCGTCCTGGCTGCCGCCCACGACCGGCGGCGGCTCCGCTGTCAGCATGCCGGCCGGACGCGCCATACCCGACATCACCCAGAGATCGAGCGCGTGCCGCGGGAAGAGCCATTTGCCGGTCACCTTGGTGCACGGGATCGCGCCGTTGGTGACGAGTTCGTAAAGCTTGCGTTCGCCGAGACGGAGATAGTCCGCGGCTTCACTGGTCGTCAGGAATTCCATCCTGCATTCCTATGCAAATTCTTGCTTCTTTTTGACGCTCAACGCAGGTGGAATTCTGCACTTCGATTTTTGTCCGCGCGAACCATGCCTGATGATCTCGTTGCTTTGCAACATATCCTGACGCCTGTTCTTATTTTGGTTGACGATCTTGCGAGGCACGAATGGTGCGAGCCTTGCGACCTGAACTTGCGCTTCGGTAGTGGCAAAGGCAGGTGTCTATCTCCTGTTGCTGTTGTGACGGCCAAGACCGTCACGAGTGCGGCGCAATCGACCATCATGATCGCGTCGTATCCAATGGGAACCCGTCATGGCCGTTCGCCGACTGACCGCTGCATTTGTGCTTCTCTGCGGCCTCGCCGGGGGCAACGCGGCCTCGTCTGCCGAGGAGCGGGCGATTGTCCTGGCCTCGACGACATCGACGCAGGCTTCCGGCCTGCTCGACTATCTGCTGCCGATTGTCCGCGACAAAACCGGCATCGAGGTGACGGTGATCGCGCGCCGCAGCGACGAGGTGCTCGATGGGGCGCGACGGGGCGAAGCCGATGTGGTGTTGATGCATGCCCGGCCGCAGGAGGAGAAATTCGTCGCCGACGGTTTTGCCAAGAAGCGCTACGACGTGATGTACAACGATTACGTGCTGATCGGGCCGAAGGGCGATCCCGCCGGCGTGAAGGGCAAGGACATCGCGACGGCGCTGAAGGCGATCGAGGCCAAGGGTGCGCCGTTCATCACGCGCGGCGATCGGTCCGGCACCCACGCGGCGGAGCTTGCACTCTGGATCGTTGCCGGCATCGACATTGCCGGTACGAAGGGCGCCTGGTATCGCGAGAGCGGGCAGGGCATGACCGCTGCCCTCGACGCCGCACGCGCGGCGAATGCCTATGTGCTCGCGGACCGTGCCAACTGGATTGCCTTCAGGGACCGCGGCGATCTCGGCATTGTCGTCGAGGGCGACAAGCGGCTGCTCAACCAATACGGCGTGATGCTGGTGAACCCGGAGAAGCATCCGAACGTCAGGAAGGAGCTGGGCCAGACCTTCATCGACTGGTTGATCTCGCCGGAAGGGCAGGCGGCGATCGCCGGCTACAAGGTCGACGGGCAACAGGTGTTCTTTCCGAATGCGGACAAGCCGGGCGGCTGATTGGTCGAGGCACGAGCGGTTGCCAAACCGCGCGATGCGTGGTCCATCATGACGCATGACCCAGCGCCTGCCGCCCTCGCTGACGCCGCTTGACATCGCGGTTGCCGCGCTGCTGCGCGGCGTCGATCCGGTGGCGCCGGTCGAATTGGCGCTGGCTGATGCGGTCGGCTGTGTCGCGGCAGGGATGCCGCAGCTCGCAGCCTATCCGTCGCGCGACATCGCCGCCGTAGACGGCTGGGCGTTGCGTGCCAACGATCTCGTCGGTGCGTCCTCCTATTCGCCGTTGCCTCTGACCGAGCTTCCCGTGTGGGTCGATGCCGGCGATGCGATGCCGGCAGGATGCGACTGCGTGCTCGATGCCGGCGCGGTCGAGGTGTCTGGCCCGCTTGCCCAGGTTCTCGCGGAAGGCGTACCGGGGCAGGGCGTCGGACGTCGCGGCAGCGACATCGCCCAAAGCTCGCCTGCGGCAGTGGAAGGACATTCTATCGATGCGGCGGCCCTGTTGCTTGCGCGCGTTGCGGGTGCGGATAAGCTGAGCGTCAGGCGACCGCGGCTGCGTATCGTCAACGTGCCGGGCGCAACCGCGACGATGCGGATGATCACCGACCTCGCGCGCGCGGCAGGATTGGATGTGATCGCGCATGAAGCCGGCTCACGCGATGCGACATCGATTGCGGAGGCGCTCGATGTCTCCGCCTGCGATCTGTTGCTGACGATCGGCGGCAGCGGCGTCGGTCGCGCGGATGCTGCGGTGACGGCGCTGGCCGAGCGCGGTGCGGAGTTCGTCCATGGTCTTGCGCTCCAGCCCGGACGCACCGCAGCTGCTGGGCTGCTCGGAAAAGTTCCCGTCCTTGCCTTGCCGGGGGCGCCCGGTCCGGCGCTCGCAGTCTGGTTTGCGCTGGTGCTTCCGCTCATCGACAAGATGTCGGCGCGGCGGCCGCGCCGCCAGGTGACCCTGCCGCTCGCGCGAAAGATCGCTTCCAGCGTCGGCATTGCCGAGATCGCCCTGCTGGCCGAGGAACATAAAGCGTGGATGCCGCTTGCAGTCGGTGAATGGCCGCTCCACGCCCTTGCCAGAGCGGATGCATGGCTGCTCATTCCCGCCAGCCATGAGGGATTTGCGGCGGGCGAGCCGGTCGATGCTTATTTGATGCGGGAATGATATGGGTTCCGGCATGACGATGATCCCAAAAGCGCCAGACCGCAGCGCGCTCGAACAGGAGCAATTCCTCAATATCCTCTCGCGTGAGGAGGCGCTCGCGCGCTTTGAGGCGGCCCTGTTTCCGCGCGCGATCCCCAGTGAGCAGCGCAAGCTTGGCGATGCGCTCGGCACCGCGCTCGCCGCGGACATCACCGCACCGATCGACGTGCCGCCGTTCGACCGCTCCAATGTTGATGGTTTCGCCGTGCGCTCGGCGGATCTATCCGCCGCGGGCGAAGGCACACCGGCGCGGCTCGCGCTGAACGGCGAGACCATTCACTGCGGCACCGTGCCTAAGTTGCAGGTCGCAGTGGGGACCGCAACGCCAATCGCCACTGGTGGTCCGTTGCCGCGAGGCGCCGATGCTGTGGTCATGGTCGAGCACACCCAGCCGGCCGGTTCCGATGCGATCGATGTTCGTCGTGCCGTCGCGCCGGGCCAGTTCGTGTCCTATGCCGGATCCGACATCGCGCGCGGCGAGGCGCTGCTGCGCGCCGGCACGATCATAGGCTCGCGTGAGATCGGCATGCTGGCGGCCTGTGGTATCGCGGAGGTGAAAGTTGCGCGGAAGCCGCGCGTCGCTGTGATCTCCACCGGCGACGAACTGGTGCAGCCCGGCGAGGCGCTTGCGCCGGCCGCGATCTACGACACCAATGGCGCCATCGTCGCGGCCGCGATCGACGAGAACGGCGGCGAGGCCATCTTCCTCGGCGCCATTCCCGACGACGAAGCCAAGCTCGAGGCCGCGATGCGCCAGGCGCTGGCGGATGCCGACATGCTGGTGCTCTCCGGCGGCACGTCGAAAGGCGCGGGCGATCTGTCCCATCGCATCATCGGCCGGCTCGGCCAGCCCGGCATCATCGCGCATGGCGTTGCGCTCAAGCCGGGCAAGCCGCTGTGCCTTGCGGTGTGCGACGGCAAGCCGGTCGTGATCCTGCCGGGTTTTCCGACCTCGGCGATGTTCACTTTCCACGACATGATCGTGCCGTCGCTGCGCAAGATAGCCGGCCTGCCGCCGCGCTCCGATGCCAAGGTGGGTGCCACTGTGCCGGTGCGCATTTCTTCCGAGCTCGGCCGCACCGAATTCGTCATGGTCTCGCTGGTCGAGAGCAAGGACGGCCTGATCGCCTATCCCTCCGGCAAGGGCTCAGGTGCGATCACGTCCTTCGCGCAAGCCGACGGCTTCTTGCGCATCGACGCGCTCGCCGACCAGATGCCGGCGGGGACCGAAGCAGAGGTCACTCTGTTTACGCCGCATGTGCGGGTGCCTGATCTCGTCATCGTCGGCAGCCATTGCACCGGCCTCGATCTCGTCACCGCGCCGCTCGCGCATGCCGGCCTCACCGTGCGCTCGATCGCGGTGGGCAGCCTCGGCGGACTTGCGGCCGCGAAACGCGGCGAATGCGATCTCGCGCCGATCCATCTGTTCGACGACAAGAGCGAGACTTACAACACGCCTTACCTCGCCGAGGGGCTCGAGCTCGTGCCGGGCTGGCGGCGGATGCAGGGCATTGTCTTCCGCAAGGGCGACAAGCGTTTTGAGGGGCTCAGCGCGAAGGAGGCCGTCGCGGCTGCGCTCGCCGACCCCGCCTGCATCATGGTCAACCGCAACCAGGGCGCAGGCACGCGGATCCTGATCGACCGGCTGCTCGGTGGTGCCCGTCCGGAGGGCTACTGGAACCAGCCGCGTTCGCACAATGCGGTTGCCGCAGCCGTCGCGCAGCACCGCGCCGATTGGGGCATGACCATTGCGCCGGTCGCCCATGCGGTCGGGCTCGGTTTCATTCCGCTCGCGGAAGAGCATTATGACTTTGCGTTGGTGACGGCACGCAGGCAGCGCCCGGCGGTGCAGGCGTTTCTTGATGCACTCGGCTCGGATGAGGCGCGTGCGGCACTGGAGCGAGCCGGCTTCCGGCCAGCGTAGACGATAAGCGACGACGCGGTATTCAAGCCGCGCAGAAAACGGGGTGGGGGACGCGATGGCAAGGCCGCTTTCGGTTGCGATTGTTGGTGCCGGCATGGGCGGGCTCGCGACCGCTGCGGCGCTCAGGCGCGTCGGCGTCGACGTGATGGTCTACGAGCAGGCCTCCCAGTTCGCCCGGATCGGCGCCGGCATCCAGATCGGCTGCAACGCGATGAAAGTGTTGCGTGCGCTCGGGCTCGAGCGGCGGATGCGCGAGCACGCGTTCTATCCGCGGTCCTGGAACAACCGCGACTGGAAGAGCGGCGACATCAAGTTCGACATGATCTTTGGCGAGAGCGCGGAGGAGAAGTTCGGCGCGCCCTATCTGCTGGCGCATCGTGGCGATCTCCACGCAGCGCTGGCGAGCGCGGTGCCGGATGAGCTTGTCAGGCTCAACCACAAGCTCGTCGGTATCGACGAGACCGGCGAGGGCGTCCGGCTGAGCTTTGCCGACGGCACCAGCGCTGTCGCCGATGCCGTGGTCGGCGCCGACGGCGTGCATTCGGCGGTGCGCGACATTCTGTTCGACACCGCGCCGGTCAAGTTCACCGGCCGCATCGCCTACCGCACCACCTATCCTGCCGCGCTGCTTGGCGAGAAGATCGACGATTGCACCAAATGGTGGGGCGAGGATCGCCACATCGTCATCTATTACGTCAAGCCGGATCGTAGCGAGGTTTATCTCGTCACCAGCCAGCCGGAGCCCAATTTCCGCATCGAGTCCTGGTCGGCGAAGGGCGACGTGCGCGATCTGCGCGCCTCGTTCGAGGGCTTTCATCCGCAGGTCGGCCAGGTGCTGGCGTCGTGCCCCGACGTGCACAAATGGGCGATCATGGATCGCGATGCGCTAGAGCGCTGGGCCGATGGCAAGGTGACGCTGCTCGGCGACGCCTGCCATCCGATGACGCCCTATATGGCGCAGGGTGCGGCGATGGCGATCGAGGACGCCGCGGTGCTCTCGCGTTGTCTCGACGGTGTCGACCGCGACGGCCTGGCAGGTGCGTTCCGCCGCTTCGAGGCGACGCGCAAGGTGCGGACCACGCGGGTGCAGGAGACCTCACGTGCCAACATCTGGCTGAAGGAGCGGACCGATACGAGCTGGGTCTACGGTTACGATGCCTGGACCGTGCCATTGGCGGCGTGAGCTTGATTAAGACGCTTCATCCAGCGCCGCCAGGCGCTCGGCCTCAGCGATGTCCTCGACCGTGTTGGCATTGAAGAACGGATCGAGTGGCTCGACCGGCCAAGTGACCGTCGCGAGCGGGTAGCGCGCGGTCCAGCGATCGATCCTGCGCATGTCTTCGACGACGAGCGCGTGGCGCAACTCGTTGCGCAAGGCGACGCGCCAGAGGCCGATCACCGGATGCGACTGATCGCCGGATGCGGCGACTGCGAGCTGCGCATTTTCCCGCGTGCGCGCCTCGTGCAGGCGCGCGACGAGGTCGCGTGGCAGGAACGGGCAGTCGCCGGCGGCGCTGAGCACCCATTCGAGCTCCGGCCGGTTCGCGGCGGTCCAGTCGAGCGCGGCCAAAATGCCGGCGAGCGGGCCGGGGAAGCCGGGCACGTCGTCGGCAATGACCTGCAAGCCGAACGCGGCGAAGCGCGCTGGATCGCCGTTCGCATTGAGGATCAATCCGTCGCACTGGGGCTTCAGGCGCGCGATCACGCGCTCCAGGATGGTGCGGCCGCCGATGGACCGCATCGGTTTGTCGCCACCGCCCATGCGGCGTGCGAGGCCGCCGGCGAGCAGCACACCTTGCGTGGCCGGATTTTCAGTCGTCACCACCTTCGCCCTTACGCTTGTGCTTCGCCGATTCCTCTTCGACGTAATCGAGGTTCTGGTCGTAGACGATCCGCTCCTCGCCGGCGAGCGCGATGAAGCGCTTTCCGCGGGTGCGTCCGACCAGCGTCAAACCCACTTGTCTTGCGAGATCGACGCCCCAGGCGGTGAAGCCGGAACGCGACACCAGGATCGGGATTCCCATCCGCACCGTCTTGATCACCATTTCCGAGGTGAGACGACCGGTGGTGTAAAGGATCTTGTCGGAGGCATCGACGCCGTGGCGGTACATCCAGCCCGCGATCTTGTCGACGGCGTTGTGGCGGCCCACATCCTCGGTGTAGCAGAGCGGCTCGCCCTCCTTGCACAGCACGCAGCCGTGGATCGCGCCGGCCTCCAGATAGAGCGAGGGCATGGTGTTGATGGTCTGGGTCATCTGGTAGAGCCAGGAGGTGCGCAGCTCGGCCTTCGGCAACGCGACACTTTCGACGGCTTCGAGCAGGTCGCCGAAGGCCGTGCCTTGCGCGCAGCCTGAGGTCTGCGTGCGCTTCTTCAGCTTGGCTTCGAAATTGGTGTGGTGCTCGGTGCGCACCACCACGACCTGAAGATCGTCGTCGTATTCGACCTCGGTGACCGCGTCATTATACTTCAGCATGTTCTGGTTCAGCAAATAGCCGAGTGCCAGATATTCCGGATAGTCACCGATCGTCATCATGGTGACGATCTCCTGCGAATTCAGGTAGAGCGTCAGCGGCCGCTCCATCGGCACCTTGATCTCGACCTTGGCGCCGGTCTGGTCGGTCCCGGTCACGCTCTGGGTCAGGCGCGGGTCGTCGGGGTTCGGGACGATCAGGGGGACCGGGGCTTTGTCGATCTTCATCATGGGTGCGACGTTAGCATGACATTCGGGCCAAGCCGATATAAGCATGCTGGGGAATGGGCAAAATGCCTCCGCTCGTCATTGCGAGCGCAGCGAAGCAATCCAGCCGCCGCTGAAAGATTCTGGATTGCTTCGCTGCGCTCGCAATGACGGGGAGGGGACAGAGGTTCCATCGAAGAGCAAGTCGCTCGCGGAGACGGAGCTGGAATGAAAGTCATCGGCCTTGCAGGCTGGAGCGGTGCGGGCAAGACCACGCTGTTGACGCGGCTGATCCCGCATTTCAACGCGCAGGGCCTGCGTGTCTCCGTCATCAAGCATGCGCATCATCAGTTCGACGTCGATGTGCCCGGCAAGGATTCCTGGCGCCATCGCGAGGCCGGTGCGGCCGAGGTGCTGGTGGCCTCTGCGAACCGTTGGGCCCTGATGCATGAATTGCGCGGCGCGGCCGAGCCGCGGCTGCCGGAACTGTTGAGCAAGCTGTCCCCGGTCGATCTCGTGGTGGTCGAAGGTTTCAAGCGCGAGCCGCATCGCAAGATCGAGGTGCATCGTGCCGGCAATGGCAAGCCACTGCTGTTCCCTGATGATCCCGGCATTGTCGGGATTGCGACCGACGTCGCGGTTGAAACCCGGCTGCCGACTGTCCATCTCGAAGACATCGAGGCCGCTGCGGCACTGCTGCTGCGGGAGGCGATGCCGGTCGAGGAGGTGGTTGCAAGAAGCGCGGCGATACGCTGACGAGGCACCATGGCGCAACTGGCGGACGATTGCTTTGCCTTCGGCGGACCGATGATGTCGGTCAACGAGGCCGTTGGCCTGATCACGGCACGCGTCAGCGCGATTGCCGATCTCGAGACGGTGGCGCTCGTCGATGCCGACGGACGTGTGCTGGCGCGCGATATCGTGGCGCCGTTGCCGCTGCCGCCCTTCACCAATTCTGCCGTCGACGGTTATGCTGTGCGCAACGCGGACCTGCCAGAGAAAGTGGAGCGGGTATTCCCGCTCGATGGCCGTATCCAGGCCGGCGGCTTGGCAAGAGCACCGATCAAGCCCGGCCACACCGCGCGCATCTTTACCGGCGCGCCGATGCCGCCGGACGCCGAAACCGTCTTCATGCAGGAGGACGTCCGTATCGATGACGCCGGCAAGATCGTGCTGCCACCGGGGCTGAAGCCAGGCGCCAATGTTCGTCCGGCGGGCGAGGACATTCCTGTTGGGCACGTCGCGTTACGCGCCGGCCAGCGACTGCGGCCCCAGCATGTTGCGCTTGCCGCAGCCTTCGGTCTTGTCAGGGTCGATGTCGTCAGGCGCATCCGTGTCGCCGTTTTCTCCACCGGCGATGAGCTGGCCTCGCCCGGCGAGCCGCGTGCCGCTTCGCAGCTTTTCGACTCCAATCGCTTCATGCTGATGGCGATGCTGCGCCGTCTCGGTTGCGAGGTCTCGGATCTCGGCATTCTGCGCGACGAACGCACCTCGCTCGCCAACGGATTGAAGCGGGTTGCAGGCCACCACGATCTGATCCTCACCACCGGCGGCGTCTCGACCGGCGAGGAAGACCACGTCAAGGCGGCGGTCGAGAGCGTCGGCTCACTGGTACTGTGGCGGATGGCGATCAAGCCGGGCCGGCCTGTGGCGATGGGCGTCATCGGCGGCACGCCGTTGATCGGGCTGCCCGGAAATCCCGTCGCGAGTTTTGTCACATTCGTCCATGTGGTGCGGCCGACCGTGCTGGCGCTCGCCGGCAGTTTGCCGGAGCCGCTGTTGCCGATCCCGCTGCGCGCGGCGTTCACTTACAAGAAGAAGCTGGGCCGCCGCGAATATGTTCGTGCGTCCTTGCGGCGCGCAGAGGATGGCACGCTGGAGGCGGTCAAATTTCCGCGCGAAGGCGCCGGACTCCTGTCGTCATTGGTCGAGACCGACGGCCTGGTCGAGCTGGGCGAAGACGTTACGCGGGTCGAGCCGGGCGAGAATGTAGGTTTCCTGTCCTATGCCGATCTGCTCTAGGCGGTTACATTGACGTCCTCGCCCCCTCCAGCGCATGTTGCGCCGATGACAAGAACAACGACCAGAACGACGCTTGATCTCACCGGGCTGAAATGCCCGCTGCCCGCCTTGAAAACGCGCAAGGCGTTGAAACCGTTGCAGCCGGGCGACGAGCTCGAGGTTCACTGCACCGATCCCTTGTCGGTGATTGACATTCCTAACCTGATCCGTGAGACCGGCGACAAGGTGGAGATCACCGAGCGCAACGACGCGCGCATCGTGTTCTTGATAGAAAAAGCAAATGGCTCGATAGGCAGCGTCAATGCTGCGCTGCGTTCTTAGGCGCGTTACCGCGCTGATACCGACCATTTGTCTATCGACATCGATCATGGCTTCTGCCCAAATTGACTTTCTCCGCGCAGGCGCGGAGGTTGAGTGTTGTCCGCGACACGCGGATCATCGGGCCACTTACGAAGCCTGCAAATCGTATTGGGCATAGAGCCCCGACCGAGGGGTTAACTTTTCAGACGCGCATGACGATCCTGGCGCGTGTCGGGTGATTGTGCGGAGCAGCAGGGACAACAGCTGCGCTGCAATGGGCTGAGGACCAGGATGGAAGCGGCAAGTTGCTCAGAAGGGCAGCTGCAGGGGAGGAATGCATGACGACAATTGAGAGCGCTGGAAGGATTTCAGGCGCTGGCGCGGGCCTTCTTGATCGCGAGCGGACCATCGCGACCGCTGGGTTCAATCGCTGGCTGGTGCCGCCGGCGGCGCTATGCATCCATCTGTGTATCGGCATGGCCTATGGCTTCTCGGTGTTCTGGCTGCCGCTGTCGCGCGCGATCGGACTGACCGCGCCGAAGGCCTGCCCGGACATCTCGCTCTGGCAGGAGCTGTTCACCACCAGCTGCGACTGGAAAGTCGCGAGCCTGGGTTGGATGTACACGCTGTTCTTCGTCGTGCTTGGCCTCTCTGCTGCGCTGTGGGGCGGCTGGCTCGAGCGCGTCGGGCCGCGCAAAGCCGGCTTCGTCGCGGCGTGCTGCTGGTGTGGCGGCCTCCTGCTCGGCGCCATCGGCATCTACGTCCACCAGCTCTGGATCATGTGGCTCGGCTCCGGCGTGATCGGCGGCATCGGCCTCGGCCTCGGCTACATCTCGCCAGTGTCGACACTGGTGAAATGGTTCCCTGACCGGCGCGGTATGGCGACCGGCATGGCCATCATGGGTTTTGGTGGCGGCGCCATGATCGGCGCGCCGCTGGCCAACTTGTTGATGGACTTTTTCAAGACCCCGACCTCGGTCGGCGTCTGGGAAACCTTCCTCACCATGGGCGTCATCTATCTCGTCTTCATGATGATTGGCGCGTTCCGTTATCGCCTGCCGCCCACGGGGTGGAAGCCGGAGGGCTGGACGCCGCCGAGCGAGAAGAAGACGATGATCTCCGAGCACCACGTTCACCTGAACAACGCGCACAAGACGCCGCAGTTCTGGCTGATCTGGTGGGTGCTGTGCTTGAACGTGTCGGCCGGCATCGGCGTGATCGGCATGGCGTCGCCGATGCTCCAGGAAATCTTCGCGGGCAAGCTGATCGGGCTTCCGGACGTTGGCTTCAACGCGCTGAACGCCGCGCAGAAGACACAGATCGCGGCGATCGCCGCGGGCTTCGCAGGCCTGCTGTCGCTGTTCAACATCGGTGGCCGCTTCGTCTGGGCCTCGCTGTCGGACTATATCGGCCGCAAGAACACCTATTACACGTTCTTCATTCTCGGCATCGTGCTCTACGCGCTGGCGCCGACCTTTGCGGCGATGGGCTCGAAGCTTCTGTTCGTGCTCGGCTTCGGCATCATCCTGTCGATGTATGGCGGCGGCTTCGCCACCGTGCCGGCCTATCTCGCCGACATGTTCGGAACGCAGTTCGTCGGCGCAATTCACGGACGACTGCTCACGGCCTGGTCGACCGCCGGCATCATCGGCCCCGTCGTGGTCAACTACATCCGCGAGTTTCAGCTGGCGGCTGGCGTGCCGCGCGACCAGCTCTACAACACCACCATGTACATTCTCTGCGCGATGCTGATCGCGGGCCTGATCTGCAACTATTTGATCAAGCCGGTCGATTCGAAGTGGTACATGAGCGAGGCTGAGGTATCGAAGCTCCAGGCCTCGATCCCCGGGGCAAATGCGGGGCAGGGCGGTTCGTTCGGAATCGGCACGGGTGGTCTCGATGGCAAGGCCGCACTGTTCTGGGCGTTCGTCGCGATCCCGTTGGCCTGGGGGGTGTACAAGACCCTCCTGAGCGCCTGGAATATCTTCTGATCGCAAACCCACATCGCCCGCGGGATGCTGCGCGCATCCCGCGGCGCTTGCTCATCCAAATCACTAAGAATGGGATCTAGGGGAATTTTCATGCATCGCACTGGTATCTGCCTCGCCGCTATGCTGCTGGCGGCAAGCCTTCACACCGCGTCTGCGCAGACGGCAACAGCGCCTGCAACACCGGCACCTGCCGCGACGACCGACGCCAAGCCGCCGGGCAAGATGAAACTCACTATGCAGAAGCTGAAGGACATGAAGGCGAAGTGGACCGCCAACAAGCCGAAGCTGAAGGCCTGTCGCGGCGAGGTGAAGTCCAAGGGCCTCACCGGTGATGACCGCTGGTTCTACATCGAAGATTGCATGAACAAGACCTGAGGCGAGGTTCCGCGTCGCGTTTGCGTGAGGGGGCATGGCAGGGCGGCTGCCTGCCCCCTAAAGCATTACAGAGGCGTTATAAATTCTCTCTTGCATCTGGCATACCAGAGACTAGAGTTGTCGCAATTGATGGGCTTTGCGGAGAACGCGACGTTTCCATGAGCAGCAACGACGACGTTCACAAGGTCAGGGAATTCGAGCATCCGGGCGAGGGCCGCCGGCGCGCCAAGGCCACGCCCAAGGGGCGGCAGGTTGATCCCACCGCCGCGCATGAGATCGAGCAATTGCTCGGCGACCGCCCGCGGCGGCGTGATCTCCTGATCGAATATTTGCACCTGATCCAGGACAAATATCACCAGATCTCGGCCGCGCATCTTGCCGCGCTCGCCGACGAGATGAAGCTCGCCTTCGCCGAAGTGTTCGAGACCGCGACCTTCTACGCGCATTTCGACGTGGTGAAGGAAGGCGAGCCTGACATCGCGCCGCTGACGATCCGCGTCTGTGACTCCCTCACCTGCGCGATGCTCGGCGGCGAGAAATTGCTCGCCGATTTGCAGAGCGCGTCGGGTCCCGGCATTCGCGTCGTGCGCGCGCCCTGCGTCGGCCGCTGCGATACTGCGCCAGCCGCGGAAGTTGGCCACAATTTCGTCGACCATGCGACCGTCGCCAATGTGATGGCCGCCGCGAAGGCTGGCGACACGCATGCGCATCTGCCGAAATATATCGACTACAACGCCTATGTCGCCGGCGGCGGCTACAAGCTGCTGGGTCGCCTGCGCTCCGGCGAATTGTCGAACGACGATCTGCTGAAGGCGCTCGACGACGCCTCGCTGCGCGGCCTCGGCGGCGCCGGCTTCCCGACGGGGCGCAAATGGCGCGCCGTGCTGGGCGAACCCGGTCCGCGCCTGATGGCGATCAACGGCGACGAGGGCGAGCCCGGCACGTTCAAGGACCGCGTCTATCTCGAAAGCGATCCGCATCGTTTCATCGAGGGCATGCTGATCGGCGCGCATGTGGTGCAGGCCTCCGATGTCTACATCTATCTGCGCGACGAATATCCGGCCTCGCGCGAAATCCTCGAACGCGAACTCGCGAAGCTTCCCGCAGGCGGCCCGCCGCTGCACATGCGCCGCGGCGCCGGTGCTTACATTTGCGGAGAAGAGTCCTCTCTGCTCGAAAGCATCGAGGGCAAGCGCGGCTTGCCCAGGCACAAGCCGCCCTATCCGTTCCAGGTCGGCCTGTTCGGCCTGCCGACGCTGATCAACAACATCGAGACGCTGTGGTGGGTGCGCGACATCGTCGAGAAGGGCGCCGACTGGTGGAAGGGCAACGGCCGTCATGAACGCCATGGCCTGCGCAGCTTCTCGGTCTCCGGCCGCGTGAAAAACCCCGGCATGAAGCTGGCACCCGCGGGCATCACCGTGCGCGAATTGATCGACGAATATTGCGGCGGCATGGCCGACGGCCATCAGTTCTACGCTTATCTCCCCGGCGGCGCGTCCGGCGGCATTCTGCCGGCATCGATGGACGACATCCCGCTCGATTTCGGCACGCTGGAGAAATACGGCTGCTTCATCGGCTCGGCGGCGATCGTGATCCTGTCGCAAAAGGACAGCGTGCGTGCAGCCGCGCTGAACCTGATGAAGTTCTTCGAGGACGAGAGCTGCGGCCAGTGCACGCCGTGCCGCGTCGGGACCCAGAAGGCGGCGCAACTGATGCAGAAGCCGGTCTGGAACCGCGCACTTCTGGAAGAATTGAGCCAGGCGATGCGCGATGCCTCGATCTGCGGGCTCGGGCAGGCGGCATCGAATCCGCTGTCCTCGGTGATCAAATATTTCCCTGACGAGTTCAAGGAAGCGGCCGAATGACCAAGATTACGTTCGAGCTCGACGGCAAGCAGGTCGAGGCCAGACCCGGCGAGACGATCTGGCAGGTCGCAAAACGTCAGGGCCGCGAGATTCCGCACCTTTGCTATTCGCCCGCGCCCGACTATCGCCCCGACGGCAATTGCCGCGCCTGCATGGTCGAGATCGAGGGTGAGCGCGTGCTGGCCGCGTCGTGCAAGCGCACGCCGTCGGTCGGCATGAAGGTGAAGACCGAATCCGCGCGTGCAGTGTCGGCGCAGAAGATGGTGATGGAGCTGCTGGTCGCCGACCAGCCGGCGCGCGAGACGTCGCACGATCCGGAGTCGAAGTTCTGGCACTGGGCCGAGACGACCGGCGTCACCGAGAGCCGCTTCCCTGCCGCCGAGCGTTGGGAGACCGATGCCAGCCATCCGGCGATGCGCGTCAATCTCGACGCCTGCATCCAGTGCGGCCTCTGCGTGCGCGCCTGCCGCGAGGTCCAGGTCAACGACGTCATCGGCATGGCTTATCGCAGCCATGGCTCGAAGATCGTGTTCGATTTCGACGATCCCATGGGCGAGTCGACTTGCGTGGCCTGCGGCGAGTGCGTGCAGGCCTGCCCGACCGGCGCCCTGATGCCGGCCGTGATGCTCGACGACACGCAGACCCGCGTGACCTACGCGGACAGGAAGGTGGATTCGCTGTGCCCGTTTTGCGGCGTCGGTTGCCAGGTGACCTACGAGGTCAAGGACGAGAAGGTGATCTACGCGGAAGGTCGTGATGGCCCGGCCAATCACAACCGTCTTTGCGTCAAGGGCCGCTTCGGCTTCGACTACATCCACCATCCGCATCGCCTGACAAAGCCGCTGGTGCGGCTGCCGAATGCGAAGAAGGACTCCAACGACCAGGTCGATCCCGCCAATCCCTTCACGCATTTCCGTGAAGCGAGCTGGGACGAGGCGCTCGACATCGCCGCCAAGGGTCTCGTCAAGATCCGCGACGAGAAGGGCGTGAAGGCGCTGGCCGGCTTCGGCTCGGCCAAGGGCTCGAATGAAGAGGCCTATCTGTTCCAGAAGCTGGTGCGCACCGGTTTCGGCTCCAACAATGTCGATCACTGCACCCGCCTGTGCCACGCCTCGTCGGTGGCGGCGCTGTTCGAAGGCCTGAGCTCGGGCGCCGTGTCGGCGCCGTTCTCGGCGGCGATGGATGCCGAGGTGATCTGGGTGATCGGCGCCAACCCGACGGTGAACCATCCCGTCGCGGCGACGTTCATGAAGAACGCCGTGAAGAATGGCGCAAAACTGTTCGTGATGGATCCGCGCCGGCAGTCGCTGTCGCGTCATGCGACCAGGCATTTGCAGTTCAAGCCGGGCTCCGACGTCGCCATGCTGAACGCGATGATCAACACGATCATCACCGAAGGCCTGACCGACGATCAGTACATCGCCGGCTACACCGAGGGCTTTGAGGATCTCAAGGAGAAGATCAAGGAGTTCACGCCGGAGAAGATGGAGGCGATCTGCGGCATCCCGGCGCAGACGCTGCGCGAGGTCGCCCGGACCTACGCACGCGCGAAATCGTCGATCATCTTCTGGGGCATGGGTATCAGCCAGCACGTCCACGGCACCGACAATGCGCGCTGCCTGATCGCGCTGGCGCTGATCACAGGCCAGGTCGGCCGTCCCGGCACCGGCCTGCATCCGCTACGTGGCCAGAACAACGTGCAGGGCGCATCCGATGCCGGCCTGATCCCGATGTTTCTGCCCGACTACCAGCCGGTCGGCCGCGACGACTTGCGCGGCAGTTTCGAGAAACTGTGGGGACAGGATCTCGATCCCGTGCGCGGCCTCACCGTGGTCGAGATCATGAACGTAATCCATGCCGGCGAGATCAAGGGCATGTATATCGAGGGCGAGAATCCCGCGATGTCCGACCCCGATTTGCAGCATGCGCGCCAGGCGCTCGCGATGCTCGATCATCTCGTGGTGCAGGATCTCTTCGTCACCGAGACCGCGTTCCACGCCGACGTCATCCTGCCGGCCTCCGCCTTTGCCGAGAAGGAGGGCTCCTTCACCAACACCGATCGCCGCGTGCAGCTCGCGCGCCAGGTCATCAAGCCGCCGGGCGATGCGCGGCAGGATCTCTGGATCATCCAGGAGATCGGAAAGCGCATGGGCCTGCCCTGGAATTATGCCGGCGCCGGCGAGGTCTACACCGAGATGGCAGAGCTGATGCCGTCGCTCAAGAACATCAGCTGGGAGCGGCTGGTGCGCGAAGGCGCCGTCACCTATCCGGCCGACGATCCGAACAAGCCCGGCAACGAGATCATCTTCACCACGGGTTTCCCGACCGCGAGCGGGCGCGGCAAGATCGTGCCGGCCCATGTCATCCCGCCGGACGAACTGCCCGACGACGAATATCCGATGGTGCTGTCGACCGGCCGCGTGCTCGAGCACTGGCACACCGGCTCGATGACGCGCCGCGCCCAGGTGCTCGACCAGATCGAGCCGGAGGCGGTCGCGTTCATGTCGCCGAAGGACATGCACAGGAAGAAGCTCGCGCCCGGCGATTTCATTCGTCTCGAGACCCGCCGCGGCGCGGTCGAGGTCAAGGTCCGCTCCGACCGCGACGTGCCGGAGAACATGGTGTTCATGCCGTTCTGCTATGCGGAAGCGGCGGCGAACTTGCTGACCAATCCGGCGCTCGACCCGTTCGGCAAGATCCCCGAGTTCAAGTTCTGCGCGGCGAGGGCCGAACGCGCGGAGATGCGGGATGCGGCGGAGTAACGCTCAGGTTCTTTGACGGCACGGCGCCTGCCAAACCTTCGCCGGGACGACAGCTAAACGTGTAGCGCCTATGCCGCTTCGCCGCTGACAGTGATAGACACCAACCATGTCCAAAGTCACCCCCGCCACCCGCGCGCTCGCAGCCGCCGGTGCCGCGTTCACCGTTCACTCTTACGACTATGATCCCGACGCCGAGAGCATCGGGCTGCAGGCGGCCGCTGCGCTCGGCGAGGACCCGGCGCGCGTATTGAAAACGCTGATGGCGCTGGTCGACGGCAAGCCGGTCTGCGTGATCGTCCCCTCCGACCGGGAAGTCTCGATGAAAAAGCTCGCCGCGGCCGTGAGCGGCAAGTCGGCGCAGATGATGAAGCCGCCGGAGGCCGAGCGCGTCACCGGCTACAAGGTCGGCGGCATCAGCCCGTTCGGGCAGCGCAAGCAAGTCGGCACCGTGATCGAGCAGAGCGCGCTCGCTCATGATCTGGTCTATCTCAATGGCGGTCAGCGCGGCCTGCAGGTGAGGATGAAGCCAACCGATGTGCGGGATGCGTTGAAGGCGATCGCCGCGGATGTGGTCGCGTAGGGCTCTTGCCCTACTGTTTCTGCAACAGTTTGAGCCGGCAGCGCAGCGCCTCGCGGATATGCGCGCGTGCGAGTTGCTCGGCCTTGTCGCCATCGCGCGCAGCGATGGCCTCGATGATGGCCTGATGCTCGCTATGGCTGGTCGAGGGACGACCCGACACCGTGAACGTGGTCGGGCCGAGCAGGGCAATCCAGTCCTGCAATTCGCCTGACGCATTGTCCAGGTAGCGGTTGCGCGCGGCGCGGCAGATCGCTTCGTGGAAAGCGCGGTTGAGCCTGGCCATCTCTGCTGCATTGGTCTCGGACGCCTCGATAAAGGCCTGCTCGATATCCCGGAGCGCGTCGACCTCGGTCGCGGAAGCGTGCTCTGCGGCGAGGCGGGCGGCGGCGCCTTCCATGATCTCGCGCATGGCGTAGAGCTCGAGCACTTCGGAGATGTCGAGGTTGCGGACGATCAGTCCGCGGCCGCCGGCGGGCTCGACGAAGCCGCGCGCTGCGAGCCGGCCCAGAGCTTCGCGGACCGGCGTGCGGCTGACCTTCAGCCGCTGCGCGACCTCTTCCTCGCGCAGGCGATCGCCGGCACGATAGCTGCCGGCCTGGAGCGCCTCGCAGAGCGAGCGGAACACCGCTTCGCCCAGCGCAACACCGGCTCCGCGCGCGATCGATCCGCCTGCCTTTGCCGGGCGTCTGGCCACGTGACCTCTGAACGCAATGCGCATCCTGCCCATGCACAGATGCCGCTTGCGTAGCTTATGTATATCTTTGTATACAAAAGTACGCAATAGTGGATCGACCTGACCAAGGCTGCCGGCGGGCAGAATGTCTCTAACTTCGTCGCATCGGACGGACGGCATGGGCAGCAGATACGACGTGCTGGTGATCGGCGGCGGCAACGCGGCGCTGTGCGCTGCGATCTCGGCGCGCCGCGGCGGTGCTTCGGTGCTGGTGCTCGAAGGTGCGCCAAAGTTCTATCGTGGCGGCAACACCCGTCACACTCGCAACATGCGTTGTGCCCATGACGCCGCGACCGAAATCCTGACCGGTCCCTACACCGAAGAGGAGTTTTGGGAGGATCTGCTGCGCGTCACCGGCGGGCAGACCGACGAGGTGCTCGCCCGCCACATGATCCGGGAGTCCAAGGATATCCTGGACTGGATCGTGGAGCAGGGCGTGCGCTGGCAGCCGTCGCTTGGTGGCACGCTGAGCCTGGGCCGCACCAACTCCTTTTTCCTCGGCGGCGGCCGAGCCATGCTGAACGCGCTCTATCTCACCGCCGAGCGGCTCGGCGTCGACGTCGAATACGACGCCGAGGTTACCGACCTCGTGATCGAGGACGGTATGTTCCTCGCTGCGCGCGTCAAGCGGCCGATCAAGGGCGAGACCGAGATCCGCGCGACCTCGCTGGTCGCCGCCGCCGGCGGGTTCGAGGCCAACATCGAATGGCTGAAGCAATATTGGGGCGAGGCCGCCGACAATTTCCTGATCCGCGGCACGCCCTATAATCGCGGTTCGATCCTGAAGATGCTGCTCGACAAGGGCGTGCAAGAGGTCGGCGATCCCACCCAGTGCCACGCAGTCGCCATCGATGCCCGCGCGCCGAAGTTCGATGGTGGCATCATCACGCGACATGACTCCGTCGTGTTCGGCATCGTCGTCAACAAGCACTCGCAGCGCTTCTACGACGAAGGCGAAGACATCTGGCCGAAGCGTTACGCGATCTGGGGCCGGCTGGTTGCGGCGCAGCCCGACCAGATTGCCTACATCATCTTCGACTCCACTGTCGTCACGAGCTTTATGCCAACGCTGTTCCCGCCGATTGCCGGGCAGACGATCGCCGAGCTCGCTGGCAAGCTGACGCTCGATCCGGCCGCGCTGGAAAAGACCATCACCGAATTCAACGCCGCGGTGCGGCCCGGCACCTTCGACCACACGATTCTGGACGATTGCGTGACCGAAGGCCTGACGCCGCCCAAGACGCATTGGGCACGGCGGATCGAGACGCCGCCTTATCTCGCCTATCCGGTGCGGCCGGGCATCACCTTCACCTATCTCGGCACGCGCGTGACCAAGGAGGCGCGGATGCTTATGGCTGACGGCAAGCCGTCGGCCAATATGTTCGCGGCCGGCGAGATCATGGCTGGCAACGTGCTCGGCAAGGGCTATGCCGCCGGCATGGGCATGACCATCGGCAGCGTGTTCGGGCGGATCGCAGGACGGGAAGCGGCGAAACATGCACGGAACTAGAATTCTGGACGAGGCCGACCGTCTGATGACGGTCTGCAATTCCTGCCGCTACTGCGAGGGTCTTTGCGCGGTGTTTCCCGCAATGGAGATGCGCCGCGCCTTCTCCGACGGCGATCTCAACTATCTCGCCAACCTCTGCCATTCCTGCGGCGCCTGCTACGTCGACTGCCAGTTCTCGCCGCCGCACGAGTTCAACGTCAACGTTCCCCAAACGCTGGCGGTGGCGCGCACCGAATCTTATGCTGCTTATGCCTGGCCGCAGGCGCTGTCCGGAGCCTTCGCACGCAACGGTCTCGTCATCAGCATCGTCGCCGCGCTCAGCATGGCCGCCTTCATCCTCGGCTTTGCGGCCCTCAACGACCGCGGCGTGCTGCTTGGCGTGCACACCGGTCCCGGCGCCTTCTACAGACTGATGCCGCACAATGCGATGGCTGCGCTGTTCTGCGCTGCCTTTCTCTACGCGATCCTCGCGCTGGTCATGAGCGTTCGCGCGTTCTGGCGCGACATCGGCGCACCGATCGGCGGCCGGGCTGACGGTGGCTCCATCTTCCAGGCGATCCGCGATGCCGGCGAGCTGCGCTATCTCCATGGCGGTGGGGTCGGCTGCTACAATGAGGACGACACGCCGACCGACCGGCGCAAGCTTTTCCATCACCTGACGTTCTACGGCTTCCTTCTGTGCTTTGCGGCAACCTCGGTTGCCACGCTCTATCACTATCTCCTCGGCCGCGAGGCGCCGTATCCGTGGTGGGATCTGCCGGTCGTGCTCGGCACGCTCGGCGGCATCGGCCTCGTTGTCGGCCCCATCGGGCTGTTCGTCGCCAAATCGCGCCGGGCGCCCGAGTTGCTCGACGAGGCCAGCTACGGCATGGATGTCGGCTTCATCGCCATGCTGTTCCTGACCGGGTTCACGGGAATGCTGCTCCTGCTCCTGCGCGAGACCTCCGCCATGGGGCCGCTGCTGGCGCTGCATCTCGGTGCGGTGTTCGCGCTGTTCATCACCATGCCCTACGGCAAGTTCGTGCATGGCATCTACCGCTTCGCGGCGCTGGTGCGTTACGCGCAGGAGCGGCGCAGCGAAGCGGGCTCTTGAGGGGCGTGTGGGGCTGACGTATCTCTGGGCCGTTGGCGGAGAGCGAATCGCCGGAGGAGCCCGCGCTCATGTACATGTTTCTGCCGTTTCTGCTGGCGCTCGCAGGCAGCGTCTGTGTCTGGTATGCGCGCGCGGGACTGGGCTACGCGCTTTGGAGCGCAACGATCGTCATCACCGTCACATGGTTCTTCCACCACGCGACCGACTCACTGAAATTTTCGTTCTGACGGTGTCGAGATGAGTTCTGCAGAGATGAGTGGGCAACGATCGGTCGGCGCGGTCCTGAACATGCTGGGCCTGCTCGGGATCTCGCTGGTCCTGACCGTCGCCTTTGTCTATCAGCTTGCGCTCGGCGAATTGCCTTGTCCGCTCTGCCTGCTGCAGCGGGCCGGGTTCGTTGCGATCGGCATGGGCTTCCTGTTCAACCTGCGCCTCGGCGAGCGTGGGTTACACTATGCGATGATCCTTGTCGCGAGCCTCGTCACCGGCTTCATCTCGCTCCGGCAGGTGTCCCTGCACCTTGCGCCTGATGATGCCGGATATGGTTCGGCGCTGTTCGGGCTGCATTTCTACACCTGGGCCCTGATCGCGGCCGTGGGCATCGTCTGCTATGTCGCGCTCGTCTTCGTCTTGAAGGATGTGGCCGGCGAGCGAGATGGCGCTACGCCGATGAATGGTCCGGCATCAAACCTGATCTTCGCAATCTTCGCATTGCTGGTTGCCGCAAATCTCCTGTCCACAGTGCTGGAGTGCGGAGCAGGTCAGTGCGACGACAATCCGGTCCGCTATCCCCTGCTCAAGTGATCGGGGTGAACCGTCCGTCGTGCAGAAACGCGATCGTCTGCTCGATCGCGACGGCGTGGCGCGGCAGTCCGGTGTGCGACGCCTTGACGATGGTGTGGTCGGCCATCCCGGCCAGCTTCGCGCTCGCAACTGAAACCCGACCGTCGTTGGGGCGCGGCAGAACAAAAGCCGACGCGATCGGCGCGATGGTGCGACATCCCGCGATGATGCCGACCTCATAATCGGGCGGCGGCAGGGCGGCGAGCACGGGATCCTGGGTGGTGGTCAGTTGCAAGCCGGCCGGGCCGAAAGCGGCACGGTAGAGCGACAGGTCTTTCAAGAGATCGGCGACCTCGCTGCCGCCATTGGGCGTGCCCAGCATCACGACGCGGCCAAGCCGCGCCGGGCGATATCGCGCGATGTAAACCCGCGCAAGCAGCCCGCCCATGGAATGGGCGACGAAGTGAATCGCGCCGTCGCATTGTTCGGCGAATCCGGTGATCTGTGCGTGGATCTCCTCAGCGAGTGCCTCAAGGGGCTTCTTGCGGCTGGAATAGCCGAGATTGAGCGTCGCGAAGCCGCGACGCTGCAGCGATCGATCCAGCTTCTTCAGCGTCCAGGAGCCGACGCCGATGCCATGCAGCAGCACCACACCGTCGCACCGCGCATGCGCTGGTGCGACGGCCGTGGGTTGGACGTCACGCAACTTCCCGCTCCGACGCGGGCGTCGCCTGCTCGCGGGCCATCGTCGTTGCCGTGACGTAGTCGGTCTTGCCGGTGCCGAGCAGCGGCACCTTGTCGACCACCATGATCGTCGCAGGCACGGTCAGCTCGGAAGCGCCGATCGTCTTGGCCTGGGTCTGCATCGCGCTGCGCTCGGCATTCTTCTGCGTCGTCAGCAGCACGATGCGTTCGCCTTTGCGCTGGTCGGGGATCGACACGGCGACCGATGCGGCCTGCGGCCACAGCGTCGTCGCGATGCTCTCGACCGCCGACAGCGAAACCATTTCGCCCGCGATCTTGGCGAAGCGCTTGGCGCGGCCTTTGATGGTGATGAAGCCGGCCGGGTCGATTGCCACGATGTCGCCGGTGTCGTGCCAGCCCTCGGGAAGCACTTCGAGCACGCCGGGATTTTCGGCCCTGAGGTAACCGAGCATTACGTTCGGTCCGCGCACCGAGAGACGGCCACCGTCTTCGATACCAGGGACCAGATCGAGGCGGCTTTCCATCAGCGGCGACAGGCGGCCGACGGTGCCGGGGCGGTTGGCCATCGGTGTATTCATCGCCAGCACCGGCGCCGTCTCGGTGACGCCATAGCCTTCGAGGATGCGGATGCCGTAGCGCTCCATGAACACCTGCCGCGTGCGGTCCTTGACCGCTTCCGCGCCGGCGATCACCAGGCGCAGTGTGCGGAAGTCGTAGGCGTGCGCCGAACGTGCATAGCCGCTGAGGAACGTGTCGGTGCCGAACAGGATCGTGGCGCCGGTCTGATAGATCAGCTCGGGCACGATGCGGTAGTGCAGCGGCGAGGGGTACATGTAGATCGGAATGCCCGCGAGCATCGGCATCATCATGCCGCCGGTCAGCCCGAAGGAATGGAACACCGGCAGCACGTTGAACACCTTGTCATTGGCGTTGGCATCGACCCGCGCCAGCGCCTGCGCCGCGTTGGCGAGGATGTTGCGGTGGGACAGGACGACGCCCTTGGGCGTGCCTTCCGACCCCGACGTGAACAGCACGACGGCGGGATCGTTGGCCTGACGGGCAACGCGCGGTGCGGCGCCGGCGAGCAGGCCCTTGATCTTGTCGGCCGTGCCGATCGAGGCGCGGACATCCTCGAGATAGACGACGCGCGCCTCAGCGGAGATCGCTGACATGAGCTTGTCGAGCTTGCCCTTCTCGATGAAGGCCTTTGACGTCAACACGGTCTTGACCTGCGCGGCCTTCATGGCGGCGAGGACGTTTACCGGGCCGGCCGAGAAGTTGAGCATCGCCGGGACCCGGCCGATGCTCTGCAGCGCCATGAAGACGACGGCGACGCCCGCCGAGTTCGGCAGCAGCACGCCGACATTTTCGCCGGCCGCGGTGCCGGTTTCGAGCTTGCGGCTCAGGACCTGCGCGCCGAGGATCAGCTTGCGATAGGTCAGCTTGGTGCCGAGCGCGTCCTCGACGATGACCTTGCCGGTGTCGCGGTCGCGATAGGCGTGGCCGAGCGCTTCGAACAGCGTGTGGTCGAGCATGGCGTTCTTGACCATCGCGTCGATCATGACGTCCTGGAGCGCGGCGCCCGCAGCATTGCGGCGCGCCTTGCCCTTCAGCGCCGGATCGACCGGAAGCTTGACCGGTGGCAGGATCGTCACCGTCACCCGCGGAAACCACGAGCGCTTGATCTGGCCAGAGTTGAGATAGCTGAGATGCGAGCGCTGGGCGCCCTCGATGCGAACCGGCACGACGACGGCGTCGGCCTTGTCGGCGATCATCGCGCTGCCGTCATACACCTTCATCAGCGAGCCGGAGACGGTGATGCGGCCTTCCGGGAAGATGACGACCGGTTCGCCGGCGGCGACGAGCTTGATCAGGTCGCGTGCGGCCAGCGGCTTGCTCGGGTCCATGGTGTAGTGCTTGACCACGCGCAGGAACGGCTTGGCCCACCACGCCTTGGAGATTCCGGTATCGACCGCGAAGCTCGCGTCGATCGGCAGCACGGCATGCAGCAGCGGGCCGTCGATCAGGCTGACATGATTGGGCGCGATCAGCATGCGCGTGCCGGAAGGCGGCAGGTTTTCGAGGCCGCGCACCTCGGTGCGGAACAGGGCGCGGAACAGCAGCCCGCCGAAATCGCGAACGCCCTCCTTGCCCCACTTCGTCAGCACGAACCACACCGCGCCGAAGCTTGCGACACCCAGGCCAAGGAAGATCCAGCCGACATGCAATCCGCCCGCCTGCAGCAGCGCGACGAACAGCGAGCCGATCACCATGAAGGCGGCCTGCAGCACGTTGCCGGCGGCGATGATGCGGGCGCGTTCGTTCGGAGCCGACCAGGCCTGCACCGCGGCAAAAGACGGAACGACGAACAGCCCGCCGCCGAACGCGAAGACGACGAAGTCGATCAGCATACGCAGGCCCGCAAACGACGTTGCGAAATCGACGGCGGCGATGTCGTTGCCCTTCACGGTGACGCCGATGGCCCAAGCGAGGTCGATGCCGGCAAATCCCATCATGATAGCGCCGATCGGCACCAGTGCGAGGTTCGGGCGAACGTGGCTCAGGCTGGCCGCAAACAGCGAGCCGATGGCGATGCCGATCGCGAAGATCGCCAAGCATAGCGTCACCACGCCTTCGCTGCCACCGACGACGTCCTTGACCAGCGCCGGCAGCAACGACAGCACGATCGCGCCGACCAGCCAGAACCAGGAGACGATCACCGTGCCGTCCCACAGCCGGTGGTCCGCATAGAGCGTCTTCAACAGGCTGAGCGTCGAGGTCCAGGGATTGGCATCGACGGGCAGATCGGGCGCCGAGGGCGTTGTTTGCGGAATGCGGGAGGCAAAGGCCCACGACAACAGGGCCAGCACGACCACGGCCGAGGCGACCCAGCCCATATGGGCGGAGCCAGCCACGAACTGGCCGCCCGCGACGGTGCCGAGCAGGATGGCCATGAAGGTCGCGCCTTCGACCAGCGCGTTGCCGGTCGCGAGCTCACCGAGCTCGAGCTGGTCCGGCAGCATGGAGTATTTTACTGGCCCGAACAGGGCGGCGATGATGCCGAACAGCGCAAGCGCCGTGAACAGCAGCGGCACCGAGTGCAGGAAGAAGCCGGCAGCGGCGAAGGCGGCAGCGAAGATCTCGACGAATTTCAGCCGCCTTGCGACGACCGATTTGACGTATTTGTCGGCGAGCTGGCCGCCGAGCCCGGACAGGATGAAATAGGGGAAGATGAAGACGGCGCCTGCCACCGTCACCAGCGCATCGCCATGGCCGGTCGCGGCGCTGTAGAGCAGGATGATGACGAGTGCATTCTTGAGCACGTTGTCATTGAGCGCCGAGAAAAATTGTGCCCAGAACAGCGGCGCAAAGCGGCGTGACGACATCAAATTCCTGATCATGACGAGTCCTGTTTTGGAAGGGCAGCCTGAGGTTGTTGCGTTGTCTGTGTAACGTCACGACCGGAAGGGTGTGGCAGGAACGATTGCAGGGTGACGACGGTCATCGGCCTGCTCGGTCCCCTTGGTCCCTCCGATCCTGTTGGTCTCCAAGTGGTCTCGTTAGGTTCGCCAATATTCGGGCGGAAATGCCGCGCTTACGGGGATATCGCCCTGGCCGATAAGCAAGAGCTGAATCGCATCTCTGACAGTCGCGGAGCCGGCCGCGAATGTCCGGGCATAGTAAGTCCTTTGTTGCAGCCGGTCCTCGCATTCGAGTGGACACGGATGCGCACCGGCTTTCCTCAGGTGAGGTGAGCGAGATGGCGAAAGGGGTTTAAGCGGCCGAGCAGGCTGAAGCGGCGGCGTTCGCGACGGGCACGGCTGGTCTGCCACATCCGGAAGGTCGCGCGGCGCTCAGCGAGTACGCCGGCAATGTCGCAGGCATTTGCGATCCGATCGATCGGGGCCATGGCGACCCGGAGCAGGGAGCGGCCAAAGCCGCTCACGAGGGCCACGGCGTCATCGACAAAGGTGGCGGCGATATCAACAGCGAGGGTTTGCATTTTGCAGGTCTCCGGGTTAATTTGAACAATGTTCACGTGAGTAGCTCGAAAATGAACAATGTTCAAGAAGAATCGCTGCGAGACCAGAAAAAAAATCGACGGCGTCTCCAGGTCCTGGAGATCGCCCGCAGCATTATCGCGACTAAAGGCTTGAGATCGTTAAAGGTTCGGGACGTGGCGGAGGCCGCTGGCTGCTCGGTCGGCAGTGTCTATAACGAGTTCGGCGATTTCGACGGGGTGATCCTGACGGTCAACCGGGAGACGGTTCAGGCGCTGACGGAGCGGCTGGGCGGGGTTCCGGCGGAGGATCCGGTCCGCCAGCTCTACGGTCTGGCCGAAACCTATCTCGAATTCTTCGCCGAAAACGCCAATCTGTTGCGTTCGCTGTTCGAGCATCGGATGGAGGACGACCGTCCCTATCCCGATGACATTCTTCAGATGGTGATGGATGCCTTCGCGTTGATGCATCCGCCTCTGGTGCGCGTGCTGCCGGATGCCGATGACGTGAGGATCGCACTATTGTCGCGTACGCTGTTTTCCGCAGTGCATGGGATCATCTCGCTCGGCCTGGAAGAACGCATGGTCGCCGTGCCGCCGCAGATGCTGCGCCAGCAGGTCACGCAGTTCCTGGACACGCATCTGCTGGGTCTCGGGATCTTGCCGGCGCGATAATTGCGACGGTCACGCGCTGGCAGCTTCGCGCGGCCGCGCTGCGACGAGAACGACGTCCGCTCTCCCGTTGTCGACCTGAACCCGGTTGCGCCCCTTCTCCTTGGCACGATAGCAAGCGGCATCGGCCCGACGCATGGCCTCTTCGAGCGTCGTGTTGCTGCCGGTGATGCAAGCGACGCCGATGCTGCCGGTCACCGCAAAGCAGCGATCGTCCCAGGCGAAGCTGAACTGCTCGAGCGTCCGCCGCAACCGCTCGGCGATATCGACGGCGTCGTAGGGCGCACATTGCGGCAGGATCAGAGCGAATTCGTCACCGCCGAGGCGGGCAACCAGATCGTGCGGCCGCCGGTCCTGCTGCAACAATTGCGCGACCCGGCACAGCAGCTGATCCCCGGCGAGATGGCCGCAGCTGTCGTTGACGGACTTGAACTGGTCGAGGTCGAGCAGGATCAGGCTGAGCGAACCCGCCGCGTTATTGTCTAGTTCGCCTTGCAGGCGGGCCTCGAAGGCGCGGCGGTTGGAGAGGCCCGTGAGCCAGTCGTGCGACGCCTGGAAGGCCAGGCGCTCCTTCTCCGCGTGCAAGGCGTCCTCGAATGCCTGTCGTTGCAACACAAGTCGCCGCGTGTGCCAGATCAGAAGCAGGATCAGCGCTACGGCCGTAACGATATTGACGCAGGTCAACGTCACCTTGATGGTGCGAGAGCCTTCGCCCAGAGCGGTCGAGAACCGCTCGGCATGTCCGGTAAACTGCGCGTTCAGCTCCGAAAGCCGCGACGACAGGAATTGCAGGCGATCGACGTTGCGGATGGGGCCGTCCTTCAGGTCGCTTCGGATCACTTCACCAAAGATGCTGAGCTCTAGCAGCATCGGATCGGTGGCAGCCCACTCCCGGATGGCCTCCTGAAAGAAGTTGATGCCACTAAAGTAGCGAAACAACCAGATCATGCCCGGAACATCGTCTGGATGGTTGCCGCCTTGCAGAAAGCCGATACGGGCGATCTCGACATCGACGGGATCTTGCTCCAGCGCCCATCTGGCGTATTCGTCGCCGATCGGGACGGCGAGCGAGGCCTGGTATTGTTCGAACTGGCTGGATTGGCCCGAATGCAGGTAGAGATTGAGGACATAGACGGCGTTCTTCTGCGAGCGCGACCACATCGCCTCGCCCGCGACATAGGCGCGGACCGAAGACATCACTTCCAGGCTGAATCCCGCGATCGTCGCCTGGAGCATCACAACCATGACGAACGGCGATACGAGCTTGATCACGTGAAGGAAGCTGCGTTCCTTCGCCAACGTTGCTGTTCTGCGAAACACCCTGCGTTCCCCAAATCACTCAACGACTCCAGCGGAGCGTTCCGCTCATATCGCCAATAAGACGGGAGCGCTGCTTAACTCGACCTGAAAACGTCGCGAGACCATCTCGCAAGGTGAAGGCGTTGTAAAACCGATCTTGCAAATGCTACCGAGCCGGAACCTGCGCCGCATCGCGTACCGATGCCACCAAATCCGGCCTGTGTGATTTACTCGATTGAGAGAATTTGGATCGTCGCTAGACCAGCACCGGCTTGCGCACGCGGCCGGCATCGCCGAACACGCGCAAATAACGCTCGATCTCCGAGGGCATGCCGGTTGCCTTCTCTGGATTGTCAGAGAGCTTGACGGCCGGATGTCCGTCGACCGACGACACCTTGCAGACCAGCGAGATGGGATCGAGATCGAATGAGCCGTCGGGCGCGCAGCCGACGAAGTCGTTGGTGAGGTTGGTGCCCCAGCCGAACGAGAGCCGCGAGCGACCGGAGAAGTGGTGATAGGTCTCCTCGATCGAGCCGACATCCATCGCGTCGGAGAACACGAGCAGCTTGTCCTTGGGGTTGCGGCCCTTCTTCTCCCACCAGGCGATGATCTCCTCGCCGGCCTGGACCGGCGGCGCGCTGTCGGGGCGGAAGCCGGTCCAGTCGGCCACCCATTCCGGCGCATCGCGCAGGAAGGCTTTGGTGCCGAAAGCATCGGGCAGCGCGATCAGCAGATTGCCGCCATAGGTCTGGCGCCACTGGTCGAGGATGCGATAGGGCGCCCAGCGCAGTTCCTCGTCGTCCCTGGCGAGCGCGGCGGCGACCATAGGAAGTTCATGCGCGTTGGTGCCGATGGCTTCGAGGTCGTTGTCCATCGCGAGCAGCACGTTGGAGGTGCCGATGAACGACGGCCCCAGGCCTTCCTTCACCGCTTCCACGCACCAGCGTTGCCACAGGAAGCCGTGGCGACGGCGGGTGCCGAAGTCGGACAAGCGCAAATTCTCCAGCTTGCGCAGCCGCTCCACCTTGGTCCACAGCTTGGCCTTGGCACGCGCAAACAGCACGTCGAGCTCGAACCGGCCGCGTCCCTTCATTGCCGCGCGCGAGCGCAGTTCGTTGAGGATGGCCAGCGCCGGAATCTCCCACATCGTGGTGTGGGTCCAGGGCCCATGGAAGTGCAGCTCGTACTGGCCCTCGACCTTGCGCAGCTCGTATTCGGGAAGGCGGAATTCGGCGAGCCAGCGGATGAAGTCCGCCGAGAACATGTGAGTCTTGCCGTAGAAAGTGTTACCGGCGAGCCAGATCAATTCCTTCTTGGCGAAGCGGATGGTGCGGGCGTGATCGAGCTGGGCGCGCAGCTCGCCCTCGTCGATGATTTCGGCAAGGCGGACATGGCGCGAGCGATTGATGACCGAAAACGTCACCTGTTGATTCGGGTATGATTCCCGAATCATCTGTAACATCAAGAGCTTATAGAAATCCGTATCAAGCAGGCTGCGGATGATGGGATCCAGCCGCCAGCTGTGATTGTAGGTTCGGCTCGCAATATCGGTCACTGTCATGGCCGAATTCTAGCGTGGCCGCCCGCGCGCAACCAGTGGGTTTGGCGAAGGGCAGGCCACCGATGCGGCAGCCAACAAGCACTTATCGTTGCCGGCGCTGAAACAACTCCTTGGTCCAGCGCAGCGGCGCGGTCACCCGCCAGGAGGTCGAGTTGTGGACCGCCGCCAATTGCGCCCGCGCCTGATCCCGCTCCGACACGACCTCGTGCCGTTCGGCCAGGGCGGAATCCCGCTCCCCGGTGACCCAGTCGCGCATGGCCGCATCCTCGCGCCACAGGCCGAACTGACGGGCGATCGCCTGACGCACATCGGCATCGAGTCGTTCGCGCATCGACGCCGTCAGGGCATCCGCCTCGACCAGCTTGAGCCGCGTCGACGGATTGCTGATCCCGGCATAGTGGTGAACGATCGGGTCCGGCGCGGTGGCGAGCCCGGGGATCGAATTCCAGGCGGTGTCGAGACGCGCGAGATGAGACCGGTTGGGTTCGTCCGGGCGATCCGGTCCATGCCCCAGGCAGTCATCGTAGCCGAGCGCGTGCAGGATGGTCGCCTGGTCGAACCACGGATGCTCCAACTGGCCGATGTCCCAGACCCGTTCGAAAAACGCGCGCGACCAGTCGGTCACGCGGATCAGCATGACGCCCGAATTGAAATGCGGCACGAAATCGGCGGCCATGATCTCGGATGTCTCCGGACCATGCCAGGCCATGTGCAGGTCGGCGGCATCCACCGCCGCGCTCCTGATATCGACGTCGTTCCGGAGCACGACGGCATCGACGTCCATCCAGAGCACGAAGTCGTAACCGCCTCCGAGAGCGGCGCGGATCACCTCGATCTTCAGCCAACCGCGCGGACGCTTCCAATTGTCGCCATGAACGAAGCGCTGCTGATAACCGTGGGCGGCCGCAAAGGCCTTCATGCGGGGAATCGTGAAATCCGCAAGCGGCCTCTGAACGGAATCGCAAGCAGTCAGAAGGCACACGCTGGACTTCACAAGGCTTCTCCGAACGCCTTCGCGTTGGCGTTGCCTTCGCACGTCCTTGTGGTGCAGCCAATGAACCGCCGTTCGCAATCGGCGCGTCAGATTCAGGCGGCGGCCGTCGCAGCCACGGACTCCAGTTGCGCGCGAACCCAGCGATGCGCCGGGTCCTTCTGATAGCGCTGGTGCCAGACCATGAACATTGGCAGCTCGGCCAGCGTTCGCGTGCGTGAGGCCAGCGGAATCCGCGCATGCGCGAAGCCGTGCATCACGCCGGAGGCCAGCAGGCTCGGCATGCTCGCCAGCATCCGCGTCCCGCGCAGGAACGACGGCACGCCGGAGAAGCTCGGCACGGAGATGGCGATGTCGCGGTGAAAGCCGCTCGCGGCGAGCCGGCGGTCGAAGTCGAGCCGCTCGTTGTCGGTGTAGACCACCGTGATGTGACACGCGGCGAGATAGGCGCCGCGGCTGCCTGGTGCGGCGCGCGTCTTGGCATCGTAGTAGCAGACGTAATGATCGCTCAGCAGGCGCTTCTGCACGATGTCGATGCCGGACGGCGGCAGTGGCGTGATCAGGAGATCGCAACGGTTCTCACGCAGCATCGCGGGCGAGGGCGATTGCGACGGGATCACGCGCAGATTGAGGCTCTTCACCTGGCTTGCGACATGATCGAAAAACCGCGGCAGCAGCAGGTCGCGTTGAAAATCGTTGGCGGCGATCGTCAGCGAAAGCTGCGCGCTTGCCGGCTCGAACGTGACGCCGCCGGCAAAGCTGCGCATCTCGTCGATCAGCGCCCGCGCCCTCGCGGCCAGCGCCTGGGCGTGGGCGGTCGCAACGATGCCGCGGCCGGACTTGGCGAACAGCGGATCGCCGGCGATCCGCCGCAGCTTGTTCAGGGCGTGACTGACGGCCGACTGCGTCAGGCCGAGCCGGGTTGCGGCGGCCGTCACCGAACCTTCCTCCAGAACGGCGAGGAACAGTTCGAGGGCGTGGCCGTCGAGCGCCAAATGATCGATTTTTTTCATGCAATATATTATAATCGATCTATTTATCTGTGGAATAGGCCGGCCCATGATCTCCCGATAAGCCGCGCGCCCGGACCGAGGCGCTACAGGGAGAGACACGCCGATGAATGCCCAGGCGCCAGCCTTAAGGGATCCCCGCCTCAACAGCCCCGAGCCGTTCACCCCGCGTGACGGCGGCTTCTTCCAGCGCGACCGCACCATCCATCCGCCGGCATACGCGCCCGGCTACAAATCCTCGGTGCTGCGTTCGCCGCGCCAGGCGCTGCTGTCGCTGGAGAGCTTGGTCTCGGAGATCACGGGCCCGGTGTTCGGCCACAACGATCTCGGCCCGCTCGACAACGATCTGATCCGCAACTACGCCAAGGACGGCGATCCCGTCGGTGAGCGCATCATCGTTCACGGCCGCGTGCTGGACGAGACCGGCCGCGGCGTGCCGAATACGCTGGTCGAGTTCTGGCAGGCCAATGCTGGCGGCCGCTACCGGCACAGGAAGGATACGTATCTGGCGCCGATCGATCCGAATTTCGGCGGCTGCGGCCGCGCGCTGACCGATGACACCGGTTACTATTATTTCCGCACCGTGAAGCCCGGCCCCTATCCCTGGCGCAACTTCGTCAACAGCTGGCGTCCCGCCCACATCCACTTCTCGGTGTTCGGCTCGGGCTTCGCCCAGCGGCTGATCACGCAGATGTACTTTGAAGGCGATCCCCTGATCCCGGTCTGTCCGATCCTGACGACGATCCCGGACAAGGACGCGCTCGATCGCCTGGTCGCGCCGCTCGACCTCAACGCCTCGACCCCGTTCGACTCGCTCGCCTACCGCTTCGACATCGTGCTGCGCGGCCAGCGCTCCACCTATTTCGAAAACCGTCCCGAAGGGAACTGAGCCAATGCCGCAGCCGCTCAACTATCTCAAGGAAACCGCTTCGCAGACCGCCGGGCCCTACGTCCATATCGGCCTGATCCCGGCCATGGCCGGCTTCGACATCTTTGAGAAGAACTTTTCCAACGTGCTGGTGACGCCGAACACGCAAGGCGAGCGCATCACGCTGGAAGGCAGAGTGATCGACGGCAGCGGATCGCCGTTGCGCGACGTGTTGCTCGAGATCTGGCAGGCCAACGCGGCCGGTCGGTACAACCATCCGGCTGACCGCTCCGCCGGCGCTTTGGACGAGGATTTCCGCGGCTGGGGCCGCGGCGGTTCGGATTTCGAGAGTGGGCTGGTGACCTTCGAGACCATCAAGCCGGGCGCCATCACCGACAAGGCAGGGCGCAAATGCGCGCCACACGTCAACATCTGGATTGTTGCGCGCGGCATCAATATCGGGCTCAACACGCGGCTCTATTTCCCCGATGAAGACGCCGCGAACGCCGCCGATCCGGTGCTCAATCTGGTCGAGCCGCCGGTCCGTCGCAAGACGCTGATCGCCACCCGCAGCGAGCGCGCCGGCAAGGCCGTCTATTCCTTCACGATCAATCTGCAGGGATCGGACGAGACGGTGTTCTTCGACGTCTGACGATCCGCGGATCGTCCCGCCGGATTATTCCAGCCGGTCGCTTCGATTCACCGTTCCGCGCGCGATGAAATGCGGCGGTTGCTGACGCATCTCGCGCGCGATCCCGGCCGTTCCGCCGGATCGCGCCCCACTCTCGGCTTCAGTTCCGCCAGGTCAACGAAGATGTCCGCCTGCCGGCGCAGTTCGTCGGCGATCATCGGCGGCTGGCTGGCCAGCGTGGAGATGACGGTCACCCGGACGCCGCGGCGTTGCACGGCTTCCACCAGCGAACGAAAATCCCCATCGCCCGAGAACAACATGATCTGATCGACGTGCTCGGCGAGCTCCATCGCGGTCACGGCGAGGTCTACATCCATGCTGCCCTTCACCTTGCGGCGGCCGGTGGTCGCGTCGACAAACTCCTTGGTGAGCTTGGTGACGACGGTATACCCGTTATAGTCGAGCCAATCGATCAATGGGCGGATCGACGAGTATTCCTGATCTTCGATGACGGTCGTGTAGTAGAAGGCCCGCAGCACCACGCCTCGGCTGCGAAATTCGCTGAGCAGACGCCTGTAATCGATGTCGAAGCCGAGTGCCTTGGAGGTGGCATAGAGATTGGAGCCATCGATGAAGAGTGCGATCTTCTCAAACGAAGACATTATGCACGAAGCTCCAGTTTCGCTTGGAAGCCGGCAGTTTCGACCGCGAAGGCTCGTTATGTCGGCTGGGAAACACGATGGTCGCCGATGGCCTTCTGAAAAAGCAGCGCAGACGACCGGACAGGGTGTGGCCGTCTTGCGCCAAGGTTAGGGAGGTCCCGTGCCACCAGCGCCGAGGCGCCGAATGCAGCCACGATAAGGCGTTGGCATTCCGGGCTCAATCGTACGGAGGTAAACGAATCTTATCAAAAGGGTTGGTCGCTCTATACGAAGGTAAGTAGAAGCGCCGGGAATAGCGGCGGGCCCGATCCGAATTGGCCTGATCCCGGTTATGGCCGCCTTCGATTTTCGAGCGACGAGCGCACCGTCAAGGTCGTGTATTCCCTCGCGATCAACTTGCAGGGGCCGGAGGAGATCGTCTTCTTCGAGGTTTGCTTCATTTGATCAGGAATGAGCCGGCCGCATCCGATGATGAGGCCGGCTCTCTTGTCGTGGAGGAGCCTGCACCGCCGAGTTCCGTCGGCGACGCGCCAGCTAAAATCCTGTCGGTCCCACTGCGCCGATCCAGCGCTTGACCTTGGTGGGATTGTTCTCGTCCATATAAAAGAAATGGGCCATCGTCGGCCTCACGGCCGCGAGATTGGGATCGTCGAAGCGCATCGCGACCTTGCCGTGGAAGATCTTGAGCTCTGGACTATCCCAGAACTCGACGACGTCGTGGAGCGCCGTAAGGCCGCGGTCGATGAATTGTCGCAGATTGTTGCGGATTGCCTCGCGGCCGTGCCAGTCGGCGACGCCGAGATTGCAGATCGCATCTTCGGCGAAACAGTCAAAACCCTTGCCGAAGGTCTTGTCGTCGATCTCCTTCCACATCGCGAGAAGCCACTCCGGCGGCGCGGTCTTGGTGAAGGTCTTCGTTGTCATGGTCTCTCTCCTCGAGGCTGGACAGCGGCAACATAACCGGGCACGCTTTGGCGCAAATGCCAAAGACCCCTCGCTTTCCGCCAAGTTCCATGTCGCGCGCCACGCGGAACTCCGCGCGCGTGATCGAAGTGCTGGCTTATCCATCGGTGCAGCTGCTCGACGTGACCGGACCGCTCCAGGTGTTCGCGACCGCCAACGAGCAGATCGTGGAGGCCGGCGGAACGCCGCCTTATACGCTTCGCGTGGTGGCGAAAGATCGCGTACGTGTGACGGCGTCCTCAGGACTGGAGATTGCAACGGAGCCGCTGCCGCGCGCCGGCAGCGCGCTGGACACGCTGATGGTAGCGGGAGGCCCGGGCGTTGATGTCGCTGCCTCCGATCCGATGCTGCTGGACTGGCTGCGGCAGCGCGTGAAGAAGGCGCGCCGCGTGGCGTCGGTCTGCACCGGCGCATTTCTGCTCGGTGCATCCGGCGCGCTCGACGGATGCCGTGCGGTGACCCATTGGTCGTATTGCGCCGAGCTCGCGCGGCGTTTCCCGGCCGTGCGCGTCGAGCCCGATCCGATCTTCGTGCGCGACGGCTCGATCTGGACCTCGGCAGGCGTAACGGCCGGCATCGATCTGGCGCTGGCCCTGGTGGAGGAAGATCTCGGCCGTACCACCGCGCTGGCGGTGGCGCGCTATCTCGTCGTCTTCCTCAAGCGGCCGGGCGGGCAGGCGCAGTTCAGCGAGGCGCTGTCGCTGCAATCTGCCGAAGATGAATTCGGCGCGCTGCACCAATGGATCAGCAAGCATCTCGCCGGCGATCTCTCTCTGTCCAGACTGGCACGCGAGGCCGGCATGAGCGAACGCAGTTTCAGCCGCCATTATGCCAAGGCGACCGGACTGACGCCGCTGCGGGCGATCGAGCGGCTGCGGGTGGAGGCTGCGCGGCGAATGCTGTCGGAGACGCGCCTGCCGGTGAAGCGGATATCCCAGCGCTGCGGCTTCGGCTCCGAGGAGACCATGCGCCGCAGTTTTTTGCGTGTGCTCGCGACTGCGCCGCAGGACTATCGCCGGAGGTTCGGCACGTAAGTCCGATTAATTCAAGGCGCTATTCGCCGCCGTGCAGCTGCTCCCGAAACGCCCGTGGCGACAGCCCTGTCGCTGCGGCGTAGACCCGGCTGAAATAGGCGGGGTCCTCGAAGCCGAGCGCGTACGCAATGGTCGAGACCGGCAGATTGGTATAGACGAGGTTACGGCGGGCTTCGCGGATCAGCCGGTTCAGGATCAGGTGCGAGGCGGTGTCGCCGGTCGCCGCGCGCGTGACGCGGTTGAGATGGGTCGGCGTGATCGCCAGCGCGTTTGCATAGTCCGCAACGGTCCAGCGCGCCAGATGATGCTGTTCGAGCAGGGCTTCGAAGCGGCGGAACAGATTTGATTCAGAGCTCCTGCTGGTGCCGCTCTCGCCTGTCAGCGCGCGTGCCACTAGGCCGATCATGGTGGCTGATAACGAACGCAGCACATGCGCGCGGCCGAAATCGCGCGCGGCGTGCTCGGCAAAGATCTGCTTCATCGTTGCGCGGATCTGCGGCGTGCCGCGCACCACAGCCGATCGTGACAGCACGCCGCGCAGGCCTTCGGCGGCGAGCAGTGCCTCGTCCAGGATTTCGGCAGCGATGGTCAGCACCCAGCCCTGAGTCCCAGGCACGAAGCGGAAGCCATGAACATGGCCGACCGGCACGTTGACGATTTGCATCGGCTTGAGTGGCACCGCGCGTCCGTCGAGCGTCGCTTCGCCGCCGCCGCGTTCGATCAGCAGCACCTGGTGCAGCCGGGCGTGGCGGTGCACGGCGAGCGTCCAGTCATGCAGCACCGAGCGGGCCGCAATCGTCTCGCAATGGACGACATCCGGCAGGTCGCCGGCTTCGCCGAACAGATTGTAGACCCGGATGGCCGGGGCGGGGGCTGCGGTCCTCATGTTCGAATAGTACAAGACAATGGCAAAACCCTCCATCGGTCCGGGCTGCGAAATCTGCAAAAAAGTGCCGACGGGAGGACGGAAAAATGAAAGTTCAAGTCTGCATCATCGGCGGCGGGCCGTCCGGGCTGCTGCTGTCCCAGCTCCTGCACCTGAAGGGCATCGACACCATCGTGCTGGAGAAATACAGCCGCGATCACGTGCTGGCCCGCATCCGCGCCGGCGTGCTCGAGCACGGCTTTGCCCGACTGATGCGCGAGGCGCAATGCGGCGAGCGGATGGACCGCGAGGGCGAGATCCACAACGGCTTCGAGATCGCCCATGATGGCGTGCTCTCCCATATCGATCTGCACAAGCATTCCGGCGGCAATTCGGTGCTGGTCTACGGCCAGACCGAGCTGACGCGCGACCTCTATGAGGCGCGCGACCGTGTTGGCGGCAAGGTCGTGCACAATGCCGAGGAAGTGACGCCGCATGATCTGACCTCCGACCGGCCCTACGTGACGTATCGATCGAACGGCGAGGCGGTCCGCGTCGACTGCGACTATATCGTCGGCGCCGACGGATTTCACGGCGTCAGCCGCAAGTCGATCCCGAAAGACGTGCTGCGCGAGTACGAAAAGGTCTATCCGTTCGGCTGGCTCGGCGTGCTGTCGCGCACCAGGCCGGTGTCGCGCGAGCTCATTTACGTGAAGCACGCGCACGGCTTCGCGCTCTGCTCGCTGCGCTCACGGGTGCTGAGCCGTTATTACGTCCAGGTACCGCTGACCGACAAGGTCGAGGACTGGTCGGACGATGCGTTCTGGGCGGAGCTGAAGCGTCGCCTGCCCGAGGAGGTCGCAGACCGCCTGATCACCGGCCCCTCGATCGAGAAGAGCATCGCGCCCTTGCGCAGCTTTGTCGCCGAGCCGATGAGCTATGGCCGCCTGTTTCTCGCCGGCGATGCCGCCCACATCGTCCCGCCGACCGGCGCGCGCGGCCTGAACAGTGCCGGCTCCGACATCTATTATCTCTACCACGCCATGCTCGCGCACTATCGGGACGGCGACGATTCCGGGCTGAAAGGCTATTCCGCCAAGGCATTGGCGCGGATCTGGAAGGCGCAACGCTTTTCGTGGTGGATGACGATGATGCTGCACCGTTTCCCCGATCGGTCCGAGTATGAAGACCGGCTCCAGCAGACCGAGCTCGAGTATCTGTTGTCGTCCGAGACGGCGCAGCGGTTGCTCGCGGAGAATTACGTGGGGCTGCCGTTTTAGGACGCCGCTACTTTCCTTCCAGCGTATTCACCGGCGTCCAGTTCGCCGGCGGCGGATTGGCCGCCAATGTCCGGGCACGGCTGGCAAAATATCGGCTCGGCGGATCGTCGCCCGAGGCGCTTTCGAACAGCTCGGCCGCTTTGGCGAAGTCGCGCGCCCGCCAGCATGCAAGTCCCTTGGCGTAGGTTGCCGCGCGGATGCCCTGCTCCTGCGTCTCCCGGTTCATGTCGGCCAGTGGCTCGTACACCCTGATCGGCTCGTCACGTCCCTGCACCCTGACCGTGTCCAGCTCACGCCAGGTGTAGGCGCCGCGGCTTTGGCTCACGGTCATTTCCGAGGCCATGATCGTCGTGCCAAAATACTTATTGGCGCCTTCCAGTCGCGAAGCGAGGTTCACGGTGTCGCTCATGACGGTGTAGTTGAAACGCCGGTGCGAGCCGATATTGCCGACCACGGCGTCGCCGCTGTTCAGTCCGATGCGGTGGGCGAGGCCGCGGCCGCGGAATGCGGGATGGTTTTCGTTGAGCTCCTTCAGTCGGTCGCGGCATTGCAACGCGGCCGCAACCGCGTTGCGTGCATGATCGGGATCGTCGGCCGGCGCGCCGAACATCGCGACGACGGAATCGCCGATATATTTGTCGACATAGCCGCCATGGCTTTCAATGATGTCGGTCATGGCGGAGAGATAGTCGTTCATCAACGCGACCAGCTCGCTTGGCGTCATCTTCTCGGCGATGGAGGAAAAGCCGGCCAGATCCGAAAAGAACATGGTGATGTTGCGCATCTCGCCGCCGAGCGCCGGCATCTTGCCGGAGGCGACCATGCCGTCGATCACCTCGGGCGCGAGGTAGAACGCAAAGCTCTTGCGCAGGAAGCGCTCCTCACGATCGGCGACCACGAAGCGGTAGCCGATCATCAGCGCGAGCGCCGAGAGACCCGCGAGCACAGGCTCGGTCAGGGGCAGCGCGATGGCATGCGCGAACGTACCGACGGCGACAGCAGCATAGGCGACGGTGAGCCCAAGCCAGGTGATCGCCGCACCGGTTGGAGCGAGCAGGCAGGCGGCAGCGGCGATGATCGCCGCGAACACAATTGTCAGGATCGTCCGCAGCGGGAAGCCGAGCTCAATGATGGCATCATGCTCGAGCAGATTTCGCACGACCGTGGCGTGGACGAAGACGCCGGCGACCGCGTTGCGGGCCTGTTGCGCGGTGCTCGCAGGCGCGGGCAGGGCGCATCGCGACCCCGGTGCCCCGTCATATCCGCCGGATACCCGCATCGAGGTGAGCTTGCGGTCTTCGAAATTTAGGATGCTGCCGAGCAGCACGATCTTGCCGTCGAAGGCGCGACGGAAGAAATCGGTATCTCCCTTTTCGACGCAGGCGCGCAAATCGGCGAAGGAATAGGCGGGGATGTCGCGGCCCATGCCGCGGAAGTTGAGCGTGAGCGTGTTGGGGACCGCGCTTGGGATCGCGTAGCCGGACAAGTTCGTCACGCCGGTCGGTCCGGTCTCGGGCTTGACACCGAGCGCACGCGCGGCGAGTTCGACGGCCATCGCAGGCACCGGCTGGCCTGCGATGGAAAAGCTCAGCGGCATCCGCCGGATCACGTCGTCGGGGTCAGTATTGACGTTGAGCGCGCGGATGTTGTTTTTCACCGCCAGTTGCTGCGCGCGATCAGGCCTGTCCGGATGGTCGTTGCTGAGAATTTCGCCGAGCACGAGCTTGCCGCTGTCGGAGAGTCGCCTGAGCGGGATCAGATAGTCCCGGTCAAATCCCCTCACACGGTTGCCGAACGACGTGTCGCCAAACGGAATTTCCGATTGCTCGATCGAGCTCGGAAAGATGACGTCAAATCCGATGACCTTGGCGCCGCCCTCGGTGATGCTGCCGAGCACCCGGCCGATCTCGCGCGTCCACGTCTGGGTCGGCGATCCCTTGAAGGGCGGGGTTTCGTAGGTCTCGCCGTCAATCGCCACGACGACGACCGGCGATGTCGCGGGATCGCGGCGGTCGCCGATCAGCTTCCAGCGCAAGGCCGTGAGGATGTCGAGCGAGAGACCTTGCAGGGTCTGCAACGGCCGAGACGTGAAAGCTGCGCCCGTAACGAGCGCAATCAGGACCGCCGCAACGATGTCCCGTCTGCCGATCCGCCGCATCGTTGCTGTCGCGGGTCGTCTATTCGAGTCGCAGCAGACGGCCGACGATCGGCGTCGGCGACGAGGTCGCGCTGGCGTCGACCTGGAAGGTGTAGCGCTTGGTGCCGAGCTTTGCGAGATAGCTGCCGCCCGGCGTCAGCGACTTCCCGGCTTTCGAGAGGTCATAGAATTTTCCGGCGACCATGATGTCGCTCCTGAGCGGGAGGCTGATCGTGGGCTCCTTGCCGTCGGTGCGCTCGATCACCAGCGTGTTGCCGCTCTTGGCTTGAATCAGTGGCGCGGTACCGTAGATCGTCGGCAGCTTGGCCGGTGCGCTGCCAGCGTCGGCTCGCATGCTGCGGAACGTAGTCGCCGCGCTCTGGCTTGCCTCGCGCTCGGAGAGCTGCGCGGCGTTGGCGTCGCAGGGCACCTTGACGCGCTGGACGTTGCCGAGCTGCACGGTGCTTTGCTCCGCGCCGACCAGAACGACACCCTCGGTGATGGTCTCGCGCAGGCAGGATTTGAGGTAGCTGAGCGTGATGCCGGCTTTGGGGCCGAGCTTGATGATCTTGCCGGGCGCCACGTAGTCCATGAATTCGATGCCGTCGACCTTGCCCTGCACGTCCTCGACGATGGCGGCAGGCGTCTCAGCAATGGCGGGAGCCGCGAGGCAAAACACGCCGGCGATGGCGCCGATCAGGCTTCTCATGACTTTTCATCCAGTTCGAACGATATACTCGACTGATCCAGGTCCCTGCCGAGCCTAGCAGGGGATCGCCCCGGCCAGTGTGATCAGAATCACTCTTCGTATTGGTGCACCCTGGCAGGAACAGGTTCAAACCGGTGATGGCAGAAAACGGCGCCGCGGCAAACCGTTACTGTCGACGTAATGTCAGACGGCCGCGGTGGCCTCGCCCGCGCGATCCTGGTCCGGACGGCTCCCGGTCGCTCCCAATATAAAGGGTGCGAGGGTGGCCTCGGATTTCGGCAAGGGCGTCGCAGCCTGCCCGGCGGCGATCCCCACCACCTCATCCCAGCGCGACAGAAAGGCCTCGACGCAGGCCGGGTCGAATTGCCGCCCCTGGTTCTCGATCAGGTAGTTGCGCGCCACGTCCAGCGGCATCGGCTCTTTATATGGCCGCCGCGTCGTCAGGGCGTCGAAGACGTCGGCGACCGCCACCACGCGTGCCGCGACCGGGATCTCGTCCGCCCGAAGGCCGTTCGGATAGCCGGCGCCGTCCCATCGCTCATGATGGCCTGCGGCAATTTGCGCACCGAGCTGGATCAGCTCGCAGCTGGAATCAGCCAGAATCTTCTCGCCGATCGTGGCATGGGTGCGGATCACCGCCATTTCGTCGTCGGTCAGCCGGCCGGGCTTGAGCAGGATGTTGTCGGGAATGGCGACCTTGCCGACGTCGTGCAGCGGGGCGGCGAGATAGATGTCGCGGCAGAGCCGGGCCGGGAGGCCGAGCTGCTCGGCGATGATCCGGCTGTAGCGGGCGACCCGCAGCGTGTGCTCGCCGGTATCGTTGTCGCGGTATTCGACCGCGAGCGCGAGCCGCAGGATGATCTCCTCCTCGCGTTCGCCGAGCTTGCGCGTTGCGGCAGCGACCTCGCTGGCCAGATGCGCAGCGCGATCGTTGAGCTTGCGTACGGCTGCACCAAGCTGAATTAGATTCCGCAGCCGCACCGTCATCTCGACGCTCTGCGGTGCCTTGGGCAGGAAATCGGTTGCACCTGCCTGCAGCGCTTCCATCTTGAGGTCGTCGGTCTGCCGCGACGTGATCATCGCGATCGGAATATCGGCACATCCCGGCAGCGTACGAAGCGTGCGGATGAAGCTGATGCCGTCCATGTGCGGCATTTCGTAGTCGACCAGCACGAGATCGAAGACGCGCTCGCGCGCGCATGCCAGCGCCTCGACGGGGTCGAGGAAGGTGGTGGCCTCGACGAGGCCTTCCGCTTCGATATGACGTTTCAGGAAATTGAGGACAGAGCGGCTGTCATCAACCAGAAGCGCTTGGGTCAGCATCGGCGGCCGGACTCGTTCGGATGGCGAGGCATGACCTCTACGAATAGCCCGTGCGATTTAACGCGGAGCAAACATCCATGCCGCGTCACACTGCCTCAACGTTGCGCGCAACGCATGAGATTTGAGCGGGCCATGCACGTTTGCATGCATGCGCGAAGTTCTGGGGAATGTGACCCGTAGTTGTACGGGGAGGACCATTAGGGGTTTGCACACTCTCCTCCGCGAATATCTGTCGCGCGGGATTCGCGCCATGCGTGCAGTGAATCCCAGGAAATTTGGGGGACGAATGTCGTCTGATGTCACTGAGCCGAAGTGGTCCCTACGGCTGCCTGCAGATTGCAGCATCGCTGCGATCCGCAGTGTCTACGACCTGATCCGCGAAGCGTTTGGCCGGCAGGATCGGCTCGAGATCGACTGCTCCAGCGTCGACAAGGCCGACGTGACCTCGATCCAGCTTCTGCTGTCGGCTGCCAAGACCGGCGATGCCCAAGGCCGCCCAGTGGTCCTGACCTCCTTCTCCCAATCTCTGCGGAGCACCCTTCGCCGCGCTGGTTTCGCCAACGAGGCGATGATCGATCAGCACTTCCCGCAAAAGAAAGATGGCGTCTAATGGCCACGATCCTGACCGTCGACGATTCGCCCAGCATCCGGCAGATGATCAAGGTCGTGCTCGAGCCGGCCGGTCATAGCGTGATCGAGGCCGGTGACGGCGCGCAAGGCCTCGCCAAGGCGCAGGCCGGCAAGCTCGATCTCGTCATCACCGACCTTAATATGCCTGTCATGAACGGGCTGGAGCTGATCAAGGCGCTGCGCAAGCTGCCGAGCGCGGTCGGCATGCCCATCGTGTTCCTGACCACCGAATCCAACGACGCGGTGAAGCAGGAAGCCAAGAGCGCCGGCGCCACCGGCTGGATCACGAAGCCTTTCAAGCCCGAGCAGCTGCTCGCCGTGGTCGCAAAACTGGTGCGCGCATGAGTGCGATGGACCCGACCGAGGTCTTTCGCCAGGAAGCCAGCGAGCTGTTCGAGGTCCTGGAAGGGGCCCTGCTCGATCTCGGCCAGCGTCCCGACGACCGCGAGCTGGTCGATTCCGCTTTCCGCGCCCTGCACACGATCAAGGGCTCGGGTGCGATGTTCGGCTTCGACAAGGTCGCCTCCTTCACCCACGAATTCGAGACCGCGTTCGATCGCGTCCGTAAGGGCGAGATCAAGCCGACCCAGGAGCTGATCTCGGTCGCGCTGGCCGCCAAGGACTATATCCGCACGTTGATCGAGGATCCGCAGTCGACCGACGATATCATCGGCGAAGCCATCCTCGACGACCTCAAGCGCTTCGTGTCGTCGGATCAGCCTGCGGCTCCGGTCGCCGAGATTGCCGAAGCACCGCCGCTCGCGCCCGTCGAGAGCAAGCAGGCCGGTTGGCACCTCTACCTGGAATTCGAATCCCATATCCTGCGCAACGGCTCGAACCCGCTCGACCTGCTGGAAGATCTCTGCAAGCTCGGTCCCTGCTTCGTCGTACCTGTCACCGACGGCATCCCGTTCCTTGACGAGATGGAGCCGGAAGACTGCTATCTGAAGTGGGACGTCAAGCTGCACGCGGCCTGCGACAAGGACGCGATCGACGACGTCTTCATGTTTGTCTCGGACGAGATGAAGCTGACCCTCTCACCGCTGGAGCATGTCGAAGCGCCCGCGCCGATGCCGCTGTTCCAGCTTCTCGACGAGGAGCCGGTCGCCGAGATGCCCGCGCCGCTGGTTGAGGCCGCCGCGTCGCCTGCCGCAAAGGCGGAGCCCAAATCCGAAGCCAAGCCCGAGCCGAAGAGCGAACTGAAGGCCGAAGCCAAGCGCGACGATCGCGGCATCGCCACCGTCCGCGTCCAGGCCGAACGCCTCGACGAGCTGATGGACCGCGTCGGTGAGCTCGTCATCGCCCAGGCGCGGCTGAGCCAGCTCGCTGCCTCCGGCTCCGATCTCTCGATCAAGATGATCGCCGAGGAGATCGAGCGCCTCGCTTCCTCACTTCGCGACACCACGATGGGCGCGCGCATGGTGCCGATCGGCTCGCTGTTCGGCCGCTTCCGCCGCCTGATCCATGACCTGTCGCGCGACCTGTCGAAGCCGGTCGAGTTCGTCACCACGGGCGAGGATACCGAGCTCGACAAGACCATGATCGAGTGCCTGGCCGATCCGCTGGTGCATCTGATCCGCAACGCCATCGACCACGGCATCGAGGACACCGCGACCCGCACCGCCAATGGCAAGACCGAGCAGGGCAGGATCGAGCTCGCAGCCGTGCATTCGGGTGCGCAGGTGCTCGTCACCGTGAGGGACAATGGCGGCGGCCTCAACACTGCCCGTATCCGCGCCAAGGCCGAAGAGCAGGGCCTGATCGCCGCCGGTGCCGTGCTCTCCGATCACGAGATCCATCAATTCCTGTTCCATCCGGGCTTCTCGACTGCGCAGACCATTTCTGCGCTGTCCGGTCGCGGCGTCGGCATGGACGTGGTCAAGCGCACCATCGAGAACATGCGCGGCTCGATCGACCTGTCGACCCGGCCGGGCCAGGGCACCACGGTGACGCTGCGTCTACCGTTGACGCTCGCGATCATCGAAGGCCTTTTGATCCGCGTCGGCGAGGGCCGCTACATCATTCCGCTGTCGGCGGTGGAGGAATGCATCGAGCTGACCGCCGAGAACGAACGCTCCCGCGGGCGCAACTTCCTCAACGTGCGCGGCAACCTCGTACCGTTCCTGCGCCTGCGCGAGATCATGTCGTCGTCGGGTGCGCCCGATCGGCACCAGAAGACGATCATCATCTCGACCGGCGAGACCCACGTCGGCCTCGTCGCCGACCAGATCATCGGAAACCACCAGACCGTGATCAAGTCGCTCTCCAAGCTCCATTCGGACGTCACGATCTTCTCCGGCGCGACCATCCTGGGTGACGGAACCGCGGCGCTGATCCTCGACGTCGCCCAGCTCGTCGCGCTGGCGCAGTCGAAGGTCGAGAAACAGCATATCAGCGAGGCGGCGTGATGACCGGTGGTTTGGCAGGAGAACACCAGGCCGACGCGATGCAGGTCGTGATGATCGGCCTCGGCGAGGAGAAATTCGCGCTCGACGCCGGCCTCGTGCGCGAGATCATCGATCCCGTGCCCGTGACCAGGGTGGCCGGCGCACGAGCTTTCGTTCCCAGCGTGATCAACGTGCGCGGCAATGTCATTCCGCTCGCGGATTTGCGCATCCGCTTCGGCATGCCGCAGCCGGAAGACTCCGCGGATACGCGCATCGTCGTCATCGAGATCGAGCTCGACAACGAGCCGGTCCTGGTCGGCGTCACCGCCGACAAGGTCTACGAGGTGACCGAAATCTCGCAGACCGACGTGCAGCAGACGCCGCGCGTCGGCATGCATTGGAAGCCGGAGTACATTCGCTTCATTGCGAAATGGCGTGAAGAGTTCGTCATCGTTCCGAACATGGAACGCATTCTGAATTGAAACGAAGTCTCGGGGCGAGACTGGGTTAGGGGCTGGATATGAGATTTACGGTCAAGGCAAAGCTTGCCAGCGCGTTCGGCCTGGTCATCGTCCTGTCGATGGTCGCCGGCGGCGTCGCTTACACGAAACTCGGCGACATGATGACGACCGCAGACAGCATGGTCCTGCGTTCCAAGCGCATGGAAAAGGCGATGGAGATCGAGAAAGACCTTCTCGTCCAGCTTCGATCGGAAAAGAATGCCATCATAGGCAACGAGAACGAGGTCGAGCAGGCCGCAGCCGATGCCGCCAAGCGACGCGAATCCGCCCTCAAGACCAAGGACGAGGTCTACGCGTTGGCGAGCGAAGCCGGCAAGAAGCTGCTCGACGGCTTTACTGTGGCCTATGCCAAGATGAACGCTTACCAGGAAGAGACGATCCGGCTTGCGAAGACCGACAAGGTGAAAGCGACCGAGCGCTCGATGAACGAGGGTCGCAAGATCGTCAATGAAGCGCTCGAGTCCATGAGCTCTTATGTCGAGAACACCAAGAAGCAGATGGCCGACCAGGCGGTCCAGTCCAAGGAAGAGGGGCACCAGGCCCAGTTCCTGCTGATGACGCTCCTGGGAATCTCGCTGATGGTTGCGATCGCGGCGGCCTTGTGGATTTCGATCTCGATCAGCCGTTCGTTGGGTCGTGCCGTCAACCTTGCCGGTGCGGTCGCCGACGGCGATCTCAACCAGACGATCCCCTCTTCCAGCAATGACGAGATCGGCGATCTCACGAAGTCACTGAACATCATGGTCGAGAAGCTCCGGCAGATCGTCGCCGAGGCGCTCACCGCCGCCCAGAACGTCTCCGCCGGCAGCCAGGAGCTCTCGGCCAGCGCCGAGCAGCTCTCGCAGGGTGCGACCGAGCAGGCCTCGTCCGCCGAAGAGGCTTCCTCGTCGATGGAAGAGATGGCCTCGAACGTGAAGCAGAACGCCGACAACGCCAACCAGACCGAGAAGATCGCGGCGCAGTCGGCCAAGGATGCCGAGGCCAGCGGCGTCGCCGTCGGTCGCGCCGTCCAGGCGATGCAGACCATCGCTGAGAAGATCACGATCGTGCAGGAGATCGCGCGTCAGACCGACCTGCTTGCCCTGAACGCCGCGGTCGAAGCTGCCCGCGCCGGCGAGCACGGCAAGGGCTTTGCGGTGGTTGCCTCCGAGGTGCGCAAGCTTGCGGAGCGCAGCCAGGCTGCCGCGGCCGACATCGGCACGCTCTCGAGCGAGACCGTGAAGGTTGCGCAGGAAGCCGGCGACATGCTGTCGAAGCTCGTGCCCGACATCAAGAAGACCGCCGAGCTGGTGCAGGAAATCACAGCCGCTTGCCGCGAGCAGGACGTCGGCTCCTCGCAGATCAACCAGGCGATCCAGCAGCTCGACAAGGTCGGCCAGCAGAACGCGAGCGCCTCCGAACAGGTGTCATCGACCTCGGAAGAGCTGGCCTCCCAGGCCGAGCAGCTGCAGTCGACCATCTCCTTCTTCCGCATCGAGCATGCCGGACGCGGCGAAAGCGCCGCGCCCGCGCCGATCGACCGCGCGGTCACCCAGCTCCGCAGCAAGGCGGGGCAGATGCAGGCGGCGGATCGCGGCGCGAAGAAGCCCGTGCCCGCTCGCAAACCGGCGCGCGCGGTGAAGGTCGCCAATAGCGGAGGTTTCGCCTTCGACATGCATGACGGCGGAGACGATCGCGACGCCGAGTTTCAGCGCTGACAACAAGAATCATCTGACCCTGGACTGAGAAATGGCCGCAACCTCGCAATATCTGACGCTCGGGCTCGCCGGCGAGACGTTCGGCATCTCGATCCGCAACGTGCGGGAAATTCTCGACATGCGGCCGATCTCGCGTCTGCCGCATGCGCCGAATTTCCTGCTCGGCATGATCGACGTGCGCGGCGCCGGCTACCCGATCGTGGATCTCCGGACCAAGCTCGGCCTGCCGGCCGTGGTGGCCACTGAAGCGACCCGCATCATCATCCTCGACGTGCCGATGAAGGAGCGCCTCGTCGGCGTCGGCTTCGTCGCCGACTGCGTGTTCGAGGTCACCGACATCGACGAGCATGCGATCGAGCCGATCCCCGAGGTGGGCGGCAAATGGCAGTCCGACTATGCCGCCGGCATCGGCCGCAAGGGCGAGAAATTCGTCGTCATCTTCGATCTCGCCAAGCTGATGGCGAATGATGAGCTACCGGGCGAGGCGCCTCGCGCCGCCTGATCCTAGATTTTTGTGCAGCAAGCGTAATCAACATCAATCCGGAACGACGAGATTACATCATGCGATTTACCGTCAAAGCCAAGCTTGCCAGCGCCTTCGGCGTCGTCATCCTGCTGTCCATGATCGCCGGTGCGGTCGGGTATTTGAAGCTGTCGGATATGGTCGGCACCACCGAGCAGCTGGTCGGCCGCGCGGGCCGGATGGAAAAGGCCGCGGAGCTCAAGGAAGGCGTGCTGTTCCTGGTGCGCGCCGAGAAAAACGCGATCCTCGCGGCGAGCGATGCCGAATACGATCAGTTCGTCGCCGACCTCGCCAAGAACCGCGAAGCGCTCGCTAAATCCAAGGACGAGATCACTGCCGCGGCCAGCGAAAGCGGCAAGAAGCTGATGGAGAATTTCGCCGTCGCGTTCGCCAAGCTGAACGCCTATCAGGACGAGACGGTCCGGCTTGCAAAGACCGACAAGCCGAAGGCGCTGGACCGCTCCATGCATGACGGCCGCAAAGTCGTCGCGGACGCGCTGGAGGCCGCCGACGGCTACATCAAGAACGTCAAGAACAACATGGCAGAGCAGGCCGAGCAGTCCAAGCAGGACGGTGCCCGCGCCGAGATGCTGCTGATGAGCTTGGTGATTGCTTCGCTCCTGATCGCCGTTGTTGCGGCCACCTGGATCGCGCTCAATATCAGCCGCGCACTGGCGCAGGCTGTCGGCCTTGCCGATGCGGTCGCGATCGGCGATCTCAGCCAGAAGATCGAGTCCTCGAGCAACGATGAGATCGGTGACCTCATGAAGTCGCTGAACGCGATGACGGTGAACCTGAACGCCACCGCGGCCCTTGCCAACCAGATCGCGCAGGGCGACCTCACCGTCGAAGCCAAGGCGCTGTCGGACAAGGATACGCTCGGCCTCGCGCTCGAGCGCATGGTGGAAAAGCTCCGTCAGATCGTCTCGGAAGCCCTGACCGCGGCGCAGAACGTCTCCGCCGGCAGCCAGGAACTTTCGGCCAGCGCCGAGCAGCTTTCGCAGGGCGCGACCGAACAGGCCTCGTCCGCCGAGGAAGCCTCCTCCTCGATGGAAGAGATGGCTTCGAACGTGAAGCAGAATGCCGACAACGCCAACCAGACCGAGAAGATCGCCGCGCAGTCGGCCAAGGACGCCGAAGCCAGCGGTGCTGCGGTGGGCCGCGCCGTCAACGCGATGCAGACCATCGCCGAGAAGATCACCATCGTGCAGGAGATCGCGCGTCAGACCGACCTGCTCGCGCTCAATGCGGCGGTCGAGGCGGCGCGCGCGGGCGAGCATGGCAAGGGCTTTGCGGTAGTCGCCTCCGAAGTGCGCAAGCTCGCCGAGCGCAGCCAGGCGGCTGCCGCCGAGATCGGCACGCTGTCGGCCGACACCGTCAAGGTCGCGCAGGAAGCGGGCGCCATGCTGTCCAAGCTCGTTCCTGACATCAAGAAGACCGCAGAGCTCGTCGAGGAGATCACCGCGGCCTGCCGCGAGCAGGACGTCGGCTCGGCCCAGATCAACCAGGCGATCCAGCAGCTCGACAAGGTCGGCCAGCAGAACGCCAGCGCTTCCGAGCAGGTGTCCTCGACCTCGGAAGAGCTCGCCTCGCAGGCCGAGCAGCTCCAGTCGACGATCGCCTATTTTCGCATCGAGCATGGCGGCAAGAGCCCGGCACCGGCGCCGATCGACCGGGCGGTCAGTCAGCTCCGCGCCAAGGCCGCGACCATGGCGACGGCCGAGCGTCCCGCCAAGAAGCCGCAGGCCAGGCCGGCGCGCGCCATGAAGGTCGCGGGCAGCGGCGGTTTTGCTTTCGACATGAACGATGGTGAGGATGATCGGGACGCCGATTTTCAGCGCTGAGATTTCCGGGGATAGGTCCGCCCGCCCATTGGGCGGACCTATCCTCTTCTGTTGTGCCTGACTGCGTAGGAATCAAAATGGCCCGGTTGGCCCGACAATCATTGCATGCGGGCCTTCAGGGCCAAGGCTGGCGGCCATGATGCCCGCTTTGCAGGACACGGCCGTGCATCTGTCGGACCGTCATTTCCGGACCATTGCCGAACTGATCGAAGGCCAAGTCGGCATCAAACTGCCGCAGGGCAAGCGGCTAATGCTGGAGGGGCGCCTGCACAAGCGCGTGCGCGCGCTGAATTTCTCCGACCTGAACGAATATGTCGACAACCTGTTCGAGGCCGAGCATTTCGACACCGAGCTCACCCATCTGATCGATGTGGTGACGACCAACAAGACCGACTTCTTCCGTGAGCCGCAGCATTTCACCTTCATGCGGGACATTGCCATCCCGGCGCTGCTCAAGTCGCACGGCCGCAAGAACGCAAACCTGAAATTCTGGAGCTCGGCGAGCTCAACCGGCATGGAAGCCTACACCACCGCGATGGTGCTGGACGACATGACGCGGAACGGATCGCGGTTTCAGTACCGCATCCTCGGAACCGACATCTCGACCGCAGTGTTGCGCCTCGCCAAGACCGCGATCTACACCCGCGACGTGCTGGCGCCGGTGCCGGAGCCCTTTTTGAAGCGATATTTCCTGTCGTCGCGGGATCGCTCCCGTGGCGAGGTTCGCGTGGTGCCGGAGCTTCGGCGCATGACGCATTTCATGCGGATGAATCTCATGGACGCCTCCTACCCCGTGGATCGCGACGTCGACATCATCTTTTGTCGCAATGTGTTGATCTATTTCGACAAGCCGACCCAGCGCAAAGTCGTTCAACAGCTCTGCAGCCATTTGCGGCCTGGGGGATATTTGCTGGTTGGCCATTCGGAATCGATGATTCACAGTTCCGTTCCGGGTTTGAAGCAGGTTCAGCCCACGATTTTTCAGGTCTGATTGGAGCGCTGCCGAATATGCCGAAGGAGAAAGTTCGCGTACTGATCGTGGACGATTCGGCGTCGGTGCGCCAAATCCTTCAGACGATTCTCAACGATGATCCCGACATCGAGGTGATGGCAACGGCGTCCGATCCGTTCGTGGCGGCCCGGCGTCTCCAGGACGAGCTCCCCGACGTCATGATCCTCGACCTCGAGATGCCGCGCATGGACGGCATGACGTTCCTGCGCAAGATCATGGCGCAACGCCCGATCCCGGTGATCATCTGTTCCTCGCTCACCGAGGAAGGCTCGAACGTGATGTTCGAGGCGTTCGAGGCCGGCGCTGTCGATATCGTACCCAAGCCGAAGATCGACACGCGGCAGGCATTGCTGGAGTGCTCCACGCGGCTGCGTGAATCCGTGAAGTCGGCGGCGCGTGCGCGCGTGCGGCCGCGCACGGAGCGGCGTGTGATCGAGAGGAAGCTGACGGCCGACGCCATCATCCCGCCGCCGGTGCAGGGCAAAGTCCGGCCGACGACCGAGCGTATCGTGTGCATCGGTGCCTCGACGGGCGGGACGGAAGCGCTCAACGACGTGCTGGAGATGCTGCCGGCGAACTGTCCTCCCATCCTGATCGTCCAGCACATGCCGGCGGGCTTCACCGCGGCCTTCGCCAGGCGCCTCGACGGCGTCTGCCAGATCCGCGTCAAGGAGGCGGAGGACGGCGAGCCGGTGCTGCCGGGCTGGGCCTATATCGCGCCGGGCGCCCGCCACATGCTGCTCCAGCGCATCGGCCTGCGCTACCAGGTCGCGATCAAGGATGGGCCGCCGGTATCGCGGCATCGTCCCTCGGTCGACGTGCTGTTTCGCTCCGCGGCCCAGCATGCCGGCGCCAACGCGCTCGGTGTCATCATGACCGGCATGGGTGATGACGGCGCACGCGGCATGCTGGAAATGCGCAAGCTCGGCGCCTCGACCCGCGCGCAGGATGAAGAGAGCTGTGTGGTGTTCGGCATGCCCAAGGAAGCGATCGCCCATGGCGGGGTCGAGAAGGTGGTTTCGCTGAATCACATCCCGCGCGAGATCATGCACTGGTACCAGGCCGGGCACGCGGCGGCGGCGGGTTGATCGCGATGTCCGTGCTTCCGGCCAACTCGCTGACTGATGAGATCGCTGCGGTCGAGGACGTCTCGTCGCGCATCGAAGACGTGTTTGCCCGGGTCGGCAACGAGCTAGGTCGTGGCCACATCATCTTCAAGGAACTGAATCAGGGGCTCGCGTCTCTTTCCGAAGAGCTCTCCGGTGCCGAAATCGAGGGCGCCGCGACCGCGTTGCAGGAGATCGCGGCGCGGCTGAGCGAGCTCGCGCGAGCGCTCCCGGCCGAGAGCGCGCTGCTCGCGACGATCGGTGAGAGCACGACCGAGGCGTCTGCGCTGTTGAAGCCGCTGTTCAAGCACATCCAGATGATCACCATCATCGCGCGCAGCGCGAGGATCGAGGCGGCGTCGCTCGATGGCGATCGCGAGGGCTTTCTCGCCTTCACGCAGGAGGCCTACGATCTCGGCAAGGCGGTGCAGGGTTCGATCGAGGGATGCGCGCGAGACCAGCAGCGTCTGTCGGAAGCGGTCGCGACCGCATCAGGCCGGCAGAAGGAGTTCGAGAGAAGCTACGGCGATCAGCTGGTCACGGAGAGCGCCGAACTCGGTGCTGCCTATTCCGGCCTGCGCGATCAACGTAGCAAGAGCAGCGATCTCGCCGATCTCGCCAGCGGCAGCACGCGGAAGATCGCCGAGGCGGTCGGTGGCGCGATCATTTCCTTGCAGGCTGGCGACAGCACGCGGCAGCGCCTCGAACATGTTTGCCAAGGCTTACGCCTCTCGTCCGGCATCGCGCCGAGCCTCGTTCCGGAACCGGTCGCAAGCGATGACGGCGCGCATGCGATCCGCCGGCTGCAGGCGGCCCAGCTCAGGGACGCGCAGCGCGAGTTCGGCGGCGATATCGGCCAGATCATCCGCGCGCTGTCGGCGATCCTGAACGATGCAAGTGGCATCGTCGGTCACGGCCGCTCGCTGTTCGGTGGCGAGAACGGTTCTTCCGCCTCGTTCCTGACCCGCATCAAGCAGACGCTGGCACAGGCCTCGACCCTGATCGGCACTTGCGAGAACGCCGGACGCTCGGTCGACGAGGCGCTCGCGGTCGTCGAGGATACCCTGGCGAAATTCCGCCAGGCCATTGCAGGGCTGGCGGAAGCCACGATCGACATCACGCTGATCGGCATGAACGCGGGTCTCAAAGCGAGCCATCTCGGCAGCCGCGGCAGCGCCTTCGTCGTCATCGCCAACGAGCTCAAGGCGACAGCCGACCAGGTCTCGGCCGGCGCAGGGCGCTTGCGGCCCGTGCTCGACGGCATCGAGCGTTCCGCCAACGAATTGAAGGAGCTCCGCGTTCAGGGCGATCCGACGCAGCTCGCCAATCTGGAGCCGCAGATTCTCCAGGCGCTGCGCGAGGTCGAAGTCGGCAACGAACGGCTCGGCAAGCTGATGAGCCGGCTCGTCGACGAAGGGGCCGAGTTCGAAGGCCTGATGAATTCCGCGCAGCACCTGATGAGCTCGCTCGGCGAGAGCTCTGCGAGGCTGCCCACTGTCGCTGCGCGCCTGGAGACGGCAAGCGCGGGCGCGCACCGGCCGTCGCCGAAGGACGAGGCGCTGCTCGACGATCTCTTCGCGCGCTACACGATGGAGCGCGAGCGCGACGTCCACCGGGAATTTTTGCAAGCCCTCGGGCTGTCGTCGAGCGCCGCCGCCCGCCGGGGCGAGGCGGTCGAGCCTGCGGATGACGGCATCGAACTGTTTTGAGTTGCGGCCGGCGTCGCGCATGCGGCACCGGCAATTTGACGGATTGGTTTTGCAGGGCGTTAACCGTGGCGGAATACGCGCCGTATCGGTCATTGTCGCGCCCCAGAGTTAGTCGCAAATACATTTGATACTACGACGGATGTTTTTCATGCTGAGAGACGGCAAATACGCAGCCTGGTTCAGAACCCCGCGCGGCCAGGGCACAGGCCTTGTTGAATTGATCGAAGGGCGGATCTCGGGCCGCGACAGCTTTTTCACCTATGGCGGCTCCTATCAGGTCGATCAGCAGCGTTTCACGGCTGTCCTGACCGTGAAGCGCCATGCCGAGGGCAGTCCGAGCGTGTTTGGTCCTGATGAGGTCGAGGTCAATCTGACCGGCCTCTGCAGCGGCGCAATGGCGACGTGCTCGGGCACAGCGCGAGAGGCGCCCGAGGTCAGGTTCGAGTGCACGCTGATCTACAGCCAGGAAGAAGCGCTGCCAGCCGACGCCAAATGCGCTGTCCTTAAGCTCAATCCCGACAAATTGCCCAAGGGGCTCGACAACCGGTCGCGGCCGCAGCCGCCGCTTACGCCCTCCAGGCCCCCCGCATCCTGATGTGTGCCTTGCGCCTTAGCTTTGCGTTGACGCTGTTCGCGCGAAAGCGCCTGATGACCGCACCTCGGCAAGAGTGCTTTTAGATGTGAAATCTAGGTTGAGGCCCATAACAAAAGGCGGACAGGGATATGCCTCAGATCTGGATGACTTATGACGAACTCGCGACGCTCAGCGGCTGCAGTGCCACTGAAGCCAGGGTGCTGGCGCTGCATCTGTCGCTCGATCGCCGCAAGAGCCGCGACGGAAACACCCGCGTCAAGCTGGACTTCGCGTTGATGACTCGGTTCTTCGAGACCATTCGCGAGGGCGAATTCGGGCTCGATGACGCGATCACGGCGCTGCGGGAGACCCACCGGCAGATGTCCGGTGGCTTCGACTCCGATCAAGACAGCTTCAGGCACGGCGTGGCGTAAGTCCGCCGCTCCGGCAGCAGTCGGCTCTGTTCGAATCAGGCCAGCCGGAATTTGGCGCGACCTCTGGTGTTTGACACCGGAACAGGTCGAAGCCAACATGGCGGGTGCGCTGGTTTTTGCGCTCCCGCCTCTTCACCCTCACCGAGACACAGGCTGCCGATCTCTTGGCCGGCAAATGGCATGCGAACATCCATACCCGCGGCCAATCCAGGCGGTGAGCTGCGCGGCCAGATGGCAAAATAATCTATCGGAGCAAGCTGCACATCGCGCTCGGGATGCGAACTGGCGCGGCTCGCGTCAGGACGGCGGTCTGGGCAGGAAAGCCAGAATGGTCTGGGCGAGACTGACGCCGAGAATGCCGCCGGCCGCCTTTTGCAGCACGTCGATGAACCGCGGATCGCGGTCCGGCACCATTGCCTGCAAAATCTCGAGCCCGGCGGCGACGGCGATCACGAATGCGCAAGCCAGCCTGAAGCGTCCCGGCAGCAGGAAGGACAGCAGGAAGCCCAGCAGGCAATAGGCGCTGAAGCGCTCGATGACGACGACCCAATAGGCCTCGGCATGGCCGATCAGCACCGGCCTGCCCGCAAGCGTAGCCAGCGTGGCATAGACGATCAGCGCAAGGCAGATGGCCGCGGCTGCGATGAGATGATTTCGGCGCATTGAAGCATCATAGCCGGTTGACCGGCGTGCCGCTCTCGAAAGCGGAAAATATCGTTAAGGGGCGTAAGTCGTCGGCGCGGCATTCAACGCCGATTGTAGGACCAGCCCTTGTCGACATCGGTCGGGTAGCGGGCCGCGAAGTAAGGATTCTTGAGGCAGTTACGCGCGGGATCATAGATCCGATCCGCACATTCGTGGAAATTCAGAAATCGGCAATCGAAGCCAAACGCACACCAGGGGGCCCCCTTCGGGAATCCGAACCCCACGGGAACTTGCGCCGACACCACGGAAGGCAGAGCCAGGAGCAAAGCGATGGCGAGTGCGCGGGACAACATGGTGCAATCCTCCAACAGATGATCGATCGGATGCCGAGGCCGTCGAGCAAATGCCTCGGCGACAAAAAGCCGACGCTTGGTTGGGGAGTCTAACATCCGCGCGCAGAGAGATCGAGAGCGCCGCGGCGTCTGGAATGCGTCGTTTTGCGAGTTGCACTCCGCCGGAGCCGACGGCAATGGCCCGCATCCACGAATTGTCGCTCGCGCGGCATACGCCCGCTAGCTCTTCTTGGCGGCCTTTGACTTGAGTGCCAGGCCGAGACGCAAGGCCATGCGCTTGATCGCGTCGGGCGATCGCCCGAGCTGCCTCGCTGCCTCCTCCAACGACGTCGAAGATTTGGCCAGCTCCATGAGCCGGCGGTCTTCCTTGAACGACCAGGGCTTCCGCGCCATAACCGAAATCATCCTCTTGCATCGACAGAACGACAAAGCCGCCAAGCGGACCCATGACGCTCGACGGCTTTGCTTGGGTGGGGCCGGGCTCTTGGGGGAAGCCCGGTGCGAAAATGGATATGCGATCGGTGAGACTTCGCAACAAACAACGGGGATTAAGCTAACCCCTCAACCTTACCGCGCGAAAATCGGCGCCTGGCGCTCCGTACAACTCCGGGGTTTTCCTCGTCTGGCGCCGATCAGCGACGGTCGCACCCATCCGGCCTGACGTCCCGCGACCACGTCCGGTTGCCGCCGGACCGGTCTCTGCTCTGCCCACAAGGCCGCGCTCTGCCCACAAGGTCGCCTGCGAAGTTTTCACATGCAGCCGGACGATCTCGCGTGAAAGTTGCAAATCCTTGATTCGCTCAAATTCTACCCAGACGAGCCATCGAAAAATTGTTCCGTCGCTCGATGCTGCGCGCCGTATCGATTCAAAATTCGTTGAAGATCGATGTCGTGCAGGAGTCCACGCGCGCATCAACTGCTTCTGTCCGCATCCGTCACGAGATCGTCGAATTCGTTCGGCTATGATCGTGCGAGCGATACAAATAAAAAGAAGATCGAGATGATTCAAAAAACGCTATCCGCGAAGCCTCTAGCGAAGATGAGAGAGCGAGCATTCGAAGGTGCCTTTCTCGGCATTGCGCTGATCGCAATGGCGGGGTGGACCTATTTCATCGTCCTGCTCTCGGTGAAATTCTTCTTCTGGCTGGTTGGTTGATGCGAACGGCGAGGAAGCAAGCACGCTGCTGCCCAAAAATTCCCGCCTGTGACGACAAAATCAGCGACAGTGATCACGATCTCGACACAACTCGAAGATGAGAATGTTCCATCGCCGAATAGAGGCGGCGGACCTGCGGCTAAAGTGAGAGACCTCCGGATGAGCTGGGTTTCGATTCTGATTTCGACCTTCGTTGGCTTCTGCGTCGGCTATGCGATGCGCGCGCGGCGGGCGCACAGGGAACATCGACCGGTCCATGCTGCCTGGGAGCGCCAGCAGGTGTCGTTTGCCAGGGCGCGCCGTGCGTTCTGAGTGGATTCGGCCGAAACCACTCCGCGCGAAGCTAACCATGCGAGGCATGTGACCAAGTTTGGGAAGCCGGCACGGATGGTCCGGCAATTTGCCCTTGCGCGTTCGGACTTGCGGGCATTGTCCTGTTGGTCTGAGCGGCCCGTGGATCGCGAAAGAGGTGCGCCATGACGAGCGTCAGGAACAGCAATGCGCCGCGGCGATATTTTGTCGATGCGGTCGGCAGGCGCGTTCTGATCGGGCTGACGCTCGAGGAGACTTTTGAGTTCGAGCGGCTCGACAGCGAGCCGGATGGCGGTCGAACCGGAGCAATCTGGATCGAGCGGAGCTCTCAGCCTGCTCCCGGCGAGCAGCGCTGGCTGGAGCTCTATGCCAAGCATGAAGACGCATGGAAGGTCTGGATGGCGCAGAGCCGCGTCGATCGGGCTTACGTCTAGTCTCACAGGCCAGAATTCAGGTCGCAGTCAGCCTGCCGTTACATCTTGCGCGACGGCAGCTGCCACGAAGGGGGGCGATCCGCTAGCCGAGGCCGATGCGCTTCTGCTGATAGCCGCGATCGAGAATGGCCTGCCACCAGATGCGGTTGTCGAAGAACCAGCGAACCGTCTTGGCAAGGCCGCTTTCGAAATTCTCGTCAGCGCGCCATCCGAGCTCGCGCTCGAGCTTCGAAGCATCGATCGCGTAGCGGCGGTCGTGACCGGGGCGGTCGGCGACGAACGAAATGAGGCCGCGCCGGGGGCCTGCTGTGCGCGGCGACATTTCGTCCAGCATGTCGCAAATGCTTTCCACGACGTGCAAATTGGTGCGCTCGTTTCGGCCGCCGACATTGTAGGTCTCGCCGACCGCGCCGCGCTCGAGCACGAGCGTGAGCGCCTTGGCGTGATCCTCGACGTAGAGCCAGTCGCGAATGTTCTGTCCGTCGCCGTAAACCGGCAGCGGCTCGCCGGCGAGCCCCTTGATGATGATGTGGGGAATGAGCTTCTCGGGGAAGTGATACGGCCCGTAATTGTTCGAGCAGTTCGTCACCATCGTCGGAAGGTCGTAGGTTTCGCGCCAGGCGCGAACCAGATGGTCGGAGGATGCCTTGCTCGCCGAGTAGGGCGAGTTGGGTGAATAGGACGTGGTCTCGGTGAAATAGCCGTCCTTGCCGAGCGATCCGAACACCTCGTCGGTGGAGATATGGAGAAAGCGGAACTGCGAGCGGCGGTCCGGGCTCAGCCCCCTCCAGTATCGCAGCGCCTCCTGCAGCAGCGTGAAGGTGCCGACGATGTTGGTCTGGATGAATTCGCCGGGGCCGTCGATCGAACGATCGACATGGCTCTCGGCCGCCAGGTTCATCACCGCGACGGGTTGGTACTTCTCGAACAGCTTGCGAAGCGAGGCAGCCTCGCAAATGCATTGCTGCTCGAATGCATAGCGCGGATTTGCTTCGGCGTCAGGAATCGACTCGAGGTTGGCCGCATAAGTCAGCTTGTCGATGTTGACGACGCGCGCGTGCGTGTCGCGGAGGAGATGACGGACGACTGCAGAGCCGATGAAACCTGCACCGCCCGTGACGAAAATCGTGGAGCCTTCGAAACGCATATGTGATCTGCCTCAGTCTTGAGCGGCGAAGGAATGGGCAACCGATTGCAGATACTCGCCGTAGCTGCTCTTGGCGGTCCTCTCTGCAACCTTCTTGAAGGCTTCGAGAGAAATGTAACCGCGCCGCAAGGCGATTTCCTCGGGGCAAGCGATGCGCAGGCCCTGACGCTGTTCCAGGATCTGAACGAAGTGGCTGGCTTCGACCAGCGAGGCGTGCGTGCCGGTGTCGAGCCAGGCAAACCCGCGCCCGAGCACTTCGACGAACAAGTCGCCACGCGCGAGGTAGGCATTGTTCACGTCGGTGATCTCGATCTCGCCCCGCGCCGAAGGTTTGATCCCCGCAGCGATGTCGACCACGCTGTTGTCGTAGAAATAGAGGCCGGTGACGGCCACATTCGACTTCGGCTGCTTGGGCTTTTCTTCGATCGAGCGCGCACGTCCGTCACTATCGAGCTCGACCACGCCATATTGCTCGGGTGAGTTGACAACGTAGCCGAAGATGGTGGCGCCGCTCTTGCGAGTTGCCGCCCTGGCCAGCATCTCCGGAAGTCCGTGGCCGTAGAAGATATTGTCGCCGAGAACCAGGGCGACGGAATCCGATCCCACGAATTCGCGGCCGACGATGAAGGCGTCGGCAAGACCGCGCGGAGTGTCCTGCGTGGCGTAGGAGAAGTTGACGCCGATCTCCGATCCATCGCCGAGCAAGCGCTGGAACAGCGGTTTGTCCTGCGGCGTCGAGATGATGAGAATGTCGCGGATCCCAGCGAGCATCAATGTCGACAGCGGATAGTAGATCATCGGCTTGTCGAAAACCGGAAGCAGCTGCTTCGATACCACTGTCGTGACGGGAAAAAGGCGCGAGCCTGTTCCGCCAGCGAGTATAATTCCCTTCATAGGTCCCTCTGGTTTACCAATTCGAAAATATCAGATAGTGTGCGCTGCACAAGATTGTTGTACGTGCGGAGCTGAAGTCGCCGGAATGAACGTTATCAAGACAGATCTGCCTGAGGTTTTGATCATCGAGCCGAAGCTATTCGGCGATCAACGCGGCTTTTTCTTGGAGACCTACCAATTCGAGCGCTACGCGCAGAGCGGGGTTGCGCAGCCGTTCGTTCAGGACAATCTGTCACGCTCGCGTCATGGAGTGTTGCGCGGGCTGCACCTACAAAATCCGGGCGCGCAGGGCAAGCTGGTCACGGCGCTCCGCGGCCGCGTCCTGGATGTTGCGGTAGACGTTCGCGTCGGTAGCCCAAATTTTGGGCGTCATGTTGCTGTCGAGCTGAATGAGGAGAATCGGCGGCAATTGTGGGTTCCTCGCGGCTTCGCGCATGGCTTTGCCGTTCTCTCCGAGACGGCCGATTTCTTCTACAAATGCGACGCGCTCTACAGCCCGAAGGATGAGATCTCGATTCGATGGAACGATCCGGCGATCGGCATCGACTGGGGCCTCGCAGATCCCTCGCTGTCGCCCAAGGATGCCGATGCGCCCTTGCTCGCTGATGTGAAGAATCTCCCGCGTTACGGAGAGATCTGACATGAGGATCTTGCTGACGGGCTCAGCGGGGCAGGTGGGCGGAGCTTTGCTTCCGCTGCTTCGGGAGCGAGCTGATATCGTTGCGCCGCTGCGGGAACAGTTCGACCTGTCGCGGCCAGACGAGCTTGCCAGCAAGTTGGATTCGATCAAGCCGGATCTGATCATCAACCCAGCCGCTTATACCGCTGTCGATCGTGCGGAAGACGAGCGCGAACTCGCGTTTCGGATCAACGCGGAATCTCCTAGGGCCATCGCCCAGTGGGCGGCGCCCCGCGGCGTGCCGGTCGTGCACTTTTCGACGGACTATGTCTTCGACGGCTCCGGCGAACGTCCCTGGCGCGAGGACAGCACGCCGGCGCCGCTCTCGGTGTACGGTCAAAGCAAGCTTGCCGGCGACCAGGCCATTGCCGAGGCGGGTGCTTTGCATGTGATCGCGCGCACGTCCTGGGTGTATGCTGCCACCGGTGCGAATTTCCTCAAGACGATTGTCCGGCTTGCCGGAGAACGCGAGCAGCTACGCATCGTCGGCGACCAGATCGGCGCGCCGACGACAGCCAATGCGATTTCGCAGGCGGTGGTTGCGATGCTGCCGCGGAGCGACGATGACCTTCGCAAGACGTTCGAGCAGCGAGGCGGCGTGGTCAATCTGGTCTGCACGGGCGAGACCAGCTGGCACGGCTTTGCGACTGCGATCGTTGCCGGGTTGCAATCGAGGGGCGCCAAATTCGCAGTGAAGGAAATCGTTCCAATCCGTTCGGACGAATTTCTGGTCAAGGCGAAGCGGCCCTCCAATTCCCGCCTTGATCTCACGCGGCTGCGCGAGCGCTTCGGCATTACGCCGCCGAGCTGGCAGCAGGCGCTCGACCGCGAGCTGGATGCGCTCAAGGCGACGATCTGAACGCCGGTTCACAGGGCCGCATCGGAGCACGACGTTCCGCGGCCTTTAAGCTTTGTTAACCATCCAGGGCCCATTTTCCGGTTTGGCGCCTCGAACCGGAAAGTGCACGCATGTTTCAGCTCTTCTTGCGGGCCCGCACTCACAATTTCCTGAAGGACCGCTTCGGCGGAGAGCAGACGTTCCGTGCCCGCTCGCCCGAGCGCGACGCCGACACCGATCGCACACGCATCGATGCCATCATGGTCGCGATCGAGGACGCGTTGCATGCGGCGGAGCGCGAGCAATCAGGCCTGAATCGCCGGGTGGAAGACGTGCTGGCGCGCGCGGCCGTGACCATCGGCAACGGCAATGACGAATATCTCGAGCGCGAGGCGCTGGACAATCACCACCAGGATCTGTTCGACAAGGAAATCCTGAACGGCCAGCGCAGGCTTAAGGAACTCAGCGCCTCGATCGCCCATTTCAAATTCCTGAAGGCCGCGATGCTCAGCCGGTTCCCGGAATACCGGCCGTCGGCAAGCCAGACCAATTGACGCTTCGCGCCGAGCACATGCGCCGCTAGATCGCGAGCATGCTGTTGCCCTGAATCGACAGCAGGGTCAGGTTGCCGGTGGCATACGCTCCGGTGTCGATGTTGGCCCGGTTCTCGAGCAGCTCGGCCTGGCGCACCGGCGTATGGCCGTGCACGACGTATTTGCCGAAACGCTTCTTGCTCTGGAGAAATTCGTCCCTGATCCACAGCAGATCCTGCTCGCGCTGCTCCGACAGCGGGATTCCCGGGCGGACGCCGGCATGCACGAAGAAGAAGTCGCCGCATGTGAATGTCGGCCGCAACTGGCGCAGGAACGCGATGTGCTGCGGCGGCATCGCGGAGATGAGCTCGCGCACGAGATCGGACTGTTCGTCCTTGCCGAGATCGGGCGTTGCCGAGATCCCGTAGGACATCAGGGTCTGGAGCCCGCCGAACTGAAACCAGTCGGCGGTGCGTGAGGGATCGTCTAGCACTGAGGTGAAATAGGCCTCGTGATTGCCCTTGAGAAAGACCGTGTTGCGGCGGCGGCTGCGGTCGATCAGCAGATCGAGAGTGTGACGCGAGTCCGGTCCGCGATCGATGTAGTCGCCGAGAAAGACCTCGATCGCGCGATAGGGCCGGCTGTTCGCCATGTCCGCATCGATGACGGCAAACATCTGTTCGAGCAGATGCGCGCAGCCGTGGATGTCGCTGAGAGCGTAGATCCGCACGCCGTTCGGCAGCTTCGGCCGGGGCGAGTTCTGAGTCGGGGTCATGACCATGGGGCCCAACTCTTTCAGAGAGCTTCGCCCGAGATGTCAATACGCTATCGACGAATTCGGGTCAGCACGAGCCGCTTTTTTCGTCCACGCCACGTGAACGCCGGTTCGTGCGGGCTGTCGTGTTACCCCCGCGATCTGATGAAGCGTCGATTTGCCGCGCTTGGTGCGTTCAGCCGATGCTGCGGCTGTCGAACGACGCTGCAGCCTTGGCGCGATACGTTGCCGCACGCGTGCGGACCAGAAGCGCGCCGCAGAGATAGCCAAGCTGAAGCATTCCCGCAAAGACAACGATCATAACGACAATGTGAGCCGCGCCTTGTCCCTGCCAGGCCGAGACGGTGCCAATCATCGCTCCACCCAGCACGATCGCCGGAGGCAGAATGAAAATCCGGAATCGGCCTCCAAGCAACGATCCGATCAGCAGGCTGAAAATGGCGACGGCACTCACGGCACAACTCCCTCGAAACTGCCACGAGTGTTAATGGCGCCGGCCTAAGGTCGGCTTAAGCAACAGGGTTGAACAACCGTTCAAATGCGTACGCAATAATGGATAAAATCAGAATGATTTGATGCGAAACGCGGCGCGATGCTCAGCAAAATGTCAGACTCGTGACAACACTTTGAGCATGCACGTATGCAGGCGTCGCATTGCAGAAAATAGATTTGATTTTTTAGGTGCAGTGCCGCATTGTCGCTTTGTTTAGTTAAGACATTGTCGAAGACGCACCGTACATTTGGATCGACTGCTTGCAATTCGGCGGTTGCGAGTGCGTGACGAGGCAGCGAGGTTCGGATGGCTGTAGCAACTTATGGTTCGGAAAACTATTATTCTGTTGTATCGAACCGTCATGGTGCCCTCCAACGTCCGCTCCAGATCGCTCTGATCGCTGGTGACTTTCTTGCGCTCCTGCTGAGCTATTTCGCCGCGAGTGGTCTGTACCGCCTGCTCGTTGCCGAGCAGGATTCGTCGGTCGGTGCAGGTCTTGTGGTCGCCGCCGTGTTCGTGACGATCTCCTACTTCCAGGGCGTCTACGATCATCATCGTCTTCTCAACACGCTCTGGCAGCTTCGCAAGACGCTTGCGATCTGGGTCATCTCGCTGACCATTCTCGCGGTCGAGGCGTTTCTGCTCAAATCGTCGGCGGATCTGTCGCGCGGAACCACGCTGCTGTTTGCTGCGACCGGTGGTGTCGCCCTGGGCGGGCTGCGGGTGCTGTGGCGCATCGCTCTGAACTCGAGCTATGCCAGAGGCCGCCTGGTCGACCGCAAGGTCGTGCTGCTCAGCCTGAAGCCGCTCGATTTCACGTCGAGCCGTTTCAAGGACCTGCGCAAGCACGGCTTCAATGTCGTGCGTCATTTCGTTCTCGGGCCGTCGGAAGATGGCTCGGGCTGGGATGACGAGATTCGCGACGTCGTCCGTCAGGCGCGCGCGGCCGATGTCGAGGAATATCTCCTGGTCATCGACTGGGACGAGATGCCGCTGCTCCAGAAGCTAAGCCAGCACCTGCGCGTGGTTCCCCAGCCGATTCGCCTGTTGCCGGACTTTCCGATTGCCGATCTCGTTTCGCGGCCATTCCAGCCGGTCAGCGGCACGGTTGCCATCGAGATCCAGCGTGCGCCGCTCACCGTCTTCGAGCGGGCGCAGAAGCGCTGCCTGGATATCGGCCTTGCCTCGTTTGCCCTGCTGCTGCTGGCACCGCTGCTGATGACGGCAGCGATCATGATCAAGCTCGACTCGATGGGGCATGTGATCTTCAAGCAGGCCCGGCGCGGGTTCAACGGCAAGCCGTTCCAGATCTGGAAGTTTCGTTCCATGACGGTGGCAGAGAACGGCCACACTGTGACGCAGGCGACGAAGTCTGACGCACGGGTCACCCGCGTCGGTCGCGTGCTGCGACGGACCAGCATCGACGAGTTGCCGCAGCTCTGGAACGTCCTGCGCGGTGAGATGTCGCTGGTCGGACCGCGGCCGCATGCGCTGGCGCACGATAATTATTACGACCAGCTCATCAGCAACTACGTGTATCGGCACCACATGAAGCCGGGCCTGACCGGCTGGGCCCAGGTCAACGGTTTCCGCGGCGAGACGCCGACCATCGACCTGATGGAGAAGCGGGTCGAGTACGATGTCTGGTACGTCAGCAATTGGAGCATCTGGCTGGACATCAGGATCATCCTGAAGACCGCTCTGGCCCTGATCCACCAGGAAGCCTACTGAGAAGCGCTGGCCTCTGTCCGTTGGCGGCAGAGACGTTCTCCACGGCATCGATCATCAGCTGACGCGGCGCTCCGGTCCGCGCGCTATCGGTTCAGCCGGGAGCAGCCGGCTAATTATCGAGCAAGTAGCGCGGACGGTCGTCTGCCGGATAGCACCGATGCTGGATCTTTCCTCCGGCGTCCCGGACGAGATACCAGAAAGCCAATTTCTCCCGTTCGGACACGTCGCAGGTCAGGTCGAGAAGTCTGCCGCGTGCCGATGCCGGGGATCTCACGTAGAGCGCGGCGGCGCTGGGATACAGCCGGTCGTGGAAGACGTCGTTGAAATCCTGTACCGCAGCGTCCGTCACCGCCATGGGCAGCGCGTCGAATGCCCGAAAGGCGAGGGGCACGCGCATCATCTGCAGCCAGACCTCATGCGGTGCCAGGCGGTAGGATTGGCCGAGAAGCGCGACGGTCCTGGCCGTTAGCCCGTCCTGGCGAGAGCCAGCCCAGAACGCTCCCAGCCATCCGAGCGACTCGGTCGGAGCGCATTCCAGCAGGATCCTGCTCATCCGCTGGACGGCATCAACATCCGCATCCGCCTGTGTCAGGTCGGTGCCGCGGACGGTCATGTCGGCGGTCGACAATTGGAGGACGAGCAACTCCCGAAGGGCCTTTGGTTCGCACTGGTGCTGAGCCGCGGGCAGGTTCGCCGCCACGATGCGCCTCAGCAATGGCGCGTCGTAGCTCTCGCCCGCGGCGATTTGCCGGGCAACCCGCGATACCGTGGGATCGGTCAGATTGGGAAGGGTCGATACTGCCCACGCCAGGGCGGAGGCCGCCAGCAAGCCATTCGCGCCGCGTGCGAGCCAGCGCGGGCGGCGCGATGCGCCGGCCTCGGCCTTAGGCTCCCTCGACATAGTACGCGTTGTAGTGCGAGCCTTTGTAGCCCTCGATGCGCTTCAGCATCTTCGGGTTGGCACCGTTGAGAACGGCGCCCAGCACCTTCTTCTGAATGCCTTCGGAGCTCGACATCGATTCCTGCAGGGCCGTACGCGTGGTGCGGCCCCATTCGATGACATAGACATAGGCGTCGATGAGGTGGCTGATGGCCTTGGCGTCGGTGACCGGCATCACCGGCGCCAGATCGATGACGATGTAGTCGTATTCGTTACGCAGCAGCGCCAGCAAATCGGCCATCGCCTTCGAGGCCATGATGTCTGCGGAGTTCACCATGCGCGTGACGGCAAAGGAGGGCAGGAAATCCAGGCCGGTCTCCGCGCTGCGCCGGATGTGATGTCCAACCGACTGCGGATTCTTGAGAGCCTCGAGCAACCCGCTCTTGGCGGTCGGGTCGAGCTCCTTGGTCAGCGAGCGCGTATGAAGGTCGCCGTCGATCAGCAGCACGCGCTTGCCGGTGAATGCGGTGAGGTGCGCGAAGTTGGCGGAAACCGTGGTTTTGCCTTCCTTCGGAAGCGACGACACGATGCCGATGACCTTCACCTCCCGGGACAGGCTGGCGAGATCGATCGAGACCTTGATGTTGCGCATGGTCTCGGCATAGCGCGAGAAGGGATGGTCGATGACGTAGCGGGAGAGCGGGCCGCTGGCGTCAACCCCGCCATCGGGCGATCGCGATCCGCGTACCCTGGGCAAGCCCATCGCCTTGGCGCCGATGGCCGGAAGCACCCCGAGACATTTGACGCCGATCTCGTCCTCGACATCACCCGGAGAGCGCAGCACGTCGCTCAGCATCTCCCGGGCAAAAGCGGCGCCCAGGCCGAAGCAGAGACCACCGAACAGGGCTCCGACCAGAGAGAGCACCGTCTTCGGGGAGCTCTTGCGGTCCGGCTTGACGGCAGTGCTGATGATGCGGGATTCGCTGATCGGGAAGCTCTGGTTCTGCAATGCCTGCTGCTGCTTCTCCAGGAAGCTGTTGTACAGGTTGCGATAGGTGTCGGCCGCGCTCTCGAGGTCGCGCAGCTTCACCTGCGCCTGTCCGGTATTGCCGGCCTGGCTGACCAGATTCTTGAGATTTTCCTCGAGCGACGTCTCGCGGCTCTTGGCGATTTCGTACTCGCTGCGATAGGCATCGCCGATACGCTTGACTTCATCTGCGATCGACTTGCGCAGCTCGTCCATGCGATTGGCAAGATTGACCGATGCCTGATGGGTCTTGCCATACCGAGTCGACCAATCCGAATACTGCGCCGAGAGATCGAGATATTGCGCGCGCAGACGCGTGATCACGGGATTGTTCAGCGCGTCGGTGACCGTCGGCTGGGCAAGATCCTTGTCGCTGATCGCATCGATGCGGTCCAGCCGTGCCTTGGCCTCGGAGGTGGCCGCGCGGGCCTGAATGAGCTGTGTGTTCACGTCGGTCAGTTGCTGCTCGTTCATCAAGCCGCGGCTGGTGCCAACGATGTTGTTCTGGCTCTTGAAGGTCTGCACGGCGCGGTCGCTGGCGGTGGCCTGCTCGCGCAGCTCGGCGCTGCGCTGCTGCAACCATTCGCTAGCGCGCTTGGTGGATTGATATTTCGCGTCGAGGGCGCCGACGATGTAGGCATCCGCGATCTCGTTGGTGATCTGGGCTGCCTTCTCGGGGTCTCGCGAACGAAAGCTTGCCGACAACACGTATGTCGTCAGCAGGCGCTCGACCTTCAGGTTGGCCTGCACCGCGGCAACCGTTCCACGCTCGATGCGCTCTTTGGATGCGGGTCCATCTGATCCGAAGAGTCCAATCACCCTGCCGATGATCGCCGGAATGAGGCCCGGATCCGAGCCGTTGAACTCGGGATCTTCCGTCAGCTTCATGCGCCGGACAACATATCGGATCAGATCGTCCGAGGTGATGATCTCGACCTGGCTGTCGACGAAGCCGGGATCGATCAGCGCATTGGAGACGCCGGTATCCTTGTCGAGTACCTGGGTTTGGCGGGTATCCATCAGGATTCGCGTATTCGCCGTGTACATTGGCGTCGCGGTCAGCAGGTAAACGAGGACGAGCGCGAAGGCGCCGCCGACGATCGCTGCGATCAGCGGCCACTGCCGCCGCAGGATGCCCAGTATCCGCTCGATGCTCAGCGTCGCTCCCGCCAGATCTAGAGCGGACCTCTCTTGCAGGTGAAACTGCTCTCTGGGCTGGTACATTTGAATATTCATCGACCTGACGTGAGGTTACTGGGGAGGTGGTGTAGGGGCAAACGGATCGGCGATGTCCGTACTCCACTCGCCGGTCATCAAACTGCTCGCGGCATCAGAAGGTTTTTTTGTTGATGACGACCGCGCACTTCCGACCGACTGGGAAGCCACTGCATTCGGATTGAATTCCACGGCCTCAAGCTCCGCCGAGTACCCGGAACTCACGGCCGAATCTGCCAGCTTTCGTACAAACTCACTGATCTTCTGGGCGGTTTCAGGCTTGCTGGAAATACAGATCAGCTGCGCTCGACGCAACGCTGCGCCGATTGTGTTGCGATCGACGTTGGCGGATTCACTGATGAGGTCCCGCACCGTGGGCAGGACGGAGATATCGGTCACGATATAGGCAGCAAGCCGGCCGGCGAGCTTGCTTCGATCATTGCGGACCTCGCGCAATATCGAAGCAGGCTCAAGCTGAAAGGCCTGCAGGACGACAGCAGGCACGCGGTTCGCTTGCTCGACACATTGGGCTTCGCAGCGGCCGGCGGCGCACGCGGCAATCATCAGCGTCAACGCGATCGCCAAGCGGTTACCGCCTGTATCGCGATCGGCAAATTGTCGTCGTCGAGGCAGGGCCAAACCATTCATCGCGTTCATTCAAACAAACCGGCGCAAGACTTCGCTCAAACCGAGTGTCGCGCTTAACTATGTCAAATTCTTGTGCGGTGCAAAATATAGACTGGAACCTCGGTAATTCATAGCAAATTTCATAATTTGCCGACGACCTGTTGCGAACAGGGTGTACGACAACGCCCGCGGCGCGAGCCACGGGCGTTGATATATACGATCCGCTTAAGAAGTGGGATCCGAAGGCGCAACGATCAGAGCGACGAACCCGAAAGCGATGCGAAGCGCTTCTCGCGAAGCTTGCGTCCATGATCGCCGATGTTCACCCAGAAGTGCGGGTTGGCACCGGACTGCATCGAGATCCATTCGTAGCCGAGCGAATTCCAGGGGCGAACGCTCGAGGACAGATTGTCCAGCACCACGTCGCCATCCGAAAGCCGTGCCACCAGCACCAGGTGGCCCTGTCCGCCGTCGATCCGCACAACTGCAAGACGCAGGGCGGCCTGCGGCCATCCCATCGCGATCAATTGGTGTCGCTTGGTGACAGCGTAGTCGTTGCAGTCACCCGCTGACGGCGAGACCGTCCAGTTCGCGGTCATCGGATCCGTTGGCTTGCGCATTGGCGCAATGGATTCGTTGACCGTGAGATTCACCTTACGAAGCATCGCCATTGCGGTGTCGGCAGGCGGCAATGTGCGCTCGCTGACATCGGGGCCGCATTCCGCATCGTTCTTCATGCAGAACTTGACGAAGTTCATCGGCGCAAGTGCGTTGTCGAATTCTTCGATGAACGAAGCTCCGGCCGGACGCTGTGCGTTATCCGATTCGGCCTTCGCGGTGTTGCCGGCGCAGGCGATGAGGGCTGCGAGCAACGGCGCGTACAACAGTTTCATGTCATCCCCCGTTATCCGTCTTTCTTGACGCAACAGGTCTCGCACAAAGCTTTTAGAGCGAGGTTCCCCGAACCTCTAAAATTGAATGCAAACGCGCGGCCACGTGTGCGCGTGGCCGGCTTGGTTAATCAATACGCTGAGTTTGAATTCGTTCCGGGACTAGCGCGATGGGCTAGTGGCCGTGAGCGACGATGTCCCCGTCGACGCCGCGAACAGGGTGGTCGGGGTTGTCTGGGCGGCCGGGGTTGCGCCGGAGGAAGGCCGGTCCGTGGGGGTCGAATTGGCCGCTCCACCAGCGCGCTGGTCCGGCGTCGTCCCCTGCCCACCGCCTGCGGTTGTATCGCCATTGGCGTCCGCGCCCGTGATCGCCTCGGTCGGGATGTCGCCGGTGATGCTCGTGAAGGATTGGATCAGCCCGGGCTTTTCCGTCTTCAGCGCAGCGGCCTGGATCTGCTGGGCGAACTGGGGCTGCGTCAGCACGCAGACCGCGGCGGCAGTGCCCATTCCGGCGCCAATTGCGCGGCCTTGGTCATCCGAGCTCGCCTTGGCGAGTGAGCCAATGCCTTCCAGCGTCTCCGGCCGATTGGTCAGCATATCGCGGACCTGAGAGGCGAGGCCGCCCTGACCATCCTTGAACTTGTCGAGAAGAGCCTCGGGATTGTCGAGGAATTGAATTGCCCGCTCAGAGGTCACTGAGTCGGGATTTGGAACGCAACCGTTCTGTGCTGCAAACGTCGACGTCGCTGCTGTCATCGCGAGCAAGGCAGCCGCGAGCCCCACGGATTTACGCATTCGACTCCCCAGCCCATGCAATCGAGTAAGTTTGACTAAACATATTGCCAAAACCGCAATTACGCTACTTTTTTTGCTCGGATGAGGGCCTGCTTTGTGCCAGCCCGCAGCCGGTGATCGCCGCAAAAAACACGCCGAAGCCTGGAATCTGCAACGAGAAATCGATGCTCGTATGCAGGAGGCCAAGCGTCGCCACACTTGCACCGATAATCGGTATGTAGCGGTCACGCCGCCGATGCAAGCTTCCATTTAACAAATGGTAAAGATACCAGAGACATGTGACTATAATCAAACAAGCTGTAGGAAGGCCGAGCTCGACTGCAAGCTCGAGCGGCGTGCTGTGCGCGCGGTCCCAAACTCCGAGACTGCCGAGTGAATCCGGCCTGTAGGCCGGAAATGCGCTTTCGAAGTTTCCGTAGCCGATCCCAAGCAGCGGATGCTCCTGGATCATGGTCAGTACGGTTCGATACATCGTGAACCGCTGTTCATCCACGAGGCCGTAAGTCAGGATTCGCCCCGCCACTGCGCCGCCGACGAGCTGAAACAGCAACAGCGCTGCCACTGCGATTCCTGCGAGCCAGCCCCAGCGGCGAAGCTTGCCGATGCGCAGCGGTGCGAAGAAAAGGGCGGTCGCCATAAAGACGGTCAGGATCAGCAGCAGGAGCCCCGCGCGCGAGCCCGTCATCGCCGTTGCAGCCATGCAGACGACAAAGCCGCCTCCCAGTGCCACGGGGGAGGACAGATGATATGCGATCAGTGCGGTCATTTGTCGCGAAGGCGGCCGACTTGGCCGATCCTGGCGATAGATGAAGCGCAGCAATGGCAAAAGAAAGAGCAGTGCGCAGCTCGCGAAAAAGGTCGCGGCCGTGTTTCTGTTGACGAATGTGCCCGTGACGAAACCGATATAGGCCTCCTTGCGGCGGAACAGGAGCGAGGTCGGATCGCCGATCCCCGCGAGGATTCCGTAGAGAGCATAGGCAAACCCGGTCCAGGCGAGGATGCGCAGCAGCTGCCGCGCATCCTCCGCGTCGGTGGCGATGTAGACGGCGCGCGTGAAGGCAAGCACAAACAACAGCGGATAGCCGAACGCGAGCCATGGGCCGTTGGCGGTGATCGAGACGCGGCCGGGCATATCTGCGCCCACCACGCCTCGCGCCGCCGCCCATGCTGCGTCGACCTCGTGAAGGGATGAGTTCGGCCATAACTGAACCGTGATCACGGCCGCGACGACGACGAGAACGGCGAATAGCGGCAGCAACAAATAGAAGTCATCGAGCGTCGCACTGCGCAGGTCCGCGGTGGCGAGGCTGAACGCGAGCAGCATCGTCCATATGCAGATCCAGACCGTCTCGGCGGAGCCGAATGGCAGCGGGGCCAGCATGAACACCCCGATCGCCGCAAACCGCGAAGCCTTGTACAAGATCAACTCCCGAGAGCCGCACCGCGGCTCCGCGTTTTCAATTCCCCAATCTCGGTGCCCTTTTGCCACATTCGTGCCGAATGAATAGGCTATTTGCACGGTTTCGCGAGCAAGCGAGACGGACAACATTAACGCGAACCGTGCGTCGCACGGGAAGTCCCGCGTCTTCTGCAGCTCGCTGCTCATCTTCGATGCAGACAGCCGTTCATCACGCGTCAGGCGGGTCGCCTGCGGCGAATTAATTGTCGCGCTGTTTCATCCGACGGACACAACTCCTTCAACGGAAATGCATGCGACGACTGCTGGGCCGGACATTGTATTCGCCTCGAATGCCCAGTAGAAATGCTGCACTGCAAAGTGCAAGGGAATTGCCGTGACGGTGACCGTTCATCGCGAGAAAGCGCATGTCCTCACTCTGGACAGCATTCGGGGAATTGCCGCGGTCACCGTGGTGATTCACCATGTGATCCTGATGCCGACATTTCTTGCGGCGTTTCCGAATCGTGCGTGGATCGACTGTGCGTTCTTCCGCAGCGGCGGATTTCTCGTCGACCTGTTTTTCGTACTCAGCGGCATGGTGATGTCGTTGAGCTACGTGCGGTCGGATTTCGGTCATTTTTCCTTGCGCGACTTCATGGTCCGGCGCTTCGCGCGTGTTTATCCGCTGCATATCGTGATGCTTTTCGTCACGCTTCTGTTTCGGCTGGTCCGGATCGGGCTCGTCATGGCCGGGGTTATCGTCGCGGTCCCGACGGTGTTCGAAGTCAATAATGCATATTCGTTCTTCCTGAACGTCTTCCTGCTACATTCGTTGGGTTTCGTTCACTACTTGAATTGGAATGCGCCGAGCTGGAGCATCAGCGTCGAGTTTTACACCTATCTGGTTTTCGGTGTCGTCGTGCTGATTGCGCAGAGGCTCGGTTCGCTTCGCTGGCTGTATGTTTCAGCGTTTCTTCTTGCTGCCGCGAGCTGGTTCACGCTTGCGGTGATCCTCGACAAGCGTGATCTTGGAGCACAGTACGATTTTGGTCTATTGCGCTGCTTCACGAGCTTCTTCCTCGGCGTGCTCACGGTGAAGGTCGTCTCGCTGTTGCCGAGCAGTATCCGTGGCGCCAACGTGTATCTGCTTGGCGCGATTCAGTTGGCGTCGATGGTCGCGACCGTCGCGAATGTCTGGCTTGTGGAGGCCTATCCCTGGATCTCCTTCGCCGCGCCCCTGACCTTTGCGGTGTTCCTTGGCTCCCTTCTCGCATTTCCCAATGCTGCCGTTGTGCCTCCGATGCTTGTTGCCAGGCCGCTGGTTTGGCTCGGCGCGCGGTCATATTCGATCTATATGGTTCATGCCTTCGTCGTTCTGCTCGCGGAGTATTTCGTCCGGGCGTTGGGGGCGCGGCCGGTAGCGGCTCTTGATGCCGTGTATCCCGGCTTGTCCACGACCCTGAACCTGGTTGCCGTTCTCGCCGCCGTTCTGGTCCTGTCGAACCTGACTTATCTCTACATCGAGCTTCCAGGCGGCAGGTGGACCAGGAATATCCTCGGCAGGATTCCCAATATGTCGTCGTCTACCGCCGTGCCGTCCGCACGGCCATCGAATTAGGGAGTTCGGTGCAGATGATGGCCCACACGGTCGCGCCCCAACAAAAGTTAAAGTTTGATTTCGGTTTCAATCTCGAAGCCGTGGCGCTCACGCTTTACATATTCCGCGATGCTTTTGGCGGCGCGGCGCGATATTATACGAGTATCCTTCACGTCGGCGCACTCTGGTTTCTGCCGGATGTTGTTGCGATGCTGTGCATTGGCCTGTTTGTTCAGCGCTGCATCATACGAAACAGAAGTATCGCCGCCGCGCTCGTTCTGCTCCAGATCGTGCTCTCGCTCGGCATCGGGTATTTTTTTCTGGGCACGATCAACGCTCTTTCATCATCCTTCAAGATGATGCTTCCTGTGTTCGTCGGCTTCTCCTTCTGCGATAGCAATTTTGGTTCCTACAAGAAATTGCTGATGATCTTCACGGGCGTATTCTACGTCTCCATCATTGGCGTGTTCCTGTCCAAATATACGACCATGCCGTGGACCGGCTTCAAATATGAATCGTTCGGCGCGGTTCGAGAGGCGGGGCGGTTGTGGTGGGCCGCCGCGGAGCAGCGTCTCTCGGGCTTTGCAGCCGACAACACGATGGCGGCGTTCTTCATCCTGATCACCTTTGTCGTGACTTCGATCCGGAAAAGCACTTTGTGGTGCCTCATATTCGGTTCGATAGCTGTCTACGCGATCAAGCTGACGACGAGCAAGACGACGATGCTCGTGCTGCTGCTTTACATGGTGCTGATGTTGGTTGTCCGGAGCCTGCCGGAACGCATGAAGTTCGGGGCGGTGCGGACGATCGCATTGTGGTCGTTCGCCTCGATGTTCGCGCCATTGATTCTCATCCTGCTTGCCTCGGGGGCGTCGGTTGGCAACAAGGATCTGCTGTTCAGTATGATGGACCGGATCAACAACAGCTGGCAGCTGCCTTTCGTGTACATGAGCGAGCTGATGCCGGTTGGCTTCATCACCGGGTGTGGCGCCGGTTGTTTCAACTACCCGCAGCAATTGTTCTCGAATCTGGTTTCGTATTGGGTGCCGGTCGATAACTTCTATATCGGTACGTACCTGATGTTCGGATTGCCGTTCGTCGTCTTCATGTGGATGGTGTTCCGGACGACTTTTCTGGTCACCGATATCTACAAACTGTCACTGATATTCACGGTCAATCTCTTCACGATCACGGTTCTGAACTATGGTCCCTCGACGGGGCTGCTGATGATCGCGCTGAGCTTCAGTGAGGTGTTCTCGCGTCACGCGTCTGTTGCTCTGCAAGTGCCTTCCCGACGGCCGGATTCGGGACGCGCGAGTCTGTCGGAAGAAGAACGTTCTACCATCGGAGCGAACGTGCCGCGGCCCGCTTCGTAGGTCGAGCCAGGGAAGAATTGTGATGCATAAACGATTGGCTTTCGTCGACACGCTTCGCGGCATCGCCGTGCTGGCGGTCGTGCTCCAGCACGCGCTGGAGCAGATTGTGCTCAACCAGCAGACCGGAAGCTACTATCGGGTGTTTCACCATGCGCTCGGAGAGTATTTCAACTTCGGCCGCTTTGGCGTGGTGCTGTTCTTCTTCGTCAGCGGCTTCGTGATTCCCTACAGCTTTCCGAAGAGTGCCGCGCCGGTTCGGGATTTCGCCGTCAGTCGCTTTTTTCGCCTTTATCCGGCGTACTGGCTATCGATCGTCGTCCTGCTGGTTCTGTCCCCGACCATCGAGGGAAAGACCTTTCCGCTGTCGCACGTTGCAGCCAACGCGACCATGTTTCAGATGTTCATGGGCATTCCCAATATCCGGATTGCCTATTGGACGCTTGCGGTCGAGCTCATGTTCTACGTCAGCTGTATTGGCTTGTTCGCGACCGGCTTTCTCACGCGCCGCTTGACTGCGTTCCAGATTGTCATCGCGACGTGCGTCGTCGGCATCATCGCTTTCCCGTTCGTCAAAATTCACGCCGTGTGGGGCGTGCTTGAACTGGCTCTTGACCTGACGGCGATGTTCTTTGGCAAGGTGATCCGCGACACCGTCATGGAAGGCAAGCTCAGCTGGCGCCACGTCGGGATCTGCGCCGTTTTGTATGTAATCTTTGCCGCGGGCGTTGCGTACAGGCGTTACGGCGTCGACTATCAGGATAATTTCTTCTGTGCTTACGGGATGGGCGCCGCCTATATTCTCGCTGCCTTCGTGTTCATTGGTTTCGCAGCCCTTGGTGAGAAGGCTGCTTGGCGCTTCATGTCCTTCGTCGGGACGATCAGTTATTCCATCTACCTGATGGGGTCGTTCGCCATGATCGTCATCTTCTACTTTTTTGGCGGCGGCACAGACCCCCTGCAGTGGCTCCTCTTCACTGCCGCCGTGGTCGCCGCTTCCATTCTCGTCAGCTGGCTGACTTATCTGACGATCGAGAAGCCTTCCATCACCTTCGGGCATCGATTCCGGTCCCCGCGCGCGTTTGCTTCGGTGCCGCTCCAGACGTCCCTGCGAAGCCAGGGGGCAGAGTGACGATGCCGGCGCACGCGTCCTATGCCGAGGCCGGCGGCGGTTTCGTGCCGTCCATTCAGGGCCTTCGCGGCGTCGCGGCGCTGAGCGTGCTGCTTGACCATTTTTGTGACATGCCGAAGGGCGGCGTCTACGACATCCCCAATCCCGGCTTTCTGCCGCCGATCTGGCCGTGGCTGCAATCGGTGATCAACTCCGGCGGGCATGGCGTCGAGCTGTTCTTCATGATCAGCGGCTTTCTGATCCCCGCCAGCCTGGTGCGGCACGGGTCGATCGGAAAGTTCATGTATGATCGTATCCTGCGCATCATGCCGGTGTTCGTCGTGCTGCATCTGGCGTTGTTCGTGGCCGGCCCTGTCGTTGGATACAAGTTCTTCCGGGGCATCGATCTGCCGACCTATCTCCAGGTGTTCTTCGCCAACCTGATCTTCGTGCAGGACGCGATCGGGCTTCCGATCGCCCAGCAAAACGCCTGGACGCTGACCTACGAATGGGCGTTCTATATCCTGTTCGCGTTGTGCTTCGGTGCCGTCGTACGGCTGAAGAACTGGTGGCTTGCTGCGCCGCTGATCCTTCTCGGATTCCTCTGCATCCTGTATTGGCCGATTACTGCCTTCTTCGCGATCGGTATGCTCTTCAGCGCGAGCAATTTGCGCTTTCGGATTGCGGGGGCAGGGGGCGTCGTTGCCGGGCTCGGCTGTTTTGCCGCCATGTATGCTGCACTCGACGTGCTGCATCCGTTTGCCGCGCTGATCCCGGGCTTTCTGCTGTTCGGAATGGTGCTGGCGACGGGATCGGGGACGGCCGGTCTGTTGAGTTTGGCGCCGCTGCAATACATCGGCAAGATCAGTTACAGCCTCTATCTCGTTCACCCCTTCGTGCTGTTCCCGTTGCAGATCATCGGGTTGAAGCTGGTCGATCGCGGCGTCGATCGCTGGCTACTGTGGAGCGGCTTCGTGATTTTCGGGCTGGTGCTCGCCTTGATTGCGAGCGCGCTGAGCTATGAGATCATCGAGGTGCGCCTGCGCCGGTTCATCGATGGGACGCTGCGGCATATCTTCGCGCGGAAAATGGCGCAGAGCCCGGCGGCCTGATCGCGTCAGGCCGGCCTCTGGTAGAACCGTCGCAGCCGCAGCGCGGGCTTTTCAATGAAATTCCAGGAGAAGGCGGCAAAGCCGAGCGTCAGCACGATGACAATCGGCAGGATCATCGCCAGCGAGAGGCGGTGATCCGGCCCCAGCACGCGCTGGAAGATGTCGATCGTCGCTTGCGTGATCGGGAAGCCGTAGAGGTAGATGCCGTAGGAGAGATCCTGGCTGAACAGCCGATCGAATGCCTTGAAGCTCTGCATGCCGATGTAGACCGTGCAATAGGTCAGGAAGATCCCGGCAAGCGGCAGCAGGACGTTGAACCACATGATCGCCGCGTAGCAGAGCGCCGAGGCCGCAAAGATCGCCCAGTGGATCGGCACGTATTTCGCGTGCAGGCGGAACACCATGCCGAAGAAGAACATGAAGACGAGGTACCAGCCGGCCAGCCTCGTCGAATCGGACCGGACGTTGAAGGTCGCGGGATCGACGAAGTAAGCGACCAGTTCGACGAGGAGCGCGGCGCCCACCAGCAGCGTGATCCAATGGATCTTTCGCGGCTCATTCGAGATCATGCGCACGAGCAGGAGCGCGAAGGCGAAGACGTAGCACCAGAGCTCCCAGGGCAAGGTCCAGAGATTGGCATTGACCATCTCCGGCCAGGGATTGTGCAGGAACAGGCCCGGCAGCTCGAAGGTGACGTGGCCGACGATGTTGCCGAAATAGCGGTAGAACTGGTACTCGGACAAATATTGCGACAGCGGAAATTGCGTCAGCAGGGGGCCGACCACGAGCGCGCAGAGTGTCACCTCGACGCTGAGCGCCGGGACGATCCGCAGCACGCGGTTGATGAAGAACGTCTTGAGATCCGGGTTCTTGATGGCGCTGCCGGTGACCAGGAAGCCGCTGAGCGCGAAGAACATCCCGACCAGCGCGATCAGCCCGGGCCGCAGCAGTTCCTGGATGATTTCGGACGCATGGAGGTGGCTGAGGGACAACGCGGTCAGTCCTCCCATCTTGTCAAACGCGGCGGCGCCGGGATCCCTGAGGACATAGACGGCCATGCCCGGTTCATCGAGCTTCTTGACGAAGGCGGCGCCGGCGAACAGGCCGGCAACGGCGACACGGCAGTGATGCGACACGATGACCAGCGACAGCAGGTGCCGCATCATGTTGAAGCCCGGTCCGAGGCCCCCGTTCTTCGCCAAAATGCTTTCCGCGGTTTCCTGCCGCGCCAGGCCAGACTGGATGGTGTCGGGCAGCCGCCAGAGGCGCAATGGTGCCGAGGGGCGCTCGCGGCCGAGGGCGCCCGGCAACGAAACGGTTGCGAGCTCTGCGTCTCGATCCGGTTGCGACATTCTCGTCAGCCTTTCATGCGCCTGTTTTGGCGGCATCAGCGGATGCCATGGAGTTGAAGCCAATTCGTGACCGTGCGGCCGGCTTGACATGGGCTTGGCATAGCATCGAATTGCGGCGTTCGGCCAATCGATCGCCGCTATGCGACAACCGACCGGCGACGTCCGAGCCTGCGGCAATAGGCAATGAGGGGTTGCTCGACATACCAATGGATCAGGATCCCGGCGAGGACCGATGCGACCACCGCTGCAAGGACGAATAGTACGGACGGCAATGGATTGTGGAGACGGGCGGATATCTGAATCAGCACGACCGCGGTCGCGGCGTGGGTGAGGTAGATTGAATAGGAGGCGTCGCCGAGCAGCATGCCAAGGGAATGCAACGGTCCGGGCTTCTCGATCGAGACGATGCCCAGCCAAACGACGATGGTCGCGAACAGTGTCCACCACACGGCGCGGAGCCCGTTGTCTTCCGACAGTGTCGCCCCGACAAGGGCCGTTGCCAGGATGGTCGCAGCGAGTGTGAGCAGGAATGCTGCAGGATACCGGCTCCGCACGATGGGATGCCCCTTCAGCCACAGCAGGCCCAACGCAAAACCCATGCCGAACTGAAGGTTGGGCATCATGATGTTGCCGTAACCGACCACGGTCGCAAGCGCGAGCCCGGAACTCTCGGGCTGCAGCAGTTCCGGCCACGCCAGCAGGTGAGACGCCGCGTACCACGCCAGCGGCGCAAGGAACCAGGCGGCCAGCACATATGAAAGAGGGCGCGGCCGCAACATGGTGACTGCGAACAGGATGTAGAAAATGAATTCGTGCCTGAGCGTCCAGACCACGTGGGGCCGCAGCTCTCCGATCGGCCAGAGCGCCATGGCGCGCAGGCCGGGCAGAAGATCGATCTTCGCCGTGCCGGCCATCGACAGCAGGTTGTATGCGATCACGCATACCCACATGAAGGGAATGATGCGCACGAAGCGTCGGACGAAGAATTCCGCGCGCGTGCTGCGGATCGTCCCGAATGAAACAATCGTGATGATAAAGCCGCTGATGACGAAGAAGATTGCGACACCGAACAAGCCGGTTTCGGCGAGCGCAAACGGGCTCTCGCCATAAGACGGCGGCAGGCTGACCAGCCAGTTGACGTGCCAGATCACCACCAGAATGGCTGCAAAGCCGCGCAGGTATTGAATTCCCGGTACGATCCCGCCTTTGGGGGACCGCGCACCCTCGATATCCGTCAATGTCGCCTCAATGCCGCGCTGGTTCGCGATTTTACCGATCGCTTCAGGGATCGGTCAAATCCTAGTTTTTGGGCGCGATGATGATGGATGAGGCAATTTTGCAGCGGTCAAAGCGAGCTCATGCGAGCGCGCCATGTCCAGGACGACTTGATGCGTGCGGCGAAACGGGATTCCGCCGCACGCATTTTTGGTCGATCAGACGAACACGAAGTCGTTGCTGGTCAGGTTCGCGGCGACGACATTCTTCAGCAGGATCGAGTCGTTCGCTGTGACGTGGACCAGGGTGTCGGCACCGGACTGAGTGACCTGGAGGTGGCTGTAGTCGGCGGCCATCAGCTTGGCGATCGCGACCGTGTCGTAGCCGGCCGCCGATCCGGCATGGAAGCCGTTCACCGTGTCGTTGCCGCCGCCGAAGGAGATCGTGGTCGATCCGGCGCCGGCCACCGTAAAGGTGTCGTTTCCGGTGCCGCCGGCGAGCGTGATGCCTGCGACCTTGGCCGACTCGTTGTGCGTGCCGTCCGAGTTCAGGATGTCGACATAGGCCAGATTGCCAGCGGTGTTGTAGGAGTCGTGTTCGGTGTTGGTGGCATTGAAGTAGAAATTGTCGTGTGATCCGTCGGCGTTGTTGACGTACATCTTCGTCTTGACGCCGCTCGCGTAAACGGTCGTCGAGGACGAGCCGTCGGTGTGCTGGGCGAAGTCGCTGGCGATCGTGCCGTTCGAGTACGTCTGGGTGTCCTTCGAGCCGTCGGCGTTCGTGATGTAGACCGAGGTCTTGACGCCGTTGCTGAAGTTGGTCGTCGTGGTGTTGCCGCTGGCCTTCGCCACCGTCTGGGTCACGCTGCCGGTCGTGTCGAACGTGGAGGTCAGGGTCGAGCCGTCGGTGTAGTTCTGCACCTCGGTCATCTTGTGCCCGGTGGTGTCGTACTGGTCCGTCGTGACGCTGCCGTCCGAATTGATGACCTTGGTGTATTGCAGCGTGCCGTCGGCGTGCAGATCGGTGATCGATGTGATCGTGCCGTCTGCCTTGGTCTGCTGGATCTCGGTGGTGTAGGCCTTGCCGGTGACGTTGAAGAACGTGTTGGTGTGCGTGCCGTCGGCATTCGTTGCATACGTCGCGGTCTTGATATCGTTGCTGTAGACCGTGGTCGACGACGAGCCGTCGGTTTTCTGGATCGCCACGCTGGTCAGATGACCGGCCGTGTAAATGTCCGATTCCTTCGAGCCGTCGGCGTTGACGATGTAGACCGAAGCCTCGACGCCGCTGCTGTAGTTGGTCGTCGTGGTGTTGCCGCTGGCCTTCGCCACCGTCTGAGTGACATTGCCGGAGGTGTCATAGGCGGTCGTCAGCGTCGAGCCGTCGGTGTTGGTCTGGACCTCGGTCGTCTTGTGGCCGGTGCTGTCATATTGGTCGACCGTGATGCTGCCATCGGTGTTGACAACCCTCGTGTACTGCAAGGTGCCGTCGGCGTGCAGATCGGTGACAGCGGTGATCGTGCCGTCGGCCTTGGTCTTCTGAATCTCGGTCGTGTAGGCCTGGCCGGTGATGTTGTAGAACGTGTTCGTGTGTGTTCCGTCGGCGTTGGTGACGTACACCTTGGATTTGACGCCGTTGGCGAAGACCGTCATCGTCGATGAGCCGTCGGTCTTCTGGACGAGGTCGCTGGCGAGCTGCCCACTGGTGAACAGCTCGGTCTCCTTGGTGCCGTCGGGGCTGGTGATGTAGATCGAGGTCTGCACGCCGGCGCTGAGGTTGGTGGTCGTGATGGTGCCGTCGGCTGCCTTGGCCACGGTCTGGGTCACGACGCCCGAGGTGTTGTAGTTCGTCGTGAGACTCGACCCGTCAGTGTAGTTGCGCACCTCCGAGGTCTTCTGGCCGGCGGTGTTGTAGAGGCCGGTGACGGTGCTGCCGTCGGCGTTCACGACCTTGGTATATTGCGTCGTGCCGTCGGCATGCAGGTCGGTGATGGCGATCACCGTTCCGTCGGCCTTGGTCGTCAGGATCTGCGTCGTATAGGCCTGACCGGTGATGTTGTAGAATGTGTTGGTGTGGGTGCCGTCGGCGTTGGTGACATACACCTTGGATTGGACGCCGTTCGCATAGACCGTCGTCGTCGACGTTCCGTCGGTCTTCTGGACGAGATCGCTGCTGATCACGCCGGCTGCGTACAGCTTGGTCTCCTTGGTGCCGTCGGCACCGGTGATGTAGATCGAGGTCGGAACGCCGCCGCTGAGATTGGTCGTCGTAATGGTGCCGTCGACGGCCTTGGCAACGGTCTGTGTGGCCACCCCGGACGTGTTGTAATTCGTGGTGAGGCTCGAGCTGTCCGTGTAGTTTTGGACGACGGAGGTCTTCTGTCCGGCACTGTTGTAGAGGCCGGTGGTGGTGCTGCCGTCGGCGTTCGTGACCTTGGTGTACTGCGTCGTGCCGTCGGCATGCAGATTGGTGAGGGCGATCACCGTTCCGTCCGCCTTGGTGGTCTGGATCTGCGTCGTGTAGGCTTGGCCGGTGATGTTGTAGAATGTGTTGGTGTGGGTGCCGTCGGCGTTGGTGACATACACCTTGGATTGGACGCCGTTCGCATAGACCGTCGTCGTCGACGTTCCGTCGGTCTTCTGGACGAAATCGCTGCTGATCACGCCGGCTGCGTACAGTTTGGTTTCCTTGGTGCCGTCGGCGTTGGTGATGTAGATCGAGGCCAGCACGCCCGCGCCGTAGTTGGTGGTGGTCACGCCGCCGGTGGCGGTCTTGGCGATGGTCTGCGTCACGGCGCCGGACGTGTCGTAGTTCGTGGTCAGGCTCGAGCCGTCGGCATAGTTGCGCACCTCCGACGTCATCTGTCCGGCACTGTTGTAGAGGCCGGTGATGGTGCTGCCGTCGGCGTTGATCACCTTCGTGTACTGCGTCGTGCCGTCGGCGTGCAGGTTGGTGATGGTCGTGACCGTTCCGTCCGCCTTTGTCGTCAGGATCTGGGTGGCATATGCCTGCCCGGTGATGCCGTAGAACGTATTGGTATGCGTTCCATCAGTGTTGGTGACATATATCTTCGACTTCAGGCCGTTTGCGTAAACGGCGGTCGAAAGGGAGCCGTCCGTATTCTTGATGGTCTCGCTTGCGATGCTGCCGTCCGAATTGTAGTTGGTGGTCTGCTGCACGCCGTTTGCACTGACGATAGTTTCCTGCGTTTTCACGCCGGCCGAGTACAGAATCGTGTCGCTGGTCCCGTCGACATTGACGAGCGATTTGCTGGTGATGACGCCGTTGGTGAAGTTCGACGTCTGTGTTCCCGTCTGCGTACCGGTCGCGCTGAAGAACTTCGTCTCGCTCCAGCTCGTCGTGGAAGTCGTCACGGAGAACGTGTAGCCGCCCTGAATGGCCGCAAGGGCATTTCCGTAGTGCGAGATGATGTAGGTCATCGTCGATACGGACGCGACGGCGAGCACGTGAGTGTCCGTGAGCGTGATCGAATGCAGGGTAGTCGAGGCGGAGAGGTCGGCGAGTTCCGCGACAATTTCGGCGGCCGTGCCGGTGACGTCGGTGGCCTGGGTCGGGTTCGAGGGCACGCTGGACGCCCCGTCGATCTCGACGATAACGGGGTGGTCGCTTACGGGAATCGTGAACGAGCTGACATTGGTGTAGGTTGCGATCGGTTCCGTTCCGCCGGTGGGATCGTAGACCTTGATGGACTGATGCACGGCGTCGAGCTGAACCGTGACGGTCTGGCTGGGATTGCTGATCTCGGTGTTTGTCGTCGGGTCCCAGACCTTCGGTTCCGCCCAGACGACGAGATCGTAGGCGCCGTTGCTCTTGCCGAGCACCATGCTGTTGCCCGAGCCTGGCATGTTGCTGAGCGTATAGTTCAGCGGGCTCGTCGGCTGGCTGGTGCCCGTTCCATCGTCGTGGAGGATCGTCGTCAGATTATGGACCGCGGTGGCAGCCAGCTTGGGCGTTCCGTCGTCGTAGAACAGACCGAAATGGCTCTGCGCATTGGTGTCGCTGCTCGATGAGTTGCGATCGAGCAACTCGTAGAGATAGGTCTTGCCGACGCCATCCTTGAAAGCGTCCATCAAGGTGTTGAGGATCGATTTCGCCTGAACCGCCTCGTCCACGCCGAGGAACGGCGTCGTGCTCAGCGTCGTGTAGCCGGTCTCAGTGATGACCGAGGGATCGCCGGGAGACACCGAGCTCGCCAGATTCAGCGCCGCTGCCACCGCGGCCCCCGGCGTGGTGCCGGTGCTGACATAGGCGTGGGAGTTGGCGTAATCCGAGGACGAGCTGAGATTGCCCAGCCTGGCGAAATCCGTGGGATCGTCGTAGCCGAGAGTCAGATTGTAGACGGGAAGTTTTGCGAGCGACGCATCTGCCTTGATCGCACTGTAATACGCTTGCTGAAATTGCGCCGCAGCCTCGATCGTCGAACTGCCGTTGTAGCTGAACGCCTGGAGATTGACTTCGTTCAGGCCTTCGAGCGCGATGATGCTGCCCGGGTGCTTCGCCTGGAACGCGTCGAGCGCGTCGATATATTGCTGGAGGCCCGCTGCGCCCGTCGCCGGGATCGACGATGAAACGCCGAGATCGAACTTGTACCCATCGTTCGCCAAACCGTCGAGCACCGGCTGTGCTGCCGGGATATTGGTCAGACTGTCACGAAGCGTAGTGACGCCGAGATATTTGAGATCCGCTTCGACGAGCGCGAGATTGTTGTAGCTGCCCCACGCATATGACACGTGCGTGTTGACGCCGATTGAACTTGTGAACGCGCTTGCTGAGAGAACAGTTTGACCGCTGCTGGTGATTGTCGCCATGACCCACTCTGGTGATGCCCGCTGTGTTGCTCAATGCGTAGCGGTAGAGTTTGTCAGTGACGTTAGAAAGAAGGCTAAAGATGTAGGTATCCGCGGCTTTTCGCGGAACGAACTGCAAGTATTTTCAGCACATTGCGCGACACTTCTTGTTCCTCATCGGAACTCGCCGCGATTGCCTAATTACGATTCACGATTGGCCCGTTGTTCTACGGAATGTTCCATGACGGCCGCGTGAATCGTTTGCGCAAGCGAAAATGATTCGTCGCGCGCTAATGCGCGGACGCCGTGCTCGATGGTGATGCGCCGGGCAATTGATACTCGGTTCTCCACCCGAGTCGCTGTGCATCGCCGTCGGCGATGGCTTCGAGCAGCGGACGAAGCGCCTTTCGGGCGCCATTAAGACTCCGATAAGCCAGGATTGCTTCGATCGCGAGCAGGCCGACGTAGCTCGTTCGGTTGATACGATAGACAATCGGGGAGGTTGTATACCGTTTCTCAATCAAGATCCGGTTCCGGCAGGCATAATAGAGACGCCACGCCGGTGCGTCGGGGCTGACGAGCGCGCTGCGCGCGCTGGCGCTCGGCTTCTTGTCCCAGGATTCTTCCGCGTCGTTGATGCAGCCGACATCCGTCAGATAGATGGCAACGCCGGCGTCCATCAGGCGCAGCGAGTAGTCGTGGTCGTCACTATAGAGGACGAACTCCTTGTTCGGAGGCGAAACCTTCCGGACGGCGTCAATCGGCAGCAGGAGCCCGCCATAGGGGGCGGTCTCGATCCGGCGGAGGTGAAACTCCCCGCAATTGTCGGGGGCACGCCGCGCGGATCGCGCGAACCGTCGCCATAGTTTCGACGGAAGCGAGGCGAGATGAAAGTTCAGGAACGAGTTGGCGCGGATGGCCACGGCGTTCTGATCGGCGAGGAGCGTCGGATAGATGCCCCGATGCCTGCGCAATGCGCACAGCCCGATATCGTCCGTCGCGCCGAGCGCTGTATGCAGCGCGAGCAAACGGTCCAGGAAGCCGTCCTCGCCGACGTTATCGTCGTCCAGAATGAGGACGAACCCCAAATCGTCGTCCGCGAGCCGCTGGGCAGCGGTGATCCCGGCGTGAAAGCCGCCGGCCGATCCCAGATTTGAAGCGAGCCTGATAACGTCGACGGGAGGGTTGGTTGCGAAATCGTCAACCATCACCGGCCGGTTGCATCCGTTGTCGACCACGATCACGCGTTTGACTGCGGGGCTGGCCTGAACGGCGGCAACGGTTCGCCGCACCAGCTGCTCGCGTCGCCCGTAAGTCACGATGACACATGCGACCGAGCGCCCCGCTTCGGTCGAGCGATTGATGACGATCGGTGGCTTCGATTCGAGGGGAGCGTTCGACAATTTACTCTCGCTTGGCATTAGGTCGTTCCATTCGGGCGACATTATAGATACTCAGTCGAATTGGAACGGCAATTCCTCCGGCAATTTTCGCCACAAAAGCGTGCAAACGTGTTGTTCGCTCCGACAGCGGCTACGCTTTGCCGGTGAGAGCCTATTGTGATCATATTGTGAAGGTCGGTCGCGCAGATGCAGGTGATGGTGGATCGTAAACGGATGCATGCAGTTTCTCGGGCGCACGGAGGCGCAATGTTCCTCACGATGAAGAGAGTGTTTCTGGCGGCGCTGTTGCTGGCACTCGGTCTGGTGGCATCCGTCGAGAATGCCAGTGCAGGTCCGCTCACTTGGGGGGTCGATGGCCCGGACGGACGGCGCGCAGACCTGAAGGCGATCTTCGAGGTCATGCGAGCCCGCGGCCTCACGCAGTATAGGGTCGCTGCAAATCTCGCGCGGGACACCGATCCCTACGAGGTCCAGATGTACCGGGACATGCTGGCGCTGGCCAAAACCTACGGCATCATGCTCAAGCCGATATTGGCGACCCCGTTTGCCTGGGGCGATCGCACCGATGGCGGCAAGTATCCGGCTGGGGACTGGAATGCGCTGTATCAGCAGGCCTATTCGAGAACCTACACCTTCGTGATCAATTTTAAGGATCAGATCAACGACTGGGAGATGGGCAACGAGATCAACCTTCTGGCGCTGGATTCCAGCGGCAAGAAGCTCTACGGCCACGGCTGGACCGCCGGGGAATTCGACATGCCGGTCATGAACGACTGGGCCGCGATCCTCAAAGGCATGTCGGATGCGATCGACAAGATCAATCGCGAACACGGGACGCATTTGCGGCGCGTGCTCAATACCACCTCGACGATGTTCGGCTTCCTCGACTTCATGGCGTCGAAGGGCGTTGGATTCGACGTCATCTCCTATCACTACTATGAAGTCCTGAATCAGAATCCGAACCGCGCGTGGGGCGGCAGCAGGCAGCCTTACAGTCTGTTCAAGAAGCTCGCGACGTATGGCAAGCCGATCGTCTTCAATGAGGTCAATTGCGGGGAGATCTACAAGCCGGCTTACGAGAACGAAGCCGGCAAACCTCTCACCGAGGCTTGCTACAAGAGCCTGCACGCCACTTTGAGCTTCATCGCCAATCAGGTCGATGCCGATGTCGAGAGCGTGTTGGTCTACGAGTTATTTGACGAGCCGAAGAAGGCCCCGCCGGAAAACCGCTTCGGCCTGATGTATGACCTCAAAACACCGAAGGTGCCGCTCTACATGCTATCGCGCTTTGCCGGAAAGGAACTCGCGCCGCACGAGGCCGAGGAGCTGAGGAAGCGCGGAATGTAGGCGCGGCAGATGCCGCGCCTGCGGCAACATGAGTTCTAGATCCAGAGCCACGGACAAACGGTGTCCAGTGCAACCCGGATGTAGAACTTCCAGATGTTGTCGGTTGCATATCCCTTGTTGTCGAGGCCGCGGATGCCGCTGACGAGCGGCACCGTCCGGAACCGTGGAACGAATTTTGACGTTCTCGGCGCGGCCTCGAAATCGTCACGCAGCGCCTTTTCGGGGAATGCGGCGGCGGACGTCTCCTCGTAGAGCTTGCACTTGCCCTGGAGATATTGGCGATAGCCGGCTTTGGTCCACGCCATCATGTACATGTCGACCACTCTTTTGGGGTAGTTCCGCATGTTGACGTAGAAGTCGAACTCTTTCGGGCGCTTCTGGATCAGCTTGGCAAGATTCAGGACGATGTAGCGGCCGGTGACCTTCCAGATCGGGGTGTCGGCGCCGCAGTCCCTGATGAAACGCGAATTCGCCATCGCGTGGTCGAGCAGGAACAGCTCGCCGTAGCCGCGGCCGTACATCTGGGGATAGTCGAGGCCCGGAAAGGAAATGAACTCGATCTTGCCGGCGATGTTCAACTGCTCGGCGATGGCCTCGAGACTGGACAAATCGGATTCCGAGTTCTCGACGAAGACGATCTGGTCGATGTACTGGCCGACCAGCCGGCCGTAGAACCAGAGCGCGTCTTCATAATCCTTGCGACGGAGGGCGGGATCTTTCCGGCCGAGGCTGCGCACGTCGGCTTTCGGCGTGATGGTCGCCGTCATGATCAGAATATTCATGGGTCCTTTCGATGTCATCTCATCAATCTCTCGCGGCGGGATGGCTAGGTGGCAGCGACGCGCTCCTTGTTCAGCTCGAGATCGCGCAGGCCGAGCAGGCTCCGTGCCAGCTGGCGATGAAACAGCAGGTAGCTGATCGAGATCGTCAGGACGTATGCGGTCGTGCCAAGCAGCCAAGCCGACTTCGGCGTGGCGGCCATCTCCATGACGCGATTTGCAGCAACGAGGCCGAGCATCGTGGCGATCGTTGCGGGCGCAAGCGCCTTGACCAGATCGAACACCGGCAGCTTGGTTTCCCAGGCGGTGATCAGCATCGTGGCGACGGACACGATGAGCGTCACTGCAAGATAGATCTTGATGATCCCGATCAGCCCAAATCTCAGGCCGATGACGAACGCCACGATGGTCGAGATACTATTCGCGGTCGAAACCCAGAATTGCAGTTGAGCCTTGCCCCGCGACAGCAGCATGGCGCCGCTATAAGCGGTGATCGACTGTGCTGCGCCGGCAATCGACATCAGCCCGACCAGCGGAATGATGCCGGTCCACTTGGCCGGAAAGAACGCGGTGAAAAGATAGTCGGCGCCGAATGTGAGATAGAGCATGCCGGGAAAGACCACGGCCGCCGTCAGCGACAGCACACCGCAAATGATCTCGTTGCGCTCTTGCAGCGATCCTTTTGCGGCCTGACGGCTGAGTGTCGCCATGAGCACGCCGCTGCCGGGCCAGGTGATCACCATCAGCGGAAGGATCATGATCTGGTAAGCCAGACCGTACAGACCGACGGCGGCCGCGCCCACGGCACCGCCGATCAGGACGTTGCCAACCGCGCGACCGGCAAAATTGAGAAGATTGCTCGCGAGCACCCAACCGCCGAAGGTCAGGATCGAACGCACGCGGCCCCATTGAAAGTTGAGCTGCACGTCCTTTCGCGCGATAATGGCGAAGGCGGCGGCGCGAACGATCTGGACGACGACATAGTAGGCGACCAGCGCCCAGACGCCCCAGCCCAGGAATGCGCCCAGCACGCATGTGAGCACCGAAACGATCACGGCGACGATCTCGACGCTCGCCACGACCTGGTAGCGCAGGTGCCGTTCGAGGACGGCACGCGGGCCGAGGGCGGCAATCGAGAGCACCACCGAAATCGACAGCGTGGCGAGCACGCTTCCCAATCCCTCCATCTCGAGACCGGCGGCGAGAGGCGCGGAGATGACCGCCAGGATCACGGCGCAGAGCAAGCCGATGGCGCAGATCAGCGTGATCGCGGCGCCCGCGTCTTCCCGGTCAAGCGTCGGCCGCTGCACCATGGCGCTCGACATGCCCAGATCGGTTAACAGCGCGATGAATCCGACGAACGGCAGTGAAAAGGTGACGAGACCGAATTCGGCCGGCGCCGCGAAATACGTCATCATGACGGTCATCGCGAACTGCAGGCCGGATTTGAGAACGTTCATGCCGGACATCGACAGCAGATTTTTCAGCATTACGTCGATCTCCAGGCGTCACGCGATGACGCCCACTCAGGTTCCATGCGGCCCAGCCCTGCACCCGCGCGTTTATCTCGCACATGCACAACTGGCAAGACAAGCAATCGGGCAGCAGGCATTGCCAAGTTGTTGGGCAGGCCATTTTTCATTCTGAACAGCATCGCGGCGTCACGCTGTCGTTACACGTCCGATCGGGATGCGCCCGCAGCCTCGAGGAAGCGCCCCTTCCACGCGAGAAGTGCGACGATGGCGGTTGCGGCCACGATCTTCGCAACCAGCGCAATCGGCGAGGCCGAGGGCACGGCCGAAAATGCGCCGATGAAGGCCGAACCCGCGACGGATGCCGCGACGAGCCCCCATCGCGGCCTTGCGCCGAACCGCACCATGGGTCCCGCCGCGAGCACGATGACGATCGCGGTTGCGACGATCGCGCCGACTAGGACATAGGTCGGCGCTCCCGTGATCGCTTGCGTCGGCACCGCCACGGCCAGGACGAGCAACAATTGGCACAAGGCGACGACGACCAGACGCGTAGCGGACTTCGTCAAATGGGGTGCGATCGCGAGCGTGGATTGCAGATGGCAATGCACGAAATAGAAGCCCGCTGCGGCCACCGAGGTCTGGAGAAAGCTTGCCAGAATGGACGCCGGAACGAACAATTGTCCCGCGTCCGGCAGAAAGCCGATCAGGCCTCCGAGCATCACCAACGTGGCGCAGATGATGAAATCGAGCAGATGCGCGACGGCCGCGCGGGAGTCGCCGGCACTGCCGCGCTCGTATTGATGGACGACTTCGGGATAGTTGACGGTGTGGATGGCCGCGACCAGCACTGCAAACGGCCGCTGCAGCAGGTCGATCGCCATCGAGAAGCCTGCGGTGACCGCGGGAGCGCCCGCGCCCAGCGCTGAAACGACGACGAAGCGTATCGAGACCGGGACCGAGAGGTGGAGCACCGAGGCGCCGGCGGCGAGCATCCCGTAGCGGGCGAAGCCGCTCCAGTCCTCCAGCAGGGCCGGACGCGTCACCTTCTGAAGTTTGTGGGGATGCAGCAGCTGCCCGGCGATCAGGCTGACGATCTGGGCGCCCAGCATGCCGAGCAGCGCCGCGTGCGCCGTGCCCTGGAGCCACGCGCCGGCCGTCGCGCCGCCCACCATCAGCGTGGCTCTCAGAATGAGGAGAAACGCGGCAGCGCCAAGCCGGTGCGAGACGCGGACAACCATGAAGTGGAGATCGGTCGCGCCCTGAGCCACCGCCAGTGCAAGGCCGACCAGGCCTACGCTCGTGGCGATCGGGCTAGCGATCGAAACGGCGAGGCCCCCGATCACCAGAAGCGCGAGCGCGCTGGCGAGCGCGGCGCCGAACAGGGACGTTCTCAGTCGCGCCGCGTCGTCATGCATGGCGGCGGCCAGAAAGCGCACGCCGGCCAATTGCAGCCATTCGAACATCAGCACGCTGAGCAGCTGACTGGAGGCGAGCGTGAGGGAGAAATTGGCGTAAGCGAGCGGCGAGAGGATACGGCCGAGCAGAAAGATGAGGATGATCGCCGCCGCACTCTGGTAGACGACCCCGACAAGTGCGAACAGACGGGTCATGGCAGCTTCAGGCTGCGGGCAGAAGCGCAGGACGGAACGGGCTTGTTGCGCAAACCGGTCATCCCAGGGCTATTGCTTGTGCCGGCTCAGGAGCTCGAAGGCGTCGCGATAGTCGGCGATGACATTGGTGAATGTCCGATGGTCTTTCTGCTCGGCGAGCTTGTCGACCATCGCCGCCAGCTCCTCGGGATTCGACATGATGCGTAGAATGCTGTCCGCGAGCGACTTCGGATCCGGTGCAGTCAGCCAGCCGACGGCACCGCGCTTCACGGCATCGGGAATCCCGCCGAATTGCGTTCCGAGGAAAGGCTTTCGCGCGGCTTGCGCGTCAGCAACGACGAGCGGACCCGGCTCCTCCCAGATCGGCGGAATCACGACGACGTCGATCTGGCGGTAGAATGTCTCGGGCTCGACGAAGCCAAGAAATTCGATGCTCGCCTTCGGCGCCAGCGCCCTGAGCTCGTGCTGGATATCCGCCTCTGCGACGCCCGCGATGACGAGGCGCACCCGGTCGTGGGGAAGATAGGCCAACGCCCTGACGAGATTGTAGATGCCTTTTTCTTCGGTCACACGGCCGATGAAGCCGAGGGTCAGGACGGGGCTCGCCGAATATTTCGAAGGCGCGGCGACCGGCACCGTTGATGCGTGAGGGATGACCTTGCGCAGCTCTGTATCGGCGAACAAGCCCGTCTCCAGATGGATGTCGAGGATGCGCTGGCTCACGCCAACGACGCCGCGCAGATATCTGGTTGCGCTTCGGCGGTTGATGGTCAGCAGCCTGCAGCTCATGCAGGTATGCTCGCAGGCCTTCCCCTTCGAGAAGCGAGAGCACCGCGGGCAGGTCAGGTAGTAGTCGTGCAGCGTGTGAAGCACCGGCACATTGAGCTCGGCCGCCGTCTTCCATACCGCCGTGGTGAGGCCCGAGAGGTTGTTCGAGTGCAGCACGTCGGGCTTGAATGCCTTGATTCTGCTGGCCACAAGTTCAGCGTTTTGACGCCAGTCCTCCGTCGCGTGCCACAATCCGCGCGCAGGCGCGCTTCGCTGTCCGGTGAAGGGCCGGTAGATGTTCTCGACCGGCGCCGAGTACACGTCGATGCCGTTGCTCGTCTCCATCGCCTGTTCAGGCAGCGAGGCGGCGCGAACGACTTCAACTTCATCGCCATTCTTCAAAAGGCCTTCGGCAACGCGGCGCACGAATATCTCGGCCCCGCCGACCACCTTCGGTGCGCCCGGTGTCGGGTACAGTGACGATGTGATCAATATCCTCATGGGAGGGATCTCATCCAATATACATCTGTGAACGAACCCCGAGAGTCCTTCTCATCTTTCTCCATCGGTGTTCGAGGTGCCTTCCAAATAAACGTCGAGATATTGTCCGGTGACAGCTTCCGGTGTGAAGCTGGCTGCAAAGTCAGGCCGAGGCGGAAAAGTCTGCTTCCATCTTGGTGCTTCACTGATTGCCTGCTTCATCAGTTCGGCGAGTTTGTGGAAGTCACTTGGCTCGTACGAGCCGAGTGTCGTCGAGAAATGAGAGATTTCTGGTATTCCGCCGGCGGTTGAGCAAATGGTCGCACGTCCGGCATTGATGCTTTCTATCAGTGTCCTCGGCAATGGCTCAGGCCAAACCGAGCTAATTAGGCAAACATCCACGGCGGAGTAGAATTCCGCCGACTGTACGAAGCCAAGCCATTTGATCCTCGGATTATCATACCGTCCCTTCAGCTCTCTCACGCAAGCTTCAAGGCCCTTTCCGGCGATTTTGAGTTGCCAGCCCGAATCGGGGAGCAGAGAGACTGCTTTAAGGACGACATCGATGCCTTTTTCGGGCTCAATCCGGCCGATGAAGCCGAAAGTCAAGTCGGCGTCCGGAGACGGCGGGGCAAGTCCGGCGCTGGCGTCCGCGATGTTGTAGATCACCTTGTGAGGTACGCCCGGGAAGAAGCCGGGTTTCAGGTGCCGGTCCAGCACGTACTGGCTGTTGGAGACGACCGCATCGACCATGCGCGAGGCGTAGAGATATGGCACGGTCATCGTCTTGCATGCCAGGCACCGCTCCTTGCACGTGTCGCCCTTGCTGAACAGCGTCGAGCGTTTGCAGATGAGCGAGTAGTCGCGCAGCGTATGGACGACACGGATATTGCGACGCTTGGCCTCCGCCCACAGCGACACGGAGAATCCGGTCAGATTGTTCGTGTGGACGACGTCAGGCTTCTCGGTGTCGAGAATCGCGGCAAAGCGCTTGGCTGCACGCCTGTTCCAGGTATCCCGTAGGTGCCATCGCAGTCGGTCGAGCCGCGGCGGCTTTCGCGTCTGTCCAAACGGCCAGTACATATTGTCGATCTGCACCCGGTAGGTGCGGATGCCGTTGCGATCTCCGACCGAGATATCGCCCGCCTTCTGCAGGCAGACGACGGCGACCTGGTGGCCGTTGCGCATGAAGGCTTCTGCGAGCAGCGATACTGATACCTCTGCCCCGCCCATGATGTCGGGAGGATAGAGGGTGTTCACGATAAGTATCTTCAACGATCGCCTCATGCGTTGATCGTAGACGGGGGTGCACCTCGCTTGCCACGCAATAGCTGGCTCTGCAATCGCATTCGATCCCAAAACGGCGTGAACGATCACGTCGGAATGAGGCCGAAATAGTCACACGATATTCAAGAAGCGGGCCATGACATCCTGCCCGGACCTTCGCGAGTGGCGAGATCCGGGCAAGAGAGAGTCTCGAGCGTGGCCGTTACTTGGAGTTGACCACGACGCTGGAGATGTTCGACGCGTTCGTTGAAGCTGCGTCCAGCGGCGCCATGAGCTTGATAAATTCGGTCGATGGCGATTCAGCGACCGAGATCACGTCGTGATCGCGCATCCTGAACGAGTCAGCCTGGAACCAGCCGTCCGGCTTGCTCATGTCGAACTTGTAGACGGCCGGAACGGTCTTGGTCGGGAACTGCGACACGTCGATGCCGATCTGCTGCAGCAGCGGCTTCGGCTCGAAACGATAGACGTAGATGGACTTGGAATCCGCCCGCACGCCGTCGAGACCGCCGGCCTTCGCGAGTGCCTCCGCGAGCGACATGTTGTCGTTTTCGAAGGTAAAGCGCCGGTTGTTGGTGCCGCCGATCGAACCCGGCGACGGCGTCGAGCCGAACGCCATGTAGACTCTCGGAATGCGGGTGAGGAAGACGACGTCGCCCGGCGCGAGCAGCACGTCCTCGTTCGGATGGTGCACGACCGCGGACATCGACTCGTTATAGGTGCGACCCTCGCGCTTGATCGTGATCGTGCTCTCGTACGACGGATATTTGGGGCCGCCGGCGCGCGCGATCGCGCCCATCAGGCGGATGCCGCCCGGATCGACCGGGAAGCGCTGCGGCGAGTTGACTTCGCCGAGCACGCTGATCTGGTTGCCGCGCTGTTCTGCGACGCTGACGACCGCCTGCGGATCGATGGCGCGATCCTTGAGGCGTTCGCGGATGATGTTCGAGACGGCGCGCGGCGTCAGGCCGGAGACCTTGACCGATCCGGCGTAGGGGATGTTGATGTTGCCGGACTGGTCGACCTGCTGGCGCGGGATGTCGACGAAGTTGCCCGGCCTCACGCCGGCTTCGCGCGGAATGAACAGGCCGCCGGCCTGAGCTTCGTAGACGGTGACGGTGACGATGTCGCCGACGCCGATGGTGACGTCGCGGTAATTGCCGCCGGGGAGGCGCGAAAAGACCAGTCCGTTGCTGTCCGTAAAACCGTTGGTCGCCTGCAGCACTGCCGGATTGGCCGGCATCAGGGCATAGGCGAGCGGCGCGGTCGGCTCGGTGACGAGCGCGGCATTTGTTTGCGTGGACACGGCATCGGGAGCGTCTAACGGAATGAAGCCCGCGCAGCCAGTGAGGGAGACGCTGATCGCAGCAACAGCCAGAATCCGGCTAATCCCGAAATCCGAATGAGTTTGTTCGGTATTAGCCAATGTCATTCCCTCGCACACACGTAAAATCTGAATCACCGTAGCAACTGTCCAGCTACTGAGTCACTGCTGCGTCTTCGCGAATATGGTAAAGCACTCATGGCTGTGACCTTCTTGCAACTTGTGAACATACGTACACGTGCAATCGAGTGGTCAAATCTTGTGCGAGATGTGCTCTTTTCAAAGCAACTCGCAAAATAGACATGCCAGTGTCAGATCGATGTCACGATTGAGACCTCGGTTCCTCCAGTGAGCAGCGCGCGAGCTCGACCGGTGCATTCGACGGCATCTCCGCGCAGCGGCAGCGCCGTAAACTTCAGATCTCGAATTCGAAGCAGAGCGTGCCCTGCGTTGTGTTTTCGCGGGTCTTGCGGTGGGCTTGGCTGTGGCCCGGCGGGATCTGCATTGATTTTTCTGTGACGGGATTCCACCTCCGTTAACCCCTAGATTTGGAAGCTGGCGTCACGCTGGCGTCCGTAAGGTCTTCCTAATCCCGATCCGGCTAGGTGTCGGGCGAACGAAAGGGAAGGCGAAGACAATGTTGCAAACCGGGCTGTTCGCGGCCGGCTTTCTCATCTGTGCGATGGCCGTCATGTTCGCGATCGCGTGGTCGTTCTCCGATCAACGCGTCATCGATGCGGATCTGGCGCAGGGCGACGCCCGCCGGATCGCCTGATCGACAGGTCTCTACGGTCGCAGATTGTTCGAGAAATCGGACTGCAGCTTCGCCTCGCCGGCCTCGCTTTCGTCCAGTTGCAGGACGTCGGCATAGACCTGGCTCAGGTTGCGATGGGTCTGCTCGATGTCGTAGAGACGGGTGAAACGCTCATAACCGGCCCGGCCGACCGCAGGCAGATCGAGCCTGGTTGCGCGCTTGAATCCTTCGACCAGCTGTTCGGGCGAGACTTCGTCGCATAGCACGCCCGTGGTGCCGTCTTCGACGATTTCCGGCAGGGCGCCGATGCGGAATGCGATGATCGGCTTGCCAGCCCGCATCGCTTCGATGGCGACGAGCCCGAATGCCTCCCAGCGCGACGGAATCGCCACCATGTCTGCCTGATCCAGTTCGGCCTCGATCTGGTTGCGGTCCATCCAGCCCAGCAGCGAGACGTTGGAGGGCAGGTCGCTTCTCTGGAATTTGCTGACGACCGAGGCGCCGATGAGGCGCACATCCAGCGTGTCTCCGAGCGCGCGCGCCGCCTCGATCAGGAGGTCATATCCCTTCTGGCGGTCGAGGCGTCCGATGAACAGGATCTTGATCTTCCCCGACTGCCACGGCGCCTCACCGCGCGTGTCGAGCGCGGGTCGCTGCCTGGAAATCCCGTTGTGCACGAGGACGAGGCGTTTTGCCGCAATTCCGACCCGCTTTGCATCGACCCGTTCGCTCTCCGAGATGCAGATGATGCGATGGGCCAGCTTCGACAGCAGAAGTTCGGTAAACTCGGTGACGGCGCGGCTGAGACGGCCGGTCTCGCGGCCGAAGGCCCATCCGTGCGGGCAATAGACAATGCGCGAGCGCCGGTAGGTCAGCCACAGCACCGGCCGCACCACGAGCCCGGCGAACGACGAATGCAGGTGAATGATGTCTGGCCGCTGCTGCCGGACCGCGCGCATGGTTGCGGACAACATGGCAAACAGGCCGACAGCGTTGCGGCCGTCGCGCGGGAAGGTGGTGACGGCCTCATCCTCGATGTTGACCAGGTCGTCGCGATGGTCGGACGGAACGACATAGCTGACGTTGCCGCGTCCGAAGCTCGCGCTCTGATGCGGATGAAGCTCGTTGAGGTAGGTTGCGATGCCGCCTCTCACCGTTTCGGCGACATGCAGAACCTTCAGGCCGCTGGACAACCGTCGATCCTTCCTTGTCTTGTTGAGACCAAGCGTGGCGTCTCCAAGCAGCAATATTTGGGCCGCGTCATTGTGCCGCTCCGCCGGATGTGGCCCGCGGAGCCGATTTGGCGAGCACATCGAGCATGGCGGCGGCCGATTTGGTCCACGAATATGTCGCGAGCCGCTCCCGCTGCTTCTCTTGTTCCGCCGGTGAAATCCTGCCGAGATCGATTCTTTCGTGCATCCGTGCCGATAGCTCGCCGGGGTTGAGCGGGTCGAAATAGACGGCGGCGTCAGCACAAGTCTCGCGAACGGCTTCGGCGGAACTCGCAATGACCGGGCAGGCGAAGTACATCGCCTCCAGGGGCGGGATGCCGAAGCCCTCGTAGAGGCTCGGAAAGACGAAAGCTGCAGCCCGGGCGAACAGCGCGGCGACTTCTTCGTCCTTGAGGCGGCCGGCGATGACGATTCCGGCTTTCGGCTCGGTCGCACCGCCGCCAAAGACCTTGCTGTTGTCGCCTCCGACCACGATCAGCGGAACATCCGTGCGGCCGAGCCGCTCGGCCGCACGAATGGCGGTGTCCACATTCTTGTTCTTCGTCATCGAGCCGACAAAGAGGAAGAAGCGGTAGGGTTCGAGGCGCAGGGACTCGATAATCGAGAAATCGGGCTCGACCGACGCGTAGTGCTCTGCACTGTTTGGAACGATGGGGATCGATCCGGGATCCAGCGAGAGCACGTCGGCAAGTTCGTTGCGTGAAAACGTCGAAACCGTTGCAATGGTTGCCGTGCGTGCCAGCAAATGGCCGAGCGATCGATGCAAGGCGAGATATCGCCAGCCGAAGAAGTCCGGCCGCTTGAACACTTGCGCATCATGAATCACGACGAGATGGTCGCGGTGGAGCACTGGACCGGAATTGGCGAGGCTGACGAGGCGCGTGCCGGCGGCCGCGCGCGCCAGATCGATCTGATCCCACGCGTGCCCGCGCAAAGTTCCGACTTGCCTGACCTTGATGCGGCCAAGACCGGCGAGCGTTTGTGCATCCGGCGGAACCAGAATCTGCCACTCCGCATCCAGGAGTTGCTGTGCCGCCTTGCCGCTCGTGAGCAGGCGGTCCATCGCTTTGACGATCTCGGCGGCATAGCGTTGCACGCCCGTCAGCGATTGTGTCAGGAACCTGCCGTTGATGGAGAGTTTCAAAGCCGATCTTTTTCTTTGCGCGTGTCTTGCGCGAACAATGCCTCAAGACTGGGCATCCGCGCGGAATGTACGGTCGATATAATCTCTAGCACATGCAGCGCTATCGTCCGAGCATCCTCGCAGGCGGATAGCATGCGTAGATGCATGATGCCATCATGTTTCCTACACATTTCGATGCGCTTACATGGACAAGCCTCAATCGATGATGTCGTCATCGTCAACCTTGCCTCTCATGTCCTGGTCTGGCATTGCATTCGCGGAATGAACGAGATGACAACTTTGCGACCAGTGATCGTGACCGGCGCTGCCGGCTTTATCGGAATGCATGTCTGTGAACGGCTGTTGGCGCGTGGCGAACAGGTCGTTGGTATCGATGCGTTCACGCCTTACTACGATCCTGCGCTGAAGCGTGCGCGCCTCGAAAAGCTCAGGCACCTTCCGGGTTTCAGCTTCCACGAGATCGACCTTGCCGATTTTGCCGCGGTGATCCGCGTATTCGATGGCGTCGCGCCCGATCGGGTGGTCCACCTTGCGGCGCAGCCGGGCGTCCGCGCCTCGATCGACGATCCCATCACCAGCATCCGTGCCAATTGTGACGGCTTTGTCACCGTGCTCGAGGCCGGCCGGCGCCATGGTCTGACGCACCTCGTCTACGCCTCGTCGAGCTCGGTCTATGGCGCCAATCGCACCCTGCCGTATTCGACCGAGCAATCGGTGAATCATCCGGTCAGCCTCTACGCTGCGAGCAAGAAGGCCAACGAGTTGATGGCGCACACCTTTGCGCATGTTCACAAGCTGCCGGTGACCGGTCTTCGCTTCTTCACCGTCTACGGTCCGTGGGGCCGGCCGGACATGGCCGCCTATCTGTTCACGCGCGCGATCTTCGCGAATGAGCCGATCAAGATTTTCAATCATGGCGACATGTGGCGCGACTTCACCTATGTTGACGACATCGTCGAGGGCGTGATCCGCACCCTCGATCGGCCCGCAGTTCCGAATCCCGCGTGGAACGCGGAGCGGCCTGAAAATTCGTCGAGCTATGCGCCGTATCGCGTCTACAACATCGGCAACAACAGGTCGGTCAAGCTGCTCGAGTTCGTCGAGACGCTCGAGAAAATCATCGGCAAGCCTGCGATCCGCAAGCTGCTGCCGATGCAGGCCGGCGACGTCCTGGAGACGCGCGCCGACATTTCCGCTCTCCAGCGCGACGTCGGTTTCGCGCCGTCGACGCCAATTGCGGAAGGCCTCGCGCGGTTCGTCGAATGGTATCGAATGTACCATGGCGTGTGATCGCCGAAGCGATCGGCAAGACACGAGAAAAATTCGGGTGGCGACGGTTAAGGTTTGTTCGGCTTGCGAAGCAGCTTGCCCTAATGTTGGGCGTGCGGCCGGATAGAGAAATGGTCTAGGGTGTTCAGTGGAACATCCGTCGTCAACGGAAAGAGTTTTTCATGCGAATCGCGATGATCGGCACGGGTTATGTGGGACTGGTGTCCGGAGCCTGCTTTGCTGATTTCGGTCACGACGTCATTTGTGTCGACAAGGACGAGAAGAAGATCGCGGCGCTTCATCGCGGCGAGATTCCGATCTACGAGCCAGGGCTCGACGAGCTGGTCGCGACCAACGTCAAGGCCAAGCGCCTGAGTTTCGCCACCGACTTGTCAAAGCCGGTCGCGGATGCTGATGCCGTGTTCATCGCCGTCGGCACGCCTTCGCGTCGCGGCGATGGCCATGCCGATCTCTCCTACGTCTACGCCGCCGCCAAGGAGATCGCGCAGTCGCTGTCCGGCTTCACCGTCGTCGTGACGAAGTCGACCGTGCCGGTCGGCACCGGTGACGAGGTCGAGCGCATCATCCGCGAAGCCAATCCCAAGGCCGACGTCGTCGTCGCTTCCAATCCGGAATTCCTGCGCGAGGGCGCGGCGATCCGCGACTTCAAGTTCCCCGATCGCGTCGTCGTCGGTACGTCTGACGAGCGTGGCCGCAAGGTGATGGGCGACATCTACCGTCCGTTGTCGCTGAACCAGGCGCCGCTGATGTTCACCGCGCGCCGCACCGCCGAGATGATCAAATACGCCGCGAACGCGTTCCTCGCGACCAAGATCACCTTCATCAATGAGATCGCGGACCTCTCCGAAAAGGTCGGCGCCAATGTCCAGGAGGTCGCGCGCGGCATTGGCCTGGACAACCGCATCGGCACCAAATTCCTGCACGCCGGTCCGGGCTTCGGCGGCTCCTGCTTTCCGAAGGACACCAAGGCGCTGATCAAGATCGCGCAGGACTACGATGTCTCCTTGCGCATCGTCGAATCCGTGCTCGCGGTCAACGAGAACCGCAAGCGCGCGATGGCGCGGAAGGTGAGCCAGGCGCTCGGCGGTAGCTTGCGCGGCAAGACCATCGCCGTGCTCGGTCTCACCTTCAAGCCCGACACCGACGACATGCGCGATGCGCCGTCGATTCCGCTGGTGACAGGCCTCCTCGACATGGGCGCGAAGGTGAAGGCGTTCGATCCGGTCGGCATGGAGCAGGCCAAGGGCGAGCTGCCCAACATCGCCTATTGCGAGGACGCCTATTCCTGCGCGCAAGGCGCCGATGCGCTGGTCATCGTCACCGAATGGGTGCAGTTCCGCGCGCTCGATCTCGACCGGCTGAAGGCGATCATGGCGCAGCCCATCGTCGTCGACCTCCGCAATATCTACCGCCCCGAAGAGATGGCCGCGGCCGGCTTTGTTTATGAAAGCGTGGGACGGTCGTCCCAGGCTTAGGGTCCCAAGCCTGACGGATCATACCGAGCTGATCATCGCCCGCCTCATCGTGAGGCGGGCGAAATCGTTTCTGATACGATATGATCCAGGCGCACCTGCCGTGATGGAGACTGCCATGACCGACGACACCCACACGATCCGTTTCGGCTCGGTCACCGCGACCATCAAGGCGCACGGCGCCGAGATGTGCTCGCTCAAGCATAAGGACGGCACCGAATTCGTCTGGCAGGCAGGTCCCGCCTGGGCGCGCCATGCGCCGCTGCTGTTTCCGATCGTCGGGCGTCTCGCCAATGACGAAATGCGGTACGGGGGCAAGACCTACCGGATGACCCAGCACGGCTTTGCGCGCGACAGCCGTTTTGTCTGGGCGGAGCGTGGCGAGAGCCGTTGCACGCTCGTGCTCGAGGACAGCGAGGCGACGCGCGCGCTCTATCCGTTCGCGTTTCGGCTGACGGCGGCCTACGCGCTCGACGAGTCCGGTCTCGATCTCTCGCTCACGGTCACCAACACCGGAAATGAGACATTGCCCGCGTCGCTCGGAGGCCATCCCGCGTTCAACTGGCCGCTTCAGGCTGGCGTGCCGAAGCAGAGCTACGCGCTGACGTTCACGAACGAGGAGCCGTCTCCGGTTCGCCGTGTCGAGGGCGGACTCCTGCTCGCAGCAACGGATCCGAGCCCTGTCCGAGGCACAGTGCTTCCTCTGTCGGAAACCCTGTTCAGCAACGACGCCGTCATCCTCGATCCCGTCAACAGCCATGGGGTCCGCTATGCCGCCACGGATGGCACCGGGCCCTGGCTGAAAATGTCCTGGCGCGGCTTTCGCGAGCTCGGTGTCTGGTCGAAACCCACAGGCGCGCCGTTCCTCTGCATCGAACCCTGGCGCGGCTACGCCAGCCCCAAGGACTTCGACGGCGAATTCGGCGACAAGCCGGGCCTGATGCACATCGCACCCGGGTCAGAGGAGCAGTTGTCGTTCCGGATCGAGGTGGGAACGTCCTGAAGCCGTTCACGCGCCGGCGCTGCGGCCGTCCAGTGCCACGCGTGCGGCGGTGACGGGCTCTGCGCGTGCCGCCTTGGTCGCCGAAGCGGTCAGGCGATGGGCCAGATCCTGCGCGTGCCGCTCGACCAGGTGCCAGGTCGCGCGCGCGACCAGATAGCTCAGCGCTGCGGTGACGACATAGGCGAGCAGCAGCGATGCCAGCCCGTCTGCGAACGGCCAGATCTGGCGCAGGCCGAAGATCACCGCGAAATGCGACAGGTACATCGAATAGGAGTTGCGGCCGAGCGCCTCGATCGGTTGCAGGCGGATCGCAAGGCGGATGCACCAGAACACCATCCCGCCGAGCACGAGGTTGATCACGAGATAGTTGAACTCGTGCGATCCGGTCGCGCGGTTGGCGACAAAGGACAGCGCGATGAAGCCTGCGAGGATCGCAGCGTCAGACTTCGCAAAGCCGTCGCGCAGCGCAAAGAACAGCGCGCAGCCGACCAGGAAGACCGGCAACTGGTTCAGGAAGCTGATGTGCAGCGCGTTCCAGACGAACGCCTCGTGGCCGGGCCCGTAATAGGCCGAGAACAGCGCGAACGCCCACGGCTTGAACAGGCAGACATTGACGAGGTGCAGTACGATCGCGAGTGCGAGGTAGAGATGACGGCGCGATCCGAATGCGGTGATCACGAACGGGAAGACGAGATAGAACATCATCTCGGCCGCGATCGACCAGTCGCCCGGCACGACGCTGTTGACGCTGTCGGGCCAGAAGCCGTGCAGGAACGTCGCAGTCAGGATCACCTGGAGCGGCTCGATTCCGTTCGGTGCGTTGGTGCTCGGTCCCGTGCCGTTGATGGCGAGGTAAACCGGGATCGCGAGCCAGAACAGCGGCGCGATGCGCAAGGCACGGCGGATGTAGAATTTGCGCGTCGGGTTCGCTTCGGTGCGCTGCGTCCACATCAGGCACATCGTCATGGCGCTGACGAAGTAGAACACGTTGACGCCGGTCCAGCCGCACATGAAGGCGTAGTCGACGACGTGAATATTTGATGGAAAAGATTGCGAGACGTGGATCGCCATCACGCCGACGATGGCGAGGCCGCGCAGGAAGTCGAGGCTATGCGAGCGACCGAAGGGCGTTGCGCCTCCGTCGGCCCGACCGGCAGCCAACCGGGCCTGCCCCTGCATCACGCCTGCTCCGTGGTCTCGTGTTTCTCTCGCGCTTGCGATGCGAAAGCATAGAGGCGGTGCCGGACAAACCGAAGCGGAAGCCTTTCTTTACGTTAACCAGCGGTTGAATCCGGTTTCGGACCAGCGGGATTGTTGGGGCCGGGCGCGGCCGAAGCGGGTCGCGCGCGCCAGGTCCGCACATCGATGCGCTCAGTGAGAAGTGTGGGGCAATTCATAGTTAATGCTTCAATACCGTGACCTATATTGTTTGGGCGACACAAGACGCCTAGTATTCCGGCAGGCAATTTCGGGGGCTCGAATAAGCCGTGAATGTTCGTTCACAAGACAACGCATCACGCAGCGACTCGAATTTTCGAGCCGGGTCGCAGGCACACAGGACATCCAACATCGTGGCTGATTCCGCACTTCAGGAATTGCGTCCTATTGGGCGCGAGCGATTGATCGTGGTCGAAGACGATCCCGTGACCCGGACGATGCTGGTCGGTTACTTCAGCGAGAACAATTTCGACGTGGTCGGCGCCGGTACCTGCGCGGAATGTCGCCAGGCGTTGCGCGCGCGCACCGACCTCGTCTTCCTCGACGTGCAGTTGCCCGACGGCGACGGCTTCGAGCTCGCCAAGGAGATCCAGGCGACCAGCAATGCGGGCATCATCTTCGTGACCCGCCGCGACACCGACGTCGACCGCATCCTCGGTCTCGAGATCGCCGGCGACCATTACGTCACCAAGCCGATTAATCTGCGCGAGCTGCTGGCGCGTGCGCGCAGCGTGCTGCGGCGCCGCTCGATCGACCGCAAGGCGGCGCGCAACCACAATTCGATCGCTTTCGGCGACTGGATCATCGACCTGACGCGGCGCGAGCTGCTCGGCAGCGACGGCAAGCCGGTGGCGCTGACGCGCGCCGAGTTCGATCTTCTCGCCGCGCTCGTCGGTGCGGACGGACGGCCGCTCAGCCGCGACTATCTGATCGAGGTCGTCAGCAACCGCCAGGCCGAGGTCGACATCCGCACGGTCGATGCGCTGGTGGCGCGGTTGCGCCGCAAGCTCGTCGGCAGCGGCACGCCTGTCATCGCCACCGTCACCGGTGTCGGCTACAAGCTCGCGCTCAGCGAGCGGCTCTGATCTCAGCTCTCGAAAGACCTGATCGCCCGCGCACCTATCGTGTGCGGGCGCTTTGATCCGTGGTGATTTGTCGCGTCGTCCCCGCGAGCTGATCGTCGACCGCGTAGAGCGTGCAGGTCGGCGACCATTTCATGCAGGCCGCGAGCGAATCGCGTTGCGCATCGTCCACCGTGTTGCGCCCCGAGCGCCAGCCGTAACCGCCATTGGGCGACACCGCAAAAGCCTTGTGCGGCGCGGTGCTGGCGAGATAGCGCGCGAACTCGGCTTTCGCCGCGTCACTGAAATGGCTCGGCGGCGGCAGCGGATCGGGCGGGCTCAGAATGTCGTGGGCGAGCCCGCGCTCGCGCAGGAAGCCGTCGAGATAAGGCGTCCATTGCGGGCGGCCCGCGACGGAATAGAGATAGTGACCGTCGTCGCCGTAAGGCGGCGCCGAGACGAATTTCGCGCTGCCGCCGCCGGCGCGAAAGGCGGCATGGAGGCGGCCCGCCAGATCAGGGCCAAAATACAGATCGTTGGTCGCGTAGACCCACAGCATCGGCACCCGCGAGGTCTTGCCGAAGCTGGCGAAGGCCTGCACCAGCCCATCCTCGTTGCAGACGTCTTCGTCATCGTCACGCGAGCCGCGGCCGCCGGCGAAGCTGATCGCGGCGACGAGGCCGGGCGGCGGCTGCGCGGTCAGCGCGACAGTGGCGAGCCCGCCGGCGGAATGGCCGGCTGCGATCATGCCTGTCGTGGTGACGTCGGCCCGGCGCGACATCGCATCGATCGCCGCGCGTAAATCCGCGACCGCAATCGCGGCCGCCGGCAGATAGGCGGCGCTGACGCAGCCGCCGACGCTGTCGATACGCCCGCCGGGCGAGGTGCCGTAGCCGCGCCGCATCACGATCAGAGCGGCAAAACCGCGCCGGGCATATTCCAGCGCGATGCCGTAGTATGTGTGGGCCGACATCGCCGCGCGGTCGGCAAAGCTGCGCGGCGTGCCATGGCTGAGCAGCGCGAGCGGATAGCGCTTGCTCTCGGCCGGGCGGACCAGAAACGCCTCCAGCCCCCGCGGCCCGGCTTCCGCCATCGGGATGCGCAGATCCTCGGTGTAGAACTGCGCGGCGCGCGCCGGCGCATAGGCCAGGGCAAGGCCCACGGCGAGGCAGGCGATCAGAATGAACGAGAGCCAGTGAAGCCGTGTCATGCGCCGACTCGAAAAGGTCTGATTAAAGGAAGACCATAGCACGATCTCAGGAACGGCCACCCCGTCGCGCGTGTTGTGGTTTGGCGCGGGGCCAGCCGATGCTATGGTATCCCGCAATCTCTGTACGACAGGACGAGGATATTCCCAGTGGCTGATGTTCATCCCGCGGCGGGCAAGCTGGTTTCGCCGGACGCGCTCGCCAACATTCCGCGGCTCGTGACGGCCTATTTCGCGGGCAAGCCGGACGCGGCGGACCCGGCGCAGCGGGTTGCGTTCGGCACCTCCGGCCATCGCGGCACCTCGCTGAAGAACTCCTTCAACGAGGGCCACATCCTCGCGACCACGCAGGCCATCTGTGACTACAGAAAAGAGAAGGGGCTGACCGGGCCGCTCTTCATCGGCATCGACACCCATGCCTTGGCCGAGCCGGCGCTCGCCAGCGCGGTGGAGGTGTTCGCGGCCAACGGCGTCGATGTCATGATCGACAAGGACGGCGGCTATACGCCGACGCCTGTGATCTCGCACGCGATCCTGACCTACAACAAGGGCCGCACGTCAGGGCTCGCCGACGGCGTCGTCGTCACGCCCTCGCACAATCCGCCGGAGGACGGCGGCTACAAATACAATCCGCCGCACGGCGGCCCGGCCGACACCGACGCGACCTCCGTCATCGAGAAGCGCGCCAACGCCTATCTCGCCGACGGCCTGAGGAGCGTGAAGCGCATCGACTATGCCAGGGCGTTGAAGTCGTCGACCGTTCACGCCTACGACTACATCACGCCTTATGTTGCCGATCTCGGCAATGTCGTCGATCTCGAGCTGGTCAAATCCGCCGGCATCAATATCGGCATCGACCCGCTCGGCGGCGCCGCCGTGCATTACTGGCATCCGATCATCGAGCGCTATGGCCTGAAGGCCACCGTCGTGAACGAGGCGATCGACCCGACCTTCCGTTTCATGACCGTCGACTGGGACGGCAAGATCCGCATGGACTGCTCCTCTCCTTACGCGATGGCGAGCCTGATCGCGATGCGCGATCGCTTCGACGTCGCCTTCGCCAACGACACCGACGCCGATCGCCACGGCATCGTGACGCGCACCGGCGGGTTGATGAATCCGAACCATTATCTGGCGACCGCGATCTCCTATCTGTTCGCGCACCGGCCGAACTGGGGCAAGGACGCCGCGATCGGCAAGACCGTGGTGTCGAGCTCGATCATCGACCGTGTCGCCAAGAAGCTCGGCCGCAAGCTGGTCGAGACCCCCGTCGGTTTCAAATGGTTTGTCGACGGGCTCCTCACGGGCAGCTTTGGCTTCGGCGGCGAGGAGAGTGCAGGGGCCTCGTTCCTGCGCCGCGACGGCACGGTGTGGACCACCGACAAGGACGGCATCATCCTCGGCCTGCTCGCCGCCGAGATCATGGCCAAGACCGGCCGCGATCCGAGCCAGCTGTTTAATGATCTCACCGCCGAGCTCGGCGTGCCGCACTATGCGCGTATCGACGTCGCCGCCACGACGCCGCAGAAGAACATTTTGAAATCCGTCACGCCCGAGCAGCTTGGCCTCAAGGACCTCGCCGGCGATCCCGTCCGCGCGACGCTGAGCAAGGCGCCCGGCAACGGCCAGCCGTTCGGCGGCATCAAAGTCGAGACCGATTTCGGCTGGTTCGCGGCGAGGCCGTCAGGGACGGAGGACGTCTACAAGATCTACGCCGAGAGTTTTCGCAGCACCGAGCACCTGAAGCGGATTCAGCAGGAAGCACAGGCGGGGCTGGCGAAGGTGTTCGGGGCGTAAGCGGCCGAGCCGAGCGCCGCTGTCACTGCCTCTCCAGGCTCGCCGCATCAATAGGTGTCATCACCCGCGAAAGCGGGTGATCCAGTACGCCGCGGCGGAAGTGTGTGAACCCAATGTCTGCCGCGGAGTACTGGATTCCCCGCTTTCGCGGGGAATGACCGCGATTAGATATGTATACATGATCTCCAGAAATGGTATTTAAGTACGGCATTTTTGACCTTGAATGATTCCGCCCCTCCGCTATTGTATACATAACGCATACATAAGCCCTGGGAGATCGCCGGTGACAAAACCCTTCCCCTTCAACGCCTGGTACGCCGCCGCCTGGGACGCGGAGGTGAAGCCGGCGCTGTTGCCGCGGACGATCTGCGGCAAGCACATCGTGATGTACCGCAAGGCCGATGGCGCGGTGACTGCGCTGGAGGACGCCTGCTGGCACCGCCTGGTGCCGCTGTCCAAGGGCAGGCTCGAAGGCGACACCGTCGTCTGCGGCTATCACGGCCTGAAATACAACGCGCAAGGCCGCTGCACCTTCATGCCCTCGCAGGAGACCATCAACCCCTCGGCCTGCGTGCGCGCCTATCCCGTGGTCGAGCGTCACCGCTACATCTGGCTCTGGATGGGCGACCCTGCGCTGGCCGATCCCGCGCTCGTGCCCGACATGCACTGGAATCACGATCCGGCCTGGGCCGGCGACGGCAAGACCATCCGCGTCAATTGCGACTACCGCCTCGTGCTCGACAATCTCATGGATCTCACCCACGAGACGTTTGTGCACGGCTCCTCCATCGGCAATGATGCGGTTGCGGAAGCGCCGTTCGATGTCACCCATGGCGAGAAGACGGTAACGGTGACGCGCTGGATGCGCGGCATCGAGGCGCCGCCGTTCTGGGCCAAGCAACTCGGCAAGCCCGGCCTCGTTGACCGCTGGCAGATCATCCGCTTCGAAGCCCCGTGCACCATCGCGATCGACGTCGGCGTGGCGCCGACAGGCACCGGCGCGCCCGAAGGCGACCGCTCGCAGGGCGTCAACGGTTTTGTGCTCAACACCATCACGCCCGAGACCGAGAAGACCTGCCACTATTTCTGGGCGTTCGTGCGCAACTATCAGCTCGGCGAGCAGCGCATCACCAGCGAGATCCGCGAAGGCGTTTCCGGCATCTTCCGCGAGGACGAGTTGATCCTCGAAGCGCAGCAGCGCGCGATGGACGAGAACCCCGATCGCATCTTCTACAATCTCAACATCGACGCCGGCGCGATGTGGACGCGCAAGCTGATCGACAAGATGGTCGCGAAGGAAAACGCGCCAACACACCTCCAGGCCGCGGAGTAATCCAGGTGAAAGCAGCGCCCGAGCGTGAGGTCGACCGCTCCGTCTCGCAGACCGTGAAGGCGCAGCTCGCGTTGCGCGACCAGATCCTGTCGGGCGCGCTGCGCCCGGGCGAGCGTATCTCCGAGCTTCAGGCGGTGGAGACCACCGGCGCCTCGCGCACCCCGGTGCGCATGGCGCTGGTGCGGCTGGAGGAGGAGGGCCTTCTGGAGGCGATCCCCTCCGGCGGCTTCATGGTCAAGGCGTTCTCCGAGCGCGACATCTCCGATTCCATCGAGCTGCGCGGCACACTGGAAGGCCTCGCCGCGCGCTTTGCCGCCGAGCGCGGCGTCTCCGCGCGCGAGCTCGATCCGCTGAAAGAGTGCCTTGCCGCGATCGACGAATTGCTGCGACAGGTACCGATCTCGATCGAGGCTTTCTCGTCCTATGTCGCGCTGAACGCGCGCTTCCACGCGCTGCTCACCGAATTGTCGCGCAGCCCGCCGCTGGTCCGCCAGATCGACCGTGCCTCGGCGTTACCGTTTGCCTCGCCCAGCGGTTTTGTGATGGCGCAGTCAGCTCTGCCAGAGGCGCAGCAGATCCTGATCATCGGCCAGGAGCACCACCGCGTCGTGATCGACGCCATCGAGAACCGCGAGGGTGCGCGCGCGGAGGCCGTGATGCGCGAGCACGCGCGGCTCGCCGTGCGAAACCTGCGGCTTGCGTTGCGCAACCGCACCCATCTCGACCTCTTGCCGGCGCTCGCGCTGATCAAGACCGCAACCGATTGAGGGCACCATGCGCTTCATCGAAACCTGGATTCCGGCCGCGCTCGTCTCGACGCGCGATCTTGTCCCCGGCATCCGCGAATTCCTGATCCGGCCGGACCAATTCGACGGCGCCGCCTATCCGGTCGGCAGCCACATCAATGTCAGCGTCACCATCGACGGGCAGCCCGAGACGCGGTCCTATTCGCTGGTTGGCGAGGCCTCCTCGCGGGGCCTGCGCATCGCGGTGCGCCGCGCCGATGATTCCCGCGGCGGCTCGCGCTACATGTGGCAGCTCGCACCGGGCGCGCGGCTCGACATCACACGGCCGTCGTCACTGCTCGCGGTCGACTGGACGCGCGAAAACTATTGCCTGATTGCCGGCGGCATCGGCATCACCCCGATTCTCGGCGCCGCGCAGGCGCTGGCGCGCCGCGGCGCCGATGTCACGCTGCACTATGCCGTGCGAGGGCGCGCCGATGCCGCCTATCTCGATGATCTCTCGAGCCTGCTCGGTGACCGCCTGGTCGTCCATGCCAGCGATGAAGGCCAGCGGCTCGACCTCGACACGCTGTTTGCCTCATTGCCGAAGAGCACGTTGACGCTATTCTGCGGCCCGATGCGGATGCTCGATGCCGCACGCCACGCCTGGATCGGTGCCGGCCATGCGCTCCCCGATCTCCGCTACGAGACCTTTGGCTCCAGCGGCACGCTGCCGACCGAGACCTTTCGCGTGCGCCTGAAAGGCTCCAATGTCGAGCTCGAAATCCCGCGCGAGCGTTCGATGCTTGATGTCCTCAACGCCAGCGGTCACGAGGTGATGTACGACTGCAAGCGCGGCGAATGCGGCCTCTGCGCCATCGACGTCGTCGAAGTCGACGGCGAGATCGACCATCGCGACGTCTTCTTCAGCGACCACCAGAAGCAAAGCAACGAGAAGATCTGCGCCTGCGTCTCCCGCGCGCGTGGCACGATCACGGTGGACACGCTGCTGCGGGCGGATGCGGTTTGAGGCGAGGGCCGGGGGCGTCTATTCATGCGATAGGCCTATGAAGGGCAGCCTCGTCTGCTCTGCCCTCGGGGGCGGACGGGTTTAGTTCGGCCGACCGAGTCGGCTAGGGGGCCACGAGCGGTCATTTGATGGTGCCGCTTGAGTTGCTACGAAACAGGACCTCAATGGACGCTTCTCGCAAAAAGCTGCCGCCGGGCACAGCCTCAGACTGCAAGACGATCCAAAGGAACCGAAACCCTCAACCTGAGCCCGCTCGGCAGCCAATCATGCTCAACCTTGCCGCCGAGCTGATCAGCAATGCTGCGCTCTGCAAGCACGCTACCAAACCCTTTAGCTGACGGTGGGGCGACAATCGCGGGGCCGCCTGTCTCCTCCCATTCAAGATGGAAATCCCCTCCATGCATCTCCCATGTGATGCTGACCGAACCAGTCGGCTCCGATAGCGCGCCGTATTTGGCCGCATTCGTCGTTGTTTCATGCAGGGCGAGAGCGAGACTTGTCACTGCCATCGCACCCACGGGCACATTAGGTCCTCTCAAAACGATGCGTTCGCGAGACGCATCATCTTCGTACGGCCGCAATACCGTTTGCACGACGTCTCCCACCGTCGTTCGCTCGCTATGCGCCTCCGTACCCATAATCCCGGGACGGATGAGATCCTTGGCCTGCATGAGAGCGTTCAGGCGGCCTCGTAGCGATTGAGCCATTTCCTGCGGCGTTCGCGCTGATCGAGCACTCAGATTTATGATGCCGTGGAAGACGGCGAACATGTTCTTCACGCGGTGGTTAGCTTCCCGCGCGAGCAATCGTTGGCGCTCTTGCGCAACTACACGCTCGGTTGTCTCACTGACGATGCAAAGAACACCGCCAATTTCACCTAATTCGTCCTGTATCGGAGAATAGGAAATGTCGAAGTAAACAGTCTCCGGGTAACCGTGGCGCTCGATATAAAAGGGACGATCCTTGGCGAAGACAGTTTCGCCGGTATTGAGGACGCCTCTAAGTAGCGGTTCTAAATCATCCCACAGCTCGGCCCAATTCTCGCGTGCAGGCCGTCCAAGAGCCGTTGGGTGCTTCTGACCGATCGTTGGTGCATAGGCGTCATTGTATAGCGCCACAAACTCCGGCCCCCAGAACAGCACTATCTGTGCTTTGGCCGGCAGCATAAGGCTGACTGCGCTCTTGAGGTGCGCAGGCCAGTCCGCGATTGGCCCCAAGCTGGTGGCAGACCAGTCAAGAGACCTAATGAGTGCGGCAGCTTCGCCCCCACCTTGGGGAAAATCGCCCTCGACGTTGCGAACGGTGCCCATGGCGTTCAACAAGCAGGTTTTACCGTCGGGAACAAGGCGCTCGACACCAGCTTGTGTCAAGTCCGTTGCGGGTCAAAAGGGAAGTGTCGGGGTTGCCGGCGTAAGTCGGCTTCACCGCCAAAAGCCGACCTCCCCACATTTACGAGTATTGGCCCCTAGGCCGCGCAGGTCGCCCGATGCTCCGGGTCGAGCAGCTTCAGCGCGTCACCGCCCCAACTGCTTCGGATCGTAATAGAACCGCTCCTCGACCAGCTTGTCGCCTTGCCAGGTCTGCCATGCGATCTCGTCCAGCGTCCGCGTGACGCCCTCAGCGTTGGTAAAGCTGAAGCTCCAGCGCGTCGCGACGTGGTCGCCGTCGATTAGGCTCGGGCCGACGCGGACCGCCTTGACCTCCTTGCTCGCCGCCAGCACGGCGCGCTCCTTGGCGACGAGCTTGTCGCGGCCGATCGTTGGCGCGGTGTTGTTCTCGTAGGTCACGGCATCGGGCGTGCAGAATTGCTCGATCGCGCCGATAAAGTCTCCGTCCTCCAGGTGCTTCGCGAAAGCTTCGACGATGTCACGGCTCGGCATGGTGGTCCTCACAATTAAAACCGACTGTTAGTCGGTAAATACCGACCGGTAGTCGAAAAGTCAACTGGCCGCGTGAGGCGAATTGGATTAGACGAGATTGACGAGATGAGGCTCTGCTAGCGCGCCGACGGAGGTGCGTTCCCTCCCCCCGCAGGGGAGAGGGAACGGAAAGAGCGCGGCTGGTGGCCCCACTCGCTTCAACCCATCACGCGATAGACCAGACCCATGGCGAAACAGGCAGAGCGGCGAGCGGCGACGACGGAGGCGATCCTGACGGCGGCGCGCCGGTTGTTCGGGGCGCAAGGCTTTGCCGCGACGACGATGGACGAGATCGCCGAAGGGGCCCGCATCGCCAAGGGCGCGGTCTATCATCACTTCAAGACCAAGGAGGCGGTATTCGAAGCGGTGTTCGACCTCGTCTCGCGCGATCTCGTGGTCGAGATCGACAGCGCCGCGCGGGCCGAGAAGGACGTGCTGGCTGCGATGGTCGCCGGCACCCAGCATTATTTTGCCGCGACCGCCAAAGGCCCGACCGGGCAGATCATCCTGCGCGACGGCCCGGCCGTGCTCGGCTGGGAGCGCTGGCGCGAGATCGATGCGCAGCATTTTGGCGGCAAGATGCCGCGCGCGCTCGCGGTGGCGATGGAGGCTGGCCTGATCGCAAAGCAGCCGGTCGAGCCGCTGGCGCGCCTGCTGCTCGGCGCCGTGACGGAGGCGGCGGTCGCCTGCGCCGGACGCGCCGATATCGCAAGGGCAGGCGCGGAATATGCCCGTGCGTTCAAGTCGCTGGTCGAAGCGCTGCGTGTGCGCGCATGATTGTGCTAATCACGACACGGAAACGCCCACACCAACAAGAAGAACAGTAGCGAATGAACGCAAATTCCGCCCTCACACCGTCAGATCCTGAGTTCGACTACATCATCGTCGGTGCCGGCTCCGCCGGCTGCGTGCTCGCCAACCGCCTGTCGGCGAGCGGCAAGCACAGCGTGCTGCTGCTCGAGGCCGGCCCGAAAGACTCCAATATCTGGATCCACGTGCCGCTCGGCTACGGAAAGCTGTTCAAGGAAAAGACCGTCAACTGGATGTACCAGACCGAACCTGAGCCGGAGCTGAAGGGCCGTCAGGTATTCCAGCCGCGTGGAAAAACGCTGGGTGGATCGAGCTCGATCAACGGCCTGCTCTATGTCCGCGGCCAGCACGAGGATTACGACCGCTGGCGCCAGCACGGCAATGCCGGCTGGGGCTATGACGACGTGCTGCCCTATTTCAAGAAGGCGGAGAACCAGACGCGCGGCGCCGATCAATATCACGGCACCGGCGGTCCGCTGCCGGTCTCCAACATGGTCGTGACCGATCCGCTGTCGAAGGCCTTTATCGACGCCGCGGTCGAGACCGGTCTGCCGTATAACCCCGATTTCAATGGCGCCACACAGGAGGGCGTCGGCCTGTTCCAGACCACCACGCGCAACGGCCGCCGCGCCTCGACCGCGGTGGCCTATCTCGGCCCCGCGAAAACGCGCAGCAATCTCAAGGTCGAGACCGAGGCGCTCGGACAGCGCGTGCTGTTCGAGGGACGCCGCGCGGTCGGCGTCGAATACCGGCAAGGCGCGCACGTGCGTCGCGCGCGGGCGCGGAAAGAGGTCGTGCTGTCGAGCGGCGCCTACAACTCGCCGCAGCTCTTGCAGCTCTCGGGCGTTGGCCCCGCCGATCTCCTGCGCAAGCATGGCATCGAAATCGTGCTGGACGCAGCTGGCGTCGGCCACGATCTCCAGGACCACATGCAGGTCCGCATCGTGATGCGCTGCGCGCAGAAGATCACGCTGAACGACACCGTCAACAATCCGCTCCGCCGCACGCTCGCCGGCGCGCGCTATGCGCTGTTCCGGAAAGGCTGGCTGACGATCGCGGCCGGCACCGCGGGCGCGTTCTTCAAGACCAATCCGCGGCTGGCATCGCCCGATATTCAAGTGCACTTCCTGCCGTTCTCGACCGACAAGATGGGCGAGAAGCTGCATGATTTTTCCGGTTTTACCGCGTCGGTGTGCCAGCTCCGGCCCGAGAGCCGCGGCTCCTTGCGCATCCGGAGCGCGGACCCGACCGTGCCGCCGGAAATCCGCATCAACTACATGTCGACCGAGACCGACCGCACCACCAATGTCGAAGGCCTCAAGATCCTGCGCAAGATCTTGCACTCCCCGGCGCTGAAGCCGTTTGTGGTCAGCGAGTACGATCCCGGCGCGAAGGTATCCACGGACGCCGAGCTTTTGGATTATTGCCGTGAGCGTGGCAGCACCATCTACCATCCGACCTCGACCTGTCGTATGGGCAATGATGCGCTCGCGGTGGTGGACCAGCGGCTGAAGGTGAGGGGGCTCGAAGGCCTTCGCGTCGTCGATGGTTCGATCATGCCCGACCTCGTGTCGGGGAACACCAACGCGCCGATTATCATGATCGCCGAGAAGGCCTCAGACATGATATTGCAGGATGCGCGCTAACCCGCGCATCGTGAAAGGACAAGAGCTTGGCGACGCGATTCAAGATCGGCACCCGCAAGAGCGCGATGGCGCTGGCACAGACGGAAGAGATCGCGCGCCGTCTGACCGCCGCCATGCCCGGTCTCGACGTCGAGATCGTCAAGTTCGACACCACGGGCGATCTCGACCAGACCAGCAAGCTGTTGCCTCATGGCGGCAAGGGCGGCGCCTTCGTCGCGCAGATCCGTGCCGCGGTGCTGTCGGGCGAACTCCAGGCCGCGATGCATTCGCTGAAGGACATGCCCGGGAATGAGGACACGCCGGGCCTCGTCATCGGCGCCACACTGTCGCGTGATCCGCCGAGCGATGCGCTGGTGCTGCGCGACGGCGTCACGCTGGAAGCGCTACGCCACTCGCGCGGCAAGGGTTTCAAGATCGGCACCAACGCCGTGCGCCGCGCGGCCTATGCGCGGCGGCTGTTTCCCGAGATCGAGGTTATTCACTTCCGCGGCGCGGCCGACACCCGCGTGCGAAAGCTCGACAATGGCGAGATGCAGCGTCTGCCGGATGGCGGCGCGGTGGGGCCCGCGGACGCGCTGATCATGGCGCGCTCGGGTCTCGATCGCGTTGGTCTTTCCAACCGTATCGCCTACGAATTCACCGCGGCGGAGATGCTGCCCGCGGCGGGGCAGGGCATCGTCGCCGTCGAGTGCGCCGCGCAGGACTGGCAAACGCGGCAAATCCTGTCGTCGATCGACGACGCTGCCGCGCATGCCTCTGCCGATGCCGAGCGCGAAGTGCTGTGGCTGCTCAACGGCCACTGCAATTCACCGGTCGCGGGTTTTTCGACCATCGCCGGCGATCAGATGTCGCTGACCGCGTCCGTGCTCGACCTCTCCGGCAACACCATCATCGAAGCCGCGCGCTCAGGCCCCGCCAATCGCCCGCGTGAGCTCGGTCGTAGCGTCGGACTGGATCTGCTGGACAAGGGCGCCGCCGAGATCATCGAGCGCAGCCGGCCGCGGTCCGATGGCCGATCTCAAATCTGATCCGGCGATCGCGTCAGCGTCTCCGTGAGAAACGTCACACAGCGCGGAGGCGCGGCACAGAGCGCTCGCCAATACGTGCAGAGAATCCGCGCGTTTTGAACCGTCGGCGGAACAAGTGTGACCAACGTCGCAGAGCCAGGTGAAGGGTTCCAATATCTGCAACGGGATTGTTTCATGGATCGGAAGCACTCCCGTGAAAAGCCATTTTGCACTGCTGGATCCGCTGCGCTTCGCCACCGCTCTCGGAGTCGCGATTTTTCACCAGATGTTCTGGTCATGGGCCTGGGTTTCGATTGGCGTTTCAGGCTTTGAGCGTTACGTCGCCGCCGAAGTCATCTATCCGTCCGCCGCGCCCTACACCTGGTTCGGCTGGGTGGGCGTCGAGATCTTCTTCGTCATTTCAGGCTTCGTCATCGCGAATTCCGCGTGCAAGTCTTCGCCGGGCGAGTTTTTGCTCGGTCGCGCACTCAGGCTTTATCCGGCGGTTTGGGTTTGCGCCACCACGACCCTCCTTGTTCTGCTCATCTTTGGAAGTGGACCGGCCTCCGAATTCATCCTGCCCTACATCCACGCCATGCTGATGGTCCCCAAGGGTGTCACAGGTCAGTGGCTTGATGGCGTCTACTGGACGCTGGCCGCCGAGACCGCGTTTTACGGACTCGTGTACTGCGCGATGCTCACGAAGAAGGTCACGCTGAGGCACCTGGCTTGGGGCCTCACCATCTACAGCGCGATATTCAATGCCTTCTCGTTACTGGTGCTGTCGTGCACGACGCCGTCCGATTTGCTCTATCTCATCATTCTGATGTTTCGGGTTCCGGCCGCAGCATACTTGTTGAATCATGGCTGCTTCTTTGCGCTGGGCATCTGGCTCTTCATTTCCGCAAACAGGGAATTGACGAAGCTCGAACGGATCGCCGTCGCCGTCACCTGTCTCTCGGGGGCTGCAGAGATCTACTATTTTGCGTCTTTCTTCCTGACGAGCATTCCCGCCATCGCAGACCAGTCAGCCCTCGTGCCGATCATGGTTTGGGCTGCCGCGGTGCTCCTCATCGCCATGGCCGCGAACCGGAACAGGAACAGGCGCGCTGCTGGTATCATTTCTCCTGAGGCGCCGGCCTATTGGAGAACGCTCGGACTGATCACCTACCCGCTCTATCTCAGCCACAACGTGGTCGGCACCGCGATCATTCGTGCCATGGTCGATGCCGGCCTGGATGCCACCACGGCCGTGTGGGTCCAACTGAGCATTCTTGTCCTGATCTGCTGGTTCATTTGCGCGAAGGTCGAGCCAGCCATCAGGGGGGCGATGACCGGAACGATTAGATATTTTGGACAGCTTCCCGAAAGACTGCCGACATCGAAGCGCCCGAAGTTTTCGCGGGGGCTGGGCCTTCGGCCGCCCGTCCCGGCAAAGATGATCGTCACGCTGCAATAGAAGATGGCCTGCTGGACCCTTCGCGCCTTAGACTAGCTTCCTGAGCTCGTCGCATCTGCCTTGTGTCAAAAGCGGCCTTCGGCCGACACCTTCGGATGGCGCAAGTTCCTCGAGCGAAAGCAGGACGTGTCGGATGAAAGTCACCAGAGAGATGGTGGATGAAGATCTGCGCGGCCGATATGCCTTTGGGCGGATCATCGCGAGCTTTGTTCACACGAGCTGGTTCTCTCTGCTCGTGTTCCGCTTCTCTGCGGCTGTCTTGCGGGGACGCAACATCAGGGGACTTGTCAACGAAGAGCGATACATTCCAAGCATGAATGGCGGGGCGCCTGTTCGTGTGAGAATCTATCGGCCAAGCGCGGAAGTTGGACCGCTGCCGATCATGCTCTACTTGCATGGTGGCGGTTACGTTCACGGGGTGCCCGAGCAATTCGGCTCAATCCTCAAGGATTTCATCGATACGGAGCCGTGCATCATCGTCGCGCCGGACTATCGAAAGGCCGTTGAATCGCCGTACCCGGCCGCGTTCAATGACTGCTACGACACCTTGCTATGGATAAGGGATAATGCGGCGTCTCTCGGCGGAAGAACCGACAAATTCATCGTGGCGGGCCATAGCGCGGGCGGAGGACTTGCGGCCGCCGTCTCGCTCAAGGCGACCGATACGGACGACGCAAAAATAGCGTTTCAAATGCCGGTATATCCAATGATCGATGACCGGCAGACTAGCGCATCTGTCGTTGGAAACGACGCACCCGTTTGGGATGAAAGAGCCAACAGGCTGGCATGGTCCCGCTATCTCGACGGCGTGAAGAACGTTACGCCTTACGCGGCTGCGGCACGCTGCACGGACTATACGAAATTGCCGCCGACGATCACATTTGTCGGCAGTCTCGAGCCATTCCGGGATGAAACGAAAATCTACGTTGAGAACCTTCGTCGGGCCAACATTCCGGCTGAGTTCGAAATGTTCGACGGCGCGTATCATGGTTTTGATATGATGGTGCCAGACGCTCCAATCAGCAGGCGCGCAAATCGGTTCTTGATGGAAAACTTCCAGAAGTTTGCTCAGCGGTATTTCAATTAGGCTTCAAAACAGTCTGGACGGTCGCTTCGGATGCGGCAGCGGGATCATGCCATCGTGCTCCTGTTTTGCCCGACGTGTCAAACTTTCCTCGCCAGAGGGCGGCAAGCCGCGTGGGCGAAATTCTTCAATGATTTGTACTGTGCATGGGGTTGTTTTCGCGATTCTGTTTCCGCCCGCTGAGGGACGGAATTTTTTCACCCGCGCACCCGCTTGAGCATCTGCTCGACATGTGCAATCGGCGTCTCCGGCTGGATGCCGTGGCCGAGATTGAAGATGAAGCGCCCTTGCGCAAAATTCGCCAGCACATTGTCGACCGCGCGATCGAGCGCCGCGCCGCCCGTGATCAGCACCAGCGGATCGAGGTTGCCCTGCACCGCGACGCGGCTCTGCACCCGCTCGCGGATGAAGGCGGGCTCCGCGGTCCAGTCGATGCTGACGGCGTTGACGCCGGTCGCCTCGACGTAACCAGGCAATTGCGCGCCGGCGCCGCGGGGGAAGCCGATGATCTTCGCATCCGGCGCTTTTGCACGTACGCCTTCGATGATGCGCCGCGTCGGCTCGACCGACCAGCGCGCGAATTCGGCCGGCGGCAGCACGCCGGCCCAGGTGTCGAAGATCTGCAAGGCGTTGGCGCCGGCTTGGAGCTGCGCCAGCAGATATTGGATCGAGTTGTCGACCAGCACGTCGATGATTTTCGCGAACGCCTCCGGATGCCGGTAGGCCATCATCCGCGCCGGCGCCTGGTCCGGCGTGCCGTGGCCCGCGACCATGTAGGTCGCAACCGTCCACGGCGCGCCGCAGAAGCCGATCAGCGCAATCTTCGGATCGAGCGCGCCGCGTACGAGCTTGAGCGCCTCGAACACCGGCGCGAGCTTGCCGAAGTCGGCCTGCGCGGCGAGCGCTCCGACCTTGGCCGGATCATCCAGCGGCTCGAGCCGCGGGCCTTCGCCGATCTCGAACCGCACAGAGCGGCCAAGCGCGTACGGGATCACAAGGATGTCGGAGAAGATGATCGCCGCATCGAAGCCGAACCGGCGGATCGGCTGCAGCGTGACCTCGGCGGCAAGCTCCGGGTTGAAGCAGAGATCGAGGAAGCCGCCGGCCTTGGCGCGGACCTCGCGGTACTCCGGCAAATAGCGGCCGGCCTGCCGCATCATCCACATGGGCGGGACGGCTTGCCGCTGGCCGGAGAGCACGTCGATGAAGGGCTTTGTCGCAAACTGGGGCACGAACGTTCCTGATGCAGAGTTGAGGTTCCTGATACACCGGGCGTGGCCCGAGCGGAACAGGGGACCCAGGGCAAATGCGCCGCGTTGACACCTCAAGCCGATCTTCAGCTAGGGGCCGCCGCCGGTTTCCGATAGGCTTGCTAAGACCTTGTTAGTGATCTGCGGAAGCCCCGGTCCGTAGGAGTACGGGAAAACCCATAGATGAATGCGAATCCCGGCAGGCGCTTCAGGGTTCAATAACAGAAGCGGCAGAGTTTCCCTCTATTGGAGAATCCTGCCGCATGAACGTCGCCTCACAGAGAGCCGGATGGAGCCGCTTGCCCTTGCGCGCGGCGGCGTTCGTCGTGCTCACTTGCGTGGCGATCCTCGGCGTCAGCGGCTGGCGTGAATGGGCGGCGCGGGACGCGGTGCTCAAGGGCGCCGAAACCGAGATGGCGAACGTCGCCCGCTCGTTGACGCAGCATGCCGAGGACAGCCTTGATCTGCTGGATTCCGGCGTTGTCGGCGTCGTCAGCCGGCTGGAGATGGATGGCGCCGATCCCGCCACGATCGCGAAGCTGCGTACCCTCCTCGAGGCGCGCAAGAAGGCGATGGAGCGGGTCCACAGCCTCGCCATCATCGATGACCAGGGCAACTTGCTGACCTCGCCCGGCACCATCGCCTCGACGCTCAGCGACGACGCGTTCTTCCGCCACCACCAGCTCTCGCCCAAGCGCGAGGCCTATGTCGGCCGTCCCGTGAAGAGCCTCGTCGACGGCGAGTGGGTCGTCACCCTGTCGCGCCGCTTCAACAAGCCCGACGGCAGCTTCGGCGGCGTGGTGCTCGCGGCGATCAGCTCCAGATACCTGTCGCATTTCTACGAGCAGTTCGAGATCGGCCGCAACAGCTCCGTGACGCTGATGTATGGCGACGGCATGATCATCGCGCGCAACCCGAGCAACGATAAGTTCGTCGGCCGCAGCGTCGCCGACACCGCGCTGTTCCGCGACGCCAGCCTGCAAGGTCCGAGCGGCGCCTATCACTTCAAGTCGCCGCTGGATGGCGCCGAGCGCGTCAGCTTCTTCAAGCGCTCTGGCCGTTACCCGCTGGTGCTGCTCGCAACCGTCGACAAGGATGAGCTGCTGGCGCCGTGGCGGGCTGCTGCGATCTCTCGGATGCTCTACGTGGTCGCGCTGGTGATGCTGATCGCGGTGATCGGCGCGGTGCTGGTGCGGCAGTTGCAGCGCGGCCAGCGCATGGCCGCGGCCCTGATCGAGAAGGAGGCGCATTTCCGCCTGCTCGCGGAAGGCTCCAGCGACATGGTCACCCGCATCGGGCTCGACGAGCGGCTGCGCTACGTTTCGCCGTCGTCCAACCGCGTCGTCGGCTGGCGTCCCAATCAGCTGATCGGCACCGACGCGCTCGCGGGAATCCATCCGGAGGACCGGCCGCAGGTGCAGGCCATCGTCGACGCCATGAAACGCGGCGATACGGACGAAGCGCGCGTCACCTACCGCAACGTGCACCGGCAGAAGTCCGAGGTCTGGCTCGAATCGACCATGCGAGTGACGCGTAAGGACAACGGCAATGTCGAAGGCGTGGTCGCGATCTCGCGCGACATCACCGAGCAGAAGAAGCTGGAGACCCGGCTCGAGACGCTCGCGATCGAGGACAGCCTCACCGGGCTTGCCAACCGCCGCCGTTTCGACGAGCGGCTCAAGGAGGAATGGGCGCGCGCCTATCGCGACCGCTCCAGCCTCGGCCTGCTGATGATCGACGTCGATCACTTCAAGGCCTACAACGACGAATACGGCCATCCCGCCGGCGACGCCTGCTTGCACGTGGTCGCAAAGATCATCGCGGCCGAGATGCAGCGGGTCGGCGATCTCGCGGCGCGTTATGGCGGCGAGGAGTTCGCCATGCTGCTGCCGAACACCGATGCCGCCGGCTGCGCCCGAATCGGCGAGCGGATCCGCAGCGCCGTCCACGATGCAGGCCTTATCCACGCCTCCAGTGCGGTGGCGCCATGCGTCACCGTCTCGATCGGCGGCGCGGCCTGCCGGCCGTCATTCGAACGCACCGCGGGCGCGGGATCGCTGGTGGAGTCCGCCGATCGCGCGCTCTACGCCGCCAAGGACGCTGGCCGCGGCCGCCTGATGATGTCGGGCGAGGTCATGAGCCTGCTGAAGGCATCTGGTCAGTAAGACCACTCAATAGTGCGGCGGGCGCTCGTTGGTGGGTCCCGGCGAATTCGTCTCGGCTTCCTGAAGCCGCTCGCCGAGTTCTGCGATCTTCCGCGTCAGCGTGTCGATCTGCTTCCACTGCGCGGTGATGGTCTGGTTCAGCGTCTCGATGGTGTCGTCCTGATAGGCGAGGCGCATCTCCAGCGCGTCGATGCGCTCGGCGAGCGTTTTGATGTCAATCGTCACGTGCGTGCCCCAATTCTTGTTCGAGCAAGCCCCGTTCGCGCAGGCCGTGGCCGAGGGCGACGCGCTCGTCGAACACAAAACATTCGCCGCGCCAGCGGCTCTGCGCCTCCGGCACCTCTTCCAGATATTTCAAAATGCCGCCCTTGAGGTGGTAGACCTCGGCAAAGCCGCGGGCCAGCAGATGCGCGCTCGCCTTCTCGCAGCGGATGCCGCCGGTGCAGAACATCGCGATCTTGCGATGCTTCGCGGGGTCGAGCTTCTCAGCGGCGAAATCCTTGAACTGGCCAAAGCTCTTGATGTCAGGATCGACCGCGCCCTCGAACGTTCCCATCGCCACCTCGAAGGCATTGCGGGTGTCGAGCACCAGCGTGTCGGGCGCGGCGATCAGCGCGTTCCACTCAGCTGCGTCGACATAGGTGCCGACCTGCAGGGTCGGATCGGCGGCCGCATCGCCGAGCGTGACGATCTCCTTCTTCAGCCGCACCTTGAGCCGACCGAACGGCATCGCTTCCGCGGTCGAGCATTTCAGCTCGAGATTGTTCAGCCGGCCGCCGAACATCGTCCCGTGCGCGAGCTCGTGGGCGAAGGCGTCGACCGCCGCAGGTGTGCCCGCGATCGTGCCGTTGATGCCCTCCTGGGCCAGCAGCACGCTGCCCTGCAGGGATAGGCCGTCACAGAACGCGCGCAGCGGCTCGCGCAGCTCGCGGTAATCGGGCAGGGCGGCGAATTGGTAGAAGGCGCAGACCTTGTAAATCATGCGCCCGTTTAGCAGGCGGCCGGCGCCCGGAAAACCCGCAACCGATAGCTCTAATCCCAGCGAATGGCAGCCATTTCTCTGGTATGCCAGCATTGCCCGGGCACCCCGGAATGTGTCATGAAGGCCCGGTTTTTCCGAGATGGCGCCGCACGCGCCCCCAAGACTTCGCCTAGACGCCCCTGAGAGAGCAAAACTTCGATGAGAAACTTCCATTTCCCCGGCAGGTCCACGGTTCACGCCACTAGTGCCATGGTCGCGACCTCGCATCCGCAGGCGTCGCTCGCCGCGATCGAGGTGCTGCGCGAGGGCGGCACGGCGGTGGACGCGGCGGTGGCGGGTTCGGCGCTGCTCGGCGTGATCGAGCCGCAATCGACCGGCATCGGCGGCGACTGCTTTGCGCTGATCCAGCCGCGCGGCGAGGGCAAGATCATCGCCTATAACGGCTCCGGCCGGGCGCCGAAGGCGGCCAACGCCGAGTGGTATCTCGAGCGCAAGATCAACTCCGTGCCGCTGACTTCGGCGCACGCGGTCTCGATCCCCGGCGTGATCGACGCCTTTGCGACCGTGCTGCGCGATCACGGTAAGTTCGGCTTCGACCGGCTGCTCCAGCCCGCGATCAAGGCGGCCGAGGAAGGCTATGTCGTCGCCCCCCGCATCGCCTTCGACTGGAAGAACCAATTCGAGAAACTGAAGGGCGGCACCAACACCGTGCGCTACCTGCTGCCGGGCGGCAAGCCGCCGGTCGCCGGCGACGTCATCCACCAGGCCGAGCTCGGCAAGACGCTGCGCGCCATCGCCAAGGACGGCCGCGACGCCTTCTACAAGGGCGCGATCGCGGAGGATATGGTCGAGACCCTGCGCGGCATCGGCGGCCTGCACACGCTCGACGATTTCGCCGCGCACACCACGGAAGTCACGACGCCGATCGGCACCACGTACAAGGGCCACGACGTCTGGCAGTGCCCGCCGAACGGCCCGGGCGTCACCGCGCTCTTGATGCTCAACATCCTGTCGCGCTTCGACCTGACCAGGTACGCGCCGCTCAGCGTCGAGCGCTTCCATCTCGAAGCCGAAGCCGCGCGCATCGCCTACATGAACCGCGAGATGCATGTCGCCTCTCCCGAGCACATGAAGATCAATGTCGCCGAGATGCTCGAAAAGGGCTTTGCCGACGAATACATCAGCAAGATCCGCATGGACGGCATGCTCGACCTGCCGAACGTCGCGCCGCCGATGAATCCTTCGACCATCTACATCACCGTGGTGGACAAGGACCGCAACGTCTGCTCGTTCATCAACTCGGTCGCGCATTCCTTCGGCTCGGCAATCGTGTCGAACAAGACCGGCGTGCTGCTGCAGAACCGTGCGGGCGGCTTCCGCATCCAGCCGGGTCACCCCAATTGCATCGAAGGCGGCAAGCGCCCGCTGCACACGATCATGCCGGGGCTGCTCACCAAGGGCGGCCGTTCCACGATGTCGTTCGCGGTGATGGGCGGCCAGTACCAGCCGACCGGCCAGACTCATCTGCTGACCAACATCCTCGACTATGGCTGCGACGTGCAGGAAGCCATCGATATGCCGCGCGGCCTGCACTACGAGGGTCAGTATCAGCTCGAGGACAGCGTGCCGGCCGATATCGTCGAGGGTCTCAAGAAGCTCGGCCACAAGACCACCAGCGTGGTCGGCCCGCTCGGCGGCGCTCAGGCGATCTGGATCGACTGGGACAAGGGCACGCTCACCGGCGGTTCCGACCCGCGCAAGGACGGCTGCGCGCTCGGCTATTGATCGAAGAGCCCCGAGGGCTGGAAACGACCACCGCATTGCGCTAGACACCTTCCGCCTCAAACGGAAGGTATTCTATGCAGCGTTTTCAGCGCGCACTCCTCGCCATCATGTCGGCCCTCGCGATCACTGTGATCGCCGGCGTGTCGACATTCGTTTCCACCACGGCCTCGGCCCAGACCGCAGGAAAACCCATGACCACAGCTTCAGGCTTGCAGACTATCGACAGCGTCGTCGGCACCGGCGCTTCGCCGAAGCCCGGCCAGATTTGCGTGATGCACTACACCGGCTGGCTCTATGAGAATGGCCAGAAGGGCAAGAAGTTCGACTCGTCCGTCGATCGCAACGAGCCGTTCGAATTCCCGATCGGCAAGGGCCGCGTCATCGCCGGCTGGGACGAGGGCGTCTCCACGATGAAGGTCGGCGGCAAGCGCACGCTGATCATCCCGCCGCAGCTCGGCTACGGCGCACGCGGCGCCGGCGGCGTGATCCCGCCGAATGCGACGCTGATGTTCGATGTAGAATTGCTCGCGGTGAAGTGAGCGCACAAACAAAAAGACCGGCCTTTCGGCCGGTCTTTTCAGTTCTCCGTTGCGCGCGCTACTCCGCCGCGCGACGTGCGGCCGCAGCGGCGCGATCGATCGCTTCCTTTGCCGCGTCCTTGGCATCGCCCATGGCCTTCTGGCCCTTGCCCTTCACCTCCTGGACCACGCCTTCGCCCTGCAGGCGTTCGGAACCGGTGGCTTCACCGATGCCCTGCTTGGCCTTGCCGATGGCTTCGTTGGCGGTGCCCTTGATCTTGTCGCTCGTGCTACCCATGAAACTCTCCTTCCAGATTGCTCGGAATAACAATGCAGGGCAGCTGGGAGAGTTCCTTTTTTGGTATGGCTTGCCGCCGTAGCTTTGGTTAGTTTCGCTCGCACGGAACCAACAGAAAGCAAGACCCATGACCGGCCATGACCACAGCCATTCCCACCATGACCACGATCATCATGACGATCGCTGGAAACATGACGGCGTGCGCGTCATTCCGGGCAATCAGCTCGATACCAACGTGCCGTCGACGGCCGGCATGGACCGCGCCGCCGCGATCAATTTCGCGCGCGTCGGCGCGCAGAAATTGTGGGCGGGCACGGTCAGCATCAAACCGGATGCGAAGACCGGCGCGCATCATCACGGACATCTCGAAAGCGTGATCTATGTAGTGAAGGGCAAGGCGCGGATGCGCTGGGGCGAGAGCTTGCAATTCACGGCCGAGGCCGGCCCCGGTGATTTCATTTTCGTGCCGCCCTACGTACCGCACCAGGAGATCAACGCCAGCCGCGACGAAGTGCTGGAATGCGTGCTGGTGCGAAGCGACGGCGAGGCGGTCGCGATCAATCTCGACATCGAGCCGGTCGAAAAGCCCGAGACCGTGCTGTGGATCGATCCGGTTCACCGGGATCCGAACGAGAAGAAGTGAGGCCGAACACCGCGCGGGGTTCGGTGCGACAGAACCCCGCAGCCGGCGGTCGAAAAAATATTCCGGACACCGTGTCGGTCGGCGATTCAGTCATCCGTCCTTGGGCAGAACCCGCCCAAGGAGCCTCCGATGCCCAGGATGATTTTCCTCAATCTGCCGGTGACCGACCTCAGGCGCGCGACCGCCTTTTATGAGGCGATCGGCGCGACCAGGAACCCGCAATTCAGTGACGACACGGCGAGCTGCATGGTCTTTTCCGAGACCATCTACGCGATGCTGACGACGCACGACAAATTCCGTCAGTTCACGCCGAAGCCGATCGCTGATGCAAAGACCTCGAACCAGGCGCTGTTCTGCCTGTCCGCCGACAGCCGGAACGAGGTCGACGAGATCGTCGGCAAGGCCGAGGCTGCGGGCGGGGTGGCCGATCCCAGCCCGAAAGACGAATACAGCTTCATGTACGGCCGCAGCTTTGAGGATCCGGATGGTCACATGTGGGGTGTGAACTGGCTGGACATGGCAGCGGTCCCCCCGAAGCCCGCCATGGCGACCGCCTGATCGAAACCTGAAGAGGAGCATTTGCAAATGTCCAAGCTCGTGCCCTGCATGTGGTTCAACGGCGATGCCGAGGAAGCCGCGAAGTTCTATGTCTCGCTGGTGCCGAACTCCGAGATCACGCACGTTCAGCAGAACGTTTCGGACGGCCCGTCGGGCAAGGCGGGCTCCGTGCTCGTCGTCGAGTTCACGGTGGCCGGACAGCCGCTGGTCGCGCTCAACGGCGGCATGAAGGTGGAGTACACGCACGCGATCTCGCTGATGATCCATTGCGATGACCAAGCGCAGGTCGACAGCGTCTGGAGCGCATTCCTCGCCCATGGCGGCAAGGAAGAGCAGTGCGGTTGGCTGAGGGATCGCTGGGGCGTTGCCTGGCAGGTGGTGCCGAAGGCGATGTTCGACTTCCTGACGAGCCCCGACAAGGCCGCCGCTGCACGCGCGATGCAGGCCATGATGAAGATGGTGAAGCTCGATGTCGAGGTCTTGCGGCGCGCGTTCGAAGGCAAGTCGGCGGCGTGAGGCGATGTCCGTGCGGTAATCTCGCTGTCATCGCCCGGCTCGACCGGGCGATCCAGTACTCCGAGGCGGTGGTGGCCAATTGATAAGCCGCGGCGTACTGGATGCCCCGCCTGCCGCCTACGCTAAAGCTTCGGCGCCCCTGGACTTAAACCCCGGCGAAGCCTTGGCGTAGCCGGGTCGCGGGGCATGACAGCGGAATTCGAGGCGACTCCGCTAATAATTGATCCTCAGCCCCACGCCGCCGTGGATTGTGTTGCCGACCGGCTGCGGGCCCAGCGTGCCGTTGGCGAAGAGGTCCACAACCCAGCCCTTCTGCACGCGGAAGCCGAGGCGGCCGCCATATTCGAACCATCCCTGGTTGCCCATCGTCGGCACCACCATGCCGTCGCCGGTCACGGTGGCGACGATGCCGCTATGGCTGGCGAACGACTGCACCCAGCCGCCATTGATGTTGGTTTCGATGTTGCCGGCGAAGAGATGGGTCCACTGGCCGCCGATCTTGACCAGGCTGGTGCGGTCGGTGCCGGTCGCAATGCTGGCGTCGAACGGATTGAACGCGACCGCGTTGTCCGCATAGCCCGATACGCGCTGCCAGAGCTGCCAGACCTCGACCGAGGCTGCGACCTCGTCGCGCGGTGACAGCCGGCTCATCCAGCCGGCGCGACCGTAAACCGCGTAGTTCGCCGCATTGGTCGAGCTGGTCACGCTCACCGGGCCGAGGCTGGTGTTGTAGTTGCGGGTATAGCGCGCTTTCTCCCACGGTGTCAGGATCGTGCCGACGTCGAAGAACGGGCGCGACGAGCCCCAATCGGTGAAGTCATAGCGCAGCGCGAAGGCGCCGATCGGCGCGCTGGTGATGTTGTAGCCGCCCTCGCTGTATTGCGTGTAGGCGAGGCCGGCGAGCAGCGACAGATTGGGCGTCAGCTCCTTGCGGCCGTGGATGCCGGCCGAGAACGAGCCGGCCGAGCCGAACGCGCTGACGCAGTCGCTGCAATTGACCTGTTCGTTGACGCCGAGCAGCACCGTACCGAGCACGCGGTTGGTGATCATCTGGTTGAAGCGCTGGTTGGCGAGGCCGCCGATCGAGTTGCCGCTGGAGTCCGCGCCTGTCGGGCTTGTCGGCGGAGGCGGACCTGGCGGCGGAGGCGGGCTGGACGTCGGATACGGGCTCGGCGACGAATAAGGGCTGGGCGAGGGGGAGGGCGCCGTCGAGGACGGGTATGTGGGCGATGGGGCCGGCGAATATGACGGTGACGGTGAAGGCGTCGGTTCGCTGCAGTTGAATTCGCAGGTCACCTGCGCCGAGGCCGAACGCGCATCGATCCCGGCCAGCGCAAGCGCTGCGGTTGCCGTCAGTGCGATGGCGAGAATAAAGCGCCCGACGTTGAACTTCGCCATCATCAGCGCCCGCACAGCATGCCGTCGTCATGGACAGCGGGCGTGATGGTCGGCGAAGCGTCGGCATATTGGTTGACGGAGCACAGCCCCGCATTCGCGGCGCAGTTGGCGGCGAAAGTCCAGGGCGGCGTGTTGGTCTTGGTGATGGAGACCTTGCCGCCGGTCGAAGTAATGACCGCGGTGTCGCCCGGCTGGGTGAGCTGGATGCACTGGAAGTTCAACGTGCAGACGCTGGCCGCGCCTTCCTGAAGCACGACGACCGAGCGGCCGCGCTGGGACAGGATGTCGAGCGTGGTGCCGCGAACGCCGATGGTCGCGAGCGGCGTCGTGATCTTGTAGGCGGTCTTCGCCGAATGTCCGGTGACGAAGCGGAAGGCGCCGGTGGCCATGCGGATCGCGACGTCGCGATAGCTGTGCTCGTCGTTGAAGACGGTGCGGTCGAGTTTCAGCGTGGCGCTCGGTCCAAGCGACAGATTGGTGCTGTCGGCCATGACGAAGCGCGCTGCGCTGTCGGCGCCGGTGCGCACGGTCTCGTCACGCAGCATGCTGTCGCCGACGCTGATCGGCGACGTGGTCGCGGCGACGCGCACCACTTCGTTCTGAACCAGGACGGCTTCGCCGACGCGCGTTTGGGCCTGCGCGCAAGTTGCAGCGCACAGTGCGGCCGACAGCAGGGTGGGGAAAAGCAGAAAACGCAAATTCATATCGTACCCGATTGAAGTCCCTGAACGCGCACGCCCGTGTTGTGGCAGAATTATCACAAGCGGCGCGAGACGAGCGTTAGCTTAGTGACAGTTGCGGCAGAATGCGTTCAATGGATCGGCCGAGTTATTTTTTATTCGCGGTGACGCAGATTTGCCACGCAAAATAGTCCTACAGCAGTCGCGTGAAGCACAGGCGGCTCCGAACTTGTCGCGAAGCGCAGTGATCGCTGTCGCGATCTTCCTAGCTGCGCATCTCGTGCTGCTGATCGGGCTAGCGACGCCGGATAAATTCGTGTTCGACGAGGTGCATTATGTGCCGGCGGCGCGGCAGATGCTGGGCTCCGGGACGTCGCAGCCGATGCTCAATCCGATGCATCCGCCGCTGGCGAAAGAGCTGATCGCAGCATCGATCGCAGCATTCGGCGACAACGCGTTTGGCTGGCGCTATCCGGCGACGCTGTTCGGTGCGCTCGCGATCGCCGCGATCTATCTCTGCGGTCTCGCGCTGTTCGGATCGCAAGGGCCCGCGATCGCAGCAGCGCTGATCGCGGCGTTCAACCAGATGCTCTATGTGCAGGCGCGCATTGCGATGCTCGACATCTTCGCACTCGGCTTCGGTCTGCTCGCCATCGCCGCTTTCATGCACGGCTTCCGACGAGAGCGACCGCAGGCGCTGTTCGCACTCGCGGGTGCGTTGTTCGGTCTCGCGGCCGCCTGCAAATGGAGTGGCCTGTTTCCGCTCGGTGTCTGCATCGCCATTGTGGCGGTGATCCGCCTGATGCAGGGCTGGCACACATTGTTTGCCGACGCGAAACCAGCCGACTGGTATCGCCCCGATCTCTGGCCCGCCTTCAGGGCGCATCATGCCGTGCTCTGTTTTGCGCTGCTGCCCGCCGTGACCTATCTCGCCGCTTTTGTCCCGCTCTACGGAGTGTCGTTGCCGGATCTGATCGAGGCGCAGCGCCGCATCTTTGCCGACAACACGACCACCGCGATCGCCGGCCACACTTATATGAGCTCGTGGCCGTCCTGGCCGCTGCTCGCGCGGCCCGTGTGGTTCCTATTCGACAAGACCTCGGACGACAACGTCGCGGCGGTCGTTTTCCTCGGCAATCCGCTGGTAGCATGGCCGGCGCTGCTCGCGCTCGTCGTGGTGTTGCGCGACTTCGTCGTCACGCGTCGCTGGGATGCCTTCCTGATCGCGGCGTTCTATTTCGGCCCCTGGCTCGCCTGGGCGTTGCTGCCGCGTACGCTGGGCTTCATCTATTATTATCTGCCGGCCGCAACCGCGGCCTCGCTCGCGCTGGTCTATGTGCTGCGCAGAGAGGGCCTGCCGCGCTGGCTGTTGTGGGCCTATGTCGGCGTTGCCGCGATCGGCTTTGTGGTGATGCTGCCGATCTCAGCCGCCTTCATCGGCACGTCGATGCAGACGTTCAACCGGCTCATACTGTTCCAGAGCTGGATCTGACAACGTAAAACCGCCTGCTGTTTTCGCGGCAGGCGGTTTGTCGATTGCTGCAATTGCGTCTCAGATCACATTCCTCAGATCATTTGGACGCGGTCTTGGTGTCCATGTTCACGACCTGGACGCGACGGTTGATCGGGTCGGCGCCGTTGGCGGCATCCTTCAGCTTGGTCTTGCCATAGCCGACGGTGACGAGATCGTTGCCGCTGAGGCCGTAGTTCTGCACCAGGTACTTCTTGATGGTGTCGGCGCGGCGTTCCGACAGGCCCTGATTGAATTCTTCGCCGCCGATCGCATCGGTGTGGCCGGCGACGACGAAGGTCGAGCCCTTCAGCGACGGGTCAGACAGCGCCTTGCCGAGCGCCTGCACCGATGGCACCGAGGTCTTGGCGATGTCGGCCGAGTTGTAGTCGAACTGGATCTCCAGATCGATGTTCGGCTTGGTCGATGCGAGCTCGGCGATCTGCTCGCGCTCACCCATCGAGAGCGAACGGGTCTGCCGGTTGCGCACGGTATTGAGGAAGGTCGCTTCCTTGGCTTGCGCCGTCGGATCGGCCTGTGGACCGGCGGACAGGCCGCGGGTGATCGGCTTGGGCTTCAACGCATCCAGGATCTGGTTGGTGGAGACGTTGGTATCGCCGGCGAAAGCCAGGCCCGCCGTCAACGACAGCGCGGCCGTGAGCGTGATCGCCTTCAGTCCAAAAAACTTATTGAAATGGGTCATTGTCGTATCCTCGCTGTGACGCCTGATGGCGATTTGATGCTGCGAGCATAGGGAAGGTTCAAAGGCTCGGATGTGATCCTCGTCACGTTGGTAACGGGGGGGCCGGGCTCATTTTAGCGCGTTTGGCGGTGTTTGGGGCAGGCGCTTCGGTTTCAAGGCTGGCGCGCCGACGACCAGCGAACAGCAGTCGTCCCGCGCCAGTTCGAGCCGCCGTAGCCCCTGCGTGATCTATGTCACATTCAGATCCAGCCGAAGAGCTCACAGTCTTCCCATCGATGGTTCTGGATCTGGGGAAAAGACCATGCGCATTCTGATCGCGGCAATGTCCCTCGCGGCTCTCGTCTTCTCCGGCAACGTAGCGCTCGCCGACGCTGCCGCTCCAGCGTCCGTCGCCCAGGCCGGCGAGGTCGAGCTCGAGTTCTGGCACTCGATCAGGGACAATAACGTCGAGGAGCTCAACGCCTATCTGGCCAGCTATCCGAACGGCGCCTTCAAGTCGCTGGCCCTGGCGCGCATTGCCGCGATCCAGAATGGGTCCTCGACGACGACGCGCAATCTTACGACCGGCGTCGATCCCTCGACCTTCAAGGACGCCGCCGATCAGGTCTCCGAGGACCAGATCGGTCTGGACAAGGACCAGCGCCGCGACGTGCAGCGCCGCCTCACCGGCCTCGGCTTCGACATCAAGGCGACCGGCAAGTTCGACGACGAGACACGCTCGGCGATCAAGCGCTGGCAGGCCGCGCGTGGTTATCCCGCCACCGGCTATCTCAACAAGCTCCAGCACAGGGCCATGCAGTCGGAGATCGTTTCCACCCGCGTCGCCTCGGCGGACGACGACGAGCCGGCGCGTCATCGCTCCTCGGCTGGCGGTGGCCGCCGCTATCACAGAAGTGGCGGAGGCGGCGGCATGGACGGCACCGGCGCTCTCTTCGGTCACGTGGTGGGCGGGCTGTTCGGGCGCTGATAAGGGCCAGCCGCGAGATGTGAAAGCGGCCCGATCCGGGCCGCTTCTGCTTTGGAAACCCGCGCACATCTATCGTCGCAAAGCCGTCGCCGCATGGCCTGCTCGCGAACAAGAAATCGGCCAGATGCGCGCCTAGCAGACACGCTTCATCAGATATCGCAGGCGAGGGAGCCGAGTTCCATCCAGTGCCGAGGCCAAGTGACTATCAATCCTATCGCAGCGGCCCGCCGGATCGGACTGTGTCTCTGAACGCCATGCCCATCTATATCGGCGCGGCGATGATTGCGGTGGCGATCCTGCTGTCGACGCTGATCACGGGACTGACCTCCCGCTATGTCGGCCTCGAAGCTCCGACCGACGAGAACATGTGGCTGGTCGACCGCCTCACCGGCAGCGTCTACCGCTGCCAGGCGGAGGGCCGGGGCAGGGCCGCATGCGAGCCCGATATCGCCACCGGAAGCGTGGGGGAGCGCCCAAAAGCCGCACGCTAGATCGAGCGAAACTCTCTTCCTCCGCGAGGCGCTATCCCGGAAAGATAGCTGTCGCGTAGGCCGGCATCACGCTGGTTTCGTTTTCCGGAGGAGGAAATTTGATGAAGACCCTGCTGCTCGCGGCGGCATTCGCTGCACTTGCTCTGTCTCCCGCATCGGCTGCCAAGATGGCCTGCACCAGCGCCAACATGGCCAAGCTCGTTGTCGGGATGGGCGGTGAAGACACGGCCGGCAAGATCGCGGCTCGGAAGTCGATGGCTTCGGCCAATTCCGACATGAGCAAAGGCAACATGCGCGGCGCCTGCAAGCACTACATGAACGCCGAGAAGGCGATGGCGATGAAGTAAGCTTCGCGCCAATCCGGCGTGACCGGGCCGCGCTGGCAGCAGATGGCAGCGCGGCTTTTCTTTGCGGCGCTCCGGCACCTGTTCTTTTTCCTGGCGCGAATCTCGCTACATTGCCTCCCGCAATGTCCCGCGCACCCAACCCCCTTCCGCTTCCGACCACACAGGCCCGGCAGATCTGGCTGCGCGCCCAGCGGCTCGATACGCGCGAACCGTTCGGGCAGGGCGCGCAGGCCGTGGCTGATGCGGTCTTCCATCTTGGCTATGTGCAGATCGACACGATCAATGTGATCGAGCGCTGCCATCACCACATCCTCTTCAGCCGCATCCCGTCCTACAGCCGGGCCGATCTGCGTCATGCCCAGAGCGTGGACAGAAGCGTGTTCGAATACTGGACCCATGCGTTGGCCTACGTGCCGTCGAACGATTTTCGCTTCTTCCTGCCGGCGATGCGCGAGCACAAGCGCGAGGGGCACAGATGGTATGCCTCGGTGACGCCGGCCGACACGCGCAAGGTGATGCGGTTGTTGCGGTCCGGCCCGCTGACGATCCGCGACATCGAGGACGACGTGCTCACCGAGAAGGAGCATCTGTGGCAGAGCCGCAAACCCTCGAAGCGGGCGCTTCAGCTTGCCTTCTACACCGGCGTCGCGACCATCAGCGCGCGCCAGGGCATGCTCAAGACCTATGATCTGATGACGCGGCATTTCGGCTGGGACAAGCTGCCGAAGCCAGCCTCGGCCAAGGAGATCACGGCCTATCTGCTCGACCGCGCGTTGCGCTCGCAAGGCGTGGTCAGTCTCGATTCGATCTGCCATCTCGATGCGCCGAGCAAGAAGGCGGTCGCTCACCTGATCGCCTCGCGCGTCCGCCGCGGCGAGCTCGTGCCGGTCGCGATCGAGGGCGCCGGCAAGCAGGAGCATTGGGCCACGCCTGCGGCGCTGGAGCCGCATGATGTGTCACCCGATCTCGTCCACATCCTGTCGCCGTTCGATCCGCTGATCATCCAGCGCAAGCGCACCAATCTCATCTTCGGCTACAATCATCTGTTCGAGGCCTATGTGCCGAAGGCCAAGCGTAAGCTCGGCTATTTCGCGCTGCCCGTGCTGGTCGGCGACGAGATCGTCGCCGCGCTCGATCTCAAGACCGACCGGCAGGCCAAGAAGCTCTTGATGCAGAAATGGACCTGGCTCGGGCAGGGCAAGAAGACGACCGGGCGCAAGGAGTTGAAGCAGAAGATCGAGGATGAGCTCGATCGCTTCGAGCGGTTTCAGCTGGCGGAGTGAAGCCGCGGCACCAGTCTCGTAGGGTAGGCAAAGCGACTTGTCCGCCGTAGCTCAAAGAGCGAAGGCGGAAGCGTGCCCACCACTGTCACGGCCTAAAGGAAAATGGTGGGCACGGCGCTAACGCGCCTTTGCCCACCCTTGTCTTAGCGCATCGCGGCGAGCCGATCGATCCAAACGCCGAACGCAATCCCCACCGCATACGCCACCAGATTCCACAGCGAAAAGATCCGCCCCAACAGCAGCGCGCCGGCGGTGGTGAGCCGGAATGCATCGAGCCATGGCACGTGCACCAGCCGGGAGAACTCGACGACGATCGCAATCGCCACCGCGATGGCCGCAAGCTGGCTCCGTGTCAGCCACGGCAGCAAAATCCCCACCAGCAGAAACACCATCGTCGCCCACAGCAGCGAGCCGCCGTACTTCACCACGAAGGCGGAAAGCCCGAGTGGAAAGCCGTACCAGCGTAAGGAAAGCCCGCAGGCGATCACGACCAGCGCCAGGGCGACGCGGATCAGCATCCGCTGTTGCAGCGCTATGGTGTTGACCGGCTGCGCTCCGTGCATGGCTTCCATTGACTCTTTGCCCGTGATGCTGAAAACCGCCATTTAGCTCACAAAAGCAACAAATCGGGGGAAGCCATGAGCCAGACCACACCCTATACCGGTTCCGCGGGAGCCAGGAATACCAACAAGTCGGAGATCGAGACGTCGACCATCCGCGCCATTTCCTGGCGCCTGATCCCGTTTCTGGTGCTGGCCTATTTCTTCTCCTATCTCGACCGCGTCAATCTCGGCTTCGCCGCGCTAACCATGAACGCCGAGTTGAAGTTCACGCCGCTGATCTTCTCCTGGGGCGCCGGCATCTTCTTCATCGGCTATTTCATCTTCGAGGTGCCGAGCAATCTGGCGCTGGAGAAATTCGGCGCCAGCCGCTGGATCGCCCGCATCATGGTGACCTGGGGCATCATCTCGGCGCTGATGGCGCTGGTGAACGGCGTGACCAGCTTCTACGTGTTGCGCTTCCTGCTCGGCGTGGCCGAGGCCGGCTTCTTCCCTGGCATCATCCTCTATCTCACCTATTGGTACCCGGCCGAATATCGCGGCCGCTTCCTCGCGGCCTTCGCCATCGCCGTGCCGGTCTCGACCGTGATCGGCGCGCCGATCTCGGGCCTCTTGCTCGGTCTCGACGGCGCGATGGGGCTGAAGGGCTGGCAGTGGCTGTTCGTTCTCGAGGGCATTCCCTCGGTGCTGCTCGGCATCGTCACCTGGTTCTATCTCACCGACAAGCCGGAGAAGGCGGACTGGCTCTCGGCCGAGCAGAAGGCCTGGCTGAAGGGGCGGCTCGATTCCGAGATCGCGGTCAAGCAGGCGGCGAAGCATATGACGCTTGGCGAAGCCTTGTCGTCGCCGAAGGTGATCACGCTGAGCCTGATCTATTTCGGCTTCGTCGCCGCGCTCTATGGCATGCAGTTCTGGCTGCCGCAGATCGTCAAGGCGTTCGGGCTCACGAACGCCCAGACCGGCTTCGTGACCGCGATCCCCTATGTGTTCGGCACCATCGCCATGATCCTGTGGGCGCGGCATTCGGACGCCACCCGCGAACGCGTGATGCATGTCGGTGCCCCCATGATCCTGATCGCGGTCGCGCTCGCCATCTCCAGCTACATCACCGATCCCACCATGACGATGGTGGCGCTGACCTTCGCCGCAATCGGCGTGTTCTGCGTCTTCGGCGTGTTCTGGACCTTGCCGACGTCCTGGCTGTCGGGGACCGCCGCCGCCGGCGCTATCGCGCTGATCAACTCGATCGGCAATCTCGCCGGCTTCGGCGGCCCGTATCTGATCGGCTGGGTCAAGGAAGCCACCGGCCAGACTTCGACAGGTTTGCTGGTGCTCGCCGTCCTGCCGCTGCTCGCCGGCATTCTGGTCTTCGTCGGCGGCCACGAGACCAAGCACGAGTTCGCCGAACAGGGGCGGTGAACCTACGTCGCCCTGGCGAAAGCCAGGGCCCACACCCCGCGGCTCCTCTTGGGGCGCGCGGGGAGACATATTCTTCCAGCAACCGACTTCACGGGTAATGGGCCCTGGCTTTCGCCAGGGCGACGGGGAGGGTTACCACCCTTTAACGATCACGCTTTCCTGATGACTGACGAATATTGACTTTTATCAGTGATTAATCGACACTCCTCTCATTGCAGACGCAGGAGTGTCCTCCGATGTTCGTTCGGTCCGTTTTGTCCAGCTATTCCAGGCTCTTGGCGGGTGTGTCGCTGGCCCTGATGGCCGCCGCGCTGGCCGGGTGCAATGATACCGTGGCGCAAAAGGCTGAGCCGCCGCGGCCGGTCCTGGTCGCAACCGCCCATTATGATGCCGAGACGCCGGAGCGCAGCTTCGTTGGCACCGTCCGGCCCCGGATCGAGAGCGACCTCGGCTTTCGCGTCGCCGGCAAGGTTGCCAAGCGCCTGGTCGAAGTCGGCCAGACCGTCGAGATCGGCCAGCCGCTCGCCACCCTCGATGAGGTCGACCTGAAGCTCCAGGCTGAGCAGGCCGTGGCCGAGCAGACCGCGTCGACCGGCGTGCTGGCGCAGGCCGCCGCTGCCGAACAGCGCGCCAAGGATTTGAAGGCCAAGGGCTGGACCACGGACGCTGCGATGGATTCGAGCCGCGCCGCTGCCGACGAAGCGCGCGCGCGTCTTGACCGCGCGGTCCGCTCGGTCGAGCTGACGAAGAATTCCCTTTCCTACGCGACGCTCAACGCCGACGCCCGTGGTGTCGTCACCGCAACGCTGATCGAGCCCGGCCAGGTGGTTGCCGCAGGCCAGACCTCGATCCGTGTCGCCCGCTTTGCCGAAAAGGAAGCGGTCGTCGCGATCCCTGAGACGCTGGTCGGACGTGCCAAGTCGGGCGCCGCCAGCGTCACCCTTTGGTCGGAGCCGAACAAGAAATATACGGCGAAGCTGCGCGAGATTGCGCCCACCGCGGATTCCGCGACGCGCACCTATCTCGCAAAGTTCTCGCTGCCCGAGGCCGACGACAAGGTTTCGCTCGGCATGACCGCGACGCTGACGCTTTCGGACGCTGCCACCGAGCGCGTCGCGCGGCTGCCGCTGTCGGCGCTGTTCAACGAAGGCGGCAAGCCGTCCTTCTACGTCGTCGACGACAATGGCGCGGTCACGCTGAAGCCGGTGGCGGTGAAGTCCTACGACAGCAACGATGTCGTCATCACCAGCGGTGTCGACGAGGGCGCCAAGATCGTCACGCTCGGCGTCCAGAAGCTCGATCCCGGCCAGAAGGTGCGGGTCGTGTCGTCACTGTCTTTCTGAGCGTTACTACCAGTTACGTCGTGTGAGGTGAGTTTCGGCCTTTGTCCTACGCAAAGGCTGAAGCGGCGAAGCGATCCAGAATCTGCCCAGCCCCCTGGATTGCTTCGCTGCCTCGCGACGACGCCTTGAACAGAGCGGCTGTCGTTTTTGGCAATTGGATCGTTTTTTCCGGAGAGTGCGATGAAGCGCTTCAACCTTTCGGCCTGGGCCGTCAGCCATCCGACGCTGGTCCTGTTCCTGATGCTCGTGCTCGGCGTCGCCGGCTTCTTCTCCTATCAGAAGCTCGGCCGCGCCGAAGATCCGTTCTTCACGGTGAAGGTGGTCAACGTCTCAGTGCTGTGGCCGGGCGCGACCGCGCAGGAAATGCAGGCCCAGGTCGCCGACCCCATCGAGAAGAAGATCCAGGAGCTGCCCTATTTTGAGAAGGTGCAGACCTATTCCAAGCCCGGCTTCACCGCGCTCCAGGTCACCTTCCGCGACTCCACGCCGCCGAAGGACGTGCCTTATCTTTTCTATCTGCTGCGCAAGAAGCTGGTCGACGTGCAGGGTCAGTTGCCCTCGGGCATTCTGGGACCGGTCGTCAACGACGAATTCTCTGACGTCGATTCCATCCTCTACATGATGACTGGCGACGGCGTCGACTACGCCCAGCTCAAGAAGGTCTCGGAAGGTTTCCGTCAGCGCCTGCTCAAGGTGCCCGGCGTGACCAAGGTCGACGTCTACGGCAATCAGGACGAGCGCATCTTCGTTGAGTTCAGCCACGCGAAGCTCGCGACCCTCGGCATCACGCCGCAGGCGCTGTTCGATTCGCTCGCCAAGCAGAACAACGTCACGCCGGCCGGTACGGTCGAGACTTCGTCGCAGCGTGTGCCGCTGCGCGTCACCGGTGCGCTCGACGGCGCCAAGGCCGTGGCCGAAACCCCGGTCGAGAGCAACGGCCGCGTGTTCCGCCTCGGCGACATTGCCACCGTCACCCACGGCTATGTCGATCCGCCGAGCTTCGTCGTGCGCCAGGAAGGCAAGCCCGCGATCGGCATCGGCGTCGTCACCGCCAAGGGCGCCAACATTCTCGATCTCGGCAAGGAGGTCGAGAAGGCGACCGCGGAGTTCATGAAGGCCGTGCCGCAGGGCGTCGACGTCGCGCTGATCGCCGATCAGCCCAAGGTGGTCGAGCACGCCGTCGGCGAGTTCGTGCACTCCTTCATGGAGGCGCTCGCGATCGTGCTGTTCGTCTCGTTCCTCGCACTCGGCTGGCGGACCGGCATCGTGGTCGCGCTCTCGGTGCCGCTGGTGCTCGGCATCGTCTTCATCGTCATGAACTCGATGTCGCTCGACCTGCACCGTATCTCGCTCGGCGCGCTGATCATCGCGCTCGGCCTGCTCGTCGACGACGCCATCATCGCGGTCGAGATGATGGTGGTGAAGATGGAGCAGGGCTGGGACCGCATGCGCGCGGCGTCCTTTGCCTGGGAATCCACCGCGTTTCCGATGCTCACGGGAACGCTGGTCACGGCCGCTGGCTTCCTCCCCATCGGCTTTGCCAATTCCGCGGTCGGCGAATATGCCGGCAGCATCTTCTGGATCGTGGCGATCGCGCTGGTCGCCTCCTGGTTCGTGGCGGTGATCTTCACGCCCTATATCGGCGTCATGCTGCTGCCCAACATCAAGGTGCACCAAAATCACGATCCGCACGCGGTCTACGAGACCCGCATGTACCGCGGCCTGCGCGCCATTGTGCAGTGGTGCGTCAATCACCGCATCACCGTGGTGGCGGCGACCGTCGGCGTCTTCATTGCTTCCATCGTCGGATTCGGCCATGTCCAGCAGCAGTTCTTCCCGCTGTCGGAGCGGCCTGAGCTGTTCCTGCAGCTGCGCCTGCCCGAAGGCACCGCCTTCAACGTCACCGAGAAGGCGGTCAAGAAGGCCGAGACGCTGCTGAAGGACGACAAGGACATCGAGACCTACACGTCTTATGTCGGCCAGGGTTCGCCGCGCTTCTGGCTCGGCCTCAATCCGCAGCTGCCGAACGAGGCCTTTGCCGAGATCGTCATCGTCGCCAAGGGCGTCGAGGCACGCGAGCGGGTCAAGGCCAAGATCGAGGGCGCCGTCGCCGATGGCATGCTGACCGAAGCGCGCGTGCGCGTCGACCGTTTCAATTTCGGTCCGCCGGTCGGCTTCCCCGTTCAGTTCCGCGTGATCGGCCCCGACGCCAACAAGGTGCGCGAGATCGCCTACCAGGTTCGCGACGTCATGCGGCAGAACAAGAACGTCAAGGACGTCCAGCTCGACTGGAACGAGCAGTCTCCGTACCTCAAGCTCGTCGTCGATCAGGACCGCGCCCGCGCCATGGGTCTCACCCCGCAGGACGTCTCGCAGGCGCTGTCCATGCTGATCTCGGGCGCGCAGGTCACGACCGTGCGTGACGGCATCGAGAAGGTTGGCGTGGTTGCACGAGCGATCCCGTCCGAACGTCTCGACCTCGGCGGCGTCGGCGACCTCACCATCACCTCGCGTAACGGCGTCGCCGTGCCGCTGCAGCAGATCGCCAAGATCGAGTATGCCCACGAGGAGCCGATCATGTGGCGGCGCAACCGCGACATGGCGATCACCGTGCGCTCCGACGTCGTCGACGGCGTGCAGGCGCCCGACGTCACCAACCAGATAACGCCGAAGCTGCAGCAGATCAGGGATTACCTCGAGCCGGCCTACCGCATCGAGCCGGGTGGCGCGTTCGAGGAATCCGCCAAGGGCAATGCCTCGATCTTCATCCTCTTCCCGGTGATGGTCATGGTGATGCTGACGCTGCTGATGATCCAGCTGCAGAGCTTCTCGCGGCTGTTCCTGGTGTTCCTGACCGCACCGCTCGGCATCGTCGGCGCCTCCTTCGGCCTCAACGTCGCCAACGCTCCGTTCGGCTTCGTGGCGCTGCTCGGCCTGATCGCGCTCGCCGGCATGATCATGCGCAACGCGGTGATCCTGGTCGACCAGATCGAGACCGACGTCTCCCACGGCCTGACCCGGCGCGAGGCGATCGTCGAGGCGACCGTCCGCCGTGCCCGTCCGGTGGTGCTGACGGCGCTCGCCGCCATCCTCGCCATGATCCCGCTGTCGCGCTCCGCCTTCTGGGGCCCGATGGCGATCACCATCATGGGCGGCTTGTTCGTCGCGACCTTCCTGACGCTGCTGTACCTGCCGGGCCTCTATGCCCTGTGGTTCCGCAAGAGCCTCGATGAGGCAGGCATTCCCGAGCAGCCTGCCGCGCCGCAGCATGGGAGCAATGACCAGCACGCAATTCCGCTTGCTGAAGCGGCTGAATAAATGAGAAGACTATCGACGAACGAGTCCTGAAAAATGACACTGGTTGCGGAACATATCGAAAGCGACACCCGGGATCGTATTCTCGAGGTGGCCGAGCGGCTGTTCCGCGTGATCGGCTACCAGAAGACCACGGTCGGGGACATCGCCAAAGAGCTCCGGATGAGCCCCGCCAACGTCTATCGCTTCTTCGAATCGAAGAAGGCGATCCATCAGTCGGTGGCCCGTTCGCTGATGGGCGAGGTCGAGCTCGAGGCGCAGCGGATTGTGGCGAGGCCCGGTCCAGTGCTCGAGCGCTTCCGCGAGCTGCTCACCACCGTCAACCGCATGAACACCGAGCGCTATGTCGGTGATTCCAAGCTGCATGAGATGGTCGAGATCGCCATGCAGGAGGACTGGGACGTCTGCGTCACCCATATGGAGCGCATCGCTGGTTTCATCGGTCAGATGATCGCCCAGGGCGCCGCCACCGGCGAGTTCGAGGCACCGGACCTGCAACTGGCTTCGTTGTGCGCCTGCACCGCCATGATGCGCTTCTTCCACCCCCAGATGATCGCCCAGTGCGCCACCAAGCCGGGCCCGACCATCGACCAGATGATCGATTTCGTCATCGCCGGTCTGTCGCCGCGCCACTGACGGGTTGGGGTATTTCGCCCTATAAGCGAGCTGATGTAGCCCGGATGGAGCGAAGCGCAATCCGGGATGGTTCAGCGTTGCGCTGGCGGACCGGATTACGCTTCGCTCCATCCGGGCTACCAGGATCAGGGAAGACCTCGCGTGACCGACAAAGACCTGTACTTCTACGAGCCCTCCAAGGGCCATGGCCTCAAGCACGATCCCTTCAACGCCATCATCGCACCGCGGCCGATCGGCTGGATCTCCTCGCGCGATGCCAAGGGCCACGTCAACCTCGCGCCGTACAGCTTCTTCAACGCCTTCGCTTACGTGCCACCGATCATTGGCTTCTCCTCCACCAACTGGAAGGACTCGGTGGAGAACATCCAGCAGACCGGCGAGTTCGTCTGGAATCTCGCAACGATGGATCTCGCCAAGCAAATGAACGCGACCGCCGCGCATGTTGGCCCTGAGGTTGACGAGTTCGAGATCGCGGGCCTCACTGCCGTGCCGGGCAAGCTCGTCAACGTGCCGCGCGTGGCTGAGAGCCCCGTCGCCTTCGAGTGCAAGGTGTCCGACATCGTCCGCCTCAAGGGCGCCGACGGCAAGGAGGCCGATGCCTGGCTGACGCTGGGCGAGGTCGTCGCCGTCCACATCGACAGGGCCATGATCAAGGACGGCGTCTACCAGACCGCAGCCGCCCGTCCGATCGTGCGCGCGGGGCGCCGCGGCGACTACTTTGAGATCAAGCCGGAAAACATGTTCGAGATGGTCCGGCCGGATTAGAGCGTTCTTGAGCGAAGTGGATGCCGGTTCGCGTAGCGAAAGCGCGTCGAAAAGAAATCCAGAGCACCGTTCCAATTCGATCGGAGCGGGAGCGCCTCACCACTGGTAGCGCACCACGCCCTTGCCGCCGTAGCTGCGCGTCACGTTGGAGAATTCGCCCTCGAATGTTGCACCGGCCGACCAGCCGTTCATCCACTTCATCTCGGCCGAGGCGGTCGTCAGCGCCGAGTCGGCGGCTTGCATTGCGCCGTTGACCACGAATGAGGCGCCGGGCAGCGACTGGAACGTCGGTGCGATCGAACGATCCGTGCTGAAGTCGTGAGCCCAGGCAAGCCGTCCGCGCAGCGTCAGGACGCCATTCTGCACGGCGAATGATTTGTCGGTCCGCAGACCGAACTCGCTGCGGGTGTCGGTGGCCGTCTTGGCAGCATAAGCGAGCCCGAACGCGCCTGAGCCCTGGATGGCCGTTTCGGCATAGGCCGGCAGATCAAAAGTCGTGAATTGCGCAGCCGCATAAGGCGTGATGCCAAACCCGCCATTCCAGGGCGCGACGAAGCGGTAGCCACCTTCGAGGCGACCGGAATAGGCGTTCGCGTTGAATTCGGCCTGCAAACGATCCAGGCCCGCGACCTTCACGATCCGGTTGGTGGTGATGTCCTGCCAGCCATAGGCAAGCGCAGCGGAGATGTAGGCTGGCCCGTCATTGTGGCGCAGATAGGCGCCGGCCTGGAACAGGTCGGACCGACCCCAGCCGCTTCCCGTCACGTTGAAACCGGTCCCGCCACCGGCCAACGCGAAACCGGCCAGTGTGTTCGGTGAGAACAGGTAGTCGGCGCCGACAGCCGTGCCGAACACGCTGCTCGTCGTGCTGTTCGAGCCCACGATCGCATTGCCGTCGGTGGTCTGGGTCCCGCCAAATCCCGACGCCCACACGTCCCAGCGCTCCACGAACGGAGCCGGCCGCGCCTTGGCGAACATCGCATAGGCGTCGCGCTCTGCCGCATTCCGCTTCGTCGCCGCATAGGCGCTTGCGCCTTCATCCGCGTAGCCGGGCGCGCCTGTCATCGCATTGACGCTGTTGCCGCGTCCCATGAAGGGATCTGTGAGCAGGCCCATGAACTGCGTCATGGCCTGGAATGTCGTCTGCTGCGACGCCGTGCCCGTCTCACCCGTGAGCTGATTGAGGGCAGCACCAAGCGCGGCTCCCGAAAGCCCGAACAGGGGCGTGAAGGTCGGCGATAGCGTACCGCCGGAATTGAAGAAATTGTTGATCGAGGATGCGACGTTCTGCTGGTTGTTGCTCAACCCGCCGCCGGCACCGAGCTGGGCGGTGAGATTGAGAAAGACGTCGGTGGCGCTGTAGCTCAACGTGCCGCTGACTTGGCTTCCGAACGCGGCGGACGAAAGGCCCGAGAACGTGGTGCCGTTCAGGCCCGCCGAATGCAGGATATCGTACTGCTTCTTGAAAGCGACACTCGAGAGTACCGGCAGCACGGTGCCGGCGAGCGTCGCGTTCCCCGTGACATTGGCAAATGTTGCGGTCGTCTGGTTGAGCGTCACGAGATAGGTCGCGCCGGAGGCAAAGGCGAGACTGCCCGCGATCGTCAGCGAGGTGCCGGGCGTCGCGGATCCCGGAGCGAGCACGCCGCCGCTGTTGACGATGGTGTTGCCGACCGAGCCCGTGCCGGACAGCATGCCGGAGGCGACATTCGCCGCACTCGTGATCGAGCCGTTCACGATCAGCGTGCCGCCGTTGATGTTGGTGGGGCCGTTGTAATTGCTCGCGCCGCTGAGCGTTTCGGCACCGCCGGTGATCGCTAGGCCGCCGTTGCCGGCGATGCTGCCCCCAAAGGTGCCGGACGCGTTGGTCAACGTCAGCGTCTTGTTGCCGAGAGTTACGGTGCCGGTGCCGTCGAGGCTCTTCAGGCTTGCTCCAGAGGCCGTCGCGGAGATATCGAACGTGCCGTTGTCGACTAACCTTGAGGAGGCTGCGATGCTGCCCGCACCGGAGAGGTTCAGTGTCGCGCCGGAGTTGATGGTCGTGGAGCCGGTATAGGTGTTCGCCGCGGCGAACGTCACCGAGCCGCCGACGCCGCTATTGGCGATGGTGAGATTGCCGCCTGTGGTCGCGTCGGAAAACACGCCGGTGAAGGTTGCCGCATGGCCGGTCTGGTCGATCGTGTTTGTCGTGGAGTTATTGAGCGTGAAGGCTTGGTTGTAAGTCGCACCGGGCTGGTCGAGCGCCAGCGTGCCGCCGGTGAATATGGGATTGAGGAAGGTCGCGAGCAGGCTGGCATTGTAGCTCGGGTTCAGCGTGTCGATGTTGGTCATGACGGTGACCGTGTCGAAGATCTGGCCGCTGGCCAGCGCCCGTTATCCGTCCGTATTCACGCCCAGAGCGTAATAGCTGAAGGTGTCCGTGCCGTAGTATCCGGCCGTCGGCGTGTACGTCAGTCCCGTGGTGCCGGTGCGCGTGAGCGTCCCGTGCGATGGCTGCTGGGAGAGCGGGATACCCAGCGGCGGCAAGTCCGAGACGGCGGTGGTACAGCCGGTGACCGCGCCCGCGGGCGGCCCCGAGCCGGGCGAGCCGAGATTGCCGCATCCGCTGATGCTGCCGACGGGGACCGGCACGGCAATCGCTGTGTTCTTCAGCGCCGTCAAACTCGAGGTCGCGTTGAGCACGTTGAGCTGGATCGCATTGACACCGGTGAAGGTGTACGGGGCGCCGGGACGTGAATTGTTACTCGGGCCTCCCGACCCCGATCCGCCGGCGCTATTCCATTCCGTGGTCACCGTGAAGTCAAAGGTGTCGACGCCCACGAAGCTGGCCGATGGTGGCGTGTAGACGTAGTTGCCGCCGCTTGGCGTCACGGTCAGGGTCAGCGTTCCGCCGGCGCTCGTCGTAATCGTTGACTGGCTCGTGAGCGCGGCGGGGACGCTCGGGCTGAAATTGCCGAAGCAGTCCGGATCGACGGTCCAGACGTCGCTGCCGCTGTTGGTGATCAGGTAGCCGACGCCCTCCTGCGGCTGGCAGTACAGCGGATCGCCGCCGTTATTGGCAAGAGCCGGGCTGGTGGACATCCCGAACAGGGGCAAGGCTAAACCAAGCGGGGCCAATGCCAGAGAGCGACGTGCAAGGCGAGCCAATATGATGCGATTTGACATTATTACCAGTCAGAAAAACCAAGAAACCAATGGGCAACAATTGCCAAGATCGGGGGAGTGGCGTCAATGCGAATGGGGCGGCTCGGTCGGGTCGCGCGCGGTTTAAGCTCGATCTGTGATAGACCAGCCACAGCGGCAGGTTGAGCCAGCGTGCGAGGGTCTTGGCGGTGCGCGGGTTGATAAGCCCGCAGCCAGGATGCAGCGCAGCGAAGTCCGGAATTCTCTCGTCGGCGGATAAGTCGGTGGATTTCGCTTCGCTCCATCCGGGCTACGGCTCCCGCAACCGATTCTCCTTCCGGAACCGCCCGCACGCCCCCGCCGTTATGGTCCCCGGGGGCGGCCGCCCGGCCGCGTCAATTCGCTGCTTTTTGCGCGCGAAGTGTTCACTTCTGCCAGCCAGTTTCCGCTAAAATACCTTGTAACCGCGCCGTTGCATGAGGTCCGCCATGAGCTTCCGCCGCGACACCATCACAAAGCCGATCTTCTCCTGGGCGCGCGGCGTGCTGCCGGCAATGTCCGACACCGAGCGCGAGGCGCTGGAGGCTGGCGACGTCTGGTGGGACGCCGATCTCTTCACCGGCAATCCCGATTGGTCGAAGCTCCTCAAGATCCCGCAGGCAACGCTGACGGACGAGGAGCGGGCCTTCCTCAACGGTCCCGTCGACGAGCTCTGCGCCCTGCTCGACGAGTGGAAGATCTTTTGGGAATGGCGCGATCTTCCCCAGGACGTCTGGACCTTCATCAAGCGCGGAAAATTCTTCGGCATGATCATCCCGAAGGAGTTTGGCGGCCTCGGCTTCTCGCCTTATGCCCATTCGGAGGTGGTGCGGAAAATCTCGACCCGCTCGATTGCGGCCGCCGTCACGGTGATGGTGCCGAACTCGCTCGGTCCCGGCGAGCTCCTGATGCGCTTCGGCACCAAAGAGCAGCAGGAGCGCTGGCTGCCGCGGCTTGCCGACGGCCGCGACATTCCCTGCTTCGGTCTCACCAGCCCGGAGGCTGGATCCGATGCCGCCTCGATGGTCGACACCGGCATCATCTGCAAAGGCGTCTTCGAGGGGCGCGAGGTCACAGGGCTCAGGCTGAACTGGCACAAGCGCTACATCACGCTCGGTCCCGTTGCGACGCTGTTGGGTCTCGCCTTCAAGGCCCATGATCCCGATCATCTCGTCGGCGATCAGGAAGAGCTCGGCATCACCGTCGCGCTGATCCCGACCAATCTGCCCGGCGTCGAGATCGGCCACCGCCATCTGCCGTCGATGCAGGTGTTCCAGAACGGCCCGAACTGGGGCCGGGATGTCTTCATCCCGCTCGATTATGTCATCGGCGGCCAGGAGCGGCTGGGTCAGGGCTGGAAGATGCTGATGACCGCGCTCGCCGCCGGCCGCGGCATTTCGCTGCCGTCGCTTTCCGCTGCCGGCGCCGCCTATGCCGCGCGCACCACCGGCGCCTATGCCCGCATCCGCGAGCAGTTCGGCATCTCCATCTCCAAGTTCGAAGGCGTCGAAGAGCCGCTCGCGCGCATCGTGGCGACTGCCTATCAACTCGACGCGGCGCGCCGGCTGACTTGCGCGGCGCTGAATGACGGCGTTCATCCGGCCGTGATCTCCGGCATCATGAAACTGCACGCGACCGAGCGGATGCGCGTCGCAGTCGACGACGCCATGGACATCCATGGCGGCAAAGCGGTGATCGACGGTCCGCAGAACTATATTGGCAATCTTCACCGCGCCGTCCCCGTCGGCATCACGGTTGAGGGAGCCAACATCCTCACACGCAGTTTCATCGTGTTCGGGCAGGGCGCCATTCGCGCGCACCCCTATCTTCTCGACGAGATGACCGCCCTTGCGGACACCGATCGCGAGCGCGGTCTCACCGCGTTCGACAAGGCGTTCTGGAAGCATGTCGGCCATAGCTTTCGGACGCTGTACCGCGCCTTCGGCCGAAGCTGGACTTTTGGCGCCTTTGCGCTTGCGCCGGACGCAGGCGACGCCACGCCGTTCTATCGCCAGCTTTCGCGCTACTCCGCGGCGTTCGCGCTTTGCGCCGACATGGCGCTGCTGACGCTCGGCGGGGCGCTCAAGCGCAAGGAGATGCTGTCGGCGCGCTTTGGCGACATCCTCTCCGAGCTGTACCTGCTCTCTGCCGCGTTAAAGCGCTGGCAGGACGAGGGCCGGCAGAAGGAGGATTTTGCCGCGCTGGAATGGTGCATGGCGACCGGCTTCAAAACCATCGAGATCAGGCTCGCCGAGATCCTCGCCAACCTGCCGAACCGCTTCGTTGCCGTGATCCTCAAGCTCGTGGTCCAGCCGTTCGGTGCCCGCGTGCTCGGCCCGTCCGACCGCGTCGTGCACCAATGCGCAAGCCTCGTGTTGGAGCCCACAGCCGCACGCGAGCGCCTCACGCCGGATCTCGCCCATGTCGACGACGACAGCGGCTTCGCCCGGCTGGAGCGCGCGTTCAAGCTGGTCACAGGGAGCGACGCGATCGCCAAGCGCATGCGCGCCGCGCATATCCGCGACTGGAAGGACGCCGTCACCAAGGGCGTGATCACGCAGGCCGAAGGCGAGCAGCTCGCGGCCGCTCACGAAGCCGTCACAAAAGTCATCGAGGTCGACGATTTTGCGCCAGAGGCGCTGTCGCCGATTTACAAGAAAACCGGCGACGTGCATCAGTTCTTCCAGGAACTCGGTGAACAGAGGGCGGCGAGCTGATGGCACGACCGGTATTCATCGTCGACGGCAGCCGGACGCCGTTTCTGAAAGCACGCTCCGGACCGGGGCCGTTCACGCCGGTCGATCTCGCCGTGCAATGCGGCCGGCCGCTGCTGGCGCGCCAGCCGTTCTCGCCAACCGACTTCGATCAGGTCATCCTCGGCTGCGTCAACGTCATCGCCGACGAGATGAACCCGGCCCGCGTCGCGGCGCTCCGGCTCGGCATGGGCGAGGACATGGTCGCCTTCACCGTGCAGATCAATTGCGGCTCCGGCATGCAGTCGATCGACACCGCCTATCGCTACATCCGCGAAGGCCATGCCGACATGATCCTGGCCGGCGGCACAGAAGCGCTCAGCCACGCGCCGTTGGTCTGGCCGAATTCCGGCGTGCGCTGGTTCGCCGGGCTTGCGACCGCCAAGGGCGTGGCCGCGAAGCTCGCCGCCGCCTTCAAGCTGCGGCCGCGCGATCTCAAGCCGATCATCGGCCTTGAGCGCGGGCTGACCGATCCCATCACCGAATTGAACATGGGCCAGACTGCCGAAGTTGTCGGCCATCTCTTCGGCATTACGCGCACCCAGTCGGATGCCTATGCGGCCGAGAGCCATCGACGCCTTGCGCACGCGCAGGCCGAGGGTTTTCTGAAAGGCGAGGTCGAGACCGCGTTCTCCCGCGACGGAAAATTCTTCGACCATGATGACGGCGTGCGTCCGGACTCGACAGCCGAGACACTGGCAAAACTCCGGCCGGTGTTCGAGCGTCCCTGGGGCCAGGTCACTGCGGGCAATTCCTCGCAGATCACCGATGGCGCGTCCTGGGTGATCCTCGCCTCCGACGCGGCGGTCGCAAAGCACAGACTGACGCCCAAAGCCGTGATCGTCGACAGCAACTGGGCCGCGCTCGATCCGAGCATCATGGGCCTTGGCCCGGTGATGTCGGCCACGCCGCTCCTGACCCGTAACAATCTCAGCCTCCAGGACGTCGAGACCTGGGAGCTGAACGAGGCCTTCGCCACGCAGGTGCTCGGCTGTCTCGCCGCCTGGAACGACGACAAATTCTGCCGCGAGATTCTCAGGCTCGACGGTGCAGCCGGCGAGATCGACCGCGAAAAACTCAACGTCGACGGCGGCGCGATTTCGCTCGGCCATCCCGTCGGCACGTCCGGCAACCGCATCGTGCTGCATCTCGTCAATGCGATGAAGCGGCTCGGCACGCGGCGCGGGATTGCCACCGAATGCATCGGCGGCGGGCTCGGCGGTGCCATGCTGATCGAGGCGGTGTGACCATGGATTCAGAGATCATGACCGCGCTCGGCGACCGCGTGCTCGAGCTCGGGCCCAAGCCTGCCGCCGACGGTCCGTACAAGAACTTCAAGCTGACGCGCGATGCCGACGGCGTCGCGTGGCTGCTGTTCGATCGCGCCGAGACAAGCGCCAACACGCTGTCCGCTGACGTGATGGAAGAGTTCGACGCCGTGCTCGCGGCAATCGAGACCGAGCGTCCCGCAGGCCTCGTGATCCGCTCGGCAAAACCGTCCGGCTTCATCGCCGGCGCCGATGTCAACGAATTCCGTGGCGCTACCGATCCCGCAATGGTGGAGACCCGCATCCGCGCCGCGCATGCGGTGGTCGATCATCTGGAAGCGCTCAAGCTGCCGACGGTCGCGGTGATCCACGGCTTCTGTCTGGGCGGTGGGCTCGAGGTTGCGCTCGCCTGCCAGTCGCGCATTGCCATCGACGGCGCGCGCTTCGGCTTCCCGGAGGTGATGCTCGGCCTGCATCCCGGCCTCGGCGGCACCGCGCGCTTCACTGCGCTGGTCAATCCGACCCAGTCGATGGCGCTGATGCTGACCGGCCGCACCATCGACGCGCGCCGCGCCAAATCGCTCGGCCTCGTCGACACCGTGACGCAGGAGCGCCATGTCCGCAACGCCGTGAAGGATGTGCTGTTCGGCCGCCTGAAGCGAGCCAAGCCCGGCCTGCTCACCCGCGCGGCCAATCTCGGCCCCGTGCGCGGACTGCTTGCCAGGCGGATGCGCGCGGAGGCGGCGAAGGCCGCGCCGCGCGAGCATTATCCCGCGCCTTACGCGCTGATCGATCTCTGGGAGACGCATGGCGGCAACAAGTCCGCGATGATGAAGGCGGAGCAGGCGTCCTTCGCCAAGTTGATGGTGACGCCGACCGCGCAGAATCTGATCCGCGTGTTCTTCCTGCGCGAGCAGATGAAGAAGGCCGCGGGCTCCGGCAACATGGTGAAGCACGTCCATGTCATCGGCGCCGGCGCCATGGGCGGCGACATCGCGGCCTGGTGTGCCGGGCAGGGGCTGCGCGTCTCGCTCGCCGACATGAAGGCCGAGCCGATCGCGGGCGCGGTGAAGCGCGCGGCCGAGCTCTACGGCAAGATCATCCGCAAGCCGACCGAGGTGCGCGATGCGCTCGATCGCCTGATCCCCGATATGGACGGGGAGGGCGTCCGCAACGCCGATCTCATCATCGAGGCGGTGCCGGAGAAGCTCGAGCTCAAGCAGAAGGTCTATGCAGGCCTCGAGCCGAAGATGAAGCCGGGCGCGATCCTTGCGACCAACACGTCGAGCATTCCGCTGCAAGATCTGCGCACGACGCTGGCGCGGCCGGAGCGCCTCGTCGGCCTGCACTTCTTCAATCCGGTGTCGCGGCTGCAGCTGGTCGAGGTCGTCAGCCACGACGGCAACGACGCGCAAGTGCTGAAGGAAGCGCTCGCCTTCGTCGGCGCGATCGACCGTCTGCCGCTGGCGGTGAAGAGCTCGCCCGGCTTCCTCGTCAACCGCGCGCTGACGCCCTACATGTTGGAAGCCATGGTGATGCTGGACGAGAAAGTCGACCAGCGCCTGATCGATGCTGCGGCGGAACAATTCGGCATGCCGATGGGGCCGATCGAGCTGGCCGATCAGGTCGGGCTCGATATATGTCTGGCCGTCGGCGATATGCTGCGCACGAAGTTCGGCGATCTGCTGCCGCCAACGCCGGCCTGGTTGCGCGACAAGGTTGCGAAGGGCGAGCTCGGCCGCAAGACCGGCAAGGGGTTCTACACCTGGAAGGACGGCAAGGCCGAGAAGGCGCCATTGCCCGAGACCGGGCCGCGCGTCACCGACCAGATGATCGACCGCCTGGTGCTGCCGATGTCCAATGTCTGCGTCGCGTGCCTGCGCGAAGGCATCGTCGACGATCCTGATGCGGTCGACGGCGCGATGATCTTCGGCACCGGCTACGCGCCGTTCCGCGGTGGGCCGCTGAACTATGCGCGTGCACGCGGTGTGGAGAATGTCGTATCGACCATGCGCGCGCTGGCCGATCGATTCGGCGGGCGCTTCGCGCCCGACCCGGGCTGGGACAATTTCAAATGAGAGGCGCATGAGCGAACAGGAGACTACCGAGCCGAGCGGCGATCTCTGCATCCGCACGCTGGCGATGCCCGCCGACACCAATGCCAATGGCGACATTTTCGGTGGCTGGCTGCTCAGCCAGATGGACGTCGGTGGCGGCGTGTTTGCATCGAAGGTCGCGAAGTCGCGCACGGTGACAGTTGCGATCGAGGCGATGAATTTTCGCAAAGCGGTCTATGTCGGTGATCTCGTCTCCGTCCATGCCAATCTCGTGCGCGTCGGGCGCACGTCAATGACTGTGCATCTGGAAGCCTGGGCGCTCCGCCGCAGGGAAGAGCATCCGTTTCTCGTCACCGACGGCAATTTCACCTACGTCTCGATCGACGATCATGGCCGCCCGCAGCCGATCAGTCGCATCGATCCGCCGATCGCGCCGTAACTTCGCGCGGCCTTGCGCCTCATCTCACGAAGACGTGCAGCACCGTGAAACGAGGCGGGCGCGGGTCAACGCGCCGCAGCTTTGCCAACAACCAGTCATAAAATGGATGAGGTCCCGGCGTACTCAGGTGCGCGTCGATTCGGGGTGGAAACGGCCGATTTGCCCTCAGGAACCTTTGGGCAGAGTCGTCGTTATTTGCCCGCACTGAGGAATCTACGGGCCATGCCGGACAGCTACATCATCGAAGTGAATTCAGAGACCGCGGGCATCGTCGTTCGCGGTCATGGAGGCTACTGCTTCTTCGCCTCGTCCCACCAATTCAATCGCCTCGAAGGCCAGCTCTTCCGCAACGCACGCGAAGCCGAGCGCGCTGCGCGCAAGCTGGTTAACGGTGATTTGAGGGAGGCGGCGTAGCCTCCGCCGATCATTCCGGGGACGCGCAGGGCAGGCCGGAATCTTTTGCCGCGTGCGCGGCTGCTCTTCCTTCTGCCCTTGCGGGAGAAGGTGGCGCGAAGCGCCGGATGAGGGGTTCTATCCGCAGATGCAGGCGAGAGAGGTGTTCGCAGAAGCACACCCCTCACCCGTCTCGCCGCTACGCGGCGAGCCACCCTTTTCCACAAGGGGAGAGGGAACGAAAGGATCACAATTTTGTCGCGGAGCGGGACAAGAGCTTCCACTCGTTGCCCTGCTTTAGCCAGTTCATCAGGATGTGAAGGCTGTTTGCCACCTTCTTTCCGTCGGTCATCATCTCGGCCATCCAGTGGAAGCGTACGATCGCAGCGGGGCCGACGATCTTGATGGTCGGATCCTTGTACGCGATTGACAGGAATTCCGTTTTGCCGTCGGTGGCGTTGGTGATGAAGGCTGCCTTGTCCTCGAGGAAGCCACTGGAATGGCTGTAGCTCAGATCGTCCGAGCACAGCACGCTGAGCGCCTTCGGATCGGCCGCGATCTGGGCGAGGCGAAATGCCTCGACATTTCTTGCCACTGCCTCATGGTCCGTCGCGGCAGCTTGATCGCGATTAATCGTCATCATTTCCTCCTTCTTGATCTTGTAGGGAGTGTTACAGTGGTGCGCTGCTTTGTCGAGTGGTGCTGGTCGCCACGCGCGTGCGTCGTTGCGCGCGCACCGCGAGCCCGGAATCTATCTTGCCATAGAAATGCTGGTTAATGGTCTCCGGGTCCGCGCTGCGCGCGTCTCGGAATGACGTCGTCGATCACAATTTCGTCGCTGCGCGCGACAGGAGCTTCCACTCGTCGCCCTGCTTCTGCCAGTTCATCAGGATGTGAAGGTTGGTCGGCACTTTTTTCCCATCGGCCGCCATCTCCTGTTCCGCGACCCAATGGAAGCGCACGATCGCGGCGGGGCCGACGACCTTGATGGTCGGATCCTGATAGGCGATCGAGAGAAACTTCGATTTGCCGTCGGTGGCGTTGGTGATGAAGGTCGCCTTGTCCTCGACCTTGCCGCTGGAATGGCTGTAGCTGAGCTCGTCCCAGCACAGCGCGCCGAGCGCCTTCGGGTCGGCCGCGATCTGGGCGAGGCGGAAGGCCTCGACCTTCTTCGCCACAGCTTCTTCGTCCGCCGAAGCAGCCAGCGCCGGTGTCGAGAGCGCAAGCGCGGAGACGGCAAGAGTCGAGAGAGCCAGATCGCGTCGGTTGATCGTCATCGTTTCCTCCTTTTTGATCTTGTATGGAGTGTTACAGCCGCGCGTGGCTTTGTCGAGTGGCGCGTGGTCGTCATGCGCGTGCGTCATTGCGCGCGCGAGGCTCTATTGATACGTCTTCGGCATCGATGCGCCGCGCATTTTGGAAAGTACAGACATGATCGAGACTCTCGGCAGGGCATTGCTGTTCGATATCGACGGCACGCTTGCCAACACCGACCCGCTGCATCTGAAGGCGTTCAACCAGGTGCTTGGTCCTCACGGTCATGTTTTTGACCACGCGCGCTTCTCCAGGGAGCTGCAAGGCTTCGCCAATGTGTCGATCGGCGAGCGCTTTTTGCCCGACGAAACATTGGAGCGGCGCGCCGCGATTCTCGGTGAGAAGGAAGAAGTCTTCCGCACGCTGGTGGCGGGACAGATCGAACCGCTGCCGGGCCTGAAGGCGCTGCTCGATCGCGCGGATGACGCTGGCATTCCCATGGTAGCGGTGACCAATGCACCGCGTCTCAACGCCGAGCTGCTGTTGTCCGGCCTCGGCATCACGCAGCGTTTCAAGACGCTGGTGATCGGCGACGAGTTGCCGCACGGCAAGCCGCATCCGCTGCCCTATCAGGAGGGGCTGCGTTTCGTCGGCGCCAGCGCGGCCGCCTCGATCGCCTTCGAGGATTCCCGCTCCGGCGTGCAGTCGGCCACCGCCGCCGGCATTCCGACCATCGGCATCCGGACCAGCCTCAGCGATGCTGACCTTGTTGGCGCCGGCGCGGTTGCCTCCGCGAGCGCCTTCGACGATCCCGAGCTGCTCGCGCGGCTCGCTGCTGCGATGGCGTGGTGAGGATTTCATCCATTAACCGTGATCGGCACGCGCATTGACCGCGCGCGCGAACCGCCGCACCATGCATCGTTCTGATTTGAGGCCATTGCCGTGACCGGATTGACCCATCGCCAAGCCGAAATCCTCAACATCGCCCGCGCCTCCGGCCGCGTCATGGTGGAGGAGCTGGCGCGCCGGTTCGAAGTCTCGGCGCAGACCATTCGCAAGGACCTCAACGATCTCTGCGAGCGCCGTTCGCTGACCCGCGTCCATGGCGGCGCGATCATCGCCTCGGGTGTCGAAAATCTCGCTTACGAGGCGCGCCGCTTCGTTGCTGCCGACGAGAAGAAGGCGATCGGCGCTGCGGCCGCCTCGCTGATCCCGAACGGCTGCTCGCTCTTCATCAACATCGGCACCACGACGGAGGAGGTCGCGAGCGCGCTGACCTCGCATGAGGATCTCCTCGTCATCACCAACAACCTCAATGTCGCCATGCTGCTCTATCGCCATCCCCGCATCGAGGTGGTGGTGGCCGGCGGCACGGTGCGGCGTGCCGACGGCGCCGTGGTCGGCTCGACCGCGACGCAGCTGATCGGCCAGTTCAAGGTCGACTACGCCATCATCGGTGCGTCCGCGATCGACGAGGAGGGCGCGCTGCTCGACTTCGACTATCGCGAGGTGCAGGTGGCGCAGGCCATCATCGCCAACGCCCGCAGCGTCATGCTGGTGGCCGATTCCACAAAACTCCGCCGCAGCGCGCCGGTCCGCATCGCCCATATCAGCCAGATCCAGACCTTCGTCACCGATCAGGAACTGCCCGAGCGCCTCTCCACCATCTGCCACGGCAAGGGCATCGAGGTGGTGGAAGCGATGCCGAAGGGGGCGGGGGATCTCGATGATGCTCAGGCCGAAGCGCAGGACGCCGCGCCCGAAGCCGCACCGGTGGTGCGGCTGCGCTAGCGCCTCAGGCGGCGTCCCATGGATTGAGCAGCGGCACGCCGAAAGCGGAAAAATCCTTCACGTTGCGTGTGACGAGCGTGAGAGTGTTGGCAAGCGCGGTTGCCGCGAAGAACCCGTCCATCACGGACAACGCAACACCGCTGCGGCGGCTCTGCGCCATCAGATCGCCCCAGTGCTCGGCGACCGCATGGTCGATCGGCAGGATGCGCCCTGCAAACCGAGCCGGCAGATCATGGGTGAGCCAGGCGGTCAGCGCCGCGCGCCGACGGCCATCATCTAGCAATGCGATGCCGCGGCGAAGCTCCGCAATCGACGCAACGCTCATGAACGCGCGATCCTCATCGACCGTATCAAGCCACGCCAGAACTTTTGGGGAAGGCGCCGGCCGCTGAACCTCCGACAGCACATTGGTGTCGAGGAGCAGGTTCACGGCATTTCGTCGCGCGGTTCATCCTGCACGCGCTCAAGCTCGAGGTCGGCGCCGCGTAGGGGCGAAGCCAGCAGGAATTCGGCGAGCGTCCCTTTGCGCGCGGTCTTTCGCGCCCATTCTTCGGCGGAAACGATTACGGCATTGGGCCTGCCGTGACGGGTGATGATCTGGGGACCAGTTTGGGCGCGATCGATCACTTCGGACAGGCGTGCCTTGGCATTGGCAAGCGTCCAAGTGTCGGTTGGTGGCGAATCGGGAGCGGTGCTGTGGTCTGTCATGTCGAATAGAACCAATATGACTATTGTGACTATATAAACTCCGGATGATTATTCAAGCGCTGCATTGCGCCCTGAATCACCATCCGGGGTGCGCATTTCGAGGGCGAATTGCCCACCAAAAAAGTTCCGCTTTCGCTTCTCTTCGTCTCTCTTTCATCTTGCTTTCGTTTTTTGGTGTGATCTAATCAAAAGCGAAAGTAGCCACTCGACGGAACGAGTGGTCGCCGGGGGATGCGTCTGTTGGAGCGTATTTTCGACCTCGCCATCATTGGAGGCGGTGTTAACGGTTGCGGTATCGCGCGCGATGCCGTGGGCCGCGGTAACACTGTTTTCCTGTGCGAAATGAACGATCTGGCGAGCGGGACGTCGTCCTGGTCGACCAAGCTGGTGCATGGCGGCCTGCGTTACCTCGAATATTACGAGTTCCGGCTGGTCCGCGAAGCGCTGATCGAGCGCGAGATTCTCTGGGGCATCGCGCCCCACATCATCCGTCCCCTGCGTTTCGTCTTGCCGCACCATGCAGGGCTTCGCCCGGCCTGGCTGCTGCGCCTTGGCCTGTTCCTGTACGATCACATCGGCGGCCGTCATTTGCTGCCGGCCACCCGCTCGCTCGATCTCAGGCGCGACGAGGTCGGCCGTCCGCTGATCCCGAATCGCTATAGCCGCGCGTTCGAATATTCCGACTGCTTCGTCGATGACGCCCGCCTGGTCGTGCTCAATGCGCGCGACGCCGCCGACAAGGGCGCCGAGATTCGCACCCGTACCCGTGCGACCGATATCAAGCAGTCCGACGGCATCTGGACCGTCAGCATGGTCGACACGCTGACCGGCGCACGCTCGCAGGTCCAGGCCCGCGCGCTGGTCAATGCCGGCGGCCCCTGGGTCGAGGACGTGCTCGGCCGCGGCGCCGGCGTCAACGCGAAAGCAAAGGTGCGCCTCGTGCAGGGCTCGCACATCGTGGTCAAGAAGCTCTACGACCACGACCGCGCCTACATGTTCCAGAACGCCGATGGACGCATCATCTTCGTCATCCCCTATCAGGACGACTTCACACTGATCGGCACCACCGACCGCGACTATGACGGCGATCCCGCCAAGGTGAAGGCCACAGCGGAGGAGATCCAATATCTCTGCGCCGCCGCAAGCGAATATCTCGCCAAGCCGGTGACATCAGAGGACGTGGTCTGGACCTATTCCGGCGTGCGGCCGCTTTATGACGACGGCGCCAGCGAAGCCAAGGCCGCGACCCGGGATTACGTGTTCGAGCTCGACACGCCCGGCGGCTCACCGTTGCTGTCGATCTATGGCGGCAAGATCACGACCTATCGCCGCCTCGCCGAAGAGGCGCTGGAACGGCTTGCGCCCTATCTTCGCAGTGCGAAAGCGCGCGAGGGCTGGACCGGCAAATGGCCGCTGCCCGGCGGCGACATGGACGTGTCGGCCGTCGACGGCTTGATCGGCGAGCTGCAGCGCGGCTATCCCTTCCTGAGCCATGAGCATGCGCGACGTCTCGCGCGCGCCTATGGCACCCGCGCCATCAAATTGCTCGGCGACGCCAAATCGGCCGCCGATCTCGGCCAGGCCTTTGGCGCAACTCTGACCGAACGCGAGGTTCGCTACCTGATGACTAACGAATGGGCGGTGACCGCCGAGGATATCGTCTGGCGCCGCTCCAAGCTCGGCCTGCGGCTATCTGCCGACGAAATTGCCGCTCTGGACGACTGGATCAGGACCCACGTTGTATCGCAAAGTCCTCTGCTGGAAGCAGGAGGGCGCTCATGAGCGTGACACTCGATCATGTGACCCGGACCGTCGACGGGGTTCCGCACATTCGCGACGTCTCGCTGACGCTCGAGAGCGGCACGCTCAACGTGCTGCTCGGGCCGACGCTGTCGGGCAAGACGTCGATCATGCGGCTGCTCGCCGGCCTCGACAAGCCGACCACGGGCAAGGTGCTGGTCAACGGCAAGGACGTCACTGGCGTCGATGTGCGCCAGCGTTCGGTCGCGATGGTCTATCAGCAGTTCATCAACTACCCCTCGCTCACGGTCTATGAGAACATTGCCTCGCCCCTGCGTGTGCAGGGCAAGCCGCGCGAGGAAATCGAGACGCGCGTTGCGGAAGCCGCAAGGCTGCTCCGGCTCGAGCCGTTCCTGAAGCGCACGCCGCTCCAGCTTTCCGGCGGCCAGCAGCAGCGCACCGCGATGGCGCGCGCGCTGGTCAAGGGCGCCGACCTCGTGCTGCTCGACGAGCCGCTCGCCAATCTCGACTACAAGCTGCGCGAGGAGCTGCGCGCCGAATTGCCGCGCATCTTCGAGGCGTCCGGCGCGATCTTCGTCTATGCCACGACCGAGCCGACCGAGGCGCTGCTGCTCGGCGGCAACACGGTGTGCATGTGGGAGGGCCGGGCCCTCCAGATCGGCGAGACGCCCGGCGTCTACCGCCGGCCGCAGACCCTGCGCGTCGCGCAGGTATTCTCCGATCCGCCGCTCAACCTCGTCGGTATCGAGAAGAAGAACGGCTCCGTGCAATATGCCGGCGGCATCGCTGCGCCGGCGTCCGGTCTCTATTCCTCGCTCGCTGACGGCGCCTATCGCGTCGGCTTTCGCGCACATCAGCTTGCGCTCGCCAACGGCCAGGCCGATCGCCACGCCTTCCATGCCACGGTGACGGTGACCGAGATCACCGGTTCGGAGAGTTTCGTGCATTTGACCCGTGACGGATCGAACTGGGTTGCGGTGATGCACGGCGTGCACGAGTTTGAGCCCGGCCAGACCATCGATGCCGTGCTCGATCCCAATGATGTCTTCGTCTTCGATGCGGCCGACCGTCTGGTCGCCGCGCCGAGCTCTTGAGGGAGGTGCGCCATGGCTCGCATTGACCTCGTCGATCTCGCACACTCCTACGGCGGCAATGATGCGCCGCAGGAAACCTTTGCGCTGAAGCCGGTGACCATGACCTGGCGGCAGGGCGGCGCCTATGCGCTGCTCGGCCCGTCCGGCTGCGGCAAGACCACGCTGCTCAACGTCATCTCCGGCATCATCACGCCGTCGCGGGGGAAGATCCTGTTCGACGGCGAGGACATCACGCCGCTGTCAACCCAGAAGCGCAACATCGCCCAAGTGTTCCAGTTTCCGGTGATCTACGACACCATGACGGTGGGGCAGAACCTGGCGTTTCCGCTGAAGAACCGCGGCGTGCCGAAGGCCGAGATCGACAAGCGCGTCGCCGAGATCGGCCGCCTGCTCGACCTCGAGCCCTATCTGAACCGCAAGGCGACGCGGCTGACGGCTGACGCCAAGCAAAAGATCTCGCTTGGCCGCGGCCTCGTCCGCTCCGACGTTGCCGCCGTGCTGTTCGACGAGCCGCTGACGGTGATCGATCCGGAGCTGAAATGGCAGCTCCGCTCCAAGCTGAAGGCGCTGCATCGCGAGCTCGACCTCACGATGATCTACGTCACCCACGACCAAACCGAGGCGCTGACCTTCGCCGACACTGTCGTCGTCATGCATGACGGCCGCGTGGTGCAGAGCGGCACGCCGGCCGAGCTGTTCGACAAGCCGGCGCACACGTTTGTCGGCTATTTTATCGGCTCGCCCGGCATGAACATCATTCCGGCCGAGGTCAGGGGACGCGAGGCGCGGATCGACGGCCATGTCATCGCGCTCAACCGCAGCTATGACAGTCTTCCGGCCGGCGCCAAGATCGAGATCGGCGTGCGCCCGGAATTTGTCGAGGTCATCGCACCCGCGCCTGGCCTGCTTACCGCGAAGATCGAGCGCATCGACGATCTCGGCCGCATCCGCTTCGCGCGCGCGCGTCTCGGCGACGCCAAGCTCGCGGCGCGGGCGCCTGCGGGCTTCACCAGCTCCGACGGTACCGCCGGGCTGAAATTCGATCCGGCGCACATCCACGTCTATGCCGACAGCCTCCTGGTGGAAGGAGCCGCCTGATGGACAAGACCGTCAACCAAAAAGCCTGGTTCCTGGTACTGCCGGTGTTCCTGGTCGTCGCCTTCTCGGCGGTGCTGCCGCTGATGACGGTGGTGAACTATTCGATGCAGGACACCTTCGGCAACAACCAGTTCTTCTGGAACGGCGTCGGCTGGTTCAAGGAATTGCTCGATCCCTCGACCGACCTCGGCAGCCGCTTCCTGGCATCGCTTGGCCGCAATCTGTTCTTCTCGCTGGTCATCCTCGCCATCGAGGTGCCGCTCGGCATCGTGGTGGCGCTGTCGATGCCGCGACAGGGCTGGACGGTTGCGGCCTGCCTCGTGATCCTGGCACTGCCGCTGCTGATTCCGTGGAACGTGGTCGGCACGATCTGGCAGATCTTTGGCCGGCCCGATATTGGCCTGCTCGGCTACGTGCTGAACGCCATCGGCATCGACTATAATTACGTGTCCAACGACATCGACGCCTGGGTCACGGTCATCGTGATGGACGTCTGGCATTGGACCAGTCTCGTCGCGCTGCTCTGCTATGCCGGCCTGAAGTCGATCCCGGAGGCCTACTACCAGGCCGCCCAGATCGACGGCGCCTCGCGCTGGGCCGTCTTCAAGGCGATCCAGCTGCCGAAGATGAACCGCGTGCTGCTGATCGCCGTGCTGCTGCGCTTCATGGACAGCTTCATGATTTACACCGAGCCGTTCGTCGTTACCGGCGGCGGGCCCGGCAATTCGACCACCTTCGTGTCGATCGAGCTCGTCAAGATCGCGCTCGGCCAGTTCGACCTCGGCAAGGCCGCAGCGCTCTCGCTGGTCTACAATCTGATCATCCTGATCGTCTGCTGGATCTTCTACACCGTCATGACCAACGCCGGCGTCGAGCGCAAAGTCCAAGCGAAGAGCGAGCCGGCGGCGGAGCCTAAGCCTTTGGCCGGGCTCAAGCCTGTGACTGCACTCAAGCCAAAGGAAGGAGTGGCCTGATGCATTCGATCCCCGGCCGCCGCCTCATCATGGGGCTGTTCCTGATCTTCCTGCTGTTGCCGATCTACTGGCTCGTCAACATGAGCTTCAAGTCCAATGCCGAGATCGTCTCGACGATGACGCTGTGGCCGCACACTCCGACGCTCCAGCACTACAAGCGCATCTTCACAGACGAGAGCTGGTACTCCGGCTATATCAACTCGCTGGAATACGTGGTTATCAATACCATTATCTCGATTTCCGTGGCGTTGCCGGCGGCCTACGCGTTTTCGCGCTATCGATTCCTCGGCGACAAGCATCTGTTCTTCTGGCTCTTGTCGAACCGCATGGCGCCGGCGGCGGTCTACGCGCTGCCGTTCTTCAACCTCTATTCGGCGATCGGCCTGTTCGATACGCCGTGGGCGGTCGCGCTCGCGCACTGCATCTTCAACGTTCCGTTGGCGGTGTGGATCCTCGAGGGCTTCGTCTCCGGCGTGCCGCGCGAGATCGACGAGACCGCCTTCCTCGACGGCTATTCCTTCCCGCGCTTCTTCGTCCGGATCCTGGTGCCGCTGATCGCGAGCGGCATCGGCGTCGCCGCGTTCTTCTGCTTCATGTTCTCCTGGGTCGAGCTGCTGCTGGCGCGGACGCTGACCTCGGTCAACGCCAAGCCGATCGCCGCCGTCATGACCCGTACGGTGTCGGCGGCCGGCATGGATTGGGGTCTACTGGCCGCGGCCGGCGTTCTCACCATCATCCCCGGCGCGCTGGTGATCTGGTTTGTCCGCAACTACATTGCGCGCGGTTTTGCGCTCGGCAGGGTGTAGGAGGCTTTCATGGAAAACATCGCATGGATGGCCTGGACGCCGCCGACCGCGATCTTCTTCGTGTTGCTGGCGATGACGCTGGCGGTGATGACGTGGCTCGCCGTCGCCTATCCGGAGGCCGAGCGCGTGGGAATCCTGCAAATTCCGACCACCCGCGGCGACCGGCTGTTTATTTCGCTGATCATGGCCGCCGTGATCCATCTGTTGTGGATCGGTTTCGTCGGCACCGACACGATCGCGACGCTGCCGGTCGGAGAAGGAATTGAATTGTCGAGCCTGTGGCTCGCTACCGTGATTTCGTTTGCCTCTGCCGCCGCAATATTCCGCACGGTCTAGGCGAACGAAAAAGAGCAGATCCGGGGATAACCCGGGCCTGAGAGTCTATCGCTGTAACGGAGGAAACAACATGCGATATTTGGAGCGACGAAAGAGGGGTCCCGTGACCAGGACCCGGTTTTGGATGATGACGAGCGCCGTTGCGTTGACTGCAGCTTCGTTCACTGCGCCGGCCTTTGCGGATGAAGCAGCCGCGAAGAAGTGGATCGACTCGGAGTTTCAACCTTCGACGTTGTCCAAGGAAGACCAGATGAAGGAAATGCAGTGGTTCATCAAGGCCGCCGCTCCCTTCAAGGGCATGGAGATCAACGCGGTCTCCGAAACCCTGACCGTGCACGAATATGAATCGAAGACGCTGGCGAAGGCGTTCGAGGAAATCACCGGCATCAAGGTCAAGCACGACATCATCCAGGAAGGTGACGTCGTCGAGAAGATCCAGACCCAGATGCAGTCCGGCAAGAACGTCTATGACGGCTGGATCAACGACTCCGACTTCATCGGAACTCACTTCCGCTACGGCCAGGCCGTCGACTTGACGGAATGGATGGAAAAGGAAGCCAAGGACGTCACCGACCCGATGCTCGACGTCAACGACTTCATCGGCAAATCGTTCACCACAGCGCCGAACGGGCATCTCTATCAGCTGCCCGACCAGCAGTTCGCGAACCTCTATTGGTTCCGTTACGACTGGTTCTCCAATCCCGACTACAAAGCCAAGTTCAAAGCCAAGTATGGCTATGATCTCGGCGTTCCCGTGAATTGGTCGGCCTATGAGGATATCGCCGAGTTCTTCACCAACGACATCAAGGAGATCAACGGCGTCCGCGTCTATGGCCACATGGACTACGGCAAGAAGGATCCCTCGCTCGGATGGCGCTTTACCGACGCGTGGTTGTCCATGGCCGGTAACGGCGACAAGGGTCTCCCGAACGGCCTTCCGGTCGACGAATGGGGCATCCGCATGGAAGGCTGCCGTCCGGTCGGCTCGTCGGTGGAACGTGGCGGCGACGTCAACGGTCCGGCGGCGGTCTATTCGATCGTCAAGTACCTCGACTGGATGAAGAAATATGCCCCGCCGCAGGCACAGGGCATGACCTTCTCCGAATCTGGTCCGGTGCCGTCGCAAGGCAATATCGCCCAGCAGATCTTCTGGTACACCGCTTTCACCGCCGACATGGTGAAGCCCGGTCTGCCGGTCATGAATGCGGACGGTACGCCGAAATGGCGCATGGCTCCGTCGCCGCACGGCTCCTACTGGAAGGAAGGCATGAAGCTCGGTTACCAGGACGTGGGTTCGGCCACCTTGCTGAAGTCCACTCCGGTCGACCGCCGCAAGGCAGCCTGGCTCTATCTGCAGTTCATCAACTCCAAGACGGTGACCCTGAAGAAGAGCCATGTCGGTCTGACGTTCACGCGTGAGTCCGACATCTGGGACAAGAGCTTCACCGAACGTGCGCCGAAGCTCGGCGGCCTGATCGAGTTCTACCGCTCGCCCGCGCGCGTGCAGTGGACCCCGACCGGCAACAACGTGCCTGACTATCCGAAGCTTGCGCAATTGTGGTGGCAGAACATCGGCGATGCGTCGTCGGGTGCGAAGACGCCGCAGGCAGCGATGGATTCGCTGGCAGCCGCTCAGGATTCCGTCATGGAGCGTCTGGAGAAATCCGGCGTCCAGGGCGCCTGCGGGCCGAAGCTGAACAAGAAGGAAACGGCCGAATACTGGTTCGCCAAGTCGGCCAAGGACGGCAACATCGCTCCGCAGCGCAAGCTGGCGAACGAGAAGCCGAAGGGCGAGACCATCGACTACGACACGCTGATCAAGTCGTGGCCGGCCTCGCCGCCCAAGCGCGCTGAAGCGAAGTAATTCGCAGATATCATGATGGCCGGGTTCGTCCCGGCCATCCAGGAGCAGGAGGCCGGGAGCAATCCCGGCCTTTTGTCTTGTTGGCCACTTGCCTTATCGACGGCCTTGATTTGAATTGGCGAGCCGAGATCCGGAAGCGAGACTTCGCCATGCGCATGACGTTCCGATGTGATCCAAAGCTGACCGATCATCTGGCGCGGCCCTATCCTGCGCGCACGGCCTTGCCCGACTGGCTGCGCGCGATGCCGGCGAAGGCGCACTCGGACATCCACGACCGGGACATCCGCACGGTCAAGCAATGTCCGCCCTTTGTCGATGCGATGGCCTATGGGGTCATGATTCCGCTGCCGTGCGACATCAGGGTTGAGTCTGGACGATTCACTTGGGATTGGGACATTCCCGAGCCGGCGACGTCGGGACATCCGCGCGCGCCTCTGAGCTTTCATCCAGTTGCTCAATTCGCTGCTGCGCCATTTGCGAACGGACGGTCCGCGATCAAGTTCAACAGTTTCTGGACCATCGAGCTCGAGCCCGGCTGGTCGCTGTTCGCGACGCATCCCGTCAATCGCGACGATCTGCCGTTCCGCCTTGTTTCGGGTCTGGTCGACGCCGACCGGTTTCACGACGGCGGCATCAACTTTCCGGCCGTGTGGACGCAACCCGATTTTTCTGGCGTTCTTAAAAAGGGCACGCCGGTCGCGCAGTGTTTTGCCGTGCCGCGCGAGGCGCCCGAGCTCGTGTTCGAAGCCTTTGATGACGCCCACCAGCAAGCTTACGCGAAGGTCGTTGCCGATGTGCTGGCTGCGCCCAACGTCTACCGCAAGCACTTTCGCGCAAAGCGCGGGCGGTTAACTCGCTAACGTGCGCCGCAATTCATCCTCGTCAAGCCAGAGCCGGCCGTGCGACGCCGATGTCAACGCCATCGCAATGGAGCCAAACAGCTGCGGGCGCAAGCGGTAGGCTTGCGCAAAGGCGCGCATGGCGGCGTCGACGTCTCCACCCTCCTGCAAGGCGATGCCAAGATTGAGCGCGGCCTCGGCATGGTCGGGCTTGAGATCGAGCGCCTTGCGATAGGCGTTCGCAGCGCCGGCGTGGTCGCGCAGATCCTGTCGCGCGACGCCAAGATCGAACCATACCGAAGCCGGTGCGGCCGGTACTGCTACTTGTGAGAGCAGGCTTGCGGCGGTGGCGGGATCGCCATCCTCCCACGCCAGCCGGCCGAGTCGTGCCGCGGCCTCTGGGTGGCCGGGGATGACCTTCAGGATCGCTCGCCAGGATTCGCGGGCTTGAGCCCTCAGGCCAGCCTGATCGAGCGTTCTCGCCTTCTCGACGAAGACTTCGCGTTGCGGGCTGGTGGCGATCGCGGAATCGATGTGCGCGAGCGCGACCTCGAAATTGCCTTCGCTGCGCGCAATGCGGGCGGCAAGCAGCCGCGCGGCGGCGTTGTCCGGGCGCTTGGCAAGACTCACGTCGATATGCGCATGAGCTGGGGCGATGACGCCTCTGGAGAACAACACGGCGGCCAGCAGATGATGCAGCACCGGATCGCCGGGTGCTCGCGCAAGGCCCTGTTCGCACAGACGTTGCGCCTCATCCGGCTTGCCGGAATTGAACGCTTCAGTCGCGCGGCGAACGAGTGTTTCGGTATCAACCATCGCCGCATTAGAGCAAGGATACGACGACGCAGCAATACAGGGCGCTCCGCCAAGACAAAGGCCGGGAGTGATCCCGGCCTTTTCTCTCTGTGAGTTCGGCACACTGCCTCAACATCGTCATTGCGAGCGCAGCGAAGCAATCCAGAATCTTTCCACAGAGGCAGTCTGGATTCGCAATGACGAGGGATGGAGCGGCGAGGGAGAAGACCTACTCCGCCGGCTCCGCCGCCAGCGCTGGGTAATCCGTATAGCCCTTGGCGCCGCCGCCGTAGAACGTGTTCTTGTCCCAATCGTTCAGCGCCGCGCCCTTCTTCAGCCGCTCGACCAGGTCGGGGTTGGAGATGAACGGCTTGCCGAAGGCGATCAGGTCGGCCGCGTTTGCGTCGAGCACCTTGGTCGCGAGATCGAAATCGTAGCCATTGTTGGCGATGTAGGCGCCCGAGAAGCGCTTGCGCAGGCTTGCATAGTCGAACGGCGCGAAGTCGCGTGGGCCGCCGGTGGCGCCTTCGACGACGTGGAGGTAGACGAGCTTCAGCGCGCTGAGTCCGTCGGTGATGTAATCGAACAGCGCTTGCGGATTGGAATCGACGATGTCGTTGGCGGGCGTCACCGGCGAGATGCGGATGCCGGTGCGGTCGGCGCCGGCTTCCGCCGCGACGGCCTTGGAGACTTCCAGCATCAGCTTGGCGCGGTTCTCGATGGACCCGCCATAGGCGTCCGTGCGCTTGTTGGCGCCATCCTTGGCGAACTGGTCGAGCAGATAGCCGTTGGCGCCGTGGATCTCGACGCCGTCGAAGCCGGCCTCCAGCGCGTTCTTCGTGGCGCGCTTGAAGTCGTCGATGATGCCTGGAATTTCGGAGAGCTCGAGCGCGCGAGGCTCGGAGACGTCGGCGAAAGTGCCGTTGACGAAAGTCTTGCCCTTGGCGCGGATCGCGCTCGGCGCCACCGGGGCCGCGCCGCCCGCCTGGAGGTCGACATGCGAGATACGGCCGACATGCCAAAGCTGGATGATAATCTTGCCGCCGCGCTCATGCACCTTGTCGGTGACCTTGCGCCAGCCGGCGACCTGGTCCTTCGAATAGATGCCGGGCGTGTCCTGGTAGCCCTGGCCCTGCTGCGAGACCTGGCTCGCTTCGGTGATCAGCAGCCCCGCAGAAGCGCGCTGGCCGTAATAGTCGGCGGCGAGCGGAGACGGGACGAAGGTGCCGGGCGCGGCGCGGTTGCGCGTCAGCGGCGCCATCACGAAACGGTTGGCCAGCGTGATCGGGCCAAGCTTGTAGGTCTCAAACAATTTGGTCGAACGGCTCATCGGGTGCTTCCAGCGGTTAAGAGGTCCGGAACACTTGTGCATTGCGACATCAGGCGCAAGGGATGAGCCATACGGAAAGTGCAGGCGAGCTGCGCGGCAGGCCCCGCGCAGCATAATTCATGTGCATTTTCGACCAAAGCAGGGCGATTTCACTGCGTTGGTCGTGCGAATCCGAAAATCAGTTCGCGCCGAGGAAATCGCGCTTGCCGATCTCGACGCCGTTGTGACGCATGATGCCGTGAGCGGTGGTGGCGTGGAAATAGAAGTTCGGCAGCGAGACCCCGCTGAAGAACTGCTGGCCCTTGAGCGTCATGGTCCGGTCCGGGCCTGCCGGGAAGGTCACGTCCTTGGTGTCAGCGCCTTCGAACTGCTCCGGCTTGTATGACTTCACGTAGTCGATGGTCTTGGCGAGCCGCTGCTTCAGCTCCTCGAACGTCTTTTCCGTATCGGGCATTGAAGGCACCTCGCTGTGGGTCAGCCTGGCGCAGCCCTTGGCGGCGAAATCGCTGGCGAGCTGGATCTGCTTCGACAGCGGCAGCATGTCCGGGAAGAGGCGCGAGCCGAGCATGACGCTCGGGTCGATCTTTTTGGCCGCACAATGCGCCTCGGCTTTGGTGAGCAGGCCGGTCAGGCTGTTCAGCATTTGCAGATACGCGGGAACGACGGCGTCGTGGAAGGACATGTGATGCTCGCTTCAATGGTGAGAAATCTCAGGTGAAAACCTGAGCCACTCACATGGGAGCCTCATGGAATAATACAATCGCCGGAGCGGCTTGTGCGGTGCGAAAATTCTCCACGGCTGTCGTCGCCCGGCCTTATGCGCAATTGCGCATCAGGACCGGGCGATCGAGTACGCCGCGGCAGGCGTCATGATTCTCGACGCCTCTGGAATACTGGATGCCCCGCCTGCCGCCTACGTTAAAGCTTCGGCGCCCCTAGACCTCAACCCCGGCGAAGCCTTGGCGTAGCCGGGTCGCGGGGCATGACAGAGGGGGCTTAGCGGACCGCGCTTGCCGGCTGCGCCTGGGCCGTGCCGCCGCGCATGCGGGCCAATAGCTCAGCCGTTGGCCACGAATCGGCGGGCAGGCCGTATTTGATCTGCATCGCCTTCACGGCGGCGCGGCTCTGCTGGCCCAGCACGCCGTCGACCTTGCCGACATTGAAGCCGGCGCGCACCAGCAATTGCTGCAACTCCTTGAGTTCGTTGAACGGCAGTTGCGCCACTTGTCCTGCAGGCTTGTGCATCGGAGCTGCGCCCGCGATGCGCGTGGCGAGATAGCCCGCGGTGGTCGAATAGATCAGCGAGTTGTTCCATTCGGTGTAGGCCGCGAAATTCGCATACGCCATGAAGGCCGGCCCAAAGCGTCCCATCGGCAGCAGCACGGACGCCGCGAGATTGTCATTCGGCAGCGGCCTTCCGTCGGGATAGGTGACGCCGAACTGCGCCCATTTCGAGCGCGGCAGCTGCACGCTGAGATCGGTCTGATCCCATGGCAGGTTCTGCGGCACCTTGATCTCTTCCAGCCATGGCTCGCCGCGCCGCCACTTCAAGCCGTTGGCGATGTAGTTCGCGGTCGAGCCGATCACATCGTCCTCGCTGCGCAGGAGGTCGCGCCGCCCGTCGCCGTCATAGTCGACGGCGTAGTTGACGTAATGCGTCGGCAGGAACTGAGTCTGGCCGAGCTCGCCCGCCCAGGAGCCGATCATCTCATCGGGCGTGAGATCGCCGCGGTCGATCACCTTGAGCGCGGCGATGGTCTCGTTCACGAACATCTCCGAACGGCGGCAGTCATAGGCGAGCGACACCAGCGATTTCAGCGTCGGCAGATTGCCCATGTTGACGCCGAAATCGCTCTCCAGTCCCCAGAACGCGGCGATCACCGCCGGCGGCACGCCATATTCCTTCTCCGCGCGCGCGAACGCCGCTGCGTGTCGCTTGATGTGCTGCTGCCCGTTCTGCATGCGATAGGGCGCGGCCATGCGGCCGGCGAATTCGGTGAAGAGCTGGCCGAACACGCGCTGGCCGCGGTCGCGATTGACGATGCCCTGATCGTAGACGAGGTAGGGTGAAGCCTCCGATATCGTTCGCTGCGACACGCCGGCCGCAACCGCTTGGCTTTTCACGTCGGTGAGGAAACGATCGAAGTTCTGCCCATTGTGGCACGACGCCGCGCGCGGCGACGGCGCGGTGGCCTTGGGGGCGGCTGGCCTTGCAGGCGGCGGCGCGAATTGGGCGGATGCGGAAGCAGAGAGCGCGAGAAGAGCGGCGGCCGCGATCGCAAATCGGGTCTGAAGCATGAGGTTTCCGGTGGGGAGAGACGCTTGGATTCTTGACGAAGTTTAATGGAATGATCGGGCTCAAACCAGTGCCGCGGCTCCCAGCCGCACCCTGAAACCTTGCACCTGAGCCGGGGGCATCCCTACCTCATGCGTGTCGGCCTGCGCCGCCTCCAGCGGCCAGGGCCGATCCGGGAGACGGCCATGAACTATCTGCGTACCGCAATGCTTCTCGCAGGCCTCACCGCCCTGTTCATGGGCGTGGGCTATCTGATCGGCGGCGCCACCGGCGCGATGATCGCGCTCGTGATTGCGGCGGCGACCAATCTGTTCACCTACTGGAACTCCGACCGCGCGGTGCTCTCGATGTACGGCGCCCATGAGGTCGACCGTCAAAGCGCGCCGGAGCTGGTCGGGCTCGTTGCCGAGCTTGCGGGCCGTGCGGGCCTGCCGATGCCGCGCGTGTTCGTGATGGACGAGGCGCAGCCCAACGCATTTGCGACAGGCCGCAATCCCGAGAACGCCGCGGTCGCCGTCACCGTCGGCCTGATGAACCAGCTCAGCCGCGAGGAGCTTGCCGGGGTGATCGCGCATGAGCTCGCGCACATCAAGAATCACGACACGCTGCTGATGACGATCACTGCGACCATCGCCGGCGCGATCTCCATGCTGGCGCAGTTCGGCATGTTCTTCGGCGGTAATCGCGACAACAACGGCCCCGGCATCGTCGGCTCGATCCTGATGATGATCCTGGCACCGCTCGGAGCCATGCTGGTGCAGATGGCGATCAGCCGCACCCGCGAATACGCGGCCGACAATCTCGGCGCGCGCATCGCCGGCCAGCCGATGTGGCTGGCCTCCGCGTTGGTCAAGATCGAGAATGCGGCGCATCAGGTGCCGAACTATGATGCCGAGCGAAATCCCGCGACCGCGCATATGTTCATTATCAATCCGCTGTCTGGTCATGGTGTCGACAATCTCTTCGCCACCCATCCCTCGACGCAGAACCGCATCGCGGCGCTCCAGCAACTCGCGGCCGAGCTCGGCACGCGAGCCACGCCGTCGGTCGGCGCCAGCGAGAATTATCCACCGCAAGGCCCGTGGGGCCGCTCGTCTTCAGATGGTCCCTCGAATGGTCCTGCACGTGGTCCTTGGGGCTGATGCGGAACCGGTCGAATCTGGCTGGCTTTGTGACCTGGCGCACAGAGGGTAGGCCCGGCCGGTGTTAACACCTGATCGAGAGTGTTCCTTCGAAAGGGGATGCGTGGCCGGCCCTTCGCCTGTCACGGTCGAAGATGACCAGAGCTGCCGTGCCATTATTGATCGTCCTGGGCGTGGCCATTGGCCTGTCCACGCATACGGTCGTGAATTGCGGCGATGAGGACGAGCCCGATATCTGCTCGGCCGTGATCGGCTTCTCGCCGTTTCGTGGCTCCCTGATCGCCTTCGCCTATGAGGGGCGCGGACGGATCGCGCTGCGCAACGGCGACAACGGCCGGGCGATCGTCGATTTCAACGAGGCCATTCACCTCAATCCCAACCGCGCCTCGCTCTATCGCGACCGCGCGCAGGCGTACCGTCTGAACGGCAAGCTGGAGCTTGCGATTGCCGATTATGACGAGGCGATCGCGCTCGATCCCAAGCCCGCCGTGCCCTATCATGAGCGCGGCCTCGCGCTCGCCGCCAAGGGTGATCTCGACCGCGCGATCCTGAGCTACAGCACCGCCGTCCGCCTCGACCCGACCGACGCGCAGGCCCACCTCGACCGCGGCCTTGCGTTCCTCGCTCGCGGCCAGGCCGACGAAGCCCGCGCCGACTTCGAAGCCGCTATTGCGTTGCCGCCCGGCAAGGACAGCCGCACACGCGAGGCCGCGCGCGCAAAACTCGCCGAGCTTGCCCGCGCCGAGCCGACCCAAGTCTCCACGCCGCGGCGGTGAGAGATGTTCTCCCTCGCCCCGTTCTTACGGGGAGAGGGTCGGGGTGAGGGCCTCTCTCCACACGTCAGATCTCTGTGGGACTGTACCCCCTCACCCGGATTGCATCTGCGATGCAATCCGACCTCTCCCCGCAAGCGGGGCGAGGTGAAAAGAGCGCCGCCTACTTCGCCTTCTTGGCTTTGGCCTTCTTGGCCTTCTTCGCCGGCTTGTCCTTCACCGGCTTGTCCTTGGCCGACTTCTCCGTCTTCGTCTCGACCGGCGTGCTGGCGGCTAGCCGCATGGCGCGGGCGTAGCTGTCGGCGACGTTGTCGGCGGACATCTGGAGGCGCCTTGCGGCGGCGGTGGCCTGCTCCATGGTGGCCTTGGCCATCATCTTGAAGCGGGCGCCGGTCTCCTTGCTCTTGGCCTTGGCGGCAAGGCCGCCGAAGCGATCCCGCCGCTCCTTGGCGCGGGTCATCAGGCCCGTCTGCAGCTGTCTGGCCAGTTGCCGGATCACGACATCCAGGTCGGCGTCCGCCATGTCTTCTATCCCCTTCGAAACAGTCCCAATCGATGCGGCGGGACTATGCAGATCGGGCCCCGCCTTGGCAATTCCCGCCCGGGCGTCATCCGCAGCTTCCGGTTACCAAAAACAGAAAAGCCGCGCATGTCGCGCGGCTTTTGGCATTTGGCTTGGCGCGAGGCGCGCCGTGTCGGCCTTACTTCAGCGAGGCGACCGGTCCGGCCGAAGCCGCTGCCGGATCGGGGTCGAAGCCGAACACGCCGACCAGATATTTGTAATAGTCCGGCATCTTCTCCTTGAGCGCTTCGCGGGTCTTGGGATCGTGGAATTCGCTCTTGCCAGCCAGGAAGATGCTGGCGGTCACCGCGAAGAACTCCATGTGGTTCTTCAGCGCATAGGCTTCCTTGGGCAGGAAATCCTTGGACTTGGCATAGGCGTAATAGCCGATCACGCCCTTGTTGGCGTAGCCGTCGGGCAGCAGCCGCGCGTGATAGGCGTGCAGCATCTCGTGGAGCAGCACGGCCTCTTTCTCGTAACGCATCATGTCCGGCCGGACCATGATCACGCCGAGTCCGGAATCGACCGCGAGGTCGACGGCGTTCGGGTTGGTCCAGCGCTGCTTGTCGTGGTCCCACACCGTTAGCGTCCGCGGGGTGGTGCGCTGGATGTCCGGCGTGACCCGGCCGTAGCACGCGGTCGCGGCGCCTTCGTCGAGGCAGGCCAGCTCGCTCGCGATGATCGGGACGGTGCGGAAGAAGCGCAGCACGCGCGGGGAGAACCCGGCGCCTTCGACAACGTCGATCTGCTGCTTCAGATTCTCGGTGAGCTTGTCGACGTCCTTGCGATCGGCATTCTCCGACACGTCGAACATGTAGCCGCGGTAGCTCTGGAAGCCGGGCGGTAGCGCTTTCGCGGCATCGGCGGACGCGACGTCGAGCGAGCCGGCGTTGGACGGATGGGCGAAGAGCGCGCCGACAATGGTCGCGGTCAGCAGCAACGCAATGCGCATGATGAACCCCCTGATGTCACTTCACGCGGCAGGATAGGCTGCCGTTGTTTGCGAAAAGTGAGTGGGGCGAGACTAAGGCACCGATGTTGAGGCGTGCTTAACCGTTGGTTGCAGATCGCGGAAACGGATTAGGGCAGGGTTAACCAAGCGCGTGGACCCATGACCGTCACCCTGAGGTGGCCGCTTCTTCAGCGGCCCTCGAAGGGCGACGGCCCGGCTGCATCGGGGCCGTCCATCCTTCGAGGCTCCCCATGGGACGCGTTGCGTCCCATGCCTCGCACCTCAGGATGACGGGGAGCGTTCTGAGGAGTAGATTCCACAGAAGGGCACCACGCCCCACAGCAATAGCCGGAGGAGGATGCCATGTATGCCGCCATCCGTCAGGCCAAGGCGAAAAGCGGAAGCGCCGAAGAGCTTGCGCGCCGCATCAAGGACGGCGCCGTTCCGATCATCAGCGACGTCGACGGCTTCAGGGCCTATTACGTGGTCTATGCCGGCGACGACACGGTGACCGCGATCTCCATCTTCGACAAGTTCGAGCAGGCCGAGGAAGCGAACAAGCGCGCCATCGCCTGGATCGAAAAGGATCTTGGCTCGCTGCTGGCGGGGCACGCCAGTGCCGCGGCGGGCCCGGTGATCGTGCATACGCTGGCGTAGAAGAGGTTTGCGACGCTCTCTCCCCAATGTCGTCCCGGCCTTCGCCGGGACGACAGCGAGATGTGGCCTGCGCCTTCCGTCAAACACCCAGTCGCCCCTCACAACTCCCGCGCATTCGAGAACGCGAACGAGCTCACCCGCCTTGTCGTCTCGTCCAGGATCAGCGTGCGCGTGATCGGCGGCTCGGCGCGCTGGGCGCAGTTTTCGCGCTCGCAGAGGCGGCAGTTGACGCCGATCGGCGTGCCTTCCGCCTTCTCCAGATCCATGCCGGCGGCATAGACCAGGCGTGACGCGTGACGGATCTCGCACCCCAGTCCGATGGCGAAGCGCGGCTGCGGCAGCGGGTGCGGCGCGACGGGCCGGCGCACCATCTGCGCGATCGAGAAATAGCGCGTGCCGTCGGAAAGCTCGATCACCTGCTTCAACAGGCGATCCGGCGTGTCGAAGGTCGAGTGCACGTTCCACAGCGGACAGGTGCCGCCGAATTTCGAGAACGGGAAGGTGCCGGAGGAAAAGCGCTTCGACACGTTGCCGGCATTGTCGACGCGCAGCAGGAAGAACGGAATGCCGCGCGCGTTCGGCCGTTGCAGCGTGGTGAGGCGATGGCAGACCTGCTCGAAACCGGAATTGAAGCGCTGCGCCAGCACGTGGATGTCGTAGTTGAGCGCTTCGGCCGCCGCGAGGAACGCCGGGTAGGGCATCATCACGGCCGCTGCAAAATAGTTGCCGAGCGTGATGCGGAACAGCCGGCGCGGTGCATCGTCCAGCGGGCCAGCGCGGCCGATGATGGTTTCAAGAGCTTGCGCGCATTCGCCTAAGCCCAGCTGGAAGGCGAGCTGGAAGGCGCGGCCGGGCGGATCGACCAGCTCCGAGATCAGGAGTTGGCGGCGGTGGCGGTCGAAACGGCGGAGCGTCTCGCGCATCACGTCGACCGGCATGATGCGGGTCTGGATCGAATGCTTTTCGCGCAACCGCGCTGCGAGGGCGGCATAGAGCCCTTCGGCCGGGACGTCCAATTCGTCCCGCAGATTTTCGGCCGCCTGCTCGAGCTCCGGGAAATAATTGCGGTTGGCTTCGATCAGCTCGCGCACGCGCTCGACCGGATTGGCCTCGTAGCGCGTGCCGACGTCGCGGTCGGCCATTTGGGCTGCCGCCAGCGTCTCGCCCTGGCGCGCCTCGGCATAGGCCGCGTAGAGCCGTTGCAGCGCATGGGTGACGCCGGGACAGAGCTCGGCGAGGTCGCGCAGCTCCTGCTTGGGGACGTCGATCTGGCGGAACAGCGGATCGGAGAAGATCTCGTTGAGCTCGGCGAAGAAGCGGTCCTCGTCGGCGGTGGCGAGATCGCGCAGATCGAGGTCGTAGGTTTCGGCCAGCCGCAGCAGGATCTGCGCGGTCACCGGGCGCTGGTTCCGCTCGATCAGATTGACATAGCTCGGCGAGATCCCGAGCCCCTCGGCGATCTGGGTCTGGGACAGCCCCAATTGCTGCCGGATCCGCCGGAAGCGCGGACCGACGAACAGCTTTTTCCCGGACTCGGCGGGCATCTTCACGTCTCCACAGCCACTAAGGGCAGTCTTGCTGACCTATATTTTTACAAACTTTACAAAATAACATCTATTACATGTTCTGATGTTACATGACATCACCATTCAAATACAAGGCCTCTATACGAACTTCTCTTTCTCGCGTTTAGCTCATGTCACGCGCTTCGCAATGCACTGTCAAAAATGTCGAGAAGAGAGAGCACGCACATGAACTACCAGCCCCGTGGCATCAGCACCCTTCAGGGCCCGGCCTCGTATCAGAACGAGGTTGAGGCGGCCCAGGCGCTCCTCAAGAACCAGCCGACCTGGAACGGGGTGTCGGCCGAGGCCGTCGCGCGCATGCGCCTGCAAAACCGCTTCAAGACCGGCCTCGATGTCGCCCGCTACACCGCGGCGCTGATGCGGGCCGACATGGCGGCCTATGACAACGATCCGACCAAGTACACCCAGTCGCTGGGCTGCTGGCACGGCTTCATCGCCCAGCAGAAGCTGATCTCGGTCAAGAAGCACTTCGGCGGCAAGACCGATCGCACCTATCTGTACCTGTCGGGCTGGATGATCGCGGCGCTGCGCTCCGAGTTCGGACCGCTGCCCGACCAGTCGATGCACGAGAAGACCTCGGTGCCGGCGCTGATCGAGGAGCTCTACACCTTCCTCCGTCAGGCGGATTCCCGTGAGCTCAACGACATCTTCCGCAGCCTCGACAAGGCGCGCAAGGAAGGCGACAAGACCCGCGAGAAGGAGTTGATCGCGAAGATCGACAATTTCCAGACCCACGTCGTCCCCGTCATCGCCGACATCGACGCCGGCTTCGGCAACGCCGAGGCGACCTATCTGCTCGCCAAGAAGATGATCGAGGCGGGCGCCTGCGCGCTGCAGATCGAGAACCAGGTCTCGGACGAGAAGCAGTGCGGTCACCAGGACGGCAAGGTCACCGTGCCGCATGAGGTGTTCATCGCCAAGATCCGCGCCTGCCGCCACGCCTTCCTCGAGCTCGGCGTCGAGGACGGTGTCATCGTCACCCGCACCGACTCGCTCGGCGCTGGTCTCACCCAGCAGATCGCTGTCAGCCACAAGCCGGGCGACATCGGCGATCAGTACAACAGCTTCCTCGATTGCGAAGAAATCACCGCTGAGAACGCCCGCAATGGCGACGTCATCATCAACCGCAACGGCAAGATGATGCGTCCGAAGCGCCTGCCCAGCAATCTCTACCAGTTCCGCCCCGGTACGGGTGAGGATCGCTGCGTGCTCGACAGCATCACCTCGCTGCAGAACGGTGCGGACCTGCTGTGGATCGAGACCGAGAAGCCGCATATCGAGCAGATCGCCAAGATGGTTGACCGCATCCGCGAGGTCGTTCCGAACGCGAAGCTCGCCTACAACAACTCGCCCTCGTTCAACTGGACCATCAACTTCCGTTGGCAGGTCTACGACGCGATGAAGGAAGCCGGCAAGGATGTCAGCAAGTACAACCGCGCCGAGCTGATGAAGCCGGAATACGACGATACGCCGCTGGCGATTGAAGCCGACGAGCGCATCCGCACCTTCCAGGCGGATTCGGCCAAGCGCGCCGGCATCTTCCACCACTTGATCACGCTGCCGACCTATCACACGGCCGCGCTGTCCACCGACAACCTCGCCCGCGAGTATTTCGGCGAGCAGGGCATGCTCGGCTACGTGAAGAACGTCCAGCGCCAGGAGATCCGTCAGGGCATCGCCTGCGCCAAGCACCAGAACATGGCCGGCTCCGATATCGGCGACGACCACAAGGAGTACTTCGCGGGTGAAGCCGCCCTCAAGGCGGGCGGCGCCCACAACACGATGAACCAGTTCGGCTAACGCCACGCAACAGGAGACTGACAATGACCAAAGGCAGCAATTTCTGGGTGATCGGCGGCGAGTTCGGCTCGATGAACTTCCACAAGCTCGTGGAAGGCTCGGCCCAGGTGCAGGGTCCGTTCAAGACCCGCAAGGAAGCCGAAGATGCCTGGCGCTCGGTTTCGGAAGAGAACCGCCACAAGGCCGGCGTCCGTTTCTCGATCGTGGAAGAGCCGTCGCGGGTCTCGGCCTGACGGCTGCCTGACTATCTAAGAAGACGTCCAAGGACGGAGGGTCCCATCCGGCGCAAGCCGGGTGGGATCGTCTGTTTTTGGCACACATCAATGGCCTGTGGGCACCGTAAGTATCTGGAATTGTGAGGCCTTTGCGGGCGCTGTGGTTGCTGATAGGTTAATGGCGGAAAGTCGAGGACGAGGCCGACAATGTCAGAGCCCGAGACCAGCGGTATCAATCCCAGCCAGCCGCGCCCGGTGCGGCTGCGCGATGCGCTGCTGCGCGCGCGGATCGAGGCCGCCGACCGGACCGGCGTCGTGGTCGATCTCAGGGACGCCGAGGTGGCGCGGCTCGAGATCCTCAACGATGCGCTCGACCCGCTGTTCGCCCAGGTGCCCGAGCAGATCGATTTGTTCGACCGCGGCATCAGCCAGGGCGATACGCCCAGGCTCTGGATCGATGTCGTCACCCACATCATAATGGGGCGCGACAAAAGGATGTACCGCTTCGTCCAGGACACGCGTTTCGGCCGCATCGTGCTCGCCGAATCGCACGACACCGCGGTGATCGTGGACGCCGTGACCGACTACGTCGCCCGCCGCATGATCGAGCGTGAGCATGCGATGGTGGTGCTGCCCGAGCCGAAGCCGGAGGTCGCCGAGCCGCCCCGCCGCTCGCGCGTCTGGCCATTCGTGTTCGGCTTCATCCTTGGCGCCGCCGCGCTGTTCGGCGTCGCCGTGCTCGCGGCGTTGCGGAGCTGGTGAGATTTCGTCATTGCAATGACGAAGAAACTAAACCAGCCGCGTCCGCTTGATCTCCCGCACCTGCATGCCATGATCGATGCTCCGCACGATCTGCTCGCAGCGCCAGCCGGCATTGTCCTTCTCGATTGCGAACAGATTATAGGCGGCCGCCGGATAGCGCCCGTGCGCGAGCGCCGAGGCCGACGGCACGCCAATCGCGGGAATGTTGCCATTGGGGCCGTTGAACCACATCGTCGAGTGGATGTGGTCGTGCCCGTGCAGGACCAGCTCGACACCATGCCGCTTGAGCAGCGCCAGCAGCGCGGCGGAATCCGTCAGCCGCTTCTGGCGTGCGTCGGACTTCAGCGGATGATGCACCAGCAGCACACGGAAGACATCCTCGGCCGCGAGCTGCACGAGCACCTGTTCGAGCGCTGCGAGCTGATCGCGCCCGAGCGTGCCCGTCGCCATCAAGGGCAGCGTCGGCACGGCGCTGGAGAGGCTGATCAGCGCGAGCGGCCCACGCCGGCGTATCCCTGGAAAGCCGGCGCTGCCGTCGTCGCTGGCAAGATAAGGCGCAAAGGTCTCGCCGAAGCGATGGTGCGTGGCGCGGACATAGGCGTCGTGATTGCCGGGAATCGTGGTGACGCGGTCGGGCGGGCCGACCCCGTCGAGCCAGGCGCGGGCAGGTGCGAACTCCGCCTCCATCGCCAGGTTGACGAGATCGCCTGTCACCGCGATGTGGTCGGGCGCCTGCGCCTTGATGTCGGTGACCAGCGCGTCGAGCACCTCGCGGCGCTGGTATTTGTGTCGGTTGCGCGTCCAGTTGACGTAGCCGAGTGCGCGCTTACCGGCGAGCTCGATCAGCCGCGGCTTCGGCAGCGGCGGCAGATGCGGGTCGGACAGATGGGCGAGCGTGAAAGGGGCCGAGAAAGATTTCATGGCGCGCGATTGCCTCGCAATTCGTACGCTGTAATGGCAAGGTCGCGCGCATCGCGCAAGGGAAGCCTGGAAGGGCGCATCACGAGAGACTAATGGGCAAGCGCCTGGACCAAATCCGACGGAGATTCGAGCCGCTGCTGCGGCATGTCTTCCACGCCTATTTCCTGCTGGTCCGCGGCATGACGCTCGGCGTCCGCGCCGTGGTGCTCGATGCCGACAACAAGGTGTTTCTGGTCAAGCACAGCTACGTCTCGGGCTGGTATCTGCCGGGCGGCGGCGTCGACCTTGGCGAGACCATGGAACAGGCGATGCGCCGCGAGCTCAAGGAGGAGGGCGATATCGACCTCACCGGGGAGGCTGTGCTGCACGGCATCTTCCTCAACAGCCACATCTCCCGCCGTGACCATGTCGCAGTCTATGTGGTCAGGCATTTCCGGCAGGACCGGCTGCCGGCGCCCAATCGCGAGATCATCGAATGCGGCTTCTTCGACACCGCCGCGCTGCCGGAGGAGGCGACCCCCGGCACGCGGCTGCGGATCGCGGAAGTGCTTCACGGCAAGCCCCTGATTGCGACGTGGCGCTGAGGGCGGGCTATGCTAGTACCAGTCCGAATGGGCGCCACGGAAACCTGATGAAAGTTGCAAAACTCGCCTTCGGCCTGATCTGCCTCGCGATCCTCGCCAGCAATATTGCGACAATGTCGCGCTGGAGCGAGGCGCGCGGGGTCTATGACGACATCTGCTATCTCCGGCAGGCGCATCTGTTCCAGCGCTTCGGCGCCGGCGGGCTCGACACCAACGCGGTCAGGGACGACGACAGTTATTTCGAAGGCAAGTTGAAGGAGATCGCCTTCGCCGAGTGGAAGGATCCGATCCGCTGGCCCTGCCACAATCCGATGCCGGGCGGCAAGGTCGTGTTGCAATATCCACCGGGCACCGGCTTTCTGCTGGCGCTGTTTCCGCAAGGCAATCAGGTCGTGCCGCTCTACATTGCGGCGAGCCTGATCGTGTGCGGCCTCGCGCTATCAGGCATTGCCATGGCGCGGACGCTGCCGTCGATCCTGGGCGCCGGCGTGTTCGGCGCGCTTGCCATCTACCTCATGATCAATCCGGCGAAGGCGAGCTATTCGGTTGCCCCGACCATGGCGCTGTGCGCGGTCGCGGGCTTCCTGACGGCGCTGTGGCTGGTCAGGGACAAGCGCAGCGTCCTGCTGATCGCGCTGATCGGTCTCTTGATCGGCGCATCCGTCAATTTCAGACTGCCGAATGCCTTGCTTGCGGCCGGCTATTTCCTGTTCCTCGGCATTCCCTTCCTGTGGACGCGCTCGCTTGCGACGTTCGTGCAGGGCCTCGCCTTCGGTGCCGGCGTGCTCGTCGGCATGGCGCCGACGCTGGCCGCCCAGGCCATCAACGCCGGCAGTGCGCTCGCGACGACCTATGGCAGCGCCGACGTAGTTGCGCCGGGGTTGGACTTCGCCGTGCTTGGCCAGTATTTGCGCGACATGCAGATCGTGCTGATCGTGCTCGCGATCGGCGCGACGCTCTCGCTGTTGTGGTCGCGCGAGGGGTATGTGCGGCAGGCGGCCTTCGTCGTTGCCGGCAATCTCGTCGTCAATCTCGGCTTCTTCCTGAGCCATCCCATCTTCACGCCGTATTACGTCGTGCCGATTGCAATGCTGTCGTTGTGGACGCTGTCGTTTGCCCGGTTACTTCAGCCGGCCGAGGTGCGTGAGGCTGCATCGGTCCGGCCCGAGCCGGCCAGTCTGGGAGCGCTGCCGCGATGACATCCGCTGAACCCCGCATCGCCGTGCTGGTGCCCTGCTACAATGAAGAGGCGGCGGTTGCGACTGTCGTCGCCGACTTCCGCAAGGCGCTGCCCGCGGCGGAAATCTATGTCTACGACAACAATTCGCGCGACGGCACCGCTGCGGTCGCGCGCGAAGCCGGCGCGATCGTGCGCAGCGAGCGGCGGCAGGGCAAGGGCCACGTCGTGCGTCGCATGTTCGCCGATGTCGAGGCCGACATCTACGTTCTGGTCGACGGCGACGCCACCTACGATGCGCCGAGCGCCCCGCGCATGATCGGCAAGCTGCTCGACGAGCATCTCGACATGGTGGTCGGGCTCCGCATCGATCAGGTGCAGGCCGCGTACCGTCTTGGCCATCGCACTGGCAATCGCATGCTGACCGGCTTCCTGTCCTCGACCTTTGGACAGGAGTTCAAGGACATCCTGTCCGGCTACCGCGTGTTCTCGCGGCGCTTCGTCAAATCGTTCCCCGTCTTGTCCGATGGCTTCGAGATCGAGACCGAGCTCGCGGTCTACGCGCTGGAGCTGTCGCTGCCGGTCGCCGAGGTCGAGACGCCCTATTACGCGCGGCCTGAAGGCTCGTTCTCGAAGCTCAACACCTGGCGCGACGGCTTTCGCATTCTCGGTACCATCCTGAAGCTGTACCGCTCGGAGCGGCCGCTGCGCTTCTTCACCGTGATCGGTATTCTGCTGGCGTTGGCTGCGATCATCCTTGCGATCCCGATCGTCGTGACATTCATTGAAACCGGCCTCGTGCCGCGCCTGCCGACCGCCGTGCTGTCGATGGGACTGACGATCGTGGCGATGCTGTCGGTCTCGTCGGGCCTCGTGCTCGATACCGTGACGCGGGGACGGCGGGAAATGAAGATGCTGGCCTATCTGTCCCAGCCGGCGCCGAAAAGGACCTGACGTCGGGCGCAGCGCCCATAGACCTCCAGATACGCAGATGCTACTCCGCGAAGCAACATGAACGATCTCTCAATCACCATCAGCCCCGAAGCCCCGGGCGACGCCCAGGCGATCGAGCGGCTGCACGAGCGCACCTTCGGCCCCGGCCGTTTCGTGCTCAGCGCCTACCGCATCCGCGAGCATGTCGACCATCTGCTCGACGTCTCCTTCACGGCCCGCATCGGCACGCTGCTGGTCGGCTCCGTCAGGCAATTGCCGGTCATGATCGGTGAGACGCCGGCGCTGCTGCTCGGGCCGCTCACCGTCGAGCCGCCGTTTCGCAGCCGCGGTATCGGCCGCATGCTGATCGAGCGGGCGCTGAAGGACGCCAGGGACAAAGGCCACGCCATCGTGCTGCTGGTCGGCGACGAACCCTATTACAGCCGCGTCGGTTTCAAGCTCGTCCCCAAGGGACGCGTGACCATGCCGGGCCCGGTCGATGCCGCCCGCGTCCTGGTGTTCGAGCTCGTCGACGGTGCCTTCGAAGGCGTCTCGGGCACGGTCGCTCCCGACTGGAGCAAGGCGCGCGGGTAGCGTAGAATCGCTCGGCGCCGCCAGCGCATCAGGCACCAGTCGAGGCTCACATGTTCCGGGTGACAGCCGACACATTGCAGGCCTATCTCGATTTCGATCCGGAGCGAAAGCGCGATCTGACCGAGTTGCACAAGCTGGTCGTCTCGACTGCGCCGACGCTCAAGCGCTATTTCCATCGAGGAACGCCCGCCGGTGAGGCGGGAATGCGCATGAAGATGATCGGCTATGGAAAATTTCGCTACGCCGTCAAATCGGGAAAAAGCACGGAGTGGCCGGTGATCGGTGTTGCGCTCCAGAAGAACTATATCAGCGTGTACGTGGCGGTGACCAGGCAAGGCGCGCCGGTCGTGTCCCGTTATGCTGGAAAACTCGGCGAACTACGCTTCGGGGGCAACAACTTCAGTTTCGAGCGCTTCGATGATCTCAAGCACGATGCGGTATCGACCCTCTTCGCGGAAGTTGCCGGCATCTTCAAAGCGGATCCTGAAAACCCCGTTCGCTATATGCAGGGTTCCTGACCTGCCGGTGCCCCGACTGTAACTCCAAAGCTTTATTCTGAATGCGAAAAGCCGGACGCGCTGTACCATCGGCGCGGTTTATGCCAAAAACCGCGGGCAGCGCAGCTGACGAAGGACATGTGAAGTTTGGCCGCATCCAAAAAGGGCACCTCGCCCGCGGAACGCCAGAACGGGATTGATCGGACCATCGATCTCCTGGAAGCGCTGCTGCATTTGCGCGAGCCGTCCAAGCTCAGCGACCTCGCCAAGCAAATGGGCGCGCCGCGCTCGACCGTCTATGCCATCGCCAACCGCCTGATCGAGGCGGACCTGCTGGAGAGCGTCGGCGAGGGCGGTCAGGTTTATTTCGGCAAGGCGGTGCATCTCTACGGGCGGGCCTATGCGGAGGCCAATCCCCTGCACCGCCGATGCCGCGAAGCGCTCGACCGGCTGGCGACCCAGCACAGCGCGACCGCACAACTCTGCGCGCTGCGCGGCCGCAAATATGTGGTGGTCGATACGCGGGACGGGTCGGGCCTGTTCCGCATCACGACGGATGTCGGCATCGAGGTGCCGCTGCCATGGACGGCGTCCGGCCGATTGCTGCTGGATCATATGAGCCCGGCAGACATTCGCGCGTTCGTTCCGAAAGAGGATTTTCGCCTTCCGGACGGCCGCGTGCTCGATGTCGATGATTTCATCAGGGACGTCGCACGCGCCAGGCGTGACGGCAAATGCGTGACCACGGCGCTGTCCGATCGGTTCACGTCGTGTCTTGCCGCGCCTGTCCGTGACAAGAAAGGTGTCGCGGTCGCGACCCTTTGCTTCGTCGTTCCCGCGGACTCGGTGAAGGAGCGCAGGACCGCGCTGCTCGACGATTTGGTCGCCACCGCAACCGAACTCTCGGATCGCCACTAAGCCATTGAACTGAACCGAGCGGCAGCGTTGCGACCGATGTAATGCATCGTCGTGCGCCGTCGTCGCGCGTCAAGTAAGGCGGGCCCGCATCTGCAGGCTTGACAGTGCGCCGCCCGAATATCTAACGTGTCGCTATAAGATAATATTGTCCACTATAAGAGACAACGTAATTGCAGGCGCGATGAGGTTCTCCCGTTCCCATGTCGGGGCGAGAGACGCGATCCTGCGTTCCAGGCGAGGATTCAAAATGGCGAATGCAACCCAACAGGTACCCGGGCGACGCTGGCTGATCGGTTGTCTCCTCGGCGTCGGAATTCTCATCAACTACATCGATCGCGTTGGGCTCTCGGCCGCGACGCCCGAGCTGACCAGGGAACTCGGCCTCACCGCGACCGACATCGGGTTGCTCGGCAGCGCGTTCTTCTGGACCTATTCGCTGCTGCAAGTCCCTGGCGGCATGGTGCTCGACCGCTTCGGAGTCACCATGGTCGGCCGCGCCAGCAGCTTCCTCTGGGCGGTTGCCGCCACCATCACCGCGCTCGCCAGCGGACTTTGGGGCATCGCCGGCGCGCGCCTGTTGCTCGGCGTCGCGGAAGCACCGGCCTTTCCGGCAAGCCAGAAGGCTACCGGTCATTGGTTCCCGCTCGACGAACGCGCGCGCTCGACTGCGATCTTCGATTCCGCCGCCAAATTCTCCAACGTGATCGGCGTGCCGCTGGTCGCCTATGTGATCTTTCTCTACGGCTGGCGCTGGGGTTTTGGCGTCACCGCGTTCCTGAGCTTTCTGTATTTCGTCGCCTACTACCTCATCTATCGCAATCCGAGCGAGGATCCGAAGCTCTCCAAGGCGGAGCATGACTACATCGTTGCCGGCGGCGGCACGCCGGAAGGTCCGGCCACGGCGGGGCAGAGCCGCATGCTCGGCTACCTCTTGCGCAACCGTAAGGTCTGGGGACTGACCATCGGGTTCTCCGCCTATGGCTACACCTTCTATCTCTTCCTCACGTGGTTGCCGGGCTATCTCGCGCAGACCATGCATATGAACCTGATGTCGGCCGCGGGTTATTCGACGATCCCCTGGATTTTCGCAACGTTGTCGGACCTCCTGATCGGCGGGTTCCTGGTGGATCATTTGATCGCCCGCGGCTACGACAGCACACGGGTGCGCCAGTCGGTGATCATCGTCGGCATGCTGATGGGGCTCGCCGTGATCGGCGCCGCCTTCACCGTGAAGCCGGGCTGGGCGCTGCTGTGGTTGTCGATCGCGATCTCGGGATTGTCAGCGGCGGCGCCGGTGGGGTCCTCGATCGTGTCGCTGATCGCGCCGAAGGGCGGGGCGGGAACCGTCGGCGGCATTCTGAATTTCACCAACAACATGATGGGTGTGCTCGCACCGATCGTGACTGGTATCGTCGTCGACTGGACTCAATCCTTTGCCGGTGCCTTCATGATCGCCGGTGTCGTGCTGCTGATCGGCATCTTCTTCTATGTCGTGGTGCTCGGCCGGATCGAGTCGATTCCGGATTTCGAAGAGGCGGCGCCTCCAGGCGCCGTGCATGTTCACTGAGGAGAGGGGCATGCCCCAGAATTCCAACAGCAAGGACACGCTCATCCGCAATGCCAGGCTGATCGACGGCACCGGCGCGCCGTGGTTCGAGGCGGATCTGCGCATCAGCAATGGCCGTATCGCGGCGATCGGCGCCTCCCTGCCGGCGGAGCAGGCCGACATCATCGACGCGCGCGGATGCTATCTCGCGCCCGGCTTCATCGACGCCCACTGCCATGACGACCTGATCTGCTTGCGCGAACCCGACAGGCCCGAGAAGGCGTTGCAGGGGGTGACCACGCTCGTGGTCGGCAATTGCTGCTTCTCGCTGTATCCTGCGACCGCAGGCTCCGCCGAGATGCTGCGGCTGCATTTCTCGGGTCTCGCCGGCGAAACCCGGCCGAACGAAGTCTTCGACAGCTTCGACGGCTACCGGCTGGCCCTGGAAGGGCCAGGCGTGGCGCTCAACCTTGTTTCGCTGGTCGGACATGCCGCGATCCGGCTCGCCGTGCTCGGTTACGACCGCCGCACGGCGACGGAGCCGGAGATCGCGGCGATGCAGGCGTTGCTTGCGCAGCAACTCAAGCAGGGCGCTGCCGGCCTGTCGCTCGGGCTCGTCTATCCGCCGAGCGCCTTTGCCGACACCCATGAGCTGTGCGCGCTGGCGGAGACGGTGCGGGCTCACGGCAAGCTGCTCACCGCTCATATCCGCAGCTATGAAGCGGGCCTCCTCAATTCCATCGACGAGTTCATCGCGATCCTGCGCGCCTCCGGAGCGGCAGGGCTGCTGTCGCATTTGCAGTCGGCAGGAAAGCCGAACTGGGGCGCGATCCCCAAGGCGCTCGACCGGCTCGAGGCCGCGCGCGCGGAGGGGATCGATATCTCGTTCGACATGTATCCGTATCCTGCCGGCAGCTCCTACATGCTGCAATTGTTGCCGCCGGCGGCGCTCGAAGGCGGCATCGACGCGCTACGCGCGCGGCTGCGCGATCCGGCCCAGCGCGAGGCGCTGCGCGTGCTGGTGGAGGAGGGCGACCCCGATCCGCATGCCGCGCAGTCCAAGATCGTGCTGATCGGCTGGCACAATGTGCGCATCTCCGGCACCGGCAATCCCGCGCTGAAGCCGCTCGAGGGCAAGTCGATGGTCGATGCCGCGCGCGAGCTCGGCATCTCGCCGTTCGATCTCATGGTCCGGTGCATCGAGGAGGACCAGGGCCAGACCGGCATCATCATGTTCCAGCTCGATGAGGCCGATTTGCGCGCGGCCTTCACCCATCGCCTGCACATGGTCGGCTCCGACGGCATTCCGCGCCCGGGCACCAAGCCGCATCCACGCGCCTATGGCAGTTTCCCGCGCGTCGCCGGCCGCCTGACGCGCGAGCAAGGCTGGTTGACGTTGGAAGATGCCGTGCGGCGCATGACCGCGATGCCCGCCCAGCGCTTCGGCCTGTCCGACCGCGGCATCCTGCGGCCGGGCATGGTCGCGGATCTGACGCTGTTCGACGATACCATCATGGACAAGGCGACGTTCGAGACGCCGACGGAAATGCCCGCTGGCATCCGTTCGGTCTTCGTCGCAGGCGAGGCCGTGGTCACCGACGGACGCAGCACCTTCGCGCGGCCGGGCCGGGCCCTGACATAGTCATCACACAGGACGAGATCATGACGCTGAAACGATATGGCGCGGCCGGCGGCACCGGCACCGGCGGCCAGCACCTTCCTTTTGCCCGCGCGGTCGAGGCCGACGGCTGGCTCTACGTGTCGGGACAGACGCCGATGGAGAACGGCGAGGTGATCGAGGGCGGCATCATCCCCCAATCGCACCAGGCGATCCGCAACCTGCTCGCGATCCTGACTGAAGCCGGCTTTGAGGCCAAGGATGTCGTGCGTTGCGGCGTCTGGCTCGACGATCCCAGAGACTTTCAAAGCTTCAACAAGGTCTTCGCCGAATATTTCGGCGCCAATCCTCCGGCGCGGGCCTGCGTGGTGTCGAGCATGGTGGTGGATTGCAAGGTGGAAATCGACTGCGTCGCCTATCGCAGGTGAACCGCTTCCTGGCTGCGTCGGGGCCCGCAGGCCCCGACGCAGGAAAGCCGCACGGCTAGAACCGCTGCGACATGCCGACGTAGAAGCCGCGCCGCGGTCCGTATTGCGGAGCGAATACGCCGATGCCGGAGCCGTCGCGGATCTGGTAGATCGTGTCGAACGCATTGACCACGTCGAAGCGCACCGTCGTCGGCTTGTTCGGCGCGACGATGTTGAAGTCGTGCGACAGGCCGAAATTGACCTGCGTGTAGCCGGGCAGGTGATCGGTGTTGGCAAAGCCCGAGCGCAGGCCGCTGCCGTAGATCATCGATACGCTGAAGCGCGTGCCCTCCCAGAGATAGGAGGCGCCGGCCGACCCCGACAGCATCTGCGCGTGGTCGGTGTAGATGTAATGGCTCGCGATATAGGCGAGGTCATCGGCGGCGAACAGATACTGATTCGAGACGACGTTGGTTGCGATCTGCTTGGCCCAGGCGAGGTTGGCATAGGCGCTGAAATTGCCGTTCTTGTAGGTCGATTTCAGCTCGACGCCGACATTCTCGCCGCGATCGTAGTTGAAGCCGCTCAGCACATAGGCCGCGCCGAACTGGCCGTCGTCGAGCAGGTCGCGCGCCTTCTTGTAATAGGCGTCGGCGCCGACCTCGAGACCGGGGATCGGATAGACCTTCTGCACCACGCCGATGTCGAACACGTGCGACCGTTCCGGCAGCACCGGGCTGTTCTGCGCGACTTCAGGCGTCTGCGTGTTGGCTGGCGCGCCGGGCGGGGTCACCAGCGCCAGATTGACGGGCGTGGCGATCACTTGCGAGGGCGGGGTGAAGTTGCGGGCATAGCCGGCGTGGAACGTGGTGCCCTCGAACGGCTTCCAGGTCAGGCTGACGCGCGGGCTGAGCTGGTTCGCATCGACAAATTGGTACATCTGGTCGAAGCGCAGGCCGGCGTTCAGGGTCAGGTTGTTGGTGATCTTCCACTCATCTTGGACATATGTCCCGATCAGCCAGCCGGTCTTGGCGCTGGAATCGAACACCGAGAACGGCGCGTCGATCGTTCCCGCGGTCGGGTCGGTGGGATCGGCCAGCGGCAGCACCGTCGTCCCGCTGTTGACCAGCGTTCGCTCCGCGCTCACCGACAGGCCGAACCGCAGTGTGTGCGCATAGCCGATGCGCCAGGCGGTGTCCTGCTGGATGCCGTTGACCACGCTCTGGCGATAGACGTCCGAGGACACGCCGTTGAACACAAGATCGCCGATCGGATCAGGATAGAAATGCAGCAGGCTGGTGCGGTTGAAGTAGGAGGTCTGCGTGTCGAACTCGCCGTTCGAGGTCTGGTAGGAGACGACGTTGAACTGGTTGAACTCGTTCTGGTGCTCGCCCAGCCGGGACGAGTCGAAATCCGAGACGCCGAATGCGGTGTTAGCAGGCGTCTGGCCGGGATTGTTCGGGATCTGGAACGTCGCATTCGACACGCCGCTCATGAAGGTGAGGCGGCTGTTCGGATCGATCATCGTCGAGAGATAGAGAAATCCCTTCTCCTGGTTGGTGCGGTCGTGGATCGCATTGACCGACGGGGTCGGATTTTCGATGCCGAGATTGTTCTGGAGAAAGCGTCCCGACAGAAAATACTGCGTCTGTCCAACCGTCCCGCCATATTCCACATTGGTCGAGATGGTGCCGTGGCTGCCGCCATAGACGCCGACGACGCCGGAATTGTTGAAGGCGTCGGCCTTGGTCTGGATGTCGAGCACGCCGGCGGTGCGCTGGCCGTACTGCGCCGGCAGCGCACCGGTGAGCAGGCTCAGGCTGCCGACGATGCCGGTGTCGAGGATCTGCCCGAACGCGCCGACGCCATCGGGAAGCATCACGCCGTTGATGCGATATTGCAGGTTGGCGTGCTCGTTGCGGATATGAAGATCGCCGCTCGCGGCCGAATCCTGGGTGACGCCTGGAAATTGCAGCAGCACCTTGTCGAGCGAAGCATTGCTGCCCTGCGGCAGCGCCTCGATCGCCTGGTGCGTGAGTGTGTGGGCCGTAGCTCCGCCCGGTGGAAGAATCGATTGGCGCGCGGCGTCGAGCCGTTCGCCCGGACCCTCGACGGCGGCGGGCGCCTCGGTCTGCGGGTGCACCTGCGGCGTTGCGCGCCGCTTGGCGACGGCGACGCGAACCTTGGGGCGGCGCGGCGCCTGCGTCTGCTTGGGCGCATCGACTTCGACAGTCGGCAGCGTCGTGACCGGCGCCGTCGTCTGCGCCATGGCGCTGCCGCCGGGATAGAACAGCGTGAGTGCGGCGAGGCTCGAGCCCGCCAAGATTGCTTTTGAAGACACCATTGTCCTGATTTCCGATCGCGGACCGCCGCACTCATTCGGAGCACTTGCAGGCGGCACGCGCCGTCGACACGCGACGGATCAATTTCGATAGCCCGGCGGGATCGGCTTAGACGCGCGACCGATTCCGTTGGCAGCTCAATCGATGGGGATCAGGAGGCGGGAGGGGCGCGCGGCTGGAACGCGGTGCCGGCCGATTCCAGATGGAGGAATTCGGCATCGGTGGTGCGGTAGAGCAGCTCGACCGCCTGCGGCAGCAACAGCAAAGGAGGCATCGCGAACGTGATCGTGCCGGCCATCGCGACAAGTGCGCAGATCGCGCAATTGTCGTCGCCCGGCTGTTCGCGATCGGGGTTTGTCGGGGACTGCTTCTGGACCGCTACGCGGTCGGCCGACGCGATGCTCTCAACGCTGTTCTTGGCACTGTCGGTCAGTTGGCCTTGCGCGAGGGGCGCTGCCTGCGCGAACCAGTGGCTATGACCGAAGGTCAGCGCGAACTGCACCAGCATCGCGAACAACGCGAGCCGGGCGCCGTGCCTGATATTCGACCGGAACCACTTCATCTCAAAATGCCACCCCGCATCGCGAGGCGCCGACCGGGCGTCGCGATGTTATAATGTAACATCGCAGGAACGTTGAACGGATGTCAACCGCCGCTGCAACGGCCCAAGCGGACCGTTGCTCAATGTGTCGTTCGGGCAACTAGCGCCCTTCGCGCACCCAGGTCGCGGCGAAGGCGCCGAGCAGCAGCAACAGGCCGATCAGGCCGGCGAAGATCGGCAGTACGCCGACGCCCTTGACGACGCTGGCGTCGCGCATCCGCACGCCCATCCAGCCGTCGCCGGCAAACACGCTGGTCGAGCGCACCGGGACGATGCGCGGCAGCTCGACGCTTCCGCCATCCGCGATCCGCACGGCGCTGCCGCCGGTCGCCTGGGTCAGCGGCTTCAATGTCTCGGTGGTGGAGGTGACTTCCGAAAACTCCTTCGGATTGGTCGGGCCGACATTGATCAGCGCCTTCAGCGTGCCGTCAGTCGCCTGCCACAGGCCGAGCTCGCTCGCGGGAAGGCTGGCGCGCCACTCGCCGGGATCGCCGGGGCTGAGCGTCAGATCACGCGAGACGCCGGAGGGCGAGGTCACGCTCACCGGCTGGACGCTGTCCGCCATGGTCTGGCGCACGACGACGAGATCCTTGCCCTGGACCTGGAGGCGCAGCGCTTCCTCGTCGAGATCCGGCTGCTTCATCAGCCAGTGCGACATCCGCCTGAGCAGATCGAGATGCGGACCGCCGCCCTCATAGCCGCGCGCCCACAGCCAGATGTGATCGGACAGCAGCAGCGCCACGCGGCCTTCGCCGAAGCGGGAGAGGAACAGCAACGGCTTGCCGTCCGCGCCCGTCATCACCGGCGGGTTGACCGAATTGCGGGTCTCGACGGTGCGGAAGAAGCGGCTCCAGTGCGGCGGATCGTCGGCCGAGCCCTCCAGCCCGCGCGTGACGGGATGGCGTTTGCCGATGTCGGAGAGATGCGCATAGAACGGCTTCTCGGTGACGCCGACGGGTTCTGCCGGCAGCACGGTGTCGAGCGGCGTGCGCCAGATGCTGGTGTTTGAGGCATAGTCGGGGCCGGCCGATACCAGCACGGCGCCGCCCGCGCGCACATAGCGCGCGATGTTGTCGAAATAGGCGATCGGCAGCACGCCCTGGCGGGCGTAGCGATCGAAGATGATCAGCTGGAATTCGTTGATGTGCTGCTGGAACAGCTCGCGGGTCGGAAACGCGATCAGCGACAATTCGTTGATCGGCGTGCCGTCCTGCTTCTCCGGCGGACGCAGAATGGTGAAATGCACGAGGTCGACGCTGGCGTCGGACTTCAGCAGGTTGCGCCAGGTGCGCTCGCCGGAATGCGGCTCGCCGGACACCAGGAGCACGCGCAGCTTGTCGCGCACGCCGTCGATGGCAACGACGGCGCGATTGTTCACCGGCGTCAATTCTCTCTCGAGCGGCGAGGCCTCGATCTCGACGATGTTCGGACCGGCATGCTTGATCTCGACGTCGACGCTGGCGGTCTGGCCGCTCGAGAGCGTGCGCTCGTTGATGACCTCGCCGTCGCGGCGGACCGTGACCTTGGCGCGCTCGCCGGTGACGCCCTGGTCGTCGAGCTTGTAGGTGATGGTCTGGTTCTGGCCGACGATGCCGAAGCGGGGTGCCGCGGTGATCGCGATGCGGCGATCGCGCTCGTCCTTCTGTCCGGTGATCAGCGCCTGCACCGGCGCCTGGAAGCCGAGCGCGGCGGCGTTGGCGGGGATGTCGTGAACGCGGCCGTCCGTGATCAGGAACGCGCCGGCGACGCGGTCAACCGGCACATCCGACAGCGCGGAGGCCAGCGCGCCGAACAGCTTTGTGCCGTCGGTCTCGCCGTCGGCCTGTCCGGCATCGACGACGCGCACCTCGAGTCCCTTGATCTTCTTCAGGCTGTCGACCAGCGCCTCCTGCGCCTTCGCGGCTTCCTGATTGCGCTTGCCGAAATTCTGGCTCGGGCTCTTGTCGACGACGACGGCGGCAACCGAGGTGAGGGGATCGCGGTCCTCGCGCGTGAAGGAGGGATTGGCGAGCGCCAGCAGGAACAGAGCCAGTGCTGCCACGCGCACCGCCGCGCCGCGCGCCCGCGCAAGCAGCAGCAGAAACGCGATGACCACGATCGCAGCGAGCGCGATCCACAGGACGATCGCGGGAACCAGCGGCGTGAACGCGATGCCGTAATTCATATCGATCCTATTGGCCTAACCGTTCAATCAACGCCGGTGCGTGCACCTGGTCGGCCTTGTAGTTGCCGGTCAGCGTGTACATCACGATGTTGACGCCGGCGCGGTAGGCGAATTCACGCTGGCGCGGTTCGCCGGGCGTGAGCGGCAGCATCGGCTGGCCGTCGGGACGAAGTGCCCAGGCGCCTGCGAGGTCGTTGGAGGTGATGATGATCGGAGAGACGCCGTCGCCGCCGCGTGCTGGGCGCTGCGCGCTCTCGTCGTCGTCCTCGCGCGGCAGTGCTTCCACCCAGGTCTGGCCCGCGTTGAAGCGGCCGGGGAAGTCGCGCAAGAGATAGAAGGTCTTGGTCAGCACATGCTCGCGCGGCACCGGCTCGAGCTCGGGCACGTCGAGCGATGAGAGAATCTCGCGCAGGGCCTGCATGCCCGGCGTCTGCGAAGCGCCATTCTCGCCGGGCAGTGCTTCGACCGCGTCGCGGGTGTCGAAGATCACGGTGCCGCCCTGCTTCATGTAGGCGTCGATCTTGTTGATGGCGTCCTGTGGCGGCTTCGGCGCGCCCGGCACGATCGGCCAGTAGATCAACGGGAAGAACGCGAGCTCGTCGCGTGCGGGATCGACGCCGACGGGATCGCCGGCCTCGAGCGCGGTGCGCTGCGCCAGGAACAGCGTCAGGCCCGACATGCCGGCCTTGACGATGGAGTCGACGTCGGCATTGCCGGTGACGACATAGGCGAGGCGGGTCTGCGACGTCGACTTCATCGCGAACTCGTCCGACGCGCTGTCGGCGTGCGACGGCGTCGGCGTCAGCACCGCGATGCCTGCGAGCACGAAGCCGAGCAGGATCATGGCGGGCGCAGCGCGGCGGCGCAGCAGCGCGGCGAGGCCGCCGCCGAGCAGCGCCACGATGATGGCGTCGACCAGGAACAGGGCGAGCGAGGTCGAGAGCAGCCAGCCGCGCAAGTCGCGCGGTTCGGCATTGGTGTAGGTGGCGTGCCGGGCGCGCAGGCTTGTGGTGTTGAGGGCTGCGATGCGGTCGGCGGCGGCGAGCGTGTTCACGGCGAGCGGTCCTTCTGCCGGACCGTAGAAGCCGGGCGGATGATCCGACGTGGCGCGGTCGCGATAATCAGCCGTCAGTGGCTTGGCGGTCGCCGGCGGCGGGCCGAAGGCGCCGAAGCCGTCGAGCATGTGCAGCGGCGCCAGCGTCTCGGTGCTGGCTTCGCCAGCGACGCCGGGGCCGGGTTTGGACGTGTAGCCGGACATGTCGACGACGCGTCTGAGCATTTCGACGAAGGTGCCCGACATCGGCAGATCCGACCAGCGCATGTCGGCGCTCACGTGGAACAGGCTGACCAGCCCCTTGCCGCGATGCTCGCCGGTGACGAGCGGCGTGCCGTCTTCGAGCGAGGCCCAGCTCTTGGTGGCCAGCACCGCATCGGGCTCGGCCAGCACCTGCCGGTTCACGGTGACATCCTTGGGTACGGCAACGCCGGCAAACGGACCGTCGGCGGCGAACGCGGCGAGATGCTGCGGCTTCTCCCAGGTCAGGCTGCCGCCGAGCGTGCGGCCGCCCTTGCGCAGCTTGACCGGGACGAGATCGTCCTCGGCCTGCGCCAGCCGGGGGCCTGCGAACCGCACCAGCACGCCGCCCTGGTCGATCCAGGCGTTGAGACGCTCGCGCAATTCGGGCGCGACCGTGCCGACATCGGCGAGGATGATCATCGGCAGTTTCTGGTCGAGGAACTGGGTGATGCCCTGCTGCGGCGAGCCCTTGTCGGCGAGCCGCACGTCGGCAAACGGCGCCAGCGCGCGCGTGAGATAGAAAGCCGGCGCCAGCAGCGGCTGAGCGGTCTCGCTGCTTGCGCCCGAGACGATGCCGATGGCGCGCCGCCGCCAGCGCTTGTCGAGCAGCTGTACCGCGCCGGCCGAACGCTCGCCGGAGATCTCGAGCCGCGAGATATCGTTGCGCAGCTCGACCGGCAGGTCGAATGCGGCCTCGGTCTCCTTGTCCTGCAGGCCAAACGTAAAGCGCGCCTCGCCGATCGGCGAGGCCTTCTGGTCCAGCGCCCGCACGGTGCCAGCGGCAATGCCGCTGTCGGTGCGCAGCACCTTCACCGTCATCTTCGCAGCCGCGTTCTCCGCCGCGACCAGCGCCAGCGGGGACGAGGTGCCGCCTTCGAACACCGTCAAGCTGCGATCCCCTAAGGTCTTGCCGAGCCCAGCTACGAACTCGTCGCCGCGGCCGGTGTCGACGCCGTCGGACAGCCAGGCGATTTCGCAGTCGCCGGTCGCTTTCAGGAAGCGATCGATCGCGGTGAGGGTGTCAACGCGCTCGATCGAATAGGGCTTTGGCACGATCTGCCGCAACGCAACGCGCGCCGCGCCCGCCGGCATCAGCGTGATGTCGCGGTTCGGCTCGGACAGCGGTACCAGCGCTATCGCGCGGCGGTCGTTGTCGGCATTCGCGATCAACTCGTCGGCGGCCCGGATCCGCGTGTCCCAGTTCGACGCGGCGCTCCAGCCGTCGTCGAGCATGATCATCAGCGGTGCCTTGCTGGCGGCCAGGCCCGTCTGCGGATTCCAGATCGGGCCGGCGGCGGCGAAGATCACCAGCGCTGCGGCGAGCAGGCGCAGCGCGGTCAGCCACCACGGCGTTCGCGACGGCGTCTCTTCCCGCGGCGCGATGTCGAACAGCAGGCGTGTCGGCGGAAATTCGATGCGGCGCGGCCGCGGCGGCATCACGCGGAGCAGCCACCACAGCATCGGCAGGCTGATAAGGCCGATCAGGAGCAGCGGTTCGGTGAAGGCGAGCGGCAATCCCATCATGCGACCGGCCCCGCCTTGATCGAGGTGATGCGGGCGCCTGACTTGCTCACCTGCAGGCCGGCATGGAGGAACAGCAGCAGCTCGGCGGCCGAGCGGTCGGTCGCATGCGTCGTGAACAGCCAGTCGAGCTTGTTGGTCTCGGCGCGGATCTGGTCGCGGTGCAGCGCCAGCCGCGCGGTGTAATCCTCTGCCCAGCTTTCGGCGCGGCCGGCGGTGATCACGCCAAAACCTTCCGGCTCGACGAACTCGACGCGGCCGGAATAGGGAAACGATTCCTCGGCGGGATCGACGATCTGCACCAGCGTGCCATGTGCGCCGGAGCCGGAGAGCCCCGCGAGCGTGGTCCTGATCTCCGCGATCGGCGACCAGAAGTCCGACAGCACGATGGTTTCGGCCAGCGCGGCAGGGACGAAGGACGGCGGCAGGCTCAGCCGGTCGGCATCGTCATGCAGCATCGCCTGCGCCATCTTGTCGATGACGCTGTGGCTTGCGGTCGGTGCCATCAATCCGGGAATGCCGACGCGCTCGCCGCCCGCGACCAGCAACTCGGCCAGCGCGAAGGCGACGATCAGCGTACGCTCCAATTTGGATTCACGCGCGGTCTTCGAGGCGAACGCCATCGACTGCGAGCGGTCGGGCCAGATCCAGACCGTGTGGGAGGCTTCCCATTCGAGCTCGCGGACATAGAGATGGTCGTCACGCGCCGAGCGGCGCCAGTCGACATTCTGCGACGGCTCGCCCGACACGAAGCGGCGGTATTGCCAGAAATTTTCGCCTGAGCCGGCGCGTCGCCGGCCATGCAGGCCGTGGATGACATTGGCGGCGATGCGGCGGGCCTCGAGCACCAGGCGCGGCAGCGAAGCGGCGAGCGTACGGCTTTCGCCATCGGCACGTCGGATCGCTAGTGTCTCCCTTGCTGTGTGCCCGGTCTCTGCGGCCATCAACCGATCCGTGTCTTCAATTGCCGGATCACGTCCGGAATCGTGCGTCCCTCGGCGCGCGCCTGGAACGTCAGTGCCATGCGGTGCTTCAGAATCGGCTCGGCAAGGTCGAGCACGTCGTCGATCGAGGGCGCGAGGCGTCCGTCGATCAGCGCGCGGGCGCGTACGGCGAGCATGAGGGATTGGCTGGCGCGCGGGCCAGGGCCCCAGGCGATGAACTTGCCGGCCTCGCCGCTGTCCGGACCCGGACGGGCCGAACGCACCAGCGAAAGGATGGCTTCAACCACGGAATCGCCGACCGGCAGGCGCCGCACCAGCCGCTGCGCCGTGATCAGCGCATCCGCCGTCAATGATGCCTTCGCCAGCGTCTCCTCTGCGCCGGTGGTCTCGAACAGGATGCGCCGCTCGGCATCGCGATCGGGATAATCGACGTCGATCTCCATCAGGAAGCGGTCGAGCTGCGCTTCGGGCAGCGGATAGGTGCCTTCCTGCTCCAGCGGGTTTTGCGTCGCCAGCACGTGGAACGGTTTTGGCAGATCGTGGCGCGCGCCGGCGACGGTGATGTGCTGCTCCTGCATCGCCTGCAGCAGCGCCGATTGCGTGCGCGGGCTGGCGCGGTTGATCTCGTCGGCCATCAGCAACTGCGCGAAGACGGGGCCGGAGATGAAGCGGAAGGAGCGTTTTCCCGCGGTGCTCTCGTCGAGCACCTCGGCGCCGAGAATGTCCGACGGCATCAGGTCAGGCGTGAACTGGATGCGCTTGGCATCGAGACCGAGCGTGACGCCGAGCGTCTCGACCAGCTTGGTCTTGGCGAGGCCAGGCACGCCGATCAGGAGCGCATGGCCGCCGGAGAGGATGGTGACCAGCGTGTTCTCGATCACGCGATCCTGGCCGAAGATCACCGATGCGATCGCGTCCTTCGCCGCGCGCACCTGGCTCGACACCTGCTCGGCCGAACGGACGATGCCGTCTTCGAGCTTCTCGACACTTTCCGCCATCCGTTAGCTCCTTAAGCCTGCCACGCGGCTATCTTGCGTCGTCATTTCACGTCGACATTCACGTCGTCTTGGGCCTCATGCTAGACTTGCAGGAAGGCCATGTATTCGTTGAATTAACCTATCCCCACCTTATCGGCTTAGGGTTATGTAGGGCATCACGAAGTGGCGACCTCCACACCGGACTATTCCGGAGTGGAACCGCGCACCGATTTACAACGTAGACCTGCACCAATCGTGCCAAACGACATCCGTGCGAAATGACAAAGTCAGGGCAAACCATGGCGAACCAAGGGCAGAGCGCCGATCGCGGTCTTGAGGGGCTGACTGCCGCCGCCAAAAGTGCTGCCAATGCCGAAGGCGTCAAAAAAGGACTACCTCCGGTGCATCTGTGGAATCCGCCGTTTTGCGGCGATCTCGACATTCGAATCGGCATCGATGGTACATGGTTCTACATGGGCACGCCAATCGGGCGGGTCGCGCTTGTGCGCTTGTTCTCGACCATCCTGAAGCGCGAAGGCGACAAGCATTTCCTCGTCACGCCTGTGGAGAAGGTCGGCATCCGCGTCGACGACGCACCGTTCATGGCGGTCGAGATGCGCAAGGATGGCGAGGACAACCATCGCGTGCTCAGCTTCCGCACCAATGTCGACGACTGGGTCACCTGTGACGCCGCGCACCGGCTCCGGTTCGCGCAGGCCAGGGACGGCGGGTTGACGCCATACCTGCATGTCCGCGCCGACCTCTGGGCCAAGGTCACGCGTGCGCTCTATTACGATCTGGTTGACATGGGCGAGGAGCGGATGGTCGATGGCCAGCCGATGTTTGGCGTCGAGTCGGCCGGCGAGTTCTTCGCCATGGCCGACGCGGAGCAGGTGAGGGCCGCGCTTTGAACAAGCCTATCTCCAGGAGCGAGTCCAAGAGCGAGGAGAGCGAGCCCGTCGCTTTCCGCGCGGCGGATTTCTTTGCCCGCACCAAGGCGAGGCTTGGCTTCGACGTTCCGCCGGGCCTGTTTGATCCGAATATCGTCCCCGCCTCCGGCGATCCCGGCACCGACAAGATGCTCGAGATCGTCGCGCGCGAGCAGCCGGTGCGCCCCGCAGCGGTTCTGATCGCGGTGGTCGACCGTCCCGAGCCGACCATCCTGCTGACGCAGCGCTCGGCGAACCTCAACGATCACGCCGGCCAGATCGCTTTTCCTGGCGGCAAGATCGACGCGACCGATTCCTCACCGCTCGACGCCGCGCTGCGCGAGGCCGAGGAGGAGGTCGGGCTGTCGCGCGATTTCGTCGAGCCGATCGGCTATCTCGATCTGTATGGCACGGCGTTCGGCTTTCGCATCCTGCCGACGGTCGCCAGGGTGCGGCCGGGCTTTCAGCTCACCATCAATCATTCCGAGGTTGATGACGCATTCGAAGTGCCGCTATCCTTCCTGATGAATCCGGCGAACCACCAGGTGCACAGCAAGGAATTCCGCGGCATGGAGCGGTTTTACTATGCGATGCCGTTTGCGGAGCGCTACATCTGGGGTGCGACGGCCGGAATGCTGCGTGTGCTGTATGAGCGGATCTACTCGTCATGATCCGGCCGGTTCTGACCGAGATCGGAATCTTCCTCATCCCCTTTGCCGTCTATGCGCTGTTCCTGGCCGCCACGCGGTCCGGCCTGTTCGTGCAATCGTCCTGGCCGATCACCGTCGTCGCGCGGCTTATCCTGGTGGCGCTGGTGCTTGTCATCGCCGGACTGATTGGCCTTGCGCATTTCTCCGGCGCCGCGCCGAACTCGACTTACGTTCCCGCCCATATCGAGAACGGCAAGCTCGTGCCGGGCAGGGACAGTTGAATGGAAAGATAAGGGCCGGACGATGAGCGCGGAGCCGATACTTGCTGGTGCGCCCTGGCTGACCTCAGGCGGGACGGCGCGCGTCCTGCAACTGCTCAACGCCAATGGCGAGGAAGCGCGCGTGGTCGGCGGCACCGTCCGCAACGCGCTGCTCGGCCTGCCGCCGGGCGATACGGATATCGCGACCACGGCGCGCCCCGACGAGGTGGTGCGGCGTGCGAAAAGCGCCGGCATCAAGAGCGTGCCGACCGGCATTGACCACGGCACCGTCACGCTGGTCATCGACAGCGAGCCTTACGAAGTCACGACGCTGCGCGAGGACACCGAAACCTTCGGCCGCAAGGCCAAGGTCGTATTCGGCCGTGACTGGCTGAAGGACGCCGAGCGGCGCGACTTCACCATGAACGGCCTGTCGGTCGATGCGAACGGCGTGGTCTACGACTATGTCGGCGGCATCGCGGATGCCAGGGCGCGGCGCGTGCGCTTCATCGGCGAGCCCGACCAGCGCATCGCCGAGGATTATTTGCGCATCCTGCGCTTCTTCCGCATCCATGCCGCCTTCGGCGCCGGCGAGCCTGATCGCGACGGCTACCTCGCCTGCATCCGTGGTCGCGCCGGCCTTGCCACGCTGTCTGCCGAGCGCGTGCGCATGGAGATGCTGAAACTGCTGGTTGCCGGCGGCGCATCCGCAGCCGCGCTTGCGATGGCCGATGCCGGCTTGCTGCAGGCGCTGATCGGCGGCGTTGCCTATACCGGGCCGCTGACGGCGATGATCGCGATCGAGCAAGAGCTGCGCTTGCCGGCGAGCAGCACGCGCCGTCTCGCCGCGCTGACGGTGGCCGTCACCGAAGACGCCAAGCGCCTCGCCACCCGCCTGCGGCTGTCGAACGCGGAGGCCAAGGCGCTGGATTCCATGGGCCATCGCTGGTGGCGCTTCGCCATCAAGGACGAGGCCAATGCGCGGCGGCTGGTGTACCGGCTGGGGCCCGAGCGCTATCACGATCGTGTGTTGCTGGCCTGGGCGAGGGCCGGCGGCGACGTAACGTCGTCGCGCTGGCGCGAGCTCGCCGAGCTGCCGCAACGCTGGACCGCGCCGAAATTCCCGCTGAGAGCCGCCGACTTCATCGCGCGCGGAATGGCCGAGGGACCAGCGCTCGGCCATGTGTTGACACTCGCCGAGGACGCTTGGCTGGCGGCGGATTTTCCATTAGAGGAAGCCGCACTCGCTTCCATCGCCGATCAAGCTGCGGCACGCGTCAGCCGCGACGAGAGAACGTGACCATCGTCTCAGGCTTCGCCGACATCTCGATGTTTCAGCTTCTGCTGGTCGCGATGATGGCGTTGTTTGCGTCGATCATCGGTGGTCTCGCCGGCTACGGCACCGGCGCGTTGATGCCGCTGGTGCTGGTGCCGCTGGTCGGTGCCGAGCCGGTGGTGCCGATCATCGCGATCTCCGCCCTCTTCACCAATTCCAGCCGTGCAATTGCCTATCTCCGCTATGCCGACCGCCGCCGCGCGCTGATCGTGCTGGTCTGCGCGGCGCTGACCACCGCGCTCGGCGCCTATGGCTATACGCGGCTCACCAATGCCGGGGCTGCGCTCGTGATCGGCACCATGCTGATCCTCAGCGTGCCGCTCCGCCGCGTGCTGCGCCGCCGCCAGGTCAAGATCGGCGACACCGGCCTTGCGGCGGGATCCGTCGGCTACGGCGTGCTGGTCGGCGGCACCTCAGGCTCCGGCGTGATCCTGCTCTCGCTGCTGATGGCCGCGGGCCTTGAGGGCGCCGCCGTGATCGCAACCGACGCGATGATCTCGCTCGGCACCGGTCTGATCAAGATCTCGATCTTCGGCCTCGCCGGCGCCGTCACCGCGCAGGTGCTCGCCTTCGCACTTCTGATCGGCGGCATCGCCATCCCCGGCGCGTTCCTCGCCAAGGCCTTTGTCGAGCGGATGCCGGTGCACATCCACACCGCGATCCTCGACGTCGCGGTGATCACCGGCGGGCTGGTGATGATCTCAGCGGCGGCGAGGCAGGTGATCGGGTAGGGGGCCTTGGCGTCAGGCGGGGTTGAGGCACCGATGGTCAACGACACAGCGCAAGCAAAAGCTGGTGCGCGATTCGGAACTTTCGGAAAATTCCGAGGTAGATCGGATGGCCAATGGTATGGAGTGCCGCCTGTAGCGCATTCTGACGTTCCTGGTCTGGTGAAAGCCCGTCAGTCCAGCAAATTGGCCTCAGCTCAGCCAGCCCCGAGTTGAGGCCGATTTTTGCTGGCAATTGGCAGTGGGAATGGGCCATCGGGCATGGTGTCAGGAAGGATTTGCCCGGACAAGATTCCAGCGTGAGGCCTGGGAGGACAGCCAATGTTCTGGGTATTTTGGGACACGATGCTCAAGCGCGTCCGTATCCACCACCAGGACTGCGAAGCGTGCCGAAATGGCCAGGGAATGCAGCAGGGACATATCCGCGTTGGCCGCGGCAGCACTTATTTCTGGGAGGAGTTTCCGAGCTATGCAGAGGCCCTCCGGAAAACAGAGCGGCTTCGCCGAGCGGGCATGATTGCTCAAGGCTGTCGCGTCAATTGCAGCCTTTGCCATCCGGAACGTCTAAACAAGGATTCGGCTTAGGGTCTCGTTGATCTCTAGAAGCCGTAATTCAGGCCGACGCGCACCAGATTGCCGTTGTTGTGAAATCTGTACGTGATGGTGTTGTTCGCATCGCCCGGAATCGGGGCGTAATCCAGGGTGAGGTTTCGCGTGCCAAGATCGTAATAGAGGTATTCGACCTTGGCCCTCCAATTGCTCGCAAATGCGTACTCCAGGCCGCCGCCTGCCGTCCACCCGACGCGAACCGCCGACGAGCTGGCGCTGATCAGAAATGGGCCCGCGCCGTTCGGCACGCCAATGGTATAGATGCTGTCATCGACCTGGCCATAGGCGAGGCCACCGGTCGCAAACGCAAGCAACCTGTTGTTCAGGGTCGTAAACCCGAGGCGACCGCGTACGGTCCCAAGCCAGCCCAGCTTCTGGGTCGCGGATTCGGTATTGGCGTCGATCAAGCCGCCGCCGATGAAAGGGGTCACCGGGAACACGCGCGTGTCGGTCTTCTTCAGACCGCTGTAGTTGATGTCGGCTTCAACACCCGCGACCCAATTTGAGCCGAACTGGAAATTGTATCCAGCCTGAGCCCCGCCGGTGAAAGCGGTATCGCGGACATCGAAGCTCGGGAATTGGCCAACGGCCTGGCGTCCGGGAAAGTCAACGCCGGTGGTCGTGAATGACACCGGGTCCGCCCGCCTGTCGTTCCAGATGACGCCCACATTTCCGCCCAGGTAGAACCCGGACCAGCTGTAGGCGACCGGCGCCGCTCCCGCAGGCGCCTTGTACACGGGCGCAAGATCGGCCGCGTTGACCGAACCAGTCATCACGATCGTAGCGATAACAGCAGGAACCCACGCCCTCACAGACCATCTCCCGTTAGCCCGCGGGCTTATCTAACCACAAGTACGCGACGATACCTGTGCACTTCAGGCAACACCCTGTGAAATACTGATGGAAAATCGAAGTTCCACTCGGCCATGGTTAACGAACCAGTCGAGCTGCGCCGCCGACCAAGGAGGCGGGGATCAGTGCCCAGGGGAATGGCAAACGGCTATCATCTCCGTCGACTGCGGAAGCCACATGTGATGCAGACGCGTTCCACACTATGCCGGTCGTTTCCTTGGCTGACCGTGCTGGCTCTCGCCGGCTTGCCCACGGTGGCTGCCGCAGACGATGTGGACATCTGCGCCCGGCAATTGGGCGACGCCGCCATCGCGGCATGCTCCCGCGCTATTGCGTCGGGCCAGTTCAAAGGCGAGGAGCTTGCGAAGATCTACTTGAACCGCGGCGTCGAACATAAAAACAAGAGCGACCTCGACGGCGCCATCGCCGACTACAGCGAGGCGATCCGGGTCGACCCCAAGCGCGTCGCGGCCTACTTCAACCGCGGCAACGCGTGGCAGGCCAAGGGCGAATTCGATCGCGCCGCCGCCGATTACAGCGAGGTCATCCGGATCGATCCTGGCCACGCCAGGGCTTACAACAACCGCGGCGTCGCCTGGTCGAGGAAGGGGACCGCCGACCGCGCCATTGCCGATTACGACGAGGCTATCAGGCTCGATCCGAACTACGTCGAAGCCTACAGCAACCGCGGCAACGCCTGGATGGCCAAGGGCGACCGCGATCGCGCCATCGGCGACTACGATTCTGCGCTCCGCCTCGATCCGACATATGTCGAAGCCTACGACAACCGCGGCGACGCTTTCGTTGCCAAGGGCGACGTCGACAGCGCCATCGCAGACTACAATGAAGCGATCCGGCTCAATCCGAAATTTGCCAAATCCTACTACAACCGCGGCGTGGCGCGGGAGAAGAAGCGCAGCCTGCCGGAGGCCTTGTCCGATTTCGAAGCGTACGCGCAGCTCGTTCCGTCCGACCCGGATGGCCCGAAGTCCGTGGCGCGCGTCAAGACGGAGTTGAGCGCGATGACGGGGCGGCGCTGATAGCTTGATGGCTCGGGTTGGCCGACGCACACGCTGCCGGCACTGTGTCCGACCTGTGCTCATGCCCCGAAGCGAGCATTCCGCATGGCTCGAAACGTTCGAGCCATGCTAACCTATGTTCTGATGTAGCCGCCGGGCGACGTGAACTAGCGGCGGACCGATGGCTTGATTTCGGCGACTCGCTTTTCGCCGGGCAACTTGCCCCCGGCCAGCAGGCTGGTGCAAATCCACCGAGATTCTCTGGGTTGCGCGCCAAGGAAAGCCTTGGTCTCTACGCACTGCGCGTAGGTGTTGTAGCTGAGCGTGTCAGTGCACGTTGGCGAGAAGTTGCTGCTATCATACCCCCCGGCAGCAAGGTTACATCCGATCCAGGGGGCGTTGCCGACCCTGAAACTTGTTTCGCAACCACCGTTGCAGCTACGGGCTTCTCTCTCCAGCTTCGCAAGCCTCCCCAATGTCGAATCCGGGGCGAACTTCGGATTTTGAGCTGATGATGAGCCGGATGTCCGGTGGTGGGACGTCACGGTCGTTGGCCCCTGCCGCGGCACAACAGTCGGTCTTGCCTTTGGCGCTTCGACCGAGACGGCGGGAAGCGAGGCGTTTGGCGTGGGTTGCGACATCGCCGCGCTGCTGCACAGCAAGACAGTTGACAGGGTAACGACGACTGACGGCACGGCGAAGCCTAATGACGATCTCATAAGGTGCCTCCCCAAATCCGGGACGGAACAGCCGTCCCGACAGCTCAGAGTTGTATCATAACATGCCGATACCGGCAATTTGGAGGGCGCTCGGCTCTGGCCCTTCTGTGACATTCCGTGATGTCCGCGAGCGTCCCAGATGTTAGCCAGAGAGGTGTTAGCCAGAGGCTTGCCGCCATCGGCGACAGATTTATTATTGATCCGAGAGGGAGGTCATTCAGGTCCGGCCGAGAGTGGAATGATCGGAACAGCCGAAAACGCGGCGGAAGCCGTGCGCGCTGCAAAAGCGATTGCTGATGTCGGCGGGCACCATTCGCGTCCGGACATTTTCAGACTGATTGTCGAGCGTCGACCGCCCGAGCGAGTGTCGGATGCCCAGGTGGCGGTTGGCATGACGATGGCGCGCTCGCGTGCCGGTCAGTAATCTCTTTGCATCAGGATGTTCAGCAGGATGACGAATACTTTTGATCTCGACGCTTACCTCGGCCGTATCGGTTACACTGGCCCGCGCACACCGGTCTTCGAAACCCTGGCAGGGATCCTCGCGGCCCACGTCGCGAACATCCCCTTCGAAGTCTTTGACGTCTTGCTCGGCCGTCCGATCAGGCTGGATCCCGAAGGATTGCACGCCAAGCTCATCACTGCCCGGCGTGGCGGACATTGCGTCGAACATGCAACGCTCATGTATAACGCCCTGCATGCGATCGGCTTCAACCCGGCCAGGCACTCGTCCCGGGTCGTTTTCTTCAAGCCACGTCATGAGAGCGTGCGGGAGCACATGTTTCTCTCGGTGACGGTTGATGGCGCCGCTTACGTGGTTGATCCCGGCTTCGGTCCCTTTGCTTGCCCTCACCCGATACCCGTTGACGGCACTCCCGTGCCGGTCAGCGCTCCGACTCACAGGCTCGCCCACGAAGGGACCGATTGGATTCTCTTCTGCCTGTTGCGTAACGGCGCGGAGACACGGGGATGGATATCCAAGATGGAGGAGGAGTATCCGGTCGATTTCGAGATGATGCACTACTATCTCGTCAGTCACCCGAATTCCTTCTACACGCACAACCTTGTCGCCAGCGCCGTCACGAAGGAAGGCCGCATCAATATCACGAACCAGGACGTCAACTTCATCCGCGATGGCGCTGCCAAACCCGTTCAACTGACCGACCGCAAGGCGTTGCGCCTGCTCGTCGCGGAGCATTTCGGATTCGATCTTCCTGAACTGGAAACGATGAAAGTCGATGGCGTGCCCGGCTGGCTGTAGCCGATCGCATCGCCCGGGTCGTTGAGCTGTTGAACAGCGCGTTGCGCTTGGCCAAGTTGCAAACATGCTGTCGGCACAATATCGTCGATAGCGCGACGCCGCGTCTGGCGATTAATCTCCTCAGGAATCAAAATCATGAATGCGGTCTCAGCGCCCAGCGGGATCAATCGCCCTCCCGGGAAGATCGACATCCCATCCGCCTGGCTGGGCGCCGAGATGAAAGCCAATCCTGATCGATGGTTGATGTCGCTTACTGCCAGCGAGATCGCGGAGCTTGAGAGCGCGGCAAAATCCTATCTTGGTCGAAGCAGGAAAATCGCCGACATCACCAGGGAAAGCTTTCCGCTTCCGCGCTTCGGCGCGCACCTGGAGCAGCTCAAGGCGACGCTGCTGACTGGGCTCGGCTTCGAAGTGATCCGCGGCCTGCCGGTGGCGAATTACAGCCAGGAGCTTGCGGCGACGATATTTTGCGGGGTGGGCGCGCATCTGGGATCGGCGCGGTCCCAGAATGCGGCGGGTCACATTCTCGGTCACGTCCGTGACATCGGCGCCGATGCCAGGGATCCGAACACCCGGATTTATCAGACGTCGGAACGGCAGACATTCCACACGGATTCGTCCGACGTGGTTGGACTGTTATGCATTCGCGAGGCGATGGAGGGAGGGGATTCCCTCCTTGTCAGCACGTCGACCATCTACAACGAGATGTTTGACCGGCGTCCCGACCTTGCCGCTCTCCTGTTTGATCCCATCGCGACGGACCGCCGCGGTGAGGTGCCGGAGAACGAAAAGCCGTATCTTGAAATCCCGGTGCTGAATTGGCACGCGGGGTTCCTGACCGGGTTCTATCAGCGCCAGTATATCGACAGTGCGCAGCGCTTTTCCGATGCGCCAAGGCTGACGCCGGCTCACGTCGAGGCGCTCGATCTCTTCGACGCGCTCGCAAATGACTCCAGCTTGCATTTTGGCATGCGGCTTCAGCCGGGTGACATGCAGTTCGTCTACAATCACGCTCTGCTGCATGATCGGACCGGATTCCGCGATTGGCCCAACGCAAGCCAAAAGCGTCATTTGCTGCGCCTGTGGCTCAGCATGGCAGGTGACCGGCCGCTGCCCGATTGCTTCAAGCAGCGCTATGGCTCGATCGAGATCGGCAACCGCGGCGGCATTATCACCAAAGGTACCAATCCGAACGTTCCGCTGGATTGATGGTCGAAGTCAGTTCGCCCCGATGGCATCGCCGGCGGGATGGACGTAATGCGCCGGCCGCAAGCGGCTCAAGCGTCTATGGGCCGTGCAAGCTGCCCAGAAATCGCTCCTTTTCGCCAGGCGCATAACCCTGACAAGCGCCGTAATACGCTTCTGGCTGGTCACAGGAGGAGGTGGACCGGGCTTCAGTCGGCGGCCGAGGTGGCGCGTACGCAAAGCTCGAAGCGGAGCCCGGTGCGAACGTGCCCTGATTGGCGCGAACCACAGCGTGCCGGTGGGTGTGGTGCGCCGGCGCTGCGTTCGCAACGCCGCCCAGGGCGATCAAAAGGCTCAAAGCCAAAATGGAACGCATCGCTTTTTCTCCAGCTGTCCCTCGGCTTCTTAGTTAAGGCTCGGCTGCAGAGCCCCAACGGGTGCCGGCTTCACGGCTGGTCACATCCCCGGGATCACGGGCCCGCATGGGGCGAGCGATCGTGCGATTTGGCAAATGTCGCTTGTCGACATCGCAAGCTGGCCGTCGGGCGTATGACCCTCCAGTCCGATCTGGCGCGAGCCTCGCGTGAAAGCGCTCTGGCGCGGACGCCTTGGTCGCTTGAGGCCGGTCGCGCCGAGCGCGTGCCAGCGTTGCTGTGATCAGCGCTTCCGGGGCGGAGGCGGCGGCGGCTGTTGGAACCTCACGCGCGGGTTTATATCGCAATAGGTGTTCCAACGCCCGGATGACGAAGCCAGGCATTGTTCTCGCGTCGAATACATGCATTCGCCGGGATAGCCGAGCTCTCCGCCAAAGACGCACCAGGGATAGTCACGCTCAGCGTGCGCTGCGGGAGCGAGCCCCGCCACCATGAAGACAACCAGCAAGGCGATCCGCATGAGATCCTCCATCATGTCAGCCGAACGGCGGTCGCCGGACGCCAAATATGGCTAACGAATTGTTGCCTCAACGGCAAGCATCAACCCGGCGCTACACGACATCGTTCCTGTCGAATTGCGAAAGCTTGTTATCCGCTCTTGGGAACGTTCGCACGCAGCTTCGCTTGACGCGCACAGACGGTGTCTTCGGATCACTTGGCCCGCTCGCAACTGCTGCCGCTGCAATCGCACCTATCGGAGACGCGGACCGCGGTCTGGAGGAGACGGTGGTTGCGCGGACGGTGGCTGCGCGTAAGGGTTTGCCAGGCACGTGGCGGAAAGACCCGCAGCGGTCGCTCTACACTCCTCCCACGAACTGTACCGGCACGAAATAGAGCTGGCACCGCCCCATTCCCACTTCTGAAGGCAAATCGGATAATTGCCGCCGAACCGTTGAGCCACAGCTGGAGCGGGCGCCGACATTGTGATCCAGATGATCAGGAGAAAGGGAAGCGCGCGCATCATGCGACTCCGAGGATTTGCGGATTCTACGTCCAGTGCACTGCGGACCAAAGAGATTCCGGCTTTCCTGGCACGGCGACAATACTAGGCCGCGCTGCTCCGCAGCCGCAACAGCAAAAGCAATAACGCATGCACGTCGCTGCCTCTGATGGTTCGTTTGCCACGCCTACTCGATCGTTGCATTCACCGTCATGACCGATCTGCCTGAGCCGTATGGACCCTTTCCTTCACCATAGATGGCGAACGTATCGTTGCCCTTGTAACCGGATGCCGCGGTGTACCTGAACGTCGTTACGTTGATCTGTCTGAGCGTCCCGTGCGCAGGCTTCTGGGAAACGCCCGAGCTGTGCATCGCTCCCGGAATTCGCATCGGGAAATTGCACGTTTCGCCCGACCTGACCGCGAAGTAGGCCGTCATGTCGACGCCAAACACGGACGGATGGCCGGTGACTCGGCAATCGGAGACGGCGAAGGCCTTAATCGGCGTCAGGCTCAAGACAGCAGCGACAGCCAAAGTCCGCATGCTCGTCTCCCGTGCGGATGAGAAGTGGCATCCGCGGGCAATTGATCTCAAAGCGTCGGGATAACCATTGATTTGTATCAACATACCGACCTGCGTCGACCTGGCGGATTGGCTACTTCCGCCGTTGGCCCTTGGCGGATATTGCCGTGGGAGTCGATGTCCCCGGTGCCCCGAAGCCGCCGTTAACGAAAGAGCGGAGCCTGTCCGCTCCGCCAGATTTTTATGTTGCCGAACAAGAGTTCGGCGTTAACCACCGCTAACGGTTCCAGTCTGAACGACATCGCTTCGAAGTTTCTTAAATTTTGCTGGGTACCTCTTCCGGACATAGTGATCTGGGGAAAGAGATATGAGCAAGCGGGCCAAACGTGGAAAGGCGGAAGCGCTCGCAGTACCAATGGCCGCGAGAGTTGCAATTGGCGCCGTAGCCGTCGCCGCATTGGGATACGGTTTGCTGTCTCGTCCGGCGAGCGTGCAGCCGATACGAAAGCCGTCCGCACCTCAAGCCCAGGCATCGTCAACGCCGGTTTACGTGGCAACTCCGGTCCATGCATCAGCGCCAGCTCCGGCTCCGATTCCGGCCCCGGCCCCGGCACCTCTGGTCGAACCACCAAAGGCCGCTGACGGTCCCGGAGCATTTGTTCGGCAGGTGGTTGACTACGCCAGCCACCAGGCGCCGGGCACCGTGATCATCGATACCAAGAACACATTCCTTTATTTCGTTCTGAACGAGGCGCAAGCACTGCGCTACGGCATCGGTGTTGGCCGCGAAGGTTTCACATGGTCCGGTGAGCAGACCGTGGCCCGTAAAATAGAATGGCCGGATTGGCGTCCGCCTGCAGAGATGCTCGTGCGTCAGCCTTATCTGCCGCGGTTCATGGCAGGCGGTCCGACCAACCCGCTCGGCGCCCGGGCGATGTATCTCGGCGAGACCGAATATAGAATTCACGGCACCAACAAGCCCGATACGATCGGGAAGCGGGTTTCGTCCGGCTGTATCCGGCTGACCAACGAGGACGTCGCGGACCTTTACGAGCGGGTGAAAGTCGGAGCCAAAGTGATCGTGCTTCCGGCAACCGCTGCCCGCCATCCATCCCAGGGAGCGCCGCCCGACGCCGCTTTCCGATCGCCGGACCCGGCATCGCCGTCGAGCCGCCCCTCGGCAACTAACGCGCAAATACTGTCATCTGGACCGAGGATCGCCGAGGTCCAGTAACTCGGTCCTCCATTCTCGCTCTGCAACTGAGGACGAGGAGGCAATTCAACTCGTCGCCTTTAACTCAGCTTCTGCTCCCTTCTGCGATATCCAGCAATGTCCGCTAGTGCGAAGCAGGCGTAGGCAATAAGCGACCACTTTCCGCGCGGCTCAGGTGGCTCGCGAGGCTTCCTTGTCCAACAGGGCGCGCTTGCGTTCCACGCCCCAGGCATATCCGGAGGTCGACCCGTCATTGCGGATCACGCGGTGACACGGAATCGCGATCGCGATCTTGTTCGCCGCACAAGCGCCCGCGACGGCGCGCACCGCGCTCGGAGACCCGATCCGCTGCGCAAGCTCGGCATAGCCGACCGTCCGACCTGCGGGGATGTCCTGAAGCGCCTGCCAGACTCGCTGCTGGAACGCCGTGCCGCGAATGTCGAGCGGCAGATCGAGACCGATCTCCGGCTCTTCGACAAAACCGACCACGCGGGCGACCATCGCCTCATAGTCGCGGTCAGCGCCGATCAGACGCGCCTTGGGGAATCGATCCTGGAGATCGTGGACAAGCTCCTCCGCGTCATCCCCAAGAAGAATTGCAACCACGCCCTTCTGGCTCGATGCGACCAGAATGGGGCCGAGCGAACTTTGACCGACCGCGAACCTGATCTCCTCGTTCGCTCCTCCGGCGCGATATTGCGATGGCGTCATGCCGAGTATCCCCGTCGACTTTTCGTAGAACCGCCCGCTCGAACTGAAGCCGGCGTCGTACATCGCCTCGGTCACGGAATTGCAGGAGGCCAGCCCTTCACGAAGCTTCTTGGCGCGGAATTCGGCGGCATAGCTCTTCGGTGTGAGCCCGGTGGCGGCCTTGAAGATTCGATGCAGATAACCCGGGCTCAAGCCGGCTGCACCGGCCAGCTCTTCCAGCGAGGGCTGCTCCTCGCTCGTCTCGATGATGCGGCAAACCTTGGCGACCAGCGTGTTATTCCCGGCCTCGACCGAGGGCCCGTCCGGATTGCAACGCCTGCAGGGCCGAAAGCCGGTCGCCCTCGCACTCGCCAGGCTATCGTGAAGCTGGACGTTCTTCGGGTTCGCTGTGCGCGAGGGACAGGATGGCCGGCAATAGACCCCCGTCGTCGAAACCGAATACCAGAACTGGTCATCTGCCGCCTTGTCGCGCGCCAGGACGCGGGCCCATCGCGGATCATCCGCGACCGGCAGGGGCATCTGCTTGCGGAACTGAAGGGTTGCTGCGGTCATAAGTTCTAGTCTCCACGAACCCGGAGGCGTCGCCACCCGATTTCCGACGGCAGAGTCTGGTGCTCCAAAAGCAGACGAGGCCCGCACGGCATGCGAGCCTCGCTCAACGACATCGGCTGTGCCGATGGTGGGACGCGTTCCGATCAGGCCGCCGCCTTGAGCAACCCGAGCTGGGTCAGCGCGGTGACGCCGTCATCGAGACCGATCTCCTCGACGATCTTGCCGTCGATCACCTTGAGCACCGTGGTGCCCGTGAAGCGCATCTTGCGGCCCGTCGCAGCGGGCAGGCCGCCGATCAGGAAATCGCTGAACGCCGGGCCGGTGTGAGTGCCGCCGCCTTCCCATTGACCGACGACATAATCGCCTTCGGCGATCAGGTCCGCGGTGCCCCAGAAGTTGAGATCCGGGAACGCGGCGCGGAAGTCGGTCATGAACGCCTTGATGTCGTCGCGGCCGCGACGCGGTTCATGCAGCGAATATTTGAGCAGCATGTCGGGCGCGGCAATCTCGTCGATGACGCCAAGATTGACGCTCTTGCCCCAGAATTCGGTGAACCAACGACCAACGACGGCCTTGTTCTCATCTTGCTTGCTCATCGAAAAACACCCTTCATTTGCAGGAATCATGGATCGACACTCGATCGCTGCAATGTCTAGGCGTCGGCCCCGCGCATCAAACTCCGGTTCTTGCCCTGAAATTCGAAAATGCCCTGCCCCCTTTCGTGGTTCGCTCTTAGCCAGTGTTCCTGACCGCCTCAGCTAGAATGGTGTACAGCTGCTGCTTGCTGAATTCCTTGGGCTGCTGCCTCTCTGCTGTGCTCCGCGACACCTTCTTTGCTACTCGAGGTGCGCAGGCGGCCGACGATTTCGGCCTTAGCTTCGGAGGCGGCCTGATCTTGGGTCTTGCTGTTGGCGGCTTGCGGCCACGCTTCAAGCCCTGCCGGGTTAGCATCCCGCAGACCGCGTTACGGCTATGCCCGAGACGGCGTGCAATCTGTGCCGCGCTCTGTCCTGCGGCCCAGAGCCTTTCGAGCAGTGCTACGTCTTTCGCATCCCAGCCCATGGGAGATTATAGCGCCGACTGGCCGACACCGGCTAGTCTAGTCTTCATCCGGCTCGCGTACGACTGCCGGTTCGTCGGCTTCATCCTCCTCTTCGTCGTCCTCCTCGTCCTCGTCTTCATCAGGATCTCGGGGCGGCATCGCGGCGTCCATAGCTACGAGCGGCGCCGAGATGACCGCTGTGATGAAAAATGCTTCGAAATCGTGTTGCCTCATGTGTTGTTACTCCTCGAAAAGCATGCGCAATCGAATGTTCCCGACGGACGGCATCCGGATGTCCTGGGCGCGATCGCCCCTACGCGACGGCGATCAGATCGACAGCAGCGGCAAGGGGCGGCGCCCAACACAATTGGCGGCGCTTACGGATACTTTATGCCCGACGACGCATCAGGTTCCATATTCACCAGAACTTCGCCGGCAGTGATTTCGGGATCGCCAAGATCGAGGTCATGCAGACTTGCTTGAATAAACGCCAGTATCTTGGCGTTCGCTGCATTGGCGCTTTCGCGGTCCTCGAATATCATCACAGCCGCACCAACGCCGTCGCCACCGTCGAGCACGTAGTAGGATCTGAATCCGTGCGATTGCCTCAGGATCTGGCCGATGCCGCTCTTGGCGCGGCGAGCAGCGTCCGCAACCGAACGAACCTTGGTGTACTTGCGAATGACGATGTACATGAGGTCACCACGCGTTACAGTTCCCGCCCCACGCATCAAGGCATCCCGAGTCCCGGTTGGACCAGGCACTACGTCCCGGATGGCCGCGCGCGTTTCTCTAGTGAGCTAACCTCGCCCCGCAAGCGGGGGCGAGGTGCTGAGGCTCAGGAACCCTCGAACTTGAACGATACGTTGAGCTTGGCGCGATAGGCCTCTATTTTTCCCTTCTCATCCAGTTGCATATCGAGTTTGACGACCTCTGCAATGCGAAGATCCCGGAGAGATTTTGCCGCTTGCCCGACCGCATTGGCGGCCGCCTTCTCCCATGAGTCGGGGCTGGTACCGATCAGTTCAATGACCTTGTAGACGCTGTCAGCCATGTCGTCCTCCTGTTCGGTCTGAAGCAGGAAGCAGGTGCTCCCCGCCGTCGCGAAATCTAGCATCAGGATATCGGCGCTGATACCACGCGATACGGTCCCGGACGTCGCCCGGGCACCGCTAAGGACAAACCGCATTTGGCGGGGATGGCGGCTGTTGGCCCAGATGCGAAGTGACGGTACGCGTCATTGAAGTCCGCTTAGCGGGGACGAGCCGACTAGATTTGCTCGTGCCGAGTTCTTCGCATTTTGACCCTTAGCTGAATTAACGTTTGGCGATCAGCATGCTCAGCATGGGTTCAGTGCAACCTCCTCGACTGCCCTATTTGGGGCACAACGGTAGAGAACTCGGCCTGATGCTGAGGGGCATGAAGCCTCTTGCCTATTTCCTGAATTTTGTTCCCCGTGAGTTCGACGTCAATATTCGATATTGGCGGATGTTCGACAGACATGTCGCTGCGGGCCGGTTGATACGACGCGAAGTAACTGAACTGCCCCACCGAAGACTGCTCTACGCGTTACCCGACCATGAGTGGCGGATAGACGCCATGCTTGCGCTCCTAAACGAACTCGAAGCATGGTCCGAAGATCACGAACGGCGCTCTTGCGAATTGCTTGGCTACGAGGGCTGGCAGATTGACTATTGGCTGGCGCATCGTCGCTCGCGTGCGGATACTTAGTCCGCTCCTGGCCCGAAGGCGAAGAGGTGCGGAAAGCTGCATAAGTCTGCTACTAGGGGCAGACCGGAAATCGGCGGCGTAGCTCTCGACTGCCGCCTTTGGACCCAAAGCGGAAGTTCCGAATCTGCCGTACAGTCGACTAGGCGGAAAGCTGTGCAAGCAATTCTTCGGTCGTGACTATGGAGTGGGCATAGGTCGGCCCGTTGATAGTGTGTGCGGCGTGCATTGCCTCGGGGCTGAAGGCCGCGGTGGCGTCCTTGACCAGCGTGACGTGATAGCCGAGCTCCATGCCGAAGCGACCGGTCGCCTCGATACAGGTGTTGGCGATCATGCCGATCAGGATCACGCGACGGATGCTATGCTGCTTGAGCTGGAAATCGAGATCGGTATTCGCAAAGCCGCTCGATCCCCAGTGTTCGCCTGCAACGATATCGCCCGGCTGCGGCTCGAAGTCATCGTGGAACGTGCCACCCCAACTGTCCCTGGCAAATACCTGCGCCTTGGCCGAGCCAAGTTGGTACGGCGAAGGATTGTCAAAGGACACATAGTCACCCGGCGTCCAGCGGTGATGCGGTACAAAGACTATCTTCAGCCCACGGGCGCGCGCCGCCGCGACTACCACGCGCAAATGTTCCAGCAGGTTGGTCTCCTCCGCGATCGCCTTGACGCGCGGCCAGAGCTTGCCGCCATCGGCGAGAAAATCGTTATACGGGTCGACCAGCAGGATCGCCGTTGTTGAAGGATCGTAACCCATGACGGTCTCCCGGGGCGGGGCGAGTTCCGGCCTGCGCTCGGCCACAAGATATCACGCCGCCCTCGCAGCTTCGCGGATCACCTCAAGCACGGCTTTCGGTTGAGACAGCATCGGAACATGGCTCGATCTGAGCTCGACGGTCTTCGCACCCATGCGCTTTGCGGCGAAGCGTTCCAGCTCAGGGTTAACGGTGCGGTCCTCCGTTGCCACGATCGACCAGCTCGGCTTCGAGCGCCAGGCGACGCCGTCGAGCTTCTGCGTGAAGAGATCGAGCGCCGGCGCGAAGTGCGTGGCGTAGACGACGCCCTGCTCCTCAGCGGAAAGATCGCCAGCGAAGCAGGACACGCCTTCGGGTTTCACCCAGACGCGCCCATCCGCAACTTCAATGTGACTGAAGACGTCCGTTCTTGGAAACTTGTCTTGTTGGCCCTGCGACGTCTCGGTCTCATCGGGCCCGAGGGCCGCGATGTAGACCAGCGCGGCAACGCGCTTATCCATGCCAGCGTGCGTGATGACGGTGCCGCCATACGAATGGCCGACGAGGACGATAGGCCCTTTCACCCGCCCGAACGTACGGATGGTGGCGTCGACATCGCCCTTTAGCGTGTCGAGGCCATACTGTGCAGCCATCACGTCGTGGCCTTCGGCCCGCAGAGCCGGGATCAGTTTCTGGAAGCAAGAGCCGTCGGCCCAGATTCCGTGAGCGAAGACAATGCTCGGTTTGGCCATTTGCAGTCTCCTGATCTGTCGCGTTATCGCAGGTGTTGGTTGAGAAATTCGCGCGTTCGTCCATTGGCCAGCACAGCCGCAGTGGCGTTGTAGTGTGTCCCATTGTGCCGGGAGAACGCGTGACGCTGACCCGGATAGCTGTAAACGGTCGCGTTCGGCTTCTTTGCCAAGGCAGCCTTGATCTGTGCCTGGGCCGGCTTCGAGATGAACTCATCCTCTTCACCAAGGTGCATGAGCAAGGGAGCCCGCAAGCTACTCACTTCACCAAGGTAATTTTCCGTGTCGCCGCCATGGTAGGCAACGGCGGCGGATACCTCATGGCGGGCGGCCGTGATGAACGCCATCAGCGCACCGAGGCAATAACCTTGCAGGGCAACCTTCGCGGTGGACTCAGGCAAGTTGGCCGCGGCACGAATGGTTTGTGCGATGTCTCGTACCCCGGCGTCGCGATCATATGCGCCGTAGAGCCCTAGGCCGTGCTGCCAGTCAGCTTCCGATCTCACGTCAAGATCGACGTCAGGCTCCTGCCGCCAGAACAGATCCGGAGCGATCGCTATGAAGCCCTGTGCCGCCAGCTCATCGCAAGTCGCCCTGATGTCGGCGTTGACGCCAAACAACTCCTGGAGAACGATCACGACGGGTGCGGGTTGGCTTGCGGGCCGCGAGATGTAAGCTTGGAACGATCCGTCCGGAGATTCGATGAGGAGCTGATTGTCCATGAGCTTGACCTAAAGGTTGCCGATGTGACGTCCGAGGTTCAACTCGAAATCTCCAGCCTGGCCGATTCCCCGCGCGCGCAGCTTCGGGAATCGGTCCTTCGCTCCATTCCATGAGAAGGTCTGGAAGAAGATATCCTGGGTTGCTTTTAGCGCGACCGGATCGGGCAGGCCGGCCTGGTTGACGATCGACTTCGCAGCCTGCAATGCCTGCTGATCGAAGGAGAGAACGCGGCGAACGAAGTCGGCGACAAAGGCATCGAGTTCGGCGTCAGGTAGGGCGCGATTGATCCAGCCATACCGTTCGGCGGTATCGGCGTCGAAGTCGTTGGCGCCCATGATGATCTCGAGGGCACGAGACCGGCCGACAAGGGTCGGCAATCGCTGCAGCGCTCCGCCTCCCGGTATCAATCCGGTACCGACCTCCGGCTGCCCGAAAATCGCCTTCTCGCGGCTGGCAAAACGGATGTCGCACGCAAGTGCAAACTCACTTCCGCCGCCGCGGACTCTTCCCCGTATGACGGCGATGCTCAGCGCACCGCTCTTTGCTAACCGCGTCGCGGCATCAATCCAGGGCGGCACGCCGAAACGGCTGGGCGGTCCCGCCGTGCCGTAATGCGCTATGAAAAAATCGGGATTTGCACTTTCGAAAGTCACGACCTTGACCGCCGCATCGGCCTCGATCTCCCCGACAAGGTCGTAGAACGCATCGTACATGACGTCGTCAATCACATTGACCGGCGGGTTATCCAGCGTGATGCGCCAGTGGCCCGGTGTTGATCTGTCGACCAGCAATGTCTGCTTTGCGCTGCCCATTCGCGTCTCGCCCTTTCGCGCAGACAATACGGCTGCCGGCGCGAACAAAATTGTACGGATTTGACCGCATTGAAAAAATCAGTCGAAAAACCCTGCGAGAGATAATGCTGCCGGCGACATGCCGCTGTTTTTATGATGGCCGACCTATTATCCTGCGCTCGCCGGGATGGTGATGCTCGCGTGGAGGACGCGAGCGCGTTTGTCGCTTTGCAACTGTTATGGAGACAATGATGGCTGCGGATGCAATTGAGGACGACCTTTCCAGGCGCTTCCAGATAGAAAGACCCGCGACCCTTGTCGTGCGCAAATCCTCAAAAGCGCGCATCGTCTTTTCACGCATGCGGAGCAATCATCCGATGCGCGGCCGTTCGCTGGCAGCCACTCCGCAAGAAGCCTTTGCGTTCCACGTGCCACTATCGTTGCCGTTCTTCTCGAATTTGTGGACGGCGGGACGGCGAAGAGAAGTGCCCGATTGGCGTCTCGGCGACGCGCAGCTCGTTGACCTCGGCGACCGTCCGGTCGTCAGCCTGGATACCCCCTTCGATTCGATCCGCTTTGGCATCACGCAGGTCGCGCTTGACGAGATGGCCAACGAAGCGGGAATCTCCCGGGTGAAGGGACTTTACGCGCCGAACTTTGGTGCCCGCGATCCGGTCATGTATGGCCTGGCGCAAGCGCTCGCCGGTGCGATGGAGCAGCCGGGTGAGGGAACCGCGATGTTTGCCGACTGCATCGCGCTGGCTTTTTTCGCTCACATCGTGCGCGCTTACGGCAGCGTCCCGATCGGGGGACGGAACGCCCGCGGCGGGCTTGCGGCGTGGCAACTGAAGCGCGCCCGTGACCTGATCAATGTCAATCTAGCCCACGATCTTTCGATCGCGGAGATCGCGCGCGAGTGCGGGCTCTCCAGCAGCTACTTTACGCGGGCGTTTAAACGGTCGACGGGCGTTCCGCCCAGCCGGTGGTTGACCAAAATGCGCGTCGAGCGCGCCAAGGAACTCTTAAAGGACCCGCGTTGCGAGCTCGCCGAAATTGCCCTGCAGTGCGGCTTCGTCGATCAAAGCCATTTCACGCGTGTGTTTTCCAGGAGCGAGGGTTACAGCCCGGGCCGGTGGCGGCGCCTTTACAGCCTATAACGCTATGGTTCACAAGTGTCGGCTTCTGGCCCCGCAGGCGAACATGGAGGCGACGTTCAGCTCGACCGCGTTGGGGCCAGAGCGGACATCGCAGGCCTGCGGCCAAACCGATGCTTCTGACCCAAGGCGGACATCGGCCTCCCGCGACAGTCGATGGCCAGCTTCAGCCTGTACGCAGGCAGATGTAGGCCGAACCCCAGGCTACGAATCTGGGGCCAGAAGTTGTTCTAGCAGACCCCGGACTCGTCAGGGAAGGACTTGGAGCGGACAAATGGCTGGTTACGGTCCGCTCTCTTATTTCTCAACGTGACGCCAGACACCGTCCCAGTCCGCGGCCGGAGGCGCGTGGCCCAAATGCGCAATTCGTTCCAGAAAGACGCGCGTCGGACCGTCGTCGGGAATCTTGCACAGGCAGCTTTCGAACGCCGTCTGCGCAGCAGACCAGTCTCGGCTGCGATATGCGGCAAGTCCTTGCGCGAACAACACCCGCAATTCGTCCCGCGTGGAGTCGAGCTCGCCGGCGCGACCCATCAACTCATAAATTCGCACCGGTTCGGTTTTTCCGGCGACCGTGATGGTGTCGATTTCGCGCGCTTTAATCGCGCCTTGTGCGAGCCGGAAAGTCTCCTCGCTGATGATGATGAGGGTTCCGTAGATCTTGTTCATGCCCTCAAGGCGCGAGGCAAGGTTTACGCTGTCGCCGATAACGGTGTAGGAACGAACGGAATCCGAGCCAATGGTGCCAATCACGGCTTCGCCGGTGGCAATACCCATCCGGATCACCAGCTCCGGTGGGTTGCGCCGCATTCCAGTGATCTCTGGTACTCGCTCCCGCAGAGCGGCAATCGCGTCCTGCTGCTCCAGCGCCGCTCGGCAAGCATCGCTTGCATGTTCGTCTCCGTTTGAAAACGGCGGCACCCAGAACGCCATGACGGCGTCCCCGATGTATTTGTCGATGATCCCACGATGGCCGTGAATGACATTGGCCACCGCGCCGAAATAATTGTTCAAGAGGTGAACGACGGCGCTGGCGGTTAGCTGCTCGCTGATGCCCGTAAACTGCTTGATGTCGGAAAAGAAGATGGTGAGGCTGCGCCGTTCGGCCTGATCCGCGCCACTGGCAATCAGCCGGCTGACGAGCCTGGGATCGACAAATTTTCCGAAGGTGTCCTTGACGCGGTCTCGCGCGCGCAACTCGTCGACCATCCGGTTGAACGAGAGTGCCAGCTCGCCGACCTCGTCGCGGGTGGCTATCAAAACCGGCTCGGCGTGCGTGCCCAGTTCAAGCGCCTTCGTGCTTACGACAAGCTGGCGCAGACCGGAGACCACGCGTGTCGATCCGATGGCGCTAACGCCGAGACCAATGCCGCATGCCGCAACGAAAAGGGCAAGGCTCAAATAGGTGTTCAACCGCTGCCGCGCGAGAACCCTACGGGCCGACCGGTCGGTCAGGTCGGCAAGCTCACGTCGAATCTGCGAGAGATCGGGGCCGAACGCCTGGGCGAATTTGGCAAAGCCGAGCGAAATGGTCCGGGCCTCGTCGCGACGTCCCTCCGAGATAGCCGCAAGCGTGGCGTCCCCCACGGCGAGGAAGTCTTCCAAACCACGGCTCATGTACTGGAGGACGCCGGCCATGCGAGCCAGGTCGACGCGATCCTCAGTGTTGTAGCCGCGATCGCCGGTTGCTTTGTGGAGTAAGGCGCCACCTGTCTTGATGGTATCGCGCAACTCATCGGCCGTTGCCCGCACTGCGGCCATCGCCGTCCGCTCCGTCCCGGCATCGGCTCGATCGGATATCAGGACGCGCGAGACTTCGAGCTCGTATCTATCGGTAAGGACATCGAATTCAGCAACCATGCGCGATAACGGCAGCTCATATTCGGTGATGTTCCCGAGCTGATCACTGTCGAGCTTTTGCGCGAAGCCGAGAACGCCAACGACGGCGCCGAAAATCGCCAGCAGAATGCCTGCAAGCAGAAAGATTTTCTTACGAATCGTCATGATTAGCCGTCGCCGCCACGGGTGAGCAAAAAGCGAAGACCGGGCGGACATGCAGTCCGCAACTGATCTAACCCTAAGGCAACGCCCTCTGACTACTCAAGGCCCCCTTGAGCTTACAATATGCTAATTTGAGCCGGCACGATCCCCCGTTTTTCAGCCCGGACGTTGCACCGTGACCGATGGTCGTCACCCGGCATGGACCGAGGAAAGCCGCTTTCGCGCTGCCCTCGACGATGTGGTTATCATCCCACTTGTTGTTATCACGCTCGCCACAAACAAGATCGTGCGTTTCGTTCTTTCGATCTTGATGCGCCTTCCCTTTTGCGCATGACTCCGGAAGTGGCCCTTCTGCGACATCCAGCGATGTCCGCTCGTGCGCCGTTGTTGGCAGAGAAGCGGACATCGGGAGCGTCAGAGCGAAACGCTCCGATCTAGCCAGGATGCGGTCTTAGGCGCGCTTACTCCTCGTCCTCGTCGTCTTCTTCCTCGTCGTCCTCATCCTCATCGTGGTCTTCGACTTCCAGACGATCGAGCGCGGCCAGCGGCAGCGTCTCGCGGAACAGATCGCCCTCCGAGCCCATCCAGAGGCAGACGATGTCGTCGCCCTTCACCTCTGCGACGGTCAGCGGCTGGCCGCCGGATTTCAGCATCACGACGTCGCCGGTTTTCAGTTCCATGGATGGTCCTTTCGGGTTGATCGACGAGAGCGGAGGCTAGCAAGCCGTCATGACACGCCGATCACGGGCTGCGTGACCCGTGAATGGCGCCGGCTTGCGTGGACTGCGCGAAACGTCGATGGCAGAGGTTCGAGTGGGAGATCGCTCGATGGTCGCTTCAGGACTATTCCGTCCCAGGCGCGGCGATGATGGCATCATGCGCCTGTTTTGCCCGACGCGTCAAATAATTTCGTAAAATCAGCAGTCGCGTTGCGTTTTGCGGCAAGCTGTTGATTTTGCAGTCACCGCTTACTGTGCATGGGGTTGTTTTCGGGATTTAGCCCGGCACGAGCTCAGTCAGCGAACGGATGATACGGTCGGGCTTGACGGTCGAGCCTTCGGGCAGGCCGTCGCCATGCACGTCGATCCAGATCGCATGGATGCCGAGCCGCTGCGGGGTGACGACTTCCCATTCCAGATTGTCGCCGATCATCCAGGTGTCTTCCGCGGTGACGCCAAGCGCCTCCATCGCGTGCAGATAGGCGCGCTCCTCGGGCTTGCCGAAACCGTGCTCGCCCTCGATCTGGATGTGGTCGAAGCGGTGGGTCAGCTCGAAGCGTTCGACCTTGGCGCGCTGCATGTCGGCGGCGCCGTTGGTGACCAGCGCGAGCTTGACGCCGTGCGCCTTGAATGCGTCGATCGCGTCATGCGCGCCCGGAAAGACGAAGATCGCTTCCTCGCGATAGGTTGTGAAGCGGTCGGCAAGGCGCGCGGCGAGATCGTCCGAGAGAGCGCGATGGCCGTTGGCGGCGAGGGTGGCGAAGCCGCCGCGCACCGTGAGCCGTCGCGCCTCGCCGAGCTTCATCCGCCATGCGGCTTCCGCGGTCGACCAGAACTGCCGCGCATAGGCCAGCACGGCCGCGGCGACTTCTCGCGGCGGCAGCGGCGCGAGCTCTTCGGCGAATTCTTCCGCGATCGTGTTCCAGGCGATCTCGGGCCGGCCATAGGCCGACAGGATGGTGTCGTCCATGTCGATCAACATGGCGCGGGGGAGCGGCTTGATTGCAGGCTTGATCGTCGTCATGGCCATTTCACCTCCGGCGGCAGCGACGACAGGATCGAATCCACATTGCCGCCGGTCTTCAGTCCGAAGATGGTGCCGCGGTCGTAGAGCAGGTTGAACTCGACATAGCGTCCGCGGCGGATCAGCTGCTCCTCGCGATCTTCGGTAGTCCACGCGCTCGCGAAATTGCGCCTGACGATATCTGGATAGATATTCAGGAAAGCGCGACCGACATCCTGCGTGAAGGCGAGGTCGGCGTCCCAGTCGCCGCTGTCGTGCCAGTCGTAGAAGATGCCGCCGATGCCGCGCGCCTCTTTCCGGTGCGGCAGATAGAAATACTCGTCGCACCACTTCTTGTACTTGTCGTAATCGGCAACGCCGTTCGGCCCTGTGCAGGCCTCCTTCATCGCGGCGTGGAAGGCGATTGTGTCCGCGTCCTCCTGCGTGCGCCGGCGGTCGAGCACCGGCGTGAGATCGGCGCCGCCGCCGAACCACGCCTTGGTGGTGACGACGAAGCGCGTGTTCATGTGCGCCGCCGGCACGTACGGATTGCGCATGTGCGCGATCAGCGAGATGCCGGAGGCCCAGAAGCGAGGGTCTTCAGCCGCGCCCGGGATCTGCGCGCGAAACTCGGGCGCGAACTCGCCGTGCACGGTCGAGCAGTGCACGCCGACCTTCTCGAACAGGCGGCCCGACATCAACGACATCACACCGCCGCCGCCGGCAGCCCCGCTGTGATCGGTGCGCTGCCACGGCGTGCGTTGGAAGCGGCCGGCCTCGCCGGGATAGAGGCTTTGCGGCGCGTCGTCCTCCAGCCGCTCGAAGTTTTCGCAGATATCGTCGCGCAAGCGCTCGAACCAGGCGCGGGCGCGGGCCTTGCGGTCTTCGATCAAGCTCGGGTCTAATGTAGATGTCATGCCGTTAGCCCTGCGGACCGTAATAGGTGCAGCTCTCGTTGCAACTGTCGCGGTGGATGCTGACGCGGGTGAGCTTGCCGATCGGCGCGAGCCGCTCCCAGACGAAGCGCGACAGGTTTTCCAGCGTCGGCGTGCCCAGCGCCTCGATCTTGTTGAGGAACTTGTGGTCCAGCGTCAGCCGCACGTCCTCGATGGCGCGCTGGAGCAGGCCGAGATCGACCACCATGCCGGTCGCAGGGTCGGGCGTGCCGCGCACCGTCACCTCGGCGCGGAAGGAGTGGCCGTGGATCTCTTCGCTCGCCGCACCAAAGGTCGTTCCCGACAGCGAATGCGCCGCCTCGAAGCGGAACGATTTCGTCAATTCCCACATCTGTCCGTCAACCCATCCTATCTGATGCCGAGCGATTTATGCGTCTGCACGCTCAGCCGCCATTGCGGATGGCGCAGGCAATAGTCGATCGCGCGCGCGGTGTTCTCTGCGACCTCCGGCCCGTCCATCGGCTGCAGCGAGAAGCGCTCGAAGGCGAGGCTCTCGAAAGTCTCGGGTGCCGCGAGGGCCTGCGGATAGACCAGCTTCAGCTCGTGTCCCTGGCGCAGCACAAGCTCGCTGCCGCCCTTGGGGCTGACGCAGATCCAATCGAGCCCCTCAGGCGGAGTGACCGTGCCGTTGGTCTCGACGCCGATCTCGAAGCCGCGGGCATGCAGCGCCTCGACCAGGGCGTCATCGACCTGCAGCAGCGGCTCGCCGCCGGTCAGCACCACGTAGCGATTGGAGGCCGCTCCAGTCCACTGCGCCGCGATGGTGTCGGCGAGTTCCACGGCCGAGGCGTAACGGCCGCCCAGCGTGCCGTCGGTGCCGACGAAATCCGTGTCGCAGAACTGGCATGTCGCCTCGCTGCGGTCGGCCTCGCGGCCGCTCCAGAGGTTGCAGCCGGCAAAACGGCAGAACACGGATGCGCGCCCGGCATGGGCGCCTTCGCCTTGCAGGGTCAGGAAGATTTCCTTGACCGCGTAACTCACTGGTCTCTCCTCAAACTATCAATCGTGCGGGTTCCGGACCTGCCGGAGCGCTTCGCCTGCGGCCATCGCCGCGGTCATGGCGACATTGAGCGACCGCAGCCCCGGGCTGATCGGGATCACCAGCCGCGCATCCGCCGCCTCGACCACCGCGTCGGTGACGCCGGCGCTCTCGCGCCCGAATAGCAGGATGTCCGACGTCTGGTAATGAAAATCGCGGTAATCCGTGGCGGCCTTGGTGGTGAAGAGTAGCAGCCGGTAGCTTTGTGCCGCCCGCCACTCCTCGAATTTCGACCAGGAATCGTGGCGGGTAATGCTGACATGGTCGAGGTAATCCATTCCCGCCCTGCGGAAATGCCGGTCGGAGACCGGGAAGCCGGCGGGTTCGATGATGTGGGCGGCGATGCCCAGACATGCGCACAGGCGGAGAATCGTGCCGGTGTTCTGGGGGATGTCGGGCTGGAAAAGTGCGATCTGCATGGGCGGTGGTCGGTCGGTTGTGGGCCGGAAATGTCTCAATAAAACATCGTCAGCCGTGGAATTCGTGCATTGCACGCTCCCGCGCCGTTAGCGGGCTTGCGCTCGTCCTGCAAGGGTGCCAATAGAACGATTCTGGACTGCTGTTTTTCGCCTTGTTTTGGTGGAGACAAGCCAAGTTCTGCCGCCGCGGGGGGCCGCGGGCGCCGGCAGACTGTTCCGGGGACCTTGGGGGCTCCTGGAGCGGTTCCGTCGGCAGCATAAGAAGAAAGGGTTGGAATCGTGACGACAGCGTCTTCGGCGGACCATCCGACACGCCGTGATTTCTTATTCGTTGCAACGGGGGCAGCTGCAGCAGTAGGGGGCGCAGCCGCGCTCTGGCCCTTTATCTCCCAAATGAATCCGGACGCCTCGACCATCGCCGCCGGTGCGCCGATCGAGGTCGATCTGAGCCCGGTCGCCGAGGGGCAGGACATCAAGGTGTTCTGGCGCGGCAAGCCGATTTACATCAGCCACCGCACCAAGAAGCAGATCGACGAAGCGCGCGCCGTTCCCGTGGCGAGCCTGCCCGATCCGCAGTCCGACGAGGCCCGGGTCAAAGCGGGCCATGACCAGTGGTTGGTCGTGATCGGCATCTGCACCCATCTCGGCTGCATCCCGATCGCCCATGAAGGCAATTACGACGGGTTCTTCTGCCCCTGCCATGGTTCGCAGTACGATTCGTCCGGCCGCATCCGCCAGGGGCCCGCGCCCGCGAACCTGCCGGTGCCGCCGTACCAGTTCGTTTCCGACACCAAAATTCAGATCGGCTGAGCTTCGGACCCGCGTCCGAAGCCTCGAACCGTCTCGTCGTATTATTTCTTCAGGATCGCATCATGAGCGGACCATCCGACTACCAGCCGAGCAATCCGGCCCTGCAATGGATCGAGCGGCGTCTGCCGATCCTGGGTCTCGTGCACTCTTCATTCATCGTCTATCCCACCCCGCGTAACCTGAACTACTGGTGGACGTTCGGTGCCATCCTCTCCTTCATGCTGGGGATGCAGATCCTGACCGGCGTGATCCTAGCGATGCACTACACGCCGCATGCCGATCTCGCCTTCAAGTCGGTCGAGCTGCTCGTTCGTGACGTCAATTACGGCTGGCTGCTGCGCAACATGCATGCCTGCGGCGCGTCGATGTTCTTCTTCGCGGTCTACGTCCACATGCTGCGCGGCCTCTATTACGGCTCCTACAAGGAGCCGCGCGAGGTGCTCTGGATCCTCGGCGTCATCATCTACCTCCTGATGATGGCGACGGGCTTCATGGGCTACGTGCTGCCGTGGGGCCAGATGAGCTTCTGGGGCGCCACCGTCATCACCAATCTGTTCTCCGCCATTCCCTATGTCGGCGAGAGCATCGTGACGTTGTTGTGGGGCGGCTATTCGGTCGGCAACCCGACGCTGAACCGCTTCTTCTCGCTGCACTACCTGTTGCCGTTCCTGATCGCGGGCGTCGTCGTGCTCCACGTCTGGGCGCTGCACGTCGCCGGCCAGAACAATCCTGACGGCGTCGAGCCGAAGACGGAAAAGGACACGGTGCCGTTCACGCCGCATGCGACCATCAAGGACGGCTTCGGCGTCGCCTGCTTCCTTCTGCTCTACGCCTGGTTCATCTTCTACATGCCGAACTATCTCGGCGACGCCGACAACTACATTCCGGCGAACCCGGGCGTGACGCCGCCGCACATCGTGCCGGAATGGTATTACCTGCCGTTCTACGCGATCCTGCGCTCGATCCCGAACAAGCTCGCAGGCGTGATCGGGATGTTCTCGGCCATCATCGTGCTGGTTTTCCTGCCCTGGCTCGACAGCGCCAAGACCAGGTCGTCGAAGTACCGTCCGCTGGCCAAGCAGTTCTTCTGGATCTTCGTCGCGGTCTGCATCCTGCTCGGCTATCTCGGCGCGCAACCGCCGGAAGGCATCTACGTGATCGCCGGCCGGGTCCTGACGGTCTGCTACTTCGCCTACTTCCTGATCGTGCTGCCGCTGCTCTCGCGCATCGAGACGCCGCGGCCGGTGCCGAACTCGATCTCGGAGGCGATCCTCGCCAAGAGCGGCAAGGCCGTGGCCTCGATCGCGGTCGCGCTCGTCGCGGCGGGTGCGCTGTTCGTCGGCACCTTGCAGGATGCCCGCGCCGAGGAGGGCGGCATCAAGCCGCCGGGCAACAACTGGTCGTTCGCGGGCCCTTTCGGCAAGTATGACCGCGGTGCGCTCCAGCGCGGCCTGAAGGTCTACAAGGAGGTCTGCTCCAACTGTCACGGGCTGTCCTACATTGCCTTCCGCAACCTCGCGGAAGCCGGCGGTCCCGGCTATTCGGTGGCTCAGGCGGCGGCGTTTGCCTCCGACTACAAGGTCAAGGACGGTCCGAACGACGCGGGCGACATGTTCGAGCGCCCGGGCCGGCCGGCTGACTACTTCCCCTCGCCGTTCCCGAACGAGCAGGCGGCCCGTGCGGCGAACGGCGGCGCCGCGCCGCCCGATCTGTCGCTGATCACCAAGGCGCGTTCCTATGGTCGCGGCTTCCCGATGTTCATCATCGACTTCTTCACCCAGTACCAGGAGCAGGGCCCGGACTATGTCGCGGCGGTGCTCCAGGGCTTTGAGGACAAGGTGCCGGCGGGCGTGACCATCCCGGAGGGCTCGTACTACAACAAGTACTTCCCGGGCCACGCCATCAAGATGCCGAAGCCGCTCAGCGACGGCCAGGTGACCTATGACGACGGCTCGCCGGCGACGGTCGCGCAGTACGCGAAGGACGTCACCACGTTCCTGATGTGGACCGCCGAGCCGCACATGGAAGCGCGCAAGCGCATCGGCCTCCAGGTGTTCGTGTTCCTGATCATCTTCGCGTTCCTGATGTACTTCACCAAGAAGAAGGTCTGGGCCGACTCGCACTGAGTGGCGCACGCGAACCGAGAATGAAAGAGCCCCCGCAAGGGGGCTTTTTTGTTGCACACGCGTGTGTGTTGTTCGGCACGATTGCCTATCGCGCGCGCAGCCGCCAAAATACCGCTAGCTGCTCCCCCAGAAACCCATCGGAGGACACCATGGGAACCGCCATCACCTTCAAGCGCCCGGACGGCAAGGACGCCTCGGGCTATCTTGCGAATGCCGCACGCGGCAACGCGCCGGGCGTGGTCGTGATCCAGGAATGGTGGGGCCTGTCCGACCAGATCAAGGGTCTGTGCGACCGCTTTGCGCTCGCCGGCTTCGATGCGCTGGCGCCCGATCTCTACAAGGGCAAGGTGGTGCCGTATCACGACGCGGATGCGGCCGGCAAAGAGATGAACTCGCTCGACTTCATGGACGCCACCACGCAGACCGTGCGCGGCGCCACGCAATATCTGTCGCGCAATGGCGCCAAGGTCGGCCTGACCGGCTTCTGCCTCGGCGGCGCCGTCACCATCATCGGCTCGGTGCATGTGCCGGAGCTCGCCGCCGGCGTCGTGTTCTACGGCATCCCGCCGGAGCAAGCGGCCAAGCCCGCCGACGTCAAGATCCCGCTGCAGGCCCATTTCGCCAACAAGGACGATTGGTGCACGCCGGAGCTGGTCAACGGCTTCGAGAAGGCCATGAAGGCCGCCGGCAAGTCGCTGGAGCTGTTCCGCTATGACGCCGAGCACGCCTTCGTCAACGAGCAGCGCCAGGCCGTCCACGACCGCGAAGCCGCCGAGCTCGCCTGGGGCAGGGCGATGGAGTTTTTCCGGAAGCATTTGGGGTGAGGGGAACGGGTCGTTTTCGGCCTGCGGCTGGTATATATTCCGCCCATGACAAAGGTCTTGGAAGATGTGATCGAGAAGGTGCGAAGGTTGCCGGAAGATCGGCAAGCCTACGTCGCCGAGGTGCTTGAGCAGATCGTCGCCAATGACGGCGATCTGTTCGTTGTGCCTGAAGAGCATCGCGCAGCCGTGCTTGAGGGTCTTGAACAGGCTGAGCGAGGCGAGTTCGCGACCGATCAGGAAATGGCTGCGCTCTGGAAGAAGTGTGGGCTGTGAAGCTTAGGTACGCCCGGCGTGCCCGCACCGACATTGACGGAATTCACGAATATATCGCGCAGCACGACAGGCGTGCTGCCAGCGTAGTTGTGCGACGTATCCGGTCCGCCAGCCAATTGCTTGCGAAATATCCGGGCCTCGGTCGTGCGACTGATATGACCAGCGTTCGGGTGTTTCCGATCGTCCCGTTTCCTTACCTGATTTATTACCGCGTCACTGATGATACGCTGGAGGTCGTCCACGTGCGTCATGGGAGGCGCGATGTGCCGAAACCGGGCGAACTGGTGTGATCCGGCGATCTTAGCCACCCTTGACGCCGTCCCCGCGCCATGGTGAGTATCCGCCCATGAGCACCGCAGCCCGCCCATCCCGTCGTTGGTGGCGCACCTCCTAGGAGGTGGCCGGTGCGATTTCTTTTCCATAAATCGTCGAAGGTCGCCCACGCAGTGCGGCGGCCTGATCGTTTGTCCTGTGTGGCGTTCCCTCGGCAAGTTTCGTAAGAGGACCCCATGAATAGGACAGTCTTTGCCCTCCCGGCCAGAAGCGACTACGTCACCCGCGGCGGTCTCGCGATCACGCGCGTGGCCGAACAGTTTACCGGTGGCGCCAACAGGCTCGACGATCTCGTCAGCCTGCTCGACCGCCGCCGCGGCGTGGTGCTGTCCTCGGGTACGACCGTGCCGGGCCGCTACGAGAGCTTCGACCTCGGCTTCTCCGATCCGCCGCTCAAGCTCGAAACAACCGGCGTTAATTTCAAGCTGGAAGCGCTCAACGCGCGTGGCGAGGTGCTGATCGCCTTCCTCGCCGATGTCCTCCGCGAACCCTGCGTGGTGATCGCTGAGAAAACCCCTTCGCGCCTAGCCGGCCATATCATCCGCGGCGATGCGCCGATCGAGGAAGATCAGCGCACGCGGCGCGCCAGCGTCATGTCGCTGGTGCGCGATCTCGTCGCCGCCTTCTCCGCCAATGATGACGGGCTGCTCGGGCTGTTCGGCGCCTTCGCCTACGACCTCGTGTTCCAGATCGAGGACCTCGTGCAGAAGCGCCGACGCGAGAATGATCAGCGCGACATCGTGCTCTACGTTCCTGATCGCCTGCTCGCCTATGACCGCGCAACGGGTCGGGGCGTCGTGCTCAGCTACGATTTCGCATGGAAGGGCAAGTCGACCGAAGGCCTGCCGCGCGAGACGGCCGAGAGCCCGTATCTGAAGACCGCGCGCCAGGGCTTTGCCGATCACGCCCCCGGCGAATATCGGGCCACGGTCGAGACCGCGCGCGCGGCCTTTGCTCGCGGTGATCTCTTCGAAGCCGTGCCGGGCCAGCTCTTTGCCGAACCGTGCGAGCGCTCACCGGCCGAAGTGTTCCAGCGCCTCTGCGTCATCAACCCGTCGCCTTATGGCGCGCTGATGAATCTCGGCGACGGCGAATTCCTCGTCTCCGCTTCGCCGGAAATGTTCGTGCGCTCCGACGGGCGCCGCGTCGAGACCTGTCCGATTTCGGGCACGATCGCGCGCGGCACCGATGCGATCGGCGATGCCGAGCAGATTCGCCAGCTCCTGAACTCGGAGAAGGACGAGTTCGAGCTCAATATGTGCACCGACGTCGATCGCAACGACAAGGCGCGCGTCTGTGTCCCCGGCACGATCAAGGTGCTGGCGCGCCGGCAGATCGAGACCTATTCAAAACTCTTTCACACCGTTGACCACGTCGAAGGCATGCTGCGTCCCGGCTTCGATGCGCTTGATGCCTTCCTCACCCATGCCTGGGCCGTCACCGTGACCGGCGCGCCGAAGCTCTGGGCGATGCAGTTCGTCGAGGATCACGAACGTTCGCCGCGGCGCTGGTATGCCGGCGCGATCGGCGCGGTGAATTTCGATGGCAGCATCAACACCGGTCTCACCATCCGCACTATCCGCATGAAGGATGGTCTCGCTGAAGTGCGCGTCGGCGCCACCTGTCTTTTCGATTCAGATCCCGCCGCGGAAGATCGCGAATGCCAGGTGAAAGCCGCGGCGCTGTTCCAGGCATTGCGCGGCGATCCGCCGAAGCCGCTGTCGGCCTTTGCCCCCGATGCCACCGGTTCGGGCAAGCGGGTGCTGCTGATCGACCACGACGACAGTTTCGTTCACATGCTCGCCGACTATTTCCGCCAGGTCGGCGCCAGCGTCACCGTGGTCCGCTATGTGCATGCGCTCGACATGCTCAAGCAGAAGAGGTGGGATTTGCTGGTGCTGTCGCCGGGCCCGGGCCGGCCCGAGGATTTCGGGATCAAGACGACCATCGACGCGGCGCTGGAGAACAAGCTGCCGGTGTTCGGCGTCTGCCTTGGCGTTCAGGCAATCGGCGAATATTTCGGCGGCGAGCTCGGCCAGCTCACCCATCCCGCCCACGGCCGGCCCTCGCGGGTGCAGGTGCGCGGCGGGCGCTTGATGCGCAATTTGCCGGACGAGATCGTGATCGGCCGCTATCATTCGCTCTTTGTCGAGCGCGACAGCATGCCCGAAGTTCTGAGTGTCACTGCCAGCACCGAGGACGGCGTTGCCATGGCGCTGGAGCACAAGACCCTGCCGGTCGCCGGCGTGCAATTCCATCCGGAATCGCTGATGTCGCTCGGCAACGAGGTGGGCTTGCGGATTGTCGAGAATGCGTTCCGGCTGGATGCGCCGGTCAATTGAGAGGCACCAATGACCTTTGACCACGATCTGAAGGCGAGCGTCCGCACCATCCCGGACTATCCCAAGCCGGGGATCATGTTCCGCGACATCACGACCTTGCTTGCGGATGCGCGCGCCTTCCGCCGCGCGGTCGACGAACTCGTCAATCCCTGGGCCGGCAACAAGATCGACAAGGTCGCCGGCATGGAAGCGCGTGGCTTCATCATCGGCGGCGCGGTGGCGCATCAGCTCTCGGCCGGCTTCGTGCCGATCCGCAAGAAGGGCAAGCTGCCGCACACCACCGTGCGCATCGCTTACTCCCTCGAATACGGCATCGACGAGATGGAAATGCATGTCGATGCGATTCAGCCCGGTGAGCGCGTCATCCTGGTCGACGATCTCATCGCCACCGGCGGCACCGCGGAAGGCGCAGTGAAGCTGCTGCGCCAGATCGGCGCGAATGTCGTCGCCGCCTGTTTCATCATCGATCTGCCCGAGCTCGGCGGCGCCGCCAAGCTACGCGCCATGGATATTCCGGTGCGCACGCTGATGACGTTCGACGGGCATTGAGCGATTGGCTCATACTCCGAGACCAGCTTGGTGCGATTGCTGGTTCGAAAGCTATGCTGCGCGAATCGTTTCGAGGAAAGCACCCACGTCGAGCTTGAGTTGATTGGAGCCGCCCGAGAGCGACTGCGCGGCCGACAAAACCTGTGCCGAGGCCGTTCTGGTCTCGCTGGCTCCGCGTTGCACGTCGACGATGCTCGAGCTGACCTGTTGTGTCCCCTGAGCCGTGTGCTGAACGTTGCGAGCAATTTCCTGGGTCGCAGCGCCCTGCTGTTCGACCGCAGCGGCGATCGTCGATGCGATTTCGGACATCCGCCCGATCGTGTCGCCGATCGCGTTGATGGCGAGGGCGGACTCCTTGGTCGCACCCTGGATGCCGCTTACCTGCCGGCTGATCTCCTCGGTGGCTTGCGCGGTCTGTTCGGCCAGTGCCTTGACCTCGGAGGCGACCACCGCAAATCCCCGGCCAGCGTTGCCCGCGCGCGCCGCCTCGATCGTCGCATTGAGCGCCAGAAGATTCGTCTGCCTGGCTATGGAGTTGATCAGCTGGACGACTTCCCCGATGCGGCTGGCGGCGTTCAGCAATTCGCTGACCTGCCGGTTGGTATTCTCGGCCTGCTGCACCGCCTCACCGGCAATCCGCGCCGAGTCCTGCACCTGGCGGCTGATCTCCAGCACTGAAGATGACATTTGCTCGGTTGCCGAGGCGACCGACTGGACGTTCGTCGACGCATTCTCGGACGCGAGCGCGACGGCCTTCGTCAGCTGCTGCGAGCGCTCGGCCGTTGTGGTCAGCGAGGTGGCCGCGGTTTCCAGCTCCGTGGAGGCCGTGGTGACGGTCTCGATCATCTGGCCGACGGCATTCTCGAATTCATCCGCGAGCCTTGTCATGTCGGCCTTGCGGGCTTCCCTGGCGACCAACTCCTGCTGCAGTTTCGCCTGGGCTTCCTGCTCGGCCTTCTCTCGTGTCCGAATCTTGAACGTCTCCACCGCCTGCGCCATGTCGCCGACCTCGTCGGCACGGCCCAAGCCTGGAAGCACCACGGAGAAGTCGCCGGCGGCCAGGTTCTGCATTGCCCTTGTCATCCTCGCGATCGTGCTGGCGATGCGCTGACCGAAGAAGACCGCGATCAGGCAGGCCGCGAGCGTGACAATTGAAATTGTCCACCGCAGGATCTCACGCAGTTGCGCTGCTCGCGCCTGTGCTGCGCGATAGCGCTCGTCCGCCGTCTTGACCAGCTTGTCCAGGGCGGGGCGATTGCGTCCGAATACGGTGGCAAGATCGGCAACTTCGTCGTTCAGCGAGCTCTGCGTGACCATGTATCCCAAGAAGCTTTCGCCATAGGATTTGAGCAAGGCCCCCAGTTCGGCGCGCGCAGGGTCGGGAAGTTCGGACGCTTTCAGCGCATCAGCGAACTTGGATTTCTGCTTGTCGAAATCGTCTCCGTACTTTTCCTCGCCGCGCAGCATGAAATCCTTCTCATGACGGCGCATCATCAGCATGATGTTGGTCAGTCCGACCTGGTTGAACTCGCCCAGCTTGCTTTCAAGCTGATGAACGGCCGCACGGAGCTTGCCCTGGAAGCCCTGATTTTCGTTCAGCCCGAGGGTGCGCTGGATCGAGGCAATGTTGTTGAAGCGGGTTTGATACAAGTTCAAGCCAGATCGCAGCACGCTGTCCTGTCTCAGAGGATCGCCCTCGGGAAGCTTGTCAGCGAAGGCTTCGATCGCCGACAGATGCGCCAGTGCCGTTTTCAGCACGCTGCCGTGGGCGTCGATCAGTTTTTCGTCGTGTTGGCGCAGGAATTCGTCCGAGATCTGGCCGGCTTCCAGATAGGTCGCCGAGAGGCCGACGACGTGCTGGGTCAGATTGACCATTTGATCGGATTCGATCTGAGCTTGGGCCTCGAGATGAAGGCCCACCACGCAACTCAGTCCGGTTACGACAACGCCAGCGAGACCCAATAGCGCGATTTGTATCCGCAAGCCCGTGCGCCACCGCGGAACAATTTTGGTGAGACGTTTTGCAGCCTTGAACATGAAACCCGTGGGCATGATTGCGTTGCAGCATGCGATACGGGACTCACGCTAACGAAGGCCTAAGCCACGGAAATAATTATCGGTTCCAAAAAAGTGTCACGATGGAACTCGCATGAACTAACATCGGCCCGCGTCGCGTCGCCGCGTATCAGGATCGCTGCAGGATCAGGCTCAGTTCGAGCTCACGGAAGGCGAGGCAGTTCCGCATCGATCTGCCCGAACTCGGCGGCGCCGCCAAGCTACGTGCCATGGATATTTCCGGTGCGCACGCTGATGACGTTCGACGGGCATTGAGCGATCGCTGCGATCGTCAGATCGCCTCCGCCTTCAGCTCGGCCCGCCAGTGCGCCCCGCGCTCTTTCAGCAGCGCGTTCCGGACGTAGTCCGTCTCCTCATCCTCAAAACGCTCGCATTCGTCGAACGTCAGACCGGCCTCGCCATGCGCGTTGCAGGCGGCCTGGAGGCTGCGGCAGGGGTGGTTGCCCTGGCGCAGGGTGAACCAGATGCGATTCTGGATCGTCTCCAGGTTCGGCGCCTGGCCAACCCAGGCCTCGCCCGAGGCCGTGCAGCGGACCACGAAAATGCCCGCAATGGTCTTCCGCTCCTTGTAGGCGGCGATGGCTGCTTTCCGGTCGATGCTCACGGCTGGGCCCTGGCTGGAGGGGACGTTGATGCCCGCCTCACTAAGCCCAACGCGGCCGGCAGTCAATATTATCCGGGTGTAATTGTGATCTAAGATCGTTGCAGGATCAGGCTGAGCTCGAGCTCGCGGAAGGCGAGGTAATTGCGCCGGGTCCACTGGTGCAGCTCGGTCGACGAGTCCTTCTCCTGGCGCAAATAGCCGGTGAAGGAGAAGCTCAACCGGTCGATATAGGTCTTGAGGAAGCCGGGCAGCGCCGGCAGGCGGAATAGCCGGCCGCCTTCCATCGCGGACGGTAGCTCGCCGCGGATGATGAACTCGTTGTCGACGGTGATCAGGTTCATCCGCGGGATCTGCTGGCGCAGCATCTCATGGGCGCGGGCCGAGACGCGGTCGGTGTCGGCGACGAACAGGATCTGTGGTGCGACATGCCGGCGCGCCGCTTCCTTGAGCAGGCCGATCTCGTCGGTCATCTTGAAGAACTCGTCGAAGGCGTGGAAACCGAGGTCGATGACCTTGGCGAGCCCGTCATCGACGATGACGCGGTCCATCAGCTGCATCTTGCCATAGGTGTCGATCACGTCAGCGGTTTCGGTGATCTTCGGCAGATAGTCGAGCAGCGACGGCTCCTTCAGATTGACGTCGAAGGCCGTGACGTTGCCGTTCTTGAGCAGCAGGAATTCGCTCAATAGCCGCGCCAGCAGCGTCTTGCCGACCTGCGGGCGGGGCGAGCAGATGATGTAGAGGGGCGTCGCGGGCATCACGCTATTATCTGAGCGAACTCACCGCCCAATCCAGCCGTATCCGCCCATACTCTGCAACTATTTTTCGCTGCTGCGGCCGCCGGCTTTGGAGCCGACGATGTCGGTCAGGTGGATGCGGTCGAACTCGCTCCAGACGTTCGCGAGCCAGTGCCGGACATAGCCGCGCAGCACGAACGAATAGTTCGCGGCCTCGTCGTTGATGCCCTTGTTGGCCACGAATTTCAGGAACGGGACGGAGGAGACCTCGACCTGCTCATAGGCCATTTCGTTGAGCTTGGGGATGGTCAGCTCGGTCGCATCCTTGATGCGGTGGAAGTAGGAATTGTAGGTCGACTGGTCCCACTGGAAGAACTGGGTGTCGTTGATGAAGTTCTTGACCAGGAAATATTTGGCGCCAGTCATGAAACCGGCCGTCTCGGCGATCTCGTCCAGCGAGGCGATCGAGGGGCCCAGGATGTGGAACACCGCGAAGGTGATCTGGCCGGCCTTGGCGGCGTCGAGGAAGCCGATGTCGCGCAGCGAGGCCAGAGCCGGCGAGAGCAGGCCGGCGCGGACGTCGATCACGGTCACCGACGGGCTCGTTGCATTGAGCGTATCGAATATCTTCATCTGATCGGCCGTCGTCGTCATGTCGACGATCTCGGTGATGTCGGGGTGGAAGCGCTTCAGCGTTCCGCGCGGTGACTCCGTGTCGAAGGCGCGGGTCGGCACGTTGTTGGCGGAAAAATAATCGAGCAAGGTGCGCGATACCGTGGTCTTGCCGACCCCGCCCTTGTCCGCGCCCACCACAACCACTGCCGGCTTTGCCATTGCTGTCCCCTAACGCGCGCCCCCGATCGCGAGGTCGCAATCGGCCGGGCCCCAAATCGATGTCCCGAGTCTGCTGTTGGGCGCGAACATGGCAGAAACAAGGGAGAATTCAAATCCTCGCCCTCGGTCGCCGCAATTCCCGGAGTTTTTCCCAAACGCAGTGACCGGCTTGAGGCGCGGCAGATCGCACGCACGCTCAGTGGCGGCCCCACGGACCCATGGGATTGCCGATCGGACTGCCCAACGGATTGCCGGCCGTGGTTCCGGAGGGGCTCGGCGCCGGGACGGGCGGCGGCGTGGCCCTGCCGCTTGCATCGTTCCACGGACCCTGCGGCAGTGCCGGCGGGGCGTCCTGCTGATCGGCCTGCGCCTCGGGCTCGTCCGCGGCGGGCTGTTCCTTCTCATCGGTGGGCGGCGGCAGCGGACCGGGATCATGGCCGCCGGCAAACTTGACCAGCGCATCGACCCGGGACTGCACCGAGGGGTGGGTCGCGAACAGATCTGAAAATCCTTCGCGTGGATTGTCGAGGCAAAGCTCCATCACCGCGGAAGTCGCGCCGGGCAGCTCGCCGCGGCCCTCGATCTTGCGCAACGCCGAGATCATGGCATCGGGATTTTTCGTCAGCTCGACCGAGCCGGCGTCGGCCAGATATTCGCGCGACCGCGACAACGCGAGCTTGACTACTTGCGACACCAGCCAGGCCACCACAATCAGCACGACCGCGATGATGATGACCACGATGGCGCCGCCGCCGGAGCTCTTGCTGTCGCTCGACGACGAGGACGACCGCGACGATGAGGAGGAGCCCGACGACCACGAGCCGCCGGAGCTCCAGCTCAAATTCGTGAACAGGCGGAAGAACAATTCGCCGAAGAAGCCGACAACGCCGGCGATGATGACGGCGACCACCATCAGCTGGACGTCGCCGTTCTTGATGTGGGTGAGCTCGTGGCCGAGCACCGCCTCGATCTCTTGGTCGTTCAGCGCCTTCAGGAGACCCGTGGTGACGGTGATTGCATATTGCCGCGGGTTGAGGCCGGTCGCGAACGCGTTCAGCGCCGGGCTCTCCATGATCTTCAGCTTCGGCATGGTGATGCCGCGCGAGATGCAGAGATTTTCGAGCAGATTGTAGAGCCGCGGCTCTTCCTGCCTAGTGACGTTGTGGCCGCCGGTCACCGCGTCGATCATCGACTGGTGGAAGAAATAGGCGATGACGATCCAGGCGATTACGGCAAGCGTCGCGATCGGCGCGGCCTTGAGCAGGTCGGAGAAGGCGTGACTCAGGTAATAGGCGATGGTCTCGTTGCCATTGACGACGACCTCGGCGACCAGCGCGCCGGCATAGACCAGCACATAGACCAGCGCGAACAGGCCGGCGAGCAGCAGCATCGAACGAAACTTGTTCGAGGCGATGTGCGTGTAGAGACCATACGCGGCCATGACGCGTTGCCCTGCCGGCCTATCGGCTCAGATCAGAATTTCACCTGAGGCGTAGCCTCGACCTCGGCGCGGCTCGCACCCAGATCGAAGAAGTCCTTCTTGGTGAAGCCGAACATGCCGGCGAACAGAGCGGCGGGCATCTGCTGGATGCCGGTGTTGTATTCCTGGACCGCGTTGTTGAAGAAGCGGCGGCTCGCCGCGATCTTGTTCTCGAGGTCGGAGAGCTCGCTGGCGAGCTGCTGGAAATTGGCGTTCGCCTTGAGGTCGGGATAGGCCTCCGACAGCGCGATCAGCCGGCCGAGCGCGCCGGAGAGCTGGTTCTCGGCGGCGGACACCTGCGCAGGCCCCTGCGCCGACATCGCCGAATTGCGCGCCTTGATGACGTCGTCGAGTGTGCCGCGCTCATGCGAGGCATAACCCTTCACGGTCTCGACCAGGTTCGGGATCAGGTCATGACGCTGCTTGAGCTGCACGTCGACATCGGCAAAGGCCTGGCCAACGCGCTGGCCCAGCGCCACCAGCCGGTTGTAGGCACTGAACGCCAGGAACACGAGGACGACGATAACGCCGAGAACGATCCAGCCGGTCGACATGGAGAACTCCTGAAGGGAATTGGGACGGACAGCCTAAACTAAAATGGAGCCGGGGGAGAGCCCCGCGCGGAGGGAAGGTAAGACTTGGTCGGATCGGGAGCCATCCGAGTTCAAAGGCAAAAGCGCCGAACGGGGTTAACTTTCGGACAGAACGGCATCACCCCAGCGCCAGCGGCGGGCGCCTGCATAGGCGGCCTTGTCGCGCCGCGCGACCTTGGCGAATTCGACACCGTCCTCCGTGCAGAGCTTGGCCGTGATCTCGGCCTTGCCGACATCCGGCGGCGCCAGCACCCGCGAGGCGCGCGCCGCTGGCGGTGAGCGGGTCAGGGCGACGTAGATAAAGCGTTCGTCCTCGAACGGCACCTCGGCGCCCTTGATCTGGCGATGCGCCTGCGAGCGCGGCAGGCGCTGGTTGAAGTGGCACCAGTCGGGCGCGATGAGCGGGCAGGGCTTTTCGTGCGGGCAGGGTGCGGCGACGTAGGCACCGGCCGCAATCAGTTGCTGGCGCAGCGCGAGGATGCGGGTGGTGCCGGCCGGCGTGCCGGGCTCGATCACGACCAGCGCGTGGCGCGCTTTGGCCCACATTGTCTCGGCGATCTTGCGCTGGTCGCTCTCGCCGAGCTCGCCGATGACATAGCTCGCGACGACGAGATCGGCTTGCGAGACCTCGGCGAGGTTGGCGGCGGCATCGCCCGGCAGATAGCGGCAATCGGAGAGGCGCGAGCTGTCGCGCGCCAGCTCGAGCGCGAGCCGGCTCAGCGTGGCGTTGGTGTCGAGCAGCGTAAAATCTTGCAGCGAGGCGAATGCCTCCGCCGCGGCCCAGCTCGCTGTGCCCGGGCCTGCGCCGACATCGAGCAGCGTTTCCGGAATGAACTCCGGAGCGATCTCGGTGAGCGCATTCAGGCTTGCGGCCACGGCCGCGTAAGTCGCCGGCATGCGCGCCAGCGCATAAGCGAGCGCATCGGCTTCCGACTTGATCGTTCCGGAGCCGCCGCCGGCACGATAGGTGGTCGAGATCTTCTGCGACCGCTGCGCGGCGTCGGTGCGGGAGAAGCCCTGGAGCTTCGCGTCGAGGGCGGCTTTGAGTTCGGGAGGAAGGCTGGGCGAGATCATCTTCCATCATCCGCTTTCGCGGATGATGACGTCAATGGTTGTGGCGCGGCCGCAGCCTCACGCCACGTTCTGGTCGAGAATGTCCACGGCCTCGGACAGGCTCACCGAGACGAGCTGGGAGACGCCGCGCTCGGCCATGGTGACGCCGAACAGACGGTTCATCCGGGCCATCGTGATCGGGTTGTGCGTGATGATGACGAAGCGCGTGTCGGTCGAGCCGGTCATCTCGTGCAGCAGGTTGCAGTACCGTTCGACGTTGTGGTCGTCGAGCGGTGCGTCGACTTCGTCCAGCACGCAGATCGGCGAGGGGTTCGTCAGGAACACCGCGAAGATCAGCGCCATCGCGGTCAGCGCCTGCTCGCCACCCGAGAGCAGCGACAGCGTCTGCGGCTTCTTGCCCGGCGGCTTGGCGATGATTTCGAGACCGGCTTCCAGCGGATCGTCGCTCTCGATCAGGTGCAGCGCCGCTTCGCCGCCGCCGAACAGCTCCACGAACAGGCGCTTGAAGTGGTTGTTGACGACTTCGAACGAGGTCAGGAGCCGCTCGCGCGCTTCCTTGTTGAGGCTCTGGATGCCCTGGCGCAGCCGCTTGATGGCTTCGACCAGGTCGTCGCGCTCGGTGACGAGACCGGTGTGCTGGGTCTCGACCTCGCGCAGCTCTTCCTCGGCGCGCAAATTGACGGCGCCCAGGCGCTCGCGATCGCGGCGCATCTTTTCGAGGTCTTCCTCGATGTCGTGCAGCGGCGGCAGCTCTGCGCCGGGCTCGAGCTCGGCGAGGCCGGCGACGGCCTGCGGCTCGACTTCGAGCATGTCGCGGATCTCGCGCTCGATGTCCTCGAGCCGGCGCCGCGAACCTTCCATCCGCTCCTCGGCACGGGCGGTGGCCTCGCGTGAGCTGGAGAGGGCCTCCAGCGTCAGCTTCGCGGCGCGGTCGGTTTCCGCCATCAGGGTTTCGGCGGTGGCGAGCGCGTCGGCGGCCATGCGGCGGTCGTTCTCGGCGTACTCGATCTCGGTGATCAGCGCGCTGCGCTTCTCGGCGAACAATGCTGGCGCGTTCTCGAGATCGCTGCGCTCGATCGAGACCTCGGTGATGCGGGTCTGGATGGTGTCGATATGGGAGGCCGCGCTCTCCTTGCGGTTCTGCCATTCGGTGCGCTCGGCGAGGATCGCTTGCACGCGGCGGTCGGCGAGCTCAGCTTCGCGCGCCAGTGCCTGCGCCTCGGCGCGGACCTGCGCGGCCATGCGGCGATGGCCTTCGATGTCGCTGCGGACGGCGGCGAGACGGGTCTCGGTGTCCTCGCTCGACGGCAGCTCGCTGATGCCGGCCTCGGCATATTCGTAGGCGGCTTCGGCCTCGGCGCGGTCGGCGGCGAGACGGCTATGCGCTTCCGACAGCGTCGCCTTGCGCGCCGCATGACGGCTGATCTCGCGCTCGGCGGTGGCATGGCGCTCGCGGGCGACGTTCAGCTCGCGCTGCGCGGCACGCCAGGCCTCGCGGCTGGCGCCTTCGGTGCTGGCCGCCATCTGCAATTCGGACTCGGCGTTCTCCAGCGCCTGACGCTTGATCTGCGCGTCGATGCGGGCCTGCTCCAGCTCGTTCTCGATGTCGACGAGGCGGGCGCGCTCCGCGAGACGCCGTGCAGCACCGGTCGGGGCGTGGGCGGCGGCGACAAAGCCGTCCCAGCGCCAGACGTCGCCTTCGGGCGAAACCAGCCGCTGGCCGGTCTTGAGCTGCGACACCAGCTCGGCACCGCGCTCGCGCGGCACCACGCCGATCTGAGCCAGACGGCGCGTCAGCTCGGCCGGCGCCTGCACGTGGTTGGCGAGCGGGGTGACGCCTTCGGGCAATTCCGGATCACCCTCGGTGACGCCGGCATTGGTCCAGCGCATCGGCGCCGACGGATCGACCGGCGCGTCGAGGTCGTCGCCGAGTGCGGCACCGATGGCCTTTTCAAAGCCCTTGTCGACGGTGATGCCGTCGATGATCGGCGGCCACAGATTCTTGGTCTCGCCGTTGACGATTTTTGAGATTGTGCGCGCTTCGGTATCGAGGCGCTGCACGCGCTTGTCGGCCTCATTGAGCGGCGAGCGTGAGGATTCCAGCGTCTGGCGCGCGGCGACATGCGCAGCTTCGCTCGCTTGCGCGGCGGCTTCCGAAGCGGCTAGCGTCTGCTCGGCGGTCTCGACCGTTGCGGTCAGCTCGTCGAGATCACCGAAGCCGCCGGTCTCGGCGGCGAGCTTCTGCTCTTCGGCTGCGACGTTCGCGATCTCCTGGTCGAGACGGGCGAGCTTGTCGCGGTGAGTGCGGACGTTGGCCTCTAACTGATTGCGCTTGGCGGTGAGGTCGGCGAGCGCGGTGGTGAGCTCGGCGAACTGCTGCTCGGTTTCGTTCAGCACCGCCTCGGCTTCGCCGACGCGCTCGTCGACGCCGGAGCGCTTCTCGACGCGCGACTTGATCTCTTCCTTCAGCTCGGCATCTTCGGTGTCGAGCCGTTGCAGCGCGACGTCGGCGTCCATGGTCTGCTGCTGGGCGCGCGCGATGTCGCCTTCGAACTGGGCGAGACGACGCTCGAGCTCGGCGACGCGCTCCTTGGCGCGCTCTTCCTCGCGGTCGAGCAGCTCGCGGGCATTGGTCAGGCGTTGAAGGCCCGCGGCGGCGCGGGCTTCGGCATCGCGCAGCGCCGGCATTTCGGCGGCGCGGATGGCCTGGATGCGGGCGGCTTCGGCCTGGTGCTGGGTGCGCTCGGCCATCTCGCGCACGGCGAGATCATGGGTCTGGCCGGATTCGTTGACGTCGGCGTGAGCGCCGATCCAGCGCAGGTGGAACAGCGTGGCTTCGGCCTTGCGGACCTTGGCCGCGACTTCGCGGTAGCGCACGGCCTGACGGGCCTGCTTCTTCAGGCCTTCCATTTGCCCTGCGAGCTGGCCGATCACGTCCTCGACGCGGGTGAGGTTGGTTTCGGCCGCCTTCAGTCGCAGCTCGGCCTCGTGGCGACGGGCGTGCAGACCGGCGACGCCGGCGGCGTCTTCGAGCACGCGACGGCGCTGCTCGGGCTTGGCCTGAATGATTTCGCCGATCTTGCCCTGGTGGACGAGGGCGGGGGAACGCGCACCGGTGGCGGCGTCCGCAAACAGGATCTGCACGTCGCGGGCGCGGACGTCGCGGCCGTTGATGCGATAGACCGAGCCGGCTTCGCGCTCGATGCGGCGGGAGATTTCGAGCAGCTGGCTGTCGTTCATCGCCGCCGGCGCGGTACGATCGGCATTGTCGATCGTCATCGTCACTTCGGCGTGGTTGCGCGCGGGACGGTTGCCTGAGCCGGCGAAGATCACCGCGTCCATGTCGGCCGCACGCAGCGATTTGTACGAGGTCTCACCCATCGCCCAGCGCAGCGCCTCGACGAGATTCGACTTGCCGCAACCGTTGGGGCCGACCACGCCGGTCAGGCCGGGCTCGATGACGAAGTCCGTGGGCTCAACGAAGGACTTGAATCCGTGTAGGCGCAGGCGGGTGATTTTCATAAGCACGCATCTCTGTTGGCAGGCGCGAATCCCCGTGCCGGGACAATACCATGGAAGGCAATGTCGCTGTCTGGGGCGAGTCGCGCTGGGCGCCTCATGCGGCGGACAATGGCCGCGGTGTGCCGCGAGGGCAACCGGCGAAAGCCGTTTTTCCCAAGGGATTTATGCCGGGAAAGATACGGCTTTCGAGATGCGAATCAGCGTCTTGACGAGCGAATCAGCTCTTCAGCAGCGGATTGATCTTCTTCGCGAACTCTTCGAAAGAAGTCTCGCCCTTGATCTTCTCGCCGTTGATGAAGAACGTCGGCGTCGAATCCACCTTCAAAACGTCGCTGGCATATTTCTGGTCGGCGGCGATCTTGTCGAGCAGCGCCTGGTCCTTCAGGCAGGCTTCCACCTGCTGCTGGGTGAGGCCGGCCTGCTTGCCGATCCGCGTCAGCGTCTCCGTGGTGTTCTTCACCACCCAGTCGTTCTGCTGGCGGAACAGCATGTCGGTGACCGCGAAGTATTTCGGCGCGTCGCCGTTGGCGATGCAGCGCGACAGCATCGAGCCGGCGGCGGCTTTGATGTCGAGCGGGAACTCGCGGAAGATGTAACGGATCTTGCCGGTGTCGATGTATTCCGACTTGATCTTCGGGAACACCTGCTCGTTGAAGGCCGCGCAGTGCGGGCAGGTCATCGAGGCGAATTCGGTGATGGTGACGGCAGCGTCCTTCGGGCCGAGCGCCATGTCGGGCAGCGATACCGGCTTGGCGACGTCGCCGGCGGCCTGCGCCATTGCTTCAGGGATCATGGCCTCGGAGATGAACCGCAGCGGCGAGAGCCCGGAGAGCGCCGCAAGACCGGTCAGCGACAGCATCGTGGTGAAGGCGCGGCGGGTGATGATCAAGGTCGGCTCCCGAATTGGCGTGGTCTTGCGCCCTGAGGATCCTATGAAGGTTCCCGGGCGGCCTGTCGCTAGCTTGAAACGTGGTTTGAGGCAATGGCGAGCGGCAGGGACGGGTCCAGATTGGCCGCGAAATGAGGCTCAATTTCGCTTGATGGCAGCCCCGAGCCGCGCCAGCGCCGTCTTCAATTCTTCATCTTCGATATCCCCCAGGCTCTCCGCCACCTTGGCGACGGCCTTGGGGTCCGGCGGGCCGGGCCGCACCGGGCGCCGGGGGCGCGACAGGGGGGCCTGCCGGAAGGCGAGCTTGCCGACCGCGCTCCAGCCGAAGAAGCGGTTCACCCGCTCCAGGATGACGTCGGCTGAGTGCTGGATCTCCAGCGCCATCGGGCCCTCGACCCGCAGCACCAGCGTCGCCGGCTCCTGCGGCTGGCCCTCGACCGGCCGCGGCCATTGCATCTTGAGCGGCTCGGCATGGGCGGCAATCTCTGGCCCGGCAATCTGCGCCCACCGCGTCACCAGCTCGCGCGCCGCAAATCCCTGCTTGGCATAGGCCTCGGCAAAGACGTCGTTGAGCAGGATCCCGAGCGGCTTGGCGCTGATGGGGCCGGGTTTGGGAGGGAATTTGGCCATGGGCCGTGTCCGCTACGCTGCCGCGCGAGGCCGGATGGCCTTGAGGTCGCGGTCGATCTCGCGCCGTCGCTGCATCAGATCGTAGTCCATCTGGAGCCCCAGGAAAAAGCCCTCCGACAGACCAAAATAGCGGGCAAGCCGCAGGTCGGTGTCGGCCGTGATATCGCGCTTGCCCAGGACGATCTCGTTGATGCGCCGCGGCGGCACGCGCACGGCGCGCGCCAGCGCGTTCTGGCTGAGATCCATCGGCTTCAAGAACTCCTCGAGCAGGATCTCGCCCGGATGAGGATTGCGGAGGAGCCCGTTCCTAGCCGTGGTAGTCGACGATTTCGACATGTTTCGGTCCTCCGTCATCCCAGACAAAACAGATGCGCCACTGATCGTTGATCCGGATCGAATGCTGGCCCTGGCGATCGGCCTTCAAGGCTTCGAGCCGGTTGCCCGGTGGAACCCTGAGATCGGTCAACACCCGCGCTTGATTGAGCAAACGCAGTTTTCGCAAGGCTGTATTCTGAATGTCGGGCGGCAGTTTCCTGCTTCGCCGCCCGGACCAGATCAACTCTGTCTCGGAGTCGGCGAAGCTCTGGATCATGCTTGTGTATAACGCAAGGCGTTATAGCCCGCAACGGTCCGGTCGCGCTGGCCACAGGCGAAATCCTCCTCTAGTAAAGGCGAATGTCCTCCACGACCGCGCGCAAGAAGGAGCGGAGCACCACGGCGACCACGCCGTCGGCTCGCCCTACCTTGCTGCTCGCCTGGTACGACCGCCACCGCCGCAGGCTGCCCTGGCGCGCCGCGCCCGGTGAGACGTCGGATCCCTACCGCGTCTGGCTGTCGGAGATCATGCTGCAGCAGACAACGGTGAAGGCGGTCGGGCCCTATTTCGAAAAATTCGTCGCGCGTTGGCCGGATGTCATGGCGTTGGGGAACGCCTCGCAGGATGACGTGCTGCGGATGTGGGCCGGGCTCGGCTATTATTCACGCGCACGCAATCTCCATGCCTGCGCGGTGGCGGTGACGCGCGAGCATGGCGGCGTGTTTCCGGATACGGAGGAGGGGCTGCGTGCGCTGCCGGGGATCGGGCCCTACACGGCGGCTGCGATTGCGGCGATCGCCTTCGATCGCCATACCATGCCGGTCGACGGCAATATCGAGCGCGTGGTGTCGCGCCTGTATGCGGTCGAGGAAGAGCTGCCGCAGGCCAAGCCGCTGATCCAGCAATTGGCGACGACGCTGTTGGCCAACTCCCGCGCCGGCGATAGCGCGCAGGCGCTGATGGATCTGGGCTCGTCGATCTGCACGCCGAAGAAACCGGCCTGCTCGCTCTGTCCGCTCAACGAGGATTGCACGGCACGCGCGCAGGGAGCGCAGGAGACATTTCCGCGCAAGGCGCCGAAGAAGAGCGGAACGCTGCGGCGTGGTGCCGCCTTCGTCGTCACGCGCGGCGATGAGCTGCTAGTCCGCTCCAGGCCTGAAAAGGGCCTGCTCGGCAGCATGACGGAGGTGCCCGGCTCGGACTGGCTCGCCGGACAGGAGGACGCGACGGCAAAGCAGCAGGCGCCGGACTTGAAAGGGTTGTCGCGCTGGCAGCGCAAGGTGGGCGTCGTCACCCACGTCTTCACGCATTTCCCGCTGGAGCTCGTGGTCTACACGGCGAAGGCCGAGGCCCGCACGCACGCGCCCGCGGGCATGCGCTGGGTGCCGATCGCGACCCTGGCCGACGAGGCGCTGCCCAACGTCATGCGCAAGGTGATCGCGCACGCGCTGGACTGAAATCTCCGGCCGCGCGCGCAGCCCGTTCGCCTTCGGCCGGCATCAGGAAGATGCGCTTTTGGCCTGCGGCGTATCGGCTGCTGACACCGAGCTGTCAGCAGCCCTACGTTATTTGCTGGCGGCAATGGAGGTTCGCATGGTCAAGACCGCGCTCGACAATTTCAAGAGACCGCCCTGCGCCGAGCTGTTGGGATGGCGCTTGCTCGATGCCCGTCCGGAGGAGGGCTGGCTCAAGCTCGGCTTCGAGGGGAAGCCCGAGTTCTGCAATCCTGCCGGCTTCATCCAGGGCGGCATGCTCTCCGCGATGCTGGACGACACGATGGGCCCCGCCGTGCTGGTGATGAGCGAGGGGCGGCTCTACACCACCACCATCAGCATGACCGTGAATTTCCTGGCGCCCGCAAGGCCAGGCCCGATCATCGGCGAGGCACAGGTGACGCAGCTCGGCAAGACCATTGCGTTCGTCGAGGCCAAGCTGATGGCGGAGGATGGCACGGTGCTCGCGACGGCGAGCGCCAGCGAGCGGTTGTTGGAGGCGGCGAGGGTGGTGAAGTAGGGTGAGCACTGCTCTCTCGCTCCCTCGCCCCGCTCTTCGCGGGGCCGCGACGAGCTTCGCTCGCGCTGAGAGAGTGGGGTGAGGGGCCTCTCTCCGCGAGCGAGACTGTCGAGGGACCTGTACCCCCTCACCCGGATTGCATCTCCGATGCAATCCGACCTCTCCCCGCAAGCGGGGCGAGGTGAAGAGGGAGCTCGTGGCTGGCTGAATAGCTAACCCACCCGCTTCGCATCCCCACTCACGATCGGCGGCTTTGCGTTCAGGGCCTCGACCTGGAAGCCCGCGACGCGCTTGTAGTTCGCGGCGATGTCTTCCAGCTCCTTTTGCGACAGCACGTCTGTGACGACCTCAAAGCCATCCGGCGCGCGTTCCTCGACGAGCTGCATCACCTGCTCCGGGCCGTTCTTGCGGTTGAGTAGCACGAGGTCGGTGGTCGCGGGCCGCCGCTCGGCTTCATAGGCGAGCAGCGCCGCGGTCGTCGGACCATGCGCCAAAATCTCGCGCGTGATGGTGCGGGCATCGAGGATGGCCTGCGAGGCGCCGTTCGAGCCGATCGGGTACATCGGATGCGCGGCATCGCCCATCAGCGTGATCTTGCCAAAGGTCCATTGCGAGACCGGGTCACGGTCGACCAGCGGATATTCATAGGCGTGCGGGCAGTTCTTGATCAGGCCGGGCACGTCGAGCCAGTCGAACTGCCAGCTCTCGAACCATGGCAAGAACTCTTCCAGCCGCGCGGTGCGGTTATAGTCCTCGCGCCGCCACTGATAGGTCGGCGGCATGTGGCGCTCGGCGACCCAGTTGATCAGATGATTGCCTGCGGCATCCGGCTCCTTCGAAATGGGATAGCAGACGAATTTCAGAATCTCGTGGCCAGCCATGATCATGGTGCGGCCGGTGAGGAAGGCCTTTGCCGGCGTCACGCCGCGCCAGAGGATGCGGCCGTTCCAGATCGGCGGGCCCTCGTTGGGATAGAGTTTTTCTCGCGCGGCGGAATGGATCCCGTCGGCGGCGATCATGATGGCGCCGTCGTAAGTCCCGGCCGGTTTGCCGGTCGCTCTGTCGATGAACTCGGCGCGAATGCCGTTGGCCGTCTCGGTCCAGCCGGTCAGATGGTGGCTGGTCAAAATGTTGTCGCGGCCGAGCCGCTCGACCGCGGTATCGAGCAGCAGCTGTTGCAATGTGCCGCGATGGATCGAGAACTGTGGCCATTTGTAGCCGGCTTCGAGTCCGCGTGGCTCGCTCCAGATCGGCTTGCCGTGCTTGGAGAAATAGGCGAGCTCACGGGTGCGCACGCCGCTGGCGTCGAGCTTGTCCATCAGCCCGAGCTCGATCAGCTCGCGCACCGCATGCGGCAGCACGTTGATGCCGACGCCGAGCGGCTTCAGTTCCGCGACGCTCTCGAACACTTTCACGGGAACGCCGATTCCGTGCAGGCTGAGCGCAAGCGTCAGCCCGCCGATGCCGCCGCCGGCGATGAGTACCGTCATGACAAGCCCCTCCAATTACAGGCGTCTTGGCACAGGCGGGCGGCGGTGGGCAACTGCGAAGCGAAAGCCGTGCTATAGACCTCGGGGATGACAGCCGTTAATTTCCAATTTTCCCATGAGGTCCGACATGCTCAAGCTCTACTACGCCACCGGCACCTGCGCGCTCGCCACCTACATGACCCTGGAGGAGGCTGGCGCCGACTACACGGCTGAACGGCTGAGCTTCAAGGATAATCAGCAGAACAGCCCGGAATATCTCGCCATTAACCCGAAGGGCCGCGTGCCGGCGCTCGTGACCGATCGTGGCGTCCTCACCGAGACGCCGGCGATGCTGGCCTACATCGCGCAGACCTTCCCCAAGGCGAAGCTCGCGCCGCTCGATGATCCCTTCGACTTTGCGCAAGTGCAGTCGTTCAACTCCTATCTCTGCTCGACCGCGCACATCAACCATGCGCACAAGATGCGCGGCGCGCGCTGGGCGACGCAGGAGAGCTCGTTCGCCGACATGAAGGCGATGGTCCCGAAGACCATGGGCGCCTGCTTCGCCCTGATCGAGCAGAAGATGTTCAAGGGACCCTGGGTGATGGGCGACCAGTTCACGGTCTGCGATCCCTATCTCCACACGCTCTCGCACTGGCTCGAAGGCGACAGCGTCGACATCAATGCCACGCCGAAGATCGCCGATCACTTCAAGCGCATGTCGGACCGCCCGGCCGTGCGCAAGGTGATGGACGCGCAGAAGGCGTGAGGCTTCGCTGGATTGTAGGGCAGCTGACCGGCCTTATGAAGCTAGGTCGGGGTGGCCCATAATTCACGCTCTCCGATCGTCTCGATCCGATAACCATGCTGTTTCAAAATGGCCGGCGCCTGTTCGAAGGCGCCGTCGTGCAGGGCGAGGAAGATCGTGCTCTTGTGCTCGGACAACAGCCGCGCCGCACCCGTGAGAGCCAGCGTCTCCGCGCCCTCGATATCCATCTTGATCAGGTCCGGGGTCGGAAAGTCGTCGAGGCGGACCGTCCTGACCGGCGTTCCGGTGTCTGAAATCTTCCCCATGTAGCCGTATTTGCCGACATCATCGTTGGTACGGAAAAACGTCTCGCCGTCGCGGTCAGTTACGGCCGCTTCGATCACCTCGACATTTTTGACGTCATTGAGATTGAGATGTTTGCGAAGCCTCGCCGCGTTGGCGGCGTTCGCTTCGAACGCAAGGACGCGGCCCTGGGGTCCAACAAGCCTCGAAAGCATCAGGGTGTAATATCCGGCGTGAGCGCCGACATCAAAAACCGTCATGCCCGGTTTCACGCGGGCGGCGATCGCTCTGGCATGATCGCTTTCATATGTTCCGAGCCAGCAACTCTGGTTGCCGGCCCCGACGACCCATTTCAGGCCTCGGTTCGGCCCTGTGAGCACCCGCATGACGGACGATGGCGAAACCAGCTTGAACGGAAGACGGATCAACCATCCAAGTGGTTGGTGCGGGTCCAGCATGCTCTCGATCCCCTTCGGTTCCTATGGCTGGCTCATTAAAGGCACGGAGGCCCCGTTTCAAGTCGAGCGCCTCGCGACGCCGCTGCGGTGCTCATCGCTTGTGCTTTTCCAACTCCCGCCCCGTCTCCAGCATCAGCCGCCGCAGCCAGATCGATCCGGGGTCCATCTGCGCCCGTGTCGGATAGAACATGAACTGCTCGTCGATCCCGGGATCGAGCGGCGGCGTCACCGTGACGAGCCCGAATTGTTTTGAGAGCGCCGCGATCAGCCGGCGCGGCACGAAGGCGACGAGGTCGGTGCGGGCGGCAACGTGCAGCGCTTCGAGATAGCCTGACACCACCAGCGCAATGTGCCGCTCGATGCCTTTGGTGCGGAGCCAGGTGTCGATCAGATCCTCGCTGTTGCCGCGGATGATCACGCCGACATGGCGGGCGGCGAGGAACGCCTCGCGCCGCTTCAGCTTCGCAGCCATGGGATGGCCGCGCCGCACCGCCAGCGCGTCGCTGTCGGTGTAGAGCAGCTGGCGGTGAAAGCCCTTGAATGCGTTGCCGATCGAGATCACGAGATCGATGGTGCGGGCGAACTCGGCGTGGAAGATCGCCGGGCCCCGCCACGGCACGACGTCGATGCGGACATTGGGCGCAAGGCGCGTCACCTTCTCCATCAAGGGCGGCATCAGCAGCTCGACCGCGAGATCCGGCATCATCAGGCGGAACGACCGCTCGCTGCGCGCCGCGTCGAATTCGTCGGGCACGAACAGCCCGCGCACCTGGTCGAGCGCCTGTGCCAGTGGCGCGCGCAGCGCTTGCGCCCGCGGCGTCAGCTCCATCCGCGCGCCGGTGCGCACCAGCAGCGGGTCACCGAAGATGTCGCGCAGGCGTTGCAGCGCGTGGCTCGTGGCCGGCTGCGACAGGCCGATGCGCATGGCGGCCCGGCTGACATTGGCCTCGCGCAGCAGCGCGTCGAGCGCCGTCAATAGATTGAGGTCGAGCGAATTCAAATTCATGAGGTGAATAGATATCATACCCGCTATCGATTTGAAGAATTCTCATCGCGCCGCGATGATCTCCGTGTTGTCACCACAAGGAGATGCCGCCATGAGCGCGAGCGCCAACAAGAAGCTGATGCAGGATATTTTCGCCGCCGCCGCCAACCCCGATCCGGCGGTGCGCGACCGCGCGCTGTTCGCCGCAAGTCTTGCCGACGACGCCAAATGGATCGTCACCGGCCAGTATTCCTGGTCGCGCACCTTCACGGGGAAAGAGGCGATCCTCAACGACCTGCACGGCTATGTGCGCACCCGCCTGCGCGACCGGACGCGCACGGTTGCCGAGCGCTTCATCGCCGATGGAGACATTGTCGTGGTGGAGGCTAAGGGCGACAACGTCACGCCCGAGGGCGTGCGCTACGACAACGACTATTGCCTCGTCTTCCGCCTGGAGGACGGCAGGATCAAGGAGATCCGTGAGTACTGCGACTCGGTCCTGACCGAGAGGGCACTGGGTCCGTTTCCGCAGGCGACCGCCTAGCAAACGTCCATTCCGGCAGCCCATGCAGTGATCTGCATGCGGCTGCGGGAGCTCCGCCAAAACCTTGCGCAACTGCTGATAAAATCAGCAGATTTTGTGCGTGCCGACGCAGCCGCGCGCGAAAAATCGGAAGGTTCAATTAACGAGTGTCCCTCATTGTGTCGCGGTGCAGCGTGGGTCGCCGAGAGGCGACTCGCGGCTGCCGGGGTGGCCGGTGAACGATCGCCGGAGTTGTCGGCCGCTCGAATTCACATGCTTCTGGGTGGACAGTGGGAATGCCGAAGTTTCGTTTGCGGATCAGGGGGCGCCTGTACGCAGGCTTCATGGCGCTGGTCGTGGTTGGTCTCGTGATGGCGGTGGTGGCCGTCTGGAATTTGCGGTCCGTGCAGGACCAGGTCGCCAAGGCCTCGGCATTTTCGGACAGCACGGCGCGGGTGCTGGAGATCTCGACCCATCTCCAGGCAATCCAGCGGGCCAACCTTCGCTATATCTATGACGCCAATGAACCCGCAATGAGGGAGGCCTCGGAACGGGAGGCGGCTGCGACCGAGCTGCTGAAGGTCGGCGCCAAGGGGACGCTGTCCGAGGAGCGGCGAAATCTCTACAACGGCCTCATCGACGACATCGCCAAGATGAAGACCCTGCGCGACAATCTCGGCGACGCCGTCAACGAGGCGCGGACCGGCAAAGCGACGCTGCTGCCGAGCGGCGACGAGCTGACCGTCAAGATGGGCAAGCTGGTCGATGCGGCGCGCGCATCGGCCGACGAAGACACCGCAGCCCTCGTCGCGGACCTCGAATCCAGGCTGCTTCTGGTTCAGATCGCAAACTGGCGTTTCCTGGCCCTGCGCGACACCAAGGGGCCGGCGAATTTCAGGACGAATGCGGACAGGGCGGCGCAACGGCTCGCCGCGCTCGAGAAGAGCCCGCAGGCGACGGAATTGCGCGCCACCATCATGCCAGTGAAAACCTCGCTCGGAATCTACAAATCCGCGTTCGAGACGACATCCGCCGCGATGCTCCAGGCCGACGAGATCTACCACAAGAACCTCGCGCCCCTCATCGTCGAGAGCATCGGCAAGCTCAAGGTTGCCGAGACCGCCCTGAAGAAGGATTACAAGGACTCGCGCAGCCAGGCCGAAGCCGTGATCGACAGCACGACGTCGGTGCAGGAGATCGTGGGCGGGGTGGCCACCCTGTTCGGATTGATCGTGGCTGTCCTGATCGCCCGCAGCATCGTCGGGCCACTGACCTCGATGACGCGGGCGATGGGGCTGCTCGCCGGCGGCGATCTTGCGGTCGAGATCCCCTCGCGCGGCAAGGCCGACGAGATCGGGGACATGGCCAAGGCGATCCAGGTGTTCAAGGACAACATGATCGACACCGAGCGGATGCGTCACGAGCAGACCGAGATCGAGGCGCGGCAGGCCGAGGACCGCAAGAAGGACATGGTCCGGCTCGCCGACCAGTTCGAGCAGGCGGTTGGCGAAATCGTCGACACCGTGTCGTCGGCATCGAACGAGCTGGAGGCCTCCGCCGGCACGCTGACCGCGACCGCGACGCGCGCCCAGGATCTGTCGACGGAGGTCGCCTCCGCGTCGCAGGAAGCCTCCGCCAACGTGCAGGCCGTCGCGTCCGCCACCGAAGAGCTGTCCTCGTCGGTCTCCGAGATCGCGCGTCAGGTGCAGGAATCCGCCCGCATCGCCAGCGAGGCCGTGGGGCAGGCGACGAAGACCAATGCCCGCGTCAGCGAGCTCTCCAAGGCGGCTGCCCGTATCGGCGACGTGGTCGAGCTGATCAGCACCATCGCCGGCCAGACCAATCTGCTGGCGCTGAATGCCACCATCGAGGCGGCGCGGGCAGGCGAAGCCGGTCGCGGCTTTGCCGTGGTTGCTTCCGAGGTCAAGGCGCTGGCCGAGCAGACAGCGAAAGCCACGGGCGAGATCGCCCAGCAGGTCTCCGGCATCCAGGCCGCGACGGAAGAATCGGTCGGCTCCATCAGGGAGATCAGCGGCACCATCGAGCGGCTGTCGGAAATCTCCTCGACCGTTGCCGCCGCCGTGGAAGAGCAGGGCGCCGCCACGCAGGAAATCTCCCGCAACGTCCAGCAGGCCGCGCACGGCACCCAGCGCGTCTCGACCAATATCGGTGACGTCCAGCGCGGCGCCTCCGACACGGGCTCGGCCTCCTCGCAGGTGCTCTCGGCGGCGCGCTCGCTATCATCAGACAGCAACCGCCTGAAGCAGGAAGTCGCCAAATTCCTGAGCTCGGTCCACGCCGCCTAAAAAGCAAAAGGCCACGCGCATGCGCGTGGCCTTTATTGTGGCAAGGTGTGATCAGGCCACCTTCGTCGTCATGTGCCCGAACATATTGCGGCGGGCCTCGTCGTCCATCTCGGCCTTGAAGGTGAACTTGTCCTTCAGCGCGATCGCGCGGCTAGCCGCCGGCCGCGCCGAGATATCGTCGATCAGCCGCTTCACATTGGGGTAGCGCGCAAAGGCGTCGTCGCCGAGCTTGAACGGCACCATCCGTGCCCAGCCCCACAGCGCCATGTCGACGATCGAATAGCTGTCGCCGACCATGTAGCTGCGGCCTTTGAGGTGGCCGTCGAGAATCTTGTAGTGGCGATCGGTCTCGTACTGGTAGCGGTTGTGGGCGTAGTCGTGGTTCTGGTCCTTCGGCGCGAAATGCTTGAAGTGCACGGCCTGCCCCGAATAGGGCCCGACGCCGGTGGCCACGAACATCAGCCAGGACAGCAATTCGGCGCGGTTGGCGGGAAGGAACTTTCCGGTCTTCTCGGCGAGATAGAGCAGGATGGCGTTTGAGTCGAAAACGATCGTCCCATTGTCGTCGATCGCCGGCACCTTGGCGTTCGGATTGATCTTCAGATAGTCCGGCGCGAACTGCTCGCCCTTGCGGGTGTCGATCTTCATCGGCTCGTAGGCCAGGCCAGCCTCTTCGAGGAACAGCGCGACCTTGGTCGGGTTCGGCGATCCGTTGAAATAGAATTTGAGCATCGAGCGTCTCTCCAGTGTTGGTGGCCACAGCGAACGCGGTTAGTCGTCGAGAGCGGACGCAGCATCATTGCCGCGCGGCGGCTTTTTCATGCCTGAACCCTGTCGGGGGATGCAACAGGCGAGATTGCCGTGCGGTATCTGCGCGCCGCGCAGACCGGCCGGCGTAACAAAGGCCGTTCGCCGTCGTATGGGCGATGGCTGCGCGGACGACCCCACGGTCGTCATTCCGGGGCGCGCGCAGCGCGAGCCCGGAATCCATTGGGCAACATGTTCTGTCGTCCGATGGATTCCGGGTTCTCGCTGCGCGAGCCCCGGAATGACGATGGAGATGGAGGACTATTCCGCCGACATACCCGCGCGAATCTCGGCGCGGAGCTCGTCGATCAGCTTCAGACCCTTCTTGGTCTCGACGTGCCAGAAGGTCCAGCCGTTGCAGGCCTGCGCGCCCTGCGCCACCGCACCCATGCGGTGGATCGAGCCGACCTTGTCGCCGAACATGATGGCGCCGTCGGCACGGACCAGCGCGCCAAGCTTCTTCTTGGCGTCGAACAGTTTTGTGCCGGGCATGATCATGCCGCGCTCGATCAGCTCGGAGAACGCCACGCGAGGTGCTTCGCGCGCGGTCATGAACGGGGCGAGGCTCTCTTCCGGCAGCGGCTCGACCGCGGCGATGCGCGCGGCAGCGGCCTTGGCGTAGGTCTTGTCGCGCTCGAAGCCGATATAGGAGCGGCCGAGGCGCTTGGCGACGGCGCCGGTGGTGCCGGTGCCGTTGAAAGGATCGATCACGAGATCGCCGGGCTTCGACGACGACAGCAGCACGCGCGCGAGCAGGCCTTCCGGCTTCTGCGTCGGATGCACTTTCTTGCCGTCGGCGCCCTTGAGCCGTTCCTCGCCGGTGCAGAGCGGGATCAGCCAGTCGGAACGTGCCTGCACGTCCTCGTTGGCCGCCTTCAGCGCTTCGTAGTTGAAGGTGTAGCCCTTTGCCTTTTCATCGCGCGCGGCCCAGATCATGGTCTCGTGCGCGTTGGTGAAGCGGCGGCCGCGGAAATTCGGCATCGGGTTGGTCTTGCGCCAGACGATGTCGTTCAGGAGCCAGAAGCCGAGGTCCTGCATGATCGCGCCGACACGGAAGATGTTGTGATAGGAGCCGATCACCCAGATCGTCGCCGACGGCTTCATCGCGCGGCGTGCGGCCAGCAGCCAGGCGCGGGTGAAATCGTCATAGGCGGAGAATGAATCGAACTTGTCCCAGTCGTCGTTGACGGCATCGACATGGGATTCGTCGGGGCGCTTGAGATCGCCCTTGAGCTGAAGATTGTAGGGCGGATCTGCGAACACCAGATCGACGCTACCTGCCTGAAGCTTCGACATCTCGGCGACGCAATCACCGAGAATGATGCTGTGCGAAGCGGACTCAAAATTTGTGCGGGGCGCCCTTGCAGACGCCCCGCGACGCGACACTACCATGACTCAAGAACTCTGACTCAGGCGACGCTGTCGGCGACGCGGGACCAAACAACCGACTGACCGTTACAATGAAGCCGCAAAGTAAAAATCGACTTAACCCGCTGCTTTTGTGAGCAGACCCGGCATCGCGCGTTGCGCGCGATGAGCTGCGCGCATTTGCCGTGTTTTACAGTGTGTTTCGCGTTTCTTCGCGTTGCGGGACTGGCTGGAGCTGCAAAAGACACCCGATTTCTCTCGGAAAAAAATGCATGGCCCCCGGAAAAAATTGCTTGCGTCGCACGCTGTCGCACTAGGCAATAATTGCCGAGCGGGATATTGATTAACGCAATGGAAATTTTAGGTAATGTGGCGCGTTGAGGTTTTCGCGTTTCCGCGTGCCCACGCCATGCCATCGCCGACCTGAGGGAAGCCCGCCATGCGCTACGATGATTTCCGCCGCAGCGACGACGTCGAGGATCGTCGCGACGACGGTGGTGGAGGATTTGGCGGCGGTGGAGGCGGCGGCGGGTTCGGCCTGCCGATGGGCGGTGGCGGCCTCGGCATCGGCACCATCATCGTGCTCGGCCTGGTCGGCTATGCCTTTGGCATCGATCCGCGCATCCTGATCGGCGGCGCCGAGATACTCAGCGGTGGCGGCCAGGCGCCGAGCTACCAGAGCGACCGTCCGTCTTCCCAGGCCAAGCGCGGCGCGCCGACCGACGAGATGGGTAGCATGATCTCCGGCATCCTCGGAGAGATCGACGATCGCTGGAGCGAGATCTTCCAGGCCAGCGGCCAGTCCTACACCGGCCCGAAGGTCGTGCTGTTCCGCAACGCCACCAATGGCGGCCGCTGCGGCCGGGCCGAGTCGGCAATGGGTCCGTTCTACTGCCCGCCGGACCGCACCATCTTCCTCGACACCGCGTTCTTCCGCGAGGTCGAGACGCGCTTCCGCGGCTGTTCCGGCCAGTCAGCGTGCAACTTCACCACCGCCTACATCATCGCGCATGAGGCCGGCCATCACATCCAGAACCTGCTCGGCATCATTCCGAAGGTGACGCGACTGCAGCAGCAGGCCGGCAGCAAGGCCGAGGCCAATGCGCTTCAGGTGAAGGTCGAATTGCAGGCCGACTGCCTGTCGGGCGTCTGGGTCAATCGCGAAGCGAAGAAGCGCCCGAACTTCCTCGAATCCGGCGACATCGATGCCGCTCTGACCACGGCGAGCGCGATCGGCGACGATACGCTGCAGCGTCAGGCCACGGGGCGTGTCGTGCCTGATTCCTTCACCCACGGCTCGGCCGCGCAACGCAAGCAGTGGTTCATGACCGGCTATCAGCAGGGCACGCTGCAGGCCTGTAACACGTTCGGCGGCGGCGGGCCGTAGCACAGGTCTCGCGCCCCGGACGCAGCGCAGCGCTCTTGCGATGCGCTGCAGAGCCGGGGCCCACCTTGCCGGTCACTCAAGCCTCCAAATGGGTCCCGGCTCTGCGCAGCAGCGTTTCACGCTGCAGCGCGTCCGGGACACGAGAGGAATGAGCAATGGCCTCCATCGACGAAACCAAACAATTCATTCCGCTCAACATCGCGGTGCTCACCGTTTCCGACACGCGCGCGCTCGCCGATGACAAGTCCGGCCAGACGCTCGTCGACCGTCTCACGGCGGCCGGTCATCACCTCGCCGCGCGCGAGATCGTCACCGATGATGTCGAGGCGATCCGCGCCGTCATCCGCCGCTGGGTTGCCGACGCCGGCGTCGACGTCGTCATCACCACCGGCGGCACGGGCTTCACCGGGCGCGACGTCACGCCGGAGGCGATCGAGCCGCTGTTCGAGAAGCGCATGGACGGCTTCTCCATCGCCTTCCACATGCTGAGCCACGCCAAGATCGGCACATCGACGATCCAGAGCCGCGCCACCGCGGGCGTTGCGGGCGCAACCTACATCTTCTGCCTGCCGGGTTCGCCCGGCGCCTGCCGCGACGGTTGGGACGGTATCCTCGCGGCTCAACTCGACTACCGCACGCGGCCCTGTAATTTCGTCGAGATCATGCCGCGGCTGGATGAGCATTTGCGCAGGCCCAAGGCGCAGGGCGCGACGGTGTGACTCCTTTCTTCCCTTCCCCCCTTGCGGGGGAAGGTGGCGCGAAGCGCCGGATGAGGGGTACCTATCGGCACGCATCAATACCTGCGGAGAGATACCCCTCACCCAAGTGAGTTCGCATCTTCCAGCGGAGATGCCCTCTCCCGCAAGGGGAGAGGGCGCATTCATGCGCATCGCTCCGCAATCTGTACCGCATCGCGCAGCTACAGATCCCGCTCCCACGTCTCCCCGACAAGATCGGCACCAAAACTGTGGTGCTTCTCTTCCTTCACCAGCTTGAACCCTGCGCTCTGATAGATGCCGCGCGCGGCCACCAGAATGCTCTGCGTCCATAGCGTCATGCGGCGATAGCCCCGCTCGCGCGCACCCTGGATGCATTGCTCGACCAGCGCGCGGCCGACACCGAGCCCACGCGCCTTCTTCTCCACCTGCAACAGGCGGAGTTTTGCGATCTCGTCCGTGGCCTTGACCAGAAAGATCGAGCCGACAGGCTCGCCACCGACTTCCGCGATCCAACAGTGCTCGCGCGCGGCGTCGTAATTCCTGATGAACTGTGCGCAGATCTCGGCGACCAGCGCCTCGTAGCTGAAATCCCAGTTGTAGTCCGCAGCATAGGCGGCTGCTTGCTTGGAGATGACCCAGCCCATGTCGCCGATGCGATGGCTGCGCAGCACGACGGAAGCGGGCTGGTCTCGACGTTGCTCCAGCACGGCCTCGATGGTTATCATGGCTTGTGTGAGCCGCGTTGCATCGCCGGCGGAAAGCTGAGCGAGCATGGCGGCAACCTCGTTTTGCGAGCTCAGGCTCAGCTTGGCGAAGGCCTGGCGGCCCTTGGCGGTGAGGCTGAGCTGGTATTGCCTGCGATCTGCCGGCAGGGGCGTTCGCGTGATCAGCCCCTTCTCGTCGAAGTTTTGGACGATGCGGCTGAGATAGCCGGGATCGAGACCGAGCTCGTTTCCGATCTCTTTGGCCGCAAGGTCGTCGCGATGCGCGAGCTCATAGAGCACGCGTGCCTCGCTGAGCGAAAACGGGCTGTTTCCCAGATGCTGGTCGAGCACGCCGAGCTTGCGGGTATAGAAGCGGTTGAAGGCGCGAACCGCCGCGATCTGGTCGTCGGTACCGTCGATTGGCATGGGACACCTCAATAATTGCCATTGTCAAATAATTATTTGACTTTGGCAAGTATCAGGTGGCCTCACGCGACCATGACGATCCGGCTGCGGAGCATCGTCCGGGAGGAGCGGCCGAGCCGCCTGAGCAGCCGTGCCTCCGACCGGCGGGCCTGGGGCGGATAGCCGCCGATCCGGTCGTAATGATCACGCGCGATCAAAAGCCCCTGATCGCCGAGGGGGCCGACCAGCTTGCGCGCCACGGACCACAGGACGTCGCGGAAGCCGGTATCGGCGTAAGGCGAGCGGGCATAGCGGAACACGGCCGCACGATCCCGGCCGCTGGCCGCGACGGCCTGGATGAACTGGGTGGTCTCCTCGATCCAGCCGGTGTCCAGCACCGCGCCGGCGGGGAGAAACATCAGCCAGGGCGAACGCGCCTGGAGCGCGCCGGCGGCCAGCGCTGCGCCTTGCGAAGATCCCTCGCAGCCGATGAAGCGGCAGCCGGCGACGTCGGCAACGCGCTCGATGACGCCGTTGCCTGTGCCGTCGACCAGCAGAACTTCCTTGATGATGCCGGCCGCGGCACCGGGGACCAGCGCGGCCAGCGTTGCGACCGCGGTCTGCTCGACGCCTTCGGTCGGAATGATGACGCTCAGCATGATTGAGACTTCGATGTCCGCAATTCGGGAGAAGCGTAGCTCGTTATGATGTTGTCATAAACACGCTGCGGTGCCGAGTGCAACTTTTCGGCGGTGCGTCGGCGTGCGATGGTAAACCGGCGGGCGCCCATCGCAGCCGAATATGTCGTGGTCAGGGTGCTCATCTTGCCGAAAGTTTCGGCGAATTTGGGTGTCATGAGCTTCAAACGGGGCGTTTCTCCGCCGATATCTTTGGGGTGACGGCGCTGTTCCCGTCCGATGGGAAAACGGGCAACCGCCGTTGCGCAGAACGAGATGTGTCCAATGAACGTCGATCAGCTTCCCATTGCCGCGACGCCTGTTTCGCCGAAACCGGACGCTGCGCCGACCTTGCGGATCCGCGCCGTGATGCTGGGCGAGCGCATCAATCCGTCGGGGCTCGAGATCGGTCCAGCGGTCTCCTCCACGCCCGCTGCCTTTCGCGTCCACGCCGGCCTCGTCGTGATCTTTCGTTATGGTGTTGTGGTGTTGATCGGCCTTCTTCCGTCTGAGGAGAAGGTGCTGCTCGACAGCCTGAAGTCCCGCGTGACGGGTGAGCTCAGCCCTCATGAAGAGGAGACGGCCCAGGCACAGCTCTGCAAGGATGAAAACGCCGAGGCGATCCAGCCCGGCGGACCGATCAACCTCTCCAAATTTTCCGACGAACGGCTGCTGCTGATCGCGGACGCACTCGCCAAGAGCACGTCGCTGGCGCGCGACGAGCGGCGCGTCGCTGCGGTCTTCGACGTCATCGAGCCCTTTGCGCGCGAGCTCGCCGAGAAAGGCAGGACGTCGCGGCGGCGCAGGGGCATCCTGCAACTCATCGGCAACGCGCTGCTGGTCCAGCAGCGCGTCGCCGGCCGCGTTGCGGTTGCCGAGAAGCCCGATGCGCTCTGGGAAAAGCCGCAGCTCGACCGGCTCTATGCGCGTCTCGAAGACGAGTACGAGCTGAAGGAGCGCCTCGACACGCTCGAGCGCAAGCTTACGGTCGTCGCGGAGACAGCCGATGCGCTGACCGACATCATCGACACCCAGCGCTCGCTGCGCCTCGAGATCGCGGTGGTGGTGCTGATCGTGATCGAGGTCGTGATTGGCTGCATCCAGATTTTTGCCGGCATTCACTGAGCGCTGAGCTGTTGTTGTGCCCTATTTCTCCGCGAGACCAGTATCGTAGGGTGAGCCAAGGCGGATTTGCGCCGTGCCCACCACCTATCGATCCTAAAACAGAATTGGTGGGCACGCTTCCGCCTTCGCTCTTCGAGCTACGACGGACAAGTCGCTTTGCCCACCCTATGATACTGTCTCCGGAGTTCGCAGCACCGCGGCGCAATGCAACGCGATCGTCAGCTCCTCGTTGGTCGGAATCACGAACACATCGACCGCACTGTCGCCGGCATTGATGCGCTCGCGCGCGGCATCATTTGCGGCAGAATCGATGCGTACGCCGAGCCAGGCGAGCCGCTCGCCGATCGCGCCTCGGATCTCCTTGGCATGCTCGCCGATGCCGCCGGTGAAGACGAGACAGTCCAGTCCGCCCAGCGTGTTCGCCATCACCACGATCTCCTGCGCCGCGCGGAAGGTGAAGAGATCCACGGCCTCCCGCGCCGAAGCCTCACCGCTCGCGAGCAGCGTGCGCATGTCCGCCGAGACGCCGGAAACGCCGAGCAGGCCTGACTCGTGATAAAGCAGGTGCTGCAAATCCTCGACGGTCATTTTCTCGTGCTGCAGCAGGTAGAGCAGCACGCCGGGATCGATGGTGCCGCAGCGCGTACCCATCACGAGACCATCGAGCGGCGTCAGTCCCATCGTGGTGTCGACGCTGCGGCCATCGCGCAATGCGCAGAGGCTCGCGCCATTGCCGAGATGGGCGATGACGGTTCTTTTGGCGGCAAGCTCCGGTGCAATGTGGGCGAGACGATCCGAGACATATTCGAACGACAGTCCGTGAAAGCCGTAACGCCGCAGGCCCTGCGCCTCGTAGCGTCTCGGAACGGCGAAGCGGCTCGCTGGCGGCGAAAGGCCGTGATGGAAGGCGGTGTCGAAACACGCGACCTGAGTCAGTGAGGGACGGAGCGCCGTGATGGCGCGGACCGGTGCCAGGCAACGGGGTTGATGCAACGGCGCTAGGGGTGTGAGTGCCTCCAGCCTCGCATAGACGTCGTCCGTCAGTTCGACCGGGCCTGAATAATCGGGACCGCCGTGCACGATGCGATGGCCTGCGGCGCGCAAGCGCCCTTGGCCAAAGTGGTCCTCGATGAAGCCGAGCACGTCGGCGAACAGATGACCGTCGTCCGCGTCCGACGTCTCCCTCCGCTGCTCGAACAGCGTTTCGCCCGACGGGCTCTTGGCCACCAGCCTTGGCTTCGCCTCGTGCTCGTCGAGCAGGCCCTTGCAGAGCAGGATAGGTTCGGCCGCCGATATCTCGAACAGGCCGAACTTGATGCTCGACGAGCCGGCATTGAGGACGAGGACTGCGTCGGAGGCCGTCATGCGGTCAGCCCGCCTTGCCGGGCCAGACCCAGTCGCGGATCACCGGCATATCCTCGCCATGCTCGCGCACGTAACGCGAATGCTCGATCAGCGCGTCGCGGAACTGCTGCTTCACATGTGCGGCCTTGGTTGCGAGCCCCGGCACGCGCTCGATTGCCTCGATCGCGAGGTGATAGCGGTCGAGTTCGTTGAGCACGACCATGTCGAACGGCGTCGTCGTGGTGCCTTCCTCGGCAAAGCCACGCACATGCATTCCGGCATGGTTGGTGCGGTTATAGGTGAGACGGTGGATGAGGTAAGGATAGCCATGATAGGCGAAGATCACCGGCTTGTCGCGCGTGAACAGGCCGTCGAAGTCGCGATCGCTCAGGCCATGCGGATGCTGCTCCTTCGGTTGCAGTGTCATGAGGTCGACAACGTTGACGACGCGGATCTTGATATCCGGCAGCGCCTTGCGCAGCAGATCGACAGCGGCGAGCGTTTCCAGCGTCGGGACGTCGCCGGCGCAGGCCATCACGACGTCGGGCTCGCCATCGGTCTCCTCGTTGCCGGCCCAGGTCCAGATGCCGATGCCGGCATCGCAATGCGTCGCCGCGTCCTGCATCGACAACCATTGCGGCGCCGGCTGCTTGCCGGCGACGATGACGTTGATGCGATCATAGGTTCGCAGACAGTGATCGGCGATCCACAGCAGCGTGTTGGTGTCCGGCGGGAAATAAATGCGGACGATATCGGCCTTCTTGTTGGCGACGAGGTCGACGAAGCCGGGGTCCTGATGGCTGAAGCCGTTATGGTCCTGCCGCCAGACATGCGAGGTCAGCAAATAGTTCAACGAGGCGATCGGTCGTCGCCATGGCAGGTGCCGCGTCACCTTCAGCCATTTGGCGTGCTGGTTGAACATGGAATCCACGATGTGGATGAAGGCCTCGTAGCACGAGAAGAAGCCGTGTCGTCCGGTGAGCAGGTAACCTTCGAGCCAGCCCTGGCAGAGATGCTCGCTCAAGACCTCCATCACGCGGCCGTCTTGCGCGAGATGCACGTCGTAGGATTCGATCGGCTCCATCCACACCCGTTCGGTGGCCTCGAACACTGCGTCGAGACGGTTTGATGCGGTCTCGTCCGGGCCCATAAGGCGAAAATTGCGCTCTTGCGCGTTGAGGCGGATGACATCGCGCAGGAATTTTCCGAGTTCGCGCGTTGCTTCTCCGGTGACGCCTCCGGGTCGCGGCACCTCGACGGCGAAGCTGCGGAATTCGGGCAGCTTCAGCTCTTTCTTCAACAGCCCGCCATTGGCGTGCGGGTTGGCGCCCATGCGCCTGTTACCTTCGGGCGCGATCGCCCTTAGCTCCGGAATCAGCGCACCGTTCGCGTCGAACAATTTGTCCGGCTCGTAGCTGCGCATCCAGTCCTCAAGAATCTTCAGATGCGCGGGGTTCTCGCGGCAGCTCGCGACCGGAACCTGATGCGCGCGCCAAAATCCTTCGACTTTCTTGCCGTCGACTTCCTTCGGGCCGGTCCAGCCCTTCGGGCTGCGCAGCACGATCATCGGCCAGCGCGGCCGCTCGACGCTTTTGCGTCCGTCGCGGGCGTGCTGCTGGATCGAGCGGATGCTGGCGAACGCAACATCGAGCGCATCGGCCATCGCCCGGTGCATCAATTTGGGATCGTCGCCCTCGACGAACAGCGGCTCGTGGCCGAACCCGCGAAAGAGATCGCGGATCTCGCTGTCCGGCATCCGGCCGAGCACGGTCGGATTGGCGATCTTGTAGCCGTTGAGATGCAGGATCGGCAGCACCGCGCCGTCATGGGCGGGGTTGAGGAACTTGTTGGAGTGCCAGGACGCCGCGAGCGGACCGGTCTCGGCCTCGCCATCGCCGACGACGCACGCGACGATCAGATCGGGATTGTCGAATGCCGCGCCATAGGCGTGCACCAGCGCATAGCCGAGCTCGCCGCCTTCGTGGATCGAGCCCGGCGTTTCCGGCGCCGCATGGCTCGGGATGCCGCCGGGGAAGGAGAACTGCCTGAACAGCTTGCGCAATCCGTCCGCATCGCACGGGATGTCTGGATAGATCTCGCTGTAGCTGCCTTCCAGATAGGTGTTGGCGACCATGCCCGGGCCGCCATGGCCGGGACCGCAGACATAGAGCACGCTGAGATCCTGCGCGCAAATGACGCGGTTGAGGTGGGCGTAGATGAAGTTCAGCCCCGGCGTCGTGCCCCAATGGCCGAGCAGACGCGGCTTGATGTGCTCGGGCCGCAACGGCTCGCGCAGCAGCGGATTGTCGAGGAGATAAATCTGCCCGACGGAGAGATAGTTCGCGGCGCGCCAGTAGCGATCAAGGAGATCGAGGTCGCTGCTCGGAGCAGCCGATTGTTGTTGATTTGTCATATTCATGCCGACCTTCACCCGGGATCGTCATCAACCGAGTTCCGGCGAGATCGATCCTTCAGCCGCATCAAGCGGGATCGGGTTCACGGGGTGTTGCGGGAGGTCAAAGGTCAGCGCGCGAAGTTTGGGCAGCTCTACTGTGCATGGGGTTGTTTTCGCGTTTTTCATTCTTGTTCTTGATTTGTTCCGTTTGCGTGCTATCTTGGCTTCATGAGTCCAGCTTCTTCTTCTGCTCTCAAGCACCCGCCGGTCACGGCGCCCTCCGAGCCGGCGGGTGCGCCTTCTGATTTCCCCGAGCTTGGCGTCGCCATCGACCGCGTGCGCAGGCGAGGGCGTGGCGCACAGTCCAACGCCAGCGGCCGCTTTGAGGCCGAGGCGCGGGTTGCCTTCGACGACGGCTGGCAGAGCCTGGAAGAGCTGCCGCCGTTCAAGACCAGTGTTGCAGTGGACACCTCGCGCAAGGTGATCACCCGCAACGACTCCCCCGACATCGGCTTCGATCGCTCGATCAATCCCTATCGTGGCTGCGAGCACGGTTGCGTCTATTGCTTCGCGCGGCCGACGCACGCCTATCTCGGCCTGTCGCCGGGGCTCGACTTCGAGTCGAAATTGTTCGTCAAGCCCGAGGCGCCTTCACTGCTCGAGAAGGAGCTTGCCGCGCCCGGCTACGAACCGCGGATGATCGCGATCGGCACCAACACCGATCCCTACCAGCCGATCGAGCGCGAGCGCAAAATCATGCGCGGCATTCTCGAGGTGCTGGAGCGCGCCGGCCATCCCGTCGGCATCGTCACCAAGTCCGCGCTTGTCGTGCGCGATATCGACATTCTCGCGCGCATGGCCAAGCGCAATCTCGCCAAGGTCGCGATCTCGGTGACGTCGCTCGACCCAAAACTCGCGCGCACCATGGAGCCGCGCGCCTCGACGCCGCCGAAGCGGCTGGAGGCGCTGAAGCAGCTCTCGGACGCCGGCATTCCGACCACCGTGATGGTCGCGCCCGTGATCCCCGCGCTGAACGATTCCGAGATTGAGCGCATTCTCGATGCGGCTGCCCATGCCGGCGTGAAGGAAGCCTCCTACGTGCTGCTGCGGCTGCCGCTCGAGGTCCGCGATCTCTTCCGCGAATGGCTGATGGCCAATTATCCGGACCGCTATCGGCACGTCTTCACGCTCATCCGCGACATGCGCGGCGGCCGCGACTACGATGCCAAATGGGGCGAGCGGATGAAGGGCACCGGGCCTATGGCCTGGACCATCGGCCGCCGCTTCGAGATCGCCTGCGACCGGCTCGGGCTCAACAAGCGCCGCGCGAAGCTGACCACGGATCATTTTGCCCGGCCGAAACAGAACGGCGAGCAGCTCAGCCTGTTCTAGGGCGCGGAGCGTACGAGATGAGTGATGAGTAGGGAATTGTCGGCTCCAGTACCACGGCTCACGGTGATCACGCTTGGCGTCAGCGACATCCGCGCCAGCATCGCCTTCTACGACGCGCTCGGTTTTTCGCGCCGGCTGAAGGCGACGGGCGAGGCCGTTGCGTTCTTCGACACCGGCGGCCCGGTGCTCGGCCTGTTTCCCTGGGATCAACTCGCAGCCGACGCCAAGCTGCCCGACAGTCCGAGGCCCACAACCTTCCGCGGCGTCACACTCGCTTGGAACTGCGCGACGCGCGAGGAGGTCGACACGGTGCTCGCGTTTGCGCTCGGCAAGGGCGCAACGCTGCTGAAGGCTGCGCACGAGACGGATTACGGCGGCTATTCGGGCTATTTTGCCGATCCCGATGGCCATCCCTGGGAGGTCGTCGTCGCGCCTGGCATCGAGGTCGGCGACGACCGGCGGGTGCATCTGGCGGACTGATCCGGCCTGCCTGAATAACGGGAATTCGCCGGGGTTCCCGGTTGCGCGAGAGCTGCTGCTTGCGCACGATCCCAGCCATGATTCGGGACAAGTCCGCCAAGACACCAGCCAACGACGCGTCAAAGAAGGACGCTGCCAAGAAGGCCACGCCCGCGAAGGCAAGCTTCCGTCGCGAGCGCGTGCTAATCAAGCGCGGCATCTGGCCGATCGCAGGCTGCGACGAGGCCGGCCGCGGACCGCTCGCCGGCCCCGTGGTGGCGGCCGCGGTGATTCTCGATCCCGACCGCATCCCGCGCGGCATCGACGATTCCAAGCGGCTGACGGCGGAGGAGCGCGAAAAACTGTTCGACAAGATCTGCGCGACTGCGCAGGTCTCGGTCGCCGTCGCCTCGCCCGCGCGGATCGACCGCGACAACATCCTGCGCGCCTCGCTCTGGGCGCTGAAGCGCGCGGTGGTCGCGTTGCCCGAGGCGCCGAAGCACGTCTTCGTCGACGGCCGCGACCGGCTCGATACCGCATGCCACTGCGAGGCCGTGATCGGCGGCGACGGCATCGTGCTGTCGATCGCGGCGGCCTCCATCGTCGCCAAGGTGACGCGCGACCGGCTGATGTGCGCGCTGGCGCAGGACTGCCCAGGCTACGGTTTTGAGCAGCACAAGGGCTACGGCGTGCCTGACCATCTCGACGCGCTCAATCGCCTCGGCCCCACCGTCCATCACCGCAGCTTCTTCGCCCCCGTCGCCGCCGCCCGCGCCAAGCACATGCCCTGGACCGTCGAGCCGGTGCGGGACCTGTTCGAGGTCAGCGAGGTCGAGGTGGAGGTGGAGGTAGAGACCACAGTTGAAATCGATGCTTCGGCAGGCCTCTAGCGCAGACTGTCGTTGCCACGACGCGTAGTGCCCTTTATCAAAACAGATGTGAGCGAATAGGGCCGGCTGGACGGGTTGGCTGCATCTTGCGGGCGTTGCATGCGGTTTACCTCTCTGGTCATCGAGCTCATTCGCGCCCGGCCGCGCCTGATCGTCTGGATTGCCGTGCTCTCGCAGGCTGCGATGTGGCTGCTGGTGGCGCTCTTGTTCTATCGCAGCCCGCCCGGCAGCCTTGCGACCCTGCTGGCCTTCGGCCGCGAGTACCAGGTCGGCACTGATCTTGGCCCGCCGCTGTCGGTCTGGCTTGCCGACATCGCCTATCGCGCCGCCGGCGGCCACATGTTCGGTGTCTATGTGCTGGCCGAGCTCTGCGAGATCGCGACCTTCATCACGCTCTATCACCTGGCGCGCGCCGTGGTCGGCACGCAGCAAGCGGTGCTCGCCGTGCTTCTGACCATGACGGTGCTGGCCTTCTCCTCGTCCGCGCTCGACTTCGGCCCCCTGGTGCTGGCGCGGCCGCTCTGGGCGCTGTTGCTGCTGCATTCCTGGCAGATCATCGGCCAGCGCCGCGGCAATGCCTGGTTCGCGTGGTCGATCGAGGCCGGCCTGCTGCTCCTGACCACGCCGGCCGCGATCTTCCTGCTCTCATTGCTCGTCATCTTCGCGCTCGCGACCGCCGGCGGCCGCCGGACGTTGCGCGCGCTCGATCCGCTGTTCGCGCTTGTCGTCGTCGCTGTGCTGGCGTTGCCCTATGTCGTCTGGCTGATGCGCGCCGAGACCCTTGTGCTGCTGCCCCTGCCGCAAATTGCCGACCTCGGTGCCCGCGCGATCCACGGCGCCTGGCTGCTCGGAGGGCTCGTGCTCGGTGCGGTGGCAGTCCCGGTGCTGACCTTCCTCAACACGCCCCTGTTTGCCGGCAAGAGCGAGGAGGCGCCGATCATCTACCGGCCGCCGGTCGAGCCGCTCGCGCGCAACTTCGTCTATTTCTTCGCGCTGGCCCCGTTGATTGGCGCGGTCCTGATCTCCGGCCTGTTCGGGTTAGATACCGTCGTCGGTGGCGCCGGCGTGGTGCTGGTCATGTCCGGCCTCGCCGTGGTCGTGGTGGCCGGCGATCTCATCGCGATGCGCCGCGCCCGCATGCTGCGCACGGTGTGGCTAGCGGCCATCGTGGCGCCCGCCGCCGGCGTCGTGCTGGCCGTGCTGTTCCTGCCCTGGAGCGGCACCGGCGAGATCGCGACATCGATGCCGGCGCGTGCGATCTCGGACTTCTTCGATGACAGCTTTGCCCGCCGCACCAACCATCGCCTGCGCGCGGTCGCAGGTGAAACCGAGCTTGCGAGCCTGATCGCGCTGCACTCCGGCCGGCCGCATCTGTTCATCGACGCCGCACCCGCGCGGACACCGTGGATGTCACAGGCAAAATTCAGCGAGACCGGCGGCGTCGTGGTCTGGCGCGCCGCAGATACCGCCGGCACCCCGCCGCCCGAAATCCTCGCGCGCTTTCCCGGCATCGTGCCGGAAGTGCCGCGCGCCTTCGAGTGGCTGGTGACCGGACGCCAGCAACTCCTGCGCATCGGCTGGGCCATCGTGCGACCGAAGGGGACGTAGCCGTTCGCGTAGCTCTCCCCGTCGTCATTGCGAGGAGCCCTTGCGACGAAGCAATCCAGAATCCCTCCGCAGAAAGATTCTGGATTGCTTCGCTGCGCTCGCAATGACGGGGAGGGAGCGGTCCGCCCCTTACGAGCCCGCCAGCACCTTCGCGATCGACCGCAAGTCCTGCCACGCCAGCCGCTTGTAGGACGGCGAGCGCAAGAGGTAGGCCGGGTGGAAGGTCGGTAGCGCGCGGATGGTGCGCTGGCCGGTGTCGTAATCGAACCAGCGTCCGCGCGTGCGCATAATTCCCTCGCGGGTCGAGAGCAGCGTCTGCGTCGAGGGATTGCCGAGCGTCACCAGCACATCGGGGTTCACCAGCTCAATATGGCGCTGGATGAAGGGCAGGCAGATTTGCGTCTCCTGCGGCGTCGGCGTGCGGTTGCCGGGCGGCCGCCAGGGAATGACGTTGGTAATGTAGGCCGCGGTGCGGTTCAGCCCGATCGCGCCGATCATGAGGTCGAGCAGCTTGCCGCTGCGCCCCACAAACGGCAGTCCCTCGATGTCCTCGTCGCGGCCCGGCGCCTCGCCGACGAACATGATGCGCGCCTGCGGATTGCCGTCGGCGAACACCAGCCGCGTCGCAGTGTGCTTGAGCGCGCAGCCCTCGAAGTTTTGCATGAGCTCGCGCAAGGCCTCGAGCGTTGGTGCGGTGCGCGCGGCCTCGCGGGCCGATGAAATGGCGACGTCGGGCGCCGGTGCGACCTCGCCGCGCATCACCGCAGGCGCGACGACAGGCCGCGGTGCCTCGACCGGCGCCGCGCGCGGCGCCGGCGCCGGCGCGTCCAATTCCGCCAGGCGGTCGACCGGTTCCTCCGCGAGCGCGCAGTCGACTCCGGCCTCCAGATAGAAGGCAAGAAGCTCTCGGACGGTGGGTGCGGGCTCGGGGATCATTTGGAAAGTCAGACTATTAGTTCATCTTAAGGCGCCTTGCATCCCAGCGGAACGCATTTCCGTGGTTGTCCTACCCGGAAAAATCGGAAACAAGGGAGCGCAAATGACGAGGAACCGTCTCAAGGGCTGAGATCAGATGAGCACCGAAGAACTTCCCCCGCGGGAATCGATGGAATTCGACGTCGTCATCGTCGGCGCCGGCCCCTCTGGCCTGGCTGCGGCGATCCGGCTGAAGCAGATCAATGCCGATCTCAACGTCGTCGTGGTGGAGAAGGGCTCCGAGGTCGGTGCGCACATCCTCTCCGGCGCCGTGATCGACCCGGCCGGGCTCGACAAGCTGATCCCGGACTGGCGCGAAGATTCCGATTGCCCGCTGAAGACGCAGGTCAAGGACGACCGCTTCTACTGGATGACGGCGGGTGCCGCGATCAAACTGCCTGGCTTCATGATGCCGCCGCTGATGGACAACCATCACTGCTATATCGGCTCGCTCGGTAATGTCTGCCGCTGGCTGGCGCGCAAGGCCGAGGCGCTCGGCGTCGAGATCTATCCGGGCTTTGCCGCCGCCGAAGTGCTCTATGACGAAAAGGGCGCGGTGAAGGGCATCGCCACCGGCGACATGGGCATCGGCCGCGACGGCAAGCCGAAGGATTCCTTCACCCGCGGCATGGAGTTGCTCGGCAAGTACACGCTGTTCGCCGAAGGCGCACGCGGCAGCCTGACCAAGCAGCTGATCGCCAAGTTCGCGCTCGATGCCAAGAGCGAGCCGGCGAAGTTCGGCATCGGCCTGAAGGAAGTCTGGCAGATCGATCCCGCCAAGCACCAGAAGGGCCTGATCCAGCATTCCTTCGGCTGGCCGCTCGACCTGAAGACCGGCGGTGGTTCGTTCCTCTATCATTACGACGACAACCTCGTCGCCGTCGGCTTCGTCGTGCATCTGAACTACGACGATCCGTACCTGTCGCCATTCGACGAGTTCCAGCGCTTCAAGACTCATCCGTCGATCCGCGGCACTTTCGAAGGTGCCAAGCGGCTTGCCTATGGCGCGCGCGCCATCACCGAGGGCGGCTACCAGTCGGTGCCGAAGCTGAGCTTCCCCGGCGGCGCGCTGATCGGCTGCGCGGCCGGCTTCGTCAACGTTCCCCGCATCAAGGGCGTGCACAACGCGATGGGCACCGGCATGCTCGCCGCTGAACATGTTGCAGCCGCGATCGCGGCCGATCGCGCCAACGACGAGATCGTCGACTACGAGAACGCCTGGCGGTCCTCGCCGGTCGGCAAGGATCTGTTCCTGGTCCGCAACGTCAAGCCGCTGTGGTCGAAGTTCGGCACCGTGCTTGGCGTCGCGCTCGGCGGCTTCGACATGTGGTTCAACACGCTGTTCGGCACCTCGCTGTTCGGCACGCAATCGCATGCCAAGCCCGATCGCGCGACGCTCGATCCGGCCAAGCAACACGCGCCCAAGAACTATCCGAAGCCGGACGGCAAGATCTCGTTCGACAAGCTGTCCTCGGTGTTCCTGTCCAACACCAATCACGAGGAAGATCAGCCGGTCCATCTCCGGGTGGCCGACATGAACCTGCAGAAGATGTCCGAGCATGACGTCTTCGCCGGTCCCTCGAACCGCTATTGCCCGGCCGGCGTCTATGAGTGGGTCGAGGAGGGCGCGAGCCCGCGCTACCAGATCAACGCCCAGAACTGCGTCCACTGCAAAACCTGCGACGTGAAGGACCCCAACGGCAACATCACCTGGGTTCCTCCAGAGGGCGGCGGCGGTCCGAACTACGAGGCGATGTAAGGACGCGGTCACAAAGCGTGAGCTGGCGCACGTTCGCGTGAGGACCCGGCTGCGGCCACCCGCCGCGGCCACGATAAGGCCATAGTAGCAGCGTCTTGGGCTCTCTTGACCGTCACTTGAACGGTTACTTGGCCGATTTGGGGTGTGCGGAGGGGATCGCCCGGTCCGAATCCTTGCGGCGAAGCGCCAAAAGCGGCATTGTCCGGACCCGACGGTTCCGGGTCCCATGTCGCCGGCCGCGTTCGTGTGCGAGACGGCCTTTTGCTTCAAACCCAGGCACTACTAACTCAAGGCGAGCCCTGATGTTTTCAAATCGTTTCAACCGCTGGACTGCTGCTGCCATCGCCCTTGCCGGCTCTGCGATCGTGGCGGTCCCGGGCGGAGTGCTGGCGCAGACGCCGGATCATCCGGCCGATACAGCGGCGCAGTTTCCGACCCGAAACGATCTGAAGTCGCTCACCACCGCCGGCAGCTATCTCGCCGCCCGTCACGCCAGCGTCGAGCGCGACGCGACCTCGGCCGCCGCCTTCTACCGCTCCGCGCTGCGGACCGACCCCAAGAACAACGAGTTGCTCGACCGCGCGTTCATCGCCTCGGTCGGCGATGGTGATATCGAGGAAGCGGTGAAGCTCGCCGAGCGCATCCTCACGATCGACAAGACAAATCGCGTCGCGCGCCTCGTGGTCGGTGTGCATGATTTGAAGCTGAAGAAGTATCCGAGCGCGCAAAGCAACATCAACCAGTCGATTCGCGGACCGATCACCGATCTCGTCGCAACGCTGCTGTCCGGCTGGGCCGCCTATGGTGCGGGCGATGCCAAGGGCGCGGTCGCGACCATCGACAAGCTGGCGGGCCCGGAATGGTATCCGCTGTTCAAGGATCTGCACGCCGGCATGATCCTCGAGAACGCCGGCAAGGAGAAGGACGCGGGCGTCCGTTTCGAGCGCGCCTACAAGCTCGACGATTCCATGCTGCGCGTCAGCGAGGCCTATGCGCGCTGGCTGTCGCGCAACAAGGACGCCGCCTCGGCGACCGCGATCTATGAAGCCTTCGACAAGAAGCTGGCCCGTCATCCGCTGATCGTGGAAGGTCTGCGCGAGACCAAGGCCGGCAAGAAGATGCCGTCGCTGGTAGATTCCGCGCAGGCGGGTGCTGCCGAGGCGCTCTACGGCATCGGCGCCACGCTGACCCGTCGCGGCGGCGAGGATCTGGCGCTGGTCTATCTCCAGCTCGCGCTCTATCTCCAACCCAGTCACCCGCTCGCCTTGCTCTCGCTCGCCGACCTCTATGAATCGGTGAAGCGGCCGCAGATGGCGATCAAGATCTATGAGCGCGTGCCGTCGAGCTCGCCCTTGAAGCGCAACGCGCAGATCCAGCTCGCCATCGATCTGGATTCCGCCGACCGCACCGATGAGGCGATCAAGATCCTCAAGGGCGTGACCGCCGAGGACTCCAAGGACCTCGAAGCCATCATGGCCCTCGGCAATCTCGAGCGCGGCCGCAAGAAGTTCGGTGACTGCGGCGCGACCTATTCTCGGGGCATCGACGTGCTGCCGGCCGGCAACGACAAGGCCAACAGCGTCTGGTACTACTATCGCGGCATCTGCGAGGAGCGCTCCAAGGAGTGGGGCAAGGCCGAAGCCGACATGAAGAAGGCGCTCGAGCTGCAGCCCGACCAGCCGCATGTCCTCAACTATCTCGGCTATTCCTGGATCGACCAGGGCGTGAACCTCGACGAAGGCATGAAGATGATCAAGCGTGCCGTCGAGCAGCGGCCCGACGACGGCTACATCGTCGATTCCCTCGGCTGGGCCTATTACCGCATCGGCAATTACGAAGAGGCGGTGAAGAACCTCGAGCGCGCGATCGACCTCAAGCCCGAGGATCCGACCATCAACGACCATCTCGGCGACGCTTATTGGCGTGTCGGCCGCACGCTGGAAGCAAAATTCCAGTGGGCGCATGCCCGCGATCTCAAGCCCGAGCCGGACGATCTGCCGAAGATCGAGGCCAAGATCGCCAACGGCATGACGGATGACAATTCGAACTCTTCGGCTGCGCAGGCGGACAAGAAGAAGGACGACGGCAAGGGCGGTTGATCCAAGTAACTGGGGGCGTGTCGCCGATGCCGGCGTTGGTTGAAGAAGGGCGCGCGAAGGTCAATCTGAGCCTTCGCGTGGTCGGCCGTCGTGCCGACGGCTATCATGATCTCGAAAGTGTGGTTGCGTTTGCCGATTGTGCCGACCGGCTCACGCTGGAGCCGGGTGGCGAGCTCAGGCTTGCGACCACGGGGCCGCTTGCCGCGGCCTGCGGCGAGACATCGGACAATCTCGTATTCAAGGCCGCTAAGCTGTTGGCCGACGCGGTGCCGAATTTGAAGCTCGGCGCGTTCACGCTCGACAAGGTCTTGCCGGTCGCAGCCGGTATCGGCGGCGGTTCGGCCGATGCGGCGGCGGCGCTGCGCTTGCTCGCGCGCCTCAACAATTTGTCGCTCGATGATCCCCGTCTCCGGGAGGTCGCGCTCGCGACCGGCGCCGACGTGCCCGTGTGCCTGTTCTCGCGCGCCTGCGACATGACCGGCGTGGGCGAGCAATTGCTGCCGCTGGCATTGCCGAGCATGCCCTGCGTGATGGTCAATCCGCGCGTGCCGGTTGCGACCAAGGACGTGTTCCAGGAGTTGGGCCTGCGCAACGGCGAATTGCTGGTCGGCGCCACTGACGTCCTCGAATCTCCGGCCTGGCCGGAGCAGGGCGGGTCGATTGCCGATTGGGTCGATGTTCTCGAAACCGTCGCCAATGATCTCGAAGCCCCCGCGCTGCGCATCGAGCCTGTCATCGGCGACGTGCTGGGCGCTTTGCGCTCTTCCGCCGGCGTCAAGCTGGCGCGGATGTCCGGCTCGGGCGCGACGTGCTTTGCGATCTACGGCGCGTCCGCTGAGGCGCATGCCGCGGCCGAGACAATTCGGCACGACCACCCCGGCTGGTGGGTGCACGCGGGGACGTTGAGCTAGGCGTGATTGCCGCAGTGCCGTAGCCCGGATGGAGCACAGCGCAATCCGGGTTGCTTCAGCGCCATCGGTCCCTGGATTACGCTGCGCTTCATCCGGGCTACGAGTCCGAGCTAGCCACCGGCAAGCCCAAGAAACTGCCGGATCTCACCCAGCACCTCATCCGTCTTGTCATGCTGCAGCCAGTGCCCGGCACCGGCGATGGTCTTGATGCGCGCCTGCTGGAAATAGCGCTCCAGGCCGGCCGACCGCGCGCCCGCGAGAAAACTTTCCCCGGCATTGAGCAGCAGCGTCGGACAGGCGATGCGCGACCACAGCGCGACGTGGTCGTCCGGCCAGAGCCGGTGCGGCGCGGAAGCGCGCTGATAGGGATCGAACTTCCAGCTATAGGTGCCATCGTCGTTCTGTCGCGCGCCGTGCGTTGCAAGATGCAGCGCGAGGTCGCGGGCGAGGCGCTTGTTGTGAAGCACCATCTGCGCGGCCGCGTCCTCGAGGGTCGCGTAGCGGCGCGGGGTTCGGTCGTGCAGCCTGTCGAGCTGGCTGACCCATTTTCCGATGCGCTCATGCGTCGGCGGCTTGGGTGAATCAGGCAACATCGTCACGCCGTCGAGAACGACGAGCTTCGTGACCTGCTCGGGGAATGAGCCTGAAAAGATCAGACTCACCATGCCGCCCATCGAATGGCCGATGAGCGTCACTGGAGGCGTTGCGATGCTGCGGACGAGCTGGGCGAGATCGTAGACATACTCCGTCAGCGCGTAGCTGCCGCCCTTGGTCCAGTCGGAATCGCCGTGGCCGCGCAAATCGGGCGCGATCACATGAAAATGCGGTTGCAGCGAGCTGGCGATGGCATCCCAGCTCCGGCAGTGATCGCGGCCGCCATGGACCAGGATGAGGGACGGCGCGTCCTCATTGCCCCAATCGGCATAATGCAGCCGCAGGCCATGCGATTCATAGTAGCGACTTTGCGGAACGAGCATCGTGCCGCGATCCTCTTCGGCTGGTGGAATGGACAAGAACGGGATTGGAGTAACCCGTCGCCTGCCGCTGGACAAGCGATGCAAGTCCTCGCGTTAGCCCAAGCGGCGGAGGATCACGCTCGCGTTCACCCCGCCGAAGCCGAATCCGTTGGAGATCGCGTGGAGCATCGGCATCGGCCGTGCGCTGCCTGCGACAATGTCGATGCCGTCCGCGTTTGCGTCCGGGTTCTCAAAATTGAGCGTCGGTGGCGCGATCTGGTCGCGCAAGGCGAGCACGGTGAAAATCGCCTCCAGGCCACCGGCGGCACCGAGCAGATGGCCTGTGGCCGATTTGGTCGCGCTGACCGCGATTGTCTTCGCGCGGCCGAACAGCGCAGCGATCGCGCCGAGCTCGCTCTCGTCGCCGGCCGGCGTCGACGTCGCGTGCGCGTTGAGGTGCTGCAGATCCGCCGGCGCAAGGTTTGCCTGCCGCAGCGCGATCTCCATGGCGCGGCGAGCGCCGTCGCCGTCGGGCGGACCGGACGTCATGTGATAGGCGTCCGCCGTGGTGCCATATCCGACGATCTCGGCGATCGGCGTGGCGCCGCGCGCGCGCGCATGTTCCAGTTCCTCGATCACCAGAATGCCGGCGCCTTCGCCCATGACAAAACCGTCGCGGTCGCGATCGAACGGGCGCGAGGCGCGCGCGGGCTCGTCGTTGAAGGAGCTCGACAGCGCGCGTGCTGCTGCAAAGCCGCCGAGGCTGACGATATCGACGCAGGCTTCCGCGCCGCCGCAGATCGCGACATCTACTTCGCCCGCGCGGATCATGCGCGCGGCATCGCCAATCGCCTGTACGCCGGCGGCACACGCCGTGACCGGTGTGCCCAGCGCGCCCTTGTAGCCGTATTTGATCGAGACGTGGCCGGCGGCGAGGTTGGCGAGAAACGAGGGGATCGTGAACGGCGAGAGCCGGCGCGGGCCGCGCTGCTCGGTGATACGCACGGCCTCTGCCATGGCCGGAAAGCCGCCGACGCCGGAGCCGATGATGGTCGCAGTCCGCTCCAGTGCCGCAGCACCTTGCGGGGCCCATTTGGCTTGCGCGACCGCTTCTGCGGTTGCGAGCAGCGCAAACAGGATGAAGCGGTCCATCTTGCGCTGATCTTTTGGTGCGGCGGCCTCTGCCGGGTCAAAACCGCCATCGGCATCGTCGGCCTTGTCGGGCACGAGACCGGCAATGCGTGCGGGCAGCGCCTGCGACCATTGGGGTAGCGTGCGCAACCCGCTCTGTCCGGCGAGCAGCCGGCGCCAGGACAACTCGACACCACAGCCGAGCGGCGACACCGCGCCCATTCCCGTCACGACGATACGACGCATGTCAGTCTCCAGCCGGCACGATCGCCGGGTTCATGGCTTTGAGCGAAGTGAGCCGCCGCCGCATCAGGCGGCTCGCGCCGGGGCCTGCGATCACCACCGCATTGGCGAGCGTGATTGGCCGCCGATCGGCGGCATCGACCACGACCGGATCGAGCGGCCGGCGATCGTCCCGGTTCGCCAGCAGGATGGATTCGCCCTTCGGCGCGAGATGCCTGTTGCCCCATGCGAGCAGCGTGGCGATCACGGGGAAGAAATCCCGCGCCTTGTCCGTCAGCACATATTCGTAACGCGGCGGTCGCTCGTGATAGCGGCGGCGGTCGAACATGCCGGTCTTGGTGAGATGGGCGAGACGTCGCGACAGGATGTTAGGCGCGATGCCGAGATTGCGCTCGAACTCGTCAAACCGCATCGAGCCCTGGAACGCATCCCGGAGGATCAAAATGCTCCACCACTCGCCAACCGTCTCCACGGCGCGGCCGACCGGGCATTCCAGGATCGAGGGGGATTTGGGCTGCATGCCGGGAAGGTAGGAGAGTGGCTTGCAAAATGCAAGTTACGGGGCAGGCGGGGGCGATTTGAGATGTGAATTGGTGAACGAACGCCGTGCGCCATATTCCGTCATTGCGAGCGTAGCGAAGCAATCCAGAGTCCCTCCGCGGAAAGATTCTGGATTGCTTCGCTGCGCTCGCAATGACGGTGTTGATGCCGTGGTGACGCTATCTCGCAGGCGTCGTCCCGGCGGAGGCCGGGACCCATAACCACAGGAAGCGGTTTGGCGAAGATTCTTAGTTCGGTACCTCTACCGACCGCAATCGATAGATTCCGCGGTATGGGTCCCGGCCTTCGCCGGGACGACAGCGAGAGTGCCGCAGCGGTGCGCGCTGAAAACGTGCAGCCCTAATGCGACCGCGCCAGGCAGAACGCCACCACCTGCTCCAGCGCGCTCTTCATCGGCGAGGACGGGAACAGCGCCAGCGCGTCGACGGCCATGGCACCGTAGTGCTGGGCGCGGCTCAGCGTGTCCTCGAGCGCGCGGTGCTTGTTCATCAAGCCGATGGCGTGGTCGAGATCGCTGTCGCCGATTTCGCCTCGCTCGAGCGCCTTGATCCAGAACGCGCGCTCGGTGTCGTTGCCGCGGCGGAAGGCGAGCACGACCGGCAGCGTGATCTTGCCTTCGCGGAAATCATCGCCGGTGTTCTTGCCGAGCTTTGCGCTCTTGCCGCCATAGTCGAGCACGTCGTCGACCAGCTGGAAGGCGATGCCGAGATTCATGCCGACCGAACGGCAGGCGGTCTGCTCGGCCTTCGGACGGTTGGCGATCACGGGGCCGACCTCGCAGGCGGCTGCAAACAGCTCGGCGGTCTTGCCGCGGATCACGGCGAGATATTCGTCCTCGGTGGTCGCGGTGTTCTTGGCGGCGGCCAGCTGCATCACCTCGCCCTCGGCGATGGTGGCGGCGGCCGCGGAGAGGATGTCGAGCGCGCGCAGCGAGCCGACCTCGACCATCATGCGGAAGGCCTGGCCGAGCAGGAAGTCGCCGACCAGCACGCTGGCCTCGTTGCCCCAGAGCATACGTGCCGACAGCTTGCCGCGGCGCATCTCGCTCTCGTCGACGACGTCGTCGTGGAGCAGGGTCGCGGTGTGCATGAACTCGACGGAGGCAGCCAGCTTGATGTGGCCGTCGCCGGTGTAGCCGGCCAGATTGGCCATGGCGAGCGTGAGCATCGGCCGCAGGCGCTTGCCGCCGGAGGAGATCAGATGGTTGGCGACCTCCGGGATCATGGTCACGTCCGACCCGGTGCGCGACAGGATCGTGGCGTTGACGCGCTCCATATCAGGGGCGACAAGGGCAACCAGCTCTTCGATCGACGCGCCGGGAGTTTCGAAAGGTACGATGACGGCCACGCCGGTCTCCAATATTTGCCCCGGAGGGGCTATTCTGATGGAAAGACAATAGAAACTGGACGGGGATGCGGCAAGGCCTGTGGAACCATTGACATTTGCCGCTCACCCTTTTCAGGCAGGAGGCTCGTTTGCGTGAACTGGTTCGGACCAACGATATCGTGCTGGTGTCGGCGATCGGCGCGCTGCTCGACGGCGCCAACATCCATCATCTGGTGCTGGACCAGAATATGAGCATCATCGAGGGCTCGCTCGGCGTCCTGCCGCGACGGATCCTGGTCCATGAGGACGACGCCATCGAGGCCCGGCAACTCCTGACCGAGGCCGGCCTCAGCCACGAACTGCGCGGCGATGATTGACGTCGTCACAGATCTCACCGAGGACGCCTTTCTCGGCGGGCAGCTGCTCCTGAGGCAGAAGCGAGCCGGCCATCGCGCCGGGCACGACGCCATCCTGCTTGCGGCTGCGACCGGGGCCCAAAAAGGCGACCGTGTTGTCGATCTCGGCGCCGGCATCGGTACGGCCGGGCTGGCGCTAGCCCGGCGCGTGGCCGGGATTGACCTCCGTCTCATCGAGATCGATCCGGAACTGGCCGGGCTCGCGCGCGCCAATGCGGCCACGAATGCGATTGCCGCGGAGGTGATTGTGCTCGACGTCACGGCGGATGCGCAGGCTTTTGCGGCACACGGGCTCATGCCCGACAGCGCCGACTGCGTGTTGATGAACCCGCCATTCAACGATTCTACGCGGCACCGTGGCTCGCCGGACCAGGCGCGTCACACCGCGCATGTCGCGACCGAGGAGACGCTCAATGCGTGGGTGCATGCGGCGCGTCGCATCCTTCGATCGAATGGCGTGCTGACCCTGATCTGGCGTGCGGATGGAATCGCGGAGGTTTTGGCAGCGCTGTCACGCGGCTTCGGCAGCGTGTCGGTCCTGCCGATTCATGGCGAAGCGGGACGTCCTGCGATCCGAGTGCTGGTGCGCGCGGTCAAGGGAGGACGGGCGCCGACGCGATTGCTGCCGGGCCTCATGCTCAATGATGAGTCACACGTGCCCAAAAAAGAGGTGAGGACTATTCTGGAGGGGAGAGCGGTCTTGCCGCTGGCGGAGCCGTGACGGCTTATTGGGGAAGCGATTTCGACTGCTGTTCCGGCTGGGACGTAAAGCGAATCGCCGTGAAAAGCGCGCCGATCAGCATCAACAGCAGATAGACCTTCATGTCGCTTCCTCCGCTGCCTCATTGCAGCTTCCCTACGGGCAAACTGCAAAACACGTTCCAGGCACTTTCAATGACAGTCGCGTGATAAGAAATGATTAACCAGAGGTAAGGGCATGGCCGAACAATTGAACGATCGCGAAAATTCCGGCCTGGCCGACAAGCTCATGCAATATCTGCCGGCGCGCTTCCGCCCCGGTGCTGCGGTGGTGCCGGTGGTGCGGCTGTCCGGCGTCATCGGCGCGGTGACGCCGCTGCGTCCGGGCATGACGCTGGCGGGCGTCGCGCGGGTGCTGGAGCGGGCCTTTTCGGTCCGCAACGCCAAGGCGGTGGCGCTGGTGATCAATTCGCCCGGCGGCTCGCCGGTGCAGTCGCGCCAGATCTATCTGCGCATCAAGCAGCTCGCGGCGGAGAAGAAGCTGCCCGTGCTGGTGTTCGTCGAGGACGTCGCGGCCTCCGGCGGCTACATGATCGCCTGCGCGGGCGACGAGATTTTCTGCGATCCGTCCTCGATCCTCGGCTCGATCGGCGTGGTCGGCGGCAGCTTCGGCTTCCAGGAGGCGATCAAGCGGCTCGGCATCGAGCGGCGCCTCTACACGGCCGGCGCCCACAAGGCGATGCTCGATCCGTTCCTGCCCGAAAACCCCGACGACGTCGCCAAGCTGAAGGCGCTTCAGCGCGAGATCCACCAGATCTTCATCGCCTTGGTGAAGGAGAGCCGCGGCGCGCGGTTGAAGGGTGCGGACGACAGCCTGTTCACCGGCGAGTACTGGGCCGGCGAGACGTCGATCGCACTCGGGCTCGCCGACGGCATCGGCGATATCCGCTCAACTCTTCGTGCCCGCTACGGCGAGAAGGTTCTCACCCCTGTGATTGCGCAGCCGACCGGCCTGCTGTCCGGTCTGTTGGGGCGGAAATCGCCCGGCGCGGGCCAGCTTTCGGCCCTGGAATCAATGGCTGGGCTGCCCGACGAGCTGATCTCGGCGGTCGAGACGCGGGCGATTTGGGCGAAATTCGGGTTCTAGGCAAAGGCCCTCCCGCGCCATTTGGTCCGACCCGAGCCAATTGCGGCGGGGCCCGGTCTGCGCAAGAATGTGCGTGGGGGCTGAGCATTGTGAACAAGGATCGACCGATGCCGCCGTTCGTCGCTTTCGCGGGCGTCCTGGGCGGGCTTGCCGTGGTCCGCTGGGCCTACAAGACCGCTGTCCGGATCAACCAGGAGCTGGAGGAGATGCGCCTCTCGCGCGTCGCCGAGGCCGCCCATATGGGGAATATCCAGACGTTGAAGCGTGACCCCGTGACCGGAGCGTATCGCCCGGGTTAGCTCTCTCCGCACGCACGGTGCGCCCCCTCTCCCGCTTGCGGGGGAGGGTTGGGGAGGGGGTATCTCCGCGGGGCGAGACCGCCCCAGAGGACAGAGCCCTCACCCGCGCCTTCGGCGCGACCTCTCCCGCAAGCGGGAGAGGTAAGAAGCGCCCCTTTGCCTTGATTCCCACCCCCGCCGTCGATACGGTCCCGCGCGATTCAAAACCCCCCGCGAGAGCCTGATCTGACGATGGACGCCTCATTGCCCGCCCATATGCGCCCGGAACGCTCGTTCCAGGGTTTTATCCTCGCGCTCCAGCGGTTCTGGGCCGAGCAGGGCTGCGTGATCCTGCAGCCCTACGACATGGAGATGGGCGCGGGGACCTTCCATCCGGCGACCACCTTGCGCGCGCTCGGGCCAAAGCCCTGGAATGCCGCCTATGTGCAGCCCTCTCGCCGGCCCAAGGACGGCCGCTACGGCGAGAATCCGAACCGGATGCAGCACTACTACCAGTTCCAGGTGATCATGAAGCCGTCGCCGCCGAACCTTCAGGAGCTGTACCTGAAGTCGCTCGCCGCGATCGGCATCGATTCCGCCGTGCACGACATCCGCTTCGTCGAGGACGATTGGGAGAGCCCGACGCTGGGCGCCTGGGGCCTGGGGTGGGAGTGCTGGTGCGACGGAATGGAAGTCAGCCAGTTCACCTATTTCCAGCAGGTCGCGGGTTTTGAATGCGCGCCGGTTGCGGGCGAGCTCACCTACGGGCTCGAGCGCCTCGCGATGTATGTGCAGGGCGTCGATCGCGTCTACGACCTCAATTTTAATGGCCGCGAGGGTGACGCCAAGGTGACGTATGGCGATGTCTTCCTGCAGGCCGAGCGGGAATATTCGAAGCACAATTTCGAAGTCGCCGACACCGCGATGCTGTTCGAGCAGTTCAAGATGGCGGAAGCGGCCTGCCGGAAATATCTCGATGCAGGCTGGAAGGATGACAAGCGCGAGGCGCATCTGATGGCGCTGCCGGCCTATGACCAGTGCATCAAGGCGAGCCACGTCTTCAACCTTTTGGACGCGCGCGGCGTGATCTCGGTGACCGAGCGGCAGAGCTACATTCTTCGCGTGCGTGAGCTGGCCAAGGCCTGTGGCGAAGCCTGGATCCATACCGAAGCGGGCGGAGCGGCCTGATGCCCGATCTTTTGCTTGAACTGTTCTCGGAAGAAATCCCCGCGCGCATGCAGGCCAAGGCGGCCGACGATCTGCGCCGCCTGGTCACCGAGAAGCTCGTCGCCGAAGGCCTCGTCTATGAGGGCGCAAAGGCCTTCGCGACGCCGCGCCGTCTTGCGCTTACCGTGCACGGCATTCCTGCGCGCCAGCCTGACCTGAAGACCGAACGCCGTGGACCGAAGGTCGGCGGCCCCGATGCCGCCGTGCAGGGCTTTCTGAAAGCGACAGGTCTGAAGTCGCTGGATGAGGCCAAGATCCAGCGCGACCCCAAGGGCGATTTCTACATCGCGCTGATCGAGAAGGCCGGGCGTGATGCGATCGACGTGCTCGCGGAAATCCTGCCCGTCATCATCCGTACCTTCCCCTGGCCGAAATCGATGCGCTGGGGCGCGCGCTCCGGCAAGCCAGGCTCGCTGAGCTGGGTGCGTCCGCTGCACGCGATCACCGCGACCTTCGGGCCCGAGACGGAAGAGCCTGATGTCGTGAAATTCTCGGTCGACGGTATCGAGACCGGCCAGACCACCTACGGCCATCGCTTCATGGCACCAGCCGCGATTTCCGTGCGCCGCTTCGAGGACTACGAAGCCAAGCTGAAGGCCGCGAAGGTCATTCTCGATCCGCAGGCGCGCAAGGACATCATCTTTGCCGACGCCAAGGAATTGACGTTTGCGCAAGGCTTCGAGCTGGTCGAGGATCAGGTGCTGCTGGACGAGGTGTCGGGCCTCGTCGAATGGCCCGTCGTCATGATGGGGTCGTTCGAAGCGGAATATCTCGCGATCCCGGACGAGGTGATCCGCGCCACCATCCGCAACAACCAGAAGTGCTTTGTGGTCAAGGATCCCAAGACGGGGAAGCTGACCAACAAATTCGTCCTCACTGCCAATATCGAGGCGACCGACGGCGGCAAGGTCATCGTATCAGGCAACGAGCGCGTGATCCGACCGCGGCTGTCGGATGCGAAATTCTTCTACGAGACCGACCTGAAGACGAAGCTCGAGGACCGCCTGCCGAAGTTCGAGCAGATCGTGTTCCACGAGAAGCTCGGCACCCAGGCCGTGCGCATCAAGCGCATCGAGCGTCTCGCCGCCGAGATCGCGCCGCTGGTCGGCGCCGATGTCGCCAAGGCGACGCGCGCTGCGCATCTCGCAAAGGCTGATTTGCTGACCGAAGTCGTCGGCGAATTCCCTGAGGTGCAGGGCTTGATGGGCAAGTATTACGCTCTGGCGCAAGGCGAGGACGCGTCCGTCGCTGCCGCCTGCGAGGAGCACTACAAGCCGCAAGGGCCTGCGGATCGCGTGCCGACCGATCCGGTCAGCGTTGCGGTCGCGCTTGCCGACAAGATCGATACGCTCGTTGGATTCTGGGCCATCGACGAGAGGCCGACGGGATCGAAGGACCCGTATGCGCTGCGTCGCGCGGCGTTGGGCGTTATTCGCTTGATTGCCGAGAACGCGCTTCGGTTGTCGCTGATGAAGGTGGCCGCGTCCGCACTCGCCGGCCTATCGGTGAAGCCTGCGGATGCGCCGAAGCTCCCGGTCGATCTGCTCGCCTTCTTCGCTGACCGTCTCAAGGTGCAGCTCCGCGAGCAGGGCGCGCGTCACGATCTCGTCGACGCCGTGTTCGCGCTCGGCGGGCAGGACGATCTGCTGATGATCGTCCGCCGCGTCGAGGCGCTCGGCAAGTTCCTTGAGACCGACGACGGCAAGAACCTGCTCGCCGGCATCAAGCGCGCGAGCAATATCCTTGGCATCGAAGAGAAGAAGGACAAGCGCAGCTTCGACGGTGCTCCTGATGCTGCGCTCTACAGCCTCGGCGAAGAGAGGGCGCTGGCCAAGGCGATCGGCGAGGTGAAGGCGGAAGCCAGCGCTGCGGTCGCGAAGGAAGACTTTGCCGCGGCGATGAGCGCGATGGCCAAGCTGCGCCCGCCGGTCGATGCGTTCTTCGACAAGGTGCGCGTCAACGACGACGATGCGAAGGTGCGCGAGAACCGCCTGAAGCTGCTCAACGAGATCCGCAGCGCCACGCGTGCAGTGGCGGACTTCTCGAAGATCCAGGATTGATAGGTCTTGTGCCCCGGACGCAGCGCAGCGCCACTTGGCGGTGCGCTGCAGAGCCGGGGCCCATGCAGCCGCGTGCTCGTAGCTTCTGGGTCCTGGGTCGCGCTTCGCTTGCCCGGGACACGAAGGAACAAAAAAGCCCCGCCCGGTGGGGGAAGACCGGGCGGGGCCTGATGTCCGACTACGCAATGCGCGTCAGCCTGATTGATATGACGCGCCGGACATCTAGTTGATGCTTGAGAGCGCTAGTCCATCACCTCGACGATGCGGCGCGAGCGCGGCTCGACCAGCACGGTCGCGCCGTTCACGACGGTGTAGCGATAGGTCGTCGCGCCGAAACGTTGCGGTACGTCATAATAGGTGACGCCGGTCTCGGGTAAGGTGGCGCCGACCACCACGCGATCCGGAATGCTGAAGGCGGGCACGCGTTGTTCGACGACATAGTCACGGAAAGCCGGCCGCTGCTCGATTGCAATGGTTGGGCCGCTATCGACCACGACAGGCGCACGTCCCACCGTGATCCCGGTTTGCGCCTGCGCCGCGATCGGCGAGCCGAGCGCGACGCCAAGCGCTGCGAGGGCGAGAATCCTGTTCCGCATGGGCAACTCCTTCGAATTGATTTCAGCCGGCGCCAGTGGCGCGACCGGTTGCCAATGCTGCGGCGCGCGTGATGTTCCGGAAAAGGCCTGCCGCATACGCGGCAATTTCGGGCAGTTTTCGCGAAGCAGGGAACCCGTCGCCGCCTCGCGCGTCTCTACCCGCGGAACCGGGTCCGCTATGATCCGCCGGCGATTCGCCTCACGCCACAGGAAGACTTTTCATGCATCTCACCATCGCCCACATCTCGCCGATCCTGTCGCTGATTGCGGGTGTGCTCATTCTGATCATGCCGCGCCTTCTCAACCTGATCGTTGCGATCTTTCTCATCATCAATGGTGCGATCGGGCTCGGTTTATTGAAGTGGCTCCATCTCTAGGCCTTCATTTTCCGGAACTCTTCGACTTGCGCGCGCCTGCCCAAAGTGGTGTAAGGCGCGCGATTTCCCATTCCTCTCGCAGGTTGTGTGCAAGCTATGGCCAAAGCCGCCTCGAAGCCTAATAAAACTGCAGCGAAATCAAAGCCTTCCGCCAAGGCGAAGGCCGCACCGGCGGCCCGCAAGGCGCTTCCCAAGAGCGCCGTGAAGAGCGCCCCGAAGCCGGTCGCCAAGGCTGCAGCAAAGCCTGCAGCGAAGTCCGCTGCCAAACCGGCCGCGAAGGCTGTGACTAAGCCGGCCACACCGAAGGTGGCCGCTAAGGTCGCTGCGAAGGCTGCGCCTGCCAAGGCGGCCCCGGCCGCAATCAAGGCCGGCAAGTGGGTCTATACGTTCGGCGACGGCAAGGCCGAGGGCCGCTCCGAGATGCGCGACCTGCTCGGCGGCAAGGGCGCCAATCTCGCCGAGATGGCCAATCTCGGCCTGCCGGTGCCTCCGGGCTTCACCATTCCGACTTCGGTCTGCACCTATTTCTATGCCCACGACAAATCCTATCCGAAGGAATTGCAGTCGCAGGTTGAGAAGGCGCTCGACTATGTCGGCAAGTTGACCGGCAAGGTGTTCGGCGACACCAAGAACCCGCTGCTCGTTTCCGTGCGCTCCGGCGCGCGCGCCTCGATGCCGGGCATGATGGACACCGTGCTCAATCTCGGCCTCAACGACGAGACCGTGGAAGCGCTGTCGGAGCTCTCGGGCGACCGCCGCTTCGCCTATGACAGCTACCGCCGCTTCATCACCATGTATTCGGACGTGGTGCTTGGCTTCGAGCATCATCACTTCGAGGAAATCCTCGACACATTCAAGGATAGCCAGGGCTATACGCTCGACACCGACCTCACCGCCGACGACTGGGTCGATCTGGTCGGCAAGTACAAGGACGCGGTCGCGCGCGAGACGGGCAAGGATTTCCCGCAGGATCCGCATGACCAGCTCTGGGGCGCGGTCGGCGCGGTGTTTTCATCCTGGATGAACGCGCGCGCGGTGACTTACCGCAAGCTGCACGACATTCCGGAATCCTGGGGCACCGCGGTCAACGTGCAGGCCATGGTGTTCGGCAACATGGGCGAGACCTCGGCGACCGGCGTTGCGTTCACCCGCAATCCCTCGACCGGTGAGAGCAAGCTCTACGGCGAGTTCCTGATCAACGCGCAGGGCGAGGACGTGGTGGCGGGCATCCGCACGCCGCAGGACATCACCGAAGAGGCGCGCAAGGAATCCGGCTCCGACAAGGCGTCGATGGAAGCGGCGATGCCGGAGGCCTTCAAGGAGCTGACGCGGATCTACACGCTGCTCGAGAAGCACTACCGCGACATGCAGGACATGGAGTTCACGGTCGAGCAGGGCAAGCTGTGGATGCTGCAGACCCGCGGCGGCAAGCGCACGGCGAAGGCCGCGCTGCGCATCGCGGTCGAGCTCGCCAATGAGGGCCTGATCACCAAGAAGGAAGCGGTGATGCGGATCGATCCCGCCTCGCTCGACCAGCTCCTGCATCCGACCATCGATCCCAACGCCAAGCGCGACGTGATCGCGACCGGCCTGCCGGCATCCCCGGGTGCGGCCTCCGGCGAGATCGTGTTCTCCTCGGACGAAGCGGCCAAGCTCCAGGGCGACGGACACAAGGTCATTCTGGTCCGCATCGAGACCAGCCCCGAAGACATCCACGGCATGCACGCCGCCGAAGGCATCCTGACCACCCGCGGCGGCATGACGTCGCACGCCGCAGTGGTCGCGCGCGGCATGGGCAAGCCGTGCGTCTCTGGCTGCGGCACCATCCGTGTCGATTACGGCCGCGGCACCATGAGCATCGGCTCGCGCACCTTCAAGGCCGGTGATGTCATCACCATCGACGGCTCGCTCGGCCAGGTGCTGGCCGGCCGCATGCCGATGATCGAGCCCGAGCTCTCCGGCGAGTTCGGCACGCTGATGAACTGGGCCGACCAGGTCCGCAAGATCGGCGTCCGCGTCAACGGCGATACGCCGGAGGACGCCCGCACCGCGATCAAGTTCGGCGCCGAAGGCATCGGCCTCTGCCGTACCGAGCACATGTTCTTCGAGGAGACGCGCATCCGCACGGTGCGCGAGATGATCCTCTCCGAGGACGAGCAGTCGCGTCGCGCCGCGCTTGCAAAACTGTTGCCGATGCAGCGAGCCGACTTCGTCGAGCTGTTCGAGATCATGAAGGGCCTGCCGGTCACGATCCGTCTGCTCGACCCGCCGCTGCATGAGTTCCTGCCGCACACCCATGCCGAGGTCGAGGAAGTGGCGCGCGCCATGAACACCGATCCGCGGCGTCTCGCCGACCGCGCGCGCGAGCTGTCGGAGTTCAATCCGATGCTCGGCTTCCGCGGCTGCCGCATCGCGATCGCCTATCCTGAGATCGCCGAGATGCAGGCACGTGCGATCTTCGAGGCTGCGGTCGAAGCCGAGAGGCGCACCGGCAAGGCCGTCGGCCTCGAGGTGATGGTGCCGCTGATCGCGACCAAGATGGAGCTCGACCTCGTCAAGGCGCGGATCGATGCGACGGCGAAGGCCGTGATGCGCGATACGAATACAAAACTCGCCTATCAGGTCGGCACCATGATCGAGCTGCCGCGCGCCTGCCTGCTCGCGGAGGAGATCGCCGAGAGCGCCGAGTTCTTCTCGTTCGGCACCAACGACCTGACGCAGACGACCTACGGCATCAGCCGCGACGACGCCGCGAGCTTCCTCGGTCCCTACGTGGCGAAGGGCATCCTCTCGATCGATCCCTTCATCTCGCTCGACCAGGAAGGCGTCGGCGAGCTCGTCAAGATCGGCGTCGCGCGCGGCCGCAAGACGCGCCCGAAGCTCAAGATGGGCATCTGCGGCGAGCACGGCGGCGACCCGGCCTCCGTTGCGTTCTGCCACAATGTCGGCCTCGACTACGTCTCGTGCTCGCCGTATCGCGTGCCGATCGCGCGGCTTGCTGCTGCGCAGGCGGCACTCGGCAAAGCGGTCGCGAGTCAGGCGTAAGACGAAGTGCAGGATTGAGATGAGAGAGGCGGGGCCAAACCCCGCCTCTTTCATTTGGCATACCGCTCTCTCCCCGCGTCATTGCGAGTGCAGCGAAGCAATCCAGGCCGCACACTCGCTGTCATCGCCCGCCTTGTGCGCGCTTGCGCACTGGGGCGGGCGATCCAGTACTCCGAGACGGCTGTGATTGAATCGAGGAGCCGCAGCGTACTGGATACCCCGCCTTCGCGGGGCATGACGGCGGTTGTGTAGACGCATCTCGCACACACAACGGAACCTCACACGTCCCGTAATGATACGCACGCGCAAGAGTTCCTTCACCATTCGCGTTGACCAGATGTTTACCGCTTCACATCAGCTCGCATTTACCAACGCACGCAATCGCGCCGTGAAAACACCTGACATCGCTTGAGTGTGTCGGCTGCGCAACGTCGATTAACGCCCCGGCAACCTAAATTAGATACTCACGATAAAGATCGAATTGCACGGAAGTACTGCGGCTCGATCTCTCTGGTGTAAGCGTAGCGTGAGCGTATCGATGTTTGTGTTGCGTAACCATCCGAAGGGTGCGCGGTTCGCATCCTTCGGAATCGGTCTCTGCATCTTCGCATTGATGCCGAGAGAGACCGGCTATCAGGACCTAGGCTCGTTGCTGGCGCGTCAGCCCGGCGTCGCCGAGCGTTGGCAGAAGCAGGTGTTCTCCGCAGCCTCGTCCATTCAGCTCGCCACTTACAGTTTCTCGCGTCCGATCGGAACGTCGGTTCCACAGAGCGCAATGGTTCGCCTCGCAAGCCTCGATGGTCGGGACGTCACGGGCGCCGTCACGCGCAATCCAGTGTTCCAGCCGCCGACGCGTTACCAGGCCTCCGATTTCCCCAAGGTCGATCGCGCTCTGAAGGGCGACCGTCTTGCCACCGTGACGCCCGCGCCTGCGCCCGAAATGGCGGCGCCGCCCTCAGCCCCCGCACAGGAAAATCCCGCGACCTCGAACAGTTCCGTGTTCGGCGCCAAGACCGTCCAATTGCCAGTTCAGCTGCCGGTCGCGCAGCCGCAAGCGATGTCGCCAGAGTCCGCCGCAGCGCTCGATCCCGAGCTCCAGGAGGCGATGCGCGCGCCTCCACTGGCGCAATATGCCAATCCGCCGAAGGCCGACGACAACGCGCTCTCCTTTGCAGCGCAGCCGCTCAATGCGCTCAAGCAGGCGACGATCGCCGCCCCACCGCGCGATCCCTTCAGTGTCAAGACCTCGAACCTGTTTTTCGGCAGCTCCTCGCTCGGCGGCAATGTCGAGAGCATCGAGAGCTGGCAGCCGGGCGCCGAGCCGCTGATCGTGATGCCCGACCCCGACATGAAGCTGGCCTCGCTGTCGCCGCCGAACGAGGACGTCGGAAACGCGATCGAGAGCGGCGAGAGCGTCGCGCCGAAGGGCGAGGTTAACGCCGACAACCAGCGTACCAAATCGCCGGCCGAGCGGCTGGCGCTGGACGACAAGTCACGCGCCAAGTCCGAGAAGTGCCTCGCTGAAGCCGTCTATTTCGAATCCCGCGGCGAGGCTGTGCGCGGCCAGATCGCGGTCGCGCAAGTCGTGATGAACCGCGTGTTCTCCGGCAAATATCCGGACACCGTGTGCGGTGTGGTCTATCAGAACAAGTACCGCCACTTCGCCTGCCAGTTCACCTTTGCCTGCGACAACAATCCCGATGTGATCCGCGAACCCGAAATGTGGGAGCGCGCCAAGAAGATCTCGAAGGCGATGCTCGACGGCCAGATCTGGCTGCCCGAAGTCGGTAAGTCGACGCACTACCACGCTTATTGGGTGCGTCCGTCCTGGGTCGCCGAGATGAAGAAGATGTACAAATTCGGCGTGCACACCTTCTACCGGCCGCGTGCCTGGGGTGACGGCGACGAGGAACCGAGCTGGGGCACGCCGGCGCAGACCGCCGCGCTCTCGGCCGAGCTCGCCCAGGAAGCCAAGAGCTCCGCCGAGCTGGGCGTGGTCGAGCGAAGGTAAGACAATTGTCGCCGCGGTGAAGGTGCGCTCCCTCTCCCGCTTGCGGGGGAGGGTTGGGGAGGGGGTGCTTCCGCAAGCGAGAACCCCCCGTGTGGAGAAAGCCCCCACCCGGCGCTTCGCGCCGACCTCCCCCGCAAGCGGGAGAGGTGCAGCCAGCCCTGGGCGAAGAGCAATTGCCTCACATCTCAATATCCAGCGCGCAGTCGAAATTCGGTGCCGAGTGCGTCAGCGCGCCGGATGAGGCGTAGTCGACGCCGGTGGCCGCGATTGCCGCGATCGAGTCCAGCGTGACGCCGCCCGACGCCTCCAGCGCGACCCGGCCCTCGCTGATCCGCACCGCCTCGCGCAGCGTCGCGATGTCCATGTTGTCGAGCAGCACGGCTTCTGCAAGGCCGGTGTTGAGCACCTCGCGCAGTTGCGCCAGCGTATCCACCTCGATCTCGATCTTGACGAGATGGCCGGCATGAGCGCGGGCACGCTCCAGCACGGGGCGAATGCCTCCGGCGACAGCGATGTGATTGTCCTTGATCAGGATCGCATCGTCGAGGCCGAAGCGGTGGTTGAAGCCGCCGCCGCAACGTACCGCGTATTTCTCCAGCGCCCGCAATCCCGGCGTGGTCTTTCGGGTGCAGCAGATGCGCATTTTGCTGCCTTCAGTCCCCGCGACGTAGTCGGCGGTCAGCGTGGCGACGCCCGACAGCCGGCCGACGAAGTTCAGCGCGGTCCGCTCCGCCGTGAGAATGGCGCGGGCCGGGCCGGAGATCGTCAGGACTTGCTGCCCCCGCGTAACGCGCGCGGCGTCGCGGACATGCGCACGCACCTCGAGGTCGGGCGAGAGCTTTTGCAGCGTTGCCAGCGCGAGCGGCAGACCGGCGATGACGCCGGATTGCCGCGCGACGAGGATTGCCTGCGCTTTGGTCGCTTCCGGGATCGTCGCGAGCGAGGTGACGTCGCCGGCGCGGCCCAGGTCCTCGTCGAGCGCGCGATGCACGGCCTCGTCGATGGCGAGCGGAGAGAGAAAGGCGTCGGGATAGAGCAGGGAGGTCGGGATGATCATGAAAGACTCCGTCAGGCGATCATGGATTGCGCGATGCGCGGCGTTAATTGCGCGGTGAGGCCGTCCGCCATCTCGCGTACCGCAGCGAGTGTGGTCATCGTTCTCCGCGCTAGTGCGGGCACCTCCGCGGGATGGTCGGAGCGGAAATGCGCGCCGCGGCTCTCCTGCCGGCTCCAGGCTGAGGCCGCTACGAGCAGGGCTGCCGTCGCCATGTTGCGGACAGCGATGCTCGTGGCCGTGTGCTCGAGCGCAGCAACGCTGCGCACGGCGTCCGCAAGTCCGTCGCGCTCGCGGATCACGCCGACATGTGTGCTCATCATCGTGCGCAATTGCTTCACGCTGGCTGCATCCGGCGCCCCGCCGCGCGGCATCACCAGCCCATCGGGAAGGCGAGCAGGTGAGGGGATTGCCTGGCCGGCGATGTCGTCGGCGATGCGAGCGGCATAGACCACGGCCTCGAGCAGCGAATTGGAGGCGAGTCGATTGGCACCATGCGCACCGGTGGACGACACTTCGCCGCCGGCCCAGAGCCCGTCGATGGAGCTGCGGCCGCGTGCGTCCACCGCAATGCCGCCCATGTGATAGTGCACGGCCGGGGCGATCGGGATTGGTTGCGTCGCCGGATCGATGCCGGCCGCGATGCAGCTTGCATGCACGGTCGGGAATTTGTCGGCGAAGCGCGCGCCCAGTGCTTCTCGCGCATCGAGGAAGGCGCCGCGACCGCCTGCGATCTCGGCGAACACGCCGCGGGCCACGATGTCGCGCGGGGCGAGCTCGGCGAGGGGATGGAGTGCAAGCATGAAGCGCTCGCCCTGGCCGTTGATCAGCGTCGCGCCTTCGCCGCGCAGCGCCTCGGTCGCAAGCGGTGCGGGATCGCGGCCGACCATGATGGCGGTCGGATGGAACTGCACGAACTCAGGATCGGCGATCACGGCACCGGCGCGCGCGGCAATCGCAAGGCCCGATCCATTGGCCTCGGCCGGATTGGTGGTGACGGCATAGAGATGGCCGATGCCGCCGGTCGCAAGCACGATCGCGCGCGAGGCGATCATCAGGGGTCTCGCAGCAAAATTGCCGGCCTCTCGCAGCTGAAGGCCGGTGACGGCGCCGTCGTCGGTGAGCAGCGCTTCGGCGACAAAGCCCTCGATCAGGCGGATCGACGGCGTGCGGCGTACGGCCTCGCTCAGCGCCGCGATGATCGCAGCCCCCGCGCCGTCGCCGCGGACGTGGACGATCCGCCGCGCCGAATGCGCAGCTTCGCGCCCCACGGCAAGCCGGCCTTCCAGATCGCGATCGAACGGCACGCCGTAGGCGAGCAGATCGTGAATCCGCAGGCTCGCCTCGCGCGCGATGCCGAGCGCGACCCCTTCATCGACGATGCCGCCGCCAACGGCGATCGTGTCGGCGGCGTGCGCCTCCGGGCTGTCGCCCTCGGCGACGGCGGCGGCGATGCCGCCCTGCGCCCAAGCGGATGATGCCCCCTGTCCGAGCGGTGCTGCCGAGATTAGCGTCACCGGCCGCGGCGCGAGTTTGAGTGCACAGAACAATCCGGCAAGACCGCCGCCGACGATGACGACGTCATCGGTGGTGCGGGTGAGGTTGTGGATGTTGTTTGTCATGTCACGTCCTCAGTTCTTCAAATTGATCATCCGCTTAACCGAGCGCCGTGCACGCACTGCAAGCGCGGGATCGATCGTGACTTCCTCGCCGAGGATCAGCAGGCTCTCCAGGATGTTGGACAGCGTGATGCGCTTCATGTGCGGGCACAGATTGCAGGGGCGCAGCATTTCCACATCGGGCAGCTCGGCGCGGACGTTGTCGGCCATCGAGCATTCCGTGATCATCACCAGCCGCTTCGGGCGCCTTGCGCGCACCCAATTGATCATGTGCGCGGTCGAACCGGTGAAGTCCGCCTCCGCCAGCACGTCCGGCGGACATTCGGGATGCGCGATGATCTGCACGGAGGGATCGGCGTCGCGAAAGGCGCGCAGCTCCTCGCCTGTAAAGCGCTCATGCACCTCGCAGGCGCCCTTCCAGGCGATGATTTTGACGTCGGTCTTCGAGGCGACATAGGTCGCGAGATAACGGTCAGGCAGGAAGATCACGCTTGGTGCGTTCAGGCTCTCCACCACCTGCACTGCGTTCGACGAGGTGCAGCAGATATCGACCTCGGCCTTCACCTCGGCTGACGTGTTGACGTAGGCGACCACGGGCACACCGGGGAATTTTTCGCGGAGCAGCCGCACGTCGGCACCGGTGATGCTGGCGGCGAGCGAGCAGCCGGCGCGCGAGTCCGGGATCAGCACCGTCTTGTCCGGATTGAGCAGCTTTGACGTCTCCGCCATGAAGTGCACGCCGCATTGGACGATGATATCGGCCTTCACCTTGGTGGCCTCGATGGCGAGCTGAAGCGAATCGCCGCCGATGTCGGCGACCCCATGAAAGATCTCCGGCGCCTGGTAGTTGTGGGCGAGGATCACCGCATTGCGCGCGCGCTTCAGTTCATTGATCGCGTGAATCGTCGGCGCCATCAGCGGCCATTCGATCGGTGGGATCACATGCTTGACGCGCTCGTAGATCGGCGCGGTGGCGCGTTCGATCTCGCCCGTCCATTCCAGCGAGGGCCGCGGAAGTGGGGGGCCGGTTCGCGCCGGCGCCAGCGGGGCGAAGGTGGCTTGGCCCTGCGGCCGATTGGCAAAATCGTCGGGGCCGTAAATTCCAGTGATCGGCATCGAAGCCTCCGTGCATGGTAATTATACTCATTATGAGTATATATAGAGCCTGAGAAATCCGGCCGAGAGGCCGGTCGGTTTCACCAAGGCTTACATATACTCAATCTGAGTAAATCGAAGATAACACGGCATCGATCCCGCCGCTAGGTCCCGTCGCACACATTCCCGTCAAGTCGCTCTTTTGACGCCAGACGGCGCCGCGATGAAACGCAATGCTCCCTGGGCAGCCCCTCGTGGAGCGCAATCATTTTCGGCTTGGGGTTTTCATGCATTTGCATTAAACGCCTAATGCGCGGCTGCCGATTTGCAGATCCGCACCGGGCCGAGGAGGAGCACCATGTCGACACAAGCGGGCGAGCTCGGTTCGACCTCACGTTCCTCCAACTGGCGCACGCCGGCCGTCATCATCCTCTGCGGCTGTGCGATCGGTATGCTGGGCTTCGGTCCGCGCTCGGCGCTGGGCTTCTTCGTGCAGCCGATGAGCCACGAGTTCGCCTGGGGCCGCGACGTGTTCGGCCTCGCCATTGCCTTTCAGAATTTGTTGTGGGGATTGGGCCAGCCGTTCGCGGGCGCAATTGCCGATCGCTTCGGCCTGTTCCGCGTGATGTGCGTTGGCGCGCTGCTCTATGCAGGCGGCCTTTTGCTGATGCGCTATTCCTCGACGCCGATGTCGCTCAACATCGGCGCGGGTGTCATGGTCGGTTTCGGTCTCGCCGGCTGCTCGTTCAACCTGGTGCTGTCGGCGTTCACGAAATTGCTGCCGGCCGAGAAGCGCGGCCTCGCGCTCGGCGCCGGCACTGCGGCTGGTTCGCTCGGCCAGTTCCTGTTCGCGCCCATTGGTGTCGCGCTGATCGACAATTTCGGCTGGCAGCAGGCGCTCACCGTGTTCGGCTTCCTGATGCTGCTGATCATTCCGCTGGCGCTGGCGATTTCGACGCCGCCGGTTGCAGGCAGCACCAGCACTGCGCCGGCGAATGAGCAGACCATCACCAAGGCGCTCGCAGAGGCCTTCGGCCATCGCTCCTACGTGTTGCTGGTGCTCGGCTTCTTCACCTGCGGCTTCCAGCTTGCCTTTATCACCGTGCATCTGCCGGCGTTCCTGGTCGACCGCGGCATCTCGACGCAAACCGGCGGCTGGGTGATCGCGGCGATCGGCCTGTTCAACATCATGGGCTCGCTGAGCGTCGGCTATCTCCAGAACTCCCTGCCGAAGCGCTACATCCTGTCGGTGATCTATTTCACCCGTGCGCTTGCGACGCTCGCCTTCATCTCGTTCCCGATCACGCCGTTCTCGGCGATCGCGTTCGGTGCGGTCTCCGGCCTGACCTGGCTCTCGACGGTGCCCCCGACCTCGGCGCTGGTGGCGCTGATGTTCGGCACGCGCTGGCTGGCGACGCTCTATGGCTTCGCCTTTGTCAGCCACCAGGTCGGTGGCTTCCTCGGCGTCTGGTTAGGGGGCATCGTGTTCGAGAAGTTCGGTTCCTATACGCCGATCTGGTGGCTCTCGATCCTGTTCGGCGTGCTCTCGGCGCTGATCAATCTTCCGATCGTGGAGAAGCCGGTCCAGCGAGCGGTTGCGCAGCCTGCCTGATCGGCTAAACATCCCCGTCAAACAAGTCAGGGAGTTTGCTGTGGCCACGTTCAAGGCGATCCGGATCGACAAGGCCGACAAGGGCACCACCGCCGCGCTCACCCAGTTCGACGAAGCCGAACTGATGGATGGCGACGTTACCGTCCGCGTGGAATGGTCGACGCTGAACTACAAGGACGGCCTCGCGCTGACAGGCAAGGCACCGGTGGTACGCCGCTTCCCGATGATCGCCGGCATCGACTTCGCCGGCACGGTCGAAGCCTCATCGCATCCCGCGTGGAAAGCGGGCGACAAGGTCGTCTGCACCGGCTGGGGTATGGGCGAGACCCATCTCGGCGCCTATGCCGAGAAGGCGCGGGTGAAGGGCGACTGGCTGGTCGCTCTGCCGCAGGGCCTGTCGGCGCGCGACGCCATGGCGATCGGCACCGCAGGCTTCACTGCGATGCTCTCCGTGCTCGCGCTCGAGAAGCACGGCGTCTCGCCGAAAAGCGGCCCGGTCGTCGTGACAGGCGCGGCGGGCGGCGTCGGCTCGGTCGCGACCGCCGTGCTGTCCTGGCTCGGCTACCACGTCATCGCCTCGACGGGCCGCGCCTCGGAGGCCGATTACCTGAAGAGCCTCGGCGCTGCCGAGGTGATCGACCGCAATGAATTGTCGGCGCCGGCAAAGCCCCTGGCCAAAGAGCGCTGGGCGGGTGGCGTCGACAGCGTCGGTTCGACCACGCTCGCGAATCTGCTGTCGATGACCAAGTATGGCGGCGCCATCGCCGCCTGCGGTCTCGCCGCCGGCATGGACCTGCCGTCTTCTGTCGCACCCTTCATTTTGCGCGGGGTGTGCCTTCTCGGCATCGATTCCGTGATGTGCCCGATCGACCCGCGAAAAGCTGCCTGGCAGCGCCTCGCGTCCGATCTGGATCGGTCGAAACTATCTGAAATTACTACGGAAATTCCGCTCGCCGAAGTTCCGGAATGGGGCGCGAAAATCCTGGCCGGCCAGGTCCGCGGTCGCATCGTGGTAAAAATTGTCTAACGGCGTTCAGACTTTACCAACCAAGCTGCTTCAATGTCGCCATGGTTAGTATGGTAAGCAGCGGGTAAAGAGATAAGGCATCGCCCGCTGCGGGGGTTAGTTCGGAGTTGAGCATGCTTGCGCGTATCGTGTTGGGGGCTGTCACGGCAGTCGTGACGTTTGCGCCGGCCATCGCCTTGGCCGGGAGTATGAACGCGGATGAGGCACGGCGCTTCGTCGCCGGCAAGGTGTTCGCCTTCACCTGTTTCGACGGCACCCGCGGTGCAGGCCGTATCCTCGACGATCTCGGCGCCGCCGGCGCGGTGCAGTTCTCGGGCTCTGGCCCGGTGAAACATCTCCGCCTGCCTGGCAACACGCTCCAGATTCGCGGCCAGAACGTTTGCGCCTCGATCAAGGGCATTCCGTTCGAGCCTTGTTTCAACCTCGAAAAGACCGATGAGCGCAGCTTCCGCGGCTCCGTCTCGGGCATGGGCTTTGCCTATTGCGACTTCCACCACCAGGGCGGCAACCAGATGCTGATGGCGCGCGCCGTTGCGCGGCCGCGCTCGTTGCGTGCGCCAGAGCAGACCGGTTCGGTCAACACATCGAGCACCGAGGTCGCCGCGCGCGTCGAGACTCCGCGGATCGAGAGCAGCCGGATCGAGCCGGTGAAGTCGGAAGTGAAGTCCGAGCCCAAATCTGAGCTGAAGAACGAAGGTCCGCTCGAGCTGCGCCGCTCGACAGAGTGATGTCCCGCGCAAAACTGCGTGCGCAACTGGCCCGCCTTTAACGAATGCATCGCACGCGAAACCGCAGCGCCGTAGTCATACGGCCTGCGGTTTTTATGCCTTGGTAGCGACTGGCGCCCCAGCCTTGCGTAACGGCCGGGGGGCGGCCCTCAACAAGGGTTCAAAAATGTCGCTGTATTTCTTCCGCATCAGCACCGGCCGCTATTCCGGCGCCGCCGATCAACCGTACGAGTTCGAGGATCGCGACGCGGCCTGGAACGAGATGACCGAGGTCTGTGCCAATCTGCTCGGCAGCATCGTGCGCAATATGAAGCCGAATGCGAAGTGGAGCATGGAGCTGCTCGACGAGAACAAGGAGCCGGTGTTCCGCATCAGCCTCGTGGGCGAGGCGATGTGTTGCGAACCGCAGGGCGGACGTTAACGGTTGCGGGCAGCGGATCGCTGTCGGTAGACAGCAGTCGGCAAATTCGTTCCTGGAGACGGTGCGCATGGCCTGATCAAAACTCCGGCGCGAGCTCTGCTCCCTGCGCAACTCTCGGAGGACAATAGCCACGCGAATAGCGGCTGAAACACCGTGTTTCTACGGCAATCGTGGTTAAGACAACCGGAATGGTTTTGGACGAAGGTCATGGAAATTCAGCCGCTTGCGCGGCGATTCCCGTGAGGTATTCCAGTCATGCATTTTCTCGGCCGCTTCCGCATTCTGAGCAAGATCCTCGGGATTGTCGTCCTTCTGTGCGGGATCGGTGCCGCGATCGCCTGGGTCGGTGTCTCTGCCCTCAGCGATCTCAGCGAAAAGGCCGACGTGATGTCGACCTCCGCACGGCGGTCTTTGCTCGCCGCCCGCGCCAACCAGAACGTCATTGCGTTGAACCGCGCGGAATTCCGTAGCGCGCTCGATCCCCGCGACGAGAACCGTCTCGCCGCGCGCGATGTGATCAACGCGCAGCTCAAGCAATATCAGGAGCGGTTCGACGAGGTCAGCCAGACCCCGGACGAAAAAGCCAGGGCGCTGCTCCCTGGCGTGCGCGACGCCTTCTCGGCCTACAAGAGCCAGATGGATGCTACGCTGGCGGCGGTGGAGGCCGAGAAGTCGGCGAAGCTGAGCGAGAGTGCTGACAAGCTGCGCGACGCGGCCCTCAAAAGCAGGACCGCCGCTGAAAATCTCCAGGGCAAGGTCCGTGAGCTCGCCGATCGCTTGAATGCGCGCGTCGAGGAGAAGAGCAAGGAGGCGCGCGACCAGTACGAATCGACGTCGCGTTTCCTGGTCATCCTCGCCAGCCTCGGTGTCGTTATCGGCGGCGCATTGGGCTTCATCATCGGCCAGTACGGCATCGCCAAGCCGATCCGCATGATCGTCGGTGTGCTGCAGGATCTCGCCAGCGGCAAGTATGAGGTTCAGATCGTCGGCCTCGATCGCAAGGACGAGGTCGGAGAGGTCGCCAGGACCGCGGAAGTGTTCCGCGATAACGGCCTTGCCAAGATTCGCATGGAAGCCGAGCAGAAGGAGATGGAGCAACGTAGCGCCGCGCAACGGCGTCAGGACATGCTCCTGCTGGCCGATCAGTTCGAGAGCGCGGTTGGCGAGGTGATCGAGACCGTGAGCTCGGCCTCGACCGAGCTCGAGGCCTCCGCGACGACCCTGACTTCGACCGCCGAGCATGCGCAGCAGCTCGCGACCGTGGTAGCCTCGGCCTCCGAGGAAGCCTCTACCAACGTGCAGTCGGTCGCGTCCGCGACCGAGGAGCTGTCGTCGTCGATCACCGAGATCAGCCGCCAGGTTCAGGAGTCGGCGCGGGTGGCGAGCGAGGCGGTCGGTCAGGCCCGCACCACGACCGATCGTGTCGGCGAGCTGTCCAAGGCAGCGACGCGCATCGGCGACGTGGTCGAGCTGATCAACACCATCGCCGGCCAGACCAATCTGCTGGCGCTCAATGCCACGATCGAGGCGGCGCGCGCCGGTGAAGCTGGCCGCGGCTTCGCCGTGGTCGCGTCCGAGGTGAAGGCCCTGGCCGAGCAGACCGCGAAGGCGACCGGCGAGATCGGCCAGCAGATTTCGGGCATCCAGGTCGCCACGCAGGAATCGGTCGGCGCCATCAAGGACATCAGCGACACCATCGAGCGGCTGTCGGAGATCTCCTCGGCGATTGCGGCCGCGGTGGAAGAGCAGGGCGCGGCGACGCAGGAGATTTCCCGCAACGTCGCGCAGGCCTCGCAGGGCACCCAGCAGGTGTCTTCGAACATCACCGAGGTGCAGCGCGGGGCCAGCGAGACCGGCTCGGCGTCCTCGCAGGTGCTGTCGGCGGCACAGTCGCTGTCGGGCGACAGCAACCGCCTCAAGCTCGAGGTCGGCAAGTTCCTCGGCACTGTTCGCGCGGCCTGACGCCGGCATCTCTCCACAGACATAACCTTGCAAACGCCGCGCGCGATCGCGCGGCGTTTGTGCGCGAGCATGTTGCGGCGCCGCGACGAATGAGATGCAGGGTTAACCTTCCGGAAAAGCGACGCAGGCATGATCCCCGCAATTTTCCGGGTGTTCGGTCGCCCGTCTGCATTGCGTCTTGAGCGGTTTGGAGCACATTCATGAGCGGCTTTTCCATCCGCCTGACCCACAAGGTCATGGCGATCGGACTCTTCGGCCTCGTTGGACTGGTCGCCTTCGGCGCGATCTATGAGATCGGCAGCCTCTCCCAGGACGCCTCCCGCGACGTCGCCAACCGCGCTCGCACGATCGCCGACCTCAACAAGCAGCTCTCGATCGAGATGCTGGAGGCCCGCCGCAACGAGAAGAATTTTCAGCAGCGCCGCAACGAGAGCTATGCCAAGGCGCATGCCGAGCTGATCGGCCCGATCAACCGCGATTTCGACGAGGTCGAACGGCTGATGTCGGCGGGCGGTATGGGCGCCCTGTCAGACAAGACCAAGCAGGCCCAGGAGGGCTTCAAGCGCTACACCGCGGATTTCAACGCGCTGGTCGCTGCTGAAACCAGGCTCGGGCTGAACCAGACGCTCGGCCTGTCCGGCTCGCTCCGCGCCGCGGTGCATGACATCGAGGCGAAGCTGAAGGAGGTCGACGATCCTAGGTCGACGAGCTGGATGCTGATGATGCGCCGGCACGAGAAGGATTTCATGCTGCGGCGTGACCCAAAATACATTGCCGAGGTGAAGAAGGCCGCGGCTGAATTCTCCAACGCGATCGAGCTCGTCGCAGTTCCTACGGCAGTGATGAACGACATCACGGCCAAGCTCCAGAAATACCTGTCCGAGTTTGCGGCCTGGGCCGACACCGCGCAGCAGAGCACAGCCCTGGATGCCAGCATGATGAAGACATTCCGCGAGCTCGAGCCGGGGATGCAGGAGGTACGGACTACGGTCGAGGGTCTCTACAAGCAGGCCGACGCCGCCGAAGCGGCGACCCGCGACGCCGTCCGGTTCTGGATGATGATCGCCTTCCTCGTCACCGTCGCGGTGCTTGCAGTTGTGGGTTTCCTGCTCGGACGCTCGATCTCGAAGGCGCTGTCCGGCATGGTCGACGCGATGACGCGGCTTGCGCGCGGCGAGCTCTCGATTGCCGTCCCCGGCATCGGACGCAAGGACGAGATCGGCGAGATGGCCGGTGCGGTCGAGGTGTTCCGAACCAACATGACGGAGGCCGAGCGGCTGCGCGCCGAGCAGGCGGAAGCTGACACGCGACGGCGAGCGCAGCGCAAGGCGGACATGAAGCGGCTGGCCGATGATTTCGAAGGCGCAGTCGGAGAGATCATCGAGACCGTCTCAACGGCGGCAACCGAGCTCGAAGCCTCCTCCAATACGCTGACGCACGCGGCCGAGCGTTCGAACGGGCTTGCCGCCTCGGTGGCATCGGCCTCGGAGGAAGCGTCCGCCAATGTGCAGTCGGTGTCATCAGCAAGTGAGGAGATGACGTCGTCGATCTCCGAGATCAGCCGTCAGGTGCAGGAATCGGCGCGCGTCGCCGACGTCGCTGTCGAGCAGGCGCAGCGCACCAATGCGCGCGTCAGCGAGCTGACCAAGGCTGCAAGGCGTATTGGTGACGTGGTCGATCTGATCAACACCATTGCCGGCCAGACCAATCTGCTGGCGCTCAATGCCACGATCGAGGCAGCGCGCGCCGGTGAGGCGGGCCGCGGGTTTGCCGTGGTGGCGAGCGAGGTGAAGGCCTTGGCGGAGCAGACCGCCAAGGCAACCGGCGAGATCGGCCAGCACATCGGTGCGATCCAGACCGCGACGGAGGACTCCGTCAGCGCGATCAGGGAGATCGGCGACACCATCGCGCGGATGTCGGAAATCTCTTCGACCATCGCCGCCGCCGTCGAGGAGCAGGGCGCCGCCACGCAGGAGATCTCCCGCAACATTCAGCACGCCGCGCAGGGCACCTCCGACGTGTCGGCCAATATCGGCGAGGTCCAGCGCGGTGCGGGCGAGACAGGGGCTGCGTCGGCCCAGGTGCATTCGGCGGCGCAATCGCTGTCGCAGGAGAGCAACCGGCTGAAGAGCGAGGTCGCGCGCTTCCTCGATTCGGTGCGCGCGGCGTGACGGCGTAGATCGCCTTACGAGAATGATGCACTGCGTTCAACGCGGTGCCTGGGTGTGGTGCTATGCGATGCCTCGGAGACTGCGACGGATGATCGCAGGGAGGCTAAAGTGTCGAGAATCGGCAAATCAGTAGTTCCTCTAGGTTCTTGTTAACGCCTGTTTGCAACTATGCGCGCAATCTTACCGGATAAGAACCAGCCAGCATTGTTGGAATGACCACCGCCCCTCCGTCCACCGCGACGGTCGCGGCGCGGGTGATTTGTGCGTTTAGTTATCATCGGGATTTGTCGTGATGTCGAAGTTGTCGATCGTCTTCAAGCTTCTGACCGTGTTGTCGGTCCTCGTGCTCTCGCTCGCCGGCGTAGGTGTCGTGGCGATCGGCACCATGCAGAACATCAACTCCCACACCGTTGAGATCGCGCAGAGCTGGCTGCCGAGCGTCCGCGCGCTCGGCTCGATCCGTGCCGATGTCAACGAGCTGCGTGTCGCGCTCCGTCTGCACCTGATGCAGGACACCGCCGAGGGCAAGGAGGCGGCCGAGAAGCGCCTCGCCTCGCTGCGCGAACGCATCGAGCAGACCCGCAAGACCTACGAGCCGCTGATCACGTCCGCCGAAGAGCGCTCCATCTATGGGCAATGGACGGCGGCGTGGGGCGAGTATCTGAACGGCGTGCAGGACGTCATGGCGCTATCGCGCAAGAGCCCCGGCAAGTTCCCGACTGAGGCCAACGAGCTGCTGCAGACCAGGGTCGCAAAGATGGCCCAGGCCGCCGATCCGCTGCTGACGAAGGACATCGAGCTCAACAACCGTGGCGCCGAATCCGAAACCAAGCAGGCGGCCGACAGCTACGCGATGATCTTCCGCATCCTGGTCGGCATCATCATCGCCTCGGTCGCGATCGCGATCGGCGCGGCCTATTATCTCGTCCGCGACGTGTCGCGCGGCATTGCCTCGATCATCAAGCCGATGCAGTCGCTCGGCGAGGGTGACCTCTCGGCCGACGTGCCGCATCGCGGCGAGAAGACCGAGATCGGCTCGATGGCGGATGCGCTCCAGATCTTCAAGGAAGCGCTGATCGCCAAGAAGGCCGCCGACGAGGCGGCCGCGCGCGATGCCGAGGCCAAGATCGAACGCGGCCGCCGCGTCGATGCCATCACCCGCAAGTTCGAAGCCATGATCGGCGAAGTCGTCGGCACCGTCTCTTCGGCCTCGACCGAGCTCGAGGCGTCGGCCTCGACGCTGACGAGTACCGCGCAGCGCGGCCAGGAGCTCGCGACCGCGGTCGCCGCGGCCTCCGAGGAAGCCTCGACCAACGTGCAGTCGGTCGCGTCCGCTTCGGAAGAGCTTTCGTCCTCCGTCACCGAAATCAGCCGTCGCGTGCAGGATTCGGCGCGGATGGCCGCGGAAGCCGTCGACCAGGCGGCGCGGACCAATGCGCGCGTCAACGAGCTGTCGCAAGCGGCCTCCCGCATCGGCGACGTCGTCGAGCTCATCAACACCATCGCGGGCCAGACCAATCTGCTGGCGCTGAACGCCACGATCGAAGCGGCACGCGCAGGCGAAGCCGGCCGCGGCTTCGCCGTCGTCGCCTCCGAGGTCAAGGCACTGGCCGAGCAAACCGCGAAGGCGACCGGCGAGATCGGTGCGCAGGTCGCAGGCATCCAGGCGGCGACGCAGGAATCGGTCAGTGCGATCCAGGAGATCGGCGGCACCATCGAGCGGCTGTCGGAAGTGTCCTCCGCGATCGCCGCCGCCGTCGAGGAGCAGGGCGCCGCCACGCAGGAGATCTCGCGCAACGTGCAACAGGCCTCGCTCGGCACGCAGGAGGTCTCGGTGAACATCGCCGACGTGCAGCGTGGTGCGATCGAGACCGGCTCGGCCTCGACGCAGGTTCTGTCCGCGGCGAAATCGCTGGCGACCGACAGCACCCGCCTCAAGGTCGAGGTCGCGCAATTCCTGGAATCGGTCCGCGCGGCCTGATCCTCAACTGCCTGCCTGCTGAACCGGCGGCGGAGCCTGCCGCCGGAATAGGATGCGCTGGTACAGCCAGCCGATCGCGACCAGCACGATGCCGAGGCACATGAACGACAGCGCGCGGTAGACGCCGGTCAGCGTCGACATGTCGATCACGAAGGCCTTCAGGATCGTCAGCGCGATGACGGCCGCCGACGCCAGCCGCGCCCGCTCGGAGTTGACTGTTATGCCGATGCCGAGCAGCGCGACGCCGAAGGCAAGCCAGCCGATCGAATAGGTGTATTGCTCGGCCCCCGTGGTCTCACCGCTGGTGAGGAACGGGCCGTGATAGAAGCGGCGAATCTCCAGCGTCAGGTACGACAGCGCAAACACCAGCGCAGCGCCAGCGATTGAATTCGCATAGATCTTGCCCCGCGCGCCGACCACAGCATAAGCGAGTAGCAGCATCAGCACCGCCGGCAGTGCGTAGCCGAGCAGCAGCAGGTTGAACACGGTGCCGCCGACGTCGATGCGCCAGATCAGCGGGTTCTCCAGGAACAGCAAGCCGAACAGGCTAACGAAGCCGGCGATCGCGGTCAGTACGACCGCGCCGACATTGTGTACGATGCTGTGGCTGCGTAGCCGCAATCGCTCGAGCCCGATCGCCATGGCCAATGATACGCAGACCTGGAGGCCGGCTTCGAGCAGTGACGGCGCCGCGATCATGTCGCCGCCGGTTGCGAGATGGCGAACCTCCATGAAGGCGAGCAGCGCGGTGAACAGGATCGCGGCCGCCTCCACCATGCGCAGCGGTGCGTCGTCACCCCTGCGGCGCAGGAACCTGCTCGCCGCCCAGAACGAGGCCGCCGGCAGGCCATAACCCCACAGCAACCAGTTGAAGATCGGCGTGGTGCCGACGGCGTCGCCGACGATGCGCGGATCATAGGCGATGCGCGCGGTGACGAGCCCAGCAAAGATGGCTGCGAGCCAGCGCAGGAACGGGATCGGCCGCTGCATCGCAATCCAGGCGGTGCCGAGCGACATCAGCGCAAGTGCAATGGTGAGCCAGCCCTTCTCCAGCGCAAAGGTCAGCGCCAGCGCCAGCGCGCCGAGCGTGCCGGTCGCAAACAGCGCCGTCGAAATCGCAACGCCCGGCCGGGCTTCGCGGCGGGTCAGCGTTTCCGTCGCGGCGCCAAAGGCAGCGGCGAGCAGCACCGCTAGGATCGCGAACGGGATCGAGCGGTCGAGATGGGCGATGCGGGCATAGAGCGCGACCAGGATCGCGATCGGCGTGGCGACGCCGGCCGCCGACCACACCACCGGAATGATCGCCGAATTCGAGCGGCCCTGCGCGAAGAAGCCCGCAATGCCGAAGCCGGCGGCGAATATCGCGGCCATCACCAGGTGCAGCGTCACCGCGCTGTCGGTGGCGGTCGGCGTGATGCCGGGCATGGGCCCGCCCGGAAGCACCAGCATGTCGGGATTGGCGCGCACGGCCCATTCAGCGAACACGATGAACACGGTCGCAGCAGCCGCGCCCAGCGCGCCGGCCGCGGCCTCCGCGCGCCAGGCGACGAACAGCGTCGCCGCGACAAGCAGTGTAAAGGCGATCAGCGCGAGATCGGCATGTGCGCTCGACAGCACGATCAGCATCGCGCCGAACAGATAGGCGCCGAGCGCGCTCGACGACACCGGCTCGATCTGTCCGTCCTCGATGGTCGGGCCGAACATGAAGCCGCAGACGACGAGGAGTGCCGCGAGCACGAACCCGGCGATCACGTGGAAGGCATGCGGCGCGACCTGCAAATCGCCGGCATCGAGCCCCGGGAAAGTCCAGAGTACGGCGAAGACGATCGTCGTCACGGCCAGCCAGCGCCACAGCCTGATACGGGCGAGGCCAAAGCTCGCGGCCGTGACGATGGCGAGATAGATGTACAGCGCCCAATAGTCCGGCTTGCCGCTGGAGACGAGCACCGGCGTCGCGAAGGCGCCGACCACGCCGAGGCCCGCAAGCGCCGGCCCGTGCAGCAGGGCAGCCGCGAGCGTGCCGAGCGCAACGAGGCCGAGCAGCACGAAGGCGGTGGCGGGCACCAGGAAGTCATAGAGCGCGTAGGCTGCGTAGACGGTCGCGAACGCGACCGTGGTTCCGGCCGCAGTGAGGATCGCGGGGATATTGGCGATCGGCAGCGCCGCGATGGTGGAGATGCTCTCCTTGCGCCGCGTCCATTCGCCGGCGCCCAGCAAAGCGAGCGCGAACAGGCCACCGAGGAACACGCGCACGCCGGGGCCGACCAGGCCGGCCTCGATCGAATAGCGCACCATGAAGAAGCCGCCGAGCGCGAGCGCAAGCCCGCCGATCCACACCACCCAGCGCGTGCCGAGCCGTTCCTCGAAGCCGGGAGCCGGCGCGGGCACCGGCGGCTGCGCATCCGCTGAGGGGTTGACTTCGAGCGGTGGCGGCGAAACGTCTTCGGTCACGAGCGGCGGCGGCGACACCTCGGCTTCGGCTTCAGGCGCAAGCGGCGGCGGCTCTGCCGCGTTCGTGGTGGTCGCAGCAGCCTGCTCTTGGACCGGCATCAATGGCGGTGGCTGGATTTGTCGCTGCGCCTGCAGCGCGGCCTCAAGCGAGCCCAGCCGGCGGCGCAGCTCGGTCACCTGGTTCGACGCCTTCAGCGCGATCAGGAACGCGACGATCGCAGACATCACTGCAAAGACGTCGAAGGGAGCGTCGAACATGGGGCCTCCTGGCAATCGGCGGGCAGGGGCCGATCGTAATCTTGAGTCTTAGTTTTTGAGCATGACCTTGTCGGAAAACCGCTTCGCACTTTTCCGGATCATGCTCTAGCGCCGGGAGCGTACGCGCAAGCCCGGCGCAGGCCGCTCCTGGAGCACGTCACGGCGGAAGCGATAGAGCGCCGCCGGTCTCCCGCCGGTCTGTGTCGACATTACGCCGGTCGGTTCGACCAGCGCTTCGGTTTCGACCAGACGGCGGAAATTCTGCTTGTGCAAATGGCGACCGGAGATCGCCTCGACCGTGTACTGCAACTCAGTGAGTGTGAACTCGGCGGGCAAAAGTTCAAACACCACAGGGCGATACTTCAACTTTGCGCGCAGCCGCGCGATTCCCGTGGCGAGAATTCGGCGGTGGTCGAACCGCATCGAGGTGCCGAGCGCGGGCAACGCCTTGCGCGCCAATGCCGCAGGGCGGCCGTCGCGCCGTGCCTCCTCGACGAGGCCGGCCTCGTACAGGAGCTCGTAGCGGTCGAGCACGCGCTCCTCGTCCCAGGCCGCACCCTCGAGGCCGAAATAGAACCGCACGCGATCCTTTCGCGGCAATGCGCGCGTGGTCTCGGGCGGCTCCTCCTCGGCCCATTTGTTGAGCTCCGGGATGATGTCGCGGGCGATAATCGCGGGTGGCGCCTCGCGCCAGTCTTCCCAGGGGAAGAAGCGGTACCAGGGCTCGAAGCTCGCCGCGTTCGCGGCGCGCTCGGCGGCGCGCGTCAGCGCGAGATAGCCGATCGACACCATATGCGCGCCGGTGTCGCCGGCTTCCGCATGACGGCCGCGATCGCCAAAGGTGTAGAGCTGCTCGACATAGCCGAGCCGCAATCCCGCCTGTTCCTCGACCCAGGCACGCAGGCCGATCTCGAAGGTGCGATGGCTCGGCGCATCGAACGGACCGAACGGCAGTCCGGTCAAGCCGTCGCCGCCGCGCGCGGTCAGGACCAGCGGCTCGTGATCCTCGATCGCGACGATCGCAGCAGTCAGGCCGATCTCGATCGGCGTCAGCAGCTTGTCACTCATGCGATGACGATCGCTGATGTCATTCGAGCTCGATCACGAAGGGGCGGCCCTCGACCATCATCTCGCCCGGGCCCATCTCGTCGAGCGCGCGTAGCATGCGGCCGCTGCGCCCGAGCGCGCGGTCGGCGAGACCGACGATGCGCCGGTTCGGCGAGGCGATCGGCGAGGCCGCGCGGATCTTCTTCGCGATCTCGATTTCGTCGCGATCGGGATTGAGCGCGCAGACGGCGGCGAATGCGCTCGCCGTGGAGCGGCTGATACCGGCATAGCAATGCACCACCAGCGGCGCGCCGCGGTCCCAGCCCCGCACGAAATTCAGCACCTGGTCGATATGAGCCTCGGAGGGCGCGACAAAGCCATCCATCTCCTCGGTGATGTCGTCCATCGACACCTTGAGATGATTGGCAGGGAGCACCGACACCGGCCGCGCCACCTGCTCGACATTGGCCATCACGGTCAGCACATGGCTGGCCCCGGTGCGGCGGACGGTTTCGGGAAGGGCGGCGAGCGAACAGACGTGGATCATGACGGACCTTTTTGACGGCGATTATAACCGCGCCCGTAGGGTGGGCAAAGCCTCACTGTCGTCCCGGACAAACGCAGCGAAGCGGAGTGCAGATCCGGGACCCACAGGCACAGGCTTGGGTTTTGCGATGACTCGTGGTTGCCGGTTTGCGCCGCAACCGCTCCCTGTGGTTATGGGTCCCTGCTTTCGCAGGGACGACGGCGGAATGTGAGGCGCTGCCGTCCCCCAATATGCCTACGCAAACACGGCGCCAAACCGCTCCAGAAACTGCTTCTCGGCCCGCGCCGCCGTCCAGGGCGTCAGATAGTCGCGCCGGACGCTGTCGGAGAGGCCGGGATCCCTCCCGAACAGGCGCTTGGCCTCGCTCTCGCTGAAGCCGGCGAGCTCGGTCGCCTCCAGATAGGCCGCGCCGCGATCGGCGGCCTTGATCGCCAGAGTGGTCTCGTCGGGCAGCACCGGCGGCAGGCCGAAGCGGATGTGGATGGCGCCGAGCAGGCGCTTCTCCACCGCCTTGTAATGGCCGTCGAGCACGGCCTTGAACGGCGAGATCATGTCGCCGATCACGTATTCAGGCGCATCGTGCAGCAGGGCTGCGAGCCGCATGCGCTCATCGACGCGCGGCATCTCGTGCCGCAGCACGGTCTCCACCAGCAGCGTGTGCTGCGCGACCGAGAAGATATGCGCGCCGGTAGTCTGCCCGTTCCAGCGGGCGACGCGCGCGAGCCCATGGGCGATGTCGGCGATCTCGATATCGAGCGGGGAGGGATCGAGCAGATCGAGCCGCCGGCCCGACAGCATGCGCTGCCAGGCGCGGGACTCCGCTACGCGCGCGGTCTTCTTGGCCGTCATTTGGCCTTGAGGCGCGGCTTGCGCTGCATCTTGCTGCAGGTCGCGTGGCAGTGGCAGTCGACGAGATGGTCGTTGACCATGCCGGTCGCCTGCATGAAGGCATAGACGATGGTCGGGCCGACGAATTTGAAGCCGCGCGAGGACAGCTCCTTGGAGACCTGCACCGACAAAGGCGTCGAGGCCGGCACGCTCGCCGTGGTCTTGAAATTGTTGACCTTGGGCCGTCCGCCCATGAAGTCCCACAACAGTTTTGAGAAGCCCGGGCCCTTCTCCATGATGTCGAGATAGGATTTCGCACTCAGGATCGTGCCGTCGATCTTGGCGCGGTTGCGCACGATGCCGACGTCGTTCATCAGCGCGTGCACCTTCTTGTCGGTGTAGCGCGCGATCTTCTCCGGCTGGAAATCGTCGAACGCTTTGCGGAAATTGTCACGCTTGCGCAGGATTGTGATCCAGGACAGGCCGGCCTGAAAGCCGTCGAGGATCAGTTTTTCATAGAGCGCGCGGTCGTCATACTCGGGCACGCCCCATTCGGTGTCGTGATAGGCGACATAGAGCGGATCTTCGCCCGGCCAGGGGCAGCGGGTCTTTCCGTCGGGATGCAGGCGGGGAGCGCGGCTCATGCGATGGGCTGCTTGGTGGGAATGCGGACGATTTCAGGTTCTGCCAGCTTCAACGCGAGACCGCCAGCGGTGAGCGGTTGGCCGGCATCGAGCGCGTCCGCAACGCGGTCGATGCGCACCAGCGCGATGCCCTTGCCTTGCGCCGACGAGCCCATGGTGCCGACGGACTTGTCGCCGGCCATGACACTGACGCCAGCCTCAGGCGAGGAGTCCTCGAGCAGCACCTTCACGCTGCGGGTGCGCGCGGTGCCGCGATGCTGCATGCGCGAGACGACCTCCTGGCCGACATAGCAGCCCTTGTCGAAATCGACTCCGGCAAGACGGTCCATGTTGGTCTCGTGCGGAAAGGCATCGCTGTACATGAAATCGAGCCCGCCGCGCGGGACGCCGAGCGCGATCCGGTGCGCCTCATAGACGGCGGCATCGACCAGCTCGGCGCCGATCAGGTCCGACAGCTTTTGCTTGAGATCTTCAGGGATCAGGATGCGATAGCCAAGCTGCTCGTTCCGTGGATCGGAAAAGGCAAGGTCCGGTTGGGCTGCAAGCTGGCCGTCCCAGGCCGCGAGCACTCCGAGATCGTCGGAGAGGTTTTCCACCGTGACCTTGGCGCGCAGCTTGTAGAATTTCAGCTTGGTGGCGAGGCCCTCGGCCAGCGCTTTCGGACAATCGATCAGGAACCCGCCGCCATGGCCTGCGGGCGCTTCCGTGATCAGGAAATCCACGATGATCTTGCCCTGCGGCGTCAGCAGCGCGCCGAATCGCCCCAGGCCCGGCTTGAGCCTGTCGAGATCCGTCGTGATGAGGCCGTTGAGGAAGTTGCGCGCATCCTCGCCCGCGACCTTGACCACGCCCCGGTCAGGAAGAAACGCTGATTTCATACGAAAATCTCTTGCGACATGTTGCTCCGGAACGTAAGCCCGCAAGGATTAAACGACAAGACCTTGAGCCCTGCGCTTGGGGATGAGAGAGGCCTCCAGCCATGACCCAGCGCTTCGATGTGATCCTCAAGGGCGGCACCGTCGTCAACCAGGACGGCGAGGCTGTTCGCGATATCGGCATCACTAATGGCCGCATCGCCGAGCTGGGCCCGCTATCGCAAGGCTCCGCCGCCGAGGTGATTGACTGCAAGGGTCTCCACATCCTGCCCGGCGTGATGGACACGCAGGTGCATTTCCGTGAGCCCGGGCTGGAGCAGAAGGAAGACCTCGAGACCGGTTCGCGCAGCGCCGTGATGGGCGGCGTCACCGCCGTGTTCGAGATGCCGAACACCTCGCCGCTTACGGTGACCGAGGCCACCTTCACCGACAAGGTGAAGCGCGCGCACCACCGCATGCATTGCGATTTCGCCTTCTTCATCGGCGGCACCCGCGAGAACGTGCAGGATCTGCCCGTGCTCGAGCGTGCCCCCGGCTGCGCCGGCGTGAAAGTGTTCATCGGCTCCTCGACCGGCGCGCTGCTGGTGGAGGACGACGAAAGCCTGCGCCGCATCTTCCAGGTGATCCGCCGCCGCGCGGCGTTCCATGCCGAGGACGAGTACCGTCTCAACGACCGCAAGTCGCTGCGCATCGAGGGCGATCCGCGCTCGCATCCGGCCTGGCGCGACGAGACCGCGGCGCTGATGGCGACGCAGCGCCTCGTCAAGCTCGCCCACGAGACCGGCAAGCGCATCCATGTGCTGCATATCTCGACCAAGGAAGAGATCGAGTTCCTGCGTGACCACAAGGATGTCGCCTCCTGCGAGGCGACGCCGCATCATCTGACGCTGGTCGCACCCGAATGCTACGAGCGGCTTGGCACGCTGGCGCAGATGAACCCGCCGGTGCGCGGCGCCGATCACCGCGCCGGCATCTGGCGCGGCATCGAGCAAGGCATCATCGACGTGCTCGGCTCCGACCATGCGCCGCATACGCTGGAGGAGAAGCAGAAGACCTATCCGGCGTCGCCCTCCGGCATGACCGGCGTGCAGACGCTGGTGCCGCTCATGCTCGATCACGTCAACGCCGGCCGGCTGTCGCTCGCAAGGTTCGTCGATCTCACCAGCGCCGGCCCGGCGCGTCTCTACAATATGGCCTGCAAGGGCCGCATCGCCGCCGGCTACGACGCCGACTTCACGGTCGTTGATCTCAAGCGCAGCGAGACCATCACCAACAAATGGGTGGCGTCCAAGGCCGGCTGGACCCCCTACGACGGCGTCCGCGTGACGGGCTGGCCCGTCGGCACCTTCATCCGCGGCCGCCGCGTGATGTGGCAGGGCGAACTCGTGACGCCGTCGCAGGGCGAGCCGGTGCGATTTCTGGAGACGCTGAAGCAGTAGGGCTTCTGCCGAGGAGCGGACGCACCATCCCCCGTCATTGCGAGCGCAGCGAAGCAATCCAGGCTGCTTCTGCGGAAAGACTCTGGATTGCTTCGCTGCGCTCGCAATGACGAGGGGAGGGAGCTACACTTCCTTTCGAACGGGAGTGCACTCCAATGTCCCAGCCAACCGCCCTGATCACCACCGAGCAACTTGCTAGCATCCTCGGCGATCCCAACCTCCGTCTCTACGATTGCACGACCTACAACGAACCGGTGCCGCCCGGGAGCGACGTACCGTATCGCGCCGTTCCCGGCGACAAGACGTTTGCGGCCGGTCACATCCCGGGCGCCGATTTCCTCGACCTGCAGGGCGAGTTCTCCGACACCTCCGCGCAGCAATTCTTCATGATGCCTGGCGTGGCCCAGCTTGAAGCCGCCTTCGGTCGCCACGGCGCGGATGCCAGCAAGACCATCGTGCTCTACAGCATCGGCACCATGATGTGGTCGACGCGGTTCTGGTGGATGCTGCGCTCGCTCGGCGTCGACGCACAAGTGCTCGACGGCGGCTTCGACAAATGGAAGCAAGAGGGGCGGCCTGTCGCAACCGGCGCACCGAAGGGCTATCCGGCGACGACCTTCAAGGCGACACCGCGCGCGGGCTTCTTCGTCGACAAGACTACCGTCAAGGCGCGGATCGGTGATTCCTCAACCGTCACCGTCAACGCACTCGGGCCGCAGTTTCATAAAGGCCTTGAGCCAAGCCGCTACGGCCGGCCCGGCCGCGTCCCGGGCAGCGTCAATGTGTCGGCCGCAACGCTCGTGAATGCCGACAAGACCCTGACCACGCTAGCGGATGCCGAAGCGAAATTCGTTGCCCAAGGCGTCACGCGCGACAAGAACGTGATCCTGTATTGCGGTGGCGGCATCTCGGCGACGATCGACCTGCTTCTGCTGACGCAGCTCGGCTACGATAAGCTGACGCTCTACGATGCTTCCATGGGCGAGTGGGCGAGGGATCCGGCGCTGCCGATCGAGACGGATTAGAGCATGATCCGGAAATGTGTGCCGCGGTTTTCCGAAAGGATCATGCTCAAACAATAGGGCTCGCATTCCCGATTGCAACGGGAACATCTCCCGGCTGTCGCGAGACTAATGCTCGTCGGAGGAAGACGGCTTCCGTGCGATAAGCGCAGCAGACTTCGCGAACAATGTTCGCCAAAGCCTGTTCGCAAAGTCATTCATCCGTAGACTGGCCCCGCCCGTGAGGCGGGGTCATTTTCGAAGAGGGCCTTACTGCCTCGCGAGGCAGACCGAGAATTCGCCGTTGCGGATGCGGGCAGGAAAACCCTCGACGAATTTCGCCACCGCGTCCTCGCCATAGGTGCCAACGAGCTCGGCGAGCGCTGCAAACAGGCTCGCCTGCGCCAGACAATCGCCGTCGACGCCGTCATGGCGCGCTTCGGCCCAGGCCTCGTTGAGATAGCTCAGTGCGGCCTGTTTCTGCTCGTGATCGGGCAGCGGCGCGCGGGCGGGGGCGTAGGAAATCGGCTGGCTCATGAATCTCAATCAGGCTGGGGCGCGATCCACGGCGATGCGCTGTGCAAGAGGTGTAGCACGCGCATTAACGACCGCTAGGCCACATCTTTAGGAACGGTTAACGGCTGTGAACAAAGTCGATGAGAGAGTTCCGCCGAACTTAGTTCGCGTAACGCGCCGTGAGATCCCGTGAGATCTTCGAGCCTTCCTCGATGTAACGGCGGATCGCCACTGTCGCGGCCGGCGTGCAGCTGCGATAGGTCTGCTGAAAACCGTTATAGCCGCGGTTGAAGCCCGCGATCATGCGGGTGCGACGCTCGCCGGAGGGCGTTTCGGCATCGATCAGCGCCTGCATCTCGCTGCGCCATTTGTTGCCCTCGTTGGAGCCGCAGATGCCGCGCAGATAGTGCAGGCCGCCGAGGATCTCGGCCAGCCGCTGCAAATCGGCGTCAAACGGCGCCGCCACGTCCTGGGCCCGGGCGGGCGCGGAGGCGCAGGCGAGAATCAGGACAAAAATGGCCAGAAATCGCGTCGACATCGGCGGGCTGTATGCCCCCTCAGAGCTGATGACGCAAGGCGGGGGCCTCAGGGGCCGATCAGGCGGGCGGCCGACTGGATGATCTCCTCCAGCCCCCCGGTCAGCTTGAGGTCGCCGAGGCTGCCGAGCGCGTCTGGGGCGATCCAGCGGTAATCGTCGAGCTCGTCGTTTAGGGCGGGTTCCCTGGCTACCCAACGGGCGGCAAAGGACATGATCAAATAATGGCCGGCGCCGGGTGCGACCGGCAGCACCTCGCGCCAGCCGGCAAGGCTGACGATCTCGATCCCCAGCCCGGTCTCCTCGTCGACCTCGCGGCTCAGCGCCTGGTGTAGCGATTCGCCGAATTCGACGCGGCCGCCGGGCAGCGAATAGAACCCCTTGGCGGGCGAGCGGGCGCGGCGCGTCAGCAGCACCTTGCCGTCGCGGAAAATCGCGGCACTGACCGCGATCTGGGGGTGAGTGGGCTGGACAACCGCAGCCACGCGTTAGCTCGCCATGATGGTGTCGACGTCGGCTTCTGCGCCGCCATTGATAATGCCGCCGCAGGCCGCGATCAGCGGCTTGACCCAGAGGGTGGCCTGCTCGGCGAGCCGGACGCGGGTCGTGTCCTTCTCGACCTCGCGCATGGCCGAACCGACCGCGGTCAGGATCGAGGTCATGGTGTCGGTCATGTGGTCGAACTGGGTCCGCACGCTTGGCTCGGCCTTCTCATAGGCTTCGATTGCCAGATCCCGTGCCTTGAAGTTCGAGGCGGTAAAATGCTCGGCATAGGACAGCGGCGTCCAGGTCAAAAAATCTTCCGCGCATTCCGGCATGTCCGGGACCATCTCGAGCAGCATCACGGCTTCATTGAAATGGTTGAGATAGTCTGTGGCAAGCCCGGTCCGCGGGTTGATATTGGCTACGCGCAGCCGCTCGGCCCAGGCCGCAGCCTCGGGGCCCGTCTGTGCGCGCGTCGCGGGTTGGGAGGCCGTTGAGCTCATCTGCCGCAGTGTTAACGTTCGGGGTTAAAAGGACCTGAACGGACCCTATATAGACGGCCTAAGATGTGTGGACGCTTCGTCATAACTTCGGCCCCCGAGGCTTTACGCCAACTGTTCGGCTATATCGAGCAGCCGAATTTCCCGCCCCGGTACAATGTCGCGCCGACACAACCGATTCCGGTCGTGTTGGTCGAGAATGGCGCGCGCCATTTTCGTTTGATGCGCTGGGGACTGCTGCCGGGCTGGGTCAAGGATCCCAAAGGCTTTACGCTCCTGATCAACGCCCGCTCGGAGACGGTGCTGGAGAAGCCCGCGTTCAAGAGAGCTATACGCCGGCGGCGTGGGCTGATCCCGGCCGACGGCTATTACGAATGGAAGGCGATCGACGGCCGCAAGCAGCCGTTCTTCATCCAGCACGCCGACGGTGCGCCGCTCAGCTTCGCCGCGGTGTTCGAAACCTGGATCGGGCCGAACGGCGAGGAGCTCGACACGGTGGCGATCGTCACGGCGGCGGCTGGCGAGGATCTCGCCGCGCTGCATGACCGCGTGCCCGTCACCATCAGCCCGCGCGATTTCGAGCGCTGGCTCGATTGCCGCAGTGACGAGGTCGACTCGATCCTGCGGCTGATGACCGCCCCGCGCCCCGGCGAATTCGTCTGGCACCCGGTTTCCACCCGTGTCAACCGCGTCGCCAATGACGACGAGCAACTGCTCTTGCCGATCAGCGCGGAGGAGATGGAGGCGGAAGCCGAGGCTGCGAAGCCCAAGAAGGCAGTGCGGAAGGTTGTTGCTGCGTCATCAGATGACGGGCAGGGGTCGTTGTTCTAGCGGTGGTGCCGTAGGGTGGGCAAAGCGAAGCGTGCCCACCATAGTCCAACGAGCAAGCAGATAAGTGGTAGGCACGGCGCGTTGCGCCTTTGCCCATCCTACAGCAGCGGAGTTTTAAACAATCTCCCGCGCCCGCAACGCCGCGATCTCCGCCGCATTGAACCCAAGCTCGCCCAGCACTGCGTCCGTATCCGCGCCAAGCTCCGGCGCCATGCGATCGAGCTTGCCGCCGCCATGGGCGAGCTTGAATCCGCTGCCGGCGAAGCGCAGGCGGCCGTAGGGCGTGTCGAGCTCCTGGATCGCGCCGCGCGCCTTGATCTGCGGATGGTCGATGACTTCCTCGACCTTCCAGATACCGGCGCAGGGCGCGCCGGCGTCCTCGAGGATTGCCTCCCATTCGCGCGCAGGCTTTGCGGCGAGCGCTTCCTCGATGATCGCGCGCAAAGCGGGCTCGTTCTCGTTGCGCGAAAACCAGTCGGCAAAGCGCGGATCGCTCAGCGTGTCCTCGCGGCCGAGCGCGGACATCAGCGCGCGGTATTGTTTCTCATTGTTGACGGCGAGCAGGATGTGGCCGTCGCCGCATTTGAACAAATTCGCGGTAGTCCTGCGGCTGACAGCCTGATTGCCGGAAAGCTGCTGGCGATGGCCGGCGACGGACCAGTCCGCGATCTGGCCGGAGAGAAACGCCATTGTCGCCTCCAGCATGGAGACGTCGATGAGCTGCCCCTTGCCGGTGCGGTCGCGCTGGTAGAGCGCGCTCGATACGCCAAACGCGGCCGTCGCACCCGAGAGCACGTCGCACACTGCAAAACCCGCACGCGTCGGGCCCGTCTGGGGGTGGCCGGTAATCGCCATGATGCCCGACAGCGCCTGCATCTTGCCGTCATAGCCGGGCCGCAAACGATCCGGACCGGTCTGGCCAAAGCCTGATACCGCGCAATAGATCAGCTTCGGATTGATCGCCGACAGCGCCTCATAGCCGATGCCGAGCTTGTCCATCACGCCCGGGCGGAAATTCTCCATGACGACGTCGACCTGGCTCGCGAGCTTCTTCACGATGGCGATTGCATCAGGCTTTTGCAGATCCAGCGTCAGGCTGCGCTTGTTGCCGTTGATGGCCTGGAACGCGGGCGCCAGCCCGCGCTCGGCCCATTCGCGCGACAGCGGCGTGCGGCGCATGTCCTCGCCCTCGCGCCGCTCGACCTTGATGACGTCGGCGCCCAGCAGCGCGAGCTGGTAGCTCGCATAAGGGCCGGCCAGCACTTGGGTGAAGTCTAGAATCTTCACGCCCTCGAACGGTCGCGTCACGTCTCTCTTCCCTTGTTGTTTTATTTGATCGGAGGACGTCAGGCTGCGCGATTGCCGCGCGCGATTTCCTTCTGTTTGTCGAATTCGGCGCGGCGGCGTGCCAGCTCTTCGGGGCTCAGTTGCGCAACATTGTTGTAGTCGAGCTTCCAGGAGGCATCCTCGCTCCAGCGCAGCGGCGATTGCATCGTGGTCTGCGGGCCGCTCGCGGTCTCCAGCACTTTCAGCGCCAGCTCCAGCGTCTGCGCCTGCGAGTTAACGTCGTGCGGCTTGCCGGCGGAATTGCCGAGCGGGAAGTCCGAGAACAGGAAGCGCGGCACGGCGGCGTGCTCGATGATGTCCTTGGCGCAGCCCATGATCACGGTCGGAATGCCGCCTGCTTCGAGATGCCGCGCCACCAAAGCGGTGGTCTGGTGGCAGACTGGGCAGTTCGGCACCAGCACGGCGACGTCGACCTTGTCGGCAATGCAGCGCGCCAGAATCTCCGGCGCATCGGTGTCCAGCGTGACGCGGTGGCTGCGATTGGTCGGCGCGCCGAAGAAGCGCGGGGCGACTTCGCCGATGCGCCCCGTCGCATGGGCTTTCAGGAGTTGCGGCAGCGGAAACCAGGTGCCGTTGTCGGTCGCCGTGGTGTGCTTGCGGTCGTAGCCGATATGCGAGATGCGCAGATCGTGTGGCTGCGACGTGTCGCCGTCATAGACCTGGTAGAATTTGGCGCTGCCATTATACGCCGCGCCCGGACCCTGATCGCCCTTGGTCGGATCGTAGGGCGCCGCCGTCGTGATGATGGTGACCCGCGATTGCGCCAGCGGCTTCTTCAGCTTCTGAAACGGCGCCTCGGTGTAGTGCGCCCAGCGATACGCCGTAGTGTAGCCGATCGCGGTGTAATAGTCCCGCGTGCGCTGCATATAGGGGACGGGGGAATCATAGTCGGGCGCAAAGCCGAATTCGTCGTCGCGCGGGGCGGACATGGGCGCGTCTCCTGGTTCTTGTTGAGAGGCAGACTAGAGATAGTCTGCGGTTTGCTCAACAGGCGCTACGTCTGTGCAGGCCAGAATTGCTGCCCCGGCGGGGCTATCTGAAGATATGCAGCGCCGCGTATTGCAGCAGCATGATCGCCTTGGCGTCGATGATGCGGGCGTCGGCGATCATCGCCAAGGCCTCGTCGATGCCGAGCTCCAGCACCTCGATATCCTCACCCTCGTGCTCCAGGCCTCCGCCGGCGCTGACGCGCATCTCCGGCTCATACTCGGCGACGAAAAAATGGATTCTTTCGGTCACCGCGCCCGGGCTCATGAACGCCTCGAATACCTTGTGGACGTCGTGCAGGCGATAGCCGGTTTCCTCCTCGGCCTCGGCGAGGATGCGTATCTCGGGCGAGGCGTCGTCCAGCACGCCGGCGGCCGCTTCGATCAGGAGGTCGTCATAGCCGCGGATGAACGCCGGCAGGCGGAACTGGCGCACCAGGATCACGCTGCGCTGGGCGCGATTGTAGGGCAGCACAGCGGCGGCGTTGTCGCGCTCATAGGTTTCGCGCTTCTGCGTCTGCCATTCGCCATTGCCGCGGCGGTACTCGAACGTCGTGCTCTTCAGCGTGGTCCAGCCGTCCGAGAGCACGCGGACGTCCTTGATGCGGACGCGGTCGGAAATGGTCATTGCTGCCTTCCAGAATTATGTGGGAGCGCGGCCGTCGAGCCACTTCTGGAACATCACCGACGTCGATTCCTCGAAGTCGAGCGACTGGTAGAACGCATTGGCCTGCGCATTCTCGCGCCGGACCAGCAGCTGAAGCTTTGCGATGCCGGCCGCGCGCAGCCAGTCCTCAGCCGCCGCCATGATCGCCCGGCCATGGCCGCGCTTGCGGCCATCGGGATCGACGGCGACGTAGTAGACCCAGCCGCGATGACCGTCATGGCCGACCATGACGGTCGCGACGATCGCGCCATTGTCGCGACCGATCAGCACGGTCGAGTTGTCGCGCCGCCGCGCCAATGCGATGTCGGCATGCGGATCGTTCCACGGCCGCGTCAGGCCGCAGTGCTGCCATAGCGCAACGACGTTCTCGACGTCAGCATCCCCAATCGCGTCGATCGCAAGAGCGCTCACAGCACCTTCCCCGGGTTCATGATGCCCTGCGGATCAAGCATCGCCTTGATCGCGCGCATCAGCTCGATCGCGGTCTTGTCCTTCACCTCAGGCAGCTCGTCGCGCTTGAGCACGCCGATGCCGTGCTCGGCCGAGATCGAGCCGCCCATGCGCAGCACGATCTCGAACACCACCGCGTTCATCTCGTGCCAGCGCGCCAGGTAATCCGCGGTGTTGGCGCCGATCGGCTGGCTGACATTGTAATGCAGATTGCCGTCGCCGAGATGGCCGAATGGCACCGGCCGCGAGCCGGGGATCAGCTTCACCACGGCGGCGTTGGCTTCCTCGATGAAATCAGGCACCGCGGCGACCGGCACCGAGATGTCGTGCTTGATCGAGCCGCCCTCGGGCTTCTGCGCCGCCGACATCTCCTCGCGCAACTTCCAGAAATTGCCGCGCTGGGTGAGGTTGGCCGCGATCACGGCGTCGTCGACGATCTCCTCCTCCATGGCGCGTGCCAGGATCGTCTCCAGCGGCGTGCGGGCGTCGTCGCCCGGGGAGGAAAATTCCATCAGCACGTACCAGGGATGCTTCTCGGCGAGGGGATCGCGCACGTCGATGCCGTGGCGGACCGAGAAGTCCACCGCCATCTCCGAGAGCAGCTCGAAGCTCGTTAGCGCGTTCGCAGCTTCGCTCTGCGCGATCGTCAGCAGCTTCAGTGCCGCCGCCGGCGATTTCAGCCCGACATAGGCCGTCTCGACCGCCCGCGGCTTCGGAAACAGTTTTAGCGTCGCCGCGGTGATGATGCCGAGCGTGCCTTCCGCACCGATGAAGAGATTGTGCAGATTGTAGCCGGTATTGTCCTTCTTCAGCTTGGACAGCACGTTGAGCACGCGCCCGTCTGCGAGCACCACCTCCAGCCCAAGCGCCATCTCGCGCGCGACGCCATAGGCGAGCGCGGCGGTGCCGCCGGCGTTGGTCGAGAGATTGCCGCCGATGGTGCAGCTTCCTTCGGCGCCCAGCGACAGCGGAAACAGCCGGTCGACGTCGGATGCCTTCTGCTGCGCGATCTGCAGCACCACGCCGGCCTCGCAGGTCATGGTGTTGGAGGCGGTGTCGACCTCGCGGATCTTGTCGAGTCGGCGCAGCGACACCACCACCTCGCCATTGTGCGGCGTCTGGCCGCCGACGAGGCCGGTGTTGCCACCCTGCGGCACCAGCGCGATTTTGTTCGCGGAGGCGAGCTTGCAGATTTCGGAGACTTCCGAGGTCGAACCCGGGCGCAGCACCAGCGGCGAGCGGCCGTGAAACAGATTGCGCTCCTCGGTGACGTAAGCCTCGATGTCGGCCGCGTCCGTGATCGCGTGGCGGTCGCCGACGATCTTGCGGAATTGTTCGATCAGCTCGGGCGCAAGCGAAGGGGTGGCTGATTTATTGATGTTCATTGTCTCGTCTCTTGCTTCGTTCTTATTCTTTTGCGCATGATCTTGTCGGAAAACCGCTCCACACTTTTCCGGATCATGCGCTATCGCGCCACCGCCGCCCGGCGCAGCCGGTCGTTGATTGCTTCGCCCAGGCCTTCTTCAGGGATCGTCATCACCGCGATCGCTCGCGGGCCCTTCGCATCGAGGGCGCGAAGATAGCCGAACAGATTGGCTGCGGCTTCATCGAGATCAGCCGCGGGCGACAAATTCATGACAGCGGCGGCGGCTTCCAGTCCGGGCAGGCGATCGGGCCCGAAAGCCAGCAGCGCCTCGCCCGGTGCAACGTCTTGCGCTCGCAGCCGCACATTGGCGCGCGGCGCGTAATGCGAGGCCAGCATGCCCGGCGCCAGCGGCTGGCTGTCGTCGCTCTCGGCCTCCGCGGGTGGCCGCGCCAAGGCTGCGCCGAGCACGGCTTCGATCCGCTCGCGCGATAGCCCGCCGGGGCGGAGCAGCATCGGCGCGTTGAAGCAGCCGACGATGGTCGATTCGACGCCGACCTCGACCGGCCCGCCGTCGACGATCAGGTCGATTCGCCCCGAAAGGTCGCTCTCGACATGGGCGGCCAGCGTCGGCGAGACATGGCCGGAGATATTTGCGGACGGCGCCACCACCGCCCCGCCAAAGGCGCGCAGGATCGCCTGCGCCACCGGGTGCGCGGGGATGCGGATCGCCACCGTATCGAGGCCCGCGGTGGCGAGATCGGCTACCGGGCAGTGATCCACCTTCGGCACTACCAGCGTCAGCGGCCCCGGCCAGAACGCTTCCGCCAGCTTCAGGGCGCGCGCGTCGAACCGCCCGATCCGCTGCGCCGCGGCGAGGTCGGCGACATGGGCGATCAGCGGATTGAAGGCCGGCCGCCCCTTGGCGGCGTAGAGATGGGCGATTGCGGCGGCATTCGCCGCGTCCGCGCCGAGCCCATAGACCGTCTCGGTCGGGAACGCGACCAGCCCGCCGGCGGCCAAGGTCCGGGCGGCTGCTTCCGCGCCGGCTTGGCCGGCCGGTAAAATCGACGTTTCAAGACCCGTTTTCACAGGGACAAAATTCCTCAGCTCGGCCGCTTGCGGTGCGCCAAACCCGACGCTATAAGCCGGCCTCTTGTCGGAGTGTGGCTCAGCCCGGTAGAGCACTGCGTTCGGGACGCAGGGGTCGCAGGTTCGAATCCTGCCACTCCGACCAAGATTTCAAGCACTTAGCGACCCCGCTATTTTACCCCCGAAGAATCCCCCGAAAATAGAACGCAGGGCGCGCGGGTCCATTTGAGCTAACGGATACCGCTTATGGTTTCAACTCCGGTGGGATCACGCCGGCTGGCCATCCTTGCATTGCTTAAATTCAAGCAAACCGAGATTTGCACCCTTAACCGAGCACGGGATCCTTCAAGAGTGAAGCCGCCAGGCTTCACTTTAGGGGTCTCACAGGCGGCCAGCCGCAAAGTCGGCAACGACAGCGCTCGATGAGCGTTTCACGATAGCCGGCGAAGGATCTCAGGCCGCGTGCCGATCCGGGGCGGCCCATGGGTGGTCGCCGCGGTCGTCACATCATTGTCTGGCATGCGACCGCTGGCTTGGGGCTCGGGACTAGCTTCGCGCTGTAGTTTCGGCCGATCTCATCCACCGAGGAAGCGGTTGAGGACGTTTCGCGTCACCTGCTCGGTGTAGAATTCATTCCGCGCCAGGCCCATAACCCATTCACAGCTTCCAGCCGTGAACACTTCGCCCTTGCCGCGAGGCATCGAGACGATCATTCCCGAGCCATAGCGATGCTTCTGCAAGGCCTCCGGCGAGGTCGATCCCGACAGACGTTTTGCCTTGTTGGCGAGGCCGCTGTCGCGGAGGTAGTAGCGGAAACCTTCACCTGCATACTCGTCCTCCACGTAGACAGCGGGGCCCATGGCCAGGATCTCGACGTTCTGCGGCGCGCCGTCTTCGTGCGTCGGATAGGGGAGTCCCTGGCGGAACGTGTAGTCGAGGCCGTCCACTTCATAGGCGAAGATTCCGGCTTCCTCGCCCAGGATATCGCCGTAGTGAGTGTCGGTGTGGTCGAAAGCCCAGTGCTTGGGGCGATACACGGTGAAGCCGCGGCTGCCGCGTGGCGCAAATCCGCCCCACGAGGCATAGACGCCACGCATGCCATTGACGCCGAACGTTGTCGCGCCGGGATGCGCGACTGCGGGATCTTCCCAGCCGCACGTCAACAGGTGCTTGTTCGCGGTATCCCGCACCGGGTCTTCCTCGAACGCGCGGGCCTTGTAGCACACCTGCTGCCGGCCTTCGTTCTCGAAGCGAACCTGCCAAAGGAAGTTGCCGGCGAAGCGCGCCATCTTTCCGCCGGCGTCGACGAATGCGTCGACGGTGTCGCGCATCTCGCGCGTCCAGTATTCGTCGTGGCCGACGATGACGCCGGTGCTGTAGCGCGACAGGATCTCCGGCCGGTAGTGCAGGTCGGTCTGGGTGATGATGTCGAAGTCGTAGCCTTCACGCTCGGCCCAGATCGCAAAGTGACGATCGAACTGCGCCCAGCCCGCGGAGGCATAGTATTGGGCGAATCCGTTGGTGAAGGCCCACTCCTTGGTCGGATAGCGTGGCGCTTCCAGCGGACGGCGCTTCGGCGTGTCGCACAGCCGAGGCGCGCCCGGCGGCAGCCAGACCAGCCCGCGTGTCCAGGGCCGTTCGATGCTCAGGACCGGGGAGAACTGCTTGCCGGTGGCGCCGTCGATCCCGTCGTAATAGTTCGCTCCGCCCCAATCATTGTAGGCCAGCCAGGTCGAGGTCGGCAGGATCAGCAGGAAACGGCTTTTTGCAGGCCTCGGATCGGTTGGGGTCACGACGAAGAAATGGTGCTGCACGAATTGCGAGCCGTTGCCGAGATCACAGGTCGAGGCGACGCGATAGAAGCCGGAGGCGAGGTCGGCGGGCAGGGCCCAGCGGTGGCTCACAGGCCAGCCGCAACCATCTCGATAGGCCGCCTTCGGCATCGCGTGGGACTCTCCGGCGATGTGTTTCGCCTCGTGCACCAGCGTCGGCTTCAGTCCGTCGCGCCAGACCTGCAACGTCCACCGCGCCGCGGTGCTGCTACTGTGGAAGCGCACTTCGCTGCCGGGCGCGTAGGAGATCGCGTCGGTGTAGGTGTAGACCTCGGGCACCGCCGGATCTTCGCGTGGCGCCTCGTACCAATGTGATAAATGCCACGCGTTGTCGGGATGCATCACGCTCGTGCGCCGGTCGTGGACGTTCATCAGCTTGAATTCGGGGCGCGTGGCGTTGTCGTCTGTCGGCATGGTGGGTTTTCCTGGATATATCATTCGATGGTTAGGCGGGTCTTTCGGCGGCATCGAGCAGTTCGGGCGCGGTGATGCGCCCTTCTTCCACGGCCTTCAGCAATTCCATCAGCGCGGCGCCGCCTTCTTCCAGATCGGCGCGGATCGCTTCGCCGGCGGCGATGGCGTCGCGCTGCTTCAAGCTGTGGATCAGCCGCACATGCTGGTGCTCGCCGGCATAATGCGGCACTGCATGAGGGTAGAGCAGGTTCAGCGTCGGGCCACTTTGCAGCCAGAGGCCTTCGAGAATCGTCGTCAGGCTCGGCATTGCCGCCGCGCGGCAAACGCCGAGATGGAAGACGTAGTTCTGGTAGACCGCATCCTGCCAGTCGCCGCGCTTTTCCGCGGCGGCCAGCGCAGCGTGGGCCTGTTCGAGCGCAGCGATCACCTCGGACGCGATCAGTTTCGCGGCCCTTTCTGCTGCGAGCGGTTCGAGCCGCAGTCGGATCTCGCGGATCTCCGCGTAGCGGCGGAATGAAGCCTTCGGCACCTGGAAGCTTTGCGAGCTGGTGAATTCGAGCGCCTGCTCGCGCAAGAGCTGCATCACCGCTTCGCGGATCGGCGTGTCGCTGACACCAAGCATCACTGCGAGCTCGTTGATCTTCAGCCGCTGGCCTGGCTTGAGCTGGCCCTGCATCAGCGCTTCACGCAGCTGGCTGTAAGCCCGCGTCGCAAGGTTTTCGCGCGCGACTTTCTTCAAAGGCTGCATGACGGATGTCCGTGGCTGAAGAGGGAGGCGGGCTCGGCCGCAAGATTGAGAACAGGCATCAACATGAATGGAGGGACAGGTCTCTGTCGTCTTCCGGGTTGCTCGTGAACTCGTCCGGCACGCGGCGAGGCCGGGTCAGATCGACGCGGACTTGTGCTGTGCTTGACAAGCTTAGTTAGCGCTGGCTAGCTTGTCTATAGGATATATCCTATATACTAACATCAAAGGCGTGGCTAAATTTCACGCCCGAATGGGGGAAACATGAGAATAGTCAAATGTTTATCGGGCGTCGCGGCAATCGCTCTGCTCGGTTGCTCCCTGGCGGCATCTCCAGCGTCAGCTCAAAACAAGGCGACCACCCTGGTCTACGGCAACACCGCCGGGCCGGAGACGCTCGACCCTTATGTCGGCAGCAGCACCGTCGATCTGGAGGTCGTTCACCACATCTTCGAAGGATTGGTGGGGATGGATGGCAACTACGCCGCCAAGCCGATGCTCGCATCGAAGGTCGATGTCGCAAGCGACGGCAAGACCTTCACTTTCGTGCTGCGGCACGGCGTCAAGTTTCACAACGGCAAGGAGATGACCTCCGCCGATGTGCAGGCGTCGTTCGAGCGCTACCGCCGGATCAGCCCCAACGCTGCGGTGCTTGCAGATGTCGAGTCGTTCGAGGCGCCCGATCCATTCACCTTCATCATCCATCTGAAGAAGACCAACGCGGTCTTCCTCGACGTCTTGAAGTCACCGGTCTATCCCTTCGTTATCCTGCCGGCCGAGCAGAAAGACAAACCGGCCCGTGAGGTCGAGATCATCGGAACCGGTCCCTTCAAGCTGGGCGAGTGGCGCAAAGACAGCCACCTGACCATCGAGAAGTTTGATAGCTACGTGGCGGACGAGAGCGGCAAGCCCGCCGACGGCCTCGTTGGCCGAAAGACCGTCAATGTCGGTTCGGTCCGCTACCGCTTCATGCCCGAAGCAAATGCGCGCATCGCAGCGCTGCAGACCGGCGAGGCCGACATCATCTCGAATGTGCCGCGGGACCTCGTCGGCCGTATCGAGGGGCGACCGGACCTGCAGGTCAACCGCATTCTCGCCTGCCAGCAATATTTCATTGTCAACACCCAGCAACCGCCGACCGACTCGGTGCAGATGCGCCAGGCAATCCGGGCCGCGGTCGGCGTCGACGATATGATCGGGGCGATCAGCCGTCCCGCCAAGCGCAGCCACTCCATGACAATTTCCGGCGGCGAGTACTACGGCGGCGACATCAACAACGAGTTCTATGACCAGAAGAACCCCAAGCTCGCCGGCGAACTCGCCAAGCAGGCGGGCTACAAGCCGGATCAGAAGCTAAAGTTGATGACCACGGCGACTTATCCGGAATTCCGCGATGCCATCCTGGTGCTGTCCGAGCAGCTGAAGGAAGCCGGCATTACGTCCGACGTGCAGATGGTGGACTGGGCGACCAACGCCTCCAACATGCAGAGCGGGAATGGTGGCTGGAACATCTCATCGACATCGTTCTGCTCCAACCCCAATCTCGGGCCGCAGCAGTGGAAATTCATGGTCTACAATTTCCCGCACGTGAAGAACGACGCCGAGCTCGATGCCGCCTACGACAAGTTCTACACCTCGCTGGCACTGGACGACCGCAAGGCGGCCTGGCGCGTGATCGAAAAGAGGGTTCTCGAGCAGGCCTACATGATCAAGATTGCGGATATCGGCGTGATCCAGGCCCTCAACCGCAAACGGCTGCCCGACTTCAGGGATTTCTACATCAATCGGTTCTGGAATGTCTCGCTGAAGTAGTTGCGATCGACGGCGGCGGCGTGCAGGCCGCCGTCGCTGCCGAACCGACCGCCTGTCCGCTCCTCCCGGAAGTCCGCTCTCATGCTTCGCCTTGTCGCAGTAAGACTGACCCATGCCGTGCCGGTCTTGTTAATCATCGCGGTCCTGGCCTTCCTCCTGATGCAGCTGCTGCCCGGCGATCCCGCGGTGCTGATGGCTGGCGATGGAGCCAGTGCCGAGGCAATCCAGCAGATCCGCGAGCGCCTGCAGCTCGATCGGCCGATTTGGGAGCAACTCGTGTCGTGGGTGGCGCATCTGCTTTCGGGAGATCTTGGTACGTCGCTCACGCTGAACCAGACCGTGGTGTCTGCCGTGGCCGAGCGGCTGCCGGTCAGCCTGTCGCTCGCGATGGTGTCGATCGCGATCACCGTGCCGGTTGGCATTCTGCTCGGCGTGATCGCTGCCGCTGCACGCGATAGCTGGATCGACGTGGCTGTGATGGCGATCGCGCTGCTCGGCGTATCGGTGCCGAGCTTCTGGATCGCCATCCTGTCGGTGATCCTGTTCTCGGTTACGCTCGGCTGGCTGCCGTCGGCGGGTTATGTGCCGCTCAGCGACGGCGTCTTGCCCTGGCTGCTTGCGCTGCTCCAGCCCGCTATCGTGCTCGCGCTGTTCCAGGTCGGCTTTCTCGCGCGCATGACGCGTTCGGCCATGCTCGACGTCCTCGACCAGGATTTCATTCGCACGGCTCGCGCCAAGGGCGTGCCGGAAAGCCGCGTGCTTTGGAAGCACGGCTTCCGCAACACGCTGATCGCCGTCCTCACGGTGGTCGGCTACATCTTCAGCCTGCTGATCGGCGGATCGGTCATCGTCGAGCAGGTGTTCGCGCTTCCCGGCGTTGGTCGTCTGGTGGTGCAGGCCGTGCTGGCCCGTGACTATCCGCTGGTTCAGGGGACCTTGCTCCTGTTTGGCTTGATCTTTGTTCTCATCAACATCGCCACCGACATTCTCTACATCGTCGTCGATCCGCGGGTCCGCTATGACTGACGCGACCCTCGATCTGGTGACGGTCGCGCCGTCGGCACTGCAGCGGGGCGGTGCGCTCGCCAGGCGCCTGTTCCGCCATCTCTCCTTTCGCATCGGCTTCGTCATCGTGGCGCTGCTGGTGATGGTCGCTGTTGTGGGCCCGCTGCTCCACACGGGTGATCCGACCGCCATGCAAATGCGCTTCCGCTTCCGGCCGCCATCGGCCCGGTTCTGGATGGGGACTGACGCACTCGGACGCGACATCCTTGCCCGCTTTGTTCACGGCGCGCGGCTGTCGCTGGTGATCGGCCTGTGGGTGGCGATCCTGTCCGGTATCACGGGCACCATCTTTGGCGTGCTGTCGGGCTATGTACGCGCGATCGATTCCCTGGTCATGCGGATCATGGATGCTCTGCTGGCGTTTCCGCCGATCCTGCTGGCGATCGGGATCAATGCCGCGCTTGGTCCTCAGGTCCACAGTGTCATCATCGCGCTGTCGGTGTCTTATATCCCGCGGACCGCGCGCATTGTACGCGCCTCCGCGCTGGTGGTGCGCGAGCTTGACTACGTACAGGCGGCGCGGATCAGCGGCGCGAGCGGGCTGCGCATCGTGCTGCGCCACATCCTGCCCAACAGCGTCGGGCCACTTCTGGTGCAGCTTACCTTCGTGTTTGCCTACGCCATCCTGGCTGAGGCAGCGCTCAGCTTCCTTGGCATCGGTCCACCGCCGCCAACCCCGAGTTGGGGCAACATCATCGCGGAAGGGCGCGATTACTCGGTCGAAGCGTGGTGGATCATGCTGTTTCCGGGCCTTGGCATCAGCCTCGCCGCACTCGGCATGAACCTCCTGGGAGACGGGCTGCGCGACGTGCTCGACCCGCGGCTGAAGATCGAGGGTTGAGATGCAGCCATCCGACAAGATTCTCTCGATCGAGAACCTCACCGTTCAGTTCCGCAGCGGCGGCCGCTGGATCACCGCCGTGCAGGACGTCAACCTCGACCTGGCCGACCGCGAATGTCTTGGCATCGTCGGCGAGTCCGGCAGCGGCAAGAGCGTGACCGCGCTCACGGTGCTGGGGCTGCATCCACCGAAATCCACGCGCATCGCCTCGGGGCGTATCCGCTATCAGGGGCTCGACCTGTTGACGCTGCCGCCTCGAGCGCTTGGTCGCATCCGAGGCGCCGAGATCGCCATAATCTTTCAGGATCCGATGTCCTCACTCAATCCGGTGCTCACGATCGGCGACCAGATCGGCGAGACCTTGCGCATCCACCAGGGCCTTGGCGCCGATGATGCGCAGAAGAAGGTCGTCGAGCTCCTCGACATGGTGCGTATCCCCGATGCGCGTCGCCGCGTGGCCGAGTATCCGCACCGGCTGTCCGGCGGCATGCGACAGCGCGTGATGATCGCCATGGCAATTGCCTGCCGGCCGAAGATCCTGATTGCCGACGAGCCGACCACCGCACTCGACGTGACCGTGCAGGCGCAGATCCTCAACCTGCTGCGCGAGCTCCGCCAGGAGCTCGGCATGTCGGTGATCCTGATCTCGCATGACATGGGCGTGATCTCGGAATTCACCGACAAGATCGCGGTGATGTATGCCGGCCAGGTGGTGGAAGATGCTGTGGGTGCAGGCCTGTTCGAGCAGCCGATGCATCCCTACACCGATGGGCTCCTGCGTGCGATCCCCGACATCGATTCCGATACCGCGCGATTGGCCACGATCCCGGGTTCGATTCCCGATCCCGGCCGGCCGCCTGAAGGCTGCCGCTTCCATCCTCGCTGTCCCGAGGCGGTGCCGGCCTGCAGGCAAACCGCGCCTGCGATGATCCGCTTGTCGGAGCAGCGACAGACCCGCTGCCCGCCGCGTGCGGCCAGGAGGCCGGCATGACCGCACCGATCGTCGAGGTCACCAACGTCTCCAAGATATTCCCGATGACCAGCGCGCGCGGCCGCAACGCGCAGTCGCTGCACGCCGTCAGCGATGTCAGTTTCACCATTGCAGCCGAGGAGACGCTCGGCCTCGTCGGCGAATCCGGCTCGGGCAAGTCCACCGTCGGGCGCATGCTGGTTGGCGTCTATCCCGCCACCAGCGGGCAAATCCGATTATTCGGCCGCGACATCTGCGGCGACGCCGCCAAGGCCAATCTGAAGGCCGTTCGGCGACGCCTGCAATTCGTGTTTCAGGATCCGCAGGCCGCACTCAACCCGCGCATGGTGGTAGGCGATGCCATTGCTGAACCGCTGGATATCGCTGGGGGCTTCGACCGCCGCCGCCGGCAGGCCCGCATCGACGAGTTGCTCGACATGGTGGGGCTGCCGCGCAGCGCGGTCCGGCGTTATCCGCACGAGTTCTCCGGGGGGCAGCGCCAGCGCATTGTGATCGCCCGCGCGCTTGCGCTGCAGCCGGATTTCATCGTCTGCGACGAGGCAGTGTCCGCGCTCGACGTCTCCATGCAAGCGCAGGTGGTCAACTTGCTGATGGACCTGCAGGCGCAATTCGGCCTCAGTTATCTCTTCATCGCCCATGATCTCGCGGTGGTGCGCACCGTCTCCACGCGCGTTGCTGTGATGTATGCCGGCAGCATTGTCGAGATCGCGCCCAGGCGAGCGCTCTATGAGTCGCCTCGCCACCCCTATACGCGGGCGCTGCTCGATGCGGTGCCGCGCGTCCGCGGCGTGACCAAGCCGCGGGAAATGCTGCAGGGCGAGCCGCCCAGCCTGATCGATCCTCCGACCGGTTGTCGGTTCGCGAGCCGCTGTCCTCTGGTTGAGACACGCTGCCGTGTCGAGGCGCCGCCGGTACGCACCGTCGGGCCGGGGCACCAGGCGGCCTGTCATCTCATCTGACTTCTTCACCGACATGTTCAGTCATTCAAACCAAGGATCCAGCGCGCCCATGACCCCTAGAGCAGCAACCGACAGCGCGGCATCCGCCCATTCTGATCACTCGAGCCATTATCGCGGCGAGGAAGCCGCTCATCTCTGGTCGCTGGCCCCGGGGCACGATTCCATCGTCTGGGAGAGTGCCAGCGGCGCTCGCATCCGCGACGTGGAGGGCCGCGAGTTCATCGACTTCACCTCCGGCGTGCTGGTGGCCAATACCGGCCACTGCCACCCGAAGGTGGTCAAGGCGATCCAGGAGCAGGCCGCTCGGCTGCTGAACTGCTACGACGCGCCGCATCCGCTGCGGGCCGAGGTCGGCAAGCGGTTGCTTCGCTACGCTGGCGGCCGCTTTGATGCGGTAGCGCTGCTTTCGACCGGCGCAGAGGCCATCGACAACGCGGTCAAAATCGCCAAGGCGGCGACGAAGCGGTTCGAGATCGTGTCCTTTGCCGAGTCGTTCCACGGCAAATCCATCAGCACCTCGTCGCTGTCGGGCATGCCCGGCACGCGACGTATCGTCGGCCCCACGGTTCCCGGCTCCATCGTGGTGCCGTTCCCCAACAGCTATCGCCGTCCGTCGCAGTTCGATCCCGAACAATGGGCCGAACTGTGCATGGACATGGCGGAGGAGGTGGTCCGCATCAATTCGATCGGCCAGGTCGCCGCCATCATCGTCGAGCCCTTCCTCGGCGCGGGCGGGGCGCATGTCGCGCCGTCAGCATTCTGGCGGCGGCTGCGTGGCTTTGCTGACAGGCTTGGGGCACTCCTGATCATGGACGAGGTCCAGTCGGCTTTCGGGCGGACCGGCAACTGGTTCGCCTTCCAGGAACATGGTGTCGAGCCCGACCTGCTCGCGGTTGCCAAAGGCATTGCCAGCGGCCTGCCGATGAGCGCGGTGATCGGACGACACGATCTGTTCGATGCACTTCCGGCCGGTGTGTTGAGTTCGACCTATGGCGGCAATCCGTTGGCTTGTGCGTCCTGTCTCGCCACACTGGACGTGATCGAAAGCGAGGGCCTCGTGGCCCGCGCGCGACATCTGACCACCATCTTCCATCAGCGCTTCGCCCGCTGGGTGAAGGAGATTCCCGGCGTCGGCGACGGTCGTGGCATGGGTCTGTCGATGGGCATCGAGTTGGTCGACAACCCGATCGACAAGACGCCCGATCCCGAGCGCGCGCTGAAGGTGGTCGCGGCCGCCGCAGCCCGCGGCGTCATCGTCCTGCCGCCGTCCGGCTCCCAGTCGAACGTGGTGCGGCTCGCGCCGCCGCTGGTGATGACGGACGAGGAAGCGGAGGAGGGGCTGCAGCGGCTCGAAGCGGCGCTGCGCGAAACCGTCTCCAACCGTGTGCAGTGACGGGAGAAAAGCGATGAGCAGAATACCACCGCGAGGGTTGGCCTTGCCCGCAAACGAAGTAGAAGCGAAGGCGAAGCGCCTGCGTCGGCATGTGGTACGCATGGTGGCGCCGCTGCGCGAAGGCTATGCCGGCCAGGGGCTCGGCTGCGCGGACATCCTGGCTGCGCTGTACTTCCACGAGATGGCATACCGGCCCGACGATCTCGCCTGGCCGGACCGCGACCAATTCCTGTTGTCGCCGGCGCACTATGGCGTTGGATTGTTCGCAGCTCTCGCAGAGAGCGGCTGCATGACCATGGCGCAGATGGACGACTATGGCCGCGATGGCAGTCCGATGGAGATCATCGCCTCCGAGCGCCTGCCCGGCGTGGAAGCCACCTGCGGCTCGCTCGGCATGGGTCTCTCCGTGGCCGTGGGCAAGGCATTGACGCTGCGGCGTCGCCGTCGCCCGTCGCGGGTCTATGTGGTGATCGGTGATGGCGAACTGCAGGAGGGACAGACCTGGGAGGCGGCCATGGCGGCGGCGAGCTTCCACCTCGGCAACGTCTGCGCGATCGTCGATGTCAACAACATGCAGGTGGACGGCCGCACCGACCGCGTCATCGACATGGGCGATATCGCGGCGAAATGGGCGGCGTTCGGCTGGCGGGTCGTCACGATCGACGGTAACGCCGTGCCGCAGATTCTCGATGCGCTCGACGCGGCACGCCAGGAACGTGAACGCCCTACCGCGATTATTGCGACCACCGTTCCGGGCCACGGTGTTTCATTCCTCGCCGGCACCTACAGCCATTTCCTCAAACTGCCGCCGGAGGCTGCCGTGCGCGCCCTCGCCGAACTGGAGGCTTGATCAATGTCTACCGTCGCTTCCCGTTCAACCCCGGGCATCACGATCGCCAAGTCGGCGCCGATCTGGCGCAGCGAGACTCCGTTGAAGATGAAGGCCTATGGTCAGGCACTGGTTGCGCTTGCCCAGCGCGATCCGAACGTCGTCTGTCTCGGCGCCGATCTCACCGGACCAACCGAGACCGATCTGTTCCGTGACCAGTTTCCCGAGCGGTTCTTCAATTTCGGCGTCGCCGAGGCCAACTTGATGTGCGCCGCCTCGGGCATGGCGCGCGAGGGCGACGTTCCCTTCGTCAACACCTTCTCGGTGTTCGCAACGCGCCGTTCGCTGGATCAGGTCGTGCTGCAAATCGCCTATCCCAACGCCAATGTGAAGTTGGTCGGATTCATGCCGGGGTTGACGTCTCCCGGTGGCCCGACTCATCAAGCCATTGACGATGTCGCGATCATGCGCGCCGTGCCCAACATGATGGTGGTCGAGCCGGCCGACGGCGATCAGGTGACCGATTTGGTAGAGGCGATCGCCGCCCATCGCGGCCCCGTCTACATGCGTATCAAGCGGGGCGAGATGCCGCTGATCATTCCCGCGGACGTGCCGAAGCTGACGCTTGGCAAGCTGCAGACCATTGTCGAGGGTCGTGATGGCACCATTGTTGCGTCCGGGGTGATGGTCGCTCTCGCGATGGAAGCCGCTGCCGATCTGCGGGTGCAGGGGCTCGATGTCGGAATCGTCAATGCGCACACCGTCAAGCCACTCGACCGTGACGGCATCCTTGGTATTGCCGGGACCGGGAAGCCGCTGCTGGTCGCCGAAAATCATAGCGTGATCGGTGGTCTTGGGTCGGCGGTGGCGGAGGTGCTTGGAGAAGCCGGCATTGCCGTCCCGTTCGCGCGACTCGGCGTGTCCGACGTATTTGCTGAAGGCGGTACGGCCCAGTTCTTGTTCGACAAATACGGTCTCTCGACTGCGGCCATAGTCGATTCCTTTGTCAGACTTGCTCACCGATAAAGTCGCGGGCAGCTCTGCTTGCGGAACGTCGAATGGTCGGGGGCCATAGTCGAGGCGAGGTACGAAAGGGATCACCCGGGTGATGCTGCTTTCGGCCGAGGCATCGTGCGGAGAGGGTTGGCTGACCGATCCTCGTTAGCCTCCCTTTGGCCCGGGCGGCCCCATCGGACCAGCGGGCCCCGATGGACCTGTCGGTCCGGGTGGCCCGGCAGGTCCGGGAAGGCCGCAGTTTTGTATCACCACGTCTCGGGTGTCGGGCCCGGAGGTGACTTTAACGATACACGTCGAGGGAAACTCAGCGCCGATCCACCTAAACCCCCCAGTCGGCGTGCTCTCGACCCTTACCGTCTTGGTTGGGTTGATCTTGATCTCCACGCTGGGCTCGCGCGGGCGTCGGACCCGTCCTACGATGACCAGCTCTCCGCGCGTGATGCTGGCAGTCGTGACGAAGATTTCCGCGGATGCATCGAGCGGCCATGCGGCTATAGAACAGATAGCAGCGACCGCGGCAGTGCTGACTGGTTTCGAAAGCATGACGGACCTCCTCCCGCACTTGATCTAGATCTTCATCACGAAACTACGTCGAGGGCGACAGCGAGCGAGAGTTCGGTGAAGCGCACAGCGCCTGTGAGCAATTGCCTCATCCTTTCGCTCGCCCAGTCATAGGGGTGCGGCACGAGCTCGTGCGGCATTGTCAGGTCCGCCGTAGGAATCCGACTTCATCCCTGACTACAGTCATTGGTCCAACGGGCAATACGTCGGGATTGCTGATATCGAGCTTGAGGAAATCGATATTGCTTTTCCAGACCGTCCGGAGGAGGTCTTCGAAGACGTTGATGGTCAGTTGCTCACCGGGACAACGGCGATAGCCGAAACCGAATGGCGCAAAGCCGGCATAGTCGCAAACCGGCAGCGACTTGCCATCAGCGACACCGAAGACGGTCCCAAAGCCGCTGTTCTGCATCGCGACCTTCCGCCCGTCCTTCACATCGTAGCTCGTCTTCTCGAAGGGGCATCGAGCCATTCCGAGCCGCTGAACCCACGCCTCGTCGATCTGGGCGCTTGTCGGAGCGCTCACATAGCGCGACGGATCGAACTTGGTTGGGTTCTCCCAATGGACGGCATCGAGGCTCGTGGTGGTATGCGGGCTGATGATATAACCGGACCTTTCAAAGGCCGGTGGCGTGGTCTCCTGCAGCGCCGAAATGCTGCCGCTATTAGGCGAAATCGTCCGGAAGAGTTCCATGACGAAGCGCTCGAGGGGAGCGAACGATGAGCCGTCGACGGTGTCGTAATCCATTTGCATGGTCTTCTTGAACCATGCCTGGGTTTCCGGATCTCCGGTCGTCCTGCCCAATTTCAGCATGATGTTGTAAAGCGAATTGCCCCATTGGCTGAACGCAACGAAGTTGTGGAAGCACTCGAAGACAACATCCTTGTGGGCGAAATTGTCGTCGCCGGCGCCATTTTTGAGCCAGTACCAGGCGAATGTCTTTTCCGGATCCGGGATTTTGCCCGTCTCGATATCCGCGAGCCGAGCGTCGATCCAGCTTCGCAGGAAATCGAGGTTCTTCCGAACTGTCATGTAATTCTCGTACACGATTTGCAGGGTCGGATCTCGATAGGCGAGGACAGTGTTGAAGCTCGCACCGATCTGGCGCACCTGCGCCGGGATTGCGTCGCCCTTGATGCCAAGGTGGAGGTCCCAGTAGATGTCCCAGAAGGTGTCGAGATATGACCGCATCAGCGGCTTGCCGGCGTTGCCTGGTCCCAAGAGGCCATCGAAGAACTTTGTGACCTTGTCGCTGTACATCGGACGGTAGAGGTCTGGCGTAAGGGCGGTCATGTAGATTCGCTTGCGTCGGTTCTCGGGGCCGCGCTTGTCCAATCCCTGGAGAAAGACAGTGACGCCGTCCTGGGGAGCGGGCCTCCAGCTTTTGCTAATCAGCCCCCACATATCCGTGGGCAGCGCATTCTCTTTGGTAAGGCTCAAATCGATCATGGGCAGCAAGGACCGCTCTCCCTGGTAGACGCTCACCAGGAAGAACGGGAGAATCGCATTCTCGACGTATTCGGGATCGAATTGTTTTGAGAACTGGGTGCGCAGGCGTGCGGCGGAGGATTCGACGGCCGTCGCCGTCAAAGGCTGAGCAGTCGTGGACGGAGAGTCCGGGAAGGCAGGCTGAATCGACAATCCAGCAGCGGCCGTTGCGCCCCCGGTCAGGAATGTGCGTCTTTTCATCTGGCTGGTCTCCTGTGACGAGAAATGTGGGGTCTAACTGCCGCTTCGAAACGCCCGATAGGCTGGGCTTTCACGCAGCGCGTCGGCACCGCTCTGGGTCAAGAGGTCGATCTGATCGGGCGGCAATACGAACCGTGTCGGGATGGAGTCGAGGACACCGGCGCGCGCAGGACCGAGTCTGTCGAAACCCAGCCGGTCAATGTAGAGAACAAGGTCGCCGCAACGCCAGTTGACGCCGACGCCGAGGCGGCTGCGTTCGGTAGCCGAAAGGCTGCATCGCCAGCGCCGAACCTTGCTGGTCCATTCATTGAGTTGGGAGGAAAAAGCCGCATAGCTTAGCCTCACACTCGCATCGATCGCGGTAGAGGCGACGGCGGCGACCAGCTGGGTGCCGCTCGGCCCCTCGATCTGCTGGGTGAAATCGCCGGAGGCGCCGCGGCCGGCATCGACGACGAGGACCATGATACGGCGGACCTTCACGGCCTGTTGTTCGGACATAGGCTCGTACGGTCGCTGGGCCGCCATCAGTGCAATACTGAATCCGGACAAGCCGAGATTATCGACGAGGCCACCGTCGAGTAGCTTTACGAAGCGCATTGACCCGTCGCGGTAGCGCGCATTGGCCTCAGCAAACGATCGCAGCAGCGGCTGCGCTCGCGGATCATGGCGGGCCCGTTCGAGCAATGGCGGAGATTGTGCGCTGCAGCCGCCTGGAAACGTCTCCAGCACGATTGGCGCGAACGCAAGCGGCACGGCAGCCGACGCTGCCACCGCTTCGGCAACGCGATAGGACCTGATGTCACTGCACAGGGCATCGAAGGAGGTTCGGCCGAACACGAATGGTGTGCGATTGTAAATGTCGGAGGCGTTGATCCAGACCCGCGGCGGTCGGTCTTCGCGGAGGGCGTCAAATCGCGCGCCTTCAAACAGATTGGGATCGAGCCAGTTCGTAAACTGGCTGTCGTTGACACCACCGCCAAAAGCGCGGGCAATATTGCCAAATGAGACTCTGGTTGAGAGACCTTCCTCGGCATTTCGCAGCAGGAAGCGCTCGCGGAAATCATCCAACGCGGCACGCTTCTTGAGCCCGAAATAGGCCGCGGTGACCGCCCCTCCGGAGACGCCGGATACGAAGTCCACCCGGTCGAGGAGCGACTTCGCCTTGCTATTGGATCCGACGCGAGCGTGGTCGAGCTCGGTCAGGACTCCAAATGAGAATGCCGCCGCGCGCATGCCGCCACCCGAGAACGAGAGGGCGAGCAGAACGTCGTCGTCAAAATTTGGGACCTCTCGGCCGAAGCGGCTGTCGGCGAGCGCGTCTCCCAGAGGGATATTGCTGGGTAAATTGTAGACGGCGGCGCATCCCGCAAGCCATACGGGAAGAGCGAGCGCGAACAGTTTTCCGATCCATGTTTCCAACACTCTCACGCGTGTCTCTCCGAAACAGAAGAGCCGATCTACCTGAGCGTTAGACGTGCCACTCCCAGCGCGAGATTGACGCCAAATTGGCCTTCGACCGACAGCGGCTGCAGCGAAATCGTTCGATTGGATCCGCCGATCAGAACATTGGCGCCCAAACCAGGTCCAAACGACGCGTTTCCACTCGCGCCGACATATGTGCCTCGCAGCGCGCCATAGCCGACGTGGGAAGTTGGCGCGAAGACGCCCCAGAATAGCCGCCCGCCGCCGGTCACGCCGACGTCGAGGCCGAGCCGCCCTATAGTGCCGCTATACCTGTACTGGCGCCCGCTGTTTGAGCGAAACACGCATCTTAGAGTTTGCCGCGAGCCGACGATCAGTCCGACCCGTGGGGCGGCATCGCAGGTCAGGCCTCCAGCCCGGGCGGGCTGTACTTGTGCGAGCGCAGGTGTGGTGGTCGCAATTGCAGCCATGCACAGGAGCACGGAAACGTAGATCTTTGACATGCTGAGTCTCCAAGGTCTCAATGCCGACGGTGGCTAAAGAGCCGACCCGGCGGCTTCAATTGCGAGTTTCTTTGCGAACACGCGTTTGGAAAAGCGGGGCCTTCGCCGTCGCACCCTCGGCTCGCGCCAAGACTGTCGCACACGCGGGGCCAGAAGAAGCGGCAACACCTTCGAGGGAAATAGGCCCTTAGCGGCAATACCGGCTCGAAACGGGGTGAGATCTTCCGCTCCGTGAGCGGTACCAGCACTGTCCATGCCGCCAATAATAGCTGTGCCAACTATGCCGGCGAGCTCCGGAAATAGCACCTGCAGTTGCACCTATGGCCGCGCCACGCCGACCACCAATGGCTCCGCCGATGATCGCGCCTGACACCGCGCCTCGTCCGGCCTGCGCAAACGCATCGGTGACAGGCGTAGCTACGGCAACGCCAAGCAAGAACAACAGACCCAGATATTTCTTCATTTTCGCACGTCCCACTGTCGAGGCGTTTCGCCGTCTCTTGTGAAGTGAGCGAACCATACAGCAGGGGACCTGGAGCACTATCCCACAAAACCCTGAACTGACACGGAGGGTATATTGAGATCGGAACCGCATGACGGCTCTAGCCCCTTCGAGCCTTGTCTCCGGCAATGGCCCCATCCTCTGGTCAAGAGCGTATGAGCAATCTCGAATGCGCCGGCAGCGATGGCGGCTATTCCGATCAGCTTGACGCTGACGATGGTCGCAAACGCGACGTCACTGAGCGCGAGAACGCCGGCGGCGATCATCACAATGCCCAGGAGTACGTAGACCCAGATTGGGGGAATGATGGGGGTCACTGTGCCGGTTCTGCCGTCGCAGGCTGTCACGCCATCCTCCCGAGGCCATCCATTCTATCGGCTCGCGAGGGATGGCAGCCTTGAACAAACGGCATCGGCATCAGATGAAACCCTCAGCGACCCGACGGGACTACTCCGGAGTGGCCGGGCGACGCTGGAGCGCTACTCGACCGATCGTCGTCCGCGGGAGTCCAGCGTCAGGTTGGTAACACCTGCGGCGAGGTTCAAGCCGATCGCTCGTTCGATCGACAGTGGCTGGAGCATGATCGTTCGGCGAGACCCGCCGATAAGAACATTGGCACCCAAGCTTGGCCCCAGTGCGACATTCGCGCTGGCGCCAACATAGTTGCCGCGCAATGTGCCGGGACGGATGCGCGCGTTTCTCGCGAAGACGGCCCATGAAAGAGTTCCGGCACTGGTGACACCGAGGTCGAGGCCCAGGCGCCTGATGCGCCCCACATAGGTGTATTGACGCTGCGGGTTTATCGAACGAAACGCGCAGTTCAGCTCCTGCGCAGAACCGAGGACGAGCCCAACCCGCGGGCTGCTCATGCACAGCAAGCTGCCCACCCTGAAAGCCTTGGCATGCGCGGGTAGGGCGTTGGTGCAGACAACTGCCGTTGCGCCGATCATGGCAATGAGCCAATTGAGTTGCATTTTGACCTCCGGGTGACCTTAGGTGCGGGGACGGCGATCCCGGCGCAGCCAGAATGTTATACCGAGACCGACCAGCAAGACGGCGCCGAGCAAGAAGAAGATGATCGATTGTTGCAGCCAGGATATCGCGGGAACCGCGATGCTCATTGCAAGGCCGAGGAAGGCAATTTGGGGCGACAGGAGGCTGACGCCAGCGAGGAATGTGCCAAGCGCTAGGAGCGTAAGAAGTACGAGGCTGATCGCCGGCGTCGGCAGCAATTGCTGGACGCCGGAGAGGAGCATGATGTTCATCGTGACGAGGACAGCGATCCAGTGCAGGGCCTGGGTCCAGATCAGTTGCCATCGAGCCTCCCTGCTGTCGAACTCCGGCCATTTGCTGATGACGCAGACGACGCCGATCGCGAGGGCCAGGAACTCCCAATAGCCAACGAGAGGCTGGTGCGAAGCATTGGTATAGGCGACGCCGGCAATGGCGAGTACCAGCGCAACAACGTAAGGAAGTTGTTGCCATAGAAAAGTCGTCCCCGATGTCGTCGGGGGAGGAGCCGCTGCACTATCGAGGTGGGGGGCACTATTGCTCATGGTTCACCCATTGGCGGTTGTCGTCTGCTGACGCTCTGTCCGATCTCCGAGATAGTCCTCGACGTAGAATCTGATGATCGCGACTCGACCGACCGCGACCAAAGGCATGGCGAGTGCGATTCCCATGACGCCGAACAGTGCGCCCAGAAGAACGATTGCCACCAACGTCCATGCAGGCGGAGTTTCGATCGCCTGGCGCTGGATCAGTGGTCCTATGACATAACCTTCGACCGATTGAATCACGGTGTAAATGACGACAGCCCAGATGAGCAGAGAGGCACCAAGCGGCATTGCAACGAGGGCTATCGGAATTGCGGCGACGATAGGTCCAAGATAAGGAATGAAATTCGACAATCCGGCCTGGAGCCCGAGCACGAATGGACCGGGCAGCCCGATCAGGTAGAGCACGATCCATACACACAACGTCATCAAGGTGATGCGGATCAGTTGTCCGACGAACCATAGCCGCAGGACGTTGCCCATCTCATTCATCGTCGATCTTACGCGGTCGCGATAGGACGGTTTGACGAGGACCACCAGGCTCTCACGATAGCTTGCGGGGTCGAGCGCGAACAGGATGCCGAGGAATCCGATGACGAGCGTGCCGGTCAGAAGAGTCGACGCGCGGCCCAGGACCAGCCGAGCATGACTGAGAAAACGTCCCTGATCGGAGAGCAGCCACTGTGTAAGGTCACGTCCCCATTCGGGACCGAGCAGGTCGACGCCATATGCGAGAAGATGCCTCTGAAGAACATCGATCTGCGCGTCCATCACTTTCAGCAAGTTGCGCGTTTGCTCGGGCAGCTTGCCTGTGCCCCAGACGAAGCCAACGCCCAGCAGGCCGGAGAGAAGCAATAGAACCAACGACAGCCGCCAGGCTCGGTTGAGTGGCAGAATATGTCCCAGGGCTCTCGCGGCGGAATCCAGGAAGGCCGCAAATAGCACGCCCGCAAAGACGATCAGGAGGCTTGACGCCGTTTGCCACATCAGGAGAAGAACAACGCATGTGGCGAGTAGGGTGAGGCCCGTCGCGAGCAAGCTATGTCGCTTGAGAACTCCGTCGGGATCGGGCGAGTGATCGCGATCCGCGCGCTCGTGGAGCTGCTGTTGTCCGATGTCTGAAGCGCTCATTTGGTGGCCACGCCGATCTACAATCAGGATCGGATCTAGGTTCGGACGCGGCGGCTACCATAGTGCGGGTGTGCGCCGCCACGGTGACGCCAGTGGCGATGCTTCGTTGGGTTGGTATTGGTGTTCGGCCTGGCGGATGCACCGGTGTCCTTTGGGGCCGACGCGCCAGTTTCGGTCGATTGTGCCAGCGACGGCGTTGATTGTGCGATCGATATCAGCACTCCGCCAAGGAGGAGAGTACCGCAGATGGTCAAGATCTTCATTGTGGTCTCCAAACAAAGAAACGTGGAACAAAGTGAGTCTCCATCGACATCGCTGCAACGGCGAGCGAGCTGACGCTGACGGCGATCACAAGCAAGCCCTGAATGCCCTCGCTCGCGAGATTACCTACCTTCGCTCGGGCTCGGTCGGAGAGAATAGCACGTCCCAATTGCGCAGAGGCGCGGATGGCCCCAAGGCGAGGCGTCCAAGTGAATCAAACCCGAGCATAGAGCCGGCTATCCCGTTCGCACATCGGGGTTTTCCTGTAGAGGGCCGGGTAGAAAATCGGTAGATCCAGCCTCGCTTGGGTGCCGTCCCGGACGTGCGAGGAGGATCTGCAACGCCGGCTATTGACGAAAAGTGAAGCTGTCCGAACATCGTGTCGTTAGCCGGGTGGAAAAGTCCCTGTCCGGACGAGTAGGGTAATTAGCCTGGACCTGGCTCGGGAATCTTTCCGATGTTCCGATCAGGAGGTGAGGACTAGTCTCTCTATCCTACTCATGGAACGAGGGCGCAAGCGATGACCAACTTTGATCAGCACACGACCGCGTCCGGAGCGGGCGGCGAGCGCATCGCGATCGATGCGGGGCTTCGCGCTTATATGTTGCGGATCTATAACCATATGGCGGCCGGTGTCGGGCTGACCGCCGTTGTCGCGTGGCTAACGTACCAACTCGTCGGGCCCGCGCTTCTACAGAGCCCGGTGATGTGGGTTTTCGTGTTGGCACCCCTGGTATTGGTCTTCTTCCTTAGCTCGCGCATCAACTCGCTATCGGTGCCGACGGCGCGGTGGCTGTTCCTGGTGTACGCGGCCTTGGTTGGCGTCTCGCTCTCGACGATTTTTCACATCTACACCGAGTCCTCGATTGCCCGGGTCTTCTTCATCACCGCTGCGACGTTCGGGGCGCTGAGCTTGTTTGGTTACACGACCAGGCGCGATCTTTCCGCGGCGGGGACCTTTCTGTTCATGGGTTTGGTCGGGCTCATTATCGCCGGTCTGGTCAATCTTTTCCTACGATCCACGGCGCTCGATTGGCTGATCTCGGTCGTGGGTGTCGGTGTGTTTGCCGGGTTGACTGCCTACGATACGCAACGGATCAAGTTGATGTACCAGAGCGGGGACGATGAAACGACGACAGGGCGCAAGGCACAGATTGCAGCGCTATCGCTCTATCTCAATTTCATCAATCTATTCATGATGCTGCTGCGCCTTTCCGGCGGTCGGCGCTAGATGCGCGGCCGATGATGCCACCGCTAGGGCAGATCGGATCATGAAAGCGGGAATCCTGAAATCCGTGAAAATCGCGGGAGTGCTGCTCGGGGTCGCCGCGGCTGTGCTTCTTGGCATCCGCATCTACGATTCGCAGAGAGGTTTGCCGCTCGAGCCGTGGCATACTTACATTCCCACCGAAATGAGTGAGGGTGAGCTAAATTCAGCCAATTGGACGCAATATCTTGCGACGGAAGAGAAGATATTTGAGGACGTCAAGCGTGAGGTGTCTCAGAAGCTTGACCCCGAAGAGCGCGTGCCGGCCAATCGTTACTTCGAGGGCAGTCCTGTTTATCCGGGACACTTCGCGCAAGACTATAACCGCTCATTTGAGCTCGAGCCCAAGGGAAAACCGGTCGGCGTCGTCGTCTTGCTTCATGGCTTGACGGACTCTCCCTACAGCCAGCGCCATATCGCGCGCTTCTACCGGGATCACGGATTTCTGGCGATCGTGCCGAGGCTGCCCGGGCATGGCACTGTCCCGGCGGCCCTGACCAGTGTTGGGTGGGAAGATTGGGTTGCCGCGACCCGGTTGGCCGTGCGCGAGGCGCGCCAGCGCGTGCCGTCAGGGCCGCTGCATTTGGTCGGATTCTCGAATGGTGGCGCGCTGGCGTTGATTTACGCGCTCGATGCACTCAGCGATGAAAAGCTGGCTCGATCAGATCGACTCGTGTTGATCTCGCCGATGGTCGGGATCACGAGCTTTGCCCGCTTCGCGGGCCTTGCCGGCTTGCCGGCGATACTTCCTGCTTTCGCGAAGGCCGCATGGCTCGGCGTCGTGCCGGAATTCAACCCATTCAAATACAATTCATTTCCGGTCAATGGTGCGCGTCAGTCCCACCGCCTTACGCAGGTTCTACAGGAGCGGATCACGCGTTATTCGCGCGATGGCAAGCTCGAGGGGTTGCCGCCGGTCCTGACGTTCCAATCGCTGATCGACTTCACAGTGAGTACGCGGGCAATTGTCAACGCGCTCTACGAACATCTGCCCGCGAATGGGAGCGAGTTGGTCTTGTTTGATGTCAATCGGACGGCGAAGTTCGGTCCGTTGCTGCGAACAAGTGCCGACACCGCCCTGGCTCGCATCGTACCACCCGGCCCGCGACGATACCGGCTATCGGTAATCACCAATGCCAATGACGGCAGCGACAATGTGATCGAGCGAGTGGTAGAGGCCAATGGTACCGCCGAGACGTCGCGCTCTCTGGGCCTTGTGTACCCGCGCGGGTTCTATTCGCTGTCGCACGTTGCCTTGCCATTTCCGACCAGTGATTCGTTGTATGGGACTGAACCGGACAGCTCGGAGAATTTCGGAGAAAACCTTGGTACGTTAGCCCCGCGAGGCGAGCGCAACGTCCTGATCGCCAGCCTTGATACCCTCATGCGGGCGTCTTCCAATCCCTTTTTCCCGTATCTGATCGATCGGGTCGGCGAGGGTATTCCAGCGAACGCGAAAGGAGAACTAGATCAATAGGGGATTATCCATTGTTCTAAGGGCTGACCAGCTTCTTGCGAACAGCGTAGCGGATCAGCTCTGCCGTAGACGACATGCCGAGCTTGCGCATCGCGGCGGCGCGATGCGTCTCAACCGTCTTCACGCTGACCTTCAGGATTGTGCTGATCGACCTGTTGGTGTGGCCCTCCGCAATGAGCTGGACAATTCCCTGCTCGCGAGAGGTCAGCACCCTGTCCGGCTTGTTGCGCTTGCTGACCTGGTAATCGTGGAGAAGCGTTTCCAGCAGGGTGCTGGTGAAGTAAGGTCTGCCATCGAGCAGCGCTTCAATTGCGGAGATCAGGTGTTTTTTGGCGTCTGACTTGAAGAGCAGGCCGCGGACGCCGGCGAGGACAGCTTCGGTCAAGAAGTCCTCATTTTCATGCATTGTCAGAATAAGGACTTCGGTTTGCAGGCCGAGCGCCTTGAGTCGACGGCTGACCTCAAGTCCGTTGATCAGCGGCATCGAATAGTCAGCGATGACGATGTCCGGCCGCAATTCCGATGTCATCGTAACGGCTTCTTCGCCGTTGGTTGCTTCTCCGCTGATGGCCCAGTCGGAGCGCATCTCAACGATGGCTCGGAGCCCAGAACGCACAACCTCATGATCATCCGCGATCAAGATGCGTTTCACAGCGTCGTTCCCGTTTGCGGGCTCTCCCGACCTGTCCGGTCATCATTGGAAGTAACCGGCGGCACAATCATCCGATCATACCCGCCGCGCAAAAAAAAGTTATCCTGCAAAACCCTGATATTCGCTGGCGATCTACCCCAAAGGCAAAAAAAACGAGGTTAGCGGCGCAAGCCGGATGAATTGCGGACGACGTTAAGCGCATTCTCTTTGAACAGCAACCTGGTACAGCCGAGGGGCTTGGACGGGCGTTTTCGCAATGGGGATATCCCTCGGGGCTCGTACACGACGCGCCGGGGCGAGGCTGCTGCAATTTCCCGCCGCTGTAGCTCAGGAAGTATTCCTATGTCCCGGCTCGGGGTTTCTTCCGATAGGGGAGGTGGAAGCGGGATGCTACAATTTTTGCAGATTGGTCGTCTCCTTCAAAACTGGCAGCGGTCGGACGCGATCAATGCGTTCATTCTCGTCAAGCGTTACCAACGGCGATAAATGGGAGTTCTAGATGTCCGATCTGGTCGTGATTGTATATCCGTCTGAAGCAAAGGCAGAGGAAGTCCGCCAGCGTTTGCTGTCCCTGCAGAAAGAGTACCTGATCAGCATCAATGATGCGGTGATCGCGGTTAAGGGGGCGGATGGCAATGTGAAGCTCAACCAGCTGGTCAATACGACTGCGATCGGTGCGGCCCGTGGGAGCTTTTGGGGGTTGCTGATCGGAATGGTTTTCTTGAACCCGTTGATCGGTGTGGCGGTCGGTGCTGCGTCAGGGGCACTCGGGGGAGCATTAGCCGATTTCGGTATCAATGACGCCTTCATGAAGGAGGTTTCCGGAAAGATCGATACCGGGAGTGCAGCCTTGTTCTTGCTGATCAAGAACATGACTGCGGACAAGGTTCTGCGAGAAATCCAGGATGCAGGTGGGGTGGTCCTGAAGACGTCCCTGGACGACACCAAGGAGCAGAAGTTGCGGGATGCGCTCGCCAAGGCAGCAGCAACCCCACCCGAAATGCCGCCGGCTACCTAGGATGAGTTTGCTCAAAAGGGGGAGGCATTGTTGTCGCTGCTTCTGAAAAAGATGGCTGGTGTCGGGCTGTTGGTGATTGGCCTGTTTTTGCTGGCCACGGGGCTGACGTTTTCATACCGCGATTTGACGGTACTGGGGGCGGTGCTTCTGGTGGCGGGCGCAGCCTTGCTCGTTCTCAAAATTGTCCGGCGAAATCGATCCTTGTCGAACACATGACGGATCGTTATTGGCGGCACGGCACTGCTGGTACCGGTCCCGGAGCGGGAGATCCCACCGGGTATCGCATCGATATTGTTGCTGACCAGAACCAGGGCGTTAGCGCGGATGATGCAAGCTGAAATCGACTCGCCGGCGAGCCACCGTTTCAATCGGCATGCGATGCATGCGGATTGAAGGCATTGTTCGGAAACATGCGAACGTCGTGCTGATGACCTACACCATCGCGACTTTGCCAGTAGCCAGGTCATAGACACCGCCAACCACGCGCAACTGGTTCTTCGCAATGAGTCCTGCCAGGATCGGGCTCGCGTTCTCCAGGCGTTTGACGTTGTAGCGGACATTCGCGATTGTCGCCTGCTGGATTAGATCGGCTCCTCCTTTCTTGACCGCTGGTTCAATGCCTGGCTTCATCGCAGTAGCGAGCCCTGCGATATGGCCGGGGAGGTGATTGCCCTTCTGGAGCGCCTCCATGGTGGCTTTCACTGCGCCGCACTCGGTGTGTCCCAGCACCATGATCAGCTTGGTTCCCAGAACCGCCGAGCCGAATTCAAGGCTGCCGAGCCCCTCATTTGTCACGAAGTTGCCGGCGACGCGAACCACGAAGAGATCGCCTGGCCGTTGGTCAAAGGCCAATTCCGGAGCGACACGAGAGTCTGCGCATCCAAGGATCGAAGCGAAAGGGGTCTGCCCGATAGCGGTGTTGGCCCGATTCGCCGAGAAATCACGTTCGTTCGGCTGGTTTGCTGCGTAGCGGGCGTTGCCATCTACCAGCAGCTTTAACGCCGCGTCCGGCGTATCGGCGGCGCGCACCGGCTGAGCCTGAGCCGCAGGCGCAAGGAAAGAGCCGCCTATCAGGGAGATCCCGGCCAACGCCAGGCCGCCTTGCATTAGCCGACGCCGTCCGACGGCTGTGTTCGCACATGCATCACACATACTTCTGCTCCTCCAAGACAAAGCAACTTTTGCCTGTCAAACCGTCAATACGCGTTACGGCTCTGGACCAGAGCCAACGCGGCACCAGCCTGCGATCATTTTGGGACGATATTCTTGTAAATGACCCCGTCTTTCATGATCACGACAAACTTGTTCGCGGGGTCCGCTACGAGACGGATGTCCTCCAGCGGATTGCCGTCGACGAGCAAGACATCCGCCAGCGCTCCCTGTTCGATTACCCCCAACTTGCCCGGATAGGGATTGCGTGGTCCCGAGAGGGCGAGTAGCTCGCCGTTTGTCGAGGTTGCCATGGTCAGTGCTTCGGCCGGCGTGAACCATCGCGTCAGATCTACGATGCCCTGACCCTGATGCTCGGCGAGCGCCTTCGAAAACAGGATGTCGGTGCCGAATGCGGTCTTGATTTTGTACTTCTTGACGAAATTGTAGACTTGATTGGTGCCGTTCACGACCTGCATCATTTGTTGTTGTTGCGCTGGCGGAAGCACGGCAGCGCCGCCCAGGTCCAAGAACGGTTGCGTGCTCAACCAGATGCCTTTCTCGGCCATGAGGCGAGCCGTAGCTTCATCCATCAAGTGGCCGTGCTCGATGACCTTCACGCCTGCAGCTATCGAGCGCTGAATCGAGGCCGACGTGTAGGCATGGGTGGCCACGTAGGTGCCCCAATTTGAGGCCGCTTCGACCGCCGCTTTCAGCTCGGCTTCGGTAAACGTCGTCACGTCGAGCGGGCTAAAGGGTGACGCGACGCCTCCGCCGGCCGTCAGCTTGATTTGCGAGGCGCCCTGCATGAGCTGTTCCCGTGCTCGCTTTCGAACTTCGTCAGGGCTATCCGCAATGATGCTTCCGCCGAGTTCTTCGACACGGCTGAAGGGGCCACCGGGAGACCTGGGCAAATCGGCCATTTCACGGAAATCGCCGTGGCCTCCCGTGATCGTGATGACAGCGCCCGAAGGGTAGATGCGCGGGCCGGGGAGTACTCCCTCGTCGATGGCCCGCTTGAGGGCAAATGAGGGGCCACCCATGTCCCGAATTGTCGTAAAGCCGCGCATGAGCGTAGCGGTCGCTTCTGCGCCTGCGAGAAGGGTGCTGTAGCCCAGATCGCTAGTGAGCAGTTGAGTTGGGGTGGTCCGCACCATCATGGCATGCCAGTGCACGTCGCTGAGGCCTGGCATCAGGACGCGGCCGCCCCCCTGAATGATTTGAGTATCCGCTCGCCGATCCGCCGGGATCTGGTCTGTTGTAATACGCTCAATGATGTTGCCGCGGACCAGCACGTTCGACGGCGCAGAAAGGGATGGGCTCTTCCCGTCAAAGATGCGGACATTCTCGAAGATGGTGACTGCAGACCGCTCCTGCGCCCGCGCCACATCGAGGGACGGAGCCGAATAGGCCAAGCAGACGGCGCTTGCGCAGATCAGTTTTCGTAACATTTCTCGCCCTCATCAAGTGAGCCGCAATTCCCTAACCTCTAACCGTCCTAGCCAAGCATGGCTCATGGAAGGGTAGCGCCCTGCGAACCTCGTTCTATCCGGCGAAACCCTAGTCGTTCGCACGGGGCATTCCTATCCGAGGCTCAGGTCATCAGGGCGACGCAAGACCTGCCATCACAGAATGGCTTGCAAAACGCACGTTCTCACCGTTGCTGCACGCGGGCCGTGATCTAGCGGATGAGCCAAAGGTCCGGGCGAGAGGAAAGTTGCAAGAAAAGTTGCAAAAAAGGCTGCTCACCGCGCCCGCGCAAGTTGCCAACAGCGCGTCTCGTGATGTCGGCGGAACGCCAGCATGCGTCTATGGCTCTGAACGATGCTTCTTCGTTTCGGCGACGGCCCGAGCTAACTGAGCCAAGAGATCGTCTGCAGCGGGAAGGCTGAGTTGCACATAAACCTGTTCCAAATCCGCATGCCCAGGTAGCGCTACGTACATTATCAAATCTACGTTTTCACCGTGGGCCATCGCCGAGACATGATCCACGTGTGGGAGCAGATATGGCGAGTCGCCTTCAATCCTGATTTCAGTCGGCATCTACATCCCCTGCTATCCGTGGTTGATTTCTATCCTACTACGCGCGACACCTTCATCAAGATATAATGCCCGCAGTACGAGACCACCCGCGACGTGTCCTGGATGCGAAGACATGAATATAGAAGAACCTCATCCCATACATCAGCGGACGCGCATGAAGGCGAATTCAGGCTTGTTAGATGCATGTGGCGAGCAACAGCGCTGGACCGAAAGTAACGACGGTCGCGATGAGCGAGGTGATAAGTGTCCCGAGGACGGCCCAATGTAGAAATGCTCCGGTCGGACCGAAACTGGAATCAGCGCCTGCGCGGCCAATTTGGCGCCACATCCAGCCCAGTACGATCACATGCGCGAGGAAAGCCGCGGCAAGCCATGACCGCAACGAGCCCGCCGACCAGGCAAACGCGCAGCCGATACCGTGTATCGCGTAGAGAGTAACCAGCGCACTGCACCAGACGGTAAAACCCGCCGCCAGCCACCACAATTGCCTTGGTGGTATCGGCCGCTCGCTCACGGTCGCGCCCCCAGTATCGTCACGAGTGCGGGCAGTGCGAGGACGAGCCCCATTGCGATGGCTCCCGTAACGCACGTGTAGTCCAGCCATAATCGGGTCAGCCGCAGATCCAGCACGCGCCGCGGCGAAATGAAGCCGGCACCGAGACGCAGGGTGTTGCTGACAAGAAAGAGAAGGCCGACACCGGCATGCAAAATGACATAGCCAATCAGGGCTGCGGCCGTTGCGCCGAGCGCATGTTCGCGCGGATGAGGTACAATATCGGCAATCTGCCCGACAGCTGCGGCGATGGCTGCGAGGAGTGCCAGCACGGCAAGACCAATCCAGCCGCTCGCTCTGCTGCCAGAAGTGGCCGCTCGCAACGATCCACGTGACGCCGCAGCGGCTACCGCGAGCGCCGCGACAGCTCCGATGGCGAGTGTACGGCTTGGCTCGGGTGTGACCGCCGCGGTCCAATTCGGCGCAGAGATCCAAAGATAGAAAGTCCCGAACAGCAGCGATGTGAACAACGTGCCGTCGGCGACCAGCGTGCAGATCAACGCCAGCCACGACGGCGCGTCGGCCACCTCGGTATGCGGCGGCACGCTGACACCGCGGCCGACAGGTAACGGACCGTAGTCTCGGGCGAGACCGGCGCTCTGCCCGGCGAACACGAACAGGCCGGCGGTCACGAGCGCAAAGGCAAGCGACAACAGATAGAATTTGAACAGCATGGCCAGAACCGCAGCGGCCGTCACGAGCGCGGTGCAAAGCGGCAGATAGGTCGGGCTCGGCAACACGATCAATTGGTCCGGCACGCCGGATGTCTTATGCACGCCCAACGCCTCCTGCCATCCGTTGCGCGCGAAGCCGAGATAGCCTTCGCCGCGCGCCAGCGACAGCGCGGGATCGCCTGGCGCGGTCGGATCGGTTGGAGCTGTTGCAAAATCCGGGATCGAGGCGAACGCATATGGCGCCGGCGGGATCGGCATCGCCCATTCCAGCGTCGTCGAGCCCCAGGGGTTGCGCCGCGCGCGCTTCCCGTAACGCAGTTGGACAAACAGGTCGATGACCACCAGCGCAAAGCCGATCGTCATGACGAACCCGCCGATCGAAGATAGCAGATTGAGCCAGTTCCAGCCTTCATCGCCGGAATAAGTATAGATTCGACGGGGCATGCCGCGGAGCCCGGTCAGGTGCATCATGAAGAAAGTCATGTTGAACCCAATGAAGACCAGCCAGAACGCCGGTACCGAAAGCCGATGCACGGCGGTGCGACCGGTCAGCAATGGCATCCAGTAGTAGAACGCCGCAAGCATCGGGAAGGCAAGCGCGCCGGCCACCACATAGTGCATGTGAGCGACGACGAAATAAGTATCATGGGCTTGCCAGTCGAACGGAACCATGGCGAGCATGACTCCGGTCAGGCCGCCCATCACGAAGATGAAGAAGAAGCCGAACACATAGAGCATCGGCACGTCCCAGCGCGGCCGACCGTGCGCCAATGTAGCAAGCCAGGCGAAGACCTGCACCGCGGTCGGCACCGCGACGATCGCTGAACCCGCGGAGAAGAAGGCGAGCGCGAGGTGCGGAATGCCCACGGTAAACATGTGGTGCACCCAAATGCCAAAGCTCAGGAAGGCGAGCGCGATGATGGCAACGACGATCGCCCGATAGCCGACCAGCGGCCGGTTCGCAAAGACAGGAATGATCGTCGACAGCACACCGGCCATCGGCAGGAATATGATGTAGACATCGGGGTGGCCGAACAGCCAGAACAGATGTTGCCACAGCAACGCATCCCCACCACGCGTCGGGTCGAAGAACGGCAGACCGAAGGCGCGTTCCACCTCGAGCAGGATCGAGCCGAGGATCAGTGGCGGAAAGGCGACGATCATCATCATCGCTGTCACCAGGATGTACCAGGCGAAAATCGGCATCCGGTCGAGCGACATGCCGGGCGCGCGCATCTTCAAGATCGAGACCACGATTTCCATCGCAAGCGACAGCGCGGAGATCTCAACGAAGGTTACGCCAAGCAACCATACGTCCGAATTAATGCCGGGCGTAAAGACGTTCGAACTCAGCGGCGTGTACATGAACCAGCCGCTATTGGGGGCGACTCCGGCGACCAACGCGACCGTCAGGATCGTGCCCCCGAACAGGTAACACCAGTAGCCATAGGCAGTCAGCCGCGGGAAGGCGAAGTCTCGGGTGCCGAGAATCTTCGGCGTCAGATAAACTGCAAAGCTCTCCACCATCGGAATGGCGAACAGGAACAACATCATAGACCCATGCATGGTGAAAACCTGGTTGTAGGTGTCCGGGGCCATGAAGGTGGAGTTGGGAGTCGCAAGTTGAACCCGTGTCAGCATGCCGAGCACGCCGGCGATGGCAAAGAACACGAAAGACGTGATCATCATGCGCATGCCGATGACGGAATGGTTGACGGCAGCAAGGCGTCGAAGCCCAGGCCCGGTGGCCCAGATCGCGGAGAGCTGGCGATGCAGCCGCAATGCCGGTGTGCCCTGCGACATGGGGTCGATGGGTTTACTCATTTCTTCTCGGCCCCTTCTGCAGCGGCCGCCCGCGCAAGTGCTGCGGCGAACTCCTCCGGGCGGTCGACGATGACATCGAAGCGCATCCCTGCGTGACCGAGGCCGCAAAATTCGTTGCATTGCCCGGCGTACCGGCCGGGTTGATCGGCCTGAATGCGCAGGCGGTTCGCGTGCCCCGGCACCGCGTCGATTTTGCCGGCAAAGCGGGGAATCCAGAAGGCATGGATGACGTCCTGGCTGGAAACCAGGATGTCGATTGGCGTGCCGGCGGGCATGTGCAAGACGTTCCGCGTCTCCACTCCGCCATGATCGGGATAGTGGAACGTCCAGGTCCACTGGCGCGCTACGGCTTCTATCCGTGGCGGCGCGCGTCCCGGGAGTGGCAGAAGACTCTCGCCGGCGATCAACGCATAGGCGACAAGCGGTATCAGCACGACACCCGGCAGAACCAACCCGCCGAGCACCAACCAGCGTCCTGGCGATACACTCGCGCCCCAGCCTGGACGCGAGATCACGAGCAGAAATAGCGTCATCACCAGCGCAAAGAGAACGCTTGCGCCGGTCAGCATCACCCACCAGAGCGTGGCGATCGAAGCGCCAGCGGGTCCCGAGGGATCTAGCGTCGATAGCGGGCCCGGAAGCATTCCGAGTTGGACAGACAGCTGCATTGGACTACGATGCGGGATCGAACGATGTTGTTTCCACCGTGAAGGAAGCGAACGATGGCAGAACGAGACGATCTCACGAGCCAGCCTCACAGCGCGGTCATGCTGGATTTGCTTCGACTGGATGTTGGATCTGCGGTGGCATTGGTCGGGCACCCGATCCACGTCATGATGGTGCATTTCCCGGTCGCATTCGTGATCGCGACGCTCGGTGTCGACGTCTTCTATTGGTGGTCGGGAGATGCCTTCTGGGTGCGCGTCGGCCTTTGGTCGACGGGCATGGCTTTCTGGAGCGGCGTGGCCGCCAGCATCGTCGGCACCGGAGAATTGTTGCTGGTGCGCGGTATCCGGCTTCTTGAAGCAAGCTGGTCCCATGCCGTGGCGGCAATGACGCTCGTTGCGATCGCCGGAGCCAATTGGGGGCTGCGTCTCGTCGATACTCAATCGATCTTGCCGCATGGCCTTGCTCTCTCGGCTCTTGCATCGATCATGGTCGGCTTTGCCGGCTGGCACGGGGGCAAGCTCGTGTTTGATCATGGCGTCGGCATTCTGGTCTCGCCGAAGAATTGATGCGCCCAACGCCCGAGTCCGCCAGGCTCGAACAGGTGCGCGGCGATCTGGTTGGAATCAATGTGCGGCTTGGCCAGCACGATCCAGAGAATTGCGGCGATCAGCGCAATGTAAGCGCTCATGAGTGACAGGTAGGAAAGCCTGGTGAACTGTCCCTGGGGCAAGAACAACTGCATGAGGATCAGGCCGGCGACGACGTGCAGCATCGCCATGATTCCCACCAGCACCATCTTCAGCGAAAACCATTCCGCGAAGGTGGCCTGCAGGAAGATCAGTGCCGTTCCGCTGCCGATGGCGACAAATGCCGCAGGGGAGGCCAGCTCGACATAGACCAGCCGCGTGACGCGGTGTAGCCGGTCGAGATCCAGGCCTGCCTCGAGCGTCCGGCGTTGCCAAAACAGAAAAGGCAGTGCGATCAAGCCGCCTGACCAGAGCGCGATCGCACCTAGATGCACGAATTTCAGGAAAGTTGTCACAGGGCCGGTTCGCTCGATCTCAAGCTGGACCACGCAATCCAGACTCCTACACCCAGATAAGGCAGCATCGCGGGTACCCACATCAGGAGTCCGGCCAGTTGCTGATCCGCAAGCGGCGCCAGCCCCCAACTTGCCGTGCTCGCCAGATGTACGAGATAGAGCGGTCTGGGCGCGAAAACGATCAGCGCACCGAGAAGACCCATCTGTCCGATGGTCGCTACCAACGCAACGAGCGCTGGGCCGGATGGCGACGGCACCAGGATCGCTCGCCACAATAACCAGGCACTTCCGAGAAGCGTAATCTGCATCAGCCAGTAGGCCGGCACGCTGGCAAGGCCCCAAGTATAGAGTCCCGGCGTGTGCCAGAGCCAGAGGATGACTGCGTGTGCAACGACGAGCACGACGATTGGCAACGAGCCCGCTCGCCGTTGCGGAAAAGCCAGAGCCAGAAGCGGCGCTACCGCGGCGATCAGCAGAACATGGTGCAGGACCCGGACGGAGAATAGCGCCGACGACATCGCGCAAAGCGGCGAGACAAAGATGAGCAGCATCAGTCCGATCGCGCTGAAACCAGCTCGGGCGTCGGAAGATCGACCGCGGCCGACCACGATCGCCAGGGCAACAAGCATAGCAATTAGCAACGGATCCAGGTTCCAGCGCGTCCAGAGGTCGTCCGGAAGTGCGGCGGGGCCACAATAGGCGATCATGGAGTCCGGCATGGCACCCCGGGGAATGAGGACTCGCTGCAGCGAACAACGCCCATTCAAGATGAGAAACTTAGCAAATCGGAACGAGAGAGAAAAGCAGAGTGCTCGTCGGCGAGTCGGATATGCCGCAATGCGAGAGACCGGACACATCGTTCAAGTCGTTCGAGCCGACATCTTAACGGCGAAGGTCCGATCCGAAAATCAGTAGTTATCCTTGAACGATCGGCTGTTGTTCCCGAGGGGGTATAGGTTGGCCGTGATGGTAGAGTCCGCAGCGCGATCGCGTCGAAGGGAATGGATTCATGCAGCTTCTCTACGGTCTGCGCGGCGCCGCGTGGCTCCTTGTCTACCTGCTATTCATTCTCGCTCCCTTGTTCGCGCTTCTGGCGGGCTCGCATCCCCCGTCGCGCGATTTTTGGACGGAGCTCTCGGTCGCCTTCGGTTATTCCGGCCTTGCGATGATGGGTCTGCAGTTTGGCCTCACCGCACGCTTCCGCTACGTGACCGAGCCGTGGGGTGAAGACGTCATCTACCATTTTCATCGTCAGATATCGCTCATCGCAGCGGGGCTTGTCGTCGCGCATCCGATCATTCTCGTCGCGGTTCAGCCGCAGTTGCTTGCGCCGTCCAATATGCTCGAAGCGCCGTTGACCGCTCACTTCGCTCTCGTGTCGATTGCCTCGGTGATCGCGCTGGTCGTGACGGCCCTTTGGCGTGTCGCCTTGAAGATCTCGTACGAGAAATGGCATTTGATCCATGTCGTGCTGGCGGTTGCCGCCATTGTTGCCGGCATCGTGCACATGGTTGGGTCGAGCTTCTACCTCGTTGATCCCTGGAAACGGTCATTGTGGATCGGCCTGACGGTCTTTTGGATCGGATTGCTGTTCTACGTGCGCATCGTCAAGCCGCTCTTCATGCTGCGTCGGCCGTACCGCGTTGCGGAAGTCCGCAAGGAACGCGGTGACACCGTTACATTGGTGATGCAGCCGGACAGGCACCCTGGCTTTCGGTTCAGTCCGGGCCAATTCGGGTGGTTGACGCTGTGGGAGAGCCCGTTCGCAATTACGGCTCATCCGTTTTCATTCTCCTCGAGCGCGGAGGTGACGGATGGGTGCGTCGAGATGACGATCAGAAACCTGGGGGATTTTACCGGCAGTATACACAGGGCCCCGGCCGGTCAGCGCGTGTATCTCGATGGCCCCTACGGAGCATTCACGATCGGCAATCCGGCGGACATGCACGTGCTTGTCGCCGGCGGCATCGGTGTAACACCAATGATGAGCATGATACGCACGCTTGCCGATAGAGAGGACAAGCGTCCCGTCGTTCTGCTTTACGGTGTTCCAGACTGGGAATCGATTACCTTTCGGGAAGAACTCGAAGAGCTGAAAGCGCGGCTCGACCTGACAATCGTCTATGTGCTCTCAAAGCCGCCGGCCGATTGGACCGGCGAAACCGGCTTTATCAACGCAGAGATATTCAAGCGCCATCTGATGCCGCCATATGCCGATCATGAATATTTCATCTGTGGCCCAAACGTCATGATGGATGCGATCGAGAAGGCGCTCGGCGAGATGGGCGTACCGATGTCGAAGTATCATTCTGAACGCTACAGCTTTGTGTAGGGAGATTCCCGATGCGCCGCCTGTTTGCAGACCGGTTGGTCTTGGCCACGGGGTTGATCGTGATCCTGATGTCGGTTTTGTTCGCGCTCTTGCGCGTCGCTGGGTAAGTCAAAAAGCGCGACGCGAGTAGCGCGGCTTCAGGCTCGAGCAGCGCACTTCGACCGCGCCGCCGACGTTATGACTATCTTTGCCTGGTTCGGACCTGTGGTGCCGGATGTAGAAGATCCGGTTGAGCAGGGCGCTTATCGATGGATGGAGAACGTCCGAAGTGGGAGCTATAAGCCCTCGAGAAACTGGAATAGCCTTCATAGCCGATCCGTCGTGCGACTTCGCTGATCGACAGTTGTCCATCCTGCAGCATCAGACGCGCTTCCTCCATGCGAAGCAAATGAACATAGGCGTGCGGCGTCGCGCCAAATGCCTCGCGAAATCCTTCCGTGAGATCATTTCGGTTCAGGCCGACGCGCATCGCGAGTTGCTCGATCGTAGGAGCGTTGAATATCTCGTTTCGATAGATCGTCGCGGCCGCTTCGATCGCCGCTCTCTTGCTCTGGATCGCGGGCGGGCGACGCGTTTGCGGGACCCAGCCATTGATCTGCGCCACGACTCCGCAAATGATCTCTATCGCTTTTGCGTTCAAATAGAGATGTCTCAATGGTCCATGGTGCTTCCACGATAATATCTGGTCCGCCGCTACCATGACGTCGTGGCTTGCCGGCAATGTCAGGGCTGACTGACTGCCAGCTCCAGAATTGAATATTGGTCGATAGACAGCCGGGATGCGATCGACGTTCAGTTTGAAATGATCGACGAGATATTCGCGTTTACACGCAATCAGAACGCCACGCAGCCTGGTCCCTGCTGCCGTGTCCGAGAAGGACAAGGGTACATTGGTGATATCGATCGTTGCCGGTTTCACCGGGGCGGCATGATCGTTGATCCAGCGGTTAAATGTTCCGCTAACCGAAATCTGAATGCAAACGTAGTCCGCCCGCGCGACCTTGAGGCTAAAGGTTGTACCCGCCTCAAAATGCATCACATGGAGGAATGCGGCATCGTCAACGCGGCGATATCCATGCTCTTTGGTCTTGAAGATATTTTCGGTCGGGCCCAGCATCTCGCTGCTACGGACAAAGTCGCGTCCGCGAAGCTGGTCCTCAATGACTCTGAAATCGATATCCAGGACCCTGTCCATGCAATGGTGCCGCCTACCAATCGCCAACAGCCACTAGCTCAACCAGATTGTCCTGACATTCGTTTGCTACCTTATCGTGCTGCCCTGCACACTTCAATCGACATCGCTATCACGATTGTTGCCAGCCCTGCAGTCGGGCCGACCATGCGCTTGATCGCCGAGAAGGCCAATGGCGTCAATAGCTTGAGCCATGCGCGCGAAGACGGCATTGCCTCGGCCGGCGGCTGAGCCAGCGGCTATCCGGCTGGGACATGACGCCCTGCAGACGGCACAATCCGGTTGAGCCTGCGTTCGCCAGGCGCAAGAGCATCCGCCCCATCGCAACCTGTTGCGACAAGAGCGCTGGCGAGGTCCTTGTTGGAGCTCTGACCGTCGTCGCTATCACGTCGGAGGGCCGTCGAGTCCGGCCCCTGACCTGAACAGGACGATCCACGATGCCGGGTAAGGCATTGCAATGCCGTGCCTCAGATCGGCTCGCTCGGTTTATGCCGACCGAGCCATCAAGGGTCGATCAGTTGAGCCCGGATCGCGTACCGCACGAGACCTGCAACCGAATTGACATTCAGCTTGCGCATGGCGGCCGCCCGGTGCGTTTCCGTCGTTTTCACGCTGACATTCAGGATAGAGCTGATGCCCTTGTTGCCGTAACCCTCCGCCACCAGCTTGACCACAAGTTGTTCTCGTGGCGAGAGCATCTGAAATCCGTCTTCGGCCGGGCCATCGTTCAATTTGCTCGAAAGCCTGCCATTGAAGAACGGCTTGTGTGCCAAAAGCGAGGCAACGGCCGCGAACAGCAACTTGTTCGCATCCGATTTAGCCAGAAATGCCCGGGCCCCCGCTTCAAATGCTTGCCGCGCGAGTAAATTGGAGTTGTAAGCCGTGAAAATGAGAACTTCAGTCTGGAGTGACGACTCCCTGATCCGCCGCGCAACCTCTATTCCGGTCATGCCGGGGAGAGAGAAGTCGACGATGGCGAGATGAGGCTCAATCTTGATCGCTGCAGCCAGCGCGGTCCGTCCATCGCTCGCTTCAGCAACGACTTGCCAGTCGGCATGCTGCTCCAGGACCGCTCGAAGCCCGGATCGGACAGCCGTATGATCGTCGGCGATAAGGATCTGCTTCATGGTGTGAACTCGAGCTCATTGCGCGCCGGTCTGCCTACTTCGCCGCCGAGCCCGGTGCGCGATTTTCCTCGCTCTGCATGTTCGGTGACGGGACCTTTATTTCAGTTCTTGGCCGAGTTCTGATGCTTGTCGCGACGGTTGGCTGGTCGAGTTTTCGTCGTTTGCTGTGGTGCGGGATAATCGCGCACAACGTGGTACCGGGAAGTCGCCGTCCCGGTGCGGACCAGATCTCAAGCCTGCCTCCCATCTGCTGAAGTCTCGCTCTCATCGCGGGAATTCCAACGCCGAGCGATGCGGAGGTGCCGTCTGGCGCCCGGCCGGCGATTCCGCAGCCATTGTCGCTAATCCGCAATTCAAAATGGTTGTCTGCTATCTTGCCTGATATCTCGACCTCCGTCGCTTTGGCATGACGGAAGACGTTGGTGAGAGCCTCCTGAACGATCCGCAACAGCGAGTGCTGGCCCTTGTAAGGTAGTCTGTCGATCTCAGGTGAGATTCTGGTTTTGACTTTCAACGCGGTTCGCACACTGAATCCCCTGGCATATTGCTCGATCGAAACCTTCAATCCATCGACCAGATTGCGGGGATGCAACAGGTAGGCAAAGGCCCTTATTTCCTTGATCGCCAGATCGATGGATGTGTCGATTTCGTCGAAAAGCCGCTCTGCCATGGCGGGGTCGCCCAAGGCAGTCCGGACCCTCATCATGCCGAGACTGGCAGCGATCAGATACTGACATGTCGAATCGTGGAGATCGGATGCTATGCGCTGCTGGATGTCCTCCTGAATATGGACCAGCCTCGTGTTGTCGCGTCCATTGACGTCAGGCCCGCATTCAGTGAGGCCTCCGGATGAGTAGCTGCTCACGTCTCGATGGCTTCCGAGCAACTTGGTGACGCTGCCGGTATCGGGATCGAAAACCGGAGTAGCGATCGTCTCGAAATCGCGAAGGGACCCGCCAAACGCGAGGCGATGCCTGATGCGAACCTGACCGCCTTCGCCGAGGCAGGCACGAAAGGCTTTATAGATGGATCGAGCGTCTTCCGTGCCGAGACAGTCGGATACGGGCGTCCCGCTGATGCCGTTCGACGAAGCGCCAAGGACAGCTCTCATCGCGGGGTTTATTGTCTCGTACAGGAATGTTCTTCCGCGCAATACGCGCACGGCAAACAGATAATCTGTAGTAACCGTCCAATACCTCTGGTCGTCGCCTTGTTCGGAATCGATTGCGGGACGTTTTTGGAAATCGGTCCGAATGGATGGAGCTACTCTGGCGAGATGTTGCCTCAAGACACGTTCTCCCTGTGTTAGGGGCTCGCAACATCGCAATCCCATCTGACGAAAGTGGTCTCTCTTTTTTTCTCGTTAGTCGTCGTGGTCCAAAAGACGGTCGGCGTTGCCTCGCAATCAAATTCATAATCTGCAGCACGGTCGGATATCGAACACAACTGATGACGATTTGCACGTGCCCCGTGCGAGATTGCACTATCTCCGTGAGACTTTGCCATACAATCACGAGCGCTTTGGATTGCAACGCTCATGCCGGATTAAGCGGAAAATGTGCGAATAGAATGTGTCCGATAGCTGACAACGGTCGGGTCGATCGCTCCCGCATCTTTTAGTCTCAGCCTTTTTTTCGACATTATCAATGCTGTCGTCATCAAGGTGCTTATTTGAGATGATTTGCACGAATTGTTTTGACGTAAAGAAGATTCTGCGCGCTTGCATCAAGCAAGCCAGTCCGGTCATTTTCGCGAAACACGGGACGCGTCCGCTTTGCGGACCGGGTTCTATGAGCGCGCTCACCGAGCCATGCTGTCTAGGCCATTTGGGTCACGATCCCATCGCGCAAGCACTCATGTGCAACCAAGCTGATGAAACGCCCCGAGGAACTGCTGGGATTTCATTTTGGCGGCGGGATCGACCGGAAGAATATCGGCAGCTTGCGTCGGAGCGATTTTTTCAGAGATTGCGCTCGTTGCGGATGGTCGGAATATTTTAGTTCCGCGAGCTCAATGCACCAGGAATTAGCGGTCGATCCAGACAGTCATGCCCGGCTCGAGACTTTCCGTCGCTTGCTCCGGATCGAGGCGCAGGCGCAGCGTGTTGCGGTCGTGATCGCCGATGACGCGTTCGGCCTGCCAGGTTGCGAACACGCCTAGCGGTCGCAGCTCGGTGACGACGGCCTTGCCGGCGCCATCGGGACCATTCCGCGTCACGCTCACCGTGTTTCCCATCGCGAGATTGCCGAGATGATCCTCGCGCACGTTGAACGAGAGCCATTGCTTGCCGGCCGCTTCGATCATCAGGATCGGCTGGCCCGCGCGCACGTTCTCGCCGATCTCCGCGGCGATGACGCTGACGACGCCGTCAGCCGGCGCGCGCAGGAGCATCTTCTCGAGACGACGTTCGAGCACGGTGACAGCGGCAGCCGCGGCCTGCACCTGCGTGTCGGCGATCGCACGCTCTTCCCGGGTTGGTCCCACCACGGCCGCATCGTAGTTGGCCTGGGCTTCCGCCACGTCGGCCCGCGCGCTTGCAACGTCGTTCTCGGCCTGGTCGAGTGCCTGCTGGGATTCGAAGCTCTGGCGCGCCAGCGTGCTGGTCCTGGTAAGCTGGGCCTGCACATAGTCGAGGCGGGCGCTGGCCTTGGCGATCGCAGCTTTCAGCGAGTCGACCTGCTCGCGGCGGACGCCGGCATAGACGTTGTTGCGGTTGGCGGTTGCCGACGCCAGTGCAGCGCGCGCCTGGTCCGCCTGGGCCGTCAGCTCCACAGCAGAGAGACGCGCCAGAATATCGCCCGCGCGCACGGTGGCGCCCTTTTCGACCGCAATCGACTGGAGTTGTCCGGTCACCTCCGGCTCCACCCTCACCTCGGTCGTGCGCACGACACCGAGGAGTGCAGGCGGGGATCCGGAACGACGGACGGAATAGATCACGCCCGCGACGAGCGCGAGCGGGATCGCCACCATGGCCGCAAGCCTAGCCTTGCGCATGTCGCTGTCCTCTCTTGACGACGAATGCCGAGATCACCGCGAGTGCGAAATAGACCAGCGCCAGGCACCAGAGACCGAGCCAGTCATGCGCGACCTCCCAGATGCCGGCGCCGAGCTGGTTGATGCGGACGAGGCCGTCGATCGCGGAGTCGGCGGGGAAAATGCGGCCGAACGCAAGGGCTATATCGGGAATCGCTTCACGCGGCCATGCAAAGCCGGCCATGAAGAACTGCGGCAGGCTGGTCGCCAGCAGCAGGATGGTCGCATTCTCTGGCCGCGTGAACCAGGCTCCGACCGCCTGTCCCATAAAACTCGTCGCCAGCAGGAAGATGGTCGCGAGCGCGAAGATCTGCGGCAGATGGCCGAGCGTGGAGAAGCCGTAGATCCGCGGCAGCACGATGAGATAGAGCGCGACCGCCGGCAGGTAGATGGTCAGATGGGCGACGCCGCGGCCGAGCACTCCGGTGAACGCGCCGCCGGCGCCCGCCAGCGCCGAGCCGGTCAGCATCGCGGCGCCGATGAGCAGGGTTTGCTGGAGGATCAGCACGAACGCCGCCGGAACGACGTAGCTCGCATAACCGCCCACCGGGTTGAAGATCGGTTGCAGCAGAACGTCGGCCGGGCTCGAGCTTGCCAGCTTCGCCTTGACGAGGCTGCCATCCGAGCGTCCGCCGCGCGACACCAGCTCCGAGGTCAGGGCGCCGAGGGCGGCGGCCACGCCGCTTGCGGTCGACCTGAAGACGAAAAGGTAGGTGGCGTCTGCATAGACCGGGATGTGCGCGGTGATGCCCTTGAGGACGTCGCGCTCGGTGCCTGCCGGGATGTCGACGGCGGCAAAGGCCTCTCCGCGATCGATCGCAGTGTGCGCCTCGGCAAGCGTGCGGGCGCGAACCGCGACGCTCAATGCGCCGCTCGCATCCAGCATCTCGACCATCCGGCGGCTGAGATCGCTGAGATCATTGTCGACGACCGCGATGGGGAGCTTGCGCAGGATCTGGTTCAGATAGGGCTGCGGGTAATAGATGCCGTAAACCAGCGGCGCCAGGAACAGCACGCTGAAGGCGCTCCGCGTTCCCAGCACGCGCCGCCACTCCGCCATGAAGGCGCCGCCGAGGCCGCGCGGCGTTGGTTGGATTGCGGAGGGCTCTTCGGCGCGCGCCGTCTCGAACCAGCCGCTGCGCGTCAGGTTCGCCATGCGCAGCCAGGCCAGACCGGAAAACAGCAGCGCGAGGCCCGCGAGCGCAGCAAAGGGGACTGCGGATTCCGTCACCGGCAATCCGCGCGCCGCCTGTCCGAGCAGGACGGCCATGTACCAGCGCAGCGGCAGGATCGCGCTCCACACATGCGCAAACGCGTTCATGCCGACGGTGGGAAAGCCGACGCCGGCATAGCCGAACGCGGGCGAGGCAAACAGGCCCGCAAGTCCGAGCCCGGTCGCGAGGTCGCGGACCAGCAGTTGGAGCAGGGCGCCCAGCGACAGATAGGCAATGATCAGCAGCGAGCCGGCGGCGATCATCAGCGGCAGGTCGCCCTTGAAGGGGACTTCAAGCACGCCCTCGAGCACCAGCGGCTCGGCCAGCATGATCACGAGGAAGATGCAAAACAGCGGCGCAAGCTTGCCCGCAAGCGCTGCCACCGGATCGCCTCCGGCGCTCGCGAGCCAGGCCCGCGCGTCGCGGCGGCGGAATTCGGAGCCGACCGAATAGCCAGCAGCGAGCGTGATCACCACATGGATGATGGTCGGCAGCAGCGCGCGCAGCAGGAACTGCGCGTAGTTCTTCTGTGGATTGACCAGTGCGATGGTCTCGGCCGACAGCGTCCCGATCGAAGCCGCCGCGGGCGCGGCGCGCCTGGCGGGAGCGGCCACGGCCGCCGCGGCGGACAGCGCATCGCTCAGACCCGAGGAGGCGATGCCCGACGCCGTCAGGAACTGCTGGTTATAGAAGCCGACGACTTGCGGGCGGCGCTGCGCTTCCAGGTCGCGCTCGAAATCCGGCGGGATATGGATCGCCGAGATCGCTCTGCCCGACCGTATGTCCTGCACCGCCGTGGACAATGTCCCGGACCGGTCGACGATGTTCAGGCTCGGCGAGGCCGCGACGTATTCCACCAGCGCACGCGAGGTGTCCGACTTGTCCTCGTCGACGACAGTCACGCCGAGCCCGCGGATGACCGGCTGGCTGAAGACCGTGGTGAGCACCACGAACGCAAACAGAGGCACGCCGAAGATCAGGAGCAGCGCCACGCGATCGTGAAGCAGCCAACGGCACTCGCGTCGCGCGACCAGCAGAAATCCGGGCTTTGGTGCCGGCCTCATGGCCGCGACTTCCAGTCGAGATAGGCGCTCATTCCCGGTCGCAGCTCGGGCACCGGCTGTACCGGATAGGCGCGGATCGAAAACGTCCGCAGGTCGAAATCGCCGGTCGCGCGTGTCGCCCGCCAGCTCGCATATTCACCCTTGGTGGCGATCAGCTTGACCTCGACCGTGACGGAGCGGTCGCCCAACGCCGGAATGCGGACATCGAAGCGATCGCCGACCTTCAGGCCTTTGACGAGATCCTCGCGCAGATCGAAATGCACCCAGAGGTCGGCCAGATCGATCAAGGTGACGAGCGGGACGCCGGGCGACACGTATTCGCCTGGTTCCACATTGCGCTGATAGACCTGCGAGGCGATGGGTGCATAGACCACGAGCTGATCGATGGTCGACTGGACGCTCTGGATGTCGGCACTGGCCTTTTCGACGCTGGTCGCGGCGATGGCCCGCTCTTCCTTGGTGTAGCCGTTGACCGCCTGCTCATAGGCCGATTTGGCCTGATCGACCGCGCGCTCGCTCTCATGCAGCGAATCGGTCGCCTGGTCGAGGCGGGCCTGCGGCGCGTTGCCCTGATCGGTCAAGGTATGTGTGCGGTCGTACGTCTTCTGCGCCAGCACCAGCGCTGCCTGCGCCCGCTCCATTTCCGCTTTCCGTGCCGCGATCACCTCCGCCCGCGTTCCGACCAGAACGTTGGCAAGCTGGGCGTCCGCAACCGCCTTGGCCGCCTTCATCTGCTCATGCTTGGCCAGTGTCTCGGGATTGTCGATCTGGACGAGCACCGCGCCCGCAGCAACATTCTGGCCGCGCTCGACGGGAATCTTGCCGACCCGTCCGTCCACGCGCGCCGCGATATCGAGCCGCGTTGCATCGACCTCGCCTTGGACCAGCAAGGGTTGCGGCCGCAACAGATAGAAGACGGAAAGCCCGACGACCGCAGCCGCAACCACACCGACGATGATGGAGGGCGTGCGTGTCGGGTTGCGCGCGGCTTTCGCCTGTCCGTCACCCGGCGCGTCGGGCGTGCTTCGAATGTCCTTGTCAGAGCTCGGCACGTCCATGCCTGACTCCCTTTCTCATGGCCGGATGGCCATCCACTATATTTGGTTGCAGGCTTTGTTCAATCGCGATGCGCCGATCTTTGTGCGCAGCAATGCCGACCATGTGGCCTGTCCATTGCCCCGCGCTTGGACGTTTGGCACCCTATTTGTTGAAAGCTGCTGCTCACGCATCGCTCGTCGCCCGGATGCTCCTGCCGACATTCGACAATCGTTTACGAAATCACTGCAGGTCGAGCCGCCTGTGCGCGGAAGGCTTGCAAGGCACCGAGCAGCAGACCCGTTCCATCGATGGCATTCCTGTCCAAGATACACATCGGCGATCGCGTCATAGTCGTACCACCTGATCCGGTTTTGCGGTCGGGCCAGAATGCGGGTGCGACATGCCAAACGCCGTCACAAAATCTTCAAGCTCCACAGTTCCTCGCCTGTTCGTTCTAGAGCTGAATGCAGGCTGCATTCACGCCATGAACACCGACGGCTCCGAACGCACGACCATCGTGACCGGCTGCCACCTTCCGGACGGCATCGTCGTGGACGTCGAGGCGGATCATATCTACTGGACCAATATGGGCATCCCGAACCTCAATGACGGGTCGGTCGAGCGCGCCGACATCGACGGCAAGAACCGCAAGGTCATTGTGCCGCAAGGGGCGACCCATACGCCGAAGCAGATCATTCTCGATAAGAAGGGCGGCAAGCTCTACTGGTGCGATCGCGAGGGCATGCGCCTCATGCGCTGCAATCTCGACGGCTCGCAGCTGGAGACGCTGATCGAGTCCGGGCACGGCGATGCCGATAGCAAGGACCAGACGACATGGTGCGTCGGGCTGGCGATCGATCCGAAATTCGGACGCATCTACTGGACGCAGAAGGGCCCCGACAATGCCGGGCTCGGCCGCATCTTCCGCGCCAACGTCGAAATACCCGCCGGCCAGACCGCAGCCACAAGAACCGACATCGAGATCTTCTACGACGGTCTGCCGGAGCCGATCGACCTGGAGATCGACCACAAGAACCGGATTCTATACTGGACCGACCGCGGCGATCCTCCGCGTGGCAACACGGTGAACCGGGCGTCGATCGACAACAAGCCCGCCGAGCCGGAGATCGTCGTGACCCATCTCATGGAGGGGATCGGTATCGCGCTCGATGTCCCGAACGATCGCATGTTCGTGACCGACTTCGCCGGCTCGATCTACTCCGCGCGGCTCGATGGATCCGGCGAACGCAACTTCCTGTACGCCCAGGGCAATCTCACCGGCATTGCCTATGCCGAAGTCTAACCGACGCATTGGAGAGAATTGACATGACCGACACCAAGCCCATTCGCCGCATTGCCATCATCGGCACCGGCGTGATCGGTGCGAGCTGGAGCTCGCTATTTCTCGCCAAGGGACTTCAGGTCGTCGCGACCGATATCGCGCCGAACGCAGAAGCGGCGTTGAGGAAGTTCGTCGAGACGGCCTGGCCGTCGCTCGAGCGATTGGGCCTGTCGCCCGGAGCGTCGCAGTCGAACCTCACCTTCACGCCCGACATCGCGCAGGCGCTCGCCGGCGCCGACCTCGTCCAGGAAAACGGGCCCGAGCGGATCGAATTCAAGCAGAAGCTCTATGGCCAGCTCGACGAGCTGTTGCCGCCCGACGTGATCATCGCATCGAGCTCGTCGGGGCTCACCATGAGCGAAATCCAGAAGGGGGCCGCATCCCATCCCGAGCGCTGCGTCATCGCTCATCCGTTCAATCCGCCCCACCTGATTCCGCTGACGGAGATCGTCGGCGGGGCAAAGACCTCGGAAGCCACGATCCGGCGCGCCGCGGAATTCTACACGTCGATCGGGCAACGGACGGTGCGCCTGAACAAGGAAATGCCGGGGCATGTCGCCAACCGTCTCCAGGCCGCGCTGAGCCGCGAGGTCTATTACCTCGTCGCCGAAGGTGTGGTGAGCGCCGCCGACGTCGACACCGCTCTGAGCTGGGGTCCGGGCCTGCGCTGGGGCGTCATGGGCAGCCTGATGCTCAACCATCTCGGCGGCGGTCCGGGCGGCATCGAGCACTTCTTCCAGCAGTTCACCGGCCCGATGACGGCCTGGTGGAAGACGCTCGGCGCGCCGGTGCTGACGCCGGAGGTGCAAAAGAAGCTGATCGACAGCGTCCATGCCGAAGCCGGCTCGCGCACCATCGAGCAATTGGAGGCGGAGCGCGACGAAGTTCTGCTCGGCCTGATCGAGCTGCGCAAGAAAGCGGTCAAGCCGGGCTGACGAAATCAGCGCGCCGATCGATCACAGTCTCAACCGTCCTTCACTTTTAGGCTTCCGAGCCGCAGCGAGGAGAAATCGCAAATGCCCACCGCAACTCCAGCAAGCAAGACCGCCGCGCCGAAGCCGGCGCCTGCACCCAATGGCGACTTCTATCAGCTGGTCGACCTTCTCACCGCCGACGAGAGAGCGCTCGTCAAGAAGGTGCGGACCTATATGGAGACCAAGGTCCAGCCGGTCATCAACAAATACTGGTCCGATGATGCGTTTCCGTTCGAGCTGCTGCCGTCGTTCAAGGAGCTCGGCCTCGGCGGGCTCGGCTTCGAGGGTTATGGCTGCGCGGGTGGGAGCCAGAAGCTGTTCGGCTTTGTCGCGATGGAGCTGGCGCGCACCGATGCTTCGTTCTGCACGTTCTTCGGCGTGCACAGCGGCCTTGCCATGGGCTCGATCTATCTCGACGGCTCCGAGGAGCAGAAGCAGAAATGGCTGCCGGCGATGGCGCGCTGGGAAAAGATCGGCTGCTTCGGCCTCACCGAGCCGCTGGTCGGTTCCGGAACGAGCGGCGGTCTGACCACGACGGCCAAGCGTGAAGGCGACACCTGGATTCTCAACGGGCAGAAGCGGTGGATCGGCAACGCGCCGTGGTGCGACATTTCCATCATCTGGGCACGCGACCTCGCCGACAATCAGGTCAAGGGCTTCATCGTCGAGAACAAGACCACGCCCGGCTTCAGCGTCGAGAAGATCGAGCACAAGATCGCGCTCAAGGTGGTCCAGAACGGCCAGATCACGCTGCAGGACGTGCGGGTGCCCGAGGCGAACCGCCTCCAGGGCGGCAACTCCTTCCGCGACACCGCGCGCGTGCTGCGGATGACGCGGTACATGGTGGGCTGGGCGTCGACCGGCATCCAGATGGGCGCATACGAGGCCACCCTCAAATACGCCCAGGAGCGACTGCAATTCGGCAAGCCGATCGCCTCGTTCCAGCTGATCCAGGATCTGCTCGCCAAGATGCTGGGCAATCTGACCGCGTGCCAGTGCCTGATGCTCCGCCTGGCGACGCTCGATGACGAAGGCAAGCTCGGCGATCATCACGCTGCGCTAGCGAAGGCATTCTGCACCTCGAAATCGCGCGAGACAGTCTCCTGGGGCCGCGAGGTGCTGGGCGGCAATGGCATCGTCGCCGACTACAACGTCGCGCGCTTCTTCGCCGATGCCGAGGCGCTCTACTCCTACGAAGGCACGTATCAGATGCAGAATCTGATCGTCGGCAAGGCCATCACCGGTCACGGCGCTTTCCTCTGACCTCTCAGTGGCGCCGGCGCACCAGCGCCGGCCACCCTACCCAGGAGACATCACTATGGTTTCGGGACCTGCACCGTTCACTCCTTCGCCCGCAACAGTACCAGGCTCAGCACCCAGAGCGGCGCTGGCCCTTGCGAACGTCCAGTACGAGAAAAAGGGCCCGATCGCCTACGTCACGGTCAATCGGCCGAAGGTGCTCAACGCGCTCAATACGCCGACCTGGACCGATCTGCACGCCGCGTTCGGGGACGCAAAGGCCGACGCCTCCGTGCGCGGCGTGATCCTCACTGGTGCGGGCGACAAGGCGTTCATCGCCGGCGCCGATATCAGCGAACTCGCCCATGTCGACGCCTACGACGCGGAGGAGTCCAGCCGGTTCGGGCAGGGTGTGCTGGACCTCATCGAGAATCTCGGCAAGCCGGTGATCGCGGCGATCAACGGCTTTGCGCTCGGCGGCGGCTGCGAGACCGCGATGGCCTGCACCATCAGGATCGCAGCCGAGCATGCCAAATTCGGCCAACCCGAGGTCAAGCTCGGCCTGTTGCCCGGCGGCGGCGGAACGCAACGCCTGCCGCGCCTGGTGGGAAAGGGGCGTGCGTTGCAGCTCATCCTCACGGGCGAGACGATTTCGGCACAGGAAGCCTATCGCATCGGCCTCGTCAACGAGGTCGTTGCCGCCGCCAGCCTGATCGATCGCGCCGAGACGGTCCTGAAGCAGATCATGGCCAACGCGCCGATCGCGGTGAAGTTCTCGCTGGAGGCCGCCAACAAGGGGATGGAGACCAGCCAAAGCGAAGGCTTCGCGCTGGAAGCCTCCTTCTTCGGCATTTGCGCCGCCACTGAAGACAAGAAGGAAGGCACCGCCGCCTTCCTCGAAAAACGTTCACCGCAGTTTCGCGGACGCTGAAACAAGGCCGCCGTCGACGCGGATTCGGAAAGGACACCCATGGCAAACGACAACATTTTCTCCGGACTGAAGGTGGTGGACCTCGCGAGCTTCATCGCGGGTCCCAGCGCGGCCGTGATCTTGTCCGATTTCGGCGCCGACGTGATCAAGGTGGAGCCGCCGAGCGGCGAGCTGTGGCGGCATGCAAACCATCTCCCGCCGCAGCCGGTCGCCGACGACGCCTATCCCTGGCATCTGGCCAATCGCAACAAGCGCGGCATGGCGCTCGATCTGAAATCGCCGGGCGCGCATCAGGTTCTCGAGAAGCTGGTCAAATGGGCCGACGTTCTCATCGTCAACACCCCGCATCCGGCGCGCAAGAAGTTGAAGCTCGAATATGAAGATGTGTCGGGATGGAATCCGCGGCTGATCTATGCCGACATCACGGGTTTCGGCGACAACGGGCCGGATGCAAATCTTCCCGGCTTCGATATCACATCGTACTGGGCCCGCAGCGGGTTGCTGTCGATGACGCGCGATGCCGGTGCGCCGCCGACCTGGCCGGTGGCGGGCAGCGGCGACAACGCGACTGCCGTCGGGCTCTATTCGGCGATCGTCACCGCCCTGTATCGTCGCGAGCGAACGGGGCAGGGGGCGCATGTCACGACCTCGCTGCTTGCCGAAGGCGTGTGGTCCGCCAGCGTCTCGATCCAGGCCGCGCTCTGCGATGCAAAATTCTTCGGCCTGCATGATCGTATGCACCCGGCAAATGCCGCCATGAACGTCTATCGCGCCAAGGACGATACCTGGTTCGTCCTCATCATCACGCCCGACAAGGTGGAGGCCGTGGCGAAGGCGATCGGCCGCCCCGATCTCCTGACTGATCCGCGGTTCTCCGACCCGGCCAAGTTGATGACGAACATGACCGAGCTCACGGCGATTCTCGACCAGACCTTCTGTTCCGAGCCGATGTCTCATTGGTACGAGGTGTTCAACGGCGTTCACGTGACGTTCGGAGCGGTGCGCGGGCCGCAGGAGGTGGTCAACGATCCCCAGCTTCGGGCGAACGACATCATCGTTCCGCTCGAGGGAGCCGGCGGCAAGCTGACGTCCACGATCTCCAGCCCGCTTCAAGTGCACGGTGTCGCCAAGGTGTCGGCGAAGCGCGCCCCGAAGATCGGAGAACACAACGACGAAGTCCTTCGGCAGCTGGGATTCAGCGCGGCCGAAATCGATGGCCTGCACGCGAGCGGTACCGTTCCGAAGGCCAAAGACCAAGCGGCCTAGCGTGGCGACAGGGTCGCGGCGGCGCAAGCCGCCGCGACCTCCGCGCTTGCAGTGAAGTTTACCAAAGGGACGGGAGTTCGACCATGGATGAGATCGTCACGGAACAGGCCGCAGGCATCCTGCGCGTCCAGTTGAACCGTCCGACAAAGCGGAACGCGATGACGTCAGCCATGTATGTGGCTCTTGCCGAGATCTTCAACGCGGCGGCGAAGGACGAGAGCACGCGTGTCGTTCTCTGGCATGGCGCGGGAGATTCGTTCTGTGCCGGCAACGATATAGAGGACTTTTTGAAGAATCCGCCGGGGGCGGGAGAATCGCCGCAGTCCCGGCTGATGGACGCGCTACTCAGCTTCGACAAACCGCTGGTCGCGGCAGTCCACGGCGCTGCGATCGGTGGCGGCACCACCATGCTGACGCATTGCGATTTCATCTACGCGGGCGAGAGTGCAAAATTCCAGATGCCCTTCATCAATTTGGCGCTCGTTCCGGAGTTCGGATCGAGCTGCTCCGTGCCGGCGCGGATCGGTCACATCCGTGCGGCCGAGCTGATCTTGATGGGATCTCCCTTCGATGCCCAGCGCGCGGTGGAGCTAGGTCTGGCCACCGAAGTCGTCCCCGACAACGATCTTCGGGCAAAAGCAACCGACGCGGCCCGGAAACTGGCCGCGAAGCCGGCCTCGGCACTCCAAGCCAGCAAGAGGCTCATGAAGCAGCCATTTCGCGAGCAGATCAGGGCCGCGATGAAGGCCGAGAACGAAGAGTTCAGCGTGCAGGTTCGCTCCGAAGACGCAAGAGAGGCGTTCACGGCCTTCGTGGAAAAGCGCAAGCCCGACTTCACGCGAAACATCAAGTCCCAGACGACTGCATGACCGGCGAAAAGCCGATGGATGCGCGCGCGGGCGTTCGGCATTGCGCGGTGATGTTCAAAAATGGACCGGTCGCATTTGCTCGAATTCGTCACGGCATGCTCCGCTGAAGTCATGCAACAGATCGATCGTGCCGTCGATGGCCATTTCGCGCAGTTCGACGAAGCTCTTGTCCGGCTCCAGATAGGTGTCCAGGATTTTTCGGGTGACGTCCTCGGCATGATGGACCACAGGCCTTGAGGATATCGCCCGCATCGCGCTCATCTTGGCGTAAAGGCTGACCAGGCTGGGAATGTCGGCCTTATCGTGCTGGAGCGCATCGATGTAGCATTTGGCGGCGTCCTCGATGAAGTCCCTGTAAAGGGTCTGCCTGCGGGTCTCCTCGTGAAGGACCCACTGGGCGCGGACCTGGCTTCGCTGGCTCCGCCAATTTGCGATTCCGCTCGTCAAGCCACCAACGGCTGCTCCGGTGAGGGCGGCGAGTGCGGAGATGATGGAGGCGTCCACAGGTGCTATCTCCAACCGGCTGGTGAAGCCGGCAGTAACAATTATCGGGCCTGGCTTCGATTATGACGCGGACGACCGCGGCCCTTCGGAAATCAGCCGTGAGCTCCGTTGCCCCGACAGATACGACCAGAGCCACTGCGTCTGGACTCGAAACCTGTTCTGAAGCTGCGGCAGCGCGAGCACGTGCAACGCGGCCCATATCAGCCAGGTCGCAAAGCCGCTCATGCGCAAATGGCCGGCCTCGAGGATGGCGAAGTTCTTGCCGACCACGGCCATATTGCCTTTGTTGCGGTACCGAAACGGCCGACCGTCCTTGTGTCCCCTGACACGGTTGGCGATGACCTGCCCGACAAATCGTCCCTGCTGAATCGCTGCCTGCGCCACGCCGGGGACGGGGTGGCCGTCCTGGGTCATCGCAGCGGCATCTCCGACGACAAAGACGTTGGGCGCCTCGGGGATGTCCATGAAGGCGCCGACCAATGCGCGCCCGGCGCGATCCGTCTGTGCCCCGAGCATCTTCACGACGGGCGAGGCGCTGACGCCGGCCGTCCACAGCACGGTGGCGCTGGGAAGACGGACGCCGGCCGCGATCACGCCCTGATCGTCGACCTTCTCGACCTTGACGCCCGTCGACACCTCGACGCCGAGTTTCGCAAGCCGCTTGGCGGCCTTTTGTGACAGCGATTCCGCGAAGGTCGGCAGAACGCGCGTGCCGCCATCCAGCAAGACGATGCGGCTCTTGGCCGGGTCGATCTTGCGGAAGTTGTTGCGCAGGGTCACCGAGACCAGTTGCGCGATCGAAGCGGCAAGCTCGACGCCGGTCGGGCCAGCGCCCACCAGAATGAAGGTCATTTGGCGCGCACGTTCCTGCTCGTCGTCGGTTGCTTCCGCCAACTCAAACGCGCTCAGGATCTTGGTCCTGATCGTTTCGGCGTCGTTCAGGCTCTTGAGGCCCGGCGCGAATCGCGCGAACTCGTCGTGGCCGAAATAACTCGGATGCATTCCGGTCGCGATCACCAGGAAATCGTACAGGAGCTTTCGGCTGCCAATCTCCGGGCAGATGGCCTCGACGGTGCGAGCGCCGAGGTTGATGCCCTTGACCTCGGCCAGCAAGACGCTGAGGTTTTTCTGCTTCGCCTCGAGCTGCCGGATCGGCGCCGCGATCTCGGATGGCGCCAGAACGGCGGTGGCGACCTGGTACAGCAGCGGTTGAAAGATATGGTGATTGCGCCGGTCGAGCAGCGTGATGTCGACATCGGCCCGCTTCAACGCCCGCGCCGCCGCGATCCCGGCAAAGCCAGCGCCGACGATCAGGACGCGCTTCTTGCCCGGCGCCGCTTGTGTCGACGGCTGCTTGTCCTGCGGAAACGATTTGGTCAGAACTGTCGTCATGGGTGTACCGACTCTCTTGGGCCAGCCTGCCCGTCAGGATAGATACAGCGGAGCTGCGCACCATTCTTGGATGGCGCTGCGGTGCATTGAACGGCCGTGCGTCGTCATACGGGGGAGGGCGAAAGGCGCTCGTACAGCATGCGCGGGAGGATCAGCCCGAAGGTCATGGCCATGATGATCAGAAATGCCGTGGCGCCGTTCGCGACGATACTGGTCAGCAGAGCCGCCGGCGCGCCCGGACCGATTGAGACCAATTCGACGAGGCCCGTTGCGGTGTTGAACAGGAAGAAGCCCGGCATCAACGAGACGACGGCGGAGAAGGCGACAGCCGCGAAGGGCAGATGCAGGCGATCGACCACCGGCGTCGTGAGGACACTGACGAGTATGCAGGCGACAAGGGCCCCGCTCGGAGCGCTTCCTCCGGCGAGAGAGATCAGCGCCCAGCGGGCCGCATGCGCCAGCATGCCGACCGCGATCGGGAAGGGCAGCAGACGCCACGGCATCGAAAAGAACGCGCCGAAGGAAGCGACGGCGCATCCTGCCGCGATTGCGTCGATGATCAGGGGAACAGGCGGAGATGGTCCGGCGATCGCGAGGTTTCCGCCGGCGGCCGTGAACCCGAACAGGCCGCCGGCGCAGATCAAGAGCACGATGACGCCGGCATAGGTCAGGCGCGCGAGTCCCAGCGCGATACGCGTGCGAGCAAGGTCGATTGCGCCGTTGAGGATATGCGGACCAGGAACCAGCACCATGCAGGGACTGAAAGCGACCAGCGTTGTCGCAACCGATAGCTGGATACGGCTGGCAGCAGCAGCCACGGCTCCGGCGATAAGCGCGGCGCAAAGCGGCTGGATGAGCGGGTTATGGCTGAAGCCGGACAACCAGCGGCGGACGAGCGCTCCGATAGCTGCGCTCGCTGCGATCAACAACAGGCTCGTCGCATCGAGCGCACCGAATATCACGCCAAGCGAAGCCGCGCCGATGGCTGCGAACAAGGTGAAGCGTGGCGTGGAAGCCGGCGGCAGACGGCCAGCCGATTCCAGTGCGGATTGCGCAGTTGCGACCGGCAATGTGCCGTCGCAGACCCGATCAATCACTGTCGTGACGGCGAGTACCCTGCCCATGTCGACGCCTAGCGGCTTGGCGGGAACGATGTGTGAGACAGGCGCGCCGTCGACCTTGACGATGAGCTCGCCCCAATATGGCAGCACCTTCACCGCCACGCCGAGCACGTGCGCAAGGCGCTCGGCGGTGACAACCGTCCGCTCCGTGGTCTGCCCGTGAGCAAACAGAAGCGTAGCTGCCAGCGCGGTTATCTCCAATGCCGCCTCGCAGGCCGGCGGCTCGGGATACGGTGTGTCCCTTTTCAGATCGGTCAATTGCGTTGTGCGGTCCAGTAGCCAGAGCATCGCTCACTTCCCGTGTGACCGCTCCATCTGCCGCCGCCCGTGGTCCCCGTAAGCCTGCCCGTGCCGGACGCGAATTTTTCGTGAACCGTCACTGACGCTCGAACCGAGCCGGATCTTGCAACGTATCCCCTGAATTTCACCAGGTTGGGGTGAGTCACAATGCCGTCGGAGATATTGACGGTGAAGTTGTAGCTGGAATCGCAGGCGCCCCTCTGTGTCACGAAGACGAGATCCCAGGAGCCGTCATAGGCGGATCGCGCCTGAGCGGCCGGTGCTGCGGCCGTGAGGCAGACGGTTGCAATCATCCAGAGCGGCGACGTCTTCATCGATAGTCCTCCAGGTCGTGCGTTGCGGGTATCCGAACGATGATCTGATTTAAAAAAAGCCGGCGCATGACGCTTGTTGAAACGTGCTCAGATCGTTCTGAATTGTGCGGTCGTGACGCGCATCGTCAGGCCGAAATTCATCACGAGGTAATTTTGAGCATGATTGGCCCCAATCGAGCAGCCGCGTTCAATCGAGGCTGAGGGCGCGAATGCATATTGGCTCCACGCATTGACATCCATTCGAACCAAACATTTGAGGCAACACTCGTGAGAGAATCCGGAGCAGCGAGATGAACGTCAAATCCATCGCTGTCCAGCTTGAGGAAAGTCGGGGGCGCTTCGCATCATCGTCTCATGTGACTCGTCCGCAGGCTGGGCGTCGGCGCGCATCCGATCTCGTTGCGCTCACGAAGCCGCGGGTGATGATGCTTGCCGTCTTCACCGCGCTGGTCGGAATGAGCATCGCCCCGGCTCGACCTGATGCACTAGCCACTCTTGCCGCGGTCCTCGCCATCGCCGCCGGGGCCGGCGCCGCCGGCGTTCTCAATATGTGGTATGACGCCGATATCGATGCGGTCATGACCCGCACCGCGATGCGGCCAATTCCAAAGGGAAATATCTCCCGCTTCGCGGCGCTTGTGTTTGGTCTCGCTCTCGGCGTGCTCGCGGTGGCGGGTCTCGCGTTGGCGACGAACTTGACGGCAGCCGCATTGCTGGCCGGCACGATCCTCTTTTATGTCGTCGTGTACACGGCATGGCTGAAGCGGACGACGCCACAGAACATTGTCATCGGCGGCGCCGCAGGTGCGCTTCCGCCCGTGGTCGGATGGGCCGCGGCAACCGGACAGATCGGGTTGGAGCCGATGACGCTCTTCCTCATCATCCTCCTGTGGACGCCGCCGCATTTCTGGGCGCTGGCGCTCAACCGCACCGATGACTACGCGCGTGCGGGCGTGCCGATGCTGCCGGTTGTCGCGGGACGCACTGCGACGACGCGGCAGATCCTGATCTATAGCGGTCTTCTGGCTCTCGCCTCGGAGCTGCCCTGGGCGATCGGGTTCGCAGGCACGATGTATGGCGCGGTTGCCGCCGTCGGCGGAGCGATCTTCCTTCTGCTCGCGGCTCGCTTGAACCGGAGTACCGAGGCCGATCGCCGAACCGCTCAACGACTGTTTGTATTCTCCATCGCCTATTTGTTCGTGCTGTTCGCGGCTCTCCTGATCGACCATCGGGGCGAGCCGTCGTCATTCATGCGCGCGTCGCAGAATGGCATCGTCAACTTCAGCGAGGTCTGACATGCGCTATGGTTTACTTGCTGTCGTCCTGATCAGTGCCGCGACCCTCGGCGGCTGCGACGGGGTGCTCGATCCGAAAGGGCCGATTGCGCTGGCCGAGCGGCAAATTCTGTTCAACGCGCTCGGCATCATGCTGGCGATCGTGATCCCCGTGATCCTCGCGATACTCGGCTTTGCTTTCTGGTTTCGTGCATCGAACGAGCGTGCGCACTATCGGCCGGACTTCACATATTCCGGACGCCTGGAGTTGCTGGTCTGGTCCATCCCCGCGATGACGGTGCTCCTGGTCGGCGGCGTCGCATGGATCGGCGCGCACGACCTTGATCCGGGCAAGCCGATTAGCTCAACGGTCACGCCTGTCAACGTTCAGGTCGTCTCACTCGATTGGAAATGGCTGTTCATCTATCCAGAGCAGGGGATCGCGAGCGTCAACAAGCTGGTCGTGCCGGTTGGCACGCCGATCAGCTTCGAGCTGACCTCATCGAGCGTCATGAACAGCTTCTTCGTGCCTCAGCTCGGGAGCCAGATCTACACCATGTCCGGTATGGCGACGCGCCTCCACCTGCAGGCGGACCATCTCGGAACCTATCCAGGGATATCTGCCATGTTCAGCGGTGACGGCTTTCCCGACATGCGCTTCACGGTCGATGCAGTGACGGACGACAAATTTGCGGAGTGGATTCGCCAGGCCCGCGAAGCCGGTTCGGCGCTCGATAAGCAGGCTTACGCCGACCTGGTCAAGCCGAGCAAGGCGGTCGCGCCGTTCACCTATCGTGCCGTTGCCCCCGGTCTCTTCAGCAGCATCGTAAACGCTGACATGACTACGCAGGGCTCCTCGCTATCAGTTTGTTCAACGTCGCAGAGGGCAGAGCGATGAATCTCCTTGGTAAGCTCGATTGGAACGCGATTCCCCTCCATGAGCCGATCATCATGGGCGCAACGGGCTTCATGGTCCTCGTGGTGGTGGTCGTTCTCGGATTCATCACGGCGAAGGGGGCCTGGCTCTATCTGTGGCGTGAATGGCTCACCTCGGTCGACCACAAGCGGATCGGCGCCATGTATTGCATACTGGCGCTCGTCATGATGCTGCGCGGCTTCAGCGATGCAATCATGATCCGCTCGCAGCAGGCGCTCGCGGCCGGCGGTGCGCAAGGCTATCTGCCGCCCGAGCATTTCAATCAGATTTTCTCTGCCCACGGCACGATCATGATTTTGTTCATGGCAATGCCGTTCGTGGTGGGGCTCATGAACTTCGCGGTGCCGTTGCAGCTTGGTGTTCGCGATGTCGCATTCCCTACGCTCAACTCGGTCAGCTTCTGGCTGACTGCCTCGGGCGCGTTGTTGGTCAACATTTCGCTCGCAGTCGGCGAATTCTCAAAAGCCACCTGGTGGGGCTATCCTCCCCTGAGCGAAATGCAATATTCGCCCGGCGTCGGCGTCGACTACTATCTTTGGTCGCTGCAAATCTCCGGTATCGGCACCTTGCTGGCGGGAATAAATTTCGTCACGACAATCCTTAAACTGCGCGCGCCGGGGATGAGTTATATGCGCATGCCGGTCTTCTGCTGGACCGCGCTTGCCGCGAACCTGCTCATTGTCGCGGCGTTTCCGGTCCTGACCGCGACGCTCGCGATGCTGGCGCTCGATCGCTATCTCGGCTTTCATTTCTTCTCGCTCGAAGGCCAGGGCAATCAGATGCTGTACTCCAACCTGTTCTGGGTATGGGGGCACCCCGAAGTCTACATCCTGATCCTGCCGGCGTTCGGCGTATTCTCGGAAGTGATGGCGACCTTCTCCGGCAAGCCGTTGTTCGGCTATCGCTCCATGGTCGCTGCGACGATGACCATCTGCATCCTCTCCTTCCTGGTCTGGCTGCACCACTTCTTCACAATGGGGGCGAGCGCAAACGTCAACGGCTTCTTCGGCGTCATGAGCATGATCATCGCTTTGCCGACGGGCGCGAAGGTCTTCAATTGGCTGTTCACCATGTACGGCGGCCGGGTTCGGTTCTCGGTGCCGGTGCTGTGGTCGATTGGCTTCATGGTGACGTTCGTCATCGGCGGCATGACCGGCGTGCTCATGGCAGTGCCTCCGGCCGACTTCCAGCTGCACAACAGCGTGTTCCTGGTCGCGCACTTCCACAACGTCGCCATCGGCGGCGTCGTGTTCGGCGCGATGGCCGGGTACAATTATTGGTTCCCCAAGGCATTCGGATTCAAGCTCGACGAACGCTGGGGCAGAGCGTCGTTCTGGTGCTGGTTCGTCGGCTTCTATGTCGCCTTCATGCCGCTCTACGTGCTGGGCCTGATGGGCATGACCCGGCGCATGCAGCATTACGACAATTTGTCGTGGCAGCCGTGGTTGATAGCCGCGGCCTTCGGCACCGCTATCATCCTGGTCGGCGTCGTGTGCCAGATCGTGCAACTCGTTGTGTCGATCCGTCATCGCGAGGAGCTGCGCGACGTGACCGGTGATCCCTGGAACGGTCGTACGCTCGAATGGGCGACGGCGTCGCCGCCGCCGGCATGGAACTTTGCGTTCCAACCCAAGGTCGGCGGACTGGACGCGTTCTGGAGCAGCAAGAGCCGCGCGCAAGCGACAAAGGACGAGCCGACGCCGGCGCGCAAGTACGAGCCCATCGAAATGCCGAAGAACAGCGCCACCGGCTTTGTTACTGCCTTCTTCGCAGTCGTCATCGGCTTTGCGCTCATCTGGCACATTTGGTGGCTGGCCATCGTCGGTGTGTTCGGCGCATTCATGACGTTGATTGCCTTCTCGTTCCGCCGTCACAACGAAATCGAGGTGCCAGCCGAGGAGATCGCCCGGTTCGTACGATCCCACCAGGCAGGAGCTGCAGTATGAATATCGCCGTCGCAATCGATCAGATTCCGCAAGACGCACTGCCTAGTGCGAGTGAAGCGGGACCTGCTCCAAAAAGGATCGTGGTCACCTATGGCTTCTGGATCTTCCTGCTGAGCGACATCGTCATGTTTGCCGCGTTGTTCGCGAGCTACGCGGTGCTCGTGCACTCCACGGCAGGCGGGCCGACCGGTGCCCAGCTGTTCAATCAGACCACGGTCGCGATCGAAACGGCTTGCCTTCTCTTTTCGAGCTACACCTGCGGACTGATGTCCTTGGCCATCAATTCGCGCCGCTACCTCAGGACCTATGTAGGGGCTCTGATCACCTTGGTACTCGGAGCCATATTTCTTAGCCTCGAGATCCGCGAATTCCTGGGCATGATCGCCATCGGCGCGGGGCCGCAGCGGAGCGCGTTTCTGTCCGCATTCTTTACGCTTGTCGGATGTCACGGGCTGCACGTCACGCTCGGACTGATCTGGCTGATCGTGATGATGGTGCAGGTGGCGGTATTCGGATTCGCTGCGAGGGTGCAGCATCGGCTGCTCTGCTTCTCCTTGTTCTGGCACGCGCTCGACATCGTATGGGTCGGGGTATTCACGGTGGTTTATCTGATGGGAGTGAGTTCATGACCGAAGCTCGACACGAACGCGCACCCGGAGACAGGCCGAGCCGCGAGATGGACGCATCGGCTCCATCGGAGTTTCTCGTCTACACGATCGGCCTATTTGTGGCGGTTCTTCTCACGGCCACGTCGTTCTGGGCTGCAAACACGACGCTGCTCTGGCCGGGCGGGGTAGTCCTCGGGCTCGCTGTCCTCGCCATTGCCCAGATGGGCATTCACCTGGTGTTTTTCCTGCACATCAGCAGCGGGCCGGAAAGCACCAACAACGTGCTCGCGCTCGCCTTTGGGGTTCTCATCGTATTCGTCGTGGTCGCCGGCACGATGTGGATCGTGGCAGATATGAATACGAACATGATGATGCCGTCGGGCGCGCCGATGAGCATGAGGATGCAACATTGAGGCCCCACGCGCTGTCGAACAGCGCTGAGGCGACGTCGACGGTCAGCGTCGGATTGGGCGATGCGGAAGTTGTTCGGTTCAACCGCTTTGTGCCAACGCCGGATACGCAGAAACCACCAAGTCATTACACGTTTGTCCAAGCGTTGAGGTTGATACCAGCGCTAGCGTTCTATGTTGGAATGATACGCCTGATGCGGACTGCTGGCGGGGCGAGGACATGCTCAAGGGATTTACCGCGCCTCGGACTCCCCTTGGCATTGCTGCATTGGTCCCGTCGCCACCATGGCACTTCGCGGGAGACGTGCTGGCGGTGGAGTTCTGGAATGATCCCGATGTATCGGTCCAGATCCTTCCGATGGGTGTGGAGCTCGACGAGAAATGTCGAGGCCATTCTGTCGCAGTCTTCACGGACTATCAGTTCACCGCACAGAACGATGAGCACCTGGACCCGGCCAGATATCAATGCCGCGGATTCAGCGTTCTGCTCGACGCGATGTGGAACGGAATGCGGATCGCGTGGTGCCCATACTGCTACGTGGACAACGACGCCGCATTGATGAGAGGCTGGATTCAAGGCTATCCGAGAAAGTTCGGCGCTGTGCACCAGACCCGGACGTTTGCCGCTGCGAGCATCGCGTCGGCGCCGCTCGTCCATGATGGCAGATTTTCGGCCTGCATGTCCGCTCATGGCCGTTTGCTGGTGCAGGCCAGCGTGACCCTGCGCGAAAAAGCCGAGCGTCTTGTCGGCTTGCTCGATCGCCGGATTGTCGGACGGCGTTATTTTCCGCGGCTTTCCGCCGGCATGCACGACAAGCCGGCCGTGGATGAACTCGTTCGATGCATTTCGGATCACTTGCTGATCACAAACGTCTGGATCGGCGAGGCCGAGCTCGAATTTCCGGAAGCCTATGGCGAGGAGCTGGACATGCTGGGGCCGCTCAAGGTCGGGCGCGGATATCGGTTCTCGTTTTCCTATTCCGTCACCGATATCGAGGTTCTGGCAGATCTGACCGTCTAGCAATCGACTGATGCCAAAAGGGCATGTTCCGGATTTCGGCAGGAATCGACAAATCGACGCATTTCGATCAAATCCAGCGCGGCTGGTTCCGGTAGCCTCTGTGCCGAAGGTGCTGCACCCAGGACACGGGCATGCTCAAGGGCTTTACAGTTCCGAAGACGCCATTCGGCCAAGCCGCTCTCACTCCGCCGCCGCCCTGGCACTATGCCGGTGATGCCGTCGGAATAGAGTTCTGGGCGGACCCCGACGCGACGGCAGCCACATTGCCGCGCGGTCTTTCCCCGGACCCGGAGTCGAACGGTCACGCCGTCATGACGTTCCTGGATTGGCAGTTCACCGCCCAGGACGACGAATATCTCGAGCCGGCCCGTTATCAATATCGTGAGGCGCTTGTCCTGGTCGACGCAATGTATCGCGACGTGCCGGTCATGTGGTGTCCGTACATCTATGTCGACAATGACGCTGCGCTGGCGCGCGGCTGGACGCAGGGGTTTCCGAAGAAGATGGGAAGCATCTTTCAGACGCGCTCCTTTATGGCCTCAGGTCCGGCCGCGGCGCCGATCGCGCCCGGCAGCCGGTTTGGCGCCAGCCTCTCGGCGCATGGCCAGCGTCTTGCGGAAGCGTGCGTCACCCTGCGCAAGCCGGTCGAAGACGGACTGTCTCTGCTCAGCCGCCCAACGGTCCTGCTGAGATACTTCCCGAAACTGGCGGCCGAAGGCCGGGTCCAGCCCGCAGTCGACGAGCTGGCGATGTCGGTCACGGACAATCTCACCGTTGCCGGCGCATGGACCGGGACGGGAGAGCTCAATTTTCCGGAGACGAATGGCGAAGAGCTCCACGCGCTCGCGCCGAGGCGGATCGAGTCGGGCTTCCGCTACTCACTGTCCTACGCGATTAGCGATCTGAAGGTCCTCGAAGACCGCGGCGCGTAAGCGATCCAATTGGAAATAAAGGACTTTTTCCCGTCTTCGAGCGTTTGCCCAGAAACGGAGCATTTGCCCGCAATTAACTGTTCAGAACACTACTTAACAAGCCAAGAGACTCCCCTTGCTGCACTCTCTCGCCGACCCGGGCTGTTGGGTGATCGTCGAGGGAATGACTATGGCAGGACTTCCGGCTATTGCATCAGGATCTTCCTTTGCATCCGACCAACAGTTCAACCTGGTTGCAAGCAGCCTAGCCAGGCTGCTTGAGACGGCAAGGCGGGAGCTGGAACGCGATCGCGATGCCGCCAGGGTGTCGCTGGCCACGGCATCCCACATCCTGCAAGCGGAGATCGAGCGCTGCTCGGGCGCTAACGGCACCGCAAGGGGCGGTCTGGCGGCCTGGCAGATCCTGCGCGTGCGCGCCTACATCGACAGCAATCTGCACCGAACCATCCACATCCGGGATCTCAGTGCGGTCGCGCGCCGAAGCCCTGCGCACTTCTCCCGGAAGTTCAAGCTGGCCGTTGGCGAGTCGCCGCATGCCTTCGTGGTGAGACGGCGCCTGGAGCGAGCCTGCCACTTGATGATGACCAGCGCGGCGTCACTGAGCGAGATAGCCTTGAGCGTGGGCTTTTCCGATCAGGCCCATCTATGTAGGCTCTTCAGACACGCCTTTGGCCAAAGCCCGGCCAACTGGCGACGCGAGCTTGGAATCCCCAGCGAACCCATCTCGAGAATCGACATGGACGAGACTATCGCATGAGCGGTCAGCAGGGGACAGTTCTCAGCTTCGGCCCCTTCGAACTATCGATCGCAAACCGGCTTCTGACCAATGACGCGAAGGTCGTGCCGCTCGGCGCGCGCGCCATGGATCTCCTCATCGTCCTGGTGGAGCAGGCCAACAAGGTCGTCGGCCGGAGAACCCTGATCGAACGCGTTTGGCCGGAGAGAGGAGCCGAACAGGTCAGCCTGCGCGTCCATATCTCGGCGCTCCGCAAGGCGCTCGATCAGAGCGATCCCGGCAGGCGATACATCGCAAACGTACCCGGGCGGGGGTACAGCTTCGTCGTACCGGTCACCTCGCGCGCCGCAGACGTGCCGGAAAATCCCAAGCCGCCTCCGAAGCCCCGCGTGCCCGCGCGCCTGATGCGGATGCTTGGGCGAGAAGGCGCCGTGGCCGAGATTCAGGCGAAGCTGGCCGGACAGAAGTTTGTCACGATCATCGGGCCCGGCGGCGTCGGCAAGACCACGGTGGCGGTCGCGGTTGCCCATGAAATGGGCGGAGCTTTCGACGGCCAGGTTCTTTTCATCGACCTGAGTGCGCTCGGCGACGCGTCACTCGTCGCACCTGCCATTGCCACGTCACTCGGCATGTCGGTGCAAACAACCAACATCGTACCTGCCCTGATCGATCGTTTGCAGGAGAGGCCAACGCTCATCATTCTCGACTGTTGCGAGCATCTGATCCATGGAGCCTCGGCCGTTGCCGAAGAACTCGCTCGCCGTGTCCAGACATTGCACTTGCTCGCGACCAGCCGGGAGGCGATGCGCGTCGAGGGTGAGCATGTCTACGAGCTCGATGGGCTTCAATGCCCTCCGGAAGACGGCGACCTGTCGGCGCGGGACGCGCTGCAATACCCCTCCGTTCAATTGCTGGTCGACCGCGTGCGGGCCGTGCGCAGCGACTTCGAGCTGACGGATGCGGATGCGCCGATTGCCGCGGGAATCTGCCGCCGGCTCGATGGCATTCCCTTGGCCGTCGAACTCGCAGCATGCAGGGTCGACATATTTGGTCTTGGCAAGACCGCAAGCCTGCTCGACGAGCGACTGAACCTGTCATGGGTAGGGCGCAGGACCGCGCCGTCGAGGCACCAGACGTTGAACGCCACGCTGGAGTGGAGCTACGACCTGCTGGGCGAGGCAGAGAAGCGCATCCTGAATCGGCTCAGCGTGTTCGCCGGCGGATTTACGTTCGAAGCGGCAGTCGCAATTGTCGCCGACGAGACGGTGGATGAAGCAGATGTATCGGATTGCGTCTGGGAGCTTCGTTCGAAATCGATGATTGCGGCTCAGGGACAGGACGGGCGGCTGCGCTTGCTCGACCCGACCCGGGCCTTTGCCTTGCAACGACTGGCCAGGAGCGACGAGCAGGACCTTTTTCGCCGCCGTCACGCGCTTTATTTCACCGACCTTTTCAAGCAGGGCGCCGCGATGGACAGATCGGGCTGGTCCAGGGCGCTCGGGATCGAGGTCGATAATCTCAGAGCCGCCCTGAACTGGGCGTTTTCTGCGACGGGCGATGCGAAAATCGGCGTCGAACTTGCTGCGGCATCGGCAAGCGCCTGGATGGGTATGGCGCTGCTCACCGAATGCGTGGAATGGATGAGAAAGGCGATAAGCCATCTCGACGACATGAATTCGGGCACACGGCAGGAGATGGTGCTTCAGTCGGCCCTCGCCAGTTGCGTGATGTTCACGGGTGGCATGACCGAAAAATCATACGCGACGTGGGCCAAGGCGCTGCTTCTCGCCGAAGGCCTCAACGATGTCGACTATCAGATGGATGCCGTGCTTGTGCTGTGGGCCCACGAGTTGCGCATTCCGAACTATGCGGAAGCGATCCGGCTGGCGGACCGCGGCGGTGAGGTTTCGGAAGGAACGCGCCGGATCGGCGCCATCGCAACGGCCAATTATATGCGAGGCATCGCGTACTACCATGTAGGCCGCATTGCGGAAGCCCAAGGCCTGCTCGAATTGTCGCTGCATCGTGATGACGAGGCGGCGCGGCAATTGCTGATCAAGCGGTTTGGCTATGATCGCAAGGTCGACAATCTGGCCGGTCTTGCGACCCTGGCGTGGTTGCGTGGCTCGCCGGATCAAGCCCGCAGGTTCAATCAGATGGCTGTCGCCGAGGCGCGCCAATCCAACCGGACGGTGAACCTTTGCGGCGCGCTGACCTTTGCTGGCCTCATCGCCTATTTCACCAATCCCGATGACGGCGAAGCCGAGGCACTCGTGAACGAGCTCGTCACCCATGCCGGGAAATTCGCTCTGCACAACTACCAGGGTCTTGGTCTCGGCATGCAGGCCATCTACGAGATCAGACGGGGGGAGCAAATCAGTGCGGCCTCCGCAATGCTCTATGCGGGTCTCGAGAAGCTGTCCGCGGCCCGCTACGGAATTTTCGATTGGTTCTTGCAGGCGGAGTTCGCGATGTGCATGGCCCTCGCGGGCCGGCCGAGGGAAGGGCTTGATATCTTCGAGCGTGCGAAGATCGATCTCGGCCAAAGCCGATGGTATGGCCCGGAGCTGCATCGCATCAGGGGCGAATTGGCCGTGAGCAACGGCGAGGGATTGGCGGCTGGCAGGCGGCACTTTCAGCGGGCGTTCGAGCTTGCAAACAGGCAAGCGAGCCTGTCGTGGGCGCTCAGGGCCGCGACCAGCCTCGCCATCGCCGAACGCTCAACCGGACGACAGGGAGCTGCCTGGCGTACTTTGCAAGCCACTCACGCCAAGTTTCGGGACGATCTTGAGAGCCGCGATCTACGGCTGGCCAGGCAGGTATTGGCCGTTTCGCATTCGCACGATGGCGCCGCCAGCTCGATGCAGTGACAGGCTTGTTGCCAAAGGAGGTTTCGGATAACACTTGATGGGCTGAGGGTGCGTTTGCACAAGGCCGACGGCGAATGGTGCACCAACCAAATCGTCGACGGACTTGGCGGAATGATTCATGTCGGTCCAACACGTTGGCTCATCGAGTGTAATCCGGCTTCGGTTTGGCCCATTCGAGCTGAATGCCGCCGAGCGCTCTCTCTGCAAGGCGAGCCAGATCATTCCACTCGGTGGCAGAGCCTACGACATCCTGATCGCTCTGCTCGAAAACGCCGGTGAGGTCGTCCCCAAGTCCGAACTGATCGCGAAGGTGTGGCCTGACGTAACGGTCGAGGAGGGCAGTCTTCGCGTCCATCTGTCGGCGCTGCGCAAGGCACTGGGCGACGGCCAGTTCGGCAACAAGTACATCGCGAACGTCCAGGGCCGCGGCTATAGCTTCATTGCGCCGGTCGCGCGAGTTCCCGCAGGCCGCGATACGAGTAACGCATCTTCGGGATTGTCCAACCTGCCGCCCGCGCTGGGCCGCATGGTTGGTCGCGGCAACGTGGTCCTCGAGATCCGGCGCTGGCTCCGGACGGAACAGCGCCTGATTACAATTCTGGGTGCCGGGGGCATAGGCAAGACCACGGTTGCCCTGTCAGTCGGGCACGGGGCGCTGGCCGACTTCTCCGGGGCGGTATTCTTTGTCGATCTTGCAACGGCAAGCGACAATGAGCAGGTCATCGGCGCTGTCGCTTCCGCGGTCGGGCTCGCCCCGCAATTGGCCGATCCACGGGAGGCGTTGCTCAACTTTCTGCGCGCGCGCCGGGCGCTTGTCATTCTCGATAGTTGCGAGCATCTCATCGAGAGAACCGCGGAGATCGCCGACTATATCGTCCGGAATGCCCCCGAAATCCACATCCTCGCGACCAGCAGGGAAGTCTTGCGCGTTCCCGGCGAACGCGTATTGCGTCTTTCTCCACTGGACTGCCCGCCAGAGCAGCCGCGGCCGACCGCGTCAGACGTGCTTGCCTATCCGGCAGTACGGTTGTTCGCCGAGCGCGTCAGTGCTCGCCGCGGCAACTTTTCGCTCAGTGACGACGAAGCTCCCCTGGTTGCCGAGATTTGCCGCAAGCTCGACGGCATTGCGCTCGCCATCGAGCTCGCCGCCGGACGAGCCGCTGTCTTCGGTGTCAGGAATACCGTGGCGAGGTTGGGTTCGCGCCTCGATCTCCTGAAGTTCGGTCGCCGTACCGCGAATCCGCGACATCAGACGCTCAAGGCAACGCTGGACTGGAGCCACGATCATCTGTCCGAGGTCGAACGCGTCGTGTTGCGACGTGTCGCGATCTTCGTCGGGCACTTCTCATTGGAAGCGGCCTGCGCGGTTGCGGAGCAGGGCGGAGTTGACCGCTCCGAGATCGAGGGCGCGGTCGAAAGCCTTGTCAACAAATCGCTCATTGTGGCGTGGCCCAGCTACCGGCGGGTGCTTTACCGATTGCTTGACACCACACGCTCCTATGCCTGGGAGAAATTGGCCGAGAGCGGTGAGCATCAGTCCATGGCGGCGCGCCACGCGAGCCATCTGGGCCGATCGTTGCAAGACAACCGCGGGAATCTCTTCGATCTGGAGCCCGGACAATCTCTGGCGGACGCGACACAGCACAATCTTGGAGATGTCCGTGCCGCGCTCGAATGGAGCTTTGGTCCCGATGGAAACGATCGCGCGGCCATACGGATGGCGGCGGCCGCCTCGCAATTGCTTCTGGCCAAGTCGCTTTTCATGGAGTGCCGGGATTGGATGGAGAAGGCGATCGATCGGATTGCCGCGGACGACGACCCGCAGGACCGGATGGAGATCCACGCGTCGCTCGCCTTGTCGATGATGTTCACCGCCGGCAACAGCGAAAGGGTTCGCGATGCCTTCAATACCGCGTTGACACTCGCGGAGCAGCGCGAGGATGCCTACCAGCAGCTGCGTCTTCTCAGCGGGCTGTCGATGTATCTTCATCGTACGATCGATGCGGCGGGCAGTCTTGAAGTTGCGCGACGCGCAGAGGCCGTCGCGAGCAAGACCGGAAATCCGGAGGATGCGGCGCTTGTGGATTCAATGCTGGGAGCGGCATATTATATGCTTGCTGACCACGTTCGCGCGCCGAAATACCTCGAACGGGCCCTGCGCGGGGCACCGGCTTCCCGACGGTTCAACGCAACTCAATATCTGTTTGATCTGCGCACGACCTCGCTGTTCAACCTGACCCGATCGCACTGGTTCGCCGGCAATCTCGACAGGGCCGTCAGTCATGCCAAGAGAACCATCGAGGAAGCAGAGCGATCGGACCATCCGATCGCGCTGTGTCGAGCCCTGATTTTGACGATGCCTCTCTATTTCTGGATCGACGAGTTCGGACTGGCCGAGCAGAACCTCTCTGTGCTCGAGCTCACCGCCGAGAAATATTCACTCGAGCCATTTCGCGCTGTCGCTATGGGACTTAAGGGGCGCTATCTGGTCCGCGTCGGCCAGGCCGAGGATGGCATGTGTCATCTGCGGGACAGCCTGGAAAGGCTGCGGGTCCTGCGATACGAATTGCTTGTAACGGATTTTGTCTCCGAATTGGCCGTCGGCCTGGCCAAACAAGACCAGCGCGCGGAAGCGCTAAATCTCATTGATGGTTCGATCACCACGCAGCTTGAATCGAACAGGCCTCTTCATATTCCGGCGCTATTCCTGGCGAAAGGCTCGGTCCTTGCGTACGGGGAATCCCGGCAGCGCGATCTGGCAACCGAGTGTTTCGGGGAGGCGATGACCCTGGCTGCGCAACAATCGGCACTGTCGTTCGAACTGCGCGCGGGATTGGAGCTTGCGCGGCTGTGGATCGATCGGGGTCAAATCCGAAGAGCCCATGATCTCGTCGGAGCCGTTTACGGCCGGTTTACCGAGGGCTTCGAAACGCCGGATCTCGTGTCGGCGAGGCGAATCCTCGAGCAGACCAGCGTTCGTGCGCGGCAAGCCGGGGAAATGGGGCGAAGCTTCACTGCGTGGTGACGACGCCCAGGGTCTGTGCGCGTGAGACGGCCTGCGCACGCTTTTCCACACCGAGCTTGGTGAAAACGCTCTTGAGGTGCGACTTCACGGTCTCAGGACCGATATCGAGGCGTCGGGCGATTTCCTTGTTGGACAATCCGTCCGCGATCAGCGTGAGAATGTCCGTCTCGCGACGACTTAGTGCGCTGAGAATCCGTGCGCTCGAGCTCGGCGCCGCACGATCCTGTCGCGCCCGTTGCAGGCCCGCCGCGAGCCGGTCGACGTAAGGGATCATGTCCGCTTTGACGTGTCCGCCCTCGCGGGTCATTCGGAGGAGCTCGGAAACGACCGGACCCTCGTCCAGGACGGTCTGATAGAGGCCGGCCGCCGAACATGCGGCAAGCACGCGGCGGAAGCGGCTGACAGCTTCCGCAGCCCTTCCCGCACCGAGCTGAACTGCCGACTGGCGGATCGCAATGGAGATCAGGAACTGACGGTGCTCCATGGCTTCGGCTTCGTGCTGCAATTGTTGCAGGATAGAAATGGCCTCGTCGGGACGCGCTTGCTGGCCCAGCAGATGAGCGCGGGTCAATTTGTGGCACCATCCAATCTCCGACCAGGCGCCAGGCCTCGGTGCGGGGTATTTCCGTGCCAGGCGTTCGAGGCGATCGACGCAGGCGGCGGCTTCATCCAGCCGGTCATCGTTCAGGTAGAGCCGCGCCTGTTCAGCGATCACGCCGGCCGAGAGCCTTCCCCAATCCCGCGCGACGCCGAGATTTTCAGCTCGCTCCAGCAGGGTGCGGGCCCGCTCGAAGTTCATCCGCGCCGCGGCGACCCGGGAGATCACGAAGTAAGTGCTCCACACGCAGTCGAGCATTGTCCCCGAATTGATGAGCGGGACGCGATCGATGACCCAGGCTTCCGCCTCATCGAGCAGGCCTTGCTCGTACTTGATTCGCGCGATCAGGCTTGCAGGCAAGGCCGCGGCGACCGAATTCGGACCGACATCCTGCTCGGCGATCCGAAAGCCCTCGCGGTAATGCTCATCTGCCGCCGCGAGACGCATCTGCCGCTCTTCTGCGAGCCCGTTCAGGCAGTGTCGATACACCGAGGCGAATACGTTCCTGCGATCCTCCTCGACCGAATAGGGAATCCAGGGCGTCGCATGGAATTGCTTGAGGTTGCCCGCCTTCAGATGACTGAAGCGAACGACGTTGGAGGCGACGTTCGCGGTCCAGGGGTCGGATGAACGGTTCACGCAATCCAGCGCCAGCGGCAGCGGGCTCTCGCTGTCATCCTTCAGCGCAATGGCGACCGAGCGGATCGCCTGGCATTCGCACAGCAGGCTACCGTCCGGCAGAGGCGTTGCAGCGATATCGCCTTCGATGTCGGTTGCGAGCTTCAGGGCCTCGTCAAAACGAAGCGCGAGCGCCAATCCCCAGGCGATCGCCAGTCGGACCTCGCACTGGCCTCGCATAAGCTCGTCGGGAAACTGGCGCTGCCATTCCAGCAAGGTGAAGAGATCGCCTCTCTTGATCAAAGCCATCGCGCAATGGTTGATCCAGCCGATCGCACGGTCAGAAGCGCCGGCCGCAATCGCGTGCTGGACCGCCTCAGTCCACAATTCGTGGGAGGCATACCAAAGAGCCGCGCGTCCGTGCAGTTGAGGAACTTCAATGCCGCGGTCCGCCTCGAGCCGCTGTCGCAGATATTCGGCAAGCAGCGTGTGATAGCGAAACCAGACGCCGTCATTGTCGAGCGGCGTGAGCAGCATCTGGCGCTGCGCAAGCGATGCCAGGATCGTGCGGCTCGCGCTCAAGCCGGTTACCGCCTCGCACAGAGGACCGGAGAGCCGGTCAAGAACAGCCGTGCGCAGCATGAAGTCGACCAGTTCGACCGGAAGCCCATCCAGCATCTCGGTCAGGTAGGCGGCAATCGGGCGCTGCGAACCCGAGAGGTTGTGGACATATTCCTTCAGGCCGGCCCCGGACTGCGAAGGCATGGATGAGATAATTCGCAGCGCGGCGGGCCACCCTTCGGTCTTGCGCTGCAAGAGTTGGACGTCGGGGATTCCGAGAACCCCGGGCTTGGTGCCGTCCAGAAATGCCTTTGTCTCCTGCATGTCGAACCGCAGGGCTTCGGCATCGATCTCGATCAGCTGGTTCTGGGCGCGCAAGGTCGCGAGCGGTAGCGAAGGTTCGGTACGCGTCGTCAGCACCACATGACAGTGGGACGGTGCGTGCTTCAGAAAATACGCAACGGTCTGATGGATGCGGGGAGCGCTGACCCAGTGATAGTCCTCGAGAAACAGGTAAACATCATCCTCGATCTCCGCCAGATCGTTGATCAGGCTCGACAGGACCGCCGTCGGATCGATCAGATTGTTCTCGAGGATCAGCCCGATCGCGCCGGCGCCGACGTCCGGACAGGCCTGGTGCAGGGCCTGCGAGACGTAGAATAGAAACCGCGTGGCCTCATCGTCGTCTGTATCGATCGTCAGCCACGCGACGGCATCGCCGTTTTGCTCGAGCGCTTCGGCCCAGGTGGCCGCCAGCGAGCTCTTGCCGAAACCTGCCGGCGCCTTGATGACGCCGAGTCGCTTGGCCGGGAGATCGGACAAGATGGCGAGAAGCCGGGGGCGTGCGACCAGCCCGCCGAATCGAGCCGGCAAGATCTTGGTCGCGAGGAATGGCAGCTGTCCTCCGCGGGGCAATGTGCCCGTTCCACGTGTCGGATGGCTGGAGCGCGGTTGGATCAAGGACTCCCCCTACCGACATCGGTCCTCCCCCCATTCGGGGGATGCAAACAATGGTGAAAGTGTACGACCTCTGTTAGCGAGAGGGAAGCGCCGGGCATTGTCGGTTGCATGCAGTCTGCATGCCGGCTGCCGCGTGCTGATCCCTTCAGATCCGCGCGCGGAGCCGAAAGCAGGCTGATGTCTATCAAGAACGCACGCTTGGGTTTCTCGCGGATCATCGAACATCCAGGGAACGCACCCAAAGCCCGTGCCAATAGCCATGGCTGACGATCAGCTTCGTGGAAATCTGCTGTTTGGCCCCTTTGAGCTTTCGAGCCGGGAGAGGGTGCTTCGGCGCGACGGCGTGGCGCTGCCCCTCGGCAGCAGGGCCCTCGACATCCTGATCTACCTTACTGAACGTCCGGGTGAGGTGATCGCAAAGCAGGAGTTGATCGATCACGTCTGGCCGGACGTGACGGTCGAGGAGGGCAGCATCCGCGTCCACGTCGCCGCGATCCGCAAGGCGCTTGGTGACGGCCAATTCGGCAACCGCTACATCGCAAACATCAAGGGCCGGGGCTACTCGTTCGTCGGCACGGTGGTCCCACTCGGAAGCGCCACGGCAGGCAGGAACGGCAGGTCCCCGCACCAGGGCAGGCTTCCGGTCCGACCGATCACGATGATCGGGCGCGAGACGTTCGTCAGGGAGGTCAGCGACAAGCTCCGGGATGACCGGTTCGTGACGCTGCTCGGCCCCGGCGGCATCGGCAAGACCACCATCGCCCTGGCCGTCGGCTACGCCGTCGCCGCGGAGTTTGGCAGCGAGAGATATTTTGTCGATCTGGAGAGCCTCACCGATCCGAACCATGTTGCTGCAGCCGTCGCAGCCTCGCTGGGGCTTGCACTCAAATCGAAAGATCCCGGCCTGGAGCTGCTCGACCTGATCCGGTCGCGGAAGCTTCTCGTCATCCTCGACAGCTGCGAGCATGTGATCGATGCGGTCGCTTCGCTTGCCGAACAACTCTATCAGCAAGCCGAAACGATCCATGTTCTGGCCACGAGCCGGGAATTGTTGAAGGTCGAGGGTGAGCATTGCTGCCGGGTTCTCCCTCTCGACTTTCCGCCGGACGGCTCGGGGCAAACGGCAAATGCCGTCCTGCGCTATCCGGCAGTGCAGTTGTTCGTGCGGCGTGTGGCCACGCGATCAGGTCGCGTCGTTCTCACCAACAAGGAGGCGCCATTCGTCGCGGAGATATGCCGGAAGCTGGACGGGATTCCGTTGGCGATCGAGCTGGCCGCGGGCCAGGTTGCCGCTCTTGGCCTCAAGAACACGGCTGATCTCCTGGTGTCCCGGCTGGAATTGCTGAAGCTGAGTCATCGGACCGCAGTTGCCAGACATCGGACGCTCAAGGCGACCTTGGATTGGAGCTACGATCTGCTGTCCGACGCGGAGAGGGTCGTCTTTCGACGCATCGCTCCCTTCGTGGGGCATTTCTCCCTGGATGGCGCGCGGTCTGTCACGGGCGCGCCTGGTGTGGGCGCCGAGGACATTTTTGACGCGGTTGCCGGGCTGATCGAGAAGTCATTGATCGCGACGCGGATCGATGCCGCGCAGGCACAGTACCGGTTGCCGAACACGACCCGGGCCTACGCGCTGGCAAAGCTGGAGGAGCACGGCGAAGTCGACATGGTCTTCGGCCGGCATGCGGAATACCTCGCCGAGCATCTCGAAACGCTGAGGGGGGGTCTGTCAGGCCTGCCAGGCTCTGAAAGAGTTGCGGCCTATTCCGACCAATTGAGCAACGTCCGTGCTGCGCTCGAATGGAGTTTTGGGCCGCAGGGCGATGCCGAGATCGCAACGCGACTGGCCGCCGTTTCCACACAGGTGTTCCTGGAGCTGTCGCTGCTGATCGAATGCCAGGCATGGGCGGAACGCGCGATGGCAAGCCTGGGACATCCGCATCGCGACCCCCGCCGCGCAATGGAGATCTCTGCATCGATACCGCTGGCGATGATGCACACGGAAGGTAACGATCAACGCGTCCGGACCGCCTTTGTGAACGCGCTGGAGATTGCGATCGAGCAGGGAGATCTCCGCTACGAGCTGAGGATTCTGAGCGGACTTTTCACCTATTCGCACTGGACCATGGACATTCGGGGCGCGACCGATATCGCCGTCCGGAGCAAGACACTGGCGTTACAGACAGGGGATCACGACGACATGGCGCTGGCGGAAGCCATGCTGGCGGCCTCCGAACATCTGCAGGGCAATCACCTCGCCGCGCAACTGCATTGCGAATCGGGCCTCCGGCACCTGGCGTCCGGACCGCGTTCTCGAACGGAACTGTATCTTTTCCACTATACGAGCTTCCTGCTCGTCGGCATGGCACGCTCTCTCCTGTACAGGGGCCTGCTCGACCAATCGCTGGACTATGCAAGGCGCGCCAGAGAGGAAGGCAAAAGGTCAGGCAACCCCGCTACGTTTTGCCGATCGGTAGCGTTGGTGCTTCCTGTGTTTCTGGCCATGGCGGACCTGAGGCAATCGGAGCAGTACATCGGTGAGCTGAGTGAGCTCTCCGCCGCGCATTCCCTGATGCCGTATCGCGCCATAGCGGCCGGCCTGAAGGGTCAATGGCTGCTCCTTCAGGACAACCGCATCGAGGCGATCCAACTGCTGAAACAAGCTGTGGAACAGCTTCACGTCCAGCGTCACGAGATGCTGAATATGGATTTCACCTGCGATCTGGCTGCGGCTCTCGTGGACCTTGGTGAGCATGACGAGGCGCTGACCCTCGTGGTGAATGCAATCGCGCAACAGCAGCGCGCCGGCAAATTCCTGCACATGCCCGCCCTGTTCAGGATGAAAGGCCTCATCCTGGCCTCTCGATCCGCGGAGGATCATTCCGGCGCCGAAGCAAGCCTGCTGTCGGCGATCGACTGGGCCAAACGTCAGTCCGCCACCCTGTTCGAATTGAAGGCCGCGACGGACCTCGCCGGGCTGTTGCGCAAACAAGGGCGCTTGCCGGAAGCTTACGAATATCTCAGCGCGAGTCTTGATCGCATGCCGGCCGGAACTTCACCTGCCCGGACCCGCGCCGTGCAGATGCTCGGCCGGCTCCAGTCCGGAACCGAGGACGTCGGCTGAACGGTGCGCCATCCGCAGCCGTGCGCCGTCTGCGCAGCCGGGTTCAAGTCCTCGCATTCCGATCCAAGCCCCGACAGCGCAGTTGGGTGCACGCTGCGGCAGGAACGGTCACAGCATGGGTTATGTCATGGGCAAGCTGGTCGCGGATATCATTGTCGAGACCCTGCAAAGCGCAGGCGTCAAGCATTGTTACGGCGTCGTCGGCGACACCCTCAATCTGATCGCCCGCTCGCTCGAGAAGAGCGAGATCGAGTGGATATCGATGAGACATGAAGAGGCGGGGGCGTTCGCCGCGCAGGCGGAGGCGCAACTCGCCGATCGCCTGACGGCAGTTGCCGGCAGCTGCGGACCCGGAAGCCTGCATTTCATCAACGGGATCTTCGAGGCCAATCGCAACCGTGCGCCCGTCATCCTGATCGCAAGTCAGATCATTCGCGACGAATTGGGCTTCGATTTCATCCAGGAGGTCGACTTCAAGCAGGTCTACAGGGATTGCAGCGTCTTCTGCGACATGATCCATACTCCGGAACAGGCGCGCCGGAAGACGGTGATCGCCTGCCAAACGGCTCTGGCGAAACGTGGTGTTGCCGTTCTGATCGTGCCGGCGGATATCTCCGCCTCGACCGTGGATGACAACATTCCCTATGCGGTGCACGTGGCCAAGCCTGTCACGCGACCGAACGATGCGGATCTCGATGAGATCGCAGACATCCTCAACGCGAGCGAGAATGTCGTCCTGTATGGCGGTTCAGGCTGCCAGGGCGCACATCAGGAGATTCTCGCGGTCGCCGACAGGCTGAAGGCGCCGATTGCGCATACGTCGCGGGCGAAGGATTTTCTCGAGTTTGACAATCCCTACAACATCGGAATGACCGGGATGCTCGGCAACGAGGCCGGCTACCACGCCTTGCTGGACTGCGACGCGCTGCTGATGCTGGGCGCAGACTTTGCCTGGCGGCAATTCTATCCGGACAAGGCCAGGATCGTGCAGGTCGATATCGACCCGACCCATCTCGGACGACGTCATCCGATCACGAAGGGCGTCGTCGGCGATGTGAAGGCGACGATGGAGGCTCTGCTGCCGAAGCTGGTCGAGCGCTCCGACGCCTCGTTCCGAAGCGCGTATCTGAAGCGCTACGCGAAATATCGGGAAGCCGAGCGGGCCAAGGTTGCTGCCGGTCACGATGGCAGTATTCCCGGAAGCTATCTGACCCAGGTGATCAGTCGCCATGCGGCCAAGGATGCGCTGTTCACGGCCGACGACGGCACCCCGGCCGCCTGGGCCTATCGCCATATCGAGGCGAACGGGCAGCGCCGCATGTTCGCCAGCCTGCTTCATGGAACGATGGCCAATGGCATGCCGTCGTCCATCGGGCTCCAGAAGGCGGAACCCGGCCGGCAGGTCATATGCATGGCAGGCGACGGCGGGATTTCGATGCTGTTCGGCGACCTGATGACGGTCGTCTCACAGGAATTGCCCATCAAGATTGCCGTCTACGATAACGGCAAGCTCGGCTTTGTCGAGATCGAGCAAAAGGCCGAAGGCATGCTCGATACCTTCACGAAGTTGAAGAATCCGAACTTTGCCGGCGTAGCGCGCGCGTTGGGTCTCTGGGGGCAGACCGTTTCGAATGCGGACGAATTGGACACTGCGGTCAAGGACTGGCTGGCGCAGCCGGGACCGGCGCTTCTGCACGTGCACGTCAACCCGATGCAGCTTGTCATGCCACCATTCATGCAGGTCGAACCCGCAATCGGAATGGCGCTCTATTCCGCGCGTGCCGTCCTGCATGGTCGTGGCGGAGACGTCTGGGAGATGGTGAAGGAGAATTTCCTCTAGTCGAGGTCGCCGTCCCTCGGCAGCACTGTGGCTTCGCCGCACGACGCTGAGAGCGGCCAAGCATTGCCGTCATGGGTCGATCGAGATTGCCGAAACCGCCGGAGCCATCGGCTTTGCCCATGGCAAAGTATCTTGCGGTTGTCGGAGGCGTACTCGCCATTCTTCTGCTGATAGCCGGCTGGTCTTTGCCGGAGTTGCCGGACAGATTTTCCGATCGGCCGAACAGCACCGGCGCCGCCGCCATCCGGATTGCATCCGCGCGCCAATGGCCGGAGAAGGTCGTCCTGGATACCAGCCAGCCGACATTCTTTCCCCCATCCATCGATGTGGCGCCGGCCCGCGACCTGATCGAGCATCTGCCCGATGACAGGACGGATCAACCGGTCGTCGCCCCTCAGGCCGACGCGGCGGCGAAGCCGGATGTTCGGCCGATCATTGCCGAGCATCCGTCCGTGCGAGCCAGGCACAGGAGGTCCAGCGCAATTCGCTCGGTTCGCATGGCAAGAGTTAGCAGTCCCAATGGGCTCGAGGGACCGGCCCAGGCGTGCTGCTGGTTCGAGCCGATGGACAGGCGGGCACCATCGAGACCTGCCTCGCGCAACCACCTCGCGCGTCGTGACTCACGGACCGGATGGCATTTTCCGGAGGCGAACTGAAAATTGGGGCCGCTCTGCCAGCCTCGTCCCTTGTCGTTCTGCTGACCTCGCATCCAGCATGCGCACGATTGTACAATACGGGCAGTCATGGGGCAGCTACGCACGGCGACGACGTCGCAATGCTTTGGGGCACGCTCTAGATGCCGTAACCCGGGCGCGGCGCAGGCAATCGTCGGTGGAAGAGATGGGCAAAGCTTCGGTGCATTGACAATGAAGATTCTCGCGACGCTCCCGACCAAGGGCCGAGATCTCCGGCTCGACCTGTTCCGAGGTGTGGCAAATTGGGGAATCTTCCTCGACCATATTCCCAACAACATCGTGAACTGGGTGACGACGCGGAACTACGGCTTCAGCGATGCTGCGGATCTCTTCATCTTCATTTCCGGCTATACGGTCGCCTTCGTCTTTGCGCGGATGATGCTCGAACGCGGATTCATCATCGGCGCGACGAGGCTTCTGAAGCGGGTCTGGCAGATCTATGTCGCGCACGTCTTCCTGTTCGTGCTCTATCTCGCCGAAATCGGATATGTCGCACAGAGGTCTGGTAACTCCGGCTTCACCGACGACTTCAACATCAGGGGCTTCCTCGAAAACCCCGCGCAGTTCCTGTTCGAGGGGCTGATCCTTCGCTTCAAGCCGGTGAACATGGATGTGCTGCCGCTCTACATCGTGCTGATGGGCGTGTTCCCGCCGATACTCTGGCTGATGCTGCGCAGACCCAACATGACCCTGGCCGCTTCCGGGGTGCTCTATGTGGCGGCCAGGCACTTCGGCTGGAACCTTTCGGCCTATCCGACCGGCCTCTGGTACTTCAATCCATTCGCATGGCAGTTTCTGTTCACGTTCGGAGCCTGGTTTGCGCTTGGTGGATCGGGGCAGGCGATGCCGTTCATCCGGTCGCGTACCGCGCTGGTGCTCGGCATCGGCTATCTTCTGTTCGCCCTGGTGATGACGATGGCGGCCCGCTTTGACGAGCTGCGGTCACTGATCCCGCCGGAGATCTACGGCGCCTTCAATCCGAACGACAAGACCAACCTCGCGCCCTATCGCCTGCTGCACTTCGTCGTGTTCGCGTTCTTCGTGGTTCGTCTGCTGCCACGCGATTGGCCGGGGCTGGAATGGGCGATCTTTCGGCCCGCAATCAAATGCGGTCAGCAGTCGCTCGAAGTCTTTTGCTCCGGCATATTCCTGTCCTTCGCAGCACATGTCGTGCTCGTCGAGATTTCCGGCGCGATCTGGATGCAGGTCCTGGTCAGCATTGTCGGCATCCTGATGATGACCGCGCTGGCGTATTACCGTTCCTGGTCGAAGAACGCCGACAAGGTACCGAAGGCCAAGCCGGTTGTTGCAGTGGCAGGCTGAGAGGTGCCCCGGAGGCTGTGTCGTGCAACGATACTGGGACGGCACGCGGACTATTCTGCCCTGATGTCGCTTGGCGCCTTGTTCGTCCATCGATGGAACGCACGACGAAAGTTGGCGGCATCGCTGAATCCGAGCGCCAGCGCGATGTCGTCGTTCGAAAGCCTGGTCGTGCGGAGATACTTCACCGCAATCTGGGTCCGGAGCTCGTCCAGCAGTCCGCGATAGGAAAGACCCTGCTGGCGAAGCTTGCGGCGCAGGGAGCGGTCGTTCATGCCGAGTAGCCCGGCCGCCGCCGAGAAGGTTGGTGGGTTGGCAATATCCGCCAGCAGGAGTTCGCGAATCTTTCCGGCGATGCCGATTCGCAACGTCAAATCGTCGAGCAGGTTGTCGCATAGCGCGACGATCGCCGGATAGGTGGTCTTGTTGCCGAGAACTGCCTCCTGCTCCAGCCACGTGGAGCGGAAAACGATCTTGTTCGCGGGATTCGCGAAGCCAATGCGACATCGCAGCTCGTCTTTCGGAAAGCCGGCGTCTCCAGCATCCGGGTAGGCGAGGCAGATCTCGTCCGGAACGAACGCGGGACCCATGACGTCGCGCATCAGCGAGATGTGTATTCCGATCTGCATCTCGGTGATGAACCGATACAGTGCGGGATCCGTCGTGGCGTGCAGATGGGGCTCGATGGACCAGATGGCGGATCCGTTCTCCTCGCTGAAGCTGATCGCAGCCAAGGGCGCGGCAAGCATGTGGTACCGCATCGCGAACTGCATCGTCCTGCGAAAGTCGGGACAGCACAGGATGGCGAAGCCGTACATTCCGTAGGTGGAGATATGGATGGATGCACCGATCCGATAGGCAAGGTGCGGATCCCGCGAGAGCCGGACGGCATTCCTGCAGGCGGTCAGCAACTGCGTGAGCGAGATGCGGGCCTTCGAGGAATGCACCTCCGTCGCCGGCAGATTGACGTTCTTCAATATCTCGCTGGCCGGGTGGCCCTGGCTCATCAGCATGTCGAACAGCGCGGCAAGCTTGGTCGTTTCGTAGATTGGCTCGCGCAAGCCGACGATCGGCGATCCCTTCGCACCGTCCGAGTGCGGTCGTGAGGACGGGGAAGGATGATGTTGCCGAACTTTCTGCAATCGGGTCCGCCTTTGTACAGGAGCATCCGCGATGGGCATCATCCAGCCCGAGGTCTCGGCAAGGATAACAGCTTTTTGGATCGTCAGAAGCAATGCCGGGATTTTGCGACACGTCGGCCGCATGCCGCGCCGCCGCAAATCGCGAAATGAGCAGCTTTGTTCAAGAACGAATGCCGCGCTGGTCGTAACCTGTCCGTTCTGGACCCGGTTGATGTCCGTTTCGGACCTTCACAAACACCACGCGTCACGCGACGCTCGGTGTCCACGTCGGGTGATGGAATCGTCGTGTAAGGGACGACCGGCCGGGGCGATCCGCAGGTCATAATTGCGGACGTCGCGAGGAGCCGAGCGAGAGGCAACGTTTCGAGGGAGGCCGCCATGGTTGGAAGGCTGATCCAGGCCGCCAAATCCGCCTATCGATATCCCCTGATCCTCAAGCAGTTGTGGCATACCCCGCTGCTGCAATCGGCCGATCAGGAAATCGTTTATCGCGATCGAACGCGGCTGACCTATCGGCAGCTCGGAGAGCGCATCGCCCGACTCGCTTCCGCGCTGAAGCGGCTCGGTGTCGAGCCCGGCGATACCGTCGGCGTCCTCGACTGGGACAGCAACAGGTTTCTCGAGGCCTTCTTTGCGATCCCGATGATGGGGGCGGTGTTGCAGACGGTCAACGTGCGGCTCTCGCCCGATCAGGTCGCCTATACCATCGATCACGCCGGCGCCTCCACGCTGCTCGTCAACGACGAGTTCGTCGGCTTGCTGGAAGGCATCAGGCCGCAGCTCACGAAGATCAAGACGCTGGTCGTGATGTCGGATCGTCCTCGTCCCGAGACCGGAGGCCTGGTGTTTGCCGGCGAATACGAGAGCCTGCTCGCCGAAGCCTCGCCCGACTATGATTTTCCGGATTTCGACGAGGACACGCAGGCGACAACTTTCTACACCACGGGCACGACCGGCCTGCCCAAGGGGGTCTATTACAGCCACCGGCAGCTTGTGCTGCATTCGCTATGCGAGCTGGCGTTCTTCGGGATGGCGAGCCAGCAGGGCCGCTTCTCGCGCGACGACGTGTATATGCCGATCACGCCGATGTTCCATGTGCACGGCTGGGGCTTTCCCTGGGCTGCGACGCTTGCGGGCGTCAAGCAGGTCTATCCTGGGCGTTACGACCCCGCGATGCTCGTCAAGCTGATCAAGAGCGAGGGCGTCACGTTCACCCACGGCGTCCCGACCATCCTGCAAATGCTGCTGAACGCCGCCGCGGCGGCGAAGACGGACCTTGCCGGCCTGAAGATGGTGATCGGCGGCTCGGCGTTGCCGAAAGCGCTGGCGAAGCAGGCGCTCGCCGCGGGCATCGATATCTTTGCCGGCTACGGGATGTCCGAGACCGGCCCGATCGCCGCGGTGGCCCACGTCATGTCGCGCGACCTGAGCGGCGATCACGACCAGGAGGTGGAGTTCCGGACCAAGGCGGGCATGGCGGCCCCGCTGGTCGACCTGCGCATCGTCGACGAGGACATGAACGATGTTCCCCATGACGGCAAGTCGTCCGGAGAGATCGTGCTGCGCTCGCCCTGGCTGACGCAGGGATACTACAACAATCCCGAGGGCTCGGAGGAGCTGTGGGCCGGCGGCTACCTGCACACCAGCGACATCGCGGTGGTGAGCCCCGGCGGCTACGTCCACATCACCGACCGCCTCAAGGACGTCATCAAGACCGGCGGCGAATGGGTGTCTTCCTTGCAGATCGAGGACCTGATCACGCAATGCCCGGGCGTGAAGGAAGCGGCCGTCATCGGCGTCAAGGATGACCGCTGGGGCGAGCGTCCGCTGGCACTGGTGGTCAAGGAACCGGCGGAGACAAATGATGTCACCGATACAATCGTGAAGAGTCATCTCAAGGCGTTCGCCGACAAGGGCGTCATCTCGCGATACGGCATTCCCGAGAAGATCCTCTTCATAGACAGCATCCCCAAGACCAGCGTCGGCAAGATCAACAAGAAGGAGCTGCGCACGCGCTTCGGCGACATCTAGCCGCTCGATCCCGGTCGGCGAACAGCATCAAAGGAGGACAATTTGGGCAACCTCACCCTTGCCGGTTTGAGCGAACGAATTGGAACGGAGCTTGGCCTGTCCGAATGGGCCGTGATCGACCAGGCGCGCATCGACGCGTTCGCCTCCTGCACCGGCGACCATCAGTGGATTCATGTCGATGTCGAACGGGCGCGCCGTGAAAGTCCGTTCCGCGGTCCGATCGCGCACGGCTATCTGGCGCTGGCGATGGTGGCTCCGCTGTCGATGCAGATCGGCGTCATCCCCGTCGACGCCGCGGCCGGCCTGAACTACGGCATCGACAAGGTGCGCTTTCTCGCGCCGGTGCCGGCGGGTGCTCGGGTCAGGCTCCGCGTCGTTCTTGCCGGCGTCGAGTCGAAGGAGCGTGGCCAGGTGATCATGAAAACCCATAACACGCTGGAAGTCGAAGGGTCGGAAAAGCCGGCCCTGATCGCCGAGACGCTGGCGCTGCTGATTCCGGCGACGGAAGCGAGACAGTCATGAGTTCAGAACGCCCCGGCCCGATATCGTCGCCCGCGGAAGTATCCGAGGAGGCATCCAGGAATACGCTGGCACTCAATCCGCTCGTCGGAATCCAGGGCCAGGATCTGGTCGACAGCGCCGGCATCCTGTTCAAGGCGATCATCAACGAGCCGAAGGTCGCAACGGAACAGTGGCTGGCCTTCGTCGGCGAACTGGGCTCCATCGTCGCCGGCAAGTCCGAGCGCGCCCCGAAGGCCGGCGACAAGCGGTTCTCGGACCCGACATGGAAGGAGAGCGCGTTGCACAGCGGCCTGCTCAAGGCCTATCTGGCGTGGGGCGAGGCGGTCAATGGCCTTGTCGACAAGACCAGCCTCAGCGACATCGACAAGGCGCGCGCGCGCCTGGTCACCGAGATCCTGGTCGATGCCGTCGCGCCGACCAACGCGATGGTCACCAATCCCGCCGCGGTCCGCAAATTCGTCGACAGCGGTGGGCAGAGCCTGTGGCGTGGATTGAAGAACTATGTCGACGATCTCACCCGCAATCGCGGTATGCCGTCGATGGTGGACACCAGCGCGTTCAAGGTCGGTGAGAACCTCGCGGTCACGCCGGGCGCGGTCGTGCTGCGCAACGAACTGCTCGAGCTGATCCAGTACACGCCGATCACGGCGGCCGTCCGGAAGCGGCCACTGCTCGTGACCCCGCCGCAGATCAACAAGTACTACGCGCTCGATCTGTCTCCGGACAAGAGCCTGATCAGATTCCTGCTTGAAAGCGGCATACAGACCTTCGCCATCAGTTGGCGCAATCCGACGGAGGCGCATCGCGACTGGGGCCTGGAGACCTACGTCGCAGCGCTCGACGAGGCCGTCGACGCCGCGCGCGAGATCTCCGGCTCCGACGACATCTCCATGATGGGGTCCTGCTCCGGCGGCATCACGTCGACCGCCTATTTCGCAACGCTTGGCAGTGCGGCCGAGAAGAAGGTCAAGAACCTGGTGCTGGCGGTTTGCCTGCTCGACCCCAACTCGGCCGAGGAGAGTGCCTTCGGTTGTCTGATGACGCCGGAAACCATGCATGCGGCCAAGGAGACGTCACGGCTGCGCGGAATCGTCGACGGCCACGATCTCGCGCGGATGTTCGCCTGGATGCGGCCCAACGATTTGATCTGGAACTATTGGGTGAACAATTATCTGCTCGGCAACCAGCCGCCGGCCTTCGACATCCTGTACTGGAACGCCGATACGACGCGGCTGCCGGCGGCGCTGCATCGCGATTACCTGGACTTGTACTTCACTAATCCCTTCGTGAACGCCGGCAAGCTCGCGCTCAATGACAGGACGGTGGACATGAGCAAGGTGAAGGCCGACACCTATGTCGTCGCCGGCGTCACCGACCACATCACGCCCTGGAAGGGCGTGTACAAGACGGCCCAGATCCTGGGCGAAGGCACCACCTTCGTGCTTTCGAACAGCGGACATTTGCAAAGCCTGCTCAACCCGCCGACCAATCCAAAGGCCTCCTTCATGATCGGACCGGTTGGCACCGGTGCACCCGAGGCGTTTCAGGCTTCGGCCGAGAAGCGGAAGGGAAGCTGGTGGCTCGACTGGCGCGATTGGCTGCATGCCCGCTCGGGCGAGGAGGTGGTGGCACCTGCTTCGGCAGGCAGCGCGCGTCACCCGGCCCTTGGCGCCGCCCCGGGGACCTACGTCTTTGAATGACAATCTCACCAGCGGGGACCAGGCCGGACCGGCCACGGTCGCGAAGCCGGACGGGATCGAAGCCCGAATGATCACGATTGACGGTCAACTGCTTCAGGTCGCGATCAAGCATGGCAGCGGCCACGGGCCGCCGCTGTTGCTGTTCAACGGGATCGGCGCCAACTGGGAGCTGGCGAGGCCGTTCCTCGAAGCGCTCACGCGCACGACCACGGTCATCTTCGACGTGCCCGGCGTCGGCGGTTCGCCAAGGCCGCTGCTGCCATATCGCCCATCGACGCTGGCGCGGCTTGGGGCCGGGCTCGTTGGGGAGCTTGGCTATGCACAGGTCGATGTTGCCGGCGTGTCCTGGGGCGGCGGAATCGCGCAGCAATTCGCGCATCAATACCCAAGCCTGTGCCGGCGGCTGGTGCTTGCCGCGACGGCGCCCGGTTTCACCATGGTGCCGGCAAGCCCCTCGGTATTGTGGAAGATGGCGACGCCACGCCGCTACACCGACAAGAATTACATGAACAGGATTGCGGCGGACATCTACGGTGGCGCATTTCGCGACGACCCGTCATTGATCGGCCGGCATGCGACAGCGATGCACGGTGCGCGAAGCCTGGGCTATCTCTATCAACTTCTCGCCATGGCCGGCTGGACCAGCCTGCCATGGCTTTGGTCGCTGCCGCAGCCGACGCTCGTGCTGATGGGCAGCGACGATCCTCTCGTGCCTCCGATCAATGGTCACATCCTGGCGAGCCTGATCCCGAACGCCGAGCTTCGCATGATCGATGACGGCCACCTGTTCCTGGTGACGCGGCCCGCGGAAACAGCCGCCCTGATCGAGGCATTTCTGGCCGATGAGAGCAGGCAGATCGTGCCGTCATCCCTGCTGTCGCGAGCGGCCAGTTACGTCAAGAATCTTGTTCCGACGTCTGAGGGGTGAAGCCGCCAGTTCTAAGCACAACCACAAGGGAGGACATCATGACGGATACAGGCTCATACATCGACATGCTGAGGAAGTTCGGCAGCGATCTCGGTCTGCCGAAGCTGAACGTGGATGAGTTGCTCCAGGCACAGAAGAAGAATATCGACGCGCTCGGCGAAAGCGCGAAGTTGGCCGCGCAGGGTGCGCAGTCGGTGGCCCAGAAGCAGCGCGAGGTGCTTGAGGCGGGCCTCAGAGAGGCCGAAACACTCGCGCGCCAATACAAGCCGCTCGGCCAGATGCACGAGAACATCGCGTTGCAGACCGAATTCGCACGAAAGGTGTTCGAGATCGCGGTCGAGGGCGCGCGTGAAAGCGCATCGACCGCGAGGCAATCGACGACGGACGCGGTGAAGATCATCCAGGACCGCGTCAAGGAGAGCCTGGAGGAGATCCGCGCCAGCGTTCGCCCGAACAAGTCGGCCTGACGCCACCATCCGCGCACCAGGGAGGAGACCATGGCGAACCCGCAGGCGACAGGAACGGGACGGCCGGACTATGTGCCACCGCCGATCGACGGCGACTTCTACCGGATCGCGAACGTGCTGAGCGAAAGCGAGCGTGCTTTGCTCGGGCGCGCTCGCGCGTTCGCGGAAGGCGTCGTCGCGCCCGTGATCGAGGAGTATTGGGGGCGGGACGAATTCCCGTTCGCGATCGTTCCGAAGATGGCTGAGATCGGCATCGGCGGCGTCGGATATCAGGGCTATGGCGCGGCGGGCGGGAGCTGGCTGTTGAATGGCCTGGTCGCGATGGAACTGGCCCGGGTCGATGCCTCAGTCGCGACGTTCTGGGGCGTACACACTGGTCTGTCGGCGGGCTCGATCTATCTGTGTGGTGACGAACAGCAGAAGCAGCGCTGGCTGCCGTCGATGATGCGCTTCGAAAGCATCGGCTCATTCGGCCTGACTGAACCTTTGGTTGGCTCCGCCACATCGGGCGGCATGTTGACGACCTGCCGACGCGACGGCGACGTCTGGATCCTCAACGGCCAGAAGAAATGGATCGGAAACGCCACCTTCGCCGACATCAATGTGATCTGGGCACGCGAGGAGGGGACGAACCAGGTCAAGGGCTTTGTCGTCGGCAAGGACAATCCGGGCTTCTCGGTCGAGAAGATCAGGACCAAGATGGCGCTTCGCGTCGTGCAGAATGGGCTGATTACTTTGAAGGACTGCCGCATTTCCGAGGCGAACCGTCTCCAGAATGCCAACTCCTTCAAGGACACCGCCAAGGTTCTGCGCATGACCCGCACCGGGGTGGCATGGTTCGCGGTCGGTTGCCAGATGGGCGCCTACGAGCATGCGCTGCGCTACGCGACGGAGCGGATCCAGTTCGGACGGCCGATCGGCGGATTCCAGCTCGTGCAGGATCTCCTGGTGCGTATGCTCGGCAACGTCACGTCGACCCAGGCGATGATGCTGCGTCTCGCCCAGCTCCAGGACGAAGGCGTGATGCGCGACGAGCACGCGTCGCTGGCGAAGGCATTCTGCACCGTCAAGTGCCGCGAGACGGTCGGCTACGCACGCGAGCTGCTCGGCGGCAACGGCATCCTGCTCGAGAATCATATCGGGCGGTTCGTGGCCGATGCCGAGGCGATCTATTCCTATGAGGGCACTCGGGAGATGAACACGCTGATCGTCGGCAAGGCGATCACCGGGCTGAGCGCCTTCGTCTGACCAGACCGAAATCGAGGGGCATCATAGCAGGGGCGATCAACAGGACGGGGAACTGGCATGAATGGCGCGGAAAGTCTGTTGCGAACGCTGGTCGGATCGGGCGTCGAGGTCTGTTTCGGCAATCCCGGCACGTCGGAAATGCACTTCGTCGCCGCGCTCGACAGGGTCGAGGGCATGCGGGCCGTGCTCGGCCTGTTCGAAGGCGCGGTGACCGGCATGGCCGATGGCTATGGTCGCATGGCGGAGAAGCCGGCCGCGACCCTGCTCCATCTCGGACCGGGACTCGCGAATGGTCTTGCCAATCTGCACAACGCGCGCCGCGCAGCGACGCCGATCGTCAATGTCGTGGGTGACCACGCTACCTATCATGCGCAGTACGATGCGCCGCTCGCGTCGGACGTTCACGGATTTGCCCGGCCGGTCTCCGGCTGGGTGCACTCGTCGGCGAGCGCCAAGACCGTCGCTGCGGATGGGGCGCGGGCGGTGCAGGCCGCGCTGCAATATCCGGGTCAGATCGCAACGTTGATCCTGCCTGCTGACACGGCCTGGATGGAGGCCGATCGGCCGGCGCCAGCTTTGCCGAGGCCTACGGCGGTGACAGTTTCCGTCGAGGCGATCGACCAGGCGGCCGCGGCGCTCAAGTCAGGTCGCAGGAGCATGCTGCTGATCCGCGGAGCCGCACTCAGGGAACGCGGACTCGATGCGGCGGGTCGCATCGCCGCGACGACCGGTGCGCGGATCGCCTGCGATACCTTCGCGCCACGCTGCCAGCGCGGCGCCGGGCGCGTTGCGGTCGAGCGCATCCCGTATTTCGCCGAGCAGATCGTCGAGTTCATGAAAGGAACGGAGCAACTGATCCTGGTCGGCGCGAGCCCGCCTGTGAGCTTCTTCGCATATCCGAACAAGCCGTCCTGGTGTACGCCCGAAGACTGCAAGATCATCTATCTTGCGCATGCTCACGAGGATGGTCCGGCGGCCCTCGAGGCTCTCGCCGAATCCGTGAAGGCGGCCAGGCAGGCGTTGCATGTAGGTCCACTGAGCCGGCCCGATATTCCGGCCGGACCGCTCAATCCGCAGACGGCCGGGCAGGTCATCGCCCATTTCCTTCCCGAAGGCGCCATCATCTCCGACGAGGGCGCGACGGCAGGCGGAGGTATGCATCGATTCGCTGCGACGATCGCGCCGCACGACCATCTTGCCTTGACCGGCGGCGCGATCGGGCAGGGCATTCCGGTCGCCACCGGCGCCGCGGTGGCCTGTCCGGACAGGAAGATTGTCTGCCTCCATGGCGACGGCGGCGCGATGTACACGCTGCAGGCGCTGTGGACGCAGGCACGGGAATCGCTCGACGTCACCACGGTGATCTTTGCCAACCGGTCCTACGCGATCCTCAACATCGAGCTTGCGCGGGTCGGCGCTGGAGATCCGGGGCCGAAGGCGTTTTCGATGCTGGATCTGCACAATCCCGAGCTCGATTGGGTCAAGCTCGCGTCCGGCATGGGCGTGGAGGCGAGCCGTGCGACGTCGGTCGGGGAGCTTGCGAGCCAGTTCGCTAGCGCGATGATAAATCGCGGTCCCCGGCTGATCGAGGTCGTGCTGTAGTCGTACCGAGGGCAATCGGTTCCTCGCGGCGTTCGGTGCGCAACCTCATCTCGCCAAAGCCTTGCAGCCTCACCGATTCCTCGGGGTCGGACATCATGCGAATGTTTCCTCACAGCGCGAAGTGATGCGCGATGGTGAAAGCTGCCGTCGCGCACAGGACCAGCGTGGAAACCGCGCCGGCCACGCCGCGCGCGAGATGGGCTCGCGTCAGGTGTCTGGTCATGATCTTGCTCCATGCTCTCCATGGAAATGGCGGGGCTGCGCGTTGGTTCCGCGAGCAGCGCCGAATCGGCGAGGCCCGGCTACTTCCGCAGCAATTCCCGCAGCGCCGCCGTCGCCTCGGCGCAGCGGATGTCGTCGATCTCCCGCGACAGGCTGAGCGCGCTCGATTTCAGCTCTTCGACCTTCCAGCTCGCGGGATGCTGGCTTTCAAGTTGATTCAGTCGCTTGTTCAAATCGTCCAATCTGGACTGAAGCTGCCCGATGCTGGCGGCTCCATTCACGTTCCAAACGCGTTGTGCACGCATCGTCGTTCCCCTGGCTTGTCTCACGGCGTTGTGAGCAGGGTTCGTGGCCGCAATGGGCGTTTCTTTTGTCCGGTCTTAGATCGTCGGGAACCGTTGCAGATTGGCAACGAAAGTTCCTGGAATACCTGAGCGCACTGGCCCATCCTGAGGCACCGGCTCCAACAGGCGCGGAATCTGCATATGCGCGACCGTCGTATGCGCGAGCACGATGATGGGCCGGTTCATCCGGGAAACGAACGAGGGAGGATTCGTGGCGAGATTTGTGACTGTCGCGGCCGGCCAGTTGGGCCCGATTGGGAGGAGCGAGACAAGGACAAAGGTCGTGGCGCGGCTGATGGCGTTGATGCGCCAGGCCAAGGCCAATGGCTGCGATCTGATCGTCTATCCCGAGCTCGCACTGACCACGTTCTTTCCGCGCTGGTACTTCGAGGACCAGGCCGAGATCGACAGCTTTTTCGAGCGCGAGATGCCGGGGGCGGAGACGCAGGCTCTATTTGATCTCGCGCGCGAGAGCGGCATCGGGTTTTGCCTCGGCTATGCCGAGTTGACGGTCGAGGCTGGAATCATCCACCGCTACAACACGTCGATCCTCGTCGACAAAAGCGGCGCGATCGTTGCGAAATACCGCAAGGTCCATCTGCCGGGCCACGCCGAACACGAGCCTTGGCGCAAGTTTCAGCATCTGGAAAAGCGCTATTTCGAGCCGGGAAGCGGTTTTGGTGTGATCGAGGCCTTCGGCGGCGTGATGGGGATGGCGATCTGCAATGACCGCCGCTGGAGCGAGACCTATCGGGTCATGGGGCTGCAGGGCGTCGAGATGGTGATGATCGGCTACAACACGCCGGTGCACAATCCGCCCGCGCCCGAGCATGACGACCTCTCGCTGTTCCACAATCATCTGGTGATGCAGTCCGGCGCCTACCAAAACGGCACCTTCGTTGTGGGCGTTGCGAAAGCCGGCGTTGAAGAGGGTGTTGACCATATCGGCGGCAGCTGCATCATCGCGCCCTCCGGCGAGATCGTCGCGCGGTGCACGACCAAGGGTGACGAGCTCGCACTCGCCCGCTGCGATCTGGATCTCTGCAATTCCTACAAGCGCACGATTTTCAATTTCGACGTTCATCGCCAGCCGCAGGCTTATGGGATGATCGTCGAGCGGAAGGGCGTGGCGACCATGGCGGACGGCACGCCGGTGCCGCGGAAGGGGTGATGTTTTTGTAGCCCGGATGGAGCGAAGCTCCAACCGGGCTACGGGCCGGCGGCCTGTGTCGCCCTTTGTCAATCCCTCTTTGCGAAAACATTCCGCTTTACCGAAATTCGGAATTGGCGTATGTGTCGCCCATCCCGGCTCATCCTTGAGGGGCGATCGTACGTCGTCACCGATTGCGAGCCGGGCTTGCGGTGGACGCGGCAGCGTCGGCACGAGAGGGTGCGGGCAGGGCGGGTAGTCCCTGTGAGCCCGAAACCGCGTGTGGATGAGCGGCGCTGTCAGTTCGTCTCGCCAACATTTTCTCTGGCCATGTCGACAAGGCCGGGAAACCCTGTGGCATCAGGCGAACGCGCGTACGGCAAAACCGTGTGGTCCTGGCCGTCGTTGCTACGGCCAAGCTTGTCGCGGAGGTGCAGGGAGCCCAACCGGGTGAAGTGCATCGTCAATCTGCGAGGCGAGGGAGGCCAGAAGGAACTCGGCTCCCGGGAGAGCACGGCATAAGCCGTCAACCCATCGCGCAGGGAAGGCCGTGTGTTGGGCTTCACCTGTATGCTGCTGTGCGGTCTCCTTGCGCTACACATTCGCGCAGCGGACCGCGGGTGCCGCCGGCACCCGGCCTTCCCTGCGCCCTCTTGGACAAGTGGGTGGAGAGATCAGGCAAAGCTCAGGCGAATGAAGCCGCGAGAATGCGAAGGTGTGTCTGCGCTTCAAGTTGCGGAGGGGAAGAGCGACGCGATTGCCTCATACTCCGTCATTGCGAGCGCAGCGAAGCAATCCAGAGTCTTTCCGCGGAGGGATTCTGGATTGCTTCGCTGCGCTCGCAATGACGATGTGGGGGCAGAGTGCACACCTCCATCTCCGTCACCCTGAGGCGCGCGCTCTGCGACGCATCGCGTCGCGGAGCAAGCCTCGAAGGGCGACGGCCCGGCTGCATCCGGGCCGCTCATCCTTCGAGGCTCCCCATGGGCCGCGTTGCGTCCCATGCCTCGCGCCTCAGGATGAGGGGTTGGCAGCGCCGTCATCGCAAAGCCACCCCTCTTCCTCAATCACAACCAGGTGTCTTGATTAGGAAACGATCATTCCCTATTATCCCGCAATGCAAAAATCCGCGCGCCAGTCCCAACCCTCTCCCCAGCCACCCGGCCGCCCCCGGGAATTCGACATGGACACCGCGCTGGACGGCGCGATCCGGGTGTTTTGCGAGCGTGGCTATCATGCCACCTCGATCGGAGAGCTGACTTCTGCGATGCGTCTTGCCACCGGCAGCGTCTACAAGGCGTTTCGCGACAAGCATGCCGTATTCGTCGCCGCCTTCGAGCGCTATGTGTCGGTACGGCGGGAGCAGACCCGCGCCGCGGCGGCGCGGGGGGCGAACGGCCGCGAAAAATTGCGCAACGTGCTGCTGTCCTATGTCGAGCACTCCCAGGGCAGCGAGGGGCGCCGCGGCTGCATCGTGGTCGGCAGTGCGGTCGAGTTGTCGGCGGTCGATCCGGTGATGCGGGCGCGCGTCACGGCGCAGCTCAAGGCCAACGAAACCTTTATCGCCGGCCTCATCCGCGAGGGACAGGCCGACGGCTCGATTCCGGACCATGTCGAAGCCGACGACACCGCAAGGCTGATGATTTGCACGACGCAGGGCCTGCGCGTCGTCGGCAAGGCGCGCCTGCCGCTCGACGGCGACCGCCTGGTCGGGGTCGCGATGAAACTGCTTGCCTGAATTTTTGTCAATTAGGAAACAATCGTTCCCGATATCTGGGGACTTTGACGTGTTGGAGAGCTTGGAATGACCATGAATGCCACGATCGACGCCGCGCCCGAGCCGGATGCGGTGTCGCAACGACTGACCTTCGTGCTTGCCGCGGCCTGTGGCATGGTCGCCGCCAACATCTATTATGCCCAGCCGCTGATTGCCCCGATCAGCGCCGCGCTCGGCCTGTCGCACGCGGCCGCCGGCCTGATCGTGACCATGACGCAGATCGGCTACGGCACGGGCTTGCTGTTCATCGTGCCGCTCGGCGATCTCGTCGAGAACCGCACGCTGATCTGTACCGTCATCACGCTCGGCGCGGCGGCGCTGCTCGCGGCCGCGTTTGCGACCCATGCGGTACCGTTCCTGATCGCCGCCCTGTTCATCGGCCTCGGCTCGGTGGCGGTGCAGATCATCATTCCCTATGCCGCGCATCTTGCGCCAGAAGCCATTCGCGGCCGCGTCGTCGGCAACGTCTCGACCGGCTTGATGCTCGGCATCATGCTGGCGCGGCCGGTGTCGAGTTTCGTCACAGCGGCGCTGTCGTGGCATGCGGTGTTCTTCTGCTCGGCGGCGTTGATGATCGTGCTCGCGATCGTGCTGGGTCTCACGCTGCCGAAACGCAAGCCGGTGGCACGGATGCATTACGGCGCGCTGCTGCTGTCGATGCCGCATCTGGTGCGCACGACGCCGCTGCTGCGGCGCCGCGCGCTCTACCAGGCCGGCCTGTTCGGAGCCTTCACCCTGTTCTGGACGGTGGTGCCGCTCCAGCTCGCGAGCCAATTCGGCTTCACCCAGCGCGGCATCGCCCTGTTCGCGCTCGCCGGCGTGTCCGGCGTGTTCGCGGCGCCGATCGCAGGACGGCTCGCCGATGGCGGCCATAGCCGCATCGCCACAATCGCTGCGATGCTGTTCGTCGCGCTGGGCTTCCTGGTGACGCATGTCGGCGCGGCCGGATCGATGCTCAACCTCGCCTGCCTCGTCGCGGCCGCGATCGCGATCGATTTCGGTGTGCAGGGCAACGTCGTGCTGGGCTTCCGCGCCATCTTCGTGCTCGGGCACGAGCACCGCAGCCGGCTCAACGGGCTCTACATGGCGACGTTCTTCACCGCCGGTGCGGCCGGATCTGCGCTCGGCGCCTGGGCGTTCGCGCAAGGCGGCTGGACGCTGGCCTCGGCCATTGGCCTTGCACTGCCCGTCGCCAGCCTGATCTATTCGGCAACCGAATAGCGGTACGATTGTGCCGTGGCCGTTTACCAAGCCACGGATCGGGCGGCCCCGAGGGTGCAATTTCCGCCTCGCGAATTCCCTGCAGCTGTAGTACTTTGGTCGCAAGCGGCCTGGTTAACGGCGGCAGGGGAGGGCCTATGAGGCGTGCGGGACTGTATGGCGTACCGCGAGTACGGCCATGGTCGTGGCAGGCGTTTCTGCTCGGATTTATCGTCGTCGCAGTGTCGGCTGCGCTTCAAGGTGTCTGCGTCGCGCTCGGCGCACAGCTCTATTTCGCGGCGTTCCTGCCGAGCCTGTTCGTGCTCGGCCTTGTCGCGGGCGCACCGGCGGCGATCTTCGCCGCACTGCTCACCGTTCCGCTGGTGTGGTGGGCGTTCATGCCGCCCTTCTTCGAGGTCAGCCCGTTGACCGCTGCGGACGCGGATTCCATCAACCTGTTCTTCCTGCTTGCGGTGCTCCTGATCGGCCTCGCCGATCTCTGTCGCGCGAGCATGACGATCAACAGCCGCGGCGGATTCAAATCGACTGGCGAGAGCGCGGCAAGGAATTCGCAATAATCAGGTGCTGCACGGAGCGCGCGCGTTGCACTCGCGCAACAGTCCGGCAACCATCCGCGCAGCTGGCTCGCGCCGCTAACTTTTCGAAAAAGATTTGGCCGCAATTTCCCCCGTGGGAATACGAGGGAGCTTTCGACATGAACGGACACGCCATTTTCGAGAACGTGCGCCGCTACCGCGGCATCGCATCGCTCTATCGCCAGACCGCGGCGTTTCGGCCGGGCCAGCGCTGGTCGCTCCTGGAGCAGGCCAGCGAGTGGGAAGCCCGGGCGCTGTCGGAGCTGGAAGCCTATTTCGCTGCGCGCGCCGATTACGCTGCGCCGCTCGCGGCCTAAGCGTTAACCATCCGACGGCGACGGTCGCGATGAAGCTGATGGGCTGAGTATAGGTGGGCTATTTCCCGCCGAAATCGGGCACTTCGGGCAGATAGTTCGAGCCTTCCGAGCCGAGGAAATCGAACATCGCCTGCGCCGGCGGCAGCAGCACCTTGTCGCTACGGCGGATCACGTACCATTGCCGGACGATCGGCAGGCCCGCGACGTCAAGTACGATCAGGCGGCCTTCGGCAAGCTCATGCGCCACCGTATGCGCCGAGATGAAGGCGATGCCGAGACCTGCGATCACCGCCTGCTTGATGGTCTCGTTGCTGCTCATCTCCATGCCGATGATCGGCTCGAGATCGGACTTCTGGAAAATCCCTTCCATCAGCGTGCGCGTGCCGGAGCCCGGCTCGCGGGTGAGGAAGGTCTCGTGCACGAGATCGGTTAGGCTGAGGCCTGAATCCTTCTCCAGCCAGTGCCCCTTGCGCGCGACGATGATGTGCGGATTGCGCCCGAGCTGGCGCACGTCGACGCTGACATCGGCCGGGGGCCGGCCCATCACGGCGAAATCGAGGTCGTAGCCGTGCATGGCCTCGCGGATCTCCTCGCGATTGCCGACGGTCAGCTTGATCTCGATCTTCGGAAAACGCTTGGTGAAGGCCGCGATCGCATGCGGCACGAAATATTTCGCAGTGGAGACCGCGCCGAGATGCACGGTACCGCCGGTCTTGCCCGCAAGCAGATCGAGTGCGCCCTGGCAGTCCGTGATCGCGGCTTCGACGCGCTCGGCGAGCGCCAGGACTTCGCGGCCCGCCTCCGTCAGCAGCATGCCGTCGCCGGTCCGCTGCACCAGCGGGAGGCCGGCGAGGTCCTGGAGCTGCCGAAGCTGCTGCGTTACGGCCGGCTGGGTCAGCCCGAGTTGGGTCGAGGCCGCGGTGACGCTGCCCTTGGCCGAAAGCGCCGCAAGCGAGCGCAACTGCCGGATCGTCAGATGCCGGAGCTGGGTCGCCGCATGGCCGGGGCCATTATAAGAAAATTCTTTGGCGCTCATTATGATTAGAAATTTTCCTTATTAATCTGCCCCTGTCAATCTCATCGTGCTGGGACTGACCGCTCCGACCTCCAAAAGGGAGGAAACTGGATGCGGCGCCAGCAAGGGGATGGACGCAGATGACCGGGCAACTCAGGCTGGACGACCACCTTCAACGCCATTCCGAGACGGCGCCGCATGCGCTGGCCGTCGCCGCCGCGGTCGATGCCATCGCGGCCGCCGCAATCGAGATCGCCGACCTCATCGCAACAGGCGATCTTGCGGACGCCTCGGGCCTCACGACCGGCCGCAACAGCGACGGCGACATCCAGCGTGACCTCGACGTGCAGGCGGATGCGATCCTGCGCCGCTGCCTCGGCAGGTCGCCGATCGCAGCACTGGCGTCCGAGGAGATGCGCGAGCCTCAGATCGGGGAGCGCGCAGCCAAAATCTGTGTCGCGATCGATCCGCTCGACGGCTCCTCCAACATCGATCTCAACATGACGGTCGGTACGATCTTCTCGATCCTGCCCGCGCCGGACGATCTCGGTCTCGCCTTCCATCAGCGCGGCTCGGCGCAATTGGCGGCGGGCTTCGTCACCTACGGTCCGCAGACCTCGCTAGTGTTGACGCTCGGCGACGGTGTCGACATCTTCACCCTCGACCGCAAGGCCGGCTGCTTCCGTCTGGCGCGCAGCGCCGTGCAGATTTCCGATGCGTGTGAGGAGTTCGCGATCAACGTCTCCAACCGCCGCCATTGGGATTCACCAGTGCGCGCCTTCATCGACGAATGTCTCGCCGGCGTCGATGGGCCCGCCAACCACAATTTCAACATGCGCTGGATTGGTTCGCTGGTTGCGGAGACCTATCGCATCCTCACCCGCGGCGGCGTGTTCCTCTATCCCTCCGATGCGCGCCCCGGCTATGGCGACGGCCGTCTGCGCCTGACTTACGAGGCACACCCGATGGCGATGATCATCGAGCAGGCCGGCGGCTCGGCCTCGACCGGGCGCGAGCGCATCCTCGATCTCTCAGCGCAAAACCTGCACCAGCGCGTGCCACTGGTCATGGGCTCCAGCAACGAGGTGCGGCGTGTCGCTGAACTGCACTGCGACCCGCTGCTCGTGGCCAGCGTCTCTGCGCCGCTATTCGCGCGGCGCGGCTTCTTCCGGCTGTGAGCGAGGTGACCCATGTCCAGGAAGCATCCGATCATCTCCATCACCGGTTCCTCCGGCGCCGGCACCACTTCGGTCAAAAAGACGTTTGAACAGATATTCTTCCGCGAGAAGGTCAACGCCGTCTACATCGAAGGCGACGCGTTCCATCGTTACGACCGCGCCGAGATGCGCGTGCGCATGGCGCAGGAGGCCGAATGCGGCAACAAGCACTTCAGTCATTTCAGCCCGGACACAAATCTGTTCGAGGAGCTCGAGCGCGCATTCCGCGACTATGGCGAGACCGGCACTGCGACGACGCGGCACTACGTCCATGATGCCGAGGAGTCAGCGCTACATGGTGTCGCGCCCGGCACCTTCACCGAGTGGAAGCAGCTCCCGGAGAATTCCGACCTGCTGTTCTACGAGGGGCTGCACGGCGCCGTCGTCACCGACAGGGTCAACGTCGCGCGTTATGCCGACCTGAAGATCGGCGTCGTTCCCGTCATCAATCTCGAATGGATCCAGAAGCTGCACCGCGATCGCAGCGCGCGCGGATATTCGACCGAAGCCGTCACCGACACCATTTTGCGGCGGATGCCCGACTACATCCATTACATCTGCCCGCAGTTCACCGACACCGACATCAACTTCCAGCGCGTGCCGACGGTCGACACCTCCAATCCATTCATCGCGCGCTGGATCCCCACGCCTGACGAATCGATGGTCGTGATCCGCTTCAAGAATCCGCGCGGCATCGACTTCCCCTATCTGCTCTCGATGCTGCCGCACAGCTGGATGTCCCGCGCGAACTCCATCGTGTGTCCCGGCGCGAAGCTTGATCTCGCGATGCAGCTCATCCTGACGCCGCTCATCATGCAGCTGATCGAGCGCAAGCGCAGCTTGAAGTGAAAAGGAGGATCTGATGAACATCTCGGTTCATGCCGACGCCGACCTCACGGCGGTCGCGCACAGCGATCTCGCCAACGCCATCCGCTTCCTCGCGGTCGATGCCATCGAGACCTCGCAGTCCGGCCATCCCGGCCTGCCCATGGGCATGGCCGACGTCGCGACCGTGCTGTTCTCGCGCTTCCTCAAATTCGACTCCGCGCACCCGAACTGGCCGGACCGCGACCGCTTCGTGCTCTCGGCCGGCCACGGCTCGATGCTGCTCTATGCGCTGCTGTATCTGACCGGTGGCGATGTCAGCCTCGACGACATCAAGGCGTTTCGGCAATGGGGCTCGAAGACGCCGGGGCATCCTGAATATGGCCACACGCCGGGCGTCGAGACCACGACCGGACCGCTGGGACAGGGCATCGCCACCGCCGTGGGGATGGCGCTGGCAGAGCGTATGGCCAATGCGCGACATGGCGACGGCCTCGTCGATCACTTCACCTATGTGATCGCCGGCGACGGCTGCCTGATGGAAGGGATCAGCCAGGAGGCGATCTCGCTTGCCGGCCATCTCGGGCTCGGCCGGCTGATCGTACTGTTCGATGACAATGGCATCTCGATCGACGGACCGACGTCGCTCGCGACCTCCGATGACCAGCTCGCCCGCTTCGCTGCCTCCGGCTGGTCGGTGCGCCGCGTCGACGGGCACGATCCCGAGGCCGTTGCACAGGCGATCGCGGAGGAACGTGAGAGCGCAAAACCGTCGCTGATCGCCTGCCGCACCATCATCGGTTATGGCGCGCCGGACCGACAGGGCACCGAGAAGGCGCATGGCGCGCCACTCGGCACCGAGCAGACGGCTGCCGCGCGCAGGACGCTCGGCTGGGATTATCAGCCGTTCGTCGTGCCTGTCACGATCATGAAGGCGTGGCGGATGATCGGACAGCGCGGGCAGGTGGATCGTCTCGCCTGGCTCGACCGCTATGAAGGCGCGACGCCGGAGCAGCGTGAGCTCTTCATCGAGGGCAAGTCCGTTGCCCTGCCGAGCGCCTATGCCCAGGCGTCGGCGAAATTGCGCGAGCGCTTTGCCACCGAGCGTCCGAAGCTCGCGACGCGGCAGGCCTCGCAACAGGTGCTCGACGGCATCGCCGGGACAATTCCCGGATTTGTCGGAGGCTCTGCCGACCTGACCCATTCGAACCTGACGCATGCCAAGGCGCAGGCTCCTGTCCGACGTGATGCGTTCGCCGGCGATTACATCCACTACGGCATTCGCGAGCACGGCATGGCGGCCGCGATGAACGGCCTCGCGCTGCATGGCGGCTTCATTCCCTATGGCGGTACGTTCCTTGCCTTCTCCGACTACAGCCGCCCGGCGATCCGCCTCGCGGCCCTGATGCGGCTGCGCGTCATCCATGTGATGACCCATGACTCCATCGGCCTCGGCGAGGATGGTCCGACGCATCAGCCGGTCGAGCATCTCGCCGCGCTCCGGGTCATTCCGAACCTGCTGGTGTTCCGCCCCGCCGACGCGGTCGAGACGCTGGAAGCCTGGGATTGCGCGCTCGAATCCAAGCATCGTCCGTCGGTGCTGTGCTTGTCGCGGCAGGCGCTGCCGACCTTCCGCAGCGATGTCCGCGGCAGGAACCGCGTCGCGCGGGGCGCCTATCTCATCGTCTCGCCGGATGGCGGCCGGGACGTGACGCTGATCGCGACCGGCTCTGAGGTCTCGATCGCGCTGGACGCCGCCCGCCTGCTCGCGACAGAACACGTCCGCGCCGCCGTCGTGTCGGCGCCGTGCTTCGCCCTGTTCGAAGAGCAACTGGACGATTATCGCGCCGCGGTTCTCGGCACGGCGCCGCGCGTCGGCATCGAGGCGGCCGTCGCCGGCGATTGGCATCGCTGGATCGGTGCCGAGGGCGAGTTCGTCGGCATGCGCGGCTTCGGTGCCTCGGCACCGGCTCCGGTGCTCTATCGCGAATTCGGCATTACGCCGCAAGGCGTCGCCGAAGCCGCCCGGCGGGCGATCGCCCGCGCTGGCAAGCAATAACAGGAGGACTCTTCGTGGCCCGTATCACTCTTCGCCAATTGCTCGATCATGCCGCCAGCCAAGGCTACGCGGTCCCGGCATTCAACATCAATAACATGGAGCAGGGCATCGCGATCATGCAGGCGGCGGCTGAGGTCGATGCGCCCGTCATCATCCAGGCCTCGCGCGGTGCGCGCAGCTATGCCGGTGATCTCATGCTGTCGCACATGATCGACGCGCTCGAGCGAACCTATCCGGACATTCCGCTCTGCATGCACCAGGACCACGGCAATGACGAGGCGACCTGCGCGTCGGCCATTGCCCATGGCTTCACTTCTGTGATGATGGATGGTTCGCTCAAGGCCGATGCCAAGACGGCGGCCGACTACGACTACAACGTCGCGATCACCCGCCGCGTCGTCGATCTCGCGCATTGGGTCGGCGCTTCCGTCGAAGGAGAGCTTGGCGTGCTCGGCTCGCTCGAGCATGGTGGTGGTGAGCAGGAGGACGGCCACGGCGTCGAGGGCAAGGTCAGCCACGACCAGTTGCTGACCGATCCCGACCAGGCCGTCGACTTCGTTCGCGCCACCAAGGTCGATGCGCTCGCCATTGCAATGGGTACCTCGCACGGCGCCTACAAGTTCAGCCGCAAGCCGGATGGCGATATTTTGGCGATGCGTGTGGTCGAGGAGATCCATCGCCGGCTGCCGAACACGCACCTCGTGATGCACGGTTCCTCGTCGGTGCCGCAGCCGCTGCAAGACATGTTCAACCAGTTCGGTGGCGAGATGCCACAGACCTGGGGCGTGCCCGTCGAAGAAATCGTGCGCGGGATCAGGAGCGGCGTGCGCAAGGTCAACATCGACACGGATTGCCGGCTCGCCATGACCGCCGTGTTCCGCAAGGTCGCCGCACAGAGCCGCAACGAGTTCGATCCGCGCAAATTCCTGAAACCCGCGATGGACGCGATGCGCGAACTCTGCCGCGATCGCTTCGAGCAGTTCGGCACTGCGGGGCATGCCAGCAAGATCAAGGTCGTTCCCTTGAGCGAGATGGCACAGCGCTACCGCACCGGCGAGCTCGACCCGCGCACCGGCGCGCGCGAGCCGGTCGCCGCCTAATCATTCAGAGAGAGAAGAGCAGGAGAGAGCCATGAATGCACACGCAGGAACCGTCCGCGGCAAAGAGCGCTATCGATCGGGCACGATGGAATATGCGCGCATGGGCTATTGGGAGCCCGACTATGTGCCGAAGGACACCGACGTCATCGCGCTGTTCCGCGTCACGCCGCAAGATGGCGTGGACCCGATCGAGGCGTCGGCCGCCGTTGCCGGTGAATCCTCCACGGCGACCTGGACGGTGGTGTGGACCGACCGCCTGACCGCTGCAGAGAAGTATCGCGCAAAGTGCTATCGCGTCGATCCGGTACCCGGCACGCCCGGCTCGTATTTCGCCTACATCGCCTATGATCTCGACCTGTTCGAGCCGGGCTCGATCGCCAACCTCTCGGCGTCGATCATCGGCAACGTGTTCGGCTTCAAGCCGCTCAAGGCGCTGCGCCTGGAGGACATGCGTTTTCCGGTCGCCTATGTGAAGACGTTCCAGGGACCCGCGACCGGCATTGTTGTCGAGCGCGAGCGGCTCGACAAGTTCGGCCGGCCGCTGCTGGGCGCAACGGTCAAGCCGAAGCTCGGACTTTCGGGCCGCAACTACGGCCGCGTGGTCTACGAGGCGCTGAAGGGCGGGCTCGACTTCACCAAGGACGACGAGAACATCAACTCGCAGCCCTTCATGCATTGGCGCGACCGCTTCCTCTATTGCATGGAGGCGGTGAACCGTGCGCAGGCGGCCTCCGGCGAGGTTAAGGGCACGTATCTGAACGTCACGGCGGGCACGATGGAGGACATGTACGAGCGCGCGGAGTTCGCGAAGGAGCTCGGGTCGTGCATCGTCATGATCGATCTCGTGATCGGCTACACCGCGATCCAGTCCATGGCGAAATGGGCGCGGCGCAACGACATGATCCTGCATCTGCATCGCGCCGGGCACTCGACCTATACGCGGCAGAAGAGCCACGGCGTGTCGTTCCGCGTCATCGCCAAATGGATGCGGCTCGCGGGCGTCGACCACATCCACGCTGGCACCGTCGTCGGCAAGCTCGAAGGGGATCCCAACACCACGCGCGGCTACTACGACGTCTGCCGCGAGGATTTCAATCCGACCAGGCTTGAGCATGGCCTGTTCTTTGACCAGTCCTGGGCGAGCCTGAACAAGATGATGCCGGTGGCCTCCGGCGGCATCCATGCCGGCCAGATGCACCAGCTGCTCGATCTGTTAGGGGAGGACGTCGTGCTGCAATTCGGCGGTGGCACCATCGGCCATCCCATGGGTATCGCAGCAGGCGCGATCGCCAACCGCGTGGCGCTGGAAGCGATGATCCTCGCCCGCAACGAGGGCCGCGACTACGTCCATGAAGGGCCGGAGATCCTGGCCCGGGCGGCCGAGACGTGCACGCCGCTGAAGGCCGCGCTGGAGGTCTGGAAGGACGTCACCTTCAATTATCAATCCACCGACACGCCGGACTTCGTGCCGACCGCGCTCGAAACCGTCTAGGGAGACGCAACATGAAACTGACCCAGGGCTGCTTCTCATTCCTGCCCGATCTCACCGACGACCAGATCTATAAGCAGGTGCAGTACTGCCTCGCCAATGGCTGGGCGGTGAACATCGAGTTCACCGACGATCCGCATCCCCGCAACACTTATTGGGAGATGTGGGGCCTGCCGATGTTCGATCTCCAGGACGCCGCCGGCGTGATGATGGAGCTCGCCGAATGCCGCAGGGTCTATGGTGACCGTTACATCCGCATCAGCGGCTTCGACTCCAGCCACGGTTGGGAATCGGTGCGGATCTCCTTCCTGGTCAACCGCCCGCAGCAGGAGGCCGAGTTCGAGCTGGTGCGGCAGGAGATTGGCGGGCGTGCCATCCGGTACAGCACGGTGCGGAAGCCGGCCGCTCACGCCCCGCACTAACCGTTCCTCTCCGCGCGGAGCGCTCCCTGCTCCGTTTCCTTGGCGGACCACTGCTTCGCCGCTCCCCCGCGGCGAAGCTCTTTTCTTCGAGGTGCCCATGCTCGACGTTCCCCATGCAACGGCCGCCGAAGGTGGTGAGACCCATTTCGATCTCCGCAAGGAGGCGGAAGCTGCCGGGATCACCGACACGCTGCAACAGCTCGAGCAGGAGCTGATCGGCCTCCGCCCGGTCAAGAACCGCGTGCGCCAGATCGCTTCGCTGCTGCTGATCGAGCGTATCCGGCAGCGCGCGGGACTGGCCTCCGCGCCGCCAACCCTGCACATGTCGTTCACCGGCAATCCCGGCACTGGCAAGACCACCGTGGCGCTGCGCATGGCAAAAATCCTGCACGGCCTTGGTTTCGTGCGGCGCGGGCAGGTGATCTCGGTGACGCGCGACGATCTCGTCGGGCAATATATCGGCCACACCGCGCCGAAGACGAAGGAGATCCTGAAGAAGGCGATGGGCGGCGTTCTCTTCATCGACGAGGCCTATTATCTGCACCGGCCCGACAACGAGCGCGACTACGGCCAGGAGGCGATCGAGATCCTGCTCCAGGTGATGGAGAACCAGCGCGAGGATCTCGTGGTGATCCTGGCCGGCTATGGCGAGCGCATGACGAGCTTCTTCGCCTCCAATCCCGGCTTCCGCTCGCGTATCGCCCACCACATCGACTTCCCGGATTATGCGGAAGCCGAGTTGCTGGTCATCGCCGAGCTGATGCTGAGGGAGCGTGGCTATCGCCTCTCGGCCGCTGCGCGCGAGGCCTTCGAGAAGTACATTGCGCTGCGCCGGACCCAGCCGTTCTTCTCCAATGCGCGCTCGATCCGCAATGCGGTCGATCGCATTCGTCTGCGGCAGGCCGATCGTCTGGTGTCTGATCTCGACCGCATGCTCGATGTCGCCGACCTCGAAACCATCGATCCGGTGGATATCCTGGCGAGTCGTGTCTTCAGCGGCGGGGCCGACGCGCGGAGTGCAAAGCCATGACCAAGGAAATCGTGATCGCCCCCTCGATCCTGGCGGCGGATTTCGCGCGGCTCGGCGAGGAGATCGCAGCAATCGATGCGGCCGGCGCCGACTGGATCCATTGCGATGTCATGGACGGGCATTTCGTGCCGAACATCAGCTTCGGCGCCGATGTCATCAAGGCGATCCGGCCGGTGACGACAAAGGTCTTTGACGTGCATCTGATGATCGCGCCTGTCGATCCCTATCTGGAGGCGTTCGCGAAGGCGGGGGCCGATCTCATCACCGTCCATGCCGAGGCGGGCCCGCATCTCGACCGCTCGCTCCAGGCGATCCGTGCGCTCGGCAAGATGGCCGGCGTCAGCTTGTGCCCGGCCACGCCCGAGAGCGTGATCGAATATGTGCTCGACCGTATCGACTTGGTGCTCGTCATGACGGTCAACCCAGGCTTCGGCGGCCAGTCCTTCCTCGAATCCCAGTTCGAAAAGATCGCGCGGATTCGAAGCATGATCGGCGAGCGGCCGATCCGTCTCGAGGTCGACGGCGGCGTCACGCGCAACAATGCCGCTGCGGTTGCCGCCGCTGGCGCCGATACACTTGTGGCGGGCTCCGCCGTGTTCCGCGGCGGGAACAGTGCGGATTATGCCGCCAACATCGCGGCCATTCGCGTGGCCGCCGAAGCCGGCCGGGTTCCGAAGCGGCAGGATTATTCCGCGCAGACGACGCGGGTCGGCGAGACCGCGCGCGTCCGGTAGACTACGGGTGCGTCGCGCGACGAGGGCGCCCTGTTGCCCGAACCGATCGAACACCATTTCGGTTTGATCGGCATCAACGTCGAGCGCCGCCGCTACGCCTAAGCTCATCGCGAGTTCCACGCTCGGGTGGATCCGATAGGAACCAATGTGCGTCTGCGGGTTTCCTTGAAGTTAACCAGGATTAAGCCGGCTGCGCACGCAGCAAATGTTTTGCACAACCGCCATCGGCGTGACGCAAATCAGGGTAATAAGCGCTGTGAACGCGAGGGAGAGTCTCATGGAGAACGTACGTCGCTACCGCGCGCTGGCGTCTCTCTGTCGTCAGCAGGCAGCCTACCGGCCGCTCCAGAACTGGCAGCTCCTTGGCCAGGCCGAACATTTCGAACATCTCGCCGAGATCGCGCTCAAAGCGCATTTCGACGCGTGCAATGCGCAACGCGAAGAGGATGCCATCGCCGCAGCGGCATGGGAGACACCCGCCGCCGCGTGAGGGGATTGGGTTCGCGAGCGATCAGAGCAGCCCGCGGTTTTCGGCGCTGTCGAGTTCGTCCATGAGCACCTTGTTCTCGTAGCGCGCCAGCGAGAGCGCGCCGGCAAAGGAGGGAACTGGCGCGCCGACCACAGCGCGGGCGCAAAGGTCACCCGCCGCGCAGGCCGACATCGTCCCGTAGCCGGACAGCGCTGTGGTCAGGAACACGCCCGGCGTCTTCGCGGCTCCGATCAGCGGCCAGTTCTCCTTCGTCATCGGATAGAAACCGCCATAATGCACGCGGTCGCGGGGCAGGGCGCCGAGATATTGCTTGAGCGACGGCTGGAGCCGGCTTGCAGCCCGAAGCACGATCTCAGGGAAGTAGGGATTGAGCTCGGGTTCGCGGACGGGGTCGGACGGCGTCGCGTTGAAAGCCCAACCGAGCTTGATCCACTGCCCCTGATCGCCGCCATCGGGACGGCAATGAATGCTTCCCGGCATCGGCTTCAGCAGGCGCGCCAGCTCGGGCGCCGCGGCCAGGGCCTCGCGCTCGTCGTCCGACCAGGCGAGCGTCTGGCCGTCCAGATCAATCGCAAACGGCATCTTGCGGTCCACCGCGCGATTGCGGTCGACGAAGGCGATCTTCTGCTGAAGCACGTTCAGGATCGGTAGCCTCTCATCATGCATCGCCGCGATGTGTGCCGCAAAAGGACCGGCCGCATTGACGATGATGTCGGCCTTGATGGTCTGGCGCTCGCCATCGACGATGACGTCGACCACGAACCGGTCGGCTTTCGCGATGCCGACCACACGCGCCTGCTGAAATTGCGCGCCGAGCGGCCGCATCGCCTCCAGCATGTACTGGCCGAGCTGCTGGCCGCTGATATCACCCGCGCGGCGGATATGCAGCGCGGTGGCGATCTCCTTGTCGAAGGCCGGATAGTGTTGCTGGATCAGATCGCGGCCCAGCAGCACGTCGACACCGTCGGGCGCAGCCTGCCAGTCCGCCGACAGCGGCGGCGAATAGTTCCGGCTCGCGCCCTCATGCAGGCGGATCAGCTTCGAGGCCGACGCGCCGTAGCCAGCATATAGCTGTCGCAGCAGCTCGTCCGGCTTCTCTTCGCGCGTCACCAGAAGATAGCCGCGCCGTGTCATGTGGAAGCGGTTGCCGGTGCGGCGCGCGATGTCCTCCATCAAATCGGTGCTATGGTCGGTGAACGCCGCCATGGTCGGATGCGGCCACCAGTTGCGATAGTTCTCGCCGGATTGCGCCGATGTCAGCGTCATCGGCTGCCCTTCATCCACGATCAGAAGGCGCGAGCGCTTGTGCTCGACGGCGAGATAATAGGCGGTGGCAAGGCCGGCGATGCCGGCGCCAATGACCAGGATTTCGACGTCGTTCGCTTTCAAGCGTGCTCTCCTTCAACGCGATCGGACGATCGATCGCCGGATCAATCGGCTTCTTTCCGCGACGCATGACGTTGCGCCGACCGCAGCGTCTTCTGCGTCTGCACGATGTGCTCGCGCAGCAGGCGCACCGCCTTTTCGACCTCGCCGTCACGGCAGAATTCCAGCAATTGGTAGTGCTCTTGCTGCGGTCTGTCCTTGCCGGTGGCACGCGACACCAGCGCGCGCGTGAAGCGGCCGACATGACCGTAATTGGCTTCGATCATCGCAAGCAGGCGCGGACGATTGCAGGGGGCGTAGAGCGATTTATGGAAGCGCCAGTTGAACGCGCCCCATTTTTCCGGATCGGGCTCTTCGTCATAGGAGCGGAGGATCGCCCTTGCGTCGTCGAGATCGATGTCGCCCATCGCCGGAATGGCAAGACGCAGCGCGTGGCATTCGAGCGCGATGCGAATCTCGAGCAGCTCCACGACTTCATCGACGGAGAGATCGGAGACGACCGCTCCGCGATTGGGCAGGAAGGTCACGAAACCTTCTGCCTCGAGCTGTCGCAGCGCTTCGCGCACGGGAATGCGACTGGTTCCGAATTTTTCGGCGAGCTCGTCCTGCCGGAGCTGAATGCCGGGCGCCAGCTCACCAGCGCTAATGGCGCGGCGTAGCGCCTCGCGCACGGCGTCCGGCGTCGAGCCATGAACGCCGCCACTCCGTTGCTTTGCCACTTCACTCGATTTCATGCGGCATCCCGTCGTTGTTGTCAGGATTGTATAAAATCAGTTTGTAGATTATGCAATACTATGTATAAAATATCGAATGATTGTATCCATCAGAGGAGTAGGGCCGTGAAGGGGCTGTTGTATTCGCTCATGTTTCTGGCCGCGGTTGCTGTCCCGGCTCAAGCCCAATCGCCCTCGGGGACGCTGGCAAAGATCAAGGCGGCTGGCGAAATCCGGCTCGGCCATCGCGATGTCTCGGTCCCTTTCTCCTATCTCGACGACAACCAGAAGCCGGTTGGCTTCGCGATGGATCTCTGTGCGCGGATCGTCGATGCGGTGAAGGACGAACTGAAGCTGCCCTCGCTTCAAACGAAACTTCAGCCGATTCAGCTCAGCACCCAGATTCCACTGATCGAGAACGGCACGATCGACATCGTTTGTGGTCCTGCCACCAACACGCTGGAGCGCCGGAAGGTGGTGGCCTTCAGCAACACCATCTTCGTGTCGAGCATTCGCGCGGTGGTTCGCAAGGATGGTCCGATCAAGACGTTCGAAGACTTGAAGGACAAGCCCGTTGCGCTGACCGCCGGATCGACGTCGATTGCCTTGCTGCTGGCGCGCGCCCAGGAGAAGAAGTTCGAGGTCAAGCAGGTGCTGTCGCCCGACCACGCCGCATCCTTCCTCGCGCTGACGACCGGACGCAGCGAGGCCTTTGTCATGGACGATATTCTGCTTGCCGGTCTGATCGCCAGCAGCCAAGTACCGGGCGATTGGCGGATCATCGATGACGCCTTGCGCACCGAGCCTTATGGCTTGATCATTCGCAAGGACGATCCGGAGTTCAAGGCGCTGGTCGACAAGACGCTCGTCGCGATGATGAAGAGCGGTCAGTTTGCGGAACTGTACGCCAAATGGTTCACGAAACCCATTCCGCCCAAGAACGTGAACCTGAACTTTCCGATGCCGGCGCCGCTAACGGACGCGATCGCCAATCCAAACGACAAGGGCGTGTGATCGCGCAAGGAATGCGGCCGCCGGCCGCAGCATCTTTGCCAAGATTTAATCGCGTGGACGGGACACCGTAAGGTGCGAGCGCCCATGTTGGATGCAAGGCGACAACCTTCACCAACATGGACATTTCGACATGAACGACCGCGTCAATTCCGACACCACTACGTCCCGCAAGATTCTGAAGCCTAGCCGGCTGGCGTTGCTCGGCACTGTGGCCGCGCTGGGCGTCGCCGTGCTGGCCGCCTCTCCCGGATCGTCGCCGCTCAGCTTGAACTCCCTGATTTCGCCTGCGCAGGCCGCTGAGAGCGCCGTGACGCCGCCGGGCTTCGGCGACCTCGTCAGCAAGGTCAAGCCCGCCGTCATCTCGGTGCGGGTCAAGATCGACCAGGACAACGACAAGAGCGCGATGCTGCAACAGAACCGGATGGATCAGGACGAGGATTCCCCGTTCGACCAGTTCTCGCGGCAGTTCGGCTTCCGCGGCCCGGGTGGCATGAACGGCATGCCGCGCCAGCGCCACCAGGTGATCACGGGCGAGGGCTCCGGCTTCTTCATCTCGGCCGACGGCTATGCCGTGACCAACAACCATGTCGTCGACCACGCCGAGTCCGTGCAGGTGACGATGGATGACGGCACGATCTACACCGCGAAGGTGGTCGGCACCGATCCGAAGACCGACCTCGCGCTGATCAAGGTCGACGGCAAGAAGGACTTCCCGTTCGTGAAATTCTCCGACCAGAAGCCGCGGATCGGCGACTGGGTGGTCGCGGTCGGCAATCCCTTCGGCCTCGGTGGTACCGTGACGGCCGGCATCGTCTCGGCCAGCGGCCGCGACATCGGCAACGGTCCCTATGACGACTACATCCAGATCGATGCGCCGATCAACAAGGGCAATTCCGGCGGTCCGGCCTTCGACATGAACGGCAATGTGATCGGCGTGAACACCGCGATCTTCTCGCCCTCGGGCGGCTCGGTCGGCATCGGCTTCGATATTCCGTCCTCGACCGCCAAGCTCGTGGTCGCGCAGCTGAAGGACAAGGGTGCCGTCACCCGCGGCTGGCTCGGTGTGCAGGTGCAGCCGGTGACCGCGGAGATTGCCGACAGCCTCGGCCTGAAGGAGGCGCGCGGTGCAATCGTCGATAACCCGCAGGATGGCAGCCCGGCGGCGAAGGCCGGCATCGAGGCGGGCGACGTCATCACCGCCGTCAATGGCACCACGATCAAGGACTCCCGCGATCTCGCCCGCACTATCGCCACGCTGGCGCCGGGCACGTCCGTGAAGCTCGATGTCGTCCACAAGGGCGATAACAAGACGGTGTCGCTCGCGCTCGGCGAGCTGCCGAACGAAAAGCAGGCCAAAGCTGACGACGGCAAGACGCAGCAGGCCCCTGGCACGCCGCGCCTCGGCCTCAGCCTGGCGCCGGCCGGCGACGTCCAGGGCGCAGGCCAGAAGGGCGTCGTGGTCACCGAGGTCGACCCGCAGGGACCGGCGGCGCAACGCGGCATCCAGACCGGCGACGTCATCCTCAATGTCGGCGGCAAGGCGGTCGCCAATGTCGGCGATGTCCGCTCCGAGCTGGCGCAGGCCAAATCGTCCGGCAAGAACAGCGTGCTGCTGCAGGTGAAGAGCGCGGAGGCGACCCGTTTCGTGGCGGTGCCGCTCGCCTGATCTATTTCCTCTCATGGCCTCGACGGCAAATTCAAAAGGCGGCCTGCGGGCCGCCTTTTTCGTGCGCGCCTGTCGAGATACCCACAGGCCGCCGATAACATTCTCGTTAACGGCAGCAATGATGACGGGTTCGTCCGAAAAAGCCGCGTTCGCTCGTCAGACTTTGGAATCGCGTATTGTGCTCTGGCGGCAATGACGGCGCCGAGGCAAATTGCAGGAGTGGAACTTCGAACGTCCGGCTGCTTTGTGGAACCGGCCGGTGGTTCGCATTTGATCGGTGCCGACATGGATCGATTGAAGCTCTCGCTGAGACTTGCGCTGCTCGCGGCGCCGCTCGTGCTGTCGACCGGAAGTGCCTTGGGGCGCGATGACGGCCGCTTCACCGATTCTCCGCTAAAGCCCTGGTTCGACAGCTTGCGCAGCCATCTCGGTCCGTGCTGTTCGGATGCCGACGGTGTTGCCGTGGCCGATCCTGACTGGGACTCGCACAATGGGCACTACCGGGTCCGTCTTGATGGGGAGTGGGTCGAGGTCCCCGACGAAGCCGTGATCACCGAGCCGAACCGCGCCGGCCGCACCATGGTCTGGCCGGTCAAGACGGCGTTCGGTGTTTCGATCCGCTGCTTCATGCCGGGTAGCATGACCTGACGCCGGTCGGCGTCACCGCTTCGCGGATTTGCGCTTCGAGCTCTTCTTCGCGCTTTTCTTCTTGGACGTCTTCCGCTTCGACGCCTTCTTCGGCACCTTCTTGCCCTTCGCGCGCGCTTCCGACAAGCCGATTGCGATCGCCTGCTTGCGGCTCTTCACGCGTCCGCCGCGACCGCCGGGCCCGCTCTTTGCAGTCCCCTTCTTGTAACGCCGCATCTCGCGCTCGACATCACTGGCAGCGCTGCGTGAGTAGCGGCGCTTCTTTGCCTTGCGTGCCATCAACTCTCTCCCTTTGGCCTCGGAAGAGAACAGGAGTGTTGACGCAGCGTTCCAAGGCCACTGGCCGCGCGCCTCAGAAGGAGTTCGCGAGTTCGATCTCCGCTTCAAGCACCTGGATGCGGCGCGCGGCTTCGGTAGAGGACAGACCGCGATCGTATTGCGCGGGCTGGTAGGCCTCTTCGCTCAGCCGCTTCAGCCGCAGCCCCTGCGCCCGGGTCATCTGCTCCATGAGAAAAGCCTTGGCGTCGTATTTACCCTGAACCTGCATGTCCGCTCTCCATTCCGAATTCGTGGCTTGACTATATGTTCTTATTTTGTTCTAACAAGCCATGGACAACAGAATTAATGAAATTCGACGCAAAATCAGCGCCTTGAGGCTGGAGATGGCCGATGTCGAGGCGACCGTACGCGATCTCGTTAATCGCGATCGTGACTGCACCGAACGGGCCCAGGCGCAGATGGGCCTGCGCCGGAAAATCAATCTGCTGATCGGCGAATGGAAGGCCGCTGGCGGTGGCGGGGTTTTGCCCGACATCCGCGACCGGGTACGTCTTGGTCCGCTGAAGAGCCGCCTTAACATCACTGACATCCGACGCAGCTAAAGCGGTCGCGCAAAGCGACATGCCGGAGCTTGTCGATGCCGGATGCCGAAATGGCCGCCCTGCTGCGGGCGGTCCTCGATGAAGTCTGTGCCGACCTTGCGCCGTCCGAAATGGCGATGCGCGAACGAATTGCCGCACGACTGAGTGATCGTGTTCGATCGGGGCAATGTTCGGTCGACGATTTGAGGCGGGCGGGCAGGGATGCTCTGATCCGCGCGCCGACCATGTGGCCTTGAGAGGATGTTCAGGGCACCCAAGCAAAAGGCCCCGCTTTCGCGGGGCCTCAGCTCTGTCGAGCTTACTCCCGAGCTTACTTGGTGTTGCTCGGGGCGCTCTTGTTGTTCGTCATGGCGCCGCCCTGGTCGGAGCCGGTGCCAGAGCTGTTCTGACCGGAAGCGTCGCTGCCCTTGGACTTCGTGTTGGCGCCTGTCGTTTGCGAGGACGAGGTCGATGAATCATGCTTGGCCTTGTGCGACTTGGCCTGCGCGGCAATGGGTGCGGCGGCGAGGCCGATCGCTAACATCACGGCGAGAGCGAGCTTGGTCGTGTTCATGCGCGGGAACTCCCTGAGTTGAATTTGACGCAGGCAGCCAACCGCCATTCGCCGCGGGAGTTCCGAAAAATACATGGCATTGCGCTTCACGCGCGCTTCAAGATTCCTTGTCCTCGTTGAGGATGAACACGACGCCCGTCAGCGCGGCACCGATGGCAAACGTCGTCACCATCGTGCCGACAAAGACGAAGGCTGCCGCACGGCCGCCGTGGTTTAGCAATTCTGCGACCGCAGGATTGGCCAGGATCAGTGCGAGCGTGAAGGCCAGACCGAGTGCCGCGCCCATCGTCGCATGCGTCATCAGTTTGATGATGCCGGTGGGAGAGATCAGACTTGGCGACCTATTTGGCGACTTTTTTGCGCGCATGGAACTGCCGATCGATCTGGCATGCCAACGCGCGTCGTAGTCGCGGGTTCCATCGCGCATAAAGGAATTGTCATGAGCCGCTTCATCCGACGTTCATGCCGATCTTGCGAGGATGAACGGCATCAACACGGGAACATTCGCTATGGGTAAGGTGGTCTTTCTCTATCGCTCGCTGGCCTACCGCAACGCAGCGGCCGACATTTTGCGCAAGGCGCGCAAGCTGCCGCGGGGTGCAGAGCGCAGCGCCGCCCGCCGCTATGCAACGGCGTTGCGCGATCTTGCGAAAACGGAAGCTTGGCTCGAAGGGCGTGTCGCCGATGAACCGCGGCCGATGTTACGGCTGAAGGTCGCTGCGTCGCGCTAACCCGACGCGCGCTGAAGTTCGGGAGAAGTGCTGGCCCCTAACTTGTCCTGCGCCGCCGATGTTGCCGCGCTCTTGCGCGTCAACGGCACATCGAGACGGCACAGCAGGCCCTCTGAACGCCAATCGAACAGCGCCTGTCCGCCGAGCTGGGACTCGACACTGGCCAGCAGGCTTCTTGTGCCGAAACCACGCGACTTCGGCGTCCTGACCAACGGCCCTCCGGTCTCCTCCCAGGTCAAGATGAGGAGATCGTTCTCGGCCTGCCAGCCGATCGCGAGCCGCCCCGAGCGGGTCGAGAGCGCGCCATACTTGGCCGAATTGGTGAAGAGCTCGTGCAGCGCCAGCGCCAGCGTCTGGGCGGTCGCCGGCAGCAATTGCACCTCGGGACCCGCAAGCTTGATCTGTCCGCCGAGCGAGTAGGGCGCAAGCTCTTCCTCGATCAGCTTGGAGAGCTCGGCGCCCTGCCAGCTCGACAGCGACAGGATGGTGTGCACGCGCGCGAGCGCATTGATGCGTCCCTCGACGGCATTGACGTAAGCCTTGACCCCGTCGGCGCGGGTAAGGCGCACGATCGACTGTGCCAGCGCCAGCGCATTCTTGGCGCGGTGATCGACTTCGCGTGCCAGCAGGTTCTGCCGTTCCTCGGCGCGCTTGCGTTCGGTGATATCGACGGTGACGCCGCTCACCCGCACCACGCGACCGCCCGGATCCACCGTTGCGGCCGCTGTGCCGACGCACCAGCGCACATCGCCACCGGGTCGGCAGACGCGAAACTCTCCTTCATAGGCGTGCGCACCGGTATTGAACGCGGCAATCGCCTGGCCGAACCGGTCGATGTCATCCGGGTGCAGCAGCGCCTGGATATTGGCCGAGGTGACGTTGAAGGTCTCCGGCGTCACGCCAAAAATGCGGTACTGGCCTTCGTCCCACATCCAGTCGCCATTGACCCAATCCCAGTCCCAGGATCCCATCTTGCCGGCGGCGATTGCCAAGCTGCGCCGCTCTTCGCTTTCGCGCAGCTTTGCGGTGGAGTTCTCGAGCTCGGCCGTGCGGGCCCGGACGCGATCCTCGAGATCCTGGTTCAGTCGTTCGAGCTCGCGTGTCTTGCGATAGAGCTCGGCAAACACCTTGACCTTGGCACGCAGCACTTCCGGCACGACGGGCACCGGAACGTAATCGACCGCACCCATCTCGTAGCCGCGCAACCGGTCGATGTCGCTGACCTGGATGGCCGAGATGAAGATCATCGCGGTCTTCTGGAAGCGCGGATGTTCGCGGATCATCGCCGCGAGCTCGAAACCGTCGAGCTCAGGCATGCAGACGTCGACCAGGATCACCGCGATCTCGGTCTTGAGCAGAACCTCCAGCGCCTCGCGGCCAGACGAGGCGATCACGAGGTTCTCGCGGAGTTCCTTCAAGATCACTTCGTAGGCGAGCAGCTTGGCCGGCTGGTCGTCGACGAGGAGAATGTTGACCTTTTCGTGGTCCATTCGCGGGTCCCGTTCAGCGGTGCAGCCACATGCGGATCGCAAGCAGCAATTGATCGGTGTTGACGGGTTTAGCGAGGTAATCGGACGCACCGGCTTCCAGGCATTTCTCGCGATCGCCCTTCATCGCCTTCGCTGTCAGCGCGATGATCGGCAGGCGCAAGAAGGCGGGGTTCTCCCGGATCACGCCGATGGTTTGATAGCCATCCATCTGCGGCATCATGATGTCCATCAGCACGATGGCGATTTCCGGGTTGGATTCGACCAGCGTCACGGCCTCGCGGCCGGTGGTCGCCGTCAGCACCTTCATGCCGCGCCGTTCCAGCACGCTCGACAACGCGAAGATGTTGCGGGCGTCGTCGTCGACGAGCAGCGCGGTCTTGCCGATCAGATCCTCGTCGGAACTGTTGAGCTTCTCCAGCATGCGCTGCTTCTCGACCGGAAGTTCCGTGATCACGCGATGCAGAAACAGCGCGGTCTCGTCGAGCAGGCGTTCCGGCGATTCCACGCCCTTGACCACGATGCTGCGCGCCATGGTGTGAAGTTCCGCATCCTCTTCCGCAGAGAGCTCGCGGCCGGTGAACACCACCACGGGAACGTTCGACAGAGCGTCGTCGCGCCGGATCTGATCCAGCACCTCGAAGCCGCTCATGTCGGGCAGCCTGAGGTCGAGGACCACGCAGTCGCAGGGCGCTTCGCGCAGGGTCGAGAGCGCACCGGCACCGGTGTCGGTGGTCACGATCTCGATATCATCGTGATGCAGCAGCTCGCGGATCGACAGCTGCTCGGCTTCGTTGTCCTCGACGATCAACAGCCGCTTGCGGCGCGGTCGCGCATATTCCTTGATCTGCGTCAGCGCGGCGGCAACGCCTTCGGTCGTCGTCGGCTTGTTGACGAAGGAAAAGGCGCCGCGGGCCAGCGCATGCTGCCGGTCCTCGTCGAGCGTGATGATCTGCACGGGAATGTGGCGCGTCAGCGGGTTGTGCTTGAGCTGGCTCAGCACCGTCCAGCCGAGCATGTCGGGCAGGAACACGTCGAGCGAGACGGCGCGCGGCTGATACTGTTTTGCGAGTTCGAGCGCCTCTGCGCCGCGCGCGGCGACCAGGACCTTGAAACCCTTGTCGCGCGCGAGGTCGACCAGGATGCGGGCATAATGCGGATCGTCCTCGACGATCAGCAGGATGCTGTCGCCGGGGTCGAGATTGAGGCGGTCGTCAGGCAGCTGCTCGATGACGCGTTGCTGTTCCGGTGCGGCGGGCTGCAGTGCCGGCGGCTGGTTGTATTGCTGCGGCGCTGGTGTAGCGCGCGGCGCGAGCGTCGGGCCGGAATATTTCAGCGGCAGATACAGCGTGAAGGTCGAGCCCCTGCCCGGGGCGCTGCGCAGGTGGATTTCTCCGCCGAGCAGGCTCGCGAGTTCGCGGCTGATGGCAAGGCCAAGACCGGTGCCGCCGTATTTGCGGCTGGTGCCGGCGTCCGCCTGCTGGAATGCCTCGAAGATCAGCTTCTGCTTCTCCAGGGGAATACCGATGCCGGTATCGGAGACCTCGAAGGCGATTACGGCCGGCGCGGAGTTCAGCACTGGATGATCCGTGCCCCAACCGCCGAGCGCGCCAGCGACCTGCAGCCGCACTTCGCCTTCACCGGTGAACTTGAACGCGTTGGAGAGCAGGTTCTTCAGCACCTGTTGCAGGCGCTTGGAGTCGGTGACGATGCTGCGTGCAAGGTTCGGATCGACGTCGATCCTGAACGACAGATTGCGGTTCTCCGCCTCATGCCGGAACGGCCGTCCGACCGTCTCGAGCAGGTTGGCGGTGAGGATTTCCTCGGCATCAACCGTCACCGTGCCGGACTCGATCTTGGAGAGATCGAGAATGTCGCTGATGAGATTCAGGAGGTCGGTGCCGGCGCCGTGGATGGTGCGGGCGAATTCGACCTGCTTGGCGGAAAGATTGCCGTCCGGATTGTCGGTAAGCTGCTGGCCGAGAATCAAGATCGAGTTCAGCGGCGTGCGCAGCTCGTGGCTCATATTGGCCAGGAATTCAGACTTGTACTTCGAGGTCAGCGCGAGCTCGGTTGCCTTTTCCTCGAGCGCGCGGCGGGCCTGCTCGATTTCCTGGTTCTTGCGCTCGACCTCGACGTTACGTTCGGCGAGCTGTTGCGCCTTCTGCTCGAGCTGGTCGTTGGTCTGCTGCAATTCGCGCTGCTGGGTCTGGAGCTCGCCGGCCAGTTGCTGCGACTGCTTGAGCAGGCCTTCGGTCTGCATCGTCGCTTCGATCGAATTGAGCACGATGCCGATGGAGTCGGTGAGCTGCTCCAGGAACGTCATCTGCGAGGTCGTGAACAAGGTGAGCGAGGCGAGCTCGATCACCGCCTTGACCTGACCCTCGAACAGCACCGGCAGCACCACGAGGTTCTTCGGGGCGACGCGGAGCAGTGCCGAGTTGATCGGCACCACGTCGGCGGGAATGTCGGAGACCACGCGCGGGCGCCGGTCGATCGCACACTGGCCGATCAGGCCGTCGCCGAACGGAAGCACGCGCTGATAGGGATAGACGCCGTCGCCGGCATAGGAGGCGAGCAGCAGGAGTTGGGGATTGTCCTCGTTCTCGACCTGGTAGATCACGCCGGTGTGCGCGTTGACGAGCGGCGACAGCTCGGTCAGCAGCAGGCGGCCGACGGTCGTGAGATCGCGCTGGCCCTGAAGCATGTTGGTGAATTTGGCGAGGTTGGTCTTCAGCCAGTCCTGCTCGGTGTTCACGTCCGTCGTCAGACGGAGGTTCGTGATCATCGTGTTGATGTTATCTTTCAGCTCGGCCACTTCGCCGCGGGCATCGACCTGGATCGATCGCGTCAGATCGCCCTTGGTCACGGCGGTCGCCACTTCCGCGATCGCGCGCACCTGCGAGGTGAGGTTGGCCGCCAGCAGGTTGACGTTGCCGGTGAGGTCTTTCCAGGTGCCGGCCGCACCGGGCACGTCGGCCTGACCACCCAGCCGTCCTTCGACGCCGACCTCGCGCGCCACCGATGTCACCTGGTCAGCGAAGGTCGCGAGCGTCTCCGTCATGTTGTTGATGGTGTCGGCAAGTGCTGCGACCTCGCCCTTCGACTTCACGGTGAGATTTTGTTTCAAATCACCGTTCGCAACAGCGGTCACCACCTTGACGATGCCGCGGACCTGCTCGGTGAGGTTCGCCGCCATGAAGTTGACGGTGTCGGTGAGGTCCTTCCAGGTGCCGGCCACACCGGGCACCTGGGCCTGACCGCCGAGCTCGCCTTCGGTGCCGACTTCGCGCGCGACGCGGGTGACTTCGCCGGCAAATGCGTTGAGCTGGTCCACCATGGTGTTGATGGTGTTTTTCAGCTCGAGGATTTCGCCCTTCACGTCCACGGTGATCTTGCGGGACAAGTCGCCGCGCGCCACCGCCGTTGTCACTTCGGCGATGTTGCGGACCTGCGTGGTGAGGTTTGCCGCGAGCAGGTTGACGTTGTCAGTGAGGTCCTTCCAGGTGCCGCCGACGCCGGGCACGACGGCCTGACCGCCGAGCCGGCCTTCGGTGCCGACCTCGCGCGCCACGCGCGTCACTTCGGCCGCGAAGGAGCGGAGCTGCTCGACCATCGTGTTCAGGGTGTCCTTGAGCAGCAGGATTTCGCCGCGCACGTCCACCGTGATCTTCTTCGACAAATCGCCGCCGGCGATCGCGGTCGCGACCTCGGCGATGTTGCGGACCTGGGCCGTCAGGTTCGAGGCCATGAAGTTGACGTTGTCGGTGAGGTCCTTCCAGGTGCCGGCGACGCCGGACACTTCGGCCTGGCCGCCGAGCTTGCCTTCGGTGCCGACTTCGCGCGCGACACGCGTCACTTCGCCGGCGAAGGCGTTGAGCTGGTCCACCATGGTGTTGATGGTGTTCTTGAGCTCGAGGATTTCGCCCTTCACGTCCACGGTGATTTTGCGGGACAAGTCGCCGCGCGCCACTGCGGTCGTCACCTCGGCGATATTGCGGACCTGAGCGGTGAGGTTGCCCGCCATCGAGTTGACGGAGTCGGTGAGGTCCTTCCAGGTGCCGGCGACGCCGGGCACGTTGGCCTGACCGCCGAGCCGGCCTTCGGTGCCGACCTCGCGCGCGACGCGCGTCACCTCGCCCGCGAAGCGGTTGAGCTGGTCGACCATCGTGTTCAGCGTGTCCTTCAGCTGAAGGATCTCGCCGCGGACGTCCACCGTGATCTTGCGCGACAGGTCGCCGCCGGCGATCGCGGTCGCGACCTCGGCGATGTTGCGGACCTGGGCGGTCAGGTTGCCCGCCATCGAGTTGACGGAGTCGGTCAAATCCTTCCAGGTGCCGGCGACGCCTGGCACGTCGGCCTGGCCGCCGAGCTTGCCGTCGGTGCCGACCTCGCGCGCGACGCGCGTGACTTCGCCGGCGAAGGCGTTGAGCTGGTCGACCATGGTGTTGAGCGTTTCCTTCAGCTGAAGGATTTCGCCCGAGACGTTCACCGTGATCTTCTTCGACAAGTCGCCCTTGGCGACCGCGGTCGCGACTTCGGCGATGTTGCGGACCTGGCCGGTCAGGTTCGACGCCATCGAGTTGACGGAGTCGGTCAAGTCTTTCCAGGTGCCGCCGACGCCGCGCACGACGGCCTGGCCGCCGAGCTTGCCTTCGGTGCCGACCTCGCGCGCGACGCGCGTGACTTCGCCCGCGAAGGCGTTGAGCTGGTCCACCATGGTGTTGATGGTGTCTTTCAGCTCGAGGATTTCGCCGCGGACGTCCACGGTGATCTTTTTCGACAAGTCGCCGCCGGCGACCGCCGTCGTCACCTCGGCGATGTTGCGAACCTGCGCGGTCAGGTTCGACGCCATCGAGTTGACGCTTTCGGTGAGATCCTTCCAGGTGCCGGCGACGCCCAGCACGTTGGCCTGGCCGCCGAGCCGGCCTTCGGTGCCGACCTCGCGCGCGACGCGCGTCACTTCGCCGGCAAAGGCGTTGAGCTGGTCCACGCAAGTATTGAGCGTTTCCTTGAGCTGAAGGATTTCGCCCGACACGTTCACGGTGATCTTCTTGGAGAGGTCTCCGCCCGCGATGGCGGTGGCGACGTCGGCGATGTTGCGGACCTGCGCGGTCAGGTTCGACGCCATGAAGTTGACGTTGTCGGTGAGGTCCTTCCAGGTGCCGGCCACGCCGGGCACCTGGGCCTGGCCGCCGAGCTTGCCTTCGGTGCCGACTTCGCGCGCGACGCGCGTCACTTCGGAGGCGAAGGAGTTGAGCTGGTCCACCATCGTGTTGATGGTGTCCTTGAGCTCCAGAATTTCGCCGCGCACGTCCACTGTGATCTTGCGGGACAAGTCGCCGCGCGCCACGGCGGTCGTCACGTTGGCGATGTTACGAACCTGTGCGGTGAGGTTGCCGCACATCGCGTTGACGGAGTCGGTGAGGTCCTTCCAGGTGCCGGCGACGCCGGGCACGATGGCCTGGCCGCCGAGCTTGCCGTCGGTGCCGACCTCGCGCGCGACGCGCGTCACTTCGGAGGCGAAGGAGCGCAACTGGTCCACCATCGTGTTGATGGCTTCCTTGAGCTGAAGGATTTCGCCGCGGACGTCGACGGTGATCTTCTTGGACAAGTCGCCGTTGGCCACCGCAATCGTCACCTCGGCGATGTTGCGAACCTGGTTGGTCAGGTTGTTCGCCATCGAGTTGACGCTCTCGGTCAGATCCTTCCAGACGCCGGTCACTTCCGGCACCTGGGCCTGGCCGCCGAGCTTGCCCTCGGTGCCGACCTCGCGCGCGACGCGCGTCACCTCGGAGGTGAAGACGCCGAGCTGCTTGATCATCGTGTTGACGATGGTCGCCGATTGCAGGAATTCGCCGCGGAGCGGGCGGCCCTCGACGTCGAGCTTGACGGTCTCCAGCAGGTCGCCTTGGGCCACGGCCGCGACCGCGCGGGTCACCTCGCGCGTCGGCCACAACAGATCGTCGATCAGCGTATTGACGGAGCCTTCCATGTCGGCCCAGGAGCCGGAGGCGAGGCCGAACTTCACGCGTTGGCGGGTCTTGCCCTCGCGTCCCACCACCTGGCCGACCAGCTCGAGCTGCTGCGCCATGCGCTGGTTGGCGGCGATGATTTCGTTAAAAGTATCGGCAATCTTGCCGTCGATGCCGAGATAGTCGCCGCTCATGCGCACGGAGAAGTCGCCGCTGCGCATGGCCTGTAGCGCGAGTAGCAATTCCGGCCGGGAATCCGGCTCCGATGTACCGTTGGGTTTGGGTTTTGTGACGCGACGACCGGAGCGTGATGCCGTTCCGGGATCGATGTCGCTCATACTGATTCCCCTGCAGGCGTCGGCCGAATCCACAGCGAGACGCATTGATCAGACTAGATCGTCAGCCGAATCGCAAATCAAGCGCCAAGGTTGTTGCGCGTGAAAATGGAACCTGCTCTGCTCAGCCCGGCCCAAACAACGGCAACCGGTCCGAATGGTTCCATCCGGTTCCAAGGAAATTTGAGATTATTTCTCGTGCCTTGCCGGATTGGCCCGCATGCATCGCGGGCTGGAAGTCGCCTCGACCGCGCCACGCGGTCATTGCGCCGGTCAGATCGTCCGGAAGACGCGGGCTGTTACTTGTCCGCCATGAGGCGCGTGGCGTCAGGCAGCGCTCGAAAGTTCCGGCGGAGGTTAAGATCCTGTTAGGGCGGTTGCGGGACCGGGGATCCGTGCCCAAGTCTTGTTGATGAAACAGTCTGACATCTTCAGGGACAACGCCGAGAACTGCTTGCAATTGGCCGAGCGTTCGGAAGGGCAACCCGCTTATAATCGCTATTCGCGCATGGCGGATGCCTGGACGGCCTTGGCGAAAGAGCAGGACTGGCTCGATGGCGAAATTCCGCCCGTTACCACCCGCATCCGTCAAAAGCTGGACGCGTAGCCGCTCCCGTTTTCGTGAGTCCGCGTGTGAGACCGCTCACGGAACGCAGGCGACCAATCAACAATAACAGGAATAGTCGATCGCGTTGATTTTTTGATTCCAGAAGGAGGCTTTGCGATGGCCCCACGTCTTGCACTTCTCTCATTCATTCTCGCCTTCGGCGTCTCGGTCGCGTTTGCCACTGCAACGACGGTCCGGCAGGTGCATCAGGAAAATGCGTCTGTCACGATGCATGCGGCGCACGGCTAGCGCCGCGCCCAGTGGTTAACTAAGCGAGGAACGAATCCCCGCGCGATGAGTCGACAGATTGCTTCCGGCTGTCATGCCCCCGGTGCGCCGGAAGCAATCTCCAAGGACGGCCCTGGCACCCCACTGTGCCGGGGTCGTTTTGCTTGTAAGAGGCTGGGAATCAATCCTCGGCGCCGCCTTCGGGCTTCGTCGGTGTGTGCCCTTCGGGACCGCGGCCGAATACACCGAATTCGCTTGATTTGATCCCTGCCGACGAGTCGATGCTCGTCTCGATGCCCGCGGCCGCGAGCCCGAACTTGAGGAGCTCGCGAACCGCCGCAGCGCGTGTCGGCATGCGGTTCTTGAACCGGAAATCATCAACTGCGGACAGCTCTTCCGGCGAGAGCATGACCTGAAGGCGCTCGGCGCGAAGATCATTCATGGTCGATCACGCAAAGTGAGTAATTTGAGTATTTTGCTAAACGAACGAACTTGACGCGGGTTCCGCAGGAGTCCGAAAAAACGTCAAATGAGCAGGATAGTCAAACAAAATCAATTGTTTACGCCTTGAAACGATTTCCCTCCAAGCGCATTTTAGAGGCGAAGGGAGACGTGCCATGACGGACAAGGTCAGGTTGCCCCGCAAGCTTTCCGAAGAGCCCGAAGCACCGAAGCCGGTGCGTCCGAGCCACCAGAAGGTCATCGATCAAGTCGAGCGCTGGGCCAACAGCCCGGGCCTGCAACCCCCGAGGATGGACGATGCGAAGACGGTCTGAACCACACACATTCGAACAGCGATTGGAAGCGCGGAGATTGCGGCTCGAGCATGAGCTCGCGAGCCTGCCAGACGGCAAGCAGCGTGAGGTGGTTGCGGCGCGCATCGAGCAGCTTCAGGCCGCGGCCGAGATGTTCGATTTCCTGTCGCCGCGCGAACAATCCACGTCTCTGCACTAGGTACGCCTTGTCTCGCGGCACTCCGGCTCACGGCGCGTTTTGGAACGATCATCTCCAGGCTCGGTTGGTCCATACAATTGGCGGAGTGGAGAATTGAGATGTTGAATCAAGGCGAACTGGACCGCCCTGAAATGGGCCGTCTGATCGGCAGTGATAAGGTCGAGGGAACGTCGGTCTACGGCGCCGACCGCAACAAGATCGGTTCGATCGAACGCGTGATGATCGACAAGACGAGTGGCAGGGTGTCCTACGCCGTGCTGGGCTTCGGTGGCTTTCTCGGCGTCGGCAATGATCACTATCCCTTGCCCTGGCAGTCGCTGAAATACGACACCGAGCTTGGCGGCTATGTCACAGGGATCACCGCCAGGGAGTTCGAAGGCGCGCCGAAATATGGCGAGCGGAGCGATTGGAATTGGGGTGACGACGCCGCCATGCGCGGCATCAACGCCTATTACGGCGTTCCCTTCGCGTAGGTTTTGCGCAGCCGGAGACGATCGAGGAGCAGGGCTCTTCTCATCGTCGCCCTGGCTTTCGCCAGAATGAGACCGGGGCTCACCCCACGGCTTCCCTTCGCCCAGGCCCCCCATGCACATGCACCTGCTTCGCATGCAGCGGCTCGCCGCATTCCGAGCACACCATCACCGGGTCGAACAGCTTGCCGCAGGGCTTGTGCTCGTGCAGCAGCGGGCGGCCGCGCTCGTCGCCCATGTGGGTGTCGCCCCAATGCACCATCGCCATGATGATCGGATAGAGGTCGAGCCCCTTTTGCGCGAGGATGTATTCGTAGCGCTTCGGCGCTTCGGAATAGGGGACGCGACGCAGGATGCCGAAGCGGACCAGCTTCTTCAACCGCTCCGAGAGAAGATGCCGCGTGATCTGGAGCGAGGACTGAAACGCTTCGAACCGGCGTACGCGTAGAAAACATTCGCGCAGGATCAAGAGCGTCCAGCGGTCGCCGACGACGGCGACGGTGCGGGAGAGCGAGCAGGGCTCCTCGTCCAGCGTATCCCACTTCATGATCCCGTCTCCGGCCTTCGTGCCATAAGTCTGAAAAAGCAACTGGCTTGAATGACCAGTGATATTTCAACAGAAACCTAGCATCTGCTCTCGAAGTTTGACGGTTCTATTTTAGAACTATAGCCTCCGGCGCAATCACATGCTCTCACCGGAGGAGGCGACCTTGCCCAAGCGAAACGCGACTGCGGCCGTGATCGGGGCCGGCGATTTCATCGGCTCAGAGATTGCCAAGAAATTCGCCGCCGAAGGCTTTTCGATCTATGCGGGCCGTCGCAACGGCGACAAGCTCGCGCCGCTGGTGAAGGACATCGAAGCTGCCGGCGGCGAGATCCATGCGCGCTCGCTGGACGCGAGGAAGGAGGAGGAAATCATCTCCTTCCTCAACGATGCCGACACGCACGCGCCGCTGGAAGTCTGCATCTTCAATGTCGGCGCCAACGTCAATTTTCCGATCCTCGACACCACCGAGCGCGTGTTTCGCAAAGTCTGGGAGATGGCCTGCTATTCCGGCTTCCTCGCAGGGCGCGAGGCGGCGCGGCTGATGCTGCCGCGCGGCGGCGGCAAGATCTTCTTCACCGGCGCGACGGCGTCCTTGCGCGGTGGCAGCGGCTTTGCGGCCTTTGCCAGCGCCAAGTTCGGACTGCGTGCGGTGGCGCAGGCGATGGCGCGCGAGCTCGGTCCGAAGAACATTCACGTTGCCCATCTCATCATCGATTCGGGCGTCGATACGGCCTGGGTGCGGGAGCGCCGAGAGCAGCTCTGGGGCAAGGAGGCGCTCGACAATCCCGATCTGCTGATGCCGCCGTCGGCGGTCGCCGATTCCTATTGGCAGCTCTACCAGCAGCCGAAGAGTGCCTGGACCTTCGAGATGGAGATTCGTCCGTTCGGTGAGAAATGGTGACCGCGGCGCGAAAGTCCGGCTAGACTGATCCCAATACCAGGCAAAATTCCGGGAGGTAATCTAAGTGAAGACCGCGATCACCGAACTGTTCGGCATCGAGCACCCCATCATCCAGGGCGGCATGCATTTCGTCGGCTTTGCCGAGCTTGCCGCCGCCGTCTCCAATGCCGGCGGGCTCGGCATCATCACGGGCCTCACGCAGAAGACACCGGAGCTGCTCGCCAAGGAGATCGCGCGCTGCCGCGACATGACCGACAAGCCGTTCGGCGTGAACCTCACCTTCCTGCCGACCTTCGCAGCACCGCCTTATCCGGAATACATCGCAGCCATCGTCGAGGGCGGCATCAAGGCGGTGGAGACCGCGGGCCGCAGTCCGGAGGCATACATGCCGGCACTGAAGGCGGCCGGCATCAAGGTGATCCACAAATGCACCTCGGTGCGCCATTCGCTGAAAGCCGAACGCATCGGCTGTGATGCCGTCAGCGTCGACGGCTTTGAGTGCGGCGGTCATCCCGGCGAGGACGACATCCCGAACATGATCCTGCTGCCGCGCGCGGCGGAGGAACTGAAGATCCCGTTCGTGGCCTCCGGCGGCATGGCCGACGGGCGCAGCCTCGTCGCAGCGCTGTCGCTGGGTGCGGCCGGCATGAACATGGGCACGCGTTTTATCGCGACCAAGGAAGCGCCTGTCCATCAGAACGTGAAGAATGCGCTGGTCGCGGCAACCGAGCTCGACACCCGCCTGATCATGCGGGCCCTCCGCAATACCGAGCGCGTGCTGAAGAACGCCAATGTCGATCGCCTGCTCGAGATCGAGCATGCCAAGGGCGACAAGCTCACGATCGGCGACATTCACGACCAGGTCGCGGGTGTTTATCCCAAGATCATGCTGGAGGGGCAGATGGATGCCGGTGCCTGGAGCTGCGGCATGGTCGCGGGCCTCATCCACGACATCCCCACCTGCAAGGAACTCGTCGATCGCATCATGAGCGAGGCGGAACAAATCATCCGCGGCCGGCTTATGGGTTTCCTGGATGGGACGGGTGCGACGCGAAAGGTCGCCTGACACCGCCAAACTTCTTAACCACAGCGGCAGTTGACCGCTGGATTTGCACGCGACGCCTCCTAAATAAAGGTAGATTACTCCTTTAATCATCAATTTCAGGAGGCGTCCGTGGTCCTGAAAAGCGTTCCTTTTGCAGTTGCCATTGCCCTCGTGCTCGCATGGGGCGGCATCGCGCGCGCTGACGACTACAAGCCTGACGAATATCTCGGTCTCGATCTCTCCACGGCAATCCTGTCGCCGAAACGGCTCGGGCCCGAGACGCAATTCGCGCCGGTCGCGCTGGAGGCGAAGGGCGGCAGCGAGGCGCAGGCCCGTGCCGAACCGGTTGACGTGCCGAAGAAGGTCGCGGCCGAACGCGTGCATGTGTCCGAACCGAAGATCGCTCACACGAAGAGCGCTCAGCCGCGTGGCGCAGCACGCACCAAGCTCGCGCATCGTCATGGCAATCCGCTCGATGCACAGGCGATGGACACCCGCATCCAGACCTGGCCGTGCCGTTCCGGCGGCATCTGCAACTGGAAGCACTGACCCGGTCCGAGACCGTCACCTCCGCGTCGCAAAACCGTCGGCGTGGAGTCAAGAAACCGTAAGCTAGCAGTCAAACGGCGCAGGCACCTTCCGTCACGATTCGACGAAGGTCTCCTGAATGGCAACGTCTCGCGCGTCGCGCGCATGGACTCGGCGGCAGTTCCTGGCCCGCTCTACGTCTTCCCTGGCCGTCGCCTCGCTCGCAAAGCCCCGTATCAGCCGCGCCGCCGACCGCCCGCAGATCGCGGGCGGCATCCAGTCGGGTGACGTTTCGGATGGCTCTGCCGTGATATGGGCGCGTGCCGACCGACCTGCGCGGATGCAGGTGGAATGCTCGACCGTCGAGAGTTTCAAGACCATCATCGCGTCAGCTTCGCGCGAGGCGTTGCCGGACGCAGACTTCACCGCAAAGCTGCTGTTCGGCGAACTGCCGCCCGGGCAGGACATCTTCTATCGCGTGCGCTTCGACGACATCGCGACGGGCATCGCCGGCGAAAGCCGCATCGGCCATTTCCGCACCGCGCCGGCTGCCGGCCAGTCAATCTCGTTCCTGTGGTCGGGCGACGTCGCCGGGCAGGGCTGGGGCATCGACATCTCGCGGGGCGGCTATCGCAGCTACCGCACCATGCTCGACAATCGTCCGGATTTCTTCATCCATTCCGGCGATCACATCTATGCCGATTGCACGATCCCGCCCGAGCAGAAGCTGCCGAACGGCGAGATCTGGCGCAACGTCGTGACCGAGGAGAAAGCGCAAGTCGCGCACACGCTGGCGCAGTTTCGCGGCAACTACAAATACAACCACCTCGATGAGGACTTCCGCGCCTTCCATGCGCAAGTGCCGATGCTCGCGCAATGGGACGATCACGAGGTCACCAACGATTGGTCGCCGACCGGCAGCTACGACGACGCCGGCTACGAGGACGACGGCACGCCGCGCCTGGTCGCGCGCGCACGCCGCGCCTTCTTCGACTTCATGCCGATCCGGGACATCGGCGCGCGGCAGGGCCGGGTCTATCGCAAGATCACCTACGGCCCGCTGCTCGACGTCTTCATGATCGACATGCGCAGCTATCGCGACGAGACCTGGAATAAGGGCGACGATCATCGCGGCTGGATTCTCGGCGGCGAGCAGCTCGCCTGGTTGAAGCGGGAGCTCGCTGCCTCGTGCGCGACCTGGAAGGTGATCGCGGCAGATTTGCCGATCGGGCTGATCAGCCTCGATGCTGTCGCGCTCGGCGACGGCCCGCCCGACCGGCGTGAGCACGAAATCGCCGATCTGCTTGCGTTCATCAAGCGCGCTTGTGTCCGCAACATCGTCTGGCTCACCGCTGACATGCACTACACCGCCGCGCATTACTACGATCCGGACAAGGCGCAATTCCAGGATTTCGAGCCGTTCTGGGAGTTCGTCTCGGGTCCGCTCCATGCCGGCACCTGGGGCCCCGGCGAGCTCGACAACACGTTCGGCCCCGTAGCGATGTACCGGAATGGGTGTAGCGAAGCCCAGGGCGAGAACCTCGCGCCCAGCTTCGGCCTGCAGTTCTTCGGCCGCGTCGACATTGACGGCACAAGCGGCGTGATGACGGTGACCCTGAAGGACGTCGACAACCGCGATCTCTGGTCCGTCGATATCGTGCCGCAGCCGCAGGCGCGTTCGGCCATGGTTGCGCAGCATTCGTGATTGGCCGCCGCGCGCCTGCCGCGTTATAGTGTCCGCTCCCGCCACCTCTTTTCCATCACCGAAGAGTCTGCTCACGCGGCATCGCCGCGCGCATCCGGCGGGCTGAAATGCTCAGGAGCCTGTTTAATGGACAATCTGAAAACACGGGGCATCAGCATGCCCAAGCTCGGCCTCGGCACCTTCCGCATGCAGGGCGATGCCTGCCGCGCCGCGGTCGAGAGCGCGCTGTCGATTGGCTATCGCCACATCGACACCGCCGAAATGTATGCCAACGAGGAGGCGATCGGCGCCGCGCTCGCGGCGGCCTCCGTGCCGCGCGGCGAGCTGCATGTCACGACAAAGGTCTGGCACGAAAATCTGGCGCCGGATGCGATCCGCCGCGCCTTCGATTCCAGCCTGAACAAGCTGAGGCTCGATCATGTCGATCTCTATCTCGTGCACTGGCCATCGAGATCGGCGAATTGGGGCGCGGTGTTCGAGACCCTGATGAAGCTGAAGGAAGAGGGGCGTACGCGCGCGATCGGCGTCGCCAATTTCACCACGGCGCTGCTCAAGATCGCGGTCGAGGACGTCAAGGCGCCGATCGCCTGCAATCAGATCGAGTATCACGCGATGCTGGATCAATCGAAGGTGCTGGCCTATCTCAAGGCCAAGTCGATCCCGCTTGTCGCTTATTGCCCGCTTGCGCAGGGGCGTTTTGCCTCGGATCCGGTGCTGGGCGAAATCGGCGCCAAGCACAATGCGAGCGCCGTGCAAGTCGCGCTGAAATGGCTGCTCGACCAGGATGGTGTTGCCGCGATCCCGAAGGCATCACGCCGCGAGAGCCAGCAGGCCAATCTGGACGCGCTGAAGATCAAGTTGGATGATGCCGACCGCAAGAAGATCGCAGCGCTGCCGAAAGACAGACGTTGCGTCAATCCCGGCTTCGCGCCGGCCTGGGATTAGTTTCGTCAGTCAGCTTTTCGAACGCAGAGAAATGGCCCCGCGAGGGGCCATTTCCATGTTTGCGTTGCGCATTAGTCCCAGTGGTGATGGCCGTGCTTGATCATCACGACACGGTCGTGATGGTGCCAGCCACGATGCCAGCCATTGTCGCGATGCTCGCGGAATTCGGCGCGAGCGCCGTACGGGCCGTGATGACCGTGGTTGACGATCACAGTCTCAGCACTTGCCAGTGTCGGCGCCGCAACCGCGAGCGCACCCAGAGCGGCAACGACATAACCAAGCTTCTTCATGATGTCCTCCTCCAACGTAATGCAATTGAGAACGGTGCATACGTGTGAACGTTCCGAAGGAACGGGAAGAGAATTCTGAATGGATATTCAGGATCAAAACGATCGTTAATCGCAGCGCTGTTGTAGAGGCGTCGGCGCACCGGTCTTGACGTATTTGCCGTCCCTGATCGTGTACTCGCCGCGCTCGCTGCGATTGTAGATCGCTCGCAGGCTACCTTGCTCTGAGAGCAACAGTCCGAACTCGCGCGTCTGCTGCAGCGAGGGGAAGTACACCATCACATTGAGCAGGCCTTCGGCGTTGACCGTGGCGGACACCACCTCGTTCTCGTCCTTGGCGTCGCCGAAATTGCGCCGGTACATCACCCGGCCGTCCTTCCGGATTTCGTAGGTCAGCAGCGCGCCCTTGTCGCGGTCGGGCCTGACAGCGCAGTCGACCGCCCACGAGCCGAGCAAGCCCCATTGCTCGACCGTCGCCGCGGGCGACTCGGCACGCGCGAGCGACGTGGACACAATCCAAAGCACCGCCGCTGCCACCCAGCGGCTCAAACAACGCGTCATGTCCCGAAAAGCCCCGCCTCGAACAATTCCAAGTTCTAGCATTCCGGGCGCGGCCGTCCATGGCAGCCGGGTAATCGCGCGCGAATTTGATCCGCGTCAATGAGGCCGTACGTGTCGGGGGTAAGATGGCGCTCCCGAAGGCGAGATTGGTGAGAGCGATGCTGAATCAGGTGATGGATTTCGCGGGCGAGGTGCTGCCGGGAAGCTGTGCGCTGCCGCCTTATTCCGAGACCGCGTTCCTGGCCGAACTGGGCGAGCGCCTGAGGTCCTCGCGCATGCGTTGCGAGCTGTCGCGCCGGGAGCTCGCCCGCCGCTCCGGGATTTCCGAGCGCTACATCGCTCAGATCGAGGCCGGCAAGGGCAACGTTTCGATCGTCCTGTTGCTGCGGCTGGCCTCCGCGATCCACGGCAGCCAGCCCCAGGCGGCTCAAGCATGATCCGGAAAAGTGCGAAGCGGTTTTCCGAAAAGATCATGCTTAAACAATAAGCCGTTAGGCGCGCTTCTCCACATTGGCGCTGCGAGCCGGCACGCCAAACTCCTTGCGGCAGACTTCCGCCAGCACGGCGACGCCTTCGCGGATCTGCTGATGCGAGGGGCTCGCAAAGCACAGCCGCAGGCGCGAGCCTGAGTGGCCTTTGTTGGTCGACCATTCCGGTCCGGGATTGATCGAGACACCGGCGGCGAGCGCAGCCTGATAGAGCTTGAGCGTATCGACCTGGTCGGGCAGCTTCACCCAAAGGAAGATGCCGCCCTTGGGCTCCTCGAATTCCGCCGCCGTCCCGAACTGCTCGTTCAGCGCCTCCATCAGCGTGTCGAGCTTGGTGCGCAGCGTCTTCGTGAGTGCCGGCACGTGGCTGGCGAAATGCGGCTTGCAATAGGTGGCGAGCACCATCTGCTCCAGCGCGCCGGAGCCGGCATCCGTCTTCAGCGCCAGCATCCGCGACATCACATCCCAGGGCGCCACGATGAAGCCGACGCGCAGGGCCGGCGCGATCGACTTCGAGAACGATCCGATATGGATCACGCCGCCGTCCTTGCTCAAGGCGTGGATCGCGGGCGGGCGCTGTCTCGACCAGACCAGGTCGGCATAGCAATCGTCCTCGAACACAGGCACGCCATATTCGGCCGACAACTGCAGCAACTCGACGCGACGCGCCTCCGGCATGATGCTGCCGGTCGGATTCTGGACGGTCGGAATGGTGTAGATGTATTTCGGCCGGATGCCGCGGCCCTTCAGCTCGGCGAGCGTCGAGGCCAGCGCATCCATGCGCATGCCGTCGTCGTCAAGGGGAATGCCGACGGTGTTGACGCCCAGCCGCGTCAGCCGCTGCAGCGCTCCCTGGTACGTCTCTTGCTCGACGATCACGGTGTCGCCGCGCGAAAGCAGCGTGTTGTTGACGAGGTCGAGCGCCTGGAGCGAGCCGGAGACGATCATGAGATCGTCGACCGTGCAGCTGATGCCGGCATCGCGCTTCAGTTTTGTCACCAGGAATTCGCGCAGGGGCAGGTAACCCTGCGGGCCATGCGCAAGCCCGTAAGTCGCGAGCGACCGGCCCTCGCGTCGCAGGGCCTGATTGGCAGCCTCGATCAGCTCGTCGAGAGGCACCTGCTCGGAATCGTTGTTGCCGCCGACAAAGCTGTATTTGGCAAGGCCCGTCCAGCGCGCAGAAGGGGCCGGCAGCCCTGCGGGAAACAGGGGCGCGAAATCGAAGCTGGACGTCATGGGAGCGTTCCTCGTTGTTTTTTTATTGAGCGGCCGGCCTGGTCCCGACCGGGCGCCGCGATTTCGATGATGTCATCATGCCAGTGTTTTGCCCGACGGGTCAAACAAAATTCGTAAAATCCGCATCCTCATCGCGCGTGTCAACATGGCATTGATTTTTGCTGGGCGTGGCTACTGTGCATGGGGTTGTTTTCGTGTTTTCGATCTGCGGTCGCGACAGCGCTCGCTTCACTTCTTGCCGGCCGTCCGGGTCGGACGTCCCTGGCTGATGAAAGCGTAATGCGCATTGGCGACGCCGCCAACCATCAAGGCCTCGACCACCGGCTCGGCGATCTCGCCTGTGGCGGCCCAGTCGACGATGAAATTGGCTCCGGTCCCGCCGCGCACGTCTTCGGTCGGAATGAAAATCGAGATGGTCGCGAGCGGCTTTATCGCGACCGGCGCCTTCAAATAGCTCTCGACCTGCTTGCCGGCCGTGTCGAAATAGGCGATCCGCTTGACCACCAGTGCTTGCGTCTCGGAGGCGTTGTGGACGCTCAGGGTCACCGAGAAATCGACCCGCAGCTTGCCCTGGCTCATGGTGACGCTGGAATAGGCCGGTACGTAGAAGCCGCCGGAGACGCCGAGATCCTCCTTCGGCACCGCAGTCAGCGAATCGGCAAAGTTTTGCTCGATATTGACCTTTGGCTGCGCGAGCGCTGGCTGCGCGAAGGCGAGCGGGCATAGCAGCATTGCAGCGGCGAGCCCCATCAGCATGTGACGAATTGCTCGCTTGCCGCGCTGCACTCGGTCTCTAGGGTGCGACGAAACGGACCGATCTGGCATGCACGAGCTCATTCGCGACATCACTCTCTGTATCCTGTTTGCCTGGATGCTGGGCCTGCTCGCCCATTTCTCCCGGCAACCGCTGATCCTGGCTTACCTTATCGCCGGCTTCTGCATAGGTCCATTCGGCGCCGGCTGGGTCAAGTCGCAGGAATCGATCAGCGTCATCTCCGAGCTCGGCCTGATCTTCATGCTGTTCATGATCGGGCTCGAGATCGACCTGAAGAAGATCGTGCGGGCGGGCAAGGTGATCCTGTTCGCGGCCGGCGGCCAGCTGATCGGCGGCTGCCTGCTCGGCATCCTGTTCTTCGTCGGCATTGGGCTTTCGCTCGGCGGCGGCCATTTCGATGCGCTCTATCTCTGCATTGCCTGCGCGCTCTCCTCAACCGTCATCATCGTCAAGGTGCTCTACGAGAAACGCGAGCTCGACACCTTGCCCGGCCGCATCACGCTCGGCGTGCTGGTGCTTCAGGACATCTTCGCCATCCTGTTCCTGGCGGTGCAGCCGAGTCTGGCCAATCTGCAAGTCAGCGTCATCCTGCTCTCGATCGGCCGCGTCGCGGTGCTGGTCGCAGCCGCGCTGCTGGTCAGCCGCTATGTGCTGCCGCGCCTGTTCCACCAGATCGCGCGCCGCCCCGAGCTGATCCTGCTCGGGGCGCTGGCCTGGTGCTTTCTCGTCGCCGAGACTGCCGAGCAGCTCTCGCTCTCGCGCGAGATGGGCGCGCTGATCGCCGGCGTCTCGCTCTCGACCTTTCCTTACGCGCTCGACGTCACCGCCAAGGTCACGACGCTGCGCGACTTCTTCATCACGCTGTTCTTCGTGGCGCTGGGCATGACCATTCCCGTGCCCGGCCTCTCGGTGATCGGGCTGGCCTTGATGATTGCCGCGTTCACGGTGGTGAGCCGCCTCGTCACCACCTTCACTCCGCTCTATCTGATGAAGCAGGGTCTGCGCGCGAGCCTGCTGCCCGCGATCAACCTGGCGCAGATCTCCGAGTTCTCGCTGGTGGTGATCCAGACCGGCGTCGCCGACAATCACATCGCTCCGGAGACGGCGAATGCGGCCTCCTTCGCCTTCGTGGTGCTGGCCGTGCTCTCGACCTTCGTCATGACGCGCAGCGATGAGATCACCCGCTGGGCCATCGGCCCGCTCAAGCGGATCGGCTTGCGCGATCTCGACCATGGCAACGGCCACGCCGAGGAGGGCGGCGAAGGCGGCCACGGCGAAGCGCGCCGCATCGTCATCCTCGGCTTTTTCCGCAGCGCGAGCGCGCTGCTGGCCGAGATCGAACGGCAGACACCGGTGCTGCTGGAGCAGATCACGGTGATCGACTTCAACCCCAATGTGTACCAGACTCTGCTTTCGCGCGGCCTGCACGTGATCTATGGCGACATCAGCAGCGCTGACACGCTGCTCCATGCCGGGATCGGCAAATCCGAGATGATCATCCTTAGCGTGCCGGATGCGCTGCTGAAGGGCGCCAGCAACGAGAAGCTGGTCCGCCACGTCCGCACCCTCAACCCCAAAGCCCTGATCGTCGCCACCGCCGATCTCCTCTCCGACGTCGGCGAGCTCTACGCGGCCGGCGCCAGCTATGTCACCGTGACCCGGCTCAGTGACGCCCATGAATTGTTTACGGTGATCGAGGCCGCCCAGGCCGGCCTGTTGGACGACAAGCGCGCCGAGCTCGATGCTCGGCTTGGCGAGCGGCGCGAAGTTCTGCCCTGAGGGCACCCGGCTGCCTTCCGCCCGGGCCGCCGGCGCCTATATCCCTGGTATCTTCGGTGCAAGCCTCGTTAGCAGGTCTGCCTCCGGACATGTGCGGTTGCGTCCAGGACACTAGCGCCGGAGCCCAAGTCCGGCTAAGGCGTCCGGCTAAGCCTCCGGCCCATAACCGATAGAGATTGGGAAATGCCCGATACCGTTCAGGAAGTCTTGCAGGCCTTTGCCCGGGGCGAGCTCGTCGTCGTGACCGACGACGAGGATCGCGAGGGCGAGGGCGATCTGATCGTCGCCGCCTCATTCTGCACAGCGGAAAAGATGGCCTTCATCATCCGCCACACCTCCGGCATCGTCTGTGCGCCGATCACCACCGAGGATGCGCGCCGGCTGCGGCTCGATCCGATGGTCGCCCACAACGATTCCGCCCACACGACAGCCTTCACGGTCTCGATCGATTACAAGCCCGACGGCGGCACCGGCATCTCGGCCGAGGAGCGCGCCTCCTGCTGCCGTGCGCTGTCCAATCCCAATGCCGGCGCCAACGACTTCGCCCGTCCGGGCCACATCTTCCCGCTGATCGCCAAGGACGGCGGCGTGCTCCTGCGCTCCGGCCATACCGAGGCCGCGGTCGATCTCTGCAAGCTCTCGGGGCTCCCGCCGGTCGGCGTCATCAGCGAATTGATGAACGACGACGGCAGCGTGATGAAGGGCGAGCAGGTCGCCCAGTTCGCCGCCAAGCACAAGCTGAAGCACGTCACCATCGCCGACATGATCGCCTATCGCCAGGCGCGCGAAAAGCTGATCGAGCGGGTCTCGACCTTCACCACCGAAAGCCCGATCGGGCCGCTTCAGGGCTACGCCTACCGTTCGCCGTTCGATTCCATCGCCCATGTCGCCTTCGTCTACAACGGCGTTGGTGACGGCAAGAATGTGCTGACGCGCTTCCACAAGCCGAACATCGTCAAGGACACCTTTACCGGCCACAAGCGCATGGCGGTCGTGCTCGAACATTTCAAGAAGTCCGGCCGCGGCGTGCTGGTCTATCTGCGCGATGGCGCGGCAGGCGTGCCCGTGGCCCCGCTGCCTGATGAGAGCGCGACGGAAGCCGACCGCAACCGCCAGTGGCGCGAAGTCGGCGTCGGCGCGCAGATCCTGCGCGATCTCGGCGTCACCTCGATCCGCCACCTCACCTCGTCGGTGCATGACTACAAGGGCCTGTCGGGCTTCGGCATCGAAATCGTCGCCAACGAGCAGCTTGAAAGCTAGCGCTGTCATTCCGGGGTGCGCGAAGCGCATCCCCCGGCGCGCGCGACACGCATCCGCGGGATTCACGCAGACCCGTACTTCTGCAACGCAATTGCACTTGTTGCCGCGGCGCATTAATTTGTCCGGCAATTTTTAGACGGAACCAGACCGAAAGGACGTTTCATGAGCGTGCGCCCTCAGACCAAGGACAAGCCGGCTGCGGCTTCCTTCCAGTGGGACGATCCGTTCCTGCTCGACGAGCAGCTGACCGAAGACGAGCGCATGGTGCGCGACACGGCGCGCGCCTACGCCCAGGACAAGCTGCTGCCGCGCGTCACCAAGGCCTATCTGGAAGAGAAGACCGACCGCGAGATCTTCAACGAGATGGGCGAGCTCGGCCTGATCGGCATCACGCTGCCGGAGGAATATGGCTGCGCCAATGCGAGCTACGTGGCTTATGGCCTCGTCGCGCGCGAGATCGAGCGGGTTGATTCCGGCTATCGTTCGATGAACTCGGTGCAGTCCTCGCTGGTGATGTACCCGATCTACGCCTACGGCGACGAGAACCAGCGCAAGAAGTACCTGCCGAAGCTCGCCAGCGGCGAGTGGGTCGGCTGCTTCGGCCTGACCGAGCCCGACGCCGGCTCCGACCCGGCCGGCATGAAGACCCGCGCCGAGAAGGTCTCCGACGGCTATCGCCTGACCGGCAGCAAGATGTGGATCTCGAACGCGCCGATCGCCGACGTGTTCGTGATCTGGGCGAAGTCGGCCGAGCACGACAACCAGATCCGTGGCTTCGTGCTGGAGAAGGGCATGAAGGGCCTCTCTGCGCCGAAGATCGGAAGCAAGCTCAGCTTGCGCGCTTCCATCACCGGCGAGGTCGTGATGGACGGCGTCGTGGTGCCGGAAAGCGCGCTGCTGCCCAACGTCTCCGGCCTGAAGGGTCCGTTCGGCTGCCTCAACCGCGCCCGCTACGGCATCTCCTGGGGCGCGCTCGGCGCCGCTGAGGACTGCATGCATCGCGCCCGCCAGTATACGCTCGACCGCAAGCAGTTCGGCAAGCCGCTCGCTGCGACCCAGCTGGTGCAGAAGAAGCTCGCCGACATGGAAACCGAGATCGCGCTCGGCCTCCAGGGCTCGTTGCGCGTCGGTCGCCTGATGGACGAGGGCAAGTTCGCGCCCGAGATGATCTCGATCATGAAGCGCAACAATTGCGGCAAGGCGCTCGACATCGCCCGCGTTGCCCGCGACATGCACGGCGGCAACGGCATTTCGGCCGAGTACCACGTGATGCGCCACGTCCATAACCTCGAGACGGTCAACACCTACGAGGGCACCCACGACGTCCACGCCCTGATCCTGGGCCGCGCGATCACGGGCATTCAGGCGTTCTTCTGAGTGAGTGACCTCCGCGTGGGTTGCGACTGAACTCTCCAAGTGCGTCATGGCCGGGCAAAAGCGCGAAGCGCGTCTTCGCGCTAGATGTCCCGGCCATCCACGTCTTGGCCGCCAGAAAGAACGTGGATGCCCGGCACAAGGCCGGGCATGACGAAGTCAGCAAGGTATGAGCCAGCCATGTCCGACAACGACGACGTCCCGTTCAACCGCAACTTTCCGCTCAAGGCCGGTGTCGTCGAGGAAGTCCGCCCCGGCGTGCGGCGGGTGCTCTGCAACAATCCGAGCCCGTTCACCTTCACCGGTACCGTCAGCTACATCGTAGGCACCGGCAACGTCGCGATCATCGATCCCGGTCCCGACGATGAGGCTCACGCGGCCGCGCTGCTCGACGCCGTGCGCGGCGAGACGGTGACCCATATCTTCGTCACCCACACCCACCGCGACCACTCGCCCAATACACCCCGGATCAAGCAGGCGACCGGCGCGCCGGTTTATGCCGAGGGCCCGCACCGCGCCTCGCGGCCCCGCTTCGAGAGCGAGAAGCACAATCCGGAATCCGGCTCCGATCGCGACTTCGTTCCCGATGTCAGGATCGCTCACGGCGACGTCGTCGAAGGCGCCGGCTGGCGGCTCGAGGCCGTGGCGACGCCCGGCCATACTGCCAACCACCTCGCCTTCGCCTGGCCCGAACGAAAGTTCAACTTCGTCGGCGATCACGTTATGGGCTGGTCGACTTCGATCGTGGCGCCGCCCGACGGGTCGATGATCGACTATATGGAATCGCTCGATCGGCTCGCTGCGCGCGAGGAGGATCTGTATTTCTCCGGTCACGGTCCGGAGATCCCGGAGGGCCAGCGCTTCGTGCGTTTCCTGATCCGCCACCGCAAGGCGCGCGAGGCCTCGATCCTGCACCGCCTCGCCAAGGGCGAGACGGATATCCCGACCATGGTGCGCGCGATCTATATCGGCATCGATCCGCGGCTGACGACGGCCGCCGGCTATTCCGTGCTGGCGCATCTGGAGGACCTCGTCGCGCGCGGCGTTGTCGCGACGGACGGCGATCCCGTGATCGCCGGGACGTATCGGATGGCTTAGGGGCGAATGGCGAATACGCGCTATTCGCTACTCACCATTCGCCAATCTCACTTCTTCACTGTCTTTGCCGGCGCCTTCGGCGGCGCGACCGGGGTCTTCTTCACCGGCTTCAGCGCGTCGGCGTCGGCGGCGGTGTTGAGGTCGTCGATGAATTTCGTCACGCGCGCCGCGTTGCTGCCGAGATCGCTCTCGAAATAGCGCGATGCGGAGCGGATATCGACGCGGGAATCGTCGCCGTCAGGCACGACCCTGATCGAGATGTCCTCGCGAAAGCCCATGATCGGCGTGCGTGCCACCGCCTCGATGCGGCCCATGCGGCGCGGTGGCTGCGGCTCGCGTTCGTCGATGACGGTCCATTTGCGCTTGATGACGAGCTGGCGCGCGATCGCATAGGCGCGGTCAACGGGGATCTCGAGCTCGATCGGCTCGATGTCGGGATAGAACTGGCGCTGCTGCTCGGCCGAATAGAGACCGGCATAGACGGCGGTGTTGGTGCCGTCGCCGGTGCGAAGGCGCGACAGCGCGTCGAAGCGCGGCGGGTCGATCGGGTCGGTGGTGATGTCGTGGATCGGCGGCAGCTTGCGGTACAGCAGGGCTTGATACGCGGGATAGGCGAGAATCGCCCCGTCGATCAGGAGGGCAAGCAGGATGCGCGCCATGCCGCGCGAGCCGTTCTGCCAGATCGCGGCAAAGCCGGCGAGGCCGAACAGGATGGAAAGTCCGGCTATCGCGAGCCCGCCGAAGAAGGTGGCCAGCGCCGGCTTCATCTCCAGGAAGTCGAAACGGACGATGATGATCGATACCACGACCGCCACCACCGCAAACACGGCCAGATTGCGCGCCCAGCTCGCGAGGCTGGACACGGGCTCCGATTGATAGGGAGCGGAAAACCTGCGGGCCATCGGGTGAGCTCTGCCGGAGTCTTGGGGCTTGCCGGCCGATTTGGCGCGACGATGAGCCGTTGAGACCACGGCCCGGAGGCAAATTCAAGAGTTCCGCGGGCTCTTGCATCGTCATGGTCCGGCTTGTTCCGGCCATCCACGCCATTCTTGCAGCCCAAGACGTCGATGCCCGGGAAGCAGCCCGGGCATGACGGTGGTGGTGATTTACGCTGCCGCGTTCGGGAAGCGGTATTCCTTGAACTGGTCGCGCAGCGCGGTCTTCAGGATCTTGCCGGTCGCGGTATGCGGGATGCCGTCGACGAAGGCGACGTCGTCGGGCATCCACCATTTGGCGATCTTGCCGTCCATGTATTTCAGGATGTCGTCGCGCGTGGCCTGCTGGCCCTGCTTGAGCTGCACGATCAGCAGTGGCCGCTCGTCCCATTTGGGGTGGAAGACGCCGATCACAGCGGCCTCCGCCACGGCCGGGTGGCCGACCGCGAGGTTCTCGAGGTCGATCGAGGAGATCCACTCGCCGCCGGACTTGATCACGTCCTTGGAGCGGTCAGTGATCCGCATATAGCCGCCCTCGTCGATGGTCGCGACGTCGCCGGTGTCGAAGAAGCCCTCCTCATCGAGGATGTTGGCATCGAGACGGAAGTAGGCCTTGGCGACGGCCGGGCCCGAGACCTTGAGGCGGCCAAAGGTCTTGCCGTCCCAGGGCAGCTCCTTGCCGGCATCGTCGGTGATCTTCATTTCGACCGCGAACGGCGCATAGCCCTGCATCTGCAGCACGTCGAGACGCGCATCGCCGGTCGCGTTCTGGAACGGCGGCTTGAGCGCCGAGACGCTGCCGATCGGGCTCATCTCGGTCATGCCCCAGGCGTGACGGACGTTGGAGCCCATGTCGAGGAAGGCCTTGATCATCGAGCGCGGCATCGCCGAGCCGCCGCAAATCACCATCTTCAGCTCCGGCAGCTTCAGATTATTGGCGGTCATGTGTTGAAGCAGCATCAGCCACACCGTCGGCACGCCGGCGGTGTGCGTCACCTTCTCGGTGGAAAGCAGCTCGTAGACCGAGGCGCCGTCGAGCTTCGGCCCGGGCATCACCAGCTTGGTGCCCTGCGAGGGCGCGGAGAAGGCGATGCCCCAGCTGTTGGCATGGAACAGCGGAACCACCGGCAGCATCGTCTCCGATGCGCTGGTGCCGAGCGCGTCGACGTTGTTGGCCATCAGCGCGTGCAGCACGTTGGAGCGATGCGAATACAGCACGCCCTTCGGATCGCCGGTCGTGCCGGAGGTGTAGCACATCGCGGCCGCCGTGTTCTCGTCAAAGTCCTTCCATTTGAATTTGCCGTCGGCCTCGGCGATCCAGTCCTCGTAGGCCACGACGTTCTTCAACGTGGTCTCGGGCAGATGCGCCTTGTCGGTGAGGATGATGTACCGTTCGACGCTCGGCAGCTTGTCGGCGAGCTTTTCCAGCACGGGGACGAAGGTGAGGTCGACCATCACGATGCGGTCCTGCGCATGGTTGATGATCCAGGCGATCTGCTCGGGGAAAAGCCGGGGATTGACGGTATGGCAGATGGCGCCGATGCCCATGATGCCGTACCAGACCTCGAGATGGCGCCAGGTGTTCCAGGCGATCGTGGCGACGCGGTCGCCGAGCTTGATGCCGTCGCGCTCCAGCATCTGCGAGACCTTGAGCGCGCGCTGGTGGATTTCGGCGTAGGTGGTGCGATGGATCGGTCCCTCGACCGATCGTGTCACGACCTCCTGCTTGCCATGAATCTTGGCGGCGTGTTCGATGATCCGGTGGCAGAGCAGGGGCCAATCTTGCATCAAGCCGAGCATTCAGACGTTCCTCCGAGAAGTCGCTGGGCGCGTTATCGCTCTCAGCGCAGGGCCAAAGAATTGTCATGAGTTTTAGCCTGCCGGACTTTCGCCGCAAATGGTCTTGTCGCGGCAATATGTCCGTCCGCGCGGTAATGGTTACCGCTGCGCTGGGACTAACGCTTGTGCTCGCGGATCGGGCGGAGGCGCGAAACTATGCTGCGCCGCTCGATATCTTTGGTCTTGGTAGACCACGGCCGCGCGGGAGCGCTCATTCGGCCAAGATACCGCTACCAAAGCCTCGCCCCGAGGAGGCCCCCAAAGCAACGGACGGGGCCGCGCCGGAGACCGATGGCAAGCCTTCGCCAGACAAGCCTTCCCCGGATAAGCCCAGCAAGCCGGCCGAGGGCGCGCCGCCGCCCGAGAAGCAGCTCTCGGCCTGCCGTATTGCGCTGACCGAGGAGATCGCGGTCGCGCCATCCATTCCCGATATCCATGGCCCCGGCGCCTGCGGCGGCGAGGATCTGGTGCGGCTGGAAGCGATTGTGCTGCCGGACAAGCGCAAGGTCGCAGTCAAGCCGGCGGCAATCCTCCGCTGCACCATGGCGTCAGCCATCGCCGATTGGGTCCGCACCGATATGGTGCCGCTGGCCGCGAGCCTCCGCTCGACCATCACCGACCTCGACAATTTCGACAGTTTTGAGTGCCGCGGCCGCAACCGCATCGTCGGCGCGATGCTGTCCGAGCACGGCAAGGCCAACGCGCTCGACGTGCGCTCGCTCAAGCTCGCCAACGGCCAGTCGATCAGCCTGACCGACCGCACCATGTCGCGCGACGTGCGCGAGCGCGTGCTGCATTCGGTCTGCTCGCGCTTTTCCACGGTGCTCGGCCCCGGCTCGGACTGGTACCACGAGGACCACATCCACCTTGATCTGGCGCAGCGTCGCAACGACTACCGAATCTGCCAGTGGAACGTTTGGGACCCATTGCCCCAGGTTGCGCCCCTGCTGCCGGCCGAGCGCCCCGAGGAGGCGCCGCCCCGCGAGGTCGCGGCCAAGTCGGAGGGCGCCAAGGATGACGTCAAGGATGGCCCGAAGGATGGGGCTGAAGATCAGGCGAGCGCGAAACCTGCCGCGCCGCCGGACAAGCCGGCAGCCGACTCCGGCAAGAGCAAGCCGGCAGCAAAAAAGCGCCGGTGAAACCGGCGCTTTTTAAAAGCTTGAGGCAAAAGTCCCGCTTAGTAGGAGCTGGTGCCGCCGCCGCCACCCTGGAGCGCAAGGCGCGAGTTGTACGGCGAGTCGCCATGCTTCGGCTCGAGCACCACGACGATGGTGCCGAGCTTGACGCGGCCGTAGAGGTCGATTGCGTCCTCGTTGGTCAGGCGGATGCAGCCCGACGAGATCGAGGCGCCGATATATTCCGGCTGGTTGGTGCCGTGAATGCGGAACAGCGTGTCCTTGCCGCCGGAGTAGAGATACAACGCGCGGGAGCCCATCGGATTGTCCGGACCAGGCGCGACATAGGTCGGAACGCCCAGGCGCGAAATCTCGCCCGGGGTCGGATGCCAGGCCGGCCACTCGGTCATGCTGCCGACCTTGGCGATACCGGACCAGGCCATGGCCTCTTCGCCGACGGTGATGCCGTAGCGGATCGCCTTGCCGCCATCCATCACGTAATAAAGGTAGTGGTTGTCGGAATCGACCACGATCGAGCCCGGCGATTCCTTGCGGTGATAATCGACGATGGCGCGGCGGAAGGGCTCAGCGACCGGGGTGTTCTCGTACCGGATCTTGGCGAGCAGTTCCTTGTCCTTCGGCTTGAAATTCTGCGTGTTGGTCGCCTCGAAGTGCGTGGACTGCATGCAGCCCGACAGCATGAAGCCGGCGGCCAAAATACCAAGCGTAACTTTCAGCGACGACATGATTTGGTTCCAATCGAAAACAAAAAGCTTTCGCGGGGCTTGAGCCAAGCTCAATTCCACGACTCCTTGGCCTCTATTATCGTTGAAATCTGCCACAATTCCAGCTTTTCGGGGCTTGTCCCGCGCTGCGAGACCCAACCTGTGGCTTTTTTGCCGCAATTTTTGCAGCCATGGGCTGGATTTTGGGCGCGGAATTCCGGACTGTCGATTCCATGCCACAGTTGGGCCATGCCGTCGCCACAAATGCGGACGCTCCGTTAATGTGCTTGTCATCATGAACTTGTCAGAATCGCGCTAAGGGCCTGTCATTCTGTCGCAGGCCGCCTCCTGGAGTTGTTCATGTTTTCTGTGTTCGTTCCCACCGACTCCTCCCTAAAGAAGGCCGTTGTCGACGATCTCGCCGTTGTGCCGGAGCACGCGGTGTGGGTTGACCTGGTCAACCCGACCGCGGCCGAGGACAAGGCCGTGGAGCGGCTCCTGGGGATCGTGATCCCGACCCGGGAAGACATGCAGGAGATCGAGATCTCCAGCCGCCTCTATATCGAGAACAGCGCGCGCTACATGACCGCGACGCTGATGTGCCACTCCGACACCGACATGCCCCGGACCACGGCGGTGACCTTCATCCTCGGCGACCATCGCCTGGTCACGGTGCGCTACGACCAGCCCAAGCCGTTCGCCCTGGTCGAGGCCAAGCTGGCCCGCTCCTGCACGCCGGCCATCACCGGCGAGATGGTGCTGATGGAACTCCTCGACGCCGTGATCGACCGCTGTGCCGACATTCTGGAGCGCTGCGGTGCCGAGATCGACCAGGTCTCGCACGACATCTTCGAGCCCGAGAGCGAGCGCCACGGCCATGCCAAGCAATATTCGCAGATCCTGATCTCGATCGGACGCAAGGGCGATCTGACCTCCAAGGTTCGCGAGAGCCTGGTGTCGATCGGCCGCGTCGTCGCCTTCCTCTCGGCGGTGGTGGAAGGCGTGAAATGGTCGAAGGACATGCGCGAGCAGCTCAAGACCATGCAGCGCGACGTCGTCTCGCTGACCGACCACGCCTCCTATCTCTCCAGCAAGATCACCTTCGTGCTCGACGCCATGCTCGGTGTCGTCAATCTCGAGCAGAACAACATCATCAAGCTGTTTTCGGTCATGGCTGTTGTCCTGATGCCGCCGACGCTGATCGCCTCGGTCTATGGCATGAACTTCAAGTCGATGCCGGAACTCGAATGGGCACACGGTTATCCGTTTGCGCTGGTGTTCATGCTGTTCGCCGCGATCGTTCCGTACTGGATCTTCAAGTGGAAGAAGTGGCTGTGATTTCTGCGTGCTCGGAAAATAGCTACCGAGACCTTACACCGGCCGCAGAGACAGGGCCGATGGTGTCGCAGAATAGAGCGCCATTGCGGCTGCGCGGTGATGCGTGTGCTGTGCCCCAATTCCTCCGGTAAAATTTGAGTAGTAGGCTGAACGTTTGCGCGAAACTTGTCTGCGATAAGCAGCGGGTTAGCCGCGAGGAACAGCCATGGTTGAAAAACACATAACGACGCCCCCCCGCAACGTCATCGACCTGACAAGCTATCGTCAGGCCGTGGCGAGCGGCAAGGCGCCGTCGTTGTCGGCACGCATGTGCCGGCACTGTGGTGCTCCGCTGCTCGATGGCGAGAACGATGACGATTGCTCGACTGCATTCAACGCTGCCGCCGCTCCAAGTGCTGCAGCTTTGAGGCTACGCGAACGGTCGCGTCGGATTCGAGTCGATTGAGGAGTGGAAGGAAGGGCGGGCGATCCAGTCTTGCGGCGGCGTTGTCTGGATCGCCTTGCTTCTCGCCTTTTGCAGCAATGATCTAGCGCTTCACGATCTGCGCCGTCGAGACGATGGTCTCGGCGATGGCGCCATCGCGGCTGAACGATGCCAGATGGCTCTCGACGTCGCGCAACATCGCCTCGACATTGTCGCCCAACGCTTCCGGTGAGGACGACGAATAGGTGAGGGTGCGTTGCGCCAGATCCTGCATGCTGACCGTGTGGCTGGTCTCGACCGTGACGAGCTCGGTGGGCGCAAAGGCGCTGCCGCGGAAGAACGCGGGAAGGTCGCGATGGGTCCGTGTGCCTTTGCCGGCTTCCTCCCAGAGCTTCGCGGGTGACCAGCGGCGGCGGATCTCGTTGTAGCCATCAAGCCATGGGTTGCGGCCGTCGGTGACCGAGAACGAGGCGCAGATCAGGATCGCGCCGTCACGCGTGACCAATCCATCGAGCCGCGCAAGCGTCGCGTCGCGATCCATCCAATGTAGCGCGCGGCCGATCGTGACGATGTCGAACGTGCCGATCTCTGGGATGAGCGTTTCGGCCTTGCCTTCGATCAGCGTGAGCGTGTGGCCCGCGCGCGCCGCCGCCTGCCGCGCAGCCTCGAGCATCGCGGGTTCAGGGTCGACCGCGACGATGCGACCGGCATAGGGCGCAAAGCCGAGCGCGAGCAGCCCGGGACCGGTGCCCAGATCGATCAAGGCGCATCGTTCGGAGAGGCCGAGCTTGTGCGCGACGCTGCGAAAGAACTCGCCCGGGTAGGGCGGCCGCAAGTGCTCGTAAGTTGACGCCGTGCTCGCAAACCGGCCCATGGATCACCTGACGTATCACTTGACGTATCACTTGGCGCGTCACCTGGCCTAGACGTGCTGGCCGCCGTTGATGTGGATCTCGGCGCCGTTCACGTAGGAGCTGGTGTCGGTGCACAGCACGTAGATGATCTTGGCGACCTCGTCAGGCGTGCCGAGCCGGTGCATCGGGATCTGCTGGTCGACGATCTTCTCGGTGCCCGGCGACAGGATCGAGGTGTCGATCTCGCCCGGCGCGATCGCGTTGACGCGCACGCCGACGCGGCCGAAGTCCGAGGCCATCTCGCGCGTCAGGGACGCGAGTGCGGCCTTGGAGGTCGCATACGCCGCGCCCGCGAAGGGATGCACACGCGAGCCTGCGATCGAGGTGACGTTCACGACCGAGCCCTTGGCCGCCTTCAGTTCCTCGATTAAGCCGCGCGCGATCATGATCGGCGCGAAGAAATTGACGTGGAAGACGTGCGTCCAGGTGTCGAGGTCGGTGTCGACCGAGCCGAGCCTGGAGCCGCCGGGACCTTTCGGCGAGATCGCGGCATTGTTGACCAGGGCGTGCAGCATCCCGCCTTCGAGGCGGTCGCGGATGTCGGAGATCGCGCGCGTGGTGTCCGCGGGATTGCCGAGATCGACCTGGATGTGATCCTCGGGGCCCGCATCCCACGGGCAATCCTCCGGAAAGGGATGCCGCGAGCAGGTGATGACGCGCCATCCCGCCGACGAGAAGCGGATCACGGTGGCGTGGCCGATACCGCGACTCGCTCCGGTCAGGAGCAGCGTGCGGCGCGGCGCATTGGACGAATGCGGCATGGACATCTTTCAGGTCGGCCTAAAGCTTAGGGGTACATCCGCGTCTTGGACCACGGCTGACCGGCCGCGTCACGACGGAATTCGATGCGGTCGTGCAGGCGGAACGGGCGGTCGTGCCAGAACTCGATGCGTGAAGGCGTGATGCGCCAGCCGCTCCAGCCCGGTGGCCGCGGCACGTCGCCGATGATATGTTTGGCCGCGACCTTTGCGATGGCCTGCTCGAAGGCGAAGCGGCTCTCGAGTTCTTGCGACTGCTTGCTCGCCCAGGCGCCGATCTGCGCTTGCTTTGGTCGCGTCGCGAAATAAGCGTCGGCCTCGGCATCGGTCACCGGCGTCACGTTGCCGCGGATGCGGACCTGACGGCGCAGCGACTTCCAGTGAAAAAGTAAAGCAGCCTTAGGATTTGCGGCGAGTTCGCGGCCCTTTTGGCTCGCGATGTGGCTGTAGAAGACGAAACCATCGGTATCGAAGCCCTTCATCAGCACCATGCGCACGTCGGGCAGGCCGTCGGGATCGACGGTTGCGAGCGCCATGGCGTTCGGATCGTTCGGCTCGCCCTTGATCGCCTCGTTCAACCAGGCCTCGAACAGCGCAAAAGGCTCGTCGGCGGCGGTGAAATCACCGGATGTTAAGGGTGTCTGGTGTTTCATCGAGGTCGTGTCGGTCATGTCTGGAGTCCGAATTGCGTCCCGCGGCCCAAAGCGCGCTGTTGTCTGCTACCGCCCTATATAGGGCATGCGGACGCGTTGGCCTATCGGCGATGCGGCCGGCGGGCCTTGCCATGACGATGATTTTGATCGGACTCGGCGCCGGCGGCTGCAGTGTGTCCCGCACTGACACCAACGCCTATGCCAAGGCCGACGACAACGACCTCACCGGCTCGATCGCACGGCCGGCGAAAGACGCGCCCCCGACCGAGAGTGATCTCGCCTTCGCCCGCAATGCCGCCTCCGACGTGCTGAGCATGGGTGACAAGGATGCCAGCCAGCACTGGGAGAATCCGGAAACCGGCGCGCGCGGCTCGGTGACGCCGATCGCGCAATCCTACGCCGCCGAGGATGGCCGCAAGTGCCGCGATTTCCTGGCGAGCTATGTCAACGGGACGACCGAAAGCTGGCTCCAGGGCGCCGGCTGCCAAAGCAGCCGTGGCCGTTGGGAGATTCATACGCTAAAGCCGTGGCGGAGCTGAGCATGATCCGGGAACCAGTTTTCCGATAAGATCGTGCTCGAATCGTAGCGGGTCGCTTCACTCGACTAGTTGCAAAAATGCCACTCGCCCCCCACATGAGGCTCAGCTGGGGCGGGGAGCCCTTTGAACAATCGATTTTCCCTAGAGGAGACGTGACGGATGCGCGACCCCTATGAGGTCTTGGGGGTGCCGCGGAGCGCTAACGCTGCCGCTATCAAGAGCGCCTATCGCAAGCTGGCCAAGAAGCATCATCCCGACAGCAACAAGGATGATCCCAAAGCCGCCGAGCGCTTCTCCGAGATCAATTCGGCCAACGAGATCATCGGCGACGAGGACAAGCGCAAGCAGTTCGACCGCGGCGAGATCGACGCCGATGGCAAGCCGCGCTTCCAGGGGTTTCCGGGTGGCGGCGGGCCGCGCGGTCGCGCGGGTCCCGGCGGGTTCGAGAGCTACAATTTCCGTAGTGGCGGGGCAGGCCCCGGCCAGGGCGCCGGCGCGTTCGAGGACATCCTCAACAGCATGTTTGGCGGCGGGGTGCGCGGGGCGCGCCCCGGGGCCGGCGGCGGTGCCCAGTTCGAATTCGACACCGGCGGGGTCGGGCTCGATCTCGACGTCAACGTCGCCATGTCCGTCTCGCTGGAAGAAGCGGTCAAGGGTGGCGACAAGCGCGTCCGGCTGCCCAATGGCAAGGAACTCAACGTCAAGATTCCGGCGGGCGTCGTCGAAGGTCAACAGATGCGGCTGCGCGGCCAGGGTGAGACCGCCCACGGCCATCCGCCCGGCGATCTCCTGATTACCATCGGCATCGCGCCGCATCCGTTCTTCAAGATTGAGGGTGCGGATCTGCGGATCGATCTGCCGGTCACGCTCTACGAGGCTGTGCTCGGCGGCAAGGTCCGCGTGCCCACGCTCGGCAATGCCGTGGAATTGTCGATCCCGAAAAACACCTCCAGCGGCCGGACCTTCCGCCTCAAAGGTAAGGGCTTGCCGAAATCTGGCGGAACCGGGGATCTCTTCGTCACCATCAGGATTATGCTACCGGACGGGAACGACGCCGAGCTTGAAGCATTGATGGAAAAGTGGCGGGACCAACACCCCTACAATCCACGTAGCGGGCTTGGTTAGGGCGAGATCCAACCGAAGGGGTTCTCCTAAACGTCTAGGGCATCTTCCGGCAGATGATGCTCATCATACGCCTGAAGCGTGGTCGCGCTTCTCGGCTCGTATGCTCGACGTGTCGGCTGTCCGGCGGGACAGCCGATAAAAAGGTGCGGCCTCGAGAGGGGGACCAGCGCGGTACCAAAAACCCCAATCGAGGCCGCCCGCGTCGATCGGCGGATCGAACGCTGCTCATAATCGCGTGAACACCCGGTGCGATAATGAGACGCACACATGTCTTGATTCGAAATTTTCAATGACGGAATCGAGGCACCGTGCTCGTGCGGTTGTTCAGCCGCCGTTCTTCTCTGCCTGGTCGTACACGGCCTGCGCCACCTTGGTCAGCCGGTCGCGGTCGGCGCCGCCGCCGCTGACGACGTAGCCGACGCCGCGCTCGGCCCAGAACAGCGCCCCATCCTTGTCCGCCTTGGCGTATCGCATCTGCGTCGCGCCGGTCTCGGTCTTGGAGGTGTAGATCGTGTAGCGCTCGCCGGAGGCGCCCTCATACATCAGGAAGGACGCCGGCCCATTCGGCCCCGGCAGCAGCCGGCCGCCGACCAGTTTCAGCCCGCTCGCCTCCAGATTGGGGGCGAACACGGTCCAGCCGCAGCGCCGGGTCAGCCAGGCCTGGAGGTGGTCGCGCTCGTTGCCGCCGACCTCGACGGGATGGCGCACCTCGACGACGTAGAGGCGGTGGGCATCGAGCGCATCCGCGGTAAAGCTCTGGAAGGTCGAGGGCGCGTTGGCGGCGCCATGCGCCACCCAGCCGGCCGCGCCGCCGGCGACGAAAGCGACCAGCGCAGCCGCAACCGCGCCGTAGAGCCATTGCCGTGGACGGCGCTCCAGTCGCTCGAGCTCCAGCCGGGCCGGCACCGGCTCCTGGGCGACGCCGTCGTAGCGGGCGTGCAGCATCTCGGCCATCGCGCGCCAGGATTGCACCCGCTCGGAATCCTCGGGATGGGCGGCCAGCCAGGCCTCGACGTCGGCGCGGCGCTCGGCCGGCAGCTCGTCGTCGACATAGGCGTGCAACTCGTCTTCGGTCACTGAAATCCTGTGGTCGTTCATATCGGTCGTCTCTGGCTCTGCGGCCCAAAATATCTGACGCGGTTCAACTGCGCTGCTTCTCTCTCCGTGCAGGGGACGCGGCATGCGCGATGCATCAATCCTGCCATCATTTCACCCGCCTGAGCGCCGGGCGCTCACCCTCCAGCGACGCTTTAACGTGTGCGCGGGCGCGCGCCAGGCGGGACATGACGGTGCCGATCGGCACGCCCTGGATGTCGGCGACCTCGCGGTAGCTCATGCCTTCCAGCATCACCAGCAGCAGCACCGAGCGTTGCTCCTCGACCAGTGTCGAGAGTGCCCGTTCGATGTCGCGTCCTTCGGCCTCCGTCCCGCTGGCATCCGGGTTGTTCTCCGTCAGCTGCATGAATTGCGGACGCCTTGCCAGCGACCGCCGCCGGTTCTTGTTGAGGTTGGTCAGGATCGTGTAGAGCCAGCTCCTGACGTCGCCTCCGAGAAACAATCGCTCCGAACGCAACGCACGCACCAGCGTGTCCTGCACCAGATCGTCGGCCGCATCCGCATCGCGCGTGAGCGCGCGGGCGTAGCGGCGCAACGCCGGGATCATGGCTTCCACGCTCTGGCGAAACGCACTCATTGCCGTCTGGACGTCCTTCACATCAGGCGCGAGCGCCTCAACGATCATAACACCCGAACGGAACGGCTATTCCGGCGCTGGAAACAGCGTTAACGCCGCGTATTAGGACTGTACCGCAGGGGAGGGCTGGTGTACCTCCAGACGTTAACGAGAGACAGGACGTTAGCAAATGGCGCAGAATTCAGGTCTGATGCAAGGACTGATGCAAGGCAAGCGCGGGGTCATTCTCGGCGTTGCCAACAACCGCTCGATCGCCTGGGGCATCGCCAAGGCATGCCAGGCGGCCGGCGCCGAGATCGCACTCACCTACCAGGGCGATGCGCTGAAGAAGCGGGTCGAGCCGCTCGCCGCCGAGCTCGGCGCGCTCGTGCTCGGCCACTGCGACGTCACCGACGCCGCGACCATCGATGCGGCCTTCGATGCCCTCAAGGAAAAATGGGGCAAGATTGATTTCGTCGTGCACGCGATCGCTTATGGCGAACAGCTCGACGGCCGCTATGTCGACACCACGCCGGAAAACTTCTCCAAGTCGATGCTGATCTCCTGCTACTCGCTCACCGCGCTCGCGCAGCGCGCCGAGAAGCTGATGACCGACGGCGGCTCGATCGTCACGCTCTCTTATTACGGTGCCGAGAAGTGGATGCCGCGCTACAACGTGATGGGCGTGGCGAAGGCCGCGCTCGAAGCCAGCGTGCGTTATCTTGCCGCCGATCTCGGCGAGAAAGCGATCCGCGTCAACGCGATCTCGGCCGGCCCGATCAAGACGCTGGCATTCGCCGGCATCGCCGATTCACGCCTGCTCTTGAAATATAACGAGGTCAACGCGCCGCTGCGGCGGAACGTGACGATCGAGGAGGTCGGCGACAGCGCGGTGTATTTCCTGTCGGACATGTCGCGCGGCGTTACCGGCGAAGTCCACCATGTCGATTCCGGCTACAACGTGCTGGGCATGATGCGACCTGACGCGCCGAAGGACTGACCACGACCAGCAATGCCCGCGCCCACGATCTATTATCTTCGCCACGGCGAGACCGAGTGGAATGCGCTCGGGCGGCTTCAGGGCACCAGGGACATTCCGCTGAATGCGCGCGGGCGCGGCCAGGCCGTGCAGGCAGGCCTCATTCTCGCCGACCTCTTCAAGCGCGACGGCCGCGACAAGGCTTCGCTGCCTTATGTGTCGAGCCCGCTCGGCCGTGCGCGCATGACCATGGAGCTCGCGCGCGGCAAGCTTGAATTGCTGCCCGCCGACTACGCGCTCGACGATCGCCTGCGCGAGATCGGCTACGGTGTCTGGGAGGGGCTGACGCTGCCCGAGAGCGAGGCAACCGACCCCGACATCTATGCCAGGCGCCTCGCCGACAAATGGACGGTGGGGCCCGCAGGCGGCGAGACCTATGCCGATGTTCAGGTCCGCGTCCGCGCCTGGTACGACGAGCTTCGGACTGACACCGTCGCGGTCGCCCACGGCGGCACCTGCCGGGCCCTGATGGTTTCGCTCGGCCTGGAGACGCCGGCCAGCGCCGCCGAGCTCTATATCGAGCAGGGCGCCGTCTATGTGTTCCGGGACGGGCAGCTGGAGAAGTATAGTTAAGGCGGCATGCGGGTTTGACCCCCGGCCCCCCGCGCGTTACCACACGCCGGAACCGAGCCAGCGAGCAGCAATGTCCTTCAACACCTTCGGCCACATGTTCCGCGTCACCACCTTTGGCGAGAGCCATGGGATGGCGATCGGCTGCGTGGTCGACGGCTGCCCGCCGATGATCCCGCTCACCGAGGCCGACATTCAGCAGGACCTCGATCGCCGCAAGCCGGGGCAGTCGCGCTTCACGACCCAGCGCCAGGAGCCGGATCAGGTGAAGATCCTGTCTGGCGTGATGGCGCACCCCGAGACCGGCGTGCAGGTCACGACAGGGACCCCGATCGGGCTCCTGATCGAGAACACCGACCAGCGCTCCAAGGACTATTCGGAGATCAAGGACAAGTTTCGCCCCGGTCACGCCGACTTCACCTATGAAGCGAAGTACGGCCTGCGCGACTATCGCGGCGGCGGCCGCTCCTCGGCGCGCGAGACCGCAATGCGCGTCGCCGCCGGTGCGATCGCGCGAAAGGTGTTGCCCGACGTGAAGGTGCGCGGCGCGCTGGTGCAGATCGGGCCGCACAAGATCGACCGCGCGAAGTGGGATTGGGACGAGGTCGCCAAAAATCCGTTCTTCTGTCCCGACAAGGACAAGGCCGCGTTCTTCGAGACCTATCTCGACGGCATCCGCAAGAGCGGCTCTTCGATCGGCGCCGTGCTCGAAATCGTCGCCGAGGGCGTGCCGGCAGGACTTGGCGCCCCGATCTACGCCAAGCTCGATTCCGATTTGGCGGGCGCGATGATGACCATCAACGCGGTGAAGGGCGTCGAGATCGGCGCCGGCTTTGGCGCCGCCGAGCTCACCGGCGAGGAGAACGCGGACGAGATGCGCACCGGCAATGACGGCACGCGCTTCCTGTCCAACCACGCCGGCGGCGTTCTGGGCGGCATCTCCACGGGACAGCCGATCGTGGTGCGCTTTGCCGTGAAGCCGACCTCGTCGATCCTGCAGCCGCGCCTCACGGTCGATCGCAAAGGCGCCGACACCGAGATTTTTACGAAAGGCCGTCACGACCCCTGCGTCGGCATCCGCGCCGTCCCGGTTGGCGAGGCCATGATGGCCTGCGTGCTGGCTGACCATTTCCTGCGCGACCGCGGGCAGGTGGGGCGCTGGCGCTAGCGCCAAGGGCACCAGCCTACCGCGCAGCTTGACGATCCCACAACTTCGTCGGCAAATGCACCCATGCAGAACTCCGAGCTTCAGCGCATCATCAACTGGCTGATCGACGGCGCCAGGTCGTCGCGGGGGCCGGCGGAGATGATTGCGGACGCCTGCGAGCAACTGGTCGCGGCCGGCCTGCCGCTGTGGCGGTTCGGCGTCTTCATCCGCACGCTGCATCCGGAAATCTTCGGCCGCAACTTCATCTGGCGGCAGGGCGAGGAGGTCGAGATCGGCACCGTCGATTTCGAGATCCTGGATACGCCCGAATTTGCGCGGAGCCCGCTGAAGATCGTGTTCGAGGAGGGGCTGGAAGTCAGGGGACGTATCGACGATATCGACACCAAACGGTTTCCGTTCCTGGCAGACATGCGCGCCGAAGGCGTCACCGACTACATCGCGACGCCGATGCGCTTTCTCGACGGCTCGATCCACGCCATCAGCTGGACCACGCGGCATCCCGGCGGCTTCAGCGAGGAGGACATCGCGACGATCCGCTCCATCGTCGCGCCGCTCGCCCGCGTCAGCGAGATCGTCACCCTGCGCCGCACGGCCTCGATGCTGCTCGACACCTATGTCGGCAACCGCGCCGGTGCGCGCATCCTCGGCGGTCAGATCCGCCGTGGCCACAACGACACCATGCAGGCCGCGATCTGGCTGTCGGATTTGCGCGGCTTCACGGCGCTGTCGGACCGGCTGCCGGCCGAGACTGTGGTCGATATCCTGAACCGCTATTTCGACTGCCAAGTCACCGCGATCCGCGCCCATGGCGGCGAAGTCCTGAAATTCATGGGCGACGGCCTGCTCGCGGTGTTCCCGATCGACGAATATGTCGGCGATGCCACCCATGTCTGCACGCGCGTGCTGGAAGCCGCACGCGAAGCCCGCGCCAGCGTCGATGCGCTTGCCCACCCGGTCGGCGACGTCATCGAGCGCTTCCGTTTCGGCGTCGCGCTGCATGTCGGCAACATCCTCTACGGCAATATTGGCGGCGGCAACCGGCTCGACTTCACCTGCATCGGCCCGGCCGTCAATCTTGCCGCGCGGCTGGAGAAGATCGCGGGCCGCCTGGGACGGACGGTTGTGGTGTCGGAGGGCTTTGCCAGGATCTGCCGCCATGACTGGCGCGAGCTCGGCGATTTTCCGATCGCGGGGTTCTCCAAGGTGCAGCGCGTGTACGGGCTTGCCGAGGAGACGCCCGTGGTGATGGCTTGATGCGACGAGACTGCTGATGACCGTCGAATTCCGCCAGATCCAGGTCGCCGATACCGACGCCTTTCGTGCGGCCGTCGACATCGTCGCCCGCGAACGCAAATACATCGCGCTGGTGGAGGCGCCGCCGATCGAGCAGGTCCGCACCTTCGTTGCGCGCAATGTCGAGCGCGGCTACCCGCAGGTCGTCGCCGTCGTCGGCGGCGCCGTGGTTGGATGGTGCAACGTGCCGCCCGCCAGCCGCGCCGTCTCGGCGCATGTCGGCGATCTCTTCATGGGGCTCGTACCGGAGTTCCGTGGCAAAGGCTTTGGCGAGCGGCTGTTGCGGCAGGCCGTTCAGGCGGCAGATGTGTTCGGCTTCCGGCGCATCGAGCTCGGCGTTTTCGCGACCAACACCGCCGCTGCCGCCCTTTATCGCAAGGTCGGGTTCGTCGAGGAGGGCATCAAGCGGATGGCGATCCTGGTCGACGGCACCTATCACGACGAAATCATCATGGCGCGCCTCAAGGATTAGCCGGCGTTGTGGGGCAACGCCGGCCGCCGTGTGCAGGCCCTAATACGCGATCTTCATCGCCAGTGTCGCGATCACGATCATGATGGCGCCGCCGACGCGGGTTGCGATCTGGGCGAAGGCCATCAGCCCCATGCGGTCCGCAGCGCCGAGAATGGCGACGTCGCCGGTGCCGCCGAGTCCGGAATGACAGGCGGTGACGATCGCGGCCTCGACCGGATACATGTTCAGCCATTTGCCGACGAAGAAGCCGGACGCCACCATCGCCAGCACCGTCGTCGTGCAGACCGCGATGTAGCCGGGATTGAATGACGCCACGAACTGCTGCCACGACACCAGCAGCGTGCCCATCGCCACCAGGATCGCGAAGGTGAGATTGGTCGACATGAATTTGTTGATCTGGTAGGCGCCGAGCTCCATCTCGGCCGGTAGCAGCTTTGTCAGCTTGAGCGCGACCGCTGCGATGATCATCAGGATCGGGCCGGGAATGCCGGTTGAGGGCGCGAGCAGCATACCGAGCACGAACAGCACACAGGACAGCACGATGCCGGCGCCTAACAGGCCGAGATCAATCGGATGGTCGGATCGCGCGGGGCCCAGGATGTCGTCATCGCCCGTTTTCACCAGCATGCCGTGGCCGCTGAGATCGCGCCGTTTTTCGCCGAGGCGAGCGAGAAGTCCAGCCGCGACGATGGCGACGACGTTGCCGAGCAGCGCCGCAGGCACCATCTGCGCCACGAGCTCGGCCTGCGGCCGGTGCAGCATTTCAGAATAGGCAATGGACAGCGGCAGCACGCCCTCGGCGAGGCCACCGCCGATGATCGGGATGATCACGAAGAAAAAAGTCTCTTTCGGGTTGTGGCCGAACAGCAGTCCGATCGTGATGCCGATGGCGATGGCGCAGAGCGTGCCGACCAGCAGCGGCACGAACATCCGCAAGAAACCCTGGACCAGGACGCGGTGCGGCATGCCGAGGATCGAGCCGGCGACGAGGCAGGCGATGAAGAAATACTGGAAATTAGCGGTGCGGAACGTCGTCGTGATCGCCTTCAGCGCCGTCTCCGGCATCAGGCCATAGGCGACCAGCGCGGCCGGCACGAACAGGCACATGATCGCCGTGCCGCCGATCCGCTTCAGAAGCGGAATAGTCTGGCCAAGCTTGCCGAGCAGGAAGCCGAGCAACATCAGCACCGAGAGACCGCCGATAACGTCGTTGGGCAGCCTTCCGGAATAGACCGCGGCGGCGCAAACGAGCGCAGCGGGAACATAGACGGTGATTGGCAGCGGGCCGATCTTGAGTGCCGCGAGCGCGGATGGCTGCGTCGTCTCCGCGAGCTTGATGGTGGTGTCGGTCAAGAATGCCTCCCTCTGTCGTTTTGTGCTTGTTTGTGTGCCGGTCCCTCAGAACCAGGGATTGTCCGACCGGTGCCGCGCCTCGAAGGCGCGGATGTCATCGGCAAAGACCAACGTCGAGCTGATGGCATCGCGCCCGGTTAGGAACGCTTCCTTCCGCTCGGGCTCGATCGCGAACGGGATGGTGCCGCCGCCTTCGACGCGGACGGTCTGCTGTTCGAGGTCGACAGTGAGGCGGTTGCTCGCAGGGCTCGCGACGATGTCGGCGAGCGTGCCGATCGTCGCGGCATCGAGACTGATCGTCAGCAGGCCGTTGTTGGCGCAATTGTCGTTGAAGATCCCGGCGAAGCTGGTGCCGATCAGGGCGCGGATGCCGAGTTGCTGAAGGCCCCAGACGGCGTGCTCGCGGCTCGATCCGCAACCGAAATTCGGACCGACGACGAGGAAGCAGGCGTCGCGATAGCCGTCCTTGTTGAGCACGAAATCCGGGTTCGGCTTCCCGGCGATGAACCGGAGCAGGTTGAACGCGCCGTCGCCGAGGCCGCTCCGGTCGACGCCCTTCAGGAACATTTTCGGCATGATCACGTCGGTGTCGATATTGGGCGTCGTCATCGGCGCGGCGGCGCCGGAGACACGATGGAACGGTGTCATGGCACATCTCCTCCGATCAGGTCGCGAACATCGGTGATGCGGCCCGTGACCGCGGCGGCCGCGACCATCGCGGGGCTCATCAGATGCGTGCGCGCGCCGGGCCCCTGGCGGCCCTCGAAATTGCGGTTGGTCGAGGAGGCCGAGCGCTGGCCCGGCGCGAGAATGTCGTCGTTCATCGCAAGGCACATCGAGCAGCCCGATTGCCGCCACTCCACGCCCGCATCGATCAGGATTTTGGCGATCCCCTCCGCCTCGGCCTGCGCGCGGACTTGCGTCGAGCCGGGAACGACGATGGCGCGAACGCCAGATGCGACGTGGCGACCTCTGAACACGCGCGCCGCATCGCGCAAATCTTCGATGCGCGAATTGGTGCACGAGCCGATGAAGGCGAAATCGATCGGCACCGACTGGATCGGCGTTCCCGCCGTCAGGCCCATATAGGTGAGTGCGCGCACGGCGGCGGCCTTGCGATCGGCGGAGGCATTGCCGTCGGGATCCGGCACGCGATCGGTTACGGCGATCGCCTGGTCCGGACTCGTGCCCCACGTCACCAGCGGCGCGACATCGCCGGCATCAATCGTCATTTCCCGGTCGAAGCGGGCGTCGGAAGCGGAGCGAAGCTGCAACCAGGCTTTCGCGGCGTGGTCCCACATCTCGCCCTTCGGCGTGCGTGGCCGCCCCTTGAGATAGTCGAGCACCTTCTGGTCGGGCGCGATGACGACGCCGCGTGCACCGGCCTCGACGATCATGATCGACATCACGATGCGTCCCTCGACGCTCATCTCGGTCACGGCGGGGCCGGCGAACTCCACTGCATAGCCGGCGGCTCCATCGGCGCCGATGCGGCGGATGATCTCCATGACGATGTCCTTCGGCGTCACCCCGAGCGGCGGGCGTCCGGTCACATGGATGCGCATCGTCTTCAGCCGGCGATAGCGCACCGTCGAGGTCGCCAGATAATGCTCGATATCTGAGGTGCCGATGCCGTAGCCGAGCGCGCCGAAGGCTCCGTAAGCCGTGGTGTGGCTGTCGCCGGCTGCGATCACCATGCCCGGCGTGACCAGTCCCTGCTCGGGGGCGACGACGTGCTCGATGCCCTGGCGCGGATCGAGGATGTCGAAATATTCGATGCCGAAATCGCGCGCATTGTCGGCGAAATAATCGACCTGCCGCGCGGCGTCGGCGTCCGGCATCTCGCGCGTACGGCGGGCCGCGGTTGGATTGACGTGATCGACCACCATCAGCGCGGCGGACGGATTCCACACCTTGCGCCCGGCGGCGCGCAGGCCGGCAAAGGCCTGGGGGCTGGTATATTCGTTGAGCACGGTGCGATCGACATAGAGCAACACGAGTCCGTCATCGTCGAGCTTGCGCACCACATGCGCGTCGATCAGCTTGTCATAGAGCGTGCGCCCGGACATTCCGCCTCCCAAATGAAAATCTGACTTTCTTCGAGCGTGCCGGCCCGGCTTCTGGAAATCCAATGTCACCTCATGATATGATTATGCAGAATTTGCATAAGCAGGATGGACGCGATGGAGATCAACTGGCTGCACGATTTCATCGCGGTGGCGTCGACCCGCAGCTTTTCGCGCGCAGCCGAGCAGCGGAATTCGTCGCAGCCCGCGCTGAGCCGCAGGATCAAGGCGCTGGAAGTGTGGGCCGGAGCGGCGCTGTTCGAGCGCACGACGCATGCTGTCAGCCTCACGCCTGCCGGTGATGCGTTCCGCCTTACTGCCGAGGATATCATCCGCCGCCTGTCCGCCGGCCGACTGGAGGCGCAGGAGCTCGCGCGCGGCGCCTCCGACGTGCTGAAATTCGCATCGACCAATGCGCTGTCGCTGACGTTCTTTCCGGATTGGCTGCGCCAGGTCGAGGCGACGCTGTCGTTCGTGCCGAACGTGCAGCTCGTCGCCAACCACATGGAGGCGTGCGAGCGCATGCTGCTGGCGGGCGAGGTGCACTTCTTGCTGTGCCACCATCATCCCGCCGTCGTCACAGCGTTGACGACCTCGCAATTCCGCTCGGCTCATGTCGGCGACGACTGCCTGATCCCGGCCTCCGTGCCGATGTCGCGATCAGGCAAGGCTCCGCGCTTCAAGCTGCCGGGAACGGAAACCGCGCCGGTGCAGGTCCTGAGCTACCGTCAGGAATCCGGAATGGGAAAGATCCTCGACGCGGTCCGCTCGACCTCGCCGTTGCGGGCGCAGCTGAAGCCCGCTTTCACGTCACATCTTGCAAAACTTCTCGTCACCATGGTCCAGGCCGGCCGCGGCATGGCCTGGCTCCCGCAAAGCCTGATCGCCGATCAGCTCGCATCGGGCGAGCTGGTGAAGGCCGGCGGACAGGAGTGGGAGATACCGATCGAGATCCACGTGTTCCGCCCGCGATCGCGACTGACGCCGGCGGCCGAAGCGTTCTGGACGCACGTTCAGGAGCATCCGCCCGCGAGCAATCCGCGCAAGGTAGTGCGCTCCCGTCCCGGTCGCAGCTAGCTGCCTATTCCTCCGGCTCGGTCGTGAACAGCAGCGGATAGCCCTTGGTGCGGGCAGCATCGGTGGCGCGGGTGGCCTTGGTTTCGGCGACGTCCTTGGTGAAGACGGCGACGACGCAGGCGCCCAGCTTGTGCGCGGTGATCATGACCTTGTAGGCCTGATCCTCGGTCATGCGGAATTCGGCCTTGAGGATCATGGTGACGAACTCACGCGGCGTGTAGTCGTCGTTGATCAGGATGACCTTGTGCAGCTTTGGCCGCTCGACCTTGGTCTTGGTCCTGGTCTTGGTCCTGGTTTTCGGTGTGGTGACGGTGTCGTTCATTCCGCCTCCCGGAAACGACGGGCTTGGGTTCCTGCCTGCGATCAGCTCGCGGCCTTCTTACCATATTGCAGGACCTGCACCTTCTCCAAGGTGATCAGCCCGCTCGACATCATGCCATCCAGGATGGGCAGGAATGCGTTGATGTTGTCCTCGCTGTCGACGATCTCGATCAGCAGCGGCAGATCCTCCGACAGCCGCAGGATCTTCGAGGTGTGCAGCCGGCTCGACTTGCCGAAGCCCATGGGGCCGCGCAGCACGGTGGCGCCGGCGAGGTGCTGTTCGCGCGCTCTCATCACAATTGCTTCATAGAGCGGCTTGCCGTCGAAATGGTCGCTCTCGCCGATGAAAATCCGGAGCGAGACCGCGTGATTGGGAATTTGCATGGTCAGCTCCTTTTCAAGCGGTTGTAGCGGCTCGCCATCATATGGCCGAACCACACCGACACCAGCCAGCAGACGACGGACGCTGCGACATAGGAAAGCGCGGTCAATTTCATGCCGCCATGGAACAGGCGGAAGGTTTCCAGGCTGAAGGCCGAGAAGGTGGTGTAGCCGCCGCAGAAGCCGGTCATGACGAACTGCCGATGCTCGGGCCGCGCCAGCACGCGGCCGTCAGGACCGGTCAACGTCGCATAGAAGCCGATGATCATGGATCCGGTGGCGTTGATGAACAGCGTCGCGAACGGAAAGCCCGGGCCGGTGTCGAGCACAAGCGAGACGAAATAGCGCGCCAGCCCGCCAAGGATGCTTCCGAAGGAAACCCAGGCATAAAGCTTCGCGCCGGGCCAGCGGTCGGTGAAGGAGGGCAATTTCATCCGCCTCTAGCCTCCCAAGCCGTCGGCGAGGAAGAAGCCGCAACTGACGGCGAAGAGGCACAGCCCGACCGAGAAGGCGATGTTGCCGAACGCAGAGAGCGGCTCGCCGTTGCGGGCGAGCGTCAGCGTTTGCAGGCTGAACGAGGAGACCGTGGTGTAGCAGCCGAGGAAGCCGGTCACCGCGAACAGCCACGGATTGGGCGAGGCGAAGACCGAGCCGGGATGCGTTGCCAGCGCGCCAAAGATGCCGATCAAGAAGGCGCCGCTGACATTGATGGTCATGGTGCCCCAGGGAAACGTCTCGCCCAGCCGCCGCGCGATCGCCCCGGAGACGAAATAGCGCGCGCAGCCGCCGAGGATGCTGCCGATCACGATCGCGATCACTCCGCTCAGCACGATATTTCGCCCCCCGTCATCACTTGCGCTCCGCTGCCAGACCATTGCCGGTCGCGAGTAATCCCGCGAGCGCGACCAGCGCGAACCCGAGCCCTGCGAGGAATGTGCCGGCCGGACCGTAGGCGTCCCACAGCGCGCCCGCGATCACGCTCGCGGCCAGCAGTGCGAGGCCCGTGAACAGGTTGAAATAGCCGAACGCGGTGCCGCGCAGGCTGGGCGGTGCATTATCGGCGACCAGCGCCGAGAGCAACCCCTGCGTCAAGCCCATGTGCAATCCCCACAGCACGACGCCGAGCGTGAGGCCCGCAAGGCTCGGCAGCAGCGCGAGCGCGAGATCAGCGCCCGCGAGGAAGACGAGACCGAGTGCGAGCAGGGCGGTCCGGTTGATCCGGTCCGACAGCACGCCGGCCGGGTAGGCCGACAGTGCGTAGGCGATATTCATCAGCACCAGCACCGCCGGCACCCACATCGCGTTGAGGCCGATATTCTGGGCGCGCAAGATCAGAAACGCTTCGCTGAAGCGCGCGAGCGTGAAGACGATTCCGACCGCGACGACGCGCCAGTACACGGGTCCGAGTTGCCGCATCGCGGCGATGTTGAGCGGATTTTTTGCCGGTTCCCGGCTTGCGTCCGGCTCCGGTTCGTTCACCGCAAGCGCAATCAAGCCGAACGACAAAAACGCCGGCACCACGGCCACCCAGAACACCGCGGTAAAATTGTCCGCCGTCCACCACATCAGGCCGATCGCGGCGAGCGGTCCGACGAAAGCGCCGATGGTGTCGAGCGATTGCCGCAAGCCAAAGCTCGCGCCGCGTGAGCCCGCGGGCGCAATGTCGGCGATCAGCGCATCGCGCGGTGCGCCGCGAATGCCCTTGCCGACGCGGTCGATGAAGCGCGCCGCCACCAGCCAGCCGACGCTGGGCGCGAGCGGGAACAGCGGTTTTGTCACCGCGGCCAGCCCATAGCCGAGGGCCGCTAGCAGCTTCCGGCGGCCGAGCCAGTCCGACAGCGCTCCGGAGAAGATTTTCGTGATCGAGGCGGTCGCCTCCGCGATGCCCTCGATGAAGCCGACGGTCAGCGTGGAGGCGCCGAGCACCGTGACGAGATAGACCGGCAGCAGCGCGTGGATCATCTCGGAGGAGACGTCCATCAGCATCGAGACGAAGCCGAGCACCCAGATTCCCCTGGGTAGCCTGGTGCGCGCAGCATTCGATGTGGTCGTCGTCACGTCCCTCGCCTTCGTTTCAGACAACAAAAAACCCGCCAGCGGCGGGTTTGTCCATGCTCCCGCCAAAGGCAAAGGCTGATTGCCTCACCTCGAGCAGGAGTCATCAGCCCACTACGGTCATGCGACCGCCGGGCGGTTGTCGGGGGACTCCATCCCCATCTGTGTGGTCAGCCTAGCATGGAAATCACAGGGAACAAGTAGGCGAGGCGCTCTGTCCAATGGCGTGGACGCGTGGCGGCGCAAGCGTGGCGACATGGCGGCGGTTTCGCGCAACGCAGGAAAACCCTGACTCGCAAACTCCAACCTGCAAATCTGTAACCTGCAAATCTCTAACCTGAATGTGAAGCACAAGCGATCTTCGCGCTTTGCGGCAAGACGTTTGCATGTCACCATCGCGTCATACGACGGGAGACTGCGATGCGGTTGCTGTTCTCGATCGGGGCTGTGCTGGTGGCCGGCGTGCTTGCCGGAGGGGATGTCGCGGGCATCGCGGCACCAAGTCCTAAATTTGAACCGCCAAAATTCGAACCGTCAACACATCAGCGGCAAGCCGCCGACGGCGATGCGCAGTCGGTCGATGTCGAGCTGATCCTCGCGGTCGACGTCTCCTACTCCATGGACATGGACGAGCTCGCGATCCAGCGCGAAGGCTATGCGCAGGCGATCCAGTCGAAGGAGTTCCTGCAAGCATTGAAGGCCGGCCCCAACGGCAGGATCGCGGTGACCTATTTCGAATGGGCCGCCTCCAACGACCAGAAGATCATCATCCCCTGGCGCCTGATCGACGGACCCGAGACTGCGGACGCGGTTGCCACCGAGATATTGAGGACGCCGATCCGCCGCGCCTCGCGCACCTCGATCTCCGGTGCGATCGGATTTGCGATGCCGCTGTTCGATGAGGATCCCTATCACGGAATTCGCCGCGTCATCGACATCTCCGGCGACGGTCCCAACAACAATGGTGGCCCGGTCACCGTGGCGCGTGACGCCGCGCTCGAGAAAGGCATCGTCATCAACGGCCTGCCGATCATGGTCAAGGAGCCGTCCTATTCGACCATGGATATCGACAATCTCGATTACTACTACGAAGATTGCGTCGTTGGCGGTCCCGGCTCGTTCGTGGTCGCGATCAAGGATCGCGACAAGTTCAAGGAGGCGATCCGCACCAAGCTCCTGTTGGAAGTCGCCGGTCGCACGCCAGACCGCCCGGTCGTACATGTTGCGGAGAAGGACAAGGAGCCGCGCGTGAGCTGCCTGATTGGCGAGAAAATCTGGTCGGACCGCTGGGGCCGCTAAAGGCTCATCCCGATGAGACCGTTTGCCTCATCGTGTCACGCGTTCGAAATTAACGGCTCGTTAACTGTGGCATGGTCCTACTCGAATTGTTTCTGAATGTTTCTGACGCTGCTTCCGGGCAGGTCCATGTCCATCGTCTCGCAGAGCACCAGCCAGATTTCGCCCGCCAATGAGCGGATGTATCACCAGAGCGCTCTGCTCGGTGATTGGAAAGGCAATTGGGCGGGCAACAATCAGCCCGTCGGCTTCAAGGTCGTGAACATCCGCGGCAGCCGCGCACAGGTCGAGTACACCCATAACGGGCACACCGAGCGTGGTTTCGCCCAGATCAGCGGCTCGCTCATCACCTTCGGTTCGGTGACGGTCGGAACCAAGGACGGCAAGAACCTGGTGCTGTTGTTCTCCGCGGGCGGCGCCGGCAAGCAGACCGCGACGCTGGCGAAACAGGCGCCGCCGGCCTCCGACAGCCGCCTGATGGGAAGCTGGGGCGGCTATTCCAGCGACAACGGCAAGAGCGCGAGTTTTCGCGTGCTTGCCGTCAACGGCAATGAAGCCCAGGTCAGCGTCACCACCGACGGCATCACCCGCCAGGGCACCGGCATCGTCTACAAGAACGTCATCATGTTCGGCCAGGCGCAAATCGCGACGGATGACGGGCAGAACGGCAAGATCATCTACCAGGTCGGCATGAAGTCCTTCATGGTGCCGGTGACGAAATATCCGCCGGCGGATTCGTCATCCTCGGTGGACCGCACGGCATGAGCCGGACGCGGTTGGGCTGCCGCACTGTCTCAGCGCGCTCGCGATTGCTAACTCCGTCATCCTGAGGTGCGACCATGCGGCGCGAAGCGGCGCATGGGAGCCTCGAAGGATGCACGGCCGCGATGCAGCCGGGCCGTTGCCCTTCGAGGGCCGCTGAAGAAGCGGCCACCTCAGGGTGACGGTGATAGATTTGCACTCGACGTAACGCTAAGCCCACCCTTCGCTATTTCTCCGCAAGCGGAGGCAGCGGGGGCACGCTGTCGTTCGGGGCTTCCGCTACGGCTTCCGATGCAAGATCAGATCCGGGCCTCCAGGATCAGGTTGAAGGGTGTTTCGGCGGCGCGGCGGAAGCGCGACAGACCGCCTTCGCTGGCGACCTTGCGCAGCCTTGCCTCGCCGGCTTGCGCGCCGAGTGCGAGGCCCACCTCCTGATCGAGCGAGGCCGGCGTGCAGATCATGGTCGACGCCGCATAGTAGACGCGCCCGACCGGGTTGAGATTGTCCTCGAGGCGGTCGCCCGCGAATGGCTCGACCAGCATGCAGGTGCCGTCCTTCGCCATGGTTTGACGCACGTGGCTGATGGCGCCAACGGGATCGCCCATGTCGTGCAGGCAATCGAAGAAGCAGACGAGATCGTATCCGTCGGCCGGATAGGTCTTGGCTGAGTGAACCGCGAAGCTGACGCGATCGCCGAGCTTGGCCTCGGCTGCCGTCTTGCGCGCCGCATCGATCGAGCCCTCGTGATAGTCGAAGCCATAAAAGCGCGAATTCGGGAAGGCCTCCGCCATCAGCCGCGTCGAGATGCCGTGCCCGCAGCCAACATCGGCGACCTTGGCACCACGCTTCAGCTTGTCCACGACACCGTCGAGCGCAGGCAGCCACTCTTGCACCAGATGATGCATGTAGCCGGTGCGGAAGAAGCGGGCCGTGCCGCAGAACAGGCACTCGCTGCGCCGGTTCCAGCCGACGCCTTTACCGGACTTGAATGCATCCGAGATCTTCGGCTCGTCGAGAAAGGTCGAGGCGATGACGTTGCCGAACGCGCCGAGAAAGACCGGGCTGTCCTCGTCGGCGAGCGCCATCGCTTGCTCCGGCAGCATCGAGAATTTTCCGGATGCGGAATCATATTCGACGTACCCGGACGCGGCCTGGCTCGACAGCCATTCGCGCACATAGCGCTCCGCCGTTCCGGTGGCGCTCGCGAGCTCGGATGAGTTCATCGGTCCCTTGGCGGCGAGGGTACGGTAGAGACCGAGCTTGTCGCCGAGCAGGACCAGTGATGCATTCATCGCCGCGCCGAACTCGGTCACCATCTTGCCCATAAAGGCATTCAACCTGTCGGAATTGACCTCCATGACAGCCTCCATACTAACGTTGGGCATTTTCAAGGGTCTGCGCAATTGCGCGCTGCGGACCACACAAGGCCTTCGTGATCAAAGCCGCGGCCTGAGCATGTGCGTCCTCTATGTGGGTCAATCCGGCGCCGGGGAGGTTCAATGCGTCGGCAAGACCTAGTCCTGGAACTGGATTGAGCGATGTCCAGCGCGCCTCCGCTGGCATTCGCGCGATCCCGGAGGTATAATCGGGAACCTTTTCGACGGAAGCCTGAATGTCTCGCCTTGCAGGTTCTTGCGGTATCGCAGCTCTCTTCGCCGTGCTTTGCCTCGGTGGAACACCGGTTCATGCGCAAGTTGCGCCGCTGAGTTATTGGATACCGGGCGGAGCTTTCGGCTTTGGCGGCAGCGCCGGCCAGGGCTCCGATACCTACGGCAATTTTCCGAGCTTCGATGCCAGCGGGCGCACCAATTTTGCGAACGGCTTCTTTGTCGGCAGCCAACGCGGCAACCTCAATTGGAGCGGCCTCAATCAGACTGGACCAGCCGGCAATTTTAGCGCGCTGTCCTACGACAGCACGCAGTTCGGCTACAACATGAAGAGCGCGGGCGGTATGCCCGTGACGTTCTTTGCCGGCTTCGACACGCTGAAATACGGCAGCGGCATCGGCAGTTCGGTTGCGCCGCTGACCTCCGGCGCTGCGCCCGGCTACGGCGGATTTGCCGGTGTCGAATTCAAGCCGACGTCGAACCTCAGCCTGTCGTTCGGGGCCGGTTTCACCCAGCGAGGCTCGGGCCGCATGGACAGCGATATCAGGTCGGACATGCTGCCCGGCGAGTCGCCGGCGCTCGGGGCGCTTCGGCGTTAGGACTTCATCGCGAAAATCGCGCCACCAACTCCACATGCGGCGTATGACGGAACTGGTCGACCGGGACCACTGCGTCGATCTTGTAACCACCGTCAATCAGCAGCCGCGCGTCGCGGGCGAAGGTGGCGGCGTTACAGGACACCGCGATCACGACAGGCACCTTGCTCGCCGCGAGTTTCAGCGCCTGCGCCTGTGCGCCCTGGCGCGGAGGATCGAACACCACGGCATCGAAATCGCGCAGCTCCGGCGGCACCAGCGGACGGCGGAACAGGTCGCGCGGCTCGCACCTGATCGGCTTCAGCCCCGGCGTGCGCGCGGCCTTCGCGAGCGCGGCGATCGCGCCGGCGTCGTTGTCGTAAGCGGTGACGCGAGCCTTCTCGGCGAGCCGCAATGCGAACGGGCCGACGCCGCAGAAGAGGTCGAGAACCTCCTTCGCCTTGCCGACACGCGCGGCAACGAGTGCAGCGAGTGTCTCTTCGCCCGCCACCGTTGCCTGCAGGAACGAGCCCGGCGGCAGTGTCACTTCGGCACGGCCCATCCTTAACGTTGGCGGTAGGCGTTGCAGCACCAGCTCGCCATGCCGCGTCAGCCGCGCCAGGCGATGCTGCTCGGCGACGCGCGACAGCGCTGTGACCAGCGGCGTCGGCAGCGGGCCGGAGCCGCGCACGTCGACATCGAGGCCGCTGGCAGTGGCAGTGACCTGAATGTCGAGCGGCTTCGTTACCGGCATTTTTGACGTCAGCGGCTCCGCGAGCGCCCAGGCGGCATCGAGCGCGCCGTCGAGCGCGGGATCGAGGATCGGGCAGCGATGGATCGGGATCACGTCGTGCGAGCTTGCGGCCGAGAAGCCGACCTTCAGAACGTTATGCGTGCCGAACCTTCCGTGTAGCGTGACGCGCCGGCGGCCGGCGCCATGGGCATCGACCAGCGGCGCCACCTCACAATCGATGCCGGCCTGCGCCAGCGTCTCGACCACGATGCTGCGTTTCCACGCGTGATAGGGCTCGGCCGCCCAATGCTGGATGGCGCAGCCGCCGCAGATGCCGAAATGCGGACAGAACGGCTCAACGCGCTCGGGGCTTGCGACGTCGACCGCGAGCAGCTTGCGGCGGTCGGGATGGCCGGCGACATGGTCCACCTCGACACTCTCGCCGCCAAGCGTGTAGGGCACATAGACCGCATCGCCGGTCGTCAGCGAGACGCCATCGCCGCGATGGCCGACATGATCGATCGTGACGCGTTCAACCACGGCGCGCGCCCAGGAAGAATTCGATGTTGCCGTCGCCGCCCGCGATCGAGGAGGGAAACACCGCGATGTCGGTGCAGCCGAGCGACGCGGCAAAGGCCGCGATGTCGTCGCAAATCTCCCGATGCACCGCGGCATCACGGATGATGCCCTTCTTGTTGTGCTTCCGGTCCGCCTCGAACTGCGGCTTGATCAGTGCGAGCAGGCTCATCGGCGCAGCCGCGAGCGACAGCGCCACGGGCAGCACCGTCTTCAGCGAAATAAAGCTAACATCGATGACGACGACATCGGGCCGCGCCGGCAGTCGCTTGCCCTCATAGCTGCGAATGTCGGTCTCCTCCATCGACACGATCTTGGGATGATCGCGCAGCGAGGCATGCAGCTGGCTGGTGCCGACATCGATGGCGAACACCAGGCTCGCGCCGTTTGCCAGCAGCACCTCGGTAAAGCCGCCGGTGGACGCGCCGACGTCGAGACAGACATGGTCCTCGATGTCGATCGGGTAGCGCTCCAGCGCGCCCGCGAGCTTGACGCCGCCGCGCGAGACGTAGGGGTGCGCAGGCTCGGCCTGGATCACCGCGTCCTCGGCGATCGTCTCCGAGGGCTTTGCGACCTGCTTGTCGTCAGCCGTGACGAGGCCGGCCTCGATCGCCGCGCGCGCCCGCGCCCGGCTCTCGAACAGGCCGCGCTCGACCAGCAGAATATCCGCGCGCTTGCGGGCAGGGGACATCGGTTCTCCAAAGACGACTGAGCGCTTATCTAGCGATCAATCGCGCGGCTGCCATCCGGACGCAAGTCTCGAACGCGGCGAGATCGTGCCAGACGTCGGCCGGCGGTTCTGCCGGCGTCACCAGCGGGCAGCCATGCAGCTCCAGCGCATGGATCATCATGAGATTGTCGACGAGACCAAAATCCTCGACCGTCAGCCCCTGTGCGTCGACCAGCCGCCCGTCCTCGGACGTGACGTGCATGGAGCGGCCGACACGGTCGGCATAGGTGGTGCCATCGTTGGAATAGGCCAGGCAAAACTTGCGGCGGCCGGCCATGTAGCCGAGCTCGTAGACGGTGCCGGGATCGGCACCGGCCCCGCGGAACGGGGTGAGATTGGCGATGATGGCGTCGGCCCCGTCCATCATGGCCTCGTTGCCGCAAAAGATCTGCCGCGACGCATCGGGCGCGGTGAGGTCGGTGGCGTTGTCGAGGGGATAGAGGCCGGTGAGGCCGTAGGCAGCGCAGATCGCGGCCTTCTGCCGGCCGGTCTCAACCGCATCCGGCAGGAACATGTCGGGACCTGCCAGATAGATTTTCATGAAAGTCGCGCCGCTTCGCGTGAGGCCGAAGCTCGCCCTTAGGCGAGCTTGACCGTCTCGGTCTTGACGTCCTTGCCGAGCGCCTCAAACACCTTGGCGACGATCCCCTTGGCGTCGAGACCGGCGCGGGCGTACATCGCGTTCGGCGTGTCGTGATCCAGGAACACGTCGGGCAGGACCATCGTGCGGAACTTGACCATGCCGGTGTCGAGCACGCCCTGATCGGTCAGGAACTGCGCGACATGCGAACCGAAGCCGCCGACCGAGCCCTCTTCCACCGTGATCAGGACGTCGTGGTCGCGGGCGAGCTTGAGCACCAGCTCGGTGTCGAGCGGCTTCATGAAGCGCGCATCCGCAATCGAGGTCGAGAGGCCGTGGGCGGCGAGCTCGTCGGCCGCCTTCTCGCATTCGGCCAGACGCGTGCCGAAGGAGAGCAGGGCGATCTTGCTGCCCTGGCGGATCATGCGGCCCTTGCCGATCTCGAGGGGAACGCCGATTTCGGGCATCTCGATGCCGCGGCCTTCGCCGCGCGGATAGCGCAACGAGCTCGGACGGTCGTCGATCGCAACCTGGGTCGCCACCATGTGGACGAGCTCGGCCTCATCCGCCGCCGCCATGATCACCATGTTCGGCAGACAGCCGAGATAGGCGTTATCGAACGAGCCGGCATGCGTCGCGCCGTCGGCGCCGACGAGGCCGGCGCGATCGATCGCGAAGCGGACAGGCAGGTTCTGGATCGCGACGTCATGGACGATCTGGTCGTAGCCGCGCTGCAGGAAGGTTGAGTAGATCGCGCAGAACGGCTTGTAGCCTTCGGTCGCAAGACCGGCGGCGAAGGTCACCGCGTGCTGCTCGGCGATGCCGACGTCGAAGGTGCGATCCGGGAACGCCTTGTTGAAGATGTCGACACCGGTGCCCGACGGCATCGCCGCGGTGATGGCGACGATCTTGTCGTCCTTCTGGGCTTCCTTGACCAGGCTCTGGCCGAACACGTTTTGGTAGGCCGGCGCGTTCGGCTTGGCTTTCGCCTGGGTGCCGGTCGCGACGTCGAACTTGACGACGGCGTGGTACTTGTCGGCGGACGCTTCCGCCGGACCGTAGCCCTTGCCCTTCTGCGTCACGACGTGGACCAGGATCGGGCCGGTCTCCATGTCGCGGACGTTCTTCAGCACGGGCAGCAGATGGTCGAGGTTATGGCCGTCGATCGGGCCGACGTAATAGAAGCCGAGCTCCTCGAACAGCGTGCCGCCGTCCATCATGAAGCCGCGGGAATATTCCTCGACGCGGTTGGCGCGGTTGGCGAGGATTTTTGGCAGGCGCTTGTTGATCTGCTTGGCCGCATCGCGCAGCGTGCGATAGGTCTTGCCGGAGTAGAGGCGCGACAGATAGGCGCTCATGGCGCCGACCGGCGGGGCAATCGACATGTCGTTGTCGTTGAGGATGACGATCAGGCGCGAGTTCATGGCACCCGCGTTGTTCATGGCCTCGTAGGCCATGCCCGCCGACATCGCACCGTCACCGATCACTGCGATAACGTTGTTCTTGCCGCCGGCGAGGTCGCGCGCGACGGCCATGCCGAGGCCGGCGGAGATCGAGGTCGAGGAATGGGCGGCGCCGAACGGATCGTAATCGCTCTCGCTGCGCTTGGTGAAGCCGGAGAGGCCGCCGCCCGTGCGCAGCGTGCGGATGCGGTCGCGGCGTCCGGTGAGGATCTTGTGCGGATAGGCCTGATGGCCGACGTCCCAGATCAGCCGATCGCGCGGCGTATCGAAGACGTAGTGGATCGCGGTGGTGAGCTCGACCACGCCGAGGCCCGCGCCGAAGTGACCGCCGGTCACCGAGACGGCATCGATGGTCTCCTGACGCAGCTCGTCGGCGACTTGGCGAACCTGCTCGATCTTGAGCTTGCGCAGGTCTTCCGGCGTCCGGATGGTGTCGAGAAGCGGCGTTTTACTGTATGCGTTCACGGCGATTTCCAATTTGTCAGCGCCGGAACATCGTTCCGGTGCGCGATGGGTTTGCACAATGTCGGCGCAGCGCGAGTCCTCAAACCGTCGGAGCCACCTGCATGGGGCAGGGCCCCTTGTTCAAGCTTAGGTGAGCTCAAGTGCGCTCCGGTTCAGTCTCTGTGACCCCTGTCACGAAGATCGGCTTCGTCCGTCCCAGCCAATTTCATTAGCAATTTGAAGCGCTTGACGTCGAAAATCAGTCCCCACGTCAAAGCTAACAAAAAGCCACACTCCGCGCAGCTTTACACCAAAGCTTAGGCCAAAGCCAACCCGCCCGACCGATTACGGGTATGCAGGTGCAACCGGCGGGCCAATTTGGTTAATCGCGGCGCCGGCGGGGAGTTCCACTCCTGCTCGGTTCCTTGGCAGGATTCTGGGCCGAAGGACAGGGATTTTAGCGGAGTTCGCCGGGCCAAGACGCGCCGGCGAGGGAACTCGTCATTTCCGGCGCCCGGCTGCTCGCCCCTGTGAGCAGAGATAGCGGCGTGCGATCTCGAAAAAATGCAGGCAGGCGATGCTCGAAACGGGCAGCTTAGGACGGCGCCCTTTACTGCACGTCGAGCGGAGCGGTGCCAGTAGCCTGGCCGCTGGCATCGGTGGTGATCTTGTCGACGCGCGCCTCGGCCTGGCGCAACAGCTCCTCGCAGCGGCGCTTCAAGGCTTCGCCGCGCTCGTAGATCGTGACGGATTCCTCGAGCGGCACCTTGCCGTCCTCGAGCCGCTTCACGATCGTTTCGAGTTCCTCGATCGCGCGCTCGAAGGTGAGCCGGGAGACGTCCACTTGGGTATTTTCGGCCATATCCGTTTCCGATTGCCCGATTCGCTTGTCGTGTAAAACAGCAGAGTTTTGCGGGCTTAATGTGGCGGGTCTGTCTAGGCGCCCATCAGGGCGCCGACATGCGCCGTAACAGATTCTTTCAGTCCTTGCAGGTCGTAGCCGCCTTCGAGCACGGAAACAACGCGGCCGCCAGCGGACTTGTCGGCAAGGTCCATCAGCTTGCGCGTGACCCAGGTGTAGTCCTCGGCGCGCAAATTCAGCGAGGCCAGCGGATCGCGGTAATGCGCGTCGAAGCCCGCGGAGATGATGAGCAGCTCGGGGCTGAATTTTTCGAGTTGCGGCAGGATCAAATTCTCGAACGCCGAGCGGAATTCGGGCCCGCCGTCTTCCGACGCGAGCGGTGCGTTGACGATGGTGTCGTGATCGCCGCGCTCGCCCTTGGCGCCGGTGCCCGGAAACAGCGGCATCTGGTGCGTCGAGCAGTACATTACGGTCGGGTCCGACCAGAAGATGTCCTGGGTGCCGTTGCCGTGATGCACGTCGAAATCGACGATGGCGGCGCGCTTGATGCCGTATTTGCGCTGCGCATGGCGCGCGGCGATCGCGACATTGTCGAAGAAGCAGAAGCCCATCGGCTTGCCGATCTCGGCGTGATGGCCGGGCGGGCGCACCGCGACGAAGGCGTTGCGATGCTCGCCGTTCATCACCGCTTCGGTCGCGGCCACCGCGCCGCCGACGCCGCGCATCACCGCTTCCCACGTGCCAGGGGACATCGAGGTGTCGCCGTCGACATAGACCTGGCCGCTGGTCGGCGCGATGTGACGCAGCTCGGTGACGTAATCCTCGTTGTGGCACAGCGTGACGAGATCGAGATCGCCCTCCGGCGCCAGGTCGCGCGCCAGGAACTGGAAGCGCTCAACCGACAGCGCTTCCTCCACCGCGCGCAGGCGGTCCGGTCTTTCAGGGTGTCCCGGCGGCGTGATGTGGTCGAGGCAGGCCTTGTGGGACAGGAGAAGCGTGCTCATCAGGTCGGCCTCACTGGGAACGAACTCTCGACGTCGCTTGGCGCATCCGGCGCCAAAACGCAATGCAAAACCCAATCTATGCGTTCCACCACGAATGGCAAAGGGCTGTCCTGTTCCGCCCAGGTTTGATCAGCATCAGTTTACTCGCATGATGCGGGTCGGCGGCAGCGGGCCGATCGGACCATGTGCCTTAAAGAAGGCAAACAGCGCATCGGCGTCGTAACCGCCATATTGCGGCGAGGCGCCTTGTTTGGCGACCGTGAAACCGTCGCCGCCGACGGCGAGATAGTCGTTGAGGGTCACGCGGTAGCCGGTACCCGGCTCGATCGGCTTGCCATTGAGCGTCATCTTGTCGGCTATCACGCGCTCGCCGAGCGGCTTTGATGCGTCCCAGCTGTAGCTGAATCCGATCGACACCTGGAGGATCCGCGGCCGCTTCGGATCGAGCCATTGCTGCTCCAGCATGTCCTTGAGCTGGCTGCCTGACAGCGTCATGGTGACGAGGCGGTTGCGGAATGGCTGGCTCGCGAACAGTTCGCCGTAGGACACCGCGCCGTTCTCTTTCGGGATGATGTCGGTGCGGATGCCACCGGGATTGGTGAACGCAATGACGGCGCCGCCATCCTTGGTGTCTCTGGTTGCGGCAAGCTGTGCATCGGCAATGACGTCGCCGAGTGCGCTTTCGCCGGCGTCGTTCGGGACGCGCGACAGCGTCTGCGTCACCGATCCGGCCGGCCGGTTGGCGATGGGCGCCGAGAGCTTGTCATAGGCGTCGATCAGCGCGGTCTGCTCGGGATCCTTGGCGAGCGAAGCGTTGGCAACGATGACGTTCTCGGCCCTGGCACTGACGATGTCGCGGGTAACAGGATCGAGCTTGAGGTCGATCGCGGTGACGAGTGTGCCGTATTTGTCGCCGCTGGTCACCAGCCGGCCGTCGATGTTGCAGACATAGGCACGATGGGTGTGGCCGCTGACCACGACGTCGACGGCGCGGTCGAACTTTTTCACGATATCGACGATCGGTCCGGTGATATCAGGGCATTCGTTGTAGTCGCCGCTGGGCTCGCCGCCCTGGTGGATCAGCACCACGATCGCCTCGACGCCCCGCGCCTTCAGTTGCGGCACCAGCGCGTTCACCGTCTCGGCCTCGTCGCGGAATTCGAGCCCGGCAATGCCTGACGGAGAGACGATGCCGGCGGTCTCCTTCAAGGTCAGCCCGATGAAGGCGACCGGAATGCCCTCGAACTCCCTGATCTCGTAAGGTGGCAAAATGCTTTTGCCGGTCGCGGTCTCGATGGTGGAGGCCGCGAGATAGTGGAATTTCGCGCCGGTGAAGGGATGCGGTCCCTGGCATCCGTCCTCCGGATGGCAGCCGCCGTTCTGCATCCTGAACAGCTCGGTCTTGCCTTCGTCGAATTCGTGGTTGCCGACCGAGGTGATCGCAAGCCCCATCATCGAGAGCGATTCGACGGAGGGCTCGTCGTGAAACATCGCCGACAGGAACGGGCTCGCTCCGATCAGATCGCCGGCCGCGACGAAGATGGTGTTCTTGTGCCCCTCGCGCAACTGCTTGACCAGCGTCGCCATGTACTCGGCGCCGCCGGAGGCGACCATCACCTTCTTGCTCTTGTCCTCGGGATCATTGATGCGGATGCCGCCAGGCGGCGGACGGAGATTGCCGTGGAAATCGTTGATGGCGAGAATGCGCAGCTCGACGGGCGCCGCGGTCTGGGCCGCGGCGGGCAGGGCGGCGAGCGCGAGGGCGAAGCTGATCAGGCGGAGAAGATGTCGCATGGAACAAGATTAATCGTTCCGCGCGAAGATTTCACGAAAGTTCTCGTGCCTACCTCTTCTTCCTGTTCGCAAACGCATTGAACGCGGCCGTGGCCTCGTCCGATTTCAACTTCTCGCCGAACAGATGGCCTTCCTGGTCGATGCGGCGGGTGAGTTCTTCCGGCGGGGCACGCAGCAGCTTGCGCGAGGTTGCGACCGCCTCGGCCGGCAGCCGGCAGATCTCGCGCGCCGCCTTGCGGGCCTCGACCTCGGTATGTCCCGGCGACACCACGGTGCTGACGAAGCCGGCGGCATGGGCCTCGGCGGCGGTGAAGCTGCGTCCCATCACCAGCATGGCGAAGGCGCGCTGGTAGCCCATGATGCTCGGCATCAGCAGGCTGGCGGCGCCGACCGGAACAAGCCCGAGAGTGACGTAAGGCGCCGAGAAGGTCGCGGCGTTGGAGGCGAGCACGTAGTCGCAGTGAAACAGCATCACGGTGCCCATGCCGATCGAGGCGCCGTCCACGGCTGCGATGATCGGCTTGACGTTGAGGGCCAGCGAATACAGGAATTTGGCGCCGTCCGACAGCGTCTCGGGACGCGACGCGTCGGCCTTCATGAAATCGTCGATGTCGTCGCCGGCCGTGAACACGCCGGAGCCGCCGGTGATGATCATGCAGCGGATATCGGGATTGTTCTGCGCGGTGTCGATCGCGCAGCTCATCTCGCGATACATGTCCTGCGTGATCGCGTTCTTCTTGCCCGGGCGGCGCAGGGTGATGACTCGCGTTCCACGCTCTTCGGTGACGACGATGTTGCCGATCGGCATGAACACTCCCTGCGGCCGCCGAGGCGCCTGCCATCGGCGGGTCTTGCGATGCTGAGCCTACATGATCCGGAAGGCGTGCCAAACCTGCCACACAACCATTTCGGCGGTGATGGTGGCGCGCGTCCGGGAACCGTGGCGCGAAAAGCTGCATCACATGTGCTACGGCGCTTTGCGCATTGCAACAATTGGCTACAATGTTTCATTTGAAAAACCGGTGGTTGTGCGTCACGATCAGCCGTCTCGTTCCATGAGGTCGATACTTGATCGATGATTGCCGCAACGGGCGCTGACGAATCCTCGGTTCACTACCGCGGCTGGCGCGTGGTGCTGGCCTGCTTCCTGATGGCTTTTTTCATGTTCGGCTTTGGCCTCTACGGCCAGGGCGTCTATCTCGCCGAGCTCCAGCGCGCCCATGGCTGGTCCGGTACGCTGGTGTCCGCGGCCAGCACATTCTCGTTCCTGCTGACCTCCGTCCTCGTCATCTTCACCGGCGATCTGCTCGCCCGCATCGGGCTGCGGGCGCTGATCCTGTGCGGACTGACGGCGCTTGGCGCATCGACCGCGCTGCTGGGACTGATGCAGGCGCCCTGGCAGCTCTATCTTGCCTATGCGCTGATGTCGGTCGGCTGGACCGGCATGGGCTCAGTAGTGATCGCGACGGTGCTGAACGCGTGGTTCGTGCGGCGCCGCGGGCTCGCTCTCAGCCTCGCCTTCAACGGCGCCACCTTCGGCGGCATCATCCTCGTTCCGGTTTTGTTGGCGCTGAGCAGCAGCATCGGTTTCCGCTCGGCCATGCTGGCAGCCACGATCGTGATGGTGGTGCTGGTGCTGCCGGTGGTCATCGTCTTCACCAGCTGGCCGGTCGACGCGTCGCCGAATGCAGCAGGTGTCTCTGGGGGCAAGACCGCACGGAAGGAGCTGCTCGCCAACGCGTCATTCTGGACCATGGTGCTGCCGATCGCGATCGCGCTGTTGGCGCAGATGGGATTCATCATCCACCAGGTGACGTTTCTCGAACCGCTGATCGGCCGCGCCAATGCAGGCCTCGCGGTCACCATCATGGCGGCGATGGCCGTGATCGGCCGGCTGTCGCTCGGCCTGTTCGTCGACCGGCTCGATCCGCGGCTTGCCTGCGCGGCGTCGATGACCAGCCAGGCGGCGGCGCTGCTCGTTCTCCTGCAAAGCCAGAGCCCGGCCGTGCTGCTCCTGTGCTGCGCCGTCTATGGCTTCTCGATCGGCAACATGATCACGTTTCCGCCTTTGATCATCCAGCGTGAGATCGGCAGCACGGCTTTCGCGGCGGCGATGGGGTTGGGGACGTCGATCAGCGGCATCGTCAGCGCCTTTGGCCCGGGCATCATCGGCCTCGTGCGCAGCGTGAGCGGTGATTACACCATGGCGTTTGCAGTGTGCGTGGTGCTCGATGTCGTTGCGGCCGGCGTCGTGCTGTGGCGGCCAGGGAAAAGGGCTGAAGGTAAGCGAAGTCTATCACCGTCACCCTGAGGTGCCGGAACGAAGCGGAGGCCTCGAAGGGCGACGGCCCCCGCTGCATCCCGGCCGTTCATCCTTCGAGGCTCGCTACGCGAGCGCCTCAGGATGACGGATCGGCAACGAGCCCACTTACCCCAGCAGCACCGCATCCGCCGCGGCGACCGACGCCGCGCTTTCCGTCACGGTGCGCTCGAGCGCGGGCGCCTGCACGGCGATGTTCTCGGCGAAGAAGCGCGCGAGCGAAACGTAGCGCGCGGCTTCCGTGTTGCCGTCGGCTTTGGCGGCGAGCGCCTCGGAGGCCAGCATGCAGCCGCCGAGCGTCGCGCCAAACTGCTGCAAATACGGCGTCGCGCCGGCGAGGGCCTCGTTCGGCGCAGAGGTGACGCGCTCCAGCAGCCATTTGCTGGTGCGCGTCAGCGCCTCCAGTGCCTCGCGCAATTTCACGCCAGTTGTGCCGAAAGCGGGATCGTTCGAGGCTTCGACCTGCTTGACGGTGGCTGCGAGCTCGCCGAGCAGCGCCCACACCGACGCGCCGCCATTGGCCGCGAGCTTGCGCGTGACGAGGTCGATCGCCTGGATGCCGTTGGTGCCCTCGTAGATCGCGGTGATGCGCGCATCGCGATAATGCTGCGCGGCGCCGGTCTCCTCGATGAAGCCCATGCCGCCATGCACCTGGACGCCGAGATAGGCGACCTCGTTGCCGATATCGGTGGAATAGCCCTTTGCCATCGGTGTCAGCAGCGCGGCGCGCGCGGCTGCATCGGCGCGGACCTTCGGGTCCTTGGCGCGCAGGGAAACGTCGAGTGCGACCGCGGTCGCATAGCAGATGGTGCGCGCGGCAGCGGTCTGCGCCCGCATCCGCATCAGCATGCGCTTGACGTCGGGATGCACGAAGATGGCGTCCGACCCGTCGCCCTTCTTGCCGATCGCGCGGCCCTGCTTGCGCTCCTGCGCATAGGCCAGCGCCTGCTGATAGGCGCGATCGGCGACGCCGACGCCTTCGAGACCGACGCCGAGACGAGCCTGGTTCATCATCGTGAACATGCAGCGCATGCCCTGGTTCTCTTCGCCGATCAGGAAACCGATCGCGCCGCCATGATCGCCCATGGTCATGGTGCAGGTGGGCGAAGCGTGCATGCCGAGCTTGTGCTCGACGCCGCTCGCAAAGATATCGTTGCGCGCCCCGAGCGAGCCGTCGGCGTTGACCATGAATTTTGGCACGAGGAACAGCGAGATCCCCTTGGTGCCGGCGGGCGCGTCGGGCAGGCGCGCCAGCACGAAATGAACGATGTTGTCGGTCATGTCGTGCTCGCCATAGGTGATGAAGATCTTCGTCCCCTTGATCCGATAGGTGCCGTCGGCCTGCTTTTCGGCGCGGGTGCGCAGCGCGCCGACGTCGGAGCCGGCCTGCGACTCGGTGAGCTGCATCGTGCCGGTCCATTCGCCGGTCACGAGTTTTTCGAGATAGATCGTCTTGAGCTCGTCGCTGCCATGCGCATCGAGCGCCTCAATCGCAGAGGCCGTCAGCAGCGGGCAGAGGCCGAAGGCGACGTTGGAGGCGCTCCAGATCTCGGTGCAGGCGGCGTTGATCGCGAGTGGCAGGCCCTGGCCGCCGAAATCCTCTGGCCCCGAGACTGCGTTCCAGCCGCCCTCGGTCCAGCGCTTGTAGGCATCCGGCCAGCCCGGCGCGGTCGTGACCTTGCCGTCGTCGAGCTTGATGCCGTGCTCGTCGCCGACCTTGTTGAGCGGCGCCAGCACATCGGTCGCGAACTTGCCGGCTTCCTCCAGCACCGCGGAGACGATGTCGGCGTCGAAATCGCCGTAATGGCCGGCTTCCAGGGCGGCCTTGAGGCCGGCGCCATGGTTGAGCGACAGCAGCATGTCAGAGATCGGCGCGCGGTAGGTCATGGCTCACTCCCGGGACAGGTTTGACGTCGTATTCCCATGAAATGCCGGAGGTCTCAATGGGCTGGAGGGCCGGGGCCGGGCAGGGATCGGGCCTATATTAAAGTGTGGCCGGGCCGGCCCCGGCCTCGCGGTATTTTGCCCCTCCAGGCGGTTGAAATGCTGCGCCGCTCCCTATAGACCGGCTGCGACCAGAGGGAATCTGCGGCGGCCGGTTCTTCCGCCGTTCCCCTCGTCGCCTGTTGGGGCGTAGCCAAGCGGTAAGGCAGCGGATTTTGATTCCGCCATTCGGAGGTTCGATCCCTCCCGCCCCAGCCAGCTGATATTGCTCGTCAAATTGCCTTCTCAACCCGGCCTTTGCGGCTTGCTGCTGTTTGGTGATGGGACCGCTGAGGCTTGCCGTTCCTTTGCTTCGTAATATTCAGCCGAGAACTTGATGGACCATCGCGCGAAGAACGAACGCAATTCCTGAGTGGGCTTCTCGACGCCGAGATGCTCTGCGACGTGCGCCTCGCGCAACCATCTCACCACCGACGTGAGGCCGGCAATGCGCTCGAGCCTCTCAACCGCCGCGATCCCGGCGATCTCTGCCTGCCGATAGCGAAGGCCGACCTTCCTGATCACATGCAAGCGCTTGATGATGTCGTAGCCCCTGAAGACGAGCTGAACGAAGGGATGTTTTCTGGCCTGCGGCCAGGCTGCCGGATAGACCGGTAGCACCAGAAGCTTGCTCTTCGCGATGACCGTTGCGAGCGGATGCAGGAGTTGCATCCAGGCTGGCCAGGACGTGACCTTGGCAAGCAATATCGCGTGCATCGCCGTTGCAGCACCGAAAGAGATCGGCAGCCAAAGGACCGCGCACAGGATCACGAGCAATGCGGCGTTCGGCGTGAGATCCCGGCAGGTTCTGAACACCCATGCCATGCCGCCTTCAAAGGCATCATGCACAGCGTGTTCGAACGCTCGATAGCTGATCTTCCGCCGGAACCACAACCAGTTTCGGCGAATCGATCTACCCCACTGTCGACGCTTCGCGGCGGACAGGGGAAGGAAGCGCACCGCGCCATCGATGACAGTAACGATGACATCGCCGACAAGCCTGGCCGCGAAGAGCGGAAGCCAGACAATCTGCATTGCAAAAGGGAAGGCGTAGTCAAGCATCCGCATCAAGATTGAAAGAACGAAACGCAGGATCTTGTTCGTGGCGAGCGTGACGACAACAAGCGGGATGATAATCACATCGTCGAGCGCACCGCGAAAGCGGCTTTCCTCGGTCCATGCCGGGTGACGACCATCGGTCACGGTGCACCGTCCGGGCTGAGTGCCGCCTCAGATTAGCACGTTGCAAGCTCGAGGGGGGCCTCAGGTACCAGTCGGTGGGCAACAGCGAGCACTCCGCACAAGGGGCCAGTTCGCATGACCCGCGTTAACCCTGTCTCTGATCTTGTCCCGTGGCCGTGCCGGCTGGTTCAGTTCTGCCGCCAAGCCGCCTTATTGGATGTCTGCAATTGGTCTCCGATTTTCGGGAGCTTGTTTTTCGGCTTTGAACGAGGCGTCTCGTTCGGGAAGCGTGAAATCAGATGAAGGCGGCTCTCATCCTCGTTGGCTTCGGTACACTCGCGGTGATGGAGCTTGAGACCGCGCCGCGCATGACAAAGCCCGTGAACGCGCCGCCTGTTCAGGCGACCGTCGGGTTGCGCGTCTCAGCCGATACGCTGACGACGGCAGACCGGCTCGAAACCCCGCACATGCAATTTGAGGCGCCTCCGCAGGCGGTCGCCTTGAGCGAACCGATGCCTCGGCCGGATCAAACGGCGACTGTTGCGCAAGAGCCTTTGAAGATCATCGAGCCACACCAGCGCACCGCAAGCGAGGGAAAATTCGCGGTCATGCTGCCTAGACCTCGGCCCGCGCAGGGAACGTCCAAGGCAATTGCGAAGGCAATTGCGAATGCCAAGCGCGCCAAGCCCGTCGCGGAGGCCAAGCCCTGCCGGTCAGGCGTCTTCGATGGCCTGTTCAAGGCATTGAACCTGTCAACGGGCTGTCAGAGCTAGCCCCAACTTCGCGCATGCGTCACAGCAAACACGCCGTGCCGACGAAATCCGGCAGCCTCGCCCGGACGAGCCGCGGCCACGGCGGATTCACGCGGCCACGCTATCAATCGAGCGGCGTATCACCTGGCGCACCTCCGCATTCGACAGGAACAGGTCGTGGTTGATAATGCCCCAGCCTGCCTCGGACGCATCGACCACACGCACCCCGAGCCCTTCGATGGCGGTCTTCTCGGCAGCGCCGACCCTTGTCATCCCACCAGCGATTTGCCCCGACAACGCCAGCGCGCGGTCGTTCGTTGCGGCGATGACGGTGATCTTGCGCGAAAGCGGACCGATGCGGTTGATCGACGACGAGAACACGTCCATGTCGATGTCCGGCGCGGCGAACACCACGGCACCGATCTTGCCCGCAACGGCGTCACCAGATCGCGCATAGAGCTGGCGCAGGCTTTCGAGCGTGAGCATGGTTCCCATGCTGTGCGCGACGATGTGGACGCGGCCGGCGCTTGAACTCGTCATGACAGATTGCAGCACGCGTTCGAAGCCATCGCGGGACCACATCGCGCTGTCGCGGTCATAGGCGTAGTCGAACAGTCCAGCCTTCGAGGGCCAGGAGAATACCATCGTCTGGCCGCGGAACCTGATGCCATCGGAGAGATGCGCGGCATCGAGCGCCGCTGTCTCGAACGTCTGCTTGAAACCGTGCACGTAGATGAGAACATCTGGTCCGCCGCCGGCCTGCGCGACAAGACTGCCGACATCGCCCGATACCGGCTCGACCCCATCAAGACGCCAATCGTCAAGTCCGGCTGCAGCCAGAGAGAAACGGCTGTCACCAGGCGGCACGAGCTTCGCTCGTGCGACAGTCATCGTAGAAGCCCGCTCCGGCCCGAACCACGGCTTCGACCGGCCGCCATTCACTGGCTTGCGCGTGGTTACGACGAGCAACGTAGGGTCGACCGAGAGCGAGGAAGCGTCGTAGCGTGCGCCGGTAGCACCCAAGCTGGCGCATCCGCCCAGCGCGACAACGCAGGCTGAGGACGCAAGCCCGCCAAGGAGCGCACGGCGGGACGCAATCACTTCGTGTTGCACTAAACGTTGGATGATCACGCAGAACCTTCAGGAACTGCCCCCTGGAGGAGCCCGCCCCTGCGCGTTCCTGAATGACGATGGCGGCGAGAAGAGGGCGGGTGCCGCACGCCGCTTTTTCCAAATGCGGGTTGATATCGTCGAACAATCAAACAGGTCTTGGTTCCGCCATTCGGAGGTTCGATCCCTCCCGCCCCAGCCAGGAGCTCCGCTTCCCCTGAAATTCCTCACGAAACCGGCCTGGCTGGGGCGCTGCTGCACAGCGCTGCGACACATCACTGCTGCACAGGAGTGTTGTGGCCATGGCTGCGCATATTTTCCGAAGGAATGCTGTGTATTACGGGCGCCGCCGTCCACCGCGGCCGCTTGCCAGCCTGCTCGGCCGCCCGCATCTTTCTATGAGCTTGAAAACGACGAACCGCGCGGCGGCTCGCCGTCTGGCTACCCAGGTGAACCTTTTCTTGGATGACGTTGCGATGCTTGCCGATGGCGCCGACCTCCGTCTGACACGGTCTCAAATTGAGACGATGCTGCATGCTGTCGTCGACAAGCAGGTCGCCAAGCTTGATCTGGTGGCGCTCGTCGCCAAGAACGTGCCTGGCTTTGACGTTGACCAGGCGCGGTCGGACGACAGGCGAGCCCTGTGGACCTACACGCTGCTGGACGCCCAAGGACACGGCGCGGCCGTGCGTCCGGACGACCGCGACCGCATGATCGCCGAAGGCATGTCGGAAGCGGACGTCGAGGCAGTGCAGCGCCACCTGGCGATGCTGCGGGCCAACTTCATGGTGCCGACCAAGTATGACGTCCTGCGGCGAATGATCGAGGGTGTGCAGGCGGTAGTGCCCCAGCGGGCGCTTAGCGGAAGGTCAACCAACGTTCTTCGCTGAAACATCGATGCCTTCCGTTGAAGACCGTCTAGCGCCGGGCCCGGCATGCACATGGACCGCTTTTGCCGTCAGCGGTTCACCGCACTCAGAGCAGACCATAACAGGATCAAACATCTTGTGGCAGTTCTTGTGTTCATGCAGAAGCGGTCGTCCGCGCGCGTCGACCATATGTACGTCACCCCAGTGCACGATCGACATGATGATCGGATAGAGGTCGAGACCCTTCTGTGTCAGGATATATTCGTACCGCTTCGGCGCTTCCTGGTAGGGAATCTTGCGCAATACGCCGAAGCGTACCAATTTCTTCAGCCGGTCGGCGAGCAGGTGCCGGGTGATCCCGAGCGACGCTTGGAATTCATCAAACCTGCGGATGCGCAAGAAACATTCGCGCAGGATGAGCAGGCTCCAGCGGTCACCGATGACCGCCACGGTACGGGCCAGCGAGCACGGCTCCTCTTCGAGCGCATCCCATTTCATCAACGTCTCCAACGAACCTGCAGCCTCTCCTGAAATAAATTCTAAATCAGAACTCACGGAATTTCAATAGGATGTCGCGTTTTCAGCTAGATATTGGCTATTGAATGATGATCATCATATTGACAGTTCTAAAATAGAACTTTAGGAAACGGAGCGCGATCAATTTGCCGGCGATCAATCGCCGCCATCAAAGGGAAGGGCGTTCCATGGCAGCTCCGCTCAAGGTCGAGTTTCACTTCGATTTCGGCAGCCCCAATGCCTATCTCGCCGAGCTTGCGCTGCCAGCCATCGAGCAGCGAACCGGAGCGAAGTTCGACTATGTGCCGGTGCTGCTCGGCGGCGTCTACAAGGCGACCGGCAACATGTCGCCCGCCGAGTCGCTGCGCGGGATCAAGAACAAGCCGGAATACAATGCGCTCGAGACCGAACGCTTCCTGCGCCGCCACAGCATCACAAAGTTCCGGATGAACCCGTTCTTCCCGGTCAACACCCTTGCGTTGATGCGCGGCGCCGTCGCGGCCGAGTTCGAGGGAATGTTCGAGCCGTATTTCCGCGCAGCGTATCATCACATGTGGGTCGAGCCCAAGAAGATGGACGACACGCAGATCTTTCGTGAAGCGTTCCTGTCATCGGGGCTGGATATCGATCGCATCACGGGCCGAGCCCAGCAGGACGACGTCAAGAGAAAGCTGATCGAGAATACCAGCAACGCCGTAGCGCGCGGCACATTCGGTTCTCCCACGTTTTTCGTGGGCAACGAGATCTATTTCGGCAAGGACAGCTTGCGCGATGTCGAGGACGAAATCCTCGCGCAATCAGCCGCGCAGAAGCGCAAGAGCGCCTGACGGCGCGGAGGCATCGGAAAGAACCGAGCCCGCAAAGGGCCTTTCAACGGGAGGTGTCATTGGCGAACTGGCAGCAGACTGCAGCCGAGATCGTGAACACGTTGCCGCAACGCATCCATGAGGTGATGGACCCATACGTTGTCGCCACGCCCGACCGGCTTGCATTGATCGAAGACAACGCCAAACTGACCTATCGCGAGCTCGATCGGGCAGTTGGGACCACGGCGGACGCGCTCCGCGCGCTCGGCATCCGTGCCGGCGATCGCGTGATGATCGTCAGCGAGAATTCGATCGCGCTCGCCTGCCTGCTGTACGCGACCAGTCGCCTCGATGCCTGGGCGATTGTCGCCAATCCGCGGCTGTCGCCGCGGGAAATCGATCAGATCAGGGATCACAGCGGCGCCCGGCGCATGTTCTTCACGGCAAAGGTGTCCGAGGAGGCGTCCATGCACGCGACGCGTTACGAAGCGCCGGTGCAGGATGTTGGGCCGCTCCAAGGTATCGGCGTGTCGGCGCTGAACCAGAACACGCAGGCCGAGCCGGTCGAGGCCGACGGAGCGCGCCAGGTAGCTGTCCTCATCTACACCTCAGGTACGACCGGAACGCCGAAGGGCGTCATGCTCACTCACCGGAACCTGCTGTTCTCGGCCAGGGTCACGGCGAATTTGCGCAGCATGACGGCGGATGATGTGCAGTATTGCGTACTGCCGATCTCGCACATCGTCGGCATCTCGCTGCTGACTATGACGTTGATGGTCGGGGGCCTCACTCGGCTGGTCACCAAATACAATCCAGCCGCGCTGGCCAAGGCGTTAGCCGAGGAGGGCGTCACGCTGCTGAACGGCGTCCCCGCTACCTATCAGCGGCTGCTCGAATACAAGCAAATGGCTGGCTTACCGAAGCTGGAGCGCGGTGCGTTGCGCCTGATGAGCGTCGCCGGAGCCCCGCTCGACCTCGACCTCAAGGCCAGGGTCGAGAAGGAGATCGGTCTTCCGCTTGGCAATGCCTTTGGCATCACCGAATGCTCGCCCGGAATTTCCGGCGTGCGACCGGAATCACCGCGCAGCGACAATTCGGTCGGCACTCTCGTGCCGGGTATCGATGCTCGGATCGTGGCGCGCGACGGCACCATCGTGACCAACGGTGATATCGGCGAATTGCATGTCCGCGGACCGAACGTGATGCGCGGCTATTATCGCGCGCCCGACCTCACGGCGAAGGCGATCGATCCGGATGGGTGGTTCAACACCGGCGACCTTGCGCGCTTCGAGGGCGATGCGTTGTTCATCGTTGGCCGCACCAAGGAGATGATCATTCGCTCCGGCTTCAACGTCTATCCGGCCGAGATCGAGGCAGTGCTGAGTACCCATCCGGACGTGGTGCAATGCGCCGTGGTCGGGCGGTCGGTCCCGGGTAATGAGGAGATCGTCGCTTTCGTCCAGCTCCTCAAGGGATCCTCGGCCACCGCGCAGGACGTAATGGCGCACGTCGCGCCGGAGCTCACTTCCTACAAGCGGCCGTCCGAAATCATCCTGATGGACGCACTGCCGGCCACGTCGACCGGCAAGCTGCTGAAGCACAAGCTGGCGGAATCGCTGCGCAACTGAAGCGAGCGAGATGGCCTCAACATTTCACGAAGCTGGGAGAAGTCACATGCAGAAGAGAAACAAGACCGTTGCGGTGATCGGCGCCGGTGACTTCATCGGCGGCGAGATTGCCAAGAAATTCGCCTCCGAAGGCTTCACGGTGTTCGCTGGTCGCCGCAATGGCGACAAGCTTGCGCCGCTGGTCAAGGACATCGAGGCCGCCGGCGGCGAGATCCACGCCCGCTCGCTCGATGCGCGCAAGGAGGAGGAGATCATCTCCTTCCTCAACGATGCCGACAAGCACGCGCCGCTCGAGGTCTGCATCTTCAACATCGGCGCCAACGTCAATTTCCCGATTCTGGAGACCACCGAACGGGTGTTTCGCAAGGTCTGGGAGATGGCCTGCTACTCCGGCTTCCTGGCAGGCCGCGAGGCCGCACGGCTGATGCTGCCGCGCGGGGGCGGTAACATCTTCTTCACCGGCGCGACCGCGAGCTTGCGCGGCGGCTCCGGCTATGCCGCCTTCGCCAGCGCGAAGTTCGGCCTGCGGGCTGTCGCGCAGGCGATGGCGCGCGAGCTCGGACCGCAGAACATCCATGTCGCGCATCTCATCATCGACTCCGGTGTCGATACCGAATGGGTGCGGCAGCGCCGGCTCGAAGCGCTCGGTCCCGATGCGCTCGACAATCCGGACCTGCTGATGCCGCCGGCGTCGGTGGCGACGTCCTATTGGCAGCTCTACCAGCAGCCGAAGAGCGCCTGGACGTTTGAGCTCGAGATCCGTCCCTTCGGCGAGAAGTGGTAGGGAGCGCGTCCGATGGAGCTCGCGCTATCCCCAGAAGACGCAGCGTTTCGTGACGAAGTCCGCGCATTCATTAAGGACAATTATCCGGCCGAAATGCGCGTCCCCAATCCGGAGACCGACCTTTCCAAGGAGCAGATGCTGCTGTGGCATCGCATCCTTCACGAGAAGGGCTGGATCGCGCCGCTTTGGCCAAAGGAATATGGCGGGCCCGGCTGGTCCATCACCCGCCGCTTCGTCTTCGAGCAGGAGACGACGCGCGCCGGCACGATGCCGCCCTTGGCGTTCAGTGTCACCATGGTCGGCCCGGTGATCTATACGTTCGGCAACGAAGCGCAGAAGCAGAAATTTCTGCCGCGCATCCTCTCGGGCGAGGATTGGTGGTGCCAGGGCTATTCCGAGCCCGGCTCAGGCTCGGACCTCGCCACCGTCCGCACCAAGGCGGTGCGCGACGGCGACCATTACATCGTCAGCGGCCACAAGACCTGGACCACGCTGGCGCAGCACGCCGACTGGATCTTCTGCCTGGTGCGAACCGATCCGGCCGCAAAGCCGCAATCCGGCATCTCGTTCCTGCTGATCGACATGAAGTCGCCGGGCGTCACCGTGCGTCCGATCATCACGATCGACGGCTCGCACGAGGTCAATGACGTCTTCCTCGAAAACGTCCGCGTGCCCGTCGAAAATTTGATCGGCGAGGAGAACAAGGGCTGGACCTACGCCAAGTTCCTGCTCGGCAATGAGCGCACCAGCATGGCCGGGATCGGCCGCTCGACGCGCTACATCGCGAGATTGAAGAAGATCGTAAAGGCGGAGATCCCGGAAGACGATCCGGCACATCTCGAATTCATCAGGGACATCGCCCGGGTCGAGCTCGACGTGCTGGCGCTGGAGGCAACCGAGCTGCGTGTCGTTGCCCAGATGGCCCGCGGCACCGATCCGGGGCCGGCGGCCTCGCTGTTCAAGATCCGCGGCACCGAGATATTCCAGGACATCACCGAGCTGACCCATCGCGCTATCGGCAATTACGGGCTCGCAATCCGCGAGCATCCGGCGAGTGCCAATCACTTCATGCCGGGACCGGATTACGGCCACACCGCGTCAGAGAAGTACCTCAACTCGCGCAAGCTCTCCATCTACGGCGGATCAAACGAGATCCAACGCAACATCATCGCCAAGGCCGTGCTCGGTCTTTAGCAAACGGCAGCACGGGAGGAATCGGATGGATATCCAGTTCACGGAAGAGCAAGAGTTGCTCCGATCCAGCGTCCAGCGCCTACTACGCGACCAGTATGAATTTGATGCGCGCCGCAGGATCCTCGCGAGCGAGGAGGGGTACAGCCGCCCGCAATGGCAGGCTTTCGCCGAGCTCGGCCTGCTGGGCGCGCCGTTCTCCGAGGACGTCGGCGGTCTCGGCGGCGGTCCGCTGTCGACCATGATTATTATGCAGGAGTTCGGCCGTCACCTCGTGGTCGAGCCCTTCGTCGAGACCGTTGTGCTCGCTGGCGGTCTCCTGGAGAAGCTGGGCTCCGCCGAGCAGAAACAGAGCTTCATTCAGGACATCATCGCTGGCACCAAGATCTGGGCGCTCGCCTGGACCGAGAAAGGCTCGCGCTTTGATCTCGCCAACGTCACCACCACCGCACGGCGCGAGGGTAACGGCTATTTGCTGACCGGCGAGAAGACCGCGGTGATCGCCGCGCCCTGGGCCGACTATCTGATCGTTTCGGCGCGGACCTTCGGTCAGCCGCGTGACCGCGGCGGCGTCAGCCTTTTTGTGGTCGATCGCCGTGCCGCCAATTTGGATTTGCAGAGCTTCAAGACCATCGACGGCCGCCGCGCGGCAGAGATCAGCCTGCGCGGCGTAGCCGCCCAGTTACTGGGCGAGGAGGGCACGGGCGTGGCCGCGCTGGAAGCCTGTCGCGACCGTGCCATTGGCGCGTTCTGTGCCGAGGCGGCCGGAGCGATGGCTGAGCTGAACGCCTCGACGCTGGACTATTCCAAGACCCGCAAGCAGTTCGGTACGACCATCGGCTCGTTCCAGGTGCTGCAGCATCGGATGGTCGACATGTTCATCGCCCATCAAGAGGCGCTCTCGTTGATGCAGCACCTCACGCTCAGCCTGGATGCAGGCGAGGCTGATGTCTCGCGGCTCGCATCGGGCGCCAAGTCCAAGATCGGCCGTGCGGGCAAGTTCATCGCCGACCAGGCAGTGCAGCTGCATGGCGGCATGGGCATGACCGACGAGTTGAACGTCGGGCATTATTTCAAGCGGATTTGCTCCATCAACATCCAGTTCGGCGATCCCGCCTTTCACCTGTTGCGCTACGCGCAGCTCGATGCGGCCGCCTAGCAGAGAGGCAAACATGACGACTGAAGCAGTTATCGTTTCCACCGCGCGCACCGGCGTTGGCAAAGCCTACCGCGGCGCGCTCAACAACACCGATGGCCCGACGCTGGCCGGCCATGTGATGGCCGAGGCCGTGAGACGCGCCGGCATCGCGCCCGGCGAGGTCGAGGACGTGGTGATGGGCTGCGCCATGCAGCAGGGCACCATGGTGATGAACGTCGCCCGCAAGGGCGCGATCCGCGCCGGCCTGCCGGTCACGGTGGCCGGCACCACGATCGACCGGCAGTGTGCGTCCGGCCTGCAGGCGATCGCGGTTGCGGCACGCTCGGTGATGCTCGACGGCGTCGAGATCGCGATTGGCGGCGGCATCGAGTCGATCAGCCTGGTGCAGAACGATCACATGAACCGCTTCCACGCCGTCGACGAGGAGCTGATGGCGATGAAGCCCGAAATGTACATGTCGATGTTGGAGACGGCCGAGGTGGTCGCCGACCGCTACAAGATCGGTCGCGACCAGCAGGACGAATACAGCCTCGAATGCCAACGCCGTGTCGGCGCCGCTCTGCAGGGTGGTCGCTTCAACGACGAGATCGTGCCGATCACGACCAAAATGGCGGTTGTCGACAAGGACACCAAGCAAGTCAGCTACCAGCAGGTCACGCTGAGCCGGGATGAAGGCCCGCGTCCGGATACCACTGCGGAAGGCCTTGCCAAGATCAAGCCGGTGTTCGAGGGCAAGACCATCAGTGCCGGAAACGCCAGCCAGCTCTCGGATGGGGCCTCGGCATGCGTGATCATGAGCGACAAGATCGCGGCGCAGAAGGGCCTGAAGCCGCTCGGCATCTTCCGCGGCTTCGTCGCGGCCGGCGTCGAGCCCGACGAGATGGGTGTCGGCCCGGTCGCGGCGATTCCGCGGCTTCTGAAGCGGCATGGTCTGAAGATCGACGACATCGATCTCTGGGAGCTCAACGAAGCCTATGCCGTGCAGGTGATCTATTGCCGCGACAAGCTCGGCATCGACCCGAACAAGCTCAACGTTAACGGCGGCTCGATCGCGATCGGTCATCCCTATGGCATGACGGGGTCGCGGCTGACCGGCCACCTCCTGATCGAGGGCCGGCGCCGCAAAGCCAAGTACGGCGTGGTGACCATGTGCATCGGCGGCGGCATGGGCGCGGCCGGCCTGTTCGAAATCGTCCACTGATCGGAAACGGAGTTTCAAGTGAAGACAGCAATCACGGAACTGTTCGGCATCCAGCATCCGATCATCCAGGGCGGCATGCACTATGTCGGCTTCGCCGAGATGGCGGCGGCGGTGTCCAATGCCGGCGGCCTCGGCATCATCACCGGTCTGACGCAGAAAACGCCAGAGCTCCTCGCCAAGGAGATCGCGCGCTGCCGCGACATGACCGACAAGCCGTTCGGCGTGAACCTGACCTTCCTGCCGACGCTGTCGGACCCGCCCTATCCGGAATACATCGCCGCGATCCGCGAGGGCGGCATCAAGGCGGTCGAGACCGCGGGTCGTAGTCCCGAGGCCTACATGCCGGCGCTGAAGGCCGCGGGCATCAAGGTGATCCACAAATGCACCTCGGTGCGGCATTCGCTCAAAGCGGAGAAGATCGGTTGCGATGCCGTCAGCGTCGACGGTTTCGAGTGTGGCGGTCATCCCGGTGAGGACGATATCCCCAACATGATCCTGCTGCCGCGGGCCGCGGACGAGCTGAAGATCCCGTTCGTGGCCTCCGGCGGCATGGCGGATGGACGCAGCCTCGTCGGCGCGCTTGCAATGGGCGCGTCCGGCATGAACATGGGCACGCGCTTCGTCGCTACCAAGGAAGCCCCGGTCCACGACAACGTGAAGCAGGCGCTGGTCAAGGCGACCGAACTCGACACCGTGCTGGTGATGCGCGCCCTGCGCAACACCGAGCGTGTGCTCAAGAACAAAGGTGTCAATGAGCTGCTCGAAATCGAGCGCGAGAAGGGCGCAAATCTGAAGATCGACGACATCCTCGACCAGGTGGCCGGCGTCTATCCCAAGGTGATGGTCGACGGCCATATGGATGCCGGCGCGTGGAGTTGCGGCATGGTGGTCGGGTTGATCCACGACATCCCGACGGTCAAGGAGCTGATCGATCGTATCATGGCGGAAGCCGAAGCGATCATCCGCCAGCGATTGACTGGCTTCCTCGACGGCGAGATCGAGACGCCGCGGGCACGCGCCGTCGCCTGACGAAGGGCGAGATACGAGCAGATCAAGACTGGGATAGCCGACGGCGTCGCGCTGCTGACGTCGCAGTGATGCAGTGAACAGTACACCAGGGAGGAAGAGCATGCCCGTCGTTGGTAGCCATCAATATCCCACCATGGAATCCGTGATCTACGGCAAGCCGGCGGCCGAGGCGCTGCGGGAGGAGGCGGAACGGCTGGGCGCCAAGCGCGTCTATCTGATCGCGAGCCGCACGCTCAACACCACGACCGACGAGATCGAGAAGATCCGGACGGCTCTCGGTGAACGCCATGCCGCGACTTTTGACGGCGTGCCGCAGCACACGACGCGCGATGTGGTGACGCAGATCGCCCGGCAGGCCAGGGATGCTCAAGCGGATCTGGTTGTCGCAATCGGCGGTGGCTCGGTGGTCGATGCGGCAAAGATCGTGCTGATGTGCATGGAACACGAGATCTTCGAGCCGATGGGGCTCGATGGCTTCGAGACCACGCCGGACCGCCGCTTCGGGCCATTCCGGACCCCGAAGGTGCGGATGATCGCGATCCCGAGCACGCTCTCCGGCGGCGAATACAATTCGGGCGCGCTGGTCACCGACACCAGCCGCAAGCTGAAGCAGATCTTCAATCATCCGATGATGATGCCGCGAAGCATCATCCTCGATCCGGCGATCACGAAATACACCCCGGAGAAGCTCTGGCTGGGATCCGGCACGCGCGCGATGGATCATGGCATCGAAGCGATCTGTTCCAGCCGACCCAATGTGCTGGTCGATGCCGTGTGCCAGCAGGGATTGCGCTATCTGTACCACGGGCTTCGGCGCACAAAGGACAATCCGAACGATGAAGCCGCGCGGCTGAGCTGTCAATTGGGGTCCTGGATGTCAGCCTTCGGCTTGCAGTCGCGCGTACCGATGGGCGCCAGCCATGCTATCGGCCACGTTCTCGGCGGGACCTGCGACGTTCCGCACTATTTCTGCACGGCGGTGATGATGCCGAGCGTGCTGCGGTACAATCTGCCAGCTACGGAAGTGGCTCAAAGATCGGTCGCCGCCGCGCTCGGGGCGGCGGGTCGCGATGCCGGGGAAGCCTTTGCAACCTTCATCGCGGAGCTCGGTTTGCCGCGGCGGCTCGCCGACGTCGGCGTAGCCGAGGACCGGTTCGAGCTGATCGGCAAGAACGCAATGTTGTCGATCTTCACGCGGGCAAATCCGCAGCCGATCCGTGAGCCCGGCGACATCATCAAGATACTCAAGCTGGCCGCCTGACGCGGCCGCCAGATGTCTGTCACGCCCTGCGGCAAGTAGGGTGCGCGCTAATCAACAGTGGAGGGAATTGGCGATGTCCTGGGGCATGCGACTGGCCTGTGCGCTCGTGATTGCGATGTCTACGCCCTGCTGGGCGGGTGATACACCCGGTGTCACGCCGACGGCCATCAAGATCGGCGGCATATTTCCCTTGAGCGGACCGGCGTCCTCGATCGGTCAGGTCGGGCAGGGCGTGAAGGCTTATGTGCAATCGATCAACGATCGTGGCGGCATCAACGGCCGCAAGATCGATTATGTCATGATGGACGACGCGTACAGCCCGCCCAAGGCCGTCGAGCACGCGCGAAGGCTGGTGGAAAGCGACGAGGTCGCGTTCATGTTTAGCCAGCTTGGCACGGCGGGCAACTCGGCGGTCGCTAAATATCTCGCTGCGAAGCACGTGCCGACCATTGCGATTGTCACCGGTTCGAGCAAGTTCTCCAACGTCAAGGACTATCCGCTGACGACCACTGGTCTCGTCAGCTATGATACCGAAGGCAAGATCTACGCAAAATACTTAACGCGGGCGTTGCCCGCGGCGAAATACGCCATCCTCTACCAGAACGACGATCTCGGTCGCGACTACGTCAACGCCTTCAAAGCGGTGCTTGGCGCCGATTTCGACAAGCGCGTGGTCACCGCCAGCTACGAGGTCACGGAGCCAACGGTCGACTCGCAGGTTGTTGCGCTCAAGAGCTCTGGCGCGCAGGCGTTGTTCATCGCCGGCACGCCGAAATTTGCGGCGCAGGCTATCCGCCGCGCGGCCGAGACTGGGTGGAAAGCGACAGTCCTGATCAACTTCCCTTCGTCCTCGGTCGCGGGCACGCTGAGGCCCGCGGGCCTGGAGAATTCGATCGGTGTCATTGTCGGGACCCCAAACAAGGATCCGAACGATCAGAAATGGATGGACGATGAGGCGGTCAAAGCCTATCGCGCGTTCTTCGAGCGATATCTGGCTGGCTCCGACATCACCAATACCAGCTATCTGACCGGGTACCAGCAGGGCATGGTGCTTGAGCAGATCCTCAGGCAATGCGGCGACGATCTCTCGCGTGAGAACATTATCAAGCAGGCAAAGTCGCTCAAGGACCTTGTTTTGCCCACGGCCTTGCCCGGCGTCAGGATCAATACCAGCGAGAGCAACAACATGATCTGGACGCAGCTTCAGCTTCAGCGCTGGAACGGTTCCCGCTGGGAGCAGTTCGGCGACATTCTCGACGCAAGCTCGGAGTAGTGGGTCTGCGCGGAGCCCATCCAGCGAGGACGGAGTTCATCAGGGGAAATCCACGATGGCCGATTTGCGCATCTTCTCATATCTGCCGAACCCGCGCGTTTGGAAGGCAACCATAGCCGCGCGGTTCTGCGGCGTGGATGTCGAAGTCAGGGGCGCGCCTGCCAAGGAGCTGAGAGGTTGGCTATGGGATTACGATGCCCGTCCTCTGGCCGAGGAGGAGCTCCAATCGCTGTCATCCTTCGCACGCACGGGCCGGGTCGGGCTGACCGGCGCGCAGCTCTTCAAGACCGATGCCTTTCTGGCGGCGCAGCCGTTCGGCAACGTGCCGGCCGCCTTCGGGCCCGGCGGCGGAGTTGGAATCTTCGAATCCAATAGCATCATGCGCGCGGTGGCGCGCCTGGGCGAAGCGACATACCGGCTCTATGGCAGGGACGCCTATGAAGCTTCCAGGATCGACGGCTTTCTCGATGTCAGTCTGGTCTTTGCGAGGGACGCGCAGATCTATCTCCTTGCGCTGTCGGGCGGCACGGTTGATGCGGCCATTCACGCCCGTGCGAAGGAGGCATTCGCGATCTATGCGTCGGGGATCGAACAGGCCTTGTCGCCGCGGCGGGAGACGTTGGTCGGGAACGGGATCACGCTGGCCGACATCTGCTTTGCCGCCGAACTTGCGCTGTTTATGAACGAGCATTCGCGGGCCGAACAACTGAACGGGCTCGGACTCGACAAGATCCTGCATGCCGGTGTCCGAAGCGAATACCCCTTAGCGTTCGCTCATTTCGACCGGCTTGTTGCGCACGAGCACTTCCGTCCTGATCTCGCGCCCTACGTTGAGAAGTTGCTGTCCAAGGCTACGGTGTGAACTCCGCCGGCCATAAAAGGGAGGTCTGACCACATGACCGCGCCAGTTTGTCTGATCTCAGGTGTCGGCCCCGGTACGGGCTCGGCCCTTGCCAGGAAGTTCGCCGAAGGCGGCTATCGCGTGGCGCTGCTCGCGCGCAATGAGGAGCGTCTCGCGGCGCTCGAAACGCAACTGCCGGGCGCGAAGGGATTTCCCTGCGACGTGTCGGATCCCGCGCAGGTGGATGCAGTGGCATCCGCTGTGGAGCGCGATCTCGGGCATCCCTCAGTCGTCATCCACAACGCCGTCGGCGGTGCTTTCGGCACGTTCCGCGAGATTGACCCGGCGATCCTCAATCGCAATTTCCAGGTCAACACGATGGGGCTGCTGTACCTGGCCCGGCGATTTACCCCGGCGATGATCGCCGCCGGTGCCGGCTCCATCATTGCGACCGGCAACACCTCGGCACTGCGGGGCAAGGCTCGCTTTGCCGGCTTCGCGCCGACCAAGGCGGCGCAGCGGATCCTGGCGGAGTCCATGGCCCGGGATCTAGGACCGCAGGGAATCCACGTTGCCTATGTCGTGATTGATGCGGTGATCGATCTCGAATGGACTCGAAAGCGGTGGCCGGAGCGGCCGGACGAATTCTTCATCAAGCCGCGCGCTATCGCGGACGAGATCTGGCATGTCGTCCATCAAAACCGAAGTGCGTGGTCGTTCAACGTTGAGGTACGACCATTCGGCGAGAACTGGTAGTCGATCGGAAGCCTTGATTGGTAGGTCGGTCTTCCGGAAAGCTAATTGATCGCTTAACGCGAGGGTGAGAGGCGGGAATGCCTGCGCCGTTGTCGCGAATGCTGAGCGGTGGTCGTTAGGTTGAGGGCCCCGCGCTCTAGCCGCCGTTTCCGTCGACGTGGAGGCCAGAGGCCGCAAGCCCGGAGCCTGCTGCCCGCCACGCACCAGTCCGTGATCGTCTCGACGGCGTGTTCCTGAGCATCGTGGGCTTACCAACAATCGCAACTGCCTGACGGACGCGCCGTCTCGTCAATTGCAGTGTCCTCGACGACAGTTTCGTCGCCACGGCGCAGATCATTTGGCGCACTAGATGATGACGCACGTGGGTGCTACACATCCCCAGCGTTGCCCGGATTTTCTTCAGTCTTTTCAGCTGTGTAGCTGCAAGGGCCACGGGCCGAAATCTGGGTGGGGACCCTCCCGCCCCAGCCAGAAGCTCTTTGCCCCGACATTGCTGATGAAACCGGCCCGGTGCGGCTCAGATGCCGAAGGTCAGTTGCGGCTCCGCATCGTCTCCGAGCTGGAGGGACGACAGCGATACACCCAGCAGCCTGACGCGTTTGGGCAGCGGCATCTCGACTTCGAGCAGGCCGCAGGCGAGGCGTTCCAATTCGTCCCGGCCTGCGACCGGCGCGAGGAGCGACCTGCTGCGTGTGATGATCTCGAAGTCGGCAAACTTGATCTTCAAGGTGACGGTGCGGCCGCGGTTGCCGGTCGTCTCGCAATGGCGCCAGACCTTGTCGACGAGGGGACGAAGCTCGGCGACCAGCGCGTTGAATTCGAAAAGATCGGTCGAGAACGTGGTTTCCGCACCGATGGATTTGCGGATCCGGTTGGCCCGGACCGGCCGTTCGTCGACGCCGCGCGAGATCCAGTAGTAATAGGCGCCCGACTTGCCGAAGTTCGCGTTCATGAACTCGAGCGTCTGGTTGCGGATGTCCAGACCGGTAAACAGGCCGAGTGCGTTCATCTTCGCACCTGTCGCCGGGCCGATGCCGTGGAACTTGCCGACGGGCAGCGTCTCCACGAAGGCGGGTCCCATCTCCGGGGAGATCACGAACTGACCATTGGGCTTGCGGTGATCGGAGGCGAGCTTGGCGAGGAACTTGTTGTAGGAAATGCCCGCCGACGCGTTGAGGCCGGTCTCGGCCTTGATCTTCTCGCGGATCCGCAGCGCAATGTCGCGCGCGAGCGGGATGCCTTGCAGGTTCTCCGTCACGTCGAGATAGGCCTCATCGAGCGACAAGGGCTCGATGATCTCGGTGTGCTCGGCAAAAATCTCGCGGATCTGCCGGCTGATCGCCTTGTAGACCTCGAAGCGCGGCTTCACGAAGATCAGGTCGGGACATTGCCGCTTCGCGGTGACCGACGCCATCGCGGACCGAACGCCGAATTTGCGCGCTTCATAGCTCGCCGCGGCAACCACGCCGCGCTCGGCCGAGCCACCGACAGCGACGGGCTTGCCGCGCAGCTCCGGATTGTCGCGCTGTTCCACCGACGCGTAGAAGGCATCCATGTCGATATGGATGATCTTGCGAACGCGCGTTGCGTCGCCGTCCACGGTGCCGGATTCTCTCATGCGCGGATAATACAATCGGGCCGTGAGAATCGCGAGGTCTGGCGTTTGAACTGAGGCGGCGGCTCGACGCTCTCAGCCTCCCGTCGTCGCATCGCGGACGAGCGCGATGACCTCGTCGGCTTCCTGTTCGGTGCTGTCGAAGCGGGTCACGAAGCGGATGACGTCCTGGCCACGTCGCGCGAATGGCAAGCCGGTCGCTGCGAGCTGGTTGATGGCGGGCACAGGCAGGTTGATGAAAACCAGATTGGCTTCCACTGGCGCAACGAGCCGAACGCCCGGCAATGCGGCGAGACCCGCTCCAAGGCGCGCGGCCACTTCATTGGCCTTGGTCGCGAGCCGCAGATAAAGGCCGCCCTCGACGTAGGCGAGCAGCTGTGCAGACGCATAGCGCATCTTCGACCAGGCCTGGCCGGCGCGGCGAAGCCGATAGGACAGGGGTTCGACGAGGTCGCGGTCGAACACCACGATCGCATCCGCCGACATGGCCCCGTTCTTGGTCGCGCCAAAGGACAGGATGTCGACGCCCACGCGCCATGTCATCTCCGCCGGGCTGCAGCCGAGCCGCGCCAGGGCGTTGGCGAAGCGGGCGCCGTCCATGTGAACAGACAGATTCTTGTCACGGGCGATTGCGCTGATTTCCGCGATCTCGGCGAGAGAGTAGACGGTGCCGAATTCGCTGGACTGAGTGATCGACACCGCGTCGGGTTGCGAGCGATTGCGGACTCCCCAGGCCGTCCCGGCGAGCGCTCGGCGCAGGAGTCCCGGCTCGATCCGAAAGTTCGAACCCGGCAGAGTGAGGAGCTTCGCGCCGCCAGTGAAGGCTTCGGTCGCGCCGCCTTCCGCCGTGTGAACATGCGCCTCTTCGTGGCAGTAGATCGCGCCATATGGTCGCGCGCAGGCCGCGAGCGACAGGGCATTGGCTGCGGTGCCGGTCGCGACAGGGAAAACCGTAACCTCAGTCTCGAACAGTGCCGAGAATCGCTGGTTCAGCAATTTCGAATAATCGTCGTCGCCGTAGGAGGCGGCCGGTCCGCGATTGACCTCAGCGATCGCCTGGAGAATCTCAGGCGCGACCGGCGCGACATTGTCGCTGCGAAAGTTCGGGAGCGTCCGGGTTGTGTCGTTCATAACGTCCTGCCCTGCCGTCATATGACGGTCGCTTCCTGCTTGTTGACGCGCCGGTTGATGAGAAGCAACGGGATCGCGGTGACGAGAATGAGGACCGCGGCTGCGGCGGCCGCAAGGCCTGCGCCGGTGCCTTCGATCGCGTGGTACATGACGACGGTCGTGGTCGCCCAACGGCTCGAATAGAGCACAATCGTCGCGCTCAGCTCGGATGCGGCCGTGATCCAGACGAGGACCAGGCCGCCGACAAGACCGCTCGCCATCAGCGGCACCGTCAGGCTCGCGAATGTCGTGGCTGGCGACACCCCGAGATTGATCGAGGCTTCCTCGAGCGACGGATCGAGCTGATGCACGATCGCCGAGGACGACCGGATGGCGAAAGGCAGCTTGCGGACGACATAGGCGATCACCAGGATCAGCCAGCCGCCGGTCAGGACGAGAGGCCCGCTGTTGAAGGCAACGATCAGGCCGATCGCCAGGATCGTGCCCGAGACCGCAAATGGCACCATGCCGACGAAGTCGAGCAGTCCCGACAGGCGGGAGCGATGCCTGGCGACGACATAGCCGATCGGCGCACCGATCAGCATCGTCGCCACCGCAGCGACGCTCGCAAGCGTCAGCGTGTTGAGCAGCGGCCGATAGGAGCCGGAGAGCAGGCTGGCGTAATTGTCCAGGCCCAGCTCCCAGGTCAGGACCGGGCCGCGGAAGCGCAGGACCGAGACCATCAACACGGCCGCGAAGGGCAGCAGCGAGACGACCACGATGCCCCAGCTCATGATCGCTGCAAGCAGCCGCAATCCCGGCGTCAGCGACAGCTTTGCCGGCGCGCTGCGCGCGCTGGTCGAGAAACGGCGCTTGCCGAGATAGTGCCGTTGAACGAGAAGCGCGAGTGCGGTGCAGGCGATCAGGAGCACACTGAGCGCACCCGCGGCGGCCGGGTTTGCGTCGGACTCACCGGCGAACAGCTTGAAGATGTCGACGGCCAGGAACGGCCGGTCTTCGGCCAGCACCGCGGGCACGCCGAAATTCTCCAGCGCCTCGATGAAGACAAGGAGACCGCCGGCCAGGATTGCGGGCATCACGATCGGCAGCAGGACAGTGCGGACGACGTAAGACTGCGAGCCACCGAGGTTGCGGGCGGCCTCTTCCATCGAGGCGTCGACGGCCTGAAAGCCCGCCAGCACGGGCATCACCACGTAGGGATAGAGCGTCAACGTGAACACGATCACGATGCCGGGCATGCCGTAGATCGAGCCGATCGGGATGCCGATCCCGCGCAGGGCCGTGGTGACGACGCCGGCATGGCCGAACAGCAGCACCAGAGCGTAGGCGCTCACGAACGAGGGGAGCACCAGCGGCAGCGACGCCAGCGTCAGCAGCAGCGCGCGGCCCGGCAACTCAACCCTTGCGAGGCAGAAGGCGAGCGGGATGCCGATGGCGCAGGCAAGGCCCGTTGCAAGCGCCGCCGCGAGCAGACTGTTGCCGATGGAGCCGAGGTAATAGCGGCTCTTCACGATCGCCGCGTAGTTTCCGAAGGTGAAGGCGCCGGTGCCGTCGATCCGGATGCTCGCATCGAGCACGAGCGCCAGCGGGTAAAGCAGGAAAACCGCGAGCAGCACCAGGGCCACCAGGGCCACGATGGTGGCGAAGCGCCTCATGGCGCAGGGAACGCAATGATCTGGGCGGGGTCATAGGCAAGGACAAGCGGCGCGCCGGGCAGGGCATCGAACGCCGTGCCACCGAGGGCCGAGACCCGAAGCCGGGTGCCATCCGGCAGCGTCGCGTGGAGACGCTGCACCGGGCCCAGAAACTCGCGCAACGCCAGCCGGGCCTGAACGCGAGGGCCGTCGGTGCCGTCGGCCAGCCGCAAGGCCTCTGGCCTCAGTGACAGCAGGACCGGTGCACCTGGCGCTGCGATCTCGCCCCGAACCGTGAACTCCGTTCCGGCTGCGGCGACCTGGGTGTTGCGGCCGTCGAAGGCTTTTGCGACGCCGGGCACCATATTGGTCGAGCCGAGGAATTCGGCCACGAAGGCGGTCTGCGGCATCCGGTAGATGCGCTCGGGCGTGTCGACCTGCTCGACCTTGCCGTGCCGCAAGACGGCGATGCGGTCGGAAATGGCGAGCGCCTCCTCCTGATCATGCGTCACATAGATCGCGGTGAGGCCGAGCGCCTGCTGCAATTGACGGATCTCGATGCGCATCTCGGTCCGCAGCTGCGCGTCGAGATTGGACAGGGGCTCGTCGAACAGAAGGACCGCGGGCTCGATGACGAGCGCGCGGGCGATGGCCACGCGTTGCAGCTGACCGCCCGAGAGCTGGTGCGGCGAGCGCGGACCGTAGCCGGCGAGGCGCACCCGCTCGAGCGCCTTGTCGACACGCGACGTGATGTCGGCCGCCGGGACTTTTCTCGCCTTCAGTCCGTAGGCGACGTTTTCGGCCACGGTATGGTTCGGAAAGATCGCGTAGTTCTGAAACACCATGCCGGTGTCGCGGCGATGCGCGGGCAGATTGTCGATGCGCCGGTCGCCGAAGGAAATCGATCCGGATTCGACGTCGACGAAGCCGGCGATCATGCGCAGCAGCGTCGTCTTGCCGCAGCCTGAAGGCCCGAGCAGCGTGAACAGTTCGCCATGCGCGATGGCGAGCGAGATGTTGTCCACCGCGCGCACCGCGCCGAAGCTGCGCGTCAGCTGTTCGATCCGGATCGCGGTCATGAAATCAGCGCGTATCCTGGATCGTCGTCTTCAGCCGCGCGAGGGTATCGCGCCGCGCCGCTTCCCATTTGGCATCGTCGTAGGGCAACACCTTGATCGCCGAAAAGGGCAGCATGCCGGGTGCGACGGCGCCGAGATCGATATCCTGACGCGCAGGCCGCCGGAACGTTGCCTTCAGCAACATCTCCTGCACATCCTTGCTGGCGAGATAATCGATGAGCTGCTTGGCTGCCTCGCCGTTTGGTCCGCCTTTCAGGACGCCGGCGCCTTCGACGACCGCATGCGTGCCCTCGGCCGGATAGACGACGTTCACCGGCGCACCGTTGTGCGCCCACAGGAAGCCGGCATATTCCAGCGTAATGCCGAGCGGATATTCGCCGCTGCCGACCCCTTCAAACACCTGCGTCGAGCGATTGAGCACTTTTGCGTTCGCAAGCAGCTGGCCCATCTTGGTCCAGGCTGCGTCTCCGTCTCCCCATTGCGACAGAAGCAGTGTGGCGGCCGCATATGAGAAACCGGAATTGCTGGGATCGGTGAAGGCGAGCTTGCCCTTCAATTTCGGATCGAGGAGGTCGGCCCACGCTTTTGGTCCGCTGTCCTTGTCGATCGCCTTGGTGTTCTCTCCGATCACGACGACCTGGATGTTGGTACCGAGCCAGAGATCCCCGGGATCGCGAAACTGCGCCGGCACAGCTTCGCGGTCCTTGGCCGGGTAGGCCTGAAGATAAGGGCTCGCTAGCCGCAGGATCGTCGCGCTGACGCCCCAGATCACGTCGCCTTGCGGATTGGCGGCCTCGGATGTGATGCGGCGCACAAGCACGCCCGATCCGGTCGACACCACGTCGACCTTGATTCCGGTCGCCTTGGCGAAGCCGTCGGCGACGAGCTTGTTCACGGTGTCGTCGTTGGCCGAATAGAGCACGACATGCTGCTCGGCCCAGGCCGATCCGGCCGCAAGGAGCGAGACTGCCAGCGCGACGCCGCGAGCGAGGATCGAGGCCGGAGTTCTCATCGTGTTCGCCTTTTCGGTTCTGTTGTTGCTTATGTGGTCTTGGCGAGATGTTCGGTCGCCGCCTTGAGCCCGGCACCAGCTTCGACCGGGAGGCCGAGCTTGGTCAAGACGTCTTCGAGATGAAGCAGGTCGGTCAGGATGGTTGCGGCGCTGAATGCACCCATTGTGCCGAACCGGATGACGCGGCCGGAGAGACGATTGCGCGCTCCCGCGATCACCGTGCGATGATCCGCGTAAAGCCGCCGCACGATCGTTCCGCCCTCGAGCCCGTCAGGCACCTTAAAGACGACGACGGTGCTCGAGCGCGGTCCGCGCGCGCAAAAATCCGCGAGCCCGAGCGCCGCGCCGCCGGCGCGCAGCGCGCCGGAAAGCTGCTCATGGCGGGCGAGCACGTTCGGGAGGCCTTCCTCGTGCATCATGGTCAGGGATTCACGCAGGCCATAGAGAAGGCTGACCGGCGCCGTGAACGGTGTTTCGTTCTGCTCGATGGATTTCAGCGCCCGGCGGAAATCCCAGAAGAAGACCGATCGCCGCTCGTCCTGCTCGATCACGCGCCACGCCTTGGGGCTGACGCTGGCAAGGGCGAGGCCCGGCGGGCACATCAGCGCCTTCTGTGAGGCCGAGACGACGATATCGACGCCCCATTCGTCCTGCCGCATCGCGATGCCGCCGAGGCCGCTGACGGAGTCCGCGATGAGCAACGTGGGCCGGTCGCGCACCAGCGCGCCGAGCGCCGCCAGGTCGGCCACCATGCCGGTCGAGCTCTCGTTGTGGACGACGACAATGGCGCGATAGCTGCGCTCGCGTAGGCGAGCCTCCACCGCGGCAACATCGATGGCCTGGCCCCACTCGGTCGCAACGGTGTCGACCGAGATGTTCATGGCCTTGGCGATTGAGGTGAAGCGCTCGCCGAACTGGCCATGCTCGACCACGAGAATCTGGCTATCCGGCCCGACCACGTTGACGAGTGCAGCCTCCATGACGCCTGTTCCGGAACTCGCAAAGAACATGACGCGATTTGTCGTGCCGAGGACCGGACGGATCATCTCCTCGGTCTCGCCGATCGCGGTTTTGCACTCGGGACCGCGATGGTTGACGATCACCCGTGCCGTGGCCTGTCGCACCCGTTCGGGCACTTCAGTGGGGCCGGGAAGCCGAAGACGATATCCCGTCGCGGGAATGGCGGATGGCGTGTCTGTCGTCGTCATAGCCTGAAGTCACCGTTCTGACGCATGTCGGGAGCAAGGCCGCCTGCACGCAGGATCGTCTTCATGACCGGGGCGGGGTTCGTTGCTTATTCTGTTGCGTCCATGTGGTTTCGGTCAACGTCCCGCAGCGTCCGTCGCATCATGCCATCGACGATGGCCGCCGACTCGCTTGGACGCAGATGGATCGTCGTGGACTTGAGCAGCCATGGCAAGACCGCTTGCTCGAGCCGCTCCTCATAGGCGGGGCGCATCATGTCGAAGGCCTGCAGGCCGGGCCCTGCCAGGACGACATGGTGTGGGCGCAGCACGGATATCGTTGCCGCGACCGCCTCGGCAAGCGCGCGGCCGGCCTGCTGGAAGACGTGCTCGAGACGGGGATCCCCGCTCCGTGCCCGCTCGTGCAGCAGGGCCATCTGCGCCTCGGAAGGCTGCTGCGACGCCGCTGGCGGCAAGTCGAGAAAGGTGCGGGCGTCGCGGTAGAGCGCATAGTCGGCGAGATGGGCCTCGATGCAGCCGCGCTGGCCGCAGCGGCATTGCGGCCCGTTCGATCCCAGCTTGGTATGGCCGATCTCGCTGCCGGCGCCGGCGCCCAAACGCGCTTCACCGTCGACCACGATGCCCATGCCGACGCCGTGACCGATCAGGATCAAGGCCATGAGGCCCTGCGCCAAGGACGGCTCCGCGGCGGCGAGGGCGAGCGCTACCGCGACGGCATCATTCGCCATCACGACTTCGGTGCCGAATGCCTGGCGCACCGGCTTCGCCAGATCGATGTCGGTGACGGACAGCACCGGGCTCCACAGATGACGGCCGGTGTCCGCGTCCACGATACCCTGGAGGGCAATCCCTATTCCCAACAGCCGATGGCGCGGTGTGGCCGTCGCCTCCAACATCGCATTGATTTGCGTGATCACGAGGTCGCACAGCGCGCCGGCATCGAGAGCCCGGGTCGCGATTTGGAGGCGTGATTGCGCCAGGCTGAAGCCGCTGAAATCCGCGATCAGCGTCTCGATCAGATTCATGCGCAGCGAGACCGCGATGATGCGGCCGAATTCCGGGTTCAGGGTCAGCAGCACGGCTGGCCGGCCACGGCGGCGGCCATTCAGCCCATCCGGATCCTCGTCGTCCGCGTCGTCGGACCATGGGGGGGCCGCGGTCTCGGTCTCGCACAGCAGCTCTTCCGCGATCAGCCTGGAGGTCAGGCCGGACACGGCGGGGAAGCTCAGTCCCGTGCTCCGGGCCAGCTCCACGCGCGGCAACGGTCCGTGGCGCCGCAGGACCTCCACCAGGCGGCCCCGGTTCGAGCCACGGGTCATGCCTGAAATTCGTCGCGGCAACTCGGTCTGGTCAGTCATGCTGTCCTATTTAATTCAGGGCATGAATTTAATAAGCGCCTATTGCTGCGGTGTGATTAGAGAAGCACACAGCGGAGTGCGTGGTGGCGAGCCATATTTACTAATATCATGCCTCATGTACTATTTCCGCTTGAAGAAGCGGCCAGTGCATCTTGATTTTGATGTTCTGCTCTGCAACATTTCTTCGCTGTGTGAATAAAATAGAGCGCAAAAGCGCTGTAAAGCCCCGCATCCGGGGTGACCAAAGGGAGGTAACATGAACGGATCAATGAAGAAATTTCTAGTGCCGTTGCTCGCGACCGCTGCTGCGTTCGCGCTTGCTTCGGGTGCGGCGCAGGCCCAGCAGAAGAAGACCATCGCGCTGGTGACCAATGCCGCGGCCGATTTCTGGGTCATCGCCGGCCGCGGGCTCGAGAAGGCTCAGAAGGAGCACCCGGAATACGATATCCAGTTGATCGTCACCAACGATGCCACCGCGGCGGGCCAGCGGCGCGAGCTGGACGACCTGCTGGTGCGCGGCGTCGCCGGCATCTCCATCTCGGTCGACGATGCGCCGCACGCAACCGAAGAGCTCAACAAGGTCGCGTCCCAGACCGTCTTGATCACGACGGACAGCGACGCGCCTCAGAGCAAGCGTCTCGCCTATATCGGCACCGACAACGTCGCGGCCGGGCGGCAAGCAGGCGAGGAGTTCAAGAAGGCGTTGCCGAGCGGCGGCAAGATCGCGCTGTTCGTCGGCACGATGGACGCGGACAACGCCCGCGAGCGGGTGCAGGGTATCAAGGAAGCGATCGCCGGCACCAAGATCGAACTGGTCGACGTGTTCACCGACCAGGTGGACTCCGCCAAGGCCAAGGCGAACATGGAGAACGTGCTCGTCAAATATCCCGACATTGCGCTGCTGTCCGGCCTCTGGAGCTACGAGACACCGCTGATCTATGATGCGGTCAAGGCGGCGGGCAAGGCCGGCAAGGTGAAGATCGTCGGCTTCGACGAGGATCAGCGCACGCTGCGGGGAATTGCCGACGGCACGATCGAGTCGACGGTGGTGCAGCAGCCGTTCGAATTCGGCTATCTCTCCGCCACCAACATCATCAAGACGCTGAACGGCGACAAGTCCTGGATTCCGGCCGACAGCAAGCTGATTGTGCCGACCCAGGTGATCAGCAAGACCAACGTCGCGGAGTTCACTGCTAAAATGAAGGATCTGCTGAAGAAGTGACTTTGAGTGCCTTTCGACGCCCGGCGGCCATTGGCCGTCGGGCGTCGAGCAGGAGGAAGTGAATGGCGGAAATCCTGTTCGAACTCGTCGGGATCAGCAAGTCCTATCCCGGGGTCATGGCCCTCAACGATGTCAGCCTGCGCGTGCACCGCGGCGAGGTGTTGGGCCTGATCGGCGAGAACGGTGCCGGCAAGTCGACGTTGATGCGCGTGCTGGGCGGCGTGACTGAGCCAAGCGCGGGCGTCATCCGCATCGGCGGCACGGACCATGCCCAATTGACGGTGACCGAGGCGACGCAGACCGGCATCGCCTTCGTGCATCAGGAATTGAACCTGTTCGAGAATCTCGACGTCGCCGCGAACGTCTTCATCGGACGCGAGAAGCTCGTCGGCGGCCCGCTGAAGCTGGTCGACAGCGCGCAGATGCGCGCCCGCGTGACGCCGCTGCTGGAGCGGCTGGGCGCCGATTTCGGCCCTGACACGCTGGTCGAAAATCTGTCGATTGCCGAACGTCAGATGGTGGAGATCGCCAAGGCGCTCTCGATCGACGCCCGCGTGATCATCATGGACGAGCCGACCTCGAGTCTCACGATTTCGGAGACCGAGCGGCTGCTGGAGGTGATTGCCGATCTGAAGGCGCACGGCATCGCGGTGATCTATATCTCCCACCGGCTCGGCGAGATCATGACCTGCGCCGATCGCGTCGTGGTGCTGCGCGACGGGCGCACGGTGGGAGAGCTGGCGCGAGACCAGCTCAGCCATGCCGCCATGATCCGGCTGATGATCGGCCGCGACCTGAAAGCGCTGTATACGCCGCCGAAACGGCCGCCGCAGCCGGGCGGCTGCGACATCGTCGGCCTCGTGACGTCAGCCTTCCCCGACCGGCAGATCGATCTTTCCGTGCGGCATGGCGAGATCCTCGGACTGGCAGGACTGGTGGGCGCTGGTCGCACGTCGCTGGCCCGCGCGGCCTTCGGCATCGATCCGGTGCTGGGTGGCGAGATCAGGATCGACAACGCGCCGGTCGATGTCGCATCGCCCCGGGACGCGATCAGGCAAGGCATCTATCTGGTGCCGGAGGACCGCAAGAAAACCGGGCTCGTGCTGGAGCTGCCGATCCGCGAGAACGTGACGCTGGCGAGCCTGCTGAATTACGCGCGGATGTGGCTGGTCAATGGTTCGTCCGAGCGCAATGTCGCGAAGGAGCAGGTCAGGCGGCTCTCCATCAAGGTGCCGAGCGTCGATATGGAGGCCGTGACCCTCTCCGGCGGCAACCAGCAGAAGGTCGTGCTGGGCAAGTGGCTCTCCATGCAGCCGCGCGTGATGTTCTTCGACGAGCCGACCCGCGGCATCGATGTCGGTGCCAAGAGCGAGATCTATGCGCTGATGCGCGAACTCGCCGACCAGGGCGTCGCGATCGTGATGATCTCCTCGGACATGGAAGAGGTCATCGGCGTCTCCGACCGGGTCGCGGTGATGCATGAAGGCAGAGTCAGCGGTATGCTGGAGCGCCCGCAATTCAGCGAATACAACGTGCTGCGGCTTGCAATAGGCCAGGCGCTGGAACCCGTGGAAGCCGCTGCGCAATGAACAAGAAAGAACTCGGCCTCGGCCTGCTGCTCGTGGTGATTTCCGTCATCACGGGCATGATCAATCCGGCCTTCCTGTCGGTGGTGAACCTGCTGAACCTGGCCAATCTGATCGGCCTGTTCGGCGTGTTTGCGCTTGGTGAAGGGCTCGTGATCATCACCGGGGGCATCGACCTTTCGCTCGGCTCGATGTTCGCGCTGCTCGGTGTCGTCTTCGTCGATCTTCTGACGACGTACCAGGTTCCCTGGCCCCTGGCGCTGCTGGCTGTGTTGCTGGGCGGACTGGTGCTCGGGGCCATCCAGGGGCTCCTGATCACGCGGCTGAAAATGCAGCCCTTCATCGTGACGCTGTGCGGGTTGCTGATCTATCGCGGCGCCGCCCGCTACTACACGACCGACTCGACACGCGGCTTCGGATATGGCGACGAGGCCGGGACCCTGAGCAACATTGCCTCCGGTCATGTGGCGGGCATCCCGAACACCTTCATCCTCCTGATCATCCTTGCGCTCGTCCTCGGCGTAGTGCTGCACCGCTCGGTCTATGGACGCTGGCTTTATGCCGTCGGCAAGAACGAGGAGGCGGCGCGCTTCTCCGGCATCAACACGAATATGGTGATCGCAACCGCCTATATCATCAGTGGTGGGCTCGCCGGAGTTGCGACGGTCCTGTTCGTGTTCTACACGAACTCGGTGTCTCCGAGCTCCTTCGGCAATTTCTATGAGCTCTACGCGATCGCGGCTGCCGTGCTGGGCGGGTGCAGCCTGCGCGGCGGCGAGGGTTCAATTCTCGGTATCGTGCTGGGGACTGCGCTGCTGCAGGTGCTGCAGAACCTCGTCAATATCCTGGGCATCCCCAATTCCCTGAACTTCGCGGTGATGGGAACGGTGATTCTGATCGGCGTGTTGGCGGATCAGCAATTGCAGGCCCGACGCCGGCGCAAGCTGGCGCTGGCCGGCATCGCCCGAACGGCGCCGAAACCGACGCTTGTGCCGGGACAGCAGGACACATCATCGCGCAGCGTGGACGCGCTGCCGGTGAGAACGGGCGACCAGGCCTGACGGACCCGGCCTCGCGTTGACACAAGCCGCTTCGTCGGCGGTCGAGACGGTGTGTGCTGGCGAAGGCTGGTCGCCTTATCCCTCGTATTGATCCGGGCCCATCGCCCACGATGCCTGATCGTGGCTGTAGGCGTAGTTGCGATTGTTCACCGCAGGATTGCGATTGACCATCGGCCGCATGAACATCGGATGCGTTGCGCTGCGCACCTCGTGCTCGACGGTGAAGAGAGGCTTGCCGCTGTCGAGATCGACGATGTCGCAGAACCGGTACTGATACTGGTTGTCCTCGCGCGAGATCAGGTCGCGCGCCAGCAGCTTGCGGTAGGGGCCGGAGAAATCGGTGATATACATCTGCACATGATGGCCGTCATAGCCGGGCTGCGGCCGATCGGTTTCGCGGAACAGCAGATGCTGGTCGCGGCCGGTCTTCACCGCCGCAACCTTGCCGTCGCCGTTGCGCAAAGCCGCCGGCATGCCCATGATCTCGGGATAGAACGCACAGATCGCCTGCGCCGATCCAGCCGGAACATCAAACTCGACATAGGGGATGCCGAGCGTGATGCGCCCGAAGCGCGCCGCGTCGGGTTCGTAGACGCGAATGCGGTTGCCCCACGGGCAGCTCGCTTCGACATGATCATTATGCTCGGCATACGCGAAGGCGGTGCCTTCGAGCTTGCTTCTGACCGAGGCCAGTCGCGCCAGCAGCGCCTCGCGGCCCTCGATAATCAGCCCGGTATGGCCGCGCAGGACCTGCGCCTTGCCGCTGGGCAGATGAAACTGGCTTCGTCCGGCATTGATCCACATGTTGGTGTCGGACACCATCAGATAGGGATCGCGGGTCAGCCCGAGGCCGGTGACGTAGAATAGCGCGGCGAGGCGCTGGTCCGGAACCTGGATGTTGACGTGCTCGAAATGGATGGCGTTGCCGAGATCTTCTGCGGATCGATCGAATTGTTGCGGCATGGCTGTGCGCTTTTCGCTGGAGGGACTGCTGGCTCCATACTAGAGCAGAATTTCCGCCAGCCGAAACGGTTGGATGATCACATCTTGAGGGCAGCATCTTGAGGACAAGGCATCGTGTGCGCTGCACCTTGCCGTGGCACCCATTCCCTGTAATCTGACGGGACATCGCGAGAGAAAGAAGAGGTCGATGGGAGTTCTGGAAGGCGTGCGCGTCCTCGATTTCGGGCGCTATATCGCGGGGCCGTATTGCGCGACATTGCTGGCCGAGTTCGGTGCCGAGGTCATTCGTGTCGAAAAGCGCGACGGCAGCGAGGATCGCTTCGTGGCGCCGGTCGGCGAAGGTGGCGAGGGCGCGCTGTTCCTCCAGGTCAACCGCAACAAGAAATGCATCACGCTCGATCCGATGACGCCGGAGGGGCAGGAGGTGATGTGCCGGCTGATCAAGACGGCGGATGTCGTCGTCGCCAATCTACCGCCGCAGACCCTGCGTGCGATGAAGCTCGATTACGAGCAGCTCAAGGCGATCAAGCCCGACATTATTCTAACGACCGCCACTGCGTTCGGCGGACCGGGGCCGTGGTCCGACCGCGTCGGCTTCGATGGCGTCGGCCAAGTCATGTCGGGCTCGGTCTACATGACCGGCGCCGGCAATCCGCCTTACCGCGCGGCGGTGAACTGGGTCGATTTCGGCACCGCGCTGCATTGCGCGTTCGGGACGCTTGCCGCCCTGATCGAGCGCGGCAAATCCGGGCGCGGGCAGATCGTCGAGGGCGCATTGCTCGCGACCGCGCTGTCCTTCACCAATGCGACGCTGATCGAGCAGGCAGTTATCAACGTCAACCGCGTCCCAACAGGTAATCTCGGCCAGACCGCGGCGCCGGCCGATATCTACCGCACCAAAGATGGCTGGGTGCTGTGCCAGGTCACGGGCCATCCGCTGTTCAAGCGCTGGGCCAGACTGATGGGCGAGGAGGAGCAGTGGCTGAACGATCCGCGCTTTGCCGACGACATCAGCCGCGGCAACAACGGGCCCGTCATCAGCGAGCGGATGGCGCGCTGGTGCGCCGAGCGCACCACGCAGGAGGCGGTCGACACCCTCGGCAAGGCGATGATTCCGACCGGGCCTGTGCTGAGTCCGCAGCAGGCGCTTGATCATCCGCACATCCGCGCCGCCGGCTTTTTGCAGGACGTCGACTATCCCGGCTTGCCGAAGCAGGCACCGGTTGCGCGTGCCGCTATCCGGCTGTCGGAAACGCCAGGTGAAATCTCAGCACGTCCGCCGACGCTCGGCGAGCATACTGATTCTGTGCTGGCGGAACTCGGCTACGACAAGGCTGCGATTGCAGCGCTGCGGCAGAGCGGCATCATTTAGCCGCTGCGTGATCACAACAGTGGAAATGGGCCGGCGCGTCTGCTAGACGACTGGCGGCTTGTCCTCGCGCTTTTTGCGTTTGCCGGCGACGTTCACGTCGCACGAGGTTTGGGGAGGCGTGCGTTCGTGCGCCCCTTCCCATATGCATGCATGACCATCCGCGACCGAATCGACCTGACCTCGGCTGCGCGTGCCATTGACGATTGCCTACGACGAGAAACGGATTCACGTGCGTCATTCCAGGAAACTGCTGCCAGCAGCCAAGAGCTCGCTCAAGAAGAGTTCGCCAGTCAAGAGCGCGGTAAAAAAGCGCCCGCCGGCCAAGAGCCCAACAAGCAGGCGCTCGCCAGGCAAGACCTCCTCGAAGCAAGGCAAAGGCTCGCAGCGCGCCACAATCTCGTCGTCGTCGCCGCTCGGCATGATGGCGCTGCATCTGCTGGCGCAGTGGAAGGAGTCCGGGCGCAGCGGTCTCGTGTTCCTCGCCGAGAGCGAGAACAGGGCGGAGCGGCTCGGCAGCGTGATTCACGCGCTCGACCCGTCTTGCGAGGTGCTGGTGTTTCCGCGACTGAACACCCTGCCATTCGATCAACTGGAACCATCGCGCGAGATTGCCGGCCGCAGAGCCTCGGTGCTGCGGCGCCTGGCGAAAGCCAAACAACCGATCTTTCTGGTCTCGACGGCGGAAGCCGTGATGGAGCGCCTGCCGCCGCCGGCGAACCTGTTGCGCCTGAACACGAGCTTGAAGGTCGGCGGCCATTTCTCCGAGAACGAGCTTCGCGTCCGTCTCGAAGAGCTGGGCTATGATCTCGATGACGAGCCGGATTATCCCGGCGGCGCGCTGTTTCACGGCCAGACTTTCGAGATCTTTCCCGCAGGCGCGCTGGGGCCGTTCCGAGTGGAGCATTCCGGGCGCGCCATCCGCCGGATCGTGGCGTTCGATCCGCAAGAGCACGACATCATCTTCGAGACCAAGGAGCTTCTGGTCGATCCCATGTCGGAACGAACAGCCATCACCGGCGCGCGGGCCAAGCGCGCGACGCTGTTCGACTATTGCGGAAAGGCCAAGTGGATCGCGGACGCCGGCGTGTCGGTGCATGCCGATGCCTGGCTGAGCACGATCGAGGAGGCCGCGGGCCGCGCGGACCGGGAGCGCGAATATCTGGGACGCCCCGACTGGAAGCAGTCGACCCGCGGCATGAAGGTGCTGCCGCGCACCGCGCCGTTCCAGCCGACGCCGGAATTCTCCAAGCTGACATCCACCCGCAAGGCCCTGCGCGCCTACGTCGAAGAGATCAGGCGCGCTGGTTCGCGCCTCATCCTCGTCGCGGCCCAGGAAGAAGATCTGCGCGCGATGGAACGGATGAGCGGCGTGCGGGCGGAGCGCGTCGCGAATTGGGGCGAGGCCGAGAGCGCGCGCCATCGCGACGTGGCGCTGCTGGCCGATCTCGATTCCGGCTTCGTCATTCCCGGTAAGAAGCCTGCCGTTGTGCTGACCGCGAGTGACGTGCTCGGCAGCCGCGCGCATCACCCGCAGCCGATGGCGCGAAGCTGGATCGCGGCGTTCGATCATGCCGACGTGCCGGAGCAGGGCACGGTGGTCGTGCATCTCCAGCGCGGCCTCGCCGTGCTCGCTGGCTTGCAGACCGTGAACACCGGCGGCGGCGCCTTGCGCGAGATGGTCAGATTGTCCTTCGCCGGTGACAACGCGGTTCTGGTGCCGCCGCCTGATCTGGCGCAGATGTGGCCCTATTCAACAGAGCGCGGCAAGCTCGCGCTCGACAAGGCCGATGGCAGCACATGGTGGGCCCGCCGCACCGGCGCCGAGCAGGAGATCCAGCTCGCCGGCAAGGCGCTCGCCAAGCACATCAGTCAACGCAAGCGGCGGAAGGCCGCCAAGCTGGTTCCGCCGGGATCGGCCTACGAAAAATTCGTCGCGCGCTTCCCCTATTTTACGACAATCGATCAGGCCAAGGCGATCCACGACGTGCTGGATGATCTCGCGTCAGGCCATCCGATGGACCGGGTGATCTGCGGCGATGTCGGCTTCGGCAAGACCGAGGTGGCGCTGCGCGCGGCGGCCGCCGTGGTGCTGTCCGGAAAGCAGGTGGCGATCGCGGTGCCGACGACCGTGCTGGCGCGGCAGCACCTCGCGACCTTCCGCAAGCGGTTTGCGCCGCTCGACATCGAGGTCGGCAGCCTGTCGCGCGCCACGTCCGGTGCCGAGACGCGGGAGACCAAGGAAGGCTTGCGCAGCGGCCGGATCAAAGTCGTGGTCGGAACGCAGGCGCTCACCTCGAAGGACGTGAAGTTCGACGACCTCGGCCTCGTCATCATCGACGAGGAGCAGCATTTTGGCGCCGCCGAGAAGGCAAAGCTCTCGGGGCTTGCCAAGAATGCCCATACGCTCTGGATGAGCGCCACGCCGATCCCGCGCACGCTCGCCGCGGGTCTTGCCGGCTTCAGGGATCTGAGCGTCATTGCCTCGCCGCCTGTGCAACGGCTTCCGGTCGCGACCAAGATCGCGCCGCTGTCGGATGCCGCCATCGCCTCGGCCTTGCTGCGCGAGCAGCGGCGGCACGGGCAGAGCTTTCTGATCTGCCCGCGCATTCAAGATCTCGAGCCCATGCTGGCGCGCGTGCAGGCGGTGGCGCCAGATCTCAAGATCGTCTGCCTGCACGGCAAATTGCCGGCCGACGAGATCGACGACCGCATGATGACTTTCGTCGAGGGCAAGGCCGACGTCCTGCTCGCCACCAACATCGTCGAGAGCGGCCTCGATATTCCGCGCGCCAACACCATCGTGGTGTGCTGGCCCGAGAATTTCGGTCTCGCCCAGCTGCACCAGCTGCGCGGACGCGTCGGTCGTGGCGGCATCCGCGCCTTCGCATTTCTGCTGACCGAGTCGGCCTCGGTGCAGTCCGAGAAGCGGCTCGCCGTGCTGGAGGAGTTCAGCCGGCCGGGCGCGGGCTTTGCGATCAGCGAGCGCGACCTCGACCTCCGCGGCGCCGGCGATCTGTTCTCGGAGCAGCAATCCGGCCACGTCCAGGTTTTCGGCCCGGTGCTCTACAGTCATCTGCTGAAGATGGCCTCGGAGAAGGTCGACGACGGCAGGTCCGTGGTGTGGGTGCCCGACCTCAATTTGCCGGTCGCGGACATGCTCCCGGAGAGCTACGTGCAATCCGCTCCCGTACGGCTGGAGCTCTATGCCCGTGCCGCGCGCTGCGCCAGCGAGGACGAGCTCGACGATCTCGAGGAGGAAACCTCGCGCCGCTTCGGACCCTTGCCGCCGGCCGCCCGCGATGTCTTTGCAGCTGCGCGGCTGCGGCTGGACTGCAAGCGTCGAGGCATTGTTCGCCTCGACGTCGGGCAAAGCGCGGTGGCCGCGACGTTCCTGCCGGGACGCTTGCGGAAATCCAAGGGGAAGACGCTGCAACGCGACGGCGATCGCGTCGTCTATCACAGCCAGACGCGCGATGCCCCGTTCGACATGGTCGAGGAATTGTTCGAGGTTCTCGACGAGGCGTGAGCTAGGAGCCCGTTGCGCGACTGGCTGACCTCTGCGAGTTGGTACATCTAGCCCAATCTAGGAGCGCTTAACCATGCTCACCGTCTATGGCGAAGGCCGTGGCTTCCGTGTTGTCTGGCTGCTCGAGGAACTGGGATTGGCTTATCGGCTGCGCCCGGTCGATCTGCTCGCAGCCGAGATTGATCGCGATTTCCTCGCGATCAATCCCGCGGGCTTCATTCCCGCATTGCAGGACGGCGAGACGATCATGGTCGAATCGATCGCGATTCTCGAGTACCTGCTCGCCCGCCACGGCTCGGGTTCGCTTGCCGTCGCCCCGGACGATCCCGCCTTCGCGTCCTATCTCCAATTTCTTCACTTAGGCGAGGCCGGGCTCGCCGGGCCGATGAACGCCGTCATTGTCGGCCGCCAACTGGCGCCGGAAGCTGAGCGAGAGGTGCGGGTGACCCGCTGGGCACGCGAGACCTTCGAGGGCCGGCTGGGGTTGGTTATCCGCCGCCTCGCGGATGGCCCCTATCTCGCCGGCGGCCGATTCACGGCTGCCGATATCTCGGTGAGCTACGCCCTGCTGCTCGGTCTGCGAACCGGCAACTACGTCCCGGGTTCTGTCGAGCGGGACTATCTCGCCCGTACGACCGCACGCCCTGCCTACGTTCGAGCGATGGAAAGCTGCCAGGCCACCAAGGCCTGGGCGGCGAGATCACCGGGATTGTAGCTCAGAGCGAGCTGCCGCCGCAGATCACGAGCTGCTGCCCGGTGATGGCGGCCGCTTCGCCTGAGAGCAGGAACGCCACGGCGGCTGCGACTTCTTCCGGTTGAATGAAGCGGCCGATCGGCGGCAGTTTTGGCGTGACATTGGCGCGCGTTGGGTCGTTGAGCATCGGCGTCTCGGTCGCGGCGGGCGCAACGACGTTGACCGTGATGCCACGCGGCGCGAGCTCGCTCGCCCAGGATCGCGCCAGCGCGACCAGCGCTGCTTTCGTCGCCGCATATTGACCGCGGCCGGCTGCGCCCGATGCGGTGCGGCTGCCGATGAAGATAATGCGTCCGCCCTGCGGCAGGCGCGGCGCCAGCGCGTCGGCGAGACGCATCGCAACGTCGACATGCAGCCGCCACATCGCGGCACCGTCGTCGTGGCTCAGCGATCCGAGCGGAGCGACCTTCAACATGCCCGCGGCATGAACGAGCGCCATCGGCGCGAGTTCGGCAACGGCGGCTTTGATAGCATCGACATCAGCGAGATCGAGCGACAAATGCGCGTACGCCGGATGGTCGAACGTCCCAGCACGACGGCTGATCCCGGTGACGCGCCAGCCGTCGCGCAACAGGCGATCGACGATCGCCGCGCCAATCCCCGAACTGGCGCCCGTGACGAGCGCGTGCCGCTTGTCCATGCTCTCAGCCTCGCGTCACCCATGTCTCGCTCACGCGCACATATTTGATCGCGCGGCGATGGAAGGTAAAGGCCGTGTGGATCGCGCCGTCGGCGGTCTGCTTGACGGACGGATAGGACAGCTCGCGATTGGTCTGGTCGCGCGAATTGTTGGTCATGCAATAGCCGTCGCCGGTCTCGACGTTGCGCTTGCGCCAGCTCGTTCCGCCGTCGGCCGAGATCGCCAGCGTCATCGGCGCCCGCGGCGCGCCCCAGAACGCGGTGCGTCCGTCCGACTTGCCGCCATCGCCGGCGAGCACGGGCGGAAGGTCGTCCTCGATCTCGTCATAGAGCGAGAGCCGGCGCCCGGTCGCATCCTTGGAGCTGGAATCGTTGAAGACCAGCGCGAGATGGCCGTTGCCGAGCCGCGTGAGCTGGATCGAGGAATTGTTGTTGGGCAGCGCGGTCGCAACCGGCGCCGACCAGCTGCGGCCGTGATCGGTCGAGCGGCTCTGATAGATGTTGTCGGCCCAACGGCTGCGATAGACCGCAATCAGCGAGCCGTCGTCGAGGCGCGCGATGCACATATGCACGCAGCCGCGGCTGCCGGGGACGTCGACATCGCGCCAGGTTGCGCCGGCATCGGACGAGATTTTTACCGCGCTGGTGTCCTCGTCGCCGTTCCATTTCTTGCCGGGCGTGCTGTGGCAATAGAACACCGGCAACAGCCAGTCGCCATTGTCGAGCACGACGATCGGCTGCCGGATGAAGGTGCCGCGGCCGCGATGCTCGGGAAACAGCGTCTCGATTGGCCCCCAGCTCTTGCCATGGTCGCGCGAGAGGCGGCGGCGGATGATGGCGGTGTCCTGGTTGCCCGCAAGCTGCGCGGTCCACATCAGCCACAGCATCCCGTCGGGCGCGGGGAAGAGCACCGGGTTCTGCTCGGAACGGCCGGAATCGTCGGACAGCTTTTCGGCCGCCGACCATTGCGTCGTGCCGCGAGGAAGCCGCGAGAAATACACCGAGATATCCGACATGCCCTCCTGCGTGCCGCCGAACCAGACGCAGGCGAGATCGCCATTGGCGAGCGGCATCAAATTGGCGGCGTGGTTCTGCACGCACGGTGAGGGAATGAAGGCCTCGAACCGGTCGGGATCGCCAGCCGCTGGGCGAACGGCGCCGTCGGCCGTGATCTCGAGTTCGGTAATCATGTCGAAGTCCTTTCCACGAGTGCATTGGGTTGCGCCGCCTGCGGCGCGGCGGGAGCGTGGCCCATCACCAGGCGCTCAACTGCCATCACCAGAAGCGGCGTCGCGGCTGCGATATACATGTTGTCGATGCCGAAGGGATTGCCGAGCAGGTACCAGACCGTGGTCGAGACGGCAGCGCCGATCAGGCCGGCGGTGGCGCCGCGGTTGCTGGCGAACAGCGGCAGATAGAAGCCCATCATCGCCACCATCGTCACCGACAGCCGCAACGCGCGCGTGAAGAACGACAGCTTCAGGATCTCCGGAATGAAGAACACGAAGATCAGCGGCACGATCGCGATCACGATCGAGAACACGCGCGTCATCTTCAGCTCGCGCTCCGGCGTCGGCTTCCAATAGGGCACATAGAAGTCGCGCACTACCAGCGAAGCGATCGCGAGCGCGACCGTGCAGACGCTGACGAAGATCGAGGCGACCAGCGAGGTCGTCACGAAGGCGGAGGCCAGCGGCGGCATCTTCTCCAGGAACACCGGAAGCGCATAGAGGCTGTTCATGTCAGGATAGAGATATCTTGCGGCAACCCCGATCAACGCGAGCAGGAAGCCGAGCGGAAGGCAGAACGCGGCGGCATAATACGTCGCCTTGCGCGCGGCATCGGCGCTCGGCGTCGAGGAGATCGCCTGCACGATGAATTGCGTCGAGAAGATCGCGCCGACCGTGCCGAAGGTCCAGGCGAAGATGGTCGTAAAGCCGATCTTGCCGTCCCAGGAGAAGTAATACGCCGGCAGCTTGGCCTGGATCGGCGCGATGCCGCCGGTCAGCGACATCGCGACCGCGAAGATGATGATGATGCCGACGACCTTGAAGGCGCTGTGCAGGATCGTCACCCAGGCCACGCCCTTCAACCCGCCGAACACGTAGTAGAAGGTCGAGACCGCCGCGATGATGCACATCGCAACGGGGAGGCTGACATGCAGCGCGGTGGCGATCGCGGCTGCGCCGCTGACATAGTTGCCGACATTCACCAGCAGCAGCGCGTAGATCATGATCACGGAGACGGTGAGCATGGTCGACTTGCCGTATTTCTGCGCGATCGCGGCCGAGATGGTGTATTCGCCGGAACTGTAGAGCTTCTTCACCATCAGCAGGCCGAACAGCAGGAAGCCGATCGAGGCGCCGAGCACGGCCCATCCGGCCGCCATGCCTGATTGAAACGCTTCCTGCGCCGTGCCGACGGTCGATTTGGCACCGACGAATTCGGACATCATCAGCACGCCGACGACGACGGCCGGCATCGCGCGGGACGCGGTCATGAACTGATCGCTGGTCCGGCTGCGCAGCTTCAGCGTGAGCCAGGAGGTGAAGGCGATATAGGCGACGATCATCGCGACGACGAGCGTGCTTTCGCCGGAGAGGATGGCTTGCATCGGTGACGTTTCCTCTGGTGGCGCGGGACGCGGTGTTGTGAACCCGCTTTTGCCCGACGGCAGAATGTTCGGAATGCGAACAAATGTTGTTGAAATCCATTAAACCTGCCCGGGCGTGATGCGTCAAGGCGCGCAGCGTTGCGGCATTGGGGAAATCCGGGTTCCAGAGAGCAGGGTGCGGGGCTACGACGCGGCCACGAACGCGGCCCTTGAGGGAGACGGCATCAGCGCGCGCATGCGCAGCTACTCGGCGCTGCGCTTCCAGGCGCCGGTGCCCAGCTTGCCTGTGATCACTGCCAGCGCATCGTGGATCTCGTATGCGCCGCTGTCGCTGTAGCCCGGCAGGCCTCTTTGGGCGTGCAGTGTCCAGTGGCCGTTCGCGGCGGTGATCGTGCCTTCGTGCGGACGAGCCGAGCGCGGTGGCTCGGCGTGGAATCTGTAAGTGCCGTCGCCCATGATCTGCCAGATCCAGCGCGACTGCCCGCGGCCGCTCGGCACCATGATCTCCCAGGTGCCGACCAAAGCGGGATCGATCGTTGGCGACGCCGGCGTACGAGGCGCGCCGCTGCAAACGGGCTATTGCGCGCGTCGCCGTCAAGCGCCGTGGTGCCGTCGCGCGCGGCATAGGCGACGAGGACGTTACCGACGGGCTCGATGCGGCCGAGCCCGCTCATCGTGGCCGCGCGCGTGGCGATCGAGCGATTCATCCGGGCCGCAAACGGATTGTTGCGGCAGGCGTCGAGGATGACGAGGCCAAGGCTCGTGGTGTTGGACACCTCAACATCACGCTTTGCAGGTCGATGGCTTCATTCGCCGCGTCGGTGTCCCGCTTCAGGTCCGGATCTCGCTGGCTCGAACGAGCGCCTATCCTAGCGCAACCGATCCGGGGGAGCCACGGGGCCTCAGTTCGCCGACAGCGCGGTCTTGGCGACTTCGGCCATCCAGGTCGATGTGACGGGAAGGATCGCGTCATTGAAATCGTAGCGCGGGCCGTGCAGCTCGGCGCCGTCGCGCAAGGGCCCGTTGCCGATCCAGACGAACGCGCCGGGGCGTTTCTGGAGATAGAAGGCGAAATCCTCACCGGCCATGCTGGGCGCGAGATCGCGCCGCACCGGCACCTGCACTTTGTCCGCGGCCATGCGCGCGAAGCCGGCCTCGTCCGGCGTATTGATCGTCACGCCGACGCCCATGACGATGTCGGGCGTGACCTTGACGTCAAAGCTCGTGGCGATGCCGGCGCAGATGTCTGCGATGCGCGCGAGCAGAATGTCCTTCACGTCGTTGCGGTGATGCCGCAGCGTGCCGCGGATCACGACCTTGCCGGCGACTTGATTGGGCGCCGTGCCGCCCTCGATCGTGCACAGCGAGAGCACGGCAGTGTCGAGCGGGTCGACGCTGCGCGACACGATCGATTGCAGCGCCACGATCAGATGGCCGGCCGCCATCACGGGATCGCGCGTCAGATGTGGCATGCCGGCATGTCCCGCATGGCCCTCGATAGTGATGGTGACGCGTCCGCCGGAGGCCATGACCACGCCGTCATGGACGGCGATGGTGCCGGCATCCAGGCCCGGCCAGTTGTGGAAGCCGAACACCCGGTCCATCGGGAATCGCTCGAACAGCCCGGCCGCGACCATCGCGCGCGAGCCGCCAAAACCTTCCTCGGCCGGCTGGAAGATGAAGTCGATGGTGCCGCTCCAGTCGGTATCCGCCGCCAGCAGCGCGGCAGCACCGAGCAGCGAGGCGGTGTGTCCATCATGCCCGCAGGCATGCATCACGCCGGGCGTTTTCGAGGCGTAGGCAAGCCCGGTATCCTCGGTGATCGGCAGCGCATCCATGTCGGCGCGCAGGCCGACGCGCCCCTCGGCCGATCCGCGCGTCAGCGTCGCGACGATGCCGTGACCGCCGATGCCGGCCTCGAAGGGAATGCCGAGCTCGGTGAGTTTTTCCTGCACGAAGGCCGCGGTGGCCTTCTCCTGCAAGGACAGTTCGGGGTGGGCATGCAGATGCTGGCGCCACGCGGTCAGTTTCTGGTGCAACTCGGGGGTCAAGGCGTGGCTCTCTCGCAAGGGTGACGGCTGACGCCACTCTAGCCGATTATCCGCGCCCCGCATCAAGCCCCTTGGAATGCCTCGCGTGCAGTAAAGCGTCTCTAAGCCGCCAGCTTCGCCAGTCCCTTCCAATCAAAGCTGATGCCGTGGCCCGGTCGGACCGGCGCCAGCGCCTTGCCGTCCTCAAGGACCAGCGGATGCTCGATATATGCGTCGAGGCCAAAACCGTGCGCCTCCAGATAGGAGCGGTTCGGGCAGGCCGCGAGCAGATGCACGGTGATGTCATGCGCGCCGTGGCTGGTGACGGGCAGGTTGAAGGCCTCCGCCAGCCGGGCGATCTTCATGAAGGTGCTGACGCCGCCGCAATTGGTGACGTCAGGCTCGGGATAGGACACCGCGCCTGATGCGATGTAGTTCTTGAACTCCCACAGCGAGCGCAGATTCTCGCCGGCTGCGATCGGCACGCCGCCGGCCTGCATGATGCGCGCGTGTCCCGCGACATCGTCGGGGATGATCGGCTCCTCCAGCCAGGTGAGGTCGTAAGGAACGAACGCGCGGGCGGCGCGGATCGCTTCCTCCACCGTCCATTTCATGTTGGCATCCGCCATCAGCGGAAAGCCGTCGCCGAGATGCTGTCGCATCGCCGCAACGCGCGCGACGTCGGATTTGAGATCGGGCCGGCCGACCTTCATCTTGATGGCGCGAAACCCCTTGGCGAGATTGCCGTCGGTCTGCTTGAGCAGCGCCTCGACCGAGAGATCGAGGTCGATGCCGCCGGCATAGCACGGCACGTGCGCATCAAAACCGCCGAGCAACTGGTACAGCGGCAATTTCGCGCGCCGCGCCTTCAAATCCCACAGCGCGATGTCGAGCGCGGACAGCGCCAGCACCGCAGGACCGCCGCGCCCGCCGTAATGCAGGCCCCACCAGACGTGATGCCAGACCGCTTCGGTATCGCCGGCCTCGCGTCCGTCGATGAGCGGCGGGATCTCGCGCTTCAGGATATCGGCGACAGCCCCGCCATTGCGCCCGACCGTGTAGGTGTACCCGACGCCTTCAGCGCCATCGGCGTCGCGGATACGGCAGGTGATCAGCTCGAACGCCGCGATCTCGCCATGGGTAGAGTCGGACAGCGTGACGGGGAGGGGGATCCGGTAGAGTCCGGTTTCGATATTTGCGATGCGCGGCATGTAGCCTCCCTGCGTTTTCTTTGCAGGCTAGACCGGCCGCGCGGTGCGGGCAATCGGCCGGGAGCGGGATGCAGGTCTGCGGCCGTACCGGCCGGGTGCGTCGTCGCGACGCGGTTCATCCCGGACGAACTCCTTCAGCAGCCGCTTGGTGTTGCTCGCGCAACTCACATCATTGGATGGGTTTCGCCGCACTTGATACGCCTGAGGATCGACATCGGGGACTTCTCGCTGAACAGGCGCTGAATGAGTTCGTCCCGCGCAATCACGATAGATTTTCCGCGGCTGGCTTGTTGGCGTATTGCCGATGTCCGCGTTTGCATTTACCCGGTGAAGCCGACGTCGGGCGACATGCTCCACATCAGTTTGGAATGGGTCGATGCTGTCATGATGGGCGTTTCTCGTCGGCTCGTTCTGATCCTGCTTCTGATCGGCCGCGCGCAGGTGGCCTCGCGGTGCTTGAGTTTTCTCCGCGGCTTGCTCGTGATCCTGCCGCTCCTCCCCGTTGCGGTACACGCCGGCGCCGATCAATCCGCACCTTCGGCGGCGCCGGAGATCTGGATCATGGCGACGTCCAAGCCGCTGAAGACTCTGCCGCGCTGGACAGGCGTCAGGACCGACGCCGTTGATCTATGGAAGCAGATCGCCGCCTGGCCGACGGTCGCCGCGCGCGCCCGCGTCGTCAAGCTCGTCGCCGGCAACATCGAGAACACCTCCGAAGCCGACCTCAAATCCATCATCGATGAGGTGCGGCAACATCGCATGGCGCTGGCCCTGGAGATCGGCCCGCTGGTGCGAACGCCCGCCTGCGGGCCGCCGACCGAATCCTACGGCCGCGCCGGCGAGACCGAGGCCATCTTGCAGAGGATCCGCAGCGCCGGCGGCGAGTTCGACTATGTCGCGATGGACGAGCCCTTCCACTATGGCCATGTCGATCCCGGCGGCTGCCGGCTGGCGTCCGTTGAAATCGCCCGCCAGGTCGCGGCCAGCATCACCTCCATGCGCCGGATCTTCCCGAACCTGAAGGTCGGCGATATCGAGGTGGCCGGGGCCAATCGCGCCGCTGTCGCCGAACTCGTCCAGTGGACGGACGACTATCGCGCGGCGACCGGCGAGCAGCTGGCTTTCCTGCATGCCGACGTCGCATGGTCGGAGCTCGCCATACGAAATCTGCCAGTCCTCGCCGCCGGGCTGCGCCAACGACAGGTCCCCTTCGGGATCATCTACAATGCCGACAGCGCTGTCGGAAGCGATGCGGACTGGACGCGCAGCGCCCTCGATCATGCCGCCGAGATCGAGACTGTGATGAATGTCCATCCGGATACGGCGATCTTCCAGAGCTGGACGCGCAATCCCACCCATGTTCTGCCGGAGGGCCAGCCGGGGACATTGATGAACGTCGCGCTTCAATATCTGCGGCCGGCCTCCAGACTCAGCCTGATGCGGACCGGTGACGGAGTTTCGGGAACGCTTTCAGGACCGGATGGCGCGCCCATCGGCGGCGCCGCCATCCGCCTCACTGCGCGCGACACGGATGCGCACGCCTGGCCGACGTTGCGCGCATTGGCCGGAAACGTTCCAGAAGGCGCCGCCACCGCAGTCGTCGGCTTCCGGGTTGGGATCGAGGGCGCCTGCGACTGCGCCGGCCCGACGGCGGTGATCCTGGGCGGCTTGCATTATCGCGAGCAGGGGCAGCCGGCTCAGGACGTTTCGCCGGTGGCGCTGCCGGTCGCCGATGCGCCGGTCAGCCTGCGCACGGTGGTCATCGCTCCGGGAAAGACGCTGGCGCCCAATATCAAGCAGTTTCCGGTGACGCCCGGGGCGGCGTTCCGTTTCGAGACCTGGATCGCCGCACCCGAATTGGCCGAACGATCCGGCTACGCGACGGTGATCTTTCTCGATGCGCAAGGAAAGGGACTGCTGCGCGAGAACCTCTGGTTCGAACCTTCAACGGAATCCCTGGGGTCTGTGACCACCGATGCCCAAGGCCGCTTTCGTCTTGCCTGGCCGGCCAACGCGGCGCTCGGGCCCGAAGCAGAGATCCGCGCCATCTCCGATTCGATCCTGTCGTTCCGACCAGCGATGGCAATCGTCCCGGCCACCGACGCGCAGGCAACCAACCTGCAGCCGGCCGTGCTTGAGCGGGTGCTGCCTGCGGCCGCATCGCCGATCACCATTCTCGGCCCCCACTGGACCGAGCTCGCCAAGCTCTATGACGGCAGCGCGCGATCTCCGGCTCTCACTGCCCAATGGGACCGCACGGCCGGCCGAATCCAGGCGATCCGGTTGACCGGTGCCGCGATCAAGGGAATGTCGGATTCCGTTTTGGCCGCGCTGGCCCGCGACCTCAAGGCCCGGCACATTGCGTTGGGTCTCGAAATCCTTGCCACCAATTGGTGGCATGAGCCGGCCTGTGGCGCGGGGCTCGAAGGCTACATCGATCCGGGCGCGACAAACCAGATCGTCGCCAAGCTGGTGAAGGCGCATGCTGTGCTCGACTTCATCGCCATGGACGAACCATTCTGGTTCGGTCACCTCTTCAGCGGCAAGAACGCCTGTCGCAGCGCGATCGCCGACCTGGCCCGCCGCGTCGCGGTCAACGTCAAGATCTACACGGCCGCGTTTCCCAATCTGATTGTGGGAGACATCGAACCCTTTCCGGCAATCTCGAAACAGCCGAACTGGCAAGCTGACTACGCGCTATGGGTCAAGGCGTTCGCCACTGCGACCGGAAGCAGGCTCAGTTTCCTGGACCTGGATTTCGACTGGTATGCGCCGCCTCTGAATGTTGCGCCCGCGCCGGGGCGGCCGGATCCTGCGGCGATCGCCGGCCTCGCGCGCACGGTCGCGACTGTCGCGCGCGAAAACGGACTTCAGGTTGGGATGATCATGAACGGCGGCGGCCCTCCGGCCGCGCGCTCCGACGCCGACTGGATCGCTCAGGCCCGACGGCACATCGAGGCGTTGGGCGCATCCGGGGTGCGATTTGACCGCGTGCTGTTGGAGACTTGGGATAAATATCCCGCGCACACCTTCTCCGAAAGCGACCCTGCCGACACTCTGGCCGGCCTTGTCGCCGACCATGCAAGTGCGCGTCCGCAGCGGTGAAAACAACCGCGCGGCGAAGCCGTGGCGCGCTCATCTCACCGCATCGTAGCGAGCTGCAGTGCCAGCGCGCAGGCACGATCATATTCGTCGAGATTGATCCACTCGTCGATCGTGTGCGCCTCGTTCTGCCCGGCGCCGAAGGTCACGGTCGGAACGCCGTGGCGCACCATCCAGTTGGCGTCGAGACCGCCATTGGCGGTGCGGACGTTCGGCGTGCCGCCGACCGCGGACACTGCCTCGACGGCGCGCTTGATGACGGGCTGGCTGTCCTTCATGCGGAACGGATAATAGTCGGTCTCGGCCTTGAACTTGACCTTGCCGGACTTGCCCTGCACATTCGTCACCTTCTTGGCCGCCTTCTCGAACGCGGCCTTGTAGGCTTTCGTGATCTCCTTGAAGAATTTTCCGTCGTGGCTGCGGCTTTCGCCGCGCACATGCACGTAGTCGGTGACGACATTGGTGGCATCGCCCGCGGGGCGGCCTTCGCCACCGGTGACGGGGCCGACATTGCTGGTGCCCTGCCGCGCGCTCGCGCCCTTGCCCTTCACCACCTTGCCGAACCAGCCGCCGGCTTTCACGTCGGCGAGCGCGAGGGCCATGATCATGGTCGAGGAGATGCCGCGCTCGGGCGCGACGCCGGCATGCGAGGCGCGGCCAAAAATCTCCACGGTCCAGCGGTCGGCGCCGACCGCGCCGATCACGACGTTGGAGGCCGAGCCGCCGTCATAGTTGAACGCCATCACCGGCGAGCCGAGCTCGTCCAGCTTGACGTGGCGCGCGCCGTAGAGCCCGCTCTCCTCGCGCACGCAGAACAGCAGCGTGATTGGCGGATGGTCGAGCTTCTGCTTCTCGAGCTCGGCCGCCAGCGTCACCAGCACGCCGCAGCCGCAGCGATTGTCGCCGCCGAGCGCGGTCTTGGCCTCGTTGACGATCTTGCGGCCGGATTTCTTCGGCTTGGCGCCGGCGCAGAGCGGCACGGTGTCCATGTGGGTCATGAACATGATGCGCGGCTGGTTGTGCAGCGCGCCGCGGCCGGGCAGGTCGACGATGAGGTTGCCGGTCTCGGTCGGCACGGGAATGCGGGTGTTGGCATCGTCGAGCCGGATCGCCTTGGCCGGCACGCCGCTCTCCTTCAGCGCGGCGGTGAGCTCACGCCCGATCGCCGCCTCCTGTCCGGTGACGCCTTCCACGGCGAGGAAGCGCATGAGGCGGTCGGTGGCGGCCTTGGTGTCGACTGGCATGGACTGAATTCCCTTGATGCTCGAACCACCCATCCTACGAATGCGGCGAGGTGTAAGTCAAAAAGATCATCACCCCCACGAGCAGCGCAGCGGCCATGAACAGCAGCACCGCCGGCAGCCCCGCGAACGCCGCCACCGCGCCGGTGATCGACTGCATCAGCGCCGTGCCGAGGAAGAAGGCGAGGTTCACCGCCGCCAGCGCCTTGCCTGCGGTCTGCGCGTCGACCAGCTGCCGGCACATGCCGAACAGCAGCGGCTGGGCCGAGGTGGCGAGCCCGATCAGCACGAACAGCACCAGATCGTATTGCGGCGGCATGACCGGCACGCCGAACAGCCATGCAACCGCATAGTGCGGCGCACCGAGCGCCATCAGCACCACCAGCAGCGCGGCGATCGTGTGCGTGCCGGCGACCAGTTCGCGGCGGCGGCCGACCTTGCGGTCGATCATGCCCATCAGAAGCGGGCCCGCGATCATCGCCAGCGTGTAGGCGCCGAGCTGGTTGCCGGCCTCGACCCGCGACAGGCCTTTGACCTGCATCAGCCACGGCCCGCCCCACAATCCGCGCAGCACCAGCGAGGTTGCCAGCGACACCATCGCCAGCGCGATCAGCCCGCGCAGCGGCCGCGACAGGCCGAGCCTGAGCACCTCGATCATCTGCGAGAGCGGCGAGGAATCGTCCTTGTGCTCGGCCGGCTGGTTCGGCACCAGCGCGAACACGGCGAGCGCCACCACGACGCCGCCGGCTGCGGCGATCCAGAAGCCGGCGCGCCAGCCGTAGTGATCGACCACGAAGGCGAGCGGGCTCGATGACAGCAGCATGCCGATATTGCCGATCGAGAGGATCGCGCCCGACCACAGCCCGAAACGTGCCGCCGACAATTGCTTGGCCGCGAGCGTCATCGGGCACATCAGCATGCCCGAGGTCGCGATGCCCAGCAGCAACTGCCCGAAGGCAAAGCTCTCTGGCCCCGTCGCAAAGCCCGATGCGATTGCGCCGACGATGGTGCCCGCAAGCAGGCTGAGCGACACCGGCCGCACGCCAAATCGATCCATCGCCGCGCCGACCGGGATCTGCGACGCCGCAAAGGCGAAATGATAGACCGAGGTGAGGCTCGCCAGCGCCTGCGGCTGGACGTGGAAATCCGCCGCCATCAGATCGAGGCTGAGCGCCGGGATGGTGCGCAGCAAGGTCGACAGCATGTGCCCGCATGCGAGCGCGACCAGCGCAAAGATCAGCGCGCGGGTGCCATGTCCCGCTTCATCATTGGCAACCGCACTCATCAGCGTCCCGTCCCGGCAAGGGTTTTGGCCGGGTTACACGATTGGGGCGAGGGTGCCAATGGCGGGAGGGGGCGGCTTATCGCATGGCCCGCCAGCCGTGGCGGCACAGCGCACAAGTGTCTGCTCCCGATCTCCTTGCCGAGGCCGTCACTTGCTTGCGCCGGCCAGGCGATGATACTTTTGCGCACAGCGCCGATTTGACACTCAGCTTGCGGGCGCTTCTCAAAATGCAGCTAAAGCGAAGCGTCACGTCTGCATCGTCCCGCAACAAGAGTGTCGTTGGCCGTCTCGAAATGGGGAGGGCTCGATGAAATTTGCCGCGATCGCGGACATCCACGGAAATTGCGCGGCACTCGAGGCCGTGCTCGCCGACATCGCCGGCCTCGGCATCGGCGAGATCGTGAACCTCGGCGATCACGTCAGCGGCCCGCTCGAGGCGGCGCGGACGGCGGATCTGCTGATCGAGCGCGGCTTTCCATCGGTGCAGGGCGACCAGGATCGCATCCTCGTCGACCTATGGCGGGTCGGCAAATCGGGACGAAGCGACTTCCAGCAACTTGAGCGCCGACACTTCGACTGGATGGGCAGCATGCCGCCGACGCTCGTCTATCGTGAGGACGTGTTTCTTTGCCATGCATCCCCCAAGGATGATGCCGCCTTCTGGCTCGACCAAGTCACCGCCGACGGCAGCGTCCGCGCCAGCCCGATCGAGATGATCGAGGCCGGCGCCGAAGGCATCGACGCAAATCTCATTCTATGCGGACACACGCATATCCCGCGCGTGCTCCGCCTGAGGGACGGGCGAATGATCGTCAATCCCGGCAGTGTCGGACTACCCGGTTACGATGGGCGGACGCCTTTTCCCTATGTCGTCGAGGTCGGCACGCCTCACGCCTGCTACGCAATTCTGGAGCGCGCCCGCGCAGGCTGGTCCGCGACCATCCGATACGTTCCCTACGACAGCACGGCCATGGCCGAACTGGCCCGCAGCAAGGGCATGCCGATTTGGGCAAGCGCGATTGCCAGCGGTTGGGTGGAGCGGGAGAGCTGGCGAAAATGCTCCCAAAGCAGACGTGTTTGAGAATGCAGAAGTTGCTAATTCCAGGAGAACTCGCGTATTTACTATGGGTAGGGTCGATGTGTGGGCAATTCAAATGGCGATGGAGCTGAGCGGCGCGAGAGGCGAGGGATTTGCGACGGTGACCGCTGACGGTCGCGTGCTGGATTCCTGGTTCCTTCAACTGCGCCTGGTTGGGGAGGCCGGCAAGGCCGCAACGGTACGGCTGACCAGGGACGAGATCGTCGGATCGTTGGGTGAGTCGGCAGACGGATATGCGCGACACGACGACGTCCGCAATGTCGATATCGTTGCAATCCGTACGGACATCGACTCCCTTGCATCTGCGCCGACTGATGTGCACGACGCATATCTTCGACTCCATCTTCTGAGCCACCGGCTGGTCCAGCCCAATTGCCTGAACCTTGACGGCATTTTCGGTCTGTTGCCTAACAATGCCTGGACGACCCTCGGTCCCTGCGAACCCTCTCGTGTACCGGAAGCACGACTCTTGGCGCGAAAGCGTGCCCTCGGGTTCGAGGTGGCAGGCGTGGATAAGTTCCCGCGCATGACTGACTATGTGACGCCTGCGGATGTGAGAATTGCAGATGCGGATCGCGTCAGGCTCGGAGCACACCTGGCCCCGGGCACGACCGTCATGCACGAAGGCTTCTGCAATTTTAACGCAGGTACGCTCGGTCCCTGCATGGTCGAAGGCCGGATCAGCGCCGGCGTGGTCGTCGGACGTGGCAGCGATGTTGGTGGCGGCGCGTCGATCATGGGCACTCTGTCCGGAGGCGGGAAAGAGCGGATTACGGTTGGTGAGCGCTGCCTGATCGGTGCCAACGCCGGCATCGGCATTTCATTGGGTGACGATTGTATCGTCGAAGCGGGCTGTTATGTCACGGCAGGCGCGCGCATCCTTTTGGAAGATGGCCGGGTCCTGAAGGCCAAAGAACTCTCAGGCCAGAACGGCCTTCTTTTTCGTCGCAATTCCCAGAGCGGCGCTCTTGAGGCAACCAGACGCGCCCAAAATTGGGACGGCCTCAACGCGCAACTTCACGGCTAGGCCGCTCACGCGAAGACGTCGTTGGCGCTATCGCGCCGCCTCCGCCAGCAGCGCCGTCGGATAGACCGGCTTGGTGAAGAACGTTGCGCCAGGCGGCAGCGGCCGGGGCAACGGACGACCTGAGATCACGATGATCCGCACATTGGCGTCTTGCTGCTGAGCGAAGTAAGCCAGATCCACACCATCCATCTTCCCGACCAGACTGATGTCGGTGACGATCAGGGCTGGGTGCCGTGCCTTGAGTGCCAGTGCGGCGGTCTCTGCATCCTCGCACTGCAGCACTTCGAAATTGCGCTCCTGGAGCAGCAGCGCGAGCATCTCTCGCTGAATGTCGTCATCCTCGACGACGATCGCGGTCGGGCGGAGCGGTTTCGGCTGGCCCATGGTTGCACCTCATTTCCTGTCATTTGTTAAGTGCGACGGAGCTGAATCCGTTCCCGGCACGGTGCGTTGGGTTCCGCTCTCACAGGGGGGGGTGGGGCCGCGGTTCCTTGTTCAGCTCAACTTGTGTAACAACTTCTCGGCATCCGTCAGCACGGTGCGAACGAGCGCTTCGCTGGTGAAGAAGCCTTGCTTTAATACAAGTCGGCGCAGGTATGAAATGACCGATAAAAAATTCCATGTTGGAAATGTCGGCGCTTCTAGATGTCATTAGCGATCGAGTGTTGGAGCAAAGTCGATGCGCCGTTCGATCTTCCACCTGGCCCAAACAATTCATTTGGCGCGCCTGAGGACCCGGGGCTTCGGGGGGCGGATGCGCAAGGTCTCTGCAGGGCGCTCGGGGAGGCTTGCCTTCGCGTTGTATATTCGTGCTGTTTGAAATAGCTGGAAGGCAGCTGAAAGTGTGACTAGGACAGCATAGAAGAGCAAAAACAAACTCAGGACGTCTAGAATTCGAAAGTCGACAATCTTGGCAACGATGCCTGTTACGAGAGCGGCAACTTGCACAAAAATGAAGTGAACTAGATTGGCAGTAAGGGTCAGAAAGAACGATGTTGGCTCACCGTCCTCAGATAGCAGCCTAAAAATGTCAGCGGACGAAAAGGCCAACACGATCGCCAGCGCGCCGACTGTGAACCCGAGAAGATTGGGCAGCACTCCGACCGCAACATCTGCCGCGTGCGCGGCAGTATCTGCTTTCGGCCAATGCAGAAAGCAAACACCGGTCAGAAGTAGCGCGATATGAAGATAGGGAGACTTTAGAAGGGCAGATCGCCCTCCATATACGCTCCAGTAATTTTGGAGGGTGCGTCCTTGGCCACGCCATTGCTCAAAGAAACGATTGAATCTTGGAGAAAAAAGTTGCGACAGACGACGTGCCCACCTCAGCTTTGACAGTTTTTGGGTGATCTTTGGTAGACTCGAAGACAGTTTTTCCATCTTCATCTCTTCCTTCCGCCGACACCGACCCATTGATCGCGGCAACCTGCGCCAAAGTCCGCGTGTCCTCGTCAGGCGTCAATTTCTGAATACCAGGCCGTTTCTTCAGTACAACCGTTTGTTCCTTGGCCCCTTGGTCTAGCAGCTTTTGCAAGATACGTTCTTCATGCTCGTCGAGGCTGTCTGGATTGGGGCGCACCACAGTAATTTCGAGCTTCCACAGCCGCGGCATAGCAAAAATCAAGTCCAATGCCTCAGCCGACGGTACAACCGTGACTTCGACCCGCGGCTCGTCTTCTTCGGGTTCATCTTTGACGAAGAGTTTTCGAAACAGAGTTTCAGCGCGCCTCGCTCCGAAGTTTTCTCTCAACTCATTCTGAAACTCGATGATCAGCAGATGCCGCCCCTCAATAAAAACAAAATTGAACGACCGGAAGTTGGGGTCAAGCTCTTCTGGAATGCGAATGTTGCGCTTTTCTGTGGGAGTCGCCTCACGATCCTCCTGTTGATTTAGCCACTTGCCGTCGCGATCGATCTCCGTCCAGACCAAAACGCGGCCATAGAAGCTCGGAGGATCGGTGTCTCTGTCGATGGGCGCAGTAATCTTCGCCCAATCTGAACCCCAGATTCTCACAGGTTCATCGGCGGCGGCTTCAAACAATCTGCGGTAAATTCCTGGCGGGTGCGGATCTGCGGCAATGTTCAGCGCGCCCATTACAATTGTGGTGTTTTCGGCCATTTCGTCTCTCCCCCGTTAGAGAGACTTTCACAGGGAGTGTGGGCCTGCAACTGTCGCGAGTACGGAGTGCTGATAGTTATGAACAGGCGACTGTGCAAAATGGGGCCGGTTCGGAGAGAGCGCCCGCTTACCGCGCGATCTGGAGTTTGATAACTGCGGTTAGGAGAGCAGGGAATTCCGGTGGCATCGCTCTCAATCCATAGCGTCGACGGCAACGTATCTTGAGGCGGGATATGACCGGATTCACGTCAACTTTGTCAGCAACTGTTGCGCCTCATCCAACAGCGTTCGAATCTGCCGCCGCTCGTCGAGCGCCTCGCCAGTGAAGAAGCCGTGTTTCACGGCATTACCGTTTCCAAATGGTGCCCCGGATCCCCATGCGCCGCCGTGCATGCGGCAGCGCGCCTTGCCGCGCAGGGCAGGCGCGCGGCAATTTTCACCGTTTCGTGTTTGCGCGCCGCAACGCGGGCTCGCCAGCATCGGGCCGGTGTTGCGGGTGTGACTCATGCGAGGACGGCCTCCACCAGGCCCGGCTGCGCAGCGATCAGGTTCGCGTGCTGCGTGAAATGGCCGACGACGGCCTTGCCGCCGTCCTGCACCGATAAGTTCCGCACCGTGATCGCACACGCGCCGTTGCTGCGGTGACGGCTCAGGGCCTCCATCTGGGCGGCGTAAGTGCGGGCCAGCCGGGTCAGTGCGCGCGTGAGGCTCTCCTGCTGCGGCACGTCGTCGGTGCAGGCGAGGCGGCAGGCGCAGCGCATCGACGCGACGTGAATGCTCACCATCTGCGCCGCCAGCATGGCCTCGAGCGAATCCTTCGGCGTGATGCTCTTCAGCATCGAGACCATGAAGGAGAGATTGCCCTGGTCGGGCTTGCGCGCAACCACGCTGGCTTTCACCAGCTGGCTCAACAGGCCATGCAGCGCGTCGCGGTCGACGGCGCCGATCGCCTCGGCCAGCAGCTTTTCGCCGGTGCATGGATCGGGGTGGTCGATCACGATGCGCCTGCGCCGGAGTTTGACCTTCGGGCTTGCGATGATTGGGGTGGGATCGTTCGCCGCAACGGGCATCGTCTCGGTAGGTGTCGGTAATGTCGTCATGCGCTGTCCTATGCCGGCGCAGGCGCAATGGTTCGCGGCGAGCGAAGCCGATCGCGCGCTGAGCGGCGGTTGAGATTTTCAGATGTCGATGAGGAGTATTCGCGCCGCCAGGTCGAGCGCGCCCATGAGCGGGCGGGGCCTGGACACAGGCGATTGTCGCGATGATGCCATCGTGCGCCTGTTTTGCCCGACGTGTCAAACGGAATTTCGGGATACGCGAAGCCGTCTTCGCGCAAGTCCTTGTTATGGCTGACGTCGGCTACTGTGCATGGGGTTGTTTTCCGGGTGAGGGCTCTGTCCGCTTGAGGACTGTCCCTTCGCGGAGACACCCTCTCCCCAACCCTCTCCCGCAAGCGGGAGAGGGAGCGCACCTGTTTCCGTCACAGCCAGAGGATCTGCTTGCGATAGCCGAGATCGTTCAGCAGCGGCGCCGCCGGTCCCTGGTGGAACACGGCGCCGCGCTCCAGCGCGAAGACGCGGTCGGCGAGCGCCAGCACGAGGTCGAGATTGTGCTCGACGATCACGATCGACATGTGCCGGCGGAGTGCATCGAACACTTTGAACAACTCCAGCGTCACCGCTGGCGCGAGGCCCTCAAACGGCTCGTCGAGCAGCAGCAGGCGGACATTGCCCGACATCGCGCGGGCCACCGCCACCATCTGCTGCTCGCCGCCGGAGAGATAGTCGGCCGCGATATTCATCCGCTCCTTCAGGCGGGGGAAGTATTGCAGAATCTGTTCCTCGTCCCAGACCACGCCATCGCTGCCGTCGGTCTTGCGCGCGAGGCGCCCGAGCGCGAGGTTCTCGCGCACGGTCATGCCGGCAAACAGCCCGCGGCCCTGCGGCACATAGCCGATGCCGCGACGCGCGATGTCGGGCGCGGCGAGGCGGGCGATATCGTCACCGCGATAGGCGATGCTGCCTGATGCCGTCGTCACGAGCCCGGCGATGGTTTTCAGCAGCGTCGACTTGCCCGCGCCGTTGCGCCCGAGCAGGGCGACGATCTCGCCCTCGCGCACGTCGAGCGCGGCATCGTTGAGGATGTGGCTCTTGCCATAGAACGTGTTGACGCCGTCGAGCCGCAGCACGGTCGCCTGCGCGCCGGATGCCTCGTCGCTGCGGCGATGCTCGACGGCGGGAATGCCCTTGCCGGTGTAGATCTCCTGCACCCGGAGGTCGGCCCGCACGGCGCCGGGGCAGTCGGACATCAGCACTTCGCCCTGGTTCATCACGGTGACCACCTGTGAGAAGCCAAGCACGCGGTCGATGTCGTGCTCGACGATCAGCACGGGAATGTTGGCCGCGATGTTCTTGATGAGGTTCGACACCCGCTCGCGCTCGGCTGCGGCAAGGCCGGCCAGCGGCTCGTCGAGTAGCAGCACCTGCGGCTTGGAGCCGAGCGCGATGCCGAGATCGACCAGCCGCTGCCCGCCATAGGAGAGCTCGCCGCCCTCGATCTCCTCGATGCCTTCGAGGCCGAGGAATTTTGTCAGCGCGGCGGTCTCGGCGTGGATGTCCTTGTAGGCGTCGATGTCGTTCCAGATGTTGAAGCGCATCGCCCGCCGCGCCTGCAGCGACAGGCGCAGGTTCTCGTAGATCGAGAGCCCGCGAAACAAATTGGTGATCTGGAACGAGCGCGCCAGCCCCTGATGGCAGATCGCATTCGCCGGCACGCCCGCGATGTCGCGCCCCTGCAGGCGGATCGTGCCCTGGTCCGGCGCGTAGAGGCCGGAGACCAGATTGAACAGCGTGGTCTTGCCGGCGCCGTTCGGCCCGATCAGCGCGTGGATCTCGCCAGCCTGGATTTTGATGCTGGCATTCTCCACCGCGCGGATGCCGCCGAACTTTCGGGAGACGCCGCTGACTTCCAGCACCGTGCCTTTCAGTGCTACGGGCCGGAGGAAATCGGGCAGGGGCAGGCCGTCATAGATCTTGCGCCGGCTCATCGCCGCCGTCTCTTCCGCGGGCGGACGGAAGCGGCGCATGACCAGCGCGCCGATGCCGACGAGGCCGCTTGGCGAGTACATTACGAAGGCCACGAAGGTGAGGCCGAACCAGAACAGCCAGTCCGACGTCCAGATCGAGAACAGCTCGCGGAACAGAATGAAGAACGCCGCGCCGAGCGCAGGCCCGAGCAGGCTGCGCATGCCGCCGATCACGACCATCGCCAGCAACTCGCCCGCGAACGGCACGGAGACGGCTTCCGCCGAGACGAGATAGTTCAGGAACGCGATCAGCGCGCCGGCAAGGCCCGTGACGACGGCCGAGATCACGAACACCGTGAGCTTGTAGCGTTCGACCGGATAGCCCTGAAAATTCGCCCGCAACTGGTTTTCGCGGATCGCCACCAGCACATGCCCGAACGGTGAGCGCACCAGGCGCATCAGCACATAGAGCACAGCGAGGCTGATCACCGCGACCACGATGTAATAATTCAGCGCACTGTCGAAGCTCACGGGGCCGATGCCGCCGCGCTTCAACCCGCCGAGCCCGTCCTCGCCGCCGGTGAGGCTCGTCCAGCGGAAGGCGGTGGTGTAGACCAGCGCTGCCAGCGCCAGCGTCAGCAGCGAGAAATAGACGCCGCGCCGGCGCAGGATCAGCATGCCGATCACGCTTGAGGCGATCGCGACGACGACCACCGATCCCAGCAGCGGCAGCCAGATCTCGCCGGGAAAGAAGCGCAGCTGGATCAGCCCGGCGGCATAGGCGCCGATGCCGAACCAGGTGCTGTGGCCGAAGGAGACGAGGCCGGTGTATCCGATGCAGAGGTTGAGCCCCATCGCCGCGATGGCAAGGCCAAGCATCCAGGTGCCGGTGTTGAGCGAGAGGCCGAGCGCGCGCAGCAGGAAGGGCAATGCGATGACCGCAACGCCTGCGATCAGCAGCGGCCTCAACCGTTCCATGGTCGAGGCGTTCTTCATTCGAACTTCTCGATGCGTTCGCCGAGCAGGCCGCGCGGGCGCACCAGCAGCACCACGAACATCAGGAGGTAGATCGAGGCTTCGCCTGCCGCGGGCTCGAAGTGAATGGCGATGCCGCGCACGACGCCGACGAGAAGCGCCGCGATGACCACGCCCCAGAAGCTGCCGAGCCCGCCGATCACGACCACGACGAAGGCGATGGTCATGATATCGGCGCCCATGGCGGGGTGCACAGTCGTGATCGGTGCGAAGAACGCGCCGCCGAGCGCGGCGAGACCGACGCCGAGTATGACGATCGCCGTCATGTAGGGCTGCAGGCGAATGCCGAGCGCCGCGACCATGTCGGGCCGCTGGATGCCGGCGCGGACCACGCGTCCGAACGAGGTTTTTTGCAGGAGCCACCAGACGCCGAGCAGTATCGCCGCGACGACGCCGACGATCAGCAGGCGATAGCGCGAGAACAGGAAGTCGCCGACGATGACCGAGCCGCGGAAACCCTGCGGGATCTCGGTCGTAACAGGCGCCGCGCCCCAGATCATGCGGATCGCCTGCTCTGCGACCATCGCCAGTCCGAAGGTCACGAGCAGGCTGAGGATCGGATCAGCGGTGTAGAAGCGGCGCAGGATGAAGCGCTCGAACAGGATGCCGAGCAGGGCGACAGCAAGCGGCGAGATCACCACGGCGGGACCGAAGCCGAGGCGGCTGGTCAGCTCGACGCAGATGTAGGCACCGAGCGCATAGAAGGCACCATGCGCGAGATTGACGATGCCGCCGACCGAGAAGATCAGCGACAGCCCGAGCGCGATGAGCAAATAATAGCCTCCGAGCACGAGGCCATTCACCACCTGTTCCAGCAGGAACTCGAACTGCATGTTGCGTGCGCCTTGCCGGGTGCTGGTGTCAGGCCTTGATCTCGCAGGGGTTCTGCTCTTTGGTCGGATAGATCGTCTCCAACGGATCGTTCGCCGCCGGCACCGCATCGCCCAGCACCAGCATGTCCCACTGGTCCTTCATCTGGTCCTTTGGCTTCACGGTGAACGGATAGGCTTCCTGCACCAGCTGGTGATCCCAGGAGCGGAAGTAGGCCTTGCGCGCCTTGCCGATGTCGAATTGCGCCTGCTTCTCGAAATAGGCGATCAGTTCGCCGCTGTCGGTCGATTTGGTGGTGCTGATCGCTTCCGCCAGGAGCTTCAGCGTGACGTAGTCGATCCAGGCGTGGTTCTCCGGCGGCTTGCCGTATTTCTTGGTGAAGGCGGCGACGAAGGCCTGCGATGTCGGGTTGGCCAGCGTGTGGTACCAGACCGTCGGCCAGGTGCCGCTGAGATTGCCGGCACCCGCAGCCCAGGCATCGCCGGTGTTGAGATTGAATCCGACCAGCGGATAGGGGAAGCCGAACTCGGCATATTGCTTGACGAGATTTGTCACCTGATTGCCGGCGAGGTTGCAGCAGACCACGTCGGGTTTTGCCTGCCGCACTTTTAGGAGATACGGGCTGAAGTCGGTGACATCGGTTGCGATCAGCTCGTCGCCGATCAAATTGGCATCATGCGCGCCGAAGAAGGTTTTTGCGGCCTTCAGCAGGTCATGGCCGAAAATGTAGTCCGCCGTCAGCGTGAAGAATTTCTTGCCTTTCACCATGCCCTGCTGCGACAGCGCTGTGCCGACCGCGTTCACCATCACGGTGTTCGGGATGTCGCAGTGGAACGAGTATTTGTTGCAGCTCTTGCCGCGCAGCGCGTCCGAGCGCGCGCCGGTGGAGAAGAACACCTTCTTGTTGCGTTCGGCGACCTGCATGATGGTCAGCGAGGAGGCGGATGAGATTTCGCCGAGCAGCACCACCGCGCCGTCCTGCTCCAGCATGCGCTGCGCCTTGGTCGCGGCGGTGGCCGGGTTGATCGAGTCTTCCGAGAGCAGGTCGATCGGTTTGCCCAAAATGCCGCCGGACGCGTTGATCTCTTCGGCTGCGAGTTTTGCGCCGAGCTGCGCGTAGCTGCCGATTACGCCGAGGAAGCCGGTAAGCGGCGTCAGGTGCCCGATCCGGATTTTCTCGGCCTGGGCCCTGACGATCGCGGGAAACCCGAGGGCGGCCGCGCCAGCAAAGGCTGCGGCAGCCCGTAACAACGTCCGTCGTGGGTAGCGGATCATCTCTGTCTCCTCCCGGGTGCATCGCGTGCCTCCCTTCAAAACCGGGTATCCGGTATTGTGAGAGAGCTTTTTCTAATGCTGGAGGATAATCCCGAACGCCATTGCCGGTGTCAACCGGCAAAATCGCCGCTTGGGTCGCGGCTCAGGCTTTCTGCGTGAACGGCTTGTGCGCCCGGTCCTTGGCGCCGAACTCCACCGACAGGCGGTCAGCGGCGGCCTGCACGACCTGCGCGCCGGCGTGCAGTGCCTGGTTGGACAGGCGCCAGATCGGCCCGGAAATGCCGAGCGCGCCGATCACCTGCCCCGTGAAATCGGTGACGGGCACGGCGACGCAGCGCACTTCCGGATTGAACTCGCCGTCGTCGAAGGCAACCCCGGTGCGCTGCACCTCGGCGATCTCGCGCATCAGCGCGCCGACATCGCTGATGGATTTGGGTGTCGACGGTTTCAGCTCGACGCGGTCGATGAAGCGCTTGAGCTGCTCGGGGCGCAGCGAAGCCAGAATGATCTTGCCGAGCGCGGTGCAATGGGCGGGCCGCACCACACCGACGCGATCGGTGAGCTGGAACGCGCCGGGGCCGCTGGTACGGGCGATCACGACCACCGCATCGCCCATTCGTACGGCAAAATGCCCGCTTTCGCCGGTCTGGCGCGATAGCTCCTCCAGCACGGGCGTTGCGACATTGACCATCTCGATCTCGTCGAGCGCCGATGCGGCGAGTGCAAAAAGTGGCCGGCCGATGCGGTAGCGTTTGTTGTCCTTCTCCTGGCGGAGGTAGCCGAGCGAGACCAGCGTCTTTGCGAGATGAAAGGTGGTGGAGTTGTGCAAGCCGACCAGCTTGCTCAGTTCCGCAAGTCCAATTCCTTCGCGATGGCGCGCCACTTCTTCGAGGATCGAGAAGGCGCGCCCGAGCGATTGAACGCCACCGCCGCGTTGCTTGTCCTCGGCCTCGTCGTCGCCATCCGCCTTGGGTGCAGGGACCAGTTTGGCAATCGCGGCCTTGCGCGGGCTTGCAGGCTTCTCGCCGGTGGTCGGGTTGGTACGCGATCTCAAGGACTGGGCTCCCTCTGGTGAATCGTCATGGCTCCGTTCTTGCGACAGTAGCACGCAACCGGCGCAGCCGTCGGCGCGGAGCTTCGCGTTTCCTCAAGCGCGAGTCTATCACAATATAAATTGACGTACAGCATTATGAGAAATAGGCTCCCCGCGGCCCCATGATGACCGGCCGCGTTCTCCGCATCGGTACACAAGAAATCGACGGGCCGAGAGGGAGACCGGTTGATGTCGAAGAACATGCTCAATGGCGCCCAGGTCATTGTCGATTATCTGATCCAGGAGAAGGTGCCGCAGGTGTTCGGGCTCTGCGGCCATGGCAACATCCAGTTCATCGACGCGCTGTACGAGCGATCTTCCGAAATCAAGACGATCTCCGTGCATCACGAGAGCGTCGCCGGCTTCATGGCCGACGTCTACTACCGCGTCTCCGGCCGGCCGACTGCGACCTTCACCTCTTGCGGGCCGGGCTCGGCGAATCTGCCGATCTCGCTGGCGAATGCTTTCCTCGATTCCGTGCCGTTCATGGCGATCACCGGCAATGTGCCGACCAGCCAGTTCAACCGCGGAGCGTTCCAGGAGATGTACCGGCACTACCAGGCCGACTTTCCCTCAACCGTGCGCACGATGTGCAAGAAGGTGTTCCAGCCGACGCGCGGCGAGATGGTGCCGCTCGCGGTACGGCAGGCCTGGAAGACGATGGTCACAGGACGGCCGGGGCCCGTTGTGATCGATGTACCCTTCGATGTCTTCATGGAATCGGCGGCCGAAGAGGCCCCAAAGGCGAGCGAGTGGAGCGCTAATATCTCGAGCCGCTGCGGCGCCGATCCGGAAGGCGTCGAGAAGGCGGTCGACATGCTGCTTGCGGCCGAGCGGCCGGTGATGCTGGTCGGGCAGGGCGTACGCTATGGTGGTGCGGCGGAGGAGTTGCGTAAGCTTGCCGAACGGCTGCAGATTCCGGTTGCGGCGTCCGCGAGCGGCCTCGGTGCGCTCGACGTCAATCATCCGCTGGCGCTCGGCCTCGTCGCGCGCGCCGGGCACTACCAAGCCAATCACGCCGCGCGGCAGGCCGACGTTCTGCTCGCGCTCGGCGTCCGCTTCGACGACCGTACCTCGAGCTCGTGGATTCCTGGCTATTCCTTCACGATCCCGCCGACGCGATTGATCCATGTCGACATCGACCCCGAGGAGATCGGCCGCAACTATCCCGTCGCGCTCGGATTGATGGCCGACGTCCGCACTTTCCTGCGGCAGGTGCACGCCGAGCTCGATCGCCGCGACAATCTGTTCAAGAAATCGGATGCGCGTAAAAAGTGGCTGGCGCAGATCGACGGCTATCGCAAGGAGTGGGACAAGTTCGTCGCGGCCGGCTTCTCCGACGACACCACGCCGATCAATCCGCAGCGCGCGGCGGCCGAGATCGACAAGGCGCTGCCGGAGGATGCGATTCTCGTTTCCGACATTGGTGTACATCACAACTGGCTGCTCGGCTTCTGCAAGCCGAAGCGGCCGGACTCGCTGATCGGCTCGATGGGATTTGGCCCGATGGGCTTTGGCGTTGCCGGCGTGATGGGCGCGAAATTTGCCGCGCCCGATCGGCCCTGCGTGTCGGTCTGCGGCGACGGCGCCTTCTTCATGCATGCCAACGTGCTGGGCACCGCGGTCGAATACAATCTGCCCGTGGTCTGGGTGGTCTGGAACAATTACGCCTATGCCTCAATCCGCGGGCTTCAGCGCGGCTATCTCGGCGGTCGCGAGCTTGCGACCGACTTCAAGCACCCCGAGACGGGCCAGCGCTACAACCCGGATTTCGCGGCGATGGCGCGCTCCTGCGGCGTCGAAGGCGTGCGGGTCGATCGTGCCGGTGATCTTGGCGAGGCGATCCGCAAGGGCATTGCCGCCAACAAGCCCTATCTGATCGACGTCGATATCGCCGCGGACGTCAATCCCTCCGGCGCCGGCGTCTGGGAATTGCCGGGCCTCGGCCAGAGCAAGGCCGGTATCGGCACGCGCTTCCAGCCGGGCTGATCGCGGTTCGCAGAAGCAATCAACAAGAATACAGGGAGATGGGAATGACGCTCGCAGGCAAGAAAATCGTCGTGATCGGCGGCTCCTCAGGCATCGGCCTCGCCACGGCGGAGCTTGCAAAACGAGAGGGTGCTGACGTCGTCATCGCCTCGCGCAGCGCCGCAAAGCTCAATCCGGTCGCCGAGCGGCTGAAGGTGACGGCGATCCCGGCCGACGTCACCAGCGATCAGAGCGTCGCCGAGCTGTTCAAGCGCATCGGCGCTGTCGATCATGTCGTGCTGACGGCTGCGCAGCTCCGCACCGGGCCGTTCAAGACCGTCGCGATGGAGGATGTGCGGGCCACGATGGAGGGAAAATTCTGGGGCGCCTGGCGCGTTGCGCGCGAAGCCGAGATCCGGCCCGGCGGCTCGCTGACGCTGGTCACCGGCTTCCTCAGTGTCCGGCCGCGGCCGAACTCGGCGATCATCAGCGCGGCCAATGGCGCGCTGGAGTCGCTGGCCCGTGCGCTGGCACTCGAGCTTGCGCCGGTGCGTGTCAATGCAGTCTCGCCCGGCGTGATCGACACGCCGATCCGGGCTGCGATGCCTGAGGCTGCACGAAAGGAGATGCTGGCCAAAACGGCGGCCGCACTTCCGGTCGGCCGCGTCGGCATGGCCGAGGACATCGCCCAGCAGATCGCGAGCTTCATGAACAACGGCTTTGCCACCGGCTCGATCGTCTATGTCGACGGCGGCGCGCTGGTGAATTAGGGAGCACTGACATGGTCGAGGAAAGCAACGGCGCCTTCATCCGCAACATCGCGGAAGTGCCCTGGCGCGAATTCCCCAACCATTTTGGCGGCGCGCTGTCGAAGCCGCTGGTGATGCCGGAGACCGCGGGCTCGCGCCGTATCGACTACCGCATCTCGATGTACCAGCCGATGGCCTATGTGGCGCGCCATCACCACAAGGTGCAGGAGCAGGTCTATCACGTGCTCGACGGCGAAGGATTGATGGAGATCGCCGGCAAAAACCATGTCGTGCGCAAGCACGACGTGATCTTCCTGCCGCCCGGCGTCGAGCACGCGATCTCGAATTCGGGCCTGACCGATCTCGTGTTCCTGGTGGTCACGTCGCCGGTCACCGACGACGAGAAGCCGGTGTGATCTAGCCCGAGGAATGTTCGCGCCGCGATAGGATGGCAGGAGCGGGTCGGCGTCGGCTACGCCTTGGGGAAATCCTTGCGCATGGCGATCTCGGCGGCATCGCCGGGCGACAGCACGGTCTGCTCAAACGCCGGCTGCGGCTTCGTCATGATGTCGTAGAGCGAGATGCCCTTGATCGGCTTGTCCATGAGCTCGCGGACGCAATCCGCCAACGTGCCGTTGTAGACGAGATAGGGCGGACCTCTGTCCTTCTGTCTTTCGCCCTTCAGCGAGGGCCACTTCTTCAACTCGGCCGGCGCGTCGTAAGCGATCGGCGATCCCTCTTTGAACATGCGCGTGGCCCCCGGGCGGCTTGGACTATCGGGGAATCTTAGGGCCGCCCGGTAAACACGCGTTAAAGAATTGGTTCAAATTAGCCGGGAATGAAGGCGAGCAGGGTGCCGTTGGCCTTGGCCGGGGGCACGACGATCGCGGCTCCGCTGCGGATACCGGCCGAACCCAGCGCCTTCTCGGTCGCCGCGAGATCGCCGCTGACGAGCACCAGCGCGGCGCCGCCACGCTCGGAAAGGCCGGCGAGTGGCACGCCGGGATAGCGTTTGCCGAACTGGTCGAGCGTCAGATAGACGAAGTCGGCGCGGTCACCGCCCGATGTCACCGTCACCGCGCCGTCGGCCTCCGCCTTCGGCTCGCGATCGATCAGCCGCGCCAGATGTGCTGCTTCCTTTGCGGGCTCGGGCGTTGCGATCAGCACCTCGCTGATCCGCTTCGTCGCATTGGCGTGCGTCATCAGTTCGGGGATCCATACCGTCTCGCAGGTTTTGTGCTGGCAGGCGAAGATGCGCACGCCGCCGGGGGCTTCTGCCGTCGGCCACATGAAGGTACGGAATTTGGCCGCCGAGATCGTGCCGTTCGGCAGCGTGACCGGCCGCTCGAAATCGGTCGGACCGATCGGCGTCAGGCCACGCGCGCGGATCTCTTCGGCGCCTTCAGCGGAATCGACCGCGGTGAAGGCGATGCGCTCGATGCCTTCACCGTGCCGCTCGACGAACGCGCGGGCCGGGGCGTTGTGCTCGGTTGGCACCAGCACGCCGAGCAGCTCCATATAGTCCGGGTCGAACATGATGGTGTAGTTGCCGGTACCCATATGCGCGCTGTGGGTGCCGCGCGGCGAGAGGGTGAAGCCGAGCTGTCTGTAGTTTTCGGCGGCCCTGTCGAGGTCCTGCACCATGACCACGGCGTGGTCGATACCGATGATGTTCTTGAGGGCCACTGTGATTTCCCCGGCAATTGCATACTGACTTTGGGCGGCCCGCGGCCGCTGGTCTTGTCTACGCCGGATGGGCGATCAAGTCATTTTCAAATCGGCGGGAGAGGCGGAATTTCATTCCGCGAAAAGCTCGATCGACGCGCTATGCCGTCAGCGATCCTGCTCGCTGATATAGGCGGCGAGGATGGCGCGCTCCTCGCTGGTCATCTCGGTGATATTGCCCGGCGGCATCGCATTGGACCATGCGGCCACGCGCCCGATCAGGCGGATGTTGCGGTGGATGTGCTCGGGCGCGTCGAGCAAGATCCCCTTTGGCGCGGTCACGATGCCGGCCCAGACTGGCTCGGCCGAGTGGCACATGCTGCAGCGGGACATCACGATCTCCTCGACATTGGCGACCGTAGGCTGCGCCGACAGTGCGCCCGTCTTCACCTCGCGCGGGCCGGCCGCAGACAGGAAGAGGATCGCGATGGCGCCCGCTGCTGCGACGCCCCACACCCACCACGGCGATTTGCGCCCGGCATGGCCCTCGTTGAAGAAATGACGGATCACCGGTCCCAGCGCCAGCACGATCGCAACGATGATCCAGTTGAAGCGCGTGGCGTAGAGCAGGGGATAGTGGTTGCTGATCATCAGCACGACGACCGGCAGCGTCAGATAGTTGTTGTGGACCGAGCGCTCCTTGCTGGTCTTGCCGAGTTTTGGGTCGGGCGCCTGGCCCGCGACCAGGCTGGCGACGATCTTCTTCTGGTTCGGGATGATCACCGCAAACACGTTGGCGACCATGATGGTGCCGATGATTGCCGCGATCTGGTTGAAGGCGCCGCGTCCGCTCAGCACATGGGTGAAGGCGTAGGTCAGTGCGACCAGGAACAGATAGCCGCCGATGCCGAAGGGCAGCTCGCGCTGTGCAAGCCCGGTGCGGCAGGCGGCCTCATAGAGCAGCCACGCCAGCGCAAGGCTACCAAAGCTGAACAACCCGGCCTGGATCGGCGTGAGGTCGAGGATCGACTTGTCGATCAGGAACAAATCAGCGTCGAGATAGTACACCACCACCATCAGCGCGAAGCCGGACAGCCAGGTGGTATAGGCCTCCCATTTGAACCAGGTGAGCTCGTCCGGCATCTGGCTAGGGGCCACCAGATATTTCATGATCCGGTAGAAGCCGCCGCCATGGACCTGCCAGGCGTCGCCCTGCACGCCATCAGGCAGGTCGCTCCTGGGTTTGAGGCTGAGGTCGAGGGCGATGAAATAGAACGAGCTGCCGATCCAGGCGATCGCAGCCACTACGTGCAGCCAGCGCAACAGCAGGCTCGCCCATTCCGATACGATCGATCCCCACATGATCACCCCATCAATCGCGACATCGATGCCGCAGCTTTGATGACCGCAACCGGCGGTCGTGCCCTTACAATCTGTTGCACCGATCCGCGCCATTTTCCAGTACGATGGGTCATACCAAATGCACATCGTGCGGGCATGAGCTGACGTGGGATTTGGCAGAAAAGTCCGGGAGGAAGGCGACGTGACAATTCGCGTTTCGCACATGATGGTGCCCGCATGGCTGTTGGTTGTGTGCGTCGGCGCGCAAGCCGAGTCCGTGCTGCAAGGCAAGGATGCCTATGGCAGCTGGCAGGCCGACAAGCCCGGCGTGGTCAGGCTGATCCGCCCGCAGGATCTGGCCAAACCCGGCGCCTCGCCGTCGGTCGCCAATTTTACGCGTGTGACGTCGCGCAATGGCGCCACGCCGCTCGTGCCGGAGGGATTCAAGATCGCACTGCTGGCTGACGGCCTGTCCAATGCGCGCGTGCTGCGTGTCGCGCCGAATGGCGATATTTTCGTTGCCGAGACCGAGCCGGGACGCATTCGCGTGCTGCGTCTTGGGGAGGGCGGCAAGGTCGTCACGAACGAGGTCTTTGCCAGCGGGCTCACCCGTCCTTTCGGCATCGCCTTCTTCCCGAACGGTGAGAATCCGCGATGGGTCTATGTCGCCAATGCCGGCAATGTCGTCCGTTTTCCCTATCACGCCGGCGACCTGAAGGCGTCGGGCAAGCCAGATGTCGTGGTGGCAAACCTGGCGCAGGGATCGGGCCATTCCACCCGCGATATCGTGTTCACGCCCGACGGCAGGCGGATGCTGGTCTCGGTCGGCTCCTCCAGCAATGTCGCCGAGGGCATGGGGAGCCCGCCTGGCGGGCTCGAAGCCTGGTCGCGCACGCAAGCTGTCGGCGCCTCCTGGGGCTATGAGGCCGAGCGTGCGGCGGTGCTCTCCTTCGATCCCGAAGGCAAGGACCGCAAGCTCTATGCCACCGGCATCCGCAACTGTGTCGGCCTCGCGATCCAGCCGCAGACCGGCCTGCCCTGGTGCTCGACCAACGAGCGCGACGGTCTCGGCGACGATCTCGTGCCCGACTACGTCACCAGCGTGAAGGAAGGCGCCTTCTACGGCTGGCCGTGGTTCTACATCGGCAACAACGAAGATCCGCGTCACGCCGGCGCGCGGCCGGACCTCAAGGACAAGGTGACGGTGCCTGATGTGCTGGTGCAGCCGCATTCGGCCTCGCTCGGCATGACGTTCTACCAGGGCACGCAGTTTCCATCCGAATACCAGGGCGACGCCTTTGCCGCCGAGCACGGTTCCTGGAACCGTTCGAAACGCACCGGCTACAAGGTGATCCGCATCAGGATGAAGGACGGCAAGCCGACCGGCGAGTACGAGGATTTCGTCACGGGCTTTGTCGTGAACGACACCCAGGTGTGGGGACGGCCGGTGGGGATCGCGGTGGCCAAGGATGGCGCGCTGCTGATCTCGGAGGACACGGGCGGCACGATCTGGCGGGTGACGCATTAGACTCGCGGCGCTGAAGGTGCACCCTCGCCCCTTGCGGGAGAGGGTGGCTTCGCGATAGCGAAGCCGGGTGAGGGGTTCTATCCGCGAGTCCATCTCGCTATGAGTTCGCCGACAGAACCCCTCATCCGGCGCTTCGCGCCACCTTCTCCCGCAAGGGGAGAAGGAAGAAAGGCCGTGCTCGCTTCGACCTACCCCCGCCGCACACTCGCTCCGCCGTCCACCGGCAGCGTCACGCCCGTAATGAAATTCGCCTCGTCCGAGGCCAGGAACAGCGCGGCGTTGGCGACGTCCCATCCCGTGCCCATCTTCTTGCGTAGCGGCACCTTGCTGTCGCGTTCGGCTTCGACTTCGGCGCGGGTCTTGTGCCATTCGCGGGCGCGGGTGTCGACGGCCATCGGCGTGTTCATCAGGCCGGGCAGGATGACGTTGGCGCGAATGCCGTATTCGGCGTTCTGGTAGGCGAGCTGTTCGGTGAAAGCGATCATCGCCGATTTCGTCGCCTTGTAGGCGACGTAAGGATAGGTGGTGATCGCCGCCATCGACGAGATGTTGATGATGGCGCCGCTGTTCTGCGCGCGCATGATCGGGATCACTTCCTTGGCCGCCAGAATGCAGCTCTTCAGATTGATGGCGACGACGCGGTCGAACGCCTCCTCGGTGATCTCCAGCAGCTCGGCATCGCCGCCGGACAGGCTGACGCCGACATTGTTGTGCAGCACGTCGATCCGGCCCCAGCGCGAATGCGCGTCCGCCACCATCGCCTTGATGTCGGCAGACTTCGTCACGTCGGCACTGAACGCCGCGGCGGTTCCGTGCTTCGCCGTAATCATCGCGACGGTTTCCTGCGCCGATTCCAGATGATGGTCGACGCACAGCACCTTCGCGCCTTCGCGCGCAAAGGTCAGCGCGGTGGCGCGGCCATTGCCCATGCCTTCGCCGGGGCTCTGGCCGGCGCCTACGACGATCGCAATCTTGTCCTTCAGGCGCATGTCAGTTCACTCCGGGGATCGGGTACTGCTGGAGTACCTCTTTGTAATAGGGCTCGTTGTCGATCTTCATGGTAGCGAGCACGCGCACCACGCCGCAATAGAACGCGATGGTTAGCACGAGGTCGACCATGTGCTCGTCGGAGAGAGTCTGCTTGATCTCGGCGAAGGTTGCGTCCGACATGGCAAGCTCGCGCACCATCTCCCGGGCGCCTTTCAGGATCGCTTTTGCAAGCGGCTCCAGCTTCGAGGGCTTGCCCACGGTCTCCGCCATCAGGGCGGCGATGTCCTCGTCGGTGACGCCGAACTCCTTGCCGATTTTCACGTGGTGGGTGAACTCGTATTCCGATTTCTCCATCCAGCCGACCTGGAGGATCGCCAGCTCCCGCAGCCGCGGGTCGAGCTTGCTCTTGAAGCGGATGTAGCCGCCGATACCGTTGAAGGCGCGCGCCATCTCCGGCGAGTTGACCAGCAGCTTGTGCAGATTGGTGTTGCGCTTGAGCATGTCGCGATATTCAGGCGCGACCTGGTCGGCCTCGAGATAGGGCAGGCGGGCCATCCGTGGTGTTCCTTTCAGTGCTCTTGTGAATCAAGTTGGGGCGCTTGCAGCGTCACGCCGCCATCGACCACCAGCACCTGGCCGGTGATGTAGCGCGCAAAATTGCTGAGCAGGAATTTGACGGCATAGCCGACGTCCCAGCCGGTGCCTTCGGTCTCGAGCACGGGAGCCCTGGCTCGCGGGGCGCGGGCCAATTGCTGCAGCGCGGCCGTTGCCGATGCCTTCGCCTGCGGCTCCTGCATGTCGTTTCATCCCGATATTTTTGTGCAAACTAGCAATGGAGCGTCAAGGTGAGAAGGCCGCGCGTCCCGCGCGGATGTCATTGACATCGCACGGAATTGCATGCCGGCGGACGAGACGAGCTGCGGCTGAGTGGCGATGGTGTGGAACCCTCTTCACACAACTGCGTTTGTGGCGGGGAGTTTTTGGCGCTACGCTTCCCCTCGGGGTTTCCCAATCGCCATTGGCTTTGCCGATGAATCTGCTCAATCCACAAGGGCCGGTGGCTGCCGCCAACAGCACCATCCTGGTCGATTCCGTCGCCATCATGCTCGCGATCGTGGTGCCAACCATTTTCGCGATCCTGGCTTTTGCGTTCTGGTTTCGCGCCTCCAATCCGAAGGCACGCTTCCAGCCCGACTTCGTCTATTCGGGCCGCATCGAGATGGTGGTGTGGGCGATCCCCGCGCTCACCGTGATCCTGCTCGGCGGCGTCGCCTGGATCGGCTCGCACCAGCTCGATCCCGCCGCGCCGGTGCCGGGTACGGGCAGTCCGGTGCGTATCCAGGCCGTCTCGCTCGACTGGAAATGGCTCTTCATCTATCCGGACCAGCGCATCGCCACCGTCAACACGCTGACGGTGCCGGCAGGCGCAGAACTGAATTTCCGGCTGACATCGTCGAGCGTGATGAACGTGTTCTTCATCCCGCAGCTCGGCAGCATGATCTACACCATGAACGGGATGGTGACGCGGCTGAACCTGCGCGCCGACAACGAGGCCAAGCTTCAGGGACTGTCGGCGCATTTCTCCGGCGACGGCTTTCCCGAGATGATGTTCGACGTCAACGTGATCTCGCCGCTTGCCTTTCCCGATTGGGTCGCGGCCACCGCGAAGTCCGGTGCCGTGCTGAACGAGGAGAGCTACAAGAAACTGATGCAGCAGGGCGTCGAGAGGGGTAGGCCGACCTATCGGCTCGAGGACCCGCGCCTGTTCGACCTGATCGCGACCCAGCACATTCCGCCGGGGCCGGGGCCGGAGCTCGTCTCCGATGCCGGCCGTCCGCACAGTGGAGGCCATGATGCTCGGTAAGCTCGATTGGTCGGCGATCCCGTTCGGCCAGCCTATACCGCTCGTCGCAGGCGCCGTGGTGCTGGTGGCGATCCTGGCGGTGCTGATCTGGGTCGTGGTGAAAGGGCATCTGCCTTATCTCTGGCACGAATGGATCACCAGCGTCGACCACAAGCGCATCGGCGTGATGTATATCCTGCTGGCTTCGGTGATGCTGCTGCGCGGCGGCAGCGATGCGATCATGATGCGGATCCAGCAGGCGATCGCCTACCAGTCGCAGGGCTACCTCCCGCCGGAGCATTACAACCAGATCTTCTCAGCGCACGGCACCATCATGATCTTCTTCACGGCGATGCCGTTCGTGATCGGGCTGATGAATCTCGTCGTGCCGCTTCAGCTTGGGGTGCGCGACGTCGCTTTCCCTACGCTCAACTCCGTCGGGTTCTGGCTGACCGCGACCGGCGCGCTGCTGGTCAATATCTCGCTCGTGGTCGGCGAGTTCGCGCGCACCGGCTGGCTCGCCTTTCCGCCGCTGTCTGAATTGACCTACTCGCCCGGCGTCGGTGTCGACTACTACGCCTGGTCGCTCCAGATCTCCGGCGTCGGCACGCTGGTGGCCGGAATCAATCTCGTCACCACCGTGCTGAAGTTGCGCACCAAGGGCATGAACTATTTGCGCATGCCGATGTTCTGCTGGACCACGCTGGCCTCGAACCTGCTGATCGTCGCGGCCTTCCCGATCCTCACGGCCACGCTCGCGATGCTGCTGCTCGACCGCTATCTCGGCTTCCACTTCTTCACCAACGAAGCCGGCGGCAACATGATGATGTTTATGAACCTCATCTGGGCCTGGGGACATCCCGAGGTCTATATCCTCGTGCTACCTGCCTTCGGCATCTTCTCCGAGGTGGTCTCGACCTTCTCCGGCAAGGCGCTGTTCGGTTACCGCTCAATGGTACTCGCCACCATGGCGATCTGCGTCATCTCTTTCATGGTCTGGCTGCACCATTTCTTCACGATGGGGGCGGGCCCTGACGTCAACGCCATCTTCGGAATCGCCAGCATGATTATCGCGGTGCCGACGGGGGTGAAGATCTACAACTGGCTGTTCACGATGTATGGCGGCCGCATCCGCTTTGCGACGCCGATGCTGTGGGCGGTCGGCTTCATGGTCACCTTCATCATCGGTGGCTTGACCGGCGTGCTGGTCGCGGTGCCGCCCGCCGACTTCATGCTCCACAACAGCATGTTCCTGGTGGCGCATTTCCACAACGTCATCATCGGCGGCGTGCTGTTCGGCGCCTTTGCCGGCTTCGAATACTGGTTTCCCAAGGCGTTCGGCTTCCGCCTCGACGAGCGCTGGGGCAAGCGGGCGTTCTGGTTCACGTTCACGGGCTTCTACATCACCTTCGTGCCGCTCTATGTCGCCGGCATGCTCGGCATGACGCGGCGCATGCAGCACTATGATGTCGCGGAGTGGCGGCCGTGGATGATCGTCGCGGCGCTCGGCATGGCCGTGCTGTCGATCGGCGTCGTCTGCCAGATCATGCAGCTCGTGGTCAGCATCCGCAATCGCGAGGCCTTGCGCGATCGCACCGGCGATCCCTGGGACGGCCGCTCGCTGGAATGGGCGACCTCATCGCCGCCGCCGGTGTTCAACTTCGCCTTTCATCCCGACGTCCGCGGCGAGGATGCCTATTGGGACATGAAGGTCGCCGCCCAGCAGCAATCGTTCGATCACACCGCGCCTGAGTATCACGACATCGAGATGCCCAGGAACTCGCCGACAGGGTTCGTCTGCGCGTTCTTCGCCACCATCATGGGCTTTGCGCTGATCTGGCACATCTGGTGGATGGTGATCCTGGGCGGTATCGGCGCGTTCGCGACCTTCGTCGTGTTCGCCTGGCGCGACCATGACGAATACGTCATTCCGGCCGCGGAGGTCGCCGCGATCGACCGCGTCAATCTCGAGGAACGGCGCAGCCTCGTCAGCATGGCGGGAGCGAGCTGATGTCGATGACCGCGACCGTCGGCCGCGCCCACGCCGATCCCCATCACATCGGGCTCGTCGTCGAGCATCCCGGACCTGCGCCGAAGCGGACCGTGACCGCCTACGGCTTCTGGGTCTTCCTGCTCTCCGACATCGTGATGTTCTCCTGCTTCTTTGCGGCCTATGCGGTGCTGGTGAGCCAGACCGCCGACGGCCCAAAGGGTTCGGAGATCTTCGAGCAGCGGAACGTCGCGATCGAGACGGTTTGCCTGCTGCTCTCGAGTTTCACCTGCGGCATGGCCAGCATCGCGGCCGACGTCCGCAACCGGTTCTGGTTCTATCTCGGCATGGCCGTGACCTGCGTGCTCGGCCTCATCTTCCTGGCCATCGAGTTCCGCGAATTCGCCGATCTCGTTTCGCGCGGCTACGGTCCATCGCGCAGCGCGTTCCTGACTGCGTTCTTCTCGCTGGTCGGGTGTCACGGCCTGCATGTGTCGGCTGGCGTGCTCTGGCTGCTCACCATGATGGCCCAGGTCTTCGCCAAGGGCTTTCGCGCCGATGTCCTGCGCCGGATGATGTGCTTTGCGCTGTTCTGGCACGCGCTCGACATCATCTGGGTCGGTGTCTTTTCCGTCGTGTACCTGCTTGGGAGTGGCGTATGAGCGATCAAGCGCATATTCCGGTCGAACGCGATCTCGCACCGGGCGAGGAGGAGCAACACAGTGTCGGCGCCCGGATCGTCGGCTACGTCGTGGGCCTTGGCCTCGCGCTGCTGCTCACGGCCACATCGTTCTTCATCGCCGGCACCAATCTAGTGTGGCAGCCTTCGATCCCCGTCGCGCTGGTCGTGCTCGCGATCGCGCAGATGGGCGTGCATCTGGTGTTCTTCCTGCACATCACCACGGGCCCGGACAACACCAACAACGTGCTGGCGCTGGCCTTCGGGCTTCTGGTCGTGTTCCTGGTGGTAGGCGGAACCGTCTGGATCATGTCGCATCTCAACCAGAACATGCCGCCGATGGATCAGTTCATTCGGATGCACAGCTAGCGTTGCGCAAAAAAGAAGAGCCGCTTGTTGTGACAAGCGGCCCAAGTCTAGGGAGGAAACGCCCGAGCAAAGCAATCGACCGAAGCCGGATTGCCGCCAAGGAAACGCTCGCGCAAAGCGCTTGCGTACACATATAGGTGTAGCAACTCGCGACGGAGTTCAATTCCGGATCAATACTGTCTCCGGCTACCACTCACGGCTGCGTGAACCATCTGTTCACTTTGGCCGGCGGCAATTGTAGGCCTTGCGGAAGCCTGAGGCCTGCGCGTCGTCCTCCGAGCAGAACCAGCGGTCCGGCCTGGTGGTCGCGGCGTAGCTCGGGCAGCCCCGCAGATGATAGATGCCGATATTTCCGGTGACGCGCGCGCGCACCGCGAGCTTGCCCTTGATGGCGCAGCTCGGCGGCGCCGTCAGCTCCTCCGGAAACAGCACCGCGCGAATCTCCTTGTCGCGGTCGGCGCGGCAGGCGGCGCCGAGCAGGGAGCCGTCCTTCTTCCCGGTGCGGAATTCCTGCGGTGCAACAAAGCAGCCCTTCCAGATGCCGGCTGACGCTGTCTTGGCCTCGGCGGCCGCCGGCTTGACGTTGGCCTTGAGGGGCTCTCGCGCGATGGCAAAGCCCAGCTTCACCAGCTGCTCGTTCAACGAGACCTTGTCGCCCTCGACCGTGCAGATCGCGCGGTGGCGCTTGCCAAAATTCTTCTCTGGCCCGACATCGTCGCAACGCACGGACTTTCCGCCGATCAGCTTGGTGAGCTGGTCGCGGGCCTCGATGCCGCAGGTCCAGGGATCGGCGTGGTCGTCGATGCAGACCTGGTCCAGCTCGGGCGCGTCGACGCCGTCGAGCCGGTAGGTGACGTCGCCGAGCTGGATCGAATTGGCGTCCCGGACCGTCGCAGCCGCGGTCAGCGCGGTGGCGGGGTTGGAGGTCCCCAGAAATCCGGACAGAGCGAGAAACAAGACAAGCGCGAAGGCGCGGGCGGCGACAAATGAATTCTCGACGGACATAATTTCTCGCTATCGATTGCTCTTGCCCCTCGTTCCTAGCATCCGGATGGGACGATACCAATGGTCTGCGCTGTGCGAAGTGCGACATTCGCGGGCCAGCCTTTACTCGCCGGCCGGTCTGCCCCTATCGTTTGCCGGCCTTGTGAACCGCGATGGCCGAATCGCCCGGGAAGCGGCGAGGGCGGGAGGAAGACTTTTCGATGAAAGACCCCGTGGACGTCCTGATCATCGGCGCCGGCGCTTCGGGCGCCGCGGTGGCGTGGTCGCTGGCCGAGACCAAGATGCACATTCTCTGCCTGGAGCAGGGCGCCTGGATGAACCCGGCGGAATATCCCAGCACGGGCCGCGATTGGGAAGCCAAGTTCTACGGCGAGTGGTCGTCGAGCCCTAATGTTCGCGGCCGGCCCGAGGACTATCCGATCAACGATGACAATTCGCCGATCAAGGTCGTCAACTATAATGCCGTCGGTGGCTCGACGGTGATGTACACCGCGCACTGGCCGCGGCTGCATCCCTCCGATTTCAAGGTGAAGACGCTGGACGGCGTCGCCGACGACTGGCCGATCGATTACGACGCGCTGACCCCGTTCTTCGAAGAGAACGACCGGATCATGGGCACGTCCGGCCTGTCTGGCGATCCGCTCTCGCCTCTGACGCATCCGCCGATGCCGCAACAGCCGATGGGATTGTCAGGCGCAATCATCGGCAAGGCTATGAACAAGCTCGGCTGGCACTGGTGGCCGTCGGATACGACGGTCGCGACCACAGACTACGAGGGCCGCGCCCGCTGCATCAATCTCGGCCATTGTACGCCGGCCTGCGCGCAAGGCGCAAAATCCTCGACCGACATCACCTATTGGCCGCAGGCGGTCCGCGCCGGCGTCGAGCTGCGCACCCATTGCCGGGTACGCGAGATCACGACCGACGAGAACGGCATGGCCACGGGCGTGGTCTATTACGACAAGGACGGTGTCGAGCAATTCCAGCCGGCGCATGTCGTCATCATCGCCTGCAACGGCGTCGGCACGCCGCGGCTGCTGCTGAACTCGAAATCCGATCGTTTCCCGAATGGCCTCGCCAATTCGTCGGGCCTCGTCGGCAAGAATTTGATGTTCCATCCCTATGCACAGATCTACGGTTACGTGAAGGAGCCGACCGACAGCAACCGCGCGCCGCCGACCTGCCTGTGGAGCAAGGAGTGGTATGACACGGACCTCTCGCGCGGCTTTGTGCGCGGGTATGGCGTCCAGTTCGTGCGTGGGGCAGGGCCGGTGTTCGAGGCTGTCGTCAGCGAGCAGAAGGGCATTCTGCCCTGGGGCGCGGATCATCACCGCGTCTTCCGCAAGCTCAACGGCCATCGGCTCGGCTTCTCCGCAATCTGCGAGGATCTGCCGGAGGAGCACAACCAGGTCACGCTGGATCCCGTGCTGAAGGATAGCCACGGCATCCCCGCGCCGAAGATCGACTACACGATCTCCGAGAACAGCCGGAAGATGATGGATCATGCGCTCGCCCGCGGCCGGGAGATCCTCGAGACAGCGGGCGCGACCGACATCTGCGTCAACTCGCCGATCCCGTGGGGCGGCTGGCATCTGCTCGGCACCGCGCGGATGGGCACCGACCCCAAGCGCTCCGTCGTCAACGAATGGGGCCGCACGCATGACGTAAAGAACCTGTTCATCGTCGACGGCAGCATCTTCGTCACGTCGGGCGGCGTGAACCCGACGTCCACCATCCAGGCCCTCGCGCTTTACATCGCCGACCAGATGAAGAGCCGCCTCGCCAATTTGTTCGATTGAGGCCGTCATGTCCGCAAGTCTTCAGCTCACGCGCGCCCAATGCAGCGATCTTCGCACCATTGCCGCGATGATCGTTCCCGCCAGCGACGAGTACAAGGTGCCCGGCGCCGACGACCCCGCGATCCAGGCCGATATCCTTGCGACGCTCGGCCGCGACACCAAACTGGTCGTGGCAGCGCTCGACCATTTGGCGTTGCTCGCGGGCCAGCCGCTCGCCGAGCTCGATGCCGCCAGGCGCGATGCCGTGGCGCAGGAGTTTCGTAGCTCCGGCGGCGCGGCCGCGGCAACGCTCGTTCGCGTGGTGCTGCAATGCTACTACCGCGACGACCGCGTGCTGCGTTCGCTTGGGCTCGAGCTGCGTGCGCCGTTCCCCAAAGGCTATGTGCTCCCGGATGGCGACTGGTCGCTGCTCGATCCGGTCAGGTCCAGGTCCGGTACGTTGCGACGAGCGCCCTAGCCACTTGGGTAGTCAAGCGCTGGCAGTCCAGCCTTGCGCCCCGGGCAGGCCACTTGCGCGAGAGGGAACAGGCCACCATCTGTGTGAGCCTCAAGGACTCTTGCCATGTTGGATTTGACCTCAGACATCGCCGATGACGGATCGTCATCGCGAACGGCGGCGGCTGTCCCGGACAATGACCGGGCCGTGCTGGATGCCTATTCCAATGCCGTGATCGACGTGACCGACCGCGTCGGTCCCGCCGTCGTGCGCGTCGAGACCGGGCCGAAAGTGCCGAACGGCCGCGAGCGCGGCGGGCTGGGCTCGGGCATCGTGATCTCGCCGGACGGCCTCGTCCTCACCAACAGCCATGTGGTCGGCGCCTCCAAGGAGATCCGGCTGCGGGATGTCGAGGGCAATGTCGGCGACGCAAGGGTGCTTGGCGTCGATCCTGACACCGACTTGGCGCTGCTGCGCGCCAATGGCGTACGCGACTTGCCCTATGCCGCGCTTGGCAATTCAAAGACCTTGCGGCGCGGCCAGCTCGTGATCGCGATCGGCAATCCGCTTGGTTTTGAATCGACCGTCACCGCCGGCGTCGTCTCGGCGCTGGGACGCTCGATCCGCTCGGTCAGCGGACGCACCATCGAGGACGTGATCCAGACCGATGCCGCGCTCAATCCCGGCAATTCCGGCGGGCCGCTGGTGTCATCGAATGCGGAGGTGATCGGCATCAACACCGCCATCATCAGCGGCGCGCAAGGCATCTGCTTCGCGGTCGCCAGCAACACCGCGCAGTTCGTGCTGTCGGAGATCATCCGCCACGGCTATGTCCGCCGCGCCTTCATCGGCGTCGCCGGACAGACCGCGCCGGTCCCGCGGCGGCATGCGGTGCTGGCCGGCATCGAGAACAAGATGGGCGCGCTGCTCGCCCAGATCGAGCCGGATGGACCAGCGGCGAAGGCGGGGCTGTTGCCTGGCGACGTCGTGATCAGGCTGGATGGCGTCGAGATCAACGGCGTCGACGATCTGATCCGGGTGCTCGATCGCGACCGGATCGGCCGGCGGCTGGCCATGGACGTGCTGCGGCTCGGCCGCCTGCGCGGGTTCGACATCGATCCCATTGAGCGGAAGCCGCAGCGCTAACCCCTGGTCCGGAAAGCCAGTGGTGGCTTCCCGGAACCAGCGTGTTCCTAGGTGTGCGACGACGCCAGGAACGTCGCGACCGCGGCACCCGTCAGCCCAGGATCGGTGATGAGCGTGCCGCCTTGGAAATCGCTCCACGCATGGAAGTCCGCCGCGGCGTACTGGCCCAGCAGGGTGATGGCGGAACTGTGGGTCCCGTCGCTCACTGTGAGCAGCCCGCCGCTGTTGTCCTGATTGGCGGCGTAACCGAGCGTGGTGCTCGGACCGAACGCGATACTGGCGAGGTCGATGCCGATCTTCACTGCGAGATTCGCGAAGGGCGTCGTCATGGCGGAGAAATCCGGTCCCTTCCCGTTACCGTCCACGATGACTGCGCCGTTCTGGGCGCCCCCGACGACCGCGAGCGAGTCCACGTTGTGCGCGTTATAGTCGGCACTGACCGTGTATTTGAACACCAGCTTGGTCGGATCGCTTAGCGCCGAGGTCGCGGCGGCGTCATAGGTAGCGATCCCGCCATCATTGAGCGTCAGGGTCGGCGCGCCGCCGGTGACCGTCACAGCCCGGCTCATGGTCATGGTCAGCGTGATGACGTCGCCGGGCAGCTCGGTCCCGCTCGAAGGCGAGGCCACGAACGAGGTTATCGTCGTCGCCGGCGTCGAAACTTCGACGCTGGGAAAATTCGTGAAGGCGCCGGAAAAATCGGGCCCCTGACCCGACGCATCCAGGATGTTCGCGCCATTCGTATCGCCTCTCACGACCGCAAGGCCTTGCGGAGCGGAGAGATCGGACGCCGAGATCGTATATTTGAACACCAGCTTGGTCGGATCACCCAGCGCCGCGGTTGCGGCCGCGTCATAGGTGGCCGTCCCTCCGTTGTTGAGCGTCAGCGTCGGCGTTCCGCCCGTGACCGTCACGGCGCGGTTCATTGTCATCGTCAACGTCACCGTGCCGCCGGCAAATTCGATCGGCCTCGGCGCCGAGGCAACCATGGACATCACCGCAGTCGGTGGCAGCGCAATCGCAATGTCAGGGAAATTCGTGAAGGCTCCCGAGAAGTTCGGTGTGTGCCCCGCCGTATCCTGGACGATTGCGCCGTTCTGGTCGCCGCGCACGACGGACAGCCCGTTCGCCGGCAGGTTCGATGTCCCGACGGTGTAGCTGAACACCAGTTTAGCGGGATCGCCGAGGGCAGCGGTCGCGGCTGCGTCATAGGCCGCTGTCCCGCCGTTGCTGAGCGTGAGCGTCGGGGTGCCGCCCGAGACTGTGACGGACCCACTCATGGTCATCGTGAACACGATGGTGTCACCGCCGTGCTCGGTCCCGCTCGCGGGTGAGGCAACGAGGGACGTCACCGTCACCGACGGAAACGCGTCGATCTGAATACCGGGGAAATTCGCCGACGCTCCCGAGAAATCGGAGGACAAGCCCGACGCGTCCAGGATCGCGGCGCCGTTCCGGCTGCCGAATGTGACGTAGAGGCCGTTCACCGACTCGTCCGACGCCGTGACCGCGTAGCTGAAGACGAGCTTGGTTGGATCACCGAGCGCTGCGGTGGCTGCAGCGTCGTAGGTCGCCGTTCCGTTGTTGCTGAGCTTGAGCGTCGGCGTTCCCCCCGAGACCGTCACGGCGCGGTCCATGCCGATCGTGAATGTCAGGGTATCGCCGGCATGCTCGACGCCGTTGGCGGATGACGCGACCATGGAAACGACCGCCGCACCCGACGGGAGCTGGATAGCCGGGAAACTGGTGAACGCGGCCGTGAAGTCCGGATTATGTCCGGCGGCATCGACGATGACGGCGCCGTTCTGGTCGCCGCGCACGATCGCAAGACCATTCACCGGCGGATCCGACGCTGCGACCGTGTAGCTGAAGACCATTTTGGTCGGATCGCCCAGCGCCGCGGTTGCAGCCGCATCATAGACCGCCGTCCCGCCATTGTTGAGCGTGAATGTCGGTGTACCGCCCGACACGGTCACACCCTGGTTGAACACCAGCGTCAGCGTGATGGTCTGGCCAATCAACTCGGAGCCGCTCGCTGGCGACGCAAGCACGGCCGTGACGGTGGTCGGCCGCACCGACAGGCCGGTAAGACTTGCAGAGAGACCGCTGTAATCAGGCGCATTGCCGGCAAGATCCGTGATGGTCGCGCCGTTCAAATTGTGGTCCACGACCGCAAGGGCGTCGACCGGCGTGTCGGAAGCGCCGACCGTGTAACTGAAGGCGAGCTTGGTCGGATCCCCGAGGGCCGCGGTCGCGGCCGCGTCATAGGTTGCTACACCTCCGTCGTTCAAGGTCAGCGTCGGCGTGCCACCCGAAACCTGAATGGCCTCGCTGAACGAGAGAGTGAGCTTGATCTTTTGGCCGAGATGCTCCGCTCCGGAGGTTGGTGATGCGCTAATTGACACGAGTTGAGGAGGCGTCGTCTCGAGCGTCGCGGTGAAGACGGGCGCGTTTGCCGTTCCCGCGCCATTGGTCGCCTGCGCGGTCAGGCTGTTGGCGCCCTGCGCCAGCGTCACGCCGGCGAGGCTCCAATGGCCATCGGCCGTCGCCGTCGTCGTGCCGACCAGCGTCGCACCGTCATAGACCGATATCGTCTGCCCGGCGTCTGCAACGTCGATCGTGCCGTTGACGGCCACCGTGGGCGCGTTGGTCAGACCATCGCTCGCGCTCGCTCCGTTGTCAGGGGAAATACCCGTGATCGTCAGCGTGAGAGGGGCGACAACAAAACCGCTCCCGGTGATCTCGAACACCGTGCCCTTATTGGACGCCCCGCCGGATGAGGTCGTGCCGAACAGGTTGCCGTTGGCGTCGGCGATCAGGCTGCCTTGCGGGTACGCGCCGTTGCTGGACGTGAAGCTGATCAGCGTGTTGGGGGCGCTAGCATAGCCGCTGCCGGTCTTGGCGATCTCGAACACCGTGCCTAGGTTGTTCGCACCGCCGTAGTTTGTCGTGCCGAACAGGTCGCCGTTGGCATCGATGATCAGGCTATCGACCGGGTTGGCGCCATTGCTGGAGTTGAAGCTGGCCAGGGTGGTGGGGGCGCTGGCATAGCCATTGGCGGTCTTGGCGATTTCGAACACAGTCCCATAACCATTCGCCCCGCCATAGGTTGTCGTGCCGAACAGGTTGCCGTTGGCATCGGCGACCAGGCCGCCTTGCGGGCTGCCGCCGTTACTGGAGGTGAAGCTGGCCAGGATGGTGGGAGCGCTGGCATAACCCTTGGCGGTCTTGGCGATCTCGAACACAGTCCCATAGCCGCTCGCCCCGCCACCCGCGGTCGTACCGAACAGGTTGCCATTGGCATCGGCGATCAGGCTGCCCATCGGAACGGCGCCATTGCTGTAGTTGAAGTCGACCAGCGTGGTGGGGGCGTTGGTATAGCCGGTGTCGGTTTTGGCAATCTCGAACACGGTCCCATAACCATTCGCCGTGCCGGAGACTGTCGTACCGAACAGGTTGCCGTTGGCGTCGGCGATCAGGTTGGACGGCTGGGCGCCATTGCTGTAGTTGAAGTTGACCAGCGAGGTGGGAGCGCTGGCATAGCCGCCGTCGGTCTTGGCGATCTCGAACACGGTCCCGGAACCACCCGCCCCGTTCGCGGATGTCGTGCCGAACAGGTTGCCGTTGGCGTCGGCGACCAGGCTGCCGTACGGGTAGGCGCCATTGCTGGAGTTGAAGCTGACCAGGACGGTAGGGACGCTGGCATAGCCGTCGGCGGTCTTGGCGATCTCGAACACGGTCCCACGGTTATTCGCCCCGCCGCTGTCAGTCGTGCCGAACAGGTCGCCGTTATTATCAAAGATCAGCTTCCCGTCCCACGGACCGCTGCCGTTAGTCCCGTCGAAGCTCACCAGGGTCGTCAGCGTGGCAGTCATGGTCTTCTCCTCCCCAGCGGATCGCGCTGGACACGTCGCTGCGGCGCCGCGGCGGATCAGCTCCGCTGCAGCCTGCGAATTAGTTGAACGCTGAGGGTGAGAGAACCTGCGCCCCGGTCGCCCCAGTTGTGGGACAGCTAAAGTAGTTATGTTATGTGTTAACGACATTAACATGAAGGGGCGGCGAGCAAGTCGCTATCGCCTGACCTTGTCCGAACGCGGTATGACAATGGCATGCCTCGTTCACGACGCCTTGCCGCATGATGCCGGCGCACGAAACCTACGACGTCATTGTCATCGGCGCTGGCGCCGGTGGCATGACGGCCGCGGCCGTGGCCGCTGCCGAAGGGCTGCGCGTGCTGGTGATCGAGAAGACCGCCTTTGTCGGCGGCACCACCGCGTGGTCTGGCGGCATGGTCTGGATCCCTGCCAATGCCAAGATGAAAGAGGCGGGGCTCTCCGACAGCGTCACGGATGCCGTCCGCTATCTGTCGAGCACGGTGCCTGAGCCGGCGAACGCCGGACTGCGTGCCGCCTTCCTCGCGCGCGGGCCGGAGGCGGTCGCCTGGCTCGAAGCCAACACGGAAGTTCGCCTGAAGCCGGTGAACGCCTATCCCGACTATTATCCGGAGCGGCTGGGTGCGACGCCGGGCGGGCGCGTGCTCGAGCCGGTTGTCTTCGACGGCACACGGCTGGGCGCGAATTTTGCCCGGCTGCGTGCGCCGCTGCCGGAGTTCACGCTGTTCGGCGGCATGATGGTCAATCGCCTCGACATCCCGCATCTGCGCCGGGTCGGGAAATCATTGCGCTCGACCTTGCGCGCGGCGCGACTGGCCTCGGAGTACGCGCTGCAGCGGCTGCGCTGGCCGCGCGGCACGACGCTGCATCTCGGCAATGCGCTCGCCGCGCGGCTTTACGCCTCGCTGCTGGCGCGGCAGGTTGAAATCCTCTTCAGCGCCGATGTCGAGGACTTGTCGATGCAGGGCGATCGTGTCAGTGGCGTGGTCATACGCCATGGCTCACGCGACCGTTTGATCGCCGCGCGCCGCGGCGTGGTGCTCGCGACCGGCGGCTTCTCGCACGATGCGACATTGCGCAAACGCCTCTTCCCTGCGGCGGCCGGCTTCGTGTCGGCCACTAACACGGCAGGCACCGGCGACGGGCTTCGCCTTGCGACCGCAAGCGGCGCCGCGCTCAACACCGAGGCGACGAGCCCGGCCTATTGGGTGCCGGCCTCGCTGTTCCGGCGCGACGATGGAAGTCGTGGTGTTTTCCCGCACACAGTGACCGACCGTGCCAAGCCCGGCGTGATCGCGGTGAATGCGGCGGGGCGGCGTTTCGTCAATGAGGCGTTGTCCTACCATGAGTTTGTGCTTGCCATGCTGCGCGACGGCCATGGCGAGCCGGATCGGCCGTTCTATTTGATCTGCGACCGTCAGTTCCTGTGGAGCTATGGCCTCGGTCGCATCAAGCCGTTCACACGCAGTGTGCGACGTTATGTGGCAAGTGGGGAGTTGATCGAGTCGCCTGACATCGCAGAGCTCGCAGCCAAGATCGGCGTCAAGCCGGCCGTGCTTACGGCAACGATCGCGGCCTATAATGATGGTGCCAAGGAGGGGCGCGATCCCGAATTCGGCCGCGGTAGCACCATCTATCAGCGGCACCTCGGTGACTTCAGCCACAAGCCCAATCCTTGTGTCGCGCCGATCCTTCGCGGCCCTTTCTTCGCGATGCGCATCTATCCGGCCGATCTCGGCACCGCCATCGGCATGAAGGTCGACGCGCAGGCGCGCGTGCTGCGCGAGGACGGCACGCCGATCGCGGGCCTTTACGCCTGCGGCAACGACATGGGCTCGATCATGAACGGCAACTATCCGGGCCCGGGCATCACGCTCGGACCGGCGCTCACGTTCGGGTATATCGCCGGCAGGCATTTGGCGGAGGGGAGTGTGGCAGCGACGCCGAGCGCCGCGAAGGGCTCCGTTTTGTAGTTGCGGTCTCCGCCGCGTCCGCAATCTCCGTCATTGCGAGCGCAGCGAAGCAATCCAGGCTGCCTCCGCGGAAGGACTCTGGATTGCTTCGTCGCAAGGGCTCCTCGCAATGACGGACGGAGAGAGTTTAGGCTCTAACGGCTACTCCGCCGCCACCGCAAAGCGGCTGTTCTCGAGCTCCGCTTCCAGCCGCGCCTTCTCGACCGCCGCCAGCTTGACGTTCGCTTCCTTGACGTGGCCGAAGCCGCGGATCTTTTCCGGCACGCGCGCGAGCCTTGCCAGCAGCGGAATTTGCTCCGCCTTCAGCCCGGCTGTCCGCTGATCGATCATCGCCAGATAATCAGCAACCAGCTTCCGCTCGGTCCGGCGCTCCTCGGTGCGGCCGAACGGGTCGAGCGCGCCGCCGCGCAGGAACTTCAGCTTCGCAAGAACGCGGAACGCGTGAAGCATCCAGCCGCCGAACTCCTTCTTCTGGAGATGCCCGGTCGTCTTGTCACGCTGCGCGAAGATCGGCGGGGCGAGGTAATATTTCAGCGTGAATTCGCCGTCGAACTTCTCCGACACCTTCTTGGCAAAGCTGCCGTCAGTGTAGAGCCGCGCAACCTCGTACTCGTCCTTGTAGGACATCAGCTTGAACAGGTTTTTCGCGACCGCCTCGGTCAGCTCCGTCGACGCGGGCGAGGCGGCCGTTTCCGCCTTGCGCACCTTGGCGACGGCGGCGAGATAGCGGTCGGCATACGCTTTGTCCTGATACCCGGTCAGGAATTCGGCGCGGGTTGCGATGACGTCGTCGAGCGATTTCGTCGGAGCAGACGCCCGGCTCTTGAACTGAAGCACGCTGCGCACCCGCGACATGTCGTGGGCCGCCAGACGTCCCCAGGTGAAGGCGAGCTTGTTCATCTCGATCGCGGCGCCGTTAATCTCGATGGCACGCAGCAGCGCCTCCAGCGACAGCGGGATCGCGCCCTTCTGGAAGGCGAAGCCGAGCATGAAGGGATTGGTCGCGATAGAATCGCCCATCAGCGCCGCGGCGATGCCCGTCGCGTCGATGATATCGAGGCTCTTGTCGCCGACGGCGTCGCGCAGCACGGTCTGCATCGTGCCCATCTCGAAATCGATATCGGGGTTTTGCACGAAGCTGGCGGTCGGCTGCAAATCGGCGTTGATATAGGCCTTGGTCACCCCGCGCTCGGCGCGGCTGAGTGCGGCGGGGCCGGCCGAGACGATCATGTCGCAGCCGAGGATGACATCGGCACCGCCGGTGGTGATGCGGACCGCCGAAATATCCTCCGGCTTCGGCGCGATACGGACATGGCTCATCACGGCGCCGTTTTTCTGCGACAGGCCGGTGAAGTCCAGCGCCGAGCAGCCGCGGCCGTCGACATGGGCGGCCATGCCGAGCAGGGCACCGATGGTGATGACGCCGGTGCCGCCGATGCCGGTGACGAGGATGTTGTAGGGGCCTTCGAGCTCACGCGCGGGCGGCAGCGGCAAATCGGCGAAGAGCTGGCCTGAGTCCACTGCCGATGTCTTCATGCGCTTTAATGAACCGCCATGGACGGTCACAAAACTCGGGCAAAAGCCCTCGACGCAGGAAAAGTCCTTGTTGCAGTTCGACTGGTCGATCTGGCGCTTGCGGCCGAACTCGGTTTCCAGCGGCTGCACCGAGACGCAGTTGGAGGCCTGCGAGCAATCGCCGCAGCCTTCGCAGACGAGCTCGTTGATGAAAGCGCGCTTGGCGGGATCGGGATAGAGCCCACGCTTGCGGCGGCGGCGTTTTTCCGCGGCGCAGGTCTGGTCGTAGATGACCACCGTGAGGCCCTGGATGTCGCGCAGCTCGCGCTGCACGGCATCGAGCTCGCGGCGGTGATGGATCGTCGCGCCCTGCGGGAAGTAGTTGCCGTCAGGGTATTTGGTCGGATCGTCCGAGACGATCGCAAGGCGCTTGACGCCCTCGGCCCAGACCTGGTGTGCGATCTGTGCGACGTTGAAGGCGCCCTCGGCCGGCTGGCCGCCGGTCATCGCGACGGCGTCGTTGTAGAGGATCTTGTAGGTGATGTTGATGCCGGCGGCCGATGCCGCGCGAAGGGCGAGGAGCCCGGAATGCGTATAGGTGCCGTCGCCGAGATTCTGAAAGATGTGCTTCTCGCTCGTGAAGGGCGACTGGCCGATCCAGTTCACGCCCTCGGCGCCCATATGCGAGATCAGGTCGGTGCGGCGGGTCGGCATGCTCAAGGCCATGCCGTGGCAGCCGATGCCGGCCATGGCGCGGCTGCCCTCGGGCACCTTCGTCGAGGAATTATGTGGGCAGCCCGAGCAGAAGAACGGCGTGCGCGCGAGCTTGATCTGCGTGCTTGACGTGACGGGATTGTCGAAGGCCTCGAGCCGGGCGAGGCGCTGCTCCAGCAGCGGGCTGTGATGCCCGAGCTTGCGCAAGCGCGCCACCAGCGCGCCCGCAACGATGGTCGGGGTCAGCTCGCCCTCGCTCGGCAGCAGCGGCGCACCGCTCTCGTCGCGTTTTCCCGTGACGGTCGGACGCCGGGACGCATCGATGTTGTAGAGGATGCGCATCAGCTGGTCTTCGATGAAGCCGCGCTTTTCCTCAACCACCAGCACGTCCTGAAGGCCTTCGGCAAAACGCCTGGCGCCGCTTTCCTCCAGCGGCCAGGTCAGTGCGACCTTGTAGATGCGAAGGCCGAGATCCTGCGCGTCCTTGTCGGTGATCCCCAGGTCGGCGAGCGCCTGGCGCAGATCGAGATAGGCCTTGCCGGTCGCGACAATGCCGAGCCGCGCGGGCTTTGAATCGAGCACGATGCGGTCAAGCTGGTTGGCGCGGGCAAAGGCGTGCACCGCGGCCATCTTCGGGCCGAACAGCCGTCGCTCGGCCTCCAGCGGCGGATCGGGCCAGCGGATATTGAGGCCGCCCGGTGGCATCTCGAAATCGTCTGGGATTACGATCTTGATGCGTTCAGGGTCGCTGTAGATCGATGCTGAGCTCTCCACGGTCTCGCTGATCGCCTTGAAGCCGACCCAGCAGCCGGAGAAGCGCGACAACGCAAAACCATAGAGGCCGAGATCGAGATAATCCTGCAGCGTTGCCGGATTGATCACGGGGATCAGCGCGGCCGCGAAGACCTGCTCGCTCTGATGCGCCAGCGTCGAGGATTGGCAGCCGTGGTCGTCGCCGGCGAGCGCGAGCACGCCGCCATTGAGCGACGTGCCGGCCGCATTGGCATGCTTGAGCGCATCAACCGAGCGGTCGACGCCGGGGCCCTTGCCGTACCAGATGCCGAACACGCCATCGACCTTGGCGCCAGGAAACAGGCCGACCTGCTGGCTGCCCCAGACCGCGGTCGCAGCTAAGTCCTCGTTCAGGCCGGGCACGAAGGCGATATCGTGCTGCTGAAGGTGCGACTTCGCGCGCCACAGCGCGTGATCGTACATGCCGAGCGGGGAACCGCGATAGCCGGAGATGAAGCCGCCGGTGTTGAGCCCCTGGAGCCGGTCGCGTTCGCGCTGCAACATAGGCAATCGAACCAGGGCCTGCGTGCCGGACAGGAAGATACGCTTCGATTCGAGCCGGTATTTGTCGTCCAGCTCGACCTGCATCAGCGTCATTTCAGAAGTCCTTGCTTTTCTTGGTCGGGCGGGGATTTTGCGCCGCGGAATGAGCTGCGGCTTGCGAAGCGGGAACAGGCAGTCAAAAGCATGGGCCAGCGAAGTCAATACGGCTAGCCGCATCCGTGGCGCTCCTGCTAGTCATGGCTTCGACCGGAGGACATCATGGCTGCAAACGCGTTCGACACCGAGATCACAGAGACTGCCGAGGCGCTGATCGGGCCGTGGCGTCAGCCGCGGCAGATGCTCCACGCGCAAACTTACGACGCGCATGCCTCGATCCATGACGACGCCACCGCGCAGAAGCTCGGCTTCAAGGGCGGCACCATCGAGGGTCCCACGCATTTCAGCCAGTTCGCGCCGCTCGGCGCGCGGTTGTGGGGACAGGCGTGGTTCGAGAGCGGCTGTCTCTCCGCGCATTACCGCAACGCCTGCTTCGAGGGCGAGGAGGTGCAGGCGATCCTGTCGAAGCCGCTGCCGGGCACGACCCAGTGCCAGATCCAGATGGTCAAGCGCGACGGCACCGAAGTGCTGCGCGGTACAGCCTCGGTCGGCGATGCGCAGATAGCGACTGCGCTGGAGACGCGCCTGACCGAGCTCAAGCCGCTTGCCGATCCCGTGATCCTGCGCGACGTGAACGTGGCGCAAACGAGCAAACGGCAGACGGTGCGGATGGCGTTCGACCAGAACATGGGCGACCTCTATCCGTTCTCGCTCAAGCAGAAGCTCGCCGTCATCACCGAGAGCTCCCCGTATTATGCGAGCGCCGACAACCCTTGGGGCAAAGCCATCATCCCGATGGAGATGCTGAGCGTGCTGTTCCAGTACCGTTCCAAGGACGATCCGCTGCCGGCGAAGGGGCCGGCCGTCGGCCTGTTCGCCGACCAGGAGATCCGGCTGGTGAAGGGGCCGCTCTTCGTCGACGAAGACTATGAAGTCGAGCGCGAGGTCGTCGCGCTCTCCGGCAGCCGCCGCACCGAAAGTGCCTGGATCAAGACGCGCGTGTTCGACACGGCGGGCGCGATGGTCGCCACCATGCTGCTCAACATGGCGACGCTGAAGGACTCTTACGCACACTATGAGGAGGAGCATCGGCGGCTGTATGGAGATACTGCCCGCTAAAAAAGCGAGCTTCGCTGCCGCTCATCCTTTGAGCAAATGCACGTCGCAAAGCCGTCGCACAGCGAATAAGCAGACGCGATCTCTTCCGATAACGTTCTGACAGCGCAGCAGATTTCCCCGCGCTGTCGGTCCAATCGCTATTGTACACAATGGCACGGCGCTTGCAGAACTCCTGGCAAAGAGAGTTCTCGCGGGGCCTGCGTCATGTTGAACTCAACCAAGCCGACACTGGGCGTCATCAGCGCCGAGCCCGAGCCGATCAAGCTCGACTGGGCGAGCACCGCGCTCGTGATCATCGACATGCAGCGCGATTTCATGGAGCCCGGCGGCTTCGGTGAAACGCTCGGCAATGACGTCAGCCAGCTCGCGCGTGCGGTGAAGCCGATCGGCGCGCTGCTCAAGGCGGCGCGCGACACCGGCATGCTCGTGGTCCACACCCGCGAGGGCCATCTGCCCGATCTCTCCGATGCGCCGCCGGCGAAAGTCGAGCGCGGCGCGCCGTCCTTGCGCATCGGCGATCCCGGCCCGATGGGCCGCATTCTCATTCGCGGTGAAGCCGGCCACGACATCATCCCCGAACTTTATCCGCTCGACAGCGAGGTCGTCATCGACAAGCCCGGCAAGGGCGCGTTCTACGCCACCGAGCTCACCGACGTGCTGGAGAAATACGGCATCGAGAACCTTCTGGTGTGCGGCGTCACGACAGAGGTGTGCGTCAACACCACCGTGCGCGAGGCCAACGACCGCGGCTATCGCTGCGTCGTCATCTCGGATGGCTGCGCATCCTACTTCCCCGAGTTTCACGAGATGGGCCTGAAGATGATCAAGGCCCAGGGCGGCATCTTCGGCTGGGTCGCGGACTCTGCCGCAGTACTGGAGGCGATGAAGGTTTCGACCACATAGGGGTAGCATCATGAGCACATCGACGGGAACGGCCGGCAGGTCTGATCTGAACAAGTCCGCTTTTCAGCCGGCACTATGGACACCGGGCGACTGGAACGCATTTTTCGGCTTCGGCACCAACATCCTCGTCAACATGCTGGTGCTCACGGGCCTGTTGCGCTTCGTGCTGAAGATGCCGGACAGTCTCGTGTTCGGCCGCATCCTGCCCGCGCTGGGGCTGATGATGTGCCTTTCCACCTTCTACTATGCGTTCCTCGCTTATCGCCTTGCGCAGAAGACCGGCCGTAGCGACGTTTGCGCGCTGCCCTCGGGCGTCAGCGTGCCGCACATGTTCATCGTGACCTTCGTGATCATGCTGCCGGTGACGCTCAAGACCGGTGATCCCTTGAAAGGCTGGTCCGCGGGTCTGGTCTGGGTGTTCTTCCAGAGCTTTATCCTGATGATCGGCGGCTTCATCGCGCCGTTCATCCGCAAGATCACGCCGCGCGCCGCGCTGCTCGGCACGCTTGCCGGCGTCTCGTTGACCTTCATCGCGATGCGCCCGGCGCTCGAGATGTACATGACGCCGCAGATCGGTCTGGTCTGCTTCGCTGTCATTCTCGTGAGCTGGTTCGGTGGCGTCAAATATCCGAAGGGAATTCCGGCCGGTCTCGTCGCGATCGTGGTTGGCATGATCATCGCCTGGGGCTCGAACCTGTTCGGTCTTAGCCTGGGCGGATTGAGCCTCAAGGGCGTCGGTGATGCCTTCGCCAATTTCGGCTTCTCGGTTCCGATCCCGGCGGTGGGCTACGTCTTCTCCGGCTTCGAATATCTCGGCGTCATCCTGGTCACCGCCATTCCGTTCGGCATCTATGACCTCGTCGAGGCCATGGACAATGTCGAGAGCGCGGAAGCCGCCGGCGACGAATATCCGACCACGCGGGTGCTGACCGCCGACGGCGTCGTCAGCCTGATTGGCTGCCTGATGGGCAATCCCTTCATCAACGCGGTCTATATCGGCCATCCCGGCTGGAAGGCGATGGGCGGCCGCATCGGCTATTCGGCTGCGACCGGCATCATGGTGGTAGTGCTGTCCTGGTTCGGCGTCATTTCGGTGCTGCTGGCGCTGGTGCCTGTCGTCGCGATCTCGCCGATCCTGCTCTATATCGGCATGCTGATGACCGCACAGGCCTTCCAGACCACGCCGTCGAAGCACGCGCCCGCCGTGGCTCTGGCCTTCACGCCTCATCTCGCCGCCTGGGCCAAGCTTCAGATCGACACGATGCTGGGTTCGACCATGAATGCGGCGGCGACGGTCGGCGGCATGGCCGCCGACAAGGCCGACGCTGTCAAGGCTGCCGCGATCGCAGCACTGCCACAGCAGGGTGTGTTCTATCACGGACTCGAAGTCATTGGCGGCGGCTCCATCCTCGGCGGCCTCATCCTGGGTGCGATCGGCGTCTTCATCATCGAACGTGACTTCGAAAAGGCGGCGGCCTTCGCTCTCGTCGGGGCAGTGCTGACCTTTTTCGGCTTCATGCATGGCGAGGCCGTCGGCATCGGCGTGACGCCTGCGGTGGCCTTTGCTTATGCCGTGATGGCAGCCGGGCTGTTCGCGGCCAGCAGGCTCGGCACCACCGAGCACTACGCCTCGCATCCGGAGATGTCGGCAGCGCCGGCGGAATAGGTTCGGCAAGCATGGATCCGGCCGGGCGGCGTCGTGTCGCCCGGCCGCTGCTTGTCTTCCGTCCCAAGCACGCGGCCCCGGTTGAATTTGCTGCGCCTGAAAAGGCAGATGTTGCGGTAATCCGCTATGGGGCCAGAAGCGGACATCGATCGGAGTATCGATGCCGCCCCAAGGGGCCAAGTTCCGAAAGGGAAGGTTCTACGACTTAAAGTGCAAGTACGTTCGAGGCGTGTTGTAGTAGAATTGGGAGCGTGGACGTTGACCGAGAGTCCATCATCTCGCGACGGCGAGTACGCCCCGAGAGAACGTCTCCGTCGGCTCTAACGAGCGATCAGCTTCAGGGGCGGGGATCGATCTTCCGCAGGCTTGCGGAAGCTGGCAACAGGCAACCTTGTTGGGTGAGCACATGAACCCGCAAGACCGCACACGCGCAGGGTGGAGCTGGTGGTACCTGCTCTTTCTGGTCCAGTATGTCGCCGTTCTCTGGCCGCCGTTCTTCAACAGAGCTGAACCGTCCTGGATCGGCATGCCCTTTTTCTATTGGTACCAGCTTCTCTGGGTCATCCTGGGGGCCATCCTGACGGCAATTGTCTACTTTGCAACCGACGACTAGGAGCTGCGGGGACCACGCAAGAGGAGATGACAGGGAGGGCTGCTCGGGAGAAGCGTCGTGCAGAACGTCGATTGGACTGCCTTCATCATTTTCCTGGCGCTGTTTGCCTTCATAACGTGGCTGGGCTTTGCGGCTGCGCGCTGGCGCAGGGGCGACCTCGACCTGTTGCACGAATGGGGGCTCGGTGGACGTCGCTTCGGCACCGTCGTCACCTGGTTCCTGATCGGGGGCGACCTCTATACGGCCTACACGTTCATCGCCGTTCCGGCGCTGGCTTTCGGGGCCGGCGCTGTTGCATTCTTCGCGGTCCCCTACACGATTGTCGTCTATCCCATTCTTTTCTTGGCCTTTCCGCGGCTTTGGTACGTTTGCCACAAGCACAATTACATCACTGCTGCCGACTTCGTCCGAGGGCGCTTCGGCAACCGCTGGCTTGCGCTGGCAGTGGCGATCACGGGCATCATTGCGACGTTGCCGTATATTGCGCTGCAACTCGTCGGGCTGCAGGTCGTGATCGGAGGTCTGGGCATTTCGGGTGAGGGCTATGCCGGCGACCTGCCGCTCGTCATCGCGTTCATCATTCTCGCTGCCTTCACTTATTCGAGTGGGCTGCGGGCCCCGGCCTCGATCGCGATCGTCAAGGACATCCTCATCTACCTGACGGCATTCGCCGCCATTATCGTTGTTCCCATACAGCTCGGCGGGTTTGAAAAGATCTTCGCCGCCGTACCCGCCTCGCAATTGCTGCTGGCCGTCCCCGGCGACAACACGACCGGCGCATACGGGGCCTATGCGACGCTGGCGCTGGGATCGGCGCTTGCGCTCTTCCTTTACCCGCATTCCATCACCGGAATCCTGGCCGCCAATAGTGGACACGCTATTCGTCGCAACGCGGCACTGTTGCCGGGCTATTCGTTCATGCTCGGTCTGCTGGCCCTCATCGGTTTCTTCGCCATCGCTGCGGGCGTCAGCGAGAGTCCTGAATATGCCGAAGGCTTCAAGCAATTTGGCAACAATTTCGCGGTGCCGGCGCTGTTCCTTCATAGCTTCCCGTCATGGTTCGTCGGGATCGCCTTTGCCGCCATTGGGATCGGCGCGCTCGTCCCCGCCGCGATCATGTCGATCGCCGCGGCCAACCTCTATACTCGCAACATCCACCGCGAGTTCATCAACAGCGAGCCGACCGACAAGCAGGAATCGCAAATGGCAAAATGGGTGTCCCTGATCGTCAAGTTCGGCGCTTTGGCCTTCATCGTCTTCATCCCCTCGAAATATGCAATCTACCTGCAGCTTCTCGGGGGCATCTGGATCATTCAGACGCTGCCTTCGGTCATGCTGGGCGTCTATACCCGCTGGTTCAACGATTGGGCGCTGCTCATCGGCTGGGCCGCGGGAATCACTGCCGGGACCGCAATGTTCGTCGCCGCGAACCTCACCCCGACCTACACTCTTGCGGTGGGCAGCTTCACTTTTCCCGGCTACGCCGCGTTGTATGCCGTCGTCATCAATCTCGTTTTGACAGTCGTCCTCACGCCGCTGTTCGACCTTGTGGGCAGAGGCCATGTCGACGAAACCATCGCCGCCGAATATCGAGCGCCGCAGCCAACCTGACGCCTAGCTGTGTCTTCATTAGCTACCCGCCCTTCACGGCTCCTGCCGTGAGCCCGGCAACGATCTGCCGCTGGGCGAACACCGTCAGCAGCAGCACCGGGAGGGTGACGATCAGCGCGGCGGCGGCAAGCGGGCCCCAGCTCAGCTGGTCGAACGAGATCATGTTGTAGACGGCGACGGGCAGGGTGCGGGTCTCGCGTCCGGCCAACACGATGCCGAACACAAAATTGTTCCAGGAGAAGATCACCGCGAGGATGAAGGCAACCGCGATGCCGGGCTTTGCAATCGGCAGCGCGACGTGGCGGAACACCTGCCAGCGTGTGGCGCCGTCGATCAGTGCGGCTTCCTCCAGCTCCATCGGGGTCGTCTCGAAATAGCCGATCATGATCCAGATCACGATCGGCACCGTCACCACGAGATGAATGATGATCTGCGGCACCAGCGTGCCGAGCAGGCCGAGCCACTGGAACAGCAGGAACAGCGGGATCAGGTAGGACAGGCCGGGCGTGATGCGGGCGATCAAAATGACGATCGCGGATTTATGCGCGGCCATGCGCGCGATGCCGTAGCCGGCGGGGACGCCGATGACGAGCGCGAGCACGGTCGCGCTGCCGGTTACGATCAGGCTGTTGAAGAAATAGGTCACGAAGCGGTTGGAGGCGAGCACGTCGGCATAGTTCTTCCATGCGAAATGCTCGGGGATGAAGACCGGCGGGTAAGAGGCATTATCGATCTCGAATTTGAGCGAGAGCGACAGCATCCAGAGGAAGAAGAGGATCGCCGGTGACACGATGACGAGCACCGCGAACCACAGGCCGATCCTGCCGATGATCTGCTTCGGGCTCATGCGTCGCTCGCGATCTCGGTCCACAGCATGCGCTGGCGGGCGTAGAGCATCACCGCCGCAAGCAGGACAATCAGCAGGAAGAACACGACCGCGATCGCTGAGCCGTAGCCCAGGTCATAATAGATGAACGCGACGCTGTAGAGATAGAGGTTGATCGTCTCCGACGCCGAGCCTGGTCCCCCCTGCGTGATCGCGAAGATGATGTCAAAACTCTTCACCGCGTCGATCATGCGGATCATGCCGGCGATGAACAGAAATGGCATGATCAGTGGCAGGGTGATGAAGCGGAACACCTGCCACAGGCTGGCGCCGTCGATCTGCGCGCTCTCGTAAGGTTCGGTCGGGATCGCAGCAAGGCCGCCGAGCACGATCAGCATCACCAGCGGCGTCCATTGCCAGGTCTCGACCAGCACCAGCGAGGGAATGACCGTTGCGGGATGAAACACCCAGAGCTGTGCGGGGATCCCGACCAGCGACAGCAGGTAGTTGAGCACGCCGAGCTGCGGGTGGAACATCATGGTCCAGACCAGCGCGATCGCTACCGGCGTTGCCATCATGGGCATGATGAAGATGCCACGCAGGAAGCCGCGGCCGGCGAATTTCTGGTGAAACACCACGGCCGCGAACGTGCCGAACACGAGCGGCAGCAGCACGGACAGCACGGTGTAGACCAGCGTATGTCCGATCGCCTCGATGAAGCGGGGATCGCTGGTCAGCCGCAGATAGTTGGAGAAGCCGACGAAAGTGGTCGACGAACCGACCTTCCACTCGTTCAGGCTCATCCAGATCGTGAAGACCCACGGGAAAATGATGATGGCGAGCACGACGACCAGCGCCGGCACCACGAACGGCCAGTAGGACGGCGGCCGCAATTCCTTCTCCGGCGCGGCATCAGACCGTGCCGCGGCCGGAGTCGATTGTATCAATGCACTCACGCCTTCTCGCTACGCTCCAGGATCGGCCGGTACTGGTCGTTGGCCTTCTTCAGCTCAGTTGCGGGATCGGCGCCGGACAAGGTCGCGGTGAGCGCCGCACCGACGATGTCGCGGAATTCGGCGACCGGGATCACCACTGGCAATCCAAGCTTGCTGATCTTGCCGGAATCGATCACCGATTGCAGCCATTCCTTGGGCATCTTCACGCCCTTCTGGACCTCTGCGTCGTTCAGGATTGAGTTGCGGAACGGCACACCACCGCCGGCCTGCAACAGCCGGGCACCCTGCTGCTTCGAGACAATCCACTGGCAGAGCAGATAGGCCGCCTCCTTGTTCTTGCTTGCCGCGGCAATACCGATGCCGTCGCCATAGGTGGCTGAATACTGTCCCTTCGGTCCGGCCGGGACCACGGTGTAGCCGACTTTGCCGACCACGCGCGAGGCGGCCGGATCTTCCAGCGGCGGCGCCCAGCCGACGCCGTCGATCCACATCGCAGACCTTCCTTGCGTGAACGATGCCATCGACTCCATCCAGTTGAAGCCGGCGACGCCGGGAGGGGCGACTTTCGTCAGCAGCGTCTGATAGAGTTTTGTCGCCTCGATGGCTTCAGGACCGTCCGTCAGGATGTTGCCCTTGGCATCGAGGAATTCGCCGCCGTAGTTGAGGAAGAAGTTGGTCCACAACGTCATGTTGGCGTTGCGCAAGCCGCGGCCGACGAAGCCGAAGGTGCCTTCCTTAGGATCGGTGAGCTTCTCCGCGGCCGCAACCATCTCATCGAGGGTCTTGGGGACCGCGACGCCCTTCTTCTGGAACAGCTCCTTGTTGTAGTAGAGGATGAAATAGTCGACCGACCAGGGCAGCGACAGCATCTGACCCTTGTCGTTCTTGGCGTATTGCAGGCCGGCGGCCGAGAAATCGCTCTCGACGAGGTCGGGCGCGGTCAGCGTCGGATCCTTCATGAAGGGCGTCATGTCGGCGAGCCAACCGGCTTTCTCGAACTGCCGCTTCTGCACGTGATAGCTGATATGGACCACGTCGAAGCTCGGCCGTCCCGAGGTGAGCTCGATGACGCATTTCTGGCGCTGCTGCTGCTCGGGAATCTGCTCTGATTCGACCTGGATGCCGGTGAGCTCGGTGAATTCCTTGACGTATTTTTGCAAATTGTCGCCGCGTGGGCCTTTGGCGAGGATCACCTCCAGCTTGGTGCCTGCGTATTTCTTCCAATTTACCTCGGCGCGCGCCGGAAGCCCGGTCAGGCTGAGCGCGCCGGCTGCAGCGGTGCCCGTCAACAGCGTGCGGCGCGAGATCTTATGGTCAGCCACTTTAGTCCCTCCCTATGATTCAATTCTTTGGGAGGGATACTAGCGACCGTTCCACGCCTGCCTAGCCCTAATTTGTGCGTTACGGTCGCACCGCTGGCGTTTCCATCGGCATGCCGCGTGCGCGCGCCATCAGATAGAGCTCGAGCGCGACCAGCTCGGGCGCGCCGTAATCATAGGCCTGGGCGCGGACGCCGGTCATGCAGCTGCGCAGGCGCCGCTCCAGCGATCCGAGCGTCTGCCATTCCAGCCGATAGAGCGGGTAGCCGGTCGGCTGTGCTTGTGTGATCGGCGAGCCCGCGAGGCGCTTCTCAAAGTTGTCGTCGTGGCAATTGGTGCAGGCCAGGTTGAGCTGACCCTCGCGCTGCATGAAAAGATTGCGGCCTTGCTCGACGAAAGGTCTGAGTTGTGGATCGTCGCCTGCGGTGATTGCGACGCCGCGCGATTGGTGGGCAACGAAGGCGGACAGCGCCAGGATGTCGCGGCTCTCGTAGGGCAGCGGTGCCGCCTGCTGATGATTGGCGCGGCAGAGGTTGATGCGCTGGTCGAGCGTGACGGGGCGCGCCAGCGCCTTGTCGAAGGCGGGATAGCGGGCCGCGACGCCCTTCATGCTTCGTGCATCGCCATGGCAGTCCGCGCACGCCTTGTCCGCGCTGCCCGCCTTCTTCGTCCACAGCGCCTCGCCGTCGAGCACGAACAGCATGCCCGGATTGGAGGTGTCGTCATCCTGCATGGCGCGCGTATCGGGGCCCATGAAGGAATAGCCGGAGCGCCGCGCATCGGGCGGGATTTCACCAGCGAGCAGGGCGGGGGCCGTGGCGACAAGCGCCGCCAGCGCTATCGCGCGCCAAAAATTCATTCGACCGTGATCGATGCCGATGCGGTGGACGAATAGCCGTTGTCGCCGATCCATTCGAATTCGAACTTGCCGCTCTCGTTGGCGAGCGTGAAGAAGGACAGATACGGATTGGCGGCGATGGCCGGAAACAGATCGGCGCGGAAGATCTCGGTGCCGTTGTAGCGGCAGGTGAAGCTCGTGATGATGTCGCGCGGCACCAGCGCACCATCCATGGTGTGGCGAAAGCCGGTTTCCATGATGTGCGAGGTCAGCGTGCGGATTTCGATGATGTCGCCGCGTTTGGCCTTCGCCGGGACGTTGATGAGGGCGGCCATCAGTTCACCTCCTCGGTGCAGGCGGCCAGCGTCACGACGATATCCGCCGTGACCTGCCAGAAACTGTCGTCGGACAGGCGCGCGATCGCGACCACCTTCTGGGTGTCGGCGAGCCGGATCCGCGTCGCGATCTGGGCCCGGCCGGAAGACGGGTTCAGATAGAAATTGCCGATGTTCGGTTGCGGGTTCTTCTCGTTGAAGACGTGGATGCTCTTGACGTAGTCGTCCGCCGTCATCGGGCTCGTGACGCTCACCGTCATCGGCACTGTGTTGCCGTTCTCGACCAGCGGCGGAATGTCGAGCTTGACCTTGCCGGTGCGAATTGGCGCTTCGCCGACGACGTTGCGGATGGCGGTGTTGAGCATCGCGGGCGTTGCTTCGACCGGCCGTAGTGTAACGATCGGAATGACCGTGGCACCGCCAGCCAGGCTTAAAAATCGTCGTCGCGTCGTTGGCATGACGAGTCCTAGTTCCGAAGTGTTGCAAGATAGGCCACGATGTCCTCGATCTCGGCGGCCGACAGTACCGGTTTGCCGGTGAAATTACGCCCGACGCGAACGAGGCCGTCCGCACGATAGTAGGACGGCATGATGGTGTCCGGGTTGAAGCGCGAGGCGTCGACCATCCGAAGCCGCAACTGGCTCACCGTCCAGCGGTTCCCCGCGCCGGTGAGATCAGGCGCGAGGTCGCCCTGGAATCGCGTTTCAGGGAACGGGCCGGAATGGCAGAGGATGCACGTCGTTGTGCGCGCCAGCACCAGCGCGCGCCCGCGCGCGGCATCGCCGGGCGTGCCTGTGAGCGAATTGGCAATGCCGCCGCCGGTGATCTCATAGGGCGCGAGTCCGTCCGCGCGCGCATTGGAGGCGAGCGCGAGTCCGGCGATCAACGCAGCGATGCAGACTGTCGACCTAGCCAAAGGTGTCCGCCGTGATGGTTTGAAACCAGCGCTCCGCCTCGGCCGCCTCGCGGGCGCGCAGTTCGCGCGGCGCATCGACCGGACTCGTCGCGCCGCCCTCGACCTCGGCAAAGATGTCGCCCTTGGGCTGGTAGTTGCCGGCGAGCGAGAAGCCGTAGCCGGGTGCGACGGTGTTGTAGCAGACGCCGGTCAGCCGTGGCGCCTCCGGCGTGCGGCCGGCGAGCAGGTTGACAATGGCCGCAGCGCAGGCCTTGCCTTGCGCGCTCGCGGCCGATGCCGATTTGGGAATGCCGCCGCCGAGGCAGGCGTCGCCGATGACATGGACGTTTTTGACGAGCTTTGACTCGAAGGTCACAGGATCGATCGGGCACCAGCCGGTCGCGTCAGTTGCGCCCGCTATCTCGGCAATGTGCCCGGCGCGCTGCGGCGGGATGACGTTGGCGACATCAGGCGTGTAGTTGCCGAACTCGGTGACGATGGTTTTGGTCGCGGGATCGACCGAGGTCACGCGGCCGCCTTGCGACAGGCCGATGCGCTCGATCATGTCGCCGTAGAGCTCCTTCCATGCCTTCTCGAACAGCCGCTGCTGCGAGAAATTGTCCTTGGCATCGAGGATCAGCACTTTCGAGCGCGGCTTCCGCGTCTTCAAATAATGCGCGATCAGGCTGGCGCGCTCGTAAGGAGCCGGCGGACAGCGCGAGGGATTGGCGGGGATCGCGATGGCGACCGTACCACCATCGTCCATTGCTTCCAGCTGCCTGCGCAGCAGCAGCGTCTGCGCGCCGGCCTTCCAGGCGTGCGGCATCTTTTCCGATGCGGCCTCGTCGTAGCCGGGTAGCGCCTCGAAATGGAAGTCAATGCCAGGCGAGAGCACGAGGCGGTCATAGGGCAGGGCGACGCCATCGGCTGTCAGGACGCTACGCAGCTGCGGCTCGATGGTGGTCACGGCCTGGCCGATCACGGTGACGCCCTCTGCAGCCAGCCTCTCGTAGTCAAACTGCTGCGCTTCGATGCCGCGCAGGCCCGCGATCACCTCGTTGCTCAGGGGGCAGCAGGTGAAGACCGCATTGGGTTCGATCAGGATGACTTGCGAGTCTTCTTGCGCACGCTTGAGCGCGCGGGCGCAGGCCGCGCCGCCGAAGCCGCCACCGACCACGACGACGCGGCTTGTCGATTGCGCGCGCAAGACCTGCGGTCGGGCCAATGTCGCGGTCGCGGCGGTGATGCCGAGCACGGCAGTTCGCCGTGTCATCGGTCGCGTGGTCATGCGGATCATCCAGTCAAATGCCGCGGCGGCCGTTGTGGCCGCCGCGGCCGCCTTTCTTACGCGAAGCTGATGTTTTGGTCGCGCAGCGGCACCGAGCGGATTCGCTTGCCCGTCGCCGCAAAGAAGGCGTTGAGCACCGCGGGCGCCGCAACACCGATGGTCGGCTCGCCGACACCGCCCCAGAATCCGCCGCTCGGCACCATCACCGATTCCACCTTCGGCATCTCGTTGATCCGCATCGAGTTGAAGGTGTCGAAGTTGGTTTGCTCGATGCGGCCGTCCTTGACGGTACAGCCGCCGTAGAACAGCGCCGAGAGGCCATAAACGAAGGAGCCCGCGATCTGCCGCTCCACCTGTGCCGGGTTGACCACGTAGCCGGGATCGGTGGAGGCGACGATGCGAAGCACCTTGATCTTGCTGCCGTCGGTCACCGAGATTTCGGCGGCGCCGGCGACATAGCTGCCATAGCCCATCACCTGCGCGATGCCGCGATAGACGCCTTGCGGCGCCGGCGTGGTCCAGCCGATCTTCTCGGCTACCGCATTGAGCACCGCCAGATGCTTGGGGTGATTGCCCATCAGCTTGCGGCGGAACTCGAGCGGATCCTGGCCTGCTGCATGGGCCAGCTCGTCCATGAAGCATTCCATGTAGATCGCGTTGTGATTGACGTTCACGCCGCGCCAGAAGCCGGGCGGAATGTGCGGGTTGCGCATCGAGTGCTCGATCAGCAGGTTCGGCACCGAGTAGCCGATCGCGGCTTCGCCGGATTGGGCGACGCCCTGGAACGCGGCCGGGTCCATGCCGTTCTGCAACGCTTCGGGGCGGAGCGAGAACAGGATCGACTGCCCGGACAGGCGGTAGTGCAGCGCGACCAGGTTGTTGTTGGCATCGAACGCGCCGGTCATCTTGCATTGGGTGACCGGGTGATACTTGCCGTGCGTCATGTCCTCTTCGCGCGACCACAACAGCTTGACCGGCGTGCCCGGCATCTGCTTGGCGATCTCGACGGCCTGGCGGACGTAATCGGTTATGCCGCGCCGGCCGAAGCCGCCGCCGAGCATCACCTTGTGCACGTCGCACTTCTCCGCCGGCAGGCCCGAGGCCTCCAGTACCGCCGCGAAGGCCGCCTCGCCATTCTGCGTGCCGCACCAGACCTCGCATTTGTCCGCGGTGTAGAGCGCGGTGGCGTTCATCGGCTCCATCGTGGCGTGGTTCTGGTAGGGATAGTTGTAGACGGCCTCGACCTTCTTGGCAGCGCCGGCAATCGCCGCCTTCACGTCACCGTTCTTGTTGCCGACATAGGCCGGCTGCGCGTCGTCGAGGCCCTCGGCCAGCCACTTCGCAATCGTCTCGCTCGAGACCTTTGCGTTGTCGCCTTCGTCCCAGACGATCGGCAGCGCTTCCAGCGCGGTCTTGGCGTGCCACCAGGTGTCGGCAACGACCGCGACCGCGGAATCGCCGACCTTGACGACCTTCTTGACGCCTTTCATGCCGGTGATCTTGGCTTCGTCAAAACTCTTCACCTTGCCGCCGAACACAGGGCAATCCTTGATCGCGGCGTTCAGCATGCCCGGCAGCTTGATGTCGATGCCGTAGACCATCGTGCCGGTGGTCTTGTCGGCGGTGTCGAGCCGCAGCAGGCCCTTGCCTGCGATGGTCCAGTCCTTGGGGTCCTTGAGCTTGACCTCGGCCGGTGGCGTCAGCTTGGCCGCGGCCTCGGCGACCTTGCCGTAGGTCGTCGTCTTGCCCGATGGCTTATGCGTGATGACGCCCTTGGCGACGGTGCATTCGGAGGCCGGCACCTTCCACTCGTCGGCGGCGGCCTGGATCAGCATCACGCGCGCGGTGGCACCGCCCTTGCGGACATAGTCCTGCGAGGTCCGGATGCCCCGGCTGCCGCCGGTCGAGAAATCGCCCCAGACGCGCTTGCGGGCAACGTTCTGGCCGGGTGTCGGATATTCGGTCGTGACCTTCGACCAGTCGCATTCGAGCTCCTCGGCGACGAGCTGGGCGAGGCCGGTGAGCGAGCCCTGGCCCATCTCGGAGCGGGCGATGCGGATGACCACGGTGTCGTCGGGCCTGATCACGACCCAGGCATTGACCTCGGGCGAGCCGTCGGCTGCGCGGACCACAGCGGGGCCGCCGAAGGGGATATCGAGGCCGATGGCGAGGCCCGTGCCGACAGCGGCGGTGCCGATGACGAAGGCGCGGCGGTTCATCTTGGGAGAAACGTGCTGGTTCATGTGCCGGCTCCTTTAGGCGCTCGCGATCGTGTGGATCGCCTCGCGGACCTGCTGGAAGGTGCCGCAGCGGCAGATATTGGTGATGGCCTCGTCGATATCGGCATCGGTCGGCTTCGGCTTCTCGCTGAGGAGTGCCGCCACGGCCATGATCATGCCGCTCTGGCAATAGCCACATTGCGGGACGTCCTTGGCGATCCAGGCCTGCTGCACCTTGTGCAGCTCGCTGCCCGAGGCGAGCCCCTCGATCGTGGTGATCTTTTTGCCTTCGGCCTCGGCGACCGAGATTCCGCAGGAGCGGGTGGCGACACCGTCCATGTGAACGGTGCAGGCGCCGCATTGTGCAATGCCGCAGCCATATTTGGTACCGGTGAGACCGGCATTCTCGCGGATCGCCCAGAGCAGCGGCGTGTCCGGCTCGACGTCGAGCGTGAAGGTTTTTCCGTTGATTGTTAGGTTTGCCATCGCAAGTCCCCTGATTGGCCCATCCACCGATGGACTCAGGGGCGCAATGTGTCCGGCAAACTGGAACTGTTCAAATCAATAGTCCGAGGGGCAGCTATCCAAGAATCTCGCGGCTGCGGGAAGATTATGGACCAGGCGGTGTTGTGCGCGTTCTGAGAAGGCCCGGCTGGCGCACCGATTGCGCCATCTCCCTGAACGCCAGTGGCATGGTCTGAGGCGACGTTTGCGCTCTTGGGGGCGCGACAGCTTGTCCCTTTTGACGGGGTGCAAGACCACGCTGCTTTGCTACACTGTGCCGAAACATTTGAGAGTTCCTTGGGAGTTCCATGAAGGTGCCGAGCCCCTGCAACGTGCTCATGCTCTATCCGCTGTTCACGGCGGAGTCCTTCTGGAGTTTTGGCGAGTCCTGTAAGCTGATGGGCGTCCGGCGGCCGGCCGCTCCCCTCGGCCTGATTACCGTGGCCGCGATGTTGCCGGAGAGCTGGACGGTGCGGCTCATCGACTGCAACACGCAAGCCTTCGGGGACGAGGATCTCGCCTGGGCCGACGTCGTCTTCACCGGTGGCATGCTGCCGCAGCAGGCCGATACGCTGCGACTGGTCGACAAGTGTCGCGCGGCAGGCAAGCCGGTGGTGGTCGGCGGCCCAGATCCGACGTCGAGCCCTCACGTTTACGCCAGCGCAGATTTTCAGGTGCTCGGCGAAGCCGAGGGCGTGATCGACGAGTTCATCGCGGCCTGGGACAGCGGCGCGCGCGCCGGCGTCTTCACCGCGCCGAAATTCCAGGCCGACGTCACCAGGACGCCGGTGCCGCGCTTCGACCTGCTCAAGTTCGAGGACTATCTCTATCTCGGTGTGCAGTATTCGCGCGGCTGTCCGTTCACCTGCGAGTTCTGCGACATCATCGAGCTCTATGGCCGCGTGCCACGCACCAAGACGACCGAGCAGATGTTTGTCGAGCTCGAGCGGCTCTACCAGATGGGCTATCGCGGTCATCTCGACTTCGTCGACGACAATTTCATTGGCAACAAGAAGTCGCTGCGCCAGTTCCTGCCCCAGCTCGCCGAATGGCAGCGCGCGCACGGCTATCCCTTCGAGCTGTCGACCGAAGCCTCGGTCAATCTCGCCGACGATCCCGAATTGCTGGAGCAGATGGGCGCTGCGAACTTCTTTGGTGTCTTCGTCGGCATCGAAAGTCCTGATCCGGCGACCCTGGTCGCGATGCGGAAGAAGCAGAACACGCGGCGCAACATCGCCGAGAGCATCCACAAGATCTACGGCGCCGGCATGCTCGTCACCGCGGGCTTCATTGTCGGTTTCGACAACGAGAAGGTCTCGATGGCGGAGGCCATGATCGATTTCATCGAGGAGGCCGCGATTCCCGTCGCCATGGTCGGCCTGCTCTATGCGTTGCCGAACACGCAGCTTACGCGCCGGCTTGCGAAGGAGGGCCGGTTGCATGCGGACCACGATCTGGCATCCACGACAGGCGGCGACCAGTGCACGGGCGGCATCAATTTCGACCCGGTGCGCCCGCTGCGCGATATCCTGATGGACTACAAGACGGTGCTGGAACGCGTCTACAGCCCGGCCGCCTATGCGGGTCGTGTCGACAAGCTGATGACGCTGCTCGACCGATCAAGGCAGCGCCATGAGCTCGCCGAGGGCGACATCCGCGCGCGAGTCGGCGCGATGGAAACCGTGCACCGCGTGGTCACCGCGATCCCCGAGGCGCGCGGACCGCTGTGGCAAACCTTCATGAATTGCGCCAAGCGCGACACCTCCTCGGCGCGGATCGCGGTGCAGATGATCGCGGCCTATGCGCATCTCGGACCGTTCTCGCGCAAGGTCATTGATGCCATCGACGCGCGCCTCGCCGCGCTGGACCACGAGACCGTGATGCCGGCGACTGTCGACTCGGCGGCACGGCACCTGGCCTGACGGCCTTACTTCACCGCCAGCCGCAAAAAGCTCATCACGCTGCCGAGCGCGGCAAAGCCTGCACCTAACGCCAGCGCGACGGTGGCGCCGTTGTGACCGGCCATGGCGAAGCAGGCTGCGGCGAGCGCCGCGCCCGTGGTTTGTCCGGTCAGGCGCGCGGTGGCGACGATGCCCGAGGCGCTGCCGCCGCGGTGCGGCGGCGCGCTTCCCATGATCGCCTTCATGTTCGGCGCCTGGAAGAAGCCGAACCCCATGCCGCAGATCATGATCCGCCAGACGATATCGGGAATGCTTGGGCTCGCCGGAAGCAGCGCGAGCAGCGCCATGCCGAGGCCGAGCAGGATGAGGCCGATGCCGCCCAACAGGCCGACCGGATGGCGGTCGGAGAGGCGTCCCGCGATCGGCGCCATGATGCCGACCACCAGCGGCCACGGCGTCATGAAGAAACCGGTCTCGACCTGCGAGCGCCCGAGCACGTCTTCGAAATAGAACGGCAGCGAGACGAAGGCGATGCCTTGCACCGCGAAGGAGCAGACCGCGGTCGCAGCCGACAGCGCGAACATCGGCCGGCTGAACAGGTCGATCGGCAGCATCGGCGCGGGATGGTCGGCGTGACGTCGTGTCAGGATGAAGCCGAGCGCCAGCGCCGTGACCAGTTCGACGGCGACGATAACAGGCGACAGATTATGCGCGGCGCTGCCGATGCCCGTGATGAACAGGCCGAGGCAGACGGCGGCGAGAAGCGCGCCGAGGAAATCAAAGCCGTGATCGGCGCGCGGCGTCTTCGGCAGCATCGCAAAGCCGATGCCGGTTGCGGCGAGGCCGAAGGGGATATTGACGGCGAACAGCCACGGCCACGGCCCGACCGCGAGGATGGCGGAGGCGATCGACGGCCCGACAGTGAAGGCGGTGGCGACCACCAGCGCGTTGTGGCCGAAGCCGCGGCCTTGCATCCGGCCGGGATAGACGAAGCGCACCAGCGCGGTGTTGACGCTCATGATGCCGCTGGCGCCGAGGCCCTGCAGCGTACGCGCGACCAGCAAACTGTCGAGCGACCAGGCGACCGCGCAGAACAGCGATGCGATGGTGAACAGCACGAGGCCGCCGAGATAGATGCGCTGGTGCCCGACGATCTCGCCCAGCGCGCCAAGCGGCAGCAGCGTCGCCACCAGCGCGATCTGGTAGACATTGACCACCCAGACCGACTGCTCCGGGCTGACATGCAGATCCGCGGCAATGGCGGGCAGCGCGATGTTGGCGATCGCGGTGTCGAGCGAGGCCATCGCCAGCGCGGTGAAGATCGCGGCGATCGCCCAGCGGCGCTGCTCGGCCGGCAGGCCATCGGCAACGGGATGATCGGGCTCGCGCACAGCGGCAGGTAACGTGATTGTCATTGCCTTGCGCGTTCTCCGACAGCGGGGCTCGAATGGTCTTTCGGCATGTACTACGCCCGGGGCTGCTTCCACAGGCATATGCTTGCATGCATTGTATGCACGACGGTCAGGCGCTGAGCCTGCGCCCTGGCGTATGATCGCGCCAGCTGCCGCTCTCGGAAGGGGATCACCATGCAAATCGTCGTTCTGCCGGGGGACGGCATCGGACCTGAGATCACGGCCGCGACAACGGGCGTGCTGCGCGCGGCGTCAGAGCGCTTCCAGCTCAATCTGCGGCTGGAGGAGCATGCGGTTGGCCATGCGAGCCTCAAGCAGTTCGGCACGACCGTGCGCTCCGAGCTGCTCGACACCGTCCGTGCTGCAGACGGCCTGATCCTGGGGCCGACCGCGACCTTCGACTTCAAGGACGAGGCGCATGGCGAGATCAATCCGTCGCGCCACTTCCGCAAGAACCTCGACCTCTACGCCAACATCAGGCCCGCCCGCACCTATGCAGGTAGGCCCGGCCGGCTCGGCGATTTCGACCTCGTCGTGGTCCGGGAGAACACCGAAGGGTTTTATGCCGACCGCAACATGGAGCAGGGCAATGGCGAGCTCTTGGTCACGCCCGACGTCGTGATCTCGCTGCGCCGGATCACGCGGCTGTGCTGCGAGCGCATCGCGCATGCTGCCTGCCGTCTGGCGGTGAAGCGGCGAAAACATCTCACCATCGTCCACAAGGCCAATGTGCTGAAGATCGGCGACGGCATGTTTCTGGACATCTGTCGCGAGGCGGCGAAGTCCTACGCGAACCTCACCGTCGACGACATCCTGGTCGACGCGATGATGGCGCATGTGGTGCGCAACCCCGATCGTTTCGATGTCATCGTCGCCACCAACATGTTCGGCGATATCCTGTCCGATCTCACCGCGGAGCTCTCGGGCAGCCTCGGCCTCGGCGGCTCGCTCAATGTCGGTAACCGCTACGCCATGGCGCAGGCTGCGCACGGCTCGGCGCCCGACATCGCAGGCCAGGACGTCGCCAACCCGGTCTCGCTGATCCTGTCGACGGCACTACTGCTCGGCTGGCATGGCGAGACAAACGGCGCGGTCCGTTACGAGGAAGCGGCGCGTGCAATCGAAGCGGCGGTGGCGAAGGCGATCGGCGAGGGCAGGGCGACGCGCGATGTCGGCGGCAAGCTCGGCACGATTGCGGCGGGGGCTGCGATCGCGGAGATCCTGCAGGCGGGGTGAGCCGCGCCTGCGCTTTTTCTGCTTTTTCTTTTGGGGTTCGAACCAAACAGCTCGAAAACAACCCCATGCACAGTAGAAGGCCCCTTGGTGGACAGGGGGTTTTCAGCGGGCTCCGATGCGACCTCCAGCACACCCGGGAAGTCGACACGTCGGGCAAAACACCGGCACGATGTCATCCTGGTGGTCATCCGGCTAAGCGAGAGAAAAACGCAGGGAGGTCGGACCATGCAATCTGCAAAGCCCTTGCTCGCCGCTTTTGCCTTGGTCCTGCTTGCGCCAGCGGCGCATGCCGAGCTCGACGTCGCGAGCCTGAAGCAATCGATCGAGACTTCGTTCGAGCGCGATTATCCAAAGCTCGATGCGCTCTACAAGGACATCCACGCCCATCCCGAGCTCGCCTTCCAGGAGGAGAAGACCGCCGCGAAGCTTGCCGCCGAGATGCGCGCGGCCGGCTTCGAGGTGACGGAGAAGGTCGGCAGGACCGGCCTGGTTGCGCTCTACAGGAATGGCGACGGTCCGACCATCATGGTCCGCACCGAGCTTGATGCGCTACCGATGGAGGAGAAGACCGGCCTTCCCTATGCAAGCCACGACAAGACCAATTGGCAGGGACGCGAAACCTTTGTCGCGCACAGCTGCGGCCACGACATCCATATGGCGAGCTGGATCGGGACCGCGAAGACGCTGGTAGGGCTGAAGGACCGGTGGAAGGGTACGCTGATGTTCATTGCCCAGCCCGCCGAGGAAGTAGGCGCCGGTGCGATGGCCATGCTGAGCGACGGCCTGTTCATCCGCTTTCCCAAGCCGGATGCCGGCTTCGCCCTGCATGATGGGCCGTTTCCTTATGGCGCTATCAGATACCGGGTGGGGGCCGGCTCCTCGAGTGCCGATGACCTCTTCATCAGGTTCAAGGGCCGCGGCGGCCATGGCGCGGTGCCGCAGGCGACCATCGATCCCGTGATGATGGCGTCGCGTTTTGTGGTCGACGTGCAGAGCGTCATTAGCCGTGAGAAGGACCCGGCCGAAGTCGGCATCATCTCGATCGGCTCGTTCCATGCCGGCACCGCCGGCAACATCATTCCCGACGAGGCGGTCCTGCGCGGCACCATCAGGACCTTCAAGCCGGACGTGCGCACCAAAATGTTCGATGGGATCGAACGGACCGCCAAGGCAATCGCCGCCATGGCGAACGCGCCGGCGCCGGATATCATCATCACCGAGGGTATCAAGGCGGTCATCAACGATCCCGCTTTGGTCGCGACCGCCGAGAAGGCACTGAAGCCGGCGTTTGGCGCGAAGCTGAGCCTGTCGCCGGCGAATACCACGAGCGAGGATTTCTCCGAATTCGGTGGATCCGGCGTACCATTGATGATGTTCAATATCGGCGTGTATGACTGGGATGCGTGGGCGGCAGCCAACAAGAGCGGAACGCCGCTTCCCGGCAACCATTCCCCGCTGTTTGCACCAGTGCCGAAGCCCACCATCCAGACCGGCATCACCGCGATGACGCTCGCGGTGCTGAGCGCGTTCGACCAGAGAGCCGGAAGCCCGTAGGATGGGTAGAGCATTTGCGAAACCCATCATGTTGGCGTTGGATGCTGTCGATGGGTTTCGCTGCGCTCTACCCATCCTACGAGCTAAGAGCTGATTCTCGCCGACTTAATCGATGATGTTGCCACCCTCCGCCTTCAGGCGGGCGACATTGTCCTTCATCTGCTGCAGCTGTTCAGGCGCGTGGCCTTGCCACTGCGTCACTTCGGCAATCACGCGTAGCGGGTCGCGGGAGCGATAGGACAGCGTCGGATTGCCGGGAAACTTCTTATCCGTCACGTTCGGATCGTCCATGATCGGTCCGGTCGGCTCCACGACATAAATGCGCCCTCGCGCGGTGCCTGCGGCAAGCTCCGCGCCCCAGATCGCCGCGTCTAGCGTAGCCGCGAAATACACCCAGGACAGCGGTTTGACGTCGGTTAAGTTGGATCGATGGCCGACGACGATGAGGTCGCCGGGTTTCAAATCGGCGCGCGTGCCGTGGAAGAACGATTGCGCGAAAATGGTTGCAGCAGATGACATCAGACGATCCTGCGAATGCGGAGGCAGCCCTCACGCCAACCCTCTCCCCGTAAGAACGGGGCGAGGGAGCGCACCGAGCGCGTAGCGTGAGCGAAGATCTAGAACTGATACCGTCTCAAGCCGCCATCCACCGGGATCACTGTCCCCGTGATGTAGCGCGCCACGGGTGAGGCCAGAAACACCGCGAGCGCCGCGAGGTCTTCCGGCTCGCCCCAATAGCCGACCGGAATCTCTTCCTCGGCAAAACGCTCGCGATAATCCGGCGGATAGTTGCGGCGGATCTGCTCGCTCATGATACGGCCGGGCGGGATGCAGTTGATGGTGATGCCGTGCTCGCCGATCTCGCGCGACAGGCCCTTGGCCCAGGCGTGCACGGCGGCCTTTGCCGCGAAGGCGGCGTTGAGGCCTTCCGGCTCGGACTTGCCGGTGATGTTGACGATGCGGCCCCATTTGCGTTCGATCATCTGCGGCAACAGCGCATGCGTGATGCGGCGATAGCTGGTGAAATTCAGCGCGATCGCCTCGTCCCATTTGCTGTCGGGCGCATCGACGGGCAGGGGGCGGCTGCCGCCGGCATTGTTGATGAGGATGTCGACATGGCCGAGCTCCTTTAGCGCGAAAGCCGCGATCCTCTCGGCCGCGTCCTTTGCCATCACGTCCTGCTCGAGCGGCGCGATCAGCCCGCCGCCGACTTCCTTCGCCAGTTCTGCGAGCAGGTCGGTCCGGCGCGCCACGCCGACGACGCGCACGCCTTCGGCCGCCAGGCCCTTGGCGATGGCGCGGCCGATGCCGATGCTCGCTCCGGTGACGACAGCGGTTTTAGATTTCAGCCCGAGGTCCATGGTCACACGCTCTCTTGTTCGCTTTTTGCGTTTTGGTGTTCGTTTGCCGTTCGTTTCCTGCCCTGTTCCGGGTGCGGCGATTTGCCCGACCGGGACGAGCAGTGGTAACCAAGGGCGACGGCGAAGGAAACACGAAAAAGAAAAGGCTCGAACGATGGTATGGGATCCGCAGCAGTACTTGAAATTCTCCGGCCACCGGCTCCGGCCCGCGGTCGACCTGTTGATGCGGATTCCCGATGTCGGCCCGCGCACGGTCGCGGACCTTGGCGCCGGCGCCGGCAATGTCACGAAGCTGATCAAGGAACGCTGGCCGTCCGCCGCGGTGACAGGCGTCGAGAGCTCGGCCGAGATGGTTGCTGCGGGGCGCAAAGCCGCGCCGGACGTGGAATGGTCGCACGAAGACCTCGGCCATTGGCGCCCCGCCAAGCAATATGACGTCGTCTATTCCAATGCCGCACTGCACTGGTTGCCCAATCATGCGGCACTCTTTCCCTCGGTGATGGAGAAGGTCGCGCCCGGCGGCATGCTGGCCGTGCAGATGCCGCGCAACTTTCTGGCGCCGTCGCACGTGCTGATCGGCGAGACCGCCCTGAACGGGCCCTGGCGGTCCAAGGTCGAGCACCTCGTGACGCCGCCGCCGGTCGAGGGGCCGGCCTTCTATCATGACGTACTCGCCCCCTTGTCGCAAAACATCGACATCTGGGAGACCGAATATCTCCAGGTTCTCGAAGGCGACAATCCTGTGAAGGAATGGACCAAGGGGACCTGGCTGACGCGCTATCTCGACGTGCTCGAGGGCGACGAGAAGGCCGCGTTCGAAGGGGCCTATGGGATGCGGGTGGCAAAAGCCTATCCGAAGAATGAAGCGGGGCAGACGCTGTTTCCGTTCCGGCGGCTGTTCATGGTCGCCCAGCGCAAGGGTTAATGCCCTGCGGCGATGCGACATAAGCGCTCGCTTCCGGGGACGGAGCGGGCGCCGGGTTGCGCATGCGACCGCCATCAAGATAGCTTCCCTGCGGCATAGCTTCGCTGCGGCAAATTGGGCTTAGGTCTAGTTGTTCGTAGTCCGGATTGCTGCCACTACTGAAACCGTAAAACAAAAAAAACGCCCGGTTTCCGAGGTTGTTGGGGAGGTTCTTCATGCGCAAACTGCTCTTTGCGGTCGCTGCGGCCGCGTTCGCTCTGGCCCCGGCCTTGTCTCCTGACTTGGCTCAAGCCCAGAGCCCGATCGTCATCAAGTTCAGCCACGTCGTCGCCAACGATACCCCGAAGGGCAAGGGTGCGCTGAAGTTCAAGGAGCTTGCCGAAAAGTACACCGACGGCAAGGTCAAGATCGAAGTCTATCCGAACTCCTCGCTGTACAAGGACAAGGAGGAGATCGAGGCGCTGCAACTCGGCTCGGTGCAGATGCTGGCGCCCTCGACGGCAAAATTCGCGCCGCTCGGCATCAAGGAATTCGAGGCGCTCGACTTGCCCTGGCTGTTCAAGGACGACGCGACCTATTCCAATGCGATGAAGGGCACGGTCGGCAAATGGCTGTTCCAGAAGCTGGAGGCCAAGGGCATCACCGGTCTCGCATATTGGGACAACGGCTTCCACATGGTGTCGTCGAACCGACCGCTGATGAAGCCGGAGGATTTCAAGGGGCTGAAATTCCGCATCTCCGGCTCGAAGATCGCCGACCAGTATTTCCGCCTGATGGGGTCGATCCCGCAGATCATGGCGTTCTCGGAAGTCTACCAGGCGCTCCAGACCGGCGTGGTCGACGGCTGCGAGAACACGGCGTCGAACTACCTGACGCAGAAATTCTACGAGGTGCAGAAGGACATCACCGTGTCCTATCACGCCCATCTGCAATACGCCGTCATCGTCAACTCGAAGTTCTGGTCCGGCCTGCCGCCCGACATCCGCAGCCAACTCGAGAAGGCAATGGCGGAGGCGACCGAATACACCAACCAGATCGCGCACCAGGAAAACGAGGACGCGCTGGCCGAGATCAAGAAGGCGGGCAAGACCACGCTGCATTATCTGAGCGACGCCGACCGCAAGGCGTGGCAGGAAGCGATGCGGCCGACTTATACCTGGGCCAAGGGCCGGGTCGGGCAGGAAGTGCTCGATCTCGTCGCCAAGGAACTTGACGTCAAGATGAACTGACGCGTTTTCCGGGAGAATAATACCAACGGTCGGGGGTGTGTACGCTCCCGGCCGTTTCGTATCGATAGGGGGACTTTGATTTGCTTCGCGCGCTCAACCAGTTGCTCAATCATCTCGAAGAATGGTTGATCGCGACGCTTATTGCGGCTGCAACCGGCCTGATCTTCATCGCTGTCGTGCACCGCTACGGTGCGGGCGAGTCGATCGTGTTCTCGCGATGGGCCGCCGCGCACGGCATGACCTGGCTGGCATCGCTGTCGATGGCGGTGTTCACCTTCCTTTCCGAACTCGATCTGTCCTGGGCGCAGGAACTCTGCATCTACATGTTCATCTGGATGGCGAAGTTCGGCGCGGCCTATGGCGTGCGCACCGGCATCCATGTCGGCGTCGATCTGCTCGTCAACCGCCTGCCCGAACATTCGCGCAAGCATGTCATCCTGTTCTCGCTGCTCTGCGGCGCGCTGTTCACCGGCATGATCGCCGCCTTCGGCGCCTCCTTTGTTTCGGAGATGTTCAAGACCGGCCAGCAGTCGAACGATCTGGAAGCGCCGATGTGGTTCGTCTATCTGGCGATCCCGCTCGGCTCCGGGTTGATGTGTTTCCGCTTCCTTCAGGTCTCCTGGTTCTATTACTGGACCGGCGATCTGCCGCATCATGACGAGGCCCATGTCGAGGGTGTCGAGACCGACGTTTCGCCGGCGCTGCATCCGCAGCCAGCCGGCGCCGCAACGAAGGCTGCTGCGCGAAAAGTCTCGCCGCTCGGCGTGATCCTGATCATGGCGCCGATCCTGATCTTCGCGATGTGTCTCGCCGAGAAGTTTGGCGTGATCGTGCTGCCGCATTGGCTGCGCGCCTTCACCGTGTTCGCGCTGCTGATCGCGCTGATGCTGACTGGCATTCCGGTTTCGATCGCGCTCGGCCTCACCGTGATGACGTTCCTGTTCACGCTGACGACGGTGCCGATCGAAGCCGTCTCGATGAAGCTCTTCACGGGCATTGAAGGCTTCGAGATCATGGCGATCCCGTTCTTCATCCTCGCCGGAAATTTCCTCACCCATGGCGGCGTCGCGCGCCGCATGATCAATTTCGCGACCTCGCTGATCGGGCACTGGCACGGCGGCCTGGGGCTTGCCGGCATCGTCGCCTGCGCGATGTTCGCGCTGGTGTGCGGCTCGAGCGTGGCGACGGTCGCTGCGATCGGCGCCATCGTGCTGCCGGAGATGGTCCGCCACGGCTACCCCATGCGCTTCGGCGCCGGCATCATCACGGTTGCGGGTTCGCTCGGCATCCTGATGCTGCCGTCGATCCCGAAGATCGTCTATGCGGTCTCGACCAACACCTCGATCGGCGCGTTGTTCGTCGCCGGTCTCTTGCCCGGTATCCTGCTGACGACGATGCTCTGCATCGTCACCTGGTGGCTTGCGCGCAAGCGCGACTATCCGCGGCTGCCGAAGGCGACCTGGGGCGAGACCATTCACGCCTTCCGCGAGAGCATCTGGGGCCTGATGCTGGTCGTCATCATCATCGGCGGCATCTATAGCGGCCTGTTCACCGCAACCGAAGCCGCCGCGATGGCTGCGGTCTACTCCTTCGTCATCGCCGTGTTCGTCTACAAGGCGATCAAGATGGCGGACGTGCCGCGGGTGCTGCTGCGCGCGGCGAACACCAGCGCGATGCTGCTCTACATCGTCACCAACGCGGTGCTGTTCTCCTTCGTGCTGTCCAACGAGAACCTGCCGGCGACCCTGGCCGACTGGATCGCGGCACAGAATCTCGGCTGGGTCGGCTTCCTGCTGGTCGTCAACGTGCTGTTGCTGCTCGCCGGCAATTTCATGGAGCCGAACTCGATCATCCTGATCATGGCGCCGATCCTGGCGCCGGCCGCGAAGAAGCTCGGCATCGACCTCGTCCATTTCGGCATCGTCATGGACGTCAACATGGAGGTCGGCCTCTGCCACCCGCCTGTCGGCTTGAACCTCTACGTCGCATCCATGATAGCGCGAATGCGGATCACCGATCTGGCGGGCGCGGTGATGCCGTGGCTGCTCACCATGCTCGGCTTCCTCGTCATCGTGACCTACTGGCCCGATCTGACGCTGTGGCTGCCGCGGGTGCTGGGCATGCATTAAGCGGCGCGTCGTAGCCCGGATGGAGCGAAGCGTAATCCGGGATTCTCTCGCAGCTCGATAGAAGGCCCCGGATTGCGCTTCGCTCCATCCGGGCTACGCACTACTCCTCGACTGACGATAGCAATCAACCGCGAGATGCGGTTAGATGCCGGGCATCAAGCCGGGAGGATACAAATGACCGAGATTTCCAGCAATGAGCCGAAGGACGCAACGCCGTCCGTCATTGCGCAGCAAACGGCGATGCTGAATGCGCTGCCGTTTTCCGACACACGGGATTTCGACGACGCTGCGCGCGGCTTTCTCGGCACGATCGAGCACGCGAAGATTGCGAACCCGCAGGGACGGACGGTCTGGAGCCTCGAGCCTTATGGCTTTCTGTCCAGCGAGCAGGCTCCGCCGACGGTCAATCCCAGCCTGTGGCGGCAGTCGCGGCTCAACATGCAGCACGGCCTGTTCGAGGTCGTGCCCGGCGTCTACCAGGTGCGCGGGCTCGACATCGCCAACATGACGCTGATCGAGGGCGACAGCGGTGTCATCGTTGTGGACACCCTGACCTCGATCGAGGGGGCGCGCGCCGCGCTTGATCTCTATTTTGAGCACCGAGGCCAGCGGCCGGTCGCGGCCGTGATCTTCACCCACACCCATACCGACCATTGGGGTGGCGCGCGCGGCGTGCTGGAGGAGGATGCGCTGGCCAAGGCCAGCGTGCCCATCATCGCGCCGAATTTGTTCATGGAGCACGCCGTCTCCGAGAACATCATCGCGGGACCGGCGATGCTGCGCCGGGCGCAATACCAGTTCGGGCCGTTCCTGGCCAAGGGGGTACGCGGGCAGGTCGATTGCGGCCTCGGAAAGACCATGGCGGCGGGCGCGGTGGCGCTGCTGCGGCCGACCGACCTGATCATGGCGACCGGGGACAAGCGCGTCATCGACGGCGTCGAATTCGAATTCCAGATGGCGCCGAACAGCGAAGCGCCGGCGGAGATGCACTTCTTCCTGCCGCGCTACAAACTGTTGAACCTCGCCGAGAACTGCACGCATAATTTCCACAATCTGCTGCCGTTCCGCGGCGCCGACGTGCGCGACGCGCTGGCGTGGTCGAAATATCTCAACGAGGCGCTGCAGCTGTGGGGCGGCAAGGCCGAGGCGATGTGCGGCCAGCATCACTGGCCGGTGTGGGGGCGCGAGCGCATCGACAGCATGATCCGCGAGCAGCGCGACCTCTACAAATTCGCGCATGACCAGACCATCCGCCTGATGAACCACGGGCTGAACGCGGCCGAGATCGCCGAGACGATCCAGCTGCCCAAGAGCCTGGAGGGCGCCTGGCACGGCCGCGGTTACTACGGCCATATCCGCCATAACGTGAAGGCGATCTACCAAAAATATCTCGGCTGGTACGACGCCAATCCGGTCAATCTCGATCCGCTGCCGCCGGTGGAGTCGGGGAAGAAGTACGTCGCGTACATGGGCGGCGCCGACGCGATCCTGACGCGGGCGCGTGCCGATTTTGACAAGGGTGAATTCCGCTTCGTGGCGCAGGCGCTCGGCCATCTCGTCTTCGCCGAGCCCGACAATGCAGCGGCGCGCGCATTGCTGGCGGATACGCTGGAGCAGCTCGGCTATGCCGCCGAAAGCTCGACCTGGCGCAACGCCTATCTGTTCGGTGCCCAGGAGTTGCGCCAGGGCATGCCGAAGACTCCGCCGCGTCCGCCGATGCCGCGCGAGACGCTGGCGGCGCTGCGCACCTCACAGCTCTGGGACGTGCTCGGCATTCGCCTCAACGGCCCGAAGGCGGACGGAAGGCACATCGTGCTGAACTGGAATTTTTCGGATACCGGCGAAACGTTCGTGCTCAATCTGGAGAACTGCGCGCTGACCTATACGGAAGGCGTGCAGGCCGACAATGCCGATGCCAGCTTCACGCTGGCGCGCGCGACGCTGGATGAGGTGATCGCGAAGCTGACGAGCTTTCCGGAAGCGGTCGCTGCAGGGAAGGTGAAGCTGTCGGGCAACCCAATGAAGCTCGCCGAGCTGATGGGCTTGATGGACGAGTTTCCGCGGATGTTCGAGATTGTGGAGCCGAAGCGGGCGGTGGTGGGGTAGGGCGCCCTTCTTCCTTCTCCCCTTGTGGGAGAAGGTGGCGCGAAGCGCCGGATGAGGGGTCTCTCTCCGCGGAGATGCTCTTTGCGGTGTGGAGGCAACCCCTCACCCAAGCGAGTGTGCCGCTCTGTTCGCGCAGCCCTCTCCCACAAGGGGAGAGGGCATTTCGCACCGGTGTAGAATCTCTACTCCGCGCTGCTCACCAGCTTGATCCGTGGCGCGGTGGCTTCGGTCAGGCTGCGATAGGCCGCGAGATAGTCCAGTGCCATGCGCCGCGCCGTAAAGCGCTTCTCGAACTGCTTGCGGATGGCGGTGCGGTCGAGCTGCGCGAGGCGGCCCACGACGCCGGCGGCGCTGAGGATGTCCTCGACCACGAAGCCGGTGAGGCCCTCGTCGATGATCTCCGGCACCGAGCCGCGATTGAAAGCAACCACCGGCGTGCCGCAGGCCATGGCTTCAATCATGACGAGGCCGAACGGCTCCGGCCAGTCGATCGGTAGCAGCAGGCCGAGCGCACCGCTGAGGAAATCGGACTTCTCGTGATCGCTGATCTCGCCGATGAAATCCACCAGCGGGTTGTTCACGATCATCGGCTTGATCAGCTCGTCGTAATAGTCCTGGTCGGCGCGATCGACCTTGGCCGCAATCTTCAGCGGGATGCCGCAATGCATGGCGATCTTGATGGCGCGGTCGACGCCCTTCTCCGGTGCGATGCGGCCGAGCACGGCGAGATATTCCTGCTTCGCCGGCTTCGGCGTCAGCAGGTTTTCCGGCAGACCATGGTGGATGGTCGTCACCCAGTTCGCCTGCGGCACCGGGCGCCGCTGTGCATTCGAGATCGAGATGACAGGCATCTTGGAGAAGGTGTTGAAGACAGGCTGATGCTCCGGCAGATCGAGCCGGCCATGCAGCGTGGTCAGGAACGGCGTCGGCTGCCGGTAGAACAGCGACCACGGATAATAGTCGAGATGGAAGTGGAGGAAGTCGAACTCCTCGTCGTCACATTTTTGCCGCACGCGCTCCAGCAGCACCATGTGCAGCGCGTTGGGATCGCGCACGGAACCGTCGAGGCGAAGCGCCCGCGGCCATAATGCATCCAGCTTCGCCGATGTCCGCGAGTCGCCGCTGGCGAACAGCGTGACGTCGTGACCAAGGCCAACCAACTCTTCCGTCAACCAATGCACCACCCGCTCGGTGCCGCCATACAGCTTGGGTGGAACAGCCTCCGTCAACGGAGCTACCTGCGCAATGCGCATCTCACCTTCTCCTTTGTGTGATCATGGAAGTTAAGCCCCTACCGACTTCGGCACCGGCATGCCGCGGAGGGAACGTTCTCGCATTTGCGAAGTTCCTTCTCCCGAACGTTACTTCTTCGACACACTGCAGCGTGGCCGCGATGATGCCATCACCTCATCTCACATCGTCCGCATCCGCATGTCGTGATGGTTTCGCCCGGGAACCGAGGCGAAGCGGTCGATGTTCAATCGGCTAAGAGAAAAATCGAAATCATCACGACGGGGTCGCAACGAATGGATCATCTTTCTGGATACGCGCGCAGGCCATTTGCCTTTGTCTTGCGCTATCTGCGGCGTCGATTGGCGTCGCATCTGGTGATCCTGGGCGCCGTCGTTGCTGCCGTTGCCTGCTCGGTAGGCACGCAATACGGCGTCAAATCGCTGGTCGACGCCTTGTCCGCGGGAACCTCGCATGGTGGCAGCGTATGGCTGGCATTCATTCTGCTCATGTCGCTGATTGCTGCCGACAACTTCCTGTGGCGGATCGCGAGCTGGACCGCCAGCTTCACCTTCGTTCGCGTCACGGGTGATTTGCGCCGCGACATATTTCGTCATCTGACCGGGCATGCGCCGAGCTACTTCTCGGACCGGATGCCGGGCATGCTGACCAGCCGCATTACCGCCACATCAAATGCGGTGTTCACCGTCGAGAACATGTTCGTCTGGAATGTGTTGCCGCCGTGCATCGCCACAATTGCGGCGATCGGGTTGATTGGAACCGTGAGCCCTTATATGGCGCTCGGCTTGATCGTGATCGCAGGTGGCATGGTGGTCGCGATGTTCCATCTGGCCGCGGCCGGCAAGCCGTTGCATGACGATTTTGCCGACAAGGCCGCCGCCGTCGACGGCGAGATGATCGACGTCATCAGCAATATGCCATTGGTCCGCGCCTTCTGCGGTATTGGCCACGAGCATGAGCGGTTCGATGCCACGGTGAACCGGGAGGTCAATGCGCGCGGGCGCAGCTTGCGCTATCTGGAGAAGCTGCGGTTGTTGCATGCCGCCGTGACCGTGGTTTTGACGATTGCTCTGATGGCCTGGGCCGTCACGCTCTGGCAGCAGGGCGAGGCGACCACCGGTGACGTCGTGCTGGTCTGTACACTCGGCATTTCGATCCTGAGCGCGACCCGCGACCTCGCGGTGGCGCTGGTCGACGTCACCCAGCATGTCGCGCGCCTGACCGAGGCGATCGCCACGCTGCTGGTGCCGCACGAGTTGCGTGATCACCCCGAGGCCGAGCCGCTGGTCAAGACCGGCGCCGCGATCGCGTTCAACAACGTCACCTTCGGCTATCCCGGGGCCGAGAAGATCTTCGAGCGGTTCAGCCTGCGGCTGCAGCCCGGCCAGCGCGTCGGCCTGGTCGGCCAGTCCGGCGGCGGCAAGTCGACCCTGTTCACGCTGCTGCAGCGCTTCTATGATGTCGATGATGGCAGCGTGACAGTCGATGGTCAGGACATCTCGATGGTGACGCAGCAGAGCTTGCGCGAGGCGATTTCCGTCGTGCCGCAGGATATTTCGCTGTTCCACCGCTCCATTCGCGAGAACATCCGTTACGGCCGGCCGAACGCGACCGACGACGAGGTGCTACGCGCTGCGATTGCGGCGCGTTGCGACTTCATCGATAGTCTTCCGGACGGTCTCGACACCATGGTCGGCGACCGCGGCGTGAAAATGTCGGGAGGCCAGCGCCAGCGCATCGCAATCGCGCGGGCATTCGTGAAGGATGCGCCGATCCTGCTGCTCGACGAGGCGACCGCGGCGCTCGACAGCGAGTCCGAGGAAGCGATCCGCGAGGCGCTGGGGCGCCTGATGCGCGGCCGCACGGTGATCGCGATCGCGCATCGCCTTGCAACGCTGCGCAATTTCGACCGGGTGGTCGTGCTCAAGAACGGCAAGATCATCGAGGACGGTGCGCCCGACCGCCTGATGCAGCGCCACGGTCCGTACCATGACCTGGTGACGCAGGAAATGAGCCGGCTCGCGAAGTTCGCCGCGTAAAACCCAGACGTTGCGTTTGCGTTGGCCGCGTTCGAAAAACAAGCCGCAGGGGAGCAGCTCATGGCAGCCGAAGCCGCGACCAAGATCATTTCGGCATCGCAGACGATAGAGACCGTCGCGGAGCAAGCGTTCTACATTCCGATGACGGGGCCCGCTGCGCGGCCCCGTCGCTCGCTCAAGCACGATGACACCTTTATCGTGCTGGACAGCCATGGCGACATCGGAGCGTCGGCCGGCGGGCCGGATGGGCTGTTCAACCATGACACGCGCTATCTGGCCCGGCTGGAGCTCGTGCTCGACGATCTCCAGCCGCTCTTGCTTGGCTCGAACCTGCGCGACGACAATTCGGGATTGACAGTCGACCTGACCAATCCCGACATCTATCGCCAGGGCCGTATTGTCCTGCAAAAGGACCTGCTGCACATCGTGCGCACGATCTTCCTGTGGCGCGGAACGGCGTATCAGCGCATCGGGCTGCAGAACCACGGCGAGCAGCGCGCCAGTTTCGAGCTGACGCTGCTGTTTGACAACGATTTTGCCGATCTGTTCGAAGTGCGCGGCGAGCGGCGTCCGCGCCGCGGCACCGGCACCAGCAAGCTGCTCGGGCCGACCGACGTCCTGTTCGAATATCGCGGTCTCGACGACGCCGAGCGAACGACCGGACTGCATTTCGATCCGCGTCCGACGCGGCTCTCGGTCAATGCCGCGACCTGGCAGCTCGAGTTGGATCCGCATGAGACGAAATCGCTGTTCGTGGCCGTGTCCTGCAACCGGCCGATCGCGGAGAAGCCGGCGCGCTTCTTCAGGAGCCTGCTCGCGCATCGTCGCGAGATGCGGCAGTCGACGATCGGCGCGGCCAGCATCGAGACGTCCAACAACATTTTCAACGAGGTGCTGTGCCAGGCCATGGCCGACCTCAACATGCTGATGACGGAGACGCCGCAGGGGCGCTATCCCTATGCCGGCATTCCCTGGTACTCGACGACCTTCGGCCGCGACGGCCTGATCACGGCGCTGCAGATGTTGTGGGTCGATCCGCGGGTCGGCAAGGGCGTGCTGCGTCGGCTTGCGCATTTCCAGGCCAAGGCGGTCGATCCGCTCGCCGATGCCGCGCCCGGAAAGATCCTGCACGAGATGCGCGGCGGCGAGATGGCGGCGCTGCGCGAGGTGCCGTTCTCGCAATATTACGGCAGCGTGGATTCGACCGCTTTGTTCGTCCTGCTCGCCGGCCGTTATGTCGAGCGCACCGGCGACGAGAAAACGCTGGTCGAGCTGTGGCCGGCGATCGAAGCCGGGCTCGCCTGGATCGACGGTCCCGGCGACCCCGACCAGGACGGCTTTGTCGAATACCAGCGCGCCACGGAAAAGGGGCTCGCCAACCAGGGATGGAAGGACTCTTTCGACGCCATCTTCCACGCGGACGGCAAGCTCGCGGAGGGCAACATCGCGCTCGCCGAGGTCCAGGGCTATGTCTACGCCGCAAAACAGCTCGCCGCGCGATGCGCGCTGCGGCTCGGCAAGCCTGACGTCGCCAAGCGGCTCGAGGCGGAGGCGAAGACGCTCGCCGAGCGTTTTGAGGAGGCGTTCTGGTGCGAGGAGCTCGGAACCTACGCGCTTGCGCTCGATGGCAAGAAGCGGCGATGCGAGGTGCGCACCTCGAATGCCGGGCAGGTGCTGTTCAGCGGCATGGTCCGCGAGGACCGCGCCCGTCTCGTCGCGGCCGATCTGATGCAGCCGCATTTCTTCTCGGGCTGGGGCATCCGCACCGTCGCGCGCGGCGAGGTGCGCTACAACCCGATGTCGTATCACGACGGCTCGATCTGGCCACACGACAATGCGCTGATCGCGCTTGGCTTGGCGCATTACGGGCTGAAGCATTCGGTAGCCCAAGTGTTCAAGGGCCTGTTTGACGCCGCGACCTACATGGATTTGCGCCGGCTGCCGGAATTGTTCTGCGGCTTCCGCCGCGAGAAGCGGCGCGGCCCGACGCTCTATCCGGTTGCTTGCGCACCGCAGGCCTGGGCCAGCGCGACGCCGTTCACGCTGCTGGAGGCGGCGCTCGGCATCGAGTTCGACGCCGCGCGCTGCGAGATCCGCCTGCGCAATCCGCAACTGCCGGCGTTCTTGAACGAGATCATCTTGCGCGATCTGCGATTGGGCGAATCCAGCGTCGATCTGCGCGTCAGCCGCCACGGCCACGACGTGGCGCTGGAGGTGCTACGGACGCGCGGTCAGATCCAGGTGTCGATCGTGCTGGCGCGCTAGCGGCGCGCGGCAAGGAGGGGTCATGCGTACCGCCGGATGGTTGGTCCTGAGTGTGGCGATCGTCGCGGGATTGACGGTTGCCGTATCGCGTGCCGCGGAGCAGCCGCCCGCGGCCGCAACCGAGGCGAACGCACCGCCGACGGTGCAGCCGCCGGCTTCGGTCGTGCCCGTCACGCCGAAGGATGCGGCGCCGCCGCCGTCGGTGACGATCATCGGCGCCAGCGATGCTCACGGCGTGCTCGGCCGTGACGTGCGCAGCGCTGCGGACGAGGACATGGGTCATATCGTCGACGTCATCGTCGACCTTACCGGCCATGTGCGCGCCGCCGTGATCGATTTCGGCGGCTTCCTCGGCGTCGGCAGCCGCAAGATCGTCGTGGATTGGAACGCGATGCGGTTCGGAAAGATTGTCAACAAGAAGGATAGCATCACGCTGGAATTGACCAAGGCGCAGGTCGCGGCCGCGCCGGAATACAAGGAAGACACGCCGATGGTCGTGCTCGGCGCGTCCGGCAGTCTTCAACCGCTGCAAGCGATTCAGTGAGGCGCGGGGAGGGATGGCCGCCGGTGCTTTTATCGAAGAAGCCGAACCATGGAGCCCGGGATCGCGGCGGCCGCGTTGAGCAGGACAATTTCGCTGGCGCGCCAACGGCCACGGGCATTCCGGCGCCGTCGCGCCGGAGCCTGCGCGGCCTCGACTGGTTCATCTTCTTCCTCGCCGACGTGCAGACCGGATTCGGCCCCTTCATCGCCGTCTATCTGACCACGCAGAAATGGACCCAGGTCGAGATCGGCCTGGTACTGTCGATCGGGGGCATCGTCGCGCTGATCGGCCAGATGCCGGGTGGGGCCATCATCGACGCCGCGAAATCCGAGCGGCTGGTTGCGGCGCTTGCGATCGTAACCATCGGCTGCTGCGCGCTCGCCTATGCGGCGATGCCGATCTTCCCGGTGGTGATCGTGGCGGCCACGCTGCATGCGGCGGCGAGCTGTGTGCTGGGCCCGGCGATCGCGGCGATCAGCCTCGGTTTGGTCGGCCCGTTCGCGATCGGCGAGCGGCTCGGTCGCAACGCCCGCTTTGCGTCGCTCGGCAACGGCGTCGCCGCTGCGGTGATGGGCACGGCCGGATATCTTCTCTCCAGCCGCTCGGTATTCCTTGTCACCTTTCTGCTCGCGATCCCGACCCTGATCGCGCTGTCGCGGATCCGCGAAGAGGAGGTCGACATCGCGCGCTGTCACGGCGAGATGCCGCGCGAGGCGCCGGTTCCCGGCGACACCAATATCTGGCATCTGATCCGGCAGAAACCGCTCATCGTCTTTGCACTGAGCGTGCTGCTGCTGCAGCTCGCCAACGCCTCGATGATGCCGCTGATGGCAAGCGCGGTGACGGCGCGGTCGAGCCAATGGGCGACAGTGCTCGTTGCCTTCTGCATTGTCGTGCCGCAGGCGATCGTCGCGTTGTTGTCGCCGACGGTCGGGCGCAAGGCGCAGCTCTGGGGCCGGCGGCCGTTGCTGCTGATCGGGTTCGCCGCGCTGACAATCCGCGGGGTGCTGTTCGCGACCGTGCGCGATCCCTATCTGCTGGTGCTGGTGCAGGTGTTCGACGGTTTTACCGCGGCGGTGTTCGCGGTGATGATCCCGCTGATCGTGGCCGACGTCGCTTTCGGCAGCGGGCATTTCAATCTGGCGCAGGGCATCGTCGGCACTGCGACCGGCATCGGTGCGTCCTTGAGCACTGCGCTTGGCGGCTATGTCAGCGACAAGTTCGGCAATGCGACCGCGTTCTTCGGGCTGGCGAGCATTGCTGCGACAGGGCTGCTGCTGATCCTGTTCGTGATGCCGGAGACCCGGCGCACCGGCGTCGCTGCAAAAGAAATGGCCGGCTGAACCAGGTCAGCCGGCCACAAATGGTCCTCGGCGGCGTGGCGCGGTCGCCGGCGGTCATGGCCAGCAGCCAGCAAAGCGTTAACGCTCCGCCGGTTCCGCTGATATCTGCACCCCCATCCGGACGATGGTCGCTGGACGGCCGGCGGTCGCCGGGCGTAACAATGCCGGAGGATTTTGCGTAAGGCTCTTTGGAGCAGGAGTGCGACGGGCATGCAGGGAAACGCCGAGATGTGCAGGCCCAACGACCTGCCGGGACAGATCGTGCTGGTGCTGCAGGGCGGCGGTGCGCTCGGCTCCTATCAGGCCGGCGTCTACCAGGCCCTGCACGAGGCGGGCATCGAGCCGGACTGGGTCATCGGCACCTCGATCGGCGCCATCAATGCGAGCCTGATCGCGGGCAACGCGCCGGAGAACCGGCTCGCGCGCCTGAAGCAGTTCTGGAAGCGGATGGAGCAGAGCCCGGCCTGGTCGCTGCGGACCGGCGTTCCCGGCTTCGACGACGTGCTCGGCTATTGGTCGACCGTCACTGGCGGCATTGCTGGCTTCTTCCAGCCTAATCCGCTGGCACATGCCGGCGAGTGCTATCCGCTCGGCGCCGATCGCGCCGGCTATTATTCGACCGCGCCGCTGGAGAGCACGTTGCGCGAGCTCGTCGATTTCAGCCTCGCCAATCGCGGCGCGCCGCGTCTCACGGTTGGCGCTGCGCATGTCGGCACCAGCCAGATGCGCTATTTCGACAGCCGCGACTGCGCGCTGACGGTGAAGCATGTGATGGCCTCGGGTGCGCTGCCGCCGGCTTTCCCGGCGGTGCGTATCGATGGCGAGCTCTATTGGGACGGCGGCATCCTCTCGAACTCGCCGACGGAAGCCGTGTTCGACGACAATCCGCGCCGGGATTCGCTGATCTTCTCCGTGCATCTGTGGAATCCCATCGGCGCCGAGCCGACCACGATGAGAGAGGTCCTGACCCGGCACAAGGACGTGCAATATTCCAGCCGGATCGCGAGCCAGATCGAGCGCCAGCAGCAGGCCCATCGGCTGCGCCACGTCATCAACCAGCTTGCGGCACGCTTGCCCGAGGGCGAGCGCGATGATCCCGCGGTGAGGGAGTTGATCAGCTATGGCTGCTCGACGCGCATGCATGTGGTGCGGTTGCTGGCACCGCAGCTCGATCGCGAGACCTATACCAAGGACATCGACTTCAGCCCGTCCGGCATCATGCAGCGCTGGGAGGCCGGTTACGCGCATACAAGGTCGGTGCTGGCGCGTGCGCCGTGGACCGGCGAATTCGATCCGTTGTCGGGCGTGGTGCTGCACGAGCATATCGACGAGATGCCGCTGGCCGCGGAATAGCGCTGCAAGCCGTCGTCCGCTTCATCGAATTGCCACAGGCCTTGCGGATCGTCGGCTTTCGTCCGCAAGCGAAAGGCCCTGCAAGTGGTGACCGGGAACGATCTGGAATTGGCTCTCGATCGGGTCCGTGCCCAAGCGGCGGGATCGGTGCCCGGCGTGTTCGGTCCTGACACGGTGACCTGGCGGATCGATCGCGAGGCCGTCATCTTTCTCGGTGCCGGCCGTGCGCTGCTGCTTCAACTCGCGCATCCCTGGGTCGCGGCGGCCATTGCCGAGCACTCCAAAACCCTTGCCGATCCGATCGGGCGCTTCCATCGTACCTTCGATATCGTCTTTGCCATGGTGTTCGGCTCGCTCGATCGGGCCATGCTGTCGTCCCGCCAACTGCACCGGCGTCACGGCATGATCGTCGGCGAGATGCCGGAGGCGGTCGGTCCCTTCGCGGCGGGCTCGCGCTATTGCGCCAACGACATCCCGTCGCTGCGCTGGGTTCACGCGACACTGGTCGAGACCGCGCTGATGGCGCACGATCTGGTGCTGCCACCGCTCTCGGTGGAGGAGCGCGAGCGCTACTGGACCGAGGGCCGGACGTTTGGCGCGCTGTTCGGTCTGACGGCCGATGATCTGCCGGCGGACTGGTCCGGCTTTGCGGCCTACACCGCAGCGATGGCACAGTCGGATACGCTGACCGTCAGCCCGGCGGCACGCGAGATCGCCGCGCAGATCTTTGGCGGTGCGCGCCCATGGTTGCGGCCGCCGCGCTGGTATCGCGCGCTCACAGCGAGCCTTTTGCCGGAGCGTCTGCGCGCAGGCTTTGGGTTTGAGCTTGATGAGCGCGACAAGAGGGCAGCCGACAATGCGCTGAGATGGATACGCCGCGTCTATCCGAAATTGCCCGACCGGCTGCGCTATGTCGGCCCCTATCAGGAAGCGCAGGCCCGGCTCCGAGGGGAGCCGCAGCCCGACTGGATGACCCGCTGCCTCAATCGCGCCTGGATCGGCCGGCCGCGGATGGATGCGCGCGGGAAGGGGTGAGGATCTCCACTCTTAATCCGTCATCCTCAGGTGCGAGTGGCGCGATGCAAAAGCATCGCGCCGGGAGCCTCGAAGGATGCACGGCCCCGCTGCTGCAGGCGGGCCGTCGCCCTTCGAGGGCCGCTGAAGGAGCGGCCACCTCAGGGTGACGGGAGATAGAGTAGCGCTCGCAATGACGGAGGTTGTGGAAGCAGATCCTGCCTCACACCGCCGCCAGCTTCCGGTACAGCGCGCTGTAGCTTCCCGCCGAGATGTTCCACGAGAACGACCGGCCCATGGCGCTGCGGCGCATGGTGTCGAGCTGGTCCTGGGCCATGAACGCCTCGAAGGCGCGGCGGACACCGCCGAGGAACGACTCGTGCGAAGGTCTTGAGAACAGGAAGCCGGTCTCGCCGTCGGTGATGGTTTCTGCAAGGCCGCCGGTCTGGTGGCCGATCGGCAGCGAGCCGAAACGCTGGGCATACATCTGGCTGAGCCCGCACGGTTCGAAGCGCGACGGCATCAATGTGAAATCGCTGCCGGCAAAAATGCGCCGCGCCTGGGCGTCGTTGAAGCCGATGGTGACGCCGATGGCGTCGGGACGGCGGCGATGGGCGTCGACCAGCGCCTGCTCGAGCGCCGGCTCGCCGGATCCGGTGACGACGATCTGCCCGCCGGCATCGATGATCTCGTCGGCCGCCGACAGCACGAGGTCGATACCCTTCTGGTGCACGAGGCGTGCGACGATCGCGAACATCGGCCCGCGCGAGACCGCGAGGCCAAACTGCTTGCGCACGTAATCCGCATTGGCCTTCTTGCCGACCCAGTCGCCGGCGCCGAATTGCTGCGCGAGCTGGGCGCAGGAGCGTGGGTCCCAGCTCTCGTCGATGCCGTTGAGGATACCGGTGAGCTCCGATGCATCGGAGCGGACGCGGAGCAGGCCTTCGAGGCCGCAGCCGAATTCCTCCGTCGTGATCTCGCGCGCATAGGTGCCGCTGACGGTGGTGAGGTGCGAGGCATAGACGAGGCCGGCCTTGAGGAACGAGAGCTGGTCGTAGAACTCGACGCCGTCGATGTGGAAGGAGCTTTCGGGAACGCCGATCCGCCGCAGCGAGTCCTTCGGGAAGAGACCCTGATAGGCGAGGTTGTGAATGGTCAGGATCGACGGCAGCTTGGCGCCGCGCCAGGCGAGATAGGCCGGCACGAGCGAGGCCTGCCAGTCATTGGCATGGACCAGGTCTGCTGCCCAATTCTTGTCCAGCTTGCCCATCGCAAGCTCAGCGGCAGCCGAAGCAAAGCGTGCGAAGCGGATGTCGTTGTCGGGCCAGTCGCGCCCGGACTCGTCGCCATAGGGATTGCCGGGCCGGTCGTAGAGTTGTGAGCACAACAGTACATAGACCGGCAGGCCGTCCTTGGTGGCGGCCCGGCCGAGCGAGCAGGCCGGCATCTCCGCGAACGCCGGGCAGCGCCCAACGATCTGAATATGCGTGAGTTGCTCGATGATATCGCGATAGCCGGGCAGCATGATCCGGATATCGGCGAAGGGGCGGAGCGCTCGGGGGAGGGCAGCGGAAACGGCACCAAGTCCGCCGACGCGGACGAAGTCGTCCATCTCTGTGGTAACGAATAAGACCCTCAAGAACGATTGCCCTCTCCCGATCCCGATTGCTGCTATGCAAGATCGGGTCCAGTTGTCCTGAAAATCGCTAGCCCCCCTGCGAGGCGCGTCCGTTCGGTAAAGACTTTCCTACTCAGCCGCCGCCATCTAGGGTCTGCGCACCAACAACAGGGAACATCGATGGTTCCTAAGGGCCCCAAGGACACCGGCAAGGACGCAGGCAAGGACGCGGCACGTATGCAGTTAGCAGATAAGCATGAGGGGACGACGACAAAGGCCTTCGCCGGCCTGCGGGTCCTGGATTTTTCGACCACGATCGCCGGCCCCCATTGCGCGCGGATGCTGGCCGACATGGGCGCCGAGGTCATCAAGATCGAGACCGACGGCGGCGAGACGATGCGGACGCGGCCGCCGTTGCGCAAGGGCTGCAGCACCGTGTTCGGCCAGCTCAATGTCGGCAAGAAGAGCGCGGTGCTCGACCTCAAGTCCGAGGACGGCAAGGAGGCGGTCCGCCGGCTGGTCGCCACCGCAGACATCCTGGTCGAGAATTTTCGTCCGGGCGTGATGCGTCGGCTGCGGCTCGACTATGACAGCCTCCGTTCGGTCAATCCCAGGCTGATCTACTGCTCCATCTCCGGCTATGGCCAGAGCGGTCCCTCGGCCGAGCTGCCGGCCTACGCGCCGGTGATCCATGCGGCGTCCGGCTACGACATGGCGCATCTCGCCTACCAGCCCGGTCGCAACCGTCCGGACTATTGCGGCATCTACCATGCCGATGTCGTCACCGGCACCTACGGCTTCGGCGCGATCGCATCCGCGCTCTATCAGCGCACCGTGACCGGGCTCGGCCAGCACATCGACGTCTCCATGCTGGAGTCGATGCTGACCTTGACGGTGATCGAGCTGCAGAACTCGCAATTTGCGGTGAAGCCGCCGCCGCGCCCGATGTTCGGGCCGACCGAGACGGCCAACGGCTATGTCATGATCACGGTCGCCAGCGAGAAGACGTTCCAGGCGCTGATGGGCGTGATCGGCCGTCCCGAATGGATCTCCGATCCGCGCTTCGCCTCCTACGCTCCGCGGCGCGAGCACTGGGCCGACATGATGGACGGCGTCGAGGAGTGGTCCAAGCAGCTCACGACTGACGCATGTCTTGTGGATTTAAGCGCTGCCGGCGTGCCGGCCTCGGCCTATCGCACGATCAAAGAAGCCCTGGCCGACCCGCAGCTCGCGCACCGGCAGGCGCTCTCGTCGGTGGACGACGGAGGCGGCTCGTTTAGGGTGATCAACCTGCCGTTCCGGATGACGGGCGCCGATACTACGCCGGGCGAGACCGTGGCCGAGCTCGGCGAGCACACGCGCGAACTGCGCGAGGAGATCGGCCTCGGCGGCGCGGCGCCAATTCCGTCAGGCAAAACACAAGCGACCAGCTGAGCGCGTCACGCCGCGCACGTGCGGCATCGAACCCCCTGTGTTCCTCTTGCCGTGGCGCGCATTTGTCGCCAAGCTCGCCCCCGAGTCATTCCAACGATCCGAAACATCGGACGAGGATCCCGGGAGGAACCATGACGAACATCGCCGCCGCAGCGTGCAAGCGCGCGCCGATTTTCCTTGTTGCGGCATTTGCGCTTCTTCCGCTGGCTACCCCAGTGCACGCGCAGAAGCCGGGCGGCAGCATCACCGTCGGCCTGGAGCTCGATGTTCCCGGCTTCGATCCGCTGAAGGTTGGCGTGTACGACGCGGCGGTGCTCACCCCGGCGGCCGCGATCTTCGACACGTTGACCTATCTCGACGACAAGGGCGAGGCGCAGCCCAAGCTTGCGCTGTCCTGGACGCATTCGGACGACTTCAAGACCTGGACGTTCAAACTGCGCCCCGGCGTCAAGTTCCACGATGGGACGCCTTTCAACGCCGAGGCGTATAAGGCCAATTTCGACCGGCAGAAGGATCCCGCCAACAAGTGCCGGTGCGCATTCTACATCGCTGCCGTCAATAACGTTCAGGCGCCTGACGAGCTGACGGTCGTCTATAATCTCAACGATCCCTCGGTGAATTATCCGACGCTGGTGTCCTATCCCAACCAGAACGCCGCGGTGCATTCGCCGACCGCCTGGAAGACCAAAGGCGACGACTACAACCGGAACCCCGTCGGCACCGGGCCCTATATTCTGAAGTCATGGACCGCCGGCGATCGCATGATCCTGGAGAGGAATCCCGACTATTGGGACAAGGACAAGGTCTATCTCGATCGCATCATCCTGAAGCCGCTGCCCGACGCGCAGTCGCGCTTTGCAAGCCTGCAGTCGGGCGAAGCCGACCTCATCTGGGATGACGAATACGATCCCGACAACATTCAAAAAGCTCAGAAGGATCCGAAGCTGACCGTGCACAGCTACACGGGCTCGGGCGCTCAGGTCTACGCCTTCAATACAAAGACACCGCCGTTCGACGACGTCCGGGTGCGGCAGGCGCTGGTGATGGCGATCGACCGCAAGAAGATGTCACAGGCGATCACCAACGGGCTCGCCAAGCCTGCGACAAACCCCTACGGCGACGGCTCGTGGGTCAAGTGCAAGGATGACGGCGCATTGCCGCTCGACGTTGCAAAAGCCAAGGCCCTGATCAAGGAGTATGGCAAGCCGGTCGAGTTCAAGATGGTGGTCACGGCCACGCCGCGCGGCCGTATCATCGGCCAGGTGTTGCAGCAATTCTGGAAGAATGTCGGTGCCAGCATGGAGCTCGATCAGGTCGATCAAGCGACCATTCCGCCGCGAGCCTTCATGCGGCAATTCCAGCTCATCCCATGGCGCATCGTCGACCTCGCCGATCCCGATCCGCAGATGTTCGCCAACTTCCACACCGGCAGCCCGGTCGCGCTGGCAAATTACTCGAACCCCGAGCTGGACAAGCTCCTCGAGCACGCGCGCGTGACCGCCGAGGTCGGCCAGCGCACCGAGGATTATTGTGCGGCCACGCGCGTAATCAACAATGAAGCGATCTGGTTCTGGACCTTCCAGAACACGTATTTCGCGGTATCGAGCGCGAACATCAAAGGGCTGCCCAAGATGTATAGCGGGATGATCGACGTGTCCCGCGTCTGGAAGGAATAACCTGCGCATGGTCGCCTTCGTTGCGCGCCGCTTCCTGTACGTTGTTCCGGTCCTGCTCGCCGTCTCGTTGCTGACCTTCCTGATCGCCTCGCTGCTGCCGGGCGATCTTGCCTATGTCATCCTCGGCGATCAGGCGACGCCAGAGAAGGTTGCCGCGCTTCGCCACGATATGGGGCTCGATCAGCCGATCTGGTGGCGCTATCTGAGCTGGCTTGGTCATGTGCTCCAGGGCGATCTCGGCCGCTCGTTCCGCACCGGGCAGACCGTGCTGCAGGCGGTCTCCGAGCGCATTCCGGTCTCGCTCGAATTGATGCTGATGGCCGAATTCATCGGCCTTCTGATCGGCGTTCCTGTCGCCATCGCCTGCGCCGCGCGCGCCGGCGGCGCGTTCGATCGCTTCATGACCGGCAGCGCGTTTGCAATGCTGTCGATGCCGTCCTTTCTGGTTGCGATTCTGCTGATCTACCTGTTTGCAGTCGAGCTGCACTGGCTGCCGGCGACGGGCTACGTGCCGTTCACTGAAGAGCCGCTCGCGAATCTGCGCTTCTTCGTGCTGCCGTCGTTGACACTGGCACTCGCCGAATGGCCGGGCATCATGCGGGTGCTGCGCTCCGACATGATCGCGACCTTGCAGGAGGACTACATTGCGCTCGCCAAAGCAAAAGGCCTGAAGCCCTCGCGTATCCTGTTCGTGCATGCGCTGAAGCCGTCGTCGCTGACGCTGGTGACGGTCACCGGCATCAATATCGGCCGCCTGCTTGGAGGCACGCTGATCGTGGAATCGATCTTCGCGCTACCGGGCATCGGCCGGCTTCTGGTCGGGGCGATCTACACCCGCGACCTCGTCATCCTCCAGGGCGTGGTGCTGCTGGTCGCCTGCGGCTTCGTCCTCGTGAACTTCATCGTCGACATGCTCTACGCCGTGCTCGATCCGAGGATCCGCCATGGCCACGCTTGAGCTCTCGATGCAGGACGAGGTGTCGGCGCCGGTCCGGCGCAAGCGCAAGCTCGGGCTGCTGTTCTGGATCGCGAGTACCTGGCTCGCCGCCGTTCTTGCGCTCGCGATCCTCGCGCCGGTACTGCCGCTGCAGAACCCTGTAGACATGGACATGCTGGAGCGCCGCGCGGCCTTTTCGAGCGAGCACTGGCTCGGCACCGACGGCCTTGGCCGCGACGAATTCGCCCGGCTGATCTTTGGCGCGCGCGTATCGCTCACGGTGGGGCTGATCGCGCCGATGATCGGCCTGACGCTCGGCGGTGCGCTGGGCCTGCTTGCCGGTTATTTCCGCGGCCGGTTCGAGACGCTCGTGGTCGGCAGCATGGATGTGCTGCTCGCGTTTCCGCCGCTGATCTTCGCGCTCGCCGTGACCGCCTTTCTCGGCCAGTCCATTCCCAATCTCACCATCATCCTCGGCGTGCTCGGCATTCCCGCCTTCATGCGGGTGGCGCGTGCGGCGACGCTGACGCTGGCGCGGCGCGAGTTCGTGATCGCCGCCGAGGCGCTCGGTGCCAGCCATGCGCGCATCCTGCTGCGCGAGCTGCTGCCGAACGTGATCCTGCCGCTGCTCGCCTTCTTCCTGCTCGGCGTTGCCGTCACCATCGTGGTCGAGGGTGCGCTGTCTTTCCTGGGGCTCGGTGTGCCGCCGCCGATGGCAAGCTGGGGCAGCATGATCGGCGAGGGGCGCGACAGTCTCGACGTCGCGCCGCGGCTGGCCTTCCTGCCGGCGATCGGGCTGTTCATGACCGTGCTGGCGTTCAACCTCGTCGGCGACACCATGCGGGCACTGACCGACCCGCGTCAGGGGGCGCTGTGAGCACGCCGCTGCTGACTATCGAGGATGTCGGGGTCGAGCTGCCGACCCCGCGCGGCAATTTGCGCGCGGTCGATCATGTCGATTTGTCGCTAGAGGCGGGCCGTACGCTCGGCATCGTCGGTGAATCCGGCTGCGGCAAGACCATGCTGTCGCGCGCGATCCTTCAACTGCTGCCAAGGAAGGCGAAGCTCTCCGGGCGTGTGATGTTCGACGGCCAGGATCTGGTCCGGCTCGCGCCTGAAAGCCTGCGACGCCTGCGCGCGCGTGACCTCGCGGTGGTGTTCCAGGATCCCATGACCTCGCTCAATCCGGTGCTCACGATCGGCACCCAGTTGATGGAGACGATCCAGGAGCATCTCGAGCTCGACGGGCCGGCCGCGCGGAAGCGCAGCATCGAGTTGCTCGCCGCCGTCGGCATTCCCGCGCCGGAGCAGCGGCTCGCGCAATATCCGCATCAATGCTCCGGCGGCATGCGTCAGCGCATCGCCGTTGCGATCGCGCTGTCTTGCGAGCCGAAGCTCCTGATTGCGGACGAGCCGACCACGGCGCTCGACGTCACCATCCAGGCGCAGATCCTCGATCTGCTGGCGCGAGAGCAGCGCCGCCGCCACATGGCGATGATCATCATCACCCACGATCTCGGCGTTGTCGCGGGCCGCGCCGACGAGGTCGCGGTGATGTATGCGGGCAGGGTGGTGGAGCGCGCGCCGACGCAGGCGCTCTTCAAGCGCATGCACATGCCCTACACCGAGGCGCTGCTGGCGGCGATCCCGAAGCTTGATACAGCGCCGCATACACCGTTGCCCGCCATCTCCGGCCGTCCGCCCGATCCGACGCGACCGCTCAAAGGCTGCTCGTTCGCGCCGCGCTGCCGCTATGCGGCCGGGCGCTGTCACGAAGCCAAGCCGGAATTGAAGAGTGCCGAGATGCCGGGCCATCTTTACGCCTGCTTCCATCCGATCCAGATGGCGGAAGGGATTGGCGCATGATGCAGCTCGCCGTGCGCGATGAGCCGCTGCTGAACGTCGACAATCTCGTCGTCGAATATGGTCTCGGCAACAAGACCGTGCACGCCGTCTCCGGCGTCAGCCTTTACGTTGCCCGTGGCGAGACGCTGGGGCTGGTCGGCGAGTCTGGCTGCGGCAAGTCGACGCTGGGGCGCGCGGTGCTGCAATTGCGCCGCGCCAAAAGTGGCCGCGTGCTGTTCGACGGCGAGGACCTCACCGCGATGGAGGGCGAGGCGCTGCGAAAAATGCGCCGCCGCGTGCAGTTGATCTTCCAGGACCCGATCGCTTCGCTCAATCCGCGCCGGCGCATCGGTGACATCGTCGCCGAGCCGTTGATCATCGCCGGTGTCAAGGATGCCGCCGAGCGCAAGCGGCGTGTTCACGAGGTGCTCTCCGCGGTTGGGCTCGATCCCGATCTCGTGGCAGGGCGCCTGCCGCACGAGTTCTCCGGCGGACAGTGCCAGCGCATCTGCATCGCGCGATCGCTCGTGCTCAACCCCGAGTTCATCGTCTGCGACGAGCCGGTCTCCGCGCTTGACGTCTCCATCCGCGCGCAGATCCTCAATCTGCTGGAGGAGATGAAGACGCGGTTCGGCCTGACGCTGCTGTTCATCGCGCATGACCTTGCCGTGGTCAAAGCGGTCAGCGATCGCGTCGCGGTGATGTATCTCGGCCGGCTCTGCGAGGTCGGCCCGTCCGAGCAATTGTTTGCAAAGCCCGCGCATCCCTATACCGGGCTGTTGCTGGAAGCGATCCCGGTGCCTGATCCGGATGTGCGTCCCGCCGAGAGTGTGGCGATCGGCGAGCCGCCATCGCCGATTGCGCCACCGTCCGGTTGCCGCTTCCGCACCCGCTGCCCGCGGGCGGACCAGCGATGCAGCGCGGAGATACCGGAGTTGCGTGAGGTCGCGCGCGGCCAGTTCGTAGCTTGCCACCATCCGCTGGGCTAAACTAAGACAGGTCCCGGGTTTGTCTCGCCTTGCCGGCCGTGGCATGGTGGCGCGACGAAGAGTATGCCGGGAGGACGCCATGAAGAGTTTCAAGGTCGCCGATTTCAAGGCGCCGCTGCAAGAGTTCGACGAGGCGACGCCGCAACCGTCGGGCACGCAGGTGCTGATCAAGGTGAAGGCCGCCGGCGTCTGCCACAGCGACCTTCACATCTGGGAAGGCGGCTACGATCTCGGCCATGGCCGCAAGCCGCTCTCGCTGAAAGACCGCGGCATCAATCTGCCGCTGACCATGGGCCACGAGACCGTGGGCGAAGTTTTGGCGTTCGGACCTGACGTGAAGCCGACCGACCAGGGCGGCCTCAAGCTTGGCGATGTCGGCCTGGTCTATCCCTGGATCGGCTGCGGCAAATGCGCCACCTGCCTCGCCGGTGACGAGAACATGTGCCTGACGCCGCGCTCGCTCGGCGTCTATTGCGACGGCGGCTATTCCGATCACATGCTGGTGCCGCATCCGCGCTATCTGCTTAACCTTAGGGGTCTCGAACCCGCGTCGGCCGCGCCCTATGCCTGTTCGGGCGTCACCACCTACAGCGCACTGAAGAAGGTCGAGCAGCATTTTGATACGCCGATCGTGATGTTCGGCGCCGGCGGTCTCGGCCTGATGGCGCTGTCGCTCTTGAAGGCAATGGGCGGCAAAGGCGCGATCATGGTCGATATCGACGCCAGAAAGCGTGAAGCGGCGGAAAAGGCCGGCGCGCTCGCGACCGTCGATCCCAAGGCGCCGGATGCGCTGGAGCAATTGGCGAAGAAAGCGGGCGGCCCGATCCGCGCCGTGATCGATCTCGTCGGCAATGCCGCGACGACACAGCTCGGCTTCGACTGCCTGACCAAAGGCGGCAAGCTCGTCATCGTCGGCCTGTTCGGCGGCGGCGCGACCTGGGCCCTCCCATTGATCCCGATCAAGGCGGTGACGATCCAGGGCAGCTACGTCGGAAATCTGCGCGAAACGCAGGAGCTGCTCGATCTTGTCCGCGCGAAGAACATACCGCCGATCCCGGTGACGCGACAGCCGCTCAACAGGGCCAACGACGCGCTGGTGCAATTGCAACAGGGCGCGGTGGTCGGGCGCACGGTGCTGACGCCGTAACGAGCGCTCCATCCTCCGTCATTGCGAGCGTATCGAAGCAATCCAGAAATCCACCCGCGGAAGCAGTCTGGATTGCTTCGTCGCGAGAGCTCCTCGCAATGACGAAATCACTCTGACCTTCGCGCAGGAACGCCCTCATGCCCGCAAACAACGCCTTCCACATTGCCGTGCTCGCCGGTGACGGCATCGGTCCCGAAGTCATGGCGCCCGCGCTCGAGGTGCTGCGCAAGATCGAGACGAGGTCGGGCTTGCGCTTCCGCTTCACCGAGGCGCCCGCCGGTGCCAACAACTATCTCGCCACCGGCAAGTCGATGCCGGAGTCCACAATCAAATTATGCGAGGAAGCCGACGCGATCCTGCTTGGCGCCTGCGGCCTGCCGGCGGTGCGCTACCCCGACAATACCGAGATCGCGCCGCAGATCGAGCTGCGCTTCATCTTCGATCTCTATGCGGGCGTGCGCCCGGCGCGGCTGATTCCGGGCGTGCCGAGCCCGATCGTCGGCGCTGACAAGCGCGGCATCGATCTCGTCGTGATCCGCGAGTCCACCGAAGGCCTGTTCGCCTCGATGGGCAAGGGCGTGGTCACGCATGACGATGCGCGCGAGACCATGGTGATCACGCGCAGGACCTCCGAGCGGCTGTTCGACTTCTCGTTTCGCCTCGCCGAGCGTCGCAAGGCACGTGGCAAGCCGGGCAGCCTCGCCTGTGTCGACAAGGCGAATGTGTTCAAGGCGTTTGCGTTCTTCCGCGGCATTTTCGACGAGATCGCGAAGAAGCATCCCGGGGTGAAGACCGATCGCCTCTATGTCGACGCCTGCTCGGCGATGCTGGTCAAGCGGCCCTGGGATTTCGACGTGATGGTAATGGAGAACATGTTTGGCGACATCGTCTCCGACATCACCGCGAGCCTGATCGGTGGCCTCGGCATGGCGCCGTCGGCCGATATCGGTGACAAGTACGCCGTGTTCCAGCCGTGCCACGGCACAGCGCCCGACATCATGGGGCAGGGCAAGGCCAATCCCACCGGCATGATCCTGTCGGCGGCGATGATGCTGGACTGGCTCGCCGACAAGCACGGCATCGAGAGCGCGGCGGAAGCCGGCGAGCAGATCGAACGCGCGGTCGATCAGGTCTATGCCGGTGGTCTCAAGCCGATGGAATTTGGCGGCAGCAACGGTACCGCCGACATCGCGAAGGCGGTGATTGCGGCGCTCTGAAAGTCATCGGACGGCGTGGTTGCTTCACCTAATGGGTCGTGGCGGCCGCTTCCTCGAGGTCAGCGTCTCCAAGGGGAGCAACGCGATAGCGCCCCATTGACAAGAAGAGGGCCGCGGGGATGGCCTGCAATGCGACCAGCATCAAAAGCGGTGTGCCTGCGCCGCCAAAGCTCGCGCTGAGCTGCGCGAAAGCCAGTGGCCCAACGGACGCCCCGAGGAAGAAGGCAAACAGGAACCAGCCAAAAATACGCGACACCGCACCATTGCCGAAATAGCGGCTGGCCAGATAGGGCATAAGGTCCGTGTCGCCGCCGATAGCGAGGCCATTCAGGACCGTCGCGATCACGATCAGTGCCGGCATTGCGCTGAGCGAGTAAGTTGCGGCACAGACCGCAGTCAGCGCCAACGCGATCAAGCCGACGATCGGCGCGTGGATACGATCGAGCAGATAGCCGAATCCGATCCGACCGAACAGCACCGCGATGCCTGACGCCGCTTGAATCATGGCGACGTCGCCTACGCTCATGCCGGCCTTCTTGGTCAAGATGTAAACGATGTTGGGCGCGATGGCGTAGAATGTCATGCCCATGATCGCGAAGCTGATTGCGAGTTTCCAGAACACCGCGGTGCGCAGGATCGCATTGGTAGGCATGCTGTCATCAACAGCTCGCATCGGCGCTTTCCGGTCCGGCTCACGGTCGCCGTCGGGCAAGAGACCGTAAGGTTCCGGACTATCCTTGATCAGAAGACCAACGAGCGGCAAGCAAACGACAATCTCAAAGGCCGCAAAGGCGATAAGGCTGAACGACCACCCGTATGCGTCGATTAGCCGATGTGCGAGCACCGGGATCAGGAAAGAGCCGATGGCTTGTGCACTTGCGGCAAGGCCGAGTGCGAAGCCGCGCTTGCGATTGAACCAAAGGGCGATTGCTCTGGCGTACGACACCACGTTGGTGCCGGCGCTGATAAAGCCCATGAAGGCGAAGGCAAGATAGAGCTGCGTCAGCGAATCACCGATCCGGCTGAGCAAAACCAGCGACACCGCGAACAGCGCGATGCTCAGCATCGCGAAGCGGCGTGAACCCCAACGGTCGAGCGGCAGGCCACAAAGGGGATAGGCCAACATCTGCATGAACAGATAGATCGATGCCGCTTTGGCGACGTCGGGCTGGGTCCAGCCGAACTGCTTGGCCATCGCGCTCGCGAGCAAGGCAAATCCCGCGGCGAAGAACGGCACGGAGCCGAAGGCAATCCCAACGCCGGACCCGATCACCACGCTCCAACCGGGGAAGTAGCTGCGCTTGCCCATGACTTTGCCTCACCGAACATGAAATCAATTTCATAATTCAGTCCTACGCAGCTGATTTCGTCAAGAGCGACGACGGTCGAATTTACGGCAATCCGCCTTCGAAATCCCGAGAAGCAGCCTATTTTTCGCTCAACTCAGGCCAATGCTTGACTTCCTGACGGTCTCCCGTTACGCCTATGGCTCACTGAAATTGTTATCATAGACTATGCCCGGCACCATCAAGACGTCTGGAACCAGCCGCCTCGCGGAAGTCGCCCGTCTCGCCGCTGTGTCGCCGGCGACCGTCTCGCGCGCCTTCAATGCGCCGAACCTGCTGAATGGCGAGACGCTCAAGCGCGTCACCGACGCCGCTACCCGGCTCAACTACATTCCAGACGGCCTCGCGCGCTCGTTGCGCAAGAACCGCAGCATGGTGATCGGTGCGGTGATGCCCGCATTGCGCCACGCTTACTTCGCCAGCACGGTGGAGGGCCTCCAGTGCGAGATTGCGAAGCACGGTTATACGCTGCTGCTGGCCGTCTCCGATTTTAGCGAGGCCACCGAGCTTGCCGCGGTGCGCTCGATGATGCGCCAGGGCGTCGACGGCTTCATTCTGGTCGGCATGCAGCACGATCCGGCGCTGCTCCCGCTCCTGCGAGATCTCAAGAAACCGTTCGTCATCACCTGGTCCTACGACCAGACTATTGCCTCAGTCGGGTTCGATCATCGCAAGGCAATCCAGCCGGTCATCAATCATCTCCTCGATCTCGGTCACCGCGACATCGTCGCGACGATGGCTTTTCTCAACGTCAGCGACCGCGAACGCGAACGGCTGGCCGGCATCCAGGAGGCGTTCGCCAAGCGCGACCTGCAATTTACCGCCGATCGCGTGATCTATGCCGGCGGCAGCGGATTGCAGGACGGCCGTAACGCTTTTCGCACCGTTCAGGTACGCTTTCCCAAGGCGACTGCTGTGATCTGCGCCAATGATCTTCTCGCCGCTGGCACCATGATGGAATGCGCCGCGCGCGGCCTCTCGGTTCCCGGAGACGTATCCGTGGTCGGTTATGGCGACCTCGACATCGCGGCGGCGATGAATCCCGCCATCACCACGGTGCGCACGCCCGCCGACGAGATGGGCCGCCTTGCCGCCGAATGCCTGATAGGGCGGCTCGCTGGACGCGATGGGCTCGAACATATCGAACTAGCCACCGAACTGATCGTGCGCGGCAGTACCGGCCCGGCGAAAACCCTTTGAGCCGACACCAAGGAGATCACGATGATGGCCCCGTCTCGCCCGCATGCTTCGCAGCCTTTCGTCGACAAGATCTACGAGGTGGGTGTCACCAAAGATGTGACTTACGGCTTTGGCGGCGTTGACTACGTTGCCGGGCGGGGGCCGTCACGCTATCGCGCGCTCAAGCTCGACGTCTATCAGCCGCAAGACGGTCGGACGACGCCGCGGCCGGCGCTCATCCTGGCTTTCGGCGGCGCATTTCACCGGGGCTCCAAGGGTGTCGAGGTCTTCGAGGGAGAGAATCCGAGCACCGCGATGGCGGAATACTGCCTCGAATTCGCGCGGCGCGGCTATGTCTGCTTCTCCATCGACTATCGACTGATGCAGGAAGCGCCCGATCCTGGAGTCACGCCCATTCTGCTGCCAGGCCAGCCGCAGAACCGTGACCGCATCGATTTCGTGCGCAGTCTCTTGGGTCTTCCGCCGAGTACAGCAGAGATGATGAACGACACACTGGAGGCCGCAACCGACGACATGACCATGGCGGTCAATTTCGTGCGCAGTCGGTCGGGGCACTTCGGCGTCGATGTTGCGCGAATTGCCGTCGGCGGCTTCTCCGCGGGCGCGGCAATTGCGCTCAACTCGGCTTTCGCCGAACAGGCACCCGTGGCAGCCGTCATTGCGCTGTCGGGTCGCATTGCCGGCCCCACTATGCAGGCAAATTTGAAGTCGCGCGCTCACCTGCCCGCCGCGTTTGTCTCGTATGGCGAGAGCGACCTTCCGGTTATCCTCGGTGGCATCGATGAAATGCGCGCCCATTTCGACGGAGTCGGCCTCGGCAGCCTGTTTGTCCGTGTCCCCGACGCCAATCACTTTTATCTGCGCAGCGCGCCGTCCGCCGCAGCCGATGGCCGCATAGCGCCTCTGGAAGACCTGATGGCCGGCTTCCTGTACGACCATCTCGCGCTGGCGCGTCTCGCAGACGCCGCCTGACCTCTTCAGACTTTCCGGGTATGTCCATGGCCGAAATGACCGAACAAATCCTCCAGGCTTTCGCCGATGCGTGGAACAGGCACGACATCGACGCGCTGATGTCCTACATGACGGAAGATTGCGTCTTCGAGGCCAACGCCGGCCCGGATGTGGTCGGCACCTCATTTCGTGGGTACGACGACGTTCGCCGCGGCTTTCAACGCGCCTGGCAGATCTACCCTGACGCCCGCTGGATGGACGCCCGGCATTTCGTCAGCGGTGAGCGGGGCGCTTCCGAGTGGATTTTCTCGGGCACCGACAAGAGCGGCAACCGAATTGAAGTCGCCGGTTGCGACCTGTTTCAGTTTCGCGGTGACAAGATCGTCGTGAAGAACTCATTCAGAAAGCAGAGGGGCTAGCACAGCCTTTGTTGCCAGAATTCATTGTGATCGAGTTTTTTAGTGGCGCGACCGGATTCCGGGGCTACTGCCCCGAAAACTGCGGCTTGCGCTTCTCCATGAAGGCCTGCCGGCCCTCGCGAAAATCCGCCGAGTCCATGCAGGCCGTGCCGATCGCCTTGATCGCGGCCATGTCGCGCGCACTTTCGTCCTTCAGCACCTGCGCGATGGTGATCTTGGCGGCCTTGATCGCAAGCGGTGCGTTCTGCGAGATCGTTGTGGCGATGGCCATCGTCTCGCCCCAGAGCTGATCGTCCGGGATCACGCGTTCGACGAGGCCGATGCGCAGCGCTTCGGCGGAATCGATGCGCATGCCCGTGTACATCAGGAGCCGCGCCCAGGACGGGCCGACCAGCGACACCAGATGCTTCAAGCCGTCATAGCCATAGGCGATGCCGAGCCTGGCGGCAGGGATGCCGAACTGGCTGTCATGCGCGGCGACGCGGATGTCGGCGAGCATCGCGACCTGCATGCCGCCGCCGAGGCAAAAACCCTGGATGCAGGCAATCGTCGGCTTCGGGTAATCGGCGAGCAGCGCGCGCTGGGCGGCGCTGCGCTTGCCGTATTCCTCGGACGCCGCCGCATTGTGGCGGGTTTTCTCGAACTGGCTGATATCGGCGCCGGAGACGAACGCCTTGCCGCCGGCGCCGCGCAGGATCACGACGCGCACCGTGTCGTCGTCGCGCAGGCTCGTCAGCGCCTCGCCAAATCCCTCCCACATCTCCAGCGACATCGCGTTGCGCTTGTCGGGATTGTTGAAGGTGATCACACCGACGCCGTCGGTGATCTGTGTGATGATCTTGCCGTCGGCGTAGGGAGTTTGATGGGAGAGGTCAGTCATCGCGCGCTCGCTTGTCATGGGCGAGGCGCAATGTGCGACTATGGCGAGGGCCGGGTCAACCGCGACAGGGCAAGGGGCTCTGCATCCGCCCGTGCCGCGATTGCATGCCTACTGCGCCATATGCGCGGTCAGCGGATGGTTGCCGGCATTGCTGAAGAACGCGGCTTCTTCGGCGGTCGCCTCCAGCAACTGCTCGTCCTGGTTATAGACGTCGTTGCGGAACTGGATGGTCTGGTCCCTGGTCATCCACGCCGTCAGATAGATCCACGCCACCGGCACCTTCCTCGCCATGGCGACCTCCTGATGCTGACCGGTGGCAATCTCAGCGTCGATCGCGGCACGGCTCCATTTCGGCTGGTCCTTGAGCAGCCAGGCGGCGAGGTCGCGCACATTGTCGACGCGGGAGCAGCCATGGGAATCGAAGCGGTAGTCATCGCTGAACAGATTGCGCTGGTTGGTGTCGTGCATGTAGACCGAATAGGAGTTCGGCATGTCGATCTTCACTGCGCCGAGCGCGTTGAAGGTGCCGTTCTGCTGGCGCACGGTGAAGTTCGGCGTGTGTGTGCCCGACCAGTCGACCGAATGCGGATCGATCGGATTGTCGTGGCCGTCGAGCACCTCCATGTGCATGCGCGACAGATAGGTCGGGTCCTTGCGCATATGCGCGGAGATCTCGGTCTTGGCGATCGAGGACGGCACCGTCCAGGTCGGGTTCAGCACCACGCCGGTGATCTGGGCCGTCAGCGTCGGCGACGGCTTTTCTGTCTTGCCGACGATGACGCGATAACGCCGCACCACGACGTCGTTCTCGACCGCTTCGGCGAAGGCGGCGGGGATGTTGACGACGACATAGCGCGGGCCGAAGCTGAAATTGGTGTTTTCGAGCCGCTCGAGCGACGCCTCCAGCTGGCGGATGCGCTTTTGCACCGTGACGTTCATGGCCGCGAGCGTGCGCGGCGTCATCGTGCCCGTCGGCGCAAGACCGTGGCGGGCCTGGAAGTGCATCACGCCGTCGGCGAGATCGTGGTCGAAAGCGCCGCTCGCCTTCTCGGCAGCGAGGTCGCCCGAGAGGATCAGCCGCTTGCGGAGGAGGTCGTCATTGGCGCCCTGGACGCCGAGCGCAAACTTGGCGTCCGCAGGAATCGCCGGCCAGCCGCCGCGCACCGCGAGATCGGAATAGCTCAGCGCCGCGTCCTTGATGCGCTGGGCGGTGCCTTCGTCATAAGCCGGCTCATGCGTCAGCGCGAGTGCTGCGGCCGAGCGGCTCTCGGCAGTCGAAGCCGGTGCCGCAGTGGCAGCTTTGGGGGCGGCGGGTTTGGGGCCAGCCTGGCCCGTGGTCTCGGTCTGCGCGAGCGCAGCGGTGCTGGCGAGGAGGCCCATGGCAATGATCACGGCATGGCGTTTCGACATCTGTCTGGTTTTCCCCATCAGGCAATTCCCGGCCGCTGCTGCGTGCGCCGATTCGCGAAATCGGCGGGAAGCTAGGGCATCAGGGTTGCGGTCCCATTAAGCAGTGCATATCGAGGTCCCCGTACGTCCACGCGGAGGCTCTCGATTAGGTCGCAACAAGATTGGGACGGGTTCGCGTAAACCGCGGCGAATGGCGATAAAACGCCAAAAAAAGGGGCGGCCAAGCCGCCCCAAAAATCGAAGGCCGCGCGTAAGGTGCGCAAGCCCTTGGCCAGCCAATCAGGCCTCATCCTGCCAACAGGCCTCGCCCAATCCGGCCGCGCCCCCGTGACGCGGCGGATTGAACATTGGCCGTGATGGCCAGACCGTCGATCGATCAGGCTTCGTTCGCCGCGATCGATTCCATCAGCGAGACGAGCTGACGCTGCACCGTCTGATCCTTGATCTTGCTGTAGGCGCGCAGCAGGCGGAGGCTGAAAGCCGAGTCCAGGAACAGGAGGCTTTCGACTTCGCGAGCCTTGTTGTCGCCGTCATAGAAGAAGGTCACGGGCACATCGAGAGCGGAGGCGATCTGCTGAAGCCGAGCCGCGCCGACGCGATTGACGCCTTTCTCGTACTTCTGGACCTGCTGGAAGCTCACGCCGAGCTTTTCGCCGAGCTCGGCCTGCGAGATCTTCATCTCGACGCGCCGCAAGCGAATCCGCTTGCCAAGCTCAATGTCCGGCTTGCCGGCACTGCGCTGCTTCATTCTCTTCGCCGCTGCTTTCATTTTGGTTTTCACCTTTGTTCTTCGGTTGAAAATCCCCCGAAGAGCTGGGTCAGGGGTTCGCCCATATACGAGTCCTTGAATTCATGCGGGTGCACAAATTCTTCCTTAAACCACGGGAACCGAGCTGGATTGAAAGCTTCGATCAGCCAATCAATCATGTGCCGCACGCGGGGAATCCGGCCACTACCAGGGTGGTAGGACAACCAGATATCCAGCGGTCGGTTCAATTCGACCTCCAGTGGAATCAATTTCCCGCCAAGCGCAATGGCATAGCTCGGGAATACGCCGATTCCGGCGCCATTCGCGACAGCCCAGTAGTTGGCGCTTGAGACGTTGGTCTTCATGACCAGAAGGTCACGTTCCGGAACGCCCGGGAAGAAGCTCTCAAATGTTTCCTTGGCGGCGAGCTGGTCGGCGAATTGCAGCACCAGGCGGTGCTTGATCAATTCGAGGGCCGAGCGCGGCGTGCCGTGTTTCTCAAGGTATTTTTCAGAAGCCCAGAACATCAAATGCATGCGGCCGAGCCGCACCAGCTTGACGTCGAGCGCCGCCGGCCGCGACAGATGGATGGCGACGTCGGCCTCGTGACGGGAGACGTCCGCCGAGCGCATCGCGCAATGCAGGTCGACCAGGACCTTCGGATAGGCCTGCTGGAATTCCACCAGCCGTGGGGCGAGCCAGAAGGTGCCCAATCCCTCGGTGACGGCGACGCGGACCTCGCCGGTGAGGGCGTTGGCGGTCGAATCGCTGGTGCGCAGCACGTCGAAGGCGGCCGCCTCCATGCGCTCGACAGCGGAGACCACCAGCGCGCCTTCGTCGGTGAGATGGGTGCCGTGGACGTCACGGGTGAACAGTGTGGTGCCGGTCTGGCGCTCGAAATCATCGATTCGTCGGCGAACGGCGTTGATCGACAAGGACAAGCGTTCGGCCGCCGAGCGGAAACTGCCGCATCGAACGACTTCCAAGAAGATGCGGGCCGCATCCCAATCGGAGAGGCCGCTGATGTTTGTCTTTAGGCGTTCCTCCAGTGGAACGCCCCTTTCCGCCAAGGAGTGCATACAAGTCCCTTCGGGTCGCTAAACTGGCAGAATCTAGCGCAAACCACAACCACGACGGGTTGGGGAACGGTGAGTTTTGAACGCCATACTTACCGCGCCCGAAGTGGTATTTTAGTGTGATTGGGATCGGGAAGCGGGCTATTTGTCGCCCGGAAGAGGGGTACGCGTGCGTTCCGTTGCGAGCCTTACCATGGCTGCGGGATTGCCGGGTCCATGCGGACCGGAGGGCGTGCGAAATGCCGCGCGAGTTCGCGGGATGGATCGATCGCGCGGGCCCAGGTGCTTTAGCTTTAAGCGTTTCACCTCTCACCGTTCCGACCTGCACCGCGTGGTGATGCTGTCTGGAATCGCGGATTCGACGCGGAAACACACTGAAATCATATTCGAGGGCACTGAGTCCTCATGCTATCCTTGGCTCTCTATGGGGGCCGAGGGGATCGTTTCAAGCACGTCTCGCAGCCCGAATTAACGGAAAGAACGCCGTGTCGCATTCAGACGAACAGTTGCAGTCGGTGCTCGAGACGCTCGAGGAGTGCCGCAAGGTCCTCAATGAGAGCAACAGCCGTGAGTCGGCTGAGCTGCTCTCGATCGTCATCCTCGATGTCAGGATGAAGCTCAAAGGAATTGACAGTGCCGACCTCAAGGCGCTGTGCGACGAAATGCTGCGGAGCGCTGCCAGCGAACCGCTGCCCCCCTCCAAGCAGACGCAGGACCAGCCCCGGCGTCCGCTGCTCCGCGTGGTGAAGTAGCCGCGCGCCGCTGATCTCGCTTTTTGGCGAGGTTTGTGCGCGTCCCGATGCCGCATCTGTGATCGCAGACGGCATCGGGAGGAGCCCTGGTTTGATCGCGCCTCTGTTGCGCATTCCCCGGTATCGGCTACACCAGAGCCGGTTCGGCCCCGGTTGCGTGCGCATTTCCCGCGTCCAGCCCGAGGGCCCGGGATGGCTCCGACTGCATCATGCAAAATGTTTCGATCACGGCGGCGCTGATTGCCGGCCTCGTCAGCTTCCTCTCGCCGTGCGTGCTGCCCCTGGTCCCGCCCTATCTGATCTATCTCACCGGCGCCACGATCGAGCATGTCGAGAGCGATAAGCCGGCCTCGGCCTCCAAGCGCGCGATCATGATGGCGGCGCTGCTGTTCGTACTCGGATTCTCCACGGTGTTCGTGGCGCTCGGTGCCAGCGCCTCGCTGATCGGCGGACTGATCCGCGCCTGGTCGGCGGAGCTGTCGATCCTGGCCGGCATCGTCATCATCATTATGGGCCTGCACTTCCTCGGGCTGACGCGGATCGGCCTGTTGATGCGCGAGGGGCGCCTGACCGCGCCAAAACCTGTCGGCCTCTGGGGCGCCTATGTGATGGGGCTCGCCTTCGCCTTCGGCTGGACGCCTTGCATCGGCCCGATCCTCGCCGCGATCCTGTCGATCGCCGCGGCCGAGGCCACGGTAACGAAGGGCGCGGGGCTCCTCGCGGTCTATTCCGCCGGCCTCGGCATTCCCTTCCTGATCGCAGCCCTGATGATCGAGCAGTTCTCAAAACTGTTCGCGCGCATGAAGGGCCAGCTCGTCAATGTCGAGCGTGCCATGGGCGTGCTGATGGTCATCACCGGCATCGGCTTCCTCACCGGCGCGGTCTCCAATGTGAGCATCTGGCTGCTGGAGACGTTCCCGGCGCTGCAGACGATCGGGTAGGGCGCGCGTCCGGCTTGCGAGACTAAGCGCGCAACCTCGGAATGAGGCGCGTCGCATTCTCGTGGCCGACGGCATCAAGATCCACTGTTGAGAGGCCAAGCTTCTGCAATTGTGCAAACTGGCCAAAGCCGAAATAGGGGTAGTCGGTGCCGTAGGTGATCTGCGAAGCAGGCACGAGCTTAAGCAGCGCCGCCATTGACGGCGCGAACGTTGCGTTAGCGGTGTCGTAATGAAGACGGCGCAGCTCGCCCTCGATCCCCTCCGGCGCAAATTCCTTCAGGTCGGCCCGCGCGCCGTAGAACGAGTTGATCCGCCCGGCCATCATCGGGATCGTGCCGCCGGCGTGCGAGAACAGCCATTTGATGTCGCGATAGCGGGCAAATGAGCCGCTGAGCAGCAGGCTCGTCACCGTGCGCGTGGTGTCGTGCGGGACTTCGATCACCGCCGGAAACGTGCCGACGCTGAGAGCACTGCAGCAGTTCGCGACCAACGGATGCACATAGACGACCGCCTTGCGGCGATTGAGCTCCTCGAGCACCGGCCTGTAAGCGGCATTACCGAGCCATTTGTCGCCGTAGCTCGTCTGCAATCCAATCCCGTCCGCCTTCAATGTGTCGAACGCGTATTCGATCTCCTTGAGCGTGGCGTCGGTGTCCAGCATCGACAAGGTCGCAAACAGGCCGAAGCGGCCCGGATGGTCGCGCATCATCTCCGCCGCATAGTCGTTGCAGATCCGCGCGAGCCGCCCGGCTTCCGCAGGCCCGAGGTCGAACCACACGCCGGGGGTGGAGGCGACCGACAGGATGCCGGTGCGAACCCCGTTGCTGTCCATATCCTCGACCAGCTTCTCGCGGGTCCATGCGACCTGACCCGGGAAATGTGGCTGCTTGCGCGCGTCCTCGTAGCCGAGCCAGAGCTTTTGATATTCGGGCGGATAGAAATGCAGATGAGTATCGATCAGCGTTGGCCTGGTTTGGCCGAGTGCCGTAACGGACGGGAGGGTCGAAGCCAGGCCAAGTGCGCCGAATCCCGCAAGAAAGCCGCGTCGCGACCATTTCGGATCGCAACAGCTGCAGCTGCGGCCATGCCCTGGCGATTTTTGATCCCTCGTGTTCATCTTGCGATTCTCCGATGACGATATGACACAGCAAGGACCTTCGCACGGCAATGGGACTTCGCCCATCTGCAATCGTCGTTCATCGCGTTTCATCCAGCGCGCAAATCACCGTGCAGACGACGCCGCGCGGCAGGAAGTCGACCGTTGCCTCGCCGCCGAGCTGGTCGCGCGCGCTGCGCTCGATCAGGCGCGAGCCGAAGCCGCGCTGCACCGGTGCGGTCACCGGCGGGCCGCCAGTCTCGGTCCAGATTAGCCGGAGCCGCGGTTTGGGCGTATCTTCCACAATCTCCCAGTCCAGGGTCACCCGGCCGGTCTCGTTGGACAGCGCGCCGTATTTCGCGGCGTTGGTCGCGATCTCATGCACGATCATCGAGAGCACCACGGCAAGCCGCGGCGACAGTGGCACGGCGGGGCCGGCCATGCGGATGCGATCGGGACTTGTGAGCAGGAACGGCTGCAGCGCGCGCGCGATCACGTCGCGCAGCTCCGAGCCGGCCCATTTCTCCTGGCTGAGCAAATTATGTGCCTCGGCGAGCGCGCCGAGACGCCCCTCGAACTTGGTCCGCTCGTCGCGGCTGGCGCTGCGAAACGTCTGCACCGCGATCGCCTGCATCAGCGCCAGCGTGTTCTTGACGCGGTGGTTGAGCTCCTCGATCAGCAGATCGTGCAGCATCTCGCCGCGCGCAATCGTGGTCGCCATCCTGACTGCAAAGGTCAGGCCGATCAGCAGCAGCACGCCGCCGATCAGGCTGGTGATCGCGATGTTGCGCCAGAGCGGTGCGATCAGCGAACTCTCCGGAACGCCGGCGGCGACGGTCCAGCCGGTCAGATGCGATCGCGTATAGGCGGACGCGAGCAGAATGCCGTCGAGCGAGACCGACGAGAGTGCAGCCTCGTCGCTGCGAAACATTTCCGTGTAGAGCGAGGGCGAAGCGCGCTTGCCGAAGGTTTCGCTCGGATTGGGCACGCGGGCGAACACGGTGCCCGTAGTGTCGAGCAGGGAGACCGTCCACTCCTTGTCGGGCCGTTGCTTCTCGACGAGGTTCTGGAAAATGCCGATCGGCGGGCTGAAGCAGAGGTCGTAGACCACTTCGCCATCGTGGAACACCGGAACTTCGACGGTGAGAACCTGCCGATGGTTGTAGGCGCCGTTGAACAGGTCGGAATATTGCGGCGCCTTGGTCGAGAACAACTTCTCCACGATCGCGATGTTGCTACGTGGCGGCAGGCTCGCCGTGTCTTCCGTCGTGGAAGAAAACAGGATGCGTCCCTTGCTGTCGGAGACCAGCACCAGGCCGCCCTTGCCATATTGCTCAAGGAAGCCGAGCGCGATTGTTCGAAAATTGACGAAGTCATCGTTGCGCAGCGAATTCGTGAGCGCCAGAACCTGCAATCCGCCGGTCATCCGCTGCACCTCGGAATCCAGCACCAGGCGCATGCTGCGCACGTTCTCCAGCACGCGACGGGTCGCGTCGCTGCGGTCCTGCCTGTAATTGTAGACGGCGATGCCGACCGCGAAGACGATCAGCGGCAACATCGTTCCCGCGACCAGGAGAGCGAGCCGGACCGGCAGGGTGAGCTTTGACAAACGGGGATATCCCTGGCCCCGGCGCGACGGCGCCGGACAGGCGAAGCATAATGCAGCGCCGGTGTTCCGCCACTGCACTTTTCAGAGGGCTTGCGCGCCGGCGTCTGCGCGGCGCGCAGGTTGCAGTGCAAAAGCAGCTTACAGATTGCTCTCGGTGATCGCGGCGTAGACCATGCTGCGCAGCTCACGGCGAAGCGGATAGGCGCTCGACGGCAGCACCTGCGTCATGAAGATCGTGATCAGCTCTTCTGCCGGGTCGATCCAGAACGAGGTCGTGGCGGCACCGCCCCAATTGTATTCGCCGGGGCTGCCGGCGATCAGGGTTTCGGACGGGCGCATTGTCACGGCGAAGCCGAGACCAAAGCCGATGCCGTTATAGGTGGCTTCCGAGAACAGCGAGCGCGACATTTCCGGCAGCGCCTGTCCGCCCGGAATATGATTGCTCGTCATCAGCGCCAGCGTCTTCGGCCCAATCAGGCGGACGCCGCCAAGCTCGCCACCGTTCAGCAGCGCGCGGCAGAAGGTGAGATAGTCGGCCATCGTCGAGCACAGCCCGCCGCCTCCAGAGATGAGGGAGGGCGGTGACAGGAAAGAGCTCTTGGCCGGATCGTCCTGGAGCGTCAGGCCCTCGCGGCGCTGGCCGGCGTGGAAGGTGAATCCACCCGCGGGATCGGCGTTGTAGCAGGCGGCGAAGCGGTGCGCCTTCGAGGCCGGCACGTGAAAGTCGGTGTCGATCATGCCGAGCGGATCGAGAATCCGTGTTTTCAGGAACTGCTCGAACGGCATGCCCGAGATCTCGCCGACGAGGTAGCCGAGCACGTCGGTCGAGACCGAGTAATTCCACGCCTCGCCCGGCGAGAATTCGAGCGGGATTTTGGCAAGGCTCTCGATCATGGTCTGGAGCGTGCCGGCTTTCTCGACTTCGCCGATCTTCTCGGCGCGATAGGCGGCATCGACATTGGAGCGCTGCTGGAAGCCATAGGTGAGCCCCGACGTGTGGCGCAAGAGGTCGACGATCAGCATCGGCCGGGACGGCGGCCGGGTCAGGAAGTTGGGCGAGGTGCCGGCGACGAACACGCCAAGATTTTTCCATTCCGGAATGTATTTGGCGACAGGCTCGTCGATCGCGACGAGGCCTTCCTCGACCAGCATCATGAAGGCGACGCTGGTGAGCGGCTTGGTCATGGAATAGATGCGGTAGATGGTGTCGTCCTTGACCGGCGCCTTGCGCTCGACATCGGCAAAGCCCTGGACCGAGCTGTGCGCGACCTTGCCGCGGCGGTAGACCAAAAGATGCGTGCCGGGGAAACGGCCGGCATCGATGTATCGGTTCTTCAGATGGGCATCGACGCGGTCGAGCGCGGCCTTGGACATGCCCACGGATTCGGGCGAGGCGGGGGTAGGGGCGAGCATCAGTTCCTCCGGGCAGTTTCTCATGGACGTGATAGCCGAAATGGGGACCCCATTCCAAGCGGGTCGCGCTTAACGCGAGGCCGCCTACTGGTGTAGGCTCCAATCTGGAACGCCTCCAAGGAAGCCCCCAGGACCTGTAATGGGGCCAACGAGAAAAACGCAAGGCAGCGCATCATGACCCAGTTCAACGAGAGCGAGCTCACCGAAGCCGTCGTCAAGAGCTTCGACAACACGCCAAATCCGCGGGCAAAATTCCTGCTCCAGGAATTGGTGAAGTCGCTGCACGATTACGTGAGCAAGACCGGTCTCACCTTCGAGGAATGGGAATACGCCATCGACTTCCTGACCCGCACCGGCCAGAAATGCACCGACACCCGCCAGGAGTTCATCCTGCTCTCCGACGTGCTCGGCGTCTCCATGCTGGTCGATGCCGTCAACCACCGCGACCGCGATGGCGCGACCCAGACCACGGTGCTCGGCCCGTTCTATGTCGGCGAGCACAAGATCACCGCCCACGGTACCGACATCTCGCCAAACAATCTCACGGGCGAGCGGATGTTCGTGCAGAGCCGCGTCACCGATCTCCACGGCAAGCCGCTCGCAGACGTTCCTGTCGACGTCTGGCATGCCGACGATGACGGCTTCTACGATTCCCAGAAGGCGAATTATGACGAGGTCGGCGCCTCGGCGCGGGCGCGCTTCATCACCGACAGCGATGGCCGCTTCTTCTTCCGCACGATCCTGCCCTGCAGCTACCCGATCCCGACCGATGGCCCGGTCGGTGAGATGATCGTGCAGACCAAGCGGCATCCGATGCGCCCGGCGCATGTGCACTTCCTGGTCAACGCAAAGGGCCACGAGCCGCTGATCACCCACGTCTTCATGGACGGCGACAAATATCTCGATTCCGACGTGGTGTTCGGGGTCAAGGACGACCTCGTCGCCAAGGTCGAGCCGCGCAACGATCCGGCGATGCCCGACGGCACCAAGGCGAACGGGCAATGGCACCTGATGACCTACGAATTCCACCTCAAGCCGGGCGGCGGCATCGCGCCCAAGCCGCTGGGGACGAAGGCGGCCGAGCCGGCCTGACCGGGACAAATCTAGCGCCCGTGCAAGAGCGCGAGCAGAACGACGACGGCGCAGGCCAGGGTCACCGTGGTCAGCTTCCAGAACAGCAGCGGATTGCGCTCGATCAGGGGCGTGGTCCGCGTGCTGAGATAGGCCGGGTTCGGGATCCTGAGCTCGTAGGTGAATTCGGACAAATCCTCGTGGCGCTTGTTGGGATCGGGATGCAGCGCCTTGCGCAGCGCGCCGTCGATCCAGACCGGAACGGCGCGGTCGTCGTGGCTGGCCGGACGATATCTGAGCTTCCATGCGTCCGATCGTCCCCTGATGCGGGCGACCTGGGCGCCATATGGCAGCTCTCCGGTCAGCATCTGGTAGCAGATGGTCGCCAGCGCGAACATGTCCGATCGGGGCGAGCCGCCTTCGCCGAGGAAGTATTCCGGCGCGGTGTACTGCACCGTGCCGAGGATTTCAGCGTCGGCCGGATCTGGTGCCGCCTCGACGATTCCGGCGACCTTGACCGCCCCGAAATCGATGATCTTCGCGGTGCCGGTCTTGTCGATGATGACGTTGTCGGGCCTGAGGTCCTGATGCAGCATCTCCATGCGATGGAAGGCGCGCAGGCCCGCGGCGATCTGATCCACGATGCCGCGCACCGTCTCGAGGTCGGGACGCGGATTGTCCAGCATCCACTGCCGCAGCGTCTGTCCCTCGATGAACTCGGTCGCGACGTAGAGGTAGTTGCGTCGTTTGGACCGCGCGCGGGGTTTCAGGACGTGCGGGCTGTCGATGCGACGCGCGATCCATTCCTCCATCAGAAAGCGCTTCAGATAAGCGGGGTCGTCGCGAAGATCGATTGAGGGAATCTTCAAGGCGACCATCTCGTCGGTCTCGGTGTCGACCGCAAGATAGATGTGGCTGCGGCTGCTAGCGTGCACCTCCCGGACGATCCGGTAGCCGTCAAACAGCGCCCGCGGCTCCGGCAGCGGCGGAAGCGGCAGTTCGGCCGTGCTGCCAAACATGTCGGATGAGCCGGTCTGTGGCACCTCGTCGATCCGCAGGATCTGGACGGTGATGTTGTCGTCGCTGCCGCGCCGACAGGCTTCCTCGACGATGGATTTCGCTGCGCCATTGAGATCGCCGGCATAGGCATCGAGTGTGCTGGTGACAAAGCGATGATCGACGAATTCGTAGGCGCCGTCGGTGGCCAGCAGGAAGATGTCGCCTTGCTCGATATCGAGAGCCTGATAGTCGATTTCGATTTGCGGGTTGATCCCGAGTGCGCGGCCGAGATAGGTCCGATCCGACGAGGCGATGATGCGGTGGTCTTCGGTGAGCTGTTCGAGCGCCTTGCCGGCGACGCGGTAGATCCGGCAATCGCCGACGTGAAAGATATGGGCCGTGGTCGATTTGACGACCATTGCCGTGAAGGTGCAGACATAGCCCTTGTCGCGATCGTAGGCGTATTGGCTGCGGCGCGTCTCGGCGTGGAGCCATGAATTCGTGGCCTCCAGCACCCGTCGCGCCGAGGTCTTCACCGTCCAGGACTCGGATGTGCAGTAATAGTCGGTCAGGAAGCTCTTGACCGCGGACTCGCTCGCCACCTGGCTCACCGCGCTGCTCGAGATGCCGTCGGCCAGGACGACGGCGATCCCCTTCAGGCTCAACAGCGGCTCCGCCGGGATAAGGGCGCCGTGAAAGTCCTGATTGACCGGCTTGCGCCCCTTGTCGGAGTGCTGCCCGATCGAAATTCGCAAGCCCCGGCCCATCCTCGCCACCAATGCAAAGGGAGCCTCACCTTATCAGGCAAGGCTCCCTTGTTGACGTGCAATCCAATCAGGCCGCAGCGCGGGTCGAACTGCTGACTGCCGGCTGGCGCTTCGGCTTCGTCAGCACGTGCGTCGTGTAGAGCGTGAGGCCAGTGAAGGCGAGGCCGCCGACGAGATTGCCCAGCACGGTCGGGATCTCGTTCCAGATGAAATAATCCATGATCGAGAATTTGGCGTGGAGCATCAGGCCTGACGGGAACAGGAACATGTTCACCACGGAATGCTCGAACACCATGTAGAAGAACACCAGGATCGGCATCCACATCGCGATGACCTTGCCGGGCACCGTGGTGGAGATCATCGCACCGACGACACCGGTCGAGACCATCCAGTTGCAGAGCATGCCGCGGATGAACAGCGTCGCCATGCCGGCCGCGCCGTGCGCTGCGTAGCCCAGCGTTCGGCCTTCACCGATATTGCCGATGGCCGTGCCGACCTTGTCGGGATCCTGGGTGAAGCCGAACGTCGTGACGAACGCCATCATGAAGGCGACGGTGAGCGCCCCACCGAAATTGCCGATGAAGACAAGGCCCCAGTTCCGCAGCACGCCGCCGAGCGTGACCCCGGGCCGCTTGTCGATCAGCGCGAGCGGCGCGAGCACGAACACGCCAGTGAGGAGGTCAAAGCCCAACAGATAGAGCATCGAGAATCCGACCGGAAACAGCAGCGCGCCGACGATCGGCTGGCCGGTGTTGACGTTGATCGTGACGGCGAACCAGGCGGCCAGCGCCAGGATAGCGCCGGCCATATAGGCGCGGATAACCGTATCCCTGGTGGACATGAAGATCTTGGATTCGCCTGCGTCCACCATCTTGGTGACGAATTCCGAAGGTGCGAGATACGACATCAACAGCTCCTTTGCTCATGTGCGCGATCGACCCTGCCCGTGCCGGATCGACGCCTTTGTCAGACCAGTGAGCTTTCGCGCCCCGTGGGACGGCGTGCGTACCGGATAAGGACCATGCGCAAAGGGATAGCGTCACGATGACCGCGCCTTGGCGGACCAGCGAACAGGCTTCCCAGTGGCCTGCGGTGGCTTGGCGCTCCGGCTCACTGTCAGTCATCGTTGACTAAGCAGAATGGAAGCAATCGATGTGCCAGACGATCCGGCAACGACGCTCAGCATTCCGAGCCCGAACTTTGTCCGCGCTGGAAGGGGATAGCCCTCCTGGAGAAGATCGCATCAGCCTTTCCAGCAGCCCGCTGGCGCGAAAACGGGCTCGTGCCCAAGCCCTGTGCGACGCACAATCAACGGGCGAATCGGCATTCAAGAAATGAGCGGTCCGCAAGTTTTTGATGCAATTATGGGCGTGATTATCTTTTCATCACAACAGGCAAGCCATTGCAAATATTTACCTTTCTTGCCGTGTCCGATTTGGCACGGAGCTTGAATTAAGGCTTTCGACGCCATCGACGCCGTCACCGAGCAATCATTCAAATCGTGACACCGCCGAAAACGGGGGCTTCCCCGAGCGCGCATCTTTGCGCCCCCCGCGTCAGTCGGTGTCCTGCTTCCTAGTGAAAGGGACTTTTCCAATGAGGGAAGGCAATCCGACGTGGATTTCTGACTGGCGCCCCGAAGATGAGGCGTTCTGGAATGCGGGCGGCAAAGCCGTCGCCCGGCGTAACCTGATCTGGTCGATCGTCGCAGAGCACATCGGCTTCTCCGTCTGGCTGATCTGGAGCATCGTCGCGACCAAGCTGCCGCAGGCGGGCTTTCACTACTCGACCGACGAGCTGTTCCAGCTCGTGGCTGTGCCGGGCCTGATCGGCGCCCTGATGCGCTTTCCCTATACGTTCGCTGTCACCACGTTCGGCGGTCGCAACTGGACCATTTTCAGCGCTGCCGTGCTGTTCATCCCGACGCTGGCGCTTGCCTACTTCGTCGGTCAGCCCGACACGCCGTTCTGGCTGATGCTGCTGATCGCGTCGACCGCGGGCCTCGGTGGCGGCAATTTCGCCTCCAGCATGACGAACATCTCCTTCTTCTTCCCGGACCGGATGAAGGGTTGGGCGCTCGGTCTGAACGCGGCCGGTGGCAATATCGGCGTCTCCAGCGTGCAGCTGCTCACGCCGATCCTGATGACGCTCGCCGTCATCAACCTGTTCCAGGCCGCGCCGGTCGGCGGAGTCTACCTCCAGAACGCCGGCCTGATGTGGGTCTTGCCGATCGCGATCGCAGTGTTCGGTGCGGTGTTCTTCATGAACAACCTCACGTCGGCCAAGTCGTCGATCAAGAACCAGCTCGCCATCGTCAAGCGCAGGCACACCTGGATCATGGCCTTCATCTACATCGGAACGTTCGGCTCGTTCATCGGCTACTCCGCCGCGTTCCCGCTGCTGATCAAGACCCAGTTTCCGACGGTCACGATCTCGATCGCCTTCCTCGGTCCGCTGGTCGGCTCGTTGTCACGGCCATTCGGCGGCTGGCTCGCCGACAAGGTCGGTGGGTCCATCATCACCTTCTGGAATTTCATCGCGATGGCGGCGGCCACGATCGGCGTGCTGTACTTCGTCGGGCAGAAGGACTTCACCGGCTTCCTTTCGATGTTCCTGATCCTGTTCCTGACGACGGGCATCGGCAACGGCTCGACCTACCGCATGATCCCGTCGATCTTCCGCGAAGAGAACCTGTTCAAGGTGCGCGGCAAGGGCGATGCAGCGCGCGCGCTGGCGCTGAAAACCGCGAGCATCGAGAGCGGCGCGGCTGTCGGCTTCATCGGCGCGGTCGGTGCCGTCGGCGGCTATCTGATCCCGAGCAGCTTTGGCAAATCGATCGCGATGACGGGCGGGCCGCAGGTCGCGCTCGCCATCTTCCTTACGTTCTATGCTGTTTGCCTCGGACTGACTTGGTGGTTCTACCTGCGTCGCAGCCCGCAGGCTGAAGGCGCGCCAAGCCTTGCCGAAGCGCGTGTGTAATCGCGCGTTACGAATCCTGCCTCTCCCCGTACGCGGGGAGAGGTCGCTCTGATGACGTTTGATCCATGAACTTTTTCCGCAACGGCGCGGACAAAGGCAGACCGAAACAGACAGGAGACCATCATGACGCCCCAGCAGATCGCCCTCGTGCAGCAAAGCTTTTCCAAGGTCGCACCGATTTCGGAGGCAGCCGCCGTGCTGTTCTACGACCGCTTGTTCGACGTGGCGCCGTCCGTGCGCGCGATGTTTCCCGAGGACATGACCGAGCAGCGCAAGAAGCTGATGGGTATGCTCGCCGCTGTCGTCAGTGGCCTGTCGAACCTCGAGACGATCCTTCCCGCGGCCTCGGCGCTGGCCAAGCGTCACGTCGCCTACGGCGCCAAGGCCGAGCACTATCCCGTGGTCGGCGCGACCTTGCTGTGGACCCTGGAGAAGGGGCTCGGCGAAGCCTGGACGCCTGAACTCGCAACCGCCTGGACCGACGCCTATGGCGTGTTGTCCGGCTACATGATTTCCGAGGCCTACGGCGCACAGTCGCAGGCCGCCGAATAGGAGATGCCTTGTGAGTGAACCCCTGGTCATCGTCGGTAACGGTATGGCGGCTGCGCGTCTGGTCGATGAACTCGCCAAGACTGCACTCGGCCGCTACGCGGTTGCCGTCATCGGCGATGAGCCTCGGCTCGCTTACAATCGCGTGCTGCTCTCCTCGGTGCTGGCCGGCGAGACCGGCTCGCACGAGATCGAGCTCCGTCCGGCAGACTGGTGGCGCCATCGCGGCGTCACCGTGCGCTACGGCTATCGCGTAACCGAGATCGACACCGGCCGCCGCGAGCTCAAGATCGCCGGCGAAGAGAGCATGGAGTATTCCAAGCTCGTGCTCGCTACCGGTTCGACGCCGCTGCGGCTGAACGTCCCGGGCGCCGATCTTGCCGGCGTGCACACGTTTCGCGACACCCGCGATGTCGACCTGCTGCTGACGCTGGCGGCTGCGAAGAAGCGCGTCGTCGTGGTTGGCGGTGGCCTGCTCGGCCTTGAAGCGGCATACGGCCTGGCGAAAGCCGGCGCGCCCGTGACGCTGCTGCATCTGATGGACCGGCTGATGGAGCGCCAGCTCGATGGGCCTGCTGCCGATTTGCTCAAGACGCTGGTCGAACGCAAGGGCATTCGCATCCTGCTCAATGCCAGCACGAAGTGCATCCACGGCAATGGCCGCGTCGAAGCCGTCGAGCTTGCCGACGGCAGCCGCATCGAGGTGGACGCCGTGATCTTCGCCGCCGGCATCAGGCCCAACGTCGCGCTCGCCAAGGAGGCCGGCATCGCCGTCAATCGCGGTGTCGTCGTCAATGACGAGATGCAGACCGCATCGCCCGACATCTACGCGCTCGGTGAGTGCGCCGAGCATCGCGGCACCTGCTACGGCCTGGTCGAGCCGGCCTACGAGCAGGCGCGCGTCTTGGCGCGGCATCTCGGCGGCCGCCCCGCGGCCTATCAGGGCAGCGTGGTCTCGACCAATCTGAAGGTGTCCGGCGTCAGCGTATTCTCCGCCGGCGACTTCATGGGCGGGGAGGGCAGCGAGAGCCTGGTGCTGACCGACCGCAGGCGCGGCACCTACAAGAAGCTCGTAATCGCCGACGGATGCCTCACCGGCGCCGTCCTGATCGGCGATACGGCCGATGCGCTCTGGTATCTCGAGCTGATCCGCACCCGCGAGAAGATCGCCGGGATTCGCGCTGACATGATGTTCGGCCGCGCGCTCGCGCTTCCGTCCAAAGCGGCGTGAAGGAGGCGGCTTGATATGACGGCGATCGACCCGAACCTCCGCACCACCAAGACGACATGCCCCTATTGCGGCGTCGGCTGCGGCGTGCTCGCAACGCCTGACGGCGCGGGTGGCGCGGCAATCGCGGGTGATCCCGATCATCCCGCCAATTTCGGCCGGCTGTGCTCGAAAGGCTCTGCGCTCGGCGAGACCGTCGGGCTCGAGAGCCGGCTGCTGTATCCGATGATCCGCTGCAAGGGCGTGCTGGAGCGCGTTGCCTGGAGCGATGCGCTCGACCATGTTGCGCATCGCATGCAGCACATCGTCGCGCGCGACGGTGCGGATGCGGTCGCGTTCTATCTTTCGGGCCAGCTGCTCACCGAGGACTATTACGTCGCCAACAAGCTGATGAAGGGCTTTGTCGGCACCGCGAACGTCGACACCAATTCGCGGCTCTGCATGTCGTCCTCGGTCGCCGGCCACCGTCGCGCCTTCGGCGCCGACACTGTGCCCGGCTGCTACGAGGATCTCGACCAGGCCGATCTGCTCGTCTTTGTCGGCTCGAACGCGGCCTGGTGCCACCCGGTGCTGTTCCAGCGCATGCTGAAAAACCGGCAGGAGCGCGGCGCGCGGATGATCGTGATCGATCCACGCCGCACTGATACCGCGAGCGACGTCGATCTGTTCCTCGGCCTCAAGCCCGGCACCGATACCGCGCTGTTCTCGGGCCTGTTCGTCCATCTCGCCGACAGTGGCGCGCTGGATCAGGAGTATATCGCTCAGAACACGTCGGGCTTTGATGATGCGCTGGCGCGGGCGCGCAACATCGCCGGCAGCGTCATCGCAACCGCGCTGGCGACCGGCCTCTCCGAGCAGGACGTCGCCGCCTTCTTCAGGATGTTCCGCGACACCGAGCGTGTCGTCACGCTCTATTCGCAGGGTGTGAACCAGTCGGCGCAGGGCACCGACAAGGTCAACGCGATCCTGAACTGCCATCTCGCCACGGGCCGTATCGGCAAGCTCGGTGCCTCGCCGTTCTCGCTCACCGGCCAGCCCAACGCGATGGGCGGCCGCGAGGTCGGCGGCCTCGCCAACCAGCTCGCCGCGCACATGAACTTCACGCCGCCCGACATCGACCGTGTCAGGCGGTTCTGGAAGGCGCCGCGCATCGCCACCCATGAAGGGCTGAAGGCGGTGCAGCTGTTCGAGGCGATCAATCGCGGCGAGGTCAAGGCGCTGTGGGTGATGGGCACCAATCCCGCGGTGTCGCTGCCCGATGCGGATTTCGTGCGCGAGGCGCTGAAGAAGCTCGAGCTGTTCGTGGTGTCCGAGAACGTGCTGTCCAACGACACGGTCGAGGCGGGGCCGCATGTGCTTCTGCCTGCGCTGGCCTGGGGCGAGAAGTCGGGCACGGTGACCAATTCCGAGCGCCGGATCTCGCGCCAGCGGTCGTTCCTCCCCGCACCCGGCGAGGCGCGCCCGGATTGGTGGATCCTGAGCGAGACCGCAAAGCGCCTCGGCTTCGGCGACAGCTTCAATTACAAATCCGCCGCCGAGATTTTCCGGGAGCATGCCGCGCTCTCGGCGTTCGAGAACAATGGCAGCCGCGATTTCGACATCGGCGCGCTGACGTCGCTGTCCGACGAGGATTTCGATGCCCTAAAGCCCGTGCAATGGCCGGCGCGCGAGGGTGACGCGCCGGGCGAGCGCTTCTTCGCGACAGGCGGCTTCTTCACCAATGACGGCAAGGGCCGCTTCGTCGCGCCGGAGGTGCCGGCGCTGCGCAGCGAGACCGGACCGTCACGGCCATTGCGGCTCAACACGGGGCGCATCCGCGACCAGTGGCACACCATGACCCGCACCGGGCTGAGCAAGCGGCTCGGCGCGCATCTGCCCGAGCCGTTCGTCGAGATCCATCCCGACGACGCCAACAAATACAACATCGTCCATGACGGCTATGCCCGCATCACCACCGATTATGGCCAGTGCATCTTGAAGGCCATCGTCAGCGGGCGGCAGCAGCGCGGTGCGTTGTTCGCGCCGATCCACTGGAGCGCGATGAATGCCTCGCACGGCCGCGTCGGTGCGCTGGTCGCGCCGTTCACCGATCCGTTCTCCGGCCAACCGGAGTCGAAGGCGACGCCGGCTGCCATCGCACCCTATGAATACGTCTTCCGCGGCTTTGCACTCTCGCGGAAGCAGCTCGACTTGCCTCAAAACCTGCTGTGGACTCGCGCCACCGTCGCCGGCGGCTTCGGCTATCTCTTCGCCGACAACGCCGATCTGTCGCGCTGGCCGGCCTGGCTCGACGGTCTTGCCGGCGAGGATGTCGCCGACTATCGCGATTTCGGCGGCGGCGTTTATCGCGCGGCGTCGTTCGCGGGCGAGCGCATCGAGACCTGCCTGTTCGTCGGCCCTGCGCACGATGCCGGCGACTGGGAGGTGGTGAAGAGCGTGTTCGCGGCCGATCACGTCACCGACGATCAGCGCCGCATGCTCTTGTCCGGCAAGTCCAGCGAAGGCGCCGCGGCGACCGGTCCGATCGTCTGCGCCTGCTTCGGCGTCGGCCGTGGCACCATCTGCGACACCATCGCGAGCGGCGCGCGCACTGCTGCCGAGATCGGCGCAAAACTCAAGGCCGGCACCAATTGCGGTTCCTGTATCCCCGAGCTGAAGCGCCTGATCGCGACGACGGAGGTTGCGCCGGTGAAGCAAGTGAAGGTCGCGGGAGCGGCGGGCTAGGGGCGCGCACTCTCTCCCAATGTCGTCCCGGCCCCCCGTGCGCGATTGCGCACTAGGCCGGGACGACTGCGGAGAGCGTCGCACCAGCTCTGCCACATCATCCGCACCAATCGACGTCCCCCGCATTGTGCCCTATGCTGCCGCGCACTCCGTCAGCCCAATAACCACAACATCCAATCATGAACACAAAACCCTTCGGCAACACCGGCTCCAGTGTCTCCGTGATCGGGCAGGGCACCTGGTATCTCGACCATGGCGATCGCAAGCGCGCGGTCGCGGCGCTGCAGCGTGGGCTCGATCTCGGCATGACCCATATCGACACCGCCGAGATGTATGGCGATGCCGAGCTCGTCATTGCCGACGCGATTGCGGGCCGCCGTGATGAGGTATTCCTGGTCTCAAAGGTGCTGCCGAGCAATGCCTCGCGTCGCGGCACCATCACCGCTTGCGAGCGCTCGCTGAAGCGGCTGAAGACGGATCGTCTCGATTGCTATCTGCTGCACTGGCGCGGGTCGTATGATCTTGAAGACACCGTCGCTGCATTCGAGGATTTGGTGAAGGCCGGCAAGATCAAATCCTGGGGCGTCTCCAATTTCGACGCCGACGATCTCGACGAAATCCTCGATGTTTCCGGCGAAGGCAAGATCGCCTGCAATCAGGTGCTCTATCATCTGAAGGAGCGTGCGATCGAGCACGCCGTCGTCCCCTGGTGTGAGAAGCACGGCGTCGCTGTCGTCGCTTATTCACCGTTCGGGCACGATGATTTTCCCGACGAGCGCAGCAAGGGCGGCGCCGTGCTCGCGCGCATTGCGGAGGCGCGTCGCGCGACGCCGCGTCAGGTCGCGCTGAGCTTCCTCACCCGTGCGACTACGGTGTTCGCGATCCCGAAGGCGTCGTCCGCCGAACATGCCGGCGAAAATGCGGCCGCCGGCGATCTCGTGCTGACGAAAGAGGAGATTTCGGCGCTGGATGCGGCGTTTCCGCGCGGTCCGAAGCCGCGTAGCCTGCCCATGCTGTAGTGCACAAAGGCCTATTATTAATGGAGTATTGACGCGCGCGGACATGAGCGCATATCGGCATCCTGTTTTCGGAAGTTGTGAAAGCGGCGCATTTGTCGTTTTTTACGATCGATCCCGAATCGTCGTTTTCCCAGGTTCCAGCCGTGACACCGCCGCCCGCCGCAGCCGCAAGGCTCGACAGTATTCCCATGCCCGTGCCGGAGAAGAAGCAGGAGGCTCGCCGCGCGCCTGCGCGCGTCGATCATCCCTTCAAGGGCATCGCGCTGGTGCTGCTGTCGACGATCTTCCTCGGCTGCTCCGACGTCACTGCGAAATATCTTTCGACCAGCCTGCCGTCGATCGAGATCACCTGGATCCGCTTCGTCACCTTCGCGCTGATGTTCACGCCGGTGATGCTGCCGGGCTCGCCGCTGCATGCGATGCGCACCGAACGTCTCGGATTGCAATTGATGCGCGGCGTCGCGCTGCTCGGCTCCTCACTGTTCTTCATCACGGGCCTGCGTTTCCTCCCCATCGCGGAAGCCTCCGCCACCGGCTTCGTTTCACCGCTGTTCGTCACTGCGCTCTCGATCATCTTCCTGAGCGAGAAGGTCGGCATGCGCCGCTGGATCGCGACCGCGATCGGCCTCGTGGGCGTGATGATCATCCTGCGGCCGGGCTCGAGCGCGTTCCACATCGCCGCCGTCTTCCCGATCGTCTCGGCATTCTGCTGGGCCGCCGCGCTGATCATGACGCGCATGATGAGCGGGCGCGAAGCCGTGCTCACCACCATGGCGTACTCGGCTCTCACGGGTGTTGCGATCCTCAGCGTGATGGTGCCGTTCGTCTGGGTCACGCCGACCTGGACAGGCATCGGGCTCGGCATCCTGATCGGTCTTGCCTCCACCATCGGCCAGTGGATCGTCGTGCTCGCCTATCGCTACGGCGATGCCTCGGTGCTGGCGCCGTTCTCCTACACGCAATTGCTGTGGGTCAGCATTCTGGGCTTCTTCCTGTTCGGCGAGCTGCCGGACGTCTGGACCGTCACGGGCGCGGCCTTCATCGTCGCCAGCGGCCTCTACATCGCGCATCGCGAGCGCATCCGCCGCGCCCAGCTGCTGGTGCTGGAAGAGCGTTCCCCGAACCCCTGACGCAAGTTTGCACGTCCAACTTCGTGCTATCAGTGGCTCCAACGAAGTGGGAGGAGCCGGATGCGCGCTGCGATTTTCAGGAACGGTGAAATTGTCGTTGGTCAGATGGCCGAGCCGAAGCCCGGTCCCGGCCAGGTGCTGGTCAAGACGCTCGCCTGCGGCATCTGCGGCTCCGACCTGCACGCGCGCCATCACGCGCCGCGGATGGTGGAGATGGCCCGGAAGACAGGGCGACCGCCGATGGATCTGTCGCGCGACGTCGTCTTTGGCCACGAGTTCTGCTGCGAGATCGTCGACTACGGCCCCGGCACGACGCGCAAGCTCAAGGCGGGCACGCATGTGTGCTCGCTGCCCGCGCTGCTGACGCCGGAGGGCATCAAGGGCATCGGCTATTCCAACGACTTTGTCGGCGGTTATGCGGAGCAGATGCTGCTCAGCGAGCCGCTGCTGCTGGAAGTGCCGAACGGCCTTGCGCCGGAACATGCCGCGCTGACCGAGCCGCTCGCGGTCGGCGTTCACGCGGTCGAGAAAGCCAACATCCGCGGCGGTGAGGTGCCGCTCGTGATCGGTTGCGGGCCGGTCGGGCTCGCGGTGATCGCCGCACTCAAGATCAAGGGCCTGCATCCGATCGTTGCGGCGGATTATTCGCCGGCGCGCCGCGCGCTCGCAGCTCAACTCGGTGCTGACATCGTCGTCGATCCCAGGGTGTCGCAGCCCTATGCGACCTGGGCCGAGCACGCGCAGATGTCGGAGGCTGAGAAAGCGGCACGGCCGCCGCTCCAGGCCATGCTGCCTGCGCTGAAGCCTGCGGTCATCTTCGAATGCGTCGGCGTGCCCGGCCTGCTGCAGCAGGTGTTCGAGGGCGCGCCGCGCGATGCCAAAATCGTCGTGGTCGGCGTCTGCATGGAGAGCGATAAAAGCGAGCCCATGCTCGGCATCATGAAGGAGCTCAATGTCCAGTACGTGCTGGGCTACACGCCGGAGGAGTTTTCGGCGTCGCTGCGCCTGATCGCGGAAGGGCAGGTGGATGCCGCGGCGATGGTGACGGCGGAAGTGGGCATTGACGGTGTCGCAAAGGCGTTCGCCGATCTCGCCAATCCTGAGGCGCACACCAAGATCATCGTGCAGCCGTGGAAATAGGGAACGGCTGAAGCACGGCGCCATCGGATTCTTGCGCGACGTCGGCATGGCCGATCTGGGCGATCACGGCCCGGCGATCGACGATCGCCTGATGGAATTGCGCCAGCACGAGGCCGAAGGCGGCGAGATCGCCGTCCTCGATGGCCCCGTCTTCGTGACAGACAAGCGTCTCGCGCAAGATGTCGTCGGCCGCACTCTGCATCGAGGCGAGCGCGTCGAGCGATGTCGCCTCGCGCACGCTGGAGATCGCGTTGAGCAGGCGGTCGCGATGCAGCGCGTTCTCGCTGCGCTCCTCGCGCCGCAGATAGTGCCGTAGCCATGCGGCGACCGAGCCGAGGCCGGAGAGCAGCAGCACCACGCCCCAGATGTAGTCGCTGTACTTGTCCATGAAGCTGCGTTCGTTGCCGTCGATATAGGCGGCGGCTCCAGGATGCGCCGGCAGCGCGGCATCCTTGTCGGTGTCGGGCTTCTGGATGTGGCTCGCGCCGGGCAGCTCCTTGGCCAGCGACGGCTTGACCGCGAACAGGTCGCGGGTGAAGGCGCCAACCGTGTCGTCGGACAGCGCGCTCGACGCCACGATCAGATGATTGACGGCGATGGTCTCGATCTTGTCGTCGGGCCGCTGCGGTGAGGCAGCGAATGCGCCGGCCGGGATCTCCTCGGACTCGTAGAGCGGATGCCGCTCGGCGATGGCCTCGGAGACGTCGACGGAGAGGAATTTCGGCTCGCCGCGCAGGCGCGTGGTGGCGGCAATCGTCTCAGCAATGACCTTGTCGTCGAGCGCACCCACCATCATGAAGGCATCGAACGACGTGTCCTGGGTCATCTCGGAGATGCGGTCCGTGCCGAACTGGGTGGTCGTCACCTTCTGCGGATTGACGCCGGACTCGGCCAGGATGACGTGCAGCAGATCGGGATTGGCATCACCGAGGCCGACGATGCCGATGCGGCGGCCACTAAGCGACGCGATATCCGTGACCTTCGATTTGGGTGCGCCCTTGCGCCCCGTCGGCGCCCACAGCACCACAAAATTCCGGCGCAGGATTGCCACCGAATTGACATCGGGCGGCATGGTGAGGTCGCCGCGCGCGACCGCGAGGTCGGCCTTGCCGCCGCCGAGCAGATTGAGGCTTTGCAGCGTGCCGTCGGTCTCGATCGGCGCCAGCCGCACCGCTCCGCTTTTCGCCTCGATTGCCTTGGCGATGGCAAACACCAGCGTCTGGTCGTCGCTGCCGGCCGGTCCGACGGCGATGCGCAGCGTCGCTGGCTGCCAGAGCCAATAGGCAAGTGCGAGCACGACCGTCAGAAGCGACAGGAGGCTCGCCACCGCAAGCCATGGGCCGAAGCGATTGCGGCGGCGGGACGGAGTGTCCCTGGTCACGCTCAGATCGCTCGGCACGGGCATCTCGCTTTCCTCATCCGGAAGCTCGCCCGCCGGTCCACGCGGCGGGTGCCGTCAGTATTTCGAAGGCACGTACATCTCCGGCGGGATCGGGCCGCGGTGATAGTCGGGATTGTAGACGCGCGGCGGCAGCACCACGGGCGCACGGCCGACCTCCTGGTAGGGGATCTGGCTCAGGAGATGCGCGATGCAGTTGAGGCGCGCACGCTTCTTGTCGACGGCGTCGACGATCCACCACGGCGAGTCCGGCAGATGCGTGTGCTCCAGCATCGTCTCCTTGGCCTTGGTGTACGCCTCCCAGCGGCTGCGCGCCTCGACGTCCATCGGGCTCAGCTTCCACTGCTTGAGCGGATCCTTGATGCGCATGGTGAAGCGGAACTGCTGCTCGTCGTCGGTGATGGAGAACCAGTATTTGACGAGGATGATGCCGGAGCGGATCAGCATCCGCTCGAACTCGGGAACGGTCTTGAAGAACTCCTGATACTGTTCGTCGGTGCAGAAGCCCATCACGCGCTCGACGCCGGCGCGGTTGTACCAGCTGCGGTCGAACAGGACCATCTCGCCGCCCGCGGGCAGATGCGAGACGTAGCGCTGGAAATACCATTGCGTGCGCTCGCGCTCGCTCGGCGCCGGAAGCGCCGCGACGCGGCAGATGCGGGGATTGAGGCGCTGGGTGATGCGCTTGATGACGCCGCCCTTGCCGGCGGAGTCGCGGCCTTCGAACAGCACGACGACCTTCCTCTTCTCGCTCTGTACCCAGTCCTGGAGCTTGACCAGCTCGCCCTGGAGCCGGAGCAGCTCCCGGAAATAGAGCCTGCGATCGACCGTCGGGTTGAGAACGTCGGTCTCGTCCAGCAGCTCGTCGAGCCTGCTGTCGTCCAGCTCCATCTCCAGCTCCTCGTCGAGATCGTCGGCCATCTCCTGGATGATGCGCTCGCGCTTGGCGGACTGGGAGGTGCGGTCGGATGCAGTCATAGGTCTTTCTCGGGCCAAGGATGCCTGTCGCCCACGACCATCGACGGGGTTTATTGCGTCCATGTGACACCGGCGGCCGGCCGGGCAGGCCAGCCCGAAAATGGCTCGGCGGGGTCCGTTAGACCGGCAGCGCGATCGAATATTTGACCTGACTGAGCGCAAAGCTGGACTCGATCGAGGCGATGCCGTCAAGCCGGGTCAGCTTGGTCTTGAGGAAGGTCTCATAGGAGGCGAGGTCGGCTGCCACCACGCGGAGCAGATAGTCGCGGTTGCCGGTCATCAGATAGCATTCCAGCACCTCGTCCCATTTCGAGATCGCGCGGGCGAAACGATTCAGATCCTCCTCCTTCTGCCGCGCCAGCTTGATCGAGATGAAGACGCTGACATGCAGGCCCAGTGCCTTCTGGTCGACGGTCGCGATGTAGCGCGAGATGACGCCGCGTTCCTCCAGCAGCTTGACCCTGCGATGACAGGGCGAGACCGAGAGCCCGACCTTGTCGGCGAGCTCCTGCATGGTCAATCGACTGTCGGTCTGGAGGTAGCCGAGGATTTTTCGGTCGATGGTGTCGAGCTCGGGCATTGGGATAAAACCTGCATTTTATGGCCAATTATTGGTATGCTATACCAATATCGGCGGGTATGACGCTAAAAATTGAGAAATCTGGCGCGGCCCATAGGCGTATGATCGGCCTTATTTTCCGGAGCATCGCCATGCCCGTCGATTCCGCGCGTCTCGAAACCCTGACCGCACTGGCCCGCAAAGCGCTGTGGCTGTCGTCGTGGACTATCCACCACGCCAACCATGTCCGCCCCAATTCGGACGGCTTGAAGGTTGGGGGACATCAGGCCTCCTCTGCCTCGCTCGCGACCATCATGTCGGCGCTGTATTTTAGCGTGTTGCGGCCCGAGGACCGCGTCGCGGTGAAGCCGCATGCGAGCCCGGTGTTCCACGCCATCCAATATCTGTTCGGTCGGCAGAGCCGCGAGAAGCTGGAGAATTTCCGCGGCTTCAAGGGCGCGCAGTCCTATCCCTCGCGCACCAAGGACGTCGACGACGTCGATTTCTCGACCGGCTCGGTCGGCCTCGGCGTCGCGCAGACGCTGTTCGCCTCGCTGGTGCAGGACTACGTCAAGGCGCATGGCTGGATGAAGGATCGCCGCGAAGGGCGGATGATCGCGCTCGTCGGCGATGCCGAGATGGACGAGGGCAATATTTTCGAAGCGCTGGCCGAAGGCTGGAAGCACGGCCTCCGCAACACCTGGTGGGTGGTCGACTACAACCGCCAGTCGCTCGATGCCGTCGTGCGCGAAGGTCTCTGGGAAAAGTTCGAGACCATGTTCCGCAATTTTGGTTGGGATGTGGTGATCGTGAAATACGGCCGGCTGATGCGCGAGGCGTTTGCGGAGGCGGGCGGCGAGGCGCTGAAGCGCTGGATCGACAATTGCCCGAATGCGCTCTATGCGGCGCTGTGCTTCCAGGGCGGCGGCGCCTTCCGCAAGCATTTGCACGACGAGATCGGCGACCAGGGGCCGATCACGAAGCTGATCGACAAGCGCAGCGACGAGGACCTGCTGGCGCTGATGTCGAATCTCGGCGGCCATGACATGGCGAGCATGCTGGAGGCGTTCGAATCGATCGACCACGACCGCCCGGTCTGCTTCATCGCCTACACCATCAAGGGCGTCGGCCTGCCGTTCCAGGGACACAAGGACAACCATGCCGGCCTGATGACGGTCGCGCAGATGGAGAAATATCGCGAGAGCCAGAACATCCGTCCCGGCCACGAGTGGGACAAGTACGAGGGCCTGACGCTAGGCGCTGCCGAGCTCGACGCATTCCTCGCGCGCGTGCCGTTCAACAAGGATAGCCGCCGGTTGACCGCGCCGGTCGTCGAGGTGCCGCAGCAGCTCGCGTTCAAGCCGTCGCCGCAGATGTCGACGCAACAGGGCTTTGGCCTCGTGTTGAACGAGATCGCGCGCGGTGACAGCGAGCTCGCACAACGCATCGTCACGACCTCGCCCGACGTTACGGTCTCGACCAATCTCGGCCCGTGGGTGAACCGGCGCGGCCTGTTCGCGCGCGGTGAAAAGGCGGATTTATTCCGCAACGAGAAAATTCCATCCACCTTCAACTGGGACTTCTCGCCCAAGGGTCAGCATCTCGAGCTCGGCATCGCCGAGATGAACCTGTTCATCATGCTCTCCGCGCTTGGCCTGTCGCACCAGATCAACGGCGCGCGGCTGCTGCCGGTCGGCACGCTCTACGATCCCTTCATCGAGCGCGGCCTCGATGCGCTCAACTATGCCTGCTACCAGGATGCGCGCTTCATGGTGGCGGCGACGCCGTCAGGCATCACGCTCGCGCCGGAGGGCGGCGCGCACCAGTCGATCGCGACGCCGCTGATCGGCATGGCACAGGATGGGCTCGCCTCGTTCGAGCCGGCCTTCGTCGACGAGCTCGCCGTGATCATGGGCTGGGGTTTTGATCACATGCAGCGCGACCCGGGCGAGGGCGGTTCCGTCTATTTGCGGCTCTCGACGCGCTCGATCGAGCAGGCGCAGCGGATCATGACGCCGGAGCTGCAGCAGGGCATCACCGACGGCGCCTATTGGCTGCGCAAGCCGGGTCCCAATGCCGAACTCGTGATCGCCTATACCGGCGCGGTCGCGCCCGAGGCGATCGAGGCCACCGGGTTCATCGGCGAGAGCCGCCGCGACATCGGCCTGCTCGCGATCACCTCGGCCGATCGCCTCCATGCAGGCTGGACCGCCGCGCGAAAATTGCGGCGTGACCGGCGCGGCGTGCAGCATCTCAGCCACATCGAGAAATTGCTGGCGCCGCTGCCGCGCGACTGCGGCGTCGTGACCGTGATCGACGGCCATCCGTCGGCGCTCGGTTGGCTCGGCAGCGTCCGCGGCCATCGCGTCGAGGCGCTCGGTGTCGAGCAGTTCGGCCAGACCGGCACCATTGCCGACCTTTATCGCCACTACGGCATCGACGCGAATGCCATCATCGATGCGGCGGAAAGCCTCACCACCGGCGCGCCGGTGCTCCATCGCAAGTTGGCGGTTTGATTTCGTCGCCCCGGCGAAGGCCGGAGCCCATACGCCGTGGCGGTTATTGTAGGCGACAGATGGTAGACGCCTGAGCAAACCAACTGCGCCCTGTGGCTATGGGTCCCGACCCCCCGCGCGCAACTGCGCGCTAGGCCGGGACGACATCGTGAGTGAGGCGAGACCTTGCCACGTTCCCGCCATCGGCTCATATAACCTCCGTCCGCCGCAACGCTGGCCCCGCATATGGCGGGTTCAATTGCCGGCGCTTTCGTGCAAGGATGCCTGCCGAAACGCCCCCCAAGCCCCAAGAAGAGGTTAACGATGGTCAATCGCATGCAATTCTACATCGACGGCGCCTGGGTCGATCCCGCCGTCAAGAAGTCCACCCCGGTCGTCAATCCGGCGACGGAAGAGGCGATGTACGAGGTTGCGCTGGGCTCCAAGGCCGACGTGGACAAGGCTGTCGCAGCCGCCAAGCGCGCCTTTGCAACTTTCTCCCAGACCAGCCGCGAAGAGCGCGTCGCGCTGCTTACCAAAGTCATCGAGGTCTACAAGGGCCGCCTCAAGGAAATCGGCGCCGCCGTCTCCGACGAGATGGGCGCACCGCTGCCGATGGCCGAAAAACTCCAGGCCGGCGCCGGCCTCGGCCATCTCATGACCACGCTCGACGTGCTCAAGAACTACCACTTCGAGGAGCCGATCGGCACCGCCATGGTGCTGCGCGAGCCGGTCGGTGTGGTCGGCATGATCACGCCCTGGAACTGGCCGCTCAACCAGATCGCCTGCAAGGTCGCGCCCGCGCTCGCCGCCGGCTGCACCATGATTTTGAAGCCGTCGGAATTCACCCCGACCTCGGCGCTGATCTTCGCGGAAATCCTCCATGAAGCCGGCGTGCCGAAGGGCGTGTTCAACCTCGTCAACGGCCTCGGCCCCGAGGTCGGCGCCGCCATGAGCGAGCACCCCGACATCGACATGATCTCCTTCACCGGCTCGACCCGCGCCGGCATCGACGTGGCGAAGCGCGCTGCTCCCACCGTGAAGCGCGTCAGCCAGGAGCTCGGCGGCAAGTCGCCGAACGTCATCCTCGAAGGCGCCGACCTCACGAAGGCGGTGACCGGCGGCGTGATGCACATGTTCAACAACTCCGGCCAGTCCTGCAACGCGCCCTCGCGCATGATCGTGCCGGCCTCGAAGATGAAGGAAGTCGCCGCGATCGCGAAGGCTGTCGCCGACAAGACCAAGGCGGGCGATCCGCGCGCCGAAGGCACCACCATCGGCCCGGTCGTCAACCGCGGCCAGTGGGACAAGATCCAGGCGCTGATCAAGAAGGGCATCGATGAGGGCGCAACGCTCGTCTCCGGTGGTCCCGGCCTGCCCGAAGGCGTCAACAAGGGCTTCTATGTCCGCCCGACCATCTTCGCCGACGTCACCCCCGAGATGACGATCGCCCGTGAAGAAATCTTCGGACCGGTGCTGACGATTCTCGGCGCCAAGGACGAAGCCGAGGCCGTGCACATTGCCAACGACACGCCGTATGGCCTCGCTGGCTATGTCTCGGGCGCTTCGGTCGAGGACGCCAAGCGCGTCGGTCGCCAGATCCGAGCCGGCAACGTCAACCTCCAGGGCGTGCCCAACGACCGCACCGCGCCGTTCGGCGGCTACAAGCAGTCGGGCAACGGCCGCGAGTGGGGCAAGTATGGCCTCGAGGACTTCCTCGAAGTGAAGGCCGTCGCCGGCTTCAACGCGGCGTAAGTCTTAGCGCCTGAACAGAATGACGCCGGAGCGGGAAACCGCTCCGGCGTTTTTCTTTTCGTCATTGCGAGCGAAGCGAAGAATCGTAGCCCGCATGGAGCGAAGCGTAATGCGGGACCGGTCCCGGATTACGCTTCGCTCCATCCGGGCTACGGGACAATGACCACGGAGCGCCTATCCCCCACCGCGCCTTGCGTGTTCACATACAGCGCGTAGATCGACTGGCTCGCCGCCATGAACAGGCGGTTGCGCTTGACGCCGCCGAAGCAGAGATTGGCGCAGCGCTCGGGCAGCGCGATGCGGCCGATCATGACGCCGTCGGGCGCGAACACCACGACGCCGTCGAGCTCGGGATCGCCCATGCCCCAGCCGCACCAGAGATTGCCGTCGATGTCGACGCGGAAACCGTCCGGCGTGCCGGGGCCGGCATCGACGAAGACGCGCTTGTTCGAAAGCTTGTCGCCGGAAGGTGAAACGTCATAGGCGAGAATTTTGCGGGTCGGCACACCGCGGGATTCGATGAGGTAGAGGATTTTCTCGTCCGGCGAAAAGGCGAGCCCGTTCGGCCCGAGCACACTCTCGGCGACCACGGTGGCTTTGCGGGTCTCCGGGTCGAGCCTGTAGACGTTCATGTCGAGCTCGGGCTCGGACTTGTAGCCCTCGTAATTGCCGAGGATGCCGAAGATCGGATCGGTGAACCAGATCGAGCCGTCCGATTTAACAACGACATCGTTCGGCGAGTTCAACCGCTTGCCGTTGAATTGATCCATCAGCACGGTGATCTCGCCATCATATTCGGTGCGGGTCACGCGCCGGCCGCCGTGCTCGCAGGTGACCAAGCGGCCCTGGCGATCCCTGGTGTTTCCATTGGCGAAATTGGAGGGTTTTCGGAAATTCGAGACCGCGCCGGTCTCTTCGTCCCATTTGATGATGCGCTGGTTCGGGATGTCGCTGCAGAGCAGATAGCGCCCGTCGCCGAACCACACCGGCCCTTCGGCCCAGCGCAGGCCGGTTGCCAGCCGCTCCACCGCCGACAGTTTCAACCAGTATTTTTCGAAGCGGGGATCGAGGGCGTGAATGGCCGGATCGGGGTAATAGGTCGCCGGCCGCCAGCCTGGCCGCTCCTGGGTGTGGGACGATGCTTCATTCATGTCGGTTCTCTCGTTTCGTTCCCTCTGGACAATCCAGCTACCATCAGTGATCAACGACCGCAAATCGGTCGCCAAATACGAGGAAAGACATGCCGCGCATCTTGATGACGGGAGCTTCGGGCGGGATCGGAACGCGTCTGCGGAAACTGCTGCCGCCGATCTATCCGGACCTGCTGCTCTCTGACGTCCGCCCCCCTGCCGATCTCGGGGCGAACGAGCAGTTCAAGGCGGCGGACCTGGCCGATCTGGCGCAGGTCGAGGCGCTCTGCGAGGGCGTCGACGGCATCCTGCATTTCGGCGGTTATTCGGTCGAGGGCCCGTGGGACGACATCCTCCAGGCCAACATCATCGGCGGCTACAATCTTTTCGAAGCCGCATACCGCAAGGGCGTCAAGCGCGTCGTGTTCGCGTCCTCGAACCACGCCGTCGGATTCTATCCGCGCCACCACAAGATCGGGACCGACGTTACGCCGCGCCCCGACGGCCGCTATGGCGTCAGCAAGGTGTTCGGCGAAGCACTCGGCGCGCTGTATGCCGACAAGCACGGCCTGAAAGTGACTTGCCTCCGCATCGGCAATTTCGGTGACGTGCCGCTGGACCTTCGCCGGATCTCGATCTGGCTGAAGCCGGAAGACCTGGTGCAGCTCTGCCAGATCGGGCTCGAGCATCCCGACATTCATTTCGAGGTATTCTACGGCGCCTCGCTGAACGAGCGCGCCTGGTGGGACAACCACCGCGCCTACGAATTCGGCTATCGCCCCACCGGCCGCTCCGAGGATCACGCGGCGTACGCCATGGCCGAGCAGGCCAAGCTGAAGCCGGATCCGGTCGGCGACCACTATCAGGGCGGCCCGTTTTGCAGCAACGAGTTCGACGGCGACGCGAGCCGGATTATTGACTGGAATAAGCGGTAGCGCATCATGTGCCCCTTACTCCGATTGCGGGGTGAGGGGCACTTTTCGTGCCCGGCGATCTAGTCCATGCCCTCATCGGGAATGTTCAAGATCGTCCCGCACGCCTTGCAATGCACCGCGTCGACGTCATGGCGCTGCAGGCCGCAGATCGGGCAGGGGAAGCGCACCTTGGACGGTGCGAGCAACGCCTTGGCGAGATTCAGGAACAGCGTTACCCCGAAGATCATGATGACGACAGTGATCAGGCGTCCGACGGTGCCGGGCAAGGTGATGTCGCCGAAGCCGGTTGTGGTCAGCGCGGTGACTGTGAAGTAGAGCGCGTCGGCATAATTGGTGATCTGCTGGTTGTGAGACTTCTGGGTCTCGTAGACGACCCCCGTCATCACGAAAACGAACACGCCGAGTTTTGCCACCGCAAAGACGACTTCCTCGTTGCGCCGAAAGAAGGCGCTGTCGATTCGGAGCCGCGCCACCATCTGGTTGTCGCGCAGCAACCGCAATGTCCGAAATGCGCGCAGGAAGCCGCCGGCCTCGCCGGCGAGCGGCGCAAGAAACGAAATGATGACGACGATGTCGGTCCAGGTCGACAGCCGCGCGAGGTCATGCAGCGGCTGACGGCTGATGATCATCCGTGCCGAGAAATCCGCGAGGATCAGGACACCGAATACGACATCGAGCGCCTCGACGACCCCGGTGCGCGGCAGGAACGAGGTCGCGATAATGAACAGAACCGTGACGAAATCGAGCGCGAGCAGGGCGTATCGGAATTTGATGCAGCCGAAAGTGTCGCCCTCATAGAGTTGTCGCAGCCTGGTCTTGAGGGCCTCAAATGGGACGGTGATGGCGTAGAGCAGCCCATGTCCCTTCGTGGTGTCGCGATAAAATACCATGGTCGCCGTGGGTGTTTCCCTATCCTTCAGAGGGATCGAGCACTTCGCCGATCTTGTGAACGGCGACATTGATCGACATGCCCAGATAGTCGCCGGGATCGCCGAACCATGAGCCGGCCAGTGGCACGGCCTGGCCCGGATGCCGCGCAATGGCGACCGGGATGAGGTCGAAGCCGGCGCTCAGGCTGTTGGTCGGATCGTAGTCCAGCCAGCCGGCACCGGGCAGGAACACCTGCACCCATGCGTGTGTGGCACCGGAGCCGGTCATGCCCACGGCGCCGCCATCGAGCGCGGCGTCATAAAGATAGCCGCTGACGAAGCGAGCCGCGAAGCCAAGCCGGCGCAACGTCTCGATCATCAGCCAGGCGAAGTCCCGGCAGGTGCCTGATTTCGCGCGCAACGTTTCGCCCGGCGATTGGGTGCCTTCCGAATCTCTTCCGCGATAGCTGAACTCGCTGCGAAACAGGCCGAGCATGCGGCGCAGCACATCGGCGGTCCGATCCTGATCGCCGGCCACGAAGCTCTTGGTCCATGCCGCATGGTTGCCGTCGCTATCGTCGGCATGCGGGCGCAGGTAACCGGCAAGGTCTGTCCACTCGTCCGGCGTATACTGCACGGGCACCTGCTCGGCGCGAGGCTCCAGCGGAAACGCCTCCAGGCCCTTGATTCCGAAATAGACGCCGCGAACTTTGAACGTGAATGTCAGCTCGCTGCCGGGTTCGCTGAAGTCCACCACCGTGACGGCGTTGGATCGGGAGTCGGTGACCCAATGCACCTTTGACGACAAATTGGTGTGAGCGGACCAGCGAAGCAGCCGGGTCGAGGCGCCGCGACGCGGCAAGAACATGGCCCGGTGCGTGCCGAACGTCACCGGCTTTGCATAGCGATAGGTCGTGGTGTGCGTGATCTCGCCAATGATCGCCATGCATTGATCCGCTTCGCGCCGCGGAACGCGTTGAACGCCTTTCCGCGCAGGGACAAGCAATAGCTGTCGGTTCGGCTGCTTCTGCCCATTGATCTAGATCAAGGTCGCCCAGGGGATCGTCTGGCTCTTCAGGCGATCACGCATTCCCTCACGCGTCGATGCGCAAACGGACCGAATGGAGCGATGGCATGGGTATCCTTTGGACGATCATCATCGGATTTGTCGTTGGACTGGTCGCGAAGTTCATCATGCCCGGCGACAAGTCCGAGCCCAAGGGGTTCATCTTGACGACGGTTTTGGGAATTGTCGGCGCGTTCGTTGCGACCTGGCTCGGTCAAGCCGTGGGATGGTATCATTTCGGCGAGGGCGCCGGCTTCATCGGCAGCGTGGTCGGGGCCATCATCCTCCTCTTCCTGTACGGGTTGGTCATGGGCCGTCAGGGGCACGCTTGAAAATCACGCTGCCAGCCGTCGCGGTGCTCGCGATGCTCTCGCCAGGACCCTCGCGGGCCGCAACGCTTAGCGACGCCGAAGCGGTGTTCCTCGACCAGCTCGTCACCGCATCTGCGGTGCTCGAACAACGATGCGGCGGTTACGAGGTCGATGGCGCCGGCGGCGTTCAACTCGGCGCCCGGCTTCTTGGCAGCCCCAATGCGGCGATGGCCATGATCGACGCCTTTTCCGCGGCGATAAAGGCCCATGATGGTGAAAGCTACGATCCCGGCAAATTCCGCCCCGAGGTGTTCGAGGCGGCCAGCAAGACGATCAAGCGCGTCCTGGCGGATTTGGTCAGGGATCCAAAAGGGGCCTGCGCCGACTATGGCGATGCCAGCGTGGATCGCGGCCTGTTGAGGCGATACTGAACAGTCGAAGGCTACTCGGCAGCTTCGGCCAGCCGGCACTTGGGAGGCGTTGATGGCCATCCTGTATTTCGACGATGCTGAGGTCGGTCAATTGCGGACGGCGGGCCCGTATCAGGTATCGAAGGACGAAATCATCGAATTTGCCAGGAAGTTCGACCCGCAGCCCTTTCATGTCGATGAGGAAGCGGCCGCGCGCTCGGTCTTTTCGGGGCTGACGGCATCAAGTGCTCACACCTTCGCGATCCTCATTTCATTGTTGAGCAAGACACAGCCCTTTTCGCTTCGTGTTCTGGCCGGGCTCGGTTTTGATGAACTCAGGTTGCCCGCGCCGGTGCGCCCCGGAGACGAGCTTGGTCTTGAGGTGACGATCCTGGAGAAGCGCGAAACCAAGTCGCATTCCGACAGGGGTGTCGTCCGCAACCAGATCCATCTCCGCAATCAAAAGGGTGAAATCGTGCTGCAATGCCTCGGCACAGTCCTCGTCGCGCGCCGGCCGGTCGCGAGTTCCTGAGACATCGAAGCGAAGCCCTACCGCCGCGTCTCCTCCGCAATCCGCGCCAGATAATCCTCCTTGCTGAACTGCATGTGATCCACGCACAGTTGCGCCAGCGCCCAGCTGTCGCGGCCCTTCAGCAGCTCGATCATCAGCTCGTGCTGGCGCCGCGACTGCGCGAGCCCGTCGCGGTCGGCGAGGTTTTTCGCGCGCATCGGCAGCGTCAGGCTCATATAGTCCTGCAACGAGCGGACCAGATAGGGATTGCCGCAGGCGGCGAACAGCGTGACGTGGAAGGCGTCGTTGGCCTCGTGGATGCCGCGCAGGTCGCGGATGTCGGCCTTCGCGCAATAGTCGCGTTGCAAGGCGGTCAATTCGTCGATCAGGCCTTGCGGCGCGGGCAGGGGGATCATCAGCGCGGCCTGCCGCGTCAGCATCTCCCGAACCTCGTAGATCTGCCGGACCTCCTCGGCGGAATAGAACCGCACGGTGGCGCCGACATTCTTCTCGCGGCGGACGATGCCGCGGCGCTCCGCATCCACCAGCGCCTGGCGCACGAAGTGCCTGGAAGTGCCGTAGCGCGACATCAGCGCGTCCTCGGTCAGGCGCGCGCCCGGCGCGAGGCGGCCGAAGATGATGTCCTCCTCCAGCCGCGCGACGACGTCGTCCGGGTCGTCGCGCCTGATAGCCATGGCGTCTGCGGTGCGAATGTCGGACATGCCCTCAGCCTCCGGCGCCTCGCCGGTCCGCCTTGTGGAGCAGGGTGAGCCCAGATTGTCAATAATTTGCGTCCGCGAGCGTCGTCAGGAGCGGAAAGAGCGGTGATCCGGCCCAATCTTATTGACAATAAGGGGGCAGGCTGTAGCACAATTGCAGGTGAGAAGGAGTGGCATGATGACGAGTGGTTTGCGCAAGGGTCTGACGAGCTATGGCGATGCCGGCTTCTCGCTGTTCCTGCGCAAGGCGTTCATCAAGGCCATGGGCTATTCCGACGACGCGCTGGAGCGCCCGATCGTCGGCATCACCAACACCTATAGCGACTACAATCCCTGCCACGGCAACGTGCCGCAGATCATCGAGGCCGCCAAGCGCGGCGTGATGCTGTCGGGCGCGATGCCGTTCGTGTTTCCGACCATCTCGATCGCCGAGAGCTTTGCGCATCCGACCTCGATGTATCTGCGCAATCTGATGGCGATGGACACCGAGGAGATGATCCGGGCCCAGCCGATGGACTCGGTGATCGTGATCGGCGGCTGCGACAAGACGCTTCCGGCGCAGGTGATGGCCGCGATCAGCGCCGACCTGCCGACCGTCGTCATTCCCGTGGGGCCGATGGTGGTCGGGCATCACAAGGGCGAGGTGCTCGGCGCCTGCACCGACTGCCGCAGGCTGTGGGGCAAGTATCGCGCCGGCGAAATCGACGATGCCGAGATCGAGGCGGTGAACGGCCGTCTCGCGCCGTCGGTCGGCACCTGCATGGTGATGGGCACAGCCTCGACCATGGCCTGCATGATCGAAGCCATGGGCCTGTCGCTGCCCATGAGCGCGACGATCCCGGCACCGCATGCCGAGCGTTTCCGTCTGGCCGAGGCGAGCGGCCGCGTGGCCGCCGAGATGGCCAAGACCAAGGGGCCGAAGCCGAGCGAGTTTCTCACGCCGGCGTCCTTCAAGAACGCGCAGGTCGTGTTGCAGGCGATCGGCGGTTCGACCAATGGCCTGATCCATCTGACCGCAATGGCGCATCGCTCGCCGCACCGGCTCGATCTCTCGGCCTTCGACCAGATCGGCCGCGAGGTGCCCGTGCTGGTCGATCTCAAGCCGTCCGGCGAGCACTATATGGAGCATTTCCATCACGCCGGCGGCGTGCCGAAACTGCTGGCGCAGCTCGGCGATCTCGTCGATCTCGACGCCAAGACGATCTCGGGCCAGACGCTGCGCGATGTCGTGGCCAATGCAGAAGACGTGCCCGGCCAGGACGCGATCCGTCCGCGCGACAACCCGATCAAGAAGGAAGGCGGCCTCGCCATCCTGCACGGCAATCTCGCGCCGCGCGGCGCTGTGATCAAGCAGTCGGCGGCGAGCCCCAAGCTGTTGCAGCATACGGGCCGCGCGGTGGTGTTCGAATCCGTCGAGGACATGACGTTGCGGGTCGACGATCCCGAGCTCGACGTCACCGCCGACGACGTGCTGGTGCTGCGCAATGCCGGTCCGAAGGGGGCGCCCGGCATGCCCGAGGCGGGCTATCTGCCGATCCCGAAAAAGCTCGCGCGCAATGGCACCAAGGACATGGTACGCATTTCGGATGCGCGCATGAGCGGCACGGCGTTCGGCACCATCGTGCTGCACATCACGCCGGAATCCGCCGTCGGCGGGCCGCTGGCGCTGGTGAGGAACGGCGACAAGATCAGCCTCGATGTGGCCAAGCGCAGCATCGAGCTTTTGGTCGACGCGGCCGAGCTGGAGCGCCGCCGCGCCGCCTTGAAGCCGGCCACCGCGCCGGATGAAGCACGGCGCGGTTACGCCTGGCTGTTCAACGAGACCATCATGCAGGCCGACGAGGGCTGCGATTTCGACTTTATGCAGAGGACTGGGAAGACGACCGAAAAGGGCTGATCACGAACGAGCGCTCAGACCGCTAAAAGCGGCGGGCGATAAAAACAGGGGGAGACGATGATTGCACGATCCATGCGTGGATTGGTGGCCGTGGCCGCCATGCTGTTCGTCACGGGAGCCGGGGCACAGGAGGTGAAGCACTATCGCTTCGCCTATGACCAGCCCCGCAACACCGGCTACTCGATCGCGGGTGACCTCTTTGCCGACAAGCTCAAGGAATTGAGCAAGGGCACCATGATCATCGACCAGTATCCCGGTGCGCAGCTCGGCCAGGAGCCGCAGGTGCTTCAGCTCGTGAAGGCCGGCGACGTCGAATTCTCCATCGTCTCCTCGGCCAACACCGCGACGATCTCGCCACAGGCCGGCGTGATGTCGCTGCACTATCTGTTCCGCGACGAGAACCACGTGATCAAGGGGCTGGCCGATCCGCGCGTGTTCGAAGCGCTCAAGACCATGATCGATGAGACCACGCAGGGCCTGCACCTCATCGGCACCGGCTCGCAGGGCGTGCGCCACATGTACTCCAAGAAGGAGATCCACAATGTGGCTGATATCAAGGGCCTGAAGGTCCGCGTGCAGGCGACCGCGACAGAGGACACCATGTTCCCGGCCTATGGTGCCCAGACCGTGCATATGCCGTTCGGCAGCGTCTATACGAGCTTGCAGACCGGCGTGGTCGACGTTGCCGAGAACAGCATCAACGTCTACCTCGTCAACAAGCACTACGAGGTCGCGCCGGTGCTGAATATCACCGAGCACGAGGCCAACAACGCGCTGGTGTTCGTCTCCGACAAGCTCTGGCAGAGCCTCTCGGCCGAGCAGAAGGGCTGGATCCAGGCCGCGGCGAACGAGGTCAGCACGAAGGAGCCGGCGAAGGCGTTCGACCTCGAGCGTGCCGCGGCCGAGAAGCTGAAGAAGATGGGCGTCAAGGTCGTCGACAACGTCGACAAGAAGAGCTTTGCGGCGATCGCAGATCCCTATCTCGACAAGCTCGCCAAGGAGCTCGGCCCCCACGCCGAGAAGATCAAGGATCTGATCCGGTCGATTAATTAGGTTGCGGTCTCCGTCACTTCCACGAGTCGTCCCGGCGAAAGCCGGGACCCATACTCCGCGGCGGTGCTTGAGGCACGATGGCAGTCAGCTCGCTTTCATCATAACGGCCTGGGGCTATGGGTCCCGGCCTTCGCCGGGACGACATCGATGGCCATCGCCGACAAACTGCTCGTGCAGCGCCAGCGCCACCTGAAATGGCGCTGGCTCGACTGGCTCGAGCTCGCGCTCATGATGCTTTGCGGCCTGCTGTGCTTCGGCTTCTCGCTGTCGGTCACCGCCGACATCGTCACCCGCACCATCGGCCATCCCTGGCTGTGGCTCCAGGAAGTCACCTCGACGCTGTTCATCTACGCGATCTTCATCGGGACGGCGGTGGCGACCCGGCGCAACGATCACCTCTATCTCACGGCGATTTCCGAGGCGATGCATGGCGTGCCCAGGATCATCGTCGAGGTGATCATTCGTCTCATTGTGCTTGGCGTCGCCTTCTGCCTGATCTGGTACGGCTACCAGAACTATCTGCGCGGATTCGGCAGCTTCCGCCTGCCGTCGGGCACACCCATCGCCTCGCTTTACGCGATCATTCCGCTCTCCGGCATCCTGGTCGGCCTGTTCACCATCGAGCAGCTCGTCAACGGCCTGCGCAACGGTTTTGACCATCCGGAGCCGCCGGACGAGGACGCCGCGCCGGTTGCCACCGAAGCGCAGGTGAGGGCGCAGCCGTGAGCGCACCCTTTGTCCTGGCGTTGATGTCGATCTGCTTCCTGTCGTTCGGCTATCTCGGCGTGCCCGTGCCGTTCTCGCTGATGGCCGGCGTGTTCATCGGCGCGGTCCTGTCCGACGTGTCGCTCGCCGCGATCATCCAGAAGATATTTGACGGCATGGACTCCGAGGCTCTGCTGGCGATTCCCTTCTTCCTGCTGGTCGGCGAGCTCATGAGCTCGGCCAATGTCGTCGTGCGAATAGCAAACCTCTCGGTGTCGCTGGTCGGGCATATCAGGGGTGGGCTGTCGCAGGTCGTGGTTGTCTTCAGCATGTTCTTCTCGGAAATGTCGGGCTCGACCACCGCCGATGTCGCCGTGATGAGCCGCGCGCTCGGCGGGCCGATGAAGCGCGAAGGGTACGAGCCCGCGTTCATCGCCGCGATCATCGCCTCCGCCTCGACCATTGCGGCGCTGGTGCCGCCGAGCATCACCGCGGTGGTCTATGGTGCGGTCGGCAACGTCTCGATCGCCGGCCTGTTCATGGCGGGCGTGGTGCCCGGGCTGATGATCGGCTTCGGGTTGATGATCTATTGCTATTTCTTCGGCCCGTCCGGCCTGCGCAAGCCGCGGGCGCCGCTGCGGCAGGTGGTGTTCGCCGCCGGTGACGCGGCGCTGCCGCTGATGATCCCGGTGATCCTGCTTGGCGGTATCCTGACCGGCTGGTTCACGCCGACCGAGGCCGGCGTCGTCGCCGTGGCCTGGATCATCCTGGTCGTGATCCCCGCGCTCAACCGCGGGCATTTCCGGAAGATCCCCTACGATTTCTGCCTCGCCGGGTTGATCTTCTCGCTGCCGCTGATCACCATCGGTGCGGCCAACGCCTTCGGCTGGATGCTCGCCTACTTGCGTGGTGCCAGCTACATCGCCGACATGATCACCTCGATCGCCGGCAACGATCCGCATTTGATCATGTTACTGATGGTGCTGCTGTTCACCGTGGTCGGCGACTTCATCGAGCCGGTGCCGACCATCATCATCTTCATGCCGCTGGTCAACGCGCTGACGGAGGCGGGCGACATCAACGGCGTTCATATGGGCGTGGTGCTGATCGCGACGCTCGCCTTTGGCCTGATCACGCCGCCCTACGGGCTCGTGCTGCTGATGGCGTCTAAATTCGTCGGCATCAGTTTTGCGAAAGCGTTACGCGCGGCGCTGCCGATCTATGTGGTGTTCTTCGCCACCATCGCGTTCGCGATCTATTTCCCGAGCGTGGTGCTGTGGCTGCCGCAGCGCGTGCTGCCGGAATCGGTCGGCTGCTTCAAGTCGCCGGCGGGCACTGGCTACATCTGCCCGAAGTGATCATTTTAAGTGATCTTCTCAAACGACGATCTGCTCGATGCGCCAGCCGGCTCCGTCGCGGATGTAGCGAAACGGCGTGCCGTGGCTGTTCTTGAAGTAGCTGCCGGAGAGCGATTTCGCCATGCCCTGCATCACCGCGTCATGGCAGACGAACAGCAGATGGTCGCCGGGGTAACGGTCGAGCCAGCCGGACACGCAGCGCAGTGAGCGTTCAGTCATGGCGTCCCAGTTCTCGCCGTCGGCGGGCAGGATCGAGACGAGGCCCGTCGCGGAATTGACGCCGTGCTTGATCATGAGGTCGCGGACGGGGAGGCCCTCAAAGCTACCGAAATCGAACTCGATGATGCCGGCGTCGATCGTGAGCGGCACCGCAATCGCGTCCGCGATGATCTCGGCCGTTTTCGCCGCGCGCACCAGCGGGCTCGCGACGATGCGGCTGATGCCGGCGCCGCGCAAGATGTCCGCGGCCTCGTACGCTTGCCGCAGCCCATCCTCGTTCAGCGCATTGTCGGTCCGGCCCTGGAAAAGTCCCTGCCGGTTCCAGTCGGTCGCGCCATGGCGCAGGCCGCAGAACGAGCGCGATGGCGCGAGGGCGCTCACTTGCTCTTGCTCGTGAACTTCTTGACGGCAACACGAAACTCCTCCGTGTTCATCGCCATGATGATCTTGTGCTCCTCGGCATCGAGCTGTTGTTTTACGGGCGTGGTGGCCGCGGCATAGACCAGCGACTTGGTGCCGGCGATCGCGGCTGTCGGGTTCTGCGCCAGCCGTTCGGCCAGCTGACGCGTCGCTGCCTTCAGCTCGGTCGCCGGTACGGTCTTGGCGACGAGACCCCATTCATAGGCCTGCTGCGCCGTAAAATTGTCCTCCGCCAGAAAGATCTGCAGCGCGCGGCGCGAGCCGACCGTGCCGACGATCCCGACCGTCGAGCCGCCATCCGGCGAGACGCCGATCTTGGCATAGGCCGGCGTGAATTTCGCATCCTCGGCGGCGATGCAGAGATCGGTTACGAAGGCGAGGCCCATGCCGGCGCCGGCGGCCGAGCCGTGCACGCTCGATAGCGAGATCTTTGGCATGCGCCTGATGATCTCGATGAAGGCATGATAGTGCTTGAGCAGTTGGCCGACCACCGGCGTCACCGTGTTGGCTTCAGCCGCAGCGCCAATCGTCTGCAAATCGCCGCCGGCCGAGAACGCCCGGCCTTCGCCCTCGATCACCACGACCCTGATGGCGTCATCGCCCTCGATAGTGGCCGCGAGCTGCTCGAGCTTTTGCGCAATCGCAAGGTTGATCGAGTTGAACGCGGCGGGGCGGTTGAGCGTGATGGTGGCGATCGGGCCGTCGATCTGCAGCAGGGCGGGATCGTCGGGCTGGGAGATGGGTGCTGGCATCGGAAAATCCCCGGCATGAGGTCGTTGCTGCAACTAAATCGCAGAAGGCGAGGGGTGACAATCCCCGGCCGCCAGTGCCCCGCAGGCCGCTCTTGCGAAAGCCGGAACGATAGGCTCAAATAGCGCCGCCATCGTTTAGGGACGGACACGAGCGCCGGCTCCTCAATCGACGAGGCTGACAAGCCAAATCAGCAAGAGAGGGGACGACGTGGGGTATACCTGTGTCCTGAAAGTTGAGCTGTTCCAATGACGGATGGTCCGGTGATCATTGTCGGTGCCGGCCATGGCGGCTACCAGGTCGCGGCGTCCCTGCGCCAGGCGGGTTTTTCGGATCGCATCTGCCTGATCAATGACGAGGCGCATCTGCCGTATCAGCGGCCGCCTTTGTCCAAGGCCTACATCAAGGGTTCCGCCGGGCCGGAGAGCCTGATGTTCCGGCCGGAGAAATTTTACCACGACCAGGCCATCGAGCTGATCGCGGGCCGCGCCGTGTCGATCGACCGCGCGGGGCGCAAGGTGCTGCTGGCGTCGGGCGAGACGCTGCCTTACGGCCATCTCGTGCTGGCAACGGGCGCACGCAACCGGCTACTCGATCTGCCCAACGCCAATCTGCCCGACGTGAAATACTTGCGCATCCTCGACGAGAGCGAGGCGCTGCGAAAGATCATCCCGTCGAAGACCCGGGTCGTCGTGATCGGTGCCGGTTTCATCGGCCTCGAATTCGCGGCTACCGCGCGGATCAAGGGCCTGGAGGTTGACGTGCTCGAGCTCGCGCCGCGCGTGATGGCGCGCGCGGTGACGGCGGAGGTCTCGGAGTATTTTCAGGCGCGACATCGCGAGGCCGGCATCCGCATTCATCTCGGTGTGCAAGCGACGTCCATCGAGGCCGAGAACGGCAAGGTCACCGGCGTCAGTCTCAGCGACGGACGGCATCTGCCCGCCGACCTCGTCGTGGTCGGCGTCGGCGTGCTGCCGAACATCGAGCTTGCCGCCGAGGCGGGCTTGCCGGTCGCCGCTGGCATCATCGTCGATGAATATCTTGCGACGGCTGACCCGAACATTTCGGCGATCGGCGATTGCGCGCTGTTCGCAAGCCCGCGCTTTGGCGGCTCGCTGCGGCTGGAATCGGTGCAGAACGCCACCGACCACGCCCGCTGCCTCGCGGCGCGGCTGACCGGGGACAAGAAGCCCTATGATGGCCATCCCTGGTTCTGGAGCGACCAGGGCGACGACAAGCTCCAGATCGCGGGCCTGACCACCGGATACGACCGCGTCGTGCTGCGCGGCGATCCCGCCAAAAAGGCGTTCTCCGCGTTCTGCTATCACGGCAACAGACTGCTCGGCATCGAGTCCATCAACCGCGCCGGCGATCACATGTTCGGCCGCCGCTTGCAGGCCATGGATCGCTCCATCACACCGGAACAGGCCGCGGACGACAGCTTTGACCTGAAGAGCGCGCTGGCTTGATCTTCTTCTCCCTCTCCCCGTTCTTACGGGGAGAGGGTCGGGGTGAGGGGCCTCTCTCCGCAGATGAGATGATTGTGAGACCTGTACCCCCTCACCCGGATTGCGCCGGACGATGCTTCGCATCGCCGGGGGCAATCCGACCTCTCCCCGCAAGCGGGGCGAGGTAAGAACGGCATCAGCCGGCGCTGAGCACGGCCGCTACTTCCGCGGCTGTCGGCATCGAGGGACCTGCCCCCATGCGCTGCACGCTGATCGAGGCGGCTGCGTTGGCGAAGGCCAGGGCGGCGCGCAGAGGCACGCCATCGGCGAGCTGCGATGCGAGTGCGCCGACGAAACAATCGCCGGCGCCGGTGGTGTCGATCGCCTTCACCACGCGCCCCGGCACCGCGAACTCTTCGCTGGCAGCCAGCGCGAGGACGCCGCGTTTCCCGAGCGTGATGCAGATGGTCTGGTCCGCGCGCGCCTGAAGTTTTCGCGCCACCGCGATGATCTTTGCGGTCTCGTCGTCGTCGGTGAGCTCGGTGCCTGCAAGGAAACCAAGCTCGGTCTCGTTCAGCACCAGGATATCGACCAGCGCGAGCAGCTCGGGCGACATCTTCTGCGCGGGGGCAGGATTCAGCAATGTGGTGGCGCCCGCCGCGTGCGCGCGCTGGAAGAACGCGGCGATGGTCGGCAGCGGGATCTCGAACTGGCTGACGGCGACATCGCCCTTCGCCAGCGGCACATCCGCGACGTCATCGGCGCTAACCAGTGCATTGCTGCCGGGAATGACGACGATGGTGTTGTCGGAGGCCGCGACCGTGATGATCGCGGTGCCGGTGTGCGTTTCGGGCGTCTCCTTGATCGAGCCGGGATCGATGCCCTGCGCGTTAAGGAACGTCCTGAGCTCAGCCCCGAACGAATCCGTGCCCAGCCGCCCGATCAGCGTGGTCTTCGCCCCGAGCCGTGACGCGGCCACGGCCTGGTTCGCACCCTTGCCGCCCGGAAAATACAGCACCTGCCTGCCGGCGACGGTCTCACCGACCTTGGGATGGCGATCGGCGGTCGCCACCACATCCATGTTGATGCTGCCGGCGACGAAGACACGCCCCATGATATGCCTTTATTCCCTAGACCCTGACTTCGAACTCGTGCCTGACTTTGGCGATGTCCACAAGGGTCGGCAGGCCGGCCTCGTTGCCGAGGCGCTGGATCTTGAAGGTCGACGCGGCGCGGGCAAAGTCAAAATGCTCGCGCCAGCTTTTGCCGGGGTGCGCGAGGTAGGAATAGACATAGGCGCCGTGGAAGACGTCGCCGGCGCCATTGGTGTCGATCACGCGCTCGCGCGGGATCGGCATCGCCGGCATGGTCTCGACCGCGCCGGTCTCGTTGTACCAGAGCAGGCCCTTCTCACCCATGGTGATGCCGCCGATCTTGCAGCCGCGGCCTTTGAGGTAGTCGAGCATCTTTTCCGGCGTGAGATCCATCTGCTCGCAGAGGCGCTCGGCGACGATGGCGACGTCGATGTATTCCAGCAGTTCATGCGTGTTGGTGCGCAGGCCGCCGCCGTCGAGCGAAGTCAGAATGCCGGCCTCGCGGCAGACCTTTGCATAATGAATCGCCGCATCGGGCTGGTGGCCGTCGATATGCAGCGCGCGGCAGCCGCCGAGATTGAGCATCGGAAAAGGGTGGATGTGCTCGTCGTCGCGGCAGCGGACGATGGCGCGCTTGCCGTCCTTCGGCATGATGAAGGAGAGCGAGGACTGGTTCACCTTCCGCCCGTGCAGCGAGATCGCGTATTTCGCGCACATGTCCTGGAACATGCGTCCCAGCCAGTCATTGGCTGCGGTGGCGATCAGATCCGGCACGATGCCGAGCTTGGCGCAGCAGAACGCCGCCGTGACCGCGTTGCCGCCGAAAGAAACCGCGTAGTCGGTTGCCACGTGCTTTTCGTCGCCGGTCGGCATGTGGTCGGTGATGAAGACGACGTCGATATAGGTCTGTCCGATGAAGAGAGCCTGCATTGCTTGTCCGTGATGCGCTTGGTGGTCCCGGCCGGCGGGCTTACTCTAACACCGGTTCCGCTTCGGGGACGCTGAAATTATTCGCAAAACCGCCCCGAAGCGCTTGAGGTCGGCATGGGGCCGGAATACGACCATGACAGGGCAATGCCAAGCCCGGACAAATGCCGTATTTCGGCCGGTTGTTCCAGGTCCATAAAAAGGGGGGAATATGATCACCGGCCTCGATCACATCGTCGCGCTGGTCAAGGATATCGGTGCGGCCAAGGCGGCCTATCAGACGCTGCTGGGGCGCGCGCCGGCCTGGCAGAATTCCGGCGAGGGCGCCGATCGCGTGCTGTTCACCCTCGACAACATGACCATCGAATTGATGGCGCCGAGCGGCTTCACCGCGACCGCTGACCGGATGCGCGCGCTGCTCGACGACCAGGAGGGTGTGCTCGCCAGCCTGTGCTTTCGTGTCGCAGACATGGGCAAGATGCACCGGCGGCTGGACCGGGTGGCGCTGAAGCCCGATCCCGTCGCCGAGGTCGAGAGCAGCGACGATGCGAGCGGTGCAGCCCTGCACTGGAAGCGCACGCGGGCCGCGACCGAGCTGACGCGCGGCGTGCGCATGTTCTTCCTCGAGTTGGCCGAGGAGCGTCCGAAGTCGGTTGCGACCGACATCGCACCGATCGACGGGCTCGACCACGTCGTGATCACCACCGAGGATTCCGATCGCGCCGCCGCGCTCTACGGCGCGCGACTCGGGCTCGACCTCGCGCTCGACCGCTCCCATCACGATTGGGGCCAGCTGATGTTCTTCCGCTGCGGCGATCTCATCGTCGAAGTGGTGCGCCGACCCGTGGCGGGCGGGGATTCTCTGCATGACCGGCTCTGGGGCCTGAGCTGGCGCGTCGCCGACATCGACGCCACCCGCGCCCGCCTGCTCGCCGCCGGCCTCGACGTCACCGAAGTCCGCAACGGCCGCAAGCCGGGCACGCGGATCATGACCGTGCGCAACGGCACCTGCGGGATCCAGACGGTGCTGCTGGAGCGCTCACCGAAGCCGGTGGAGTGAGGCCGCCGTTCTCTCTTCTCGTCATTGCGAGCGCAGCGAAGCAATCCAGAATCCGCCGCGGTAGCAGTCTGGATTGCTTCGTCGCTTCGCTCCTCGCAATGACAGCGGGGGCGTGTTACACGCATACCGAAGCATCCAGCGGGCACCCGGTTTGGCGAAGGCAGCGGCAAAGCGAACTCTGAAATGGCAGCGCGATCCCGAGGGGATGCGGCTGCGCATTCTCGAAGCTGCCAAGCAGGAGTTTTCCGCTCACGGGCTCGCCGGCGCGCGCGTCGACCGCATTGCGGCCAAGGCCGGCGCCAACAAGCGCATGCTGTACTACCACGTCGGCAACAAGGACGACCTCTACCTCGCGGTGCTCGAAGGCGCCTATGACAAGATCCGCAGCGAGGAGCGGGGGCTCGATCTCGAGCATCTCGATCCGCCCGAGGCGATCAAGCGGCTGATCGAGTTCACCTGGGGTTACTTCCTGCGCAACCCCGAGTTCCTGTCGCTGCTCCAGACCGAGAACCTCGCCCGTGCAAAGCACCTCAAGCGCTCGACCAAAGTCAAGTCGATGCACTCGCCCTTCGTCGAGATGATCCGCACCGTGGTGCTGCGCGGCGTCGAGTCCGGCTATTTCCAGGTCGCGGTCGATCCGGTGCAGCTCTACATCTCGATCGCGGCACTGAGCTTCTTCTATCTCTCGAACTCGGCGACGCTGAGCGTGATCTTCGGCCGCGATCTGCTTGCGAAAGACGCCAAGGACGAGCGGCTCGCGCATATGACGGGTCTGGTGCTTGCCGCGCTGACCGGGCGGTCGGCGGAATTGCTGGAGATCGTCAAACCGCCGAAGTCGCGCGCCACGGTGGCGCAGACGGTGTAGGTCATCGTCGTCCCGGCCTAGTGCGCAATTGCGCACGGGGGGCCGGGACCCATACCGCGTGATCTATCAATTTGTGCGCGGTGCTGATCCCGAACGACCATCCTTGGCCAATCGTCTCCCTGTGGTTATGGGTCCCGGCCTTCGCCGGGACGACATCGGGGTTTGGCGCAAACATCGCTCTCAATGATGCCAAATTCCCCGGAACCCCCCGCGCAAAACGTCGCAGGAAAACCCCTAGACAGTATTTATCCAACGAGTTAATTTCTCCCTCGAACGAAAAGAATGCCGGGAGTGAGACGTGGCTGAATTGAAGCCGCAAGGTGCGATGTCCAAGATGCTGAATGCGGCCTGGATCAGGCCGTTCTTGTTCCTGGTTTTCATCGTCGTGGCCTGGGATCTCGCGATCCGGCTGTTCAGGATTCCCGCCTATCAGATCCCGTCGCCGGCTGACGTCGTCGCGGTGCTGCGCTCCGACTGGCCGGAATTGCTACGCCAGTGCTGGCCGACGACCTATGCGACCGTCTGTGGCTTCCTGCTGTCCGCGCTGTTCGGCATTCCCGTGGCCATGCTGATCGCGGGCTCGAAGACGGTGGAGAGCTACGTCTATCCGCTGCTGGTGTTCTCCCAATCCGTGCCGAAGATCGCGATCGCGCCGCTGTTCGTGGTCTGGTTCGGCTTTGGTATTGTGCCGAAAGTGATCTCAGCGTTCCTGCTCGGCTTCTTCCCCGTCGTGGTCTCGGCGGTGCAGGGCTTCAAGTCGGTCGATCCTGACATGGTCGATCTCGCCCGCGCCATGCAGGGCAGCCGCTTTCAGGTATTTTGCGCGGTGAACCTGCCGCATGCGCTGCCGGCGATCTTCTCGGGCCTTAAGGTCTCGGTGACGCTCGCCGTCGTCGGCGCGGTCGTCGGCGAGTTCGTCGGCTCCAATTCCGGCATCGGCTATGTGATGCAGCGCTCGATCGGCACCTTCGACCTGCCGACGATGTTCGCGGCCCTCGTTATCCTCGCGCTGCTCGGCGTGATCCTGTTCTGGATCGTCGACCGGATCGAGAAACTGGTCATTCCCTGGCATGTCAGCCAGCGCGAAGACGTGATTTTCGCCACTTAACTAGCAACGAACGGCCACCAACGGCCGAAGCAACAACGACAGGGAGAATAGCAATGAAGCGGTGGATTGGGGCTGTTGCGGCGGCGCTGATGGCGTTTGCAGTTGCGCCGGCGCAGGCGGCCGACAAGGTCGTGCTGATGCTGAACTGGTACGTCTACGGCGAGCATGCGCCGTTCTATTACGGCAAGGCCAAGGGCATTTATGCCGCCGAGGGCATCGACCTCGAGATCCAGGAAGGCCGCGGCTCGGCTGCGACCACCCAGGCCGTCGCCGCCAAGACCGCCGACTTCGGCTATGTCGACGTTCCCACCATGATGCGTGCCGCGATCAAGGGCGCGCCTGTGATCGCGACCGGCGTTCTGCTGCAGACCAGCCCGATGTCGGCCATGGGCTTCGTCGACAAGAACATCAAGAAGCCGGAGGACATCAAGGGCAAGACGGTGGCGATCACGCCGGCCGATTCCATGACGCAGATCTGGCCGCTGTTCCTGAAGAAGACCGGCCTGAAGGAAAGCGACTTCACCACCGTTGCCGGTGATGGCCAGACCAAGCTCAACGCCGTCATCAACGGCCAGGCTGATCTGCTGCTCGGCTACGTCATGGACCAGTCGATGAAAATCAAGGACGCCACCGGCAAGGACGTCTATCCGATCAAGTTCGCCGACTACGGCATCAACATGGTCTCTTCGGGAATCATCGCCAACTCCGACTATGTGAAGGCCAATGCCGACCTCGTCCGCCGCTTCATGTCCGCGACGACCAAGGCGGTCGAAGCCGCGGAGAAGGAGCCGAAGGCTGCCGCGCAGTCGATCCTCGATGCCAACCCGAAGGGCGGCAAGATCGACACGCTGACGCAGGGCTTTGAGCTGACCATTCCGCTCTACCGGACCGCCGAGACCAAGAGCAAGCGGCCGTTCCAGGTCACCGACCAGAACATGACGGACTCGGTCAACCTGATGGTCGAATATGGCGGCCTCGATGCCAAGGCCAAGGAGAACCCGAAGGCCTTCTACACCAACGACTACCTGCCGAAGAGCGGAACGTGAAACCAGCGACGATCGTGAGTGAAACCGTGCAACCGGCCGCGCATCTGAGACTGGTGAGCGACCGGGCCGCCGGCGATGCGTCGGGCATAACACTGTCCGGCGTGTCGAAGACCTACCGGACGCGCGACGGCGATGTACCGTCGCTGCGGCCGCTCGACTTCCACATCAATGACGGCGAGTTCTTCGTCGTGGTCGGCCCTAGCGGCTGCGGCAAGTCCACGCTGCTCAAGCTGATCTCAGGGTTGCTGCCACCGACATCAGGCGAGGTTCTGGTCGAGGGCGAGAAGGTGACGAAGCCGCACGGCAATGTCGGCATCGTCTTCCAGAGCGCGCTGCTGCTGCCCTGGCGCAACATCCTCTCCAACGTGATGCTGCCGATCGACATGAAACGGCTGCCGCGGGACGAATATCTCGTGCGCGCCAAGGCGCTCTTGAAGCTGGTCGGGCTCGAGGGGTTCGAGAAGAAGCTGCCCTGGCAGCTCTCGGGCGGCATGCAGCAGCGCGCTTCGATCTGCCGCGCCCTGGTGCACGATCCCAAGATCATGCTGATGGACGAGCCGTTCGGCGCGCTTGATGCGCTGACGCGCGAGCGCATGAATGTCGAGCTGATGCGGATCCAGCGCGAGACCAGGAAGACGGTGCTCCTGATCACGCATTCGATTCCGGAGGCCGTGTTCCTCGCCGACCGCGTGCTGGTGATGACCGAGCGGCCCGGTGCGGTTGCCGCGATCTACGACGTGCCGCTGCCGCGCCCGCGCTCCCTCGACGTCATGGCCGATCCGGTCTTCACCGAGCTCGTGCAACGCATCCGCAAGCATTTCTTCTCGCAGGGTACACTGGACTGAAACCATGGCGCCGCGCCTGAAGCTGCGAGACATCGCCTTCTTCGAACGTCCCGTGCCTTTCGCGCGGCCGTTCCGCTTTGGCGCGATCACCATCAATGCGACGCCGCAGCTGTTCGTGCGGGTCGAGATCGAGGTCGAGGGCAGGGGCACCGCGGTCGGCGCCAGCGCCGAGCTGCTGGTGCCAAAGTGGTTCGACAAGCGGCCAGTGCTTTCGCCGGCGCAGACGGTGGACGGCCTGCGCCGTTCCCTGGAGATCGCACGCGGGCTTTATCTGGCGCGGACCGGATTCCAGACGGCGTTCGATCTGCATGCCTCGTGCATCGGCGCGCAGGTTGTGACCTGCGCCAAAAAGGACATTCCGGCGCTTGCTGCGGCCTATGGCCCGGCGGAGATCGACAAGGCAGTCCTCGATGCACTCTTGCGCGCGGTGGAAACCAATTTCTTCGACGGGATGGCCGGCAACATCGCCGGCATCGATGCGCGGCTCTCGCCCGACCTGAAGGAAACGGACCTCACGACGTTTCTCGGCGGGCGCAAGCCGCTGCCGCGCGTGGCGATCAGGCATACCGTTGGCCTCGACGATACGGTCGAAGGCGGGGGCGGTGTCGCCGATGCACACGAGAGCGCCGGTGCAAATTACTTCAAGCTGAAGCTGTCTGGCGATCCCGCGGCCGATGCGGCGCGTCTGATGCGCATCGGCAAGGAACTCGACACGCTTGGGCGCGACTACAAGGTGACGCTCGATGCCAACGAGCAGTATGCCAATTTGGCGGCGCTGCAGGAGCTGGTCGATCGGTTCGATCGCGAGGCCGCACTGTGGCCGATCGCGTCGCGCCTGCTCTATATCGAGCAGCCGATGCCGCGCGATATCACGCGGCAATCGCCGCTCGGCTCACTTGCCGCGCGGGGCTTCATCATCGACGAGGCCGACGATTCCTATGACGCGTTCCCCACCGCGCGGGCGCTCGGCTATCACGGCATCTCCTCGAAATCCTGCAAGGGGCTCTACAAGTCCATCGTCAACGCGGCGCGCGCGGCGAAGTGGAGCGCGGGCGGCGAGAAATTCTTCGTCACTGGTGAGGACCTCACCTGCCAGGCCGGCCTTGCCGTGCAGCAGGATCTCGCGCTGGGTGCTTTCATCGGCGTCACCCATGCCGAGCGGAACGGCCACCACTATGTCGACGGCTTTGGCGAGACGCCGGCCGCAGAAGCGCAGGCCTTCGCGGCCGCGCATCCCGATCTCTACGCCGATGCCGGGCAGGGCATCCGGCTCTCCATTCACAACGGCGATCTCCTGACGGGATCGCTCAACGCAACGGGCTTTGCGACGCCGGTCCATCCGGACTGGTCGGCGCTCCGCCCGCTCGAACAGCCAAAATCACTTCAGGAGTAATCGGCATGACCACCCAACGCCTCGGCCTCATCATGAACGGCATCACCGGCCGCATGGGGCTCAACCAGCATCTGATTCGCTCGATCGTCGCGATCCGCGACCAGGGCGGCGTCAGGCTGAAGAACGGCGACCGCGTCATGCCTGATCCGATCCTGGTCGGTCGCAGCTCCGAGAAGGTTGAGGCGCTTGCCAAGCGCTTCAACATCACGCGCTGGACCACCGACCTCGATGCGGCGCTCGCCGACAAGAACGACACGATGTTCTTCGACGCCGCGACCACGCAGGCGCGGCCGGGCCTTCTGACCCAGGCCATCAATGCAGGCAAGCACGTCTATTGCGAGAAGCCGATCGCGACGAACTTTGAAGAGGCGCTCGAGGTCGTCAAGCTTGCCAATTCCAAGGGCGTCAAGCACGGCACGGTGCAGGACAAGCTGTTTCTGCCCGGCCTGAAGAAGATCGCCTTCCTGCGCGACTCCGGCTTCTTTGGCCGCATTCTCTCAGTGCGCGGCGAGTTCGGCTATTGGGTGTTCGAAGGCGGCTGGCAGGAGGCGCAGCGGCCGTCCTGGAATTATCGCGACGAGGACGGCGGCGGCATCATCCTCGATATGGTCTGCCACTGGCGCTACGTGCTCGACAACCTCTTCGGCAATGTCCAGAGCGTGGTCTGCATCGGCAATACCGACATCCCCGAGCGGTTTGACGAGCAGGGCAAGAAGTACAAGGCGACCGCGGACGACTCGGCTTACGCGACCTTCCAGCTCGAGGGCGGCGTCATCGCCCACATCAATATGTCTTGGGTCACGCGCGTCTATCGCGACGACCTCGTCACCTTCCAGGTCGACGGCACGCACGGCTCGGCGGTCGCGGGTCTCACCGACTGCATGATCCAGGCGCGGCAGGCGACCCCGAGGCCGGTGTGGAATCCCGACGAGAAGCGGCTGCACGATTTCTACGGCGACTGGCAGAAGCTGCCTGATAACGTCACCTACGACAACGGCTTCAAGGAGCAGTGGGAGATGTTCATCCGTCACGTCTACGAGGATGCCCCCTACAAGTTCACGCTGCTCGAAGGCGTCAAGGGCGTGCAGCTCGCCGAATGTGCGCTGAAGAGCTGGAAGGAGCGGCGCTGGATCGACGTCGCCCCGATCAAGGCCTGAGGAGGGACACATGAACAAGCCCGTCCTGCCCAATCCTACTCCTTCAATGTCGTCATTGTCGCTGAAGCTGCCGAAGGCCGATCGCTCGATCGAGACGTACCGGCTCGCGGCCTCGCGAATCTTTCCAGCGAAGCTCGAAGGCACGCTGAACCGCATCGCCTTCTCGGCCGTGCATACGGTCGTCGATCCCTTCGCCGACAACGATCCCTGGCTTTCGGTGGCCGTCGACTGGGACAAGACCATCGCTTTCCGCGAACACGTCTGGGACCTCGGCCTCGGTGTTGCCGAAGCCATGGACACAGCGCAGCGCGGCATGGGGCTGGACTGGCCGACCTCGCTGGAGCTGATCACGCGGTCGGTCGCCGCCGCCAAGCCGCGCAACGCGCTGGTGTTCTCCGGTGCCGGCACGGATCATCTTGCGGTCGAGGATGCAAGGAGCCTCGACGACGTGATCCGCGCCTATGAGGATCAGATCTCGGCGGTCGAAAAGGTCGGCGGCCGCATCATCCTGATGGCATCGCGCGCGCTGGCCAAGCTCGGCCGCAACGCCGACGACTACGCAAAAGTCTATGACCGCGTGCTCTCGCAGGTCCGCGAGCCCGTGATCATCCACTGGCTCGGCGACATGTTTGATCCGGCGCTGACGGGATATTGGGGGACCAAGGACCTCGACAAGGCGATGGACACGGCGGTCGCCATCATCAACGGCAATGCTGCGAAGGTCGATGGCGTCAAAGTCTCGCTGCTCGACAAGCAGCGCGAAATCGACATGCGCCGTCGTCTGGATAAGCGCATCAAGATGTACACCGGCGACGATTTCAATTATGCGGAGCTGATAGCTGGCGACGAACAGGGCTTCTCGCATGCGCTGCTCGGCATCTTCGACGCGATCGCGCCGGCAGCGTCCTATGCGCTGTCGCGGTTAGCTGCGGGTGACGAAGCAGGATTCCACGATGTGCTGGGGCCGACCGTGCCGCTGTCACGCCACATCTTCAAGGCGCCGACGCGCTTCTACAAGACGGGCGTCGTCTTCATGGCATATCTCAACGGCCACCAGGATCATTTCACCATGGTCGGCGGCCAGGAGAGCGCGCGCTCGATGCTGCACCTGGCCGAACTGTTCCGGCTCGCCGATCAGGCCGGGCTGCTCGCCAATCCGGAACTGGCGACGCAGCGGATGAAGACCGTGCTGGCTTCGCACGGGATCGAACACTGATGCGCGATTTCTCGTCCGACCACCATTGGCTGTCGCTGAACACGGCGACGGTCCGCAAGCAGGGTGACCTCGTTCAGATCATCGAGGCCTGTGCCAGGCACGGCATCCGCGCCATCGATCCCTGGCGCGACCAGGTCGCGACCGTCGGCCTTGAGCGCGCGGTCCGCGCCGTGCGCGATGCCGGCCTCGACCTCTCAGGCTATTGCCGCGGCGGCATGTTCACGTCGGACGCGTCGCGCCGCACCGAAGTGCGCGACGACAACCGCCGCTGCGTCGATGAAGCCAAGGCGCTGGGCGCGCCCTGCATCGTTCTCGTCGTCGGCGGCCTGCCGCAATATTCGCGGCCCGGCAGCGAAGCGTCGAAGGATATCGTCGCTGCGCGCGGGCAGGTCGAGGAGGCCCTTGCGGACATGCTCGATTACGCCAAGCAGGCAAACCTGCCGCTGGCGATCGAGCCGCTGCATCCGGCCTATGCCGCCGACCGCGCCTGCGTGAACACCACAAAGCAGGCGCTCGACATTTGTGATCGTCTCGACCCAGCCCGCAGCGGCATGCTCGGCGTCGCGCTCGACGTCTATCACATCTGGTGGGACCCGGAGCTGATGGGCCAGATCGCGCGCGCCGGCAAGGACCGCCTGCTCGCCTTCCACGTCTGCGACTGGCTGGTGCCGACCAGGGACATCCTCAACGACCGCGGCATGATGGGTGACGGCGTGATCGACATCAAATCCGCGCGCGCTGCGGTCGAGGCGCAGGGTTTTGCCGGCTATTCGGAGATCGAGATCTTCTCCAACGACTGGTGGGGCAAACCGATGGACGAGGTGCTCCGCACCTGCATCGCGCGTCACAAGACTGTGGTGTAGCTTACACGGGCGCTGCCCTCACGGGCTTGCAGCTTGTTTGCGTGTTGAAGCGCGCCCCTTCGCAGGCGACGGGAGGTTGGCATGAGGCGTATCGGCTGGCTGGGCCTCGTGATATCGAGCGCAATGTTGTACTTCCTACCGTCGTCCTCGCTTTCGGCTCAGGACGTTCTCTCGAAAGGCGCAGAGCAGCAGTTGTTCAACAACGCTTGTCGAACTTGCCATTCGACCCAAAAGGACGACAATCGTCTCGGTCCTAGCTTGCACCAGATTATTGGAAGGAAAGCAGGATCGCTGCCGGAGTACAATTACTCTTCAGCGATGAGGGACAGTGATTTCATCTGGGACGAAGCAAAACTCGCGCGCTTCATAGCCAATCCAGATGAAGTCGTTCCTGGGAATAAAATGGCTCCCTACGGAGGTCTTGCGTCCGTTGAGGATCGAAAGAAGATCGTACGTTTTCTGCAGTCGATGCGATCCCAATAAGGCTGTCGCTCACGTGCAAGCGCAAAAAAAGCCCGCCCGAAGGCGGGGCGCAAGATACTTCGTGATCCGCGGATCACTCGGAGCCGCACAATGCCTCTCCCGTGCTTCTGCGCAAGCTCGGTCTCGCCACACCAACGGTGAGCAGGCTGGCATCTGCTGAAGCCTCGACTATTTTCTGTGCTTTCGGGTGTGGCGTCAGAATCGCAATCTGACTGGAGGAAGCCGGCATCCCGGCTAACATGAGCGTCGGTGCAGCCGCACTCTCCTCCACCTGGGCCGCGCCGAGCACCGCTACTTGATGCCGGGAGATCGGGAAGCCTGTAACTTCGAAAGTTGGGCGCTGCAATGCGCATGCGTTGGCGTGATTGACCGTCATGGTTCCAATGCTGGAGATGGCGGTCACCATCAGAAACATTCTCTTCATGGGATTTCCCCTCTCTTGGATTAGAGATATTCCCACCACAAATTCCATACTCACCTTAATCTTGGTCCACTTGAAACCATGTGAACTGCTTAACTTTTGGTCCGAGGCATTCCGCAAAGGTTCAATTGCGTTGGGAAAGGTCAGCGTCGTTGCACTTCCACAGAAGGCCGCAGCCACGTCGAACTGACTTCAGGTTGAACTGGCGGAAAACCATTGCTACGTTTCGAGGCTCCATCATTCCTTCAAGTTGTGATGGAGCGGGCGATTCAGGCTTGCTGACTTCAACCCGTTCAGTTGGAATAGGGAATACTTGGGCCCGAGCGCCCGGCCTCCGGGCGCATTTCAAAGTCGACTGGGCGATGTCGTTGATGCATTTCCCTCCGTTTCCATCGACCTGGAGGCGGGTTTATTACTCGGCGTGATCGCGTTCAAACAATTGAATTTTGAACAGGGGGCTTTTATGCGAGCCCGGTTGCAGAATACCCACATCGTAAGATCGATGATGGTGGCAGTGCTGCTGATGTCCACCCCCGTGGCGGCTCGCGATCCAGAAGGCAGATACGCGCAAGCCGATCCGGAAATGCACAGATGGTTCGAGCAATTGAAGTCCGAAGGAGGAGAGGCCTGCTGCGCTCTTTCCGACGGAAATACTTTGCGGGACACAGATTGGCGAAGCCGGAACGGGCATTTCCAGGTCTTTCTTGCGGACGAGTGGATTGATGTCCCGGACGTTGCGGTCGTGAAGGTACCCAACCGCTTCGGGAGAACGGTTGTTTGGCCCTACTATGATGACGGTCGTCCCACTGTTCGCTGTTTCATGCCGGGTAGTATGATTTAGGGGCGCGTGGTTAGTCCGGAAATAGCCCATCTCGGTCCTTGGCAGCGGTGCTGTGCCCGGCTGGATTTGGTTGGAAATCAGCCCGGCGACGCATCGAACGGCGATCCGGTTGGAGTACCACCAACGAGAGGTGGACAGCCGTCAGCTTTCAAGCAGAATGATATCATGCCGATGCCGCAGCCTCGCCACGGGCTGCGCCACATCGGATACGGTCATCTGTGGCATCAACGATCAACGGGCGCGGCGGATGTACCCTGCCTGATGATTTTGAATGGCCCCGACGCGCAATCGTCGGGGCCATCGTTATGATTGGCGTCGCAAGGCTACCGACGTCTGCCGAAGGCCCGTCGTGGTTCGGCTCGGTCCCCCCGATGATTGTGGTGATTAAGGAGATCGCCCCGAAGGCGGTCTTGCAGTCCGATGCGATGGGCCAAAATAGTTTCGGGATCAAACCTCGGACCGGCCCGACTGTTCGCCGAAAAGTCGGACGATTGCGCTATCATGGATTGACCGTCAAACACCGGACTATCATGCGCCAATTCAATCTGCGAAGCTGTGACCTCACAAATGCGCTTGTAAACAAGTAAGCGCGAAGGGAGGTTCGCAGTGGAGAAAGTGCGACGGTTGCGTGCGATGAGTTCCCTGTGCCGCCAACAGGCCGCGTACAACAGCATGAACAAATGGAAGCTGCTCGCGGAAGCAGAATTCTGGGATCACCTGGCCGAGCTTGAGTTGTCTTCCTACTTCCAACAATGCAACGCCACCAGTTCGAATGAGAGAGAGCGGCCTCAAGCGATCGCAGACGCGAATGACGCTGAACCGAAGACGATCTCCGCCGCGTGAGGTCGGAACCGGATTGTCGCTTGCTTTCCGTGTCAGCGCACGTCTCACCGAGAGAAGCGGCCCGGACACGCATGTTCTCGTCGCGCTTTAAAGCACCCCAAATCGTTCGGCCGGTGCGCAAATAGCAACGAGGGAATGCCACGCTGCCCTCACGGGCTTGCGACCTGTTGCAGCGTGTTGAAGCGCGCCTTCTGCTCGCTGCTGAGCGTGGCCAAAGACTCGTCCAGGGTTGATTGTTTCCTACAACCGTTTCGAATTGCTTGGGGGCAAATCTCGGCCCTGTAGGAAGCTAAGCTATTCATGATGCTCAGGCCTGTAGCTTTTCCGGGGCGCGACACGATACTGCAGGGCAGGTCGCCCGTTGCAGCATTGGCCAATCTTCGCTTCAATCGTCTCTCACAGTCCACGGGCGGCATAGCCGGAAACAAGTCATAGAGGATCCATGCCATCAATCGTCATCGCCCAGGGCGGCGGCCCCACTGCCGTGATCAACCAGACCTTGTGTGGCGCCATCCTTGCCGCGCGCAGGCATGATCCGTCCATGCGCATTCTGGGCGCGCGCTATGGCGTGCGAGGCCTCACGGCGGGGAACGTCGTCGACCTAACCACCATGCCCGAGGCCGAACTCCGCCGCCTCGGCAACACGCCTAATTCGGCTCTCGGATCGACCCGCGACAAACCAGATTCCGGAGCATGCTCCGATATTCTTGCGGCTCTGGACCGGCTAGACGCCCGCGCCTTTGTCTATATTGGCGGCAACGACACCGCCGGAACGCTCGAACTGCTGCGGCAGCAGTCAAGTGGCCCTTGCCGTTTCGTGCATGCCCCCAAGACCATCGATAATGACCTGATGGAGAACGATCACGTCCCCCGCTTCATCTCGGCAGCCGCCTTCGTGGCCAATGCCTTTGTCAGCATAGATCTCGATTTTCGCGCCATGCCCGGCATCTATGTGGCCATCGTCATGGGCCGCCATGCCGGTTTCCTCTCCGCCGCGGCCGCAGGCTGGCAGCAAGCGCCCGACGATGCTCCGCATCTGATCTACACGCCGGAAAGGCCGTTCTCGGTTGTCCAGTTCCTCGACGACGTCGATGCGGTTAACACCCGGCTGGGCCGGTGTATTGTCTCGATGTCCGAGGGAGTGCAGGACGAATCCGGACGGCCTCTCGCCGAGGCGCTGGCAGGCGAGGCGATCGAGCGCGACGCCCATGGCAATCTGCAGTTGACTGGCGGTGATGTCGGCATCGAGATCCAAAAAGCGCTGAAATCGCGTTTTCCCAAGGCGAGGGCGCGTGTCGACACGCTGGGCTATCTGCCGCGCGCCTATATCGGCGTGATCGACGAAACCGACCGCAAGGAGGCTTTCGACGCCGGCGCATTTGCCGCGCAAAGCGCCTTAACCGGCAGCGGCTCGGTGGTGCTGCATTATGACGGCGAGCGTATCGAACCTCTGCTCGTGCCGCTCGATCGCGTGGCTGGCAAGACACGCCATATGCCCGACGATTTCCTTGTCGGCAGCAATGCCGTTTCGGAAGAAGGACGGCGCTATTTTCGGCGGCTTCTGCCCAAGCGGCCCGATATCTTCCTGCCGTTCGTGTGAAATTGCCGAAGAGTGTGAGTACGCGCCCTCTGGCAATCGCCCACGACTTTCAGCGCACAGACATGTGGCGGAATGGTTCGTTGTTGGCCGCGGCCGGCATTGCGATCGTCCGACGCGGCCCTCTCAAGACAAGTCCTGCGTCAGGATCGCCGCGAACTGCTCCAGCGCCCAGTCGACCTCGTCGCTGGTGATCACTAGCGGCGGGGCGATGCGGATCGTGTGCTCATGGGTATCCTTGGCGAGGATGCCCTTGCCCTGGAGCGCCTCGCAGTAGCGGCGCGCGCGGCCAGCCTCGGGATGCAGCTCGACCGCCAGCATCAGGCCGCGCCCGCGCACGTCGCGGATCGTGTTGGCGCGGATGTCTTTCAAGCCTTCGAGAAAGCGCGCGCCCTGAATGGCCGCGTTCTCGATCATGCCTTCCTCGACCAGCACGCGCATCGCCGCGCGCGCCACCGCGCAGGCCAGCGGGTTGCCGCCGAAGGTCGAGCCGTGCTGTCCGGGTCGGAGTGTCCCGAGCACGTCGTTGTTCGAGAGCACGGCCGACACGGGATAGAAGCCGCCGGACAAGGCCTTGCCGAGCAGCGTCACGTCCGCCTCGATTCCCTCGTGCTGCTCGGCGAGCAACTTGCCGGTGCGGCCGAGCCCGGTCTGGATCTCGTCGAGCACCAGCATGACGTTGTTGGCCGTGCAGAGCTCCCGGACCTCTGTGAAATAGCCGGCCGGGGGAATGATGACGCCGGCTTCGCCCTGGATCGGCTCGACCAGGAAGGCGACGGTGTTTGGCGTGATTGCCTCTTCCAGCGCTGCGGCATCGCCGAACGGGATGATCCTGAAGCCCGGCGCGAACGGCCCAAAGTGTCCGCGTGTCTCGGCGTCCGTTGAAAAGCCGACGATTCCCAGCGTGCGTCCGTGGAAATTGTCGGCGCAGACGATGATCTCGGCCTGGCCGTCCGGCACGCCTTTCACCTCATAGCCCCATTTACGCACCGACTTGATCGCGCTTTCGACCGCCTCGGCGCCGCTGTTCATCGGCAGCACCTTGTGGGAGCCCGTCAGCGCCGCGATCTCTTCGTAGAACGGGGCGAGCTGGTCGTTGTGGAACGCGCGTGAGGTGAGCGTCAGCCGGTGCGCCTGTTCCACCATCGCCGCCAGGATCTTGGGATGGCAGTGGCCCTGGCTGACCGCGGAATAGGCGGAGAGGCAATCGAGATACCGGTTGCCTTCGGTATCCCAGACCCAGACACCTTCGCCGCGCGTCAGGACGACCCCGATCGGCTGGTAATTCTGGGCGCCAAAGCGTGCTTCCGTTGCGAGGAAATCAATGACCGACGAGTTCATCTTCGTCACTCCATTGCTGCGCGCCGGCGCCGACCTACTGCGCTCAAACTGATTTGGGTATCAGCCTGCCTGCTTGGAAGTCCTCATGCGCAATGCCGCCTGATTTTCTCGAAATGTCAAATGGTTCGGCGGATCCGCAGGGCATTTTCGGCCGAGCTACCAGCTACTGTGCATGGGGTTGTTTTCGACATTTTTGTTTGGCCAAGCCGATTCAGGAGTCCTGATCGCGGTGCGCGATCTCCAGCGTGACGAGCCTTGCCAGCAGCGTTGCCGGATAGAGCTGACCGAACACCGCCTCGATGTTGCACAGGCTGCGCACGATCGGATGCACCGGCGCGACGTCGCCATAGCCGGTCGTCGTCAGCGTCGCGAAGCTGAAATAGATCACCTGGCTCGCCAGCGCCGGGCTGTCCTCCACCTTCATGCCGGCGAACGCGTTCGGCACCAGTGAGCCCATGAAGGTGTACAGCGCCGAGAAGATCACCGCGATCGTCATGTAGAGCAGCACCGCGCCGATCACGCGATGATAGGTGATGCGGCCCGGCGCGAAGGTGGCGCGCGCCACCACCCAGGCCATCGTGGTGCCGACGATGAACCAGGAGCCGGCGAACAGATTGAGGTCGAGGATGGAGGGCGAACGTATCCGCAGGATCGCCCCGGTCACGATCATGGCAAGCGCGATCAGCATCGCCGCGACCGCGACGGGGCTTCCCGAGATCACAAAGATGCCGACGACCAGCAGCAGTGCCAGCACCAGCTCGGAGGCCTGAAACGCAAAAATCCCCAGCGCCTGGAGCGGGGCGACCACGAACATCATGATCATGACCAGGGCGGTCAATCCGGTCAGCAGCGGATCGGCCCAGCGCTCGCGGATCTCGTCGATGTTCATGACATCCTCGTCAGCCGATGGAGCAGGGCACGCTCAGGAAGCCGCGGAACCGGACGCGGCCGCCGCGCACCGGCTGGCCGCTGACGGCATAGTCCGGGAAGCGCGCCAGGAAACGCGCGATCGCAATTGCGCCTTCGAGCCGGGCCAGCGCCATGCCGGCGCATTGATGCGCGCCGGTGGCAAACGCCAGGTGCCGGTTCGGCGTGCGCGCGACGTCGAACCGTTCAGGGTCGGGAAACTGCGCGGGGTCGCGGTTGGCAGCTCCAATGCACAGCGTCACCGACGTGCCGGCCTCGAGCATGACGCCGCCAAGCTCGATGCGCTCGGTCGTCATGCGATTGCCGAGCTGGTTCGAGCTTTCGTAGCGCAGGATCTCCTCGACGCCGGTCTTGATGAGATCTGGATTGTCGATCAGCCGCTGCTTCTGGTCCGGATTCCGATGCAGCGCGACGAGGCCGTTGCCGATCAGATTGGTGGTCGTCTCGTGGCCGGCGTTGAGCAGGAAGATGCAATTGTGCAGCAACTCCTTCTCCGTCAGCCGCTCACCGCTGTCTTCACCGTGGATCAGGCGCGTCAGCACGTCGCGCTCGGGATTACCGGGCTTCTGACGCCGGCGCGCGACCAGCGTTTCGAGATAGGCAAGGAAATCCGTCACCGCCTTGTTGCCGCGCGCAGCGACCTCGGGCGATACGACAGGCTCGAGCGCGCCAAGGATCGCCAGCGACCAGTCGCGCAATGGCACGCGCTCCTCATGGGGGACGTCGAGCAGATTACCGATCACCTCGATCGGGATGGAGGCGGCGAAATCCTCGATCAGCTCGCAATCACCCTTGGTGGCGATGGCGTCGAGCAGGCCGTCGACCAGCCTAACGATGTCAGGCTCCATCCCCGCGATCGCGCGCGGCGACAGCGCGCCCATGATCAGGCGCCGCACGCGGGTGTGCGCGGGCGGATCGTTGAAGACGAGGCTCGTCGTGTGGTGCTCGTAGAGCGGGGTGTCGCCATATTTCGGCGCGAACTCGCGCTTCTTGTCCGAGCTGAACGATTTTGTGTTCTTGTAGGTGGTGACGAGGTCGTCGTAGCGGGTCAGGAACACGGTGCCGCTCGGCAGGCGTTTGACCGGCTCGTTCTCCCGCAGTGCACGATAAGTCGGGTAGGGATCGTCGTAGAATTCGCTCGTCAGCTTCGCCAGATCGAAATTGGCCGCCAGTTCTTTCGCATCTGCGTTCATGCGCCATACTCGCCGGTTGAGACCGATATGCCGTTTTCGCTCTTTCGAGCCGTGCTGGTCACCGTCTACAGTCTCGCTGTGATTTGCTAGCCGACCGGACAGGAAAATGCACGCCCGCGCTGACGCTTCCGACACGGCCCCGAACTGGCCGGACGATATTTTTGCGACCTTGCAACGCTTCGACGTGCGGCAGGTACCTTACGTGCCCGATGCTGGCCATTCGAAGCTGATCCAGCGCGTGTTGGGCTCGTCCACGATGCGGGGCATTCCGCTGACGACGGAGGAGGAAGGCGTCGCATTGCTCGCCGGCGCCTGGACCGGCGGCCAGCGTGGTGTGCTGCTGATGCAATCGAGCGGCGTCGGCAATTGCATCAACATGTTGTCGCTGATCCCGATCCTGCGCTTTCCGTTCCTCACCCTCGTGACAATGCGCGGCGAGTGGGGCGAGTTCAATCCGTGGCAGGTGCCGATGGGTTCGACCACGCAGGGCGTGCTCGAACTGTCCGGCATCAAGGTGCTGCGCGCCTCGAACGCAGCCGAGGTGCCGGCGGTGTTGGAGGCGGCCGCGGCGCAAGCCTACAACGCGCTGACGCCCACCGCCGTCCTGCTGTCGCAACGCCTGATCGGCGCCAAGGTTTTCACCAGATGAGCAAGGCCAATCTCCTCGACCGCCGCCAAGTGGTGTCCGCGCTGCTTGCGAACCGCAAGGACGTGGTTGCGATCGGCGGCCTCGGTGCCTCCACCAACGACATCACCGCCGCCGGCGACCACGCCCGCAATTTCTATCTCTGGGGCGGTATGGGCGGGGCTGCGATGATCGGGCTGGGCCTGGCGCTGGCGCAGCCGAAGCTGCCTGTGCTGGTCATCACCGGCGACGGCGAGATGCTGATGGGGATGGGCAGCCTTGCCACCATCGGCCTGCAGAAGCCGTCCAACCTCTCGATCGTCGTTCTCGACAACGAGGCCTATGGCGAGACCGGTGGCCAGACCAGCCATACGTCGGCTGCGGCCGACCTCGTCGGCGTCGCCAGGGCCTGCGGCATCGCCGACGCTTGCGCGATCTCGACCATGGCGGAGGTGGAAGCCTTCGCCAAGACCGTCCACGACCTCTCGGCGGGGCCGCGCTTTGCCAATGTGAAGATCGACAGCGCCAGCGTGGAGCGGATCTTGCCGAGCAGGGACGGGACCTACATCGTCAACCGGATCCGCGGCGACCTCGGCTTTCAGCCGATCTGACGCCGGTCCCTGATCTCGTTCCCCGCGGGCGACGTTCCCCTCGCGGAGGTAAGCTGTGACCAATTTCCAACAGATCCCCACCCACCTAGGTTGCGTCGCACCATTTTGCTTGACTTTGGCGTGGGTGAGTGCTTACTCACTAGCATGAGCTCATTGCGTATGACGAGCGACCTGAGGCGTCAATTGATCCTCGGAGCCGCGAAACGCTGCTTTGCCCGGCACGGCTATACCGGCACCACGACGAAGAGCGTGGCGGCGGCTGCTGCCATTTCCGAGGCGCTGCTGTTCAAGCATTTCCCGTCCAAGGCGGCGCTCTATGCCGAAATCCTCAGCGACGAATGCGAGGCGGACCCGGCGCTCATGGAGCTGCTCGAGCGCGAGCCGTCGACGGCCACTCTGGTTGAGTTGATCTGCGGCATGGTCCAGCATTTCCTGCTGATCGTCGACGGCCCCGACCAGGAGGAGGCCCAGCGCCTGCGACTGATGGCCACCAGTCATCTGGATGACGGCGAATTCGCTCGTTTGCTATATGCCAAGATCGAGACGCTGATCGGAGCGGTCTTCGTCGCCTCGCTCGAACGCGCGGTCGCCGCCGGCGATGCGCGGGCGAGTGGCAGCGAACCGCTCAATCTGTTCTGGTTTGCGCATCATACGGTGATGACCGCTGCGCTGACCAGGCTGCCGTCCGTACCCTGTCTCGCTTATGGCAGGGCGAACGATCTGGAGCGGCAGCTCTGTGAGTTTCTCTTGAGAGGCATCGGACTTAACGACGCCGCAATTGCTTCGCATCTCGGCCGCGATCAGGCCGCGGGTGCCGGCAAGACGGCGATTGCAGAAAGCGCATGACAATGAACATCGTAGCCGAACACAAGATTTCGGGCGAACCGATCGACAGCAAGGCCCCCAAGCGTCCGGTTCGGCCGGTGCTCTGGTTCATCATCGTCGGCACGCTCCTGGGCGCGCTGGTCGGTGGTCTCGTCTGGTTCAATTATTTCCGTGGCCAGATGATCAAGCAGTTCTTCGCCAACAACAAGCCGCCGCCGACCGTAGTCAGCGCGGCGGAAGCGAAGTCCGAGGTGGTACCGAACCTGCTCACCGCTGTCGGCGGCCTCGCCGCCGTGCACCAGGTCGACGTCGCCGCCGACGTCAACGGCCGCGTCACCGAGATCAAGTTCGAGCCAGGCGCCCATGTCGAAGCCGGCATGCCGCTGGTGCAGCTGTTCGACGCGCCGGACCAGGGTGACCTCGCCAACTACAAGGCGCAGGCAACGGTCGCGCAGCTGTCGCTCGACCGCGCCAAGCAGCTGGCGTCGCGCCAGTTCGGTCCGCAGGCGACCGTCGATTCCGCACAGGCCGCCTACGACCAGGCGCTGGCCGGTATCGCCAAGACCGAAGCGCTGATCTCGCAGAAGCTGGTTCGCGCCCCGTTCTCCGGCGATCTCGGCGTCCGCAAGGTCGAGGTCGGTCAGTATCTGACCGCCGGCACGGCGATCGTCTCGCTCACCGATCTGTCGGAGCTGTGGGCCAACTTCACGGTGACGGAAAAGGATTCCGCCAACCTCAAGGTCGGACAGGCCGTCCGACTGAAGGTCGACGCCTATCCCGGCCGCGTCTTCGACGCCAAGGTCACCACGATCGAGCCGCAGGTCGCGGCCGATACGCGCAACATCCGCGTGCAGGCGACGGTCTCCAATCCGGAAAAGATCCTGAAGCCCGGCATGTTCGTGACCACCACGGTGGTGCTGCCGGACAAGCCGGCGGTGGTCACCGTGCCCGAGACCGCGGTCGACTACACGCTGTACGGCGACTCCGTGTTCGTGATCACCGAGAAGAAGGAAGAGGACGGCAAGACCAGCCTGAGTGCGGTGCGCACCTTCGTGCAGACCGGCAACCGGGTCGATGGTCGTGCTGAAATTATCAAAGGCTTGAAGCCGGGCGACAAGGTCGTTGCCGTCGGCCAGCTCAAGCTGCAGTCGGGCTCTGCCGTGTCGATTTCAACAGATCCGGCTCCGGCAATTCCGGCGCAGCCGCCACGCTACTGACAATGCGCTCGCATGATCCGGCAAAGCCGGATCATGCTTCATAAGCCCAAGAAATCGAGATCGAATCGAGATCGTTGCGATGCGCTTTACTGATATTTTCATCAAACGCCCGGTCCTGTCGGTCGTCGTCAGCCTGCTGATCCTGCTGATCGGCCTGCGCGCGGCGATGGTGCTGCCGATCCGGCAGTACCCGAAGCTTTCGAACACGGTCATCAACATCACGACCGTCTATCCCGGCGCGTCCGCGGAACTGATCCAGGGCTTCATCACCACGCCGATCGAGCAGGCGGTCGCTTCCGCCGAAGGCGTCGACTACATGACCTCGTCCTCGGTGCTCGGCACCTCGACGATCCAGGTTTACATCAAGCTGAACTTCGATCCGAACCAGGCGCTCACCGAAGTGCTGGCCAAGACGAACTCGGTCAAATATCTGATCCCGAAGGAATCCAACGACCCGATCGTCACCAAGACCACCGGCCAGACTACGGCCGTGATGTATCTCGGCTTCTCGTCGGACGAGCTGTCGGGGTCGGCGATCTCGGACTACCTCACGCGCGTGGTGCAACCGGTGCTGTCGACCGTCGATGGCGTGGCATCCGCCGACATTCTCGGCGCCCAGAACTTTGCGATGCGGCTGTGGCTCGATCCGGTGAAGATGGCCGGCCGCAACGTGTCGCCAGCCGACGTCGCCTCGGCGATCGCCGCCAACAACTTCCAGTCCGCGGCAGGCCAGACCAAGGGCTATTTGATCGTCTCGAATATCTCGACGAATACCGACCTCGGTAACGTCGAACAGTTCAAGAAGATGATCGTCAAGGCCAAGGACGGCGGCTTTGTGCGGATGGAGGACATCGCGAGCGTCGAGCTCGCCGCGCAGAGCACGGATGCGAGCGTCGCCTTCAACGGCGAGCACGCGATCTTCATCGGCGTGAACGCGACACCTCAGGGCAACCCGCTGACGCTGGTGAAAGGCGTGCGTGCGCTGTTCCCCGAGCTCGAGCGCAATTTGCCGCCATCGATGAAGATGAAGGTCGCCTACGATTCGACCAAGTTCATTCAGTCGTCGATCGACGAGGTCGAGAAGACGCTGGGCGAAGCCATCGTGATCGTCATCGTGGTGATCTTCCTGTTCCTGGCGTCGTTCCGCTCCGTCATCATTCCGGTTGTCACCATTCCGCTGTCGATGATCGGCGTCTGCACTCTGATGCTGATGTTGGGCTTCAGCTTCAACCTGCTGACACTGCTCGCGATGGTGCTCGCAATCGGCCTCGTGGTCGACGACGCCATCGTGGTGGTGGAGAACATCCATCGGCATCTGGAAGAAGGGAAGACACCGGTACAGGCCTCATTGGAGGGCGCGCGGGAAATCGTCGGTCCCGTCGTCTCGATGACCATCACCCTTGCCGCAGTGTATGCCCCGATCGGCTTCCTCGGCGGTCTCACCGGCTCGCTGTTCCGCGAATTCGCCTTCACGCTCGCGGGCTCGGTGATCGTGTCCGGCGTGATCGCGCTGACGCTGTCGCCGATGATGTGCTCGGTGCTGCTAAAGAACACCGAAGAGGGCCGTTTCGCCAAGCTTGTCAACAAGGTGTTCGGCGCGCTGACCCGCTGGTATGGCCGCAGGCTCGACCGCTCCCTCGACTACAAGGCCATCACCGGCCTGTTCGCTGTGACGATCCTCGGCCTTGTCGGCTTCCTCTACATGCACACCTCGAAAGAGCTGGCGCCCGAGGAAGACCAGGGCATCGTCTTCGCGGTGACCAAGGCGCCGAAATACGCGAACATCGACTATGTCGATTTCTACGGTGACAAGCTCGACAAGGAATTCCAGAAGTTCCCCGAGACCGATCTCCGTTTCGTGCTGAACGGCATCAACGGCCCGCAGGGTGGCATCGCCGGCATGCTGCTGAAGTCATGGGATGAGCGCAAGCGCTCGTCGATCGCGCTGAAACCGCTGGTGCAGGCCGAGCTCTCCAAGATCGAGGGCGTGCAGGCCTTTGCGTTCAACCTGCCGCCGCTGCCGGGCGGACCTGGCGGTCTGCCGGTGCAGATGGTGATCAACTCGACCGCGGGCTTCCAAGCCGTCTTCGAGCAGATGGAGAAGCTGAAGGACGCCGCGCGCAAGAGCGGCATGTTTATCGTTTCCGACAGCGATCTCGCCTATAATCAGCCGACCGTGACGGTGAAGATCGATCGCAGCAAAGCACAGGATCTCGGCGTCAACATGCAGAACCTCGGCAGCGCGCTGGCCGTGCTGCTGGGCGGCAACTACATCAACCGCTTCAATCTCGAGGGCCGGTCCTACCAGGTGATCCCGCAAGTGCCGCGCAGCCAACGGCTCTCGCCGGAGGCGCTTGGCAACTACTATGTCACGACGAATTCCGGCCAGCAGCTCCCGCTGTCGACGGTGGTGTCGATTCAGACCAGGACAGATCCGAATTCGCTGACGCACTACAATCAGCTGAACTCGGCAACGTTCTCGGCGGTGCCGATGCCCGGCGTGACCGTCGGTGCGGCTGTCGACTTCCTCGAGGGCGAGGCCAAGAAGATGCCCCAGGGCTTCAGCCACGACTATCTCGCGGACAGTCGGCAGTACGTGCAGGAAGGCAATCAGCTCGCGATCACCTTCGGTTTCGCACTGATCATCATCTTCCTGGTGCTCGCGGCGCAGTTCGAGAGCTTGCGTGACCCGCTGGTGATCATGATCTCGGTGCCGATGGCGATCGTGGGAGCGCTGATCCCGCTGTTCTTTGGCGTTGCGACCATGAACATCTACACCCAGGTCGGCCTGCTTACCCTGGTTGGCCTGATCACCAAGCACGGCATCCTGATGGTGGAGTTCGCCAATGAGCTCCAGGTCAACGAGCGGCTCGACCGCCGCTCGGCCATCGAAATGTCGGCCCGTATCCGACTGCGGCCGATCCTGATGACGACGGCCGCGATGGTCACCGGCCTGATCCCGCTGCTGACCGCGTCCGGCGCCGGCGCGGCCAGCCGCTTCTCGATCGGCCTCGTCGTCGTCGCGGGCATGTCGATCGGCACGCTGTTCACGCTGTTCGTGCTACCGGCGGTCTACGTCGTGCTGGCGACCGATCATCGTGCGGCGGCTGATTCCGAGCGGAATAAGCAGGTCAACGAGGTTGATCTCGACTCCAAAGTGCTCCGGCCGACCTGACCAGGGCTCGATTTGCGTGCGAAGCGGCAACAGCCATCGCTGTTGCCGCTTTTTTTTGTCGCGCGATATTTCGTAGTATGATCGCTGCAGCGCCGTAATTGTGCGCTTGAGGCGGGTTGTCGGATGAAGAGGCGCGAATTTCTGGCAGTGCTTGGCGGGGCGGCCTTGGCGCGCCCGGGCATGGCGTCGGCCGATGCGCCAGGCCGCCTCTATCGCCTGGGGACGGTGACGCCAATCGCTCCGATTACGGCGGACAGCCGGGGCGGCAAGATCCTGATCAAGGTTCTCGAAGAGCGCGGTTTCAAGCTCGGCCTTAACCTGACCTTCGAAGCGCGGGGCGCACTTGGCGACGTCGCGATGCTGCCCGCGTTGATCGCAGAGCTGAAGGCCAAGAACGTCGACGTCATCGTGATCATTGGCTACCCGACCGCCATGGCCGCCAAAGCGGCCGGCATTGCCACTGTCGCGGCCAGTGGCGTCGGTGATCCCGTCGAAACCAAGCTGATCGAGAGCCTGGCGCATCCAGGCGGCAAGATCACCGGCATTTCGGACGTCGCAGCGACACTCAGCGCCAAGCGGCTGTCGCTGCTCAAGGAGCTGTCGCCGAAACTGACCAAGGTCGCGATGCTCTGGAACAAGGACGACCTCGGCATGACCATGCGTTATCAGGCGTCCGCGAAGGCGGCCCAGGCGCTTGGACTCACCGTGCAGGCGCTCGGCGTGCGCGAGCCCGACGATTTCGACGAAGCCTTTTCGGCGATGAACAACGATTTGCCCGATGGCATTCTGATGGTGGCGGATGCGCTGACCATTCTCAATCGCGAGCGCGTGTTCGAGTTCGCCGCTCTCCGAAAGCTACCGGCGATCTACGAATTCGACGAATTCGCCCGCGACGGTGGTCTGATGTCCTATGGCGCGGATTCCTCGGAATCCTTCGAGCGAGCGGCCGCGCTGGTCGCCCGCATTTTCAACGGGGCTAACCCCGGCGACCTGCCATTCGAACTGCCGACCCGCTATCCCCTGGTGCTCAATCTCAAGACGGCGAAAGCGACCGGACTTGAAATTCCCCCGACCATGCTGGCACTTGCCGACGAGGTGATCGAGTAACCTTGTGCGCTGCGGCGAGAGACAAGGTCCGGCCTTCTTGCTAGGCTTGGGGCAATGAGCATTTCCGTCCATCCAGGCACCCCACAAGCCAGGCCGCTGCCGCGTGCGGCCGCGGATGGCGTCGCGTCCGGAGAGGCGGGACGGGGGATCAGGACGCGGCTGTTCACCAAATATGTCGCGCTGTTCGTGGCCGTGGTCGCCGTCGCGCTGCTGGCCAATGGCCTGTTCGAGGTCCTGTTCTACTATCGGGAGCACAAGGCTTCGCTGATCCGGGTCCAGCACGAGCAGGCCGAGGCGGCAGCCGCCAAGATCAGCCAGTTCGTCAAGGAGATCGAGAGCCAGCTCGGCTGGACCACGCAACTGCCGTGGTCTGCGGGCGATGCGGAGACGCGCAGCAAGGCAATCGAGCCGCGCCGGTTCGACGCGCTGCGGCTGCTGCGTCAAGTGCCCGCGATCACCGAGCTCGCCCAGGTGGATTCGACCGGCAGAGAGCGCCTTCGCGTTTCGCGGCTGGCGATGGACGCGATCGACAGCGGCATCGATCTGTCGAGCGATCCGAAGTTCACCGAAGCCGTCGCGCACAAGGTCTATTACGGACCAGTCTATTTTCGTCGCGAGTCGGAGCCCTACATGACGCTGGCGCAGGCCGGCGCCCGCAAGGATGCGGGCGTCAGCATTGCGGAGGTCAATCTCAAGCTGATTTGGGATGTCGTATCCCAGATCAAGGTCGGCGAGCACGGACATGCCTATGTGGTCGGCCCGGAGGGGCGCCTGATCGCGCATCCCGATATCAGCCTGGTTTTGCGCAACACCGACCTGTCGGGACTGGCGCAGGTGCGCGCTGCGCTCGCCGGCGGCGGCGTCATGCCGGACGCCTTGCAGGAAGCGACCAACATCCAGGGGCAGAAGGTTTTGACGGCGTCCGCGCCGATCGCCCCGCTCGGCTGGACCATGTTCGTCGAGCTGCCGGTCGAGGAGGCGTATGCGGCGCTCTATGCCTCGTTGCAGCGGCTTGCGATCGTATTGCTCGCGGCGTCAATCTTCGCGGTGCTCGCTGGGATTTTTCTCGCCCGCCGCATGGTCGGGCCGATCCAGGCGCTGCGCAGCGGCGCCGAGCGGATCGGCGGCGGCGACTTCTCACAGCGCATCAACATCAAGACCGGTGACGAGCTCGAAGGGCTCGCGGACCAGTTCAACGACATGGGCGCACGGCTGCAGGAATCCTATGCGGACCTGGAAAAGAAGGTCGAGCAACGGACGGCGGAGTTGACTGAGTCGTTGCTGCATCAGACCGCGACTTCCGAGGTCCTTCAGGTCATCAGCCGTTCGCCTGGCGATCTGAGCCCGGTATTCCAGACCATCATCGAGCGGGCGACCCTCATCTGCGACGCCAAATTCGGCAATTTGTTCCTGTTCGAAAATGGTGGTTTCCGCTGTGTGTCGGTATCGGACCTGCCTCCGGCCTTTGCAGAAACATTTGCACGCGCGCCGGTCATCGTCCCGCCTCCGTCCGATCCGTTGGGTCGGGTCGCATCGACGCGGCGGTTGGTTCACGTCGAGGACGTCAGGCGGGAGCCGGATTACCTGGCGGGCTTTCGGCCGATCGTGGAATTGGCTGATCTTGGAGGCGCCCGGACCATCCTGCTTGTGCCGATGCTCAGGGAAAGCGATTTCATTGGTGTGATCGCAATTTTCCGGCAGGATGTTCGCTTCTTTACCGACAAGCAAATCGGTCTGGTGACCAGTTTCGCCAATCAGGCAGTCATCGCCATCGAGAATGCGCGGCTGCTCGATGAGTTGCGCAAGCGCACGATGGAGCTCTCGCAGTCCCTTGATGAGTTGCGCGCGGCTCAGGGCCGCCTGATCCAGACCGAGAAGCTTGCTTCGCTCGGCCAGCTCACGGCTGGCATCGCCCACGAGATCAAGAACCCGCTCAACTTCGTCAATAATTTCTCGTCAGTCTCGACCGAGCTGATCGACGAGCTCAACGAGATCCTGCAAACGGCATCGCTCGACGGCAAGACGAAGGACGAGGTGGACGAGCTGGCGGGCATGCTGCGGGGGAATCTCGAAAAAGTGGTGCAGCACGGCAAGCGCGCCGATTCCATCGTCAGGAATATGCTGCTGCACTCGCGCGAGGGCTCCGGCGAGCATCGCCCCGCAGACATCAATGCGATCGTGGAGGAGAGCCTCAATCTGGCCTATCACGGCGCGCGCGCCGAACGGCCATCGTTCAACGTGACACTCCAGCGCGACCTCGATCCGACCGCGGGGATGGCCGACGTCTATCCGCAGGAGATCACCCGCGTCTTCCTCAATCTGATCTCGAACGGCTTCTATGCTGCGACCAAGCGCAAGGAAAGCGCCGCGGATGGATTCGAGCCGACCCTGAGCGCCGCGACGAAGAATCTCGGCGGCAAGGTCGAGATCCGGATCCGCGACAACGGCACAGGCATTCCGCAGGACGTGAAGGAGAAGATGTTCAATCCCTTCTTCACCACCAAGCCGGCCGGCGAGGGTACCGGGCTTGGTCTGTCCATGAGTCATGACATCGTCGTGAAACAGCACGGCGGCACGATCGACGTGAAATCTGAGCCCGGTGTATTCACCGAATTCATCATCACCTTGCCGCGCGTCATGGCGGCAGGCGGTACCTCCGGAGGCAAGACGTGAACGTTTACATCCTGGTCGTCGATGACGAGCCCGATGTCGAGGCGCTGTTCCGGCAGCAATTCCGGCGCGACCTGCGTGCCGGCCGTTTCCAGATGGAGTTCGCGCCCTCGGCGCCCGATGCGCTGAAGCTCGCGGCCGAGGTTCGCGACCCCTCGTTGATCCTGATCCTGTCCGATATCAACATGCCCGGCATGAGCGGGCTCGACATGTTGCCCAGGGTGCGCGCCGAGCATCCGCATGTTCCGGTCATCATGATCACGGCGTACGGCGATGCCGAGACGCGTCGCAAGGCGATCGAGCGCGGCGCCACCGGGCTCCTCACCAAGCCGATCGATTTTGCGCTGCTGCGCCAGCAGATCGACACGAGGCTCGAGCAGGCGGCATGACTCCGACCATCCTCTTCGTCGACGACGAGGCCGACCTCGAGGCGCTGATCCTGCAGAAATTCCGCAGGAAGATTCGCGACGGGCTTGTCGCCATCATATTCGCGCGCGACGGCCTGGAGGCGCTGGAATCGCTTGAGCAGAACCCGCAAGTCGACATGGTGGTTTCCGACATCAACATGCCCCGGATGGACGGGCTGTCGCTGCTGCAGAAGCTGCAGGAAGCCGAGGACAAGAAGTCGACCATCATCGTTTCGGCCTATGGCGACATGAGCAACATCCGCACCGCCATGAACCGCGGCGCGTTCGACTTCCTGACCAAACCGATCGACTTCGCCGACCTGGAAACCACGATCGAAAAGACCCTTCGCCACATCGAGATGTTGCGCGAAGTGAGGCGCCGTCAAGCGGAGGCCGAGCGAGCCCACGCTGCATTGTCGCGTCACTTCTCGCCGGAGCTTGCCAAGCGTCTGGCTGCGGGCGGCGAGGGCGAGGGGATCGAGGTGCAGTGGCGCGATGTCGCGACCATTTTCACCGATATCACCGGCTTTACCTCGCTGGTCGAAAGCGCGCCGCCCGAGACGCTGGGCGCGCTTCTCAACGAATATGTCGGCGGGATGACCGAAGTGGTCTTCGCGCATGACGGGACGGTCGCAAAAATCATCGGCGACGCGATCCAGGTACTGTTCAATGCGCCCGGTGATCAGCCTGACTACGCGACGCGTGCGGTCGCCTGCGCCCACGATCTCGATGCCTGGGCGCAGAATTTTTGCGCACGGCAGGGCGCAAAGGGTGTGAAGTTCGGCATAACCCGCATCGGCATTCACGCAGGCTCCGCACTGGTCGGAAATTTCGGCGGCAATCGCTTCTTCGATTACACAGCGTATGGGGACACGATCAACATCGCGGCGCGGCTTGAAGCCGCCAACAAGCAGCTGGGCACGCGCATCTGTGTCAGCTCCAGTGTCGCCGAGGCAGCCAGGAATTTTCAGGGGCGTCCCGTCGGCGATCTGATGCTGCGCGGACGCAGCGAGCCGCTGCGCGCGTTCGAGCCGCTGCCGCGTGAAAAGTTCGAGGCGCCCGAGGCGGCGCGTTATTCCGAGGCCTTTGCCAAGATGGAAGCCGGCGACGCGGCGGCCATGCCGGCCTTTGCAGCATTGGTCGGCGCGCACGCCGATGATCCTCTCGCCGGATTTCACCTGAGGCGCCTGCTCAACGGCGGCAGGGGCATCCGCATTCAATTGGATTAGGAGTTCGTCATGATTCGTGAATTCTCCCCCGGCAACTATCGGTTCATTCCCTCCGTGTTCCAGTATTCGGCTGGTGCGGCCGCCGATGATGGCTATGAGATCGAGCGCGTCCGGTTCGATCGCCTCGTGCCGCTGGCCGAAGGGTTTGCGCGTGCTGCAAGGTTCATTCAGGAGGCGGGGCGTCCGTTGACGGCCTTCTGTGCCTGCGAGCTGCGCTCGCCGGCCGCCTTCAGCGAGGAAGGTTTTCGCGCGTTCAACCTGCATTATGTCAAGACGCTCTCGGAATGGGGCATCTTCGACGGCACCACCAATCCGGTGGCGCGCAGCAATGTCTGTCCTGAACTCGATCCGCCGTCCGAGCCGTCGTTCTACGCGTTCTCCTTCACGCGCCCGACAAGCTCCAAGGCGCCGTCCTTCGTCATTGCGGGCGGCGCGGAGGCGCGCGAGGGCAGCGGCACCTATGTCGAGCGCACGGTGCGCTACCGCGACCTTAGCCCGGAGGGTTTGCGCGAGAAGGTCCGGTTCACCACGACGTCGCAGATGGAGAACCGGATGACGGCGTTCGGATTCGGCTGGAAGGACACCACCGGCGTGCAGGCCTATTCCGTGCACGACTTCCACCACGCGCTGGTCGACGAGCTCGTCCGTCGCGGCGCGCTGCGCTCGGGCCTCACCTGGCACTTTGCCCGGCCGCCGGTGGTCGATCTCGAATATGAGATGGATTGCCGCCGCGTGATGCGCGAGAGCGTGATCTAGCGTTGGCGCGGGTCGAGGGCATCGCGCAGGCCGTCGCCGAGCAGGTTCAATGACAGCACCACGAGGAAGATCGCCAGCCCCGGCCAGATCGCCATCCAGGGCGCCTGGGTCAGGAAGCGTTGCGCTGCGTTGAGCATGCTGCCCCAGGACGGTGCGGGCGGCTGCTGGCCGAGACCGAGGAACGACAGCGCCGCCTCGGCGATGATCGCCGCAGCGATCGAGAGCGTGGCCTGAACCAGCAGTGCAGGCAGGATGTTCGGCAGGATGTGCGAGACTGCGATGCGCCAGGGCGGATTGCCGAGCGCGCGCGCTGCTTCGACATAGTCCTCGGCCTTGACGCTCAGCACCTGGCCGCGGGTCAGCCGGATGAAGATGGGCGTTGCCGAGATGCCGATCGCGATCATGGCGTTGCCAAGGCTCGGACCGAGGAACGCCGCCAGCGCAATCGCCAGGATCAGGAACGGGCAGGCCAGCATCGCGTCGGTGATCCGGCTGATCAGCGCGTCGACGAACCCGCCGCGATAGCCGGCGACGAGGCCAAGCGGCACGCCGATGCCGAGCGCGATCGCGACCGAGATAAGGCCTGCCAGCAGCGAGGCGCGCGCACCGTAGACGACGCGGCTCAGGATATCGCGGCCAAGCTCGTCAGTGCCGAACCAGTGCGCCATTGTGGGCGGCTTGCGTACCAGGCTCCAGCTCGTCGCGATGGGATCGTGGGGCACGATCAGAGGCGCCAGCAGCGCGAGCAGGATGAAGATGCTGAGGACCACAAGGCCCGCGACCGCCGCCTTGCGCTTGAACAGGCGCCGCCGCGCGCGGCGCGCCGGGCTGTCCAGCTCGTCGCCTTCCACAAGGGGCCCGGACAGGGCGGCGTCGGTCATGGCCTAGCCCCTCAGCCGCGGATTGACGAGGATGTAGGCGACGTCGGCAACCAGATTGAGCGTGATGTAGACCGTGGCGGTCACCAGCACCACGCCCTGCACGACGGCGTAGTCGCGGTTGAACACGGCATCCACGATCAGCTTGCCGAAGCCGGGAATGGAGAAGATCTGCTCGGTCAGCACGGCGCCGGACAGCAGCGTGCCGAGCTCGAGCGCGCCGAGCGTGATAATCGGTGTCAGCGCGTTGCGCATGGCATGTTTCAGGATCACGGAACGCTCGGACAGGCCCTTGGCGCGCGCGGTGCGGACATAATCGCTCTCCAGCACCTGGAGCATGGCGCTGCGGGTGTGCCGCATCAGGACCGCGGCAATCGCGTTGCCGAGCACGAAGGCGGGCATGATGGTTGCAGCCAGGCTCGCCCGCCAGTTCTCGCTAAGCGGCACATAGCCCGAGGCCGGCAGCCAGCCGAGCTCGATCGAGAACAGGAAGATCAGCATAATGCCGAGCCAGAAGTTCGGTGTCGAGATGCCCCATAGCGCGAAGAAATTGGCGCCGTAGTCCCAGGCCGTTCCCTTCTTCACGGCGGCGACGATCCCGGCGGGAATGCCGATCAGGAAGGCGATGATAATCGCCATCGAACCGAGCTGTAGCGTCACCGGCAGCTTTTGCGCAATCAGCTCGCGCACCGGCATCTTGTTGCGCAGCGACTCGCCGAAATCGCCTGATAACACGCCCTTCATCCAGTAGGCGTACTGCACGGGGACCGGCTGATCGAGCCGGTATTGGTGGCGGATCTGCTCGATCACGGCCGGATCGCGCTCTTCGCCAGCCATCACCAGTGCGGGATCGCCCGGCAACAATTGCTGCAGCGAGAAGATCAGCACCGACACGAAGAACAGTGTCGGTACGATCTGCACAAGCCGGCGGGCGAGGAAGTTCAGCATCCCTGCGTCGTCACTTCAGCTTGAGGCCGACGACGCGCACGAGGCCGTCGGGCATCTGCTTGTAGCCCTCGAGCTTGGTAGTATGCGCGATGATGATGCGGCGGTGATAGAGGTAGAGCAGCGGTTCATCGTCTTGAACAAGCTTCGCCAGAGCTTCGTAGCTGGCCTTGCGCTTGGCGAGGTCGGTCACGAGCCGCGCGTCTTCCAGTGCCTTGTCGGCCGGCGCATTGTTCCAATCGCCGTAATTCTGAGGAGCGTTGCTGTGCAGGAAGATGAAACTGTTGCCGTCAGGATCGACGCGGCCGCTCCAGGCGAGCATGAAGGCCTGGTAATCGCCGGCTTCGGCCTGCTTCAGTCCGGTTGCGAACTCGGTGACGCGGATCTTCATGTCGAAACCGGCTTCTGCGGCCATCGACTGGATCACCTGTGCGGGTGTCTCCGTCTCCGCGCCCTTCGGCACCAGGAAGTCGACGCTGACTGGCGGCGTCACGCCGGCTTCCTTCAGCAGCGCCTTGGCCTTCTCCACATTGCGGGGGCGGACCGGCAGGCTCTTTTGGTAGTAGGGATGATCAGGATTGACCCATTGATTGCCGACCTGGAACTCGCCGTTGAACACGACCTGGTTGATTGCCTCGCGGTCGATGGCAAGGTCGAGTGCCTGCCGCACCTTGGCGGATTGGCTCAGCGGTCCCTTGGCCTTGTCCTTGCCGATGTTGAGCGTGATGCCCTGATAGCCGAGTTCGATCGCGGTGGCGACCTTCAGCCGTGAATCGGCACGCACCTCCTTGAGATCGGTGGCGAGCACACGCTCGATCAGATCGAGGCCGCCGGATTTCAGGTTCGCCAGCCGCACGGTGGCGTCGACGATGGGCTGGAACACGATGCGATCGATAAAGACATTGTCCTTGTTCCAGTAGTCCGCGAACCTCTCGAACACGATGCGGTCCTGCTGCACGCGCTCGACGAATTTGTAGGGGCCGGCGCAGACCGGGTGCAGACCGAACTTGTCACCGGCGGCCTTCGCGGCTTTCGGTGACACCATCATGCCGGCGCGATCTGTGAGCTGGGCAAGTAGGGGCGAGAACGGTGATTTCAGCACCAGCTTGATGGTGAGGGGATCGACGACATCGATATGATCGACCGAGGCGAGCTCCGGCTTGCGGAACGAGCCGGGGAGGGTCAGGTGGCGCTCCAGCGAGAATTTGGCGGCCTCCGCGTCGAACGGCTCGCCGTCGTGGAACTTCACGCCGGGCCGCAGCTTAATGACGAGACCCTTGCCGTCATCGAGCGTCTCGCTCGACAGCGCCAGCTGGGGCACGATGTTGAGCTTCTCGTCGATATCGAACAGCTTGTCGCAGAATGCGGCGAACACGATGCGGCCGACATAGGTGCGCGCCATCGAGGGATCGAGGATATCGGGGTCCTCGGCAAGGCCGATGCGAAGCGTTGTCTGCGCCTGGGCGGCCCCAAGCGACAGCAGGAACACAGCCGCGGTTGCGGCCAGGCGAAACATCTTCATCGGACAGTCCCCATTACTCCGGCTACGTCGTTGTAGGCGTTGCACTCTGTATACCAACCCCGGCCGGGTTTGCGCCTTCCGTCTTTCGGCTGAAGGCTGCGACTAATTTTGCCAGTTCCGGCGTGAATCCGCCCGCTGTGGGCAGGATGCTGTCGGCCGGCGGCAGCTCGGCGACGCGATGGCAGGCGGTGGCGTGGCCTGCCTCGTCTGCCACCAACGCGGGCGCCTCGGTGCGGCAACGATCGATCACGAAGGGGCAGCGGGTGTGGAAGCGGCAGCCGGCCGGCGGATTGAGCGCGCTCGGAATCTCGCCTTGCAGCACGACCTTCGCCCGCCTCGCGCGAGGTTGCGGCAGCGGGATCGCGGACAACAGGGCACGGCTGTACGGATGACGCGGCTCGGCGAACAGCGCATCCGCCTCCGCTGTCTCGACGATCTGGCCGAGATTCATCACCGCCACGCGGTCGGCGATGTGCTTGACCACTGCGAGATCGTGCGAAACGAAGATATAGGCCAGACCAAGCCGGTCCTGCAGTTCGCGCAGCAGGTTCAATATTTGCGAACGGATCGAGACGTCGAGCGCCGAGACCGGCTCGTCGCAGATGATCAGCTTCGGCTCGACCGCGAGCGCGCGCGCGATGGCGATGCGCTGGCGCTGGCCGCCGGAGAATTCGTGCGGATAGCGCCGCGCCAGCCGCGGCTCGAGCCCGACCAGCCGCAAGATTTCGGCGACGCGCTCACGCCGCTGCGCTGGTGGCACGAGATCGTGCAGCGCCAGCGGCTCGGTCAGGATCTGGCCGACCGTCATGCGTGGATTGAGCGAGGCGTAGGGGTCCTGAAAGATGATCTGCGCCTCGCGGCGGAATTTGCGGAGCGCATCTGCGTCGAGAGAGAGCAGATCGCGGCCGTCGAAGCGTACCGTGCCCGCATCGGGTTCTATCAGCCGCAGCACGAGACGGCTGACGGTGGATTTGCCGCAACCGGATTCACCGACCAGGGCCAGCGTCCTGCCGGCCTCGAGCGAAAACGACACGCCATCGACGGCTTTGACATGCGCCAGCGCCCGGCCGAACAGCGAGCGCTGCGCGACGAAATGCTTGACCAGGCCGTTGACCTCGAGGAGAGCCGTCATCCTCGGCGCTCCCCGCGAAAACCGGTCTCGTGTCCCGGGCGCGGCGCAGCACGAAGTGGTGCGCTGCTGAACCGGGACCCAGATTGTTGCTGCATGGGCCCCGGTTCAGCAGCGCACCACTGCGCTTCGCTTGTGCTGCGCTGCGCCCGGGGCAAGGGGGAAGAAAGCAGCGCCATCACGACACCAGGCGTTCGAGCGGCGCGCGGATGCAGCGCGAGAGGTGGCCGGGACTGACTTCCACCAGCGGCGGCGGCGCGCTGGTGCAGGCGTCCAGCGCGAATGGACAGCGCGCGGCGAAGCGGCAGCCGACGGGCGGCTGTGCCATGTTCGGCACCATGCCTTCGATCGTCGCAAGCTGCTCGGCGCGATGGTCCAGACGCGGGATCGAGCCGAGCAGTCCGACCGTGTAGGGGTGCTGTGGCGTGGAGAACAATTCGTCGACCGGCGCGCGCTCGACGATCTCGCCGGCATACATCACCGCGACTTCGTCGCAGACTTCGGCAACGACGCCCAGATCGTGGGTGATCAAAATGATCGCGGCGCCGCTCGCGGCCTTCAGCTCGCGCATCAGCTCCAGGATCTGGGCCTGCAGGGTGACGTCGAGTGCAGTGGTCGGCTCGTCGGCGATCAAGAGCTGTGGATCGCAGGCGAGTGCCATCGCGATCATGACGCGCTGGCGCATGCCGCCGGAGAGCTTGTGCGGATATTCGTCGATCCGACGCTCGGGCGAGGGGATGTGCACGCGGCGCAAGAGCTCGACCGCGCGGTCGCGCGCGTTGCGGCGCGAACCGCCGCGATGGCGCAAAATGGTCTCGATGATCTGGTCGCCGATGGTGAAGCTCGGGTTGAGCGAGGTCATCGGCTCCTGGAAAATCATTGCGAGCCGGTTGCCGCGCAGGTCGCGCAGCGTCTGGTCCGGGGTCTTCAGCAGGTCGAAGCCGTCGAAGCGGATTGCGCCTGATATCTCGGTGGTCTGCTTCGGCAGTAGGCCCATGATCGCCAGCGAGGTCACACTTTTGCCGCAGCCGGATTCGCCGACGAGGCCGAGCGTTGCGCCATTGGCGACGCTGAGATCGACGCTGTCGACCGCGTGGGTGACGCGGCCGTCGTCGCCGTGAAAGCGGATGCGCAGGTCCCTGATCTCGATGAGAGGGCTTGCGCTCATTCTTGTCTTGCCCGTGCCGCGGCGATGCTGGCGTCGATGACGCTGCGATCGGTATTGCCGGCCGGATTCTGCCGGGTCGGCATGGACGGGCGGAAGTGGACCCAGAGGTCGTGGCTGACCCGTTCGAGCCGCTCGAGCTCGCCAAGCGGGTCGGGATGATCGTCGGCGCGAATGTCCAATGCCGGCCATTCCTCCTCGCCGTGGATCAGCAGTGCCGCGGATTGCTTGCCGCGCTTGTCGCCACCGGCGGCTTCGCCTGCGCGCATCGCCGCGAGCAGGCGGCGCGGGAAAGGCAGGCTGTCATTGGCAATATAGGTCTTGGCCGTCTCGGCGAGCACATCGGCACCCGCGAGCATGTTGCCTGCGATCGAAAAGCCGCTGCCTGCGATGTGCCCGCACCAGTCGACGCAATCGCGCCCGGTATGCGCGGCGATCGCGCCATTCGCATCCATGATGTGGATCTGCCGGCTCTCGCGGCCGTTGTCGGACGCGAGCAGGGCGGCGAGCACGTCATGGGCGTTCAGGCCCTCGCGTAGCAGCTTGACGCCGTCGATCCCGTAATAGGGATTGACGAAAGCTTGCGTTGCAATGGCCCCTAGGCCCGCCGCGATGTAGGGCACACGTGCGCCGACGGCGAAGAAGCGGGTCGCTACCGTAATGCCGAACTGGCCGGTAGCAGGATCTCGCGCGATGATCGACCAGGTCATGTGCTGCCTTCAGCGTCCCGCGGCGTAGCCCTGCATGCCGCGCGGATTGGCGGCGGCGCGCCGGCGCACACCGACGCGCGAGGCCGCAGTGAGGCGGCCCTCGGACCAGTCGGGGCCGACCTCGACGATATGCCCGCGCTCGCGCAGGTTCTCGATCGTTGCCTTCGGCACCCTGTTTTCGACAACGAGCACTCCGGGGCGCGAGGTGCGCGGCCAGAACGAGATCGGGAAATGCTCGGAGTGCCAGGCCGGCGCGTCGATCGCCTCTTGGAGATTGAGGTTGCAATGGACGTGGCGCAGGAAGAACTGCGTGATCCATTGGTCCTGCTGGTCGCCGCCGGGCGAACCCCAGGCGAGATAGGGCTCGCCGTCGCGCAATGCCATAGTCGGCGACAGTGTGGTGCGCGGCCGCTTGCCCGGCGCGAGCGCGGCCGGATGATCTTCCTCCAGCCAGAACATCTGGGCGCGGCTGCCGAGGCAGAAGCCGAGCTCGGGAATGATCGGCGAGGATTGCAGCCAGCCGCCGGACGGTGTCGCGGACACCATATTGCCGGCCTTGTCGATGATGTCGAAATGCACGGTGTCACCGCGGACTTCGCCGAAGCGCCCCACGGTCGGCTCGCCGGCGCCGAGTGCGCCGACGGCTTCGCGCTGGCCCTCTGCACGTCGCAGCTTGACCACACCGCCAAACCCTTCGACCGATCCCGGGATGAAATCGAGCGACGCCCTGTCGGTGACGAGCTTGCGACGCTCGTCATTGTAGGCGTCCGACAGCAGCGTCGTGATCGGGATTTCGCTGAACTTGGGATCGCCATAGAATTTTTCGCGGTCGGCGAAAGCGAGCTTGGCGCATTCGATCTGGAGATGGATGAACTCCGGCCCGGTCGGATCGAGCCCGTCGAGCGCAAACCCTTTCAACAGTGCGAGCTGTTGCAGCGTCACCGGACCCTGGCTCCAGACGCCGGCCTTGCAGACGGTGTAGCGGCCGTAATCGTAGGTGAGGGGCGCCTCGATCGTCGGCTGCCAGCGTGCCATGTCGTCGGCGGAGAGCACGCCGCGATGCGGCGAGCCGCTGACGTCCATCACCTCCTGCGTCCGGCAGAACTTGTCGATGGCTTCCGCGACGAAACCATGGGACCAGGCCTTTCGTGCACGCTCGATCTCGGCGTCGCGGCCTCCGCCGCCGCCTTCGGCCTCGCTGAGGATACGTGCGTAGGTGGCCGCCAGCGTCTTGTTGGTGAAGAGCGTACCGGGCTTCGGTACCTCGCCGTTCGGCAGGTAAACAGCGGCCGAGGTCGGCCAGTGCTTGCGGAACAATTGTTCGACGGTCTGGATGGTGGCGCAGGCGCGCTCGACCAGCGGATAGCCGTCGCGGGCATAGGAGATCGCGGGCTCCAGCACGTCGCGGACACGCATCGTGCCGTAGTCGCGGAGCAACATCATCCAGGATTCGAAGGTGCCGGGGACGCAGGCCGCAAGCAGGCCGGTGCCGGGCACCATGTCGAGGCCCTCGCTCCTGTAATGCGCGATCGTGGCACGCGCCGGTGCCGGGCCCTGGCCGCAGATCACCTCGGTGCGGCCGCGCTTCACGTCATGGACGATAACAGGCACGTCGCCGCCGGGGCCGTTAAGATGCGGCTCGACGACCTGAAGCGTGAAGGCGGTGGCGACTCCGGCGTCGAAGGCATTGCCGCCTTTTTCCAGAATAGCCATGCCGACGGCGGTTGCGATCCAGTGCGTGGTTGCGACGACGCCGAACGTGCCCTCGATCTCGGGGCGCGTCGTGAAGGGATCGGGATTGACTTTGCTGGCCATGGGCTACCTCATTTGCGGCGCGCGCAATTGATCACAGGCAATGCCGAGCGGCCAATGCGCAGGCCGCATGGCACGCGCGCGTCACGCCGGGACCGGCGCGGTGTTAACCGCATGGCAGGCGACGCCGTCGATCAGTTCAGGAGCCTGCTTGCGGCACAGGTCGAACGCCAGCGGGCAGCGCGGATTGAAGGCACAGCCGGGCGGCGGATTGATCGGGTTCGGGATCTCGCCCTTCACCGGAATGCGCTGGCGACCGGACATCGCGAGATCAGGCACGGCGCCCAGCAGCATCTTGGTGTAAGGCATGCGCGGGCTGGCGAACAACTCCTTGCCTTCCGCGATCTCGACGATGCGGCCGAGATACATCACGCCGACCCGGCTTGCCATGTGGCGGACCACGGCGAGGTTATGGCTGATGAACAAATAGGTCAGGCCGAACTTGTCCTGCAGGTCGCGCATCAGGTTCAAAATCTGCGCCTGCACGGAGACGTCGAGCGCCGAGGTCGGCTCGTCGCAGACGATGAATTCGGCGTCGGAGGCGAGCGCCCGCGCAATTGCGATACGCTGGCGCTGGCCGCCGGAGAATTCATGCGGGAATTTCAGGCGGTCGTCGGGGTGCAGGCCGACGAGGCTGAGCAGCTCGCCGACGCGTGCCTGGATGTCGCGTTCGCCCTGGATCAGGTCGAAGGCGCGGATCGGCTCGGAGATGATCGCGTCGACGCGGAAGTGCGGATTCAGGCTCGCATACGGATCCTGAAAAATCATCTGGATGCGGCGGCGCAGCTTTCGGCGCGCCTGCCCTTGCCGCGGATCGGTCATCGAGACGCCGTCGATCAGGACGTTGCCCGCGCTCGGCGGCAACAGGCCGACCACCATCCGCGCCACCGTGGTCTTGCCCGAGCCGGACTCGCCGACCAGCGCGAAGGTCTCGCCCTTCTTGATGTCGAAGGTGACGTGATCGACAGCCTTGAGATATTCGAGGTGCCCGCCTTCCAGCAAGCGGTTGAGCCAGGGCTTCGAGACGTCGAAGACGCGGCGAAGATTTGTGGCCTGGACGAAGGGGGCGCTCATGCCGCGGTCTCCGCCGGCACACTGTCATAGAGATGGCAGGCAACCGACTGCGTGCCGCGCGACAGCGGCTCTGGCCGCTCCACCCGGCAGCGATCGAAGGCGGACGCGCAGCGCGGGTTGAACGAGCAGCCGCGCGGGATCGCCGACAGGCGCGGCATTGACCCTGGAATCTGCACCAGACGTTTGTCATCGCCGGCGAGCGTCGGGATCGCGCCCATCAGACCCTTGGCATAGGGATGCAACGGGTTCCTCACGACGTCCTGCACCGGGCCGATCTCGGCGACGCGGCCCGCATACATCACCGCGACGCGGTCCGAGGTCTCGGCGATCACGCCCATGTCGTGCGTCACCAGCATCACGGCGGTACCGTGGTCGCGGCCGAGACGCTTGATCAGCGAGATGATCTGCGCCTGCACGGAAACATCGAGCGCGGTGGTCGGCTCGTCCGCGATGATCAACTCCGGCTCGGCGCAGATCGCGAGCGCAATCACCACGCGCTGGCGCATGCCGCCAGAGAATTCATGCGGGTAGCCGTCGATACGCTTTTCCGGCGCGGGAATGCCGACCTCGGCCAGCAGGTCGATGGCGCGGCGGCGGGCCGCAGTTTCGGACAGACTGAGATGAGTGCGGATCGTCTCGATGATCTGGTCGCCGACCTTGTACAGCGGATTGAGTGAGGTGAGGGGATCCTGGAAGATCATGCCGATCCGCTTTCCCCTGATACGGCGCATGTCCTCCGGCGGGAGATTGTCGATGCGCTGACCCGCCAGATGGATTTCGCCACCGGCGATGCGGCCGGGCGGATCGATCAGGCCGATCACCGAGAGCCCGGTGACGGATTTGCCGGCGCCGGATTCGCCGACCACGCCGAGCACTTCGCCCTTGGCGATGTCGAAGGAGACGCCGTCGATCGCGCGCAGCGTACCGCGGCGGGAGGCGAACTCGACCTGAAGATTGCGGACGGAGAGAATGGGTTCGGTCATGAACGCTGCATACTCATCGGAGTTTCGGGTTGAGTGCGTCGCGCAGCCAGTCGCCGAGCAGGTTGATCGACAGGATCAGGGCCGCGAGCGCGATTCCTGGAAATGCGACGATCCACCATTCGCCTGCGAACAGATAGCCGTTACCGATGCGGATCAGCGTGCCGAGCGACGGCATGGTCTCGGGCATGCCCGAGCCGAGGAACGACAGCGTTGCCTCGGTGATAATGGCGAGCGCGAGGTTGATGGTGGCGATCACGAGGATTGGCCCCGTCGTGTTCGGCAGCACATGGCGCAGCATGATCACGGGGGCGGGCAGGCCGATCAATTGCGCGGCTGCGACGTAGTCCTTGTTCTTCTCGACGAGGACCGAGCCACGCACCGTGCGCGCATATTGCACCCAAAAGCTCAGCCCGATCGCGAAGACCAGAACCGCCAGCATGCTCATCTCGTCGAGCTTGTTGCCAAAGACCGATTTGGCAATGCCGTTGATCAAAAGCGCGATGAGGATAGCCGGGAAGGAAAGCTGCACGTCGGCGATGCGCATAATCAGCCCGTCGACGGCGCCGCCGAAATAGCCGGCCGTCAGCCCGAGCAGGATGCCGATCGCGCCGGACAAGACCACGCCTAGTACGCCGACGAGCAGCGAGATGCGCAGGCCGTAGAGGATCGCCGAGAGCACGTCGCGGCCCTGCTCGTCGGTGCCGAGCAGGAACGGGCTCTGGCCGTCGGCGGTCCAGAGCGGCGAGATGCGCGAATTCATCAGCTGGAGCTGCGCCGGGTCGAACGGATTTTGTACCGACAGCACCGAGGCGAAGATCGCGATCAGGAAGAACAAGAGCGTCACGCCCGCCGCAATCATGGTGATCCTGGAGCGGCGGAATGAATAGAACAGGTCGCTGTCGAGCGCGCGCCTGAACCAGCCGGGTGCGGCTGCGGCGCGCTTCTCGGTTGCGTGGGGAACGACGGCCTCGCTCATCTCAGTGTGCCCGGCTGACCGTCGAGCGCAGCCGCGGATCGACGATGGTGTAGAGGATATCAACCACGAGGTTGATGGTGACGAAGATCAGGGAGACCATCATCAGATAGGCCGCCATGATCGGGATATCGACGTTCTGAACGGCTTGCACGAACAGGAGCCCCATGCCCGGCCACTGGAACACCGTCTCGGTGATGATCGCGAAAGCAATGACGGAGCCAAATTGCAGGCCTGCCACGGTGATGACGGGAACCAGTGTGTTGCGCAGCGCATGGCCGAAATGGATCGCTCGCGTAGTCAGCCCGCGCGCGCGGGCGAAGCGGATGTAGTCGGTCCGCATCACTTCGAGCATCTCGGCGCGGACGAGGCGCATGATCAGCGTCATCTGGAACAGGCCAAGCGTGATCGAGGGCATGATCAGCGCCTTCAGCCCCGACAATGTCAGAAGGCCCGTCGTCCACCAGCCGATATGCACGACGTCGCCGCGCCCGAACGAGGGCAGCCAGCCGAGTGTCACCGAGAACAGGTAGATCATGAGAATGCCGATCAGGAAGGTCGGCAGCGAAATGCCGATCAACGAGACGGCTTGGAATATATGCGCGAGCCAGCTGTCACGGCGAAGCGCCGAATAGACTCCCATCAGGATGCCACTGATCATTGCGAAGATGGTGGCGCAGATCGCGAGCTCCAGTGTCGCGGGCATCCGCTCCATCAGCAGGTTGGAGACCGGCAGGCGGAACTGGTAGGACACCCCGAACTTGAACTGCGCGGCGTTACCGACATAACGGCCGAACTGCACGATCACGGGATCGTCGAGGCCGAGCGATTTGCGGATCGCAGCGCGTTCGGCGCCCGACGTATCCATCCCGACCATCTGGTTCACGGGATCGCCGGCAAAGCGGAACATCGAGAACGAAATGATCCCGACGGCGATCATGACACCAATGGCCTGGATGGCCCGGCGCAGTGTGAAAGCGAGCATCTGTTCCTTTCACATCTCTTCAGCAGCACGCATCATCGCGTTAGCCCGAAATAACAAGTCCCGGAAGCCAGATCTTGAAAGCGATGGCTTCCGGGACTTCACAACTTGTCGACACCTACTCGTCCTGCTTGGTCGCCCAGTAGAGCATGACCATGTTGTCCGCGCGTTGGGTCAGCTTCACCTTCTTCGACACGCCCCAGGCGAGCGCCTGCTGGTGCAGCGGGACATAGGCCCAGTCCTTCATCGAGACCTCGAAAGCCTGCTTGATCAGCTGATCGCGCTTGGCCGTATCGGATTCCACCAGAACCTTGTCGGCGAGCTCGTCGAACTGCTTGTTGCAGTAGCCGGCGAGATTGGCTTCACCGCGGTTGGGGTCCTTGGGGTCGTCCCGGCAGCCCATGATGTCGTGCAGCACGTTCTGGGAGTCGAGCGTATCCGGGGTCCAGCCCAGCATGAACAGCGAGGTCTTGTAGCCACCGGGCTTCAGCACCTTGGCGAAATACTGGGCCTTCGGTTGCGCCAGCAGGTCCACCTTGATGTTGATGCGGGCGAGCATGCCGACAATCGCCTGGCAGATCGCGGCGTCATTGACGTAGCGATCGTTCGGGCAGTCCATCGTCACCTCGAAACCGTCGGCATAGCCGGCGTCTGCCAGAAGCTTCTTGGCGGCGTCGGGATCGAACTTCGGCCGGGTGAAATCCTTCGAGGCAAAGATCTCTGGTGCGACCATCAATGCGGACGGCGTGGACAGTCCGCGCATGACGCGATTCTTGATCAGGTCGACGTCGATCGCCCGGTAGACAGCTTCGCGGACGCGAACGTCCTTGAACGGGTTCTTGCCCTTGATGTTGGAATACAGGAGCTCGTCGCGCGCCTGATCCATTCCAACGAAGATGGTGCGGAGCTCGGGTCCTGTCAGCACCGTGGCGTTGGGGCTTGCTTTGACGCGCTCGATGTCCTGGACCGGAACCGGCTCGATCACGTCGACCTCGCCCGATAACAGCGCCGCGACACGGGTGGCCGGGTTTGCGATCGGCGTGAAGACGATCTCCTTCAGATTATGCTCCGGCTTGCGCCACCAGTTCGGATTGGCCTTGAAGACGGTCTTCACACCCGGCTGATGGCTTTCGATGGTAAAGGCGCCGGTGCCGTTTTCATGGAGCGAGGCATAGCTCGGGGTCGTCGCCGCGGCCGGCGTCGGTGCCACCGCATCGTTCGCCTCTGCCCATTTCTTGTCCATGATGTACCAGGTCGCCCACAGCGCCGTCAGGATGGGATTGGGCGAGGTCAGGACGAAATCGACGGTGTAATCGTCGACCTTGACCACCTTTGCATCGGCGGGAACGCGACTCTGAAAATTCGAACCTTTCGCTCGCACGCGCTCGGCCGAGAACACCACGTCATCGGCGGTGAAGGGGTCACCATTGTGGAATTTCACGCCCTTGCGCAGGTGAAAGCGCCAGCGTGTCGGTTCCGGCGTCTCCCAGCTTTCGGCGAGTGCCGGGATGATCTTCAGGTCCTTGCCGCGCGCGACCAGGCCCTCATAGACATGACCGAGATGCGCACTGGTGGTCGACTCGTTCAGCGTGTAGGGGTCGAGCGACTTCAGCTCACCCTGGTTGGCGTAGCGCAGCGTCTGGCTCAGCGCCGGCGAGACCGCCAACGCAAGCGCACCGGCGAGCGTCGCCGCAAACAGACTTCGTCCGACTGACATTCTTGACCCTCTCCACTCGCCCGCACCGTGATTTTTGATTGTTCGGTGGGGCTGATCGATCCATGTTGCCCAGAGTTCTCGACCCGTGCAAGCGCCATTCCAGCAAGGAACGCGCCAAGTTGCACCGCTGTGCAGCAATGCTGACCAACAATTTAGGGGTGAGGGGCGTGTGGACGAAATTGGACTTTCGGCCAGCCGGGTCCCGAGAATAAGGGCGGAAACGGCTCGCCGGCGCCCATTCGCGCCGACAATTTGATTGACCATACCCGCCGATTGGGGGAGCCCGCGCCTGGCCTCACGTCTCAGGTCGCTTGCGTCGCACACCATGTCGTGGCGATACTGTGTGACGCCGCTCGAGTCTCATCCGGAGGGGACATGAAAGTTAATATCGAAATCGACTGCACCCCCCTGGAGGCCCGCCAGTTCTTCGGACTGCCTGATGTGTCGCCGATGCAGACGGCGGTGATGGACAAGCTGCAGCAGCAGGTGCTGAGCAACATCGACAAGGTCTCGCCGGAATCGCTGATCCAGAGCTGGTTCACCTTCGATCCCAAGATCGCGGAACGGTTTCAGGACATGTTCGTGACCATGGCCGGTCTCGGCAGCCCGCGCAGCGGCGACAAGAAGAAATAATGCCGGCCACGCGCGACGGGGCGCCAGGCCCGGGCCGGCTTCGCCCGCCGGCCCTTGGCCTGTTGCTCGCGGAGGTGCGCAGCCTGTTCGAATTCAACGCCAGCGTCCTGCTGTCGCCGCTGCTGATGCGCGCGCCCAGGGGCGACGGCCATCCGGTGCTGGCGCTTCCGGGCTTTCTCGCCAGCGATCTCTCGATGGCACCGATGCGGCGCTATCTCGGCGAACTCGGCTATGAGGCGAATGCCTGGCGGATGGGCCGCAATCTCGGCGGACTGGCGCGGATGCGGGAAGCCCTGCCCACTCGCCTCAGCGAAATCCACGCTGCAAGCGGACGGAAGGTCAGCCTGGTCGGATGGAGCCTCGGCGGCGTCTACGCCCGCGATCTCGCGCTGCAGGCGCCCGACATGGTCCGCTCCGTCATCACGCTCGGCAGCCCCTTTGCCAATGATGTGCGGGCCACCAACGCGACGGCTCTCTACGAGGCGTTGTCCGGCGAGCGGGTCGAGGATTTCGCGGAAGCGCGCGCAGCGATCGCCGGCGATCTTCCGGTGCCGGCGACGTCGATCTATTCGCGCACGGACGGCGTCGTGAATTGGCGGACTTGCCTGCTTCACCCCTCCGACCGGGCCGAGAATATCGAGGTGCATTTCGCAAGCCATATCGGGCTGGGAGTGAACCCGGCTGCCTTGTGGGCCGTGGCGGATCGCCTGGCGCAACCGGAGGGGGAGTTCTGGCCATTTGACCGGGCCGGTCCGTTTGCCATTGCATATGCCCCGCCGGAGCGGGCAGTATCGGCCTGACGAGAAGCGCCAGCAAGGGCGCCCGTCGAATATGAGCGGAGGGAACTATGGCTGACGGTAAGAAGCTGTCGTCGCTGGATGCGTCATTTCTTTATCTGGAAACGCCGGAAATGCCGATGCATGTCGGCAGCATGGCGATCTTTCGCCTGCCTGACGATCACAAGAGCGACTTCTTCGAAGACTTCAAGGCGATGATCGTCTCGCGGTTGCACATCGCGCCGATCCTCAAGGCGCGCCTGGAGAAGGCGCCGCTCGACATCGATCATCCGACCTGGGTCGAGGACGACCAATTCGACATCGACCGGCACATCTTCCGCGCCAGCCTGCCGGCGCCGCACGATCGCGCCACGCTCGAGCGCATCGTCGGCTGGATGCATGCCAAGCTCCTGAACCGTGCTCGCCCGCTCTGGGAGTTCTACGTGTTCGAGGGCATGAAGGACAATGAGGTTGGGCTCTATTCCAAGATGCACCATGCCGCCATCGACGGCGGGGCCGGTGCGGCCCTGACCAACATGATCTACGACATCTCGCCGATCCCGCGAAAGGTCGAGCCGCCGACGGGCGGATCGAAGCCGGGACAGGAGCCGCGCGATATCGCGGCCAACCTGCTCGATTCCTATCAGCAGCTCTTCACCCAGCCGCTCGATGCCTCGGCGGCCGCGAAGAACCTGCAACTGCCGCGCACCGGCAAGAGCGACATCGGCTCGATCCTGTTCGACAACGCGATGTACCAGATCGAGAGCGCGGTGCGCTTCGCCGGCAATATTCCGACCATGGTCAAGAGCGTTTCCGACGTGCTCGGCAAGATTTCCGATCCGAAGTCGCGCGAAAGCCTTGCCAGCATGGTGTCGCCCCCGACCATGCTCAACAAGTCGATTTCGTCGGAGCGAAGCTTTGCCGGTGTATCGATCTCGCTGTCGCGCTCCAAGGCGCTGGCCAAGCGGGCCGGCGGCAAGCTCAACGACGTGGTGCTGGCGCTCGCCTCCGGCGTGGTCCGCCGCTATCTCCAGCAGTACGCCACATTGCCGGCGAAATCGCTGACCGCTGCCGTGCCGATCTCGCTGCGTGAGGAGGGCAACACCGAGGCCAACAACCAGGTGTTCGGCATGATCTGCTCGATAGCGACCAACATCGATGATCCCAAGGCGCGGCTAGAGGCCATCATCGCGCAGTCGACCAAGTCCAAGGAGATGTCGCATCCGTTGCGGGCCCTGATGCCGCAGGTCTCCAACATCTCGATGCTGGGCGCACCGATCATCGTCCAGATCCTGGCGCTGCTCTACAGCCGCTCCGACCTGTCGGACGTGCTGCCGCCGGCGGCCAACATCACGGTGTCCAACGTGCCGGGGCCGCGGCAGACGCTCTATGCCGCAGGCGCGGAGCTGCTGCACATCTTCCCGGTGTCGATCTCGACACATGGGCAGGCGCTGAACATCACCGTGCAGAGCTACCGCGACCAGCTCGATTTCGGCTTCATCGTCGGCGCCAACATCATTCCGCATGTGCAGGTGATGTGCGATATGCTGCCGGAAGAGTTTGCCGCGCTCGAAGCGGCCTTTGCGCCACCCGCGGCCGACATCAAGGGTGCGGCCGAATAGGTAGTTTGTCAGGATTTCTGCAATGATCGAAATGCCGCCGCTCAAGTTCGCGCAGACGAACGGAATCCGCATGGGCTATTACGAGGCGGGCCCGGTCACCGACAAGCCGCCGGTGGTGCTATGCCACGGCTGGCCGGAGCTCGCCTTCTCCTGGCGCCACCAGATCAAGGCGCTGAGCGAGGCCGGCATTCGCGTCATTGCGCCGGACCAGCGCGGCTATGGCGCGACCGATCGGCCCGAGCCGGTCGAGGCCTATGACATCGAACATCTGACCGGCGATCTCGTCGGGCTGCTCGATCATCTGAATATCGACAAGGCGATCTTCGTTGGCCACGACTGGGGTGGCTTCGTCGTCTGGCAGATGCCGCTGAGGCACATCGACCGGGTTGCGGGCGTTGTCGGCATCAATACGCCTCATACCAACCGTGCCTGGGCCGATCCGATCGAGCTGCTGCGCGCTCGCTTCGGCGACAAGATGTACATCGTGCAATTCCAGGATCCGGCGTGTGAACCCGACAGGATCTTTGGCGCTCGCGTCGAGCAGACATTCGATGCGTTCATGCGCAAGCCGGCGCCGCGCGCGCCGGACGCGCCGGTAGAGGAAGTGGTTGCCGGCGTCGGCGCATCGCCGCGGGTCAATCTGGCGTTTCCGCAGATGATTGCGGCTTACGACGCGAAGCACGATCCGCGCACGCCGATCCTGTTGCCGGAAGAGAAAAAAGTGTTCGTCGAAAATTTCACCAGAACGGGCTTCACCGGCGGCATCAACTGGTACCGCAACATGTCGCGCAACTGGATGCGCGCCGGGGGGCTCGACCATACGGTGCGCGTGCCATCGCTGATGATCATGGCCGAGAACGATGCGGTGTTGCCGCCGTCTTCCGCCGACGGCATGGAGAAGCTGATTCCCGATCTCGAAAAATATCTGGTTCGCGACAGCGGCCATTGGACGCAGCAGGAGAAGCCGGAAGAGGTCAGCGCCAAGCTGATCGAATGGCGTAAAAGGCGGTTTGGCTAGCTCGTCATTGCGAGCGGGGGAAGCGTAGCAATGTCATCGAAGAATCGTCTGGATCCGATTCCGCATCCGCCGACCAAGCCGGTGGTCGGCAACATGCTGTCGCTGGATTCGGCAGCACCGGTGCAGAACCTGACGCGGCTTGCCAAGGAGCTCGGCCCGATCTTCTGGCTCGACATGATGGGCTCGCCGATCGTCGTCGTCTCCGGCCACGATCTCGTTGACGAGCTCTCCGACGAGAAGCGCTTCGACAAGGCCGTGCGCGGCGCGTTGCGGCGCGTGCGCGCGGTCGGCGGCGACGGCTTGTTCACCGCGGATACCAGGGAGCCGAACTGGAGCAAGGCGCACAATATCCTGCTCCAGCCGTTCGGCAACCGAGCCATGCAGTCCTACCACCCGAGCATGGTGGATATCGCCGAGCAGCTCGTCCACAAATGGGAGCGTCTGAACGCTGACGACGAAATCGACGTCGTCCACGACATGACGGCGCTGACGCTGGACACGATCGGCCTGTGCGGCTTCGACTACCGTTTCAACTCGTTCTACCGGCGCGACTACCACCCTTTCGTCGAGTCGCTGGTGCGCTCACTTGAAACCATCATGATGACGCGCGGCCTGCCGTTCGAGCAGCTCTGGATGCAGAAGCGGCGGAAGACGTTGGGCGAAGACGTCGACTTCATGAACAAGATGGTCGACGAGATCATCGCCGAGCGCCGCAAGAGTGCCGAAGGAATTGACGACAAGAAGGACATGCTGGCCGCGATGATGACCGGCATCGATCGCTCGACAGGCGAGCAGCTCGACGATGTCAACATCCGCTACCAGATCAACACGTTCCTGATCGCGGGCCACGAGACCACCAGCGGCCTGCTGTCCTACACGCTCTATGCGCTGCTCAAGCATCCGGACATTCTCAAGAAGGCCTATGACGAGGTCGACCGCGTCTTCGGCCCGGACGTCAATGCCAAGCCGACCTATCAGCAGGTGACGCAGCTCACCTACATCACGCAGATCCTGAAAGAGGCGCTGCGGCTGTGGCCGCCGGCGCCGGCCTATGGCATCTCGCCGCTCAAAGACGAGACCATCGGCGGCAAGTACAAGCTCAGGAAAGGCACATTCACCACGATCCTGGTAACCGCGCTGCATCGCGATCCCAGCGTCTGGGGGCCCAATCCCGACGCTTTCGATCCCGAAAACTTCAGTCGCGAGGCTGAGGCAAAACGGCCGATCAATGCCTGGAAACCGTTCGGCAACGGCCAGCGCGCCTGTATCGGCCGCGGCTTCGCCATGCACGAGGCCGCGCTCGCGCTCGGCATGATCCTCCAGCGCTTCAGGCTGATCGACCATCAGCGTTACCAGATGCACCTGAAGGAAACGCTGACGATGAAGCCGGAAGGCTTCAAGATCAAGGTGCGCCCGCGGGCTGATCGCGAGCGCGGTGCTTATGGTGGCCCCGCGGTAGCAGCAACGAGTGCCGGCACCACCACGCCGCGCGTCACCACACGGCCGGGACATAATACGCCGCTGCTGTTGCTCTACGGCTCCAATCTCGGCACGGCGGAAGAGCTGGCAACGCGTGTTGCCGACCTTGCCGAAGTCAACGGATTTGCCACCAAGCTCGCGCCGCTCGACGATCATGCCGGCAAGTTGCCGGACGAGGGCGGTGTGCTGATCTTCTGCGCCTCCTACAACGGCGCGCCGCCTGACAACGCCACCGAATTCGTCAAATGGCTGCACGGCGACGTCGCCAAGGACGCGCTCGCGAAGGTGCGCTATGCCGTGTTCGGCTGTGGCAACAGCGATTGGGCCGCGACCTATCAGTCGGTGCCGCGCTTCATCGACGAACAGCTTGCCGCCCGCGGTGCGCGCAGTCTCTATGCGCGCGGCGAGGGTGATGCGAGGAGCGATCTCGACGGCCAGTTCGAGAAATGGTTCGCTGCTGCAGCGCCTGCCGCGATGAAGGAATGGGGGCTCACCTCGGATTTCAGCCGTAGCACCGACGACCAGCCGCTCTACAAGGTTGAGCCGGTGGCGCCGGGCGCGGTCAATGCGATTGCGGCGCTGGGCGGCGCCGTCGCGATGAAGGTGCTCGTCAATAACGAGCTTCAGAACAAGAGTGGCCCCAATCCGTCCGAGCGCTCGACGCGGCACATCGAGGTGCAGTTGCCGCAGGGCGCGAGCTACCGCGTCGGCGACCATCTCAGCGTGGTGCCGCGCAACGATCCGGCATTGGTCGACGCCGTTGCGCGCCGCTTCGGCTTCCTGCCGGCCGATCAGATCAGGTTGCAGGTCGCCGAAGGACGCCGCGCCCAATTGCCGGTCGGCGACAGCGTTTCGATCGGCCAGTTGCTGACGGATTTCGTCGAGCTTCAGCAGGTGGCGACACGCAAGCAGATCCAGATCATGGCGGAGCACACGCGCTGCCCGGTGACCAGGCCGAAACTGCTGGCCTTTGTCGGTGACGATGCCGAGGCGGGCGAGCGCTACCGCGCCGAGATCCTGGCCAGGCGCAAATCGGTGTTCGATCTGCTGTCCGAATATCCGGCCTGCGAGCTGCCGTTCCACGCCTACCTCGAAATGCTCTCGCTGCTCGCGCCGCGCTATTATTCGATCTCGTCCTCGCCGTCGGTCGACCCAGTTCGTTGCAGCGTCACCGTCGGCGTGGTCGGCGGACCGGCTGCGTCCGGCCGCGGCCTCTACAAGGGCATCTGCTCCAACTATCTTAGCGACCGCCGCGCGGGCGATGCGATCTATGCCGCCGTGCGCGAGACCAAAGCCGGCTTCCGGCTCCCGGATGATCCGTCCGTGCCAATCATCATGATCGGCCCGGGCACGGGGCTCGCACCGTTCCGCGGCTTCCTGCAGGAGCGCGCTGCGCGCAAGGCCAAGGGGGCCGCGCTCGGCCCCGCCGTGCTGTTCTTCGGCTGCCGTCATCCCGACCAGGATTTTCTCTATTCGGATGAGCTGAAGACGCTGTCGGCCAGCGGCATCACCGAACTGTTCACCGCGTTTTCGCGCGCGGACGGACCGAAGACCTATGTGCAGCACGTCCTCGCCGCGCAGAAGGACAAGGTCTGGCGGCTGATCGAGCAGGGCGCGATCATCTATGTCTGCGGCGATGGCGGCAAGATGGAGCCCGATGTCAAAGCCGCGCTGGTCGCGATCTATCGCGAAAAGAGCGGCAGCGATGCGGCCGCGGGCGCGCGCTGGATCGACGAGCTCGGCACGAAGAACCGCTATGTGCTCGACGTCTGGGCGGGAGGGTGACCGCCGGCCCAATCGTGCTAAAGCTCACGCATGATTCCCTGGGAAAAGATCGATACCGCCAAAATCCCCGGCTCCGACGAGGAGCTCCGCCTGATGCGGCGCGGCAAGGAGTTTTCGATCAAGCTCGGCACCAACGAGCTGATGAACAACCGCCTGTCGGGCTCCGAAGCCGCGCTCGCGACGCTCGCGGCGAAGCAGATCGAGACAGTTGCCAAGCCCGTCATTCTCATTGGCGGCCTCGGCATGGGCTTTACGCTGCGTGCGGCGCTCACTGTGCTCGGAGCTAAGGCGAAGATCGTGGTCGCTGAGCTCGTGCCGGCGGTCGTCGCCTGGGCGCGAGGCCCGATGTCAGAGGTCTTCGGCAACAGCCTCGATGATGCCAGGGTGAGCATCCGGGAGATCGACGTCGGCGAAATCATCCGGGCGAAGGGCTCGACCTTCGACGCGATTCTCCTCGACGTCGACAACGGGCCGGAAGGGCTGACAAGAAAGGGCAATGACACGCTTTACAGCGCGAGCGGGCTGAAGGCGGCGAAGATGGCGTTGCGGCCGGGCGGCGTGCTCGCTGTCTGGTCGTCGGGACCGAACCCCGCATTCACCAAGCGTCTCGGCAGCGCCGGCTTCGACGTCAACGAGGTCAATGTGCGCGCCACCGGCAGGGGCGGCGGCGCGCGCCACGTGATCTGGATCGCGAAGAAGGGCTAAGCCGCCTGCGCCGCTGCGCCATGCGCGTGCTTGTCGATGGCGTCGATGACCTCGGGCCAGAACCGTGCCGGCAGCGCGTGGCCCATGCCCTCGATCATCAACAGCTTTGCACCGGGGATCGAGGCCGCGGTGTCCTTGCCGCCTTCAGGCCGCACCAGCGGATCGACGGTGCCGTGGATCACCAGCGTCGGCGTCTTGACGCCATGCAACCGCTCCTTGCGGCTGCCGGAGGCGAGCACGGCGCGGAGCTGTCGGCCGACGCCGGCCGGATTGAGCCCGCGCGCGAACGTGCGTTCGGCACGGCCGGGATCGAGTGCTTCTTCCTCAGGGAACGAGCCGGCGCGCAGCACGGTCCAGTTCCGGCAGAAGCGCGCGATGTACTCTTCTTTGCTGCGCGGCGGCGGCGCCATCAGCACCGCGGTCGCTTCGCGGCTCGGCGGCGGCAGACGCGGATTGCCTGTTGTCGACATGATCGAGGTCAGCGAGCGCACGCGCTGTGGAAACGACAGGGTTACCTCCTGCGCAATCATGCCGCCCATGGACGCGCCGACGAGATGTGCGGACTTGATGCCGAGCGCATCCATCAGGCTGACGGTGTCTTTCGCCATGTCGATCAGCTTGTAGGTGGCTGCGACTGGAATCTTCAGGAACCTCAGCTTCAGCAGCTCCAGCGGCGTCAGCCGCGCGCCGCCGGCCAGATGGCTGGACTTGCCGATGTCGCGGTTGTCGAACCGGATCACGCGAAAGCCCCGCGCGGCGAGCTGTTCGCAGAACCCATCGTCCCAATGGATCATCTGCGCCCCGAGCCCCATGATCAGCAGCAGCGGTTCGGCATTGTCGTTGCCGAAAATCTCGTAGCAAATGTCGATGCCGTTGGCGCGGAGGGTCTGGGGCGGCTGATGAGCGTTCACAGGCGTGTTCCCTTGGCTTTTGATCAATGCTGTATCGCACGGTTTCCCGCGGCAAAGAAGCGGTGTGCGCGGCACCCGCCGCTTGCCGGTTGACCGGCACGCCGCAACGGTGTGGTATGGCGGGAAAAGAAGGGCACAAGCCCTCCACATTGGGAGGACGCTAATGACCGACAAGATCACCGATCCAGTCGCCTTGTGGCAGAAGATGGTCGGCGACATGGAGAAGGGGTTCAATTCCTTCGCCACCAAGGCGATGGAGACGCCTGAATTCTCGCAGGCAATGAATCGCGCCGGTGGCGCTGCTGCGGGCGCTCAGAAGCAGTTCGGCGACCTCATGGAGAAGTACCTGCTCTCGATGAACCTGCCGAGCCGCGAGCAGATGACAGGCATCGCCGAACGGCTGCAAGCCATCGAAGGCCAGATCGGCGAGATCAAGTCGATGCTGAGCCAGATGTCGACTAATTCGGGCGATGCGCAGATCGGCGTCGCGCCGCGTCCGCCGCGCACCAAGCGTCCGCCATCCGAAGGCGGAGAGCAAAAATGAACGCGCCGACGGGACTTGATTTCGCAGCAATCCCGGAACGCATCCAGTCCGAGGTGCAGCGCGCGATCCAGCGCAGCATCAAGGGCGTCGAATATTTCTCGACCTCGGGTCCCACGCTCGGATCGACGCCAAAAGACGTGCTGCATTCGCGTGGCACGATGAGCCTTTACCACTATCGGCCGATGTCGGACGAGATCTACCGCGTGCCGGTGCTGGTCGTCATGGCGACGACCAATCGCGGCTACATCCTCGATCTCGTGCCGGGCCAGAGTTTCATCGAATTCCTGCTCAAGCGCGGCTACGACGTCTACATGCTCGACTGGAGCGCGCCGCGGCCGGAGGAGAGGAGCCTACGGATGGAGGACTACGTCCTCGACTTCATCCCGGATTGCGTACGCCGTGTGCAGGCCGATTCCGGCGAGCAGGATGTCTCCGTCATCGGCTATTGCTTCGGTGGCGTCTTGTCGCTGCTCTATGGCTCGATCTTCCCGGACGGGCCGATGAAGAATCTGATCTGCTTCACCACGCCGATCGACTTCCGCGAGATGAAGCTATTCTCGAATTTCTCCGACCGCCGCTATTTCGACGTCGACCGCCTCGTCGACAGCGTCGGCAACGTCCCGCCGGAGATGATCCTGTCATCGTTCGAGATGCTGCGTCCGGCCTCGCGCACGGTCAGCCAGATCCAGCTCTGGGAAAACATCTGGAACGATGAGTTCGTGAAATCGTACCGGATGTTCGACCGCTGGGCGACCGACACGCTGCCGCTGGCGGGCGAGTATTTCCGCACTATCACCAAGGACCTGATGTGGGACAACAAGCTCTACAATGACACCATGTCGGTCGGCGGACGGCTAGCGAAGCTCGAGAACATCAAGGTGCCGATGCTGCACGCTGTCGCCGAGCACGATCACATCGTGCCATATGACGCCGCCAAGCATCTGATTGCGAAGATCGGCTCCGCAGACAAGGAAGAGGTAATGCTGAAAGGCGGTCACGTCTCTCTCGTCGCCGGCGCGAACGCGGTGAAGCGGCTTTGGCCGAAACTGGATTCCTGGCTGGGGACAAGATCGACATGAGTGAGCAGCGTTCCTATCCGCGTCACGTCAAGACCGACGCGGGCGATATCGAGATCCGCCTGATGTCGCCTGCGGACGAGGCCGCAGTGCTCGCCTTCGGCAAGGGCCTGCCGACCCATGACCTGCTGTTCCTGCCGCGCAACATCAGCGAGCCGAAGGTGCTGTCCGCCTGGGTCAAGGAGATCGAGCGCGGCGCCATTCAGAGCCTGCTCGCGGTGAAAGACGGCAAGGTCGTCGGTTGCGGCACGCTGGTGCGCGACCCTCACTCCTGGTCGCCCCATGTCGGCGAGATTCGCATGGTGGTGTCGCAGGACGTACGCGGGAAGGGGGTGGGGAAGGCGCTGTCGCAGGAGACCTTTGCGCTCGCGCTCGGCGCCGGCCTCGAAAAGCTCTCGGTCCAGATGACAGTCGACCAGCAGGCGGCGATCGCGCTGTTCGAGAGCCTCGGCTTCAAGGCCGAGGCGCTGCTGCGCGACCATGTCAGGGATGTCGGTGGCAAGACCCACGACATCGTGGTGCTCGGCCACAACATCGCGCAGGTCCAGGCCCAGATGGAGGCCTACGGGCTGCCAGGCGCCGTCCAGCACTAGGGCCGCCGTTCGGTCCTGTTGAGGCCGTTCGGGAACTCAATGGCCAGGGAGGCGCCAAATTGCCTCGCATTAAGGCTGTTCACGATTTCGTGATATCGCAGTGCAATACGAATATTGCATCGCACAATTAACTGTGCCATATAAGCCGTGCCCCGGGCCACAACCGGACGGGGTGAGCCCATAGCTCAACCCAATGAGGATGGAGAGACCCCAATGACCACCGAAACCAACACCGCTTTCGAAGGCTTCAAGGACGCGTTCAAGAACATCCAGAACCTGGAAGTTCCTGAGGCTGCCCGCGAGTTCGTCAAGAAGACTGCCACCACCGCCAAGGACCGTGCTGCCGAGGCCTTCGCTGGCTCCGAGCGCGTGACCGCCGCCGTCGAGAACGCGGTGACCGAATCCGTCGCTGAGGCCGGCAAGATCAGCCGCAACATCCAGCAGGCGATCTATGAGGACGCCGAGGCGTTCTTCTCGGGCATCGACAAGCTCGCGTCCGCCAAGTCGTTCAGCGAAGCTCTCGAGATCCAGTCGGGCCTGCTCCGCGCCCAGGGCGAAGCCTTCGTCTCGCGCGCCAAGGCGACCACCGACTATCTCGGCAAGCTTGCCGCCAACGGTGCGAAGTCCGCTCAGGACAACTTTGCCAAGGTCTACACCAAGACCGCCTGATCTGGCGCCCTGAGTACCAACTGAAATTTGAGGCCCGCTTCGGCGGGCCTTTTGTTTGCGCCGCCGTCATTGCGAGCGAAGCGAAGCAATCCGGTCTGCCTTCGTGGAAAGACTCTGGATTGCTTCGCTTCGCTCGCAATGACGGAGTAGGGTGATGCAGTGATGACCCCACCCGCCACCTTTTCCTTCGACACTCCCGGCGATGCCGAACGCGCGGCCGAGCTGCGCCGTGTGAAAGCGCTGGCGACGCTGGTGCTGGCCTCGACGCTTCTGCTGTTCATCGTCGCGAAGTGGCTGTTGCCCGTGCATCCCGTGTTCGGCTTCGTCGCCGCCTTCGCGGAAGCCGCAACCATCGGCGGGCTCGCGGACTGGTATGCCGTGGTCGCGCTGTTCAAGCGGCCCCTCGGCCTGCCGATCCCGCACACCGCGATCATCCAGAGCAACCAGGCTCGCATCGCCGACAAGCTCGGCGAATTCATCCAGGTGCATTTCCTCGAGGCGGGTCCGGTCGAGGCCAAGCTGAAGGAGATCGATTTCGGCTCCTTCGTCGCCGACTGGCTGCGCGATCGCAAGCGCAGCGACAATCTGGCGCGTTTCGCGCTACGCCTGCTGCCGGAGGCGGTCTCCGCCACGGAGAGCTCGGGCCTGATGACCTTCATCATCCGCCGCATGTCCTCGCAGCTCCAGGCGATCGATCTTGCGCCGCTCGCAGCCGGCACGCTGCGCGGCTTCGTGGCCGAAGGACGCCACCAGATCCTGTTCGACGATCTCCTGCGCGTCATGCACGAGACGCTGAACCAGAAAGAGACGATGGCGATGATCCGCGAGAAAGTGCGCGCGGAGTTGCCGACGCTGCTCAGGCTCTACCGCGCCGACAAGTTTCTGGTGAATAAGATCGTGGCGTCCGCCACCGCTTTCTTCAACGAGGTGCGCAGCGACCCCAAGCATCCGTTCCGCGGCGAGTTCGACCGCATGGTGCTGAGCTTCGTCGACCGGCTCGGCACCGACCAGGCCTACATCGACCGTATCGACGGATTGAAGCGCGATCTCTTGGCGCGTCCGGAGCTTGCCGATCTCGCCCGCACCGTCTGGGCCAACACGCGCTCCTTCATCGAGCGTAGCGCGTCAGGCGAAACGCAAGTGCTGCAGCATCATCTCGCCGGCATGTTCGTTTCGGCGGGCGATGCGCTCGCCGGCGATGCCGAGCTGCGCGGCGAGATCAACAAGGGCCTGGTGACGGTGCTGCGCAGCTTCGTTGCCGACCAGAAGAGCGGCGTCTCGACCTTCATCTCCGACCAGGTCAAGGCGTGGGACATGGCGCAGCTGATTTCGCTGATCGAAATCAATATCGGGCGCGACCTGCAATACATCCGCTTCAACGGCTCGCTGATCGGTGGCCTCGCCGGTCTTGCGCTGTACTCCGTAGAATTCCTACTCCGATTGTTGTGACTTTTGCGTCACGGCCGGTAGCATTAACGCCTGGGCCTATTGTGGCGCAGTGCTGCACCGGCTTGAATGTCAGCAACCGGCCGCCTAGCTGATTCATGTTGCGCTGCGGAACGTTCAAGAAGCCGGCGTATTGGAATTCATGCCCATTGCCGGCATCGCGGCCGGCGCCTCCCGAGGGGATCCATTGATGACCGCTACTGCCCAGACGCTGCGTCCGCCGTCCCGTACTCTGATGTTTCTGGAAGGGCGCGCGATCCACGAGTTCGGCGCATTCCTCGGCGCGCTGCCGCTGCTGAGCCTTGCGCCGCGCGGCGACGGGCATGCGGTGCTGGTGTTGCCGGGCCTTGTTGCCTCTGACGAGTCCACGCGCGCGCTGCGCACCTTTCTGAGCAGCAAGGGCTATGCGGTGAGCGGTTGGCGCCAGGGTCGCAATTATGGCCTGCGCGAGGGCGTGCAGCACGCGATGGTCGATCTGGTCCACGAGCTCAGCGACAAGCATGGCCGCAAGATCAGCCTGGTCGGCTGGAGCCTTGGCGGCCTCTATGCGCGCCAGCTCGCCAAGATGATGCCCGAGCGCGTCCGCCAGGTGATCACGCTCGGCAGCCCCTTTGCCGGCAATCCACGGTCGACCAATGCCTGGCGCGTCTATGAATGGGCCAGCGGGCGCAAGTCCGACGAGGTCGATCCCGAGTTCGGGGGCGAGCTCGCCGTGCCGCCGCCGGTGCCGACCACCGCCATCTTCAGCCGCACCGATGGCGTCTGCGCCTGGCAGGGTTGCATGGAGAAATCGGGCGCGCAGACCGAGAGCATCGAGATCGAGAGCAGCCATTGCGGCATGGGGCATCACCCCGCCGCGGTCTACGCCGTCGCCGATCGCCTGGCGCAGAAGGAAGGCGCGTGGCAGCCCTTCGACCGCAGCGGTTGGCGTAGCCTGGTCTATCCCGATCCGCACAGGTAGCGCTGTTTTTCACCTCGCCCCGTAAGAACGGGGCGAGGGAGAAGAGGTGTCGCCGTCGCCGCAAGCGTCGCTCCCGTCCATTGTCGTGCCGGCACCAAACGCGCTATGCCTCGCGCATGGCGCATCCGCTCTCTCGTATCGTCGACCAGCTCAAGCGCGAACCGTCGCGCACCGGCTCCATCGTGATCACGGTGTTTGGCGACGCCATCGTGCCGCGCGGCGGCTCGGTCTGGCTCGGCACGCTGCTGGAATTTTTTGAAGGCCTCGCCATCGACAGCGGCGTGGTGCGGACGGCGATGTCGCGTCTGGCCGCCGATGGCTGGCTGACGCGTGAAAAGGTCGGCCGCAATAGCTTCTACCGTCTCGCCGACAAAGGACGCCAGACTTTCGAGGCCGCGACGCGTCACATCTACGATCCGCCGCAGTCCGATTGGACCGGGCGCTTCGAGCTGCTGCTGATCGCCAATGGCGAGGACCGCGATGCCTCGCGCGAGGCGCTGCGCAACGCTGGCTTCGGAAGTCCGCTTCCCGGGGTCTGGGTCGCGCCGTCCGGCGTGCCCGTGCCGGAGGAAGCCGCCGGCGCCATTCGTCTCGAAGTCTCGGCCGAGGATGATAGCGGGCGCCGCCTGCTCAGCGCGAGCTGGCCGTTGACGCGCACCGCCGACGCCTATCTGAAATTCATGAAGACCTTTGAACCGCTTCGCACCGCACTCGCGCGCGGCACGGATTTGTCCGAGGCCGACGCCTTCACCGCACGCGTCCTGCTGATCCACCATTACCGCCGCGTCGTGCTGCGTGATCCGCTGCTGCCCGAGAGCCTGCTGCCGGCGGATTGGCCGGGCAGGGCCGCCCGTGAGCTCTGCGGTGAGATCTATCGTGCGCTGCTTGCTCCGTCCGAACAATGGCTTGATAGCCATGGAACCAACGAAAAGGGGCCACTGCCGCCGGCACGAAAGCTCCTGGAGCGGAGATTTGGTGTCTGATTTTTATGTTACAGAAATATCTTGCATGAACTAATTTGTGTTATATGTTGTCTCCCAACAAATCGGGAGGACGCGCATGTATACCCAGGCGCTCAATATGGCGGATGCCGACGACCGGAACGTCGAGGATGCCGGCCAGGCGGCACGTTTCCAGGCCCGCATCGATGCCGAGGAGCGCATCGAGCCGAACGACTGGATGCCGGCGGCGTATCGCAAGACGCTCACCCGCCAGATCTCCCAGCACGCCCATTCCGAAATCGTCGGCATGCTGCCCGAAGGCAATTGGATCACCCGCGCGCCGTCGCTGCGCCGCAAGGCGGCGCTGCTGGCCAAGGTGCAGGATGAATGCGGCCATGGTCTCTATCTCTACGCCGCGGCTGAAACACTCGGCACGTCGCGCGAAGAGCTGGTCGATGCCATGCTGGCCGGCAAGGCCAAATATTCCTCGATCTTCAACTATCCGACGCTCACCTGGGCTGACATCGGCACCATCGGCTGGCTGGTCGACGGCGCCGCGATCATGAACCAGATTCCTCTGTGCCGCTGCTCCTATGGCCCCTATGCGCGCGCGATGATCCGCGTCTGCAAGGAGGAGTCATTCCATCAGCGCCAGGGCTACGAGATCATGCTGACGCTGTGCCGCGGCTCGGACGAGCAGAAGGCGATGGCGCAGGATGCGCTGAACCGCTGGTGGTGGCCGGTGCTGATGATGTTCGGCCCACCCGATGCCACCAGCCAGCACAGCGACACCTCGACGAAGTGGAAGATCAAGCGCTTCTCCAATGACGAGCTGCGTCAGAAATTCGTCGATGCCACGGTGCCGCAGGCGCAATATCTCGGCCTCACCATTCCCGATGCCGGCATGATTCAGGATGCCGACGGCCACTGGCGCTACAGCGAGATTGATTGGAGCGAGTTCAAGCAGGTGCTCGCCGGCAACGGCCCCTGCAACCGGGACCGCGTGGCCGCGCGCCGTAAGGCGCACGACGAGGGCGCCTGGGTGCGTGAGGCCGCAGCCGCCTATGCGGCGAAGCGCGCGCAGCGTCAGACCGCCCAAGCCGCGGAATAGGGAGATCAAAAATGGCCACGCCGAACACGCCGCTGTGGGAAGTCTTCATTCGCAGCCGCAACGGGCTCGCCCACAAGCATGTCGGCTCGCTGCATGCGAGCGACGCCACCATGGCCCTTCAGGCCGCCCGGGACATCTACACCCGGCGCGGCGAGGGCCTGTCGATCTGGGTCGTGCCGTCGACCGCGATCACCGCGAGCGATCCAGCCGAGAAGGGCATGATGTTCGAGCCGGCGGAATCGAAGATCTACCGGCATCCGACGTTCTATGAAGTGCCGGACGAAGTGGGGCACATGTGATGCCGGTCGCCAACATCCAGGTCTCCGAAACGCCGCTGGTGCTCTACGCGCTGCGTCGCGCCGACGATGCTTTGATCCTCGGCCATCGGCTGTCGGAATGGTGCGGGCACGCGCCGATGATGGAAGAGGACATGGCGCTCTCCAACATCGCGCTCGATCTGATCGGCCAGGCGCGCGAGCTTTACAGCTACGCCGCCAAGGCCGAAGGCAAGGACAACGACGAGGACAAGTTCGCGTACCTGCGCGACGTCAGGCAATATCGCAATCTGCTTCTGGTGGAGCAGCCCAACGGCGATTTCGCCCAGACCCTGGTGCGGCAGTTTTTCTATTCCGCTTTCGCCGATCTCTACTGGCGCGCGATGATGAGCTCGCGCGATACGACGCTGGCCGCCATTGCCGCGAAGTCGGAGAAGGAGAGCGCCTACCATTTGCGCCATTCCTCGGAGTGGATCATCCGGCTGGGCGACGGCACGGACGAAAGTCACGCCCGGGCGCAAGCGGCGATTGATCATCTCTGGGCCTTCACCGGTGAGATGTTTGCCGTCGATGAGGGCGAACGTGCTCTGATTCATGCCGGTATCGCCGTGGATCCCGGCACCTTGCGCGGTCGCTGGCTGAAGGTGCTCTCCGATGTCCTCGGCGAAGCCACGCTTGAGCTGCCACAGAGCGACTGGATGCAGCAGGGCGGCCGAACCGGCCGGCACAGCGAGCATCTCGGCCATCTCCTCAGCGAGCTGCAATCGATGCAGCGAACCTTCCCGGGGGCGACATGGTAATGGTGCTCGAAGGCGATACCGAGTTGCACCGGCGCGCCTGGGATGCCGCGGCGAGCGTTGTCGATCCGGAAATTCCGGTGCTGACGATTGCTGACCTCGGCGTCCTGCGCGATGTCGTGCTCGACGGCGACCATGTCGAGGTTGCGATCACGCCGACCTATTCGGGTTGCCCGGCCATGAACATGATCGCACTCGAAATCGAGCTTGCGCTGGAGCGCGCCGGCTTCCGCGAGCCAAAAGTGCGCACCGTGCTGTCGCCGGCCTGGACCACCGACTGGATGAGCGAAGAGGGCCGCCGCAAGCTGCACGCCTACGGCATCGCGCCGCCGCAGGCCGCGAGCTCGCGCCGCGCATTGTTTGGAGAACAGGCGGTTGCGTGCCCGCAATGCGGCTCGGAGATGACCGAGTTGCTGTCCGAATTCGGCTCGACCTCCTGCAAGGCGCTGTGGCGCTGCAAGTCCTGCCGCGAACCCTTTGATTATTTCAAGTGTCATTGACCATGTCAGCAGCCGCACCGCGCTTCCATCGCCTGGCCGTCAACGATCTCCGCCGCGAGGCGTCGGACGCTGTCTCGATGACGTTCACCATCCCCGGTGAACTCGCCAGCGATTACGCTTTCATGCCCGGCCAGTACCTCACGCTCCGCACTACACTCGACGGCGAGGAGGTTCGGCGCTCCTATTCCATCTGCTCCGGCCCCGACGACGGCGAAATCCGCATCGCCGTGAAGAAGGTCGACGGCGGCGCGTTCTCGAGCTGGGCGGCCGACGAGCTGAAGCGCGGCGACGAGCTCGATGTGATGACGCCGACCGGTCGCTTCGGCGTGGTCCCGCCGGCCGAGACCGGCCGCATCCATGTCGGCTTTGCCGCGGGCTCCGGCATCACGCCGATCCTGTCGATCGTGAAGGGCGTGCTGGCGCGCGAGCCCGACAGCCGCTTCTTCCTGTTCTACGGCAACCGCGCGACCGACAACATCATGTTCCTCGAGGCGCTGGAGGAGCTGAAGGATCGCTTCATCGATCGCCTTTCGATCTTCCACGTCATCTCGGGCGAGGAGCAGGACATCCCGATCCTGCATGGCCGGCTCGATGGCGACAAGGTGAGAGTGCTGCTGCGCTCGCTGGTTCCGGCTGACAGTGTCGACCACGTCTTCGTCTGCGGGCCGCTTGGCATGAGCGAGGATATCGAGGCGAGCTGTCGCGATATCGGCATCGCTCATGATCGCATTCATGTCGAGCGCTTCGTCTCCGAGTTCGGCGGCAAGCCAAGGCCGAAGAAAGCCGTTATCGCCGATGCGCCACCGAAGGCGATTGCCTCCCTGATTATTGACGGCAAGCGCCGCGATGTGCCGGTCGCCGAGGACGAGGCGATCCTCGATGCTGCGTTGCGCGCCGGCGTCGATCTACCCTTCGCCTGCAAGGGCGGGATGTGCTCGACCTGCCGGGCAAAGCTGGTCGAGGGTGAGGCTCCGATGGACCTCAACTATTCGCTGGAGCCCTGGGAGCTGAAAGCCGGGTTTGTCCTTACCTGCCAGGCCAAGCCATCGTCGGAGCGGGTCGTGGTCGATTACGACCACGTTTGACAGTGTCGGCCAACCAGCAGAACATCATGAGCAAGCATTTCGCCGGGAGAAGCGCGTGAACGTCAAAGCCGCACTGACGCCTGAGGATGTTGCCCGCGCCTGCGCCGATGCGATGTGGGCGGAGGACGATGCTTCCAAAGGCCTCGGCATGGAGATCGTCGAGGTCGGGCCGGGTTTTGCGACGCTCGCCATGACGGTGCGGCCGGACATGGTCAACGGCCAGCGCATCGCCCATGGCGGCTTCATCTTTACGCTCGCCGATTCCGCCTTCGCCTTTGCCTGCAACTCGCACAATGACCGTGTCGTGGCTGCACAAGGCCACATCACCTTCATCAAGCCGGGCAAGCTCGGCGATCGCCTCGTCGCGAAAGCGAAGGAGGTCACCCGTGGCAGCCGTTCCGGCATCTACGACGTGCGCGTCACCGCGGGTGACACTGTCATCGCTGAATTCCGCGGGCATTCGCGTGTCATTCCCGGCGCGTGGCTGCCGGCGCAAGATCGATAAAGAAAAAGAACGAACCAGTGTGGGGAAACGAGGATGGCTTCGACGAAGCTGAAGGAAGGCGGCCAGACCTACAGGGCTGAGCTGGACGCGCATGAGCGCGCTTCGCGCGACGAGATCAAGGCCTTGCAGACGCAGCGCCTCGCCTGGTCGCTGAAGCACGCCTACGACAACGTCGCGCATTATCGCAAGGCCTTCGATAAGGCCGGCGTGCATCCGTCCGACTTTCGCGAGCTGTCTGATCTTGCGAAATTTCCGTTCACCGTGAAAACGGATCTGCGCGACAATTATCCCTTCGACATGTTCGCAGTGCCACGCGAAAAGCTGGTGCGCGTGCATGCGTCCTCCGGCACGACGGGTAAGCCAATCGTCGTGGGGTATACGCAGCGAGACATCGACACCTGGTCCGAGGTGATGGCGCGCTCGATCCGTGCCGCCGGCGGCCGCACCGGCATGATCATCCACAACGCTTATGGCTATGGCCTCTTCACCGGCGGTCTCGGCGTGCACTACGGCGCCGAGAAGCTCGGCTGCACGGTGGTGCCGATCTCGGGCGGCATGACCGAGCGGCAGGTGCAGCTCATCAACGACTTCCGCCCTGATATCATCACGGTGACGCCGAGCTACATGCTGGCGATCCTCGACGAGTTCAAGCGCCAGAAGCTCGATCCGCGCCAGTGCTCGCTCAAGGTCGGAATCTTCGGCGCCGAACCCTGGACCAACGCCATGCGCAGCGAGATCGAGGACGCCTTCGACATGGACGCGACCGACATCTACGGCCTCTCAGAGGTGATCGGCCCGGGCGTCGCGCAGGAGTGCATCGAGACCAAGGATGGCCTGCACATCTGGGAAGATCATTTCTACCCCGAAGTGATCGATCCCGTGACCGGCGCGGTCCTGCCGGACGGCGAGAAGGGCGAGTTGGTCTTCACCTCGTTGACCAAGGAAGCCTTCCCGGTGATCCGCTATCGCACCCGCGACCTGACGCGGCTGTTGCCGGGCACCGCGCGGCCGGGCATGCGGCGCATGGAGAAGGTGACGGGCCGCTCGGACGACATGATCATCCTGCGCGGCGTCAACCTGTTCCCGACCCAGATCGAGGAGGTGCTGCTCGCCACCGACTGGTGCGGCGGTCACTTTATCCTCGAATTGACCCGCGAAGGCCGGATGGATGAGCTGACCATCATCGCAGAGGCACGGCCCGAGAGCTGGGACGGAAGGGGCCTCGTCGACCATGCCGACCGGATCTCGACCCACATCAAGAACACGATCGGCGTTAGCTCCAGGGTGCAGGTGGTTGCGCCGGCCACGCTGGAGCGGTCGCTCGGCAAGGCCAAGCGCCTCTACGACAAGCGGCCCAAGGACTGACTTGGCGGATTGACTTGACCACCCGTAGGAGCGACAAGGCCCGCGAGAAATCGCGGGTCTTTTCATGTCATTAGTCGATCCCAAAGCCGTCCAGGCGCGTTGCGTTCGCCTCAACGCCAAGGCCGAAAACGCGGCTGCAATTGCGCCAGTTGTCGAGCGCCATGCTCTCACGCGCGGCCCGAACGATCTCGTGATCGAGGTGAAGGCCGCGGCCGTCAATCCGTCCGACGTCAAGGCCGCCACCGGACTGATGCCCTATGCCGTCTTCCCGCGCACACCCGGCCGTGATTACGCCGGCGTGGTGATCGACGGGCCGGTCGGCACGGTCGGTCGCGAAGTGTTCGGCTCCTCCGGTGATCTCGGCATTCGTTGCGACGGGACGCACGCAACCCATCTCGTGGTCGAGGCCGATGCCGTGGTGGAGAAGCCGAAGACCGTGTCCTGGGAGGAGGCCGCCGGCATCGGCGTGCCCTTTGTCACCGCCATGGAAGGTTTTCGTCGCGCCGGCATTCCAAAGCCCGGTGAAACCGTGCTCGTGTTCGGCGTTAACGGCAAGGTCGGTCAGGCTGCGGTGCAGATCGCGACCTGGCAGGGTGCGCGCGTCATCGGTGTGGTGCGCAAGCCGGAAGCTTATGAAGGCCACAGCAATGCGCCGATCGAGGTGATCGACGCTTCCACAGTCGATGTCGCCACACGCGTGCGCGAATTGACCGGCGGCAAGGGCGCCGACATCGTCTTCAATACGGTTGGCGATCCCTATTTCCAGGCCGCGCACAAGTCGCTCGGCTTGCGTGGTCGCCAGATCCTGATCGCAGCGATCGACCGCATCGTGCAGTTCAACATCCTCGAATTCTACCGGGGGCAGCACACCTATGTCGGCGTCGACACGCTCGGGCTGTCGTCGGCTGCAACGGGCGCCGTGCTGCACGATCTCGGTCCGGGCTTTGCGGGCGGCCAGCTGCAGCCGTTCCCGATCAAGGCGAATGCGATCTATCCGCTCGAGCGCGCGAAGGAAGCCTATGTCGCAGTCGCCGGCTCCTCGCGCGACCGCGTGATCCTGAAGCCGTAATCATGGAGTTACCCGCCCAACTCGTCATCCTCGCCGGCCTCGTCATCGGCCTGATCTATGGTGCCGTCGGCCTGCTCAGCGGCTTCTGCCTGATGAGCAGCATGCGCGGCTGGCTGGCGAAGGGGGATGGGCGGCTGGTGCGGTCCTATGCGCTGGCAATTGCCGTTGCGATTGCCGCGAGCCAGTTCCTCGCCGGCAAGGGCATGGTCGACCTCGGCAAGTCGATTTATCTGCAAGCGACCTTTTCGGTGCCGGTGCTGTTCCTCGGCGGCTTGCTGTTCGGCTACGGCATGGTGCTGTCGAACGGCTGCGGCTCGCGCGCGCTGGTGCTGCTCGGCCGCGGCAATCTCCGTTCCTTCGTCGTCGTGATCGTGCTCGCCATTGCCGCGCAGATGACGCTCAAAGGCCTGATTGCGCCGGCGCGCATTGCGCTGGTTCAGGTTTCCCAAACCACCGTCAGCGCCAATTCGCTGCCCGCACTGTTGGCGATGGTTGGTCTCGGTGAAGCTCTTTCTCGCGTGCTCTCCGCAGCTGCGATCGTCACCGCGCTGATCCTGTTTGCTTTCGCCCATCCAGCGTTTCGCCGCTCGCCGGGCCAGATCGCGGCGGGCATCATCGTCGGTCTGCTTGTCGCCGGTGGCTGGTACGTTACCGGCTATCTCGGTGCAGACGACTTCAATCCCGTCCCCGTAACGTCGCTCACTTTCGTCGCGCCAATCGCCGATAGCCTGCAATACGCGATGCTCTCGACGGGCCTGACGCTCAATTTCGGCATCGCGACCGTTGCCGGCGTCTTCGCCGGCAGTCTGGTGACTGCGCTCGCCACGGGCCGCTTCCATCTCGAAGGCTATTCATCGCCACGCCACATGCTGCGATCGGCCGGCGGTGCCGTGCTGATGGGGATCGGCGGCGTGATGGCGTTTGGCTGCTCGATCGGGCAGGGGCTCACGGGCATCTCGACGCTCGCGCTGGGCTCGTTCATTGCGGTCGCCGGCATCCTGCTCGGTACGACGGCAGGCCTGCGCGGTAGCTTGCGCGTTCAACCGCTCGCCGTGGCCTGACGGCGCAGCAGCCGGTCGCCCAGCGTCGCAAGGCCAATGCCGGTCACAATCAGCGCGGCTGCAATGACAAGGCTCATGTCGATCGGCTCACCCAGCAATATTGCCGCACTGGCGATGCCGACGAGCGGCGTCCCGGTGGTGCCGAGCGCGGTCGTCAGGGCCGAGATGCTCTTGTTGACCATCGACATTGCCCAATAGGCCAGCGCTGTTCCGATCAAGCCAGAGTACAGGAACAGCAGCACGAGCTTCCACGACCATTCCGCGTGCGGCAGGCCATCCGTGATCAATGCCGACGCTGTGAGCACGATGGTTGCCACGAGCACCTGCCAGATCAGAAGCTGGAGTGGGGACGCGATCCAGCGATGCGCACGGATATAGATGATGTTCGCGGCCCAGGAGATCGCGGCCAAGATCACCATGCCGGCGCCGAGCACGACGTTGCTATTGGTCCAGTCGATCGACGTCGGGTTCAGGATCACGGCAAGGCCGATCAGTCCGAGCAAAGCGCCGGCGAGCTTTGGCGCGGTCAGGGTATCCTTCCCGAGCAGGGGCGCGGCGATCGCGACCCAGAGCGGCGTGGTGTAGCCGAGCACGATCGCCTTGCTCGCGGGCAGGAAGCGCACACCGGCCGCAACCAGGACCGAGAACACCGTCATGTGCAGCAGCGCCACGCTCAAGACCACAGGAATGTCACGCCGCTCCGGGATCACCAGATTGTTGCTCAGTCCCAGGATCACGAACAAGCCAGCCAGCGCGATCCAGCTCCGGATCGCCGACGTCCAGAGGGGCGGAAGGAATTGCACGAGCTGCTTCGTGATCGACCAGTTCACGCCCCAGGCGAGCACGACGATGAGGAACAGCCCGATTGCCGTGCGTGGAGAGAGGGAAGTGTTCATTGCAAGGTCCTTGAAGCAGTCCGATCTGGTGGATAGCATCCGGGCTGGAACCTGAAAAAGTGCCAGATTTGAAAGGAATAAGGTGCCAGTTTCGGAAAGCATGATCTCCGGCCTGATCGACCTGAATAGGGCCGAGGAAGAGGGACTGGTGGCGCAGCTGACCAGCCAGCTCCGGAGCCTGATCGCAACCGGCCGCCTCGCCAAAGGCCGCGCGCTGCCGTCGAGCCGCCGGCTTGCGAGCGATCTCGGCGTCTCCCGCAACACCGTCACCTATGCGTTCGAGCAGCTTGCCGCCGAAGGATATCTCGAGGCGTCGCACGGCCGTCGTCCTGTGGTGACAATCGATAGCGGTGAGCGCATCGAAGGGGCCGACGAAGCCGTTTCGAGCGTCCGCTCTTCCAAGACGCGGCTCTCGCCGTGGGCTTCGAAGCTCGAGCAGGCTGACTGGCCGATGTCCTATCAGGCACCGCTAAAGCCGTTGCGTCCGGGACATGGTGATTTCAGAGAGTTTCCGAACGAGGTCTGGGCGCGCTGCCTGCGCCGCAGTGCCATGCGTGCGGCCAAGCGTGAACTCGGTCCGGTCAACCGCACACGCCTGCGCGAGGCGCTGGCGCATTATCTGGCGAGCGGCAGAGGCGTTCGTGCCACGGCTGATCAGATCATGATCCTGCCCAGCGCGCAGGCTGCGCTGACCTTGATTGCGGCCTCGCTCATCACGCCGGGCGACGAGGTCTGGGTCGAGGACCCCGGCTATCCCGGCGCTGCGGCTGCCTTCCGCGCGTCCGGCGCGCGCGTGACAGGCATGAGGCTGGACGAGCAGGGCATGCAGCGGATGCCGGGGATGGCTGCACCAAAGCTCATCTTCATGACGCCGTCGCATCAGCATCCGACCGGACGGCTGATGTCGTTGTCCCGCCGCACCGAGTTTCTTCGGCTGAGCACGCCCGGCAAGACCTGGATCGTCGAGGACGACTACGACGGTGAATTCCACTACGACAGCCGGCCGGTGCCAGCCTTGCAGGGGCTCGATGCCCATGGCCGCGTGTTCTATGTCGGCACGTTCTCGAAGGCGATGACGTCGGATATCCGGCTCGGCTATCTCGTCGTGCCGCCGGCATTGGTCAGCACATTCGAGATCGCGCAGCGGCATATCGGCTTGATCGCTTCCAGTCACATCCAGGAAGCGCTCGCCGAGTTCATTGCGGATGGGCATTTCCTGGCGCATCTGCGCCGGGTGCGCCGGCTCTATCACGCGCGCCGCGATCATCTCGTGGAGGGATTGGAGCGCCATCTTGGCGAGGTGCTCACGGCCGAGGTGCCCTCTGGCGGCATCCAGCTCGTCGCGCGCCTCAAGCGCGGTCGCACCGATCAGGCGACGGTCAAGCGGCTGGGCGAAGCGGGCGTTGTGACGCGAGCCCTGTCCAGCCTGGCGCTTGGCCGGCCGCGTGATCACGGCCTGCTGCTCGGCTTTGCGGCCTGGCGCGAGAGCGAGATCAGCGCTGCGGTACGAACGATGGCCGCCTGCTTCTAGGCAGTTGCGCTAGTCCACGGCATTGGTCACGATGCGGATCTCCGAGGTCAGCGTCCGGTGCACCGGGCACTTGTCGGCGATCTCCATCAGTTTCTTGCGCTGCTCGGCATCGAGCGCGCCATCCATTGCGATGTCGCGCTCGATCTGGTCGAGCATGCCGTCCTGCGTCTCGCACTCCGCGCAATCCTTGGCGTAGATTTTTGAATGTTTCAGCGTGACCGTGACGCGATCGAGCGGCAGCGATTTGCGGTCGGCATAGAGGCGCATGGTCATGGATGTGCAGGCGCCGAGACCGGCCAGCAGGAAATCATAGGGCCCGGGACCGGCATCCTGGCCGCCGGCCGCAAGCGGTTCGTCCGCAACCAAATGATGCGGTCCGACGGTGATGAACTGGTTGAACTTGCTCTTACGGGTCTCCTGCACCACGACCCTTCGCGGCTCGTCCGAAGAGCTTGAGGCCTGTGCGGGTTTTGCGACTTCAACGTAGCGGCTCGCCCAGGCCGTGATCACATCGGCCGCGTAGAGCGCATCGACCGGCTTGGTCAGGAGATGATCGGCATGGTCGAGCGAGACGAAGCTCTTGGGGTGTTTTGCCGAAACGAAGATCTTGGTTGCATTGTCGATGCCGACGGTGTCGTCGATAGGTGACTGCATCACCAGCAGCGCCTTATGCAAACCGGCGACGTCCTTCATCAATTCGTGCTCGGCGATGTCGTCGAGGAACTCGCGCTTGATCCGGAACGGACGACCCGCGAGCGAGACCTCGACTTCGCCCTGTGCGCGGATCGCGTCGACGTGTTCCCTGAACATGCCAGTAACGTGAGCCGGATCGGACGGTGCCGCGATGGTTACGACCGCCTTGGCTTCTGGAATCTTTCCAGCGGCCGCCAGGATCGCCGCGCCGCCGAGACTGTGACCGATCAGGATCGACGGTGCCGTGCGGGTCGCGCGCAGATGATCGGCCGCATGCACGAGATCGGCGACGTTGGAGGAGAACGTCGAATTGGCGAAATCGCCTTCGCTGGAGCCGAGCCCGGTGAAGTCGAAGCGCAGCACCGCGACGCCTTTGGCGGCAAGCGCGACGGAGATGCGCTTGGCCGCGAGCGTGTCCTTGCCGCAAGTGAAGCAGTGCGCGAACAACGCATAGGCCGCGGGCTCGCCGTCAGGCAGCTCCAGCGCGGCTGCGAGCTGATGGCCGCCTTCGCCGGTGAATTGAAAGCGTTCCGTCGGCATGGGCTTCTCCCGTTCTTGTTTGACCCTAGTCGGCCGAATAGCGCTGCTCGGCCCATGGATCGCCGCGATTATGATAGCCGCGAACTTCCCAGAAACCCGGCGCATCGTCGGTCACGAATTCGATGGCCTGAAGCCATTTGGCGCTCTTCCAGAAATAGAGATGCGGTACGACAAGTCGCACCGGGCCGCCATGCTCGTCCGACAGCGGCTGGCCTGACCAGCTATGGGCGAGCAGCGCGTCCTCGGCGGCAAAGTCTTCCAGCGCGAGGTTGGTGGTGTAGCCGTCATAGGAATGCAGCACCACGAAGCGTGCATCGTCGCGCGGCTGACAGGCCGCCAGCAGCTCGCGCGTCGCGAGCCCTTCCCATTCATTGTCGTAACGCGACCAGGTCGTCACGCAATGGATGTCGGAGGTGAACTGGTCCTGCTTCTGCGCGGCGAACTCCGCAAAGGTCCAGAACAGGGGATTCTCGATCGCGCTGTAGACGTCGAGCCGCCAGCGTTCGCGCGAGACCGGCGGCATGACCCCGAGATCGAGCACGGGCCAATCTTTCGTCAGGTGCTGGCCAGGCGGCAGCCGTTGGTCCTCCGGGCGCGTCATCTTGCCCGTGAGAAAGCGGCCCTCGCGCGCCCATTTCTCCTTGCTGCGCGTCAGCTTGCTGTCGGATGGCGTCTCGTCGGCCATGATCTACTCGAAAATGAGCTACTCGTGGCGGTGCATCGCGGAGGCATGCTTGGTGTCGCGCATGGTAGAATAGATGATCAACGACAGGAAGATGACGCTTGCGAGATAGTAGTAGAACCACTCCTCGTGCCCGATGCTCTTGAAATAGAGCGCAATCGCCGGCGCCGTGCCGCCGAAGATCGAGACCGTGATCGCATAGGGCAGGCCGACGCCGAGGGCGCGGACATTGGTCGGGAACAGCTCGGCCTTCACCACCGCGTTGATCGAGGTGTAGCCGGCGACGAACAGCCAGGCGGCGCAGATCAGGATGAAGGCCATAAAGGGAGACTTGGTCTCTTTCAGCGTCATCAGAAGCGGCACGGTCGCGAGCGTGCCGGCGACGCCGAAGAAGATCAACAGCGGCTTGCGGCCGATCTTGTCGGAGATCGCGCCATAGATCGGCTGCAGGATGGTCGCGAAGATCAGCGAGCCGAAGATCACGAAAGTGGTCTGGTCCTCGGTCAGCCCGACCGAGAGTTTTACGAAGGTCTGCATGTAGGTGGTGAAAGTGTAGAACGCCGCGGTGCCGCCGGCAGTCAGGCCAACCACGAGCAAGAGCTCCCGCGGATATTTCAGCAAATTGGTGATCGAGCCGGTCGGCTTCACCACCTTCTTGGCTTCCTCGAAGGCTTCAGTCTCCTGCAGATTACGCCGCATCACTGCGGCGAAGATCGCGAGCGCCGCGCCGATCGCGAACGGAATCCGCCAGCCCCAGGCCTTCAGCTCGTCGGGCGTCAGGAAGACCTTTTGCAGAAGCAGGAGCACGATGATCGCCGTGAGCTGACCGCCGATCAGCGTGACGTATTGAAAGCTCGAATAGAAGCCGCGATGCTTGGGGTCGGCCACTTCGCTCAGGTAGGTAGCGCTGGCGCCATATTCGCCGCCGAGGCTCAAGCCTTCGATGACGCGGGCGAGCGCCAGGATCACCGGGGCGGCAAAGCCGATCGTGGCATAGGTCGGCGTCAGCGCGATGATCAGCGAGCCGAAGCACATGAAGACGACCGACAGGGTCAGCGAGATTCGTCGCCCGAAATGGTCGGCGACATAGCCGAATAACCAGCCGCCGAGGGGACGCATCAGGAACGTCGCCGCGAACACCACGGCAATGTTCAATTGCTGGACGACGGGATCGCTGCCCGGGAAGAAGGCCGGAGCGAAATAGAGCGCAAACGCCGTATAGGCGTAGAAGTCGTACCATTCGACGAGGTTGCCGATCGAGCCGATCAAGATCGCCTTGATCCGTCGCTCCGCGTCGGCGATGTCGATGTGGTCGGAGGCCGGTTTGATTGCTTGCTCTGTCACGTCCGGCCTCCCAGAAATCCTTTGTCTGGGAGCCTACATCGCCTTTCCAAGCAGAAATGGCAACTGGCGGGGGCCCCTGACCGTGCCCTGGGACCAGGTCACGGTGCCTGCCGGGTCGAGCCGGAAGTCCGGAATCCGCTTCAGCCATTCCTCCAGCGCGACCTGCATCTCCATCCGTGCCAGATTGGAACCGACGCAGCGGTGGATGCCGAGGCCGAAGGCGGCATGGCGGTTTTCCCGCCGGTCGATCACGACCCTATCAGCTTGCGGAAACATTTTTGGGTCGCGATTGGCGGCCGGGAAGGACAGCAGCACCATGTTGCCCGCCTTGACCGGACAGCCCGAGACGGTGGTCTCCTTGACGACCTCGCGGGCCATCGTCACCGGCGAATAGGCTCGCAGCAGCTCCTCCACAGCGATCGGGATCAACCCGGGCTCGGCGATCAGCCGCTCGCGATCGGCCGGCGTCCGGGCGAGGTGCCAGAGCGAGGAGCCGATCGCGCTCCAGGTGGTATCGATGCCGGCGATCAGGAGCAGCCGCAGCGAGCCCAGAACGTGCGACTCCTCCAGCGGCTGGCCTTCCTTGTCCTTGGCGTTCATCAAGTAGGAGATGAGATCGTCGGTAGGCCTCGACCTCCGCTCCTCGATATGCGCCCTGAAATAGGCGCTCATCTCCTGCACGGCCTGGAGCAGCTTGTTCTCGTCCTTGATGCCGAGCTCCAGGATCATGTGGATCCAGTTGATGAAGAGATCGCTGTCGCTCTCGGGAATGCCGAGCATGTGCGCGATGGCCTGAACCGGGATGTATTTGCTGTACTGCGCTGCGGCATCGACCTTGCCGTTGGCGATGAACCCGTCGATCAGCTCGTTGCAGATCGCACGCATCCGCGGCTCGAGCTTCTTCATCGCATCCGGCGTGAAGGGCGGCAGCAGCAATTGCTTGGCCGGCTTATGCACGGGCGGATCGGAGGTGATCGGCGGGGCCGCGTTCCTGGCGACCTCGGGCCGCACGTCGCGGACGATGATGCGGCGCGACGAAAAATGCTCGGTGTCGTTGGCGATCTCGCGCACCGCCTCGTAGGTCGTCGGCATATAGCAGCCGAGGAAGCGCTCGGTATGCACGACCGGGCTTGCGGCGCGCAGCTCTTCCCAGATCGGGAAGGGATCGTCCGTCCATTGCGGGTCGGTGTGGTCGAAATCATTGACCCAGTCGGTCACGGGCGGGTGGGCAGTGGGCTGGCTGACGTCGGACATGGCAGGAAAATCCCTTGAATATCCCTTGGGGCTCGTGTTCGCTGAAGGTACGCAAAGCGCGCGCGGGCAGGGGCCGCGCTACTCCTCGATCACATCGATCGCGATTTCCGGGCAGTTGGATTTGGCAAGCCAGGCCTTGTCTTCGAGGCCCGCTGGAACCGTGCCGTCTCCGGCCTCATGGGCGTTGCCGTATTCATCGAGCTCGAACAGCTCCGGCGCCAGCGCCTTGCAGCGCGCGTGGCCCTGGCATTTGTCGGGATCGACGTGAACTCTGAGTCGTTCTGCCATTGCGGCTTCCTCGGTCGTATGCACCTGGCCCGAAGGGCGGCGCGTTCCTCTTGTCAATGTTGTCTGCGGCATTTGCCGCTTGTTCTAAGTTATATGCTATTACATTCGCGACAGGCTTCCCCTGTCAAGCGCAAACTTATAGGCTTCGCCGTAACATGCGTTCACAACTCGCTCGAAAGCCCGAGAACACCTACCACCATGGCGATCTCCGCGACGCCTTGATCAAGGCCGCATTGCGTGAGGCGGAGCAGGGTGGAGCGGAAGCGATCAGCATCAAGGCGCTGGCAAAGCAGCTCGGTGTTTCGCAACCAGCGCCGTACCGTCATTTCGCTGACCGCGAAGCGCTGCTTGCCGCGGTGACGGCGGAGGCGTTCCGGCAGCTCAGTGCGCTTTTTCGGGAAGCGATGGCGAAGCCGTCGAAGCAATCAAAATTGTCGCGGCTGGCGCAGGCAACGCTCGATTTTGGCCTGCGCCGCAACGGGATTTACCGGTTGATGTTTACCTCGCGCACGGTGTCCTGCGCAGCCAAGGGCAGCGAGCTGCACGAGGCGACCCGCGAGACGTTTGCGCTCGTGATCGAAGCACTAGAAGCGCCTGCGGTCGGCTATTTGCGCGAGCGGCAGGCGCTCAAGATCTGGGCGGCACTGCACGGCGTGGTGATGCTGGCCGAGCAGGGGCTTTTCACCGGCGAGGCCGCACATGCCACGCGCGAGGAACTGGTCGAGGACTTTGTGAACGAGACGAAGGCCGCGCTCGCGGTTGCGATCAAGGATGCGCAGCGTCGCAAGAAGGCGGGCGCTTAAGCCTTAGCTTTCAGGAGCCGCATCAACTTTTCGACCGCGCTATCCGGTGTGGTCACGACGGGCCGGCCGGCGGCCTCCGCGACGAGCGGTGCAGTTGCCGCGATGCTGAACTGCGCCAGCGCAATGACGTCGCAGTCGCGCAAATCCTTTGACGCTTCGACGATCAGCCGGTCATGCGTGGCGCGATCGCCGCGGTCGAGTGCGGCCAGCGCGCCGTCGGCAAGCTTTGGCACGATCTGGACGGAGGCCGGAAACTCCGGCGGCATCGAGACCAGCGTTGGCGGGAAGGTCGAGAGCAGGCCGATCTTCTTGCCCATCGTCACGGCCCGTTCGATCATGGCTTGGTTCGGCTTGAGCACCGGCATCGGCGCATGTGCCCGCGCGACGGCCTCGATGCAGGGGCCGAAGGCCGAGCAGGTGAACAGGATGGCATTCGCCCCCGTCGCTGCCGCATAATCGCCGAGCGCAAGAAAGCGCTCGGTCATGGCATCGTTGAGCTTGCCGTCGCGCGCCAGATCCGCCGACAGGCTGTCGTCGAGCAGGTTCATCAGCCGCGCGTCCGGCCACGCCGTTGCGAACGCAGCCTCGATCGGAGCGATGGAATGCTTGAGGGCGTGGATCAGGGCGATGCGCATGATTGTCTCTTCTCCCTCTCCCCGTTCTTACGGGGAGAGGGCTGGGGTGACGGGCTCTTTACTTGAACGGCACCGCGTACATCAAGCCGCCCTTGGTCCAGAGGCCGTTGAGACCGCGCTCGAGCTTGAGCGGGCTCCCCTTGCCGACATTGCGCTCGTAGATCTCGCCGTAATTGCCGGTGGCCTTGATCGCGGTGACCAGCCATTTGTTGTCAAGTCCAAGTCGAGAGCCGAGGTCGCCTGAGGCGCCGAGCAGCCGCTGGATCGCGGGCGTTTGCGACTTCGTCATCTCGTCGACATTGGCCTGGGTGACGCCGAGCTCCTCGGCCTCGATCAGGCCGTAATGCAGCCAGGTGATGATGTCGCTCCAGACCTCGTCGCCGTTGCGGGTGAAGGGCCCGAGCGGCTCCTTGCTGATGGTCTGCGGCAGTACGACGTAGTCGGCCGGGTTCGGCGCGGCTGTCGTCACGGCACCGGCAAGCGCGGAGGCGTCCTGGGTCATGGCATCGCAGCGGCCGCCGAAGAAGGTCTGGTACATGGTGTCGACGCGGTCGAACACCAGCGGCTTCCAGTCGATGCCGTTGGCGCGGCCGTAATCGCCGAGCGTGACTTCGTGCGTGGTGCCTTGCGCAACGCAAACGGTGGCGCCCTTGAGGTCCTTCAACTCCTTCACACCGAGGTCCTTCTTCACGACAAAACCCTGGCCGTCGTAGAAGTTGATCGGTCCCTGCCGCAGGCCCAGCGTGACGCCGCGCAGATAAGTCTGCGTCGAGTTGCGGTAGAGCACGTCGATCTCGCCCGATTGCAGCGCGGTGAAGCGGTTCTGCGCGGTCAGCGAAACGTAACGCACCTTGTTGGGATCACCGAGCACGCCGGCCGCGAGTGCGCGGCAATAGTCGACATCGAGGCCCTTGTAATTGCCTTGCGAGTCGGGTGCCGAGAAGCCGGCAAAGCCCGCGCTGACGCCGCACACCAGCGTGCCGCGGCTCTTGACCGTGTCGAGCGTCGCCGCCTGGGCGACCACCGCCGATGCCGCGAGCACGCTCGCCGCGATAACCATTATCCTCATCATCTACTCTCCCCTCAGTGATTGACACTACGCAAAACGTTGTCGACGGTTGTGCCGAGCTTGTCGACGATCTGATCGATTTCGTCAGCGGAAGCGATATAGGGCGGCGCCAGCAGCACATGGTCGCCGCGGACGCCATCCACGGTGCCGCCGCCGGGATAGCAGCCGAGCCCGTTGGCAAAGGCTTCCGCCTTGATCTTTTGATTGAGCTTGAGCGTCGGGTCGAACGAGGTGCGGCTGGCACGATCAGCGACGAGCTCGATCGCCCAAAACAGCCCGCGGCCCCTGATATCTCCGACATGCCGGTGATTGCCGAAGCGCTCGGTGAGCCGCTGCTCGAGCTGCTTGCCGCGCTGCTTCACGTGCTCAAGCAGATTGTCCTCCCGGATCACGTCCTGCACCGCCAGCGCAGCCGCGCAGGCGAGGGGGTGCGCGAGATAAGTGTGGCCGTGCTGGAACGCGCCCGAGCCTGAGCGGATGGTGTCGATGATCTTGCCGCTTGCAAGCATTGCGCCGATCGGCTGGTAGCCGCCGCCGAGCCCCTTTGCGATCGCCTGGATATCCGGGGCGACGCCTTCCTGTTCCCAAGCGTGCGTGGTGCCGGTGCGGCCCATGCCGCACATGACTTCGTCGAGGATGAGCAGAGCGCCATGCCGGTCGCAGATCTCGCGGACGGCTTTGAAATAGCCGTCCGGCGCAGTCACAGCGCCCGCGGTCGCACCGACGACGGGTTCGGCGAGGAACGCTGCGACGGTGTTCGGGCCGAGCCGCTGGAACTCGGCTTCGAGTTCCGCCGCGAGCCGCGCCACGAACTGCGCATCCGACTCGCGCTCGTGCTTCTCGTGATAGGCGAAGGCTGGTGTGACATGGCTGAAGGCGGCGGACAGCAGCGGCGCATAGGGCGCGCGGCGCCAGGCATTGCCGCCGGCGGCGAGCGCGCCGAGCGTGTTGCCGTGATAGCTCTGCCGCCGCGCGATGAAATGCTGCCGCTGCGGCTCGCCGCGCTCGATGAAATATTGTCGCGCGAGCTTGATGCTGGCTTCGATCGCCTCCGATCCGCCGCTGACGAAATAAGCGTAGGCGAGACCGCCGGGCTCATGCCCGACCAGCGTTTCGGCAAGCCGCTCCGCCGGCTCGGAGGAGAAGAAGGCGGTGTGCGCATAGGCGAGCGTCGAGGCCTGCTTCGCCATTGCCGCAATCACGCGGGGATGCTGATGCCCGAGGCAGGACACCGCCGCGCCGCCGGAGGCGTCGATCACGCGCCGCCCGTCCTCGGCAAAAAGATAGATGCCTTCGCCGCCGATCGCCTTGGGCGGCGTCTCACGCAACGAGCGATGCAGCACGCGGCTGATGCGGGTGCTCATGGGTCAACCTTTCTCTGAGACGTAGGTGGAGGCTGTGGCGAGCCGTGCCTCGGTATCTTGAAGCCGTTTCTTTGCGGCCGCGCCGCCGAGCGCGAACGTCACCGCGGCGAGCGACTGCGCAATCGCCAGCGCGCCGGTGAGACTCGGGAAGAATCCGGGCGAGGAGGCGGCTTCGAACAGCAAGACGTGGTCGGCGCCCTCGGCCATCGGCGCGGCCACGCTGTCCGCGATCGCGATCAGGGTCGCGCCGGCGCGATAAGCGGCCTGTGCGACCCGGACGCTGGCGTTGGTGTAGGGCATGAAGCCGATGACGATCACGGCCTCGCCGGGCCGGAATGCGCCGAGATCGAGATCGTCAGGGCCGGACGCGCCGACGATCTGCACCTGTTCGGGGCGAAACAGCCTGAGCTCATAGTTGAGCAATTCCGCGACGCTGCGGCAGCTGCGATAACCGGTGATCCAGATCCGTTTGGCATCGTGCAGCGTGCGGGCCGCATCCGCGATCGCGTGGGCGGAGATGCGCGGCAGGCCCGCGGCTTCGGCCTCGAGCTTGTCGGAGACAAGCGCAACATCAGCGTTCGGGCCGTGGCGGCGGCCTTTGGCGCGCGCCGAAAAGGGCGAGATCTGCGACGGCCGCCGTGCCTCTGTCAGCGCGGCGCGCAACTCGTCCCAGCCGGAATAGCCGATCGCCTTCGCAAGCCGTGTGAATGCGGCGGGATCGGCACCGGCTTCGGCCGCGAGGTCGCGCATCGAACGGGTGGTGGCGTCGTAATCATTGGCCGCGACAAAACGCCCGACCTCCTGCAAGCGCAGGGGGAGCGATGGCAGCGCAATGCGCAGTTCGCTCAGCGGCGAGGATTTCGCGGGCTCGGCCATGAAACATTTGTTGCACGGTTATTGGTTTGGTGCAACAGTTGACGTGCGCCGCCGGAAATCGCTGTTTTCAGGAAGGATTTTTGTGCCGTGACCTCAGATGACCCTAGGCCGCCGCCGCGCCGCAGCTTTTTCGGCGCGCTCGGGCCGAACGAATTGAAGGGCCTGTTCTGGCAGGTGCTGGTGGTCGGCATCGCGGTCGCCGTCATCGTCTTCCTCTGGTCCAACACCGTCACCAATCTCTCGGCTCGCCGCATCACCACGGGCTTTGCCTTTCTCGGCCGTGAGGCCGGAATGCCGATCGCCGACAGCTTGCTCGCGTACAATCCGAGGGACAGCTACCTCTGGGCCTTCGTCGTCGGCATCGCCAACACGCTGCGTGTCGCCGTGATCGGCATCGTGCTTGCGACTATTCTGGGCACGCTGATCGGAATCTCGCGGCTGTCGGCAAACTGGCTGCTATCGCGGTTCGCCGCCGTCTATGTCGAAGTCTTGCGCGACATTCCCCTGCTGCTTCAGCTGCTGTTCTGGTATGTGCTGATGCAGGCATTGCCGGCCGCGCGTGCGGCGTGGCGGCCAGTCGAGGGTGTCTTCCTCTCCAATCGCGGCCTGATCCTGCCGGCGATCCCGGTGGGCTCGCCACAGCTCTGGGTGCTCGGCACGGCCGTGCTGGGCTGCGCCGCATTCTTTGTCATTCGGCGATGGCTGGTCGCGCAGCAGATGCGTGACGGCAAGCCGCGGCCGGCCTGGCCCTTTGCGCTCGGCCTCATCGTCGCGCTGCCGGCAGCGGTGTCGTTGTCGCTTGGTGTGGCCTGGACGATCGAATGGCCACAGCTGCGCGGCTTCAACTTCGTCGGCGGGCTGACGCTCGCGCCGGAATATTTCGCGCTGCTGATCGCGCTCGTGACCTATACCTCGGCCTTCATCGCCGAGATCGTGCGCAGCGGCATCCAGTCGGTACCGCGCGGGCAGTGGGATGCAGCCAGCGCGCTCGGCCTGCGCCGGAGCTTCATGCTGCGGCAGATCATCCTGCCGCAGGCGCTGCGCGTGATCGTGCCGCCGATGACGAGCCAGTATCTCAACCTGACCAAGAACTCGTCGCTCGCAGTCGCGATCGGTTACCAGGACGTGGTCTCGATCGCCAACACCACGCTGAACCAGACCGGGCAGGCGATCGAGGCGATCTCGCTGATCATGGCCGTCTTCCTCACCATAAGCCTCGGCATCAGCTTCTTCATGAATTGGTACAATGCGCGCATCGCGCTGGCGGAGCGCTGAGCATGACCGCGATCACCGATATTCCAGACGTGCCGCGCGCGGCCCGCCGCCCGCAAATCGGCAATCCGGTGCTGCGCTGGCTGCGCACTAATCTGTTCTCGTCGATCCCCAACGGCATTCTTACGGTCGTCCTGCTGGCGGTGCTGACGAAAGCCGTGGTGAGCTTTGCGCAGTGGGGCATTGCCAACGCGGTCTGGCTCGCGCCGGCCAACGATTCAAGCGCCTGCAAGGCCGTGCGCGGCCTCGGCGCCTGTTGGGCCATCATCCCCGAAAAATACCGCTTCATCCTGTTCGGTACCTATCCGTTCGACGAGCAGTGGCGGCCTGCGCTGTCGGTCGTGCTGTTCATCGCGCTGTTCTTTCTCTCCACGCGGCGCGCACTATGGCGGCGCGAATTAGCCTATCTCTGGATCGGCGCGCTCGCGCTGATCAGCGTGCTGATGTGGGGCGGCGTGTTCGGGCTGTCCTTCGTCTCGCAGGATCGTTGGGGCGGGCTGCCGGTGACATTGATCCTGGCGACGTTCGGATTGGCGTTCGGTTTCCCGCTCGGCATTCTGGTCGCGCTCGGCCGGCGCTCAAAGCTGCCGGCGATCCGCTCGCTGAGCGTACTCTATGTCGAGTTGATCCGCGGTGTGCCGCTGGTGAGCCTTCTCTTCATGGCGAGCGTGATGTTTCCGCTGTTCATGCCCAGCGGATTCAATATCGACAAGCTGCTGCGGGCACAGATCGCGATCATCCTGTTCGCGGGTGCCTATCTTGCCGAGGTCATCCGCGGCGGCCTCCAGGCCGTGCCGCGCGGACAATACGAAGCCGCTGACGCGCTAGGGCTGTCCTACTGGCGCAAGCACCGGCTGATCGTCCTGCCGCAGGCGATCCGCCACGTCATCCCGCCGCTGGTCAACACCTTCATCGCCTTCTTCAAGGACACCAGCCTCGTGCTGATCATCGGCATCTTCGACCTGCTGACGACGGCCAAGACCGCGATCATCGATCCGGCCTGGCAGCAGTTTTCGGTCGAAGTCTACATCTTCGTCGCCGCGATCTACTTTGTGTTCTGCTTCGCGATGTCGCGCTATAGCCGGAGCCTGGAGGCGACGAATACGAGGTGACGTCCGGTGTCCCGGACAAGGTGCAGCGCGCGAGCGCTGCGCCGCAGAGCCGGGACCCAGGGGGCACGGGAGGTCCCGGAGAGATGGGCCCCGGCTCTGCAGCGCACCGCTGAAGGAGCGCTGCGCTGCGTCCGGGGCACGAGAGAAGCTACTTCTTCACCCGCGGATCAATCGGCGTCTGCCCGCGCAGGCCCAAAATGTCCTCCAGCACCTTCGCGCCCGCGATCACCTGCGCATCCGCGCGGGGGGCGCCGACGACCTGCAGGCCGACCGGCAAGCCAGAGGCGGTGAAGCCGCAGGGCAGCGACAGCGACGGGCAGCAGGCCAGTGTGATCGCGTAGACGATGCCGAGCCATTCGACGTAATTCTCGAATTTCTTGCCGCCGCATTCGGCGACATAGCGGTTTTCGATCGGGAAGGGCGGCACGATTGTGGTCGGCGTCAGCAACAGGTCATACGTCTTGAAGAACTCGATCGCGCGCGCGGTCATGCCAACGCGCTGCGCTTCGGCGCGTGCCAGCTGTTCGACCGTGAGCTTGAGGCCCTCCTCGATGTTCCAGATCACTTCCGGCTTGAGCAGATCGCGCTTGGTGCGGAGCAGATTGGCCTTGGTGATCGCGAAATCGAAGGCGCGCAGCACGTGGAAGCATTCGTGCGCATCGCGCCAGTCGGGATGCGCCTCCTCGACGATGGCACCGGCTTCCGCGAAACGCTCGGCCGCCTTGCGCGTGATCGCCTCTACCTCGGGATCAAGCGGTGTGATGCCGAGATTGGGCGAGTAGGCGATGCGCTTTGACTTGCCGCCCGAGCGCGCGGCCGACAGGAAAGAGGTTGTCGGCGCCGGCAGTGACAGCGGATCGTTCGGATAGTCGCCGCTCATGGCGTCGAGGAGCAATGCCAGGTCCTCGACATTGCGCGCCATCGGGCCGACGACGCCGAGATTGCGATCGATGCCCGATTTGGGGGTATGGGCGACGCGGCCGATGCTCGGCCGCATGCCGACCACGCCGCAGAAGGCCGCGGGGCTGCGCAAGGAGCCGCCCATGTCCGAGCCTTGCGCCAGCCACGCCATGCCCGTCGCAAGCGCCGCCGCTGCGCCGCCGGAGGAACCGGCCGCCGACTTCGACGTATCCCAGGGATTGAGCGTCGCGCCGAACACTTCGTTGAAGGTGTTGGCGCCGGCTCCGAATTCCGGCGTGTTGGATTTTGCGTAGACGACCGCGCCATTTGCCTCGAGGTTTTCGACCATGAGGTCGGACGCCGTGGGAATGTTGTCCTTGTAGATCGGCGAGCCTTGCGTGTTCAGCACGCCGGCGACATCGGTCAGGTCCTTGATCGGCAGCGGCAGGCCGGCCAGCAGGCCACGCGCGCCGGCCGGCTTCTGCATCAGGGCTTTCGCATTGGTCCGCGCACGATCGAAACACAGCGTCGGTAGCGCGTTGATCTTGCAATCGACCTCGCTGATGCGCTTCTCCACAACGTCCAGCAACTCGAGTGGAGAGACATCGCCGGAACGCAGCTTGTCGACGACAGTGCAGGCGGTTTCGCGGATCAACTCTTGAGACAAACTATTTCACTCCTGTGCATATTCTGCGCGCGCAATGACGGAAAACTCAGCCCCACCCAGCGCTGATGCCGCCATCGACTGTGTAGATCACGCCCGACGTGTAGCCGGCGCGATCCGACGCCAGGAACGCCATGAGGTCGCCGATCTCGCGTGCATGCGCGGGGCGGCCGAGTGGCAGGCTCTTCTGGAATTCCTTGTAACGGCTCTCGTCGCCGAACTGGTGCTTTGCCCGGGTCTTGAGCAGCGTGACATGGCGGTCGGTGCCGACCGGGCCGGGATTGATTCCGACGACCCGGATGTTGTCGGCAAGGCTCTTGCCCCCGAGCGCGCGGGTAAAGGCCATCAGCGCGGCATTGCCGGCGCTGCCGCAGATGTAATTGGCGTCAAATTTTTCGCCGGCAGCACCAATGTCGTTGACGATGACGCCGCCGCCCCTAGCCTTCATCTGCCCGTAGATATGCCGCGTCAGGTTGATGTAGCCGAACACTTTCAATTCCCAGGCATGGCGCCAGGTTGCTTCATCGATCTTGTCGATCGAGCCGCCGGGAATGTCGCCAGCATTGTTGACGAGCACGTCGATGTCGGTGGCTTCTTTCGCGAGCCGCGCGAGGTCCTCGGCCTTGCGCAAATCCACGATGCTTGTCGCAGCATCGATCTGGTGTGCCGAGCGCAGCCGGTCGGCCAGCGCCTTGAGCTGCTCGCCGTTGCGGGCGGCGAGCAGGAGATGAGCGCCTTCCTCGGCAAACGCCTCTGCGGCAGCAGCGCCAATGCCCTTGGACGCGCCGGTGATCAAGACGCGTTTGCCGCGCAGATGCAGATCCATGGGAGTTACTCGCAGGATGGGAACAGGATGAAATCAGTAGGCGGTTGGCCGCGCCACGGTCAACATTGCAGTGCAGCGTTGCACTGCCGCCGAGTTTGGTCCATTGCAGTGCGGTCAAAAAGACGGCGGCCGCCGGACCAAAAAGGGACGTACTCGATGAGCAAGAAACAATACCGGATCGCAGTCATTCCCGGCGACGGCATCGGCAAGGAAGTGATGCCCGAGGGCCTGCGCGTTTTGGAGGCAGCCGCGAAGAAGCACGGCGTGTCCCTGCATTTCGATCATTTCGACTTCTCGTCCTGGGACTACTACGAGAAGCACGGGCAGATGATGCCGGATGATTGGAAAGAAAAAATCGGCAAGCACGACGCGATCTATTTCGGCGCGGTCGGCTGGCCGGCCAAAATTCCAGATCACATCTCGCTGTGGGGCTCGTTGATTAAATTCCGCCGCGAGTTCGATCAGTATGTGAATCTGCGCCCGGTGCGGCTGATGCCCGGCGTGCCTTCGCCGCTGGCGGGCCGCAAGCCCGGGGACATCGACTTCTGGGTGGTGCGCGAGAACACGGAAGGCGAATATTCCTCCGTCGGTGGCCGCATGTTCCCCGACACGGACCGCGAGTTCGTCACCCAGCAGACGGTGATGACCCGCACCGGCGTCGATCGCATCCTCAAGTTCGCCTTCGAGCTCGCCCAATCGCGGCCGAAGAAGCATCTGACCTCGGCGACCAAGTCGAACGGCATTTCCATCACCATGCCCTATTGGGACGAGCGCGTGGAGGCGATGGCGAAGAAGTTTCCGGGAGTGAAGTGGGACAAGTACCACATCGACATTCTCACCGCGAACTTCGTGCTGCATCCGGACTGGTTCGACGTCGTGGTCGGCTCCAACCTGTTCGGTGACATCCTGTCCGACCTCGGTCCGGCCTGCACCGGCACCATCGGCATTGCGCCGTCAGGCAACATCAACCCCGAGGGCGATTTCCCGTCGGTGTTCGAGCCGGTGCACGGTTCGGCGCCCGATATCGCGGGGCAGGGCATTGCGAACCCGATCGGCGCGATCTGGTCGGGCGCGATGATGCTCGAGCATCTCGGCGAGAAGGTTGCCGGCAAGTCGATCGTCGAGGCGATCGAACGGACGCTGGCCGAACGCACGCTGCGCACCAAGGACCTCGGCGGCAATGCCGATACCACGGCCTGCGGCAAGGCCGTGGCGGAGATGGTGGATTAGGGCACACCACCAACCACGGGGTCGTCCCGGCGAAAGCCGGGACCCATTACCCCAGGGCGTAGTCGTCGCGCGAGCTGGTGACAACGTGTCTTCGCCAAACCACTTTTGCGGTTATGGGTCCCGGCCTTCGCCGGGACGACATTGGTGATGATTGCTTATCTCGCGATCTTCTCGATCGCCGTCTGATCCAGCCCGAACTTCTTCCCGGCTTCCAAAATTTCCTGCCAGGTGGTCGGATCGACCGGAATGCCTTCGGCCAATCGCTTCTTCTTGGTCTCGCGCTCGGGCTCGCCGGCGATCTTGACCTTGTCGACGCCGGGGCCGGGCGGCGAGCCGGTGTGCCAGGCAACGAAGCTCTCGGCTTCGCGCGCGAGATTCTCGCCGGTGCCGAGCTTGTTCGGATCGATGACGATCGAGAGCATGCCGTTGAGGACGTTGTACTTGCCGTCGGAGGGGCCCTTGACCACCTGCCCGCCGGAGAGCGCGCCGCCGAGGATTTCGCACACCAGCGCGAGCCCCGAACCCTTGTGCTCGCCGAACGGCAGGATGGCGCCGTGCGGCGGGATCACGGTGTAGCGCGGATTGACGGTGGGCTTGCCTTCATTGTCGATGATGGTGCCGGGCTCGAGTTCGACGCCCTTGTTGTGGGCGACGCGGGTCTTTCCCTGTGCGATCCTGCTGGTGGCGAAGTCGAGCACGATCGGCTCCTTGCCCCTGCGCGGGATGCCGACGCAGAACGGGTTGGTGCCGTGGCGCGCGTCGCTGCCGCCCCAGGGCGCCACGATCGGGCGCGAGATCACGTTGACGAAATGAATCGACACCAGCCCGTGGTCGATGCACTGCTCGGCCCAGTGGCCGATGCGGCCGATGTGGTGCGCGTTGGAGAGGCCGACGAGACACACGCCGTTGCTCTTGGCGCGCTCTGCCGCCAGCTCCATCGCTTCATGGCCGATCACCTGGCCGTAGCCGGTGAGGCCGTCGAGGGTGAGAAGCGGGCCGGTGTCGAGCACGATCTTGACATGCTGGTTCACGGCGAGGCCGCCGTTGGTGACGCTCTGGACATAGCGCGGGATCATGCCGACGCCGTGCGAGTCGTGCCCCTTCAGATTGGCTTCGACCAGATTGGTGGACACGAGCTCGGCTTCGCGGTCCGAGGAACCGCCGGCCTTGACGATGGCGCGGATGGCGTTGGTGAGGGGCTCTGCCTTGATGGTGCGATAGTCGGCCATTGTTATTGCTCTTATCCTTTCACGATCCGGCGGCAATGGACCCATGCCGCCTCAATCAGGTTCTCACTCGCTTCCGGCGTGCGGAACGCCGAATGCGCCGACAGCGTCACGTTCGGAATCTTGGTCAGCGGATGGTCCGCCGGCAACGGCTCGATGTTGAAGACGTCGAGGCCGGCGTGGCGGATATGGCCCGACTTGAGCGCGTCGATCATCGCCTGCTCGTCGACGACCGCAGCGCGGGCGGTATTGATGAGGATCACGCCGGGCTTCATTTTTTCAATCTTCTCGCGCGTGATCATGCCGCGCGTCTCGTCGTTGAGCAGCAGATGCAGCGACACGACGTCGCTCTTCGCCAGCACCGTGTCGAGATCGGTGAATTCCACGCCGGGATAGCTCTTCGGCGAGCGATTCCAGGCGATCACCTTCATGCCGCTGCCCGACGCAATGCGCGCGACTTCGGCCGCGATACCGCCGAAGCCGATCAGGCCGAGCGTCTTGCCGGTGAGCTGCATGCCATCCTCGCGCAGCCAGTTGCCGGCGCGCATCTCACGGTCCATCATCGCGATGACACGGGCTGAGGACCACATCAGCGCGATCGCGGACTCCGCCACGGCCGTGTCGCCATAGCCCTTGATCAAATGCACGGAAATACCGAGCTCGGCGAGCTCCTCCGGATTCATGTAGCTGCGCGCGCCGGTGCCGAGGAACACCACGTGCTTGAGCCCCGCGCACTTCTTCGCGACCTCGGTCGGCAGCGCGGTGTGGTCCACAATCGCGATCTCGGCGCCGTCGAGGATCTCCGGATATTGCTCGGGCTTGATATCGGGGTCCCGGTGGATCCGCACCTTGGGATCGCCGGACTTCTCCAGCCGCTCCATGATCACGGCGAGCGCTTCATTGGCGTCGACGAAAACTCCGCGCATGTCTGTCTCCGATCAGGATGCGACGCCGGCGATCGCCAGCACGGTGTGCATCAGCACGTTGGTGCCTGCGGCGCAGTCGGGCTGCGTGGCATCCTCCAGCTCGTTGTGGCTGATGCCGTCCTTGCAGGGCACGAACACCATCGCCGCCGGCATCACGGTGTTGAGGTTGCAGGCATCGTGGCCGGCGCCTGAGGTGATGCGGCGAGAGGAATAGCCGAGCGTCTTCGCCGCGTTCTCGACTGCGGCAATCAGCTTGGGATCGAAATGCGTCGGCGGCTTGCGCCAAACCAGATCAATCTTGACCTCGACCTTGCGGCGCGTAGAGATCTCCGAGATCGCGGCACGAAGGTCGCGATCGAGCGCATCCATGATTGCGCCATCCGCGCTGCGGCAATCCATCGTGAAAGCGATCTCGCCGGGGATGACATTGCGCGAGGGATTGGCAATCACGGCCTCGCCGATGGTGCCAACCGCGTTCGGCCCGTGCTTTTTCGCGATGGCCTCCATCGCCAGAACGATTTCGGAAAGTGTCGCCAGCGCATCACGCCGCAGCGGCATCGGTGTCGATCCCGCATGGCTCTCGAAACCGGAGATCTTGCCGTCATACCAGAGCACGCCCTGGCCGGAATCGACCACGCCGATGGTCTTGCCTTCGGCCTCGAGGATCGGACCCTGCTCGATGTGCAGCTCGACAAAGCAGCCGAGCTTCTGGAAACCGACCGGCTTGTCGCCGCGATAGCCGATGCTGTCGAGCGCCTGGCCGACGGTGGTACCCTCTATGTCCTTGCGCGAGAGGATGTCGTCCGTGGTGAAATCGCCGACGTAGGCTGCGGACGCCATCATCGCCGGCGCGAAGCGCGAGCCTTCCTCGTTGGTCCAATTGACGACGCAGATCGGCGCTTCGGTCTCGATGCCGGCATCGTTCAGCGTGCGGATCACCTCGAGTGCGCCGAGCGTTCCGAGAATGCCGTCGTACTTGCCGCCGGTCGGCTGGGTGTCGAGATGCGAGCCGATGCCGACGGGCAGCTTCGACATGTCGCGGCCCTTGCGCAGGCCGAACTGTGAGCCGAGTGCGTCGACATGCACGTCGAGGCCGGCTTCCTCACAGGCCTTTCGGAACCAGTCGCGAACCTGCTTGTCTTCGCTGCTCAGCGTCAGCCGCCGTACACCGCCTTTGGCCGTCGCGCCGAATTGCGCGGTCTCGTGGATGGAGCCCCAGAGGCGGGCGGAATCGATTTGCAAATTAGTCGCGGCTCGGCTCATGCGTCAGTCTCTCATTGGTCCGGCGCCTGTTTCAATGACGCGCCAGCGCGGGCGCGTCAACCGCGAGGCTGCTCTGCGCAATCTGACATGCAAGCTCGGCGACGCGCTCCACTGCGACGACGTCGGGCGAGGCGAGCCAGCTTGCCGTGAACGTCAGCGGCGCGATCTCCAGATCGGTGTCGAGCAATTGCAGCCGACCGTCGGCGAGTTCGTTCTCGACGATGGCGTCGGGGATCACGGCGATGCCGAGCCCTTCCACCGCCATGTGGATCACGGTGGCAAGCGAGGCAGAGGCGTGGAGACGGATCGGCGGCAGATCCGGCCGGTCGAACACCTCGCGCACGACCTCGTAGGGCCTGGTCTTGCGCGGAAATGTGATGATCGGAAACCGCGCGAGATCGGCAGGTGTCACCGGGCCGTGGCCGAGCCCGAGCGACGGGCTTGCGAGAAAGCCGATCGGATAATCGGCGAGCACGCGGTTGTGCACGCCCGAGGCCGACAGCGGCCCGACCACGAAGGCAAGCTCGATCTCCTGTGCGAGCAGGCGCGCGGTGAGGTTCGGCGTGATGTCGACCTCGATCTCCAGCGACAGATTCGGATAGACCTCGTTCATGCTCTTCACCAGCCGCGGCAGCCAGGTGTGCACGATGGTCTCGGCAACGCCGAGCCGCATCACGCCGCGCATCGCCGAGCGATCGCCGATCTCGGCCATCATCTGAGCGCGCAGGCCGATCAGCTTTTCCGCATAGACCATCATCTGGCGGCCGCTCGGGGTGGGCGACGCCACGCGATGATCGCGGTTCAGGAGCTTGACGCCCATCTCGCGCTCGAGCTGGGCGATGCGCTGGGAGATCGCCGGCTGGGTCGTATTGAGCCGCGCTGCGGCGCCACGGAAGCTGCCGAGCTTCACAACCCAGAGGAAGGTTTCGATCGACCTGAAGTCCAGCATTGGAAGGATTTTCCCGATCGATAAAATAGATTTATCGATATCGATTAGAAAGGACGATTAGACTTTATAGTATGCTTGATGTTGGCTACGCTTGTCGAGTTCATAGGCAGGTCGATCACATGACTGTTTTGGTGGCAGTGCAGCAAACTGAAACACCCGACACCCTCCCGAGCCGCAAAGCGCGGCTCGCCTATCGTGGCGGCAAGGTCGGTTCCACCGCGGGAGTCGCGGCCGGCTTCGTCCAGGGCAATCTGGCGATCCTGCCGGCGGAATATGCGGGGGCTTTCCACCGTTTCTGCCAGCTCAATCCCAAACCTTGCCCGATCATCGGCATGTCCGACGTCGGCAGCCCGCACATCCCGGCGCTCGGCGCCGATCTCGACATCCGGACCGATGTGCCGCGCTACCGGGTCTGGCGCGACGGCGAGGTCGTGGACGAGCCGACCGACGTGACCAAGCATTGGCGTGACGATCTCGTGACCTTCGTGCTCGGCTGCTCGTTCTCGTTCGAAGAGGCGCTGCTCGACGAGGGCATGCCGATCCGCCACATCGAGCAGAACGTGCGGGTGCCGATGTACCGTACCAATATCGCCTGCGGCGAGGCCGGCCCGTTCGCGGGTCCGATGGTGGTCTCGATGCGCCCGTTCAAGCCGGCCGATGCGATCCGCGCGGTGCAGATCACCTCGCGCTATCCCGCCGTGCACGGCGCGCCCGTGCATCTCGGCCATCCGCATCTGATCGGCATCAAGGACATCGCCAAGCCCGACTATGGCGATCCCGTACCTGTTGCCGATGACGAGATCCCGGTGTTCTGGGCCTGCGGCGTGACGCCGCAATCAGTCATCAATGCCGCCAGGCTCCCGTTCGCGATTACGCATTCGCCGGGCTTGATGTTGGTGACGGATCTGAAGAATAGGAACATGGCCGTGATTTAGTGGGCAGCATTTGCTGCTTCTTCAGGCTTTACCGTACCCGTCAATCGTTTCATTCGAACTGTCGAAATTCAGTAACAGGGGACTCTGCCATGACGATCTCTCGCCGCGACGTTCTGCTCGGTGCTACCGCCACTGCTGCGCTGGTGCCGCTCGCTGCACGGGCCCAGACCTCTGAAGTCGTGATCGGCGTCATCTATCCGTTCTCCGGCGGCAGCGCCCAGCAGGGCGTCGACGCGCAGAAGGCTTATGAGACCGCGCTCGAGGTCATCAACAAGGACACTGATTTCGATCTGCCGCTGGCGAAGGGCGAGGGCCTGCCGGGTCTCGGCGGCGCCAAGGTTCGCCTCGTGTTCGCCGACCATCAGGCCGACCCGCAGAAGGGCCGTGCCGAGGCCGAGCGCCTGATCACGCAGGAGAAGGTCTGTGCCATCATCGGCACCTATCAGAGCGCGGTTGCCGTCACCGTCAGCCAGATCTGCGAACGCTACCAGATCCCGTTCGTCTCGGCCGACAATTCCTCGCCCAGCCTGCATCGCCGTGGCCTGAAATATTACTTCCGTGCCGCGCCGCACGACGAAATGTACTCGGCTGCGATGTTCGACTTCTTCGACGCGCTGAAGAAGAAGGGCACCAAGATCGAGACGTTGTCGCTGTTCCACGAGGATACCATCTTCGGCACCGACTCCGGCAACGCCCAGGCCAAGATCGCCGGCGAGCGCGGCTACAAGATCGTCTCCGACATCAAGTACCGCGCCAACTCGCCCTCGCTGTCTGCCGAGGTGCAGCAGCTCAAGACCGCGAATGCCGACGTGCTGATGCCCTCGAGCTACACCACCGACGGCATTCTGCTGGTCAAGACCATGGCCGAGCTCGGCTACAAGCCGAACGCGATTGTGGCGCAGGACGCCGGCTTCTCCGAGAAGGCGCTCTATGACGCCGTCGGCGACAAGCTCGAAGGAGTGATCTCGCGCGGCACCTTCTCGCTCGACCTCGCGCAGAAGCGCCCGATGGTCGGCAAGGTCAACGACATGTTCAAGGCCAGATCGGGCAAGGATCTCAACGACCTCACCTCGCGCCAGTTCATGGGCCTGATCGTGCTCGCCGACGCCGTCAGCCGCGCCAAGTCGACCGACGGCGAGAAGATCCGCGACGCGCTCGCTGCCACCGACATCCCGGGCGAGCAGACCATCATGCCCTGGAAGCGCATCAAGTTCGACGACATGGGCCAGAACAACGACGCTGACCCGGTCCTGCTGCAATATATCGGCGGCAAGTTCGTCACCGTCTTCCCGCCGCAGGCTGCGATCGCGGAAGCGACTTGGCCGATGAAGTAAGCGCTGCGGGAGCAGGGGAGCAAATCGAGATCGTCGTAAGGGCCTCGTCATTGCGAGGAGCGAAGCGACGAAGCAATCCCGGCCATTTCCGTGCAGGCACTCTGGATTGCTTCGCTTCGCTCGCAATGACGGAGCTGATGATGACGTTTCGAACGGGGGAGTAGAAGTGACAGCCCAAGCCATTATCCAAAGTCTCGCGAGCGGCCTGCTCATGGGCCTGCTCTATGGACTGATCGCGGTCGGCCTCGCGCTGATCTTCGGCCTGATGGACGTCGTGAACTTCGCTCATGGCGAGTTTCTGATGCTCGCGATGTATGTGAGCTTCTTCCTGTTCACGTTCTTCGCCATCGACCCCTTGCTGTCGGCGCCCCTGGTCGCGGCCGCACTGTTCGTGCTCGGTGCGGTGGTCTATCTCTTGGTCGTCCGCTTCGCCATGCGGGCCAAGGCCAACGCCGGCATGGTGCAGATCTTCTCGACCTTTGGCCTCGCCATCGTGATGCGCGGGCTGGCCCAGTTCTTCTTCACGCCCGACTATCGCAGCATTCCCCAGTCCTGGATCGGCGGCAAGACCATCTCGGTCGCCGGCATCTTCCTGCCGGAGCCGCAGCTGATCGGTGCGCTGGTCTCGATCGCGGCTTTCGCCGGCCTCTACTTCTTCATCCACCGTACCGACTTTGGTCGTGCGCTGGAAGCCACCCGTGAAGATCCCGGCGCGGTCGCGCTCGTCGGCATCGACAAGAATCGGGTGTTCGCGCTCGGTTGGGGCCTCGGCGCCGCGCTGGTCGGTCTTGCCGGCGCGATCATGGCGGTGTTCTTCTACATCTATCCCGATGTCGGCGCCTCCTTTGCGCTGATCGCCTACGTGACCGTCGCGCTCGGCGGCTTCGGCAGCGTGTTCGGGGCCTTTGCCGGCGGCATCATCGTCGGCCTGGTCGAGGCGACCACCGCCCTGGTGCTGCCGCCTTCGCTGAAATCGGTCGGCATCTACGCCGTCTACCTGCTCGTTGTCTTCATCCGGCCGCGCGGCCTGTTCGGGTCGATGTGATGGACAAGAATTTTGCTGTGCGGCGCCGCCGCGACCTCATCATCGCCGCGGTCCTGGCCGCACTTGCCGCACTCGCGCCGCTGGTCGTCAAGGACGTCTACGTCCAGAACATCCTGATCTTGACCCTGATGTATGCGGCGCTGTCGCAGAGCTGGAACATCCTGTCCGGCTATTGCGGGCAGATCTCGCTCGGACACGCGCTCTATTTCGGCATCGGCGCCTACACCACCGAGCTGCTGTTCACCAAATTCGGCGTGCTGCCCTGGTTCGGCATGCTGGCCGGCGGATGTGTCGCCGCCATCATTGCGATGGTGCTCGGCTATCCCTTCTTTCGTCTGCGTGGCCATTACTTCGTGATCGCGACGATCGTCATCGCCGAGATCGGGCTGCTGCTGTTCCAGAACTGGGAGTGGGCGGGGGCCGCGATGGGAATCACCATTCCGGTGCGCGGCGACAGCTGGCTGAAATTCCAGTTCATGCGCAGCAAGCTGCCGTACTTCTATTTCGCGCTGGCGCTGTGCAGCCTGGCCTGGTTCGTCACCTGGTGGCTCGAAGATTCCAAATGGGGCTTCTGGTGGCGCGCCGTGAAAGACAATCCGGAAGCCGCTGAAAGCCTCGGCGTCGTCGTGTTCAATTCCAAGATGGGCGCTGCCGCCGTTTCCGCTTTCCTTGTCGCCATCGGCGGTGCCTTCTATGCGCAGTTCCTCGCCTATATCGATCCCGAAAGCGTCATGGGCTTCCAGTTCTCGCTTCTCATGGCGCTGCCGGCGGTGCTTGGCGGCATCGGCACCCTCTGGGGACCTGTGCTTGGCGCGGCCATCCTGATCCCGATGACGGAGCTGACGCGCTCCTTTATCGGCGGCTCCGGGCGCGGCGTCGACCTCATCGTCTATGGCGCGCTGATCGTGGCGATCTCGCTGGCTCTGCCGCAAGGGTTGGTCAGCCTGTTCTCCCGTTCGAAAGCGAAGGGAGCCGCGCGATGACTGCTCTGCTTGAAACCCGCGGCGTCTGGCAGCGGTTCGGCGGCCTCGTCGCCAACAGCGACGTCTCGATCTCGGTCGGCCGCGGCGAGATCGTCGGCCTGATCGGCCCGAACGGCGCCGGCAAGTCGACGCTGTTCAATCTGATCGCCGGCGTTCTGCCGCCGACCCAGGGCTCGATCTGGTTCGACGGCGAGGACGTGACAAAGATGCCGGCGGCCGAGCGCTGCCAGCGCGGCGTCGGGCGCACCTTCCAGGTGGTCAAGAGCTTTGAGACCATGACGGTGATCGACAATGTCATCGTCGGCGCGCTTGTGCGCAACACCGTGATGCGCGAGGCGCGCCGCAAGGCGCATGAAGTGCTGCAGTTCACCGGCCTTGCCGGCCGCGCCGACGTGCTCGCGAGCGACCTCGTGCCGGCCGAGAAGCGCCGCCTCGAAGTCGCGCGTGCGCTCGCAACCGAACCAAAACTGTTGCTGCTCGACGAAGTCCTCACCGGCCTCACGCCGACCGAGGCGCAGACCGGTGTGGCGCTGGTGCGGAAAGTACGCGATGCCGGCATCACCGTGCTGATGGTCGAGCATGTCATGGAGATCGTAATGCCCCTGGTCGACCGCGCCATCGTGCTCGATCTCGGCAAGGTTCTGGTCGAGGGCAAGCCCGCCGACGTGGTCCGCGATCCCAAGGTGATCAGCGCATATCTGGGAGATCGTCATGCTGTCGGTGCATGAAGTCACGACTGCCTATCAGGGCCTGGTCGCGATCTCCGCGGTCAGCATTGAAGTCACCAAGGGCGAGATCGTCTGCGTCGCCGGCGCCAACGGTGCGGGCAAGTCGACGCTGCTCAAGTCCATCGCCGGTGCCGAGCGTCCGCGCTCGGGCACGGTGACCTTCGACGGTAAACGCCTGGACGGCATGGCGCAGCACCACATCACCGCGACCGGCATTGCCTATGTGCCGGAGAATCGCCGCCTGTTCCCGCGCTTATCGGTGCGCGACAATCTCCGCCTCGGCAGCTATCTCTATCGCGGCGACGCGGATCGCGAAGGACCGCTCGATCTCGTCTTCAAGCTGTTTCCGCGACTGTCCGAACGCCTCGAGCAGCGCGCCGAAACGCTCTCCGGCGGCGAGCAGCAGATGCTCGCGATCGGCCGCGCCCTGATGACGCGCCCGCGGCTTCTGATGCTCGACGAACCCTCGCAGGGCATCATGCCAAAGCTGGTCGATGAAATCTTCCAGGCGGTCCTGCGCATCCGCGACGCCGGCATGACCGTCCTGATCGTCGAGCAGCGCATGGCCGAGTGCCTCGAGATCGCCGACCGCGCCTACATCCTGCAAACCGGCCGCGTGCTGATGCAGGGACCGGCGGCGGAGATCAGGAGCAATCCGGACGTGCGCAAGGCATATCTGGGGCTGTAGCGGCTACCGGCGCCGCCACAATCTCCGCCGTCATCCTGAGGTGCGCGCTCTTGCGCGCCTCGAAGGATGGGCCGCAAGCGCCTGTAGCTCATCCTTCGAGGCTTCACCTTGCGATGCGTTGCATCGCAAGGCTCGCGCCTCAGGATGACGTCTGTGTTTGTTGTTAGTGCCCATGTGGGCTACGATTGCTACTCGAGCCTTGCCTTAGCCGCCGCCAGCAGCATCGCTTCGACGATTGCGTCGAACTCTTCCTTTCCGATCGCATCAGTTGCGGCCAGTTCATCGTACGTCTTCCTATACGGAGACCACCAGTGATGGTGTAAGCCAATTTCGTGGAGAACTCGGGCTGCCGCGTCTATCTCGGCCGGAGTCGGCCGCGTTGGATCGGTCATTCGTGCCCATGCTCCGGCAGCGTCACCCCGAACACCTTCACCAGATCCTTCACCTGTTCTGGCGAGAGATAGCGCGGGTTCATCCCGCGCAGCAGCAGATACAGCTTCGCCGTCTCCTCCAGCTCCTCGGTAGCAAACACGGCCGCTTCCAGTGTATCGCCGGCAACCACCGGGCCATGATTGGCGAGCAGCACGGATGAGTATTTCCCCGCCAGTCCCTTGATCGCGTCCGCGACCGCGGGATCGCCAGGGCGGTAATAAGGCACGAGCGCGGTGGCGCCGCATTTCATCAGATAATAGGCCGTCATCGGCGGCAGCGCGGCGCGCGGATCGATCTCGGGCAGCATCGAGAGCGCGACCGAATGGGCGGAGTGCAGATGCACGATCGCCCGCGCACTTCCGCGCGTGTCGTAGAGTGCGGTGTGCAGCGGAACTTCCTTGGTCGGCGCATCGCCGGAGATCAGCCGGCCCTGATCGTCGAGCCGCGACAGTTTTGCGGGATCGAGGAAGCCGAGCGAAGCGTTGGTCGGCGTCACCAGCCAGCCGCCGCCATCTAGCCTGACACTGATATTTCCGGAGGAGCCCGGCGTCAGCCCGCGCTCGAACAGGGACCGTCCGAAGCGGCAGATATCCTCACGCAGCCTTGTCTCGTTGCTCGTTTCAGTTCTCATGGCCGTCATGCTCGCTTGTCTCACGCTTTGGCAGCGCGGCCAAGCCGTGTTATTCGAGATCGCGAGCCGCCGCAAAGGCGGCCGTCCGGGAAACGTTCGCAAGGGTCAGTTGCATGTCCGCCTCCACGTCACAAAGTCAGCGTATCGCCGTCATCGGGCTTGGCTCGATGGGATACGGCATGGCGACCTCGCTGAGGCGCGCCGGCCATACGGTCACTGGCTGCGACGTTTCGGCTGATGCGATCGCGCGTTTTGTGAAGGATGGCGGCGCTGGGGCCTCAACGCCGGCCGAGGCGGCCAGGGGCGCGGACATCGTCGTCAGCGTCGTTGTCAACGCCGCGCAGACGGAGGCGATCTTGTTCGGCAAGGACGGCGTCGCTGAGACCCTGCCGAAAGATGGCGTCTTCATCTCCTCTGCGACCATGGATCCCGATGTCGCCCGGCGCCTGGCAAAACAGCTGGAAGCGACCGGCCGAAATTACCTGGATGCCCCGATCTCCGGCGGCGCGCAACGCGCAGCGCAGGGCGAGCTGACGATCCTTGCCTCGGGCAGTCCCGCAGCGTTCGCCAAGGCGCGTCCGGCGCTTGATGCCATGGCAGCAAAGCTCTACGAGCTCGGCGATGCCGCAGGTCAGGGCGCGGCGTTCAAGATGATCAACCAGCTGCTGGCCGGTGTGCATATCGCTGCCGCAAGCGAAGCGATCGCGTTTGCCGCCAAGCAGGGCCTAGACATCCGCAAGGTCTATGAAGTGATCACCGCGTCTGCCGGCAATTCGTGGATGTTCGAGAACCGCATGCCGCACGTGCTCGACGGCGACTATACGCCGCGCAGCGCGGTGGAGATCTTCGTCAAGGATCTCGGCATCATCCAGGACATGGCGCGCAGCGCCAGATTCCCGGTGCCGGTTTCCGCCGCAGCCCTCCAGATGTTCCTGATGACATCGGCCGCCGGCATGGGGCGTGACGATGATGCGTCGGTGGCGCGAATGTATGCGCAGGTCACCGGCGTAAAACTTCCCGGCGACAAGTAGAAGAGGATTCCAATGCCCCGTTTCGCCGCCAACCTCTCGATGATGTTCACCGAGGTGCCGTTCCTCGACCGGTTCGACGCCGCCGCCGCAGCCGGCTTCACCGCTGTCGAGTTTCTCTTTCCTTATGAACATCCGGTCGAAGCGGTCGGCGAGCGGCTCAAGCGTAACGGCCTGACACAAGCGCTGTTCAACCTGCCGCCGGGCGACTGGAATGCCGGCGAGAAAGGTTTTGCCGCACTGCCGGCGCGCTTTGCCGACCTCAAGGCGAGCCTGGAGACGGCGCTGCCTTACGCCAAGGCGACTGGCGTCAAGCGACTGCATCTGATGGCAGGTATCGCCAACCGCGGCGAACGGGTCGCAATCGAGGCCTTTTACAAATCGGTGACGTGGGCTGCGGAGTTCTTCGCCCCGCATGGCATCGACGTCGTAATCGAGCCGATCAATGCGCGCAACGTGCCCGGCTACTTCCTCAACGATTTCGGTTTCGCGCGCGACCTGATCCAGGAGTTGCGGCTTCCGAACCTGAAGCTGCAGTTCGACATCTATCACTGCGGGATCATCCATGGCGATGTCACCATGCGCCTGCGCGAGATGATGCCGATCATCGGTCACATCCAGATCGCCAGCATTCCCTCGCGCAACGAGCCCGACGGCGAGGAGTTCAATTATCCGTTCCTGTTCGATGAGCTCGACCGGCTCGGCTATGCTGGATTCGTCGGCTGCGAATACAATCCGCGCGGCAAAACCACCGACGGCCTGGCCTGGTTCAGGCCCTATGCGGGGGTGAAGCCGTGACACTTGCGTTGGGCTGCATCGCCGACGACTACACCGGCGCTTCCGATCTCGCCAATACGCTGACGCGCGCCGGCTTGCGCACGGTGCAGACCATCGGCGTGCCCGCCGACGATCTGAAGCTGCCGGAAGTGGACGCCGTCGTGGTGTCGCTGAAGAGCCGCTCGATCGAGGCTGGGCTTGCGGTGTCGCGCTCGCGCGCGGCCGAGAAATGGCTGCGTGGTCGCGGCGCGCGCCACGTGCTGTTCAAGATCTGCTCGACCTTCGATTCCACAGACGCCGGCAATATCGGCCCGGTGATGGATGCGCTGCGCGCCGATTGCGGTGAGGGCGTCGTGCTGGTGACGTCGGCTTTTCCCGAAACCGGGCGCACCGTCTACCAGGGCAATCTGTTCGTCGGTGCCGTGCCGCTGAACGAGAGCCCGCTCAAGGACCATCCACTCAACCCGATGCACGATTCCAACCTGGTGCGAGTGCTGGCGCGCCAGAGCAAGACGCAGATCGGTCTCGTCGATCTCGCGACCCTCTCCCGCGGGGCGCAGGCCGTTCAGGCCCGGCTTGCTGAATTGTCAGGCAAAGGCGTCGGCGCCGCGATCATCGACGCCGTGTTCGACCGCGACCTCGAAACCATCGGCCTTGTCGCCGCAGAGCACCGGCTGTCGGTCGGTGCCTCCGGTGTCGGCCTGGGCCTCGCCCGAGCACTGGTGTCGACCGGTAAGGTCAAGTCGGCCGCCGCAAGCAGCGAGCAGGGCACCGCCGTCGGCGGACAGGTGGCGTGCCTCGCCGGAAGCTGCTCGCAGGCCACTTTGCAACAGATCGCCAACGCCGAACGCGGCATGCCGGTGCTCCGTCTCGACCCCGACCGTATTCTTACGGGAGCAAACGAAACGCAGCGTGCGCTGGACTGGGCGAAGCAGCGATTGGCCCAGGGCCCCGTGCTGATTGCATCGAGCGCGACGCCGGCTGACGTCGCTGCGCTCCAGGCGCGTCACGGTCGCGACGCCGCGGGGCATGCCATCGAGCAGACGATGGCCGACATCGCCGAAAGCCTAGTGAAATCAGGTGTTCGGCGCCTGATCGTGGCCGGCGGCGAGACCTCCGGCGCCGTCGTCGACCGTCTCGGGATTCCTGGTTTCCTGATCGGCGCGGAGATTGCCGCGGGTGTGCCGGTGCTTCGCGCTGTTGGCGCCGCCGCCAGCGATATGCTGCTCGCTTTGAAGTCCGGCAACTTCGGTGGACCGGAGTTTTTCGCAGACGCGATTAGGCTCATGCGCTGAGCGCAGAGCATCCTTATCCCCTCATTCATTTCTTTAAGGTTCCGTACTCGTACGGAGTCGTAGTTAACAACTGCTCAGTCGCTTTGTTGTTGGATGTCGGCACCGCCGCTTTTGGTTGATCCATTCGACGCGCCGCCGCGCCAACGCAAAGAGACCGCCCATGTTCGCCACCATCTCTATCCGCGCCAAGATCATCAGTGTCGTGGCGTTCCTGCTGGTCGCGATGACCGGTATGGGCCTGCTCGCCGTCATGAAGATGCGGACGATCAACGCCAACACCGTCGACATCACCACGAACTGGATGCCGAGCGTCCGCGTGATCGGCGATCTGCGCGCCAGCGTCATCACCTACCGCAACGTGGTCCGCCAGCACATGCTGGCCGAGACCCTCGAGGACAAGCTCGCGACGGAGAAGGTCGCCGGCACCGTGATCGAGGCGCTCGCCAAGGCCCGCAAGAGCTACGAAACGATGATCGCCTCGCCAGAAGAGAGAGCGCTCTACAACCAGTGGTCCCAGCTCTGGGACGACTACAAGAAGGGCACCGAGGAGGTTTTTGCTCTGTCCCGCAAGGAGGCCGGCAAGGTCCCGCACGAAGCGCAGGAGTTGAACACCCAGAAGGTCAACAAGATCGGCCTCGCCGCGGATGAGGTCCTCACGAAGGACATCGAGCTTAACGCCAAGGGTGGCGACCAGGCGGCCGCGGATGCCGCCGACACCTTCTACTACGCCTTCATGCTGGTCGCGATCATCCTCGGTGTCGCCGTCATCGCCGGCACCGGCGTCAGCTTCTATCTGGTCCAGGATGTCTCCGCCGGCATCAACTCGATCATCCAACCGATGCAGGCGCTGGGCCGGGGCGACCTGACCGCCGAAGTCCCGCACTGTGACGAGAAGACCGAGATCGGTTCGATGGCCGACGTGCTCCAGGTCTTCAAGGAAGCGCTGATCGCCAAGAAGGCTGCGGACGAAGCTGCTGCGGCCGACGCCGAAGCCAAGATCGAGCGCGGCCGCCGCGTCGACGGCATCACCCGAGATTTCGAAACGATGATCGGCGAGATCGTCCAGACCGTGTCGTCGGCCTCGACCCAGCTCGAAGCCTCGGCCTCGACGCTGACCTCGACCGCCGATCGATCGCAGCGGATGGCGACCACGGTTGCCGCGGCCTCGGAAGAAGCCTCCACCAACGTCCAGTCGGTGGCCTCGGCGACCGAAGAGATGGCCTCCTCGGTCGGCGAGATCAGCCGTCAGGTGCAGGAATCGGCGCGGATGGCGGGCGATGCCGTTGGCCAGGCCCGTGCCACCACCGAGCGCGTCAGCGAGCTCTCGAAGGCCGCCTCGCGCATCGGCGACGTCGTCGAGCTCATCAACACCATCGCCGGCCAGACCAACCTGCTGGCGCTGAACGCGACCATCGAGGCGGCGCGCGCCGGTGAGGCCGGCCGCGGCTTCGCGGTGGTCGCCTCCGAAGTGAAGGCGCTCGCCGAGCAGACCGCCAAGGCGACCGGCGAGATCGGCCAGCAGATATCCGGCATCCAGGCGGCGACCAATGATTCGGTCGGCGCGATCAAGGAGATCTCCTCGACGATCGAGCGGCTCTCGGAAATCTCCTCGGCGATTGCCGCCGCGGTGGAAGAGCAGGGCGCTGCGACCCAGGAAATCGCCCGCAACGTGCAGCAGGCGGCCCAGGGCACCCAGCAGGTGTCGTCCAACATCACCGACGTGCAGCGCGGCGCCACCGAGACCGGCACGGCCTCCTCGCAGGTGCTCTCGGCCGCACAGATGCTGTCGAACGACAGCACACGGCTGAAGACCGAGGTCAGCAAGTTCCTGACCAACGTCCGCGCGGCTTGAGCCGGGACACGATAGCGGTTCTGAAAGCGGCGCCTCCGGGCGCCGCTTTTTTGTGTCGGCGGCAGTTGCTTCCGCGATCTCTGGGCGCAGGCTGCATATCTGGAATGCGATTTCGCGGTGCGATAGCAGGGAAGTGACCGCGCGTGACACGCTGTCGTTGGCCATTTCGGCGGTGTTCGGGTAGATCAGCTCAGGGAAACCGTGGGGGCGTGTTCCCTGTCCCCGTATTTGGAATTGCCTGACGAATGATTGCTCTGGTTCGTATTGCCCTGAGCCGGCCCTACACGTTTGTCGTGCTCGCGCTCCTGCTCCTGATCATCGGACCGCTAGCAGCGCTGCGGACGCCGACCGACATCTTTCCGGACATCCGCATCCCCGTGATCGGCGTGGTTTGGCAGTATACCGGCCTGCCGCCGGACCAGATGTCCGGCCGCATCACCACGCCGTTCCAGCGGGCGCTGACGACCACCGTCAACGACATCGAGCATATCACGGCCAATTCCTATAACGGCTTTGGCATCATCAAGATCTTCTTCCAGCCCAATGTCGACATTCGCACTGCCAATGCGCAGGTCACCGCGATTTCGCAGACGCTGCTGAAGCAGATGCCGCCGGGCGCAACGCCGCCGCTGATCCTGAATTACTCCGCCTCGACCGTGCCGATCATCCAGGTGGCGCTGTCGGGCGATGGCCTGACCGAGCAGAACCTCGCGGACATCGGCATCAATAATCTGCGTACCCCGCTGGTCACCGTGCCCGGTGCGGCAATCCCGTATCCGTTCGGCGGCAAGCAGCGCCAGATCCAGATCGACCTCGATCCGACCGCGCTCCAGGCCCGCGGCCTGTCGGGCCAGGACGTTGCCAATGCGCTGGCAGCCCAAAACCTGATCACGCCGGTCGGCACCCAGAAGATCGGTCAGTTCGAGTACAACATCCAGCTCAACAATTCGCCGCTCAAGATCGACGAGCTCGGTAATCTGCCGATCAGGACCGTCAACGGCGCCATGGTCTATGTGCGCGACGTCGCAACCGTGCGCGACGGCAATCCGCCGCAGACCAACATCGTCCATGTCGATGGCAACCGCTCGGTGCTGATGATGGTGCTGAAGGCGGGCGCGACCTCGACGCTCGACATCATCGCCGGCATCAAGCAGAAGGTGATCGACGTCAAGGACCAGCTGCCGGACGCGCTGAAGATCGGCTTCATCGGCGACCAGTCGGTGTTCGTCCGCGGCGCGATTCAAGGTGTCGCCTTCGAGGGCGTGATCGCGGCGCTGCTCACCAGCGTCATGATCCTGCTGTTCCTCGGCAGCTGGCGCTCGACCGTTATCATCGCCGTGTCGATCCCGCTTTCCGTGCTCGGCGCCATCATCATGCTGTCGGCGATCGGCGAGACGCTCAACATCATGACGCTCGGCGGTCTTGCGCTCGCGGTCGGCATCCTCGTCGACGACGCCACGGTGACCATCGAGAACATCAACTATCATCTGGAGCAGGGCAAACCCGTCGAGCAGTCGATCCTCGACGGCGCCAACCAGATCGTGACGCCCGCCTTTGTCTCGCTGCTCTGCATCTGCATCGTGTTCGTGCCGATGTTCTTCCTCACCGGCGTCGCCCGCTTCCTGTTCGTGCCGATGGCCGAAGCCGTGATGTTCGCGATGATGTGGTCGTTCCTCCTGTCGCGCACGCTGGTGCCGACCATGGCGAACTATTTGCTGCACGCGCATGTCCATCACGAGGGCACGCCGCCGAAGTCGCGCAATCCGCTGGTCTGGTTCCAGCGCGGCTTCGAGGCCCGGTTCGAGCGCATTCGCGGCGGCTACCATGATTTCCTCGGGCTGGCGCTGGCGCACCGCGCCGTGTTCGTGATCGGCTTCCTCTGTGTGGTCGGCGCGTCTTTTGCGCTGGTGCCGTTCCTCGGGCGCAACTTCTTCCCCGCGGTCGATGCCGGCAACATCCTGATGCATGTCCGCACCCAAGTGGGTACTCGCGTCGAGGAAACCGCCAACCAGCTCGCCGATGTGCAGAAGGCGATCCGCAAGCTGATCCCCGGCGAGATCGACACGTTGACGGATAACATCGGCATGCCGATCTCCGGCATCAACATGACCTACAACAACACCGGCGTGATCGGTCCGCAGGACGGCGACATCCAGATCAAGCTGAAGGAAGGTCACAAGCCGACCGAAGAGCATGTGAAGGTGCTGCGTGAGCAGCTGCCACGGCTGTTCCCGGGCGTCAGCTTCGCCTTCCTGCCGGCCGACATCGTCAGCCAGATCCTGAACTTTGGCGCGCCGGCGCCGATCGATCTCCAGATCCGCGGCGCCAACGCGGAAGCCAACTTTGCTTACGCCAACAAGTTGCTCGCCAGGGTCCGGCGCATTCCCGGCGTCGCCGACGCGCGCATTCAGCAGTCGCCGAGCAACCCGACCTTCAACATCGATGTCGACCGTACCCGCGCGCAATATGTCGGCTTGACCGAGCGCGATGTCACCAACAGCCTCGTGGTCAATCTTGCCGGCTCCTCGCAGGTCGCGCCGACCTACTATCTCAATCCCGACAACGGCGTGTCCTATTCGATCGTGATGCAGACGCCGCAATACCAGATCGACTCGCTCAGCGCGCTCCAGACGTTGCCGATCACGGCGACTGGAAACTCGCAGTCGCCGATCCTGGGCGGCATCGCCGACATCAAGCGTTCGACGTCGAGCGCGGTAGTGTCGCAATACGACATTCAGACGCTGGTGCAGATTTTCGCGACGACATCGGGCCGCGATCTCGGCGCGGTCGCCAACGACATCCGCCAGGTGATCGCCGACACCGCCAAGGAGGTGCCGAAAGGATCGTCGGTGGCGCTGCTCGGTCAGGTGCAGACCATGAACAGCGCCTTCTCCGGTCTGCTGTTCGGCCTGCTCGGCGCCGTCGTGCTGATCTATTTCCTGATCGTCGTGAACTTCCAGTCCTGGTCCGATCCGTTCGTGATCATCACCGCGCTGCCGGCCGCGCTCGCCGGCATCGTCTGGATGCTGTTCACGACCCAGACCACGCTGTCGGTGCCGGCGCTCACAGGCGCCATCATGTGCATGGGTGTCGCCACCGCCAACAGCGTGCTGGTGATCTCCTTCGCCCGCGAGCGCTATGAGGAGCTCGGCGACCCCATCGCTGCCGCGCTCGAAGCCGGCTTCGTCCGGTTTCGTCCGGTGCTGATGACGGCGCTCGCCATGATCATCGGCATGGCGCCGATGGCCCTGGGCTTGGGCGAGGGCGGCGAACAGAACGCGCCGCTTGGCCGCGCCGTGATCGGCGGCCTGATCTTTGCAACTTTCGCCACGCTGATGTTTGTTCCCGTGGTGTTCAGTATGGTACACAAGAAACAAGGCGCCAAAGCCGCCGCCCCCTTGGAGACTCCGCATGTCGCCCACTGAACCCCGCTCCCCGGTGTCGCACCGGAAACTGGGCATTTTCGGCGTGGTGGCGCTGATTGCGGCAGGCCTCGTGGTCGGCACCGGCATTCGGGCCCGAGAGGACCAGAGCTCCAAGCTGAAGGAATGGACCGACGATCAGGCCGTTCCCAGCGTTGCTGTGACTCTGCCCAACGCCAAGGCGCTCAATTCGACCATCGACCTGCCGGGCCGGCTCGAGGCCTATTACCGCGCGCCGATTTTCGCGCGCGTCTCCGGTTATCTCAAAAGCTGGAGCGCCGACATCGGCGCCCGCGTCAAGGCTGGCCAGGTGATCGCCGAGATCGAGGCGCCCGACCTCGACCAGCAGCTCTTGCAGGCCCGCGCTGACCTCGCCAGCCAGCAGGCCAGCGCCAGGCTGTCGGAAGCGACCCTCAATCGACGTAAGACGCTGGTCGCCTCCAACTTCGTCTCCGCCCAGGAGATCGACGAGCGCACCGCCGATCTCTCCAACAAGAACGCCGCCGTCCATTCCGGGCAGGCCAATGTCGAGCGTCTCGAGGCGCTCGCCGGCTACAAGAAGATCACGGTGCCGTTCGATGGCGTGGTCACGGCGCGCGACACCGACGTCGGCGCGCTGATCAACGCCGGCGGCGGCTCCGGCCCGGCGATGTTCGTGGTCTCCGACATCACCAAGCTGCGCGTCTACGTCAACGTTCCCCAGAACTATGTGCCGGCGATCAAGATCGGCGCCAAGGCCACCATGGTGATGCCGGAATATCCGAACCGGACGTTCCAGGCGACGGTGGAAGCTTCTTCCCAGGCGGTCGACGTCGCCTCGGGCACCACGCGCATGCAGCTTGGGCTCGACAATTCCAGCGGCGAACTGATGCCCGGCGGCTACGCCAGCGTGAAGCTCAACCTCCAGCGCGATACCGCGCCGCTGAGCATTCCCGCCAGCGCTTTGATCTTCAACGGCAGCGGCCTGCGCGTCGCGACCGTCGGTGCGGACGACAAGGTGCAGTTCAAGACCGTGACCATTGCCCGCGACCTCGGCAAGGAGATTGAGCTTGCCTCAGGGATTGCGCCCGACGACCGCGTCATCGCCGCTCCGCCGGACGGCCTGTCCGACGGGGATCAGGTTCGTGTGGTTGGTGGTGCCGGCGCCAAGGGCAAGCCGGCGACCGCGTCGGAGCAGCAGCCGCCAAAGGGTTAGGCCACCCGCCACTCCGGCACACCATCGGCGGCCATCGCGATCTCGCCGAGCGAGCCGACCGGCGTCCTGTCCATGTCGAGCAGATGCTTTAGCGTCGCTCCGTCGCCCGCCGGAATCCGCGCCAGTGTGCGCCGGTCATCCGCCGTGCGCAACATCACCACACCGTGCTCGGCATCGCCGCCACGGCCGTAAAGCACCGTAAAGCTCTCGACCTTGCCCTTACCGTTCGCCTCCGTGACGAACTCCGGCACCGCACGCTTGTTGCGGTCGGCCTCGCCTTGCACGCTGGTCTCCTGCGCCAACGCCTCCCGCGGCGGTGTCTTCGAAACGACCAGGGCGTGATGCTTGGTGACAAAGCCGCCCTGGCCGTAGAGCAGGCCGAGCTTGTCGCCACTACGCAGGCGCCGCACCATCGCGCAGGCTGCATGCGTCATGTAGGTGTTGAGCGGTGCGCCGAAGAAGGTGAGGCCGCCGTTCACGGTGGGCTGCACGTCGGCGCCCAGACCCAGCGTCCGCCGCGCCATCTTCGGCACGCAGGGGAAGCAGCTATAGAGCTCGATCGCATCGAACTTTCTGCCGTCGCCGCCGGCGATGTCCATCACGGCCTTCAGCACCGCGTTCTGCGAATGGCTCTCGTAAAACTGATCGCGCAGGAGATAGTCGCGCGGCTCTTCAGCCGAGGTGCCGCCGAGCGGATAGACCAGTCTGTCTTCCGCAATGCCGGCCGCACGCGCTTTGGCAAGGCTGGTGAGCAACAGCGCGCCGCCCATGTTGACGCTGGGGTTGGCGACCATGAGCTTGTTGTATGGCCACGCGATGAGCCGGTTGTCCGCGGTCGGCGTCGTGATCTCGTCCGGCGCATAGCGCCGCTTTAGCCAGGCGTTGGGATTTTGCGCGGCGGCTTCGGAATAGCGCGACCACAGCGTGCCTGATTCCGCCATCGCCTCGCGCGGCGTCTGGCCCCAATGCGCGGACGATGCCGCTTCATAGAACGGATAGACCGTGACGGGCCGGAACACGCCGAGCTTGACGGCGAGCGGCTTCTGGAACGCTGCGCCGCGCTTCGGCTCCGCGACATCGTGGGCGAACGGCGTCCATGGCAGCTTCACGCCGGCACGCTCCGCCTTGGTTGCCGTCGATTGCGCTTCTGCACCGCAGACCGCGGCGACGGTACATTCGCCGCGCGCGATGCGTTTGGCTGCTTCATGAATGAAGCGGATCGGGCTCTCGCCGCCGACCGGACCGTAATGGCAATGCGCCGGCGAGGCGCCGAGCCGCTGCGCCAGCAGCTTCTCCGGATCGCGATAGCGCCAGCTCAGGAAGTTGACGACGTCGAGCGACTGCACCTCGCCGAGCAGCTTGGCGCCGGCGTCAGCCTCTGCGCGTCGCAGTGCCTGTTCGAGCAGGTCGAGCGGCTCGAGGCCCTCGGCGATCTCCTTGGGGCGGTCGACGATCTCGCCGATGCCGACGATGACGGGGATGCGGTCTTCGGGAATGTTGGTCATTTCTTCTTGGTTCACTTTCTAGGTCTTCGGCACGCCGTCGCCCTTCGAGGGCCGCTGAAGAAGCGGCCACCTCAGGGTGACGGCTACGGGGACAGCGTCATCCTGAGGTGCGAGGCCTGCGGCGCAGCGCGCCGTCGAACGAGCCTCGAAGGATGGGCCCCGAGTACTGCTCCGGCCACGGGCAGCTACTCCGCCACCAGCGCATTCATGTGCTCGACGGCTTCGGCAAACTCTTCCTTGAACTCCTGCACCACGGCGCCCGCCGATTTCACGCTGTCGATCAGGCCGACGCCCTGGCCGACGAAATAGCTGACGAGGTCGCGCGCCCTGGCGTTGCCGCTCGCGGCCGCGCGGTCGATCGAGTTGAAGGCATCGCGGCTGATGATGCTCTGAAGCGGCATCGGCAGCGCGCCGGGGCTCTCCGGCGCGCGGTCCCAGGCATCGGTCCAGACCGAGCGGAGCTGTCGCGCCGGCTTGCCGGTGCGGCCCTTCGAGCGGATCGCATCACGGGACGATGCAGCGATCATCTTCTCGCGAAAGATCTCAGAGGTTTCGGACTCGACGGTGGCGAGCCACACCGAACCGGTCCAGGCGCCGGCTGCGCCCATTGCCATGCAGGCCGCCATCTGCCGTCCTGTCATGATGCCGCCAGCTGCGAGCACCGGCACGTCGCGGACCTTCTTGATCGCCTTGATCACCTCCGGCACCAGCACCATGGTCGAGACCTCGCCGCAATGGCCGCCGGCCTCGGTGCCCTGCACCACGAGGATATCGACACCGGCCGCGACCTGGCGCAACGCGTGCTCCTTGGCGCCGACGAGGGCTGCCACCGGCACGTTGTGCTTCTTGCCCATCTCGATCATCGCTTTCGGCGGCACGCCCAGCGCGTTCGCGATCAGCCGGATCGGATGATTGAACGAGACTTTCAGCAGCTGCAGCGCGGTCGCGGCGTCGAACGGCTGCGGCTGATTGTCGGCCACATCGGTCGTGGTCAGCTCGATGTCGTACTTCTTCAGGAGATCGCTTGTGTATTTGCGGTGCTCCTGCGGCACGCGCGCTTCCAGGCTCTTCCAGGTGACGTCCTTCTCGCCCGCGGTCGAGATGTTCTCGGGGATCAGCACGTCGATGCCGTAGGGCTTGCCGTCGACGTGGTCGTCGATCCATTTCAGCTCGCGTTCGAGCGTATCAGGCGTATGCACGGTAGCGCCGAGCACGCCAAAGCCGCCAGCGCGGCTGACGGCCGCAACGACATCGCGGCAATGACTGAAGGCGAGCAGCGGGAATTCGATGCCCAGCATGTCGCAGATCGGCGATTTCATGGTCCTCTCCCGGCGGCCTTCGACGACGCTAGCCCATCGTCATTTGCGATGCCACGCCGGATTCCCGCGCGCATCTTGCGCGCAGGCGTCACGTCGTGCCGTGAGCCATTCCGTCGCGCAAAATAAGCGGAGAGGGGCTGCGGACAGTTCGGGCGCAATTCGTCGTGCCTCGCTGGCTTGCGCGTCGGCCTGATCGGTACGGGGTCGTCAGGCATCCAATCGCCGAGCAGGCGAAACATCTCGCGGTGTTCCAGTCACGGTGTTCCAGCGCACGGCGAATTTCTCGATCTCGCGTTGGGAGCGTGGCGGACGCATGACGCGGGCCTGAGGCCCGCGCCGGACGCAGACCCGGCAGGCCTTGCCATCGCCGGTCCGTGGGCTAATTAATGCAGGCGCATCTTTTCGCCGGAGCCCCCGCATGACCGATACCCCTTACGTGCCGCCCAAGGTCTGGACCTGGAACAAGGAGAATGGCGGTCAGTTCGCCAGCATCAACCGGCCGATTGCCGGGGCCACCCATGACAAGGAGCTCCCGGTCGGCAAGCATCCCTTCCAGCTCTATTCGCTGGCGACGCCGAACGGGGTGAAGGTCACGGTGATGCTGGAGGAGCTTCTGGCGCTCGGCCACAAGGGCGCCGAATACGATGCCTGGCTGATCAAGATCGGCAATGGCGATCAGTTCGGCAGCGGCTTCGTCGATATCAATCCGAACTCGAAAATCCCGGCGCTGATGGACCGCTCCGGCCCCGAGCCTGTCAGAATCTTCGAATCCGGCTCGATCCTGTTCTACCTTGCCGAAAAGTTCGGCGCCTTCCTGCCGAAGGACATCAAGGCCCGCGCCGAGGCGATGTCCTGGCTGTTCTGGCAGATGGGCAGCGCGCCCTATCTCGGCGGCGGCTTTGGCCATTTCTACGCCTACGCACCATTCAAGATCGAATACGCCATCGATCGCTTCGCGATGGAGGTGAAGCGCCAGCTCGACGTGCTCGACCGGCGACTTGCCGACAACGAATATCTCGCTGGCAAGGAGTACACGATTGCGGATATGGCGGTGTGGCCGTGGTACGGCGCGCTTGCCAAGGGGCTGGTCTATGGCGCCGGCGAGTTCTTGTCGGTGCAGGACTACAAGAACGTGCAGCGCTGGACCGATGAGATCGCCAAGCGCCCGGCGGTGAAGCGCGGCCGCATGGTCAACCGTGTCTCCGGCGATCCCGCCAGCCAGCTCCACGAGCGCCACGACGCGTCTGACTTCGAGACGAAGACGCAGGACAAGATCGAGACGGCGACCTAGGTATTGCTCATTTACCTCGCCCCGCTTGCTGGGAGAGGTCGAATTCGATCGCAGATCGAATTCGGGTGAGGGGGTACAGCTCCCTCGATGATTTCCTGTGTGGAAGCAGCCCCTCACCCCAACCCTCTCCCCGTAAGGACGGGGAGAGGGAGAGGAGAGACTTTTACGCCATGCTCAGCTCGTGGCGTCCCACCACCATCCAGTGCACCTCGTCCGGACCATCCGCGAAGCGCAGATGGCGCACGTCCTGGTACATCTCGGCGAGCGGGGTCCAGTGCGAGATGCCGGTGGCGCCGTGCATCTGGATCGACTGGTCGATGATCTTGCAGGCGCGCTCCGGCACCATGGCCTTGACCATGGAGACCCAGACGCGGGCCTCCTTGTTGCCGAGCACGTCCATGGCCTTCGCGGCCTTCAATACCATCAGCCGCATCGCCTCGATCTCGCAGCGCGCCTGCGCGATGATCTGCATGTTGCCGCCGAGATGGGCGATCTTCTTGCCGAAGGCTTCGCGGGTGAGGCCACGCTGCACCATCAAATCGAGTGCCTTCTCGGCCTTGCCGATGGTGCGCATGCAGTGATGGATGCGGCCCGGTCCGAGGCGGAGCTGCGAGATCTCGAAGCCGCGGCCCTCGCCGAGCAGCATGTTCTCCTTGGGCACGCGCACATTGTTGAAGCGCATGTGCATGTGGCCGCGCGGCGCGTGGTCCTGGCCGAACACGTACATCGGGCCGAGCACCTCGACGCCGGGTGTGTCGCGCGGCACCAGGATCTGCGATTGCTGCTTGCTCGGCGCTGCGTCCGGATTGGTCTTCACCATCACGATGAGAATCTTGCAGCGGGGATCGCCGACGCCGGAGATGTAATACTTCTCGCCGTTGATGACCCATTCGTCGCCGACGAGTTTTGCCGTGGTCGAAATGTTCTTGGCGTCGGAGGAGGCGACGTTCGGCTCGGTCATGACATAGGCCGAGCGGATCTCGCCGTTCATCAGTGGCTTCAGCCACTTCTCCTTCTGCTCCTTGGTGCCGACACGCTCCAGCACCTCCATGTTGCCGGTGTCGGGCGCCGAGCAGTTCATGGTCTCGGACGCGAGCGGGCTCTTGCCGAGCTCGGATGCGATATAGGCGTAGTCGAGATTCTTCAGGCCCTGGCCGGTCTCGTCATCGGGCAAGAAGAAGTTCCAGAGGCCTTCCTTCTTGGCCTTGTTCTTGGCGACCTCGAGCACCTCGAGCTGCTTCGGCGTAAAACTCCAGCGATCCTGTTTGCCTTCGCCGGCCTTGGCGAATTCGATCGACATCGGCTCGACGGTCTCGCGAATGAACTTCCTGACGTGATCGTAGAGCGGCCGGACCTGGTCCGACATGCGGAGGTCGTTGAGCTCGTCGCCGGGATTGAGCGTGTAGTTGGTCGTGCGGGGAATGTAGGCGTGCTTTGTCATTGTTCCTCCCGGGGTCACTGAGATCGCGTTGGGCCGGAGAATAGTCGCAGCGCGCGCAAAGTGCGAGCGCGCATTTTCTCACGCGAGCCATGCCATGCGATGGAATTTCGCAAGAGCGTTTGAAATGTTGTTTGAATGGAGGAGCGAACTCTATCCCCACGTCGTCCCGGACAAGCGAAGCGCAGATCCGGACCCATAACCACAGGGAGAAGTTTGACGAAGACTCGCGGTCACCAGCTTGCGCCGCGACTCCTCCCTGGGGCAATGGGTCCCGGCTCCCGTGCGCAATTGCGTACTAGGCCGGGACGACATCGAGTATGTAGCTAGTTCGGCATCCGGTGCATCGCGCAGATCTTGTTGCCGTCGAGGTCGCGCAAATAAGCGAGATAGAGCTTGTTCCCCGCGCCCTCGCGGATGCCGGGCGGATTCTCGATCGGCGTTCCGCCGGCGGCGACACCGGCAGCGTGCCACTTGTCGACCTGCTCAGGTGAGTTGGCGGCAAAGCCGATAGTGCCACCGTTTGCACAGGTCGCCGGCTCGCCGTTGATCGGCTTCGACACCGAGAACACGCCGGTCTTGGTGAAATAGAAAATGCGATGGCCGTCGACCTTGGCCGGCCGCACTTCGAGCGTGCTGAGCAGGTTGTCGTAAAAGGCCTTGGCCTTGTCGAGGTCGTTGGTGCCGATCATGATGTGCGAGAACATTTGCCCATTCCCCTCAGAGTTTGTAGCCCGGATGGAGCGTAGCGAAATCCGGGTCTTGCTTACTTTTGAAAATCCCGGATTACGCTTCACTCCATCCGGGCTACGAAAATCAAAACGCCGTATAGCCGCCGTCGATCACGAACGTATCTGCGGTGTGATACGACGACGCCTTGCTCATCAGGTACACCGCGATGCCACCGAAATCGCTGGCCTCGCCGAAGCGGCGCATCGGAATCCGCGGCATCACGTTGGCGACGAATTTTTCGTTGGCCATGATGCCCGCGGTCATGTCGCTCTTGATCCAGCCGGGCAGGATCGCGTTCGCGGTGACGCCGTGGCGCGCGAGCTCGACGCCGAGCGCGCGCACCAGCGCGTTGATGGCGGCCTTGGTCGCCGCATAATGCTCGTTGCGCGCGGTGCCGAAGATCGAGGCGAGGCTCGAGGTCGCAACCAGCCGGCCGAAGGGATCGCCGGCATTGGCGCGGTCGGTCATGTGTTTTGCGGCGGCCTGGAAGGCGTGGAACACGCCGTCGAGATTGGTCGCAAACATCGTGCGCCATTCCTCTTCGGTGCGCTCGATGAAGGACCTGCGACCACCACCGCCGATGCCGGCATTGGCGAAGCACCCGTCGACCCGGCCGAAAGTGTCGAGCGTCGCTTTCATCGCGGCATTGACCGAGGCCGGATCGGTGACGTCGCAGACGCGGCTGTCGACCTTGCCGGAGAGGCCCGCCATGCTCGCGGCAGCGGCCTTGTTCTTGTCAGCATTGCGGCCCCAGATCGAGACGTTGCAACCCTGGCCGGCTAGCGCCTGCGCGATGCCGAGCCCGATACCGCCATTGCCGCCGGTGATCACGGCGACGCGGCCGGTGAGGTCGAAAAGGTTCATGGCGCGTTTCCTGTTTTTGGCAAGACTTCTTGGCAAGGTTTCTTGGTATGATGCGCGTCAGCCGCTGCGCGCAAGATCATGCGATATGACGGTGGGGTATGCTTTCGCCACCATGGACAAGACCGCGCCAAAAATCAAATATGCGCCGCGGCAAAACTAATTCCGGTCTGCGAAACTGACGTAGGCCGCAACTGGCGAGGAAACGATGCAGTTCAAACACGTCACGCTCGAATTAGATGGTTCGGTCGCGATCCTCAGGCTCGACCATCAGGAGGTGATGAACGCCGTCTCCATGGACATGCTGGGCGGGCTCTCCGATGCGCTCGACGAGATCGAGGAGAAGAAGGACGAGGTACGCTGCGTCGTGCTGACCGGCGCGGGCCGTGCGTTCTGCACCGGTGCAAATCTCCAGGGTCGCAACAATCAGTCCAAGGAGACCAAGGCCGGCCTGACGCTCGAGACCGGCTTTCATCCCTTCCTGCGCCGCATCCGCAATCTGCATTGCCCGATCGTGACCGCGGTCAACGGTCCGGCGGCCGGCGCCGGCATGAGCTTCGCGCTGCTCGGCGACATGATTTTGTGCGCGCGTTCCTCCTACTTCCTTCAGGCTTTCCGGCGCATCGGTCTCGTGCCGGATTGCGGCTCGACCTGGCTGTTGCCGCGCCTGATCGGCAAGGCGCGTTCGGTCGAATTGTCGCTGATGGGCGAGCGCCTGCCGGCCGAGAAAGCGCTGGAATGGGGTCTCGTCAATCGCGTCTATGACGACGGCGTGCTGATGGAGGAGGCGATGAAACTTGCGCGCGATCTCGCGAGCGGCCCGACGATCGCGCTGTCGCTGATCCGCAAGCTCTATTGGGACAGCCCGGAAAACTCCTTCGAGGACCAGCTCAATCTCGAATTCCAGTGCCAGCTGCGCGCCGGCGATACGCAGGATTTCCGTGAAGGCGTCGGCGCGTTCCTGGAAAAGCGACCCGCGCAGTTCAAAGGCAAATGATCGAGGCGGAGCTTTCCCGCAGCGTCCAGCGCTGGTGTCCCGGTGCGACCGGCGTCACCGGCGCGGCGAAGCTGTCCGGCGGCGCCAGCCAGGAGACCTGGCGCTTCGACATCACGCATCCCGATGGGCCGATCGGCGCGATCCTGCGCCGCTCGCCGAAAGGCTATGGCGCAGCGCCGACGCGCGCGGCGGGTCTTGCGGCTGAAGCGCAGCTGATGCAGCTCGCCTATGAGGCGGGCGTGCCGTCGCCGCGCGTGATGCATGTGCTGACGCCGGACGAAGAGCTCGGCACCGGCTTCATCATGCAGCGGGTCGAGGGCGAGACGATCGCACGCAAGATTCTTCGTGACGAGGAGTTCGCGGCGGCGCGGCCGCTGCTCGCGCGGCAGATCGGCGGCGTGCTTGCGGGCCTGCACAGGCTGCCGCAGGACAAACTGCCCGAGCTGCGCAGCCGCTCCGCGACCGAGGAGATTTCCGAGTTCGAGCGCGACTATCGCAGCCTGAATTGGCCAAAGCCGGTGTTCGAGCTGGCGCTGCGCTGGCTGCGCGACCACGATCCGGGCCCCTCGGCCGAGACCACGCTGGTGCATGGCGATTTCCGCAACGGCAATCTCATCATCGGCGCCGACGGCGTTCGCGCCGTGCTGGACTGGGAGCTCGCCCATCTCGGCGATCCCATGGAGGATCTCGGCTGGGTCTGCGTGAACTCCTGGCGCTTTGGCGAGATCGACAAGCCGGTTGGCGGCTTTGGCTCGCGCGAAGATCTATTCGCGGGCTATGAGGCAGTTGGCCGCAAGGTCGATCCGGCGCGCGTCAATTTCTGGGAAGTGATGGGGACGCTGCGCTGGGGCATCATGTGCGGCGGCATGATGCAGCGGTTCCGCGAGGGGCCGGATCATTCGATGGAGCGCGCGATGATCGGCCGCCGCGCGTCTGAAACAGAGATTGATCTGCTGCGGCTGCTCGCGCCGCGGGGAGGCTAAGCATGCAGGACGAACCGACATCGATCGAGCTGACCAAGGCTGTCGCCGACTTCCTCCGCAACGACATCACGCCGCTGATCTCCGGCCACCAGGCGTTCAAGCTGCGGGTGGCGATCAACATTCTCGACCTCGTCACGCGGCAGCTGACGCGCGAGGCGGGGAGCGACGCGAAGGAGCTGGAGCGGCTACGCGCGCTGCTCGGCATGGACGGCTCGGTGACCGAGCTCAACCGCGCACTCGCGGAACGTATCGCCAAGGGCGAGGTTGATTTAGCAACACCAGGCCTTGCCGAGCATCTGTGGGCGACCACGATGGACAAGCTCGCGGTCGATCAGCCGAATTACGCGTCCTATAAGCGCGAGCTGTCGCGAGGCGGGTAGGCCTCTCCCCGTCATTGCGAGGAGCCCTTGCGACGAAGCAATCCAGACTGTCTCCGCGGGTGCATTTCTGGATTGCTTCGCTTCGCTCGCAATGACGGCGGAGGGACCGCCTACTTCCCCACCCATTTCGGCGGCCGCTTCTCCGAAAACGCCTTCGGGCCCTCGATATAATCCTGTGAGGCCACCATTGCCTTCACCGCCGGATATTCGCGCTGCTCCTCGATCGCCTGCTCCAGCGACACGGCAAGGCCCTTCTGAATCGTTTGCTTCGAGGCCCGGATCGACATCGGTGAGTTCTTGGTGATCATCTCCGCCCAGCGCAGCGCGCCCGCAAGCGCCTCGCCCTGCGGCACCACCTCGTTGACGAAGCCGAGCTCATGGCCCTCCTTGGCGCTGACATGACGCGCTGTGAGGATCATGCCCATCGCGCGCTTCAGCCCGATCTGGCGCGGCAACCGGTGCAGGCCGCCGGCGAGTGCGGCAAGGCCGACACGCGGCTCGGGCAGCGCGAAGGTCGCGTTTTCCGAGGCGATGATCAGGTCGCAGGCGAGCGCGATCTCGAAGCCGCCGCCCATCGCGACACCGTTCACCGCGGCGATGATCGGCTTGTCGCAGTCGAATCGCGAGGTGAGGCCAGCGAAGCCGCCCTTGTCCCAGCCGCGCTTGCCCCCCGCCGCCTGCCACTTCAGATCGTTGCCCGCGCAGAACGCCTTGTCGCCGGCGCCGGTGACGACCGCGACCCACTGCTCGGGGTCGGCGGCGAAATCGTCAAACACCTTGTTGAGCTCGAAATGCGCATCGATGTGCAGCGCGTTGTAGACCTCGGGCCGCAACAACGTGATGATCGTGATCGGCCCCTTGCGTTCCACCTTTGAGAATTTCAGCTCCATCGCGCGCTCCCATAGTTTCTTCCGAAGGAATATTGGCGTCATACTACCGCGCCTCAGTGCGAGAGCACCATCGAATTGCGCTGGTGCGCCTTGCGCCTCTGACACGCCTCACTTTGCTTGACTTGGAGGCGCTCTTCTCACCTTAATCGCGCGAAGCAAAATGCGCCTAGCGCCTTAACGCAAAACGATAAAATCAATCCGGGAGAGAGCCGTGGATTTCTCATTGCCTGCCGATCTCGTCGCCTATCTCGGAGAGCTCGATCGCTTCATCGAGCGCGAGATCAAGCCGCTGGAAGCGGCCGACGACAACATCCGCTTCTTCGATCATCGCCGCGAATGGGCGCGCACCGATTTCGAGAATGGCGGCCTGCCGCGGCATGAGTGGGAAGCGCTGCTGCGCAAGGCCAAGGATCTCGCGGACGCCGCCGGTCATCTGCGCTTCCCGGTGCCGAAGCAGTATGGCGGCAAGGACGGCTCCAACCTCTGGATGGCCGTGATCCGCGAGCATTTTGCGGCAAAGGGCCTTGGCCTGCACAATGATCTCCAGAACGAGCACTCCATCGTCGGTAATTTTCCCGTCGTCACTATGCTCGACCGCTACGGCCGCGACGACCAGAAGGCGATGATCGACGGCTCGATCAAGGGCAAGTACCGCATCACCTTTGGCTTGACCGAGCCGCATCACGGCTCGGACGCGACACATATGGAGACGCGCGCGGTGCCGGCTGTCAGGGACAACGTCAAGGGCTGGATCATCAATGGCGAGAAGATGTGGACGACCGGCATGCATGTCGCCACACACTGCGCGTTGTTCGCGCGCACCTCGGGCAATGACGGCGATGCCCGCGGCATCACCTGCTTCCTGGTGCCGGCCAAGAGCCACGGCGTGAAGGTCGAGGAGTACATGTGGACCTTCAACATGCCGACCGACCATCCACGCGTCAGCTTTACGGATGTGTTCGTGCCTGAGGATGCGCAGTTCGGCGAGGTCGGTCGCGGCTTGTCGCTGGCGCAGTGCTTTGTCCATCAGAACCGCATCCGCCAAGCCGCAAGTTCGCTCGGCGCTGCCGTCTACTGCATCAACGAGAGCGTGAAATATGCGCGCGAGCGAAAGCCGTTCGGCAAGGCGCTCGCCGAGAACCAGGCAATCCAGTTCCCGCTGGTCGAGCTCGCCACCCAGGCCGAGATGCTGCGCCTGCTGATCCGCAAGACCGCCTGGGAGATGGACCAGCTCAACGAGGAGCAGATCGAGCGGACGCTCTCCGACCGCGTCTCGATGTGCAACTACTGGGCAAACCGCCTTTGTTGTGAGTCTGCCGACCGCGCCATGCAGGTCCACGGCGGCATGGGCTACTCACGCCACAAGCCATTCGAGCACATCTACCGCCACCACCGCCGCTACCGCATCACGGAAGGTAGCGAGGAGATCCAGATGCGCAAGGTGGCGGGGTTCCTGTTCGGCTATATGGGGCCGGGGAAGCATTAGCCCCATGTCGTCCCGGCGAAGGCCGGGACCCCTAACCCCAGGGAGATGTTGTCGCGCCGGATGGCGACTCCGAGTCATCGCCAAACCCAAGCCTGGGGGTATGGGTCCCGGCCTTCGCCGGGACGACCACGAGGATAGGGCGAGGCTAATTCACCCGTCGATCCTTCCCCGCCCAATAGGGCTCGCGCAATTGCCGCCGCAAGATCTTGCCGCTCGGATTCCGCGGCAGCGCCGGCAGGAACTCCACGCTCTTCGGCGTCTTGAACCCTGCGATGCGCTCGCGGGTGAAGTTGATGATGTCGGTGGCGGTCGCCTCCTTGCCGGGCTTCATCACCACGACGGCCTTCACGGCCTCGCCCCATTTGTCGTCGGGGATGCCGATCACGGCGGCCTCCGCGACGTCAGGATGATCGCACAGCGCGCTCTCGACCTCGGCCGGGTAGATGTTCTCGCCGCCGGAAATGATCATGTCCTTGATGCGGTCGTGGATGTAGAGATAACCGTCCTCGTCCATGTAGCCGGCATCGCCCGTGCGCAGCCAGCCGTCGCTGCGCAGCGTCGACGCGGTCGCCTCCGGCAAATTCCAGTAGCCGGCCATGTTGGAGCCCGAGCGCGTCGCGATCTCGCCGACCTCGCGCGGCGGTAGCGGCTTGCCGTCAGCGCCCAGAATCGCGATCTCGACGCCCGGCAGCGCCTTGCCGGCGGAACGCATCCGCTCCAGGCCCTCGACGTGGTCCTCAGGCGGCAGCGCGACGATGGTGCCCGTCGTCTCCGTCATGCCGTACATCTGCACAAAGTCGCATTTGAAGACCTCGATGCATTCCTTCAGAAGCGCCGCTGGAATAGGCGAAGCGCCGTAGAGCATGTATTTCAATCGCGAGAAGTCGACTGTCTTCGCGCGCGGCTGCCGCACCACGAACTGCATCGCCGCCGGCACCATGAACAGCTTTGTGATGCCTGATAGCTCGAAGAAATCCAGCACCTTGGTCGGATCGAATTCGCGTGCGATCACGCCGCGGGCGCCGTGATAGAGCCCCATCACGCCCCAGCCGGAGCCGCCGATATGGAAGATCGGCATCGCCACCAGCGACACATCGTTGGTCGACCACCGGTTCCACTCCGGCTTGTCCTCGGCGTTTCCGGTCTGCACGAGGTTGAGAAAGTTTGCATGCGACAGCATCGCGCCCTTCGGCTTGCCTGTCGTGCCGGACGTGTAGAGCTGGATTGCGATGTCCCTGGTGTCGATCGGCACCTTGGGATCGTCGCCGCTCTGCGCATCGCGCCACGCTGTAAAATCCTGCCATTCCGGCGCGCCGCCTTCGGTGGTGATGACGCTACGCACGCCGGTCAGCTGGTCCTTGATCTGGTGGACCTGCGTGATGAACTCCGGCCCCACGAATAGCACCGGCGCCTTGCAATCCGAGACGATGAAGGCGACCTCGGGGCCCGCCAGCCGCCAGTTCACCGGCGCCATCACCACGCCGGCCTTCATCGCGCCCATCAGCAGCTCGAAATAGAGATCGCTGTTCTTGCCGAGATAGGCGATGCGGTCGCCCTTCTTGACGCCCATCGCAATGAGCGCATTCGCGACCTTGTTGGTCTTGACGTCGAACTCGGCAAAGCTGGTGACGCGGCCCTCGAACTCATAGGCGGTGGCGTTGCCGCGGCTCGTCGCGCGCTCTCGCACCATGTCGGCAAGATTCGCCAATGGCTGTGTGGTCATGTTTCTCCCGTCGGCGTTTTGTTTTTATGCCGCGGAGTGTGGCGTCATCCGCGGGTGAAGACAAGATGGGAGGAGGGGCACTGGAATTTCAACATCGTCGTCCCGGCGAAGGCCGGGACCCATAGCCACAAAACGCAATTTGGCGAAGACCGGTCATGACCAGCCTTCGCCAAATGTCTCCCTGGGGATATGGGTCCCGGCCTTCGCCGGGACGACAACAACTACCCCCGCTTCGCCCGGTCCTTCTCGTTTTGCGCCACGATGCTCTCGCGCGCGGTTTTCCAGTCGTCGTCGCTCCAGTCGCGGAGCTGGTAGAAATTGCCGCCCATCGCGAGCGCCTGGGCGCCGTCCATGGCGATGGTTTCGCCGGTGATCCAGTCGCAGCCGCCGGAAATCAGGAACACCGCGAGGTTCTGCAGCTCCTCCATGGTGCCGACGCGGCCCATCGGGTTCATCGCCTTGGTGCGGGCGCCGGCTTCATCACCGGGCTTGATGCGCTTGCTCATGCCCTCGGTCGGGATCTCGCCTGGTGCGATGGTGTTGAGGCGGATACCGTAGCGGCCCCATTCGGTCGCGAGCGACATCGTCATCGCATGGATCGCCGACTTGCTCATCGCCGACGGCACCACGTAAGGCGAGCCGTTGCGCACCCAGGTCACGGTGATCGACACGACGTTGCCGGGTTGCTTCAAGGCGATCCAGCGCTTGCCGACCGCATGCGTCACATAGAACGTGCCGTGCATGACGATGTTGGCGACCGCATCGAAGCCGCGCGGCGAAAGTTCTTCGCTGCGCGAGATGAAATTACCGGCTGCGTTGTTGATGAGATCGGTCAGCGGCGCATCGCGAAAAATGGTCTCGATCATCTCCTCGACCGCGAGCGCATTGCGGATGTCGACGCCGTGGCTGGTGACGCGGCCGCCATATTCGGCCATCAGCTCGGTCGCGGTCTCGTCGCAGACGATCTTGCGCCGGCCGCAGATGTGCACCTCGGCACCGAGCTGGAGAAAGCGCGCCGCCATCGATTTGCCGAGCCCTGTGCCGCCACCGGTGACAAGGATGTTCCTGCCAGCCAGAAGATTTTCCTTGAACATGGCTGTTTCTCCCGTACGGATTGTCAGTTAATTGGTCGATTGACTAAATCCGGCCGACAGCTTTCTGTAAAGCGGCACCGAACAGGAACAGGGGAGAATTCATCCATGGAAGAGCGCGTCTCGATCTCGATCTCGGAAGGCGTCGCCGACGTGCGCCTGGTGCGCGCAGACAAGATGAATGCGCTCGATCAGGCCATGTTCGAGGCCCTTGTTGCGGCAACCGAGCGGCTTTCGCAGGAAAAAGGCGTGCGCGTCGTCGTGCTGTCCGGCGAGGGCCGCGCCTTCTGCGCCGGCCTCGACATGGGGCGCTTTGCCGCCATGAAGGAGAAGGGCGGCAACGGAATTCCGGGTGGCGAAAATCGCGATCTCACCAAGCGGACGCACGGTCAGGCGAACTTTCCGCAACAGGCGGTATGGGGATGGCGCCAGCTTCCGGTTCCCGTGATCGCGGCCGTGCATGGCGTTGCCTTCGGCGGCGGCTTCCAGCTCTCGCTCGGCGCCGACATGCGTTTTCTCGCACCCGATGCGCGGATGTCGGTGATGGAAATCAAATGGGGCCTCGTGCCTGACATGGCGGGCACGCCGATCCTGGCCTCGCTGGTGCGCGACGACATCTTGCGCGATCTCACTTACACCGGCCGCATCTTCTCCGCGCAGGAGGCGATGACGTATGGCCTCGCCACACGCATCTGCGATGATCCGCGCGCCGCAGCGCTCGAAGTCGCGCGCGAGATCGCCGGCAAGAGCCCCGATGCGATCCGCGCCGCCAAGCGCCTGCTCAACAATCTCTCGGTCGATCCGGGCCCCGCGCTGCTCGCCGAATCCGTCGAGCAGCAGAAGCTGATCGGCAGCGCGAACCAGACCGAAGCGGTGCGGTCGAATCTGGAGAAGCGTGCAGCGAAGTATGCGGATTAGCGGCGCCGTCATTCCGGGATGCGCCGTAGGCGCAGGCCCGGAATCCATCGAGCCGCATAGTCTGCGGTGAAATGGATTCCGGGCTCGATGCTGCGCATCGCCCCGGAATGACGACCTGAGTGTTGTCCACGTCTCTTAACCCGACGAAAGATCGGAAAACAAAAATGAGCGAAACGCCCCCATTCCTCGGCATCGTCTCCGGCGAGCGCCGTCGCGCCCACGCCGAGGTCGCCAATCGCGCCGACCGCATCGCAAGCGGCTTCGCCAAGATCGGCGTCAAGCAGGGCGATTGCGTCTGCATACTGATGCGCAACGACATCGCGTTTGTGGAAGCCGCTTACGCTGCGATGCGGCTCGGCGCCTATGGCGTGCCGATCAACTGGCATTTCAAGCCGGAGGAGATCAATTACATCCTTGGTGATACCGGTACGTCCGTGCTGATCGGACATGCCGACATGCTGCACGCCCTGCGCGATGCGATTCCGAAGGGCGTCACGGTGCTCAGCGTGCCGACGCCGCCGGAGATTTTGAAGAACTACAAGATCGATTCCGATCACCTGACGACGCCGGACTTCGCGATCGATTTCGAGCCTTGGCTCGCGCAGTACCAGCCCTATGACGGCCCGGTCGTGCCGCAGCCGATGAACATGATCTACACGTCGGGGACGACTGGCCATCCCAAGGGCGTGCGCCGCAACGCGCCGACGGCGGATCAGCAGGCGGCCGGTGAACGCATGCGCGCGATGATCTACGGACTGAAGCCCGGCGCCCGCGCGATCCTGCCGGGCCCGCTCTATCATTCCGCGCCGAACTCGTTCGGCATTCGTGCCGGAAAACTCGGCGGCGCGCTGGTGCTGATGCCGCGCTTCGAGCCGGAAGAGTTTCTGCAGCTGATCGAGCGGTACACAATCGACACCATCTTCATGGTGCCGACTATGTTCATCCGCCTGATGAAGCTGCCGGAGGCGGTGCGCAAGAAATACGACGTCTCCTCGCTCCGCCACATCATTCACGCCGCCGCGCCATGCCCAGCCGACGTCAAGCGCGCCATGATCGAATGGTGGGGGCCGGTGATCTATGAATTCTACGGCTCGACCGAATCCAGCGCCGTCACCTTTGCGACCTCCGAGGACGCGCTGAAGAAGCCCGGCACGGTCGGCAAGATATCGCCCGGCGCGGAGCTGCGCTTCCTCGGCGAAGACGGACGCGTGCTGGGCGTCGGCGAGATCGGCGAGATCTATTCCCGCATGGCCGGGATGGCCGACTTTACCTATCACAACAAGCCCGAGAAGCGCGCCGAGATCGACCGCGACGGATTCATCACCTCGGGCGACGTCGGTTATATCGACGAAGACGGTTATGTCTTCATCTGCGATCGCAAGCGCGACATGGTGATCTCTGGCGGCGTCAACATCTATCCGGCCGAGATTGAATCCGTGCTGCACGCCGTGCCCGGCGTGCATGATTGCGCGGTGTTCGGCATTCCGGATGCCGAGTTCGGCGAGGCGTTGATGGCCGTGGTCGAGCCGCAACCGGGCATCACGCTCGATGCCGCCGGCATCCGCGCGCGGCTGAAGGGCTCGCTCGCCGATTACAAGGTGCCGAAGCACATCGAAATCCGCACGGGGCTGCCGCGCGAAGACTCCGGGAAAATCTTCAAACGCCGGCTGCGCGATCCCTATTGGGAGCAGGCGGGGCGAAAGATTTGAAGGCCTTGTAGCCCGGATGGAGCGTAGCGCAATCCGGGGCGGTGCTCGCGTTTAAAACTCCGGATTTCGCTTCGCTCCATCCGGGCTACGATAGCGAAGGCGCTCTACGCCAGCTCCCCGCCAACGAACAGCAGGAACGACCGGCCCGGCACCTTGTAGATGCCGTCGAACTCGAACCGGGCACCGGATGCGCCGTCGCCGACATTCGTGTCGAGCAGCAGCGACCAGCATGGGCCCGCCGTGGTGTGCGGCAGCTTGAAGTCGACCTCGCCCTCATAGCTGTTGAGGATGATCAGCACGCTGTCGTCCTCACCACGGCGCGGGATCGCGGTCTTGCGCGCGCGGCCGTCGAGCACGACGCCGAAGCATTTTTGCCAGCCGCTCTCCCAATCCGCGCTCGACATCTCGCTGCCGGTGGCATTGACCCAGACGACGTCGCGGATGTCGAGTTGTGTATCATGCGCGCCCGTGAGGAAGCGGCTGCGCCGCAGGATGGGGTAGTCGCGCCTGAGCTGGATCACCCGCTTGGTGAAGGCGAGCAGCTTTTGCGCATCCTCGCCCATCGTCCAGTCGAACCAGGAGATATCGCTGTCCTGGCAATAGGCGTTGTTGTTGCCCTGTTGCGTCCGGCCAAACTCGTCGCCGCCGAGCAGCATCGGCGTTCCCTGCGAAAGCAACAGGGTCGCCAGCATGTTACGCTTCTGCCGCTCGCGCAGGGCAATAATATCCTTGCTATCGGTCGGGCCTTCGACGCCGCAGTTCCAGGAGCGGTTGCTGGAATTGCCGTCGCGGTTGCCCTCGCCATTGGCTTCGTTGTGCTTGTCGTTGTAGCTCGCCCAATCGTTCAGCGTGAAACCATCATGAGCCGTGATGAAGTTGACGCTCGCCCATGAGCGACGGCCGCCCCAGCGGCCGAAGATGTCGCCCGAGCCAAGGAACCGCGAGGCGAGCACGGACGGCGGCGCCTCGCCGCGCCAATAGTCGCGGACGGTGTCGCGATATTTATCGTTCCACTCGGCCCAGCCTGGCGGGAAGCCGCCAACCTGGTAGCCACCGGGTCCACAGTCCCAGGGCTCGGCGATCAGCTTGACGGTCGAGAGCAACGGATCCTGATCCATCGCCTTCAGAAATCCGCTCTGCTCGTCGAAGCCGTAGACCTCGCGCGCGAGGATGGTGCCGAGATCGAAGCGAAAGCCGTCGATATGCATGTGCCCGGCCCAGTAGCGCAAGGAATCCATCACCATCTGGATCACGCGCGGATGGGACAGATTGACGGTGTTTCCGGTGCCGGTGTCGTTGATGTAATAGCGCTTCCGGTCGGGCAGGAGGCGATAATAGCTGGCATTATCGATGCCCTTGAAGGACAGCGTCGGCCCGAGCTCGTTGCCTTCGGCCGTGTGGTTGTAGACGACGTCGAGGATCACCTCGAGCCCGGCGCCGTGCAGCTTCGAGACCATCTCCTTGAACTCGCGCAGACTGTTCGGCACGTCCGATGCGTAGCGCGGGTCGGGCGCGAAGAAGCCGATGGTGTTGTAGCCCCAGTAATTGACCAGGTTCTTCTTCAGAAGATTGTCGTCGTTGATGAAGGAATGCACGGGCAGCAGCTCGATCGAGGTCACGCCGAGCGATGTCAGATGGCCGATCAGCTCCGGCGCGGCGAAGCCGGCATAGGTGCCGCGCAGGTTCTCCGGTACACCCGGGTGCTTCTTCGTGAACCCCTTGACATGGGTCTCGTAGACGATGGTCTCGTCCCAGTGGACGTTCTGACGGGCCGCCTCGGCCTGCCAGTCGAAATCAGGATCGACCACAACACATTTCGGCATGAACGGCGCACTGTCGCGTTCGTCGAAGGTGCGGTCGTCGCCCGTCTCCATCTTGTAGCCGAACACGGCCGGATTCCAGTTCAAGCTACCGGCATGTGCGCGGGCGTAGGGATCGAGCAGCAGCTTGTTGGGATTGAAACGGTGACCGGCGTCGGGCTGATAGGGCCCGTAGACGCGGTAGCCGTAAAAGGTGCCTGGACCGACGCCGGCGATGTATCCGTGGAAGACTTGGTCGGTATATTCCGGCAGCTCGAATCGATGCGTTTCGCGATCGCCATCGTACAGGCAGACTTCCACCTTGGTGGCATTGGCCGAAAACACCGCGAAGTTCGTGCCCTGGCCGCTCCAATGGGCACCCAGCGGATAGGGCAGGCCTTCCTCGATGACGAAATTGGACATGTGAATCCCCCGGCTCCAATGGCCGCGACAGCAACGCCTGCCGAATGGTTCAAGCGCCGTGCCATTCTGGTCGCCGCGTGCGTCAAATCGATGAAGTAGAGAACGGGTGACGCCATTTGAGGCAGTCACACGCGGCGGTCGATGGGCATCTTCGCAGCGACGATTTTCACTCCTATATAGGCGGGGTCATCGACCCCGGGATAAAACCATGGCCCCCGTTTCCATTCTGCTCAACGTCATCTGGATTCTCATCGGCGGTGCCTGGATGGCATTCGGCTGGCTGGTGGCGTCCGTCATCATGGCCATCACCATCATCGGCCTGCCCTGGGCGCGGGCGGCGTTCAATATCGCCGTCTACGCCCTGCTGCCATTCGGGTCGCGAGCGGTCAGCCGCGACGAGGTCACTGGGGCTGGCGATATCGGCACCGGCCCGCTCGGGGTGATCGGCAACATCATCTGGCTCGTGCTGGCCGGCTGGTGGCTGGCGCTCGGCCACGTCCTGACGGCCGTGATCTTCGCCATCACCATCATCGGCATTCCCTTCGCCTGGGCCCATCTGAAGCTCGCGGGCATCGCGCTCTGGCCGATCGGCAAGGTGATCGTGCCGGCCTAGCTCCACCCTCGGTGTGCGCCGCCCCCAACTTCATCTTGCGCTGCGGCAAAAAACTTGCACACTCCGTAGGCCGGGGAGCCATTGGGAGCTCTACAGGGAGAGCAAGCCATGTCCCTCCAGACCGTACCATCCGACGCCACCGATCTTCGCCCGAACAGGCCTGAGGACGCCCAGGCGCTGGAGGCTGATGCGCGGCTGCGCGACGACATCCGCCTGCTCGGGCGCATCCTGGGCGACACCGTGCGCGACCAGGAGGGCGCAGATGTGTTCGACCTGGTCGAGCGCATCCGGCAGACCTCGATCCGGTTCCACCGCGACGAGGACCGGCTCGCCCGACGCGAGCTCGAGCAGATCCTCGACGGCATGTCGACCTCGGATACGGTGCGGATCGTCCGCGCCTTCAGCTATTTCTCCCACCTCGCCAACATCGCCGAAGATCAGAACAACATCCGCCAGATGCGCGCCCGCAGTGCGGCCAACGGCTCGGGCGTGCTGGCAGAGACTCTGGCCAAGGCCAGGGGTGCAGGAATCGGCACCGACGTACTGCGCCATTTCTTCAAGAGCGCGCTCGTCAGTCCCGTCCTGACGGCGCACCCCACGGAGGTTCGCCGCAAGAGCACCATGGACCGCGAGATGGAGGTCGCCGGCCTGCTTGACCGCCGCGAGCGGGTTGCGCTGACGGAGGATGAAGCCGCCGCCAGCGACGAGCAGCTGCGCCGCGAGGTGCTGACGCTGTGGCAGACCAATTTGTTGCGCCGGACCAAGCTCACCGTGCTCGACGAGGTCGCCAACGGCCTGTCGTTCTACGACTACACTTTCCTTCGTGAAGTACCGCGGCTGGTCAACGCGCTGGAAGACAAGCTGGAGGAGGGCGGCGAGCAGGCCGCCAGCGAACTCGCCTCGTTCCTGCGCATGGGCAGCTGGATCGGCGGCGACCGTGACGGCAATCCGTTTGTGACCGCCGACGTGATGCGCGGTACGCTGCGGCTCCAGTCCAGCCGGGTGATGCAGTTCTATCTGGAAGAACTGCACGTGCTCGGCTCCGAGCTGTCGATCGCGGCCCATCTCGCCGACGTGTCCGAGGAGCTGCGCACGCTGGCGGAGCGTTCGCCCGATACCTCGCCGCACCGGAGCGGCGAGCCCTATCGCCTCGCGGTCTCCGGCATCTATGCCCGCCTGACGGCCACGGCCGAAAAGCTCGAGGTCGAGATCACCCGCCGTCCCGTCGGCAAGGGCGCGCCTTATGAGAGCGTCAGGGAATTGCAGGCCGATCTCGACGTGCTGCACCGCTCGCTGATCTCCAACAATGCCCGCGTCATCGCGCGCGGCCGGCTGCGGTTGTTGCGCCGCGCGGTGGATTGCTTCGGCTTCCACCTGGCGCGGCTCGATATCCGGCAGAACTCGGCGGTGCACGAACGCACCATCGCAGAGCTGATGGATGCGGCCAATCCCGGCATGTCCTATCTCGCCCTCGGCGAGGACGCACGCATCTCGCTGCTCACCAACGAATTGCGCTCTACGCGCGCGCTGGTCTCGCCGTTCGTCAAGTACAGCGACGAGACCATGGGCGAGCTCAACGTCTTCCATGCGGCTGCGGAGGCGCATGCGAAGTTCGGCTCGGACGCCATTCCCCAATGCATCATCTCGATGTGCAAGAGCATGTCTGACATGCTCGAGGTCGCGGTGCTGCTGAAGGAGGTGGGCCTGGTCCATCCCTCCGGGCGCAGCGCCATCAACATCGTGCCGCTGTTCGAGACCATCGAGGATTTGCAGGCGTCGAGCGGCATCATGGATCGCATGCTGTCGCTGCACGATTACCGCCGCCTCGTCGATAGCCGCGGTAGCGTCCAGGAGGTCATGCTCGGCTATTCCGACTCGAACAAGGATGGCGGCTTCGTCACCTCGGGCTGGGAGCTCTACAAGGCCGAGATCGGCCTCGTCGACGTATTCGAGCGCCACGGCGTCCGCCTGCGCCTGTTCCACGGCCGCGGCGGCTCGGTCGGCCGCGGCGGCGGACCGAGCTATGACGCCATCGTCGCGCAGCCGGGCGGGGCGGTGAACGGCCAGATCCGCATCACCGAGCAGGGCGAGATCATCTCGTCGAAATATTCCAACGCGGAGGTCGGCCGCAACAATCTCGAGATCCTGGCGGCGGCGACGCTGGATGCAAGCCTGTTGCAGCCGAGCCAGAGCGCGCCGCGCCGCGAATATCTCACTGCGATGGACGAGCTTTCAAATCTCGCCTTCAAAGCCTATCGCGGCCTCGTCTACGAGACCGACGGCTTCGTCGAATATTTCTGGTCCTCGACCGTGATCAACGAGATCGCGACGCTCAACATCGGCAGCCGCCCGGCCTCGCGCAAGAAGACCCGCGCGATCGAGGATTTGCGTGCCATCCCCTGGGTGTTCTCCTGGGCGCAATGCCGCCTGATGCTGCCGGGCTGGTACGGCTTTGGCAGCGCAGTGGAGCAATGGATCGCGGAGCATCCCGACAAGGGCATGCCGTTCCTGAAAGAGCTCTACAAGGAATGGCCGTTCTTCCGCATGCTGTTGTCGAACATGGACATGGTGCTGGCGAAAAGCTCGATCGCGATCGCCTCGCGCTATGCGGAGCTGGTGCCGGACGAAGCCCTGCGCGAAAAGATCTTCGGCCGCATCCGCCGCGAATGGCATTCCTGCATCGAGACGTTGCTCGACATCATGGATCAGGACCGGCTGCTGCAAGGCAATCCGCTGCTGGAGCGCTCCGTGCGTCATCGCTTCCCCTATCTCGACCCGCTCAACCACGTGCAGGTCGAGCTGTTGAGGGCGCACCGCACGCAGAACCCGGATGAGCAGGTGCTGCGCGGGATTCAGCTGACGATCAACGGCATCTCGGCGGGGTTAAGGAATACGGGGTAGGGCGCCGCTACGGCCACACACTCAGCCGTCGTGCCCGGGCTTGTCCCGGGCATCCACGTTCTTCGTGCCGCGGGGTTAGGCGTGGATGGCCGGGACAAGCCCGGCCATGACGCGTGGAGGAGGCGGAGGTCATAAACCGCGACCTTTACACCGGATCCCACGGAAAAATGTCGGCGGAGCGGTCGAGCTTGTAGAACGAGCCCTTCAGCGCCGGCATGCCATGTTCCGCAATCGACTGCGGCGTCCAGCCTTCGCTCCGATGCACCGAGCGCAGCGGGCGGTTCTGGCTGAACAGGAACAGCTCGTTCATGCGCGCGCCAAAGATCTGGCCGGAGACATCCTTGGCGGCATCGGAGAGTAGATAGGCGCAGATCGGCGCGATCTTCTCCGGACCCATCTGCTTGATTTTCTCGACGCGCGCCTTCTCGGCCTCGGTCTCAGTCGGGATGGTGCCGATCATGCGGGTCCAGGCGAACGGCGAGACGCAGTTCGAGCGGACGTTGAAGCGGCCCATGTCGAGTGCGATAGATTTAGAGAGCCCGATGATGCCGAGCTTGGCGGCAGCGTAGTTGGCCTGGCCAAAGTTACCGATCAGGCCCGAGGTCGAGGTGAAGTGCACGAAGGAGCCAGACTCCTGCTCGCGGAAGATGCGTGCGGCGGCGTGGCTGACGTAGAACGAGCCCATCAGATGCACCTTGATGACGGCCTCGAACGCTTCCACGCTCATCTTGTGAAAGATCATGTCGCGCAGGATGCCGGCATTGTTGACGACGCCGTCAAGCCGGCCGAAATGATCGGTCGCGGTCTTCACGATCTTGCTCGCCGGGACGGCTTCCGCCACCGACTCGAAGTTGGGCACGGCGATGCCGCCGCGCTTCTTGATCTCCTCGACCACCTCCTCGGCGGGCGTAGCGCTCGAACCGGCGCCGTCGGCGGCCCCGCCGGGATCGTTGACGACGACCTTGGCGCCTTCGGCTGCGCAAAGCAGGGCGATCTCACGCCCGATGCCACGGCCTGCGCCGGTGACGATGATGACCTTGTCCTGCAGTGATTTTGTCATGTGGGTTCTCCGCTAGCCGTTCCAAATTCCGTCGTCATTCCGGGGCGCGCCTCTTGGCGCGAGCCCGGAATCCATACTCCCGATCGTGGCTATGGATTCCGGGCCTGCGCCTTCTGCGCATCCCGGAATGACCGCCACTACCTCTCGTTCGTAAACACGATCGTGCCACTGGCGGCGAACATGCCACCAACGCCGTGGCACACCGAAATCTTCGCGTTGGCGACCTGTGCCGGCGCAATGCCGCGCATCTGGCGCACGCTCTCCTGGAGCGCGTACATGCCGTACATGCCCGAATGCATGTAGCTCAATCCGCCGCCATTGGTGTTGAGCGGCAGCTTACCGCCTGGGCGCGTGTTGCCGTCCGCGATGAACTTGCCGGTCTCCTCGTGCGGCATGAAGCCGAGATCGCCGAGGCCGAACAGCGGAAGATGCGCGAACGCATCGTAGATCATGAGATGATCGACGTCCTTGTGGGCGATGCCGGCCTCCTTGAACGCAAGGGGGCCCGCGGTCTTGAACGCGCGCGAGGAGTTGAACGTCTCCATCTGGCTGACCATCGGCGTCTCGACGCTCTCGCCGGTGCCCATGATGTAGACGGGCCTGCGCGGAAAGTCCTTGGCGCGGTCGGCCGAGGTCAGGATCAGCGCGCCGCCGCCGTCGGTGACGAGGCAGCATTGCAGCAGGCGGAACGGATAGGCGATCATGCGCGAGTTGAGGACGTCGGCGACCGTGATCGGGTCCTTCATCATCGCGCGCGGATTCTTCGCCGCCCATTCGCGCTGGACGACCGCGACTGAGGCGAGCTGCTCATGCGTGATGCCGTAGGTCTTCATGAAGCGCAGCACGGGGATCGGGAACATGCTCGGCGGGCCGTAGACGCCGTAGGGCGCCTCGAACTGGCCTTGCAGGCTGTCGGCGGGGATCGAGCGCGGCGCCTTGCCGATCATCGACTTGCCGCTCTCGGCATGCGTGATCAGCACGGTCTTGCACAAGCCGGCCTCGATCGCCGCCGCGGCGTGGCGGACGTGCAGCATGAAGGAGCAGCCGCCGACCGAGGTGCCGTCCACCCAGGTCGGTTTGATGCCGAGATAGTGGCAGACCTGCTGCGGCGTCTCGACCGCGGTGGCAAAACCGTCAATGTCCGAGAGCTTCAGCCCGGCATCGGTGATAGCGTTGAGCGCCGCATCCGCGTGAAGCTGGAGCTGCGAGACGTTGGGGATGACGCCGAGCTCGGTGGTCTCGGCCGCGCCGACGACGGCAACCTGGTTCTTGCGCATGGTTTACCCCTTCGCCGGACGGAACACGGGGAGGGTGATCTTGTCGTCAAGTGCCTCGAACGCGACCTCGAGCTTCATGTCGAGCTCGAGCGCCTCCGGTGTCTGTGGGCAATCGATTATGTTGCTCATCATCCGCGGCCCTTCGGCCAATTCGACCACCGCGATCGCGTAAGGCGGCGTGAAGCCGGGCGCGGCGGGGCGGTGGTTGATCACGTAACTATAGAGAAAGCCCTTGCCGCTCGCCCTGAAGACACTGACCTTGCGCGAGGCGCAGGACGGGCAGAACGGGCGCGGCGGGAAATAGACATGCGCGCAGGCGTCGCAGCGCTGCAGGCGCAATTCGCCCGCTTTCGTGCCGTCCCAGAAATGCTGGGTTTCCGGCGTCGGTTTCGGTCGCGCGCGCTGCGGTTCGGCCATCTCGGAACGCCCTCCTCATGGACAGGCTTCATGCCCGCCTGTTTCGATCTTGATGCGACAATCGGCTATAGTGCGTCAACGGTCCAGCAGGCAGCATGCATGACATCATGCGCACAGTGCTTGTGTCGAACTGAGCCGGCGCTATAGATTGCGCGCGCAATATTCCGTGAGACAGACATGCCCGATTTTCCGACACTGGCGAAGCTCGCTGACGACCTCGAAAGCGGCCGCACCACCTCCCGAAAACTGGTCGAGGCGTGCATCGCCAAAATCGCCGATCCCGCCGGCGAGGGCCAGCGCACCTTCATCCATGTCGACAAGGACGCCGCGCTCGTAACCGCGGATGCGATGGACGGCTTGCGCAAGGCCAAGGCCGCGCCGTCGCGCTATGCCGGTATCCCGATCTCGATCAAGGATCTGTTCGACATCAAGGGCCAGGTGACGCGCGCCGGCTCCCGCGCCCTCGACGACTCCCCGCCGGCCGAGCAGGATGCCGCCACCGTGGCGCGGCTGCGCAAGGCTGGCTTCGTCGTGATCGGGCGGACCAACATGACCGAGTTCGCCTATTCCGGCATCGGCATCAATCCGCATTACGGCACGCCGAAGGGCGCCTGGAACCGGGCCGAGGGGCATGTGCCTGGCGGCTCGTCTTCTGGCGCCGCGGTGTCCGTGCTCGACGGCATGGCGCACGGTGCGCTCGGCACCGACACCGGCGGCTCCTGCCGGATTCCGGCGGCCTATAACGGCATCGTCGGCTACAAGCCGACGCAGCGCCGCGTTCCGCTCGACGGCTCTGTGCCGCTGTCGTTCTCGCTCGACAGCATCGGGCCTTTGGCACGATCGGTCAGCTGCTGTGCCATTCTCGACGCCGTGCTCGCGAACGAGCCGATCGTCGCTCTGAAGCCGCGTCCCGTGAAAGGCATGCGGCTCGCGGTGCCGACCACGATCGCGCTGGACGATCTCGACGCGGCGGTGACTGATACCTTCGAGCGCGCGCTGAAATCGCTCGCCGATCACGGCGCCATCATCGAGCGCATCGAGATGGCCGAGTTCCACGACATCGGCCCGATGAATGCCAAAGGCGGCTTTGCCGCGTCCGAAAGCTATGCCTGGCATCGCTATCTCATCACGTCCAAGGGTGACGTCTACGATCCCAGAGTCTCCGTGCGCATCATGCGCGGCGAGGCGCAGAGCGCGGCCGACTACATCGACCTCCTCAACGAGCGCCGCTCGCTGATCGCCCGCGTCAATGCGCGCATCGCGCCTTATGACGCGCTGGTGCTGCCGACCACCGCCAACACGCCGCCGAAGATCGCTGATCTTGCCGACGACAAGGCATTCACCACCCAAAACCTGCGCGCGCTGCGCAATTGCACCCTGATCAACATGATCGACGGCTGCGCCATCTCGCTGCCGGCACATCGCGAGGGCGACGTCCCGGTCGGCCTGATGCTTGCAGGCGCGGGTGGATCCGATCGTCGCATCTTTGAACTTGCTGCCGGCATGGAGGCCGTTATTCGTGTTTGACCTGACTTTCACCGTCGACGCCCAGGACGCCACCACGCCGCTGACGCTGGCGATCGACCAGATGGTCATCGCCGGCTGGACCGGCCGCGATCCCGTCGCGCGCGACAAGCACATCGCCGAGCTGGAAGCCGTCGGCATCGCCCGGCCGGCCTCAACGCCGATCTACTACCGCGCCTCGGCGCGGCGGCTGACCATGGAAGACAGCATCGAATGCTGCGGCGGCGATTCCAGCGGCGAGGTCGAGTTCGTGCTGATCGGCTGGCAGGGCCGCATCTTCGTCGGCTGCGGCTCAGACCATACCGACCGCAAGGTCGAGGCCTACAACGTCACCGTCTCCAAGCAGATGTGCGACAAGCCGATAGCGTCCACGCTGTGGGAACTCGATGACGTCATCGGCCACTGGGACAAGATGATCCTGCGCTCCTACGCTACGATCAAGGGCGAGCGCGTGCTCTACCAGGAGGGCACGCTGGATGCGATGCTGCCGGTCAACGACCTCATCACGCGGGGCTTCGAGGGCGGGAAATTCCCCGACGGCTGCGCCATGTTCGGCGGCACGTTTGCGGCCAAGGGCGGCATCCGGCCTGCCGATCGCTTCGATTTCGAGCTGGAGGATCCCGTGCTGAAGCGGACGATCAAGCACGGATATGACGTGACCACGCTGCCGGTGCGGGGCTGAGGCGCTTCCCCACCGTCATTGCGAGCGAAGCGAAGCAATCCAGAATCCCTCCGCGGGAACCAGTCTGGATGCTTCGTCGTATCAGCGCAAAATTGTTACGCAATTTTGTCGCGAGCTCCTCGCAATGACGGGGAGAGAGTCGGGAATCGGGTGGCGGAAGGCTCGGCGGTCTTGCGAAAGTCATGATCATGACAGCAACAGCACGCAAATCAGCCCATACGCCATCCGTCGACCCCGCCGCCCGCGTCGACGCCCTCGACTGGCCCCAGATCACCGCCGAGCTCGACTCCCAGGGCTGCGCCGTCCTGAAGGGCCTGCTCACCCCCGACCAATGCAACGCCGTCGCCGAGCTCTATCCCGACGATGCGAACTTCCGCAGCCGCGTCGTCATGGGCCGCCACGGCTTTGGCCGCGGCGAGTACAAATATTTCGCCTATCCGCTCCCCGACCTGATCGCGCAGCTGCGGCCGGCGCTTTATGCCCATCTCCAAGGCGTCGCCAATCGCTGGAACGAGTCGATGGGGATCGACATCCGCTATCCCGCCGCGCATGCGGCGTTCCTCAAGCGCTGCCATGAGGCGGGGCAGGCACGGCCGACGCCGTTGCTGCTGCAATATGAAGCCGGCGACTACAATTGCCTGCACCAGGACCTCTATGGCGAGCACGTGTTTCCGCTCCAGGTCGCGATCCTCCTATCCGAGCCGGGTCGGGATTTCAGCGGCGGCGAGTTCGTGCTGACCGAGCAGCGACCACGCATGCAGTCCCGCGCCGAGGTGGTGCCGCTGGCGCAGGGCGACGCGGTTGCCTTCGCTGTGCATCATCGCCCGGTGCAGGGGACGCGCGGCACATACCGCGTTAACCTGCGCCATGGCGTCAGCCGTATCAGGTCCGGCCAACGCCACACGCTGGGTGTGATCTTCCATGATGCCAAATGAGTGGGACGATTGACGGCTGATCTGTTCGACAGCGTTGCCGAGGCGCAGCCGTCGCGCGAGGCGATCGCCGACGGCGCCGTGCTGCTGCGCGGCTTCGTCAAGCCGATCGAGCGCGATCTGATCGAAGCCGTGCGCGCGGTCGTGGCGCAGTCGCCGTTCCGCCGCATGACCACGCCCGGCGGTCATCTGATGTCGGTCGCCATGACCAATTGCGGCGAGCGCGGCTGGATCACCGATCACACCGGCTATCGCTACGATCCCATCGACCCGCGAACCGGCGCGCCATGGCCGACGATGCCGCCCGTGCTCCGTGATCTCGCCCGCCGCGCCGCGGAGCAGGCTGGCTTCCAGAACTTTGCGCCCGATGCCTGCCTCGTCAATCGCTACGAGCCCGGCACGCGGCTGTCGCTGCATCAGGACAAGGACGAGCTGGATTATTCGGCACCGATCGTCTCGGTCTCGCTCGGCCTGCCCGCGACCTTCCTGTTCGGCGGCCTGGCGCGCGCCGACAAGCCGCGGCGCTACCGGCTGGTCCATGGCGACGTCGTGGTCTGGGGCGGACCGAGCCGGCTCGCCTTTCACGGCGTCGCGCCGCTCGCCGAGGGCGAGCATGCACTGCTGGGCCGGAAGCGGATCAATCTCACGTTCCGCAGGACGCGCTGAGGTTTACGGCTTCGGCGGGTGAATGAACGCCCACGGGCTGACTTCGGAATCCCTGGTCACCTCGACCGAGATCAGATACGGCCCGCCGTGGCTAAGCGCCTTCTCCATCGCCGCCTTGAACTGATCGGGCGCGGTGACGCGCGCTGCTGCAACACCGAAGGATTCCGCAAGCTTGACGAAGTCCGGATTGACGAGGTCGGATGCCACCACGCGGCCGTCAAAGCGCTCGCGCTGGTCGCGGCGGACATTGCCGTAAGCATTGTTGTTGAACACCAGCGTCACCACGCCGATGTTGAACTGTACGGCGGTGGCAAGCTCCTGCACACCGAACATGAAGCCGCCGTCGCCGGTGATCGCGACGACCGGCCTGTCCGGATTTGCAACCTTGGCTCCTAACGCGGTCGGGAAGCCCGAGCCGAGCGTACCCTGATAGCCCGAGGTGATGAAGGTGCGCGGCTGGTAGATCGGAAAGCCGTACCACGAGGCAAAGCCGAACTGCGACAGCTCATCAGTCACGATCGCATTTGCCGGCAGCACCTCGCGCAAAATGTTGAGATACGCCATTTGCGGCTGGACGCGCTGGATTTCCTCTTGCGCGGTCGCCGTGGCCTCGCGGATCGCGGCGCGGCGGCCGGCGGTCTTGCTGTAGCCGGCCTTGCTGACGGCGGCAGCGAGATCGGCTGTCGCGGTCTTGGCGTCGGCGACGATGGCGGTGTCGGAGATGAAGCGGCGCATCTCGACGGGATCGATGTCGATGCGGATGCTCTTCAGCCCGTCGGGGCGATAGGGCCAGCGTGACATGGTCGGCAGCTCGAGCCGCGAGCCGATGCCGATCATCAGGTCCGTCCTCGGCCAAAGCTTGTAAGCGGCGGCCATGGTGAGGCCGAGCTCGTGCGCATTGGAGACGATGCCGCGACCGCTGCGGAACGCCACGACGGGCGCATCGATCATCTCGGCGAGCTCGAGGATTTCCTCGCGCGCCTCGATCGCACCGCTGCCGACGAAGATCATCGGCGCCTTGCTGGCCTTGATCAGCGCAGCCGCCTGTTTGATCATGTCAGGATCGGGCCGGGGTGCGGGCAGGGGCTCCAGCACCTGTGCTGCGGCTGTGTCGGCGCGCTGGGTAAAAATGTCCCAGGGCATCTCGACCGAGGCGGGGCCGCGGCGGCCCGAGGTCATCTCCTGGAAGGCGCGCGCCACGGTCGTCGGGGCATTGCCGGGATGTTCGATGCGGTCGGCCCATTTCACATAGGTGCGCAGGGTCGCTAGCTGGTCCGGCATCTCATGCAGATGGCCGCGGCCCTTGCCCAGAAACTGCGTCGGCACCTGGCCTGTCACGCACAGCACCGGCTCGTTGCAGCCGTAGGCGGTGAGCAGCGCCGCGCTGGCGTTGAGCACGCCGGGGCCGGGCACGACGCTGAACACGCCGGGTTTGCCGCTGGAGCGCGCATAGCCGAACGCCATGTAGCCGCAGGCCTGCTCGTGCCGCGCGCCGATCACCTTGAGCTGGGCCTGGTGGAACGCGTCGAACAGGCCGTAGACCTGCGCGCCGGGCAGGCCGAACACGGTGTCGACGCCATGGGCGACAAGGCCGCTTACAATCGCTTCGCCGCCGGTGAGGGTGGTCATTGCATCATTCCACTTCGATTGTTGGTCAGGCTTCGTCGACGACGCCGTTGCGCAAAGATCCGATGCCCTCGGCCGCGACCTCGATGACGTCGCCGGGCTTCAGGTATCGCGGTGGATCGAACCGCGCACCGGCGCCGGTCGGCGTGCCCGTGACGATGATGTCGCCGGGGACCAGCGTCGCGAAGGTCGAGATATAGCTGATGAGATAGCGGAACGGAAACATCAGCCGGCTGGTACGGTCGTCCTGCCGCAGCTCGCCGTTGACATGCGTGGTCAGACGGATGTCGGCGATCTGCGCTTCCTTGGTGTAAGGCACGAGCCAGGGCCCGAGGCTGCCGCTCGAATCAAAATTCTTGCCCTGCGTCACGTTGAACTTTGCGTGGCGCAGCCAGTCGCGCACCGAGCCTTCGTTGCAGAGCGTGAGCGCTGCGATGTGATCGAGCGCCGAGCCTTCCGGAATGTGCCGGCCGGGCTTGCCGATCACCAGCACGATCTCGCCCTCATAGTCGAGCTGCGCTGACGCGCGCGGCCGCACCAGCGGTGTGTCGTGACCCACGAAAGAGCGGGGCGAGCGCATGAACATGCTCGGATATTTCGGCGCGTCCTGGCCGTCCTTGTACTCGGCATTGCGGTCGGGATAGTTGACGCCGATGCAGATGATCTTTTCCGGCGCCGGCACCGGCGGCAGCCATGTGATCTCGCCCAGCGCGTGAACCGGCGTGCGGCCCGCGGCCTCTTCGGCGAGGCTCGCGAGCTTTCCCGCTGCGATGACCTCGCGCAGCGTCGGATAGTCTTTTGCGTAGCGCGCGGAGAGATCGACGATGCCGCCCTCGAGGACGGCGCCGTAGCGGGTTTCACCCTTGACGGAATAAGTGGCGAGGCGAGGGAGCTTCATTGAGTGGCTATCCTTGTCGTCCCGGCGAAGGCCGGGACCCATACCGCGTGATTTATCGATTGTGTTCGGTCGGAGTACCGAACGACGAGTCTTCGCCAAACTCCGCCCTGTGGCTATGGGTCCCGGCCCCCCGTGCGCAATTGCGCACTAGGCCGGGACGACGAACTCAAAGTTCTTCGCGCGCATTAATCCGCCACCAGCACGTCGGCCACGAATTTCGGCTCACGCACGGCTTGCCCCGTAAATGGCGAGCCCTGCTCGAACCACGAGCGTGGCGCCGGCGCGCCCCACAATGTCTGGCGGCGCGGATCGCGCAACGACCAGCGCAGCGGTTCGTGGTCGTGATCGCCGGTGAAATAGTCGCTGGTGTAGAGTTCGAGGCGGTGCCCATCGGGATCGCGCACATAGAGGAAGAACGCGTTCGAAATGCCGTGGCGGCCGGGGCCGCGCTCGATGTTGTTCACGAAGCCTGCGGAGGCCATGACATCGCAGAGATGGATGATGTTCATCGCCGTCGGCGTCCAATACGCGAAATGATGCAGCCGCGGGCCCTTGCCGTTGGTGATCGCGAAATCGTGGACGTTGCCCTTGCGATGCATCCAGGCGGCGGCGATGCGCCCGTTCGGCCCGTCTTCCTCCGCATATTCGGTGAGACGGAAGCCCAGCCGAGCATAGAACTCGACCGTGTCCTGCACCTCGGCGGCGAACACGTTGAAATGGTCGAGACGCTGCGGATGGCAACCCTTGTAGAGATCGAAACGACGCAGCAGATGCGGCCGCCGGTCCATGGACGCATAGAGCTCGATCTGGAAGCCGAAGGGATCTGTGAACTGCAGCGTGCGGCCCTGGAACGGCTGGTCGGCGAAGGCGTAGCCAAGACCGTTCTCGGAGAGAAACTTTGCGGCCTTGTCGAGATCGCCGTCATTGCCGACCTTGAAGCCGAGCCTGTTACAGGCGGGCACGGCCGCTTTGCGCAGCACCAGCGAGTGATGCTGATGCTCCTCGGCCGCGCGCAGGTACACGACCTTGTCGTCGGCATCCTCGACATGCAGGCCGACAACGGTCTCGTAGAACGCGCGGCTCAGCTTCAGATCGGTGACGTCGAGCACGACATGGCTGGAGCGGATGATGTTGAACGGCGGCTCGAAAATGTGTTGCGGTACCGGCATTGCGTTTCCCCTCGGAACGACGAGCGTCAGATTCCCAGTTTCTGAATCTTGTGCGTGCCTCGCGCCAGCGAGACGTGCTTGGTTTCCATGTAGAAATCGAACGAGTAATCGCCGCCGTCGCGGCCGATGCCTGAGGCCTTCATGCCACCGAACGGCGTCGGCAGATGGCGCACGTTTTCGGAGTTCAGCCAGATCATGCCGGCCTCCAGCGCGTCCGCAACACGCAAGGCGCGGCCGACATCGTTGGTCCAGACATAGCCGGTGAGGCCATAGCGGATGTCGTTGGCGATCTCGATCGCCTCGGCCTCGTCCTTGAAGGGCAGCACGGTGAGGAAGGGGCCGAACACCTCTTCCTGCGCAACGCGCATCTTGCCGCTCGCGCCGGTCACCAGCGTCGGCTCGACATAATGTCCACCGCCGGGACCATCAAAAGCCTTGCCGCCGACCGCAATCGTGGCGCCGTCCTGGCGTGCGACGTCGAAATACGAGCAGACCTTTGCCAGGTGGCGTTCGTGGATCAGCGGCCCGATTTCGGTGGCGGGATCGAGGGGATGACCGACCTTCAGCGCCTTGACGCGCGCGGTCAGCTTTTCGATGAACTTGTCGGCGATGCTCTGCTGGATCAGCAGGCGGCTGGAGGACGTGCAACGCTCGCCATTGAGCGAGTAGATCATGAACACGACTGCATCGAGCGCGCGATCGAGGTCGGCGTCGTCGAACACGATCACCGGGTTCTTGCCGCCGAGCTCGAAATGCACGCGCTTCAATGTCGGTGCACCCTGCACCATGATGGCCGATCCCGTCGCGCTCTCGCCGACGAAGCCGATCGCCTTGATCGCGGGATGCTCGGTCAAGGCCTTGCCGGCCTCTTCGCCAAAGCCGTGCACGGTGTTGAACACGCCGTCGGGCACGCCGGCCTCCTTGACCAGCCGCGCGAGAATGGCGGCCGTCACCGGCGACCATTCGGCCGGCTTGTGCACGACAGTACAGCCGGCCGCCAGCGCAGGGGCGATCTTCCAGGTCGAGAGCATGAACGGCGTGTTCCACGGCGTGATCACACCGACGGGGCCGATCGGCACGCGGGTCGAGATATTCCAGTGCTCGTCGCTCGGCGTGTTGAGGCCGTCGCGGGCTTCGGCGCATTTGTCGGCAAAGAACCGGAAGTTTTCCGCGGCGCGGACCGCGGCCTTGGCCATGAAGCGATAGGCTTGGCCGGTGTCGATGCATTCGAGCACGGCGATGTCTTCGGCATTGTCCTCGATCGCGTCGGCGACGCGATGCAGCAGCTTCTTGCGCATCGCAGGTCCCATGTCGCGCCAGGACTTGAAAGCGAGCGCTGCAGCAGTGGCCGCAGCGTCGATGTCCTCCGCATTGCCGCGGGCAACGCTTGCGAGCAAGGCGCCATCGACCGGCGACTTCGTCTCGAACCTCTGGCCCGAGATCGAAGGGACGATCTTGCCGTCGATCATGTGGCCGATGCCGTCGGCGCTGAGCTTCTTCAGCAGCGGCGCGACACGGTCGCGGTTGGCCTGGAACACATCGGCTTTCGGGCTGGGCTTATCCATGGGCGGCCTCCACTTTCAATGCGTCGTGGATGTTGTTGCGCTTCCAGCTGGTGTCCTTGTCGTTGATCTGCATGTCGAACGACAACGCGAACTTGCTGGCGGCGAAGACGGGATCGAGGTGCTTTGAGAGCGCCTGAAAGACATGCTCACCAGCTTTCTGGCGGGTGGGGAGGTCGCGGCCCTCACCAATGCGCAGCAGCATGTCGAGGAAGCCGTAGTCGTGCTTGGCGTCGGCGATCGCATAGTGCTCGCAGCGGATGGCGCGAACGCGGATGCCGCCGAGCGGGAAGATGCCGGTTTCAACCGCCGCCTTGCGCACGACCTCGCAGACGGCGCCGATGTCGAGACGACGCTCGAGATTGGCCGAATATTCGATCGTGAAATGCGGCATGGCGGTTTCACTCCCTGTGTCGTCTTATTGCTTTAAGCGAAGTAGCAGCTGACCGAGCCGTAGGCGCCATAATCGGCTTGAATTGTGTCGCCCTTGCGGGTCTCGATCGGACGGATGAAGGAGCCGGCGAGCACGATTTGGCCGGGCTCGAGCGCGAGCCCAAGCGGCGCGATCTTGTTGGCGAGCCAGGCCACAGCGGTCGCGGGATGATTGAGCACCCCAGCGGCAAGGCCGGTCTCTTCCAGCTGGCCGTTCTTGAAGCAGAGCGCGCCGATCCAGCGCAGGTCCGCGTCGAGCGGGCGGATCGGCCGGCCGCCGAGCACGATGCCGGCATTCGCGGCATTGTCGGCGATGGTGTCGAAGATTTTGCGCGTGGCTTTCGTCTTGGGATCGACGCGCTCGATGCGCGTATCCAGAATCTCCAGCGCCGGCACCACGAAGTCGGTGGCATTGAGCACGTCGAACATCGTGCAGTCCGGCCCCGAGAGCCGCTTGCTCATGACGAAGGCGAGCTCAGCCTCGACGCGCGTGGCGATGAAACGCTCGGTCGGGACCAGGCCGCCGTCGGCGAAGAACATGTCGTCGAGCAGCACGCCGGAATCCGGCTCGTTGATGTCAAGCGCACTCTGCATCGCCTTCGACGTCAGGCCGATCTTGTGGCCTTTGACGAGGCGCCCCTCGGCGATCTTGATGTCGACCCACGCCTTCTGAATCGCGTAGGCATGGGCGATGGTGATGTCAGGGAAATCCTGCGAGAGCTGCCGGATCTGGACGCGGGTCTTCTCCGCCTGGTGCAGACGGTTCGCGCAAGCAAGGATATCGTCTTTGGAAAGCGCCATTAGTGATCGACCAAAATCGTGGTGCCCGGAAATACTTAACATGTTAAGTGAATGCGTCAAACAGAATCTGGGCTTGCTGCACTGCAAACGTCTGGCGGCTAGAGAGGGCGGCCTTTGAAAGGACGATATGGCGAAGAGATCGGCTGATCCCACCAACGGAGGCGCACCTGCCGCGCGCCAGGTACCGATGCGCGATTTCTCGCGCTCGCTGCCGATGTCGCTGCTGCGGGCGCGCGAAGCGGTGATGCGGCAATTTCGCCCATCGCTGCGCGAGCATGGCCTGACCGAGCAGCAATGGCGCATCCTGCGCGCGCTCGCGTCCATCGAGGCCGCCGAGGTCACGGAACTCGCGCGCACCGCGTTTCTCCTTGGGCCGAGCCTGTCGCGCATCCTGCGCGATCTGGAGGCGCGCAATCTGATCGAGCGCAAGACGGCGAAGGCGGATCAGCGCCGCAACATGGTCTCGATTTCGAAAGAGGGCGTGAAGCTGATGGCCTCCGTCGCGCCGTCGTCGGAAGCGATCTATGCCGAGATCACGCAGCGCTTCGGTGCGCGCAAGCTCGCCGAGTTGCAGGAGATGCTCGGAGAGTTGGAATTGTGCCTTGCTTCCACGGATGCGCGTGACGAGATCGCGGACGATGCGTAGCGGCAAATTTGCATGATGACGTTCCCGTCACGCATGACTGTCATCATTGCTTAACGCGTGGGCAGCGCGCACGGCGCGAAATGCGGGAAAAGCCCGGAAAAGGCAGCTGAGACTAGATCGCCGCCGCAGGTGTTAATCACCTCTGGAGCGCGAGCTCTCCGCACTTAGTCGATGACATCTCAATATCAATTTACTCACACGGTGAGAATCCGTAAGTAGCATCCGGCTCTGTATTCAGAAACAGAGCCAAAAGAACGCGAAGACAAAGAAGGGCCGACAAGGATGCCCGGCCCCAGGGAGGAATGAATGAGACTGACGAGACGCGATTTTGCTGCCGGAATTGCTGCCGGTATTGCCGCGCCATACCTCATCAAGAGCGCGAATGCGCAGGGCGCCACCATTAAGATCGGCATGTGCGCGCCCGTCACCGGTCCGGCCGCTGAATCCGGCGGTTACGCCATCAAGGGCGCCAAGCTCGCGCTCGAAGCCGTCAACAAGGCCGGCGGTATCCTGGGAAAGCAGGGCGAGCTGATCGTCGAGGACGACCAGACCACCAATCCTGGCATCGTGCTTGCGTTCTCGAAACTCGCCGCGCAGTCCGACATCGTCGGCTTCCTCGGCTCGATCCGTTCGACCCAGGTGCATGCGATGGCGCCCGACGTCATCAAGCTCGGCAAGCCCGTGATGATCGGCGGCACCGATCCGAACCTCACCCATATGGGCAATCAGTGGCTGTTCCGTTGCCGTCCCAATGACAGCTATTCCGGCCGCGTCATCGCCGAATACGGCGTCAACACGCTCGGCAAGAAAAAGTGGGCCGTACTGCACTCGACCGACGCCTTCGGCACCGCCGGCGGCAAGGCGCTGACGGGCGCGCTGGAAAAGCTCGGTGCCCCCTCGGTGCTCGACCAGGGCTACGCCAACCAGAGCCAGGACTTCACGCCGGTCGTGCTCGCGATCAAGCAATCGGGCGCCGACATTCTCGGCTCCTATTTCACCTTCGAGAACGATCTCGGCATCTTCGCGCGCCAGCTCCGTCAGCTCGGCGTGAACATCCCGTGGGTCGGCTCGCCCTCGATCGTCAACATCACCGCGCTGAAGCTCGCCGGTCCCGCGCTCTACAACACGTATGGCGTTGCCGACTATGCCGAGGATTCCAGCGAGGGCTCGAAGGCGTTCGGCAAGATCTACCGTGACGCGGTCAAGGTCGCGCCCGACAACCAGAGTTCCTGGACGTTCGATGCCATCAACGTGCTGTCCGCGGCGATCAACAAGGCCGGCTCGACCGATCCCGGCAAGATCCGCGAAGCCATCCTGGCAACCAAGAAGTTCGCCGGCGCCGAGGGCGAATACAATTTCGACCAGAATGGCGACGGTCTCCACGGCTACAACATCGTGAAGAACGACAAGGGGAATATCGTCTTCGACAAGCACATCGAGTTCAACGACTGACCGGGTCAGGGACGCACGAACGGATGGGTTCCCTCCCCCCTCTTGTCCGCCGAAGCCCGCCTTCGGGCGAAGGCGGATGCGGGGGAGGGTTAGGGAGAGGGGTAAGCCGCACGGGCGGTGTTTGCGGTTTCCCCCTCTCTCCAACTCTCCCCCGCAAGAGGGGAGAGAGCCCTACCACCTCCCGCGCGGCCTTTAACGAGATGCGGTGAACACGACAGCCATCCCGCTCCCGCCGGCACCGAAATCTTCGCTTCCCCTCCAACAGAAGCTTGTCATGGATCTCGCCCTACAATTGCTCTTTACCGGCATCGGTATCGGCGCCGTCTACGCGCTTGTCGCGCTCGGCTTCGTGCTGATCTTCCGTGCCACCAATGTGGTGAATTTTGCCCAGGGCGAATTCTCCATGGTCGCGGCCTATCTGATGGTGGTCGCGGTCGAGGCCGGTCTGCCCTATTGGGCGGCCTTCATCGTCGCGCTGCTCGGCATGGCGCTGCTCGGTGTCGTCTTCAATCTCGGCGTCTATTATCCGCTGCGCCACCGCACCTATCTGCCCGTGATCATCGCCACCATCGGCGCCTCGATCCTGCTGGCGAACTCCGTGCTCGCGATCTACGGCCCGCAGCCGCAGGTGCTGCAGGGCTGGTTCGACACGCCCGGCATCCAGCTCGGCCCGGTCTATCTCGACAGCCAGTATCTCCTGATCATCGGCGTCACCATCTGCCTCGTGATCTTCAACTTCTGGTTCTTCGAGAAGACGCTGCTCGGCAAGAAGCTGCAGGCGACGTCGCAGGACAAGGAGATGGCCTCGCTGCTCGGCATCTCCGTGTCGACCATGATCATGATCACCTTCATCTATTCGGCGGTGCTCGGCGGCCTCGCCGGCATTCTGGTCGCACCCGTGCTGTTCGTCTCGATCCAGATGGGCTCGACCATCGCGCTGAAGGCGTTCGCGGCGACCATCATCGGCGGCTTCGGCGACGTCGCCGGCGCCATCATCGGCGGTCTCGCGCTCGGCGTGATCGAGACGTTTGGCGCGGCCTATATCTCGGTGCCGTACAAGGACGGCTTTGCCTTCCTCGTGCTGATCGCCTTCCTGATCTTCCGGCCGCAGGGCATCTTCGGCGAACGCGTGGCGGAGAAGGCATGAGCGCCCCCAGCGACAACATGCCGATTCCGGCGCCCGCCATCCACTCGAAGCCGCTGCTGGTCCGGCACCTGCCGTATTTCATCGGCGCGGCCATTTTGGTCGTGCTCGCGGCCAACATGAACTTCGACGGATACGTTCACAACATCCTGCTCCAGGCGACGACATTCGCGATCGCGGTGTTCGGCCTCTCGGTCGTGCTCGGCCTGTGCGGCCAGATCAATCTGGCGCAGGCGGCGTTCTTCGGTCTCGGCGCCTATGCGGTCGGCATCGGCACGACGGATCTGCAGGTCAGCTTCTGGCTGTGCCTTGTCGGCGGCTGCGTGATCTCGTTGCTGGCAGGCGCGCTCCTGGGCATGTCGACCCTGCGGCTTGGCGGGCATTACCTCGCGATGGTGACGATCTCGTTCCAGCAGATCGTGACGCTGGTGATGATCAACGCGATCTGGCTGACGCACGGCCCCGACGGCGTCTCCAACATCAAGCGTCCGGACCTGTTCCAGAGCTCGCAGAGCTATCTCGCCTTCTGCGTCGCGATGCTCGCGATCGTCGGCTACCTGGTCTGGCACCTCTCCGACACCAAGCTCGGCCGCGCCATGCGCGCGGTGCGCGACAACGAGCTAGCGGCCGGCGTTAACGGCATCGACGTCTTCCGCACCAAGATCTACGCCTTCGCGCTGTGCGCGCTGCTTGGCGGTCTCGCGGGTGGCCTGTTCGCCGGCGGCTTCGCCTATGTCAGCCCCGATCAGTTCTCCTTCGCGGAATCGATCGTGTTCCTGACCATGTCGCTGCTCGGCGGCGTGGCCTCGCCGATCGGCTCGGCGATCGGTACGGGTCTGTTGATCCTGATCCCGGAATGGCTGCGTTTCCTCAAGAGCGTGCCGGGCTTGTACCTCGCCATCTACGGCCTGTTCGTGATCCTGATCATCCGCTTCATGCCCGACGGCATCTGGGGCTTCGTCGCGGATGCCTTCACGCGCTGGCGCGCCAAGATCAAGGCGACGCCGGCATCGGCGGCCTTGCAATTGAAGCCGGCGACGGTCGGCGGCGACACGGTGCTGGAAGTCACCGGTCTGTCGAAGCACTTCGGTGGCCTCAAGGCCGTCGATGGCGTCGACATTGCGGTGAGGCGCGGCGGCGTGCATGCGCTGATCGGGCCGAATGGCTCCGGCAAGACCACGACGCTCAACGTGCTCTCGGGTCTCTATGTGGCGACCGCGGGCAAGATCGTGCTGGATGGCACCGACATCACCCACATGCCGCCGCATCAGCGTACGGCGTCGGGTCTCGGCCGCACCTTCCAGAACATCCGCCTGTTCCGTTCGATGACGGCGCTGGAGAATGTCGAGATCGGCGCGGAGCGGCCCGGCAACACCATGGTCGGGAAGGGCGATGACGCGCTCACCGAGCGGGCGATGGAAGCGCTGACCTTCGTCGGCCTCGGCAGCCGCGCCAACGAGCTGATATCGAGCTTCTCCTACGGCCATCAGCGCCTGATCGAGATCGCGCGCGCACTGGCCTCGAACCCGACGCTGCTGCTGCTCGACGAGCCCGCGGCCGGCCTGAACTCGACCGAGAAGCTCGAACTGCACGAGCTGCTCAAGCGGATCGCCGCGCAGGGGCTGACCATCCTGATCATCGATCACGACATGACGCTGGTCTCGGAAGCGGCCCAGCACATCACCGTGCTCAATTTCGGACGCCGCATCGCGGACGGCGAATCCATGGCCGTGCTGCGTCATCCCGACGTCGTCTCCGCCTATCTCGGGAGCGAATGATGCCGTTGCTCGAAATCCGCAACCTTGTCGTGCGCTATGGCGAGATCGAGGCGCTGCGCGGCGTCACTTGCGCCGTGGAGCAGGGGCAGGTGGTGACGCTGCTCGGCGCCAACGGCGCCGGCAAGTCCACGACCCTGCGTGCGATCTCCGGCCTCGCCAAGCCGACCTCCGGCGATATCCTGTTCGACGGCAAGTCGATCGCGGGCCTCGGCCCCGAGGCCATCGTCCGCATGGGCATCAGCCACGTGCCGGAAGGCCGCCGCGTCTTCCCGGGTCTCACGGTGAAAGAGAACATCATGCTCGGCGCATCCAACCGCAGGGCTGCGACCTCCGAGATTTCGCGCGAGGCGGATGCGATGTTCGACCTGTTCCCGGACATCAGGAAGTTCAGCGACGCGCTCGGCTGGACGCTGTCCGGCGGCCAGTTGCAGATGGTCGCAGTCGCGCGCGGGCTGATGGCCAAGCCGCGGCTGTTGCTGCTGGACGAGCCGTCGCTTGGGCTGGCGCCCGTCATCGTGCAGGCCGTGTTCAAGATCATTTCCGAGATCCGCCGCAATACCACAGTGCTGCTGGTCGAGCAGAATGCGCGAATGGGCCTGTCGGTCGCCGATTACGGCTATGTGCTCGAAACCGGCCGCATCGTGCTTGGCGGCAAGCCCGACGAGCTCTGGGGCAACGAAGCGATCCGCGCCGCCTATCTCGGCGGCCATGCCAAGGCGAGCGCCTAGACGGCGGGTTCCGTCCAGGGGCACGATCCGGGATGGCATCCCCTTGCCGGACGGCACCCGGGCGGCGATAGTGTCGCTGCCCGCAAGGCCCGCACCCAGTGGGCGCGCGCATAGGTCTTGCGTCATTGCGAGCGTAGCGCGGCGACCCGGTTCGCGGTAACAGCGAGGGTGTGCTGTCGCGGCGCTCGGCGTGGTGACGGCGGTCCAAACAACGCGGTCCAAAAAACACGCGTCCAAACAACGAAGAAGGAAGGCAACGTGGCGAACAAGGTCAAGGAAATCTGGAAGTCGGGCAAGGCCGTGGTCAACGCGTGGCTCGCGATTCCCTCCGGCTTCTCCGCTGAGATGATCGCGCAATGCGGCTTCGACAGCGTCACCGTCGACATGCAGCACGGCGTGCAGGATTATCTCTCGATGGTGCAGTGCTTCCAGGCCATGGACAAGCACCCGGTCACCCCGATGGTCCGCGTGCCCTGGAACGAGCCCGGCATTATCGGCAAGGTGCTCGACGGCGGCGCCTATGGCGTGATCTGCCCGATGGTCAACACGGCGCAGGAAGCCAGGAACCTCGTGTCCTATTCGAAATATCCGCCGCAGGGCGTCCGCTCCAACGGCCCGATCCGCGCCGGCATGTACGGCACCGCGGGCTCCTATCAGAAGACCGCGAACGCCGACACCATCCTGCTGCCGATGATGGAGACGAAGACCGCGGTCGAGAACATGGAAGCGATCCTCGACGTCGAGGGCATCGACGGCGTCTATATCGGCCCGTCCGACCTCGGCTTCTCCTACGGCCTCGAGCCGAAGCTCGACCGCACCGAGCCCGAGATCCTCGCGATCTACGACAAGATCATCAAGGAGTGCGCCAAGCGCAACCTCAACGCCGGCATCCATTGCAGCGGCGCCGAAGGTGCGGCGCGTGCCATCAACATGGGCTTCAAGCTGGTGACGCTCTCGAACGAGGTCGGCATGATGACGACCTATGCCAAAATGCAGGTCAACGCGACCCGCAAGGATTCGGCCGGCAAGGCTTAAGACCTCGCGAATGGCGAATGGGGAGTGGCGAATAGGGCTGCTCCCCTTTTTCCATTCGCCACTCGCTACTCACTATTCGCTACAGGAGACTCCCATGACCATCAGCCCCGTCATCCGCCTGCATCCCGCTGATGGTGTGCTGATTGCGCGCGCGAGCCTGCCGCCGGGGACATTGGTGGCTGACGGCGTCACCACGGTCGAGCGCATTCCCTCCGGCCACAAGGTGGCGATCAAGCCGATCGCGGTGGGCGAGCCCGTCATCCGCTACGGCCAGATCATCGGCTTTGCCACCGCGCCGATCGCGCCGGGCCAGCATGTGCACGTGCAGAACATCGGCATGGGCGACTTCGCCAAGGACTACGCCTATTGCGCCGACGTCAAGCCGACGCCGAATTTCGATCTGCCGGCGACCTTCGAAGGCATCCGCCGCCCGGACGGCCGCGTCGCCACGCGCAACTATATCGGCATCCTCACCTCGGTGAATTGCAGCGCGCATGTCGCGGGCCTTGTCGCCGATGTCTTCAAGAAGAATCCCTTCACCGGCGACAATCCGCTGGCCGAATTCCCCAATGTCGACGGCGTGGTCGCGCTGACCCACAAGACCGGCTGCGGCATGACGCAGAACGAGCCGCTCGCATTGCTTCGCCGCACGCTCGGCGGCTATGCGCGTCACGTCAATTTCTCCCACGTCATCGTGCTCGGGCTGGGTTGCGAGGTGAACCAGATCGGTGGGCTGATGGAAGAGCAGAAGCTCGCCGGCCGTCTGCGCGCGATGGACATCCAGGAGGTCGGCGGCACCCGCAAGACGGTCGAGGCCGGCATCGCCTTCGTGCGCGAGGCGCTCGCTGACTCCAACAAGGTCAAGCGCGAGTCCGTGCCGGTGAGCGAACTCACCGTGGCGCTGCAATGCGGCGGCTCGGACGGCTATTCCGGCGTATCGGCCAATCCGGCGCTGGGCGCGGCGAGCGATCTCATCGTGCGTCACGGCGGCACCGTGATCCTTTCGGAGACGCCCGAGACCTACGGTGCCGAGCATCTGCTGACGCGCCGCGCGGTCAGCCGCGAGGTCGGCGAGAAGCTGGTCGATCTCATGCGCTGGTGGGACGAATACACCGAGCGCGAAGGCGCCGAGATGAACGCCAACCCCAGCCCCGGCAACAAGGCTGGCGGTCTCACCACCATTCTGGAAAAGTCGCTCGGTGCGATGGCCAAGGCCGGCACCACCAATCTGGTCGACGTGCTGCGCTACGCCGAGCCGGTGACCAAGCGCGGCTTCGTTTTCATGGACACGCCCGGTTACGATCCGGTCGCGGCAACGGGGCAGGTCGCGGGCGGCGCCAACCTCGTCTGCTTCACCACCGGCCGCGGCAGCGTGTTCGGCTGCAAGCCCGCGCCCTCGATCAAGCTCGCCACCAACACGCCCATGTACAAGCGCATGGAAGAGGACATGGACGTCAATTGCGGCACCATCCTCGAAGGCGAGGAGAGCGTCCAGGAGTGCGGCCAGCGCATCTTCGATCTCATCCTGAAGACCGCATCCGGCCAGCCGACCAAAAGCGAAAGCTTCGATTTCGGCGGTGCCGAGTTCGCGCCCTGGGTGTTAGGGGCGACGATGTGACGGCGCGCGGCGCTCCTCGCCGCGGAAATATGCAGGATGGGCAGAGCACGTAGGTAATCCTACGGAGCCGCCACGTCGCCGCACCGGTTCCCATGGTCACGCATGATTAATGATTCATGCCGTAATCCAACAACGATGCGGGCCGCTCCTTCGAGGCGCGGCCCTTCGTGAGGATTCGTCGACGATGACGCGTGCGATACGGCCAACTGGCGTAGAAAATCTCCTCGGCGAGGAGGAGTTGATCGTATCAAAGACGGATCTGAAGGGCCGCATTACCTACGCCAACGACGTCTTCGTCCGGGTGGCGAAATATTCCTACGCGGAACTGATGGGCGCGCCGCACAGCATGATCCGCCATCCCGACATGCCGCGCTGCGTCTTCAAGCTGCTGTGGGACACACTACAGTCCAAGCAGGAAATCTTCGCCTACGTCGTCAATCTGGCGGGGGACGGCAGCCATTACTGGGTGCTTGCCCACGTCACGCCGACCTTCGACGAACGTGGCAATGTCGTCGGCTATCACTCCAACCGTCGCAAGGCCGATGCCGTGCAGATCGAGCGCATCAAGCCGATCTACAAGTCGCTGTGCGCGGAAGAGGCGCGCCACGCCAATGCCAAGGACGGCATGCGTGCGAGCTTCGATGCGATGGTCGGACTGCTCAAGCAACAGGGTGTCGGTTACGATGAATTTGTGCTCTCTCTCTAAGGCGCAGGGAGCGACCGCGCTCGCATGTGTTCTTGCCGTCGTTGCGTTCGTCGTCTCGCTTATCGGTGTCACGGGAATCTCCGGCGCGGTGTTGGCGGGCGCGACGGTCGTGCTGCTCGGCTACGCCGTCTGGTGCCAGAATCGCACGGTCGTCGCGATCGATGAGGTGGCCGATGTGTGCCGCAAGGCCGCGCGTGGCGATCTCGAAACGCGCATCCTGAGCATCCGGCAGGCCGGGCGGATCGGGTCGATCCAGAAGTCGGTCAACGACATGCTCGACATCACCGACGCCTTTCTGCGCGAGGCTTCGGCGTCGATGGACTATGCCAGCCGCGGCAAGCATTTCCGCAAGATCCTCGCGCGCGGTCTGCCCGGCTCGTTCCGCCGGTCGGCCACCGTCATCAATTCCGGCACCGACGGCCTCGGCCGCCGCGTGGTCGAGATCGCGGGCCTCGCAACGCAGTTCGGCACGCATCTCGACGAGGTCGCCGGCACGCTCATGGGGGCGGCGACCGACCTTGAATCCGACGCCGGCCAGATGGCGGCGGCGGCCGAGAAGACCAGCAAGCAGACCTCCGGCGTGCTCAGCGCGTCCGACCAGGCCTCGCGCAATGTCGCGACCGTCGCCAGCGCCGCCGAGCAGCTCGCATCCTCGATCACAGAGATCGGCCGTCAGGTCACCGGCTCGACCGCGAGCACGGAGCGCGCCGTGAACGAAGCCAATCGTGCCGGCAACGAGATCCGCACGCTCGCGGACGCGGCGCTGCGGATCGGCGACGTCGTCAAGCTGATCAGCGAGATCGCCTCACAGACGAACCTTCTGGCGCTCAACGCCACCATCGAGGCGGCCCGCGCGGGCGAGGCCGGCCGCGGCTTCGCGGTCGTGGCGTCCGAGGTCAAGAGCCTCGCCAACCAGACCGCGAAGGCGACCGAGGAGATCAGCGCCAAGGTCGGCGAGATGCAGCAAACGACCACCAATTCGGTTGCGGCCGTCGAGGCGATCGCGCAGACCATCGCCGAGATCAACGGCATCACCGCCTCGATCGCAACCTCGGTCGAGCAGCAGGGCCTCGCGACCCGCGAGATCGCCCGCAACGTTCAGGAAGCCTCCGCCGGCACCTCGCATGTCTCCTCCAACGTCACCGGCATCAGCCAAGCCGCCGCCGACACCGGGCGCGTGGCAAGCCGCGTCAACAGCGCCTCCGAACGCGTCCATGGCGAGGTCGAGACGCTCCGGCGCGAGGTGACGCAGTTCCTGCAGCGGCTGACCTCGGCCGCGTAAGACCTTCGGCGTATCAGACAGCGACGCGAAAGCAGTCGGCCCGCACCTTGCATAGGCACAGTCTGCCCGTTGTTAGTGCTTGATCGCACTGACATCAGGTGTTCTGCTCAAAAAAGCTGCTGGAGCACCGCACCCCGTGTCGATCTACGTCGCATTACACCACGTCACCCACTACAAATACGACCGCCCGATCGATCTGGGACCGCAGACCATCCGCCTGCGGCCGGCGCCGCACACGCGCACGCCGATCCTGAGCTATTCGCTCAAGGTCACCCCGGCCAATCACTTCGTGAACTGGCAGCAGGACCCGCAGGGCAACTGGCTCGCGCGCTACGTCTTTCCGGAGAAGACCACCGAGCTGAAATTTGAGGTCGACTTCACGACGCAGATGACTGTGGTCAATCCGTTCGACTTCTTCGTCGAACCCTATGCGGACAGCTTTCCGTTCGAATACCCCAGGGATCTCAAGACCGAGCTGGCGCCGTATCTCGAGACCATCAAGCCCGATCCCGCCTTCGCCAAATATCTCGCCTCGATCCCGCGCGAAGCGCCGAACACGGTCAACTTCCTGGTCGACCTCAACAGGAATCTGCAACAGAAAATCAACTACGTCATCCGCATGGAGCCCGGCGTGCAGACGCCGGAGGAGACACTCACCTCCTGCGCCGGATCGTGCCGCGACTCCGCCTGGCTCCTGATCCAGACCTTTCGCCATCTCGGCCTCGCCGCGCGCTTCGTCTCCGGCTACCTGATCCAGATCCGTCCCGACATCGATCCGATCGAAGGCCCGCCGGAAGTCGAGAACGACTTTACCGATCTGCACGCCTGGGCCGAGGTCTATCTGCCGGGCGCCGGCTGGATCGGTTTTGACGCGACCTCGGGCATGCTTGCGGGCGAGGGGCACATCCCCGTCGCCGCCACGCCGCATTATCGCTCCGCCGCGCCGATCTCCGGCGGCGCCGGCTTTGCCGAGGTCGAATTCGACTTCGACATGAGCATCCGGCGCATCCGCGAAGCGCCGCGCATCACAAAGCCGTTCTCCGACGAATCCTGGGGGCGGCTCAACGATCTCGGCGAGCAGGTGGACGGCGATCTCGCCGCCCAAGACGTGCGGCTCACCATGGGCGGCGAGCCGACCTTTGTGTCGGTGGATGATCTCGAAGCGGCGGAGTGGAATACCGAAGCGGTGGGCCCGACCAAGCGCGCGCTCGGCGACGATCTGATCCGCCGCTTGCGCACGCGCTTCGCGCCGGGTGGCCTACTGCACTACGGCCAGGGCAAATGGTATCCGGGCGAGAGCCTGCCGCGCTGGGCCTTTGGCCTGTACTGGCGCAAGGACGGCGTGCCGATCTGGAAGAATGGCGATCTCATCGCCAGGATCGAGAATCCCAGGCGCGCCGTGACCGAGGATGCCGAAGACTTCATGGATGGCACGGCGGCGCGGCTCGGGCTCGATCCCGGCTACATCATTCCGGCCTATGAGGACACTGCCTACTGGCTGCTGAAGGAGGCCGAGCTTCCTCTCAACGTCGATCCGTCCGACTCCAAATTGTCCAATCCGGAGGAACGCGCGCGCATGGCGCGGGTGTTCGATCAGGGCCTTCGCAAGCCGCGCGGCTTCGTGCTGCCGGTGCAGCGCTGGAACGCGCCGCCGCGCTGGCGCAGCGAGCGCTGGCAGCTCCGACGCAATCATCTATTCCTGATGCCGGGCGATTCACCGCTCGGCCTGCGCTTGCCGATCGGCTCGCTCGGCTACGTCCCGCCCGGTGAATATCCCTACATCGTCGAGCAGGACCCGATGGAGGCGCGCGGCAAGCTGCCGGTGTTCACGCTCCCGGAGCGCCCGAAATCGCCGCCGTCGCGGGTCGCGCCCGAGAAGCTCAACACGTCTATTCCGGTCCGCACGGCGCTGTCGATCGAAGTCCGCGACGGCGTGATCTGTGCGTTCATGCCGCCGGTGGAGCGTATCGAGGACTATCTCGAGCTGGTCGCGGCGGTCGAAGCCACCGCCGAGGAGATGCAGCTCCAGGTCCATGTCGAGGGCTATGCGCCGCCGTTCGATCCGCGCATCGAGGTCATCAAGGTGACGCCTGACCCCGGCGTGATCGAGGTCAACGTTCAGCCCGCAAAGAATTGGCGTGAGGCGGTCGACATCACCGTCGGGCTCTATGAGGATGCCGGCAAGATACGCCTCGGCGCCAACCGCTTCCTTGTCGACGGCCGCCACACCGGCACCGGCGGCGGCAATCACGTCGTCGTTGGCGGCTCGAGCCCGCAGGATTCGCCGTTCCTGCGCCGCCCTGATCTCTTGAAGAGCCTCGTTCTGTACTGGCAGCGGCATCCGTCGCTGTCCTATTTCTTCTCGGGTCTCTTCATCGGCCCGACCAGCCAGGCGCCGCGCATCGACGAGGCGCGCCACGACAGCATCTACGAGCTCGAGATCGCGCTCTCGCACGTGCCGCCGCCGGGTTACCAGACGCCGCTGTGGCTGGTGGATCGCCTGTTCCGGCATCTGCTCGTCGACATCACCGGCAATACCCATCGCGCCGAGATCTGCATCGACAAACTCTATTCGCCCGATGGCCCGACCGGCCGGCTCGGCCTGGTCGAATTCCGTGCGCTCGAAATGCCGCCGGATCCGCGCATGTCGCTGGCGCAGCAGCTGCTGATCCGCGCGCTGATCGCAAAGTTCTGGCGCGAGCCGCAACAGGGCAAGTTCGTGCGCTGGGGCACGGCGCTGCATGACCGCTTCATGCTGCCGCATTTCATCTGGGAAGACTTTCAGGACGTGCTCTCCGAGCTCAAGAGCTCAGGCTATCCGTTCGAGCCGGAATGGTACCTGGCCCAGCTCGAATTCCGCTTCCCCGCCTTTGGCCGCGTCCACCATGGCGGCGTGACGCTGGAATTGCGCCAGGCGCTGGAGCCCTGGCATGTGCTGGGCGAGGAGGGCTCGGCTGGCGGCACCGTGCGCTATGTCGACTCGTCGGTCGAACGGCTCCAGGTCAAGGCCGAGGGCTTCGTCGAGGGCCGCCACGTCGTGACCTGCAACGGCCGCCGCCTGCCGATGACCTCGACCGGCCGCTCGGGAGAAGCCGTGGCCGGCGTCCGCTTCAAGGCCTGGCAGCCGGCGTCCGGCCTGCACCCGACGATTCCCGTTCATGCGCCCTTGACCTTCGACCTGATCGACACCTGGAACGGCCGCTCGATCGGCGGTTGCGTCTATCACGTCGCCCATCCCGGCGGGCGCAGCTACGACACCAAGCCGGTCAACACCTACGAGGCCGAGGCGCGGCGGCTGGCGCGCTTCCAGGACCACGGCCATACGCCCGGGCCGATGCAGACGCCGCCCGAGGAACGCACAAATGAATTTCCGCTGACCCTCGACTTGCGGACACCCCTCCTGCAATGAGTATGATGGTGGGGCAGGGAGAGGCGCATGGGCGAGGGCGCAGCACAGGACGACAAGGCAGGTAAGGCGCAAGGTCAGCGCGAAGGCCAGCGCCGCCTCGCGCAATGGGTCCGCGATTATCGTCGCCTGCCTGGCACCCCCGACGAATTCCTGGGGCCTGACGGCGCCCCGCGCGCGGTCTGGAGCCGCTTCTTCGATGCCTTCGGCGCGCTCGCGCCCGACGAGGTCGAGCGGCGCTTCGGCATGGCCGACCGCCATCTCCGCGAGGCCGGCGTCACCTACCGCGCCCCCGGCGACAGCGCCGACCGGCCGTGGTCGCTCAGCCATCTGCCGCTGCTGATCGACGAGGCCGACTGGAAGCAGCTCTCCGCCGGCATCACCCAGCGCGCTGAGCTTTTGGAGCTCGTGCTGCGCGACATCTATGGCGAGGGGCGGCTGGTCGCGGAAGGCGCGCTGCCTGCGGGCGCGATCGCCGGCAGCCCCGAATATCTTCGTCCAGTCTGCGGCGTGCCGCCGCCGGGCGGGCGCTACCTCTCGCTCTATGCCGCCGATGTCGGCCGCGGGCCCGACGGCCGCTGGTGGGTGCTTGGCGACCGCACGCAGGCGCCATCTGGCGCGGGCTATGCGCTGGAGAACCGCCTGGTGCTCTCGCGCGCCTTCTCCGATCTCTACAAGTCGATGAACGTGCCGCGCGTTGCACCGTTCTTCGAGGCGTTTCGCGATAGCCTTCGCGCGCGGGCCGATCGCGACGAGCCGCGGATCGGCGTGCTCTCGCCCGGTAGCTTCAGCGAGACCTATTTCGAGCACGCGACGCTGGCGCGCTATCTCGGCTTCCTGCTGGTCGAAGGCGACGATCTCGCCGTCAGCGACAATCGCATCCACATCCGGACCGTCGCAGGCCTCAAGCGCCTCGACGTGCTCTTGCGTCGTGTGGATTCCAACTCGCTCGATCCGCTCGAGCTCGACGCCTCCTCGCATCTCGGCGTGCCCGGCCTGATCGACGTGCTGCGCAAGGACGGCGTCGTCGTCGCCAACATGCCGGGCTCGGGCGTGCTGGAGGCGCGGGCGCTGCTCGGCTTCCTGCCGGCCTTGAGCCGCCGCCTGCTCGGCGAAGAGCTGAAGATGCCGCACATCGCGACCTGGTGGTGCGGCCAGCGCTCGGCGCGCGACGAGGTGCTGTCGCGGCTCGATGAGGTCGCGATCGAAGGCGCTTACCGCCGCGGCGTTCCCGGCTTCGACAGCAACGGCCCGGTGCTGGCGAGCGAGCTCGACGCCGCCGGGCATCAGCGCCTGGTCGACGCCATCAGCGCGCGCGGCATGGATTATGTCGGCCAGGAGGTGGTGCGTCTCTCCACCATGCCGGTGTGGGAGCAGGGGCAGCTCACGCCGCGTCCCTTCGTGCTGCGCGTATTTGCCGCCGCAACGCCGGACGGCTGGGCCATCATGCCCGGCGGCTTCTGCCGCATCGCGGAGCAGGCGGATGCGCGCGCGGTGTCGATGGGCGACGGCGCGCATGCCGCCGACGTCTGGGTGGTCTCGGACAAGAAGGTCCCGACCGCGTCGCTGCTGCCGGCGACCGACAAGGTCCGTATTCGCCGCATAGCCGGCGTGCTGCCGAGCCGCGCAGCCGACAATCTGTTCTGGCTCGGTCGCTATCTCGAACGCGCCGAAGCGACGCTGCGGCTGGTCCGTGCGCTGGGCTCGCCGAGTGGGCCCAACAAGGGCACTGCGGCCTCGCTGCAATCGACCGAACGGATCCAGCGCCTGCTGGTGACCTGGGGCGCGATCTCGCAGACCTCGCGCGCGGCACCGGGGCGCATCGTCGCCGAAGCCTTGCAGAGCGAGGCGCGTTTCGGCTCGGCGCTGTCGCTGGTACGGTCGGCGCAGCGCACCGCGACCTCGTTGCGCGAGCGGCTGTCGCCCGATGCCTGGCAGGTCATCACCGAGATGGCCGATCGGCTCTCCTACGAGGTCGAGGACGACGACAGCGTGCTGAGCGCGGCCGAGCTGACCTTGCAGGAGCTTGCGAGCTTCGCCGGCCTGGCGCAGGAGAACATGAACCGCGCCGCCGGCTGGCGCTTCCTCGATATCGGGCGCCGCACGGAGCGCGCCATCAACACGGCGCGTTTTGCGCGGCAGTTTGCTTATGATGAGGCCGGCGACGAGGATCTCGACATCCTGCTGACGCTGGTGGATTCCCAGATCACCTATCGCTCGCGCTATCTGCTGGCGCCGATCCTGGCGCCGGTGCGCGACCTTGCCGTGCTCGATCCCTACAATCCGCGCTCGGTGGCGTTCCAGGTGACGACACTGAACGAGCATATCGCCGCACTTCCCAGCCTGAAGGAGCACGGCCTGATCGAGCAGCCGCAGCGGCTTGCGGTGGCGGTGCAGTCCATGCTGGCGACCGCCGAAGCCGAGAAGCTCGAGGTCAAGACGCTGTTCGCGCTGGAGCAGGATCTGCTCAGCCTCGCCGAGGCGATCGGGCTGCATTACTTCCCGCACGGCACCAATGCGAGCCGGCCGGAGAAGCTGACGGGGCTGGCGTGATCTACGACATAAGGCACGTCACAACTTACGAGTACGAGAGCCCGGTCAGCTTCGCCCGCTGCACGTTGCGGCTTGAGCCGAAGGACGGCAACGGCCAGGAGCTGATTTCGCACAAGGTCGAGATCCGTCCGCGTCCGTCCGAGCGCCACGTCCGCCGCGATTTCTTCGGCACGCTGACCGAGAGCATCGTGATCGAGGCCGCGCATCGCAATTTGCGCATCGACTCGCGCTCGCGCGTCTCCGTCGAGCGGAAGCCACCGGCGCGCGATGCCGCGAGCCCGTCCTGGGAGAGCATCCGCGACATCGCATTTGAAGCGACAAGTCTCGGGCCGTCCTCGCCGGTCGGTTATGTCTTTGCGAGCCCGCTGGTACCGGTGCTGCGTCCCGTCAGCGCCTATGCTTCAGAGAGCTTTGCGCCGGGCGCCTGTATCCTCGCTGGCGCAGTCGATCTCATGCATCGCATCCGCACCGAGTTTCGCTACGACCCCAAGGCCACCGTGATCTCGACACCGCTCAACGAGGTGTTCGACAAGCGCCACGGCGTTTGCCAGGACTTTGCCCATGTGATGATCGCGGGCCTGCGCGGGCTCGGTCTGCCGGCCGCCTATGTCAGCGGATATCTGCGCACCATTCCGCCCGCGGGGCAGCCGCGCTTGCAGGGCGCGGACGCGACGCATGCCTGGGTGTCGCTGTGGTGCGGGGCGGAGCTCGGCTGGATCGACTTCGATCCGACCAACGATCTCCTGGTCGCCAACGACCACATCGTGCTGGCGGTTGCACGCGACTTCTCCGATGTATCCCCCGTGGACGGCATCATCGTCGGCTCGCCGAAGCAGAAGCTTGGCGTGGCGGTGGACGTGCTGCTGGTGGAGTGACCCGTAGTTTCACCGCTCCCGCCACGGCAACGACTACATCCAAGTGCGGGAAATTTGTTTCGGGGTGTTTCCCCAGTGTGGCGAACGGCCGTTCATTAACACGCTGTTAACGCTATCCCGCGACATATTGGCTCACTTTCAACGCTGCTGAAGCCGAGGCGATGGTCGAGGGACTTGCATTGCTGACGGACGCCGCCGAACAGGTGGCGCTGTCGCGGATCTTGCGAAGTTTCAGGCCGGATCTGACGATCTGGCCGGTGTCGGGGATCGAGCGGCTTCGCAGGATCGAGCCCGCTTCTCTCCGCAAGGCCCGGCTTGTCGCCTTCGCGTCCGGCGCCATCGTGCCGGCCGACCTGCTCGCACGCTTCGGCCATGGCGCCTACAATTTTCATCCGGGGCCGCCGAACTATCCTGGCTGGGCTCCGGCCCATTTCGCGCTCTATGACCGCGCAGATGCGTTCGGCGTGACCTTTCACGCTATGGCCGAGCGGGTCGATTCCGGCGCGATCCTCGACGTCGTCTCGTTCCCGATTCCACAGGCCTGCACTCTCATGGGGCTCGGCGAACTCGCCTATGCGCACCTGCTGCAATTGTTCGAAGTGTGGGCGGAGCCTTTGGCACGCGAGACGTCGCTGACGCCGCGCTGTGCGTTGTCCTGGAGCGGCCGCACCAATACGCGCCGCAGATACAAGGACGCTTGCGACATCCCGCTGGACATTTCCAGGGACGAGCTGTGGCGCCGCATGCGCGCCTTCGGCGGTAACCACTACGGCATCGCGCCGGCGATCAATTTGCATGGTGTCACCTTCACGGCGTCACCTCCGGAGAGAACATGACGTCACCCTCGATGGCCCTCGCGCTGCCTCCTGCCGGCACGCCGACCATATCCGACATGCTGCGCGCGGGGCGCGAGCACTACCGGCGCGGCGAGATCAGGTCCGCGATCGCAGTGTTTCAGGCCGGGCTCGCGCGCGCGGCCACGGCGTCGATCGGTGCGGCGGTCGATTGTGTCGCCGATCTGCACGCCGCTCTCGCCAACGCCTTCATGCTCTGCGACGACATCGCGTCTGCGGGCGAGCACTACAAGGCGGCCTTGCGCATCGCGCCGCATCTCGTCGCCTGCTGGTGCAATCTCGGCATCGTTCATCAACGCAGTGGCCAGGCGCAGGACGCGATTTCGCTTTACCTGGAGGCTCTGCGGCGCAATCCGGGCCATCGGCCGTCACGCACGAATCTGGTCCAGGCGCTGGTCGCGACCAGGCAGTTCGCAATCGCGCGGACCCTTCTGCTCGAATTGCTCGAGGAGACGCCGGAGGATGCCGACCTCCGCAACCAGCTCGGAAAGGTCTGCTTCGAGCTTGGCGAGACGGAGGAGGCTGCGCTGCAGTTCGAGCGGGCCGTGGCGCTCGCTCCCGAACAGGCCGAGAATTTCTACTGGGTCGGGGCGATCCGTCAGGCGCGCGGCGAACTGGAGGCGGCCCAGGTCGCCTACGCCCACGCCGCGCAAGTGCATCCGATCCTGCGCAGGCAAGCGACCAAATCGCCTCCGGCATTTCGGGCGCTGACGCTGTTTGCGCCCTTCGTCGGCAACACGCCGGTCGAATTCCTCTTCAGGGATTGCGCCTATCAGACCAGCATCCTGTCGCTGCTGCCCGGCAGCCAGCCGGATGTCGCGCTTCTGGCGCACGAGGCGGATGTCGTGGTCAACCTCGTCTCCGATGCCGACCAGGGTGCGGAGGTGCTTCCGCTCGCCGCCGCGATCGCAGGAAGCCTTGGCAAGCCGGTCGTCAATGATCCCGCAAAAATCCAGAACACCACGCGCGACGCCACGGCTTTGGCACTCGCCGACGTCGAGGGCTGCCGAGTGCCGCGCACGATCCGCATCGCGGCCGGCGAGGGGCTTCCCGACGGCCTCGAACTTGTCTTTCCGCTGCTGGCGCGCCAGGCCGGGATGCATGGCGGCGACGTCTTCGAGAAGCTTGACGACGTCGCGGCACTGATCGCGTTCCTCGCGGCTCATGCCGACCATGACCGCTACGTGATCGACTATATCGACTATCGCTCTGCCGACGGCTTCTTTCGCAAATACCGGTTCTTGTTCATCGGCGAGGAGATCCTGCCTTATCATCTGGCGATCGGAGACGACTGGAAGCTCCATCGCGATGCCACCGACATGGCGCATCACGCCTGGATGCAGGACGAGGAGGAGCGTTTTCTGCGCGCGCCCGAGCAGGTCTTCGGGGCGGCCCATTATCAGGCGTTGCGAGTCATTCGCGATCGCATCGGCCTCGACTATTTCGGCATCGATTGCGGGCTCGACCGGCATGGCCATCTCGTCGTGTTCGAGGTCAACGCCTCCATGCTGGTGCACGACCAGAATCCGGAATTTCCTTACAAGGACCTGTACATCCGCAGGATCAAGGTCGCGTTCGACGGGATGCTTGCGCGCTTCGCGCGAGGGAGTTGACGCCGCCGTCCGCAACACGGTGCAGGCGCCCAGGCCCGACCGCGGTAGCCGCCAGGCTCAGGTTCTTTCCAACAAAACGACGCCTAACGGTCGGCCATTGGCCGGGCTGCGAAGCCCGCCATGGGCCTGGCGGTAGAGTGCATCGAACCGTGACCGCAACCGCGATGCTGCGCGGCGGTACGGTATCATATTTACGTATTTTTGTTCCCGGATTTGGCCAGTCGCCCCAGATTGGGCTATGCTGAGCCTGCGTCGAGGCGAGTATGAGGCGTCAGGAGCTAGCATGGGACACCACCGACAGACGGGGCTGCATCCATGATGACGTTACCGCGACTGGCGGCTGAATCCCTGGAGAAGTTGCTGGGCACCTTCATGCGTCGCAGGTACGACGAGACCTACGCCCGGGTGGTGGAGGCCTCGACGCGCACCGCGATGGAATGCATCGGCAACAGCGACGCGCTCTATCACAATATCGAGCATACGATGCTGGTGACGCTGGCGGCCCAGGCGATCATGCTTGGCCGCAATCTCCACGCGCACATTGATGCCGACGACTACATTCATGTTCTGATCGCCTGTCTTGCGCACGATATCGGCTATGTCCGCGGGCTGTTTGCGGAGGATGACGAAGACGGTTTCGTCATCGACGAGGCCGGCACCAAGGTGTCGCTGCCGCGCGGCGCCTCGGACGCCAGCCTGATGATGTACCATGTTGACCGGTCGAAGCTTTTCGTGCGACGGCGGCTGCCGCCGATCCGTGGCGTCGACAGCGAGCGGGTCGCCCGCGCCATCGAGGGGACGCGCTTCCCGGCCCGGGAAGGCCAGGAATACGACGACGAGGCCTCGATCCTGCGCGCCGCCGACTTCATCGGGCAACTCGGCGATCCCAACTATCTGCGCAAGGCCAATGCACTCTACTATGAGTTCGAGGAGGTCGGCATGAACCGCCAACTCGGCTACGACTCGCCCGCCGACATCGTGAACCGCTATCCACAATTCTATTGGAATAGCGTCGCACCGCATATCCAGACCGAGATCGGCTATCTCAACAAGACCGAGATCGGCCGGCAGTGGATCGCCAATCTCTACAGCAACGTGTTCCGGGCCGAACGCGAGATCTCGCTGTCCGGGCCGCAGAGATAGGGGCCTGTCTTTGTAGCCCGGAAGAAGCGCAGAGAAATCCGGGATTCGCGGATTCCGGCGCTCCCGCATTCCGCTGCGCTCCATGCGGGCTACGACAGCGACCAGATCCGTGAGCAATCATGCAACCAAAAACAGCGACCACCGACATCCTCGACATCGCCTATCTCGATTACGGCGCGCCGGACGGCTGGCCCTGCATCATGGGCCACGGCTTTCCCTACGACGTGAACGCTTATGCCGAGGCCGCGCCGCTGATCGCGCAAGCGGGCGCGCGGGTGCTGGTGCCGTATTTGCGCGGTTATGGGCCGACGCGCTTCCGCTCGGCTTCGACATTACGCTCCGGCGAGCAGGCGGCACTCGGCGCTGATCTGCTCGCCTTCATGGATGCGCTTGGCATCCAGCGCGCCGTCGTCGGCGGCTATGACTGGGGCGGGCGCGCGGCTTGCGTCGTTTCGGTGCTGCATCCCGAGCGCGTGGTGGGGCTGGTCTCCGGCAATTCCTACAATATCCAGAACATCGCCCGCTCCATGGAGCCGGCCTCGCCGCCGGAAGAAGCGGCGCTGTGGTATCAATATCTCTTCCACAACGAGCGCGGCCGCCGTGCGCTGGAGCGCAACCGCCGCGGCTTTGCCCGTCAGCTCTGGGCGATGTGGTCGCCGACATGGCAGTTCGACGACGCGACCTTCGAGAAGAGTGCAGCGTCGTTCGAGAACCCTGATTTCGTCGACGTCGTGATCCATTCCTATCGCCACCGCTATGCGCTGGTCGAAGGCGATCCCGCCTATGCCGGGATCGAGGAAAGGCTCGCCCAGCAACCGCCGGTCCGCGTCCCCACGATTGCGATCGACGGCGACAGCGATGGCGTCAATTCCGGCACCGCGCATCATGCGCGCAAGTTCGAGGGCTTTTTCGAGCGGCGCGTATTCACCGGCGCCGGTCACAATCTGCCGCAGGAGCGGCCGGCCGATTGGGCCCAGGCTGTGATCGACGTGCGCAAGGCAGCCGCAAGATCCTGATTTTCGCGATCGCAGGAACTTTTCGCTGTCGCCGTCGTCCAATCCTGAGCTGCGCGTTAGGCTGCCAGGGAGGTGACCATGACCGAGGACAAGAAGCCAAGCGGCCCCGATCTGACCAGGGGCGTGGCGCTGAGCGAGTTCAAGGACAGTAAGCTGCTCGGGCATGTCGGCGAGGAGGACGTCCTGCTGGTGCAGGCCGGCAGCGAGATCTTTGCGATCGAGCCGTCCTGCAGCCACTATCATGGTCCGCTCGCCGAAGGGCTGGTGGTCGGCGACACCATCCGCTGTCCCTGGCATCATGCCTGCTTCTCGTTGCGCACGGGCGAGGCGACCCGACCGCCGGCGCTGAACGCGCTGGCGGTGTGGGACGTCACGCGCGATCGGGACAGGATCATTGTCCGGCGTAAACGCGAGGTGCCGAAGCCCTCGATGGCTCATCGCAGCGCGCCGACGCCGGAAAAATTCGTCATTGTCGGCGGTGGTGCGGCCGGCTTTGCGGCGGCCGAGACGCTTCGCCGCGAGGGATTTGCCGGTGCCATCACCATGCTCAGCAGTGACAGCGCGATGCCGGTCGATCGTCCCAACCTGTCCAAGGACTATCTCGCCGGCACCGCGCCGGAGGACTGGTTGCCGCTGCGCGGCGAGGACTATTACCAGGACGCCGGCATCGATCTCCGCCTCAACACCAACGTCGCGGCGATCGATCCGAAGACGCGCAGCGTCACGCTCGGCAATGGCGACAAGCTGCCATTCGACCGCCTGCTGCTCGCAACCGGTGCGGAGCCGATCAAGCTCCAGATCCCCGGCGCCGACCAGCCGCCCATCCACACCGTGCGCTCGGTCGCCGACAGCCGTGCCATCATCAAGGCTGCCGGCAGCGCCAGGCGGGTGCTGGTGATCGGTGCGAGTTTTATTGGTCTCGAGGTTGCGGCGTCGCTTCGCGCGCGCGAGCTCGAGGTGCATGTGGTCGCGCCGGAGGAGCGGCCGATGCAGCGCGTGCTCGGTGCCGAGATGGGCGATTTCATCCGCAAGCTTCACGAGGAGAACGGCGTCAATTTCCACCTCAAGGACACCGTAACGACGCTCGATGGCACGCGCGCCACCCTGAAAAGCGGCAGCGTGATCGAGGCCGACCTCGTCGTGGTCGGCATCGGCGTCAAGCCGCGCCTTGCGCTGGCCGAGCAGGCGGGGCTGGCGATTGATCATGGCGTCAGCGTGAGCGACTATCTCGAGACCAGCGTCGCCGGCATCTTCGCCGCCGGCGATATCGCGCGCTGGCCCGACCCGCATTCGCGGCAAAGCATCCGCGTCGAGCACTGGGTGGTCGCCGAGCGCCAGGGCCAGACGGCGGCGCGCAACATGCTCGGCAAGCGCGAACGCTTCGACGCGGTGCCGTTCTTCTGGAGCCAGCACTACGACGTGCCGATCAACTATGTCGGCCACGCCGAGAGCTTTGACGACATCGCCATCGACGGCAGCATCGGGGACAAGGATTGCCTGCTGAAATACCGCAAGGACGGCCGCGTCCTCGCGGTGGCCTCAATTTATCGCGATCTCGACAGTCTCAAGGCCGAGCTCGAGATGGAGCGGTCGCGCGCTTGATCTGCATCAACGCTGATGGCCGCCGGCGTGATCTGCTGGCTGTCGTCCCGGCGCCGTGCTATCCTGAGATGTGCCCTGGGGCTTCGCATGCAGGAGTCGTCGTCATGACAAGTACTTCGGATATCCCTCATCCCTCAAGCCTGGGATCAGGCATTGCGGCGCTGCACGCCAAATGGGGCTGGATCGTCGCCCTTGGCGTCGTCTATCTCGTCACTGGCTTCATCGCGCTCGGCAGCATGGTGATGGCGACGGTGGCGAGCGTGATCGTGGTCGGCGCGATGATGATCGTCGCAGGGTTCACTGAGGTGATCGGTGCCTTCCAGATGAAGAGCTGGGGTAAGTTCGTGCTCTGGGCCTTGCTCGGCGTGCTCTACATCATCGCGGGCTTCCTGACCTTCGAGAACCCGTTGTTTGCAGCAGCTCTGCTGACCCTGTTTCTCGGCGCCTCGCTGCTCGCCTCCGGCGCGGTGCGGCTGTTTCTCGCCTTCAGCATGAAGCGCGAAAGCCCATGGGTCTGGGTCGCGCTGTCTGCAGTCATCACGCTGCTGCTCGGGTTGTTGATCCTGGCGCGCTGGCCGGTCAACAGCGTCTACATCCTCGGCCTGTTCCTCGGCATCGACCTGATCATGGCAGGCGCCGGCTGGATCAGTCTGGGCTTCAGCCTGCGGCGGCGGCATTAACCAGCAACTCGACGCAAGACCATCTTGCGGAACTCCGCCGATCTGACGTGCTGACAAAAAGGCAGCACGCCACGCGCACGCGCCGCGCGGATGATGAAGCTCCGGGGAGAAACCATGAAAGCCGCTTTGGTCCTGGCCGCAGCGCTGGCTGCCGCCTGTCTGTCCGCGCCTGCCTCCGCACAAAAATCCTACGGTCCTGGGGTCACCGACACCGAGATCAAGATCGGCAACACCATGCCTTATAGCGGGCCGGCGTCGCCGCTCGGCATCACCGGGCGGGTGCTCACGGCCTATTTCGAGGAGATCAACGAGAAGGGCGGCGTCAACGGCCGCAAGCTCAATCTGCTGTCGCTCGACGACGCGTTCTCGCCGCCGAAGACCATGGAAGCGGCGCGGCGGCTGGTCGAGGGCGACGGCGTCGCCTTCATCTTCGCGACCATGGGCACCGCGCCGAGCTCGGCGATCGCAAAATATCTCAACAGCAACAAGGTGCCGCAGCTGTTTCTGATCAGCTCGGCCTCGAAGTGGAACGATCCCGCCAACATGCCGTGGTCGATGGCGCTGCCCTGGGCGCCGAACTACACCAGCGAGGCCGCCATCGACGTCGCCTATGCCCGCGCCAAGAACCCGAATGCGCGCTTCGCCGTGCTCTACCAGAACGACGACGCCGGCAAGGAATATCTTCGCGGTGTCAAGGAAGCGCTCGGCATTGACGCCGACAAGGCGATCGCGATGGCCTCGAGCTTCGAAGTCACCGATCCCACCGTCGATTCGCAGGTGCTGACGCTGGCCAACACCAAGGCCGACGTTTTCATGATCTACTCGGTGACGCCGCGCGCCTGTGCGCAGGCGATCCGCAAGGCCTTTGAGGTCGGCTGGCAGCCGACGCGTTTCCTCGCCTCCGGCTGTGCCAACAAGGCGACCGTGATGGCGCCGGCGGGGCTCGACGCCGGCAAGGGCGTGCTGTCGCTCGGCTCGCTGAAACCGTTCACGGCCGAGCCGAAGGACGATCCGGCGATGTCGGCCTATATCGACTTCATGAAGCGCCGCCTGCCCAATGCCGACATCAACAACGTCGCCGCGCTCTACGGCTACACGGTCGCCGAGGCGCTGGTGGTGGTGCTGAAGCAGTGCAACGACAATCTGACGCGCGAGAACATCATGGCTCAGGCCTCGAACCTGAAGAACGTGCCGCTGTCGCTGCTCTTGCCCGGCATCACGCTCAACACCACGCCGCAGGATTTCCGCCCGATCAAGGACGGCTATATGCTGCAGTTCGACGGCAACGACTGGGTCGTGGCAAGCGAGCTGCTGCGCGGCACCTGACGCGCGGAGAAGCGAACGGGAGGATACAATGGACTTTCAACACTCCGCCCGTTCGCTGGAGCTGCAGGAGCGCGTTCGCCAGTTCATGCGGACGCATGTCGAGCCGGTCGAGGAGCTCTATTACGAGCAGGTGAAGCCGGAGGCCGTGCGTTACAAGACGCCGCAGGTGCTGCAGGATTTGAAGCGGCTGGCGCGCGAGCAGGGACTCTGGAATCTGTTTCTCTCCGGCGAGCACGGCCCGGGCCTGACGAACCTCGAATACGCGCCCGTCAAGGAGATCATGGGCCGCATTCTCTGGGCGCCCGAGGTCTTCAACTGCTCGGCGCCCGATGTCGGCAACATGGAGGTGCTGGCCAATTACGGCACCAAGGCGCAGCAGGAGCGCTGGCTAAAGCCGCTGCTCGAGGGCCGCATCCGCTCCGGCTTCTCGATGACCGAGCCGCAGGTCGCCTCCAGCGATGCCACCAACATCCAGTGCGCGATCAAGCGCGACGGCGACGACTACGTCATCAACGGGCGCAAATGGTTCACCTCGGGTGCGATGAACGAGGATTGCGAGATCCTGATCGTGATGGGCAAGACCGCACCCGACGATCCCGACCGCCATCGCCAGCAATCCATGATCCTGGTGCCGAGAGCTACGCCCGGCGTCCGCATCGTCCGCGACATGCTGACTTACGGTTATGACGACGCGCCGGTCGGCCATCCCGAGATCGTCTACGAGAACGTTCGCGTGCCGGCGGAGAACATGTTGCTCGGCGAGGGCCGCGGCTTCGAGATCGCGCAGGGCCGGCTCGGCCCGGGGCGCATCCATCATTGCATGCGGCTGATCGGCTGCGCCCAGCGCGCGCTGGAATTGATGTGCCAGCGCGCGGTCTCGCGCACAGCCTTCGGCAAGCCGCTCGCCGAGCAGGGCTCGGTGCGCGAGGACATCGCGCATTCCTTCTGCGAGATCGCGCAGGCGCGGCTCTTGACCTTGCAAGCTGCCGACAGGATGGACCGCGAAGGCAACAAGGCCGCGCGCGACCTGATCGCTGCGGCCAAGATCGTGGTGCCCAGCATGGCTGCGCGCGTCATCGACCGCGCCATCCAGATCCACGGCGCGGCCGGCGTCTCGCAGGACACGTTCCTCGCCCGCGCCTATGTCTACGCCCGCTTCATCCGCATCGGCGACGGCCCCGACCAGGTCCACCTCGCCGCCGTCGGCAAGGAGCTGATCAAGCACGGCGGAGTGATGGCGGGGTAGTTCCACTGAGTCAAACCCACTCCTCTCCTCATCTTGAGGAGCGCGGATGGCGCGCGGTCGACGTCCTGCCACGGTCCTGCTATGGATGTGATTGCATTCTATCGCCACGACAGCGGATCGAGGCCTGATAAAGTGGAAGGCGCAACCGGACATGCACCTTGATAAAGCAGTGAGCGGCAGCCTGGTCGGCGCAGTCATGCTGGGGACCATCGGTCTCGGAATGGTCGCAAGCGCCGACGCCCAGGTCGGGCCAGCAGGACCTCCGGCCGTCGGCGTGATGGAAGCGGCCAAGCGGCCCGTCATCCAATCCAGCGAGTTCCTGGGACGTGTCGAAGCGACCAACCGCGTGAGCGTGGTCGCGCGCGTCACCGCCTTTCTGGAGCAGCGCCATTTTGTCGAAGGCGCCGAGGTCAAGACCGGCGATCTGCTCTACAAGCTCGAGCGCGGTCCCTTTGAGGCCGACCTCAAGTCGAAGCAGGCGCAGGTCGCGCAGTTGCAGGCGACTTTGGTCAACGCCAAGTTGACGACCGAGCGGGCGAGGACGCTCCTGAGCGGACCGGCCGGCCAACAATCCACCTATGACGCTGCAATCGCCAACCAGGAGAGCCTCGAAGCGCAAGTGCAGGCGGCGCAGGCGCAGGTCGACCTGTCGCAGATCAATCTCGATTACACCGAAATTCGCTCGCCGATCGACGGCATGATTGGGCGCACCGCAGTCACTGACGGCAACGTGGTCAGCCCGAGTTCTGGCGTGCTCACGACCATCGTCAGTCAGGACCCGATGTATGTCACGTTTCCGGTGTCGGTCCGCGAAGCGCTGGATCTGCGCGAACGCTACGCGCCACGGGGCGGCTTCAACGCAGTCGTGATTCGCCTTCGACTGACGGACGGCCGTCTCTATGAACAGACGGGCAAGCTCAACTTTGTCAATAACACGATCGCGCAGAACACCGACACGATCACGTTACGGGGTACGATTCCCAATCCACCCCTGCCGCGTCTGTCTGGCGATCGCCTGACCGTGCGCGAGCTGACCGATGGCGAGTTCGTCACCGTGCTGCTCGAAGGCGTGAAGCCGGTCGATGTCGTAGCGATCCCGCGCTCGGCCGTGCTTTCGGATCAGCAGGGTGAGTATGTTTTTGTCCTCGCCGCCGACAACAAGGCCGAGCAGCGGCGAATTCAGCTTGGTCAATCAACAGCGACGATTGCATCCGTGACGAGTGGGCTGTCGGCGGGTGAAAAGGTGATCGTCGAGGGCTTACAACGAGTGCAGGCCGGCCAGCCGGTGGCGCCGGGACCCGCGAGTGCGCTGCTTCAGTCGAGCCTGAACCCGAGCGTGGATAGCGGCAGCAGCCAGAAAACCGGCGGGCTCGGGCCGAAGCCGACGGGCACAAATCCATGATTTCGTCGGTCTTCGTCGATCGCCCGCGCTTGGCGATTGTGATCGCCTTTGTCATCACGATCGCGGGTGCGCTTGCGTTGTTGCAGATTCCGGTGGCGCAGTTCCCGGACATCGTGCCGCCGCAGGTCACGGTCAGCGCCAACTTTCCGGGCGCGTCCGCCGAGGTGGTGGAATCGAGCGTCGCCCAGCCGCTCGAGGCCCAGGTCGTCGGCGTCGACAAGATGCTTTACATGAAGTCGACCAGCGGCAACGACGGCAGCTATACCCTGACCGTCTCGTTCGCGCTCGGCACCGATCCCGACATCAATACGGTGAATGTCAATAACCGCGTGCAGAGCGCTCTCGCGCAACTGCCGACCGAGGTACAGGCGCAAGGTCTGACGGTGCAGAAACGCTCCTCGGCGGTGCTGCAGTTCATCGTGCTGTACAGCAAGAGCGGCGAGCAGGATCCGCTGTTCATCACCAACTACGCCATCATCAACGTTCTCGATGCGATATCGCGCACGCCCGGCGTCGGCCAGGCGACGCTGTTCGCCAAGCTGAACTACTCCATGCGCATCTGGTTCGACACGCAGCGCCTGACCAGCCTCAATCTGGCGCCGTCGGACGTGATCGCGGCGATCCGCGCACAGAGCGTGCAGGCACCGGTCGGACGCATCGGGGCCCGCCCGATCAGCGACGAGCAGCAGTTCCAGTTCAACGTGCAGACGCAAGGGCGGCTGACCACCTCGGCGCAGTTTGGCGATATCCTGCTGCGCGCCAATCCGGACGGCTCGGTATTACGGATCAAGGATGTCGCCCGCGTCGAGATCGGCGCGCAAAATATGGACAGCGAGTCCCGGATCGACGGGCAGGCCGGCGTGCCCATGGGCATCTATCTCGCCCCCGGCGCAAATGCGGTGACGACGGCGAAAGCCGTGCAGGCGACGCTCGCCAGATTGTCGGAGCGGTTTCCGCCCGGACTGTCCTACCTCGTGCAATACGATTCCACGACCTTTGTCACGGATACCATCCAGGAAGTGCTGAAGACGCTGGGCGAAGCCTTCCTGCTCGTCGTGGTGGTGGTGTTCCTGTTCCTCGGTAATTTGCGCGCGACCGTGATTCCGGCGGTCGCCGTTCCCGTCAGCTTGATCGGCGCCTTCGCGGTCCTCCTGGCGCTCGGCTATTCGGCCAACACGGTCTCCCTGCTCGCGATGGTGCTCGCCATCGGCATCGTGGTTGATGATGCGATCGTCGTCGTCGAGAATGTCGAGCGCGTGATGGAGGAGGAGCCGGATCTTTCGCCCGCCGAAGCCACTAAAAAAGCGATGGCGCAGATCACCGCGCCGATCATTGCGATCTCGCTGGTGCTGTTGTCGGTGTTCGTGCCGATTGCGTTCATCCCGGGAATCTCGGGAACGTTGTTTCGCCAGTTCGCGGTCACGATCAGCGCGGCGATGGTGATCTCTGCGCTGAACGCGCTGACGTTGTCGCCGGCGCTCTGTGCAGTGTTTCTGCGCCACAGCGGGCCGCGGCGCGGCGTCATGGCGCGCGTGCTGGGCGGGATCGATTGGGTTCGCGACCGCTACGCCGGCATCGTGCGCCGCCTGCTGCGCATGGCGCTGTTGTCGCTTGTCGCCGTGCTGGTGTTCGCGGCCGGAATTTTTGGCGTGTCGCGCGTCACGCCGACCGGGTTCTTGCCCGAGGAGGACCAGGGCGCGTTCTTCATTGCCGTGCAACTGCCCGACGCAGCGTCGGTCGCGCGTACCAGTGAAGTGACCAAGCAGGTCGAGGCGCTGCTCAAGCAGATTCCCGCAATCGAACACGTGCTCTCGATCGTCGGCTTTTCGTTGCTCGATGGCGGCAACCAGCCGAATTCGGCGTTCATCGTCGCGCGAATGAAGCCGTTCGCGGATCGCAAGGCGGCAGCGGATTCGGTGCAGGCGACGATCCGGCGGACGTTCAGCGCAGGCGCACAAATCCGCCAGGCTAACATTCTGCCGTTCAATTTGCCGCCGATTATCGGTCTATCGACCTCAGGCGGGTTCGAATATCAACTCGAAGCCCTCGAGGGACAGGATCCTTCGGCCGTCGGCAGCGTGGTGAGTGGCTTGATCAGCGTGGCCAACCGCGATCCGCGGCTGACGCGCGTGTTCTCGACCTACACCGCGACCAATCCCTCGATCTATCTCGACATCGACCGTGCGAAAGCTCAAGCCCTCGGCCTCAACATGAGTGACGTGTTCACGGCGTTGCAGGCAACCCTCGGCGGGGTCTATGTCAACAACTTCAACTTGTTCGGCCGGACCTGGCAAGTCAATGTGCAGGGCGAGGCGGCCAATCGCGGTGACATTTCGGACATCTGGCAAATCTACGTTCGCAACAGCACCGGCGAAATGGTGCCAATTCGCTCCATCGCGAACATCAGGATCGTGACCGGGCCGCAGGTGATCACGCGTTACAACAACTACCGCTCGGTCACCATCAACGGCGGACCTGCGGCCGGCGTGTCCTCCGGCACGGCGATCGCTGCGATGGCGGAAATCTCCAAATCCACGCTGCCGGCGGGATATTCCTTCGAATGGACCGGCACCGCCTATCAGGAGCAGGCCGCGTCGGGCCAAACCGGCATCATCCTCGGATTGGCCGTGCTGTTCGCATACCTCTTCCTGGTGGCTCTCTACGAGAGTTGGACGATTCCTGTCCCCGTCTTGCTGGCCGTCGTGGTGGGTGTTCTCGGCTCCTATGCGGCGATCAAGCTTTCCGGGCTGAATCTCGACCTCTACGGCCAGATCGGGCTCGTCGTGTTGATCGCGCTCGCCGCGAAGAACGGAATCCTGATCGTGGAATTCGCAAAGGAGCAGCGTGAAGCCGGTCGATCGGTGGAGGATGCGGCGGTGCTGGGATCGCAAATGCGGTTTCGAGCCGTGATGATGACGTCGATCGCATTCATTCTCGGCCTGGTGCCGCTGGTTGTCGCAACTGGAGCCGCCGAAATCAGCCGCCGCGCGGTCGGCACGGCAGTGTTCGGCGGGATGCTTGCTGCCAGCTCGATCGGCATTTTCCTGGTGCCGTTGCTGTATGTGACGTTTCAGCGATGGCGGGAGGCGGCGAAGCTTCGCTTCGGCAAATCCCGCCAGACGCCGCATCCGCCGGCGGTCGGTAAACACTGAAGCTCGGCTCTCACCCCGCTCTTGCGATGCCCATCGCCCTGGCGGCGGATCCTGCTCGAGCGTCCTCGATGAAGGCTTAAGATGACATTTCGCGTCTTGATCATCGGCGGCACGGGACAAGTCGGAGACGCGGTGGTGCGTGCACTCGCGGCAGAGCGCTCGTGCGCTGAAGTCGTGATGGTCAATCGCAGATCGGCATCTCTCAACGCTGGTTCTCGCGTGCGGCAGGTGGTCCTGGATACGGCATCTCCTCAGTTTCCGGCCGAAATGACCAGGCTTGCGCAAGGCATGGTTGCGCAAGGTGATCCCGTCTACGGAGCGTCCTGTGTCGGCGTCGGCAAAGGCAGCACGAAGTGGAGCGAGGAGGAGCTGAAAGCGCTCGAAATCGGGGTCGTCGGCGGCTTCGCGCGTGGTTGCCATGCCGGCGGCATCACGCGGTTTTCTCTGCTCTCGGCTGTGGGAAGCACCGCGAAAAGCAGGATCCGCTATGTGCGGGTCATGGGCCTCAAGGAAGAGACCGTCCAGAAAATTGGCTTCCAGCGCCTCGCGATTTTCCGTCCGGGAATTATCGCAGGCAATGTTCACACTCCGAATTACGTCGCCTGGTTAGGGCGTCTTGTTCCGGGACGTTTCGGCACGATCGAGCAGGACGATATTGGCCGCGCCTTTGTCGCTGAATTCCTCGATGGCTCGGCCCCGGACGGGATCGTCCATCTCGAGAACGACGCCATGAGGCAGAGATCTCGCGCTTTGACGAGTCGCGACTAAAGCCTCCTGTTGCAAAACCACGATATGCAAATGTCCTGAAGTTCCGCGTCATTGCGGTTTTCACGGGCGTTACGCAAAGGTTCTCGCGCGCTGAGCGCGTAAGACTCCGGGGATCAAAGCCCATAACTTCAGGGGTCATGTTGCTGACTCATTCCCTGTCTTAGACAGCGATAACGACAACACGATGCGGGAACCGCTCAGGTTCCTGCGACGGTTCCGCAGCCAGGGGTTGGCGCGAATCCGCAAGAGACTGGCGCAAGTTCGAAAACGCTGACGCGTTCGCTTGGCCAAGTTCTGCGGCATCGGGAACCGCACGAAAATCAAAGGAGATCTGATGGTGTTCCGCTCGAGCGCCGCAATTTGCGGCGCCCTGGTTACGCTTGCCGTTTCCGTGACCGTTGCTCGCAGTGAAACAATTGGGGTTCAGTCAAGCGCCGTCGTCGTTGCCGCCTGTGGAGATACGATCGTTGGCGCTGCATCCACGTATAATCCGTTCAAGCCCGGCAAGGAGGAGGGCGGCCCGAGAACAGCCTCCGGCGAACGTTATGATCCCGAGGTCTGGACAGCCGCGATCAAGACAAGCTTGCGTCAGAAATTTGGCGGGGTTCAGTTTGGAGCGCGACCGAAATTTGCGCTCGTCGAGGCCGTCGGCAAGAAGGTCATTGTCAAGATCAATGACGTGGGGCCGCTCAGGCCCGGTCGCATCATCGATCTCAATGAGCGCACGATGCGCCATTTCGATCCGAGCATGGAGCTTGGAGTCATTCCCGACGTCACGGTCAGGCCGCTGTCCGGCGACGACTGGACTCCTGGGCCGGTTGGCTGAACGCCCATTGCAGGCCGCAGCAGACCGATTGATGATGAGGCATGACAGGCCAGCAACCCATTCTCATCGTCTTCGGCGGCCTTCCCGGCACCGGGAAGACCATGCTTTCGCGTGAACTGACGAGGCGGCTCGCGGCAAGCTATATCCGCGTCGACGCGATTGAACAGACGTTGCGTGCGTCGGGCCACGATGTCGGCCCGATGGGCTACGTCATCGCCAATGCACTGGCGGCCGAGAACCTTCGGCTCGGCCGCATGGTTGTCGCGGACTGCGTCAATCCGGTGCGGGCAAGCCGCGACGGCTGGCGGCAAACGGCCATGCAATCATCGGCGCGCATCGCCGAGATCGAAGTGATCTGCAGTGACGTGGCTCTGCACCGTCAGCGCGCCGAAGCGCGCAAATCCGATATCGCCGGCCTCAAGCTGCCGACCTGGCCCGACATCGTCGGCCGGCATTATGAACCGTGGGATCGCGACCATTTGGTGCTCGATACCGCAAATGATTCGATCGATCATCTGCTCGAGCGGGCGGAGACCTATGTTCGCGATGGAATCGGGTGATCTGGCTCCGCGCGCGCGACATTTTGTCGGCGCCATCCCGTCATCATCCGTTCAAAATCCGTTGCTAGTCTTCCACGTGACGATTGGTTCGCCGGATGTACGCGGACTGCATCGCAAGCCTCGGCCTTCGTGCCGGGGCTTTTCGTTTTTGAGACCCGCATAAGCGGGACTAGGCGCGCCTTCTTCGTGATTCGTTGTAGCGGAGCGCGTCGACGATCACCTTGAATGCAGCCGAGTTCTGCCGCGAGGTCGGATAATAGATGTAGTACCCGTCGAATTTCGGCGACCAGTCGTCGAGCACGATGACGAGCTCGCCGGACCGGACGTGCGGCGTCACCATGTCTTCGGGAAGATAGGCGATGCCGAAGCCTTTGACGGCGGCTTCGATCATGGCGCGGGAGTCGTTGAAGGTCAGTTGCCCCTCGACCCGCACCCGGAGGTCGGGACCGTTTTTGGCGAACTCCCAAACATAATGACCGCCGGCCGCTGCGCGCCGCTTGATGCAGACATGCTTCAGCAGGTCCTGCGGATGCTTCGGCTTCGGATGCTGTTTCAGATAGGCGGGCGAGGCGACCGCGACGAGCCGCCAGTCCGGACCGATGCGCACCGCGATCATGTCTTTCTCGACGCTTTCGCCGAGGCGGATGCCTGCATCGAAGCCGTCCTCGACGATGTTGCGGAAAGCCGTGTCGAGGCTGAACTCGACCTTGATGTCGGGATATGTCGTCAGGACCGGCGCCAGCTTCGGCCAGACGGCTTTTTCCAGGGCGTGGTCCGAGAGCGTGATCCGGATGGTGCCCGACGGCTTGTCGCGCAGGGACATCAGCGCGGCGATATCGCGCTCGATCTCCTCGATGCGCGGCGCAACCGATTGCTGAAGCCGTTCGCCGGCTTCGGTCAGGCCGACGCTTCGGGTGGTGCGCGTGAGAAGCCGCAGGCCCATCTGCGATTCCAGGCGCTTGATCGTATGGCTGAGCGTCGACTGCACCACGCCCAGTTTCGCGGCGGCCTTCGTGAAGCTCCGCTCGCGGGCGACGGCCACGAAAGCCAGCAGATCGTTGAAATCCTGAGCTGCCATGGCCGCCACTATTCATGGCCCATATCGATTAATGCAAGCAAATTATAGCGGCTAATCGAATGCCACCGGCGGCGCTATGTGTTGTCGTGACCAGCGCGAGCAGCATCTCTCGGCCTGAGAGTGTGGGCGAAACGAGCGTCTGTGCCCGATCGCGCCGATTGCTGCAACAACCACCTAACGGAGGCATGTCATGAAAATCCGGCAAGCAGGCTCGCAGCCCTCGGCCCGGGCTCCGGCGGAATATTTCACCGGTACGGTCCGTATCGATTCCTTGTTTCCGGCCGTCGATCCGTCTCGCGTCGCCGGCAATCACGTCACCTTCGAGCCCGGTGCGCGTACGGCGTGGCACACGCATCCGTTTGGCCAGACGCTCATCGTGACCTCGGGCCTCGGCTGCGTGCAGCGTTGGGGCGGACCGATCGAGGACATCCGTCCGGGCGACGTGGTCTCGTTCGAGCCCGGCGAGAAGCACTGGCACGGCGCGTCTGCAAGGACCGCGATGAGCCATATCGCGATTCAGGAATCGCTCGACGGCAGCCCGGTCACCTGGATGGAACGGGTGACGGACGAGCAGTACGGCGAACCCGCCGCCAAAGGAGCATGACGATGAAGGCAACCGTTCTCCACGGCCCCGGCGATATCCGCTACGAGCAGGTCGACGACCCCAGGATCATCAGGCCGACCGATGCCATCATCAAGCTGTCGGCCACCTGCATCTGCGGTTCCGATCTCTGGCCCTATCGCGGGCTGCAGCCGAAGGAAGGCCCTGCACATATGGGCCACGAATATTGCGGCGTCGTCATTGAAGTCGGCAGCGCGGTGCGGACCATCAGGCCTGGCCAGTTCGTCGTCGGCTCGTTCTGTCTTTCGGACAACACCTGCCCGCATTGCAAATTCGGTTTCCAGTCGTCGTGCGAACAGCGTGAGTTCATGTCGGGCGCGCAGGCCCCTTACGCGCGCGTTGCACTCGCCGATGGCACGCTGGTCGCGACCAGGGAGATGCCGGGACGCGATCTCGTCCCGCATCTGCTCGCGACTTCCGACGTGCTCGGGACCGGCTGGTACGCCGCGGACGCCGCGAATGTGAAGCAAGGCTCCGTGGTCGCGGTGGTCGGCGACGGTGCGGTCGGCCTCATGGGCGTGCTTGCAGCGAAAGAGATGGGCGCGGAGCGCATCATCGCCATGAGTCGCCACAAGACGCGGCAGGATCTCGCCCGGGAGTTCGGCGCCACCGATATCGTCGTCGAGCGTGGCGCAGAAGGCATCGCACGCGTCAAGGAACTGACCCGGGGCATCGGCGCCGACTCGGTGCTCGAATGTGTCGGTACGCAGGAAGCCATGTCACAGGCCCTCGAATGCACGCGTCCGGGCGGCACGATCGGCTATGTCGGCGTTCCCCATGGCGTGACCTTCGATGGCCAGGCGTTGTTCTTCGGGCAGCGGCGCATGCTGGGCGGTCCTGCTCCAGTGCGGCGGTTCCTGCCCGATCTCATGGATCGGGTGCTCAATGGACGGATTCAGCCGGGCAAGGTCTTCGATCTCACGCTGCCGATCGACCAGGTGGCCGAAGGCTACAAGGCGATGGATGAGCGCCGCGCGATCAAGACGCTGCTGACGGTGTGACGGCGGAGCAGGGCGTTGTTGACCGGGAGCGGCCTTGCAGGCTCCCGATCAGCCGCCCAACCAGCTCATCGATCTTGCCCAGCGCCGTTGGCGGATCGAGGAATTCGATATCGTCCACGTTCCAGTATTCGACGCGATGGGCGACACCGGCAAAGCGGCGCTCGATCATGGGGCGGTGCTCGGCGTCCTTTAGCGCCACCACCAGCGCGGCTTGCGCAAAGTCGTCGACAGTGCAGAGCACCGGATCGCGCGCAGCGCCTCCAGGCGCAATGCCTTTCGCTTGCAAGGCATTCAGCGTGTAGGGCGACATCGGCCCCACGTTTTCAGGGAAGAGTTGTTCGGCGACGGCGCGCGAGAAGGCGTGCCAACCCAACCCTTCGAGCCCGGCCTGATGGTTGAAAATCTCCTCGGCGTAGCGGCTTCGATAGTAGTTGCCCGTGCAGAGAAACAGCACGCGATTGGTCTGGTTCATCAAGGAACTGCCTGCCGGAGGCGTGAGGTGAGGTTCAGAAACAGCGCCGCCATGATGGCATCATGCCAGTGTTTTGCCCGACGCGTCAAATGGATTTCGTAAAATCCGTAAGCGGCCGGGATCGGCGGTCAAGCCATTGATTTGGCTCACCCCGTCTACTGTGCATGGGGTTGTTTTCGCGATTTTGCTGGAGGCAGGCTCATCGCCGGCGTCGCGGACAGGGCGGCCGCGCGATCAACCCGCCTTCGCGACGCGGCTCTCCGCCGCGTCCGAGCGCAGGTTCTGGAAGAACTTTTCCACCTCGCGCGACAGCGTGTCCGCCGTCGCGGTCAGGCTGCTTGCAGCCGTCAGCACGGACGTCGCCGCCGTGTCGGTCTCGCCGATGGCATCGCGGAGCGAGGTGATGTTGGCGACCAGCGTCTCGTTGCCTTGGGCGGCCGATTGCGCGTTGGAGGAGATCTCGCGGGTGGCGGCGTCCTGCTGGCCGACGGCGCCGGCAATCGCAGAGGTCACCTCGTTGATCTCGCGCACCGCGCCGCCGATCTCGCGGACGGCATCGACCGCGCTGCGGGTGGAGGACTGGATCATCGCGACGTTCTGGCTGATGTCGGCGGTCGCCTTCGCGGTTTGCCCGGCGAGCGCCTTGACCTCGTGGGCGACGACGGCAAAGCCGCGGCCGGCGTCGCCGGCACGCGCAGCCTCGATGGTGGCGTTGAGCGCGAGCAGATTGGTCTGCTCGGCGATGGTCTGAATGAGGGTCAGCACGCCGTCGATGCGCTGCGTGGCGGCGGCGAGGCTCTCGATCTCGGCAATCGATTTCTCGGTGCGCTGGCCGGTCTGCTCGACCGCGCTTGCGGACTGCCGCACCTGGCGGCCGATCTCTTCGACGGATGCAGACAGCTCCTCGGCGGCACCTGCCACCGCCGTGACGTTGTGCGAGGCCTGCTCGGTGGCGTTCGCCGCCGTGCCGGCGCGGCTGTTGGCATCCGCAGTGACGCGGGTGATGGTCTGCGCAGTCTCGCGCATGACCGAGGCGTTGTCGCTGAGGCCGCGCATGATCGCGCCGATCGCCTCGCGAAACGCCTCAACGGACCGCTCGATGTGGCGCGCGCGCTCTTCGCGTGCCGCGGAATCCTGCGAGACCTGCGAGGCGAGGTTGCGGTTGCGCCCCATCGCGTCCTGGAACACTTCGATGGCGCGGGCAAGCGCGCCGATCTCGTCGGCACGGCCGGCGTGCGGCACCACGACATTCTCGGCGCCGTCGGCGACCTGCTTGATGGCCGCGGTGATCGCGGCGAGCGGCCGCGCGATCGAGCGGGCGATGATGATGATGCCGATCACGACCAGCGCCAGCGCGACGCCGCCGAGGCAGGTCAGCACGAAGGACAGCGTGCGGTTGGTCTCGGTCTCGCGCGCGATCTGCTTGGCCCGCCCGGCATAGACCTTGGACAGGGCCTCGAGATCCTTGTTCAGCGCCGAGCGCACGGCGCGGTTGGCGTCGTTGTCGCCCCATTCACGACCAGCGGCCGCATTGATCTCGACACCGCGGCGCACCAGCTCCTTGCGGAAGTCGACGAACTGCTCGATGCGCTTCTTGAAGGTGGCGAACTGCTCGGCATCGTCAGCCTTGACGATGGTCTCCCAGCCTTTCACCACATTCAGGATCTGCTCGTTGAACTTGAGCAGGCCCTCGCCGTATTTCTTCACCACCGCCGGTTCGACCGACATGTAGACGCCGCGCGACTCCATCACCACCGCATAGACCAGCGAGTTGACGCGCTCGACGTTCAGCGCGGCCGCATTCGCGGTCTCGATCGCGCTGGTCAGCTCGGCGCTGCGGCGGCTGTTATAGTCGGACAGCATCGCGATCGCCGCGGTGAGCAGGGCGAACAGCGCGAAGATCGCATAGAGCTTGGTGGCCAGCGTAAAACGGCCCGCCGGGCCGGCAGCATTTTCAGATCGGTCTGATGTCATGGTGCGGGGGCCCTAATGGCGAGAAGTGGCCGGACAGCGCGGTCTTCTAAAATTGATGCAAAACTATGCAGAGCGAAGATGGACGCAGTGTTAACGCGCAAGTCAGGGGTGTGCGCCAAAGGTCGCAGGCAGGGCGAGCCATCTCGGTGATTTGGGGCACTTCTATCGGTTCCCGGCAAGTCGACCCGGGGATCGCCCGGAATGCCCCAAACATCGGCGTGCACGCCGGCCGCCAAGCGCATATTTACTGGTCGACGAACCTGCGGAGCTGCCTTTGGTCTACCGCCACGCCATCGACGCCACGACCTACACCTTCCCCGACCTGCGCGACCTCCTCGCCAAGGCGACGCCGCCGCGCTCCGGCGACCGGCTGGCCGGCATCGCCGCAGGCAGCGCCGAGCAGATGATCGCCGCGCGGATGGCGCTGGCGGACGTCCCCCTCGCTCAATTCCTGAACGAGGCCGTCATCCCCTATGAGGCCGACGAGGTCACCCGCCTCGTCATCGACAGCCATGACGCCAGGGCGTTTGCCCCCGTGGCCTCGCTGACAGTCGGAGCCTTCCGCGACTGGCTGCTGTCGGAGGCGGCCACAGCGGAGACCTTACGCAAGCTCGCGCCCGGCATCACGCCGGAGATGGCGGCCGCGGTCTCAAAGCTGATGCGCAACCAGGACCTGATCCTGGCGGCGCGGAAATGCGAGGTCGTCACCGCCTTCCGCAACACCATCGGCCTGAAGGGCCGGATGAGCACGCGGCTGCAGCCCAACCATCCCTTCGACGATGCCAGGGGCATCACCGCCTCGATCCTTGACGGCCTGCTGCTGGGGGCCGGCGATGCCTGCATCGGCATCAATCCGGCAAGCGACGATCCGGCCGTCATCGCACAACTGCTGCGGCTGCTGGACGAGGTCATCGCGCGGTTGAAAATCCCGACACAAGGCTGCGTGCTGACCCACGTCACCACGACGCTGGCATTGATCGGGCAGGGCGTGCCGGTCGACCTCGTCTTCCAGTCGGTCGCCGGCACCGAGGCCGCCAATCGCAGCTTTGGCATCGATCGCGCCCTGCTGAAGGAAGCGCACGAGGCCGGGCTGTCGCAGAAGCGCGGCACGGTCGGCGAGAACGTGATGTATTTCGAGACCGGCCAAGGCTCGGCGCTGTCGGCGAACGCGCATCATGGCGTCGACCAGCAGACATGCGAGGCGCGCGCCTATGCAGTGGCCCGGGCCTATGCGCCGCTGCTGGTCAACAGCGTGGTCGGCTTCATTGGCCCGGAATACCTCTACGACGGCAAGGAGATCATCCGGGCAGGGCTGGAGGACCATTTCTGCGGCAAGCTGCTCGGGCTGCCGCTCGGCATCGACATCTGCTACACCAACCATGCCGAGGCGGACCAGGACGACATGGACAATCTGCTGACGCTGCTCGCGGCCGCCGGCGTTACCTTCATCATGGGGGTGCCCGGCGCCGACGACGTCATGCTGAACTACCAGTCCACCTCCTTCCACGACGCGCTCTATGTCCGCGACGTCTTCGGCGCGGCCCGCGCGCCAGAGTTCGACGACTGGCTGGTCCAGGCCGGAATTGCGGGGGCCGACTTCCGGCTTGCCGGTGACGCAGGCCTGTTGCCCGATTTTGCCTCCCGGCTGATTGCGTGAAGGGGAGGTCGCAAAAAGGTCGCAAAAAACTTCGGCCTGCCGGTTTGAACCAGGGAAACCATTGGCGTGTCTCACGAATTAGTTCGACATCGCGATATTGAGGAAATCCAGTCACAGCGTTACGTTATGTGTCTGGTGACCTCGTCAGTACCGTTCGTAGAACGTTGGTTGGGGGAAGTTCGATGCGCGCTGCAAGTAACGGAACGATCCGGCACATCCTCTGCGTCTTTCCGCGTTACACCTCATCCTTCGGCACCTTCGAGTATTCCTATCCGCTGACCGACGGCGTCCGCGCCTTCATGCCGCCGCAGGGCCTGCTGTTGCTCGCGGCCTATCTGCCGAAGGAATGGCAGGTCAAATTCGTCGACGAGAATCTTCGCCGCGCGACGAAGGAAGAGTTCGAATGGGCGGAGGCCGTCTTCGTCAGCGGCATGCACATCCAGCGCCAGCACATGAACGACATCTGCCGCCGCGCCCACGAGTTCGACCTGCCGGTTGCGCTCGGTGGTCCGTCGGTCAGCGCCTGCCCGGATTATTATCCGTCGTTCGACTATCTCCACGTCGGCGAGCTCGGCGACGCCACCAATCAGCTGCTCGAAATCCTGTCGCGCGATACGTCGCGCCCCGAGCAGCAGGTCGTGTTGACGACCAAGGACCGCGTGCCGATGACGGAGTTTCCGATCCCGGCCTATGAGCTCGCCGATGTGAAGCGCTATTTCCTCGGCAGCATCCAGTATTCCAGCGGCTGTCCGTATGAGTGCGAGTTCTGTGACATCCCCGGCCTCTACGGCCGCAACCCGCGCCTCAAATCGCCGGAGCAGATCATCGCCGAGCTCGACCGCCTGCGCGAATGCGGCATGACCGACACGGTCTATTTCGTCGACGACAATTTCATCGGCAACCGCAAAGCGGCGATGGACCTGTTGCCGCATCTGATCGAATGGCAAAAGAGGACCGGTTACGTCGTGCGGCTCGCCTGTGAGGCGACGCTCAACATCGCCAAGCGTCCCGAGATCCTCAAGAAGATGCGCGAGGCCTATTTCGTCACCATTTTCTGCGGCATCGAGACGCCGGACCCGGACGCGCTGAAGGCGATGCACAAGGACCACAACATGATGGTCCCGATCCTCGAGGGCGTGCGCACCATCAATTCCTACGGCATGGAAGTGGTGTCCGGCATCATCATGGGGCTCGACACCGATAAGCCGAACACGTCGGAGGCACTGCTTGCCTTCGTCGATGAGTCCAAGATTCCGCTGCTCACGATCAACCTGCTTCAGGCGCTGCCAAAGACGCCGCTGTGGGATCGATTGGAGAAGGAAGGACGCCTGGTCGATGACGAGGGGCGCGATTCCAATGTCAACTTCCTGCTGCCGTATGACGAGGTCGTCGCATCCTGGAAGCACGCCATGAGCGTCGCCTACGAGCCCGAGAAGGTCTATGCGCGCTTCCAGTATCAGTGCGACGAGGTTTATCCCCATCGCCTCAAGATGCCGGTGCCGGACGAGGTGAAGACCTGGGCCAACATCCGTCGCGGCCTGATTATGATGCGCAACATCTTCTGGAAGATCGGCGTGCTCGGCGATTACAGGCGCGTGTTCTGGAAGTTTGCACTGGGGCGGATTCGCCGCGGTGACATGGAAGGCCTGATCGGCTGCACCATGATCGCGCACCATCTCATCACCTTTGCGCGCGCGGCATCGAGCGGCAAGCAGAACGCGTCGAACTATTCGATCCGGCTGCGCGAAGCGTCCGTTCCCGCCGAATGAGCGACAAGCCCGTTCCGGCGCGCCCGACCGTCGACCTGAGATCGTTCACGCCTGCGCGCGTCGCGCTCGGGCGCAGCGGCGCGAGTCTGCCGACAAAGCCGCTGCTGGAGTTCACGCTGGCGCATGCCCGCGCCCGTGATGCCGTGCACGCCGCCTTCGACGCGCCGGGTCTGGTGGCCGGGGTGAGGGCGCTGGGCCTTGGTGCCACGGAGGTCATGAGCCGGGCCGCCGACCGTAGGGATTATCTGCGCCGGCCGGATCTGGGACGGCAGCTCGACGCCGGCTCCGCCGCGGCGCTGGCGGATGGCGCCACCGCGCCGTGCCAGCTTGCGATCGTCATCGGCGACGGATTGTCGGCGGCGGCGGTCCATGCCCACGCGGTCGCGCTGCTCAAAAGCCTGCTGCCGCTGCTCGGCGAAGGCGACGCTGTCGCGATCGGCCATGTCGTCGTCGCCTCAGGCGCGCGGGTTGCGCTCGGCGACGAGATCGGGGCCATCCTCGGCGCCCGCATGGTTTTGATGCTGATCGGCGAGCGGCCGGGCCTGTCCGCGCCCGACAGCTTAGGGGCCTATCTGACCTTCGCGCCGAAGCCCGGGCTGACCGATGCCGAGCGCAACTGCGTGTCGAACATCCACAAGGCTGGGTTGAGCTATGATGAGGCGGCCCGCAAGATTGCCTGGCTGGTCCGCGAGGGACTGGCGCGGGAAGTCACGGGCGTGGCGCTCAAGGACGAGAGCGCCGACCGCGCGCCGCGTCGAATCGGCACGGCTTTGCCGGAATGACGGGCATTCCGGCAAAATGGCCGCATCTTGATCGATTTGGAGACCCTTGGCGTGCTTGCGAGTCGGGCTCATCACCTGCTAAACCGCTGCCGGCGATTTTCCGCGCATTTTCAAAGGGCAAGCCTCCCATTTGTATGGCGTTTTCAAGCCGTTCGCGGGGCGCAATCAGCTCACTGACCGAACCGATTTAGGAACTGGACAAGGCATGCTCGAAAAGCACCGCGAGAATGAGGTTCATGTCGACAAGGTCGAGCAGGGGCCTACGTCCTCGATCGCCTTCGGGTTGGAGCGCATCGGGCTGATCGCGGTCCGCGCGCCGATCGTCTCCTGCATCATCCTGCTCGCGCTGATCGTCGGCGCGGTGTTCGGAATCTATCGGATCAAGATCGACGATTCGCTGTCCCAGCTGTTCCGCTCCAACACGCCGGAATTCCGCCAGTATGAAGCGGTGACAAAGAAGTTCCCGGCCGAGGAATTCGATGTCCTCGTCGTGGTCGAGGGCAAGACCCTGCTGGCGCGGAACAACCTCGAGAAGCTGCGTGACTTCATCACCGACCTGCAGCTGGTCGAGGGCACGCGCGGCCTGGTCTCGCTGTTCTCGGCGCGCCAGGCGCCGGCGCCGGGCAAGCTGCCGGCCGCGTTGTTCCCGTCCGAGCTGCCCGAAGGCGCGGCCTATGACCAATTCATTGAGACCGTCAAAAACAACGAGATCATCCGCGGCAAGCTCTTGTCCGAGGACGGCACGCTCGCGCTGATCGTGCTCTCGCTCGATCCCGAGGTGGTCGCCTCCAGCAAGCTCACCAAGACCGTCGGCGACATCCGCGCCCTGATGAAGGAGGATCTCGGTGACACCGGGCTCAGCGTGCAGCTCTCCGGCGTGCCGGTGATGCAGCTCGAGATCCGCAACGCGGTCGAGCGCGACGGCCTCACCTACAACATCCTCGGCATTCTCGCCGGTTGCGTCATCGCCATCATCTTCTTCCGCAAGATCTCGTTCATGGTGGTGGCGGCGTTCCCGCCGATGATCGCGATCCTGATCGCACTCGGCGCGCTCGGCTGGGCCAATTTCAATCTCAACATGTTCCTGAACGTGATGACGCCGCTCATCATGGTCATCAGTTTCTCGGACTCGATGCAGCTCACCTTCGCCGCACGCGACCGGCTGATCGCGGGCCAGGACAAGTTCACCGCATTCAAGAACGCGGTGCTGGTGGTGGGCCCGGCCTGCGTGCTGACGCACGGCACCGCCGGCATTTCCTTTATCGCGCTCCAGTTCTCCGACTCCGACCTGATCCGCAAATTCGGCGAGGCGGGCCTTGCCGCAACCATCATCGCGCTGATCACGGTGCTGTCGCTGGTACCGGTGTTCGGCGTGCTGTTCGTGCGCAACGAAAAGGTCTTTGCGGTCAAGTTCCAGAGCGCGGATGCCGGCGTGCAGGCGCTGCGCAATTTCTGCTACTGGATCGCAGTGCGCATGGTCGGGCGGCCCGGCCTGTTCAGCCTGATCGCACTGCTGTTCGTTGCCAGCCTCGGCGTCGTCTACGCCAATCTTCAACCACGCTATCGGCTCGCCGACCAGGTGCCGGACAAGCGCCAGGCGGTGGCCGCCAGCAATCGGCTCGACGCCAAGCTGACCGGTGCCAATCCGGTCAACGTGCTGATCCAGCTCCCCAAGGGGGAAACGCTCTACTCGCCGGAGACGCTGCAGACCATCGCTGATGTCCACGCGACCGTGGAGAAGGCGGCCGGCGTCGGCAATGTCTGGTCGCTGGAGACGCTGCGCCGCTGGCTCGCGGAAAAGGCCGGCAGCGACGACGTCGCAACGCTCAAGGAATATGTGAGCGTCATCCCCGAGCATCTGGTGCGACGCTTCATCGACGCCGAGCAGGACGCGGTGGTCGTGGCCGGCCGCGTGCCGGACAAGGACTCTAGCCAGCTCCTGCCGATCGTCGACAAGCTCGACTCCGAGCTCGACGCGGTCCGCAAGAAGCATCCCGGCTACGAGGTTGCCGTCACCGGTCTCGCCGCGATCGCCGCGCGCAATTCGGCCGGCATGATCGAGAAGCTGAACCACGGCCTCACCATCGAATTCGCGCTGGTTGCGATCTTCATTGGCCTCGCCTTCCGCTCATGGGTGGTGATGTTTGCCTGCATCCTGCCGGGCATCTTCCCGGTGGTGATGTCGGGAACGGTGCTGTGGGCGATGGGCGAGGGGCTGCAATTCGCCAGCGTCGTGGCGCTCACCGTCTCGTTCGGCCTGGGCTTGAGTGCCACCATCCACTTCCTCAATCGCCTGCGATTGGAGAGCAAGCCCGGCGTCGGTTCGGCGCTGGCGGTGGAACGTGCGACCGTGCTGGTCGGCCCGGCCCTGATCCTGACCACGGTGGTCCTGGCCAGCGGTCTCGTCGTCACCGTGTTCTCGGATCTGCCGTCGCTGCGGCTGTTCGGCTGGCTCAGCGCCTTCTCGATGGTGGCGGCGCTGGTGGCCGACCTCTTCATCCTGCGGCCGACGGCGATGTGGCTGATCAACCTGCACGCCAAGCTTCAGGGCCCAGACAAGCCCGCGATCTGAACTGGGCAGCGCACGCTGCCTCAGCAAAAAGCCCCCGGCTCGCGAGAACCGGGGGCCTGTTCCTCCTGGAAGCGGGAAGGGCGGTCAGCTCTTCGTCATCGTGATGTTGACGCCGCGGATCTCGCCCTTGGACGAGATCTGCACCGTCTGCTTGGAGCCGTTGGTGCGCAGCGACAAGTTGGCGGCGAAACCGTTGGCCTCGACGAACACGTCGATCTGACCGCCGCCGGCGGTGCCCTGGAGATTGCCGAAGATGTTGCGGTTGGACTCGCTCCAATTGCCGGAGATCCGCTCGCCCTGGCTCGTCACATCGCTGGTGAGGTCGAACTTGTAGCTGTCGGAGGCGCAGTGCAGGGCCTGTTTGAGGCTGAGACCGGTGCCAGCGACCTTGTAGTCCGCCTTGCAGCGGATGCGCTCGGTCGAGCCGTCGGACAGCGACACCGTGCCGGTGCCGGTCCACGCCCCGTCGAAGCCGGCGAACGGCCCGGACGACTGAGCGTGGCTTGCCGCAACTGAAAAGAGCAGCGCCGCACCAATGCCGGCCGCCTTGATCGCCAGTCCAGATCGCCCAAAGAATTTCATCATCAATATCCCGTTTTGGAACGACGCCCGTTCATGAAAGAACGTCTTGCCACATCGAAAGTTTAGTGTTGCGAGCCGGTGTCAGGTTCAAGACCCTGCGACGGGTTCAAAGCCTGGTAGCCCACAATGTCTGGCTCGCGAAGCGGTCTCACCCCGGATTCCCTCCGTTTCCATGTGTTTCTGGCCGAAATGGCCGGTCGGACAGATGCAGCTCTGCAACAGGTATGCAGTAAAACACCGCATGCCAGAATTATGCCGTAGTATCAACCTCTTACATCTGTCAATGAAGATCGAGGGAAGACCTGATTTGGCAGGCGCGGCGCCAATTTGGCCGCATTTGCCAGCGCTTGTGCCTTCTCCGGTGCCGCTCTTTCCGCGGCAACTTGCCATCAGAACAATCCGTTCCCGTCGTCCGCCCTGTGCTGTCCGGGACTGGTGCGATTCTGCCGTCAGAATGAAGGAATACAATGCGTAAGCTTCTCGTCGTTCTCACCGTGCTGTCGGCAACCCTGTCCACGGCTGCGTTCGCCCAGCAGGGGCGTGGCACGGACGCCGAGCAGAAGGCCTGCACGCGCGATGTGCAGAAGTTCTGCCGTCCGGTCATCGACCAGGGCGATTTCACCGTCCTGGCCTGCCTCAAGGAGAACCGGGCCAAGATCTCGCAGGCCTGCGACCAGGTCTTGAAGAACCACAACCAGTAAGCTCGGCCACTGGCCCAAAAAGGCGGCCGTGGGGCCGCCTTTTTCAGGCCGGATCCGCAGGGCTGCCATCGAGAGACAGGATTGGTTTTGCGGCCGTATTCCCCTATATGGGGGCCGCGGCGGCGCCGGCACGAGCCCGCGCGAGCGCAAAAGCCCTTCCTGTCCAAACGATTGTTGATCAGCCCTCGATGACCTCTGCGAGCGAATTGCGATCCGGCAAGGGTGACCGCGACGAGAATTTTCCCGTCGCGTCCTGGATCATTCATCCGCGTCATCGCGCGCTGATCCTGGCGTATTACAATTTCGTCCGCACTGCCGACGACATCGCCGATCACGCGACCCTGCCGGCGGACGAAAAGCTTCGCTATCTCGACCTGCTCGAGGCGGAACTGCTCGGCAAGGGCGATACCCAGGCTGAAGCCGTCGCGCTGCGGCGCGCGCTGGACGAGCGGGGCATGGCGCCGCGCCACGCGCTGGACGTGCTCATCGCGTTCCGCATGGACGTGACAAAACTGCGCTACGAGAACTGGGACGAGGTCATCCACTATTGCCGCTATTCGGCGATGCCGGTGGGCCGCTTCATGCTCGACGTCCATGGCGAGAGCACCTCGACCTGGGCCGCGTCCGACGCGCTCTGTGCGGGCCTTCAGATCAACAACCACCTCCAGGATTGCGGCAAGGATTTCCGCGAGCTCAATCGCGTCTATCTGCCGCGCGATGCACTGGCTGCAAGCGGCGCCTCGGTCGAACAGCTTGGACTTGCGCAGTCGCCGCCGGCGATGCTGGCCTGCCTGCAGGGGCTCGCCGTGCGCAACGAAGCGCTGCTGGGCGAGGGCAGGTCGCTGAGCGCGGAGATCAGGGATTTCCGCCTCGGCGTCGACGTCTCGGTGATCCAGGCTTACGCGGACCGCATCGTGCGCCTGCTGAAGGTGCGCGATCCCCTGCGCGAGCGCGTGCATCTGAACAAGTTTGAACTGCTCACCTTCAGCCTCGCCGGCATGATCGGCGAAGTCGGCCGCCGCGCGATCGGCCGCAAGGCCATCTCGAATCCGGGGACTGCCCATGACGCTTGAGGCGACCGCGCCCAGCGCCAATTATGGCTCGTCCGCATCGAACAGCTCCTTCTACGCTGCGATGCGCATCCTGCCGCGCGACCAGCGCGAGGCGATGTTCCAGATCTACAGCTTCTGTCGCCAGGTCGACGACATCGCCGATTCCGACGGCCCGCGCGACGAGCGGCTCGCCGCGCTCCAGGAATGGCGCAACGACATCGACGCGCTCTACCAGGGCAATCCACCGCCGCGGCTGAAGGACTACGTCGCCTCGGTGAAGACCTTCGGGCTGAAGCGCGAGGATTTCCTCGCCATTGTCGACGGCATGGAGATGGACGTGCCGCAGGACATCCGCGCGCCCGACATGGCGACGCTCGATCTCTACTGCGATCGTGTCGCCAGCGCCGTCGGGCGGCTGTCGGTGCGGGTGTTCGGCCTGCCGGAAGAGGACGGCATCCTGCTCGCCTACCACCTCGGCCGCGCGCTGCAGCTCACCAACATCCTGCGCGACATCGACGAGGATGCGACGCTCGGCCGGCTCTATCTGCCGCGCGAGGCGTTGCTGCATGCCGGCATCACCTCGAACGATCCGGACCGCGTGATCGCCGAGCGCGCGTTGCCGAAGGTCTGCCTGCCGCTGACGCAGCGCGCGAAGGCGCATTTCGAGAAGTCGGACGAGATCATGAACCGCAACAGGCGCCGCGCGGTGCGCGCGCCGCGGATCATGTCGAAGTACTATCACGCCATTCTGGACCTCCTGATCGCGCGCGGCTTCAACGCGCCGCGCGAGCCGGTGCGTGTGTCGAAGATCACACGCTTCGCGATCCTGTTCCGCTACGCTTTCATCTGATGCAAAACACAGCTCACATCATCGGCGCTGGAATTTCCGGCCTCTCCGCCGCTGTGCGGCTCGCCAACGCCGGCTTCAAGGTCGCCGTGCATGAGGCGACGCACCAGGTCGGCGGCCGCTGCCGCTCTTATTTCGACGGCGCCACCAATCTCACCATCGACAACGGCAATCATCTGATGCTGTCGGGCAACAGCCACGCGCTCGCCTATGCGCGCTCGATCGGCACCGAAGCGGGCCTGGTCGGGCCTGAAACCGCGCAGTTTCCCTTCGTCGATCTCAAGACCGGACAGCGCTGGCAGATCGATCTCGGCGCCGGCCGGTTGCCGACCTGGGTGCTCGACGAGAGCCGCCGCGTGCCCGACACCGGGCTCACCGATTACCTCAGGCTGGCACCGCTGATCTGGGCCTCGGAACAAACGCCGGTCGGCAAATCCATTCCCTGCGAAGGCATTCTCTATCAGCGCCTGGTGCAACCGTTGCTGCTCGCGGCGCTCAATGTCGATCCGCCCGAGGGTTCGGCAGGGCTTGCCGGCGCAATCGTGCGCGAGACGCTGCTGGCGGGCGGGCAGGCCTGCCGTCCGCTGATCGCGCGCGACGGCCTCAGCGCCGTGCTGATCGAGCCTGCCGTGAAATTCTTGGCTGAGCGCGGACACTCCGTTCAGCTCGGCCATGAGCTGCGCTCCTTCGTCAGCAATGACGGCAAGGTGACCGCGCTGAATTTCGGCGGCGAGGATGTGGTCCAGCTTGTTGCGGGTGACGTGATCGTGATGGCGGTGCCGCCGCGCTCCGCTGCGAGCCTGCTGCCCGGCCTGAAGACGCCGACCGAATTCCGCGCCATCGTGAATGCGCATTTCCGCATCGAGCCGCCAGCGGGTTCTGCGCCGATCCTGGGCGTGATCGGCGGCGTCGTGGAATGGCTGTTCGCCTTCCCGAACCGGCTCTCCGTCACCATCAGCAATGGCGACCGACTCGTCGACATGCCGCGCGAGGAACTCGCGCAGGCGATCTGGAACGACGTCTGCGAGGCTGGCGGCGTGTCGGGCGAACTGCCTCCTTGGCAGATCGTGCGCGAGCGCCGTGCCACATTTGCGGCCACGCCGGCACAGAATGCCCTGCGTCCTGGGCCGGTCACCGCGCTGAAAAACCTGTTCCTTGCCGGCGACTGGACTGCTACGGGATTGCCGGCAACGATCGAGGGATCGGTCCGGTCCGGTGATCGCGCCGCCGATCTGGTTCTGGCCGCAAAGCGGCCCTGACGGGTAATGTCTCCGTCACTTTCAATCGACACTCGGAGCAATCGAGCGACATGGATTCGGTGAACGCGACCAGCCGCGAAGCTTTGGAATCGAGCATTGAGTCAGCCACGCAAGGCGTGCTCGGCTATCAGCAATCCGACGGCCATTGGGTCTTCGAGCTCGAGGCCGATTCCACGATCCCGGCCGAATACATCCTGCTGCGCCATTACCTCGCAGAGCCGGTCGATACCGCGCTCGAGGCCAAGATCGGCAACTATCTGCGCCGCGTCCAGGGCGCCCATGGCGGCTGGCCGCTGGTGCATGACGGCGAGTTCGACATGAGCGCCAGCGTGAAGGCCTATTTCGCGCTGAAGATGATCGGCGATTCCGTGGACGCGCCGCACATGGTGCGTGCGCGCGAGGCGATCCACGCGCGCGGTGGCGCGATCAACAGCAATGTCTTCACTCGTTTCCTCCTTGCAACGTTCGGCGTCCTGACCTGGCGTTCAGTGCCGGTGTTGCCGATCGAAATCGTGCTATTGCCGTTCTGGTCGCCGTTCCACCTCAACAAGATCTCCTATTGGGCGCGCACCACCATGGTGCCGCTGATGGTCATCGCCGCGCTGAAGCCGCGCGCGAAGAATCCGAAGGGCGTCGGCATCGACGAACTGTTCCTGCAGGACCCGCGCTCGATCGGCATGACCGCCAAGGCGCCGCATCAGAGCATGGCCTGGTTCATGTTGTTCCGTGCGCTCGACGGTATCTTGCGCGTGGTCGAGCCGATGTTTCCGAAGAGCCTGCGCCAGCGCGCGATCGATGCCGCGCTCGCCTTCATCGAAGAGCGGCTCAATGGCGAGGACGGCATGGGCGCGATCTATCCGCCCATGGCCAACATCGTCATGATGTATGACGCGCTCGACAAGGACGAGAACTTCCCGCCGCGCGCGATCACGCGCCGGGGCATCGACAAGCTGCTCGTGATCAAGGGCGACGAGGCCTACTGCCAGCCTTGCGTCTCGCCGGTGTGGGACACGACGCTGACCGCGCATGCGCTGCTCGAGGCCGGCGGTGACAAGGCGGTGCCTGCTGTAAAGCAGGGCCTCGACTGGCTGATCCCGAAGCAAGAGCTCGCGGTGAAGGGCGACTGGGCGGTGAAGCGGCCCGACGTTCGCCCGGGCGGCTGGGCGTTCCAGTACAACAATGCCTATTACCCCGATCTCGACGACACCGCCGTGGTGGTGATGTCGATGGATCGCATGCGCCGGGAACATGGAGCGACCGGCTATGACGCTGCGATCGACCGCGGCCGGGAGTGGATCGAGGGCATGCAGAGCGACGACGGCGGCTGGGCCGCCTTCGACGTCAACAACCTCGAATACTACCTGAACAACATCCCGTTCTCGGACCATGGCGCCTTGCTCGATCCGCCGACCGAGGACGTCACGGCGCGCTGCATCTCGATGCTGGCCCAGCTCGGCCAGACCGAGAAGACCAGCAAGCACGTCGCTGGCGGCGTGGCCTATCTGCGCAAAACCCAGCACCCTGAGGGCTCCTGGTACGGCCGCTGGGGCATGAACTTCATCTATGGAACCTGGTCGGTGCTATGCGCCCTCAACATGGCCGGCGTCGACAGCAACGATCCGATGATGCGCAAGGCGGCCGACTGGCTGGCCTCGATCCAGAACCAGGACGGCGGCTGGGGCGAGGACGCCGTCAGCTACCGGCTGGACTACAAGGGCTGGGAACCCGCCCCGTCGACCGCCTCGCAAACGGCATGGGCCTTGCTTGCCCTGATGGCTGCTGGCGAGGTTGATCACCCGGCCGTCGCCCGCGGGGTGGAGTACCTGATTGCAACACAGAACGAAAAAGGACTGTGGGACGAGAGCCGCTACACCGCCACAGGCTTCCCCCGCGTGTTCTATCTGCGGTACCATGGCTACCCGAAGTTCTTCCCGTTATGGGCGCTGGCGCGGTATCGGAACTTGCGGAACACCAACAGCAGGGTGGTAGGGGTCGGAATGTGACTTTGGGGATGGGGGACTATGTTACCGCGGGTCAGGCCGTAGACCCGCGGCCGATATTGATCGTGACCGGTCTGGTTCAGGAGGCCCGCATTGCTGCCGGGCCCGGAATGGCGGTCATCTGCTCGTCCAGCAGCCCGACCCAGTTGCGCGCGCTCCTGACGGTGGTGGATCCCCAGACGATTCGCGGCGTCATCTCCTTCGGCGTGGCCGGCGGGCTCGACCCGACGCTGCGCTCCGGCGACGTCGTGGTGGCGACCGAGGTGCTCGCGGGCGACGCCCGCTGGGGCGCCGGCCTGTCGCTCAGCGACGACCTCATCGACAAGCTGACCTCGGGCCGCCGTCGCGTCGTGCGCGGCAGCCTCGCCGGCGCCGAGGAGGTGGTCACGGGCTCATCCGGCAAGGCGGCGCTGCATTCCGAGACCGGCGCCTCCGCCGTCGACATGGAAAGCCACATCGCGGCTGCCTACGCCGCCGAGGCCGGCTTGCCCTTCGCAGCGGTCCGCGTCATCAGCGATCCCGCGCACCGCGCGCTGCCGGCGCTTGCGCGTGCCGCGATCAAGCCGAACGGCCAGATCGACCTCGCCGCCGTGCTGCGCGGCATCGTGCGCAATCCGGGCACGCTGCATGCGCTGGTCTCGACCGGCATCGACTTCAACCGCGCGCTGCGCAGCTTGCGCGGCTGCCGCGACTTCCTGATCGGGACTGAGCTTGCCGGTAGCGAGGCGCTGGTGTCCAAGGCGGCCTGAGCCGGGTCTTCGATCCAATCAAAAGGAAAGGCCCGGTCGCCAATGGCGATCGGGCCTTTTCGATATCCGTAGCCCGGATGGAGCGACTTGTCCGCCGTAGCTCGAAGAGCGAAGGCGGAAGCGCAATCCGGGGCCTTGCAATGCGGAGGGACTGTCCCGGATTTCGCTTCGCTCCATCCGGGCTACAAGTCGGTGTCGTGCTTACGCGGCGGTCGACGCCTTCCGTGCCGCCTTCTCCGCAGCAGCCTCGGCCTCGTCCTTGCGAATCTCCGACAGGCGCTTCTGCACTTCGGCCGAGAAGATGTACTGCGCCGGACGCTGCTTCGACATGTCGATCTCCGGCGCCATCGGGCCAGAGGTCCTGATACCGCGCAGCGACACCCACATCGCCTTGATCGGGTTGTTGAGAGCGGCGGTTGCCGCCGTCGGCTCGTAGCCGCAATGGGCCATACAGTCGGCGCACTTCTCGTACTTGCCGGTGCCGTAGGTCTCCCAGTCGGTGGTGTCCATCAGCTCCTTGAAGGTTTTTGCGTAGCCTTCGCCGAGGAGATAGCAGGGCTTCTGCCAACCGAAAATGTTGCGCGCGGGCATGCCCCACGGCGTGCACTCGTATTCCTGGTTGCCGGCGAGGAAGTCGAGGAACAGGCCGGAATGCATGAAGTTCCACTTCTTGCCCTTGCCCATCGCAAAGACGTCGCGGAACAGCTTCTTGGTCTTGGTGCGGTTGAGGAAGTGCTCCTGGTCCGGGGCGCGCTCATAGGCGTAGCCGGGCGACATGGAGACGCCGACACCGAGCTCGACGGTGAGGTCGAGGAACTTTGCGATCTCCTCGGCCGGATGGCCGTCGAAGATGGTGGCGTTGACGTTGACGGTGAAGCCGCGGGCCTTCGCCGCCTTGATCGCGGAGACGGCGCGGTCGAACACGCCCTTCTGCGACACGGCCTTGTCGTGATGGTCCTTCAGGCCGTCGAGATGCACGGAGAAGAACAGGTAGGGGGAGGGCTCGAATAGGTCGAGCTTCTTCTCGAGCAGCAGCGCGTTGGTGCAGAGCGAGACGAACTTCTTGCGGGCGACGAGGCCGCGCACGATTTCGCCGATCTCCTTGTGGATCAGCGGCTCGCCGCCGGGGATCGCCACCATCGGCGCGCCGCACTCGTCGGCCGCGTCCCAGCACTCCTGCGCCGTCATGCGGCGGTTGAGGATCGCATCCGGATAATCGATCTTGCCGCAGCCGACGCAGGCGAGGTTGCAGCGGAACAGTGGCTCCAGCATCAGCACGAGCGGATAGCGTTTGCGGCCAAGCAGTTTCTGCTTGAGCAAATAGCCGCCGATACGCATTTCCTTGAAGAAGGGGATTGCCATTACACGTTTCTTTCTGGGCTTGAAATTCAGGTAGGTCAGCTTGCAGCCAGTTCGGCCGGAAGCCTGAATTCGATGTTTTCCTCGCGGCCCGGGAGCACCGAGACCGTCACCGGTCCGATCCGCCGCAGCGCTTCGATCACGTCATCCACCAGCACCTCGGGCGCCGAGGCGCCGGCCGTGAGGCCGACGGTCCTGGCACCTTTCAACCACTCCGGATTGAGCTCGCGGCCATCGGCGATCAGATAACTCGCGACGCCGGCCTCGGTGCCGATTTCGCGGAGCCGGTTCGAGTTCGAGCTATTGGTAGCGCCCACCACCAAGATCACGTCGACCAGCTTGCTCAAGTCCCTTACCGCAGATTGGCGGTTCTGTGTCGCATAGCAGATATCCCGGATGTCTGGGCCTTGAATATCTGTAAATTTGGCTTGAAGCGCCCCGATAATGTCCTTGGTGTCGTCGACCGACAGCGTGGTCTGGGTGATGTAGGCCACTGGCGTATCCGCCGGCAGCGCCAGGGTTTTGGCCTCTTCGACGCTCTGGACCAGCAGAACGGGCCCGGGAACCTGGCCCATCGTGCCCTCGACCTCGGGGTGGCCGGCATGGCCGATCAGGATCAGGGTGCGGCCCTTGGTGATGTAGCGCTTCCCCTGATTGTGAACTTTCGTGACCAGGGGGCAGGTGGCGTTCAGCACCGGAAGGTCGCGCGCGGCGGCCTCTTCCTCGACGCTGCGGGCGACGCCATGGGCACTGAAGACGGTGACAGCCTTCGGTGGAACGTCGGATAGTTCCTCGACGAAGATCGCGCCTTTATTCTTCAGGCTCTCGACGACGTATTTGTTGTGCACGATCTCATGGCGCACGTAGACGGGCGGGCCGTACTTCTGCAGGGCCTTTTCCACGATCTCGATCGCGCGCACCACGCCCGCGCAAAAGCCGCGCGGCTGCGCTAGATAAACTTCCATTGGACGCCCATCACGCAAGTTGCACCAATCCGCTCAATTGTCCCAGGCAGCACCCCGATACGGGCCAATGCTGCAATATCCGCACCATTGGTGTCGCGACCGCGGTAACCGCCCACCCCATCTGGGCCCCGGCGCATGCAAGCACAGCACTTTGTGTCAAAAAATCGGCGCTAAGGAAAGGTGGAACAAGCCCAGGGGTTCCCGGCCGGGTCGATGTTAGGTATTATAATACCTCACTTGGTGTGAGCAAGGCGGCGACATTTGTGCTCACCCCTTCGTCACTTTACCGCCTCATCTCCGCGCCTATACCGACCCTCCCGCATGATTTTGCCACGGTCTCCCGGCGTTTACTTCGAACCTTGTTCCCGCGAGAGCTACCCAAAACAGCAATAGGTTTCGCTTGGGAACTCCGATAAACAGCGGGCGTTTCCGGCAGGCTGTTAACACTAGAAAGAAAATACGTGCTGCAAAGCGTAGTCGTTGTCATCGTCAGGGCCTGTACCCGGTTTGCCTCCCTTGTCGTCGTTCTCGGGCTCCTGCTGGCGGTGGGGGCGGGCTATTACACGTCCCAGCACTTCGCCATCAACACCGACATCAATTCGCTGATTGCCCAAAATCTGGACTGGCGCCAGCGCGACCAGCAGTTCGACCGCGCCTTCGACCGCGACGCGACGATTCTCGCGGTGGTCGAGGCCAGGACGCCGGAGATGGCGACCGCAGCCGCGGACGCGCTGTTTGCCAAGCTGAAGGACAACAAGACCGAATTCCAGTCGATGCAGCAGCTCGGCACCGGTGAGTTCTTCGAGAAGAACGGCCTGCTGTTCCTGCCGACCGAGGAAGTCGGCAAGATCACCGGCCAGTTCGAATCCGCAGCGCCCCTGATCGAGATCATGGCCGGCGATCCGTCGATCCGCGGCCTGACTGGCGCGCTGGAGACCGGGCTTGCCGGCGTCAAGCGTGGGCAGGTCAAGCTCGACAACACCGAGCGGCCGTTCAACCAGATCGCGGGGACGGTCGAGACCGTGCTCAACAAGGGCAATGCGAGCTTCTCCTGGCGCGAGCTCGTCAGCGACCAGCCGCTCTCGGATTCGGACAAGCGCGCCTTCATCGAGTTCAAGCCGGTCCTCGACTACAATGCACTCGAGCCCGGCAAGGGGGCGACCGACGCGATCCGCAAGGCTGCGGCCGATCTGGACTTCCCGACCAAATACCAGGCGCGGGTTCGGCTGACCGGCCCGGTCCCGATCGCCAATGAGGAATACGCCACAGTGCAGGAAGGCGCCGTCGTCAATGGCGTCGGCACCGTCGTTGTCGTGCTCCTGATCCTGTGGCTCGCGCTGCACTCCTCCAAGATCATCTTCGCGGTGTTCATCAATCTGTTCGTCGGCCTGGCGCTGACGACCGCCGCCGGCCTGATGATGGTCGGCTCGTTCAACCTGCTGTCGATCGCGTTCGCCGTGCTGTTCGTGGGACTGGGCGTCGATTTCGGCATCCAGTACAGCGTTCGCTACCGCTCGGAACGCTACAAGCACGACGATCTCTCCGGCGCGCTGGTGCGTGCCGCCAAGCGCTCCGCGGTGCCGCTGTCGCTGGCGGCGATGGCGACGGCCGCCGGCTTCCTCTGTTTCCTGCCGACCGACTACAAGGGCATTTCCGAGCTCGGCCAGATTGCCGGCGTCGGCATGCTGGTGGCGTTCCTCTCCAGCATCACGATATTGCCCGCGATGCTGAAGCTGCTGAACCCGCCGGGCGAAAAGGAGCCGGTCGGCTATGCCTTCCTGGCGCCGCTCGATTACTTCCTGGAGAAGCACCGCGTCCTGGTCGTGGGCGGCACGTTGCTGCTGGCGCTCGCCGGCCTGCCGCTGCTGTATTTCCTGAAGTTCGACTTCAACCCGATGAACCTGCGCAACCCGAAGGCCGAGTCGATCGCGACCTTCCTCGACCTGCGCAAGGATCCCAACACCGGCGCCAACGCCATCAACGTGATGGTCACCACGGAAGAACAGGCCAGGCAGGTCGAGGCGAAGCTGGAGAAGGTGCCGGAAGTGTTGCGCGTGATGTCGCTCAACAGTTTTGTGCCGGAGGACCAGCAGCCGAAGCTGAAGCTGCTCGCGCAGGGCGCCAAGGTGTTGAACCCTGCGCTCAACCCGGACCAGGTCGACGCGGCGCCGTCGGACCAGGAGAATGTCGAGTCGTTGAAATCCTCGGTCGAAAATCTGCGCCGGACCGCCGGTGATGCCAAGGGCCCGGGCGCGGTCGCCTCGCGCCGCCTGGCGGACGCGCTGGAGAAACTCGCGAACTCGGATGAGGCGACCCGCAACAAGGCGCAGGACGTGTTCGTGACGCCGATGAAGATCGTGTTCGACCAGCTCAGGAACGCGATGCAGGCCGAACCGGTCACCCTGAAGTCACTGCCGCCCGATCTCGTGAACGCCTGGAAGAGCAAGGACGGAATCATCCGCGTCGAAGCTCAGCCGAAGGGCGATCCCAACGACAACGATACGCTGCGCAAGTTTGCGGCAGCCGTGCTCGCGGCCGAGCCGACCGCGATCGGCGGACCTGTCTCGATCCTGAAATCCGGCGATACCGTGGTGAATGCATTCATCCATGCCGGCATCTATGCGTTGCTGGTGATCGGCCTGTTGTTGTGGATCACGTTGCGCCGCATCGTCGACGTGCTGATGACGCTGGTGCCGCTTCTGGTTGCGGGCGCAGTGACGCTCGAAATCTGCGTGTTGATCGGCCTGCCGCTCAACTTCGCCAACATCGTCGCGTTCCCGCTGCTGCTCGGCGTGGGCGTCGCGTTCAAGATCTATTATGTCGTGGCGTGGCGATCCGGCAGGACAAACCTGCTTCAGACCAGCCTGACGCGCGCGATCTTTTTCAGCGCGCTGACGACGGCGACCGCGTTCGGCAGCCTGTGGCTGTCGAGCCATCCGGGCACGTCCAGCATGGGCAAGCTGCTCGCACTTTCTCTGGTGACGACGCTTGCCGCAGTGCTGCTGTTTCAGCCGGCCCTAATGGGCAAACCCCGCAATCTCAGGGAGTAGGCAGATGTCGCCGACGGGATCGGCGGTCGCGCTCTTCTGACCAGGCTTGGCCGCGACGGCGCTCTTCGGAGCTGCCGTTGCTGGAGCAGGTGCTGCGGCACCCGGCGCTGACGCAGCCTTAGGCGCCGCTCCGGTGGTTTTTGGCGCACCCTTGGCCATGGCGTTGGTGGTGCTCAAGGGGATCGGCGGACCAACGCGGGTCCAGGTCTCTCCGCCGCACAGGAAGCCCATCACGCAGCCCTTGATTTCAAGCTTATCGGTGCCTGTGGGCGTAATGGTCGCGCTGTAGAGCTGGCCATCCTTCGCGTTGTAGACCTGACCTTCCCACTGCTCGGCGCCGGCCGTCTTCTTCATGTTGATCAGGATCGCCATGCCGAGCGTCGGCCTGTTCTTTTTTGAGACATCCGGGTTGTTCTCATCGCGGCCGCCGGCCTCCTTTTCCCAGGAAACCGCGCCCCATATGCTGCCATTGCATTGGGCGACGCGGACGTTGGCGACGGCGTCAGCAACGCGCCAGTCGCCGGTGGGATCGGCGGCGAGCGCCGGAGTCAGGCCGGCGTAACCGCCTGCCAGTATTATTCCGGTGTAAAGGGCTAAACGCATGAGTGTTCCTTGGCAGTGCAACATGGTTTAAAGCTGTGCTTGCGAAGATGGTCCGAAAAAGGGCAAAAGGCCGCACAGACCCTTTTCCGTTTGCTGACCGTTTTCAGTTGACGAAGCGGCCCTCAACCGAAGTATGTAGCGGATGAACAGTCCAAATCCAGACATGTCCCAGTTGTTCGCGGACCGTCAGGCCCAGCGCAGCACCCTGCATAATCGGTATCTGAACGAGCAATTCGTCCGGGTTCTCAAGACCATCGGCTACGACGTCGGCTTCCAGAAGGGGCAGGGGCAGTACCTCTACGACCGCGAGGGGGCCCGCTATCTCGACCTCTTGTCCGGTTTTGGCGTGTTCGCGATTGGCCGCAATCATCCGGTGATGCGCGACGCGCTGAAAAGCGTGCTCGACGCCGATCTGCCCAATCTCGTTCAATTCGACGTCTCGGTGCTGGCCGGCGTGCTCGCCGAGCGGCTGTTGAAGTACGTTCCTTATCTCGACAAGGTGTTCTTCGCCAATTCCGGCGCCGAATGCGTCGAGGCGGCGATCAAATTCGCCCGCGGCGCCACCGGCCGCCCCGGCATCGTCTATTGCGCCCACGGCTATCACGGCCTGACCTATGGTGCGCTCTCGCTGACCGGTGATGCGAACTTCCGCACCGGCTTCGAGCCGCTGCTGCCGGGCTGCACCTCGATCCCGTTCAACGATCTTGCCGCGCTCGAAAAGGCGCTGGCCTCGCGCGAGGTCGCGGCCTTCGTGGTCGAGCCGATCCAGGGCAAGGGCGTCAACATGCCCACCGACGAGTTCCTGCCGGGTGCCGCTGCGCTCTGCAAGAAATACGGCACGTTGTTCGTCGCCGACGAGATCCAGACCGGCATGGGCCGTACCGGCCGCTTCCTCGCGGTCGAGCACTGGAACGTCGAGCCGGACATGGTGCTGCTGTCGAAGTCGCTGTCGGGCGGCCACGTGCCGGTCGGTGCGGTGCTGACGCGCAAGAACATCTTCGACAAGATATTCAACCAGATGGACCGCGCCGTGGTGCACGGTTCGACCTTCTCCAAGAACGATCTCGCGATGGCCGCAGGCATTGCCACGCTCGATGTCATGGAGTCCGAGAAACTGATCGAGTCCGCCGCCAAGCGCGGCGCGGAGCTCCGCCTCGCACTGACGCGCATGGTGCCCGGCTACGAGCTGCTGAAGGAAGTGCGCGGCAAGGGCCTGATGATCGGCATCGAGTTCGGTCCGCCGAAATCGCTGCGGCTGCGGGCCTCCTGGAACGTGCTGGAGGCCGCCAACAAGGGCCTGTTCTGCCAGCTCATCACCGTGCCGCTGTTCAAGGATCACAAGATCCTGACGCAGGTCGCCGGCCACGGCAGCCACACCATCAAGCTGCTGCCGCCGCTCACCATCACCGAAGAAGACTGCAACTGGATCGAGCGCGCCTTCGACGACGTCATCGCCGGCAGCCACAAGGTCCCCGGTGCGATCTGGTCGCTCGGCAAGACGCTGGTCGACAACGCGGTGCGGCGGTCGGCGTAGGCCAATCGCTCAGGCGGCTTCAGGCTTGTTCACGGTCTCGATGCGATCGAGTGCCTTGCCCAGATCCCGTTTGGCGATCTGGATGTCGTAATCATTTTGAAGATTGAGCCATAGCTCGGCCGTCGTGCCGAGCGCCTTGGCAAGCCTAAGTGCGGTGTCGGCCGTGATCCCGGTCTGCTCACTCGCAATCCGCTCGATACGCGTGCGCGGTAAGCCACAAGTCTTGGCCAGCGCGCCAGCGGACATGTTCAGCGGGATCAGAAACTCCTCCCGCAGAACCTCACCAGGATGCATGGGCTTGAGTTTTTTCGCCATCGTCGTGCTCTCCTAGTGATAGTCCACGATCTCGACCTCAGTTGGACCATCCGTCGTCCAGACGAAGCATATCCGGAACTGATCGTTGACCCTGATCGAATGCTGTCCCTTGCGATCAGCCGTGAGGGCCTCGAGGCGGTTGCCTGGCGGCGCCCTTAAGTCGCTGAGTTCACCGGCAGCGTGAAGATAGCGCAATTTCCGGCGCGCAACCTTCACGAGGTCGGCCGGAAAGCCTTTGGGACTTTCGCCGTTAAAGACCGCTTCAGTTGTTTTGTCCCGAAACGTCCTGATCACTCAAGGAGTGTATCATTATCTGATACATATGCAAGGGCTTGTATCAGTTCGTGATACATTCTCTGAGGCTACCCCTCCACATTCGCCTTCATCGCCGCCTCGAACTTGTCGACGAATTCGGTGAGCTCGTCGCCGCCGATATCGCTGACGGCCCAGAAGTTCAGGCCGCGCTCGCCCCAGCGGCGGCAGTTGAAGCCCTGCATGGTCTGCGTCTTCGGCGGCCGATGCTCGGTGCTCGCGGTCTGCGACACGAACAAATTGATGATGTGCTGCCGGCGCTTGTAGACGACGGCGCCGATGGCGCGCGCATCGACATAGTCGAGCCGGCCGCCGACCAGCGTAAAACCTTGCGCGGTGAGGTCGATCACGGGTGGGGCGACATCGAGCTTGCCGTTGAACCAGGGTTTGACGGTGTGCTGGTCGGTCGAGACCACGTCGATGAGGTGGCCGGCTTGGAGCGAGCGCAGATGCGCGGAGACGACTTCCGAGAGGATGCGCTGCTGGTCGTCCTGGCGCAGCACGACGGCGACGACGCCGGAGGCGGCGAGGGCCGAGACTGCCGAACCCATCGCGAAACCGCGCAGGACGGAACGCCGGCTCGGCTGCGGCCGCGCTTGCGGCATCGATGCCTCGATACGCGCGCGCAGGCTCGCCGGCGCGGTGTAGCGCAGCTTGGTGTCGGCGAGCACGCGCTTCATCTCGCGCTGTGCCGCGAACTCGGCCGTGCAGGCCGTGCAGGTGGCGATATGGGCTTCGACCTCGCGCGCGTGGCCGGCATCGAGCTCGTTGTCGAGCAGCGCGTGAAGCAGGATTTGTGCTTCGTCGCAGGTCATTTCGAGTGCTCCTCTTCCGCCGTCCAGGCCGCGCGCAGCATGGCGCGGGCGCGGGCGAGGCGGGACATCACGGTGCCGACGGGGGCGCCGACGGTCTCTGCAATTTCACGGTAGGACAGGTTGTTGATCTCCCTCAGCACGAAGGTTTCCTTGAACGGCTCGGCGAGCGCGTCGATCATCCTGCGAATGGCGCCGGCGTCGCGGCTGCGCAGCACCTCGGTCTCCGGGCTCGCCTCGCTCTCTTGCCACATCGGCGTCTGGTCGGCGGCGTCGGGCATGTCCTCGATCGCGGCGTGCGAGTGCGCGCGTCTGGCATATTCGGCGTTACAGACATTGCGCAGGATCGCGAACAGCCACGGCTTCATGGCCGGACCGCGATAGCTGTCAAAGTGCTTCAGCGCGCGCAAATAGCATTCCTGCACCGCGTCCTCCGCGTCGGAGGCGTCGCGCAGCAGGTAGCGTGCGAGCGTGTAGACGTCGTCGAGATAGGGGAGCGCTGCCTCGCGGAAGCGCTGCGCCTTCTGGAAATCGTCGCTGACGGGCATCGCCTTTCGCTTTGCCTCTTGCTGCGTTTCGTACGTCGTTGCGTGCTTCGTGTCGCTGTTGGGCCTGACCGATGGCACGCGAGCCCGGCCGGCGTGGGACCACCGGCCGGGCAAGACAGAGATGCCTTGGTTGGAGACGTTACTCAACCTTGATCATCCCGGTCATGTGCGGGTGCAACGAACAAAAATACTTGTAGTCGCCCGCATTGGTGAAGGTGAACGTGAACTTGTCGTCGGTATCCAGGGCCTTGGACCGGAACTTGCCGGCCGACACCACGGTGTGGGGGATGTCGTCCCGGTTGGTCCAGGTCACGGTCGTGCCGACCTTGATCTTGAGCTCCGGCGGCTGGAAGACGAAATTGTCGATATGCACCTCCATGTTGGTGTCGTCGGCACGGGCGGTTGTGACGGGCAGCAGGATGGCCGCGGCCACAGCGACCCCGAAGTCGCGGCGATTGAGTGTCTTCATGGTCAGCTTCCGTTCAGCCCTGAATCAACCCTGCAGCGGCGTGTCGATGATCGCGAGCCGCTGCTCGTTCTGCTTGAAGTTGATGCTGGCGACCCCGAGCATCGAGCGGAGCTTGGCGTCCTCGACCTTCATCGGTCCGGGCGAGGGGGCGGTGCCCGGCGCCGGCTGCGGGAAGGCGGTCGAGCGCGCGGTGTGGAAGGTGACGTTGCCCTCGACCTTCTGCATCACCTGGTGGATGTGGCCGTTCAGCACGGTGACCGAGCCGAAACCCTTGACGTATTCGAGCGCGCGGCCGCCGTCCTCGGTGCCCCAGCCCCATTCGGGATAGACGGTCCAGAGCGGGATGTGGGCAAACAGCACGATCGGGGTCGACTTGGACTTGCCGCGGAGGTCGTCCTCGAGCCAGGCGAGCTGCTCGGCGCCGAGATTGCCGAGGCCGCCGCCCTTGAGGTCGACGACGTTGACGAGGCCGACAAAGTGCACGCCGCCGGCGTCGAAGGAGTACCAGCCCGCACCCTTGGTGCCGCGGCCGTAGCGGTCGCGATAGAACTTCACCTCTTCGTCGAGGAAGTCATGCTCGCCGGGGACGTAATGCACGTCCAGCTTGGACTGCGAGATGATGCGATCGGCGTTGTCGAACTCGGAGGCTTTCGACAGATGGGTGATGTCGCCGGTGTGGATCATGAACGACGGCTTGACCGGCATCGCGTTGATCTTGTTGACGGCTTCCTCGAGCGTGCCCAGCGCATTGGGGTTGGCCGGCTTGTCGAAGCCGACATGGCTGTCGCTGATCTGGAGGAAGGTCATGCCGGGCGTTGCGGCGGTCGCGGCCTCAGCTGAATCGATGATGCCGAGCGAGCGCGGCACGCCGCCCGTGATGGTCCAGAGCACCCCGGTGCCGGCCCATGTCATGCATTCCAGCACCTTGCGGCGGCTGACGCCGTCTTCCCCGTGATCGTGTCCGCTCATCGCACGTCTCCCTTGGCCCGGAATTGGGCTTCGGGGAGGTGACCGGGGGAGGGGCAGGTTTATTCGCGGGGGCTGATGACGTTTTCGTGAGGTGGGGTCACACACGCCGTTTGAGCCGGTGGTCCGGCGGCGCGCAATTTGTTGCGCTGCGTCCGACACAGGGAGATGAACGGGGATCTACGCCGAAAATTCCCGGACCGCCTGCAGCACGAGGGCGGGCGCTTCCTGCGCCACGCAGTGGCCTGCGCCTCCGAAGGCGAGGGCCCGGGCGTGCGGGATGAGCGCCATGGCGCGTGAGGCCATCTCCTTGTAGACCAGCCCCGAGGTTTCGGCGGTGGTCACCGTCACGGGGCACGCGATCTCGCCAAACCAGGCGAATGGATTGCCGCGCGCGTCGCCGACGTAAACCTGCTCCATCGCCTCGTAGATCGGGCGCAGCATCGCCGACTCGATCTCAGGCGTGCAGCAAAGCCGCACCCGGCCGTTGTCGAGCAGCGTAAAACCGTGCCGCACATAGGCCCAGAGCGAAGCCTCGGTCCAATCCGCAAAAGCGGGCGCGGCACGGTAGCGCTCGAAGACGGCATCATGACTGTCGAACTCCGCCTGCCGGCGCAGCGCGCCCTGCACACGGGACAGCGATTGCTCGCTCAGTCCCACGGATGGACCGCGCGCCGCGTGCGGGTTCATCGCGGTCGGCTCCATCACGAACAGGCGTGCGAAACATCCTGGCCTCAGCTTCGCCGCCAGTAACAGATCGGTTGCGCCCGCGCTGTGACCGATGCCGTAGACGTCGCGCAAGCCCAGCGCGTCGATCACCCGGCAGATGTCGTCGGCATAATCCGCAAAGTGATAGGTGCGGGGCTTGTGGCTTGCACCGTGGCCGCGGCGATCGAGCCCGTAGACGGTGTAGGTCGATGCGAGATCGCGCGCGACCTCGTCCCAGACGTCGGCGACGAAGCCCGTGCCGTGCACGAGCAGGGCGGGCGGTTTGCCGCTCTCGCCCCATTGCAACATGGCGATCTCCGCGCCGGCGGGGCCAATGGAAAAGCGCTGACTGATCATCGTGACGAGATGCTACTTCGCATCCTCCAAAATCATCGCAGCGCCCTTCTCGGCGATCATCGCCGTCGGCGTGTTGGTATTGCCCGAGGTGATTGTCGGCATGATCGAAGCGTCGACGACGCGTAGGCCGCTGAGGCCATAGAACCGCAGGCGCTCGTCGACCACGGCCATGGGATCGCTCACCGCGCCCATCTTCGCCGTGCCGACGGGATGGAAGATGGTGGTGCCGATATCGCCGGCGGCCTTTGCGAGCGAAGCATCGTCGTCGCCGACGGTTGGGCCGGGCAGATATTCGCTCGGACGATATTTTGCCAACGCCTTCTGCTGCATCAGGCGGCGCGTGGTGCGGATGGCGTCGGCGCCGACCTGGCGATCGTCATCGGTCGACAGATAGTTCGGCGCGATTATCGGCTTTTCGTCCGGCGTCGCCGTGCGCAGCCGCACGGTGCCGCGCGAGGTCGGCTGCAGATTGCAGGCGCTCACCGTGATCGCAGGGAAGCGATGCAGGGGATCGCCGAATTTGTCGAGCGACAATGGCTGCACGTGGAACTGGATGTTGGCGCGCGCGCGTGTTGCGTCGGAACGCGTGAAGATGCCGAGCTGCGACGGCGCCATGGTCAGCGGACCGCGGCGGCGGAAGGCGTAGTCGAGGCCCATCAGGCCGCGGCGGAACAGATTGTAGTAGGTCTCGTTCAGCGTCCGCACGCCCTCGACCTTGTAGATCGCGCGCTGCTGCAGATGGTCCTGCAGATTGCGTCCCACGCCGGGCTTGTCCATCACGATGTCGATGCCGAGCGGCGACAGCCAGTCGGCGGGTCCGATACCGGAGCGATGCAGCACCTGCACCGAGCCGATCGAGCCTGCCGAGAGGATCACCTCGCGCTTGGCACGCGCCTCGATGATCTCGCCGTTCTGGATGAAGCGCACACCGACGGCGCGGCCCTGCTCGATGATCAGACGATCGACCAGCACATTCTTCTCGAGCCGCAGGTTCGGCCGGTTCAGCGCCGGCTTGAGGAAGCCGCGCGCCGACGACCAGCGCCGGCCGCGCTTCTGGTTGACGTGAAAATAGCTCGTGCCTTCGTTGTCGCCGGTGTTGAAATCCGGGATGCGCTTGATGCCCATTTCCTCGGCGGCATCACCAACGGCATCGAGAACGTCCCAGGACAGCCGCGGTGCCTCGATACGCCAGCCGCCGCCGGTGCCGTGATGCTCGCTCGCGCCCAGAAAATGATCCTCCAGCCGCCTGAACAGCGGCAGCACGTCATCATAGCCCCAGCCGGTCATGCCGAGCTGGCGCCAGTGATCGTAATCGGCGGCCTGGCCGCGCATCGAGATCATGGCGTTGATCGCCGAAGAGCCGCCGATCACCTTGCCGCGGGGATAGGCGAGCGCGCGGCCGTTCAGGCCCGGCTCGGGCTCGGTCTTGAACATCCAGTCCGAGCGCGGATTGCCGATGGCGAAGAGATAGCCGACCGGAATATGGAACCAGATCCAGTTGTCGTCCCCGCCGGCCTCGAGAATGAGGACGCGGTTTTTGGGCTCGCTCGATAGCCGGTTGGCAACGATGCAGCCGGCCGTGCCGGCGCCCACGACAATGTAGTCAAACTCACCTTCGAGCCGCTTTGGCATTCTGCTTCCACCCGGATGGTCTCTAAACGTTCCATCCTAATAGGCAGACGGAGACGACCGGGACAAGTCCGGCCATGCCGCATGGGCAGGGCTAGACCCGATCCCTGGCAGTTGGGTGGACTGGTGCTTGCATGTTAGACAGGCCTGCATTTTCAACAAAGCTCGAGACCTTCCATGCCCATCGTGAACCGCGTCGCCGACCTTCAACCCGATATCCAGGCCTGGCGGCGGGACATCCACCAGCACCCCGAGCTGCTGTATGATGTCCACCGCACCGCAGCATTTGTCGCGGATCGCCTGCGCGAGTTCGGTTGCGATGAGGTCGTGACCGGCATCGGCCAGACCGGCGTGGTGGGTGTGATCAAGGGCAACAAGCCGGCCGGCGAGGGGCTCAAGGTGATCGGCATGCGGGCCGACATGGACGCGCTGCCTGTCGATGAGCAGACCAACCTGCCTTACGCCTCCAAAACTCCGGGCAAGATGCACGCCTGCGGCCATGACGGCCACACCGCGATGCTGCTCGGCGCCGCGCGCTACCTCGCCGAGACCCGCAACTTCGCCGGCGATGCCGTCGTGATCTTCCAGCCGGCCGAGGAAGGCGGCGCCGGTGGCGCGGCCATGGTCAAGGACGGCATGATGGAGCGCTTCGGCATCGAGCAGGTCTACGGCATGCACAACGGCCCCGGCATTCCGATCGGCTCGTTCGCGATCCGGCCCGGCCCGATCATGGCGGCGACCGACGAGGTCGACCTTATGATCGAGGGCCTCGGCGGTCACGCCGCGCGTCCGCACAAATGCGTCGATTCCGTTCTGGTCGGCGCACAGCTGATCACGGCGTTGCAGTCGATCGTCTCGCGCAGCGTCGATCCGCTGGAATCGGCCGTGATCTCGATCTGCGAATTCCACGCCGGCAACGCCCGCAACGTCATCCCGCAAACCGCTACACTGCGGGGCACCATCCGCACGCTGACGCCGGAAGTGCGCAAGCTGGTCGAGAAGCGCGTGCGTGAAGTCGTGGCGGGCGTCGCCCAGATCACCGGCGCGAAGATCGATCTGCACTATAAGCGCAACTATCCCGTGGTGAACAACCACGCCGCGGAGACTGAGGTGGCGTCGCGCATCGCCAAGCAGGTCGCGGGCGATGCCAATGTGCTGGAGATGTCGCCGCTGATGGGCGGCGAGGATTTTGCCTACATGCTGGAAGCGCGTCCCGGCGCATTCATCTTCTGCGGCAACGGCGACAGCGCAGGCCTGCATCACCCCGCCTACAATTTCAACGACGAGGCGATCGTGTTCGGCACCTCCTACTGGGTCAAGCTGGTCGAGGAACAGCTCGCGGCGTCCTGAGCCACGATGCCGAAGCGGACATGAAAAAGGGCCCGTGCATCGCACGGGCCCTTTGGTGTTAGTAAGCGGCGGTCTCTCAGAACACGTGAGAGAACAGATAGTACAACGTGCCCGAGATGATCATCGCGGCCGGCAGGGTCAGCACCCAGGCCATGGCGATGTTGCGGATCGTGGACCATTGCAGGCCGGAGCCGTTGGCGGCCATGGTGCCGGCGATGCCGGACGACAGCACGTGGGTGGTCGAGACCGGCAGGCCGTAGACGTCGGCGGCGGCGATGGTGGCAGCCGCGGTGATCTCGGCGCAGGCGCCCTGCGCGTAGGTCAAATGCGTCTTGCCGATCTTCTCGCCGACCGTGACGACGATGCGCTTCCAGCCGACCATGGTGCCGAGGCCAAGCGCGATGGCGACCGCGATCTTCACCCAGCCCGGGATGAACTTCGTGGCGCTGTCGAGCGAGCCCTTGTAGGCGTTAAGCACGGCGACGTCGCCGGCGCTGAGCTCGGCTTCCTTGTCCTTCATCAGGAAGCGGAGCGCTTCCGAGACGAGGTACATGTCGTTGCGGGTGTTGCCGACGAGATCGGCCGGCACCTTGGCGAGCGAGCCGTAGGTGGTCACCTGCTTGGCGATGTCGCGCACCAGCACGGCGAGCGACGGGAACGTGCCTTCGTTGACCTCGTGCTGCGCGACAAAGTTGGTCACGGCGGGCCGCGGATTGCCGATCACGTTGTAGCCGGCGGCCTTGCCTTCGATGATCTTGCTGGCGGCCTCCGAGTTCTGGCTGAACGCAGCGATCTGGGTCTCGGGCAGCGCGCGGTTGAGCGCGTAGGCGGTCGGCACGGTGCCGATCAGGATCAGCATGATCAGGCCCATGCCCTTCTGGCCGTCATTGGAGCCATGGAAGAAGCTCACCAGCGTACAGGTGAGGACCAGGATGCCGCGGATCCACAGCGGCGGCGGCTGGTCGCCCTTGGGCTCGCCGAACAGGGCGGGCGTGGCGCGCAGCAGCGCGGTGCGCAGGATCAGCAGCAGGCCGGCGGCGAGCGCGAAGCCGAACAGCGGCGACAGCAGCAGCGCCTTGCCGATGTTGGTGGCCTGGGACCAGTCGACGCCCGAGGTGCCGCTGCGGCCGTGCAGGATCGCGTTCATGATGCCAACGCCCATGATCGAGCCGATCAGCGTGTGCGAGCTCGAGGCCGGCAGACCGAAATACCAGGTGCCGACGTTCCAGATGATGGCGGAGATCAACAGCGCGAACACCATCGCAAAGCCGGCGCTGGAGCCGACCTGGAGGATCAGCTCGACCGGCAGCAGCGAGACGATGCCGAACGCGACCGCGCCCGAGGACAGCAGCACGCCAAACAGGTTGAACATGCCGGACCACACCACGGCGACGTGGGCGGGCAGCGAGCGGGTGTAGATCACGGTCGCAACGGCGTTGGCGGTGTCGTGGAAGCCGTTCACGAACTCGAAGCCGAGTGCGATCAGAAGCGCGACGAAGAGCAGGAGGAAGGGAGCGAAGGTCTTGACCTGTGCACCGGCCGCATCGATGTCGACCCAGATGCTGTAAGCGACGAAGAGAAGTGCGGCGGCGATCACCCCCATATAGATCACGCCGGTGAGCGGATGAAATCCGCGATTGAGGTCTGGCCCCTTACTCAAGGCCGGCTCGATCGAGCCTGGCAAAGCAACGTCACTCATTGGAAATTCTCCTGGTCCCAAGGCCCCGGAGTTTGCGCGCGGCATGTGACAGGCAGTTGAAATGCCGGGCAGGCAGTTGAAATGATGGAACTTATCCAAGGTTTGTTGCTGTGTGTGACAGCCGTCTCAGGCGGCGTGGGCGGACTTCTTCTGCAACGCAGCGGCGATCGTCAGGTCTTCGACAAAGCGCTGATATTCCAGCTGCTTCGTCTCCGGATCGGGTAGCCGCAGCAGATAGGACGGATGCACCGTCACCAGAACCTTGCGTCCATCCGGAAGGTCTATGAGCCGTCCGCGGGTCTTGCCGACAGGCGTGATCTTGCCGAACACGCATTGCGCGGCGGTGGCGCCCATCGCCACGATGAGCTCGGGCTGGATTGCCGAAACTTCCCGCTCATACCATTGCCGGCAGGCTTTGATCTCCGGCGTTGCCGGTTTCTGGTGCAGGCGGATCTTGCCGCGCGGCACAAATTTGAAGTGCTTTACCGCGTTGGTGACGTAGACCTTGTTGCGATCGACGCCGGCTTCTTCCAGCGCACGGTCGAGCATCTGTCCGGCCGGCCCGACGAAGGGATGGCCCGCGAGGTCTTCCTTGTCGCCGGGCTGCTCGCCGACCAGCATGACGGTGGCGTCCTTCGGGCCTTCACCGAACACGGTCTGCGTCGCGTCCTCGTAGAGCGGACAGGTGCGGCAATGCGCAGCCTCCTCGCGAAGCGCGTCGAGATCGTTGGTTGCGGGTTTACGTGTCATCGGAGCCTCCGGCCGCTTCTGAGGCTTGTGCGGATCGGTTGCGGCATTGGCGATCATGGCGCCGGTCATGCGTTCGGCGTCTTCGATCAAGGGCTTAATGATCGAGGCCTCGGGCAGGTTCCTCCAGTATTTCTTCGGCATCTCCGTCTGCATCGCCTTCACCTTGAGCCGCGCCGGATTGAAGATGCTGGCGTAGTAGCGCCGCCAGGTTTCCTCGAGCCGGTCTTCGCCGGGCGCCTCGTTCTTGCTGACGCCCGGCGTGAACGACAGCGCGTGGCCATCCCAATGCGCACACAGGTCCGGCGTCAGGATCGACCAGGGCATGTCGGCAAAGCGTTTGGCGAAGAACGGCGCGGCGAGCTCCACGACGTAATGTTCCGGCTCGAACCAGGCGACGTAATGCGCTGCGCGTTCGCGACCGATCTCGCGGAAGCGCACGAAGGCGTGCATCTTGTGCTCGTCGCGATGGACCGCTCTCGCCATCGCTGTGACCAGCGCGACGTCAGGATCGGTCGCGACCTCGATGAGATCGTGATTGTCCCTCAATCGCCAGAGCAGGCGATAGAGGATCGCAAAACGCTTGACATCGCGATGCAGGATGGCGGCCTGGGCGAGGTCGAGGAATTTTGCCGACACGCTGAAGGTGCCGTCGTTCACCTCGAGGATCGGAGACGGCGCGGGCGGCGCGAACAACTCGGCTTCGCCGCCCTGCACGGCCCAGGTGACATCGGTGGGCTTCACATGATGAAGCACGAGCGTGCGGGCGGCTTTGCGCCAGCCGTCGAAATCGGTTTCGGTGTCGAGGATGATGTATTGCATCAGAATCCAAACCCCAGTTGCGTTGCCTTCGGCTTGAACCGTTCGATCAGCCCGGCAGCATCGAGATGCTGCGGCGTCGGCCGGTGATCGCTGAGCACGATGAACGGCAGCGCCTTGTTGCGGGGCACATGCAGCCGCGCCAGATCGGAGAGACGGATCGTGGTGGTGCGCCGCGTGGCGATGATGCGCTCGACCGCTTTGGTGCCGAAGCCCGGCACGCGCAGCAGCTCCTCGCGGCTGGCGCGGTTGACGTCGAGCGGGAAGCGGTCGCGGTGGCGCAGTGCCCAGGCGAGTTTTGGATCGATATCGAGCGGCAGCATCGCGCTGTCATCGACGATCTCGCCGACGTCAAAACCGTAGAACCGCATCAGCCAGTCGGCCTGGTAGAGGCGGTGCTCGCGCAGCAAAGGCGGCTGGACCAGAGGCAACGCGCGGCTGGCATCGGGGATCGGGCTGAAAGCGGAGTAATAGACGCGCCGCAGCCGGTAGGAGCCGTAGAGATTGGCGCTGGTGTGGAGAATGGTGTGGTCGTTTGCACTATCTGCGCCGACGATCATCTGCGTGCTTTGTCCTGCCGGCGCAAAGCGTTGCGGTTTCGCCTTCGTCTTTGTGCTGCGGTTTTCTTCCGCTTCATCCAGCTTCAACCGCAGCCGGCCCATGGTGCGGCGGATCGCGCGCACGTCTTTTTCCGGCGCGAATTGCTGCAGGCTCGTCTCCTCAGGCATCTCGATGTTGATCGAGAGACGGTCGGCATATTTGCCGGCGTCCGCGATGAGCGCGTCGTCGGCCTCAGGAATGGTCTTGAGATGGATGTAGCCGCGGAAGTGATGCTCCTCGCGCAGTTTTCGCGCGACGCTGACCACTTGCTCCATCGTGTAGTCGGGGTTGCGGATGATGCCGGAGGAGAGAAACAGGCCCTCGATGTAATTGCGCCGGTAGAAGTCCAGCGTCAGCTTGACCACCTCGTCGATGGTGAAGCGGGCGCGCGGCACGTTCGAGGAGGCGCGGTTGACGCAATAGAGGCAGTCGTAATTGCAGGCGTTGGTGAGCAGCACCTTGAGCAGCGAGATGCAGCGTCCGTCCGGCGCGTAGGAATGGCAGATGCCCATGCCGGGCGCGGTCGAGCCCATGCCCTTGCCGTCACTGGAATCCCGCTTCTCGGTGCCGCTGGAGGCACAGGAGGCGTCGTACTTGGCGGCATCCGCCAGGATCTCCAGCTTGCGTTGCACGTCCATCCCGGAATCCCTTTGATTCAGCTGACGAATCCGGAGGAGCACCAATTTGATTGACTCCCCGGCCGCCGTTAGCTTTATATTAGAACATATCATGAACAAATGAGCCAGCCGCTGGTTCTTATTTTTGAGACCCTCGGCAATCACTCTGAAGGAGCGGCGAGCATGAGCGGCGCACGCATGAGCGCGCTTGCGACCTTGCGCAGCCAGATCGAACGGATCGAGACGGCGGAGGTCGTGCACCATCACGACCGCGTCGCGCTCGGTCACGGCGAGGTCGACCACGCCTTGAAAGGCGGGCTCGCACGCGCGGCGATCCACGAGGTGTTTTGCGAGGGGCGTCAGGGCGCGGCCGCGACGGGCTTTGTCACCGGGCTTGCGGGCCGCGTCACGGCGCGTCGGCCGCTGCTGTGGGTGCGGCAGGATTTTTCGGAACTTGAAACCGGCGCGCTGTCGATGAGCGGGCTCGCCGAGCTCGGCCTCGATCCGCGCCGCGTGGTGATGGTGCGCGCGGCTGACGTGGAGAGCGCATTGCGCACCTCGGCCGATGCGCTCGCCTGCGATGCGCTCGGCGCCGTCGTGCTCGAGCTCTGGGGCGAGACCAGGCAGTTCGATCTCGTGGCGAGCCGCAAGCTGACGCTGGCCGCACAGTCGTCCGGCGTCACCGGCCTCTTGTTGCGGATGGCGGCGCAGCCATTGCCCTCGACTGCGGAGACGCGATGGATGCTGCGCGCCGCGCATTCGCCGCCGGGTTCAGCATGGAATGCCTGGGGCGCGCCGCGCTTCGATGTCGAGCTGTTGCGTAACCGTCATGGCCCGTGTGGCCGGTGGATCATGGAATGGAAGTGTGATGAGTGCCAGTTCTCTGAACCGTCGGCGTATCCTCAGCCTGTGGCTGCCGCGCCTGCCCATCGACCGGATCCAGCGATTTTTCGGCGCGTTGGGTAAAGCCAATGATCCCAGCATTGTCGTCATCAAGGACAACAACGCGCTGGTGATCCATGCGCTGGACGAAGCCGCCGAGCGGCTCGGTCTGTACATCGGCCAGCCGCTGGCGAATGCGCGAGCGATGTGTCCGGACTTGAAAGTGTTCGACGCCGATGTCGTGGCCGACGCGAAGACGCTGAGCGACATCGCCGATTGGTGCGACCGCTTCACGCCGCTAGTGGCGCTCGATCCGCCGCACGGGCTGTTCCTCGACATCAGCGGCTGTGCGCATCTGTTCGGCGGCGAGGCTGCATTGTTGCAGACGCTGGTTCGGGCGCTGGCGCGCCAGGGCTTTGCTGTCAGTGCGGCCGTTGCCGGCACCTCGGTCTGCGCGCGCACGCTGACGCGGCAGACGCCTGGCGTTATTGTTGCCGATGGCGGGGAGGCGGCGGCGATCGACCGGTTTCCGGTGTCCGCGCTTGGTGCGGACGAGACGATCACCACCGGCCTGCGCCGCGCCGGCCTGAAGACGATCGGCGATGTCGCCTCGCGCAACCCGAGCGAAATCACGGCGCGGTTCGGCGCGCGGTTCTCCATGCTGCTCGCGCATGCGCTAGGGCGGGGCGATGCGCCGATCAGCCCGCGAAAACCGTTGCCCGACTACATCGTGGAAAAACGCTTTGCCGAGCCGATCGCGACCGACACCATGATCGCGATGACGCTGTCGCGGCTGGCGGACACGCTGATCGCCTCCATGGAGAAGCAGGGCAAGGGCGCGCGGCGGCTTGAGGCCGCGTTCTTCCGCACCGACGGCGTGGTGCGCGCGATCATGGTCGAGACCGGGCGTCCCGTGACGCGAAGTGCTGTCATCGACCGGCTGTTCCGCGAGCGTCTCGATGCGCTTGCCGATCCTCTCGATCCCGGCTTCGGCTTCGACATGGTGCGGTTGTCGGCGAGCCGCACCGAGATCGTGGTGCAGGAGCAGCGCGATCTCGACGCTCATGTCCATGACAATGACGAGCTCGCCGCGCTGATCGACCGCATCGCCGCGCGTATCGGGGGAAAACGCGTCGTCGTGCACCTGCCGCAGGACACCCATATCCCTGAAAGTGCGGTGCTGGCCGCGTCCGCGCAGCATCATCTAGCCGTCGCCATGCAGGCCGAATGGCCGGCGCGCGCCGAGCGCGAACCGCCGCTGCGGCCCCTGCGGCTGTTCGACAAGCCGGAGCCGGTCACAGTGCCGTTCGCGACCGTGCCCGACGGCCCGCCGCATCAATTCACCTGGCGGCGGGCAAAACATGCGGTGGTGCGGGTGGAAGGACCTGAGCGCATCGCCATGGAATGGTGGCGGCAGGACGGCAAGCAGCTGACGCGGGATTATTTCCGCATCGAGGATGCCGAGGGCCTGCGCTTCTGGATTTTTCGCGATGGTCTTTACGAGGGGGAGGTGTTCGACGCCGACGGCAAGCCCGCTTCTCCCGGCTGGTACGTGCACGGTCTCTTCGCATGACGACATCAGCTTATGCCGAGATCGGCATCACCACCAATTTCTCGTTCCTGCGCGGCGGCTCGGATCCGCGCGCCTATGTGCATCAGGCCAGCAAGCTTGGCATCCCCGTGATCGGCATTGCCGATCACAACACGCTGGCCGGCGTGGTGCGGGCCTGGAAGGAGCTCGACAATGATAAGGTGTTACGTAAGCCAAAGCTGCTGATCGGTGCGCGCATCGTCTTCGTCGACGGCACGCCCGACATTTTTGTCTACCCGCGCGATCGCGCCGCCTATGGCCGGCTGTGTCAGCTTTTGACCCGGGGCAAACGCGGCGACGACATCACGCGGATCGAAAAGGGCGAGTGCCATCTCATCTTCGATGATCTGCTAGAGTTTTCTGAAGGCCAGCTCCTGGTCCTGACGCTGCCGCATCGGTTTGATGATGCGCAAGCGATGGATGTCCTTTCAAAACTCAAAGCCAGCCGCACCGAAGGCGTGTGGCTGGCCGCGAGCCTGGTCTATCGCGGCGATGACCGCCGTCGCCTGGCGCGGCTCGACGATCTCGCCACCAAAGCAGGAGTGCCGCTGCTTGCGACTAACGAGGTGCTCTATCACGATCCCGGCCGCCGTCCGCTTCAGGACGTGCTGACCTGCATCCGGGAAAAGACCACGATCGAGGCGGTCGGACGCAAGCTGGAAGCCAATGCCGAGCGCTTTCTGAAGACGCCCCGCGAAATGGCGCGGTTGTTTCGCGATTTCCCCGAGGCTGTCGCGGAGACCATGCGTTTTGCCGACAGAATCGACTTCACGCTCGACCAGCTCAAATATCAGTATCCGGACGAGCCGGTGCCGCCGGGCAAGACCGCGCAGGGACATCTTGAGGATCTGACCTGGGCGGGCGTCGACACATATTTCGGCGGCAACATCGACGACAAGCTGCGCGCCACCCTGAAGAAGGAGCTCGCGCTGATCGCCGAGCTGAAATACGCGCATTACTTCCTCACCGTGCACGACATCGTCCACTACGCGCGCAGCCAGAACATTCTGTGCCAGGGGCGGGGATCGGCGGCGAATTCGGCCGTGTGCTACGTGCTCGGCATCACCTCGGTCGATCCGACCAAGGTCGATCTGCTGTTCGAGCGCTTCATCTCCAAGGAGCGGCTGGAGCCGCCCGACATCGACGTCGATTTCGAGCATTCGCGGCGCGAGGAGGTGATGCAATATGTCTATCGCCGCTACGGCCGCCACCGCGCCGCGATCATCGCCACCATCATCCATTATCGTCCGCGCAGCGCCATCCGCGACGTCGGCAAGGCGCTGGGCCTGACCGAGGACGTCACCGCCGCGCTCGCCGACACGGTCTGGGGCAGCTGGGGCAAGGGCCTCAACGATATGCAGGTCAGGCAGGCGGGTCTCGATCCCAGCAATCCCATGATCAACCTTGCGGTCGAGCTTGCGACCGAGTTGATCGATTTTCCGCGCCATCTCTCCCAGCATGTCGGCGGCTATGTGCTGACGCAGGACCGGCTCGACACCTATGTGCCGATCGGCAATGCCGCGATGGACGACCGCACCTTCATCGAATGGGACAAGGACGACGTCGACGCCCTCAACATGATGAAGGTCGACGTGCTCGCGTTGGGCATGCTGACTTGCATCCGCAAGTGTTTTGATCTGATAGCCGATCATAAGGGTGAGCGTTACGAGCTTGCGGATATCAAGGGAGAGGATGACGACGAAGTTTATCAAATGCTGCAGCGGGGAGAGTCGCTCGGCGTATTCCAGGTCGAGAGCCGTGCGCAGATGAACATGCTGCCGCGCCTGAAGCCGCGGACGTTCTACGATCTCGTCATCGAAGTCGCGATCGTGCGCCCGGGTCCGATCCAAGGCGACATGGTGCATCCGTATCTGCGCCGGCGAAACGGTCTGGAAAAGGTGAGTTACCCCTCTCCGTCGCCGGACCATGGCGACAAGGATGAGCTTTACAAGGTGCTGCACAAAACGTTGGGCGTACCTCTGTTCCAGGAACAGGCGATGCGCATCGCGATCGAGGCAGCCAAATTCACCTCCGAGGAAGCCAACGGCCTGCGCCGCTCGATGGCGACTTTCCGCAACGTCGGCACCATCGGCCAATACGAGGAGAAGCTGATCGGCAACATGGTCGCGCGCGGCTACGATCCCAACTTCGCCAGAAGCTGCTTTGACCAGATCAAGGGCTTTGGCTCTTACGGTTTTCCGGAGAGTCATGCTGCGAGCTTTGCCCAGCTCGTCTACATCTCCTCATGGCTGAAATATCATCATCCCGACGCCTTCTGCTGCGGCCTGCTGAATTCGCAGCCGATGGGTTTTTACGCCCCGGCGCAGATCGTCGGCGATGCCCGCAAGAACGGTGTCGAGGTGCGTGAGATCGACGTGTCCTACAGTTTCGCGCAGAACACGCTGGAGAATACTTACGACAGGTATTGCGCGGTGCGTCTCGGTTTCCGTCAGATCGACGGCTTTCACTGGCTAGATCCGAACGAAGAGCTCCTCAAAAAGCAGCAGGCAAAGCGGCGAGGTGAAGAATATGTCAGCCCGGAAGACTGGGCCGACCGCATCATCGCCGCCCGCAATCGCCGCTCTTTCACCTCGCTCGAAGACTTCGCCCGCGACACCGCTCTGCCCAAGCGCGCGCTCATCCTGCTGGCGGATGCGGACGCGTTCCGCTCGCTCGGGCTCGACCGCCGCGAGGCGTTGTGGCAGGTGCGACGGCTGCCCGACGATGTGGCGCTGCCGCTGTTCGAAGCGGCGACTGCACGCGAGCAGCCGGACGAGCAGGCCAAGCCGTTGCCGGTGATGCCGCGTTCCGAACAGGTCGTCGCCGACTACCAGACCATCCGGCTGTCACTGAAAGGCCATCCGATGGAGTTCTTGCGCGAGACGTTTTCGCGCGAGCGGATCGTCGCCTGCAAGGAGATCAATCATGAGAACGAGCGACGCCGCGTCCGCTGCGCCGGCGTGGTGCTGGTGCGGCAGCGGCCTGGCAGCGCCAGCGGCGTCGTGTTCATGACGCTGGAGGACGAAACCGGCATCGCCAATGTCGTGGTGTGGCCCAAGATCATGGAGCAGTACCGCAAAGAGGTGATGGGCGCGCGCCTCATCGAGGTCCAGGGCTATATCCAGAGCAGCCCCGAGAAGGTGACGCATCTGATTGCCCAGCGCATGATCGACCGCTCGCACGATCTGGTCGGCCTCGCCAATGACGCCCTGAGCCGCAAGCCTCGGATGCCGGCAGGCGCCACTGTGATCGAGCCGCTCAATGACGACCGCCGCGACCACGCGGACATGCCGGCGCAAAAAATCCGCCACCCCCGCAACGTCCGCATCCTGCCGCCGTCGCGGGATTTTCATTGAGGCTAGTTCAACGCGCGCAATCTCTCACCGTCACCCCCGCGCAACGGCGAAGCCGTTGTCGCTGGAGGTGGCCGCTTCTTCAGCGGCCCTCGAAGGGCGACGGCCCGGCTGCATCCGGGCCGTGCATCCTTCGAGGCTCTTCTTGCGATGCGTTGCATCGCAAGCTTTGCACCTCAGGATGACGGAACTGATCAAAAATTCACCCGGTTCGAAATCGCGCCATCCACGACGAGATTGGCGCCGGTCGTGAACGACGACGCCGGGCTCGCCAGAAACACCGCGGCGTTCGCAATCTCCTGCGGGGTGGCCATGCGCCCCGTCGGATTGCGGCTCATCGCATCCTCGTAGCGCTTGGGCATGTTCTGCTCGATCATGTTCCAGACGCCGCCCTTGAAATAGACGGTACCGGGCGAGACCACGTTGACGCGGATCTTCTTCTTTGCGTATTGCCGCGCCAGTCCCTTGGCCATGTGGATCAGCGCCGCCTTGATCGGGCCGTAGGAGCTGGCGACATCGGCCTGCGCCGCCGAGATCGAAGAGATGATGACGAAGGCGGCATCGCCGCTCGTCTCGCCGCTTGTCTCGAGGAACGGCCGCGCGGCGTCGAACGCATGCACGGCGCCGAGCACGTCGAGCCGGAAATTCTGCTCCCACGATGCCGGATCGTGACCTTGCGCCATGGCGCCGGCATTGGCGAACAGCAGGTCGATGCCGCCGAGCTCCTTTGCCGCGCCCTCGACCCACGCCTTCAGCGCCGCGCCGTCGGTGACGTCGACCGTGCCGCCGGTGGCGCGGATGCCGCTCGCCTTCAGTTCAGTCACGGTGGCCGCGACCTGCTCCGCATTGCGCGCGCAGACCGCGACATTGCTGCCTTCACCGGCCAGCGTCGCCGCAATCGCTCGCCCGATGCCGCGCGTGCCGCCGAGCACGATGGCGTTTTTTCCTTTGAGACCGAGATCCATTGTTTGGTTTTCCTTGTTGTTGGTCGCAGAGAGTGTAGCCACGTACGTGGCATGGTCGCAAATGCCATTCTCTGACCGTCACCCTGAGGTGCCGGAGCGTAGCGGAGGCCTCGAAGGGCGACAGCCCGGTTGCCACCGCGGCCGTTCATCCTTCGCGGCTCGACTTGCGATGCGTTGCATCGCAAGCCTCGCGCCTCAGGATGACGGGACCGGCAGCGAAGGATTCAAAAACAATTCCCCCCTCACTCCGGCGAAGCCCCCACCGGCGGGCCGCCGGGCGGGCGGTGCAGGAAGGTCAGCGAGGCGTAAGCGCCGACCCAGGAACCGATCGCGGCGAACGCGACATAGAAGGCGTTCTCGGTGTAGCTGATCACCGCATAGGAGGAGAGCAGATACCAGATCGCGCTCCAGCTCGCGGCCGGCACGCGCTTGCGTGCGACCACAGCGGAGGTGAACATCACATAGACTGCGTCAGTGGCCGCTGTCGCGACCAACACGGCGCCTGCGGTGAGGGGATCGATGGCGGCCATTGCGTTCCCTTGTGTGCTAATGGAAGGTCGTAAAAAATTACGGGAGAGAAGCGGACATGCAAAGCCCCTCCGACATTCTCAAAGACATCTGGACTTCCGCCGGCGGCGATGCGGCCGCGCTCGACCGCGTGCGGCTGACCGGCGAGGAGCCGCAGATCCCCTCCTCGTTCCGTGTCGCCGTCGCCGGGCAGACGACGATCGCCGCCGCGGGGCTTGCCGCCGCTGAAATCTGGCGGCAACGCAGCGGCGAGGCGCAGGACGTGACCGTCGACATGCGCCACGCCGTCGTCGAATGCCGTTCCGAGCGTTATCTGCGCCTCGACGACACGCCGCCGCCTCCGGCCTGGGACGCCATCGCTGGCGTCTACAAGACCGGCGACAGCCGCTTCGTCCGCTGCCACACCAACTTTCCGCATCACCGCGACGCCGTCTGCAAGGTGCTTGGCTGCGTGCCCGAGCGTGACAAGGTGCAGGCTGCCCTGATGCAATGGAAGGGCGAGGATTTCGAAACCGCGACTTATGCCGCAGGCGGGGTCGTCGCTCTGATGCGCTCTTCCGACGAATGGTCGGTGCTGCCGCAAGCGCGCGCACTCGCCGAGCTGCCGCTGATCTCGATCGAGAAGATCGGCGACGCCGCGCCAAAGCCGTGGTCTAAAAAGCTGCCGCCTGAAGGCGATCGCCCCCTCTCTGGTCTTCGCGTGCTCGATCTCTCCCGCGTCATCGCCGGTCCCGTCGCCGGCCGCACGCTCGCTGCGCATGGCGCCGATGTGCTGCTGGTCTCGGGGCCGGAGCTGCCCGCCATTCCCTGGCTCACCATCGACACCGGCCGTGGCAAGCTCACCACCTTCATCGACCTGAAGAGCGAGGCGGGCAGGGCGCAGATGCGCACGCTGTTGAAGGACGCCGATATTGTCTCGCAAGGCTATCGCCCGCGCGCGCTCGCCACCCTTGGTTTCTCGCCGGAGCAGGCCGCAGAGATCAATCCCGGCATCGTCTACGTCACCCTTTCGGCTTACGGCCATGCCGGCCCATGGGCCGAGCGGCGCGGCTTCGATTCGCTGGTGCAGACCACGACCGGCTTCAACGACGCGGAAGGCAAGGCCGCCGGCGTCAACGGTCCCAAGGAACTGCCGGCACAGATGCTCGACCATGCCACCGGCTATCTGATGGCGTTCGGCGCGATGATGGCGAGGGCGCGTCAGGCCCGTGAAGGCGGCAGCTGGCATGTGCGCGTGTCGCTGGCGCAGACCGGACGCTGGCTGTGGAATCTCGGCCGGCTCGAAGGCGGTCTCAACACGCCGGATCTTACGGGCGAGGCCGCACATGCAGCGTTCATGGAAACCGTGTCATCTGGCTTCGGCACGTTGACGGCGGTGCGCCATTCGGCGGTGTTGTCGCGGACACCGGCGCGATGGAGCCGACCAGCCATGCCGCTCGGCAGCCATCCGCCGCAATGGCCGGCGAAGCTGGCGTGAAGCTGATATGTCGCAGAATTTTAACGCAAACCGAAGGACGGCCAACGTTTTTTAGGTTGTTTGAAATCCCAATTCGGCACTATTAGCGCGACCGATGAGGCAGTCGTCTGCCGAGATCGTCGCAGACATGACTGGGCCTCATGGTAGCTGAAAATACCAAGCGATTTCATGTGCTTACAAAACAACGGGTGATCACATCCGTAGTTTTACTGGCGCTTGCAGGGGCCGGCGCCTATGGCTTTCTCCACACGGGCGGCAAGGAGAAGAACCACTCCGAAGTCTCCAGCCAGTCACGCAGGAACGCCCAGAATTTCACGCCGACGCCGTCGGAATGGGCGACGCTGACGATCGAGCCGGTCAATGCCAAGGCCTTCCGCGCCGAGTACGTCACCGAAGGCAAGGTCGCGGTCGATGAAGACCGTTCGACGCCGGTGTTCTCGCCCTATGCGGGCCGGGTGACCAAGCTGCTCGCCAAGCCCGGCGAGAGCGTGACCCAAGGGCAACCGCTGTTCACAATCGAGGCCGCCGACACCGTCCAGGCCCAGAACGATTTCATCGCGGCGATGACGTCGCAGAACAAGGCAAAGTCGGCACTCGAGCTTGCCGACATCCAGTACCGGCGCGCCAAGGATCTCTACGAAGGCCGCGCCATTCCGCTCAAGGATTATCAGCAGGCGGAAGCGACCCAGGTCCAGGCGCAGAACGACATGCGCTCGTCGGTGACGGCCCTGGAGGCCGCAAACAACAAGCTGCGCATCCTCGGTTTCACCGACGAGACGATCAAGGCGTTCCAGACCAAGAGCACCATCAATCCAGAGATCACGATCTATGCGCCGATTTCGGGCACGGTCGTGCAGCGCAAGATCGGTCCCGGGCAATATGTCAGCGCCGGCGCCAGCGATCCGGTCTTCGTGATCGGCGATCTCTCAACGGTCTGGCTCACCGCTTTCGTGCGCGAAAGCGACGCCGCCTCCGTCAGTGTCGGGCAGGACGTCAGCGTCAACGTGATGGCGCTGCCGGGCCGCCCCTTGACCGCCAAGATCAACTATATCGCCGCCGCGATCGATCCGAATACCCGCCGCCTGCTGGTTCGCGCCACCATCGACAACAAGGACGGCCTGCTCAAGCCGGAAATGTTCGCCAACGTCACGATCTATTCGGCCGGCGACCGTGCGGCGCCTGCGGTGCCGAAGCAGGCGCTGATCTACGAAGGCGACCAGGTCCGCATCTGGGTCGCGCGTGAGGACAAGTCGATCGAGCTGCGCCAGATCAAGATCGGCCTCATCAACGGCAACCTCGTCGAGGTGACCAGCAACCTGAAGCCCGGCGAACAGATCGTCGTCAAAGGCAGCCTGTTCATCGACCGCGCGGCGTCCGGTAGCTGACGGCCCAAGAAACTGCGAAAAACCTGAATGGACCGTCTCGTCGCCCTTGCCGTCAACCGGCGCTTCCTGATGGTCGGCATGTTCGTCGCCGTGTTCATCGGCGGCCTGATCGCGTTCAACCAGCTCAACATCGAGGCCTATCCCGATCCGACCCCGCCGATGGTCGACATCGTCACGCAGAGCCCGGGCCTGTCGGCGGAAGAGATCGAGCGCTACATCACGATCCCGATCGAGACGCAGGTCGCGGGCCTGAAGAACCTCACGACCATCCGCACCATCTCGCTCTACGGCCTCTCCGACGTCAAACTGCAGTTCTCCTTCGCCTACACCTATGACGAGGCGTTGCAGCAGGTCCTGAACCGCCTGGCGCAGCTCGCTCCGCTGCCAGGCAACGTGCAGCCGCAGATCTCGCCGCTGAGCCCGATCGGCGAAATCTTCCGCTATCGGCTGGTCGGCCCGCCGAACTACAGCGTGCTCGACCTCAAGACCATCCAGGACTGGATCCTGCAGCGCCGCTTCCGTTCCGTGCCCGGCGTGATCGACGTCACCGGGTGGGGCGGCAAGAGCAAGACCTATGAGCTCCAGGTCGACAACAACAAGCTGGTCGCCAACGGCCTGACGCTGCCGCAACTGCTCCAGGCGGTCAGCAATTCCAACGTCAATGTCGGCGGCAACACCGTCAATATCGGCCAGCAATCGGCGGTGGTGCGCGGCGTCGGCCTGATCAAGTCGATTGACGACCTCGCCAACACCATGATCGCCCAGACCAACGGCAATCCGGTGCTGGTCAAGGACGTCGCCACCGTCACCGTCGGCCAGAAGCCACGTCTCGGCATCGCCGGCATCGACGATTCCGACGATATCGTGCAGGGCATCGTGCTGATGCGCCGCGGCGAGCAGAGCTCGCCAACCATCAAGCGCGTCCACCAGCTCGTTCAAACCATCAACGAGTCCAGTATCCTGCCGCCCGGCGTGCGCATCGAGCGCATCTATGATCGCGGCGACCTGATCGAGCTCACCACCCACACCGTGCTGCACAACATGGTGGTCGGCATCCTCCTAATCGTGCTGTTGCAGTGGATCTTCCTCGGCGATCTGCGCAGCGCGCTGATCGTCGGCGCCACGATTCCGTTCGCGCTGTTCTTCGCCGTGATCATTCTGGTGCTGCGCGGGGAGTCGGCCAACCTGCTGTCGGTCGGTGCCATCGATTTCGGCCTGATCGTGGATGCCACTGTCATCATGGTGGAGGCGATCTTCCGTCGCCTGACGCAGACCACGCCGCCGACGGAATCCGAGCAGATGTCGCCCGAGACGCTGTTCGGCATGAAGAGCCATGCCATCCTCAGCGCCGCGGCCGACGTCTCGCGCTCGATCTTCTTTGCCGCCGCGATCATCATCGCGGCCTTCCTGCCGCTGTTCACGCTGTCCGGCGTCGAAGGCAACATTTTCGGACCGATGGCGCGCACCTATGCCTATGCGCTCGCCGGCGGCCTGCTGGCGACCTTCACCGTCACGCCTGCGCTGTCCGCGATCATCCTGCCGGCGCATGTCGAGGAGACCGAGACCAGGGTGATGCAGCTCCTGCATCGGATCTATATGCCGGTTCTGAATTGGGCTGTTGCCAATCGCAGCATCATGCTCGGCGCCGCGGTTGGTCTCGTGCTGATGACGGTGGCGCTCGGCCGGCTGCTCGGCCTCGAATTCCTGCCCAAGCTCGAAGAGGGCAATCTCTGGATCCGTGCCACGCTGCCGCCGACCATCTCGCTCCAGGAGGGCAACTCCTATGTCAACGAGATGCGCAAGCTGATCCGCGCCCGGCCCGAGGTCGAATCCGTGGTGTCGCAGCACGGCCGTCCCGACGACGGCACCGACGCCGCAGGTTTCTTCAATGCCGAGTTCTTTGCGCCGCTCAAGCCCGCGAGCCAGTGGCCCGGCACGCATGACAAGGAGGAACTGACCGCGGAGCTGCTCAAGCAGCTCGACGATCGCTTCCCCGGCGTCGAGTTCAACTTCTCGCAATATCTCCAGGACAACGTCTCCGAAGCCGTCTCCGGCGTGAAGGGCGAGAACTCGATCAAGCTGTTCGGCAGCGATCTCCAGGCGCTGACCGACACCGCCAACAAGATCAAGTCGGTGCTCGCGACCGTGCAGGGCGTCACCGACCTTGCGGTCTTTACCTCGCTCGGGCAGCCGACCGTGCAGATCGACATCGACCGCGCCAAGGCCGCGCGCTACGGGCTCGCCCCCGGCGACATCAACGCCACCATCAAGGTCGCGATCGGCGGCGACACCGCGGGCGATATCTACGAGCCGGGCTCCGACCGCCACTTCCCGATCATCGTTCGCCTGGCGCCGGAATATCGCCGCAGCGCCGAGGCGATCCAGAACATCCGGATCGGTGCGCCCGGGCCGAACGGCTCCGTCACCCAGATCCCGCTCAGCGAAGTTGCCACGATCAGTCTCGTCTCCGGCGCCGCCTACATCTATCGCGAGCAGCAGGAGCGCTATCTGCCGATCAAGTTCTCGGTGCGCGAGCGCGATCTCGGCAGCGCCATCCGCGAGGCGCAGCAGAAGATCGCCGACCAGGTTCAGCTGCCGCCCGGCACGCACATGGAATGGGTCGGCGAGTTCGGCAATCTCCAGGACGCGATCCGGCGGCTGTCGATCGTGGTGCCGATCTCGCTGGCGCTGATCGGCATCCTGCTCTGGTTCAATTTCGGCTCGATGACCGACACGCTGCTCGCCATGAGCGTGATCCCGATGGCGATCTTCGGTGGCGTGCTCGGCCTGCTGATCACCGGCACCGCCTTCAGCGTCTCGGCAGCGATCGGGTTCATCGCGCTGTTCGGCATCGCGGTGATGGACGGCATCATCATCCTCTCGCAGTTCAACCAGCTGATTGATGAAGGCATGGACCGCCTCAGCGCGGTGATCCGCACCGGCGAATTGCAGCTCCGGCCCGTGTTGATGACCTGCGTTGTCGCCGGCGTCGGCCTGCTGCCGGCCGCGCTGTCGGCGGGCATCGGCTCGCAGGTGCAGAAGCCGCTCGCGGTCGTCGTCGTCACCGGCATGATGCTGGCGCCGATCGTGATCCTGGTGACGCTGCCGGTGTTGATCTCCTTCTTCTCCCGCCGCGCGCGCTGACGCGCGAGCTAGCCCAACGCGCGCTGCGCGATCCGCAGCAGCATCGCTGTGCCGAGCCCGAGCAGAATCAGGCTCGCGAACCTGCTGCTTAGTGACAGCATCCGCGGCGTCAGCCGTGACCGCGCGGTGGCGACGATCGTGCTGAGGATCATCCACCAGACCGCAGAGCCGACGAAGACGCCCGCGATCAACGGTGCGGCTGCGGCCTGCGTCGAGAACGCGTGCAGCGCTGCGAGAAACAGGATGACTGTCAAAGGATTGGTCAGCCCGAGTGCGATGGCGCTGAGATAGGCGCGCGCGAGATGCACTCGGTCGATCTCACCGGCGTCCTGGAGCACGATGGAGCACCGGTGCGCGCGAAGCGCGAACCAGAGCAGCGTGAGCGCCGAGACGATGCCGAAGACAACGGCATTCGCCTCGACCCAGGGCTGCGCAAGCGCGCCCAATCCCAGGATTGCGAAGGCGCTGTAGGTGAGATGCACGGTCGCCGCGCCGAAGCCGGTCGCGAGGCCCGTGGCCATGCCCGACGCCAATGTGCGCTGAATGCACAACATGCCCATTGGCCCAATTGGAGCAGCGACGGTGAAACCAATTCCAACGCCGGAGAAAAGCGCGGCAACATAGTGTGAGAAAGGCATGCATCCGCACGAACAAATGAAATCTGTGCGTGTGCGTACCTGCGAAATTGAATCGTCGCCTCAACCGGAAGGCTGAAAAACAGATGCGAGCGCAAACACGATCGTGTGAGTCAGTGTCGTTGTGCTCTCGCGACAACAGTTTCGTGACTCAACGTGGAACCATTTCGCATTTTGTTTGAACCTAATCGGATTTGCCGCGACTCAGAAGCCGTAGAGTCGCTCAGGATTGTCGACCAGGATCTTCTTGCGTACATCCGCATCCGGCGCCCACACCGGAAGCTGGTCGAGCAGGCGGCCATCGTCGATCTGGTGGAATGGTGCAAGGTCAGTAGTCTTGCGGCCCTCGACTCGCGCCGAATCCGGGTGCGGCCAGTCGGTGCCCCAGACGATGCGGTCCGGGTTCGCGGCGATCAGTGCGTGCGCATAGGGCGCCATGTCCTGAAAATCGGGCGCGAGGTGCGACGAGCGATAGGCGCCCGAGATCTTCACATAGGCTTTGCCGGATTTGACCAGCGCGACGAGGTCCGCAAATCCCGGCTGCTCCAGTCCGAGCGAGGCCTCGAGGCCGCCGAAATGGTCGAACACCGCGGGCACCGGTGAGGCCAGCACGAGATTCTTGATGGCCGAGATCATCGCCAGCGTGGTGTAGAGCTGCACATGCCAGCCGCGCGCCTTCATGCGCGCGATGGCGGCGGTGAAGCGGGCGCGGCCGACATCGGGATTGTTGACGCCGTCGGTTGCAAGATTGATGCGGATGCCGCGAAAGCCGTCCGCGTGCATCGTGTCGAGCTGAGCTTCCGTGGTCTTGTCGTCGATCACGGCGACCCCGCGCGCGGTCGCGCCGCGCGCCTTCATCCCGAACAGGCTGGAGGAATTGTCGGTCCCGTAGACGCTCGGCGTGACGATCACCACACGCTCGATATGCAGCGCCTTGTGCAGCGCCGCCATTTCCTCCGGGCTTGCAGGTCCCGGTGTATAGACGCGCCCCGCAAAGAACGGAAATGTCCCGATATCGCCATGAATATGCGTGTGACAGTCGCACGCATGGGCCGATACGTCGAAATTGATCGGCGTCGCGGGTTGCGCTGCGCGCGCGTAGATCTTGTCGGTCATGGCTGCTCCGGCGGCGGGGAAGACGCGCGCACGATATCACATCAGCCAGGCAGTCCCGCCACGTCGGTGCATAGCTGCTCGACCAGCTCCGCAACCGGCCGCGCGCCGTCGACTCGGACGATGGGGCAGGGCAGGCCGGCAACCCAGGCTTCATGCTTTGCGAGACTGCGGCCTTCGCGGTCGCCGGCCTCGTAATGCGACGCCCATTCGACGAAGGCTTCGGTCTCCTCATGACGCCAGCCGCCGGGCACGACAGCATCGGCACCGAAATGCGCGGCTTCGCGGGCACGCAGCCGCTGCAAGCGAAGCTCGCGCGGCGTGGTCACGAAGACAACGAGATCGAATAGCGGGACGAGCTCGTCTCCCCAGCCGGTGACGGTTCCGCTCAGCACCCAATCGAGACGCGGCAGAAATAGCTCGCGCATCAGGCGCAGGCGATCTGCGGCAGGGCGTGTCGTCTGGTAGGGGGGAACAGTCGGCAGCCAGAAATAATCGTCGCTGTCGTGATGCGGCAGCGCCAGCCGGCCCGCAAGCGCGCGGCCGAGCGTCGTCACGCCGGAGCCCGAAGCTCCCATCAGATGGATACGGCGGCTCTGCATAGGTGTCGGCCGGAAGCTTCGAAGTTACTGCCCCGACGGCGTGCGCAGGCCGTGCCAGGCGTCGCGGACCTGGTGGTAGTGCACCTCGGGTAGATAGTCGGGCGTATTCAGGCTCAGCGTCTTGACGTCGAGATGGCCGACGGCGCTGAGCAGGGTGTAGGAGGCGATGACGCGGTCGCGCAGCGCGCTGATCAGGCGAGCCCTGGCCTGGATCAGATCGGCTTGCGAGTTCAGCACATCGACAGTGGTGCGCTGTCCGCCGGCGGCTTCGCGCTGCACGCCCTGGAGCGCGACGGTCGCGGCCTTCACCTCGGACTCCGAGGCGGAGACTGCGATCTTGGCGCCCTCATTGGCGACCCAGGCGCTGACAGCTGCGGTGCGCGCCTGGTTGCGCACTTGATCGAGCACCAGCCGGCTCTGCGCCGTGACTTCCTTGGCCTGCCGGGTCTGCGAGGCGGCCTGACCGCCGTCATAGATCGGCGCGGTGACGTTGGCGACGATCGAGGCCTGGTCGGTGGCGAAGGTGCTTAGCGACGGGTCGCTGTCGCGGCTGCGGCTGACGCTGCCCTGGAGGCTCGCGCTCGGCAGCAGCGCGCCTTCGGCGACGCGGATATTGGTCGAGGCGACGTCGACATCGAAGCCAGCGGCCATCACCGCCGGGTGCTCGCGGATCGACATCGCGATCGAATCCTCGCGGCTCTTCGGCAGATAGCGATCGACCACTTCGGCGGGGCGAAGCGCCGAAGGCGCATTGCCGATCACCTGGGAATAGGTCGCCTGGCTCACCGCAAGCGCGACCTCGGCGGCATTGAGATCGGCAAGGCCGCGGCTGAGACGCGCCTCGGCCTGGGCGCTGTCGGTCGGGGTGACGTCGCCGGCATTGAGGCGGCGTTGGGTGATGGAGAGCGTCTCGCGCAGGAAGGCGACGTTGGAGCGTTGCGCCTCGACCAGCGACTGGTTTGCCAGCACGTTGGTGTAGGCGGTGACGGCGTCGAGCAGCACGCCCTGGCCGACATTGCGCAGCGCCTCGCGGCCGGACTGCACCTGGAGTTCCGCGACCCGCACGCTGTTGGCGGTGCGGAAGCCGTTGAACAGGGTCTGCGACACCGTGACCCCGATGGTCCAGGGTTTTAGCGTCGCGGTCTGGATGGTGTTGTCCGGAAGCAGGTTGCGCACGGCCTGCAGGCCGGCGCTGAGGCTCGCCACGATCTGCGGCCGGTAGCCGGCCAGCGCCTGCGGCACGTTCTCGTCGGTGGCGCGCTGCCTTGCGCGCTCGGCGTTGAGTTGAGGGTTGGTCTGGTAGGCCTTGACCAGCGCCTCCGGCAGGGCCTCCGCGTAGGCCGCAGTGGGCAGGGCGCAACAGAGCACCACGGTGGTCCATGTCGCCAGGACAGGACCCGCGCCCGATCGACGCCGCGTCTTCACGCGGCCAGCTCTGGCGCCACGCCCAATCATGTAATTCCGAAAAACCCCGGCTGACCGCCCCCGCCGACGGCGGCTTTCTTAACTGTTTACCCACCGCCGGTCCCGCAGGCAAACTGCCGCGGAGGAAACCCCCACGAAATCCGTGCTTGTTGCAGGTGCGTCACACAGTGATTCCGCCTCGAATGCGCTAAATGCGTTATAGGGGACCGGTGGCGCCTTCCAATTCCGTCGGGCGCCTTTGCAATGAGGTCCGGACCCACGGATGATGCCGAAATTCTTCTCCGATCCCGATGCGCTCGCGGAGGAGATCATCCGTGACGTTGGAAGCGATCTGGTGGTCGGTCTGCCGCTCGGCCTCGGCAAGGCCAATCACGTCGTCAACGCCCTCTACGCGCGGGCCTGCGCCGATCCTCATATCAAGCTGACATTGCTGTCGGCGCTGACACTGGAAAAGCCGAGGCCGAAGGCCCTGATCGAACGCCGGTTCATCACGCCCGTGATCGACCGCCTGTTCGGATTGTATCCCGATCTGGCCTACGCCGATGCGCTGCGCGAAACTCGGCTGCCGCCCAACGTCAACGTGGTCGAATTCTTCTTTCTTGCGGGACGCTGGTTGCACGTGCCGGCCGCGCAGCAGAATTACATCTCGGCCAACTACACCCATGCGGCGAGCTATCTGCTGGCCCGCGGGATGAACGTGGTGACACAGCTGGTCGCCAAGCGCGTCGTCGACGGCGTGCCGCGCTACAGCCTGTCCTGCAACACCGATACGACACTGGATGTGCTGCGCGAGCGTCGCGCCGGACGGGCCTCGTTCAAGCTGGTCGCGCAGGTCAATTCCGAGCTCCCATTTATGCCGGGCTTGGGCGATCTTGCGGCCGAGGAATTCAGCGCAGTGCTGGACAGCACGGCGACCGATTTTCCCCTGTTTGCGCCGCCGTCGGAGCCGATCTCCGATACCAAATACGCCATTGGCCTGAACGCGGCGTCGACCGTAGCCGACGGCGGCACGCTTCAGATCGGCATCGGGCAGATCGGCGATGCGCTCGCGCAGGGGCTGATTCTGCGCCATCGCGACAGCGCAGCGTTTCACGATCTCGTCACGCGGCTGTCTCCGGCGCGACCGACCGTTGCGCAGGAAGCCGGCGCCTTCGAGGTCGGCCTCTATGGCGTCAGCGAGATGGTGACCGAGGCGTTCATCGGCCTGATCGATGCCGGCATCCTTATGCGCGCCGTCGACGGCGTGGTGCTGCACGGCGCGTTCTTTCTTGGTCCAAAGTCGTTCTATCGCGCGCTGCGCGAGATGCCGCCGGACCAGATCGCGCGTATCCGGATGATGCCGGTGTCGTTCACCAACGAGCTCTACGGCGAAGAGGATCGGAAGCGTCGCGACCGCGTCGATGCACGCTTCATCAACAACACGATGATGGCGACGCTGCTGGGCGCGGCGGTCTCCGACGGCCTCGACGACGGCCAGGTCGTGAGCGGCGTCGGCGGGCAATACAATTTCGTGGCACAGGCCTTCGCGCTTCACGACGCGCGATCTGTCTTGACGCTCGAGGCCACGCGCCCGGCCGGTGGTGCACTGAAATCCAACATTCTCTGGCGCTACGGACACGAGACCATCCCGCGCCATCTGCGCGATGTCTTCATCACCGAATACGGCGTCGCCGATCTCAGGGGAAAGTCGGATGCCGACGTGATTGCGGGAATGCTCGGGATCGCTGATTCCCGCTTCCAGGACGAATTGGCGCGTGTTGCGAAGGACGCCGGCAAATTGCCGCGTGGCTATGAAATCCCTGCTGCCCACCGCGAGAACCATCCCGAGCGGATCGCGGCAGCGCTCAAGCCCGCACGCGACGCCGGGCTATTGCCGTCGTTCCCGTTCGGCTCTGATTTCACCGAGGTGGAGCAGCGGCTCATTCCGGCGCTGGAGATCCTGCAAGGCGCGCAACATTCGTCGCGCGCGCTGGCGGGCCTGCTGTGGCAGGGATTGATGCGAAAGCCTGATACGGACGACGAGGCGTGCCTCGCACGCCTCGGCCTCGATCGCCCAAAGACCTGGCCGGAGCGCTTCTATCGCGCGCTCGTGAATGCGGCTTTGGAGCGCAGCAGAGACGCCTAGCTCCACTGTCGTCCCGGCGAAGGCCGGGACGACCGGAGAGAATGTTAGCGGTTCTTGTTCACCGGCTTGCGCTTCTCGATGAACGCCGCCATGCCCTCGGAGCGGTCTTCGAGCGCGAAGGTCGAGTGGAACAAATTGCGCTCGACACTCATGCCTTCGGCCAGCGTGGTCTCGAAGGCGCGATTGACCGCTTCCTTGGCCATCGCCACCGCAGGCCGCGACATCGAAGCGATCTTCTCGGCAGCCGCCATGGTCTCGTCCATCAGCTTGTCGGCAGGCACGATGCGGCTGACGAGGCCGCTGCGCTCGGCCTCAGCTGCATCCATCATGCGGCCGGTGAGGCAGAGATCCATCGCCTTGGACTTGCCGATGGCGCGGGTCAGGCGCTGGGTGCCGCCGATGCCGGGGATGGTGCCGAGCGTGATCTCGGGCTGGCCGAATTTGGCGGTGTCGGCGGCGATGATGAAGTCGCACATCATGGCGAGTTCGCAGCCGCCACCGAGCGCGTAGCCGGCGACTGCGGCAATGGTCGGCTTGCGGCAGCGCGCAACACGGTCGCCGCCGATCGCAGCAAAATCCTCGGAGAACATGTCGATGAAGCCTTTCGGCTGCATCTCCTTGATGTCGGCGCCGGCGGCAAAGGCCTTCTCGCTGCCGGTCACGACGATGCACCCGATGGCGTCATCGGCTTCGAGATCGTCGACGGCGGCGGCAATCTCGCGAAAGACGCCGAAGGAGAGTGCGTTGAGCATTTTCGGCCGGTTCAGCTTGATGATGCCGACCGCGCCTTTGCTTTCGACGATAATGTGTTCGAACGTGCTCATGCTCCACCCACGCGTTTGATTAGGCGGGCAATGTGCCTGCTGGCGCGGGTGCCTTCAAGGGGCCAAAAGCCGCCAGGACGCGCACGCAGCGCGCCCCGGAATGAGCCAATAGGCCAAAGATCTAGGCCATGAACATGCGTGCGGCGGAGGCCAGCGTCAGCAGCGTGCCGACGCCAATGAAGATCTTGCCGATCAGGGAGCTCTGGTCCCAGGCCGAGCCCGGCTGGCTGCTTGCCATCACCGGCGCCGGACGCGGCTGTGCGTCGGTTGCGGCGACCACCGCTTTCTGCACGGCCGGATTGTCCTGTTGCAGGGCGCGATCGAGGTCGTTCAGCTGGTCGGGTGGGACGACCTGGTTCTCGGCGCCGGGCGCGGCGGGACCGTCAGCCGCAGCCTGCACATTGTCGTTGGCGCGGCCGGTCATCGCCGAGGCTGCGGCCGAAGGCGGCGTGGTGTCGCTGGCGGCGAGCTGCGCGTTGGCATTGGCGACTTCCGGCGGCATCTGGTTCGAGGCCGGGACGTCGGTGCTGGCCTCTTTGCCAGTCTTGTTACCAGTCTTGGCCACGTCGGCCTGCGGCGTCGCATCCGCCTTGTCGGCCTTGTCGTCGGATTTCTGCGCCGTCTTGTCGCCGGTGCGGCTGTGAGACACGTGGCGCCGCTGCTTGCTCGGCTTGACCGTGTCGGCCTGGTTGCTCGCGCCGTCCGGCTTGGAGCTTGCTGCAGAGCTCGGCGCTGCCTGCGCCGCGGCACTAAGCAGCAGCGAAAGTCCGGCCACAGCAATCAATGCCGCGCGCACGCTGGCTTTCATCATGTTGACGATCTCCCCAATTGGCCCGTCCCGGGAGCGAACAGAGACCCCGGCCCATGACCACAGCGCGGCAAAAAATGGGAATCTTCGGGCCACACCGGGCAAAACCGGGGCAAACCCGTCGGGTGCAGCGGCGGGCCGGGTGCGGCAGGGACCGATCGGTGTTATGAGCCCTGACGGGGATTTCTGCGGCTGCTTCGGGGGCAGGGCCCGCTGATCACGATTTCGTGATTGCGCGGGTCCCGACGTAACAAATTGAAAGAGCGGCCGAATTGCAATGGTGAGGGGCGCGCGTGCGCGGACGTGAGGACGAATGGACCGGCCTGATGCGGTCGGCCATGGCAGGCGATGATGCGGCGTATCATCGCCTGTTGAAGGCGGTCACGCCGGTGCTGCGCGCTGCTGCGAGGCGCGGCCTGGCGAGGGCCGGGCAGCCTCCCGATCAGGCCGAGGATATCGTGCAGGAGATTTTGTTGGCGGTGCATCTGAAGCGGCACACCTGGGACAGCGAAGCGCCCTTCGCCCCATGGCTGTTCGCGATCGCGCGCAACAAGCTGATCGATGCGCTCCGGCGTCGCGGCCGGCGTGTCTTCGTCAACATCGACGATTTTGTCGAAACGCTGCCCGGCGAGACACCGCAGGAAACGGCCTCGGCAGGCGAGGTCACCGCGCAGCTCAACACCCTGCCGCAGCGCCAGCGCGACGTGTTGCAGTCGATCGCAGTCGACAGCGCCTCGATCAAGGATACGGCGACAAAGTTCTCGATGAGCGAGGGTGCCGTGCGGGTCGCACTGCATCGGGGTCTTGCGGCCCTGACTGCCAAACTACGGGACCACTAGTCATGGACACCGATCAACTCATTCGCACGCTCACGGCCGACAATGCCCACCGCGGCCCGCGCGTCGGTGCCTTGTTGACGATGGGTCTCCTCGTTGCAGCGCCGTTGTCCATCCTGATTTTCGCGACGTTCCTGGGCGTGCGGCCGGACGTGATGACGGCGATGCACAATCCGTTCTTCGACATGAAGTTCGCGGTCACGCTGTCGCTGGCGATTCCTGCGATCATCATCAGCCTTCACCTGTCGCGGCCCGAGGCCCTGATGCGCGGCTGGGGCTGGCTCCTGCTGCTCCCCGTCGGATTGCTGGCGGTCGCGATCGGCAGCGAAGCGATGATGGCGCCGGCTATGCCGATGACGATGCGGCTCGTCGGCAAGAACTCGCGGTGGTGCATGTTGGCGATCCCCGCGATGTCGCTGCCGCTGCTCGCGGGTGCATTGTTCGGCCTGCGCCACGGCGCGCCGTCACGGCCGGCGCTTGCGGGTGCGCTCGCCGGCCTGCTGTCGGCCGGGCTCGCCGCCACGCTCTACGCCTCGCACTGCACCGACGACTCGCCGCTGTTCGTCGCGACCTGGTACACGATCGCGACCGCGGTCGTGACCGCGATCGGCGCGGCGGTCGGGTCGAGGGTTTTGAGGTACTAAGCCGCGGACGTCGTGCTTTGCATGCGGTGGAAGCGCAGCACCTGCTGCGCCGTCGAGCTGCGCAGGGTCTCGTAGGTATCGCGCAGCGTCAGCATGTCGGTCTTCGAGCCACCCGAAAGCTTTTCGCGCATGGCGATGATGGCGCGCACGCTCGACCATTGCATGCCGGCGGCCTTGGCGAGGATCATCACGCCCTCGGTCCGGCTCTCGATCATCATGTTCTCGGCGGTCTCGACCGCGACGCCGGCGAGCGCCGCGAGCCCTGCATTGGTCTCGTCGAACTTGCCCTGTTCGGCGAAGGTCGTGACCTGGAATTCGTTGAGACGACCGTCGTCGTGGAGTGATTTCACCAGTGCGCGCGCCATTTCGGTTTGCCGGGTCATGGCGGCGGCGCGGACCCGCTGCGCCGCTTCCTGGACCACGCTCGACACTTCGTCCGCGAGTTCCGGATGTGCGGCCTCCAGCTTCCTGCGCACGCTCAGTGAGGCCTTGGCAACCAGCTTCAGATAATGATGGCGCGGCAGGTCGGGCCGCAGGCCGATGCAGGCGGCAAGATCGTCGTCGCGTTCGGCGCGGGTGACGAGATCGGTGAGGCTGCCTTCGGAGAGCTGTGCGCCCGGATTGCTGACGGTCGACTGCACCACGTCTTCGTTGCCGCGGCTCACCAGCACGTCGGTCAGCGCCTCCGACAGCACCCGCCGCAGCGAGATCGCCTTGAGATGGGCCTGGCCCTTGCTGCGCGCGATCTCGATCAGGGTCGTTTCGTCCAGCCGCTCCGACTTCGTCAGTACGGGACCGGCGACCTCGATGACCTCATCGAGTGCGAGCGTACGGATGATTTTGGGCGGCGCGGCGGCGATCGGTGCGAGGCGCTCGGCGAGCAGCGCCTTCGCCGAGGTCTCGATCTGCTCGATCAGGCACTGGAACACGTCGTCGAACACGCGGACATGGTCGTCGGAATAATCCACTGCGTTGTTGACGAAGAGGTCGGTGACGCGGCGCAGCGTCTCGACCCGTTGCGCGACGGTGCCGTGCGCGAGCGCCGACTGCAATTCCTCGAGCAAATTCTCGGATGGCTTGACGGATTTGGTTCTCATGGCCCTGTCCTGGAGCGTTCGATCCGGCGGCGTCTTCTCACGCGCCGGCAGCAAATGGATTGGTCAACTGGTTGCAATACGGTTGCGCCCTTGCGCCTTGGCGGAATAGAGCGCGCTGTCGGCGCGTGCGAGAAGCGTGTCGGCAGTATCATTGTCGCGCTGCGTCACGACGCCGGCGGAAATCGTAACCCGCATACCGGGCGAGAATGCGCTCCAGTCGAGCTCGGCGACGATGCTGCGCAGTCGATCGAGCATGCGTGAAGCGGCCTCGATTGCGGTGCCGGGCAGCAGCAGCAGAAATTCCTCGCCGCCATAGCGGCCGAAACGATCGTCGGGCCGGATGTTGGCGAAGATGGTGATGGCGAAGGTCCGCAACACCTCGTCGCCGACGGGATGGCCATGAGCGTCGTTGATGCGCTTGAACCAGTCGAGGTCGATCAGCGCGATGGCGCAAGGTGCGGCCGCCTGCCGCGACTCTTCCATCTCTGCGTCGAGAAGCCGCATGATGCAGCGGCGATTGTAGGAGCCGGTCAGCTCGTCGAGCTCGGCGAGCTCCTCGATGCGCTGATAGGCGTCTTTCAGCTCGATGCTCCGCCGGTACAGGATTTTGCGCAGGGTGGCGCCGAACAGGCCGAGGAAGGCGCATTGGCCGATCACCAGCACGAAGCACAGCATCGAGGCGGTTCGCTGCAGCCGCGTCGCAACCGGCATGCCGATCGGCAGGTCCGAGCCGAGGAACACGGCCGCGAGTGCGCAGGTCGCGAACGCCCAGGTCAGCATCGCCTGGGCCGAGGTCATGCGCAACGTGCCGAACGCGAAGATCAGGAACAACACGCTGATGAAGGCGATGCCGATCGTCGGTACCGACACCAGGAATATGAATTGCAGCGCCATATGCGCCGAGATCTGGAACACCGTGAGATAATGGTCGGTGTGCTGGTCGCCGACGCCGGCCTCGGACATCACGACGAAGATGCCGATGATCGAGAGGCCGCCGACCCAGAACAGCGACGGAACGTTCATGTGAACGGCGCCGTCGTAGGCGTAGAGCAGCAGCACGAAGCCACCGAGCGAATAGCTCGCGACCTGGCCGATATACATCTGTCGACGCTGCCGCGTCCGCCGCGCCAGCACCTCCGGTGCGGCCGCCTCGGATGCGAGGACGAGATCCGCGACCCCTGCGGCATTCCTCTCCGGAAAGGACGTCGCGGCCGTGCTCATGGTCCCGCCAATGGTGGATGTCAGCCGAAAAAATCTACGTGGCAAGCCTTTAGGTTTGGTATCCTTTCGCATCGAATCCGGGGGACGTGGCACGGGTGAGGGGTTCGTGCAGCGCGGAATTTTGCAGCCGGTTGGGCATCGCGGGCGATATCACGGACCAAAGCCGGCCCCGTGCGACATAAGGTGCACAGGGCCGTGTTATGGACCGGGCCGTACGGGTCGGCTCACGGCAAGTCCGCAAGAGAGTGCTTCCGTACTATGTTACCGTTTTGGAAAGACGCGGCCGATCGCCACGGGTGGGATAAGGAAATTGCGTGTATGTGGGGTAGATCACACAGATCCCCGTATGACTGCGGTAGGTTGAAGAATTTCACCCCTCCCGTCGAACCGTCCCCCGCATCGCCCCGACCAACTTTGCGAGACGGCCTTTGAGCGTGACACAGGCGGCTACGGACGAGGTCCTTATCGCCAGGATCGCCCAAGGCGACCGGCTCGCCATGCAGGTGCTGTACGGGCGGCACCATGTCAGGGTCTACAGGTTCGGGCTGAGGCTCGTGCGGGACGAGCAGACGGCGGAAGACCTCATCAGCGAGGTATTTCTCGACGTCTGGCGTCAAGCCGGCAAGTTCGAGGGCCGATCCGCCGTTTCCACCTGGCTGCTGGCAATCACCCGATTCAAGGCCCTGTCTGCGCTTCGGCGCCGAAAGGATTTTGAACTGGACGACGAGGCCGCCAATGCGATCGAGGATTCGTCCGACAATCCAGAAACGGCGGTTCAGAAGAAGAATACCAGTGACGCGTTGCGGGAGTGTCTGACGGGCCTCTCGCCGGACCATCGGGAAATCGTCGATCTCGTCTACTACCACGAGAAGTCCGTGGAAGAGGTGGCTGAGATCGTCGGGATCCCGGAGAACACTGTGAAGACGCGCTTGTTCTATGCGCGCAAGAAATTGGCCGAACTGCTCAAGGCAGCCGGCATTGAGCGAGGCTGGCCATGATGGCGTTGAGCAAGAAGATGCTGGAGCAAGAGCCCGGTGAGATCGAGATGCTGCTGCCGTGGCATGCCGCCGGCACGCTGAACGCGCGCGATGCCCGCCGCGTCGAGGAAGCGCTCGCCAGCGATCCGGCGCTCGCCAAGCAATATGCGGCGATCCGCGGCGAGTACGAAGAAACCATTCATTTGAACGAAAGCCTGGGCGCTCCGTCGGCGCACGCGATGCAGAAGCTGTTTGCCGCGATCGACGCCGAGCCGGCGGGGGCGCCCGGTTCGCGGCCGCTGTCGGCGCGCGTTGCCACCTTCTTTGCCAGCCTGTCGCCGCGCACGCTCGCCTGGTCGGCGAGCCTGGGCGCCATCGCACTGCTGCTCCAGGCCGGCATCATCGGCGCCGTGCTGATGAAGACCCAGACCTCGACCTTCCAGACCGCGTCGCTCTCGACCGGCGCGCCGATCACGCGCGAGCTCGGGGCGGCAGCACCTTCGCGGGCGCTGGTGCGCTTCACGCCCGAGGCGCGCGTCGCCGACATCACCGCGCTACTCGACAGCTATCAGGCCTCGATCATCGGCGATGCCAGGGGCGGCATGTTCCGCCTGCAGTTCGACAAGGCGATGAGCCAGGACGAGCTTACTGCGCTGCTCGGCAGGATGCAGCGCGAGAAGTTCGTCAACCTCGCCGTGGCGGCGCCTTAGACGCGTCGCTGCACCAATGACGCGCAAGTCTGAGAGTCAGTTGCGAGCCGGGGCCCATGCTTCGTCGGTCGGAGCGGCACTTCTGCTCGCCGCCTGCCTCGGGATTGAGGTGGCGCACGCCCAGGCGATCATGCGCACACCGACCATCAGCGTTCCGTCGCGGACGCCGACCATCAGTCCCAGCATTGCCGCCAGGGCGGTGAGCGTCGATCATGGTCCTCGGGTCACTCCCGCCATCCCGCATATCTCGACGGCACGGATCGGTTCGACGCCGGTGCTGCCCTATGCGCGCTACTCGCCGAACCTCTATCCGGCCTGCACAGCTGCTAATCGCGACGCCGACGGCGAGTGCCTGGCACAAGCCAACGGAAGCGGCGACGGCTCCGGCAAATCGGCCAGGAAGAGCGCGGCTAAGGGGCGGGGCAGTAATACGCCGGTCGCCGTCAATCTGCGCAGCTTCGCCAACGAATTCGTGGCCGAGATCGACAGCGCATTGTCGCTGACCGAGGCCGATGAGCTCGCGCGGCGCCACGGTTTGACGCGCGTCTCTTCGGAAAACTTTCCGCTGATCGGGGCCACGATCGGCCTGTTCCGCATCGCCGACGGCCGGCCGTATGAGACGGTGCGGCGCGAATTTGCCGCCGACGGCAGCGTGCGCTCGCTCCAGCCGAACTTCCGCTACGTGCTCCAGGACCAGAAGCCGGCGGTGCCGACCGAGGGTGATCCTGCCCAATATGCGCTGTCGAAGCTGCGCCTGCCGCAGGCGCACACGCTGGCGCACGGCGCCAATGTCACGGTCGCCGTGATCGATTCCGGCATCGACGCCAGGCACCCCGAGCTCGCCAACTCCATCGCCGACAATTTCGACGCGCTCGGCAGCGGCGAGGGCCCCCATATCCACGGCACCGGCATTGCGGGGGTTATCGTGGCCCATGCGAAGCTGATGGGCAGCGCGCCGGAAGCGCGCATCATCGCTATCAGAGCCTTCGGCGGCAGCACCAGCAGCGCCGAGAGCTCGTCCTACATCATCCTGCGCTCGCTCAATTACGCAGCCGAGCACGGCGCCCAGATCGTCAATATGAGCTTTGCCGGTCCGAAGGACGCGGTGATCGAGCGGGCGATCGCGGCGACCGCGGCGCGCGGCCTGGTGCTGATCGCGGCCGCCGGCAATGCCGGCGCCAAATCGCCGCCGCTTTATCCCGCCGCAAATCCCAACGTGATCGCGGTCAGTGCGACCGACCAGCAGGACAGACTGTTCACCGCGTCCAACCGCGGCAATTACATTGCGCTGGCCGCACCCGGCGTCGACATCTTCCTGCCGGCCCCGGATGGCAAATACCAGATGACGTCGGGCACGTCGTTCTCAGCGGCCTATGTCTCCGGCGTCGCGGCATTGCTGCTCGAGCGCAACTATTCGCTGAAGCCGGAAGCGCTGCGCACGACGCTGGCGAAGACCGCGCGTGATCTCGGTTCACCCGGGCGTGATGATCTCTTCGGCGACGGCGAGCCCGATGCGTTTGCCGCGGTCATGGCCGTTCCGGTCGACAGCGCGACGCCGGTCGCGGCTGCGTCCGGTACAACTAAACGTGAAGATGTCGAGAAGCGCCGCGACGACCCTGCCATCCGCGCGATCGAGCAGCCATCGCTGTCGAGCGCGGACGATAAATCCACGGTTTCTCAGGCGGATAGGCCGCCGGCGCGATAGCGCCTGCGACAACATTGCGCGTCGGCCAAAGGTTAAAAAATCGAACGCCGCTTTGAACGTTCAGCCTGCTGCCACGACCAATTGATGTGGGAGCGGTCATCCCTCCCCATCAGTCATATCAGGCGCGAGCGCCCATCCACCCCAAGCGCCCATATGGCTCGACCCGTCCGGTTGTCCCCCCGGACGGGTCTTTTCTTTTTGGGGGCCAATTTCTTGAAGCGTGAAGCGAGATCAGCTTGCGGTTGAGCCCGCCGGCGCGATCGTCGTGATGGCTCGGCGCCGGCGCGCGGCAAGTCCGCTATGCTTGCGCGAAGCTTGACTCGAAAAGCCCTGAAAACTCCGCACGACTACGGTTTTTCGTGGCGACGGCCGTGTCGTTGCTGGACAAGTCAAAACTTTTCCACAAAATATTCATGTCACTCCTAAATTGATTCGCGTGCGTTGCGTCGCGTCCGTATTTTCTCCTAACGGGCTGATTTATGACTCATCGCCAATGCGCGGCTGGAAGCCGCGAGCTTGCGGCACGCTGGTGTGCGCTTGCCGAACAGCGGCTGGAACATCTCTCCGAAATGTTCGAGACCGGACGCTGGCGCCGCTATCACTCCGAACTCGCATTCCTCGAAAACATCCAGGAAGCCAAGCGCGCGGTCCAGACCTGGCGCGCTCTTGCGAACGGCGGGGACGTCGCCGCGGCTGCCGCGAGCGTGACTTCCGCATTCGGCTGGTCGCCCGCGACCATGCCGCGCGTGTTTCCGCGCGAGCAGGCCCAGATCACGCAGCCCCAGACCATGCAGCCGAAGGCCGTGCATATCGCGCCCGAGACCGCCGTTCCGGTTGCGCTCGAGCCTACGCTGGACGTGCTCGCCGAAATCCTCGAGGCACCGATTGCGCCGGTCGCCCCAATTGCGCCGGTCGCTCCGCCAGCACCGGTCGTTCGGACGGCGCCGGCGGCTCCGCCTGCGCCGGTCGCTCGCAGGGCGCCGGCCGCTCCGACCGCGCCAGTGGCGTCGATCGCTTCGTTCCTGCAGACCTTCTCGCCGCCCGCCGCCGAAATCGTCGCGGCCCCCGAGCGCGTGGTCGAATTCACCTTCAGCCTCGACGGCATCGAGGCGAAGTACCCTCTGCTGCGGAATACATTCTAACGCCAGGGCGGGCTTCCCGCCTACTGCCGCACCGCATTGCCGCCGACCACCACCTGCGCAAAGCGTTGCGCGCCGTCCGCTGAGAGGTCTGCCGTCACGGCCCGCGCGTGATCGAGGCCCACCACGGCGCCGCGCGGGGTTTCCGAGAGAATATTGTTGTTGACGAGCGCGGTGCCCGCGCCCGGCGCCACGGAGACGCCGACTCCGGCCAGCGCCTTGCGGATCACGTTGCCCGAGATCACGACGTCGCGCAGATATTTGCCCCAGCCAGCGACGATGCCGTAGGACGGCGCGTTCTCGATCACATTGCCGGTCACCGAGGTGTCGGCCTCGATGTAGATGCCGACGCCGGCATCGTCATCGGGCGCGGTGCCGATCGGCCGCTTCGGGATCAGGTTGCGGATGATATTGCCCTGAACCACCGCGATGCGGCCGCCTTCGTTGAAATTGCAGACAGAGACGCCGATAGCGGCGCCATCCACGGTGTTGTTGGCGATCACCGCGGCCTCGAACGCGAATTCGGAATAGAGCGCGACCTCGCGCACGTCGCTGACGCTGTTGCCTGATATGTGGATATTCGAGGCCGAGTTGCCGCGCACCGCGGAGTAGTCGCAGTTCTTGATGCGATTGCCGCGCACGATTACGTTGCCGGCGCGGAAGGCGTTGATGGCGTTGCCGTACTGGCCGGAGCCGCCGGGGCCGGCCTTGATGTCCTCGATGCGGTTGTCCGCGACCAGCGTGCCGTCATCGCCGATCGCGGTGCGCAGGATCTCGATGCCGTTGTCATTGGTGCCGACAATGGTGTTGCGGGATACGCTGAGCCCCTTGGCGTCGAACGAGACCACTGCCGTCACGGCGATGTTGGTGAAGATGTTGCCGGAGATGTCGCCGGACACCTGCTCCAGCCAGATGCCGCTGCCGCCGGAGCCGGTGATCTCGCAATCGGTGATGCGGACGTCGCGGCCGCCGAGGATATGGATCAGCCCGCGCCGCGTCGGCAGCGGAATGCCGCCGCCGTCGAAGGTCAGGCCGGTCAGCCCAATCGAGTCCGATCCGTCGCTCTGGATCGCCGACGCCCCGCCGGTGAAGATAAGCTTGGTCGCGCCGCGCACGCCGATCAGTTGCGCGCCATTTGGCAGCCGCAGCAGTCCTGTTCGGTAGAGTCCGGGCGGAAGCGCAAGCGGCATCTGTGCGCGCGAGGCTTCGTCGATCGCGCGCTGGAGCGCGCGCGTCTGATCCTCGGTCGCGCTGGGCCGCACGCCATATTGGGTCGCATCGCGGCCAAGCAGTGACGTCAGCGGCGCGGCGCGCGCGGCATCAACAGGCATGGCGAGCGCACCGGCGATGCCGGCGGTCGAAGCTCCAATGAGATGACGGCGATTGATGTCCATGACGCGTCCTTCGGCGGACGCGGGAGGTGTCCGCGAGAGTTAGGTAGCGCAGAAATGGGGCAGGGCGGATGCAGCCGTTGGGATAGTTCGCAGTAGGGTTAAATGTTTACCGCAACGGAGGTGCCGTAGGGTGGGCAAAGCGAAGCGTGCCCACCATTCTCGCTGCGAATGCCGATGCATGGTGGGCACGGCGCAAGGGCGCCTTTGCCCACCCTACGAAACCTGAGTGTTCCGCCGCTTCCTTGCCAAACCCACCATCTCCATCAGCATCGCTTCCCCGGCATCCACCAATTCGTCCAGTGTAATCCGCGGCGCGCCCTTGCGCCGAACGGCGCCGCTCCGCGCGAGCAGGGGAATGTGGATGAACGCCGCGAGCCCCGGCCCGCCCGCTCTGACATTCTCGATCGCGCGCCAGCTCAGATAATTACAGAGATAGGCGCCGGCATCGCGCGAGGGCCGCGCATCGATGCCGGTGAGGCGCGCGGCGCGTAACAGTCTTGCCGTGTGCGGGCCGAACATCATGGCGTCCGCGTGACCGGCGATGCCGCGCTTGCTCGAGCGGGTGTTGGCGGCATCGGGCCACAGCATGGTGACGGCGTTACGCGCGCGGCTCTCGATGCGCAAATACGGCGTGCGCGCGGCGAGGCCGAACATCAGCATCGCATCCGGCTTCACTGACGCCAGCACCTCCGGCAATTGCCGGTCGACCGCGGCGTAAGTCACCGGAAAGATATGGCGCGATAGCGCGACATCATCGAGCGCCGGCCGGCGCAGTTGCGCCAGCCGCGCCACCAGCGGCTGGGTCGGATTATGCGGCGCGCCGGGAAACGGACCGAAGCCGGTGAGGAGAATGCGGAGCTTGTCGCTCATTGCAGCAACTCCAATACCTGCTCGGCGGCGAGCGCCGGGGTGAGATGGCCGTCCGCCACCTCCATTTCGATCTTCCTGACCTTGCTTCGCACCGATGCCTCGCTGCGCAGCCGCGCCAGCATGCGCTGCTCAAGCATCGACCACATCCATTTCACCTGCTGGTCGCGCCGGCGCGCGGCGAACTCGCCGGACGCGTTCATTGCCGTGCGGTGTTCGAGGATCTTCTGCCAGAGTTCGGCGATGCCGGTGCCGGCCAGCGCCGAATAGGTGACGACCGGTGGGTGCCAATGTTCGGACCTCGGCGCCAGAATATGCAGCGCGCCACGATAGTCGGCCGCGGTGATGTTGGCGCGCTTGAGATTGTCGCCGTCGGCCTTGTTGATCGCGATCATATCGGCGAGCTCGACGAGGCCCTTCTTGATGCCCTGCAGCTCGTCGCCGCCGCCCGGCAGCATCAGCGCGAGGAAGAAATCGGTCATGTCGCAAACCGCGGTCTCGGACTGGCCGATGCCGACGGTCTCGACCAGCACGACGTCGAAACCGGCCGCCTCGCACAGCAGCATCGCCTCGCGCGTCTTGGCGGCGACGCCGCCGAGAGTGCCTGACGACGGCGACGGGCGGATGAAGGCAGCGTCGGACGCCGACAGCTGTGCCATCCGCGTCTTGTCGCCGAGGATCGAGCCGCCGCTGCGCGCCGAGGACGGATCGACCGCGAGCACCGCGACCTTGTTGCCCTGCTCGATCAGATAGGTCCCGAGCGCATCGATAGTGGTGGATTTGCCGACGCCGGGCGAGCCGGTGATGCCGACGCGAACCGCCTTGCCCGTATCGGGCAGCAGCATCTGCACCAGTTCGCGCGCCTGCGCCTGATGATCGCCACGACGGCTCTCAACGAGCGTAATGGCGCGCGCCAGCGCCGCGCGATGGCCGGCGCGGAGGTCGCGAGCAAGGGTGGTGATATCAAGCGAAGTCTTCTTCTCAACCATGCCCTGCTTTACAACGGCGGGCGCAGGCAGGCGAGGGCCCCTCACGCCTTGGCAAAGCCGGCCGCCTTCATGGCCTGACCCATCTGGCTATCCGCCTGGTTCATGAAGGTCCCGAACTGGCCGGCATCACGCCAGACGGTGCCGAAACCGCGTGCGGTCATGAAGTCCTTGAATGCGGCGGAATCGTACACCTTCTTCAAGGCCCCGGTCAGCGTGGCGGCGATGTCCGGGGGCAAGCCCTTGGGGCCGCCGATGCCGCGCCATGAGCAGGTGGAATAATCGACGCCGAGCGTCTCCTTCAGCGTCGGGACGTCGGGGAAGATCGAATTGCGCGCATGCGCCATGATCGCGAGGCTCCGGGCCTGGCCGGCCTCGATGGTGGCGCGCGCCTCCGGCACCGAGCAGGTGGTGAGATCAAGGCTACCCGCGACGAGATCCTGCATTGCCGGTGCTGCGCCATTCGACGCCGACCACGCAACCTGGTTGGCCGGCAATCCCATCGCCTGCATCCAGCCGACGAGGGCGAGATGCCAGATGCCGCCCTGTCCGGTGCCTGAAGCCTTGAACCGTCCCGGAGGCGCCAGCTTGATGGCGTCCATGAGCTCCTTCACCGTCTTGTGTGGCGAGGACGTCGAGACCTGGATGCCCGGCGGGTCTTCGTTCACCAGCGCGAGCGGCGTAAAATTCCGCGGCGTCAGATGCGTCAGGGCTTGCCAATGCAGCATCGCGATTTCCACGGTCAGCGTGCCGATCGTGTAGCCGTCCGGCGCTGCGGCTGCGATCTCGGCATGGCCGACGACGCCGGATCCACCGGTGCGGTTGACGACGTTGAACGGCTGGCCGAGCTCCCTCTCCAGGAGCGTCGCGACGATGCGCGCGGTGGCATCCGTGCCGCCGCCCGCACCCCATGGCACGATCAAGGTCACCGGCCGCGCCGGATAGGCTTGCGCGCGCGCAGGTGAGAGCAGGGCGGAGGTGGCGGCAGCCACAGCAGAGGCCGCGAAAATGCGGCGCGTGATTCCTGGCATCAATGATCCCGGCGGCCCTCGGAAATCGGGCTCGTGTCAAAGCACTATGCTACGCGGCTTTGCATGGATGTCGCAAGCGGCCGCGCAACGGCGCCGTGAGCAACGGTTCCGTTGGAACCTATTGCTGCTCCTCAGCGTCGCCCTTTGGCCGCGCGCCGCCGAAGATGCGCGCGCCCTCCGGCGTGAGATAGGGCTTCAACGTCTCCCACGGAACGAATGCGACATATTGGCCCTCGGCGTAGGGGCCGACCGCATACGGCGGGTAGTGGAAGGTGAGGCCGGAGCTCTTGCCTGATTCGGTCGACGGCGCGAGCGTTGCGGCGCCGATCTTGAGCAGGCTCGGCTCCACGCCCTTGAACCATTCCTGGGTTGCGGTCTCGCTGGTGTCGCGCTTCTTCTTCTCGATTTTGAGCGAGGCGATCACGGCCTTCACCATCGCCTTCATGGTCGCGCCATTGTCGGCGGTCTCGGTGAAGAACGGGCGAATCGAGATGCGCTTGCTCTCGGACTTGTCCCACAGGACCGTGTTCACGTCCGAATTGGGATGGGCGCCATGGGTGTCCATGTAGTCGTCACGCAGGACGCTCACATAGCGGTCGGCAACGACGGAGCGGATCGAATATTTACGCTCAAAATCCCAGCCGCCGTCCTTGAAGAATTGCGGATCCTGCTTGCGCGAAGCGGCAGCGTCGGCTGCGTTCTTGTCGAGCCATTTCTTGCCCTCGGAGAGGCAATCCGCCGCCAAGGCCGGATCGGCCTTGATCTTGTCGTCGAGGAAGACACGCGCCTCGATGTTTCTGTTCTTGACGACGGCGTCGGGCTTGGGGTCGGCGGCGTGAGCAGCTATAGCGCACGTTGCGAGAAGCGCCATCGCGACGCTCAAACTGGTGGTGAATTTCAACGGGAGTGTTCCTGCGTGAGCGTCAAAATACTTCGAGAATGTCGTCTGCGATGCGCTGAGCCGAGCGGGGAGATATGGACCGGTGGACGGTTGCCTGCGCCTGCAAGCCGGTCGCGTCCTCGATGATCTGCTCGACGTCGATCAGGTTGAGCAGCGAGAAAGAGGCCTCCTGTTCGATCTCGACGAGAATGTCGATATCGCTATCAGGGCGGTAATCGTCGCCGCTCCGCAAGCCGAGGATGGCGAGCTTCGACACGCCCTTGCCTTTGATGGCATCCGCGTTCTTGCGTATCGCGGCGATGATTTCGTCACGTGTCATGGACACAGCCCGGCCGGTTACGGCGCCAGTCTATCACCTACTCCGCCGCCTCGCTATGCCCGAGCCGGGCATTCAGTTTGCGGATCAGCTCCTCGGCCGCTTCCGCGATCACGGTGCCGGGCGGGAAGATCGCTTCGGCGCCGGCCGCATAGAGCGCGTCGTAATCCTGCGGCGGCACGACACCGCCGACGATGATCATGATGTCCTCGCGGCCCTGCTTCTTCAGCGCAGCCTTCAGCTCAGGCACCGCGGTGAGATGGGCGGCGGCGAGCGAGGAGACACCGAGGATGTGGACGTCGTTCTCGACCGCCTGTCGTGCGGCTTCGTCCGCGGTGGCGAACAGCGGCCCGATGTCGACGTCGAAGCCGATGTCGGCAAACGCCGAGGCGATCACTTTCTGACCGCGGTCGTGGCCGTCCTGGCCGATCTTGGCGACCAGGATGCGCGGGCGGCGGCCTTCGGCTTCCTCGAACGCGTCGATCAGCGCCTGAACCTTCTCGACCTGGTTGCCCATGCTGGACGCCTCCCGCTTGTAGACGCCGGTGATGGATTTGATCTCGGCGCGGTGCCGGCCGAACACTTTCTCCATTGCGTCAGAGATTTCGCCGACGGTTGCCTTGGCGCGCGCCGCGTCGATGGCGAGCGCGAGCAGATTGCCGTTGCCTTCGCCGGCCGAGCGCGTCAGCGCGGCGAGTGCGGCATCGACGTCCTTCTGGCTGCGCTCGGATTTCAGCCGTGTCAGCTTGTCGATCTGCAAACGTCGGACATTGGTGTTGTCGACCTTGAGGATGTCGATCGCGGCCTCGTCGGTCGGCTTGTACTTGTTGACGCCGATCACCGCCTGCTTGCCGGCATCGATGCGCGCCTGGGTCTTGGCCGAGGCTTCCTCGATGCGCAATTTCGGCACACCGGCTTCGATCGCCTTGGCCATGCCGCCGAGCTCCTCGACCTCCTGGATATGGCCCCACGCCTTGGCGGCGAGGTCGCGCGTGAGCCGCTCGACATAATACGAGCCGCCCCAGGGATCGATGATGCGCGTGGTGCCGCTCTCCTGCTGCAGGAACAGCTGCGTGTTGCGGGCGATGCGCGCCGAGAAATCGGTCGGCAGCGCCAAGGCCTCGTCGAGCGCGTTGGTGTGCAGCGACTGGGTGTGGCCTTGCGTCGCTGCCATCGCCTCCACGGTCGTGCGCATCACATTGTTGAACACGTCCTGCGCGGTCAGCGACCAGCCCGAGGTCTGGCTATGTGTGCGCAGCGACAGCGAACGCGGATCCCTAGGATTGAACGGCTTGAGCAGCTTCGCCCAGAGCAGGCGCGCCGCGCGCAGCTTGGCCACTTCCATGAAGAAGTTCATGCCGATCGCCCAGAAGAACGACAGGCGCGGCGCGAAGCGGTCGACATCCAGGCCCGCGGCAAGTCCGGCGCGAAGATATTCGACGCCGTCTGCGAGCGTATAGGCAAGCTCCAAGTCCTGCGTCGCGCCGGCCTCCTGCATGTGATAGCCGGAAATGGAAATGGAATTGTATTTCGGCATCTTTTGCGAGGTGTAGGCGAAGATGTCCGAGATGATCCGCATCGAGGGCGCGGGCGGATAAATGTACGTGTTGCGCACCATGAACTCTTTCAGAATGTCGTTCTGAATGGTGCCCGACAGCTTCTCCGGCGTGACGCCCTGTTCGCCGGCGGCCGCGACATAGAGCGCGAGGATCGGCAGCACCGCGCCGTTCATGGTCATGGACACGCTCATCTGGTCGAGCGGAATGCCCGCAAACAGCGTGCGCATGTCGTAGATGGAATCGATGGCGACACCGGCCATGCCGACGTCGCCGCCCACGCGCGGATGGTCACTGTCATAGCCGCGATGGGTGGCGAGATCGAAGGCGACCGAGAGGCCCTTCTGTCCGGCCGCCAGGTTGCGGCGGTAGAACGCGTTGGAATCCTCCGCCGTGGAGAAGCCGGCATATTGCCTGACGGTCCAGGGCTGGTTGACATACATGGTCGGGTAGGGGCCGCGCAGGAACGGCGCGATGCCCGGATAGGTATCGAGGAAATCGAGTCCGGCCAGATCAGCCTCGCCGTAGGCCGGCTTCACCAGAATGCCCTCGGGCGTCAGCCACGGCTCCGCGCTGCCTGACGGCGCGGCGCTTGCGGTGCGCTCGAAGGCAATGTCTGCAAAGTTTGGAATGCGGCTCATGGCTTCAACCATATCAGGGCGTTCAATCATGATCCGGATGCTGATGGCTGACGATGGTCGCCATCTTTTCCGGTCCGTAATTCTGCTGCGTGGTCTGGCTTGGCAGGTTGGAGATGCCGACCACCCAGCCGAGGCGGGATTCAGTTCCGTATTGCCGCGTCGGCACCAGCCTGTCCGGCCGGTCGAACGCGCCAGTCATGATCTCGATCCGGTCGCCGTCGATGCGGCCGAAGCTGAGCGGCGTGCCGCAGGCGGCGCAATAGCCGCGGTCGGCGATCGAGGACGAGCGGAAGAACGAGGGCTTGCCCTTGGTCCAGGCGAAATCTGTGCGGTTGATGTCGGCGAAGGAGGCGAACGGTGCGCCGCTGGCCTTCTGGCACATCCGGCAGTGGCAGATCGAAACCCGGTTGGGTGTGGCCGAAATCGCAAAGCGGATCGCTCCGCATTGGCAGCCGCCGGTGAGAACGGGTTTGCTGGCCTCGGTCATGCCTGTTCCATCCGTCGATAGGCGTCCTGCAACGTCGCAAGCGCATCGGCCCCGGCGAAGACGAAGCCCGTGACGCCGGCTGCCCGCAGGGCCGCCTCGGCCTCAGCCGGACGGCCTGCCAGATAGATATGTCGGCTGCCTGCGGTTTGCAGGGCCTGCGCAGCGGCCTCCGCCTGGCCGGCATAGACCTTGTCGCTGGAGCAGAGGCAGGCGAGTTCCGCGCCGGAGGCCTTGAAGGCGGCTACGAGCTTGGCCGGATCGGTAAAGCCTTCGCTGTCGATGGCCTCGATACCGCCGGTCTCGAAGAAGCTTTTTGCGAAGGTCGCGCGCGCCGTGAAATCGGCGGGCGTCCCGAGGTTGGCCAGGAACACTTTTGGCCGCGCACCGCTCGCCTTCAACGCCGCATCGGATCTGTCGCGCAGGGCCTCGAACGGTTGCGCGAGCCGGATCGGGGTGAGCGCGTCGAACTTGAACTTCTGCTCGCCATAAGGTGCGAGCGCGATGGGTGTTGCTATCAGCACCGTCGTCTCGCGCTCGTGCAAGTTCGGAAACTCGCTGGCACCGGTCAGCACGTCACGGCGCTTGGCGATATTGGCGTCGCGCGCTTTTCGCGCGGCGGCGACTTTGCTCTGGAACAGGCCCTGTTGAAGCGCAGCAAAGGCGCCGCCGGCTTTCTCGCTCTCCTGGAACAGTGCCCAGGCCGCGTCGCAGAGCTGCGTGGTCAGCGTTTCGATGCCACCGGATCCTGCCGCGGGATCGCTGACCTTGGCGAGGTTGCACTCTTCGAGCAGCAGGGCTTGCGTGTTGCGCGCGACGCGCCGCGCGAACGGGTCGGGCAGCCCAAGCGCGAGCGTGTGCGGCAGCACCGTGATCGCATTGGCGCCGGCGAGCCCTGCGGCAAACGTCGCCATGGTTGCACGCAGCATGTTCACGTAGGGGTCGCGCTGCGTCAGCATGCGCCAGGCCGTATCGGCGGCAACGAACAGCGGTTTTGGCGTCAGCCCGCACGCTGTCTCGATGCGCGCCCACAACAACCTTAGCGCGCGGAACTTTGCCATGGTCAAAAACTGATCGGCATCGGCCGCAAGTCGCGCATACACCATGCTCTGCGCCTGCTCGAGCGGAACGCCGGCGCTCTCGATCGCGCGCAAATAGGCGACGCCGCAGGCGAGCACGAAGGCAAGCTCCTGCATCTCGGAGCCGCCGGCATCGTGGATCACGCGTCCATCAGCCGAGGCGAACGGTCCCTTGAAGCCCAGCGCTGCAAGGCCCTTGATGCCACCGGTGACGGCGGGAACAATCTCGTCCCAGCTATAAGGGCTGTTTCCCCACACCGCACAGGCCGCAAGCGGATCGAGCCCGAAGCGGATGTCGCAGGCCGCAGGATCGATGCCCTTGCTCTTCACATATTCTGCGACATGGATCGCAGCCATCCGCGATTGCGGACCGACCTGGAGCTCGATGCCAATGCCGGCATCAAGATGAATGTCCTTCAAGACTTTCGCGACCGCATCGGCCGTCGGTTCCAGGCCGAAACCGTGACTGCCATTGCCGCCGGCGAACACCAGCGAAAGTCCCGTGGCGCCGTTCTCCAGATCCGTCAGCGCTTGCGCATTCGCGGCCGCAGCATCCGGATGGTCGATCCGCTGCATGATCTGCCAGGGTGCCGCCGCCGGCCGTCCCAGCACGGGCGCAACGCCCCTGGCGCGCGGATAGAGCGGCTCGATCTTCAAGCCGTCATAGGTCTTGCCCACCAGCTTCTCGAACGGCGCGCCCTTCAGCACACCGTCGACCAGCTTGCGCCAGTCCGCGTCCGTCGCCTTGGGAAAATCGGCCGCCAGCGGCAGATTGTCAGTCACGGAGGTCATACGGCCAAGGGCTCCCAAACGTCTTGTTATTCGCAGGCGAAATTGCCACGGCCGGCCCTCCCTGCAAACGGTTGTTTTTGGTTAACCGGTATCCGAAAGCCGCTCAATGCCTTGCGTCGAGACGCTGGCGAGGCCGTCACGCACACGGATGCCCGAGATCACGCGGTCGGGCGCGATTTCGGCCAGCGGCACCAGCACGAAGGCGCGCTCGAACAGCCGCGGATGCGGCAGGGTCAGGTCGGGCTTCTGAAACGACACATCGTCATAGGCGATCATGTCGAGATCGAGCGTGCGCGGACCCCAGCGGCGGTCCTTGTCGCGCGTGCGGCCGAATTTCTGCTCGACCTTCTGCATGACGAACAATAGCGCGTGCGGATCGAGGTCGGTCTCGATCTCGACGCAGGCATTGATGAAGGGATCCTGGTCCTCGTCGCCCCAGGGCGGCGTCCTGTAGTCCGACGAACGCGCGATCACCGCGGCTTGCGCCATGCCGCAGATATGGGCGATCGCCTTAGCGAATGTCGCGCGGACATCGCCGACATTGCCACCGAGTGCGATCAGCACGCTCGCCATGTCAGGGGTGCCGCGAGCGGGTCAGCATGATGCCGACATCATCGAAGATCGCGGCGATCGGCGCATGCGGCTTGTGCACGGTGATCTTCACAGCACGGATGCGCGGAAAGTGCGACAGGATCGCGTCCGCGACCGCGCCCGCCGCGCGCTCCAGCAGCTTGTAATTGGTGTTCTTGAACGCCGCCGTCGTGGTCGCCACCACGTCGGCATAGGAGACGGTATCGGCGAGGCGATCGCTGCGCGAAGGCTCCGACAGGTCGGTGTAGAGCTCGAGGTCGATGACAAAGCGCTGGCCGACTTCGGTTTCGTGATCCATCACGCCATGGCGTGCATGGATCGACAGGCCGGTCACGAAGATCGTATCGGTCATTGCTTGCTCTCGATTGCATTGGCGACCCGCAGGGCCTGCAAGGTCTCGGCGACGTCATGGGTCCGGATGATCTTCGCGCCCTTCTGCGCGGCGATCAGATGCGCGGCGATCGATCCGGGGAGCCGCTCTTTCGGCTCCGACGGCGACACCGAGGCGATGAATCGCTTGCGCGAGGCGCCGACCAGCACCGGCAGGCCGAACACGTCGAGCTCGCGCAGCCGCGCCAGCGCGATCATGCTCTGCTCGGCGGTCTTGCCGAAGCCGATGCCGGGATCCAGCACGATCTTGTCACGTGCGATGCCGGCCTTGGCGGCGATGTCGAGCGAGTGCAGGAAGAACGACTTCATGTCAGCGACGATATCGACGGCGGAATCGACGCTGTCGCGGTTGTGCATGACAATGACGGGTACGCCTCTTGCCGCGACCAGCGGCGCCATATCGGCGTCGCGCTGCAATCCCCAGACGTCGTTGGCGATGGCCGCGCCCTGGTCGAGCGCGAAGGCCACGACCTCCGCCTTCATGCTGTCGATCGACACCGGCACGCCGAGCGCGACGATATCAGATAGCACCGGCCTCAGCCGGGCAACCTCGTCCGCCGCAGTCACCGGCTGGGCGCCCTTGTAGGGCCGGGTGGATTCGGCGCCGATATCGATGATGTCGACACCGGCCTCGATCATCGCCCGCGCCTGTGCCAGCGCCTGGTCCGGCACAATGAAATCGCCGCCGTCGGAAAAGGAATCCGGCGTCACGTTGAGCACGCCCATCACCGCCGGCAGAGGCCGGCCCACGAGCGTCCGCAGCGCATCAGGCCCGGCCGAGCCGGCCGGCGGGACGGATGGGGAGGGCGAGGCATTCATGCGCGTGGCTTTGCGCGGTCGGGGAGGGGGAGTCAAGACGGGAGGAGGGGGCAAATGTGCGTCGCTCTGCGACCGTCACCCTGAGGTGGCCGCTTCTTAGCGGCCCTCGAAGGGCGACGGCCCGTCTCTCCCTGTGGCAGCAGCTCGGCCGTGCATCCTTCGAGGCTCCCCATGGGACGCGTTTGCGTCCCGTGCCTCGCACCTCAGGATGACGGAGTTGCTATCAATAGGTGATCTTCGGCGGCAGCTTCTTGGCCTTGGCGATGATGTCGCCGACCGACTTCTCGGAAGGAAGGATGCGGACGAGCTTTCTGCGATCGTTGGCTTCGCGCATGCTCTGCGCCAACCTTGCCGGATTCCGATAGGCGAGCTCGCGCACGGTGGTAACGCCGGCAGCGCGGACCAGGCCGACCTTGGCCCGGCCCATGCCGGGAATGCGCATGTAGTCGGAGACGTTGGCCCACTCCAGCAGCAGCTGCTCGCTGATGCCGGTCTTGGCCGCGAGCGCCTTGCGGCCCTTGGCGGTGCTCGCGGCTTCCAGCAGCGCGTCGGTGGTGCGGATTCCCTGCGCCTTCAACTTGTTGGCGGCAAAGGCCGGCAGGCCCTCAATCTCGGAGATCGGATATGTCATGATACTCAATATGAAATGCGTCGCTCAGGCGAACTGGCTGAGGCCCGGCGTGCCCGCGATGATCTTGCCCATCTGATCCGCTCCGATTTTGTCTCGACCGAAGCGAAAAAGTTCACGGGCGATGGACTGGATGTCGGACATGCCAAGCCCAAGGCCCATCAAGCGCGTGCCGACGGCCATCAGGCCGCCGCCCATCAGCCGTGAGAGTCCGCCGCCGCTCTTGGACGCTTCGATCGCCCCTTCTGCACCAGGGATCTGGTCGATCAGGGCCTGCACGCTGTCGGAAGGACCTTCGCTGCGGAGGAAACCCAGGATAATGCCGACGGTCTTTTCAGCGACAGCACTATCTATGCTGGCGTTTGTCGCCAGCCGTCCGATCAGCTCGTCCATATGGCCTGCCCCTCAGCCGGATCACATGCCGGAGTATTATATTCGAGGAATGATCTTGAGCCGGTGCGATGTGAAATACAAGCGATGAACGTACGCAACGTTCCGATTCACTCTCGAAGACGCGAAAAGTGTTGCATCGATGCAAGAGCGGAGAAGGAAATCCATGAAAAAATGCCGCGGTGCGAATGCATCGCTCCGGCTTTTGGCACTGCCGCGCGCGTTGTCTCCGACAATGTCGCATGCCGGTGCCGCCTTGAACGGTTTCAATCGGCCTGCGACATGCGTTAAACTACGGAACCGGTTGGCTCGAGTTTCAATACGCGAAACCAACAGACAGAATAGATAGAGAGTGTGATGACCGCGCAGGACAACAAGCTCGGCGATACCGACGACAAGATCTTCGTCGGCAAGGGAGACGAGCAGGCCTGGCTGACGCTGGCGCTCGCCAATCGCCACGGCCTCGTCACCGGCGCGACCGGAACGGGCAAGACGGTCACGCTGCAGGTGATGGCGGAAGGATTTGCGCGCGCCGGTGTTCCGGTGTTCGCCGCCGACATCAAGGGCGACCTCTCCGGCATCTCGGAGGTCGGGGAGGCCAAGGACTTCATCGTCAAGCGCGCCACCGAGATGGGGCTGACATTCCAGCCCGACCAGTTCTCGACGGTGTTCTGGGATGTGTTCGGCGAGCAGGGCCATCCGGTGCGGGCCACCATGACCGAGATGGGGCCGCTGCTGCTGGCGCGCATGCTCGATCTCAACGACGTGCAGGAGGGCGTGCTCAACGTCGCCTTCCGCGTCGCCGACGATAACGGTCTCGCTCTGATCGACATGAAGGATCTGCGGGCATTGCTCGACGCCATCGTGCCCGACAGCGGCAAGAAAGGACCGGACGCGGACGAGGATCCGCTCGCGCCGATCCGGAAGGCGGCGCAAGGGTTCGGCAACGTCACCAAGGCCACCGTCGGCACCATCCAGCGCCAGCTCCTGGTGCTGGAGAACCAGGGTGGCACAAAATTCTTCGGCGAGCCGGCGCTGACCTTGAAGGACTTCATGAAGACCGATCGCGACGGCCGCGGCATGGTCAACATCCTCGTTGCCGACAAGCTGATGCAGAGCCCGCGGCTTTACGCGACATTCCTGCTGTGGATGCTGTCAGAGCTGTTCGAGGAATTGCCCGAGGCCGGCGACCTTCCCAAGCCCAAGCTGGTGTTCTTTTTCGACGAGGCGCATCTGCTGTTCAACGACGCGCCGAAGGCGCTGATGGATAAGATCGAGCAGGTGGTCCGCCTGATCCGTTCCAAGGGCGTCGGCGTCTATTTCGTCACGCAAAACCCCATCGACGTACCCGATCGCGTGCTTGGGCAGATGGGCAACCGGGTGCAGCATGCGTTGCACGCCTTCACGCCGCGCGATCAGAAGGCGGTCGCCGCCGCGGCGCAGACCTTCCGGCCCAACCCGAAGCTCGACACCGCCAAGGTGATCATGGAGCTCGGTAAGGGCGAGGCGCTGGTGTCGTTCCTCGAAGGCAATGGCACGCCGGCGATGGTCGAGCGCGTGCTGATCCGTCCGCCATCGGCCCGCATCGGGCCGATCAGCCCGGAGGAGCGCAAGGCGATCATGGATGCGAGCCCGGTAAAGGGCAAATACGACACCGCGATCGATGCCGAGTCCGCTTATGAGATCCTCCAGAAGCGCATCGCCGGCACCGCGGCGCCGGCCGATGGCCAGGCGGGTGGAGGCGGTGGCGGCATCCTCGGCCAGATCGGCTCGATCGTCGGCACCATCTTCGGCACCAACACCGGACGTAACCGGCTGACGACGGGACAGCGCGTCGCGCGCGACGTCACGCGCACGGTCACCGACAAGGTGGTCGGCGGCGTCGTGGCCGATCTCGGCAAATCGGTCGGCGGCCAGCTCGGCGGCTCGGTCGGCCGCGCGATCGTCCGCGGCGCGCTCGGCGGCTTGCTGCGACGGTAGGCAGAATGCCCGGTTGCGGGCCATTGGTCCCGCAACGTCGCTGCGGCGGCGCGGGAATCGGGGTCTTTGCAAGGCACAAATTCGGGTGAGGGGGGCTCTCCAAGCGTCCGTCGGTCTGCTACGTGCTATTTGTTTCCGACGGGACATCATGTGACTCTATCGAATCCATCAGACAAACCCGGCGCGCTCCGAACTCTCTCGCTGCGCAAGCCGCTCGACCTGCTCTTCTTGTTTTGCTGCCTGATCCTGACCGCCGATGTCCTCGGCCCGGAGATCTTCGGCCATGGCAAAACCAAGGACTATGCGCTGTGGTACTGGGCCGGGCAGCAGGTGCTGCACGGCGGCGCGCTCTATCCCAGCGGAATGGATCACCCGTTCGAGTTCATCTATCCGCCGCTGCCGGCGATCCTGCTGGCGATCCCGAGCTGGTTCGGCAAGATCCCGCTCTACATCGTGCTGTCGATCCTCAATGGGGTAGCATGGTGGTACACGAGCATTCTCTCCAATGCCATGACCGGCTCGGGTCGCGAGCCGGGCCCGTGGCTCGAGGCACTGCCGGCGATCGTCACCGTCTCCTTCGTGTTCGACATGTTCGACCTTGGTCAGCCGAACCTCGTTCTGCTGGCGATGATGCTCTACGGCTTCTGGAGCCTTCAGCATCGGCGATCCTGGCTCGCGGGCTTCATGTTCGCGCTTGCCACCGCCATCAAGGTGTTTCCGATCGCGGTGCTGCCTTATTTGATCTGGCGTCGGCAATGGGCCGCCGTCGTCAGCATGCTCGCTTTCATCGGCGTCCTGCTCTATCTCGTGCCGGCGCCGATCCGCGGCTTCGAGCGCAACGCCGCCGAGCTCAACACCTGGTACCAGGGCATGGTCGGCTCGAGCTCGGAAAAGGGATTTGGCCAGCGCGACGAGCAGAACTGGTCGTGGGTCAACCAGTCCATCATCGCGGTAACGCACCGGCTGGTCCGGCCGATCAACTACAATCTGGACGATCCCCGCAAGCCGGCACGCACGATGAATGTCATCGACGTCGACTACAAGACGGCGAACTGGATCGTGCTCGCGGTATCGGCATTGCTCGGGCTCGGCTTCATCGCGGTCATGCCGTCACAACGGAAAAGGACGGCGAGATCCGACGCGGAGGAGCTCGGCATCCTGTTCTGCCTGATGACGGTCGCCTCGCCGCTGGCGCGACAGTATTATTTCATGTGGCTGTTCCTGCCGCTGACGGTGCTGATACATCGGACTGCCTTCGACGCGCGGCCGAAGGTGCGGCTGGGAACCGGGCTCGCGCTTGGCGCTGTCGGCATCCTCATGCTGTTGTCGCTGCCGCCGATCCCCCTCGCCATCCAGGCTTGGGGCAACAACCTCCTGGCGACGGCGATCCTCGCAGTTGCGCTTGCCTGGCACATCCGGCATCCGCCGGTTGCGGCTAGCTCCGACGCCGCGGCAGGGCTAAAACCACAACCATCTTGAGGTTAGAAAAGTGGGACATCCGACCATGGCCAATGCGCAGCTTCAATCCGTGCTCGACCACATCGACAAGGACTTTGATAACAGTCTCGAGCGGTTGTTCTCGCTGTTGCGGATCAAGTCGATTTCCGCAGATCCGGCCCATGCCGGGGATTGCAAGGCGGCGGCCGAGCATCTGGCCAAGGACATCGCAAGCCTCGGCGTCGCGACCGAGGTCAGGCCGACCGCCGGCCATCCCGCCGTCGTCGGCAAAGTCAAGGCGGGTGGACGGCCGCATGTGATCTTCTACGGCCATTACGACGTACAGCCGGTCGATCCGCTCGAGCTCTGGCACCGCCCTCCGTTCGAGCCCGCCGTCGTCGATCATGCCGACGGCCGCAAGATCATCGTCGCGCGCGGCGCCGAGGACGACAAGGGCCAGGTGATGACCTTCGTCGAGGCCTGCCGCGCCTGGAAGAAAGTCACGGGCTCGCTGCCGATCGACATCACCTTCCTGATCGAAGGCGAGGAGGAGGTCGGCTCCAAGAACTTCGTGCCGTTCGTCGAGGCCAACAAGGACGAATTCAAAGCCGATTACGTGCTGGTCTGCGACACCGGCATGTGGGACCCGGAGACGCCGGCGATCACCACGGCGCTGCGCGGCCTGCTGTACGAAGAGGTGAAGATCACCGCCGCCAGCCGCGACTTGCATTCCGGCGTGTTCGGCGGCACGGCGATGAATCCGATCCGGGTGCTGACCAGGATTCTCGGCGGCTTGTTCGACGACGACAACCACATCACCATTCCCGGCTTCTATGACGGCGTGAAGGACACGCCGCCGGAGATCCTGGAGCAGTGGAAGAAGCTCAACTTCACGCCGGAATCGTTTCTCAAGCCGGTCGGCCTGTCGATTCCGGCCGGCGAGAAGGGGCGGCTGATGGTCGAGCAGGCCTCCACGCGTCCGACCTGCGACGTCAACGGCATCTGGGGCGGCTATATCGGCGAAGGCTCCAAGACGGTGATTCCGTCGCATGCCTCGGCAAAAGTCTCGTTCCGGCTGGTCCAGGGGCAGGATCCCCAGAAGATCCGCAAGGCCTTCCGCGACTACGTGACCGCCCGGATTCCGGGCGACTGCAAGGTCGAGTTCGGCGACCATTCCGCCGCGCCCGCCGTGGCGCTCGACTGGAACATGAAGCCGCTCTCGGCGGCCAGGCAAGCTCTGACCGAGGAATGGGGCAAGGAGACCGTGCTGATGGGCTCCGGCGCCTCGATCCCGATCGTTGCCGATTTCAAGCGCGCGCTTGGGCTGGATTCGCTGCTCGTCGGCTTTGGCCTCGACGACGACAACATCCACTCGCCAAACGAGAAGTACGATCTGCGCAGCTTCCAGAAGGGCATCCGCTCCTGGGCGCGGATCCTCGCGGCACTGGCGGAAGTGAAGTAGGCACGGAAACTCTATCCTCGTCATTGCGAGCGAAGCGAAGCAATCCAGAATCCCTCCGCGGAAACACTCTGGATTGCTTCGTCGCTTCGCTCCTCGCAATGACAGCGGGGCCCAAATAAAAACGCCGCCCGGAATTGGGCGGCGTTTCATTCCGAAATGTGTAGAGGGTGTTGACGCCTAGTCTACACCAAACTCCGTAAATCTCAAGAGCGGTAGCCCGGGAGCTCGCGGTCGAGCTTGCGCAGCAGCGGCGGCCACACCAGGTTCGTCGCGCGCAGCTCGGCGCGGTCGCGATTGGCGAGCAGCTCGGTGTTCTTCTCGATCGCGATCTCCTCGACCGGATAGACCGGCGTGCCCAGCGCGCGGGTGCGCACCTGCATCGAGCAGGCGCGCTCGAGGTGGTACATGCGCTCGAAGGCGGAAGCGACCGAGCGGCCGACGGTCAGCGTGCCGTGGTTGCGCAGGAGCATGTGGTTGTGGTCGCCGAGGTCCTTCTGCAGCCTCGGCCGCTCGTCGTGATCGAGCGCGATGCCTTCATAGTCGTGATAGGCGAGGTCGTGGGTGACGAGCTGCGCGGTCTGGTTCAGAGGCAGCAGGCCTTCGGCGCAGCTCGACACCGCGGTGCCGTCCAGCGTGTGGAGATGCAGCACGCAGATCGCGTCCTCACGCACCTCGTGGATCGCCGAATGGATGGTGAAGCCGGCCGGGTTGATGCTGTATTCGCTCTCGCTGAGCTGGTTGCCGTGCAGATCGACCTTGACCAGGCTCGAGGCGGTGATCTCGTCGAACATCAGCCCATAGGGGTTGATCAGGAAGTGATGGTCGGGGCCGGGCACGCGCGCGGAAATGTGGGTGTCGACCAGATCGTCCCAGCCGTACAGCGAGACGAGACGATAGCAGGCGGCAAGATTGACCCGTTGCTGCCACTCGGCCTCCGTCATGTTCGACGGCACTTCCTTCAGGCGGGCTTCCGCTGGCGACATGGCAAATCTCTCCGAACCTCGTTGTTGCGGGGAGGGAGCCTAGTCTTGGGTGAAGCCGGCAGCAAGGCGCTCAAATCGCTGCAGCCAAGCGTAGCCCGCATGGAGCGCAGCGTAATGCGGGGGGCCGCGACAAAGGTCCCGGATTTCGCTTCGCTCCATCCGGGCTACAGGCCGGAGAATATGATTACGGCGCCGGGATCGACAGCAGGCTGGAAATGCTGCGGCCGCGGATGTCGTAGACGCGCGCGAACACCACGTCGTCGCGCTTGATCTCGACCATCACGGGGGCGGCCAGGCCCTTGCAGTAGAACTCGCCGAGCGTCATGGCGAAATCGGCCGCGTTGGAATCCCAGCCGATGGTGAAGTCGGGGCCGAGCGCGACCTGCGCCGGGCGCTGCGGACCGCACACCGCGACCTTCCATTTGCGATTGCGCGGCGGCACTTCCTGGCGCTCGACCAGCTGCTCGCGCAGTTCGTCCGAGGCCTGCTTCAGCGCGAGGCCCCAATAGTCCAGCATGAAGCGGTCGTCGGCGGCGCGCACGGTGCCAGCGATGTGGTTGAAGTGGGTGTATTGATAGGGATGCAGCCGGATCATCTCGGCGAGCGGCAGCGCGAGGCCAAAGCAGAACACGGCGAGCACGGCCGGCTGCCAGGCGCGGTGGTTGGTGCGCAGGCGCTCCATGGTCCAGGCGAAGGCGACGCCGCCGAGCACCGCCATCGGCGGGATCACGAACACGAAATGGCGGATGCCGTTGTAGAGTGCCGGACGCTTCACCATCGCGATCGCGAGCGGCAGGGTGGCCGCCAGCGTCAGCATCAGCAGGATAGTCTTGCGGCGCGCCGGAACCTCGCGGCGCGGCAGCATCGCGAAGGTGCTGAACACGGCGCCGGCCATAAACACCAGCATCACCTCGGGCAGCTGCAGCGCGAACAGCGTCGGCAGATAGGACCAGGGCATATCGGGCACGGACACGATCGCCCCGTCGAACATCTCCTTCCAGGGCTTCTCGAAGAAGTGCGAGAAATAGGTCAGGGCCTCGAATGGATTGCCGGGCTCCATGATCGACCACGGCCAGATCAGGCCCATCACGAGATAGCCGAACGCCAGCCCAGGCAGCAGCACATAGACGACATGGGCGAAACGCCTGATAGCCTCGCGCGTGCCCTCGGTGCGCAGCTCTTCCAGGAACAGCGGCGTGAAGCCGACCATCGCATAGACCAGCGCGAGCCCGCCAAGGATGCGGCAGCCGATCGACAGGCCGGCACCGAAGCCGACGATCAGGATCGTGCGCGGCGAGGGTTTTGGATATTCCTCGGCTAGCCGGACCAGGCCGAGCATCAGGATGATCATCGCCACCGCGAAGGGCGCATCCTTCGGGTTCATGAACATGTGGCCGTAGAAGATCGGGCAGAGCGCCAGCAGCAAGAGCGCGGCAAGACCGGCCAGCGGTCCGGCGACGCGGCGGCCGAGCCGCCACGTGACTGCAAGCCCGATTACGCCGACGATCGCGCCGACCAGGCGTCGCGTCTCGAACAGCTCGAGCGGGAGAATCTTGTGCAGAAGGGCTGCGACCATGTCGAAGCCGCCGCCGTACATATACAGGTTGGCGAACGAGAGGGCTGACGTGTCCCTGAAGCCGGAACCGTACATGCGCAGCAGCAGGTCGGCATATTCGGCATGGGTGTAGTCGTCCCAGCCGAGCCCGTAGTCGCGGAAGGTCAGGCCTGCGGTGACGGCGACGGCCGCCAGCACCAGCATGGCAAGGTCGTCGCAAGTCCGTTCAACCGAGCGCCCGAGAGGCGTGTCGATCGCCGAAGTCGTGATGGATGTCATGGCTATTGGTGACCCGGAATCCCCTCTTGGCCCTGCTGGCGCGCGCGGGCCTGTTCCCCGGAATCCCTATAGCGCAGTTCCATTACCAAGTAATTGGGCATTATGGCTAAATTCCTGATGCGACGCAGCAATTTCCAGAAACGCGGGAGCATATGAGAGCTAGCGGACCGTTGCTGAAGGGAATGTGAATAAGTCCCTGATATCCTTCCCTTTAGGAACGGTACGGGCAATTGGTCGTTGGCGAGGAACGCAGTATGACGGTATCGTGGCGTAACGGGTGCCGCGCGCGGATGCGCGGACGGGGATGGATTCGATGAGCTTGGCGTTGTTGATCGCAGGGATTTTCGCCGTGGCGGCGGGCCTCCTTACGGTCGCTTTTGGCTATTCGATCAGGGATTTCAGCCTCGGCAGCACGCTCATAACGAGCGGAACGATCGGCGTCTGCTCCGGAATGTTACTGATCGGCCTCTACATCGTGCTGCTCGAGCTGCAAGGCATCGCCAGTCGGCTGGCCGGGACGGCCGCGCCGTCGGAGGTTCGCGTGAGGCCGGTGCTGCCGCCGGGCCTCGCTGCGCCCAATACACCGGGCGCGGCTCCGCCGGAACTGGCTCCGGCGATGCGAGTCGAGCAGCAGCCATCGCCCGCTGCGCCGCCATGGCACGCCGAAGCGCCGGCGCGCGAACGACCGCGGGCCGAGGCACCGGCCGAGCCGGAAGCGCCTCCGCCCCCGCCCGCGGCTCAGGAGGCGCCCCGTCGGCGCAACCTGTTGTTCGCCTCGAGCTCACGCAAGGAGCGTGAGCGCGCCGAGGCCAAGGGTACCGGCACGGATGGTCTGCCGCCGCAACCACACGCTGAGCCCGCGGAGCCTGCCGCACCCGAAGCTCCGCCGGCGAGCTTCGACGATGCCTGGCCGAAGGCCGACCGTGCGCGGTCGCCGGAGCCGCCCGCGGCGCGTCGCCCGCGGCCGTCGTCGACCTTCGAGCCTGCTGCTCCTCAGCCCGCCGCACCTCCACCTCCGCCCGCGCCGCCGGCGGCCGAACAGCCGCCGGTGACGGTGCTCAAATCCGGCATCGTCGACGGCATGGCCTATTCGCTCTATTCCGACGGCTCGATCGAGGCGCAGATGCCGGAGGGCATGATGCGCTTTGCCTCGATCGACGAACTGCGCGCCCATCTCGACCAGCGCGGCTGAAGACCCGGCGCGTTCAAGTAAAGTCGCGCAATTGTTGTCGCGAGATCAGTAATCGGTTCATGTTGGCCAGTCGTCGTATTTCGGCCAAACGTATTGTTGACAGAGAATACTTCACCGCCGCCAATGCAGTCGCGACGGAGTCGGATTAGAGAGGTCGAGCCCATGTCGGATGTCGGGGCTAAAAATTTCATCGAGCTGACGGCCAACATCGTCTCGGCCTATGTCAGCAACAACCCGACGCCGGCCGCCGAGATTCCGAACCTGATCAGCCAGGTGCATGGCGCGTTGACGCGGGTGTCATCGGGCCGCGTCGAAGCGCCGCTCGAACCGGCAAAGCCGGCGGTCTCGCTGAAGAAGTCGATCGCGCCGGACTATCTGGTGTGCCTGGAGGACGGCAAGCGCTTCAAGTCGTTGAAGCGCCATCTGCGCACCCAGTACAACATGACTCCCGAGCAGTATCGGGAGAAATGGGGCCTGCCGGCCGACTATCCCATGGTCGCGCCGAATTACGCGGTGGCGCGCTCGCAACTGGCGAAGAAGATGGGCTTGGGACAGCAGCAGCGGAAGCGGAAGTAACTCTCTAAGACGCGTCCGCGAGCGCCTCTTTCGCGTCGGTCTTGATGCGTTCGACCATCGAGCGCAGGCCGTTGGAGCGCTGCGGCGTCAGATGGTCGCGGAAGCCGAACTCGTCGAACACGGAAATCGCATCAGTCGCGAGAATCTCCTGCGGCGTGCGGCCCGAATAGAGTGCCAGCACGATCGCGACCAGCCCGCGCACGATGTGCGCGTCGCTATCGCCACGATACTTCAGGATCGGCGCGCCATGGCCGCGATCGACCAGCTTCTGGAGCCAGACCTGGCTGACGCAGCCATTCACCTTGTTCGCGGCCGAATGCTCTTCCTCGGGCATCGGTTCCAGGGTGCGGCCGAGCTCGATGACGTACCGGTAGCGGTCGTCCCAGTCCTCGAGGAGCTCGAAATTGTCCCTGATCTCGTCAATCGCAGTCATTGATGGCCCGTGGTTCGCGCTTACCACCAATATAGGGACGAGGGCTGCCGAAATCGATAGGATTTGGCGCCTAATTCGCCGCTTCCGGACCGCGCCATTCCAGCGCGAGATCGTCCTGGGTCAGTGTGTCGCGCGGCGCTTCGGTCGCGGCCGTATCGCCTTCACCGGCGACCGTGATCGAGCCGGTGTGGTCGGGCGCCTTCTTGTCGGGCTTGTCGTTCTTCTCGTTGGTGATCTGCTCTTTCTTGTCGTTGATGATCTGGTAGATCTTCTTCGCGCCGTCCTGTGCCCGCTGGCCGATGATGGTGGCGGCCTGTCCGCCGACCTCGCAGGCCGCCGGCTGGCGCTTGCAGAACTGGCTCATGTCGGAGACGGCCGCGGTCGCAGCCTGCACCGCGTCGGCAGCGCCGATCTGCGGCAGCTTGTCCGATTCGGGCGTCTTGTCCCGCGGCAGGAGTACCAGCACCAGCCCGAGCCAGAATGTGATGCGGAGCAGAAAGCGCATCTAATCGACCTGTATGTTAGATCCCGCCGCGGCGATCCCCGCAGAGCGTGTCGGACCTAGCAACTCTCGATAAATCGCAAGTGATTGCCTTCCGCTTAATTCGCGGAAAATTTACGCAAAAATCTTCGCGATCGGAGGTCTCGTAAATATTCGATTGATAGCTGCGCCCGTGGTGTTCCGGCCCTCGCGCATCCACCAATTCGAAACCATGAAAGGGACGGCGAAACCCTGTGTTCACCATCCCCGATGATGACATCGCCAAATCGCCTAAAAATCTCCGCGATGACGCGGTGTCGGGCCGCAGGCCGGATCGCCTTAGCACTCGTTTAAGGTCGCTCTGACACGTTGGCTCAACGACAAGGAGGCGTTCCGGCACGTCTTCAAAGACGATTGAGCCGAAGCGCGAGACCCGTGACAGTTTTGAGTATCATCCGCGATTGTCTCGATGCGCTGCTGCATCCCTCCGCGCGTTACGATGCGCTGACGCGTGCGCGCCATCGGGCTTTCATGGCGCCGCGGCTTCTCGGAAGCCTGGCTGCCTTTGCCGCATTTCCGGTCTATCTGGTCCTGCGTGGCGCGCCGAGCGCGATCGAAGTTGCGGCCTTCGCCTGGCTGATCGCGCCGATCATGCTGTCCTGGTTCCTGTCGCGCACCGGCCGCTACGAAGGCGCCCATGTGCTGTCGTCGCTGGCGCTTGCCGGCCTGATCATGGCGATTGCGGCCACGACCGGCGGTATCGAATCATTTGCGGCGATCTGGCTGGTCGTGGTTCCCCTCGAAGCCGCGCTGTCGGCCTCGCGCCGCGTCGCGGCCTTTGCCTCGCTGCTGGCGCTGTCCTGCGCGGGCCTCTTGATTCTGCTGACCCAGCTCGGCTGGTTGCCGTCCGAACATGTCAGCGCGGCACAACGCAGCGTGATGATGGCGTTCGGCGTCGCTTCTGCAACGCTCTATGCCGCCGGCCTCGCCTTCGGCGCCGAGTCGCTCGCACGCACCAGCGTGACGCTGCTGTCGCGCGAGGAGGAGCGCTATCGCCTCCTGGCGCGCAACATGAGCGACGTGATCTCGCGGCATCAGCGCAACGGCGCGGTGCAGTTCATCTCGCAGGCCGCGGAGGCCATGCTCGGCATGCCGGTCGCGCAGCTGCTCGGCCATGGACTGTTCGATCGCGTCCATGTAGCCGATCGTCCGGCCTATCTCACCGCGCTCTCCGATGCTGCGCGCGGCGACGTCCGGAGCGTCGAATTCCGGCTGCGGCGGGAGCCCACCGGTTCCGAGCGCGGCCAAGGCAACTATCAGGTCGATTTCATCTGGGTGGAGATGCGCTGCCGGCCGCTCGATCAGGATTTGGGCCGTGATGTCACGCGCGAGGCCGAAGTCGTCGGCGTGATGCGCGACGTCACCGATCGCAAATTGTCCGAGCAGGCGCTCGATCAGGCCCGAAGTGCTGCGGAAGCGGCCGATGCCGCCAAGACGCGTTTCCTCGCCACCATGAGCCATGAGCTGCGCACGCCGCTCAACGCCATCATCGGCTTCTCCGAGATGATCGCGCAGGAGCAGACCCTGGTGCTGGCAGCCAGCCAGCGCAGGGAATATGCCGAGCTGATCAACGCGTCCGGCCAACATCTGCTGTCGGTCGTCAACGGCATCCTCGACATGTCGAAGATGGAATCGGGCAATTTCGAGATTGCGTCGGAGCCGTTCGCGCCGCGCGCCGCGCTGATGCATTGCTGCAATCTGCTGGCGCTGAAGGCGCGCGAGAACGGCATCGATCTCATCACCGATGCGCCGCAGGATCTGCCTGTCATGACCGGGGATCCGCGCGCCTTCAAGCAGATCGTGCTCAATCTCGTCGCCAACGCCGTCAAGTTCACCGAGCGCGGCGGCCAGGTCACCGTTGCCGCCTCGGCGTCGACATCTCAGATTACGTTGCGCATCAGCGACACCGGGGTCGGCATCGCGCCCGACGATCTCAAGCGCATCGGCGCGCCGTTCTTCCAGTGCGGCAAGACCTATGAGCGCCGTCACGAGGGCACGGGCCTCGGCCTGTCCATCGTGAAGAGCCTCGTGGCGTTGCATCTCGGCGAATTGACGGTACAAAGCAAGCTCGGCGAGGGCACCGCCGTCACGGTCAAGCTGCCGCTGGTCTACACGCCGCCGCAAGCGAAGCCCGCGGAAAGCAAGATCGCGACGTTGACGCCGGTGCTGCGCCAGGAACTTCAAGACCGGACTCAAGACCGACAGACTCAAGAACGACCTCAGGACCAACCTGCTCTGGTGAAGAAAAGTGCCTAGAAAGCCTGCAAAGGACGAAGCTGCTCCGCGCCGCCGTGGCGCCAAGGCCGCGGTCGTGGATGTCGAGACCGAGCGCAATCTCGTCATGCGCGTGCTCTTGCACAGCCCCAAGGACACGCTGGCGGGTCTCGTCGCCGCCGCGGCCATCAGCGCCATCGTTGCGAACGCGCTGTTCCTGCAGACCGGCCGGCATCCGGCGCCGATGTTCGGCACCGTGATCAATCTTCCCGCGCCGTCGTCGATGTCGCTGTCCAATCCCATGCCGCGTCCGCGTCCCGTCGGCGCCGACACGTCGCCGCTCGAGCCGAAAGCAACCGAGTTTCGCGTCGAGCCGAAACCGGCCGAGAAGGCGCCGGAGAAGCCCGCCGAGACGACGGCATCGACGCCGCGTGCGAGCGATCCCATGACCAATCTGGTGATCAAGGCCACGACACCCACGCCGGCACCGTCTGCGGTGGCGGTCGCGCGTCCGCCGGCCCCGATCCCGGTGCAGCAAAGCCCGGCGGCGCGTCGCCTGTCCGGCGTGCAGCGCGCGCTGTCCGAATACGGCTATGGGAATTTGAAGATCACGGGCACGATGAGCGGCGAGACCCAGTCGGCGATCCAGACGTTCGAGCGCCAGCACAAGATGCCCGTCACCGGCCAGGTGTCGGACCGCCTGCTGCGCGAGCTCGCCGCCGCAATTGGCCATCCGGTTGAATAGTCGCCACGTCAGCGAGGCTGGTGCTGATCCAGGCGCTGGCCTATCGTGCTTCTCATGCGCCTGAAATCAAACATATGGGTCGCGGCCTATCTGCGCCGGTGCCAGACCGAGGGCGTGTTCGGCGCGGTGCGCCGTCGCGGCGCCGAGGAGGCGGGCGCGGTATTCGTGAAGGTATCGCTGCTCGACGGCAACGCGATGCTCTACGTGCCGGCGCCGCAGACCGTCTATGACGATGGCCGGCCGGTCGATCGCTTCTTCGTGCCGCTCGCGCCTCAGCCGATGCCGGAGCAGGCCGTGGAGGAGCGACTGACCAAGGAGATCCGCTTCGATCCGGACGCCTGGGTTGTCGAGACCGAGGACCGCGCGGGGCGGCATTTTCTGGAACTGGCGAAAGCCTGACGAGGGCATGGACTCGCTGCATAAGTAGCAGCCTCGTCGACAGGCGGTTTCGCGGTCGGAGGATCAGGAGCAACTGCGCAGGCGCAGCGGCTTCACCGCGCGGGCCGCTGCAGTCCGTTGGCGATAAATGCGGCGCTGCCGTCGGGCGAGTTCAGATACTGAAGGAAGGCGTTGGCGCTCGCCGACTTCTCGGTCGCTGCCGAAACCGCTGCCGTGTAGGTGGTGACGTTTTGCAGCTGCGACGGCAGGGCGCCTGCGAACTCCACTTCCGGGACGGATATGATGTTGGGCACCGTGATGATCGTCAGATCAGCTTCGCCGCGCGCCACGGCTTCGACCGGATTTCCGCTGATCTTTCTGAGCTTCGGCTGCATTTGCGGGCTGATGCCAAGGCGATCGATCACGCTGAGAAAGTATTGTCCGCTGGCGCTGTCGGAAGCGTAAGCGGCGGAGTTGGCTGACAAGAGGGACTGGCGAACCGTATCGGGCGAGCTGACATCGAACTTTGGAAGCCCTTTCCGAACCGCGACGCCCGTCAGGGCCACCGCGAGGTCGGCCCGGGAGTTGCGGACCGCCTTTCCCTCCGTGATGAGATCGTCGATTTGCCCGGGCAGCAGCAGCGCAACGTCAAATGGCGCACCGCCGTCGATTTCCCGTTTCAGTGCGGCGACCGCGCCAAAGCGGATCGTGAGCCTGTGGTGGGTCGATTTCTCGAAATCGGGGACAAGCCGGGACAGCACAGGCTTCAAGGACGGAGTGCTGAATACGGTAATCTCCTCGGCAGCCGCGGCCGGTGCACCCAGGCAGGCCGCGACGACTGCGAATACGACCGCTTTCCTCATGACGCTCCCAGCTCCAACAGGCACATTCGAGCTGGAAGCTAGCGAAGCCAAGGCGTATCTTGAAGCTCGCATTTGCTACATATCCGTAGCTTCCTGGGTACGCCTCATGGAATGGTCAGATCGTATCGGGCATCGCATTTCCCCCCGCGATCTGCACGTGTTTCTCGTCGTCGCCGCCGAACTCAACATGGCGAAGGCCGCCGAGCGCCTGTCGGTATCGCGACCGGTCGTCTCGCGCACCATCGCGAGTCTCGAGCACGTGCTTGGCGTGCCGCTGTTTGACCGGGGCGCGCGCGGAAGTGAATTGACCCGCTACGGCGTCGCCCTCGCGAACCACGCCGCCGTCGTTTTCGACGAACTTCGCCGCAGCGTCGCCGCGGTCCAGGAGATGGCGACCCCCGGCACCGGCGAGGTTCGGTTCGCGTCCAGCGAGATCTGGGTGGCTGGTCTCGTTCCCGCGGCGATCGAGCGCGTGTCCCGGCGATATCCTCGCCTGAGATTCGACGTCGAGGCTATCACCCCGTCCACGCTTCAGGCCTATCTCGGCGAGCGCCGCGGTGAGTTTGCCATCACGCGACTGACCCGGAATGCGCCGGAGCCGGACATCGAAGTCGAGGGCCTCTACCGGGAACGGCTCGTGGTCGTCGCGGGTTCGGGGAATTCCTGGATCGCCTGTCGTAAGCCGAAACTGGCGCAGTTGATCCACGAGCCCTGGATCGTCTCGCCATTCGAACTCGACGAGAGCTCGCCCTTCATGAAAGCGTGCGCAGCGGAAGGCCTCTCTCCACCTGCAAATCGCATTCTGAGCAATTCTCTCAATCTCCGCGCCGGGCTGCTCGCCACTGGGCGGTTTCTGACACTCGTTCCGGGCTCCGTCCTCGCGTTCCCGCCGTGGCGCACGCTTCTAAAGCCCATTCGCGTTGATCTACCGAGATGGGAGTTCCCGACAGCCGTGTTCAAGCTGAAGAACCGGACCCTGAGCGCCGGCGCCGAAGCTCTTCTGAGTGCCGTCCGGCTGGAAGCCAGGCGATTCGAAAAGGCCGGCGGCGGCGCAGTCGGGCTCTGATCCTACCGATCCGATGAACCGCCGGTGCCGCCCGCACCGTTCCCGCGTGACGCCGCGCCAGGCCACGAGCAACGCGAGCACGGGCCGCACTTACGCGGGTTTGAGCGCGCGCATTTCCCTGCGCGATCGGGCCGAGCGGGAATCTCAATGTGGCGCAATCGTGATGACACTGCCGACGTGCGTGCGGCAAATTCGCATACGATTGAAGCCAGGCGGAATCCCTTGCGCGATTCACACATCAGGTGTGACCAATGGCGCGAGTATCAGACATAGAAGTCCGGTAAATTCACCAAGCTGAAATCTTCAACTTGGTCCGAGAGAACACCGCCATGGCCAACGCAACGCGAAGCAATCCCGGCAAGACGTTCAAGGTGGAAAACAACACCACCGGCGCATTTTGGCACAATAGCGCGCAAAACACGCTGCCGCCTCCCGACATGATGGGCGCTTACATGCGCAATCGTCCGGTTCCGGCCCATCCCGTGAAGGGTTGCAAGGCGTGGATCATCGGCAGTGGCATCGCGGGCCTCGCGGCCGCGTTCTACATGATCCGCGATGCCGGCATGGCGGGCGAGGACATCACCATCCTGGATGCGCTGCATGTCGAGGGCGGGTCGCTCGACGGCGCAGGCGATTCCGAGAACGGCTACATCATTCGCGGCGGCCGCGAAATGAACTGGAACTACGACAATCTGTGGGACATGTTCCAGGACGTGCAGGCGCTCGAGCTGCCGGCAGGTTACAGCGTGCTGGATGAATATCGTCTGGTCAACGACAACGATCCAAACTTCTCCAAATCGCGGCTGATGCACAAGCGGGGTCAGATTCGTGACTTTGCGACGCTCGGCCTGTCGAAACCGCAACAGTGGGAATTGATCAAGCTGCTGCTGAAGCGCAAGGAAGATCTCGACGACGTCACCATCGAGCAATATTTCAGCGCGGGCTTCCTCGAGACCAATTTCTGGTATCTCTGGCGATCGATGTTCGCATTCGAGAACTGGCAGAGCCTCCTGGAAATGAAGCTCTACATGCATCGCTTTCTCGATGCGATCGACGGGCTGGCGGACATGTCGGCCCTGGTTTTCCCGAAGTACAACCAGTATGACAGTTTTGTTCGTCCGCTCGTGAATCATCTGCGCGAGCGGGGCGTGAAGGTGCAATTCGACACGCGCGTCTACGATCTCGACATGAGCGTCGAAGGCGATACGCGTACCGTGACCGCGATCCGGGCGAAGGTGGGTGGCGCGGATACGACCATTGCCGTCGGTCCGCAGGACAGGGTCTACGCACTGACGGGGTCGATGACCGAGGGCACCGCCTATGGCGACATGGACCATGCCCCGGTGCTCCAACGCGGCAAGCACGAACCGGGCGAGGACAGCGATTGGACGCTGTGGAAGAACCTTGCAAGAAAGTCTCCCGTTTTCGGCAAGCCGGAGAAGTTTTACGGCAATGTCGATCGCTCGATGTGGGAATCGGTGACGCTGACCTGCAAGCCGTCGGCCTTCGTCGAAAAGCTGAAGGAGCTGTCGGTCAACGACCCCTATTCGGGCAAGACGGCCACTGGCGGCATCATCACCTTCACCGACTCGAACTGGGTGATGAGTTTCACCTGCAATCGCCAGCCGCACTTTCCGACCCAGCCCAACGACGTTCTGGTGGTTTGGGTTTATGCCCTGCTCATGGACAAGGAGGGCAACTTCGTGAAGAAGCCGATGCCCGCCTGCACCGGGCGCGAGATCCTTGCCGAGCTCTGCTATCATCTCGGCATCGAGGGGCAACTTGACGACGTGGTGGCGAATACGAAGGCGAGGCTCGCCTTGATGCCTTACATCACCGCGATGTTCATGCCGCGCGCGGCGGGCGATCGGCCACACGTCGTTCCTGCCGGCTGCACCAATCTTGGCCTGATGGGTCAATTCGTGGAAACGTCAAACGACATCATCTTCACGATGGATAGTTCGATCCGTACGGCGCGCGTCGCGGTGTACACGCTCATGAACCTGCCGAAGCAGGTTCCCGACATCAGCCCGACGCAATACGATATTCGCAACATCCTCAAGGCCGCCCGCGCGCTGAACAATGGCGAGCCTTTCCCCGGCGAACGCCTGATGCACCGGCTATTGGACAAAACCTATTACGCTCACATCCTGCCGCCGCTACCCGAGCCCGAGGGGGCGAGACGCGAGATGGCCGAGGGCGAGCTGACTGGAATTTTGGGCAAGGGCAATCAACTGCTCAGCGTCGTATCGGGTTGGCTGGAGCGGATTCGCGAAAACGTCACGGCGCGCAAGAGTTAGAGCAGCTTCGCGGAATCGCGTGTCTCTAGTGGTCCGATGATCCGCCGGAACCTGTCCGCACCGCAGGCGCGGAGCCGGGCTGCACGCCCGGCCGCGTCTGGCTTGCGCCCGCACGTGCGCGCTGGCGTTCGCCGTCATGCAGCGACGGCTGATATTTGGCGCGGGTGACGGCGAGCGTCGAGCCGCGCCAGGCGGCGAGCATCACCAGCGCGGAACGGTCGCTGAGGCGGTCGTAGAGGCGCGACAGCCGGTAGACTGCGTCCACCGAGTTGCCGATCTCCGGCTTGAAGAACAGCAGGATGCGCTGGAAGTTCGGGCTCGGCATGTCGAGCGCGCGCGCGGCGATCGCGAGAGCCTCGCCGCCGGCATCGTCGACGATCTGCGCCGCGACGCGCGAGGGCAGGATCAGGCTGTCGCCGAGCTCATAGGTGAAGTTCTCGACATCGCCCGCGATCGCCGCCATCTCCAGGATCTGGATCGCGCGCTTGGCGCGCACGGTCGGAATCCGCGGCGCGGCCTTCAGCGGCGTCTGCGCCAGATTGTGCAGGATCAGCGCGCGCTGGCTCGCGTCGGCGCCGAAGAACATGTCGTGGATTTCGGCGGCTTCCTTCGGCTGCATCGCCATGCTGGCGGCCATGCGCTGCTCGGCGTCGGTTGGCGTGCGGGCAGGCGAGGGGGCGGATGCAGCACGCGGGATTTCGCGCGCGAGCGGCACTCTGCGGCCTTCCTGCGCTGCGACCAGTCCGAGCTTCTGGAGGACTGGGATCGGCGTCTGCGGATAAATCGCAAGCTTCGCCTTGACGGAAGCGCGTGTCGCGTCGTCGACTTGCTCGATCAGCCGCGTGGCGAGCTCGACGAATTGCCGCTGCTCGTCCTCGCTGTGGGTGGGCGCCTGGACATACAGATCGGTCAGCACCCGCAGCAGCGTCGGGCGAACATCGACGCCCTCGCGGCGGGAGAGTGTCATCAGCCCGTCGAATCCGGGAAACAGCGACTTGGTCATGGAGGCGTACGCAACTTGGAAGAGACGGTTGCCTCAGCCTATCAGGGGTTCCTTTAAAGGCTCGTTAAGGAAAACGAGGTGTGAAGCAAACGCGCTCATTTCAGCCGTTTTCGTGTCGCTGCGGGACGCTCGGGCCGGCCCGTGCGGTTACGGTCCGAAACCCTTGTTTACACCCCGTTAACCATAAACTGATCCTAATGACGCCCATGTTGCAGGGGCGCATTTTGTCGCGCGGCAATTGAGAGAGCTGACATGGGGACCATCATCGAATTTCCGGCCGGTCGCCGGGTGGGCTCGTCGGGGGACGTCACACCGCGCGCGGACATGGGGACGATTCTGATCCTTCCCGTCATCCGTATCGAGCGCGAGGCGGACGAAACCAACGGCGATCGTGGGCCGGAAGCGGGCACAGCGCCGGGGCGCCGTCGTCGTCGTCGCTAGGTTCCGGCCTTTGCAATGCCGGACTCCATCCGCCAGATCCGCACAATCGCAACGGCCATCCTGCTCGCAGCTGTGGGCGCGGCGCTCGCCGCTTGTAGCGGCGGCGATTTCGGCCGCACCCGTGCCGACATGCGCAGCGACGACATGCATCGCTGGCTCGGCGCCGAGGTCACCGGTAGCCTCGGGCTGAAGGCCTCTCAATTCCAGCTCACCGACGAAGAACGTCAGCTTCGCGACCTCGCCTATCCCATGATCGAGCCGCCGCTGTCGCGGCCTGCGTGGAAGAGTGTGTTCGGCGACTACAAGGCGTTGCCGTCGCCGTGGCGGCAGACGATCGTGTTCGACCGCACCATGTATGGCCGTACGCTGATCGACGAACCGCATCGCTCGCATTCCTCGCGCTATGCGCAGCTGATCGAGGACGTGCGCAACGACATCACCCGCTTCGAGCCGTTCTTCGCCAGCGCGATCCGCGTCATCGATCTCGACAGGAAGCGTGAGGCCAGCATGGCGCGCGTCTCGGTGCTGTCGCCGCAGGAAAGGGCCGACGCCGTCGCACGCATGCAGGAGAACTCGCTGATCATCCAGTGGGTCCAGCTGTCGCTCGAGCAGCGTGTCTCGTCCTATCGCTTTGCGCTGGAGCGGCTGGTGATCCAGGCGCCCGACGGCATGGCTGCCGATGCCGACCGCCTGATCGGCGAGCTCGCCGCCCAGACCACCAATCCGCCGGTTGCCTCGCAGCCGGCTTACGGCCGCGCCGTTGTCTCGAAGGGCTGACGGCTCGAAGGGCTGACGGCGGATCGCCGCGCCTGCCGACGCATCCGGTTGCGGCCGTCTCGGCGTCTGCAGCTCCCATCGGCGCGAGCCGCGATCCCGGGCCGCCGTGACGGCGGCCATTCCTGCCATCATGGCGAGAATCACGTCCCGGTGCTACAGGGACGGGGGCGAGAACTTATGTTGGCCGCGGTCGACGCTGTTCAGCTTTTGGTCGAGCCGCCCCGATTGGTGCTTGTTCTCCCAAGCCATGGCGCTAGGATTGGGCACTTATACCAAGTCATTTTGCACGAAGGTCTTTGGAGATGAGCATCAATTCCGCGATGCCGCTTGACGCCCGTCGAAATTCCACGCCTCTGCGAAAATTGCTGGCCCTTGCCATCCTGCTCGGATCGACCGGATCCGCCGCCGCCCTGACCAAGGAGGCGGCGATCGAGAACTGCCGGATGACCGTCGGCAAGCCGATCGTGCACGCTTGCATGCAGGCCGGCGGCGGCCGCAAGGGCGGCGCCGACCTCGAAGCTTGCCGCGCCACTGCGTCTCCGAAGGTCAAGGCCTGCGTGACGGCGGCGCTCAACGCCGCGAACGGTCGCGCCAACGTCGCCGTCGAGTTGCCGAAGGAGGCTGCGCCGAAGCTCGATCCCGGCACCGCCCTGCCAAAGGACTTCGTCGCGCCGCCGCGCAATATCTCCGACATCACGGCGATTCTCGACGGCGAGAAGCCCGACGAGAAGATGATCGCGGAGCTGAAGGCGGACGCTGGCGCTACGCCGACCGGCAAGGAGTCCCGTCAGGATCTCGCGCAATTCTATTTCGATCGCGCCAATGCCCGTGCGCAGCTCGGCCGGCTCGCCGAAGCCACCGCCGATGCCAATAAGGCCGTAGAGGTGGGAAGCGGGGCCATCAGCGCGAACATGATGGGCCGATTGATGCAGCTCCAGTCGCAGCAATATGCGCTTGCAGGCGATCCCAAGCGCGCGCTGGAGATCATGCAAAAGCTGTTGCGCGAATTTGCCACCGTGCCAGGTGGGAAGGGATACGTTTTCAACGCAAACCGCACGGTTGTGGCCATTCTCATTCAGATGGGCGACATCGCGCAGGCAGAAACCTATCTGCGCCGCAGCCTGGCTGCCATTCAGGAATGGCGCACCAGCGGGCTTCCGGGATGGCGCGCCAGCTATGCCAGGTTCGGCCAGACCTGGGAGGGCGAGATCGAGATTTCGCGCGGCATGATCTTCGAGGCGCGGGGCCAGTTTCCCGAAGCCGAGGCTGCCTATCGCGCTGCGGAGATTCGCAAGCTCGCGGGCAACAAGAGCGTGCTGGAGTCGGACAATCCGCCCGCAGAGACCCTTCTGCTGCAAGCCGTTGACACCATGGTGTTGAATCAGGCGCGCATGAAGGCCAGGCAGGGCAGGCTCGCCGAAGCCGAGGTCGATGTGCGCCGGGCACTGCTGTCGCGCCTGAAGGACACCGGCAAGTACAATCCTGTCACGCCGCGCTTCGTCATCGGGTTGGCCAGCATTCTGGTCGATCAGGGCCGTTACGACGAAGCCGAAAAGTTGGGACGGGTTGCGCTGGAGATCAACAAGACGACGGGGGTGCCGGATGACTCGCAGGCGACGGTGCAATTGCTCTCGCAGCTCGCCGGCATTCTGGGCTTGCAGCGAAAATCTGCCGAGGCGAACGAGATATTCGCGAGGATCGATCAGGCGATCGCCAATTGGGAGCCGACGCGCCGCCAGGTGTTCGAGCTGAATCCGGGGCGCATTCTCTCGCTCTACAATTCCGGCCAGCTCGACGCCGGCATCGCTGCCGCCGAGCAACTGGTCAAGAAGCAGATCGGGCGGGTCGGCGAGAACCATTTCGATGCGGCGTCGGCGCGCGGCACGCTCGCGATCGGATTGATGCGCGCACAGCGCGATGCCGACGCGATCCGGGAGTTCAAGGCCGCCATTCCGATCTTGATGGCGAACGCAAACGAGAACGCCGACGACGAGAATACGACCGTCGTGGCTGCGCGCAGCCAGCGGCTCCAGACCATCGTCGAGAGCTACCTCCTGCTGCTCGCGCGGGCCGAAGGCACCGGCAGCGGCGTCGGCGAAGAGACGTTCGGTCTGGCCGACGCGATCCGCGGCCACTCCGTGCAGCAGGCGCTGGCCGCCTCCAGCGCGCGCGCGGCGGCGAAGGATCCCGCGCTCGCCGAGCTCGTGCGCAAGGAGCAGGACCTCACCAAGCAGGTCAATGCCCAGCTCGGCACGCTCACCAACGTCCTCGCCATTCCCTCGGCGGAGCGCGACGAGAAGGGCGTGCAGCAGATCCAGGCCTCGATCGTCGCCTTGCGCGGTGAACGCGACAAGGCGCGCCAGGAGATCAAGCAGAAGTTTCCGTCCTATGCCGATCTGGTCTCGCCGAAGCCGCCGGCCGTCGCCGAAATCCGCGCGACGCTGGCCGACAACGAGGCCATGCTGTCGTTCTATTTCGGGCAGAGCGGCAGCTTCGTCTGGGCGGTGCCGAAGTCGGGCCCCGTGGCGTTCGCGGCCGTCAAGGCCAGTATCGGCGATATCGAGACCAAGATCCGCAAACTGCGCGAAGCGCTCGAGCCGCAGGCGGCGATGATCTCGGACATTCCGCCGTTTGATCTCAAGCTTGGTTACGAGCTCTACGAGCTGTTGCTGAAGCCGGTCGAAAGTGGATGGAAGCCGGCCAGAAATTTGATCGTGGTCACGAATGGCGCGCTCGGCCTGCTGCCGTTGTCTCTGCTGCCGACGGCGCCGGCCGAGGTGGCACAAGACGAAGACCCGTTGTTCGTCAGCTACCGTAACGTGCCATGGCTGGCCCGTACCCACGCTGTGTCGACCGTGCCATCGGCAGCCGCGTTGCGCACGCTGCGGCAATTGCCGCCTGGCAAGCCCGGCCGCGGGGATCTCGTGGCGTTCGGCGATCCTTATTTCAACAAGGATCAGCAAGCCGAGGCAGAGAGCGATCAAACCAAGGTTCAACTCGCCGACGCGGGTGGCAACGTCACGCGCGGCATGCCGCTGAAGCGTCGCAGCAGCCCGAAGCTCGACGGTGTCGATAGCGCCGAGCTCGGCCTCTTGCCTCGTCTTCCCGATACAGCCGACGAGCTGAAATCGATCGCGCTGGCCCTGCAGGCAGACCCTTCGAAGGTGCTGTTCCTCGGCAAGAATGCGACCGAGAGCGCCGTGAAGACGATGAACCTCTCGGGCTTCAGGATTCTCGCATTTGCCACGCACGGTCTTGTTCCGGGCGAGCTCAACGGCTTGACGCAGCCGGCGCTCGCACTGTCATCGCCAGCGGTGACGGGCGAGGGCGGAGACGGCCTCCTGACCATGGAGGAGATCCTCGGCCTCAAGCTCGACGCCGACTGGGTCATCCTGTCGGCTTGCAACACCGGTGCCGGTGCCGGCGCCGGCGCCGAGGCAGCCTCCGGCCTTGGCCGCGCGTTCTTCTACGCCGGAACACGTGCCTTGCTGGTGACCAACTGGTCGGTGCATTCGCAATCGGCGCGGCAGCTGGTGACCGACCTGTTCAAGCGGCAGGCCGACGATCCCAAGTTGTCGCGGAGTGAAGCGCTGCGGCAGGCGATGATGGCCCTGGTCGACGGTCCCGGTTACCTGAACGGCGAAGGCAAGACCGAGTTCGCCTATGCGCATCCGCTGTTTTGGGCTCCTTACACGATCATTGGCGATGGCGGCGTGCGCTGACGGCAAATGAAGAACGGCAAGTGAAGAGAGGTGGAATTGAAATGAAGCGGAATATCTTGCCGGCGCTGATCGCGGCAGGTCTCCTGTTTTCGGGAGCGGCGAGAGCGGCAACACAATTGATCACGGACGAGGAAGCGAAGCTGCCGCCCCCGAAGGGTGCAGTCGCGGCCGACCGGCGCGGCATCTTGCGCGGGCCGAAGGTCGAATTTGTTTCGCCGAGCGATTCGGTCAGCTCGCCCTTGCACCTGGTCTTGAAGTTCGAGTCCTTTGGCGGAGCCAAGATCGATCCGGAGTCGGTCAAGGTGATGTTTCTGAGGACGCCGAACGTCGATCTGACGGCGCGAGTCAAACCGTTTGTCCAGGCCGACGGCATCAACATACAGGATGCCGAACTGCCGGCGGGCGAATATATGGTTCGCGTCGACATCAAGGACAGCGATGGACGGCCCGGCACGAACATCTTCACCTTGAAGGTCGCGCCTAAATGAGGTGTCGTTGAGGTGAAATGTCCCTATTGCCAATCCGAGAATCTGGAGGGCGCCCTGATCTGCGCGTCCTGCGGGCGTGACGTCGCCGTTCCCGCGACGCTGATCGCCGAGCGCGACGATCTCTTGCGCAAGCGGGACGCCTTGCGCGCCGAGCTCAGGCAGGCCAGGGAGGAGATGGAAGCGATTAGGCTACGCAGGAAGTCGCGCTAGCAATGGAATGCCCGTTCTGCGCCGAGACGATCAAGGACGAGGCCATCGCGTGCAAGCACTGCTCGCGCGACTTGCGCGTCGTGCGGCCGACTCTCATCGAGATCGAGGAGATCGTTGCCGAGCTCGACAAGCTCAGGCGCGATCTCGATCGCGTCAACATCCGGCTGGAACGGCAGAAAAATCCACTGCGATATCTCGGAACGCACGCGGTTCTCTACGTCATTATTCCGTCGATATTGCTCACGGTCACCCATATTCTCGTAACCATCACGTTCAATCTCTCGCCGGTCCCGCTCCGGATAGCGTCGATCATCATCCCGCTTCTGTTCGGGCTCCTTGCATATCCCCTGCACAGGGTTTCCGCGCTCGGCGCGCTCGTGCTGGCGTTGCTGCTCGCCAGCGTCAGCATCCAGACAATGCTGACGGTGACGGGCCTCCACGATAGCGTTCCGATCCTGCCGACGGTGTGGGTCGAATGGCGCGAGGTGTTCGAATACGGTGCGAGCATCCTTCTCGCTTTCGTTTCCGGAAACATCCTCGGAGTCGTGATCTTCCAGGTCTTGCCGCGCGTGCTCAGCCAGGGAGGCAAGCCGAACGCATTTGCCTTCAGGATGGCGCGTCTGCTCGGGCAGCATGTCGGTGAGGAACAGCTCCGCCGCCGCGCCCGCTTGATTCAGGATCTGATGCAGACCGTCGGGCCGCTGGCAGGCGTCGCCGCAACGGCCGTTGGTTCGATCTACGCCGGCCTGAAGGGCTTGCTTGGGTAGTCGGACCGTGGCCTCATTTCGCGCAGCCGCGATCAGCGTCCGCGTTTAGATCGTTGCTTCCGCAGCTTCCCGACAAAATCCTTCAGCGCGTCGGCAAGCGGCACAGATGCGCGATAGGCCAGCCCGACCTCGCGTTTGACCTTCACCTCGATCTCCCGGATCGCGATATCAGGATGGCCCTTGGCCACGCCCTCCGGGACGATGGCGATGCCTACGCCGGCCGCGACCAGGGCCATCGCCCAATCCTCCGATTGCGCGATGGCCGCGGATTGACGCCGTTGCGCGGCGCGGCCGAAGAACGCGCTCTGCTCGCAATGGCAGCGATCGATCATGGGGAATTCGGCGAGGTCGGCGGCGCGAAGCCGCTCCTTCAGCGTCAGCGGATGCGACGGCGGCAGTGCGGCGACGTAGCGCTCGCTCCAGAGCGGGACGAAATGCTCGTCATGCCCAAGCATGCTCTTCGAGATGATCCTTGCATCCGCGCGCTCGTCGTGGCCCACGAGCCGGAGCGCGATGTCGCTGCGTGACGTGAGCGGTTTCAGCAGCGCGATGGTCCGGGGCACGTCGAGCGTGCGCATCAGGCCGAGCGTCAGATTGGTCCTGGTGCTGGGCTTGCGGAACAGGCTGCGTGCGGCATCGGCCTCGTCGATGATGCGGCGCGCCAGCGCGTGAAACTGCTCGGCCGAGGCGGTGGGCGCGACGCCCTTCTTGTGCCGGATGAAGAGCGTGGTGCCGAGCTCGGCCTCCAGATTGGTGATTGCGGTGGAGATCGACGGCTGCGACACGAAGCAGGTGCGCGCCGCGGCCGTGAGGTTGCGTTCACGATAGACGGCGGCGAAGTAGCGAAGCTCGCGGATGTCCATAGTCCAATCCTATAGATATCATCAATAGTCGATATTTTACCTATTGATCGGAGGATGACAAGAACGCCGTGTTCACAACAGGCGGGCCTCATCCATGAAAATCCATCATCTCAACACCGGCACGATGTGTCCCATGGGCCGGCGGCTGGTGAACGGCACCGGCAGCCTGTTCCAGCGCGCCCGCATGGTCTGCCATTGCCTGCTGATCGAGACCAGCAGCGGCCTCGCGCTGGTCGACACCGGCATCGGCCTTGGCGATATCGCCACGCCCGGCCGGCTCGGGAAACGCTGGCTGCGACAGACCGCGCCAAAGCTCGATCCGGCGGAGACGGCCGTGCAGCAGGTGAAGGCGCTCGGCTATTCGCCTGACGACGTGCGACACGTGCTGCTGACGCATCTCGACCGTGATCACGCCGGCGGCGTGCCCGACTTCCCCCATGCCGCGATCCACGTCCATCGCGCCGAATACGACATGGCGGTGCTGCGAAAGCCCGCGCCGCCTGAAGGGCGCTATGTCGAGGGGCAATGGAGCCACGGGCCGAGCTGGTCATTCTACGGCGAGGCCGGCGAGGATTGGTTCGGCTTCAAGGGCGTCCGCGCGCTGAGTGACCGGGAAGGGGACATCCTGATGATCCCGCTCGCCGGCCACACGCTCGGCCATTGCGGCATCGCGGTGCGCTCAGGTGACAAATGGCTGCTGCACGCCGGCGACAGCTATTTCCATCACGCCCAGCTCGACGCGTCACCACGCGCGCCGCTGGTGCTCCGCTATTTCCAGCGCAAGGTCGACATGGACCGCAATGCCCGCATCGCCAACCAGACCCGGCTGCGCGAGCTGAAGCTCAGCCACGGCAGCCGCGTGACGATTTTCAACAGCCATGATCCCGTGGATTATGAGAACTGCCGGTGTGGCGCACATTAGCCGAGGCGCAGCCGCGAGAAGCGGAAATTGCAGTGGCTCGCGCCCCCAGCCAGCGTCTGCGTCCGTTCCAGATGGATACCCCGCGTCGCATAGGCGTCGAAATCGAGCCCGCAAATGTTCGGCAAAATCTCCTTGTCGCCATGGCGGCCCGCGAATTTGCAGAAGCCGCATGCCTTGTAGTTGATCCCGAATTCAAAGGTGTCATTCGGCCCCGGCTCGACGAAATCGTAGACAAAATCCTCCGGATACTCTGCCTGATGGCCTTCCGTGATGCTTTTCGCCGCCTGCTCGCGCAGCAATATCTGGTTCTCCGGCGACATGAATTGATCTCCCGCGGCGAGGCGTTCCGCCTCGGGCGCGGTGAGCAACTGCGCCTTGTAGGTCTCCCGCTCGATTTCGCCGATGTCAGGCAGCGGCACGCCGTGCCGCCGCAGCACCCGGCTGATCGCCATGAAGCCGATCAGTCGCATGAAGAAATCGCTCATGCGGCTCGCGGCGCCGCCGACATAGGGCATCTGGGTGAGCACGACGTCGAATTCGTCCATCACATCCTGCCTGATCCCGTCGATGTCAGTGAGATGCGCGCGCTCGCGCAACATCGCCTCGGCGAGATCGAGCCGATGGCGCATCGCGGCCTCCATGGCGCTGCGATGCTGCGCGTAGAAAGGATGAGTCATCTCAGTCATTGGACACCATAAAATCTCCGGATTGCGGGTCGACCCTATCCGGCGACATCGCCGCGGCGCAAAGCATCATTCCTGCGGTTCAGGGCAAGAAAATCTATTGCAAGGCCGCGGCCCATCGGTGTCAAACTGCGGTGCAATGACCTACACCCTTCCGCCGCTCAACGCGCTCCGCGCCTTCGAGGCCGCCGCGCGCCATCTCAGCTTCAAGCTCGCCGCGCACGAGTTGCACGTCACGCCCGCAGCCATCGGGCAGCAGGTGAAAGCGCTGGAGGCGCGCCTCGGTGTGCAGCTGTTCGAGCGGCTGCACAAGCAGCTCGTCCTGACCGCGGCAGGCCAGGCCTACCTGCCCAGGATATCCGACGGCTTTCGCCGCATTGCGGAGGCGACCTCGCAATTAAAGCCGGCAGGTGCGGTGCTGCTGCAATTGGGCGTGCATGCCAGCTTGGATTTGCGCCGGCTCGATCTGGCGGCGTTTCGTGAGGCGCATGAAGAGATCGGCTTGCGCGTGCTGCAGCCCGCCGGCCTGCACGAGCTGGTCGAAGGCAAGGTCGATTTGTTGATCGCCCGCGGTCTCGGCCATCATCCGGGCTATCGCTGCGACCGGGTCAATGAGGGATCCGGTCTCGGCGACTGGCTGATCGCGCCCGAGGGCACGGCGGATTGCCCTGAGATCGTCAGTTTTCGCGCATGGTTGCGCGCCCAGTCGGTTGAGAACCCGCGCGCGAACCGCCGCCCGCGACTGGTTGGGGGCGTCGGAAGTTGAGGCGGCCGCTAGGCCGGTCTTGCCTGGCGGCCGTGTGGCGTCACCACGACGCCTGATCGACGCCCGGAAAATACGGCTTGGAAAGATCGGCGAACGCGAACGCATCGAACGTCGTGTTGGCGTTAGCCTCGTTTTGTCGCAGCCATTTGGCAAACCTTCATGAAGCAACGGAGAGCTGCTTGCCTACTGGCACAACAAAACCCCGGACAAGCCGGGGCGTTGAGTTCGAGCGCGAGAAGCTCAGTAGCTGGCGACGACTGGGCCGCCGAAATGATAGTTTACCCCCACACGCGCAATCGCGCCCGTAAAGCGCAGCGAAGTCACGCCGGTGGTGCTTCCAATGATTCCGCCAACTAGGGCGCATCCAGCAGACGTACAGACTTGCTGAAGGGAGGTGGCGTAGTTCACACGCCCGAGGTCATAGTAAAGGCCCTCAAGCTTCGCGCTCCAGTTCGGCGCAAACATCCATTCGCCGCCGGCACCAGCGGTCCAACCGACGCGAGTTTCTGAAAAAGAGCCTCCGCCGACGCCTGCACACGTGGCGCCGCAGTTTATTATGGAAGCGGTCTCGATAGTTGAGCTCCGCGCGCCGCCATAGGCGAGACCGCCGGTCCCGTATAGCAGGAACGATGGAGTGGCGAGGAACCCGAGACGGCCGCGCACGGTGCCGATGTAGTCGAGATGACGCGAAATCGTCGCCGCATAGGCCTGCGAACTTCCAGGGAAGCCTGGGAACGGAGTAACGCTGGCAAAAGTCACGCTTCTATTCTGGTCCGTCCAGGCAATGTCAGCTTCGAAGCCGGCCACGCCGCTGCCATTGAACTGCCAATTATAGCCCAATTGACCGCCGCCGGTGAAACCGACGTTATTCCCGAAACCCGAAGAGAATGATGAACCGTTTGCGAGCAGCGTGCTGGCATTCGCGAGCGTACACCCGGCGAACGCGGGATCACATGGACCGGCAATCGCGGTGTGAGCGATGCCATTGTCGTTCGGCCAGATCCCGCCCGCGTTCAAACCAACGTACCAGCCGGTCCAGCTTGCCACCGGCGGGGGCGGAGGTGCCTTGGCTTTGAGCGGCATATCGGCCGCCTGTGCTGCGCCTACAGCCGCGCTGATCGCAAGAACCGATCCGCCGACAAGATTGAGAAACTTGCCCATCCCGCAACCCCAAGCATTCGCTCAGAAATAATACGTAGTCGTACAATCGCGGGTAGGTCGAGTCTGTGCCCCTTGAGCAACACGTCAAAGGAATCAGGGGACGGTGACGACCGGCGGAATTGCAGATTCCCTGAATGACTCTGCCAGAGTTTTGCCCGGACGTGTCAAACGTGAACGCGCAGAGCCCGGCGGATTCATATCGTGGTCAATTGTCCACACCCATGACCCGGAGAGTCGAATTGCAGATCCGACCTACCAGCGATCGATAATCTGCCAATGCGATTCCGCGTCGCTTTGATGTTGGCATGGGCACCAAATCGCACGAGGCTATCTGGAGCGGGCGGATGGGCGCGGAAATTTCCGCCAAGGCCGATAGAAGGCCTGTGCAACGCGAATTATTTCGCAGCTGTAACGGGGGGCGGTGTCCATGACCCGTCGAGAACCTCCGCCTTGGGCCAGTAGGCCCGCACATAGAGCGAGAAGTCGCCTTTCGGTGCCGGAAGCCAGTTAGCGCGTTGCACCGGATCGGTCGGCGCTTCGGCTTGCACATAGATCGTCAGCGAACCATCAGGATTCGACTTCAAGTCCTTGTTCTTGGTGCCGACAGAGAAGCGATTGATCGCATTTGCAACGAAGAAGTGGTGCTGGTTGTAGATCGACAGCGACCAGAACCCGTTGACGGGCGGCGTCTCGTCCTTGCCAAAGTGGACAGTATAGCGGTTGTCGCTGTTCAGCCGCCCACCGTTGGCATCGAGGTCCTGGTAGAAATACTTTGTCTCGTTGGGCGAGTTGACCAGGATGTTCGACTTCGCCGCGGCGGTGCGCGTGTAGTAGTCGGTGCCGAACGCGGATTCGTTGGAAATGGTGCTCCAATGATGGGGTAGCTGTTGCCCATAATTGCGGAACTCGAACAGCGGCTTGACGAGCTGTTCGTCCGCTTCCTTCGCGCCCTCGGTCACCGCCTGCTTGATCTTCGGATCGTCTTTGGCCGCAGCCAGGACGGCGAGCACCTGCGCGTAGCGCGCTTCCTCGCCCGGCAGCGGCGTCGCGTCGGCGAGCACCGTCGGCAGCTCGTCGGCGAACTTTTCCGGGATGACCCACTGCGCTTCCTCGTCGCCCTGGGACGGCGCAGGCGCGCGGGGAAGGTTGACCCAATCCTTCGTCTTCATCCGGCCGTCGTATTCCGCGAGCGGATACATCAGCACGCCGGTGAGCACGTTCTGCACGGCGCGTCTGTCCTCAGCCGTATCGTCCAGGAAGACCCTGGGCCCTACCAGACCCGTGTTGGTCGGCGAACGGAAGACCTTGGTGATGCCCTTCGGCACTTCGCCCTTCCAGTCGGGTCCGACCAGCAGGTAGAAGCCGGGCGTCGTGTTGTACATCTTGCCGATCTGCACGAAGCTGTCCGTGCGCAGATCGACGACCTGATAGACCCAGAACCTTTCGCCGAAATCCGGAACCTGCAGCACCACCGGCGAGATGTCGAGGGCGATCCCGCCGAGACCATAGACGACGTCCTGGTTCGGACAGGCGACCGCCCGCTCGCCAGGGTCCACATAGTCGGTGAGCATCGCAAACTGATTGAGTGGAGCTTGGATCAGCGGCCCAAACTTGGCCGGCTCCTTCACGGTCGCGAAGAGCAGACGTCGATTGTAGACGTTGACCATGGGCCAGGCCCAGAAATAGGCGTCGCGCCCAACATGCCGTGCGTACGCTTCGGTGATCTTCACCCGGCGATCCGGCGCCGGAGGCATCGCACGGGCCCAGGTCGGCGAAATGGGAACGGCGTTACCGGGTGCCGTGGTCTGCGCCTCGGCGGATACCATCGGCGCGGCGGAAGCCAATGCCGAGGCGGCGGCGATCCCGCCCGCGAGGAGAATGTCGCGGCGCGTTGCGCCGACAGGGGTCTCGCGCTTGACGCTCATGGTCTCCTCCGTTCAGTTGAATTTCACGACGTCGTCCGGAATCCAGCTCTGGTCGTAGAACGGCATCGTCGCGCCGTAGAGCCGCAGCGACAGCACGAAGCCTTGGCCCGGCACCGTTTTGATCCAGTTCGATTCCGCTTTCCCGTCGGGAAGCTTGGGGCCGAAGTAGAGGTCGTAGGAGCTGTCCGGATTCTCGGCGAGCTTGCTCATGGAGTTGATCGACGGGAACGCCTGGCCGGCGTCCACCATCCTGCCGTCGACCGGCGAGTAGGCTGTGATCGACCAGAACAGGCCGGCCGGCACGTTGGGCGGCAGGTGCAGGCGATACGTCTTGTCGCCCTTGAGATAGTCGCCATCTGCATCCTTGAAGGTGCTCGGATAGCGCGCTCCCAGCCCCGGCATGTTGACGTTCATGTAGGGGGCGGACGAATAGGCGACCAGAAAGAAGACCGACTGCACATCGACGTCGAAATAGCTGTTCGTGTTGAACTTGTCGTCGATGCCCGAATAGGCGTTGATCCATTGGCGCTTGCCCGGATAGTACAACCGCCCCGGGATCGCCTCGCTCGAAATATTGAGCGCGCCCGCCATGTTGACGGCGGCCTTGGCCGCTTTGTCGAGGATCTGGCGGTGCCGATCGTCGGGTTTGAACGGCTGCCCCTTGACGATGCCGATCGATGCCATCATGCCGCGCAGATAAGGGTCGACCGACGCCACCGGTTCGTAGTCGATGAATTTCGCCAGGCGATCGTAGAACGTCGCATCCCGCGGATACATCATGTCGAGCGGTACACCGGATGCGTCCGGAAACTGCATCTTCTTCCATTCGCTCGGAATGCCGGCGCGTAGCGGATAGACGAGCGTCTGCTCGATGTGGGCCACGGCCTGCTTCGCGTCCGGGCCATCCGGCCCCTTCTGCAGCGGTGCCCGCCAGAACAGGAAGACGTTGTAGGTCGGCGAGCGATAGGTGTTGTAGCCGCTCGGCACCGCGCCGTCGTAGTCCGGTGGCAGCAGGAGGTAGAGCCCACCCTGGCCCTTGTCCGGACCACCAACGCCGACGTCGGTGAGCGCACGCTGCCAGAAGTCGGTGAACATGCCGATCAGGCCCGGGGGTGCCACGACCACGAGTGGGCCGTCTTTCTTCAAGTCGAGATAGCTCTGCGCGTAGATGACATCTGCATTCGGTGTCGGGATGATCGCTTTGGCATCCATCCGCTTCTTCCAGGTCGGGAGGATGTTGTAGCCCGAGCCGAACTTGGCCTCGGACCCGTCGCGGATCGCCAGCATGTTCACTGCCGCCAGACCGCTGAGGTAGACCTGGACCGCGCGCTGGAAATACAGCTCGTCAAGCAGCTGCAACCGTGTCTGATCGGATGGATAGCTATTTGGGAAGGGAGCTTTGGCAAGCTCGTCCCATCGGGACTCCTGGGCGATCGCGGGGAAGGTCAAGGCGAGAGCGACAGTCGCGGCAAGTGTGAGATTTTTCATCGTGTTTTACTCATTGCGATACGACACACGGCTTTAATGCCGGCGCAGCCGTTACAACCGTAGCCACATACCCGGAGGTTGGGATGTGCAGTTTGTGCCAGTTCGTAATATCGCTCAATTTCGGCGCCGGGGTTAGCCGGTGCTGTCGTATCCCGCTGGAATGCAAGCGCATCGCAACGCGCAGCATCACGCTCTGCAAATGGGTGCATCCGACAGAGGAGCGTTAGGCCAGGCGAGCCCCGACCTGCGACACTCCACCGCGTCGGTCGTCAGTCTCCAGTCAGCTTCTCGCACTAGCGTTCTGAAAAACGAAGAACGGACGTGCTGGGCTCTTGCGCCGCTGGCCTCAACTCTGCCCCGGGAGCGGGCCAGCGGCGGCAACGCAAACGGCATGGAATCCGGCGGCGAGGGGAGCTAATCTCCTCGCCAAATGACTTAGCAAATGACTTAGGGAGGCTCCGATGATTTGGCGCCATTGCCTATTGGCTTTTCTGCTATGTCAAGGATCGATCGTTCAGGCCGCCTCGATGAACAAGCACGATCCTTGGGACGCGCACCATATTTCCGATCTGCCCTTGGAGGTCCGGCAATACATCGCCGGGCTTTGCAAGGGTCCGGCCGCAGCGCAGCATGATTTTGCGACCTACAATCCGCAAGAACATCGCTGGCGGATCAACATCGAATATCTCAATTGCCAGGGGCTTGCCCGCGGTTTCCGCGAGGGCAACCAGTGCCTCGATGTCGACTTCGTTGAGGTCGGATCGCACTATCATCTTGCTCGCAAGACCTACGCTGCCTGCGGCTTCTGATAGAAGCCCGTTGGCGTGACCCTTCCAGCTCGTTCGGCTGAGGTGCCCAGGTGGCTGGACCGGCGCCGTAGTGGCCCGAGAAGATGTCGGACCGAGCCTCTGCTTTATCTCCGGCAAGCCACCGGGCCACGTCCGCATGGGGTCTAAGCGGTTCATGCCATGAACCGTCGAAACGTCAGCTACGGGGCCACTTCCGCACTCATGCAATGCAGCAACTATGTTCCATCATCTCGTCGGCATGGCCGAGCACGGTTCATTCGGGCAATCCGGCTTTCCGAAGACCCTCAATGAACAGCTTCGCCCTTGCCAGTCCGCCCCAGGCGATCAACGGAGATATTGTAAAGGCGGGATCAAGCTCAAGCACACGCATCGCCGCCTCACGCGCCTCAGCATCGCGTCCGAGATGGGCGAAAGCGGACGCGAGACAGCGGTAAGCTATCGGAAGGGAGGGGTTGTGGCGCTGAGCTTTCTTCCCTGCCACGATGGCCTCGTCAAAGCGACCGAGCTCGATAAAGGCCAACCCCATCAGGGCAAACGTGTTGTGAAGCCGCGGGTCGACCGGGCTCATGCGAATGGCACGTTCAAGGCTTCGGAGCGCTTCCTCCCACAGCCCCGCAGTTCTATAGACCTGGCCTCTGCAGTGCCATGCCTGAAACGAATTTGGATTGAGCGCAACCGCCCGATCAACCAATTCGATCTCGCTTTCACAATCGCCGACGACGAACGCAGTGATGGCGCCGGCCATCGCTAATATGTCCGGATCACCATCATCGATGCTTAAAGCCAACCGAGCAAGCCGAACTGCTTCCTCGGCCTCGAATTGACGATCGCTCGCATAGCCCCAAAGGGCGTTTTGCATGTGACAGGCACCTGCCAGTGCGGCGACCAAGCCGAACCGAGGGTCCAGCTCCAAAGCGCGATGGGCCAGCCTGATCGTCTCGGCCACACCTTCGCGGGTCGTTAGGTAAGACTGCTGCAGAGCGCGGAGATAAAAATCATAGGCGGTGAGGTTCTCCGGTCGCCGCCGCGCCGCCATTGCAATTTCTGTTTGAAGCAACTTCGGCTGAATAGCTGAGACAACAGCGACCGTTACTTCGTCCTGGAGAGCAAAAATGTCCGTCAGGTCACGCTCGAACCTGTCCGCCCATAGGTGCGTGCCCGTCACCGCGTCAATCAACTGCCCCGTGATGCGAACTTTGCCTGATACCTTGCGCACAGCCCCCTCAAGGACGTAGCGCACGCCGAGCCTACGCCCGACCTCCCTTATATCGACGGCCTTGCCTTTGAACGCAAAGCTCGAATTGCGGGCGATGACGAACAACCATTTGAACCGCGAGAGCGCCGTGATGATTTCGTCGACCATCCCGTCCGCAAAGTACTCCTGCTCGGGATCGCCGCTCATGTTCTCGAACGGCAGCACCGCTATGGAGGGCTTGTCCGGAAGTGGCGGCGCCGTGCTCAGCCTATCGCTCAGCGCGCCCGCACGCACGGCGTAAACGCGGACCGGCCTGGAGATGTTCTTAAGCTGCTGCTCGCCGCGATCCTCGAAGTTGACGTCGAGCTTGCCTTCGACTTCGCTATACACCTTCTCGGAAATCAGGATGCCGCCCGGATCGGCGATCCCCTCAAGCCGAGCCGCAATGTTGATCCCGTCGCCGTAGAGGTCTCCGTCCTGTCCAACGATAACGTCACCAAGGTTAAGCCCGACGCGCAACCTGAGGGGACTGCTGCCCGAAGCGAGATGATTCTGTGTCTCAACCGCACATCTCACGGCGGCTAAGGGACTCGCGAACTCGGCGAGAGCGCCATCACCCGTAGTCTTGATAAGTCGCCCTTCGTGGCGAGAGAGGCTGGGCTCGATCAACTCCCGCATGAGCCGCTCGAACTCGGCGTAGGTGGCTTCTTCCGCCCGTTCCATAAGACCGGAATAGCCGACCACGTCAGCGGCCAAAATGGCCGCTAGTCGCCTTTGAACCCGCTGCTCGGTCACAGCGCCCTCCGAACGACCAGACTAACCTGGAACACGCGGACCCTAGCACTTTGTTGTGCACCCGTGAGCAGTAATCGCAGGAGTCGGCCGGCCCAACTGGTATCTTGCCCAGCTTCGCGCTCGTGGCGACAAATGTCTGAGTTGGGTCAAAATGCGAAGAACTCAACCTGAGCAAATCTAATCCGCCTTACCATACTAAGCGGACCTCAACGAAACGCTCCGCGACTTCGCTGATGGGCCAACGGCGGACATCCGGGACGATGTGAATGAGAAAGAAAGACCGCCTTGCGGCGGTCTCTCAAAATCGCGTCACGCCTTCACGCAGTTCTAGCTGCTACGCTGCCTTGGATTTCTGAACGGCCTGTGCGGCGTTGCGGATCACGTCCAGCACAGCCTGTGGCTGGGAGAGCATCGGGACGTGACTGGAGCGTAACTCGACAGTTGTGGCGCCCATGCGCTTTGCAACGAAGCGCTCTAGTTCCGGCTGAACGGTTCGATCTTCGGTGGCCACAACGTACCAACTCGGCTTCGACTGCCAAGCGATACCGTCGACCTTTTGGTTGAACAGGTCGGGTACAGGGGCGGCCTGGGTCGCCCACACAACCTTCTGCTCCGCCTCGGGCAGATCACCCGCGAAGCGCGGGATGCCGTCAGACTTTAGCCAGATGCGTCCATCAGCGACTTCGATGTGAGAAAATACCTCCGTAGCGGGAAACTTCTGCTGCAGGCTTTGCGAGGTTTCGGTCTCGTCGGGTGCGAGGGCGGCGAGGTAGACCAGTGCGGCGACTCGGCTGTCCGTCCCGGCATGGGTGATCAGGGTGCCGCCGTAAGAATGGCCGACAAGGACCACGGGACCACTGACCCGCCCGAAGCAGCGGGTGACGCACTCCACATCGCCTTTGAGAGAGTCCAGGCCATGCTGGGAGCACATCACTTCGTGCCCATCCGCCTGCAGTGCGGGGATCAGCTTCTGGAAGCATGAGCCATCGGCCCAAAGTCCGTGGGCGAATACGATGCTTGGTTGCTTTGCCATAGTGCGGCTCCTGATTTGATTTGGCTGTGTACGCCCCCAGTAAGCGCCGGAACGCTCTCGTCTAAAGTTGGTTCCAATGGAGCCGACTGAAATTCTGTCATGTCCGCGTTGGGCCAAAAGGCGAGATCAGACGATAGGCCACAATAGGTCAGCTTCGGGCCGCATCCGGACATCTAGGATGTTGCCGCTCCCCGAGAGCTGTTATTGTTGAGCGGTCTTGCGTCTAGGGGATGATGATTGTGTCTCCAGCAGAATTGTCGAGCAGCGAGGCGGAACGACTGCGGGCCTTCGAACGCCAAGGTCATGATGCTTTGGCAAAGAGCTATCACGCATTTTTTGCGGCGGTGACTGCTCTAGCTACCAATCCTCTTTTCGACGACGTGCATTTGCACCCCGGTACACGTCTGCTGGATGTCGCGAGCGGGCCGGGTGCTCTTGCAGCCGAAGCCGCAAATCGCGGCGCACGCTCGGTCGGCGTTGATTTGTCGCCGCGGATGATAGAACTGGCGCAGCGACTGTACCCCACGATCGAATATCGTGAGGCTGACGTAGAACATCTCCCATTTCCTGATCATACGTTTGATGCAGTCGTCTGCGCTTTCGGGCTTGGACATTTTCCCCGGCCAGAACTTGCTGTCGCAGAGTGCATACGAACCTTATCGCCGGGCGGACGCATTGCATTTTCGTGGTGGGATGATCCGTCGCGCCAACGTATTCAAGGCATCTTCCGTGACGCCGTTGCCGAGATTGGCGTATCGGCAACGCTGGACGTGCCACAGGGTCACAATGTGTTTCGTTATTCCGACTCGGGCGAATTCCTTCGGTTGCTGGACGGAGCTGGCCTCACGGAGGTGAAGATCACAGAGCACGCTGCAACCTACTTCGTCCCCGATACGGAGACCCTTTGGCGAGGCGGGTTGGGCAGTCTCGTTCTGACCGGCGCTGTCATCAGGAAGCAAGATCAGGCGACTCAAGACTTGATCCGAACCGCGTTCGAACGTTGCGCCAGCGTCTACAGATCAGCCGATGGGCTGAACCTGCCTATCGCATTCAAAATAGGCTCGGGCCAGCGACCAACTTGATGGACGCGCAAGCGAAGTCTGCAACGGGTCCAAAAAGGCGAAGAACTCAACCTGAGCAAATCTAGTCCGCCTTACCATACTAAGCGGACCTCAACGAAACGCTCCGCAACTTCGCTGATGGGGCCAGTTCCGGACACCCGCAAGTGCGTGAAGGCGCAGCCCTATTCGATCAACTCGTCGGCGCTGGCGAGCAATGTCGCTGGTATGGTCAAACCAAGTGCTTTTGCGGCCTTTAGGTTGATCACGAGCTTCAACCGTGTGGGCTGTTCTACGGGAAGTTCAGCAGGCTTCGTTCCTTTGAGAATTTTATCCACGTACCCCGCTGTCCTCCCCACTATCTCAAAAGCGTCCTGTCCATACGACATCAGCAGTCCATATTGGACCTTTTCGGCAAATATCGACATTGTCGGCATTCGATGTGCCAGCGCTGATGCACCGAGCCGCGCTCCTTCGTTATTCAACATCGACCCGTGCACAACTGCAGCGTCACACCCCTCTCCAGCAAGTGCCGAAAATATCGCATCGATTGCGTCCGGTGTCGGCACTTCAACTGGACGCAGGAGAAGGTTCATAGTCTTGGCGGCGTTCGAGTAAAGTGAGACGTTTTTGCTTATGTTGTTCGTACCTATCGACGGGTCTTGTATCAGTGCCACGCGGCTCAGACTCGGAATAGCTTCATGCAAAAGGCTGAGACGTTTGCCGGTAAGATCGAACGATATGGTCGATAACCCGGTTAGATTGCCCCCAGGATGTGCCAGACTAGCGACGAGACCAGAACCAACTGGGTCTGGTGAGATAGCAAAAACAATGGGGACTGTGCTTGTGGTCTGCTTGAGTGCGATAGCACCAAGCGGCGTTATAGCAATAGCAACGTCGACGTTGCTTTCGATCAAGTCTTTGGCAAATATGAGAAACCGATCGGGCTGTTCGGCTGGAAACCGATGCAAGAACACGACGTTCTTGCCCTCAATGTAGCCAAGATCACGAAAGGCCTTCGTCAAGATATCGAGATAGACCTTTTCTTCCTCCGCGCTGCCTGCGTGCCAAAGCACGCCAACTTTCACAACCTTCGCGCGTTGCTGCGCGTGCGCCAATAGCGGCCAGGTTGTTGATACGCCAACGAGCCGGATAAACTCCCGCCTGCGCATGTGCCCCCTCCCTTCAAGGAGACCACCCGTGGGAGCGACAGCTTAACACTTTCTCGCGGACCTGTGAGCCGCTTTGAAGGACCGCTTTAGGGCCATAACCGGAAGTTAGGGGCTGGCTTTTTGGGAGCCCTCGACCAACAAGGCTTGCGGCACGGCCGTGTCACCGCCGCAACTCGCGCGGATCGGCGCTTGTTCGTCCTTTTCCCCGCGGCCGAATGGACATTGCATCAGGGGTTGATCGTCAGCAGAACGCGAGTTCTCGATACCCGGTCTTGACCTGAAAGCGGATGAGCGAAATGACGGTATTCTCCGCCACTAACGTGATCTTCAGGCCACGTGTAATGCCGCGGTTGGAATTCGCCAAGGCGCCCTTAACGTGGCCTCGCAGCGTCAACGACGTCCGCCGTCGCCGATGATCGTGTAGGGCGCCCAAAAGAGCGGGTGCGCGTAGGCGAACTCGGTCTTTCCGGTAGAGTCGGTGTAACCTGGTCCATCAATCATTGACAGCATCGCCTGTTGCAACGCTTCGCCGCGCGCTAGGCGCTTGTCTGCCGCCTGACGCTTGAACAGGTCGGAGACCAGTTCGCGCGCCGACTGCGAGTGGACTGACCAGTTCGTCACGAGAAGCGCGCGCGTGCCGGCGTAGAAGAAGGCGCGGCCGAGACCGGAGGCCGCTTCCGCGCCGGCGTCTTCGCCCGAGCCGGTGTTGCACGCCGAGAGCACAACCCAGTCGGCATCGAGCTTCAGTGCGAGGATCTCCTCCATGGTGAGGAGACCGTCGCCATCGCCGCCCGACACGGCCGGTGCCGACAGCGCCAGCGCAGGCTGGGTCAAGCCGTTGAGCTCGCCGGGCACCAGGCCATGGGTGGCGAACGCCAGCACCTTGAAGGCGGAAAGATCGGTGGCTTTCACCTTGTCCTCGTTGGCGTCCTTGCCGAGATTCAGCACCTTGTCGGGATCGGCCTGGAGCGCGAGAGCGATCGACTTGAGCTCTTCTGCCGTATCCGGAAGCCGCGGCAACATGGCTAGCTCGGCGCTGTCGACGCCGAGCTTTGGCGAGCTGCGCCGTTTGAGCGGAAGGCCGCGCGTGGCAAGCGAACCCGGTGCGCCGCCGGAGGCATCGGCAGGCTTCGTTGCCTTCGCTTCCTCTTCCTGCTGCTCAATCGAGAAGTAGGGATCACCGAAGGCGATCAGCTCACTGCGTTCCGACTTGCCAGGCGGCAGGTCGCGTAGGGTGCGAAGAGCGGCCAACGATGGCACCGTCGTCACGGCATGCGTCCGCGCCAGCCACGGCACCTTCCTGTAGCTGGCGAACAGCACCTGCTCATTGGTGTCGATTTGCGCGGGCGCGGTAGGCAGTAGTGAAAGTGGCAGAAAGCCGAGCGCGCCGTTCGTCACCACGATCAAGGTTCTTGATCGGTTCCAGCCATTCTCGACCGGCTTTAGAAGGAGAGAGTAAAGTTGGTAGCCGAGATTGACGTCGAACGGCGGAATGTCGGAAATGAGTGCAGCTTCAGTGTCTAACGCCTTTCGCAATTGTTCTATCTTGCTTTTGACTTCTTCAGGTCTGGCTTCGATCGAAGCAAAGGCCACGGGGCCACTCTTTGGTACAGCCCAGACAAAGCTTGCGCCATCTCCGAAGTAGAACGATAGCACCGCCTCATCGTCGTGTAGCGCCTCCTTGATCTGATCGATACTTGGTGGCTGGGGATTGACCAGATTGGCATAGGTTGGGAAACGCTCTTTGATCTCGGCACGAGCCGCGTCGCGATCGGAACGCAATTTTGCAACCGATCTCTCGACGCTGCGGAGAACATGCTCGTCGCGCTGGTTCGACGGCACACTTAGAAGGTTGTTGAGCAAGCCGAGCTGAGCCCAGGCCTGCTTGCTCAGGTCTTGCTCACTGCGCACAAGACTGGCGAGAGCCGGATTCGTTGCAGCAGCCCGCGCACTGGATTCTGCAAAGGCCTTTTGCACGGCGCGGCCGCGAATCGCATCGGCCCAGGCAAACGTTTGAGCCGCAACATCGTCCTGCGCGATGGGCGTCCTTGCCATCAGCAAAATATAGTTTTCAACGATCAACTTTAAGCGGGCCTGAGTCCCGACCATGACCGTGACATCACCATCATCAGCATTCTCCTGCGCCGCAGCCTGCAGCACCGGCAATGCAATCCTGAATTGGTGAATAGCTTCAGCGTCTTTGCCTAGGCGCATCAAGGCGATGGCGAGAAACCCGTGTGCGGAAGCGCAATCGTAGTGGCCTTCGCCGACGCGTTCGATCTCATGTTGGACAAGCGCCCGAGAAGCGACCAAAGCTTCCTTGTTTCGACCAGACGCCAAAAGAGCGTTGAGCCGCGGGACCTTCGATAGCAGGGCTTCTCGCTGTCCCGAATCCCAATTGGCGGTCGCTTCCTGAAGCTTGTCAAACACCTCGTTTGCCTCGGTATACCTTCCTTCGCCAGTCAAGATTGACCCAAGTGAGGACAGGGCAACCGCACTATTGAATTGATCATCGCCGATACCAAGCGTCCGCTGGATATCGAGGCTTGTTCGCACCAGCTTTTCGGCCTCCGGGAAACGACTTTGCAAGGTCAGAATCTCGGCAAGACCCGTCACATATTTTGTTATTAGGGGATTATATTTGCCGTCGGCCTTCAGGCGAGACAGCAACACAGTGCGGGCGTCCAGTTCGGCTTCTGCCAGACGTCCCTGCCGCGATTTCATCTCCGCAATACTCAATAAAAATGAGTCCGCTTGTCGTTGCTGCTCCGAAACCAGGGGCACGTCTGGATTTGTCTCTTTTAATTTCCTGAAGGCTTCGATCGATCTCAATCTCAAGTCACGCGCTTCGACAAACGCGTTCTCGGCATCGCTGAACCGACCGCGCGCGGCAAATATGCGCGCTCGCATCAACGCTACGGAACATTCCCAGGACGCACCTCTAATAGGGTAACCACTCCATCGGCTCCGAGCCTCCTGGATCAGAGCCAGGCCTTGTTGAAGGTGCTCTTCGGCTTTCTCCAGATCTCCCATGCGGACCGCAATTCCGACCGCGGTATGGTGCAGGGGGAATAGATTACCCGTCGGAGGGCGGCTGGCCTCAGCGATCAAACTTTCTATTGACGCCAAGCCGCTCTTTAAGTCGCCTACCGATTCAAAATACCCATGGTTGAGCATCCCGATTCGAACGGGAAGCCATCTATTTCCGGCATTTTTCGCGGCGACAAGTGCTTGCTGACCATCCGCAAATGCCTCGGCCATCCGGCCTAAAATTTGTCTCGCCTCGGATCGCTCGTAGTAAAATTGCGCCAAGGCGCCCTGTGAAAGGTCAGTTGCAGGTTTTGCGTCGGCGGCAGACTTCATCCTTGCCAGAGTTATGGGGTCAGGTTTTTCGCTGTCGAGAATAGCAGTGATGTCAGCGATCGATGGCGGTGGAGGAAGGAAGCTAGGGGACGACAGCTTCTCCTCCGGGCTTCCCTTGTCGTTATCGGTCCCGCCAATCGACTGCATCGGATCGCAGCCGGGCTTCCTTACTGCCGTGTCGGAATGACATTTGTCGCTTTCCTGGCTGAGCGCGTTTACGCCGCCAAACGCAGATAAAAGCCCTAACACAAGCGCCCACGTCGACAGGCTCTTCATTCGAGCCCCTCACATACACACGCGCTCAACGGCTTCAACAGCACAGGAAGATCCTCTTAACCCTTCGCGAGCATCAAGAATGTCTACTCTTCAGGCAGATCGACTACTCCGGTTAGAGGCAAGTCCAATTGATCGAGATGACTGGGAGGCGCGCCAGCAAACAAATGGGGGTTTGCAAACAACCCCCATCGAAAAATCTTCAACTATGACTTCGGTGAACACGCCCGATAGCCAAATTTCCGGATTATGTCCCGGCCTGAGATTGTCGTGAATGAGGAAGTGTCCATGATGTGATTCGCCACCAGGTAACTGCGGAGCGACCCATTGTATGAATTCAGCATTCTCTGTGTAGCCTGTGGGGTCTCGCCCGCGTGAAACAAGAGTTCGGCGTTCGGATCGACGCACGCAGTCTTGAGCTTGAGAAACATTGTACAGGCCGACTGACAATGACCCTCAATTCGGAACGGTTGGCCGGTTTCGGAGAGCTGCTGACGGATCTGACCGAAGTGCTTGGTTTGTCCCCCCATCCCGTACCGGTAAGATGACTCTTGACCAAACGCGGTTCCGTAAAAACAAGTTAATGAAGAAAAGATCAGGAATAAAAAAATTGTCGGAAATCGATCCACGTTGACATTCTCCGAAATGATGCAGTTCAGCTTACTCAGCATAAGACAATTCCTCTCAATGCATTCTGCAATTAATTGCCGGGGAGCGCCAAGCCGGCGAACGCCGGGAACGAGCCTCAATACCTTGCTGTGACACCCGGTGGATTGAATGCGACGTTCAGGCCAACCTGCCCGCCATAGCTCGTCGCATTGCCTTGGCCCAATTGATCCGTCAACGCCGCGTATCCGCTCACATTGCTTGCCAGTCGCACACGGGTCCCAAGCGTTGCCGCCGCCCAATCACGTCCGAGGATGACAGCGGGCATCGAGAAAGCCGGTGCCACGATCGACGTCAGCGAAGCGCCAACCAGCCGGTTGAGATCGGCGAGCTCATGATCCCAAGTCAGCTTGGCATAAGGCTCCCAAATCCCGACCTTGAGATTCGCTTGGTAGCCGAGCTCGGTGACCGCCGAGTTACGGGTTTGCGAAGCGAAGGCCAGCGCAGTCGGCGCGCCGCTCGGGTTGGTTTCAGTAAAGCCATCGACATAGACCTGTTGGAGAATGATGCCGACCACGGGCCCGTGCCTCAGCACGAAAGGCGCCTCAGCGGGTGCCTTGTAGGAAATACCCGCCGCGGCTGGTACAGGGCCGAATGACGCGCTGAAATCATATCCGACTTCACCGGCAAATGAGATGTTGCTGCCGTTCGTAGAGCCCTGGTTCGATTGCACCGTCACGCCCAGCGGCATTTGCCGGTTGACGGTGTCGTGCAACCTGCCCCAGGTTCCGATGGCATCCGCCCAGAAGGCGCTGTGGCGATAGGCCGTGTAGAGGCTGACCGCAAATTCGTTCTGCTTGTAGTCGCCGCCAAGGCTGAAGGACTGCCTGGTCGTCAGGCCGGAGAATGCCGCACCAACCAGCCAGTTGGACGTGATGGAGTAATCGAAGCCGGCCGTGGTCGCGAGCGGCGTGCCCGGATCGTCGGGGAAGCCGTTGACGCCGCTCGTCATCTTGAGCCACGACACATCGCCGCTGACCCAGCCACGAAACGCTCCCGCCTGGTTGAATGAAAGCGGAATCTGGTTCTCGATCGAATTGATGACCCCGAGCCGCGACTTCAGAGGCGCTTCGGCGAGAAACGAGATCTCGCTGGGCGCGACGACGAGACTGTAGAAATAGTCGGCCACGATCTGCTGTACGGCCCCCGTCGTGTGTCCGCCACCATCTGGCGCGGCGGGACCATCCGCCCAGAAATGCGTCTTGTTGGCGTCCGGCGTGACATAGTTCGCGGGGGTGCATTGGTAGGAGTTCACGCTGCCGCAGGCCGCATTGAACACGCTCGTCACGGTGATCCCAAAGGGCGCGGGATTGGCAAGAACGTAATTGTAGATACCTGCGACGTCCGCGGGGATGAACCTGATGCCGCTGCCTGCCAAGTCGTTCCACAATGTCTGGTCATAGAGAGCGCGCGAGGCAACAAGCGTCGGGTCGTATACCCGACCTGCCGCGGCGCTAGCTTCCGCATTCAAAGCGATCTGGTTGGGCACCATGATATACTGCGCGCCAGCGTTCCAGAGCTGCGCGACCTGGCTTGCCGCCTTGCCCGCCACAGCGATGAGCTGAGCGACATTCTGCGGGTCGACGATATTGCCGGGGGAAGACCCGGACGCAGCGGTGGTGGTCTTGAGGTCGTTGCTGCCCGCCCAGAAGGTGTAGATGGCGTTCGGATCAGCCACGCCACCAGTGCTGGCGAGATAGTTCGCAATCTGCGTTTGGGTTGACAACACGTTGCCGCCTTGTGCCACAAGGCGCGCGCCGCCGATTGCATAATTATTGCCGCCGACGCCGGGCGTGTCGGAAGGCGTCGCCGAATAGCCGAACTTGTTGGAGAAGATTTGGGCCCAACCCGGATCGGGATTTGTCGTCCATGTCCCGGCACCGGGCGGCGCGAGACCAAATTTGGCGCCCCCCAGCGGCTTGTAAAGAAACCAACCGCTATCGGTCAGACTGTCGCCGAAGAAGAACGTGTTCGAAAAGTTCTGTGCGCTCGCTGCGGTAGTAACTGCCGAGCAGACGACCGCCAAACCCCACTTGATGCCCCGCATTTCGTCCCCGAAAAGTTCTTAAGAAATACGCCCATAGCGTTGCCAGCGTGTTCATGACGCCGCATGACCCAAATGGGTCCATTTGGGGGTCTCCACCCTGCAACACGGATCACGCGCCCGCCGGCTGGTCCTGTCAGATCCCCGCTTGGCCTAATCAGAAATTTAGGTATCTTATCCTTTTGATCGGGCCCTGTGAATTCCGGCCAGAAAAATTCCTGTATTCTCTTTGATCCGCCGGACCCTATGCCCCCGACCACAGACCGTCTCCTCGCCGCCGTCGAAGCCATCTACGATGCGGCTCCCAACCCGTCACTGTGGCCGGATGCCCTCGGCAAAGTGGCAAGCTGTTTCGATGACGCCGGCGCGCTCCTCCAATGGCAACGGGAGGACGGGACGTTCGGAGTGATCGTCTCCGAAAGCCTCACAGTGGCGGCCCGCGAGTATGAGGCGCGGTGGGCGCAGCACGATTTCAAGGGCGAGCGGGCGGTACGAGCGGGCCTCTACTTCGGAGGCGAGCCCGTCACGGATCGGCACGTTGGACCGGTCGACGATGCTTACCTCAATCATCCCTTCTACAAGGAATTCCTCGTCAAACACGGCTTGGGCTGGTTTGGCGGAGTGCCGGTGTCGCCGGATCCAGGGATCGGTGTGGTGCTCAGCGTGCACCGACATTACGCCCAGCCGCAATTTTCTGATGCTGACCTTGACGTTATCGGCTCGCTGGGACGCCACATCGAGAAATCCTTGCGGTTGTCGATCAGGCTGCTTGATACCGAGCTTGCCAATCTCGGCCTCGGCGACGCGCTCGCCCGGATCGGCATCGGCGTGTTTGCGCTGGACTGGTCGGCGCGCGTGCTGTTCGCCAATCCGGTCGGCGAGCGTCTTCTCGGCGAGGTGTTCGACCTCGCGAACGATCGTCTGCGTGTCCGTTTGGCGGCGAGCCGGGCTCTGTTCGAGACCGCCGTTTCGCAAACGCTTCGTGCCGAGGGGCGCGACCTGCTGGCCGAGCCGAGGCCCATTCTGGTCCAGTCGGCCGAAACGGGCGGGCGTTTTGTCATCTACGTGCTGCCGATCTCGGGGGGCGCAGCGTCAAAGGGCAATTTTCTGACCCGCACCCGGGCGATCGTGCTCGCGATCGAGCAGAAGTCGGCCGAGCCTCCCGACCCTGCGGTCGTGCGCGACATCTTGGGGTTGACGCTTGGCGAAGCCAAGGTGGCCGCCCTGGTGGGCTCGGGCGTTCCTCCGAAAATGGCTGCGGACCGGCTCGGAATTGCCGAGGACACGGCCCGTAACGTGCTGAAGCGGGTTTTTGAAAAGCTGGACATTTCGCGGCAAAGCGAGCTCGTGGCGCTGCTCGGACGGCTGATCTTGCGATGACCCCACCCTTGCGATCCAAACGTCACGTCCAGGATTTTTTGGCGCATCACCTGGTTTGTGACATCTAATTTCTTTGCTGCTTCGGTCATGGTGGGTCATTCGCCATCTTCGGATTTCACGACTCGCCAAATTTTGACGGCCAAACTTGACAGCAATCCGTAATTTCCATAACTCTGGATGTATGGAAAGCGAAGAAGCTGTCTTGGCGCTCGCCGCGCTGGCCCAATCGACGCGGCTGCAGGCGTTTCGTTTGCTCGTGGGCCACGAGCCCGATGGTCTCGCGGCCGGCGATCTTGCGCGGCTGTTGGAGGTGCCCCCAAATACCCTTTCGGCTCACCTCTCGATCTTGTCGCGGGCAGGTCTTGTGACCTCGGAGCGATTTAGCCGATCGATCGTCTATCGCGCCAATCTCGACGAGTTTCGTGACGTCGCTGTTTTCCTGCTGCGCGATTGCTGCGGCGGCCGGCCAGAAGTCTGCACGCCGGTGATGGAAAGCTTGCGGCCCTGTTGTCCTCCCAAGCGAAAGGAGAAAAGCCGTGCCTGAGCGCATCTACAACGTTCTGTTTCTCTGCACGGGCAATTCCGCACGCTCGATTCTCGCCGAATCGATCCTTCGCAAGGACGGCGCCGGCCGTTTTTGCTCTTTTTCGGCGGGCAGCACGCCCAAGGGTGCTGTTCACCCATTGGCCCTGCGCGTGTTGGAACGATTGAACTACCCGACCGACGGCATGCGCTCCAAGAGCTGGATCGAGTTTGCAAAGCCCGATGCGCCCGTCATGGATTTCATTTTCACTGTCTGCGACGACGCGGCCGGCGAGTCGTGTCCAATCTGGCCAGGTCAACCGACCACGGCCCATTGGGGCATTGAAGACCCGGCCGACGCGCAAGGTACGGAGCTTGAAAGGGAAGCGGCCTTCACCACCGCCTTTCGCTACCTCAAGAACCGCATCGGAACCTTCGTCAGCCTGCCGCTGGACAGCATAGAGGTCTTCAAGGCGCCGCCGCTGGACAACATGGACAAGCGCATCCTTGCGACCAAGTTGCGGGAGATCGGTGATCTTCCTGGAGCGACAGATCGGCGACCAAAGGCGAGCTGATGGACGCGTTCGATCTTTCGCGCCGTGTCGTGGCCGAGGCTCTGGGCACCGGCATTCTTGTTGCGACCGTTGTCGGGTCCGGCATCATGGCCGAGACCTTAACCAAGGACGTGGCTCTCGCGCTCCTTTGCAACACGCTGCCGACGGGGGCGATCCTCGTTGTGCTGATCACGGTTTTGGGGCCGATCTCTGGCGCCCACTTCAATCCGGCGGTTACACTTGTGTTCACGGGCCAACGCGAACTGCCGGTGAACGAGGCCGTTGCTTACATCATCGCCCAGATCGCTGGCGGCATCGCGGGCACTGTCGCTGCCCATCTGATGTTCGGCCTTCCCCTGATCGATTTCTCGATGAAGGTGCGCACCGGAGGCGCGCAATGGTTCGCGGAGGCGGTCGCCGCGTTCGGTCTGGTCGCCACGATTCTGGCGGGCGTCCGCTTCCAGCGCACGGCTGTCCCCTGGCTGGTCGGCCTCTACATCACGGCAGCCTATTGGTTCACCGCATCGACCTCGTTCGCCAACCCGGCCGTTGCCATCGCGCGCTCGCTGACCAACACATTTGCGGGAATCCGCCCCATTGATCTGCCCGGCTTCATTCTTGCCGAGCTCTGTGGTGCAGCTGCAGGAATGTTGCTGATGAGCTGGCTGCTCGGTCGGCCCGCGGTGCGCGGTCCCGTCCCGATCGCTGAGACCCGCACATGAGCATCACCATCTACCACAATCCGGATTGCGGCACCTCGCGCAATACCCTTGCGATGATCCGTCAGAGCGGCGTCGAGCCCACCGTCATCGAGTATCTCAAGACACCGCCGAGCCGCGAGAAACTCGTGGAATTGATCGCGGCCATGGGAATTTCGGTTCGCGCGCTGCTCCGCGAAAAGGGCACGCCCTACAAGGAGCTTGGCCTCGACGATCCCAAATGGACCGACGACGATCTGCTCGACGTCATGATGAAACACCCGATCCTCATCAACCGACCGATCGTCGTCACGTCGAAGGGCGTCAAGCTGTGTCGCCCATCGGAAGCCGTGCTCGCGATCCTGCCCAATTCGAACATCGGACGGTTCGTGAAGGAAGATGGTGAGGTCATAGAGGGCCTTAAGCCCTGAAGAGACTGTTGAAGCGTTCTTCGTATCGGACTATATTTCGAACATTCTAGAAATACCGTTGACAAGCGCCGTGAACAGTCGCAGTGTATGGGCCATGAAGATCGACGACGCAGCAGCACGCCTGGAAGCGCTGGGTAACCGGACCCGGCTCCAGATCTATCGTGCCCTGGTTCGGGCAGGACACTCCGGCATGCCGGTCGGTCGCTTGCAGGACAAGCTGAAAATCCCGGCGTCGACGCTATCTCACCACATCAAGTCTTTGGTCGCGGTCGGGCTCGTCAGCCAGGTCCGCGAATCCACGACGCTTGTTTGCCATGCGAACTACGATGCGATGCAGGGTCTGGTCGATTTTCTGGTGGCGGAGTGCTGCGCGGACGAAGCCGCGTGCGGAAGTGCTCAATCGGCGGCCTGATTTTTTTGGGCCAGCTTATTCGATGATTCTAGAATGATGGGAGTAGCGAGATGAGCGACGGAAAGACGGTAGCGATCATCGGGGCAGGGCCTGTCGGCCTCGCAGCAGCGGCGCACGTGCTCGAACGCGGAATGTCGCCCATCGTGCTGGAGGCCGGGCCAGAGGCCGGACACGCGATCCGCCATTGGCAGCACGTCCAGCTCTTCTCGCCGTGGGAATACAATGTCGACAAGGCCGCCGCGCGGCTGCTCGCGCCGACCGGCTGGAATTCGCCAGACCCTCAGGCCTATCCGACCGGTGGTGAATTGCTCGAGGGATACCTCAAGCCGCTTGCGACAAGAACGCAATTGCGCGACGTGATCCGCACCTCCAGCCGCGTCTCGGCCATCAGCCGTGTCGGCTTCGACAAGGCGAAGACCAAGGGCAGGGGCCAGGCGCGTTTCGAAATCCGCTATCAGAACGGCAAGGGTCCCGAAGTCCTGCGCGCGGATGCGGTTATCGATACGTCCGGCACATGGTTCTCCCCCAATCCGGCCGGCCGCAACGGCTTGCCGGCGATCGGCGAGCCTGAATGCGCCGACCACATCGCCTACGGCATGCCGGATGTACGGGGATCGGGCCGTTCCAGATATGCCGGGAAGACCGTTGCCGTCCTCGGTGCCGGTCATTCTGCGGTCGGCACGCTGATTGATCTCGTGCATCTCGCCGACGAGGTGCCGGGTACGCAAGCCATCTGGCTCTTGCGCGGCGTCGATCCCGCGAAGGCCTTCGGTGGCGGCCGGAATGACAAGCTTGCCGCGCGCGGCGAGCTGGGCAGCGCCTTTGCCGCTCTGGTTGCCTCCGGGAAAATCAAGATCGAGGCCGAATTCGGTGTCACGCGTCTTTTGGAATCCGAAGGTCGCATCAAGATCGCTGCCGATGTCTGTTGCGGCGCGCGAAGCGTGATTGCGGACGAATTGATCGTCTCGACGGGCTTCCGTCCCGACTTTTCGTTCCTGTCCGAGCTGCGTCTGCGGCTCGACCCGGCCATCGAGGCGCCGGTCGCGCTGGCGCCGCTGATCGATCCCAACGAACACAGCTGCGGGACGGTGCGTCCGCACGGCGCGCGCGAGCTCTCGCATGATGAGCCGGGCTTCTACATCGCCGGCATGAAGTCGTACGGTCGTGCCCCGACCTTCCTCATGGTGACGGGCTATGAGCAGGTCCGATCGATTGCCGCCGATATCGCCGGCGACAGGGCGGCCGCGGAGAAGGTCGAGCTTGTGCTCCCGGAGACCGGCGTGTGTACGCGCGGTGGCGTCGAGTCAGGCGAGGCCGCAGGATGCTGCGGCGGCCCGGCGAAGGAAGAGGCGACGGCGTGCTGTGCCGCAGACGAAACAGCCAAGAGGGCTGGCGCTGCGGGTTGCGGATGTTCATGACTCAGGTTCCTCCGGGCCGGGCCTCTGGCTCACTCGCTGTCGTCATCGGGCTCGGCACCACGCAAACGATTGCGTGGGCGTCGAGCTACTATCTTCCGGCTGTCCTCGCCGCACCGATCGCGCGAGATCTCGGCCTTGCGCCGACTTACGTGTTCGCGGCCTTGTCGGGAGCACTCGTTCTGTCCGGATTACTCGGCCCGCGTGTCGGTCATGCGATCGACAGGTTTGGCGGGCGTAGCCTGCTCGCGAGTTCGAATGCGGTCTTTGCCGCTGGGCTGTTGCTGCTGTCCATGGCCCACGGGGCGGCGTTGCTGATCACTGCTTGGATGATGCTCGGGATCGGCATGGGCCTGGGCCTTTACGAGGCGGCGTTCGCGACGCTGACCCGCATCTACGGCACACGCGCTCGAAAGGCGATCACCGGCATCACCTTGATTGCCGGCTTTGCCAGCACCGTCGGCTGGCCGCTCACGACCTGGTTGGCGGCCGAGTATGGCTGGCGTGAGGCCTGCCAGATTTGGGCGGTCATCCACGTCTGCCTTGCTCTGCCGCTCAATCTTTTGCTGCCGCGCGCCACGCCACTCGATCAGGTCTCTCACCCGATCTCCGCAGCGAGCCCACATCCCGAACGCCAGAGCGAGACCTTTGCGATGGGCGTGCTGGCCTACATGTTTGCGGCAGCCAGCTTCGTCAGTTCGGGTGTATCGGCCATTCTGCCGTCGATGCTGGTCGCATTTGGAGCGACGCCGGGGCAGGCTCTCCTCGCAGGAACACTCGTCGGCCCGGCTCAGGTCGGCGCCCGCCTCCTCGAAGCGGGCTTGCTCAACCGTTTCCATCCGCTGTTGTCGGCGCGACTCGCCATGCTGATGAATCCGATCGGTGTCGTCACACTGATCGCGGGCGGCTCACTCTTTGCGCCGGTTTTCGCCGTCCTCTATGGCGCCGGCAACGGTATCATCACGATCGCACGTGGCACGCTGCCGCTGGTGTTGTTTGGCCCGGTGGGCTTCGGGAAACGCGTGGGCATGATTTCGCTCCCGTCCCGGCTGACGGGTGCCGCCGCGCCGCTGGTGCTAGGGCTGATGGTGGAGCACATGGGGCGCAGTGCGCTGTGGATCAGCGCGCTCGCCTCGGTCTCGGCGTTCTTCGCGCTTCTGCTCCTTCGTGCAGGCCCGTCACCATCAACCCCTGTTCAAGTAGGAGAGCAACATTCGTAGCCTGAACGGTCGATCTCTCATTGCGGTGATGTGCATCGGGCAGGTCGGCAATTTGCTTCCGCATGTGACGTTATCTGCAAATCTCGCGCAGCACCTGATGCCGGCATGGGGGCTCTCCGCCGCCGAGGGCGGATTGATGGCGAGCGGTTACGCGTTCGGCTACATGCTCGCGGTGCCCTTGTTGACGACGTTGACCGACCGGATCGATGCACGGCTGGTGTTGCTCTGGGGTTCGATCGTCAGCGGGCTCGCGACCGCAGCGTTCGGTATCTTCGCGCAAGGCTTCTGGTCGGGTACGGCGATCTGGTCGCTTGCAGGGCTTGGATTTGCCGGCGCCTACATGCCGGGATTGAAAGCGCTTACGGACCGGCTCCCCGCCGGCGATACCTCACGGGCCGTCACGTTGTACACGTCGAGCTTTTCGGTCGGCGTCGGCCTCTCGTTCCTGGTGGCGCAGATCATCGCCGATCGCTGGGGGTGGCGGAGTGCTTTCATTGTGACCGGCTTCGGCCCCATTGCGATGGTCGTCGCGTGCCTTCTGATGCATGAGCAGCGACCCGCGCCGAAGGTAAGGCGCCTCCTCAATTTCGCGCCCGTCTTCTCCAACCGTGAGGCGCTCGGATACATCTTCGGCTACGGCGCGCATTGCTTCGAGCTGTACGGCATCCGCACCTGGCTGGTCGGCTTCTGGACGTTCGTCATCGCTCATCAGGGCGCACCTTCATGGCTGAGCCCTATCGTGATGAGCTTTTGCTTCGCGGTGATCTCGATGCCCGCCAGCATCCTCGGCAACGAGGCGGCGCTGAAGTTCGGCCGACATCGCGCGATCACGATAGTGATGATTGTGTCGGCCTGCGTCGCACTGATCATCGGCTTCAATGCGACGGCCCCGGCAGGGCTGCTCGCGTTGCTGCTGATCATCTATGGCCTGACCGTGCCGGCGGATTCAGGCGCGCTGACGGCAGGCATGTCGGCCGCCGCTGTGTCGGAGCATCGCGGCGCAACCCTTGCCCTGCATTCGACGATCGGCTTCGGCCTGTCGGCGCTCGGGGCCTGGGCAACCGGTGCGGCGCTCGACGCGGCCGGCGGCCCGCAGAGCGCGACCGGCTGGCTGCTGGTCTTCATCGTGCTCGCGGCTGGCATCGCGTTGGGTCCGCTCGCCCTGCTTTGGGCGCGAATGGGACAGCCTGAGAAGCAACCATCCTGAACACGAAGCCGTCTTAAGAATGCGATGGAACGCGACTTAGCACTCGTACATTCGCTAGGGCGGCGCGCGCTGGCGCGGGCTCAACTCCCGAGTTTGTCGGCGCTTTGATCCCTGGCTGATTTGCAAACGCTTCGCGCATCCAACGGGGCCAGCGCTCCGGATCCAGTTCTGAACTCGCAGGTGCAGCGGGCCCGAGGACCCCGGCGGGCGGCAGTGATTCATTGATCATGGCATTCCTCCTCAGACATGAAAAAACCCGCGGCGGATTTCTCCGCGCGGGTGTTGCGATTTCTCGATGATGCCACTCTGCCAGTGTTTTGCCCGACGTGTCAAAGCGGAAAAGTGCGGGGGAGCGGGGGATGTCTCGACCCTGCACGCGCCTGCTTTGGCGCGAAGTCAGAATTGCCAATCGCTTCAATGCCCCCGCTACTGTGCATGGGGTTGTTTTCGCGCTCTTGGCTTTGAGCGTGGTTAAACGCCCGCGCGTCAGCGCCGTCCGCGCGGCGCTTCGGCCTTGGCCGGCGCTTCGGTCTGTGGCCCGCAACTCGCGGCGGCAAGCGAGCTTTGTGCCTGCGGCATCAGGCCGGGCTCGGCGGCCAGCGCCTTCATCACGATCAGGCCGGTGGTGCTTGGGGAATCGATGATCAAGCGGTCGGCCGCGGTGATCTCTTCGTCCTCGGGCAGGGCGTCGTGCTGCGCTTCCGTCATCAGGTCGAGCTCGATCACCTTCTTGCCGGCCGAACGGTCATTGATGGCGTAATAGGCGATCTCGTTGCGGGTGTAGAACGACACCGACGTGTAGGCCTGGCTGACCGGCACGGTGAGCTTGATCGGCCCGCCCGACAGATCGTAGCGGCAGATCGCCAGCGCAAAGGCCGGGTCCATGAACGGCATCGGCGAGGTGTTGGGATCGGCCAGCGGAAGCTGCGTGACGCTGTTGAGCTTGGTCATCGGCGTCAGCCGCGAATAGGCGTCCTGGGTCGCGATCCGCGGCAGGGCCAGCACGCTGACGAGATGGACCACGAGGCCCAGCACCACGCCGGCAACAATCGTGAACAGCAGCCGGATCATGAGCAGCCCACCGTCGCAATCGTCGGCATCGGCGCATCGCGCTGGGTGCGCGTCGCAACCCCGACCGGCGTGTCGTAGAGGCGGAACATCAGCGCGTAGCGCTCGATGCCACCGGTCGGGAGCCAGTTGCCGGCGCGCGAGCGCGCGGCGATATGGATCTCGAACGAGCCGTCGGACTGGCGGATGATCTCCTGGCTGGTGAAGCCGTAGCGCTGCAGCGAGTTGGCGACCAGATGACCCTTGCGATCGTACAGCGTCAGCGTCCAGAACCGCGCCGGCGGCGTCACGCCGGAGACGACGACGTCGCAGCGGCCGTCGAGTGCCTTCTTCTTGTCGTCGGCGGTCGCGGTGAAGGCGACGCCGTCGCCGGTGCCGATCGGCAGCTCGCCGTTGCGCACGATGGTGGCGCGCGAATAGGGATCGACGTCGGCGGTGCCGGTGCGGGGGCGGGCGGTCCAGGCGCCGATGGTCAGCGCGCCGATCTCGGTGCCGCGCGTTGTCGTCATCCAGGTCGCACCCAGGCCGACCACGGTCGCGAGCAGAAGGGTCGTCAATGTGATCAGGATCAGCCGCACGGGATCAGATCAGTTCTTGCGCGGGGTGGATGCGTTCGCGTTCTCCTCCGCCGCATAGTTCTGCGGGAAGGCGAGCGCGCTCGTCGACGACGCCGGCTTGGCCGGCTGGCTGTCGTTGGCCGTTGATTTGGTCGCGGTCTTGGCGGCGTCGTCGAGCAGTTTCTCGACGCGCACCAGGATGTCGGCGCCGCGCTTGGTCAGCACCGGCGGCGGACCGGGCTTGGTCTCCAGTACCTTCGGCGCTGCATTGGCTTGCGCGTTGGCGACGCGCTCAGGCGGCAGCTTCTGGCCCATGCCGATGCCGGGAATTTCGCGGACCTCGACGCCCTGATGCGCGGCGACCATGATGTCGTGCCAGGTCTGCGCCGGCAGCGAGCCGCCGGTCATGCGGTTGGTCGGCGAATAGTCGTCATTGCCGTACCAGACCGCGCAGGTGAAATTGCCGGTGTAGCCGACGAACCAGGCGTCGCGATACGCATTCGTCGTGCCGGTCTTGCCGGCGGTCGGAATGCCGTCGAGCGCGGCGCGGCGCGCGGTGCCTTCGCTGACGACGTGGCTCATCATGCCGGCCATGTCGGCGGCGATGTTGGGCGGAATGGCCTGCTTCGGCTTCGGGCCGTCGCGATCCCAGCGCCAGACCAGATCGCCGGCGCCGGTGCGCACCTCGAGCACCGAATGCGGCGTCACGGCCTTGCCGCGGTTCGGGAAGGTCGCATAGGCCACGGCGTGCTCGAGCACGGTGACTTCGTCCGAGCCGATCGGCAGCGACGGCGTATCGGGCAGGGGCGCCTTGAGCCCGAAGCGGCGCGCGACCTCGACGATCTTGGCGCGGCCGATCTTGGCCGGGTTCGGTGCCTTCGGCTGTTCCTTCTGGCCGATCGCGATCGACAGCTTGACGGGCACGACGTTGATCGAGCGCGTGATCGCCTGCGTCAGCGTCACCGCGCCGGAATAGGAATGGCCATAGTTCTGAGGACACCAATTGCCGATGCAGACCGGGCCGTCGACCACGATCGAGTTCGGCGTGAACCCGTTCAGCAGCGCCGTGGTGTAGACGTAGGGCTTGAACGACGAGCCGGGCTGGCGGTACGCGTCGGTGGCGCGGTTGAACTGGCTCGCACCATAATCGCGGCCGCCGACCATGGCGCGGATGCCGCCGTCGAGATCGGACACGACGGTCGCGGCCTGGGTCGCGTGATAGTCGCGGCCGAACTGGCGGAGCTGGTTCTCGATCGCGTCTTCGGCAGCCTTCTGCACGTTGGTGTCGATCGCGAGGCGCACGACGAAGACGCGCTCGGTGTACGACTTCGGGAAAGTGTCGACCAGCTTGCGCATCTCGTCGAAGGCGTAGTCGAGATAATAGTTCGGTGAGGCCTCGTCGCGGCGGTCGACCGCGAAGGCGGGGTTGCGGCGGGCGCCGAACACCTGGCCCTCGGTCATGAAGCCGGCATCGACGAGGTTGTCGAGCACGACGTTGGCGCGGGCACGCGCGGCGGGCAGGTTGATGTGGGGCGCGTATTTCGTCGGTGCCTTGAACAGGCCGGCGAGCATCGCCGCTTCCGCCAGCGTCACGTCACGCGCCGACTTGTTGAAATAGAAGTGGGCGGCGCCGTCCACGCCAAAAGTGCCGCCGCCCATATAGGCGCGGTCGAGATAGAGCTTGAGGATCTCGTTCTTGGTCAGGCGCCATTCCAGCCAGACCGCGAGGAAGGCCTCGTTGATCTTGCGCTCGATGGTGCGCTCGTTGCTCAGGAACAGGTTCTTGGCGAGCTGCTGCGTGATCGAGGAGCCGCCCTGGCGGACGCCGCCGGCCTGGGCGTTGGTGACGAGCGCGCGCGCGGTGCCGGCGATGTCGATGCCGAAATGCTCATAGAAGCGGCGGTCCTCGGTGGCCAGCGTCGCCTTGATCAGGACATCAGGAAAATCTTCCAGCGGGATCGAGTCGTTGTGCTTGATGCCGCGGCTGCCGATCGGATTGCCGTAGCGGTCGAGGAACGTCACCGCCAGATCGGACTTCTTCAACCAGTCCTCGTCCGCGGTCTCGCGGAAGGCGGGGATGGCGAGGATCAGCATCAGCACCATGCCGCCGAGGCCGATGGTTGCGGCCTCCGACAGCGGCTCGATGAACACCCAGCGCTTCCACCGCCCGACATAGAAGCGGTCCATGAAGGTCGAGTAGCGCTCGTAGAGCTCGCGGATGCCCTTGGCCGAGGAGAACAACGAGGAGTCGATGCGCGCATCGAGGTCCAGGAAGAAGTTCCTGATACGGCTCTTCCAGTTGGATGGTGTATTCTGGACCACCTAGAACCCTTGAGGCTCGCTTCGAAAGCGTTCAAGCACCCGGCCGGGGCGGCATCGAGACGTCTTGCGGGATTGTTGCGGCAAACCCAAGGCGCTCGTTTCGCGTCCGAGGGGACTTGCTGTTCTTCTAGCCGAGCGGGGCCTATAAACCAATGGTCAGGCTCGCAATTTTGAACAACAGGCCTAATTGAACCCCGGGTCATTACGGGCCTTGCGGGGGCATTGCTTGCAGCTTTCCGGCCGCGCGCCCTAGATGGCGCTGGCCGTACCTCTTGGGAATCGTATCAGTCGCATGACCGCAGCTCGCAAACGACCTTCCGACCAGGATGGATTCTTCTGGAAAACCAAGAAGATGGAGGACATGTCGACGGCCGAATGGGAGAGCCTGTGCGACGGCTGCGGCCGCTGCTGCCTGAGCAAGCTCGAAGACGAGGATACCGGCGAGATCTATTTCACCGACGTCAGCTGCAAGATGCTCGATTCCTGCACCGGCGGCTGCAAGGACTACGCGAATCGCTTCGACTTCGTCCCGGACTGCGTTGTCATGACTCCCGAGAAGGTCCGCACGCTGCCTTGGCTGCCGCCGAGCTGCGGCTACAGGCTCGTCGCCCAGGGCCGCGATCTCTATTGGTGGCACCCGCTGATCTCGGGCGATCCCAATACGGTGCACGAGGCCGGCGTCTCCGTGCGCGGCCGGGTCTCGGGCACCGAGGACGAGGTCCCGGATGACAAGCTCGAAAACTACCTGGTGCAATGGCCGGGGCAGATCCCGAAACGGGCACGCCTGAAGCGACGTCCCAAGGACTGATCACGGACTGATCCGTCCGCCATTTCAGATCAATTGTTCGGGATGACCGTGGTGCGGGATGCACCCATGCGCCGCGGTGCCTGCCCGAGAAGAACTTTGCTGTCTAGATTGGCTTCATAGAACGAATCCTTCGCGGTTTTGCGCCGCAGCAAGATGTCTGACAGCCCGAAATGAACCAGTTCGCACGGCAGAGCAGCCAGTCTGCCGACATCCAGACATTGCCCGATGAGATCGCCGAGGAACTGACCCGCCTTCCGGGCGAGGTCATCAGCGTCAGCGACGCCCCCTCGCTCGCACCGCCGGTACCGCTGTCGCAGGACGAGGTCCGTACCATCGTCCTCAGCCTGATGCTGACGATGTTCCTGGCAGCCCTCGACCAGACCATCGTCGCCACTGCGCTGCCGACCATCGGGCGCCAGTTCCATGATGTCTCGAACCTCTCCTGGGTCATCACCGCCTATCTGCTCGCCTCGACCGCGGTTGCGCCGGTGTTCGGGACGCTGAGCGACATCTACGGCCGCAAGGCCATGATCATCGTGTCGTTGAGCCTGTTCATTGCGGGCTCCGTGTTGTGTGCGATCGCGCCGAGCATGCCGATGCTGATTTTGGCGCGCGGTCTCCAGGGACTGGGTGGCGGCGGCATCATGCCTGTCGTGCAGACTGTGATCTCCGACGTCGTCTCGCCGCGTGAGCGTGGTCAGTACCAGGCTTATTTCTCCAGCGTCTGGATGGTCGGCGGCATTTTGGGCCCCGTCATCGGCGGCGTGTTCGCCGAGCATCTGCACTGGTCCATGATCTTCTGGATCAATCTGCCGCTGGCAGCCGCAGCCCTCGCATTGCTGCTGCCGAAGATGAAGAAGATCCCGGTGTTCCACCGCAAGCGCAAGGTCGATTGGCTCGGCGGCGTGCTGCTGATGGCCTCTGCCGTCGTCTTCATGCTGGTGCTGACCTGGGGCGGCACGCGCTATCCCTGGCTCTCGCCGACCGTGCTGTCGATGGTGGGCGGCGCCGTCGCGCTCGCGGTCACCTTCGTGTGGCACGCGCGCCGCGCCGACGAGCCGTTCCTGCCGCTGCCGCTGCTCTCGGGATCGGTCGCGCCGTTCGCGCTGACCGCCGGCGGCTGCGGGCTCGGCGCGATCACCGGCCTCACCGTGCAGCTGCCGCTCTATTACGAGTCGGTCTACCACCTCAGCGCCAGCGAAGCCGGGCTTGCGCTGATTCCGCTCGCGGCGGTCTCGACCTGTGGTGCGGCGATCGCCGGCCGCACCATGGCGCGCGCCAAGCACTACAAGCGCGTCGCCATCATCGGCACCTCCTGGGCTGCGATCTGCGCGCTCGGCCTCACCGTCACGACGCTGCCGCTGTGGGCTCTCTTGACCCTGATGGCCGCGTTTGCGCTTGGCCTCGGCACGACCTTCCCGGTCTGCGTGGTCTCGCTGCAGAATTCCGTGGCCCGCCCGCAGGTCGGCACCATCACCGGCGCGATGAACTTCTTCCGCTCGCTGATGTCCTCGTTCACGGTCGCAGCGTTCGCGGCCATCCTGCTGATCGCGCTCGGCGCCGACATTCCGCTGGCCGGCGAGCATCACGCCGCAGGCGCCATCCCTGCGATCCCCACTGAAGACATGCGGCACGCCTTCCGTTACGTCTTTGCGGCTGCGACCGCGCTGATGACCACCGCCGCGCTCTGCCTGGTCATGATGGAGGAGCGGCCGCTGGCCGGTCCCTCGACGGCGCAACCCGTCGAGATGGCGGAGTAGGGCGCTCTATCCGCCACGGTCAGGGTCGTCGTCAGACGTCGGTCGTGCTCTGGCCGCAAGATGGCTCTTGAGCCGCGTCAGCGCGTCAGCTGACCAATCACTGACATCGGTGACCGCGACCCAGGCATCGACATAATGCTCGGGCGCGTAGACATGGCCAAAGCCCATTGGCGTATTGGTCGCGACCGCCATGTCGAGGGCGAGCTGCAGCATGGTGACGATGGGATACCATCGCAGCTCCGGGGACACGTCGGGCCCGCGCGGCGCGTTCATCCAGGCCGGGGCCTGATAGGCGTCGCGGTAGGCGAAGAACGTGATCGCGTCGCTGGCATATTGCAGATAGACGACACGCATAGGTCCCCAGGGCGCATCTGCGGGCACTGTCGGCCCGTTCTGGTTCATGAAGCGCACGAAGCGGCCGTCGCGGAATTCCGGCAGCCACGTCGGCGAGCCCGGATTGCGGTTGTCGGTGATCGAGCGCCAGATGCGGCTCTCGAACGGCGGACCGCTCCACAGCGCTCCCGCGATGGGATCGCCGATCATCTCGAACAGTTCTGCTGACTTTTCCGAGTTCATGGCGCCGAGGCTGAGCCCATGCAGGTATAGCTTCGGCCGCTTGTCCTTCGGCAGCGTCGTCCAGTAGCCATAGATTTCGGCGAACAGGGCACGCGCGGCTTCTGCGCCGTATTCGGGCTGAAACAGCAGCGACAGCGGACTGTTGAGATAGGAATACTGCATCGCGACGCTGGCGACGTCGCCATGATGGAGATATTCGACCGTATCCATCGCGGCCGGATCGATCCAGCCCGTGCCGGTCGGCGTGATGACGATCAGGATTTTGCGCTCGAAACCGTGCTGGCGCTTGAGCTCGTCGAGCGCAAGCCTGGCGCGCGCCTGCGCCGTGTCGCGGGCAGCGAGGCCCACATAGACGCGCACGGGCTCTTGCGCGGGCCGTTCCGTGACGGCGCTGATCTCGGCTGCGGTCGGGCCGGAGGCAATGAACCGCCGCCCCATGCGCCCGAGTTCCGTCCACTTCACCAGGGAAGCCGCGCTTCCTGTCTTGTCGGCGGCGGTCGGTTGCGGGCGCTCGGGTTCGAACAGAACGTCGAGCTCGCGGAACGAGGAATCGAGTGCGTTGAACGCCGTGCGGATCAAGATATTGCTGGCGATTGACCAGAACAGCAGGCCGGCGACCAGGACGCCGATGACGTTGGCGACCTTGCGCGGAATGACGCGCCGCGTGCCCGCAGCAAGGAGGCGCGCGACAAACGCAAACAGCCGCCCCAGCACCAGCAGCACCGCGAACGTGATCAGCGCGATGGCGCAGACCTTGAGCGGATGTGCAGTCTCGACCGGCGCCATCTTCATGACACTGCGGATCGCGTTCTGCCATGCGGTCGTGCGCCAGAGAGCTGCGATGACGACGAGCAGGCAGCCGACGGCGACCAGCGCATTCGCAACAGATCTTGCGCGCGCCGACGGCTCGGGCAGTTCGAGATAGTGCCACAGCCGGCGCCACAGCTCGCCCGCGAGATAGCCGATCGCAAAGCAGCCGCCGGCCAGCGCCCCCTGCGTGAGATAGCTGCGCGGGATCAGCGTCGGCGTCAGCGCGGCCGCGAAGAACAGCGCGCCCAGCATGAGGCCGACGCCGGACAGCGAAAGCAATTGCCGCCGAATGAACCGTGCGAGACCAGTCAAGCCATCCCCCGAACGATGCTATCCCTTGTTGTCCGCAAGGCCGCTCTTCCGCGGCAGCAGAATCGTGAATTCCGTGAACTGACCCGGCTCCGTTGCGACGTCGATCGTGCCGCCATGTTGCTTCACCACGATGTCGTGGCTCATCGACAGTCCGAGGCCGGTGCCTTCGCCGGCCGGCTTGGTGGTGAAGAACGGATTGAACATCCTTGCCTTCACGTCATCGGGAATGCCGGTGCCGTTGTCGCGGATGCGGATCTCGATATTGTCGCCGCGGTCGCGGGTCGTGGCGGTCACGACCGGCTCGAAAGTGCCGGCGCCGCTTTCCGCCTGGCGCTTTGCCACCGCATAAAACCCGTTCGAGATCAGGTTCAGCAGCACCCGCGAGATCTCCTGCGGAAACAAATTTGCGAACCCCGCCGCCGGATCGAGCTCGCGCTTCAGTGTCACGTCGAACTGCGGCTTCTCGGCACGCGCGCCATGGTAGGCGAGGTTGAGGGTCTCCTCGACCAGCGCATTGACGTCGCTCAAGCCGTACTCGCCGCCGCCTTCGCGCGAATGCAGCAGCATGTTCTTGACGATGGAATCGGCGCGCTTGCCGTGCTGCACGACCTTTTGCAGATTGTCCTTCAGCATCCCCGTCAGCTCGTCGACCTCGCTACGGACTTCGTTGCAGAGCGAAGCGGGCGCCAGCACCTCGCTCAGCTCGTCCGTCAGCTCGGCCGAGAGCGCGGCGAAATTGTTGACGAAGTTGAGCGGGTTCTTGATTTCGTGGGCGATGCCGGCGGTGAGCTGGCCGAGCGAGGCGAGCTTCTCGGTCTGGATCAGCCGGTCCTGCGCTGCGCGCAAATCGTCGAGCGATCTGGCGAGCTCGATGGTGCGGGTCTGAACCTGAGTGAACAGGCTGACATTCTTGACCGCGATCACGGCCTGGTCGGCAAAGGTTTGCAGCAGCCGCACATGATGCTCGGCGAACGCGCCGGTCGTCCGCCGCGTGGCGATGATGACGCCTTTGGCCTCGCCCTCGCTCATCAAAGGCGTGAACAGCATGCTGCGAAAGCCACGCGCGCGGGCGATGTCACGCGCCGCGGGCTCAAGCTCGGTGTCGGGCAACTGCGCCGATTGACCATTGACGACGAGCTGGTAGGCCGGGAACTGGGCGAACGGCACCGGAAACGATGCCTGCAGCACGCGGTCGCCGGCGGGATCGCCCGGCGTGAAGGCTGCAAGATGCGCCGCGCCGTCGATATAGCGCAGCACGGCGGTGGAGAAGCCGCCGATCAGCCGGTTGGCATTGGCGGCGATGGCGTCGAACACCGGCTGCACGTCGGAGGGCGAAGCCGCCATCACTCTCAAAATGTCGGCCGTGGCGGTCTGGCGCTCCAGCGTCTCGCGCGTCTCGTTGAACAGCCGTGCGTTATCGATCGCGATCACCGCCTGGTCGGCAAAAGTCTGGAGCAGCTCCACGAGCTCGGGCGCAAACGCGCCGGTCTCGGTGCGCGTGACGCTGATCATGCCGACCGCCGTGCCGCGATTCATCAGCGGCATGAACAGCACGCTGCGAAAGCCGCGCAGCCGCGCGAGATCGCGGTTCAGTTCCGGAACGTCACTGGCTTCGCAGTCGGGAAACTGGATCGTCTCGCCACCGCGAACCAGCGCAAAGGTCGGAAAATCCTCGATCCGCCGCGGGAACGACGCCTTCAGCCCTTCGTCCCCTTCCGGGCTGGTCGGCGTAAACGCCACGAGGTGCAGCTCATCGCCGATGAACTGGAGCACGGTGGCGGAGAAGCCGCCGAGCAGGCGTTTTGAGCTGGACGCGATCGCCGCGAAGACGGGCCGGGCATCGGAGGGAGAGGCGGCGATGGTGCGCAAGATCCCGGCGCTGGCATTTTGCCGATCGCGCAGCCGCTCGTTCTCGGCCGCGGCGGACTGCAATTGCCGTTTCAGCTCGTCGATCCCGGCAGCATCGTTGGAAAGGGTCGTCATTCGCATTCCGGCTGCATGCCGCGTCAGTCGCGGCACCGTGCCGGATTATCACATCTCCTGCGGCCGGAGCCAGCACCCGCGGCGCTGCTTCTGCCTCACGTGCCCGGCCGCGACACTTCGGTCTCCTTGCTGGTGATGAACTCCAGCAGCACAGGGATGCCTTCCTTCGTCTTCTGGATGCCGCGCTTGATCGCGGGGATGATGTCCTCCGGTTTGGTCACCCGTTCGCCATAGCCGCCAAAGGCGCGCGCCATCGCGGCATAGTCGCCGGAAATGTCGGTCGAGCGATATTTCTCGGTCGAAATCGGCATCACCTTCAACTCGATCGCCATCGAGAAATTGTTGAGCAGGATCGACATGATCGGAATCCGCTCGCGCACCGCGGTCTCGAAATCCATGCCCGTGAAACCGATCGCCGCATCGCCCCAGACATTGATGCAGAGCCTGTCAGGCTTGGCGAGCTTGGCACCCATGGCGAGACCAAGGCCGTAGCCTAGCTGCGTCGTCTTGCCCCAGCCGAGATAGGAGAGGGGCGTTACCGCCTTCCAGAACGGCGAGAGCTGGTCGCGCGGGCTGCCGGCATCATGGGTGATGATGGTGTTGTCGATGTCGACGGTGTGTTGCAGGTCCCACAGCACGCGATAGGGGCTGAGCGGCGCGTCGTTGCTGGTGAGCTTTGGCATCCATTTGGCCAGCCACTCCTTGTGTGAGGCCGCGATCTCGGCCGTGACGGCCGAGGCATCGCGATCGGCGGTGACGGTCTTGTTGATCTCCTCCAGCAGCGCGTCGAGCACGAGCCCGGCGTCGCCGACGAGGCCGATCCTGGCTTCCACATCCTTGTTGAGATGGTTCGGATCGAGCGTCGAATGGATGATGGTCTTGCCCTTCGGCATCGCGATGCCGAAGCTGGTCTCGGTGAAGGAGCAGCCGATGCCGAAGATGACGTCGGCCTCGGCAAGGAATTTTGGCACCGCGCGCGGCACCGCGAGGCCGCCGGAGCCGAGCGAGAGCGGATGCGTCTCGGGGAATGAGGATTTGCCGCCAAGGCTGGTGGTGACGGGAATGGCGAGCCGCTCCGCAAGCCGCTTCAATTGCGGCCACGCCTGCGCGTAATGCACGCCCTGGCCGGCATAGATCACGGGACGGCTGGCGTTGACGAGCAGGGCGGCCGCTTCCTTCACGTGAACAGGGTCGGCGCCATAGCGGGTGCGCAGCACCGGCGTGTAGTTCAGCGGTTCCGGCACCTCCTCGTTCCACATATCGGCGGGTATCTCGACAATCACCGGCCCGCCGCGCCCGTTCTTCAGCTTGGTGAAGGCGCGCCGGAAAATATTGGCGACCTCAGCCGCCAGGATGATCGGCTCGGACGATTTCGAAAACGGCTTCATCGCTTCGCTGGAATTGAAGTTCGGCTCGATATGCGCAAGCCTGCGCTGATAGCCCATCGGCAGCACCAGCACGGGGACGGATTCGCCAAAGCATTGTGCGACGCCGCCCATGGCGTTCTCCGCCCCGGGCCCATGTTGCATGCAGAACGCGCCGATCGTGCGTCCCGATGTGACCCTTGAGATCGCATCCGCCATGTGCACGCCGACGCGCTCCTGGCGCACCATCACGGGGCGGATATCGGCCTTGGCCGCGTGCTCGATCAGATGATTGACGGGATAGCCGCAGAGGATCTCGATCCCCTCGCGCCGCATGATTTCCGCAATGGCGGTGCCGAGCTTCATGGCGTCTCTCTCCCTGAGGCAGGCCGGTTGGTCCGGCCTATTAGGGAGAGAGGATCAGGAAACGGCGGGAGGGTAAAGCGTAGGTTAGTGACAGTCAGCTATGCAGCGAGCTGTCGTAGCCCGGATGGAGCGCAGCGCAATCCGGGAAAATCTTTCCGCGAAGCGAGCGCCCCGGATTTCGCTTCGCTCCATCCGGGCTACGAGCTTGGCGACCGTTCTATTTACAGTTCTTGCAGATCGTCAGCTTTCGCTTCAACGCCTCGTCTTCCTGATCGACCAATGATTGCGCGTCGAGGCTATTGGTATCCCGATTGGAGCCCTTTGCCGCGCGTGATCTCACGGGCGGCGTCACCTGACTCGGTGTGTCATTGTCGTCGGTGCCGGCGCTGAAGCCGTCATAGTCGGCGCCAGGAGCTGGGTTCGGCAATTGTGGAGGTCCGCTGGTCGCCGGTGTCGACGACACCCTGTCGGATGTTGACGGCGGATTTTTCGTACCCGCGCGCGGCGGCGATGCCTTGGGCGGGGTCAGCGAAACCGGTGGTGCGGCCGAACTCTGTCCTCTCGCGCTGTGCTGCGACCAGACGCCGACCAAGATGAGGCTGAGAGCCAGGACGGTCGTGCGTCTCATCCGCATCCCTCAAACAGTCTGGGTTCAATGACTGACAGCACGGCGCGTCGTGCCGCGCCTGGAAGAATATCAGGACTAAAATGGTCGTCAAAGGTGACGGAAATGGGGTTCCGTCATTGGGAGCCACCGGGTCCGCGCGAAGCGCGGCCCGACGACAGGCTCCGCGAAGCAATCCAGACTGGTCTCCGCGGAGAGATCCTGGATTGCTTCGCCGCGCTCGCAGTGACGAACTGAGGGAGTTACTTCGTGGCCGCGCTGATCGAGTTGAACTTGTTGCTGAGGAGGGCGCTGCCCGTGTTGGTCACGACGGTGACGATGGCGAGCGCGATGCCGGCGGCGATCAGGCCATACTCGATCGCGGTGGCGCCATTTTCATCGGCAAGAAAAGACCTGAGCAAAGTCATCGCCAACTCCTCTTCGTCCGATCCAATGTAAGCGCGCGGCGTTATCAAACTGGTAAAGTGGTCGACGGGCATTCGCGCGCGTCAAATATGCGTGGCTCGGCCGAACCTGGCCTGCTGTGTCTTAACGTAACAGCCGTTAAACGAAGGTTTCATTATCCAATTCAAATGAATGGAAGCCGGCTCGCCTCAACCCGTGGTGGTGCGTCCCGGCGCACCCTTGCGAGCGCGTCCCAGCACTGTCGCGAGACGACCGACCAGATAGCCCACCACATACGGCTGCACGCCTGCCGCATGGTCGGCGACGGGCTCTTCCTCGGTCGTGTCACTCACGATGCCGATGTAGTTCTTTCTGGCGTCCTGCTGCGGCACGAAGGTGCAAACCCTGGCTCAATCGATGGCTGGACCATGGTGCGCGCAAAGGGAATCGTAGGTTAATTTTGGCTTCCGTAGGAATACTCGGTGCGACACGATGACATGATCGTGCGAAACGTGAGCGCGCCGTTTAACGGATTGTTGAGGCTGTTCGTCAACCGAACGGCAAGCATGCCGGGCTCATTCACGCCGGCCGTCCGCGTTCAACGCCCGCAGCATCCCGACGCGCGCGAACATCAGCCAGCCGCCGCCGGTCTCCGCCGCGTTGATCAGCATCTCGATTGCGGTCTGCCAGCGCGGCTCCTGCTGCTCGGATTCGGGCAGCTGCATGATGAAGTCGGCGGCCTCTTGTAGCGTGCGGAGCCGGCGTCCGCCGCGCAAGTCGATCGGATCGTCGAACGGCGTCGACCAGGGCATGTCAGGCAGCCCGATCGGTGAGGGGAGACGTCACGGCGCGATCGGTAATGCGAATTCGTCAGCCGGCCTTCTTCGTCCGTGTGGTCGCGCGCACCGGCTTGTCGGCCTTCTTCGGTGCAGCTTCCTTGGCTGCAGCGTCCTTGCCGCCCTTGCCGGAGATCGGCAGCAGCATCTCGCGCTGGCCCTCGACGCGCTTCTTCGGCTTCTTGGCCTTGACGGTTTCCTTGACGGTTTCTTTGGCGGTCTCCTTGACCGTCTCCTTGGCGACCTTTGCTGCGGGCGTCGCGTCCTTTTCGCCGGCGAGGCTCTTCTTCAGCGCGTCCATCAGGTTGATGACGTTGCCACCGCTCTTCGGTGTGGACCTGGCTGCGATTGGTGCGCCCGAGCGCTTCTTGTTGATGAGATCGATCAGTGCGGTCTCGTAATGGTCTTCGAACAGCTCGGGCTCGAACGCACCGGACTTCTTCTCGACGATATGCTTGGCGAGGTCGAGCATGTCCTTCGTCAGCTTGACGTCCTGGATGTCGTCGAAATATTCGCTCTCGCTGCGCACCTCGTAGGGGTAGCGCAAGAGCGTGCCCATCAGCCCGCTCTCGAGCGGCTCGAGCGCGATGATGTGCTCGCGATTGGTGAGCACCACGCGGCCGATCGCGACCTTGTCCATGCTGCGGATGGTCTCGCGGATCACCGCGAAGGCGTCGTGGCCGACCTTGCCGTCCGGCACGAGATAATAGGGGCGGATCAGGTAGCGGCTGTCGATGTCGGTCCTCGGCACGAACTCGTCGATCTCGATCGTGTGGGTCGAGTCCAGCGCGATGTCGTCGAGCTCGTCCTTGGTGACCTCGATGTAGGTGTCGGTGTCGACCTTGTAGCCCTTGACGATGTCCTCGGAGGTCACCTCGTCACCGGTCTCGGCATCGACCTTGAGATACTTGATCCGGTGGCCGGTCTTGCGATTGATCTGGTTGAACGAGACCTTCTCGGTATCCGACGTGGCCGGATACAGCGCGACCGGGCAGGTCACGAGCGAGAGGCGCAAAAATCCCTTCCAATTGGCACGGGGGGCCATGGGCTACTCCAAACGCAACGGGGACAGACTTATGAGAATACCATCGGGGAACACCGAATCATACACGGCTCAGCGCGGATTCTTGCAACTGCGTTAACCAGTCGCTGACCGTGCGGTTCGGCCCAATCCGATGGCAAAAGCCGGAACATCAAATCGGATCGGGCGTTGGCTCTGGACAGCGGGCCGTGATGACGTCGCGGTCATCGGAGGCGACATCCTGAGATTGAGGTCACCAATGGCAACCACGCGCGAGGACCATCAGATCGTTGAAACTGCGACCGAGGCACGCCAGGGCGAACCTGGCCCGTCGGTGGCCGCGCTGCTCGCCATCTCGACCGGGCTTGCGATCCTGATTCTCGCCGTCATCTGGTTCGTGTTCTTCCGGACCTGACGGCAGGCTTACAGGAAGGGCGGACCTTCCGACTCAGCCGCTAACGCGGCACATTGCGCCCGCCATGCCACAGGCCTCGTCCGGTGGCCTGGCGGGCGCAGTCGCGTCTGTCTCGAACACATCGTAAATGACAAAAAAGTAACGCGACCGGTTCCCCGCGTTCATACTCAGTTCACGCCGGAATTGCTCATCTCTGGCGTAGTTGATGCAGCCATCTCGGAGAGAAGCGTGCGCCTGCTCGTTGTTGAGGACGACCCCGATCTCAATCGTCAGCTCACCAAGGCGCTGACGGACGCCGGCTATGTCGTCGACCGCGCCTTCGACGGAGAGGAGGGGCATTATCTCGGCGACAACGAGCCGTATGACGCCGTGGTGCTCGATATCGGCCTGCCGAAAAAGGACGGCATCTCGGTGCTGGAGGCCTGGCGCCGCAACGGCCGCACCATGCCGGTGCTGATCCTCACCGCGCGCGACCGCTGGAGCGACAAGGTCCAGGGCTTCGATGCCGGCGCCGACGATTACGTCGCAAAGCCGTTCCATCTGGAGGAGGTGCTGGCGCGGATCCGCGCGCTGCTGCGCCGCTCGACCGGCCATGCCCAGAGCGAACTCAGCTGCGGCCCGGTCACGCTCGATACCCGCACCGGCCGGGTCAGCGTCTCCGGCAATCCCGTCAAGATGACCTCGCACGAATATCGGCTTCTGGCCTACCTGATGCACCATTCTGGCCGCGTCGTGTCGCGCACCGAGCTCGTCGAGCATCTCTACGACCAGGATTTTGATCGCGACTCGAACACGATTGAGGTCTTCGTCGGCCGCATCCGCAAGAAGCTCGACGTCGACATCATCCAGACGGTCCGCGGTCTCGGCTATCTCCTGACCCCGCCGGCCCCCGGCGCCTGAAGGGCTTGACGGGCGGCCCGACACGGGCCTTGGTCCGGTCATGACCGCCGAAGCCATGCCGCCACCTCGCGCCTCCGGGATCATTCCGATGCCCGCCAGCTCGCTTGCCAACCGACTGTTCCTGTCGGCGACCGCCTGGCTCGTGGTGATCCTGGCCATCACCGGCGTGGTGCTGTCGTCGGTCTACAAGAACGCCACCGAGCGTGCCTTCGACCGCCGGCTCAACCTCTATCTCCGCACCCTGATCGCCGAGGTCGCGACCCCCGACGAGCCGCCGGACCGTCAGTTCCAGTCGCTCGGCGAGCCCCTGTTCGAGCTGCCGCTGTCCGGCTGGTACTGGCAGATCACGCGGACCGACACCGAGAAGCCGGAGGTGCGGTCCTCGCGCTCGCTCTGGGACAAGAAGCTGCCGAAGCTGGAGGATCAAGGCACCGAGCTCACCGCGGCCGGCATTCGCCTCGCTTATGTCGATGGGCCGGAAGGGCAGAATTTGCGCATGGTCGAGCGTCCCGTCGATCTCGGCGCCGACGGCAAATACCTGGTCAGCGTCGCCGGCGACTCCACCGAGATTTTCGACGAGACGCGCAGCTTCGATTACTATCTCGGCGGCACCTTCACCGCGCTCGGCATCGTGCTGCTGCTGACGACCGTGTTCCAGGTCCGCTTCGGCCTCGCGCCGCTCAAGCGCATCTCGGAGTCCATCGCCGACATCCGCTCCGGGCGGGCGGAGCGGCTGGAAGGCGAATTCCCGGTCGAGATCGCGCCGCTCGCGCGCGAGACCAACGCGCTGATCGACGCCAATCGCGAGATCGTGGAGCGCGCGCGCACCCACGTCGGCAATCTCGCCCACGCGATCAAGACGCCGCTGTCGGTGATCGTCAACGAGGCCGGAACGCACGCCGCCGACCCGTTCGCGGCCAAGGTGATGGAGCAGGCGGACGTGATGCGCAACCAGCTCGCCCATCATCTTGAGCGCGCCCGTATCGCGGCCCGCGTCTCGATCGTCGGCACGGTGACGGAGGTTGCCCCCGCCATCGAGGCGTTGCGGCGGACCATGGAGAAGATCCACCGCGGCCGCGGCATCGTCGTCGAGGCCAAAGCCGATCCGTCGGCGAAATTCCGGGGCGAGCGGCAGGATCTGGAGGAGATGGTCGGCAATCTTGTCGACAATGCCTGCAAATGGGCGGCCTCGCGCGTCTTCATCGAGGTGTTGGTGGAGGCACCGACCCAGGCGGGCGCAGGCCCGTGGCTGCGGCTCATCGTCGATGACGACGGGTGCGGCCTCTCCGAGGCCGAGCGCGCCCAGGTCTCGCGGCGCGGTAAAAGGCTCGACGAGTCCAAGCCGGGCTCCGGGCTCGGGCTGTCGATCGTGACCGACCTTGCCGCGCTCTATGGCGGCAGCCTCTCGCTCGGCAGCGCGCCGATCGGGGGCCTGCGGGCCGAGCTGGTGCTGCCCGGAATATAATCCTCTGATCTCAAACGATTATTTGGGCTTCCGGGCGAAACCGGAGGTATTCGGAGCGACTTCCTCAACGGCTTCTTAAGGCGCACCCGCCTATGATCGCGCAGGACGCATCCTACGTCCGCCATTTTACCGTGCATTACCCGGGCGCATGAGCCAGACATCGATCGAGCGGCTGAGGGAATATCTCGCGCAGCTCCCGCCGCAGGCGCAGGCGCTGCTGATGCGGGAGTTCGAGCGCGCACTCGAGCGCGGCCAGGACACCGCTGTGGCGACCCTCGTGCTCGAGCAGCTGCGCAAGATCGTGCGCAAGACCGAGGCCGACGAAGTGCCGCCGCCGCGCACAGACGATCTGTCGCGGCTGCTGTTCCAGGTGCTGGAACCGTTCCTGGTCGAGGCCGGGGCCGCGACCCGGGTCGGCCAGATCCGACGCTCCTCGCTGCATCCGATCTGGCAATGGCTCGGCCGCGACGGTGCCCCGGATAAGATCAACGAATTCGAGGCGGCGCTGGCACGCATGCCGGCGTCCGACAGTGCGGGGCAGGTCGAGGCGCTGGCGCTCAAGCTCCACGCGGTGGCTGCGGACGCCATCTTCGAGCTGACGGGGCCCGGCGGCGGCGACAAGTCGCGCGCGCTCGCCCGTGTCGGTCCGCCCAGCGTGATCGAGGATCTCTATTCGATCGGCGCCGTGCTCGCCGTTCGCGAGGCCATGGGTACGCTCAATGAAAAGCTGCCGCGCTTCCTGCGCACATTCGGCGAGCCCCAGATCGCCTCGGTGACCGCAGCTCTCAACATTCCCGTGCTCCAGACCCCGCAGATGCTGCCATTTGCGCTGACAGTGGTGGTCCAGCGCATGACCGCGCCGTGGCAGATTATTCGCCTCGCCATCAAGATCGCCGCGTCCGACGACGAGATCCGCGTCGCGGCGACGCCCTACGGCGTGGCTGTTACGATGGCCCTGCACGATCTGGCCCGCGTTGCCGCCAATTTGCGCATGGACATCAAGCGCGGCCATTTCGAGACCGTCGCCGACAATCTGAAAGCGCTGCATGACGGCGTCCGCGGCCTGCGCACCGAGCTCGACCTGCGCAACGATTCCGCCTGGGGCAAGCGGCTGACCTCGATCCGGGCCGACATCTCCAACGCGCTGCAGTCCGAGATCGACAGCGTTCCCGGCCGCGTCCGCCGCATCCTGCGCCAGCGCCCCGAGAAGGACATTCCGCCGGGCGCGCGGATCGACAGCACCGAAGTCGAGGAAACCGTGGCGCTGATCGATTTCGTCGCAACCTGCCGCAACTACGCCAGCGAACTTGCGATCAACGAGGTGACGCTGCGCACCTATTCCGATCTGCAGCAATATGTCGAGCGGTCGACCGAGCAACTGGTGCAGTCGCTGCGCGCCGCCGATCACAAGGTTCGCACTTACCGGCAGCAGCAGGTGCAGGCCGCGATCCGCTTCTGCCAGGTGCTGTTCGGCGATGATTACGCCTCGCTGATGAGCCGCGCGGCAGAGAATGCGGCGACGGGCGAGCGCAAATCGACCCGCGCAAGCTGATTCAAGCGCATCTTTTCGTGATCACAATTTGTGGTTGACAGCTGTCGGCTGTGGGCCCTACGGTCGCCGTGCAAGCTTCTGGAATTTCTATCTGTGGGCGCATGAAACCCGTTATCAGCTCCATCGAAATTGAAAACCGCATCATTGTTGCCAAATATCAAAGGCTGATGGTCGGCGCGAAGGTGGTGCTGGTCGAGAAGGCAAGCGGTCGGCAACTGCCTGAGACCGTCACCAGGGTTGCATCGCCTGTTCCCGTCGGGGCGTTGCGGATCAGATTGCCTGACGCAATCGAGCCGGGAACATACTTCTTGAGGGCCTTCAACGGGCACGGCGAGGACGCTGCGCAAAGCGCGGACTTCGAGATCGGCTAAGCCGTTGGATTTTCACCGTTTCGGGACTGTGTGCGCTCGCGCCAAATTGACAATTGTCAATTGCCGCATCGTCCGGCCCTGGTGTAAAGCCAGCTACAGGCGCGGCTCGCGCGCTGCCGGAAGCTTGCCAGATGACGCAATGGTTCGTGTTCGCGCTGATGACGGTCGCGGCGATATTCGCCGTGCTCTGGCCGCTCGGCCGTGGCGCGCGTCCTGACAATCAAGGCAGCGAGGTCGCAGTCTACAAGGATCAGCTGGCCGAGATTGAGCGTGATCTCGCGGCAGGACTGATCGCGGCACCTGAAGCCGAGGCGGCGCGCGTCGAGATCAGCCGCAGGCTGCTCGCCGCCGCCGGCAGCGAGTCTGCGCTCGTGCCGACGTCCAGTCTGAAATGGCGCCGCGCGGCCGCCGTGCTGGCGCTGGTCGGCCTGCCTTTGGTGGCGGCCGCGATCTACGTTCCGCTCGGCTCGCCCGCGCTTCGCGATTTCCCGCTGGCGCAGCGGGAGCGGGGGGCGGCGCCCGGCATGACGCAGTCGCTCGAGAACCTCGTGGTGCAGGTCCAGCAGCACCTGGAAAAGAATCCGGCCGACGGCCGCGGCTGGAACGTGCTCGCGCCGGTGCTGGAGCGGCTTGGCCGCTTCGACGAGGCCGTGCGCGCCTATCGCAATTCGATCACCTATAACGGCGAGAGTCCGGAGCGTCGCTCCGATCTCGGCGAGGCGATCACGGCCGCGGCCAGCGGCGTGGTGACGGCGGAAGCCAAGACCGAGTTCGAGCGTGCGCATGCGCTCAACGCCGACGATCCCAAGGCGAACTACTTCCTCGGGCTCGCCGCGGAGCAGGACGGCCGCAAGGATGATGCCGCCAATATCTGGCGCGCGCTGCTGGCGAAGGCACCGGCGGATGCGCCGTGGCGGCCGCTGGTGCAGACCTCGCTCGCGCGGGTCGGCGGTGGCGGCGTGACGATGCCGGCGCTGTCCGACGAGACGATCGCAGCGTCCAAGGAGATGAACGACGGCGATCGCAACGCGATGATCCGCAGCATGGTCGAACGTCTCGCCACGCGCCTCAAGCAGAACGGCGACGATGTCGAAGGTTGGCTGCGTCTGGTGCGCGCCTATCTGGTGATGGGGGATCGCGACAAGGCGCTGGGCGCCTCGACCGACGCACGTCAGGCGGTCGCCAAGGATTCCGAGCGGCTGCGCCAGCTCAATGAAGGCCTCAAGACTCTCGGGCTCGACGGATGACAGTCGCAGCACGGGACGAGCGGAGAACGGATACGCCATGACGCGCAAGCAGCGACGTATGACCATCATCGGCGGCTCGCTCGCCGTGCTCGCGCTCGCAGCGGCCCTGGTGCTCAACGCACTTCGCGACTCCATCGTGTTCTTCTCGACCCCGACCATGGTCGCCGAGAAGCATGTCGCGCCCGGCAAGCGGTTTCGCCTCGGCGGCCTGGTGCAGCCGGGCTCGCTCCAGCGCGGTGACAATCTCGCGGTGACGTTCGAGGTGGCCGACGGCGGTGCCAAGCTGCCCGTCGCCTACAAGGGCATCCTGCCTGATCTGTTCCGTGAAGGGCAGGGCGTCGTCGCCGAAGGCGCGCTCGATGCCAATGGCGTGTTCAAGGCCGACACCGTGCTGGCCAAGCACGACGAGACCTACATGCCCAAGGACGTCGCCGACGCCCTGAAGAAGCAGGGGCACTGGAAGGACGATTACGGTGCAAAGCCTTCGGCGACCACGGCGCAGGGCAATTCGCAGGGAGCGGTGCGGTGATCGCAGAAGCCGGACATTACGCGCTGGTGCTGGCGCTCGCGCTGGCGCTGATCCAGTCCTTCGTGCCCATGATCGGCGCACGCTTGCGCGATCCAGCGCTGATGAACGTGGCGCGCTCCACCGCGCTGGCGCAGCTCCTGTTCGTCGGCGCGTCGTTCATTGCGCTCGTGACGTTGCACGTGAACTCGGATTTCTCCGTCGCCAATGTCTACGAGAATTCCCACTCCATGAAGCCGTTGATCTACAAGATCACCGGCGTGTGGGGAAACCATGAAGGCTCGATGCTGCTGTGGGTGTCGATCCTGGCGCTGTTTGGCGGGCTGGTCGCCGCCTTCGGCAACAATCTGCCGCTGTCGCTGCGCGCGCATGTGCTTAGCGTGCAGGCCTGGATCGCGAGCGCCTTCTATCTCTTCATCCTGATCACCTCGAATCCGTTCCTGCGCATCGTCAATCCGCCGATCGAGGGGCGTGATCTCAATCCGGTGCTGCAGGACATCGGTCTCGCCGTGCATCCGCCGATGCTCTATCTCGGCTATGTCGGCTTCTCGATCTCGTTTTCGTTCGCGACCGCGGCGCTGATCGAGGGGCGGATCGATGCGGCCTGGGCGCGCTGGGTGCGGCCGTGGACGCTGGTCGCCTGGATCTTCCTGACGCTCGGCATCGCGATGGGCTCCTACTGGGCCTATTACGAGCTCGGCTGGGGCGGCTGGTGGTTCTGGGACCCGGTCGAGAACGCCTCGCTGATGCCGTGGCTCGCCGGCACGGCGCTGTTGCACTCGGCGCTGGTGATGGAGAAGCGCAACGCGCTGAAGGTCTGGACCATCCTGCTTTCGATCCTGACCTTCTCGCTGTCGCTGCTCGGCACCTTCCTGGTGCGCTCGGGCGTCATCACCTCCGTGCACGCCTTCGCCAACGATCCGACCCGCGGCGTGTTCATTCTGCTGATCCTCTGCGTGTTCATCGGCGGCAGCCTGTCGCTGTTCGCGGGACGCGCGACTTCGTTGAAACAGGGTGGTCTGTTTGCGCCGATCTCGCGCGAGGGCGCACTGGTGCTGAACAATCTGCTGCTCACCGTGGCCTGTGCGGTCGTGCTGTTCGGAACGCTCTATCCGCTGGCGATGGAAGTGCTCGCCGACTTCAAGATGTCGGTCGGCGCGCCATTCTACAATCTCAGCTTCGTCCCGCTGTTCGTTCTGCTGTTGCTCGCCGTGCCGTTCGGGCCGATGCTGGCGTGGAAACGCGGCGATCTGCTCGGCGTCACCCAGCGCCTGCTCGCGGCCGGTGTCGCCGGGCTCGTCGTGATCGCCCTTGTCTGGGCCTGGACGCGTGGCGGCAGCGCGCTGGCGCCGTTGGCGATCGGGCTTGGGGTCTTCGTCATCGCCGGTGCCCTGACTGACTTGGCCGAACGAACCGGGTTGTTTCGCCTGCCGTTCGCAACGTCGCTGCACCGCGCCCGCGGCCTGCCGCGCTCGGCATGGGGGACCGTGTTCGCGCATGCCGGTCTCGGTGTCGCGCTGATCGGGATCGTCTGCGAGACCACCTGGAACAGCGAATATATCGCGACCATGAAACCGAACGACGTTGCGCAGGTCGCCGGATATGATCTGAAGCTCGACGGCCTGCTCGAACGCCAGGGGCCGAACTACCGCGAGATGGTCGCCCAGTTCAACGTCACCCGGGACGGCGAAGCGCTCAGCGTCATGACGCCGTCGAAGCGCAGCTTTACGACGCGCGGCTCCTCCACCACGGAGGCTGCGCTTCTGACCCGCGGCGCGAGCCAGCTCTACATCTCGCTCGGTGACGTTACCGCCGAGGGCGCGATCGCCGTGCGCATCTATCACAAGCCGTTCGTGCTCTTGATCTGGTGGGGACCGGTACTGATGGCGTTCGGCGGCATGCTGTCGCTGTCCGATCGGCGCTTGCGGGTCGGCGCGCCGAAACCGGCGCGAGCCAAGCAACGCCTGCAACCGGCGGAGTGACGCGATGCGCCGGATGATGGTCGCGTTCGTCGCGCTTGTACTGCTGGCCGCTCCAGCGGCCTACGCCGTGCAGCCTGACGAGATCATGTCTGATCCGGTCAAGGAGGCCCGCGCGCGCGAATTGTCGCGCGAGCTGCGCTGCATGGTCTGCCAGAACCAGTCGATCGACGATTCCGATGCGCCACTCGCGCGCGATCTGCGTCTTCTCGTGCGCGAACGGATCGCGGCCGGCGACAGCAACGCGCAGGTGCTCGACTTCCTGGTCGCCCGTTACGGCGAGTTCGTGCTGCTGAAGCCGCGCTTCGAACGGCAGACCGTGCTGCTCTGGCTGCTCGCGCCGCTGCTGCTCGCCGGTGGCGGCTTGGCGCTGTGGCGGCAGAACCGACGCCGCGCGCGAAGCGGTGCAGACGGACCACCACCACCGCTGACGCCCGACGAAGAGGTGCGGCTCGCCGCATTGATGTCGGACGACGCGACATCGCGTTAGCTGCGATCAAGGGCGGTCGACGTGGTTTTCGGGAACCGTGTCAAGTTCCTGTCAAACCACGATTTTTGAGCTGCGGCTAAACTGCCGCATGCCGGTACGGTCTTTATTACAAAAGTTTAACCCCGCAGCCAGCGCGCGGTAAGGCGGAAGTCCCCATGTTCAGGTTCGTAAGGTGCCGCCATCCGGCACCAAATGGATTTCAAGGCCCTGGAGACCTGCATGACCGACCGTCCCGATCTCACCAACCTTCCGTCCTACCGGCAGCCCCGCCGTTCGGTGTTTTCCGCCCGAAGGATCGCGCTGATGGCCTCGGTCGTCGCCGGCCTCGGCATCGCCGTCCACGGCTTCAGCCCGTCGACGTCGCCCGCCGACCTGTTCTCCAGCCCGGCGCACGCGCAGGTCAACAACGAGGTCAAGAAGGTCGAACGTCCGCTCGGCTTCGCCGACATCGTCGAGCGCGTGAAGCCCTCGGTTATCTCGGTGAAGGTCAACATCAAGGAGAAGGCCGCGAGCAACGACGACGGCGATGATTCCGCCTCGCCGTTCCAGCCGGGCTCTCCGATGGAGCGCTTCTTCCGCCGCTTCGGCGGTCCCGATGGATTCCCTGGCCAGAAGGGCGGCCGTGGCCGCGTCGTGCAGGGGCAGGGCTCCGGCTTCTTCATCTCGGCTGACGGCTTTGCCGTGACCAACAACCACGTGGTCGACGGCGCCGACAAGGTCGAGGTCACCACCGACGACGGCAAGACCTACAGCGCCAAGGTGATCGGCACCGACCAGCGTACGGATCTCGCTTTGATCAAGGTCGAGGGCGGCTCGAATTTCCCGTTCGCCAAGCTCGCCGACAGCAAGCCGCGGATCGGCGACTGGGTGCTCGCGGTCGGCAATCCCTTCGGGCTCGGCGGTACCGTCACCGCGGGCATCGTTTCGGCCAGCGGCCGCGACATCGGCAACGGCCCCTATGACGATTTCATTCAGATCGACGCGCCCGTAAACAAGGGCAATTCCGGCGGTCCGGCCTTCGACACCAACGGCGAGGTGATGGGCGTCAACACCGCGATCTACTCGCCCTCCGGCGGCAGCGTCGGCATCGCGTTCTCGATCCCCGCCAACACCGTCAAGAGCGTGGTCGCCCAGCTCAAGGACAAGGGTTCGGTCAGCCGCGGCTGGATCGGCGTTCAGATCCAGCCTGTCACCTCGGACATCGCCGACAGCCTCGGCATGAAGAAGGCCGAAGGTGCGCTGGTGGCTGAGCCGCAGAAGGATGGTCCGGCGGCCAAGGCCGGCATCGAGTCCGGCGACGTGATCACGTCGGTCAACGGCGAATCCGTGAAGGACGCCCGCGAGCTCGCCCGCACCATCGGCGGAATGGCGCCCGGCGCCTCCGTGAAGCTCAACGTGCTGCACAAGGGCCAGGACAAGGTCGTGAACCTCACCCTTGGCCAGCTGCCGAACACGGTCGAGGCCAAGGCCGACATCGATGGCGACAGCGGCAAGGGCGCGAGCAAGGGCACCGACGTGCCGAAGCTCGGCATGACGGTTGCGCCCGCCAACTCCGTGGCCGGCGCCGGCAAGGACGGCGTCGTGGTCACCGAAGTCGATCCGAAGAGCGCAGCCGCTGAACGCGGCTTCAAGGAGGGCGACGTGATTCTCGAAGTCGGCGGCAAGAGCGTGAGCACCGCTGGCGACGTTCGCGATGCCATCAACACGGCGCGGACCGACAACAAGAACAGCGTCCTGATGCGCGTGAAGAGCGGCGGCCAGTCGCGCTTCGTCGCGGTGCCCATCGCCAAAGGCTAACAAGGGCTAACAAGGCTTAAGCCTCAGGAGGCTTACGAGATGAAGGGTGTCGCCGGCATCAGTCGCCCCCGCCGCCGGCACGCTTCCGGGGAGCAGCGCAACGCCTGCTCCCCACGCCTACCTTCCGGTGGAATTACGCCCCCCTCCGTCGGAAGGCCTAGGGCGGTGAGGTCCCCCCAGCTTCACCGCCCGCCTTTTTGCCTACCCAAGTCCCGTTCGCTTGGCTTGCATGCGATTGCCGCTCGCGCCATGTTCAGAGAAGGTTGACCTCCTTGACCGCCGCCGAACGCACAATGCGCCTCCTCATCATCGAAGACGACCGCGAATCCGCCGACTATCTCGTGAAGGCGTTTCGCGAGGTCGGACACATTGCCGACCACGCCGGTGACGGCGAGGAGGGCCTCGCCATGGCCGAGGACGGCGATTACGACGTGCTGGTGGTCGATCGCATGCTGCCCAAGCGCGACGGGCTGTCGCTGATCGGCTTGCTGCGCGACAAGGGCGATACGACCCCGGTGCTGATTCTCTCTGCGCTCGGGCAGGTCGACGACCGCATCAAGGGTCTGCGTGCCGGCGGCGACGACTATCTGCCAAAGCCCTATTCTTTCGCCGAGCTGCTCGCCCGCGTCGAGGTGCTGTCGCGCCGCCGCGGCGGCCCGGCCGAGGATACGCTCTATCGTGTCGGCGATCTCGAGCTCGACCGGCTCTCCCACCGCGTCGCCCGCGGCAAGGACGAGCTGACGCTGCAGCCGCGCGAATTCCGCCTGCTCGAATATTTGATGAAGCACGCCGGCCAGGTGGTGACGCGCACCATGCTGCTGGAGAATGTCTGGGACTATCATTTCGATCCACAGACCAACGTGATCGACGTGCACATTTCGCGGCTGCGCTCAAAGATCGACAAGGGATTCGAGCGGCCGCTGCTGCACACGATCCGCGGCGCCGGGTACATGATCCGTGACGGCATTCGGTAAACTCGTCCGCACCACGGCATTCCGGCTGACGCTGGTCTACCTGTTCCTGTTTGCGATTTTCGCGGCCTCGCTGCTGGGCTATTTCGCCTGGAACACGCGGCGGCTGATCACCGAAGAGATCACGCAGACGGTCAATGCCGAGACTTCGGAGATCAACGAGATCTACGGACGCCGTGGCCTGTTCGGCCTCGTGCGCACGATCGAATATCGCGCGCTGCGGCCGGGCGCCAACCTCTACCTCGTGACCACGCCGACCGGGCAGGCGGTTGCCGGCAATGTCGGCTCGCTGGCGCCGGGCGTGATGGCAACGCGCGGCTGGTCGGAAACCGCTTATCGGCGGATCGAGGACGCGGATGACCGCGATCATCGCGCGCTCGTGCGGGTCACCGAATTGGAAAACGGCTTCCGGCTTCTGATCGGACGCGACCTCGCCGAGCGGCGGCGCCTGTTCGGCATCGTGGCGAAGGCGGCGCAGTGGTCGGTGCTGATCGTCGTGGTGCTTGGCCTCGGCGGCGGCGTCTTTGTCGCGCGCAGGGTGCTGACGCGCATCGATGCGATGTCCGGCACGGCCCATCGCATCATGATCGGCGATCTCAGCGAGCGCCTGCCCGTCGGGCGCAGCGGCGACGAGCTCGACCGCCTCGCCGAAAACCTCAACGCCATGCTGGAGCGGATCGAGGCGCTGATGGCGGGGTTGAAGGAGGTCTCCGACAACATCGCCCACGATCTCAAGACGCCGCTGACGCGCTTGCGCAACCGCGCCGAGGAGGCGCTGGCGAAATCGGGCTGCGAGGCCGACTACCGCGCGGCGCTGGAGCGGACTATCGAGGAATCCGACGGACTGATCCGCACCTTCAACGCGCTGCTGATGATCGCGCGCGCGGAGTCCGGGCAGGCACGCGGCAACATGGATGATTTCGACGCGGCCGATGTCGCCAACGGCATTCACGAGCTCTACGAGCCGCTGGCCGAAGACGACGGCATGACCTTGAAGGTGAAGACGCAAGCCGCGCCCATCCACGGCAATCGCGAATTGATCAGCCAGGCGGTCGCCAATCTCGTCGAGAACGCGATCAAATATGGCAAGCCGGCCGCGCAGTCGGCGGGAACCGTCGTCAGCATGGACGCCCGTCAGATCACGATCGAGGCGAAGCGCGAGGGCGACCGGGTGCTGCTCAGCGTCACCGACCGCGGCCCCGGAATCCCCGAGGCCGATCGCAAGCACGCCGTCGAGCGATTCGTCCGGCTGGAGGCGAGCCGCACCATGCCGGGCTCCGGCCTCGGCCTCAGCCTCGCGTCTGCCGTCGCCACATTGCATGGCGGCGAATTGCGGCTGGGCGATGCGCAGCCCGGTCTCGTCGCCACGCTGCTGCTGCCGGCGCGCGCGGGGGCCGGCGACAGGGTTGCTCCTTCAATACCGGATGTGCCACAGAAGGTGGCATGAACCACTCCGCGCCGGGAAACGCGGACAAGCATGGTGAGGGCCTGGCCGCGCGCTTCGCGGAGGCTCCCCATATTGCCGCTTCCACAACCGACGAACGACGTTTTGAAGGCTGGCTGGCCGAGCTTGAGCCGGCACAGTCGGCGCGTCTGGAGGCCTTGCTGGTCCATCCTTTTGCCCGGACTATTCTCACCGGGATCGCGGAATTCTCGCCTTATTTGTTCGATCTGGTGCGCGCCGATCCGCTGCGCCTGATCCGGCTGCTCGAATGCGAACCGGATGCGCATCTCGCTGCGCTGATCGCGGAGGCGAGGGGCGCGGTGCTCGCCGCCCCCGACGAATCCGAGGTGATGCGGCTGCTTCGCCGGATGAAGGCGGAGGCGGCGCTCCTGATCGCGTTGTGCGACATCGGCGGAGTCTGGCCGGTGATGCGGGTGACAGCCGCGCTGACCGATCTTGCGGTGTCCTCGGTGCAGGCGGCGCTGCAGTACCTGCTGCGACAGGAAGCCGCACGCGGAAAGCTCGTGCCGCCTGATCCCGAGGCGCCGGAGATCGGCTGCGGCCTGATCGTGCTCGCCATGGGCAAGATGGGCGCCGGCGAGCTGAACTATTCCAGCGACATCGATCTCATCGTGTTCTTCGATCCTGATGCCACGACGCTTGCGCCCGACATCGAGCCGCAACCATTCTTCGTCCGGGTGACGCAAGCCATGGCGCGCATTCTCCAGCAGCGCACCTATGACGGCTACGTCTTCCGCGTCGACCTGCGGCTCCGGCCTGACCCGTCGTCTACGCAAGTGGCGATCTCGCGAGATGCCGCGCTGAACTATTACGAGCGGGAAGGGCGCACCTGGGAGCGCGCCGCGATGATCAAGGCGCGTGCCTGCGCCGGTGATTCCAACGCGGGTGCGGCGCTGCTGGCCGAAATCGCGCCCTTCGTCTGGCGCAAGCATCTTGACTTCGCAGCACTTGCCGATGTGCACGACATGAAGCGGCAAATGCAGACCTATCGCGGCCAGAGCGAGATCGCGGTCGAAGGCCACAACGTCAAGGTCGGCCGTGGCGGCATCCGCGAGATCGAATTCTTCGCCCAGACCCAGCAGCTGATCGCCGGCGGCCGGCATCCGGAATTGCGGGTGCGGCCGACGCTCGCCGCGCTCAACATCCTCGCGTCCAGCAACTGGATCACCTCCGCCGCGCGTGACGAGCTGACCACGGCCTACGAATTTCTGCGCCGGGTCGAGCATCGTCTCCAGATGATCGCCGACGAGCAGACCCATGCGCTGCCGGAAGACAAGGAGGCGGTCGAACGCCTTGCCTGGTTCTTCGGCTATGACAGCCGCGAGGCCTTCGCGCGCGACCTGCTGCGACAGCTCGAGATCGTGCAAGCCCACTACGAAAAGCTGTTCGAGGGCGATGACCCGACCGGCACGGCAAGCCTGCCCGCGATCGACTATCGCGCAGGTCCCGACGACCCGCGCTTGCTCCAGCACCTGACGACGCTCGGATTCAAGAAGCCCGCCGCCGTGGCGCAGACCGTCTGTGACTGGCTCACCGGCGACTACCGCGTCTTCCGCAACGAGCAGACGCGAAACGCCTTCGTCGAATTCGTGCCGGCCCTGATCGACGGCCTCGCGCGTGCCGAGGAGCCCGACCGCGCCGTCGTGGCGTTCGACCAATTCCTTCAGGCGCTCCAGCGCGGCGGCCGGCTGATCACGCTGCTCGGCCAGAACCGCGATCTCGTGGCGCTCGTCGCGCTCGTGCTCGGTGCGGCGCCCCGGCTTGGCGAGATGCTGGCGCGGCAGCCGCAACTGATGGACGGCCTGATCGATCCGCGCTTCTTCGGCGCCATGCCGGACAAGCGGGAATTGTCGGCGCGGCTTGCGACCACGGTGCAGGATGCGGGCTCGTACGAGGAGTTTTTGGACCGCCTGCGCCTGTTCGGGCAGGAGAGTCTGTTCCTGATCGGCACGCGCATCCTCTCGGGCACCGTCTCGGCGCAACAGGCGAGCACGGCCTTTGCCGACGTCGCCGAGGGCATCGTCCACACCGTGCACGGCCTCGTCGCCGATCGCTTTGCCGCCCAGCATGGGCGGATCAAGGGGCAGGAGACCGCCATCATCGCGATGGGCCGGCTCGGCAGCCGCGAGATGACGGCGTCCTCGGATCTCGATCTGATCCTGCTCTATGATTTCGACAGCGACAATCCGGACTCCGACGGCCAGAAATCACTCCAGGGCGCGCATTACTTTGCCCGCTTCACCCAGCGCCTGATCAGCGCCTTCACGACCCGCACCAATTACGGCGTGCTCTACGAGATCGACATGCGGCTGCGTCCTTCGGGACGCGCCGGTCCGGTCGCATCGAGCCTCGTCTCCTTCGCGGACTATCAGGCCAACGAGGCCTGGACCTGGGAGCATATGGCGTTGACGCGCGCGCGCGTGGTCTCGGCATCGCCCGAATTCACCGCGCGGATCGAGAGCATCATCCGCGAGGTCCTGACCCGCCGCCGCGACCCCTCGGTCACCGCCAACGACGTCGCCGATATGCGCCGCGCAATCGCGCAGGAGAAGGGCGAGACCGACTATTGGGACCTGAAATATGCCTCCGGCGGCATGGTCGATATCGACTTCATCGCGCAATATCTCCAGCTCGTGCATGCCCATGATAAGCCGGATATTCTCGATGTCAGCACGGTGCAGGTGTTGGACAATGCCGCCAAGCTCGGCGTGCTCCCGCACTCGGAGGCGGAGATCCTGCGCGCTGCGGCGCGGCTCTATCATGATCTGACGCAGATCCTGCGGCTCTGCGTCAGCGACGGCTTCAAACCGGAAACGGCGGGCACCGACCTTCAGCGTGTGATGGCGCGCGCCGGCGATGCGCCGGATTTCTCGTCGCTGGAGGCGCGCGTGAAGGAGACGCAGGGCGAAGTGCGACGCGTCTTCAGTGCGCTTCTGGAAGGGAAGTCGTCTGCTTGAGCGAGGTGAGGGCTTCGAGCACGTTCGGCTCGAGGCCTGCGCCGCCGGCGTCGAGATGCGCGAAGATCGCGCGCTTCATCCGGGGATCCCAGAACTTCTTGATGTGGTCGGCGATCCCCGGCACGGCCTTGTCGTGGCCCTGGCTGCGGAAGAACGTGCCGATCTGGTTGGCCATGTAGACGAGGCGGTCAGGCGACGACATCGATGATCTCCGGAGCACGATGAGCCGTGACGCGGCCCTGGTGCGTGAACACTTCAAACCCGTCGCTGCGGGCAATTGCGATCAGCGTAATGCCGGCGGCTTCCGCGGTGCGGACCGCGAGCGCGGTGGGGGCGGAGACCGCGACCATCACCGGCGCGCCGATGGCGGCCGTCTTCTGCACCATCTCCACCGAAACGCGACTCGTCAGCAGAACCATGCCGGCGCTGGCGTCCGTCCGGTTGCGTGCCAGCGAGCCTGCGAGCTTGTCCAGCGCGTTGTGCCGGCCGACGTCCTCGCGCAGGGCCACGATGCCGTTCGAGGGCGACCAGAAGGCCGCCGCGTGGACCGCGCGGGTCTGGATGTTGATCGCTTGCAGGGGAGCGATGGTCTGCATCGCCGCCATGATCTGCTCGGGCGCGAAGGTCTGGCCCAGCGGCACGATGGCCGCGGGCCGTATGGCTTCTGCAATGGAGTCGATGCCGCAGATGCCGCAGCCGGTTGGGCCGGCGATGTGACGGCGGCGCTCGCTGATGCGCGCGGCGTTGTCCTGCTCGAGCCACATGCGCAGCTCGATGCCGTCGTCGAGGCGGACCATTTCGAGCGACTTGATGTCGTCGACCGATTTGATGATGCCTTCGTCCAGGCTGAAGCCGACGGCAAAATCCTCGAGGTTCTGCGGCGTCCCCATCATGACGGCATAGGTGCCGCCATTGTAGGTCAGCGCCAGCGGCGTCTCCTCGGGGATCAGCCGCGTCCCTTCGGACGCGACACCGTCGCGCCAGATCTCGCGGTCGATGGCCTGGACCGGCATGTGCATGTGGCTACTCCGCGGCCTCGGCCGGCGCGATGCGGCGGGAGTGCCGCGCCTGCTCGTCGTAGCTCTTCTGCCAGTCGGACGGGCCGTTCGACGGCGAGATCTGCACCGCCGTGACCTTGTATTCCGGGCAGTTGGTCGCCCAGTCCGAATAGTCGGTCGTGATCACGTTGGCCTGCGTGTCCGGGTGGTGGAACGTGGTGTAGACGACGCCGGGCGCGACGCGGTCGGTGAGCTCCGCGCGCAGCGTGGTCTCGCCGGCGCGGCTCTGCAACCGCACCCAGTCGCCGTCGCGCACGCCGCGCTGCTCGGCATCGTGCGGATGGATCTCGAGCCGATCCTCGGCGTGCCAGACCACGTTCTCGGTGCGCCGTGTCTGCGCACCGACATTGTACTGGCTGAGGATGCGGCCGGTGGTGAGCAGCAGCGGGAAGCGGGGGCCGGTGCGTTCGTCGGTCGCGACATACTCGGTGACGACGAACTTGCCCTTGCCGCGGACGAAGCCGTCGATATGCATCACCGGCGTGCCCTCCGGCGCCTTCTCGTTGCAGGGCCACTGCACCGAGCCGAGCTCGTCGAGCTTGGCGTAGGAAACGCCGGAGAAGGTCGGCGTCAGCGCCGCGATCTCGTCCATGATCTCGGACGGATGGCTGTAGCTCATCTCGAAGCCCATCGCCTTGGCGAGCGCGATGGTGACCTCCCAGTCGGCCATGCCATTCTTCGGCGACATCACCTTGCGCACGCGCTGGATGCGGCGTTCGGCATTGGTGAAGGTGCCGTCCTTCTCGAGGAAGCTCGAGCCGGGCAGGAAGACGTGGGCGTAGTTCGCGGTCTCGTTGAGGAAGAGGTCGTGGACGATGACGCATTCCATCGCCGACAGCGCCGCCACCACATGCTTTGTGTTGGGATCGGATTGCAGGATGTCCTCGCCCTGCACATAGAGCCCCATGAACGTGCCTTCGATGGCGGCATCGAACATGTTGGGAATGCGCAGGCCCGGCTCCGGGTTGAGCTTGACGTTCCAGAGCGCCTCGAACTGGTCGCGCACGGCATCGCCCGAGATGTGACGGTAGCCGGGCAACTCGTGCGGGAACGAGCCCATGTCGCAAGAGCCCTGCACGTTGTTCTGGCCGCGCAGCGGGTTCACCCCGACGCCGGGACGGCCGATATTGCCAGTCGCCATTGCGAGGTTGGCGATCGCGATCACCGTGGTCGAACCCTGGCTGTGCTCGGTGACGCCGAGTCCGTAATAGATCGCGCCATTGCCGCCGGTGGCGTAGATGCGGGCCGCTTCGCGCAAGGTCTTCGGATCGACGCCGGTGAGGATGGCAGTTGCTTCCGGGCTGTGCTTGGGCTGGGCGACGAAGGCAGCCCATTCCTCGAACTCGGTCCAGTCGCAGCGCTCGCGCACGAAGGTCTCGTTGACGAGACCTTCGGTGACGATGACATGCGCCAGCGCCGTCACGACGGCGACGTTGGTGCCGGGCATCAGCGGCAGATGCAGCGCCTTCACATGCGGCGACTCCACCATCTCGGTGCGGCGCGGATCGATCACGATCAGCTTGGCGCCCTGGCGCAGCCGCTTCTTCAGGCGGGAGGCGAAGACGGGGTGCGCCGAGGCCGGGTTGGCGCCGATGATCATGGCGACGTCGGTACTCTCGACCGAGTCGAAATCCTGCGTGCCGGCGGAGGTGCCGAAGGTGACCGAAAGACCATAGCCGGTCGGGGAGTGGCAGACGCGGGCGCAGGTGTCGACATTGTTGTTGCCGAAGCCGGCGCGGATCAGCTTCTGCACCAGGTAGGTTTCTTCATTGGTGCAGCGGGACGAGGTGATGCCGCCGATGGCGTCACGGCCGTATTTCTTCTGAATGCCGCGCATCTTGGCCGCGGCAAAGGAGAACGCTTCATCCCAGGACACTTCGCGCCAGGGATCCTCGATCCGCTCGCGGATCATCGGATTGAGGATGCGCTCCTTGTGATTGGTATAGCCCCAGGCGAAGCGACCCTTGACGCAGGAATGGCCGCGATTGGCCTTGCCGTCCTTATACGGCACCATGCGTACGACTTCCTCGCCGCGCATCTCGGCCTTGAAGGTGCAGCCGACGCCGCAATAGGCGCAGGTGGTGACGACGGAATGCTCGGGCTGGCCGATCTCGATCACCGACTTTTCCGTGAGCGTCGCAGTCGGGCAGGCCTGCACGCAGGCGCCGCAGGAGACGCATTCGGAGCCGAGGAAGCTCTCGCTCATGCCGGGCGAGACGCGGCTGTCGAAGCCGCGGCCGGAGACGGTCAGCGCAAACGTGCCTTGCACTTCCTCGCAGGCGCGGACGCAGCGCGAGCAGACGATGCACTTGGAGGGATCGTAGGTGAAATAGGGGTTGGACTCGTCCTTCGGCATCCAGGCGGCGTTGATTTCGCCGTTGGACTTGCCAGGTGTCTTGGCGAAGACGTGGTTCTCGCCCTCATAGCCGTAGCGCACCTCGCGCAGGCCCACGGCGCCGGCCATGTCCTGCAATTCGCAATCGCCATTGGCGCCGCAGGTGAGGCAGTCCAGCGGATGGTCGGAGATATAGAGCTCCATCACGCCCTTGCGCAGCTTCTTCAGCCGCTCGCTCTGGGTGTGGACGACGAGGCCGTTCATGACAGGCGTGGTGCAGGAGGCCGGCGTGCCGGCGCGGCCTTCGATCTCGACGACGCAGAGCCGGCAGGAGCCGAAGGCATCGACCATGTCGGTCGCGCAGAGTTTGGGGATCTGGTGGCCTGCATCCATCGCGGCCCGCATGATCGAGGTTCCCTCGGGCACCGTGACCTGGTTGCCGTCGATGATCAGCGTCACCATCGCTTCCGATTTGGAGCGCGGCGTGCCGTAGTCGATTTCTTCGATCAGAGACATTGTCGTTCTCCTATTCCGCGGCCTGAAGCGTGGTCGGGATGGGAGCGAAATCCTCCCGGAAGTGCTTCAATGCGCTGAGCACGGGGTACGGCGTGAAGCCGCCGAGTGCGCAGAGCGAGCCGAATTTCATGGTGCTGCAGAGGTCTTCGACAAGCGCGAGGTTTTCGCTGACGCGCTCGCCGCGGATGATCTTCTCGATGGTCTCGACGCCGCGGGTCGAGCCGATTCGGCAGGGCGTGCATTTGCCGCAGGATTCTACTGCGCAGAATTCCATGGCAAAACGAGCCTGCTTGCGCATGTCGACGCTGTCGTCGAACACGACGATGCCGCCATGGCCGATCAGGCCGTCGCGTGCGGCGAACGCTTCATAGTCGAACGGGGTGTCGAACAGCGCGCGAGGGAAATAGGCGCCAAGCGGGCCGCCGACCTGCACGGCGCGAACCGGGCGGCCGGTGAACGTGCCGCCGCCGATGTCGTCGACAAGCTCGCCGAGCGTGACGCCGAACGCCGTTTCGAACAGCCCACCCTGGCGGATGTTGCCGGCAAGCTGGATCGGCATCGTGCCGCGCGAACGGCCCATGCCGAAATCCGCATAGGCCTTGGCGCCTTCGGCGAGGATGAAGGGAGTGGCCGCGAACGACAGCACGTTGTTGATAACGGTGGGCTTGCCGAACAGGCCGTGATGGGCCGGTAGCGGCGGCTTGGCGCGCACCAGGCCACGGCGGCCTTCGAGGCTCTCAAGCAGCGAAGTCTCCTCACCGCAGACGTAAGCGCCGGCGCCGACGCGCACGTCCATGTCGAAGCTATAGGTCGAGCCGCCGATCTTGTCGCCGAGATAGCCGCCGCGCCGCGCTGCTGATATCGCGGCATTCATTGCCGCGACCGCGTGCGGATATTCACTGCGGATGTAGATGTAGCCCTTGGTGGCGCCGACGGTGATGCCGGCCGTCGTCATGCCCTCGATGACGAGGAAGGGATCGCCTTCCATGATCATGCGGTCGGCGAAGGTGCCGCTGTCGCCTTCGTCGGCATTGCAGACGATGAATTTGCGGTCAGCCTTGGCTTGCGCGACCGTCTTCCACTTGATGCCGGTCGGGAAGCCGGCGCCGCCGCGGCCGCGCAGGCCGGAGGCGGTGACCTCAGTGAGGATCGCGTCCGAGCCGAGCGAGAGCGCGCGCTCCAGCCCCTTGTAGCCGCCATGGGCGCGATAATCCTCGAGCGAGCGCGGATCGATCACGCCGCAACGGGCGAAGGTGAGGCGGGTCTGGCGCTTGAGCCAGGGAATTTCGTCTGCGACGCCGAGCCGCAGCGCGTGCGGCCCGTTGTTCGCCATGGACTCGAGCACGGAGGCGACGTCCTCGGCGCTCACCGGGCCGTAAGCGACGCGGCCCTCAGGGGTCGCCACCTCGACCATCGGCTCCAGCCAATGCAGTCCGCGCGAGCCGGTCCTGACGATCTCGATCGGCAGGCCGCGCTTCTCTGCGATCTGCTCGAATGTTGCGACAACCTCATCGGCGCCGACGGCGATGGCCGTCGCATCGCGCGGGACGAAAATTTTCATTGTCATCGTTGCGCCTCCGCAACCAGCGCATCGAGGCGCTTCTCGTCGAGACGGCCGACGAGGCGGCCGTCGAGCATCGCCGACGGCGCGGTCGAGCACAGCCCGAGGCAGTAGATCGGCTCCAGCGTGACGCGATCATCCGCAGTGGTGTTGCCGAGCGAGACGCCGAGCTTCGCTTCAGCGCGCGCGGCCAGCGCATCGCCACCGGCAGCCTGGCAGGCCTCGGCGCGGCACAGCTTCAGCACGTGGCGGCCGGCCGGCTTGTGGCGGAAATCATGGTAGAAGGTGAACACGCCGTGGACTTCTGCGCGCGACAGATTCAGCGCCTGCGCCACCATGGGAATGGCCGGCTCGGGCACATAGCCGAACGCCTCCTGGAGCGCATGCAGAATGACCAGCGTCGCGCCCTCTTGCTTGGCGTGTTCGGCGATGATCTCGGCGCCGCGCGTCTCGTCCCAAGGCTCGTAAGAAGGCTCGTAGCAAGGCTCAAAAACCGCTGTCATTCTTCGTTCTCAAATTGAGCGTCCCTTCCTCGCAAACTATTTGGAATCATTCGAAGATCAATAAAGCTGTCTCATGCTGCGATTGCGAATTCAGATCGATTTGAAAGTGCAATCGGTCGATACGAGGCGCTAATGAAACTTGTATCGACTGCCGGTTTTTGCGTGTTGGTGCAGGCTCGGCGTGATAACTTGTATGCCACGACAGCGACCCAGGGGATGGACGGTTGATCGACAAGCTTGAACTGCTGCTGGCGCTGGCCAAGGAACGGCATTTCGGACGCGCGGCGGAGGCTTGCGGCGTGACCCAGCCGACCATGTCGACCGGGCTCAAGCAGCTCGAGGAGATCCTTGGCGTGATGCTGGTCCAGCGCGGGTCGCGTTTCCAGGGATTTACCCCCGAAGGCGAGCGGGCGCTGGACTGGGCGCGGCGGATCGTGGGCGATGCCCGCGCGATGCGCCAGGAGATCAACTCGCTGAAGGACAAGCTGTCCGGCGAGATCCGTATTGCGGCGATCCCGACCGTGCTCGGCATGGTCGCGGCGCTGACGACGCCGTTCCGAGCGCGGCATCCCGAGGTGCGCTTCAGCATCCGCTCGACGACCTCGTCGGAGGTGCTGGGGCTGCTCGAAAATCTCGAGGTCGATGCGGGGCTGACCTATATCGAGAACGAGCCGATCGGGAAGGTGCGCACCATTCCGCTCTACAACGAGAGCTATCGCTTGCTCACCGCGCCCGATGGGATGTTCGGAGACCGCGAGACGGTGACCTGGAGCGAGGTCGGGCAGGTGCCGCTGTGCCTGCTGACACCGGACATGCAGAACCGCCGCATCATCGACCGCGCGCTGCGCTCGGTCGGCGCGGAGGCGACGCCGACATTGACCTCGAACTCGCTGCTGGTGCTGTTCACCCACGTCAAGACGGGACGCTGGGCGAGCGTGATGCCGGCCAAGCTCGCCGAGACGCTCGGCCTCTCCGACAAGGTTCGCTCGATCCCGATCACCGATCCCGAGGTCAATTACAGCATTGGTCTGGTGATCCCGCAGCGCGATCCAATGACGCCGATGATCGCCGCGCTGGTCAATGTCGCGCGCGAAGTGGCGCCGACGCTGCAAGCGTAAGACCTATAGCGTTTTCGAGCGAAGTGGATACCGGTTCGCGTGAAGAAAACGCGTCAAAACAAGAATCTAGAGCTTCCGTTCTGATACCATCAGAACCGAAGCTCTAGGCCGCAGCGGAAATTCCGGCGGCCGCCTTGATGGCGTTGCGCGGCAGCGTCACGCGGACGACGGTGCCGACTTCGAGCCTGGAGCGCAGCCGCATCGAGCCGCCGTGGAGCTGCGCCAGCGAGCGGGCGATCGCAAGCCCGAGGCCGGAGCCGTGATAGGTCTTGGTGAGCTGGCTCTCGACCTGCTCGAACGGATGCCCAAGTCGCGCCAGCGAGTGCGGCGCGATTCCGATGCCGGTGTCGGCGATCATCAGCACGATCCTGTCCTCGAGCTGCCGGCTGCGCACCACGATGCGTCCGCCGTCGGGCGTGAACTTCACGGCGTTGGACAGCAGGTTGACGATGATCTGCTTGGTGGCGCGGCGGTCGGCGACGACCGAGATGGATGTCTCGATGTCGGCGTCCAGCGCCAGATTCTTGTCCTGCGCCCGGCCGGCGACGACGCGCAGGGATTCCGCGAGCGTCTTTGCAAGGTCGAGCTCTTCCATGTCGAGCTTCATGCGGCCTGCCTCGATCTTGGACATGTCGAGGATGTCGTTGATGACTTCGAGCAGATAATGGCCGCTGGTCAGGATGTCGTGGCAGTATTCCTGGTACTTCTCGCTGCCGAGCTCACCGAACATGCCCGAGCCCATGATCTCGGAGAAGCCGATGATCGCGTTGAGCGGCGTGCGCAGCTCGTGGCTCATATTGGCGAGGAATTTCGACTTGGTCTGGTTGGCTTCCTCGGCCCGGGTCTTCTCGCGCTGATATTTCTCGGCGAGATCGGCGAGCTCGATGGTCTGGCGTTCCAGCGCCGCCTGCGAGCGCTTGAGGTCGATGACGGTGGCGCGCAGGCGCAGATCGTTGTCGACGAGCTTCTGCTCGTGCTCCTTGATGCGGGTGATGTCGGTGCCGACCGAGACGTAGCCGCCGTCCTTGGTGCGGCGCTCGCTGATGTGCAGCCAGCTGCCGTCGTCGAGCTGGGCCTCGAAGGTGCGGGCGCCCGGGCCCTGGTTTGCAGTTTCGTTGTGGCGGGTGCGGACTTCCGGCATGCGGCCGACTTCCAGCACGGTCTCGTAGGAGGTGCCGGGGATCACGGCCGTGTCGGGCAGCTTGTGCAGGCGCTGGAAGTGCGAATTGCAGAGCACCAGTCGGTCGCTGGCATCCCACAGCACGAAGGCTTCCGGAATAGTCTCGATCGCGTCGCGCAGGCGAAGGTCGGCTTCCACGGTGCGCTCGGCGAGGCTCTTCTGCTCGGTGATGTCGACCGCGATCCCGATCAGGTGCACGCCGGAATCGCCGGAACCGCGGGTCCGCTCGCAGCGGACGCGGAGCCAGATCCAGTGGCCGTCGACATGCTGCATGCGGAAGGTCTGGTCGATATGGGCGATCTTCTCGGAGATGAGCTGGTCGGCGATCGCGAACAAGTCGATGTCGTCCGACTTCACCAGCGCGTTGACCTCGCCGAAGGTGAGGAGCTCGTTGCGGCCGTCGAGGCCCAGCATCGAAAACATCGATTGCGACCAGAAGATCCGGCCGCGCGACAGGTCCCAGTCCCACAGGCCGCAGCGGCCGCGGTTGAGTGCGGTGTCGATCCGGCCGCGCACGGCGTCGTTGATGAGGTCGCCTTCGCGGGCGCGGGTCGACTGCCAGTGGAAGGCGAAGCCGAGGATCAGGACGACGAAGCCGGTGGTGGCCGACAGCGTGACCGAAAGGGCCGCATCCGAACCCCAGATCGGCTCGTTGCGTTCCTGGATCACGGAGACGAGGCCCGGCAGCGATCTGATCGGCCGCGAGGTCGCCATCGCGGCGTTGCCGTTCGGCAGCGTCATGTTGGAGACGTCATTCTCGGGCGGCGGCGCGGCGAGCAGTTGCGCGGTGGTGATCGCATCGAGCAGGCGGTCGTCGCCTGAGGGATCGCTGTCGATCGGAATGCGGGCGAGGATGCGGCGGTCGGTTCCGGCCGAGGTGACGACGACGTGGCGGCCCGAGACTCTGGCCCGGGACGGGATCATGTCGGGCAGCAACGTCGGCAGGTTCTCGATGGTCTTCAGCCGCTCCGCGCGCACGGAGGTGACGCGGTCGATGCGCTCGGCGAGCAATTCGGCGAGCGCCGAAATGTCGTTCTGGATCACCAGGCGCTTCTGGCGCGTCTGGTCGACGACCTGGACGAGTGCGCCGAGGCAGATCGTGATGAGGAAGGCAATGATGAGCATCGGCACGGCGCGGCGCAGCACCGGCTCCGCGATCAGGAGCCTATGATAGGCAGGTTTCGCGATCGATTGCGCCAATCCCTTGATCGAATCGGATTGGACGCATGCGTTCGCGGCGTCTGCGCGCGCCATGCCTTCGGCCCCCTGAAAACCAGCTTACGACGAGTTTCGAAAGCAGCCCCACGTCGCTTTCGAATCACAGCGATTTGAATCCAGTTTGCGCAGGCTGTCGAGAGTCAACGAAACGTTAACGCGAAATAATTCTTATCCAATGGAGAGTTCGCGCGCTTCGAGTCCGCAAACTCACATGCGTGACGAGTCCGAAACGAGAACGTGTGACTCCATCACGCGCGCGGCGGTTCGGCGTGGCTGATGACGCGCTTCACGCTCGGGAACGCGCGACGCAAGCGGCGCTCGATCGCGTCGACTTGCTCGTGCACCTTGATCACGCTCATCGACGGCATGGCGCGGCAATGGAAGTTGACGATCTCGCCGGCGTCGGTGTTGCGGACACGCACATTATGGATGTCGTGGATCTCGCCGCCGGCGGCATATTCCGTCAGGGCGGCTACGATGGTCTGCACCCGTTCCGGGACGGCATCGACGCCGAACGGCAGCTCCGGTTCCAGCGGCTCGATATGGACGTCGACCTCGACGTCCGCGCCGAACTCCTCCTGGATCTTGCGCTCGAGCGTGTTGGCGACGTCGTGGGCGGCCTCGAGGGCCATCTCGGCGTCGACCTCGAGGTCGATGCCGACAATCAGCTTGCCACCGAGGTCGTGCACGGTGACGTGGTGGACGGCGAGGCCGGAATTGTGCGCAATCACCATGATGCGGTCGCGCACGGTTTCGTTGTCGCGTGCGACGGGGACCGCGGTGAAGGTGAGGTCGGCATCGCCGAAGGCCTTGGTGACGGCGATTTGCGCGTTGCGCTTGATCTCCTCGACGCGGTCGATCGGGTAGGTCCTGGGCACGTTGACGATGCTGTCGATGAAGGTGGTCGCCCCGACCATGCGTACGCGCAAGCGCTCGACGTCGATCACGCCGGGCACGCTGCGGATCGCGTCCGTAGCCTTCTCCAACGCCCCTTCTGGGGCGCGGTCGAGCAGCGTCTGCACCGTGGAGCTTGCCATCCGCAGGCCGAGAGCCGCGATCATCACGGCCACGGCCGCGGCGGCCGCCGCATCGCCCCACCAGAAGCCGAAGGCCGCGAGAATAAGGCCCACGATCACGGCGCATGAGCCCATGACGTCCGATGCAAAGTGCAGCGCGTCGGCGGCGAGCGCCTCGCTTCGGGTCTCCCGGGCGGCGCGGTGCAGGGCGCGGGCGCGCCAGAGATTGACGACGATATCGATCACCAGCACGACGAAGGGTACGGCCGAAATCGTCGGCGGCGGGGTTCCCTCGCGAAGGTGGCTGTAGGACTGGACCAGGATGCCGCCGGCGAGGACGTAGAGCAGGGCGGTCACGCCGAGCGCGGAGATGCTCTCGAGCTTGCCGTGGCCGTAATGGTGCTCGTCGTCGGCCGGCTTGTCCGACACCCGCACCACCGCCCAGGTGATGATGGTCGCAACCAGGTCGATCGAGGAGTGCAGAGCCTCGGAGATCAGCGCCAGCGATCCGATCGCGATGCCGACCACAAATTTGGCCGCCGCCATGCCGCCGCTGGCCAGGATCGAAATTGCCGCGACCGATGTCTTGTCGTGTTGTCCGCTCATGGCCGGGGATTTAGCAGGGCGCTCGCGAACATCAAGCGACGATCCACAGGTGTAGTCGCTAGTGAGTTGCAGGAGCGATCCGCCTCTGGCTCGATCTCGTAGGGTAGGCAAAGGCGCGGTAGCGCTGTGCCCACCACTGTTCGCGATAGCCGACACATGGTGGGCACGCTCCGCTTTGCCCGCCCTACGGGACCGGAAACCGGAACGACGGCTACGGCACCGTCACCACGATCTTCCCGAGGTGCTTGTTCGCCTCCATGTGCGCGAACGCCTTGTCGATGTCGCCGAAGGCGTAGACCTTGTCGATCGGCAATTGCAGCTTGCGCGACTCGACCGCGCCCCAGATGTCCTTACGGACCTCGTCGAAGATCGCGCGGACCTCCTCGATGGTGCGGGTGCGGAAGGTGACGCCGATATAGCTGATGCGGCGGGCCGCATGCAGGTCGAAGTTGAAGTCGGCATGGGTGCCGCCGAGCCGGCCGACATTGACGATGCGGCCCAGGATCTTGGTCGCGGCGAGGTTCTGGTTGGCGACCTTGCCCGAGACCTGGTCGACGATGAGGTCGACGCCTTCGCCGTTCGTCGCCTTCAACACCTCGTCGACCCATTTGGGGTCGGAGGAGTCGACCGCGAGGTCGGCGCCGTATTCGGTCAGTCGGCCGCGGCGATAGGCATCGGTCGAGGAGCCGATCACCATCCTGGCGCCCTTGAGTTTTGCAATTTGCATCGCCATCAGGCCGACGCCGGAGCTCGCACCCTGGATCAGCACGGCCTGGCCGGGCTGCACGCCGCCGACGGTGACAACGGCATTGTGCATGGTCGCGAGCGCGACGGGGAGGGTGGCGGCCTCCTCGAAGTTCATGTTCGAGGGCGCGCGGAACAGCCGACCGTGGTCGGCGAGCGTGTACTCGGCGAAGGCTGCGCCGCCTGAGCCCATGATGCGATCGCCGACCTTGACGCCCTTCGCATCCGGTCCGAGTTCGGCAACTTCACCCGCCCATTCCATCCCGAGCACGGTGCCGACGCCGCCGGCTGCGCCATGGGCGTGGCCCTTGCGCATGCCGGTGTCGGCGCGATTGAGGCCACAGGCGCGGACGCGAACCAGCACCTGTGTGCCTTTAGGCTTTGGTTGAGCGACGTCGGAAATCCGAGCACCGTCAGGGCCGTAGACGTAAGCCTTCATGAATTGGTCTCGCTTCTTGCAGTGATTATTCCGCGGCTTGCGCGCTTGGTTGAGCGATCATGCCTTCGAGCCGGCTGCGAATGATCGCCTCGGCTTCGCGCACGATGCGCGAGATGAGCTCGCCGCAGCTCGGGATGTCCTGGATCAGGCCCTGCACCTGGCCGGCCGACCAGATGCCTTCGTCCGAATTGCCCGTCGCGTAGACCATCTTGCCGCGGGCACCCGCAACGAGCTCGCGAATGTCCTCGAACTTGGCGCCTTCCTTCTCCATGGCGACGACCTTGGTCGAGATCTCGTTCCTGGCGACGCGCGAGGTGTTGCGCATGGTGCGGAAGATCAGCTCGGTCTCGCGCTCGTCGTTGGCGACGATCTTCTCCTTGATGAGCTGGTGGATCGGGCTTTCCTTGGTGGCCATGAAGCGGGTGCCCATGTTGATGCCGTCGGCGCCCAGCGCCAGGGCGGCGACGAGACCGCGCGCATCCGCAAAGCCGCCGGAGGCGATCATCGGGATCTTGACCTTGTTGGCGGCGGCCGGGATCAGGATCAGGCCGGGGGTGTCGTCCTCGCCGGGGTGGCCGGCGCATTCGAAACCGTCGATCGAGATGGCGTCGACGCCCATCCGTTCCGCCGACAGCGCGTGGCGGACACTGGTGCATTTGTGCACAACCTTGACGCCGTGCTTCTTGAACTCGTCGACATGCTCCTGTGGCTTGTTGCCGGCGGTCTCGACCACCGTGATGCCGGCTTCGATGATGGCGGCGCGGTATTCGGCGTAAGGCGGCGGCTTGATCGCGGGCAGGATGGTGAGGTTGACGCCAAACGGCTTGTCGGTGAGGTCGCGGCAGCGCGCGATCTCCTTGGTCAGGTCCTCCGGCGTCGGCTGGGTCAGCGCCGTGATGAAACCGAGCGCGCCGGCATTGGCAACGGCCGCGACCAGCTCGGCCCGCCCGACCCATTGCATGCCACCCTGGACAATCGGGTGCTCGACGCCGACGAGCTTTGTGAACCGTGTCTGCAGCATTGATCTGTTCCCCCTGGGTGGCCCGCAGGCTCTGTTATCGGTTGATGGCGGGAGGATGCCGCTGGGGTCGGGAAAAGTCTATTGCGCCGCCGTGCGGTGAGGGCGGGGCGTCATGCAGGGAGCGAGGGTGATTCCGCGGGACGGATAATTCGGGTGTGCATCGGTCATCCTGAGGTGCGAGCGCAGCGAGCCTCGAAGGATGGACGGCCACGCCGCGAGACCCGGGCCGTCGCCCTTCGAGGCTTGCCCTGCGGCGCGTTGCGCCCCAGGGCGCGCACCTGACGGTTATGGATTTGTGCCCGCTGCTTCAACGAACTCGTCATTGCGAGCGCAGCGAAGCAATCCAGAATACCTCCGGGGAGGCATTCTGGATTGCTTCGTCGCAATGGCTGCTCGCAATGACGGCGTGGGTGATGACGGGGATTCGTAGCCCGGATGGAGCGAAGCGCAATCCGGGGTCTCGCAACAAAGCGGCGCCGGTCCCGGATTTCGCTGCGCTCCATCCGGGCTACAAGGCTTCCGCTACTCCGCCGACAGCCGCACCATCTGGCGGCCGCCGTTCATGTCTTTCAGGCTGTTGACGAAGTTTTCCGGGCGCTGCCAGCGATAGGGGACCTTCAGCCCCATGTACTCGGCGATGTCGCCGATGAAGCCGGTGCAGTTGGTGGTCTCGGCATTCCAGACCGGCGAGCTCGCCTGCAGCTTCTTGATGTAGGCGAAGACGCGCTTGGCGTCGGCCTCGTTCAGATAGACGCGATAGCTCGCGGTCAGATAGTCGGGATCGAGATCGCCGTAGCTGGCGCCGGTCTCGGATGGCACCCAGGTGAGGTGGCCGAGCACGTAACTCCAGGTGTCGCCCTTGGGCGTGAGGCCCGCGACGTCGACGGCCCGCTCGCTGGTCTTGCCGTACCAGACGAAGGCGTGGCCCCAGCTCGCCGCCGTCCGCGCACGGAAGTCGACGTAGTAGGGACCTTTCTCCGCACGCGCGACGGGGCGCCGCGTCGATTGCGGCGCCGGTCGCGATGAGGAGTCGGTCGTAGCAAGCGCATTTGCATCGGCAACGCGCTTGTTCGCTTCGTGGGCCGAGGCCGATGGCGTCATGCATGCGGTCATGGCCGCTAGCGCGAGACCTGCAAGGATGCAGAATCCCGATCGATCAGGTTTGTTCGTCACGCAGTGCCCCTCGACTGTCGGCCGGCTACCCAGTTTTTTGCGGCTCAGTAGCGCGCTGCGACCGGGCCGGGCGCCTTGCCGATCGGGGCCTTGCCAATCGGGCTCTTGCCAATCGGCATCTTGCCGATCGGGGCCTGCTCCGCCGGATAGACCGGCACGGGCTGGCGGCGCGGCAGATCCGCAGCGTTCGCAGCCGTCACCAGAGCAAGCGTTGCACCCAGAACAATTACAATCTTCTTCACAGTCATACCCCTAGCAGGTTTGGTCCAAACACGGCTGGGCCGTGCCCCCCAGACACGCCCCATACAAGGGCGGTCGAATGCGACCACAGTGCGGCACTCCTGCGACTTGTTGGCGGCACGCACAGATGTGATGTGTGTCGGAATGTTTCGGAGCGCCGCGTCAGCGATCGGCACTGAGGCGGAAATGCATCTCGATCTTTGCTTGCGATGGTTCGCTTGCGGTGCGCCAGGGCGAAAAGCCGGGCGTCGGATCGGGATCGGAACCGAGATCGATCGGCCAGCTCTGCGTAGGCACGCCCGGAAGCGTCAGGCTGACGGCGCGGTAGCGCGTCTTGTACATCAGAGACGCCGTGGAAATGATCGCCTTGCGGTCGCCGTCATGCGCGCGCCAGTTCGCCGGCAACATGGCGTTGGCATATCCCGTCGCTTCCTCGACCTCGATATGCACGTCCTCCTCCTTGTCCGGCAGGGCCATGCCGGGGGGAAGCCGAAACTCGATCTGCAGCGTCATGAAGCCGTGGCTGAGATTGGGCGAGCGGATGAATTCGTACCATCCCCAATAGCCGAGGACGGCCGCGATGAGCAGAATGGTGACGGCAAAAGGGAAGGAGAGCCGCGTGGTGCGGGGAGGCGTGGCATCGGAGGTTTCCGCAGGCGGCTGTGGCGTTGCGTCCCGGATCAGGCCGAAACGCACGAACAGCCAGATGCCGGCGACCAGGCCGACCACGCCGCCGATCGGGCCGATGTCGAAGAAAGCGCCCATGGCGATGCCGCCGTCGCGGTCCGGCCCCGCCAGCATGACGACCAGCGCGGCAAGGCCGGACCAGCCGGCGAGCGCGCCGAGCAGACCGGACAGGAAGCCGAGGATGAAGCGCATGTGCGGTTGGTCGCGCGCAGATCAATAGCGGTTCGAACCGGTCGGTCGTTTGGCCTTCACCCGATCCGGTTCAGGCTGTTGCGGATGGTCGAGAAGATGCCGCCGATGTCCTTGCGCAAGCCATCGAGCGCGTTGAAATTCTCGAAGATGCGGGCGAGGCGGTCTTCGACCTCGCGCTTGCTCTTGGTCAGCGCGTCGACGCGCGAGGTGAGGGTGACATCGTCATTGGCCTCGATCTCGCCGACGGTTTTGGCCAGCAGATCGCGGGTGGTGCTGACGTCCGCGATCATGGCCTCGATGCCGAACACCGGCGCTTTCAGCGGGACGAGATCGGCCTGCGATTTCGACAGCTCCGCCTTGAAGGCGTTGAGCGTGGCCAGCGTTTCCTGCAACGCCCCGAGGCGCTGGCGCGACTGGAGGACGAAATCGTTCAGCGCATTCTGGCGGTCGACGAGCGTCTTGCCGTTGTGATCGGTCTCGACGTCGGCGAGCGAGCGTTCGAGCTGGGCCTGGCGCTGGCCGAGCTCCTCGAAGTCGAGCCGGATTGCTTTCAGGATGTTGGCGCTGTCGTCGATCCGGGCCAGGCGCTGCTCGATCTCGTTTCTGTTGTTCGACAGCGTCTCGACCCGTGCGTTGAGCGGCGCCTCGCCGCCGGTCTCGATCTCGTCGACGCTCTTGGCGAGACGGTCATGGCTGAGGCTGAGCTCGCCGATCAGGGTGTTGATGCCGGCGTCGGATGAGCGCAGCGGCGCCAGCTCGGCATGGGATTTCGCCAGATCTTCCTTGTACTGGTTGAGCGTCGCAAAAATGTCCTGCACTGCGTTGACCCGGCCCAGCAGCGTCGATACGTCGCGGGCGATGTCCTTCAGCCGGTCGGCGAGATTGTTCTTGCGGTCGTCGGTCTCGAGGTCGAGGAGCGCGCGTTCGAGCTGGTTCTGGCGGTCGCGGATCTCGGTGAAAACGGGCTCGACCGCGCGGCGCTGGTCAGCGACCTTGCCGACCATCTCGCGCAGCCCCTGCTGGCGGCGGCGGATCTCGGCGAGCTGGTCGTGCATGTCGGTAGACTGGTTGCGGCCCTGCTGGAGCAGCGCGCGCTGCTCGGTCTCGCCGAGCTTGTCGTGGAGCGCGGCGACGGCTTCCCTTGGATCGCTCTCGATCAGGTGCTGGACGGTGGTATCGAGATGATTTTGCAGGGCGTGGGCGACGACGACGTCTTCCCGGGTCTTCTTGAGGCGGTCGCGCAGCTTGTCGAGGCGCCGGTCCTGGCGCGAGAGCCGCCAGGCCGAGGCGCCGATCAGCGCCAGCCCGGCCGCCAGGATTGCACCGACCGCGATGCGCTGCGGCATCGGCAGGGCGACAAACGCAGCCGGCAAATGGGTGATGTCATAACCGAACGCCTGCGGGGCGAGAAACGCGATGGCCGCGAGCAGGACAACCCAGGCAACCAGGAAAAATAGCCACATCGTGACGTCCCCACGCCGGCACACATTTTCGCCATGATTGCTATTGGAGACCGGAACCGAGATCAAGGGCCGGCCGGGTTGCCGGACGCATCCCAGGGGCGCAATCCACGGCCGGTTGCGTTGGCCAGGTGGCGGAGGCCCGTGCGGGGTTTTCCGAAATCTGGCGAGCTCCGTAGCCCGGATGGAGCGAAGCGCAATCCGGGGTCTGCGAGCCTGGAGGCGCCCGTCCCGAATTACTCTTTCGCTCCATCCGGGCTACGGCACCGCGCTCGGGGCTACAGCCGAAACTCGTTGGTCAACTCGCCGATGCCGTCGATCGCAACCGTCACAATATTCACCGGCTCCTTCATCACGCCGACGCCGACGGAGGTGCCGACCGCGATGAGGTCGCCGGGGAGCAGGGTCATGTCGTGGGAGATCTTGCTGACGAGGGCTTGCGCGCTGAAGATCATGTCCGCGATCGGATAGTTCTGCCGCTCCGCGCCGTTGAGGATGGTGCGCACCGTGAGCTTTGCCGGATCGAGGCCGGTTGCGATGACCGGGCCGAACGGGCCGTAATCGTCGATGCCCTTGGCGCGGGCCCACTGGGGAAAGGTGGGATCGCTGGTCAGGATGTCGTTGGCGGTGATGTCGTTGACACAGGTGTAGCCGAAGATGAAGCCGTCCGCCTCGGCGGGCGAGACGCGGGCGCAGGTCTTGCCGATGACGATGCCGAGCTCGCCCTCATAGGTGGTCTTGCCGTCATAATAAGAAGGACGGCGGATCACGGCGCCGGGCGTCGTGATGGTGGTGGTGGCTTTCAGCAGATAGAGCGGCTCCGGCGGCTCGGGCTGATTGAGCTTTGCCGCGAGTGCGTGAAAATTATTCCAGAGCGCGACGATCTTGCTGGGCGCGCAGGGCGCGAGCAGTTCGACCTCCGACAATGCCAGCGATTTGCCCGTGGCTGCGTTGCGGCCGAACATCTCGCCGTCATGCACGCTGATGCCTGATGCTGTGAGCGTGCCGAAGCCGGTGGTGCCGGCGTGGCGGAAGCGGAGCCAGTGTTTCGTCTCGCCCGCCATCACGCCACCGCCAGTGCGCGAGGATCGTTAGGCGCTGAGGCGCCGTCATAGAGGCCGGCGACGCGGGCGCGCTGGGTCACCATCGCCAGCACCGAGTCGAGCGCCGGTGTCGGGATCCTGGTCAGGCGGCCCATCTCCTGCACCACGGTGACGAGCGGGTCGATCTCCATCGGGCGGCCGCGCTCGAGATCCTGCAGCATCGAGGTCTTATGCGCGCCGACCTTGCGGGCGCCCTCGATGCGGCGCTCGACATCGACGCGGAACTTGACGCCGAATGTTTCGGCGATCGCTTGCGTCTCCACCATGATCGCGCGCGACAGCGCCCGCGTGGACGGATCGGTGCAGATCACGTCGAGCGTGGCATGGGTCAGGGCGCTGATCGGGTTGAAGCAGACATTGCCCCACAGCTTGAGCCAGATCTCGTCGCGGATGCGGTCGAGCACCGGCGCCTTCAGCCCGGCCGCGACGAAGAGATCGGCGAGGCGCTGCACGTCCGACGTGATCTCGCCGGAGGGCTCGCCGAGCGGAAAATTATTGCCGTAGACGTGGCGGATCATTCCGGGCGCCTCGATCTCGGTGGCGGGATAGACGATGCAGCCGATCGCGCGTTCGGCACCTAATTCGCGCCATTGCCGCCCGCCGGGATCGATGCTCTCCAGCGTCGAATTCTCGTAATCGCCGCCGTGCTTGTGGAAGTACCAATAGGGGATGCCGTTGACCGCGGTGACGATGCGGGTGTGCGGCCCGAGCAGCGGCTGCATCTTCTCGATCACGCCGGTGATCGAATGGGCCTTCAGCGTGACGATGACGTAGTCCTGCACGCCGAGCTCGGCCGCATTGTCGGTGCAGCGGGGATAGACGGTGTGCTTCTCCTCGCCCGCGAGTAGCGTCAGGCCGTGCTCGCGCATCGCGGCGAGGTGCGCGCCGCGTGCGACCAGGCTGACATCGGCGCCTGCGCGCGCCAGCTGCACGCCGAGATATCCGCCGATCGCGCCGGCGCCGTAGATGCAGATCTTCATGAAATCCTCGCGAGGGTACCGGAAATTTGGGACGAAAGATCCGGTCCGGCTCGGAGGTGTCCGAGCCGGTGCCGGCAGTCGCAGGGGAAGAGTCGTGCGGCTTTAAGCTGCTGCTTGGGGCGTGCCGTTGATCGCCTCGTCAACGGCACGGGCGATGTCGCGCATGCTGATGACGGAGACGAGGCTGTAATCGTCGATCACGGGCAGGTGCCGGATGTGGTTCCGGTTCATCAGATGCCTGACGTGCTCGATCGTGTCCGAGGAGCTGCAGGAGACGAGCTGCTGCACCGAGACGAGCTGCGAGACCTTGATGTTGACGGCGCCCGCGCCGTGCTCGGCGACGGCGCGCACCACGTCGCGCTCGGTGAACATGCCGACGGCGGTGTTACCCTCCGAGCGGACGACGTCCTTGACCACCAGCGCGCTGATGTTGTTGGCCCGCATCAGCTTGGCGGCAATACCCACCGTTTCGTTCATTCGCACCGTGACAACGCGCGGCGTCTTCTTGCGCAGAATGTCTCCGACCAGCATGGCAACCTCCCTGGTGAATGATGGGACGAAGTGTGGTATACATAATGCCAATCGTCAAGCATTGGATTTGGCTGATCCGAAAAATCTTGCGGCAGTAATGCTGACGTTTACGCGATCCAGAAAGAACAAAAAGAAAGGGGCGCAATGCTGCGCCCCTTTCTGATCGACGTAAAGGCGTCTAGTCGCTACGCTGTCTTGGTCTTCGCGTCGGCCGTTGCGGCGGTGGCGCTCTCGGTCTCCTTGCCCAGGATGAAGGAGCGACGCAGCGGCTTGATCACGAACAGCGCCATCAGCGCGGCCGTCGCGTTCAACGCCACCGCCACCACGAACACGGCCTTCCAGCCATAGGCGGTCGAGATCACGCTTGCGAGCGGGACCAGCAGCGCGGCGGTGCCCTTCGCGGTGTAGAGCATGCCGTTGTTGGTGGTCGCATATTTCGAACCGAAGGTGTCGCCGCAGGTGGCGGGGAACAGCGAGTAGATCTCGCCGAACACGCCGAAATAAACTGCAGTGGCGAGCACGAACACGATCGGAACGTGACCGTAGGCCGACAGCGTCAGCAGCATCAGCGCCGCCGTGCCGAAGGCGATGAACATGGTGTGCTCACGGCCGATCGTGTCGGACACGTAGCCGAAGAACGGACGGCCGAAGCCGTCGAAGATGCGATCGAGTGAGATCGCGAAGGTCAAGGCCGCCATCTGGAAGCCGGCGAGCGAGACCGGCGTGTCGGCGATCTTGAAGTCGTGCGCGATCGGCGCGATCTGCGCCGCCGTCATCAGGCCGCCGGAGGCGACCATCACGAAGACGAGATACATCACCCAGAAAATAGGGGCTCGCAGCACCTGCGGCGGGGTGAAGTCGATTTTGGTCTGCGGCAGATTGAGCTGCTTCTTCTTCGGCGGGATCGAGATCCGCGGCGGCTGGATGAAGAAGGCGAGCACGAACACGAGCACACCCTGGCCGATGCCGAAGGTGAGGAACGCGTGCTGATAGCCGCTCGCCACGATCATGGCCGCGATCGGCACCACGGTGAGCGCTGCGCCCGCACCGAAGCCGGCCGCCGTTGCGCCGGCGGCGAGGCCGCGGCGATCGGGAAACCATTTCAGCGCGTTGCCGACGCAGGTGCCGTATACCGCGCCCGCGCCCATGCCGCCGATGACCGCAGCCGCGTAGAGCAGGGGAAGCGAGTCAGCGTAGGAGTTGAGCACCCAGGACAGCGCGATCATCACGCCGCCGAACATGATGACGATGCGCGGGCCGTATTTGTCGACGAACCACGCCTCAACCGGCACCAGCCAGGTCTCGGTGACGACGAAGATGGTGAAAGCGAGCTGGATCGCCGCGCGACCCCAATGATACTTAGCGTCGATCGGATCGACGAACAGCGTCCAGCCATATTGCAGGTTCGCGATCATCGCCATGCAGACGATGCCCATTGCGAGCTGGAGCCAACGGAAACCGGTTCGTAAGGGCGCAGCGGTTACCGCGCCGTCCGTGCTGGACATCATCAACAACCTCCCAAGCGCCTGTCTGGTCGACATCAACTGCCAAGATGACCTGATGTCGCAAACATTGTGTCTTATCGTCGCAAGCGCGGCAGGAAGCTTGGTATACCATATTCCAGAATGCAAGCCCTATCTTCGAAGTGCCTCCAAGAAAGTGCGCAATTCCGTTCGGATATTAAGAATAATTGCTGCTTCGCACAAAACGAAAACGCCCGGCCGCGAGGCCGGGCGTCGTGCGCGGGATGGTGGTGTGCGAGCTAGCCTCAGATGGTCGATTGCGCGACCACGACCTTCCGCCAGGGTTTCAGCACAAACAGCGCCAGCAGCGAGGCCAGGATGTTGGCGCCGGCCGCGAGGATGAACACGTTGTCCCAATGGCCGGAGGTCTGCTGCACATAGTTCGCGAGCGGCACCAGTAACGCGGCGGTGCCTTTCGCCGTGTAGAGCAGGCCGGCATTGGTGGTCGCGAATTTTGCGCCGAACGTGTCGGTGCAGGTCGAAGGGAACAGCGAGTAGATCTCGCCCCAGGCGAAGAACACGAAGCCCGACAGGATCACGAACCAGATTGGATCCTGGCCCCAGAGATAGAGCATCCAGATGCCGAAACCTTCCATGCCGAAGGCGATGAACATCGTGTTCTCGCGGCCGATATTGTCGGAGATCCAGCCGAAGAACGGACGCGTCAGGCCGTTGAGCACGCGGTCGATGGTGGCCGCGAACGTCACCGCGGTCATGGTCATGCCGATCAGCGTGACCGGCACGGCGTCGACCTTCCAGTCGACCGCGATCGGCTTCAAATTCGCCGTCACCATCAAGCCGCCGGCGCCGACGATCACGAACATGAAGTACATCAACCAGAAGATCGGCTGACGCAGAACTTCGGTCGGCTGGTAGTTGCGCCGCGTTTGAACCAGCGCGGCATTCGCCACCACGTTCGGCACCTGGCCCGGCTTCGGCGCCAGCAGGAAAAAGGCGAGAATGCAGATGATGATGCCTTGTCCGAGGCCGAAATAAAGGAACGTGGTCTGGAAACCAGAGTCCTTGATCATGGCCTGGATCGGCGCGACGGTGAGCGCAGAGCCTGCACCGAAGCCGGCGGCCGTGATGCCCGCGGCAAGCCCGCGCTTGTCCGGAAACCATTTCAGCGCATTGCCGACGCAGGTGCCGTAGACGCCGCCCGCGCCAATGCCCGCGACGATCATGCCGAGATAGTAGCCGTTGAGCGTGGTGGCCTGCGCGTTGATCGCCCAGCCGATCGCGCAGAGCACGCCGCCGACGAGCACGACGATGCGCGGACCGTATTTATCGACAAACCATCCTTCGACCGGCACCAGCCAGGTCTCGAACAAAACGAACAGAGTAAAAGCCCACTGGATCGAGGCGCGATCCCAACCGAATTTCTTCTGGATGTCGGGGACGAAGAACGTCCAGCCGTATTGGTAATTGGCGATCATCACCATGGCCGCTACGCCGATCGCCAGTTGCGCCCAGCGATACGTGTCGCTGACGCGTGCGGCTGTAGCAGCCGTCGTTGTCTGCACCATTTCCGTCATGAATCCTCCAATAGCGCTTCTGTTTTTTTGAGCGAGCGTTGGCGGCATTCTTGTATTCATTATGCCAAGCTTCAAGCGCGCGCCGGCCCATTGTGCGCTTATGACGCAACCTCGTTTGCGAGGCTGCGCAAATGTGCCGATTCCCAAATAGAAATGGCCCCGCAGAGCAGGGCCATTCTTCAAAAGTAGGAGTTCGCTGGTTTTACAACCGCCGCGACAATTCGACGCGCTGGCGCTCGTCCAGGCCCTTACAGGCCGAAGCGGGGCAGATCGCCGTTGTGGTTGGAGATCTCGGCGCTCGCCATCAGGAAGCGGTCGACGGCGGCCATGAAGCGGGCGAACAGCGAGGCGGAGGGCGCGAGCGCGACGGAAGCGGTCTTGGACATCGGAATTCCCTTTCTCGAGACAGTCAGTGTTACTGCCTCATTTCGAAGGGTAATCTATGTATACCAGATGCCACTGTCCATGCATGCCATTGCATAGCAGCATTCACTCTGCCGCATTGCAGCATAATACTTCGTTGAAGCGGCCGTTTCGTGCATAGACCGCGGGATTCCAGATCGGATTGCGTGAGCGCAAGCACCCGGAAGCTCTGTCCCAAACGATGTCAGGCGATCGACGAATCGCCTAGAGCTAGCAAGCTTGCGGCACTTGGAACTTGTCATGTCTCGCGAAAAATCTGGCCGCAACAAGAACGATGCCAAGTCGCGTGTGAAGGGCAAAAGCCTATCCGCATTGCATGCGGCGATCTCCCTGCGCCTCGGTGAAGGACGCTATCGGGAGGCAGAACGACTCTGCGAGCAGGCCTTGGCGTTGGCGGCCGATGATGCGGAGACGCTCTATCTCACTGGCATGGCTTGCTTCAGTTCCGGGAACTACGGCACCTCGGTCGAGTGGTTCTCGCGAGCCATTCGCCAGACACCCAAGCCAATTTACCTCGCCAATCTCGCGACTGCCTTGGCGAAGCAGGGGCGCATCGATCAGGCTTTGCAGGTGGGTGACAAGGCCGTGCAGCTTGCTCCGAATGATGCAACGCTGTGGGCGCATCTTGGCAATCTTCTGCTTGACGCCGCGCGTAACACCGACGCGCTGTTGTGCTTTCGACATGCGATTGAACTTGATGAGCGCCAATGGGAGGCAGCCTACAAGGCCGGACATCTGCTGCACGGTCTCGGCAAGTTCAAGGAGGCGCTCGTCTACCTCGATCGGAGCATCCAGCAGCAACCGGATCACGCTCCCGCGTTGCATATGCGCGCGCTGGTCCGGAAGAACCTCAACAGGCTCGAGGACGCGCGTGACGACGGCATGCGGGCGGTCGAACTCGATCCGGCGAATGCCGATACTTGCAGCAATCTCGGCAACGTGCTCCAGGCGCTCGGCCGACATGACGAAGCGGTCCATTGGTTCGATCGCTCGCTGTCGCTGGCGCCCGATGTCGCGCGAACCATCACCAACAGGGCCATCTCTCTTGTCGAACTGTGCCGCTTCGATGAGGCTAAGACGGAATATCAGCGGTCCATGGCGATCGATCCGCGTTTGGCTGTCACGGGGTGGAATCTTGCTCTGGTCCAATTGTTGACCGGAGAGTTCGAGACAGGATGGAGGGGACGCGAAGTACGGTGGCAAATACCGCATCTGTCCCGCGGCTATCCTGAACTGAAGTCTGCGCGATGGCTCGGCGCGGAAAGCATTGCCGGCAAGACGCTGCTTGTCTGCGCGGATGAAGGGCTGGGCGATACCATCCAGTTTGCACGATACGTTCCGCTGCTGGCTGCAGGCTGCGCACGCATCATTCTGCTGGTTGAAGAGGCTCTGATTCCGCTGTTGTCGGGCATGGACGGAATAGCGGAATGCGTTCCGAAGCGAGATGATGCCGTGCTGCCGGCTTTCGATTTTCATTGTGCGCTCGACAGCTTGCCGCTGGTCTTCGGAACGATGGTGGAGACAATTCCGGCACCGCGATCCTACCTGCCTCGCCCGCCCGCGGATCGGCTGCTGGCTTGGGAAAGGCGTCTCGGGGCCCATGACAGGTTGAGAGTCGGCCTCGTCTGGTCCGGAAATCCAGGGCATCACAATGATCGCAACCGTTCGACGTCATTCAAGGTGTTGAGCCATCTCCTGGATCTCGATGTACAATTCGTCAGTTTGCAGAAGCATCCGAGAGCGGCTGACAGGGAGATTCTCGATCAGGCACCCGAGATCATCGATCTTGCCGACGAACTCGTCGACTTTTCTGATACGGCGGCGCTGATCTCGAGTCTCGACCTCGTCATTGGCGTCGATACCAGTGTCGTCCATCTCGCGGCGGCACTGGGCTGTCCCACGTGGGTCCTTCTGCCATACGTTCCCGACTACCGATGGCTTCTCGATCGTGAAGACAGCCCCTGGTATCCGACCATTCGTCTGTTCAGGCAATTGGAGAGCCGGGAATACGACAGTGTCGTCGCTCGCGTTCGAGAGGCATTGATCAAACGGCTTGAGGAGCCCGCCCGACTGGCAAACCACCGGCTCTGAGTGACGTCCGCCGCCCTCGGCGAGACGGGTCGGTCACGACGTGCTCGACCATTGTGGGATCGCAACCGAAGAAGGGGCCGTTCAGGGCTTAAAGCTGCAAAAGCTGCCGAAACGTGGTGCAGGCAAAAAAATGCCTTCGCGTATCGCAGAAAACGGACCGGGGTCTTGGCACCGCAGTGCAAAGCCGCTAGTGGTCTGCCCCCTTCCAATCATCTCGCAGAGTGGTTCATGTCGAGCGCCTCGCCCGCCGTCTCGATCGGCATCGATTTTGGGACCAGCAACACCGTCGTCGCGCTTGCGGTGGACGATCGCCGGGTCGAGGCCATCCGCTTCGAGCATAGCGGACAGCGCCACAGCACCTACGTCTCGGCCCTGTGCTTCTGGGAGGACCGGCCGGGCGCCGGTGCCCAGGCCGAGGGCGGCCCGTGGGCGATCGAGCAGTTTCTCGAAGGCCGCCACATCTACCGCTTCCTGCAGTCGTTCAAGACCTTTGCGGCGAGCTCGAGCTTCAACACCACGCAGGTGTTCCGGCAGCGCTTCAAGTTCGAGGATATTCTGGCGGCGTTCCTGCGGACGCTGGCGCGCCACGGCGGCGACAAGTTCGGCTTCGAGGCGGCCAACATCACGGTCGGCCGGCCCGTGCGTTTTGCCGGCGGCAATCCCGACGACGATCTGGCCATGCAGCGCTATCGCGCCGCGTTCGATCGCCTCGGCGCTGGCCACGCGCGCTATGTCTACGAGCCCGTTGGCGCGGCGTTCTCCTTCGCCCGCCGTCTGGAGCGCGATGCCACCGTGCTGGTTGCGGATTTCGGCGGCGGTACCAGCGACTTCTCGGTGATGCGTTTCTCGCGCGCCGGCGGCGTCTTGCGTGCCGAGCCGCTCGGCCATGCCGGCATCGGCGTTGCGGGCGACACGTTCGATTATCGTATCGTCGATCACGTCGTCTCGCCGCGGCTCGGCAAAGGGTCGAGCTTTCGCTCGTTCGACAAGGTGCTGCCGATCCCGAACGGCCACTACACCAACCTTGCGCGCTGGCATCAGCTCGCGCTGATGAAGAGCAACGGCGATCTGCGCGAGCTGCGGGAGCTTGCACGCACCGCGCTGAAGCCGAAGCTGCTCGAGGATTTCATCACCATCGTCGATTTCGATCTCGGCTTCTCGCTGTACCGCGCGGTGTCGGACGCCAAGGTCGCGCTGTCGGCCAGGGACGAGGTCGACTTCCGCTTCAAAGGCGGCGGTGTCGAGATAGGCTCGACCATCACACGGAAAAACTTCGACGCCTGGATTGCCGACGACATCGCCCGTCTCGGCGCCACGGTCGACAAGGTGCTGAGCGAAGCCGGCATCACCGCGCGCGAGGTGGAGAAGGTGTTCCTGACCGGTGGCACCTCGTTCGTGCCGGCGGTGCGAAAACTGTTCGCCGACCGGTTCGGCAATGAGCGGCTGATGTCGGGCGACCAGTTCGAGTCGATCGCCTACGGCCTCGCGCTGATCGGACACAGTCCCGAGCCGGACCGCTGGACCGCGGACGGCGGGCTCAAGAAGGCGGGCGCGTAACCGCCCGCCGATCTCACGTGGTCCCATTCGCTACTGCTTGATCTCAGGCTCCACGAGCCGCGCCAGGTTGCGCAGCGATTCCTGCCAGCCGAGATAGCAGGCCTCTGGCGGGATCGCGTCGGGAATGCCGGCCTGCGTGATGTCGAGCTCGGTGCCGACAAGGACTTTCTTCAGCGTCACCGTCACCTCGATCTCGCCGGGCAGGTTCGGGTCCTCGAACTTGTCGGTGTAGCGGAGACGTTGGCCGGGGACGAGCTCGCGATATTCGCCGCCGAAGGCGTGGCCGTTGCCCGTCGTGAAATTTCGGAACGACATTCTGAAGGTGCCTCCGACTTTCGGCTCCAGATGATGCACGGTGCAGGTGAAGCCGTTGGGCGGCAGCCATTTTGCCAGTGCATCCGCCTCCAGGAAGGCGCGATAGACTTTGTCCGGGCTGGTCGCGAGAACGCGGTGCAGGCGTACGGTGCTGGGCATGGTGTTGTTCCCTCATGAATTGTTGGGCTCGACGTCGCGGTCTATTGCCCAATCACGGCCCGAGGACGAACGAGGGGGCGCCGATCCGACATGACGGTGTCAGATTTTTTTCGCCGGATCTGCCGGGCGCGCTGTTGCTTGCATCGCGAAACAGTCAATCGACCGCAAGGCGTTATTTGCGGCGGGAGGCTTGGCGCAACTGCATCTGACGCGTGGCGTGACGACGCAGCATGCATACCGCGCGCGATGTTCGCATAATTTGAGAGCATCTACTCCGGAGTTACACTTCGAAACACTCAGGCCGGATTTTAGCCTCTAGTCTCAGCGATGAGTTCGTCGCGGGCCGCGTCGCATGACACGGCGACCGCGCTACGAATCCATCGCGACTTGAGGAATTTGCGACATGAAGCAGACGACGCTGCGTTACCGGGCCTTGCGCCGGGTCCGCAGCCTGCCGGCCGAGACCGCTTCGCGGCTGCTCGGGATGCCAGCCAGTAGTCGGACATTGAACAAGGCCTACGAAAAGGCGCGCGCATCGCACAGGCCGCGCCTGCCAGGACTCTCGTCAAGCGACATGGACATTGTTGCCGGGCTGGAGAAAAACGGCGTCTACATCACCTCGCTCGCGGCACTCGATCTGCCTGGCACGGACACACTCTGGACGTCGGCGACCGAAATCGCGAACGCCTATTCCGTTCGTGCCAAGGCGGGTGAGTTCGCCGGCCAATATACGGTGCAGGTCGGCGCCGAGGAGATGCTGCGCCATCCGCACATCGTCCACTGGCCCCTCCACGACCGCATCCTCGATATTGTCGAGACCTATCTCGGCTTGCCTGCGGCATGCGACACGCTGAATTTCTTCTATACAATGGCCGATGGCCGTCAGGTCGCGGCGCGCCGATGGCATCGCGATGTTGAGGATCGGCGGATGGTCAAGGTGATCGTCTATCTGCACGATGTCGATGAGGAGGGCGGACCGCTCGAAGTCCTGCATCGCGCCTTTCCGGGCTGCGACCGGCTCGACGGCGCCAATTTTCCGGTCCTGACGCAGGAAATGCTGGAGCGGCGGCTCGGCGGGACGCTGGAGCGCGGCGATGTAACGACCTGTACCGGCAAGGCCGGCACCGTAATCTTCGCGGATGTCGCGAGCCGCTACCATCGCGGCCGCCCGGCGATCGCGCGCGATCGCTCTGCGCTGTTCTACAATTTCTTCTCGCGCTCGCCGCTGCGTCCATTCTTCTGCGAGCGGCACGTGTTCTCACGGGCGCAGCTTGCCGAGCTTGCGGCGGGCCAGACCGCGCGGGCGCGCGATTGTATGCTGTGGCACGCCAACGTACCTCTGCTCGCCCGGATGGTGCCAAGCGCGCGGTTGTAGAAGGACCCAAGCCACAATTCCGCTGCCGTTCTCCGCTCAACTCCGACGCGAAATCCGGGGGGCTTTGCGTTGCGCAGGACAATTTGGGCTTTCGCCATCGCACTCTGCTGTCTTGGCCTACCCGCCAAGGCCGCAGGCATTCGGCTTCTCCAATCCGATCCGGCGCTGTCGGGCGCGATCTGGTACCCGTGCGCGGCGGAGCCGGCGCATGTCGCGCTTGGCAGTCTTGCGGTGCCCACGGTCGATTGGCTGCCCGGAGCCAAAGACTGTCCCGTCACGGGGACCAAACTGCCACTGGTCATTATCTCTCATGGCAACAGCGGCTACTTCGCACTTCATCTCGACATCATCGAAGCGCTGGTAAACGCAGGCTTCGTCGTCGCCGCGATCAACCATCCCGGCAACAACACCAATGACATGTCCGGACGCGGGATGTCTGTCTGGGCGTCGCGCCCGGCGCAGATGGTCCGCCTGCTCGATTTCATGCTGAACGAATGGAAGGACAGGGCTGCAATCGATCCGGCCAGGGTGGGCCTCTTTGGTTTCTCCCTGGGCGGCTTTACAGGACTGGTTCTCGTCGGCGGTCAGCCCGATTTTCGCAGGCTTGCTTGTAGGCAAGAGAGCAAGTCGGCGGTCTGCGAAGAGTTGCGCGCCGGCGAGTTTCCTTCCGATCCGCCGCACGATCCGCGGATCAAGGCCGCTGTGATCGTGGATCCGGCCGTGGGCTTTTTATTCACCCAGGAGAGTTTGGCCGGCATCAAAATCCCGCTGCTGGTCTGGCGATCCGAACTGGGCGGCGGGGGCGTCGACGCAGCGGGCGTCGCACGCGTGACCCGCAGTCTGCCCGGCAATCCCGACATTCACGTCGTGCCGGCCGGCCATTATGCATTTCTGCCGCCCTGCACGGCGGAGCTCGCGGCATTGAGGCCACAGGTTTGCACGGATCCCGATGGCTTTGACAGGGTCGCCTTTCACCGCGAGTTAGACGCTGCGGTGGTGACCTTCTTTCGCGAGCAGCTCGCTGGCGGAGATCGGTGAGCGCTTAGCTGCTGCGAACCGCGGGAGACGCCGGTGCCGTCGCAGCAGCCCCTTGCGCGGGGCGCCTCGCGCCGTCTGCAACGCGCTTCTTCGGCTTGACCACGATCAATCCGTCGCGAATGGCCTGCTTCCGCGCCAGCTTCCTCATGCGTCGCACCGCTTCGGATTTCCGTCGCGCCGCCTGCTCCGACGGTTTCTCGTAGAACCGCGCGCGCCGCATCTCCCTGAAGACGCCTTCGCGCTGCATCCTTTTCTTCAATACGCGTAGGGCCTGATCGATATTGTTGTCGCGGACGAAAACCTGCACCGGCGGCTCCCTTGGTTGAGGCTGCCTTGGTCGACCAGGACTGCGCGACAGCCGCGTGCGCAGGGATGATTGGATCGGATTGGGTAGCTCCGCGATGACGTCGATCCGACATGGCCGCGCGGGTGCATTTGTCGATGTGACGCGACCCGACAGCACATGTCAAACAGGGGTCGTCAAACAGGGGTCGCCAAACAGGGCTCGTGAAGGCTCGTCCGCCTTGCGCTGGACGCCCTTGAGTTTGAGTCCCCAAAGCCGCAAAGGTTCCGCAAAAGCCGCGGGCGCGATTAAATCCCGCTGTAGCCTTGCTAATATCGATGGTGAGGTATACCTTAGGGCTGTTCGTTCAGCCGCTGTGCCTTGTTGAATGCGCCCGCGGGCTCCTTTTCCATCGACATCGACGAATTGAAACGGTTCTGCGTGAGCGTCACGCGGAACGCACATGTGTGCTCTTTGGAGAAGAAAAATGACGACAGGTACTGTGAAGTGGTTCAACGGCCAGAAGGGCTTCGGATTCATTCAGCCCGACGACGGCGGCCAAGATGTGTTCGTTCACATCAGCGCGGTCGAGCGGGCTGGTCTTGCGGGTCTCGCTGAGGGCCAAAAGGTCAACTTCGAGGCCAAGACCGACAAGATGCGGGGCAAGGTCAGCGCTGAGAATCTCTCGCTGGCTTAAGTCCATCAGTGCCGTTTCACGGATGTACTGAAACGGCCATGCGACCCGCTCGATCCCTGGATTGAGCGGGTTTTGTCCGTTGCCGAAAGGGTGAAAGATGAGCGCCAGGAAATCGGCCGAACCGTCACCCGAAAGCATCGCGCGCACCAACCGTCAGCGCCTGGCTGCTCAGGAAGGCGCGCAAGCGATGCTCGATGCCGAAAAGCAGGCTGTCGACGTTCGCAAGAACATGGCGCGGCTTCGCGAGCTGCGCGAAGCCAGGGAAGTCGCCGATGCAACCCGCCAGGCTTCGTTACCGGCCCCGATCCCGGTGAAGCGCAAGAAGAAGCCGCCGCAATAGCCGATTTCGATATCGCTGCCGAACGACGGGAGAGGGCCGATCACATGCCAGGGAGAGCGGATCGTGCCTAGAATCAAACCGGACGGCGGTGGCACCATCACCTTCTTTCTCGCGCACGGCGCGGGCCGGCAGCTGTGCCGGCTTGCGACCACCTTTGCGACGCAGAAGCAGGCTTTCAGCTATCTTCAAAAATACCGGACGGAGTTCGAGCGCATCGCAAGGACGCGGCTGGATTCAGGAGAGCTCGAAGACGGCGTCGTCGTGCTGTCGATGCTGTAGCGCGCGTCTACCCTATTCTTCGTGGCCCTTCGGCTTGGCTTCGCGGGCCAATCGCTCCGCTTTCAGTCGCTCGCGGTTTTCGTTGAAGGAGTGCTGGTCCTTCGCATAGTCATTCATCGGCTCTCGCGTTTTGACAGGCTTGAACGCCTTGTTGGCTTCGCGCTTGGCACGATCGGAGGATTGATCTCTCAACATGTCGATCTCGATTGGTTGAACGTGTGTGGCCCGAATACGCTGATGCTCGGTCCGCGTTCGCGGGCCGGTGAAACAGCGCATTGTCCTTGGAGTGGAGAACTCGGGTCTGGAGAAACAACTGACGGCCGCCGCGTCGGTTCCTCGAAAGATGGTCCGACGCCAATAAAAAAACCGGCTAATCGCTGCCCGACTAGTCGTCGGCGCGCGGCCGTGGCGAGCGTCTGCGTCGAGATGCCCTGGGCCGAAATTTTGTTTGCGGCCAAGGGGGTCTTCCTCGCGCTGTGCTCGGCCGACCTTGCGGCGGCCATCCCGCGGATCTGCACCAACGTGTCAGGATTGATCGCGCGGCCTTTCACCGCGAGTTCAATACGGTCCTGGTGCAGCATTTTCGCGCGCAGCTGGCCGACGGGGCCCACTGATCAGGCGCGCACGAGGCTCTTATGCCGGAGCCTCCGGACGCTTTACAGCGCAAAGGCTGCGGCGGCCAACAGGCACGGTCCATCGCGGAGCATCCCGCCGGAGCCGGCGGCCTTTCGATTCTCGAGACGCCCGATCAACGATTCACGTCGACGTCGCGCGTTTCCGGCAGCATCCACATCGCCAGTGTGCTTACCGCGCACATGGCGGCCACGTACCAGGCCGGCGCCATCGGATCATGGGTGATCGCCAGCAGCCAGGTCACTACGAACTGGGTCGTGCCGCCGAACAACGAGGTGCCGATGGCATAGACCAGCGAGAGGCCGGTGCTACGCACCGCGATGGGGAGCAGCTCGGGCACCTGGACCAGTCCCGCCGCGCCGAACATCGCGGTGAGGGCCGCCAGCACGGCAGTCACCGTCAGCAAGGTCGCGGCATCCGGCGATCCGGATAGCCACATGAACAGGGGCACGATCAGAACCATCAGCGCCAGCCGCGGCAGCAGGTTGATCGTCCGGCGCCCGAACCGGTCGCACAATGCGCCGCCAACGAGCGCGAAAGCGAACGTCATCACTCCGCCCATCAGCACGCTGGCTTGCGCGAGTGCTGCAGGCAGCTTCAGTACCTGCACCGCGTAGGTCACCATGTAGTTACCGACTTGCGAGGCGACCGCCGTCGCCGCCGTGGCCAGCACGCCCAGGATAAGGATCCTGGTGTGTCTGCTGAACACCGAGCCGACAATGGCGGCTCCGGTGCGCTCTTTCTCGCCGCCATGGGTCTCGGGCAGGCTGCGGCGGATGTAGACGGCGATGGGAACGAGCAGCAGGCTGACCAGGAACGGCACGCGCCAGCCCCAGGTCGCCAGGTCTTGCGGGGAGAGGATGAGCGAAAGGATCACACCGAAGATACCGCCAACCGCGACCGCAAGGCCCTGGCTGCCGATCTGCCAGCTCGAATAAAGGCCGCGCTGTCCGCGCGGCGCCGCTTCGATCAGCAGGGCTGTGGCCGGGCCCACTTCGCCACCGAGCGCGAGACCCTGCAGCAGGCGGCAGAGCACCACAATGATAGGCGCGGCGATGCCGATGCTGGCGTAGCTCGGCGTGGCAGCCAGGCCCAGGGTTCCGACCGTTATCAGCACGACCGTGAGGATCATCGCCGGCTTGCGCCCAGTCTTGTCGGCAAACGCGCCGATCAGAACGCCGCCGAGCGGCCGCGTGAAGAAGCCGACGCCAAAAGCGGCGACAGCCGCCAGCAGACTGCCGAATTCGCCCTGTACCGGGAAAAAGGTCTTGCCGATGTAGACGGCGAAATAGGCGTAGATGACGAAGTCGTAGAACTCCAGCGCATTGCCGGCGACCGCAGCGGCAACGGCCTTGCGGCTGATCGTTGCCTCGGACACGTCGCGGACTATCGTGGCGCCCTGTGGCGCGAGATCGGAATTCAGGCTGGTGGTGCTCATGAACGAACTCGCGGGTTTGATGGACGGGGGCCGCTTCAGGCTTCGACGCGGCAATGCGCCTGCAGGCCGTCGATCGCCTGCAGGCAGGCCTCGCGGCCTTGACGCCAGATGTCGTGCTTCCAGTCGTCGGCGTCGGGGTAGAAGGCCTCCTTGAGATCGCGCTTGATCTGCTGCGCAAGCTGCGGATCGGCGGTGCCGCGGCGGTGCAGCCAGTGCTCGGCGCGCAGCGCCGGAATGATCCGATCGCTGGGATAGGTGCCGTATTCCAGGCAGATGCCGATCTGCTCGGCCTGCTTGCACTCCTCGAACAACGCGGTCTGGATCGGACCGGTCAACGGAATGCTGGTCGAGCTGCCGGTGTGGACGTCGGTCAATTCGCCCCACCACTGCCTGGCGCGCGGCAGCACGGTGGCATCGAAGCTGGCGAAGATGCGCTCGCCGAAGCCGCGGGGCCCGAGCCCGGTGTGGATGTCGACCGAGGCGAGCTGCCGCACCTTCGGCGTATAGCGCTTCAGGATCGAACGGAAGGTCAGGTTGCTCCAGGTGGGCGCATGTCCGCCGAAGAACATGCCGTCGGCACGCTCGTACTGGCCGAGGCTGACGGCACGCTGCAAGCCGCGCGCACCGTGTCTTTCGGCGTAGGCTGCCAGCCCAGCTTCCGCGTCTGCTCCGGGCGGCCACTTGGCCGGCAGCAGCCAATCGTGGATCTCGGCGTAGCCGGCGTTGACCGGCAGCGGCTTCGTGAAGTCGACGAAGTTGCGGTTGAGGTCCACGTTCTCCTGCGTCACGCGTCGCAGGTGTGAAAAGCCGTAAGGGTTGATCGCATGCACATGCAGCACGGCGATGTCGGCATGCGCCGGCGCCCCCTCGGCCAGTAGGCCGATCTGCACGGCGGAACCGCAAAAGCCCTCGACCCCGTGCACGCCGCTCAGCACGATCAGCATTTTCGATGCGTCGGCCGGACCGTCCAGCACCACGTCCATCGCCAGCGTCTCACCTTCGGCACTGGGCAGGTCCAGCACATGGCTGTCCACCGAAAGCCCGCGGGCGCTGGCCGCGCTCAAGAACTTGCTGCGCGCGATGGCGTAGGTCGGGCTGAAAAGATCGAGGGGACTGGAGACCTTGTCGTTCATGTCTGCTCCTAACGGGATCACGCCGGCACCGGCGCGCGCTCGACGGGTCGCAGCCGACGCAACAGGCGCTGGCGGCATGCGGCACCGAATGCGGTGAAAATGGCCTGCGCCAGCGGGCAGTCGTCGATGCGCATCTCGGGATGAAACTGCACCGCCAGCGCGAAGGCCGGCGCGCAGGCGACCGAGAAGGCTTCCACCAGGCCGTCGGGTGCCGTGGCTTCGACGCGCAGGCCTTGCCCCAGCCGGTCGATCCCCTGGTGGTGGAGGGAGTTGACCCGCACGCGCCGTTCGCCGAGCAGGTTCGCAAGCACGCCACCCGGCGCGATGTCGATGCTGTGGCTGTCCTCGTACCACTGCTCGATCGGTCGGTTGTGGTCGCCCTCGCGATGGTCGAGCCGGCCGGGGCGCGTGTGCACTGCCGGATCGAGCGTGCCGCCGAAGGCCACGTTGATTTCCTGGAAGCCGCGGCACACGCCGAGGATAGGTACGCCGGCGGCAACGGCTCGCCGTACCAGCGGCAGCACCGCGGCATCGCGCGCTGGGTCAAGCAGCACCTCGTTGGGCAGCACCGGAGCTCCATAGCGGTCTGGCGACACGTTGGAGGGACTGCCGGTGAGCAACAGGCCGTCGATACTGTCGATGAGGCTGTCGGCGTCAAAGGCTCCCGCCTCGGCGGGAAGGCCCAGCGCCATGACGCCCGCACGTTCCGACGCCGCGCGCACATAGCCGTGCAGCACGGCATGCGCAGCGTGGCCTTGTCGATCGATCCGATCGGCGGCAGCGACCACGAGAGGACGGCGGGGAGCGTCTGCGCAGGTCATGTGCGTCCAGGGCAATAGCTAGGGATGCCCCGACTGTAGGAAGTGGACCGAGTTGCGTAAATTGCAATTTAACTCTAGTTTAGTTTCTTACTCTGCAAGTGACTCGCCATGAACACAAGGCAACTGCGGCACTTCCTTGCGGTCTTGGACCACGGCTCGCTCAGCGCCGCCGCCAAAATCGTGCATCTCAGCCTGCCGGCGTTGTCGCGCAGCCTTCGCTCGCTGGAGGACGAGCTGCGAGTGCCGCTGTTCGACCGGCAGGACCGGCGCCTGCGGCCGACGCCCTATGCGCTGACCTATGCCGATCGCGCCCGCCGCATCGTCTTCGACGAGAAGGAAGGCGCCCGCGCGCTGGCTCTGATGCGCGGCGGCGAGTCGGGGTCACTGAGCTTCGGCATGGGCTCGTCGATTGCCCGCATGATGATGGCGCCGATGCTGTTGCAACTTCTGTCGGAGGCGCCACGGCTGCAGCTGAGCACCATCGTGCAAAGCACCGATGCGCTGCTGACGGCACTGCGCCGCGAGGAGCTCGATTTCTTCATCGGCGATATTCGCTCCGTGGCGCACGACGGCCAGATGCGGGTCGAGCCCGTCTACCGCTGCAGTCTCGGCTGGTTCGCGCGTCGCGGCCATCCGCTGGACGGGCAGGCAAAGGTCGGCATCGAGGCGCTCAAGACCTATCCGCTCATTGGGGCCGGATATGCCGACGAGGCGTTGCTCGAGCAGATGGCGGCGCTTTATGGGCTGTCGCTGCCGTTGCAGGATCATTTCTCGGTCAGCACCAACGACGCGTCCACGCTGCTGGCGCTGCTCGCCTCCGGCAATGCGATCGCTCCCGCCACCGACGTGACGGTGGTCTCGGAACTGCGCGACGGCACGCTGGTTCGCCTGGATGTCAATCCGCCGCTGAACGTGCAACTCACCCTCGGCATCGTCGAGCGCGCCGGCAGGACGCGTGTGCCCGCGGCCGAGCGAGCCTTCGAGATCGTGCGGGCGCACTTCGCATCGGTGGGGCAGGCGGCCGACGGCAAGGCGCCGCGTGGCGGGGTGCGCCGCAAGGCCACGTCCAATGCCAGGACCCGCAAGAAGACGGCGCGATGATCGTCTTTTGCCACTGTTTTGCCCGACGGGTCAAGCAATTTTCTGAAATTACGAAATAACCGTTTGGCGGCAACGCGTTGGCTACTGTGCATGGGATTGTCTTTTTGGTTTCTGCCTTCGGCCTGCGGCCGCACGGCCTTTCTGACGCAAAAAGGGCCGCCTCGATGGGCGGCCCTTTCGTCTCACGCGTTGTGGTGTCGCTTACTCGGCGGCCTGCTTTTGCGGCGGGTCGAGCGCGCCGGACTTGTGGATCTCGGCGACCTGGTGGTCGCTGAAGCCGAGCACGCTGCGCAGGATCTCGTCGGTGTGCTCGCCGAGCAGGGGGGAGCGCTCGACGTCGCTCGGGGAGTCGGACAGCTTGATCGGGTTACCGACCGAGATGTACTTGCCGCGGGTCGGATGATCGACCTCGACCACGGTGCCGGTCGCGCGCAGCGACTGGTCTTCCGCGATCTCCTTCATCGACAGGATCGGGCCGCAGGGGATGTCGTCCTTGTTGAGGATTTCCATCGCCTCGAACTTGGTCTTGGTCATCGTCCACTGCTCGATGCGGGCGAAGATCTCGTTCAGGCGTGGCAGGCGGGCAGCCGGCTTGGCGTAGTTCGGATCGGTCTTCCATGTCGGCTCGCCGATCACGTCGCAGATCTTCTCCCAGACCGGGGCCTGGGTGATGAAGTAGATGTAGGCGTTGGGATCGGTCTCCCAGCCTTTGCACTTCAGGATGCGGCCGGGCTGGCCGCCGCCGGAATCGTTGCCGGCGCGCGGCACGGCATCGCCGAACGGAATGCCTTCGCCGAACTGGCTGTATTCCCTCAGCGGACCGTGGGCGAGGCGCTGCTGGTCGCGCAGTTTGACGCGCGCCAGGTTCAACACGCCGTCCTGCATCGCGGCGGTGACTTTCTGGCCCTTGCCCGAATGGGTGCGGTGATAGAGCGCGGTGACGATGCCGAGCGCCAGATGCAGGCCGGTGCCGCTGTCGCCGATCTGCGCGCCGGTGACGAGCGGGAGGCCGTCGCGGAAGCCGGTGGTGGAGGCGGCGCCGCCGGTGCACTGCGCGACGTTCTCATAGACCTTGCAGTCTTCGTACGGTCCGGGACCAAAACCCTTGATCGAAGCGACGATCATCTTCGGGTTGATCGCCTGGATCTTCTCCCAGGGGAAGCCCATGCGGTCGAGCACGCCGGGGCCGAAGTTCTCGACCAGCACGTCGCACTTCTTGATCAACTCGGTGAGGACTTCCTTGCCCTTGGGGTTCTTGGTGTCGAGCGTGATCGAGCGCTTGTTGTGGTTGAGCATGGTGAAATACAGGCTGTCCACGTTCGGGATATCCTGCAGCTGGCCGCGGGTGATGTCACCCACGCCCGGGCGTTCCACCTTGATCACATCGGCGCCGAACCATGCGAGCAGCTGCGTGCAGGTCGGTCCTGATTGAACGTGGGTGAAGTCGAGAATGCGAACGCCCTCGAGCGCTTTGGTCATCGTATATGCTCCGTACTCTGTCTGCCCCTGCACCCGCAGGGAATAAAGGGTTGAGGGGTGGACTTACTTCTTCTTCTGTAGAACGCTCTGCGGATTGAGGTTGCCGATGCGGCCGCTCTCAGAGCCGGCGGCCGGATCGATCACCGCGTTGATGAGCGTCGGCTTGCCTGAGGCCATCGCCTCGTTGACGGCGCGCTTGAGCTCGTCGGGCGAGGTGGCATTCACGCCGACGCCGCCGAACGCTTCCATCATCTTGTCGTAGCGCGCGCCCTTGACGAACACCGTCGTCGCGGGGTCGGCGTTGACGCTGTTGACGTCGGTGCCGCGATAGATGCCGTCATTGTTGAAGATGACGACGCAGATCGGCAGGTTGTAGCGGCAGATGGTCTCGACCTCCATGCCGGAGAAGCCGAAGGCCGAGTCGCCTTCAACCGCGAGCACGGGGTGGCCGGTCTCGAGGGCGGCGGCGATCGCCTGGCCCATGCCGATGCCCATCACGCCCCAGGTGCCGACGTCGAGACGCTTGCGTGGGCGGTACATGTCGATGACGCCGCGGGCGAGGTCGAGCGTGTTGGCGCCTTCGTTGACGAGGATCGCCTCGGGATGATCCTTGATCACGCTCTTCAGCACGCCGAGCGCGCCGTGATAGTCCATCGGCGACTTGTTGTTCATGAGCTTCGGCGCCATCTTGGCGACGTTCTCATCGCGCTTGGACACGATGGCCTTGGTCCATTCGGCCGGCGGTGCGGTCCAGCCCGTGGCGATCGCCTGGTTGAAGGCCGAGACGACCGAGCCGATGTCGCCGACGACGGGCGCGACGATCTCGACGTTGGAGTCCATTTCCTTCGGCTCGATGTCGACCTGGATGAACTTCTTCGGGGCTTCGCCCCAGCTCTTGCCCTTGCCGTGCGAGAGCAGCCAGTTCAGCCGCGCGCCGATCAGCATGACGACGTCGGAATCCTTCAGCACCGTCGAGCGCGCGGCACCGGCGCATTGCGGATGCGTGTCGGGCAGCAGGCCCTTGGCCATGCTCATGGGGAGGAACGGCACGCCGCTCTTCTCGACGAAGGTCTTGATCTCCTCATCGGCCTGCGCGTAGGCCGCGCCCTTGCCGAGGATGATGAGCGGACGCTTTGCACTCTTCAGCACGTCGAGCGCGCGCTTGACCGAAGCGGGCGAGGGGATCTGCGCAGGCGCAGCGTCGATCACCTTGACCAACGACTTCTGGCCGGCCTCGGCGTTCATCACCTGGCCGAACAGCTTTGCCGGCAGGTCGAGATAGACGCCGCCCGGACGGCCCGAGACGGCAGCGCGGATGGCGCGGGCGAAACCGATGCCGATGTCCTGGGCGTGCAGCACGCGATACGCCGCCTTGCACAGCGGCTTTGCGATCGCGAGCTGGTCCATTTCCTCGTAGTCGCCCTGCTGGAGGTCGACGATCTCGCGCTCGGAGGAGCCCGAGACCAGGATCATCGGGTAGCAGTTGGTGGTGGCATGCGCGAGTGCGGTGAGACCGTTGAGGAAGCCGGGCGCCGACACCGTGAGGCAGACGCCGGGCTTCTTGGTGAGATAGCCGGCGATGCCTGCGGCGTAACCGGCGTTCTGCTCGTGACGGAAGGAGATCACGCGAATGCCGGCGGCCTGCGCCATGCGGCCCAGATCCGTGATCGGGATGCCCGGCACATTATAGATGGTGTTGATGCCGTTCAGCTTGAGCGCGTCGATGACGAGATGAAAACCATCCGTCAGTTCCTGCTCGGTGCCCGGTGCTTCGGACTTGGTCGCGGTGTTCAGCATGGGCCTTGTCTCCCTGGTCTCAAGATAGTGGGGCGAGTGCTTCGCCCTTCTGGTGAATGTTGCTAGGTGAAGAGTTCCTGGCCGTGCGCTTCGACGTAAGCGGCAAGGCCAAGGGTGTGGTCGCGGGCGCGCTTCTCGGCGAGCTCGGTGTCGCGTGCCTCGAGCGCTTCGATCATGCCGAGATGCTCGGGCAGGGACGTCGCGGTGCGGTCCTTGCGGCCGATCGTCAGCTGGCGATAGCCGCGCACGTGCAGCAGAAGGTCGTTGGTGAGGTCGACCAGCACCGGCGATTCCGACAGCGAGATCAGCGCCTGGTGGAAGGCGATGTTGGCGCGCGAATATTCCTCAACGTGATCTTCGGGCAGGCGGTCCTTGCCAAAATCCTTGAAGTAGTCGCGCAGCGCCGTGATGTCCTTCTTGCGCGCGGTGGTGGTGATGAGGCGCGCCGCCATGCTCTCCAGCGCCGCCCAGGCGCGGATCATGTCGACGATCTCGCTCTTGGTCCGGCGCACCACCATGATGCCGCGGCGCGGCACGGTCTTCACGAAACCGTCCTGCTCGAGCATCGCGATGGCTTCGCGGATCGGCGTGCGGCTGACGCCCAGGCGCTCGGACAACGCGCGCTCGTCGAGCATCACCGGCTCGGGCGTCGAGTAGATGTCCATCTTGAGGATGGCTTCCTTCAAGGCGTCATACGCCTTGTTCTTGAAGCTGCTCTCCGGGGCAATACGAACGATTGCGATGTCTGCCTCGGCCATGTTCGGCAACGCCTTGGTTGGTTTCCGCAGTGACACGACGATTCTCCTCCAGTGGGAGTCGTCTTTTACAGGAATATTACCGGAAAGTTTTTGGCATACCACATGCCAGAATGTCAAGCTGGCTATTTTTTGCGGCGTTCTAAGGTGGCCTCTGACTTGACAAGTTGGCTTCTGGCATACCAAATGCCATCGCTAGCCATTTTTGATCCAAACCGGCGGTGTAGTCTAGGCATTTCTGCCACTGCATTCCGCCATGCGGAACAGAGCGCGGCGATGGCGAATATCACGGGCAGCCGCATCACGCGCGCTTTGCAAAGCAAGAACTGAAGGTCAAGGGAGAAGCTTATGTCCAATTCCAAAGACGTCGTCCGCAAGGTCCTTGACCAGGTCAAGGCCGACAACCGCACCAGCCTGACCGCCCCGGAAGGCAAGGTGGTTTGCGACGCCTACGGCATTCCGGTGCCGAAGGAGGGTGTGGCGAAGTCGGCGGGCGAGGCCGGCAAGATGGCGTCCTCGATGGGCTTCCCGGTGGTGATGAAGATCGTCTCACCAGATATTCTCCACAAGACCGAGGCCGGCGGCGTCATCGTCGGCGTCAAGACGGCTCAAGATGCCGAGAAGGCCTACGAGACCATTCTTGGCAACGCCAAGAAGTACAAGGCCGATGCCAAGATCGAGGGCATCCAGGTGCAGCAGATGCTGGCCGGCGGCACCGAAGTGATCGTCGGCTCGATCACCGACGGCTCGTTCGGCAAGCTGGTCGCCTTCGGCCTCGGCGGCGTGCTGGTCGAAGTGCTGAAGGACATCACCTTCCGCCTCGCGCCCGCGACCAAGGAAGACGCGCTCTCGATGCTCGACGGCATCCAGGCGCATGAGATTTTGAAGGGCGTTCGTGGCGGTGAGGCGGTGAACCGCACGGCGCTCGCCGATGTCATCGTCAAGGTCTCGCAGCTCGTCACCGATTTCCCTGAGATCGTCGAGCTCGACCTCAATCCGGTGTTCGCCACCGCAAAGGACGCGATTGCGGCCGACGTGCGCATCGTTGTCGACTTCGCCTACAAGCCCAAGCCGAAGCCGCGCCCGACCGAAGAGATCGTCGCGGCCATGAGCCGCATCATGCAGCCGAAGGCGGTCGCCGTGGTCGGCGCCTCCGCCGAGGACGGCAAGATCGGCAACTCCGTGATGAAGAACCTCATCAACGGCGGCTACAAGGGCGACATCTATCCGATCCACCCCAAGGCTTCCGAGATACTCGGCTACAAGGCCTATAAGAGCGTCAAGGATGTGCCGGGCGTGATCGACACCGCGGTGTTCGCGATCCCCGCGAAGTTCGTGGCCGCGGCGCTCACCGAATGCGGTGAGAAGAAGATCCCCGGCGCGGTGCTGATCCCGTCGGGCTTCGCTGAAGCCGGCGCGCCGGAGCTGCAGGCCGAGATCGTCGAGGTCGGCAAGAAGTACGACATCCGCCTGATGGGGCCGAACATCTACGGCTTCTACTATACGCCGGCGAACCTCTGCGCGACCTTCTGCACGGCTTATGACGTCAAGGGCCACGCGGCGCTATCGTCGCAGTCGGGCGGCATCGGCATGGCGATCATCGGCTTCTCGCGTTCGGCCAAGATGGGCGTGTCGGCGATCGTGGGCCTCGGCAACAAGTCCGATATCGACGAAGACGATCTGCTCGCCTTCTTCGAGCAGGATCCGAACACCTCGATCATTGCCCAGCACTGCGAAGACCTGAAGGACGGCCGCGCCTTTGCGGAAGCCGCCAAGCGCGTCTCCAAGAAGAAGCCGGTCGTCGTGCTCAAGGCTGGCCGCACCTCGGCCGGCGCGAAGGCGGCGTCGTCGCACACCGGCGCGCTCGCCGGTAACGACAAGATCTATGAGGACGTGCTGGCGCAATCGGGCGTGATCCGCGCCCGCAGTCTGCGGCAGCTGCTCGAATTCGCCCGCGGCGTGCCGGTGCTGCCGACGCCGAAGGGCGAGAACGTCCTGATCATCACCGGTGCGGGCGGGTCGGGCGTGTTGCTGTCTGACTCCTGCGTCGACAACGGGCTGTCGCTGATGTCGATGCCGCCGGATCTCGATGCGGCCTTCCGCAAGTTCATCCCGCCGTTCGGTGCGGCCGGAAATCCTGTGGATATCACCGGCGGCGAGCCCCCGATCACCTACGTCAACACGGTGAAGCTCGGCCTGTCGGACGAGCGCATCCACTCGCTGATCCTCGGCTACTGGCACACCATCGTCACGCCGCCGATGGTGTTCGCCCGCAACATGGTCGAGGTGAAGAAGGAGATGGAGGCCAAGGGCTTCGTCAAGCCGATCGTGGCCTCGCTCGCCGGCGACGTCGAGGTCGAGGAAGCCGCCGAATACCTCTACCAGAACGGCATCCCGGCCTATGCCTATTCGACCGAACTGCCGGTGGAGGTCTTGGGCGCCAAGTACAAGTGGGCGCGCGGCGCGGGCCTGCTCTGAGACGAAGACTTTCCCCTCTCCCCGCCTTCGCCAAGGATTCGGCGGACATGCGCGGGAGAGGGGAAAAGAACGAATGCAGGTCGCGATGGGCAAGAACGTGATCCGGCGCAAATCGCTCGAAACACGATCGGCAGCGGAGGCCGATCGTGACGGCGGCGTGCAGTCCGTCGACCGCGCGCTGTCGATCCTCGAGACGCTGGCCGAGGACGACGAAGGCTATCGCCTCAGCGATCTCGCCGTCCGCACCGGCCTGTCGGCCTCGACCGTGCACCGCCTGCTGGCAACGCTGGAAAGCCGCCGCTTCGTGCAATTCGATCGCGCCGAATCCAAATGGCATGTCGGCGTTCGCAGCTTTACGGTGGGCGCCAGCTTTGCGCGTCGGCGCAATTTTACCGCACAGGCGATTCCTTATCTGCGCAAGTTGCGCGATCTGACCCGCGAGACTGCCAATCTCGCCGTGGTCGACGACGAATTCATCATCGTGCTGACTCGCATGGAGAGCCGTGAGATCATGCGTTCGCTGACCAAGGTCGGCGGCCGTGTTCCCATGGTGACGTCTGGTGTCGGCAAGGCGGTGCTCGCGACCTATACCGATGAAGACGTCGGCGCGATCATCCGCCATCACGGCATGCCACGGCTGACTGAAAAATCCATCGTGCGGCCGAGCGACCTGTTCAAGGAGCTCGCGACCATCCGCAAGCAGGGTTTTGCGGTGGATGACGAGCAAGCCGAGATGGGCCTGCGCTGCGTTGCGGCTGTCGTCTACAACGCGCTTGCCGAACCGCTCGCCGCGATCTCCGTCTCGGGCCTGACCAGCCGCGTCACCGATGCCCGGCTGCCAGAGATCGGCCGCGTGGTGCGTGAGGTCGCGGCGGAGCTGACCGCCGCGCTTGGCGGCGTGACCCCCATCGTGAAACCGGCATGAGCCCGGTCTGCGGTCTGTCGTGACCGCCGAGGGAAATCAGCTCTGGCGGCAAGTGCCCCGACATCGGTATATCCATCCATCGTTGTCGCGTTCTTTTGGGGAATGCCATGCCTTCCGAACTTCGTTCGCCCCGTCTCGCCGTTCTGATCGATGCCGACAATGCTTCCGCAAAGATTGCGGATGGACTGTTCGAGGAGATTGCCAAGATCGGTGAGGCGAGCGTGCGCCGCATCTATGGCGACTTCTCCAATGCGCGATCCCGGGGCTGGGCCGACATCCTGTCGAAGCACGCCATCATCCCGCAACAGCAGTTCGCCTATACAACGGGGAAGAACGCGTCCGACATAACGCTTGTCATCGACGCAATGGACCTGCTTCACAGTGGTCGGTTCGACGGCTTTTGCCTGGTTTCGTCCGACAGCGACTTCACCAGGCTTGCCGCCCGCATCCGGGAGCAGGGCATCGACGTCTTTGGGTTCGGTGAACACAAGACGCCGGAGAGTTTCAGGCAGGCCTGCCGGAGGTTCGTCTACACCGAGAACCTCCTTGCCGGCACGCCGAACGCCCAGGACGCTGCCGCGAGTTCTGCGCCGCTTCAGCCCCTCGATGCCGCCACGCCGATCATCAAGAAGGTCATCACCCAGATGGAAAGCGAAGACGGCTGGGTGACGCTCGGGGACGTTGGCCGGCAGCTCGCCAATCTGGCTTCCGATTTCGATCCGAGGACGTTTGGCTTCCGCAAGCTCAGCGACCTCGTGCGCAAGACGAATTCGTTCGAGATCGAAGAGCCCAAGGGCCGGTCGATGCGGATTCGGGTCAAGCCCGCTGCCGCACCACCGCCGAGGACGCGGAACTCGCGCAGGCCTTCAAGTCGACATGCAAAGTCAGGGCCGGCGGGCGGTTCGCCGCCTAAGGCATAAGCAGGGCCTGCCGTTATATTTGAGCTTGCCCCGTCTGGCGCCCGGCGTAACCATCGCCCGGCCGTAACGCCACGCGAGGGTCCTGATGACCAGACTTACCCGCTTCGCCGTCGCTCCGCTGCATACGATGACCCGGCGCCTTGCCGACGTCGCCTCGGCGCGCCTCGCGCCCGATCTCGTCATCACGGGCGCGCGGGTGCTCTCGACCTATTCGGAGCGGATCCATCCGGGACGGGAGGTCTGGATCACCGGTGGCCGCATTGCCGCGGTGAAGGCCGCTGGCACGGCGAAGAAGGCGTGGAGCGACGTCGCGGTTTACGACGCCACCGGCGGTATCATCGCGCCGGGGCTGGTCGATCCGCACATCCACATCGAATCCTCCATGGTGACGGCCTGCGCCTATGCCGAGGCCGCGCTGCTGAACGGCACCACCACGATCTTCTGCGACAGCCACGAGATCGGCAATGTCATGGATGTCGCCGGCGTTGAGGCGATGCTGGAGGACGCACGTGAGGCGCCGCTCTCGATCTTCTTGACGGTGCCGTCGACCGTGCCGGCAACTTCGGCCGCACTGGAGACCGCGGGCGGCGATCTTACGCCGGACAAGATCGCCGGCCTGTTCGACCGCTGGCCGGAAGCCGTCGGGCTCGGCGAGAAGATGGATTTCGTGCCGGTGACGATGGGCGACGAGCGCAGCCACGCGATCCTCGCAGCCGCCCTGAAGCGCGGTCGGCCGGTGTCCGGCCATGTCTACGGCCGCGAATTCGTCGCGGCTTATGCGGCTTCCGGTGTCACGGACACGCATGAAGCGATCGACCGCGACATCGCCGACGATCTGCTCGATGCCGGCGTCTGGGTGTTCCTGCGCGGCGGGCCGCCGACGACGCCGTGGCATTCGCTGCCGCAAGCGATCCGGACGATCACCGAGCTCGGCGCCTCGCACAAGCGCACTGCTGTCTGCACCGACGACCGCGACGCCGACGACCTCTTGCTGTTCGGCCTCGACTGGGTGGTGCGCGAGGCGGTGAAGACGGGGATGTCGCCGGAGCAGGCCTGGTCGATGGGCTCGCTGCATGGCGCCACGCGCTTCGGCATGGAGGGCGACATCGGCGGGCTCGGCGGAGGCCGTCGCGCCGATCTCGTGCTGATGGACGATCAGCTCAAGCCGCAATCGACCTGGTATGGCGGCGAGCTGGTGGTCGAGAACCGCAAGATTACGCCTCGGCTCGATCAGGCGCTGTCGCAGCGCTATCAATATCCGAAGTCCGCCTATGTCACCGTGAAACTGCCGGAGAAGCTGAAGCTGACGCCGGAGCTGCCGGTGAAGGCCTGCATCGTCAACGCGATCAAGACCGCGCTGCCCGGCATTACGCTGATCCATGAAAAGGTCGCGATCGAGCCGGCCCAGGACTGGCCGTCGCTGTTTGCGCGCTACGGCCTGTGCTTCGTCACCGTGGTCGAGCGTCACGGCAAATCGGCGGGCAATGTCGCCTATGGCCTGCTCAAGGATTTCGGCCTGAAGCGCGGCGCGGTAGCCTCCAGCGTTGGCCACGACAGCCACAACATCATCGTCGCCGGCACCAACGAGCCCGATATGCAAGTCGCGATATCAGCCATCAAGGAGCAGCAAGGCGCCGTCTGCGTCGTCGCCGACGGTAAGGTGAGGGCGCTGGTTCCGCTGCCGATCGCAGGCCTGCTCTCCGACAAGCGCGTCACCGAGGTCGCCGAAGAGGTCAAGGTGCTGAAGAAGGAATGGGCGGAGGCCGGCTGCACCATCCCCTACATGGGCTTTAATCTCATTCCGCTATCGGTCATTCCGGAAATTCGCATCACCGACAAGGGCTTGGTGCTGGTACCGCAGATGAAGCTGGCACCGCTGTTCGAGTGATTTCTTTCATCCGCTTCTCGATGTAACCAATTGAGGCTGCCGCGATTTTTCCACGGCTGCCGCATCGTGGAAAATAAAATCGATCTCGTTGAGATCGCATCTCGCGCACCCGATGATCTCGCTCGCTGACTTAAACCGAGCGAGGTCCGATATGGCGAAGATGCGAGCCATCGATGCAGCTGTCCGTATTCTGGAGAAGGAAGGTGTCTCCACCGCCTTCGGCGTTCCCGGGGCTGCGATCAATCCGCTCTATTCGGCGCTGAAGAAGCGAGGCTCGATCCGCCACATCCTCGCGCGCCATGTCGAGGGCGCTTCGCACATGGCGGAGGGCTATACGCGGGCCAAGGCCGGCAATATCGGCGTGTGCATCGGCACCTCGGGGCCGGCCGGCACCGACATGATCACCGGGCTGTATTCTGCGATCGCCGATTCCATTCCGATCCTCTGCATCACCGGGCAGGCGCCGCGGGCGCGGCTCTACAAGGAGGATTTCCAGGCGGTCGACATCGAGTCGATCGCAAAGCCGGTGACCAAATGGGCCGTGACCGTGCGTGAGCCGGCGCTGGTGCCGCGCGTGTTCAGCCAGGCCTTTCATGTCATGCGCTCGGGCCGGCCGGGGCCGGTGCTGATCGACATGCCGCTCGACGTGCAGCTTGCCGAGATCGAGTTCGACGACGAGACCTATGAGCCGCTGCCGGTCTACAAGCCGACCGCCTCGCGAAAACAGGTCGAGAAGGCGCTGGAGATGCTCAATGTGGCCGAGCGGCCACTGATCGTGGCGGGCGGCGGCGTCATCAATGCCGATGCGTCCGACCTGCTGGTGGAATTCGCCGAGATCGCCAACGTGCCGGTGGTGCCGACCCTGATGGGGTGGGGCGCGATCCCCGACGATCACGTGCTGATGGCCGGCATGGTCGGACTTCAAACGAGCCACCGCTACGGCAATGCCACGCTGCTGGAGTCCGACTTCGTGCTCGGCATCGGCAATCGCTGGGCCAACCGTCACACTGGCTCGGTCGAAACCTACACCAAGGGCCGCACCTTCGTACATGTCGACATCGAGCCGACCCAGATCGGCCGCGTGTTCAATCCCGATCTCGGCATCGTCTCGGATGCAAAAGCTGCACTCGAGCTCTTCGTCTCCGTCGCCAGGGAGTGGCGGCGGTCAGGCAGGCTTCGCGAGCGCCAGGCGTGGCCCGCGGCCTGCCGCGATCGCAAGCGCTCGATGCTGCGCAAGAGCCATTTCGACAACGTGCCGATCAAGCCGCAGCGCGTTTATGAGGAAATGAACAAGGCGTTCGACCGCGACACCACCTATGTCACGGTGATCGGCCTGTCGCAGATCGCCGGCGCGCAATTCCTCGGTGTCTACAAGCCGCGCAACTGGATCAATGCGGGGCAGGCGGGGCCGCTCGGCTGGACACTGCCGGCAGCGCTCGGCGTGCGCGCGGCGTGTCCGGATCGCGACATCGTCGCGCTGTCGGGCGATTACGACTTCCAGTTCCTGATCGAGGAGCTTGCGGTCGGGGCGCAGTTCAATCTGCCTTACATCCACGTCGTCGTGAACAATTCCTATCTCGGTCTGATCCGTCAGGCCCAGCGCGGCTTCGAGATGGACTATCACGTCCAGCTCTCTTTCGAGAATATCAACGCGCCTGAGCTGGGCGGCTACGGCGTCGACCATGTTGCAGTTGCCGAAGGCCTTGGCTGTAAGGCGATCCGTGTCACCGATCCCAAGGATTCGCAGGCCGCATTCGCCACAGCGCGCGAATTGATGAAGAAGCACCGCGTGCCCGTGGTGGTCGAATTCATCCTGGAACGCGTCACCAACATCGCGATGGGGACCGAGATCGACAACATCGTCGAATTCGAGGAGGTGCTGGACCTGCCGCTCGATGAGGTCGGAAGCACACGCGTGCTGCAGCCGGCGGAATAGGGGGACAACATCATGCCGAAATTCGCCGCCAACCTCACCATGCTCTTCAACGAGATGCCGTTCATCGACCGCTTTGCCGCGGCGAAAGCGGCGGGCTTTGCCGGGGTCGAGTATCTCTTTCCCTATGATTTCGACAAGGCGCTCCTGCGCGAGCAGCTCGAGGCCCACGGGCTGACGCAAGTGCTGCACAACCTGCCCGCCGGCAACTGGGCGGCCGGCGAGCGCGGCATCGCGATCATGCCCGATCGCGTTGCCGAATTCCGCGATGGCGTGTTCCGCGCCATCGACTACGCCAAGGCGCTCGATTGCGAGCAGCTCAACTGCCTCGTCGGCATCGCGCCTATCGATGCCGATCCGCGCGAGCTTCAGGAGACGCTGGTCGGCAATTTGCGCTTTGCGGCCTCGACGCTGGCGCGCGAGAACATCAAGCTGCTGGTCGAGCCGATCAACACGCTGGACATTCCCGGCTTCTTTCTCAACGGCACCGAGCAGGCGGTGCAGCTGATCTCCGAGGTTCGGTCGAACAATCTGTTCGTCCAGTACGACATCTATCACATGCAGATCATGGAGGGCGATCTCGCCCGCACCATGCAGGAATATCTCCCGCAGATCGCGCACATCCAGCTCGCCGACAATCCGGGCCGGAATGAGCCGGGCACCGGCGAGATCAACTATCCCTTCCTGTTCCGTCACCTCGATGCCGTCGGCTATCGCGGCTGGATCGGCTGCGAATACAAGCCGCGCACGACGACGCTGGAAGGCCTGTCCTGGCACGCAGCGCAGACATTCGATACTTGAGGAAACGCAGACCATGATTGACATCGGCTTCATCGGACTTGGCACCATGGGACGGCCGATGGCCGGCCATCTTCTGGCCGCGGGCCATCACGTTCTTCTGCACGACGTCGCGCCGGTCGCGTCGGATCTGATCGCGGCCGGCGGTGTCGCGTGCAAATCGGCGAAGGAGGTTGCGGAGGAGGCGGATGTCGTCATCATCATGGTGCCGGATACGCCGCATGTGGAGGCCGTGCTGTTCGGCAAGGACGGCGTTGCGAGCGGCATCTCCAAGGGCCAGATCGTGGTCGACATGAGCTCGATCTCGCCGCTGGCAACCAAGGAGTTCGCGAAGAAGATCGAGGCGCTCGGCGCGGACTATCTCGATGCGCCGGTGTCGGGTGGGGAGGTTGGCGCCAAGGCCGCGAGCCTCACCATCATGGTCGGCGGTCCCGAGCGGGCCTTTGGCACCATGAAGCCGATCTTCGACAAGATGGGCAAGAACGTCACCCATGTCGGCGCCAATGGCGACGGTCAGACGACAAAGGTCGCCAACCAGATCATCGTCGCGCTGACGATCGAGGCGGTGAGCGAGGCACTGCTGTTCGCATCCAAGGCCGGTGCCGATCCCGCGCTGGTGCGCAAGGCGCTGATGGGCGGCTTTGCCTCGTCGCGGATTCTCGAAGTGCATGGCGAGCGCATGGTGAAGCGCAATTTCGAACCGGGCTTCCGCATCGAGCTGCACCAGAAGGATCTCAACCTCGCGCTCGAAGGGGCGCGATCGCTCGGCCTGTCGCTGCCGAGCACGGCGGTGGCGCAGCAATTGTTCTCGTCCTGCACCGCGCATGGCGGCAAGGGCTGGGATCATTCGGCGATGGTGCGGGCGCTGGAACTGATGGCGGGCCACGAGATCGCCGCGGCCTGAACTGTTACGCGGTAACACTCTCCAGGTTTGGCGCGTCTTTCACCACGGGAGGAACCGGAACAATGCTCCGGCCCCGCGGTTGAAGGCGCATCTGCAAACACTGGAGAGTGTGGACATGAAGACCCGTCTTGCGATTTCGTTGGTTGCCGCGTCGTTGCTCGCGTCGAGTGCAGCCTTTGCCCAGTCGACGACCGAACAGGGCGCCAGGAACGGCGCACGCGCGGGCGGCGACGTCGGTGGTCCGGTCGGCGCGATGGTCGGCGGCACCGTTGGTGCGGCCGTCGGGGCTGGATTGGAAATTCCGAATGCGATTCTCGGCGGCATCCCGCGCGATGATTCCGTCGTGGTTCAGGAGCGCGTCGTGGTCGGCGAGCCGCTGCCCCCGACCGTGGTGCTGCGGCCCGTGCCGAACTACACCGAGTATCGCTATGCGGTCGTGAACGATCGCCGCGTGATCGTCGAGCCGCGCACGCGCCGCGTCGTCAAGATCATCGATTGATCGGCGAATAAGCAACTGGAATATCGAGCCCCGCGGAGCGACGCTCCGCGGGGCTCTGTCGTCGGTGACGAAAGCTTAAAGCGGCTCGCGCACGCCGAGGCCGTGCATGAAGCGCTCGCGGATCTGCACGGGATCCCTGCGGGTGGTGCCGACGCCGGGCTTGTCGTCGATGCGCACCGAGATCAGGCTGGGCTCGTCAGCCGACATCGCTTCGTCGACCAGCCGCTCGAAATCTTCCTCGTCCGCGGCCCAGGCGCTGTTGGTGAGCCCTGAGCCCGAGGCGATCGCGACGAGATCGGCGACACCGGCGGCCGGCGTCGGCTGCGCGCCGGTGATCTGGTAGATGCCGTTGTCCATCACGATCATGATCAGGTTTTTCGGCTTCAACGCCGCGATGGTCGAGAGCGCGCCGAGCTGCATCAGCAGCGATCCGTCGCCTTCGAGCGCGAAGACGCGGCGGTCGGGCTGTGCCAGCGCCACGCCAAGCGCGATCGGGAAGGCGAGGCCCATGCTGCCGAGCATATAAAAGTTCTGCGGGCGGTGGCCGGCGGCCCAGAGGTCGAAATTGGTGTTGCCGATGCCGCCAACGACCGCTTCCTCATGCTTGAGCTTTGCGATCAGGCGCTTCGTCACGTCGAACCGGTTCATCACCTTGGTGTTGCGCGTATCCATGGCGGGGCTCACTTGTCGAAGGTCTTGCCGCCGGTGAGCAGCGGGTTGAGGATCAGCGCCACCGGCGCTTGCGTGGTGACGGCCTGCTTGATCGAGCGGTCGGCGATGAATTCGAGCTCGTCGAGCCGGGTGATGGTGTGGTGCTCCAGCGCCAGCGAATCCAGCACCGGGCGCATGGTGCGACAAACCAGCGACTGGCCGTAATTGAACTCGCCGAGCGTGCCGCGCTCGGAGACGAACATGATCAGCGGGATCTGGTAGGGCACCGCGAGCGAGGCGAGCGTATTGGCGAGCGTGGCAAAGCCCGAGGTCTGCATCAGCACCGCGCCGCGCCGCCCGCCCATCCAGGCGCCCGAAACGATGCCGACCGCCTCTTCCTCGCGGGCGGTCGCAAAGGTCGTGAAGAAGGGATCGGCGTGCAGATTCTTGATCAGCGGCGTCAACACCCGGTCGGGCACGTAAGGGATGAGGCTGATCTCGTTCCGCTTCAAGGTTTGCAGGACGATGCTATGCCAGCTTCTGTCGCCGGACCCCGGTCCCGCCTGGGACGAGGTCTGCTGTTCCGCAACCGCCATCGTATTCTCCCTCGTGCCGCGCAGGTTTCTTGATCTTGACCATTGTCTTGGTCGTCGCGGCGGTCTGCCGAAACTTGACGGAGCGGGCAGGATTGTCAACATGTCCGGGCCGGCACCGTGATCTGCGCCAGACGGCCTGCCAAGGCCGGCACCGCCATGTCATAAGCGGGATAATGAGAAAACGGAGGGACGCAGGAACGGGGCGCGTATTGCGCTGACCTTGCGGGTCTCCATGAGAGAGCCGGAAGGGTCCTGATGTTGGTCAACAGCAAACGCGTCTTCTACGTTAAATACCTGGCCAACCCGATCTACATCGACATCCTGAAGGCACGGTCCGACGTCCGGCTCGACCGCATCGAGAACGAGAGCCCCGCGGATTTTTACGCCCCGATTCTGAGCGCGGCCCATGTCTACCAGATCGGCGCCGCCCGCGACGAGCTGGCGCCGCATTTCCATGTCGACGCTGCCTTCCTGAAGCGCACGCCGAACCTGCTGCTGGTCTCCAGCAACGGCGCGGGCTTCGACCCCGTCGACGTCGAGGCCTGCACGGATGCGGGCGTGCTGGTCGTGAACCAGTCGGGCGGCAATGCGCATTCGGTGGCCGAGCACGCGCTGGCGATGATGCTGACCTTGTCCAAGCGCATCATCCAGTCCGACCGCCGCTTGCGCCGTGAGCCCAATGTCAACCGCAACGAGCTCGTCGGCAACGAGGTCGAGCACAAGACGGTCGGTATCATTGGCCTCGGCAATGTCGGCCGCCGTATCGCCGCGCTATGCAAGGGTCTGCTCGGCATGAAGGTGCTTGCTTACGACCCGTACCTCTCAGCCGAGGTGATGGCCGAGCGGGGCGGCGAGAAGGTCGAGCTCGACGAGCTGCTGCGCCGCGCCGATTTCGTCTCGATCTCCTGCCCGCTCAACAAGGGCAGCCGCAACATGATCAGCGTGCGCGAGTTCGGCCTGATGCAGCCGCACGCCTATTTCATCACCACCGCGCGCGGCTTCATCCACGACGAGGACGCGCTGCTGCAGGCGTTGCGCGACAAGCGCATCGCCGGTGCCGGTCTCGACGTCTGGTCCAAGGAGCCGCCGCCGCCGGAGCATCCGCTGCTGCAGTTCGACAACGTGCTGGCGAGCCCGCACACCGCAGGCGTCACGATCGAGGCGCGTCAGAACATGGGCCGCATCGCCGCCGAGCAGGTCCTGGAGACGCTCGACGGCAAAAGGCCGCCGCGCATCATCAATCCCGAGGTCTGGCCTGTTTATGCCGAGCGCTTCAAGCAAGCCTTTGGCGTGACGCCGGGGTAGGGCGCGCGAAGGGCCGTTGCGCGCCAGTCATTGGTTACTGCGATGAAAATGCAATGCGCCGCATCTTAGTGATCGCATGAATGAACGCGTATGACTTGTCCCTGTAAATTGGGGGCATGAGCATACTTTCGATTGCGACATCCGGACTTTCTGCGGCGAGCTTGCGCGTGAACGTGGCCGCGAGCAACATCGCTAATATCAGTGCGACCGGCCCGCTACCCGCGTCAGGCGGATCGAGCACCTCGGCCGGTGCCGGCAGTTCGAGCACGAGTTCGACGTATCCCGCGGCTTATACGCCCTTGCGAGTCGATCAGGTCGACCAGTCGAGCGGCTCGTCGCCGGGTGGTACGGTCGCGACGGTGTCGACCGTTTCGCCGAGCTATACCGCGCAATCTGACCCGAGTGCTCCCTTCGCAAACCAGGACGGCCTGGTCGCCGCCCCGAATGTCGATCTCGCCAGCGAGCTCGTTCAACTGGCGGCCGCAAAGTACAGCTTCATCGCCAACGCGAAGGTGATTCAGGCCTATTCCGAAACGACAGAGTCGCTGATCGATATCAAGGCGTGATGGCTGGCGGATCGAACTCTCGCTGCTGTTGATCTCGGTCAAAATCTGCTTCCCCGAAACCGGGTAAATGGGATTAGATTGCTGCCAGGGCAGCAGGGAGGTCCCATGTCAACTTATGTCGTCAAGTTCATGAAGGACGTGCTCGGCCAGTATGGCCGGCAGATCGAGGTCTGTCAGGGCGCGCTCGAGATCGACGCCTCCGACGAGGACGAAGCCAGGGAGCGGGCGAAGGCCAAGTTTTGCAAGGACCAGGCGTTGTGTCACTGGTCGCTGCATGCCGACCGTATTCAGGTCAGGCCGGCTGACTTTTCCTCGTAAGGTTTAACGTCCCGGTGCCGTGAGCGATGGCGGCGCGGTGACGCCGGCGCCGAGCGAACGCTGCACCATGGCGGTATCGGACCAGTGGCCGTGCCGATAGGCGACGCCGCAGAGCAGGCCGACGCGCGAAAATCCAAATTTCTCGTGCAGCGCCAGCGAAGGGGCGTTGTCGGCATCGATATAGCCGATCAACTGGCGGAAGCCGGCCGCCGCACATGCGTCGATCAGCTCCTGTAGCAACAGCCGGCCGACACCGCGGCCGAGATGCTCGTGGTGGACATAGATCGAGTGCTTGGCCGTGTAGCGATAGGCCGGGCGCTTGCGAAACAGCACCGCATAGGCATAGCCGACGACCTCGCCGCGCCAGGTCGCGACCAGATGCGGCAGCCGGGTCTGCTTCAAATTCTTGCGGCGGTCGCGCAGATCGTCCGGCTCCGGCGCGCCGGTTCCTTCGACGTCACGGGGCACGCCGTTGCGGACGTGATGGCGGTAGATCGCCAGCATCGCCTCGATATCGCTCTCGCGCGAGGGCCGGACCAGGACCGGCTCGTCATCGGCGCGTGCAATCGCTGTTTCGTTCATCGGCGCCTACTCGGAAACGACGTAAGTATAGAGCCCGATGCGGCCGCGCGCATCGACCTCCTTGTAGACGCCCTGGATTTCCACATCGAAGCCCGGAAACGTATTGAAGCAGGTCTCGAACATCTTGAGATAATCCACCATGGGCTTGGCCCGCTCCGTCAGCCGCTCGCCGGGGACAATGGTGGCGATGCCGGGCGGATACACCACGAAGGGCGTGGTGGCGATGCGGCCGGCGATTGCCTCGATCGGCAGGTAGTCGACATCGTTCTTGAACAGGAAGCGCGCGGCATCGCGCGGAGACATGGCGATCTCAGGCATATGCTCGGGCATGAACTGCCGCGCTTGAAGCGCGCTGACATCGGCGGCGCGGAAGAAGCGGTGCATCTCGCCGCAGAGATCGCGCAGCCGCACGCCGGCATAGCGCGCCTGCCGCCGCTGATAGAATTCCGGGATCGCGTCAGCCAGCAGCGCATTGTCGTCGTGCAGTCTCTTGAACGCAACGAGACCGGAGATCAGCGTGCCGGCCTTGCTCGCCTCGACGCCCGGCGTGAGCAGGAAGAGTAGGGAGTTGAGATCGTTCTTTTCAGGGACGATACGGTTTTCGCGCAGATACTGCGCGACAACCGGGGCAGGGATGCCGTGCTCGGCATAGGCGCCGGTGGCGCGGTCGAAGCCGGGGGTGAGGAGCGTCAGCTTGTTCGGATCGGTCATGGCAAAGCCCTCGGCCATGCCGGGGAAGCCGTGCCAGTTGCTGTCGGGGCTGAGCTGCCAGAGCGCGGGATTGGTCGCGAGCTCATCGGTCGCCAGCGTCTCCCAGGCGACATTGTGTGCGGTGCCAGGGCGGCTCACGTCGGGGATGGCGACGCGATCCGGAACGAACGGCTCAAAGAACCAGCGCCGATCCGAATTCTGCTCCTTCTCCTCGAACTCCCGGCGCATCGCGCGGATTTTCTTTCGCAGCTCGATGCCCAGCCGGATCGTGTCGTCCCACAGCACTTCGCCGGAGCGGCCCTTCATCATCTGTGCGCCGACGTCGAGCGAGGCGAACAGCGGATAAAACGGCGAGGTCGAGGCGTGCTGCATGAAGCTTTCGTTGAAGCGGCGGTGCTCGACGCGCCGCTTCTGACCGCGGATGTGGCGGTCCTTGATATGGATCTGCGAGGCCTGCGAGAAACTGGCGAGCTGTTTGTGGGTCGATTGCGTCGCGATGATGCCCGGCGCTTCCGGAGGAAGATTTGACAGGCCCATTGCGAAGCGGCCGGCATAGAGCGGGTGGAATTTCATGAAGCCGGCCCAGGCCTCGTCGAACAGGATGTACTCGCAGAGATGGCCGATGCGCTTCAGGATCATTTCGGCATTGTGGATCGTGCCGTCATAGGTGCATTGCTCGACCACGGCGACGCGGAACGGCCGTTCCTTGCGCCAGGCGTCCTTGTCCGTGACCAAGGGATGGTTGCGGATCGCCTCGCGTAGCGCCTTCTCGTCCAGCACGTCCCAGCGCATCGGGCCGATCAGGCCCCAGGCATTGCGGATCGTCGGAACATAGACCGGGATGCCGCCATTGATCATCAGCGCGCCGTGATGGGCGGCCTTGTGGTTGTTGCGGTCGAACAGCACGAGGTCGCCGTCGGTGACGAGCGCGCCGAGCGCGACCTTGTTCGAGGTCGATGTGCCGTTGAGCACGAAATAAGTCTTTTCCGCGCCGAAGATCGCGGCCGCTTCCTTCTGCGCCTTCAGCGCCGGACCCTCATGGGTGAGGAGGTCGCCGAGATCGAGCACGGAATTGTCGAGGTCGTCGCGGAACACGGATTCACCGAGATGCTCGACGAAGACCCGGCCGATCGGGCTGCGGTTGTAGAACACGCCGCCATTGTGGCCCGGGCAGGTCCAGAGCTGGTTGCCTTCCTCGGCATAATCGACCAGCGCGCCGAAGAACGGCGTCTTCAGCGTCTCGGCATATTGCTTGAGCCGGCTGATCAAATTCTTGGCGATGAAGGTCGGCGTCTCCTCAGACAGAAAGACGTAGCCGTCGATGAAGTCGAGCACTTCGACCGGCAAATCCTCGAATCGCTTGCGCCGGATCAGGAGGATGATCGGGAAGTCGAGGCCGCGGCGCCGCATCAAATTGATCAGTGCCGAGGTCTTGCCCTCAAGCCCCTTCTTGCCCCAGTCCACCACCATGCAGCCGATCGCGGCATCGGTCTGCACCGCCATTTCCGCGTCTTCCAGCTTGCGGGCCCGGACCACCTCGAAGCCGGAGCGCTGGATCTCCTCGATGATCTGGTTGAAGCGGACGCCCTCGAGGTCGTCGGTGTCGAAAACAGGTGCGGCGAACAGAAAGTTGAAGCGCTTGAAATAGTCCATGTCAGGTCCCGAATGTGCCCAGTCACACGTCTCGGCACATTCGATGACAGTTCTATGACAGCATTCGGGTCGGAAGCGCGCTCAGCTCGCGCTGGCGATGATCATGCGCTTTCGCCCGAAATTCGCCACCGCCGCCTCCGGAACGCCGAAATTGTTGGCGAGCAGATGCCGCGGCGCCTTCGCCAGCCAATCGGTCAGGCTGCTTTCACGATACGTACCGCTGTCGAGCACGCCGACCATTTCGGCGTCCTCTTTGCCGATATTCTCGATCGAGTGGCCGCAATTGCGCGGGATATAGGCGCAGTCCCCGGGCGAAAGCTCGGCGACGGCGACACGCTTGTCGAATGCGAACAGTGTCACGCGCGTGCGTCCCTTCAGCACGTAGTGCCACTCGTTGGCCTCGGTATGCCAGTGTGGTTCGTGCATCGCGCCGGGCTTGAGCTTGAGGACCAGCCCGGTCATGGCGCTCGAAACCGGAAATTCCTTGGCGGAGGCCACATAGAGTGCGCCGCCGGGCGTGCTCACCTTCGGCTTCTGCGACATCAGCGGGAAGCGGTGCGTCCGATCGCGATCCAGCGGGCGGGCAATTTTCGCCTGCGGACCGTCAAGTGCCAGCACCTCACCCTGCATGATGTAGGTTTCGGCCTTTGGATTGGCACTGAATATCTCCGTGGAGACGCCCAGCGCCTGCGACAGGGTCGGGGCGTCGTAGCGGCTCATCCAGTCGCTGATCCCGAATGTGCCGTGCTCGGAGTAAAGTCCGTCATCGAAGGCGAGGACGGCGTGACAGGGCAAGGCCCCCAGCGTCTGGATGGCGTGGCCGTGGCCTGTCGGAAAATACCAGAGATCGCCGGGCCCCAGGTTGACGACCTCGAGCTGACCGTCGGGATCGACCACCGTCACCTGGCAGTGGCCGTCGACGACGTAGGCCCACTCGGCCGAATTGTGCCAATGCATCTCGCGGGCGCCGCCGGCATTGATGTAGAGATGGGCGCCGGCAATCCCGGTCGCGAGCGGAAGGCCTCGGGTCGTGACCTCGCGCGCCCAGCCTCCCGACGTGGCCTTGATCGGCCCCTTGTCGAGCGACGCCGTGAACACAACGGGGTCGCCGGATTTCCGCGGAATGGTCTTGAGGAATTCCGATGCCGGAGCAACATCGTACCCGGCCGCATGTCCGTCCGGGGACGCAAGAGCGGATTTGGTGGCGCCCAGGACGGCGGCACCGAACGCAACGGATTGAATGAAGATACGGCGGTTGGATTTGATCATCGAAGACCTCGAAATCAGATGGTTGTATGAAATGGAACCGCGAAATCGGCTACGTCGCGCGGCCTCTTCATTTGGGTCTGATGAACACCCCTTTGCGCCTCAACCGTTCGGATGAACGGCACCTCAAATATCGTTGATGAGGAAATGAAAGTGGCTGTGAAGTCACGCGCTTGACAGCGCGAACCGCGGCGCCGTCGACCTGATCAGCGCTTCGCCTCGCCGAACACCACGGTCGGCACCGCGCGGTTGACAACCTCGCGCAGTGCGAAGCTCGATTGCACGCGCGCCACGCGCGGCAACCGTGACAGCTCGGTGCGGTGAATGCGCTCGAAATCCTGGATATCACGGGCGAGCACGATCAGGATGTAGTCGTCGGCGCCCGACATCAGGAAGCAGCGCACGACGGAGGGGCACTTCACTACCTCGGCTTCGAACGCCTTCAATGCCTCGTCGCTCTGGCTCTCCAGCGCAATGCGCACCAACACCGTGGTGGTGAGACCGAACTGCGCCAGATCAAGCGCGGCCTGATAGGCCTGGATGTAGCCGTCATCCTCCAGCGTCTTCTGCCGCCGCGCGAGCGCCGTGCTTGACAGCCCGACCTTGGTGGCGAGTTCGGTGTGACTGGCCCGCGCGTTGGTCGTGAGTTCCGCGAGGATGGCGAGGTCTTTCCGGTCAAGGGCCAAGGTTCTGTTTCCGGCGTGAAAGGGCGTTTGCGCGCCCGAAATCGGCGCGGGACGGCCAAAGCTAGCGGATATTTGCACGAAACCAAACTGCCTGCGTCGCTACCATCACAGGGTGAATCAAAAGGAGCCCAGAATGCGTGTCGGTGTGCCCAAGGAGATCAAGGTCCAGGAATATCGCGTCGGGCTCACCCCGGGCGCAGTCCGCGAATATGTCGCGGCCGGGCATCAGGTCACGGTCGAGACCGGCGCCGGCAGCGGCATCGGCGCGTCCGACGAGGTCTATCAGCGGGCAGGGGCCTCCATCGCTGCGAGCGCGCGCGACATCTTCGCCGAGTCCGATATGATCGTGAAGGTGAAGGAGCCGCAAAAGAGCGAATGGGCCCAGCTTCGCGAAGGCCAGATCCTGTTCACCTATCTCCATCTTGCGCCGGATCCCGAGCAGGCTAAGGGCTTACTCGCCTCCGGCTGCACTGCGATCGCCTATGAGACCGTCACCGACGCGGCCGGTCACCTCCCCCTGCTCGCGCCGATGAGCGAAGTCGCCGGCCGCCTCGCCGTCGAGGCCGCCGGCGCCGCGCTCAGGCGATCGGCCGGCGGTCGCGGCCTGCTGCTGGGTGGCGTGCCCGGCGTGCAGCCGGCGCGCGTCGCCGTGCTCGGCGGCGGCGTGGTGGGAACGCAGGCCGCGCGGATGGCCGCAGGCCTCGGCGCCGAAGTCACCGTGATCGATCGCTCAATTCCCCGGCTGCGCGAACTGGATGATGTCTTCCTCGGGCGGGTGCGCACCCGCTTCTCGACCATCGAGGCGGTCGAGGAGGAGGTGTTTGCCGCCGACGTCGTGATCGGCGCGGTGCTGGTACCGGGCGCGAGCGCACCGAAGCTCGTCACGCGGGCGATGCTGAAATCGATGAAGCCGGGCGCCGTGCTGGTCGACGTCGCCATCGACCAGGGCGGCTGCTTCGAGACCTCACATGCCACCACGCACACCGATCCGACCTACGAGGTCGACGGCATCGTCCACTACTGCGTCGCCAACATGCCGGGTGCCGTGCCGGTGACGTCGAGCCAGGCGCTGAACAATGCGACCCTGCCGTTCGGCCTGATGCTCGCGAACAAGGGCTTTGCCGCGGTGCTGGAAAACCCTCACTTGCGCAACGGGCTCAACGTCCATCGCGGCCGCATCACCAACAAGGCGGTGGCGGAAAGTCTCGGGATGGACTTTGCGCCGGTGGGAAGCGGGCTCGCTGCCTGATAGGGCCGTCATTGCGAGCGTAGCGAAGCAATCCAGAACCCCTCAGCGGATTGCGTCGCTGCGCTCGCAATGACGATGCGGGACGAGCGCGGCGCAAGCCAGAGTCAGTGTTGGCGAATTGTCTACGCCTTCGTCAGCCTGTACTGCCCCAGGTCGGGATCGTGCGTCATGCGCCAGTAGTCCACGAACCGCCAGGGCATCGCCGAAAACACGCGGCCGCTCGAATTGCGGTAGTAGGTACTCATGCCTGGATGGGTCCAGATCATCGCCTCGTGCTCGGTATCGACCTTGCGGACATAGTCGTCGAGCACGTTCGGGTGGACGTCGATGGCGGCGACGTTGTGCTCGATCATGTCGACGAGACAGGCGGAGATGTAGCGGCTCTGGCATTCGGACTGGAAGATGACGCTGCCGCCATGGGCCGGCCCTGAGTTCGGGCCGAGCATGCAGAAGAAGTTCGGGAAGTCCGGCACGGTGAGGCCGAGGAACGCAATCGGATTGTCGTTGCTCCAGGCCTCGCGTAGGTCTTTGCCGTCGCGGCCGCTGATGTTGAGGCGAGCGGCCATCTCCGTGACCTTGAAGCCGGTCGCGACGACGATGATGTCGGCGGGACGCCGCTCCCCATCGGCGGTGACGATGCCGTTGTCATCAAAATGGTCGATCGCGTCAGTGACCAGCTCGACATTGTCCCGCCTCAAGGTCTTGAACCAGTTGTTGTCGAGCAGGATACGCTTGCCGTAGGGCGGATAGGTCGGCACGCATTTTTCGATCAGGTCGGGCCGGTCCTTCAGCTCGGTGAGGATGAAGTCGGTCAGCTCCTGGCGATGCCGGTCGTTGCCCTTGTTGACGGCGCGCTCCGGATGCGGCCAGGCCGGGTCCTTGCGCAGGAAGGGCAGCAGGCCGTCGCCATAGCGCCAGAACATGTTGAAGCGGTACCACTGCACATAGAACGGAAGGTGCGCGAGCAGCCAGCGGGCGCCTTCGCTGATCGGGTCGGCATAGCCCTTAACCGGCCGCGCCCATTGCGCGCTGCGCTGATAGACGGTGACCGAGGCGACGCGGCCGGCGATCGCCGGCACCAGCTGCATCGACGTCGCGCCGGTGCCGATCACGGCGACATGCTTGCCGTCGAGCTTGATGTCGTCCGACCACAGCGCCGAATGCAGGATCGTGCCTTTGAAGTTTTCTTCGCCCTTGAAGTGCGCGCGGGAGGGGTCGTTGAGCTGCCCGATGGCCGAGACCAAGGCGGTGGATTCGAAGGTTTCTTCGCCGTTGCTTGTCTTCAGCGTCGAGATCCAGCGCCTCTTGCTGTCGTCCCAGCGCGACGCCGTCAGCTCGGTGTTGACGCGCAGATGCTTGCGGATACCGTATTCGTCGGCGACCTTCAGGAGATAACCGAGCAGCTCCTCGCGCTGGCAGAAATAGCGCGTCCACGCATTGCCCGAGCCGAACGAGTAGGAATAGGAGTGGTTCGGCGTGTCGACGCCGCAGCCGGGATAGCGGTTGATCCACCAGGTGCCGCCAAGCTCGGCGTTCTTCTCGACGATCGTGTAGGGGATGCCGAGATGACCGAGGGCCACACCGAGTGCGATGGCGCAGACGCCGGCGCCGACGATCAGCACGTGCTGCGCGGCGAGCTTTTCGTCCGACGGACGCACCGTCCAGCGCGCCTCACGCGGCACAAAGCCCATCTCCTCGCGCATCAGCGGCGCATATTCCGGCGCGACGTTTTCGCCGAGGCAGGCGCGCATCATCTTCAGCAGCAGCTCTTCGCCGGGATCGGTGATGACGGGCTTCGGTGCGCGGTCGGCAAATAGCTCGACTACGGCGGCGCGGATTTCGTCCTGGATCTCGCGGGGCACTCCGGCCTCGGGATCGGGAATGAGACGGATGTCGCGCTTGGGCAAATAGGGCGGCTCGAGCCAGCGCGCGTCGCCGGTCATGTGCACCAGCACCATCAGCAGGCAGCGGATGTCGGCTTCGGCAATCGCGCGGGCGAGGTCGAGCGGCTGGCGGGGAGATGCGATGTTCATCGTCTTCTTCTGATCTCCGGCGCTCGCTTGCGTCCGATCCTGGAGGCGCGAACGAAGGACTTGCGGGCACAGCACGGTAGTCGACCAGCGCTGGGTCGTCTACGCGGGGGGCGTCCGGCCGCGCTGGCGTGTCCAAATAAGCCAAAAGAATAAAACTATTGCCTCATCGGCACCCAGCGGAAGGAGTTTCCCCTTCGGGGAGCAAATACGCCAATCGCTTCCATTGCCGTTTGGGGCCGAAACGACGACATTCCATCCAGAATTGATGGATTGGCATAGCCATGGAACGCACTGGATTTGAGCCCTTCGGCGAGCAGCTGGTATCCGCAACGGATACCCAGCCAAAGTCGCGCGCCGCCAAGCTCGTGCTGCGGGCCGGCACGGGCCTGTTTTGGTCGCTGGTCGCCGCCATCGTGGTGGCGCGCGCGGCCTTCTTCGAGCCGGGCGTCTATGACAGCTTCAGCCACGTGGCCTCGCTGGCCAAGAACCTGCTGTTCTGAGCCGGATTATTCCAGGGCTGAGGATAGAACTTCCCTCGGCCCTGATATGCCGAAAACTTATTCCCCAACCCGCGCGCCGTGCGTATAAATCTTTCTCCTCTGGGAGAGATTTGTGTCGCAGAATCAAGCATCCAGCCCGGCCGATTCCAAGCCGACCACTGCCGTCAGCCGCATCCTTGCGCTGATTCCCGGCATTCTCCTCTGCATCGCCGTGGCCGGCGTCTCGGCCCTGCTGGAGCGGGCCGAACTCGGCGTGTTCGAGCACCCCTATGTCGAGGCGCTGGTGATGGCGATCCTGCTGGGGATGGCCGTGCGCAGCTTCTGGAAGCCGGCGCCGCGCTGGCAGGCCGGCATCGCCTTCAGCGCCAAACAGCTGCTCGAAGTCGCCGTCATGCTGCTCGGCGCCTCCATCAGCTTTGCCGCGATCGCGGCCTCGGGCATCGCCCTTTTGGCGTCGATCGCGGCTGTGGTCGTGGTGGCCCTTTGCGTCTCCTTTGGTCTTAGCCGTTTGCTTGGCTTGTCGACGCGGCTCTCGATCCTGATTGCCTGCGGCAATTCGATCTGCGGCAATTCTGCCATCGCGGCGGTGGCGCCGATCATCGGCGCCAACAGCGACGAGATCGCATCCTCGATCTCCTTCACCGCCATCCTCGGTGTGATGATGGTGCTGGGCTTGCCGCTGCTGATCCCGCTGTTGCAGCTCACCGCCACGCAATACGGCATCCTCGCCGGCCTGACCGTCTATGCCGTCCCACAGGTGCTCGCCGCGACGGTGCCGGCTGGCCTGATCTCGACGCAGATCGGCACGCTGGTCAAGCTGATGCGCGTGCTGATGCTCGGCCCCGTGGTCGTCGGCCTCTCGCTGGTCGCCTCGCGCTGGCAGACTGGCGCCAAGAAGGCCAATGTCGGCTTCTTCCGCCTGGTCCCGTGGTTCATCCTCGGCTTCCTCGCGCTGGCGACGCTGCGTTCCCTGGAGATCGTGCCGGGCACGGTGGTGGCTCCGATCACGCGGATCACCGGCTTCCTCACCGTCGTGTCGATGGCCGCTCTTGGCCTCGGCGTTGACGTGAAGGTGCTTGCCAATGTCGGGGGACGGGTGACGGCCGCCGTCACGCTGTCGCTGATGCTGCTGCTGGGGATCAGCATCGCACTGGTGCATTGGTTCAAGTGAAAATCACACCGCGACGGCGGTGCACCCTCTCCCCCTGTGCGAGAGGGTGGCTTCGCGAGAGCGAAGCCGGGTGAGGGGTTCTATCCGCGAGCGACTCTGTTGCAGTAATTACGCGGAGATAACCCCTCATCCGGCGCTTCGCGCCACCTTCTCCCACAAGGGGATAAGGGAAGGAAGATCTCTAAATCACATCCGCGAGCGAGTGCCCGTGCAGCTCGATGTTGAGCCCCTGCATGCCCATGTCGTTAATCTCGCCGCCCATGGCTTTCAGGCTTTCCTCGCGGATCAGCGACATCAGCCCGCGGCGGAGCGCTAGGAATTCCGACGACATCATCATCGATTGCTGCCGCGGCCGCTCCAGGGGAATCGGGATTTCGGCCTTGATTGAGCCTGGACGCGCGGTCATGCAGTAGACTCGGTCGGTCGGAGAGGAAGATCGCCTCGTCGATGTCGTGGGTCACGAACAGCACCGAGATTTTCAGCCGCTGCCACATGTTGGTGAGGATCTGCTGCATGATGACCCGGGTCTGCGCGTCGAGCGCGCCAAAGGGCTCGTCCAGCAGCAACACCTTTGGGCCCGTCGCGAGCGCGCGGACGATGCCGACGCGCTGCGAACGCTGCATGCCGCGCCGCCGTGAGCGCGTTGGCCTTTTCGCAGATGAAGCCCGCGGCCGAGACGATTACGCGAGCCTTGAAGGACGCCGACTGGATGGTCCGCGAGATGGCGGCGGAAACGCTTGGTCTCAACGTCAACGGTTCGATCGCCGCCGACCAACTCGTCGGCGCGCTCACTGATGAGTTCTGGCAAGTGCGGTTGAAGGCGATCCGCAGCCTCGGCAAGATGAAGATCGAGCGCGCGGTGCGCCCGATCGGCCATTGCATCAATCACGATCAAGCGAATTTGCGCAAGGAAGCGGCCGCCGCGCTCGGCGAGATCGCCCATCCCGACGGTGAAGCGTTCCTGGCCGTCATCGCCGACGATGCCGATCCCGATGTGCGCAAGAATGCACGCTGGGCACTGCAGCAGATCGCGGCCCGCAAAGCGCGAGCGAGCGCATAAAGGCGCGGGGCAGGGGCATAGCGGCTCATCGCTGCCGGTCTGGACTTCCCCCGCCAGACGTTTATTTGTCTTCGCCAACGTGATCGGCCGCTGATTGAACGCGGCCGATCCGAAAAACAGCGAGGACGCCGGCCATGACGACACTGTCTGTTAAAGACCTTCTCCCCGAGGATGGAACGAAGGGAACACTGGTCGGCCGCGTCTGGCTGCCGCAGGTCAATGGCCCCGCCGTGGTCGCCGTGCGCAGCGACGGCGTCTTCGATGTCACCGCGAAATTCCCGACCGTCAGCGCGCTCTGCGAGGAAGACAATCCCGCCAAGGCGCTTGCCGCGACCAAGGGCGAGCGCATCGGCGATCTCGACGCCATCGTGGCCAATACGGCCCCCGATCGGCGCGACCCCAAGAAGCCATGGCTGCTCGCGCCGGTCGATCTCCAGACCTTGAAGGCTGCAGGCGTCACCTTCGCCATCTCGATGCTGGAACGCGTGATCGAGGAGCGGGCCAAGGGCAATCCGGCCTCGGCCGAAGCGATCCGGAAAGAGGTGACACGGCTGATCGGCGACGATCTGTCGAAGCTGAAGCCGGGCTCGGACCAGGCGATGCATCTGAAGCAGGTGCTGATCGACCAGAACGCCTGGAGCCAATATCTCGAGGTCGGCATTGGCCCGGATGCCGAAGTCTTCACCAAGGCGCCGACCTTGTCCTCGGTCGGCACCGGCATGGACGCTGGGCTGCATCCGAAGTCGACCTGGAACAACCCCGAGCCGGAGCTGGTGCTGTTCGTCTCCAGCCGCGGCAACATCGTCGGCGGCGCGCTCGGCAACGACGTGAATCTGCGCGACTTCGAGGGCCGCTCGGCGCTGCTCTTGTCGAAGGCCAAGGACAACAACGCTTCGTGCTCAATCGGACCGTTGCTGCGCCTGTTCGACGATACCTTCACGCTCGACGATGCGCGCAAGCTCGACATCAGTCTGAATGTGAAGGGCGCAGACGGATTCGTGCTCGACGGCCATTCCTCGATCAGCATGATCAGCCGCGATCCGACCGATCTGGTCGCGCAGACCATCGGCAAGGTGCATCAATATCCTGATGGCTTCGTTCTGTTCCTCGGCACGATGTTCGCGCCGGTCAAGGATCGCGATGCGCCGGGGCAGGGCTTCACCCACAAACGCGACGACATCGTCACGATATCAGCACCCCAGCTCGGCAAGCTCGTCAACCGCATGCGCACCAGCGACGAGTGCGAGCCGTGGACGTTCGGTATCGGCGCACTGATGAAGAGCCTGGCGCAGCGCAAGCTGATCTAGCGTTTCGTCTCGCTACGAGTCGATTTGGTCGACACACGCAGCTCTGTTCACGTCGTCGTTGCGAGCGCAGCGAAGCAATCCAGAGTCCGTCCGCGGACAGATTCTGGATTGCTTCGCAGCGCTCGCTATGACGAGGAGGAGAGGCTTGCGCACCGCCACATCCACAAACCTCCCTTCATCTCCGCGTTGCATCGGTGGAACAAGATCGCGCTTGGCGTGTCACCTCGCGCCGTCGTCGGCATCCCCGCGTCATTCGTCCTAATAGTCAAATAATATTACTATACGGCCGCGAGCTTCCGTGAAATAGTCCCTCCCGCCGCCTCAAAGGCCGGCCTGAGGGTGCCATGCTACCGATCGGCACTCGGGACAACATTTTGGGAGACACGCCTGATGACCTTCAAAGCCCTTTTTGCGGCCAGCGCCACGGCCGCGTTGTTGCTCGCGCTGCCGGCCAATGCGGCCGAGCTCACCGTCGGCTTCTCGCAGATCGGATCGGAATCCGGCTGGCGCGCGGCCGAGACGTCGGTCTCCAAGCAGGAGGCCACCAAGCGCAAGGTCAATCTCAAGATCGCCGATGCGCAGCAGAAGCAGGAGAACCAGATCAAGGCGATCCGCTCCTTCATCGCGCAGAATGTCGATGCGATCTTCCTCGCGCCCGTGGTCTCGACCGGCTGGGATTCGGTGCTGAAGGAAGCCAAGGAAGCCAAGATCCCGGTCGTGCTGCTCGACCGCGACATCGATCCGTCCGGCAAGGACCTCTATCTCACCGCCGTCACGTCGGACAGCGTGCATGAAGGCGCGGTCGCCGGTGAATGGCTGGCGAAGACCGTCGGCGAGAAGGCCTGCAACGTCGTCGAATTGCAGGGCACGGTCGGCGCCAGCGTCGCTGCCAACCGCAAGAAGGGTTTTGACACCGTCATTGCCAAGCATCCGAACCTGAAAGTGGTGCGCAGTCAGACCGGCGACTTCACCCGCGCCAAGGGCAAGGAAGTGATGGAGAGCTTCATCAAGGCCGAAGGCGGCGGCAAGGCGATCTGCGCGGTCTATGCGCATAATGACGACATGATGGTCGGCGCGATCCAGGCGATGAAGGAAGCCGGCCTCAAGCCGGGCAAGGACATCCTCACCGTCTCGATCGACGCGGTCCCCGATATCTTCAAGGCGATGGTGGCCGGCGAAGCCAATGCCACGGTCGAGCTGACGCCGAACATGGCGGGCCCGGCCTTCGATGCCGTTGCGGCGTTCAAGGAGAAGGGCACCGTTCCCCCGAAGTGGATCCAGACCGAATCCAGGTTGCTCACCGCCGCCGACGATCCGCAGAAGGAATACGACGGCAAGAAGGGCCTCGGTTACTGAGCTGGCGCCTTGCCGGACCGCTCTTTGCGGTCCGGCAACCCCCTTCGCATCCGCCGCACGAACGAATAGGCTGGGTGTCCGCAGCATAAGCGGGCGCCGGTGGGAGTGACGTCGTTATGGAGAATAGCCTTGATCCGGCTTCTTCCCTGTTGGAGGTGCGCGGGATCAGCAAGAGCTTCGGTGCGGTGCGCGCGTTGCAGGAGGTCGATTTCACGCTTCGCGCCGGCGAGATCCATGCGCTGCTTGGCGAGAACGGCGCCGGCAAATCGACGCTGATCAAGGTCGTCACCGGCGTGTTCCCGCGCGATGCCGGTGTCGTCCGTTTGGGCGGCGAAGGGGTCGCGCCGCGCTCGGCCAAGGCTGCACTGCAAGCCGGCATTGCCACCGTCTACCAGGAGGTCAACCTGCTGCCGAACCTGTCGGTGGCGCAGAACCTGTTCCTCGACCGCCAGCCGATGCGCTTCGGCATCGTGCGCGAAGGCGAGATGCGGCGCCGTGCCAAAGCGCTACTCACGGAATTCGGCCTCGATATCGATGTCGCCGCGCCGCTCGGCAATTATTCGGTAGCCATACAGCATGTCACCGCGATCGCGCGCGCCGTCGATCTTTCCGCCCGCGTGCTGATCCTGGACGAGCCGACCGCGAGCCTCGACCGGCATGAGGTCGAGATCCTGTTCGGCATCATGCGCCAGTTGGCCAAGCGCGGCATCGGCATCGTCTTCGTCAGTCATTTTCTCGACCAGGTCTACGAGATCTCCGACCGCATCACCGTCTTGCGCAACGGGCGCCTGGTCGGCGAGCGCGAGACCGCCTCGCTGCCGCGGCTCGAGCTGATCCGGATGATGCTCGGCCGCGAATTGGCGGAGACCACCGGCGCGCGTGCATCGACAGGCGAGCACAAAGCGCGCGAGGTCTGCGCCAGTTTCGAGAATTACGGCAAGGCTGGCTATGTCACCCCGTTCAATCTCGAGCTGCGCCATGGCGAGGTCGTCGGCCTGGCTGGCCTTCTCGGCTCGGGCCGCACCGAGACGGCGCGGTTGGTGTTTGGCGCCGAGCGCGCCGATGGCGGGCAGGCGAGGGTCGAGGGCGCCTCCGTGCGGCTGCAGTCGCCACGCGATGGCGTGCGCCACGGCTTTGGCTATTGCCCGGAGGAGCGCAAGACCGACGGCATCGTCGCCGAACTTACCGTGCGCGAGAACATCGTGCTGGCGCTTCAGGCCAAGCGAGGGCTGCATCGGCCGCTGTCGCGTCGCGAGCAAGACGATCTCGCGCGCCGTTACGTCAAGATGCTCGACATCCGCCCGCCCGATGCCGAACGGCCCGTCGGTCTGCTCTCCGGCGGCAATCAGCAAAAGGTTCTGCTGGCGCGCTGGCTCGCGACTTCGCCGCGGCTCCTCGTGCTGGATGAACCTACACGCGGCATCGATGTCGGCGCGCATGCCGAGATCATCCGCCTGATCCGCGAGCTCTGCGACGACGGGCTGGCGCTGCTCGTGATCTCCTCGGAGCTCGACGAGATCGTGACCTATTCCGACCGTGTGGTCGTGCTGCGCGATCGGGCCCATGTCGAGGAGCTCTCGGGCGAGGCCATCGACGTCACCAACATTCTCGCGGCCATCGCCGCCGATGGCGCGGCGATGCAAGAGGCCCGGGCATGACAGCGCTGTTGCCGCGCCGCGGCCTTGCCCAGATCTTGGCATTGATCGTTATCCTCGCGGTCGACCGCGTGGTGTCGCCGCAATTCTTCGACCTGCGTCTCCAGGACGGCCGGCTGTTCGGCAGCCTCATCGACGTGCTTAACCGCGGCACGCCGGTGGCGCTGCTCTCGCTCGGCATGGTGCTGGTGATCGCGACGCGCGGCATCGATCTTTCCGTCGGCGCGGTGATGGCGATCTGCGGCGCGATCGCGGCGAGCCTCGCCGACACCCACGGCCTGCCGGTGGTGCTGGCGGCAGCGCTCGGCGCGGGGCTCGTCTGCGGATTGTGGAACGGCTTCCTCGTCGCCGTGCTTGGCATGCAGCCGATCGTGGCGACGCTGATCCTGATGGTGGCGGGGCGCGGCATCGCCCAGCTCATCACCGAAGGTCGCATCGTGACCTTCACCTCGCCGGATCTGGTCTGGCTCGGCAACGGCGCCATTCTCGGCGTGCCGGTGCCGATCGCGATCGCGCTCGGCATGCTGATCCTGACCGGGGCGGTGGTGCGCGGCTCGGCGCTTGGACTCCTGATCGAGGCGACCGGCGGCAATGCGCGGGCGAGCGAGCTTGCCGGCGTCGGCACGCGCGCGATGATTTTGGCGGTCTATGTCTGGTGCGGCGTCTGCGCGGCGCTCGCCGGCGTGATCGCCGCGGCCGACATCATGGGGGCGGATGCCAACAATGCCGGCCTATGGCTCGAACTCGACGCCATCCTCGCGGTGGTGATCGGCGGTACATCGCTGTTCGGCGGCCGCTTCAGCCTTGTCCTGGCGGTGCTCGGTGCGCTGATCATCCAGACCATGAACACCGGCATTTTGCTGTCAGGCTATCCGCCGGAATTCAACCTGCTGGTCAAGGCTGTGGTGGTGCTCGCGGTGCTGCTGCTGCAATCGCCAAAACTGTCCGGCTTTGCCGGCATCATGGCGCGGCTGCGGAGGACGAAACCATGAAAGGCCTGCCGCCCGTCCTGATCACGGCCATCGTCCTCGTCGCAGGCTTTATTCTCTGCGCGCTGCAGTTTCCTAACATCGCCTCGACCCGCGTGGTCGGCAATCTCCTCACCGACAATGCCTTCCTCGGCATCGTCGCGACCGGCATGACCTTCGTCATCATCTCCGGCGGCATCGATCTCTCGGTCGGCTCGGTGATCGGGTTCACCACCGTGTTCGTGGCGCTCGCAATCGAGCGCTGGGGCGTGCCGCCGCTGGTCGCTTTCGTCGCTATCCTCGTGCTCTCGGCGGCCTTTGGCGCCGCGATGGGCGCGGTCATCCACGTCTTCGACCTGCCGCCCTTCATCGTGACGCTCGCCGGGATGTTCCTGGCGCGCGGCGCGAGCTTCCTGCTCTCGACGGAATCGGTGCCGATCACCGCGCCGGTCTATTCGACCGTGTCGGACTTCGCGTTGCGCATGCCGGGCGGCGGGCGGCTGACCGCGATCGCGATCATCATGCTCGCGATCGTGATTGGCGGCGCGTTGCTGCTGCGTCTCACCCGGTTCGGCGCCAATGTCTATGCACTTGGCGGGGGCCGGGCCACCGCAAGCCTGATGGGCGTTGCGGTCGGCAAGATGACGGTGAAGATCTACATGCTGTCGAGCCTGCTTGCGGGCATCGCCGGCATCGTATTCTCCTTCTACACCAGCGCCGGCTATTCTCTCTCCGCCGTCGGCGTCGAGCTCGATAGCATCGCGGCCGTGGTGATCGGTGGCACGCTGCTCACGGGCGGGCAGGGCTCGGTGATCGGCACTTTTCTCGGCGTGCTGATCCAGGGCATGATCCAGACCTACATCAATTTCGACGGGACGCTGTCGAGCTGGTGGACCAAGATCGCAACCGGCGTCTTGCTGTTCGCCTTCATTGCCCTGCAGCAGGGGCTGGTCGCACTGGCGCGCCGGCCGGTGGCGAAACGCGCGGGAGCCGTCTCATGACCTCGCGCCTCGTCGTCATCCCGACACGGCGGGCCCATTCCAACCACGCTGAGGTCGCCCGCTCAATTGGCGTCGACATCATCTCTGGCCGCTATGCGGAAGGAGCGCGGCTTCCGGGCGATGCCGAGCTGATTGCGATGTTCGGCGTGTCGCGGCCTGTGCTGCGCGAGAGCGTGAAGACGCTGGTGGCCAAGGGATTATTGACCACCAAGGCGCGGGTCGGCACCGTCGTGCGCGAGCGCACCGCCTGGAACATGTTCGACGCCGATGTGCTGGCCTGGCATCTCGACGCCGGCATCGACAAGCGCTTTCTCAACGACCTCGCCGAGATCCGCCTCGCGGTCGAGCCGCGGGCTGCGGCACTGGCGGCAGAACAGCGGTCCGAGGAGGATATCGCGGAGCTTCGCCGCAGCATGGAACAGATGCGGCTCGAGGCTTCCGATTCCGTCGGCTTCGCCGATGCCGATCTCGCGTTGCACGTTGCGGTGGCGCGGGCATCGGGTAATCTGTTCATGCGCTCGATCGGGCATGTGATCGAGGCCGCTTTGCGCGCCTCGTTCCTGCTCAGTGCCCCGGTCGAGCCGGAGGACCGCGACACCGTGCTGCTCTGGCATCAGAAGATCGTCGATGCGATCACGTCCGGCGATGCCGTGACAGCGTCGGAGGCGATGGTCTATGTCATTCACAACGGCATGAGCCGCCATGAGGGCACTGTGATCGAGACGGCCCCTGCCGGGTCGCTGCCGTCTGCGGAAAGTGGAGAATGAGCGTGACTGAACTTCGCATCGCCATCGTCGGCTTCGGCAAGATTGCGCGCGACCAGCATGTCGGCGCGATTGCCGCAGTGCCAGGCGCGGTGCTCACCGCAATTGCCAGCCGCAATGCGTCGCTGCCGGGCGTGCCACATTTCGCGACCGTCGAGGAGCTGCTGGAGAAGGCGCCGCAGATCGACGCCGTGTCGCTCTGCACGCCGCCGCAGGTGCGTCGTGCCCAGGCCGCCACGGCGCTCGCCGCCGGCAAGCATGTCATGCTCGAGAAGCCGCCCGGCATCGGGGTCGCCGAGCTTGATCCGTTGATCGCGATGGCGGCGGAGGCAAAGCGCACCCTGTTTGCGACCTGGCATTCGCGCTATGCGCCCTCAGTCGAGCCGGCCCGCGAATGGCTGGCCGCGCGCCGGATTAGATCGGTGCACATCAATTGGAAGGAGGACGTTCGCGTCTGGCATCCCGGCCAGGCCTGGATCTGGGAGCCGGGCGGGCTCGGCGTGTTCGATCCCGGCATCAACGCGCTGTCGATCCTGACCCGTATCCTGCCGAAACCGGTGTTCGTCACCGCGGCCGAGCTCGCCTTTCCGGCCAACTGTCAGTCGCCGATTGCCGCCAATTTGACGTTGACCGATATCGGCGGCCTGCCGATCACGGCCGAATTCGACTTCCGCCAGACCGGACCGCAGAGCTGGGATATCCTGGTCGAAGCCGACGAGGGCCGGATGACTTTATCCCGCGGCGGCAGGATCATGGCGATCGACGGCAAGGTTGTTGCCGATGCGCCCGATGAGGAATATCGCGAGCTGTATCGGCACTTCGTCAAGCTCGCCGCGACCGGCGCGAGCGACGTCGATCTGGCACCGCTTCGTCTCGTTGCCGACGCTTTCCTGCTCGGCAAGCGCAACATCGTCGAACCGTTTGTGGACTAGACATGGCTGGCTCAAGAATAACAAAAGACGTTTTTGGAACGCTGCCTGACGGACGCAAGGTCGAGCGCATCGTGCTGCGCGGGGAGGGCGGGTTCGAGGCTCGCATCATCACCCATGGTGCGGTGATCCAGGCGCTGATCGCGCCGGACGCGAAGGGCAGTTACGACGACGTCGTGCTCGGCCATGATGCCTTTGACGGCTATCTCGCCGAACGGAAGTTTTTCGGCGCGACCGTCGGCCGCTACGCCAACCGCATCGCCAACGGGCAGTTCTCGCTCGATGGCGAGACTTTCCAGCTTCCCATCAACAACGGCCCGAATGCTCTGCATGGCGGCCTCGACGGCTTCGACCGCAAGCTCTGGGACATTGCCGAGCTCGACGATGGCGCCAGCCCTGCGGTCACGCTGACCTACACCAGCCCGCATGGCGAGGAGAATTATCCCGGCAAGCTCGATGTGCGCCTGACCTATCGCGTCACCGGGCCGGCCGAGCTGTCGTTGACGATGGAGGCACGGACCGACCGTCCGACCATCGTCAACCTGACCAACCACAGCTTCTTCAATCTGGAAGGCGCAAGCTCAGGCACGCCCACCCTCGATCACAGGCTGACGGTCAAGGCCGACCATTTCCTGGCCATCGATCCCAGCGCGATTCCGCTGCCGGAGCCGCCGCGCGCCGTGGCCGGCACGCCGTTCGATTTCCGCGAGGCCCGCGCCGTCGGCGCGCGGATTCGCGAGAGCGATCAGCAATTGCGCAACGGCAAGGGCTACGACCACACCTATTGTCTCGCGGGCGACGGCAAGCTCGCGCTCGCGGCCCGGCTGGAGGCGCCGCGCTCGGGTCGCATCATGGAGCTGTTGACCGACCAGCCCGGCTTGCAAGTCTATTCCGGCAACTATCTCGACGGCACGATCTCGGGCAAGGGCGGCAAGCTGATCCGGCAGTCGGACGCGTTGTGCCTGGAGCCGCACATGTGGCCCGATTCACCGAACCGGCCTGATTTCCCGAGCCCACGCCTCGATCCCGGTGGCGTCTATCGGCATCACACCGTCTATCGCTTTGCCGCGGGGACGCCATGATGGAAGAGGTGCCGACCTCCGTTCTCTCCGCCGAACACTGTCACCTCGGCGAAGGCCCGACCTATGATGTCACCACCGATATAGCGTGGTGGTTCGATATTCGCGAGGGGCGCCTGTTCGAGGCGTATCTTGGCAGCGGCACGATCCGCATCCATGCGCTTGGCCGTATGGCGAGCGCACTCGGGCGGATCGATGCCGAACGCCAGCTGGTCGTCGCGGACGATGGTTGTTACATCCGCAGCGTGGCCGACGGCGCGATGACGCTGTTCTGTCCGCTCGAGGCGGATAATCCCGCGACGCGCTCCAATGATTGCCGCGTGCATCAATCAGGCACGTTCTGGATCGGCACCATGGGGCGCAAGGCCGAGCGGGGGCTGGGGGCGATCTACGCGCTCCACCGCGGCAAGATCTCCACGCTGTTTCCCGGCATCAGCATTCCCAACTCGATCTGCTTCTCGCCGGACGGTGCGATCGGCTATTTCACCGATACAGCGCGCGCCGTGCTCTATGCGGTGCCGCTCAATCCCGCCACCGGCCTGCCGCGCGGCGAGCCGGAGGTGCTGCTGCGCCACACCGGCATCGGAGGCCTCGACGGCTCGGTGTGTGACGCCGACGGGCAAATCTGGAATGCCTGCTGGGGCGCGGGCCGCGTCGATGTCTACTCGCCGCAAGGCGAGCGCGTGCGCTCGCTGCGCGTGCCGGCCGGGCAGGCGAGCTGCCCCGCTTTCGTCGGCCCGGATTTGTCGCGTCTGCTCGTCACCTCCGCATGGCAGGGTATGGACGCCGAGGCACGCGCGGCCGATCCGCAAGCCGGCTGCACCTTCCTGCTACAAGCATCCGCGCACGGTCGCGCGGAGCCCGATGTCAAGCTCGCATAGGAGATCCGAAGCCGACCTTTACCTCTGTTCTCGACGACACTAAGAATCAGTCTGATACCCAAAGGGAGTGAAGCATGTTGAAATTGAAGACGACATTTCTCGCATTGGCGCTGGCCGGCGCCGCAACCATGGCCACAGGCGTCGCCGCCTCCGCGCAGGACAAGGCGACCGTGGGCATCGCGATGCCGACGAAATCCTCGGCGCGCTGGATCGACGACGGCAACAACATGGTCAAGGTGCTGAAAGAGCGCGGCTACAACACCGACCTGCAATATGCCGAGGACGACATCCCGAACCAGCTCTCGCAGGTCGAGAACATGGTGACCAAGGGCGCGAAGGCGCTGGTGATCGCCGCGATCGACGGCACCACGCTGTCCGACGTGCTCAAGCAGGCGAAAGCAAAGGGCATCACCGTGATCGCCTATGACCGCCTGATCCGCGGCACGCCGAACGTCGACTATTACGCGACGTTCGACAATTTCCAGGTCGGCGTGCTGCAGGCGGAATCGATCGAGAAGGGGCTTGGCCTCAAGGAAGGCAAGGGTCCGTTCAACATCGAGCTGTTCGGCGGCTCGCCGGACGACAACAACGCCTACTTCTTCTACAACGGCGCGATGAGCGTGCTGAAGCCGTATATCGACAGCGGCAAGCTCGTGGTCGCCTCTGGTCAGATGGGCATGGACAAGGTCGCGACCTTGCGCTGGGACGGCGCCACCGCCCAGGCCCGCATGGACAATCTGCTCAGTGCCTACTACGGCAACAAGAAGGTCAACGCGGTGCTGTCGCCCTATGACGGCCTCTCGATCGGCATCATCTCCTCGCTGAAGGGCGTGGGCTATGGCAGCGCCGATCAGCCGATGCCAATCATCTCGGGCCAGGACGCCGAGGTGCCTTCGATCAAGGCCATGCTGCGCGGCGATCAGTACTCGACCATCTTCAAGGACACCCGCGATCTCGCAAAGGTGACCGCCGACATGGTCGACGCCGCGCTGGCCGGCAAGCAGGTGACGGTCAACGACACCAAGACCTATGAGAACGGCGTCAAGACCATCCCGTCCTATCTCCTGAAGCCGGTCGTGGTGTACAAGGACAATTGGGAGAAGACCCTGGTCGACAGCGGCTACTACAAGAAGGCGCAGTTCCAGTAAGACTCTCTCTTCTCTCCCTCTCCCCGTTCTTGCGGGGAGAGGGTTGGGGTGAGGGGCTCTCTCTACACGGACACCAAGGGACAACGACGATGACCGCGATGCTGGAGATGCGCAACGTCAGCAAGAGCTTTGCCGGTGTGCAGGCGCTGCGCGACGTCAACTTCTCGGTCGAGGCTGGCCAGATCCACGCCCTGGTCGGCGAGAACGGCGCCGGCAAATCGACGCTGATGAAGGTGCTGAGCGGCGTCTACCCGGCGGGCAGCTACGAAGGCACCATCGTCTTCGAAGGCGAGGAGCGCCGCTTCCGTGACATCAACGATTCCGAGGCGCTCGGCATCATTATCATCCACCAGGAACTGGCGCTGATCCCGCTGATGTCGATCGCGGAAAACATCTTCCTGTCGCATCCGCCGTCGAAGCTCGGCGTGATCGATCGCGACGAGGTGTACCGGCGGACGCGCGAACTGCTTGCGCAGGTCGGCCTGAAGGAATCGCCGGATACGCTGATCACCGATCTCGGTGTCGGCAAGCAGCAGCTCGTCGAGATCGCCAAGGCGCTGTCCAAGCGCGTCCGGATGCTGATCCTGGACGAGCCGACCGCGAGCCTGAACGAGGCCGACAGCGCAGCGCTGCTCGAACGCCTCATGAAATTCCGCGAGCAGGGCATCGGCTCGATCCTGATCTCGCACAAGCTCAACGAGGTCGCCCGCGTCGCCGACCACATCACCGTGCTGCGCGACGGCCGCACCGTGGACGGCATCGACTGCCGCGCCGAACCGATCCAGGAAGACCGCATCATCCGCAGCATGGTCAATCGCGATCTCGCCCATCGCTTCCCCGAGCGTAGCGCGAAGATCGGCGAGCCCGTGCTCGAGGTTTCGAACTGGTCGGTCTATCACCCCATCCATCCCGATCGGCAGGTGATCAAGAACGTCAATTTCGGCGTCAAGCGCGGCGAGGTCGTCGGCATCGCCGGGCTGATGGGCGCCGGCCGCACCGAGTTCGCCATGAGCCTGTTCGGTCGGTCCTGGGGCACCAATATCAGCGGCCGCATCGCCCTCGAAGGCCGCGAGATCGCGCTGACAAGCGTCGCGGCTGCGATCGATGCCGGCCTCGCCTATGTCACCGAGGACCGCAAGCAGCTCGGCCTGATCCTGGCCGACGACGTCCGCAAGAACATTACGCTGGCGAGCCTCGACCAGGTCGCGCCGGGGCGGGTGATCGACGACATCGCCGAGCTGAAGGTCGCCAGCGACTATCGCAACCGCATGCGGATCCGCTGTTCCGACGTCTACCAGGAGACCGGCCAGCTCTCCGGCGGGAACCAGCAGAAGGTCGTGCTGTCGAAATGGCTGATGACCGACCCCAAGGTCCTGATCCTGGACGAGCCGACAAGGGGCATCGACGTCGGGGCCAAATACGAGATTTACTGTATCATCAACGAGCTTGCGGAAGCCGGCCGCGGCGTGGTGGTGATCTCCTCGGAGATGCCCGAGCTGCTCGGCATCTGCGACCGCATCTGCGTCATGAACGACGGCGCCTTCGTCGGCGAGTTCCCGGGCGCCGAGGCGACACAGGAAAAGATCATGCGTGCCATCATGCGCAACGAACGAAGCAATGGAAACGGCGCGGTCGAGGCCGCGGAGATGGGAGGATCGCAGCTATGACCGACAAGACGGTTTCGCTGCCCGAGGAGCGCCGGCACGGCAGCTTCATCAAGAACAATCTGCGCAACTACGGCATGCTGATGTCGCTGATCGCGATCATGCTGTTCTTCCAGGTCATGACCGGCGGCACGCTGCTGCAGCCGCTCAACCTGACCAATCTGGTGCTGCAGAACAGCTACATCGTCATCATGGCGCTGGGCATGCTGCTGGTGATCGTCACCGGCCACATCGACCTGTCGGTCGGTTCGGTCGCGGGTTTCGTCGGTGCGGTCGCCGCTCTCCTCATGGTGACCTACAAGGTCGACTACACGCTCGCCTTTATCATCTGCCTCGCGGTCGGCGCGGCCATCGGCGCCGCGCAGGGCTATTGGGTCGCCTATTTCAAGATCCCGTCCTTTATCGTGACCCTGGCCGGCATGCTGGTGTTCAAAGGCCTCGCACTTGCCGTTCTGCAGGGCCAGTCGCTCGGCCCGTTCCCGTCGACATTCCAGAAGCTGTCGTCGGGCTTCATTCCGGAGCTGCTGCCAGAGGCCGGCACGCTGCATCCGACCTCCATGCTGATCGGTGCGATGCTGGCGCTGGGGCTGGTCTATGCCAGCGCCAAGGGCCGCGCGCGCGAAGTGTCGCACGGTATCGAGGTCGAGCCCTACGCGTTCTTCCTCGGCAAGAGCGTCGTGCTCGCCTGCGCGGTGCTGTACTTCACCTATCTGATCGCGACCTATCGCGGCCTGCCCAACGTGCTGGTGATCATGAGCGCCCTGATCGCGCTCTATGGTTTCGTCACCCGCCGCACCGTGATCGGCCGGCAGATCTATGCCGTCGGCGGCAACGCCAAGGCGGCAGGCCTGTCGGGCATCAAGACCGAGCGGCTGACCTTCTTCACCTTCGTCAACATGGGCGCGCTGGCCGCGCTCGCCGGCCTGGTCTTTGCCGCGCGCCTCAACACCGCAACCCCGAAAGCGGGCCTCGGCTTCGAGCTCGACGTCATCGCCGCCTGCTTCATCGGCGGCGCCTCGGCCTATGGCGGCGTCGGGCGCGTCGGCGGCGCCGTGGTCGGCGCCATGATCATGGGCGTGATGAACAACGGCATGTCCATCCTCGGCATCGGCATCGACTACCAGCAGGTCATCAAGGGCCTGGTGCTGCTGGGGGCGGTCTGCATCGACGTGTATAATCAGCGGCGGTAGCCACGCCGGCGGTTCCGTAGGGTCGGCAAAGGCGCCGTAGCGCCGTGCCCACCATCTCGCTCTGCCCACCCTGCGGGCTCATTGAGTCCGCGGCATCTCCCGGGCTGAGCCCGCGTGCATTGTTGATTTAGATCAACCGACAAGCCAACTCCGTGCTAATTTGATGCGTCTGACGTGGCGTACACGGGGAACTTGCGTGACGAGTACACCGCTTTCGCTGCCGGCGTCGCCCGCGTTGCAACTGATCTACGATACCGCACCGATCGGGCTTGCCTGCCTGTCGCGCGACTGCCGCTATCTCCTGATCAACCAGCGCCTTACCGAGATCTGCGGCATATCGGTTGAAGGCCATCTCGGGCATTCCGTCAGGGACTGCGTGCCCGCTCTGGCGGATTCCGTCGAGGAGATCGTGCGTTCGATCATCGAGACCGGGGAGCCCGTCATCGGCATCGAGGTCGCGGGACAGCGCGCGGATCAGGTCGAGGAGCGCTCCTGGGTCACCTATTGGCATCCGCTGCGAACGCAGGAAGGCGAGATCATTGCGGTCAATGTCGCTGCGGAGGAGATCACGGAACGCAAGCGCGCCGAGCGGGAAATCCGCAGTGCCAGGGATGCAGCCGAGACGGCGCTTCGCCATTTGCGCGACATCCAGGCCTCGCTGATCGAGGCGGAGAAGCTCGCCGCCCTCGGGCGAATGGTCGCCGGCGTTGCCCATGAGATCAACACGCCACTTGGTAGCAGCCTGACAGTTGCCTCGACGCTTCAGCGAAAGGCCGAGTTGTTTGCGGCGGAAGTCGCGCGGGGCGATCTCAAGCGTTCGACCTTGATCCGGTTCCTGAAGCTGGTCAGCGAGGCTTCGGCACAACTGGTCACAAATCTCGACCGAGCGGCCGAGCGTGTTCAATCCTTCAAGCAGGTGGCGGCCGATCAGACCGTGTCCTATCGGCGAAATTTTGACGCGGGCGAACTGACAGGCCAGGTTCTCTCCCAATTCGAGCGGCAATTTCGGCAGCGTGACATCGCGCTCAGCCTCCGCTGCGAGCCGGGTCTTGCGATGGACAGCTACCCCGGGCCATTCGGGCAGGTCCTGACCAATCTCGCCGTCAACGCCATGACACACGCGTTCCCGGGCGACGGACGAGGGGCGATTCGAGGGACTATCAATGTCTCGCTCGGCGCGGCCGGCGACGGGCTTGTTGCGCTTTCGTTTGCCGACGACGGCTGTGGCATGCCGCCAGATGTGGAGCGGCGGGCCTTTGATCCTTTCTTTACGACGCGCCGCCACGATGGTGCGAGCGGTCTCGGTCTGCACATCGTCCACAGCATCGTCGTGGATCGATTGGGCGGACAGCTCCAGCTCGAAAGCAAGCCGGGTGCGGGCACGGTCCTTCGGCTTGTTCTGCCCAGGATTGCCCCGGACCGAGGCGGCGAAGCTTGAGCTATTGCTCATCAATTGGGTATATGATCGAATGGCAGGATGGACCGGAGCCGGCCAAAACCCGATCTCATCATCTTCGATTGCGACGGCGTGCTCGTCGACAGCGAGCTGCTGAGCTGCCGCTGCCTGTCCGAGGTTCTGGCGGAGTTCGGCCTTCAGCTCAGTGTGGATCAGGCGCTCGCGCTTTTCCTCGGACGCAGCACCAAGGCGATCGAGCAGCACTATCGCGATCTCGGGCAGGCCCTGCCTGACGACTTCTTTCCGCGCCTGAAGGCGCGCGTGCTCGAGACCTTTGCGGGGGCGCTCCAGCCGATCCCCGGCGTCGGCGCGGTGTTGTCCGAACTGGAGACGCCGCGCTGCGTGGCATCGTCGAGCGACCTCGACCGCGTCTCGTTGTCACTTGATGTCACCGGCCTTGCGCCGCATTTCGGCGACCGGCTTTACACCGCGCAGATGGTCAGGCACGGCAAGCCGGCGCCGGATCTCTTTCTTCACGCTGCCGGGAAAATGCAGGCCAGCCCTTCGCGCACGCTGGTGATCGAAGACAGTGTCAGCGGCGTGCAGGCTGCCAAGGCGGCCGGCATGATGGTCTGGGGATTTGTCGGTGGTGGCCATTATCGCGCACGCGATGGTCGCGCTATATTGTCCGCCGCCGGGGCCGATCGGGTCTTCGCGCGCATGAGCGAATTCTGGGAGGCGTGAGGCCGCATGGCCGTCGAGAACGAAAAATCCAGGCTCGACGACGCCGCGCGTGCCGGCTGGCTCTATTTTATTGCCGGCCACACTCAGGACGAGATCGCAAAGATGCTCCAGGTGTCGCGCGCCTCGGCGCAGCGGCTGGTGTCGCTGTGCCTCGCCGAGCGGCTGATCACGTTCCGGCTCGAGCATCCGATCGCTGCCTGCATGGAATTGGCCGCGCAGCTCAGGGAGCGGTTTGACCTCGGCCATTGCGAGGTGGTGCCGGCCGATCCTGCGGCGCCGCAGGCCACCGCCGGCATCGCCGAGCGCTGCGCCAATCTGCTGGACGCGACGCTGCGTTCGGAGACGCCTGTGATCGTCGCGCTCGGCACGGGGCGGGCGGTGCGCGCCGCGGTCGAGCGCGTCACGCCGATCGACCGGCCCAACCACCAGATCGTCTCGCTGGTCGGCAACATCTCCGCCGACGGTTCGGCGAGCTTCTACGACACCGTCGGCCGGCTCGCCGACCGCACCGGCGCGCGGCATTACCCGATGCCGCTGCCGTTCCTGATGTCGTCGGAGGACGAGCGCAACAAGATGGTCCGCATCGAGCCGATCGCGAAGGTCAAGGCGGTCGCCGCCAAAGCGGATCTGCGTCTCGTCGGCATCGGCCAGATGGACCAGAAGGCGCAGGTGCACATCGACGGCTTTGTCACCCGCGACGAATTGTTCGAGATGATGCGGCAGGGCGCCATCGGCGAGATCACCGGCTGGGCCTATGATTCTAAGGGGCGCCTGCTCAAGGCCGGCACCAACAAGCGCCTGACCAGCATTCCGCCGGAAGTGCCGGCGAAGACCACGACGATCGGTGCCGCGGTCGGTGCGGCCAAGGTGCCGGCGATCGCGGCTGCGCTGAATGGGGGTCTGATCAACGGCCTGATCACCGACGAGGCGACGGCCAGGGCGATCCTGGAGCGGTAAGGCGGGGCGTTTCCAGCATCGGCGAGGTGGGCGGTCTCGCCACCTACGACACGGTCATCATCCGCCTTGTACGCAATTGCGTACTGGAGCGGATGATCCAGTACGCCACGGCCTATCCGAAGCAAAACCAACTCACGACACGGCGTACTGGATGCCCGCCTTCGCGGGGCATGACGGGAAGGCTGCCGCACCGCAGCACTCATAAGTTGCGGGGATACGCGCGCGCCTGCTTGACAAGCTCGTCACCTCGTCCGAACATACGCCCAACGCGTGGGCATATGCTCAAAAGCGCGGGCTAGGGAGGTCACCGTGAAACAATTTCTGGGCGCCGTCTGCGGCGCGTCCGTACTGCTTGCCGTCCCCGCGATGGCCGAAACGACCCTGACGATCGCCACCGTCAATAACGGCGACATGATCCGCATGCAGGGCCTGACCAGCGAATTCACCAAGGCGAACCCCGACATTTCGGTGAAATGGGTGACGCTGGAGGAGAACGTGCTGCGCCAGCGCGTCACCACCGACATCGCCACCAAGGGCGGCCAGTTCGACGTGCTGACCATCGGCACCTACGAAGTGCCGATCTGGGCCAAGAAGGGGTGGCTGGTGCCGCTCGCCAATCTCGGCGCCGATTACGACGTCGCCGACCTCCTGCCGAAGATCAAGGACGCGGTCTCCGTCGACGGCAAGCTCTATGCCGCGCCGTTTTACGGCGAGAGCTCGATGATCATGTACCGCACCGACCTGTTCGAGAAGGCCGGCCTGAAGATGCCGGAGAAGCCGACCTGGGAGTTCGTCATCGATGCCGCCAAGAAGCTGACCGACAAGAACGGCGGCGTCTACGGCATCTGCCTGCGCGGCAAGGCCGGCTGGGGCGAGAACATGGCCTTCCTCTCGGCGATGGCTAATTCCTACGGCGCACGCTGGTTCGACGAGAAGTGGGAGCCGCAGTTCAATACGCCGGAATGGAAAACGACGCTCACGACCTACGTCAATCTGATGAAGGACGCCGGCCCTCCCGGCGCGAGCTCGAACGGCTTCAATGAAAATCTGGCGCTGTTCAATGCCGGCAAGTGCGGCATGTGGATCGACGCGACGGTGGCGGCATCCTTCGTGACCAACCCGAGTCAGTCCACGGTTGCCGACAGGGTCGGCTTCGCGCTTGCGCCCAACACCGGGCTCGGCAAGAACGCCAACTGGCTGTGGGCCTGGAACCTCGCGATCCCCGCCGGCTCGAAGAAGACTGAAGCAGCCGAGAAGTTCATCGCCTGGGCGACAAACAAGGACTACACCAAGCTCGTGGCCTCGAAGGAGGGCTGGGCCAACGTGCCGCCGGGCACACGCACCTCGCTCTACACGAATCCTGACTACCTGAAGGCCGCGCCCTTCGCCAAGATGACGTTGGCCTCGATCGACGCGGCTGATCCGAACAAGCCGACCGTGAAGCCCGTGCCTTACGTCGGCGTGCAGTATGCCGCGATCCCCGAATTTCAGGGCATCGGCACGCAGGTGGGGCAGCAATTCTCCGCAGCACTTGCGGGCTCGATGACGGTCGATGCGGCGCTCACCGCTGCGCAATCAGCGACCGAGCGCGAGATGAAGCGCGCCGGTTACATCAAGTAGGCCCGAGCTCTCCCTGAGCTCACACTTGCGGCCATCCTCCACCCCGGGTGGATGGCCGCCTTCTTCCTCCAAGCGGAGAGTCCGAGGATGGCAACCCGGCAGACGCAATTCCTTGCGCGGTCGCTCCTGACCCCGGCCGTCGGGCTCCTGTTCATCTGGATGATCGTCCCGCTCGCGCTCACGATCTATTTCTCGACGCTGCACTACAGCCTGCTCGATCCCGGCTCGGAATCGTTCGTCGGGCTGGAAAACTTCCGCTATTTCCTCACCGATCCCGCCTTCCTTGCTTCCCTTCAGAACACGCTGGTGCTGGTCGGTTCGGTGCTGGCGCTCACGATCCTGCTCGGTATTCCCCTGGCGCTGCTGATGGATCAGCCGGTGATCGGCCGCAATATCGTGCGGCTGATGGTGATCGCGCCGTTCTTCGTGATGCCGACGGTGAGCGCGCTGGTCTGGAAGAACCTGCTGATGCACCCGGTGTCCGGGCTGTTCGCGTGGCTCGCAAAACTGGTCGGGCTGACGCCGATCGACTGGTTCACGGACGCGCCGTTGTTCGCCGTGATCCTGATCGTGGCCTGGCAATGGCTGCCGTTCGCGACGCTGATCCTGCTCACCGCGCTGCAATCGCTCGACGAGGAGCAGAAAGAGGCGGCCGAAATGGATGGCGCCAGCGCCGTCTCGACCTTCATCTACATCACGCTGCCGCATCTGGCGCGCCCGATCACGGTGGTGATCCTGATCGAAACCATCTTCCTGCTCACCGTGTTCGCCGAGATCTTCGTCACCACCGGTGGCGGGCCGGGCCTGCAAACCACCAACATCGCCTTCCTGATCTATTCGCAGGCGCTGATCCAGTTCGACGTCGGCAGCGCCTCGGCGGGCGGCCTCGTGGCTGTGGTCATCGCCAATGTCGTTGCCTTCTTCCTCGTCCGCATCGTCGGCCGCAACCTGGAAGCCTGAAATCATGGCGCGCAAGTCAACGACGCAGCGGGTGGTGGTCTCGACGATCGGGGCGTGGTTCTTCGGCTTCCTGATCTTCTTCCCGATCCTGTGGATGGTGCTGGCAAGCTTCAAGACCGAGCTCGAAGCCTTCGCCATTCCGCCGTCCTTCCTGTTCTTCCACTGGACCACGGAAAACTATGCGACGGTGCAGGAGCGCAGCGACTATCTGCTGCATGCGATGAACTCGATCATCATCGCCGGCGGATCGACCCTGATTGCGCTCTTGATCGCGATCCCCGCAGCCTGGTCGATGGCATTCTCGCCGACCAAGCGCACCAAGGACATCCTGCTCTGGATGCTCTCGACCAAGATGATGCCGCCGGTCGGCGTGCTGGTGCCGATCTACCTGATCTACAAGAGCTTTGGTTTGCTCGATTCCCGCATCGGTCTTGTCTTCATCCTCTGCCTCGGAAACTTGCCGATCGTGATCTGGATGCTCTTCACCTACTTCAAGGAGATCCCGCGCGACATCCTGGAAGCCGCGCGCATGGACGGCGCCACCATCGGCCGCGAGCTCGTCTATGTCCTGACGCCGATGGCGATCCCGGGGCTGGCGTCGACCATGCTGCTCAATCTGATCCTGGCCTGGAACGAGGCGTTCTGGACACTCAATTTGTCGACCTCGAACGCCGCGCCGCTCACCACGTTCATTGCGTCCTATTCCAGTCCGGAAGGACTGTTCTGGGCAAAGCTGTCGGCAGCCTCGACGCTGGCGATCGCGCCCATTCTCGTCCTCGGTTGGTTCAGCCAGAAGCAGCTCGTGCGCGGGCTCACCTTCGGCGCGGTGAAGTAAAGGGGCTGCCGGATCATGGGTCAGATCACACTTCAAGGCGTGCAGAAATCCTTCGGCCCCGTGCACATCATCAAGGGCGCCGATCTCGACATCGCGGACGGCTCCTTCGTGGTGTTCGTCGGTCCCTCCGGCTGCGGCAAAACCACGCTGCTGCGGTTGATTGCGGGCCTCGAGGACGTCACAGGCGGCGCAATTCTGATCGACGGCAAGAACGTGGTCGACACGCCGCCTGCCAAGCGCGGGCTGTCGATGGTGTTCCAGTCCTACGCGCTCTATCCGCATATGAGCGTGCGCGGTAATATTGGTTTCGGCCTGAAGATGGCGGGCCTTTCCAAAGACGAGACGAACCGCAAGGTCGAGGCGGCCGCCGCGACCCTGAACCTTACGCCCTATCTCGACCGCAAGCCGCGCGAGCTTTCCGGCGGCCAACGCCAGCGCGTCGCGATCGGCCGTGCCATCGTCCGCGAGCCCAAGGGATTCCTGTTCGACGAGCCGCTCTCCAATCTCGACGCCGCACTGCGCGTGCAGATGCGTATCGAGGTGACGCGGCTGCAGAAGCAGCTCGGCACCACCGCTATCTACGTGACGCACGACCAGGTCGAGGCCATGACCATGGCCGACAAGATCGTCGTGCTCAATGCCGGCAAGATCGAGCAATACGGCTCGCCGCTGGAGCTCTACGAGCGGCCCGCCAATCTGTTCGTCGCCGGCTTCATCGGTTCGCCCAAGATGAATTTCGTCACCGGCGACAGCGCCGCGCAGCAGGGCGCGGCCACGATCGGCGTGCGCCCGGAGCATCTCAAGATCGAGCGCGAGGGCGCCGGCGGCTGGCAGGGCACGATCGCGGTCGCCGAACATCTCGGCAGCGACACCTTTCTCTATGTCGACGCCGGGCCGCTCGGGATGCTGACGGCGCGCTACATCGGCGAACTGAGCCTGCACGCCGGCGACCGTGTGTCGCTGGTGCCGGACCCCGCGCGCATTCACCGCTTCGACGCGAGCGGCAACGCGCTTCGGAACTAACAAGAAACGGAAAGACGACCATGTACCTGGAAAAATTCAAGCTGAGCGGCAAGACCGCGTTCATCACCGGCGGCGGGCAGGGCATCGGGCTTGCCTGCGCGGAGGCGCTGGCCGAGGCCGGCGCCAAGGTCATCATCGGCGACCGCGACAGCAAGGTCGCCGGCGACGCCAAGGCCAGCCTCAAGGCGAAGGGTTTTGACGTCGAGACCGCGATCATGGACGTCACCGACACCAAGCGCGTGGCGGAGGTCGCCAATGATCTCGTCGCCCGTCACGGCAAGGTCGACATTCTGGTCAACAATGCCGGCATTGCGCGCAGCGAAACCCCGGCCGAGACCGTCACCGACGAGCACTGGCTCAACGTCATCGACGTCAATCTCAACGGCACCTTCTGGTGCTGCCGCGAGTTCGGCAAGCACATGCTCAAGGCCAAGAGCGGCGCCATTGTCAATGTTGGCTCGATGTCCGGCTTTATCGTCAACAAGCCGCAGGAACAGTGCTTCTACAACGCCTCCAAGGCCGGCGTGCACCATCTGACCAAGTCGCTGGCCGCCGAATGGGGCGCCCGCGGCATCCGCGTCAATGCGGTGGCCCCGACCTATATCGACACGCCGCTCAACGCCTTCGTGAAAAGCACCCCGCGAATGTATGACGCCTGGATCGGCGGAACCCCGATGGGGCGGATGGGGCAGGTCGAGGAGATCGCCTCGGTCGTCCTGTTCCTGGCATCCGAGGCTGCGAGCCTGATGACCGGCAGCATCGTGCTGGTGGATGGCGGCTACACTTGCTGGTAGGCTTGCGTCAAAATTGACGAAAGCTTCCGGGAGCGACAATGCCGCGAGCGTATATCGGCGTCGACGTGGGGACCACGAGCACGCGAGCAGGGGTGTTTGACGAGGCGGGCACGTTGCTTGCGACCGCCAAGCATCCGATCCGGATCTGGCACGAGGCCGGCGACATCGTCGAGCAGTCGTCCCAGGACATCTGGGAGGCCTGTGTCAAATCGGTGCGGGCGGCGATGGCGGAAGCGGCCATCTCGCCCGACAGCGTCGGCGGCATCGGTTTCGACGCGACCTGTTCCCTGGTGGTGCTCGATATCGAGGGCGAGCCGGTCACGGTCAGCACCTCCGGCGACAAGCAGCGCAACGTCATCGTCTGGATGGATCATCGCGCCACTGCCGAAGCGAGGCTGATCAACGAGACCGGGGATTCAGTGCTGCGCTATGTCGGCGGCTCGATCTCGCCAGAGATGGAGATGCCGAAACTGTTGTGGCTGAAGCGGCATCTGCGGGCGAGTTTTGACGCTGCCGGGCATTTCTTCGATCTGGCGGACTATCTGACCTGGCGCGCGACCGGTTCGCTGCAGCGCTCGACCTGCACCGTCACCTGCAAATGGAACTACCTCGCGCATGACGGTGGCGGCTGGAGCGCGCCGTTCTTTCAGCGCATTGGCCTGTCCGACTTCGTCAGCGAGACATACGCCCGCATCGGCACCGAGATCGTCGCCCCCGGCACGCGGCTCGGCGCCGGTCTCACCCGCGCGGCCGCCGCCGATCTCGGCCTGTCCGCGGGCACGCCGGTCGGCGCCTCCTTGATCGACGCCCATGCCGGCGGCATCGGCGCGATCGGCGGGCGTGACGGATCGGGCGGAACGATGGATGTCAGCGATCGCCTGGCCTACATCATGGGGACGTCGGCCTGCATCATGGCAACGACGAAAGAGCCGTGCTTCGTGCCCGGCGTCTGGGGTCCGTATTACTCCGGCATGGTGCCGGACTTCTGGCTCAACGAAGGCGGCCAGTCGGCCGCGGGCGCCGCGATCGACCATCTCCTCAAGTCGCATCCGGGACACGCCGAGGCGAGCGCGGCAGCGCGCAGCGAGGGCGTTGACCTGATCGAGTTCCTCGAGCGCCGCATCATCGCGCGCGCAGGCGATGCCAGCCGCGCCGCGCTGCTCGCCCGCGACGTTCACGTGCTTCCTGAGTTCATCGGCAACCGCTCGCCTTACGCCGACCCCGACACGCGCGCGGTGATCGCAGGCCTCGATCTCGACACCGATGTCAGCTCGATGGAGCGGCTGTTCATTGCTGGTCTTTGCGGGCTGGCCTACGGGCTCGCCGAGGTGATCGAGGCCTTTGCCGCGCATGGCGTCCATGCCGGCATCATGATCATGGGCGGCGGCGCCAGCCGCAGTCCGCTAGTGCGCCAGATCATGGCCGATACCACCGGGCTTACTGTCGCGCTGCCGCAAACCAGGGAGCCGGTACTGCTGGGCGCCGCAATGTTAGGGGCTGTCGCCGGCGGGGCCTATGCCTCGATCGGCGAGACCATGGCAAAAATGTCGGCGCTCGGACGCAAGAGCGAGCCGACCGCGCCCGACATGGCCGCGTTTCACACCAGGAAGCGCGAGGTCTATAAGCTGTTGCGCGAAGTCGATCGCGGCAGCCGGGCCGCGATGGCTGACCTCGCCAAGGGTTGAAACGGATGCTGATTTCCTGCGGCGATGCGCTGATCGATTTCGTGCCGACGAAAAACGCCGACGGCCGCGAAGCGGTGATGCCGGCGGTCGGCGGCTCCTGCCTCAACGTCGCGATCGGCATTGCGCGGCTCGGCGCATCGACCGCTTTCGTCGGCGGCGTCTCGACCGATCTGTTCGGGCGCATGATCGCAGATCATGCCGCGGCCTCGAACGTCGAGCTTGGTCTCGCCACCCGCAGCGATCATCAGACCACGCTTGCCTTCGTCCGCATCGTCGCCGGCGAGTCGCACTACGCTTTCTACGACGCCGAGACCGCGACGCGGAATTGGACGTTTCGGCGCGGCACTATGCCGTTCGATAGGGTCGAAGCCGTCCATGTCGGCTCGACCACGCTGGTCAATGATCAAGGCGCCGCCGAGACCAAGGCCCTGATCGCAGATGCGCGGGCCTCATCAACGATCTCGTTCGATCCGAACTGCAGGCCCAATCTGGTCAAGGACAAGCCGGCCTATCTTGCGCGTATGGTCGAGTTCGCCGCGAGCGCCGATCTCATCAAGATGTCAGACGTCGACTTCGCCTATCTCTTCGGCGAGGAGCCTTATCAGCAACGCGCAAGTGCGCTGCTGGGGCAGGGCACAAGCCTCGTCGTCATCACCCGCGGCAACAACGGCGCCGTCGCCTGGCATGCGAAGGCGGGGCAGGTCGAGGTCGAGGCGCCGAAGGTCGAGGTCGCCGACACCATCGGCGCGGGCGATAGCTTTCAGGCCGCACTGCTGTTCGCTCTGCGCAAGCAGGGGCGCCTTGCCCGGCAACAATTGAAGGGCATCGGCGCAGACGAGCTTCGCCGCGCGCTCTCCTTTGCCGCCAACTGCGCCGGCCTGACCTGCACCCGTCCGGGTGCCGATCCGCCCTGGAGCCACGAGATCAGCTGGAGCTGGTAGGCCGCACGTCAGGGCCTCGGGATGTCCGGGCGGACTGTGGCCATGCGCCGGCCGAATTGGACAGGGGAGGTGCGCGCTGGCAAGGTCCGCGCGTCCCGACGCGAGCCTGTCCTGATGAGCAACGATCTCTGTTTCCTCTCCGCCACCGAACTGCGCGAACGGATTAGCACCAAAAAGGTGTCGCCGGTCGAGGTCACCAGCGCTGTGCTCGCGCGCGCCGAGGCGCTCCAGCCTGAACTGAACTGCTTCATCACGCTCTGTGGTGACGAGGCGATGGCAGCGGCACGCGAGGCCGAGCGCAAGGTGATGGCGGGTGAGCCGCTCGGCCTGCTGCATGGGCTTCCAGTCACCGTCAAGGACATCGTCAATACCAAGGGCGTGAAGACCACGTTTGGCGCCGTTCCCTACAAGGACAACGTCCCCACCGAGGATGCCGTCGCGGTCGCAAAGTTGAGGGCGGAAGGTGCGATTCTGATCGGCAAGACCACGACGCCCGAGTTCGGCAGCAAGTGCCTGACCGATTCACCGCTGTTCGGCCGCACCCGTAACGCGTGGAGTGCGGAGCGTTCGTCCGGTGGCTCCAGCGGCGGCGCGGCCGTGGCGGTGGCGAGCGGCATCGCGCCGCTTGCGATCGCCACCGATGGCGGCGGCTCGACGCGGATTCCCGCCGCCTGCAACGGTGTGGTGGGTTTGAAGCAGAGCAACGGCGTGATCGCGCACAGCCAGGCGCTCGATGCGTTCGGCAACCAGACGTATGTCACGCCGACCACGCGCAACGTCGCCGACACCGCATTGATGATGCAGGCGATGGCCGGCGAGGATGCTTGTGATCCCTGGTCGATCGGTCTGCCCGTGCCTGACTTTATCGGCACCGCCGCGCCGCGCGGCGATCTGCGCGGCCAAAAGATCCTGTTCTGCGCGTCGCCGCCCGGCCGCCCAGTGTCGGCAGATGTTGCCACAGCGTTCAAGGCGAGCCTCGATCGGCTCGCGAGCCTGGGTGCGGAGCTCGAAGAATTCTCCGGCGAGGGATACGACGTCGAGCCGATCTGGCGCGCCATCAACCATACCGTCTGGCGCTCGCGGTTTTCGAAGCTGGTGGCGGAGCATGGCGATGCCCTGAGTGAGGCCTTCGTCAAGCAGATCGCGCTGGCAACCAATGTGAGCGGCGTTGACTATCAAGAGGCGATGTTCGCGCGCACGGCGTTGTTCCGCCGCGTGCAATCCTTGCTTGCGCGCGGGCATCTGTTGGCGATGCCGACCATCACCCGCACCGCGCTGCCGATCGACCAGGATCTGTTCGGCACCATCGAGATCGACGGGGCGCAGTTCGACAGCGTCCGGCCGCACTGGTTCCCCTGGACCATGCCGTTCAACATGACCGGCCACCCCGCGATCAGTCTGCCCTGCGGTTTTGGTCGCGACGGCCTGCCGATCGGGCTCCAGCTCGTCGGCCGCTTCCGGGCCGACGCGGAATTGCTGCGCGTCAGCGCGCTGTTCGAGGCCTCGCACGACCTTCTCGCCCGCCGGCCGGCTTGAGGAGTTGACGATGAGCCGCAAAAGGCTTGCGTCCGGCGTCCGGACATGTTGATCGTGCCGCTGATGAGCCCTGAATCCGACCGCGCATGAGCGTATTTGTCCTCCGACGTGTCCTGACTTTGCTGGCGACGCTGGTCGGCGCATCCGTGATCATTTTCCTGGTGCTGGATGCGCTGCCCGGCAATGCCGCGCAGATGCTGATGGGCGCCGACGCCTCGGCCGACGCGGTGCGCGCGCTCACGGTCAAGCTGGGGCTCGATCAGCCGCTGGCGGTCCGCTACCTGCAATGGATCAAGGGGCTCGTCGTCGGCGATCTCGGCAATTCCTATGTCTATGGCACGCCGGTCGGCAGCCTGATCGCGGAGCGAATGGTGCTGACCATTCCGCTCGCGATCATGTCGATGCTGATCACGGTGGTGCTGGCGCTCTCGGCCGGCATCTACACCGCGGCGAACCACAACAAACTCGGCGACGTCGGCGTGATGTCGCTAACCCAGATCGGCATCGCGCTGCCGAACTTCTGGTTCGCCATTCTCCTGGTGTTGCTGTTCGCCGTGCGGCTGCAATGGCTCTCCGCGGGCGGCTTTGCAGGCTGGGATGACGGCATCTGGCCCGGCGTCAAATCGCTGCTGCTGCCGTCAGTCTCGCTTGCCGTGGTGCAGGCCGCGATCCTCGCCCGCGTCACGCGCTCGGCCGTGCTCGAAGTGCTGCGCGAAGATTTCGTCCGCACCGCGCGCGCAAAGGGGCTCGGCAGGCGCGAGGTGCTATGGAGCCACGTGCTGCGCAATGCGATGATCCCCGTGATGACGGTGATGGGCCTGCAATTCGCGAACCTGCTCGCCGGCACGATCGTGATCGAGAACGTGTTCTATCTGCCGGGCCTCGGTCGTCTCATATTCCAGTCGATCGCCAACCGCGACCTGATCGTGGTGCGCAATTGCGTGATGCTGCTCGCAGCCATGGTGGTCATCGTCAATTTCGTGGTCGATGTGCTCTATGCCTTCATCGATCCCCGCATCAAGGTGCACGACCTGTGAGCGCGCAGCTTTCCACTCCGGTTGACGCGCCGGTCGCAACGCGGCCTCTCCCGGCCAAGACGTTCTGGGGCCGCGCGCTGCGGCATCGCAGTTTTGTGCTGGGCGGCGTGCTCAGCCTGCTGGTGGTCGCCTCGGCCGCGCTCTCGCTGGTGTGGACGCCGTGGTCGCCCTACGAGATCGATATTGCCTCGAAACTGCGGCCGCCCTCGGCCGCGCATTGGCTCGGCACCGATTCCTTTGGCCGCGACATCGTCTCGCTGCTGCTCGCCGGCGCGCGTTCGACCATCCTGGTCGGCATCATCGCGGTCAGCATCGGCCTCACCTTCGGCGTCTGCCTCGGCCTGATCGCGTCGGCCAAGCGCGGCTGGACCGAAGAGATCATCATGCGCTTCTCCGACTTCACTTTCGCCTTTCCGGCGGTGCTCTCGGCGATCATGCTCGCCGCGGTCGCGGGGCCGGGCATGCTGACCTCGATCATCGCGATCGGCATTTTCCAGATCCCGACCTTGACCCGGCTGACGCGCGGCTCGGCCAACGCGATCTGGGCGCGCGAATTCGTGCTGGCCGCGCGCGCCTCGGGCAAGGGCGCCTTCCGCATCACCATCGAGCACGTGCTGCCGAACATCCTGTCGATCCTGATCGTGCAGGCGACCATCCAGTTCGCGCTCGCCATTCTCGCCGAGGCGGCGCTGTCCTATCTCGGCCTCGGCACGCAGCCGCCGCAGCCGTCCTGGGGCCGCATGCTGAATGACGCGCAGACCATGCTGTTCCAGTCGCCGATGCTCGCAGTTTATCCGGGTGCGGCGATCGCGATCGCCGTGCTCGGTCTCAATCTGCTCGGCGACGGCCTGCGCGATCTGCTCGATCCCCGACTGGCGCGGGAGCGGTGACCATGGCTGATCCTGCAACCATGCCGCTGATCGAAGTCGACAATCTCGGCGTCCGCCTCAATACCAGCCGCGGCCCGGCGCAGGCCGTGCGCGGCGTCAGTTTTGCGCTGAAGCGCGGCGAGACGCTCGGGCTCGTCGGCGAATCCGGCTGCGGCAAGTCGGTCACGGCGCTGTCGCTGATGGGATTGCTGCCGGATAGCGCGCTCATCACCGGCAGCATCAAGCTGGACGGCAGCGAGCTCGCGCGGCTCCCGGATGCGGACTATTGCGGCTTGCGCGGCAACCGCATCAGCATGATCTTCCAGGAGCCGATGACGGCGCTCAACCCGATGCACACGATCGGTCATCAGGTCGCCGAGCCATTGCGGCGTCACAAGAAATATTCCGGCGCACAGGCGCGGAAAGAAGCGATCGCCTTGCTCGACCGAGTCGGGCTGCCTGATCCTGCCAAGCGCATCGATGCCTATCCGCACCAGTTCTCGGGCGGCCAGCGCCAGCGCGTCACCATCGCGATGGCGCTGGCCTGCGAGCCTGATCTCCTGATCGCGGACGAGCCGACCACCGCGCTCGACGTCACCATCCAGGGCCAGATCCTCGATCTCATCGCCGACCTCGTCGAGGAGCGCGGCATGTCGATGATCCTGATCTCGCACGATCTCGGCGTCATCGCCGAGAACGTGCAGCGTATGATGGTGATGTATGGTGGCACCGTCGTCGAGAGCGGGCCGACCGACGAGGTGTTCCGCCGCATGGGCCATCCCTACACGCAGGGCCTGTTCCGCGCGCGTCCGCGGCTTGGCGCGCGCAAGGGGACGCGGCTGACGACGATCTCGGGTACGGTGCCGGAGCTCGCCGATCTGCCGGTGGGCTGTGCCTTCGGCGAGCGCTGTCCGCTGGTCGAGGACAAATGCCGCGCGGCGCTGCCGCCGATGGTTGAAGTCGGCCCCGGTCACGTCGTGCGCTGCGTGCGTACCGACGTCTCGATGGCCGCGCATGTCGGGGCGCTGTCCGCATGACCGCAGCACCGCTTCTCGACGTCAGAGATCTCGAGCAGCGCTACACGCTGCCGCGCGAAAGCCTGTTCCGTCCGCCCGGCCAGGTGCGTGCGCTTAACGGCGTGAGCGTGCAGGTCTCTGCCGGCAAGAGCCTCGGCATTGTCGGCGAGTCCGGCTCCGGCAAGTCGACCTTTGCGCGCGTCGTGATGGCGCTGGAGCGGCCGACCGCGGGACAGGTCACGCTGCTCGGCCGCGATCTCAACCGCATCTCTCCGGATGAATTGCGCCGTGCGCGGCGCGATTTCCAGATGGTGTTCCAGGACCCGTATGGATCGCTCGACCCGCGCCAGACCATTGCGCGCATCGTCGCCGAGCCGCTCACGGTGCTCGATGACGCCGACCGCACCACGTTCCGCGCCCGCGTCGCTGCGGTGCTGAAGCAGGTCGGCTTGCGCGACGCGGACATGGACAAATACCCGCATGAATTCTCCGGCGGACAGCGGCAGCGCATCGCTATCGCGCGCGCGCTGATCACCCAGCCGAAGCTGATCGTCGCGGACGAGCCGGTCTCCGCGCTCGATGTCTCCGTGCAGGCGCAGGTGCTGAACCTGATGCAGGACCTGCAGGAGCAGTTCGGCCTCAGCTACATCCTGATCAGCCACGACCTCGCCGTGGTCGATTATCTCTGCGACGAGGTCGCGGTGATGTATCTCGGCCGGGTCGTCGAGCAGGGGCGGCCGGAGGATCTGTTCGAGCGCTGCGCTCATCCCTATACGCGGGCGCTGCTGGACGCGGTGCCGCGCGCACGCGCCGGCGGCGGCCGGCGGCGGCGCGGGGCCCAGGCGATCGCCTCGCAATCGGCGGCCGCGACTGGATGTCCCTATGTCGCGCGCTGTCAGCTCGCCGATCAGCATTGCCGCGAGGTTCCGCCCTTGCTACGCAGGGTGGGCGAGGGACACCTTGCCGCCTGCCACAAGGCGGAGGCCGTGATGGCATTGCCGCAGGCGGGCATGGAAGGTTAATGTCGGCTGCAGGTTGGCATAGCCTCAGGACGACAGAAGAAGGCCGGGGAGTTAGGCATGTTGAAGAAGCTATCGATCGTCGTTTTTGCCGCAGCATTGGCCGCGGCGCCGCTGCCGGTGCTGGCGCAGAGCAAGAAGGACAGCGTCGTCATGGGCATGACGCTGGAGCCGCCGGGGCTCGATCCCACCAACGCCGCCGCCGCCGCGATCGCCGAGGTCACGCTCTACAACATCTACGAGACCCTGACCAAGATCAACGAGGACGGCTCGGTCTCGCCGCTGCTCGCCGAGAGCTGGACGGCATCGCCCGACCTGAAGACCTATACGTTCAAGCTGCGCAAGGGCGTCAAATTCCACAACGGCGAAGCCTTCGATTCCGCCGCCGTCAAATTCTCGTTCGAGCGCAACGCGGCCGCGAACAGCACCAACAAGGACAAGAGCCTGTTCCAGGCCTTCGAGAAGATCGACGCGCCCGACGCCGAGACGATCGCGCTCACGCTGAAATATCCCGAGCCGAACCTGCCGTTCCTGCTCGGGCAGGCGAGCGGCTCGATCGTCGAGCCGAAGAGTGCTGCGACCAACGTGACGCAGCCGGTCGGCACCGGACCGTACCAGCTAGGGGCCTGGGTCAAGGGCTCTTCGCTCACGCTGAACAAATGGGCCGACTATCGGGGCGCCTCCGCGATCAAGCTGTCCAAGGTGACGATCCGCTTCATCGGCGATCCCGCCGCGCAGATCGCGGCGCTGCTGTCCGGTGACGTCGACGCGTTCCCGCGCGTCACCACCCGCGGCGTTGCGCAGTTCAAGAGCGATCCACGCTTCACCGTGCTGGTCGGCGGCTCCAAGGCCAAGACCATCGTCGCCATCAACGAGAAGAAGAAGCCGCTCGACGACGTGCGGGTGCGCCGCGCGATCCTCGCCGCTATCGACCGGAAGTCGATGATCGACGGCTCGGTCGAAGGTTTCGGCACGCCGATCGGCAGCTTCTACACGCCGGGTTCGCTCGGCTATGTCGACACCACCGCGGTCAATCCCTACGACCCCGAGAAGGCGAAGAAGCTGCTGGCCGAGGCCGGCATCACCACGCCGCTCGAGCTCAGCCTGAAGCTGCCGCCGCCGCCTTACGCGCGGCAGGGCGGCGAGATCCTCGCAGCCCAGCTCGCCAAGGTCGGCATCAACGCCAAGATCGAGAACGTCGAGTGGGCGCAGTGGCTGTCGCAGGCCTTCGCCCCCAACGGGCCGCACAATTACGACCTCACCATCGTCTCCCATGTCGAGCCGTTCGATCTCGTCAAGCTGACCGAGCCCGACTTCTACCTCGGCTACAACAGCGAGGCGTTCAACGCGCTCTACAAGCAGATCGTGTCGACGCCGGATGAGGCCGGCCGCGCAAAACTGCTCGGCGATGCCCAGAAAATGCTGGCGACCGACGCGGTGGCCGGCTTCCTGTTCCAGCCGCAATGGCCCACGGTCATCAACAAGAAGCTGAAGGGCGTCTGGAAGGAAGTCCCGCAGTTCGAGAACGATTTCTCGGCCTGGTCCTGGGAATAGACCCGGTCACCCAAGTTAAATCTGACATCGAAATTTTGACCTCTCCCCGTCGGGGAGAGGTCATTTTTCTTGGTTGCATCAAAACAAGACCCGCAAAACAACCCCATGCACAGTAGCCGGGGCCAGTTCTTTCAATGGCTTGCGCGACCCACTCAGTGGTTTGCGCAAGTCGGCCGTACCATTTGACCCGTCGGGCAAAACACTGGCATGATGGCATCATCGAAGAAGGCCGCGCCCGCTTCCATCTGAGGGCGCCCCTCTGCTGATCCCCCGACGTTGAACGATTGAAACCCTCATGCGTTGGCCCGGCGCAGGTTGGCCGTATCCGTACGATCCGGCGCGAGGGCAAACGGAGTTCGGTCATTGCTGAAGCTGCACAGGTGGCCGTCCGACGACTGGCAAGGCATCGGCGCGGAAATGCCCTCGGAGATCATCTGGGCCGATCTCTTGAACGCGACCGCGGAGGAAAAGCGTTTCGTCGAGCAAATGCTCAAGATACGGATTCCGTCCGAGGAATCGCTCAGCGAGATCGAGGCGTCCAGCCGCCTGATTTTCGAGCATGGCACGCTCTATCTCAGCACGCCGGCGGTCCGGCTCAACGAGGACAACGAGGCCGAGATCACGCCGGTGGGGTTCGTCATCGGCCCGCATGTGCTGGTGACGGTGCGCTTTGCGGAGCTCCCGATCTTCGACCAGATCAGCAAGCGCGTCGCCTCCGACGACAGCCTCGAGAACGGCATGTGCGTGTTCACCAGCCTGCTCGAGGCCATGATCGACCGCGGCGCCGACGCTCTGGAGCACCTCGGCGCAAAGGTCGACCAGCTCTCGCGCGGCGTCTTCAAGGGCGGCCTCGTTCGCACCAGGCGGCCCGTTCGCTCCAGCCGCAGGATGCGCGAGGCGCTGGAGAATGTCGGCGAGCTGGCCGACCGCCTCGCCAAGGCGCGCGATGTCCTGCTCGGCGTCGGGCGTATCGCATCCTATGCCGACAATGTCGGGAGCGATTGGATTACGGCGGCGTCGAGGAAACGCCTCGAAGCTGTCTCGAAGGACGTCGCTTCGCTCGGCGATTACGAGACGCGACTGTCGGACAAGATCCAGCTTCTGCTCGATGCCGTGCTCGGCTTCATCAACATCCAGCAGAACGAGATGTTCAAGGTGCTCACGATCGTGTCCGTGGTCGGTGTGCCGCCCACGATCCTGGTCGGTGTCTGGGGCATGAACTTCAAGAACATGGCGGAGCTGAGCTGGACGTTCGGTTATCCGTTGTCGCTGCTCGCGATCGTCGCCAGCGGCGTGCTGCCGCTGATCTGGTTCAAGCGGCGCGGCTGGTTCGAGTGAAGTAAAGCAGCGGCGCACCGTCCGAAACGGTGCGCCGCTTGCTGGATTATGCCGCTTTCGCGTCGACGCTGCCGATCCAGGCGCGGGCGAGGGTGACGTCGGCCTGCGATAGCTGATGACCTGCCGGCAGGACCTTGTGGTCGACGCGCGCTCCTGCCTCGGACAGCAGCGCTGCCAGCCGCGCCGAATTGCTCGCCGGCACGATCGGGTCAGCCTGCCCGGACAGCAGAAGCACCTGCTTGCCGCCAAGCTCCGCCTTCGGCGGATCGGACAGCGGCACCATGGCGCGCAGCAGGATCGCGCCAGCAAGCACGTCCGGCTTGAGTAGCAACAGCGCGGCCGCGATGTTCGCGCCGTTGGAGAAGCCGACCGCAACCGGTGCTGCGATGCCGTACTGCTTCCGTGCGTCGGCGACGAACTCGCCGAGCTCGAACGCACGCCGGCGCAAATCCTCCTCGTCGAAGACGCCTTCCGCAAGCCGGCGGAAGAAGCGCGGCATGCCGTGCTCGAGCACCCGGCCGCGCGGCGAGAGCAGGGCGGAGCCGGGCGAGATCATCTTGCCGAGCCCGAGCAGATCGTTCTCGTCGCCACCGGTGCCGTGCAGCAGCAGGAGCGGGGGAGAGCCCGCGTTGGTCGCGGGCTCGAAACGATGGATGAAGTCGGTCATGACGCGGTCTCTTCCAAATTCGGCAGGACGCCCTCGATCTGCTTGCGATGCTGTTCGAGGCTGCTCGGCAGCTTCAGGTCGCGTCCGAGCGTCGCGACGGGTTCGTCGACTGCGAAGCCGGGGATATCGGTCGCGATCTCGAACAGCACGCCGCCGGGCTCGCGGAAATAGACAGAGCGGAAGTAGTTGCGATCCTTCTGCTCGGTCGGATGCAGGCCGTGATTGCTCACGAGCTTTTGCGCCATCTTGCCCTGCTCGGTATCGTCGGCCGCGCGGAACGCGATGTGATGCACGGAGCCGCCACCCTGATGTCCCCGCAGAAAGCCCTTGGCTTCGTAGATGTCGACGACGCTGCCCTCGGCATCGCCCGGCGCCTTGAAGCGGATCACCGAGCCTTCGCGCCCGGTCTCCTTGAAGCCGAACACGTCGGTGAGGACGGCGGCCGTCTTCGCCGCGTTGTCGAGCAGCAGCGTCACGCCGTGGAAGCCGCGGATCGCGTGCTCCGCCGGGACGTCGCCATTGCTCCAGCCCGGCTCGTTCTCGGCGCCGGGAATGCCGACGAGCGCGAGCGCCATGCCATCGGGATCGGTGAACGGCAGCACGGCTTCGCCAAAGCGCTTCTCCAGCGCCTCATAGGCGATGCCCTTCTCGATGAAGCGCTGCGTCCAGTAGCCGAGCGAGCGCTGCGGCACGCGGAAGGCGGTCTGATGGGTCTCGCCGACGCCGCGGCGGCCGGGCGACACGCCGGCCCACGGAAAGAAGGTCAGGATGGTGCCGGGGCGGCCGGTCTCGTCGCCATAATAGAAATGATAGGTGCCAGGATCGTCGAAATTGACCGTCTTCTTGACGAAGCGCAGGCCGAGATCCCTTGTGTAGAAGCCGAAATTGCGGATGGGATCGCCGGCAATCGCGGTGACATGGTGCAGTCCAGACATTGTCGTCCTCCAGATCTAGCGGAGCGGTCTTGCTCTGGACCGAAATATCGTTCCGCTTTGGATTGGAGACAATCCATGCAAATATGACGGCTATGTCTACGATTTGGAAACAATCCGCCGGATGTCCCCGTGGATAAGGTCGGCAGCCTCCGGGCCTTTGTGAAGGTGGTCGAAAGCGGCAGCTTTGCCGAAGCCGGCCGGCAGCTCCGGCTGTCGCGCTCGGCGATCAGCAAATACATCGCCGACCTCGAAGAGAGCCTCGGCGTCCAGCTCTTGAACCGGACCACGCGGCATGCGAGCCCGACCGAGAACGGCCAGCGCTATTTCGAGCGTGCGGTCGTGATCCTCTCGGAGATCGAGGCGGCCGATCAGGCCGTGACGCAGGCACAGTCGGCGCCGCGCGGCCTGTTGCGCGTCAATGCGCCGATGTCGTTCGGCACGATGCGGTTAGGTCCCGTGCTGGCCGACTTCATGAAGCAATACCCGGAGCTTCAGCTCCAGATCGTGCTCAGTGATGATCTGCTCGATCCCGTGCAGGACGGCTTTGACGTGACGCTGCGCATTGCGGAGCTGGAATCCTCCAGCCTGATCGCACGCAAGGTCATGCCGGTGCCGCGGAAGATCTGCGCCTCGCCCGACTACCTGGCGCGCCACGGCACACCGAGACATCCGCAGGATCTACGCAACCACGCATCGCTGACTTACGGTTTTCTGCTCACCGGCAATCAGTGGAAGCTGACTGGCGCCGACGGAGACCACTGGATCCAGCCGGCCTGGTCGCTCTGCGTCAACAATGCCGAGGTGCTGCGCGATGTCGCAATCAAGGGCAGGGGGCTTGCGCTGCTGCCCGAGTTCATTGCCGCGGATGCCTTGCGGAAAGGCGAGTTGCGGACCGTGCTGGACGATTATTCCGCGCCGCCGCTCGCGCTCTATGCGGTGTATCCGCCGACGCGGCACCTGTCGGTGAAGGTGCGGCTCTTCATTGATTTTCTGGTCGAGCGGTTTGGGCGTGAGGAGGAGGAGGCGCGCGTGGCGACGCGCTGAAGCTGGGCGCGCGTGCTCATGAAATCCGCGATGTCCGCTTATCCTAGCAGCGGTGGAGGGGCGAACGTTTTGCATAAGGCCCGAGAAGGGCCATAAGCTGACTACTCGCTGTAAGGGCGCTTGGCATCGCAGGCTAAAAATTGCAATTTCAGCCAGTGTAGATGCAACTCCCGCGGGCGTAAAGACGGCCCACAGCTTAGCTCTTATGCTTGTCTCTCGCTTGACGATCGACGTCGCCCAAACGATCCTTTGCGCGCGACCACTGGCAAGTTGATCTGTTCTGAGAGTGCATGGGATGTGCGTTGCGAATGCTACAAAATGGAGTTGCCGGTGAAACAGTCATCCCTCAAGGATGCAGCGCTTGCCGGAAAAATTGAAATCGGTGACTTGAAAGTTAACCGGTTGGGCTTCGGCGCGATGCGTCTGTTGGGACATTATGCCTGGGGATGGCCAAGGGATGGACAGCACGTCAATCGGGTTTTGCGTCGAGCGGTCGAGCTTGGCATAAATTTTATCGACACCGCGGATAGTTATGGCCCCAAAGCGAATGAGTCATTGATCTCGCAAGCGCTGTATCCTTACCCTCCGGATCTGGTTATCGCCACGAAAGGCGGGTTGGTGAGACCGAGACGCGCATCTTGGGTCCCAGACGGTCGCCCGGACCATTTGCGGCGGGCACTTGAAGGTAGTTTGCAAAGGTTGCGGTTGGATCGGATCGATTTGTACCAACTCCATGCGCCTGACCCTAACGTCCCATTCACAGAGTCGGTAGGAGCGCTGGCGGATTTGCAGCGCGTGGGCAAAATTCGCCACATAGGCGTCTCCAATGTCACGGTCGCCCAGCTAGAGGCCGCGCGCTCCATCGCACCAATCGTGTCGGTTCAGAACGCGTACAACCTGCGAAACAAAACAAGCGAAGATGTGCTCGCCGCCTGCGAGCGTCTCGGAATTGCTTTTCTGCCTTGGTATCCCTTGGGCGGAAGGCGTGGTCTGAAAGCGCAAAAGATAAAGGAAGTCGCCTCTCGTTGCGGTCTCTCGCAGGCGGCACTGTCCCTCGCGTGGTTACTCGCTAAATCACCTGTTATGTTGCCAATCCCGGGCACCCGATCCATCGAACATCTGGAAGATAATGTGCTTGCGGCCGCCCAAAAACTTGAGCCGAAGGACCTGCACGATTTGGGATGAGGCGCGGCCAAATAAGCTCGTAGGATGGGTTGAGCCCTTGCGAAACCCATCTCTTCGCCATCACCGCTCGCCGTAATCGCGGCCATCATCCCACTGATCGCCTGCCCAATCGGAAGGATAGTTGCCAAGCTCCACGTGGCGATGAAACGAGGACGGTGCCGAATCGCGAACCCGGTCGACGAGCCTGTGCTTGACCGGATTGATATGAACATAGTCGACATGACGGGCAAAATCGATTTCGTCGCGAATAGTATGTTCCCAATATCTGCGTTGCCAGATGCCCCGTTCGCCTTTTGCCGCGCGGCTTCGGGAGATCCGTTCGTTTCGCGCCAGACGGCGCGAAAAGGCGGACTTGATCAATTGCCAGCGCGTTGCAAAATCGGCGTCACCTTCAGGTAGTGTCCATACGGTGTGAAGGTGATCGGGCAACACCACGATGGCGTCGATCGTGATTGGGTGGCGTTGGCGTGTCTCACGAAACGCCGCGCGCAGCAGCTCGACATGATCTGTCAGCAACGATAGCTTCCGTTCCGCCAGATTGACGGTGAAGAAGAAGCATCCACCCGGAGCGAAGTTGCGACGGTAGGCGGTCATGGCGTGACACTACCACGAAACAAGGATGATGGGTTTCGCAAGAGCTCAACCCATCCTACGAGCTGCCCATCCTCGAACCGCCGATTTGGGCCAAACCCGACGTCAAGCGCTTATCATCGGGCGTCTTGAAATCGACCCAGTCCACGCCTCCGGGTTCACTGCAAACCTTGGCATCTCGCCCCTAAGACATGCGGATATCTGTTCGGCTGCCGATCGGGACAGTCCTTCCGTTGCGTTCGTAGTGTTGCCCGCGACATGGGGGGAAAAGGTTACTTTATCGCTCGAAAGCAAGGGGTGGTTGATTGGTAGAGGTTCTGGATAGAAGACGTCGAGCCCAGCGGCGAACACGTGTCCACGGTCCAAGGCGCTGGCCAATGCGTCGAGGTCCAACACGCGACCTCGACCAACATTGATGACAACGGCTCCCTTGGGAAGCTTGGCGAGTTCGGCCGCCCCGATCATGTTGCGTGTCTCGTCCGTCAAAGATGGAGTCAGGACAAGCACATCGCATTTGGTTAGCAGGTCGCAGAGATCGGGGACCATTTCGACACCTGCCAGGCTCGTAAGACGCGGATCGGCATATGGGTCGTAGCCGATCACGCGGCAGCCAAAGCCGCTCCTAAGCTTGCGCGCCACTTCGGAACCGACAAATCCGATGCCGACAACGCCTACTGTGCTGCCGCCAAGTTCTTCAAGCGACAAGTTCGAGCGTACCGCCCAGGCCGTACCGTCGCGGACTCCTTGGTCACCCCACACCAGTCTCTTCATGGAAGCGAGGATGAGCAGAATGGCATGCTCGGAAACGGGCACGCGGCCAAATCCGTGATGATTGACGACCAGAATCCCGCGTGCGCTGGCGGCCGCGATATCGATGTTATCGGTGCCAAAGCCCGACGACGAGACTGCAATGAGATGCTCGCCAGCGTCCAGAACATCGACGGTTACCTTCTCCGGCGCACGTACCCACAGGACAAGCGCATCGCGGAGAGATTGCTTCAACTCTGCGACGTCACTGCTATCGACCACGACCACTTCAGCGCCGGCCTCTTCCAGCAGCGTGCGGCCGAGCGGATGATACATTGGACGCCATAAGACGACCCGCTTGCTTGGCATGGCGCACCTCAAAATCCGCCGGGGAACAGAGATTGCAAACATTCGGCCATGTCCGACGCCTGGGCTGCCGCGTCATCGCAGGAGCGTCGCAAGCTCTTGGAGTCTTTGATCGTCATGCGCCGGGTTTGCCAGATCGAGTACGCCGTGCGCCAACGCCTGACCGCAGTCTGCAGCGCCATCAGGAACCCAATAGTCAAGTTCGAGCGGCGATCCGTCGCTTTTGACCCTGGAGTCATCATCATCTCCGATCTCTGGAGGAGGACAACCACCCAATAAACCTTTTCGGAATAGTTGGTCTATGATATGAGAACGACGAAATTCATACCTTTTGAGTATGACCATGGAGTTCAAGCAACTTCGCTATTTCATTGCTGTAGCCGAGGAGGGGCACATCACGCGGGCCGCCGAGCGGCTCGATATGCAGCAGCCGCCCCTCAGCCGGCAGATCAAGGCGATTGAGCGCGAACTGGACGTGCAGCTGTTTTACCGAACGGCCCGTGGTGTCGAACTGACGGATGCGGGTCGCGCCTTTCTCGATGAAGCCCGGACCTTGTTGGCCAACCTCCAGCACGCGTTCGATGCAACACGAAGCGTGGCGCGAGGCGAACGAGGACGGATCAGTGTAGGCGTGATGCCCACCGGACCGTTTCATCCGTTCGTGCCGCAGGTCATCCGCAGGTTCCGCGAAGCATTTCCTCTTGTGTCCCTGACCCTCGAGGAACGCCTTAGTACGGAGATGATGGATCGCTTGCGTGATGAGCAAATGGACGTCGCTTTCATTCGAACATCACGAGTTGATCCAGAGCACCTCGCCATCATCCCTTTGCTGGATGAACCAATGATGGTCGCGGTGCCCGAAGGACACCAACTCATCCGAACCAATGGGGAGAAGTCTCTTTCGATGAAGCAGCTGGCCCGAGAAACATTCATTCTTTTTGGCCCGCCGGGTACAGGCATGTACGATGCGACGATCGCGGCATGTCGCGGGGCAGGCTTCAGTCCACGCGTCGGACAGCAGGCTCCCGGGATTACCTCGTGTCTCGGTCTGGTCGCGGTCGGGCTTGGGATTGCGCTGGTTCCGGCGTCAATGCAGCGAACGCATATGGAAGGCCTACTTTATCGGAGAATCGCGGGCCCCAATGTCCCGACAGTTCAATTGAGCCTCGGATCGCGCCGAGGGAATCGCTCCGCCGTGGTCCGCAATTTTCTGCAGCTGGTTAAGAAGGCGGCCAAAGAACTTAGATCGTGAGATTGGCGAGGTTGGCGGTCAGTCGTGCCTGACGTGGGAGGTCGAGTCCGCTTCGGGCCTGAGGCGGCCATCCCCCAGCTTTCCTTGTCTGATGTGGGCGGCGCGCCGCGACAGACCCACCTTGTCACTTTGGTGGCATCTTTCTATGACTGCGGATTGCGCAACAGAGGGGGTACGTGTCGTGACAACATTCCACATTACTCGCCGTCGTATGCTTCGCAGTGGTGCAGCAGGTGGTCTCGCGGCAGCAGCGACCTCCGGCGTGATCGGGGACGCCCGCGCGCAATCCGCGCGAAAGACCTTCGTCTTTGTCAGCGGGGCCTTTTGCGGTGGCTGGATATGGCGCCGGGTCACTGACCGCCTCGAACACGACGGCCACAAAGTGTTCGCTCCGTCACTCACGGGGTTAGGCGAGCGCTCGCATTTGCTGAGCAAGGACGTCAATCTGGACACCCACATCGCCGACGTCGTCAACCTGATCAAATGGGAAAGTCTCGAGAACGTCTGCCTTGTGCCGTGGTCCTTAGCAGGCTATGTGGGTTCGGGCGCACTCGAAAGCATCGGCGATCGCGTCTCCTCGGTTGTATGGCTTGATGCCTTCATTCCAGCCGACGGACAAAAGGCAGCGGACACTGCAGCCGAGGCGGTTCGCAAAGCAATACAGGCGGCTATCGACAAGGGCGAACCTGGCGTTCGCGGATTGGCGAAGATTTCGAGCGATGCCATCGTTGCCGAGCGAGATCGAGCATTCGTCGAGTCAAAAGCTACTCCGCATCCAGTCGGCGCCTACCTCCAGCCGATCAAGGTTTCCGGGGCGCTCCAAAAGGTGCCGAAGAAGACATACATTCGCCTCCCAAAATATCCACTGCCGCCCTTTGATAAGGCACTGGCGGACTGCAAGAACGACAAGTCCTGGGCCACGTTCGAACTGCCGGACGTTGGGCACATGGCCATGCTCGATGCACCGGACCGCTTGAGCGAGTTGATACTGCAGGCCGCGTGAGATCGACCTCCCTATAACGTAAGGTCCTGACCGCCAGAGTGCGTCATGTCTGCCTTCTCGCGCCTATGAGTCCACGCCCTAGCTGACCGAACGCTGCTCGGCCGGCGCGAGCAGGTCGTCCAGCGCGCTCATCGACGCCGCGCGAAGTGCGGCCAGCTCGCGCGCTGCATCCTGGCACTCGGCGATCGGCATCGTTGGCGCTGTCAGCTCGATGTCACGGCAGCGCTCGAACAGGCGGACGAGGCCCAGCGCGCTTGCCGCGCTGCCGAGCTGGTGCGCGGATCGCGCGAGCTGCCTGTGGTCGCCGGCCGCGGCGGCCGCAGTGATATCGGCGATCAGTTTTTCGCTGGTCTCCTGCAGTAGATGATGGAGCTTCGCGATTTGCGTCGGTCCCAGCAACTCCTTCTGGTCGTCGAGAAAGTGCCGGTCGATCAATGTGCTGGGCGCAAGCGGTGCGTCGGTCGCGCCATCCGCGGGCTCATCCTCGATCGCCTCGCGAAGCGCGTTGATCAGGATGGGCTTGCTGACGACCCTGGTGATTCCGGCGGCTGCGAGCCGCTCGCGGGTGCTGCGCGACACATCGGCGGTCACGACGATGATCCGCGGCATCGGCTGCAGCGGAAGCTGCCGAATGCGCGCGGCTGCCTCCACGCCATCCATGTCGGGCATGTGCAGATCCATCAGGATGATGTCGAATGCCTGGTTGCCGGCGATCGCGACCGCTTCAGCGCCATTCCTTGCGATCGCGGAATGGTGGCCGAGCCGGTTCAAAATGGCTTCGCCGACCTCGCAATTGACGGGGTCGTCATCGACCAGCAGCACGCGGCGCTGCCGCGATGGCGGTGACGGCGCGCCTTGCGCGATGCCGCTGGCGGCGTCACGAAGCGGAACGAGCAGCGTGAACACGCTGCCTTTGCCCGGCGTGCTCTCCACCGTCAGCTCGCCGCGCATCAGCCGGGTGAGGCGGCGCGCGATCGCCAGTCCGAGCCCGGTGCCGCCGAACCGCCGCGCAATGCTGTCGTCTGCCTGCACGAAGTCCTCAAAAATCCGCTCGTGCATGTCGGGCGCGATGCCGATGCCGGTGTCACGAACGACGAGGCGAAGCAGCGCATGATCGTCACGCCGCTCGGCTGTCGCGCTCAGCGAGATACCGCCGCTCGGGGTGAACTTGATGGCGTTGCCGATCAGGTTGAGCAGGATGCGGTTGAGCCTGACGGGATCGCCGTGCACGGAGGTGCTGACCGTCGCATCGCAGTCGAGGTCGAAGCTCAATCCCTTGCCGAAGGCTTGCGGCCGCATCAGATCGGCCGCGGTCTCGATCAGCTGGTCGAGACGGAAGTCGCGCGTCTCCAGCACCTCAGCGCTCGCCTCGAGGCGGGCATATTCGAGAATGGCGTCGACCAGCGCGATCAGCGTCTCGCCTGAGGCTGCGGCGGTCGCGAGGTGGCGGCGCTGGACCTCGCCGAGGCGGCCGTCGTCGAGCAGCTGCAGCACGCCCATGACGCCGTTGAGCGGCGTGCGCAGCTCGTGGCTGACCACGGCGAGGAAGCGCGATTTGGTTTCGTTGGCCGCGACCGCGACGCTGCGTGCGCGCTCGGCCGCATCGTGCTCGGCAAGGGCGTGATCGCGCGCCTTCTCGAGCTCGGAGGTCCGTTCGATGACCTTCCGCTCCAGCGTCGCATAGGATTCGCGCAGATGCGCCGCCATCCGGTTGAACTGGTCGCCGAGCGCCTCGAGCTCGTCACCCGTCCTGATCGCGAGCCGCAATCCGAGATCGCCACTCTCGATCCGCCGCGCACCCTGCGTCAGCATCTGGATTGGCACGGTCATGCGCCGGCTGAGCCAGAGCGACACCAGGGTGGCGATGGCCAGGAGCGCGATCAGCAGAAACGTCGACCGTCCGATCGAGGCGTAGATCGGTACGTAGGCTTCGCTGAGCGGAAGCTCGACGAACACCAGCCAGCCGAGCGAGGGGACCGTGGCATAGGTCGACAGCACGCGTTGCCCCGAAAAATCCTCTTTGATCAGGCCGCCGGAGGGCGGCCCGACGCCGTCGAGGGCGGCGCGTACGTCCGGATGCCCGGAGAGATCGCTGCGGCGGAGCGCCGGCCACAAATCGGGATGCGCGATCAGCACGCCCAGGCGATCGACCACATAGGCCTTGCCGGTGTTGCCGACCCTGATCCCGGCGACGAGGTCCCAGATGAAGCGCAGATTGACCTCGGCGATGACCACGTTGGGCTCGCGGCCGACACCGCGGGTGGCGATCGTCATGAACGGCTCGGTGTCGCCGAAGAAGTAGACCGGCCCGTAATAGGCCAGGCGTTCATTGGCGCCGCGGAAGGCGGCAGAGGAGGAGTGATCGGCGTTGCTGCCGACCCTGTCCGCCACGCGGCGCGACACGCGCACGTGCTCGCGGCCCTGCGCATCGAGCTCGGTCAATTCGGCGATCGCGGGCGAGAGGCGCATCAGGCGGATGGCGTTCAGGCGCTCGTCTTCGTTGGTCGAGAGTTCTGCGGGCAGGCGGGCGAGCCATCTGATCTGGTTTTCGATCTGGCCGACGAACTGGCCGATCTGAATGGCCGCGCTTGCGGCCTGCTCGCGCTGGGTCGCGGCGAGAAGCTGCTTCTGCTCGCGATAGGAGAACCAGACGTCGAAGCCGGTGTTGATGGCGAGCGCGGCAAAGGCGAGGGTGACGATCGAGTAGAGATATTTGCGAAACAGCCGGCCCGGAGGCGCCCGCAAATGTCCCTGGTCGGCCGTCTCGTTCACTCGCGAATCTCGTCGGCGCGCACGAGCAGCGTGAACGGGATCGTCAGCCCGAGCGAGGTGGCAACGGTGCGGTTGATCAGGAGCTCGTATTTCCGCGGCGATTGCACCGGCAGATCGCCGGCCTTGGTGCCGCGCAGGATGAGATCGACATAATCGGCCGAGCGCACCTCCAGCGTCGGCCCGTAGCTCATCAGCCCGCCGGCATCCATGAAGTAGTGGAACGGATAGATCATCGGCACGCGATATTTCGCGGCGGTGGTGACGATCGCCTGCCGGTTCGCCACCAGAAAGCTGTCGACGAGCGAGATCATCGCCGCCTTCGGCGGCTCGGCGAAACGGCCGATCGCGCCGTCGATTTCGGCGGCCGTGCTGATCGGCGTAAGCACCACGGTCACGCCTGCGGCCGCGGCCTCCTGCTCGACGGAGTCAAGGTAGAAGCGCCCGGCGCCAGGCGTGCTCGCCGGATTGAACAGGACGCCGACGCGCTTGATATCCGGCACGGCCTCCCTGACCAGCTGAAGCCATTTGCCGCCCATCTCGGGGGTGCTGCTGGTGAAGCCCGTGACGTTGCCGCCGGGATGAGCGAGGCTTTGAACGAAGCCATTGCCGACAGGGTCGTTGGATGTCGCGAAAATGATCGGGATGGTCTTGGTGGCGGCCATGACGGCTGCGGTTTCGATGGTCGAGCCGGTGAGGATGACATCCGGCTTGAGGTCGATGAGGTCCGCGATCGCGGCCTTCATCTTGTCCGGTCCGCCGAAACTCGAGCGGATCTCGAAACGGTAATTGACCCCTTCGACCCAGCCACGCTGCCTCAGGCCCGCGAACAGCGCACCGAGGCGCGTGGTCGTGCTTTCGGTCATGCTTCGCCTGGTCAGCTCGTCGTCGAGCGACAGGCTGGTGATCGAGGCGACGATTCGCATCCGATCGGACGTTGCGCCAAGCGCAAAGCAGCCCGCGGCAGTTGCGCCCGCAAGGCGAATGAAATCGCGGCGGGCGACCGCCGGCACAACGCGGGCAGGAGCTGGCCGCTCAGTCATGAAATGTTTCGCAAAAGTTGTCCCTGACCGTGTGCATAACGCGAAAGCCTGGCGACCACAATTGATGAAAAAATGCGCTTATGAATGCTCATTCGCAGCCTTCGGCAGTCCGATACCGTATTGGTACGCGCCTTGGGAATCGCCGTTTCGAGCTTTGTCTGCTCCGTGACGCTTTGTAAGGCCTTGTGCGTTGCAATATTTCCGTCCCGGTTGAGACGGCGTTTCGCGGAAGCCGATTAACGAACTGCCGATTTTTGAGTCGTTGTTTCAGGTTTGATTTCGAAGGTTCACGATGCGCAAAATCTACCTCGTCCCGGCCTTGGTTGGCCTTCTCACCATCGTTGCAGCCGGGCCCCTGATGGCCCAAGGCGCTCCCAAGCAGAAGGCCGCGGCGGCGCCAAAGGCGGTTGCGGCAGGCGCCTCGCCAGCCGCCGCAGCCCCAGCCGCTGCGGCACCGGCAGCCTCGAGCGAGAGCGCTCCCGCCGACGACAAGATCAAGACGATCGACGGTTTCCGCTCCGCCAAGTTCGGCATGAACGAGGCCGACGTGCGCGGGGCAATGGCCAAGGATTTCACCCCGAAGGCCGACGCGATCAAGTCGCAGGACAATCCGTCCGAGCTGACCCACAGCGTGCTGCTCTCCGTTCCGGATCTGCTGCCGAACGGCGGCACCGCCGAGCTCTCCTATGTGTTCGGCTACAAATCCAAGTCGCTGATCCAGATCGGCGCGGTCTGGTCCAAGGGGACCGATGCGGCCATGACGGCGGAGAAGCTGTTCTCCAATGCCAACATCCTGCGCGCGCACTTCCTCAGCGAGGGCTTCAAGCCCGACTCCATCGCGGTCAACATGCCCGTCAACGGCGGCATCGTGATGTTCCGCGGCAGCGACGCCAAGGATCACTCGGTGATCCTGCTGCTGCAGGGCACCTTCGAGAACAAGGACAACAACCAGCGTGTGCTCACGCCGACGAGCCTGCTGCTGTTCTACGTCGCCGACGCCAAGAGCCCTGACGTCTTCAAGCTTCCGCCCGGCCAGTTCTGATCACGGGCCGTCTCACATCATTCTCCCACCCAGTCGTGGATCGGCGCCAATGCCGATGAAGAGGATCTGAAATGCGCAGACCATCTGCGAGGCGAGCCAACAACGAACGGATGCTGCAAGGACTTGCACGCTTCCGTTCGATGTCGCTGCTCTGCGCGATGCAGATGGTCTTCCTGCCGGTGTTCAGCGTCCGCCTTCAAGCGCAGACGGCGAATGTCATCGTTCCGGACGGCCGCACCGGCACTGCCTTGCAGACCTCCGGCAGCGTCACCAACGTCACGACGTCGACGGTGTCGGGCGCCAACGCCTTCAACTCGTTCTCGCAGTTCAGCGTCGGGCAGGGCAACACCGTCAATCTGCAACTGCCGACCGGCACGCAAAACCTCGTCAACATCGTTCGCGACGCGCCCGTCTACGTCAACGGCACGCTGAACTCCTACATGAACGGCGCCATCGGCGGTAACGTCTACTTCGCCGATCCCAAGGGCTTCATCGTCGGCCGCAGCGGCACGGTGAACACCGGCAGCCTCAACGTCTCGACGCCGACGCGCGAGTTCACCGACAGCCTGATCGGCCCGGGCGGCGCGATCAACGGCACCGCGGTCGGCAATCTAATGGCGGGCTCGTTCCCGGTCTCGCCGGACGGCAATGTCAGGATCTACGGCCGGATTAATGCCATCGACGGCGTGCGCCTGACCGGGCAGAACGTCCTCGTCGGCGGCGCAAGCCAGCGCGACATCGCCAATCTCGACCACGCCGCGAAGTTCGCCGCATCCGTCAACTCCAAGGGCCTGCGCAGCGCCAGCGCCATCACCGTGAGCAATGGCTCGATCCATATCGGGGCCGTCAACAACGCCACGATCAACGGGCGGCTGACCGCGCGCAGCAAGACCACGACGCCCAGCAACATCACCGTGACGGCCGGCAACAGCATCGAGATCGGCAAGAACGCGAAGCTCACCACGGCGAGCAAGACCGGAGACGCCGGCAACATCACGCTGAAGACCCAGGGCGACCTGACCGTCAAGAGCGGCGCCAGGATCGATGCGAGCTCCGCCAAGGGCAATGGCGGCCTGGTCGACCTCAGCGCCGATGGCAAGTTCGATATCGGCAGCAAGGTCCAGATCAATCTGGCGGCGCCGACCGGCAAGCACGGCACGCTGGTCCTCGATCCCGTCGACATCGTCATCGGCGACACCGCCCAGGGCGACGCCGGTGTCAACATGTCGAACGCGACGGTCGCGGCCGCGATCTCGGCGCTGAACGGCACCGGCACTTTCACGCTGTCCGCGAGCAATTCGATCACGATCGATCAGCATGGCCGGGTCGACGGCGGCACCGGCGGCGTCAACGTTACGCTGAGCGCACCGACCCTGACCTTGCTGGCCGGCAGCTACCTGCGCGGCGATACGGTGTCGCTGGATTCCGGGGCGAGCGGCACCATCAATATCAACGCAGCCGCCAACGGTGGCGCGCAGATGGTGACCAACACCGCGCTGCGGTTCATCGCCGCGCATCTGGTGCTGACCAGTGCGAGCACCGCGTTCGTGGGCGACGGCACCAGTTCGGCCAACAGCAACGCGGCGGGCTTCATCTCGAATGCCACTGTTGCCCGCTACTCCGCGGCGATGGGCGGACTGGGCGACCTCACGCTGAGCGCGACCACCGCCCTGACCGTTGACGGCACCGGCATCATCGATACACGCCGCCTGGACGGCAACGGCGTTTCGAACGGCAAGTCGCTCGACGTCGCACTGACGGCGCCGACGATCACGATCGCATCCGGCGGCCGGGTGCTGGCGCAAGCGAACATCACCACGGATACGATCTACGCATCCGGCAACATTTCTCTCGACGCGACAGGTGGCGCGCCGGGCGCTGTGACGGTGGCCGGCCTGCTCTCCGGCAACAACATCACGCTGAAGGCGACGTCGGTCGCGCTGAATTCGGGCGCGGTGCTCGACAGCCGCAGCATCGACGCCAACGGCAACGCGTTGTCCAATTCCGGCGACGTCTCGGTTACCGCCAACACCATCGTCGCGGCGGCCGGCAGCAGCATCCTCGCCGGTGCGACGAATTCCGGCAGCAACACCTTTACCGGCGGCGCCATCACGCTCGACGCGTCGGCGGCCTTTGGCGGCACCGTCGCCGCCGGTGGAACGCTGGCCGGCGCAAGTGTCAGCCTGCTGGCTGGCGCCTCGATCAGCATCGGGGCGGCGGCGCAATTCAGTGCGTCGGTGCCGGCAGGGACGGCCTCGATCACGTTCCAGGCGCCGGCCGTCGCCGTGACCAGCGGCGCGCAATTCACCGCGGGTGCGGTCGTTTACAACCTTCAGCAAAACGCCGTCATCGTCGGGGCTTCGGGCGATACCAACGCCTCCGCGGCGGGCTTCCTCTCCAATGACGCTGTCGCAGGCTATGTGGCCGCGCAGGGCGGTCACGGCGTATTCACGCTCTCCGCGCTCAACTCCATCACGGTTGACGCCAATGGCATGATCGCCGGCGGAGCCGCCGACGTGTCGCTCAAGGCGCCGAACGCGATCACGTTGGCCGGCGCGAGCACCGTGACCGGCAACAGCGCTGCCATCAACGCCAGCACCGTCTCCATCAACGCCGGGGTGACCGGCGGCGCGGTGCTTTCGTCTTCGCTGCGTCTCGTCGCCACCACTCTCAGCCTTACCAGCTCGGCCGATATGGTGGTGGGTGCCACCGGCGGTTCCGGCGTCAACCTGACGACAGACACGATCAACGGCTATCTGACCACCGTCGGCGGTCAGGTCAGCGCGCTGCAACTCAGCGCAAACTCCTCGATCACGGTCAAGAGCGGCAGCGTGGTCGATCTCCGTCACGTCGATAGCTCTACTGGAAATACGACCGGTGTATCCGGAAACCTCGCGCTGACGGCGCCGACGATCACGGTCGAGACCGGCGCCGGTCTGCGTACCGACGTCCAGAACGTCGCGAACCAGACCTACTATACGCCGGGAACCATCACGCTTTCCGCGACGAACATCACAGCTGGCGCTGGGACCATCAACGGCGGCGTCGTGACGTTCAACGCCGGGGCCGGGACCATCCACATCGGTTCCACAGGGACCGATGTGAATACGCTGTACCTGAGCAATGCGACGATTTCGAACTATCTCGCTTCACTGGCCGGCTCGAGCACGTTCGCGCTGAAGGCGACCACAGCGATCTACGTCGACAACGGCGCCAGCATCGCCGCCGGAGCGTCGCGCAACGTTACCCTGACCGCGGGAGGGTTGCTGTCGTTCTCCGGCAACGCGACCCTGACCGGCAACGCCGTCGTGCTCAATGCCGGCCGCACCGGCACGCTCGCCGTCAATGCAGCGTACAATTGCACCGACGCGAACCATTGCGGCACGACGATCACCGCGCAGTCGCCGTTGCTGCTGCTCGCTTCGCAGGTCAATTTGACCAGCACCAACACCGTGGTCATCGGCGATGCATCGACCGACACCAATGCCAATGCTGCCGGCTTCATCGATAATGCGACCATCGCGCGTTATGTGACGGCGCTGCGTGGCAATGGCTTGCTCTCGATTTCGGTCATCGACCCGGTTTCGACGACCACCTCGCTCACCGTCGATGCCAGCGGCAGGATCGATGGTACGATCAAGGACGCGAGTTCCCACTCGACCGCCAACGGGATCAACATTTCGCTGTCGGCGGCCAACGTGACGGTCGCCACGGGCGCCGTGATCGACGCCCAGGCCGCCAACGCGGGCGGCACCACCTACAGGTCCGGTACCGTCAATATCGCCGCCTCTTCCGTTGCCTTCGTCAACAACCCCGTCAACAATCCGCTCAACCTTCCGGACCCGACGACGGGCGGCGCGCTCGTCATCAATGGCACGATCAAGGGCGGCGCGATTTCACTTGCCGCCGGCGGCATCACCGTCGGTAACAGTGCGTCGCTGCTGGTCGATACCGGCCGCAGCGTGCGCTTTGGTTTCTGGAACGGGGAAAGCGTCGACAGTTCGACTGGTAACAACGGGTCGAGCGGGGTCCTGTCGAACAACGTGATCGCGAGCTATATCGCGGCGATGCAGGCAGGCGGGACCTTCGTCCTGTCGACGCTGGGCGACTCGACCCTGCACCTGAGCTCGACCGCCGTGATCAACGGCGGCAGCACCGTTAATATTGCGCTTTCGTCGAAGGCGCTTGGGGTTGCGAGCGGCGCCCAGATCCTGGCGGGGGCGGTCGGCGTCAGCTTCGACCAGGACAACGTCTATATCGGACCGGACACCGGCGACAGCAACGCGAGCAATACCGGGTTCGTCAGCAACTCGACGATCGCCAACCTGATCCTGGCGGCTGCCGGCTCCCACGCGTTCTCGATCAGCACCAACGGCTCGATCACCATCGATAGCGGCGGCATTATCGATACGCGTTTCCTTAACGCTGGCGGCTTCTCTCAGCAGAGTGCGCTCAACGTTACGCTGAGCGCGCCGACGATCTCGATCATGCAGAATGGCGAGATCCGGGCGCAGGTCATCAACAACGGAACCAGCTTCACCAGCGGCGACGTCAGCCTGACGGCGAACGCCAGCCAGACGCTGCTGTCGGGGCTCGCGAGTGCGACCACCGGCATCACTGTCGACGGCAAGATCACCGGCGGCAACATCACCATCAAGGCCGAGTCGACCGCCATCTCGAATATGAATACGAGCACGGCCGCGGGCTTTTTCGCGACGGTGGCGGAAACGGTCGGGTCGCTGTTCTTTGGCGTCAACGGCGGATACGTCGCCGCCAATACGGTCGCCAAGGTCGCGATCACCAGCAATGCCGACATCACCGGCTCCGGCAACGTGCTGATTTCGGCCCGCGGCACCCAGGACGCCGAAGACCCCGTCGTGGCGGCCGGCTTGATATCGCCGGTTGGCGCGGCTGTCGTTGTCGGCAACGTGACGGCTGATGTCTCGACCATCGTGTCATCCGGCGCCAAGATCAGGGCCGGGCAGGGTCTTCTGATCGGCGCCGCCACCGACACCACGCTGAACGTGTCGGCGCTTTCGATCACGACATCCGGCATGTTCCTGGCGACCACCGCGATCGGCATGGCCAACATCAAGACCGCGGCGACCGTCAATTCGGGCGCGACCCTCTCCAGCGGCAGCCAGGGCCTGCAGGTCTCGGCCAACAACTTCAGCAACTTCCAGGTCAGCGCGACGGCGTTAGGATTTAGCCCGCTGACGACCTCGACCGATCCGGGCGGCGTGGGCGGCGCGGTCGCCTTGAGCAATATCAATGTCGCCACCACGGCGACGCTGGGCTCCAACTTCGGCGCCAACGGTGCCAACCAGGCCGGCAACGTCCTGGTGGCCGCCGCAACCGATTTTGCGAAGAACTCGACCAGCGCGTCGGTCACGCTCGGTTCGCCGGGATTGCTGGGCACCATCATCAACGGGTTGTCAGGTTCATATGACGGCTTCCGTGACCTGGCCGGAGCCCTGTTGACCCCGTTCTCGGACAAAAAGCTGCCGTTGAAGGCGGCAGGCTCGTTGTCGCTCGCGACGACGTCGGAAGCGGCCACCGCCGCCATTGCCGCGACGAACGGCAGCTCTTCTGCGCCGCGGATCTACACCAACGGCGACGTCGCGGTCGTCAGCCAGTTGATCGATGACCAGATCCGAAACAATTCGTCCTCGACGGTGAACGTTACCGGGGCCGACGGTCCGAAGGTTGCGATTGCCGCCGCTGTCGCAATCGGCCAGTTCTCCCACAACTCAAACGCCTATATCGGCGCGAACGTCTGGGTCACCGCGGCCGACATCGGCGTCGCGGCCTTGACGACCATTCCCAACACCAATTCGTGGGGCCAGTGGAATGGCGTGAGCGACACGTTCGGCCATCTCAATGCCAATTTCGGCGTCGTCAACAATATCGTCACCACCTACGCCAACGCGAATTCCAGCGGCGGCGGCACGGTCTCGGTCGCCGGCTCGTTCGCCGATTTCGGCCTGAACGACAACACCACGTCATGGGTCGGCAGCGGCGCGCAACTGTCGTCCACGCGGGCCCCGAGCAGCACGGTCGGCTGGACGGCGTCGTCGTTCACCAACATCGACGGCGTCAACATTTCGCAGGGGTTCGCCTCGGCGCTGACGGTGTCGGCCTACACCTACAACACGTCGATCGACATCGGCGGCGTCTTCGGGCCGCTGGTGCTGCTGCCCGGTTCCGACAGCCCCGGTACGGCCGCGGGCGGTACGCTCAACCTGATCCAGTCGACCACCAACACCATCGCCGGCGTGTCGTCGGGCGTCCTGCTGAATTCGCTGAGCGACGTCAGCGTGACCGCGAACACCACCGATCTGATGTTTGCGATCGCGCCGACATCGGGATCGTCGACCGGCAGCCTTGCGCTGAACGGCATTGTGTCGATGGCGTTCCTCGCCAACACCACCCATGCCTCGATCAGTTCGATGGCCACCGTGATTTCGCCGCGATCGGTGCAGGTTTCCGCCAACCAGAACGTGTCGCTGTTCTCGCTGTCGGGCGCGATCCAGCTCGAAACCGTGTCCGGCGTGGGCGTCTCCGTGGCGTACATGACCGCGCTGACCGATACAGCAGCTTTCATCGGCGACAACCGCAACGACATCGTCGGTGGCCCGTTCAGCGACGACGATGCGAGCGCCATGAGCGGTTCGGGCGGTCAGATCACGACCAAGAGCCTGCAGGTCGACGCCGCGACCGCGGGGCGGGTGACGGTCGCCGCGGTGGCGGCCGTGGAATCCGACCCGTTTGCCCAGATGGGGTTCGCCAGCAAGGTAAAGACGTTCTACGGCGCTTCAAAGTCCACCGGCTTCATCGGTTCGGTCGATGCGGTCAAGAATGCCGCCGGGCAGAAAGGCGGTTCGTCCAAGTTCAGCATCGATATCGCGGGCAGTTCGGCGGTCTCGAGCACGGGCCTGGACACCACGGCCTTCATCAAGGGCGTGACCGTCAATAGCGGCAATCCGTATGGGTTGACTGACGCGCCCGCGATCCAGGTCCAGGCGCTGAACGACACCATCATCACCAACGGTTCCGGTGCCGCCGCGCTCAACCTGGCGGGCGGCAGCGCGATCAGCGCTGCGATCGCCGGTGCGATTGCGGTCGCGCTGTCCAGCAACTCGACCACGGCCTATATCGCCAATTCGACGATTACGGATGTGACCGCCGTCAACGTCCAGGCGCTCAGCGGCGGTTCGCTGACGGCGGTGGCGCTGGCGCTTGCCGCGACGCGAACCGGCAACGGCGCGTCGGTGTCGGTGTCGGTCGGTTCGATCTCGGATACCGCGACCGCCTATATCGACAGCTCAACCGTCACCGGCCTGAGCGGCGGCACCGCCGCCGCCAATGTCAACGCCTACCAGACATCCAACATCGCGATCGGCGGTGGCTCGCTCTATCTCAACGGCGACAAGAACGCGATCGGCCTTGCGATCACCTATGCCGAGATCCGCAATCCCGGCGGCGGCAACGCCGTGGACGCGCACATCTCCAATTCCAATGTCGGCGGATGGAATTCGCTGACTGTCATCGGCGACGACGCCAGCGTGATCGCTGCCGGCGCCGCGTCCGGCGGTTACGCCGCCGAGAACGGATTGGCAGGCTCCATCGTCATCGACTCGATCAGCCCGAGCGTGCTGGCCTACATTACCACGAGCACGATCGGGGTCTCCGGCGGCAACGTCAATGTCAGCGCCATCAGCCTCGATAACAGCGGACTGGACAACGCGCTTGCGACGCTGGTGCGCTCTTCCAACAACGGCCAGCTCGCGGGCGACAACTGCGTCACTTCGAGCGGCTCGCAGGCTTGCGTCGATTTCAGCGGCGCGGCGCTCAACGGCGGCGTCGGCGCCGGGCCGGGCGCTGCGATCACCTCGATCGCCGGCATCGTCCAGGTCGGCAAGAACAACATCGGCGTTTCCATCGTCGTCGATGCCATCTCCACCAGGCATTCGGCCTTCGTCACCCAGACGCAGATGACCGTGACCACCGGCGACGTGCTGGTGGCGGCGGAAGATTCTTCCAAAATCCAGTCGGTCGGGATCGGCTTCGGTCTGGCGACCGGAAAATTTGCCGGGCAGGGCAGTGCGGTCATCAGCACCATCCGCAACAACGTCTCGGCGACGATTGGTGACGGTAACTCGACCAACACCAATACGGTGATGAACGCGAATAACGTCACAGTGCAGGCGCTCGACCGTTCCTCGATCATCTCCACGGCGGCGGTTGCGGGCGCGTCCACTGAGGGCAACGCCGGCGGCCTCTCGATTGTCTATAGCGAGATCGACAACCAGCTCAACGCCGCCGTCACCGGTGCCAAGATCATCGCCAGCAGCGATGTCGGCGTCAGTGCCACCTCGAACGCCTCGATCTCGACGGTTGCGGTCGGTGTCGCGCTGTCGTCGCAGGTCGGCCTTGCCGGTTCGGTCGCGACCAACCTGCTGGGCACCAACGTCACGGCCAGCATCACCAGCGGGGCGGACGTCACGGCCAACAACAATGTCGGGGTGATCGCCAGCAATTCGGACAACATCGTCGTGTCCGCCGGCGCGCTCTCGATCTCCAAGGGCGCGGCCGGCGGCGCCGGCTCGATCGTCACCAACCAGATCACCGGCAGCACCTCGGCCTATATCAGCGGATCGAGCACCAAGGTCGACGCGCTCGGAACCAGCTCGACCGACACGCTGTCGGTCAACAGCGGCACGCTGGCGCACGCGAACGATCTCAGCGGCTTCCAGGCGCCGACCGACAGCACGCCCGACCTCAGCGAGACCCAGGATACGGTAAAGGGCCTCGCGGTGGTGGCGAGCTCGCACCAGGCCGTCGTGACCAATGTCATGACGATCTCGGCGGGCACCGGCATCTCGATCATGATCAACCCGATCACCTCGGTGCTGAGCGGGTCGACCAACGCCTATATCGACGGCGCGAGCATCGACACGCGCCTGACCAGCGCGAGCCTGCTGCCGCAGATCGACGTCGCCGCCTCGAGCTTCTCCTATTCCGGCGCGTTCGGCGCCGGCATCGTGCCCCCGACCGGCACCGGTGGCGGCGGCGCGACCATCATCTCGACGACGATGTCGCGCACCACGATGGCCACCGTCACCAATGCGACCGTCGGCGGCCTGTCGGCGACGCCGTCCGCGACGGTCGGCGCCGTCACGGTGAAGGCCAATGCCGAGCAGGATGCGTCCTCGATCGGCATCGGCTTCAACACCGGCTCGGTCGCCCTGAACATCTTCGCCGCGACCACCGAGGCCTATGTCGACGGCGGTGTGCTGACCGCGTCGTCGCTGACCGTCAACGCCAACGACACCACCGCCATCTACTCGGCGGGTGGCTCGGCGGCCTATGGCAGCCAGGCCGCGGTCTCCGCGGCCTTCCTGGTCCAGGTCTCGGCGAACCGGACCGAGGCCTATGTCGGCGACGAGTTCTTCTATCATGGCGGCACCACGACGCACACGACCGCGCTCAATCTGAGCGGTGCGCTCGACGTCGAGGCCAACACGGTCGATCGTTTCCAGGCCTATTCGGTCGGCGGCTCGCTCGCGACCGGGGCGGCCGCGATCGCCGGCATGGCGAACATCGAGATCGCCAACAACACCACCATCGCCGGTGTCTACGACACCACGCTGCTGTCGCCCACGGGTGGCACGGCCGGCGCGGTCACCATCATCGCGAACGAGGATGTCGCGATCAAGGAGATCGCCGGCGCGCTCGCGATCGGCGCCAGCGGCTCAGGCGTCGGTGTCGGCGCGGCCGCCAACGTGCTGGTCTTCAAGAGCCAGACCATTGCGGAAAGCGTCAACAGCAGCCTGAACTCCTCCGCCGCGATCAATGTCAGCGCGCTCAGCACCAAGGAAGTGCTGTCCTACGCGGTCACCGCGGGCGTCGGCGGCAGCCTCGGCATCGGTGCGACGGTCGGCGTCATCATCATCGGCGAGAACACGGCCGATTCCGACACGCAGATCCAGGAAACCGGGCAACTGGATCAGCGCGACAGCAACGGCCACAACGCCGGCACCATCACGGCGGTCAACAACAGCACCAGCAATTCGCACGGCAGCGATGCCGTTGCGAGCGGCACCGCCGGCAATCCGAACAACGCCCATGTCACCTCGACCTACGACGTCAGCACCGTGCTGGTCGGCGGCGCCGACGGCGTCACCGCGCAGATCGCGGGCGGCAGCGCGACGGGCACGCAGGTCAATGTCGGCGCCACCAGCGCCAATGCGACCAAGATGTATCTGCTCGGCGCCGGCTTCGGCAAGAATGTCGGCATCGGCGCAGGCATCGGCTACACCAGCGTCAACAGCCGCGTGACTGCCAATCTGAGCTCGGCCGTTACCGCGCCGTCGGTCATGGTTGCGGCGGTGGTCAAGGACGCCGGCTCCGGGCCTTATGCCGGCCAGACCATCAACACCGAGGCCATCGCCGGTGGTGCTGGGCTTTACTTCGGCGCGGATGCCGCGGTGGCGGTCGGCAACGTCTCCAACCACGTGACGGCAGAGCTCGGCGGCTCCGTGACCGGGACGGGCGGCGCCGGTGTTGCGGTGATGGCGCAGGATTCCACGACCCAGATCGTCTTCACCGGCGGTGTCACCGCCGGCGCCGCGGCGGTCGGCGCCTCGATTTCGACGGCGAGCCGGTCGAGCACGGTCTCGGCCGACGTGCTGCAGGGTGCCAACGTCAATACCTCGACGCTTGCGGTCGGCGCGCAAGGCGCGGGCACCTTGACCACGACGGCGACGGCGCTCGGCGGCGGTATCGTCGCAGGCGTCGGTGCCGACGCCGAGGCCCACGAGAATTCGAGCGTGACCGCCGATATCGGCACAGGCTCCACGATCGCGACGTCCGCGACCGGGGTGGGTACGCTGGTGTCGGCGTCGATCACGCCCAATCTGTCGAGCAGCGCGATCGGCGTCTCGGTCGGCGGCGGTGCGGTCGGCGTCGCCGTCGCCCAGTCGACGGTCGGAGCCCAGGTCACGGCCGATATCGGCGACAACACCATCTTCTCGGGCGGCGCGGTCTCCGTGGCCGCCATGGCACTGGTCCCGACGGGCGGCACGACGACCTACGCCTGGGCACTCGCAGGTGGCGGCGGATCGCTGATCGGCGCCCAGGGCAGCTACGCCAAGGCTTCGGAGAACGCGACGGTCAATGCCTATGGCGGGACCGGAATTACGCTTCCCAACGCAAACGTGACCATCGCAGCCGAAAACGACAGCGCCCAATACGCGGAGGCGACCGGCCTTTCGACCGGCTTCCTGGCCTTGGGGGCGAGCGTCGCGCAGGTATCGTCCAGCGCGCACACATACGCCTATCTGGGGGCGGGTGCGATCACGTCGGCGTCGAATACGGGTGTTCTCCAGATCACCGCGACCGGCGTCGATGCCAACGTCGCCAATGCGGTCGTCGGCGCGGGCGGCACCTATGCCGGCGCCGCGGCGGTGGCGACCACCAGCTCGACCGCGACCACCCAGGCGCGGATGGACGGTAACGGGACCGACGACACGCTCTATTTCGGCGGTCTCAACATCCGCGCCAAGCACACCACGAACTATGCCGCCAGCGGCGACGCCTACCAGGCCTCCACGGCCGGCGTCTCCGGCGGCAGCGCGCAGAACGATGTCACCTCGACGACCACGGCCGAGGTCGGCACGCACCTGATCATCAACTCCGCCGGCGGCGACATGGATGTCATCTCCAACGACATCGTCAACCAGGCCGGCGGCGGCGCGCGTTCGGGTTCGGGCGGCATGTTCTCGGGCGCGGCGGCGCTCAGCAACTCGACCGTCACCCAGACCGTCACCACCAATATCGATGCCGGGACGGTCCTGAGCCTCAACGATGATCCGCGGACGTCGAACGCGGTGATCAACATCGAGGCCTACAACACGCTGAACACGAACGACACGGTGAGCCTGGCCACGGCGAGCTTCTTCGCCGGCGGCGGCGCCGAATCCGACATGACGGCGAACGCCACGCTCCAGGTCAACATCAATGCCCGCGAGCTCTTCAGCGCAGGCAGGATCTATGTCGGCACGGCCGCGAAGATGGCGGCGGCCAACAATGCCAACGCCAGTCTCTACGGCGCGATCGCCGGCGTCGGCGCCAGCACCAACAGCTGGGTTCACGCGAACCAGGCCGTCAACGTCGGCAGCAACGCGAAGGTCGAGGCCTGGGGCGACATCACGATTTATGCGGGTCTCGCCGGCGACGGCAGCGTGTTCAGCAGCGTGCAGGCGACGGCGACGACGGTCGTCTACAACAACACCGCTATCCCGATCTCCGCCCTGTACCGCGGCACGGCCAATGCCGACGACACCACGAGCCTGACGCTCGCCAACACGTCGAGTGTGCTCGGTGTGCAAAACATCTATCTGGGAGCAACCCAGGCGCAGGTCACGGCCGCCGGCAACGGCAGCAACTACAATCCGTATCTGGACATCTTCAGCGCCAAGAACAGCGATAACCACAGCCACACCAGCGGAACCGGCGATGTCGCGCTCAATGGCCTGGTGGTGGCGGGCATCAACGACGATCTGACCATCACGATCGAGCTGGGCGCCACCGCGCCCACGCTGAGCACGACCAGTCCTTACTCGTCGCTGACCAACAGCGGCGCGTCTGTTCTCGAATCCGTTTCCGACGTCAATCACTTCAGTCCGGTGATGAGCTGGAACCACCAGACGGTCCAGTACACCGTCGTCTCGAGCTTCAATCCCTACCAGCTGATCGTCAACCAGCTCGTGACGCTGACCGGCCTGACCGCGGCGCAAATCCGCTCCCAGCTCTCGACGTCAACGACCGCGAACCCGGCCACGATGTCGCCCTCCGGGACCGATCCGACCGGCGACATCCAGCGCCAGATCAACACGCTGATCCAGCAGGCGCCCTTCACGACCGACGCTGCAGGCAACGCCTTCGCGTTCGGCGACATGCTGGTGTCCGCCGGCAACGTCTCGATCCTGGCGCAGAAGCTGACCGGAAACAGCGGCACGAATCCCGCGGCGCCGGCCGTCATCGCGCGCAGCTCGCCGTTGATCAAGATCGAGAACAAGGGTCTCGACTTCATGGACCTGAACAACCTCACGATCACCAATGTGAGCGGAGGGAACATCACCTATCGCCAGATCGACCATGTCGATCCGGATTCGCATTCCAACGTGACTTTCACCGCTACGCCGAGTGCGTCGCCGCTCATCGACATCTCGGCCACCTACAACCGTCTGGATGCCGTCACCGGCCAGGCCGTCGACCAGAACGGCAACGCGCTCACCAGCACGCCCGACCTCTATCTGGACGGGGCCATCACCAACGACAACGGCGTGCTCAAGATTACCAACAATTCCGGCAGCGTCGTCGCGTCGCAGGCCATGAATGCCGCGACCATCCAGATGGTGGTGCCCAAGGGATCGTTCACCTTCCTCGGCGGTCTCGGGAGCTTCAAAGACACCAACGGCAGCGTCGCCGACCAATGGGCGAGTACCGAATTCAAGCCGGGGGACCACGACACGCTCACGGCGGTGATGCTGGCGGCGACCTATCTCGGTGCCTACGGCGACTACGCGACCAGCCCGCATATCGCGGACGGCGGCAATCACCCGTATTTCTACTACTGCTGCGTCGACGGCCATTCCGGCGTTCAGCAAACGGCCGCCAACAGCACGGTCTTCACTGCGCGCATGCTGGATCTGTACTACGACGGCACGTCGCTCTATTCGGCGATCTTCCTGCCGATGGGCCAGGGCGCGCCCGGCGACGGTAATCCCAACGCCGGCAGTGTGCCGAGCACCGCCACGCTCGCGGCCATCGAGGGGCCGACGATCCAGACCATCACTAACGCGCCGTGGGAGCGAAACACCTATACGGGCCAGGGCGTCTTCAGCAACACGTCCAACGGCACGAGCAACTATTTCTCGCCGTTCAATTGCTCGGGATGCGGAGACTATTTCCAGGTTATCAACATCCAGCCGGCAGCGATCACGCCGATCACCGCGGCTGCGCCGCGAGTCCAGCCTCAAAACGATCCCCAGATCATCGGCAAGGCGATCATCATCTCGGCGTCCGTGATCAACATCAACGGCACCCTCCAGAGCGGATCGAGCAGCAATTATTCGGTCAACATCGGCGCCAACGCCCTGAGGGACATCAACCTCCTCAAGAGCGGCGCAGGCCTTGCCCAGGCCCAGGCCAATGCGCAACACGGCGTCTATTGGGATATTCCAGTTGGCGATCTCACGACGTCGGGCGCCGGCGACGCCACGATCGGGGCCAAGTACAACGTTCTCACCGACCAGATCGTCCTGAACAGCGTGGTGCAGGGTTCCGGCGGCTACATCTATTTGAACGGCAAGATCATCTCGACCTCGACCCAGGACGGCCAGTTACAGGGCAAGCTCGTGATCAACGGCGGCGCCGGCACGGTCACGGTCAACAACACCACCGGCCTGCAGCTCGTCACCAACACCATCAACACCGGGGTCACCACCCCGAGCGTGATCGAGATCGTCGATCAGCTCAAGCAGCAGACCAAGTGGTACGTCTTCGATCCCACCGCTGCGGCCGGTCAGCAGGTGTCGACCTATGTGACCAACAGCGTCAATGCAAACCAGTACACCGCCTCGATGCTCAACGGCGTCAGCAGTACGGCAGGCGTCCAGTACGCGCCGCAGGCCGATATGCTTTATCAGTGGGTCGACACGGCGACGCTGGATCGTTCGCCGACCAGCACGCAGTTCGACTACGGCTGGACTTATACCGGCGCGCAGCCTTGGAACCGCACGGTCAGTCTGGTGTCAGGTACGCAGGCCTCCAACTACCAGGAAGTCGTCACCGCGACCGGCAGCTATTACATTCCGAACGACAGCAGGCCGGGCAACAACGGGCAGAACACCCATTCCGGCAAGTGCTGCGGCGCCGACGGACAGTACAATTGGTACCAGGAGATCTACACGCACCTGACCCTGACGCTGACCAACACGGTCAAGGCATCGAACCCGATCAACATCCAGTTCAACGGCGGCAGCACCAGCACCGTTGCGGTCAATTCGAACTCCAGCATCGTCCTCAACGGGTCGGTCAACAATCTTCAGGGCACGACCTCGTTCGCGGCCACCGGCGCCAACTCGTCGATCACGGTCGGTGCGAACGCGAACAACCCGGTGATCTCGGGCACCAGCGTCAGCCTGTCGGCGCCAGGCGGCATCGGCACGCTCGGCGCGAACGGTGTTCCGGTCCAGGTGCAGCTCTATGGCGGCAGCCTGACTGCCAATTCGGTCGACCATGACATCTCGATCGCGGCGATCGGCGCGCTGTCGATCAACCAGGTGAAGGTAAGTCCGACCGTCGCGGGCAACGCGCCGCAGGGCAGCGTCTTCCTGTCAGCCATCGGCGACATCAATTCGGCATCGCCCTACGACGTCACCAACCCCGTCGTGATCGGCAAGAACATCGAGATCGACTCCGCCGCCGGTGCGATCGGCGCGACGAGCAGCGTCGTCAATGGTGCGTCGACCCTGACCAACATCAATCCGCTGGTGATCCAGGCGACGGGCACGGTTCAGACCAACGGCACCGTCGATGGCGGCGTTCTCGACAGTTCCTCGGCCACCGGCGCCTACATCATCCAGTCCAAGGGCGATCTGCGCCTCGGCACGGTCCAGTCGACCGGCGGCCCGGTCTTCCTGGAGGCGGCCGGCTCCGACGGCAACCACGCCAACATCCTCAACGGCCGGGCGGCGGCCGGTATCTCCGCGGCGGAGAGCGCGCATCTCCAGGCCGTCTGGGCCAATCTCGACCTGCTCAACGGCAATCCCGCCACCGCCGCCGTCAACAGCTACCAGTCCATGGTCACGTCGGCCTATAACGACTACTTCCAGCTCAGGAACATCGCCTTCACGAACGGCAGCACCTACAATCCGACCTCGGTGGGTCTGACGGTGCTGCGGGCGCAGGTGGCGGCCAAGCTCGGCATTGATCCCACCAACGTCACGACGACGCAGATGCAGGTTGAGGCGACGACGCGGTTCCTGAGGGATCAGTTCCTGCTCGGCAAGATCTCCACCGACCAGCTCAACAGCTCGTTGACGACCTTGCTCGGCGCGGCACCCGCCGATCCGCTGGCGACCGTGTTCGGCAGCTCGCTGTCGACGACGCTGTTCGCAAAACTGTTCGACGGTGTGGCGACCGCCAATCAGCGGCTGCCGAGCAACGCGGCGCTGCAGACGGCGCTGAATGCCTACAATGCGAACTATACCTACACGCTCGCATCGACCGAGGCGGTCTACAGCATCATCACGGCGGGCGCGCAGTGGACGCAGAGCCAGCTTGCCTACACGGTCTCGTCGTCGGCCGTCGGCGCGGCGCCGCCGCCGATCGACACGAACGTCGCGGCCAATATCAGCGCAAGCCAGATCATGCTCTACGCGCCGCACGGTTCGGTCGGCAACTCGGCCGCGCCCCAGACGTTCACCTTCACCAGCGTCGATTCCTCGTCGCTGACTACGGCTCAGAGGGGATTGCTCTCCTCGGCCGGTCCCGGTCAGCTCACCGTCGGCGCGACCACGGACCCGACGACCCATGTCGTGACCTACACGGTCAGCCTGTCGCAGCAGAATCTCGTCCTCCTCGATAACCCGACCGCGATCTCGGCCAACGCGCTGTCGAACATCTATCTCGGCAGCAAGAACAGCCTCACGCTCGGCGGCGTCACCGCGAGCTACGGCCCGATCGCCGCGGCGCAGGCCAACGGCATCCAGGTGACCGGCCGCGGCGACGTCAAGCTCGATGCCGTGACCGGCATCACCGCTGCCGCCGGCGTGACCGGTGTGCCTGTGATCTCGGGTGATATCGCCAACCTGACCCTGATCGCCGAGCACGGCAATATCGGCGCTCCCGGAGCCGCCGGAAGCAATCCCGCGAGCAACGCGAATGCGATCCAGATCGCCTTTGCCAACCCGGCCAACGACCAGCTCGACCAGGTCTCGTCCGGGCAGGGTATCTATGTGAAGCAGACCACGGGCGACCTCATCCTCGGCAACATCTCCGCCGGCAACGAGATCCAGCTTGCCGCGACCGGCAGCATCTATGGCGAGGCCGGCTTCTCGGACCGCAGCGCGATCCATATTCTGGGCACCGACCTCGATCTGCGCGCCGGCGGCAATATCAGCTTCAACGGCTCGACCTTCCAGCCGCTGCAGGTGAACATCTCCGGCGCCGTCACCGGCTCTGCAGGCGGCGATTTCAGCCTCCTCGCGGTCACCGGCGACATGGGGGTCGGCACGAGCGGTGCCTATGGATCGCTGACGGCGGGCGGCGCGATGACGTTGAACGTGGCGCGCGGCGCGCTCACCATCAATGCCGACCTCACCAGTGACGGCCTGATGCAACTCCTTGCCAACCGCGGCATGACCTTCACCGCCGGCACCAGCACGGCGCCGGTGGTTGCGACCAGCACTTCGGACGGGGTGACGCTCGTGGCCGCGACGCTGTCGATGGGCGCCTATTCTGCCATCAACGCGGCCGGGGTGATCTCGGTGACCACCACGGGCGATGCGACGATCGGTCAGCTGAATTCGTCGCAGTCCTATGCCGCGGCCGGCAACGCGCCGTCGATCATCGTCACCGCCGGTGGCGTCGCCTCGCTCGGGGCGATCATCGGCAATGGCGACGGTCAGACCAAGTTCGTCGCGTCCGGCTCGGGCAGCGAAGTTTCGCTGAGCGCGTCGAACGGCATCGGCACTGCGACGGACCGGTTCATCTTCAGCGCGGCGCGGCTGTCGGCAAGCGCGAGCGCCGGCGACATCTACCTGAAAGCGCTCACCGATACCGAGGCGGGCCTGCTCTCGGCGGTCAAGGGCAACGTCGACATCCTCGGCACCGGCGGCCTGACGCTCGACCAGGTGGCCGCGGGCACGGCGACGGGCGCGAGCGGCAGCTTCAGCGCCGTCACCGCCAACGGCAGCATCGTGATCGGGACCGCCAGCAGCAGCGGCTTGCAGACGATCCACGCCAGCCAGAACGTGACGTTCAACGCGCTCGCTTCCACCGGCAATGCCGGCGACGTCGGCAACATCAACGTCACCGCCGATAACGGCTTCATCCTGGCGCAGACGGTGACGTCGGGCGGGGTGACGACGCTGGGCTCGCTGTCCGCCAACGGCTCGGCGACGCTGCTCGCCGCCACGACCATCACCGGCAACACGCTTGCCGCGACGACCGGCTCAGGCCTGCTGACCGCCGGTGGCCCGATCAATTGGAACGTCCTCAACGCCGCGACGACGCTGGGCGCGACCGCGGGTCAGGGCAGCATCACCTTGCAGACCGCGCAGAGCGGCGGCACGCAGACCATCCACGCCCACGATAACGTGACCTTCAACGCGCTGACGGCGACCGGCACCAACGGCGACGTCGGCAACATCAACGTCACCGCCGATAGCGGCTTCATCCTGGCGCAGACGGTGACGTCGGGCGGAGTGACGACGCTGGGCTCGCTGTCCGCCAACGGCTCGGCGACGCTGCTGGCCGCCACGACCATCACCGGCAACACGCTTGCGGCGACGACCGGTTCAGGCCTGCTAACCGCCGGCGGCCCGATCAACTGGAACGTCCTCAATGTTGCGACGACGCTGGGCGCCACCGCGAGCCAGGGCAGCATCACCTTGCAGACCGCGCAGAGCGGCGGCACGCAGACCATCCACGCCCACGACAATTTGACCTTCAACGCGCTGACGGCGACCGGCATCAACGGCGACGTCGGCAACATCAACGTCACCGCCGACACCGGCTTCATCCTGGCGCAGACGGTGACGTCGGGCGGGGTGACGACGCTGGGCTCGCTGTCCGTCAACGGCTCGGCGACACTGTTGGCCGCTACGACCATCACCGGCAACACGCTTGCGGCGACGACCGGCTCAGCCCTGCTAACCGCCGGCGGCCCGATCAACTGGAACGTCCTCAACGTCGCGACGACGCTGGGCGCCACCGCGAGCCAGGGCAGCATCACCTTGCAGACCGCTCAGAGCGGCGGCACGCAGACCATCCACGCCCACGACAATTTGACCTTCAACGCGCTGACGGCGACGGGCCGCAATGGCGACGTCGGCAACGTCAACGTCACCGCCGATAACGGTTTCATCCTCGCGCAGACGGTGATGTCAGGCGGCGTGCCGACGCTGGGTTCGGTCACGGCCAATGGCTCGGCGAAGCTGATCGCCGCCGGCACCAACATGGGTCATAACCTCACGGCCTCGACCGGCAACACGCTTCTGCAGGGCACCGTCGTCAAGTGGGACAACCTCAATGTCGGCGGCACGCTGGACATCACTGCGACGGCCGGAGGGATCACCCTCGGCACCGCCATCAGCGGCGGCACGCAGACCCTGCATGCCCACGACGACATCGTCTTCAGCCAGCTCACCACGACCGGCATCCCCGGCGATGCGGGTGACCTCATCGTCAAGTCCGACGCCGGCTCGCTGCACGGCGGATCGATCACGGCCAACGGCGATACCCGCTTCGATGTGGCCGGGTCAGTCTCGTTCGACCGGATCAGCGGCGACGTGGTCAAGATGACCTCGTCGGGCGACCTGACCATCAACTGGGTCAGTGTGGTCAGGGAGCTCGATCTTGCCGCCGACACCATCACTGTCAGGGGCGAGCAGGTCCGCTCGAACCCGCCGGTTCCGCTGATCCTGAATATCACCGGCTCCAATGGTGGCGTCGCCAAGTACGCCAACATCTCGATCGATCCTGATACCATCATCGTCAACAACTTCAGGGTGGTGGATGCGAACTTCCTGACCGATGCGCACTCCGTGACGATCCTGAACGGCTACGTCCCGGGCCAGCTCCTGCTGACCACGGCGACCGAGCAGGTGCTGCTGAACAACCGTACGGTGGCGCCGAACAATGGGCCGACGCTTCAGCTGTACCAGCCGGACGGCGTGTTCACGATGAGCCAGGTCGGCAACGCCAACGTCACCAACGCCTATGTGGTGTTCTACACCGGCGATATCTCGGCCAGCGTCACCAATTACGGGTCGAGCCACGCCTGCTGCAGCAGCTACACGGGCGCCAGCATGGCGCGCAACATCGCCGTCGACGGCGAGGGCTATGAGAGCATCGATACCTGGCTGGCGCAGAAGGGCGGGGCAGGAACATTCTACCAGCTCGGTCTCTCCGGCCATGCACGGCTCGACGCATTGCTGTCGCCGCGGCCGGTCGAGACCATCGGGTCTGGTCCCGCCGTGAACGTCGAAGGGCTCAGCGACATGCGCAAGCTGCGCCGCCAGGGACAGCGCGCGGGTCGCCCGGGCTGGAAGGATGCAGCAATTGGTGCAATGACGAAGCCGGCAGTGAGTCGCCTCGCGGAGGCGTGGTAAATCGAGATGCGGGTTCTGGGGGCAGCACTGGGGGTCGGGCTTGCAGCGTCGAGCATCGTGGCCGCGCGCGCGCAGGTGCCCTCGATCAATCCCGGTGCGATCCAGAACGACATCGATCGCCAACGCCGCCAGTTCGAACAGCAGAGCGAGCCACCCAAGCTGAACGGTCCGGCCGTGATCGGCGGCGCACGTGAGAAGTCGCCGTTCATGAAGCCGGGCGGTCCAAAATTCCGCCTGCGCAAGCTCGAATTCGACTCCTCCAAATTCATCACGCCGGCCGAGCTCGACGAGATCGCGAAGAAATATGTCGGCAAGAACGTCGACATCGCGACGCTGCTGCAGATCGTTGCCGATATCAATGCGATCTACACCGAGCGCGGCATCGTGACCGGCATCGCGACCCTGCCTGATCAGGATCCCAAGGATGGGACGGTCAAGATCAAGCTGACCGAAGGCCGGCTCCAGAAGACGACCATCGAGGGCAACAAGCAGACCCGCACAGACTACATCCTCCAGCGCGTGAGGGAGCCGGAAGGCGAGGTCCTCGACGTTCCAAAACTCAATCGCGACGTGACCTGGTTCAACCGGACCAACGACGTTCAGATCAAGGCGCTGCTCCAGCCCGGCTCGAGCTTCGGCCTGACCGACCTGCAGTTTGCGGTAATCGAGCCGCCGGTCGATACCTGGCAGCTCTTCGTCGACAACCAGGCCGCGGAGAATACCGGCCGCTGGGAAGGCGGCACTTTCTACAAGCGCCACGGCCTGTTCGGCGTTGACGACCGCCTGACCTTCTACGGCGTCCGTTCCGACGGCAACCTCAACGGCAACGTGGCCTACAGCATCCCGGTCAACCCCTGGGGCGGCCGCGCCGGCGTCAGCTACACCGAAGGCAAGATCAAGATCATCGATGGGCCGTTCGTCGCGCTCGACGTCACGGGACGGTCGAGCCAGGCCGCGGTCAATTTCAGCCAGCCGGTCTGGGTGACGCAGAACTGGCTGGTGCTGCTCAACGCCGCAGAGACCGAAGGCAAGACGGTGAGCCGGTTCTCGACCGTCGCGGTGACCGACGACCATTACGACAAGGCCACGGCCGGCGTCTCCGTGACCAATTCCGGCAACACCTATTCGATTACGGTTTCGCCCGCCGTCAACTACATCGAATGGCAAGACCACGTGCTCGGCAACAATCGCACGTTCAACACCTATACCGGCACGATGATCGCGACCAGTGCCGCGGGCCCCGCCAATTTTAGCACCAACGTGCTCGCAAGCTGGCAGTACACGCAGGAGAAGCTGCTGCCGGGCGACCAGATCTTCACGATCGGTGGTCCCACCACAGTACGTGGTTATCCGACCAACGCGGCGTCCGGCGACAGCGGCTATTATTTCAACGCCGAGCTGCACTACAACTGGTCGCAATGGCTCAGGGGATTTGACACCTACATCTTCACCGACATGGGTGCGGTGTATTCGACGTTCCCCGGCGTCACAGAACTGGCCTCGGTCGGCGTCGGCTTCTCCTGGACATATGCGCAGTTCATGACGTTCGAAGCCAATTATGCGACGCCGCTGAAGAATGCCGTTTCGACCCAGCATCATTACGAGGCCTATGGCCGCGTCATCCTCCGTCCGCTGCTGATGTTCGAGAAGCAAAAGAGTGCCACGCCTGTGGCGGCCATTGCCGACAAGAGCAGGTCGTAGCGGCGGGTTGCACGCCTCTCTCAGCCGTCATTGCGAGCGCAGCGAAGCAATCCAGACTACCTCCGCGGCAAGATTCTGGATTGCTTCGCTGCGCTCGCAATGACGAGAGGATGGATCTGGGATGCGGCTTGATTAGCGCCGCAGCGTAAATTCGTCCGGACCTCGCCGGTGCTCCCATTTCGCCCGCTCGAGCTCGGGCTGATCGCACTCCGCCTCGGGATAGCCGATGCAGAGATAGGCGATGAATTTCCAGGAGGCGGGCACGTCGAGCACGCTGTGGATGCGCTCCGGGGTGAGGATCGACACCCAGCCGAGCCCGATACCCTCGGCGCGTGCGGCGAGCCACATGGCGGTGATCGCTGCGACCACGGAATATTCGGTGGTCTCCGGCATGGTCGCGCGGCCGAGGCCGTGGCCGATGTCGCTGGCCTTGTCCGCGAATATCGCCAGATGCGCCGGTGCCTGTTCGAGGCCCGAGAGCTTGAGCGCGGCATAGCGCGCTGCGCGATCGCCGGAATAGCAATTCAGCGCGTCGGCGTTGCACGCCCTGAAATCGTCGATCACGGCGCGGCGCCGTGCCGCATCATCGACGATGACGAAGCGCCACGGCTGGCTCAGGCCGACCGACGGCGACAGACAGGCCGTCTCGATCAGCCGCTCCACGGCGCCGTTGGGCAGCGCATCGGTGCGAAAGCGGCGCACGTCGCGGCGCCACACGAACAGCTCGCGCAATTGCCGGCGGAAGGTGTCGTCGAACTCGACCATTAATCATCCTCCCGCGTGAAGGAAGGCTGCGGCCACCAGCAGGATCAGGATCTCGCCGACCTGCTCGAAAGCGCCGAGAATGTCTCCGGTCTGCCCGCCGATCTGACGGATGGCAAGCTGCGCCAGGATCAGCCCCGCGAGCGAGAGCAAGGCCAGGCCGACCAGCGCCTTGGCCGGTCCGAGCGCAAGGGCGAGGGCGAGCGTTCCAACAGCGAAGGCGATGGCCACGCTTCGGCCCGGCGGCGATCCGGCGCGTGCGGAGAGCCCGTCGGGACGCGCCGGGGTGACCAGCGACATGAAGGCCGGCACGCCGGCGCGGGCCGCAGCGTGGGTTGAGCACAAGGCCAGCATCACGGCCCATGGATTGCCGATTGCGGCCAACGCGCTCCAGCGCAGGCCGAACGACAGGATCAGCGCGCAGACGCCATAACTGCCGATCCGGCTGTCGCGCATGATCTCCAGCTTGCGCTCGCGCGTCCGCCCGCCCCCGAGGCCATCGGCGGTGTCGGCAAGCCCATCTTCGTGAAGCGCGCCGGTGATGAGGGTCGTTGTGGCGAGCGCGAGCAGGGCGGCCATGCCTGGCGCCAGCCCCAGTCTGCTCGCGAGCGCATAGGATGCTGCGCCTGCAAGGCCCACCAACAATCCCGCGACCGGCAGCGCCCAGGTCGCGCGTGCGATGTCACCATCGCCGGCCGGTTTTGACGATGCCACCGGCACGATCGTCACGAAGGACGCCGCGATCCTGAGATCGGCGACGACGTCTTTCAGGATGTCGGCGCGCGGCGTCATTTCAGTTTCATCGGCAGGCCGGCCACGACGAACTCGACTTCGTCAGCGGCCGCCGCAATGGTCTGGTTCATGATCCCGGCCGCGTCGCGAAAGCTACGCGCCAATGCGTTGTCGGGCACGATGCCAAGTCCGACCTCGTTGGTAACGAAGACGACCGGGCTCCTGAGGCGGGGCAGGGCGGCGGCGAGCTCGGTCACCTCGCGTTCCCAGTCGCGCTCCGCATGCATCAGGTTGGAGAGCCACAGCGTCAGACAGTCGACGAGCCGCGCGCCGCCGCCATCGGTTGCGACCAGCGCGGACACGAGATCGAGCGGCACCTCGCGCTCGATCCAGTCGGTTCCGCGACGCGCGCGATGCTTGGCGATACGCGCCTCCATTTCCGCGTCGAGCGCCTCGGCCGTCGCGACATAGACGGGCTGCCCGAGGAAGGCGCGCGTGCGCGTTTCCGCACGCTTGCTCTTGCCCGATCGCGCTCCGCCCGTGATCAAGATGACGGCCATCAAGGTCTCCTGTGGGCCTGACTAATCACCAATCGCGGCCAAAGACAAAGCCGAAATCAGGCACCCGGGGGCTTGCGCTCGCCGCTGGCTTTGCGCAACAGGGGCGGGACAGGAGGCTGGCGTGGGTTTTGCGGGCGCGATGGTGGTGGCGATGGCGGTGGATGCCCTGCTGGGCTGGCCGTCACAACTGTTTGCGCGGATCGGCCACCCCGTGACCTGGCTGGGTGGGCTGATTGCCGCCATCGACGCCAGCTGGAATCGCACGTCTGACCCACCGGCGCTCCGCCGCGCTGCCGGCGTCGCCGGCGCGCTTCTGGTGATTGCGCTCGCAATTGCGCTCGGTTGGCTGCTTCAATCCTTGCTTCGGTTCTTGCTTCCTTGGGGCTGGATCGGAACCGTGCTGGTCGGCATTCTGGCCTGGCCGCTGGTCGCCTTGCGCTCGCTGCACGATCATGTCGCGGCCGTCGCGAATTCTCTGCTGGGCAGCGACATCGCTGCGGCGCGCGAAGCGGTCTCGCGTATCGTCGGTCGCGATCCCGCAGTGCTCGATGAAGCCGGGATCGCGCGCGCGGCGATCGAGAGCCTCGCGGAGAACGCGTCCGACGGCATCGTCGCGCCGGTGTTCTGGGGTGCACTGTTTGGCCTGCCGGGCATCCTCGGCTACAAGGCAATCAACACACTGGACTCCATGATCGGCCATCGCAGCGAACGGCACGAAGCCTTTGGCTGGGCAGCTGCGCGCATCGACGATGTCGCGAATTTCATTCCGGCCCGTCTGACCGGTTTTCTGTTCGTGTTGCTCGCGCCGCGACGATCCGAGGCGCTGTCGTGCATGACGCGCGATGCGCGCCGTCATCGCTCGCCCAATGCCGGCTGGCCGGAGGCAGCGATGGCCGGCGCGCTTGGTGTGCGGCTCAGCGGCCCCCGCATCTATCACGGCAGCGTGACCGACGAGCCCTGGCTCAACGAAGGCGCCCGCGATCCTCTCGCCGCCGACATCGGCGAGGGATTGACCGTCTACCGCCGCGCCATGCTGCTGCTCGCAAGCGTCCTTGCGATCCTGGCCTTCGCGTGAAAGAACGGGGCATGCGCGAGCACGGTGGAAATCTCGATCTGGCCCAGCAGCATTTTGGCGGGCGTGTGGAAGACTGGATCGATCTGTCGACCGGGATCAACCGGCTGCCTTATCCCGTCGGCGAGATACCCGCGCACCATTGGCAGGCACTGCCGTCCCGATCCGAGATCGAGTCGCTGCATCAGGCCGCCCAACACGCCTATGGCACGAGCGCACCGATCGTCGCGATGGGCGGCGCACAGGCCGCCATTCAATTGCTGCCGCAGCTTGCGACGCGCGGCCGCGCACGCATCCTCGCGCCGACCTACAATGAATATGCTCCCGTCCTCTCGGCCGCAGGATGGGAAGTCGAGGAGGTGAGGGCGCTCGATGCGCTGGCGGGGGCGAACCTCGCCATCGTCGTCAATCCGAACAATCCCGACGGGCGCCGTTACGCGCCGAAGGATTTGCTCGCGGTGTTGCCGCGGGTTGGTCACCTCGTCATCGACGAGAGTTTTGTTGATTCCGTCTCCGAGCTCTCGCTCGCTTCGGAAGCGGGGCGGACGGGGCTGCTGATCCTGCGCTCGTTCGGAAAGTTTTATGGCCTTGCTGGCCTGCGGCTCGGTTTTGCGATCGGCCATGCGGATGACATCGGCAAGCTCGCGGCGGCGTCAGGTCCATGGCCGGTCTCTGGAGCTGCGATCGCGATCGGCTGGCGTGCCTTGCGTGACGATACCTGGGCCAAGGCGACGTCAGCGCGGCTTGTGCGTGATTGTGCGCGCCTCGACGACATGGTGCAGTCGCAGGGCTGGCGGCTCGTTGGCGGTGCGCCGCTCTTTCGTCTGTACGAGACGCCAGATGCGCTTGCCGCGCAGGAGAAGCTCGCGCGCGGCCAGATCTGGTCGCGTGTGTTCGCGCAAGTGCCGACATGGCTGCGCCTGGGGCTTCCGGGCGCTGAGGCGGAATGGACGCGCCTTGCCGAGGCGCTAGCGCGCTAGCGCGAGCAATCCTTCGACATCGAGATGCTTCTCGATGTGATCGGCAAGGGCATCGAGCGCGGTCTCGACCCTGGCGTGATAGGGCTCGTTGCCGGCGGGAATGTCGAGCTTTGCAAGGAATGCCTTGCGGAATTCGTCCGACGTGAACAAGCCGTGCAGATAGCTACCTTGCACGCGCCCATCGCTCGAGATCGCGCCTTCCGGCTCGCCATTGAGTTTCGCGAACGGCCGTACGCGATCCGGACCGTCAGTGCGGCCAATATGGATTTCGTAGGCCTGGATCGGCTGATTCGTCGCCGCATGCACGGCCGCAACGCGCGTCAATGTCTTCTGCGGGCTCATGACCGTCTGGACATCCAGAAGACCAAGGCCCGGCGTGTCGCCCGCTTGGCCTTCAATGCCACTGGGATCGGCGACGTTGCGCCCGAGCATCTGGTAGCCGCCGCAGAGGCCGAGCACATGCCCGCCCCTGCGGTGATGCGCGAGCAGATCGATGTCCCAGCCCTGCGTGCGCAGAAAGGCGAGATCGCCGCGGGTGGATTTTGAGCCGGGGATGATGACGAGACGCACGTCGCCGGGAATCACTTCGCCCGGACGTACCATCACGAGATCGACGCCCGGCTCGAGCTTCAGCGGATCGAGATCGTCGAAATTGGCGATCCGCGACAGCGCGAGACATGCGATCTTGCACTGGCCCGGCTTGCGCGCGTCGCTCAGGCCGAGCGCATCCTCGGCCGGCAGCTCGCCGGCGCGTGGAAACCACGGCAGCACGCCGAAGCCGCGCCATGCGGTCTTCGCCTCAATCAGTCTGTAGCCGTCGTCGAACAGCGTGGCATCGCCGCGAAACTTGTTGATGACAAAACCCTGGATCATCGCGGCATCGTCAGGATCGATCACCGTCTTGATGCCGACGAGCTGCGCGATGACGCCGCCGCGGTCGATGTCGCCGACCAGCACCACCGGCACATCGGCCTTGCGCGCAAAGCCCATATTGGCGATGTCGGCCTTGCGCAGATTCACCTCGGCCGGGCTGCCGGCGCCTTCGACCAGCACCAGATCAGAACGCGTCTTCAGCCGCTCAAAGCTCTCCAGCACGGCGCCCATCAAGGACGGCTTCATCGCCGCATAGTCGCGCGCACGCGCGGTCGCGATGCGCTTGCCCTGCACGATCACCTGCGCGCCGACATCGGTCTCGGGTTTCAGCAGCACCGGGTTCATGTCGGTGTGCGGCTCGACGCCTGCCGCCAGCGCCTGCAGCGCCTGGGCGCGGCCGATCTCGCCACCGTCGATGGTGACGGCCGCATTGTTCGACATGTTCTGCGGCTTGAACGGGAGCACACGCAGCCCGCGCCGCGTAAAGGCGCGCGCGAGGCCGGCGACGATGAGCGACTTGCCCACGTCCGAGCCGGCCCCCTGGATCATCAATGCGCGCGCCATCACGGAAGTCTTCAGAACTCGACGCCGGCTTGCGCCTTGATGCCGGAGCGGAACGGATGTTTCACCAGCGTCATCTCGGTGACGAGATCGGCGATCTCGATCAGCTCGTCCTTGGCGTTGCGTCCAGTGAGGACGACATGCGTCATCAGCGGCTTCGAGGTCTTCAGGAAGTCGACGACCTCCGCGATGTCGAGATAGTCGTAGCGCAGCGCGATGTTGATCTCGTCGAGCACGACCATGCGCAGATTGGAATCGAGAATCAGCTCCTTGGCCTTCTCCCAGCCGGCGCGCGCCGCCGCGATGTCGCGGGCGCGGTCCTGCGTCTCCCAGGTAAAGCCTTCACCCATGGCGTGGAACTGGCAGAGCTCACCAAAGTGGCCGGTGAGCAGGCGCCGCTCGCCGGTATCCCAGGCACCCTTGATGAACTGCACGACCGCGCAGGGGAAGCCATGGGCGACGCAACGCACGATCATGCCGAAGGCAGAGGAGGACTTGCCCTTGCCGGAGCCGGTATGGACGATGATGAGGCCCTTTTCGCCGCTCTTGGTCGCCATGATCTTGTCGCGGGCGGCCTTGATCTTCGCCATTTTGGCGGCGTGCCCGGCGGCGTTTTCCTCGGCCGTTTGAGTATCCGGTTCAGGCGTCATCTGACAGGGTCCTTCGGCTTGACAAGAGGCGGCCGGGGGCAAATGGTGACCCGGCGTTGGTTCCTGTCCTATGACAGGCGAAGAGGGAATGCGATAGGGTCCGAATCGGCAAGATTTGGGTCCAAACTGCAGCCGCCCCCGCGACCGTGACCGGAGAGATGCCCAAAGCCACTGATCCACCTTGCGGATCGGGAAGGCGGGGATCGAAGGGGAAACCCTGCTCCGCAAGCCGGGAGACCTGCCAGCGCGGACGATTTTTGGACCGGCGGACGGGGTGTTCCGCGACGGGGAAACGGGCCTTCGCAAGAACGGTTCGTGGGCCTCTTCGCCTCCCGCTGACACTTCTGGAAGAGGCGATGACCGTCACACTGCACGTCTGCATTACCTGCCGCGCCGGCCAGACGCTGGACGAGGGCGAGGTCACGCCCGGCAAGCGCCTGCATGGTGCGATCCTCGAGGCCGGCGTGCCCGACGGCATCAACGTGGTTCCTGTCGAATGCCTGTCTGCATGCAGCCAGGGCTGCTCGGTCGCGCTCAGCGCGCCCGGCCGCTGGTCCTATGTCTATGGCCGGCTGTCGGATGCCAACGCGCAGGACGTGGTCGCGGGCGCCGCCGCCTATGCCGCCGCGCCCGACGGCCTCGTGCCCTGGCGCAGCCGTCCCGAAATCTTCCGCAAGCAGTCGCTTGCCCGCATTCCCCCCATTGCCGTGTTGCCGGAGGCCGCCGAATGAACTCGCTCGCAAAAGTCCCTGTGACTGTCGTCACCGGTTTTCTCGGCTCCGGCAAGACCACGCTAATCCAGCACCTGCTCGCCAATCCCAACGGCAAGAAGCTCGCCGTGCTCGTCAACGAGTTCGGCAGCGAGGGCGTCGACGGCGAGATCTTGAAGTCCTGCGCCGATGCCAACTGCCCGGAAGAGAACATCGTCGAGCTCGCCAATGGCTGCATCTGCTGCACCGTCGCCGATGATTTCATCCCGACCATGGAGAAGCTGCTGGCGCGCCCGGTGCGGCCCGATCACATCCTGATCGAGACCTCGGGGCTCGCTTTGCCGAAGCCGCTGCTTAAGGCGTTCGACTGGCCGGAGATCCGTTCGCGCATCACGGTCGACGGTGTGATTGCGCTCGCCGATGCCGAGGCGGTCGCGGCGGGCCGCTTTGCGCCGGATCCGGATGCGGTCGAAGCACAGCGCGCGGCGGACGAGAATCTCGATCACGAGAGGCCGCTGTCCGAAGTGTTCGAGGACCAGATCGCCTGCGCCGATATCGTGCTGCTGACCAAGGCGGATCTGGCGGGTCACGCCGGCATCGAGGCCGCCAAGGCGTTGATTACCGCCGAGATGCCGCGTCGCGTGCCGATGCTGCCCATCACCGACGGCGCCATCGATGCACGCGTCATCCTCGGCCTCGGCGCTGCCGCCGAGAACGATCTTGCCGCGCGCCCCTCGCATCATGATGGCGAGGAGGAGCACGAGCATGACGACTTTGCTTCGGTCGTGATCGACCTTCCTGAGGTTTCGGATGTCGATACGCTGGTCGCGTCCGTGCAGAGGCTGGCGCGCGAGCAGAACGTGCTGCGGGTCAAAGGCTATATCGCGGTTGTGGGCAAGCCGATGCGCTTGCTGTTGCAAGCGGTCGGTGAGCGCGTGCGCCATCAGTTCGACAAGCCCTGGGGCGCGGGCCACAGGCAGTCAAAGCTCGTCGTGATCGGCGAGCACGGCGATATCGACGAGGCCGCCATCAAGGCGGGATTGGGAGTCTGATGCACGTCGTCTTCCGCGAGAGCCGCGGTCTGGAGGAGACCGCGACGCCAAGGGACATCGGCCAGGACCCGGCCGATCTCGTGGTGCTCTCGTACTCGGACTCCGATCTTGCGGCGTTCGCGGCCGGCTGGCGGCGTGGCCAGAGCAGCCTGCCGTCGCTGCGGCTGGCGAACCTCGCGGAGCTCCGTCATCCGCTGTCGGTCGATACCTATGTCGAGCGCACGCTGACGCAAGCGCGCGGCATTCTGGTGCGATTGATCGGCGGTGAGTCCTACTGGCCGTACGGGCTGGCGGCGCTCCAGCAGCTGGCGAAAGATCGCAATATCGTGCTCGCCGTGTTGCCGGCCGATGGCCGCGACGACACGCGGCTCGATGCGTACTCCACCTTGCCGGTCTCGACGCTGCGCCGGCTCAAGGTTCTCTGCGACACCGGTGGTCCCGTTGCGGCGCAAGCCGCGATCGCGCAACTCGCACTGGCCTCAGGCCTTTACGCCGGGCCAGTCACCGGCGAGATGACCGTTCCCGAGATGGGCTTTTACGATCCCGCACGCGGCGTGATCGCGGCGCCCGTGGCGAGCGAGGGGAAGCCGCGCGCGCTGGTGGCGTTCTATCGCTCCTATCTCACCGCAGCCGACACGGGGCCGGTCGATGCGCTGATCGCCGCGCTGCGCGAGAAGGGCTTTGATGCGCATGGCGTGTTTGTCACGTCGCTAAAGGCCACCGGCGTCTCTGATTGGCTAAGGACATATTTCGCGAAGAATCCTCCGGCCGCGATCGTCAATGTGACGGCGTTCTCCGCGATAGGTGACGACGGCACGACGCCGTTCGATGCTGCGCCATGTCCCGTCTTCCAGGTCGCGCTCTCATCGGCGCGCCGCGAGGATTGGGCGGAGTCGCTGCGTGGCCTGTCGCCCGGCGATCTCGCGATGCATGTGGTGCTGCCCGAAGTCGACGGCCGCCTGTTCGCGGGCGTGGTGAGTTTCAAGTCTGCTGCGGCTCGAGATCCGGATCTGCAATTCTCGCATCTGGCCCATCAGCCGGATGAGGGGTGTGTGGAAGCCGTCGCCGCCCGCGTTGCGGCCTGGCGACGGCTTGCGGAGACGCCGGCCGCCGAGAAGCGGCTAGCGATCGTGCTCTCGAACTATCCCGGACGTCCGCACCAGATCGCGCATGCGGTCGGTCTCGACGCGCTCGCTTCGGTCGAAGCGCTGGTGTCCGATCTCGCCAAGGCCGGCTTCGATGTTGCGCCAGTCGAAAGGCTCGGAAAGACACTGCTCACGCAGCAATTGATCTGGAGTGTCGTCGATTACCGCGCGGCGCTCTCGCGCCTTCCGCAGGTCCTGCAGGATGATCTCGCGCAAGCCTGGGGCGCGTCGGAAAATGATCCGAGCTGCCGCGACGGCGCATTCCACTTCGCTGCAATCCAGTGCGGTCGCTCGATCATCGCAGTTCAGCCCGAGCGTGGCGATGCCACCACGCGCGATTCCGACTATCACGATCTCGCCCGCACGCCGCGCCACGCCTATGTCGCGTTCTATCTCTGGCTCCGCGGGCAGGGGATCGATGCCGTCGTGCATATGGGCGCGCACGGCACGCTGGAATGGCTGCCGGGGAAATCCGTGGCGCTGTCCTCGCAATGCTGGCCGGAAGCCCTGATCGACGATCTGCCGGTCGTCTATCCCTTTATCGTCAACGATCCCGGCGAGGCCGCGCAGGCCAAGCGCCGCATCGGTGCGGTCACCATCGGCCATCTGCCGCCGCCGCTCGAACAATCGGCGGTGCCGGACGGCCTGCGCCGGCTTGAACGTCTGCTCGACGAATATTCGACCGCCGATGGTCTCGATCCCGCCCGCCGCCAGCGCCTGATCGCGGCGATCCGCGACGAGGCGCGCGCGGCAGGCCTTGAAGACGATCTCGGTCTCGATGCCTCGGCCGCGCCTGCCGAAGCGATCCCGCGGATCGACCGCTTCGTCTGCGATCTCAAGGAAAGCCAGTTCGGTGATGGCCTGCATGTGTTCGGCCGCGGCGCCTGCGGCGATGCGGAACGGGACGCACTACGTGCCGCGCTCGCGGGCCAGCGCGTTGCGCCGGGCCCGTCTGGCTCGCCCTATCGCGGACGCCAGGACGTGCTGCCGACGGGACGCAATCTCTTCGCCGTCGATCCTCGTGCGGTGCCGACGCCGTCGGCGCATGCGCAGGGGATCAAGCTCGCCGAAGAGCTGCTGCGTCGTCATCTGCAGGATCACGGCGATTGGCCGAAAGGCCTCGTGGTCGATCTCTGGGGCTCCGCGACGATGCGCACCGCGGGCGAGGAGTTCGCGATGGCGTTGCATCTGGCCGGTCTTGCGCCGCGCTGGGATCACGCCTCCGGCCGCGTCACCGGCTACGATATCGTCGCGCCAGCCGAGCTTGGCCGTCCCCGCATCGATGTCACGCTGCGCGTATCAGGCCTGTTCCGCGATGTCTTCGCGGGCCTTGCGCAATTGTTCGAGGCCGCCACTGAGGCGCTAGCATCGCGCGAGCAGGAGGGCGACGAAAATCCCTATCGCCAGCGTGCCTCCCGCGTGTTCGCGCCGCGCCCCGGACAATACGGCGTCGGCCTCTCGGCAATTCCGGATGCCTTCACGCCCGAGACGCGCGATGCGGCCGGCGAGGCCTGGCTGTCGGCGTCGTCCTGGGCGTTCTCCGCCGATGGGGAGATCAGACTCGACCGCGCCGGCATCGAACAGCGGCTTGCTTCCGCCGATGCTTTCGTTCACGTCCAGGATCTACCGGAAACCGATCTGCTGCTCGCCGCCGACTATGCCGCGCATGAAGCCGGCGTGGCGGCTGCTGCTGCACATCTCGGCGCGACGGGGCCATCGCTCTATCACCTCGACACGACCCGCCCCGACGAGCCGCATGCGCGCACGCTGACCGAAGAGATGTCGCGCGTCGTCCGCGCGCGCGCGGCCAATCCGGCCTGGATCGCCGGCATGATGCGTCACGGGTTTCGCGGTGCCGCCGAGATATCAGCGACGCTGGAGCACATGGCCGCCTTCGCCCATCTGGCCGGTGCCGTGCCGCCGCATCTGTTCGATCTCTACTATGACGCGACGCTCGGCGACGCCGACGTCCGTGCTTTCATGGCGCGCGAAAATCCGGCGGCGCTTGCCGCGATGGAAGTTTGCTTCACGCGCCTGCACGAGGCCTCGCTCTGGCGGACGCGCCGCAATTCGATTGCGGCCGCGCTGAAGGAGGCATCATGAGCGCGGCTTCGGTGAAGGGCTGGTGTCCCGGCGCGCTGCGGCCGATGCAATCGGGCGACGGGCTGGTGGTCCGCGTGCGCCCATTCGGCGGCCGGCTCGATGCGGCCCAGACCGCCGGGCTTGCGCGTCTTGCCGAGCTCCACGGCAATGGCCTGATCGACGTGACCAGCCGCGCCAATCTCCAGATCAGGGGCGTCAGCGAGAGCAGCCACGGGCTGCTGCTTGAAGGGCTTGCGCAACTGACGCTGCTCGACCCAGACGCCGACACCGAATCCCGGCGCAACATCCTGGTCACGCCGTTCTGGCGCGATGGCGACGAGACCCAGGCGCTTGCGGCCGAGCTCGAGGAGGTGCTTGCGGACTCCATACTCGAGCTTCCGACGAAATTCGGCTTCGCCATCGATGACGGCAAGTCGCGCGTGCTCGCCGGCAATTCCGCCGACGTGCGGATCGAGCGTGACGCTGCCGGAGGTCTCCTTGTGCGCGCGGATGGCGCAAGGCTTGGCCGCCTCGTCGCGCGCGGCGAGGCCGTGACCACGGCACTCGCCGTCGCAAGCTGGTTTGTCGCCAACGGTGGGCGCGGGCGCATGGCAACGCATCTTGCGGCCGGCGCGGAATTGCCCGTGGCCCTGCGCGGCGAGACGGAGCCGGCGCCCATCATGGCGGCGGCGCGTCCCGGCCTTTATCCGCAAGGGGCCATGGTCGGCGTCGCCTTCGGTCAGATGCCGCACGCAACGCTCAATCAGCTCTCCGGGTGCGGGCATGCGTTGCGGATGACGCCATGGCGCATGGTCTTGAGCGAGGGCAAGCGGACGATGCCAGCCGCTTCCGGCCTGATCACCGAGGCCTACGACCCGGCGCTGCGCATTATCGCCTGCAGCGGCGCACCGCGCTGCCGTGAGGCCCATGCCGACACCCGCGCGCTTGCCGCGGCGCTCGCGCCGAATATCGGCGGAGCTGCGCGGCTTCACGTCTCGGGCTGCGCCAAGGGGTGCGCCCATTCCGGCGCGGCCGCGATCACGCTGGTTGCGACGGGGGCAGGATTCGATCTCGTGCGCGGCGGGTCGACCCGCGACGAGCCCATCCTGCGCGGGCTCGACCGCGACGACATCGTTCGCGATCCCTCCATCCTGATGGGAGGACACTGATGCCGCACGCTTACGAGACCGACGGTGCCGCGATCTATCGGCAATCCTTCGCGACCATCCGGGCCGAGGCCGATCTGGCGCGTTTCACGCCCGATGAGGAGCAGGTCGTGGTGCGGATGATCCATGCCGCCGGCATGGTGGGTCTCGAGGCGCATGTCCGCTTCACGCAGGGCATGGCGACCGCCGCGCGCGCGGCCTTGCAGAAGGGCGCCCCGATCCTGTGCGATGCGCGCATGGTCTCGGAAGGAATTACGCGTGCCAGACTTCCTGCGGCCAACGCGGTGATCTGCACGCTCAGTGACGAGACCGTTCCTGCGCTGGCACAATCCATGCGCAACACGCGTTCGGCCGCAGCGCTGGAATTGTGGCGTCCGCACCTCGACGGTGCGATCGTCGCGATCGGCAATGCGCCGACGGCGCTGTTTCATCTGCTCAACATGCTGGAGGACCGTGACTGCCCGCGGCCTGCGGCGATCATAGGCTGCCCCGTCGGCTTCGTCGGTGCGGCCGAATCCAAGGCCGCGCTGATGGCCGATCCGCCGGTACCGGCGCTGACGGTCGAAGGCCGCCTCGGCGGCTCCGCCATCACGGTCGCCGCCGTGAACGCGCTCGCAAGCCGGAGCGAATAGCGATGGGACGCATTATCTGCTGCGGTCTCGGCCCCGGCGATCCCGATCTCATGAGCGTGCGCGCCGATCGTACCGTGCGCGGGGCAAAGCACGTCGCCTATTTCCGCAAGAAGGGCCGGCCCGGTCAGGCGCGGCGCATCGTCGAGGGCATGCTCGCAAGCGACGTCACTGAATATCCCATGGAGTATCCGGTTACGACCGAGATCGCGTTCGACAGCCCTGACTATGTCCAGCTGCTAGCCGGCTTCTACGACGAATGGGCCGAACGCCTGGCGCGACTGGCGCGCGCCGTCGATGTCGTCGTGCTCTGCGAAGGCGATCCCTATTTCTACGGCTCGTTCATGCATCTGCACACGCGCCTGCAAGGCCGCGTCGAGATCGAGGTGATCGCCGGCATTCCCGGCATGGTCGGCTGCTGGAACGGCGTTGGTCAGCCGATTGCACTCGGCGACGACGTCACGACCGTGCTGATGGGCACGCTGGCTGAAGCCGAGCTCGAACGCCGCATGCGCGATTCCGATGCGCTCGTCATCATGAAGACCGGCCGCAATCTCGCAAAGGTGCGCCGTGCGCTCGCGTCCGCCGGCCGGCTCGACGATGCCTGGCTGGTCGAGCGCGGCACCATGCCGGGCGAGCGCGTCGTGCGGCTCGCCGAGATCGACGCTGCCGACTGTCCTTACTTCGCGATCGTGCTCGTGCACGGCAAGGGCCGGCATCCGGACGCCGCCGAATGACGGGCACGCTGACCATCGCAGGCCTCGGGCCGGGCAGTGATGCGCTGGTGACGCCGGAAGTTTCCGCCGCGCTCGCCGCCGCGACTGATATTCTGGGTTATGCGCCCTATGTCGCGCGCGTCCCGCCGCGGGCCGGTCTCACCCTGCATCCCTCCGACAACCGGGAAGAGCTTCAGCGGGCAGCCGAGGCGTTGCGCCTCGCTGCCGAAGGCGGACAGGTCGTCATCGTCTCCTCCGGCGATCCCGGCGTGTTTGCGATGGCCTCCGCTGTGTTCGAGGCGCTCGAGCAGGCGCCGCACTATCAGGGGCTGCCGATCCGCGTGCTGCCCGGTATCACCGCGATGCTGGCCGCGGCCGCGCGCGCGGGTGCGCCGCTTGGCCACGATTTCTGCGCGATCAATCTCTCCGATAATCTCAAGCCCTGGGCGGTCATCGAGAAGCGGCTAAGGCTTGCCGCGGAGGCGGATTTTTCGATTGCGATGTACAATCCGCGCTCGGCAAGCCGGCCGGAAGGGTTTGGCCGCGCGCTTGCGGTGTTGAAGGAGGCGGGCTGCGGCGAGCGCCTCGTGGTCTTCGCGCGCGCGATCAGCGCGCCTGACGAGAAGATCGTGACCGTGACGCTGAACGAGGCGACGCCCGAGATGGCCGACATGCGCACGCTCGTCATCGTCGGAAATTCTCAGACGCGCCGCGTCGGCCTTTGGGTCTATGCGCCGAGGCAGGTTCGATGACCGAGCCATTCCATCACTTCAGCGACGCTCTCCACCCGCAGCCGGTCGGGCAATTTTGGTCGCGTGATCATGATCACGGGCAGGCCGAGCGTGCGCGCGGCATCGATCTTGGCGCGGGCACCGTCGCCGCCGGAATTGCGCGCCACAATCCAATTGATGCCACGCGTGCGCATCATGTCGAGCTCGCCGTCAAGCGTGAACGGCCCGCGCGACACGATCACATCGGCAGCGAAGGGCAGAGGTGCTTCGGGCGGATCGACGAAGCGCAGTGTGTAGACATGCTGCGGCTTGCTCGCGAACGGCGCGATGTGCTGGCGGCCGATGGCGAGGAACACTTTTGCGGGCGCTACGGGCAGCGCAGCAGCCGCGACGCCGACATCTCCGACTTCAATCCAGTTGTCGCCGGGCGCTTTGCTCCACGGCGCGCGCTCGAGCGCAATCAGCGGAGTGCCGGTTTCTGCGCACGCATCAACGGCATTGCGGCTCATCTCGGCCGCGAACGGATGCGTCGCGTCGATCACATGCGTGATGCCTGCGCTGCGAATGTAATCGGCAAGTCCGTTTGCCCCACCAAAACCGCCGATGCGGGTCGGCAGCGGCTGGGCTGCTGGCGCGCGGGTGCGACCGCCATAGGAATACACGGCATCGATGCCTGCGCGTGCGATCTCCGCGGCGAGCAAGCTCGCATCGGCAATCCCGCCCAGTATAAGGGCGCGCATCATGGCTGATCCCTGGCTGACCATCATCGGTATCGGCGAAGATGGCCTTGCCGGGCTATCCGATGCAAGTCGAAAGGCGTTGTCCAAAGCGGAAACCGTCTTCGGCGGCGAGCGCCATCTTGCGCTTGCAGATGCGGGAAGCCGCGGCCAGGCGTGGCCGGTGCCGTTTGACGCGGAGGTCGTGCTGGGCTGCCGAGGCCGGCCGACGGCAGTGCTGGCCTCCGGCGATCCGTTCTGGCATGGCGCCGGCGCGAGCCTCGCCGAGAAGCTCGGCGGGGACGAGTGGATTGCGCATCCGGCGCCGTCGACCTTCTCGCTTGCTGCTGCGAGGCTGGGCTGGCGTATTGAAGCAACCGCCTGTCTTGGTCTCCACGCCGCGCCGTTCGAGCGTCTCTTGCCGCATCTCGTGCCGGGCGCGCGGATCATTTGTCTCGTCCGTGATGCGAAGGCCCCAGGAGATCTCGCGAAATGGTTGACGCAGCGCGGGTGGGGCGCCTCGCTCCTGTGGACTCTCGCTGCGCTTGGCGGCCCACGCGAAAGCATCGACCAGCATCGCGCCGATCTCTTTGCTGAGGACCTCGCTGGGAATCTGGTTGCGGTGGCCGTGCAGGCGTGGGGAGGCCAGGGCATCCCCCGCAGCTCCGGTCTTCCAGACGGTCTGTTCGCCCATGACGGTCAGATCACCAAGCGGCCGGTTCGAGCACTCGCAGTTTCTGCGCTGGCGCCGCGTTCCGGCGAGCGGTTGTGGGACATCGGCGCTGGCTCCGGCTCGATCTCGGTGGAGTGGGCGCTGTGCGGAGGAACCGCGATTGCCATCGAGGCGCGCGAGGATCGCGCCGCGAACATCCGTAGCAATGCGGCGGCGTTTGGACTGGCGCATCGGATCACCGTGATCTCAGGGCGGGCGCCGGAAGCGCTCGCGGCGCTGGAAGCACCTGACGCCGTCTTCGTCGGCGGCGGTCTTGATCGCGTGACGTTCGACGTGGTGTGGTCGCGGCTTGCGCCGGGGGCGCGGCTGGTCGCGCATGCGGTGACTCTGGAGACGGAGGCGCTGCTCGGCGAGCTGCATCAGCAGCATGGCGGCGAGCTGATGCGGGTCGAGATTGCGCATGCCGCTCCGCTCGGCCGCTACCGGTCCTGGGAGGCGGCGCGGCCGGTGGTGCAGTGGAGTGCGGTCCGATGAAGGTCGCCGGGCTCGGATTCAGGAAGGATGTCACGCTGGCTTCGCTGCGCGAAGCGCTTGCGGCCGCGGGCGGCTCTGATGGCCTCGCGGCTGTGGCAACCGTCAGCGACAAGGCTGACGCGGAGGTGCTGAAGCAGCTTGCACGCGAATGCGGTGTGCCAATCAAGGCCGTTCCGTCCGATGTGCTCGCGAGTATCGATACGCCGACGCAGTCAAAACTGGTTGCGGAAAAGTTCGGCCCGGGCTCGGTCGCCGAGGCCGCCGCACTCGCGGCTGCTGGCCCACGCGCGCGCCTGATTGCAACGCGCGTGGTCTCGGAGGATCGTACGGCGACCGCCGCGATCGCAGAAGGAGACGGCGCATGACCGTCCACTTTATCGGCGCAGGGCCGGGCGCTCCAGATTTGCTGACGCTTCGAGGGCGCGATTTGATCGCTTCCTGCCCGGTCTGCCTCTATGCCGGCTCGCTGGTGCCCGAGGGCGTGCTGGCGCATTGCCCGCCCGGCGCACGCATCGTCAACACCGCGCCGCTGTCGCTCGACGAGATCGTCGCGGAGATTTCTGCCGCGCATGCGGATGGCAAGGACGTCGCGCGGTTGCATTCCGGTGATCTCTCGATCTGGTCGGCGATGGGCGAGCAGTTGCGCCGCCTGCGTGCGCTTGGCATTCCCTTCACGGTCACGCCCGGCGTGCCGTCCTTCTCCGCCGCGGCGGCCGCGCTCGAAGCTGAGCTGACATTGCCCGGCCTGGCCCAGACGGTGGTGCTGACGCGTACGCCGGGCCGCGCCAGCGCGATGCCCGAGGGCGAGAAGCTCGCGGCCTTTGCCGCCACCGGCGCGGTGCTCGCCATCCACCTCTCGATCCATCTGCTCGACAAGGTCGTCGCCGAGCTGACGCCGCATTACGGCGCGGATTGCCCGGTCGCCATCGTCTGGCGCGCGAGCTGGCCGGATCAGCGCATCGTCCGCGCCACGCTCGCGTCGCTCGATGCAGCGGTAGCTACCGAGATGGAGCGCACCGCGCTCATCCTGGTCGGCAAGACGATTGGTGCTGCGGATTTCGACGAGAGCCGCCTCTATGCCGCCGACTACGACCGCCGCTACCGCCCTGTCGGCGCCGAGCCGCGTTTTCCGGAGGTGTCGTGATGCCGGCCGGCCTCGTCATCTCCGCGCCGGCCTCCGGCGTCGGCAAGACCACACTGACGCTGGCGCTTGCGCGCGCCTGGCGCAATCGCGGATTGCGCGTGCAGTGCTTCAAGAGCGGGCCGGACTATATCGACCCTGCGTTCCACGCGGCCGCAACGGGACGCGCCTCCGTCAACGTCGATAGTTGGGCGATGGATCGCGCGACGATCGCGCATCTCGTCAGCCGCGGCACTGATGCCGACATCGTGCTGGCCGAGGGCTCGATGGGCCTATTCGACGGCGTCGCCGCGCGCGGCGTCTCCGGCACCGGGGCCACTGCCGACATCGCGGAGATGCTGGGCTGGCCGGTGGTGCTCGTGATCGATCCGTCCGGGCAGGCGCAGACCGCCGCGGCCATCGCCGCAGGGCTTCGTGATTATCGCGCCGGCGTGGACCTTGCGGGCGTGGTGCTCAACCGTGTCGCCAGTCCCCGTCACGAGGATCTGGTGCGGCGCGCCCTCAATGATGTCGGCATCGCCGTGTTCGGCGCGCTGCCGCGGCACGCCGAGATCAGCCTGCCGAAGCGGCATCTCGGCCTGGTGCAGGCCGAGGAGCAGGCCGAGATCGGACAATTGATCGACGAGGCCGCGCGCTTTGTCTCGGAGCATGTCGATCTCGGTGCGGTGCTGCGATCCGCAGCCGCGTGGTCTGTGCCATCAGCGGCGAACGGCCTGAACGTAACGCCGCCGGGCCAGCGCATCGCACTCGCGCGCGATGCGGCATTCTCCTTCGTCTATCCGCATATGCTGGAAGCCTGGCGCGCGGCAGGCGCGGAGATCTCGACGTTCTCGCCGCTTGCCGATGAAGAGCCCGACGCAAGCGCCGACGTGTGCTGGCTGCCTGGTGGCTACCCCGAGCTTCATGCCGGCAAGATCGCCGCCAATGCGCGCTTCCGCAGCGGCCTGTGCGCCTTCGCCGAGACACGACCCGTGCACGGCGAATGCGGGGGGTATATGGTGCTGGGAACTGCTTTGACCGATGCCGACGGTATCCGTCACGAGATGACAGGCCTGCTCGGACTGGAGGCCAGCTTTGCCAAGCGCCGCATGCATCTCGGCTATCGTCTCGCCGCGCTGGCAGCGCCGATGCCGGGCCATCAGGTCGGTGCGCGCCTGCGCGGCCACGAATTCCACTATTCGACGATCGTCGCCCAGCCCGATACGCCGCTCGCGGTCGTGCACGACGCAACCGGTGCGGTCATCGCCGAAACCGGCTCGCGGCGCGGCTACGCCACCGGCACGTTCTTCCATCTGATCGCGGAGGACCGGTGAGCGGCTTTGTCACCTTCATCTCCGCCGGCCCCGGCGATCCCGAGCTTCTCACGCTCAAGGGCGCCGCGCGGCTGCGCGAGGCGGACGTCGTGCTCTATGACGACCTTGCCTCCGGCGCGATCCTCGATCTGGCGCGGCCTGGCGCCAATCTCGTCGCGGTCGGGAAACGGGCTGGGCGACCGTCGACCAAACAACATCACGTCAACCGTCTGCTGGTCGACTATGCCGCGACGGGCGTGCGCGTGGTGCGGCTGAAATCGGGCGATGCCGGCATCTTCGGCCGGCTCGAGGAGGAGCTGGAGACTCTGCGCGAGGCCGGTATCAGCTACGAGATCGTTCCCGGTGTCACCTCGGCTTGCGTGGCCGCAGCTCAAGCCGGGATTCCCCTGACCCGTCGCCACACCTCGCGCCGGGTGCAGTTCGTGACCGGAGCCGACGTCACCGGCGAACTGCCGCAGAATTTGAACTGGGCGGCGCTGGCCGATCCTGATGCGACGACCGTGGTCTATATGGGCCGGCGCACCTTTCCGGCGCTGGTCGCGAAGTTGATCGAGCAGGGGCTCTCACCAAGCACTCCGGCGCTGTTCGCCGAATCTCTCGGCCGCGCCGACGAGCGGCTGGTGCGCACCACCATTGCCGAGCTTGCCGAGCAGCTTGCGCGCGGCGGTGCTGCTTCTACGGCGGCCGTGATCATGTTCGGCGCGCTGGCGGAGGGCGGACCGTCATGATGACGCTCTCCCTGATCGGCATCGGCTGCGGCGATCCCGGGCAGCTCACGCGCGCTGCGATCGGCGCGATCAACGCTGCCGATCTCGTTCTGATCCCGCGCAAGGGGACGGCAAAATCCGATCTTGCCGATCTCAGGCGGGCGATCTGCGCGGATGTGCTCACCAATGACACCACGCGCATTGTCGAGTTCGATCTGCCCGTGCGCGACGCCGGTGAGGCTGATTACCGCAAGGGCGTGGACGATTGGCACGACGCGGTCGCCGCGAGCTGGTCGCAGACGATCGCGGATCATCTCGGCGGTGACGGCAAGGTCGCGCTGCTGATCTGGGGCGATCCCTCGCTCTATGACTCTTCGCTGCGCATCGCGCGGCGGCTCAATCCATTGCCTGATATCGAGGTCGTGCCCGGCATCACCTCGATCCAGGCGCTGTGCGCGGCGCATGCGCTGCCGCTCAACGACATCGGCGAGCCGTTTCTGGTGACGACCGGGCGCCGCTTGCGCGAAGACGGTTGGCCGGCGGGCGTCGATACGGTCGTTGTGATGCTCGACGGCGGCGCCGCGTTCCAGTCGCTCGATCCGTCCGGGCTTGACATCTGGTGGGGCGCCTATCTCGGCATGGCCGATCAGATCATCATGTCCGGCGCGCTGGTCGAGGTCGGGGCGCGCATCGTCGCATCGCGGCAGGCCGCACGCGAGCGGCATGGCTGGATCATGGACAGTTACATTCTCAAGCGCAGGCCGTAAGCGAGGCAGCATGCTCCCTGATTGGGTCACCCAGAAATGCCCCGAGATCTCCGCCGCCCATCGCGAGGCGGCAATCGCGCGGCAGGCGCAACTGACAAAACCGACCGGCGCGCTCGGCCGGCTGGAGCAGCTCGCGATCGAGCTTGCCGGCTTGCAGGCGACTGAACGTCCCCGCGCCGCACGCGTGCCAATCATCATCTTCGCCGGCGATCACGGCATCGTTGCCCAAGGCGTGTCGGCCTATCCGCAAGCCGTCACCATCGCGATGATGGCGAATTTTGCCTCCGGCGGTGCCGCGATCTCGGTGCTGGCGCGCGAGCTCGGCTCGATCCTTGAGGTCGTCGATGCCGGCACGCTGGCGGAGGCGGCGATGCCCGGGATCGTCACGGACAAGCCGCGCCTTGGCACTCGCGATTTCAGCGTCGACGCTGCGCTCACGCCGACCGAGCTGGCATTCGCCTTTGAGGCCGGTCAGCGCGCAGTGGCGCGGGCGAAGGCCCATCAGCCCGATCTCCTGATCTTCGGCGAGATGGGCATCGGCAACACCACGACCTCGGCGGCGATCGCCGCGAGCCTGCTCGGCATCAGCGCCGAGGAAATCGCGGGCACAGGTACCGGTGTCGATGCAGCGGGCCGTGCGCACAAGGCGCGCGTGATCGATGCGGCGATCGCGCGTCATGGCGTTGCGGGTTCGGCGCCCGAAAGGATCCTGTGCGCTGTGGGTGGTCTCGAGATCGCGGCGATCTCCGGCGCGATCATCGCGGCTGCGCAGGCGCGTATTCCCGTGCTGATCGATGGTTTTATTGTCTCGGTTGCCGCGCTCGCGGCCGTGCGGCTGAACGCGTCGTGCCAGCCGTACCTGCTGCCGTCGCATCAATCAGCGGAGCAGGGGCATCGGCTGGTGCTGCGCGCGCTGAACGTGCAGCCGCTGATCAGCCTCGATCTCAGGCTCGGTGAGGGATCGGGCGCCGCGATCGCACTGCCGCTGGTGCGCTCGGCCTGTAGCCTTCACAACGACATGGCGACGTTCGCGCAGGCCAATGTGCCGGATCGGCCGTCCTAGGCCACGCGTTGATTGACCGAGACGACGCGCCAGCCGGTTGCGAGCCGATCAATCCGGGTCAGCGACAGCGGATCGATCACGAAGCGCAGGGCGGCTTCTGGCGTCAGGTCGAGTGCGATGCAGAGCGCGGCGCGGATGGTGCCGGAATGCACGACGAGCGTCGCGCGGCCTGCGCCGATCCGCGCCAGACCCAGCCGGACGCGCGCGACCTGATCTTCGAAGCTCTCGCCGCCTGGCGGCCGTCCGCGCGCCGGATCGCTCCAGAATTGCGCATAGGCCTCGCCACCGTGAGTTGCGAGCTCGTCATGCCGCCGGCCGGTCCAGTCGCCAAAATCCTGCTCGCCGAATTCGGGCAACAACTCGGGGGCGAGCCCCAACGCGCGCGCCGTCTCGGCCGTGCGTCGGGCCGGGCTGGCATAGGCCGCGGCATCCTGCGGCAGGCACCGGCGCAGTGCCTCCAGTTGCGCGCGATCGCCGAGATCGGCTGGCGCGTCGGCGGCGTGGATCGTCCCTTTGACGCCATCAACGGGGGCATGCCGTATCAGCCAGAGGAAGGTCTCGCCTTCCATTGCTTATCTCCGAAGAAGTTGGTCGCTGTGGCAATAACGCCGCAGCTTGTACATTGACTCTGTCGTGATCGTAACCCTAGATGACTTTGACGGTTTCCCCGAGAGGGGATGAAAAGGGAATGCGGTGCGGGGATGTTTCCCCAATGCCGTAGCTGCCCCCGCAACTGTAAGCGGTGAATCCTTCGTCAGAAGCCACTGGGTCCTCGGTCCCGGGAAGGCGACGAAGCGGTCACGACCCGCGAGCCAGGAGACCTGCCGTCAGCCGTGGTCACACGCGAAGATGTCGGTCGGGGAGTACAGACATTCGGCTTCATCGGAAGGCTTATCAGCCGGAAGATGGGACCTTGGTTCGCGGTGACGTGCCACTGACGTCACACCGAGGTCCAAGACCGTGTCTTCTATCCGTATTGTACGACCACGCCATTTCCTGCTGGCGTCCGCTGCGCTTGCGCCGCTTGTTGCTGCCGATGTGCATGCCGCCCACGCGCAGCAGGCTCGCGAACCGCTGCCGCCGGTGGAAGTCTCGCCCATCCAATCTCGCAAACAAGCCAAGCGGATCGGCCGGGACGCGGCAAGTGCACGCCGCGCGGCAGCGCGCAGGCCCACCGCAGCGGCGACCGCGCCAAAGCCGGCCGTGCCGAATGTTGCTGCGCCGACGCCGCTCAACAGCAACGCGGTCGCCGAGAGCGCCTCGCGGCTCGGCCTGACCGTGCGGCAGACGCCTGCGACCGTCGAGGTGATCTCCGCCGAGACCATCCGCGAGCAGGGCTATCGCACCGTCTCCGACGTGGCGCAGGGCGCGGTCGGCGTCACCGCCGGCGACAATCCGGCCGAACCCTCGGCCTTCTCGATGCGCGGCTTCACCAACAGCCAGATCAATACGCTCTACAACGGCATCAAGATCGGTCCGCAGAACATGACCTCGCGGATCATGGACACGGCCAATCTCGAGGCCGTGGAAATCCTGAAAGGGCCGGCCTCGCTGATCTCGGGCGAGGGCGCCGCCGGCGGCGCGATCAACCTCGTCACCAGGCAGCCGCACACCGGGCCAATTCAGAACGAAGCTGATTTCTCGTATGACTCCCTGAACTCCTTCCGCGCCCATTACGGTTCCGGCGGCAGCACCAACGTCCAGGGGTTGGACTACCGCTTCGACGTCAGCCGCTCCACACTCAACGGCTTTGCCGACGACACCAACACCAAGACGCTCGACGTCTCCGGCCAGCTCAACTACCGCATCTCCGACAGTCTCAAGGTCTGGGGTGCGATCGAATATCGCGAGGACCGCGGAAAGGCCTATTGGGGCGCGCCATTGGTGCCGGTGGCCTTCAGCGGTTCGCACGCCACGGCGGGCATCGTCTCGGGCACTTATGTCTCGAACTTCAACGGAACAAATCTCGGCCCGATCACCATCGACGATCGCACCTTCAACACCAACTACAACGTCCTCGACAATCGCAACGTGGCGCAGGAAGTCTGGCTGCGCGGCGGCTTCGAGCTGAAGCTGGCCCCCGACCTGACGCTGAAGAGCCAGGCTTATGCTTATGGCGCCGAGCGCAGCTGGTTCAACAACGAGGTCGAGGCGTTCAACACGGCCACGAATACTGTTGATCGCAGCCGCTTCTATGTCGCGCACAGCCAGCGCCTCGTCGGCAACATCACGGATCTGACCTGGGATGCGAATATCGCCGGCTTCGACAATCGCCTCGTCACGACGCTGTCATCGAGCTACCTCGACTTCGTCAGGCCGGGTGCAGCTAATTTTCCCGGCGATTCCGTTGATCTCGTTGATCCCAACCGTGGCTTCTACGGCCTGCTGACGACCAAGCAGCAGACCGCGCGTATCGACAACGAGGCGCTGTCGTTCGAGGACCGGCTGAAGCTGACGCGGACGTTCTCGCTGATCGGCGGCCTGCGCGTCGAGCATATCGGGCTCGACCGCAATTCGACCGACGTCAGTGGTCTGGAGAACGCGGGCTTTCCCTTCTCGAAATCCTGGGCACCGGTCACCGGCCGCATCGGCTATACTTGGGAGGCCGTTCCGGGCCTGACCTTCTTCAGCCAGTACGCCACCGGCGCCGACATCTCCGCCAACAACATCTTCTTGCTCTCACCCACCCAGCCGCTCGACCTGACGACCGCGCGCACCTATGAGACCGGCGTCAAGCACGTGTTTTGGGACAACAGGGCGGAGTGGTCGTTCTCGGCCTACGACATCCTGCGCAAGAACGTCTATGCCGCGGCCGGCGGCCAGACGCTCAACATTGCGGGACGGCAGGAATCGAAAGGCGTCGAACTCGCAGGGGCGATCCGGCCGATCGAGCCTTTGCGGCTCTGGGGCAACATCGCCTATGTCGATGCGCGCTATGCCGACTACGACTTTGCCGGCGGCTCGTTCTCGGGCAACACGCCGCCGAACGTGCCGCGCATCGTCGCCAACGCCGGCGCGTCCTGGCGCTTCTCGACGTTATGGCCCGTGGAGGTCGGCATCGTCGGCCGTCACGTCGGCGATCGCTACAACAGCGACGCCAACACCGTGACGATGAATGCGTATACCGTCGGAGACGTCTACGCCTTCGTCGATATCCCCAAGACGGTGTTTAATGCGGTCGATCAGGCGCGCGTGACCTTCCGGGTACGCAACTTCACCGACAAGCGCTACGCGATCTGGGGCGACCCGTTTTATCCCGATCAGATTTTGCTGGGCGCACCGCGGACCTATGAGATCTCGGCCGCGTTCAAATGGTAAGGCGCTGACCACATGATGGGCGCGATCGTCCTCTCGCACCGCTGGCTCGGGATCGCGTTCTGCCTCCTGTTCGCGATGTGGTTTGCGAGCGGAATCGTGATGCACTTCGTTCCGTTTCCGTCGCTGACGGAAGCGGAGCGCTTTGCCGGGCTCGCGCCGGTGGAGCGCACGCAGGCGATCACTCCGGTTGTCGATGCGTTGGCCACGAGCGGGATCAAAGACGCCACGCGCGTTCGCCTGATCCAGCGTCGCGACGGGCCGGTCTATGTCGTGTCGGGGCCGTCGCGCGTGCGGGCGGTGCATGCTTCGGATGGGGGCGACGCATCGGTGGAGTTTCCCGATGTCGCGCTCGCCATTGCGCAAGATCATGCTCGTCGACGCGGGCTCGATGCCGCAATCGCCACGATCGTCGCGCACGCGGATTACGATCAATGGAGCGTCCCCAACGGTTTCGATCGCCACCGACCGCTGTTTCGTGTTGCGCTCGGCGATGCGGTGGGGACGGAAATCTACGTCTCGTCGCGCACTGGCGAAGCCGTGCTGGATACGACCCGCGGCGAGCGCGGATGGAATTGGGTCGGTAGTGTCCTCCACTGGATCTATCCGACGGTTCTCAGGAGCAACTGGTCGCTGTGGGACCAGGTCGTCTCGACGCTGTCGCTGATGGCCTTGATCGCGGCGGTGCTGGGAGCGGTGCTTGGTGTCGTCAAGGTCAGGATCCGAGGAGGCCTTATCTCGTCGCCTTATCGCGGCTGGCACGCCCTGCATCACATCATCGGGCTCGTTTCGACCGTTTTCGTGCTGACCTGGATTTTCAGTGGCTGGCTCTCCATGGATCACGGCCGACTGTTCTCGCATGGGCAATTGACCCCAACGGAGGCCGGTGTGACGAACGCCGTGCCGGACTGGCGCGGGGCACCATCCCTCGATCAGCGGCCGTTACCTCCCTCGGCCCGCGAGGTCGAATGGTTTGCTTTTAACGGGCGTGTCTTTCGGCGCGATCGGACTGGCCTTAACAGCCAGACCCTGACCAAGTCGGGCGAGGCGGCCCGCGATCGGCAAACGGCGTTCCTGGATGAGCAGGACGTCCTCAGCCTGACGACGCGCCTAGCGGCAGGTTGTGGCGCTGTGTCTGCTATCGCCTATAACGACGATTATCCCGCGCAGTCCATCGTTCCCGGCGCGCCCGTCTACCGCTCCCGCTGCGGTGATCTCTGGTTCGACATCGACGGCGCTGACGGCAGCGTGTTGCAACGGCTGGACGCCTCGCGGCGGGCCTATCGCTGGTTCTACAGCGCGCTGCACACGCTCGATTTCCCCGTTCTCATGGTGCATCCGCGCCTGCGCGATGTCCTGATCGTCGGGCTTTGCGCGCTTGGCCTGGTGTTCTCCGTCACCGGCATCGTGATCGGCTGGCGGCGTTTGCGGTCGACTATCGTGACGTGAACTACGCTCGTAGCAGCGCCTCGATATGTCGTGCGGCGCGCAGCAGCGTGCGGTCCTGTCCGCGCCGGGCGATGATCTGGAGGCCGAAAGGAAGTCCGGCCTCATCACGCCCGCAGGGGATCGAGATCGCCGGCAGCCGGGCGTGATTGACGAAGGGCGTGAACACGGCGTGTCCGCGGGGGCTTGCCGGGCGGCCGCCGATCATGTCGGGTCCGAGCTGGGTGAACGGCCAGGCGACGCAGGGCACCGTCGGCGCCAGCAGGAGGTCGACTTCCGTGAAGAAGGCCGCGAATGCGTTGGCGATCGACGTGCTGGCGATCAGCGCCCGGGCAACATCGATGCCCGACCAGGCGAGACCGCGTTCGATCTGCTTGGCGATATCAGGATCGAAGACGGCGGGATTCTTGCGAAAGGCATCGCTGTAGAGCGCGGCAAGGCCCGCGTGCTGAAGCGGCATGATCGCGTCTTCCGTCGCACCCGGCGGCCAGACCGGATCGCGTTGTGCGATGGATAAGCCTGCGGCGGCGAGACGCGCAACCGCGGAGGCGATCCCATTTGCGACGACATCGTCGACTGCGACGTCGAGCCCAAGACGCGGTGAGAGTGCGATGCGCAGGCTGGAGATGTCAGGGGCATCTTGCGCGATGCTTGCTGAGTCCGGATCGCGCGGATCGTCGCCGGCCATGACTTCGAACGCCAGCGCGATGTCGGCGACGTCTGTGGCGATCGGCGCGATGACGGACAGGCCGAAGAATGGCTCGGCGAATCCGGGCCCATAAGGGATCGCGCCGTAGGACGGCTTGAAACCGGCAACGCCGACATGGGCCGGCGGCCTGCGGCTGGAGCCGCCGGCATCGGTGCCGATCGCAAGCGGCACAAGGCCGGTTGCAACGGCTGCGGCGGGTCCGCCCGAAGAGCCGCCCGGCGTCAGTGCTGGATTTTGCGGATGCCGTGTGGGCCCATAAAGCGGCGAGGTGGTCACGCCCTTGCTGGCGAACTCGGAGGTTGCCCCGATGCCAACGATGACAGCGCCGGCGTTGCGCAGCCGCTCGATCGCGATGGCATCTTGCGGGGCAATGAAATCGGAGAACAGGCGCGAGCCCTGCGTCGCGCGCCAGCCGCCGACCCAGATGTTGTCCTTGACGACGATGGGCACGCCGGCGAGCGACATGGTCTCGCCGGCGCGCAAGCGATTATCGACCGCCGCGGCATCAGCAAGTGTGCGTGCGGGGTCGATTGTCACCATTGCGTTCAGCGCCTTGGCTTCCTCGATGCGGCCGAGAGCTGCCTTGGCGGTTTCGACCGCGGTCGTCCGCCCGGCGGCGACGTCGGCCGCAGTCTCGCGCGCGCTAGTGACCGGCTTTGTCATGGCTCCCCCAGATCAGCGCCAATGTGTCGCAGAGCGCAAGGCACGCCAAGGCGAAGAAGGCCGCGCCATCCAGGATCGGCACCAGCGCCGGAGCAACGCGGGCGCTGGCCGAACAGCTGTATTTGCGTCTACCATGGCGGCGTGTTCACGGGAGAAGCATTGTGGCAGGCGGCATTTCCATTCACGCGGTCGATGTGGCGAGCGGACTGCCTGCCCAGGGGGTGCGCGTCGAGATCTGGCGGATTGATCCGGATTCGTCGCGCATCGCCGACGGGCGGCTCGACGCCAACGGCGTGCTCGATCATCCCGTCGTGCAAGGTGCGGGCGTCACGGCCGGCGAGTACGAGGTCCTGTTTCATCTCGGCGAGTTCTTTGCGGACAGCGACGGTTTCCTCACCGTGGCGCCGTTTCGCTTCCGTATCAAGAACGTGGAGGAGCATTTTCATCTGCCGTTGAAGTTCACGCGCTGGGGCTATTCGCTGTTCCGCGGCGCCTGATCAGTTGGTCAACCGGCGCGACAGGCCGGTGACGCGCTCCATCACCGCGACCAGCACGATTGTGGCGATGATCAGCACGCTCGACAATGCCGCGATGGTCACATCTAACTTGCCCTCGAGGTCCTGCCACATCCGGATCGGCAGCATGTCGGTCGCGGCATCACGAAGGAACAGCGAGACCGGCACGTTGTCGAAGGACGACATGAAGGCGATGAAGGCCCCGGCGATGATGCCGGGCCGGATCAGCGGCAGCACGATCCGCCGGAACGTGTAGAGGCGACTGGCCCCAAGCACCGCCGAGCTCTCCAGGAGCGTCGGTTCGAGCTGGGCGAGCGCGGCGACCGTGTTGCGCACGACATAGGGCACGCAGACCACGGTGTGGCCGATCACCAGCGTCAGCGGCGACACCGGCAGGCCGACCAGCGAGAACAGCATCAGCGCAGCCAGACCAAAAGCCAGCGCCGGAAGTACCAGCGGCGACATGAAGAGGGAATCGAGCAGCCGTGCCGATAGCCTCTGCGACCGCGAGATCGCGAGCGCCGCCGCAACGCCGAGCACGATCGACAGGCCGGTCGCCCACAGCGCGACGATGAAACTGTTCTTCGCGGCGAAATGGAGCTGCCAGGCATTCCAGAGTTCGGCGTACCAGCGCAACGAATAGCCCGGTGGAGGGAATCGTAGCGAGAAGCCGCTGGTGAAGGAGACGATCAGAACCACCAGCGATGGTGCAATGATGATGATCAACGCGATGATGGCGACGACAGTCATGACGAATTCGAAGCTGATCGCTTCAAGAGTTCGTTTGCGTCCGCTCATCACGCCCCTCCATAGCCGCGCGACAGGCGGCCGAGCGTGGTGAAGACGGAGACGACCGCGAGCACGGCCAGCAGGAAGATGATCGAGATCGCGGACGCAAGCGGCCAGTTCTGCAGTGTCGACGCCTGCTGATAGAGATACATCGGCATGAACAGCATCTGCCCGCCGCCGATCAGCGATTGGGTGATGAAGGCGGTGATGGCCGCGGCATAAGTGAGCGTGCAGCCGGCGATCACGCCGGGCAGCGACAGCGGCAGCACGATCCTGAAGAAGGTGCGCCAGCTCCCGGCGCCGAGCGAGCAGGAGGCATCGTCGAGATTGGGATCGATCCTGCCAAGCGCGGTGATCAGGGGAAGCGTCATCAGCGGCATCTGCACCTGCGCGAGCGCGATGACGACGCCGAACTGGGTGTAGAGCAGTTTCAGGGGCGTATCGATGATGCCGAGCGATTGCAGCGTCGCGTTGATGATGCCCTGGCGTCCCAGGATGACGATCCAGGCGAATGTGCGCACCACGACGCTGGTCAGGAGCGGCAGCAGCACGATCAGGATGATGATGGTCTGCAGCCGTGGCCCGACCCGTTGGTAGAGCCACGCGATGGGAAATCCGAGCACGAGGCAGACGGCCGTCACTTCGGCACCCAGCAATAGCGTCGAGCCGAGCACGCTGAGGCTGAAGGGATCGGTCAGGAAGTGGACGTATTGGCCGAGCCCCCAATGGAGCCCGGCCGTGTCGTTGTGCAGCGAGAGCCAGAGCAGTTGCAGCAGCGGCGCCACGAAGAAGACCAGGAAGAACAGCGCTAGCGGCGCTGCCAATCCCATTCCGTAGGAGGTCACGTCGCGTGAGGCCGGTGCTGCGCCCATTGCTTAAATCTTGATCTCGCGGTTGAAGCGCTCGATCCAAGCCGAGCGCTGCTCGTTGATCTTCTTCCAGTCCTGGAACACGAATTTCTGTTTCAGCTCTGCCGTGTCCTTGGCAAGCACGCGCGCGATCTCGCCGCCCATCGCCACCTTGGAATTGGTCGGCACGATCAAATAGGGCGGATTCATCAGCGCGGTCTGCACCTCCGGGCTGAGCGATGCCTCGATCAGCTTGAAGGCGAGCTCGCGATTCGGCGAGTTCTTGACGATGTGGATCGTGGTCTTGAAGGCGATGGCGCCTTCCTTCGGCGCCACGAACTCGACCGGAACGCCGCGGGCTTTCAGGATCTGGATGGCGTTGAAATTGCCGGGCGAGATGTCGATCTGGCCCTGCTGGAACAGGGTTGCGAGCGCACCGGGATTGGCGGCGACCGCGGCGAGATTGGGCTTCAGCTCTTCGAGCGCCTTGAAGCCGGGATCGACATTGGCCTCCGAGCCGCCGCGCATCTTGGCGATCTCGACCAGCCAGCCGGTGCCGAGCGTCGAATTGAGGTTGGTGATGCCGACGCGGCCCTTGAATTCCGGCTTCCACAGATCGGCCCAGGAGGTCGGCGGCGTCTTGATCGCTTCCGGATTGTAGGTGAGGCCGACGACCTGGAAGAACGGGGCGGGGCCCATCGGCTCCTGCGCTTCTGTGATCAGGTCCTTGTAATAGGCGCTCTTCTCGATCGGATAGGATTCTGCGAGATCCTGGCCAATCGCGATGAGCGCCGGGCCGGGATCGTGCAGCATGACGTCGATCGGCGGATTGGCCTTGGCGGCATTGATCTTCGCGATCTGGTCGACCGACAGCATCGGATCGAGCACGATCGCCGCGTCTGCGTTGGCCTTGCGGAATGCCGGCACCAGCACGGCCTTGTGCGCTTCCTCCCAGCTTCCGGTGAAGGTTGCAAACACCAGTGGACGGGCCTGGGCGTAGCTCAGCCCGGGAAACGCCTTCATGGCGCCGAGGGTGAGCGCGGTCGTCATCAGGCTTCGGCGGTTGAGGATCATATCGAACTCCCTGTGGACTATGACTGGATCTAAAGCGTTGCGGGGAAGGCGTTGGCGAGCGACGGGGCGAGCGGCGCGAGGCGAACCGCGGCACCGTTTTCCAGCGCGCGCGTCTCGCCGATGCGCGCCTGGGAAATCTTGACGCCGGAGCCGTCCGCGGTCGCGACCTCGTGCACGACCGTGGCTCCCAGCGGCAGCGACATGCCGACGACGCCGGCAAAGCCGGTCTCGTCGCCGACGAACTGCAGATGCTCGGGCCGGATACAGACGGTGACGCGGCCGCCTTCGGTGAGGGCGGCCGCTGGACGCGCAATGATCTCCGCGCCGGCGTCGAGCCGCACCTTGGCGGCGGATCGATCCGCCGACACCACGATTCCGGGCATGCGGTTGGTCGAGCCGACAAAGGTGTTCACGAACAGGGTCTGCGGACGATCGTAGACGTCCGACGGCGATCCGAACTGCTCGAGCTTGCCTTGGCTCAACACCGCGACGCGGTCGGCCATCGACAGCGCCTCTTCCTGGTCGTGGGTCACGATCAGCGTCGTGATGCCGGAGACGCGCTGCAGCCGCTTGACCTCGATCTGCATGTCAAGCCGCAGATTCTTGTCGAGCGCAGCAAAGGGCTCGTCGAGCAGCAGGATCGACGGCTTGATCGCGAGCGCACGGGCGAGCGCGACACGCTGCTGCTGGCCACCGGAGAGCTGCCGCGGTAGCCGCTCCGCCATCGCGGGCAGCTGCACGAGTTCGAGCAGCCGCTGCGCCTCGCGCTGGCGTGACGCCTTGTCGACGCCGCGGGCGGCAAGGCCATAGGCGACGTTCTCGCTGATGGAGAGATGCGGAAAAAGCGCGTAATTCTGGAACACGATGCCGACGGCGCGGCGGTTGGGCGGCAGCGCATCGACGATGTCGTCGCCGATGATGATCCGCCCCTGGGTCTGTGCGATGAAGCCGGCGATGATGCGCAGCAATGTCGTCTTGCCGCAGCCGGAGGGCCCGAGCAGTGCGATGATCTCGCCGCCCTTGATGTCGAGATTGATGTTCTCGACGGCAAGTGCACCGCTCTGATAGCGGTGGGTGACCGCGTCAACGACGAGCGATCGCCCGCCTGGCGTATCAGCCATGGTGTTGCCTCCCGTTGCCCCAGAGGAGAAAGCAAGTCTCGTGCCCGTCGCGCTCGCCTTTCGACGCGAGGTTTGGCATTGTGGAGCGATGATATCGGATCAACCGGTTTGCGATCTCACTGCCACAAGCCTTGCGCGTGTTATCGCGAAGGGTGAGCTCTCCTCGCGTGACGCCGTCGAGGCGCATCTGGCGCGGATCGCGGAACGGGACGCGGAGCTGGCGGCGTTCGTGACTGTTGATGCTGAGGGTGCACGTCGTGCCGCGGAAATCTGCGACGCGGCGCCCGCGCCGGTCGGCCCGCTGCATGGCGTGCCCATAGGGATCAAGGACCTGACCGACACCGTCGGGCTTGCGACCACCTATGGATCGGTTCTGTTCCGCGATCATGTCCCGGCTGAGGATGATCTCGTGGTAGCGCGGCTGCGGCGCGCCGGCGCGATCATTTTGGGCAAGACCAATACGCCCGAATTCGGCTTCGGCGCGGTCTGCACCAACAAACTGTGCGGGCCGACCCGCAATCCGTTCGACCCTGCGCTGACCTCCGGCGGATCGTCCGGTGGCTCCGCTGTTGCCGTCGCGGCCGGCATGGTGCCGCTCGCGCACGGCACCGATTTCGGCGGCTCCGTGCGCACGCCCGCCAGCTTCTGCGATGTCGCCTCGATCCGGCCGACGCCTGGCCGCATTCCGTCGCCGCGCCGACCGCTCGGCTGGGATATGCTGGCCACCCACGGCTTTCTCGCCCGCGGGATCGACGATCTTGAACTCGCGCTGTCGGTCTGCGGGGGAGGGGACGTACTCGATCCGCTCTCGGTCGGCGGCGTCGATGACCATTCGCCCCTCGCAGACCGCCCGCGGATCGCCGTCACGCCCGATTTTGGCGTCGCGCCGGTTGCGCGCGAGGTGCGTGCGCGTTTCGCGACGGCATGCGGGGCGCTGGCCGGTGTGGCTGATCTCCTGCTGTCCTCGCCCGATTGCAGCGGCGCGATTGAAGCCTTCCGGACGCTGCGTGCCGCGCACATCGCCAATAGCTATGGTGAGCTCTTCAGGACGCGTCGCGCCGAGCTCACACCGACCGTCATCTGGAACATCGAAGCCGGGGCAAAGCTCTCCGCGGAAGATTATCTGAACGCCGAACGTCGTCGCACGGCGATCTACCGCAACTTTCGCGAGCTGTTCAGCCGCGCCGATTTCCTGGTCGCGCCGGCTGCATCCGTGTTCCCTTGGCCGAATGAGGTCAGCGATGTCGCAGCCATCGACGGCACGGCGCTGGAAACGCCGATCGATTATCTTGCCGTCACCTTCATCGTGTCGCTGGTCGGTTTTCCGGTGCTGACGCTGCCGGCGCCGCGAGGGGAAAGCGAGCTGCCCATCGGCATTCAGATCATCGCGGCGCCGGGTTGCGAATCCCGGTTGTTTGCCTTCGGCCGTACCATCGAGAATGAACTGGGTTTTTCGCATCGCCGGCCACCTCTCTGATCAGCTGTCGCGATGCTCGAGCCGGGCGGCGAGTACCTCGGCAAGGCCTGTGGTTGGCTTGGCAGCCGGCCTTCGGAACGTCCCGGCCGTGGCCTTGCGCAGGCGCAGCGCAACCAGCGCCTCGGCCTGCTTCACTGAGGCGATCACTTGATCAACCACAGGGACGGGGACTCGGTGGGCGACGCGCTCGGCGAGCCCCGAAAGCGGGGCGCCCGCGAAGATCAGAACGTCGGCCTCGTCCTCGACGATCGCACGTTGCGCGAGATCGACCAGCACATCCTCCTTTTCGGTGCCGACCTCGGAGATCGCTTGAAACGGCGTATCGAGCGTGCGGATACCGGCGCAGCGCTCTCGCAGCCCGTGGCCACGGACGCACTCCTCATACCAGGGCCCCAAGGCCTGGGCGAAGGTGACGATGGCAAAGCGGCGCCCGGCCATGCACGCCGTCAGCATCGCCGCTTCCGCCATGCCGACCACAGGAATGTCAAAGGTCTCGCGTGCGGCGAACAGGCCGGGGTCACCGAAGGCTGCGATAATTGCGGCGTCGACGTTCCGCTGCTGCTCGGCCAGCATCTCCAGCGCGATAGCGCCGCCGATCTGGGCTTCGGTGCGGGTCGAGATATAGGGTACACCGCGCGTCGCGGTGCAGGGGATTAGCTCGGTGCCGGGGGATGCCGCGCGCTGTCCGACGCCGGTCATGAGCCGGGTGACCTCGGTGCTGGTGTTCGGGTTGAGCAGCAGAAGCTTCATGATTGCGACGCCCTCTGCCCGGGGTGGGATTTGGCGAGGACTTCGAGCAGCGCCGTGCCAGTGCGCGCGACGTGAGCGCCGAGCAGGCGACCGGCCGCCTCGCCGTTGCGTGCCTCGAGCGCGGCAAGAATGTCGGCGTGCTCGTCGACCGAATTGCTCCAGCGGCGGTCGGCACCGAGTGCGAGGTAGCGCGCGCGCTCGGCGCGGGAGATCAGTGTTTCATGCGCCTCGCGTAGCGGCGTGTTGCGGGCCATACGGACGATGGTGTTGTGGATCTCGCCGTTGATGGCGAAGTAGTCGTCGAGCTTGCCGTTGCGGTGATGCCCCTCCATCCGGGTCTGAAGCGTGCGCAAGCGGGCAAGATCGCGCTCGGTGGCCCGCTCCGCAGCGAGCTCGGCGGCGAGCCGTTCGATGCCGGCCAGCGCCTCGAATAATTCCGAGATGCCGTCGATCGCGAGGCCGGCGATGCGCGGGCTGCGGTTCGGCCGCAGCTCGATCAATCCTTCGGCGGCGAGCACCTTCATCGCCTCGCGCAAGGGGGTGCGCGACACGCCCAGCTCTTTCGACAGCTTGGTCTCCTGGGTCTGCGATCCTGGCGGCAGCTCGCCGCGAATGATCATCGTCCGCATCCGCGCGGCGGCGCGCTCATGCAGGCCCATCCGCTTGAGTTTGGGCGACTTTCGTCCCTTTGGCGCTTCCGATTTTGGTTGCACGCGTGCCTCACTTCTCACGTTGATCTTAGCCGTTTCCGGCCCTTTGGCTTGCCCAAAATATCGACGCATCTCGCTGAAAACAATGGCATAATGCGCAAATTGTATGCAGCATGCAGAAACTGGATTGCGCTGCGGCGAAGGGCGACGGATGATCGCCTGCGACGCGCGAGAGCTCGCGCCTTCGAAACGGAGTAAGCGATGCGGACGAGTTTGCGACTGGGTCTCGTGTTGATGGCGGCGCTCCTTGGTGGAAGCGATCTCGCCGCCGCGCAGACCACGAAGATAAAGCTAGGCTATGCCAAATGCGCGCATTGCCTGCCGATGTCGCTGATCCCCGGAATGGCGAAGGGCGTTGAGGTCGAAGCGACCGGCTTCAACTCGGGCAACGACGTCCTCACCGCGCTGATATCGAAGAGCATCGACGTCGCGCAAGTCACTTACCTCCACTACATCACCGCACTCGACAAAGGTTTTGATGTCGTCGCCGTGTCCGGCCAGATCAACGGCGGTTCGGAATGCCTCTCGTCTGCGAAGCTGAACCTTCCGCCTGATGATTGGACCGCTTTCAAGGCGATGGTTGCCAAGGGGAAGAGCGACGGCCAGCCGCTCAAGGTCGCAGCGTCCCGCGGCAACGCTCAGGATATTCATATGCGCGGCGCGTTCCTGAGACAGGGCGTCGATCCCAACAAGGACATCCAGTTCATCAACATTCCCAATCCATCCGATCACCTCGCGGCGCTCCAGCGCGGCGAGGTCGACATGATCTGCTCGGTCGAGCCGTTCGCCTCGCAGATCCGGCTCGCCGGCGCCGGCAAGCACTTTGTGCTTCCTTACGATCAGGCCGCGGGCAATCTCACCAACCTCATCGTCACCCGTTCCGACGTGATCGCGAGCCAGCGCGCCGGCGTTCAGGGTGTCGTCACTGCCGTGGTCGAGCTCGACAACAAGCTGATCGCCGACAAGGGCCCGTGGATCGACGTCATCAACAAGCTCACGGGCCTCGACAAAACGGTCGCGACCGAGGCGCTGAAGAACGCCGCGCCGGATCCGGCGATCCATCGTTCGCAGACACTCGCCATCGCCGCCATGATGCGCGACCTCAAATACATCTCGAAGGATGTCTCCGCGGAAGCGGAGAAGAACATGGATTATTCGTTCCTGGAGCAGGCCACGGGAAAAGCCAAGAATGACCTCGGTTACTGACGTTTCACCCGTCAAGCCGGCGTTCCGGCTGACGCGGGCGTTCCAGGGGCTCGAACGCCTCATCGTTCCCGCGCTGCTGATCGCGGGCTGGGAGGCCTTCGCCCGCAGCGGCATGCTTCCGCCGGCGTTGCTACCGGCGCCGAGTGCGGTGCTGCATGCGCTCGGCGACTGGGTGTTCGGGTTCGATGAGACCACGCAGACCTATTCCGGGCACTGGCTGCGCGATGCGCTCGCCAGCGCCTTGCGCGTGTTCGGCGGCTTTGCGCTGGCCAGCCTGCTCGGCATTCTCGCCGGCGTCGCCATCGGCTGGTCGCGTCTGTTCGAGAAGACGTTGGAGCCGACGCTCCAGATGCTGCGCCCGATCCCGCCGGTGTCCTGGATTCCGCTGGCGATCATCTGGTTCGGCATTGCCGACAAGCCCGCAATCTTCCTCGTCTTTCTCGGTGCCTTCTTTCCCGTGCTGATGAACACCATTCATGGCGTCAAGACCGTGGACCACAATCTGGTCCGTGCCGGCGCGATGATGGGCGCGAGCCAACGGCAGATGCTGACCGACATCGTGCTGCCGGCGGCACTGCCCTCGATCTTCGCCGGCCTGCGCATCGCGGTCGGCTCCGCCTGGATGCTGACGGTCACGGCCGAGATGGTCGCGGTGAAAAGCGGCCTCGGCTACGTCTTGTGGGATTCCTATTACTTCCTTCGCTACGATATCGTGCTCGCGGCGATGATCTCGATCGGGCTGCTCGGCTATCTCTCCGACCTCGGCCTCAAGGCGATCATGGCGCGCACGCTGCGCTGGCAGCAGACAACCACTGTGCAGGGCAGGGCGGGCTGATGGCGGCAATCGAGCTTCGCAACATCGTCAAGGTGTTTTCCGACAAGCGGCGCGGCCGCGATCTGCTGACGCTGGACAACATCAATCTCGACATCGAATCCAATGATTTCGTCTGCCTGCTCGGTCCGTCCGGCTGCGGCAAGTCGACCTTGCTCAACATCATCGCCGGCTTCGAGCATGCGACCTCCGGCCGCACGCTGGTTGATGGCAAGCAGGTCGAGCGACCAGGCTCCGATCGCGGCGTGGTGTTCCAGCAGCCGACCCTGATGCCATGGCTGACGGCGATCGACAACATCGCCTTCCATCTCAAGCTCAGGGGCGTCGCCAAGGCCGAGCGCTACGATCGCGCCATGGAGTTCATCGATCTGGTGGGCTTGCGCGGTTTCGAGCATCATCATCCCTCCGAGATGTCCGGCGGCATGAACCAGCGGGTCGGCATCGCCCGTGCGCTGTTGATGAATCCGAGCGTCATCCTGATGGACGAGCCGTTCGCGGCGCTGGATGCCCAGACCAAGCTCGAAATGCAGGAGGAGCTGGTCGCGATCTGGCAGAAGCGCCGCTGCACCATCGTCTTCGTCACTCACAGCGTCGACGAGGCGCTGGTGCTCGGCAACAGGATCGTGGTGATGACCAAGCGGCCCGGCCGGATCCGCGAGGCCGTCAATTTCGACCTGCCGCGCCCGCGCGACATCACCAGCCCCGAATTCAACGACGCAAAGCGCCGTATTCTTGCGCTCATTCGCGAGGAATCGACGCGCCTCGCGCAGGCGTCCTAGCGATGGGAGACACAGCAGCACCGCGCATCTGTGACCTCCTGGTGAAGGGCGGACTTGTCGTCACCTTGGACGAAACCGATCGCATCATCGCGCGCGGGGCCGTGGCCGTCGCAAACGACCGCATCGTCGATGTCGGCGATGACGACGAGATGGCGAAGCGTTGGTCGCCGGCGCGTACCATCGATGCGCGCGACCGGCTGGTGATGCCGGGGCTGGTCAACGTTCACAATCATACGCCGCTGATGATCACCCGGGGCATGATCGAGGATCTCGGCTTTGCGCCGATGTTCACGGCCGGAATTCCGCAGGGACATCGGCTGACCGAGGGCGAGGCTGCCGCCTTGTCGCGGCTCGGCGTCTACGAAATGCTGCGGACGGGTTCGACGACGATTGTCGATTTTTACCGCTATCCGGAGGCGCTGGCCAAGGCTCATTCCGAACTTGGCTCCCGCGCGGTCATCGCCGGCCGGATCCACGACGCCGATCCGGAGGCTCTTACCCAGAAGCGTTACGAATATTCGGCCGCGATTGGTGCGACGAGCATCGCCGAGAACGTCGCCCTGGTCGAACGCTGGCAAGGCCATGACAATGGCCGGATCAGGTGCGACTTTGCCCCGCATGCGCCGGACACCTGCTCGGACAATCTGCTGCGTGAGGTCGCCGATCTCGTGGAACGGTATGGCGGCAACGTTCACACCCACGTTTGTCAAAGCCCGATCGAGGTGGCTCAGACGCAGGCCCGTAGCGGCCGGTCGCCGGTCGAGGTGCTTGAGGCCGCCGGCCTGCTCAACCAGCGCCTGATTGCAGCGCATTGCATCCACGTGACGGCCGATGATGAAGCCGCGCTCGGAGCGGCGAAGGCAACCATGGCCTATACGCCGATCGGCAATGCCAAGACCGGCCGGATCGCGCCAGCGGCATCCATCGCGCGCCACGGCGCCCGCATGGCGTTATGCACCGATACGTTTTCCGGCGACATGTTCGAGGCGATGCGCTGGGCTGTCGCAATGCAGCGGATACGCGGTGAAAAGGACGGATTGAACGCGCGTCTGGCGCTTCGCTGGGCCACACAGGGCGGAGCCGAAGCGCTCGGACTGGGCGATGACATCGGTTCGATCAGCGTGGGAAAAAAGGCGGATCTGGTGTTGCTCGATCTGTCTGAACCGACGCTCGCGCCTGTCATCGACGGCCTTGGCGCCCTGGTCTGGTCGGGCAACGGCAACAACGTGAAGACCGTCATTGTCGATGGCCGTATCGTCATCGAAGACGGACGTTTGCAGAATGCTGATGGCGCCGAGCTGGTTCGCGAGGCGCAGAAGGTTGCGGAGGCGCTGTGGGCTCGACACAATGTCACGCCCGTCAGGCAAGCCCATCCGAACGCCGCCCTGGGATAACCGTCATGCGCAAGCGCCTCGGCATGATCACGCCATCCTCCAATTCGGTGCTGGAGCCCGTCACCAGCGCGATGCTGCATGGCGTGCCTGACGTCACCGCGCACTTTTCGCGTTTTCGGGTGACCGAGATCGCGCTCGACGCCGCTGCGCTGAGTCAGTTCGACGCCTCGGTGATGTTGCCGGCTGCGGACCTTCTGGCTGATGCCAAGGTCGATGCCATCGCCTGGAACGGCACCTCCGCAAGCTGGCTTGGCATTGGCCGCGACAGGAGCCTTTGCGAGGCGATCACGGCGCGCACCGATGTGCCCGCGACGACCTCGACGCTGGCATGTATCGATGCTGCCCGCGCGCTTGACGCCCGGCGCGTTGGGCTCGTCTCGCCCTATACCGACGACGTGCAGCGGCGCATCGCCGATGTCTGGGCCGAGGAGGGCGTCGCGCCGCACGCCGAGCGACACCTCGGCCTGCGCGACAATTTCTCCTTCGGCGAGGTCGTGCCCGCTGATATCGCGGACATGATCCGCGCGGTGGCAGCGGAGGGCGCCGACGCCGTCGTCATCCTCTGCACCAATCTCGACGGTGCGGCGCTTGCGGCCTCGCTCGAACGGGAGCTCGATATCGCCGTGCTCGACTCTGTCGCGGTCACGCTGTGGCGAAGCCTCAGCCTCGCCGGTGGCGACGTCGCGGCCCTTGGAGCATGGGGCCGGATATTCCAGACATCAGCATTGATGAAGTGACGGAGACAGCAGTGACGCAGTTCGATCTCGCTATTCGCGGCGGCACCATCGTGACGGCAAGCGACGGGTTTCGCGCAGACATAGGTATTCGCGACGGCCGGATCGTCGCCATCGCCGACAGCATCGAAGGCGCGACGCGCGAGATCGACGCGACCGGGCTGCTGGCGCTGCCGGGCGGGATCGACAGCCACGTCCACATCTCCCAGGCCCAGGGTCCCGACGTCGTGATGGCTGACGATTTTGCCTCGGCGACGCGTGCGGCGGCGGCCGGCGGCAACACCATGGTGCTGCCCTTCGCGCTCCAGGAGAAGGGGACGTCGCTGCGGACCTGCGTGGAGAACTACCGCAAGCTCGCCGAGGGCGAGTGCTACATCGACACCGCCTTCCACCTCATCATCTCCGATCCGACTGCCGTCGTGCTCGGGCAGGAGCTGCCGGCGCTGGTCAAGGACGGCTATACCTCGTTCAAGGTGTTCATGACCTATGACGATCTTGTACTCAACGACAAGCAGCTGCTCGAGGTGTTCGACGTCGCGCGCCGCGAGGACGCGCTGGTGATGGTCCATTGCGAGGGCTATGACGCCATCCGCTTCCTCACCACGAAACTCGAACGTGAAGGCCAGATCGCGCCCTATTATCACGGCACTTCGCGGCCCCAGGCCGTCGAGCGCGAGGCGACGCATCGCGCCATCAGCCATGCCGAGGTGATCGGTGTCCCCATCATGATCGTCCACGTCTCCGGGCGCGAGGCGATGGAGCAGATACGGTGGGCCCAGCAGCGCGGCTTGCCGGTGCACGCGGAGACCTGTCCGCAATACATCACGCTGACGGCCGACGACATGAAGGGCCTGAACATGGACATATCAGGCGCCAAGTATGTCTGCTCGCCGCCGCCGCGCGATGTCGAGAGCCAGCAGGCGATCTGGGAGGGCATCACGTCAGGCGTGTTTCAGACCTTTTCGTCCGATCACTGTCCGTTCCGCTACGACGATCCAAAGGGCAAGTTGACGCCGAATGCCCGCACCTCGTTCCGTTGGGTGCCGAACGGTATCCCCGGCGTCGAGACGCGGCTGCCGATCCTGTTCTCCGAAGGCGTGTCGAAGGGCCGCATCACGCTGCAGAAGTTCGTGGAGCTGACCGCGACCAACCACGCGCGCATCTATGGGCTCTATCCCCGCAAGGGCTCGATCGGGGTCGGCTTCGATGCCGACATCGTGCTGTGGGATCCGAAGCTCAAGAAGCCGATCCAGCAGGCCGACCTGCACCACGGCTCCGACTACACGCCCTGGGAAGGTCTTGACGTCACCGGCTGGCCCGTCACCACCATCGCGCGGGGGCGGGTGGTGTACGATCAGGGCGGGATTGTCGGCGACAAGGGCGCGGGCGAGGTCCTGAGCCGTGGCAAGTCCAGCCTAGTGTGACGGAAGATGGTTTCTATTTTGCGGTCACGGCGCGTGCCGACAGCGTGACGAGGCACATCAGCGCCGCGAGCATCCAGAATGCCATCGGCAGCCCGGCGGCGTGGGCGACAAAACCGATGCCGGCAGGGCCAACCAGAACACCGGCGTAGCCGGCGGTGGTGATCGATGCCACGGCGAGCCCCGTGGGCATTGCGGTCTGCGTCGCCGCACCGCGGAACAATACCGGCACGAGGTTCGAGGCGCCGAGGCCGATGAGCAGGAAACCGGTGAGGGCAATGGCCTTGCTCGACGCGAGCAGCAGCACTGCAAGGCCCGCGACGGCAAGCAAGCTTCCCCCGACCAGCGTCGTGCGATCGCCGATGCGCGCGACGACGGCGTCGCCGCCGAGCCGGCCAACGGTCATCGCGATCGAGAACACGATGTAACCGATCCCGCCCTGGGCCTCGCTGACGAGGCCCGTGCCGATGACGAGCAGCGCCCCCCAGTCGAGCATCGCGCCCTCGATCAGGAAGGTGATGGCGGCCAGCATCGCCAGCAACAGCACGATGCCATGCGGCAGCACGAACAGCGGCCCCTCCTGCGCCTGTGCCCTGCGCAGCAGGCGCGGCCAGGCGAGCGCCATCGCGATCAGCATCAGGACGGAGCAGATCAATGCGCTCGCGAGCGGTCCGAGATGAAACGACAACAGCGCCGTCATCACGGCGGATCCGGCGAACCCGCCAATGCTGAAGAGTGCATGAAAGCCCGACATCAGCGGTTGTCCCGCCGCGCGTTCGACCTCGACGGCATGGATGTTCATGGCGACATCGATGGAGCCGAGCGCAGCCCCGAATGCGAGCAGTGCCAGGGCTAATGTCACGGGCGTGGCGGCGACGACCAGCAGGGGCAAGACCAATGCGAGGCCGATTCCGCCCGCGATGATGATCGGCTTGGTGCCATGGCGAGCGCTCAAGATGCCGGTGGCGGTCATCGCGATGACCGAGCCGATACCGAGGCTGAGCAGCAGCAGGCCGAGGACCGCGTCATCGACCGAGAGCCGCTCCTTCGCGAACGGCACCAGCGGCGCCCAGCAGGCAAGGCCGAAGCCGGCGACCAGGAACGAGAGGCGCGTGGCGAGCCGCGTCGCCGGCCGGTCGGCTGAGGTCATCAGTGAAACTCCGGGAAGGAAGCGAAGCGCGCGATCGCGGGCGAGGCGTGTGCTTAGAACATCAACCCGGAGTGAGCACCAGAGTTTCGCCGGCGCCGTGTGTTGACGAATTGTATCATTATGATGTCGTTCGAAAGCTTGCAGAGGAGGCAATGAGCTTCCCTTACTTGCGTGGTTGACGTGCGACGATTCCGCATGGCCGTTCGGCTTTTGCACGGCGCGGAATGGAGGCGTACGGCATGAAAGCTGCTTGGCTGGCAAATCGGCGCAAGGCTGAGCTATGTTGCGCGCGCCGACACGCCCCTGAAGCTGCGATCCCCCCAGCCTCGCCAAGAAATTTGAAGAAATCAGGAACTCGCTGATGCGTATCGTCAATGTTGCCGCCGCCCAGATGGGCCCGATCCAGAAAGCCGACAGCCGCGAGGCCGTGGTCAAGCGCATGATCGCGCTGATGGACGAAGCCAAGGCCAAAGGTGCCGATCTGATCGTCTATCCGGAATTGGCGCTGACGACGTTCTTCCCCCGCTGGTATGTGGAGGATCGGGCCGAGTTCGACAGCTGGTTCGAACGCGAGATGCCGAGCGCTGCGACCAGACCGCTGTTCGAGCGTGCGGCGCAGCATCAGATGGCCATGAATTTCGGCTATGCCGAGCTGACGCCCGACGGCCATCATTTCAACACGGCAATCCTGACCGACAAGTCCGGCAAGATCGTCGGCAAATATCGCAAGGTCCATTTGCCGGGCCATGTGGAATACGACACCAATCGGTCGCACCAGCACCTGGAGAAGCGCTATTTCGAGCCGGGCGATCTCGGCTTCAACGTCTGGCGCGAGCTGGGCGGCATCATCGGCATGGCCATCTGCAACGACCGCCGCTGGCCGGAGACCTATCGTGTCATGGGCCTGCAGGGTGTCGAGATGGTGCTGATCGGCTACAACACGCCGTCAGTGAATGCGGAGCGAAGCGAGGAGGGCGTCGAGAAGCGCCTGTTTCATAACCGTCTCTCCGTGCAGGCCGGCGCGTATCAGAACGCGACCTGGGTGGTCGCAGTGGCCAAGGCCGGCGTCGAGGACGGTCATGCGTTGTTTGGCGGCAGCCTGATCGTCGATCCCAACGGCGAGATCGTTGCCGAAGCCAGGACCGAACAGGACGAGCTCCTGGTCCACCCTTGCGACCTCGATGCCACCACCTTCGGCAAAACCACGATCGTCAACTTTGCACAGCACCGCCGCATCGAGCATTACGGTCTGATCACCAGCCGTACCGGCGCGGTGCCGCCGCCGGAGAAATGATGCCGATGGTTCCTGAAAATTGGCAATCATTTCGCTCAGGCTTATCACGGAGTGCCTCATGACTGAACCCACTTACGATCTGATCATCCGCGGCGGCCGCGTCGCCACCACGACCGATGTGTTCGAGGCCGATGTCGCCATCTCCGGCGAGACCATTGCGGCGATCGGCCGCGGGCTTCCGCCCGCCAAGCGCGAGATCGATGCACGCGGCAAGCTGGTGCTGCCCGGCGGCGTCGACAGTCATGCGCATATCGAGCAGCTGTCTGCCGCCGGCATCATGAATGCCGACACGTTTGAAAGCGCGACCGTGTCGGCGGCCTTTGGCGGCACCACCACGGTGATTCCGTTCGCGGCCCAGCACGTCGGCATGAAGCTGCCGCAGGTGGTGGAGGACTATCACGCACTGGCGAAAAAGGGCGCCGTGATCGATTACGCCTTTCACATGATCGTCGCCGACGCGACCAAGGAGACGGTCGAGGAGCACATTCCGGCGCTGGTGAAGCAGGGGCACGCCTCGATCAAGATCTTCATGACCTACGACCGGCTCAAGGTCGACGACGAGCCGCTGCTCGACATTCTCCTCGCCGCACGCCAGTCCGGCGCAATGTTGTGCGCCCATGCCGAAAATCACGGCATCATCGCCTGGATGGTCAAGCGCCTGCTCGCGCGCGGCTACACGATGCCGAAATACCACGCCGTCAGCCACGCGCGCGTCTCGGAGGCGGAAGCCTTCACCCGGCTGATCGGCATGGCGGCGCTGATCGATCAGCCCATCATGATCTTCCATGTCTCGACCGCCGAAGGCGCCAAAGTCATTCGCGATTCGCGCGGGCAGGGGCTCAAGGTGTTTGCCGAGACCTGTCCGCAATATCTGTTCCTCACGGCTGATGATCTCGACAAGCCGGGCGCGGAAGGCGCCAAGTGGATGTGCAGTCCGCCGCCGCGCACGTATCAGGACCAGGAGGCGCTGTGGCAGGCGCTGTCGCTCGGCGATCTCCAGACCATCTCATCGGACCACGCGCCGTATCGTTACGACGAGACCGGCAAGCTGCGCGCTGGCCCCAATCCGAACTTCAAGCAGGTCGCGAACGGCCTGCCGGGACTGGAGCTGCGGCTGCCGCTGCTGTTCGACGCGATGGTGTCGAAAGGACGGCTCGGCCTTGAAAAGTTCGTCGAGCTGACCGCGACGGCGCCCGCAAAGATCTACAATCTGCATCCGCGCAAGGGTTCGATCGCGGTCGGCGCGGATGCCGATATCGCGATCTGGGATCCCAATCGCGAGACCACGATCGCGGACGAGATGATGCACGATCTTGCCGGTTACACGCCGTTTGCGGGCCGCAAGCTGAAGGGATGGCCGGTGTCGGTGCTCTCGCGCGGCCGCGTGATTGTCGATGGCAACAAGTGCCTTGCCAGCGCCGGCAGCGGCAAATTCCTGGCCCGGAGCGGCGGCGAGGCGGCAAAGCCGACGGGCCGGCTCGTGGCGGACATGGATCCTGAGCGGAATTTCGGGGCAAAACTGCTGTAACGCCTCGCGCATTCTTGGCTCGGTCTCGTTCGTGCTGCTGCGCAACGACGGGCCAAAAGTCGATGAGAACCCGCTGGCGGACATGCGGTTACTGGCATACCATTTGCACGCTAATGGGCTCGGTTTCACCTGCCCTTGGCCAATGAGCGGCCGGCATCACGGCACTACTGGGAGGATTTCATGGATCGCAGGACCGTATTGAAGGGACTGGCCGGCGCGGGCGGTCTGGCGTTATCGGGTGGCCTCTCGGCGCCTGCGATCGCGCAAGGCGCCTCGGCCCGCACCCTGCGTTTCGTGCCGCAGGCCAATCTCGCCAATTTCGACCCTATCTGGGGCACGCAATATGTCGTGCGCAATGCGGCAGCGCTGGTCTGGGATACGCTCTACGGCGTCGATTCCTCGCTTGTGCCACAACGCCAGATGGTCGAATCCGAGGAAGTGACCGACGATGGCACGACCTGGACCTTCAAATTGCGGCCGGGGCTTAAATTCCACGACGGCGAGCCGGTGCTGAGCAAGGACGTCGTCGCGAGCCTCAATCGCTGGGCTGCGCGAGATCCCATGGGCCTGATGCTCAAGGCGATCCAGCAAGAGCTCACGGCCGTCGACGACCGCACCTTTAAGTGGGTGCTGAAGCAGCCCTTCCCCAAGCTGCTCTACGCGCTTGCCAAGAACAACGCGCCGGTTGCCTTCATCATGCCGGAGCGCATCGCGCAGACCGATCCGTTCAAGCAGATCAGCGACTATGTCGGCTCCGGGCCGATGAAGTTCGCCAAGGGCGAGTGGGTCCCCGGCGCGAAAGCCGTGTTCGAGAAATTCGCCGACTATGCGCCGCGGCAGGAAAAAGCATCGTGGCTCGCCGGCGGCAAGCAGATCCTGATTGATCGCGTCGAATGGATCGTGATGCCGGATCCGGCGACGGCTGCGGCTGCGTTGCAGAACGGCGAGGTCGACTGGTGGGAGAACCCGATTGCCGACCTCGTTCCGGTCCTGAAGAAGAACAAGAACATCAGCGTCGATATCGGCGATCCCCTCGGCAATATCGGCTCGTTCCGCATGAACTTCCTGTATCCGCCGTTCAACGACGTGAAGGCGCGGCGTGCGGTGCTGATGGCGATGAGCCAGGAAGACTATATGCGTGCGCTCGTTGGCGACGACAATTCGCTGTGGAAGCCGCTGCCCGGTTTCTTCACGCCGGATACGCCGCTCTACACCGAGGCAGGTGGCGAGATCCTCAAGGGCAAGCGCGATCTCGACGCGGCCAAGAAGCTGCTCGCCGAGAGCGGCTATTCCGGCCAGCCCGTGACGTGCCTGGTGGCGCAGGATCAGCCGATCACCAAGGCGCTCGGCGACGTGACCGCGGATCTCCTGAAGCAGCTCGGCATGAATGTCGACTTCGTCGCAACCGATTGGGGCACGGTCGGCGCGCGCCGTGCGGTGAAGACGCCGCCGGGACAGGGCGGCTGGAACATGTTCCACACCTGGCATGCGGGCGCGGATTGCATCAATCCAGCGCCCTACACCGCCATTCGCGCCAACGGCGACAAGGCCTGGTTCGGCTGGCCGACGAGCCCCAATACCGAGAAGGAAGTCTCGTCCTGGTTCGAAGCCAAGAATCTCGATGAGGAGAAGGCGGCCATCAATCGCCTCAACAAGGCGGCGCTCGATGACGTCGTCTACGCGCCAACCGGCTTCTTCCTGAGCTACACCGCCTGGCGCAAGAACGTCTCCGGCATCGCCAAGGGGCCGCTGCCGTTCTTCTGGGGCGTATCGAAATCCGCATGATCCTGCACTGAGGCCAGATGCTCTCCTATATCCTCCGGCGCATCGTCTCCACCTTGCCGGTGATGGCGATTGTTGCACTGTTCGTGTTCAGCCTGCTCTACATCGCGCCGGGCGATCCCGCCGTGGTGATTGCAGGCGACCAGGCGAGCCCGGAGGATGTAGAGCGCATCCGCCAGAGCCTCGGCCTCGATCGGCCCTTCCTGATCCAGTTCGGAAGCTGGGTCTGGCGCATCCTGCACGGCGATCTCGGCACCTCGATCTTCACCAACCTTCCGGTCTCCACGATGATCGGGCAGCGTCTCGGACCTACGCTGTCGCTGATGACCGTCACGCTTCTGCTCACGATCGTGGTCGCGGTGCCGCTGGGGGTGGTCGCGGCTTGGAAGGCGGGCAGCTTCATCGATCGCGCCATCATGGCGTTCGCCGTGTTCGGCTTCTCGTTGCCCGTCTTCGTCGTCGGCTATGTCCTTGCCTACATCTTCGCACTGGAACTCGAATGGCTTCCGGTGCAGGGGTACACGCCGCTCACTGAGGGCTTCTGGCCGTGGCTGCAAAACCTGATTCTGCCGGCGATCGCGCTCGGCTGCGTCTATATCGCGCTGGTCGCGCGCATCACCCGCGCCACCATGCTCGAAGTTTTGCAGCAGGACTATATCCGCACCGCGCGCGCCAAGGGGATGGGGCAGGGCGGCATCCTGTTCATCCACGCATTGAAGAACGCGGCGGTGCCGATCGTGACCGTGATCGGGATCGGCATCGCGCTGCTGATCGGCGGCGCGGTCGTGACGGAGAGCGTGTTCGCGATCCCCGGCCTCGGCCGCCTCACGATCGACGCGATCCTGCGGCGTGACTATCCCGTCATCCAGGGCATCGTGCTGCTGTTCAGCTTCGTCTACGTCCTCGTCAATCTGATGATCGACGTCACCTACACGCTCGTTGACCCGAGGATCCGCTATTGACCGATACGACCGTCAACCCGCAGTCGCTCCCGGCCGGCCTTGTCCTCGCGCCTCAATTGCCGGAGATTCTTCGGCCTGTCGTGATCCGGCGTGGCATCGTCGGCTTTTTGCGTGGCCATCCGACGGTCGCAATCGGCGGCGCGCTGCTGCTCGCGTTGATCCTGATCGCGGTGTTCGCGCCCTATCTCTGGACAGTCGATCCGACCGCGCTCGCGCCTGCCAAGCGCACGCGCGCACCATCGGCAGCCTTCTGGTTTGGCTCCGACGTGCTTGGCCGCGACATCTATTCGCGCGTGCTGTTTGGTGCACGGGTGTCGCTCACGGTCGGCCTCTCGGTGGCGGTGCTGGCCTCTGCCGCCGGGCTCGCCATCGGCATCGTCTCCGGGTTCATTCGCTGGGCGGACGGCATCTTGATGCGCTTCATGGACGGGTTGATGTCGATCCCGCCGATCCTGCTGGCGATCGCGCTGATGGCCTTGACGCGCGGCAGCGTCGGTAACGTCATTCTGGCGATTACCATCGCCGAGATCCCGCGGGTTTCCCGTCTTGTTCGAAGTGTGGTGCTGTCGCTGCGCGAGCAGCCCTATGTCGATGCGGCGGTGGCCTGCGGCACACGCACGCCGATGATCATCCTGCGCCATATCCTGCCCAACACGCTGGCGCCGATGCTCGTGCAGGCGACCTACATCTGCGCCAGCGCCATGATCACCGAGGCGATCCTGTCCTTTATCGGCGCCGGCACGCCGCCCACCATTCCGTCCTGGGGCAACATCATGGCCGAGGGCCGCGCGCTGTGGCAGGTCAAGCCCTATATCGTGTTCTTCCCGGCGGCGTTCCTGTCCGTCACCGTGCTCGCTGTCAACCTGCTCGGCGATGGTCTTCGTGATGCGCTTGATCCGCGCATGGCCAAGAGCCTCTGATGCGGCGGAGTTGATCGCGATGGCGTTGCTCGAAGTCGAGAACCTGCAAACCCACTTCCGGACGCCGAGCGGCATCAACCGCGCGGTCGATGGCGTGTCGTTCCATGTCAACGAAGGCGAGACGCTCGCCATCGTCGGCGAGTCCGGCTGCGGCAAGTCGGTGACCTCGATGTCCCTGATGCGGCTGATCCCCGAGCCGCCGGGCAGGATCGCGGGCGCCATTCGCTTCGCGGGCAAGGATCTCTTAAAACTCTCGGATCGCGAGATGCGCGCGATCCGCGGCAACGACATCTCGATGATCTTTCAGGAGCCGATGACCAGCCTCAATCCGGTGCTGACGGTCGGTCGCCAGATCCGCGAGACGCTGATGATCCATCAGGGTCTGGACCAGCAGGCCGCCGAGGCGCATGCGATCGAAATGCTGACGCTGGTCGGCATTCCCGAGCCGAAGCGGCGCGTGCGCGAATATCCGCACCAGCTTTCCGGCGGCATGCGCCAGCGCGTGATGATCGCGATCGCGCTCGCCTGTAATCCCAAGCTTCTGATCGCGGACGAGCCGACGACCGCGCTCGACGTGACCATCCAGGCGCAGATCCTGAAGCTGATGCTGGACCTGAAAAGCCGCGTGGGTGCGGCGATCATCCTGATCACCCACGATCTCGGCGTGGTCGCCGAGATCGCCGAGCGCGTCATGGTGATGTATGCGGGCCGCAAGGTCGAGGAGGCGCCGGTGGCCGAGCTGTTCCGCTCGCCGCGTCATCCCTATACGCAGGGCCTGCTTGGCGCGGTGCCGAGGCTGGGCTCTTCGCTGACCGGTGCCGCGAGGCGGCTTGCCGAAATTCCCGGACAGGTGCCCGATCTCCGCAAGCCCATCACCGGCTGCGTCTTCGCGGGCCGCTGCGCGCTTGCGACTGATCTCTGCCGGCAGTATGCGCCGGGGCTTGAAGAAAAGGCGCCTCGCCATATCGCCGCCTGCCACTACTCCGCCAAGGGGGCAATCGCGGCATGAGTCCTCCGCTGCTCCAGGTCAACGACCTCAAGAAGCACTTTCCAGTCAACAAAGGTCTCTTCGGCCGTAAGTCCGAATGGGTCTATGCGGTCGACGGCGTCTCCTTCGAGATCGCGCGCGGCGAGACGCTGTCGCTGGTCGGCGAGTCCGGCTGCGGCAAGTCGACGGTCGGCCGTGCCATCCTGCGGCTATTCGACGTGACCTCCGGCCAGGTGATCCTGGACGGCCAGCGCATCGACGACGCGCATCCGAGCACGATGCGTCAGCTGCGGCAACGCATGCAGGTGGTGTTCCAGGATCCGTTCTCGAGCCTCAATCCGCGTATGCGCGTGCGCGACATCCTGGCCGAGCCGATCCGCAATTTCGGCCTCGCTAAATCTGCGGCCGATCTCGAGACCCGTGTGACGGCGCTGATGGACACGGTGCGCCTGCCGCGGGAAGCGCTCAACCGCAGGCCGCACGAATTCTCCGGTGGCCAGCGTCAGCGCATCGGTATTGCACGGGCGCTCGCGGCCGAGCCCGAGCTGATCGTCTGTGACGAGGCGGTCTCGGCGCTCGACGTCTCGGTCAAGGCGCAGATCGTGAACCTGCTGCAGGATTTTCAGCGCGAGTTTGGCCTCGCGCTGCTGTTCATCAGCCATGATCTCGCGATCGTCGAGCACATGACCCATCGCGTCGCGGTAATGTATCTCGGCAAGATCGTCGAGGTCGCGCCGCGCCGGGAGATCTTTGCCGCGCCCAGGCATCCCTACACCAAGGCGCTGCTCTCGGCGGTTCCGTTGCCGGAGCCCGGTGCGCAGCGCAATCCCATCATCCTCGGGGGCGACGTGCCGAGCCCAATCAATCCGCCGAGCGGGTGCCGCTTCCACACCCGCTGCCCCTACGTGTTCGATCGCTGCCGGACGGAAGAGCCGCAGCTTCGCTCAGTCGAGGGCGAGCAATGGGTGGCCTGCCACCTCGATGCGCTGCCGGCGGGATGAAGAGATAGCTAGAGCGTTTTCGAGCGAAGTGGGTACCGGTTCGCGTAAAGAAAACGCGTCAAACCAAGAATCTAGAGCCCCGTTCCGATTCCATCGGAACGGAAAGGGTCTAGCCGATGCTGCCCAGCGCCCGGCGGGATGGAGCGGTGGAGTTGGCCGGGCTGCGCTTGAGTTTTTGGGCGCCTTCGAGGTGCCGGCGCAGCAGCGCCGCAGCAGCCTCGTTCTGGCCGGATTCGAGCTGATCGAGAATGCCGAGATGCTCGCGGCAGTTCACGATCACGCGCTCATGGCCGAAGGTCCAGTCATAGTTGCCGAAGCGCCGCAGCCGGTTCTGCTGCTGAACGGCGACCAGCAGATAGCGGTTACCTGATGCGGCGGCGAGGCCTTCATGGAAGGCCGCGTTCATCTCGTAGAGCGCGATGCTGAGCGTGTCGCTCCACGGCATTGCCAGCATCTCCTGATGACGGCGGCGCATCTCGGCGGCCCATGCCGGATCAAGCCGGAAGCCCGGCTCGAGCAGGCCGGCGGGCTCGATCAGAAGGCGGTAGCGATAGCTTTCGTCGCGCGCCTGCGTATCCCCGAGCGTCGGCTGGAAGCGCCAGCCATGCCCCGGCTTGCGCTGCACGGCGGCAACTTCGGCGAGCTTGGCGAGCACGCGCTGCACGACGGGCCTCGTCGTATCGTAGCGCTGCATCAGGTCGCGCTCGGACACCTCGTCGGGCAGCCGCTTGGCGCGGCGATCGCGCGCGATCGCAAGGAACAGCCGGTCGGTCTCGTCGGGGCTCGGCTTCGGCGGCGCCTTGTGCGGAACAGGGGTCGTGTCGGTGACGAAATAACCACGGCTCTCGCCGGCACGCACGAGCTTGCGCCGCGCCAGCAGCTTCAGCGCCGCACGCACCGGCGTGCGCGAGACCTGGAGGCGCTCGGCCAGCGCGACTTCGGCAAGGCGGGTCCCCGGCGCAAGTCCCTCGCTTCGGATCAGGTCGATGATCCCTGCGGACAATTCGCGCTGGAGCCGGCTTGGGGGCGTCCTTTCCAGGGCTGATTTCAAGGTTGAAGATTTTTGTTTCATGTCATCACGAAGTACATTAGGCTCTCTCGGAAAGCAAAAGGAACTTCAAAAGGAACCTGGCGTCCCATGGTCGAGCCCTTTCCCCTGATCGAAATCTCCGGTCCGCCGCGCGAACGTGGACGCCAATACGGGCAGAAGGCCGTGGCCCGCATCAAGAAGGGGACATCGCACTACTTCGCGCAGTTGAAGGAGCTTTCGCTCGATGCGAAGGGCGTGGCCGAGCTGGTGCGGGATTATCTCCCCGTCATTGAGGCGTTCGAGCCGAGCTATATCGAAGAGATGCGCGGCATCGCCGAAGGCGCCGATATTCCGTTCGAGGATATCGTCCTGCTCAACGCCCGCACCGAGATCATCAAGCTTGCAAACCCGGCGGTCCGCGCGCGGCTGAAGACGCCGGAAGATCCGGACGGCTGCACCGGCGTCGTCGTGATGCCGCAGGCAACCGCCAGTGGTCGCCTGATCCATGCTCAGAACTGGGACTGGAAGCGCGAATGCGCCGAGACCGCGGTGGTGCTGAAGGTGCGGCGCGACGATGGCCCGGATCTCATGACCTTCACCGAGGCCGGCGCACTCGGCCGTTGCGGCTTCAATGCGGTCGGCATTGCGATCACCGCAAACTATCTCCAAAGTGACCGCGACTACCGCCAGGCCGGCGTGCCGCTGGCGCTGATCCGCCGCAAGGTTCTGGAGTACGAGCACCTGGCGCTCGCGATGCGCGCGGTCTATAGCACCAGGAAATCCGCGGCGAACAACATGATCGTAAGCCACCGCGAAGGCGTTGCGATCGATTTCGAGTGTGCGCCGGATGAGACCTTTCAGGTCCACCCGCAGGACGGACTTCTGGTTCACGCCAATCACTTCGTGAGCCCGGTTGCGCTCGGCAAGTTGAAGGACACCGGCGTCGCCGAGACGCCCGACAGTCTCTACCGCGACATCCGCGTTCGCGATCTGCTCCGGCCCCATGTCGGCCGCATCACCTTCGACACCGTCAAGGATGCCCTGTTCGACGAGTTCGCTTATCCCTGGTCGGTCTGCCGCCCGCCGCGCCGCAATCTCAGCAACAATCTCAGCGCCACTGTGGCGATGATCCTGATGGAGCCGGCGAGTGGGCTGATGCAGGCGGCACCACTGCCGTCGCTCAATCGCGAGTTCACCACTTACCGGCTCGAGATCGACGAGATCGGGCGGGCGGCGTTTGAGCGGTCGGCTGCGGCGGGGGCGGCGTGATGCGGCGGCGTCGGCCATCGCCGGCATGGGCGGTCGGTCTGGCTGTGCTGGCGCTGTTGGCCACGCTGGGGAAGGCCGGTGCCGAGACATTGCTGAGGACGCGGCTCAATGCCGACATCCGCTCGATCGATCCCGGCACCAATCGCGATGCCAACACGGATGCGGTGGTTGCGCACCTCGTGGAAGGGCTGGTCGCCTTCCGCGACGATACGTCGATCGGCCCGATGCTGGCGGAGAGCTGGACCGTTTCGAACGAAGGCAAGACCTACACATTTCATCTTCGGCAAGGCGTCAAGTTCCACAACGGCGCGACGATGACCGCGGACGATGTGGTCTGGTCGCTGAAGCGTTGGCTCGACCCGGCGACGCAATGGCGCTGCCTCTCCGAGTTCAGCGCCACCGGCATCGCGCGGATCGAAAAGGTTGAGGCGCCGGACCCGCTGACGGTTGCCATTACGCTCGATCAGGCGACGGCGTTGTTCCTCCCGACTCTGGCGCGGCCCGATTGCGGTCAGACCGCGGTCATCCACCGGGATTCCGTCGGGGCGGACGGCAAGTGGATCGCCCCGATCGGCACCGGCCCGTTCAAGCTTGCCGAATGGAAGCGGGGACAATATCTCGATATCGTCCGCTTCGACGGCTATGTCTCGCGTAGCGAGCCGCGCACCGGCTACACCGGCGCCAAGGATGTCAAGGTCGATCGCGTACGCTTCAACGTGATCCCGGACAGCTCGGCGGCGAAGGCCGGCCTGTTGAGCGGCTCGCTCGACGTCATCATGAGCCTGTCGATCCCCGATCTCGAAGAGCTCAAGTCGCGCCCCGAGGTCCAGCTCAGCATCACGCCCGCGCTCGGCCTCACCGGCATCCTGTTCCAGACCAGGGATCCGCTGCTGAAGGATGTTCGGATCCGCCGCGCTATCGCGCTCTCGATCGACACCGCGCAGATCGTCGATGCGGTGACGCAGGGTACTGCGCGTCCCAACAATTCCGCGTTGCCGCTCGGCAGCCCCTTCTACAGCGAGGCGCAGTCGCGCGGCTACGAGCAGAACATCGCGGAGGCGAAGAAACTCCTGGTGGAAGCCGGCTATCGCGGCCAGCCGATCAAGATGATCACCAACAAGCGCTACAGCTTCGTGTTCGACGCCTCCGTGCTGGTGCAGGCGATGGCGCAAGGCGCAGGCATCAATATCGAGCTCGAGGTGATGGACTGGGCGGCGCAGCTCGACCGCTACAATCGCGGCGACTATCAGTCGATGGCCTTCGTCTATTCGGCCCGGCTCGATCCCTCCCTGAGCTTCGAGATGCTGACCGGGCCGAAATCGACGCAGCCGCGCAAGGTCTGGGACAATCCGGAAGGACAGGAGATGCTGCGCCAGTCGATGATGATCGACGACACCGCGAAGCGGCAGGCGCTGTTCGACGAAATGCACAAGCGTTTTATCGCCGACGTACCGATGATCGTGCTGTTCAACGGTGCCGAGCTCACGGCGCTGCGCAAAAGCATCAAGGGCTATGCCGGCTGGCTCTATCCGGAGCCACGGTTCTGGGGCGTCACGGTCGAGTAGGCGAGGGCGCGGCATGCTGGGTTACCTCGCGCGACGGCTGCTCATGACGATCCCGACCTTGCTGCTGGTCGCGATCGGAGTGTTTGCGCTGGTCCGGCTCATTCCAGGCGATCCCGTGCAGGTGATGCTCGGCGATGGCGCCGATCCCGCGCAAGCGGCGCAGCTGCGCGCCCAGCTCGGGCTCGACCAGCCGATCCCTGTTCAGTTCATGCACTGGATCGCAAAGCTTGCGACCGGCGATTTCGGGCACTCCATCACCAACAACCTCGCGGTGCTGCCGCTGATCCTCGATCGTTTCCAGGTCAGCGCCGTCATCGTGCTGGTGGCGGTTGCGGCGGCGGCCTGCATCGCGGTCCCGGCAGGTCTCGTCGCGGCCTGGAAGCAGAACAGCCTGCTCGATCTCTCCGTCGTCGGCGGCGCCACGCTGCTGTTGTCGATCCCGAGCTTCTGGCTCGGTCTTCTGCTGCTGCTGTTGTTCGGGCTCAAGCTGAAATGGCTGCCGGTGATCGGCTATGTCCCGTTCACCGAAAATTTCTGGCAGGCGGCGAGTTTCATCGTCTTGCCGATCGCGACGTTGACCATGGTCGAGATCGGCGTGCTCACGCGTATGGCGCGAGCCGCGTCTATCGAAGTGCTGCGGCTCGAATATGTCACACATGCGCGGGCCAAGGGCGTGCCGGAGTGGCGGGTGCTCGCGCGGCACGTCCTGCCCAACGCCTTCGCGCCGACCTGGACGCTGATCGGCCTCGTGCTCGGCCATCTCCTCGGCGGCATTGCCGTGATCGAGACGGTGTTTACGCTGCCCGGCCTCGGCCGTCTGCTGGTCGATTCGATCTTCGCCCGCGACTATCCGGTCGTGCAGGGCTGCCTGCTGTTCACGGCGATGATCTATGTCGTGGTCAACCTCGTCGTCGATCTCTGCTATCCCCTGTTCGATCCCAGGGTGACGGTGGCATGAGAGTGCGCGCCAACACCGCGATCGGTAGCGTCTTGATGGCGTTCCTGCTCGGCGCAGCTATCACCGGGGCCTTCTGGACGCCGTTCGACCCGCTGCGGATCAATTTGCGCGCGCGGTTGCAGGCGCCGTCGTCGCTGCATTGGCTCGGCACGGATGAATTCGGCCGCGACGTGCTGAGCCGCATCATGGTCGGCGCAGGCGCTAGCGTCGTGATCGCCCTGGTTACGGTGCTGCTCGCCGTTGCGGCCGGCATGGTGATCGGCTGTGCGGCCGGCTACATCAGGGGCTGGACCGACCGCATCATCATGGCGGTCAACGACGCGCTCCTCGCGTTCCCCGGCATTCTGCTGGCGCTGGCCGTCATGATCGTGGTCGGCGCCAACAAGACCGGGCTGATCCTGGCACTTGGCCTTGCCTACATCCCGTCGGTGGTCCGCGTGGTGCGCGGCACCGTGCTGTCGATCCGCGAGAAGGAATATGTCGAGGCCTCGCGCGTGATCGGCAATTCGGAAGTCTATTCGATGATCCGGCACGTAATGCCGAATGCGATCGCGCCGGTCGCAGTGCTCGCGACCAGCATGTTCGGCTGGGTGCTGCTGGCCGAGAGTGCGCTGAGCTTCCTGGGCCTCGGAGTGCCGCCGCCGGCGCCGACCTGGGGCAACATGCTGGCGGCGAGCCGCCCGTTCATGGAGACCGCGGCGTGGCTCTCGATCGCGCCGGGCCTGTGCATTGCGCTGACGCTGCTCGGCATCAATTTGCTCGGCGATTCCTTGCGCGATCGGCTCGACCCCAGGATGGCGCACGGATGACGCTGCTGTCGGTCGAGAATTTGCGCATCGAGGCATCGGCCAGCAAGGCCGCGATCGTCGACGATATCTCCTTCATCGTCGATCGCGGCGAATTCCTCGCAATTGTCGGCGAATCCGGCAGCGGCAAGACGGCGGCCGCACGTGCCGTGCTCGGCCTGTTGCCGCCGGGGCTGCGCAAAACCGGCGGCCGTATCGTGCTCGACGGTATCGATCTTGCCACCACATCGGCGCGACAGATGCGCGCCTTGCGCGGTCCTGCCGTCGGCATGGTGTTCCAGGAGCCGATGGTCTCGCTCAACCCGGCCATCAGCGTCGGCGCGCAAATGGCGGAGGGGCTCGGCCTGCACGAACGGATCAGCAAGCGCGAGATCAAGCGGCGCTGCCTGGACATGCTGGCGCGCGTACAGATCCGCGATCCCGAGCGGACCTTTGAAGCCTATCCGCACGAATTCTCCGGCGGCATGCGCCAGCGCATCATGCTGGCCTCGGTGATGCTGCTGAAGCCAAAGCTGCTGATCGCGGACGAGCCGACCACGGCACTGGATACGCTGACGCAACGCGAGGTGCTCGATCTCATGGTCGGGCTCGCCCGCGATCATGGCACCTCGGTGATGCTGATCACCCACAATCTTGGACTGGTGTCGCGCTACGCTCAGCGCGCGCTGGTGTTGCGCCAGGGCAGGATGGTCGAGACCGGCACGACGCGACAAATCCTGTTCTCGCCGCAGGAGGCCTATACCAGGCGGCTGGTCGAAGCCCTGCCGCGCCGCGGCGCCACGACCAAAGCCCGGCAAGCCGGCGAGCCCCTTGTCAGCGTGCGAGACCTCAAGGTCGGATTCGCCGGGCGGCAGCGGCTGTTCCGCCGCGATACCGGTGTCTCCGCCGTCAACGGCGTCGACCTCGACATCGCCGCGGGCGAAACGGTCGCTGTGGTCGGCGGCAGCGGCTCGGGCAAGACCACGCTTGGCCGTGCCATGCTGCGGTTGATCCCGACGTCGGGCGGCGAGATCAGGTTCCGGGGCAGGGACGTGACGGCCACCGTCGACCGTGAGTTTCGCCTCGCCTCGCAGCTCGTGTTCCAGGATCCTTATTCCTCACTCGATCCGCGCATGCGCGTCGGCGAGATCGTGGCCGAGCCGCTCCGTCACGTCGCACAATTGGCGGTGGGCGAACGTGATCGGCGTGTCGAGGCGATGCTGGAGGAGGTTGGCCTTGGTGGCCTCGGCAAGCGCTGGCCACATGAATTGTCCGGCGGTCAGCGGCAGCGGATCGCGATCGCGCGCGCCATCGTCCGCGAGCCGGCCTTTGTCGTCGCGGACGAGCCGGTCTCGGCACTCGACATGACCATCCAGGCTCAGGTGCTGAAACTGCTCGAGCGGCTCCAGGCGCAATATGGCTTCGCCTGCCTGTTCATCAGCCACGATCTCGCAGCCGTCGAGCAGGTGGCTGACAGGGTCGTGGTGATGCAGGGCGGCCGGATTGTCGAGCAAGGCTCGCGCGACGATATCTTCGACCGTCCGCAGCACGACTATACCAAAGCGTTGCTCGCGGCCGCACCCGTGCTGGACTTTGAGGCGACAGCGACAGTGCGCGCCTCGGGTTGAACGGGAGCAACAGGGGAGCCGTGTCGCGGCTGTTGAACGCCTCACAGCGCATTTGCGTAGGGTCCATTGACGGCCCAATCCGTGTCTTGCGGAAGCCGGCGTCGCGGAGAACTTTCAAGCTCGGGCCGTTCGTTCCTGGCGGCAGCGCGCCATCGCGCCGGAGTCTGGTCGCTGATGCGCTTGAACACGGTCGAGAAATGCGCCTGGGTGCTGAACCCGACGGCAAGTGCGATCTCGGCCAGCGGCCGCTGCGTTGTCGTCAGCAGCGACTTTGCGTGCTCGATCCGATGATTGAGCAGGTATTCGCGAGGACGGTACCCGGTCGCAGCACGGAACTGCGCGGCAAAATGCATCCTCGACAGGCCTGCGACATTGGCGAGCTCGGACAGACTGATGCTGCGTTCGAAATGAGCGGTGATATGTTGCTCGACGCGCCGCAGGCGCCATTTCGGCAAGGCATTGACCTTGGCGCGCGGGAGCTCGGGCCGGGCCAGATGCATCGCAAGGATCTCGCCGATACAACGGGCAAATTGGTGGCCCGGGGCATCGCCTTGCTCGGCGAGTGCCTTGGCCAGTCCCGATGCGAGCGGATCGCGCAACAGAACGAGGTCGTCGAGCCCTTCGGCTGCGCCCTGCGCCCATCGTGTCGGGAAATGCTCCGCAGAGATGTGGAAGTGCAGGAAGGCGCAAGGCGCCTGGAATTGAGCGCTCAGCTGTCTCGACGGAGCGCTGACATACAGGGTACCCGACGGCATGGTGCCATCGAAGATGATCCGGCGCTCCCTGGTCAGGGTGGCGCGCGTTGCCTTCAACGCGATGCCGACGAAATACCGGTCGGGCGGCGTTGTCGCCACGTGCCACGAGGCCTCCCGCGAGTCGTCCCATCGCGAGATCGTGATGTCGTCCAGCGCGGCCTGCGCGCCGCAAACGATCTGACGCCACCTGGCTTCCCGCGCGATCTCCTGCGCCGCGTGAGGTGCTTGGTGATCTCTCGGGCCGGCCGGAAGATCGATGCGGGCGTCGGTTTCCTGCAATTCGGTCAGCATCGCTTATTCCCTCTGAGCTTCGCGGTCGTTCGCCATGACCGGTGGACTCGCATCCTCGGTATGCTGACAGGATAGGCGCGAGCTGGTTTGGAAGCCCGTTAGGGGTGATTAGGATGTGTTAGATTATGTGGGAGCAGACGGGGTGCGGCGGCTGGTTGCGGGAATCTCGATTTTCGTCAATATTTCAAAGGCTTGGATCGAACGCGGGGCGGTGTTATACTGCCGGCTGTTGCTGCACTCCGTCCGATGAAGCAGAGCTTGCTCATGCTTTCGTCCGTTGAGTCTGGCCTGTGAGTCCCAAGTGACCGAGCTCCCGCTAGAAAATGCCGCGCGTGGCAAAGGCTCCGCGAGCCTCGATCTCGATGCGGTCTCGTTCGGGCCGTTCTCCCTCCGGTCGCGCCTGCTCGAGCGGGACGGTGTGCCGGTCAAGCTGGGCAGCCGGGCCATGGACATCTTGCGCTTGCTGGTGAGCCGCGCCGGCGAGGTCGTTCCGAAGGGTGAGATCCTTGCTTATGCGTGGTCCGGTCTGGCCGTCGAGGAGATCAGCCTGCGGGTCCATGTCGCCGAACTCCGAAAGGTTCTGGGCGACGGCAAGGACGGTACCCGCTACATCACGAACATCCCGAGCCGGGGCTATTGCTTCGTCGCAGCAGTCGAGCGCGGCGAGCGCCTGCCGGCGTCAAAACCCGCGCCGCGGGCCGCCGGAAGCGTGGCATCGCAATTGCCCTTGCCGCATCGCCTGGACCGGATGATCGGGCGTGACGACGTCCTGCCGGAGCTGGCGGCGCGCCTGCTCAGCGAGCGCTTCATCACGCTCAGAGGTCCCGGCGGCATCGGCAAGACCACCGTCGCGATCGCTCTTGCGCACGAGATGTGGGAGACGTTCGAGGGCGGCGTTCATTTTCTCGACCTCGGTCCCTTGAAGGATGCGGCGCTCGTCGTCAGCACGCTCGCCGCCGCGCTGGGTCTCGTCGTTCATCATTCCGATCCGACCGGCAGCGTCGTCAACTTTCTGCGCGGGCGCCGCCTGTTGCTGGTCCTCGACAGCTGCGAGCATGTGATCGACGAGGTCGCACGCCTCGCGGAGACCATTCATCGCGAGGCGCCGGGCGTCAGCCTTCTGGCGACCAGCCGCGAGTCGCTGCTAGTGGAAGGCGAACAGATCTTCGAGCTCGTTCCGCTGCCGGGTCCGCCGCAGGGTGCCGGTCTCAGCGCAAACGAGATGTTGAATTATCCGGCGGCGCGCCTGTTCATGGAGCGCGCCAATGCGGCCGGTCACAGGGCCGAGGTCGCCGACGAGGACGCGGAGGTCCTAGCCGAGATCTGTGGCAAGCTGGACGGCATTGCTCTCGCGATCGAGCTCGCCGCCGCGCGCGTCGGCGTCTACGGGTTGCGGGGGATGGCCGCGCAGCTCGACAGCCGGTTGAAACTCGAATGGCGCGGCCGGCGCACGGCGCCGCCGCGGCAACAGACCCTCGGCGCCACGCTTGACTGGAGCTTTGGCCTGATCGGGGAGGCCGAGCGTATCGTGCTTCCGCGGCTCGCCATCTTCGCGGGCTCTTTCACGCTTCAGGACGTGATCGCGATCGCGGCGGCTGAAAATGAGCCGGTCGACCGTGTCGTCGATGCGCTGGACCTGCTGGTGGCCAAGTCGCTGGTGTCGACAAGGCCGGATGGCGCTTCGCGTCGCTATCGCCTGCTCGACGCCACGCGCGCTTATGCGCTTCAGAAGCTGGTCGAAGCCGGCGAGGCGCAAGCGATCGCGTGCCGGCATGCCGGATATGTTCATCGCTCGCTGGAAACCAGCATGACTGAGGCGGTCGGCAGCGATCAGGCCTTGCGTTCGCAGGGCCGGGCGAGCCGGCTCGCCGATGCCCGCGCCGCGCTGGAATGGAGCTATGCCAACGATCTTGGCGCCGATTTGCGCGTGCCGCTCGCGGGGAGTTGCGCCCGGCTGTTCGTCGAGCTCAATCTGCTCAACGAGGCGCGCCTTTGGTCCCAGCGCGCGCTTGCGATGCTTGACGGCACCAATCGCGGTAGCCAGTGGGAGCTCGAGCTCCAGTCGGCGCTCGGCCACGCTTTCATGTTCACGGAACGCAACAGTGAGCAGGCCGAGAGCGCGCTGAAGCGCGGGCTGGAGATCGCGGACGCGCTGGGCGACCATGCCAACAAGTTCAGGCTGCTGTCGCGGCTGAACATGTTCTATCGCCGGACCGGCGACTTCCGGCACCTGATCCCGATCGCGCTGGAGGCCGAGCGGGTCGCGCGCCTGATCGGCGATACCGCGGGAATCGCCGGGAGCAAGGCCCTGGTCGGCGTGTCCTATCATCTCGTCGGCAACCAGGCCGAGGCGCAAGCCCATTTGGACGAGGGCGTGCGCGAAGATGCGGCGCTGCGCGGGACGCAGCCCGGTCATTTCGCCTACTCGCGCACACCGCAGATTCCCTTGGCGCGGGTCCTGTGGTTGCGTGGCTTTCCTGACCGTGCGGTCGAATGCGTTCGTCCGCTCATCGGTGCGGCTGCGCCGCGTGACGTCGTGATGCATTGCATTGCGCTGTGCTGGTCGGCCTCGTTATTTGGCTGGGTCGGCGAGTGGGGCACCGTCGAGGCGTTGACCGAGCGACTTGCGGCGCATGCCGGCCTGCATGGGCTTGCGCCTTACGAGGCTGTCGCGACTGGATTTCGGGCCCAAACCATGATCGCCCGTGGCGAGGTGAGGGGCGGGATCGACTTGCTGCGGACCGCGTTACCGCGCCTGCATGCGGATCGCTATGAGCTCTACGCGTCGGCTTTCATCGCCGAACTGTCACAGGGTCTGGCCGCACTCGGACAATTGATGGAAGCACGCGGTGTTCTGCACGAGATGATCGCGCGCATCGGGCCCGAAGGCGCGGCCTTCGACATGCCGGAGCTCCTGCGCCTGCGCGGCGAGCTCGAGGCGCGCGGTGACGAACTGGACACTGCCGAAGCAAGTTTTGTAGCGTCGATCGCGATGGCCGAACGGCAGGGGGCCCTATCCTGGCGATTGCGGAGTGAGATGTCGTTGGCGCGGCTACGGCTCCGCCAAGGCGTTCGAAATCCGCCCGACGATCTCGCCCAAACCTACGCCCGCTTCTCGGAAGGATTTGACACCGCCGACCTGAAAGCGGCACGGGCGATGCTGGATGAGGGCTAGCTAACGCCATCACTCGAAGACGGCATCGAATATCTCGACGTCGATCAACACGGGCTTGGCGACGACAGTTCCGTCCGCCAGCAGCGTCTGCGTGCGCCGAAGGGTTGGAACCACGATGCCGTCGAAGTTCTCATGGGCCCACGAATAATGCGCAACACGTGCGCCCAGGAGATCGTGATCAGTTCGTCGCTGCAGAGCGTTCTCATCGAAATAGAAGACTTGCTCGGTCGCAAGGTTGATGAGGCTCGGAGGGAATTGCGCGCGAAGACGTCGCCACGTGTCGGCATTTTCCTGCCACGGCGCCAGCTCCTCCACCACGACATCTGGATGGGCGAGGAGGAATGGCGTGGTGAGATAGTTCCAGATCGCGACGCCGCAGAAGAAGACCAGATGCAATTCGTCCGCCAGCGCATGTGTGCCATTGGTCGGGAAAGCAAGGCTCGGATTGCGCCAGGTCCGCAGCACCTGACCATCCAGGCTTTCGATCGTGATCGCGTCCGGCGCAAACGCGCCGGACCGCTCGCCACCGGTGATGCCGGTGAAGCGGACCGATTGTGTCCGGGTCGATCCTTCCGCTGTGACATCCTTGAATTCGCGGGCATGTCCGGCGTCGGAGAACAGGGCCCCACCAACGGAAAGATGCAGCGTGAAGCGGCTCAAGCTGTTCCAGCGGGCCAAGGCCCCGCAGGCGTCGATCGCATCGTCAAGAAGTGCCATGTCTCACTGCATCCACCATGAATTCCCAGCACCATGGCGGGGCGGATGCGGCTTGGCGTGTTAGAAGTTGTTAGGAGTTGCAAGGGCCCAATCGGGCGGTATCTCGTTGAAGATGCTCTTAATTCAGAGCACTCAGGAACCCTCTGGCGGCGACGAGGTCACGGCTCGACAGGCCTTCCTGATATTGCGCGACAAGCGGCGCCAGAAGGGCCTGCGCGTCGCCCTTCCGTCCGGCCCGCTCCCAGACGCGAGCCAGGCTCATCGTCCCTCGCAGCTCCCAGCCGCGCGCACATTGCCGTCGCGACAAGGCAAGCGATTGCTGGAGACAGACTTCGGCCTCCGTCGCCCTGGCGGATTGGACCAGGATGTCCGCCTTGACCCGGAGCATTTCCGGCATATCGAAGGATTCGCCGTGATCGCCGATCTGGGCGATGGCTGCGTCGATTGTGCGCAAAGCCGCATCGGCCTCGTTCTGGGCCGCCAGACCCTCCGCGAGCGCCGTTGCAAACACCGTCGTCATGATCCGGTGCCGGGTGGCGTCCAGAGTCGCCTGGCTGCGGCGAAGGTGCTCGATGCCGCCTGCGATGTCCCCGCGGCGGAGCAGAAGCTCGCCCTTCTGGCCGATGCCGACCGCCTGATAGGGGCCGAGGAAGTGCCGTGCTGCATGGTCGATCAGTCGATCGATCAGGCTTTCGGCGCTGGCCCAGTCGCCGACCCACAGAAACACGTAGACGGTCCAGATCAGGGAAATGCCGAGCGTCAGGGGCTGCTCGAGTTGCTCGGCCTCGCGCACCGTGTATCTGGCCGTCTCGATCGCACGATCGGGTCGCCCGCTGAGCCAGAGCCCGCGCGCCAGAGCGACCAACGCGACAATGCGGTCGTCATAGCCGAGATGGCCGATATTCAGTCGCTGTGAGCCCGGATTGTGCACCATCGCGCTTTCGCAGAACTGGACGGCCTTGTCCTGGTTCCCGATCAGATGATGCGCCACACCCAGCATCCACTCGACGTTCAGCGTGCTGGTCGGATCGTTCAGCTTCCTGGCGACGCTTTTGGCCTGTACGCCGGTGCCGAGCGCGCCGTGAAAATCTCCGACCCGGGTCAGGTAGATGTGCAGCCCGCGCAACAGCCAGAGCTGCCAGTGCAGGTCGTCGAGCGCCTCGGCCAGTTGCAGGCTTCGCGTGAACGCCGCGTGGACTCCCTCGGTGTTGCCTTGCGTGAACATCACGGAGACGCCGAGAGCCGCCTGCAATGTCATTTCCTGGCGACTGTCGATGTTGCCGGCATAGGCGAGCGCCTGCTGGGTCCAGCTATGGCATTCCGTCAGCAATGTGAGCTCGAGGAAGAACTGTGCAGCCGCCGCCGCCAGGTCCACGGCAACCGCGCGGTCGCCAGCCTCTGAAAAGCTCCAGGTCAGCGCGGCCCGCACATTCGGCAGGTGATCGGCATAGGGCAGGAACCCACCCGCGCTCTGCATGCCCGTCGATTTGACGGAAATGTCGTGCAGGAAGTCGCGGAAATACTCGGCGTGGGCGCGCGCGACGCGGGCCGCTTCTCCGCTCTCGACGAGCTTGTCGCCCGCGAAGGCGCGGGTCGTGTCGAGCAGGCGGTATCTCAGCCGCCGTTCCGCGGGCGACGTTGCAATCAGGGATTTCGACAGCAAGTTCGAGATCGCTTCGACCGCTTCCGCCTCGTCGATGCCCTGACATGCGGCGACGGCGAGCGCAGCTTCCAGCGTGAATGGCCCGACGAAAACCGACAGGCCGCGCAGTGTCGCACTCTCGGTCTGGGGCAGGAGGTCGTAGCTCCAGCTCAGCGCCGCGCTCAGCGTCTGGTGCCGAGGTATAGCGGTGCGCCGTCCCCGCCACAGGAGCGAGAAACGGCTGTCGAGCAGCGAGGCCGTGCCGGCGATCCCGTAGGCGTTGACCCGTCCGGCGGCAAGCTCGATCGCAAGCGCAATACCGTCCAGGCGCCGGCAGATGTCGGCGACGAGAGGCGCATCCTCTTCGCTGAGTTCGAATTCGCCCAGGCTTTCGGCAATTCGCTCGACGAAGAGCTCGCTCGCCGGATAGGCCAGGATGTCGGCCATGCTGAGTCCGTCGCGTTGGGGCGGACAATCCAGCGGAAACAGCCGGTACACCCGTTCGCCCTCGGTGCGAAGGGATTCGCGGCTGGTGGCGAGAACATGCAACTCCGGAGCTTCCTGCACGATGCGCTCGGCCAGCGGCGCGAGCTCGTCGATGATGTGCTCGCAGCTGTCGAGGACCAGCAGAGTCCGGCGGCTGCGCAACGACATCAGCAGGCCGGGTATCGGGTCGTCGGAATTGACGGTCAGGCCAAGCGCCGCGGCAATCGTGCCGGGAACGAGCCGCGGCTCCGTCAGCGCGCCAAAATCGACGAAGCAGACCTGGCCGTCGAAGTTCGCACGCTGACCATGCGCGACGGCGAGCGCAACCGATGTCTTGCCGATGCCGCCGGGGCCGACGATGGTGACGAACCGATGCAGGGAAAGTTCAGTCGCGATTTTCTCGACGGCGTCGTCTCGGCCAATCATCTTCGCGAGGGGTGCAGGTATGGAGCGGAGCGCGGACACAGTCGCGCCTGGCCGGCTCTCTGCAGGCGCGGTGCGGAGCAGGGGAGCCGTGAAACAATAGCCGCGGCCGGGCACGTTGACGACATAACGGGAGCCTTCGCCGGCATCGCCCAGGGCCTTGCGCAGGGTCGTGATGTGGAAGCGCAGGCTGCCTTCGTCGACATTCACGTCGGCCCAGATCCGCTTGACCAATTCCCGCTTGTCGACGACCTCGCCGGCACGTTGGGCGAGAAAGATCAGAATGTCGAGCGCACGGCCGCCAAGATGAACCGGGACGCCATCCTTCTCAAGCAGCCGCGACCGGGGGAGCAGCCGAAAGGCCCCGAAGGAAATCGCCGAGTCCTGGTCGTTCGTCTCTGGCACGCGGCGTGACTCCAGCGAAAGGAAAGTGCTGCTGTCTGTTCGATCTACCAGAACCAGACCATGAGTAAACCGGCCGAAAGCGGCGAAATCGAGCAACGGGCACGAGATCCGGTCGAAAGAGCATGGGCGAAGCGCAATGAATTTTGCTTAAACGCGAACGGCTTATGCGGAAAGCGTGAAAGTTCGGCAGTGCGCATCAGAACTGATGCATCGCTCGCGTCATGCAAGTATCACGTGCCTTCCGATCATAACAGAATCTTGCAAAGTCTAACGAGCGTGAGCCGCGGGTCTGCATCAGTATAGGCTTCGAGTTAGGCCTATTTCCAGCGGGGGGAGGCTACCATGCCCGAAATCAACTCTCGGCCGAATGACAGGAGCGTTCGATCAGGTTTTGTCGCCAATCTCGACGATGTCTCGCGTGACTGGGAACTCGTGCTGCGCGAGTCGCACCATCGTATGAAGAACACCCTGACGCTTCTGGGTGCGTCGGTCCGCCGCGATTTCACGCGGGCCGGGACCAGGGACATGTCGGTTGCAGTAGACCGGCTGGAGCGGCGCATCGTCGCTTTCGGCAGGCTCTATCAACTTCTGTCCGACAATGACGATCTTGCGATGATCTCGGTCGAGGCCTTCTTCGAAAGTCTGTTTGGCGCGCTGTCCGAAGCAGTGCTGGAGCCGGCCGGCATTCGCTGCGAGGCATCGATCGAAAGCGGCACGCTGCCGGCATGGCAGTGCCACCGGCTTGCACTGATGCTGACGGAGCTGGTCACGAATGCGGCAAAGCATGCCTTTTCGAACAAGAAGGGCGCGCTGATCCGCATCGAGGTGGCGAACCACGAGGGCAGCTGGCTCTGCACGGTGACCGACAATGGTGTCGGCGCGACCGGGCCGCTTCAGGGCGCCGGCAGCCGGATACTGGAAGGCCTGGCGCGCAGCATCAGTGCCCGGATGCAGGGCGAGGCCGGGCAGGGGGGTACACGCGTGACCATAACAATGCCGCTCGCGGTCGCCTGAGGACGCGGCCGCGCTCGCAACCGCTAACGAGCCATAACATCCCATAACGAGCAATATTCCCCGGTCTGAGCGAAAGTCGTGGTGTCAGAAGCGGGTCTCGGTCGCGAGCCCGCACCTCAAACCAGGAGTTCGACATGACCACCACCGAGATGAACCATCCAGCCGACGCCAGGCCAGTGACATCGCGCACAGTCGATCTCAAGCTCGAGATCGTTGTGATCCCTGTTTCGGATGTGGATCGCGCAAAAGCCTTCTATGCGAATCTGGGCTGGAGACTGGACGCTGATTTCGCCTCCGGTGATGGCTGGCGCGTCATCCAGTTCACGCCGCCGGGCTCGGCCTGTTCCGTGATCTTTGGCAAGAACGTCACGCCCGCGGCGCCCGGTTCGGCGCAAGGCCTTTATCTGATCGTCTCCGACCTCGAAGCAGCACGACAGGATCTGCTCGCGCGTGGCGTCAAGATCAGCGAACCCTTCCACGGTGGGGGTGACGTCCACGCCGGGGCGGACGAGCCGTATCTGTTCGGCAGTGTCCGGCTCAAAGGCGCTGATCCGAAACGCGGCAGCTACAGCTCATTTGCCTCCTTTAGAGATCCCGACGGCAATGGCTGGCTGCTTCAGGAAATCACCACGCGGCTGCCCGGCCGTATCGAGGCGACCGACACTACGTTCTCCTCGTCGAGCGAACTTGCACGCGCGTTGCGTCGCGCGGCGGCGGCGCATGGTGAGCACGAGAAACGAACCGGTGTGCGCGACGAGAATTGGCCGGACTGGTACGCCGACTACATCGTGAGCGAGCAAGCCGGCCAGCCGCTGCCGACCTGACTCGCGGCGTAGACAGTTGGATCAATGTCCACGGCGCGCGATAGCTGATCGCGCGCCGTGATGCGTTTGCGCCCCGAAGATCGTCCCTCATCACTGCTCTGCGTTAAGTCGGCTCGCAACGGCTAACGCAGCCTAACAATCCATAACGAGCCAATGGCCGGTGTCTGAGCCAATCTGTTTTCAGGACGAACCGATCCGTCGATTTCGAGTTTCGGTCGACGTCACAGACCAGAGTCAGGGAGATCCAAAATGACAACGCAGACACGAGCCGACATCATGAACCCAGATCGTCGCCAACTGCTGGGCCAGGCCGCAATGATGGCGGTTGCCGCTGGCACGGCGAGCCTGTTTCCGGCGCATCCGGCAGAGGCGGCTGCAAGCGGCGCAGTCCGTCCGTTCCACGTCAACGTGCCTGAGGGAGATCTGCTCGATCTGCGCCGCCGTCTCGCAGCGACGCGCTGGCCGGATCGTGAGATTGTCGCCGACCAGTCGCAGGGCGTGCAGCTCACGACAGTGCAGCAGCTCGTGCGCTACTGGCAGTCTGATTATGACTGGCGCAAGATGGAGGCGCGGTTGAACGCGCTGCCGCAGTTCGTCACCGAGATCGACGGCGTCGATATTCACTTCATTCACGTGCGCTCCAAGCACGAGAATGCCTTGCCGATGATCGTCACGCATGGCTGGCCGGGCTCGATCATCGAGCAGATGAAGATCGTTGGTCCGCTGACCGATCCGACCGCGCATGGTGCCAAGGCGGCAGATGCGTTCGACCTCGTGATTCCCTCGTTGCCCGGACACGGCTTCTCCGGCAAGCCGACCGAGCTTGGCTGGGATCCGCAACGTGTTGCACGCGCCTGGGTCGTGCTGATGAAGCGGCTCGGCTACAATCGCTACGTCGCCCAGGGCGGCGATTGGGGCAATGCGGTCACGGAGCAGATGGCGCTGCTGGCGCCGCCGGAGCTGATCGGCATTCACACCAATATGCCTGCGACCGTTCCCGACGACATCGCCAAGGCGCTTCAGCCCGGCGGATCGAAGCCATCCGGCCTCTCGGCCGATGAGAATTATGCCTACGACCAGCTCGACGATTTCTACAAGCATGGCCTCGGCTATGCGATCGAAATGTCGAACCGGCCGCAGACCCTCTATGGCCTGGTGGATTCGCCGGCGGGCCTGGCGTCCTGGATGCTCGACCACGACGCGCGCAGCGCCGCGATGATTGCGCGGGTCTTCGACGGCAAGACAGAAGGGCTGTCGCGGGATGATGTGATCGACAACATCGCGCTCTACTGGCTCACCAACACGGCGGTCTCCTCGGCGCGTCTGTACTGGGAGAACAAGCTGGTGTTCTTCGCGCCCAAACACGTGAACATCCCGGTCGCCGTCAGCGTCTTCCCGGATGAGATCTACGCCGCACCGCGCAGCTGGGCCGAGAAGGCCTATCCCAAGCTGATTCACTACAACCGCCTCGACAAGGGCGGCCACTTCGCGGCCTGGGAGCAGCCCGCGCTGTTCTGCTCGGAAATGCGCACCGCGTTCCGTCCGCTGCGGCAATCGATCTGAGTTGAGCGGAACGCGCGTTCTCATGGGCTTCCACGTCGGACAGATCGGCATCTGATGGAACCGCGGCGGCGCTCGGCCGGTTGGAACGCGACACGGCGGTGATGCTGGGATAGCCTTCCACCGGTGCGGAGCGCCGCCAAACGACCCGCAGGCAGGCAACAGAACAAGGAGAAAAGAGATGATCCGTAAGGCAAAAGCAGTCTGGCAGGGCACCGGCCGCGATGGCACCGGCCATCTATCGAGCGAATCCGGCGTGCTCGCCGAGACGCCTTATTCGTTCAAGACGCGCTTCGAGAACGAGAAGGGCACCAATCCCGAGGAATTGATCGCAGCCGCCCACGCCGGCTGCTTTACGATGGCGCTGGCCTTCGGTCTTCAGCTTGCCGGCTTCACGCCGACCGAGCTCTCCACTGAGGCCGCGGTGACCCTCGATCCCGAAGGGAAGGGATTCAAGATCAGCAAGTCGGCGCTGACCTTGCGCGCCAATGTGCCGAACCTCGACGACGCCGGCTTTGCCAAGATCGCCGGCGAGGCCGAGAAAAACTGTCCGGTTTCGAAAGTGCTGAACGCGACGATCACGCTCGACGCCAAATTGATCTAGCTGAGCACTCGGAGCTGCCCCCAGGACTTGCCAGCATCGGGGCGATGACGGCAAAGTCCTGGGCGAGAGGTCATCGGAGAGAGCGTTTCCACTTGAGACGCTGGCATCCTGGCGAAGCAGAAGGAGCACATCAAATGACGACAGAGCGCGCAGTTTTGGCTGGAGGCTGCTTCTGGGGCATGCAGGATCTCATCCGCAGGCAACCCGGCGTGATCTCGACGCGGGTCGGCTACACCGGCGGTCGGGTGAAGAACGCAACCTATCGCAATCACGAAGGCCATGCCGAAGCGATCGAGATCATGTTCGATCCCGCGAAGACCAGCTTCCGGACCATGCTGGAGTTCTTCTTCCAGATCCACGACCCCACGACGCTCAATCGCCAGGGTAACGATCTCGGCACGAGCTACCGCTCGGCGATTTTCTACACGTCAGACGAGCAGAAGCACGTCGCCGAGGACACCATTGCCGATGTCGAGGCATCGGGTCTGTGGCCAGGCAAGGTGGTGACGGAAGTCGCCCCCGCCGGCGAATTCTGGGAAGCCGAGCCCGAGCATCAGGATTATCTCGAACGCTATCCCGACGGTTACACCTGTCATTTTATCCGGCCCGACTGGAAGCTGCCGCGGCGGGCGGTCGCTGCGGGAGGCTAGCGATGGCCAAGGGATACTGGATCACCTTCTATCGCTCGATCTCCGATCCAGAGGCGCTTGCCGCCTACGCGAAGCTCGCGGGGCCTGCGATCACCAGCCATGGTGGTCGTTTCCTCGCCCGCGGCATTGCCGCCAAGGTCTATGAGCAGGGCATCGCCCAGCGCGCCACGGTGACCGAGTTCGATAGCCTCGAACTCGCCGTGACGGCGCACGACAGCCCTGCCTATCAGGAAGCGCTCAAGGCGCTCGGCAATGCTTGCGAGCGGGACGTCCGGATTGTCGAAGGATTGGGCTGAGCACGGCAGGTCGAACGACGTCGCGACGATTTCACCGAAACAACGTGCCTATTGATTGGTGCAAAACGGTAGCCTGCATCTGATCAGAAAGCGGGACGCGAATGTGCGAGCTGCCCTCATCGCGTCGTCGCTCTGCTCCGTTGCCGTCATCCGCAGATCACGTTCACCGCCTTCCGGGCGATCTCCCTGAGTTCGGCACGGGACGAGCCTGCACGGGCGCGGATCGCAATCGTGTGCATCGTGGCCGCCGCGAGGATGGCGAGCGTCGCGGGATCGGCATCGCGCTTCAGTTCGCCTTTGTCCTGTGCGAGGCGGAATCGTGCCTCGAAATCAGCGTCAATCGCACGAAGTCCTGTCGCAACGCTTTTTCGGATCGCCGCATCTTCTGCGGTTTCGGTAACCGCAGTCCCGACGACAAAGCAGCCACGCGCGTGTCCCTTACCGGAAAAGTAGATGGAGAGGGCCGCGTCGTACGCGAGCATCAGCGCTTCGTCCAAGGGGTAGTCCCCCCCGAGTGCCTCGCGGGTGGCGGCGAGACTGATGTCCCAATAGCGGGCGAGCGCCTCGAGGTAGAGCGTGTGCTTGTTGCCGAAGACCGCATAGAGGCTCGGCGGGCTCATGCCGGTCGCCGCCGCCACCTTGTCCAGGGAAGTTCCGGAGTAGCCGGTCTTCCAAAAGGTCTCGGTTGCTCGCTTGAGGGCCGTTTGAGCGTCATAAGCGGGTGGCCGCCCGCGGCGTGCGGGGCCCGTTTCGCTGGTTTTTCGCGCCATATCGTCAAAACCCTGGTTGTCTTGCCTCGTTACAGATATTTGTATGAACCGTTATAAAAATCAAGTTGCGGAGGCTTGATTGTCAGTTCACGGGACTGTATTTGTAACGAACGTTAGTTAATTTAAGGCGAGGATTTCGATGCGTTTCAATTTCGCGCCAATCGCCGGCTGGTGGGGCGATCGCACGAGCCTCCGTGGGAGCGAAGCTGTTGGCCAGTCATTCCGACCGGAGCTCGGGAAGCGGCTGCGCCGGCCCTTGATGCTGGCGGTGCCGATCATTGTGGCCGCGTTCGGCGCCTCACTATATCTCGCCGAGGAGCAATACGTTTCGACCGACGACGCATTTGTTCGAGCCGCAAAAGTGACCATCAACGCCCGGATTTCCGGTCAGGCGGTTGAAATCGCCGTGCACGACAACGAGCGCGTTAAACAGGGGCAGGTCCTTTTTCGGATCGATCCGGAGCCCTACCAGATCGCGGTCGATCAGGCGGAGGCCCGGCTTGGCAGTGCGCGGCTCCAGATCGAATCTCTCAAGGCGACTTACCGTCAACAGCAGGCGGAGCTGCAATCAGCAAAGGATTCGGCTGCCTTTGACGAGCGTGAGTTCGACCGCAAGAAAATGCTTGTTGCTTCCGACTTCACGCCGCGCGCAGTCTACGAGCGGGCCGAGACAGACATGAAGGTTGCCCGCCATCGCACGGCGTCGATCGAACAGCAGATCGCCAACACGATCGTCGCGCTCAACGGTGATCCCGATATCGATGTCAACCGCCATCCGACGGTTCGCGCCGCGCGGGCGCAGCTCGACCGTGCGCGGCTCGATCTCTCTTATGCCACCGTGACGGCGCCCGACGACGGGATCGTGACGAAGGTCGATGACTTGCAGATCGGCGGCTTCGTCAATGCCGGGGCGCCCACGTTCTCGCTGCTGTCGAGTCGGCACGTCTGGGTCGAGGCGAATTTTCGTGAGACCGGCTTGACTCACATGCGTCCGGGTCAGGAGGCGACGATCAACGTCGACGCCTATCCAGATCGCAAGTTCAAGGCGCATATCGTCAGCATGAGTCCTGGCACGGGATCGGACTTCTCTGTCTTGCCACCCGAGAATGCGACGGGGAATTGGGTCAAGGTCGTGCAACGCCTGCCGGTGCGTCTTGAACTCGACGATCTCGATACGAGTCGGCCGCTGTTCTCGGGCATTAGTGTGACGGCGCGGGTCGACACCGGTTATCGCCGTACCTGGCCGCATCTTCTCCAACCGGCGCTCGCGACGGAGGGAAAATGAGTACGTCGGTCGCATCGACCGTTGCAATCGGCCGTCATCACGTGATGGCCGCAGCGGCCCTCGTGGCGACCTACATGCAGGCCGTCAACATTTCGATACCGAACGCTGCGCTGCCGCACATTCAGGCGGCGCTCTCCATGGCCAATGACGAGGTCGGTTGGGTCTTTTCGTCCTATATCGCCGCGAGTGCCGTGACCATGTCGATCACGCAGTGGCTGGCGGGACGTTATGGCCGGAAGCAGGTCTATCAGGTCGCCATCGCGATCTTCGTGCTTGGCCTGGTGCTCAATACGCTGGCGACTACGTCCATTCAGTTTGTGCTGGCCCGGATCCTTCAGGGCGCGGCGAGCGGGCCGCTTGCGCCGCTTTCGCTGGCAATCCTGCTCGAGGTGACTCCGCCGGCGCGACATGCACGCATGAGCCTGGCGTGGACCGTGTGTTCCTTGCTCGGCATCAGCACTGGCCCCGCCATCGGAGGTTGGCTCAGTGAATATCAGGGCTGGCCGTCGATCTTCTATTTCAGCCTGCCGATGACGGGATTTATCTTCCTGACGATGGCCGTGATGCTCAGCGAGAAGCGCGCGGAACGGAGCCAGTCCTTTGACTTCTTCGGCTTGGCGACCTTCTCCGCCGGCATGATCGGGCTACAAATGTTGCTCGACCGTGGCGAGCGTCTGGAATGGTTTGCCTCGACGGAGATCTGGGTCGAAGCGATCGTCTCGGTCCTCGGCTTCTATCTCTTCATCGTCCACGTCATGACGACCCGGGAGCATTTTCTCCGCACGTCGCTGTTCAGAGATCGCAACCTCGTCGTCTCGATGGTCATCTCATTTGCGCTTGGTTTCGTCCTGCTGCCAACCCTGGCCTTGACGTCTCCAATGCTCGAGGAATTGCTCAATTACCCCGTCGATACCACGGGCTATATGACCATTCCGCGCGGTGTGGCGCTCGTGGGAGCGCTGGTGCTGACGAGCTTGGTTCCAGCGCAGGTCGACAACAGACCGTTCGTCTTGGGCGGAATGGCACTGGTCGTCTATGCCAATTGGCTGATGCTCGGCTATTCACCGGCGATGGATTGGTGGCCGGTGGTCGAGGCCGGCCTGCTCCAGGGCGCCGGTATAGGCATGTTGCTGCCGGCACTGGCGAGGGCCGCGTTTGGCACGCTCGATCCGAAACTTCGCCCGGAAGGCAGCGCGCTGATTAACCTGTCGCGGCTCTACGGCAGTACCATCGGCATCGCAGTGGTCCAGCTGTTCTTCTACATCAACACGCAGGCCGTGCACGTTGCGCTCGCCAAGAACCTTACGCCCTATCATGTCGCCGCTTATTTCGGAGGTTCGATTGGCAAGCCGGGCCTTGCCACGCTCAACGGCATGGTCACGCGGCAGGCGGCGACGGTCGCGGTCATCGACCAGTTCGAAATCCTGATGTTCGCCATGCTGGTCGTGATCCCGCTCGTGTTCTTTCTTCGTAAGCCACGTCCCGCCGGTTAGCGCCGGGGAGCCGTGAAATGACATCGAATCGTCAATTTCGATCACCTCGTCCCCGCTTGTACGGTGAGCCGAGGACAAACCAAGGAGTATCAGCATGACGACGTCCGACTCGCTTCGTTATACGAGGATTCCAACCCATGGATCCGTAACGATTCCCGCTGTGGGATTTGGCACGCTCATTCCGGATCCGCTCGTGACCAGGCAAGCCACCAAGGCTGCATTGGAGGCGGGATTTCGGCATCTCGATTGTGCGGAGCGCTACCGCAACGAAGCGGCGGTCGGCGATGCGATGCAGGACGCGTTCAAGGCGGGAACGCTTCAGCGCCAGGACCTGTTCGTGACGACGAAGTTATGGAACACCAATCATCGGCCGGAGCGCGTGAAGCCTGCCTTCGACGCCAGCCGCCGACGGCTGCAACTCGACGATATCGACTGCTACATCATTCATACGCCGTTTGCCTTTCAACCTGGCGACGAGCAGGACCCGAGAGACGAGCGCGGTCAGGTCATCTATGATTCAGTCGTGACGTTGGCGGAGACATGGGGCGCGCTGGAGCGCCTTGTCGACGAGGGGCACTGCAAGTCGATAGGTCTGTCGGACATCACTCTGGAGAAGTTGCGCGAGATCGTTTCGGTTGCGCGGATCAGGCCTGCCATGGTGCAAGTCGAATCGCATCCGTATCTGCCCGAATGGGAGCTGCTCGACTTCTGTCGCGAGCATGGGATCGTGCTCCAGGCGTTTGCTGCGCTGGGACACGCCATGAAGCCGAACCTCCTGGCCGACCCGGTCATCACCGCGATCGCAGACCGTGTCCACAAGACGCCGGCTCAAGTCGCGCTGGCATGGGCCGTCCAGCGCGGCACGGCTTTCCTGACGACCTCGACAAATCCTCGACGTATCCACGAGAACATCGATATTTCTACGCTGCCCGAAGACGCCATGCGGGAGATGCGGGCCGAGATCACGACAAACGTCAGGTTCAACACCGTGGTCGAAACCGGCGTGCCCGGATTTATTCCCCGCGCGGGATGACGCGAGCAACGCAGAGCCGCGTCCCGCGATCGGGACGCGGCGTTGAGGCTTAGGTCAAACCCTTGGGTCGTCGACGCCCGGGTCAGGACTTCAGTTGCGCGATGAGATCGCGGGCGGTCCGCATGTCGGCGATACCAGATCCTTCGGTCATCGCGCCACACGCCTTCTCCAGAACAGCAAGTGCGTCTGCGCGCTGGTCCCGTCCAAGTCTGACCTGCGCGATGCTGATGGCGCATCGCAGCTGCCAGAAGTCCGCGCCCTGCTGTGCGGCCAGGTCCATGGCCTCGTGGAAGCAGGCGTCGGCGGCCTCGGATTGGGGGGACTCCCTCAGCATCAGCTCACCCTTGATGCGAAGCAGCTCCGGCAGATACCAGCGTTCCTGCCTGTCGTTGCAACGCGCCAACGCGTTCTCGATTGTATCGAAGCCGTTGTGGATCTGGTTGGCCTGTCCGAAACAGGCCGCGAGTTCGCCGAGCAGGGGAAGAAAGCGCGGCAGGAAGCGCGCATCGCCGGCGCGATTGAGCTCGTCGCGCAGCAGCGGCAAGCCCGTCTCGACGTTGGTGCGTTTGGCGATGACCAGGGCGTTGAAGGCGCGTGCCCACAGACCCCAGAGTCGTATGGCGTGGCGATCGGTATGCTCGAGCAACTCGGTGCCGTAGCGCTCGGCAGCGTCGTAGTCCCCGGCCAGAAAGGCAATCGGGCAGGCGGCCTGTCCGAGCACGCTGCAAAAGGTCAGCGCGTGGCCATTGGCTCGGCCCTCGTGGATGTTCTGCTCGGCAAGCGCCAGGGCCTGATCGGCATGACCCTGCAGCCACAGGATGCGGGCGCGGAAGTACTGTGTCGATAGTTTGACATCGAGCGGGAAGATCTTTGGCTTCTCGGCCAGCACGTGCAGGGAGGCATTGACCCGGTCGATGCGAATCCGGGCTCCGTTCTGGTCGCCGAGATAATGCAGCGCCACGGCGGTCAACCGGTCGGCCAGCATGAGATCGGTCTTGTCGGGTGAACTCGAAGCGGCCTCGGCGAAACGATCGGCCAGCGCGCGCGCCTTGCCGAACGCGCCGTTGTTGAACTGGTCGATGCACAGGCCCCAGAGCGCCCGCAGCCGGAAATCCTTGTCGTCGAGCCTGTCGGCCAGCTCTAACGTGGCCTCGAGGATCGGGCGTGCCTCGCGTGCGCGTCCTTCGCCATACATCAGCGACCAGCCGAGCGCCGCCAGGAGCTGCATGCGCACGCGCTCGTCGCCGTGGTCTCCGAGCGCGGCAAGCGCCGTTCTGGTGCGCTCGCGACACTCCGAGAACAGCGAAAGACGGATCCAGAGCGTGACCGCCACCGCCGTCAGCGCGATGCCGAGCTGTGCATCGCCATCCGGCGAAAAGGCCCAATCCAGCGCGGCGCGCAGATTGTCGAGCTCCGCGCCATAGACGCCAAGCCAGTCCGACAGCGGCGCGGAGGTCTCGGCCTCGGCGCGCTCGAACAGGTCGCGAAAATATTCGGCGTGCCGCTGCACGATCCGCTTCGCTTCGCCGGCCTCGTTCAGCTTCCCGAGCGCGTAAGTGCGCGTGGTGTCCAGCAGGCGATAACGCAGTGTTCGCGCACCGGACGGCGCGATCAGCGATTTCGTGACGAGATTGTCGATCGCCTCCATGGTCGCCGCCGTACTGAGCCCATCGCCCGACGCGACAGCCGCAGCCGCCTCCGGCGCGAACGAGCCGACGAACACCGACAACCTCCGCAAGATCGCGCTCTCGGATGCGGGAAGAAGGTCGTAGCTCCAGTCCAGTGCGGCGCTGAGCGTCTGGTGCCGCGGGATCGCCGTGCGCCGGCCGCGCCATTGCAGCGAAAACCGGCTGTCGAGCAGGGACGCCGTGCCGGCGATGCCATAGGCATTGACGCGCCCCGCCGCGAGCTCGATCGCAAGCGCGATCCCGTCAAGGCGGCGGCAGATGTCCGCCACCAGCGGTGCTTCTTCCGCGCTGAGCTGAAACGGCCCGGAGCTCTGCGCGATACGTTCGACAAAGAGCTGGGCTGCGGGATAGGCGAGGATGTCGGCCACGGCGAGGTCATCGCGCCGGGGCGGACAATCCAGGGGAAACAGTCGAAAGATCCGTTCGCCTTCGCTACGAAAGGATTCGCGGCTGGTCGCGAGCACATGCAGTCGCGGTGCCTCGCGAACCAGACGTTCGACCAGTGGCGCGAGAGTCTCCAGCACGTGCTCGCAACTGTCGAAGATCAGCAGCGTCGGTTTCGCCTGGAGATGCGTCAGCAGCGCCGGGACCGGATCCTCCGCATTGATGGACAGCCCGAGCGTCGATGCGATGGTGATGGCGGCGAGTTCGGGCTTCCTCACCGGTCCGAAGTCGACGAAGATGACGTTGCCGTCGAAATGGGCCAGCCGGCGATGGCCCACGGTCACGGCCACTGCGGTCTTGCCGATACCACCGGGGCCGACCACGGTGACGAAACGATGTTGCGCCAGCCCGGTCGAAATCTTCTCGATGACATCATCTCGCCCGATCACCCGGGCGAGCGGAGCGGGAAGGGAACGGGAGAGAGGGACATCAACCGAGGGAGCGGGAAGCGCGGGAGCAACCTGAGCGAGTGATGCGACGAAGCAATAGCCGCGCCCGGGGACGTTGACGACATAGCGGGCGGACTTGCCGGTATCGCCGAGGGCCTTGCGCAGTGCTGCGATGTGGAAGCGGAGGCTGCCGTCGTCGACATTCACGTCGGCCCAGACGCGTTTGACCAGCTCGCGCTTGTCGACGACTTCGCCGGGCCGCTCGGCCAGGAAGATCAGGATGTCGAGCGCGCGGCCGCCGACGTGAAGATGCGCGCCGTCCTTCTCCAGGAGGCGGGACTTCGGAAACAGTCGAAATGGCCCAAAGGATATGGCCGAGTCATGGTTGTTATCGTCTGGCACGCACCACAGCCCCCTCGGCAGGGAGTCAAAAATCTTTGACTTTGTCTACCAGATCGACGCGGTGAGTAAACTAGGTGAAAGCAGCGGGGGGTAGCCAGCGGTCCGATCCCGGCTGCATGGATTGATCTGTTGTTGCAAAATATTGCTTTCCAATGAATAGCTTAGGCCTGTGCTCGAAACGGCGCTGTCCGGGTCGGGGGCGCATGCCGCAAAACGGCGGAGACCACCGTTTTGCTCGCCAGGCCGTCGCCTCGCCGATCGCGCTCGCCATTGACGATAGCCGCATCGTGCTGCGAATGAAGTTTCGGGAGCCGGTCCCGCTACCGATCACAAGCAGCCCACCTTCGGAATAGGACATGCCCTCCCTCTCGCGGCGACGATTCGTCAATGCAGCTGCATTTGCAGCGACCGTCGCCGGATTTCCACGCTGCAGAAGCGCCGCAGGATATCCATCGCGCCCCATTCGGCTGGTGGTCCCCTATGGAGCCGGCGGCTCGGGTGATGAAATCGGGCGTCCCTGGGTGGAGAAGATGTCATCGCAGCTCGGTCCGGCTTTCGTCGAGAACATCGGCGGTGCAGGCGGCGCGATCGGGACGACCGCCATCGCGCGCGATGCGCCCGACGGCTATTCGCTGCTTCTGGGAAATGGCAGCACACAGGTCATCATTCCGCTGACGACGGCGAATCCCAGCTATTCCGTCGGCGATTTCCGGGCGATCTATCGCCTGATCAGGAGTGCGCTGGTTTTTGCCACCCATCCGTCTGTGCCGGCCACAAATCTGAAAGAGCTGATCGCTTACGCCAAGGCCAAACCCGGCACGATGTCTTACGGGACGCCCGGCATCGGCACCGGAAATCATCTGGTCGGCGAATTGTTCAAGCAGCAGGCGGGCGGGCTGGATATCGTCCACGTTCCTTATCGGGGGATCGCGCAGGCTACCAACGACCTCGTCGCCGGCCAGATATCTCTCATCGTTGCTGTCATGTCGGTTCAATTGCTGCAATTGAGCGAGGCCGGCAAGATAAAGCTGCTCGCGGTCACACCCGAGAAGCGGTTGAGCGGCGCGCCTGATATCCCGACCGCCATTGAATCGGGCATGCCGGATCTCAGTTATGAGGGATGGTTCGGCCTGTTCGCGCCGAAGCTGACCGACGATGCGATCATCGACCGGATCACGCAGGCGACACGCGCGGCGATGGCCGATCCCGCGCTCCAGGCGGCATATCGCGCGCAAGGCATGGAACCGGACAGCGATTCCAGTCCGGACAAGTTTCAACGCATTGTCGATGCCACGTCGGCAAGCCTTGCTCCCGTGATCAAGTCGATCGGGCTTAAGGCGCTGTAAGAAGGCGACGCTGTGCCATCGGGCAAAATACCCGGGCGCAGCTCAGAACCGCTTCGCCATCTCGGCGAGGCGGCGGTGGGCAGTGTCGCGGGCGGCGCGAATCGGCTCGGCCGGGCCTGCCGTTGGGCCGATCGGCACAAAGCGCACGTCGCTGATGCCGATGAAGCGGAGTGCCTCGCGCAAATAGGGCGTCGCCATGTCGATGCGGCCCCGGTTCATGCCGGTGGCAAAGTCGCTGCCGGAGGCGAGGATGACGATGGTCGGCCGGTCTTTCAGCAGCCCTAAATAGCCCTGCGCCGGATCGAAGCGGAACGTCAGTCCGGGCTGGATGACGATGTCGAACCATTGCTTCAGCTTGTAGGGGATGCCGAAATTCCACATCGGCGTCGAGATCAGCACGCGATCGGCCAGCGCGAAGCGCAGCGCCATCCGCTCGGCCTCCGCGAAGCTGTCGCGCTGCGCGTCGTTGAAGGCCTGCGCGCTCATCCGCGCATATTTGGCCTCGACGATGGGACCTGCAAATTCCGGCATGCGCTCGTGCCAGAGATCGACGACGTCGATGTCCCAGTCCGGGCGGGCCTGGTGAAAGCCGTCAAGGAAGAGTCGGGCACCGGCGCTCGACTCGGAATCGGCGCGCGGGGAGCAGGAGAGGTGCAAAAGCTTTGCCACCGCTCATCCCAGCGCTCTGATGACGGCGTCCGCGCGGGTGACGACAGCGACGTTCTGCATGGCAAAGTTGATCGAGGCCGAGTGCCAGTCGGCATTCATGGTCGAGCAGCAATCTTCCGGCACGATCATGAAATAGCCCTTGTCGGCGCCGGTGCGCGCGGTGTGCTCGACCGACATGTTGGTCCAGGCGCCGGTGTTGATGATCATGTCGCGGCCGGTGGCTTTGAGGATCGTCTCCAGCCGGGTGCCTTCCCAGGCGCTCATCCGCATCTTCTCGACCACGAAGTCGCCAGGGCGCGGCTCGAGGCCCGAGACCGGCGCAGCCCCCCAGCTGCCGCGGACCATGGCCTTGCTGTCGACGAGGCCCTCGAACAGCGGCGCGTTCAGCGTCACCCCGGGCGCGCCGGGCTCGACCACGAACCAGACATGGATGATGGTGACGCCGCGGGCCCGCGCCGTCTCCGCCAGGCGACGGACGTTCTCGACGACATGCTGCTGCTTGGCGTGCCCGGGCGCGCCGGACTGGGCGAACGCGCCGCCATCCATGATGACGTCGTTCTGGAGGTCCTGGATGATCATGGCGCAGCGGTTGGGATCGAGGCGCAACTCGCCGTCGGCCAGGATCGGCGCCGCGGCTGCAGGTCCGGCGCTCGTGTCGCCGCCGCCACTCCGCCTGCCACTCATATAGGGCTCATGGCGCGGTCCGGTCCTGGTCGGGATGGCGTAGACCGAATGCGTCGAGGTCAGGTACAGCGTGCGGAAATCCGATCCGCCCCAGGCGAGGTTGGCGACGAGCTCGGGCACGCGAACCTTTCCGAGCAGCTCGCCGCGCGGCGAATAGACCCAGACGCCGCCGGGCGCGGTGACCCAGACATTGCCGTGCTGGTCGCACTTCATGCCGTCGGGCAGGCCCGGCTCGAGCTCGGATCGGATGCCGCTTGCGAACACGCGCGCGTTCGACAGCGTGCCGTCGGCATTGACGTCGAACACGCGTATCAGCGCCTGCACGGTGTCGTTGACATAAAGCAGTTTCTCGTCGGGCGAGAAGCACAGTCCGTTCGGCTGATCGAACAGAGTTCTGTCGACCACCAGCTTGGGCTCGCCGCCGGGTACCACGCGATAGACGCCCTGGAAGCCGAGCTGGCGCGGCCGTTCGACGCCATAGACCGGCATGCGGCCATACCAGGGGTCCGAAAAATAGATCGCGCCCGAGGAGTGCACGCAGACGTCGTTGGGGCTGTTGAGCTCCTGTCCGCCAAAGTGCGAGGCAAGCACCTCGCGCCGTCCGTCCGGCCGTTCGCGGATCAGCGACGAGGTCGCGTGCTCGCAGACAATCAGATTGAGCTCGGCGTCGTAGGTCATGCCGTTGCATTTGTTCGACGGACGCTTGACCTCGGCGACGCCGCGCCGCGCATCCCAGCGCCGGCGCACGTCGCCCGGCATGTCCGAGAACAGCAAATAGTGATCGACCGGGTGCCAGATCGGCCCTTCCGTGAAGTCAAAACCCGTGCCGACCTGCGCAACGGGTGCGTAAGGGTCGATCAACGTCTCGAATTCGGAGCGCAAGGTGACGTGTGTCATCGGTCGGTCCTCAAGATCATCTTAGGCCGGGAACCAGTTGCGCGCGGGCAGGGACTGCACGATCGGGCCCGGGACCTGGTCGTGGAGCCGGCCGACGACGTTGCCGCCTTCGATCTTGGCGGGGCGGTCGTGCACCGGCAGCAGATAGCGCGAGTTGCTGAGCAGCTTCTTGATCGCGGCCTTCTCGGCGCGCTTGCTGGTGCCGTGGTTGCCCGTCGTGCGCGGCTCCCAGTCGTGGATCTCGTTGAAGGGCGTGACGATCTGGTCGTTGAAATCGTAGATCACGTCACCGCAGATGGTGGCGATGCCGTCGGCGGTCTCGACGATGATGTTCATCGAGCCCTCGGTGTGGGCGTTGGCGGCGTCGCAATAGACGCCGGGCATCAGCTCGATCGGGCCGGTGATCTCGAGGTCGAGGAAACGCAGCGCGCTTTTGGTGTGGAGGCGGTCGATCAGGTGCTTGATGTCCGGGGCCGGATATTGCGGATGCATCAGGCCGGACACCGAATATTCCAGCTCCTTGCGGTTGAGGACGACGGTCGTATTCATCGGGAACAGATCGTCCTTGCCGGCGTGGTCGATGTGCAGATGGGTGTGGCAGACGAAGCGGACGTCGCCCATGCGCACGCCGTGGCGGGCGAGCTGGTTTTCGATCATGTTCTCATGGTACTGCAGGCCCCTCATGCCCAGCGTCTCCATGATCTGGTTGGAGCGGTAGCCGGTGTCGACCACAACAGGATACTTGCCGCCGAGGATCAGAAAGCCCAGCGTGAGGACGCGGCGGGTGCGGCCGCAGTCGCGACCGAGCACCAGGAAGCTCGATTCCAGCTCGATATCGCCGTAGTCCAGGATCTTGATCTCCAGCGCCATTCGTTTCCCTCCCTTTTCTGCTTTTTCTGTCAAAGCCGATAGACACGCGTTGCGGTGCCTCTGAAGATCGCATCACGTTGCTCGGCGCTCAGCGGGGCTGTCGCGGTACGAAATGCGTCGACGAGCTCGCGATAGCTGGTCCACAATTTCTCGATCGGGAAATTGGAGCCGAACAGGCAGCGATCGGCGCCGAAGATCGCGACGGTGTCGGTAACCACGGCTGCGATATGCGCGGGGTCGTTGCGATGAATGAACGTGCCGAGCCCCGAGAGCTTGGAGACCACATTCGGACAGACCGCGAGCCGGGCCATGCCAGCGCGCCAGGCCGCGCGTCCCGCCGGCGCAAGATCTTCCAGCATGCCCGCATGCTGAAGGATGAAGGTCACCTTGGGACAGGACTCCGCAAGCTGCGCCGCATCGGGCATCTGCGGTGTGAAGACCTGGAGATCAAAACTCCAGCCGTAATCGGCGAGGCGCGCAATGTTGCGCCGGACCATGGGATCGATGCAAAGATCGGGCTTTGCCGCGAAGCGATACAGCGGGTTCTCGTGCCAGTGCAGCTGCATCCGTACGCCGCGCACCAGCGGATAGCGCATCAGGCGGTCAAGCTGCGGGCGCACGTCGTCCACCGCGAAATTGGCATAGGCGACGATGGCATGTGGCCAGCCGTGCTCGTCGGCGGTTCGCTGTACCCAGGCGGCTTCGTCCTCGAAGCGGTCGTTGGCCCAATTGGTCTGGACGTAGACCGAGCGGGTGACGCCGCTGCCCTTGAGGTCGTCGAGATATTCCTGGATCGGGTAATCACGGCGAATGGCCTCGTAGGGTCCGAAGATGCGCGGCTGCATCGGGCCGACCAGCCAGGGCAGGTCGGCCTGCCGCCAGATATGATGATGGCCGTCGACAATCTCGGTCACGCAACTCTCCTTCGTCCCAATGCCAGTACATGCGAGACGATCGACGCGCTCGACCCGCCGTCGACGAGATCGTCGACGAAACGCTCGATGGCGATGAGCGCTTCGGTCTGCGGGCGAAAGCCCGAGCCCGCCGCGAGCGGCGTCAGCCAGCTGACGCGCCAGGCGCGCCGCGAGAGTTTGGCCACCGCGTCACGGAGGGCGTCGGGCTCGCCGCGCTCCAGTCCGTCCGAGACGACGACCACGGCCGCTCCTCGCGCGTATCCGCCGAATCGCGGCACTGCGAGGAACGCCTGCAGTGCGTCGCCGATGCGGGTGCCGCCGTCCCAGTCGCTGACGAGATGGGCGGCCGCGCTCAAGGCCTGCTCGCGGCGCTTCAGCCGCAGTGCGCGTGTGACGCGGGTCAGCCGCGTGCCGAAGGTGAAGACCTCGACGTTCGGCGCCGCCTGCACAAGAGCGTGGGCGAGCTTCATGTTGTCTTCAGTGCGGCTCTTCATCGAGCCGGAGACGTCGATCAGCAGTAGGAACTTTCGCGGGCGCTGGCGCCGCTTCATGTGCCCCAGCCGAAGAATCTCGCCGTCGTTGCGGACGGAGTCGCGCAAGGTGCGGCGGAGATCGGCAAAGGGGCCGCGGCGTGCCCGCATGCGGCGATGGCCGCGGCGCCGCGGCAGGCGGCGGGGGGCCTCACGCGAGAGGCGACGAAGCGCATCTGTCGTGGAGAGCTGCGCAAAGCGGCGCTCAACAAGCGCCTCGGTGCGGGTGGCGGTCAGGCCGGATTCATTGGCGTCGTCGGAGAGCAGCGGCTCCTCGTCGCCGCGGCCTTCCTCCTGCAGCCTGACGGTCTCGTCGTCCTCGCCGTCATCAACGCGCTCCAGCGCTTCGCTGCCGCGGAAGTGCAGGTCGAATAACCGGTTGAAAGTCGCGCGGCGTTCGGGAGGCGGTGCGAGGGTGGCCAGTGCGGCCTGCCTGATGTCTCCGAGGTCGCGCGGGCCGAGCAGCTCGATCGCGGTGAGGAACGAGGTGGTCTGCTCCGGGGCGACCGCAAAGCTGTTGGCGCGCAAGAGCGAAACAAAAGAGACGAAGATGCGCGCGGCGCGCGGAAGCTTGGGCGCGGTGCTCATGCGGTTGCCTCCGCCAACATCGCGTCCAGCCGGGGCGAGATGAAGTGCAGATCCTCCTCGTCCTTGAGAGCCACGCCGATCGAGCGTTTGAAGGCATCGGGCCAGCGCGCACCGCCCTTGTGCAGGAGCGTTGCGGCCTCGGCCCAGTCGACGGCCTCGGCGATACCGGGCGCCTTGCTCAGCGGCTCGCGCCGGAGCTTGCCGACGGCTGCGACCACGGCCCGTGCGGTCGCCTCCGCAACGCTGGAGGCTCGCAGCATGACGATGCGCGCCTCACGCTCTTCGGTGGGGTAGTCGATCCAGTGGTAGACGCAGCGGCGGCGCAAGGCCTCGTGCAGGTCGCGCGTGCGGTTCGACGTCAGCACGACGACGGGGCGCTCGGCCGCACGCACTGTGCCGCGCTCGGGGATCGAGATCTGGAAGTCCGAGAGGAATTCGAGCAGGAAGGCCTCGAACTCCTGATCGGCGCGGTCGATTTCGTCGATCAGAAGCACCGTGGAGTCTGGAGCACGCAGCGACGCCAGCATGGGACGCTCGATCAAAAACGTCTCGCCATAGATATCGATAGTCTCGTCGCCGGCCTGGCGGATTGCAAGCATCTGACGGGGGTAGTTCCACTCGTAGAGCGCCGCGGAGGCGTCGATACCTTCGTAGCATTGCAGGCGGATCAACCGGCGGCCGAGCACGGCCGCGATGGCCTTTGCCGCTTCCGTCTTGCCGACACCTGGCGCGCCCTCCAGCAGCAGCGGCTTGCCGAGTGCGAGGCCGAGATAGGCGGCGGTCGCAAGGCCCTCGTCGGCGAGGTAGTAGGCCGCGCGCAGCGCCTTCTCCAGCGCTTCCGGGCTGTCGATGCCGACGATGCTGCTGCGGACCGCCATGAACCGAAACCTCTAGCGTCGCGCCTGCGGCCGCGCGCCGCCCTGGGCCTTGATGGCGCGCAGCACTTTTTCAGGCGTGATCGGCAGATCATCGATGCGCACGCCGACCGCGTTGAAGATCGCGTTGGCTACCGCCGGCAGCACGGGGTTCGCACACATCTCACCCGGACCCTTGGCGCCGAACGGACCATCAGGGGCAGGGCGCTCCAGCACGGCAATGTCATGCGGGCAGATGTCGCCGGGGCCGGGCATCAGATATTCGACGAAGTCGCGCGGGCCGTGCACGGGCTCGGGATAATAAGGCTCCGGCGTCTCATACAGCGCATGGCTGACGCCCATCCAGGCGCCGCCGACGAGTTGCTGCTCGACGAGGCGCGGATTGAGCGCTCGGCCGAGCTCATAGGCGGAGTCCATCCGCACCATCGCGACCTCGCCGGTTTCGTCGTCGACCTCGACCTCGGCGACGAGGCAGGCGTGGGCGTAGCAGGTCGCGGGCGACATTTCGCCTGTCTCCGGATTCACTTCAGAGAGCGGTACCAGGAAGATGCCACGGCCCGAGATGGTCTTGCCCTGCTTGAACTGCGCAGCGATCGCGACGTCCTTGGTCGAGATCGAGCGGTGTGGCGCGCCCTTGACGTGGATGTTGCCGCGCCCGTCGGTCTCGAGATCGGCTGCGTTGACCTCGAGCTCCTCGGCGGCGGCTTCCATCATGACGCCGCGCGCCTCACGGGCCGCCGCCATCACCGCGTTGCCGACGCGATGCGTTCCGCGCGAAGCGAACGAGCCCATGCAATGCGGGCCGGTGTCGGAATCCGCGGTGTCGACATAGACGTCCTCGACGGGCACGCCCAGTGTCTCCGCGCAGATCTGCCGCGTCACCGACTTCATGCCTTGTCCCAGGTCGATCGACGACAGCGCTACCGTGAACTTACCGCTCGGGTTGGAATGCACCAGCGCCTGGCTGGGGTCGCCGCCGAGGTTCATGCCGATGGGATAGTTGATCGACGCGATGCCGCGTCCGCGATGCCGGGCCATCTAGCGCCTCCTGCCGAAGACAGAGGAGAAACGGGTCGCGCCATGCGAGGGCGCAGTCGGCCGCGGCGAGGGCGGCGGCGGAGCGGGCGGTGGCGGCTCACGCGGCGGTTCGCGGGTGACGGTGGGCGGCAGACGGTCGTAGCTGGTGCGCTGTTGTGCCGGAGCGGTTGGCCGGGCGCGCGAAGAATCCGTCGGGGTCGGCGGGATGACAGCGCGGCTACCGCCGCCGTCCTTGCGCGAGGACGCCCGCTTGAACTCCTCGCGAAGTGGCCATTTTGCCTTTTCGGCCGCGACCTGGACGCATTCGATCAGCGCGGTGTTCTTGGCCTCGCGCCGGTGCGCCTTCATGTCGCCGTCGCGATAGGCGTTCAGGATACGGAACTCCATCGGATCCATGCCCACGAGGTGCGCCAGCTTGTCCATCTGGCACTCGATCGCAAAGTCCATCGCGGTCACGCCGAAACCGCGCATGGCGGTGGCTGGTGTCCGGTTGGTGAAGACGCAATAGACGTCGCCATAGACATTGGGGATCGTGTAGGGGCCCGGCAGATGCGCGGCGCATTTCACGGCGGCGTAGCTCGACAGCCGCGTATAGGCGCCGCTGTCGAAATAGCATCGGATCTTGCGCGCGACGACGCGGCCGTCGCGCATCACACCGTCCTTGATGTAGATGCGCTCGGCGCCGCGCGGCGGCCCGTATTGCATCTCCTCCTCGCGGCCGAATACGTAGCGTACGGGCCGCCCGGTCAGCATCGCGCCGAGGATGGCGAGCGGCTCGGTCAGCGTGTCCACTTTGCCGCCAAAGCCGCCGCCGACAGTGCCGCCGATGAAGTGGAAAGTGTTGGACGGCACGTCCAGAATCTTAGCGCAGGTGTCGACCGAGAAGAACAGCGCCTGCGTCGAGGTGTAGACCACATAGCGGCCGTTGGTGTCGGGGGCCGCTATCGCGCCATTGGTCTCGGTCGGCGCGTGCTCGATCGGCGACATCTGGTAGCGCTGCTCCAGCACGTGGTCGGCGGTCGCCAGCGCCGCGTCGGCGTCGCCGAAGCGAAGTTTTTGGTGATCGTAGGTCTCGTGATAGGTGAACGTGTTCTTGGGATAGGTCTCGTTGACGACGGGCGCGCCAGGCTTCAGCGCGTCCTCGACGTCGAACACCGCCGCCAATGGTTCGTAGTCGACCTTGACCTTTGCGACGGCCTCGAAGGCCTCGCGCTCGCTGTCGGCAACGATCGCGATGATCGGTTCGCCCTTGTAGCGGACCTTGTCGACCGCGAGCGACGGCTCGTCGTCCTTGCCGAAATTGATCAGGCTCAAAAGCGTGTTGAGATTGACCGGCACGTCGGCGCCGCGGATGATCCGGCGCACGCCGGCCGATCGCTCGGCCTCGGTGGTGTCGATGCGGCGAATTCTGGCGTGCGCCTGGGTCGAGCGGACGACCTTCAGATGCAACATGCCCTGCAGCTTGTGGTCGTTGAAATAGCTGGACGTGCCCGTGACATGCCCGAGCATGTCCTGGCGCTGGGTGCCCTTGCCGATCTCCTTCAGATTGTCATCGCGCTCGTCGGCGAAGATGTCCTTGCGCAGTTCCAGCATGGTCGCGTTCCCTTACGCGCTGACCCGGCCGCCGGCGGCGGCGAGGATGGCATTGATGATCGGCTCGTAGCCGGTGCAGCGGCAGATGTTGCCGGAGATGGCTTCAATGACCTCGTCGCGGCTCGGCGACGGGTTGCGGTCGAGCAGGGCCTTTGCGGCCATCAGCATGCCCGGGGTGCAATAGCCGCACTGGGCAGCAAAATGGTCGGCAAAGGCGCGCTGGAGCGGATGCAGGTTCGGGCCCTGCTTCATACCGTCAAGTGTCTCGATCGAGCGGCCGGCGACAGTTTCCGCCAGCGTCAGGCAGGAGAGGTGAAGCTCACCGTCGATCAGCACGCTGCAGGTGCCACAGCCGCCCTGGCCGCAACCGAATTTCGGCGTCATGTCGCCGATCAGCTCGCGCAGCGCGACAAGGAGATTGGTGCCGCCGTCGACGAAGATTGCGACGTCGCGGCCATTGTGACGAAATTGCAGGGGGATCTTGGACATGGCGGTCTATTCCTGTCCCGACAGCAGACGGCGCAGATGCACGCCGACGATCTCGCGGCGATACCAGGCGCTGCCGAGCGCATTGTCGGATGGCGATGTTCCTTCGGTCGCGGCGGATGCGGCCGCAGCAATGGTCGCGGCGTCCAGCGAGCGGCCCTCCAGCGCCCGCTCTGCGGCGCGGGCGCGGATCTGGGTCGGTGCCATCGAGCCGAGCGCGATGCGCGCGCCTGCGATCCGTCCGCCGCTGATCGGCAGATGCGCAGCCAGCGTAATGACCGAACCGCCCTTCGGCTTGATGCGCGCGATCTTGCGATAGCGGAATGCTTCGCTGCTTGCCGGCCGGCTGCAGGACACCGACAGTACCAATGTCCCGGCCTGGCGCTCGCGCGCCTGCAAAAACTCCTCGATTTCGATGTCGCGCGAACCGAAGCCGCCTTGCACGGCCACTGTGGCGTCGAGCGCCAGCAGCGCGACGGTGAAATCGCCATAGGGGTTCGGGGCGAAGAGATTGCCACCGACAGTCCCCATGTTGCGCACGGCGGGGCCACCGATCGAGCGAGCCGGGGCATGAAGGAAGCCGAGGTCTCGCTCGGCAAGGACGCGTGCGAATGTGACGCCGGCACCCAGCGTGATGCGCGGGCCGGAGGCATCGATCCGGGTCAACGCCTGGTCCTGGGCGCGGACGACGGTCGAGATCGAGACATCGCCTTCGTTCAGCGCCCGCATCACCAGCGTGCCGCCGCCGAGATAGCGCGCGCTGCGGTCCGAGGACAGCGCGCCGGCCGCCTCGCTGGCGCTGGCGAAAGTCTTCACCGTCACGGCCATCTAGGCGGCCTCCTTCAGATGCCGGCGGATCGCTTCGAACCCGGCCTGGTAAATGTCTTCCGCGACCATGTGCGTGATGCGGTCCGTGTCCTCGGGCTTTGTCGTGAAGCGCGACTCCCAATGCCAGAAGGTGCGATCGCCGTCGGTGACCGGCAGCAGGCGGACATGAGCGACGTAGTTGAACATCGGGATCGGCGTATCGAGCAGGCAATAAGTGAAACTCTGTTCGAGATCCGACAGCGCCAGCAATTGCTCGCGCAGCTCGGCGCCGTCCTTCAACTTGAACCGTCTGATGCAGCCGATCTTGTCGGAAGAATGCGCGCGCTCAATCGAGGAGGTCGCGACCGCCGGATGCCAGCGGTCGTGCCCGTTGAAATCGCGCAGCACCGACCACGCCGCATCGGTCGGTGCGTCCAGGATGGTGCTTTTGACGATATGCGGCACGGTTCTCAGCCTCCGAACACGCGCTTCAGCGCGTCAAAACCGCCCTGAAATACACCGCCGCCGATATTGCCGACGAGCTCGGTCTCCCGCTCCGGCGCACAGTCGAACTCGGCGGTCCATTCCATAAATGTCTGGTCGCCGTCGGTGACGGGCGTCAGCCGCAAGGTTGCGACGTAGTTCTCGACGCCCATCGGGGATTCCAGGATCGAGTAGGTGCAGAACATGTCGTAGTCGGAGAGGCCGAGAAGCTTCTCGCGGATGCGGTCGCCGTTGCGCAGGCGAAAGTCGCGCACACATCCGATCTTGTCCGAGGGCTCGCCGCCCTCGATGCGGCTCTCCGCGATCGCGGGGTGCCAGTTCGGCAGGCCGTTGAAGTCGCGTACCCGCGCCCAGACGCGGTCGTTGCGCGCATTGACGACGGTGGAGACGTAGACGCGGGGCATGGGTCAGACCTCAGCTCTTCTTCCGCGGAGTGCGTTCGGCCGGTGGTTCGCCGCCGCCCTCAGCCGCGGGCGGGGTCGTTGCCGGCTTGTCGCCACCGCCGCCACTCTTGCGCGCGGACTCCTTGATGCCCTGCATGTCGCGGGCTTCGCGGATCAGGCCCGGCATCTTTGCGAGGCTGCCGCCCTCGACACCGATGTCCGCCAGGAGGGAGTCGATCAGCGGCGCCTGCACGCGGTAGCGCAGCGCCGAGTCGATGACCTCGTCGGTGGCGCTGCGACCGCCGTTGCCACCGCCGCCATTGCCGTTGAGGCCGTCGACCTGGAGGATGCGAATGCCTTCGATCTTCTCCATCGGCTTGACGCTCTCCCGCACGATGCCCTCGATCCGGTCGAGCAGTTTTCTGCGGAACAGCGAGTAGCGCGCCTGGTCGGTGAGCACGTTCTCGGCCTCGTTGAGCATGCGCTGCGCCTCGGCCTCGACGGCCGCGCGCACACGCTCGGCTTCAGCGGCGATCCGCGTCTCCTCGGCCTGCTTCTCGGCGATCATGACTTCGACCGTCTTGCGACGCTTTGCGATCTCGCTCTCGCGCGCGGTAATGACGCGCTCGGTCGCCTCGGTGGCCCGCATCCGCGCTTCCTCCGCCATCGCCTTGGCGGCGGACTCCTCCAGCGACTTCTGATGGATCGCGATCGCTTTCTCCATCAGGACCGTCTCGACCTCCTTCTCACGGTTGATCTCGAGCTTGCGCAGCTCGCGCTCGCGGCCAACGCGGGCCTCGTCGAGGCCCCGGTCGGAGGCGATGCGGGCGCGCTCGACCTCCTCACGGGAGGCGATCTCAGCCTCCTGCAGTGACTGGACCCGGGCGACCTCGAGCTGCTCGATCGCGCGGCGGCGCTCGAGGCGGGCGGCTTCGAGCGCCTGCTCGCGCGAGACATCCGTGGTCTCGACCTCCTTGCGGGCGACGATCTCGGCCTGCCGGACCTGGCGATCAGCGTCGATCCGCTCCGACTTCTTCGCTGAGAGTGCGATGACGCGGTCTTCGTCGGCGATCTCGATCGCCTTCTTCTGCTCGATATTGAGCACCTCGCGCTTCTTGGAGGAGTTGATGCGCTCGGCTTCAAGCGCCAGATCGACCACGATGCGCTGGCGCTCGATGGCGTCGCGCCGTTTGAGCTCGGCGGCCTCCAGAACGCCGGTGCGCTCGATCTCCAGCGAACGGGTATCGCGCTCGGCCTGGATGCGCTCGGCTGCGACCGATTTCTCCTGGGCGATGCGGGCCGCCTCGATCGCTTCGCGAGAGGCGATATCGGCTTCCTCGACGGCGCGGTTGCGCGCGATCTCGAGCGAGCGGACGCGCTCTTCCTGGGCGATGCGCGAGGCCTCGGTGGTCTCGCGTGCGGCGATGCCGGCAACTTCAAGCGCCTGGTTGCGCTCGATCTCCAACTTCCGGGTGTTCTGCTCCGCAGCGATGCGCTCGGCGGCAAGCGTCCGCTCCCGGGCGATGCGGGCGGCTTCGACCGCGCGTTGCGCCTCGATCTCGGCCTCCTGGATGGTGCGGACCTGCTGGATCTCCAGCGCGCGGGTGCGCTCGTCGGAGGAGATGCGCTCGACATTGACGATCAGCGTCTGGGCGATGCGCGCCTTCTCGGTGGCCTCGCGTGCCGCAATCTCGGCCTCGTCGACGGCACGGGTGCGCTCGATCTCGCGGCGCCGCGTCTCCTCTTCATTGGCGATGCGGGCGTCGGTGACGACGCGGTCCTGCTGGATCCGGGCCTTCTCGATCGCCTCGCGCGCGGCGATCTCGGCTTCCTCGACGGTGCGCATCCGCTCGATCTCGCGCTGGCGGACCTCGCGTTCGGAAGCAATGCGTGTCGTGTCGATCGAGCGCTGGTTGGCGATCCGGGTCTTCTCGATATCCTCGCGGGCCAGCAGTTCCTTCTCTTCGATGGTGCGGGTGCGCTCGATCTCTTTCTGGCGGGTCTCGCGCTCGGAGGCGATACGGGCCTCGGCAATCGCCTGCTCGTTGGCGATGCGGGAGCGTTCGATGGCCTCGCGCGCCGAGATCTGGGCCTGCTCGGCCTCGGTCTCGCGCAGCGCACGTTCGCGGGCGACTTCCGTGCGCTGAAGCGCGCGGCGCATCTCGATATCGCGTTCCTGCTCGAGGCGCGCGGTCTCGCTCTCGCGCTCGATCTCGAGCGCCTGACGCTCGGCCTCCAGATTGCGGGTGCGGATCTTGATCATCGAGTCCTGCTCGATATCGTTGCGCAGCTTGCGCCGGGCTTCGATGTCCTCCATCAGCTTGGTCAAGCCTTCGGCGTCAAAGCGGTTCGAAGGGTTGAAGAACTCCAGATCGGTCTGGTCGAGATCGGTGATGGCGACGGACTCGAGTTCAAGACCGTTCTGGGCGAGAGCTTCGGCCGCATTGGTTTTGACGCGTGCGACATAGTCGCCGCGCCGTTCGTGCATCTCTTCCAGGGTCATTTCGGATGCGACCGATCGGATCGCGGAGATGAACTTGCCGGCCAGCAGCGCGTGGAGCTGTTCCGGCTCCATGGTGCGACGGCCGAGCGTTGCGGCGGCGATCGAGACCGCTTCACGGGTGGCCTGGACCCGGACATAGAAATCGGCCTCGATGTCGACGCGCATGCGATCGCGCGTGATCACCGCGTCCTGCCGCGAGCGCACGATGCCCATCGGCAGTACGTTCATGTTGACCGGCGTGTAGTCGTGGATGAACGGCAGCACGAAGGCGCCGCCGTTGATCACCACGCGTTCGCCGAGGAAGCCGGTCCGGACGAACGACACCTCCTTGGAGGAGCGGTGATAGAGCCAGTTGACGATGTAGACGCCAACCGCGATCACGATGATCGCGACGATCAGCCAGAGGATGAGCTCGCCGACCAGGATCCCTGACATGTTTCCCTCCCTCAATCTTACAGGCGTTATCGCGCGCCGATCGCCTTGAATTTGCGTACCTGTTCCGTCAGCGCCCGCTCCACCGGCAGCCGCTCCATCGAGGAGGCGCCGTAGAAGCCGTGGCAGTAGCGGGTGTTCTTCATGATGAAATCGGCATCTGCCGGGTCCGCGATCGGGCCGCCATGGGCGAGCACGAGGATGTCCGGATTGACGCTGAGCGCTGCCGAGGCCCAGGTGTCGATGCGCGCCGGGCAGTCCTTCAGCTTGGGCGCAGTCTGCGCGCCGATCGTGCCGCCGGTGGTGAGCCCGAGATGGCAGACGATGATATCAGCGCCGGCAATCGCCATCGCGGCGGCTTCCTTCTCGCTGAAGACGTAAGGCGTCGTCAGCAAATCCTTCTCGCGTGCCTTGGCGATCATGTCGATCTCCAGCGCGTAGGACATGCCGGTTTCTTCGAGATTGGCGCGGAACACGCCGTCGATCAGGCCGACAGTCGGAAAATTCTGCACGCCGGCAAAGCCGAGTGCCTTGAGCTGGTCGAGAAAAACATCCATGTCGCGGAATGGATCGGTGCCGTTGACGCCGGCGAGCACCGGCGTCTTGCTGACCACGGGCAACACTTCGCCTGCCATCTCCAGCACGATGGCATTGGCGTCGCCGTAGGGCATCAGCCCGGCAAGCGAGCCGCGGCCGGCCATGCGGTAGCGGCCGGAATTGTAGATCACGATGAGATCGACACCGCCGGCTTCCTCGCATTTGGCCGATAGGCCGGTGCCGGCGCCGCCGCCGACGATCGGCTCCCCGCGTTTCGCCATCTCGCGAAACCGTTTCAACAATGTCGCGCGTTCAAACCGGGCCATCGGTCACCTCGCTAGTCTCCGGCGCGCCCCGGCGCGTCCGAACAGCGTTCGGAACGCAGCTGTGATGGTCGAGGCGAACTCGGGATCGTTGATGTTCTGCTTGACGCGGATCAGTTGGCGGTTGGCTGTCGCACGCACCGTGCGCTCCAGCGTGCGGAACAGGGCGGCGTCGGCCTCGCCATCCCAGAACGGCTGGCCGCGGGCATCGAGCGCGGAGACGCCCCCCTCGGGCAGAAAGAAGCGCACCGGCCCGTCCATCTGGTTGAGCCGCTCGCCGATCCAGCGGCCCATGCGCTCGTTCTCCTCCACTGTCGTCCGCATCAACGTCACCTGCGGATTGTGGACGTGGAATTTGCGGCCGCGATAGCGCTCGGGAATGGTGTCGGGCGCGCCGAAATTGACCATGTCGAGCGCGCCGACCGAGCCGATATAAGGCAAGCGGGTACGGATGATTGCGCCGAAGCGATCCTCCGTCGCCGGAAATACGCCGCCCATCAGGAGGTCGCAGATCTCGGTGGTGGTGAGATCGATGACGCCGGCGATCTGGCCGGAATCGACCAGCTTCTCCATCGAGCGGCCGCCGACGCCGGTGGCGTGGAAGACGAGGCATTCGAAGTCGTCGCGCAGATCGGCTGCGATCTTCTGCACCGCCGGTGTGGTGACGCCGAACATCGTGATGCCGACTGACGGCAGCCCTGCGCTTGCCGCTCGCTCTCTGGCCTCGCGCTGATCGAGCCGCCCCTTGACCATGCCGGCGATCGCGTTGGCGCCGTTCGACAGCACCGCGCGCGAGATCGAGTTGAGGCCCTGCACGTCGGTGACCGAGTACATCATGGTGATGTCGGCGGGGCCGACATAAGGTGCAACGTCGCCGGAGGCGACCGAGGAAATGATCAGTTTTGGCACGCCCACGGGGAGGGTGCGCATACCGGGTGCGACGAGAGATGCCGCACCCGAGCCGCCAGCGGAAATCACGCCGGCAATATTGCCCTGCCGCTTGATCCAATTGGCGAATGCGTCAGCCATCGCGGTGACTGCAGCACCGCGGTCCGGGCCGAACACGGCCGAGCCGCCGCGGCCGTGATTCAGGGCGATCTCCTGGGCGGAGACATCGCAGGTTGCTTGCTTGCCGCTGGTGGAGACGTCGACCAGCCGCGTACGCAGGCCGCTTTCCTTGATGATGTCGCGGATGAAACGAAGTTCCGTCCCCTTGGTATCGAGCGTGCCGACAACCAGAACGACCGGCGGGCCGGAGGTTTGCGCCGTCACCGGCTCGCGCTTGCGTCGTGCCGTTTCGTCGAGGCGGGCAACCTGCGTCGAGAGCGTGCGCGCGGCGGCTTCGATGCGGCCGATCGGGACCGGCTGCGACCACCGTGTCGGCGGCGTCGGATTGGAGACGTAGATCCGGATCGGGCCGCTGCTGCGTGCAGGCTGCGGGACCGGCTTTGCTTCGCCGCCGGCAGCCGGCGCATCGATGTCGGGTGTGAGCTCCGCATGCAGTCCGACGCCAAGCAGGCGCTGCTGCAGCTCGCGGTCGGCGGACAGCCGCGCAGAATCGATGATGCGGTTGATGCGGCCGTTGACCATGATCGCGACATTGCGCGAGATCGCGGTGGCAACCCCGATGTTCTGCTCGATCACGAGCACGGACATGTCGCCGTCCTCGCCGAGCTGCAGCAGCATTTCCTCGACCTGGGCGACGATGACGGGCGCAAGCCCCTCGGTCGGCTCATCCATGATCAGCAACTGCGGATTGGTCAGCAGCGCACGCGAGATCGCGAGCATCTGCTGCTCGCCGCCGGACAGCTGACCGCCGCCATGATCCTTGCGTTCGGCGAGCCGCGGAAACGTGTCGTAGATGCGCTCGACGGTCCAGGCACCTGACCGCATCCCGCCGGCGAGCCGCAGATGCTCGTCGACGCTGAGCGAGCGCCAGAGCCGCCGGCCCTGCGGCACATAGCCGACGCCGAGCCGCGCGATCTGCGCGGGCGGCCGCCGTGTGATGTCCTCGCCGCGAATGCGGATCGAGCCGCCGCTGACCGGCACGAGGCCCATGATCGCCTTGCACAGCGTGGTCTTGCCCATGCCGTTGCGGCCGACCACCGAGGAGACGCCGGCGTCGAGCGAGAGGTCGACGCCCTGCAGCGCATGCGAATGGCCGTAATAGACGTCGAGGCCTCGGACCTCGAGCGCTGCGGCGGAGCGGCGGACCTCATTCATGGCCGCCTCCGAGATAAAGCTCCTGGACTTCAGGGTCGGACTGGATCTCCTCCGGCACGCCTTCCTTGAAGATTCGGCCGTTGTGCATCATCGTCACGCTCTCGACGACGCGCAGCGCCACGTCCATGTCGTGCTCGATGATGATATAGCCGATATGCGCCGGCAGCGAGGTCAGGATCTCGACCAGCTCGGCCCGCTCGGTCGGCGAGAGACCGGCGGCCGGCTCGTCGAACAGCACGAACCGGGGGGCGCCCGCCAGTGCCAGCGCGATCTCGAGCTGGCGCTGCTGGCCGTGTGCGAGCTCGGCGACGCGCCGATCCTTCACCGCGGCGAGGTGCACGGCCTGCACGAGACCTTCGGCCGCATGCATCAGCGCGTCATTCTGGCCGGGACGCAGGAACGAGAAGCGCCCGCGCGAGACGCCACAGCAGGCGAGGTAGACATTGTCATGCACGGTGAGGCCGGGGAACAGCGCGGAGATCTGATAGGTCCGCCGCAGCCCGCGACGGATGCGCTCATAGGGCGGGAAGTGCGTCACGTCCTCACCGAAGAAGCGGATCGTGCCCGATGTCGGCGGGAAGTCGCCGGTGATGCAGTTGAATAGCGTGGTCTTGCCGGCGCCGTTGGAACCGAGCACGGCGCGCCGCTCGCCGGGGCGCACGGTGATGGTGATGTCGGTCAGCGCCGCGAGCGCGCCGAACAGCCGGGTGACGCCACGCAGCTCCAGCGCTGCGCCCGCGCCGACGGCCGAGAGGCGCTGTGCGACGCTATCCATGGCCGCGCCCTCCGCCCGGGCGATCCGTCTGGATGCTCTGGCGCCAGCGCTGCCAAAGGCCGATCACGCCATCTGACGACCAGAACACGATGGCGAGGAAGCCGAGGCCAATCAGCAACCGGAAACGGTTGCCGTCGAGCCCGATCTTGACCAGGAAGTCGAGCGCAAACGTGCGCAGGAGGACGAAGACGAGTGCGCCGATATAGGGACCGATCGGTCGGGTAATGCCGCCGACGACGGCGATGATGAGAATGTCGATGCAGGCGCCGACGCTGACCGAGCCCGGCGAGATCTGGCGATAGTTCCAGACCTGAAGCACGCCGGCGAGGCCTGCGATGAAGGAGGCCACCGCATAGGCCGCGACGCGGTGTGCATTGACGTTGAAGCCGAGCGCGGCCATGCGGCGCGGATTGTCGCGCACACCCTGCAGCGCCAGGCCGAACGGCGCGCGCGAGATATAGTCGACCGCGAAGTAGCAGAGTGCGGCGACCGCGAGCACGACGTAGTAGAAGGGAATATCCCAGCGCCAGTCGACGCCCCAGAAATGCGGCGTTCCGACATTGTTGATGCCGGTGTGGCCGTTGAAGATCGCCCAGTTCTGGTTGGTGAAGTAGTAGAAGGCCGCGCCGATCGCGAGCGTGATCATGATGGTGTAGATGCCCTCGGTCCGCACCGCGAGCGCGCCGCCGAGTGTGCCGAAGATGGTCGCGAGCGTCAGTGCCATCGGCACCGCCAGCCACCACGGCCAGCCCAGGCTGATATTGGCGTTGTCGCTGGTGCCGAACACCGCGACCATATAGGCGGCAAAGCCCGCGATGGTGAGCTGCATCAGGCTGACCATGCCGCCATAACCGGCCAGGAACATCAGGCTGAGCGCGATGGTGCCGAGGATCAGCGTCGTCGCAAAGATCTCGATCAGGAAGAAGCCATTGGCGATCAGCGGCATGATCAGGAGGATGGCCGCCACGATCCAAGCCGAGGGATTGTTGATGTCGGGCCAGCCGCGTACGGCCGGGCGCTGTGTCGCTGGAGCGGCGGTACGGACCTGAATGCGGGCGTCGTGGGTGACGGACATGTCATCGCCTCGCGAGCAGGCCCTGCGGCCGAAGCGCCAGCACCAGCACCATGATCAGGAACGTCACGACGATGGCATAGGTCGGGATGTAGACCGAGCCGAGCTGCTCGGCGAGGCCGATGATCAGCGCGCCGAGCGCGGCGCCTGGTATCGAGCCCATGCCGCCGACGATCACGACCACGAGGGATGCGAGCAGAAAACGGATGTCCTCGCCGGGGGAGAGCGACTGGAACGTGCCGCCCACGACCCCTGCGATACCGGCAAGCCCGGCGCCGAGCGCGAAGACGAGCACGAAGACGATCTGGATGCGCACGCCGGTTGCGGCAAGGATGTCACGATCGTCGACGCCGGCGCGGATGATCATGCCGATCCGGGTGCGGTTGAGCGCGAGCCACATCGCGATGCCGATGATCACGGAGGCCAGGAAGATCACGAGCCGGACCAGCGGATAGCGCAAATAGACCGGTTCGCCCGAGGATTTCACGGCGGTGATAAGCGGCAGCTCGATCGGGCCGATCAGCCAGTTCGGTGTCTGGATCTGATAGAAGTCGCCGCCGCAAGCCCACAGCATGAGATCGGCGAACACGATCGAAAGCCCGATCGTCACCATGGTTTGGCGCAGGTCCTGGCCCTCCATGCGGCGGAACACAAGGACCTGAAGCAGGACGCCGACCAGCGCCGTCAGGATGAAGGCGACGATGAAGGACAGGATCCAGGAGCCGGTCGAGGCGCTGATGGCGTAACCGACATAGCCGCCGAACAGATAGAGCGAGCCGTGCGCGAGGTTGACGTTGCGCATCAGGCCGAAGATCAGTGTGAAGCCGCTGGCGACGAGGAAATAGAGACCGCCGAGTGTGATGCCGTTGAAGACCGCGTTGAGGAACACCCGCTTGCGGCCGATCGCCTCTTCAAGGCCGGGTGGCCACACCGCAAAGATAAGCCAGAGCGCCACTGCGATCGCGATGATGACGATCAATGCCCAGGCGGGATGGCGCTCGACAAAACGGGTCATGGCTTCACCTCGTGCCCCTTGTGGGCGAGGTCGCACGCAGACCGTCGCCGGCCGCAAGCCCTGCCATGAACGTACGCTCCCTATCGACCGCGATCCTCTTGTCGAGATCGCGTTCCGCACATCCTAATGGGACGCACGGGAGCGCATTTGATCGTGAGTATCTTTTCGCGCACTCGTCAGCCGCGCAAAACCTTGGCCGCGCGGCGATAATCGGTCGGCGCCATGCCGACATTGGCGGCGAAGAAACGGGTGAAACCGCTCTGCGAGGAGAAGCCGAGATCGAAGCCGATATCGGCGATCGGTGCTTCGCTCGCCACCAGTGCCTCCAGCGCGTGCTCCATCATCAGCGTGTTGAGATAGAGGTGGGGGGTAACGCCGGTCTGGGTGCGGAACAGCCGGTAGAAATGCGGCCGCGACAGGCCGGATTCGCGCGCGATGGTGTCGAGCTCGATCTCGGCGCCGGGGCTCTCCGACATCATCTTGATGCACTTGCGCACGCGAAAATCGGTGACGGAACCGCTCGTGCGTGGATCCCGCGTGAGCTCGGCCTGCTGCCAGCTTTCGTCGTAGCAGATGTCGATCAGACTTCTCAGCTCGCCATCGAGGCTATTCAGCGAGGGTGCGCCGCACACAAGGGCGGCTGCGTGCCTGATATGCTTGTCCAGCGCAACCGACCGCGTGAGCTGGGTGCGGCCGAAGCGCAAGCGGTCGGCGCCGGGCGCATCGGGCGCGAACCACTCTGCGTTGACATAGAGCACGAAGAAGACGGCGCCCGCGTCGAGATCGGAGGGGAGGAAATTGTGCGGCTCCCATGGATTGACTGCGACCACGGAACCTTCGTTGAGCTCGTAACGTCCATCGTTGACATCGATGCATGCGGGACGCCCCCCGACATGGAAGATCAAATGACCTTCGCGATGCGCGTGGATGTTGAAGGGGCGGTTCAACTGATAGACCGTCGCCCGGCCAAAGCGGCCGTGGAAGACGGCGAGCGCCCGGCTCATGCCTTCTCTCCCAGAAGCTTTTGTCTTTTTTTGATAGCGTTCAACAACCGGGGAGAGAATGCAAGGGCGCACGTGTCGCGCTCTTTGCAAATCTCTCCCCGATCAGTCATGGCGTCGCTGATGCGACTACGTCAGTACTTCTTACATTCCGGTACTGTACGGCTTGGCAAACCGATCTTGGCGAACACGGCCGGGTCGTAGCCCAGCGTCTGGTTCACGTTCGGGATCACCTTCACGACTTTCGAGAACAGCGCGCCCTTGCCGTCGTCGACCACTTCAGTGACGAAGTTGGTGCCGATCGCCTGGCGGTTGGCGTCGAGCTTGATCTTGCCGTTGGGCGCATCGAGCTCGATCTTCGCCAGCGCGGCCTTGTACTTGGACTGGTTGTCGCTGAGATCGCCATTGACCTGACGCAGCGCCAGGATCAGCGCCATGGTCGAGCCGTAATAGTTGGTGGCGAGCAGCGACGGGCTCGGGAAGCGCTTGTTCGGCGGGAAGGCGTCCTGATAGTCCTTCACGAACTTCTGCCAACCCGGGTCCTCCCAGGTGTCGGCCTGGCCGCTCGCGGCCAGCGTGCCGACCAGCGCGTTCTTGGCGTTGCCCTTGGATGACAAAATGGTCTGGTCGATCATGATCGACCCGCCCATCAGATGCGCCTTGCCGCCGGCCTGCTGGTACTGGTTGAGGAAGTTGACAGCATCGGCGCCGCCGAGACCGAGATAGATTGCATCGACGTCGTCGGGCAGGGCGGCGATGACCGAAGCGAAATCCTTGGTGCCGAGCGGCACCCATTGCCGGTTGGTGACCTGTCCGCCGGCGCCGCAGAACTCGAGCACGAGGCCGAACACCTGGGTGTAGATGAAGGAGTAGTCCTCGCCGACGGTCGCGATCTTGCGATACTTCTTCTCGTCATAAGCGTATTTGCCGAGGCCGACCTGCCACTGCGCGCCGTCCATATTGTAGCGGAAGAAGTTCGGGGCCGGATCGACATAGGTCGTTTCCTGGGCGCCGGAGGCCGCGTTGATGAAGGTCAGCTCCGGATGGGTCTTTGCAAAATTCTTGACCGCGATGCCCTCGTCACCTGACAGCGGCGACAGCAGGATCTGCACCTTGTCCTGCTCGATCAGCTTTCGCACCGCACGGACGGCGGAGTCGGGTGTCGCGTCGGTCGAGGCGATGACGAATTCGAGCTCCTTGTCGCCGACCTTCTTGCCGAGCACGTTGAGTGCGGTCTGGAAGCCGCGAATGCCGTCCTCGCCCAGCACGGTGTAGGTGCCTTCGAGCGTCGCAGTGACGCCGACCTTGATCTTCTCCTGTGCGAAGGCGGTGCCCGACAACAACAGGCTGCTCAACGCGATCAGTCCTAGACTGCCTTTCAACATTGCTCTCCTCCCTGGGGCGTTCTTGTCGCTGTTTTTCACCGCATCCTTGCGCGGCCGCCGCGCGGTGCGACGTTTTTGCAAGACCAACGGTTCTTGAGGTGGAGGCTAGCCGAACTCGGATGCGGCGCATGCGTCGGAGCCCTTCGCGGCTTAACGGGCAGTCTCATTTTGAATGGTGCGTCGCAAATCGTTCCGCGGTGCAATGTCGCGCGTCTTCGACACTGAGATCAACATTGCGGATCGACACTCCCTCCATGTCGAGAGCCAGGCGATGCGAGGCGGCGCAACTTCGCACGCAACCAGCACTTGCATGGTCGCCGATCCCGGTCAGGGGCGACGGCTGCGTGCTTCGCCACCTGAGACCGCCCGGAGCGCGACCGGGGCCAGCAGTCATTTCAGCCGGCTCCAACACGCGATCTGCCATTGACAGGTCGCTCGATGTGATAGAATTATAACAAGATAAGTTGCAAAAATAACAAGATGTCACCATCGTACCAGCATCGCGCAGGGCCGACGGGAGGAAAGTTTGGAATTGTCCGGTTCGGGTACAGCAGGGCCTGGGACGTCGACCTCGCTTGTGACGGTCAGTGGCATCAACAAGCGCTTTGGCGGCGTGCGAGCGCTACGCGACGTCAACCTCGAGGTCCGTGCCGGCGAGGTGCACGCGCTGCTGGGCGAGAACGGCGCGGGAAAATCCACGCTGATCAAGATCCTCAGCGGTGTTCATGCCCTCGACAGCGGCACGATCGAGATCGCCGGCAGGCCGGTAGAATTCGACAGCCCGGCGAAGTCGCGCGAGGCGGGGATCGCCGTCGTCTATCAGGACCTCAGCCTCGTCGAATCCTTGAGCGTTGCGGACAATCTGTTGCTCGGCCGCGAGCCGCGCGCACGTTTCGGCTTCGTGCGGCAGCGCGCGCTGATGGCCAGGGCCGAGGCGTTCCTGAACGAGCTCGGCATTCCCCTGGATACGAGAGCGACTGTCGGCTCGCTGCCTTTCGCCTATCGCCAGATGACGGAGATCGCCAAGGCGCTGATGGGCGAGGTTCGGCTTCTGATCCTCGATGAGCCGACCTCCTCGCTGACATCGGATGAGGTGCGGATCCTGTTCGATGCGATCGGGAAGGCGACGCGCCGTGGGGTAGGCGTGATCTATGTAACCCACCGGCTCAATGAGGTCTTCGAGATCTCGCAGCGCGTGACGGTGCTGCGCGATGGCGCCAACGCCGGCACGTTTGTCACCGCCGAGACCGACATGAAGCGGCTGGTGAACGCCATCGTCGGAACCGACCGATTGGCATCCCCTGGCCGGCGCACCGAACCTGCCACGAAGCGTGAATTGGATCCGTCGCCGGTCCTGGCGCTGTCGGATGTGTCCAACGACCGGCTTCGCGCCGTCGATCTGTCCGTGTTGAAGGGCGAGATCCACGGGCTCGCCGGGTTGATCGGCAGCGGACGCACGGAGATTCTGGAGACAGTGTTTGGCCTCAGGCCGATCGAGAGCGGCGCGATCGAGATCGAGGGCCGGCGATGGCTGCCGGCAGGGCCTGCCGATGCGATCGAGCAGGGCATCGCGCTGGTGCCGGAAGACCGGCACGTGCAGGGTCTGGTGCTGGACCATTCGATCGAACGAAACGTCACCTTGCCGCGGATTCCCCATTTCTCGCGCTGGGGCTGGATGCAGCAACGCGCCGCCGCCAGGCGTGCGGAAACCGCAGTCGCCAGGCTTTCGGTGAAAGCGCCGGGCGCGTTCAGCCTGGTCAGGACACTCTCCGGCGGCAATCAGCAAAAGGTCGTGTTCGGAAAATGGAATGATCCGCGGCCGCGCGTGCTGCTCCTGGACGAACCGACGGTTGGCGTCGACGTGGGCGCACGCGAGGAAATCTATGCCGTGATCCGGAACGCCGTCCGCGACGGCAGCGGGGTCCTGGTCGTCTCGTCAGATCTCGTCGAACTGATCGAGCTCTGCGACCGCATCTCCGTGATCGTGAACGGGCGTGTGGCTCGTACGCTGTCGCGCGGCGAGATCGATGATGCCGAAGAGCTGCATCATCTCCTCCAGATGTACCAGGCCTCCGGGCTAGGCCACTTGCAAGAGCTTCCCGCATGACCGAACTGACTGCTCCCAACGTGGTCGCCGCGTCGACCCGATCCGATCGCCGCCGCAGAATTCTGCAGAATCTGCTGCGGGGCGAGCGGCCGTACATGCTGTACATCGCCTTCGTGATCCTGCTGGTGGTGTTCAGCCTGTCCTCGCCCTGGTTCCTCTCGGTCGATAATTTCCTGAACATCGGGCGCCAGACCACGCTGGTGTCGATCATCGCGGTCGGCATGACCTTCATCATCATCGCGCGTCAGATCGATCTGTCGGTTGCCTCGACGTTGGCGCTATCAGGCATGGCGGCCGCGCTCGCGATGAGCCAGATCAACAACAGCTGGATCGTGGGCGCCGTGGCCGGGCTCGGCACCGGCGCGCTGGTCGGGCTGCTCAACGGCATCCTGACCACGCAGCTATCGATCCCGTCCTTCCTGGTGACGCTGGGCTCGCTGAGCATGGCGCGGGGACTGGCGATGATGGTGACCAATACCAAGCCGGTGATCATCACCAACGAGACCTATTTCGCGATTTTTGGGGAAGGCACGTTCCTCGGCATACCGGTTCCGATCGCCTGGACATTGGCGGCGATGATCGTCGGCATCCTGCTGCTGCACTACAACGTGTTCGGCCGTCGCATCTATGCGGTCGGCGGCAACCCGACCGCAGCACTCTATTCCGGCATCAACACCAAGCGGGTCACGACAGCGGCCTTTGTCCTGACCGGCACGCTGGCTGGCCTTGCGGCTCTGGTGCTGTCGGCGCGTTCACATGCCGCACGGCCAGATGTTGTGCAGGGCATGGAGCTCGACGTCATCGCCGCGGTGATCCTCGGTGGCTGCAGCCTGTTTGGCGGGCGCGGCTACATCCTGGGAACGCTGTTCGGCAGCCTGATCATCGGAACGCTCAACAATGGCCTTGTTCTGCTCGGCGTGAGCTCGCCGATGCAGCTCGTTATCAAGGGCGCGATCATCGTTGCCGCGGTTGCTTTCACGAAACGCTAGTCGAAGTCAGGCGCGGCGCATGAGCCAAAAGTTCATCGCGCTGCGCGGGTAGGGGCAAGGTCGCTGGCCCTCCGGTGAATCGGCGACCAAAAAATGGAGGAAACAATGAAACCAATCTTGCGACAAACCTTGCCTTTGCAAACCTTGTCTTTGACCGTGTTGATGGCTGCCGCTGCGGCGGTCTCGATCGTTCCCTCGGCTCGCGCCGAAGTGCCCGCGACCTGCGTCAAGGGCGTCGATCTCGCGACGCTCGGGCCGAAATCAATCGTCGGCCAGGGACCCCACGGCGAGAAGGCGGCTTCCCCCGAGGTGCTCGCACTGTCGGAGGCCGACGCCGCCAAGATCAAGGAGAAGCACTTCAAGGTCGGCATCTCCATGCAGACGGTCAACCTCGACTGGTCGCAGCTCCAGATCCAGGGCATCACTGATACGCTGAAGAAGTACGGCGTGACGGTAACGGGCGTCGCATCCGCCGAATATCAGGTGGACAAGCAGATCGCCGATATCGAGAACACCATCCAGCAGCATCCGGATGGAATCATTTCGATCCCGGTCGATTTCACCGCGACCGCGCCGACCTACAAGAAGATCGCCAAAGCCGGCATCAAGCTCGTCCTGATGGACAGCATCCCGACCGGCCTGAAGCATCCCGAGGAATATGCGACGATGGTTTCGGCCGATAGCCAGGGCAATGGCCAGATTGCGGCACAGATTCTGGCGTCCTGCATGGCGCAGGGCGGCACCATTGGTCTCGTCAATTTCGGCGTCGACTATTTCAGCACCAACGAGCGCACCAAGGGCGTGCGGGAATGGATGAAAGCAAACCGGCCCGACATCAAGATGAAGCAGGTCGATTTCACCGATCCGCCGAAGGTCTCGCAGATCGCGGGCGACTTCCTGACCGGCAACCCCGACGTCAAGGGACTGTACGCGGTGTGGGATCAACCGGCGCTCGACACGTTGAGCTCGATGCGGGCCCAGGGCATCGATATTCCCATGACGACGGTCGACCTCGGCCTGCAATCGGCGATCGAAATTGCCAAGGGCGGTCCGCTGAAGGCGACCGGCTCGCAGCGTCCCTACGATCAGGGCGTCGCCGAGGCGTTGGCGATGATGAATGCGCTACTGGGTAAGGAAACGCCCGGCTGGGTCGGTGTGCAGTCGCTGCCGGTGACGCAGTCGAACGTGCTGGAATCCTACAAGACCGTCTTCAAGAAAGACCCGCCGGCCGAGCTGACGGATGCCTGCAACAAGGCGAAGCCCGCCTGCAACTAGCCTGTAATATCGATGCGCGGTTCCGAGGGAGCGCGCATCGTTCCGGCAGACCTGATCCGGGCGAACCAGCCCCCGTCCGGATCAGGCTGCGCTGGTGACGTACTCGACGGGAAGGCTGCGGAAGTGCTTGCGCGTGTCTGCCGGCACGGAGCCACCGACGATGATCCGCGAGAACGAGCTGACGTCGGAGAAGAACGCCGGCTTGAGGCTGCCGAGCTTGCTGGCATCGACCACGAGGATGCTCTCCATCGCGGTGGCAATGACGGCCTGCTTGATGGCGACTTCGTGAAAATTCGAGCAGCTCGCGCCGCGGGTCCAGTGCAGGCCGCCGGCTGAGATGAATGCCTTGTTGACCCCGAGCCGCCGCAGATAGGAAAGGCCGTCATCCGACGAGAACGACTGCGACGACGGATGGTAGAGCCCGCCCATCAGCATCACTTGCGTCGCCGGACGGTGGGTGACGATCGAGGCGACGTTCAGCGAATAGCAGATCACCGAAAGAGGCATGTCCTCAGGCAGGCAATCCGCCAGCGACTGCATCGTAGTGCCGCAATCGATGAAGATGGTGTCGCCTTCCTTGATCGAGGCGGCTGCCGATCGGCAGGCGAGGCGCTTGTCCTGCGTATGCTGGTCGATTTCCTGTTCGAATGTGTACTTGATCCCGGTCGGCGACGCCGCGTTGACGACGTAGCCGCCGAGCAAAGCGAGCGCCGCCTCGGGCCCGGCAAGGTCGCGCCTGACCGTCATCTCCGACACCTTCAGCAGTTCTGCGGCGTCCTTCAGATGCAGTGCGCCGCTCGTCTCGACGGCACGGCGCAGCCGTTGCAGCCGCTGGACGCGGGTCTCGCTGGGGCGTGCGGTCGGTACTTCAGTCATTTTCGTCACCGAGCTTGCTTATCCGGTTGACAATGATCTTACAATGATGTGAGTTCGGCAACGTCAATTTGTTACAATAATAACATCTAGCCCGAAGGGCGTTTTGCTGTCCGCGATGGCAGGCAGCAGAAGCTCCAGCGGGCAAGGGATGGGAGGATCGCATGTTGCAATCGGCACATTCAGTCTATCTGCCGTTTCAGCCGATTCGCTAGCATTGCACGGCGTACCGATGGCGCAGGGCGTCTTGATATCAAATCCATCCGCGGTGCCGGCGCCGCCACATGCGCGGGATCACAATCGTCCGCATCCGATCGCGCGCAACAGCGGCCGCGCGCTCGAAATGGACTGGGTCGATGAGATCAGGATCAATCTGTCCGCCGCCGAGCGCCGCGTTGCGAGCCTGCCCGGCCGACGCACCGTCAAGAAGGATGCGCAGGCGGCGTGGCTGCTCAAGGCGATCACCTGCATCGACCTGACGACACTCAACGGCGACGATACGACCGAACGCGTGAAGCGCCTCTGCGCCAAGGCGAGGGCGCCGGTGCGAAGCGACCTCCTCGAGGCACTCGGCTTTGCCGGACGCGGGCTGCACACCGGCGCGATCTGCGTCTATCACCGCTTCGTCGCAACCGCGGTCGAAGCGCTCGATGGGTATGACATTCCGGTCGCTGCGGTGTCGACCGGATTTCCTGCAGGCCTCGTGCCGCACGATCTGAAACTCAAGGAGATCGAGGCGTCCGTCAGGGACGGCGCGCAGGAAATCGACATCGTCATCACGCGTGAGCATGTGCTGACCGGAGATTGGCGCGCTCTCTACGCCGAGGTCCGGGATTTCCGCGCGGCCTGCGGTGATGCGCATCTGAAGACGATCCTGGCAACCGGTGACCTCAAAACGCTGCGCAACGTCGCCAAGGCCTCGATGGTGTGCATGATGGCCGGCGCTGACTTCATCAAGACATCCACCGGCAAGGAAGGCGTCAATGCCACGCTGCCGGTGACGCTCGCGATGCTGCGCATGATCAGGGTCTATGAGGAGCGTACCGGCTTCAAGATCGGCTTCAAGCCGGCCGGCGGAATCTCGACGGCGAAGGATGTGCTCAACTACCAGTTCCTGATGAAGGAGGAGTTGGGGCGCGATTGGCTCGAGCCGGATCTGTTCCGCGTCGGCGCCTCGAGCCTGCTCGCCGACATCGAGCGGCAGCTTGAGCATCACGTCACCGGCCGCTACTCGGCCTTCAACCGTCATCCCGTGGGCTGAGCATGAGTATCGCACATTATTACGAGACCATGGATTATGGTCCCGCCCCCGAGGCGGACGGCGAGGCGCGCGCCTGGCTGAAGCGGCACGATGCGACGTTCGGGCATTTCATTGCCGGCAAATTCGTCGCGCCGGCTTCGGGCAAGCATCTGACGACGATCGAGCCGGCCACCGGCAAGACGCTGGCCAAACTCGCGCAGGGCGCCGCTGCGGACGTCGAGGCTGCCGTCGGCGCCGCGCGTTTCGCGCAGGCGTCATGGGCAAAGCTCGGTGGTCACGGTCGTGCCCGTCATCTCTATGCGCTCGCGCGCATGCTGCAGCGTCATGCGCGTCTGTTCGCGGTGCTGGAAGCGATCGACAATGGCAAGCCAATCCGGGAAACCCGCGATCTCGACGTGCCGCTCGCTGCGCGCCACTTCCTGTATCACGCCGGTTGGGCGCAATTGCAGGAGCGCGAATTCGCCGACCACGTCCCGGTCGGTGTGATCGGCCAGATCATCCCCTGGAACTTTCCGCTGCTGATGTTGGCCTGGAAGATCGCGCCCGCGCTGGCGACAGGCAACACCGTGGTGTTGAAGCCGGCAGAGTTCACGTCGCTCACCGCGCTGCTGTTCGCCGAGCTCGCGGCGGAAGCCGGCCTGCCGCCCGGCGTGTTCAATGTGGTGACGGGTGATGGTGCCACCGGCGCTTTGCTCGTCGAAAGTCCTGGTGTCGACAAGATCGCCTTCACCGGGTCGACCGAGGTCGGCCGGTTGATCCGTCAGTCGACCGCAGGCAGCGGCAAGTCGCTGACGCTCGAGCTCGGCGGCAAGTCGCCGTTCATCGTGTTCGACGACGCCGACATTGATGGCGCCGTCGAAGGCGTGGTCGATGCGATCTGGTTCAACCAGGGCCAGGTTTGTTGCGCCGGATCGCGGCTGTTGTTGCAGGAAGGGATCGCGGAGACATTCCGCAAGCGCCTGATCCGCCGCATGGAGACGCTGCGCGTGGGCCCGCCGCTCGACAAGGCGATCGACATGGGCGCGGTGGTCGCACCGGTGCAGCTCGAGCGGATCAAGGCGCTGGTCGAAACCGGCGTCAAGGAGGGCGCCGAGAAGTATCAGGCGCCGGGGCCGATCCCGACCGAGGGCTGTTTCTATCCCCCGACCTTGCTCTGGAACGTACATCCGTCATCGACGGTGGCGATCGAGGAGATCTTTGGCCCGGTGCTGGTCGCGATGACGTTCCGTACACCTGATGAGGCGGTGATGCTCGCCAACAACACGCGCTATGGCCTTGCCGCCAGCGTGTGGAGCGAGACCATCGGCCTGGCGCTCGATATCGCGCCAAAACTTCAGGCCGGCGTGGTCTGGGTCAATGCGACCAATTTGTTCGATGCCAGCGTCGGCTTCGGCGGCTATCGCGAGTCCGGCTTCGGCCGCGAGGGCGGCCGGGAAGGCCTCACCGAATATCTCAAGCCGAAGGCCTGGGCCGGGCGGAAGGCGCGGGCGAAGGTGCCGCTGCCATCCCCGGTGGCTTCGACCGGCAGCGCCGGATTTGGCACGCCGTCGATCGACCGAACCGCCAAGCTGTTTGTCGGTGGCAAGCAAGTCCGTCCTGATGGAAATTATTCCCGCGCGGTGCTGTCGCCGAAGGGGCGGCACCTCGGCGAAGCCGGCGAGGGCAATCGCAAGGATATCCGTAACGCGGTGGCCGCCGCGCGCTCGGCCGAGGGGTGGGCGCGGGCGACGACGCATAATCGCGCCCAAATCCTCTACTACCTTGCCGAGAATCTGTCCGCGCGTGGCGACGAGTTCGCCCGGCGCATCGGTGACATGACCGGCGTTTCGCCCGCCAAGGCGCGCGCGGAGGTCGAGGCGAGTATTGAGCGGCTGTTCAGCTATGGGGCCTGGGCCGACAAATACGAGGGGACGATCCATGCGCCGCCGTTGCGCGGCGTGGCGCTTGCCATGCACGAGCCGATCGGCGTGGTTGGCGTGGCCTGTCCCGACGAGGCCCCGTTGCTGGGCTTCATCAGCCTGGTGGCACCGTTGATTGCGATGGGCAACCGCATCGTCGCCGTCCCGAGCGAGCGGCATCCGCTTGCCGCGACCGATTTCTACCAGGTGCTGGAGACCTCGGACGTGCCGGCAGGCGTCGTCAATATCGTCACCGGCGAGCGCGATGCGCTTGCAAAGGTCCTTGCCGAGCATGACGACGTCGATGCGCTCTGGGTGTTCGGCTCGCAGGAGGCCTCGACGGCGGCGGAGCGGCTGTCGGTCGGCAACCTCAAGCGTACGCTGGTCGACCACGGGCTGGCGCTCGATTGGTACGACCGGGCGGCGAGCGAAGGTCCGATCCTGCTCCGTCATGCGGTACAGGTGAAGAACATCTGGATTCCTTACGGGGACTAAAGACGTCACCTTGCGGTGATATGGGTTGGCACCCGAACCATAAGAGTTCGGGCGATTTTGAAGACAAGGGAGGGACGCAACATGCTCAAGGGCATCAATCCACTGCTCAATGCCGACGTGCTCTATGCCTTGCGCGCAATGGGGCACGGAGACCGCCTCGTGGTGTGCGATACCAATTTCCCTGCCGACTCGATCGCACGCCAGACCGTGTTCGGCGAGCTGCTTCGCATCGACAACGTCAGCACGGCAAAGGCGATCGAAGCCATTCTCTCGGTGATGCCGCTCGATACGTTCGTCGACGATGCAGCGATCCGCATGGAGATTGTTGGCCAGCCCCAGGAGGTGCCGCCGGTGCAGCGCGAGGTGCAGGCCGCGATCGATCGCGCCGAGGGGCGCGCCTGGCCGCTGGTCGGGGTCGAGCGCCATGCCTTCTATGAAAAGGCCAAGACGGCGTACTGCGTGATCGCCACCGGTGAGCGGCGCTTCTACGGCTGCTTCCTGTTCTCCAAGGGCGTCATCGCGCCGGACGGAGAGTGACGACCATGAGCAAGACTGGCGTCGCAGTGCTCGGCATCTTCGTCGTCGATCTGGCCTTCCGGGCCGGCAACATGCCTGCGATCGGTGAAACGATCGCCGGTTCCGGATTTGCCATGGGACCAGGCGGCAAGGGATCGAACCAGGCCGTCGCCGCTGCGCGCGCGGGCGCGGACGTGACCTTCATCTCCCGGATTGGCCGCGACGCCTTCGGTGATCTCGCCATCAAGACGTGGGAAGCCGAGGGAATTCGGCCGCGCGTCGCCAGGACCGCAGAGGCGCCGACCGGCGCCGCCTTCATCTATGTCCACGAGACACGCGGCGACAACGCCATCATCGTGGTGAGCGGAGCAGCCGACGGTCTCGGCCCCGCTGACGTCGACGCGGCGGCGGAGGCGATCCGCGCCAGCCGCGTCTTCGTGACCCAGCTCGAGCAACCGGTCGCGGCCGCGCAGCGCGGCCTCGAGATCGCGCGCGCTGCGGGCAGCATCACCGTGTTCAATCCGGCACCAGCGGGCGCATTCGACGACAGTCTGTTTGCCTTGTGCGATTACGTCGTTCCAAACGAGACAGAGGCCGAGGCGCTGACCGGAATCGCGGTGAGCGATCTTGCCGGCGCCCGCCGCGCCGGAGATGCGCTGCTGGCCAAGGGAGCGGGTACCGCGCTGATCACGCTCGGCGAACGCGGGGCGCTGTTTCACGGACGCGATCGCTCGCTGCACGTGCCGCCGTTCGCCGCCGGCAAGGTGGTCGAAACCGCGGGCGCGGGCGACGCATTCGTCGGCGGCTTCGCAGCGGCGCTCGCGGACGGCGCCGATCCACTGGAAGCAGCGCGCTTCGGTTCGGCCACGGCGGGGATTTCCGTGACGCGCGCGGGGACTGCGCCTGCGATGCCACGGCGCGCCGAGATTGAAGCCCTGTTGAAGGGATGATCTGCTTATGATGCGGAACGATCCGATCAAGCATGTCTTCATCTGGCCGGCCGTGCTCGTCGTGCTGGCGATCTCGATCTTTCCGCTGGTCTATTCGTTCACAACGAGCTTCCTCAGCTATCGCCTGATTCCGCCGATCCCGCCGCGCGTCGTGTGGTTCGGCAACTATGCTTCGCTCTTGCAGGAGCCGCGCTTCTGGAATGCGATCTTCACGACGACGCTGATCGCCTTCATCGCGGTCGGGGTGCAATATGTGATCGGCTTTGGCGTTGCGCTCGCGCTGAACGCGCGCGTTCCGGGCGAACGGCTGTTTCGCGTGGCCTTGCTGCTGCCCATGCTGCTGGCCCCGGTTGCCGTCGCGCTTGTTGCCCGCATGATCTTCAATCCGACCATGGGGCCGCTCAACCAGTTCCTGTCCATGTTCGGCATGGCGAACCTGCCGTTCCTCACCAACGGGCATTGGGCGCTCGCCTGCATCATCGCGGTTGAGATCTGGCAGTGGACCCCGTTCGTCATCCTGATGATGCTGGCCGGCCTGCAAACGCTCCCCGAAGATGTCTACGAGGCGGCCGAGCTCGAGAATGCCAGCGCCTGGCAGCAATTCTGGGGCATCACCTTTCCGATGATGCTACCGATCTCCGCCGCGGTCGTCTTCATTCGCCTGATCGAGAGCTACAAGATCATGGACACCGTGTTCGTGATGACGGGCGGAGGGCCGGGGGTCGACACCGAGACCCTGACCCTGTTCGCCTATCAGGAGGGCTTCAAGAAGTTCAATCTCGGCTACACGTCGGCGCTCAGCTTCCTGTTCCTGATTGCGATCACGATCATCGGCGTGACCTATCTGGCGCTGCTGCGGCCGCATCTGGAGAAGCGCCGATGAGCGGGCATGGCCTTACCGGACTGTCGAACTGGAGCCGCCGCATGGTCGCGGCCGGTGTCTTCGCGTGGTGCCTGATCACGGCGTTTCCGCTGTATTGGGTGGTGGTGACGGCGTTCAAGACCCCGCCGGGCGTGGTTGGCGGCCCGACCTATATTCCATTCATCGATTTCACGCCGACCCTGCAGCCATTCATTGATCTCTACCAGGGTATTCGTGGCGAGTTCTTCCGGACCTTTTTGAACTCGACGATCGTCGGCCTGTCGGCGGCGGCGATCGCGACCGCGGTCGGCGCAATGGCGGCCTATGCGCTGGTGCGGTTCGAGTTCAAGGTGCGCTTCGGCGCCGGCCTGATCTTCTTCCTGCTCGCGCTCGGCGGCTATCTGCTGTTCAACAATTCGCTCGGATTCACCCGCGCGCAGGCGCTGCTGCTGGCGTTCCCGATCGCGCTTGCCGCTGCAATCCTGGCCAATCGCCTGCCGCTGCCGGGGCCGATCCTCGGCAATGAGGACATTCTGTTCTGGTTCGTCAGCCAGCGCATGTTCCCGCCGATCGTCACGGCTTTCGCGCTGTATCTGCTCTACAGCGAAATCGGCCGGCTCGGCTTCCAGCTCATCGACAGCTATGTCGGCCTGACGCTGTGCTACGTCGCGTTCTCGCTGCCGATCGTGGTCTGGCTGATGCGCGACTTCTTTGAAGCTATCCCGATTGAGGTCGAGGAAGCAGCCATGGTCGACAACGTGCCGAGCTGGCGCATCTTCCTCGGCATCGTGGTGCCGATGTCGATGAACGGACTGCTGGCGACTTTCATGATCACGCTCGCCTTCGTCTGGAACGAGTTCCTGTTCGCGCTGTTCCTTACCAATTCCAGATGGCAGACGCTGCCGATCCTGGTGGCGGGACAGAACAGCCAGCGCGGCGACGAATGGTGGGCGATCTCGGCCGCGGCGCTCGTCGCCATCATTCCGATGATGATCATGGCAGGTCTGCTCAGCCGCATGATGCGGTCGGGCCTGCTGCTCGGAGCAATCAAATAGCAAAAACTGAAGTAGGGAGGACTGGACGATGTTGCGACGGACGTTTCTGATGCTGACCACCTCGCTCGCGATGGCTTGCACCGTGAGCCAGGCGAACGCGGCCTGTAGCCCGGATTACTCCGGCGTCACCCTGACGGTGGCGTCGCAGACCGGACCGTATATCGCCTCCGCGCTCAAGCTCGGCGCGGACGAATGGACCAAGAAGACCTGCGGCAAAGTCAATGTGGTCGAATTTCCGTGGTCGGAACTCTACCCGAAGATTGTCACATCGCTGACGGGATCGGACGCGACGTTCGATCTGGTCAGCTTTGCGCCGGCCTGGCTGCCCGACTTCGTCTCCTATCTCAGCGAAATGCCGAAAGAGATGCAGTCCGGCAAGGATTGGGACGATGTCGAGCCGGCCTATCGCGAGCGCCTGATGGTGTGGGAAGGCAAGATCTATTCGCAGTCGATGGACGGCGACGTTCACACCTACACCTATCGCACCGACCTGTTCAGCGATCCCAAGGAGAAGGACGCATTCAAAGCCAAGTACGGCTATGATCTGGCGCCGCCGAAGACCTGGAAGCAATATCTCGACATCGCGGAGTTCTTCCAGCGCCCCGACAAGGGACTCTGGGGCACGGCGGAAGCCTTCCGTCGCGGCGGCCAGCAGTTCTGGTTCTTCTTCAGCCACGCCGCGGCCTATACCAACAACCCGAACTATCCGGGCGCGATGTTCTTCGACCCCGAAACGATGGATGCCCAGATCAACAATCCGGGTTGGGTGAAGGGATTGGAGGAATACATCCGCGCTTCCAAGCTTGGCCCACCCAATGCGCTCAACTTCTCGTTCGGCGAGGTCAATGCCGCCGTGGCCGGTGGCCAGGTGGCCGAGTCGATCGGCTGGGGCGATACCGGCGTGATCGCCGCCGACCCCAAGCAATCGAAGATTTCCGGCAAGGTGGGCTCTGCAGTGCTGCCCGGCTCTGACGAGATCTGGAACGCCAAGACCAAGGCGTGGGACAAGTTTCCGGCAGTGCTGCCGGCACCTTTCATGGCGTTCGGAGGCTGGCAGATTGCCGTGCCAAAGGTGGGCAAGAACCAGCAGGCGGCATGGGATTTCGTCAAGACGCTGACAAGCCCTGAAGTCTCCGGCCAGGCCGCGATTACCGGTGGCACGGGTGTCAACCCATACCGCAAGTCGCACACCGCGAATCTGGAGTTGTGGAGCAAGATCTTCTCGCCGCAGGAGGCCAAGGAATATCTCGGCGCCCAGGCCGACTCGATCAACGGCAAGAACGTCGCGCTCGACATGCGTCTGCCCGGCTATTTCTCCTACACCGAGGTTGTGGAGATCGAACTTGGCAAGGCGCTGGCCGGCCAGACCACGCCGCAGGCCGCGCTGGACGCGGTCGCGAAGGAATGGAATCGCCTGACCGACGAGTTCGGCCGCGCGAAGCAACTGGCGGCCTATCGCGCAGCGATGGGTCTGCCGCCCAAGAACTAGCTTCCTGCGGAGACTGTCCCGGATGATGCGTAAGCATCATCCGGGCTTTGTTGGCCGTCGATATAAGGGACGGAAAAAGGAATCCATGGCGCACGTCGAGATCGAAAACGTCAGCAAGGCATATGGGCCCTACAAGATCATCGAGGGGCTGGATCTGAACGTCGCCGACGAGGAGTTTGTCGTGCTTGTCGGCCCGTCCGGCTGCGGCAAGACCACGACGTTACGTATGATTGCAGGGCTGGAGGCGGTCACCGGCGGAAACATCCGCATCGGCAATCGCGACGTGACGCAGCTGCGCCCGGGCTTGCGCAATTGTGCGATGGTGTTCCAGAACTATGCGCTCTATCCACATATGACGGTCGGGGAGAACATCGGCTACGGCATGAAGGTGCGGGGCGGTTCACGCGCCAGCATCGCCAAAGCAGTCCAGGACGTGGCACGGGTTCTCGACCTCGAGCCGTATCTGGACCGCCGGCCCAAGCAGCTCTCCGGCGGACAGCGTCAGCGCGTCGCGATCGGCCGTGCCATCGTGCGCAGCCCGGACGTGTTTCTGTTCGACGAGCCATTGTCGAACCTCGACGCCAAGCTCCGCATCGAGATGCGGACCGAGATCAAGGCACTGCACCGCCGTCTCGCCAAGACGATCGTCTATGTCACGCACGATCAGGTCGAAGCCATGACCATGGCGGATCGGGTGGTGGTGATGAATCGCGGCCGGATCGAGCAGGCGGCCGATCCGATCACGATCTACGAGAAGCCCAGCAATCTCTTCGTCGCGGGCTTTATGGGCGCGCCCAGCATGAATTTTATCCATGGCGAGATTGTCGCTCGCGACGGCGTGCTGGTCTTCAGCGAGCCGTCGGGTACGGTGCTGAAATTGCCGAAGTCCCGCGAGGCGTCCTATGCGGGGAGCGTCGGCAAGCCGGTTGTGCTTGGCGTGCGGCCCGACCATGTGCTCCGGCAAGATGCGCCGATGGGCTCTTCCGTTCGCCTGATGGTGAAAGACGTGGAGCCGCTCGGGCCGCATACGCTCGTGATTGGAACCGTAGGCGCATTTCCGTTCACGGCTCAGATGCAGGTCGGCGTCGCTGCGGCGCCGGATCGCTCGATAGACGTCGCTCTTGATCTGGAGCGAACGCACCTTTTCGACAAGGCTTCAGGGAAGGCCATTTCTTAGCCTGCGGGTGGCGGGCAAACGCCTGCCTGTTTCGCGCCCCCGTCAACCCCTCTCCACAAAAATATTCCACTTTACCGAAATTCGGAAATGGCGTATGCGTTGCGGCATCCCGGCTCATCCTTGAGGGGCGATCTCGTGTCGTTTTGGTCGCGAGCCGGGCTTGCGGTGGACGCGGACAGCGTTGGGCGCGAGAGGTGCGGGCAGGGCGGGTAGTCCCTGTGAGCCCGAAACCGCGTGCCGGCGAGCGGCGCTGTCTAGGTTCGTCTCGCCTGCATTCTTCCGGCAACGTCGACAACGCTGGAGGATAATGCGGCGAACCAGCGAGCCGTGCGTACGGCAAAACCGTGTGGTCCTGGCCGTCGTTGCTACGGTCAAGCTTTCGCGGAGTTGTGGGGCGCCCAACCGGGCGGGCCGCATCGCTCATCTGCGAGGCGAGGGAGGCCAGAAGGAACTCGGCTCCCGGGAGAGCACGGCATAAGCCGTCAACCCACTGCGCAGGGAAGGCCGAGTGATTGGCACCACCTGTATGCTGCTGTGCGGTTTTCCTGCGCTACATTTCGCGCAGTAGACCGCGGGTGCGAGGTCAGCACCCGGTCTTCCCTGCGCCCTCTTGGACAAGAGGGTAGAGAGATCGAGCAAAGCTCGGGCGCAATGCGCCGTGAGGGCGAGAAGGTGTGCCTGTGAATCAAAGTGCCGCAAGATGAGTAGAGCGCAGCGAAACCCATCATGTCTCGGCGTGGAAAATGCGCTGATGGGTTTCGCTTCGCTCTACCCATCCTACGAACTGAATCGTGTGTTGGACAAACGTCGCGCGCGATGTCGTACGACGGCGTTGATGCCGCCTTGTCTGCCACCTGCAGGGAAGTCTGCTCTACGTTGGAAGGTTCGTCTTGCCGACAGCGACGACGGCAGCATGAGTCGTTTGCGACGCGTCTCGAAAAGAGTTTTGCCTTTCATTGACCTGCGCGCTGTGTCGCTCAAACATGCTGTGACAAGGTGGCACGCATCTGCGTCTGGCATTCGCCCAGCGAAGGAGTGCGGCTGCGTCTGGAGGCACGTGGTGGTTTCGTCGTCGCTTGAAGAATTGTCGTTGACGGCCGACGTGCTGATCGTCGGCGGCGGAATGGCCGGCGCATGGGCCGCCGCTTCGGCTGCGCAAGCCGGTGCGAGGGTCGTTCTCGCTGACAAGGGCTATTGCGGCACCAGTGGTGTCACGGCCGCCGCGGGGCCGGGCCATTGGTGGGTGCCGCCGGACCCTCCCACGGCGCGGGACACTGTTGTTGCCAATCGCCTCGCCGCCGGGCTCGGCCTTGGCGAGGCGGAATGGATGTACCGCATCCTCGACCAGACCTGGCGGACGCTGCCGACGCTTGCTCGCTACTACAAATTTGGCGTGGACGACGAGGGAGGAGTGAACTACCGCGCGGTGCGCGGACCGGAATATATGCGGGCGCTCCGGCAGCACGTGCTGAGCCATGGGGTCACTATTCTCGATCAATCGCCCGTTGTCGAGTTGCTGGCGCGGTCCGATGGATCGATCGGCGGCGCACGTGGCCAGCGCCGTCAGGACGGTGGGCGCGCCTATCGGATCGAAGCGGGCGCCGTGGTGCTCGCGGCGGGCGGGACCAGTTTTCTGTCGCATCTCTTGGGATCGCGAACGAACACCGGCGACGGCTATCTCATGGCGGCCGAGGCAGGCGCGGAGCTGTCCGGCATGGAATTCACTGCCGCCTACACCATTGCGCCGGCGCATTCCACCATGACGCGCAGTATGGCCTATGCCTTTGCGACCTACTCCGACGCCGATGGCAACGAGCTCGACCTGCCGTTCGGTCCCGATCAGACCCTCCGTCTTGCCCGGGCCCTGCAGCGCGGGCCGGTCTACTGCGCGCTGGACCGTCTGCCTGATGACATCAAGGCGCGGCTGCATACGATCTCGCCGAACGTGCCGCTGGTGTTCGACCGCTGGGGCATCGATCCCTATCGCGACCGGTTCGAAGTCACGCTGCACAATGACGGCACCATCCGCGGCATCGGTGGCGTGCGCGTGCATGATGCGGATTGCGCGACGTCGGTGCCGGGACTGTTCGTCGCCGGCGACAATGCATCACGCGAAAAGGTTGCGGGCGCGATCTCCGGCGGCGGCAACGTCAATTCGGCATGGGCGCTGTCGTCCGGCGTGTTTGCAGGACGCGCGGCTGCGCGCTTGGCGCGCAGCGCAAAAGGTCGCTCTACGGAACTGCGGCCGCTTGGCCGTGCTGGGCTCCGTCCGCGTGGTCAGCCAAAGGCAGTTGATATTGCGGCGGCCAGAGACGCCGTGCGCGCCGAGATGCACCCGTTCGACAAGAATCTGTTCCGCACGGAAACGGGACTCACGGAATCCGCGCGCGTTTTGGAAGATCTATGGAGTGAGGTGGCAGATCACGGCCAGGCGGGTTCGATCGCGCTGCGCGAAACCGCGGCGCTGCTGGCCACGGCGCGCTGGTCGGTGGCCACGGCGGCGGCCCGCAAGGAGAGCAGGGGCCTTCATCGGCGCGAGGACCATCCCACGCAGGATCCGGGATTGGCCGCCCGCCTGCTCAGCGGCGGACTCGACCATGTCTGGGTCGCGCTCGACCGTCCATCTGCAAGCGCCCGGCCGGATCAACTCGAGGCAGTGTCATGATCGAACTCATCGTCGCGGAGCGCTGTACAGACTGCGGAGCCTGCATCGAGGTCTGCCCGGCGAACGTGCTCGATCCCGGCCGCGACGGCTCGCCGGTTCTCGCGCGCGTCGAGGATTGCCAGACCTGCTTCATGTGCGAGCTCTACTGTCGTGCAGACGCGATCTACGTTGCGCCTGATTGCGACCGCCGCGTCTCCGTGACCAAGGACGAGGTGCTGGCGTCCGGGCGGCTCGGCCAATATCGCAAGCACTCCGGCTGGGACGAATGGGCGGAGCACTTCCCGAACGAGCAATGGCTGATGGAAACCGTGTTCCGCCGCGCCGGCGAGGCGGCGGCTCAGCCAAAGGCGCAGAAGCCTGGCGTCATCGGCGGAAAATAGCAGCGCCGCACGCAGAGACGAATTCTTATGCCTCGCTTGGAAGCGTCGTCCTGTTGTTGCCCGATGCCGATGATCTTTGAAAAGACTATCTTGCCCCGAGCGCCTAGCATGTCGGCTTCGTTATCATCATGAACGCGTGACATGAACACTCCCCGCATTGAAAGCAGGCGCGCCTCCACCAGTGTGCGATCGCCGATCATCGTCAATCAGCTCGGCGCGGAGGTTCGTGCCGCGCTGGCCGATCACTGGTCGCGTCCGTTGATCATCGATCATCCGGCTGATCGTCCGGCATGGGAAGTCGCGCCCGAGGCCGACGTGCTGCTGACGCGGCCGCTGGCGGGTTGGCAGAAGGCGCCGGCGGACAAGCCTTCGGGCTGGCCGTTCGGCCTACGCTGGATCCAGACCGCCTCAACGGGCGTCGATTTCTTTCCGGCGTGGCTGCTCGATGGGCCCGTCGTCACAGTCGGCCGCGGCATCTCGGCCGATCCGATCGCGGAATATGTGCTTGCGGCAATTCTCGGCTTCGAAAAGCGTCTCCACGAGATCCGGCCGCGCAGCCGCGAGCAATGGAAGATCGCCCCGCTGGGATCGCTCAGCGGCAAGACGATCGGCATCGCGGGTTTTGGTGCGATCGGTCGTGCGGTCGCAGAGCGGGTCAGGCCGTTCGGCGGCAACATCAGGGTTCTCAGGCGGTCGGCCTGGCCCTACGTTCTTCCGGGCATTCAGCCCGCGGATAACATCGAGCAACTGGTCGAGGTCTCCGATCATCTCGTCCTGGCTTTGCCTGCGACGACGAAGACGGCGCGTCTGATCAACGCCGACGTGCTGGCGCGGGCCAAAAAATCGCTGCATCTGATCAATGTCGCGCGCGGCCGGATCGTGGATCAGGCCGCCCTGCTGCAAGCGCTCGACGAGGGCCGGATCGCCGGCGCTACGCTCGATGTCACGGATCCCGAGCCGCCGCTGGATGGCGATCCGATCTATCACCATCCCAAGGTCGTCCTCACTCCGCACGTCTCGTGGACGGGAGGCGAGGACGCCAAGCGGCTGGCCGACAAGACGCTGGTCAATCTCGACGCCTATGCGCATGGCGTGCCGCTGGCCGACGTTTTCGACAAGTATCTCGAATATTAGGAAAGGAGCCGCAACAATGAACAAGGTCGTCGAGAAGCCCAAAAAATATTCCCTGGTCGAGCGCACGCCGGCGGCGTCGTTCGAGGAGGAGAGGCTGCACCGCAAGCAGCGTCTCGCCGCGACGTTTCGATTGTTCTCGCGCTACGGCTTCGATCAGGGCCTGGCAGGCCACGTCACCGTGCGGGATCCGGAGTTTCCCGAGCGGTTCTGGATCAACCCCTTGTCGAGGCATTTCAGCCAGATCAAGGTGTCCGATCTTCAGCTCGTCGACCACGACGGCAACATCCTGATCGGCGACAAGCCGATCAACCAGGCCGGCTTCGTGATTCACTCGGCGATCCACGCCGCGCATCCGGACGTGATCGCGGCCGCACACACCCATTCGACCTATGGCAAGGCCTGGTCGGCGCTCGGCCGTCTGCTCGATCCGCTGACGCAGGATTCCTGCGCCTTCTACGAGGACCACGTGCTGTTCGATCCGTTCTCCGGCGTCGTGCTGGAGGCGGAGGAGGGCCGCAAGATCGCGCAGGCCCTCGGATCGAAGAAGGCGGCGATCCTGCAGAATCACGGCCTGCTCACGGTGGGACCGACCATCGAGGCTGCCGCGTGGTGGTACATCGCGATGGACAACGCCGCGCGCGCCCAGTTGCTCGCGGAGGCTGCCGGCACGCCAAAGCCGATCCCGCACGAGATCGCCAGCCTGACCTCGCGGCAGGTCGGCACCCACAAGGGCGGATATTTCAGCTTCCAGCCGCTCTGGGACTGGATCACCGAGGCGGAACCGGACCTGTTCAACTAGGACCACGGCTTCCAGGCCGGGCAATCGCCCGCTTCGCCGCAATTGCGTCAGGCCGCGACATCGTGAGATATCAAGGTGCGCGGCCTGTCTCGTTCACGCAGGCCGATGCTGCAACGGGGAGGAGCAGAGCGACATGACCATGGGTCTGCCAAGCGAAGTCGAAGTCATCACGTTGTTCGTCGATGACATTGCGTCGGCGAAAACCTTCTACGCCAAAGTATTCGCGTCCGAGACGGTCTGGGAAGATGCGGTCTCATCCGTGCTGCGATTTGGTGGGCTCCTGATCAATCTTCTCGACGCGTCGCAGGCACCGCCGCTTGTCGAACCGCTACGTGTTGCAAAGTCCTCCGCAGGGGCGCGCGCACTCCTGACGATCAGGGTTGTCGACGTCGATCAGGTCTGCTCAGCCCTGCGGGAGATTGGCGTCGATCTGCTCAATGGCCCGATCGACCGTCCGTGGGGACGGCGCACCGCGTCCTTTGCCGACCCTTCAGGACATGTCTGGGAGATCGCGCAGCTGATTGAGCGGAAATAGTAGCCTATAGCAGCCTATTGCCGGCCCGCCGATCGCTACAGTTTCCTGCAAACACGATTGACCAGTTCGATGAACCAGCGCAGCGCCGGGTCAGTTATGGCACGGCGGGTGTGGAGGAGGTCGATGGTGAAGGCCTCCACATCGTAGGGAAGCGGAACGACGGACACGCCTGCCGATGAGGCGAAGCGCCGGGCGACGCGCTCGGCCATGGTTGCCACGAGATCGGTGCCGGCAACCGCAAACGGCACGGCGACGACATGGGCGAGCGTGACCGCCGTCCGCCGTTTGTGTCCGTGCCGGGCCAGCAAGGTGTCGATCGCGCCTGGAAGCCCGTCGCCGCCAGCCGATGAGAACAGGACATGCGGAAGGCGGGTGTAGTCGTCTTTGCTGAGCCGGGTCTTCTGCCTGGCGCGCTTGGCGTCGCGAATGCAGACGAAATGCTCCTTGAACAGTGCGGTTCGGGTGATGCGCGCGGAGGCAGGAAGATGGCCGCCGATCAGCGCGTCGATATCGCCGTGCTCGAGGCTCGCGACGCTCAGTGCCGTGTCGATGATGGGACGCACCACGAGATCGATTCCGGGCGCTTCCCGTCGCAGTGCCGCGACCAGCGGCGGCACGACGATGAGGTCGCCATAGTCGGTCACCGCAACGGACATGCGGCCGCGGGCGGTTGTGGGATCGAAGGCTGATCCAGGCTCCAGCACGCCTCTGATCTGTCCGAGTGCCTCGCTGATCGGCCGGGCCAGCGCCAGCGCCTTGGCCGTTGGCTGCATGCCCGAGGCCGAACGCACGAATAGATCGTCGCCGAACAGTGCCCGGAGGCGCGTCAGCACGCTGCTCATGGACGGCTGGGCGAGGCCAACGCGCGCGCCGGCGCGGGTGACGTTGCGCTCCTCCATCAGCGCCTCAAAGGCAACCAGGAGGTTGAGATCGACGGAAGCTAAATTCATTTGAGCAATGGTAGGCATATCTAAAATCGATTTCAAGAATGCAGCGCAGAGTGGTCTATTGGCGTGGAAGACCTGATTGGACGAGGCGTATGCGACCCTCTCTCCTGCGCCTTATGCCGCGCGGACCGACATTATTGGCCCTCGGGGTCCTGCTTGGGCTGGTGTGTCCGGCGCTCGCGGATCTGGCGCGACCGCTGATGCCGGCCACGATCTTCCTGATCGTGCTCGGGACGTTGCTGCGAATCGATGGCGAGGCGGTCGTTGCCGCGTTGCGCCGGCCATCGCTGTCCGTGCTCTTACCGGCAATTGTCATGGTCGGCTGTCCGCTGATGATCGGTGCGACCGGTCGTGCCGTCGGTCTTGCTCCGGAACTCGCGCTCGCGATCGTGCTCGCCGTCTCGGCCCCGCCGTCCAGCGGTACCGCGGCGGTGGCACGCATGCTCGGGCTCGACGGCGCGGTGCCGCTCGTGGTGACGGTGTTGTCCATGGTGCTGGCGCCGGTCACGATCCCACTTCTCGCCGGCTGGTTCGGCGGGCTCGAGATCAGCGCGTTCGAGCTCGCGTTGCGTCTGGCGCTGTTGATCGGCAGCGCCGAGGGCCTTGCCTTCCTGCTCCGCCGCCATGCGGCGCCGGTTCTGGCCGCCCATGGCGATGTGGTCGACGGCATCATCGTTGCCGCGCTTCTGGTCTTTGCGGTGGCGACCATGGCCGGCATCCGTGCGCAGATCGCCGCGGATGTGCAGGCCGCGACGCTCTGTATTGCGCTTGCGTTCGCCTGCAATATTGCCCTTCAAATTGCGGGGGCTGTGTTGCTGCCTGGAACTCTGCCTGAGCGCCTGACGGTCGGGCTCATTCTCGGCAATCGCAATGTCGGACTGGTCTGGTCGGCGCTCGGCGCTGCCGCCTCGCCACGCATGGCCCTATACTTCGCCGCGACCCAGTTTCCGATCTACATCCTGCCGCGCCTGATCGAGACCCTGATCGGCCGCGACAAACGAAAGGCCAGAGCATGACCACGTCTCGTCTCACCCGCGAACACGCCGCGCAGTTCGCCGGCATCGCCCTCGGCCATGTCGGGCGCGAATATCCCAACAATGTGGACCACGCGCTGGCTGAACCGGCGGATGCGCGCACGCCGAGCCAGCTGCATCCGATCTTCTACGGCAGCTACGACTGGCACTCCTGCGTCCACAGCTACTGGATGCTGGCGCGGCTGCTGCGCCGCTTTCCCGACCTCGCGTCGGCACCCGACATTCGCGCGTTGTTCGACGCGCAATTCGTTCCCGACAAGGTCGCCGCCGAGTGCGCTTACTTTGCCCGCCCGACCGCACGCGGTTTCAAGCGGCCCTATGGCTGGGCGTGGCTGCTGAAGCTGGCGACCGAGCTCGAACTCCAATCCGACGATCGCTGGGCGCGCAGCCTTGCACCGCTGGCAGAGGTCATCGCGCAGCGCTTTCGTGATTTCCTGCCGCGCGCGACCTATCCCGTACGCGTCGGGACCCACTTCAACACGGCGTTCGGCTTGCGCATGGCGGCGGACTACGCCGGCCTGAAGAAGGATGATTCACTCGCCAGGCTGCTGCGTGAGACAGGGCTGCGCTGGTATGGCGAGGATCGCGACTGCCCGGCCTGGGGCGAGCCGAGCGGCGACGATTTCCAATCCTCCGCGCTGATCGAGGCCGAGTGCATGCGGCGCCTGTTGCCGCCGGACGAGTTCTTGCCCTGGTTCGACCGGTTTCTGCCGCGTCTTGCCGAAAAGCAGCCGGCAACGCTATTCCGCCCTGCGACGGTGACCGATCGCTCCGATGGCAAGATCGCCCATCTCGACGGGCTCAACCTCAGTCGGGCCTGGTGCTGGCGCTGTCTCGGTGGTGCCATACCGGCAGACGACGCGCGGCATGTGATCGCCCTTGAGGCAGCTCAAGAGCATCTGGCCGCGGGCCTTCCGCATATCGCCGAGCATTATATGGGAGAGCACTGGCTCGCGAGCTTTGCCGTACTCGCCCTCGATGACGCGGAGTGAGCGGGCGGGGGCCGTCCGCGGTCATTCTGCAGCGGCCATCAGCAGAGGGCGCGCGTTCGGTGCTTGTGCGGCGTCGGCAACACCTGACGGGATCGATGCCAGCAGCGACTTCGTATAGGGCTGCTGCGGATTGTCGAATATCTCGGCGACGGCCCCATGCTCGACGATGCGCCCGCGGTGCATGACCGAAACGGTGTGGGCGAGTTGGCGCACCAGCGCGAGATCGTGAGAGACGAATACGTAAGTCAGGCCCAGATTGGCCTGCAGAGCGAGCAGCACGTCGACGATGCCGGCCTGGACGCTGACGTCGAGCGCGGAGGTCGGTTCGTCGAGCACGATCACGTCGGGCTTGAGGACCAGCGACCGGGCGATGGCGACGCGCTGGCGCTGGCCGCCTGACAGGGCCGCCGGTTTGCGGGACAGCAGGTGCTCGCCGAGCCCGACATCGGCAAGTGCCTCGCGAACTCGCTCGTCGCGCTCCTTGCGCGTTCCGATTCCGAACCGGTCGAGCGGTTCGCGCACCAGCCGCTCGATCGTCCAGGTCGGATCGAGCGAGGTGAACGGATTTTGATAGACCAACTGAAGGTGACGCCACACCGAACGCAGCTCACCGGGCGAACGACCGGCGATCTGCTCGCCGGCGACCAAAATGGTCCCGCTGTCGGGCTGCTCGAGGCCCAGCAGCAGCCGGACTGCTGTGGTCTTGCCCGAGCCGGACTCGCCCACCAGCGCGTGCGTGGTGCCGGCCGGAACGGTGAACGACAAATCGTCCACGGCCAGCAGCGACTTGCCATCGACGTTGAAGGTCTTTGTGACGGCGCTGACGTCGATCTTCGGTGCTGTGCTGGCGTCGGTCTTGAGGAAACGGAAGCCGATATCGCGCAGTGCGGCGTAACGGTCGGGGTTGAGGGCCGGGACATCCGCGCGCAGCCTCCTCGCATAGGCCGACGCTGGCGAGGAGAAGACGGAAGCGGTCCGGCCTGCCTCCTGGATGACGCCGTCCTTGAGCACCACGAGCGCATTCGCCCGCTCGGCGGCGATCGCAAGGTCATGTGTAATGAGCAGCAGGCTGATCTTGAGGTCGTGCTGCAGTCGTGTGAGCAGGTCGAGGATCCGCTTCTGGATCGTGACGTCGAGCGCGGAGGTGGGTTCATCCGCAACCAGCAGTGCCGGCCGCGGAAGGATCGCAAGGCCGATCAGGACGCGCTGGAGCATGCCGCCGGAGAGCTGGTGAGGATAGGAGTCATAGACACGTCGGGGGTTGTCGAGTCCCACCTCGGCGAACGTCTCCAGGATAAGCTGCTTGCGGATCTTCTTGTCGGGCTCGTCGAGCAGCGCGGCCGCTTCCTGCGCCTGGGCGCCGATCGTTCGCACCGGATTGAGGGAGTTGGCGGGATCCTGCGGCGCGAATCCGATGGCGCGTCCCCGCAGTGGCCGGAAACCGCGCTCGGAGATCCCCAGCACCTCCTGACCGTCGAACACGATCTGGCCGGTGGCACGCCCGTTGCTGGGGAGCAACCGCAGCACGGCGCGGGCGATCGTGGATTTACCGGAGCCAGACTCTCCGATGAGCGCGAGGCTCTCACCGCGGCCCAGTTCGAATCCCGCGTTGGTCACGACCTCGTGGGGCCCGTAGGAGACCGACAGGCCGTCGACCCGCAGCAGCGGAATCGGGCGCAGCGGGGTCTGCGCGATGAGTTCGGCCCGGGTGAAAATGGAAGTCAGTCTGTCTTGCGCAGCCATCGGCTGATCCTGTTCACAGAGAGGACGGTCGCGATCGTGACGAAGGCGGGCGCATACACCAGCCACGGCCATTTGAGGTAGTCCTTGCCGATCGAGATCAGCAGGCCCCAGTCCGAGGCGGGCGGCGGGTCGCCGTAACCGAGGAAAGCGAGGCTCGCGATCACCAGGATCGACAGGCCGAATTGCAGCACTGCAAGGGGAAGCACCGAGCGCGATGCGTTCGGCAGCACGTGTCGCAACAGAATGTGCCAGCGCGAGCCGCCCATCAGGAACGCCGCCTCGACGAAGATCGCCTGCCGCGTCTTGATGACTTCCGAGCGCATCACGCGTGCGAAGACTGCGACGGCCGAAACGCCGGTCGCAATCGCGGCGTTGGTGGTGTCGAAACCGATCGCGGTGACGACGATCACCGCCAGCAGGAAGTTCGGGATCGCCAGCAGCACGTCGACGAGGCGGGCGAACATGATATCCACCCAGCCGCCGAGGAAGCCTGCGAGCAGGCCAATCAGGCCGCCGGCGACGGCGGCGATGACGACGGCGATGAGCGCACTCGTCACCGAGGATGCCGTGCCATAGACAACGCGGGTATAGACGTCGCGGCCAAGATGATCGGTACCGAACCAGTGTGCGGCGCTGGGGCTGAGCAGCTTCTCGGCGGGGACACCGACGATCGGGCTATGATTCGTGAACAGGCCCGGCGCCAGCGACCAGGCAATCACGATCGCGATGACCGCGAAGGCCAGCGCGACGGTCGGCGGCACCCGAAGAGCTGTCAGCCGGCTGATCGCCGTGATGCGCGAGGCAGCGGAGAGGGAGGCGAGGGTCATGATGTCGCCGCCACGGATGTTGCAGCGGTGCCGTCGTCGGTGGTGGTCGGACGGGCCTTGGGACCACCAATCAGCTTCACGCGCGGGTCAAGCAGCGGATAAACGAGATCGGCGATCAGATTGACGAGCACGAACACGATCGCAGCGAGCGAGACGACCGCCTGCAGCACAGGCAAATCCTGCGTGCTCACCGAACGCTGCACCAGGCTGCCGATGCCGGTGCGTCCGAACACCGTCTCGGTGATCAGCGAGCCGCCAAGAAGCTCGCCGATGGCGAGTGCTGTGACGGTGACGACCGGGAGCGAAGACGGCTTGAGCAAATGCCTGGCAAAGAGGCGCATCCGCGTAAGGCCACGGCCGCGCGCAACACTGGCGTATTCTTGCTCTGATTCCTTGTCGAGGTTCGCGATCAGAACCTCAGCGATTCGTGCGGAGACGGGGATGCCCAGCGCGACCGACGCGAAGAAGGTCGCCCAGAAGCTGTCGGGTGCGATCACGCGGAAGAGGCCGAGCTGGAAGCCGAACACGTGGATCAGCACCAGGCCGATCACGAAATTGGGCACCGACAGGAACAACGACGGGAAGCCGCGTAGCAAGCCCTGGCCGAACCGGTTCGGAAGAAATTGTGTGCCGTAGCCGATCGCCACCGCCAACAGCAGCGCGATGGCGAAAGCCGCGGAGGCCAGGATCAGCGTCGACGGAAGAACCTCGGCGATCAGAGTTGCGACGGGCCGGTTGGACCGCATCGACAGGCCGAGGTCGCCGGTCACAAAGTGGGACAGCGACGTCCAGAGCTGGATCGGGATCGGCTGGTCCAGGCCCTGGGCGGCAATGATCTGCCTGATCTCGTCCTCGGTGAATCCGTTCTGGGGATCGCGCAGAACGATGGTAATGGGGTCGCCGGGTAGGATGCTGACGACCACGAAGGTGAAAACATAGGCCAGCAGGATGACGACCAGCGCCTGCGCCAGACGCTTTGCGGCATAGGACAAATAGGCATTGTTCATGCCGGTCAGCTCCTACTCGCTGATCGTTGCCGTGTAATAGCTGGCATAGGCGACGCCGTTGTAGACCTCGCCCTTGAGCTTCGGCGACTGCACGTAGATGCGCTGGACGATCTGCGTGCGCGGGATGAAGTAACCCTGCTCGAGGACGTAAGTCTGCAGCTCATCGAGAAGCGGGTTACGAATCTCGGCCGAGGAGGCGCCCGCAATCTTGTCGCGCAGATCGTTGAGCTTCGTGTCGCTGTCGCCGAGCGCGAACCAGTCCTCGCCGTTGTTGGCATTGGTCAGGATGCTGGCGACCGTGCCGGCATCGATGAAGCTGCGCGTCACCTCGTAAGCCGGCACCGCCGGCCCGCCGAACCTGACCTTCTCGCCGAACGTCACGACGTCATAGGCCCGGATCGTTACCTTCCAGCCGATCTTGCCGAGCTGCTGCGCGATGAGCTCGTCGATCGCCTTCGCCGTCGCGAGGTAGGGATTGGAGTAGAGCGTCAGCGTTAGCGGCTTGCCGTCCTTGGTGCGGATGCCGCCGGCGCCCTTGGTCCAGCCGGCTTCGTCAAGCAGCTTCTCGGCCTTGCCGGGGTTGTAGGCCAGGAGGTCGCTGTGGTCGGTCGCACCGGGGACGTTGCTCTGGATGAAGGACGTCGCCAGCTTCCAGTCGGGTGTGTAGACGGTGTCGATGATCTCCTTGCGGTTGATGGCGGCCTGGAGCGCCTGGCGCACCTTCAAGTCGTTGTAGGGCTCCAGCTTGGTGTTGACGGCGAGGCCATTGACGAAGCCGAGATAACGCGGGGTTGCGGTGGTGAAGCCGGCGTCCTTGAGCGACTTGAGTTCCTGCGGCGAGGGGCTGTAGGCAACATCGGCCTGGCCGGACTGAACAGCGGCGACCCGCAGTGATGGCTCGGACACGATCTTGTAGGTGATTGAATCGAGAAAGGCCGGGCCGGTGTGGCCGACCGCCGCCGGACCCCAATTGTAATCCTTGCGCTTGACCAGCTTGACGAAGTCGCCCTCCTTCCAGGAGGCTACAACGTACGGTCCGCTGCCGGATGTCTTGGAGAGGTCTGCCTGCTGGGCGGCGGGTTGCGCAATGCACTTCGGTGAGATGAGGATCGAGCCGTGGTAGCCGAGCGTCGGGATGAACCCGAGCGTCGGCGCCTTGAAGACGACCTTCACGGTGCTTGCATCGACCGTCTCGGCGTGGTCGTACGTCTTCGGGAAAAGACCAACAGGATTGATGCCCTCGTTCTTCCGCCCGGCGTACCAGATGTCGAGATTGGCGACGACGGCCGAGGCGTCGAGCGGTGTACCGTCGGAGAAAGTCACGCCCTTCTTGAGGTGCAGAGTGAACTGGGTGGCGTCGCTGCTCTGTTCCCAGCTTTCGGCGATCCACGGACTGACCTTGCCGTCGGCATCGACATAAACGAGCTTGTCGGTCACGTGGCCCCAGATGTGACCCTGGAAGCTGGAGATCGAGCTGTTGTTCGGAATCCAGGTGCCGCCGAGCGAGTCGATGAGGAAGGTAATGTCGCCGCCGTTCGGCGGAGCGCTTGCACTTTGAGCCGGAGCCAGGCCGATCATCGCTGTCAGGGCCATGGCTGTCACCACGGAGGTCGTGGCCAACAGGCGACGCCGGGAGAGCAAGAGCGATGAGAAGCGCGTGGTCATGGATAGCCCCTGATGATTGGTGGCGTCGATCAGCGCGCGCATTCATGGAGACGCTGCGGCGCGATCGACATTTCTGCCTAGGAGAAGCGAAACGAACGGACCTGGCCATTCCAAATTTCGCTTGAGATGGACAACAAATGTCTCGGTGTCCGGGCAATGCGCGCGACGTCCATTTCGTCGGCAGCACGAATGTGCTCGATCAAGCTGGCCTTCGACCAAACACTCATCGATTGCCATCGATGGTGACGCTCTAATTCGAGTTCAGCGTCGGGATGTCACGCTTCAAGTTCGTCAACTCGCGTGGCGCAGTAGTCTCGCCGACCTTGCAGATATCGTTGCCGTGATTCGGGGTATCCGCAGATTCAGGTGCCGCCTACCGGCATCGTTCGGCTTAACGGTATGATCGTAGATATCTCGCCTGGCCGAATCGATGATTGCCTCGGAGCGTGATCGGAACGGCTCCAATTAGATTGTGAGTATCGGCCGAGCACGGATCAGCGGCGCACTCGCATCCGCGTCTCTCTCAGGCTATTGACGCTATTGGGAAAACGACCGGGAAAGAGACTTTGGACCGATTGCGGCTTAATTCGGCGCCCAAGTTTTCGGCACAATAATCCCTTGGTTCCGCCCTATCGAACCGAGATTCCTGCCCCAAACGTAAACATACGTTCATCCGCAATGAGAGGCCGGTTGCACTCAGACTTGGAGGTGCTGGGGGCACTCACCACGATAAGGGGAAGCGATTTGACACTACACTATACCGCAGGAAACAACATCAATGCGCAGGGCACCTACACGCCAGCCGCGGCGGGCTTCAACCTGGCCGATGTTTCGTCGGTAGACGAGTTGAATGCATTGCCGGCCAATGTGAAGGGTATGGTTTACCTTGACCAGGGGGACGGCGTTACCCAGAGCTTCATCGATGCGCTCAAGCCCTACGTCGGGAATTCGAAGGTCTACGCCTTCTACCTCAAGGATGAGCCGGATCCGACGGGTCAGTACAACACGCTGGTGACGGCGGCCAACCTCAAGGCAGAGTCCGATTACATCCACGCCAATTTTCCCGGCGCGAAGACTTTCATCACCATGATGAACATGGGGTCTTCGGAGAATCCGACCTACGCGAATACCTACAATCCGGCCAATACCCACATCGATCTGTTCGGCATCGATCCGTACCCGGTGCGGTCGGACATGAGCACGGTCGATTACAGCATGATCGACAAGGCCGTGGCGGCCGCCGAGTCCGCAGGGATTTCGGTGGACCATATTGTCCCGGTGTTCCAGACCTTCGGCGGCGGCAACTGGGCCGATGACAGCGGAGGCCACTACGTGATGCCGACGGCCGCGCAGGAACAGACGATGCTCGCTCATTGGGCGGCGGCTGTGCCAAATCCGGCCTTCGACTACGCCTATGCGTGGGGATCGCAAAATGGCGACGTCTCACTCGAGAGCTCGTCCGCGTTGCAGAGCGTTTTCCTGCAGCATAATACCGGCACGAGCACGACGACCGGAGGCGCCAGCGGAGGCACCACCGGAAGCACGACCGGAAGCACGACAGGCAGTTCGGGTGGAAGCACGACGACGGGGACCGGGTCGACCGGTGGCACGACAACCGCATCGGGCGGTAGCACGGACACCGGTACCGGCAGCGGTACCACTTCCGGCAGTGGCACGACCACGGGCTCGACCAGCGGCAGTTCGTCCAGCGGCTCGACATCGACGACGACTGATGGCGCTCATCACCATCATCATCTCGATTTCTCGCAGCTTACGACCGGTGCAACGGTGACCCCGTCGGCAACTGTGGCGACGTCCACGACGCCGACCGCGACCGCAGCTGCAAGCGACGCAGCGGACACCGCCACCACGGACGTCGGGACTCATCATCTGACCGATGTGATCGGCCACCACACCGACCATCACGCCTGGCACCACTGAGCTAGGCGGACGGTCCAAGTCAACAGAGACATACGCGGGGCGCACGCCCCGCGTATGAGAATCACCTAGGGTGACCGTTGGCGGCCGCACTGGCCGCGAGTCGGGGTGCCATTCTGCGCACTGCGGAATGTTGGAATGCGAGCGTCGACGCTCGATCGCATGCAAATTTCAACCGCTTGCCGCTGCCCGACAAGGGCCGCCCGGATATGCACATGTACGCTTCGGCAAAGGTCTCCGCGCTCGCGGAGGGATTTCGTCAAATACGCCCCGGCCTCATTGCGGCCGGCGGGCTATCGATTTTCATAAACCTGCTGGTGTTCGTCTCGCCGCTCTACACCATGCAAATCTACGATCGCGTGCTGACCAGCCGGAACGGAATGACGCTCCTGCTGCTCTCGCTGATCGCGCTCGCGCTCTTCGTCAGCTACGCGATGCTCGAGCATTTTCGCAGCCGGGTCCTCGTGCAAATCGGGATCAGGTTCGACGAGCTTCTCTCGGGAGAGGTCTTCGAGACCGCGCTCGGGCAATCCCTGAGCACGGGCAGCTCGCATCATGTCCAGCTGCTTCGCGACGTGGACACTCTGCGCGAAGTCTTGTCGGGTGGTGTGATCACGTCGCTGATGGACGTGCCGTGGACGCCGATATTCCTGGCGATATGCTTCCTGCTCCATCCCCTGATCGGCCTGGTTGCCCTGATCGGTGCGGTTATCATCCTCTTGCTGGCCTTCCTCAACGAGCGCGCTACCAAGGCGCCGCTTATTGCGGCCGCATCGAAAAATCTTCACGCCCTGGACCGATTGACATCGTCGCTCCGCAACGCCGAGGCCATCCGAGCGCTTGGCATGGGACCTGCCGTGCGCACCGCCTGGAGCTCGACACATGGCGAGGCACTTCTCGACGGCGCCCGTGCGGGCGAGCGCGGCGGAACGCTCCTCGCGATCTCAAAATTCCTGCGGATGGCACTCCAGGTGTCGATCATGGGCGTGGGAGCCTATCTCGCGATCCAGCAGGAGATCTCGGGAGGCGTTCTGTTCGCGGCTTCGCTCATTATGGGGCGCGCGCTCGCGCCGGTGGAAGCGGCTGTATCGCAGTGGAAGGCCATCGTCGTCGCGCGGACCTCATATGCGCGGCTCGATGCCGCGCTCCGGACCCGGGCCGCAGAGCGCGCGCCAACCAGGTTGCCGCCCTTGACCGGTGAGATCTCGGTCGAGGCCGTGACAGTCCTCGTACCCGGATCGCAAATGCCGGCGGTGGCAGATGTATCTTTCCGTCTGGCTCCCGGCGAAATCGTTGCCGTCGTTGGTCAATCAGGCTCCGGCAAATCGTCGCTGGCACGGGCGCTGGTCGGTGCCTGGCCCATCGTTCGCGGTTGCGTGCGCATCGATGGGAACGACACGAGGCACTTCGATGCCAATTTCCTTGGGCACCGCCTCGGGTATCTTCCCCAGGACGTCGAATTGTTTGCCGGCACCGTGCGCGACAATATCGCCCGATTCCGCGATGACGCGACAGACGAGGCGGTTGTCGAGGCTGCGCAACTGGCATCCGCGCATGCCATGATCCAGCGGCTTCCGAAGGGCTATGACACCGTCATTGGCGATAATGGCGCGGGCCTTTCGGGCGGCCAGCGACAACGTATCGGATTGGCGCGTGCGCTGTTCGGCAAGCCGGTGCTGGTCGTGCTCGACGAGCCGAATGCCAATTTGGACGGAGACGGCGACCGCGCGCTGGCCGATGCGATCCAGGAGCTTCGGAAGCAGGGGGTGACCGTCGTGATCATCAACCATCGCCCCAATCTGCTGGCCCTCGTCGACAAGATCGTCTTCATGAACGAGGGTCGCCTCGGCCGGTTCGGCACACGCGACGAACTTCTTCCGGCGCTGCTGGGGCAAGCCGTCACGCCGATGCATCGCGAAGCGCGAGTGCCGGCCGATCGCCGCCACCAGGCGGATACTCATCATCGCGCCGACGGCGCCCCCCGCAACGTGTACCTCTCGAATTCGGCGCGGCCCGTTCACGCGACGAGGCAATGATGGACGACAACATGACGTCGCTTGAAGAAAGCTCTCTTCATACCGAATTCACGGAACTCATGAAGCGCTTGAGCGGAAGTGGCAAGCCTCGCCGGTTCAATGCGGTGCGCAGGGGCATCGCCAGCCTGCGGTCGCTGACAAGGCGGCATGTCCCCCTTGCAAGGGCAATGCGATCGATCCTTTCGAACTGGAATGCGCGGCGAGATCATGGTGGCCCGTCTGGCGACTGGCATGCCCCAGCGCGACGGGGCTTTGCCGTTGTGTTCTTCACGTTCGCCGTATTCGGCGGTTGGGCCGCGCTGGCCTCGATCGATGGTGCGGTGGTGGCCACGGGGTCGGTGGTCGTCGAGAGCGACAGGAAGGCGGTGCAGCACCTTGAGGGCGGCATCGTGCAGAGCCTGATGGTGACTGGCGACTCTCACGTCGCTGAAGGGCAGGTCCTGTTGCGGCTCGATTCAACCCAGGAACGGGCGAAAGAGGGGATCGCGCGCTCGGCCGTCTATTCGGCGATTGGCGAGGAGGCGCGTCTGCAGGCTGAAGCCGCGGGAAGCGACAAGATCACGTTTCCCGCCGAACTGACTCAGAATGCTTCGGATCCATCGGCGCAACGCGCAATGGGCGACCAGAAGCGGCGTTTTGATGAACACCGCACAGCGCGAAAAATCGAGATATCGATTCTTGAAGAGCGCATTGCGCAGGCGCAGCGGCAGATTCAGGGAAATGATGCGCAAAGCAAGGCGACACGGGCGCAGTTCGATAGCGTGAGCCAGGAATATGCCAAGCTCAAGCCGCTCGCGGATCAGGGGATCGTTGCGTTCGCACGCGTCGCAACCCTCGAGCGCAGCAAGTCCGAGCTCGACGGCAAGATCGGCGCCTATGAGGCCGATATCGCCCGCTACGGACGCGTGATCGACGAGTCGCGGTTGCAGATCGAGCAGGTCGGACAGAAAGTCCTGGAGGAAGCGACCGCCAAGCTGACCGAGACGAGGGCGCAGCTTGCCGATGCGCGCGAGAAGCTGCGGGTCGCCGACGATGTTCTGGCTCGGATGGAGGTGCGTGCGCCGCGATCCGGACGCATTGTGAATTTGAAAGTGCATACGGTGGGAGCGGTGATCAAGGCCGGTGACGTTCTGATGGAGGTCGTTCCCGACAACGATGTGCTCGTGGTTGCGGCAAGGGTGTCGTCCCTCGATATCAACCATGTGCAGGTCGGTTTGCCCACGGAGATCCGGCTTCCCTCGTTCAAGGCTCGCTCCACTCCGATCGCCGTAGGCGAGGTCCTCTCGATCGCCGCCGATGCGGTTCGCGATGAAGCGACGCATCAGCCCTATTACGAGGTCAAGGTCTCGGTGGAGGTGGCAAAATTCCCCGAGACGATTCGGGAAAAGCTCAAGCCCGGAATGATGGCCGACGTTCTCATCGCGACCGGGGAACGCACCGTGCTGGCCTATCTCACGCAGCCGATGACGGACGCGGTACGTCGCGGCATGCGGGAGAACTAGGGCCTGTACTCAATAAGGATTCCATCTGGAATTGGACTGTGATTCAAGCATCTCAGCGAAGGGGAGGCTTGAATGGCAAAGCAGGTCTATTGGCTCAGCGATGTGGAATGGCAACGGATCGAGCCGTTGTTGCCACGAGGGCGTAAGGGAGCGCATCGGGTCGATGATAGGCGCGTGATCAGCGGCATCATGCACATGCTGAAATCCGGTTCGCGTTGGCGCGATTGCCCGGAAGTCTATGGCCCCTACACGACGGTCTACAACCGCTTCAACCGTTGGAGCCGACAGGGGATTTGGACGGATATTTTTTACGCTCTGACCGGATCGACCGGCATGTACGGATCGATGTCGGTTGATTCCAGCTACATCAAAGCCCACCGCTCCGCGGCTGGCGCAAAAGGGGGGCCTTCAACAACGCGATCGGCCGCTCGCGCGGCGGGCAAACCACCAAAATCCACGCGCTGACCGACGATATCGGCCGTCCGCTTGCCTTCCTAATCACTCCTGGCAACACCCACGATTTGGTTGGTGCACGAGGTTTGATCAGCATGGTCCGCAGCCCGCGTCGCCTGTTGGCTGATCGAGCCTACGACGCCAAGAGTTTGCGAGACGAACTGGCCGCACGCCGCATCAAGGCCGTGATCCCGCCAAATCCGACCCGCAAGCATCCGCATCGCTACGATAAGACCGCTTATAAAGGCCGCAACGTCATCGAGCGGATGTTCTGCCGTCTCAAAGACTTCCGCCGGATCGCAACCCGATACGACAAGCGAGCAGACATCTTCCTGTCTGCAATCCTCCTCGCCGCCGCGATCACTTGGTGGATCAATTGAGTCCGGACCCTAGGGCGCAGGAGGGAGAAGCAGGGGACGGGGCCGATCTCTGATCAGATGGGACGCTTCTTCACGAACCCGGCCAGTTGCAGGCGGTTGCGAGCTTGCGTCGGACGGAATCCAGGCCGGCCAGGTCAAACGTGCTTTCGTATGGGAGGGTCTTTCCCGCGTAGACCTTGATCAGGAGCCGGCCGCCCTCCGGCATCGCGCGCAACAGGCGAACGGTGTCACCCTGAAAGGTAAGACTTCTGCCGCCCTCCGTCGTGCGCCAGCGCTCTTCCACGGGTGGCTCGTCGTTGATCTGGTACCCGACTTTCACCTCGGTCTCTGGAGGCTGCTTCCAGGATGGCGAGGTGGGGATTGTCAGCTCGGTCCGACTGCCGCGACAGCGGATCGCGATCGAGGAGGGCGCATCCTTCGTGGTTTGACGTCCCATGGTCTGTGCCGAGATCTGCGGCTTGTAGTCCACCGGCGAAGTCGTCTCGCTGATGATCCAGTCCTGCCCTCGAGATGGTGCCGGGGTGGCGGGTTCTGCCGCCTCTCCCAGCAAATCGTCGACGCATTTCAGCCGCTCCATTCCTTGAAACCGGGCACATTCCTTCAACCGATCGGTAGCATCTCCCGCCTGTGCGCGGCTCGGCAGGCTCAGACTTGCGAGTGTAACCAAAGCCACGGCACTTATTGGCCTCATCGTGACAGTCCCACCGTCGCGCCCGGTGAGCGATCAAGCCATTCCTGCGCCGGGCCGAAGCGGGCGAGGCCAGGCACGCCGGCGCGGAGGCTCACGTCCTTCCATTTCGGATCGAAGCCGGGTGATTGCAGCCGGTCGAGCCGGCCGAACAACTGTTCGACGAAGCGGGCCATGCGCGCGTAGCGATCGGATTGTTTCGGCCAGTTGTAGCCTGCCAGAATGGTGGGAACCGCGATGGTCGAGATGCGTTCGCCCTGCGGCACGAGGCCCGGATAGTCGGCCGAGCTGATCGCAGACGGCAGATAGTAGTCCTCGAACCGCGAATCGTACTCCACTGGCAGGAATTTGTACCCGGGCTCCCAACGTCCCTTCAGAAAGGCATCCACCGGCTTCGACGTGATGAACACAACCGCCGCGATTTCCCCGCTCTTCATCTGCTGTAGTGCGACCTGATGGGGAATGAACATCTTCTCGACGTTTAGCCCCAGCCGGCTGAAAATCAGTGGACCGGAATAGGCCGCCGCCGTGCCTTGCGTGTTAAAATTGACCTTCTTCCCCTTGAGGTCATCGAGCGACTTGATCTCGGGACGCACAAAGACGTGCAATTCGGCTGGGAAGAGATTGAGAATGTAGACGATGCGCCGGTCGATCGACGGGACCTGGGCCTTGTACTCGTCAAGGGCATCCGTATTGATGATCGCCGCATCCACTCCTCGCAGATAGAGTAGCGAATTGACGTTCTCCGTCGCGCCGGTCGTCACGATCGGGATGACGTGGAGCTTGTCTTCCTCGTTGACGACTCGGGCGATCTCCGCCGCGAGCCGGAGCGGAGCACCCTCGATGAGGCCGCCTGCGAGCCCGACGGTCCAGGCATTGATGCGCTCTTTTGCGATTACGTCGGCGTTCTTTGTCGCGGCCGGCGGACCGGGCGGTTGCCGGACAGACTGGGCGTTCGCCGTCATCTGCAAGCCGAGCAGCGCCGCTGCAATCGCGGACGCGAGCCTGATCATGGCCATGGGTCTGTCTCCGTCATCTAGCCTTTCGAGATATGATCGATGCTACTTCAGCGCCTTGATCCGCTCCTCCGCATCATCAATGCCGCCAGCCTTTGCTCTTTGATACAAGTCGCGGGCCTTCGCCGGGTCGCCGGTTACTCCGCGCGCACGCCACGATTCCAGCACCGGCGGATCATAGGTCTCCGCAAGCATGAACGCGGCCCGCGCGCTGCCGCGCGCAAGAGCCAGCTCGAGCAACTGGCGGGCGCTGCTGATATCGGCCTGCCGCAGCAACCCATTCGCCCGTGCAAGCAGCTTCTGCTCGTCCGCAGGAGCGCGGGATGGCGCCACCGTCGGAGCGGAGCGCTCCGGCACCGCGGCAACTTTTGGATCCGTCGGTGGGATGCGATCCGTCGCTTGTGCCTGCGACGCCGATCGGGTCGATTCAGGAGGGCGTCGCGGGCTGGAGGCGACGGTTCGCGCGGCTTCCTGTTCGAGCGAGCGGCCCCTTGCCTCGGTGCTGGAGGCGAGATCGGCCACACGCCCTTTTTCGGTCTGTTCCGGTGACCAGCTTGTTGACGCATTTGTCGAGGCCCGTTTTCCATTCGCCTCCTCAAGCTTGGCCTTGGTCGACGCAAGCTCGCGCGCGAGAGCGTCGGCGCGTTCACGTTCACCAGCGAGCGCATCGTTCTGCTTCGCCGTCATCGCGCTGAACTCTGTGACTCTGAGGATCTCGGCATAGGCTGCGGCGAGGCCCGCGGAACGTTCCTCGACCTCCTTCCGCGCGGAGGCCAGTTCGCGAATGAGCCCGTCGCTCTTGGTCCGCTCTCTGACCAGCTCCTTCTTGTTCGCGGCCAGGGCGGCATCGGTGGCTTGTGCGGCCGATCGGGCGGCGGAACGTGCGTCATCGCGCTCGCTCGTCAGCGACTTCGTTTCGCGTGCCAGTGTCGCTGCCCTGTCTTGCTGCTGCCCGAGCTCGCGTTCCAGCATCTGCCTCTGCTCGGCTTCGGCTGCGCTGGCCTTGACAGACGCGGCTCGCGCGGCATCGAACTCCGCCTGGACGAAGCCGAGCTGCTTCGAGGCGGCATCTGCTCGATCTCGCTGTCGCGCGAGCTCGTTTTCCACGGCGAGAGCCTGCTCCGACTTTGAAGCGGCCGCCTTCGCAACGTCAGGGGTCTCGGCTCGAGCAGTGTTGGCCGCCGCCCGCAGGGTGACCAGTTCGTTTGCGGCGGCATCCGCCCTGTCGCGTTGCAGCTTCAGTTCCTGCTCCATAGCCTGTTTTTGCGTGGCCTCGGCAGCGGCGACCTTGGAAGAGTCGGTAGCCGCGGTCCGTGCGTTTTCGAGCTCGGCCCTGAGGGAAGTTAGCTCGGTGACGGCCCCCTCGGATCTGTCGCGTTGCTGCTTCAGCTCGACTTCGAGCGCTTGCTCCTGTGCAACCTCTGCTGCGAGGGCCGTTGTGGCTTCTGTCGCGGCGCTCCGCGCGACGTCGAGATCCGATCGGAGCGACGCAAGTTCGGCTGCTGTGCTTTCTTTGCTGGCTCCCGGTTCGACCATCGGCTCTTGCTTGGGATCCGCTGCGGGGATTTCCATCGCCCTGGAAGCTGCGATCCGGGCTGCGTCGAGCTCTACCCTGAGGAATGAGAGTTCTCGCGTGAGATTGCTGACCTTGTCCCGTTCCAACTCGAGGGCGTCGGTTTGTCTGATCCCCAGCTCAATGGCACCAATCGCGTGCTCGCGGTCGCGCTGGGCGGCACTAAGCTCTGCCCGGACACTTGCCAGCTCACGTGCGAGCCTGTCGGCCCGATCACGCTCCTGTTCGAGCGCCTGCTGGTGCCTGATCCGTTCGGCTTCTACTGCCGGGACGCCGAACTCGATATCGTCGCGCGAGCCGGCATGCGCGAACCCGATGAGGAGTGCCAGGAGGAAAGTCGCCGCCGCAGCTGTCCGCGCGATATCTCTGCCAAGCGATCGGCGCTGCCGGACAGAACCCTGCCGGACAGAACGGGGAATCCCGCTCAGCGAGATAGTCGTTTCGTGCGCAATTGCCTGTAACCCCATCGTGACAGCTCAGACTGGCCTCAGGCACCTTGCCGTTCGGCGTCATCAATGACATCGCCTCGGTCGGCGCCCTGTCGAGGTCGCAGGGTAGGTAGCCACAAGGAGGTAGCGAGGCGTCATTCCGGGAATAAAGTAGATCGTTTGCGTTGCCGCTTCGCTTTCCTTGACCGGCGCAGCCGCGGGCAACAAATTGGGACGGACCAGCCGAGGCTGCGCGTGTCCCGCACAAACCAGGGGAAGACAGCATGAACAGAACAGTCATCGTTTTCGCCAGTCTGACCTTCACTGGCGCGTTTCTGGTGAACGCAATCCAGACAAGTTATGCCTCTTCTCAGGCGGGAAGCCCAAAGCTCAACGCCAATGCCAAGATGATCGCCAGTCCCAAGCGCGTGCAACTGCACCGGCTTGTCGTCCAGGTCGACGTCAATGATCCGGCGATCATGAACCTTGCGTTGAACAACGTCAGCAACACGGTTCAGCACTATTCCGAAATCGGCCAGAAGGTCGAGGTCGAACTGGTGGCGTTCGGACCAGGGTTGCACATGCTGCGAGACGATACCTCGCCGGTGAAGGCACGCATCAAGTCCATGAGCGAGACCATGCCCGAAGTTGCATTCTCCGCATGCGGAAATACCAAGGAGAATATGGCGAGGACCGAAGCGAAGGAGATTCCTCTCATCTCGCAGGCGAAGGTCACCAAATCCGGCGTGGTCCGGCTGATGGAACTGCAGGAGCGGGGTTGGAGTTACCTGCGCCCCTGAAGCGTGGCCGGCCGGCGCGTCGGCGCGATGCGCCGGCGAGGTACGACATCTCAAACGGACGACGCTTTGACGTGAACATCCGGCCGCGCCGTTGCTTTCTCCTTGCGGCCCGGCACGAACAGCCCCAGGAGCCCGGGCAGCAGTCGCAGATGCCGGAATATGAAGACGGCCATGGCGATGTGCCAGATGATCAGCGCGGCTGAGCTGGCGATCGCAGCGCCGGTCAATCCAAGCCAGGAGATGAATGCGACGCTGGCGAGGATGTTGATGGCAGCGCTCAGCATCAGCAGAACGGCAGCCCCCCGTTCGTGCTCGGTCATCGTCATGATCAGCAGCAGAGATCCGAAGGCTGCTGCGAACACCTGCCCCAAGAGCAGGATGCGCAGGGCCGGGGCGCCAGCCACAAAACCCTCGCCGAACCAGGAGAGAAGTGGCTCGGCCACGATCGCCAACCCGAGCGCGATGCCCACCGAGGTACAGAGGGTCCATAAAGCGGCCTTGGTCACGAGTGCCTGCAAGGTCGCCCTATCGTTCTTTGTGAAGAGGCTTGAGATGGTCGGTGCGAACAGGGTGTTGATCGCAGTGCGGGGCAATGCCACAAGGAATGCGATATTGAAGACCAGGCTATATATTCCGGCCTCCCTGGTTTCTCCGAACCAGCCGAGCAGCACCACGCCGGCGCGGTTGAGGAGAGCTTCTGCCCCCGCGATGATCATGAACGGGACGGCGGTCTGCCGCCAACTTGCGGGCGCATATCGAGGTTCTGCCGCCCTGATTGCATCTGGGCACAATCTCCGAACAGCCTGGCTGGCGAGCAGGAGTCCGACGACGGCGCCGGCGACGGTCGCCATCATGATTCCCTTTGCCTCGATGCGCGATCCGAAGAAGCCGGCCATGACGACGATGATCACAAGTAGTCCGTCCCGCACCACGCGGTCGGGTATCAGCGCCGGCACAACGCCGCCAAAAGCGCGGACGATCGAGCAGCGTATCCATAACAGTGACAGAATGGGAATGAGCAGGAAGCCGACCATAAATGTGTTCGTCAGCTTCGTCGAGAACGGCCTGGGCCAGATATCGATAATACCCGCCCCGATGAACGCGACCAGAAGGCTTACGCCAAGTGAACGTCGCTCCGCGTATTGGATGACGCCTCGCGCAAGGTCGCTCGCTCCCATGGTTTGATACGCGGACACGAAGCGCAGTAGTGCGATATCGAATCCGAGCGCGCAGAAATATGCAAGGATGGTTATCCAGGCAATGACATAGGCGTACATGCCGTAAGTGTGAGCGCCGACAATTCTGGCTATCAGGAGTTGCGCGCAGGCAGTTACACCGGCGCTCGCAACGTAGATTGAGAATGCTGCAGCTCCTCCGATCACCACTCGTCTGATCCGCGCGTGGCCGCCGCTCCGGTCATGCATTTCCATATTCTGTCCTTGCAGTACTGGCTCTATCGAACGCCTAAAAATCCGATCTAAAAACGATTCAGCGAAAATGATTCAACAGGGAATGGTCTGAGATTTCCGCTTCGACATGAGCTGGTTTGGTCGTGGCGAGCTTCCGTTGCTCGGCGATGCTCACGATCTGCCGTTCCAACTGTTCGACGGCCGCGGCGAGAGACGCCGGATTGAGCGACGAGACGCTCACGACGTTCCGGCCTTTCCTGCGCAGCAATTCGTGCAGGAGGTCGACGATGCCGCGTGAGCTGAGGCTGGTTTCCACGTCCAGCTCGAGCAGCTGTTCGAACCCGCCCCCGAGATGATGTCGGTTGCGGAGCCGCTCCTCGAGGAGCTTGGCCGGTGCGTCGAGGCGTATCAGGATGTCTGGTTCGGGGACTAAATCCAGCGCATACGAGATCAATGCTTCGTCTGCAATCCCGCAAAGCAGTGCCAGAGAGCAAATCGCCTGGACGAACGCCTGGTCGAACAGGACGATGTGCGCAATCGCGGATCTGCGAAACCAGGCGTGCGACAACCTGGACATGTATTGCAGCAGTCTGAGCGAAGAGAGCGTGGTGGACGGTGGAAGTATCTTGATCAGATTCAACGCTGTCCCGAGATCGCGTGAAATCCCTCGCGGTCGGAGTATCATGGACACCAATTCCGCCAGCGGACGCGTCAGGCGCCGTGTCGCGAAGGATATCTTCCGAAGGGCCGTCGATGGTGTAACGGTCTCGCTCGGCGAGCACTCCGCCGGCCGATGGCTGAGTACGAGGTCCACGGTGTAGTCACGCTCGCGCAGACGTGCCGCAAGAGTACGTGCAAGAGTGGTCTTGCCGGCGCCTGGAGGACCGAAAAACTCGATGATCATATCCGAACTCAGACAAATGAAATGATTGAATTGGACCGTTCCGTCGTTTGCTCTAGAGTATGCGCCACACCTCCTTCTTCACCGCGCGAATGACATCGGCCAAAGGCTGTTGGGCGTCGATCGAGACGACGCGTGCGCCGGAAAACGCCAGTCGCGGGATCGCCGCGATGCGCTGCGTGATCACGGCAGGATCCATGTCGGGTTCGCGTCTGGCGCAAACCTCCGGCGGAACGACCAGCTTGATGACGATGTCCGGTGGAAGGCGCTCGGCAAGTGAATAGGCTTTGGCTTCAAATCGGCGTAGCCAGAGCGGAATCCCGATCAGGCGCGGCATCAGCGGACCTTCGTTGAAGCCGGCGATCTCGTTTTGCGGGTATCGATCGGTGACCACGACAAGACCTCGACGGGCCCCGCGATGCGCGGCCGACAGCTTGGACCGCTTTTCGATGGCGGTGGCCGTCGCCCAGATCGCCATGAGAGCACTGTACACCCGGCTCGGCGGGCGATCCGAGATCTTGCCATGCGATGAGCCTTTCGGCTTGGTCCTGAACAACGGCGTGATCAGAGGCACCATCAGCTTGAGCGGCCATAATACGAGGGAGGGGCGTCCTGCCCCGGTCCCGAAATAGATCGGAATGACATCCATCTCCTCGCCGAGCCACTGCCGAATTGTCGCGACAATGGTTGATTTCCCACTGCCGTCGACGCCGATGACGGCCACGACGTGCCCACCGCCTGGGGCTCGTCGGCTCCACGGCCGCGGTGCCCAGAGAAAGCGTTTGTTCAGGTAGCCGGCGACGAGGTGTGTGGCGCGTGTCAGACTGCGCAGTCCTGCCTCAAGATCGTTGTAGGTACGATGCGGCGCGAAGTGCCTTCGGATACGCTGCCGCAGATGGCGCTGATGTTCCAGCGCGGGCTGGCAATAAAGGGCATCGGCAACCATGTCGGCCAGATCGCCGCCCAGAAGTTCAGCGGCTCGCCTTCTGAGTGCTGCGCGAGGAATTCGGCCGGCGAGTTCGGCGCGATCAAGTGCAAACTTGCGCGTCATTGCCTGCCAGTTGCGGAGCACGACAGGATCCGATCGCCTCAGTTCGAGGCAGCCGCGAACAATCAACAGCAATGCCTCGTCCACAGGCTCCAGAATACGGATCGGCAGTTCCGGATGAGCGATCGCCCGCTTCGCCAGGACCTCTTCCCACGGCAGGTGGTAGTTCTTGAGCAGGCTGGCGCCGGCGACCAGTCGGACGTGCAGATGAAGATGCACGATCCGGCCACTCGGTTCGTCATAACCGAGATAGCTCGATACCGATGGATGGTCACGATAGGCGACGGCGGGAAAGAGCTTGAGACCGCGCTCGAGGAGGATCGCCTGGGCCCGGTGTTGATCCCGTTTTGCGACAAGCAGGTCGAGATCGCCGTCGCCGGTCAGGCCGCGGTAAATTCGATTGCTGCTCTTCCAGTAGAAGTAGCTGATATCGTGCCGATCAAAGTCGTTCAAGACCGCAAGAATCAGCGGCAAGATCGCGCTCTCGGCGGCCGGGCCACCGATCAGGTCTGTCCTGTGCAGGGCATCCTGGCTCATCCTTCGTGCCCTTTCCGCCCGAATGATCTTGCAATGTCGAGCGCTTGAAGTCCGATCTGCTGCATCCACCGAAACGGGGAAGAGGTGATTGCGAGGAAGCGTCGACGTATGCCGGCGCGAGGCGCGTCTGCGACCCCGGCGGCAAATTCGCTCGCATCGCCATAGCCGTATTGCGCGTGTTTCTTGAGATCGACCTGTGTCGCGATGGCCGCTGCAAAATCGCCGCGCTGGTTGTCGAAGCACCCGCCGTTGCGAAGCAGGCCCAAGGCGTTTTGAGCGACCTCCCGCCTCGTGCTCCCCCATTTGACGACGAAGAGAAGCTTGTCGGCGATCGACGGGAGCAATCGCGCCTCAACGGCTGCAAGGACAGGTGGACCGTCAATGATCACGCAATCGTAGCGCTCGCGTAGTTGGCGAATGAGGTCGGCGATCTGTTCGACGGCGCTTATTGGGTCGAGCCGATAGCCGGGTATCCGGACGTAGTCGAAGCCGGCCTGCGGAATGTGCCGGATCGAGTCCGCCAGCGATCGGTTCTGTAGACCGACGATTCGTCGCTCGCCGGCGTTGTCGAACTCGGTCACGCGCATGCCTTTTTGAAGGTCGATGCCGATCAGGAGCGCACGTCGCCCAAGGAGGCCGACATAAGCAGACAGTCCCCGGGCCAGCGTGGTTTTCCCTTCCCCGGAAATGCTGGAGCTGATCAGGACCGTTTTCGCATGACCTGGCTCGGCCAGACGTAACGTCGCAGCCGCCGACCGGAGCGCTTCCGCGTACGGAGAGAATGGCTGGACCCGAACGTAGTCTCCGGAGTCAGTCAGGTGGTCCGTGGGTATTTGCGGGACCAGGCCGATACAGGAGAGGCCGAACGCATCGGTGATTTCCTTCTCGCTGCGCAGCGCCTTGTCGAGCCGGTCCTGGACGAGGGCGATGAAGCTCCCGCAGATGAGCGAGACGATCAGGGCGGGCAGCATGAACAGGATCGGATTCGGAGAACTCGGCCGCGTCGGCGGAGAGGCAAGCGAGAGGATGCTGACGTCCGGGTTGACCAGCTCTTCCTGTTCGCGGATCTCCTTCTGGCGCTGGAGAAGACTTGCATAAAGCTGTGCGCTGGCGGCGGTCCGGCGTTCGAGTTCGCGCGGGTCGGCGCCAGCCGCCTGTTCTTCGCCGCCGGCATTGCGGCTCACATCGGCGCGCCGTTGGAGTGCCTGGTGCAGAGCTGTGCTGGTCCGCTCGATGTCGGCCTTGACCGTCGCCATTCGGTCGTCAAGCCGGGCCAGTTCGTTGGCGGTGTAGGCGCGTTGCTGCTCTGCATTGCTTTGAACGTAGAGCTCGACGATCCGGTTGACGATGTCGGCGGCCCTCTCCGGGCTCGTCCACTGGAAGGTGACGTTGATGATGCGTGAGCGGCGTTCCTGGAGAACCTGTAGACGACGTTGGAGATCGTCGAATTTCAGGCCTGCATCGGCTCGCCGGTGATGGAATAGCGGTCCAATCCAGACACCCAGCCGCCGCTTGAGCTCCTTCAGGCCCAGCGGGCCGGCCTCGTTGGTCTCGGCCGGGGCAGGTTTCGGCGTGATGGCCGCATCCACTTCGGCGTCGGACGCTAGCCCGCGAAACTTTGGGTCGTTCCGAAAGCTGTCGAGAACGTGGCGCAGGTGATAGGGAGATGTCAGCATGGTCACCTGGGTGTCGACGGCCTGCTGGAGCGCTTCGGGACTTAGGGGAGTGCCGCCCTGAACCTGGACGACCTGCGCGGTCGCCGTATATTTGGGCGTGATGAGCACGCCGGCGATGCCGGCCAACATCGCTCCCGCGCCTGCGATGGTGAGGATGAGCTTGCTCCTCCGGCGCAGGGTCCCGATCACCTGCTGGAAGCCCGGTTCGGATGCGATCGTGGTCTGGTCGTCTTGCCGCGGGCCTTCGAAGTCAGGCCTTAATGGTATGCTGTCGGCGATGAGACCCGTCTTATCCATCAATTGCATCCGTACCTCCCTGCCATCGGTCCATCCTCGCGATCAGCTCGGCCTCGAGCCCAGTTGGCTCGCGCCGTATGCGGGTCGCGGGCGTGCAAGAGATCGGCCCCATGCGTTCGCGAGGCGAGCATGGCCGCGCAATGCGTTGCCTCTGGCGATCGAGCGCAGCTGGTTCGCCGGCATCGGCTCTGCCACCAGGCAAACGGCGATCACAAACCAGAAGATAGGATGCCGAAGCAGGAAGGTGGCGATGGCGTAAATGCACAGACCGCACAGCAATGTCGGCAAGCCTGCCCCACCGGTCGCGTAGGCGGACCTGAAAGCCGTCGCCACGAGCCAGACGAAGCTCAAGACGACCAGGAGCCCGCCTTGGGTAAATAGGTCGAGCATCGTATTGTGCGCCTCGAAGTTCGGCACGAACGAGGGCTTGGGGTGCTCGACAAACTCGGGATGGATCGTATCCATCTTCCTCGCCGAGACGATGGATTTCGGAATTTCGAGATGCGGACCAGGGCCCAGGCCGAGCATGCCGGATTCGACCCCGCGCCTGAGGGCCTGGCTCCAGAGCTCAAATCGCAATTCCGTCTTCTCTCTGGTTTGCTCGGGGTTTTCCCGTGCCATCGACTTGGCGAGGTCGCTGGCTTCGACCGCAATCGAATAGGCGAGCGGCGCGATCGAAATCACGAGCCCGGGCAAAGCCAGCACAATCACCCAGGCGAACGCCGAACGGAAGCTGATCTGCCGCGCTCGCGAGAACAGCCAGGTTCGGCACTTGAACGCCAGGAGGAGCGGGCCGGCCAGCACAAGAATGAGCGTAAACGAATCGCTCCCGGTGATCCGGCCCGTGTAGACGGGGATGATGGCGCAGGCGAGAGCGCCAATCCTCGCGCCACGCGTGGTGGACGTTTCGGCAAGATGGAGCGATAGGATTCCCAGCACCATGCAGAGGACTGCAAGTTGATGCGGATTCGACGACCAGCCCCGGAATTGATCCCACCACATCGGATCGACCGAAGGAAGATCGTAGAGACCCCAGGCGTTCGCCAGTTGTGCGACGATAACCGGCGTGCCGAGTGCACACAGAAGCCACGTGATGCGCCGCAGCCGGGCTTCGGGGTGCGGCCCGATCACGGTCAGGCAACTGATGGCGGCCAACAGGGGATAGGCCATGACATCGTGCATGAACCACACCGGATCGTGCTCGTCGCCAATGAGCTTCGCCGTCAGCGTTCCGAGGCTCTGCGCAAGGGTAAATAGCGACCAGAACAACAGGAGCCGCGACAGAGCCGGCGTCAGCACAAAGCTGGCGCGTGCCGCTTCGCGGCCGAGGATGAGGGTCACCCAGATGATCAGACAGAGTTCGCCCGGCCCGACCGGCAGGCCCGCGACCCGCAATTGGGAAGCGGGTGTCAGCAGCAGCCCGAATGCGAACAAGGTGTCCAGGATCATCGGCCCGTGTCCGTCTTTCGCACCTGGAGGCGCGAGCAGGTGCCACGCCATCGACATGCTTCCCGTTTGCCTCGCGGTCGGTCCGTCGCCATGGCAAGCCTTCAATTCATCCGGTTCAGAGCGATTGGGTTTTGATGGCGGCGCAAGAACACCGCCTGCAATTCCGGCGACCCCGCGAGGGCAGAATCTCCATTCTGCGATCCCCAGCTGTAGGCGAAGTCGAAGACGGGGGCCGGTATGAGCGCGTCCCAGCGGGCGAATATCTGTTGCATCTGACGTGCGGTCGGCAGCACGTATCGGCCGCCGCCGTCATCCATCCAGCGGCCGCCGCCAAAGGTCTGGTAGACCGGGACCATGTTGTCGCGGGGGACCCCGGCGGATTCGGCCGCAGCGACATAGCGATCAATCTGGTGATAGTCGCAACCGTTCAACTCCGTTCGGCACGGATAGGGATCGATACCGAACAGATCGACATGTGAATTGGCGGGGTTGTAGGTGTCCTTGAAGGACGGTGTCCGTGACGACGTCATCGTCATGAGAAGGATGAATGTCTTCGCGTCGGGCACGTTGGCATGTACCCAGTCCGACTCGGCCTTCAGATTGTCAGCCGTGCAGAGCGAGAAATGCTGCCCGGTTGGATCCGGATCGTCCATCAAATAGAAGCCGAACAGTTTTGCATTGCCGATGAAAGGGCGGACTGCGTCCACGAATTTTGTGTCTACGCCGTTGCATTGGCCAATCCAGACGAGGCCCTTGACGCCGTCCGGCAGAGAGTCCAGCTGCGCCGGACTATTGACGTCCGCCAGATTGAAGCCGGCGGCGGCGGGAAGGTAACTCCCAGCCGGATCGAAGTTGCCGTTGGAGGCGAAGTGCAGCGCAGTCCTGGAGTCCGCGCGCGTCGGCGCGTCGAAGGCCAGGCCCTGCAGGAGCAACGCACCGGCCGCCAGCAGAGATGCCACCGCCGTCCACGCTACGTAGGGAGCGCGTGCATATCTTCTTACAGGACGCCGCATGTCGCATCCTCGGTCGTCGATCCGAACCTCTCGGTGCTGAGTGGGCTAGTGGCGCGCACGGTCAATCAACTCCCTGTAGAGAGCGGCATGATCAGCGACGACGGTCGCCAGGGAGAACTCCTGCCTGACATACTTGCCGGCGCGATCAGCCATGGCGCGTCCCCTCTCTCGATTCTCGAGCAGATAGAGGATTTTTGCGGCCAATACCGGCGGCGCTCCGGGCGGCACCAGGAAACCATTCCATCCGTCGCGAATGACTTCAGTGCAGCCCGGCATGGTCGTGGTCACGATGGGTACGCCGGCGAGAGCCGCCTCGAGAAGAACTCGCGGCACGCCCTCGCGGTACTCGGTCGGAAACGCGAATACATCTGCGAGCCTGAGCAGGGCCGGGATGTCCGGTCTCGATCCGATCGCCTTCACATAGGGAGCATGCCGATCGATCTCGGCTTGCGAAATGGCGAGCGGGCCTTCGGATTCACGAGGCCCGACAAGCAGGAAGCGTATATTGGGACGCACCTGGTGCACCCGCGCGGCCGCATCGAGCAGCGCGGGAATGCCCTTCTGCCGCGTCATCCGCGTCACGGTAATCACGACTTCGGCGTCGCCGAGCCCAAGTTCCTGGCGGAGCTGGGCTGGCGAAGGTCCTGACATCAGTGCGCGATCGAAACCGTCGACATCGACGCCGGCGCCGCGGATCAGAACCGGCCTCTTTCCCGCGATCCCGTGGCGTTCGAAAAATGCGCGATCATCGCTGATTTCGAACACGGTTGCCGCAGTAGTGCGAGCCGCGAGCTTATGGAGTGCGCGATACACGGGACGCAGCGTCAGGGCGAGGGGAGAGCGCGACGAGTAGAGGAAAGCACGTCCATTGATCGTGCGAACGGCCAATACGCCGGGAGCGCTTCGCGCAGCCAGAGGCAGGTATATCGATGGTTTGGTGTCGAAGCTTTGCGCCAGATCAGGCTGTTCCTCGACCAGGATCTTCGCAAGGCTCTTGATTGCGGCGAGGTCGGCGCGCGGGTTCACGAACCGGTCGAACTTGAACCCCCGATAGCGGATGCCCGCGTGCACAAATGGTGCCGGGTCGCCGCTTCCGACCGCGGTGATGCGAAAGCCGTGGTCGCGCAGCGCGCACATGGCGGGAATCCGAAGGTGATGATCTTCGCCTCCGATATAAAGAAGATGCGGCTGCAGCGGATCGTGCTGGTCCCTCGAGATTCGATCTGGTTCGTCATCAAGGAGGTGAGAACCGTGCCTGGTCTCGCTGTCCAGCAGTGGTTTCAACATACGTCCAGCTCCTGTACTCGACATCGTTGGCTTCTTGGCAAAGCCCTGCGGTCTGTCGCCAAGGCAGAACCTCAGTCATCCGCTGGGTCGCAGCCAACTTGAGCGGTGCTGCTGCCCATCCCTCGATCGAACGACGCCCGCCCGAGAGCTCCGACATCCGCAGGGAAGCGCGGTTTTCACGTTGCAACCTAGAGAGTTGTCAGGGGTCCACTCCTATCACGGCGTATGCGAGAGCCTATTCGAATAAAGGGGTAATCACTCGATCGCGCGCGCGATCCGCGGCGGTTCGTTGCGATGATGCGATGCGAGGAGCCTGCGCGGGGACTCGTTCTTCCTGATGGCGTCGTCGTCCGACGGAGAACTTGACCATCGATGTCTGATGACTGCCTGAACGAAGGCTCGACCGTGTGGCGCGCTCCTTCGACTGCGGAAAGGCCGAGCAAGACAAGCCGCAGCAGCAACGGGCCGCTAGCTCCTTTGGAGTACCTCACCGCGTGACGGTAGATCCGGGCAAATTGCCCTGCGGCACTGCTCTCCCGCTACGACGACAGCGGCGGCTTGTCGAGAGGCAAGCATCGATGCGCACTTCCGGGCTACCCATTTGGGCGTAGGGAGGCAGCGAGTGTACCGCGCATTAGCCGTACGAATGATCCGTGAGCGGGGTTAGTGTCTGACCCGAAGAGCCCCCGCAGCAGTGGCCAGTCGGCATTCAGAGCGGACTTGGTGCAATCGATCGCGCGATGCTGGCGGACCAGATGTGGGATGGTCGTGAAATGGTTGCTCCAGGGGAATCAGGGATTTTCTCGCTCGTTCTGCTGCTCCGGCTGCACGGCATTGCGGCCAACGAGCAGCAACTCTGCCACCGATTAGGCACGCGCCAGATCGGGGTGACCGAGATGTTGCGGTGCGCCAAGGCTTTCGGCCTCAAGGCGCGCACGATCAAAACCGGCTGGGCGCGTCTTTCCCGCACAGCCTTGCCGGGTATCGCTGTGCTCAAGGAGGGCGGCTTCCTCCTGGTGGGCAAGGCGGACGGGGACGAGGTGTTGGTTCAGCGTCCCTCGGAACCCCGTCCGCGTAAGCTCACGCGAGCCGAATTCGAGGCGATCTGGGACGGCCGCCTGGTCCTGATGGCGCGCCGGGCATCGCTTTCGGATCTGTCTCGCCGGTTCGATTTCACGTGGTTTCTCGGTGCGATCCAGAAATATCGCCACCTCCTGGGAGAAGTACTGGTCGCATCCTTCTTCCTCCAGGTATTCGCACTCGTCAGTCCGCTATTTTTCCAAGTGGTCATCGACAAGGTCCTCGTTCATCGCGGCATCAGCACGCTGGAAGTCCTTGTGATCGGACTGGCTACGATCGCGGTGTTCGAAGCCATTCTGGGCACCTTGCGCACTTACCTCTTTTCTCACACGACCAACCGCATCGACGTCGAGCTCGGTGCGCGGCTCTACCACCATCTGGTCTCGTTGCCGCTGATGTATTTTCAGGCGCGGCGCGTCGGTGACTCGGTGGCCCGCGTCCAGGAGCTGGAGAATATCCGCAACTTTCTGACGAGCTCGGCGCTGACATTCATCATCGATTTCATGTTCACCGCAGTTTTCATTGCGGTGATGTTTGTCTACTCGCCGATGCTCACGCTGATCGTTCTGGCGGCGTTCCCGTTCTACCTCGGTGTTTCGGCCATTGCGACACCCCTGTTCCGTCAGCGCCTGGATGAAAAGTTTCGGCGCGGAGCAGAAAACCAGGCCTTCCTGGTCGAGAGCATAACGGGCGTGCAAACGTTGAAGGCCCTGGCCGTCGAGCCCCAAATGAACAAGCGCTGGGAGGAGCAGCTTGCCGGCTATGTGTCCGCGAGCTTTCGGGTCGTGAGCCTCGGCAATGTGGCAAGCCAGGCGGTGCAATTGGTCAGCCATCTGGTTACGGTTGCGATACTGTTTTTCGGCGCGAAGCTGGTGATCGAAGGCAGCCTGACCGTCGGTGAACTGGTGGCCTTCAACATGCTGGCCAACCGCGTGAACATGCCGGTATTGCGCATTGCCCAGATCTGGCAGGACTTCCACCAGGTTCGCTTGTCCATCGAGCGGCTGGGGGACATCCTCAATACGCGGCCGGAACCGACCATCGGTGTGGGGCGCGCCGTGCTTCCGCCGATTCAGGGCGCCGTTACATTCGATCACGTCGGATTTCGCTATCGCGTCGACGGACCTGAAACGTTGCATGACGTCAGCTTCCATGTTCCGGCCGGTCAGGTTATCGGCATTGTCGGTCCGTCCGGCTCGGGCAAGAGCACCCTGACCAAGCTCATCGAGCGACTGTACGTGCCGGAAAGCGGCCGGGTTCTGGTCGATGGCATCGATCTGGCCATGACGGATGCTGCCTGGTTGCGACGGCAGGTAGGCGTCGTCCTGCAGGAGGACGTGCTTTTCAACCGGACCGTGGCCGAGAACATCGCGCTCGCCGATCCTGCCATGCCGATGCAGCGGATCATTGATGCGGCCACGCTTGCCGGCGCACACGAGTTCATACTCGAGCTTCCTGAAGGCTACGATACGATGGTCGGCGAGCGCGGGTGCAGCCTTTCGGGCGGCCAGCGGCAGCGCATCGCGATTGCCCGCGCCCTCGTCAACGATCCCCGTGTTTTGATTTTCGACGAGGCCACCAGCGCGCTCGACTACGAAAGCGAGCGCATCATCCAGGACAACATGCGACGTATTTGCGAGAGGCGCACCGTCTTCATCATCGCTCACCGGCTTTCCACGGTGCGGCGGGCAAACCGCATCATCACCATCGATCGCGGGCGGATCGTGGAGGACGGCACCCACGACGAGCTGATCCGTTCGAACGGGCGCTATGCGAACCTGCATTTGCTACAGGCAGGCACCCATGACGGCCGCTAGAAGCATTATCCGGTTTCCCGATAGCCGCCGGCGCCGCGCGGACGAGACCGCCTTTCTCCCCGCTGCGCTGGAAGTCATGGAGAGGCCGCCGTCGCCGGTCGGCCGTGCCATCGGCATGACCATCATCGTGTTGTTCTGCTCAGCCCTGGCTTGGGCCACGCTGGGCAGGGTCGACGTGGTTGCAACCGCGCCGGGCAAGATCGTGGTGAATGGCCGAACGAAGGTGATCCAGCCCGCCGAAACCGGGGTTGTGCGAGCGATTCATGTGCGGGACGGCGCGACGGTACGGGCCGGCGACGTCTTGATCGAACTTGATCCGACCATCAGTGCCGCCGAGCTTGACCATGTGAAGGCCGACCTCATTGCCGCCGAGCTCGATATCGCGAGGTTGCGGGCGGCGCTGGCGCCGGGCGACCCGATGGCGGCCTTCGCCCCCCCGATCGGAGCCAGCCTGCAGGCGATCCAACTCCATCGTCAATTCCTCGCCAGTCAGATGACAGAGCAGGCGACAAAGCTGTCGGAGCTCGACAGGCAGTTGGCGCAGAAGAAGGCGGAGAGCGAGACCATTGCGGCGACGATATCCAAGCTCGATGCAACGATCCCGCTGCTCGAGGAGCGCGTGAACGTCCGCAAATACCTTTACGACAAGGCAATCGGGTCCAAGATCACCTATCTCACCGAGGCGCAGGATCTGGTCGGTCAGCAGCACGACATTCTCGTTCAGCAGAGCCGGCTGCGCGAGGCGGAGGCGGCGACGGCGACTCTTGCACAGGCCAGGTCCAAGGCGGAAGCTGAGTTCCGCCGATCGCTCTATGACGACCTGTCCAAGGCAGAACAGCGGGCTGCGGGTCTCACCCAGGACGCGATCAAGGCCGAGCAAAAGGCGAAGCTGCAGATTCTGACGTCGCCTGTCGACGGCGTGGTGCAGCAATTGGCGGTACACACGATCGGCGGAGTGGTTACGCCGGCGCAAACTCTGGCGGCAGTCGTTTCGCTGAACGCGGATTTCGAGATCGAGGCAATGGTATCCAACCGTGATATCGGCTTTGTCGTTCCCGGGCAGAACGTTGCAATCAAGGTCGATACTTTCAATTTCACTCGTTACGGTCTGCTGGACGGGCGCGTGCTCAGCATTTCACGCGATGCCATCATAAGGGATCGGCGCGAGGACGGGGCGAGGGACCAGCCCGGAGGCGCCGAGACTGCGTCCAGCGAGCCGAAAGGGCAGGAGCTGATCTACGCGGCCCGCGTCAGTCTCGACCGCACGACGATGACGATCGAGGGGCGGACCGTCCAATTGTCGCCCGGAATGGCGGTGACGGTCGAAATCAAGACCGGTTCGCGACGGATCATCAGCTACCTGCTTTCGCCGCTCACGCGATACAATCAGGAAATGCTGCGGGAGAGATAAGGATCAGGCCGCTGTGCGGATCGGGGCGCAAGCCTGATTTCGGCGGCGGTCCCCTTCCGTATCGGTGCCCAGGCAAATGGCTCTGGGCCGCGTGACGACAGCGTCTGGCTGCATTATGGGAACAGCGCGATCCGTCCCAAGAGGGAGACGAGCTCCACCTGCCGCCGCGTCTGGGTCTTGGCGAAGAGGGACGCGAGATGCGAGCGGATCGTCGCCCGGCTCAGCCGTTGGGTGCGGGAAATATCAAGCAAATTACCGCCGCGTGCCAATTCGATGGCGAGTTGGGTTTCCGCGGCCGTCAGGCCGAACAAGCGTTGCAGCGTTCGAGGCGACGGCTCCGGATGGGCATCGAGATCAAGCAGGATGATGGTGCAGGTTTCGTCCGGCCAGACATTCGTCATCTGGTTCACGAGGCTCGCTATGCCTTCGTTGAAGGACGTCGCCAGCCACGACATCGAGCCCGCTGGAAGTTCGATACTCGCACGCTTTGCGATCTCCCTTACAACACCGTACAGCGATTTCGGACCCGCCACGAACTCGCTGTAACGCTCCAATATGGTGCGGCCGGTCGGGCTGACCTCGACCACATGGCCGTGCTTCAGCACGACGTGCGCGCAGCCGACGCGGCCCAGGGCCGCATGCAGCTCGTCGCGCATATCGGACGGACCGTCCTCGGGAAGAGTGGGGGGAACACGGTTGGAGATGTTGAAGATGGTCTCCTTGGATTGGTAACGCGACGCAACCGAGCTGCTTTGGTTCAAGTTCAGCATGATGCCCCGTTCCCTTTTGCATCAATCAAATGAATGAGTGTCTGATGATCATTCTCCAATTGCCGTACGTAATGTAAACGTTCAATCGGTGGTAGGTGGTCAGCTTTGGGGGTAATCCAGTTGCACTTTCTGACGAAGGCAGCCGGGGCCGGTCCGGCGTCCCGGACCCGTCGCTTGACAGCTCGGGCCATGTCGATGGGAGGAGCTCCGCAGGTCGGGACGCTGCCGCTCAAGCCTGTGATCTCAGGAGCCGCCCTGAGGTCGCAACGCGATTTCGATGACGTCACCCGGCTCAAGGTCGAAATCTTCGGATGCCGCGATCTTCTCCCATTGCGGGCCGGACTTTCGTACGACGGTGACCTGGGGCCGCAGATCATCTGTCCCCGCCGGCAGTGCTGCGCTGCCGCTTACCGGCTGCAACTTCTGCCCCAGCGATCGCATTTTTATGCGCAGGTCCGTCATATGGACGTTGGAGTCTCGTAGCTCACGAAGCAGAGTCACCGTACGCAGGCTTGCCACGCGATCGATCTGCCGGGCGGAGTCCTCGCGTTGGCGCTGAAGGCGCATCAGCTCGACCGTGGTTTGCAGCCGCCGGGTCGAAGAAAGCAAAAGGGCGCGACGACTTTCGGTCACGCGCGGGCTGGGCAGGGAGCCGGATCCGAACAGCTTGACCACGCGATCGAGCTCTTCCTCATCGGCCTGTACGCCTTTCTCTTCTCCCTCCTGTTGCTTGCTGAGCGCGGCGAATTGTCCGTCCGCTTGCTTAACCGCGTCCTCCAGAAATTGACGCTCCTTGCGGTAGTCGGTCTGCGCGGTTTTCAGCGACTCTGCCTCGGCTTGCACGATCGGAGCGATTGCAGATGCCGGCAAGGATATGTCCTGAGGCGTGGTCTGATCGAATGTGTCCTTGTTCGCCAGTTCAGCATCGATGCGAAGGACATGGAAATACTCCTTCACGTACTCGGTGGAGAACGACTGGTAGTCGCGCAGAAGATCCGCCGGATCATTGGCGCCCGGCTGGTTCCGCGAGCGCAACAGGCTATAGCCGCCGGAAACGGCGACGGCCTGGCGTACGGTCATCGATGACCTGTACGTCAGTTGTCCTGGCGTGAGAACGTCGCCGGTCACGTAGATCGGTCGATACTCCACCACGCTCGCGATGACGTCTCCAGGCACGACGACGATCGCTTGCTCCCGTCCGTCGGGCAGACGTTGCCGCAGGACCTTCGATTGCAGCAACGTCTCCATCCGGCTCTGCAACTCGGCGGTGGTCATGCCGGCGACCTCGACAGTGCCGATTCCGGGAAGAGCGATTGTGCCGTCGATCTGGATTTGCGCTTTGTGACGTTGCTCGGACGTACCTCCGATCGATACTTCCACGGTATCACCCGCCGCGAGGCGATATTGTCCAGCGAAGCAGGCATTGCTGACCAACAGAGCGACCGCCGTCGCGCAGGCACGTGAGATGTGGCTGAACGTCTTCCGGGGCCTGATGCGATCCATGGCGATCTCCCTGCATTATCTGGCCACGCCAGGCATGGCGCGGCTCTCATCCCGGGAAAAGCGAGCGGTCGGCGCCCGCGACGACGCCTTGGTTCCGCGAACGACATGTCTCGGAGTACGCCGGTGATCGAGCGATCTCGTCATGTCATGAAATCCGCTTGCCGTCGGACTTGCTTGGCGGAGAGGCGAGCTCGCCACCAATTGACGGTTTGTTCCAGGCCATCGCGAAGCGTCACCTTCGGCATCCAGCCGGTCGCCCGCACGAACCGGGTCGAGTCGGCAAGGAGCGCGCGCACCTCCGAGTTCGTCGGCCGCAAGCGCTTTGCGTCGTGTTCGATTGGCTTGCGATTGGATGTCAGCTCGATAATGATATCGATCAGCTCGCCGATGGCGATGGCGCGCTGACTGCCGGCGTTGTAGGCATGGCCATATTCGAGATCATCGACGAGCCCGGCCGCCATGAACGCCGCGGCGGTGTCCGTGACAAATGTCAGATCACGTACGGTTGTGGTATCGCCGACCATGATCGCGCTGCAGTCGGGATCGAGCGCCTGCCGGATGATCGTGCCAATGATCGCGCGCTCGCTTTGCCGAGGTCCGAACGTGTTGAATGGTCTGAGGATCACGACGGGAACGCCAAACGAGCGCGCGAAGGCCTCCGCCATCATATCCGCGCCGATCTTTGAAGCGGAGTAGGGCGATTGCCCCTGTAGCGGATGCGACTCGTCGATCGGCATTGTGAGCGCCGTACCGTAGACCTCGCTCGTCGAGGTCACGACCACCCGCTCGGTGCCGTGTTGCCGGGCCGCCTCGAGGACGTTCAACGTTCCGAGGACGTTGGTCTCCACATAGGATTGCGGCGCAATATAGGAGTAAGGTATCGCGATCAATGCTGCGAGATGAAAGACGTAGTTCTGGCCCTGGACGATACGGCCGACAAAGGCCGCGTCGCGAACGTCTCCGCGCACCAGGTTGACCGCCTTTCGGGTCGACTGCGGGAGATCGTCGAGCCAGCCATAGCTGTCGAAAGAGTTGTATTGCGCCAGCGCGGTCACGGCGGCTCCTGCCGAAACGAGCGCCTCCGTCAGATGCGAGCCGATGAAGCCGTCGGCTCCCGTCACAAGAATCTTCGCCCCATTGTAGGTCATCGTCGCTCTCACTCTGTCATTGTGATCGATGCTTCCGCCTTAGCGCGATCCAGCATTCCATTGCGATGACGTGCGCGGCACGAGCGATCCAGCCGAAATCGGATGCGAGAGTTCGGCGCGGAAAATAGGCAAGGTCGATCCTCGCCTTGGCCGGAAACAGGACCTCCCGATAAAAGTCCGCCGCGGGCGCGTCAGTCGGATACAAGCGGCTTTCGTGTCGGAACAGGACCTGACACGGTCCAAAGACGCCTGGCTTATGTTCAAGCACTCTTTCGAAGCCGTCGCGAAAACAGTCCGAGAAGCTGAGAGACTCTGGCCGGGGTCCAACGAGAGACATATCGCCGCGCAGGACGTTCCAGAGTTGCGGCAGCTCATCGAGCTTGGTCGCGGCGAGCAATCGACCGACGGTCGTCATACGTTCATCGGATGCCAGCGTCAGAGGAGAGCCGTCGTTGCCGCAGTTCGGCCCGAACTTGCGGAACTTGTACATCCGAAATGGCTTGCCGCGCTGTCCCAGGCGGAGCTGCGAGAACAGGATGGGCCGGCCGCTCTCGAGCCAGATGACAAGCGCGACAACAATGAAGACAGGTGAAAGTAATGTTATCGCGATGCCGACGCAGAAAATGTCGATCGCACGCCGAACATCCAGATGAGAGGGGCGAGACTGCGCAACGTACCGGCTCGCCGTCTCGGGTACCGTCATGCCACCGCTCCCATCGGGTAGTCGGCGGCGAGTGCGCCCGCCAGGGCATTCACGACCTTGTCGACGTCTAATGTCGACATTCGGGGATGCAGAGGCAGCGTAAGCTCGCGGCGAGCAAAATCCTCGGTGCGGGGGAGGGCCAACTCTGGGTAGAGATCCCTGTAAAACGTCAGGCGATGGACGGGCGGATAGTGAACCGTGGTCTGGACGCCGCGCTTACGAAGGCGGTCGATGATGCGCTGGCGGCTTGTGGCCGGCGGCAGCACGATGGGTAGCAAATGGTGGGTCGACGGCCAGGGAGCCTCAAATGGCACCATCACCGACGGGCAAAGCTCTGCGATGAGCTCGCGGTAAGTGGCCGACAGCCGCCGTCTGCTATCGTTCCATTCCGGCAGCTTCTTCAGCTGCACGAGACCGAGCGCGGCTCGCAGTTCGTCCATCCGGTAATTGAAGCCGAGGATCGTCACGTCGTAGTCCGGACGGCGGCTGGTGAGCCGTTGCCGCGCGCCACTCGTCATCCCGTGAGCGCGGGCCTGCCGGATGGTCTCGCGCAAGGTGCGGCTGCGCGCAATGATCGCGCCCCCCTCGGCGGTGGTCATGTTCTTGTTGCCGTAGAAACTGAATGCTGCGGCTTCGCCATAGCTGCCGACCTCGGGCAGTCCGGGCGCATGAGCTGCGTCCTCGATCAAGAGCAGGCCCTTTCGGCGGGCAAAGGATTGCCAGGCGTCGCGGTGGGCAAGGTAGCCGGCAAAATGCACCAGGATAATGGCCTTGGTCCTCGACGTGCACTTCGCCTCTGCGTCGTCCAGCGACATCAACGGAACGTCCGCAGATCCGATATCGACAAAGACCGGTCGGGCGCCGACATAGAGAACGCTGTTGGCGGTCGCGACGAAGGTCAGCGACGGAACAAGGACCTCGTCTCCCGGGCCAATGCCGAGGGCATGCAAGATGAGGTGGAGAGCCGCCGTACAAGAGCCGACAGCGACCGAATCCTCGGCCTCGTGCAAGCGGGCGAACGCCTGCTCGAACTCGCGAACGCGATCCCCCATGGTGACCCAGCCGCTTTCAATGACAGCGGCGAGAGCGGCCTTTTCCTCGTCTCCCAGGACCGGCTCAGATACCAAAAGCATGTGCTCGTCTCCCATCTGATGAGTGAGTTGACGCGGTGAACGCGATCCTTGCAGTCACCGCGAAGGGTCGCATCAGGCGGCGACGGAACTGGCGAACACCGGTGATTGTTCGTCCCAAGCGACGTCCTGAGCCTTCAGGAAGTCCTCGACGCGGCCAATGTCGAGCCAGAGGCCGCTGTGCTTGAACACGTTCACCGGCACCTCATCGTCGAGCATCTGGAACATCAGATCGTCGAAGCCGAAGGGAACGCCGGACGGGATCCGTTCGAGGACGCACGGATCTATGCAGTAGATGCCCATGCTGACGAGATGCGAGAGTTCGGGCTTTTCACGGAAACCAGTCACCCGATCTTCCACCTCGTCGATCACGCCGAAGTCCATCTTGGTCGGGCGAATTGCGGTGGCGATCGTGAGCTTCGAGTTGCGGCGACGATGGCTGCTCACGAACTGATTGAGATTCAGATCCGTGAGCACGTCGCCGTTCAGAACCAGAAACGGCTCGTCGAGCTGGTCGCGCAGCAGCGACAGCGGGCCAATGGTTCCGAGCGGCTCCATTTCCTGCGTGTAGTTGATGCGCATGTTCCACTGTTCGCCATCCCCGCAGACGCTGCGAATGAGATGGCCCAGATATCCGGTGGTGACGTAGACTTCCCTGATTCCGTTCCGCCTGAGCCATTTGAGGACGAGCTCGAGGACGGGACGCGCGCCGATCGGCATAAGTGGTTTTGGCAAAATTGATGTGTGGGGGCGTAAGCGCGTTCCTTTGCCGCCGCATTGAATAACCGCTTTCATCGAAGCCTCCGTATTGCTAGAGATCGCAATCGATCAATTATCATGCACTTTCGCCCGCGAAGTCCGATCTCAGCATGCTGGTCGGGGTTCGAGCGTTGCAGAAACGTACGCGGAATGTTTTGGCTCGTCTTCGTACGTTTGCATGAGATGACCGAGTCGGACTGAGCTGGTTCAGCTCTCTCGCGATCGAATGTTCAATGCCGCAGCAAGTGTGAACGTGAACGGTGCGCAGCCGGCTGGCGTGCGTTGCGCGCGTAAATCAAGCGACAATCATTGATAAACGTGCGTAAAAGCAGCTGAAATGAACCGCAACGCACGTACGCCACAGCAGCCTGGCTGCTGTGGCGTACGTGGAGGTTCGCAAGCTGCGCGACGATTGCTTGCCGTGGGATTAGTCCGTTATCGCATCGCGAGTGCGCCGTTTTGCGACGAGGTGGCGGCGCGGGCTAATCCTTGTTAGCCGATTTCATCGGCGCCGTGATTCCGACCAGCATGGTTTCGCAAATCGGTTCGCAAGGCGATGAGGCCTGTGGACTGGGAGATGACCGGGGGCAGGGCGTTGCCATTTGCGGCTTGCACCAGGGGCCCATTGTTCATTCCCCAGATCGCCGCTTGTGTCCGGTTCTGGACCCGGATCTTGCGCAGGATCGCCTTGACGTGGACTTTCACGGTCGCCTCGGCGATGTCGATCTTTCGGGCGATGCACTTGTTGGAATTGCCCTCGATCAAACACGACAGGATTGCCTTCTCGCGGGGAGAAAGATGCGGCGCAAGTGGCGCCTCAGCTGCGGCCACGATGTCGTGCTCCTCGTCGCCGGTTGGCGCAGCTTCACGCTCATGATTGCCGTCAAGGGCGTATTCAAGAAATGCCGGTGGAAAGACCGTCTCTCCCATCGTCACGAGTTCGATGGATTTGACGAATGCATCGCAAGAATTGACGTTGACGAAATAGCCGCTGGCGCCGGCCCGATACGCCACGACGAGCTCGTCCTGGCGATAGTGATCGGATACGATGGCTATCCGGGCGCCGGGGCAACGACCTTTGACGCCGCGTATCTGATCCAGTGCGACATCGAAACTGTCGCCGTTATGGATGATGAGAAACAGCAATTGCTGTGTCTGGAGTGCGTTTGGCAATTCATCCGCACTCAAAGCTGAAAGCAGGATCCGGAAATTCGCTGCATGTAATATTCGCGAAATTCCTTCTCTAACCAGAATGCTCTTTCCAATAAGAACGATTTCACAAGATTGCCGCCTCCGCATTTTACCCTCCGCGACATACGCAATGATACGACTGCAATGAAAAATTTAGGGGTTAAACAATGTACACCGGTCTCTCCGGCCTGCTGTTGCAGCAGGTCGTCCAATAGATCGCTTGTCTCGTTCCGTTCGGCGTACCGCATTAGCGCGGTATCCAGCCGTCGCCATCGACGGTAGTTTGGGACCCTCCAAATTTGTTAAATTTTTGTGAAGGTTAGATGCGAATGCCCGATTACAATATATATCCTTAGTTATAGGTGGGGCCGGGGGAACTACGGGGTTTTCGAAGCGCAAATAGCGCAATCTGTGGCTGAATTTTGGTGGATATGTTGCTGTAAATTGGGTGTCTTTCCGAAGGCGTGCGCCGGTTGAGAAGCCATCGTTTGGTTGCTCAATCGCAGGGAGGAGCATTGAAAACGATCTATCAAAGGTAGTTAGACACCGGATATTCCGAATGATCGTTTCGTCGCCATCTGCGTGATGCAGCGATCGGCCACCGCAATCTTGCGGGGATGCAGTTCGGCCCGGCGATCATAAGTCTGTCGTAAGCTCTTGCGAGCGAATCACGGGATGTTGAGTGCGCGCGGATTAATTTTTGGGTTCATTGGTTTAAGCGTGTTGCATCGTGAGGGCGAGATTTCTTGGATTTTTGCGAGTGTGATAACCCTATCGACATTGAAACGAATGGCGACGCGTGGGGAGAGGTGTTGGCGTCGGGGAGCGACCGATTAAGGAGCGCCCAATGAGTCGTACAAGCGTAGTGGTCGCAGATCGGCATCCGATGCTGTTGCTGGGTCTCAGCACAGTTCTCGGCGCGGAAGGCGACTTCGAAATTGTTGCTACCTGTGGCGATGCCACGAGTTGCATCGAGGCCATTCGTACGTTGGTGCCCAATATCGTGATTCTCGATCCGACAATGCCCGAGCTGGTCGCGTTGAAGAATTCCTTTGGCGCCAATGCAGGCAGCCGCACGCGCCTGGTGCTCTATATCCCTGCCGAAGATCGTGATCTCGTCTTGACCGACGGGTTCGATGGTTGCAGCGTTATTCTGAAAGAGGCTTCGGCGGAAGCGCTGGTGCAGTCTTTGCGGCAAATCGCGAGTGGTATGAGGATCTTGCCGCAATCCTCGACAGATCAGATTGCGCCCGCGGCTCAGGCGGCGAATTCGGACAATGCTCTGACTGTGCTGACGGATCGAGAGCGCCAGATCATTCGCCTGGTTTCGGAAGGACTGTCAAACAAGGAGATCGGGCGCCGCCTGAACATTGCTGACGGTACAATCAAGGTCCATCTTCACCACGTCTTCCAGAAGCTCGAAATCAGCAACAGGACTGCGCTCGCGGCCTTGGCCATTTCGCAGAGTGATTGGGGCACTTCGGTCAAGTCACCGGAATCTGAGTAAGCCAAGGATAATTGAAAATCCGACTTGCTCGGGCGATCGCTCCGCAGCGAGTGCAAGCCTGCCGAGCCTGATCGCAGGCGTCTTGGCGAACCGGCAGGGTGGTTACTGCCGGCTATTCCGTGACCGAGAAGTGAAGTGTGAACAAGGGCAGGCAGGTTGTTTCTGGGCTGTTGCTCACCTCAATCCGCCAGGACGAGTGATCCTGGAATGGCCCGATGAGCTCGCTGCTGAGGATCTCGCAGCTCAACTCAATAGCCGCCGTCCTCGCGGCGCCGATATCCGGCAGGTTCATCCCGAGGTCGTCGGGCACTGAGCCGCCATCGTGAACATGAAAGAAATAGCGAGGCATTGGCGCTTCCGCAAAACGGTTGCATCCCTAGGGTCGAACCAGACCTGAGTGTCCCGGAATGGACCTACGACAAGGCGCGGTTTCACGTCCATGATCATTGTTGGGTACCTCAAGGTCGTCTGGGACTCTCTTGGTTGACATGGACAGTTGCTTGTTGCGGACTAAGGTCGGGTTGCGCCGTCACTGCCCACTGCGGCGTGTTCAGCGGCCCCGGCTCCCCTGCTAATTAGCCCCCCTGCCGGGGCCGCGATCTTCCCGCATCGACAGCACGGCGCCGGTAGATGATCCACCCTCCGACGTTCGCGCATGCTGTTCTGGCGACGATGATCGAGTTGTTCGGGTGGTGCGTCGGCAATCGCAACTCCGACGGAGTAAGCCACGGTTGCTGTAGGCGCTCCCCCGATTCGACAACCTCGATTGTGCAATAGCAGTGTATTGGGCGTGATCACCGTGCTGCGCGTGCATTTTCTCGACTGTCGGCGAGGGGAGATCTGATCGTGTGCGGAATCATTGGCATTCTAGGGCGAAGTGCGGTCTCGGAGCGATTGGTCGATTCACTCAGGCGGCTCGAATATCGGGGCTATGACTCGACGGGCGTGGCAACTCTCGATGACGGTCGTCTCGAACGCCGCCGAGCCGAAGGCAAGCTCAAGAACCTGGAGGCGCGGTTGCTTGCCGAGCCACTGGGCGGTGATGCCGGAATCGGTCACACGCGCTGGGCCACGCACGGCAAGCCGACCGAGCACAATGCCCATCCGCATGCGACCGAGCGTGTCGCCGTGGTGCACAACGGTATCATCGAGAATTTCCGGAAACTGCGCCAGGCGCTCGAAGAGAAGGGCGCCACCTTCGCGAGCGATACCGATACGGAGGTCGTCGTACATCTCGTTCATTCGTACCTGCTGATGGGGTATTCGCCTCAGGAAGCCGTGTGGGCGTCATTGCCGCAGCTGCGTGGCGCCTTTGCGTTGGTGTTCCTTTTCAAGGGATATCGCGATCTTCTGATCGGAGCACGCAGGGGGTCGCCTCTGGCGGTGGGGTATGGCAACGGCGAGACCTATCTCGGTTCCGATGCGATTGCGCTCGCTCCCTTTGCCGATGGCATCAGCTACCTCGAAGACGGTGACTGCGTGGTGCTGTCGCGTGAGAAGGGGGTGATCCGGGACGCGAATGGCGCGGTCGTCGCCCGCGAGGTGCTGAAAACGGGCGGGGCGTCGTTCGTCGCCGACAAGGCCAACTATCGCCATTTCATGGCCAAGGAGATTTGCGAGCAGCCGGACGTGGTCGGCCGCACGCTCGCCCATTATGTCGATATGGGAGCCGAGCGGGCGGCGTTGCCGATCAAGCTGCCGTTCCACTTCAGCGACGTGAGGCGCGCGACGATTACGGCCTGCGGCACCGCAAGCTATGCCGGCGCCATCGCGAAGTACTGGATCGAACGGCTGGCACATATCCCGGTTGATGTCGATATTGCCTCCGAATTCCGCTATCGCGAAGCGCCAATCCGCAAGGGCGACCTCGCGATCTTCATCTCGCAATCGGGCGAAACTGCTGACACGCTGGCAGCACTTCGCCATGCCAGGGACAAGGGGGCGCACACCGTCTCCGTCGTGAACGTGCCGACTTCCACCATTGCGCGTGAGAGCGAAATAGTGCTGCCGACGTTGGCTGGTCCGGAAATCGGCGTCGCTTCTACCAAGGCCTTCACGTGTCAACTGACGGCGCTCGCTGCCTTCGCGGTAGCAGCCGGTGCAGCGCGCGGCGAGATCTCCGCGAGCGAGGAGAGGGGGCTGGTCAGAGAGCTGATCGAAGTGCCGCGCTTGATGGCGGCAGCTCTTGCCAGCGAACCGCAGATCGAGAAGCTGGCTCGCACCATCGCGAGAACGCGGGACGTGCTTTATCTCGGCCGCGGCACCAGCTATCCGCTGGCGCTCGAAGGTGCGCTGAAGCTGAAAGAGATCTCCTACATCCACGCCGAAGGCTATGCCGCAGGCGAACTGAAACATGGCCCGATTGCCCTGATCGATGAGAACATGCCTGTTGTGGTCATCGCGCCCTTCGACAGTGTGTTCGAAAAGACCGTGTCGAACATGCAAGAGGTCGCTGCGCGCGGCGGCAGGATCATTCTGATGACGGATGCCAGGGGAGCTGCGGAGGCCGCGGTCGAGCCCGAAGCCACGGTATTGCTGCCGGACATGGTGCCGACCTTCGCGCCGATCGTCTACGCCGTTCCAATCCAGTTGCTCGCCTATCATACGGCCGTGGTCATGGGCACCGATGTGGACCAGCCGCGCAATCTCGCCAAATCGGTGACGGTCGAATAGACGCGAATGTCCCCTCGCAGCACGCGGTGTTGCGCGATCGCCGGCGTCGCCGGTAGAGCCACGAAAGTGCGGCCGGCACTCGGATCCGACGGGGGAGTACCCCCTTTGGGTCGACAGAATAGTCCGTCGTCCTGCTACAAATTCTCGTTGATACGTCGTGCAATATCAGGCGGCAGCGTTAGCGCGCGAAAGCGGGCAGAGATCATCTATCTGAGGGGGCCCGCATGCGCATTGGCGCATCTCGGGGGAGGAAAGCTGGATTGCAAAGCCCCGCCAAACGTTGATTTGCGAATTTCGGTAAATCCTGCCGCCGCCCGGTCCGCGGCAACGTAAATATTCAAAGATGTGCAGACTAGGACAGAGGGAGCATTACGGTGAGCTATTCCTCGACCATCCAGACATCGTTCTCCGGGCCATCGGACACCAGCACCTATCCGCCGCACAACGGACTTGCCGTCGGGTCGAACTACGTTGTGATGATCGAGGGATCGCAGATCGAATGGACGAACCTGACCGGCGGATCGCCGACCGTGCAATCGGTCTACAGCTTCTTCTCGCCGTTGTCGCCGACCGGCGGCCTTTTCGATCAGCGCGTCGTCTACGACAGTGTCAATCAGCGCTTTGTCGCGATCATGGAGTATCTGGCGCCTGACGGCACCACCACCGACGTCGATATTGCGGTCTCCAAGGATTCCAATCCGAACGATGGCTGGACCTTCTCGCAGCTCAATACGACCGTCACGATCAACGGTCAGTCGACCGACTCCGACCGCCCGACGTTGGCGGTCGATGGTTCGAACGTCTACATCACTGCGCCACAGTACAATATCAACGTGTCCGGTTACGCCGGCACGGAAAACTGGGTGATCGGCGATACGGCCGGTGCCGGCGGTGGCATCTATGGCGGCGGCACGTTGAGCGTGACCGCAAGCGAAGTCATGCCGTCGACCCAGGGTATCTTCGCCGTCGCGGCCGGCAACAATGGCAAGACGTACTACGCGAGCGACTCCTCCAGCGGGGGGCAGATCGTCATCGCCCTGCAGACCTACGACAAGACCACCAATACATTCAGCGCCACCAGCACCATCGCGCTCGGCAATATCGACCAGGGCGGCAGCTACACCGCCCAGCAGCAGGGGACGAGCCTCCTGCTCGATGCCGGCGGCGACAACCGCATTGCCAACATGGTCTATGCCAACGGCTTCCTCTATGGAGTGGCCGAGATGAAGCCGGTCGGCTCGAGCGTGCCGCTGGTCCATTGGTTCAAGATCGACGTCAGCAATCCCAGTGCTCCATCCCTCGTGGCGCAGGGAGACATCTCCGGTGCCGCAATCGGAACCAGTGTGGCGACCTTCAATCCGTCCATCGCGGTGGACGCTTCGGGCGATGTCATCATCAATTTCACCGCCAGCGGCCCGAACATGTATCCGGCGGACTACTATGTCTTCCAGGGCGGCGGCGATCCCGCCGGCTCTTTCAGCGCGCCGGTCCTGTATCAGGCGAGCACTGGTTTCTTCAACTCGGGCGATGGAAACAGCACGCAAGCCTGGGGTGCCAATTCATCGGCCACCGTCGATCCCAACAATCCGAACTCGTTCTGGCTCTCGAATGAATACGTCGCCAGCGGCTGGTGGCAGACATCGGTCGCCCGGGTCGCTATCCAGAGCTCCACGCCAGGTCCGGCCATTTCTTCGATCGCGACTTCCGGCACCGGCATCACCAACGGTAGCGGCGATCTCAATGCCGGCAAGGTGGTCACGCTGACGGTCAACTTCACTGCGGCCGTGACGGTCAATACCGCGGGCGGCACCCCGGCGCTGACCCTCAACGACGGCGGCACGGCGAGCTACACCGGCGGCTCGGGCGGCACCGCGCTGACCTTCAGCTACACGGTGGCGGCAGGCCAGAACACCGCCGATCTCATCGTCTCGGCGCTCAGCCTCAACGGCGCGACCATCACCGATGGCGGCGGCAACGCCGCCAATTTGTCGGGCGCCACCAACTACAATCCGACCGGCACGCTACAGATCGACACGACGGTGCCGACGATTACCTCGATCGTCGCGTCCGGCACCGGCATCACCAATGGCAGCGGTAATGTGAGCACCGGCCAGGTCGTCACATTGACCGTCAATCTCAGCGAGGCGGTGACGGTCAACACCGCCGCTGGCGCACCGACGCTGACCCTCAACGATGGCGGCACGGCGAGCTACACCAACGGCTCCGGAAGTAGCGCGCTCACCTTCAGCTACACGGTGGCGGCTGGCCAGACCACGTCCGATCTCGCCATCTCGGCGCTCAACCTCAACGGTGCGGTCATCGGCGATGGCGCCGGCAACGCCGCCAACTTGGCCGGTGCGACCAACTACAACCCCGCCGGTATCCTGCAGGTCAACACGACTGCGCCAACGATCGCCTCGATCGCGACCTCCGGCACCGGTATCACCAACGGCAGCGGCGATCTCAACGCCGGCAAGGTGGTCACGCTGACGGTCAATTTCAGTGCGGCCGTGACGGTCAACACCGCTGGCGGAACCCCGGCGCTGACCCTCAACGATGGCGGCACGGCGAGCTACACCGGCGGCTCGGGCGGCACCGCGCTGACCTTCAGCTACACGGTGGCGGCAGGCCAGAACACGGCCGATCTCATCGTCTCATCGTTCAGCCTCAACGGCGCGACCATCATCGACGGCAACGGCAACGCCGCTAATCTGTCGGCGGCCACCAACTACAATCCCGCCGGCATTCTTCAGATCGACACGACGGCGCCGACGATTGCCTCGATCGTGGCGACCGGCACCGGCATCACCAATGGCAGCGGCAATGTGAGCACCGGCCAGGTCGTCACATTGACGGTCAATCTCAGCGAGGCGGTGACGGTCAACACCGCCGGTGGCGCACCGACGCTGACCCTTAATGATGGTGGCACAGCGAACTACACTGGTGGCTCGGGCGGTACCGCGCTCACCTTCAGCTACACAGTGGCTGCTGGCCAGACCACGTCCGATCTCGCCATCTCGTCCCTCAACCTCAACGGCGCGGTCATCAGCGACGGCGCCGGCAACGGCGCCAACTTGGCCGGCGCGACCAACTACAATCCCGCCGGTATCCTGCAAGTCAATTTGGCCACCCCCACCTCGAGCATCCAGACGCTGTTCTCCGGGCCATCGACCACCAGCAATTATCCGCCGCACAACGGTCTTGCCGTCGGGTCGAACTTCGTTGTGATGATCGAGGGATCGCTGATCGAATGGACGAACCTGGCCGGCGGGTCGCCGACCCAGCAGTCGGTCTACAGCTTCTTCTCATCGCTGTCGCCGACCGGCGGCCTTTTCGATCAGCGCATCGCCTACGACAGCGTCAATCAGCGCTTTGTCGCGATGATGGAGTACCTGGCGCCGGACGGCACCACCACCGCCATGGATATTGCGGTCTCCAAGGATTCCAATCCGAACGACGGCTGGACCTTCTCGCAGCTCAACACGACCGTCACGATCAACGGTCAGTCGACCGATTCTGACCGCCCGATGTTGGCGGTCGACGGTTCGAACGTCTACATCACTGCGCCACAGTACAACATCAGCGTGTCTGGTTTCGCCGGTACGGAAAACTGGGTGATCAGCGATACGGCCGGCGCGGGCGGTGGAATCTATGGTGGCGGCACGTTGAGCGTGACCGCAAGCGAGGCCATGCCGTCGACCCAGCGTATCTTCGCCGTTGCAGCCGGCAACAACGGCAAGACCTACTACGCGAGTGATTTCTCCAGCGGAGGTCAGATCGTCGTCGCCCTGCAGACCTACGACAAGGCCACCAATACATTTAGCACCACCAGCACCATCGCCCTCGGCAATATCGACCAGGGCGGCAGCTACACCGTGCAGCAGCAGGGGACCAGCCTCCTGCTCGACGCCGTCGATAACCGAATTGCCAGCATGGTCTATGCCAACGGCTATCTCTACGCCGTGGCCGAGATGAAGCCGAGCGGGTCGAGCGTACCGCTGGTCCATTGGTTCAAGATCGACGTCGGCAATCCCAGTGCTCCGTCCCTCGTGGCGCAAGGCGACATCTCCGGTGCCTCACTCGGAACCAGCGTGGGGACGTTCGATCCCTCCATCGCGGTGGACGCTTCGGGCGATGTCGTCATCAATTTCACCGCCAGCGGCCCGAACCTGTATCCGTCGGACTACTATGTCTTCCAGAGCGGCAGCAGTCCCGCCGGCTCTTTCAGCGCGCCGATCCTGTATCAGGCGAGCACCGGTTTCTTCAACTCGGGCGATGGAAACAGCGTGCAGCGCTGGGGCCTCAATTCATCAGCGACCGTCGATCCCAACAATCCGAGCTCGTTCTGGATCTCGAGCGAATATGTCGCCAACAACTGGTGGCAGACGTCGGTCGCTCAAATCGCCATTCAGGCTCCCGCAGGGACCGGTACGGCTATTTCGTCGATCGTGGCTTCCGGGACCGGTATCACCAACGGCAGCGGCGATCTCAATGCCGGCAAGGTGGTCACGCTGACGGTCAATTTCGCTGCGGCCGTGACGGTCAACACCAGCGGCGGTACGCCGACACTCGCCCTCAACGATGGCGGAACGGCGAGCTACACCGGCGGCTCGGGCGGCACTGCGCTCACCTTCAGCTACACGGTGGCCGCAGGCCAGAACACAGCCGATCTCGTCATCTCGTCGTTCAACCTCAACGGCGCGAGCATCACCGATGGCAGCGGCAATGCCGCCAATTTGTCGGCAGCCACCAACTACAATCCGCTCGGCACGCTACAGATCGACACCACCGCGCCGACGATTGCCTCAATCGTGGCTTCCGGGACTGGCATTACCAACGGCAACGGCAATGTGAGCACCGGCCAGGTCGTCACATTGACGGTCAATCTCAACGAGGCGGTGACGGTCAACACCACCGGCGGCACGCCGACGCTGACCCTCAACGACGGCGGCATAGCGAGCTACACCAGCGGCTCGGGCGGCACTGCGCTCACCTTCAGCTACACAGTTGCGGCGGGCCAGACTACGTCCGATCTCGCCATCTCGGCGCTGAACCTCAACGGCGCGGTCATCAACGACGGGGCTGGCAACGCCGCAAACCTGTCGGGAGCCGTCAACTACACTCCGACCGGTGCCCTGCAGGTCAATTGGACCAACCCCACCGGCGTACCGAAGTACAGCCACATCGTCGTCGTCGTCGAAGAAAACCACAACTATGACCAGATCGCCGGCAATACCGCAGAGGCACCCTACATCAACAGCCTCATGGCCGGCGGCGCATCGCTAACCAACATGACGGCGGAGGCTCATCCGAGCCAACCGAACTATTTCGTTCTCTACGCCGGCTCGACATTTGGCACCACCGACGACAACGCTTACAGCCTTCCGGATCCGACGCTCTACACGGTGCTGCACAACGGGGGCTACTCCTTCACGGGCTATGTCGACGAGACCAACGGGGGCAGCGACTTCAACCATGACCCCTGGGTTTCATTCCCCGAGGCCCGTACGGTTCAAACGGATTTCACCAGCTTTCCGGCGCTTTTCGCCAACGGCAACTATTCGAGCTTGCCGACGGTCTCGTACGTCATTCCCAGCGTCGGCAACGACATGCACAACGGGACGATCGCGCAGGGTGATACATGGCTTCAGCAAAACCTGAGCGCCTATGCCCAGTGGGCGGTCAACAACAATTCGCTGCTGATCGTGACCTGGGACGAAAATGACGATTCTACCTCCGAGGCTGCTTCCAACCAGGTTCCAACACTCTTGTATGGCGCCAACGTGGTCCCGGGAAACTACAGCACCGCCTACAATCACTACAATCTTCTAAGCACGATCACAGATTCATTGGGCTTGACCGCTCCCAACAGCTCCGCGACAGCGGCGCCCATTCAAGTCTTCGGAGGCGCTGCTGCGCCTCCCTCGGCCACAATTACCTCGATCGCGGCCTCCGGCACCGGCATCACCAACGGCAGCGGCGATCTCAATGCCGGCAAGGTGGTCACGCTGACGGTCAATTTCACTGCAGCCGTGACGGTCAGCACCACAGGCGGAACCCCGGCGCTGACCCTCAACGATGGCGGCACCGCGAGCTATACCGGCGGTTCGGGCGGCACCGCGCTCACCTTCAGCTACACGGTGGCGGCAGGCCAGAACACCGCCGATCTCATCGTCTCATCGCTCACCCTCAACGGCGCGACCATCACCGATGGCGGCGGCAACGCCGCCAATCTGTCGGGCGCCACCAACTACAATCCGGCCGGCACGCTTCAGATCGACACGACGGCACCGACGATTGCGATCAGCACCATCGCGGGCAACAACATCATCAACGCCACGAAAGGTTCTCAGGGCTTCGCTATCAGCGGCACAACGACTGATGCCGAGAACGGGCGGACCGTCACCGTCAATATCCTCAACAGCGCGAACGCGATCGTCAACTCCTATGCGACGACGGATAGCAGCAATGCCTGGTCTGTCGCTGTGACGAGCGCGCAGGCCACTGGCCTGGCGGATGGAAGCTACACCGTCTCTGCCAACGTTTCAGACGCGGCAGGAAATCCGGCACAGACCGCGACCCGCGCCCTGACGGTCGATCAAGACAGGGTGCCGGAGGTCCCGGCATTGACCATCAGCAGCACGTCGCTGACAGTGCCGGCTGGAGGATCAGTGGCGCTGGGCATCACCGCGACGCCCGTCGATTCCGACGACAAACTGTCGCTGACGATCGGCGGCTTGCCCAGTTACGAGTCGATCACAGCCCCTGCCGGAAATACTGTCACGAGCAGCCATCAATCCAACGGAACCTATACCTGGACCATTACCGAGGGCTCCTCCACGACAGGCATGCCACTCACCGGGCTGACGCTGTCGTCAAGCTATACGGGCACCGGCCATCCGGTCGCGACATTGACGGTGACAGCGAGGAATACAACTACGGGCGAAACCGCGACATCGGCGTCGCAGACCATGACGGTGACCGATCCTCCGGTGGACCCGTCTGGCGGTGGAGCAGTGTCTTCACCGGCTGGCCCCGCCATCGGTTGGCCCCAGGGGAATATCGACCGCCTTGCAGCGCTGATGGATCAATTCGCAGCAGCCGGCTTCCGCGGAGACCCCTCTGGGCCGGTCCCCTCGGCGCTCTATCAGCAGGTAGGCGCGGAGAACCCGTTCCTGGCGGCTCCTCATTTCCACACGGGATGAGACCGGAGAGGGACCCGGCTCGCTTCAGCTGTTAGGGTCCCTTCGCGCCATCGCCGGTATCGGATGCCTCGGCAACTGTGCCGTGTCCTTCATCTGCATATCCAAGATCACGATCTGTTCCGATGGGCTGACTTGTCCTGTCCGCACTTAACCCCCTGTGTCCTAGGTTGAATTTTCGTACTGTCCGAATTTGTTCTCAGTCGGCCAAACTCTGTTCATGGCCGTTGTTCATGTTGGTCGTCATTTGGCCGGATTCTGTTCGTGCCCCCAATGGACTAAGCGGAAAAGACTAGCCTGGCTGCCTCGCTGTGTGGTCGTCGAGGATACGCCTGCCAAGATCGAGAGCGACATCGATGATCTGAACTTCGATCCGAGACTTGTAAGAGATGCGCCTTCAAATTCCGAGATACGCCGCTTGGACTTGCCGGCTATTCGCAAGCTCGGCGCTTTTTCCCTGCATGGTCACGCGCCCGCTCTCCAGCACGTAAGCGCGGTCAACCAGAGACAACGCGCGGCTAACGTTCTGCTCGACCAGCAGGATTGCGGTGCCCATTTTGCGAATTTCTGCAATCTTCTCGAACGTGACGTCGGTCATCACCGGCGCCAGGCCAAGTGACGGCTCGTCCAGCATCAAGAGCCGTGGCTTCAGCATGAGGCCGCGGCCGACCGCGAGCATCTGCTGCTCGCCGCCGCTCATCGTACCCGCGAGCTGCTTTTTGCGCTCGGCAAGCCGCGGAAAGATCTCATAGACGAGCTCCATCGTTTTGCTGCGCTCGGCCTTGGCCTTTGGCACGAAGGCGCCGATTTCCAGATTTTCCTGCACGGACATCTCGGGAAAAACCTGACGCCCTTCCGGTACATGGGCGATACCCAATTCCGGAATCCTGTGGGGGGGCAGCGAGGCCAGGTCGATGCCGTCGAAACTGATTGCGCCCGACGTCAGGCGAACCAGCCCGGAGATGGCGCGCAACGTTGTGCTCTTACCGGCACCGTTCGCGCCCAACAGGCCGACGGCTTCACCGACGTTGATGTGGATCGAGACGTGGGAAATCGCTGGCACCGCACCGTAGGCTGCGCTGACGCCCTTGAGCTCAAGCATGAGCTCCTCCACCTGTGCCTGCATAACCGGAGCCGAGATAGGCACGTATGACCTCGGGATTTTCGACAATCTCCTTCGGCGCGCCCTCCGCGATCTTCTGGCCGTGGTCGAGCACGACGATGTGACGGGCAACCGCCATGATCGCGCGCATCACATGCTCGACGATCACGATCGCGAGCCCGCGCTGCGACAGTTTGCCGACCAGCGCGACCGCCTGATCGATCTCCGCCGGGTTGAGCCCCGCCATCACCTCGTCCAGCAGCAGGATGCGCGGCTGTGTCGCCAGCGCGCGCGCCATTTCCAGCCGGCGCTGGTCGATGGTGGTGAGGTCCTTGGCCGGCGTCTGTTCGCGCGCGGTGAGCCCGACGAAATCGATCGCCTCGCGCGCCTTTTCGCGCGCGGCCACGACGTGGCGATCGCGCAGGAAGGCGCCGGTCATGACGTTGGCAAGCACCGTCATCGCGCCGAAGGGCTTTGCGACCTGGAAGGTGCGTGCGAGGCCCAGCGCACAGACGTCGTGCGGCTTCAGGCCCACAACTTCCTGCCCGAAGGCCAGCACGGAGCCGGAATCGGCGGGATGAAAGCCCGTGATGAGATGAAAGCTCGTGGTCTTGCCGGCGCCGTTCGGCCCGATCAGCGCCACCGTCTCGTTCTGCTTTACGGTGAAGCTGACATCCTGCACGGCGCGCAAGCCGCCGAAGCGCTTGCTCAGGCCCTTCACCACCAGCGCATCCGTCATGGCGATGTCCTCACCCGTGCCGGCCGTCGGCCGAGATGCCGTTGCCAGAGGTCGTTGAACAGGCCCATCAAGCCGGTCGGCCGCCACAGGATGATCGCCATCAGGATCAGGCTGTAGACGGTGAGTTGGATGCCGCCGGTCGAGGAGCCGAGCCAGCTCTGCAGCAGGGCGGAGGTGGTCTCCAGCAGCACGGTGCCGACCACCGGGCCCCACAGCGTGCCGATGCCGCCGACGATCGAGACCAGCGCAGCCTCGATCGAGATGTTGAAACTGAATGCGGTCGCGGGATCGATGAAATAGATGTACTGGACGTAGAACGTGCCGGCGAGCGCGGTGAGAAAGGCGCTGATCACGTAGATGTGGCGCTTGATGCGCGGCGCGTTCACGCCAATCGCCTCCGCCGCGTCCTCATCCTCGCCGATAGCGACGAGGTAGTAGCCCATCCATGAGCGCTCGATGCGCCAGGTGATCACGAGCCCCAGCACCAGAAGGCCGAGCACCACGTAGTAGTAGGACGCCTTGGTCTCGAACTGCATCATCAGGGGCGAGCTGCCGAGATTTGGAATGGTGGTGCCCTCGGCGCCCCATGCGAGATCGCGGAATTTCAGGAAGATCAGCATCAGCGCCTGTGCGGTCGCGATCGTGGCGATGGTAAAATAGGGGCCGCGCAGACGAAAGCAGAGCCAGCCGACCGGCAGGCTCGCCAGCGCTGCGACGATGCCTCCGGCGACCATGCCGATCCACGGTGAGATGTCGAAATCGATCTGCATGATGGTCGAGGTGTAGGCACCGAGCCCGAAATAGGCGGCGTGGCCGAGCGACAGCTGCTTGGCGTAGCCGCCCATCAGGTTCCAGGCGACGCCTATGAACGAGAACAAGAGGATGCGGATGAAGATGTCGAGCGCGAACCCGTTGCTGACGAGTTGCGGCAGCAACAGCAGGATGATGCCCAGCGCGGCCAGCGCGACCACCTGCCAGCCGCCGGTGTTGTTCGTGTCCTTACCCACTAGCGCATTCTCCCGCCGCCAAGGCCTTGCGGCTTGAACGCCAGCGTCAACAGCAGCATGGCAAACACCACGATCAATCCGGAATCGGCGCCGACGAACTGGATGCCAAGCGATTCCGCAACTCCCATCATCAGGCTTGCGACCAACGCACCGAGCACATTGCCGAGCGTGCCCAGCACGACTGCAACAAAGGCCATCAGCACGAACACCTGCCCGACGAATGGATAGGCTGAATAGAACGGCATCAGGAGCGAGCCCGCCGCGCCCGCAAGCGCCAGCGCCGCGCCGAAGGCAACGCAGAACACGCGGTTGGGGTTGATGCCCATCAGCGTCGCGACATCCCGGTTTTGCGAGGCCGCCCGCATCGCCTTGCCGAGATCGGTGGTGTGTAGGAAGGCCCATAGCGCGCCGCTCAAGGCCATCGCGACCACGAAGGCGATCAGCTTCGCTTCCGGAATGTAGAGTCCGCCGAAGTGAAAGGCTTCATCCGAATAGGAGGTGTGAACCGTGCGGTAGTTCGCGCTGAACAGCAACAGCGCAAGATTGAGCAGCAGCAGCGACAGCGCAAAGGTCAGGAAGATCTGCGGCATGTCGTTCGGCCCCAGTACCCTGCGGATGAGGAAGTGCTGGATCAGCACACCGATCACGAACAGGGTCGGCATCGACACGAGCAGCGACAGAAGCGGATCGACGCCAAAATAGGTGGCGAGGAAATAGCTGATGTACATTCCGATCATCACGAATTCGCCCTGGGCGAAATTGACGATCTTCACGACGCCGAAGATCAGCGTCACGCCGATGCTGACGAGTGCGTAGATGCCGCCGATGAGCAGGCCGTTGATGACGGCCTGAGCCACTGTCTCCAGCATTGCGACTTCTCGTCTTCAGCTTTTGATGAGCGGTGCGCGGGCATCTTCCTTGGGGAAGACGCTGGCGAGGTCGCCATTCTGCCACTGCACCCCGACGGGGCGGCCATAGGCATTCTTGCCATCTGGCTCGAACTTGACCCTTCCACCAGGCGCCATGGCTGCATAACCCGAGGATACGTCGAGCGTCGACAGCGCCTCTCGCACCTTCTGCGGATCCGCGCTGGCGGCGCGCTCGAGCGCCTCCGCCAGCATGAAGGTTTGGGCTACGAGCCCGCCGGCATATTCGAACAGAAAATCGCCGGTGAGCTTCTTGTAGGCCTCGTTCACCTTCTGGCAGTCCGGGCTCATGTCGTGATTCCAGTGAGCGACCCCTTGCAGGCCCTCGGCCAGCTTGCCGACATTCTTGTAGAAATCCGGAATGACAAAGCCGCCGGAGCCACCATTGATCGCGACGTTGAGGCCGACCTGCTTTACCGTGCGCACGATCAGGATCAGATCGTTGAGGTAGGAGACTGAAAACAGCGCATTCGCCCCTGAAGCCTTCACCTTGTTGATCAGGGGGCCTGCATCCGTGAAACCCGCCGAATAGGGTTCGAACATCACGATCTCGACGCCTTCGCCCGGTGCCAGCTCCTTCAAGCCGCTCGAGGTGGAGGTGCCGAAAGCGGTATTCTCGAAGATCACGGCCACTTTGGGCTGGTCGCTGACGAGCTTGGCCATCTGGAGTTGCGCGCGGGCGAATTGCGAGGCGCGCGCGAACGGCGTGAAGGTGAACTTGCGGCCCTTGTTGAGCTGGTCGGAGCTCGAGCCGGTGATGATCGGCACCTTGGCACGCTCGCAGACTTCGCTCGCGATCAAGGTGAGCGCACTGGCGAAGCAGCCATGGACCGCCGACAGTTTATTGCCGGTGATCAGCCGGTCGGTCTCGGTGCGGGTCACGGTGGTATCGCTCTGCACATCGGAGATGATGAGGTTGAGTTTCGCGCCGCCGAGCGATTTGATGCCGCCCGCTTCGTTGATCATCTCGACCGCAAGCTTTGCCGCGGCGACGCAGCCGGTGCCGATCTGCGCCATGCTGCCGGTGGTGGGATAGAGCGCGCCGATATTGACGACGTCAGCAGCGTAACCACGGAGCGGCATCGCGCCGAAGGCGCCGGCAGCCAATGCGCCGCCTGCCTTGATGAGGAATTTGCGGCGGCTGTGCTGCCTGGAGGGGAGGGGGTTCGAAACGCACTCGCGATCGCGGACGGACTTGTGGCGTTGTCTTGTCATGCCGTTTCCTCCCTGTTCGGATCTGTCGCCGGGCCTTAAGGCCCAGCCGTCCGCCTTGTCCAGAAGCGTAACCCCATTTAGAATTGTTTACAATATCGTAGACAATATTATTATCGGTCCAGAGCAAGCGGCGCCCGCGCGGCGCGCGTTGACGGATCAGGACAGCATGGCCGCAAAATCGATCAAGCCAAGGAAGGTCGGCGTCAGGGTCGCCGAGAAGGCCTTGGACAAACCCGCCGACGGAGGCGCCGCGCAGGCGTCGGCCGCGGCCGATTTGATCGCGCGGCGGATCGAGGAAGATATAGTGCTCGGGCGACGCCATCCGCGCGAGCGTCTGATCGAGCAGGATCTTTGCGAGCTGTTCCAGACCCATCGCGGTGACGTGCGGCTTGCGCTGTTCGAGCTGGAGCGGAAGGGACTGATCGAGCGCATCCCCAATCGGGGCGCGATGGTGCGCGGATTGACACCGCGAGAGGTACGGGAAATCTACGCGGTGCGCGAGGAGCTGGAGGTGATGGCGGTGCGCATCATCCCGTTCCCTGTTGCATCAGTCGAAATCAGCAGGCTCGAAGAACTTCACCGCGAGCATAGCGCAGCCGTCGCAGCTGGTGATCTGCTCACCGTGTTTTACAGCAATCTGAGCTTTCACCAGACCTTGTTCGGCCTGTGCGGCAATTCCTGCCTGATCGAGACCATCGATCAGTTGGCACGGAAGGTCCACGGAATACGCTTCTATGCCAACGCATCGCCGGAATCGCTCGATCGCGCGCGCCTCGATCACCTGGAGATGATCAAGGCGCTTCGCGGCGGACGTCGTGACCAACTGATCTCATTGACCCGGCGGCATCTCAAACCTTCGCCGGAAGCCTACGTCAAAGCGTACGAGCAGCGTTTCGGTAAAGGCGACGCGGCGGTGTTGTAGGGGCGCATGGGGACCTGGCGGGGAAGGCAGTTCCTGGCGCAAGGCGGAGCACTCCTGATTATCTCCGCCATTCTTGGCTAGAACTTGCTTGAACTCGCCCGGCAACTCCTTTCCGTCGGCGCCGCCTGGCCGTTCGGCGTCTGGTTCACCGCGCGATCATGTCGACTGCTGCCGTCCAGGCCTTGCGATAGGAATCAAGGTCGGAAATCGAAATCGGATCGACGGGGCTCGGCTCCGCGATATGGTAGGAGGGGGGCCATTGCGCGAGCATTGCGGCGCCGCGTGCCGTGCCTGCGGCGTCCTCCGCCGCAAACACACGCTGCCTCGGTCGTAGTGCGCCGAGAGTCTGACAGAACGGAAGATTGTCGGCGAATGTCCCTTCGACGATGAGATCTCCACCGGTTGCTCCCATCCGTGTCAGCATCAGATCGCTGACCAAAGCGCAATAGAGCGTCGCGAGCGCGGTTCGATCGCACGTTGCGACTTCGCCGTGGATAACGCCTTTGGTCGTCGCGTAAGGTCCACCATGGCCGGAGAAGCAGGGGAGGGCCATCGCGCCTGAGGCGATGATGCGTTCGATGCCGCCAGGATCAGGATTGCCGCCGCCGCCCGCGATGACGGCGTATTCGCGTCCTCCCATGAAGCGTCCGCAGGCGATCGGTCGACACAGCGCATCGACGTTGGCAAGCGTGTCGTCGCGAGGATCGAGTTGATCGAGCGAAAGACCCACGCACATCAGGATCACCCAGGTCCCGGTCGACAACACGGTGAACGGCGCCTGGCGCGAGACAAGGTAGGGCAGAAGTGAAGCGTTGGAATCGTGGATACCGCAAAAGACTTGCGTTTCAGGCGCGAGCCCGGTGAGCGCGGCGATTTCAGGCTTAATCGGACCGAGAGGATCGAAGGCGCGGCGTAGCGGCGGCAGCAAGCGATCGACGCCGAGAGCTTTGACGAGGCTCGAGGCCTGTCCTCGCCGCGGCGCCCAGAGATCAGTATGGGCGCCGAGGCTAGTGACTTCGGAGACAGCGGCGCCGGCCAGGCGCCAGGTCCAGTATTGCGGATAGCCGACGAAATGCCTCGCTTTGGCGAACAAGTCCGGACAACGCCACTTCTGATAGGCGAGCTGCCGACCGAGATTGAGGCCGGCGGGCAGGTTCGGCGACAGGCTCTCCGAAAAGGGCGGCCGCAGCCTGGCATAGTCGGGCTCGATCGCTTCGATGCCCGTGAATTCATAGTCCATGACCGGAGCGGCGAGATCGTTCTGGCCGATCAAGGCGCCGGCGGCGCCATGCGCAGTCGGAACGATTGCACTGATCCGGTGCGAGCGTGCGGCCTCACGAATCGCATCGAGGAAGAAGTTCCACGTGCTCGCAACGTCTTCGTGCGGGTAGGGTGGGCCCGGCCGAATGCGGTTGGGCGCCGACTTCTCCCAGAGAAGTCGGCCGTCGTCGAATAAGGCAAGCTTTACGTTGGTCTTGCCGACGTCAAGGACTGCGACCGTCTGGCTCATCGTCAAAGCTCAAGGCAGATGGACATCTCGACAAGCAAACATCATCACCGTGTCATGGCCGGCTCGTTGCGGCCATGACAGCGGCGGTACGAAAGTGCGTCGCCCGACCGCATTCGACGGCCGGTCGACGAGTCCGGATCAGAAATCGAAGTCCTTGATGTTCTGCTTCGTGAAAATGAAAGGCGACCCAAGCAGGATCTCGCTGCCATTGACCACGTTCAGCTTGCCGAGCTTGCCCGCGTCCACCGAGGTTGCGCCGGGCTTCAGGCTGCCGTCGACGACGGCACGCATCACGTAGGTCGCGGCATAGCCGAGATCGACCGGGTTCCACAGCACAACCGACTTGACGCAATCGGCATTGACATACGGCTTCATCGCATTGGGCGTGGCGAGGCCGACCACCGCCACCTTGCCGCAGAGCTTGGCCTTGGTCACTGCTTCCGCCGAAGCAGGCGTTGCGACCGAAGTCATGCCGAACAGGCCGGCGAGCTTGTCGCCGTGCTTGTTGATCAGCGTCGTTGCCTGGTTGAAGGACAGGTTATTATCCTCCTGCGCCTCGACCGTTTCGAGCCATTTCAGCTTGGGATGACACTTCTGCGCATAAGCCCACATTTCGGCGATCCAGCGTGCCTGGTTCGGCGTTGTGAAGGTCGAGGTGACGATCGCAAAGCTCTTGTCCTCGCCGGCCTCCTTGGCCATCGAGTCGATCATCGCCTTGGCGATGCCGTTGAACTCGGCCTGGTTGACGAACCATTCGCGGGCGTCCGGCGTCGCGTTGGCGTCATAGCCGACGACATGGATGCCCTTCGACAGTGCCTTCTTCAGGACCGGCGCGATTGCCACCGGATCGTTGGCCGCGAACAAAATGCCGTCGACACCGCTGGTGATGTAATTGTCGATGAACTTGATCTGCTCGTCGATCTTGGCCTCAGTCGGGCCGTCGGTCTTCACCGTGACATTGCCGAGCGCCTTGCCGGCGTCCTGCATGCCTTTCGACGTCGCGTTGAAATAGCCGATGCCGATCAGCTTCGGTACGTCGACCAGCGTGATCGGTTTGCCGGCTTTGTCGGCGGCATTGGTTGGCCGGCCGCCGTCATAAGGCTTGGCCGTGGGCGCCGCGTTGGCCTCGCCAGCCGAACAGGCAAGCGGATTGACCGGCAGGTCGTCCGCGCCGTCCCATCTCTTGTCCGCCGCCGAGGCCGTTCCGGCCAGCAGGGTCGCGCCGAGGAATGCAGCAGCTAATCCGAGCTTCATTTTGTTTTCCTCCCATGTTGAAGCCGCCTTTTCGCGGCCAGCCACGCCATCAAACGCCCTCGCGTCGCCGCTGGAGCGAACTCGCCACAAGAGTTGAAAGGATGAGCACCGTGCCGATCACCACGATCGTCGCGTCGCCCTTGACGCCGGTGAGGGCCAACCCGTTTTTCAAGAGTTGAATCATCGCGAGGCCGACCACCGTGCCCCAGATCGTGCCGACGCCTCCGAATATGCTGGTGCCGCCGAGTACAACCGCCGCGATTACGTCGAGCTCGTAGCCCATCCCCATGTCCGATCGTGTCGTCGTCACGCGCGAAACGAGAACACAGGCCGAAAGGCCGGCCATGAAGCCCGATAGCGTGTAGATGATCAGTTTGACGCGATCGACCGGCAAACCGGAAAAGCGTGCCGCGGTCTCGCTATTGCCGATCGCGTAGAGTGTCCGGCCGAAAGTGGTGCGGTCAAGAACGATTGCCGCGACCACGATCGCGATCAGCAAGAGCCAGAGCTGCGCCGGCACCCCGAAGAGGTTTTCCTGTCCGATGAAGTAGAACCATTCCGGGTAGCTTCGCACCGAACGTGCCTGGCTGATCCCCTCGGCGAGCCCGCGGTAGAGGGCGAGCGTCGCGATGGTCATGATCAGCGGCGGCACTTTCACCTTGGTGATGACGATCCCGTTGAGGAAGCCCGCCGCTGCACCCACGAGCAGCGAGAAACAGATCGCCAGTGGCAGGGGAAAGCCGAAAACCTTCCAGGAATAACCGAGCAAGATCGCGCAGAGCCCGACGATCGAGCCCACCGAAAGATCGATACCGCCGGTAATAATGATGAAGGTCATCGGCAGGGCGATCAACCCGACCTCGGTCGTCAGCCTGCCTTGATTGAGCAGATTGTCGAGCGTGAGGAAGCGACTGTTCAAGCCCCCGAGCACGACCAATGCAATGAGCAGGATCACCGCAAGCATGGTCTCGTGGCGCAGGAACCACCAGGGTACGACGCGCTTGGCGGAGCGGGGAAGAGGGATTTCGCTCATGGCGCTCATGCTCCGGCCATGCGCCGGCGCCGCAGAATGTCGGCGATCACGGTTACGAGGATGAGCACGCCCTGGACCGCGCGGATCCAGTAGGGCGAGACGTCGATGAAGACCAGCGCGCTGGCGATTTCGGCGATCAGTACGGCAGCAAGTGTCGAGCCGAGCACCGTACCGACGCCGCCGAGAATGCTGACGCCGCCGACAACCGACGCGGTGATGATCGTCAGCTCGAGATTGGGCGGCACGGTCGACTGGATGACGCGCAGCTGCGTCGCGTAGAGCAGGGCGGCAGCGCCTGCGAACAAGCCGTGCAGCGCGAAGACCATTACGATCGTGCGCGGCTGCGAAATGCCGCAGAGCCGCGCCGCTTCGGCGTTGCCGCCGACGGCGTAGATCGCGCGTCCCGAGGCTGAATAGCGCATCCACAGCGCTGCAAGGATCGTCACCAGGATCATAAGAAAAACCGGAAACGGCAGCACACCGAAGAGTTCGATATCGGCGAGATGGAAACTGTCGGGCAGGTCGGTGATCCATTTGCCGCCGGTGACGCTGATCAGGCCGCCCTTGAGGATCGACAGCATGCCGAGCGTAACCACGATAGCCGGAATGCGCAGATAGGCGATGATGACGCCCTGCAACGCCATCACGAGGATGCCAGCAATGAGCGCCGCCAGCCAGGTGACCACGATTGGCGCGCCGTTCACCGCCAGAGTGCCGCTGATGGTCGCCAGGACACCGATCAGCGCGCCGACGGAAATATCGATATTGCCGGAAATGATCACCATCGACATGCCGACTGCGGCGACTGCGATATAGGCGTTACCGAGCAGCACGTCGGAAAGATTGCGGGCCGCCAGAAAGCGGGGATTGTAAAGTCCGACGGCAATGGCGAGGCCGATCACCGCGATCGCGAGCAAGGCCTCCTGCGAGGCAAGCACCCTCAGCCGCCGTCGCGGATCAGCCTCGGCGCCGGCTAAGGTCACCGCCGTCATGCCGCCTTCTCCGCGCTTTCTTGGCTGCCCATCATCGCTGCACCGATCGACTCCTGGGTTGCTTCCTCGCGCGAGAATTCGGCAACGATACGGCCTTCGCGCATCACGAGCACGCGGTCGCTCATGCCGAGCACCTCTGGCAGCTCGCTCGAAATCATCAGGATGGCGAGCCCTTGGGCCGCAAGCTCGCCCATCAGCCGATGGATCTCCGCCTTCGCGCCCACATCGATGCCGCGCGTCGGCTCGTCGAGGATCAATAGCTTCGGCCCGTTGGCCAGCCATTTGCCGAGCACGATCTTCTGTTGATTGCCGCCGGAGAGCTTGCCCGCGACCTGCTCGAGCGAGCTGGTCTTGACCGCAAAGCGCTTGACGCCGTCGCCAGCCAGTTTGCGTTCGGCCCGGCGATCGATGAAGCCGCCGAATGCGACCTTGCCGAGCGCGGCGAGGCTGAAGTTCTCGCGTACCGTCATCGGCCGCACCAGGCCTTGCGTGCCGCGATCCTCAGGAACGTAGGCGACACCCAAAGACCGCGCCTGGGCTGGCGAGCGAATGTTGACTCGCTGCCCGGCGATCCGGATTTCGCCACGATCGGCCGGCGTGATGCCGAAAATGGTTTGCGCCAGCTCGCTGCGACCCGAGCCGACGAGGCCGGCAAGGCTAACGATCTCGCCGGCTCGCACCGTAAGCGAGACGCTCCTCGTCAGCGGCCGTCGCTCGAGGTCCTTCACCTCCAGCACCGGCTTGCCGATCGGAACCGCGATCTTCGGAAATAGGCTTTCGATCCTGCGACCGACCATCAAGTGCACGAGCCCGGCCGCGTCCGTGTCGGCGACGCGCCTGGTCGCGACATGTGCGCCGTCGCGCAGCACGGTAAGTCGATCGGCGATCGCGAAAACCTCATCGAGCCGATGGCTGATATAAATCACCGCGACCCCGCGGGCTTTCAGCTTACGTACGATGTCAAACAGCCGCGTCACATCGTACTCGGTCAGGGCCGCGGTCGGTTCGTCCATGATGAGAATGCGTGCATCCTGCGACAGCGCGCGCAAGATTTCGACGCGCTGTCGATTGCCGACGCTGAGGGAACCGACGATACGCTCGGCCTGCAAGTCATGAATATCGAGCGAGGCGAGCAGCGCGTTGGTCTTCTCGCGCATCGCCCGCCAGTCGATCCGGCCGAAGCTAGCGCGCGGCGCATGCCCCATGAAGATATTTTCGGCGACCGTGAGCTCAGGAAACAGCAGCAACTCTTGATAGATCGTCGCGATGCCGGCGCGCCTGGCATCGCCCGGCCGTGCGAGGTCGACCGGCTTGCCGTCCACGAGCACCTCGCCGCAATCGGGTGGGAACACGCCGGAAACGATCTTGATCAGCGTCGACTTGCCGGCGCCGTTCTCGCCGAGTAAGGCGTGGACCTCTCCCCTGGAGGCGTCGAACGAGACGCCGGACAGGGCCCGCACGCCTGGAAAGGATTTATCGATCGCGCGTACCGACAGAAGCGGCGCTGCGGGCGTTTCATTGCGCGCGTCGGTTGTCATGATCACGCCGCCGCGGTGTTTTGAGCGCCAGCATCGACGACGACGATGCGGACACCGTGCCCGCGCAGCATGTCGAGTGCGTCGCTCGGCGCATCGGAATCGGTGATCAGGGTATCGATGCGCGAGAGCGGACAGACGACAAGGCTGCCGCGCGAGACGAATTTCGAGGAATCGGCGAGTACGATCAGCTTGTCGGCACGCTTCAGCAATTTGGATTCGGCGCGGGCGAGCAGGGGATCGCCTTCGATCACACCAAGCGGTCCGATCGAGATCGCACTCATGAACATCCGCGTCGCCGAATAGTGCTGGATCGCATCCTCTTCAAAGGGCGAGACGATCATGCCCTGCTCACGATAGACCTCGCCACCCGGTAAGGCGACGCGGCATTTCGACGTGTGGATCAGTGCGTCGGCGAGCAGATAGGAATTTGTCAATACCTTCAGACGGCGCTCGCGCAGATATTCGCCCATTTGAAAGGTGGTCGTGCCGCCGTTGATGATGATCGTCTCGCCATCGGCGCAGAGGGCGACCGCCGCTTTCGCAATGGCGCGCTTGGCATCTCTATTGAGCGTCTGGCTGACGTCGAAGGAGCGGGTGGCCAGCGACAGGACATCGCTCGGTACGTTAGAGGTTTCCGGCAACGCCTCGAGACCGCCATGCACCCTGATCGCGACACCTTGCTCGGCGAGCCTGGCGAAATCGCGCCGTATCGAGGCCTCGGAGACGCCGGTCGCGCGACAAGCATCGGCGATGCGCACCAATGACCGCTCACGCAAGAGTGCCTTGATGACCTGCCAGCGTTCCCGCTCGTGCACGTCGCCCTCCCTTTTGCCCATAAATAGGTCACGCTCTCGATCAGCGGTCAACTGCAATCCGTCAAAGTCGCTCAATATCGCGCTGCATCAATCATATCGCGTCGCAACGTTGAGCGCCGGTGATTGACCTTGATTGAATCCGTGGCCTAAGCTGCCCGGAGATCAAGCACAGGGAGAACGCCTAATGAGCGAGGTCGCGGCCACGCCCCTGCCAAATCTATGGGACGACGCGCTCGCCGCCGGGCTCGATGAAGCAGGTCAATTGCTGTACCGCTCGAACCTTCTCGGAGCCGATCTGCGCGTCACCAATTTCGGCGGCGGCAACACCTCAGCCAAGATCGAGATGACGGATCCGCTCACGCGCGAGAACGTGCGCGTGCTCTGGGTCAAAGGCTCAGGCGGCGACATCGGCTCGATGAAGCGCGACGGCTTTTCGACGCTGTACCTCGATAAGCTCGAGAGCCTGAAAGGCCTCTATCGCGGCCTCACCCACGAGGACGAGATGGTCGCCTTGTTCAATCACTGTACCTTCGATCTCAATCCGCGTGCGACTTCGATCGATACGTCCCTGCACGCCTTCGTGCCGCACCGGCATGTCGATCACGTCCATGCTGATGCGGTCATCGCCATTGCCGCCTCGATCGACGCCGAGCGTCTGACCCGCGAGGTTTTCGACGGCAAGCTCGGGTTCCTGCCGTGGCAGCGGCCCGGCTTCGATCTCGGCCTGAAGCTTGGCGAGATGGCCGCGCGTCATCCCGACTATGTCGGTGTGGTCCTCGGCGGCCACGGGCTCTTCACTTGGGCGGAGACATCGAAAGCCTGTTACGAGATGACCTTGCGCGTGATTCAGCAGGCCGCCGATTGGCTTGCCGCGCATGAGCAGAAGCCGGCTTTCGGCGGTGCCAAGGTCCAAACGGCCGCGCCGGAAAAGCGCCGCGCGATCGCGGCCAGGCTGATGCCGCTGATCCGCGGCAAGATCTCCGCGGACGAGCGCAAGATTGGCCATTTCACCGACGCGCCGGAGGTGCTGGAGTTCGTCAACTCCAGCGCGCTGATGACGCTGGCGCCGCTCGGCACCTCCTGTCCTGATCACTTTCTTCGCACCAAGATCCGGCCGCTGCTGCTGTCCTACGATCCCGTGGGCGACAATCTCGATGAGGTGATCGCTGGCCTCGACGACGTTCTTGCCGCTTACCGGCGGGACTACACCGCGTATTACGAGCGCTGCAAACATCTGGACTCGCCGGCCATGCGCGATCCCAACGCGGTCGTGTACCTCGTTCCGGGAATCGGCATGTTCACCTTTGCCAAGGACAAGGCGACGGCGCGCGTCGCGGGCGAGTTTTACGTCAACGCGATCAACGTCATGCGCGGCGCCTCGGGCGTCAGTGCGTATGTCGGCCTTGCCGAGCAGGAGGCCTTCAATATCGAATACTGGCTGCTGGAAGAGGCAAAGCTCCAGCGCATGCCCAAGCCGAAATCGCTCGCCGGGCGGATTGCCTACGTGACCGGCGGCGCCGGCGGCATTGGCGGGGCGACCGCGCAGCGGTTGCTCGGCGAAGGTGCTTGCCTCGTCATTGCGGATATCGACGAGAAGGCGTTGAGCGAACGCGTCGCGGCGATCACGAAGCGCCACGGGCGCGATGCGGCGATCGGCGTGAAGCTCGATGTGACCCACGAGGAAGCGGTGATCGCTTCGTTCGAAGCGGCCGCGCGCGCATTTGGCGGTGTCGACATCGTCGTCTCGAACGCCGGGATCGCCTCGGCTTCGCCTGTCGAAGACACGAGTCTCGGACTGTGGCAGAAGAACATGGACATTCTCGCCACTGGTTATTTCCTCGTCTCGCGCGAGGCGTTCCGGCTGATGCAGCGTCAGAACATCGGCGGCGCCATCATCTTCGTTGCCTCGAAGAATGGCCTTGCCGCGTCGGCTGGCGCCTCCGCCTATTGCGCCGCCAAGGCGTCGGAGATCCATCTGGCCCGCTGCCTGGCGTTGGAAGGCGCGGCGCATGGCATCCGCGTCAACACGGTCAATCCGGACGCGGTGCTGCGCGGCTCGAAGATCTGGGAAGGCGAGTGGCGCCAGCAGCGTGCGGCGTCTAACAAGGTTGCCGAAGACCAGCTCGAGGAAGTCTATCGCCAGCGCTCGCTGCTCAAACTATCGGTGTTCCCCGAGGACATTGCCGAGGGCGTCTACTTCTTTGCGTCCGACCTTTCGGCCAAATCGACCGGCAACATCCTCAACATCGACGCCGGCAACGCCCAGGCCTTCACGCGATGAGCACGCCGTTCTCGATCAGCGCGGATTTCATCGCCGAGCACAATGCGCGGCTCGAAGATGCGACCACTGAAGATTACGACGCCCTAAAGCGCGCGCTGGCGCGGCATGGGATCGACGCGGAGGCCCTGGCGCAGAAGGTCATGGCCTTCGGCGTCGCCATTCCGACCTGGGGCGTCGGCACAGGGGGGACGCGATTTGCCCGATTTCCGGGGCCCGGCGAGCCGCGCAATGTCTTCGAGAAGATCGACGATTGCGCGGTGATCCAGCGATTGGCGCGGGCAACCCCGACGATCTCGCCGCACATTCCTTGGGACAAGGTCGACGACTATGTCGCCTTGCGCGAACAGGCCGCGAGTCACGGCCTTACCTTCGACGCAGTCAACTCGAACACCTTCCAGGATCAGCCGGGGCAAGCGCTTTCGTACAAGTTCGGCTCGCTGTCGCATACCGATGCGCGTGTGCGCGCGCAGGCCATCGCCCACAACGTCGAATGTATTGAGATCGGCCGCAAGCTCGGCTCAAAGGCGCTGACCGTCTGGATCGCCGACGGCTCGAACTTTGCCGGCCAATCGAATCTGACCAAAGCGCTCGATCGCTATATCGATGCGATGCGTGAGGTCGTCGCGGCGCTGCCCGCCGACTGGCGGGTGTTCCTCGAGCACAAGCTTTACGAGCCGGCGTTCTACTCGACCGTGATCTCGGATTGGGGCACGAGTTTTGCGGTCGCGCAGGAGCTCGGGCCCAAGGCGTATTGCCTTGTCGATCTCGGCCATCATGCGCCGAACGTGAATATCGAGCAGATCGTCGCCCGGCTCGTTCGCTTCAACAAGCTCGCGGGCTTTCATTTCAACGATTCCAAATATGGCGACGACGATCTCGACAGCGGCTCGGTCGAGCCGTTCCGGCTGTTTCTGGTCTTCAACGAGTTGATCGACGCCGAGCACCGCAAGGCGGAAGGCTTCGCGCCCGCCTATATGATAGACCAGTCGCACAATGTGACCGATCCGATCGAGAGTTTGATGCAATCCGCGATCGAGTTGCAGCGCGCCTATGCGCAGGCGCTCATCGTCGATCGCACTGCGCTTGAAGCGGCGCAAGAGGCCAATGACGCCCTCGGTGCGCATCTCGAATTGAAACGCGCCTTCACCACCGACGTCTCGCCGCTCCTGGCCGTCGCCCGCATGCGGGCCGGCGGGGCGATCGCACCAATCGCGGCCTATCGCGCATCCGGCTATCGGGCCCGAAAGGCGACGGAGCGTCCCATCGTTGGCGGGACTTCGGCAGGCATCGTCTAGGGACGGTGATCCATCGTTGTCAGGATGGTCGCAGGCGCGCCGGTGAGGAGGCAAAAACGCGCCGATGCGCCTTGCGTTGCCTTATCTAGGAATTGGAGTCTGCCTGTCTTTAGCAGGCTGGCTGGCGCTCTTGTTGACGACGCCCTAGTGCGACAATGGGGCAGCATAGTATGTCTAGCTGACGAGCTCTCGCTTTCACTAATATCCACCATCGGAAGTCGGAGCACGGTCACCGGGCTTCTTCAAGGCGCGTGAAAGAGGGAGGGCGGAGAGTGCAGGAAGTTGGACGTCGCCTCGTCTGGCATGGGATGCTTCTGTTTCTACTGGGGCTACTGACCGGCCTCGGCGAGGAACACTTCTCTAACATCAGGATGGGACTTGCGGCTCACCTTGAGGGCCTCATGAACGGTATCTTTTTGTTGGCGCTCGGAAGTTGCTGGGTGCTCGTCCGGCTTTCGGCCACTCTCGAGCGCGCCGTCTTCATAGGCTTGCTGGCAGGGACCTACGGCAATTGGGCAACGACGACACTGGCTGCCGTCTTGGGCACGGGCGCGATGTCGCCGATAACGGCGGCGAACCATGCCGCTTCGGCCTGGCAAGAGCTGATCGTAACGTCAGGCTTCGTATCAGTTGGTGTCTTGATGCTCGGTAGCACCTGCCTCCTGCTCTGGGGGCTACGTCGCTAAGATGAGTAGGGCGCTAGGATGATCTGCGGAGGAGGGCCGGCGCGGCTGATTTCGGACCCATGATGGCCGCTGGCCAATATCGATGCCCTCGCCAGACCGTCCGTCAGCGAGCCACGCGAGGAATATAGTGCTCGAGTTCGGGGTCCGGGAAATGGATGGTCCGGCCAAGTTCCGCGGAGCGATAGAGCCCCATGAGCATTTCCATGACGCCGACCCCGTCATCGAAGGTCTCTGTCGGGCTCATGCCTCGCCTGAATGATTCCACCATATGGCGGTTCTCATCGGTGTAGCCGTAGATGCCGGCTTCGTCCTCGACAACCGGCATCAGACCTTGCTCAGAATTCTGCTTCTCGACGAGGTCCTCGCCCTCCGATCCGCGGATCGCCCGGGAGAGAAAGACCTTGAGGCCAGTCGAGAGCGAGGAGAACTCCATCGAGTATTCGGGACCAAGCAATTCAAGCTGGATGCGCAAGCCAGCGCCGACATACGCCCATGAGGTTGTCGCCTCGATCATCAGTTGATGCCCGTCGGCATCTTCCATCGTAAGCATCCCGCGCGCGAAATCTTCGACCGGACGTCGGGTGAAATCGACTCCCATTCGCGCCTTGAGGTCGGCGGCGTAGTGGGGGCGCGTCCATTTAAGATTGGCCGTCGTGGCGCTGGCGCTGAGCAGCTGCAAGGAGTCGCGCTTTGCGCCCGGCGCGGTGAGCATGAAACGTGCGACCTCGACCGAATGGCACATCATGTCGGAGAGCACGCCGCCTCCTTGTTTGTCGCCTTGCCAGAACCACGGCTCGTGCGGTCCTGAATGCTCCTCGGCGGCCCGCGCGAGATAGGGGCGTCCACTTCCAGGTACGGCTCGCCGCCAGATGATGTCCTTGCCGCGCATCACCGCGGTCGAGAAAAGCTGGTTCTCCAGATAACCGTGAAGCAAGCCTGCATCCGCAACGAGCCTGCGCATTTCCCGTGCTTCGGCAAGCGTGCGGGCGAGCGGCTTTTCGCAAGCAACGGCGCGCAGGGGAGCGCCGGCCTTGGTCACCCGGTGGATCTCGCGCATGATGTCGAGACGGCTATCGTTCGGCGTCAGAATCCAAAGCGCATCGACCTCGCCGGACATTGACATCGCTTCGATACTGTCAAACACCCGCGCCGGCCCAAGGCCAAGAGCGCGCGCCTTGTCCGCGATGCGCGTGCGCCGCTCGGCAGAACGGCTGTAGACGCCGCCGACGCTGACATTGCGCACGCCGAGCATGGATTGCAGATGGAACGCGGCGATGAAGCCGCTGCCGACAAGGCCGATGCGCAGCAGTGGAAGTTCGGCGAGCTTCTGCATGTCAGAGACCCTTCTCAATGAAAATGCGGCGGTTCAGAGGGATTTTGGCATTCTGCGTTGTCTACCCGGGATCGCGGCCAGCAGGGCCTGCGTGTAGGGATGTTCCGGTCGATTCAGCAGATCTGCGGTTGGCCTGATCTCGACGATCTCGCCAAGGCGCATCACTGCGATCCGATCGCAGACCTGGGCAGCGACGTTGAGATCGTGGGTGATGAACAGCACCGCCAGCCGCAGCCGCGCCTTCAATGTTTCGAGCAGGGCGAGCACCTGCGCCTGGACCGAGACGTCGAGTGCTGACACCGGTTCGTCGGCCACCAGCACCTCCGGGTCGAGCGCCAGCGCGCGCGCAATCCCGATCCGTTGGCGTTGTCCGCCAGAAAATTCATGCGGAAAGCGTCGCGCGGCCCTTGGGTCGAGACCCACCAGCGCCAGCAGTTCTTCGGCGCGCGCGACGGCCTGCGCCTTCGGAACGCCGTGCGCGATCGGCCCGTCGGCAATAATCTGCCCGACCCGGCGACGCGGGTTGAGCGAGGCGAAGGGATCCTGGAACACCATTTGGACGTGCTTGCGGGCATCCCGCAGGCGGGCCCCACGGGCCTCGGAGAAATCCAGTTCGCCGATGCGGACCACGCCCGCATCGGCGTCGGTGAGACGCATCACCAACCGGCCGATCGTGCTCTTGCCCGAGCCGGACTCTCCAACCAGGCCGAGCGTCTCGCCGCGCCGGATTTCGAAGGTCACATTCTTCACGGCTGCGACCTCGGCCTGCGAGCTGAACCAGTCGTTGCCACGATAGGTCTTCGCAAGTCCATTCGCCGCGCAGGCGATCGGTTCGTCCTCGGTCTCGGCCCGGACCGGCGGGGTCCCGCCGGGCACCGCGGCGAGCAGCCGACGCGTATAGGGATGCTGTGGGCGTTCGAGCACGTCCTCCACTGGACCCTGTTCGACGACGCGGCCTTTCTCCATGACCGCGACGCGATCCGCGATGTCGGCGACGACGCCGAAATCATGGGTGATGAACAGCACCGCCATGCCGCGCCGCTGCTGGATGTCTCGGATCAGCCGAAGGATCTGCGCCTGCGTCGTGACGTCGAGTGCCGTGGTTGGTTCGTCTGCAACGAGGATCGATGGCTCGAGCGCGAGTGCCATGGCGATCATGGCGCGCTGACGCTGGCCACCCGACAATTGATGCGGGTAGCTATGGATGATCCGCTCCAGATCGCGCATGCCGACCTCTTCGAGGAGGGCGCGCAAGCGGGCGTTCCGCTCAGTTGGCGTGAATTGGTCGTGCGCCTCGAACGCTTCCATGATCTGGTCGCCGATCCTGATCACAGGATTGAGCGCTGTCATCGGTTCCTGAAAGATCATCGCGATACGTCGCCCGCGCAGCGTCCGCCATTCTGCTGCCGGCAGGTTCAGTAAATCGCGTCCCTCAAAGCGAATGGCCCCTGCAACCGGGCGGATGGCCTTGGGCAGCAGGCCCATCACGGCAGCGGCGCAGACCGATTTGCCGGAGCCGGATTCACCGACGACGCAGAGGATTTGGCGCCGATACAGAGCAAGTGAAACATCCTCGATGGCAGAGGCACGATCCGCACCGGCGGGCAGCGCCAGCGTCAGCCGTTCGATCGTCAGGACTGCCTCTGCCATTTCGCTCATGCTGTCCGATCCGACATCACGGTGCTTCTCATCCTGGTCACGCCGCGAGTGCAATGCCGTCCTTGCGATGGTCCGACGCGCCGAACATGACACCTCTGGAAAGATCGACGTGAACGGCTTGACAACCTCCAAGCGGTTCGTCCGCCCGGATTACGCGATGGCCGCGCGCAATCAATTCGTCGGCGACAGCGCCGGGAATCGTGGGTTCGAGCGTCAGCGTGCCATCAAACGCAAAGCTGCGTGGCGCATCCGAGGACTGCTGAATGTCGAGCCCACGATCGAGCACTCCGGTCAGGATCTGCATGTGGCCCGCCGCCTGGTATTGTCCACCCATCACGCCAAAGGCCATGATCGGCTTGCCGCGCTTCGCCAGCAGGCCCGGAATGATGGTGTGAAAGGGACGCTTGCGCGGCGCAATGGCATTGGGATGTCCGTCGACGAGGGAGAATCCCGAACCTCGGTTCTGCATGAGCACGCCCGAGCGGGGGGCGTAGATACCGCTGCCGAAGGCGAAGAACAGCGAATTGATGAAAGACACCATGTTGCCGTCGCGGTCGGCGACGGCAACGTAGGCCGTGTCCCGATGAACAGGCATGTCGAAATGCGTTGCTGAGCTGGCGCGCTTCCGGTCGATGGAGGAGGCCAATGCCGCGACTGACGCATCCGAGAGCAGCGCGTCAGTATCGAGGGGATGGAATGCCGGATCGGCGACTAGCCTGTCACGCTGCCGGTAGGCGGTCTTGGTTGCCTCGGCCAGGAGGTGGATGCGATCCGCCTCATTGAGCGCCGGGTTGGCCATGTCGAAGCCGGCAAGGATGCGGGCGATCAGCAGCGCCGCGACGCCCTGTCCGTTAGGCGGACATTGCAGGATTTGATGGTCGCGATAGTCGGCGCTGATCGGCTCAACGTACTCCGGTCGGGCGCTTGCCAGATCTTCAAGCTGCATCACTCCGCCCATCGCCTTCAATGTTGCGATGATTTCCTCGGCGACGGCACCTTCGTAAAACGCAGTGCGTCCTTCGCGTGCAATCCGGCGCAGCGTCGCGCCAAGTGCGGGATGATTGAGCTTGCTGCCGACGGAGGGCGCAGCGCCACCGGGCAGATAGACCGGTACGCCAGCCTGATGTCGTTTGATGCGATCGGCGTAGCGTGCCCAATCCAGCGCGGCGCGGGGCGTCACCACAAAGCCGGTTTCGGCCGCGCGGATCGCCGGCACCAGAACTTCGTCAAGGCCTTTTGAACCATAGTCGGCAGAGAGGCGGCACCAGGCATCGACCGCACCTGGAACTGTGACTGCATGGGGCGAATCGTCCGGGATCGACGTCAGCCCCTGTTGCCGAAACCAGCCGAGCTCGGCTTTCGCCGGCGCTCGGCCCGAGCCGTTGATCGCGACAGGTTTGCCGGATGTGGGAGCATAGATCGCAAAACAATCGCCACCGATGCCGGTCATATGCGGATCGATGACTCCCTGGAGCGCGATCGCGGCAATGGCGGCATCGACGGCATTGCCGCCGGCGCGCAGGATCTCGACCGCAGCGAGCGTGACAGCCGGGTGAGAGGTCGCGGCCATGCCCCGGTCGCCGACCGCCAGCGAGCGCCCCGGCACCATGAAATCGCGCTGTCCCCAGCTCATGCCCGTCTCCGGTTGTTGGGTCGTGTGGCGAGCGCCGCGGCAGCCGGTTCATCGCAAAGGATAACGACGTTGTCGTGCAGGCGGAGTGCCGAGGCAGGACACGCTGGCGAGATCGGCCCCTCGATCGCGGCTGCGATTGCGGCTGCCTTCTCCGGTCCCTTGGCGACAAGGAGGATGCTCCGAGCCTCCAGGATTGTCGCTATGCCCATGGTGATCGCACGTTCGGGAACCGGCGCCGGATCGGGAAAATTGATGGCATTCGCGATGCGGGTTGCTTCGTCGAGCCTGACTTCGCGGGTACGCGAGGCGAAATCCGAACCTGGCTCATTGAAGCCGATATGGCCGTTGGCGCCTATGCCGAGGAGCAGCAGGTCAATGCCACCGGCAGCTGCAATCTGCGCCTCATAGCGCGCGGCCTCGGCGGCGACGTTGTCGGCCATGCCATCGGGTATATTTGCCCGATCGGCTTCCATATCCACGTGCCCAAACAAATGCTGCTGCATATAGGCATGGAAGCTTCCGGGCGATTGGGGAGCGACGCCCACATATTCATCGAGGTTGAAACTCGACACTGTCCGGAACGAGATGAGGCCGGCTCGGGTCGCGGCGACAAGGCGGCGATAGAGCGGCGTCATTGTCGCTCCGGTCGCAAGACCGAGCGTCATCGGCCGCCGATCTTGCAGCCGGGCGATGACAAGTGCGGCCGCGCGCTCGGCGACAGCACCAGCAGGGCCTACAACCTCAATTCTGGGCGCGTGCTCTTTCATGCCGCGACGTCTGCCGCGGAGACGGGAAGAGCCAATGGGCCGGCATCTCTGCCGATGCCAAACAGCGAGCGATGCACGAGGTCGAGCGCGCTGCCGATCGCGCCGATCAGCGTGGCGCGATTGCCGAGCGCGCTGAGCTCGATACGAACGGGCTCGCGCATGCAACGTCCCAGATGTTCATCGATCCGGAGCTTCAACTCGGGCCGGGCGCCGATGCTGCCCCCCAAGATGATGATCTCCGAATCGAGGATGCTGTGCACGGCCAGGATCGCGGTCGTGAGGATCCGGCTGACCTCGTCGATCGTGATCCGTGCCGCCTCCTCGATGTCGAGCCGATCGAAGACATCGCGCACCGTGCTGCTGGGGCTGCCGCCGAGCCCCACGTAGCGTTCGATGATGCCGACACTTCCGATGGCGGTTTCCAGGGTCCCGTACCGAAGGCCGCGCGCATCGTAGGGATCGCCCCCAAGCGGCAGGTAAGCTATCTCGCCGGCCGCCCCGCGCGCACCGCGGACGAGATAGCCGTCCGAAAAGATGCCCATGCCGATGCCGGTGCCGACTGCGATGAAGGCGAAGCTGCGGGCCTTGCGGCTGTTGCCGCGCCAATGCTCTCCGATTGCCGCGAGATTGACGTCATTCTCGATGGCGATGTCGATCCCGAGCCGCTCGCGCAGCGCGGCCCTCACGTCCAGGCTATCCAGTCCGGGGATGTTGGGCGCAATGACGATGCTGCCCGACGCCGGGTCGACCATTCCCGGACTTCCCATCACGCCGCCGCGCAAACGTTGCGCCGGTACGGAGGCCTGCTGAAGCAGGGCATCCTTCATGCGCTCGATCTGGGTGACCACGGCCGCACCGCCTTCGCAGGATGTCGGTTCGATGCTCTCGGCGACGATCTCACCGTGCAGATCGGCAAGTGCGACGTGCAGTTTCGTGCCGCCAAGGTCGATGCCGAGCACGAAGGCGGCGTCCGGCCGGAGCGCATAGGTGACGGCACTTCTCCCCACGTTGCCCTGGATTTGCCCGTCCTCATGGACCCAGCCGTCGCGCTCGAGATCGCGCATCACTTCGGAAATGGTCTGCTTGGACAGGCCCGTGCTGCGGGCGATTTCGGCGCGCGATACCGAGCGATCACGCAGCAGGCGCTCAACCACAAGGCGCACGGATTGTTGTCGCGCAACGGGCGACGAGGGAGCGTCCTGCATGAGCCTCAGTCCAATTAGTCAATAGACCGAACTAATACGTCCTCGGGTCTGTCGTCAAGGGGGGCGATCCGCAGATTTTATCCGTAAATTGGCCGGAGGATTGTAATTAAATTCCGCATCCCAAGGTCAATTGGTTCGAGATGTTTACAAATTGAACCGGGCGTGCTTGTCTTGGCCTTCAGCAGCAGAGCCTGGGACAAGGCCTTGGGACGAAAGGAATTCCGTATGAAGCGGATCGGCACGGCGTTGGCGGCAATTCTGATGATCGCATCGGGCGTTGTCTCGGCGTATGCCGCGACATTGCGGGTCGGCATTCAGGACGATCCCGATGCGCTCGATCCGGCGCTCAGCGGCACTTACGCAGGCCGCTTCGTGTTTGCGGCGCTGTGCGACAAGCTCGTCGATATCTCTCCCGACCTCAAGATCGTGCCGCAGCTGGCAGAGGCATGGGAGTGGGCCGCGGACGGCAAGTCGATCACCTTTACGCTGCGCAAGAATGTCACGTTCCACGATGGCACCGCGTTCGATGCAGCGGCAGTCAAGTTCAATATCGAGCGCATGAAGACGATGCCGGATTCCAAGCGCAAGGCCGAACTGGCGCCGATCGCGAGCGTCGAAGCGCTTGCCGCGGACAAGGTGAAGTTCAACCTGTCGGAGCCGTTCGTACCGCTGCTTGCCAATCTCAGCGATCGTGCCGGCATGATGGTCTCGCCCAAGGCTGCGACGGAGAAGGTCGGGGAACTTGCTGCCGCGCCGGTTTGTGCCGGTCCGTATCAATTTGTCGAGCGCAAGTCGCGCGATCTCATTCGCGTCAAGAACTATCCCGGCTATTGGAACGCTGCACAGGTCGGCTATGACGAAGTCGTCTATTACTACGTTCCCGATCCGACCGTGCGGCTCTCGCGTGTCCGGGCGGGCGATCTCGATCTCGCGGAGCGTGTCGCGCCGACCGACCTCAAGACCGTGCGTGACGATCCCAACCTCGCCCTGCATTCCGGCCAGGGGCTTGCCGTCTCGCATTTGATGTTCAATGTCGGTGCGGGCGCGAAGGCCGACACGCCACTCGGCAAGAACGCGACGCTACGTCAGGCCTTTGAGCTGGCGATCGATCGCAACGTCATTAATCGCGTTGCCTTCAATGGCGAGTTCCTGGCGGATAACCAGATGATCCCGCCGTCATCTCCATTCTACGACAGTGCGCGCAAGGCGCCGGCGCGCGATGTTGCCAAGGCCAAGGCGATGATTGCCGCTGCCGGAATGACTCGTGTGCCGGTCGAAATCCAGTACGAGAATACGGCCGGCGATTCACGGGTCGCACAGATCATACAGTCGATGGCGGGCGAGGCCGGTTTCGACGTCAAGCTGCTGCCGATGGAAACGACGACTGCCATCGAGCGCTACCTGAACGGCAATTTCGAAGCCTATATTGGCAACTGGAGTGGTCGCGCTGATCCGGACCCGACGCTGGTCGCCTTTTTCAGTTGCACGGGCTCTCAGAACGTCAACAAATACTGCAACAAGAATCTCGATGCGATCCTGATACAGGCCCGGGGCGAAGCTGACGAAGCCAAGCGCAAGGCGCTCTATGCCCGAGCGACAGACATTTACCTGACGGCGCTCTCGTCGATTCCTCTTTATCACCCGAACTGGTTCTTTGCGGCCCGCAAATCGGTCGGCGGCATCGTCATGGTGCCGGATGGTCTCTTGCGCCTGGTCGGTGTCAGGCCTGTGAATTGATGCGCAACGCCTCGTGCCCACTGACGCGCCTGCCCTGGTGAGGACTAGTCTGTCCCGATGAAGACCCTGCTTCTGCGCCGGCTTGCCGTGCTGCTTCCGACCCTGTTGCTGGTGTCGATGATGGTGTTCGGTCTGCAGAAGCTGCTGCCCGGTGATCCTGCGCTGGCGCTCGCCGGGGAAGAGCGCAATCCCGAAGTCGTCGAGTATCTTCGGCAGAAGTATCGCTTCAATGATCCGATCCCGGTGCAATACGGCGTCTGGCTGAAAGCCCTCGTGCACGGCGACTTCGGCACGTCGGTTCGCACCCGATTGCCGATCGGCACCATGCTCGTGGAAAAATTGCCGGTGACTTTTGAGCTCGCGATATTGTCGATGCTGGTCGCGCTGCTCGTCGGGGTGCCAATCGGGATCTTCGCGGCACTGGGACGCGGGACGCCCTTCGACTACGGGGCCAGTCTGTTCGGCCTTGCCGGACTGTCGATCCCGCATTTCTGGATGGGGATCATGCTGATCCTTCTGTTCTCGGTGAATCTCGGCTGGCTTCCGGCCGGAGGTTTTGTTCCGCCTACTGAAAGCGTGAGAGGCAACCTGCTTTCGATGCTGATGCCAGCTTTGGTTCTCGGCACGGGCACCGCTGCGATCATGATGCGCCATGTCCGCGGTGCGATGATCGAGGCGATGAAGCAGGATTACGTGCGCACTGCCCGCGCGAAGGGCGTTCGCGAAAGCACCATCGTGCTGCGTCATGCGCTGCCGAACGCGCTGATCCCGGTGGTGACGCTGGGTACACTGCAATTTGGCGAATTGCTGGCTGGCGCCGTGTTGACGGAGCAGGTCTTTTCCATCCCGGGCTTCGGCAAGATGGTCGTCGACGGCGTATTCAGCCGCGACTATGCCGTGGTTCAGGCAGTCGTGCTCTGCACAGCAGCCGTATTCCTCCTGATGAGCCTGATTGCCGACATGGCCTATGTGCTGCTCAATCCGAGGCTCAGGTCATGAGCTCGACTGAGACCGCACCTGTTGCTGATCACGCCGGCGCCGCCGCTCGTTCGGAAGTTCGTCGCCTGTTGCGCGAACCATCCGCCGTCATCGGAGCCACGATCATTCTGTTCTTCGTCGTGCTGGCGGTGTTTGCCTCGTGGATTGCGCCGTACGATCCGAACTCGCCGGACTGGATGGCGATCCGGGCGGCACCCAGTGCAGCACACTGGTTCGGCACGGACGATCTCGGCCGGGACGTGCTGTCGCGCGTGATCTTCGGCACGCAAGCCTCGCTTGGCGCCGGCTTGGTCTCCGTGACGGTTGCGGTGCTGATCGGCCTCCCGCTCGGTCTCATGGCCGGCTACTTCGGCGGCCTCACCGATATGGTGATCTCGCGCCTCGCCGACGCGCTGCTCGCTTGCCCCTTTCTGGTGCTGGCGATTGCGCTCGCCGCGTTCCTGGGCCCCAGCCTGCAAAATGCGATGATTGCCATCGGTATATCGGCCGTGCCGGTTTTCGTTCGTGTTGCGCGTGCCGAGACGCTGGTTGTCTGCACCGAGGATTACATCGCGGCGGCCCGGTCCCAAGGCCTCGGCCATCTCGCCATTCTGATCGGGCAGGTGTTGCCGAACGTGCTTGCGCCGACGATTGTGCAGGCGACGCTGACCATGGCGATTGCGGTTCTCGCCGAGGCGAGCCTGGCCTTTCTTGGGCTTGGCCAACTTCCTCCGGCCCCGTCATGGGGCGCCATGCTCGACGTTGCCAGGCAATTTCTCGGCGAGGCGCCATGGATGGCATTCTGGCCCGGGCTCGCAATCATCGCGCTCGTCATCGGCTTCAACCTGATGGGTGACGGCCTGAATGATGCTCTCAATCCAAGGCATTAGATACGTACAACCGCCCTCGTGGAAGTCGAAGAGAGATGCCGCCACGGTCGCGAATTGTGACACGTTGATGATTTTGTAGCGAAAGCGCACGATGGCCTGTGCTGAATAACGGTCGCTCTGGATTCGGGCCGGCGCGTCTGCTTCACCCTGGATTATCTTCCTGCTGGACCAACCCGGAAATATCCTGCGCAATGCCATTCAAGCTGTCGAAATGCCCGTGGCTGAGCGCCCAAATCGCCGCCTGGGTACGATTGCTCGCGCCTAACTTTCGAAAAATGGCTTTGACATGAGCCTTCACCGTCGGCTCGGCGATATCAAAAAATCGCGCGACATGTTTGTTGGAATCACCTCGGACAATCCTTTCCAGAATTGCGATCTCTCGGGCCGATAGTTGCTTCAGCGCGAGCGACTCACTCTCGGTTTCGGGAGCGGGCGCAGTCGCGACAAATGACGCTGGTACTTCGTTCGGTTGAAAGCCGGCTGGCCAGAGCCGCGCGTCGAAGACGATGATGTCGCCGCTCATGATCGCATGAAGGGAGCTAACGAGACCGGTTGGACTGACCGATGCGCAAAGCACCGCATTTGCACCGGCATCCAGTGCGCTCACCATGCATCGACGATCGCCGCTGTCGCCGATAACCACGGCGAGCGAGACTGGATATTGCTCTCGGATCCTTTTCAATTTGGAGACTAGATCATGCCTATGGCCGACTCCGACGATGAACAACGTCGGCGTATCGACGGGGATATTCGTAAGATCTTCCAGGTCAGCTCCACAACTTTGCGGCCGGAAGCGCGTCTTCGATAGTATGAGGCGGAGGCCTTCACGGAAGAGGCCGTCGCTTTCCAGTATGAATGTCGGCACAATCGAGTCCACCGATACATTCCTTGTTCAAAAGATACTGACCTTATTCCAAAGATACTGAAATTCCACGATTGTTATGCTGCTTGGCCGGTCCCAAACTTGGTTCAAATAAACCGGATGCCGCAAAATTGAATTTTTTCTGTGTATAAAGTTGTAGACGTATCGGGCATTAAGAAGGCGGTTTAATGATCGAAGCAGGCCATAAAGTGCCTTGACATCTTAGCTGACAGCTTGTGACGGCTTGGTGATCCAACTTCGTGATCCAAAACGACTTTATGAGCTAAAGAGTTCGACGGCACCTCCGAATGATTTGATGATCCAAAGGAAGTAGTCCCGCGCGGTCCGCGTGCCTTGTTCGCATGATCCGTATGAGGCGTCCTTTTAGAGTTTCTTGTGTGCCAGGGCACGCGGCCGTTAAGCTCCATTGCAGGATCGACGAGGCAGTCACAGCCCCGATAGTCAATCACATCAATGCCATCCGGAGGATTTCTCAAGTTTCGATAGGAAAGTCTTCCTTGGCCACGCATCGGCGAGGCGCCGACGTTGAGCGATTTCCGGCATATGCTGTTGCATATCCCCGGCCGCTCTTATTCTGGTTTGGGGGGAACCCCTGAAGCAATCCAGAATCTTCTTCCGGGTCGGCACGGTACTCCGGCTCGATAAGGCAGTCCCGATCGCCGCCGTCGCATGGTAAATTGGAGATGCGCGCTGCCGTGAGGCGATGATGAGTGAGAAGCCCTTCATCTCGGTTGTAATACCGTTGTACAATAAGGCGGACTTCATTCTGAAGACGCTTCGATCAGCGGCTGATCAGATTGACGTCGAGTTTGAGATAATCGTTGTCGACGACGGATCGACGGACGGCGGCGCCCGGTTGGTGGAAAGCACGGGACGGCTGCGGCTGATTCAGCAGGCGAATGCGGGGGTTTCGACCGCGCGTAATCGGGGGGTGGCCGCAGCGGAAGGGAAATGGATCGCATTTCTTGATGCGGACGATCTGTGGTCACCCGACCACCTTGCTGGTCTTTTAAATGCCGCGAAAGACAACTCGGCGATTGCAGCTTTCAGCAACCTCCAGCTACAGAGCCGCGCTGGTGGGCCGCTGATTGACCGGAAGGTCGCAGCGCAGAAGGTCGAAGATTATTTTTCATTCGCGCTCGCTAATGGCGGCTACCCGATGAGTTCGAGCTCGATCCTCGTTCTTAGGGATGAACTCCTGGCGGCTGGCCCTTTTGCTGTCGGAGTATCGGCGGGCGAAGATATCGACATGTGGTGCAGGCTCGCCTGTCAGGGTGCATTTGTGTACAACGCCAAGCTCTCCGCGACGTATAACGACGCGCATTCGCCGAACAATACGGCAAGCGGCGGAGCACGCGAGATAGCGCGTCCACTCTTTGCCCAGCGGTTTCCCAACATGATAAGAGAAGGCGGAGTGCCGCCCGCTCTCGTGGAGAGCGGCACGCGCTACGCGAATTTCCTTCTCCTGGAGTATGCTCGTCAGTTGCTCGACCGCGGCCAGTTTGCCGAGGCGCGCGCAGTCCTGCTCAATCAGTGCCACGTCAGCTACGATGCCAATCGCTTTGTGAAGCGCTTGCTTAGAACATGGCCCCCCGGGCAAGCGCTGTTTCAGCTAAGCCGAGGGGCGGGCAGGCGCTTTCACCGCTAAGCCACCGACCGGAACGTTTCCGCCCCAAAGTATCGCGAATCCGTCGCCCGAGTTGTTTGGTGGTCCGTCTAGACCCGATCGGTCCGAATCCATGGCACCTTGTGTCCGCGCGCCGCGTTCAAGGCAGAGCCCATGACCGTGATGATGTGCCGCGGCAAGAGCCCGACTTCCTTCAGGCCAATAAGATCCCGTCCGCAGACCCACCAAACGGCCACAAGGGATGACGCGAAGAGCGCGCTGGCGAGGGTCGCAAAAACGAGCGGAGCCCACGCGCCGACCGCAGCCATCCAGGCCAGGGACATCAGGAGCAGCGCCATATTGGCGCAAGCGAGCACCCCGAGAGGTGGAACAGCAAGGTCAGCTGCCAAAGCCAGCAACCCGAAATCTCGTCGCCGCAATGCCTGATGGATGAGCCGAGGCGCATGGCTGTAGATCAGCGCGAAATGCCCATGCATCCAGCGCTGTTTCTGCCGATCTCGACTGCCTTGGCTTTCGGGAAAATAGCTTGTTACGGAAGCTTCCCGAAAGAAGCGCGGCAAGAAGCCTTTCATCGCAAGTTCAAGCCCAACGAACAAATCTTCGGTCAGGTGTCCTGTCGCAAACATCCCGGGATCAATCAGTCTCCAAGGTAGCGCCATACCGGTCCCAAGCAGCTGGCAAGGTAAGCCGAGGCGTGCGTAACCATTAGGTCTGAGATCGTTCTTGATGCGCCATGCGAACTCGGCCAAGTGGGGCGGCGGCACGCGACTATCCGGATTGGCAATCATCAGATTGAGGCATTGCACCGGAGCGTTCGAAGCGGCGCAAGCTCGAGCGAGCAGCCCAACGCCGTCAGAGCCGACCCGGCAGTCCGCATCGATGAATACGACGACGTCGGGGGGCGTCGCGGCAAGGTGGCGAAGACCCGCAGCGAGAGCGAAGCCTTTACCGCGCAAATTGGGATCATTTCGGATCACGACCTCTGCCCCCGCTCGCGTCGCGAGCGTCGCTGTTCGGTCGACGCAATTATCGGCGACGACCAAGAGGCGATCGGCCGGAGATAATTCCTCCTTAATCCGAACTAGGGTTGCTTCGATGGTTTGTTCCTCATCATGCGCCGGTAGCAACACCGCAATGGAAGGGCGAACTGACGCTACCGGTAGCGAGCGGTCAGACAAGAGCAGCGCAGCTCCCGCCTGGGCCGCGAAAGCCATCGTCACAAAAATCAAACCGACGGCCGCGAGCTCCAAAAGTATCTGCGGGACCAAGATAAGCATGGCCAACCCTAATGGTGGCGGAAATTGCCCCAGAATTCCCCATGGTTGGCGATCGTCTGCCAGAATTTGCGGACGCCCAGGCTGTGCGTGGAAGCGGACCAACGGTGTCGAATTGGTTTCGTGCGCGTTCGTTCGGGAGAGAGCAAAAAACCGCAGCCATTTACGCGCATCATGCTCTTAACTCGTCGACTCGATGCACGAAGGAAAAAGCCGCGTTGCATTCGCCGCTGATACCCGTACGCAACCAGCACCAGGCCCAAGAAGGAGGCGTCCACAAACGTTACGCCTTCAAGGTCTAGCACGAGGTTGCTCGCTCTCTGTGTCGCCGCCGCAAGACCCGAGCGCGCCGGCGCGAGATTGTCTTCCGTCCAGGCGCCGGAAAACGTCAACACCTCAACCGTTTCGTCATGATAATGCTGCAAGCGTGGCGCCGAGGGCTGCGCCGCAGATGGCTCGTGCAACGCGCGCTTGACGAGGTATGGCAGGATCTGGCCGACAAACACCCATGCCAATGTCGCTAGATCGAGAGCGTATCGCCTCCAAAGCGCCGGCTCCTCCTTGATCCGCCAGAGCCATTCGAGCCCATGACGCTGGAGGAAGACGGGAGCGCGCCTAATGCTTCCGGCGACAAAATGAATCGTCGCACCGAGATTGCAGATCACAGGGCTTGAGAGCAGATGCTCATTTCGGTTGAGCCATAAAAGACCTTTGCGAGCTCCGACCGATACGACCAATAGATCGGGATTCGCTTGATTGATGATGCCGAAAATTCGGGGATTGCTCATGGATTCAACAGTTCCGAAGCCGGGCGAGTAAGCGCCAGCGCAACGGACGCTAGAGGTGCTCTCGTCAAGGCGTTCGCGTACGCGTCGACCAGCGTCATCGGTTGCACCGAAGAAGAAAGCGCTGATCCGGTCGCCCGAGCGACGCATCAGAGCATCAAACAGATCAGATCCGCATACGCGATGAGGGGCGGCGATACCTAGCGCGCGTGCAAGCCAAACAAGCGGCATGCCATCAATCACGGAAAGATCGCTAGCGAGTACGGCGTCTCTAAAATCCGGATCCGACCGTATCATGCGCAGGAAGTTTGCGTTTGGCGTGGCGACGTTGCACCGGCGCGCCTCTTTAATGGACAAGAGGATTCTTTGAGTCGCCTGCTCCATTGTTACCACATCGCATATCAGCCCCTGGAGACAGTAAACCGGCCGCGAAAAGTCGGGTGCAATCGGTCTTTGAGCGTCGCATCGTGGGACGTTTGAAGTGGGTCCCTGTTGCAGGGCAATGGTCACGACAGTCTCCTGCACATCGATTGTCGATCAATCCCACATCGGCGCAAAACGCCGGCGCTTGGCGCGGTCAAACCAAACGGACGACGCCACTCCACCGAGACGTGATTCAGCGAGATGAAGTGATGCGCAATCTAACCAGCACGGCGCCTAGAAATATCGGCTCTCACGGATGGGGGACCGATCCATCCTGACTAGTCCGAGGCCGGCCGGCCGCTGACAAGCGGCATGAATGAAGCTGCCGCACGCGGCGAGAAGTCACCCGGACGGCGAAGCGCTTGCAAGCGATTCCGTCGTCGCCAGCTCCGAGCTCAAGGCCATCTTCGACTATGCGGGAATCCGAGCGGCCTTCGGGACTATTCGAAAGGACTATCTACTTTGGAGTGATTGTGGCGCCGCGCCGCCTGCCGTCGTCGTTTCGTTCGCGACGCGTGATGAGTGCAATTCTGGCCAATCCAACACCTTTCGCTTAATATCAGTACGTCGACCGTAATCGCTGCTGTCGTTGTCGAGAATCGACAAGGCAACGCGGCGACGTCGACCGGCTTCCCGCCGGAGAGCCGTTCTATGCGTACAAGCAAATGCGCAGCCGCCCGTCTCGGTGGTGCTCGCATCGTTGCGCTCGTTTCGGGGGTGGCATTTTCGCTCTACTGACTATGGAAACTCGCGGCGGCGCAGCTGACCAGCTTGTCCCGTGTGCTGAAAACCCGCTGTAAAAAGGAGCAGGCCATCCCGATTCCGAGCCGGCTGCATTTTGCGATGCGCAAAAGGGGCGCGCTGAAGCGGTTTGCTCCGCCGACGGCGAGAAACAACCTCGGGCCTCCCGTCGGACCAATTGGCGACGGTTCAGGCAACTCCTCAGGAGCCGAGCAAATATTGGCAACGGATGCGCGTACAGAGCATCGACACGCTTTCGCAGCATCGACGCAGGAGTTTGTTTGATGCTTGATTCGACCAAGAGCCAGCGTTCAGTCCTATTCGAACCAGCAATGCGATCCATTGCGCCGGAGCCCGGGCGTGACGGGATCGGTTTCAGAATCTATCTTGCGAAGATTCGTCAGCAGGGGCGGATGATTGTTCGTTTGATGCTCGTTGGCGCCGTCATGGTGTGGTTGGCGAGTGTTGCTTATGTCCTGGTCAGAACGACCGCGTTCAGCGCTTCTTCCGAACTGTTGATTTCGAACACAACGCTGCAACAGTCAGGCCCGGATGCGGTCGTTACGCAGCTGCTGGTCGAGAACTCGCTGGTCCAGAGCGCAATCGAAATGGCGAAGTCCAGCAGGGTCCTTGAAAGGGCCGTCGACCGGCTTGGATTGGACGAAATTGAATTGATCTTGCCGAAATCACGTAGCATCCGCGATCTTTGGCTGTTGCAGATGTTTGCGCCGGAGCGATCGAGCTCCGAAACGTCAAGAAGGCAAACCGCGCTGGCGGCCCTGAAATCCAGCATCACTGTCAACCGGGTCGGCACCAGCCAAATCATTGCGGTGCGAGCTAAAGCACTGACTGCGGAGGATGCTGCGAAGCTGACCAACGAGATCGCGGAATCGTTCGTGCAAGAGCAAAACGACACAAGTTCCGTCGTCACGACGAGCGCAGCGGTGAGGGAACGCATCAAGGTATTGGGTCCTACGGCTCGGATCATCAGCGAGGCGGTTCCCCCCGGCGCCAAAGACGGGCCGACGGCCGGGGTCATGTCCGCGTTAGCAGCCGTCCTCGGCGCCGCACTGGGCTTGAGCGTAGGACTCGCAATCGTACTTTTCGATCGGCGTGTCCGTGCTGCCGAGCAGCTGGCGATGACGTCGGCCGAGTGCTTTGGGTATTGGCCGCGAATGATGGACCGGCCCGCTGTGCGAGAGCCAAGACGATGGCCAGGTGGCGGCCGGTTCGGGGCTTGGATGCTTCAGAAGCTCTCTCCCCATGCCTTTGCGCGCACCTTGCATGACGCCGATCCGGAATTGGGCTCTACCTCGCGGGGCGCAGTGCTGCGACGTGCGCGATCGGCGGTCCTCGAGCGGCGCGGGGACGTCCCTCACATTGTCGGCATAACATCGTGTCGCTGCGCAGAGGGCAAGTCGACGTTCGCAGCGCACTGGGCCGCACTGATCGCTGGAGATGGCTCGCGCGTTCTTCTCGTCGATGCATCGAAGACTGCGGCGCTTTCGAACAGTCTGACGCCAGGCGAAAAGCAAGGCCTTTACCAGTTGCTGCGAGGCTCAGCTCCCCCGGACGAGGTTATCCGGGCGGAAGTTCGTCCCAATCTCGACTTCCTGCCGAGCGGGCATGCTGTTGGCAACATCGACATGCAGTGGCACAATCTCGTTCACGCAGTCACAGCGTCCGGCGAGTGCGATTACGAATGGGTTATTCTCGATCTACCTGCGCTGAGCCCCGTCGCCGACGTTCGCTCTGCCGGTCAGATTGTCGACGAGTTGCTGATCGTTGTGGAGTGGGGGCGCACGTCGGAAGTTCAGCTTGAGCAATCGCTGCAGTCACTAGGACCCGTTCGGGACAAGATTCTGGGCACGGTCATAAACAAGACCCCGTGGGCCACGCCTGATCCGGATAGGCGTGGTGAGCAGTGGCCGGCCCGCGACGCTTTGGCGGGCAAAGGCCGGCTATGGAAATGGTTCTGCGAAATGTCGATTGTCTCAGGTTTCGCTCTGGCCCTTGCTGGGGCGCCGGCTCTCGGAGACGAGTACAGGCTTGGCATCTCGGATCGGCTAAAGATCAAAGTGCAGGAATGGCCGGACATCGGCGGCGAATACACTGTGACTACGGATGGCCTGGTTTCGCTGCCCCTGATCGGCGGCATCAAGGCCACTGGTCTCCAGGTCAAAGATCTGGCGCAGGAAATATCTGACCGGTTGCAGCAGCGCGGGGGCAAGGTCGAACGGCCTTTCACGGCCGTCGAGATTGTCCAGTTTCGCCCGTTCTCAATCCTGGGCGACGTGCAACGACCTGGCGAATATCCGTATCGACCAGGCCTCACCGTTATTCAAGCGATCAGCGCCGCCGGCGGGTATTACCGCCCTGATAGTAGTGGTCTGCACCTGTTGCGGTTAGATCGCGACGTTGCGCTCGCGAAAGGCGACATCCGCACGTTGTCCCTGAAACAGAGCCGCCTGGTCGTGCGCGCGGCACGCTTGACGGCGGCGCTTGCCGGGCAGGAGAATGTTCCTGTTCCGACAGAGCTTTCGAATGAACAGGGCGACGCCACCATCTCCGCGGTCATTGAAAGCGAACGCGCGGCGCTCGCGCAGGAAAACGACACGGCGCGCTCGGAAGCATCGGCATTTAAAGATATCAAGTCGCTCTACCAGCGTGAGATCGATTCGCTGCGCGGACAGATCGAGGCGCTGAAGCAGGAGAAAGGCACCATCGAACATCAATTGGACGAGCTTCGTTCGCTCTCAGCGAGGGGCCTCGCCCTTGCGCCGACGCTGTTCGCCCTGGAACGGTCGCTCGCACAGATCGCGAACCAGCAGATGGCCGCCGAAACGGAAATCGTGAGAGCTGGAGAGAACATCACCTTGGCGGAGCAACGGGTTCGCGAACGCGCTCTCGAGAGGAGCCGGTCGAATACGCGGGATCTGCAACTGACGAAGGACGAGATCGCGGAGGTGCGAGTGCGGATCGAGACAGCAGACGACCTGCTGAAGGAGGCGCAATTCGGCGCGCCGGCCGAGGCGCGGGAGCGCTTGGCGGAGAAAGGCGAGCGGCCTAGCGTCACACTGCTGAGGAAGGACGGCGAGCTCATGCGAGAGATCACGGCAGACGAGACGACTATCATCGAACCGAACGATATCATCAAAGTCCCGACAATCCGCTCCAAGCCGCTCGCTTCGAACAGCTACATCAATTTGTCGCGGGCCGGGCGTTCGCAGGAAACAGAACGATGATCCTCGCGACCATTCCCAGTTCGATTTTCGTATGACCTTGTGGCGCGAGCGGCCTGGCAAATCGCCGCAGAGCCCGAGCAGTGCCTGCGTCCGTCGGAGGCACCACATCGGCAGACGCGACACTATTCTCCAGCGACATTTTCCAGTCGTCCAACGGACTGCCGCGTCCCCATGTGCCTCGAGCGGCCCCAACGCTTGGCGGCCTGTATCCATATCGCCTCCCAGTAGAAAGTCGAAATGTGAGCGGCAGCCAGCGTGAGAGCGAAGTCTAACGGCCGCTTGAGCAGATATCGCTGCCAGACGTTTGCGTCATTCCACCATCCGTGTGCCGCAAGCGGATGAAAGACATAGAGAGCGTAGGAAACGGCGGCGATGTAGCGAAGAACTCGACCGCTTAGTGCGGCGGTCAGTCGATTGGGCGGTTGAGCTAGCGTTGCTGCAAGCAGAGAAGCTGCCGCATAGGGCCGCAGATATTGAACCCAGCCGCTGTCCGGATGCGAAGTCCCGAACCAGGCGCCGACCGCCAGCACCCAGATGACCAACGGCGCTGCGAATGCGCGGAATCGGCGCATCGGCAACGTCGCGATACAGGCGCCTGCCAAGATTTCGTCTACGCGCAGGTGCGTCGGAATGTCAATGTAAGCACCTTCCATGACGCGGATGGCGGTGATGGCGAGACAACAGGGCCAGACGAGTACGAAAGCCTTCCGGCCACCCACCGCGAGCAGCGTCACGAAGACATAGAAATGAACCTCGACACACAAAGACCAGAGATGCTCCGTGACAGGCGTCATCTGGTCGGGTCGATAGTTGACGACGAAGCCCAAATGGTAGGGCAGCGCTTGTTTGCTCAAACCGCCCAAAATAAAGACCAGCAGGATATAGAGATAGGCGAGCGGCAGTATTCGAGCCAACCGTTTTACGATGAATTCGGGGATCGGGGCCGACCGAAGCGTGCTGACGATCAAATATCCCGAAAGGACGAAAAAGAGACTCATCCCCATCGGACCGGCGGTCGAATTCAGATGAAGAGCCTTCGGTCCCAGGGGAAGAAGATGGGTCGCCAGGACGAGACAGATGCTGATCGCGCGAAGGCCATCCAGCGCGGGATCCCGGTGATCTGCCTGCTCGCTTCGCATGTGGCGTCCGTCCAATGCGTGCTGCGTCATCGCTGGGGTGTCAGAGAGCTTCGTCTATGTTCTCGAAGCGCGGCTACAGCCTTACGAAATGCCCAAAACAGGAGATCAAGACTTGCTTCTCCCAACCCTCCGTGTCGATCCTAACGAGATCCAACAAACGAGCAACGCAAGGATCAAGCCATCGCGTTGCGCGATGCGTGAATGACGTCACGAAGCTTTGTGGCCGTCGTTACAACATCGAAACATCGGGCCGCCGTCAGTCGAGCAGCCTGACCTATTCTTTGTCGGGTCTCAATATCACGGGCAAGCAAGGTGATCTTCTGCAATAGCGCGTCCTCATCCTTTTGAGGCACGAGAAATCCGTCTACGGCTGAGGTAATCATCTGCGGTGTCGCGCCGATAATACTCGCAATCACGGGAAGGCCAGCGCCCATCGCTTCCATAACAGATACTGGCCAGGCCTCCCCCAAGCCGATGCTAGGCAGCACAAACGCGTCGGATTGTGAAAGCAATTCAAAGACTTCATTCTCGGCGAGGGTGCCTTTTAGCGCAACGTTGCCATCCAATCCGAGCTCATGAATGCGAGTGACGATGGCATCTCTGAATGATCCCTCACCCGCAATGGTATATCGGATGTTCAGACCGAGGTCGATGGCGCGACGAATTGCGCCAAGGGCGTACAGATGGCCCTTCGCCGGATGAAGCCGCGCAACAGTTAGCAGATTTAGCGATCCTTCTTGATAAGAACGCTCACTGCCCAATAGCTTGAGCCGCAATGTGTCCACGCCCATACAAGTTACGAGCACGCGGTCGCTGGGAACGTTGGCTTGCTCGACAACCTGTTGCCGAAGGTGATCACCAACCGTACAAATGAAGGCTGCTTCCGCCATTTTGAGCCGGTGATCTGTACCATAGACGTCCAAATCACCGTGAAGTGTCAAACTAAAGGCCGGTCCTCCCGCGCGCCTTGCGAGAGCTAAAATGTGCGCCGCGTCCGCGCAGGAATGGCCATGGATATGGTCGATCCGATGTTCCCGTGCCCACATGACTAGATCGATCGCGCAGAGGAGTAAGATGTACTGCCGCGCACGATCTTTCGCGCCAGCCCTCTTCAATTGGTTCCGATAGGCAAGTGCCGGAAATAGGCCGGGAGAACCTCCAAAAGCCCATCGGCGTAACGTGGATAGTTGGGGCGGAAATAGGTACCGAGTCTCGGCGCGAGCTGAAGAAGCAAACTCGTGCCGGCAAGCCTGCGAGGGCGGTCTTCGAGTTGATAAAAGAGCGATACTTTCGCCGAGGTCCCGTAAAGCCAGAACTTCACGCCAAAAGAAAATATGCGTTTGGCTCGGAAATTCAGGGACCAGATATCCTATTTTCATCGGAGCCGCCGCACTCTACCAAGTCGCGGTATTCCCTTGCTTGCTGAGAAGTCTGTCTGCCGAGCGCCGCGCGTTCCGCGGGAAGGGCGCGCTTGTGGCAGAAAACCGTACATCAAGTGCGCAGTTCACGCTTTCGCTCCGATGGTAACAAAAAAGGACCTGGCGATCCACCAGCATGATCGGATTGAAAGTTGGCGAACGAGGGGACCCACTTCCTCTGTGTTTTGCAGGGCGGCGATCGTTGTCGCGATGTTGGGCAGGCCGACGTCCCGCCCTTCATCCTACGTTCTGTCTTCGCTCGCTCAAAGAGGCAGGCGTGAGACAGTTGGGGCAGGCGCGTCTGAGTGCTGAATCCGCGTAGAGAAAGATGGAGAATGGGTTTATCTTACGCTTGAAATCGGAGGGTTAGGGGGCTCAACGCGAGGGCGTTTTTGGAGCCGAGCATGATTTCAATAGAGACAATCCACTGGCATACTCTGGCGCCCGGGTTCCTGGATTCCTCATCGCGCGTTATCGATCTTGGCGCCAATTGCGGTCTATTTGCTCACGCTATTACCGAGCGCACCGGTTGTCGGTGCGTTGCTCTGGAGCCGTCGCCAGGGCCGTTCCGCGCCATTCCGCCATCGGATCGCATAAGAACGATACAGGCCGCCGTAGGCGGCAAATCCGGCACCACCGGGTTTCATGTCGATCTCGACAACGAACTCGCAAGCGCCCTGGCGGAGGATGCGGAAGCCGATGTGCAAGTAAGAATCGTGACGCTTCCGGATCTGCTGCGGGACTTGCGATGGCCCTATATCGACCTCCTCAAGGTCGATATAGAAGGTGCAGAAATTGAGATGCTGCAAGCATGCTCCGACCAATTCTTGTCAGAACGAATTCGGCAAATCTCAATAGAGTTTCACGACTTCTGCGGAATCACGCCACCAGTGGCCGTCAAGGAAGCGATCGGACGGCTTCACTCGATCGGATTTGAAGGCATCAGAATGTCCCGGGTTGGCCACCAGGACACATGGCTTATCAATCGAAAGATGCTGCCGATCAGCAAGGCAGAACTATTGTACCACAGGATGGTGACACGCAACTGGTTTGGGGTAAAACGTGTTGCGGCTCGCTTCTTTGAGCGACGTTTCAATTAGCCCGAATCCAAGATTGCCGACCAATCGAATATCAGCAGTCGAAAGTGTTCGCGTCGTGCCGGTAAGTTTTTGTGCTGCCGGTAAGGCTCCGGGTCAAATCCGATGTCACCTGGCTATAAGGCTTACGACGGATTGGCGGCTTTCAGTCATCGAGGCCAACCCGATCTGGAATTCCTTTCCAGCGCTTCTGATAGTGGGTCGGCAGTTTCAGGTTTTCGTCAGGAGCGGTTCTTCTTGCGAGAAAAATGGCGCATTCGCCGAGAGGCGATATGCCGTTCAGCAACGAAGCCAGTGCCCAAATGGGAAACGTCAGAGCTTTCATGTAAGGAGTAGAGAAAGACCCCGCCGATCCTTTGGAGACGACACTAAACCCTAGTTCATGCATCATCATGACCATCTGCTCCCCTGTAATAGGCGAGATGTGGCGTTGCGATCGGTAATTCTTTTCGCCAAAGCCCCAAAGCTCACCCTTGAGCAAGAACTTGACCCGCCCCTGCCAAGAGGCCACGTTAGGCAGCGAAATAGCGAGCCAACCATCCTCCTCCAGCAATGAATGTATTTCGGTCAGGAACATTCGTGGGCTGTCGAGGTGCTCAATGACATCGGTCGCGGTGATCAATTGAAATTTCTTGTCGAAATGATGCGAGAAAGGCTGGTTCAGCTCCAGGCGCTTGAAATCGGTATCAGGAACATCAAATCGCGTCGCGTCGAGATCTGTGCCTGTGAGATCCGAAAAGCCAAGATCGTCTTTCAGCCGTAGCAGCAAGGCCCCCGAATGCGTCCCAATGTCGAGGACAGCAGATCGATCCTCCGCGTTCAAATGTCGAGATATGACTGCGGCAAGAGCGGCGTGCGTCCCGGGAGCGCATCCAATGATCCGACCTTTGTAGCTTTCCAAGGGGGTCCTAAGAAAATGCTTCATCTGCATGCCCTGGAAGCTCAACGGCCTATCGTTCTTTTGGCTGCTGTCAGGAGTCGCGGGAGCAGGCGCAACGTGACGGACGCGAGCGCCTTCTTGAGCGGCGGCTCGATATGAAGAGCCAATTCGTGCCGGATGAGTATGACGCCAGCGATCCAGATCAACGCCGCGATTGCGCTTGATGCAGAAAATCGAACCATGACGTCCATGGGGCCCTGAGCGTCAAGATACCGAAAAGCGAGAGGTGCGGGGATGGCGATGAGAGTCAGCATCAGGCTTCGGCTCCACGCCATAAAAAGCGCGCCGGGCGCCAGATCGATGACGACCTTGAGCACGAAGGAGTAGCACGCTGCGCAGAGGGCGCTGCTCAAAACCAAACTCCAGAGCGCTGCCTCGATTCCGATGATCACGCCAACTCCGAGCGCGAGGATAGCGAAGAAACCTCCCGCGAATTCGGAAAGGAAGAGCAATCGTTGACGTCGCTTGACGACCATGACGTCGTAGTAGCCTGCAACGCTGAACGTCAATGCTTGGGCGATGGCGATAGGTACCATCATAGCGCCAGCGACGCTCCACGCCTCCCCATAGATCATTCTCACGAGAGGTGCGGCCCAAATCGCCAACACGGCGTAGGCTGGCCATGAAAGTCCGGTGATTGATTCGATGACGCGCAAGTAAAGTGGCGCCAAAGGTAAGCCGTCATGTTCGCGCTTGCCGAGGTTCGGAAGGAGGGGGCGCGTCATTCCAACGAAAAGACCGTTTGCAATGACCGAAACCAGGCTCTGAGCGCGCGCAAACAGAGCGGCATTCGCGATTCCCAGGGCGCGCCCGATCATGAGCTCCGGCGCCGACATCGCCGAGCATCCGACAAGGAGCGTCGCCGACGTCCAGCCGCCGAAAGCAAGCAGTCGGCCCGAACCTCTCAAAGTCGGTCGGCATGTTATCGCATCGAGTTGATAAGCCATCGTCATGAGCGCCACAACGAGCGATGATGCAAGTGAACCCCATGCCAGAGCGGTGGCTCCATAACCCAGGAGAGCGAGGGTGATCGAAGTCAGGCTTTGGGACGCGGCCGCGGCGAGGCCGATAGCGAGAAGCGACCCGAAGCGCATGGCGCGCATCAGGCGAACGCTGGCAGGAAAAGCCGCGGCAAAGCAGAGGTGCCCAAAAGCGACAATCCTCAGCGATACGCCGATGGTTGGGTCTTGATAAAAATTCGCGAGAGGGAAGCTCAAGCCGATCAATCCAATGGTGAGACAGGTGGCAATTGCGAGGCTCAAACCGAACGCAATGCTCAAAAGCGCGTCGTCAAGCTTGGGCACGCTGACCACATATGATCCAACAGCCGAGTCCTTCAGCCCCGCCACGATGTTGGAAGCCGCCATCGCCACCGTGTAGGAGCCGGCTTCTCGCGGCGTGAGCAGATGCGCAATGACGACGCCTGTTCCAAAGGACAGCAGCAATGTCGCATTCTGTTGCAAGGTCGAGATCAGCATTGCCTGGCGCAGGCGCACTAGCGGTTCTCCCGCTTTGAATGGGCGTTGCCCCTTGCGCGCTCCGCACGTCCGCGCGGCGCAGTGAAGAATGCGAAAGCCAGAATTTCGGGTCGAAGCTTGCCGGTCGGAGCGATGCCAGGCCCGTTGACGTCGATGCGGCCGACAAGCGGGTTCGCCAGAAAGCCATCTTTCAGGGCGCAAAGTTCAGCATCGCTAGTGAACGCGAGCGCGTAGCCCGCGGCCAGCGAGCGATCGACGATCTCGGTGGTATACGCTCCATGCGGAAACGACAGCGTATCAACCGAGCGCTGATGATGCGACGCTACGACGTCCTCCAATATCACGCGCGGCGAACATAGCTCACTTGTAATGTCAGATGAGAATGTCAGCGCAGTATGGGTCTTTCCATGTGCTCCAATGGAGATGCCGTTTGCGGTGAGGTTCCGGATTTCGCTTCGGGTCAACATCTGGCGCGGCTGCTGGACCCGGTGCAGGTCGATCTTGAGCGCGGAAAACGCTGCTTCGACGCGCGCTTTCTCCAATTCGGGTCCGCGCCGCACGATCTCCCAGATCAGTCCCGGGTCCTCGACGTCGCGGGCAGTGTCGCCCATAAGGAGCGCATACAAGCTGACAAGGTCTTGTTGATGAAGCCGCCCCTCCATGAAGGCCCATAGAAGATCCTCAGTCCAGAGCCGCTCGTTACGCCCGATGACGTCCGAAGATACGAAGACCGTGGCGGGGGCGCGATGCTTTCGCAGCAAGGGCAGAGCATATTCGCTGTTGTCGGCATAGCCGTCGTCGAACGTGATCAGCAGGCTCCTTGGCGGGAGTGGGCGTGTTCCTTCCAGAGAGGCCTTGACGTCATCAAGCCTAACCAACGCGTAGTGGCGCCTAAAGAAAGCCAGGCACTCATCGAACACATCGTCGGGAACGGTCCATGAGTACAGGGCCGTCTCCCAGCGTGGATCGTCTCGCTTCAGAACGCGATGAAATATCGCAACCGTCAGCACCTGGCGGTTGCGAACCCTGTGGTAGACAGATAGGGCTCCGCTTTGATAACTCAGCTTCCGAGCTACGTCGCGCAGCAAACGCATCGCGGCCGACGAGGCGGCGCGCAAGTGGGACTTCGCGATGGCCCTAGGACGCGATGCAAGCGACATTCCCCGGCGCGCCCCTCACAACTGATCTCATCGAAGACAATCCCAGAGTTATCGATAGTCGACGTCTGATAAAGAGGGTCAATCGTCAATCTGGACTAGTCCATAATTCTCTCGAAAAATCTTGTTTGCGGCCGAAGGGCGCCTTGCCGGTTGAGAGTGAACATTGGAAGGCTTAGGAGTGCTGGCATCGCGGGGAATCCGCTCGCCGGCTCTTCTGGGTCACGTGGTTCATGATCCTGTCCGACTGAACTCCAGGCGCCTGACATTCCAAATTCGACACTAGAATGTGAAACATTTCCCTGACCAGGGGAGCCAGCATGCCAATAGAGGCAATGATCGTCATAGTGGCGATTCTGAGCATCCTCCTGCTCTGCGTCGTGGGCTGCCTTAGGTTATCGCATCTCGTCCTGGCGATCGTTCTCGTCCGACCGTCATGCGATCCGATTTTCGGCTTGGCAAAATCTGTGCTCGGCGGAGGGGCCGGACCCGGTGGTGCGGTAAACGCCCTCGTGATCGGCCTGGGCCTCTTCTACCTGATCCAAGAACCGGTCTTGGTGGGAGCTGCGACCCTGCCGATGTGGGCGGGAGTTTTCGTGGTTGCCTCAACGTCCGCGATGCTCTCCCCGGAGCAAGCGGCGGCTGCAAGAGCGGTCGGTTGGTTGGCCAGCTATTTTGCAGCCTTCTCAATCCCGTTCGCGTTGGTCCGATCGCCGGAATGGGGCTTGCGATGCTTGACTGCGGCCATGTACTCGTCCTTCGTACCCGTCGCCTACGCATTCATCGAACTGGTATTCGGCCTCTCTGACGGGGAGGCCGGCGGTAGGCTGCAGAGCACCTTTTCTCATCCCAACATTTTCGCTTTTTACCTCGTTGGCGTACTCGCTCTCGGCATGTTCATGCTGAGATCAAATCGGATATCTCTGCCGCCGAATGTGCGACCGCTGCTGGTGTTGTACCTTCCCGTGCTGGTTCTCCTCATTGCGCTTACACAAACGCGCAGCGCATGGATTGCTTGCGCAGTTGTTGTTGCCGTTTTCGCTGGCCTTGTGGATAGGCGATATCTCGGTTTCCTTCTTCTGTTTCCTCTGATCATGCTCATACCTGGTGTCGAACAGAGAATGCTCGACGTTAGCTGGTACGATGACGACTATAGGCACTCTCTCGATTCTCTTGCTTGGCGCCAACTGCTCTGGGAGAGCGCCCTGCAATGGATGGCGGTGAATCCCGCCCTTTTGATCGGCAATGGCTTGAATTCGTTTGTGCACTACGTACCAGCTTTTTTTCCTTACGCGCGTGAGGCGAATGACGAAGCTGGTGTTGGGCCTCATAATGTCTTTCTGCAGATCTATTTTGAGATGGGCGTTGTGGGCGTTCTTGCCTTCGGTTGGCTTTTCCTTTCGCTGTTCTGGAAATTGAAGGACGGTTGGCGATCGGATCCGCGCGGTACGCTGATAATGTCTACGTTTGCAGCGTCATACCTCATCGAGTGCTACTCGGATAACGTGATCGATTATCTCGTATATCAATGGTTCTTCTGGTTCGTCATGGGGACGGTTTGCGCTTGGAATCGGCTTCCCGACAGGCGACTTCAGGCGCTTCAACCTGCGTTCGTTCGATGACGCGGACTCGTTACCGAGATCGTGGAGTTTCATCCCGGCTGCGGTGAATGACAACCCAAGAGACTGGCGCAAATAATGGTACCGGTGAAGAGCATTGCAATTGTCACTCCGACCTATGCGCCAGACTATGGCGTGTGCGCTGATCTACACAAGTCAGTGCTCAGGTTTGCTGACAGCTCAATCGTGCACTATCTGATCGTCCCCCCGTCCGACGTCGAACTGTTCAAAAGTCTCCGCGGCCCTCGCTGTATCGTTTTATCCGCCAACGAGTTCCTTCCTAAGCGTATGATTTGGGTATCACCGCGGGTGAACGACGTGGTTCGGCTAATCCTGGGAGGCGGGCCGCGCGCGAACCTAGTTGCCCTAAATCCCACCAGGCCGTATCCGCCGGTTCGTGGATGGATAATGCAGCAAATTCTCAAATTGGCGGCGGCGACCCGCTTGGACGCGGACATATTACTTCTGGTCGACTCGGATGTGCAGTTTGTGCGGCCCGTTAGTTCCGACACACTTGTTCAAAACGGTAGGTTGCGCCTGTACCGAAGGGATGGGACGGTTAGTGAGCATCTTCCCCAGCACGTCGCCTGGCACAGGATCGCTCGCGAGTGCCTTGGCTTACCTGCCCCCAAGCTACCCCTCCCTGACTATGTCAGCGCCCTAAACGTCTGGGACCGCCGTGTCGTGCTCGCTCTTCTCGAGCGAATTGAGCGGACAACGCGTCAGCGTTGGATTGATGTCCTCGGTGCCCAATTCACCTTTTCTGAACACGTTCTATACGGGGTATTTGTCGACGAAGTTCTCGGCGCGTCAGCCAATACCTTTGTGACCAGTTCGCTGTGCCACAGCTACTGGGACACGAGCCCCTTGGATGAGGCCAACGCAGACATGTTCCTGCGCAGTTTGTCAGCTGACGATGTCGCAATCCTCATCCAATCGAAATCCGGCACGCCGCTCGAGATCCGACGGTCGGCGTTCGCCCGGTTCATGGCATCGGCGCCCGAATGGCAAAATGAGCATGCCCTTGGAGACCATGGCAATGAACGTCCCCATGCATCGTCTGCCTATCCACCACGGCGGTAAAATCACGAAGGCACTTTTCGGCCTCATCGTTGGAATGTGGAGTTCGCTTGCTGCCGCAGACGAACGCTCGCTAGCCATCGCGCCCGGGCGAGAGTTCTCTGCCGAGAGCTATGTCCATAAGCCTTTAGCCGATGATGCTCCTCTCGATCCTCAATCGCGGTCATATGTGGCCAATCTCCAGCGGCAAATAAAAAAATACTATGATCATCCTGACGTGAACATCGACGGCGGTACGCCTCCTGTCTACATCGTTCCGATAGACCAACCGACAGTCCGCGTAAAATATGTGGCCTGGGACAGGCCGGGCGAAGCCGTCCAGCCTTTGCAGGCACAGTGGGAGACCGTGCCCCTTCCAGATGATTTTCAGCCTCCGGCGCCGGGCGGCGACGCCGAGGCTGTCGTCTATCAACCATCGACGGGAAAAATGTGGGAGTTCTGGCGCATTCAGAAGACGGGCGCAACGGCGGTAAATTCGGCCGGCAAGCGTGTGGATGAATGGGGAGCAAACTGGGGCGGACGCATGGACAATATTGCCACGAACCCTGGCTACTGGGTGACAACGCCAGACGGTTATAAGTTTGGTGCGACCGCCTCTGGCATCCCTTTCCTGGCGGGCCTTATCACTATAGACGAGCTGCAGCGCGGGGCGATCGATCACGTCGTCGGATTTGCCCTCCCGGAGACGCTAGCCGAGCACTGGTCCTACCCTGCGCAACGCACCGACGGTAACACCCATGGTGCCGATGCGATCCCCGAAGGCGCCATCTTTCGTCTTCCGGCAGGCTTGAATTTGGACCAGATGGACATGGATCCCTTTGCGCGCATGATCGCGAAAGCCGTGCAGAAGCACGGAATGATACTATGGGATATATCCGGTGTAGTCGGCTTTCGGGCGGAGAACCCTGCAAACCGGTATCCGGACGGCCATCCTTTTTGGAAGCAAGGAGGCATTTTGCGTTGTCCGGCCGGGGTCGATGCATCCGATCCGAACAATCAGGTCATCTATGAGTGTTGGGCGCCGGAACGGCTGCGTGACTTTCCTTGGGACAAGTTGCAAGCCCTCAAGACGCGCATGGCGAAATGAGAAATCCCCGCCCGAGATCGTATCAGAGGGTCAGGGCGTGTCTGCATTGATCCGTGCATGCAATTCTTCTGACATTCGTCCGTCCGGAATCCAGAGAACGTCGCAATCAACTTGATTGGTGAGATGAGTGAGGGTCCAGTCATTGCGGTCCGCCGAAAGGCCGATCTGGAATCCTTTGTATTCTTGCGACGTCATTAATTGAACCAGCTCCTCTGCCGAAGAGCGGCAGTTAGCCAGGTGCGAGGAGAACACTTCCGTAATAATCAGTGGCCTACTCTTCGCTATTGTCGTAGCGAGACCCCTCAAAACGCGCGACTCAAAGCCCTCCACATCGATCTTGATAAGACGGGGCATTGCTGCAGAGATGACGCTGTCCCCCCGCGTGACGTCAACGTCGATCGAGTAGGTTTCGTCTTTGGAGTATGACGATGCGCCAAAGGTAGCTTCGCCGGAATTAATCTTGGGAATCGTCAAAGTCAAAATGCCGATCGAGTCTGAAAGGCCGAGGTTGAAGACTTCAATATTCCCGATCGAATTGACTTCAATCGCCCTCTTCAGAATTGAAACGCACCGGAGGTTCGGCTCGAAGCACATCACCCGTCCATTCTCGCCTACACGTCTGGAAGCATAAAGTGCGAAGCTTCCACGATTGGCGCCAACGTCCACAACCAAGTCACCCGGACTTACAAGCGTATCCAGAACCATCTGGGCTGGCAGATCAGGCCAGCGGCCGAGAAAATACGTCAAACGATCTGACCACCAGGATAAGTCGAGCTCGATCGCGTACCCCGTTCGCTTGTCCACGGCAGCTACGTGAGGCGCATTGACCCAAAAATGATCGCGTTCGGCATGGCCAATCAGCAGCTTGTACAGGACGCCCCAACCGCGCAGTTCGCGAATTGAGTAGGGTCGGACCACGCGAGTTGCGATCGATTGAAGTGCACTCGGAAACAGCGCCATTTTCACCCCGGTGAACTACCGCCGCGCCCCTTCAGATGAATATGTGGGCTGCCGCTGAGCAGCATGCCGACTGTCTAGTGCGGGCAAGCCCAACGCCAACGGATCTCGTCGAAGAGAATTGAAACAATTTGGGAGCTCAGCGAAGCCGAAGGGACGAAAGTTCATATTTGGTCTGGCGCGTGCGTCAATCGCCAATCCGAACTAGTCCTTAGTTCCACTGAGAGGGCGGTGTGCGGGCGCGAACTGGGTGTTACGCTCGAATGCCAGGACGATTGCAGGCGGGCAGGGCACATCTGCATGCATTGCGTGACGTGCAATTGTGTCGGCTCTGCGAGACGAGTGGTGCCATGCAGAAATATCAAACCATTCAACAAATATTGCCTTCCCGGTTGCGCGAGGGCATTCGCGATCTGGCCGACGCCGTGTTTGCAAACCAGCGCAGCTCGCGCCACATCATGCGCGCCTCGGGCCCGATCGTTGACGAGGAATATGCGTGCGGCCGCTGGGATTACCTCAAGAACCTCGAGGAGATGTCGCGATACGCGTTAATCAGCGGATATTGCGAGCATGGCGGCGACGTTTCAAGCTTGCTTGACCTCGGATGCGGGTCAGGTGTCCTCCGCCACTGGCTGGGTCGATTAGGAAAAATTGAATATGTTGGCGTCGACCTTTCGAAAGTCGCTATCGAGACGGCGAAGCAGGAATGGACGGATGGCTCGACGGATTTCATAGCGACGGATGTCGCGACCTATGTGCCCGTTCGCAAATTCGATATCATCGTCTTCAACGAGGTTCTCTACTATTTCGACCGGCCGGGCGAAATCTTACAAAGGTTTGAAGGCTTTCTGGAGCAGAACGGACGATTTATTATCTCGCTGTGGGATGGACCTGAATCTCGGCTGGCCTGGCGGCGATTGCGCGGGAGCGTAAGCGTTCTCGATGAGGTCCAGACGCGACACAGTTCCGGGGTTTCTTGGCGAATCCGCTTTTGTGGGCCGCGCTCCCTGAGTCATGAGCAGTGAACGACTTAAGTCGCGGAGGCCAGCATGCGGTCTACGGCCAGCCAATGCAGTGAGCCATCGTTCGATTCAGCTGCGATCTCATCGAATGGGCCGAAGATCGTCTACTTGGTCAACCAATACCCGGCCATCACTCACACCTTCATCAAGCGAGAGGTGAATGCGCTCGAGCGCTTAGGCATTGAAATCATCCGCGTGGCTGCACGAGCCGGCCGTGCGCTAGTAGATCCGGGTGACCTCGACGAGGAAAAGCGCACCATCTATCTGCTCCGACGTCCGTTGCGCCTGTTGCAAGCGGTGGTGTCAACCCTCGCCGTGCGGCCGCTCGGGTTTGTGGAAGCTCTCATAACGACCCTGCGCATGATGCGCAGAAGTGATCGCGCGCCTCACATCCATATCTTCTACCTGGTCGAGGCCTGCGGCGTCGCTGCGATAGTTCGCAAAAGCGGGGCAGTGCACATTCACGCGCACTTTGGAACGAACCCTGCCGAGCTCGCGCTGCTCGCGTCGCAGCTCTCCGGAGCGCCATACAGCTTTACGGTGCACGGTTATGATGAGTTTGATAAGCCGGAATTCATCGCCCTGCGGACCAAAATTCATGACGCGGCCTTCGTTGTTGCCGTAAGTCAATACGGGCGCTCTCAGCTCTATCGCTGGTGCGGCAGAGAGGATCTAGGCAAGATCAAGCTGATACGTTGCGGGGTGGACCAGCATTTCCACGAGGGGGCGGGAGATGCGCCGTGTGTGGCGGCGCGTTTCCTTAGCGTTGGGCGACTATGTCGCGAAAAGGGGCAGGACATTCTTATCAGAGCGGCGGCGTTGATGGCTGCGGCCGGGCACAAATTCGAGGTCGTGGTGGTTGGCGACGGCGAGACTCGGGAGGAATTGGAGCGTCTTATCGTCAGTCTCAAGCTATCGGCGACCGTGCGCTTGCTCGGCTGGCTGAGCAGTGCGGACGTTCACCGGGAAATGATCGGTGCACGGGCGCTGGTGGTGGCAAGTTTGGCTGAAAACTTGCCGGTCGTCATCATGGAAGCGATGGCCTTGCGACGCGTGGTCGTCGCAACGCAAATCGCAGGTATACCGGAACTGGTGATCCCCCGCGAAACCGGCTGGCTGGCGCCTGCGAGCTCCGTCGAAGCGCTCGCAGAGGCCATGACGGAGTGTCTTCAGACTTCTCGTGAGGAACTCTGGGCGATGGGGCGGCGTGGACGCGAACGGGTGCTCGCCTTGCACGACGTTGACCGAGAGGCTGCCGCCTTGGCCAATCTGTTTCCAAAGAGTGCGTCGCGGCGGTATCCCGCGATCGGAATAAAGCAACATCTGCCGCCCGCGGCACTATAGGCCATAGTTCCGCGTAGCATTGTTTCTCTCCGAGGGAGGAGATTTAGACAGTTATCGAATCTTGCTCACGTTCGCGTTGGAAGTGTTAGACCGACAACTCGGACGAGGGCGCGCCAATATTCCTGCGAAGGATTTCGACCGGCCAACGCCCTGGCGCGGTTGATCTAGGCGACGTGAGGCAGCCCCGGCCTTGGAGGTGCCATCGTGAGTACAGCGACCGAATATTACGACAAGACAGCCGCGCAATACGATGCGCTTCGCACAAACGAGCCAGAACACACATTCGCGCTCGAGATTGGATGGCCGCTCATCGGCGACGAGGTCCAGTCTGTTTTAGACGTCGGATGCGGCACCGGGCGCGGGCTGTCCTGGCTCGCCCAAGAATATCCGACACTTGAGCTTCACGGCATCGAACCGTCGGTGAGCATGATCGCAATCGCGGCCAAGAGGTTAGCCAGTGCGGATATCCGCCAGGGAATCGGCGAGCGCCTGCCTTTCCAAGACGAATCCATCGATGTCGTGACCGCCACCGGAATTATGCACCATGCCGACAATCCGGCATTGGTCATCTCAGAGATGTTTCGCGTCGCCCGAACAGCCGTATTGATTAGCGACCACAACAACTATGCCTTCGGCGGCGCGATGACCCAGCGCATTCGCATCGGTCTCAAAGTCTGCGGGCTATTGAAGGCGGTCAACTTCCTTCGTCAAGGCTTCAATCACCGGGGCTATTCCGAGGAGGATGGCTGGTGGTATCCTTACTCTCTTTTCGACAACTACACTGATATCGCAAAGCGGTCATCGCGTCTTTACATTTTCCCAACGAGGCCTGCCGTTGGGTCATCGAGCAACATTCTGTTTTCGCAAGGACACTTCGCTTTAGTGGCCATGAAGGCAGCTAGCTGAGCGATCTCATTCAGCAGTGGAGAGCTCGCCTCGGAGCAAAAAACCGACCGACCAGCGACCTGTTCCTAACGTCGACCTGCCTCTATGGGCAGGAACGGCGTCGTCCGTCATAGTCGGTGTAGGTTCTAGACGCCGAATCGTACGTCCGATAGCGCTGGCAGCCGTAGGTAACGTCCGCGCTTGTGGCGCGCGGGCGTGGCAATGGAACTGTTGCTAGACTCATTGGCGGTTTGCCGGTCTCGGGCACCACGTCCGGCCGATTTGCGGTCTGGGAGGGCTTCACGAGGGCGTAGCTGTTTGCCCACGCGGGCAAGGAGACACCAGGCTTCTCATCCAGAGCCGAAGGTCTCCCATCCACGGCCTGTTCCCTTTGCCGCTTGATAAGGTTCTCGCGCTCTTGCTGTAGAGGCTGCCGCAGTTCCGCGGTCACACGCTCGGCGGTCTGTTTGGGCTGCGCCTTATCGTCCGCTTTCCGCAACAGCGCGACTTGTGTCTCGATTTCGCGGCGTGCCATCGCAAGTTCGATCGCCAGCGCGGCATTGCGGGCGCGTTCGCCTTCGATCGCGTGGCGATATTGCGCCGTGCTTGCCGTCAGCTCTTGTCGCGCGGCGGCGGCCTCCTGCGCGAGGGCAGTCGTTCTTTCGCGCTCCTGTCGGAGCAATTGTGCAGTCTTGGTGTCTTGCATTTGCAGCTGCAGATTGAGCCCGTCAACCGCGCGTCGGGCCTCGGCGGCCTCGTGCGCCAAATCCTCTGGATGCTGCTCCTCCTCGTAAGATTGTCGTGCTCCTGGCGCGGGCGTCTCCGCGGCGTGCTCGACCTGGGCCCCCGCCGGCGCACTGGTCTGACCGGCTTCGGCCTGCCGCTGAAGCGCCAATAAATCGGGCGTCCGCAAGTTCTGGTTCGGCAGTTCCATCCCTTGCTCGATGACCTGCCCACCTATCGCGCCGATCCTGACGATATTCTGTTGATCGATATATCGGGACACATAGGCGGAAATCTCGGCTCGGAGGTTCAAGCCAACGAGCGCCACCCCGACAAGAGTTGCTGCGATTGAGGGAGCCGCAAATCGCCACCGCACGCGCGGCACGCGCTTCGCTTCGATCGCTGCGGCCTGCAGCCGTTGTGGCGCGGGCTGCCTCGAGAAGAAGGGGAAGAAGAAACTGCGGCGGCTCCGCGACGTCGACGACCCGGCCTGAGAGGGGCTGCCCGGTACATCGGGACTTTGCGGAGTATCATTGTCTCCCTGCATTGGATACCAATGCGACGACGTGATCTTGATCGGCTCGCCGTTTTCACCGATCCATTCACCCGACTCGGGCGACCAGCGAGCGACGTCATAGGTCCCAAACACGTCATCTTCGAGGATGACGACTTTTCCATCTCTCGGTGCGGTCACAATGGTACGGCGCATACAAAGGACGCCTATTCTGACGGTGCTATCGGGCCATTTCTTCCTCGCTTCCTGAAATGCGGGATTTAGGGCCTTCGGTACACACGGGGAACTTAGAAACGTATCGGGATTTGGTCACTAGCTTCGTCCATCTGCAAACGTCCGAAAGTACGTAGAAAGGAGCGTTGGAGCTAGCACGAATGAATTCTCGCTGGCCCAGCGCGTTCCGATTACCATGCTGCGCACAAGCACATTATGCTGCTCATGCTCACATGCTTTCGAACAGGCTTGGTGCTGGACCGGTTACCGGCCGGTTGGAGAAGTCCTTCCTTCTTTGAATATTAGACGTCGAGTTTGGGCTGAAAAACAATTGGCGAGGCGCGGCCACTTGGCGCGCTAAGCGTGCGTAGGTGCGCCTCCGATGAGTATCGTAAAGAAAACCATGGGCGCGGATGTAGCGGATGTACCGGCATGGGGCGAGGGTGTACCGGAAAGCGTTCCTGCTCGCGGCCTAGAGCAGCCGGATGGAGACCGCAAATGGCCGATCCACTACGATTCCGTGGAACCGCTTACGATCGTGGCCGATCTCGCAACTATCGCTTTGGCAAGCGTATCGTCCAGCCTGTTGTATGATCTTGCAGTATCGGGGGAACCCGGCGACATCAGCAAGTCCCTTGGCTCCGCAGCCCTCGTTTCGGCACTATTTATTTCGGTAATGAAGATCCGCGGAATGTACGGCTCGCCCGAACTGCTGGTCCTCGGAAATCAGATACGCGCGGTTTGCCTGGCTTGGACGAGCGTGTTCCTTCTGCTCGCCGGCACAGTGTTCGCGCTGAAGCTTGGCAGTGAAATCTCCCGCGCCACCAATGCACTCTTCGCCATGCTTGGCCTGATTTCGCTCGTAGTTCAACGGAGCGTCCTGAGAGCGTTAGTTGCGAAGGGGCTCGCCGGGAAACGATTCGTCGGTCGAAACATCATCTTGATTACCGACGATCCGCGCGTCGGTGATACTGCGCTGAATCAAACGGTTGCTGGTCTCGGCTTCTGCGTGAAGGGGAACCTTGGCTTCCCCCCTTCCACTGCGGAGCCCAGTCAAAGGGAAGAGTTCGTTGCGCAAGTGATTGAGTATGCACGCGGCTGCGACGTCGAGGAAATTGTGGTGGGTGCCGATCCGAATCGTTGGTCGGACCTGCGCCTTCTTGTTGCCGGGTTGAGGGTTCTGCCATTTCCGGTAAGCTTCGTCCCCCTTGGGACAAGTTCGGAGCTATTCAGGCGACCTGTCCGGGAACTCGGCAGCGCCGTTTGCGTCGAGGTGCAGCGCGGCCCATTGACGTCATCGGAGCAGGCTGCAAAGCGATGCATTGACGTCCTTTTCGCCGGAATGGGGTTAATCGTGCTCCTGCTCCCGCTCATAATCGTGGCGATAGCGATTAAGCTAGATTCGCCGGGACCTGTCTTCTTTGGGCAGAAGCGTTGCGGCTTCAACGGTAGATGCTTCACAATTCGCAAATTTCGTACGATGTCGGTCCTTGAGGACGGCCCTTCGATCACTCAAGTTCAGTTTGCCGACAAGCGAGTCACGCGCTTGGGGACGTGGCTGCGCAGGACGAGCATCGATGAGCTACCTCAATTGCTAAACGTGCTCGAGGGCAACATGTCTCTAGTGGGGCCGCGTCCTCATGCTGTGGTCCACGACAGCCACTTTGACAAGATAGTCCGAGGGTACGCGTTCCGACGGCGTGTGAAGCCGGGACTTACCGGATGGGCGCAAGTCAACGGATACAGGGGGCCAACTCCCACTGTGGCGTCGATTGAACGACGGGTCGAATACGATCTTTGGTATATCGACAATTGGAGTCTCAAGCTTGACCTCGCGATTCTGCTCCAAACACCCATCGAGATGTTACACGGTCACAACGCCCTCTAGATTGGACTACCTTACATTGGTTGGACTTAGCTCGCCCGACCGCTGGGTGACGATAAGCACTTTCCGGTTGGCAATAACCCGCCGCATGTTCTGGCTGGGTCTAGGAGGATCTTAGCCGTCCTAGCCGGACCGCGCGCCTTTGGTCGAATGGCCGGGACTCCTCCGCGGCGGGCGCGTACTGTCACGCAGCATTAGCGTGGCGGGAAGCTTAATGTCCGTCCGCGGCCCCGCCCTCCCGTTCGTCATGAGCGCGATCAGTTCAGCCGCGGCAGTGGCTCCGAGGTTGCGACGGGGCTGGACGATGGTCGTCAAGGTCGGCTCGCAATAGTCGGCATAGGCAATGCCGTCGAAGCCCACGATGGAGAGATCGTCCGGGATCTGGAGGCCGGCCGTGTGTACCGTCTTGATCAGGCCGATTGCCATTTCGTCATTGGCCGCAAACAGCGCGGTGGGACGCGCTACGGGCTCGAGCGCCAGCAGTGCCCGGCCGGCCTCGACACCGGCGCGGAAGGTGAAATCGCCGTGCAGAATCAACCCCGCATCAGCCGCAAGCCCTGCGTCGCGCAAGGCCTCCCGATAGCCTGCGAGACGCTGCTGCTCGAGGATGTTGGATTTGGGCCCGGACAGATAGGCTATGCTTGTGTGGCCCAATTTGATAAGGTGTCCGACCGCCTCGCGCGCAGTATCGACGTTGTCGATCGTGACCTGCGGAAACTTTTCGCCAGGAATATACTCGCACGCGGCAACCAGCGGCACGCGCGCATCGCGCAAGTCGCGGTCGGGGCTGCGCATCACGTGGCCGCACAACAGCAGCACGCCGTCGGCTTGGCCGGCGCAGACCAGGTCTACGTAGCGTGCCTCCTTCTCGGGCGAGCCCGCCAGATTGGCGATGATAAGTCCGTAGTCGGCGGCTGATAAGGTATCGTCGATGCCCTGGAGAACCTCAGCGAAGAACGGGTTGGCGATGTCCGGCACCGCCACCAGCACGACCATGGTCTTCCGGACGCGCAGGTTCCTTGCGGAAATGTTCGGCATGTAGCCGGTATCACGCACCGCAGCGAGCACGCGTAGGCGGGTTTCCTCAATTACGACTTCGGGGCGGGCCAGCGTCCGGCTGACGGTCGCAACCGAGACTCCTGCCAGCCGTGCAACGTCGGCGATCCTGGCCGCCTTTTGGCGTGTCACTCTGGTTCGCTTGGCCATATCGAGGTTCGCGATCTCGGCGTCATGACGGGACTTGCAAAATCTCGACGTTCTGCTAGCGTTATGATGTAATCGATTACATGCGGCGTGTAAAGCCGTAGCGAGCTCATAAGGGCCGTAAGACGAATTACACAGGCCTGCAAAAGGCAGATCCGGGAGGGAATGATGAAGCGCACGTTGTTCGCATCGGTAGCGATTGTCGCCACGGCCTGGGCCTCGGCGCCAGTTTCCGCAGAAGAGATGAAGGCCGAAGTCATCCACTGGTGGACCTCCGGCGGCGAGGCTGCCGCCGTGAAGGTGTTTGCCGACCAGTTCACCAAGGCCGGCGGCACCTGGATCGACAGCGCGGTCGCCGGCGCTGCGAATGCGCGAAACGCCGCGATCAGCCGCACCGTCGCCGGCAATCCGCCGACCGCCATGCAGCTCAACACCGGCAAACAGTTCGACGAATTGGTGGAGGGCGATCTGCTCGCCGATGTCGATGCGATCGCAACCGAAGGCAACTGGAAAGGCGTGATGCCCGCCGCAATCATTGCCGCGGCGACCCGCAAGGGCAAGATGTATGCGGTGCCGATCAACATCCACGGTCAGAATTGGCTCTGGTACAACAAGGCTGTGCTTGCCTCCGTCGGCGCCGACGAGCCGAAGACATGGAATGACGCGATTACTATTCTCGACAAGCTCAAGGTCGAGGGCAAGGTGATCCCGCTGGCCTTCTCAGGCCAGAAGAACTGGGAACAGAATCTGTTCAACGCGGTCATGATCGGCGCTGGTGGCGCGCAGATGTGGACCGGCATCCTCGGCAAGCGCGACGCGTCGCTGGCGCAGAGCGCCGAGTTCAAGGCGGTCGCCGTCACCTACAAGAAGCTCAAGGACTATGTCGATGCCGGCGCGCCCGGCCGCAACTGGAATGACGCGACCAACATGGTCATCCAGGGCAAGGCCGGAATGCAGATCATGGGCGACTGGGCCAAGGGCGAATTCATCGCGGCGGGCAAGGTCGCCGACAAGGACTATGGCTGCACGGTGCTGTCCAATGGCAGCGGCGGTTATGTGATGGGCGGCGACGTGTTCGTATTCCCGAAGGCGAAGGACCCGTCCACCACCAAGGCGCAGATGACGTTGGCGAGACTGATGCTGACGCCCGAGACCCAGATCCAGTTCGCGCTGAAGAAGGGCTCGATCCCGGTGCGTAGCGATGTCGATACGTCCGCACTCGACGCTTGTGCCCAAAAGGGCATGCGCTATGTCGCAGACAAGGCCCAGCAAATGCCGTCCGGCGACATGCTGGCGCCGCCGGCGCTGATCGGTGCGCTGCAGGATGCCATCTCGCAATATTGGAACACCAATATGAGCGCCGATGAATTCTCGGCCAAGGTCGCCGCGGTGCTGAAGTCCCAGGAGTGATGCATCACAACAAAGGCGGCCGACGAACTGCGGCCGCCTTTCGTGCCCGTCGACCTCTCCTCAATCCGGCGATGCGATGCGTCTTTCGCTGAACTCCCGACTTTCCGCGATCTCCGCGCTCTTGCCCGCGCTGCTGGTGATGTTCGTCGTCTATATCGGCGCCACCAGTTGGACGGTGTGGATATCGCTGACCAATTCGCGCATGCTGCCGAACAACAATTTCGTCGGGCTCCGGCAGTACGAGGCGTTGTTTAATAACGATCGCTGGATCACCTCGGCATCGTCATCTACGGTGTGCTGCTCGTTTCGCTCGCGCTTCTGATCGGCTTCCTGCTGGCGGTTGCGATCGATCAGCGGGTGCGCGCCGAGGACACGATCCGTTCGATCTATCTTTATCCCTATTCGATGTCCTTCGTCGTCACGGGCCTCGTCTGGCAGTGGCTGCTCAATCCGACGCTCGGCATCCAGCACGTGTTGCGCAGCTGGGGCTTCGAAGGCGCGACGTTCGACTGGATCGTGCGGCCGGAGACCGCGATCTATTGCCTGGTCATCGCGGGGGTCTGGCAGGCGTCCGGCCTCGTGATGGCGATCATGCTCGCTGGCTTGCGTGGCGTCGACGAGGAGATATGGAAGGCGGCGCGGGTCGACGGCCTGCCGAAATGGCGGGTCTATGTGTCGATCATCATTCCGATGATGGGCGCAAGCTTTGCAACCGCCGCGGTGCTGCTGTCGACCGGCGTGGTGCGCCTCTACGACCTCTCGGTCGCGATGACCAATGGCGGGCCAGGCATCGCCTCGGAGGTGCCCGCCAAATTCGTCATGGATCATTTGTTCGAACGCGCCAATATCGGGCTTGCGACGGCGGCGGCCACCACCATGCTGATCACGGTGATCGCGGTGGTCGCGCCCTATCTCTACTGGCGCGCGCGCAAGGGAGAGGTGCGATGACCGTGGTGGCGCAGCTCTTGCCCGCCGCTCGGCGGCCGAAGCGTATGACCCCGGCGCGCTGGGGCCTCTACGCCTTCATCTTCATTACCGCGCTCTACTTCCTGCTGCCGCTGTATGTGATGGTCGTCACCTCGCTGAAGCCGATGGCAGAGATCCGGCAGGGCAATCTGTTGGCCTTGCCGGCAGCGCCCAGCATCGACGCGTGGGTCAGGGCCTGGACGTCGGCCTGTACCGGCTTGACCTGCCAGGGCATCAAGATTGGCTTTTTCAACTCGCTGCGCATCCTGGTGCCGTCGGTCGGCATCTCCATCCTGATCGGCTCGCTCACCGGCTATGCGCTATCGCTATGGCGTGTGCGCGGCGCCAACATCCTGTTCGGCGCGATGATGGTGGTCGCCTTCATCCCCTATCAAGTGTTTATCTATCCGTTGGTGCGCGTGTTTTCATTCACCGGGCTCGGGCAGTCGCTCCTCACCATCGTGATCATCCACACGATCTTCGGCCTCCCGACCATGACGCTGCTGTTCCGCAATTATTTCATGTCGCTGCCGGTCGAGCTGTTCAAGGCCGCCCGCGTCGACGGCGCCGGCTTCTACCAGATCTATGCGCTCATCATGATGCCAATGGCCACGCCCATGATCGTGGTCGCGGTGATCCTGCAAACCACCGGCATCTGGAATGATTTCATCCTGGGGCTCATCTTCGCCGGCCGCGACAATTTGCCGATGACGGTGCAGCTGAACAACATCGTCAATTCGACGCAAGGTGAGCGCGCCTACAATGTCGACATGGCGGCGACGCTGTTGACCGCGTTGTTGCCGCTCGTCGTCTATTTCGGCTCCGGGCGCTGGTTCGTGCGCGGCATTGCCGCCGGCGCCGTGAAAGGCTGACGCACCATGCAGAAATCGAGCGTCGATATCAGGGGCCTGCAGATCGGCTTTGGCGGCCTGAAGGTGCTGGAGAATCTCGACCTCCACGTTGGTGCGTCCGAGTTCCTCGTGCTGCTCGGGCCGTCCGGTTGTGGCAAGTCGACTTTGCTCAACGCCATCGCCGGGCTGATCGATGTCAAGGGCGGCGAGATCCATATCGGCGGTCGCGATGTCACCTGGGCAGAACCGAAGGATCGCGGCATCGCAATGGTGTTCCAGAGCTACGCGCTCTATCCGCGCATGATCGTACGGCGGAACATGTCGTTCGGGCTGAAGGTCGCGGGCACGCCGCAGGGCGAGATCGAGCGCCGCGTCGGCGAGGCCGCGCAGATGCTGCGGCTCACCAGTCTCCTCGAGCGCCGCCCCAGCGAGCTATCCGGCGGCCAGCGTCAGCGTGTCGCAATCGGACGGGCGTTGGTGCGTCATGCCGGCGTCTATCTGTTCGACGAGCCGCTATCCAATCTGGATGCCCAGTTGCGCGCCGAGCTCAGGGTGGAGATCAAGCGGCTGCATGCACGGCTCGGCGCCACCATGATCTACGTGACGCACGACCAGATCGAGGCGCTGACGCTCGCAGACCGCATCGCTGTCATGCAGGGTGGCGTGATCCAGCAACTCGATACGCCAAAGAAGATCTATCGCGAACCGGTGAACCGCTTCGTCGCTTCCTTCGTCGGCTCGCCCGCGATGAACTTCATTCCCGGCAGGCTCGAGCGCGGCGGCGAAATGAGGTTCGTCGCCGGCGTAAACCGGCTTGGCCTGAACGGCTACGTCTTTCGGAGCCAGCCCACCGACGCACCGGTCGTTCTTGGCATCCGCCCCGAGCACATCGAGATGACTGGGGCCGACGATCAATCGTCGGTGCCTGCGCGTGTCGAGATGGTCGAGCCGATGGGGGCCGACACGCTCATCTGGTGTCGTCTTGCCGACGGCACCGCCTTTTCCTTCCGCCATGACGCCGACGCGCAGGTGCGTGCAGGTGACGCGCTCGCCGTCCGATTCCCCGCCGACGCCCTGTCGCTGTTCGACGAGGCGAGCGGACAACGTCTCTAGATTCTCCAGGCAGCCGAAAGCGAGACATGACCAGACCGATCGACCGATTTTCCATCCAGCTCTATTCCGCCCGCTCCATTACCCCGCTCGAGGCACAATTCGCGCTGCTGTCCAGCCTCGGCTACACAATGGTTGAGCCCTGGGGCGGACTGTTCAACGATCCCGAGACGCTGAAGAAGCTTCTCGATGTCCACGGGATGACAGCGCCGAGCGCCCACGTCGGCCTCGACCGGCTGCGCGAGGATACGGTCGGCACGGCGAGGATGTGCAAGGAGCTCGGGATCGAGACCGTCTTCGCGCCGGCCCCGCCATTGGGTGAGCGCGAGGGTGGCGAAAAGGAATGGCGCGGGATCGGGCGCCAGCTTGCCGAGATCGGCAGGGCGGTGACCGGCGAGGGGCTCAAGTTCGGCTGGCACAATCATCACTGGGAATATGGCCGCACCGGAAGCGGCAAGACCTATCTCGAATGCCTTTTCGAGGAGGCTCCCGACCTCGTTTGGGAGGCTGATCTCGCATGGATCGTGCGCGGCGGCGGCGATCCGGTCACTGAGATTAAGAAGCATGCGCAGCGCCTGGTCGCCTGCCACATCAAGGATCTCGCACCATCGGGACAATGCGCCGATGAGGACGGCTGGGCAGATCCCGGCCACGGCACCATGGATTGGGCGGCGCTGCTCGCGGCGATGAAGGAGGCCGGGGTCTCCCTGTTCGTTGCTGAACACGACAAGCCGAACGAAGTCGCCCGCTTCGCGCGCCGGGCGCGCGAGACCGTGTCGTCATGGATGTGACAGGGGATCGGATCATGGGTAAGCTCGGTGTCGGCATCGTCGGATGCGGCAACATCTCGACGATCTACATGCACAACATGCCGAAATTCCGCGATCTTAAGCTGGTCGCCTGTGCCGATCTGCGGCCGGAGGCGGCACAAGCCCAGGCAGCGCAGTTCGGCATCGAGGCGTTGTCGATCGAGGCGCTGCTGGCGCGTCCCGACATCCAGATCATCGTCAATCTCACCACGCCGAGTGCGCACTACGGCGTGAGCCACGCAGCGCTCAGCGCCGGCAAGCACGTGTTCGGTGAAAAGCCGATTACGGTGGAGGCCAACGACGCCGCGACGTTGGTCGCGGAGGCATCGCGTCGCGACTTGAAGCTCGGCTGCGCGCCGGATACTTTCCTTGGCGGCGGCGGACGGACGGCACGCGAGTTCGTCGATACGGGTCGGATCGGCAAAGTGCTCTATGGCACTTGCTTCCTGATGTCGCATGGCATGGAGCATTGGCATCCCGATCCAACCTTCTTCTTCAAGCCGGGCGGCGGGCCGATCCTTGACATGGGGCCGTATTACCTTGCGGCCCTCATCAACCTGTTGGGGCCGGTTGCTTCGGTGCAAGGACGTGCGAGTGCCGGTTTTGCCACTCGGCTCGTGACCTCGAAGGGGCCGATGAACGGCAAGGCCATCGCGGTGGAGACGCCAACGACGGTGATGTCGCTGCTGCATTTCGAGTCTGGCGCCGACATCATCTTTGCGATGAGCTGGGACGTCTGGAAACACGGACATCCGCCGATCGAGCTTTACGGCACCGAGGGCTCGCTACGCGTGCCGGACCCCAACTTCTTTGGGGGCGCGGTGCAATACACCGAGAAAGGCGGCGACTGGATCTCGGTCCCAGCCGACGACCGGCCGTTCGGCAAGCCCAACTGGCGCTCGCCGAATTGGGCCGATCACATACCGAACCAGGCAAACTATCGTTGCCTCGGCATCGCCGAACTCGCAAGTGCGGTGCTGCGCGGTACGCCACACCGCTCCTCCGGCGCGTTGGCGAGTCACGCGCTGGAGGTGAAGCATGCGATCCTTAAGGCCGGTGCGGAAGGCGGGGAGATCGCAGTGCGTTCGCGCGTCGAGCGACCGGCGCCGCTGTCCGACGTCGATGCGATGGCGTTGTGGGGCGAGGAGACGTTCTGAATCGCGACAGTCCCCCAGATGATTGCCCGGCGACAGACATTGGGTGAAATGCCCGCCCTGTCTCCTGGAACCAGCAAGGGGAGACGGGTTTTGGTGGAGTATCGAGCTCGGCGGGCGGGTGCTGCTGGAGCGTCGACGGCAGAAGGAAGCATTCGATGAAGATGATCAAGGGACCAGCGATATTCCTCGCTCAGTTCGCTGCCGACGCGGCGCCGTTCAACTCCTTCGACTCGATCTGCGGATGGGCCGCCTCGCTCGGCTACAAGGGGGTTCAGATTCCGAGCTGGGATGGGCGGCTCTTCGATCTCAAGAAGGCCTCGGAGTCGCAGGCCTATGCCGACGAGCTGAAAGGAATCGCAGCTCGCCACGGCCTTTCCATCACCGAGCTCTCGACCCACCTCCAGGGCCAGCTCGTCGCCGTCCATCCGGCTTATGACGCGGCATTCGACGGCTTTGCTACACCCGAAGTCCGCGGCAATCCCAAGGCGCGTACCGAATGGGCCGTCGACCAGGTCAAGCGCGCGATCGTTGCCTCCAAGCGTCTCGGGCTCACGGTGCACGCGACCTTCTCTGGCGCGCTTGCCTGGCCCTACATCTATCCATGGCCGCAGCGTCCGGCCGGCCTCGTCGAGGCCGCCTTCGACGAGCTCGCAAAACGTTGGCGACCGATCCTTGACCATGCCGACGAGCACGGCGTTGATCTCGCCTACGAAATCCATCCGGGTGAGGATTTGCACGATGGTGTTTCCTACGAAATGTTCCTCGAACGTGTGAATAACCACAAGCGCGCGAACCTGCTCTACGACCCGTCGCACTTCGTGCTGCAGCAGCTCGACTACCTCGCCTACATCGACATCTACCATGCGCGTATCAAAGCCTTCCATGTCAAGGACGCCGAGTTCAATCCGACCGGCCGCCAAGGCGTTTACGGCGGGTTCCAAAGCTGGGTCGACCGTGCCGGCCGCTTCCGCTCGCTGGGCGATGGACAAGTCGATTTCGGCGCCATCTTCTCGAAGTTGACGCAGTATGATTACGGGAGCTGGGCGGTGCTCGAATGGGAATGCGCGCTGAAGCATCCTGAGCAAGGTGCGCGCGAGGGCGCGGAGTTCATCAATAACCATATCATCCGCGTCACCGAAAAAGCGTTCGACGATTTCGCAGGTTCGGATGCGGACGAGCAGGCGAACCGCAAGATGCTGGGCATCTCCTGAGCGAGGGGAACAATATGGCTATCGAAGCAAGCAATGAGGCTGGCGGTCATCGTCGTATCCGGCTCGGCATGGTCGGTGGCGGCCAAGGCGCCTTTATCGGCGCCGTGCACCGCATCGCGGCGCGTATCGACGACCAGTTCGAGCTCGTTGCCGGCGCCCTTGCTTCCGATCCGGTTCGGGCCAAGGCCTCAGCGAAGGAACTCGGTATTGCCGACGATCGCGCCTATGGCTCCTTCGAAGAGATGGCGACGGTCGAAGCCGCGCGAGCGGACGGCATCGAGGCGGTCTCGATCGTAACTCCAAATCACATGCACAGCCCGGTCGCGAAGACCTTCCTTGAAGCCGGAATCCACGTCATCTGCGACAAGCCGCTGACGACGACCGTCGCGGAGGCCGAAGAGCTGGTGGCGCTCGTCAAGAAGAGTGGCAAGGTGTTCGTGGTGACGCACAACTATACGGGCTATCCCATGGTCCGGCAGGCCCGCGCCATGGTCGCGAATGGCGACCTCGGGGAGATTCGGCTCGTCCATGCCGAATATCTCCAGGATTGGCTGACCGAGCGATTGGAGGCAACCAGCCACAAACAGGCGGCGTGGCGGACGGATCCGGCCCGGTCCGGCGCCGGCGGATGTATCGGCGACATCGGCACGCACGCCTACAATCTCGCCTGCTTCGTCACCGGGCTCGAGCTCGACGAATTGCTCGCGCAACTGTCGACTTTCGTCGAGGGGCGGCGCCTCGATGACGATGTCCAGATACTCCTCAGGTGGAAAGGCGGCGCCAAGGGCATGCTCTGGGCGAGCCAGGTCGCCGTCGGCAATGAGAACGGCCTGACGTTGCGTGTCTACGGCAGCAAGGGCGGCCTCGAATGGGCGCAGGAGAATCCGAACCAGCTGTGGTTCACGCCCTACGGCCGGCCGAAGCAGCTCCTGACCCGGGGCGGCGCCGGCGTCTTGGGCGACGCGGGTCGGGTCACCCGCATCCCCTCTGGCCACCCTGAGGGTTACCTTGAAGGTTTCGCGACCATCTATGCTGAGGCGGCGCGCGCCATCCACGCGGCAGAGACCGGCCAAAAGCCAGATCCTGACGTGATCTTCCCAACTGTTGAGGATGGCCTAGGAGGCGTGAAGTTCATCGAAGCTGCCGTGAAGTCCGCGGCACACAAAGGCGCCTGGGTTCGGATGACGTAACTGCCGACGCATCCATGACGCAGCCGTGATGCCAGCGTCATTTTCGGTTATGCCCAATAGCCCGTCCAACCCGTCAACTCGATAGCCAGCATCTGCTCAACTGTCAGCCGCGTCGGCTCTCGCCCACAACCGGATACAGTTGGGAGCAGTCGGATGAGTTAGGACGTCGATAGCGCGGTCGGTCCTGTCGGAGAACGTACCGTCGTGGTGCGGCGGACATTATGTCCGATTGCTTCAGACAAAACGTCCGTGAGCCAATAGTCCAAGTCCTCAAGCCATTGATCTTGCGGGCCGCGTCCGATGGCACGCGTATTGCTGCGAGGCGATTGGGACCACGGTTCATGTTTGCGTTCTGGCGCGAAGTAGCAGGTAGCGGGCGATTCACGATGTTCAACATTGACGTGAAGGAAACAGGCGAAGAGGTGCACATCTATGCCGATCTGCCCGGCCTAACTGAACACGACGTTGATGTCTACGTTGAGGACGACGTGCTCACTATTCGCGCCGAAAGACCGAGAGCGAATTGTCGACCCATGGAGCGATCATTCAGGTTCCTGAGCTCGCTACGATTGGCGCGTTTGATCGATACGCACAAAATCAGCCTGCGTTTCAATGGCGACGTTCTGACAGTGACGTTGCCGAAGCACAAAGACTGTTGAATTTTGCGATTTCGGAGCTCGATCATGGCGGACGGAAAACCCAGATTTAAGACTTACAACCATCCCGCAGGCGGTTGGGGTGCAGCGGCGGCGACTGCGAAGATTCTTCTCGAGCAGAGCGTGGTGACGAAGGGGTCGCGCGCGCTTCTGTCAATGAACCAGCCCGGCGGATTCAAGTGCTCGAGTTGTGCGTTCCCCGACGCGGAATGCAAGAAGACGCTCGATTTTTGCGAGAACGGCGCCAAAGCGCTCGCGTTTGAAGCAACGAAGTTCCGAGTCACACGGGAGTTCTTTGAAAGGCATGCCGTGTCCGAGCTCATGGAGCGGTCGGACTATTGGCTCGAGATGCAAGGACGTTTGACGGAGCCGATGCGCTATGATTCGTCGTCGGATCATTACGTGCCGTGCAGCTGGGACGACGCGTTCGCTCTGATAGGGAAGCATCTGCGGGCTCTTGAGAGCCCGCACCAGGCGGAATTCTACACATCCGGCCGCACACCCAATGAAGCGGCGTTTCTCTATGCGATATTCGTGCGCGAGTTCGGAACGAACAATTTTCCTGACTGCTCGAACATGTGCCACGAGCCGACGAGCCGGGGCTTGCCGCCCTCCATCGGTGTCGGGAAAGGTACCGTTATCCTGGATGATTTCGAGCACGCTGAAGCGATCTTCGTTATTGGACAGAATACCGGAACGAACTCGCCGCGGATGATGAGTAATCTGGTTGAAGCGCGCAAGCGCGGCGTGCCGGTTGTGGCAGTCAATCCGATGCCGGAGCGTGCGTTGGTGCAATTCGCTGATCCGCAGGATGTCATCCAGATGGCAACCTTTGGTTCGACCAAGATCGCCAGCGAATTCGTTCACGTTCGCATCGGAGGTGACCTTGCCTTCCTGAAAGGTATCATGAAGGTCATTTTCGAACGCGAGGAACGCGGCGAAAAGATCGTCGACTGGGAGTTTGTCCGCGAACATACCGTCGGCCTCGATGCCGTCCGGAGCGACGCGTTGGCGCAGTCATGGTCGGAATTGGAGAGAGTCTCAGGGCTCGAGGAATCGCAGATCCGCAGATGCGCCGAAATCTACATTCGCTCTCGCGCGACGATTATCTGCTACGGGATGGGTATTACGCAGCATCAGGAGGGGTCGCGGCTGGTGCAGCAATTGGTCAATCTGCTGTTGCTAAAGGGCAATTTCGGCAAACCGGGCGCCGGCATCTCTCCCATTCGCGGTCACTCCAACGTGCAGGGAGATCGCACCGTCGGTATCGACGAACAGCCGAGCCAAGACTATCTCGATCGTGTTCGCGAAGTTTTTGGGTTCGAGCCTCCGCGCGAACATGGCCATCACACCATCGAGTCTGTCGCCGCGATGGAGGCGGGGACGGCGAAGGTTTTCATCGGCCTGGGCGGCAATTTCGTTCGCGCTGTACCCGATACAGAACGATCATACGCGGCAATGCAAAAGCTCGCGCTGACGGTCGCAATCACCACCAAGCTGAATCGCGGACATCTGGTTCACGGTCGTGACGCCTTGATGCTGCCCGTCATCGCACGCTCGGAGGTCATCCGAACTGCAGCCGGTGAGCAATTCGTGACGATCGAGGACTCGATGTCAAACGTCACCGCGTCTCGTGGCGTGTTGTCGCCCGCTAGCTCGCACCTGCTTCCGGAAGTGGAAATCGTCTGCCGCATCGCGCAGGCGACGTTGCCGAACAGCAAGGTCGACTGGAGGAGGTATAGCGAGGATTACGGTCTAATTCGTGACAAGATCGCAGAAGTCTATCCGGAGATCTACAGCGACTTCTCCGAGCGCATCGAAAGCCCGAGAGGTCTTCACCTCGACGTGCCGCCGCGCCGTCTGGTGTGGCCAACTCCCAACGGCAAGGCGAATTTCCTGCTTCTGCCGGGTCTGGAGGTGAACGCGCCAGTTTCGGATCCCAAGATGCTGCGATTGGCAACCATTCGCTCTCACGATCAGTTCAATACGACAATCTACAGCAACAATGATCGCTACCGCGGTGTCTACAATGACCGCATGGTTCTCTTCATGAATGCCGAGGATCGAGCCGCGCGGGGGCTCGAAGATAGGTCGAGCATCGCGCTCGAAACGATCAGCGATGACGGCGTACAGAGGCGCGTGAGCGGATTGACGGTGCTAGACTATCCGATGCCGCGCGGATCGGTCGCTGGATACTACCCCGAGCTCAATCCGCTGTTACCTCTCGATTATTACGATAAGATCAGTGGGACGCCGGCAGCTAAGTCCATTCCAGTGCGTGTTGTTGCCGTTTAGTCGGCTGCGCATGACGAAGTGCCGGGACTGATATCCTGAGGTAAGGAGATGACATTGCTGGACAATCTCGACTCGGTGATGCTGGCCCGTGCCCAGTTTGCGTTCACTGTCTCGTTCCATTTCATATTCCCTTCTTTTTCGATCGGGCTTGCGAGCTATCTGATGGTGCTCGAGGCGTTGTGGTTGAAGACGGGGCAGGGCGTCTACGCCAACCTGTTCCGCTATTGGCTCAAGATTTTCGCCGTCGTGTTTGGCATGGGCGTCGTCTCAGGCGTGGTGCTCTCATATCAGTTCGGTACGAACTGGTCGGTATTCTCCACCAGGGCCGGACCAATCATCGGTCCGCTCATGGCCTATGAGGTGATGACGGCCTTCTTTCTGGAGGCCGGCTTCCTCGGCGTCATGCTGTTCGGCATGACCAAGGTCGGCAAGAGCCTTCATTTCTTCGCCACCTGCATGGTGGCGCTTGGTACGCTGATCTCGGCGACTTGGATCATTGCGGTGAATAGTTGGATGCAGACACCAGCAGGATTCGCGATCAATGCGAAGGATCAATTCGTACCAGCTGGATCCTGGATCCCGATCATCTTCACCGCGAGTTTTCCGTATCGCCTCGTCCACACCGTGATCGCGGCCTATCTGACGACGGCGTTCGTGGTTGGCGGTGTTGGCGCCTGGCATTTGCTGCGGGATCGCACCAATGCGGGCGCGCGGAAGATGTTTTCGATGGCGATGTGGATGGCTGCGATCGTCACCCCGATCCAGATCCTCGCAGGTGACGCTCATGGGCTCAATACGTTGGAACACCAGCCTGCCAAGGTTCTCGCTATTGAAGGGCACTACGAACCCAGCCCGGATGGCGCGTCACTCATTCTCTTCGGCTTCCCCAGCAACGAGGACGCGCAGGTTCGCTACAAACTCGAGGTGCCACGCCTGGGGTCGTTAATTCTCAAACACGATCCGGATGCGCCGCTGCCGGGTCTCAGCGACTTTCCGCGTGATCAATGGCCGCCGGTGCCGATCGTGTTCTGGTCCTTCCGTATTATGGTCGGACTCGGATTTGCGATGCTCGGTCTCGGCCTGTGGAGCCTGCTCGCCCGCTTTCGGAGGCAGCTCTACGACTGGCCTTGGTTGCATCGCGCCTGCGTCGCTCTCGGACCGGCCGGCTTTGTCGCGGTGATCGCTGGATGGGTGACAACGGAAGTCGGTCGGCAGCCCTTCACCGTCTATGGGTTGTTGCGAACGGCGGAATCACATTCGCCGCTGGCGGCGCCGGCTGTGGCGGTCTCCCTTGTCGCTTTCGTACTGGTGTACTTCGCGGCCTTCGGCGCTGGCACCTACTATCTGCTGCGCTTGATGGCGAAACCGCCCGCGCCGGGCGAGAAGGAGCCGCCCATGGTCCCGCAGCGAGCTGCAGGCATTACGCCGGCGACAAGCGTCGGCGTACCTCTGACAGCGGCGGAGTGAGGCCATGTATAGTATCGACCTTACCACCCTCTGGGCAGCCATTATCGGCTTTGCGGTGATGGCTTATGTCGTCATGGACGGGTTCGACCTTGGCATCGGAATTCTGTTTCCAACCTTCGCGGTCGGCAATGAGCGCGACCAGGCCATGAATTCGATCGCGCCGGTCTGGGATGGCAACGAGACGTGGCTCGTGATGGGGGGCGGGGGCTTACTGGCGGCATTTCCGATCGCTTATGCGATCATCCTCCCAGCCACCTACCCGTTGATGATTGCGATGCTGCTCGGGCTGGTCTTCCGTGGCGTCGCCTTCGAGTTCCGCTGGCGCGATCCACGGCATCGGCCACTATGGGACGTTGCGTTCTGGTTGGGCTCCCTGGTTGCGGCTTTCGCGCAAGGCGTGACGCTTGGAGCAATTCTGCAGGGCATTCACGTCGTCAATGATGCATATGCCGGCGGCTGGCTCGACTGGCTAAGCCCATTCAGCATCCTGACCGGCGTCGCGGTTGTGATCGGTTATGCGCTGCTCGGCGCAACGTGGCTGATCTGGAAGACGGAGGGGACGAGCCAACGTCACGCGCGCCGTGCCGCGTTCTGGCTCGGCGCCGGCACGCTCCTGGCGTTGGGAGCCGTCAGCGCCGTGACGCCGTTTCTCGACTATGACTATTGGCGACGATGGTTCGCGATGCCTGGCGTCTTGTTGACAGCACAGGTGCCCTTGTTGGTGCTGATCTGCGCGGTAACATTCTTCTGGAGCCTGAAACGGGAGCTCGAACGGGTGCCGTTTCTCATGGCCCTTACGCTGTTCCTGCTGAGCTTCATCGGGCTCGGGATCAGCATCTATCCTTACGCCGTCCCGCGCGCGATTACGATCTGGGATGCCGCGGCACCAGCTGAAAGCCAATTATTCATGCTGGTAGGGGCCTGCGTGATCATTCCGCTCATCCTTGCCTACACAGGTTGGGCCTACTGGGTGTTTCGCGGCAAGGCTGGTGCCACAGGGTATCACTGATGCAGGTGCGGATTCCGCTATGGCGACGACTCGTGTGGATGGCTGCGATCTGGATCGCAAGCGTTGTTGCGGTCGGCATCGTCTCGGGCGTGATCCGGCTGTGGTTGCGCTAATTCAGCTCCGTTCATTTGACCGCCTCGCCTATCGCGGAACCGCATGCTTTGGCGGAAAGCACGACCGTCTCTGGCAAGTTCCCACATGACACATAATGCGAATAACGATCTGACTGCGCTCTGGACGATCTTCCTTTCGTTCTGGCAGCGAAGCATCCTGGACCTGACTGTCGGACACTTCATCGTCTCGATCGTCATTCTTGCGATCGCGGTGCTGATCCGGCGCTTCTTTAGCCGCTTTATCGTATCTCGTATCCACTCCTGGTCGTCGAGCAAAGTGGGCCTCAACCGCACGATCGTCGAGGCGCTTGCTCCGCCGATTCAGTTTGTTCCGATCGTCCTTGCCGTATTCATTATCGGCGAATTCGTGCTGACCAATCAGAGGCTCAAGGATGGGCTCCTCCAGATCGACCGCTCCTTGACCGCATTCACGATCTTCTGGGCGCTGTTCGAGGTGATCGGGCCGCTATGCACGATTCTGGATGGCCGGACGCCGATCTTCAGCCAGGCCATGATCGGTTGGACGGTCAGGGTCGGACGCGCCATCATCGTTGCGCTGGGCGCCACCGCGGTTCTGGAGGTCTGGGGTATCCACGTCGGACCAGTGCTGGCAAGTTTCGGGCTCGTCGGTGTTGCCGTGGCGTTAGGCGCGCAGAATCTGTTCAAGAATCTGATCTCTGGAATCTTCATTATCGGCGAGCAGCGGTTTCGAAACGGCGATTGGATACTTGCCGAGGGAATTGTTGAGGGCACGGTCGAAACCATTGGTCTTCGGACGACGAAAGTCCGCCGGTTTGATCAAGCCCCCGTATTCGTCCCGAACTCGTATTTGGCGGACAATGCCGTCACGAATTTCTCGCAGATGCAGTTCCGGCGCATTTCCTGGATCATCGGCCTCGAATATGGCACGACCATCGAGCAGCTCCGCGACATCCGTGATGCGATCGAGGCGTATATCCTCGGTAGTGCCGCTTTCGTTCACCCACCCGAAGCCGTAGCGTTCGTGCGTGTTGATAAATTCAATGACTCGTCGATTGATCTCATGGTCTACTGCTTTACCCGCACCACGGTTTGGGGGGACTGGCTGAGGATAAAGGAGGAGCTGGCGTACGCCATCAAAGCGATCGTAAAAAAAGCCGGATCTGATTTCGCCTTCCCAAGCCAGTCGCTCTACGTGGAGGCCATCCCAACAGGGATTGAGCTTTTTCCTCACGATAAGCCGTCGACCCCGGACAGGCCGACGCCGGCGTCACGCGTCGGATCGCCGGCTTGAACGACGGCGCGCTTGTGGTGTGTTCGAGATGGTGACACGCGACCGAGTACCTCAAGCCGCCATCGAACTCGAACGGAGAAGGCCTGCGATATGACTACCAGTATCATTCTTGCTTCGGAGTCTCCGCTCGCCGAGCAGTTGCTGAAGAATGCGGGGATAAGTGTTGAGCTTCAGGCTGCCGATCTCGATGACGGAGCACTCGAAGCGCCTCTTGTTGAAACCGGCAGCTCTCCGGGAGATGTTGCCCTTGTTGTCGCGGAAGCCAAGGCGACCGAGATCAGCGCACGGAACTCGGGTGCTGTCGTTCTAGGCTGCAAGCAGGTCTTGGCGCTAGACGGTGAAATTCTGCGCACGCCCGCGGATATGGATGAAGGCCGCAAGCGCCTTCTCCTTCTGTCCGACCGCAGCCATCAGGTGAACAGCGCTGCCGTGGTGGCGCGCGATGGAAATGTCGTTTGGCGTCATGTCGGCGTTGCGCGCTTGACCATGTGCAAACTCGATCCCGGGTACATCGGTCGTTACCTGGCGCGGGTAGGGCCGTCTGCGCTGCAAAGCCCTGGTGTCTATCGGATTGACGGCGAGGGTGTACTGCTTTTCACCGAGATCGACGGCGACTACTTTACGATTATCGGGCTCCCGTTGCTGGCTGTGCTCGCGGAGTTGCGCCGTTTGCAGGTGATCGATTGCTAAATTGCGCCTTGCGGATCGTGATCCTTTCTCGCGCCTGACGCACGCCGACCGCAGCAACCTCGACCCCGGTCAATTTGTCCGAAGGATCCCGGACAAAATGGCCTTCTAAAGAAGGCGATCTCTGTAACATATTGAAATTGCAGCGGCTGCGCTCTGGCACGGCGATTGCGTTGCCGGTGTTGCGAGAATGGCGTCGTATGCATCGCAGGAGATGGATCTGCGTACAGCGGCAGTAGGACTCGCAATCTACCGAGAGCAACTCGATCTCTGGGCAAATCATTCATGGCGCAGATAACTGGGACGTCAGAACCGCTGCGAGCGTTCACGGGAATAATGACCGAAGCCCGTGCGAAATGGGGTTGGTTCGTCGCCCTAGGCATTCTTTTTGTTCTGCTGGGCTTCGGATCTGCCAGCAACCTGCTATTGGCGACTATAGCAACGATCTTCTACATCGGCGTCTTGATGATCGTCGCGGGCGCTTTCCAGATCGTCCATGCGTTCAGGGTCAAGAACTGGCGCGGGTTCTTTCTTTGGGGCCTGAGCGGTTTTTTCTATGCCGCGGCCGGTACGACAATCATTCTGGATCCAGCAATCGCTTCGCTTGTTCTGACCCTCATATTGGCCGTTTTCACGATCGCGTCCGGCCTCATGCGCCTGCTGCTTAGCTTCAAAGCAAGGGGAGATCGTGGCTGGGGCTGGCTATTGGCCTCCGGATTGCTCACCGCGATCGCAGGATTGGCGTTTCTCTTAGGGTGGCCACTCAACAGTCTCTGGCTGCTTGGTCTGTTGTTGTCGGTCGACCTGCTTTTCCAGGGCTGCACGCTGATTGGCCTGGGCCTGGAGCTTCGCGATGCGCGGTAGATGGCCGGTTCGGCCGAGCGAAGAAGGTCGCTCCTCCGACTGACCTCCAAACGACATATCAACGGCGAGATAAGAGATCTGCCATGACCAACAACGGCCCATCCAAGAATCCGCATCACAACAGACAGATTCAACCACACTCCTCTCAAGGAGGGACTCATCAGGTGGGACAAGATGTAGAGAAGGTGACGCCTGATGATCTCGCAAGGGAAGCAGTTTCCGGATCGCCAGATGCGGCGAGCCCCGCGCTGGGCACAGCAGAAGACGCGCATGATGCTATTGCGCGGCTCGTGGCGGAAAATGTTGATCTTAAGGATCGCCTGCTTCGAGCGCTCGCGGATGCCGAGAATGTACGCCGGCGCGCTGAGCGCGAGTTGAACGACATGCGGCAATACGCCGTGACCAAGTTCGCAGGCGATATGGTCAATGTCGCGGACAATCTAGAACGTGCCATATCCAGTCTTCCTGCGGAACTGCGCGACGATGCCGGCCCCTTCAAGACGTTTGTCGAGGGTGTGGAGCTTACCGAAAAGGAGCTGCTGCGATCATTGGAAGCGCATGGCGTCAAGAAGCTTGATCCGACCGGACACCGATTTGATCCTCACTTTCACGAGGCCATGTTCCAGGTCCAAGATCCGTCAGTGCCAAGCGGCACGGTCACGACCGTCGTACAGCCTGGTTATTCGATCGGATCACGTTCGTTGAGGCCCGCGAAAGTCGGTGTGGCGAGCTGAGATGCCTACTCGCTCCCAAAATGGTCACGCAATCGCCCGAATGATTTCAGCGTCACCGGGTTCTGATGGGTCGACTACCTGCGCTTGGGAAATGCCACTGTCACGGCGATGCGTCGCGTTAGCGTGTGGCGGCGGAATCGTGAAGCCTTGGCGTGACTCGCATTGCCCGGCGATCCCGACGATCCGTGCTTGCGTTCCTGGAATCCACCTACAGTGTTGCCGCGATTGCGGCAGGCTGGGACTCCGCGGACGTCGGAGTAATCTCTAATGCTGCCTGCCCGACGTGGCTGGCGCGTTCGATGGCGGGACAGGGGAGAAGGCTGATATGTACGATGGTGCTCTTTTCATCGCGCGGTTGTTTCTGGGCGTTCCGTTTATTGTGTGGGGAGCATTGAAGCTGCGCGGCGGCGAGGCCAAGCTGGTTCCTGGCCTTCGAGCCCTCGGATTGCCCGACGCTGCGTTCTTTGCCTATTTGATCGGATTGTGCGAATTGGTCGGCGGACTGGCGGTCGTCATCGGTTATCCCGCGAGCACAGCAAGCATCTTGCTCGGTCTGTGGTGCCTCGTTACGGGCTATGATGCCCACAGGGGTAATGTCACCGAGCTGTTGAAGAACGTCACCATGGCCGGAGGTTTTTTCGCTTTGGCTGCGGCAGGCGCAGGCACGATGTCTCTCTTCGGTGGCACGCCAAACGGTCTGTTCGGCTATCTGCGCTAACTAAGGTCCGGGTCGATGGTTTCGTATTGCCACCGGGAGATCCAGTCGATCGCTCAGTTAGCGAGGCGATCACACTGACGGGGATCGGCGTTGTCGAGGGGATTTCGTTTCAAGCGATCTGCGCTTGATCGTTGTTGCGACAATCCGTCTGTGCAATCACCTCTTTGTGCGTTCAGGCGTTCATTGCGAGATGTTTCCATGCACGTCGCAAACGACCAGGGCTGAATCCGGGCGAGCCAATGCAACGAGCGTGAGGCCGGCGTTCTCCGCGCGTTCGACCGCAAGGCTCGTAGGCGCCGAAATGGTGACAAGCATCGGAGATCCTGCGCGGACAGCCTTCTCAACAAGTTCGTAGCTGCACCTGGCCGAGAGCAGGAGGAAGCCGTCGGCCGCCTGGATACCTGCGAATGCCAGGGCGCCGATCAGCTTGTCGAGCGCATTGTGCCGGCCGACGTCCTCCCGAACGTAGAGGATCGACCCATCGGGGCGGCAGAATGCCGCCGCATGTGTTCCGCCGGTGGATCGACCGAGTAGCTGATGATGCTGCAGAGCGCTTAACGCATGCGCGATGGCTTCCCGGTTGGTGGCGATTCGGGTTGCTATCGGCGGCACGGGGCGCAGGACCTGCTGGATGTTTTCCAATCCGCAGAGCCCGCAGCTGCTCTCCGATACGCGCCTGCGAGCGCGCTCCAATGCGACTGCAGCTCCCTCCGGAGGCAAGGTGAGCCGGATGATCCAACCGCCTTCCGTTTCGTGGATGATGACGTCATCGAGTTCCTCTACGTGCTTGACGAGGCCTTCGGCCAGCGCGAACCCCGCCGCGTAGTCGCGCAGGTCCGACGGTGTTGCCATCATCACGGCGTAGCCGATCCCGCAGACCTCGATTGCAACGGGAGCTTCAACCGGAACCACACGAACGAACTCGCCGTCATTGCGGTCGGTGAATGCGAGGCGTCGTACCGAGACATTCAACGTTTGATTGGTCATTGTCATTGCCCGCGCTAGCCGAAGATCTGAACCGAATACCCCATTGGTCAACGTTATCGAGTGAACGATATCGAGAAGTTCTGTCGCAACATGCGTGCCACCCGGCTGACTGAACAACGTCAACAGCTTACGAAGTGACTTCGTTGGATCGACGGACAGCTTGTCCAGCGACAACAGACGAACCTTCCGCAGCCATCGGCTATGCCCGACCTACTGACGCGTCATGCGCGGTGAAACCAACAGACATTTTGTCCGGCGCGCTTCGGACAAAATGTCCGGCTTGTCACGGTCATGTAGCGTAAGTCGTTGAAATCGTGCGGGTCGTGATGTGGCACATGTGTTGCTCAACTGTAATGGCGCAGGGACGCAAGCCGCACATAGTCGATCAACGAAAAAGTAGAGGAGCGCGACGTGGCAAAAGTGATCGGAATCGACCTTGGCACGACCAATTCATGCGTCGCGGTCATGGATGGCAAGAACACGCGTATCATCGAGAACGCTGAGGGTGCGCGCACCACACCTTCCGTCGTGGCGTTCTCGTCTGATGGCGAACGTCTGGTCGGGCAGCCGGCCCGGCGGCAGGCGGTGACCAATCCAACCAACACCATCTTTGCGGTGAAGCGCCTGATTGGCCGCCGCTACGATGACCCGACGGTCGAGAAGGACAAGACGCTCGTCCCCTACAAGATCATCAAGGCGTCCAATGGCGATGCCTGGGTGGAGGCCGAGGGCAAGCCGTATTCGCCTTCGCAGATATCGGCCTTCATCCTGCAGAAGATGAAGGAAACGGCGGAAGCCAATCTCGGTGAGAAGATCACCCAGGCCGTCATCACTGTTCCCGCCTATTTCAACGACGCGCAGCGTCAAGCCACCAAGGACGCTGGCAGGATCGCCGGTCTTGAGGTTCTGCGCATAATCAACGAACCGACTGCGGCGGCGCTTGCCTACGGTCTGGACAAGAAGAAGCAGGCCAAGATCGCCGTCTACGATCTCGGCGGCGGCACCTTCGACATCTCCGTTCTCGATATCGGCGATGGGGTGTTTGAGGTGAAGGCGACCAACGGCGACACCTTCCTGGGCGGCGAAGACTTCGACATGCGACTGGTCAACTACCTTGCCGACGAGTTCCAGAAGCAGCAAGGTATTGATCTGCGCAAAGACAAGCTCGCTCTTCAACGCCTCAAGGAAGCGGCTGAAAAGGCGAAGATCGAACTTTCCACTGCCGCCCAGACGGAAGTCAATCTGCCGTTCGTCACGGCGGATGCCTCCGGCCCGAAGCATCTTCAGGTCAAGATTACGCGCGCCAAATTCGAATCCCTGGTCGAGGACCTCGTTCAGCGGACGATCGAGCCGTGCCTCAATGCCCTGAAGGACGCCGGACTCACGGCTAAGGACATTGACGAAGTCGTCCTCGTTGGCGGCCAGACCCGCATGCCGAAGATCCAGGAAGTCGTGCAGAAGATCTTTGGAAAGGAGCCGCACAAGGGTGTTAACCCCGATGAGGTCGTCGCCGTCGGCGCGGCTATCCAGGCCGGCGTGCTGCAGGGCGACGTCAAGGACGTGCTGTTGCTCGACGTTACGCCGCTGTCACTGGGCCTCGAGACGCTGGGCGGCGTATTCACCCGGCTGATCGAGCGCAACACCACGGTTCCGGCGAAGAAGAGCCAGGTCTTCTCCACCGCGGAGGACAACCAGAATGCCGTGACGATCCGGGTCTTCCAGGGCGAGCGCGAGATGGCTGCCGATAACAAGTTCCTTGGCCAGTTCGATCTCGTCGGTATTGCTCCGGCACCGCGTGGCATGCCCCAGATCGAGGTAACCTTCGACATCGACGCCAACGGCATCGTCAACGTGTCGGCCAAGGACAAGGGCACCGGCAAGGAACAGAATATCCAGATCCAGGCTTCGGGTGGTCTGTCCGAGAGCGACATCGAAAAGATGGTTAAGGATGCCGAGGCGCATGCTGCGGAGGACAAGAAGCGAAAGGAAGCGGTAGAGGCGAAGAACGTCGCCGAGGCGCTTCTGCATGCGACCGAGAAGACAGTCGCCGATCATGGCGCGAAGCTCGCGACATCGGACCGCAACGCGATCGAAAGCGCGATGTCTGATTTGCGCGAAGCATTGAAAGGCGATGATGCCACGACGATCAACACGAAAGTGAACTCGTTGCAGCAGCACTCGATGAAGCTTGCGGAAGCCATGCAGAGTTCCGCGCACGCGGCTCCTGGTTCTGCGCCGCGTTCAGGCGAGGACAATGTCGTCGACGCCGAATTCACCGAAATAGACGACGATAAGAAGAATTCGAAATAGCGCGCCCCTGCAGGCGCGGGCGCGAGCTTGCGTCTGCCAGTCGTGCTTTGCGCCGCCGTCGGGACGAAACTCCGGTTCTCAAAAGTGCTGGAATGCAATCCCGATTGCTTCTTCTTACTCAAACATCAGCAGAAGTCTTGAAGGCATTCCGCCTTCATTTTGTAGGAGCATTCTTATGCGACGACGTTCGACGGTCCTCACTGCCTTTGCCGGAGCAATGCTGACCGCCCTGGTATCCACCGCGCAGGCCCAGCAGCCCGCGCAAAAAGTGCAAGTCGGCGTGCTTCAATGCAAGGGCGGTCCGAGCATCGGCTTTATCGTGGGCGCGGTCACGAATCTGGCCTGCGTCTTGCGCGTCAACGGACTGCCAGAAGACTATTATATCGCCACGATTCAGAAGGTCGGTCTCGACATCGGCATTACCGAGAGCACCGCGCTTGCCTGGACGGTGTTCGCGCCTATCGCGCAGCCTGGCCGCGGCGATATCGCCGGCACTTACGTCGGTGTCGATGCCATGGCCGCAGCAGTCGTCGGCGTGGGCGGCAATGTGCTTCTGGGTGGTTCGAACAACAGCATCGCGCTGCAACCCTTGAGCGTGCAGGCGGAAACCGGCCTGATCGTAGCGGCAGGACTGGAGAGTATGACACTTCAGCCAGGTCGATAGGGCGGTACTGAACTGACACCGTTCGCTTGCGCGAACGGTGTCTTGCATCACGCGAATAGTAACGCGTTCTCGCAGAAGGTTCTCATATGTTGAAGCGACTGTTGACGACAACATCCTCCGTAGTGCTCGTCTTCTTACTGCTTGGAAACGTCTGTATGAGGTCGACGCCCGCGTTTGCCCAGGAGGCTGCCTGCTCGCCAGTCGTAGCTGCCGAGACGCCGCCGCCGCCATTGCCTAGTTACGCGCAACCCCCGGTGCCAGCGCCGGGCTATCTCTGGTCTCCGGGGTATTGGTCATGGGACGAGGATGCCGGCGACTACTATTGGGTGCCGGGAACGTGGGTGCAGCCTCCGCGATCGGGCCTGTTATGGACGCCCGGCTACTGGGGCTGGCTTGCGGGAGCCTACATTTTTCACCCCGGCTATTGGGGTGAGCGCGTCGGTTTCTACGGCGGCGTCAACTATGGCTTTGGCTATTCGGGTAGTGGCTATGAAGGTGGCCGCTGGGACCGCGGTCAATTCTACTACAACAGCACCGTCAACAACATACAGAACGTGACGATCAGAAACGTCTATCAGAAGACCGTCGTCGTCAATCAGAGGGTGAACAACGTCAGCTACAATGGCGGTCGAGGGGGTATCGAGGCTCGTCCGACGGCCGCGGACCGACACATCGCTCAAGAACAACATTTCGCGCCCACGCCTTTGCAACGCAAGCACCTTGAGAGCGCGAGCCATGACACTCGCTTGTTCAACAGGGCAAACGGCGGTGCGCCGCCCGTTGCGGCCACTCCACGCCCGACGGTCCTGACCGGGCGGGATATCGTTCGGCCAAACGCACCCGGCGAGGTCTTGCCGTCGAATCTGGAAGAGCGCGAGTCCGAAAACCCTCGACGTCAGTCGGACGCTCCCGTGACGGAACCCAAGTCACCGGCGGGTGAAAGTAGAAGAGCCGCGCCTGAAAGTGAACTCGAGCGTCAACGAAAGGCGCTGCCGGAGGCAGCTCCGAGACCCATTGCCCCGGAAGATCGATCTGCCACCGAGCAGGGACGGCGTGATCAGGCTCTACCGGCCGAGCCGCGGCGGGAGGATATCCGTCAGCCCGAGGCAAGGCCCGAATCTGTGCCAAGGCCGGAGGCTCGCCCCGAACCTATGCCCCGGCCGGCGCTGATGGCCAGACCAGAATCCGAGTCCAGGTCCGAGCCACGGGCGGCCGTGCCAGCCATGAGGCCGGAACCACGGACGGAAATGGACGCTGCCCCGCGCCGCGGGCCTTCGGAGGAGCAGCGCTCAGGCGAAAGAAACGAGGAGAGGCGACCCGAACAACGTTGAGCGCAGCGTCGAAGCCGTCCTGATCGGGCAGCCGGCTCCGGCCTGGATCGTCCTTGAACCACGTGCGGAGATTGGAACACAATGACAGCGAGTCTCGGAGGCAATGGGCAACTCGATGACGGCAAGCCGCGATTGACGGAGGATGACATCGCGCGGGCTCTACTTGGTCCCCGCGGCGTCCCAGGGGCGCCAGATCCCGCGCGAATGACGCCTCAACAACTGAAGAACTACCCTAAATATGTGGATCCCGGGCATGTTGAATAATCTGGATTTGGTGCTCGCTTGTCGCTCGCCAATGACAGGCCCGGTCTTTACCGTGTCGAAATACGTTCGTCGTCGGGAGCGGTGAGTGGCTGACAATCCATACGATGTCCTCGGAGTTTCGGCCTCAGCTTCGGCAGCTGACATCCAGAAGGCCTATCGGAAGCTCGCGAAAAAGCTGCATCCCGACCTCAATCCTGGCGACAAGGCGGCCGAGGAGAAGTTCAAGGAGGTTGCCGCCGCCTACGATCTCCTCGGCGACGCTGACAAACGTAAGCGCTTCGATAGCGGCGAGATCGATGCGGCGGGTACAGAGCGTCCGCAACATCATTATTATCGCGACTACGCCGATGTCGGCGATCCTCATGTCTACACAAGTGGCGCCGGCTTTGCCGACTTCATGGATTCGGACGACGCGTTCGCGGACCTGCTGAGGCGCGGACAGCGCGCGCGAGCGAACCGGCGCGGGGAGGATCTGCACTACCGTCTCCCGATCGAATTCGTCGAATCGATCAAAGGTGCGAACAAAAGGATCACGTTGCCCGACGGCGGCACGCTCGACGTGAAGATCCCACCGGGAATGGTTGACGGACAAGTCCTGCGCCTAAAGGGAAAAGGAGCCGCTGGGGCCGGCAAAGGTGCCGCGGGCGATGCCCTCATCGAAGTCGAGGTAATGCCGGATCGGCGGTTCACGCGCGAGGGCGACAACATACTTCTCGAGCTCCCGATCTCGCTGACCGAAGCTGTTCTGGGCGGCCATATCCGCGTTCCGACGCCAACCGGCGATGTGACAATGGCCGTGCCGAAAGGGTCGAACACAGGCACCACGCTACGCCTCAAAGGCAAGGGCGCACCGCGCCTCGGCGGTGGCAGCGGGGATGAACTCGTAAAGTTGAAAGTGATGTTGCCGAAATCGCCGGATCCGGAGTTGGAGGCATTCGTCGGGAGCTGGAGCAAGGGCAAAGATTTCAATCCACGCGAAGGTAGTTAGAAATGACCTTGAACAAGCAGGAGTTCCTGGCCTCATCGGGGCTGCGCGTACAGACACTCGAGTTATGGCTCGAGCAGCGATGGCTCATTCCGGCTGAGTCCGCTTCGGGGGTGCTGTTTTCTGATGGAGACGTCGCGCGCGCGCACTTGATCCAGGACCTCAAAGGTGACTTCGGAGTCAACGACGAAGGCATCGACGTGATCCTGCATCTGATCGACCAGCTTCACGGTGTTCGGCAGGCCTTCTCGCTACTGCGAGCCACGTTCAACGACAATTCGGGAAACGTCTGATTAGACGCTTCTTCACCTGAAAGGCACCACAAGGAACAGCATTTCGATGGCACATACGACATCGCTCGGAGATGGACCGATTAATGCGCTCATCCTGCAGGCCCTGGTCCGCAAGCTCGTCGCAAAGGATGTTCTGACGGCCGATGACGTAAGAGCGATTCTATTCGATGCGGCGATCCGTCTTGACATCGAAGGTAATCCGCAAACGCCGCGGGCGGCGACAATCATCGTCGATGAGGATTTGGCGCCTGCCTTTCTCGGCAATCATCCGACCCCTTCCGAAGGCCCGCCATCAGGGCAAGAAGCCGTCGCTCCACATCCCGCTAAGGAAGGGTGAGCCAAGCGTACAGGCGTTACCCGCTCGACGCAGTTGTCGTGGAGAGCGAGAGAAAGAGGGGGAGAGACAGGATGACCATTTCGGCGCATCTCTCGGCATTCTGCAACTGGACGATTGCGGCTGTTCCGGCCTATCCTACAGTCACGTTCTGGATGCAGATGGTCGGCGCCATCCACGGCGCGCTGATCGCCGCCGGGTCGGCTGCCGGCATCGTTGGTCCGGCTCTGATTGCCACCTTGCGTCCAGTGCGGCTCGACCATGGCGTGGCACCCAATCTTGTCTATGATCGCACGCTCTACATCATGGCGCTTCTCCTATGCTGTGGCTCGGTCTGCAACTGCCGCACCCTGTCGCGCTGGAGAGGGCCATCGCTTCGCCGTGAGATAGTTGCCGCCAAGAGCGGAGCCGGGAGAGACCTGTATGTCTAAGGAGAGCCCCCGTGAAGTTGCCGAGCCGGTGGTTGACCCGGAATTCGGCCCTTGGCTGGCGCAAGCCTCCGTTCTCATCGTTGACGACGAACCGGGGATACGCAATTTCCTCGTCAAACTCCTGCGACCGCGCTGCAAGCTGATCGAGGAGGCTGCGGACGCCAAGGACGCATCGCGGAAGGTCGATGGGCAACATTTCGACGTCGTCATTCTCGACAACGTCATGGCTGGAAAAAGCGGCCTCGACTGGCTTGCGGAACAGCGGGCGATCGGGTTCTTTACCGATGTCATTCTGATGACGGCCTATGCCGATCTGGACACAGCCATTGGGGCATTGCGCATCGGCGTCATCGATTTTGTCATCAAGCCGTTCCGATCCAATCAGTTGCTAAACGCTGTGGCGCGGTGCCTCGATCGGGCGCGGCTGCAGCGAGAGAACTTCGTACTGCGCCACGAGCTGAAGTCATCGTCGCGTCCACTGTATCTGCGCAACAAACTGCTTGGGGCATCTGCGGCGATTCAAAGAGCGCGCGAGACCATTGCCCGGGTGGCGCCCTTACCGACGCCAATTCTGCTTACTGGCGAATCCGGAACAGGCAAGGAGGTTGCCGCTCGATCGCTTCATTCACTGTCAAGTCGAGCGGACAAGCTGTTTGTCCCGGTCAATTGCGGGGCAATTCCGGCAGAAATGATTGAAAGTGAACTCTTCGGCCATGTGAAGGGCGCGTTCACCGGCGCGGGGAAGGCGCGAGAGGGCCTGTTCATGTTCGCACAGGGTGGCACTCTCTTCTTGGATGAGATCGGTGAACTTCCTCACCACCTGCAGAGCAAGCTCTTGCGTGTCCTTGAGGATCGGCGGGTGCGCCCCGTCGGCTCAGAGCGAGAGGTGCCGGTGGATGCTCGTTTTGTCTTCGCGACCAACGCCGATCTGCAGCAGCGGGTTGCGGCAGGTACCTTTCGTGCGGATCTCTACTTCCGTATCAACATCATGCAGATCAATCTTCCGGCTCTGCGGGATCGAGACCAGGATGTGCTCGACCTCGCCGAGGTCTTCATGAACGAGATTTCCGAGCAGCTCGGCATGCCGCGCGTTCCGATCGATGTCGGGATGCGCACGTTTCTCGCGCGATACGATTGGCCCGGCAACATTCGGGAGCTGCGTAACCTGATAGAGCGAACTGTGATCCTTGGTGAATTCCGAGAGGATTATCTGAAACCGCGCGTCGAAAGTTCGATGGGTGACGTCACGCTCGCGGACGTGGAGCGGCGACATATCGTTTTTGTACTGCGCGAGACGGGAGGCGACCGCGAGGAAGCGGCACGCCGGCTCGGCATCTCGCGTAAAACCATCGATCGCAAATGCGCAAGCTGGCAACTCTGATTTCGGCTTTTGCTCTTGACAGAGCCTCAGTGCGCTATCGCCTGCTGGCGATGGCGCTCCTGCCAATGCTCGTCATCCTTCCGCTGCTTCTCGGAATCAGCATCTACCGCTGGAACACGAAGTTCGACGCGGCGTTGAGGTCCAAGGTCCATGACGACTTGACTATCGCCAGACAATATCTCGCGCGTATTCTGGAGAGCACGGAGGGTGATCTGACATCGTCAGTCAACTCCGCGCGCTTTCAGTCGATTGTGCAGGCCCAAGGTTACGAGCATGGGGCTCTGAGCGTTTACCTCAAGGATATAGCACAGGCGCACGGCTTTGATTTTCTCTACGTTGTCGCCGATGATGGCGCGATCGTCGCAAGCGAAGTTCAGATGGTGTCCACGCCACGCCGGAATTGGCCGGTCGTCAGCGCGGCGCTTGAGGGACGAGCGCGAACCGCGATTGATGTGTTCGAGCCTGCGGAGCTCGCTGCGATCTCCGCGGAGCTACCGAAGCGCGCGCAGATCGACATCATCGCGACGCCGGGAAGCGCGCCAACCACGCGAAGGCAAGAAGGCCGGGGATTAGTGCTGCAGTCAGCGACGCCGGTTCAATTGCCGAATGGGCACAACGCCGCTTTGGTTGGTGGGATGCTGCTCAATCAGAATCTTGCTTTTGTCGACACCATCAATGATCTGATTTTCAATGGCGCGGGCTTGCCGGAAGGCAGTCGTGGAACCGTGACGCTCTTCCTCGACGATGTGCGTGTTAGCACGAACGTGAGGATGTTCGAGGGCCAGCGTGCGATTGGCACGCGCGTCTCGGCGGATGTTCGAAATGCGGTTCTTGATCGTGGCCAGACGTGGTTGGACAGCGCGTTTGTCGTCGACGACTGGTACATTTCCGCCTACGAGCCGCTCCGTGACAGCTATGACCGTCGCATCGGCATGCTCTATGCGGGCTATCTACAGAAGCCGTTCACCGAAGCAAAGCGTGATACGCTTCTGCAGATTGCGCTGGCCTTTCTGGTCGCGGTTGCAGCCACTGTCCCGCTTTTTTTGAGATGGGCCGCGGGCATTTTCAGGCCACTCGAGCGGATGACGAGCACCATTGCGAAAGTTGAAAGCGGCGAGCTAGACGCACGAACCGGGCCCGTTAATGGACGGGACGAAATCGGGCAAGTCGCGGTTCACCTGGATCGACTGCTGGATCAGCTTCATGAGCGCGACGCCCAGCTGCGATATTGGAACGAGGAGCTCAACCAGCGTGTAGATGAGCGTACCGGCAAACTTGTCCAAGCAAACGAACGGCTCGAGGCAACCACCAAGCAGCTCATCATGTCCGAAAAGCTTGCCTCAATCGGCGAAATCACCGCCGGCGTAGCCCATGAGATCAATAATCCCATCGCGGTCATGCAGGGCAATTTGGAGATCATCAAGGAGATGATGGGCTCTGGCGCTGATGAGGCAAAGACGGAGTTCCGGCTCATCGAAGAGCAGTTGCATCGGGTCAGCGAAATCGTGACCAGGCTTCTGCAATTTGCCAAGCCACAGGAGTATGTCGGCTTTGCCGATCAATACGATGCCGCCGCAGTCGTTACCGACACGCTGCCGCTCGTTCAGCATCTGCTGAACAAGACAACGATTAGCGTCGAAACGGAGTATCACGCCTCACGCGCGATCTCGATGAACCGTACCGAATTGCAGCAGGTGCTCGTTAATCTCCTGGTCAATGCGATTCATGCGATGTCGGGCGGCGGGCGTTTGACGCTTCAGACGTTCGATCGAGACGAAGGCAGGCGCCGTGGTGTTGTGATCGACGTGACGGACACGGGTGGCGGCATGACACCGGATGTGATGCAGAGGATTTTCGACCCGTTTTTCACCACCAAGAGGCGGGAAGGTACAGGTCTAGGGCTCTCCATCAGCCAGATGCTTGTAACGCGCCAAGGCGGCAAGATTTCAGTTGAAAGCGAACCTGGAAGAGGTACGACGTTTACGATCTGGCTGCCTGCGGAGGATTGACGATGACCGGGGAGCCGACGACATTTCGTCCTGCCGGAAAGACAAAGTGTCCCGTCGGCTGTTTGTCACATCCATCAAGCCTTTGATATCGCTTAATGTTCCGGTTGGCATGACCGTTGCTGGATTGCCGGGAGCGGTTGAAGCGTCAACCGGGCGCACCGTCCAGTCTGAAACCAGGGAGATGTCGCAATGAGCCGTCATCATGGCAAGATGCCTCCTGTTCCGCCCGCTAATCGTAGTCCAAAGGGCACCGGAGGCGATCGCGAAGCTAAGCAGGATGCGCTGTCGAAGAATCGCGAAGACAACTACGATGAGCAAGGCGAAACAGCGAACATCCGCGAAAACACCACCAATGCCGGTTACTTCCGGGGGCGCCGCGTCAAATGATGCCGGAGCGACCGTCATATGTCCGGCGGGCGCCAGTTTAAGTGCCGTGCGTCAACCGCTGTGCGAAGAGCGAGGAACTTCGAGATGACCGTTCTGTCAACGCAGCAGCTTTCGAAGGACATGCAGGCGTCGGCCCATCTCCTGCTCAATCAGGTCGGTCTCGTGCCCCAGGCGCAGGATCGGCCATTGGAGGCCGACGACCTGCTCTTTTACATCAGCGAGACGACGATGCCGATGGCTGCGTTTCTACACAGTCACGGACTTTTCGTGGACGACGAAGGCCTGCATTTCGATTTTTCCCAGTTCGATGCCATCCGCGAGGTCGCTGTCAAGGTCATCGCCGAGCATGATGCGGGAAAACTGGACGGCGTGTGGCAGGAATTCGATCTCTCGACCGACGACGCTGCCGACTACGATGGCGGGTACATCCTGCTCGTTCTTGCCGCCCTCGCGATCATGTATGATCAGCGCCACTAGGCGACGGAAAGCGAACTGGTCACATCGACAGGGCTTTCAAGGCCGGCTTCGACGGCCGCTCATCTCCGCTGATCGCTGAGGCTCGACTTCGAACTACACCGCGGACATTTTGTCCGCTGTCCTTTCGACAAGTTGTCCCAAGCCTCTTCCTTCCTTCGACATAACTGTTTGATATCATTGTATCGCCGACGTGGCACACGTGTTGCTCTGAGTTCCAGAGCGGCAGCGCAGCGGCATGGCAAACAGCATCCCGCACGCACTGTCAGCCTCCACGCTGTTCAACTCCGGGAGTGCGTACCATGGCGTTTCTCGATCATCTTGTGGACTGGGAGTCTGGCGAGGATCTCTTCAAGAAGGCAGCGTGACTGATGAAGGTCATATCGAGTGGCGCAACCGGACGCTTCACGCTTGTCGTGAAGCCCGAACATCTGGCCAACCGGGTCAAGGATAGCATCCTGCCGCCGGTGTTGGCGACACCAGTCATGATCATGGCGATGGAGAATGCCGCCCTGAATGCCGTTCGTGACCATCTTCAGCCAGGTGAGAGCGTGGTCGGCACCATGGTCGACGTGCAGCATCTTGCGGCGACCGCAGTCGGGCAGACGGTCACGGCTACGGCCGAGGTCATCGCAGTCGAGGGGCGCCGGATCACGTTTACTGTCAGCGCCTTCGACGAAGTCGAGGAGATCGGCAAAGGCACTCATGAGCGGATGGTCATTGAGATCGCCAGGCTGCGACATCGCCTTGAAGACAAGATTGCGCGATCGGCGGCGGCTCGGGCCGCGCTGGATCGTCGCTCCGTTCCTGACTGATGACAGATCACAGGTCTGGGAGGTGGCTCCATGAATGCTGAAAAATACACTGACCGCGCGAAAGGCTTTATCCAGTCGGCGCAATCCCTGGCAACAAGGGAGGGCAACCAACAGTTCACGCCTCTCCACGTGCTCAAAGTGTTGCTCGACGACGATGAAGGCCTTGCCGCAGGTCTGATTGACCGGGCTGGCGGCGATTCTCGAGCCATTCTGCACGCTACCGAAGCGGCTCTGGCAAAACTGCCGAAGGTGTCTGGCTCGGGTGCAGGACAGGTCTATATGGCGCCGGACACGGCGCGCTTGTTTACCGCCGCCGAAGATCTGGCGGGAAAGGCCGGCGACAGCTTCGTCACTGTTGAGCGCCTGCTGCAGGCCTTGTCTACGGACAAGAACAGTGACGCGGCGAAGATCCTGGCCCAGGGGGGCGTCAACGCGCAGAATCTCGATGCCGCGATCAATTTGCTCCGCAAGGGCCGCACCGCAGACAGCGCATCGGCCGAGAATGCATATGACGCACTGAAAAAATACGCGCGCGACCTGACGCAGGCCGCGCGCGAGGGTAAACTCGATCCGGTGATCGGCCGCGACGAGGAGATCCGCCGCACAATCCAGGTGCTGTCACGCCGGACCAAGAACAATCCGGTTCTCATCGGCGAACCGGGTGTCGGCAAGACTGCCATTGTCGAAGGGCTCGCCTTGCGGATCGTCAATGGGGACGTTCCCGAGAGCTTGCAGGACAAGAAACTGCTCGCGCTCGATATGGGGGCGCTGATCGCAGGTGCCAAGTACCGAGGTGAGTTCGAGGAGCGATTGAAATCGGTGCTCTCCGAGGTGACTTCCGCCGACGGCGGCATCATCCTCTTCATCGATGAGATGCACACGCTGATCGGCGCGGGCAAGGCCGACGGCGCGATGGATGCCTCCAATCTCCTTAAACCCGCACTGGCGCGTGGCGAACTGCACTGTGTGGGTGCGACCACACTCGACGAATACCGCAAGCATGTCGAGAAGGATGCAGCGCTAGCCCGTCGGTTTCAACCGGTCTACGTGCCACAGCCCTCTGTCGAGGACACAATATCGATCCTGCGCGGCCTCAAGGACAAGTACGAACAGCATCATGGCGTGCGGATCTCCGACGCGGCGTTGGTTGCGGCCGCAACGTTGTCCAATAGATACATCACTGACCGGTTTCTTCCCGACAAGGCCATCGATCTCGTCGACGAGGCCGCGGCGCGGCTCAAGATGCAGGTCGATTCCAAGCCGGAAGAGCTGGATTCGCTTGACCGCGAAATCGTGCGCCTCAAGATCGAGCAGGAGGCGCTCAAGAAGGAAAGCGATGCCGGGTCGAAGAGCCGTCTGAAGACGCTCGACCAGGACCTGGTCTCTCTCGAGAAGCGCTCCGTCGACATGACGACGAAATGGCAGGCGGAGAAGAGCAAGCTCTCGGACGCCCAGAAGATGAAGGCGCAACTCGAACATCTGCGCACGGAACTGGCGAACGCGCAACGCAAAGGCGAATATCAACGGGCCGGCGAACTGTCGTACAGTACGATTCCCGAGCTTGAGAAAAGGCTCGCGGCCGTTGAGTCCAGCGAGAACAGCTCAATCAGCGAGACGGTCACGGCCGACAATATCGCCCAGGTCGTTTCGCGTTGGACCGGCGTCCCTGTCGACAAGATGCTGGAAGGCGAGAAAGAGAAGCTCCTCCAGATGGAGGAGATGATCGCCAGACGTGTCGTCGGACAGACACAGGCGGTTCGCGCCGTGTCAACGGCCGTTCGACGGGCCCGCGCGGGACTGCAGGATCCGAACCGGCCGATGGGCTCGTTCATGTTCCTCGGCCCCACCGGCGTCGGCAAAACCGAATTGGCCAAGGCCCTCGCCGAATTCCTGTTCGACGATGAACATGCAATCCTTCGCATCGACATGTCGGAGTTCATGGAGAAGCATTCGGTTGCGCGGCTCATCGGCGCGCCCCCAGGCTATGTCGGTTACGACGAAGGCGGCGTGCTCACAGAAGCCGTGCGGCGACGTCCCTATCAGGTCGTGCTGTTCGACGAGATCGAGAAGGCGCATCCCGATGTCTTCAACATCTTGTTGCAGGTGCTCGATGACGGGCGCCTGACCGACGGCCAGGGGCGGACGGTGGATTTCCGTAACACGCTCATCATCATGACTTCGAATCTCGGTTCGGAATATCTCGTCAACCAGCCGGAGGGTGAGAAAACGAGTGTCGTCCGCGACAACGTCATGGAGCTGGTCCGCGCACATTTCCGGCCGGAGTTTCTCAACCGCGTCGACGCGATCATTCTGTTCCAGCGGCTGCAAAAGAACGACATGGGCCGGATCGTCGACATTCAGTGCGCCCGTCTGCGCAAGCTCCTCGTCGATCGCAAAGTTACGTTGTTGCTCGATGCCAAGGCGCAGGCGTGGCTCGCCGAAAAGGGCTGGGATCCTGCCTACGGCGCACGCCCCCTCAAGCGCGTGATTCAACGATACGTTCAAGATCCGTTGGCAGAGATGATCCTTGCGGGCGACGTACGTGATGGTGAGACAATCAAGATTTCGGTTGCAAAGGACGGATTGAGCTTCAACGGGAAAAAGGCGCCAACTGAGGACGAGGACGACGAGGTGGAGGTCGTCTAGCGCCAGACAACGAAGCGTTCCACCGCGCCAATGGTCGCTTTGGTGGATGTCGCCTTGCGGTACCCTGAGGCAACTCTCATCGACGCATCTATTGGACGTACGAGTAGCAGGAGACGAAATCCGCCATGAAAGGTCAGATTGAGGAAGGCATGGATGTTGTCGGGTTCGATGGCGTGCAGATCGGCGTCGTCGATTGTATCGAAGGAGACCGCATCAAGCTGAAAAGGCACGACGGCAGCGGCGGGCATAAGGGGCATCATGACTATATCGGAATCGATCTCGTGGATGGGATCGAGGGCCGCAAGGTTCGGCTCTGCTCTGATGCTGACATTGCGAAACTCTTCGAGGAGAGAAAGTCTGGACGATCTGTTGATTGATGAACGGAGTGGGGGAGCCGAGTGACGGTAGGCAGCGGGCCTACAGGCTGTGGTTCGCAAGACAACACGCAGAACAGATATCAAGGAGAAGGGTACGGTCATGAACAAGATCAACATCAACGAGGGCATGGAAGTAATCGGCGCCGATGGGGTGCATGTCGGCACGGTCGATCGGGTCGAAAGTAATCGTATCAAGCTCATGAAGAGCGACAGCTTAGGACACCATAAAGGTCACAACCACTACATCGAAATGGGATTCGTCGCCGGGGTCGAGGGTGACAAGGTGCGCTTGTCCGCCAACGCCGATATCGCATTGACGCTGGAAGAAGAGCCGTCAGGGCGTCCAGTCGACCTTGGGTAGAGAGGGTCTTGCAGCAGCGATTGCCGGGCTGGCTGTTGTCACGGCAGGTCGTTTCGACTTGACAGTAGCGACACCTGGCTCGGCCGCTCATCAAATATGGCTCGTGGGTGTTCTCGCACGGGTACGGACCGATCATTGTTTTGCCGGATGGTTCGACCGGCCTGCCGGAGACCTGGATGCGACACGGCCGTAGCGTGCGCTTTTTGTGGTACGTATCTCGTGAGCTCATTTGACCTTTGAACAGGTGGCGAGCCCGTCGTGCTAATTTGGACAATTTGTCCTCGCTCGATCGGACAATTTGTCAGATCCCGTCGGTTGGTCACCATAAGTCATTGATGTTTCGACGCGCTCAGACTGGCATGGCAGTTGCTCGATAGTCGATGAACAGTCCGAGAGGACAACAGGGAGGCATCGGCGCAATGGAAGAATACGATCTCTATGTCAACGTGAAGAGACCGGCGATCGGGCTCTACGTGCGCAAGGGTGCGCAACTCCCCGACCTCGCGGACAAGGCCGACTGGGTCTTTGACGGAACCTCCGCTCAGGATCTTTTGCCGTCGAGCGTAATCGAGGGTATCAAGGCTGACGGCCATGCCTTTCGGGATATGGATTGAGCAGATCCTGGCCGAGCGATCCAAGGGGGACATCGCAACAGATGGTAACGGTCCCTTGTTTCCCTTATCCTCCCACCCTATCGTCGGCCACCCTCGCGCTACGCGCCATCCGGGATTTCGGTCGAGGAGTTATATGTGCCACCTGTCGTTTCACAACCAGTCATCGCCAAGCTGACGCGGGCCGCCATATTTCTCGTCGTCAAGATCAACCCTGGCGGGGGCAGCGAACTGGCAGCGCGTAGCCTATGTGCCGATTTATCGGGACTTCTGCGGGCCATTGGATTTCGCGATCTCGAAGCGCGGCTATCATGTGTGATGGCCATCGGCTCCGATGCCTGGGACCGCCTGTTCAGCGGCCCGCGGCCCAAGGATCTTCACCCGTTTAGAGAAATTCACGGGGTGCATCACGCGGTTTCCACGCCGGGCGATATCCTTTTTCATATCCGGTCGGTCCGCATGGATCTGTGTTTTGAGCTCGCCTCGCAGATCGTTTCTCGCCTCGGCGAAGCCGGGACGGTGATCGAAGAGGTTCATGGATTCAGGTATTTTGACGATCGCGACTTGCTCGGCTTTGTCGATGGAACCGAGAACCCGGTCGATCAAGGTGCATTGGATGCCACGACCATCGGACAAGAGGATGCGGCATTCGCCGGAGGAAGCTACGTCATCGTTCAGAAGTATCTGCATGATGTGAAGCGGTGGAGCGCGGTGCCTGTCTCGGAGCAGGAGGATATCATCGGGCGCCACAAGCTCTCCAACATCGAGCAGGACGATTCGGCCAAGGCGCCCTACGCGCACAATGTTCTGACAACGGTCATCGAAAACGGCGAGCAGCTCGAGATCGTCCGCGACAACATGCCCTTCGGTGAGGTGGGTAAGGGTGAATTCGGCACTTATTTCATAGGCTATGCTCGCTCGCCCCGTCGGATCGAGCAGATGCTCGAGAACATGTTCATTGGCCGACCGCCTGGAAACTACGATCGGCTTCTGGATTTCAGCCGTGCAGTTACAGGCACGCTGTTTTTCGTGCCGTCCGCGACATTCCTCGACAACGTCTCGCCTGAAGAGAATGGAACGGTGGCGTCCGACGATCGAGCGTCCCTCGACGCCGAGCAGCGTGCCGAAGGCGCGCCGGATGCTCCTTGCAAAGGTGTGGTCGTCAACGACGAGTCGCTTGGAATTGGCTCTCTGAAAGAGAAGGCGAACCATGAATAATCTCCACCGGAAACTCGCTCCAATATCCGATGCGGCCTGGGCCCAGATCGACGAGGAGGCTTCGCGTACCTTGAAGCGACATCTTGCAGGGCGGCGTGTGGTCGACGTTCCCGAAGCCAGGGGCATCGGCTTTTCGGCTGTAGGCACGGGCCATGTCCAACAGGTCCAGGCGCCGGGCGATGGAATCGCGGCCCAACTTCGCGAGGTCAAGGCGCTCGTCGAGCTGCGCATCCCGTTCCAGCTCTCGCGCCAGCAGATTGATGATGTCGAGCGCGGCGCCGCGGATGCCGACTGGACGCCGGTCAAGGATGCGGCCCGCAGGATCGCATTTGCCGAGGACCGAGCGATTTTTGATGGATTCGCGGCTGCAGGGATCGAGGGTATCCGTCAGGCCAGCAGCAACTCGGGACTCATTCTTCCGACAAATGCAAAAGCCTATCCGAATGCAATCGCGCAGGCGGTAAGCGAACTCAGATTGACCGGTTGCAATGGGCCGTACGCTCTTGTGCTTGGGGCAGAGGCGTACACGATAGCCAGCGGCGGCAGTGACGAAGGCTATCCCATTTTTCACCACATCGAACGGGTGGTTGACGGAGGCATCGTCTGGGCTCCGGCCATTGAGGGCGCCTATGTTCTAACGACGCGCGGAGGTGATTTCGAACTCGATATTGGCCAGGATCTTTCAATCGGCTATCTCAGCCATACCAGCACAACCGTCGAACTCTATTTCCAGGAGACATTCACGTTCCGTGTTTTGACGACGGAAGCATCCGTTGTGCTGAAGCGAGCTGATGTTGTCGAGACCAAGAAGCCGTAGATCACCGTCCATCTTGGTGCCGACGCAATTCCGACCTGCTGCGCGACAAATTGGGATGACGACCCGGACAAAATCGGCGCGGATGATGTGAAGATATATTTCAGCGTGCCGCCGAATACAACATGATCATTCGCTCGCAACCCAGCTTCAAAGATATCCTGTTGGCGGTCAATGGGTCGATTCTGCCCCGCATCATCGGCCGATTGATGACGATTGCGATCGTAAGCGTCATCGCCGTCCTCGCTGCGTTGGAGCACCCAGGCATCTTTGCTCGCATCAGCGCCATACCCTTCACGCTGATCGGTATCGCTCTTTCGGTCTTTATGAGCTTTCGCAACAACGCCTGCTATGCACGTTGGTGGGAAGGCCGAAAGCTTTGGGGCGATCTGATTATCGCCTGTCGCTCATTGGCCCGTCAGGTCTCCCTCCTGGGTGAAGAGGACAAGCGTTTTCTTCTCCACGGACTGTGCGGCTTTTCCGCCGGGTTGGCCGCACGTCTGCGGAACGCAGACGAGCCTGGAGCGATTAAGCTGTGGTGTGACATCGGTCCTGCGCTCGAAGGCCCCAATCCGACCAATGCAGTCCTCGATGATATGGGGCGCTATTGCCTGGGGTTGATGCAAAGGGGGACGATTCAACCCATTCACTATTCCGTTCTCGAAGGGCAGCTCACGCAGCTTTCGATAGTGCAGGGCGGTTGTGAGCGCATCGCAAACACTCCGGTCCCCTTTGCCTATTCGCTATTGCTCCACAGAACAGCACTGACCTTTTGCATTACGCTTCCATTTTCGCTGGCCGGATCGCTGGATTGGTGGACACTGCTGCCCGTCTTGCTGGTCGCTTATACATTCTTCGGATTGGATGCACTCGGTCATGAACTCGAGGATCCCTTCGGTCTCGAGCCCAATGCCCTGCCGTTGTACGCGATGAGGCGAACCGTCGAGCGTGAAATGCTGGCCCTGCTGGGAAGCAAGGACATACCCCCGCCGCTGGATCCGCGCGACAATATTTTGCGGTAAAGAGGGAGCGGGTCTGGGGGGTGTCAATTTGGCGGCTGCTTCCGCGATCAATCTTTCGAAGGTCTTGGCTGAGTCGCGCTCACCGGATCGGAGGCCGGAAAAGTCTCCTCAAGGCTTTGGTCGAGCCGACTTAGCTTCAAATCCGCTTTGATCGCCTTTTTGGGATCTTCCGCGAGTTTGTCGGTCGGGGCAGGGTCGAATTTCTTCATCACAGACTCCAGAACAGACTGGCCCCATCGACGAGGACAAACAGCGGGGCAGGTCACTTCTCCGCTGCGTTAATGGCGTTCGTTCGCAGGAGAGAAAGCTCCGAGACCGCGAACCCATACCGGAGACTTCAGCATTGCCTTGAGCAAGCGCTATAGTAGCATACTATGGTAAGTCCACAATCGAAGCGGTGTTGCATGACCATGAATGAACTTGCCAACGCGCTCGCAAGGGTTGACGGAGATGCGTTTGCGTCGTTTCTCCTGGAGTATGAAATTACTCACGATGATGGACCTGAGGCGATGAAGACGATGATCATCGAGGCCCTTCGGTTCGCGGACGCGCACGGACTTCGCATAGCCCGACCACCTCTCGACGAGGCCGACTAGGTTCGAGCTGACTTGATGCGTGCCGCAGGGCCGCAATGCGGGAGCGAATGTAGCCCTTGCAGATATTCGTATCGGGTACCCGATCCGAGGGCGGTCAGCGCGGTCCATATTTGCCAGGCTGTTTTCCCGGCCTCGTAAGCGCGTGCGGGTGAGGTATAGCGGATAGACAAGTTGTCCCCAACAGCGCGGACAAGTTGTCCAACGTCGCCATGTGCTTCGCTTCCAAGCCATTGACATTGTTGCGTGCGCAGGTTGGCGCATCCTTTGCTACGGCGTTGCTGTCGAGACTTTCGGTGCTCTGGCGGGTCGGACTGATAAGCAATGGACCTGACAATGACGAACCGATCCAAGCCGCATTAACGCAGACAAAGATATATGAGGAACTCGATGTCCAAGGATCATGACAAAGCCTCGCACGGATCACAGGACGCGCGGCGGCATAAGATCGACCATCAAATCCGAAACGAATGGCTCCATAGAGACGCCAGCCTTCAAGCCTTGTGGCAGGCCTCCGGCATGTCGCGAGACGAGTTTATCCAGCACAATGAGGGCGCCATCGACAAGGTTATTGCCGACAACCTTGACGCGGACCGCTAACAGGAAGCGGCACCTCGGAAGAGACGACGATGGCAAAGAAAAATCGCGGGATCGATCCGGCCGCCAAGCCGTCCGGAACTGGCTGCCAGGAGTGCTTGGCCGCCGGTACATGGTGGTTCCATTTGCGGCGCTGTGCGGAATGTGGTCACATCGGGTGCTGCGATAGCTCTCCCCACCAGCATGCGACCAAGCATTTCCTTGCGAGCGGACATCCGATCATCAGAAGTTTCGAGCCGGGTGAGACATGGTTTTGGAACTTCGAATCCAGCGCGCAAGTTAGGGGTGAAGCGCTCGCGCCGCCCGAATCCCATCCGGAAGGCCAGCCGGTGCCGGGTCCGGCCGGACGCGTTCCGGAAGATTGGCAGTCGCTGCTGAACGAATAGGGAAGAGCTCCTTAAGCGCTGCATGCTTTGTGTGAGGACACGCCATGATTGTTGGCACTTCCGATTCCTGGCCGGCTCTTTCCTGCTCAGCCTTTGCGCCCACGCGATATCTTCTCCACATGGCATTACAGGCCGTCGGCAAGCTCAAGCTTGCCGAACCGTTTCAGGCCCAATGGGCTGAGGTACCGTTGTGGCTCAGCGCGAGAGGGCTGACCACCGGCCCAATCCGTTACGCCGGGGGCGTCTACGAGGTCCGCGCGGACTTCATCTCACACGAGATGCAGTGGCTCACGAGTTCGGGCGCATCGGGACGATTGCCGCTCGGCCCGACATCCGTTGCCGCATTCGTGGCCGCTCTGCTCGATCAGCTTCGTCAGGCCGGCATTGACGCTTCAATCATGCCCTTGCCGCAGGAGGTGCCCGATCCCATCCCATTCAACGAGGACAAAGCACAGCGTCCGTACGATCGCGACCTGGTCAACGCGTGGTGGCGCATCCTCCTCAGCACTCAACGCGTTCTTCGGGTTTTTCAGGGCCGGTTCACCGGCAAAACGCAACCCATCGGCCTGATGTGGGGGACGTTGGACATTCGGGCGGTTTTCTACAACGGCAGGCCCATTTCGCCCGCCAAAGATATCGGCCTCATCCGCCGTAATGCGATGAATGCGGCGTTGATCGAGGTGGGATGGTGGTCCGGCGATGCCTCCTATCCCAGGCCCGCGTTTTACTCCTTTACGTACCCGCAGCCGCAAGGCATCGAGACCGCGAAGATCGGTCCGACCGCCGCCCGCTGGGACGCGGGCATGGGCGAGTTCCTTCTCGACTACGATGACCTGCGCCACTCCACCAATCCCGAACGTGACCTGCTGACCTTCACCGAGTCCACCTATCATGCTGGCGCATCCGCGGCGGGGTGGGATTCCGAACTGTTGGGCAGCGGCCGTCCGGAGTGAAAAACAAGCTGCACCGATGGTCGCTGGAGAATCGGTGGATTTTCGAAGGATCACACGTAATCGCGACATCCAGCATATCGAGCATCCTGCTCGGGCGTGAAGGGTTGGCTACAGGTGTTGCGGAATTCCGGCGCGGCTTCCCGCACGGAAGCGGCTCATGTTCGGCCGTAGCTCAAATGGTAGTTTTTGGTCCACACAGGTCAAGCAGCCTCATCCTCCCCGCAGACGGTCGCGGTCGAGCCGAGCGCACTCCGTTACAAACGAGACGACAGCGCGCACTGCCGGCAAATCGACCATATCCGGATGGGCAAGTAACCAAAGGTCTGACACCGTCGAAAGCTTGTGCGGTGCGACCCGCACGAGATCAGGATAACAATCGCCGACGAAGCAGGATAGCGGTGTGATGCCGATGCCGGCCCGAGCCGCAGCGAGCATGTCGCCCTGCGACGAACAACGCATCAGGACTGAGCTTTGCCGCGTGACAGAGGCGCTCCAATTGGCGAGGCGGGCATTCGACAAAGGATCGGCAAAACCTATGACGCTATGACCTTTCCACTGATCACGTGTTTCGGGAAGAGCGTGCCGCGAAGCATAGTTGCGCGACGCGTAAAAGCCGGTGCCAAGGCGTGCGACCTTGCGGCCAATCAAATTCTCCTCACCGCTATCGACCGGGCGCAGCACGACATCCGCCTCGCCGCGTCGAATGCTGGCAGGGAACGGATGCGTGATGATCTCAACCTGAACGTTTCCATGTGCCGACACGAACTCCGCCATGCGTGGCAGCAACCAATGCGCCGCCAACGTCGCGCCGATCGATAGCTTTACTATGCCGCGGGCGTTGCGGCCGGTGGCGGCGACTGCCGACTCCGCGTTGAGCGCTGCCACGGCCATGGCCCTGGCGTGCTCGCGAAAGCTTTGGCCCTGAGTGGTGAGTGCTAGCCCCTCAGTTGTGCGCACAAATAGCCGCGTGCCAAGGAAGGTCTCCAGAGCTGCGATCTTCCGGCCGACGGTAGGGTGGCTGGTACGCAATTTGCGCGCCGCGGTCAGAAAACTTCCGGCGTCGGCGACTGCCAAAAAGGTGCGGCACAAGTCCCAGTCCATGGATGTGCAATCCTGAAATATGCAAAGTACAAAATTGTACATCGATGCCAGTCCGGTCAAGCGCTATTGTCGATCTCAAACCAAGGATCGACGAAATGCCGCTTCCCTCTTCGTTGAACGATAAGCTCGAGTTGCCCGTGTTGGGCTCACCTCTGTTTATCGTTTCGGGTCCTGAGCTTGTGATCGCGCAGTGCAAGGCGGGCATTGTCGGCTCATTTCCCGCGCTCAATGCGAGGCCCGTCGAGAGACTGGACGAGTGGCTGATGCGGATCGAGGACGAACTCGGCGAGTACAAAACATTGCACCCGGAGAAGAAAGTTGCGCCCTACGCGGTCAACCAGATTTGCCACGCCTCTAACGACCGCTTGATGAAAGACATGGAAACCTGTGTGAAACACAAGGTTCCCATCATCATCACCTCGCTGCGCCCGCCGTCGGAAATTGTTGACGCCGCGCATTCCTATGGCGGCGTGGTGTTTCACGACGTCATCAATGTGAAGCACGCGCGCAAGGCTGCGGAGCAGGGAGTTGATGGTCTCATTCTTGTTTGCGCCGGCGCTGGCGGTCACGCTGGAACACTGTCGCCGTTTGCACTGGTGCGTGAAGTGAAGCAATGGTTCAAGGGCACCATTCTGCTGTCGGGTGCGATTTCCGACGGCTGGGGCATTGCCTCCGCCCTCGCGCTGGGCGCCGACATGGCCTACATGGGAACGCGCTTCATCGCCACCGAAGAAGCCAGCGCGGATCCCGCCTACAAGAAGGCACTCACCGAATATGCCGCTCACGACACCGTCTATACAAATCTGTTCACGGGCGTGCACGGCAACTATCTCGGCCCGTCGATCGCCGCGGCAGGTCTGGACCCGAACAATCTGCCGGCCGCCGACAAGTCGAAAATGAATTTCGGCTCCGGCGGCAACATGAAAGTCAAGGCTTGGCGCGACATCTGGGGCTCCGGTCAGGGCATCGGTCAGATCAAGGATGTGCCACCAGTGGCGGAATTGGTCGAGCGTCTCAAGATGGAATTCGACGAGGCGCGCCGCGACTTCTCCGAACGGACAAGCGCCTAGGCGCTGTTCAAATACGGCAATAAAGCACTAGGGAGGCGACGAATGAGAGCGGTATCAATGCGTGCGTTTGCCATCATTGCAATCGCTTTCGGCAGCGCCATTTCCGCGTTCGCCGCAAGCGGAACAAAGGACGAAATTCGTATCGGGCAGACCTTGCCCTATAGCGGCCCGCTGTCGGGCTTCGGCGCAATGGGACGGGTCCAGGACATCTTCTTCGCAAAGATTAATGCCGAGGGCGGCATCAATGGCCGCACTGTCAAATTCATCAGTCTCGATGACGCCTATTCGCCGCCCAAGACGGTTGAGCAAACCCGCAGACTGGTTGAGCAGGACGAAGTAGTCGTCATGTTTGGTTCGCTGGGGACCGCGACCAACAACGCTGTGCATCGCTATCTCAACGGCAAGAAAGTGCCGCAGCTCTTTGTGCTGAGCGGCGCTACCAAGTGGGCCGATCCGAAAAATTTCCCATGGACAATGCCGGGAATGGCGACTTACGAATCCGAGGGCGTCGTTTATGCCAAGCATCTCTTGCAAACCAAACCAGATGCGAAGGTCGCGATCTTGGCGCAGAACGACGACTTCGGACGCGACTACGTTGCCGGCTTCAGGCGCGCGCTGGGCGCCAAGGCCGCAACGATGATCGTCGCCGAAGCGAATTACGAAACCAGCGCACCAACCATCAACTCCCAGCTTGCGACGCTCAAGGGCTCCGGCGCCAACGTTCTCTTCGGTGTCACGCTCGGTAAGTTTACGTCGCAAATGATCAAGGGGGTGGCCGAAATCGGTTGGAAACCTGAGGTCACCTATGTTCCGACGTCGGCGTCGTCGATCACATTCCTGGAGCCCGCCGGACTCGAAAATGCGATCGGCCTTGTCACCTCCAGCTATCAGAAAGACATTTTCGACGAGCAATGGGCAAATGACGAGGACGTCAAAGGATACTTTGCATTCATGAAGCAGTACATGCCGAGCGGCGATATGCGCAACACCAGCTATGCCGCGGGATACATGTACGCGAACCTGATGCTTCAGGTTCTAAAGGCATGCGGTGACGATTTCAGCAGGGACAATATCCTGCGCCAGGCAGCGTCACTTCACAATGTAAAAGTTCCGCTGTTGCTGCCGGGCGTTACGGTTTCAACAGGGCCTGACGACTACTTGCCTTTTCAGCAACTGAGGCTGCAGCGCTTCAATGGCAAGAGCTGGGAAGGTTTTGGCGAATTGCTCGATGATCGGTAGAGTGTGGAAAAATCCTGACCGACGAATTGGACCAAACATGATTATTAGTGGTGAACGTGAAATCAGTTACCCTGACATCCAGGACCGCATCGCACGGGCGACGGCAGGATTGAAGGACCTTGGATTGAGCGGCGGCACGCCAGTCGGTATGATGCTACGAAATGATTTCGCATTGTTTGAGGTCACGGCCGCCGCTGCTGCGCTGTCCTCACCCGTAGTGCCAATCAACTGGCATCTGAAGGCGGAGGAGGTTTCCTATATTCTTGCGGATAGCGGTGCAGACATTCTGGTGTGTCACGCCGATTTACTGCCGCAAATCCGCGACGGCCTGGCGAAGCGATTGCAGGTTCTGGTCGTGGCGACCCCGCCGGAGATCGCCGCTGCCTTTGGCGTAGCGCCGGCGGAAGCGCGCGTTCCCCACGGTTTCACGGACTGGGATAGCTGGCGCGATAACCATCCGCCATCGCAAGAAGAGCCGGGACGAGTGTCGCCGATGTTTTACACCTCCGGCACAACCGGTCGGCCGAAGGGCGTGCGGCGGCAGCCAATGCAGCTTGAGCAAATGGCGGCGGCGGAGCGGATCAGTGCGATCACCTACGGCGTGAAACCGAACGAAGATCAGGTCATCCTGATGAACGGACCGATGTATCATTCAGCACCGAGTTCATATGGCATGCTGGCGTTCCGCCATCGCTGCAAGATAGTCCTCGAACCGCGTTTCGATCCGGAAGATCTGTTGCAGCTTGTGGAGCGGCACCGTGTCACTCACATGCATATGGTGCCGACCATGTTCGTCCGGCTGTTGCGGCTCCCCGAGGATGTGAAAGCCCGCTATGACTTGTCGTCGTTGCGGTTCGTTGTACACGGCGCCGCGCCGTGTCCGGTCCACGTAAAGCAGGCGATGATCAAGTGGTGGGGCCCGGTCATCAACGAGTATCTCGGTTCGACGGAAACCGGGATTCCGGTCTGGCATTCGTCGGAAGAGGCGCTGGCCAAGCCCGGAACCGTGGGCCGCGTCATCGAAGGCGGTATCGTCAAGATCTTCGACTCGAACGGGCAGCCGTGCGGTGTTGGCGAGCCTGGCGAAATCTTCATGCGGCAGACGGCCATCTCGGATTTCGGCTATCACGGCATGAGTGATGCACGAGCCGAGGCCGGTCGCGAGGATCTGGTCAGTGTCGGTGATGTCGGCTACTTCGACGCGGACGGCTATCTTTTTCTGTGCGATCGCATGCGCGATATGGTCATTTCGGGTGGCGTCAACATTTATCCCGCCGAAATCGAGAATGCGCTGATCGGAATGGATGGTGTGCGCGACTGCGCCGTCTTCGGCATTCCCGATGACGAATTTGGTGAGCGTCTGTGCGCGTGCATCGAGCCCGAGAGCGGAGCGATGCTCACGTCGGCCGCAGTGCAGGACTATCTACGACGCAGGCTTGCTAACTTTAAGGTGCCGAAAGACATTCAGTTTCTCGACGCCTTGCCGCGCGAAGCCACCGGCAAGATATTCAAACGTAAGCTTCGCGATCCGTACTGGGAGGCTCGTTCCCGCGAAAGGACTTAGGCAGACGACGGTTCAGCAGCGTCTTTAGCCTATTAGGCGCGGTCACGGCGTCTGATGCAAACAGCACGGCGATCTCGAATCCGGACAGCGCGCCAAGGGCAGAAAAACTCTGCGGCGACCTGTTGGCCAGATCGGCGAACGGCCCGATCCGGTGTCGGATAACGCAACGCCTCTGCGCCGCCTTCCGCCAAATCCTTTTTCCGGATAGTCAGCGCGCTCCAGATGGGACGGTCAAGCGGCGCATCGAGGTACCGAAACGCCGTCATTTGCCGCTTGCATGCTGGTCGAACGTGCTGAGGACGACGAGCGTCATTGCCTTGATGCCGGTTTCGATGGTCGGCTTCGGCACCGGGGCGAACAGCGGCGAATGATTGGCCGGCAACGGGGTTCCGCTATTGTTGGCTGCAACCCATCGCTCGGCATCGTAAACGCCGATATTGAACATCATCGACGGCACGCCGGCATTGGCGAACTCTGAAAAATCCTCGCTCGTCGTGTTCGGCGGTGTCGTCCGCAACTTGTCGCCGAATGCCGCCTTCAAGACCTTCTCGGCGGTCGTAACCACCGCGGGGTCGTTCATGACAGCCTTGGTGCCCTCGGTGATCTTGATGTCGGGCGGCGGTGCATCGGACATCGCAGCCGCGGCCTTCGCCGTTCGCTCGATCCCCGCCAGCATTTTTGCGCGGACCGCCGGTTTGAAAGCGCGGATGGTTCCTAGGACCGTCGCGTCGTCCGGAATGATGTTGCCGGCGGTGCCGCTATGGATCGCGCCGATACTGATCACGCCGAATTCAGTCGGATCCTTTTCGCGGCTGATCACGCTTTGCAGATCGACGATGAAGCGCGCCGCGATCATCACGGGATCGATCGTGACCTGCGGTATCGCGCCGTGTCCGCCACGGCCGCGGAATTTGACATAGAGGCCGTCCGAACTCGACGAGCCGATACCGGCGCGATACACGACAGTGCCGTGGGGGAACGGCCCGTCATGCAGGGCAAAGGCAAAGTCGGGCTTTTTGAATCGCGTAAACAGGCCATCATCAAGCATGGCCTTGGCGCCTGACCCGCCTTCTTCTGCCGGTTGGGCGATGAACATCAGCGTGCCCTGCCATTGGTTCTTGAGATCTGTCAGCGTCTTCGCCGTTCCGACCCAGCTCGCCATGTGGATGTCATGGCCGCAGCTATGCGCGACAAACGTCTCGCGCCCGTTCCAGACGGTTTTGTCCTGGCTTGCGTAGGCAAGACCGGTTTTCTCCTCCATTGGCAGCGCGTCGAGTTCGGTGCGCACCAGGATGGTGGGACCATCGCCGTTTTTGAAGATCGCGACCAGGCCGGTCTTGCCGACCTTCTCGGTGACCTCGAAGCCGAGCGCGCGCATTTCCGCAGCGAGTTTTGCCGCCGTCTTCACCTCCTCAAAGGCGAGTTCCGGATGGGCATGGATATCCTTGTACAGCGCATCGAGCTTTGGATAGTAGACCTCGAGCGATTTTTCGATCGCGGCCTGGAGGCGCGCGACATCGAGCTCGGCATGCGCCGGCAACAGCGTGGCGGCGCATAGCGCCGCGGAAGCAAGGAACGTCTTGGGGAAGTGCTTCATGGTCATGATCCGCCCTGATCGCCGAACGCGGCTCTTATCATTGAATGCAGGTAATTCGTGCCGAGAGCGCAACGTGCGATGCGTGTCTAGCCCGTTGCGCCGTCATCCTCGGTTTGAGATCAACAATAGCGCTTGACCGGATGGCATTGTTGTACACTTTTGTACTTCGCAGTTTTCAGGATGGACACCGATGGACTGGGACTTGTACCGGACCGGTTTGGCAGTTGCCGACGCTGGAAGTTCTTTGCCCTCCGCACGCCTCTGGTTAGATCCCTTGCGCGGGCTCGGCTTGTCGTGAGGCGCAGCCAGCGCTCAACGCAAACAACAGCACAACTTTCCATACGGCATGGCGACCGAAACTACGATCGCAGCATTGCGAACCTAGGCGCTGGCAAAACGCAGCGCTACTTTGCTTCTGACTTTGATCGGCTTTTCAGTTGTTTGTTCAACGCTGACGGGCTCGCCGCGGTCGAGCCGTAGTTGGGGGGCGTCTCGCACCCCGCTGCTGCATGCGCTCGGTTAGTGTAGCAATGCAGTACCGGATCGAGGAAACATTGCCGTAGACGATTAAATGACGACGCCAGAATTGCTTCAACCAGTTGAAAAGAAAAGGAAATGCTTTAGGTCTATCGCTCCGATCATTTGTCGGCCCAGAGAACAGGTGGACGGACGCAAGCCGCAAAAATCAATGAAAACAATATGTTAGAACGACGCTTTGCCATTGCCCCCATGATGGATTGGAGCGAGAGTGTGGGTTTTTCAATTAGTTAGAAGGCGGCGTGTGCACGACGTGTGCACCGGCAGATCAAGAAAAATCATGAGACAGCTAATGTGAGTAGGCGCTCTGAAGCGGGAGGTGTCCGCCACCAGTCGGCGTTCGTGCTCGATCAAGACTCTCAAGGGCAGGGAAGACAGGCCAGTGCTGGCGCCGCAGCAGTTCGGCTTGCCGGCGGTGAAAAAACGTCATCCCCTCGCTGCGCATTCGATGCTGCCGTGCCGCGGGCACTGGGCGAGGGCTCCATGGCTTCATCGATCAGAAAATTGGCGTTAGGAGTTCTCGAGACTTTCTCGTCCTGAAGCAAAGGTGGTGCGCATGGCGAGGTATTGCGTATGCTCGTGCACGGCGGCGGGACAGACGGCACCGCAGCGTCCCTTGGGCAGAATCCTTTGCTGCCTCTCATGATGCCAGCACAAGGCTCGCCATCATCAGGCCGATGGCCGCGATCCAGCCTCCAAGAGCATGAACGGCGATGGCTCGCCAGGATGTCATGCTGTTCGACTTTGTTCGCTTGAATGCGACGGTCAGCGCCATTGTCAGCGTGATGGCTCCGTAGCCCACACAGGCCAATCCCGCCGCAAACAGCAGCCGGTCGGTTTCGGGCCCGAGCTCGGCGCCGTTTGCGGCGTCCCGTGTTACGGCGACCATGAAAGCAATTGCGCACAGCGCGAGCGTGGGAACCTGCACTGCTGCCGCGAGCAGCATGCCTATCGCGAGCATCATTGTCGCGTCCGCGAGCTGAGTGGAAACCGTGCCAAAAAGGGTCCCGAGAGGCAAACCAACCAGCAGTCCGAGCGGAAATACCAGGATGAGCCAGCGCCCCTTGGAGGTTCCGAGCGTAGCAGGCAGCACGCCGGTCGCGGTCCAGAGAACGACATCCTGAAGATTGGTGAGGGGGGCGATGCCACCATGTAGAAATCGCCGAGGCGGGCCGCGACGATATGCGCCTCGGCTGCGTTCGTGCGAGTCAACAGTATCGCTACCGCCAGCAAGGCCCATACGGATTCAGTTTCATGCGACGGCTCCGAGGCCTTGCGATGCGCTCGCCGGCTGGCCAGCGCGTCAAGGTGCCGATCGCGATGCCGAACAGGTGCAAGAAGCCGCTGGCGGTGACGAAGCCGACGCCGTAGGCCAGCGCATTGGCCGCGCGCGGAAGCTCAGCTCCATGCGCAAGACGTAGGCCAGACATCGTCTGAAATCTTGAAATGCAGGTGGAGATCTGCTTATCATGACATTTACTTTACTTGACCAGAATTAAATAAATTAACCGTTATCTCGGCCGCTGCTTAAATGTTCGTGGAGCCGGATCCCGAAACGACACGCAACAAATCCGTTGTGGAGGTACTAATATGGAAGTCGAACCGCGGGAGCGCGAGCGACATAACTTAAAGCAAGCTCTTGCAGATTTCGTCGCGATACTCGATGCCTTTGAGGCTCGCATCCAAGTTCACCTGCGGCCGGAACCTGCGAAGCCGGTCTTGAAGTGTGGTGACAGGAATTTCGCCATCGACGTGGTGACTGCATTCAGGAACAGGTCAAACTAACGCCTACATTGAGTTGGGTTGCCCGTCGCTTCGAGAGCGCGGTCGACGTCCTCGTGCCACGGCTGGTTCTCCCCCCGGCCGGCTGCGCGAGTGGCTGGTCGCATTTGTCTAAGCAAGAATACAATATCTTGACGACGGGGCTTCAGGCCACGGCCTTGATGGCCTGAGGTAGATGGAAAGCAACTGGTCGATCTCGCTCATTCCAGTTGATGACCTTGGCCTGGCCGGTCGGTCAGGTAAGCAACCAATCGAAGTCGTGCAGCCTACAGGTTTTGATCAGCGAAAGTGGCGACGGCCCAGTGCTCGGCTGGTTCAGAACCAGTAACCAAATCGCGCATGTAGGTATTATAGAACCGACTATTAATTAGCCTCGGCGCGCTCAGTTTATTTATCCCAGCTAATTTCGTTATTGCGCGCCGAATTGTAATTCCCGCCCAATATGTTCGTTGGTTTTGCACAACGAGCCGTTGAGAGCTGGTTATGTTTGCGTTCAGATCCTGAAATTAACGAACGTTGTTATTCCGGCTTTAATGCGTCGATCCGTCGTGTTAAAGCATTGGCCAGCAAGCAAGTTTATATATTTTTTACTGCAGTTATTAATCGCGGCGCCGACTAACTGCGCGTCGCCAATTTTCGAGCAAATGCGCCAGATGATTGCGGAAATTGCGGAAATTGCGCGGATCCAGCCGTCGCTAGAGAGCGGTCGCAGAAGAACCGACGCTCTTTCCAGGCCGGTTTTCGGCATCGCAGGTCTACCGATTGATGCTGTCGGAATTGATGATGTACTCGAAGCCTTAGAAGCAGTAATCCGTGAGCGTCGGCCGTTCCTGATCTCAACTCCGAACCTCCATTTTCTGATCAAGAGCTTGGGAGATGAGGCTTTCCGAGCCTCGCTATTGCTGAGTGATTTATGTCCGGCAGATGGCATGCCGATCGTCTGGATATCTCGCCTTCTAGGGGTGGAGGCCGTCCGTCGAGTTTCCGGGGCCGACATTTTTGACGTATTGAGAGCTGGTCGGCCGGGGGGCCGCGCGCGCTCGATCTTTCTCTTTGGTGGACCAGGCGACACCGCTCATAAAGTCGGAAAAGCAATAAATTCGGAGGCGGCCGGCTTGAGATGCGTCGGCTCGCTGAACCCCGGCTTTGGGTCGATCGATCAACTGTCCGACCCGGCGGTTCTAGCTGCCATTAACTCTAGTGGAGCGGATATGCTGGCGGTTTTTCTGAACGCCGATAAAGCGCAGACTTGGCTTCTGAGGAATCATCATCGACTAAGGCCACCTGTTCGTGCTCAGCTCGGTGCAACCATTAACTTTCAAGCGGGCACCGTGCGGCGTGCGCCAGCATTCATCCGTGACGCGGGGTTCGAATGGCTCTGGCGAATAAAGGAAGAGCCGTATCTCTGGCGACGTTATCTGCGGGATGGGCTCTCTCTGCTGCGTGTCATAGCCACGTCCGTAGTCCCGTTCAGGCTGAACGCAGTATTGCTTCGGCTCCGAAGCAACTACAAGGATCTGAAGGCGCAAATAATTGAGCAGCCGGACAGGACGCTGGTCCGGCTGTCGGGAGCTGCGACAAAGGAGCACATCGCTGAGGCTATCGCCCGATTTCGCCAGGCGTTGGACCGACACCAACCTTTGGTCGTGGATTTGGCGAGCACGAGCGAAATTGACCCCAGATTTTTCGGTCTGCTTTTGCTGGTACGGAAAGAGCTTGAAAGCCGCGAGCAATCGCTCGATCTCGTACACGCGCCTCCGGCGATTGCGAGAGCTTTTCGGCTCAATGGCTTTAATTTTCTGCTAGGCCATTGACGGTTGATTGTTGAGAGCTTGTGACGATTTGGATGTATGTTCCGCGGTCCGGAAGAAGGTCGAGACTAATGTTCAAAGACGAGAGAATTATCGGCTCCTCTCGCTGGTGCCTACCCATTCTGCTGGCCATAGGTCTCGCTGGATGCGGATCCCCGGAGGAAAAGGCGCAGAACTATTACGCACGCGGAATGGCACTCATCGCAAAGGGCGATGATCTTGCGGCTCGAACTGAGCTTTTGAACGCAGTCAAGTACAAATCCGATAAGGTCGAGTTTTGGAGAGCACTTGCGGGCATAGACGAGCGCACCAAAGCGCAATCCCTCTTCGTGGATATTAGGCGGATCGTCGAGCTTGATCCCAGCGATCTCGATGCGCGTCTTAAGCTCGTGCGGATCATGCTCGCTGCCGGCGCCACCGATGCAGCCTCCAAAGTGATCGAGCTCGCGCGCGAGGGTGAGATTCCGAATCCTGAGCTGCACGCGTTGAAAGCAGCGGTTTTGGCACGAGGTAGCGATTTTTCGGGAGCAGTTCGCGAGGCCAATCGAGCTCTGTCCATCGACCCGAACAACGCGGAAGCGCTGATTTTTCTCGCGAGTCGGAAGCTGACCGAACGCGATCCGGACGGTGCGCTCAAGATGTTGGATGCGCTTTGGATCGATCCAAGCCAGGAAAAGCGCGTCAGGCAGCTCAAGATCCAGGCTTTGGTACAGAAAGCGGATCTGAAGAGCGCTGAACAACTGTTGCGTTCGGCGATTGCCAGCGATCCGAATGAATCAGGCGCCAGAGTGCAACTGGTGCAGCTCCTTACTTCCGAGCGAAAATTCGATGAAGCCGAAAAGGAGTTGCGTGCGCGGATCGACGCCACGCCAAACGACGTGAAAGCAGTGCTCGATCTTGTGCGGTTCTTGGACGCCGCAAAGGGCGTCGATGCGGCCCGCCAAGAACTGGAAAATCGGATCAAGGCAGGCGGCGATGTGTTTGATTACCAGCTCGCCTTGGCACAGGTGGACGTCAATCGGGGGAAAGCGGATGAGGCTGTTAAGCTGCTGAAGGACCTCGTTTCATCGTCCTCTGCTGCCGATCGGAAGTCGACCGCGCAGCTAAGCCTTGCCGAGATCTATGTTGCGCGAAACGATATCGCTGCCGCGGAGCCAATCATTGCGCAGATTATCTCCGCAGACAGGCGAAACACGGGCGCTTTGAGGCTGCGCGCATCAATAAGGCTCAATCGGGGCCAGATCGATGAGGCGATCGCTGACATTCGCGAAGCATTGAACGATCAGCCTAAGGCATCCGACCTGCTTCTCCTATTGGGAGCGGCGTATGAGCGTGGTGGTAAAATGGAACTTGCCGAACGCCAATACGCCGACGCGAGCAGGTCGTCCGGCTTCAATCCGGCCGCGACGCTCCGCTACGTAGCGTTCCTGCAGCGCAAGGGCGATCCCAGCCAGGCCGAATCCGTGCTGACTGAGGCGGCAAACAACAACCGGGGGAACGCCCAGATCCAGGCATCGCTGGCACAGATGCGGTTATCGCGGCGCAACTGGGCCGGGGCGCGCGCAGTTGCCGATGCGCTTGCCGATAATCCAGCCAACCGAGCTTTGGCAGAAGAGATTCGCGCCGCTTCCTACGCGGGCGAAAACAAGATGGATGCAAGCATTGCCGCGCTCGAAAGGGCTCACAATGAGGCGCCGGATGCGGTGCAGCCGTTAGTTGCATTGGTCTCGGCATATCTGACACAGAAGCAACCCGACAAAGCGAGCGCGCTGCTTCAGGACATGCTGAAGAAATTCCCGCGCAATCCCGAGCTCCTGGTGCTGTCCGGACGGGTGAAGATTGCGCAAAACAAGCAGGACCAGGCCGTACAGGATTTTAAATCCGCGATCGCCGATGGACCGCAGAATCCTGCGGGATACGCCGCGTTGTCGGACCTCTATTCGCAGCAGAAGAATTACGATTCAGCGATCGGGGTGATTGAGTCCGGTTTGCGTCAACTACCCGGAAACGTGAATTTCCGGTTGGGGCTGGCTGGCTATCAACTGCAGGAGGGAAACCGAGAGGCTGCGATTGCGCAGTACGAAACGATCTTAAAGGATCAGCCGGCTCAAATTGTTGCGGTTAACAATTTGGCCAGTCTTTTGACCGAACGCAGTTCGGAGAAGAGCGATCTGGACAGGGCCGCGGCGCTTGTTGAACAGCTAAAAGACCTCAAGGTTGCGCAGTTCCAGGATACTTACGGCTGGGTTCAGTATAAGCGGGGAAGTTACCAAGCTGCGGCACAGGCCCTGGAGAAAGCCGCAGAACAGATGCCTGATCTAGCGGCCGTGCATTACCACCTTGGACTGACATACAAGGCGCAGGGGAATAGCGAAAAAGCGATGGCGGAGTTGAACAGGGCTCTGCAACTCGAACCTGACGGGACTGCATTGAAGTCGAATATAAGATCCGCGCTTGGAGAAGCGGGGTCGAAGTAGCTCTGGTTCTTCACCAAGATGATTGCGAGCGCCTCCAAATCATTGGAGGTGGGGTAGCACCGTCATGCTTTTGCTGACCACGACGAGCAAGCTGTTTGAGTCTGCCGCTGCGCTGCCGGAAAGGAGCGGTGTACCGGTGATTGGATCAAACGTTGTGGTGCCCGTGCTGGGAAAGCGATGCAAGTGGCGGTAGGATATCTGTGCGTTCCATTCGCGCGCGAGCTGATGGCTATAGGTTACCGAGGCCGACGCGAAATCGGTCGTATTGCTTGAAATCACACGGCTGATGTCGGCGGCGAGCGAGATCGACGAATAGGAGTTGATGGTGTAGGTCATTCCCCCGCGCACCGTCGTGGTCTTGAACAAGGACCCGACCACCGAAGGCCCAACGGTCTGGGTTGCTGCAAGCGTAAACGTGGTTGATTTGAGCGCCTTGTACGTAAGCAGCAGATCGGTGATCCAGTCCGCGACAGAGGATGAAAGTGCGCCGTTGGAGCCGCCGCTGGCTGAGGCCAGCGTGTTGACCCCGTTTTGCGTTTGCACATAAGCAGGACCGATCGTGCCGCGGAACGACAACAGCGGGGTAATGGCGATATCAACTCCGGCCTGGTTGCGCAGGATTAGAACGCTTGTCCCAAGCGCGTTCTCATAGGACAGGTACTCGGCTTGGGAGGACACCAGGATTGCTACAGTCGAGTTCACCCGGTGTTGCCAAAAGGCGGAGCCAATTGTGTCAGTGAACGGCGTGCCGCCTCCAAATGGATCATAGAAAGTGTACGTGGACTGAGCGCTGAGGCTGAGAGTGTCGCGCGCGCTCAGGGCGCGATCAATACCGCCTCTGGCAGTTGCCGTGTTTAGGGTCCCGCTCGTCGGCGAAAGCACGCCGAGTTGATTCAGAAGTGCGAAAGCGGCACTCGAGGAGGTATAACTTGTCTCGAGGAAATTCCGATCGATGCCGTTCTTTCCGAACGTCTCGTAATGGCCGGTGAAACCGTAGGCCAGGTTTTCCGTCTGCTGTAGTCCCTCGGTACCCGGACCCCAGTACTTGCGGTAATTAACATAGCTGTCGAAATCGAATTTCGACGTCGGTGTTCGTGCTTCCGCGTTTGCCGTGATGCTCGAATAAGAGGACACGGTTGGACCCGGCGGAGAGGGGGTCAGAAATTGATTGTCGTTGGCCTCGACCGTTTCGCTTGCGGTCGATCGCAACGACCAGTCAACCGCCCACGCAGCTGCTGGCCACAGATTGAGGCAGGTGAACGCCGCTAAGAGGGGTGCCCTCACTGCCTATCCTCCGCGGATCGGGCTGCGCTTACTCAAAGAGTCCGCGTTCGGGAATCAGGATCACATCTCCGGCGTGAAGTACGATATTACCTTCCAGGTCGGCACCGGCCTCATACGCGGTGTAGTTGAACATAAAGATGGTTTCGTCGCCGTTTGGCGCGCGCCGCCTGACCTGAATGCGACGCTTGGCAGCGTAGGGGCCGATGCCGCCTGCGAGGCTGATAGCCTGCATAAGGGTTGTCTTCTGTCTTACGACGTAGGGACCCGGCCTAAGGACCTCGCCGGTGACGAAGATTTTCGGCTTCAAATCTTCCTCGGGGATATCTTTGGGCGCGCTGACGACGCCAACGGTGACATCTAGCTGGTCGCCCTGAAAATTGGACTTCAGTCTGGCCTTCAAGCTCCGTTCCAGCGCCTCGGGGGTGAGACCGCGCGCTCGGACGTGTCCGGCGAGCGGGAAGGCGATCTCGCCGCCGGGATCGACCGTGACGGTTCGGTCCAGTTTAGGATCCTGGAGCACAGTGATGCTGAGAGTGTCGCCGGGCTTGAGCGTCTGCGCCTGCGTCGGCCCCGCCGACAGGCCCCACATCGCGAGGCATGCCACCAAAATCAGGATCCGCATCGGATTGTCCCTTGCAATACCCGGTCAAAGCCGGGCTGCCACGCGACGCAGTTGCCGCGGGTCCCCTACATTAATTACCGACCCGACGGTATTATTTCAAACGTTTAGGGAACCGGCGAGACGCTCTGCATCGGGAAAATGCTATGCTGTTGCTTATCTGCAATAACGTCCCGGACTATATCTCCGCCAATTAAGGTCCTGCCCCCAGCGAAGCCATAAACCAGTGCTGTATCGCAAAGGATGTTGATCATGCGCGGAATGCCTCGCCCGGCCGTGGCAATCAGGGCGGTTGCATCCGAGGTGAACAGCGGGCGCGAGCTGCCGGCCTTCTCCAAGCGAAAGCTGATGTAGCGGTCGACTTCCGCCGGATCGAGCGGCCGGATATGAAAATCGGACGAGATTCGTTGCGCGAACTGCTGCAGCTCGGGCCTGAGCAGCTGGTCCCGCAGCTGTGGTTGCCCCACCAGGATGAGCTGCAGGACCTGGAATTTATCGGCATTGATGTTGGAGAGCATGCGCAGGTGCTCGAGCGCGCCCGGCTCCAAATTTTGTGCTTCGTCGATGATCAGCACGGTACGCCGGCCGGCGGCAAACTGGGCGTGCAGATAGTCTTGCAACCTTTTGAAAAGATGAGCATAACTTCCATCAAAGTCCTGGCCGAGGGACATCAGAATCCACTCAAGCAGTTCCTGGCGACCTTGCGGCGAGTTCGAAATCAGTCCGACCGTCAGGGTCGGGCTGAGTTGACGCAGAAGATGGCGGACCAGGGTGGTCTTTCCCGATCCGATTTCGCCTGTGATGGCCGTAAATCCCGCATTGTTGAGGACGCCGAATTCGAGCATGGTGAACGCCATCAGGTGCATTCGTCCCCAATAAATCATGTCGGGGTCGGGCAAAATCGAGAATGGTTTCTCCCGCAGGTTGTAGAATGCTTCGTACATGTGGCTCCCTTAGGTCTGCCCTTTATAACGAAACGGCGGCGGCGCCGCGTGGATGATTTTCGATCAGCGTAAATGGACCTGTCGGGAACCCGGTGAAGGCTCGGCTCTCAATTAATCTTTAAAAACGAATAATGTAGACCCGTGACCGCAGGCGGGCGATTCTATGCTATCGTGCACGTCACACACGAAGAGATGCGAAAGCGCTGCACCCGATCGTTCGGATCGGACTTGGCCGCGCCCCGGTATGGGCTCAGAGAATGCTTCAGAGAGTGAATTTGGAGGCTGATAGTTTCGAGGAAGGGGATCGCAGCCATTTATTGCGTCCGGGTTTTTACTGGGAGGTCGCCAAGCGCCGCTGGCTGTATTTTTTGCTTCCTTTCGTATTAATCGCATTTGCCGGAGCCGCGGCCGTCTATCTCTGGCCGGCAATCTATCTGGCCGAGGGCAAGATACTCGTGCAATCCCAACAAATTCCCACCGAGCTGGTTCGACCCACGGTCACGAGCGCAGCGCAGGAGCGCATCGAGGTCATCCAGCAGCGCACGATGACGCGGGACAATCTTGTTGCAATTGCCGACAAGTTTCGGCTGTTTCAGGATAAGCGCGATCTGATGTCGGCAACCGAGCTCGTCGAGGCGGTGAAGAAGGCGACCAAGATCGCCCCGGTCGATCCGACCCTCGATTTCCGTCAGCGCACTCTGAACCAGAATCCGACGATCGTGTTTTCCGTCGGTTTTGAATATGGCGACCCGCAAACCGCCGCGCAGGTCGCGAACGAGCTTGTCACGCGCATTTTGAACGAAGATTTGCGAGACCGGACAAGCCGCGCAAATGACACAACCAAATTTCTTGCCAAGGAGGTTGAACGACTTCAGGCGGAGAACGCAGCTCTCGACGAACGGATCGCTCGACTGAAGGTCAGCGAGAGCAAGCTGCCGGCGGGAACGCCTGACAGGCCGACGGCGCTGGGGCAATTAAAGGCCGAGCTGGCGCAGAAGAGTGCGCTGTATTCACCGCGGCATCCAACCATCCAAGCGCTGACGAAACAGATTCAGGCGCTGGAGCAGACCGAGGTGGCAGCGCTTGCCACCAAAAGCGACAGAGAGAAAAACGACGGCACAGTCGCCGCGACGCTCGAGGCGCTGACGGCCCAGCAGGAATCGCTGCAGAAGAATTTGGAGACGGCGACCTCGAAGCTGGCGGCCGCGCGTCTTGGAGAGAGCCTGGAGAAGGATCAGCGATCGGAAAAGCTCGAGGTCATCGAACAGCCGACGGTTCCACAGCGCCCGGTGCGCCCCAATCGCGCGAAACTGGCGGCGCTTTCCATGCTGGCGGCCGCGGCGGCCGGGCTGGGATTGGCATTCCTTGCTGAGATCGCTGACAAGTCGATTCGGCGCAGCAGCGATCTTTTCGCGTTGCTCGACCCACGTGTGATCGTTTCAATTCCCTATATTGAAACCGCCTCCGAGCTTAAGCGCCGCAGACGTCGGATCGTTGGGGTTCTCGTCTTGGTGGTTGCTTGTGCAATCGGTGCGGTGGTTGCCGGCTACTTGCTGCTTCCAATCGATTTAATGATCGCGCGCGCGCGCGTCGGCCTGTTTCGTTAAAGTAAGCGTGCGGGAGAGCAAGTAACAATGGATTCCATCAAGCAGGCGATTGAGATCGCCAAGGCCGGCGGCGAGCTTGGACGGCAGGCGGCGTCGCGTACGGTGGATCCGGGGCATGGCGTCACGCCGAACAAGCCGATCGGCATTCGGCTTGATCCGGCGCATCTTGAGCGGATGCGGCTCGTGGCGTACGGGAGCAATGATAGCAATGGGCATTACTATGACATGCTACGGACCCAGCTCCTGATGGAGCTGGACAAGGGCGGATGGCAGTTCCTCGCGGTGACCTCGCCGACGCCGAACTGCGGCAAGACGGTCACGGCTTGTAATCTGGCCATGAGCGTTGCGCGGCTGCCCGAGCGCGCTGCCCTGCTCGTCGATCTGGACATGCACAAGGCGAAAGTGGCCGAATATCTTGGTCTCAAGGTGCCCGCCAATCTGCTCAGCGTTCTGGAGGATCGCTGCAGTCTGAGCACGGCCGTGGTGGACGCGCATATCGGTCCCAACGAGATCATGGTCCTGCCTGGAGCACCGTCGGTTGTCGGCGCTTCGGAGTGGATGGCGTCGCAAACGATGGCAAATCTACTGCAAGCCATCAAACGCGACTTCCGCGCGCGCACGGTGATCTTCGATCTGCCACCCTTGCTCGGCGGTAGCGATGTGATTTCGATTCTGCCGCGCATGGATGCCGTGGTTCTTGTCGCAGGCGTGGGAACAACCACGTCCAACGACATCAAGGAGTGCCAAAAGCACCTTGAGCGGTCGCACCTCGTGCGCGTCGTGGTGAACAAGACCACCGATACAACAGAGGCTTATTACGGCTACGCTTGAGCGGTCTTGCACACGGATGGCTCGGGGCGTGAGCGCCCTTCAAAAGCGCAGGCCCGCCGGCAGAAAGGCCGCGATCTCTGCAGCGGGCACAAAATACTTGCCGATGTCGTCGAGTTGCGGCTTTCCGCCGCCGCGCGCGCGGCGCGAAATCGAGAGTTTGCGGCTCATGATTCCGAGCAGGCAGCGCTGCTGCACGTCGAACACCCCCGCACCCGAATTGCCGGTCTGGGCGACGTCGCGAATGGCGGTCGCAAATCGACGGAGGTCGGCGGGAAGGCGCGCCGGAGCTAATACCTGCGACCGGACGGCAGAGCCGGGCACAATGGTCATCACCGCCTCGCCCGGAAAGGGCGGGGTGGTGCATAGCTTCATGCTGCGCAACCGGAAGCGCATCGGCAACAGGTTCTGCTCGACGCTCAGCAACGTCAGGTCGGTGTCTTCGAAGCTCCCTTCCTTCACGGTCTGGGTCGGGAATTCCTCATCGTTGCTTGCGATCTTGGGTCGCGTCAACCTGGTATGACCCGCGACATGGGCCGCGGTTAAGAACACACCATGGCCAAGGTAAATGCCAGCGCCGGCAATAGTATTCTGCGGGGCTGACTGGCGGATAAGAACCGCAAAGGCCAGAAGATTCTCACCGGGCGGTTCGGCTTTGGCGGGGCCGACCAACACAAAGAGCACCAGCAGAAGCGCGCTCAAGGGTCTGTACGCGAGGCTTCTCCGGCGAGAGTAACTGCACACGAGCTTTTCCAGTTCAATGATCCCGCAAATATAGCAGTGAGATATGAGCCGGAACATGCGAAAACAATGGGAAAGGGAGCTCCCTCCACCGGCAAATAACAGAGTGTCAAACGGGCCGATGTTTGAAAAACGAGCCTTCTTTAAGAGATGTCGATGTGATTACGGCGGCATGCTTCGTTGCGCGCTCGTGCTCGCGTTTTTCATGTTTGCCGATTGTAATCCAAGGATGTTGTCGCGTTTGTTAATTTCAGCAGCGGCATTTGCCATCGCTCATCAGGCCGGTCGGACGGTGATTGCAGCCACCCCTATTGTTGTGGGATCAGTCTACGCGTCCTTGTTGTTCGCCAATATCACTTGTTGCGCTCAGCGTCGCTCCTGCAATGATGCGGCCAAGTTTCGGCACGATGCTGATCGGCGGCGAACTTGGTGGTGATGGGCTTGATGGAATTAACCTACGTTATACCCGACTTGCATGGCCGGCTCGACTTGTTTGAAAAGGCGATTACCGCGATCCGAGCTCACGCGCGGAGCGCATCTGCAACGGTTGTGACGCTCGGCGACTACGTCGATCGGGGCCCATCAAGCCGGGAAATCATCGAGCAGCTAATACATTGGAGCGATCCCACCCTGCGGCTGACCGCGCTCAAGGGTAATCATGAGGCCATGATGTGGGAAGCTTGCAACGGCCTGCTCGAGCCGGAGCGCTGGCTCGTCAACGGCGGCGATGCGACGCTCGCCTCGTACGGGCTAAGTCAGCCGACGGTGCACGGTCAAATTATCAAGGAGCACCTTAGCTGGATCGAAAACTTGGCGCCCATTCGCAGCGACCGATATCGCGTCTTCGTCCATGCTGGTCTGGATGCCAAGTTGCCTTTGGACCGGCAGAGCGAGCGCACGCTGTTGTGGAAACGTTATCCACCGAGGTCCCAAGAAGGGTTTGGCACGCGGCACGTGGTGCATGGTCATGATGGTACGACAGCAGCGCCTGTGGTGAGCGAAAGCAGGTCCAATCTGGACGGACTTGCCTGGAAAACCGGGCGCCTCGTCGTAGGGATCTATGCGGGGGACTGCCCGGGCCCAGCGGTCGACTATCTCGAGGTCATCGGCGCCCCGGGCGGGGAGAGCTGATCGTCCGCAGCAGCCCTTGAACAGGGAGATCAGCTTGCGAGCTAAGTGTCGACGTCATGGCGCGCGACCACACGTTACCGCGTTGCGGCCCCAAGCTGGTCGAGGAGCTCCAAATCAGTGATGAGTCTTGAAGTGCTCGCCTTCATTCTTCTGTCGCGTGGAGCAGCGCTATTGGCTGGATCAGGACGGAGCGAAGCGCCCGGTACTGCCGTCCGGCGCGCGTGGACCGGGAAGAAGTCACGCTGACGTTATCGAACCCGCCTAAATTGGCGCGGGACAGAGCGAGGCAAAGACGCTTGGCATGTTGTTTGCTGGTGATGAGGGTTACTTGTTAAAAGGCCATATAATTTAAGGTATTTCGCCATGAAAGAAGTCAAGCGGGGCAGCAGAGGCGACTCAGGCGGCGATTTCGAACGTCGGCGCGCAAAAAACCGTAAAGCCAAACCAATTCCTGCCGAAGTCATCGCGAAGCGCTATTTCGAGCTATTGGAGCTCAGAGCCGAGCTGCAGCGCGTCCAACGTCGTCGGAATCCTGGGTAGAAGTAGGTCTCTTACCCGGCTTATCCGCGAGTCGAGATTGCCCTCGTTCAACCGCCGTGCTCGATGGACGAAGGTTTTTACTTCGGGGATTCGTCTGTGTTGGGCGCAGCACCTGAGTGGACGTATCAAAACAGGTCCTGGCGCGGGGTGCTCGACTGAGGCGGTTGGATCTGGGGGAATTTTGCACGTGTCCGAACAATTTCTGCAATCCGCCTTGGCCGCGCTCAACGCCGCTGATGCGCCCAGGCCTAGCCCGACCGCAACACCAAGCACGCCCGAGAACCGAGGCACGGGGCCGACAGCTGGTCAGTTGGCGCAGAGCTCTCCGGAACGCTTTGCCAACCATCTTTTGGTCATCATGGGTAAATTTTGGGCGGCTTGATTGCCCGACCAGATCAACACATTCCGGCTCTCCGAGCCCCCGTTGTGCGAAACACGACGAACCGCGATCTGACATCGACTACAAGGCGCAAAGGAGGTCAATTCACCGGTCACAGCCCGCCATGAAGTGGATCGTCTGGCCTGCTTTGCCTATCAGGCGACATTCGAGCCTAGATTGGATTGAAGGAGCTGCAATCGGACAGCAGAGATGGCTGTTTGAGCGTTGAGCCGGTGTGTGAATGCATTGTTCAGCGTGCTGGTGCTTGAGCAGCCGATGGCTGTGGCGGTGCATGAGCGCCTCCACAGGAAGACAATGGCTGAGTTGGAGCGGAGCGCCTCCGAGGAGGCGCTCAACGATCCGATCTTGGGGAGACGAGATATTGTCGGGACCGAACGGAATTTCCTGATGTTCACGGCAGCGGGCAGGATGGCGTCTGGCCCGTTTCCCGGCCGTTCCAAATCTGTTCACGGAGAACCGCAAGTAGCGGACTCCGATCACGCGTCAAAGCTCGGCCGGTGAGCTTAACTTGCGCGTTGCAACGGCCGGCGTCTCAAGAGCCGGGCCAGGTAAACTAGCTCCACCGCGAGGCGGGACTTCCTTAATACCCGGGATCGACATAATGAGCCGCAAAAATTGCCATCGCCGTAGATCCATCGGGCGACCGGGCGCCTCCGCGGGAGACGGAAGCAGGTCTCGTCCTGCTGGCAGACTAGTCGGGCCCGCATGGCCAATGAACTGTCGAGCCGCGGCGGAGGCCACGCCTGAGGCCGACAGCATCAGTAACATCCCAAAGTTAAATAGGGAGTAGAAGGTCTAAACTGTTGCCGCGGCGCAGCGCAAGGCTACCAGCTGGTCTATCCGGTAAGGCGGTTCCCGGGGCTTCGCGGTTTGCAGGCTTGTAGGCTTGTAGGAAGATTAGGTGGGCCTGGTGGCCTTGGGCGCTATCCGCGCGAGCAGCGCAGCGTAGACCGGCCTCCCGGTGAGTCCGACAAAAAAACCGGCCTGTAACGCCAGGATCGCCATGCCGAGCTGCCCCAGCAGAGATACCGACGTGTGTCCCAAGTAGCCATTTATGCCCAAGAACAAGCCGGCACCGAGCGCAGTCACCGAGATTAGCAGCAGGACGGAGAAATAAAGGCCAAATATCGCTCCGGCCAAGCAGGTGAAAATGATCAGCATGGCGCGGTGGCAAATAAATTCCGTTGCAATTTGGATTCCCAAATTTTAATGTCCGTCCGTTAAGATCCGGTTAAATTGACGCTCGACTTTAAGGTTTAATTGTTTCCTGGCGTGACGAGTTGGATTTTTGGGCGACACGAATGTCGATTCAGTCGGACCTAGATGCCGTTAGGCAATTTTCACGCGATGTGAATTCGGTCGACCTGCCAACGCAGGCAGTCCCCTATGTGCTCGCAACGTCAGATGCGGCGATCATCCTGCTCGCCAGCGTGCTGGGCGGGGCGGGTTATCATTGGGCAGTGGACGGTCCGCTCCCGGAGCTTTTGCCGTATTGCGCCGTGGGGCTTATGGCGAGCTTCATCTACATCTTGCGGATGAGCGGAACCGGGCATTATGAGCTGTCGCAGTCCGTCAAACCAGGTGTCGAGTTGAGCAACATCCTAGTTTGTTGGATCACCACGGGCCTCCTTCTTGCTTTTTTCGGTTTTCTGCTAAAGGTCAGTATTGATTTCTCCCGTGGCGCCTTCGTATTGTTTGTATTCGTGACGCCCATTGGCCTGTTGGCGGTGCGCAAAACGAGCAAGACCATTCTTCTCTCGGCTCTGACCAGCCACTTGCTCGGTCGCACCGATCTCGTGTTGATCGGGAATGAGGCAGAGATTGCCGCGTTGCAGCCAGAGGACATGTTGGCGTTTTTCGGGGCCGCCGATGTCAACAGGTTTGCGCTGCCTACGCCTTCAAACAACCTGCTGTGGACGCCTGCTGACGAGCACGCTCTCCAAAGGATGCTGACCCACGTCCGCAACCAGAATTGCCGTGAGATCGTTCTGGCCGTGCCCTGGGATCAGACCGAACGGATCGGTCTTATTCGGGAGCGGACCAGGGTCGTACCGTTGCCGGTGCGGCTCCTGCCCGACGCTCGGGTGCGCTCCTTGTCAAACTACACCTCGTCGGCTCGGCAGCGGGTTCTGGAGATCGAGATCCAGCGCGCGCCACTTGGCTCGACGGAACGGGTGGCCAAGCGAATCATGGATTTGGCAATCGCCTCGCTCGCGATTGCAGTGGCTGTGCCGGTCTTCTTTCTCACGGCGCTCGCAATTAAATTGGATGGGCCTGGACCGGTTATTTTCAGGCAACGTCGCAAGGGCTTCAATGGCCGCGAATTCGTTATGTTCAAATTCCGCACCATGACAGTCCAGGAGGATGGCGCGCAGATCACGCAAGCGTGCCGGGGTGACGCGCGGGTCACCCCGATCGGTCGGTTGCTTCGCTCGGCCAGCGTCGATGAGCTACCGCAGCTGATCAACGTGCTCAAAGGCGAGATGTCGCTGATCGGACCGCGACCGCATGCGCTGGCCCATGACCACCAATTCCAGAAGCTGGTCGGTGATTACGCCTTTCGCCACCACGTCAAGCCGGGCCTGACCGGTTGGGCCCAGTGCAACGGTTCGCGTGGGGCCACTCCGACGGCCGAGCACATCGCGCGCCGCGTGGAGCTGGATCTCTGGTACATCAACAACTGGAGTCTTTGGCTCGATGTCGTGATCTTTATGAAGACCTTCTTTGAGCTGTTTCGAAGGCGCAATGCGTATTGAGCGGAGGTGTCAGCTTTGGGTTCGGCCATCATAGATTGGCAAGAGCCGCTCGGGCGACGGCGGCGCGGGTGATTCGGTCCAGGCGACGTGGCGCTTCTACTGGTCGATTTGATCTGGCCATGAGGGGCTGGTGAATTTATTGGTATTTCAGAGAGCTAACGAACCTTGGGGACGAGATGCGCTGGTTGGTAGACGAGGTTCTGTCCCTGTGACAGGTTTGCGTCGCGACCGGCGCATATGGAGGGGACGCTGTTCTTGCGGAAGAATGCGCAGAAGCAAGCCATGACCAAAATGGTGGATTTGGGCGCCATGACGGTTGATGAGCTATGGCAGCTGCACGAAGAGTTGAGCGAGGTGCTCGCGACGCGTCTCACGTCGGAAAAGCGGGAGCTGGAAAAACGTCTGGCTCAGCTGCAGCGGGAGGAAGCCGCCGGCGATTTGCAGCGGCCTCTGCCAGCAGATGGCCTCGAGCCGCGTCAACGCCGAGCCTATCCCCGCGTGCTGCCCAAGTACCGCAATCCGGCCAACCCGGAGGAGACCTGGTCGGGGCGCGGGAAGCAACCGCGCTGGGTTGCTGTCGCCTTAAAGGCCGGCCATCATATCGACGAGTTCTTGATCTCAAGCTTCGAGCCCTCGCGGGATCGCCGGTAAGGGCCAGCAATGGAGGGACGCATGCTGCTACGGAGTGTGGTGGGCGCCGGTTTGGTGCTCCTCCTGCTTGATTCTGTGGTGTATGCAGGCACCTATACTCCGGTTCGTCCGTTGCGCCTCGCTGACGCCGCATCTGACGCCTGTCTTGCGGATTGCGCCAATCGGGCCACGCAGTGCAGGCAAGCCTGCCCAAGCACGTTCGGCGCTCCCTGCCAACAGAGCTGCGATAGCCAGTACCAGACCTGCCGTAGTGGCTGCCGACCCCGCTAAGGGTTCCGAGTTTACACGGCATTAACCATACTGCTTTACCAAGCGTTTACGCCTGGCTTTCGCGGGCGATCTCTGCTTGGGGCCTGCAGTGCTGGATTTTCGCCACCGTGCGACGAGGTTGCTCGGCAGTCTACTGCTCCTGGTCGCGGTGGCAGGCTGCAGTAGCGACCCCGCAAAAATTGGGCTTACGCTCGGCTCGGCGGAGTCGAGCCGGAACGAGACGGCCCGCGCTCGTGAGGCGTTCGCCGGCGAACCGCTGGATCGAACCGCAGCGGTCGCGCTACCGTCCGGCGCCTCTCGCGCAGTTCCGATCACGGAGAATGGAAGCGATCAATTCATCGCCGCTACGTTGTCGAAAGGTAACGCACGGACTGCCGACGGCAACGTTGTACTTAATCTCGCCGGCGTGCCGCTGCAGCAGGCGGCGAAAACCGTTCTCGGTGATCTGATTGGCGTCAACTATGTCGTTGACCCTCGCGTTGATGGGGTGATTACCCTGCAGACGACCCATCCGGTTGCGAAGCCGGACGCGCTCGAGATGTTTCAGGCGGCCTTGGCGCCAATCGGAGCCACTTTGGTCGAAAATCGCGGCATGTATCGCGTGCTGCCGGCCGATCAAGCGGCAACGGGCACGGTGACTACGGGACACATCGCGCCGAATTCGGTTGGTGGTAATGGGGTCCGAATCGTTCAACTGAAATTCGTGTCCGCAACGGAAGTCGCGCGCGTGCTGGAGCCGATGGTGCCGAAGGGGTCAATTGCCCAGGCTGACGATGGACGCAACATCCTAGCGCTCAAGGGCTCGCCCGCCGAGATCGATAGCATGCTCGATACCGTTTCGATCTTCGATGTCGACGTGATGAAGGGCATGTCGTTTGCCGTCGTTCCGGTCAAGTCACCGCAGCCAGAAAAGCTGGTCGACGAATTGAAGGCGGTGTTTGCCACCGAAAAGGAAGGACCGTTGAAGGGGCGGGTCCGCTTTATTCCGAATTCGCGGCTAGGGGCGATCCTGATTGTGACGTCGCAGCAATCCTATCTTGCCCGCGCACAGTCCTGGGTGCGCCGGCTCGACACCAAGGCGAGCGGCTCCGAGCCGCAATTGCACGTCTACCAAGTCCAGAACCGTCCGGCTGCGGAGCTTGCAGGCATCCTGCAATCAATGTTTGCCGACGAGATCAAGGTCGTGAAGTCGCGCAACGTGACCCCGAAATCGAAGCAGGTCACCGTCGCGGACCAGGGCACGAGTCCGACTGCCGCGCGCAACCCGGGATTTGGCGCGGGCGCTCCAAGCGGCTTCCCGTCCTCCGGCGTGGCGAGGTCGACTGCTCCTTCAAACGAGCAACAAAACCTCGCCCGCCTCATCAATAATGACCCCGACCCGCTCCCGGATAATTCGACGTCCAGCTCCTCTGCCGATGGACCCGAGCCCACGATGAAAGTTGTCGCGGACGACACCAAGAACTCGCTGATCGTCATGGCGAACGAGCGTGACTACCAGCGGGTCTTGCGGGTCATCCACAATCTCGACGTGGTGCCGAGCCAGGTTCTGATTGAAGCCGCAATCGCCGAGGTAACGCTCAACGACGAATTGAAATATGGGTTGGAGTGGCAGCTGCAAAAAGGCGGGACGCCGACCGCGACCTTCTCGTCACTGACATCGGGCGCTGTAGCAGCGGCATTTCCGGGATTCAACTACGCTTTCAATACCGCAAACATCGCCGCGACCTTAAAGGCATTAAACTCGCTGACCAAGGTCAACGTGATCTCGACACCGTCGCTGATGGTCCTCGATAACAAAACGGCTCGGCTGCAGATCGGCGATCAGGTGCCGATTACCACGCAAACCGCAACCAACGTGGTGACCTCGCAGGCGGCGATCGTCAATACGGTATCGATGCAAGATACGGGCGTCATCCTTTCTGTCACGCCTCGTATCAATGAGAGCGGACGCGTTCAGCTCGAGATCGAGCAGGAGGTGAGCAGCGTCGTGAAGACGACCAGCTCGAACATCGATTCTCCGACCATTCAGCAGCGCCGCGTCAAGACGACCGTGGTGGTCAATGACGGGGAGGTGCTGGCGCTTGGGGGAATGATTCAGGATCACGCTTCGAAAAGCGGCACGCAGATTCCGCTGCTTGGCGACATCCCGGGACTCGGTGCCATGTTCTCCAACAGGGACGACTCCGTTGACAAGACCGAATTGTTGATCTTGATCACGCCGCGCGTGGTGCGAGATCCGAGCGAAAGCCGGCTGGTGACAGAAGAGTACCGTCGTAAGATGAAAGTCTATATGCCGCACCAGGCCGCACTCGAACGCACCCCTGCAAACACACTGTTGCGGTTGTCGGGACAATGACATTTCAAATAGCCTTGCTGCGGAGCCAAGGGATCGGAGCGCTTGTTGCGTTGGCCTCGCTTGCGGGCTGCGTGACGGCTCAGCCCGTTGTACTTATTGAACCAGCACCACCTTATCCTTTGCTTCCGGTCGATGCGTCGATGTCTTGCGAGGCAATGACGGCCTCGTTTATGTTCTCCGCGAAACGCGCCGCGCGGCTTGAATTCTGGCTTGAGGTCGGCCGACTACCTGGTTATGGCACCGACATGTTTGGCATCGATGCGCCCAGAGAGCTCGCGGCTGAGCGAAGGCGGCTCGATGCTTTGACCGATTTACAACGCACCCGTGGCTGTCCGGTCATGGAGCCGGGCCCCGCGGTGGTCTACGAGCGGCAAAAGCTCGAAGGCGCAAGCAAAACGCCAGCACTTCGCGTGCGCGGTTGAACATCATCCTTGGCGTCCAGGCTGCGCAGTCGGGAAACAGGGATTAACATTCGTCTCATCCGGATCAACCGACCGGTTATCCGCATCGGCGTGCCGCCACTCTTGGACCGTAAAGGGTCGGCCGTTTGCAGGCTGAAGCGAGACCAGTGCCTCGCGAATAAAGCGGGCGTGCCCACCATCGCTGACGTCGGCGCGAATCGTGATTTCGCCAGTGTTCCGTATGGGGGCGTCCGTTACGGGAGGGGCCGCATTGGTCTGCAGCCCAAGCGCTTGGCGCAAGGGCTCAGGCGCGGCCGTAGGGGCGGGCTCGATCCTGCCGGTTCGCACCGTCACAAGCGGGAGCGCCGCGCGGAAGAGCTCCGGGGTGACCCCAGGAACGCTCCCAAGCTGCAAAATGCTTTGGAAGGCGGTCGGCTTGGGCTGGGTTGGCCCTGGGCGGCCCGATGTCGCAGCGCCGCTCCGGTAGGACAAGATCGCTCCAGCGATCCGATCTCCCGCAGGACGGTTTCCCGTGAGCGCTCCGAACAGCTTAGTCAGTGTCTGAGGCGAAGCGGCATTGAGATCCACTTTGCCAACCTCTTCGGTCACAGTTATTTCCACCAGCTCTCCGCCCGGCATGCGACACACCAGCGGAAAGGAAGGCTCATTCTCCAGATCGTCCGAAAGCTGTAGGAGAATGGCGAAATTGATTGCACTTTCGGCCGCCAGCTCCGCCCGCCGGAAATTGAGCAGACTTGTGTCGACACGGGTGCGGTAGCGCACGCCGACACTCACGGCGGTGCCGAGCAGAAGGATCAGGGCCAGGATCCAGACCACCACTATCAAGGCGAAACCCCCGCTGCGCCGCCCCTGAACCGTTGAGCAAGCTCGATGCATCGCTTGGCCTTTGGACGATGGCGTTGGCATGGATTTAGCGGGGTCTATCCCGGGCCGCCGCCCGGGCAGCCTTGACGAAGTGTTAAGCTGAAATGGCAAATAATTGGTAACCATTTGGTTAGCGCTTGTTGGTTACAACTGGGTGCTCGAAATGCTTGAGAACCTGGATGCCATGTCTCAATTGGCTGTGCTGCAGCGAAGCAAGGCGGGAAGCGCTGCCGGCGCGCGCCCCGGCCCGGCCGAGCGCGGATTTACCGAGGCGTTTCTTGAGTGCTTGGCAAGCGAAGGGCTTTCGGATGTCCAGGCCGCAAGTCGGGCACGACGGGCGGCCGAAGCGGCCGGTGAACGCATCGATCACGTGCTGGTCAAGCTGGGATTGATTGCTGAGGGCGATCTGGCAACGGCCTATGCGGCCTATTGCGGCCTGACGCTGCTCCGCACGCAGGATCTCCCGGATCGAGCTGTGCTCGGGGAGCGTCTGAAGCTGTCCTACCTGAAGTCCAACCACATCCTGCCCGTAGCCCTTGAGTCGGGTGTCGTGCTGCTTGGGACGATCGATCCGTTCATCGGCGAACTGGCGCGGACACTCAGCTACATGCTGGATCTGCGGGTCGAACTCGCGGTGTTATCGCCTGCACTTCTTGAGGAGGGGCTGCGGCAGATCTATGGGGATTGCGGCGGCGACGCGCCGGCGGACGTCGAGCAAGTGGCGGCGCTCGTTGGCCAAGAGGCGCGGGATCTTGATGTCGATCGGCTGCGCGACATTGCCAACGAAGCGCCTGTCATTCGGTTGGTCAACCAGATCATTGCGCGCGCGGTTGAGCGGCGGGCCTCCGACATTCACGTCGAACCCGGGCAAGATGCTTTGGTCATTCGCTATCGTGTCGACGGATTTTTGCAGCAGGAACAAACCGCCCCGGTATCGCTGCGTGCGGCGCTCACGACCCGCGTCAAGATCATGGCCAAGCTCGATATCGCCGAGCGACGCCTGCCGCAGGACGGACGCATCAAGACAGCCGTCCGCGGTGTGGAGATCGATATCCGAGTAGCCACCTTGCCGACGTTGTTCGGCGAGAGCATCGTCATGCGTATTCTTGATCGCTCGCGTGTCGAGCTCGACTTCGACAAGCTCGGGCTCGATGCGGGGATCAAAGAGCGGCTGGACGGTCTGATGTCGCTCCCCAACGGCATCATTCTGGTGACCGGGCCAACGGGCAGCGGCAAAACGACCACCCTTTACAGCGCGTTGAAGCAGCTCAACCGGCCGGAGCTCAAGCTGTTCACGGTCGAAGACCCCGTCGAATATCAGCTCGCCGGGATCAATCAGGTGCAGGTGCAGCCGCAGATCGGGCTCGACTTCCCGATGGCGCTCCGGTCGATCCTGCGGCAGGACCCTGATATCATCATGATCGGTGAAATCCGCGATCTGGAAACGGCGCGGATTGCCGTTCAGGCGTCGTTGACCGGCCATCTGGTGTTCTCGACGCTGCATACCAATGGCGGCATCGCGGCGATCACGCGCCTGGTCGATCTCGGAATTGAGCGCTTTCTGCTGGCTTCGACCATTTCCGGGGTGATGGCGCAGCGGCTGGTGCGTCGGCTTTGCAGCCATTGCGCCGGGCCGCACTCGAATCCCAAGGCTTTGACGGCACGGCTAGGACTTAGCTTTTCACTCGGTACGGCTGAGTTCGAACACATCCGCGAAGCCGTGGGGTGCGAGGCCTGCAGCGGCACCGGTTTCCTCGGTCGCACCATGATCTGCGAGCTGGTCGTGGTCAACGATGAGATCCGCGATGCCATGGGCCGTCGCAGCGAGGATCAGCGCAGCATGGAGACGTTGGCGCGGCGTTCGGGCTTTCGCTCGCTGTTCGAGAACGGCGCGGCCAAGGTGCTCGCCGGCGAAACCACCGTAGAAGAGGTCCTGCGCGTCACCCGTGTATCCTAAAGGAAGCTGACGTGGTGCAATTTGCCTATCGTGCATTCAACGGAGAGGGAGCGATCACCTCTGGCACCATTGTCGCCGAGCGGCGCGAGGCGGCGATTGACGCGCTCTACGGAAGCGGTCTCACGCCTTTTGAGACGCATGAACTATCCCGCCAGGCACAGGATCACTCACGTTCAGTAGCGCAAACAGCGGGGCCGCTAGCGCCGGGGCGCCGCTCGCGCCGGGCGAAGCTCGACGCGCGGGGCCTCTCGCGCTTTACGGTCGAACTCGCGTCGCTGGTCGGCTCGGGGATGGCGCTTGACGAAGCATTCCGCGTCATAGCGGCCTCCGACCGTGGAAGCGTCGGACGCGCGGCAGCGGCGCTGCTCAAAGACGTGCTCGCCGGCGCGCAGCTTTCAGAGGCGCTGCGAGCTCGACCGAAGACGTTCGGAGCTGATTACTGCGCGATCATCGCTGCGGGTGAGGGTGCCGGAGCCTTGGCTTCGGCCTTGGCACAAATTGCCGAGTTGTTGGCGCGGCGGCTTGAGCTCCGAAGCAAGATCCTCGCTGCGCTGATCTATCCGGCCGTCCTGGTCGTGATGTCCGTGGTATCAGTGGGGGTGATCATTGGGGTTTTGGTTCCGAGTCTTACACCGGTCTTTACCGATGCGGGGCTCCCGCTTCCGGGAATCCTAGCCTGGTTCGGTTGGCTCGAAGATAACGCCGCGATTCTCCTGGTTGCGAGTAGCGCGCTGGTGCTTTTGGTTGCTGCGCTGTTCAAGCTCTCAAGTCGTAATCCCGCGGCTCGACTTATTCGTGACCGGGCGTTCTGTTCGCTTCCTGTGCTGGGTCGCATGATTCTGCTTCGTGACGGCGCGGCTTTTTCTCGGGCCTTGGGGACTCTGATCTGTGCGCGCGCGCCGCTGATGTCGGCGCTTCACACAGCGAAGGCTCTGATCTCGAACAGTGAAATCGGATCGCGCTGTGCGGCTGCCGTGGCGCGCATTCCCGAAGGGGCATCGTTGAGCAAAGCGTTTGCGCGTAGCGACCTCTTCCCGCCTGCAGCCTTGAGTTTGATCGCTGTCGGCGAAGAAAGCGGTCAGCTCGGCTTGTTGTTGACGCAAGTTGCGAACAATCTTGAAGCTGAATTGCAGCGCCGCATGGAACGCATGGTCACGATGTTGACCCCCATTTTGACGCTTGCAATTGGCGCTGGCGTGGGCGGTCTGATCTTGCAGGTGATGAGCGCGGTGCTGTCCATCAACGATCTTGCATCGCGATGAATCGCCGGACCGGCCTCAGCTCAGGTTTCACGCTGCTCGAACTGCTTGTGGTGCTCGCAATCGTTGGCGTGGTGCTCGGGACGATGGTACTGGCTCGACCAAGCGCGGCCGGCGCCCGCGTTAATGCGGCCGCGCGAGGGGTGGTTGCGACGCTTCGGCTCGCGCGGGCGCGCGCGATGGAACGAAACATGGAGACGGTGGTCTCGCTGGATCCCGGTGCAGGTCTCATCCAGTTCTCGCATGGCCAATGGCAGCTGCCACCTGGCGTTCACGTGGCGCTCACCTTTGCCGAATCGGAAGCCAGGGGGGCGGCGGGCGGCTTGCGCTTTTATCCTGATGGTCAATCAAGCGGAGGCGAGATTAACTTGCGGCTGGACGGGCGGCGTGCGCGCGTGACCGTGAGCTGGTTCACCGGCGAGGCGCGCATCGAGCCATGAAAGTGCAACAGCAGCGCGGGTTCACGCTTCTTGAAGCCATCATAGCCTTTGTGGTCCTCGCCATTGGGCTAACGTCGATGGGCGTGTCGTTTGGACTGGTCATGCGGACCGACGGCCAGCTGAAATCGCAGCGACAGGCGCTGGAATTTGCGCGTTCGCGCCTGGAAAGCGCCGGCATTGCGGACGGGCTGGTCGTGGGGCGGCGCGGCGGTCGCGACGGTGAGCTGCGGTGGGTGGAGACCATCACGTTGGTGCGCCTTGCACCGCAGCATCCGTCGCAAAACGGTGCGACCACTGCGCCCGGAGTTCAGGCTTATTGGGTCGCGGTCGCGGTCGAAGCGGCGGGCGGGCAAGTTGCGCGTCTTGCGGCACTGAAGATTCCGCAGCGAGTGATGCCATGAGGCCTGCGCGCAACTCCTTGATTGGCCGGTTGCACCGGCAGCGCCGGCCAGATGCGGGACTGACGCTGATCGAGTTGTTGATTTCGCTGATGCTGTTGACGCTGATCACCGGCTTCTTGGCGGGGGGACTCGCGGTTGGACGTCGCTCGTTCGCCGCGGACCAGACGGCGGCGGCAGAAGCCGCGAACACCGCAGCGCTCGACAGTCTGCTTGATCTCATTGCCGGTGCGCTTCCAACCAAGACGGGGCAGGGGGCGCGGATCGCCTTTGAAGGCGGACGCGACAATTTGGCGTTCGTTGGGCTCTCGGCTGGGCACGCCCTGCCGGGGGGGCCCGTCGGCTTTCACATCTCACGGCAAGGATCCGAGATCGAGGTTGCCGCGAAGCTGAGCGCGCGGGCCGAGCTCTCGGGCAGAGAGATTAGGACCACAGCAATGAGTAGTGTCACCGCGATCGAGTTCAGCTATTTTGGAAGCCTCGGCCCGGGGCGGCCGCCGGCCTGGCATCTTGAATGGCTCGCATCGGACCACCTGCCGGATCTGGTGGCGATCAAGGTCACTTTTCGCGACCGCAACCGGACCGGGCCCGCTCAGGTCGTGGCACTCCGCCAGAGTTGACAGAGAATGAACGCCTCGCGCCACCGCGCCGATTAAGGGATTGGTAACCATGCTGGCCCACCCTGCGCGCGCAGGGGCGAGCACATGTTCTTTTCGACTGAGGCAATGGCGGCAACCAGGATGGCGCTCGCTGCGCTCAAGACGCATGCCCGTAAAGCTGCGGAACTTTGGCTTAGCGAGGCGCAGGCAACGCTTCCGACTGCGTGGCTCGTTCGCTTGGGCGGCCTTGCGCGGCCCGTTCTCACTTTGCGGCACCTACAAGGCGAGATTTGCGGGCGTCTCCACGGTATCGGCGTGAGTGCCGAGGCGACCTGGCCTGTGGCGGGCGGCTCGCTTGCCCTGATCTCTGACTGGCTAAAGGCACAGCAACTGAGCCGCGATGAGGTGCGGATCGACGTCGAGCTTGAGGGCGAGTTATTTTTGCTGCGCAAAATGATGGTCCCAAGGGCAGCGCTGGACGCGCTGCCGGCCATTGTCGTCCAGGACATTGTGCATCGGACACCGTTTGAACCTGCAGAGATCTGGCACATGGCCGCGCCGCGCGGCGGTCCAGATGGGCTTGAGGTCATCGAGGTCGAGCACTGGATTGTTCGGCGCGACCGTGCGCGCGCGGCGCTGGTCCAACTTGGACTTGCACCCGACGACATTGATGCGCTGAGCGTTGACGGCAGCGAGCCGCGTGCGATCATCCCGTTGCGCGAAAGCACCATCAATGATGCACCGTGGGGAGGGCACCTCGTTCGGGCGGTTCTGGCGGCCGCGATTGCGATCACCCTGCTCGGAGCGGTCGCGGTTGAGTGGGTTGCATCGGGTGAGGTTACCCGCATCGCCGATGCTCTTTTCGAGCTCCGCGGCCAGGGCAACGCGAGCAGTGATCCAGAGGCGCAGTTGTTGGCGATCAAAGCAGGTCCAGGGGTGCTTGAGGTCTGGGACGAGCTGTCGCGCCGCCTGCCCGACCACACCTATCTCAGCGAATTGCGGGTGGCCGATGGCAATGTGGCGATTGCAGGGTTTTCTGCAGACGCAGCGCATTTGGTCCGCTTGCTGGATCAGTCGCCACTGTTGACCGCGACCCATCTCACCGGCCCCATTACCCCCGATAAGGCCGAGCGCAAAGATCGCTTTAGCCTGGCACTTCGTCTTCGCGGCACGCCAACACAACCGGAGCGGCCGGGAACGGCGGTTGCACGGAGCGAACCATGAGGCTTGAGGCGATCAGCCGCGCCTTGCTGCTGCGACGCTTGCGTTTCGGAGCGCTCAATTTGGGCGCGGTGTTGCTGTTGATCGGGCTCGTATTCATGCCGTTGGCGTCGCATGTCGCGGCCGAGTGCGAGGAGATTTCCGAATCTACCGATCAGCTCGCACGCCTTCAGGCGTTGGTCGGCGCGCGTGGTCTAGCGCGAGACAAAACCGCGCAAGTGGACGGGGTATTCTTTTCCGTTCAAGAAGAGCGTGTGGCGAGCGCCGATCTACAAGCGATGCTGAAAGCGCTGAGCCAGGACGGCGGACTTCAGCTTCTCGGTTTGCGATCCATTACGCCGCGCCGCGCCATTGTTCCGCGCGCCGTTGCGGTCGGCCTTGAGCTCGAGGGGCCGCCGGCGAGCTTGCGCGATACGCTACAAAAAATCGAGGCGGCGCGTCCCATGCTGGTTGTGACCGGACTGGTGCTGCGCCCGGCATCTACCGGCGACAACGCGTCCTTGCGAGCCGAACTCACCATTCAAGGGGCCCTGCGTCCGTTGCCTCCCCGAACTGCCATTCTGGAGCAGGGACAATGAGGCGGCTGCGCGAGCTGTTACGATCGCTCGAGCCGTACTGGTCGCGCTACGCCGTCGAACTGATGCGGCTACCGGCCGCCACGCGTCTCGCTTTGTTTGCGCTGATCAGCTGGTCGGGACTTGCCGCGGCGGCCACTGCGTGCGCGCTAATTGCGATCGAAAGCTCAGCGCGAAGCGCGGCTGCGACGTCTGCTGGCGGAGCCAGCGGCGTCACCAAGCTGGAGCGCGGCAACGGAGAAGCCATCCTGCAGCGACCGGTGTTCGCGCGCACCCGTCAGGCGATGCTGCCCGTGCTGGCGCTACCCCAAACGCCATCATTACCTGCTGGACCGCCGCCGGCGCTTCGCGACACCGGATTGCGATTGACGGGTGTCTTCATCAACAGCCCGACCACCAAGGCATTCCTGACCAGCGCACAGAGGCCGGTGGGGTCCTGGGTTCAGCCCGACGAGATGTTTGGCGGCTGGAAGCTTGTCGCCGTGCGCCCCAATGAGATCGAGGTTGAAGCCGACGGCGAGCGCGTGGTGGTGCCATTCTCAACGGCGCGGACGGCAAATGACGGGCCGAGTGGTGGCCCAAACGTTCAACCGCACGCGCCGGCGGGGGGCGAGCGCTTTATCGGGCCATTCTCGGGGGGGCGCACAGCACATGAACAAGCAGGCACTGTACAAAACCTTCAGCCGTACCCGCCGGTTCGTCGTTGAGGGACTGCTCTGGCGGGGTGAGGCGCGCTGTTATGCTCTCGTTGTGTGGGCGCTGCTCGCCGGGCTCTTGTGGGTCGCGATCAATCTATCGATCGATAGCGCGGCCGTTTGGCTGCTGTTGCCATGGCAGCTTTTTCTGGTGGCGAGTCTCGCAGCCGTCGCGGCGATAGATGCACGATTTGCAATCATTCCCGACCCTTTAATCGGGGCGCTGTTGCTGGGGGGGGTGCTGCACGTTGCCGTGGAAGGCGCGCGGGGCGTCGGGGGGCTGGCGGATGCTTCGGATGCACTCACGCTCGAACTTGGCGTGATCGGCTGGCGGGGAGGCGAAGGGCTGATCGCCTTTGGCGGCGCGGCCCTGCTCAGGGGCGGCTACCGCGTCCTCCGCGGCCGGGACGGGTTTGGCTTTGGTGACGTCAAGTTTATCGGCGCCGCGGCGTTGTGGGTGGGAGTTGCAATGGTGCCGCTGATGCTGATTGTGGCGGTGCTGTCCGCACTAGGGACGGTCGTACTGCTACGCAGGCAGGTCGGTCCGCTCGGCGGCGGCGATGCCATCCCGTTTGGCCCCCATCTGTCGGTCGGGCTCTGGCTCACGGTGCTGATGGCGGGCGAGATCGGCACGTCCAGCTGGTAGGGGATGCAAGCGCAACGAGCTCCCCACCCGCCGGTCGGCGTTCCCTGCACCGTTCGTCGCGCGTGGCCACTCTGGCCGGGCCAGTCTTAAAATTGCAGACTTTTTGGCGGCAGTCCCAACCGCGCATTAACCGCGCCACGCAGCTCGCACCGGCCGGCAAGGATTTGGAGAGGAATGCGACCCAACGTAGCGGCCGAAGCGGGCCAGCGTTCGGGCGGGCCGGCGATCAGGGGTGGGACAACCGAGCGGGACAAGCATGTGGCAGCGATCGATGAAGAGGGACCGGGTTCGTCGTAAGCTCCGGGGACGCCGGGATGCACACGCCGGCGATGCCGGTTACACTCTGCTCGAACTGTTGGTGGTGTTGGGCATTCTCGCGGTGCTGAGTGCGATGGCAACGCCGCAGCTGATGGGCTATTTTGGCAAGGCCAAGGCCCAGTCGGCCCAGATCCAGATACAGAATATCGGCACGGCACTTGAGATGTACTATCTCGAGAACGGGAGCTATCCAAGCGAGAGCGCAGGCTTGAAAGCGCTGGTCGAGCCCACGCCCGAGGCGCCCACCTGGAATGGGCCTTACTTAAAAAAGGTGAAGAATCTATTCGACCCGTGGGGCCGGCCGTTCCAATATGTCTATCCCGCAAGCAACGGCAGTTACGAGGTGTTCTCGCTGGGGCCGAATGGCAAGGCTAAGGTTGCCTCAGCTTCCGCCTTGCGCGGCAGCTGAACGCTGTCGACGGTTAGGTCTCGTCCAAGCGGCTGCAAGGCTTTCCGGTAAGCAATCGCCCCGCGGTTAGCCGCGGGGCAATATCAATCCAAATTGGTTCGCCCGGATCAAACGATGCGGAGGGCGCGCTGAGAGTGGCCACGATAGCCGAGGAAGCCAAGACCGAAGAAGCCGAGCAGCATCATCGCCCAGGTCGACGGTTCGGGCACGGCTGCCACAACGCCGCCGATCGGGCCCGTCTCGCCATTAATTGGAGTGCCGTTCGGGTTCACACCGGCCACGTCCACAGAGAACGTAACGGAGGCGCTTCCCCCGGTTGAGGTCAGCCAAGCGATATTCGTGCCAACAACCGTGAATTGCATCGAGCTTCCGCAAAGATTTCCAGTGGTGCAGCCGGTATTGGTTGCGTCCACCTTGTTGTTGAAGGTACCAAAGCCATCCTGATGGACGGACCCGCTGGCCCAGGTAAATGTTGCTCCGGTGTTTGAGGTGACGGGCGAAGGGGTCACGCTGGTGATGCCGGTGGCATCGAACACCACCGAGGTCAGACCGTTGTCGCCGCCATGGAATTGGTACCCGCTCGTTAGGTTAATCGTGACCAACTCGCTGCTCGTGTTCGTGGTATCCACTGTAATGGTACCATAGTTCGAACTTCCACACCCGCCGGTGCAATGATCGATGGACAAGTTGTAGGTGACCACACTCGCCTGAGCGCTCGATCCCGCAAATGCGACTGCACCCAAAAGGGCCGCTGCTGCAACTAATTGCTTCATACACACTCTCCCTGCACCGAGCAAATATTTAAATAATCATTAAATCTATTGCATGCTGCCGACTGGGTGGCAACTCTAATTTCGTTTTCGTTTAATTTTTCCGCTTTGTCGCACGAGGGGAGAGGCGCAATAATACGGTAATACCGGCCGATGGGCTTTCAAACGGTTGTGCGGCGAAGACAGGCGCGCCGTGAAAGGGGGCTTCGCAAGTCGGGTGCTGCCTATCGGTCAGTTAATCGTCGTCCTGATGATATGACATTTAATTTGAATTGAAAATAGAATAGCAAAATCGAACTCCGCATCATCGCGCCTTGTATTCGATCAGGACCGGCTTACGCCCCTTGAGTCGGCTACTCTGGTACTGCAAACAAGCCGTGCGCTTCGGAAAGCGCCCAAGCATCGGAAACAACGCGATGATGGCACGTTCGGAGGCAGGCCGGGGGGCCGCCGCGAAAGGAACAGCCGGAGCGCCTGCGCAGGAAAGATAGGCCATGACAGCGCGCCCCCAGCCGCCCAAGGGAGTGGAGGCGAGGGTAAGCGTCGCGCAGGCGAGCGGGGGGGCCCACACTCCCCAGAGAACGGCCCGTCGCGCCTCCCAGACCCAATGCCGCTCTGGCGCACCGTCAAGGAGGCCGTATCAGTCCTCCGCCACGGATGGCGAATACAGCGGTCTATTCGCAGTGGCCGGGAAGGGGAATGCGAAGTCCACCTCGGTAGCAGCCGAAACCGTTCCGGGGCCGACAACACGCAGATGATCTTGGAATGAACGCTAAGGCGAATAGCTCAACTGTTATCGACGATTTCCGGCCGTGCAACATTAGCGATTTTCGTTTTCTCCAGCTCAGCATAACCGAGTGCCAGCCGATTCTCGCAATCCGTCCGTTGAAATAGGTCAGGTGGGTTGCCGGCGGTGCATTTAATTGTTTTTGGTCCTATTTTGTGGTCACGATAATAGATGATATGGATTTCTCTCGGACAAGCATTGGGAACCGAACATGCTTATGAATGAACTAGATCGGGAAAAACTTCGGCGAGAGTTTGCTTCGGCCAAACCGTTTCCCTTCATCGTGATCGAAGACTTTCTCCCGGAGCGCTTTGCCGCGGAGGTCGCTCTCTCCTATCCACAATCGTTCGATAGCGCGCTCAGTCAAGGCATTTCTTTCAATGCTTTCAATGAAAAGAAGAAAGTTCAGATTACGGATTCTTCCCGGTTTCCAACCCCGATAGCCATGTTAAACGATGCAATTTCGTCCCCAGAGTTCCTCGCGGACCTCTCGTACATCACGGGGATCCCTATGCTTGTAGCCGATCCCAAGCTGATCGGCGGCGGAATGCATATTACTGGGCCGGGGGGGCGCTTGGATGTTCACCTTGATTTCAATTACCTCGAAGAGGAGAGGCTTCACCGCAGGCTTAATATCCTGATCTACTTCAATGAGATTTGGGAAAAGGCCTGGGGAGGGGAAATTGAACTTTGGGACAAGGACGTGAAACAGCGTCATGTGTCCCTTAGCCCCGTCTTTAATAGGTGTGTTATATTCGAAACTAGCGACATCAGCTATCATGGAGTTGTGCCGATCTCGTCGGGGGCAGTTTCGCCAAGGAAGTCTTTCGCCGCATATTACTACACAAGCGAGGCCCCTCCTCACTGGAAAGGGATCGCCCATAGCACAATATTCAAGACACGCCCGGAGGAAACGATGCGCGCATTGGCTCATATGCCGGTCCAAGCCTTTTCAGCCGTGACTGCAACCTTTAGACAATTTAAGAGCAGTCTGAAGGGTCTGGTGGGAAGGTAGACTGTCCATCCCAGATGCTCTCACTCACGATGATCACCTCCAGCGCGGACAGACTGACAATCTGAGATGTTCATGGTGCAACTCGATCGGGCGGGCGTGGCCCGCAAGGATTTGCGAAGCAGTAAGACCGATGAGCGTTGCAGGATCTTCGTCGATTGATGCTCACACGGGGCTTCCTCAGTCATCTCACCGTCCTCAAGTTGAAGGATTGTGAGGAATGTCTCATTGGACAATAAAGAAGCGTCTGCAGTCTATTTGCTAGCTTGTTGGTTTTAGTTCATTTGAGTTGTTGTTTCCGGTGCTCTGACGTTATCAATTCCCGCGCCTCGCACAAAAACGCTGGAAAGGAAGCTGTCTACAAATATCTTGGGAGGCAATTGACTCGGGGTCAGCGTTACGAGTGAGCGGAACTTGGAGATCAAGATGCCGCACAACAAGCAAGTGTCGGCCATGAGCGCAAAGAGGGCGCCATAGTTTTTCAAGTAGAATCGCCTTCGTGCCTCGAGCAAGTATTTGGGCAGCCTCCGAGGGGTGTTGTCGACACCTGTAGACTGTCCCACCAGATGGACAACTCGACTTTCGGGGACATACCAAGTCATCCAACCGGCACGCCTTGCGGCTAGACAGAAATCAATATCATCGTAGTAGGTGAAGAAACCCTCGTCCAATAAACCAATTTCTTCAAATACTCGCGTGCGAACCATCATGCTCGCCCCGGCTACCCAGTCCGTTTCCAAGTTCTGGCTGCAAACGGGAGGAGCAACTACATACCGCTTGAGCAATTTGGTTATAAAGCCAATTCCCGCGCTGCCTTCCAGCTCCCCAAGGGGAGACTTGAATCGAAATGCAGAGCGCTGAGGCGTCCCGTCGGGATCCTCCAATCTACTTCCTACAATTCCTACTTGAGAATTGCGTTCCAAGAAATCGATCAGTGGGCGTAGGGCGCCCGGACGGATAATGGTGTCAGGATTTAGTAGCAGAATGTAGCATGGCGGTGTGGATGTCTTAAGAGACTCGGAGATCGGAATGTTGTTTCCGCCAGTAAAACCGAGATTTTGGTCGGAAACCATCAACTTACACCAGGCATCCCATTTATTGGAGGCGATTGCCTTCGCAATGAGCCGCGCCGAATCGTCCCCTGATCCATTCTCGAACACTACGACGCTTGTATCGGGAACAGCACGGAGCTCCTGATTAATAGATCGAAGACAATCAATTACCAGTGCTGGAACTCTAAAATTAACAATTACAATCAGAAGCATAGCCTGATCCCAAATCCTTCCAATGCGCTTATGCCTAGTCTAATTGGCTGCGATCGTCGGAAGCAACGCGAAAAGCCCCGATTTAAAGCTCTCAGAGTGTGCGCAGGGGCGCATCGTTGATGGTGGTGTGGCCGGTTGAACAAAGCCTCTCGCGAAGCCCACTCTCAATAGCGCCATAGCCGGCTGCGCATTGAGCAGCCTTGCCGCAACTGAGTGCAGTACATCAGCCGATTTCGATCAATCTTCCCGAACTGTAGTCGTAACCATATGCCTCCCTTAAGTGCGCCCATCGTTGATAGAAATCGACCGTTTAGATATATTTTGGCGACTCCAAGGTGGAAAATCAAATGTGCGGATTGGTCGGCTACGTTGAGCTGAATAAGGGGAAATCTCCGGCTGCCGCAATTGCTGCAGTTTCTTACCTTGCCCATCGAGGACCTGATGATGCCGGGTTTGTATCTGGCCGTACGCTCGCCTCGAGCCCTGACGCCGGACACGCGGTGTTCTCCAATGGCTCCTGGATGCTTCCTACCCCTGTTAAAGCACCTTCCCACGCAGTGTTCTTAGGCCACACGCGATTCGCTTTGGTCGATCTTTCACCTGGCGGGCATCAGCCGATGGTTTCGCCCGACGAGCAAGTCGCGCTGACTTTCAACGGAGAAATCTACAACCACAACGAAATTAGACGCGAGCTCATAGCCAAAGGCCATCACTTTTCGTCGACGAGCGACACTGAGGTCCTGTTGCAAAGTTATCTCGAGTGGGGCGAAGATTGCTTTTTGAGATTCCGAGGATTTTGGGCGGTTGCAATCTGGGACCGCAGAAGAAGGGGGGTGCTATTGTGCCGTGACCGTCTCGGCAAGGCCCCTCTTTATGTTCATACTTCGAACAGCGGCGTTCGCTGGGCGTCGGAGATTGCTGCCCTTTTTGTGCTGGATGGCTCGATCGAACGGAGGCCGGATTGGACCTCGATCAATGATTTCGTTGCGCATGGCTTGCGCGATGTCGAGGGAAGGACGTGTTTTGCCGAGATCGAAACGCTCGACGCCGCTAGCTATGTGTGGATCGGTGAGGATGGGCTCGGTCATCGTACCCGGTATTGGTCTCTTCCCGAGAGTAGACTTTCAACGAAGGATATCAGCATCGAAGAAGCTGCCAAGAAGGTGCGCGAGGAACTGATCGTTGCAACCGATCTCCGTATTCACGCAGACGTACCGGTGGCGCTCCAGCTTAGCGGTGGACTCGACTCCTCGATTATCCTTGCCTGTGCTGCGGAGCTGGGCAACAAGGTGAAGGCAATTACAGTCTCTTTCCCGCAAGAGGACGCGAACGAGGACAGGTATGCCACGGCAGCAGCTCATGCATTTCCGGAGCTGGTCGATCATCAATTTGTCCGACCTGGCAGTAAGTTCAGCCTGCCGGAATTAATCGAGTTCGCGCGTTCCATGGGCGAGCCAGTCCATTCGCCCAATCAAATGTCCAATCGGGCAATTTGGCTGACTCTCCGTGAGCTCGGCTATCGGGCTGTTCTCTACGGGGCAGCTGGTGATGAGGTGTTCGCAGGTTACGCAAATCGCTACTTCGTTCCCTACGTCCAGAGCGCTATTCTACGCGGCGACCTCTCAAGTGCAACGTCGACAATCGTTGGTCTATCTGAACGGGCCTTGAGTCCCGTAGATCTGTTCAAGCGTTTGCTGATTGTCCTGCCGGGGGCACAAAGGGCGTTTCATTGGGCAACGACCTCGGTTGGCCCCGATGAATCTCTTTATGATTCTCCGCCAACTGATTCTCGCTATTGTATGCCCTGGCGCTTCGATGATCGAATGAAGGCATTGATGGGCGATATGCAGCTGAACTACTGGCTTCGTATTGACAATCAAAACAGTATGGCTGTTCCAATCGAGCTGCGTGCCCCGTTCTTGGATCATAAAGTCGTCGAAACGGCTTTTAGTCTCCCTTCAAGCTATTTGGTTCGTGACGGCTGGATGAAATGGATTTTACGAAAGGCATTTGAGCGTACGTTGCCAGAGGAAGTCGTCTGGCGCCGACGCAAAATGGGATTTCCGTTCCCTCTCAATCATTGGCTGGCTGAGAACCGCGAGTGGGCACTTGGCGTGCTGGCGCGATCCGGCGCACCCCATCTTCAATTGAAAGACGTCGCGCACAGATATGATACCACAATCAGGCGGACACCCCATCAAGCTTGGCGAGTGCTATCGTACGCGATCTGGTGGAGCGCGATGAGCAAGGCGTTGCCAAATCGAGCCGTCGCTTGAGATGAGTATCTCGAGCAACTTCCGCGTGCAGCAGGTGCGAGCTGCGCACATGATCAACGCGTGACGTTGTGACCTGAGTACTCGGTTCGCGGGTAGATGGCTTCGTAGCCACCGTTGCTGCCATTGGAAAAGATTGAAGACCGCCCCTTCACTTGAAAGATGGCGGCTTTGGACAGAGCCGACGGACGAGAGAGCTAACTATCCTTTTTGAAGAGTGATTAGATTCGCGTGTCTTGCCAAGATGCTCTTAGAGTTGATCCGAGCGGGGGGGTGTCTTAACGAGCGGTAAAGCGCAGCATACTCCGTATTGTCCCCAAGTGCGTTGCAAGCAGCGTCTGCAGTAGTGCGCTTACGCCACGTTTACCGTTCTTCAAGTTGTTTCCTTCTTGTCAACTTGTTTTCTACTTCGGATATGCAGGATCGGCGGAGTAAGCGTAGAGGCGTAGCTGAAGCTGCACGACGCTCGTTCCGATCTAGTTGCTGGTGAGTGAAAGCCAAGCGAAAGCCCGATCATATTCAACATTAAAGCACTGGCTTGCCGTCATCTCGGAGAACCAAAAGATGAAGTTTTCGCGGAGAAAGATACTGGAGGGCGCGGCGGCTGGAGCCATAACACTGGCCACGGGCAATCACGCAATCGCTGTTCCTCCGAAGCCCAAATCGGTGACCGCTTCCAGTGCACTTCCAGCCAACAAGAGGTCCAGTATCAATATCAATGGTCTGGACGTGTTTGAGTATGCCTTTATTGACCACACTAGGCAGGGCGACAACTTTCCAGGACCGATCGGTACTTACTACGCAAACTCACCCGTACCTTGGACTCAATTGATCGATAGCGATGGTTGGCCCAACAATTCAGGGGCCAACGGCCTTCCTTTTGGTGGTGGCGTGCGCATCCCGGGCGCCGATCAGTTTGCTGGTCCCTACGTCATTACGTGGGAAGGTGACGGGACAGTGCAAATCGTTGGAAGCGGCACTTGGACCGAGGTGAACGGCGCCGGGACCTCGTATCGAAAGCTCGGAAATGGATCATGGTCGAGTATCAGCGGTCAAAAGGCCCGGATCATCGCAAACTTGTCCGGAGCCAACGGTCCGCAATTGCTGCTTCTGTGTGTCTGGGCAACCGGAGGTTCTGGCGGTTTTCTTAAGAACCTGAAGTTCTATAGGCTCGAAGATGAGGCCGATCTCTTGACCGGCAAGATCTTTCGCCGCGGCTTCAAGCAGCTATACGTCGACTACAATCCAAGCCTGATCCGCTTCATGGACTGGAATATGGTGAACAACTCACAGTTGTCTCGCTTCGAGCAGCGTACGGCTCCTGGCAAGGCAAGCTACGTCAGCAACTGGGTTGCCGGTCCAAGGTACGGGACAACGTCCGGCAGCAACCGAATGATGCTTCCAGGTGCAGCGGGTACACCAGGTTCGATGCAGCATGGTGAATTGGTGACGTGTCGGATCGGCGCGGGAATGGCTCGTGCCGGTACAACAGTTGTTACGTCAATTAGTCAGTCCAATCCGGGCATTGTGACCGCCGTCGGGCATGGGTTCGGTACCGGTGATGTCATCGTTCACCAGATGATGTCTCCGATTCCCGGACAAGCCCCTGCAGGAATGGTGGAACTTAATAACACGCCTTGCACAATTGCTGTCATCGACGAAAACACCTACTCGATTGGTACTGATACGAGCTTGTTTTCTCCGTTTACGATAGGAACAGCCTATCAGTACATTACCCTGAACGTCGGCGGTCGCGGCGAGTACCCTGTCGTGTATGTGGATGGCGTCTCGCCAGCCTCGCGTTATGGGTCCAACTACCTCGCGACCGGCGATTACAAGACCTTCACGTTCGACAAGGACATCATTGCGAGCAGCACGGTTAAAGGTGCGTGGCTTATGAGCAATGGCGGAGCCCAAGCCGTGCTTCAAAGCGGTGTGCCACTCGAAGTATGCACCGCGCTTGTAAATGAGCTCATGCAGATGACGACGAGCGGATCGATCGACATGTGGGTTTGCATCCCGCATCGGGGAATGATCTCGAGCGATCAGGACTACGCGCCATCATCCAACTGGCCCGTGAATATGGTCAACACCATTCTGAACGGAGCTAATGGCTATGCGGGCCTCGACAGTCGCTGCAAGTTGTACGTCGAACACAGCAACGAGACTTGGAATACCGGCTTTCCACACGCAAACTTCCTCAAGAAGATTGGGTACCAGCGTTGGCCCGCTTCCGGTCCCTATGATGTCAGCTCGTACTCTACTCTGCGTGCCGTTCTTTCAATCGAGGAAATCAAAGCCGCCTTCCCCGGAAGTCCACGAGTCCACTATGTCCTCTCTGGACAGGGAGCCGTCGGGCCGACCCACGTCGTCAACGCGTACCGGCTAAACGGAAGTGTCTATTTCAATAGCGACACGTTGAACACGTGGCGTACTGATCCAATGAGCCATTTCGATTATTTTGCTTGGGCCGGCTATTTCTATAATCCGGACGACGGCAGCAGTGGCTCCAATAGCCTAGGGATTTGTACAAATGCCTGGCTTGCGGCGAGCTCGGCGGGAGCCAAAGAAGCGGCTTGCGCAACATATGTCGCGGGAATTGTTGGGACGGGAACTGGAGAGACAACGAGCAGATACGCTGGAGTGTTGTTGCCCGCGTATGCCACCGCAGTTGCGGCGAAGGGGAAGAAAACCATAATGTATGAGGGTGGGTGGGATCATGGAGTAGAAGGCTTCAGCCAGGGTCAGAACGCGTTCCTTGCCGCTTGTAAGCGCAGCGCGGCCTGGGCGCAGGCGCTTAGAAATTTCCACGATGCTTTCAACGCGATCAGCGTCGCAGAATGTCCCGCCGAATACATCATGGTAAATAACCGCTGGGGTCATTCCTCACCTGATACGTATTCAGGAGGCGTAGAAGGAGGAAACCTCGATTTGGCTTGGCAATACCTCGCAGCACGTAACAAGGGAACTACCGCATAGGACTTTCTGAACTTGTGCCCCCAGCTGGAGCTCGCAGAAGGCGCGTGGGCTTCAGCACCGCGGTCTTCCTCGTAAGCCGGTTAGGAAGCGACCATTCGGCGCGTTACCCCAAAAGCTCACCAAAACCTGGAGGGAAGCAGCAGAAAGAGCCTTCCCATTATCACTCCCAGAACGAAGAGAGGGATTGCTCGGAGTTCGTGCCGCACGCTGATCCACTTGTAACGATGCGCAAGCCACATAGTCACTGCCGAGGGGATAATGCGGCTGAGCACTATACCGATCACGGCGCCGCGGGCTCCGAACAAGAAGTTTCCGCCAAGTAGGCCGCAAACGAGAGCCACTGCCTGGAGGATGGACACGAGTGCCACAACGCGCGTCTTTGCGATGGCTGTGAACGCGCTGCGAATAAGCTGAAAAGGGTACATCGCCAAGCCCAAACCAAATAGCTGCAATATTGGTCCTGCCTCCGCATATCGCGGGTCATAAAGCATTGCGATTATTCGCTCACCAATCTCGAACAGCATTCCACCACATGTAAAGGCAACAATGTCGATGGGAAGTCGGAACCGATAGAAGCGCCCCTGCAGATTGTCTGGATCTCGCCGAAGAACTTCGCCGACAACCGGAAGCGTGAGAGACCCATTAAGCTTCTCAAGCAGACCTTCCACCGCATCGATCAGCGTTTTCGCAATGAAATAGACTCCAACAAACGCGCTCGGGAAGAGCAGTCCAAAGAGAATGACGTCGCTTTGAACCGCAAAAAAAGTGGCTACAGATGAAACGGTGATCCACTTGCCGAAGTGAAGAATTTCCTGAACGTGGGCTGCTTGCCACTTCCAGGCCATCCGAGGGCCCGGGATAATCATGTGTGACAAAGCAGTGCGTACCACGCTTCCGACTACCGTGCCCAATGCGAGAGCCCAAACGCTGGGAAACAGCACAGCGCAGCCGATCATGATCGGAACAGGAGTGATCTTGCCGACAAGATCAAGCACAACAATAGGCCGGTAATTCAAGTTGCGTGCACTTAGGGGAATAGCGGTAGATTCCAGACTAGTTAACAACAGCCCCAGCCCCAGAATGATCGTCAACGTGGGAAAGGCTTTGTTGGAGAACACGCTCTCTTTGGGGATCAGATCGTGGATAGCCGGAACGCTTAGGGCTGCGCTGCAGGTCAGCAGGATTAACCAAAGAATTATTCCGCGAGTTATTTGAAATGCCCAAGCCGCGTGGAGAAAGCTCTCGCTTGCTCCTCGCGGGCTCTGTATGACGATGGCCCTAATTCCAAAATCGCTAACCAAGCTGAGGCCAACTAGGAGCGAAGTGGAAGCCGCCATAAGTCCAAACGCTTCGGGGAAGAGCAGCCGCGTAAGTATCAGGTTTGACAGGAGCCGGGTGATCAACTCAACCGAATACGACCCTGCAGTCAGGGCGCCGGCTCTTAGTAGCTTTGCTCGGAGATCCATCGGAATTCTCTTTAACGTTTGCTTCAATTCCCCAGAGGGCAAAGCAAACGCTCCGGCATTCGGGAGGCGGTAGTTGAGTTAACGGTCTCCACCGGACGTGGCTCAATCAGACGACATATCTAAAAAACCTCGTGGCACGAACAACCAGGTTTCAATTGGTTCAACATTTGATAGAACCGAAGGATGGGGGTCAAGTTCGCATTCAAATCGCCACCGCGCTACGTGGAATCCTGATGTCTGATGCCATTACGCCAAATTGGTTTGCCTATGCTGCTCTCTTGACGTGGCCCTTGGTAGCGATCGCTTTGTACGGTTCGCTCTCAAAAGTGCAAGCAACGCTTTGGACAATTTTCGGCGCCCAGATGCTTCTTCCCGTTGGAGCCGTCATCAAGTTTCCAATGATTCCTCAAATCGACAAGTTCACAATTCCTAACATCTGTGTCCTTGTCGGGTGTTTGCTGAGCCGTGGTCGGCCTCTCAAGATTTTTAGTGGACTCGGCGCGGCAACCGTTCCGCTCGCCGCGAATTTACTTGCTCCGGTTCTGAGCGTTTCCGGAAATCAAGATGCCATTTTTATCGGCGGAAGTGGGCTCCCACCGGCTGATTTCTACAATTCAGGTTCACTAGTCATCAGCACGTTTTTATCGCTTGTGCCGTTTCTAATAGGGCGTGCGCTCATTCGCCAACCGAGCGACCTTTCAGAACTCTTCAGAATAATCGTCATTACCGGCTTAGCGTATACACTTCCAACGCTACTTGAGCTGCGCTTCAGTCCGCAGCTGCACATATGGTTATATGGTTACTCGCCGACCGACTACGTGCAGGTACTGCGAGGCGAGGGGTACCGCCCGATGGTTTTCATGGGACATGGCCTCGTATTGGCGTTCTTTCTCGCGGTGTCAACGATGGCAGCAACAGCCAGGTGGAATCTGGGGATTGGGTTGGGGCGTCTTCCGCCCGCAGTTGTTCCGTCCTATCTCGGTCTTATCTTGGTGCTGTGCAAGAGCTTTGGTGCCACGGTTTATGCGCTACTCCTAACACCGCTCATTCGATTTACTTCGCCGAGATTTCAAATCTCGGTGGCATGTTTATTGGTGTCAGTTGCCTTGTCGTACCCCCTGCTAAGGTCATTGGACGTTGTTCCAACAGGTTTGATCGTTCAGGCAGCAGATGCGATAAGCTCGGATCGTGCGGAATCGCTAAAGACGCGCTTCCGGAATGAGGATGCGTTGCTCAACAGAGCAGCTGAGCGCCTCTTTTTCGGATGGGGAGGATATGGCCGTAACAGGGTATTCAACCAAGAAAGCGGCGCGGACACCAGTCTGACCGACGGCCGCTGGATTTTGACGATGGGAAACTACGGATTGCTCGGGTTTATTGCGGAGTTCGGCCTTCTCGGCGCCGGGGTTTATCGCGCCAGGACGGTTGTGGGGTATATTCGTTCAAGGGAGGAAAGGATCTTGTTGGCGGCTCTCGCGCTGATGGTTGCAATTAACATAGTAGAGCTGCTCCCGAATTCGACACTGACCCCTTGGACTTGGCTGCTGGCAGGAACTTTGTTGGGAACAGCTCAGCAGGCCAGACCGAGTTCACGTCGGTTCGCGAACACCCCGTTAGACTCAATCGTGTCCCCAAAGCGTTCCAGAGACCGGAGCAGCTAATACCATTTCAGTGGCCAGATGAGGATTAATCAAAGTGTATTGTAGCGACCTGTTCATCGTCTTGATTGCGCCAAACGTTGGAGAGCAAATGGGCGGAGAGGCAATCAAGGCACTTCAAATCTTCCGGGAGCTATCCAAAGACCAACCAAACACCGTGCAGATCACGCACGAACGTAATAGATCCGAGCTTTCTGATCGCCTGCGTCTGTCGAACGTCTTCTACGTTCCGGATTCGCCGGTCTCGCTTTTCCTTTGGCATTCACGTGTTCTTCGATGGCTCTTGGATCCTTGGTTTTGCAGGAAGGCGATAAGACTTGCTGAGCAGTTGGTGGAGGCCCGGCGGACGAGTTCCGTTAAGGTTGTGTTCCATCAGACCGAGCCGAACTCACCCGTCATGCCTCGGTTCATTTCGAGAAAATATCCGAATGTGTTTGGGCCGGTGAACGGCAACATTTATTATCCCAAGATCTTCCGTCGGCATGAAACATTATCGGCGAAGCTGAGAAGATTATTCCATATGCCATTCCAGTTCATTAATCGATTGATATTCAGAGGGGTGACAAAGGCGGATTTGGTGTTGTGCGCAGGCGGTCCTCGGACCAGGCGGTCGTTGCTGGCTGGCGGATGCGAGGAGGGCATTTTGGTCGACTGCCTCGACTGCGGGGTGAGCGACGAAATTCTCGATCGAGATCGGGTTCGGCAACAAGGAACGAACTTTCGGTTTGTGCATTTTGGTCGATTGGTGTTCCACAAGGGCACTACTCTAATAATCGAAAGCCTATCGAAGACAAAACAGCCGATCTGCATCGATATTATCGGTAAGGGGCCAGAACTCGAGCGCTGTCGGCTATTGGTGGATTCGCTTGGCTTGAGGGACCGGGTTAACTTCATGGACTGGTTCCCAAGTCATCGACAGCTATTGGATTCGTTCGGCCAATATCGAGGTGCGCTGCTTCCAAGCATCGAAGATGCGAACGGAATTGTGGTTCAGGAAGCTATGGCGCTGGGTCTACCTTGCATTTGTCTCGACTGGGGAGGGCCACAGCTTTTGGTCGAGGATGGGGTTTCCGGATTTTTGGTCAAACCCCTCTCAAGAGAGGCCATCATCCAGGGATTGGCCGAAAATCTCGACCGGCTTGCAATGGACGGCGAGCTGGCTGAAGGAATGTCGTTAGCTGCTCGAAAAAGGGCAGAGAGTTGGCGGTGGTCTGCCGTGGCAAGTGAGTGGCTTTCACTTTATCATGCCTATCTATCCGAACGATGGCGACGATCCGTAGCACGCAGCGAAAACTGTGAGGCAGGCTAGCTTAGCGTCGGAGCCGTCGCCTGAGGTTCATGAACGGCATCTCGATCACGTAATAGGAAAGAGCCGCCACGGCGAATGACATTACAAGCAAAAAGACATCGTAGGCGGCGGGGCCCACATATGCGTAGGCGAACGCTGAGAAAAGAAAGATCACGGCGCCGTGCCATACGTACAGGGAATAACTGAGTTGGCCGATCCATATCGCCAATGGGCAATTGAGAAGCCAATAAATGAGTCGGGGTTTCTCTGAGAACACCAGGTATCCAACAATCGGCAAAAGCGCCAATCCCTGAATCGTAAAGCGAAATGTGTCTTGGTAGAATGGTTCTCGAAATGCGAAGGATGCTAGCAGAGCTGCCACGGAAGCAAGAGCCACCTTGGGACTCAGCAACCGCCTCATGAATCCTCGGTATCCTGGAAGTTCGCATAGTGCGGCCAACAGGACCCCAAATGCAATGGAATCAAAACGGGTTTCCGACCTCCAGTAAGTGGCGAGGGTTCCGACCAGGCTGGGCCAGATCAAAAGGTAAGCGCAGCGTAGAGCGAGGCAGATAATACAGGTCGCGATAGCAACCCGAGCGACAAGTGTTGCTCTGCCCTTCGCAGCAACAAATATCGCCGGAAACGCCAAATAGAAATGCTCTTCGACTGCGAGCGACCAAAACGGACCAATCGGCAGGAAGAAGGACTGATGAGCAAGTTCTCGATCGAACACAAGGTAGTTTGCAAAATAGAAAAAGACCGCTGCAATCTCGACTAAGTCGATCCTCTGTCCTCGGAATAACGCGTACGCGACGCAGACCGCAATTGAGACGACAATGACAGGATACAACCTCAGCAAGCGCCTCAGATAAAATCTCAGAATATCTATGCTGCCATGAAGTTTGATCTCGTTGAACAGGAGCCGCGTGATAAGAAACCCGCTTATGAAAAAGAAGGTCGTTACGCCGAACGCGCCAATCCCTCGAATGCTCTGCGGCAGAAGGAAGTGACCAAAAAGCACAAGCAGAATGCTCATTGCGCGTAAGCCGTCCAGCGACAGCACGCGCCCCTCGTTCGCCTGCAAGTTGACCGGAATCGATGTTTCGACGTAAGCAATCTGTCGCTTCATTTGCAGCCCAGTCGGTCGAATCGCACGCAAGAGTTCCCGAGTTCTCTCACCCCCCAAACGAGTAGCCATTAACATGAGGTCTGGATAGGTTAAACACTCGTTTAATCATTAATCTAAGGCTCCTTAGTTAATTCCGGTGAGCTTGGACGATTTAATGGCTGTCTTGTACAAAGTAGCGATGGGTTTCCCTCGGGCGAATTAGCCAGGAACAAGAACGTATGAAGGTAGCTATTTACGTGCCCTCCTGGCCTCCCGGCGACGTGGCAAATGGTATCGTAACCTACGCAAAATACCTTGTCCCCGCATTACGCCAGCTCGGTCATGAAGTGTTCGTGTTGAGCCGGGACCCCCTCCAAGCTGATGGACATACGATAGACATCAGCGGATTTCGGAGTCTGCGGACGATCTGGTACCGGCTGCTATTCAAGGTCTTGCCTGATCTGGCAAATCATAGGCTGATGGCCGAAATGCTCAGACTGGCGGTTACGCAGCTGGTTCAAGACCACGGGGTCCAGCTGCTCGAGATCGAAGAGTCTTTTGGTTGGGGCCGCGAGCTCGTCGGCGCCTGTGGAGTGCCGGTCATCGTACGCCTGCATGGTCCTTGGTTTCTAAATAAGCGAAGCTTGACTCGTGCCGACGCCAAACGCGAACTTCGGGAAGAGAAGGGGATCAGAACCGCGCAAGCTTTGTCATCTCCCTCGTCGATCATCCTAAATGCAGTGGCATCGCAGTATGGAATCCCATTAGCTAATGCTGTCTGCGTACCTAATCCAATTGACTGTGTTCCGGACCAAGAGGCTTGGGGCGGACACCTCTGTTTGCCAGATAGCATCCTCTTCGTCGGGCGATTTGACGCGATAAAGGGCGGAGATCTGATCGTTCAGGCATTTACCAGTCTGGCGAGAGGCAACCCGAACCTTAGCTTAACATTTGTTGGGACAGACTACGGGATTCTCCAGAACGGATCCCGCGTTCTGTTTGAACAATATGCGCGGAGATGCGTGCCGGATGATCTCAGAACGCGCCTCCGGTTCTTGGGGCCAATTCCTCACGCAGAGGTTTCTGCTCTAAGAAAGAAACACTTCCTAACTGTGTGTACGTCCAGAAGTGAGATATTTCCCTATTCGGTTCTCGAAGCCATGGCATATGGCTGTCCGATCGTGGCGACGGACGTCGGGGGCATTCCCGAGATGATTGCATCTCACCGCAATGGGATATTGTGCCGCTCGGGTCAGTTGCAGGAAATCATCTCAGCTATCCAGATGCTGTTAGATGACAAAGACATGGCTGCGAAACTTGGGAAGCAAGCAAGGCTTGATTGCAACAATAACTTCAATTCGACGGTGGTCGCCGAGCAGGTTAGCTCATTCTACCGGAGCGTGATCGACGCGTTATGATCAACCTCGCTGTGCATCAATGGATACCGATCTGTTTCTAGATCCATAGCCCGGGGACAAGCTGGCGGCAAAATTCCCGGATGGAGAATTTGGCGATATTTCTTATCCCACCGGAATAGGGTTGGTTGTTGCCCTGGATCCCATCAACGCGCGGCGTGTATGCAAATCGAGGCACGATGGCGTCTCGACCAAGTCTTGCCCCAACGATACGCCGAAGGTGGTTCTCGGCAACGCCGGCGACGGGCTGATCCTCGCGCAACGAGTCCGCGATCCCTCTGAACAGATGTTCGTAGCCAGTCTTGCTAAAGGCGAAGAACCGCATGTCCATCCAAGGCATTGGATAGTCCTTAAGGTCACAGTAGAGGTCGGTCCCTGTAGGAGCGGTCTGGCTCAACTGTGCGAAATTCAACAGTTTCAAACGGCCAGTCGCTTTCCAGATCATATCATTGGGCTGAAGCTTCGCAATGATCGCGGAGCGATCCATCGCATAGTCCAGAAGCCTCGCCTCCCCATATCCGCGTCCAAATGAAGGTGGGTAGTCGAGGCCATAAAATGTAACAAACTCTATCTCCTTGTCGCGGTGCCGTGCTGCGAGATTCCTAAGCCCAGACACATCACCCGCAGAGTTTTCGACGAAGACAATCCTTGGTAAGATGTTGCTGGGAAGCTCTAGATAGAAGTGTAGAGCGGCCTTGTAGTCCTCGAGCCTCTGACGCGGATCGAACCTCGACAAATTGGTGACAATGCTCGGAGGGGTTATAGTTGCCGTTACCAATAAGGTTGGCTTTCCTGGCATAACAATCCATCCTCTAAGACGCAGCGGGCTGATCTATTTGTACAAAGAAATTCCATGCGACACGGCCCGGCCTTGGGGCAAGTAGTAAATCGGACCGATCGATTGTGAGGCAGCGACCTCATACAACGCGCTTGCGCATACCTTCTAATTTAATCACTGTCACGCGATGAAGAATATCGGGAAACCTTACCTTTTAACAGTCTCGGCTCATATCAAAGTTGACAAACACGGAGTGCGGTGGGCCGACCCGCTTTGGGCAAAAGATCTCGCCTTGCACCTGGAGTATATTGACGACCTGACCCTCGCGTGTCCGACGGTCTATGCAGATCCGTTTGATGAGGACGTTGATCTCAGCCGGGAACCTTTCAGTAGAATAAAGTTCGTCGAACTACCCCGACCCAAAAATCATCTCGAGGCGCTTTTGATGCTCCCAGCGTCAATAAGAGCCATGTGGTCAGCGGCAAGCGAGAACTTCATTGTCCATACCGGCTTCGGCAGCTGGCCTATCAGCGAAGGGCTTTTGGCCGCTCCGATTGCCAAGCTTCAGGGAAAGTTCCTGATTACGAATGTCGAATCGTCCTTCTGGAGATCGGATACAACACAAGAAACTTGGATCAATGTGATGCGCGGTGCATCGATAGAACGGCTAAACCGCCTCTGCATTAGAGCTGCAAACTTGCGGTTCTTTACATCGAAGGCCTATCTGCGGGATTTTTTGCCAGCGGACGCCCCTAATGCCTACGTCGCCCCAGCAACTTGGATCGATAGCTCGACCATTCTCGACGACGAGACGGCAAAAGACGACTGGGTCAAGAAGAAGAACGAGATTCAGCTCCTTTTTGCTGGACGCCTAACGCACGAAAAAGGTGTTCGGGTTGTCGTAGATGCTGTTCGCAAGGTCAGCCGAGAACCCATATCTGTTACGATCATTGGAGACGGCCCGCTCAAAGCGGAGTGTCAGAAATTGGCGCTAGAGGAGCACAGCCGCGTTGTCCTTCGTGATCCCATTCCCTACGGGACGGCCTTTTTTGCGATGCTGCGCAATTATGATGTTGTCGTCGTTCCCTCACTTTCTGATGAACAGCCGAGGATCATATTCGACGCATTCTCTCAAGGAATACCGGTTCTTGGATCTGATACCGGCGGTATACGAGAGGTCGTTGACGATGGTGTAAATGGCAGGCTCGTAGCTCCCGGTAATTCTGATGCCCTGTCTGAGATCATGGCATGGGCCGCGCACAACAGACCGGAGCTGAAAACGATGGGTCTTGCGGCGTTGAGCAAGAGCCGGCGCTTTACCCATCATGCAATGCATGAAAGGCGCCGCGACATCATTGTCCGCGCGCTTGAAGATCTCTGAGCGCCACCATCGAATTAGGCTAGAGGTGTTGAACCGACTCCGGAAGGCTGCGCGGGTAGGCTCCGCCTGAATCCTGCTCTGAGTTTTTGAAAATGGATTTCGACAAAGTAGTAAGAACCAGCGGCCAAGGCAATCGAGAGCGCAAGCTCGCAAATGTCGATAGTTATTAGACTCTCGTGTGCGATCGCCTTTGACACAAAGAACTGCACAGCGGTATGCCAGAGATAGATGGCATAGCTGAGCTTCCCAATCCAAATGGCGAATGAACACTCGAGCCCCTTGCGAATGAACGCAAAGCCAGGCGCGACAAGTGCACAATAGAAGATCGATAAGAGCGCTGTGCCCTGTATCGTGTACCTCAGGGTCTCTCTGAAAACTGGATCGCGATAGAGAAACGATATCAGCAACAGGAGAATGGCCAGAGCGACAACAAATTGATTAACGAGCACTGCCTGCAAACGATTTCGCCATTCGGTTTGAAGCGCTACGCCCAGGACCGCGCCGAAGAGGATTGAGTCAAGGCGAGTATCGGTGGAAAGATAAGTGCGGTTCATTGGAACGTGCAGGCGTGTGACAAGTATGATGCGCCAGATCAGTACCGCTACGCAGAGTGAGAGCAAAAATAGGACGAGTGGCTTGGTGTGCTTACCGTAAAGTGCAATCAAGGCCGGAAAAGCAAGATAGTAGTGCTCCTCGACCGCCAGGGACCAGAGCGCTCCGAGCGGCATTTGTGTCGGTCCTTCAATAAGGAGATAGTAGTTCATGAAATATAGCAGGCCAGCGCCGATCTCCGAAGGCACCACGAAGCCGTTCAGCATGAAAAAGACGAAGGAAACGATAGTGATCATCACAATCAACGCAGGCGCGAGCCGAAGGAAACGACGAATGTAGAACTGCGAGATCGAAACGGTGGTCGTTTGCGCATACTCTTGAAGCAAGAGCCGACTGATCAGGAAGCCACTGATGAAAAAAAACAAGGTTACGCCAAATCCGCCGGGCACGAAACGATCGAGGCCGTAGTGCGCTCCGACGACTAGCGAAATCGCAACTGCGCGCAGACCATCGATAGCTGGGATATATTGCACCTTCACGTTGAGGCTCCGAGTGACCGATCAAGCGATCGGGGGTGAATTCAAGAAGGATCCTGGGTGTGCACTCGTTCGGTGCTATGATCAGTCAGCCCGGGTTGCTCTGTCTGCCTTTTCGAACAGCGGAGCTAATTTCATTGCTTCTCTGTCAATGCTATGTCGTGCCATCACTTGGTCTCGTGCGGCGGCACCCATCTCAAGAACGGCCGCATCCGGAGCATTGAGGCAGGTCTCCATCGCTTCGGCGAGGGCGGCGATGTCGCCCGCGGGAACGAGCCAGCCGTGTTTGCCGTTATGTACCAGTTCCGGAATGCCGGCCACAAAGGTGGAAATGACCGGACGGCTTGAGGCCATCGCCTCCATAATCACCACGGGCAATCCTTCGGCGAAGCTTGGCAGTACCAGAGCTCGAGATGACGCGATTTCGTGCAGTACCTGTTCGCCGTTGATCCACCCCGTTATTCGCACGCTTCGATGAAGATCGTTTCGTTCGATAAATCTCTCAAGAGCAGTACGCATATCCCCGTCTCCCGCGAGTACGAGCTCAAAATCAACTCCTTTCTCCGAAAGGTGCTTTGCCGCCTGAAGCAAAAGTAGCTGTCCCTTCTGCTCGCAGAGTCGGCCAACGCAAACGAAGCGCCGGCTTAACTGCGTGACAGCCGTTGCATCACGCTCAAACATCGCGTCGACGCCGCAGTGCACTATGTGGATCTTGGGCCATAGTTCATGATCAACGAGCCTGTAGATCTGTGCGCGTCCGAAGGAACTGATCGCCACGACGAAGCTGCACCGCCTGACCTTCTCAGCCAAGCCAATGTTCATGCGTCGGTCGAACTCTTCAGGACCGTGCACAGTGAAACTCCACGACGGCCCACCAAGTTCATGGAGAAGCATGGCGACTTCTGCAGAATTGGTCCCGAAATGGGCGTGCACATGCTGAATGCCTTTTGCGGAAATCCAGGGGAGGATCCGACAGGCCTCCGCCAAATAGGCGAGGTGCCGAAAGAAAGAGCGGTCGGAGCGGCGCGCCATGGTCGAGGCGAGGAGAAAAGCTCGCAAAGACCGAAGAGGTCGGCCGAACGCTACTCGTACCAATGAAACCAGGAGAATGAAGGTGCCATCCTTTAAGACATAAGTCGTCTTGAGTCTCTCGGCTTTGTCGGCAGGATCTACGAGTTCGAGGTCCCATCCTCGAATGGCAAGCCGGGTAACCTCGCATCCTCGCCGTTCAACCGCTTGTATCTCTCGGCGTATGAAGCTGTGGCTGACTTTCGGATATTGGTTGATCAAATAGGCAACGTGCACGAGATTCTCACTTGTACTCGATCAGTTGCGTCTGTTGACCAAACGCCCGATCGCACAAAAATTTCAGTTGGCCGAAGCTCTCCGGGAAGCGGCCGAGCACTTGAAAGAGAGAGCGAAGGACGCGTTCGCGAAGACTCCCTCCGTTCTTGACAAGAAGCCTTAGAAACTGAACCGCGTAGATAAGAAAGAGGGCGGCAGCGAACAATCCAAAGAGGGCCATTGCGAAAAGACCTAGCAAGGGTACTCCAAACCCCCAGAACCAGATGCGTCGCGAGGCTTGTACCCTGTATCGCTCAGGGCCCGATCCGTGAATAGCTGCCCCTTGGGCGAGCGCGTAGCCGTTGCGGACGGCTCTGCGGCCCCATTGAGCGAAACGGGTAATAGCTGCGTCGTGGACCGTCATTTCTGCATCTATGCGCCATACGAACCAGCCGGCTCGTTGCAATCGCAGGCACAGTTCAGGCTCTTCGCCTGCGATCAGGTCGGCACGATAGCCGTTCACCGCCGTGAGCGCATCCAGTCGCATCATAACGTCGCCGCCGCATTCGCTTGCCTCACCTAGGGGGACATCGTCCCATTCCCAATCACAAAGCTGGTTGTATATTGATCGCGCGGGGTGACGCTCGCGACGCCTGCCGAATACAGCGCAAACGTTGTCATGACTTTCTAGGTAGGCAACGGCAATATCAAGCCAGGTGGGACAGAGCACACAGTCGCCGTCGATAAACTGTACGTACTTGAGGTGCGGATACTCTTCTCGAAGTCGTTCAAACCCAGCATTCCTGGCCCGAGCCGCTGTGAACGGCCGCTGCAAATCGAGATCGATTACCTTAGCGCCAAATTCGCAGGCAACTTTCGTCGAGCCATCTGTTGACCCGGAATCGACGTAAACGAGGGGCGTTGCTGGCGGGATTGATCTGAAGCAAGCCTTCAGACGCTCGCCCTCGTTTCGCCCGATGGTTACAACTCCGAACATTCATCGTCCTCGCAGGAGATCGAATCTTGCCTATCCCTAGATTTCACGACGGCGGGGACACCGACCGCGATGCAGTTGTCCGGCACGTCGCACAGAACCACCGCATTGGCTCCGATGTGCACGTTATTACCGATCCTGATGCCGCCAAGAAGCTTTGCCCCGGATCCAATATCCACATTGTCGCCAATAACGGGGGCGCATTTCTCCTCCACACGGCGGAGACCGATCACGACACCATCCCGGATACGGCAGTTGTTGCCGATCTTGGCATACCCGCTAACAATTATTCCCCCGAAATGATCGATAGCAAGGTTATCCCCCAATTCGACCTCACAAGGGAATTCGATGCCCGTTAGAATCTGCACGATCTTATAGAGAACGCGATAAATCAGGGAGAAGAACTTACGAAGGATCGGCGGTCGAACCTGGTACCGCCAACGACCGAAGCGGTAGGCGATCAGAACCCAGAATCCCTGGCTTCCCCAGTTGCGATTGTGCGCACGAAAGTCGCTTCTGATATTCTCAAACATCAGTCAAAGAATTCCTCGAGGCTGGGCGTTTATTCTATACGAAGTGCTGCCATCCTCAAATACGAGCTCGCCATCAAGCTCACTGATCTAGTTGGTTAATTTCAGCTTTCGGCTGCCTCCTTTGTTAACCTGATTGTTTAATAACATGAATCAAATATTGCCAATGTCCAAGGTTAATCTAAACTGCGATCCAAGGCTTTGGGACTTTAATTGATCCTTCTTTGTCGTTTGCTTCAGATATTGGCGAAAATGAATGGCTGACCGGCGATACGTACTAATATCTCCCTGCCGAGATGAAGCGGCCTATATGCGGGAAACACTTGACACGGTGATTAGTCAATCAGTGCTCCCCGCCAAATGGATCATCGTCGATGATGGTTCCTCCGATGAGACGCCCGAAATCCTCGCCGAGTACACGAACAAGTATCCCTGGATTCAGGTGGTGACTCGACCCGATAGAGGTGCGCGCGCAGTTGGGCCGGGCGTTGTAGATGCGTTTTATGCAGGCTATGCAACCATCAATGCAGATGACTTCACCTACCTATGCAAGCTCGATCTAGATCTGCGTCTGCCGCAACGCTATTTTGAAATTCTTATGGAACGCATGGAGGTTGATGCCCTACTCGGTACCTGCAGCGGTAAAGCCTATGTCAGAGAGGGCAATAAACTTGTTAATGAGCGTCATGGGGACGACACGTCTCTAGGCATGACGAAGTTCTACCGGATCTCCTGTTTTTTGGCGATCGGAGGATTTGTGCGGGAGGTGATGTGGGACGGAATTGATTGCCACCTGTGCCGCAAGGCTGGCTGGAAAGCTTGCAGCTGGGACGAGCCAGAGCTTCGCTTTGTTCACCTTCGCCCGATGGGATCCAGTCAGAAGGGCATCTATGCCGGCAGGATACGACATGGGTTTGGTCAATACTTTATGGGAACGAGCTTTTTGTACTTGGCTGCAAGCGCACTCTCAAGAATGAACGAAAAGCCATATATTCTAGGCAGCCTTGCCGTGATGTGGGGCTGGTGGAGAAGCGCGTTGCAACGGAAGCCACGATATGGCGATCGAAGCTTCCGACGTTTCCTTCGACGCTATCAATGGAGCGTGCTGTTGCTAGGCAAACGCCGCGCCCTCGCGGCAATTGAAGGCCGTCGGTAGGCCACAACGTCATGCAACCCGCCATCAGATCAACCTGCTTCACGGGCCGGCGCAGGTAGGCACCGGCGCATCCTCCGCTGCTGAATAAATTGTCTTCCCGCGTTCAGCCAGGCTCGCTCCCAATGAAAGGTGGAGAGATGGGCTAAGGCAAACGTCGTCGCCAAGCTGATGGGCCGTTTTAGGAAGTATCGCTCAAATATACTTCCCTCGTTCATCCACCCTTGGATGGTCGCTTGGTGGATAACGTATAGAGCGTAAGAAATCGTTGCGAGGTAGCGCATGGGCGCTGACGAAAGGAAGGTTGAAAGATAGCTTCCTTGGTGACCCAGCACGCCCGCCAGCAGGACGGCCGACGCATAAGGCCTTGAGTATTGAAGCCAGCCCATGTAGGGGCTTGAAGAGGCGAGCCAAAGCAAGCATGCAACTGTTAATAGTAGATAGTCATATCGGAACTTGTTTAACAAACCTCGCTCAAAAAGTGTTGCGACACACGCGCCAGCGAGAATTTCGTCCACCCTCAGGTGTGTCTGAATGTCTATGTAAGCTCCTTGCGAAACTCGAATAGCAGTGACCGCAAAGCAGGCGGGCCAAACTGCCCAAATTCCTCGCTTGCCGGCAATCGCTACGATCAAGGCAATCGCGATATAGAAATGAATTTCAACGCAAAGCGACCAGAAGTGCGAGTTGAAGCCACTCAAGTGGCTGGAAAAGTAATTCTCAACGAAACTCATTGTCCAGAACATGCTCGCCGGATCAAACTTCACCGCCGAAAAAACGATCAGCGCATATGCGTAAGCGAGGGGCAGGATGCGCATGAGTCGTTTGACAAGAAACTCAACAACATCGTCATTGCGCATCAGCAACGACGCGATCAAGAAGCCCGAAAGCGCAAAGAAAAGGCTCATGCCCATTGCACCGGCTGTCTCATTAAGGCGCAGAAATTTGGGACCTAGCGGCAGCATGTGGGTCGCCAAAACCAGCAAAATGCTGATCGCTCTCAGACCGTCGAGCGCCGGTAGGCGGTTGGAAGCATGCATGAGCGGACCTGGCAGGAACTAGATGGAGGGTTCTACGAGCAGAATCCTAGTACAGTGGCTCAATTCTGGGGCAGTGTTGCGAAACAACCTTCCGCGACCACACGTCTTGAATACTCGCTTTCTCCGGTGACCAGCTAATGCCGTTCCCTGACGAGGTCTACGTCGCGATGGTAGGCCGGTGAGGGATGCTAAGTTCTGGTCCCGAAGGCGACCTTCTCTACAACACAAGTCCAAATCAGAAGATCTCGCACCGCTCATGAAAGAACTAGCTTGGTTCACCGATCAGGAATCTTTTTGTCATGGGATCGACAGCATTCAAAAGATCGCGAATGAATTCGTCCTGCAGCCGGAACGATTGGTTAGCGGGTAGCCCAATGACGGATACCCGGACCAGGGCGCCATCAGGAACGATTCCTCTCAAGCCATACTTTAATCGCGTGACCTGATTTTCAAAGACACCGTTTGAAATATCGTTTCCGACCCGCCTCCAATAGCTGACCGGTTCAAAGCGAGATTCTCTCTCGGTAATCAAACGTTCCAATCGCACAGGTGCGGCGTCTTCGCGGTAGCTTATCGTATCAAATGATTTGTTTGAAACGCGAAAGCCGGCTGCCGTGTAGCAAACCTCGGGTCGGTGGGATTTCAATCGATAATTTTGCACGGGGCCGTAGGCGACGAGCAACATAACGATATGACCCTCGGCGTCGCGGTAACCGCGTCCGAGTTCTTGACTGTAGATTCTGGAGGCGCTGCTGTCGGCTTCAACATAGCCTTCTGGTTCGGTCGGGGTCACAAGCCCGATATTTGGAACGTAAGTCCATTGTCCGAACTGTCGGGGGATCACTCTTTCGAGTTCGACCGTTGAAGATGCGCTCGCCATCAGCTCGCGAGGCGCAAGCACCTGGGCAAGGGTTGCCGTTGTCAAGATTGCAACGGCGGCCATAATCGCCTGAACAGGATTAAATTTCATACTCAGAACCGTCCCCCAAATTAAAATACTGGAGAAGCGTGAGGTTGCACTAAAGATTGTCCTGTTTATACTACCAATGGTGATAATGGCTTGCTCTTTTTTTAATTAAGCTAAACGGCATTTCCCGGGGGAGCAAACTCGACCGCCTCGTCGGTAATCGTTATTGTTGCTCCGGGCTTAGTGGTTCCCGGGCGTCGGAGTGCGCCGGGCAAGAGGTTACATGCAATTGTCTTTTGGCACGCGAAAAATAGTTGTCTTGCTGATCCTGATCGCCGAAGTCATTGCAGTCGGCGGATGCAGCAAGAAAACTGAAGAGCAGACGGCCAAGTCGACCGGACAGGTTGTCGCTCGTATCGGCGATCAAGTTGTGACTATCCAGGAGCTGGACACCGAGTTCCGTTGGGCAAATGTGCCCGCCGATAGACAGAAAGATCCAGACGCCGTTAGACATGTCCTCGGTGAGCTCGTGACCCGGAAGTACTTGGTACAACAGGCGCTGGCAGCGAAGCTCGACCGCGAACCGTCTGTCCTTCTGGACATCCTTCGTGCTCGTGATCAAGCCTTGGCAAATGCCTTTGTCTCCCGCCAGGTCTCGACTCGAATGTCGGCTATGGGCAAAAGGGAAATTGAGAAATTCATAACCGACAATCCGGGGAAGTTTGTCAATCAGCAGCTGTTGAGCGTTGAGCAAATTTCAATCCCCCTCAATCAGAGCGACCAATCGAGCATCGATGCCATCAAGGAGATAAACTCTCTCGATGAGATTGATCAAAGATTGACCGCGATGGGCATACCCCACGGCCGGGCGACGGGCACGTTGAATACCGCTGAAATTCCAGATGAACTGTTCAAGACGATCGAATCGAAGAAGCCGGATGACGTGTTCTTTGTGCGCGCGGGACAGAACGGCGTCTTCTTCCGAGTGAAGAGTAAACAACCGAGACCGGTCGAAGGAGAGGCGGCTGTTGCGCTCGCCCGGCAATTGCTCCGGCTGGACATGCTAAAGACCGAGGCCTCCTTAACAAACATATCCGCAAACATCGACGCCAAGTTCGAGGGAGACTATGCGAACATCATGAAGCTCGGGAAATGAGCGGCACTCGATGGTGACAGCTTTTGATGTGGTTACGGTTGCGTGCTTTTTTGGCCTGGTGGTGGGATTTTTTGCCTTCACCAATCAGGACACCCGTACCTTGCTACATTTCCTGCTATCGGCGATTGTATTGGCAGTCGCCAATCAGGTTGGCAATGCTGGTTTTTTATTCTTAGCCTGCGCGCTCGTTATCGGCGGCGTGGGGTACGCAATCACAGCCGTCCGGCCACGATAGGCCGGTCTTCATCTCGAGGTTGTTGCGAAGCGACTACCGGCTGGACGCCTTTTTGTTGATGAGGCCACGATGAACCAAGCTGAGACCTTGCAAGGATACAGGGTTTACTTGACCAAGCCTACCTTGTGGCCCTCGCTGACAGCAATTGCTGCTCTAGCCGCCTATTCCCCGACGTTTTTGCAACTGGCAGACGGACCGTGGCAGACCGAACAAGAAAGTCATGGCCCGCTCATTCTGGCTGCGTCGCTATGGCTGGTATGGGGAAGTCGGGACAAATTGCGGAAGGCTGAACTGCGACCGGCCCCGATCTCCGGATGGACCTCGCTCCTTGTAGGGCTAGCGATGCTCTTTCTTTCTCGCAGTCAGGACCTCATCTCGATTGAGGTTTTGTCCGAAATCCCTGTTGTTGCCGGATGCGTACTAATCTTGGCCGGTTGGGGGGTTTTGCGGATAGTTCTTTTTCCGATCGTCTTCCTGATTTTCACCGTTCCAGCACCAGGATGGATGGTCGATGGTGCGACTGTTCCCTTAAAGGTGTTTATTTCGGACCTGGTGACGAAGGTTCTCTATGCGGCCGACTATCCGATCGCGCAGAACGGCGTGGTGATACTGATCGGGCCTTATCAGCTGCTGATGAAGGATGCATGCGCGGGTATGAACTCGATCTTCGCGCTTTCCGCTATTGGAATGTTTTACGTTTATGCGTTTCGATGGGAATCAAAAGTTCGCGCTGTCATTCTACTAGCCGCCATTATTCCGATCACTATTCTGGCAAACTTTATCCGTGTAATGGCTCTCGTCTTGATCGCTTACTATGGCGGAGTTGAGCTTATCGATGGCGTGCTTCACGACCTGACGGGAATAGCGTTGTTCGCTATTGCTCTAATCCTTGTTTTCATGTGTGACATCTTCTTCGGTCTTGCAGGTAGTTTAATTGCAAGAATGTCGCCGTCCTAGCCTCTTGGCAAATTTGTTCGGAAGGCTGGACTTACGGGAATGGACGTTGGCATGCACTTGCGTTGCCCTGGACCGCGATCCATCCGCTAGCGCTGAGAAAACGTCAGTTTGACGGCGACGGCAAATGTGGACGGAGGTCATCGATACACAGGCGCGCCCCGTCCGGCATGAGCCTGACACACGCGATACCCGACCTTCATTTCCACTTGACCGCTCGAGGGCGCTCCTGCCCCGATCGTCAGTTGTCTATCGGAACAAAATTGCGGCTATGATCGCGCCTGGTGACGATTTTGACCGCGGGCCAAGCGGCTAGGTCACCGGCATGAGCCCCTGTCTGGGCATCGCGCGAATGAGGTCGGGCGGGTACTGTTGGGCTGGATATCACGGCGGCTCTCATCTACGTTGACACGCGTAGGTTTGCCCATGCTCCAGTTGATGCGAGGCAGCAAAGCGAACAGACGCTGATGTGGACGTCGTGCCCGACGGCTTTCTTTGGGGGGCACGGCAGACGGTACTTCGTCCGTTGCCATCATGAGAGCGCCAATTGGCGCAAAGGGGAAACCAATCCGATGGCGACTGCTTGCAGGAGCTTTCGAAGCGATGATGATCAGCCGTGTGGAGCGATCGAATTCTTGTTCTCGGTCCTCAAAGCTCATCCCCTCATCAACCGGTAAAATTGGCGAGCACCCGGTCTTGTCCGAGGAGGCTCAACCCGCACGCGACAGTTAAATTTCAAGAGTTGTCGGTATCAGCGCGACTCTGTTGAATGGGGCGGCCTCCATTCCCTTTGGCTGGTGATTGAATGATCAAATAACAAATATAGAATGAAGTTAATCAAGTGATTCGCGCGTGCCCTAAGTCGCCCCATTAAATAAGCCGGAGGTCAGCCAATGCATGTTTGTTATCGCGTGTTAATAGGCTATTTTGCTGGTGTGCTTGTGTCACTCTCGGCGGCAAATGCCGCAACGATCACGGACAATTTTGTCTTTAGTGATCAGAGTGGTGTCGTGGCCACTGGGTCGTTCAGCTACGACTCTTCGAAGTCCGGACTACTTTCCTACTCGGACCTGACGGCATTTTCCATAGACGCGTTTATCGTCGGGCAGCCGATTCAATCATATGACCTGGCGTTTGTTCAGCAAGGACTTTCCTATAGTTATTTCGGTTATGACACGACGGTGGGTGGTTTCGTGCCGGGTACGACCAATGGCGTCGCTGTCATTTTTGCCGCGACGGACACGTTCTTTGGATTTTTGTTTGATCCCCTTACATCACAAGGCGGCGATGGCTTGTATGCTTTCTACAACCCGTCCAACGTGGCTGGCGACGGAAGCAGTCCGAGCGACTATCCATCGTTTACGTCTTTCTCGGTGTCCGCCGTTCCTGAGCTTCCGTCTTGGATCATGGCAATCCTGGGCTTTGCCGCTATCGCTTTGATTACATATCGCCGCCGCGACAAGGAGGCAGCGGCCTTCCCCACGCCGATCGACAGTTGTACCAGGATTGCGTAGCGGATTAGCAGGGATCCGCGTATCCTCAAAAGCTGGTTGAGGATAATTGATGCTGGACAGCTTCCTTCAGATGCGGCTCACGAGGCCTGAAGAGTCAAATGACGCTAGGATATCGACGTTCAGGTCGAGGTAGCTGGGGAAGGGGCAGTCTCCCGCTTGGTTAGGTCAATTGGTTGATAGATCTGACCGCGGATTTGCGGCAAGTGTGTGCGTGCATGTCTCCATCAGCCAGAGTTGGTTCGCTGCCCGGGCACTTGTAGAAAATTGTCTGCCCCGCCGGGGGTGAATGTTGCGGTGGGGCCCAATTGCGTTACGTGCGGGTTCGCTCCCAATTTCCGGCCGATAGTGTCTGATAGTTTTCTTATATGTCATTTAAATATGACGGCTGATGACCAAAAATCAGCGGTTAATTTGCGATGTCGTCTGGCCGGGTGCTGGCGCGAGGTGCGACCGGCTGGTTGATTTGACCGCGAGATTCGGCCGCAAAAGAAGGCCTGATACATCAGGACGGACGGGTCCGCATGCGGGCGGCGGCCTTTGAGGTTCAGTTAATAAAGTCTGAAGGTGCGCTTGACTCTTATTGGGAGTGCAATTAAAAGATTAAATATCTCGTGCTTTGGATTTCCTTGGAGTGCAAAAATGAATAGATCAAATATTTTGGCGACGTTGGTTGCTTCGACCGCTCTTTTGTTTTCGGCGTCGGCTAACGCCTCGGTTTGGCTGACGACTGGGGGCACTTCGGTCGTAGGTGAAGGACAGGTGTCGTCGCTTGCTCCGACAACTTATGATATGAGCTCCACCATCCCGACATTTACCGGAAGTCCCGTCCTATTTGCGACGGGTGATACCTCATCGTCGGCGGCTCCCTATGACGATGCGACGCAGTACGCATCGGTAGGTTCGGTGGTGACGCCTGGAACGACAGGCATGAGCTTGGTGGCTGGGGCGGATATTCACTATTTCGGCCTCTATTGGGGATCGCGTGACGCGTACAATTCGATCACGATCAGCGACGCTGGCGGGAATACGACGACCATCAATTCATCTACTTTTCCGATCCTGGATCCGGCAACCGGCGATCGTGGCTTGGCCGGCTCGGCGTACGTGAACATCTTCGATAATTTCGCAATCACCGGGATCACATTCAGCTCCTCCCAAAAGGCCTTTGAGTTCGACAACGTTGCTTTGGCGGGGGCCGTGCCGGAGGTGTCGACTTGGGCGATGATGATCCTTGGATTCGTAGGCCTCGGCTTTCTTGGCTATCGGAAGTCTCGTTCCTCCAATCCGGCATTCCGTTTTGCCTAGGCTCACGTAAGGCGGCTCGCAGAGAAGGCCGCCGAAGGGCGGCCTTCTCCAATTTGACCATGGATCGCTTGCGGTCGCTTTCACTCGCATAGCGGTCTATTGCCGCCGCTTCTTCAACCAAAATAAGGAGAGCAAATGAGAGCACTTTGATTGCATGGGTACGCCACGCCAACTCAGGCTAAGGTTGGGTGTCGAGCTCCTGCAATAACCTTTGCTTGGCAAGTTTGATAAAGTCGCGGGCAAAGTTAATTTGAATGACTATTTGCGATCCGACTACCCATGACCTGCAATGAGCGGCCCACGTCGGACAAGACGGGAGTCATGCCAAATGGCGAGTCATCACTGCGAAAGCGCTCCCGACGATCGTAGACGCGGTAGTGATAGCCTTCGCCATTTCAGTAATTATTACTCCGGAAGATTCCCGCGAGCGATCGGCGACGAAAGCGACGAGCTCTTCACAACAAGCACGCGCGAGCTCCTCGAGGAGCGATGAGCGACCCGCATTCTGACTTTACCTGTTGATCCGGACGCCAGATCTGCACCACCTGAATGCGGACTGCGTCAGCTATTTTTTGCCGACACCCCGACTAGCGTGAATACGCATCAAATTTGGCTGGAAGCAATCGGCGAAAGCCGCGGCTCCTGGGTTTTTGCGGCGATCTTCGTTCAGGCGGCATCGGGATCGTTCATGTTGATGTCAATACAACGATCAGCTTGCCGCGCCGCCTACCAGCCGGATGTAGAAGGAGGCGGACTTCGAACCCGGACCCAAGATTAAAGGATAATCATTGAGGTTAAAGGGGCAATGTCGTTGCGCGTTCAAGATGGACGCTTATTTTAGGCAGTGGATAGCCGAAGCTCCGGCAACTGATTCAGCCCCAGATAGGCTGATCTGGCCTATGAGATGTGATCCGATGCCGAACGAAAACAACCAACACAACGCGGATAGCGCGCAGGAAGCGCGGAGCTCTGAGAAGGTGCGCATCAGCCAAAGGTTGTGCGAGGTGCAGCGCAGACTTCGCATTCTTGAAGGTGGCGTCGAATCCGATCAGGCCACCCGCTCGCAACGCTCAACGCGGCGAAGCGGTAGCACGAGTGGGAATGGCTTTCACTAGGATCCAAGCTGTGGGTTTCAGCGGTGCCGCGGCAAACTCGAGGCAATCAGTGTCCCGACCCAATCTTATGTCCTATCGGAATTCGTGCGCGAGCTGATAAGCTGCTGCCTAGTGACGAAGCTACAAGTCATCGAACATTTGAGCCAGTTAGCCTGCCGTTTCATCGAAACGTAATTTGGACGTCGCGATGACATGGTCGCAACACCCTTGGATGATCGGAAATGAGAGTTCTCGCTCCCCGCGCGATGAGTGAAGCGTCCCACCGAGTATCCGCAAGCGACGCAGCTCTTAGAATTTGTCGCGTTGTATTGCTATCAGCCTATGTTCTGGCGGTTACAACGGCGATGATCGGGTGGATTTATTTTCTGGCCAGGCTTTGCGTGAAGTTATTCGATTGGATTAATGTCTAAGCGTGCTCGTTGCAGGCCCGCTCTATTGAGGACGGTCAACTGGATCAATAATCTTTCACCGGGCCAGTGGTCTGCTCCATTAGCGCAGACGGCAGCACGACCGCTTGAGCTTTGTCGAATGGGATATTCACATCGTGAACACCTTCTGAGCCCTGGCCTTTGGGGTCGATCGCGCGGCGGCGCGGCTTCTTCGATGCCATGGATCGGGTTCGCCTCCCAAAGCGCCTTGGCGATAGGTAAGGGCGAGAGCAAAACGTTCCCGCGCAATCTCGGCGCGCTTTTCGCGCAAGGGGCGGCTCGCCTCGTTATCGCCCATGATGATGCGCGCGTCCGTGGCTCTCCAAATCTCAGAGCGGAACGGCAAACGAGAGGCTCAACTTGAACCTGCGTTCCGGCTCAACGTCGCGCCCCCGAACCTCGGGACGGCGGCCATCCGGCCGGTGCTATCCATGTTGCCGAATTAATCGATACAACCTGGCAAACAATCCGCTGGCAGCGCTGCAAGACCACTATGTTCAACGTTGCCTATCGCGCCGCGCCGACAGATATGCTCTATCAGGGGCTGGAGGCGGTTGAGTTCGCGGCCGCAAAGGAGCCGGCGCAGAAGTCGTTCACGACTAAGAATGCGAGGAAGGAGGTAGCCGGTCTGCTCAGACGGTTCAATTTCAATGAGTCCGCCATCGAGGCCGAAGCCATGAAAGGGTTGGGTGCGGAGCTCGACATGGTCGACAGGCTGCTGACGTCATTGGAATTGCGGGGGCATCGGGCAATGCGTGGATGATGGGACTACAGTGTTGCCGAGCGGGCTCTGCGCGTGATTGAAGCCGCAGCGGTCCCGCAGCTCGAACAGGCGAGCGAGGATTCGGACCAATCATGGCCGGCCGAGCGCCAGATCCTAGGCAAACGGCGTAACGCGAAAAAGAGCGCCGGCCCGCGCTCGCGCGCTGGGAAGACGCGCCCCGCCGGCAATGCGCATCGGCATGGTCTCGCCGCAGCAGAGGCCACCCCCCATGACATCTACGCCCTCGCTCGTCTCATCGTCGGCGCTTCGGCCGGCTTTCTTTTGCGCGAACATGCGCGCGCCATCGCTCAAGCGGTCATTGATCTTAAATGGGACGGCGCAGGTCCAACGCATTTACGTCAACGGTGCCCTGGAGCGCCCCCAATTGTTTGAATCCATTCGCGATATAAAGAAGTTTCTGAGCTCAATCGCCCGCGGCGAAATGCCGGATCTGCCCAACAAAGTCGTGCCCGCTCTGACGCTGCCCGCCCAGCCAGAAGAACGCGTGGCGGAAGCCGCGCGGCGAGCCCTCACAGCGCTTTATAGGCTCGATCGATATGAACCGCGAGCGGCGGCACGCCGGAACCGCGCCTTGAGCGAAATCGTTCATGCCAGATCAAGCCGGGGAGATTAGGGCGGTGAAGTTCGCAGAACGAACCCAATTTGCTCTAGGGAATCAAGGCGGGGCCGAATGGCAGGTCGCAGAATTGAAGCGGTGCGAAGCGTCTTCACTATGGGGACCCAGGGGTGTTCGCGCCATGAATAGTTACGGAGATTCGCTGCCTGCGCCATCGGCGACGCGGGCGAACGGTGACCGGTGAGACGCTGCTATATGAAATGGGGAGCACATGAGTTCGAGTAGCCATACGCGTGGCATCGGGTCCGGTATCTTGGTGACGCTGGGCCTCTCAGGCACGGCGGTTGCGTTACTTGCGCTTGGTCACGTCGTTGGATGGGACGCGACGTGGCGTGCATTTGGCGTCACCCCGCTGCAGCCGCCATTCTTCGACATGCGTGTCATCAATGATTACGCGGCTTGCGCTTGGAAAGGACTCGATCCCTATGCACCGCGCGCCTGCAATGTCGACAACTTCAATATTCCACCGGCTTGGTTGTGGCTTGGCTTTCTCGGCGTCGATGGCTCGGACTCGCCATTGCTTTCGGCGGCGGCAATCGCGGCTGCCGGGATCGTGATGATGTTGTTGCTTCGGGGGCGCTCCTGGTATCATGGAGTGATGGCGCTGGGAGCCATCATGTCACCAGCAGTGATGATGGGGGTCGAGCGTGGCAATCTCGACCTGTTCATCCTGGCGCTCGTGGGGGCGGCTGCTCTGATATATGAGGAGAAAAGACTGGGACGGGCATGCGGAGCTATGGCGCTTCTCGGCCTTGGCGTCGTGTTGAAGCTGTTCCCGATGTTCTGCATCTCGCTTGCCGCTCGGTCTAGCCGGTCGACTTTGATCTTCGCGTGTACCACTGGGGCCTTGTCGTTGACCTATTTGGGTTTGACCCTGGACTACGTTTTCCTCATTCGGCGGAATGTGCCGAGCACCTTTATCTTGTCGTACGGGTACAAGGTGATTTTCCTCGGCATCGATCAGATTCGCAGCGAAGCGGGGCTGAGCCCGATCGGACTGGCCGAGACGTGGTTGCCCGCCGGCGCAGCTGCCGTGGTCGTGATTGGTGCTGCGATTGTCGCCGTAAACAGCTTACGTAACCGATGCGAGTTTTGCGCAGTCCATAAATCTGTTGCCGGGACTGCGTTCCTGTTCGGGGCTGGAATCTATTGCGGGACCTATCTCTTGGGCACGAATTTTGTCTACCGGCTAATGTTTCTGCTGCTCTGCGTTCCCCAGCTTCAAGATTGGCAGTCCCGAAAATATCAAGACGGCACGTCGGCCGGGACGGCTGAGCTGGGCCTCTTTGGTGCCGTTGTGGGTGTGCTCTGGCTGAATGGGAATTCAAACGGTCATTCGATCTTTCTTTTGCTCCCGCAGTTGCTCGACTGGGTCTTATTCTTTTACATGGCCACCGTGCTGATGGCGAATTTGTTGCACAGCTCGGCTGGTTCGGCGTTCGGGCGACTCGCCGCAAGAAGATCGCAATGCGCGGAGCCTGCTTGCGACGGTAGGCAGCAGCAGTGGAATAAAGTCGAGAAACCGTGAGCATCCGGCGATGCAGCGCGCGCGTTTGAGGCGAGGGGGATCGGTGACGATAGTCAGAAAGGTTTGCTCGCATGGAAGCAAAAGCTCCTGGAGTGGCTGCGGAACACGCCGGCGCGAGATGTGCGAGTTGCCCTGCTCGAGCTCAGCGCTAGTTCAGGAACGGGGTTGCCTACAAATTCTGGGCAACGATTATGGTCAGAGCAAAAGGCGCGAGCGGGCCGGACATGGACTACCGTTTCGGAGAAACCAGGTCGCGGAGCGGAGTATGGTCGCGCGACGAAAGGCAGCAGCAGTGGGATCTAGGTCAGGAAACCGCGAGCGTCTGGCGATGGAGCGTTCAGGGCGAGGGGACAGGTGACGACAGTTATAATGAACTTACTCGCGCGGGGATGCCAAACACTCCGGCTCGTGATGTGCGAGTTGAAATCGAAGGCCAGCTCGAGCGCATCAATACAGCGCTAGACCTCCTGGACGGACCCGACGATTTGAACCGGCGCCGCCCCGTTGGGGGACCCATTCAGTGGCGCTGGTCAGTCAGCGGGCGAAGATCGCGCCCTGGTCAGCGGGAGCGAGCGGAAGATGGCCGCAGCTTGCCGAGCTTCGAAGCCGCGTACTCCTCTCGCTCCCGGATGAAGTGCTGCTGATGCGCGCTGAAGTTCTCGATCCGCTTCCTGGTCTCCTCGCGCTCAGACCCCGCCCCAATCGGTGGCGGTGAGCCCGACACGCTCGACGGTTTCCGGCGCCTGTGGTCGGGACGCGGCGGCGGCACTATCAACATTCTTCGTAAAGACCTTCGTCTCGGCGACAAAGGCATTAAGCTCGGCTTTCCAATCCCGCATAACCACTCCCAGCCGCTGAAAATTCTGCCAAAGCCGGGATCAAAGAAAGGCCGCCGGAACTGCCAGCGGCCTCCTGGGAAAAATGTGTCTGCGAGCTGCAACAAGGTGGCGCAGTCCCGGCACTTTGTGGAGTCGGAACCGGCGTTCCGCAGAGCGGAACGATATTAACGTGCTCATTCACCACAAAGGAACGTTCCGCCTGGCTATCCGGGCTGCGGACTGGTGATGTGGGGCGCGATGCCGGAGGCGGCTCTTGCGGTCGTCTGGGACGTCAGGCTGCGGAACCAACTGCCCGACGAAGTGTCGCCGAGCCGCAGGTAAAGCCCACGATTGGCGTCGCCTGGGATTCGTCTGCATGTTTTGGGCAATTCTTCGGCTGACCAATTGACACGAGATCGTTTATTTGGAAGATTAAATTTAATATATTTAAATAGCGAAGAGAGGATTATTTAGAATGCGACGGTTAATTGCCGTATTGTTTGGTTTTTTGGCCTTCTCAACTTTTCCGGCAAACGCAGCCATTTTCAATTTCGACTACTCGAATCGGGCTGCAACTGTTTTTGGCGCCGGGACCTTCGTGACCAATGACGCAAGTTCGCCGTATTTGATAACCGGGATTTCCGGCTCGGAAACCTATCTCGGCGTGACTTCGACATTTACCGGAATGTCGAGCTACGCTGGCGCGGACAATCATCTTCGGTATCCTGCGAGCCCCCTGTTTGTTTCGTTCGGTGGGATTTCCTTCACCACGGCCAACGGCGATATTTTCAACCTTGCGAACACGGGTGGCCGCAACCCTTCCTACAATCTCGACGAATACTTTTCGGACCCGGGTGGCTATTGTTGCTCGGTCGTGCCTCTAAGCGTCACGATCACGCAAGTTGCCGCCGTTCCTGAGCCCGCCACATGGGCGATGATGATCCTCGGCTTTGCCGGCCTCGGCTTCATGGCATATCGTCGTCGTAATCAGGTTTCCGTAGCCTGACGCCCCTCGGCCGCTTCAGCGGGTAGCGTGGCGTCAGGTTCAGCAAATCGATCATGGGATCCGGCTAAGCCATCCCCTCGGAGACCACCTTCGGGCGGTCCCTTCTTGTTGGCGCAGTTCCAGAATTAACCCGCGGCTCCAGCATCAAGCTTAACGCGCGACTGTAGTTGCGGCGATTGCGCCAACCGTTAAGGCTGGCTCACCGGACATTTTCCCCAAGTCCGGGCCCAGCCAAGGCAAGGCCGTCGGGCGATCATACTCCGCTCGGCGGCATTGTTCTCCAGCAACGTGGCAGCCGTCATGCAAATGCGGACTCACAACGAGGTCTCTCGATTTCAGATCGTGTGCCGGGTCTGTGACGGGCTCGGTATCATTTTCGAATTTGCTGAGAACGCGCCGTCTTCCACGATAATCACGTGCCGCCATTGCGGCGCGCTGCGAGGAACGCTTGGAGATCTCCGCAGTCTCTCATTGTCGGGCAAACGGGATCTTTTTGAAGTCTGACCTGCTAGCTAGACCGGTGATCGCTGCTCCAGCCGAGCCAGCCCGATCTCAATCGCCGCGATCTCCTCTTCGATCCGTCGGATCGTAAAGTTGTAGTCGAAGCCGCTCCTCGACTTAAGATCAACCGATAAGCGCCGTCTGTGCTCTCTCAAGCTCTCCAGGGATTGTCGGTCGCCGAGGCTTACAAACCCGTCAACAATCAATTCAATCGCTTTGGCCATTCTGCAACTCATCAACCAAAATTCGGAGAACAAAATAAGCCAATGCTAACGGGCCTCGCCGTCAGCGGTCAATGCGCCACACGAGGGAGCAAAATGCTGGCTGGCCGTCATTTGGGAAATTTCACGGCTTACGGCCGGGGAATTGCGCGCTTTTTTCGCGAGTTAGTCTTGCTAGGCCGTGAACACATAAACCTGCCGGGGGATCTGCTTGGTAGAGTCAGCTATGCCCCGATAGCAGCTAAATTCTGCAGCGCAGCGAAATGACGCAAAGGGCCAAATCCGGAAGTCGACTGCAAAGGAAAAGCCCGCCAGAGGCTGCTTCTGGATCGTGACTACGCAGCGATCAATGCTGGCTTTGACTTCCGCCGATAAGCCACAAACCCGAGCCCAGCGAAGCCTACGGTCATCATGGCCCAAATGGACGGTTCGGGAACACCGCTCGTCATGGTACGTGCGGAAACTTCGCTGTGGCGCGAATATCCGCGCGAAGATCTTATTTTTCACTCCAGTCCCATTTGCAAAGCCGAGGATTGCAAACGAAGCCGATTCTTTCAAAGCCTGCAAGGCGCGGCATCCACGAGAACATGAAGACGGCTGGAGACCATCTTCGTCGGCAACGGGCGCCTCTACCCGCTATCTGGTCGATCCGGTTGTCTCCAGGCAGGCTTCGCGCTGCGAGACGGGGCAGGTCTCCTTTTTTGAATGGGGTCCCATTCCAACGCCGTTTGACAGTATTCTTCGCGGAATCTGGGGCTTGCGCGGCGATTAAAGCGGTTTACGATAGTGCTTTCTCAGCTGTGAAAATGGATACCTTAGGCATTACATTGATTGTCGTCGGAGCGGGCTTTCTTTGTGGCGGGCTGTTTTTTCTGCTGCCCGCCGAGGGTAGAGCCACTTCGTCGCAGAAATCCGTTGAAGAAAGCCTAGAAGAGATCGAGGCCTATCTTCGGCGGATACGCAAGGAGCGCGGCGACCTCAGCTGAGCGCGAACTTCAGGACCGTCCGAAGGCGATCTCTTTGTAAAGCTGATGGAGCAGAGATCAGCCCGCTCTCAGAGCCGAAGATTGTTGCGCAGCCGGTATGCCAGAAATCCAAGCCCCCGAGAATCCTAGGACCATCATCGCCCTTGTTGACGGCTCGGGGGCGGCCGGCACGGGTGTCGAGGGGGGATGGTTGGATTCTGGTGGGTGAAAATCCACAAGGGAGAAGTCTCAAGGCTCAGCGGATCAAGCCGAGATATGGTTTGAACAGGTGGGTCTCCGCCCCCATGCCCAATGCGCGACCGCGCGCCAGGCCATTCATCCGTGATGCTCCAAGCAGACAGATGAGTGTCCGACGATCGATCAAAATAGACCGCGGCGGAACGTTTCGCGCAGGTTAATTGGGCACCTACAGGGTGAGGCATCCTGTGGTCTATGCGGGTTCAAAGCCGGAGATGCCGTTGGTCTTCGGCCGCCTGTGCAGAAAACCCGCGGATCCGGGCGGCCCGTCCAAGATTGGCCCGATGTCATCACAATCTCGGCTCAAGCTAAATGCCCGTAGAGGATCTCAGCATCACCCGAACGGTCCATTTCATGTTCGGCTGGCTCTGCCTGATGCAGAACTGGCGGCTTCCGACCGGTACTTCTACGATCGACGTTCTTTTGTTGCCACAGCATGACTGGATGTTCTCTGCGTGGCCAAGAGGATAGATATAGAAGCGGCTATAAAAGGGCTCAATGGTTATCAATAGGTCAAGCATTTTAACCGTGCTCGGGATTCTCTCCGTCCAGTCAATAAACTGATCGCCTGGTTTGCAGGCTACGGCTGCGATCAAGAGAAACTTATACATATGGTAACAGTAAGAAAGCGGTTTGATTGCAAGGCACCCAGTGCGGCGTGGCTAGACCCGAGGAGAATAGCGCAGAATATGCTTACCGTCTCTTCTCACAGGTGTAGCTGCAACGTTCGGTCCTTGACCGAGATGTCTAATCGGTGGGCACCCTGCGCTTCGCCGTGAACAGTTAACGTGCTCGGCTCAGCGAATTTGCCTTCCGCTTGCCATTATCGATCGCGAATGTGGGGATGGCAGGGAATCAAACCACTTGAGCAGGAAATGCAGAGCCGCGATTTAAGGACAATGTCCGCAGAACATCTATGGAGTCTTCACGAGGAGGTCGTTGCCGAACTCAGCCGCAAGATGACGGCCGAAAAGACCAAGCTTGAGGAGCGCCTTCATAAACTCATCGCCACGGGTCACAACGGAGCGCCGATACGCGAGCGGCGCCCTTACCCGAAAGTTCTTCCTAAATATCGAAATCCGAAAAATCACGGTGAAACCTGGGCGGGCCGTGGCAAACAACCTCGTTGGCTCAAGGCGCAGCTTCGATCCGGCAAGAAGCTGGACGAGTTCCGGATAAATCGGGCGTCCGACTGAAAATTGGAGATCTGCCGAACGTATAAGGTTAAGGTGAGTCGCAACTTGCGAGGCTTGTGTGACCTTTGCCCCCAAGTTTTATCCAGAGCTGAGTTCGCGCCGGCTGTTGGATTGGCCCGGCTGGGCGATGGGAGTGACGGGACCTGGCGCGGAGCCCCCTCGGCATAGCGCAGCGCCAGATCCCGGCTCGGATGGCAGGTGACGGCGAACTCGGACGGCGTTTTCCACCCGAGCCGCGAGTGTGGGCGTACATCGTTGTAATCGGCCCGCCTGCATCCGAGCGCGACGCGGGTCTGGGCCATCGACGTGAACAGCGTCTCGTTCAACAGTTCGTCCCGCAGCCCGCTGTTGAAGCTCTCGATGTAGCCATTCTGCATGGGCTTGCCCGGTGCAATGTAATGCCACGCGACGTGGCTCTGATCGGCCCCGGTCAGCATGGCATTGCTGGTGAACTCGCTGTCGTTGTCGCTGACCACCATCTTCGGTTTGCCACGCTCCGTCACGAGTCGCTCCAGTTCCCGGGCCGCCCGGATGCCCGAGAGCGAGGCGCCGGCCAGCAGCGCCAGGCACTCGCGCGTTCATCGGCGCCCGGACCCCCATCGCCCGCTTGCGGCCGCCACGGCGGCACACCGCAAGCCTCTCTTCCGCTAAAGTCGGAATAGCTTCTTGTGGTTGATCACATAGCCCTCCCGTTTGAGCAGAACGTGCAGGTGCCTATGGCTGAAGCGACGGCGCACCTCGGCGATTGCTCTCAAGCGGTGACGAAGGCCGGCATCGTCCGCCCGGGTCGTCTGGTATCTGATGGTCATGCGACAGCAGCCGATGGCTTTACACGCCGGCCGTTCGCTCATCCCGAAGGCGTCTCGGAGATACGCGACAGCTCTCCGCTTGGCGGCCGGCGTCACCACTTCATTCCCAACAGGTCCTTCAGCGCGGCGTTGTCGAGCATGGCGTCGGCCAGCAGCCGCTTCAGCCGCGTGTTCTCGTTCTCTAACACTTTCAGCCCTTGGCCTCCGGAAGCTCAATCCCGACCAATCGGAGGTGACTGCGGCGCCAAATCCAAGCAGATCCCTGGACCGCATTCTTGTCTAACGCCTTCTCGATAGATGCGAACACGGCGGTCGCCGCCAATCCGATCTGAAGCCAATGCCGGTGATCCCTACATGGAGGAGGAGCAGAGACGTCTGGATGCGTGCGCCTCGGGACGAGGTGAAGGGGGTGCAGCGACCGTTGCCAGATTCTGCACTTGTGCTTCGCCAGAATTGTAAGGGACTCGGCGATGACGGGCCTCAACATCCCGAGTGTGCAACTGATGCTTTTCTCGTAATAGTTGAATAGATTTGGATGGCTTAAGTAATTCCAACTTTTAGGCATTGAGCTGATATCAAAAAAGGGCTTAGCCTGTAACGGGCCACCAGTAAACGAAGCGAGTCGAAAAATGCAGAGCCGCGACTTGAAATCGATGTCGCTAGATGAGTTGTGGAATTTTCATGAGCAGGTGATAGCTGAGCTTAGCCGCAAAATGGTGGATGAAAAAGCCAAGCTCGAGGAGCGCCTACGTAGGCTTGAGGATGCTGGTCTCAGCGGGAAGCCAAATCGCGAGCGTCGCCGCTATCCGAAGGTTGTGCCAAAATATCAGAATCCGAAAAATCCTAAGGAGACGTGGGCCGGCCGCGGCAAGCAACCTCGGTGGCTGAGGGCGCAGCTGCGGTCGGGCAAAAAGTTGGAAGATTTCCTCATAGAGAGATCATCCGTCAGGTGACTTGAGCGAGGGCTCATCCGAACGTATAGATAAGCGTGAACATACTTTAGCGGCCGATTATGCTTCAGTGATCCCCTTTTTCCGGAGGCGGTAATTTATGGCAACTAAGACCAAGGCCAATCTGAGATCGAATGTTGCGGTAGATCTTGAAGGACAATTCGTGGAACTTATGGCCTTGCGGCGCGCATTGTGTCGGCTCATGGCGTCCCGATTGTCCGCGAAGGGGGCTCGTCGTGCGAGCGTTGGCCGCGGCCGGCGAATAAGGAAGGCTCGCTGACTTCCTTACAACCGTTAATCGTGCAATCATCCAAAGCTCAAACTCCGAAACTCTCGACAGATTGTACCTGTCTGGACCAGGGTAGGTTGGGCTTCAAGATTCTCATCCAGGCTCGGTTTGTGATTCAAGCTTTGGATGGACCGATTTGTTTTAACTGACGCCCAATGGGCGAAGATGGAGCCGCTTTGTCTTGGCGAACCGGGCGATCCCGGCCGCCGCGTCAAGGACAATTGGCTATTTGTCGAGGCCCATGCTGTGGATCGCCCGAACCGGCAGTCCCTGGCGGGATCTGCCGCCCTCGTTCGGCCACTGAAACAGTGACTTCACGCGCTTCCGCGACTGGGTAAAGGGGGACATCTGGAAGCGGCTATCCGACGCTGTCTCCGACGATCCCGACATGGAATACGCCAAGGTCGATGCCACCATCGTCAAGGTCCACCGCCACGGACAGGGCGCAAAAGGGCAAAGCCAGACGTGCCGCCGCTCATCAAGGTATTGGCCTTCGATGCGCTGATCACCGACACGGCGTTCGACAGCAACGCCATTGCCGCCGAGCTCGACGCGCGCGGCGCCGAGGTCATCATCTCCCAGCATCCGCACCGCGCAAAGCCTCTCGCCATCTACGAGGAGATGTGCAAATGGCTGCATCTCATCGAAAACTTCTTCGGCAAGCTCAAGGAGTTCAAACGCATCGCCATGCTCCGACGAGACCGATCAAAGCTTCGCCTCCATGATCCCTCTGGCCGCGGCCGTGATAAACTCCCGATGAATCCCAACAGACGGTAGCCTCAACTACTCTTCCTCGCAGTGCGGTGAAGACGAGATTTCTTCGGCAATTCAAGGTGATAGGCAAAGGGGTCTGCCCCGATTTGAGCTATCCTCTAGACGGGCCCGACCGAAACTAGTTCATAAGCTATTTCAATCATCTTTCAACCGCACGCTCGAGGCCCGCCGATGCTCAGAGCGCCGCCGGAATTTGCGTTCCCGATTGCCGCTGCCATTTCTTCCTACACAGGTCGACCGAAGGCGTCTCATTGAGGTGCAATAGGAAGCGGATTTCAGCTACTGATGGTCCGATGGGTCCCTCCCCATAGACTCCCCGGGCACCGTCATCGTGAGTGCCAGACCTACGGCAAGATCGATGCTGCAAGCATCGATGATGCCCAATTCTCACGCGACGCTGAAGAAAGGCTCCATTGCCCCCTGGTGCCGCTCGCGTTTCATCATGAGAGCCGGTTGGCAGCGGCTCGCGCAATCAAAACGAGCCGGCCCTGGAGAATATCCTACGGCAATCCTGGGCATGGGCGGCCCTGGTCGCGCTCAAGACGTTATTCGGATTTCCAGTATTAGTTCAAATAAGCCGAACGGGTTAAGCAAACTTAGTTATTGAGCTAGATACAGAAAGTTCTACGCTGTGAAGGATGCCAACTCTCGACCTGAAATCAATGTCTCTGGACGACCTTTGGGGCCTGCACGAGCAGGTAACGGCCCAACTCAGTCGCAGGATGTCAGATGAAAAAACCAAGCTAGAGGAGCGCCTGCGTCAACTTGCCGCCGGGGCCGTGGCAGGGCCTAGTCACCAGCGTCGCCCTTATCCGAAGGTCCTTCCCAAATACCGGAATCCGAAAAATCTTTCGGAGACCTGGGCTGGCCGCGGGAAGCAACCTCGGTGGCTGCGGGCGCAGCTTCGATCCGGCAAGAAGCTGCACGATTTCCTAATAAAATGACTAGCGACTACGGCGTGGACTCATAAGCACGTAGCCAAATCCCTGGCTTTTGGATTTTGCTGGGTTTTCGTACGCATCCAATGCGGTGGACTATGACGTGTTTTATTCACCGACCGGATCCTTTTGTGGTTCACCGGGGTGCTATGGAAGTTCAATTGTTGCCGCCGGTCGCGACACTCCGATCCAATTCAGCGTGAGCGCAGTCCCCGAACCTTCAACGTGGGTAATGATCATTCTCAGCTTCGCTGGCGTTGGCTTTATGGCCCATCGTCGCAAGTCAAGGCCAGTCTTGATGGCTGCCTGATCCAAGACCATCGGGTTTGAATTGTGAGCCGCCTCTGGGCGGCTTTTTCTTTGCAGTAACTTGCATCGGCAATGTCCGGGTTTGGCTCCAAGTCCAAGATCGCGACGGCGTCTTGTGAGTCAGCAGTCGAGGTCGACTTGTTCCTCCGAGGCATCTTTCGGTAACGCGAGCAGCCGAACCACAAGGCTGGCTATACCCCCAGCCTTATATTCATACCGGCAAGGCCTCCCGACCAGGTTAGGTTTGGGAGTGCGCCAATGAAATTACATCACGCAATCACGCGCGCCCCGAGTTCGTCTAAAACAAAGCCTCTCCGCAACTCGTGCGCAGCGGCCGTCAAATGGCAGCCTACGATCAGCCCGAGCCGCTTTAATTCCAGGAGAGCAACGAGGTCACACAGCTCGATAGAAAGTCCGGCTCCCAGTATCGCAATGGCGCGTTGCTGCTCCGCGTCGAGATCAGCCCAGGAGATGCCTTCCATCACGCGCCCTCAAAATTGTCCCTAGGGGTATCTCAAAATCCAAACGCGACCCTGATCTGCTGCAGCATATCCATGGCCGCGTCGGTGTACCGACCGTTGGTTAGGTATCGATCCAGTTGCGCTGTACTAATCAGCGCCACAATTGCCACCGTGAAGCCCTTAAACATTGGGCCTCTCCTGAAAGAGACCGCCAACCGGGCGTGTCGAAATATTAAACCGTTCTTAGAATGCGCTGCCGCTTAGGGCGACGACCCATATGTAGATGGTGACAGTGACTAGTAACCTGTTCCTTAACGAGCGCGATGTCTGGATGCGCGCGCCGTGGGCCGAGGCGAAGGCTCTACAGATCGCCACTGGATGATCGGCTTAGAATCGCGATGCGAGAGGCCGAGAAGGAAGATCGGGCGGCAGCGTGATTGTCCGCTTGGCCCCCAATAGGCGGGCCAGGCGCAGACAGCGCAGTATGTACGCGATGGGACTACCTACCCGGTCTCAAACTTGATGCCATGACGCCATCGATCTACATCGTCGCGAGGGCAACCTTCACCCTCTGAATGGAAGTCTCGAGCTCTCGGAGCAAGGCGCGGAGGTCGCCCCGGGAAGATGATCGCCGAGGAGCGTAGCAACAACGCCGGCCTGCAGATGCGAGCGAACCATGAACGAGACTGGGATCTGTTCATGCAGGAAGACGGCGACGTCCTCACACCAGGATGGCTATGCCCTTTGGGCGATTTGTGGTGGAACCACGTGACGTCAAAAATCACGCTCGACGCGCCGCCGTTGCTGCCAGAGGATCAACGGACGTTTGCGATCAAAGGCGTTTCGCACTGTCAATCCAACCAGGGCGGCACCAGCACGACGGTCGAGCTCTGCCGATCAGACGGGTTTCGTTCCGGCGTCGGCGAAACGATCGTGTTTTCGAAACCTTGAACCGGAAAAACGGACCAGCCGGTCCCTGCGCGGGACCGAGCGCGCTATCAAGTCGTTCACCGCCTGCTCTTAAAGACGTGAACAGCCACATTCTGGTTGCGCCGCTCCTTTGCTTCCGTGCTGAGGCGCGCAACCGTCGTGATGATCGCCGCGAGCAGCGCGATCCAGAAGCAGACACCGAAGACGATCAGGAGCAATTTGCGCATACCGTTTCTCGCGCCAATGAACAAAGCCGACGCGCCGAGTATGGAGGCGCGCCGACTTCGCCAGGGTGAACCCGGACGGGGCAATTGTCCGGTAGAACGAAGCCTAGCGCCGACGGACGCGGCCGCAATCGAAGCCTCGAATTAAGCTTGATGCCGCGAACGTGGGTTAATTCCGGAACTGAAAACTCATCCCCGACATCCTTGGCACTCTCCTTGCTCAGACCGGATCCCTGGTCGGCCCCGAGGATGCGGGCTGTTCCAGGTTCCGGCATACGATGCAGGAAGTGTCCCGTTCCGGTATCACCGGAGAACTACAGCTTAGCGCTCTCATCACGGATTTGTGGTGGCGTGTCGATCTCTTGAATTCCAATATTCTGCGGGAGGAGGCTAAGGCCGGAGTTTTTGATGTCGGGTAGCCGGCGTACCCGTCGCTTGCAGTGAACTTGCGTGCACGGCGCGATAACCTTATCTCGACGATCGGCGTGCTCGAGGAGCGTGCGAGATCATCGTTACAGGCGGCCTGAGGCCCTTTTGCTTCTTGGGATAGTTGACGACGTCGCTGCAAATCGGCTTTTGCTTCGGCATGGGCGGAAGGAGCAACCAGCATGATTTAGCCGACTACTATCTCCGCGCTGCCGGCATCGCCGCAATCTGGATCGACGAGGGCGGCCACATCGGCGCGGCCGACGTCGCCACGGTCGACGATCAGCGTGGCCGCATCATCTATTGCTGCCTCTGCGGCGATCACTTCCGCCTCAGTTATCACCTCTACGACTGGAAGCAGTCGGTCCAGGTCTCGCCCGAGGCGATCGCACGCAAGCTCGAGGAGATGGCGGGCGGCCGGTCCATCGGCCTCGCGAAGCACGTCACCGCCGTCGCGCGGGCCCGCGCCGCGGTCGAGCAGGCCTTTGAGAAGATGGCCGCCGCGGGCCAGATGCGCGAGTGGAACGCGGCGTTCAAGGCAGCGCGGAGCGTCAAGCCGACGCTCCGCTACGCGGCGTTCATCGAGGCTAAAAAGGCCGCGATGCTGGAGGCGCTGGCGCGGCGCCCGAGAAGTTAATCGTCGAGCCCTGCCTTGTGCGAAGGTTTAATTGAAACCTCAGGAAAAGCGGCGAATGCTCAGCAGCAATCCGGGTGAGGGGGCTGATGGATAATTCCGCTGATGATGAACTGCGAATTTCAGTTTCCGCTGCCATTGAGCAGTGGAAAAATTCACGCCAGCTTCCTCATCTTTCGAAAGCCGATTGCGAGACGTTGAACAGATTGATCATCACTGGGCTTCAGTCGGTGCTGTTCCAGCGGGCGAAGAATTTCGAAAAGGACTAGGCAGCCAGCTCGGTCATAGGCAAGTTCGAGATGTTGCTGCAAGCTATTCACATGTCACTACAGAGTAGCCGTCCTTGATGGCGGCTGCGAAAACTTCCTTCAGGCCGGCATCTTGCAGGATGGCATCACCAGGGCTGAAGCCCGGCATCATTTGGCTGGACCGCCCGGCTTCACTTTCCGTTTTCTCGTTCGACCTTGGTACGATCCGAGCCGCTCCGGTCCATCAACCGCACGATGAGACGAGCCAAGTTTTGCCGATTGATGTGGAACTCCGTATTGCGCTTGCCCGTGGATGCGATACTCGCGATCGGAGAAGGCACGGATGGCGGGCGTGTAGCGGCCGCCCATCAGATCGTCGATTTTCGGAAAGCCGTGGCGCTCCAGAAGCGGCGCAACCGCGCGCCAATGGCTTGCCTTTCCGGGGCCCATCAGCGCGATCGCGATGCCCTCTTCGCTGGCGACTAGCGGTAGCTCCTGCAGCGGGCGGGGCCGTTTCGCCATCGTATGCCGTGTGTGCGCTCGCCAAGCCGGCGCCGGGGAGGCGGCTGGAAGTCCTTGTTCGGATCCGCTCTCCAGCCACGCGTCCAGCGTTGCGCGACGCCAACGAAATCCGCGGCTCGAAATGCGTGAATTCGATAGGCGTCACCGGGCAAACCTCCTTGAATGTGACGACAGATAGGTCGCAATAGGCAGCCGCCTGGTTGAGACGGAGAACAGCGGGCCAATACCTGACCGACGCCCTCACCAGGATCGTCAATGATCATCCCAACAGCAGCATCGATGAGCTGCTTCCGTGGGCCTATAACCGTCACGAACTCAAAGCTGTGGCCTGAGACGCACAGAGCGTACATTCAATCGAGGAAGACACAGATGATGTCGGAAGCCTCATGGCGACAGGACGGGATCGATTCTGGCTGGTTCATCGCTGAGGGCATCGGATCGGTCCGAAGCACTGCCAGTTACGGAAGACCAGGAGGCTGGTGGTTCCTCCCCGCCTGGTTGCCTGACACTGAAGAGAACGACATCGGTCCCTTCAAGACAAAAGCGGCAGCATTAAAAGAAGCCGAGCGTCTCGCTGCTGCCAAAGATCAAACTGCCCGGAATTAGTCGCGGTCATTCCGCGGTGCCGGAACATCGCTTACGCTGAGTCCGCTGGTGAGCTATTCCCACCACCCCACGAAACGCGGGCGCTCCGGCGCCAACGCACCGGGCCTGGGCCGGCGCGCGCGAGGCGGCGCTTCCGGACCGTGTCCCGGCTTTCACCCGAAGATCCATGGTTGCGACACTGGTCGCGGCTCTCGCGCCCGCCGCCGGGACGGCGGTGGCCATCCCCAAGGTGGTCGAGACGGCCGCCGCGGTACTGGCGTCCGAACCGCCGGTGGCCGTGCCGGTACCGGCCGCCAGGGCGGCCGTGGAGCGCGCCGAACTGCTCGCCCTCGGCGCCGAGCTCGAGGACCTTGTCCGACTCTCAGGCAGAAAGAGACGCAACGCACATCACCGGCACTTCGTCGCGCGCAAGTCTCAACGACAGCAGCGTCTGGCAATTTGCCGTTTTGCCAAGAGCCGACGCGTATTGGGCCGCGACACCAACCGAGCGGTCGCCCTTCTTCGGCATTGCCCTATCGCCAATAACCAGCACGGCATCCTTGCCGCCGAGCCAGCGTTCGAGTTCGTCTTCCCATTCCGCCATGGTCAGCCCTCCAAGAGCCGACCACCCATGAATCATTGAAAAATCGATTCGGAAATTCTAATAAAACGCCGAAATCCAACAATCTGCCAAAGTAGTGCGAGATGATTCGTTCGGAAGAGGTCGCTCGGCTCAATGCTCGCTAATGCTGAGGGGAGGCGCATGAAAAATTCTAGCCTGCTCTCGGGCGACTCGCTCTCGAAGCTCCTGTAACTCTCTGTATTGAGCCCTCAGGTCGACCTTCTCTAGTTTCTTCTCATTGCAATTTGGGATGACGTGCATTGACCAAAGCTCCGAAAATAATGCGTTGAATGCAGCAAAAAAAATCGTGCGCAAGCCAATTCGCCGCGCTGGGTCTGGTGGCAGATGTGCCGGTCGTCAGAGGTCCGGTGCAAGTACAGCAAGGCGTTTCCTGATTGCGCGATGCAAAAGCCTCGGGTTATCGCGCAGCTGCAACGATAATACAGCGTACTGCGCGGTCGGCAACTTAGCTCGGCGGTTAAGCTTGATGTCCGCACTGCAGGTTAATTCCGGAACTGCCGCAAGCCAAGTGTTTTGGCCGGGCTGGTCTCGCTGGCGCCGATGGTGTCGCAATTGGGCAGCTGTCAATCGGCGCTGGCTGTTTTCCGGACGGCCTTGACATCGCGAGGTGCGATGCGCGGTAACTAGGTTTTACCTACTTCGGTGGACCAATAATTGGTCCGTGCCATTTTTATTGTGCGTTTGCAGGTGAGTTGATTGCGGTTGCGATCTTCGCAACGACCACAACGATAAGGCAGATCTCAATTCGGGATGGGGCCGCATCTGTGGGGGGCCGATAGTCGCGAAACAGAGGGGCCGCGAGACCAGCTCTGCAGCTAGCCGCGGGAGCTTACTTCTAGATCCACGCGAAAAGGCGCCGCGGTTTGTGAAGACACTGAGCCAAATATTGGCCATTAAGAGTAACAATCCCCGGCCAGCCCTAAACCCTAACGGTTACGTTTCTTTGCTTTTCGATTCAGTTAATCGGACACCAGTCCGGGTAGGGGTTTCATGTCGAAAATAAATGCATTAGGCTATATATCTCGCCGAGAGACAGGAGGACAGTAATGGAGCTCTTCAGGGCTGACAAGGTCGGAGAAATCAAAAGCAATTCATCAAAAACGTGCCGGGTCTGCAATCAAAAACAACAGTTGATCAGAACAATTCTTCATTCCGACACCGGAAATCTCATCCGTGTGTTCGAATGCAAGTGCGGCGAGCGCACCTGGGACGATTAGAGACCCTCAGTTGATCCTCTATGTGCGCTCCCCGGCTGCAGCCAGCGTGACAACCGGCTCTTTATCGAAGCCGTTCCTTATCGAAGTCGTTCTTTGGATAACGCGCACGGGCTCGGCGCGATCTGCAGCAAGCGTTCTGCAAGTGGTTCGCCGTCTATGCGCGCTTCTGGCGCAGGACGCAAAAAGGGGTCTGGTAGCGGTAGCTCCGATCAGGCTGCCGCTGGCTGGCATCTAAGCTCAACATCCAGCTTTGCGAGCGCACGTATTTGAACCGCCACTCTGGCACGCGCATGGTAGCTCGTTTCTTGTTTCGGGCTGCTACTGTTCGCTATTGAATGACCACCATACCCCGAGGACGACCAGAACTGCACAGCTCATAAATCCTGCCGCAAACACCGCCGCGGTTGATATAAGTGGCATCGCTGAACCCCTTTGGTAAGTTATTGGTCACAGAATAGCGTAGTTAAAGACTTCGGCAATAAAGTTTTTAAATAGAGTTTAATCTCTGAAATTATCTGCGGTGGCCCGAGCTTGTATCCATGCGCCCGCTAGGATATTAAATAATGGACTGCAATCGGGTAGAGTTTAACGATTAATGGTTAGTATCTAAGTACCGTTTCTCCGTCAGGATGATTTGTGGAGATCTCAAATCTTGGCAGCGGGTTTATATGTATTGGCAGCATGGGTTCTCCTTAACGTCCTCTTTGCAGTGGGGATGTACTTCCGACCTCAATCTGAGCGCAGTTTGCTGTGTCAGGAGAAGCAAGCCGAAGGTCGGCCTCTACCTTGCCTGACGCTCTTGCAGGACCGAAAAACCTCGCTGCATCCGGGTCGCAGGCCGTCGAGTCTTTCATGACCTCCTCCGCGGCCTACGCCACCAGCGTCTCTCAGCATCGGGCGCTGTGTGTTCGCCGCGCAGGGGCGGACTGCTTCGCAGGAGCGATGAAGCCATTATGCTGCGAACAGCGGACATTTCCACTCGCCTAAAGGGTCGCGAACTTGAAATTCGGCTGAAAAAGCTCGGAAAATTGGGGCAGCGCGAAAGGGGACCCGTTTGAGCCGTGGGTCCTCCGACGCTTACATGGGCGAAACGCGCCATCAGCACCGCGCCACCGAGCAGCACTGAGCCTGCTATTACGCACTCCAGCGCCGCTGAGACTGTTCCGGCCACCACCATCGTGAGCACTATCGCTAAGCCATCGGTGCGCTTTCTTACTCGGTTGCTGAACGGTGGAGCAGGTTCTTGACGCTCATGGCGTGCCATACACCCCCCACGCGCTCTGGCGACACCCCGAGCATTCAAGGCGTCGGCAATCTGCCTGAGGGTGTTCGCACAGGCCTTCTGGCCTTCTCGAATGATCGGGATCACGTTGGCCGCGTGCTTGTCGGCTCCGGCTTCCACGGCGCTCCTACGGGCCATGTGGAGCTTAGGATTTCCAAGATAATCGACACAGCGCGCGACGTAGTGCACGGGCGCGGGAAACGGGAAAACCATTCGCTTGCTGGGGAAGGGCGCACGCGACTGAACAACGCAGTCATCGAGCTCCGCCAGAACTCCGCAGCGAACGGCAAGAGATCGCCCAGCGTATCAAGCCCATGACTGCGCAGGATCGCCGTCGTTCCCCCTTCGATCCGGAAACTGATCTGACGTACGGCGGGACCGGCCAAGGTGATGTGATCGAGAGAGAACAGCAGGGCATCTCCGAAAGTGCGGCTCGAAACCATCGCATAGCCGTAGATGCCGTAATCGCTGATCCGCTGCCGCGCGCCGGCCAACAATCCGATGTCGGATCGTTTGGCCAATCGTCTGGCGTTCCGGTGGAGTGTGCGGCGCTGACGGTGCGAGATGCGCGCATGCGCATCCTCGAGCTGCGAGGCGTCGACGCCGCTTCGCGCAAACAGGTCGTGGACCCTGCGGCGTTCGAGCGCTGGGGCATCATCAATCAGGTCGTGCCGGAATCCGAGCTGGGGTCGGCCTCGATGACCTGGACCCGTCAACTCGCCGGGTGCGCGAGATGGATCGCCGCCATGTTTGGGCACTCGCAGCTACTGTTGTTTGAATGAATTGTCCGCGCGCGATATGGCACTGTTGTCGACGACGGCCATTGAGCGGGACAGGGTTTTGAAGGCGAGATCCCATTTTTCGGCCGTAGCTCAAGCGGAGGGTTTTGGTCTAGGAAGGTCGAAAATGCTTTCTCTTTCAATGGGGATTGACTGACAATCTCTCCGCCCCACCGCTTGTCCAATAAACTAGATCACCACGCAAACCGTAGAACGGACTGCGCATAGCTCGCAAAGCCGAAGCGTCTTGAGGTCGGAGGCCGGCTCCACGATTTGAATGTGCGAGCTCATGGGCGGGGGTTAAAGATGGTCTTCTGCATGTCTTTGGTGGGACGAACCTTGCTATGATTGGCTCGAATCGGACATCGATTGCTGGACCTAGCTCAAACTTGCCCATGGTTTGGAGCGAGAGTTCAAGTTTTTCAATCGGTTAGGAGGCCGTGTGTACACGACGTGTGCACCGGGAGATCAAGAAAAATCTCATCACAGCTAACGTGATCAGGCTTTCGGTGTGAGTGGCGCCGCACCGGGGCGCGGGACTGTCCGATGATTTCGGTCGAGGCGCGGATTAGAAGAAGCGCCGTTTGCTCCGGTTCGCGCGCGAGGCGAAAGAGGCCGTCAGAAGCGAGCTCAGAGAGAGCGTGATTCAGGCGAACATTTCCTATCGGTCTCTCTCGCGCGCGCTGGCTGTATATCGAGCGCGCCTATTTCTACATCCACTATCTCGAGACCGGACAGTTATTCGGCCGGTGTTTTTGTTGCACGGCTCGGTTGCCTGGCCTCATCAACTGAGCCGCCGTGTTCGCTCGAAAAACCTGTGTCGGGCTTTTGCGTGCTTGGCTCATATCCAAGACGTATCGAGAGAAGCTCTGCATGTGTCATCACAGCCCGCGCCAGTTCGGGCACCCGCTCGGGCGTGACGCGCCGGCTCGGGCCGCTTGCGCTTATCGCCGCAAAAACCCGGCCGGCGCTGTTGCGGATCGGTGCGCCGACGCAACGCAGCTCTGGCTCGTGCTCGGCATCGTCGATCGAATAGCCGCGCTCCCTGATCGCCGCGAGCTCGACCTTCAGCCGCTTCGGCTCCACGATCGTGTTCGGCGTGAAGCGGGCGAGGCCGGCGCGGATGACGCGATCGATCACGGCCTCGCTCTGAAAGGCGAGGGCGGCTTTGCCGACGCCAGTTGAATGGCAGGGTGACGCTTCCATTGTGATAACGGTATTGTGGGGGCGGGCAACCTGGTTGCGGCGGTTGACGAAGACCATCTGAGCGCCATCGAAGATGCACAGATGCACATCCTCACCGCTGAGCTTGGCGAGTGTATCGACGAAGGGCGGTGCCTCGCGATAGAGCGGCAGGTTCGTCAGTGCGTTGCCACCTAGCTCAAACAGTTTTAGCCCGAGCCGGTAGCGGTCGCGGCTGGCATCCTGTTCCAGGAACCCGACGCTGCGCAAGCTGTCAACGATACGATGGACGGTGGTGCGGGGCAGGTTGGTGCGCCGCGCGATCTCGACGACGCTCAGCTCCGGATCGTTCGAGGAGAAGGCCTCGAGCACTTCGAGCATCTTGAAGAGCGACTTCACGCTTTGTCGACTACCGTCGGCGCTCGTCATATCGGGACCTTCCGGGCGACGCGGCCTTACGAAGCGCAAGCCGCGATCTTCACCCGACTTAGACGGAATCGGGCGCGGCGGCAATGCGGCCGCGCCCGATGTCGAATGCTCACTCGGCTGCGGCGAGCCTCACGCCGCCGTCGAGCTCCATCAGCGGCTTGAGAGCTGCTGCGATTGCTTCCTTCTGCCGGCTGGTCGGCGCCGGCATCGGCTGCCGCGGCAGGCCGCTCGGCGAACCCTGGAGGGTGAGGGCATGCTTGACGCATGCCGGCAGATTGTCGCCGACGATGGTGTTCCAGAACCGCAGCAGGCGCTTGTGGATCTCGAGCGCGGTGGTGTGGTCGCCGCGCTGGACGGCGTTCCACAGTGCGACGCAGGCGCCGGGCACGGCGGCCGGATTGGCCGCGATCGTGCCATGCGCGCCGAGCGCGAAGGACGGATAGAGCAGCGCGTCGACCGCGGTCAGCACCACCTTCCCGGCGGGCACGTCGAGCAGCAAATCGGCCATCAGCTTGAGGTCGCCGGCGCTCTGCTTGACACCGATGACGCCCGGCAGCTCGTTCATGATGCGCAGGAGCAGCGCCGGGCTCAGATAGTTCCACGGTACGACGTTGTAGATGATGACCGGCTGCTTGACCCCTTCCGACAGTGTCTTGAAGTGGCCGACGGTCGCATCCTCGTCCGGCTTGAACAGATAATGCACCGGCGTGATCTGGAGCGCGGCGACGTTGACGTGCTCGATGGCACGGGCACGCGCAATGGCCTCACGGGTCGAGTTGGCGATAATGCCGGCGACGAGCGGGACCTTGCCGTTCAGCTCTTCCGCGCAGGCCTCGATCAGTTGGCGGAATTCGTCGGCGGTGAGTGTGTGGCCTTCGCCGGTGCTGCCACCGACGCAGACGCCATGCACGCCCTTCTCGAGCAGAAACTTCACCTGGCGGCGAAACGCCTTCTCGTCGATGTCTCCGTTCTGGTCGAACGGCGTCGTGAGCGGCGGAATGATTCCGGTGATCTTTGCTGGCACGTTATCCTCCTTTGATTGTTCGGAATGTGGACAATCCAATACGACAAATGATCGCAAGCCGTCAAGTAACCTCGGTCATGCATTAGGAAATGAGCGCTATAAATTGCAGTGGATAGCAAGTCGGGGTGAAAAATCTCTTGACATACGGGATAAGTCGCTGCTCATGATGTCCGCAATACGGACAAAAGTCCAAGCGGGGTATTTCTCTGCTGAAGCCGGAGGTAACGTCATGAGCGAAATGGTTGGGTCGATCGGGGCCGGCAGGGTCGCAGATCAACAATCCGCCGCCGCGATCAAGGCGCGGCAATCCAGCGACATCCGCAAGGTTGCGGTGGCGAGCGCCATCGGCAACATGATCGAGTATTACGACTTCACGCTGTATGCGACCGCGACCGCGCTCGTGTTCAACAAGATCTTCTTTCCCAGCACCGATCCCCTGGTCGGCTCGCTGCTCGCCTTTGCGACTTTCTTCGTCGGCTATTGCGCGCGGCCGCTCGGCGGCGTGCTGTTCGGCCATTTCGGCGATCGCGTCGGCCGCAAGACGGCATTGCTCCTCACCATCCTGATCATGGGTTTGGGCACGTTCTTGATCGGCTTCATGCCGACCTATGAGCAGGTCGGCGTGCTCGCGCCGATCTGCCTGATCGGACTGCGTCTGCTCCAGGGCATCGGCATCGGCGGCGAGTACGGTGGCGGCATGACCATGACCGTCGAGCATGCACCCGCTGACCGCCGCGGCTTCTTCTCCTCGCTCGTCCATGTCGGTGTGCCCGCCGGCTTTCTGATCCCGATCGCGCTGCTCGGACTTCTCTCGACCTCGATGAGCGAGCCAGATTTCCTCGCCTGGGGCTGGCGGATTCCGTTCCTGTTCTCGATCGTCCTCGTCGGCATCGGAATCTTCATCCGTTTCCGCATCTCCGAGACGCCCGCGTTCGAGCGCGTGCTGAACGAGGAGGGCACCGCCAGCGTGCCGGTGGTCGAGGCTGTGCGTAACCACACGCGCAACATCCTGTTCGGCATCGGCGCCAAGATCGCCGAGAGCGGGCTGTTCAACATCTACGCCGTGTTCGCGATCACCTATTGCAAGACTAAGCTCGGTCTGCCTAGCCAGACCATCCTCAACGGCGTTCTCGTCGGCTGTGCGCTGGAATGTCTGACGCTGCCCTTCTTTGGTGCGCTGTCGGACCGGATCGGCCGCCGCGCGGTCTATCTCGGTGGCATGCTGTTCCAGGTCGCGCTCGCGCTGGTGTTCTTCCAGATGCTGAACACCGGGCATACCGGCATGATCTGGCTTGCGATTGCGCTCGGTCTCGCGCTCGGCCACGGCTCAGTCTATGGCGCGCAAGGCGCCTATTTCTCGGAGCTGTTCCCCGCGCGCATCCGCTACAGCGGCCTGTCGCTGGTGCAGCAGCTCGGTCCGATCCTGGGCGGCGGTCTGTCGCCGCTGATCGCGACGGCGCTGCTTGCCGCATATGGCTCGCCCTCCTGGGTCGCCTTCTACATGGCCGCGATGGCGTTGTTCTCGGCCGCCTGCACCTTCGGTCTCCGCCCGCTTCGCGCTGGGGCCTGAGCTCGCTTCCACCTTTCGAAATCACCCGCCCGATCGAGGTGGGCTCTCACCAAAACATCGGAGGAAATTCATGGTGCACGTCTCTCGACGCAGTCTGATCAAGGCGATCGCGCTCGCACCGCTCGCCACGCCGGCCATCCTCGGCCGCGCGTATGCGGCCGATCCCATCCGCCTCGGCATCTCCGGCCCGATGACGGGCCAGTTCGCGCAGAATGGCCAGTGGATGAAGAACGGCGTTGCCATTGCGGTGAAGCAGGTCAACGATAAGGGCGGTATCAAGGGCCGCATGATCGACGTGCGGATTGCCGACGATCTGGGTCCGAACCCGACCGCGGCGGCCAACGCCGTGACCAAGCTCGCGACGCAGGACGAGGTCGTGGCGCTGGTCGGCCCGCACTACACGCCCGGCATTCTGCCGAACGTGCCGCTGCTCGGAAAATACAAGATTCCGGCCCTGACTGGCGCGACCGGTCCGGTCGTCACCCAGCAGGGCAGCCCCTGGGTGTTTCGCGTACGCCTCAACGACGCGGTCGGAGCGGATCTCCTGGTCAAATACGTCACCGAGGATCTGCAATGGAAGAAGATCGGGCTCGGCTACGTCAACACCGCGTTCGGCCAGTCCGGCATCGCCGTGGTGAAGGCCTCGCTCGCCAAGCGCAATGTCGAGCCCGTACTGGTGCAGGCGCATACTGACGCGACCAAGGACTTCACCTCGCAGATCCTTGCCTTCCAGCAGGCCAATGTCGACGGCATCATCGTCTGGACCGACGACCAGCCGGCCGGGCTGATCGCCAAGCAGAGCAAGACGCTCGGTGTCAAGTTCGGCATCGCCGGCAATACCTCGTTCTCGCAGCCGATCTTCCTCGGCCTCGCCGGTGAGGGCGCCGACGGCTGCATGGCGATCGGCGAATTCGTCAAGGACAATCCCGACGCGCGCGTGCAGGCCTGGAAGAAGCTCTACTCAACTGCTTATCCCGGCGACGAGCCGGAGCTCTACGCCACCGTCTACCATGATGCGGCCAGGCTGATCATCGCGGCGATGGAGCGTGCCGACACCATCTCGGGCGAAGCGATCCAGCAGGCGCTCACTCAAATCCGCGACTTCCAGGGCATCGTCACCCGCTACGGCTGGACCGACAATGGCGACATGACCCATTCCGGCATCATCACCAAGGTCGCCGGCGGCAAGCCGGAGATCGTCAAGGTCATCACCAGCTGACGCGCCTGTCGGCCTCCGGACATCCGGCTGCCGGCGCTCGCGATAGGATCATGCGATGTTGCAGACGTTCATTCAAATCGTGCTGGTGGGGTTGGCGGTCGGCGCGGCCTATGCGCTGGTGGCGCTCGGCTACACGCTGATCTGGAACGCGGTCTCCCTGGTCAATTTCGCGCAAGGCGACCTCGTGATGCTGGGTGCCTTCGTCTCGGTCGGCTGGCTCGCCAACCGGCTCGGCATGCCGCTCTGGCTCAACCTCGTCGCCATGTTGGTTATCCTCGGGCTGTTCGGCGCCGGGCTCGCTTGGGGCATCTACCATCCCCTGCGCAACGCGCCGCAATTGTCGGCGATCGTGGCGACGCTAGGTCTGTCCATGGCGCTGCAAAACATCGCTGTGATCATCTGGGGACCGCAGCCACTCAATTTCGCAGGTCCCCTCGGCACGACCTCGGTGCATCTGTTCGGCGCGACGATCTACGCGCAATATCTCGTCATCCTGGCGGCGCTCGCGGCCATGATGGCGATCCAGCATGTGCTGTTCCAGCACACCGCGCTCGGCCGTGCGATGCGCGCCACCGCGCAGGACGCGGAGGCCGCGAGGCTGATGGGCATTCCGACCGCGCGCATCATCGCCTTCATCTTCGCTTATGCCACGATGCTTGCGGCGCTCGCAGGGTGGCTGATCGCGCCGCTCTCTTATGTGTCGTCCGACATGGGCGTGAACCTGTCACTCCGTGCCTTCGCGGCGACTATTTTGGGCGGCTTCGGCTCGATCCCCGGCGCGCTGGTCGGCGGTCTCGCTTTCGGCGTGATCGAGTCGGCCGGCTCCTTCTACATCTCCTCGGAATATATCGACGTCATCGCGTTCGGCGTGCTGATCGCGGTGCTGATGTTCCGCCCGCAGGGCCTCTTTGGCGAACTCGAACTGGAGCGTCCCTGATGCCCGCCGAGACAAACTCATTAACGATGCGGACGCTCGCGATCCTGGTGATCGCGACCGCGATCCTCTGCGGCCTGCTGCTGCCGCGGTTCCTGTCGGTCTATTACCTCCAGGTCGCCGACGTGACCCTGATCAACATCCTGCTGGTGCTCGGGCTCAATTTCATTCTCGGCTTTGGCGGCCAGATGTCGCTAGCGCAATGCGCCTTCTTCGGCATCGGCGCTTACGCCTTCACGTTGCTCCAGGCCGCCGGCATGCCGGTGCCCGTTGCCGCTATCGGCGCGATCGCGCTCTCTGCCGCGGTCGGGATGGCGCTTGGCTGGCCGACCTTGCGCCTGAAGGGTCATTACCTCGCGTTGTGCACGCTTGCCTTCGCGCTGATCGTCGAGCGACTGCTGGTGAACTGGGAAGGCCTTACCAACGGCGCTAACGGCATCACCGCGATCCCTGGCATCGGGCTTGCCGGCGAGAATGACAAGATGCTGTGGGTACTGCTCACGGTCGTCGCTATCGCCTATCTGCTCCAGGTCTGGATCGCCAATGGTCCGCTCGGTTTACGCATCCGCGCGCTGCGCGACGATCCGCTCGCGGCGCAGGCGGTCGGCGTCGATATCTCGCGGCTCAAGATCATGCTGTTCGTGATCTCGGCGGCCTATGGCGGGCTCGCCGGCATCTGCTACGTGCTGCTGCGTGGTTATATCAGTCCCGACGTCTTCTCCTGGCAGTCGACCTTCTCCTACCTCGCCATGGCCGTCGTCGGCGGCCTCGGCAGCCCGCTCGGCGCCGTGTTAGGCGCGATCCTCTACACCTTCGTGCCGGAGCTGCTGCGTTTCATGCAGGAATATTACTTCGCGGTGTTCGGCGTGATGGTCATCCTCGTGATCACGTTCCTTCCCGCGGGGCTTTCCGGACTGGTCCTTTCCGCCTTCCGCGGCCTGCGCCGGCGCGAGAAATCCTTCGCACGATCGGATGTAACGCATCATGAACGCGCTGCTTGAACTCACTGGCGTCACCAAGCGCTTTGGCGGTCTGACCGCGCTTGAAGGCATCTCGCTTTCGGTCACGCAAGGAACGATCCACGCCGTCATCGGACCGAACGGCTCGGGCAAGACCACGCTGTTCAACATTATCAGCGGCATTTACGTCCCGACCGAAGGCGAGGTGCGCTTCGCGGGCGCCGCCGTGACGTCGAAGCCGCTGCACCAGCTTGCGGCGATGGGGCTCGCGCGCACGTTCCAGAACACCCGCCTGTTCGCCTCGATGTCTGTGCGCCAGAACGTGCTCGCCGCGCGGCACGGCCGGTCGCATCCCTGGCGCTTCGACCAGGAGAACGCGCGCCGAGTCGAGGAGATCATCCAGTTCGTGGGCCTCGCTGATGTCGCCGATACGAGCGCGGCGTCGTTGCCGCAGGGACAGCGTCGCCTGCTCGAAATCGCCAAGGCGCTGGCGCTAGAGCCGCGTCTGGTGTTGCTCGACGAGCCGCATGGCGGCCTCAACCACGCCGAGACCGCGCGCCTGATCGAGGTGATCCGCCAGATGCACGCGCGCGGCATGACCATCCTGCTGATCGAGCACGAGATGGAGGTCGTGATGACGCTCGCCGACCGCATCACCGTGCTAAACTTCGGCAAAGTCCTCGCTGAAGGATCACCGGCGGAGATTCAGAGCAACGACGCCGTGATCGAGGCTTATCTCGGCCGCGCCGACCGTGAGGCGGAGCTTCATACGCAAGTCGGCCGCGCGGCCGAGGGCACCGGCGCACCGCTGCTCGAAGTCGCCGATCTCACCGTCCGCTACGGTGATATCGAAGCCGTTCGCAAAGTCTCGCTCAACGTCGGCACCGGCGAGTTCGTCGCGCTGCTCGGCAACAACGGCGCCGGCAAGTCTTCGACATTGAAGGCAATCGCGCGTCTTGCGCAGGCGTCCGGTTCGGTGCGGTTTGCCGGCCATGAATTGACGAAGGAGCCGACCGAACGCCTGGTCGGCATGGGCCTCGCGCTGGTGCCCGAACGCCGTCGCCTGTTCGGCGGCCTGACCGTGATCGAGAATCTCAAGATTGGCGCCTATGGCCGGCCGCATGCGGAGCTTGCCCGGCTCATCGAGGAAATGCTCGAGCTGTTCCCCAATCTCAGGCGTCTGTCGGCCTCGCTCGCCTTCTCGCTCTCCGGCGGCGAGCAGCAGATGCTCGCGATCGCGCGCGCGCTGATGAGCCGCCCGCGCCTGCTGCTGCTCGACGAGCCGTCGCTGGGGCTGGCGCCGCTGCTGGTCGAGCAGGTCTTCAGCAAGCTCGTCGAGGTCAACCGGCAGGGAACGGCGATCCTGCTGGTGGAGCAGAACGCGCGCATGGCGCTGTCGGTCGCGCATCGCGGCTACGTGCTGAGCTCGGGCCGCATCGTCGCCGAGGGCAGTGCCGCCGAGGTCGCGCGCGATCCCCGTTTGATGGGCGCCTATCTCGGCCAGGGCGAGGCGGCGGAATAGACCTCTGAACCTGAATCGATGCTCATGGCGACAAGCGACGTCGTGAGCAGGCACGGCTTTGCCGTGCAGTTGTAGTCGCTGGAGCTGTCCAATGAAGAAGTTGATGAATTCACCCGACGCCTTCGTCGACGAGATGCTGGCTGGGCTGGTTGCGGCCCATCCCTCGCTCGTCCACGATGGCCGCGTCGTGCATCGCGCCGGGGGAGCAAGGAACGGCAAGGTCGGAATCGTCTCGGGCGGCGGATCGGGACACTTGCCGTTGTTCACCGGTTATGTCGGCGACGGCCTGCTCGACGCCTGCGCGATCGGCGACGTGTTCGCCGGACCGTCCGTCGATTCATGCGTGCAGGCAATCCAGGCGGCCGACGGCGGACGCGGGGTGCTGCGGCTCTACGGCAATTATGGCGGCGACCGCATGAATTTCGATCTCGCCGGCGAAATGGTCGAGATGGACGGCATCGAGACCACGACGGTGCGCGGCACCGACGACATCGCCTCGGCAGCACCAGAGGACAGCGCCAAGCGCCGCGGCGTGGCGGGTATCATCTATGCCTATAAGATTGCGGGCGCGAAGGCGGACACCGGCGCGGGTCTCGCTGACGTAACCGCCACGGCGCAAGCCGCCGTCGATGCCTGCCGCACCATCGGCGTTGCGCTGTCGCCCTGCCAGATCCCTGGTGCGGCGAAGCCGACTTTTGAATTAGGGCCGGACGAGATCGAGTTGGGCATGGGCATCCATGGCGAGCCCGGCATCTGGCGCGACCGGCTGCGGCCGGCGGATGAGATCGCCGACGAGATGGTGCGGCGCCTGCTTGCGGATCCTGTCGCTCACAAGTCGGAGCGTGTCTCCGTGCTGGTCAACAGTCTCGGCGCGACGCCGCTGGAGGAACTGTTCATCGTCTATCGCCGCGTTGCCGTGCTCCTGAAGAACCAAGGCCTGACTATCGTGCGCCCGCTGGTCGGGCACTACGTGACCTCGATGGAGATGGCGGGGCTGTCGATCAGCATGATTCACCTCGATGCCGAGCATGAGAAGCTTCTGGCCGGGCCCTGCGCCTGCCCGTTCTGGAGGGTGTGACGTGGCGATCACAGCGAGTACATTGCGCCAAGCGGCCATCCGCGCAAAGGAGGCGGCCGCGCTTGCGCAGGACGACCTCAACGCTGCCGACGGCAAGATCGGTGACGGCGACACCGGCGTGATGCTGCGCCGCCTGTTCGAGGCCGTTGCCGCTGCCATTCCCGGCCAGGAGACGGATATCGGCAACGTCTTTCAGGCCTGCGCCAAAGCTTGTGCCAGCGGCACCGGGTCCAGCCTGGGAACGCTGGTGACAGTTGCGATGATGACGCTTGCGAAGGCAACGAAGGGACGCAGCAAAATCGGCTGGGACGAGCTGGCGCCGCTGCTGGCCTCGGTCCGCGATCAGATGATGGCGCGCGGCGGCGCGAGGCTCGGCGACAAGACGGTGGTCGACATGATCGACGCGGCCGCGGTTGCGCTCGATGCGTGCCGGACGCGCGATGAGGCTTCTGAAGCCGCACAGAACGCCGCCCGTGAAACGCTCGCGGCGTTCCGCGACCGGCCGAACAAGCTCGGCCGCGCCCGCATGTTCGGTGAGCGCACTATCGGGCTCGATGATCCCGGCATGCTCGCTTTTTCGCGCCTGCTGATCGCCGTCGCGGCTTGAAACGCGCGCCACCGTCGTTCAGATGGGGGCAGGGAGAAAAAGGAGGCCGACATGAACGTCCATGCCCTGCCGCGCCCGGCGCTCGGGACCATCACCGAGGTCAGGACGCGGCTCGCCGAGCGCCTTGGCGCGCGCGTCTCGGCCACGCAGGCGGTGCTCGACCAGCACAGCCATGGTGAGGGCCTGCCGGCGGCGGGGGTGCCCGATCTCGTGGCTTTCCCCGAGACCAACGAAGAGGTCGCGTTCGTCCTCGCGCTCTGCAACGAGCATCGGGTCGCGGTGACGCCGTTTGGCGCGGGGTCCTCGCTCGAAGGCCAGCTTGCCGCGCTCGCCGGCGGTGTGTCTTTGGACATGGGCCGCTTCGACGAGATCCTCGACGTCTCGCCGGACTCCCTCGATTGCCGGGTCCAGGCCGGCGTCACGCGCGAAGCCCTCAACGCACAGATTCGCGACACCGGCCTGTTCTTTCCGGTCGATCCCGGCGCCAACGCCTCGATGGGCGGTATGGCCTCGACGCGCGCCTCCGGCACCAACGCCGTGCGCTACGGCACGATGCGCGAGAACATTCTTGGCCTCACCGTGGTCACGCCCGACGGCCGCATCGTGCGTACCGGCAGCCGGGCGCGCAAATCCTCCGCCGGTCTCGATCTCACTCACCTCTATGTCGGCAGCGAAGGCACCCTCGGCGTCATCACCGAGATCCAGCTCAAGCTCTACGGGGTGCCGGAGACGATCGTCGCCGCCGTTTGCCAGTTCGCCTCGCTCGAAGGTGCGGTCGCCGCGGTCGTGGCGGCGCTCCAGTCCAATCTGAAGATGGCGCGCATCGAGCTGCTCGACGAGGTGCAGATGCGGGCCGCGATCCGCTATTCGAAGCTCAACTATCTCGAGACGCCGACGCTGTTCCTCGAATTCCACGGCACGCCGGCCGGCGTGCGGGAGGAGGTCGAGATGATGCAGGCGATCACCGCGGACCACGGCGGCGGCGAATTCCAGTTTGCCGAGCGCCCCGAGGATCGCAACCGCCTCTGGAAGGCGCGCCACAATTCCTATCAAGCGGTAATGGCGCTGAGCCCCGGCAAGAACAACATGGGCACCGACGCCTGCGTGCCGATCTCGACGCTGCCGGCCTGCCTGCTCGAGACCAAGGCGGATATCGTCGCCTCCGGTCTGACCGCGCCGATCGTCGGCCATGTCGGTGACGGCAATTTCCATCTCGGTATCCTGTTCGACCCCAAAGATGCCGACGAGACCAAACGTGCCGAAGCGCTCGCTTTCCGCACCGCGCGGCGGGCGATCGGGATGGGCGGCACCTGCTCTGGCGAGCACGGCGTCGGGTTGCACAAGGTCGTCCACATGGAGACCGAGCACGGCGAGGGCGTCGCGCTGATGAAGGCGATCAAGCGCGCCCTCGATCCCGGCGGGATTATGAATCCCGGCAAGCTCTATCCTTAAGCCACAGTCTTTGGAGCTGGGAGAGGACCGATTTGGCTATCCCAATGCCAGACCCTGCTAAGGCTCGAAACGTGACCTCGCGGGGAGGGCACGCTTGGCGCAAAGTGGTATTACCCTTGCTCAGCTTGGCTGCAATTGGCTCAAACTTGCCCATGATGGATTGGAGCGAGAATTCAAGTTTTTCAATCGGTTAGAAGGCGGTGTGTGCACGACGTGTGCACCGGGAGATCAAGAAAAATCCATTGAAGACCGGCGTTGGCCATCGAGATGGAAGTGAATTGCGTCCCGAGAAGCGTCGAGGGCCTGAGAGTCAGGTGACGGGGAAAGGGTTTGCATCTTGACCTGTAACTTGGAGGCGCCTCGCCAGAGTTCTGCGCTGGGAGGATCACCGCTCCTCCGAACAACGCTAGCCAAGAAGTTGAACTCAATGCAAATTCTGACGATCCGCGCTGAGCTCGCGTAAAATGCTACGGTGACGAGCTACGAATGGACCCGCGCAAATTCGGCACTACGTCGGTTGGGCGGGCAGGGGACTTCGTCAGGACCGCAGCTAGGCGTTCCGCTATGGCGCTACCTGATGGCAAGCTAGCCTAAGTCTTTCAGTCGGTTGACGCTCCAATCGTCACCGATAAGCGCGGTGATTGTCGATGTTGCGTGTCTCACGATCGGAGGCAAATGATAGCTCGGTCGTCAGGCGATCAGCATTTGAGTGAGCGCTAGAAAAATAGACCGCTGTGTTCGGGGCCAAAATCGGTCTGCGCGAACCCAATGGGCGGTCGGGCGGTTGATTTTTCTGCACTCATACCTGTGATAATGGGACAGAATTAAGCCGAACGGCAAAGATCATTTTTAGCAAGAGCGCAGCGGCAGGAATGTCCCATGAGCGTCTCCCAACTCACGAAGCGCGTTCGCCGCGATCTGACGTATTTGGACTATCCGGCTCGGGAGTGGACCGTCCCGCGATTTATAGACGGAGTACCGGTTCTGGACGTGCTGATTGTCGGCGCTGGACAGAGCGGACTGGGAATCGCGTTCGGCTTAAGGCTTGAGCGCATAACAAACTTCAGGATCATCGATCGTCGTCAACGCGGTTTCGAAGGACCTTGGCGCAGTTTCGCTCGGATGGAACGGTTGCGCACGCCGAAGGAGGTGACTGGAATTGATTTCGGCGTCCCGAGTCTAACGGTGCGGGCGTGGTACGAGGAAAAATTTGGGCGGCGAGCATGGGGGCGCATAGATACCCTCCCTCTGGAGGTATGGCGCTCGTATCTGGATTGGTACCGAGACGTCCTGGATCTCCCGATTGAGAACGAGGTCGAACTAATGTTGATTGAGCCGGCGGATGGCATCTTCCTTGCCCATCTCCGTCGTTCCGAAGGGATTGAGCGGGTGTATGCAAGAAAGATCATTCTTGCGACAGGCTTTGAGGGAAGTGGCAGGTGGGGCGCTCCTAAGTCTCTGGTCGCTCATTTGTCAGCAGATCTTTATGCACATTCCGCCGATGATATCGATTTTCGCAAGCTTACAGGAAAACGCATTGGCATCCTTGGTGCCGGGGCGTCGGCCTTTGACAACGCAGCTCTCGCACTTGAGGCGGGCGCCGCGCGAGTAGACCTTTGCTTCCGCCGTTCGGAGATGCCGCGGGTCAACCCACTCACTTGGATGAATTTTTCCGGTATGTTGGGCCACTTCGGCGAGCTGACGGACTTGGACCGCTGGCGATTCATACGCCACATTCTTGAGGAGCTTTCGGTCCCGCCCACACAAGACGCTTATTGGCGATGCCGCGAGTTCGAGAATTTCGCCTGGCACCCCGACTGCGGATGGAACTTCATCGACGAAGCTGGCGGTAGTGCGAGGGTTCGAAGCAGCAATCGCAGATTTGAATTCGACTTCATGATTTTTGCGAGCGGCGTTGAGGTGGATCTCTCGGCGCGTCCCGAGCTCGCCCTATTTTTTGAACAAATTGCCCTTTGGCGGGACCGCTTCACGCCTCCATCGGGCGAGGAAAACGAGGCACTCGGGCGCTATCCCTATTTGGGCCAAGGCTTTGAATTCACGGAGCGGCACCGCGGCGCCGCTCCATATCTGCGAGGGCTACACAACTTTACGTTCGGGGCGATGCTGAGCCATGGAATATCAGGAGCGGCCATCACGGGAATAAAATATGGAGTGCGGCGGCTCGTAAATGGCATCGCGCGTGACTTGTTTTGCGAGGAGTCGGCGACTTACTACCGAGATCTGCTGTCATACCAGACGCCTGAGTTGCGCACCTTGGACAGTGCCTTCGTCTGGCTGAGCCAGCTTGGCGGTGACGCCGCTGATTTCGAGAGCTTCGCCAATCAGCTGGATCAACGCCAATTTGCCACCCTCCGCGGCTTGTTGCAGAGATCAAGGCCCCACGAGAAATCTTCGACTGTAGGGTCTTCCCGACTCGGTCGCACGAAGCGCACCTCGCGACCAGCGCGGCTCAAGAACAAAAAGCGGAAGTGAAATAACGACGGCGTGGTAACGAGATGTCTGATGCTACCTCTTTTTCTCGCGCTCACCACGGTGGACTCCGTGGGTCAGAAGGCCGATCGAGTATTTCTGGAAGAATTGCCGTTTGACTATAGTTCGGTGATATTGGAGAATATCTAGTTCACTGCCTTGCACATGCTGATCACGGCCTAACGACCACCACCATCGGGAGGTAAGCAATGGCCTTCATCGCGTTTACGAAGGTGATCGATTTTACGACATTGAGCGCCGAGCAGCGAAGACAACTCAAGAGCATTCTTGGAAAGCGCGAGAAGCAACTCAAGAAGGCAATCAAGGATGTCGAGAGCGCTCTTAGCAAGCTTGAGCGAACAGGTGGCAGGTCCGGAAAGCGGGCGAAGGGCAGGCGTTGATCGGACGCTGATCAATTTGCGTCAGGCATGATGTTGAGCGGTGCTGGCTAGCAGCTGCCACGGTCGGGCTCATCTTTCATTCATGAAACTGAGCGTAGTTCGTCCACGAGAATTCTAGCGTCTTTCAGATCGGGGGTATCCCGACCTTCGGTGAACCAAGTGTATATCGGCTCTAAGAGGGACCTAGCCTCGAAATATCTGCCTTCGTTACTCCAATGCCGCGCGAGACAGATCGAGGCACGCAACTCCCACCAGCGAGCTTGTTGTTGCCGCGCAATCGCCACGGCTCGCTGCAGGGCGGCCTCTGCCTGGTCACGTCTGCCGAGTCTTAGGTTGATGTTGCCCCGAAGACGATACAACTCGGCCTCAAAGAACCTTTCCCCTGTTGTTTCGGCCAGCTGAACGCCTTCGTCCAGCAGGCGAAGTCCAACTTCAAGCTCTCCGAGCTGGGCATGAGCGAAGGCGAGATGGCCCAAATAGAGAGTGCGGCGACACCGGTCAGAGTTTTGGTAAGTTGCCGTCAAAGCGGCGCGCATCAGTTCGATCCCGACTTGAAGATCCCCTCCTTGGGCTAATAGTGCTCCGCGGAAAAAACGTGCTCTTCGTTCAATTGCCGCAAATTCATGCTCAGTGCTGAGCGATATCGCTTCGTCGGCGTGAGCCAAAGCGCGCTTTGCGTCGCCGCCGATTGTGCCCAAAACGACTATGTTCCCCAGGGCCAGGGCCGTCGTAAAGCTTTGTTCTCTCGTTCGAGCGAGAGTTTCAGTGCGCTCGACGATTGTTGTAGACTGTTTAGGAAAGCCAAGGACCAATAGCGTCGTCGAGAGCCACGCCAGGCTGTTCACCGCGTCATCGACTCCGAAGCGGCGATAGGTCGAGATCGTGGCTGGATTGGTTGAGCATAGTACGAGAGCGCGCTCGAGGTGTTCGCGTGCGTCGGCGAAGGCACCCGTGAGATGCAGTGTCTGTCCAATGAAACGTGTGGCTAGGACGGCCACGCCGGGATGATCATGCTCTGCGGCCAACGCGAGGCCGTGCCGGGCATCCTCCAGCGCTGAGCTATACTCAGCGCGCATACTGTGGGCTAGGTAGTTGCCCCACAGGATCGTCATCCGTTCTTCTAGACTGACACTTTCGCCTAGCAGCGCGCGAGCCCGTGAGAAGACCCGCGACGTTTCAGCCGCGGCATCGCCCTCAGTTGCGGCGACTGCAGGACCAAGGGCCAGATAGAAATCCAGTTCTTTGCGATCGCGTTGCGGCGAGCTGAGCAGTTGCTGGGTCAGCTCCATTCCTCGCGTGAGGTGTTTTACAGCCTCGGCATTGGAGGAGCGCCCGAGCGCGCGCTTTCCGGCCTTGAGCCAATAGTCCGTAGCCTTCTCAAGCGAACCGGCTTCGGTGAAATGGTGCGCGAGGATTTCAGGGTCGTTTAGGACGGCATCCTGGAACCCTTCCTCTAGCACGCGCGCTATTTGCGCATGGAGTTGCCGCCGCCGTGTCTTCAGCAGGCTCTGATAAGCCGCATCCCTCACCAATGCGTGCTTGAAGCTATAAATGGCATCCGGCAGGTCACCTTCGCGGAAAATAAGCCCGGCCTCCTCGAGTTCGGTGAGGGAATGCTGCAACCGTGTTTCCTCTCGAGGGACCACAGCCAGCATCAAGGAATAAGAAAACTCGCGACCGATGGTGGCGCCAATCTGGGCGATCTCCTTCACCGAGTGCAGGCGGTCGAGCCGCGCCATCAGGGAGTCGTGAAGGGTTTCCGGGATGGCAAAGGGCGGTAACGGTCCTCCGAGCTGATAGCGATCCTGATATTCAATCAGAATGCCTGCTTCGAGAACAGCCTTGGTGAGTTCCTCCACGAAGAGTGGATTCCCGTCAGTCTTTGTTACAATCTGTTTCATCACGTCGGCCGGAAGCGCTCGGCCATTGGCCACCTGCGTGGCAACACCTTTGACATCATCTGGGTTGAGCCGTCCGAGAACGAGGCTTCCGACATTTGCAAGACCGGTCCATGGAGGCTCAAAGTCTGGTCGAAAGGTAACCAGCGCAAGGATAGGCAACTGTCGGGCTCGCTCTACGATGAGGTCGAGCAATTCGAGGGTGGTGTCGTCGGCCCACTGAACATCTTCGATAAGTAACAGGATGGGCTGTTTGCGGGAACGGCTCTCGAATTGATCGAGCAGCGCGGCAAGTGTGCGGCGACGCTGCTGGGCGGGGCTTAGCTGCGGTGTTGGATAACGGCCCGCGAACGGGATCGATAGCAGCTCGGCAAAAAGTGGCACTACCGTCTGAACTTGCGGCGCTCTCAACGAGAGGTGCGCCTCCAGCTTGTCAAGCCGTGTCTCGAGGGGATCCTCCGCCTTGAACCCGGCGCTCCTTTCCAACTGCTCGACCACGGGATGAAGTGCGCTGTTGGCGTGGTAAGGAGAGCACTGATAACGGAATTGCACAAATGGCGGTTGCCTAGCTGCGCGTTCAGCCAGAGCCGCTGCTAAGCGCGATTTCCCGATACCCGCCTCGCCGGAGATGAGAACGATCTGGCCTTCGCCCGTGCGAGCCAAACGTTGACGTTCCAACAAGAACTCCAACTCGGGATCGCGGCCGATGAGATGGGCGAGTTCTGTCGGACGCACCGCGTCAAAGCGGCTCTCGGAAGCCGAGACGCCCTGGACGGCCCACGCGCTCACCGGCTCGCTGATGCCTTTGAGGTGGTGGGCGCCAAGGTCGCGAAGACTAAAGATATCGCCAAGGAGACGACGGGTGGAGTCGGCGATGACCACCGTATTCGGCTCGACCAAGGCTTGCACGCGAGCCGCGATATTAGGAGCACCCCCAACCACGGAGTGTTCCCGAAGTTTGCCCTCGCCGCCCAGGTCGCCGACCACCACCATGCCGGTAGCGATGCCGATACGCACCGCGAGTGGTTCTCCTGCGCGGGTTTCAAGCCGTGCGACAGCAGCAATGATATCCAGAGCAGCTCTTACGGTTCGTTCGGGATCGTCCTCGTGCGCAATAGGATAGCCGAAATAAGCAAGAATGCCGTCTCCGCGAAAGTCGGCGAGAAAGCCGTCATAGGAGCGCGTGATACGAGCACAAGCAGCGTGGTAGGCATCGATGACGGCGCCCATATCTTCCGGGTCAAGGCGTGCGGCCAGGGCGGTCGAATCGACCAAGTCACAGATCATTACGGTGAGGTGCCGCCGTTCCGCGTATTGCGCAATTGCAGTATTCACGACAGCGGAGGGAAGGCTGGAGGGAAGCGCACCGATCGCGTTCATGAGGCGCTTCCGATCGCCGAGTGGGATGCCAACCTTTTCGAAGTCGACTTCTGTCAATTGCGGCAACACATCGCAATCTATGGCGTTCGCGATGAACAGGGACTCATGTCGTCCCAGGCCCAGCCCTTTCAGCCAAGTCCCGATTTCCATGGCAGGACCCTTGTGTGCACGAACAGCTTCAGCGCATCCAAGCCGAACATTTGCTCGTCCTACTTAATCCTATTGGAGCCATTCAAACGAACAGTTCGACCGGACCGCACCGACAATAGCATGTTGTCGGGTCTGGACATGTGAACAGCCTCGCAATTCGCCGCATCCAAATACCTGCGGAAACGAAAACCCCTGGCCACTTTGGCCTCCCAGAGCCAACCGCACTGATGTTTCGGCTCAAAGGGCGAGTGGTACAATTGTCTGGCACACACCCATCATTAGCCAGAGGATATCCACTCCTCCAAACTGCATTGAAGAGGCGTACGTTTTTGCATGCATCGCCAAAAGCCACGGTCGAAAGCCACGGTCGAGCCGCTCCGACAAACCTTTACGCAACAGTTGCTCTCGCACGCCACCGAATAGTCGGCGATACGATTGCCAAAAGGCTGTTCGTCCGTTGGCGAGTTCTCTCCGAAGGATTCAAAGACCTCGGCGAGGATGGTTGCGACTTCAAAATCAGAGAGGTGGGTTGGCCCTTCGAAGGTCGATTGAGCGCGTGTCATGTCGGTTGTCAGGGGCAAACCGGACGCCGATCCAACTTGGCGTCCACCGCTGCTTTTGACCCAGCGCGGACCTCCTCTTGCGCTTCTCGTGAGGTTGTAGCAATGTCGCGATACCTATAGAGGTAGCAAAAAGATATAGAGGCCACCATTAAGCCAAGTCACAGGTTGTCGATTTGAAATGGATAGATGGGCGTTTTTTCTATTGTTCATTTGCACTGCTGCCGTCTTTTCTTACTGGCGTTTTGTACGAGATATACCCGCGCATCGACTTGCGATTGACGATTTCGCCGAGCAGCGTGGGTTACGGATCATCTCGGTGACACGCTCGTCCAACTACTTTCGCTTTCTGTTTCGAGGGGTCCTCTTAAGCAATCTCGCCCGCTCTTATCGGGTAGTCGTTGAAGATATCGAGGGTAACCGCGCTGATATTCATGTTGCCTTTGACGTGTTCGACCATGGAAAACTGATCGCGTTGGAGCCACAAGGATTAGTGCTCACTCCGGTGTCAAGCAAATCTGAAGACTGAGGCGCGGTCGGTCGCCTGCTCTTTCACACATGATCTTGCGATGTCGCCTCTTGGCCCGTTGCTGACCCTCCCTCGGAGAGCCGTAACATCTGATTCCGGTAGATGAGCCGACTAGGGTGAAGCAGTCTGCCAAGGGCAGCACCCGGCCAAGCAGCAATGGACGGTTCGCTCCAAGTTGCCTAGGCTCAAACTGTAAGCAATCTACTGGCTCAACATCAAAGGACATACCTTGGACCTAGCTAGTGGGCTTAAGAACAATGGCGCTTTTAGACTTCCACTCATTTGGTGGTTCACTGCTGCCCTCGTGCCGCTCGTTGCGTCCCAAGTTATGCGGCTGCATCAGCATCATGCGTTGAGCTGGCTTGCGTGGGACTATGCCGGGCGCATCACTGCACTAGCCATCCTAGCCGTCGTCCCCTCTGGGCGAGTGGCAGCTTTCCGAAGGAGCGAGCGCCATATATCCCTCTTTGAAATTGGCTTTTGGATTGCTGGAGTTTCGCTTCTGGAGCGTCTGAGCCAGTGGCCGCGACGTCTTATCAATGCGGCATTCCCCACAACGGTGCTCGGTGTGTATCCGCATCCGACCGGCTGGCTAAACGCATTCGACCTCATATTCGGCTTGGCGTTGGTTGCTGTCAGCGAGGAAATCATATTCCGGCAATATCTCCGGGCCGCATTGCAGCCCTATGTAGGTGATGGGATGTTCGCCATCCTTGTCACGTCAGTTCTCTTCGGTGCCTATCATTGGTGGGCCGGGCTTGGGAACGTTCTTCTCGCGACGATGATCGGCTGCCTGCTTATGCTGATGTTTCGGCGATCAGGTGCGCTATGGCCGGTCGCGCTCGCACACTATCTCGTGGACATCATCGCTTTTGCTTGATCGCTCCCAAGGCCGACGATGGCTGCTTTTGGCCCGGAGCCGTCTGTGAGGGCAGCGCAGAGCACGTCTGCTGTGCCCCCGAAGTCAGACGTCAACTTGTTCTGCTATCGCGAGGGCGTCGTCGACCTCGATGCCGAGATATCGAACGGTACTCTCGATCTTGGTATGCCCCAGAAGAAGCTGTACGGCTCGCAGGTTGCCGGTTCGGCGATAGATCAAGGTCGCCTTTGTTCGGCGAAGGGAATGCGTCCCGAACAGGTGCGGGTCCAGTCCGATGTCAGCGATCCAGTGAGATAGGAGTCGGGCATACTGGCGGGTCGTCATATGTCCAGTCCGCTGCCGGCCAGTGAACAGGTATTCTCCCGACTTTTTGCCAGTAACCCGCAGGTAATCATCGATTGCCTGCCGGGCCGATTCCGTCAGTTCAAATTTGACTGGCCGGCCGGTCTTCTTTTGTCGGACGGTCGCGCGATCGGCCGCATATCCGCCCGGCGCAAGATCATCGACTTTCAAGGCTACGACGTCGCAGCCGCGCAGCTTGCTGTCAATGGCGACATTGAACAGCGCCAGATCTCGCATTCGGCCTTCGACCTGGAGCTTGGTTCGGATTGACCAGACGTGCTTCGGACGGAGCGGCGGCTTTGCGCCGACGATCTTCCCCTTGTTCCAAGGAGCGTGTTTCGACACGGCAGGGATTGGTGCTTGGGTATCGGTCATGTTGACCTCCTCGGCTAGTGAGGCTGGTCATTTCCAGCTCGAAGCCCTTCCAATCCCGCGTCCTCTTTGAGACGATTGAACACGTACTTGCGAGCGATGACAGGACCGGGGGGTTTGATTCAATGCAGACGTTTGCGCTTCTGAAGCAAAGCCGATCCTCTGAACGTGCTGAGTGTGACAAATATCACATAAGCCACGCTTGCCTTTGAGCAGTCTGTGCATAGGCTGCGCACATATTGTCGGGGACTGGAATGGGCGCTTTTCGTTGGTTTTGTTTGTTCGTTTCCATCTGGCTGATGTGCGGCACTGCCCACGCTGAGCGCCGTATCGCGCTAGTCATCGGGAACTCGGCCTATAAGAGCGTGCCAAAGCTTTCCAATCCCGCGAACGATGCCGCCCTAGTCGGGGGCATGTTCAAAAAAGCCGGGTTCGATTGGATAGACATCAGGACTGATCTGAACGCTTCCGAGATGCGCAAAGCCCTACGTGACTTCGGCGGGCGGGTGCGGGATGCTGAAGTTGCCGTCATCTACTACGCCGGTCATGGCATGGAGTTAGATGGGACCAACTATCTCATCCCGACCGACGCGGCGCTGGAGACCGATAGCGACGTTCTCGATGAGGCCGTGGCACTCGACCGGGCGCTGTTCGCCGTCGAGCCAGCAAAGCAGCTTCGCCTCATCATTCTGGACGCTTGCCGGGACAATCCGTTCGCCAAGTCCATGAAGCGAACGGTTGCCGCCCGCGCCATCGGACGCGGCCTTGCGAAGGTCGAGCCAACCAGCCCTAACACCATGATTGCGTTCGCGGCGAAGGCAGGGTCCACAGCTTCGGATGGCGATTCCAAGAACAGCCCATTCGCCTCAGCGCTTGTCGAGCGGCTGCCAACGCCCGGTCTCGATCTGCGCAAGGCGTTCGGGTTCGTCCGCGACGATGTGTTGAAGAACACTGGCTACCAGCAGGAGCCATATGTCTACGGCTCGCTCGGCGGCGATGATGTATCGCTCGTTCCAGCAAAGCCGGTAGCAGCAGCCGGCCTTCAGGCGAGCCCGGATGACGCCATACGTCGGAACTATGAGCTTGCCCTGCAACTGGGCACCCGCGACGGCTGGACAGCCTTCTTGAGCCGATACGCTGATGGGTTCTACGCCGACCTTGCCAAGGGGCAACTCAACAAGATCGCTGCGGAGGAAGCCCGCGCGGCGGCGGTCGAAAAGGCTCGGCAGGCCGAAGATGAAAAGGCCCGGCTCGTCGCCGACCGCGCAAAGAAGACCGAACAGGACAAAGCCGCCGCCGCCAAGGCTGCTGAGGATGCGCGGATCGCCGCCGAGAAGACCAAGCAGGTCGAGGAGACCAAAGCCGCAGCAGCCGAGCAGCGCCGCAGGGAGATCGAAGCTGCCGTTGCAAAGGCTCTTGCCGACAAGCAGGCCGCCGATCAGAAGGTTGCAGCCTTGCCGTCTCCCGCACCGTCCCCTGAACCGGCACAGTCCACGCAGGAACTCGCCAAATCAGTCCAGTCCGAACTTCGCCGCGTCGGCTGTCTTGGCGATGCAGAGAGCGGCGAGTGGAGCGCCAAGTCACAGCGCTCCCTGACACTGTTCAACAAGTATGCCGGGACGAAGCTCAACGCGGCGCTCGCAAGCACCGATGCGCTGGACACGATCAAAGCCCGGTCAGGCCGTGTGTGCCCGCTGGTCTGCGATCATGGTTTCAAAGCGGATGGCGATGCTTGTGTGAAGATCGCATGCCGCACCGGCTATCGCGTCAACGACGACAACGAATGCGAAAAGAATTTAGAGAAGAAGGCGATTGCGACGCGAGAAAGCGTCTCAAAGCGGGACGCGGAACGCCAGAGGAATGAACTTACGCCCGCGAAGCCAGAGGTTAGGTCAACAAGCCAAATCTTCTGCAGCAATGCTGGCTGCCGACCTGTCGCGCCAGGATGCAGATTAATTGAGAGGGGCAACTCAACCGCCGGCAGGACAGTAGAGGTCTGCAACTAACCGCACCCCGCGCAAGCCTCCCGGAATGTAACTTTGCCGATGCGCTACCGTTTCCTTTTGCGCGGCTTAGCGTAGGCAACGGCTATGAAGTGGATGTTGGTGGTCTCGGTAGTATGCATCGCCCGCCGTTGAAATTTCGAGTTAGCTATAAGCCTACATCGTCGTGCCTGCTCTTCATTTCCACTGTTGGGCCCCTAGGCGAACGTAGAGGCGACGTTCAGCGCGACCGTAGTTGGAGCCAGACCGGACATCGCGCGCCCGCGCCAAACTGACGCTTTTGACCCGAAAGCGGACACTCGACAGTTTCGTCTTTTGAGCAAACTGCACTTTAACCTTCGGTTGCTCTAGTCAAGCCCGTCAATCATGCGACGTGTCCTGACATGAAGAAGCTGCTTTGGATGACCGTCATAGCAATTGTTAGCATTGGGGCGGCAGAGCTCGCCTATCGGGTGGCATTCCCCAGCGTAACGCTGCGCTATCGCCTTACGTTAGAGGCCGAGGTAGATGGCCAACCTAGGTCAGCCTCCAGCGTCAGAGAGGTGACCTACAGCAAGCAGCCAGAGATTGCCGCTCAACACGAACTGTCCGTTGGTTATCGGGGCGAAGCCGTTGTGCTCGACCTGGGGGCTCGCGGTACGCTGTTTGCACTTCTCAAGGCCGATACCGACGTTAGATCGGGGTCCGAGTGGATTGTGCTGCGCGCGTTTAATTTTCCAGGCGGTAGCCTTCCAAGGCCCGTCGAGGAAGGCATCAAGCAGGTGCAGCATCTAGCAGGTACGCGGGAACTGCCATTGGGCAGCCTTCCTATGCTGGTCGGGTTTCGCGACGTTAATGATCCCAAAACAGTGGAACGGGTCGATCCCCAAAATCTTGCGGAACGATTTGGCCCGGGAGCAAGGCTAGTGCGTGCGACCCTGGAGATTGTTCCTGCAGGTGTGTGGCCCCTCAATGCGCTCGGGGTCACGGGCACGGCCATTACCATGGGAATTGAGAAACGGCTTCCTTGGATTCGCGATCACTATGACATTATGCTCGATGGACAAAGATATGAAACTTCCGCGGCCGAACTGAAGCTCGCAAATTCCCTCGCATCCGGCGCGTTCAAGGCTGGCTTCTAATCATGCCAATCCCGAGGGCGTTTGTAGAGTGATCTCGGATCGGAAGGAATGGCTGCTCATGGCCCTTCTCGGAACTCCGATAACGTCCGCTTTCGCGCCGCTGTTGGAGGACAAGCGGACATCAGGTGCGCCTACTCCTAGCGGCAGGTCTTATGAGTACGCACCCTAGGCAAAGCGCCACGCCCGCAAATGTCCACGTAGACATCACGCCTCGCCCGCTGCGCGCACGAGCAGTATCCAAGCTCAACCAAAGGGCGAGCGCAAGGGGCCGATTAGTTGGCCGATCTCGGCTTCCATCCGTATGTGTCGTTCGGAATTCCACCGGTGATGTCGACGTCTTGGTCGTCTGAAATGCGCCAAGCCGACAAGCCGAAATAAGCGGTGAGCAGCAAACCTGTCGCGATCAAAAGACCAATTGAAAGCCGACCCACCTACGTGCTCCGCAATCGAGCCGCCAGATGATGGCTTGTGCCCGATTCGGAAAATGCAGACCGGCTGACCTAATGGCGTTTTTCCCCTGATAGCGCGGATCAGGACAAGGCAGCGCGGCCCGCCGCGGTAATCGTGTATTCGACTTCACCGGAGGCGAGTGCTTCGGCCTCGACCAGCCCAAGCTCGACCAAGCGCGCGACGAGTTCGTGATCAAACAGCGGCGGGCTGGTCCAGGATTCCGAAGCCAGGTGATTCAGGAAGTCGCGTTCGGTCGCCGTCAGGTCCATGATCGGGGCCAACGTCCTTCAAATGTCGCCACAAGCGCTCCAGACGCCGACTGCGATGGGGAGGAAGGCGATGCAAATCCAAAAGGCGGGTGCGCTTGAGTAGAGGCCAGCAACAAGGACCCAGGCGCCGAAGCCGACAATCCCGACCGAAATCGCATAAGCGGCCGCTTTTCCCATTGGTTGCGCCGCACGTAAAACAAAGAGCAAGATCCCTCAAGGACGCGCCGCGCGTTGAAAAGTTCCTTTGCGAGGAAGCGATCGAAACCATTAGGGCCTGTACTCAATAAGGATTCCATCTGGAATTGGACTGTGATTCAAGCATCTCAGCGAAGGGGAGGCTTGAATGGCAAAGCAGGTCTATTGGCTCAGCGATGTGGAATGGCAACGGATCGAGCCGTTGTTGCCACGAGGGCGTAAGGGAGCGCATCGGGTCGATGATAGGCGCGTGATCAGCGGCATCATGCACATGCTGAAATCCGGTTCGCGTTGGCGCGATTGCCCGGAAGTCTATGGCCCCTACACGACGGTCTACAACCGCTTCAACCGCTGGAGTCGACAGGGGATTTGGACGGATATTTTTTACGCTCTGACCGGATCGACCGGCATGTACGGATCGATGTCGGTTGATTCCAGCTACATCAAAGCCCACCGCTCCGCGGCTGGCGCAAAAGGGGGGCCTTCAACAATGCGATCGGCCGCTCGCGCGGCGGGCAAACCACCAAAATCCACGCGCTGACCGACGATATCGGCCGTCCGCTTGCCTTCCTAATCACTCCTGGCAACACCCACGATTTGGTTGGTGCACGAGGTTTGATCAGCATGGTCCGCAGCCCGCGTCGCCTGTTGGCTGATCGAGCTTACGACGCCAAGAGTTTGCGAGACGAACTGGCCGCACGCCGCATCAAGGCCGTGATCCCGCCAAATCCGACCCGCAAGCATCCGCATCGCTACGATAAGACCGCTTATAAAGGCCGCAACGTCATCGAGCGGATGTTCTGCCGTCTCAAAGACTTCCGCCGGATCGCAACCCGATACGACAAGCGAGCAGACATCTTCCTGTCTGGAATCCTCCTCGCCGCCTCGATCACTTGGTGGATCAATTGAGTCCGGACCCTAGTGCTAGGGATCGTTTCCTCGAAAGGCCGCCGTCAGCCTGTCTTCATCTGGTGGGCTTCATACTGTCCGCGATTGCGCGTTCAACTTCTGAGGCGAGAACCGTCAGGTGATCGGCCAGCCTGGTGAACAGCTCACGCTTCTTCGGATCGGTCGCCAGGTCGCGGATGAGGGCGCACTCGGCCGCATCTGTGCGGAGCTTTTCCAACTGAGCCTGCATGTCTTTCATTGCAGCTGCTCCGTTCCAGGACGGAAACCGCATATAGCCAAGGTGCGGAAGCGAACAGAGCTGATTACCGAACTGTCCTAGGCTTAGGGCGCTCGCCCTACGCAAGGTCCGAGCATCACCTCCGGCGGCCCCGGCCCATGCCCACAAGGCCGGGGCCGTCTTTAGGCGGCTACCGATAGCCCCATGCCACCGATAGGCCCTTCGGCGTTCCAGTTGAAGGCCGGCCGCACTTCCGCGCCACGCCTGCCGAGCAGATGAACCGGGGCTCGATGTCGGATCGACGAACGCTATCGGACCTGCGGTCAGCACTGCGCAGTACACCAGGACACCGCGCACGCCGGCGCCACGCATGTTGCCGAATGTGATCTTCTGAGGCGCATTCCGCCATCGAAGCGCGGCGCGAGAGAGAGTCAAATTGTCGATTACTGGTGGCTCGGCAGGCGCGCGAGCTAATGCGCGTCGTGGCGGCTTCAATCCGCGCTCACGCCGCTAGCGCTGACCTTGAACGAGCTAGGTTCGCCTGGCGAATTTTTTCTTTGCCCTTTGGGCTTGGCCAGCTGTTGATCCTGCTTCTCAGGCCGATCCCATCGAGTTGCAACCGCTATCCCCGACGGCGGAAATCGGGCGGCCCAGCGCTGTTCGAACCTTCGTCGAAGGTCTAGAGGGATGGTACTCATAACCCGCCTCCGTCCTCCTGCTCTGGTCCTTAACGCATGTCGCGGTCGAAGGCTCCTCACGCGGCCTGTCCTTGACCTGAGCGAGGGCGCCGCGGGTGCTGATCCGCGCTATGGGGCGGGATCGGCTCGACATCGACGAGCTCGCGCGCATGGAGCGCATCTGCTTGGACTTGGCGGAGGAGAGTAGGGAGCCGGGCCAGGCCGGCGCGCTGCGGAGATGGCTGCAAACTACGGTCGCGAGGCTGCAAAAAGGTCCGTGGCTAGGACCGTAGATTGCGCGTGCCTGGTGCGAAAAAGGCGAGCGATTTCAGGAAGGTTGACGAGACACCCCTAGTCCCGAACGGACCAAGCCTGTCATCGCATCGCCAAGGCCCCTCGAGTGGTTGCTGCCGCGGTCGTTGGGAGCTTGCAACAGCTTATTAAAGTGGGAAATGAGGTTCAAGAGAACATGGCGACAAGAGGAATTTCCTGACAGCGACATTGAGGCGTCTGTGACGCCAAAGCCTATCCATTCGCCGCTGGTAAGGTTTGGTCGCAAAGCTTATCGGTGAACAAAATCCATAACATTCTCTGCGAGTCTACAGTTTGGTGCATGTCGCAGCCGATGCATTGCACAGCGCTAGAGGGAGGACCGCCGCGGTGGTCAACGGCCGAAGCTTGTTGATGCCTCGCATGCTGATTGCAAGTCTTGGATCAGTCGACAGCCCAAGGATGCGCAACCTCGTGAGGAATGCCATCGGATCCCCGCCAGCGGCAAGTCGCCTCGAGTGACGACCAACTCTGGCGCCGCGACAGCGTCCACGCTGTCGTGCCATGTCAGTTTGGATCTTGCATTGGTTGCCAACCTGGTTCACGATTGGCTTGAATTGATCGGAATTGGGTGCGCTCTACGGGGCATGAGGCTCGGCCATGATTATCAGCGATATCGAGTTCATCGCGGTTCAAGCGCAGCTGCCCGCGGGCAAAGCTTACGGCATGTCGAAGTCGCTTGCGACCGCACGGGCTACAACGCTGGTCCGACTTCGGCTTGAGGACGGCACCGAGGGCATCGGCGAATGCTGGGGCATTCCGCAGGTCAATCTCGCCATGTTGCCGCTGCTTAAGGGTTATCTGGTTGGAACCCATGTGCTCGATGTCGAGGCCGGCTTCGCCCTGATGCAGGCGCGTCACTATCATTTCGGCGTGCAGGGAGCGCTCACCTGGTGCATTTCCGGCGTCGACATGGCCGCAAAGGATGCAGCGGGCAAGAAGCTTGGGCAGCCGGTCCACCGGCTGATCGGGGGCAAGCACAGCGCACGTGTTCCGATCTATGCCTCTGGTGGTTATCTGACTGAGAATAGCGCGCGAGATTTCGAGCCGCAGATTGAGGCGATGGCAAAGGCGGGCCACCGCTCAATCAAGATCAAGATCGGTGTGTCGCCCGCTGACGACGAAGAACGCGTTGCGCGTGCTCGCCAGATCCTTGGCGAAAAAGTCGAAATCCTGGTTGATATCAATTCGAACTATACGCTCGACCTCGCGCGAGAGAGCATTACTCGGATCGCTCGCTATAAAATCGGCTGGGTCGAGGAGCCGCTGGCGCCCCAGGATTTCGCTGGGTACGAACTGCTCCAGCGCTGGAGTCCGGTGCCGTTGGCGACAGGTGAGGCACTTTATACGAGCTTCGACTTCAAGAGGCTGATCGACCGGCGTGCAGTGGACGTGGTGCAGCCAGACCTGTCTCTTTGCGGCGGCTTTTGGCAAGGAAAGCAGGTCGCCCAACTCGCCATGATGGAGCATCTACGCCTGTCGCCCCATGTCTGGGGGACCGGGGTCGGACTTGCGGCCGCCGTCCATTTCGTCGCGTCACTGCCGGTCTACCCTCATTCCAACAATATTCCGCGGCCGACGCTTCTCGAATACGACGTCGGAACGAACCCGCTCCGCGATTCCGTCCTGAAGAATCCTCTCGCTCCAGAGGATGGTGCCATCACCGTTCCGGATGCTCCTGGTCTCGGCATTGATGTGGACTGGGATGCGGTCGAGCGTCATGCCGTCCGTTGAGGATCTCGAGCAGGTCGGAATGGCCAAGTGCCAGCCCGTGCTCGAAATCGATGACCTGAAGACCTGGTTTTATACCGACGCCGGAATCGTCAAGGCTGTAAATGGCGTGACGCTTTCCGTGGTCCATGGCGAGACGTTGGCGATCGTTGGTGAATCCGGCTCGGGCAAGTCGGTTACCGGCCTGACCGTCATGCGTCTGCTCGGGCGGCAAAAGGCGAGAATCGGTGGACGCATCGAGGGTGGTCAGATCCGCTTTCGCAATCGCGACGGCCGATCTCTCGATCTTGCGGCTGCGTCCGACGCTGAGATGGCCGGTATCCGAGGTCGAGACATCGCGATGATTTTTCAGGATCCGATGTCCAGCCTCAACCCGGTGTTCCCGATCGGAGATCAGATCGCAGAGCCGATCCGCATCCACAAGAAGCTCGACCGCCGCACGGCGCGACAGATGGCGATCACCCTGCTGCGCGATGTCGGCATCACCGATCCGGAGCGGCGTGTCGATGCGTTTCCCCATCAACTGTCCGGCGGCATGCGCCAGCGGGTCATGATAGCGATTGCGCTTGCCTGCGATCCGACGCTGCTGATCGCCGACGAGCCGACCACGGCGCTCGACGTGACGGTCCAGGCTCAGATTATTGGGCTCCTGAAGCGGTTGCAGAAGGAGCGCGGCATGGCTTTGATCTTCGTCACCCATGACCTGCAGCTCGTCAAGGAGATCGCCGACAAGGTAGCGGTGATGTATGCGAGCCAGATCGTGGAGCAGGGCCCGGCAGGCGAAGTTCTCGCCAATCCGCGTCACCCTTATACGAAGGCGCTACTTGCCTGTGCTCCTCACGGAGCGGGCCATGGCGCACGCCTCGCGCCCATTCCGGGCGTGTTGCCGACGCCGCTGAGTCCGCCGGCAGGCTGCCGGTTTCATCCGCGTTGCGGGATCGCCGTCGCCGCGTGCAGCGAGAAGGTGCCGGAACTCGAGGCCGTTGGTTCAGACCACGTGTCGCGCTGCTTCCGTTGGCGAGAGCTTGTATCATGATGCCAGCGCGGTCCGAACTTCTCCACGGTCAGGAGTCCAGCCAAACCTTGTTGGCGGTCACAGGCTTAACCAAGCATTTCGGCACCAATCCGGCCGTTCGCGCGGTCGAAGAGGTCTCGTTCACGCTCGACAAGGGACAGGTCCTCGGCGTGGTCGGCGAATCCGGCTCGGGAAAGTCGACGATCGGCCGGCTCGCGTTGCGTCTGCTGACGCCGACGGCCGGGACGGTAAGCTACGCCGGGCAAGATCTGGGTGCTCTCGCGCCCCAGGATCTGCGGCGCTTCCGCCGGCACATGCAGATGATCTTCCAGGATCCGTTCGCAAGCCTCAATCCGCGGATGACGATCGGTGATGCGCTGATCGAGCCCATTCGCCTCCATCGCGGTCTGAATAAGGCGAAAGCGCTCGAAGAAGCTGAGTTGCTGCTCGAAAAAGTTGGTCTAACGCGCGAGCATCTCAAACGTTATCCGAGGGCCTTCTCGGGTGGTCAGCGGCAGCGCGTGGCGATTGCACGAACGCTCGCCTCGAACCCGAGCTTCATCGTCGCGGACGAGCCGGTCTCGGCGCTCGACGTCTCGATTCAGGCCGAGGTGCTCAACCTGTTGCAGGGTCTCCAACGCGATTTGTCGCTGACAATGATGTTCATCAGTCACGATCTGTCGGTCGTGGAAGTCATCTCGGATAGGGTGATGGTGCTCTACCTCGGGCGGGTGATGGAACTCGCAGAGAACTCGGCGCTGTTCGGCCGAACCGCTCACCCTTACACGGCCGCGTTGATGCATGCGGCGCCTGGAGCGCGACCGCGTGGCGACCGCATCGTACTCTCGGGCGAGATCCCAAGCCCGAGCGCTCCGCCATCGGGCTGCGTCTTCCGGACGCGCTGCCCCTTCGTTCTGCCCGATTGCGCCAAGGCTGTTCCGCCGCTGCGCGAAACGGCTCCCGGTCATTGGAAGGCCTGCATCCGTGACGATCTTTCCCTCTGAGCGGATGCCGTACCCGGTTCGGACCGTCCTGGTCGCCGGCGGACTTGGCTTCGTGGGTTCGCATGTCGTGCGTGCACTGGTTCAGGCCGGATACGCCCCGGTGCTGTTCGGACCGTCGATGGCGGAAGACAGGCTCTGGGATTTGGCCGGTCGGTACCAGACAGTCGAAGGGTCGATCGGCGACCGGGCTGCGCTCGACGCAGTTTTCTCGCGATTCAAGCCCGAAGCCGTCGTATCCTGTGTCGCGCATAGTGTCGGCAGGCTTGGTCTGATGCGGTCCGGCGAGAGCGAAGCCGATGCCGCGCTCGCGATCAATGTCGCCGGCCATGGCGCGCTCATCGAGGCGGCGTGCGCCGCCGGCGTCCGTCGCATCGTTTGGACCAGCTCGACTGTCATTTACGGGCCGGCGTCGGATTACGATGCGGCCCGCGTCGACGAAGATGACAAGCCTGCGCCAACCACCTGGTACGGTCTGACCAAGCAGTTGGCGGAGGCATTATCTGTCTTCATGGCGAGGCGGCACAGCATCGAGATCGTCGGCCTGCGTCTTCCGTTGGTGCTCGGGCAGGGGCTCTGGTACCAGGGCGCGGCAAGTGCGATCGTTGACCTGTTCTCCGCCGCACGCGATGGCCGGGACGCAGAGGTCGCATTCCACGATCAACCGGTCGATCTGATGCATGTCGGCGATGTCGCCCGCGCGGTTCTGGCCGTTTTGCGCCATTCCGGGTCGCTCGAACCGGTCTATAATCTCAAGGGCTTCGAGGCGAGCATTCTCGATGTCATCGATGAGCTCCGACGCGCGAAGCCCGGTGCCCGGATCTCGTTCGAGCGCATCGCGCCTGCGCTTCTCTTTCCGCTGATCAGCGGCAGACGGCTCGAGACGGCGACGGGCTTTTCGCCTCGTTATGATCTCGGCGCTCTTGTCCACGATCTCCTGGTTCCCAAGCTGGAGCAAGCTCATGATTGAACAACGTCTCACCGAACTCGGCATTAGCTTGCCCGAAGCGGCGTCGCCCGCCTTCAACTACGTCCCGGTGACTCTCCATGGCGGCTTTGCGCACGTCGCGGGGCAGCTTCCCAAGGTCGACGGTGAGGTGAGGGTGCAGGGCAAGGTGGGCGGCGCCGTCTCGCTCGATACAGCTTGCGGTGAGGCGCGCATTTGCATTCTGCAGGGGCTCGCCTGCCTGAAACAGGCGCTGGGAAATCTGGACCGTATCGAGCGCGTCCTGAAGGTCACGGGGTTCGTGGCGTCCGCGCCCGGCTTCAACGACCAGCCCAAGGTTCTCGATGCCGCATCCGACCTGCTCGGCAAGATCTTCGGCGATGCGGGACGCCACGCGCGCTCCGCTGTCGGTGTCGCCGAATTGCCACGCAATTGTGCCGTCGAGATCGAGATGGTCGTGGCTTACCGCGAGTGAGCCGGTCGACAATTGAGGGCGGCGACGCGCAGTGAAAAACCCGAGTTCGAAATCACAGCCCCTGACGAGAAGGACAAAAATAATGGCCAGTTCCTGTACTTTCGGTTTAATGGACCGACGCACATTGCTGGCGCTTGGTGGCATGGCCGGAGTCGCGGCCATCCTGGGGCCCGCTCGCGCGAGTGATCTGTACGGTCCCAAGGCGTCCGACGCGAAGTCGGGCGGCACGCTGAACATGGGCCTGCTGGTGGAGCCCCCGGGGCTCGACCCCTTTCATCAGGCTGCGGACGCGCGTATCCGGCTAACTGTCCTTATGTATCAGGGCCTGTTCTATGAAAGCCCGGATGGAACGGCTATGCCGCTGCTGGCCGAGGGTTTCGATCTGTCCAGCGATCGGCTCGTTTATACCGTGCGTCTGCGCAAGGGCGTCAAATTCCACACTGGTCAGCCAATGACCGCGAAGGATGTGGCCTATAGCTACAACTACATCCGGGATCCCAAGAACGGCTCACCCGGCGCTGGTGATTTCGCCATCATTTCCGGCGTCGAGGCGATCGATGACGCGACCGTCAAGGTCAGCATCTCGTCGCCCAACGCGGCGCTGCCCATGACGCTCGGCAACAAGTATGGCGGCGTGGTGCCGGCCGGTTATTTCGATGACGCAGATGCCAAGACCAAACTCAACCAGGCCAGCGTCGGTACCGGCCCGTTCAAGCTTTCCGAATTCAAGCCGAACAGCAATGCGACGCTGGTCCGCAATCCCGACTACTGGGAGCCGGGCCTGCCCTATCTCGATCGCATCAACTTCGTGTTCGTCCCGAATGCGGCGAGCCTCCTGGTCGGATTGAGAAACAAGCGTGTCGACATCGCGACGCTGGCCCGCCCGCAAGATCTCAAGCAGGTCGAAGGCGTGGCCGGACTCGTCGTCGAGCGCTCGCTCTCGTTCAACCAGAAAGCAATCGACCTCGGCTCCGAGCTCAAGCCGCTTGACGACGAGCGGGTGCGCCGGGCCATCGCTCTCGGTGTCGACAAACAGGAGATCATGCGGGCTTCGGTCGGCGGTCTCGGCAAGGTCATCGGAACCATGGTCGCTGGCATGCAGGAGAGCTGGGGCGTTCCACTCGACCAATTGCCAAACCGGTCAGTCGACATCGCCGCTGCCAAGAAGCTTCTGGCGGAAGCCGGTCATCCGGATGGCTTCGAGCTGACGCTGACCACCATCATCGGATACGATTGGATGGATGCCGCCGCCGTTACGCTCCGCGAGCAGCTTGCCAAGATCGGTATCAAGCTGGCAATTCAGCGCATAGAGCTCGGTGTTTGGGTGAAGAACTTCCAGTCGAAGCAAATGGGTTTCACGTTCAACGACTGGGCGACCGTGCCTGACCCGCACCTACTTTTCTATAGGCACTTCCACAAAGCGCCGGGAGGTGCTGATTTCCGCAACTGGAACAACGAGGCGGCGAGCAAGCTGCTCGACGACGGCCGCATCGAAAACGATCCTGCGAAGCGCCGGGAGATCTACAACAACTTCCAGAAGATCATGGCCGAAAGCGTGCCGACGATCATGCTGTTCTCGGCCGACCATATCGTCGTTCGGAACGAGAAGGTCCGGAACTACGAGCAGCATCCGACCGGGTGGTACTACGGCCTGGCGCGGGCCTGGATCGCCTGATGATGAAACGCAAGCGGCGGTGTGCGCCGTCGCTTTCGTCCCGATACGAAGCTAAGCAACCGGGCTCAAAAGCCGAATTCGATGGCCAACTACCTCGCGAAACGACTGTCCGCATCTTTATTCACGGCGCTGCTCGCATCGATCGTGATATTCCTGCTGGTGCGTTCAGTGCCTGGAGACGTTGTCGGGCAGATGCTCGGGCAGACCAGCGATGTCGTCGCTGCCAAGGCGCTGCGCGAGTTCTTCGGGCTCGATCAGCCTGTGTGGCAGCAATACCTCCGTTGGTTGGGGCATGTCGTTACGGCCGATTTTGGCACGAGCTGGACACGCGGTCAGCCGGTCCTTGGCATGATTGGGTCGGCACTGGGCGTGACGATCGAGCTCTCGACCGCGACACTTCTACTTGCGACGCTTGTCGGCGTGCCGCTCGGCGTTGTCGCGGCGATTTACGAAGGCCGCGCGCTCGACCGCCTGATCCAGACCTTCAATCTGCTTGGCCTCGCGGCGCCAGTCTTCTGGATCGGCCTGATGCTGCTGGTTGGCGTCTCCGTCGCTTTCGACTGGTCGCCGCCTTTGGTTTACGCTCCGCCGACGCAATCGCTGACCGACAATCTATCGATACTGATGCTGCCGGTGCTCAGCCTTGCCTTGCTGCAGGCCGCCGCCTATAGCCAGTTCGTGCGGCAAAGCGTCGTATCCGCCCTCGGGCAGGACTACGTGCGTACGGCCGTCGCCAAGGGCGTACCGACGCGGATGGTGTTCTTCAAGCATGTGCTGCGCAACATCGCGATACCGCTGATCACCTTCATGGGACTGATCCTGATCCAGATTCTCGGCGGCGCCGTCATCATCGAGAGCCTGTTTGCGCTGCCCGGCCTCGGTAGGCTTCTGCTCTCGTCGATTGAGACGCGCGATTATCCCGTGCTTCAGGCCGGGCTTCTCGTTGTCGTCGTCATCGCTATGCTGGTCAACCTGGTCGTCGACCTTCTTTACCGGATAATCGATCCACGTGTCCGCCTGAGCTAGGCTTTGCAATGAATGCTTCCTCTATCGCTCAATCCAGTCCCAGCCAGTTCTCCTGGATCGTCGGTCGCGCGCGCCGCGAGCCGGATCTCGCGTTGGGTGTTGTGATCCTTACCGCTGTGGTGCTGATCGTGCTGTTTCCCGGCCTGTTCACCGGGCAGTCGCCAACCGCGGTCGATGTTCAGGGCGCAATGGAGGCGCCGTCCGCGCTACATCTGTTCGGCACAGACGATGTCGGCCGCGACGTGTTCGCGAGGGTCTTTCATGGCGCGCGCATCACCTTGTCGATCTGTGCGTCCTCCTTGATCGCGGCAGCGCTGATCGGCGGCAGCTTGGGCCAGATCTCGGGATTCGTGGGCGGGCGCATCGACATGGTGCTGGGCCGCCTCATTGATGTGATCCTGAGCTTTCCGCCGATCATTCTCGGCGTCATGGTGACCGGCATTCTCGGTCCGAAGACGGTCAACCTCGTCTTTGCCCTGACCGTGGTCTACGTCCCTGTGTTTTTTCGGATCGCCCGCTCCGGCGCCATGTCCGAGAGCGCGCTGACCTATGTGGAGGCGGCGCGCAGCATCGGGCTGTCCGAGCCTTGGATCCTGTTCCACCACGTCAGCCGCAACGTTCTGCCGCTCATCCTGGTCCAGTGCATGGTGCTGTTTCCCCTGGTGCTGCAAATTCAGTCTGCACTTGGATTTCTTGGCCTTGGTGTGCAGCCACCGACCCCCGATTGGGGCGCGATACTTCAGCAGGGCAAGGATTACATTCTGCTGGCGCCCTGGATGTCGGCCTTCCCAGGGTTGGCGATCCTGATTACCGCGCTGGCGCTCACGCTGGTCGGCCGCGGCTTGCAGCGAAGAATGGACCAGCGCTGACGTTCATGGGTCGTCTAGCTCTCGCTGACCGACATCAGCGTCCGCAGCAGATAGCTGCGGATGAGTTCGCGCGCGGTTGCTGCATCTCGCCGGGTGAGGGCATCGACGATTGCCGCATTGTCGTGCGCCGCCGCCTCGCGAACGGCACTCATCGGAAGTGGGTGACTTACGGGCCGGCTCCAACCGGCTTTGCGTCGCGACTCTAAGATCCGTTCAAAGATCGAAATGAGAAAACTGTTGCGGGAGGCGCGGACGATCGCGAGATGAAGCGCATATTTGGCTTCTTTGAATTCGCTCCAGGTCTTGGCGTCGCGAAGCGCGTGAAGGTAGGTCGTTAGGGCGGCAAGGTCTTCCTCGCTCGCCCTTTCTGCAACCAACTCCGCCAGCGCCGGCTCGAACATGAGACGCGCCTCGAGTAGCTCGCCGAGGCCGAATTCCGAATCCTCGGTCGTCGCCGGCGCGCCCTTGTCCTGGCTGCGGGCAACGAATGTGCCGCGCCCGACATGGCGCACAATCAGCCCTTCATCGACAAGCTGGTTCATCGTCTTGCGCACTGTATTGCGTCCGGCGCCGAAGCGCGATGCCAGTGCACGTTCGGTAGGAAGCCGGGTGCCAGTCCGCAACCGTCCTTCAACGATAGAACTTCTCAGGCTCTGGTAGATGGCCGCGCTATCGGAATCAGACTTGATACGCGCGCTTGCTTCGTCCGAATGTCTGGCCAGCGTCTGGGTCATTTGGGTCTAATTTGGTCCTGCTGCCGTAAGCCGCGGATATGCCATTCGGGCCTACCATATTGAAAGTGCAAGAAGTCGTCTGCGTCAGGTCAGAATTGGTTGCAGTTGGGTAGTATTGGTTGATAGTAGAATGGAGGGTGCGTAGGGCGCAATGGCTGATTTCTCGCGTCGCGGCGAAGAAACCGACCAGCATCGTGATTGAGAATGAGGAAGTCCCATGTCCGCCGAAAAGCCGTTCTGGTCATCACTCTCCCCGACCGAGCATGAATTTCAATACAACCCGCAGGCGGCGTTTCCGAACTTCAAAGATGCTCAAGCAAGCCGGGCAGCGATCAACGCGACAGCATTGACGAACCTGGAGCGGCGCGCGGATCGCGCCTATGGCGAGCATGCGCTGCGGAAGTTGGATGTCTATCCAGCCCCAGCCGGGGACACGCTCGCGCCTGTCCATGTCTTCTTTCACGGGGGGTACTGGCGAGCACAGGATAAGCAAAATTTTGCCTTCGTCGCCATGCCGCTTGTTGCCGCCGGGATCACCACCGTTATCGCCAATTACGAGCTTTGCCCTGCCTCGACTCTCGACGGTGTGGCCGAGTCGGCCATTGCTGCCGTGGACTGGGTCCGGCGCGAAGCATCCAGCTTCGGCGGCGACCCGCGCCGGATCAGCCTGTCGGGGCACTCAGCCGGCGCGCATCTCACCGCCGAATGTATGGCGCATGATTGGGCGGCCGCAGGCATTGACCCGACCTTCATCATTGGAGCCGTCATGATCAGCGGCATCTACAATCCGCGTCCGGTCATGGGAACCAGCGTCAACGCCGAAGTCCGGTTGACCGAAGACATCGCGCTGCGACGAGACGTCGAGCGCCGGCCAGTCTTCGCCAAGTGCCCGACGACGCTGTTCGTCGGCGGCCTCGAGCCCTGGCACTGGATCGAGCAAACCTACCGCTATTCGCACCATCTTCATCGCAGCCACCTCAATCCGGAAGTCCACACACTGCCGCGATGGGGACATTTCGATATCCTGAATGAGTTCACGGAGGTGGGAAGCCCGATCCTGCGCAGTGTGATCGCGAAGGCGAAGCAAGCCTGAGTTTCGGAGAAGACTATGAGCAGCCAGTCGTGGCGGATGACTGTCTACGATCTCGCTCCCGCCTCGCGATGCACGGTCGCCCCAGGCGGGCATGCCTTCGTCTATGCGGCAGGTGGCGCCGTGACCGTTGCCGGCACCGATATCGCCACCGGAGAAGGAGCGTTTGCCGGCGAGGGCGACATTATCGAAAGCTCGCATCCTGCTTGGATTTACGAGGTCGGGCGGGGCACGACGGCTACGCGCCGCGAAACGGGCCTATCTATCCTGTTGTCCCGTCTCGTCGTCGTTCCGAAGGGCGGTTGCATGATCCGCGCCGACCGCGTCGAGTCGCTCTCGGGTGCCCAGACGCCGGCCCATCGACATCGCGGGCCGGGTATTCGACGGCTCGAGTGCGGCCAACTATTGGCCCAGGTTGGTGACTGCATCGATCGGATCGAGGCGGGCCAAGCGTGGTTCGAATCCGGTCAGGAGACCGTCGTTGGACTTAACACTAGCGGTGGGGCCAACGCATTCATTCGCGTCATGCTCCTGCCATCGGACCTGGCTGGTGGGCGTAGCTCATTCATCGCGGCAACCGCGGAAGATGCTGCGAAGCCTCGCGCCGCAAACGTGCGATTGTTCGGTGAACGCGTCATCTGAAGCCGCTCTGGAGCGAGATGTTGTAGGCGTGAATCAGCTTTTGTCGTGGCCGGGGCTTGTCCCAGCCATCTACGTCTTTCCTGCTTCGGGCGCTAAAGATGTGGACGCCCGGCACAAGGTCGGGCACGGCGACGCCTTGCAAAATACCTCACTCCCGAACCTCCCCGCGTGACCTCGGATTCGAGCGATCATCAACCACGCGAGCGGAAACTGAACGCCTTTTATCATGTTTCGATCGTGGTCGTTAGAGGCGCCCAACGGCTGGGTGCGTGTCTGCTTCTGACCCTGGCTGTGCAAAAAACTCAAAAATCAAAACGCGACGCAGAATGACGTTCTTCGAATAGGCCTCTAAGTTGAATTCGCTTGCGCGTCGAGCGGCTAAGGTGGCCATGAACGAATGACTTGTTCTGTCGCGATTCAGTGGCTTCGCGTGTTCACACGGCCAAGACCTTTAGTTGTGTTTCAGAGCAGCGATGAAGAGGTCCCGGTTTGCCGCCCGGGCCGGGTCTGCCAAGGACTCGTCGAGTTCGCCTCCGCAGCCCCGCGGCAGAAAAGCGCCGGCGGCGCGGCCGGCGCGTTGCGAGTTCGGTACGGGATCATGTCGATGGTAGCTAGTGCCGGTTATCCGAAGGGCCGATTGCTTCGACAGCTCTTAGTCGCAAAACGATAAATGCGGCCTCGAAGCGAACTATGACGGAAATTGTTCTACCTTTCGATTGGTTGGCTCGGGTTGCCTAAGAAGTTGCAAGGTGGTCGATATAGCCTTCGGCTCCGCCCTGGTAGTACGTATCGCGCCTCGATGGCTTCAGGGCGACGTCGTCTCGCAGCCTGTGCACGAGATCAGGGTTGCCGATGAAGGAACTGCCGAAGGAGACCAAGTCGGCGTTACGAGATCCGATAATGGCGTTCGCGGACGGCTTGTCGAAACCCCCGTTGGCAATGAGTGTGCCCTTGAATCTGGGTCGGTAGTACCCGACGGTATCCTGCAGAGCTCGGATCGGTGTCCCGGTCAAGTCGCTCGTGGCGCGCACGAGCTGTAGGTGCGAGAGGGGAATGTCGTTGAGGCGCTCGACCAGGTGATCATAGGTGGCCACGGTCTGATCGGTCGGTACAAATCCGCCCATCGCCATGGTAGGGCTGAGTTTGACGCCGACGCGACCGGGTCCCCACACTTCCACGAGCGCATTGAGGATCTCGATGACGATGCGCGCGCGGTTCTCGTGGTTGCCGCCGTACTCGTCCTGCCGGACGTTCAAAGCGCTATTGAGAAATTGTGGGAGGAGATAAGTAGTCGCCGAATGTAGTTCGACGCCATCGAAGCCGGCCGCCTTGGCGTTGCGCGCGGCTGCGGCGTAGTCAAGGACTGTCGCCTTGATCTGGCCGACCGTCATCGCACGGGGCATCACCGTGTCCTTGAAGCCGGTTGGCGTGAAGGACATCAAGCCCGGGTTGACCGCGGACGGAGCCAGCGGGAGTTCACCATCGAAGAAGTCGGGGTGCGAAACCGCGCCCGTGTGCGCAAGCTGGACGTAGATCCGGCCGCCTTTAGCGTGTACGCCGTCGACAACCTTGCGCCAGGCGCCGGCTTGTTCGAGCGTGAACAACCCGGGTACGTTGATGAAGCCGATGCTTTCCCGACTGATCCACGTGGCCTCCGTCAGGATGAGTCCAGCCGTAGCGCGCTGACGGTAGTATTCGACGTGTAGCTCGGTCGGGACCAGGCCTTCGTTCCGGGCGCGGCCGCGCGTCATCGACGCCATGGCGACACGATTGTTTAGCGCAAGGCCATTTAGGTCGTAGGTTGAGAACAAGGTCTTCTGTTCGCCGTCCGGCATTGGAGTCTCCGTCGAAGCTGGACCAGAACATGTGAAGTCGAGAAATCAACCTGTAGTCTCAGAAATTGACTTTGTACTATTCAGCTATTGAATAGCGACTGCGACCATAGATGTTCTAGGGTCGCGTTTCGTGACGCGTCGAATCAGGGTTCGCGAAAAAGACAGCAGCGCGGCGGTGCTGGGGTTTGCCGTGACTAGAGCTGAGGCCATCGGCGCGAAAGATCCGCCGATGCCTCAGTCAACCTCGCCGACGATCGCTCTACAGCGACTGAAGAGAGGCTTTGCCAAGCATCGCAACTTCCCTTCAGAAGACCTGCGTCGACTGCCGCCCGCTTTAAGAATTCGCTCGACGATACAGCGACACCAAGACCGCTGTCAGACGACGCCCTTACCTGGCAAGGGCCAGACGAGCGCCAGCGCGTCGTGCGTCCAGGCTCAATGCTGGAGCACCGAAGGCCACGACCTGCAGTAGGCCGCCAACGATCATGATGTTCTTCAAGAAATGGATCATCTGGTTCTGGTCGGCGAAGTTGTTGTGAAAGAAAACGGCCGTTGCGAGTGTGAAGACCGCGAGAAGCGCGGCAACAATGCTCGTTCTATAGCCGATCAAAAGAAGAAAGCCGCAGCCAACCTCAGCAAGAATTGCAACAGCATAGCCAAGGAGTGGGAACGGAAGACCGACTGTCGCGATGTAGCCTTGGGTGGCGACGGGCGCACCGAGCTTTCCGAGGCCGCTCATCAGAAAAAGAGCGGCGATAACAATACGGCCGATGGCGGCGATGATAGGGAGCTGGCCTTTCATGGTAGTATCCTGTCGTAGTTGTGTGTGGGGAGCCGCGGTTTTGTGCAGAGACCTGGCGGCCTATGTTGTTTAGGTGACGAGTGCCTGATGGGTGAGGGGTGGGTACCCCACTCACCGGAAATTAGGCGAGGTGGCGCGCGAAAAAGGTCTGAATGCGGCCTCGCGCGTCAGTCGCTTCCTTTTCTTTGTAGCCGGCTCCAATGACGGCACCGAGCACTCCGACCAACAGGCCCTTGTGATCGTCAAGGAACGAATGCCCCGCGTCGGGGTACTCTTTGACATCGTGGTCGATCTGGTGCCGCTCGAGCGCGCCTTCCAACCGGGCCGCCGCTCCTTTGAGCGTTCGGTCGCGACCGCCGAAGCTGGCGACCATCGGACAGGCGCCGTTAAGGATCGCATCGATATCGTTTGGAACTTGGCCGTAGTTCGGTGCTACGGCCGAATAGCCATGGCCAGCAGCCAGCAGGATTGCAAAGCCGCCCGTCGCGCAGAAGCCGATCACCCCGGTCTTGCCGGTGCAATCTTGGCGGTGTTCGAGCCACTGCCGGACGGCATCGACATCATCGAACGATGCTCCCTTGCGCGCTGCCAGATCGACCATCAACGCACGGATGCAACGTAGGCGGTTGCCCCAGGAGAACAGGTCTGGAGCTACTGCAAGGTAACCTTCCTTAGCCAGCCAATCTGCGTGTTCGCGAGTCACGTCGCTGAGACCAAAGATATCATGGAGCACTATGACGCCGGGCCAAGGGCCGTCGCCTTCTGGTACGGACAAGTAACACTTAAGCTTGTGGTGCGGCGTCGAGATCAAGACGTCAGCCATGTTGTTTCTCATACATCAATTGCAACTTTCTGCTCCCATGCCACGCTGAGCTTAGGTTTCGCTTCGGGGGCTTTTGCTTCGAGCGAAGCGGTTCCGAGACAAGCGTCTCTATTGGGCGACCAGATGCTTCACCTGGGCGGGATAGCGATCTCCCTCGATAGCGCCCAACGCAAAGGTCTGATCTAGATCAGCGAGATCTTCTTTGGAAAGCCGCACATCAAAGGCCTTCAGATTTTCCGCCACACGCGTACGTTCACTCATTCCGACGAGTGGTACGATGTCGTCGCCTCTAGACAGCGCCCATGCTATTGCCAATTGTGCCGCAGTACAGTTCCTATCGCGCGCCATGCGCTCAAGGATAGAAACCTTTTCCAAATTCCTCGGGAGATTCGCTTGGTCGAACTTCGGAAACTGACGGCGAGGGTCACTTAGCGGCAAATCGTTTTGTACCGAACCGGTAAGAAGCCCCTGACCAACTACCCCATAGGCCACCAGCCCAATGCCGAGCTCCCTCACGGTCGGCAATATTTCTTTCTCGATGAACCGAGCGCCAAGGGAATATTCGATCTCAAGGGCGGTAACCGGGTGTACTTTGTGGGCACGACGAATATTGTCAGAATTGACCTCGGACAATCCGAGATACCTAACCTTACCTTCCTTGATGAGGTCGGCAACGGCGCCAACCGTTTCCTCAATAGGAATGGCCGGGTCGATGCGGCCAGGCTGGTAAATATCTATTGCATCGATGCCAAGTCGTTGAAGCGAGTAGGCTGCAAAATTCTTCACGGCGTTTGGCCGAACATCAAGTCCCAACATTTGCCCAGAGGGAGAACGAAGGGCGCCGAATTTTACGCTGATGAGCGCTTGGTCCCTACGACCTTTAATCGCCCGACTGACGAGGAGCTCGTTGTGTCCCATTCCATAAAAGTCGCCGGTGTTCAACAAGCTGATACCCGCGTCTAGGGCGGCTTGGATCGTCGCGATACCTTCTTCGTCGGCGCCTGACTTTGGACCGGCGAAACCCGACATTCGCATGCACCCGAGGCCTATTGCGGATACCCGAGGGCCAACTCGGCCGAGTGTTCTCATTTCCATGGCAATCTCCGTTTCTCTTTGCTGCTCGTCGCCTCAAAGAGGGACGTAGTCGTCGAGATGTCTCTGCGGTCTACTTTTGGCAGAGGTTTGCTGCATTGAATTGCACTGAGCGCATAAAGCTAGAACAGCACATCCAATGGATGGGCCATGTCCCGTACCCCACGGCGATCATCGAAATGAAATTGGTCCGCACGGAAGCTCGCGGTAGACTTGAGAGCCAAATTTGTTAAATTCAATTTCTGAATGAATGATAGATTCTTCTCCTTGCAGCTCTTTGCTCGTGTCGCGAGAAGCGGAAGCTTTTCGGTCGCCGCGCGCGAAATGGGCATTTCGCAGCCCACGGCGTCGCGGATCATCGCCCAACTCGAAAAGCAGATTGGCGCGGCATTCCTGGTTCGAACCACGCGAGCCGTGACGCTCACCGAGGCAGGTTCAGACTATTTGTCTCGTACCGAGGCCATCCTAAGAGCTCTCGAAGAGGCCGATCACGCAGCCCGTGGCACCGGTGAGCTGCGCGGCACCCTTCGCGTCGCTGCATCTGCAGGCTTTGCAATACGAGGTGTTTTGCCGCGACTGGCTCGCTTTACCGATCGGCATCCAAAGCTACGAGTCGAATTCATTCTCAGCGACGATCGGCAAGATCTTGTGGGCGGATCGGTCGATGTCGCTTTACGGACTGGGGGACTCGACGACTCTACGGCCCTAGCGCGCAAGATCGGGATAGTGCAACGCATCGTCGTCGCATCGCCCGTGTATCTGGCCAAGGCAGGGACTCCATATTCCCCCGGCGACCTCTCGGACCACGCGATCATCGTTGGCCCCGCCGCCCGCGCTATCGAGGGATGGACGTTCCGGCGACGTGGCGAGGTCATTTCGTTGCGCGTCGAGGGACGCTTCGTGCTGAACGGCATGGACGCAGCTGCTGCGGCAGCGGTCGGCGGACTCGGCATCCTGTCAACCGGAGATCTCAGTGTGATCGATGAACTGGAGGCAGGCCGGTTGGTGCGCGTGCTCCCGGATTGGGAGATGGGATCGGTAGACGTCAACGTGGTAATTCCAGCGGGGCGAGCTGCGAAGCCATCAGCCCGTGCATTCTCCGACTTTATGCAGTCTGAGTTTCCGGAATTGCGGGCGGCGAGGCCCCAGCGGGACACATCATAAGAAAATACATTGTCGATCGAAAGGTCATGACGGTATTGGGCGCTAGGAGAGCTCTAAATCTCTCGGCAGAGTGAGTGTCAGTCGTGTCTAACTAGCGAGGGCCGGACACGGCAGTAAAAAAGCCGTATCGGTTTGCAGGGCGGGCGTCCTGGAATCCCGCTAGACGCTAGTCTAGGGCTTGCTAAAGCTTAGGACAGGGCTTGCATGCTCGTCTGTTCTGGAGCGCTTGCGAGTTGGAATTCAATCCAACTGCGGTCCGGCATGTGCACGAAGGGCGCAGGTCGCCGCTTATTCGCGTATAGGCGCTAGCGGCTTTGGGGATGGCTGTGAGTGACTAAGTTGCGCCGAAGTTCGAGGCTGGCGAGTTTCCACTCGCCGTCCGCTAGCTCCCACGTCTCGTAGTAGAAACCGTAGCCGTGCATCGTCTTGGGCGCAGTAGCGCCGTCCGGTGTATCGATGTGTCCATCTTCTTTCGACTGGATCGGAGTGGCTTGGGTCTCGAACCTGAACTCGATTTCCGAGATGTAGCCCTGGTGGATTGTCCGAGTCGTCGCGAATAGGCCACGACGAGTCATTGACGCCAGCTCGGCGACGGAATTGAATTCTGCAAAAATGGAATTGTCGGCGTTGTAAAAGATGATCGGTGTGTCCGCTTTGAAGATGGTCTCCCACTTGTCGAACTGTTTCGTGTCGAGATGGCGGCAATACGTCGCCTGTTTATTGCGGACACGTTCTGCCGCTTCGAGATTGAGGTGCACGTTTGAACTCCGTCCATTCGTTCGCGAGCAGAGGCCCGAAAGCACTAGGCGTCGTGCGGTTGCGACGCTTCAATTCACGCCTGTTTTCTTGATGAGAGCTGGGTTCAGCGTATAGGTCGCGATGGATTTTCCGCTGGCCAACACATGACCGCCCATCGCGTTTTCGACAGCTTCGCCGTCAAAAGCGCCGGTCAGGCCTAACGTTTTGACGTCCAATGCGATGACCCGAATCGTGTAACGATGGATGCGTTCGTCGTTCACCGGCGGGCAGGGGCCATCATACCCGCCGTAGGTTCCCGACATGCCACTGACGTTGGCGAAGAACATTGTATAGGCGTTAGCGCCTCTGAGACCGTGCGATGTGGGGCCCACAGGCTTCCCTCCAAGCACCTGCTTTTCGCTCTCGATCCCCTTCGCAAGCGATGTGATCGTCAACGGAATGTCCGTTAGAACCCAGTGGAAGACAGAGATCCGCGGTGCTTCGGTAGGAATCGTGACACCAGGTTTGTTGATCAAGCCGAAATCCTGCGGCACGTCCGGATCTGTCATCAACACGACATAGGACTGCGTCCCCGTTGGGCCCGCGGACCATGAGACGCCAGGACTGACATCCTTGTTGGAGCCGCTGCCGGGCGGGCAGAACGCGGCGCTGTCGGCAAACCGCCCCCCGCCGTCGAGGTCGTCGATCCGCACTGTTAGGCCGGCGTCAGCGCCCAACGCCATCTGTGAAATGATGGACAGCCCAATTGCCACGGCCACGGTTTTCCAAGTGTTCACCAATCGATCCATTTTCGATCATCTCGCTCGGTTGATTTCCCGACGAAAATATCGAATGGCCAGGAGCCGCGTGGTCCGGAAACGCTCACAATTGAACCGAAAACGATCAAGCAACTGCGGGCTTGTTGCGGTTCTTGCGCACCGCGGATGGCGTAACACCAAATGCCTCCTGGAAATGTCGGGCAAAATGAGACCGCGAAGTGTAGCCTGTCGCGGCGATCGCTTCTGCCACGTCGGCGTCGCGATCCGATAGAATTGCGTATGCTGCCTTCATTCGCTCCGTGAGCAGTAGGACGCGGAGAGACCATCCTTCTTGGTTCAGGCGGCGGCGGAGCGTGGCCTCGGATATCGACAATTGGGAAGCCACCGACTTTGCGGACCATAAATGGTCGAGGCGATGACGAACGACTAGGCGGACGGCGTCGGCGACCAACCCCTCGACATATTTTGGGGCTAGCCGCAGTGCGCCTTGCTCCGCAAGAATAAGAAGGATCTCCAGGATTCTATGATCAACCGCACGCCGAGACAGCGTGGTAGGGCCGGCCAGAGCTTCCGCGCTGTGAATGATCGCCGAACATAACGCGGGGCCGACCTCGATCGCTGAGCCCGAATCTACCTGCTTGCCCATCAATTGGGGCCAGAGCCTCGCCGCCTCGATGACCAGCTCGCGGGAAAACCGGACGACCAGCGCACGATAGACGCCGCTGGCTTGGTCCGGTTCATTTACCACGTCGACGCGCGTACCCGCCGATAAGACAAATGCCTCACCGGCGCTGTAGGACCGAGTGTGGGCGCCCCAAAGAACGTCCTTGCGCCCCTCGATCACTATAACGAGGGCCGCCGCCGGTGCCGATAATTCGCGAATAGTCTCGCGATGTCTGACCACGAAACCCGTGATGACCGAAGGTTCGGTACCTTCAAGGAGGCTCCGCGTGTCGTTCTCCGCTAGTGGTCGAAGCGCGTCTCTCAAGCGCCGTTGCGCCTGCACATCGGCGTCCATCTTTGCCATGCCACTCTACTCTTAGAGCAAATTTGCCGTCGATACGACCGACCACGACGAACTGTCGCGGTCGATCGCAATGGCGGTAGCCGCGATTGGCGCGCAGCCGGCCTGACCTTTGCAAAGCTAAGATAACCGTCCTGCGATGCCTGCGCAGTGGGGTTTAGATTAGTTTGATTCAGGTCGGATCAAAAGTTGTGCTTAGCCGTCTCCCATTATTGACCGGCGCGCCCGCCAAGGTCACCCGTAAGAACGTCGCCAAATCGCTGCCAAGCCTGGCCATCGAATTTCATGAGTTGCATCTGTTCGATCGGAAAAAAATCGTCCGGACTTGTGTTGATTTTGATGCCGGGCAACAGCATGTCGCTCGAGAAGTCCTTCAGGTTGGCCGCCTGCCTCATGATGTTTTCTCGCGTGAGGTCATCACCGCATTGCTTGAGCACCTGAACCATGGTCTGCGCCGCCGCGTAGCCATAGAGAGTATTCCAGTCCGACTTGTCACCCTCCGGGTAGTACTTGTCCATGAAAGACCGCCACGCATGTACACCCGGGTCGTCTTGCCAGGCCGGATCGGTTGGATCCTTCAGATAGGCAGTGGATATGATGTCCTTCGCAAACTGCAGGCCGGCCGGCTTCAGGACGCTAGCCACGGATGTCGACACATTCGCTACGAAGAACCTCGGCTTCCAGCCGATCTCGCCGACTTTCCTGATAGCTTGCGCAGATCCTTTGGGGGCGGCCAGCGAAAAGAAAGTGTCGGCACCGGAATCGCGAAGCGTAACGATCTGCGAATCAACCGACGGATCGGTCACTTCATAGGACTTGTCGGCGATAATCATGCTGGCCTTGTCGCCAAGTCCATCGCGCAATCCCTTGAACTGGTCTTTGCCGGAGTCGTCGTTCTGCCAGAATACTGCGATTTTGGCGTCCGGAAAGTGATCTAGGATGTACTTCGCGTAGATGTGTCCTTCACTCTGGTAGTTAGGCATCCAGCCCATCGTCCATGGAAATTTCTTCGGATCGCCGAACTTGGTCGCGCCGCTGCCGACGAAGAGCTGAGGCACTCTCTTTGCGTTCATATATTTCTGGATCGCCGAATTTGATTGTGTGCCGACAGGCTGGAAGATCAGGAGCACTTCGTCGCTCTCGACAAGCTTGCGAGCCTGCTCGATCGCCTTTGGAGGGCTATAGCTGTCGTCATAGGAGATCAGTTTGATTTGGCGGCCGTTGATGCCACCCTCAGCGTTGATCTTGTTGAAATATGCCGCTTCGGTCTTTCCGATTACGGAATAGGAAGAAACGGGCCCGCTGTAGGGCATGATGTTGCCAATTTTGATCTCGGTGTCGCTCGCACCGAGATCGTACTTCTTTTGCGCAACGGTCTCTCTCGCGCAGAATACAGCAGCCGCTATTACAAATGCGCGAATGACAGTCATGGACCTGGTCGACATATTTTCCTCCTCTCGCAGGGCTTTTTATTGGGATTAGCAGACATTGCGCAGAGGAATACAGGCGAACAAGAGAGCTGGAGCCGATAATCCGCAACCATCACATATGTGATTTGTCGTGGTTCGAGGGTGAAAAACCAACCAACTATTCGATAGGAAGAGCTTAGCAGGCAGACAGGTAGGAGCATCTCAGCATGAACGTGACCATCCTCGACGACTACCACGATACGGTGCGTACGCTTCCTTGCTTCGCCAAGCTTGCCAGTCATCAGGTGACGATTTGGAACGACCACGTGCAAGATGACGACGCTCTCGTCGAGCGGCTCGTTAAAACCGAAGCACTAGTGTTGATCCGTGAGCGCACGAAGATACGGGCTTCTTTACTGGATCGCCTCCCCAAACTCAGGCTTATTAGCCAGCGCAGCGTCTGGCCGCATATTGACATCGAGTCCTGCACCCGGCACGGCATCGTCGTGTCTTCCGAAAGGAAGCCTTCATACGCTACGGCCGAGCTAACATGGGCGCTGATTCTCGCTGCTATGCGCCAGATACCGCAGCAGGCGGCAGCACTCAAAGCTGGACAATGGCAGGCCGGCGTTGGCTCCATGCTGAGAGGCAAGACACTTGGTCTATTTGGTTGGGGCAGTCTCTCACACGAGCTCGCGAACTATGGTCGGGTCTTCGGCATGAATGTCTTGGTTTGGGCACGGGAGGCTTCTCGTGACCGTGCTCGTCAGGAGGGCTTTGCGGTGGCCGAAAGCAAGGCGGAGTTCTTCGAGCAGAGCGACGTACTTTCGCTGCATCTGCGGCTTGTCGATGAGACTCGTCATATCGTCAGGGCAGACGACCTCGCGCGCATGAAGCCAACGGCGCTGTTGGTGAATACAAGCCGCGCAGCGCTGATAGAGCCAGATGAATTGGTTGCGGCTTTGCGGATGGGCCGGCCGGGGTTGGCAGCTGTCGATGTCTTCGAGCGGGAGCCACTGACTGATCCGTCGGATCCGCTACTTCTTTTGCCGAATGTTCTTGCTACCCCGCACATTGGCTACGTTACGCACGAGGAATATGAGATGCAGTTCTCCGGAATCTTCGACCAGATTGTCGCTTATGCTAAAGGAACCCCGGAAAATGTGGTTAACCCCGATGTATTTGAACGAATGAGAACTTGAGATAAGGCGACTTGACCGGCTGAACAATTTCGCGTTCCGACGCTATGCGTGGCCGGGCCTAGGAGACCAAGTTAAGTCATCGCTTATGTTCCACGTATCAACCTCGTTAGGACTTCATTCCGAGACGACGCCGTAAGGTGTCGATAATATGCTGCCGCTTGGAATCCATGCGATCAATCGGACCGCCTATGCCGAGCGCCAGTAAGCTCTTGCCTGACGACTGGACGAGCATGCCAATTGTATTGGCCCCGGGAGTTGTGCGTCCTCTAGTCTCGGAGTAGCCACGTTGACGGATTGCCTCCATCTCCTGGATGAGAGCCGCTTCCCTAAAATACCAAGGTACATATTGCTCATCAGCATTGTTGCGCCTGGTGATCGCGCGAACCTGGTTATTCGTCTTGCGGCTCAGAAGCATCTGCCCAAGCCCCGTGCGGGACATCGGTCGGATTTCGCCGATATGGACCGTAAACTGAATGCGATAGTTTGCGGGTAATACCACGTGGAGGTATTGCAATCCGACGCCGATCTGCTGCCCGAGCATGACCGTCTCTCCGGTATCGCGGTGAAGGAGGTCCATAACGTCTGTTATACGCTGATCGCCAAAGCGGGCGCGTTGGATCCAGTCGCCAAGTAGAGCCACCCGGTAACTTGGTATGAATCGCCGCGTCTCTACGTCGAATTCGAGATAGTTGAGCGAGACGAGGCTCTTCAGCAGAACGGACGTACTTGACTGCGGATATCCAAGAGCAGCAGATATCTCTGTAACTGAGGCAGACGTCTTCGTGCGCCGAAAATACTCCAGCAGGGCGAGTGTCCGCATTGCAGACTTGATTGGTTGGACATCAGCTTTGCGCGGCTTTGACACTTTGGACCCCGAGTTTGGTCGCTCAATCACAAATGTGATGTTCACAGTGCCAGGATGTCAACAGGTCTGAATTTGATCCATAAGTATTCAAGTCAGCCGAATGAGATGATTGATCCTTTCGCTGTCACGACATAGCCGCCCGATCCATCAGCAATTCATGACAAAGAACAGCGCTCAGACTGCCGTGCTCAAAAATATCAAGCCGCTCGAGGGCACCGTCATACTGGAGGTTGGCCACGCGCATGCGCCACTCTGCCTCCGCTTGGCTTCTTCCTTTGCGGGCAAGATCGCTTCGGAACTTGGTGCAAAGGTAATCAAGCTCGAACCGTGCGGTGGTGATCCGGTCCGATACTTGCCACCGTTCGTTCCAAGCGGTCCTGAAGGTGAACGCAGCGCTCTGTACAAGTTTTTGAACGCGGGGAAGGTGACGCTTTTGATGCCGCGCGAGTCAGCGGCCTCGGAGGCAGCGGTGGAGAAGCTCTTAAGCGCGCAGGTTGACGGCGTCCTGCTAGAAGAAGGCGACAAGTTGAGGTCGACCTTCGTTGGGCGTCCTGTCGCGCTCGTCGAGATAGCAGGTTGGCCGGCGGGGTTTCACACAGCCGCAAGGTTGTCAGAATTCACGGCGCTTGCAGCTGGTGGATTGCTAGACATGATAGGGGAGCCTGATCGCAAGCCCTTGCGTTTTGGCGGTCATCAGGCGTCGTATTCGGCAGGGCTATCTGTGTTTACCGCGCTGATGGCGCTGCTCAGCGAACGTGATGCCGGTCGGCGCCCGCCGCCTGCACGGGTCTCCCTGGTAGAAACGGTGATGTGGGTGAACTGGAAGGCGATTGCGGGTATCGATGAAAAAGGGAAGCCACCAAGCCGTCAAGGCAGTCAGTCTGAATTTCAGGTTGTGCAGTGTCTTGATGGATGGATCGCAGTCGTCTTCTCCGTGACCCAGTTCGACAATCTGCGCGACCTGGTGGACAGTCCTGCCTTGCATCACCAGAAGTTTGCCACACGCGAAGGGCGGTTGAAGCATATCAGTGAGCTGTATGAGCACATGAAGCCTTGGTTCGCCGTGCGGACGCGTGCCGAAGTGTATGGCGAGGCGCAAAGACGTGGGGTCCCTCTTGGGCCTGTCTGCAGTCCTGCAGATCTTGTTGATGATCCGCAGAACAGCGCTCGAGAGTTTATCGTGCCGTTCGCCGATATGTCGGTCAGCGATGCGCGGGCTCCCCGACTGCCGGTGCTTTGGAGCAGTCATATCTGACCGCGAATCTCAAAGCGTCCAGAAAAGGTGTACCGTGAGGCCTCTCGCAAACATTCGTGTGATCGATTTTGGTCAGTTGACCGCAGGCGCAAATACCTCGGCCATGCTGGCCGATCTGGGGGCTGAGGTTATCAAGGTCGAATCCGCGAGCTTTATGGATCTGTTCCGTTCGATGGGAGGCGATCGCAGTAAAGGCCCAGGGTGGTGGAACCGGTCGCCTCAGTTCCGGTTCACCAATCGCAATAAGCGGGGTGTCTCGGTCGACGCGAAGACGCCAGAAGGCAGACGTGTCGTGCAAGACTTGATTGCGACTGCCGACGTCGTCGTGGAGAATTTCCGTCGTGGAGTGCTTGAGCGTCTAGGGCTCGACTACGCTTCGATGGCAGCCCGCAACCCTCGCATTGTCTACGCATCAATATCCAGCCAGGGGGAGACCGGGCCATACAGGCTTCATACCTCGTTCGGATCAACTCTGGAGGCGATGGGCGGTGTCGCCGCGCTCACAGGGTATGACGGAGATAAACCGGTCATTAGTGGACCGCACGTGAACTATCCGGATCAAGTCGCCTCTCTTTTTGCCACAGGTATGATCATAGCCGCACTGCGTGAAGTGCGGCGCACCGGCAAGGGTGCGTTGCTCGACATGTCACAACGGGAGCTGACAAGCTTTCTGATCGGCGAGGAAATTCTTGCCGCTTCAGTCGAAGTGGCGCGCCCCGATTTGCCTAGAAAAGGCAATGCCGCCGAAGCTGCGATCCTTCAGGATTGCTTTCGGGCTTCGGATGGATGCTGGATCGCACTCACGATTGAGAATGGCGCCGATGCTGATCATTGTCGCGCGATTGTCGGCGGAAATGAGGATCTAAGTGATCGTTTGGCTGCCTGGTGTGCTGCTCGTCCAGCGTCCGAGGCTGTGGATGTGCTCACAGCCGCTGGCTTGGCTGCGGCATCGGTGCGCGATGGTGCGTCCCTGATCCGAGAGCGGCAGCTCGCGGGGCAAACGCTCGTTTGGCGTGAAAACGGTGAGGTCGTGAAGGGGCGGCCTTACGGTTTCGATGGCGCTCAGTTGAACATTAGTCGCGACGCACCGGACCTCGGCCAGCATACGGGAGAAGTGCTGCGGGAAGTTCTCGGACTGGACGATTCGGCGCTACAGCACCTAGCTAAGTTGGGCGTCACTCGCTCGGAACCTTTCGAACAATAACGCAATCAGAATTGGAGGTCCTCGTGAACGCGGACGAATTGGTCAATCAGCTTGAAATTCCTCTTATACTGGCGCCAATGTTTCTCGTGTCGACGCCTGCGATGACGCTGGCCGCTTGCTCAGAAGGGGTCATGGGTAGTTTTCCCGCTCATACCGCACGCACCTCGGACATCTTCGAGGAATGGCTGATCGAAACGATTGAGGGGTTGGAGCGCCTTCGTGGCGAGGCGAGCGGAAATAAGATTGCTCCGTTCGCAGTCAACCTGGTGGTCCATCCGTCCAATGCCCGGATGGCCGACGATCTCGAGAAATGCATCAGGTATCGAGTGCCGGTCGTGCTGACTTCAAAAGGGGCACCCACCGACATCGTTAAGCGTATCCACGACTACGGAGGTCTCGTCCTTCACGACGTCGCAAGTAGGCGTCACGCTGAGAAGGCTCTTGAGGCCGGAGTCGATGGTATTATTGCCGTAGCAGGTGGTGCAGGCGGCCATACGGGAACTATCAATCCGTTCGCTCTGATGAACGAATTGCGCCAAGTCCACAACGGACCGATTGCTTTGGCGGGCGGAATGACTACGGGGCGCGACGTCCTCGCGGCGCAAGTAATGGGCGCGGATTTTGCCTATATCGGGACCCGCTTCATCGCCACCGTTGAATCCGCGGCACCGGAGGATCACAAACGTATGATTGTCGCGTCGAGTGCGACGGATGTTTTCTTCAGCGCGTCCATCGACGGTGCTCCCGCCAACTGGTTGACCAAAAGCCTGCTCGCAGCTGGGGTTGATCTCGACGTTCTCCGCACAACGCTGCCTGGCAAAATCGTAGCGGCTGCAGAGACGCGGAAGCGCTGGAAAGACATCTGGACTGCTGGGCATGGCGTTGGGAATATCCAAGACATTCCTTTGACTGCAAGACTCTGCCGTCAGCTTAAAGCCGAGTACAGGGCGGCGAGTTCCCGTCCAATTGCCGCAGGTCCGTTGCAAGTCGACAGAAGAGCCACTGCGCGCACGAGCGGCTAGACGCGCCATTGCGCTGGCGTGCGATCTGACTGGGGGCAGCCCAAGTGAATGGAGAACTCTAGCGTATCGCAAGGCGCGCCGGCATTTGCATTCGATGCTCAAATGGCACGATCAGCTGGCGCGCCACCTTTGCGTTGTTCGGTCTGCGCCGGCCGTGGCGACGGGGCTGCACAGGACTGTCGGATGATGAGTGTAGAATCGAATTTGATGATGCGGGGAGAAGCGTCGATCCGGTTGTTGATGCGATCGAGCAGGAGTTGCGCCGCCTCGACCCCGATGGCGTGATAGTCCACTTCTATTACCGTTACAGACGGCACGACCAGTTCGGCCAATTCCGGATCGGTGCCGCCGATCAGGGAAATATCCTCCGGGATTCGGAGATTGCAAATCTTGATGGCACGAAGCACCCCCTGCAGCATCGCAACGCCGCCGACTATAATTGCGGTCGGCCGGTCGTTACTTGCGAGTAGGGCAGTCGTTTCCGTTAGAGCATATTCCTTAGAGAAGTTGCGAGTTCGGATAAGAGCTTCGTCAATCTCGATGCTGTGTTCGATGTGGGCTTCGCGATAGCCTAGAATGCGCTCTCGGGCCGGACGCAAACTTGGGTTACCAGTGATCAATGCGACGCGCCGGTGGCCCAGTTCGAAGAGATGTCGCAACGCACGATGCATGCCTTCGCGGTGGGCGATAAGGATCGCGTCCTGCTGCTCGCTTGGTTCTCGATCAAGCATAATGACAGGGAGAGATAGATTCGTCCCAGGCTTGGCGAAGAAACTATTGTTAGACGAGCTGGTGCTCAAAATTAGCCCGTCAGCGCGACCAATGAATGCGTTCAATATCTCCCTCTCGCGTTCGGGACGATCCTCCGAGCCTGCCAACATCAGCACGTAGCCTGCGTCGGACAGGATATTCTGTGCCACTTTTACGAAGCTGGCGAAGCCGGGAACGGAGAAATCGCGGATTAGGATGCCGATGGTGCGGGTGGATCTAAGTCGCATTCCCTGGGCGAGAGCATTTGGCGTGTAACCCAAGTTACTGATGGCATCGTCGACACGTGCCTTAAGCGCTGGCTTGACGGGCAACTGATTGATCACCCTAGACGCTGTGCCTTGAGATACCGCGGCCGCTTTGGCGACATCCCGGATTGTCGGCTTGCCCGTAGTTTTCTTTGCCCGTTTCAAGGCGGCCTCCATCCGAAGCGATTCTCGAACCATATCACTTTGTAACGATACAAAAAAATCTTAGAAGGAATAACTTGCCCAGAAGGGGAGCGCTGGCTTCCTTCGCTGTGGTTCAGGGAGGGCGGCCTGGATAGCGAGCGGCGCCGATTGATGCTGTATCGGCATATCATATTGTAAATGCGAGGTATTATCCTGGATTGCTAACCTCCACGGCGACCGGGCGGTTGGGCATAACGTCCAGAGAGGGCTGCGACCGAGGGCAGCAAGGGGCATATTGACAGGGCAGTTGCCAACTCATAACGTTACAAAAATGACGAAAGCGTTTGGTGGTTTGGTCGGAGATGTCTCGTGCGGTCGGTCGCAAACATCGCCCGTCTTCAGCGGGGGCGCGGTCGTTCGCGGCGGCATGCGCAACATCCGCGGTGTGCCGGTGCTTGATCCACGCAGAGGACGCGTACGCGTTGTCGGGATTGCGGTGAGGTCTCCGCGTCAGGTCGCGGCGATCACAGGTGTTTCATGGTTGTCCGACAATCGGTCGGGGCGGGTGAGCGCGCTGACCTTGCTCGCGACGGTAACGCCTAAGAAAGGGTGACGTCTGATGAATAAGCAATTTCGTCGTTCCGACGTCGAATCCGGCATGACCCGGGCGCTGGCGCATCGCATTGCGACGTTGAGGTACGAGGATCTGCCGGCGGACGTAGTTGCGATTGCCAAGCATTGCATCCTGGATTGGGTGGCGCTGACAGTACAGGGCGCTCACGAGCCTTTGGCCACGATACTTGCTGAACAGGTTGCTGCTGAGGGCGGGAACGACAGTGCCACTCTCATCGGACGCAGTCGCGGCGCCTCTCCGCGCCAGGCAGCGCTCGTTAACGGTGCCGCGTCGCACGCGCTTGACTACGACGATGTGAATATCAGGATGATGGGCCATCCCACGGCTGCCGTCCTGCCCGCCGCTTTGGCGCTCGCGGAGAGCCGTGGTGCGAGCGGTCGCGACCTGATTGCCGCATTCGTGACGGGATATGAGACGGAATGCGAAGTCGGCGAGCTAGTTTCACCTAGTCACTATGCGCGCGGCTTCCATGCGACCGGCACCATAGGTACCTTCGGCGCTGCAGCGGCGTGTGCGCATCTCTGTCGCCTTGACCCCGAAGCTGTTGCGACGGCGCTTGGCATCGCTGGTACGCAAGCAGCCGGGCTAAAGTCCATGTTCGGGACCATGTGTAAGCCGCTCCATGCGGGAAAGGCCGGTGAAAGCGGTCTGCTTGCTGCGGAACTGGCCGCGCGCGGGTTTAGCAGCAGAACCGATGTGCTTGAGTGCGCAAACGGGTTTGTTGCAACGCATGCGGACGACGGACGCCCCGTGCATCAGTTTTCGAGCAGCAGCGGCAAGCATCATATCGTCGATAATCTGTTTAAGTATCACGCATGTTGCCATCAGACGCACGCTGCGATCGAAGCGCTGCGCGCTCTACAGGTGGAGCACCAATTTTTTGGCTCCGATGTAGTCAAGGTAACCTTACGTCACGACGCCGGAGCGGACGCAATCTGCAATATTGCTCGCCCGACTACCGGCCTCGAAATCAAATTTTCACTTCGCATGATCGCCGCTCTTACGCTGGCTGGGATCGATACGGCCTTGGTCGCCAATTTCGATGACGCTAACGCAAGGGATCCTGCGCTGCAGGCGTTGCGGGACAAGGTCGAGGTGACGTTCGCGCGCGATTGGCCTTTGACGCGGAGCGAGGTGACGGTGCAGCTGGCTGACGGTCGGGTTCTGACCGGAGTTCACGATTCCGGTCTGCCGGAGAAAGATCTCGGTCGGCAGCAAACGAGGCTTCTTGCTAAATTCCGCTTGCTTGTCGGTCCGGTCTTCGATCTTCGCCGAGCGGATGACATTGCCGCCGACATTCTGTCGCTTGAGCAGCAAGCCGACCTGAAACATCTCACTTCGCGATTGGTTCATGAGCAACGGTAAGGAAAGAAGGATGGAAGCCGAATTTCGGAAGAGAGCGGTCGAGCGTCAGCGGGGCCATTGGTATGAGGATTTCGAGATCGGTCGCGAATTTGTGCACCACTGGGGTCGTACGATAAACGAAAGCGACAATTCGCTCTTCTCAACGCTCACGCTGCATTTCAATCCTCTTTTCTTCAATCGCGAGTTTGCATTTGCTCATGGTCATCCTCGTGAGCAAGTGAATCCGATGCTTGTGTTCAACACAGTGTTCGGCCTCTCGGTCGAGGACCTTAGTGAGAACGGGGCCGGGTTTCTAGGTGTCGACGACCTGACCTACCACTCGCCGGTTTATCCCGGCGACACGCTGACCGCCACGTCGACGGTGCTTGCCACTCGTCTGTCGTCGAAAAATCCGCAACAGGCGATCTGCACTTGGCTTACCAAGGGCTTCAATCAGCACGGCCACCTCGTGGTCGACTTCAAGCGCACCAATCTCATTTATACACGACCGACGGCCAAGGATTGAGCATGTCCTACATGACCGAGGAGCGACGTCTCATCCAGGACACTGCGCGCGAGTTCGCTATGCGCGAGGTTCTTCCGATCGCTAACAAGCTTGATCCGCTGCAGGAAGACATACCGATGTCCCTGCGCGACAAGATGGCGGAGATGGGCTATTTCGGAATCGTCATGCCGGAGGAGTATGGCGGGCTCGGGCTAGGCAGCTTCGAGTACTGCCTGATAACGGAAGAGCTGGCGCGCGCCTGGATGAGCGTGGCCAGCCTCATCGCCCGCGGCAACGGCATGATCGGTTGGACCGCGATGACCGACGAGCAGAAGCAGGCGTATCTGCCGAAAATCGCACGCGGCGAGATGCTCGGCTCCTTCGCGATGTCTGAGCCGAACACTGGGTCGGACATTGCAAGTCTGACCTGCCGCGCTCGAAAGGATGGCGACAGCTATCTACTAACCGGAAACAAGTACTGGTGCACGTTCGCTGACGGTGCCGACTATCTGATGGTCATGGCGCGGACATCCGAAATCGATCCAAATCGTCGCCACCTCGGCATCAGCATGTTCATGATCCCGAAGAAGCGAGGCGAATTGCCGCCCGGCGTGAACGGCGCGCCAATTCCCAAGATCGGATATTTCGGTTTCAAGACGTGGGAACTTGCTTTCGACAACTTTCGTGTGCCGAAAGAGAATCTGATCGGCGAGGAAGGTAAGGCGTTCTACTACGCCACGAGCGGTCTCGAAATGCCGCGTGCACATACCGCGGCTCGTTCGATCGGACTTGCGCGTGGGGGTCTCGAGGACGCAATCGCTTATGCCAAGGAACGCGTTCAGTTTGGCAATCCGATATCTGACTTCCAGGTAATTCGATTCAAGATCGGTGAGATGGCCAGCCAGATCGAGGCGGCCCGGCAGCTCATGTACTACGTCTGCGATGAGATCGACAGCGGTCGACGTTGCGACAAGGAGGCGTCAATGGCCAAGCTGTTCGCAAGCGAGATGTCGGAGCGCGTCACGAGCGAGGCGCTCCAGATCCACGGCGGCGCCGGGTACACCAAGCTGCATGCGGTTGAACGCTATTGGCGCGATGCCCGCCTGACCAAGATATTCGAGGGCACCTCGGAAATCCAGCTGCGGATCATCTCAGACAATATTCTTGGACGGAGCAAACGATGAAGACTGCCGACCTGACAAGTAACAACAACTATTTCGAGGATTTCACGGTGGGTGAAGTGCTGCGCCATCGGCGCGGCAAGACGATCGAGCCGCTCGAGAACGTTCTGATCACGAATATGGTGATGAACACAGCCTCGGGTCATTTCGATGAACTTGTTATGCGCGACACCATGTTCAAGAAGCGGCTTCAGTTCGGCGGCGTGACCGCTTCGCTGATCATCGGCATGTCCAGTCAGGACACGTCGGAGAATGCGCTGGCTGAGCTGGCGATGACCAACATCCGCTTCAAGGAGCCAGTGTTTCACGGCGACACGCTCTATGCGTTCACCGAAGTTCTCGAGAAGCAGGATAGCGAACGCGCCGACGCCGGCGTCCTCATCTTCCATCACTGGGGCGTCAATCAGAATGACAAGGTCGTGTTCGAGGGCGACCGGCAGGTGTTGGTCAAGAAGCGGTCGCACTGGAGGACGTAATGGTGGCGAGTGAGTCCGACGGAGCTCTTGCTGGCCTCAGGGTGATCGATATGACCTTGATGCTCGCCGGCCCATACGCGTCAATGTTGCTCGCCGACCAGGGCGCCGAGGTGATCAAGATCGAGCCGTTGGACGGTGATTACGTTCGTACGGTAGGCCCCTATCGTCCCGACGACACGCTTCGCGCATTCGGAGGCTATTTTCAAAGCGTCAACCGAAACAAGCTCTCTGTCGGTCTCGATCTGAAGAAGCCCGAAGCGCGAGAAATATTGATCGATCTGGTTAAGCGCTCGGATGTGCTCATAGAGAACTACAGAGCGGGCGTCATGGACCGGCTTGGGCTGTCGTACGAGGTGTTGCGGGAAGCCAATCCCCGACTCGTCTATGGAGCGGTGCGCGGCTTCGGTGATCCGCGCACGGGGCGTAGTCCTTACGTTGATTGGCCGGCCTACGACGTGATTTCGCAGGCGATGGGCGGCATCATGGGCATCACCGGCGCGAGCGCGGCCCAACCGGCCAAGATAGGTCCGGGCGTCGGTGACATCGTGCCAGCCATGATGTGTGCTGTCGGTGTGCTCGCCGCCGTCTATCGTGCGAAACAAACGGGCCAAGGGCAGTTTGTCGATGTCTCCATGGTGGACAGCGTGCTGTCCCTCTGTGAGCGGATTGTTTATCAGCATTCCTACGAAGACAAAGTGCCAGAGCCCGAAGGGCATCGGCATCCATTCTTGACACCATTTGGCATCATCCCCTGCAAGGACGGCCACCTGACGCTGGCCTGCCATACCGATGCCTTCTGGGGCCGCTTGTGCGCCCTGATGTGCAAACCCGAAATGGCATCCGATCCTCGCTTGGCCACCGAGGAGGCGCGGCGGCGGCATCAAGATCTCGTCTACGATACCATCGCGGATTTTACGCTGTCGCGGACCAAGCACGAACTGTTCTCGATCTTCGGCGGACAGGTGCCGTTCGCGCCGGTCTATACGGCCGCCGACATCGCGCAAGACCCGCATTTCATTGCGCGAGACATGATCGTCGCGCTGGAGCATCCAGGTTGCGAGGGCGAATTCGGCGTTGCTGGCGTGCCGATCAAGATGACCGAAACACCGGGATCAATCAGGCGACGCGCGCCGATATTGTCGGAGCACGCCGCAGAGGTTCTGGCTGGTATCGGCATAGACGATGAGCGGCTACGCGACCTGAGGTCGCGCGGCGTGGTCAAGTGATTTTTGTAGGAGAAGGTAGTTATGCAGGAGCGAAAGAAGAGGCTGCGTCGGGTGGAGCTGGCTGTGCCGGCATCAAGCGAGCGAATGATGGCGAAGGCGGCCGGAAGTAAGGCCGACTTCGTCTTTCTCGATCTGGAGGACGCCGTTGCGCCAAAAGCCAAGGTGGAGGCGCGGTCGAAGGCCGTCGAAGCTCTCAAGGGCCTCGACTGGGGCGGGAAAACACGTTGTGTGCGGATCAACGATCTCGGCACCGAGTGGGCGTTCGAAGACATCATCACGATCGTCGAAGGCGCACACCAGCACCTCGACGTGATAATGATACCGAAAGTGATGCGCGGAAGCGATGTTCTCTTTGTGGATACGTTGCTCGGCCAGCTCGAAAAGAAGCTCAAGATTGATCGGCGTATCGGCCTCGAGGTCCTGATCGAAGAAGTCGAGGCAATGATCAACGTAGAAGAGATCGCACGATCCTCGCCGCGGCTCGAAGCGATGATCTACGGGGTCGGCGATTTTTCCGCGTCGCAAGGTATCGACCTAGGGGCCGTGTATGGGCCCAACGGTTATCCCGGAGACATCTGGCACTACGGGCGGCACAAGATCACGATCGCCGCGCGAGCCGCTGGCATTGACGCGGTCGACGGTCCCTTCGGCAACTTCAAGGACGCTGCAACCTACAGCGAGGAATGTCGACGTGCGAAGCTGATCGGCATGGTGGGCAAATGGGCGATCCATCCGGCCCAGATAGAGCAGGCGATTCCGGTCTTCTCGCCTTCGCAAGCCGACGTCGATGCAGCGCGTGCGATGACGAAGGCCTATCGCGAAGCCGAAGCTCAGGGACTTGGTGCTGTGGTCTACAACGGTGAGATGATCGACGCAGCAACCATTCGCCTGGTGAAGAACCTGATCGACAAAGCCGACCTGATCGGGATGTGACGGACGATTCCAACAATCGGGAGGCCCGTCGTGAAAGGACAGGGCCTCTCCGGCCTGCGATGAAGCCTTTGTTTTAGCCACAGCGTCACGACTGACGAGCAGTCCGCTCGCGCTTGCGAAAGCGGCTGTGCTTCAAGGAAAGGCTCGTCCCGGGGAGATCCGGTATGTGGATAAAAGATCATAATTGACATATCGTACAAATAGCTCATCGTGAAGAGCGTAGTGGTCCACACTTGGTGATGGACGGCAGTTTCGACGGGGCTGTCAGGCGTCGTTGGAGAAATTGTTGCAACATCCAGAGAGCAGTTCATTGGCGGGGGAGATAATGAAGGTTTCTCTGATCGGTGCGACTGGGAATGCAGGTTCGCGAATTCTCGCCGAACTTGTACGGCGTAGGCATCGAGTCACGGCCATCGTCCGGCATCCCGAGGCAGTGCCGCGGCTCGACGGCGTTAATGCGTGGAGATGCGACGCTAATCGGATTGTTGAGCTCGCGCCGATGCTCAGAGGCCACGACGTGGTCATCAGTAGTCTCCACTTCCTGGACGGCCACGCTTCCAAGTTGATCGATGCTGTGCGTCAAGCACGTGTGCTTCGCTACGTTGTCGTCGGTGGCGCCGGCAGTCTCGATAATGGCCGCGGCATCAGGCTGATCGATTCTGGCGGCGTACCTGAACCTTACAAGGCAGAATCGCGGGCTGGCTGCGCGTTCCTCGACCTGCTGCGCAAGACAAACGACCTCAATTGGACGTTTCTTTCGCCGTCGGCGCAGTTCGTCGCGGGAGAGCGCACAGGCGTTTTCAGGCTCGGCACTGATACGGCGCTCCTGGACGCAAATGGCCGCAGTTGGATTTCCTACGAGGACTATGCCGTTGCGCTCGTCGACGAGATTGAGCAGCCACGCCACTCGAAGCGACGATTCACGGTGGGATATTGACGGCGCGTCGTCGAAGGGATGACGCGCCAGGGAATCCGGAAGCGGCGGATTAAGTTTCGGAAATCATGAGCAACCGCGCGAAGACGCGGCATGTGGGCCGGCAACACCGGCACTCGTAAGGCGCCAAATGGGAGGCGGGGAATGTTGAAAGCAAAGACCGTGTTGTCGGCGGTTCTGGGCGTGGTGCTAACAGTCTGCGGAAGTCGTGCAGAAAAGCTGTATGACCCCGGTGCTAGTGATACTGCGATCAAGATTGGCAATACAATGCCATACAGCGGACCGAACTCGGCCTACGCGATCATCGGCCGGACTCAAGCCGCATATTTCACGATGATTAACGATCAGGGCGGGATCAATGGCCGCAAGATCGATTACATCTCTTACGATGACAGCTACAGTCCGCCCAAGACGGTGGAGCAAGTCCGCAAGCTAATTGAAGGCGACGAGGTCCTTCTGCTCTACAGCATACTCGGTACACCACCCAACCTTGCGGCGATCAAGTACATCAATGCAAAGAAAGTGCCGCATCTTCTCATCGCCTCCGGTGGAACGGTTTTTGGAGACTACAAGCAGTTTCCCTGGTCGATGGGTTTTCAACCTCACACTCAGGGGGAGACTTTCGTATATGGACGGTATGTCGCGGAAAATTATCCGGATGCCAGGATCGGCGTCCTGTATTCGGCTGACGGCCTGGGTCGCGACAACATAACAGGCTTCCGGCGTGGGCTTGGGGACAGGGCGAGTAACATCGCCGTCGAGCAGACCTACGAGGCGAGTGACCCCACCATCGATTCGCAACTCGTGAAGATCCGTACTTCTAATGTCGAGGTTTTCGCGAATTTCGCGACTCCGAAGTTTGCCGCAATGGCCATTCGGAAGACGGCAGAGATGGGATGGAAGCCGGTCCACATCCTGCACGGTATCTCGCTTTCGATCGAGAACGTTCTCAAGCCAGCCGGCCTCGAGAATGCAAAAGACATCATCACATCGAATTACGTCAAGGAGTTTGATGATCCGACCTGGGATGACGACGCAGGAATGAAGAAGTTCGCTGCATTCATGGACAAATACCTCCCCGGCGAGAACAAGTACAACTCGAACATCGCCTATGGCTACATGTCCGCGCAAACGATGGTGCATATCCTTCAGCAGTGTGGTGACGATCTGACCCGAGGCAATGTCATGAGGCAGGCCGAGGGCCTTAGGGAGTTTGAATTAGATCTGCTGCTCCCCGGTATCGCGATCAATACCTCTCTGGCAGATCACTATCCCATCGAACAAACCCGGATGCATAAGTTCGATGGCGTCCGCTGGCAGGGCTTTGGCCCTATTTTGCAACTTGACTGAAACGGGAGCGCTGCTTGGCGACGTTGTAAGCCCAATATGGTGGAGCGGAGACTGTCTCAGAGCGCGCCAGCGCTCATTCTGCAACTTCAGTAAAATCGGGAAATGCCTTTATGACCTCGACACTGTTCGGCAAGACGATCTTCATCAGCGGGGGCTCACGTGGAATCGGACTCGCGATTGCGCTTCGTGCAGCGCGTGACGGAGCTAACGTGGTTATCGCCGCTAAGACGGCGGATCCACATCCTTCGTTGCCGGGGACTATCTATTCTGCGGCGAAGCAGATTGAGGACGCCGGCGGACACGCGCTGCCGCTCGTCTGCGATATTCGCGAAGAAGAGCAGGTCGAAGCCGCCGTGGCGGCGACGGTCGAGCGGTTCGGCGGCATCGATATTTGCCTCAACAATGCCAGCGCGGTGCGGCTGACGGGGATTCTCGACACGCCTATGAAGCGCTACGATCTGATTAATGGTGTCAATACGCGCGGTACCTTCTTGGTAACCCAAAAGTGCCTGCCGCATCTTCTCCTCGCCGAGAACCCGCACGTCCTTGCGATTTCGCCTCCGCTCCATATGGAAGAGCGATGGTTCGCACCACATGTCGCTTACTCAATCGCGAAATTCGGCATGAGCCTCGTGACGCTCGGTGTAGCTGGCGAGTTTCGCGGACGCGTTGCTGCCAACGCGCTTTGGCCGCGAACGGCCATCGACACCGCTGCGATGACTGAGTTCAAGGGGCATCTTGATACTGGCCGATTGCGCTCTCCCGCGATCATGGCAGACGCCGCCTACCTAATCCTTACGTCGGATGCAAAGACCGTAACGGGCAACTTCTTCGTCGACGATGAGGTGCTCGCCAGCCACGGCATCGCCGACCTTAGCCGCTATAATCCGCCGGGCGTTGCCGATCTTGACGTCACGCCTGATCTCTTCGTCCCGAGCCTTCGAGAAATTGCCGGGAGGGGCAGATGAATCATGGTCGGCCGCTTCTACGACGCCGCGGCGCTTCTAGTTCGTCTGGAACTACGCACCTTGGGCTCGGGTATGCCGCTTTCGGTAACCAGCTCTCGAGAACGCGCGATAAGCTTTGGCGCGAGGGCATCATCCACACCGAGCAAGCGCAAGCTGACCCGCGCAAAGCGTTCCTCATGCTCGGCAATGTTTCCAGTGTCCGCGAGCGCTGTCAGCTCCGCAATGAGAATCCACGGGTAAACCTTCAGCCAGTATTCGTGGCCTCCCGCCGGCCGCAAGACGCCTGTCTCAACGGCCTGCCGCTCAAACGCGACCATGTACGGCGTGGCCACCTTGTAGAATTCTTCCACGAAGACGTAAGGGCGGCCGAGCAGCCAACGGATTGCGGGATCTTGCCAGAGGGTGCGTATGATCACCCGTGCACCGACGCAAGGAAGCAATTCGACGCGTTCCGCTTGTCCCAGGATGCTGTCAGTCCGGTCCGCGACCCGCTGCAGCGAGGCTGCGACCAGTGCTCCGACGATTTCGTCGATCGATTTGAAGTGATTGTAAAACGAGCCATAAGCGACGTCTGCCTGCTCGGTGATATCGTTGACGGTCGTGCCATCGATTCCCTTGCGTCGAAAAACCAGCTCAGCCGCGGCAAGGATCGTTTCGCGCGTCCGCTGGCGCCTGCGCTGATTTCGGTTCGCGGTCGCGGGCGCGTCGTCCTTAGTAGTTTTGGTCGCCATCTACACCCTGATCAGTCGCAACAAGCCGGCCGCCGCGACTTGTTTTCGTCGAGGAAGCCAGTGAACTCGATTCTCGATCCAAAACCCTAACATCGCCACGGCGGTGGGTCGATTCTATTCAATTATGGATGATGTGTCATTTATGACGAGGCTGCTCTTGATATGGCGACCGGCGATCGGGGTCGGCGCGTTGGTGATGAGTGCCTCACGGCAATTGGTGGAGGAGATCTCATGAGTCAGCCAGGCATCGCCAACGGTGCGGACCACGTGGTCATGCGATGGGCTCGGGCCTGGAGCACGCAAGACGCTCCGCTGTTCCTAAGTCTGTTCGCCGACAATGCTCGCTATTGCGACGTCGCCCTGGATAAGGCGTTCCACGGGCGAGAGGCCATCAAGACCTTCTTCCAAGGGACATTTGCAACATTTCCAGACTTCAAGATTGAGGTGGGACATTGCGTGGTGACGGGAGACGCTGCTGCCGGGGAATGGATCATGTCGGGCACCTTCCTGGGCGAGTCGTTTGGCGAACTTCCAACCGGAAAGTCGTTTCGGGTTCAGGGCTGTTGCTTCATACGCCTCGTCGGCGGACGGATCATCGAACACAGGGATTATTGGGATCCGGCTGCGTTTGATCGGCAGGTCAAGATCTAGTTAAGGCAAGACGCGCCACGGCAAGAACCTGCCGAAGATGCCCATTCCGGACGGTTTCCGAGAAAGGTGTACGAGTCGTCAGTATTGACAAAATGTCAGATATGGATTTGATAGAGAGATGAGGAGCGTGCGGGTCGAGGCGGCCGGGCGCGCAATCTTGCAAGAGCGCGGTCAGGAGGCGAGAAATGAAGCATGTCGGCCACTTCATTGCCGGTGAACTCTTTCCGGTCGACAGCGGTTTACAAATCTTCAATCCATCGAATGGAAAACCTACCGCCATTGCGGCGGTCGCGACCTCTGCCGACGTCGATCGAGCCGTTGCCGCAGCCCGTTCTGCCTTTCCGGCCTGGTCTTCGCTAGGGTTGCAAAATCGCGCGACCATAATGCTCGATCTGCGCACTGCACTCAGGAGTGCTCGCGACGAGCTGGTAAACATCGTCGTTGCCGAACTCGGCAAAACGCTCGCAGATGCCGGCGCCGAGGTGGATCGTGCCATCGAGGTGCTGGGTCAGCTGGCGTCGATTGGAAGCTGGTACGGTGGCGCGTTCAGCCCCGGCGTTTCGCGTGGCATCGACGCGATGGAGGTTCGATTTCCGATCGGCGTGGTTGCTGCGATTAGCCCCTTTAACTTCCCAGTGCTGATCCCTGTGGTGCAGAGTGCTATGGCGCTCGCTTGTGGCAACACGGTCGTCCTCAAGCCAAGCGATCGCGACCCCTCGGCTACGCTCCGCCTCGCCGAGATATTCTCGAGCGCGGGTCTTCCGCGAGGCGTTCTCAATGTAGTGCTTGGCGGTAAGGCAATCGCCGATCGTCTGGTCGGGCATGCAGACGTTGCAGGCATCAGTTTTGTTGGCTCGACGCCTGTCGCCAGGGCCATTCGAATTGCCGGTGTCGCTCGCAATAAGCGGGTGCAGGCATTTGGTGGTGGCAAGAACCACATGGTTGTCCTGCCGGATGCAGATCTAGATCTTGCCGCCGATGCGGCCGTCTCCGCTGCCTATGGGGCGGCAGGGCAGCGTTGCATGGCAGTGTCTGTGGTGGTCGCTGTCGGCGCAATTGCCGACGAGCTCGTGGAGAAGATCCGGGGGCGGCTTGCCAAATTACGCACCGGTGATCCAGCTGATGCCGGTACTGAAGTCGGACCACTCATCACAGCGGAAAGTCGTGACCGGATTGTCTCCTATCTCTCCAAGGCCGCATCTGAAGGCGCGTCGCTTGTGGTCGACGGCCGTAGTGTCGTGACAAACGGTGAGGGCTGGTTTCTTGGCCCAAGTCTCGTGGATCATGTCCGTCCCGGGATGGCTGTCCATTCCGATGAATTGTTTGGCCCGGTACTCTCGGTCGTTCGTGCGGTTAGCTACCAGGACGCCATCGAGACCATTGCGGGGCACCCGCTCGGCAATGGGGCGGCGATTTTTACCAACGACGGCGGACTTGCTCGCCGTTTCGTGGACGAAGTCGAGGCCGGTCAGATCGGCATCAACGTACCGATACCGTTCCCCGTGTTCTTTCATAATTTCGCCGGCTGGAAGGACAGTGCCTTTACCGAGACGAAGCTGTTTGGCCCGGGCGCAATCGCCTTTCACACGCGAACGAAGACCGTCTCGGCGCGCTGGCCCGCCTCCAACGCCACAAAAGTCGATCTCGCCTTTCCGGCATCGAACTAGCTCTTGGAGTACGAAGCATGCGTTTTGTTGGCTACGTCAAGTCCGGCGGGCGTGATCCGCAGGACCGTATGATGGGAGCCGTGATCGACGACAGGGTCGCACCGCTCGCTACCGTTGATGCGTTTTATGAGGATCTGCTTGGCTGGAGACAGCGCGCGGCGGGACTGAGCAAGGGTGAAATTCCGCTCACCGCCTTGACTCTCGCGCCGCCTGTGCCGCGCGATGCGAAGATTGTTTGTGCGGCGATCAACTACGTTAAGCACGGCGTCGAATCGAAGCTTCCGACGCCAACCTTCCCAAACCTGTTCGCACGATGGGCTTCCGAGCTCGTCGTCGATGGCGCGCAGATACCGGTCCCGGCCGCAGAGCCGCACGGTCTCGACTGGGAAATTGAACTGGCCGCCATCGTGGGCGCCACGACCATCGATGCTGACGAGAAGACAGCTGCAGAAAACGTATTCGGATACACCGTCGCCAACGATGTCAGCGGTCGCACTGCGCAACTTCAATCAGTAACGCTGAGCACGGGGCAGTGGGCGCTAGGCAAAAACGTCGACAAGAGTTGCCCTATCGGTTCCTTCATCGTATCGGCGGATGCCATTTCAGTCGCAGATTTGAAGCTCGAGACCATAGTGGACGGACATGTCATGCAGCAAGGAACGACGGCTGACATGGTGTTCAGTGTTCCAGACCTAATCGCCTTTACGTCGCGCCATGTCACCCTGCGACCGGGCGATGTCATCCTGACCGGCACACCCGATGGTGTCGGCATTGGTCGGAATCCGCGAGTCTACATGAAGCCGGGTGCTTTGCTCACCTCGTGGATCGAAGGGATCGGCAGCATTACCAACAAGATCGTCGATGGCACGCATCGCAAGTAAAAAGGCGGAGGACAAAATGGCAGGGGTGGAACGAAACATTGAAGGGCCGCTCGTGGTGGATACAACGGCGCCAGATAGCGCTCTGACGCGCGAGCAGATCATCGCGCGCAATCTGAAAGTAGTCGAAGCGCATTTCCACAACGAGACGCCCGAGCATGTCGAACGGGCCATTGCCCTTTACGGCGACACAATCAGCTGGGAGGCGCCCACGCGCGGTATCGTGATGAACGATAAGAGTGAGATCCTGGAGGCTTATCGTGCGATTTTCCGCACTGTCGCATATCGTCGGGTCGTACCTTTGCGCAGGTTCGCTACCGAGCAATTCGTGTTCGACGATCAGATCGGGCACATAACTGTGGTCGGCAACGAAATGCCCAACATTCCCTATCCCGTCGGGGCGGAGCTTGCCGTGCGCTTGACGCATCTCTTCGAAATGAAAGATGGGAAAATCGTCCGCGAAATCGCTTATGAGATGTGGCGCGAGGAGGGGGCGCCGAACGCCGTCGACTTCATACCGCCCGGCACGCCGGAGCTTCTTTTCCCGCCTTCCAGCGTGGCATGAGGAAAGACGGTGGCGGCTCCGCGCCGGATGAGTGCTGGTAGAGCCACCAACAATTCATATCGCAACAGAGGATGAAGAATCGCGATGCAATCACTGAATGGAGACCCGGGATTGGCTCCGCGTATCAACGAGCGCGGACTTCGCGATCTGTTTCTGGATGCCCGCACGCACAATGCATGGTTAGACACGCCAGTACCTGACAGTCTGCTCCGCGAGCTGTATGATGTCGTCAAGTTCGGCCCGACAAGTATGAACACGCAACCAATGCGGTTGTGTTTCCTGCGTACGGCGCCCGCGAAGGAACGTCTCAAGCCCCACCTTGCGCCGGGAAACGTCGACAAGACGATGGCCGCGCCTGTCATAGCTATCGTTGGCTACGATCTCGCTTTCCATGAGCATCTGCCCGCACTGTTTCCGCATTTGCCGAATGCGAGAGCCATATTTGAGGATAAATTGCCGCTGATCGAGGCGACGGCCTTTCGCAACAGCAGCCTCCAGGGGGCTTATCTCGTCATCGCTGCACGTGCGCTCGGCTTGGATTGCGGGCCAATGTCGGGCTTTAACAATGCTGGCGTCGACCAGGAATTTTTTAGAGGTACACAGATCAAGTCCAATTTCCTGTGCAACCTCGGATATGGCGATCAGTCGAAGGTGTTCGCCCGTTCTCCACGTCTTGAGTTCAAAACCGCTTGCGCGGTCCTTTGATCGCAGGCGACCAGCGCGTCGCAGGACGATGGAACAGTAATGTCACCAATCTTGTTTGAAGGCGCGCATGGTTCGACGACTTCGGATCAAGAGATCGCAGAAGTAGAACGGCGCCGATATGAGGCCATGAAAAAGGCAGACGTAAATGTCTTGCGTGAAGTTCTAGACGATTTGCTCGTCTACGCCCATTCGAATTCCGAAACCGATGATAAGGAATCGTATCTCGCAAGAGTGCAGACCGGATACTACCGGTATGAGTCTATCTCGATCGACGAACAAAGTGCCGTTGTGCTTCCCAACCTGGCGCTCCTTCGCGGTCGAATGAGAGCACAGGGGTACTTCAATGGCTCGCCGCTGACGTTGGATAATCGCTTCCTGGCTGTGCTTCGGTGCCTGGATGGACAATGGCGTCTGCTCGGCTATCAGCCGACGCCGGTGAAGTGAAGGCCCCGCGAGGCCGTTACGGCGCTCGAGGGCTGATCCAGGTGTTTGGTGTCGTCATGGGGCCGAGTTACCGCGAGGATGGGGTCGGCGCGTGAAATCGTATCCAAGCGCTCTTCCTGTGCCGGTTTGCCTGGGTCATTGGCAGGCCGTTTCGTAATCGATGTGGCAGCAACGGACGTACAATGTTGTCGCAAGCTCGACTAAGTGCAACTTCAATTGAAAAAGGATCGGTCATGGGACAAGACATCAAACTGACGGCATCAGATGGGTTTCAAGTTGGCTGCTATCGCGCTGATCCTGCTGGCGTGCCCAAGGGCGCGATCGTCGTGGCTCAAGAGATCTTTGGCGTCAACCATCACATCCGCTCGATCTGCGATCGGCTCGCGAAGGAAGGCTATGCGGCGTTCGCACCATCGATTTTCGACCGCGTAGAGCCAAATTTCCAAAGTGGATACTCGCCCGATGAAGTCCAGAATGCATTGAAGAAGTTCGCCGGCAATCCGGATTGGGCGGCGTTTGTGCGCGATACGCAGGCGGCGATCGACGCGGCAAAGTCTATCGGACCGGTCGGCATCATCGGCTTTTGCTCTGGAGGAGTCATCGCGTACCTGGCGTCAGCTCGGTCGTCCGGTCTTTCCGCTGCGGTCGGATACTACGGGGGTGGCCTCATACACTTCGCAGATGAGAGACCGAGAGTGCCAACGCAACTACATTTCGGTGAGAAGGACGCGCATATTCCTCTGACCGACGTCGAAACAATCAAGGCCAAGCAGCCGGACGTCGAGGTCTTCACTTATCCCGGTGCAGAGCACGGCTTCCATTGCGACGAGCGATCCAGCTATGACAAGACAAGCTCGGATATCGCGTGGCCGCGTAGCCTGGCATTTTTCGCGAAACATTTGCAGGCTTAGTCGGACGATTTTGGTAAGCAGTCGGGGCCGCTCAGTTCTGGTCTTTGTTTGGCTCCCGATGGCCAAGGCCGGAACTGGCGTGCGCCCTCGAAGCTGTCATTCACCAATCAAGGAACGCTGAATGTCGTCGCTCGTGACTGTAGAACAATGCGGAGGCTATGCCGTTGTAAGCCTCAACCGTCCAGAAAAGAAGAATGCCATGAACCGCGCTGCGCGTCGGGAACTCTTCGACGCGCTGAGCTCCCTACGCGGCGAATGCCGGGCGATCGTGTTGACCGGTTCTGGTGATACGTTTTGCTCTGGCGTCGATCTGAAGGAAGCACGCGCGGATGCCGAGGCAGCAATCGCCCCCGATCCCCGGTCGGACTGGATTGAGGTGCTGATCGCAATCCGCGAGCACCCTGCGGTCTTTATCGCCGCCATCAACGGACTGGCCTTGGGCGGCGGAGCGACGCTCGTGAGTGTTTGCGACCTAGCCGTTGCCGCCCACGAGGCTGAAATCGGAATGCCGGAGATCGGCTTTGCAGCCTATCCGCAATTCTCGGGGCCGGGAGCCCAAATCCAGCTCACCGCCAAGCGTGCGGCCTGGCTGGTATTGACAGCCCAACGCATCGACGGCCGCACCGCGGAGACCTGGGGGATGGTCAACCGCTCGGTGCCACTTGCCGGGTTGATGGAGGAGGCCGGTCGCTTGGCGAAAGTCGTCGGCGGATTTGATGCAGTCGCTCTTTCAGAAAGCAAACGCGCTTTGGACGTGATTCCTGCATCGATTTCTGCCTGGCGCCAGTCGTTCGAGTACGGTCTGTCTACCAATGCTCGTATCCGGTCATTAAGCGTGGCGCAGGATGAGGGATTCTCGCGGTTCTCGGCGGGCGAGCGAAATCCCGGCCAAGGCCGATTGACATAACTAGTGGAACGCGACGAGCGGCGGGTTAGGAAAGATCCCAATGAGAATCGTCGCAGTGGTGGACGTCAGTCAACGGCTTTCTGGAATCTGAAAGACGGAAGCGTCCGGTTACGGGCCGAAGAGGCAGTCTGCGCAGGCCGTGTACCGCTAAATCAGTTGTGACGAACAAAATATACGATTCGTTTGTCCGCGGCTAAGCGCAACGCGGTACGGGCGGCAATGAGCGATGCGGCGGAGACCATCTATCGTCGAGGCCTGGCGGGAAAATGCCAGTCATGAGCTGTATTACATCGCCTCGTAGTTCGGTCCGCCGCCCCCCTCCGGAGGAACCCAGGTGATGTTGCCGTTGGGATCCTTCACGTCGCAGGTTTTGCAGTGGACACAGTTCTGGGCGTTGATCTGGTAGCGCGGAGCCGCACCCTCCTCGACCCACTCATAGACGCCGGCCGGGCAGTAGCGATTCGACGGGCCGGCGAAGACATCATGCTCGGACATCTTCTGGAGATTCATGTCGGCCACCCGGAGATGGATCGGCTGATCCTCCTCGTGGTTGGTGTTGGACAGGAACACTGAGGACAGCTTGTCGAACGAGATCTTGCCGTCCGGTTTCGGATAGTTCTTGGGCGCATGCTGCTTGGCCGGATCGAGTGTCGAGCGATCGGGCTTGGCGTGCGACTGCGTGCCGAACAGCGAGGTGCCGAACAGCGTGTTGAACCACATGTCGAGGCCGCCGAGGGCTACGCCAAGCACGGTGCCGAACTTCGACCACAGCGGCTTGACGTTGCGGACCAGGAACAGATCCTTGCCGACCGACGAGGACCGCCAGGCGCTCTCGTAATCGACGATCTCGTCATTGGCGCGATCGGCGGCGAGCGCGGCCGCGACATGCTCGGCAGCGAGCATGCCGGTACCCATCGCGTTGTGCACCCCCTTGATCCGGGGCACGTTGACGAAGCCAGCCGCGCAGCCGACCAGCGCGCCGCCGGGGAATGTCAGCTTCGGCACCGACTGGTAGCCGCCTTCAGTGATGGCACGCGCGCCATAGGCAAGGCGCTTGGCGCCTTCGAAGGTGCCGCGGATCGACGGATGAGTCTTGAAGCGCTGGAACTCGTCGAACGGCGATAGATACGGATCGTCGTAGTTCAGATGCACGACGAAGCCGACGGCGACGAGATTGTCGTCGTAATGATAGAGGAACGAACCACCGCCGGTCTTCAGGTCGAGCGGCCAGCCGAACGAATGCTGGATCAGGCCCTTCTGGTGCTTGGCGGGATCGATCTGCCAGACTTCCTTCAGACCGATGCCGAACTTCGCCGGCTCGCTCTTGGCATCGAGCGCGAACTTTGCGATCAGCTGCTTGGTCAGGCTGCCGCGCGCGCCTTCGGCGAACAGCGTGTACTTGCCGAGCAACTCCATGCCGCGGGTGAAAGAATCCTTCGGCTTGCCGTCGCGGCCGATACCCATGTCGCCGGTGGCGATGCCTTTCACCGCGCCCTTTTCGTCATAGAGCACTTCGGCGGCGGCAAAGCCCGGATAGATCTCGACGCCGAGCGCCTCGGCCTTGCGCGCCAGCCAGCGGCAGACATTGCCGAGCGAGCCGATATAGCAGTGATGGTTGTCCATCAGCGGCGGCATCATGAAGCCAGGCAGCTTGATCGCGGCGCCCGCCGTCATCCAGTAGAAGCGATCGTCCTTGACCTGCGTCTTCAGCGGGCAATCGGAATCTTCGCGCCAGTCCGGGATCAGCTTGTCGAGCCCGGCTGGATCGATCACGGCACCGGAGAGAATGTGCGCACCGACCTCGGAGCCTTTCTCCACCACGACGACGTTGAGATCGGCATTGATCTGCTTCAGCCGGATCGCCGCGGCCAGGCCCGAGGGGCCGGCGCCGACGATGACGACGTCGAATTCCATCGATTCGCGTGACGGCAGCGGCTCGGTGATCATGTTTCTACTCGAAGTTTCTGGCGCAGACGATAAACCGATCCGACCCGGTTACCATTCCACTGTGAGGACAACGCTGCGCGCATGGAGCTGGGCGCTGCCTATTGATAGTCTCGCTCTTGCCACCAAGGATAGTACGGCGGCATGTCGTCGGACACCTTGTCAGTGAACACGGCTGGCCGTTTCTCCAGAAATGATGCCACGCCCTCGCGCACATCGGCGGAGGCGCCGCGGGAATACATGCCGCGGCTGTCGATCTTGTGCGCCTCCATCGGATCGTCGGCGCCAAGCATGCGCCACATCATCTGCCGGATCAGTGCCACCGACACTGGCGCCGCGTTATCGGCTATCTCGCGGCCAAGTTCGCGCGCGGCCGGCAGCAACATTTCGGGAGAGACCACGCGGCTGACCAAGCGGCCAGTGAGCGCCTCGTGCGCATGAAATAAGCGACCCGAATACGTCCACTCCAGTGCTTGAGCGATACCGACGATACGAGGCAGAAACCAGCTTGAACACGCCTCGGGTACGATACCGCGTCGCGAAAACACAAAGCCGAAGCGGGCACTATCAGCGGCGATGCGGATATCCATCGCGAGCTGCATAGTGACGCCAATGCCTACGGCAGGGCCGTTAACCGCGGCGATTACAGGCTTGAGACTCTTGAAGATGCGCAGCGTCAGCCGGCCACCGTCGTCGCGTACGGCATCGTCGCTCCATGCCACTTCGCCATTCGTCCGCGCCGCGATGTCGAAAGTCTTCCCGCCTTCAGAGAGATCGGCGCCGGCACAGAACGCACGCCCGGCGCCCGTGACGATGATGGCGCGAATATTGTTGTCCTGATCGGCGCGATCGAATGCGTCGATCATCTCGGACTGCATGGTGCGAGTATAGGCGTTAAGCTTGTCGGGCCGGTTCAGCGTGATCGTCAGGATTTGATCCTCAACCTCGTACTTGATCTGCTTGTAACTCATCCGTTTCTTCACCTCGCGTCATCGTTGTTGGTCGCATCGTGACATCCCAGCGCAGCGGGATATACGCGATGGTTTGCGAGGCTTCGACACCTACATTTCTAGGTGAAGTCGCTTAATCACATATGTGATGTTTTGGTCTTCGGCGAATGACCATGGATGTGAAATCGATCGAGAAGCATTAATGTCCGAGCCAGACGGGCCGGGAGAGCCAGTCACCAGCCTATGAGACGCTAGTTGAGCAAGAGAGAGGGTGGGAAAGGGATGGCTGGGAGAACTATGTTCCGCAAGATATGGGACGACCACGTCGTCGCAGATCTCGGCGACAACTTTTTCCTTTTGCACATCGACCGCCACATTATGCACGATCTCGGTGGGCCAGCAGCGATGCTCGATGTGAAGCAGCGCGGGCTGCGTATTCGCAATCCCGAGCTGACATTCGCAACCGCCGACCATGCGATTTCGAGCGCTCAGGGCCGCATCGGTACGACGGAAACCGGGATCCGGCTCCTGAATGGCTTGCGTGCCGGCACACGTGACGCGGGCGTGCGCATGTTTGACATCGACGAACCCGGGCAAGGGATCGTTCACGTCATCGGGCCTGAGCTTGGGCTGACGTTACCGGGAGCGCTCCTCGTTTGTGGCGACAGCCACACTTGCACTCAAGGGGCGATGGGCGCCCTGGCATTCGGCATAGGGTCGACGGAGCTCGTTCACGTGCTCGCGACACAAACGTTGGTGCAGTCGCGACCGAAAACGATGCGCATTTGGTTCGAGGGCACCATGGGTCCCGGGGTGACGGCGAAAGACCTTATTCTACACCTGATCGGGAAGATCGGGGCCGCCGGAGGTACCGGCTATGCAGTGGAGTATGCAGGAAGTGCCATCCGCAACATGGGAATCGAAGGCCGGCTGACCGTCTGTAACCTGTCGATCGAGTTGGGTGCCAAGATGGGTCTGGTCGCGCCAGACGAAACGACCGTCGGCTATCTGAAAGACCGCAGGTTCGCGCCGACCGGGGACCTGTGGCATCGCGCAGTGGCCTACTGGCGTACTCTTGCTTCAGATGCTGATGCGGAGTTCAATCAAGAGGTAAAGATCGATGTTGATCGCATCGCGCCTCACGTCACTTGGGGTACAAGTCCAGAACAAGTTCTACCGATCGACGGCGTGGTACCTGACCCAGCCCTTATATTGGAAACCGGCAAGCGGACGGCTGCCATCGCGGCCCTGAGCTATATGGGGCTTGAGCCAGGTAAGCCCATTATGGGTACGCCCGTCGACTGGGTCTTCATCGGGTCTTGTACGAACAGTCGCATATCCGATCTCCGCTCGGCAGCCGACGTTGCTCGCGGGCGCAGAGTCGCACCGACAGTGCGTGCCTGGGTCGTGCCCGGCTCGGTAGCCATCAAACACCAAGCTGAGGCCGAGGGGCTTGACCGCGTATTTACTGAGGCCGGCTTCGAGTGGCGGGAGCCCGGCTGCTCGATGTGCCTCGCCGCGAACGGCGAGACTGTCCCACCCGGTCAGCGATCGGTTTCGACCTCAAATCGGAATTTCGTGGGTCGGCAGGGTCCGGAGGCCCGCACCCATCTTGCGAGTCCCGCCATGGCTGCGGCTGCAGCTATCGCCGGGCATATCGCAGACGTCCGCAGGCTGCGAGCTTAGCATGAAGCGGTTTCGCGTACTGACAGCGACGGCTGCCCCGCTTTTGCGTGACAACATCGACACCGATGTGATCATCCGGATCGAGAAGCTCGTTGGTATGACTGATGACAGCGACTTGGGCCGGTGGTGCTTTGGCGCGCTCCGTTATTCGCCCGACGGCTCGGAGAATCCCGAATTTGTTCTCAACCAAGCGCCGTATCGTGGATCTGAGATTCTGCTGGCGGGCGCGAATTTCGGGTGTGGTTCCTCACGTGAGGGAGCCGTTTGGGCGATGATGAAAATCGGTCTGAAGGCGGTGCTGGCGCCAAGCTTTGGCGAAATCTTTCACAACAACTGCTTTCAGAACGGCATGTTGCCCGTTGCACTCCCCCGCAGTTCAATTGAGGAAATCGTCTCGGAACTGGAGCCGGGTGCCGGAATGACGCTGGTAACTGTCGACCTTGAGCGCCGACTTGTCGTGTCGCCCCGGGGTAATGAGTACTCTTTCGAACTTCCGGAGTTGCGACGAGAAGCTCTGCTTGAAGGATTGGACGATATCGGACTCACTCTGAAGCGTGAAGAAGAGATCGCCGCGCATCAGGAGCGCGACCGCAGGGTCCGACCGTGGATCTATGAAACGGTCGAGGCTCAGTCGTGACGCGTTCCGATATTCGCAGCGTTGCGGTGATTGCCGGGGATGGGATCGGCCCCGAGGTCACTGCGCAGGGGCGTCGAATCCTTGCACTGGTGGCCGAAAGACGTTCGCTTCCGGTGAAGCTGCTGGACGTCGATTATGGTGCCGAGGCGTATCGGACTTGCGGCAAAGTGTTGCCAGAGGCGACGCGCCTAGCGATGCGCGAAGCTGATGCAATTCTGTTCGGCGCAACCGGTGGCCCCGCTTTCGACGCGATTCCCGTTCAGGCGCGCCAAATTGGCAGCCTCCTGGTCGTGCGTCGCGACTTCGATCTGTTCGCGAACCTGCGACCGGTCAAGATCATACCCGCGCTCTATGAGGCGTCGTCCCTCAAGCAGCGTGCGCTTGAGGGCGTCGATGTGATGATCGTACGGGAACTCGTAGGGGGGATGTATTTTGGCGAGCCGCGAGGTGTCGAAACGCTGCCAAGCGGCGAGCGACGCGGCGTCAACACGCACGTTTACACGTCCTCCCAAATTCAGCGGGTTGCGCGCACCGCATTTGATCTTTCGCGCACGAGAAACGGGCGGGTCTGCTCTGTAGCCAAGGAAAACGTGATGGAGGCTGGTGCGCTTTGGCGCGAGGAAGTGCAGGCGATTCACGATACCGAATACGGCGATGTGGAGCTGACCCATATGCTTGCGGACAATTGCGCAATGCAGTTGGTACGTGCGCCCGCTCAATTCGACGTAGTTGTAACCGACAATCTATTCGGCGACATTCTCTCCGATTGCGCTGCGATGGCCGCCGGCTCATTAGGAATGTTGCCGTCGGCTTCGCTCGGTCCTATTCAGGGCAGCGGACGGCGCGCGGCCCTTTACGAGCCAGTGCATGGGAGCGCTCCCGACATCGCCGGAAAAGGTTTGGCGAATCCGATCGGCTCGATTTTGAGTGTCGCCATGATGCTCCGATTCTCATTCGGTTTAGGGACAGAAGCTGATTTGATCGAACGCGCCATTTCGGACGTGGTTACGTCCGGCGCCCGTACTGCGGACATAGCTAATGGCGGCACGTACATCTCGACCACAGAAATGGGAGATGCCGTGACGTCGAAACTGACGGCGCTCTTGAATTGATTGAAGTGCCATTCGATTCTCGCATTCAGAGCTGGCTCCTTCCGCAGCGGTCATGCTGCTGGAAGGCCGCAGCGGTGTGGGGCAGCCCTGGTGAAAATCGAGAAGTAGCGGATACTTGAAAATGAATGCTCTCGTTGCCCGGGAAAACGTCACGCTAGACGACAAGTTCAACGTTCAGGACGGGTGGATTTACCTGACCGGCACGCAGGCGTTGACCCGGCTGCCAATCCAGCAGGCGATTCGCGACAAGGCGGCCGGATTGAATACCGGGGGATTCATCTCCGGCTATCGCGGCTCTCCGCTCGGCCGCTACGACATGGAGCTGTGGGCGCAGAAGGAGCTGCTCGAGCGGCACAACATCTACTTCATGCCGGGCATCAACGAGGAACTTGCCGCGACAGCGGTCTGGGGCGCGCAATATGTCGGTCAGATTCCGGGTGCCAAGGTCGATGGCGTGTTCTCGATCTGGTATGGCAAGGGGCCGGGTACGGACCGGAGTGCTGACGCCTTTCGCCATCTTGGCGTCGCTGGCGCGAACAGCAAGGGTGGTGTGCTGGCAATCGCCGGCGACGACCATGGCGTCAAGTCGTCCACCGTCTATAACTTCTCGGACCCGATTTTTATCGCAACGGGCATGCCCGTGCTCTATCCCTCGAACACCCAAGAGCTGTTGGAGTTAGGGCTTCACGGTATCGCACTGAGCCGTTTCTCGGGCTGCGCTGTTGGGTTCAAGGTGCATAACGACGTTGTCGAAGGCGGCGGATCCGTCTATGTCGATCCCGAAGCGCCGGTGATCGTACTGCCCGATCTTGCCGCTGCTCCGGAGCTCGGACCAGAAGGCCGCAACCTTCGCGTCTTCGATCGGCCGCTAGGCGGCGAGGAAAGGCTCGTCAACCATCGTTTGCCGGCCGCAATTGCCTATGCGCGCGCGAACCGTCTGAATTACATGGTCAGCGAGGTACGCGATGCCCGGCTGGGTATCCTGTCTGCGGGCAAGTCGTTCCAGGACGTGATGCAGTCATTGGCCGGCCTCGAGCTCAACGAAGACGGCCAGAAGGAATTCGGGATTCGCGTTGGCAAGGTGGGCATGATCTGGCCGCTGGATCCCGAGTTCATTCGCGAATTCGCGGCTGGTCTCGATGTGATTCTCGTCGTGGAAGAGAAGCGTGGCATTCTCGAAGATCAGTTGAAGGCAATCTTATACGACCTGGCTCTTCCAAATCAGCCGCGCGTTATCGGGAAGTACGCCAATGCGCAGGCTTTCGCGCCTGAGCGTGGAGAGGTGGTCCTACAGGGCTGGGGTGAACTGTCGTCGGCATCGATCAGACACGCAATTTCAACGCAATTGGGCAAACTGCGCCCGAGTCTGTCGAACGTCCTGCCAAAGCTACCTGCAACGAAACGAGGTGGGGGCGCCGATCCAGGCGCTCCAAATCGGAACCCCGGCTTCTGTTCTGGCTGCCCGCACAATCGCTCAACGAAGGTGCCGGAGGGCTCTCGGGCAATCGCAGGCATAGGTTGTCACGGCATGGCGGCGTACAACGATCCAACCAAGACCCTGCCGATCTTTGCTCAGATGGGTGCGGAGGGCGTTCACTGGCTAGGACAGCATAGATTTACGAACGAAAAGCACATATTCGCCAATATTGGCGATGGCACCTATTTTCACTCGGGCTTCCTTGCGATTCGGCAGTCGATCGCCGCGAAGGCGAACATTACCTACAAGGTTTTGGTCAACGGCTTCGTCTCGATGACTGGAGGCCAACCGATCGAGGGCGACCTTTCGGTTCATCAGATCGTCACCGAACTGAAGGCCGAGGGCGCCAAAGCCCTTTTTGTGCTCACAGACGATCTTGAAAAGTACGAATCCGCAAGTCTGCCCGCCGAAGTATCGCTCCTTTCACGAGACGATCTTGACGAAGTGATGTTGCGATGTCGCGAGATCGAGGGTGTCACTGTTATCGTCTACGACCAGCCCTGTGCCACTGAACGTCGTCGTCTACGAAAACGTGGCAAATGGTCCGATCCTGCAAAGCGCAGTTTCATCAACGCAGCAGTCTGCGAGGGCTGCGGCGACTGTTCGACGGTGTCGAACTGCATGTCGATCGAACCGCTCGAGACCGAATTCGGCCGCAAGCGCAAGATCAATCAGAGCTCCTGCAACAAAGACTTCAGTTGCGTCGAAGGTTTTTGTCCGAGCTTTGTGACGGTGTATGGCGGGTCCCTGCGGAAGGCGAAAAAGAACGGCGTCGTTGGCATAGATTTTCCGGTCCTTCCCATGCCGAAGAGGCCTCAGCTCACACGCGACTATTCGATACTCCTCACGGGCGTGGGCGGCACCGGTGTCGTCACGGTCGGCCAGATTCTTGGCCTGGCGGCCCATGTCGAAGGTCTCGCTGTGTCGGTGCTCGATGTGACGGGGCTCGCCCAAAAGTACGGCGCAGTAATGTCGCATGTCCGGTTCGCGCCGACGGCGGATCAATTGCATGCGACTCGTATTGCGGACTCCGAGGCTGACGCTGTCGTTGGATGCGATCTGGTCGTTACGGCGGGTGAGGAGGCGCTGGCGCGCATGAAACCAAGGCAGAGCCGTGTCGTGGTCGCGACCGATCTCGTGCCGACGACGGACTTTTCCCGTAATCCAGACTGGCGTATGGACCGGACCGCGCTAATCGGACGAATCCAGGATCGTTGTGGCAGGGAGAGCGTTCTTGCGATCGAGGGCTTACGCCTTGCGACGGGACTGATGGGCGATCCGCTCGCTAATAATATGTTCATGCTTGGAGTGGCGTGGCAGTTGGGTTACGTACCGCTGTCGCTCGACTCAATCATGAGAGCAATCGAGCTGAACAACGTACAGGTCGACTTCAACAAAACGAGCTTCCTTTGGGGCCGTCACGCCACGGTCAACATCGCGGCCGTCGAGAAGGCCGTGACCAAGAACAGCGCGCAGCCGATACCGGAGCGCATCGACACGTCGCGCGACGCGATCGTCGCGCGTTCAATGACTTACCTTACCAACTATCAGGACGCCTCGTATGCACGGCGATACAAGGCGTTCGTGGACTGCGCCATCGCTGCCGAGAAGGCGAGGGGGCTTGACGATCGGTTCAGTACGGCTATCGCCCGTTACTATTTCAAGCTGCTTGCAATAAAGGACGAGTTTGAGGTGGCGCGCCTCTTCTCGTCGGATGTGTTCAAGAAGGAATTACAGGAGACCTTCGAAGGCAATTACACAATTCGGTTCAACGTTGGTGCATGGCCGTTCGGTGGCATTGACGGAAGTGGCCATCCTTACAAGAAGGAGATCGGGCCATGGCTGATGCGAGCTTTCGGTCTGTTGAAGAACCTAAAGAGGCTACGCGGCACGGTATTTGATCCGTTCCGGAACAACGCGGAGCGAAGGCTAGCTTTGCGTGTGCTCGCAGAATACGAGGCGGAAATTGGAGAATTGATCGCGACGGTCGACAAGAAAACCGTCGACAAGGCGATCGCCCTCGCGTCTTTGCCGGAGAAAATCCGGGGGTATGGCCATGTGCGCGAACGTCATGTCACGCAGGTCGAGAAAGAACGTGCGGCTATCAGGGCCGTCGAGCCCATCACGGCATGAGTGGAGCAGGTATGTACTCAACGTTGATCACTCATGATTGGCAGGCGCCATGAACCGTCCGCAATTGGCCAATCAAGAACCGCTGCTGGCGGTGCGCGACCTAGGGGTTGCCTTCGGCGGCATCATTGCGCTCAACGGCGTTTCCTTTGCGCTGAGGCACGAGCAGATTCTTGGTCTGATCGGCCCCAACGGCGCCGGAAAGACGACCTTGTTCAATTGCCTGAGCAGGCTTTACCAGCCGTCCTCCGGCGACATCTTGATGGAAGGCCGGAGCATCCTGACGAGGCCGCCGCACCGGATCGCCGAAATTGGCATCGGTCGCACCTTTCAGAACGTCGCGCTGTTTGCGAACTTGTCGGTGATGGACAATGTGCGAATCGGCGCCCATTCCAGAACCTCCAGCGACATAATTAGTGACTCGCTCCGGTTGGCTTGGGTTCGCCGCAGCGAGACTGAGGTGAACAAAAAGGTCCGTGAGATCCTTGCCTATCTCGACCTCGAAAACGTAGCGCACAGCATCGTCGCGGGGCTGCCGTTTGGAACCCAGAAGAGAGTCGAGCTCGCCCGCGCCCTCGCAGCTGATCCAAAGATACTGCTGCTAGACGAGCCGGCCGGCGGCCTCAACCATGAAGAGGTCTATGTGCTCGGCGACCTGATCCGGAAGATCCGCGACGAGCGCCACATCACTGTGCTCCTGGTTGAGCATCACATGGGGCTTGTGATGTCGATCGCCGACCACGTCGTGGCGCTCAATTTCGGCCGGAAGCTCGCTGAAGGCACTCCTGGCCAAGTGCAGGCGGACCCCGACGTCATCAAGGCCTATCTCGGGAGCAAAGACCAATGACGGCGCTGTTGAAAGTCAAGGATTTGCGCGCCTTCTACGGCCAGGTGCAGGCTCTCCATGGGCTGAATTTCTCGCTCGACGAAGGGAGTCTGACCACGCTGCTCGGCGCCAATGGTGCGGGTAAGACCACAACACTGCGCGCCGTCTGCAACATGGTACGCTCGACAGGGGCGATCGAGTTCGAGGGGCGCTCGCTTAGCGGTCGGTCGACCGAAAACATAGTGCGGCTCGGCATTGCCCATGTACCGCAGGGCCGCGGCACTTTCACCGCAATGACGGTGGAAGAAAATCTGCAGCTCGGGGCCATCACTCGCAAGGACCAGGCCGGCATCGCCTCCGATATCGAGCGGATGTACGCCTATTTCCCGGTACTGAAGCGGCGCCACACCCAGCAGGCCGGCACGTTGTCGGGTGGCGAGCAGCAGATGCTGGCGGTCGCACGCGCGCTGATGCTGCGGCCGCGGCTGATGCTTCTCGACGAGCCATCTTTCGGGCTCGCGCCGCTGGTCGTGCGCGACTTGTTCTCGATCCTTGGCAAGATTAACCGCGAGGAGAAGGTCTCGATCTTGGTGGTCGAACAGAATGCGCAGCTCGCGCTTGAGCTTGCCGACCAGGCTTATGTGATTGAGACCGGCCGCATTGTCATGTCGGGTGGCGCTAAGGACATCGCTAACAACGAAGATGTCCGCAAGTCCTACTTGGGCTACTAAGGAGCGAGCGTCAATGGAGCTTTTCACCAACCAAATCCTCGCCGGGATTTCCACTGGCGCGATCTATGGGTGCCTCGCATTGGCGGTAGTCATGATCTACCAGGCAATTGATCAACTCAATTTCGCTCAAGGCGAAATGGCGATGTTCTCGACCTTCGTATCCTGGCAGATGATGCAGTGGGGCATGCCTTATTGGGGGGCCTTCATCCTCACGATCGGCTTCTCCTTTATCAGCGGTATCGCCATCGAGCGCATTCTGTTCAAACCGCTTGATAAAGCGCCGATTCTGACCAAGGTCGCAGGCTTTATCGCCCTCTATTCGGTCCTCAATTCCTCTGCCGGACTCATCTGGGACTTTACCATAAAGCAATATCCGACCCCGTTCGGATCGGCGCCTTTGCTTGGCAGTCGACTGATCTCGACCCACCAGGCAGGCATGATCGGGGTTACCATTCTTCTCTTGAGCGGGCTCTACTTCTTCTTCCAGTACACGCGGGTCGGGCTCGCGATGCGGGCCGCCGCCTCGTTGCCTGAATCGGCGCGGCTGGTCGGCATCAACACATCCTGGATGATTGCGCTTGGTTGGGGCATGGCCTCCTCGATCGGCGCTGTCGGCGGCATGCTGATTGCGCCGGTCGTGTTCCTGGAACCGAACATGATGCTTGGAACGTTGGTCTACGGCTTCGCCTCAGCCGTGCTCGGCGGCCTGTCAAGCCCGCTTGGTGCCGTGGTAGGTGGCTTCCTAGTCGGCATCTTTGAGAACCTGGCAGGTACCTATATTCCGGGCGTTGGCAATGAGTTGAAGCTACCGATCGCGCTTGCGCTGATCATTTCTGTCCTAGTCGTCAAACCCGCCGGTCTGTTCGGCCGTGCCGTCGTGAAACGAGTCTGACCATGAGCGCTGTCGAAGAATTCGCAACCGAATCCACAGCCGTCGAAGCCGTACCGAAGCGGTCCATGACGCTCAATACCGGCACCTCGCTGGCTTTACTCGGCGTGCTGCTGCTCGCGCCGCTAGTGGTGAAGAATTTCCTCATTTTCCAAATGACGATGCTCCTGATCTACGGGCTCGCGGTGCTGGCGTTAAACATCTTGACTGGCAGCTCGGGGCAGTTCTCGCTCGGCCAAAGCGCATTCTATGCAGTCGGCGCCTATACATCAGCGATCTTGATGGAGACCTACAACGTCAACTACGCGCTGACCTTACCGATCTCCGGCATCGTGTGCTTTGCGGTTGGTTTCCTGTTCGGCCAGCCGGCGCTGCGGCTGTCGGGCGTTTATCTTGCGCTTGCGACCTTTGCGCTTGCGACGGCAATGCCTCAACTTCTCAAGCTCAACTTTCTTGAACCCTGGACCGGTGGCGTACAGGGCCTGGTGGTGACGAAGCCCGACGCGCCGTTCGGCTTGCCGATGTCCCAGGACATGTGGCTCTATTATTTCACGCTAGCGGTCGCAATTGCGGTCTATGTCGGCGCAGGAAACCTGTTGCGCTCACGTACTGGGCGAGCTTTCATGGCGATCCGCGACAACGAGATCGCGGCCTCCGCCATGGGCGTTAATGTAGCGCTGTACAAGACGCTGGCCTTCGGCGTTTCTGCGGGCGTCACAGGGATCGCCGGCTCGCTTGGCGCCATCGTCGTGCAATTCGTCGCACCTGACAGCTACACCATCGCGCTCGCGATCTCATTGTTCCTTGGCATGGTGGTCGGCGGCGTGGGCTGGCTACCGGGCTCAATCGTCGGGGCCGCCTTCATTATCTTCGTGCCGAATATCGCGGAGAGCGTCTCGAAGGGCCTCTCGGGTGCAGTGTTCGGTGTGCTCCTATTTCTCGTTATATTCCTGGTGCCGCATGGCGCCAGGCAAGTCGCGATCGCGAGCGTACGGCTGGTCAGAAGGCGCGACAGTTAGTTGAGCGGGGCGCTCCTGGTCTTCGCGTGGCTAAGGTGAGGCCCCAAGCACTAACGGAAAGACCTCTGGGACAGAAGTGATGATGTATCCATGAACGGAGTGGGACGGATGCCGTTCGCCGGCATCGCGGCGCTATCGCAGAACCATGTTTGCGATCGCGTTTATGCATTTGCAGCAAAGCGGCGCAAGTCGAATGTAACCTGTCTAACGGGCTTCGCCGAGCTGAGTTACCATCGCGGCTTAACGCCTCGCAAGGGACCGACTTAGGGATGGCCGGGGACGGCGTTGCCCCGACTTAGGAGTAACTCCCGGTGGCGACACCATCGGCGTTGGCACGGCACCTATCTTGCGCATGCACGAATTGGTGACCAAGGATGTGCCGGTCCAATCTCTCGACGGCCACCACCACGATATCTACGGCTTAGCGATCACTAACATCTACGCATTGTGCCAGTTCGGGCTTCGCAGTTTCGACGGCGCCGTCGGCTGGCTGGGCGACTAACCCTACGCAAAAAGGGGCGGTGGGCAACGTTTCGACCGAAGATGTCGTCCATCTTCTGAAGGGGACTTGGCTGCGACGCCAGCGTCGATCTCGATGCGCTCCGGCACGTTGCCACCAGAACCTGAGCGGTCCTGGTGGAGCCGACTCGGACGTCTGTTCACGAATATAGTAGGAGCAGGTGAAGCCCGTTGCCATCAAGCTCGCTCGTTATATTATACGATCGTAAAAATTGTTTGAAGTCGAGCGCAGATCTCGTTCTTGGTTGCAGTCGATGACGGCTTCGTAGGGGAGAACTCACAACGACATGCTCATCGCGCCTGCCGGACGTTGGTGAGGGCTAGACCGGCACTCGAGAGGGTGACGCACTGAAAACCTCATCCCCAGCAGGGATCGTTCATTGCACGAAGTTGTCCACATTGGAACATTCAAGCTCTTCCCGTCGCAACGTCTGCTGATGAGGGGCGCTGAGGTCGTCAAGCTCGGAAGTCGCTCGTTCGACATTTTGCTCGCTTTAGCTGATAGACCCGGCGAAGTCGTTAGTCAGAAAGAGTTGATCGCGAAGGTCTGGCGAGACGTTTTTGTCGAGAACGTAAGTCTTCGCGTGCATGTTGCGGCGCTGCGTAGAGCGCTTGACTGCGATGGTACGCGTTGCCTCGCGAATGTGCCCGGCCGCGGCTATTGTCTTATCGCCCCAGTCGTACGGGGTACGATGGAAGAATTGCCAGGCTCGGCTCCCGCTATCGAGCCCGAATATCTATTGCCGCCGCCACTCGCCCGAATGGTGGGGCGAAATGAAGACGTTCGCGAGATCTGCGGCAAACTGCTTGCAAGCAGGTTTGTGACCGTCGTCGGGCCGGGAGGCGTAGGAAAGACCACAACTGTCCTTTCCGTCGCTCATAACCTCCTTGACCAATTTCTTGGTATGGTGTGCCTTGTCGAACTTAGTCCTGTCGACTCTCCGACGTGTTTCGCGCCAGCGATCACCGCCGCCCTTCGCCTTCCAGTCCGGGCGCAAGATCCGATACCGGAACTGGCCACGCAGCTTCGCGGCAAGCGCGTCTTGCTCGTCCTGGATAGTTGCGAGCACCTCATCGCGGAAGCGGCCAGGGTTGCGGAGCGCCTCTTTCGAGAGGTCTCAGACCTTTACATTCTGGCGACCAGCCGCGAAGCGTTGCGGGTGGAAGGCGAGCACATTTACCTGCTGCCTCCGCTGGCCAGCCCGCCAGAGGACGAGAAACTCACCGCTACCGAAGCTCTTGCGTATCCGGCCGTGCAGTTGTTCGTCAATCGTATTGTAAGTGATGGTAGTAACGGGCTCGTCGACGAAGACGCGCAGATCGTGAGCGGGATGTGCCGCCAGCTCGGTGGCATCGCGCTCGCGATAGAACTCGCCGCCGGTCGTGTCGCAGCCTACGGCATTCGGCAAACCGCGTCGCTTCTCAACGACCAGTTCGCGTTGCTATGGCCTGGACGGCGGACGGCGCCGCCTCGTCAGCAAACGCTGAATGCGACGCTCGACTGGAGCTATGATCTGCTTTCGGAGGATGAAAGAAAGCTGTTCCGGCAACTATCGGTATTCAAAGGCGGGTTCACGCTTGATGCGGTCCACCGCGTGACGGCGGGTGGCGAGCCGGGAAGCTTAGAAGTTCACGGGATCATCGCAGGTTTAGTCGCGAAGTCTCTCGCGTCCGCCGATCCCGGCGCGTCGAGGCGTTATCGGCTCCTGGACATGACCCGGGCCTATGCCGAGTCAAAGCTGCAGCGCGCAGGTGAGAACCTCGATCTATGCCGGCGACACGCTATCTACTATCGCGATCTGCTGGCCCAAGCGGCGCGCGAAAACCAAGACCCTCGCGCGCTGGCGGCGGAAATCGACAACATTCGCGCGGCGCTCAGTTGGTCGTTCGAGCGGTCAGGCGATTCCGAAATGGGAGTACAACTCGCTGCGTTGTCCGCGACGGTTTGGCTCGGCCTGGGCCTTCTTACCGAGTGCCGTGATTGGATGAAGACGGCATCGAAGCTCCTTGACTACACGCCCGCGCCATTGCCACAGCAGCTTGGAATCTGCATGGCTCTCGCGAGTACGCTGCTGTTCACTGCCAGTAATATCGGCGAATTCAAATCCGTCTGGGACAAGGCATTCGGTCTCGCTGTGAGCCTCGGTGACATCGAAAGCCAGATGAGCTGTCATCTTGCTCTGTGGGCACTCCAGGTTCGTACGCCGTGTTACGCCGACTGCCTTGCTGTAGCCGAAGACTGCCTGCGCACGGCCGAGCGCTCCGGCAACCCCGGGGCGATCGGTCAAGCAGAATGGATGCTGGGACAATCGAATCTGCACTTCGGAAGGCTGGATAAGGCAATGAGCCATTATCAGCGCTTCATTGCGGTGGATACAGAAGCGTCGCGGTTGGCCATGATGAAGCAAACCGGATATGATAGATTGTCGGATGGCCTTGGTAATCTTTCGTGTCTTTTGTGGCTGACCGGATCGCCCGAACAGGCTCTCCGCACTGGTAGCGAAGCGGTATCCGTGGCCAGATCGCTGGAGTTCCCGCTGCCTATCGCAGTTGCCGGCATGTGGAACGGCCTCACTCGTTATTTCGTCGAGCTCGATATCGACGAGATCGAAGCCGACATGGTTGAGTTGGTCGAGCATGCTCGGACGCATAGGATAGTTCAGTTCCATGGGTTTGGGTTGTCGATGCTGGGCCTTTGCCAGGCGCGACGCGGCCAATTTGATGAGGCGCGCCGGCTCGTCGAGGAAGGCTTGCGTTTGCAAGACGCATCGCACATCCGCGTATTCCATCCAATCATGAGGAGCGAACTTGCAGAGGCTGCCGCAAATCTCGGCCGGCTAGGGGAGGCCAGATCGATACTTCTGCAACACGACAGAGATGATATCAACGATCCCGAACATTGGTGGTCGCCCGAAATCTTGCGGATAAAGGGTGTGGTAGCCGAAGCGGACGGGCGGGTGGATTATGGTGTCGATCTTTGTCGGCGTGCTGCTCTGCTCGCAGGCCATCAGGGAGCGCTTTCCTTTGAGCTACGAGCTGCAACAACGCTGGGCCAAATGCGCGCGCCGAATCCGCATGCGGCACTGGAATTGCTCAGCGCTGTCTATGGTAGGTTTGTGGAGGGGTTCCATAGCCCTGACCTCCTGAAGGCGAAGCGATTGATCGATAAACTGAAGATCTCAAGCAACCACCCTGACTTGCGGGACGCAATCTGAGCCGCTTAAGCGCGGTGGTCCGAACGTGGCTCCGGATCGGGTGCGGCTTTGTAAGAGCCGAGGAGGAGAAACCGAAATCGGAGGCGCGTGCCGTGAGTGGATGTTACCATGCGCGCAGAGCGGTTTCCGCACGGCTGCATGTCCAAAAATCTGCTTCGCAGCAATGCATCTGTTCTGAGGATCCGTCAGGTCTGGCCTCGGCAAAATCCGCTAAGCGGCAGCATGGACCTACAAGATCAGGAATCTCTCTTGGCGTAAGCCGTTTCAGCGCAATCCTCGGCGTTCGAATGGAACGGAGGCTTTTTTGATGCTCAAGGGGTTTCAGTCCCGCGGTCGGCGCAGGGGTCGGCAACTCTAACGCTCCAGCTGCCCTGGCATTACGCCGGTGGCGTTCTGGCAGCGGAATTCTGGAGTGACCCGGGGGTGTCAGCCGAAAACGCTTCCCAGGGGCGTCGAGCTTGATGCACCAGGTGGCGGGCGTTGCGTCACGCGGCTCTCGATTCACATTGTCTGACTACCAGCCTTTGGCGGATTTGGCTGTCCGCTAGTCTTTCCTCCCGGTAGTCCGAGACGGCCATTGCAGTCGACACAGCAGGAATAGACAAGAAGAGACTAGCTGATGAAATCAATTGTAACTGATCCTGCTAGACTTTTGCCGCGATGAACGAAATGCGCGGAGTCAGAGAAGCTCGGGGGCTTTACCGTTCCAAAGCCGCCATTTTCGTCGAGCCGCGCTGACCCCACTGCGGCAGTGGTACCATTCAGGTGATGTTGTGGGAGTAGAGTGTGGGTGGGCCCCGAGGCCGGCAGTAGCGACGCTGCCGCACGGCGTCTCGCCAGATCCGGGCATGCCATCATGATGTCACTGGATTGGCGATTCACCGCGCAAGACGACGAGATACTCGATCCGACTCACGACCAGTACTGCGAGGCGTTCGTGATGCTTGACGCAATGTATTGCGATATGCCGCCACTATGGTGTCCGGGCATCCATGTCGACAATAATGCGGGCACGTCACTGGGGAGGGGAACACAAGCCGTTTCCAAGAAAAAGGGCAGCATTTATCAAACGCGCAGCTTTGCTGCAAAAGCCCCGGTTGTTCCTGGCGGCCGATTTGGTACCTGCCTGGCCACGCACAGCGTTTGCGGAAGCCTGCGTTACCTTGCGGCAGTCAGTCGAAAACGGACTATCGTTCCTCACTCGCTGTGCAGCGTCGTCTCCCAGCCAAAGTATTAGCCAGTCAGAATGCGGAAGAAAGCGAAGACAGTATCAAAGGAGAAGCGATCTGCGCGTCCGCGCAAGAGGGCCGAACAGCAGCGCTCGCTCGAGACGCGGGCCCAGATTCTGAATGCTGCCATCGCTGAGTTTGCTGAGTCGGGCTTCGAGGGAGCTAGCATTCGGGCGATCGCTGATAGGCTCGATCTGCAGCATCCGCTTATTACATATCATTATCGCAGCAAGGACGTCCTATGGCGCGCGGCAGGAGAGTATGCCTTCGCGCAGATCAGCGGCTCGTTGGGGGGGCGCGTGGCGCCGGAGAGTGCCGATTTGTCGCCGCTTGCCCGATTGAGGAGGGAATACGAGAGTCTTTATCGTTTCACCGTCGCGTTCCCCGAGTTTCACCGCTTCATGCGTCAGCAGGCACTGCCCAACAATCCGCGGCTCGAGTGGGTGGCGAAGACCGTCTTGTCGCCGCTTCTTGGAAGGCTGCTTCCTCAGATTGTCGCGGCGCAAAAACAACGCTTGCTTCCTGCAGTCGACCCGATTCTTTTCCATTACATGATGGTGAGCCTCACTGCCACCCTGTCAGGGTTTGGACCCGAGATGCAGGTGACAAGCGGACGGTGCTCTGGAGATAAGAATATAGTCGAAGTCTATTGGCGTTTGGTCGAAGCGACCGTCTTTGGAGACTGCACTTGCGCGAAGCCTGGAAGAAAAGGCCGATGACCCCGCTACGGCGCTATTTTGGGACGGTGACAACCGCCCTTGGATCGGCGCCTGCTCGTTTTGGCCTTACACGATTCCGTTCGCGCTCACTGTCGAACAGGCGGCCTCGCCGGGAGAAAGTTTGACGTTCATGTTCTGGGGCGCTGGCCTCTTCGTAATGCCACTTACGCTGGCCTATACGTTTGTCGTCTACCGCCTGTTCCAGGGGCAGGTGGCGGAAGCCGGTTGTGAATAGAGCGATCGTCCGGCCAGGCTCATCGAAATGAGGGTTTTGAACGCGTCATCAGCACGGCAGAAGCGTGCAATGGACGTAGGGCGGCTGGAGTTTCTTGCTCGCGCACGGCGCAAAGCAGCAGAGGCGGGATTGCTGAAGCAAAACAAAAATTATGACGATATTACAGAGATATACGAGCTACTTACTCTAATTGCTCGCCGCCCTGCACTCGTTGCGAGCCCAAGATGGATATTAGAAGGGATTGGCATTGCCCCGATAGACAACTGCCTGTCTATCATGCCGAGTCCAAAGGAGCCCTTTATTTTGGGTAGTTGCTTGTCCTCTTCGGAGACGCCTTTGGAGCGGCGGTGAGTTTGATAACGTCCCAGCTGTCAAAACCTCAGAAACGCAATCGTAAACCGCCAAATCCTTCAACGGCTCGGACGCGCGCGGAGAAAGACTCATCAGAGAACAAATTCGTATTCAACCCCGTACGATATCTCCCCATGTCAACGTACCGGACGCCGGTTTCCAAAACCAAAACCGAGTTGATGTTGGCCGAAACGCCTCCAGTAACTGAGCCAGCGAGATTATTTTCAGAGCGTTGCGGCCAAATCGACCCAACAAGCAGTCCAGCACCAGGATTTTGGACCACGGTATAATGCTGGTTGCCCGAAGTCTTGAGATTCGCGACACCCAGGCCCGCACCGCCGAATACACTGAACGTCGAATTGATAGGGACGTCATAGTAGGCGTTCAACATTAGTCGTTTTGAATCTATGCTGATGGAGTTGAAGCCGTTGAAATTTATACTGGCGCCGCATTGCGCGGCCGTACATGCCCCAACGGTGTTGATCTCTTGACTCGTCGTGTTCCGGATTGTTGCTTCGAGCTCGAGACGAAGGGGAAGTCCTTTGGACGTCCCGAGTGCAAACGACCCAAAGCCGAAGCTGGATTGATCTCCGGTGCTTACAATCCCGGTAACTCGCGGATTGATGGCTTCAAGATTTGTCATATCCGACCAGCCTCCACCACCTCGGATCGCGGCGTAGAAGAAATTGTTGGCATCCGTTGAAGCAGGGCTCTTCACGTACGCTAAGTCTGCTGCACTGGCAGGTGCGAAGTTGGGAATAATAAGTGCGACCGCAATCACTCCCGCCCATTTGACTTGCCGGATCATTCTTATCGTTCCTCTCAGTGGGTCGGCCAGCTATGACGCGGCTGCAAAAAACGACCATCTTATCCGGACGTCGGACGGAATCGCTTTAATCCGAAGGATGATCGGGGGAAGCACTATCAACTATCTCTTCAGATTGATGTTGATGCGTGTGAGCCAATTGTTCAATCCTCAGAACGCAAACATCACATTTGTGATGGAGGAGGCAAAAATTGCAAAGCGCCGCATCCGATCGCCACCACCAATCGCCTGCGGTGAGTGGCCCCGGCGTGTTCGGCGACGTCAAGATGACAACCGCGATATCGTTCAGTGGAGCGGTCCGCAAAATCCCGGATGCGGTGAAAATCCTCCGGCGACAACCAAGCAATCGCTAACCGAGCGGAGTTCTCGTAACGGTGGATGCGCTCTTGAGCTTCGGACTCGTGGCCGCTTTGCAGATCGCGATCGGGGCACCGATGATGGACGCGATCCGCATGCCGAGCTCGATCTGATTGGGTGAGGCGCTGTAATCTTCGAGTGATTGCGCGCCGCTCTCTTGACGGCCGACCGTCCCGCACAATGTTCTGTCCGTCCGCATACTGGTCGTCGGCGCGATAGGACATTGCCGGGCCAGCGCTCCCGCTGATCAAATTGGATATCTTCGTGAGACGGAGCAACGGCTCCCCCGGATCGCGTCAAGTTCAAAACGCGGTGCCCTGCAAGCGCGAATCTTTGGGACGCTGTGGTTTACGAACCTCGTCAGGCGTGCAGTTGGGGCGCTACCGATAGCTCAATCTCCGCGGTGGCGGCTGGCCGAGCTAAGTGTGTGGGTCGATACGGATGACGGTACCGCTGCGATTTGGTGTGTGGGCTCCTATCACCCGGATCGTGTCACCGGCTTCATGACAAACCCGCTATCGGAGGAATTCCCCCCCGCATCATTGGCTTGCGATCGCGTTCCCGCTGGCGGCGGATGGGGATCTTCGCGGCCCCTCATGCTGCGAGTGCGAGGCTCGCCATCATCAGACCGATAGCCGCGATCCAGCCGCCGAGAGCACGAACGGCGATGGATCGCCAAGATATTGCGCTGTCCGAATTCGTTCGTTTGAATACCGCGGTCAGCGCCATCGTCAGCGTGATGGCTCCGTAGCCCACACAAGCCAATCCGGCCGCAAACAGCAGCCGGTCGGTTTCGGGCCCGAGGTCAGCGCCGTTCGCTGCGCCCCGTATCACGGCGACTGCGAACGCAATTGCGCACAGCAGGAGCGTGGGGACTTGCGCCGCTGCCGCGAGCAGCATGCCGATTGCGAGCATCATTGTCGCGTCCGCAAGCTGTGCGGGAGCCGCGCCGAAGACGTTTCCAAGAGATAATCCGACCAGCAGTCCAAGCGGAAACACCAGGATGAGCAAGCGCCCCTTGGCGAACCCGAGCGTGCCAGCCAGCACGCCCGTCGCAGTCCAGAGAACGACATCCTGAAGATCGGTGACGGGGTGCACCGCACCCATGTAGAAATCGCCGAGGCGAGCCGCGACGATATGCGCCTCGGTGGCATTCGCGCCGGCAAGCAGCATCGCCGCGGCCATCAATGCCCGTGCGGGTTTCAGTTTCATGCGAGAGCTCCGATGCCCTGAGCGAGGAAATAGCAGCCAATTCCCGCGATGCCGGCCCCAAGTCCTTGAACAATGCGCTCGCCGGCGGGCCAGCGCGTCAACGTGCCCATCGCGATGCCGAACAGGTGCAGGAGGCCGGTGGCGGTGACGAAGCCAACCCCATAGGCCAGCGCATTCGCCGCGAGCGGAAGTTCGGCTCCGTGCGCATGACCGTGAAAGATCGCGAAGATCGCAACGACGAGGGCGGCAGCGGGAAAGGGCAGGCGCAACCGGGCGGCAACGGAAACCCCGAGGATCACGGCGGAGGCGGCAATCATCAGCTCCGGCATCGGAAGCGGAACATGCAGCACGCCCATCACCCCGCCGATCGCCATGACAAGCGGGAAGGTGATCGGCAGGATCCAGATTGCGGGGGCGCCGAGCTGCGCGCCCCAGATCCCGACGGCCACCATTGCGACCAGATGATCGATGCCCGTGATCGGATGGAGCAGGCCGCTGACGAGGCCACCCGCCACGCCAGCCTGCTCGTGCGCAAGAGCCGGTTGCGTCAGTGCGATCGAAGCGATCGCGGTCGTGAGAGCTTGAGGAATGCGTAAAGACATTGTGTGCGACTCTCGCTCAGATCGCGGCGAACACGCGCGCCAGACGGCCGAAGAACCAGAACATCGACACCGACCCAATGAGATAGGCCGGGAGGGCCTCGCCCCAGTGCGGCACGACGGCATCAAGCCGTCGATGCGCCCAGATCAATGCGAGCACGAGCAGCACGAAGGCAAGCTGTCCGATTTCCACGCCGATATTGAAGAACAGCAGCGCTGCGGGAAGGAGCCGTCGTTCCAGCCCAAGTCCCGCCAGGGCGCTTGCGAAGCCGATGCCGTGAACCAGGCCGAAGGTGAACGCCACGATCCAGGGATAGCGGGCGGTGAGTCCGATCTCGCCGCGCTGCTGCTTGACGATTTCCACCCCGACGAACGCGATGCTCAATGCGATGCAGGCGTTAAGCGGGCGTTCCGGCACGCCGATCACGCCGAAAGCTGCCGCGGCAAGCGAGGCGCTGTGTCCGATCGTGAAGGCCGTGATCGTCTTCACCAGACGCCAGCCGCCGCCGACGATCCAGATCAGGCCCAGCACGAACAGCAGATGATCGGCGCCGAGCAGAATGTGGTCGATTCCGTAGTTCACATAAGTCTTGGCCAGTTCGATCCATGCCTCGAGCGTCGGGGCGTCAGTGCCAAGGACGGTGACAACGGGATTGGCCGTCGAGATCGTGTAGCTGCGCGGCTCGCCCTCAATTGGGATAACCTTGATCAGGACGACCGACATGTTTGAGCCGAGATTGGAGATGGTGATCGGACCGACTAGCCCCTTCTGGCCGCAATTCATCTCGGGCAGGCGGAGAAAGCAGTGGGACGGCATCCGCAGATCGACCCGTGAAGCACCGATAGAGGGCTCGATGCTCCAGCGGCCGACAAACGCGCCGGGACGGACCTCGCGGAATTCCAGCACGCCCATCGCCGCTTCATGCGCATTGAGTGCCGAAGGCCGGATGAGCGCGGCGAGGGCCAGGGTCAGGGCGAGCAGCGCCAATCGCAGATAGTGGGTCGCCCTCATGGCTCGTATCGCACTTGGTAAGACGCCTTGAGCCGCTTGACCGCTTCCCAGGCCAGCTTGCGGGTCTCCTCCGTATGCCAGACCCTGCCAGCCTCATCGCGAACCTTGTCGAGGCTGGCAAGATTTCCCAGCCGCCGGGAATCCAGCCGAGCGACGTGCCAGCCGTCCTTGGACTGCAGCAGCCTCCATTCCCCCTCCGGCATCTTCAGGAGTCCATCACGGAAATCTTCGCCGAAGGACGCCGAGAGACTCGCGACCGGCCGGGCGAGGATGGCGCGTGTGAGGTTCTGCAGCTCCTCGGATTCGCGCTGCTGGACGATGTCCTCGAGCTGGCGCTGTGCCGTGGCCTGGTCCGTGGGCGGGGTGATGTAGAACGACACGCGCTCCGGCTCGTCGAAGCGGATGTGGTTCTCCGCAAACCACGCCTGCAACTGCTCGTCCGAGGGGCGCGGGACGCGGACCTGGTCGAAGATCAGCAACTGCATCTTGTAGGCAATCCGATCGCGGATCGTCTCGTCGCCGCGGTCCACGGCAAGCGCCTTGCCCTCGCGATAGAGGATTTCGCTCGCGACCCAGCTGTCGATCATCTTCTGGAGCTGCTCGCTGGAAGGGGCGCGTTCCTTGTCCTCGTCGAAATTGTCGATGAAGGACTGGCGCATCGCCTTGGTGACCGTGATGACCTTTTCGTCCTTGACGGGCGGATGCAGCATGGCGTCGATGCCGAAGATGATCGCTCCAAGCAACGTGAAGTGCAGCAAGGGTTCGCGCGAGAGCCGCGCGAGCACGGCGACAAGGGAACGCGAAGGCTCCGTTGTGCCGCGCACGACATCGGCGTGCGGGTCCGAACCTCCGTTGCCCGATCTCGGGAAGGACTGCACTTCAACAGGTGTCGCTTGCATTGACATGCGGTTGTCACCAATTCTCGTAGCACGACGCTGCGGCGTTTCATCGGGCAGAGCATTTCATCTGCCATCTTCTATCGCTCACACGACGCGCGAAAATGCAATGGAGAAACACAAGAGACAAGATGCCGCACGGACGGCGCGGACATGCGCAGGCCGAAACACAAATCCTTCACGAAGCTGTATCGGAACTCCGATCACTATCGCGGCGCGCAGGGAGCCCGCTCGGACTCCCAGATTTTCTGCTGACTTGAATGAGGGGCGATAGATGTTTCCATCTAGCAAGACGATACTGTTGACCGCCGCGTCGGCATCATTAGCTCTGACGCAGAGCGCTGCAGCCGAGGGGTGGGGGCGCGACGAGCGCCGCGGCAATCCGTATGTCGCCGGTGACATGCATAATCACAATACCTGCACGGATGGTTCGGTTGCCGCCGGCTACGCGATCGACCGCGCGGTCGGACGCGGCACCGCGTCCGCTGGTGGAAGCAATTTTGACCTCGACTGGTTCACGCTCGGCAACCACGGCGGTTCTGGCAACCGCGACTGCCGCTTCAGCGACACCAGCGCCAATCTTCCGGGACAGACCACGACGACCTGGAGCCAGACGCTCGGCCAGACCATCGACGGGATTACGATCAGCAGCCTGAAGGGCACCCCGAAAGGTACCGGCACCGGCGCACAGATGTGGCGCTGGCAGTCGATCCGCGAGGTCGAGTATCCGACCATCGTCGATCGCTCGGCTAAGTACGACAAGGTGCTGATCGAGGGTCTCGAGTGGATCGCACCTGGCCATGAACACGTCGACGTCGCCGTCATCACCGGGCAGCAGCCGCGGAAGGGGACCGGCAATGCGGACAAGATGGCGGAATTCGAATACCGTTTCGACCGCGCCGACACCGACGCGATCGGTCCCGTCATCGACGCCGGTGGCAATCAGCTCTGGCCGGGCAAGGACAACGTCAACAACACGGGCACGGCGGGCCACCAGAAGGCGCTCACAGGCGTCAAGTGGTTGCAGACGAACTATCCGCTGCAGTCCTACATCATCCCGACTCACACCGAACGCCAGGGGCCGTTCAGTGCGAGCGCCAACAAGGGCTATAACATCGAGCATTTCCGCGACTTCAACAACGCGGGCCCGACGGTTGCGTTCGGCATCGAAGCCCCCGGTCACTTCGCCGAAGGCGGAGCCAGCGGCGGTTCCGGCTCGTACACCCCCAGCGCGGTCGGCGGCGGCACCTACGGCATGAGCGGCATTTACACCGCGAAGGTCGGCGGCCTGTGGGACGGACTGCTCGGCGAAGGCCGCAACTTCTTCATGTATGTGAGTTCCGACTGGCACAGTCGCGGTGCGGGTGGTGCGCGCGACTCCTTCACGACGGCCGATTTCATCCCCGGCGAGTACACCAAGCTGTATGTTCCGAATGCCGGACGGTTCTCGTCGCAGCACGTCATCGACGGCATGCGTTCGGGCAACTCGTACTCGGTCAATGCGGATCTGATCGGCCCGGATATGGTGTTCCGTGCCAAGGCGCGCGGCGACGATTGGAAGACCATGGGCGAGACGCTGATCGTGAGGCCCGGCGAAAAGATCACGGTCGAGATGGAGCTGACCGTTCCGAACGAGAACAACAGCCCTTACAGCTTCGACAACCCTTTGCTGTTGCCGGTGGGGATCAAACAGCCGCTCAACAAGCCGGCGCTCGACCACGTCGATCTGATCACCGGCCAGATCACGGGCGTCGTTGCGCCTGACGCGCCCAACTACGCGGTGGCGAATGCCGCGGGCGCGGCCGGCGCGGCAATCGTGTACAATCCGTCGGCAACCATCGCCCGGCAGATTCCCGCGGCGCAGATGAAGCGTGAGCATCGGGGCGACCGTGACGGCGTGCGCTTGCGGTTCACGACGACGTTCACCGCAGGCACCAAGCCGTTCTACATCCGTGCACGTGGAACCAACATTCCGAATGGCACTCCAAACGTCTCCGATACCGCTGGCAATCCGCTGCTCGATGCTAACAACGCGCAGGTCAGCTGTACGGATCCGGCGTGCCCGGCGCATCTGGAGACGGTGAATGGCGCCAAGAAGGTGACCCACGACGTTCAGGCCTACTCGAACGTCTGGTTCTACGCCAATCCGATCTTCGTGCGGCTGGAAGGCTCGCCGAAGCTCCTGGTCGAGACCAACGCCGAGCTGGCGCGCCGGCTCGGGCAGCGGGCTGACAACGATCACGACGATGATCATCATCACGACCACCACTGACGCGATGTGAGGCCATCCGGCGGGACGCATCGTGCGATGTGTCCCGCCGTACTTGTTTGGAAATGACTGATCCCGCCAGAACGCCTTCGATGTATCTGTTTCGCATCACCGTCTGCGCACTGGGCCTCTTCGCTAGCCTCGGCTGCGGTGTGGCCGCACCTGGTACTGCCGTGCCCGCCATGGACGAACCCACACGGGACGATTGCAACGCTGCGGTCGCGGAGGCGCGCGCGTTGGCCGCGGGTTTGCCGCCCGACCATCTCTCCCGCTACATTGCCGAACGGCACCTCCACCAGGCCATGGCCGAAGCCGGCAACGGCGAATTCGACGAATGCCTGGAAATGGCTGCGCGTGCTTCTGACGAGGTGCGCGAACGGCGCCATGAGCTGCGGCCGGGCGAGACGCTGAAGGTGCTTGGGCCCGACGAGTAGCAGGATCGGATTTTGGAGATCCTGCACGCTGTCATCGCGGCGTCATCTTTGCCCGCGCATTGTCCGCGCGCGTTTCAAGAACAGGTAGACGTTACGACATGGATCAGATCGAGCCGCTTTTCCCGATTCCCCTGCTGCGCTCACCGGGGTTACTTCCGCCCTCGCTGAACGAAGCCGCCGTGGCCGCGATCCGGGGCACGCGCGTCGAAGGCAATCTGCGCTCGGGCCAACTGTTCCACACCGAAGTTGCGGATCCCCGCGACAACGAGCTGTTCCGCCAGATCGCCGAGCTTGCCGTGCCGAAGCTGGTTGATTTCGGCGTCCTGCTGTTCGGCGAAGAGCTGCGCTGGACCGTCAAGGAGATGTGGACCAACATGCTCGAGACCGGCGGCAACCAGACACTGCATTCCCACGCCAACAGTTTCGTCTCGGGCATCATTTATCTGACGCCCTCGCATGCGGCCTGCAAGACGGTCTTTGTGCGGCCGCCCGGCGGTTTTGACTTCTCCTTCCGGCATCACACGCGAAGCGCCGCCATCGGGCCCTTCAATGCGGGCAAGTACGTCCTGCCGGAGGCTGAGCCCGGCGATCTCGTGCTGTTTCCGAGCTACCTCTACCACGAGGTGCCGAGGAATCAGGGCGGGCAGAGGATCACGATCGCCTTCAACGCTATCCCGGATCATCTGGACTGCTGGGGCTATCGCATCAATTTTGCGCCGTGAGGCCGGCGGATCATTGGATTCTCAGGCCGAATTCACGAAGTAGCAGGTCCCTTGCCTCGCCACGCGACGGCGCCGCCTCATTGATCTGGCGCAGCAGGCGCGCGGCCGCCGCGCGGTCCGAGCCGATCAGGGATCTCGCCATCCCCATCAGCGGCCCGTAGGCCGGATCGAACTCGGAGCTCAGGCGAAGCGCGTCGATGAGGCCCGGCGATGCCGCTTCGATCAAGGCTGCTCCGCGCGGATCGCCCGGCAAGGACGCTCCAGCTTCGAGAAAGCGGTTGCGCGCGGCCCAATAGGCGTCGAGACGTGCGCCCAGCGCGTTGCGCTCGGCTGCGTGCGCGAGGAGTTCATTCGAATCCGGTTGCATGTCTTTCGTGACGGCGAGCAGCAGTGACCAGGGGGCTGCCGTGAGTGCACGGACATTTCGCCGCGCATCGAACGTCACGAACGGATAATCATCCGTGTTGCGCGGGCCGTCGCCGACGAATGTGGAAAGAGCGTGCGGGCCTGCAAGATATTGGCCGAGGAGATCGATCGGCGCCTCGAACCCGAACGGGCGAACGACGGGTCCGATCGCGGAATCGCGAAGCCGCGCAGCCAGAGCCTCGGTATCGAGATGGCCACCGTCCCGCGTTCCGATGAGCGCGAGCATCGGCGTCCGGACGCTGTAGTGATTGAGCCAGGCCGAGCCGTCGGGATAGACGTCGAGAAAGCCGCGAACGATGGCGCGCAGCGAGGGCAGATCGAGCTGATATAGCGGCAGCCATTGGCAGAAGATGCCTCCGGGCGAGAGCCTACGCTTCACGGCCGCGAAATGCTCCACCGTATAGAGCGCGCCGCTGCCGTCGAGCGCGGGATGAAACAGGTCGGCGATGATCACGTCATGCTGGCCCGTATCCGCAGCGACGTAGCGGCGGGCATCCGCCACGCTCACCCGCGGCGCGGAAGCCGGCGCCGGGTTGACGAACCAGGGCAGCAAGTCCACCACTTCCCGGGAGAGCTCGACACCCTGCGCGCTGACACCAGGCATCTGCGCCCCGCCGACCATGGTGGCGCCGGTGCCGATGCCGAGGAACAAAGCCCGATGCGGAGCCTCGTGAAGCAACAGCGGCAACATCGCCTGCCGGTAGTCGGATCGCGTTGAACTCGTTCCGCCCATGCGGAAGTGCCCGTTGACCGCGAGGTAGCGCGTGCCTACGGCGTCGTCGACGACGCTCGCCGTCGCCATCGGCCCCTCACGGACCGCAAGCAGCGCGCCGCCTGGCGGTACGCGCGTCAACGATGGCGCGGGATTGAGCCACAGGACGAGCGCGGAGATCGCCGGGGCGGCGGACCACGGCAGCGCCGATCGGCCGGGCGGCAGCAGCAGCAGATAGCCCAGCGCAACGGCAAGCAGTGCCGTCCATGCGCCAAGGGCGGGAATCAGGAATTGCGCCGCCACCAGCGGCGCGATGCAGGCGCCGAGACTGTTGATGCCGACCGCCGATCCGACGGAGCCGCGCTGATCGCTCACTCGTTGCGACAGCAGGCCGAACAATGCGCCCATTGCGGTTGCGGGCACCAGGAACAGTGCGATCGCCACCGCCAGTTCGCCGAAGACATCCGCAAAGGCTGTGGTCTCGACCAGGCGGCCGGCATAGGGCGCAAGTGCCGCCGTCGCGATGCAGGCGAGCGCCGTTGCGGCGAGCAGGCCGCGGAGATTTCCATCCTGCGAATCTCGCCCGGTCCGCTGCCAGAGCAGGCTCCCCGCTGCGGTGCCGAGCAGATATGCAGCCAGCAGTCCAGCGAACGTGTAGACGGTATCCTCCATCACCTGCGCGGCAAGCCGGACTACGAGGACCTCGAATGCAATTCCGAACAGTCCGGTGGCGAACAAGGTGATCGTTATCCGTAAGTCCCGAATTCGCTGCGGCCGCCCTTCTTCTGCATCGGCGTTGCCGGCCGCCGATCCGAACGCGAGCGCGGCCAGGGTGCAGAACGTGTTGACACCGGCGAGGCAGAGTAGCGTTCCTGAAAATCCCAGCGCCGGGATCAGGAGGAATGTGGAGGCGAGAGTGCCGGCCAGAGCCCCGGCCGTATTCGCCCCATACACACCTGCCGTGACGCGCGCTTCGCCGCGCGCTTGCCGCGTCATTCGTTCCAGGGCGGCCAGGGTTCCGCCCATGGCCGCCGTTGCGGGGAGCAGCACGAGCGTTGGCAGCGCCAGGCTGCCGGCCCAGAGCAGGGCAGCAGACGGTTCGGTGCCGAGCAGGGGAGGCAGAGCCCGACCGGCCGCCGGCAGAAGCCAGACGCTGATCAGGCCCCAGATGGCAATAACGGCTTCAAGGATCGCATAGACACGCCAAGGTGATTTCGAGCGGCGGATCGGCCCATCAAGCGCGAACGCGCCCAGAGCCAGGCCGCCGAAGAACCCGGCAATGACACCGAGCACCGCCATCATCTCGGTGCCGAGCGCAAGGCTCAACTGGCGCGTCCACACGATCTCGTAGCCGAGGCCCGCAAAGCCCGACGCTGTCACGATCGGCACGAGGGCCCAGGCGTGGCTTGCAGCCGGACGAGTGCGCACCGGTGCGGCTTCGTCCTGGACCGCTCCCGAGAACCGGTCTGCCGAAGCGATCGTGATGCCGTTCGGCTCAGATTGCATTCCTTACTCCTGCCTCGAACGCGTCCAGCCATTCGGGGTCTCTGCCGACAGAAGCATCCGTTTCATGTCAGATTTTTTCAGGATTTGTGACGGCCGGTCGGTGTCGGTTGCCTTAGCGCCGGTCGGCGTAGCGGCGTCGATGCCGCAAGCTCCGCTGCGATCAGAATCGTGCCGCCACCGTCAGCCGCACCGCGAGGGGCTCCGCCGGATGGACGTGACGATCGGCGACACCGTCGATGGGTTCTCCTGGCAGGCGCGACAGATAATAATATTCGATCTGGTTGGTCTGGGCGTTGAAGAGGTTGAGCACGTCGAGCTGCACCCGCAGACCATTGTCGAACCTGTAGCCGGCGCGCGCATTGAAGATCAGCGACGACCGCGAACGGACGCTGTCGTCTTCAATGAGAGGGCGCGGACCGAAATAGCGCGCCTTCAACGCGCCGAACCAGCCGGTGTCGCCGCCCAGCGTAATCGCGCTGCTGGCCACCCACGCCGGTGCGCCGGGGATGCGGGCCCCGGCGGAGTCGAAATCGGTGAAGCGGGCGTGCGTCTGGGCGACGTCAAGATCGACCGTCATCCACGGCAATGGCTTGTACTGGTTCGTCCACTCGATGCCGACGCGGCGGCTGGGCCGGCTCGGTTCCGTCGTGCCGGCGTCCCCGACGAACAACAGCTCCGAGTCGAAATCGAGTACGAAGATCGCCAGCGAGCTGGTGAGACCGTCGATCACTTTGGTGCGAATGCCGAGTTCGGCGCCGCGCGAGCGCACCAGCAGCGGCACGCGGTCGAGCGGAGTCACCTTGTCGTTGGGATCGACGGTGATGGTCGCGCCGCGGATATCGTTGCTGTGCAGGCCGTAGCCGGCATTGCCGTAGAACTCGGTCTTGTACCAGGGGCCGAGCACGAGACCGGCCTTCGGGCTCGCCATCGACGCCTGTGCGTTGCCCGAATTTTGCGGCGTATCGCTGAAGACGTGTCCGACGAAAAAATCCTCGCGGATGCCGACCGTGGTGCGCAGCCAGTCGGTCCAGCGCGTGGTCGTGTCGGTCCAGAGGCCGACATTGCCCTCCTGCACGCGGTCGTCGCGCACGGTCGAGAGCCATGAACGCTGCTCCGTCTTGAACAGGCCGACATGGATATCGTCATAGCGGCTCTGCACCCCGACGCGGGTTTGCATTTCGAGAGCGGCAAAGCGCCAATCGAACGTATGCCGCGCATCGACGCCGCCGAGAGTCCGAGCGTCGAGTTGGCTGAACTGGTCGCCATTGACGGGGTTGTCGAGAAAGTAGGTGAAATTGTTGAACAGCCGCAGGTCGGAGCGCACGACATACGCGCTGACATTGGTCTGTCCGTAGTCGCTCGACTGCGCCCAGTTGCTCGACAGGCTGAATCGGCTGGAGGTACCGCCATCGGTTGGATCGAGCGTGCCGAGACGGTTGATCAGGCCCTGGTCAATCGCGCGTTGCGGGACCTGGTCGGTCGAATTCCAGCCATTGGAATAAGCCATCGCCGTCAGCGTCAGGCCGTCGGTCGCGGTGCCCTGGCTGTAGCGCAGGACGCCGTTCAGCTTGCGGACATCGTCCGGCACGTCCCACGGTCCGTCATACTTGCCCGCCTCAAACGCCGTCAGCAGCGTGCCATCGCCAACGCGGGTCGATCCCACCGCCAATGCGCGCCGATAGCCGAAACTGCCGAAGGTCATCTCTGCGATGTTGTTCGGCAGCTTGTTGACATAGTCGATCGCCACGGCGCCGGCGGAAGCGAAGTCGCTTTGGTCGGCGAAATACGGTCCCTTGCGGACGTTGACCGATTGGATCAGCTCGGGGATCAGGAAATTGATGTCGGCGTAGCCTTGCCCATGCCCGTGCGTTGGCATGTTGACGGGCATGCCGTCGACGCTGATTGCGAGATCGGTGCCGTGATCGAGATTGAAGCCGCGCAGGAAATATTGATTGGCTTTGCCCTCGCCGGAGTGTTGCGTGACGATCAGGCCCGGCACCACTTCCAGCGCCTCGCCGGGCCGCGAGAACGGGACCGCGTTCACCTCGCCGCCGCTAATGCGAATCGCACTGGCGACGGTCGGCATTAAGCCGGGCGAACCGACGGCCGCCGTACCGGCCGCGACGCCGCCTTCGGTCGGGCTGTCCCCGCGAGCGGTAGCCCGATTGCGCGGATCCCCGCTCTTCGGCGGTCGTTTGCGAGCGATGCGTTTGGGGTGCGGATCGTCCGGCGCCGCGACGGTGACCGGCGGAAGCTCGGCGGGCGCGCCCGCGCTGCTCTCGTGGGCCGGGGCCGGGAACGTGCAAAGAGCGGACGATGCGGCGGCGGAAAACACCCGCAACAAGACCCTAGGCACCACGAAATCTCCGCACGACAACCATTGCAGTTCAACAACAAAGCCGCACTATGGCAGCCGAGTATGACGATCCGGAAACAATATCATACTAGGCTCCGGCTGCCATCGCGAATGGCGAATTGATGCAATCACCGCGCCGCATTGCCGGAGGCTCGGATCCCCAAATTCATCTGCGCGCTATTGCAGGCGGGGTAGCGCGTTGAAACACCGCCAAGGTGATCGCCGCTTCGCACAGGTGTCACATGGGTGACCGATAAGCCTTGCTTCCCTCGGCGATCTGACGCCTGAACAAGCGCTGCTTGTCTCGCGTGCGCAGGCCGTCAGCTTTCCATGACTGAGAATCTTGCGCTGCTGGCAATTGGCTGATGACGAGGGACATGAAAGCGCATCGGGCGATATGGCGGATCTCGGTATGGCTCGCGCCCATGCTCGCCGTTTCCGCCCCGACCTTTGCGCTGCCGGCGGATTTCTCGGATGTCGACGTGCCAACTTTCGTCGTGCCGGCGCCCGACCGCTCACTTCCGGAGGTTCCCGCAACGTCGGCACCGGTAGTCAGTCCGGTGGCTCCATCGCCGTCTGCCGTGAGACGGGAGGCGATGCGGGGCAATCCGCTCTGGGCGGTCCCGCTCTCAATGCTGTCGGAGACGGGCGATCGACCGATCTTTTCGGCCTCACGGCGACCGCCGCCACCCGTGGCTTCGGTATCTGCGTCGAGCGCGCCGCCGCCGCCGATCCCGCCGCAGGCTGAGTTGCGCCTGGTATTGGTCGGAACTGTTATCGGCGATGATCAGAGTGTTGGGATTTTTGTCGACGAGAAGAGCAAGACCACACTGCGCCTGAAGCTCGACGGCAACTATCAAGGCTGGAAACTTCTTTCGGTGCATCGCCGGGAGGTGATCATGGCGCGCGGGGACCTGACCGAGACGTTGGAGCTCAAAAGACCAGGCGCGGGCGGGTCCGCAAACGAGTCGGCGGTTGCGGAAAGCACGGTGAAGCGCGGAAGCTCGCACACGGCTCAGTACGACTAGGGCCAGCCAATCCGATCGACGTTGGTGTCGAGGATTGGATGTGCAGCAAGTGAGTTGTCAGAATCTGCTGCCCGGAACGAGTTGCGCGCGTTCAAGATGAGCCCGGATCGCCTGTCGCTCGATATCGATCCAGCCATGCTCGTGGATCTTGGCCGCATCTCTGCGTCGCGCTGGTGATCCAATTTCATCATGCCTCTCACGTTCTATTGAGTCGTTTCCTCAACTGCGCTCACGTTGCTGCGCATGTGACCTATCCATCCAGACGCTGGAGGATGCGGACGTGCGGATCTCGTCGTCAATACCGCGCTCAGTAACATCGATTCCGAAAGAGGTAGGCATGAGATGAGGCGACTGAAAGCTCCCAGCGCTGTCCCGTAGTTCCTTCTGAAGTCTCCGTTGAGCTTCGCAATCTTCGACAACTCGGAAGATGCCTCGGCGTCGTCCGCTATTGAGCTGGTTCCTTGCGATAGTTGGACCAGCACCTTATGAACCACTGTTTTGCCCGACGGCGCAAGTGGAAATTTCGGTATATCAAAAGATGTCAAAACGGCGCAATTGACGGTTCTCGGTAGCGCGAGCCACGGCGTGTCTCCAGCGCGGTGAAAACTCGACGGAGATCCCGATCCTTGCGCGGCGTTTCAGGCGAAGGTCTGCGTTTCGTTCATCAAGCGGCCCGCACGTTCTCGAGGAACCTATGAACTTCCACCCGAAGAGCCTGGGCCTGTTTGGCAAGCTCGATGGAGGCGCCTTGGACTTTGGTTGCACCTTCTCCGGTCCGTGAGGCAGCGTGGGCGACGCCGGCAATGTTCGATGTTACCCCGGTCGTTCCTGTCGAGGCACGGCTAACAGATCCCACGATCTCATTTGTGGCCGCATTCTGCTCTTCAATGGCGGCGGCGATCGCGGAAGCAACGGCGTCGATTTGGTGAACGGCATTGGTAATACCGTTGATCGCGTCAACCGCATGGCCTGTAGAGGCCTTGATTGCAGAAATCTTAGCCGTGATGTTGATGGTCGCGCTAGCGGTTTGATTGGCGAGAGCCTTCACTTCTGACGCGACAATAGAGAAGCCTCGGCCAGCGTCCCCGGCTCGCGCAGCTTCGATTGTTGCGTTAAGCGCAAGCAAATTCGTCTGGCTGGCAAGATTGGAGATTGTGTCGACGATTTCGCTTATCCCGGCTACGACCTCCGTTAGGTCGGTCACGGTCGAAGCGGCACTTACGGCATTTTCGACAGCGGCCCTCGACACCTGCACGGAGTGGTCGACCTGCCGCGCAATCTCCTGTACGGCAATACCAAGTTGCTGAGCTGATGCGGCGACTGTCGAGACGTTGGTCGCGGCGTCTTCGGCTGCTTTTGAGACAGCTACCGATTGCACGGAAGTTTCTCCCGCAGAGGCGGTTAGCTGCGCTGCGGTTGATTGCATCTGATCCGCCGCAGCAGAAAGAGAGCCAACGACTGTACCGACTGAGGTGTCGAACGTATTCGCTAACGCCTCGAGCATTGTTCGACGTTCTCGGCGACCGGTGTCAAGATAGACAGCAATCGCGAAGTCGATGTCCAGCATGAGCGCCCGGGCGAGAGCCTGTTGCAAAACGGTGGCATCATCCTTCCCGCGAATCTTGAAGAAACCAGCTCGCTTGTCTTTCGCAATTTTGGCGATCAGACTCGCGAGCAGGAAATTGTAGCCACCGATATACCATTTCGGTTCAAGACCAATCTTGTTGTGCACCTCGCCGATCTTGGTGACAGAGGCGACGTAGCGCTCCCCGAAATCGCCCTCGGTAAGGATTTCCCAATGCCGAATTTGCATGGCCTTCGCATGCTGCATGTGTTCACGGCTTCTGAAGAACTGTGCTGCTTCCGGAAAATTGGCAATGTGATTGTAAAACTCGTCGAGCGCGGCTGGCAAGATCGCTATAATGTAGGACTTGTTGGCCTTCAGAAGCGCACTCGTCTCAGAATCAATGCCGTGGAAGCGCAGCCGCATACGATATTCGGTGGTGTCATTCATTACCGTCACTCCACGTATAGGTGTCGAACTTTCGAACCGCCGCGTACCTGGAAGGGTCCAGCCCGCTCGAACGCATAGGCAGTATTCACAGTGTCCGGCCACTTAACGTGGATTTAATTGTGGGCACAGCGTCGAAGTATTGATGCGCATACTGTCCGCATTCTTCGTGATTTGTCCTTTGGTAGAGCCAATGAGCTTAATTCGGATGTCGTGCAGCGCAGGTCCGTAGGTGCAGGGATGCGTATTCGTGCCTTCGTCCATGCGACCGACCGGAATCGGCGAGGGGGGTGATATGGTGGCGAGCAGCCAGGAACCGGTGGTGAGCGAGAAGGCGATCGGTACTCCAGCCATTTCCATGCACCGAGCCCCCTGAAGAAGACGACAATCACATGGTGCTGGAGACCGGTCAGTGCTCGTGCAGAAAGACAGTGCTGCGGGCCTCTATCGCCGTCTGTAGCGGCGCGCCGGACAATATCGCCGGTGCCTCGCGAAGGTTCAGGCTTGCGCTCAGGAGAGCAACCTTTCATGTGAACAAGCGGATCTGACGCATCCCCACCGAACAGCGTCAGTCAGTTGCATCGCACGTTACTTTCATGCGCGTATTGTCTGTTCTCTTCGCGATATGTCCTCTTTCGCGGTCTGATTGCGTCTAGTGGGGGACTCTCTCTTGATAGGATGGCAGGCTTGGCCGCGAATTGCAGAAATCGATGATCTCCATGTCAAAGCCCGACGACGAAACAACGCTCTCGCCGATCAAACCAGTTAGCGTTGATCTGCAAGCTTGGGGGTTAGTTGATCCGCGTAAACCCTTGATGTCTGCGACTTTTGATTCGTTTGGTGGCTGCGGCATTCACGCGGTTCATCGATGTTCCCATGGAATGCGCGAATTAATGAAGTTTGAAGCCCTGTTGCGTACCACTCGAAGGGCCAATGCCTCCTCGCCTGTGTTTATCGAACATGAGTGACACCTCGTCAGACGAAATCGATTTGGAGTACTCTTGCGCAATTGCCAATCGCGCAATGAGGTTTATGGCGCAGCAGGATGTCCCGCCGATCCCGGAAAATTTCATCGTCTGGTATACCTATTCAGCAGGCGCCAGCGCGGAGCTTAAACGAACAATCGACGTGCTGCTTACAAACAAGCGGAAGTTCGATTCTGAAACGAGCCACGAACTCAATGCACTGGTGACCGGAACATCATCAGCAAGAGTAGACCAGCGCCTCTCGGAGCGCATATCTGGAGTTATCAACACAGTTCAAAGACTGTTGGTCGAGGCGGCGGAAGGCAACCACCAGCAAATTAGCTCGATTAAGGGGGTGGTAGAAAACGTGGGAGCCGTCGATAGTCGCGTCCTTCTGCGCACGTTGGTCAGCGAGTTATCGGCGGCGGCATCGCGCGCCACGAGCTTGGAAAAGGAGTTGGCGGAGAGGTCGAGTGAGCTGAAGGCTATTCGGACTTCTTTCGAGGTCGCAGAGAAGCGTTCAAAGACCGACAGCGTGACAGGGTTACCGAACCGGCGTGGTTTGGATGAATTCCTTCGCTCCAAGCAGATCGTGGCTATGGAGCGCGGTGAACCTTTGTCGATATTGATGATGGACATTGATCATTTCAAGCGCTTCAACGACGAATTCGGTCACAGCGTCGGAGACCAGGTGCTGCGGTTGATCGCGACCACCACGAGCAAGGTTATCGGTCCTGAGGGCATGGCCGCTCGATTTGGGGGCGAAGAGATAGTCGTGGTACTGCCGTGCACTGAACTGACTGCGGCGGCCGTTGTTGCCGAGCGCACTCGCAGATCAATTTCGGAGTGCCGTATCACTCGTCGCTCGACCGGCGAATTTCTTTCCGCTGTCACCGTGTCCATTGGAGTTGCGCAATTTCGACTTGGCGAGTCGATGGCTGAATTGATCGACCGGTGTGACCAGGCGCTCTACCAAGCGAAGCGAAGCGGACGAAATCGGATCGAGATGGAATCGAATTGATCGGAGAAGCTGAAGCGCATTCGGCGATGAGTCGACGATAGTGCAAGCTAAATGATCTTTGTCGCGGCCGCTCGGCGCAAATGGGCGCGGGCAGCTGGTGGTGATGCCCGCGGCGCCTCGCTGTGGAAGAAGCTGTCGCTCGTGTGAACGGTCGTCTCCCGAGGTGGGTGGCGTCGGGCCTGCGGCTCACCGTCACAGTGCAGATATTGGGAGTTGCGCCTCCAGAAAATGTGGTTTCATTATCCCAAAAATGGGGTTAGTCACAATCCAGGATTGTGGAAGGCGATTCGTTGAAATGGATTCTCGTCACGAACACTTCAGATTTCGCGCTGCTGATCTCGAATTGGCCGCTCGATGCCAAAGGCTTGTTGGAAGCACAAAGGTCGTCGTTCCCTTCGACCACATTCTTGTGTCGGGATTGGATGTTGACGGTCTGAGGGTGGGATCCGGCACGTTGTTGCTGAGCAGTTTTCCAGACTCGTACCTGGAGACATACTATTCCGAGGGGTGCGCGTCCTACGATCCCCTTGTTGCGCTCACCCTTTCAGCGAAACGACCGGTGACGGACGAGGAGGCGTGGCGCGAGAGGAAGGCGGATGCGAAGCATCGGCGGCTTCGCAATTTGATGCTTTACCACGGAATTCAGAACCGAACTGTCGTCCCGCTCACGCGCTCTGGGCGTACTTACGGAACTGTCGTCGTGACATGCCGGCGCTCTTTGACGGATACGGAGCGAGAGTATTTACAATTTATAGCTGAGCCACTTCACGATGCGACATCGGAGCCTTACGCCGACGACGTGCGCGCGAGGCTCCACCTGACCAGAGGAGAAATTCAGTGCATCGCCTTAGCGTCGCGCGGGCTCACAAGTGAAGCGATCGCTCAGCAGAGCGCCTATTCCCTCGAAACCGTCAACAGCTACCTGAAGTCCGCGACAAAGAAGCTAGGGGCATCAAACCGAACTCACGCTGTCGTTGAGGCCATAAGGCGGAAGCTGATTTCGTGAGATGATCCGGCGGTATCCGCAATCGATGATGCGAAGCGACTGCAGGCGCATCCGGCGTTCCTCGAGCGGTCCGGCTATATGCAGAGCTGGTAGTCGATAAACTCCGCGTGTCCCCTGAATTCGGCTGCTAGCGATAAGGAGGAACGATGCCAAAACGGGCACTCGCCCGAGCGTCTCAGGTCGTTGTGAACTTCGAGCAACAAGACGCCGACGGGTTGGCCGAACTTATTTCTCAGCGCTTTGCCCCGGTGACGATCGTACCGCTGCGGTCTGCCGATCGATTTACAATGTCGGGCAGCTACGGCTCGGTCGCCGGGATCGACTTCAGCAGGAGCCGGGTGACAGGTGAGTTCAAGCTGACGCCGCAATACCAGTATGACGGTGTGTTCTTTTTCTTTCCAACAGCAGGGAGTCTCGTGTTCCATCAGAGGCGGGGTACCTTTGCGAGTATGCCGACAATTGCGGTTGCAGCGGAAGGAACGGCATGCCGATCGATGGAGTTCTTGGACAACCACGAATTCTGTGGCTTGGTGATCAGCCGGGCTGTGCTTGCAGAGCGATTGTCGGTTCTCTTTGGTCGTCCGGTCGTCGAGAAATTGACGTTTGAGACGTCGATTGACATGACCTCGAGCGAGGCGATCGCTCTGAGGTCTCTGGTGACGTGCGTCACCGGCTCCGAGTTCGGGGTGCAACTCAATAGATCGCCTTTCACGGCCGAACGGGTGCAGGAGGCGCTTGTCGACATGGTGATCGAGACTTGGCCAAACAACTATTCCGAGATCCTGCGACGGCCACCGACGATGATAGCCCCGCGGCATGTCAAACTCGCTGTCGACTTTATTCATGATCACGCCGCCATGCTCCCGAGCGGGACCGAACTTGCGTCCTTGTCCGGCGTGAGTCTGCGTGCGCTGCAAGCCGGCTTCCGGCGCTTCGTGGGCGTGTCTATCGCAGCCTATCAGCGCCAGCTCCGCCTGGAGCGCGCTCGCGCTGACCTGCTGCGCAACCCGGCAGCCTCGGTCGAGGAGGTCGCTTTGCGCTGGGGGTTTACGAACACTGGCCGTTTCAGCCGTTACTTCAGGGAAGCGTATGGCGTTTTCCCGACGCAGATCATTCGCCGCAAAGTCTGATCAGGTGCGAGAGGTAGCCGTCAATCACGACAATACCGGCCATCTCCACGTGCATGTCATTGTCTGAGGCAAGGACGATCTGAGCGAAGAAGGGTGTTGCGCCTCCGCGATGTGAGGTGCGCCAGGAGAAGCTCAGGATGTCTGAACGAGTTCCGGGTCACAAGAAGCCGGTGGAGATCCATGGGATGAACGTGATCACCACGAGGCCCGCGAGTAGTGCGCCAAGATAGATCCAGATGCGCTTGAGCCCCGCCTCGGGCGGTACGCGACCGATGATGCAGGCGGCATAGTAGCATAGGCCGAAGGGCGGAGCGAACAGGCCAAGGCCCATCGCGAGGATCACCACCATCGCATAGTGCACCTCGTGAATGCCGAGCTGCCGGGCGATCGGGAACAGCAGCGGCCCGAACAACACAATGGCGGGAATCCCTTCAAGGACGCTACCGAGTACGATAAAGGCGAGGATTGAGACGAGCAAGAAGCCCGCCGAGCCGCCAGGGATGCGCGCCATAAGCGACGCGAGATCATGCGAGAAGCCGGACTGGGTCAGTGCCCAGGCCATGGCGCTCGCAGCCCCGACGATGAACAGGATTGCACCCGAGAGCGCAGCCGTCTGCACCAGCATGGGCAGCACTGCTTTCCATGTCAGCCCGCCGCGATAGAAGATCAGCCCGGCCACCAATGCATAGGCGATGCCAATGGTTGAGACCTCGGTCGCTGTGGCCACTCCCTCCACCACTGCGGTTCGGATGAGGAAAGGCAGGAGCAGGGCTGGCAACGCCACAGTCAGCGTCTTCAGGATCAGGGCGTTGGAGGCGCGGGGCGCGGGGGATGCATCTTCCTCCTGGCCAGCACGGTAGCGGGCGACGAATGCGAGGACCAGCGCCAGCACGATGCCCGGCAGGATACCGGCCGTGAACAGCGCGGCGATCGACACGCCTGTGACCGAGGCGATCGCGATGAGTACGATCGAGGGCGGAATGGTCTCGCTCATGGCCCCGGAGGCCGCAAGCAACGCGATCAGTTCGCCATCCTTCATGCCGCGCTTGCGCATTTCCGGAAACAGGACCGGGGCGACCGCCGCCATGTCCGCGGTCTTCGACCCGGAAATGCCGGAGACCAGCAACATGGCGCCGAGCAGCACATAGGACATGCCCGCGCGCACATGGCCGAGCGCGGAGGCGAGGAAAGCCACCATCACGCGCGCCATGCCGGTGACGTCTACCATCTGGCCGAGCAGCACGAACAGCGGGACCGCGAGCAGGATGAGGCCGCTCATGCCTTCGTCCATGCGTCCGACCACTACGGTCAGCGGGGTCGAGGTGGTCGTGAGGAGATAGGCGGCGGTGGCGAGCGAGAAGGCGAACGCGATCGGAACGCCCGCCATCACCGCGATGCCGAGCAGTCCCACGAAGAAGACGACAAGCGCTCCATGGCCGAGATCGGTCAGCGCCGGTGCCGCGAAATAATCTCCGCCGGCCACCATCGCCATCAGCAGCAACACGCCAGCGATGTCACGAGGGGGGCAGCGAAGAAGCCGCAGGCAGGCGCTCAGCAAGGCGACGGCGCAGCCGACCGGGATGGCGAGCGCGCGCACCACGCCGGACCAGCCGAGCGCGGGTGTTTCGACAAATGACTGGTCCTGCACGTACTCCAGCGCTGGATGAAAGACGAGGATGAGGAACAGGACGACTGCGCTGCTCCCAAGCGTCTCGGCCCACGCCTGCGCCCGGCGCGGGAACTTGGCGACGAAGAAGGTGAGCCGCATATGGCCGGAGCGCTGCACCGCGATCGCGCTGCCGAGCATGGCGAGCCACAGGAACAGAATGGAAGCGAGTTCGTCCGTCCAGACGATGGGCCGGTGAAACAGCGCCCGCGCCACGATGCCGACAAACAGGATCACCACCTCCGCGACCACGACTGCGGCGGCAGGAATTTCGACGCACAATCGAAGCGCTCGCTCGAGGCGGGTCTCGTTCGCCTCGAGCGAGGTAGCGAGCCCTGCCTGGTGTGCACTCTCCGTCGCGACGCTCACGACAGGGGCCCAACCACTGCTTCAAGGGCGGCCCAGTTCTCGGCGCCGAACTTCTCGCGCCAGTCCTTGTAGAAGCCGGCTTTTGACAGAGCCTGACGGAACGCTTTGCGTTCGGGCGTCACAAACGTGAGGCCCTTGGCTGTGAGTTCGTCCTTAAGGGAGGCGTTGAGGCGCGTCACGTCAGCACGCTGCTCCAGGGCGGCGCGGTCGAACTCGCGGCGCACGACCTCCTGGATGTCGGATGGCAGACGCGTGAAGGCGCGGCGATTGCCGAGGAGCCAGAAGGGGTCCCAAATGTGGTTGGTCTCGGAGGCGTATTTTTGCACTTCGTAGAGTTTGCCAGCTTCGATGGCGACAAGCCCATTCTCCTGCCCGTCCACGAGCTTGGTCTGGAGCGCGGTGTAGAGCTCGTTGAAGTTGATCGAGGTGGGATTGGCACCAAGTGCCTGGAACAGCGATGTGAAGATCGGCGAGACCGGCACGCGAATGTGGTAGCCCTGAAGATCTGTGGGCGTCTTGATCGGCTTGGCGCTTGACGTGATGGAGCGAAAGCTGTTGTCGGCGGCCTTCGATACGGCGATCACGCCGGTCTTCTCGATCTGGGCCCGGACGACCTGGCCGACGGTGCCATCGATGCCCGGCCACACCTGGTCGTAGTCTGAGAAGGCGAAGCCCACGTTCGTGATGGCCGCCACCGGTGCGGTGGTGGAAAGAACCGAGCCTGCAATATTCAAAAACTCGACGCCGCCGGTCCGTACCTGGGTGAGCAGATCGGTGTCCGAACCGAGCTGGCTCGCTGGGAAGAAACGGATCTCGAGCCGCCCGCCTGTCGCCTCACGGATGCGCTGAGTCGCCTGTTCGAGGCGCGCATTGATGGGCTGAGTCAGCGACTGCCCGGTCGCAAGCTTGTAACTGAACTCGGCGGCGCCGGCGCGGCGGGTGTGGATCGCCGCCAGCGGTATAGCTGCTGCGCCCGCGAGGACAGTGCGGCGCGAAAGGCCAGGGCGGGAATGAGTCGTCATGGTCTCCTCCTTGTATGAGGCGACGCGCTGCCCTCCAGCGCAACGTCAACCGTCGCGCCGGTGTGGACTGGCGAACCTCGTCTTGAGCGGGCCATTGCGGGCCCGCTATGTGCAGAAGCGGTGGCGTTTCCTGTTTCGGGCCGTGCCGGCTCGGGTCGCGGTGTGATCCACCGTCCTTATTTCGGAAAATGACGGTAGGAAGTCTGTCCGTGAAGCACAATACAGTTTAATTTCGAGATCATTTAGCTGAGCTAAAAGGTTCAATCATGCATCTTCCCATGCGGGCAATCAGTGTTTTCCACGCAGCGGCCCGCGTGGGCAGCATTTCGCGCGCGGCGGAGGAACTGAGCGTCACCCCGTCTGCCGTCAGCCAGCAGATCCAGCTTCTCGAAGTTCATCTCGGCACTTCGCTGATGACCAAGGTCGGCCGGCGGGTCGTGCTTACCGAAGCGGGCGAACGCTATTTTTCCATGATCAGCGACGAGGTCGAGCGCATTCGTGAGGCGACAGAGAGCATTCGCGGCTTCCGGTCGGTGACGAGGCTGGTGGTGCGTGCAACGCCCAGCCTGTCCAGCAAGTGGCTTCTTCCGCGTCTTGGCGGCTTCCTCGACGCCCATCCGGATCTTGAGATTCGCGTCGACGGCACCAACGAGCCGACAGACTTCTCCCGCGAGGGAGTGGACGTGGAGATCCGGCATGGCGACGGGCGGTGGCCGGGCCTGTTCGTGGAGGGATTCGCGGAAGAAGGGTTCCTGCCGGTCTGCGCGCCATCGTATCGCGCGCCGTCGAGCCTCGAGGCCGCCGACTTGACCGATCACCGCTTGATCCATTCCGTGAAGTCGCAGATGCAGTGGACCAACTGGTTCGCAAGCGCCGGCGTCACGCCTGCCGGGCGGTGGCGTCGTGTGCTGTTCGACCGCACCCACATGGCGATCGATGCGGCCGCCAGCGGGATGGGAATCGCGCTTGAATCGACCCTGATGATGTGGCGCGAGCTGGAAGCCGGCATGCTCACTTGTCCGGTGCGCCATCCACCGGCAATCACGCTCACCACGCAATGGATCGTATGTCCGCGCGACCATCTGCGTCAGCGAAAGGTGCGCCTTTTCCTCGACTGGTTGAGAGCGGAGCGCGATGCGTGGAGCGCGACAGCAGACCGCGCCCTGCGCAGATCTTTTAGCAGAACTAACAAATCGGCTCGGAAATCTCGATTGTCCTAAGCTGACGCCGTTCCTAGTCTCCACCGCGTCATGGAGTTCCGGGGTCATCCCCGGTCCTCCAGCAAAATGCGGCGGTCGACCAGCGGCTCGCCACGGAGGAAGCGGCAGCCGGCGGCGCTAACTGCCCGGCGAGATCTGGCCATGTTCGGGTTGCCCTCATGCCTTGGGCGGGGGTCCGGTTGGCTGCGCGGATCGGCAGCTTTCTCTTTCGGCCGCTCCGGTCTTCCGCGAACGGGCTTGCCAACTTCCTGGTTGGCTCTGCCTTGGCGATCGACAACGGAAGGACAGCAAATGAATCTCTCGACCCTGCTCGCGGCGCGCGTTGCCGCCGGCCGCCCGGTACGCGTTGGCCTGATCGGTGCCGGCAAATTCGGCTCCATGGTGCTCGCCCAGGCCCAGCGCGTTGCCGGCCTTCACGTCGTGGGTGTCGCCGACCTCGACGTCGGCAAGGCCCGTGCGTCGCTTGCGCGGGTCGGATGGCCCACCGAGCGATTTGGCGCGGCGAGCCTTGGTGAGGCCGTCAAGGCCGGCACCACCTGCGTCACCGACGATGCCGGAGCGCTCGCGCAGTGTCCCGAGATCGAATGCATCATCGAGGCGACAGGCCATCCGATCGCTGGCATCCGCCACGCGCTCGCGGCCATCGAGGGAGGCAAGCACGTCGTGATGGTCAATGTGGAAGCCGACGTCCTGTGCGGTCCGCTGCTGGCGGAGCGCGCGTCGCGCAAGGGGCTCGTCTATTCCATGGCCTATGGCGATCAGCCGGCGATCATCTGTGAGCTCGTCGACTGGGTGCGCTCGTGCGGGTTCGAATTGACCTCGGCCGGCAAAGGCATGAACTTCGAACCGCGCTATCGCTATTCGACCCCCGACACGGTCTGGGGCTTCTTCGGCTGGACCGAGGAAGAGGTGGCAAAGGGCGACTTCAATCCGAAGATGTACAATTCGTTCACTGATGGCACCAAGGCCGCCATCGAGATGGCGGCGGTGGCGAATGGGACGGGTCTCGACTGTCCCGATGACGGCTTGGCCTTTCCGCCGACCGGGCTGCACGACCTTGCGCGTGTGTTCCGCCCGGTAGCGGACGGGGGGCGGCTTGCCCGCAGCGGTCTGGTGGACATTGCCGCGAGCCAGGAGCTGGACGGGCGCGAGGTCTTCAACAATATCCGTTACGGCGTGTTCGTCACCTTCAAGGCCAACAACGAATATACCCGAGCCTGTTTCAAGCAGTACGGACTGCTGACCGATCCCTCCGGCTGGTATGGCTCGATGTGGCGCCCGTTCCACATGATCGGTCTTGAGACCAGCGTTAGCGTGCTCTCGGCGGTGTTGCGCGGCGAGGCCACCGGTTCTTCGAAGGAGTTCCGTGGCGATGCAGTTGCTACCGCCAAGCGCGACCTTAAGCCAGGCGAGATGTTGGACGGAGAGGGCGGTTTCACCGTATGGGCGAACGCCATACCGGCGTCGAAGAGCCTCGCGCATGGCGGCCTCCCCATCGGCCTTGCGCACAATGTGCGCCTGAAGCGTCCGGTGGCGCGCGATGCCATGCTGACGTTTGATGACGTCGAAATCGAACGCGACCTTGATGTCGTGGCGCTTCGGCGAGAGATGGAGGCTGCGACACGTCGGGCCACGGCAAAGGCGGCGTGAGTGGGCCTGTCCCAACGGCGCGGGGGAGGCGGCCCGTGAAGGCGGATGCGTTTGTGGTGATCGCCGAATTCGAGGTCAAGCCTGACAAGCTCGACGCTTTCCTGGCGCTTGCACAGGACGATGCACATCATTCCCTCACCGATGAGCCAGGGTGCCGCCAGTTCGATGTGGTGGTGCCGGAAGGAGACGCCGTGACCGTTCTGTTCTACGAGGTCTACGAAGATCAGGCGGCGTTCGACGTCCATCTTCGGACGCCGCACCTGGCTCAGTTTCGGGCAGGATTCCCGGCGTTGATCGTGGCCGAGCGCGAGGTCCGCTTCGCGCGCCGGCATCATCCCTGATCCGGCGGATAAGGCGTATCATGGCGGGGTTGACGATCGGCTTTCTCGGTACCGGCATTATGGGGGCACCGATGGCAGGCCATCTTGCAATGGCCGGGCATCGCGTTCTCGCCTGGAATCGCACGCCGCAAAAGGTGGAGGCTCTCCCCGGCGTCGAGCGGGTTGAGGCGCCCGCGGCGGCGGCGCAGGGCGCGGACGCCGTGGTAGTGATGCTCTCCAGCGGACCGGTCTGCGACGAGATTTTGCTCGGTCCGGAAGGCGCGCTTGCGAGCATGGCAGCGGGGGCGGCCCTTGTCGTCATGAGCTCTATCCCGGTGGAAACGGCACGTTCCCAAGCCGAGGCGGCCGCCGCACAGAGCGTGCTCTATCTCGATGCGCCCGTCTCCGGCGGCGAAAAGGGCGCACGGGACGCCACCCTTTCCATCATGGCAGGCGGCAGCGCTCATGCCTTTAAGCGCGTGCTCCCGCTTCTGGAGGTCATGGGCCGGCCGACCCATGTGGGTCCGGTTGGCACCGGCCAACTCGCCAAGCTCGTCAATCAGATGATTGTGGCGAGCACCATTGCCACCGTTGCGGAGGCGATGCTGTTCGCCGAACGCGGTGGCGCGGACTCTGCCAAGGTACGCGAGGCCTTGCTCGGAGGCTTTGCGGATTCGACCATCCTTCGCCAACACGCGCTGCGCATGATCAACTGCAGTTTTGCTCCTGGAGGGCCGGCGAAGTATCAGGTGAAGGACACGGGCACGGCGCTTTCCTACGCGCGCAGGCTTGGCCTCGAGCTGCCTGTGCTTCGCCTCGTTGACGCATTGTTTTCGGACATGGTCGCGAATGGCGATGGCGACCTCGACCATAGCGCGATCATCCGAGAGATCGGCCGCCGAAACGGCATCAAACGGGGATGAGCCGACCGATCTCGGATACCTCGGCGTCTTCGCGACAACGTTTCGGGCATCGCGGGGCGATCCGAGCTGTTGCGGCTCGACAGCCTATGTAGCCAGCTTCAGTTCAGCTGCGATCCAGTCGGTAAAGATGCGGACCGACCGGCGGTGCTTGGCCTGCGGGGGACACACGAGGTAGTGGCCGACATACGTCACGTCCCGAGCGTGCCCGGCGAGTGGCGCGACCAGTTGGCCGCTCGCGAGTTCGCTTTCGGCGAGCCGGGTCGATTCCAGGGTCACGCCAAGACCGTCGGTCGCCGCGGCGATCGCCATGAAGCTCCGGTCAAACCGAAATCCGCCGGGACTCGGCGCTGAAAGGCCGTTGGCGGCGAACCAGGCGTTCCAGCGAACGCGTTTCTGCTCGCTTTCGATGAGCGTCAGTTGCAGCAGGTCGGCCGGTTCACGGATATTGCCCGCGAGAGAAGGTGCGCACATCGGGCGTATGGTTTCCTCGCCGAGCGGTAGCACGGACAATCCCTCCTGCCGCGGCGGTCCGTAACAAATGTCGACATCGAACTCGTCGTTGCGAAAATGCGGATAGTCGACGCCGGCCGCCAGTCGCACCTCGAGTTCGGGATGAGCCCTAATCAATCTTCGCAGGCGCGGCATCAGCCATTGCGCCGCCATGCTCGGCGCGCAGTGGATCCGCAACAGATTGGACGAGCGCGCGCTTGCGACCTCGACGCCGTGTCGCAGTTCGTCGAATCCGCTCGAGACGCGGCGCAAAAGCTCATCGCCCGTCGGACTTAGCCGGACATTGCGTCCTTCACGGTCAAAAAGCGTCGTTCCGATCTGGTCTTCGAAGGCCCGGATGGCGTGGCTGACCGCACTCGGCGTCAGTCCCAATTCGCTCGCGGCCGCGCGGAACGATCCCGTGCGCGCAGCCGCCTCGAACACTCGCAACGCGCGGAGGGGGAGCATAGCCATGTTATAGATGAACACAGTTCACCTATTAGTGCAAATTTCATGTATTTTCGTAACCTGTCGCCCGAACCATATTCCGCGCCAATCGAAACAAGATTTCTCGGAGGGAATATGCTTTTGGCGGGCAAGACTGCGATCATTTCTGGCGCCGCGGGCCTGCGTGGCATCGGCTTTGCCACCGCACAGACATTCGCAAAGAACGGTGCGCGCGTCGCGATCCTTGATATCGACGCCGCGAGCGCGGCGAACGCCGCAGCCGAGCTCGGCAAGGATCACGTGGGAATTGCCTGCGACGTCGCCAAGAAGGCCGACTGCGAGCGCGCTGTCTCCGACGTACTCAAGGCCTTCGGCCAGATCGACATCCTGATCAATAACGCCGGCATCACCCAGCCGATCAAGGTCTGGGACATTTCGCTCGAGGATTGGGAGCGCATCCAGGACGTCAACCTGCGTGGCGTGCTCTTCCTGTCGCAGGCCGTGATGCCGCACATGCGTGGCCGCAAGTCTGGTGCGATCGCCTGCATGTCGTCCGTTTCGGCCCAGCGCGGCGGCGGCATCCTCGGAGGCGCGCACTATTCGGCCGCCAAGGCCGGTGTGCTTGGCCTCGCCAAGGCGATGGCGCGAGAGCTCGGCCCCGACGGCATTCGCGTCAATTGCGTGACGCCTGGCCTGATCCAGACCGACATCAACGCGGGCAAGATCTCCGACGAAAAGCGCAAGGAGATTCTCGAAGGCATTCCGCTCGGCAGGCTCGGCGTGCCCCAGGATGTCGCCAACATCTATCTCTTCCTGGCTTCGGACCTCTCCGCCTACACGACCGGCGCCGTTATCGACGTCAACGGCGGAATGCTCATCCACTAACAGGGGAGGGAACTCATGAACGATGCCGCGCTGCGCACCAACGAACCCGACCTCGCCGAACGCGCGTACCGTATCCGCCGCAACGCGGTTCGAATGGGCGAGGTACAGGGCCAAGGTTATATCGCGCAGGCCCTCGACATCGCCGACGTGCTGGCCGTCGCCTATTTCCGTGCCATGCGCTGCCGGCCCGAGGATCCGGCTTGGGAGGGGCGCGACCGTTTCCTGCTCTCGAACGGCCACTACGCCATCGCGCTGTATGCTGCACTGATTGAAGCCGGGATCATCCCGGAAGCCGAGCTCGAGACCTACGGCTTCGACGACAGCCGACTGCCGATGTCCGGCATGGCGAGTTACACGCCGGGCATGGAAATGTCGGGCGGCTCGCTCGGTCTCGGCTTGAGCATCGCCGTCGGCATGTGCCTGGGCCTGAAGCGCAAAGGCTCCGACAGCCGCGTCTATACGCTGTTCTCCGATGGGGAACTCGACGAAGGCTCCAAGTGGGAGGCGATGATGTCGGCGGCCCACTACAAGCTCGACAATCTCATCGCCATCGTCGACGTCAACAACCAGCAGGCCGATGGACCCTCCAAACAGATGATGGGATTCGAGCCGCTCGCGGAAAAGATGCGGGCATTCGGTTGGTTCGTACAGCGTATCGACGGCAACGATCTCAACGCGGTGGTAGCCGCCTTCGATGCGGCCATGACCCACGACGGCGCAAGGCCGCGCATGATCATCGCGGATACCCTGATGGGCAAGGGCGTTCCATTTCTCGAGGCGCGTGAGCGCAACCACTTCATGCGCGTGGACGCGCACGAATGGAAGCTGGCGCTGGAAGCCCTGGATGCACGGAGGCGCGCATGAAGCCGGTCATGAACACCACAACGACCGCCGCAGGAAAGCCGCGCCTTACCACGTCGGCGATGATTGCGTCGATTGCCGCCGAAGGGCAACCGACAAAGTCGGCGCCGTTCGGTCATGCGCTCATCGGCGTTGCGCGGCACCGCCCCGACATCGTCGGAATGACCGCCGACCTCGGCAAGTACACCGACCTTCACGTGTTCGCGAAAGAGTTTCCGGACCGCTACTACCAGATGGGCATGGCCGAGCAGCTCTTGTTCGGAGCAGCGTCGGGCCTCGCTGCCGAAGGGTTCACGCCGTTCGTCACGACCTACGCCGTTTTCGCGGCTCGCCGTGCCTATGACTTTATCCACCAGACGATCGCGGAGGAGGATCGCAACGTCAAGATCGCCTGCGCGCTGCCCGGCCTCACGTCCGGCTACGGGCCGAGTCACCAGGCAGCCGAGGATCTCGCGCTATTCCGCGCAATGCCGAACATGACCGTGATCGACCCCTGTGATGCCCTCGAGATCGAACAGGCGGTGCCGGTGATCGCCGCTCACCAAGGTCCGGTCTACATGCGGCTGTTGCGTGGACAGGTGCCGCTGGTTCTCGACGAGTACGGCTACAAGTTCGAACTCGGCAGGGCCACGCTGCTGCGGGACGGCGCGGACGTCCTCTTCATCTCCTCCGGACTGCTGACCATGCGTGCGCTGGAGGCTGCCAAGCAGCTTGAAGCCGACCGCGTCAGTGCGGCCGTGCTGCATGTGCCGACCATCAAGCCGCTCGACACCGAAGCGATCGTTGAAGCCTGCCGCAAGCCGGGTCGACTCGTCGTCGTTGCCGAGAACCACACCGTGATCGGCGGATTGGGTGAGGCGGTGGCGGCGATCCTGATGCGGGCGCGTGTTTATCCCACGTTCCATCAGATCGGACTGCCGGACGAGTTCCTCGCCGCAGGCGCACTGCCGACGCTGCATGGCCGCTATGGCATCTCGACGGAGGCGATATGCGCTGCCGTCAAAAGTTGGCGGTGAAACGGCCGCCGACTAAAAAACGACACCAATAAAAATACAGGGAGAATGAAATGACCAAGCAACCCAAAACGGGCCTGAGCCGACGCGCCGTGCTGGCAACCGGTGCGTCGATCCCGCTCGTATCGATCCTCTCGCGACGCGGTGATGCGGCTGAATTCACCCTCAAATTCGCAACTGGCCAGGACCCGTCGCATCCCGTCAACAAGCGGGCGCGTGAGGCAATCGACCGCATCAAGGAAGCAACCGGCGGGCGTGTCGAGATCAATCTCTTCCCGGCCAACCAGCTCGGCTCCGACACCGATCTGCTGGGTCAGATCCGGAATGGGGCGGTTGACTATCTGAACATCGGCTCTTCGGTTCTAGCAACGCTCGTTCCAAACGTCGGCATCGTGAATACGGGCTTCGCCTTCACGTCCTATGACGAGGTCTGGAAGGCGATGGACGGCGACCTCGGAAAGTTCGTCAAGGCCGAAATCGAGAACGTCGGCGTCCTTCAGATTGGCAAAACCTGGGACAACGGGTTCCGCCAGCTCACGTCGTCCACCCGCGAGATCAAGACGCCGGACGATCTCAAGGGCTTCAAGATGCGCGTCCCGGCGGCACCTATCCTCACCAGCCTGTTCCAGGCCCTTGGTGCCGGCCCGACGCCGATCAACTTCAACGAGGTCTATTCCGCCCTGCAGACCAAGGTCGTCGAAGGGCAGGAGAATCCGCTGGCGATCATTGCGACCGCGAAGCTCTATGAAGTGCAGAAATATTGCAGCCTCACGAGCCACGTCTGGGACGCCTACCTCATCCTCGGCAACCGCCGCTCCTTCCAGCGCCTTCCGGCCGATGCTCAGGAAATCGTCACGCGCGAATTGAACAAGGCGGCGGACGCCGAGCGTGTTGATATTGCAGCACTGTCGAAATCGCTGCGCGACGAACTATCGGGCAAAGGCTTGCAGTTCGTCGAGGTCGACAAGGCCGCCTTCCGGGGGACTCTGGCCAAGACCAGCTTCTACAAGGATTGGCGCCAAAAGTTTGGCGATAAGGGGTGGACCTTGCTCGAACAAGCAGTGGGCAAACTCGGATGAGCGCCGAGACGCTGTCGGGAGAGTCGGCTGCGCCCGTATCGAGCCTGGCCGCACGGTTCGATAGGGCGCTCGCGCTCGCTACCGAGCCGGTGGCGGCCGCTGTGGTCGTGGCCGAAATTCTCGTATTGCTTACCGGAGTCATTGCGCGCTTTGTGTTTAACCATCCCCTGACGTGGTCGGACGAGCTCGCCTCGATCATGTTCCTGTGGCTTGCCATGCTCGGCGCGGCTATCGCGCAGAGGCGCGGCCAGCACATGCGGATGACCGCAGTTGTCGGGATGTTCTCGGGTTGGCTGCGTGGTCTGCTTGAGGCGGCGGGCTCGGCCGCGCCCGCACTATTTCTGCTGCTGATTCTTCATCCGGCATACAATTTCGCAGAGGATCAGACCTTTGTTCATACTCCGGCGCTCGGCCTCAACGACGTTGTTCGTGCAGCTGCGTTGCCTGTGGGCGTCTTGCTCATGCTGGCCGCCAGTTTGCTCCGCTGTGCTGACCGCGGTTGGCGCGACCTCGTGCTTGCCATTGCCGTCATCGCCGCGCTTGCCGGCTTGCTTTATGGGCTTGGCCCGTGGATCAGGCAGATCGGCAACTGGAATCTCGTCATCTTCTTTGCGTTTCTGCTTGGACTCGGCGTGCTTGCCGGCGTTCCGATCGCGTTTTGCTTCGGGTTATCGACAGTCTCGTACCTCGTGTTGACCACGACGACGCCGCTGGAGGTGATCCCCGGGCGTATCGACGAGGGCGTCAGTTCGTTGATCCTGCTGGCCGTGCCTTTGTTCATCCTGCTCGGCTATCTGATTGTCATGACGCGCATGTCGACCGCCATGGTCAACTTTCTTGCGGCGCTGGTTGGACATGTCGAAGGCGGCCTGTCCACGTCCTGCTCGGCGCTATGTTGCTTGTCTCCGGCATTTCCGGCGCCAAGACCGCGGACATGGCGGCAGTTGCTCCGGTGCTCTTTCCGGACATGAAGAAGCGCGGCATTCACGAGGGGGAGCTGGTATCGCTGCTCGCGGCCTCAGGCGCGATGGCAGAAACGATCCCGCCGTCAATCGTACTCATCATCATTGGCTCCGTGACCGGCGTCTCGATCGCGGCGCTGTTCACCGGGGGAATCCTGCCTGGCGTCGTGCTTGCCCTGGCGCTTGCCATCATTGCGCGTCGTCGTATGGCAGAGGGCTCGGGAGCTGAGCGTGGCGTGATCACGATACGCGAAATCGGCCGCACGTTCCTGATCGCCGTGCCGGCCCTGATCCTGCCGATCATCATCCGCGTTGCCGTGATGGAAGGCGTGGCTACCGCGACGGAAGTCGCCACGATCGGCATTGCCTATGCCATCGTCATCGGCATTCTCGTGTATCGCTCGTTCAATTGGCGCGAGCTCTATCCCGCGCTTGTGGGGACAGCGGCCCTTGCAGGGACCATTCTCTTTATCATTGGCGCTGCGACCTGCATGTCCTGGGCTTTGACGCAATCAAACTTCTCGCATGCGCTTGCAGCGGTTCTAGCGCATGCGCCCGGCGGCAAGTATGGCTTCCTGATTGGCTCGATCGTTCTGTTCATCGTACTTGGTAGCGTGCTCGAAGGCATCCCTGCAATGGTACTCTTTGGCCCGTTGCTCTTCCCGGTCGCCAAGCAACTCGGCGTGCATGAGGTGCACTATGCGATGGTCGTCATTCTCGCCATGGGAATCGGCCTTTTCGCGCCACCCTTTGGGCTCGGTTACTATGCAGCATGCTCGATCGGTCGGGTCGATCCGAACGCTGGCCTGAAGAGGATCTGGAGCTATCTCGCTGCCCTGGTTGTCGGGCTGCTCGTAGTCGCCTTCGTTCCCTGGATCTCCACTGGTTTCCTACCGTGATGCGCCGGACGCGCGTCTGACAATCGCGGCCGCGGCAAGGATCCGCGTCGCACGAAGATGGTGCTTTGCATATGTCGGCTGATGCCTCCGTGACCTACGCCTCCGCATGTTCGGCAGGCGAGATGGGTAAACGTCTAGCCCAGGCGATTCGCTTCCTTGCGGTCGATGCGATTCTGAAGGCTGGCGAGGGCCATCAAGGCGTCCCGCTCGGCATGGCTGAGATCGCCACCGCGCTGTTCACGTGCCACCTGAAGTTCAACCCAAAGGACCCGCTCTGGCCCGATCGCGACCGTTTTGTGGTTTCGAACGGCCACGGATCGATGCTTCTCTATGCACTCTTGCACCTGACTGGCTATGAGAGGATCTCTCTTTCGCAAGTGAAGTCCTTCCGCGAGCTCGGTTCACACTGTGCGGGGCACCCCGAATACGATCCTGCCGCGGGCATCGAAACGACAACGGGGCCACTCGGTCAGGGCATCGCCAATGCTCTTGGCATGGCCATTGCTGAGGCGCAGTTGCGGGCACGTTTCGGTGCAGGAATCGTCGACCACATGACATACGCATTTGTCGGCGATGGATGCTTGCAGGAGGGGGTGGGGCAGGAAGTCATTTCGCTTGCCGGCCACCTGCGCCTCGGCCACCTCGTCTTTGTCTGGGACAACAACGACATTACCGACGACGGCGCGACCTCTCTGAGCATCTCCGAGGACGTGGCGGAACGCTTTCGCGTTGCTGGCTGGCATGTCGCCGAGGTGGACGGACACGATATCAAGGCAGTGAGCGATGCGCTCGCTGCTGCGAGAAAGGATGATCGTCCATCGTTGATCGCCTGCCGCACCACGATCGCCAAAGGTATTCGCCGGCTCGAAGGCCAGCGAGGCGGGCATAGCGGAAAATTGTTTGACACTGATCGCTACGAGATGGCGGTTACGCTGGGCTGGCCTGCGACATCCTTCACCATTCCAAATGATGTGGTCGCGGCCTGGCTTGACGCGGGAACGCGCTCCCAAGCCGAATACGACGCTTGGCAGCACCGCCTTGCGGCGCTGGGCGGCGCCGATCGGGCACATTTCGAACGGGCGATCGCAGGACACCTCCCCGAAGGATGGCGCGATGTCACGTCGACCTACAAGGCACGTTCGATCGCTCTGGGCAAGCCGACGCCCTCAATCGAGACATCGGGCGATGTCGCAAGTGCGCTCTACGACGTCATTCCCGATCTCGTGACCTGCTGCGCAGACCTCGAAGCGCCGACCAATCACAAGCGTCAGCTGCAGGCCTTCACGGCGGCCCAAAACCGTGGCCGCTATGTCCACTGCGGTGTGCGTGAACACGCGATGGGTGCCCTCGCCAACGGCATGGCCGCCCATGGTGGCGTCATCCCGCTCGCCGTGACTTACCTTGCGTTTGCCGATTACGAACGTCCAGCGATGCGGATGGCGGCGCTGATGGGGTTGCCGGTCAAATTCATCTTCAGCCACGACTCGATCGGAATCGGCAAGAATGGTCCCACCCATCAGCCGGTCGAGGCTCTGGCTTCGCTGCGGGCAATACCGAACATGCTGGTGCTTCGACCGGCGGATGCCGCCGAGATGGCCGAGTGCTGGGACATCATGCTTGAGCATACCATGGGGCCCGTGTCGCTCGTGTGTGCCCGGCAGATGCTGCGTCAGTTGAGGTCAGATGCAAGCCGCGACAACCGCTCGCGACACGGCGCCTACGTTCTTGCCGAGGCTGAGGGGGCTCGCCGGGTCACGCTGCTCGCCACCGGCTCCGAGGTGGCCGTGGCCATGGACGCGCGCGCGAGCTTGCAGGCGAGAGGCATTCCGACGGCGGTCGTGTCCATGCCGTGCTGGGAACTGTTCGAACGACAGGACGAGGACTATCGCGCCTCTGTCCTGGGGGCTGGCACCGCCCGGGTGGGCGTTGAAGCCGCGGTGAAATTCGGTTGGGAGCGTTGGCTCGGCCATGACGGCGCCTTCGTGGGCATGTCCGGGTTTGGCGCGTCGGGTCCGGCCGACGCGCTTTACAGACATTTCAACATTACAGCCGATGCGATCGTTAAGGCTGCATTGCCACTTCTCTAACTCGACCGCGCCGCCGCGAAGTCCCTTCGGAGACAAAACCATGACGCTCGCCCAGTCTGCACGCATTGTCTTTCTCGACCGCGATACGATGCCGGCCGAAATCCGTCTTCGTTCCTTCGCATTTCCGCACGAATTGCTCGAATTCGGCGCAACGAGATCGGATCAGGTTGCCGAGAGAATTGCGAGCGCGGACGTCGTCATCACGAACAAGGTGCCCATACGGCTCGCCGAACTGGGGGCAGCACCGAAATTGCGATTGATCGCGATTGCGGCGACGGGCTCCGATGTCGTCGATGTCAAGGCTTGTGCAGATCGCGGTATCGCCGTATCCAACATTCGCGGGTACGCAGTCAACACCGTGCCTGAGCACACTTTCGCGCTCATTCTCGCGCTGCGCCGCAGCCTGATCTCCTATCGCGATTCGGTGCGCGCGGGTCGCTGGGCCGAGTCCGGACAGTTCTGCTATTTCGACCATCCCATCAATGATCTCTCGGGCGCCACGCTTGGGATCGTCGGCGATGGTGCGCTCGGCCGCGCGGTGGCCGACATCGGGCGAGCCTTCGGAATGCGTACGCTGTTCTCTTCCTACAAGGGCGTTTCTGGCATGGGTCCTCTATACACTCCGTTCGAGGACGTGTTGCGGCAGAGCGATGTCATCACGCTGCATGCGCCCTTGATGCCGCAGACGCGCAACATGATCGGAGCGGCAGAATTTGCGTTGATGGAGCGCAAGCCCCTTCTGATCAATACGGCACGGGGCGGCCTGGTCGACGAGGTTGCGCTCGGCCAGGTGCTTCGCTCCGGCCAGATTGCCGGTGCAGGCTTCGACGTGGCGGTTGTTGAGCCGCCGTCGGCCGATCATCCGCTCATGCAATTGGTCAATTTACCAAATTTCATTCTGACGCCGCACGTTGCCTGGGCCAGCCGCGAAGCCGTTCAGTCGCTCGCTGATCAACTCGTCGACAATGTCGAAGGGTTCTGGAATGGCACGCCGAAGAACATAGTGGCAGTCGCACCGTGACATCAGGCACATCTTGGCCTTCGCAATGAATATCCTGTCGCGCGAGGGCGGCGCCGAACATGCGCGGCGTTTGGAGCTTGCGCGATTTCGCCCGATAACGGGGCTCGTGCCCTTCAACGTCTATCCTTTTTGAGGTTGGGCGATGAGAGCTCGGCTGGTGTGTTCCCGGTAGGTACCCGCCCGCGTGTCTGCGCGCAAAAAGTCTCCTGTGCGGTGACGGGAGGCGCTCGCACCGCACAGGAGGATAGGGCGAGTCTTGGTTGCGGCATCCCGAATGGGCAACTCGCCTTTGGTCAAGCCCTCAGCTAGGGGACAGCTGAGTTCGGGAGTACCGATCAGCCTATCTTACATCCCCGAATTCCGGAGCGGCATCGTACGGACAGATCGCGCAATTCAAGACAATATGCGCAGAAAAATGCTGTCGATCTGCCGCGCAAGTTCGACTTTTCGATCGTCTTAGGGCGTCCACGATCTCGTAGAGGTTTGCAAAGCGCTGAACAGAATGAATCCGCTTGAAAACATATTCCAGGAATTCATTGATGCCATTCAGACCGCCGGCGACGCGGAAGCGTTCGAACGGGTTGCCGTACGATTGGCGCAACGGTTGGGGTTCCAGCGATTTGCCTATTTGAGCCTAACGGGCGACACCCCCATGCTGATCTCGTCCTACCCGAAATCCTGGACCAACCGTTATTTTCATCTTGGATATCAGCAGATTGATCCCGTGGTCCTTCGGGCCAGGGTCGAACGAGACCTCTTCGGCTGGGGAGGAACGGCGCGCGCGCCGATCGGAAATCGAGCGCAGCGTCAGTTCTTCGATGAGGCGACGACATTCGGCATTCGATCGGGGATCACGGTGCCGATCAGAGGCGGCTTTGGGCGGGTGGCCGCCTTTACGCTGGCGACCAACGATCGCGAGGTCGAAACAGATCGCCTCGCTGGCGAATGGAGGGATGTCGTCCAACAAGCGGGTTTATATTTCCATGTCCATGTCGCCGCCAGGCTTGATGCGGCTGTCGCCACGCAGCACGACACCGGAAGTGAACTGACCCAGCGCCAGCGTCAGTGCCTTGCGTGGACGGCGCGAGGAAAGACGGTCGCCGACATCGCAGTTCTTGTCGGGATAGCACCGCGTACTGTTGTGTTTCATCTCGAGAACGCGCGACGGAAACTCGGGGCGGTGTCGATTGCCCAATGTGTTGCAATCGCCTTGCGCCGCGGCCTTTTGGCCTGATCGATTTCGGTCACCTCGGCTCCCGAAACAGAGGAAAATGCGTTGCGTTGGCATGGCGAGAGAATGGCGCTTACTGCTCCAGCCAAGGTAGTCTAGCGTGATCCTGCGGAGTTGGTGGTCCCTGCAAAATCTGACAGGCGATCAGAGGATCGTTTTCTGATCTCAAGGCTTCCCGGTAACCCGAGGAGGTCAGCATGCACGCCATCGCGCTTCACACGTCTCAATTTGGTCTCCATCTTGACTTTCTGACATCGATGTATCGCCTCCGTCGGCGTGTCTTCAAGGACCGGCTTGACTGGAGCGTGTCGGTCTCGGGAGACCTGGAAATCGATATCTACGATGCCTTAAGCCCGACCTATCTTCTGGCGCTCTCAGAACAGAGGGAGGTTCTGGGTTGTGTGAGGCTTCTGCCAACCACCGGCCCGACAATGCTCACTGATACCTTTCCAAATCTGCTGGGCAACAGAGCCGCGCCCAGAGACGAGCGCATCCTGGAAAGTTCTCGATTTTGCGTCGACACCGAACGCACCGTCGAACCCGGCCGGAATGGACTCAATCGCGCAACCTTCGTGCTGTTTGCCGCGATGATTGAGGCGATGCGGGCGAGGGGAGCGCAATCCATCGTGACCGTCACCGATGCCCGCATGGAGCGCATTCTGAGGCGGGCCGGTTGGCCCTTGGAGCGGTTGTCTGAGCCGCAGCCGCTTGGGCAAACCATCGCGCTTGCGGGATTTCTTCACGATTCAGATCAGGCGCTTGAGACCATGTACCGGCAAGCGGGCGTCGATGGACCGGTCCTGGTCGCAACCGACTTGGAACGCCAGGCCGCCTGATCTCTCCTCACGTCCTTCGGCGCAGAGTCTTGTACCATGCTGGCCGATCCGCGTCACAGCTTCGTCGTTCTCGTGAACATGACGCGTGGCGGCGGGGTGGGCGCTCAGGCGCCCATCCTCCGCCACGGCCGAAGTCTGGCGTTGCTACCCGCTTGTCAGGAAATCTTCGGCATTCGCCAAATCGCGGTTGGCGAGTATCAGCGGCGCCGTCTTCCCGACCAGATTGCCGCTTCGATCGAACATCTCGATATCGATGGCTTGTCCTTGTGGCGAGATCCGGGCCTCGCGGCACGCCTCACAGAAGCCGAAGCTGGTGTCATCTTTCTGGGCGGAGCTTTCCTTGAGGAAGAGGTCATGATCGCTGCATTGGAAGGTGCAAGGCACGGCTATGACATCCGGCTGCTCGCGGATTTGTCGGTGGCACGGCATGAAGCCGATGGTCCCATCGTTCTCACTCGGCTCGCTCACTACGGGATCCTCGCGACCACAATCCGGCAAGCCCTCCTCGAATGGGCTGTTTCTCTGGGTGATCAATCCGTCGGCCGTAGGGTCCAAGAACTTCTTTCGTCATGAAGCGCCTCCCGCAAGCGGCCCCGCTTGCGGGCCGGGCTCTCGTGAAACGAGCCCGCCTTCGCGGTCTCGGCCTTTGGCTTCGATCCCTGGCGCAAACAGATCCTCTCAGGATCATTGCGATATCCACGCTTCATCATCGATGATTGAGTTCGACGCTTTCGAGAATCTGCAGACGAGGCCGCTGAAGGCGATGCTTTAGGAAGCCGGCCGCGGGCGGCCGGCGCATTTGATGAGCCCCCGGACGGCGGGGTGGGCGGCGCTCCCGCATAGCCCCGAACCGGCGGTCCGCAACCGCGCCTCTTCAACTTTCTCTGTGTCGATTGTGTGCGTGGCGCGGTCCTTCGCTGTCGCTCCGGCCGTTCCGGTGCGGTCCGCCTCTCACGTTCGGGGCTTTCCGGTCGCTCTTCGCCGCCCACCCCGCCTTTCCGGGGGCAGGCGCGGAAGAGGAGCGAGCGGAGATCGTCATGTCCAAGCGTTCAACCCACCAAAACGCGACCAAACCGAAACCAAGTCTCTACGAAGAAATTACGGCCCACATCGTTGCCGATCTGGAGGTTGGCATCTTCCCCTGGGCCCGGCCTTGGGGAACAGGTGGCGGCAATCAGGCCTTCGCACTGCCCAGGAATGCGGCCACAAGCAAGGCCTATTCAGGGATCAACGTACTGATCCTGTGGGGACGGCTGTTCGAGTGCAGCTTTACTTCGGGGCGGTGGCTCACCTTTCGTCAAGCCTCGAGTCTCGGCGGAACGGTTCGCAAGGGCGAACACGGCATTACCGTCTGCTACGCCGACCGCTTCATTCCCAGGCGCGGGCAGGGCGAGGCAAGTCGCACCGATCAAGACCAGTCGGATTCCGATGGGGCGGCCATTCCTTTCCTGCGGCGCTATACCGTCTTCAACGTCGACCAATGCGACGGTCTGCCTGACCATTGCCTCGCTCCGGCGCCGGCCTTGCCCGAGCGCGAGATCGTGCCGCAGGCGGAAGCGCTTGCTGCCGCAACACGTGCCGATATCCGCATCGGTGGCGCAAAGGCCTTCTACTCGCCATCAGACGATACCGTCCATATCCCGCCGCAGCCGGCCTTTTTCGAGCAGATCAACTATTACCGAACGCTGTTTCACGAGCTTGGGCACTGGACCGGCCATTCGTCCCGCCTGAACCGAGAGCTATCAGGCGCATTTGGCTCAAAGCTCTACGCCAATGAAGAGCTGGTCGCGGAATTGACGGCGGCCTTTGTCTGCGCCGCGCTGTCGATAAAGCCCACCGTCCGCCATGCCGACTATCTAGGCTCATGGCTGAACGTGCTGCGGGAAGATAGCCGCGCCATCTTCCGCGCCGCCAGCAAAGCCTCGAAAGCCGCCGACTTTCTGCTTGCGTTCGCAGATGGCGGCGGGACCACCGACGCCATGACAGAAGCCGAGGTCGCCCCGTGACGGAGCTGACCGAGCCAACCACGCCGCGGGCCTTCGAGGTCACGACAGCCGGCAGGCGATCGTTGATGCCGGGCACTCCCGCGGTGCCGCGTCGGAGCCGGCTCATGGCGCAGCCCTCAACTTCACCCAATCCGAACACGCCCTCTCGACATCGGGCTCATCGACGAGGTCGTCCGCAACCAAATGAGCCTCTCCTCAAGGATTAAGGAAAACAGATATGGAACTGCGCAACATCGCTTTGAGCGACCTCAGGGTCGCAAACGTCAACGTGCGGCATAGCCGCAAGGCCCCCGACATTTCCGATATTCTGCCGTCGGTTCGGGCGCGTGGCGTGCTCCAGCCCTTGCTGGTCCGGCCTCGCGGCAATGCCTTCGAGATCGTTGCCGGACGGCGCCGCTTCTTTGCGGCAAGCAAGGTCGCTGAAGAGCAGGGCGTGCCAACTGATGAAGTCATGCTGCCTTGCGCGATTGCGGCAGAAGGCGGCGATGCCGACGCCGTGGAAGCCTCCCTGATCGAGAACGTGGCCCGCGCTCCCATGGACGAACTGCAGGAATATGAGGCATTCTCCAAGCTTCTGAAGCAGGGGCGGAGTGTCCCTGATATCGCCAGAACGTTCGGGCAGACCGAGCGCTACATCAAACAGCGGCTCGCGCTCGCAAGCCTGCACAGCGCCATCAAGGACGCCTACCGGAACGGCGATATCGAATCAGAAGAGCTGCAATTGCTCGCCACCGCCACGCGCAGCCAGCAAAAGGACTGGGTTGCTGCGTTGCAGGCCGAAAGTGAACCGGACAGCGACGCCGACGGCGCGCCAAGGGGACACCACCTAAAGCAATGGTTGTTCGGAGCCGAGCAGATCGCAACAGCCGCCGCGCTGTTTCCAGTCGACGGCTACAAAGGCGCCGTCGTCACCGACCTCTTTGGCGACGTCAGCTACTTCGCCGATGTCGAGGCGTTCTGGGCCTTGCAGAACGCCGCCATTGCAAGCTTGAGGGATGGCCTTGCGGCCAAGAGCTGGAAGGTCACCGTACTCGACAAGGGAGCGCGCTTTCCGTCGTGGCAATATGATGAAGTCCCGTTGGAGGACGGCGGCGAAGCTTTCATCGAGGTCCGCACCAATGGCGAGGTGGAGGCCCACCAAGGCTATCGGGCCTATGGGGAGACGCGCAAGGATGCCAAGGGAGAGGAGCCGGAAGGCGCACCGCCGAGCGCACGATCCGAACTCACCAAGGCCGCCGAAAACTATCTTGCCCTGCACCGGCATGCCATCGTCCGCGCCGAGCTGTTGGCCCGCCCCGCGATCGCATTGCGCCTTGCGGCGGCCCACATGATCGCGAGTTCGCCGCTCTGGAGCGTCAAGCCTGACCCACAGCGCGCTGAGAAGGAAGCGACCAGCAACAGCGTTGCGGCAAGCCCGGCGCAGGCTGCTCTTGATGCCGAACGGGACGCCGTCCTGGAACTGTTGCGGCTCGAGAAAAGCTACTACGGCACGGTCACGCGCGGCAACGGCGATGCGTTCACGGGGGCGAGCCTGTTTGCCAGGCTGCTGGCGCTGTCCGACGAGGTCGTGCTGCGCATCATCGCCCTTGTGATGGCCGAGACCTTGGCGGCGGGCTCGATCCTGACCGAGGCTGCGGGAATGGCGATCAAGCCGGACGTGGCGCGGTGGTGGAGGCTGGACGACGCCTTCCTCGATGTCCTCAAGGATCGCGTTGCGATCAACACATTGTTGTCCGAGATCGCGGGCAAGGCGGTTGCCGACGCCAATGTGTCGGAGCCGGGCAGGGTGCAGAAGAAGATCATCCATGACTGCCTGAACGGCGATGGCAGAGAGCGCACCGAACGCTTCGTGCCGCGCTACATGACCTTCCCGATCGGTCTCTATGACCCGAACAAGACGCTCGAAATCGCCCGCGCGACAGAGTGCGTTAATGTTTTGTTTACCTGAGCCTAGGCCCGACGATTCGGACGCGGCTAGCCCCGCCGCGCCCGGATTGCGCACCTGCCGAGTCGCGACAGAGTCAATCTGGGTGGCGTCAAATTTAGCCGATCGAGGGCGCGGCGACTCATCCTATAGCTCGGCTCCTATAGCAGCGTACACTGCATCACGGAGCCGATGATGGCGAACCCGTTCAAGCCGTATCCCGAACCGCAAGCCGTGAGGCTGAGCCGCATTTGCCTCGCGCAAGTCGTCGTCTGCGTTTCTGCGCTGGCTTCCAACGTCGTGCTGTTGTCGAAGGTCGTGCCGACCTTGACGAGCGGGTTCAACTGATCCCCGTGATCCGACCGGAAGGCTCTGGCCGGATAGGAGCGACACCTAGAGATCAAAAGCCGGACCGTATGGCGCGACCACGCGCTCACGATCCGGCTTTGCCGTTGGTACGATCCACTCTCACAAGGCGACGGGATCGGCTACACGCAAGCTCCATGCTGCGTTGGGCCAGCGCGCCTTTCGAGAATGAAAGCGCCTGGTAGGAGAAAGACTACTTCTTTTTCTTCTTGGCTTTTTTCGCGGTGGTCTTCTTCGCTTTCTTTGCTTTCTTGGCCATGAGCCCTCCGTCAATCCTTAAAGCTAAAGATGCAGCCGGGAATCGGCATACACAAAAACAAGTGTAACATCGAATGCCTGAGATTGACATCGCATCACCTGGGCTCGCGTGCATTGCGCTGTTGAGTCGTATCCTTCGCGGCCACGAGGCTGCGGATGAAGCAGCGCACGGCCCCCGCGAGCAGCTTTCGCGGGGACCGACTGGCGTCAGTCCACGGGCTTTCCACAGTGCAAACATGCGAGGCCTCGTCGTGCCGGTAGCGCGGCCGAGATTGGCGTAGAGCTTGCGCGGGCCGAACTCGGGCGCTGCCAGCGACAGGCTCACATAGTCCTTCGCGTTTCTTGCGGCAGCGGATCCGGTCTCGCGCCGATCCCGCCCCTTGCTGAAGGCCCGGAAGTCGGGATGGCTCTCGGCGCCTCTTGTCGCGGCTCGAGCTGAGGTCGATGTGGTCCGGGAGCAAGACGCATCTCGGTTTGCCTTTGTAGCTGCCGCATCACCTTGTGCCGGCCCGATTGGCCGGGCGTTGTGCCTCGTTCTGCTGTCAGAAGGGGCCGATCTCCTCACGCGTGGCGAAGAGACCTATGGGAAGCGCTCCGCCTGCCAAAACCCTCGCCCCCAGCCTTTTTCCCCGCCGGACAAGGAAGTCCGGCTCCTCGCGGCCGCTTCGCTTTCAAAAAAGCTGTCGTCTCAGGTGCTCCGCGTGCGCTGCGCCCCGCATGCGGGTTCGAAGGCGTTTCGCTTCCCATGACGGTCTCGCCATCGCGAGGGGATCGGCTCCTCGCGAACAACAGATGAGGACAAGACCATGACCGCCATCGGATACGTCACCAAGAACGACAACGGCAGCTACAAGGGCCAGCTCAAGACCGTCTCCATCCGGGCCGATATCGACATCATCCCGAACCGCGACAAGAGTGCCGAGGCCCATCCCGACTTCCGGGTCTTCACCCAGGGCGTCGAGATCGGGGCAGGCTGGGTCCGTCGCGGCGAGAACAGCGGTAAGGACTATGTGAGCCTGTCGCTGGCAGCGCCCGAGTTCGGCCCCCGTAAGCTCTACGCCAATCTCGGCCGCGCCGCCGGTCAGGACGACGACAGCGTGTTCGCCTTGATCTGGAATCCGGCGGACTGACACCAATCGGCCCCCGCGAGAGCTGCTCGCGGGGGCCGTGCTCTTGCCTCATTTGGCCGAAACGATCCAAAGTTGTAGTGGGGCTTTGCTGAGGTGTTTTTGAACTGTTCGGTGAATTCGAACCCTGGTCGAAACCACGATGGCGTAGCTTGCCGCTCGCCGGCCGACTATGATGGCGGCGACTGGGCGTGGGAATTCCTGCGGCGGAACGCCGACTATGTCGCCGACTGGCGAAGCTCAGTTCCTCAGCACTTGCCGTGCATCACGCTTCACGACGGGACCAAGCTGTTGCGGCTCAGGCGGAGGTTTCCGCGTGCGGAGAAGTGGGGGCTCTATGCTTTCGCCGATCCAAGGCTCTGCGCGCACAAGGCGATTGCGTTTTGGCATGCCAGCGCCTTCAAGCAGATGGTGCGGCTCAATGCCAAGCCGCCGAAAGGGAGTGACGAGGCAACAGTGCGCCGGCTTGCCGACTTCAATGCCGATCGACAGGCGGTCATCGGCGTCGACGGCATTCCTCGGGTCCTCATGAAGGGCAGGGGCCTTCATGTCCCCCTCGAAATCCACGGCCTCCGAGTCCTGACCGCACCGTTCACGCCGGTCTTTGAGCTGCACGATCTCGCCGACCTCTCTGCTCAAACCGAGCTCCTGAAGCGATTGCAGCGCCTCACCGAACCCAATTGCAGAGCTCGCCCGAACCCTCCGTTTGCGAGCGACGAACGCCTTCGTCATACGCTGGTCGCGCTCGACGAAAGCCTGAAGGGTAAGACCTATCGCCAGATTGCGATCATCATCTTTGGCGAGCAGAGGGTCGCCGAGGAATGGCAGGGGGCAAGCCAGTTCCTGAAGGACCGTACCCGACGGCTCGTTGCCAAGGGAACCGAACTGATGAAGGGCGGCTATCGCGACCTGCTAGGATAGCAGCTTGCAGGTGACCTGTCCTTCGAACTGTCCTTCCCGGCACATCCGCTTGACGAGCTTGGATTGCGCGGGATGGCGAAAGCGACGCTCTCATCTTCGCCACTCCACAAAGCGCCTCCGATCTGACGACGCTTCTTCTTGCACCTTTTGGTTGTATGGGTGCAGGAGGAAAAGTTGGATGACGAAAAGTGACGACAAGGAACCGGACAAGCCGTTCCTCAACACAGTGGAGGCGGCCGCTTGGCTCAGGCTCACCAAGAACACGCTGGAGAAGATGCGGGTCCAGGGCAGGGGACCGGCCTACCGCAAGCACGGACGCTACGTCCGCTATCACATCGAAGACCTCGTCGAATGGTCGGATGCGAGCAAGAGGAGGTCGACCTCTGATGCCGATTGACCGCACAAGGCTTTGGCGCCAGGCCACCACGCTTTCGGGGATGTGCGCCGGCATCATCGCGCTTCTGATGTCGTCCGCGCCCGCGCTGCCGGTTCTGATCTACAACGCCACCGGGAGCGCGCCGCTCGGCTTCTACTACGTAGAGCAGCGATTGCCGGCCCGCGGCGAACTCGCCGTCTTCAAGCCCACTCCTGGAATCGAGCTCCTGATCGTCGCGTATGACATCCTGCCTGTGCCAGTGCCTCTTCTGAAGCGGGTCGAGGCCGTCGGCGGGGATGAAATCTGCCGCGTCAAGCAGCCGATCGGCAGCATTGCGATCAATGGAAAGGTCGTCGCCGAAGTGCTCGAGAAGGACCGGAAAGGGCGACCTTTGCCTGCCTGGGAGGGCTGCGTGAGGCTGGTCGAGGGCGAGTATTTCCTGATGCAGCCGCACCCGAATTCGTTCGACTCGCGCTACTTCGGACCGGTCCTGCGGTTCGATATTCTGGGCGTGGCGCGGCCGCTCTGGACCTGGAATCCGGATATGTGAAGGGTTGGAGACGACGGGCGCGCATCTGTCGTAACGCGCGCGCCCGTCGTGTTTCGCATGGGCCGAGCCGTGATCGACAGCCCACGCGTGACCGCCGGCAGCCTGAGTTTTCAGGCATAGGGCTGACACCCAAGGTGACCCGTCGGATTGCGACGTGGGCGATCAGAAGATCGATCGCAAAGCTCGCATAGGGTCGAATGCTCAAGCCACTTCTCTTTTGAACGGGGGACTTGAGGGGCGCTGCCCCGTCACCCCCGCAAGACCTTCTTTCGTCCTCCGGTGCAGCAAGTCCGTCGCACGTCGCGCTTCGCGGCTCGGTGCAACCGCGTTGCGCACCATCGGATTCGCGCCGCTGCGCAGACGCCAAAACAAGCTCTTGCCCCCGAAACCCCGGTCTCGCCGACGGGCAGGCGGCATGGCGAAGGCCATGCGCGCCGCGCCGATCATCAGACGCCCTTCGAGGGCTAGAAGCGAGACTTAACAATGTCAAAACTTACGAAAGCGGAAGCCAAGGCACATGCTCAGGCTGAAGAACGGTTGCGGAAGGATGTCCTCACCTACGATGAAAAGGTGTTCGTGTTGGACAACTGGCACGAGGGCGCGAGCCACATCAATGGGTCGGCCGGAGCGTTTTTTACCCCGACAGGCCTCGCGGGAGACTTTGCGATCGACGCTTGCGGTGGCCGGACGATCGACCTCTGTGCTGGCATCGGGGCGCTGGCGTTCCATACGTTCTGGCGGGCACATTATGCCCGTGGAAGTGGCGAGCCGCAGAAGGAAATCGTCTGCATCGAACGCAATCCCGCCTATGTCGCAGTCGGTCGTAAGGTGCTGCCCGAAGCTAAATGGATCTGCGCCGATGTGTTCGATTTTGACTTTGCGGGCTTGGGGCGCTTCCGCTCCGCCATTGCGAATCCACCGTTCGGAGCAACTCCCAGGCTCGGAAGTGGACCGCGCTACACTGGGCGGTCATTTGAGTTTCACCTGATCGATATCGCGTCCGACATAGCGGATTATGGGACTTTTATTATCCCGCAGATGTCTGCGCCGTTCGAATATAGCGGCGTGCAGTGCTACCGCGAGCGCCGGAGCGCTGACTATCTGAAGTTCACGGAGCAGACCGGAATTCATCTTGAGGCCGGGTGCGGCGTCGACTGCGCTTACCATCGCGATGCCTGGAAAGGTATTGCGCCAAACGTCGAAATCGTCTGCGCGAACTTTGAAGACATGCCGCGGAAGAACGCCCAGTCCGCAGCCGATCCAGAGGCTGAACTGCGCGTGATCTGGACCGAAAAGGGTCTGTCAGCGGAGCGGCAGGATGCCCTGATCGCCGAAATCGATGCCACCGCCAAGGCTGGAATCAAGTTTGATGAGCGGCCGGTTCAACCGGATTTGTTCGCAGGAATTGGCCCCTCCGGTTCGAGGCGCTGACGACCGCGGTTGTCAATTCGACTGTACATCATCTGAGCGGGGCGGGCCCCTTAGGCCCGCTCCCTTCGGTTGATGCTCAGGGCACGGACACAAACGGAGCGAAGTTAGGAAAGTGGACCGAGAGGGCACTCTCGGGTTGCGCTAAAGAATGGCCTCGGGTGGCGATGCTCCGACTCAGCGAGTTCCTACCCTGTGCGGGGCGCAGCTACGACAGCTTCTGCCTTCGCGATCACAGTTTCGGCACGCTCTATAGCGGCACGGAGTTCTTTGCTCTTCCAGGTATCAACCGAATGGCCGTCGTCGAATGACTCGTCTGTGGCGTCTTGTGTGCGTGAGACCAACTCACGAAGCGCCGCAATGGCTTCGGAGAGCAGCTCGGCATCCGCCCCGCTTTGGGAGGACCGCGTCATCTTTTTAATCCCATCACATCACAAATTTGGAGCGCCGTGCAATATCGTCACAAAGGACGACAATTGCAATTGCCGGGGGGCTCAAGTTCACCACTTGGCGAAGGTCTGAAGAGAAGCAGGTGAGCAGGTGAACGGGAGGGCTCTTCAAATCGGGCTTCGAGATACCGGTGCACGGGGATAAGACGGCCGTGGCCGAATCCGGAGCCTGGTGCAACGACTTGGAAGGTCGTTGCCACAAGGAAGAGCTCCGATGAAACTGTACGTTGGATTGGACGTCGGCCTTGAAGAAACCAGCGTTTGCATCGTCGATAGCGAGGGTCTCACGATCCGCGAAGTTAAGGTCAGCATGGAGCCAGAGGCGATCCGCTCCGCTGTGGAGGGTTACGCGGATCGCCTCGATAGGGTCGGGGTCGAGGCGTCATCGCTGGGTATCGGGCTGTATCGCGAACTACAGCCAGCCGGGCTTCCAATCATTGTCGTGGAAGCGCGCCATATGCGCGTTTCGCTGTCCACAATGCGCAACAAAACCGACCGAAACGACGCGCGCGGCATCGCGCAGATGATGCGGTTGGGCTGGTACCGCGCCGTCCATGTCAAGAATATCGACATGCAAAAAATGCGCACGCTGCTGACGAACCGAAAGCTACTCAAGCGCAAACTGATCGACCTCGAGAACCATGTTCGGGGCGCACTGCGGGCCTATGGATTGCTCGTTGGAGCGGTCGCTCGAGGTGCCTATGAGGCCCGCATCCGCGAGCTGATCGAGCACAGCGACCCGATTTTTGTGATGTCGATCCAGGTCATGCTGGACGTGCGCCGCGCGCTCCTCGAGGGCTACGATCGGCTGCATCGTGTGCTCCTGCAGGTGGTCCAGCATGATCCTGTTTGCCGGCGTCTGATGACGGTTCCGGGCGTCGGTCCGGTCGTCGCCTTGTCATTCAAGGTTGGCGTTGATGACCCTCATCGCTTTGCCCGATCCCGCACCGTGGGCGCCCATTTTGGCCTGACGCCGAAGCGCCACCAGTCCGGTACATCGATCGATTTTGAGGGTCGGATCAGCAAACAGGGCGATATCTCCGTGCGGGAGGCGCTGTGTGAAGCGGCTGCAAGTCTGCTGCTGCGGGTCAGAAAATGGTCGGCATTGCGAGCGTGGGGCCTGCGGATCGCCAAGCGGTCGAGCATGCTGTGTGCGATCGCCGCGGTCGCGCGAAAGCTCGCGGGTATTCTCCACCGGATGTGGGTCAGCGAGACCGATTTCCACGTCGGATTCGGTGCCAAGGTCACGCAAAGGCTGCGCTTAAAGCCAGCGCAGTAGCAGCTACGTAGACGAGTATAGGAAGGCGCTGGGACCACTCCCAGCATGCTGAGGAGGAAACGAATTTAGAGATCCGCGCGCGCGGTGAGCGTCCCCTGGCGGGGCCGCGAAACGGGGAATGTCCGCTATCTCTTGCCTGCTGCCGTCCTTCGGGAATGAGAGCGCCAGACTGCTTGGACAGCCCTGTTTACGAACCTGATGAAGAGCATGCGACGGCCGAAGTGCTGAACGCGAAGGAACGCATGGACCCCGCCTGGAGAATGCCACTGCAACGCGGTGTGGTGACGTTTGTGCGTCGTAGATGGAGGGAAGCAGCGATGCTTATTTTTGCGAGGACTCGAGGAAAAACCTAGGAATGAGTTGACTTTGCCCGCCCGATTAGGAAGGCAAGATAAAAGCACTGGCGCTACAGAGCACCTAAGCCGTTGTCTGCACATCCAAGATTTGGCGCTCTCTAACTCCTCGCTGTCACCACCTTTGGCTCAACGCAATGGCGTTCCTACCCATTTGCGTCTGCGTCTTGGCGGACGCTCCTCGGCTTCACATATCGCCGTCTCATTCAACGTCGGGGGTGCCGGCCATGCGAGAAATCGACGACGAATTTGAAGTAAAGCTTGGACGGATCGGTAACCGCAGAGCCGGAAGGACGGCTAGCTATCTTCGACGCGTTCGGCAGGAGGCGTCCCAGGTAGGCGCCAGCGCGCGAGCAGGTTCGTCCTTTACCGGCGGCCGCATCGGCCGCGGCCGCGCGCAGGGTACGGTGTTGGCGGGACGTGGACGAAGCCAGGGCCAACGCCGTGTCGTGGTCAAGGCCCGGATCGTGCGGATCAAAGCAGGTGACATTGGCGCCGTGCGAGCTCACTTGCGATACGTCCAGCGCGACGGCGTCACCCGCGAGGGCGCGCCAGGGGAACTCTACGACGCCAACAATGACCGCGCCGACGGCAAGGATTTTACGGAGCGTAGCGCCGGCGATCGCCACCAGTTCCGGTTTATCGTGGCGCCGGAGGACAGCGCGGAGCTAGCGGACCTGAAGCCGTTCGTCCGCGACCTCATGCGGCAGATGGAGCAGGATCTCGGCACCCGGCTCGACTGGGTTGCCGCCGATCATTTCAACACCGGCCATCCCCACACGCACATCGTCTTGCGCGGCAAGGATGGCGAGGGGAGCGACCTCGTCATTGCGCGTGATTATATTGCTCATGGCTTTCGGTCGCGGGCAGCGGAACTCATCACGCGAGAGCTCGGCCCTGAAACGGAAATCGAGGTCGTGCGCAAGCTTCAGCAGGAGATCACGGCCGAGCGGTTTACACGGCTTGACCGGAGCATCCTGAGAGATGCTCCGGGCAGAGCTCTTGACCAGGGTGCGCTGTCTGGACGGGAGCCTGCCTGGCAAACCGCGCGGATCGGACGGTTGCGAACCCTGGAGCGGATGGGGTTGGCGGACGAGACCGAACCGGGGCGTTGGCGGATTGACCCTGAGCTCGAGCCAAAGCTCCGACGCATGGGCGAACGCGGCGACATCATCAAGACCATGCACCGCGAGATGGCCGCGGCAGGAGTTACGCGGGCGGCCGGCGACTACGCGATCTTCGATCCTCAGGGAAGCGCTCACCGCCTGGTCGGGCGGGTTGTCGGCGAGGGATTTGCGGATGAACTTACGGAGCGCCGCTATGTCGTGATCGATGGGGTGGACGGACGAACGCACTATGCCGAGATTGGTGCGCTTAGCGCCAACGAAGAGGTACCTGTCCGGAACACGATCCTGGAGCTCCGTGCGCGCGTCGCTGAGCCGCGCGCAATCGATCGCACGATCGCAGAGATCGCCGGCCGCCATGGCGGCATCTACAGCGACCGTCTGCATCGGGAACTCGATCCCAAAGCGTCGGGCGAATTTGTCGGATCCCACGTGCGGCGCCTGGAAGCGATGCGGCGCGAAGGCATGGTGAGCCGTCTCTCCGACGGCACTTGGGGTGTAGGGAAGGACTATCTCGACCAGGCGCTTCGATACGAGGAGCTCCAGCGCTCGCGCAATCCGGTGCGGGTCGCCGTGCTGTCATGGCAAAGGCTCGAGGATCTGCCGCAGGCGCTGGGTGCAACTTGGCTCGACCGCAAACTCGTTGGCAAGGAGCCTGATGGGCTCGCGTCGACCGGGTTTGGCGCGGAAGTCGAGACCGCGTTGCGAGCGAGACGGCAATGGCTGATCGAGCAGGGGCTGGCGCGAGAGGAAGGTGGCCAGGTGCGTTTTGCGCGGAACATGTTGGATACGCTCGAGGCGCGCGAGCTGGCGCGGACCGCGGCCGACATATCCGCACGCACCGGCCTTGAACATGTCGATGCCAAGGCCGGCGACAAGGTCAGTGGCGTCTACCGGCGAATGCTGACGCTGAACAGCGGACAGTTCGCTTTGATCGAGCGATCCCATGAATTCGTGCTGGTGCCCTGGCGGCCGGTGCTGGAGCGGGCGCTCGGACAATTGGTCACCGGTCAGGTCGGCGGGGAAGGCATATCCTGGTCGATCGGCATCAAGCGCGGGATTGGACGATGACGAGAGACTACTTCCGTTTGGGCGCTCGTCGCGTCGAAAAATGATCGACGTCGGATGTCTTGACCAGTACGGCACCAGGGTCGTCGACCGGAGCGGAAAGATATTTGGCGCGAGCGATCTCCTCGATCCTCGACCTGTTCCTGAGGAACGCTTCCATCCGACCCTCCTGCCCGAGACCATCGGCGCCGAAATGGTCGTCCAGCGCTTCGCGACTGACAGCGCAATTGACCGTGCCGCCGGGCTCCTTTCCCGTGAACGTCACGACGTCGCGGCTGAAGTCATAGCGAGCAGGCGGATTGTCGAAAGAGAGATCGAGACCCGGAATGATCGAGCGAGGCGCGCCGACGGTCTTGAGCACTGTGTCTCGAACGGAGGCCGCAAGCAACGCCATCCCTTCGAGCATCAGCTGGCGCCATTTGGGACCGCGCCCGTGAGCCTCCTCCCATGCCGCTTTCAGCTCATTGGGCCGCCTTTCGGCCAGAGCCGCAAGCAGGGCCTCGGACTGTTGCAGGTCCTTGTCGCGCTTTGCAAACCCCTCCGGGCGCCTGCGGGAGATGATCAGCTTGTGCACGGCGTAACGCGCCGGAGCCGGCACGTGCACGTAGATGCCGGCGCCATGCAGGATGACCGCGGGCTCGGGGTCGCGGATCAGGAAGTCCAGGAAGCGCAGCGGCTGGGCGTCGGTGTTCAGGGCGGGCAGCTTTTGGGGGCGGCCGGTCTCCTTGCCCTCATGGGGCGTGAGAAAGTCGACGCGTAGGCCGCCCTTGGCGGCATAGCTGGTTACGCGCCGGCCATCAGATACGTGAGGAACGGCACGAAAGGATTTGTCGACTTCCTTCAGCACGTCCAGAACGGGCGGCGTAGAGTCCTCGACCGCCACCGAGACGTTCTTGAACTGTGCGATGTCCACGTCGCCGGTCTGCAGCGAGCCGGCGGAGAGGCGGACGCCAAGCATCGCAGCATAAGTTTGGTAGGCGATCGTGCCAACAAGCACGCCGCGAAGGCGGAACACGCCGGCCTTGGCAAGCGCAGCGATGACGTCGCCGATCTCGGGAATGGGGCGAGGAAAGCTGAACGAGCGGATCAGCGTGGAGACAAGCGCCCGACGCTCGCGCTCGTCTTCGCGAACCTCCTTGTGGTGGGCAATTCGCTTCAGAAGTTCCGGCGTCTCGGGCCCGACATAGCGCTGCGACCGCTCGGCGCCGGTGCCGGCCTGGAAGTACCAATACTTGCGGCCATTGATGCTCTTGGCCGTGAACGAGCCGTTGTCAGCGAAGGCGTCCTGGAAGGCGGCGTTCGCGGCGCGCTCCAGGAGCTCGGCATAGGTCGTCTGGGCAACCAGGGAAGGGGCCGGCATGGTCGTTTTCCCGATTTATACTCAGTTTGCGGGTTGAGTATAGAAGCCATGGAACCCGGCGTCCAGCGCGTTTATACTCGTTTCGCAAAGTGAGTATAACGCCGGTTAACCGTGATTTCGGGCCGAATCGGCGTACCAATCTCGTCAATTGATCCGTTTGACTGGTTCCGTCTCTGACCTCTGCAGCCCGCTCCCGGCGTGCTCCGGCCCGCATTCAAGGGTCGTCCAATTTGAGCCGGTAGCTCACCTCTTGTTGAGGTGCCTGATCATCCTCGCTGAGACTGGACGCAGATCGTTCTCGCCTTCGCACGCCTGATCGACATTGCTCTCGTTTCCCCGACGCGATTTTAATTTCGATTGAACGCAAAGCGCATTGGCCTCTTTCATCGCGCCGCTCACGTGGGGTGAGTGAGTGGGGCGAGCCAATGTTTCCGGCAAAAATCTACGTTGGTCAGATTGCCGTCGTGTTCGGCATCGTCGTGGTGTCGACCTGGGGCGCTACGCAATGGACCGCCGCAGCTCTCGGCTATCAGCAGCGGTTGGGTGAGCCTTGGTTCCTGGTTGTCAGCTACCCCGTCTATCTGCCGTGGCGGTTGTTCGAATGGTGGTTCGCCTACGAGGCCTATGCGCCCGAGATCTTTGAGGAGGGCGGAGCCATCGCAGCAGCCGGCGGCATTGCAGGCGCGCTGTTTGCGATCGTCAATTCGGTGTGGCGTGCGCGCCAAAGCCAATTGGTGACGACCTACGGTTCGGCACGGTGGGCCACGCCAAAGGAAATCAAGGCGGCCGGCCTGTTCGCGTCCAAGGGCGTTTTCCTGGGGCGCCTCGAGAACAACTATCTGCGTCACGATGGACCGGAACACGTCATGTGCTTTGCACCGACCCGGTCGGGCAAAGGCGTCGGGCTGGTGTTGCCCACATTGCTGTCGTGGACGTCGTCGGCGGTGGTGCACGACATCAAGGGTGAAAACTGGGAATTGACGTCCGGTTGGCGTTCGACGTTCTCGCATTGCCTTTTGTTCAATCCCACGGATTCGCGGAGCGCCCGCTACAATCCGCTGCTCGAGGTGCGCAAGGGCGCGGCCGAAGTCCGCGATGTCCAGAACATCGCCGACATCCTGGTCGACCCCGAGGGGGCGCTCGAACGCCGAACCCATTGGGAAAAGACCAGTCATTCACTTTTGGTCGGCGTCATCCTTCACGTCCTTTACGCCGAAGAAAAGAAGACGCTTACCCGCGTCACGGAAATCCTGGCCGATCCAGCGCAGTCCTTTGAGAAGACGCTCAGGATCATGCTGGCAACCAATCATCTCGGCACCGACGCAGAGCCGAAGGTGCACCCCGTCGTTGCCGCGACCGCACGCGAGCTTTTGAACAAATCAGAGAACGAGCGCTCAGGTGTCCTCTCGACCGCCGTTAGCTTTCTTGGGCTCTACCGCGATCCCGTCGTCAGCCGAAACACAGAGTCCTGTGATTGGCGCATCGCCGACCTCGTCAGCGCCGACAAGGCGGTCACGCTTTATCTCGTCGTTCCGCCGTCGGACATCAGCCGTACCAAGCCGCTGATCAGGCTGATCCTCAACCAGATCGGCCGCCGGCTGACCGAGACGCTGAACACCAAGGAGGGCGACCGCAGGCACCGCCAGCTCCTGATGATGCTGGATGAATTCCCTGCGCTCGGTCGGCTCGACTTCTTCGAGAGTGCGCTCGCCTTCATGGCCGGTTACGGCATTCGCGCCTATTTGATCGCCCAGTCGCTCAACCAAATCGCAAAGGCGTATGGTGAGAACAACGCGATCCTGGACAATTGTCACGTCCGCATTGCCTTCGCTGCCAATGACGAGCGCACCGCTAAACGGATCTCGGACGCCCTGGGTACCGCGACGGAACTACGTGCACAGCGCAACTATGCCGGCCATCGGCTGGCTCCCTGGCTTGGCCATGTCATGGTCAGTCGTCAGGAGACCGCGCGTCCTTTGCTGACGCCAGGCGAAGTGATGCAACTGCCGCCCGACCAGGCGATCGTATTGGTATCGGGCCTTGCACCAGTCCGCGCGATCAAGCTGCGGCACTATGAGGACGCAAACTTCGTCGATCGTCTGCGCAAGCCGCCATCCTTGGTGGAGGGTGAGTATGCCGATTGTCCGGCGGCCCGCACTGACGATTGGCGCGGCGAGGTGCGCACCACCGACCTTCGCCTAGCGACCCTGCCGTATCGCGAGCTCATGCATACGGGCGGCGAGGAGGGGGGTCTCAAGCAGCAATTGCCGTTGTTCGACGAGGCAGCACCAGCTGTGACGGACGTTCGTGCCATCGAGGAGCGATTGCTCGACGACGAGTCCGACGTGGCCGCCGAGCGCAGCCAGATGCAGCAGGCAGCAAACGCGTCCGGCGCCGTACGCCGAGCCCATGCCGTTACTCGCGACGACGACGATCTTCTCCCCTCATTCTGAAGAGCATCCCCCATGAAACCGAAACTGTCGGCCTACGTCTCCGAAAGTGTGGCGCAACGGCTCGAGCTCGCCGCCAAGCGCCCTGGAGCCAACAAGTCAGCCATTGTCGATGCTGCGCTTGATCGCTTTCTCAACCCCGAACGTGACGCCAGCGGCGATGCAGCGTTGATCCGAAGGCTAGATCGGATGAGCAGGCAGCTGGAGCGAGCCGACCGCGACCTCGGCGTCCTGGCCGAGACCATCGCGCTGTTCATCCGATACTACCTGACGATCACACCTCCGCTGCCTTCGCAAGACCAGGATGCAGCGCGTGCGTTGGGACGCGAGCGATTCGAGATGTTTGTCGCCCAGGTCGGCAAACGGGTCGCCTCCGGTGGCCGACTTGTCGCTGACGTCATGGATCGCGTCAGCGCCTCGAAGCCGGATCTCTTCATGCGGAACCTCGAGGAGGGCGCCCCTCTGGGCGCTGTCCAACCCAGCGATACCGGATCCCGCGCGCCGAGCGCGACGGGTGAGCCGCCGGAGCATTCTCCGGCAGGGCGAGAGGGGGTCGGCAATGTCTGATCTCCTCTCGCCAGAAACCCGTGAACGACGCCGGGGCATGCTGCGGACCGCGATGGGACCGGCAATCGCGCTGGCTCTGGAAGAGCCTGATGTCGTCGAAGTCATGGTCAATCCCGATGGGAGGCTTTGGCTCGATCGCCACGGGACGGGCCGGGCGGACACAGGCGTTGTCCTGACGCCGCAGGAGTCGGAGCGGATCATCCGGCTTGTTGCCAGCCATGTGCGGGCGGAGGCGAGCGGTTCGTCTCCAATCGTCTCGGCGGAACTCCCCGAAACCGGTGAACGCTTTGAAGGTGTGTTGCCGCCGGTCTCGCTCGCGCCCTGCTTTGCCATACGCAAGCCCGCAACGACCACGTTCCGCCTGTCCGATTACGTCAAGGCGCAGATTGCCTCGCCATTGATGGCGAAGGTGCTGACATCAGCGGTCACCGACGCACGCAGCATCCTGATCGCCGGCGGCACCGGTTCGGGCAAGACGACGCTTGCCAATGCGCTTCTAGCGGAGATCGCCGGCCTCGAAGATCGGGTTGTCATCATCGAGGACACCCGCGAGCTGCGCTGCGCTGCAAAGGATGCCGTGACGCTCCGGACAAAGCCGGGCGTGGCCAGCCTTGCCGATCTTGTTCGGTCTACGCTGCGCTTGCGGCCCGACCGCATCATCGTCGGTGAGGTCAGAGGCGCCGAAGCGCTCGACATGCTGAAGGCCTGGAATACCGGCCATCCCGGCGGAATTGCCACGGTCCATGCCAACTCGGCACGAGCTGCGCTCTACCGTATCGAGCAACTGATCCAGGAAGCAGTCGCAACGGTGCCGCGCCGGCTGATTGCCGAGGCGATCGACTTGGTTGTCTTCATCAAGGGGCGGGGTCCCGCACGGCGCATCGAGGCCGTCGCCGAGCTCAAGGGCCTCGATCCGTCAGGCGACTACCTGCTCGAGACTCCGCCCGGACTTCCAACCACCTCCCATCGCCCCTGACCTGAAGGAGACTGCATATGTCCATTCGAACTCGTCTAAACGTGCGTTCGCGCCTTCTCTGCTTGTGTTCGGTCAAGGGAGTGCCACTCGTTGAGCTCGGCGTGGCCTCAGCTTGTGTGCTCCTCAGCGTCACGGCGGCACAAGCCGCGGGTTCAGGCATGCCGTGGGAAGCGCCGCTCGAGCGCGTCCTGGAATCCGTGCAAGGGCCCGTCGCCAAGATCGTCGCCGTCATCATCATCACGGTGACCGGCATATCGCTGGCCTTTGGCGATACCTCCGGTGGATTCCGCAAGATGGTCCAGGTCGTTTTCGGCCTCTCGATCGCCTTCGCCGCAAGTTCCTTCTTCCTCTCGTTCTTCTCCTTCGGTGGCGGAGCACTGATCTGATGCGCCCCGATGGTTTTGAACTCGTGCTCCACCGCTCGTTGACCGAACCCATTCTCATCGGCGGCGCTCCGCGCGCCGCCGCCATCCTGATCGGGACCCTCTCGGCCGTGCTGGCCTTGGGCCTCCGTCTTTGGCTCGCTGGCCTTGTTCTCTGGATCGTCGGGCATAGCGCAGCCGTTTGGCTCGCAAAACGCGACCCGGCCTTCGTCGAAGTCGCCATCCGTCACACCAAGCACAAAGGGCGGCTCGCATGCTGAACTTGAGAGAATTCCGCGGCAACGCCTATCGGCTGGCGGATTGGCTGCCATGGGCATGCCTGGTCGCTCCGGGTGTCATCCTCAATAAGGATGGCAGCTTCCAACGGACGATCCGCTACCGCGGGCCGGACCTCGACAGCGCGACCGAACCCGAACTGATGAGCGTCGCGTCCCGCGTCAACAACGTTCTGAAGCGGTTTGGCTCAGGTTGGGCCCTGTTCTTTGATGCCACGCGCATCCCGGCCTCCGAATATCCGCGGTCGGAATTTCCCGATCCGGTGTCCTGGCTGGTGGATGAGGAGCGGCGTGCCGCCTTCGAAGGGCCCGCCGGTGTCGCATGGGAGGATCCGTCTCGTCCCGGCGGACAGCATTTCGAGAGTGTGCTGCATCTGACCCTGATGTATTTGCCGCCGGCCGAGCGGATATCGCGCCTCGAGGGCTTGTTCCTCGAGCGTCCGGCAGAGAAGGATCACGCATCTAGGCGAGGTCGGCGCGTGCGCCGGGACCAATCGACTGCCGATGCTGATCGAAGCGAGAATTCGGCACACAGCGACATCCGCGATGCCGATATCGACGGCCTGCAAAAGCCGGGGCGAAGCGAGCAAGGCTACCGGGATCACCTCCAACGATTCAGCCAGGAAACCGACCGGGCGATCGATCTGCTCTCGTCGGTCTTGCCCGAGATCTGGCCTCTCAACGATGCGGAGACGCTCACATATCTTCACGGCTGCGTCTCGACCAAGCGCCATCCCGTGGTCGTTCCCAAGACGCCAGCCTATCTCGATTGCTTCTTGAGCGATGAGCCGCTGACCGGTGGACTGTCGCCAGCCATCGGGCGGAGCCATCTTCGCGCGCTGACGGTGCTTGGATTTCCGCACGTCACCTTTCCCGGCCTGCTTGACGAACTGAACCGGCTTGGTGTCGCCTACCGCTGGGCCACCCGGTTCATTCCGCTGGATCGCACGCAGGCCAACGCGACGCTCTCGCGCTACCGGCGGCAGTGGTTTGCGAAGCGGAAGTCACTTGCAGCGATCCTCAAAGAGGTCATGTTCAACGAGCAGGCGGCGCTGCTCGACACCGACGCCAGCAACAAGGCACTCGACGCCGACGCTGCGCTTTCCGAGCTGGGCGACGATCTGGTTGCCTTCGGCTATATCACCACGACCGTCACCGTCACGGACGAGGACTCGCATCAAGCGGACGAGAAGATCCGCGCAGTCGAGCGGGTGATCAATAGCCGTGGTTTCACGGCCATCCGCGAGAGCGTGAACGCGGTGGAGGCTTGGTTGGGCGGTCTGCCGGGTCAAGCCTATGCCAACATCCGCCAGCCGATCGTTCACACGCTGAATCTCGCCCACATGTGCCCGCTATCGGCGGTGTGGGCCGGACCGGAGCGTTGCGAACACCTCAATGGACCGCCGCTTTTGGTCGCCAAGACCAAAGGAGCGACCCCGTTTCGTTTGTCGCTCCACGCCGGCGATGTCGGGCACACCATTATCGTTGGTCCGACCGGGGCGGGCAAGTCGGTCCTGCTTTCGATGCTCGCCCTTCAATTCCGCCGGTACTCAAACGCTCAACTGATCACGTTCGACAAGGGGCGGTCCGCGCGTGTCACCACGCTCGCGCTGTCGGGGGCCTGGTATGAGCTAGGCGCCAAGGGCGGTATCGCCTTTCAGCCGCTCAAGGACGTCGCCGAGGAGGGGGCGAGACTCTGGGCGCTCGACTGGCTCTGTGGCGTGCTTGCCCATGAGCGCGTGACCGTGACGCCCGACGTCAAAGAGACGCTTTGGTCGGCACTCAAGAGCCTCGGTTCCGCGCCAGTCTCGCAGCGGACGATGACCGGTCTCGTGGCGTTGCTTGCCCGCGACGCGCTGCGGCAGGCGCTGCAACCTTACACGCTGGAAGGACCGTACGGCCGCTTCCTGGACGCGGACGCCGACCGTCTTTCCGGTGCGGATGTGCTCACCTTCGAAATGGAAGAATTGATGGCGTTGCCGGGCCTGGTGGCGCCGGTTCTAACCTATCTTTTTCACACGCTTGAAGAGCGCTTTGACGGCCGGCCCACGCTGTTGGTGCTGGACGAGGCATGGGTGCTTCTGGACGACCCGCTGTTCGCGAGTCGCATTCGCGAATGGCTGAAGACACTGCGCAAGAAGAACGTGGCCGTGATCTTTGCCACGCAGTCGCTTGCCGATATCGCCGACAGCGAGATTGCGCCCGCGATCATTGAATCCTGTCCGAGCCGAATTTTCTTGCCCAATCCCCGTGCCCTTGAGCCGACCCAGACCGAGACCTATCGGCACTTCGGCCTGAACGACACGCAAGTCCGCCTAATTAGCGAAGCCTTTCCCAAGCGCGACTACTATCTGCAGTCGCGTGCTGGAAACCGCCTGTTCGAGCTAGGCCTTGGACCGGTCGCGCTCGCGCTCGTCGGGGCGTCCTCGCCAGAGGATCAGCGCACCATTGATGCAGTCCTGGCCCGCACTGGGCCCCACCATTTCGCCGAGCGCTACCTCGCTGAACGCGGTCTGCACTGGGCGGCCAACCTGATCAGCACCTTCGAACAAGCCCACAACGTCTGACCTCAACCTCAATGCCTGGAGGCTTCCATGATCGAACCTATCGGCCGCATGTTCTTGGGCACAACTTCAAGGGTTATCATAACAACAATACTATCAGTTGCCATCGCCGTGAGTGGGGTGCGACGGCTCGGGGCGTTCGATATCGTCTTCGATCCTACGAACTACGGCCAAAATCTCCTCACCGCCGCGCGCGCGCTTGAACAGATCAACAATCAGGTCAGGAGCCTCGAAAACCAGACCCAGTCGCTCCTCAATCAGGCGAAGCATCTCGCGAGCCTCCCCACAAGCGTCGTCGGTCAGCTCTCCTCGAACATCAATCAGATGAACGGACTGATCAATCAGGCAAAGAACATCTCGTTCGATGTCCAGACGACTCAGCAGGACTTCCGACGGCTTTACCCCCGTCAGTACGCGGCGGCCATCTCGTCCGACAAGATGGTGCAGGATGCAACGGCACGTTGGGACAACAGCTACGACGGGTTGAAGCAGTCGCTCACCGTTCAATCCGCCATCGTCAGTGGTTTGGATCAAGACGGCCAGACGCTCCGGACGCTGATGGCGAATTCGTCCGCGGCGGTCGGTTCATTACAGGCCCAACAGTCTGGCAACGAATTGCTCGCGTTGCAGATCAAGCAGTCGTTGCAAACCCAGGCACTCATGGCAACCCAAGCGCGCGCGGACACGTTGCGTGCCGCCGAGCAGCAGGCATCGTCGGCCGCCGCCAAGGAGCGATTTACCCGCTTCATCGGCGATGGCCATGCCTACAACGCCAGCAAGTAGGTGAGGGCGCCATGGCTGATCTCTCTGTCATTGACCGCTTCACCGAGACGTTCTCGCGCTACATCGACTCCGGGTTTGGTCTCCTCTCCGGCGACGTCTCATTCTTGAGTTCAACGTTGATCGGCATCGACCTGACGCTCGCCGGCCTTGCCTGGAGCATGCGCGCGGACGACCACATCATGGTCACGCTTGCCAAGAAGGTGTTGTACGTCGGCGCTTTCGCTTTCATTATCGGCAACTTCAAGAGCCTTGCCGATATTGTCTTTGCCTCGTTCTCCAGCATCGGTCTGAAGGCATCCGGCGGGAGCTTAAGTGCGGCCGACCTGGCGCGGCCCGGCTTTGTCGCCTCGGCCGGGTTTACGGCCGCTCATCCTCTTCTGGAGGAGACCGGCCAATTCTCGGGCTTTGATGTCCTGACCAACCTGCCGACGATCCTGATCCTGCTGTTCTGCTGGATCCTGATCGTGCTCGCCTTCTTCGTACTCTCGGTGCAGCTCTTCGTCACGCTGATCGAATTCAAGCTGACGACGCTTGCAAGCTTCATTCTCGTGCCGTTCGCCTTGTGGGGAAAGACCGCATTCCTGGCGGAAAAGACGCTCGGCAACGTGGTCGCCTCGGGGGTGAAGGTGATGGTGCTCGCGATCATCATCGGCATCGGCTCGACCATCTTCGGTCAACTCGCGAGCACGCTGACCCGGCCGGTCGACATCGTGTCGGCCATGAGCCTGTTGCTTGCAGCCCTTTCGCTGTTTGGCCTTGGTATCTTCGGCCCAGGAATCGCAGCGGGATTGGTCTCGGGGGCACCGCAGTTGGGCGCCGGCGCCGCCGCAGGGACGGTGGCGGGTGCGGCGGCGGTCGCGATTGGCGGTGGAGCGGCGGCCGTGGGCGGGCTGAGCTTAGCGGCGGGTGGTTCAATGACTGCGGTTCGCTCCGCGGCATCGCTCACAAGGGCGTCCTCGGCTGCGGGCTCGTCGGCCCGGGCCGCAACCGTGGATCAGCTTTCAAGCGCGAGCACTGCCGGTACGACGAGCGGATCGGCTGCTCAGGGCGCGGGGCGTACGGCCGCGTCGTCAGGACGAGGACACGCAAGGGAAGCGGCCCAGGTCGCCGCTCACACTCTGAAGGAGGGTGACAAGGGCGGGCATTCTTCGGGCCCGAAGCTGGGGGAGGAGTAGGACATGGCAGGTCACCCCTTTCAGCGCGTGTCCGTTCGCTATGGCGAGACGCCTGAGCCGGTCACACCCTATCAAAAGGCAGCCCAGGTCTGGGACGAGCGGCTAGGATCTGCCCGTGTTCAGGCCAGCAACTGGCGGCTGGCAGCGCTGGCGGCCATCGGCCTGTCCAGTGTCCTCGGATTGACGATCTTTACCCAGATCGCTCGCTCGGGTGTCGTTCCCTATGTGGTCGAGGTCGATCGGCTCGGCGAAGTCCGCGCAGTCGGGCAGGCGCTCGAAGCCTACCAGCCGTCAGACGCACAGATCGCGCATTTTCTCGCGCGGTTCATCGAGAATGTCCGCTCGCTGTCGATCGATCCGGTCATCGTTCGGACGAACTGGTTGCGCGCCTACGACTTCGTCACCGACCGTGGCGCGCAAGTCCTAAACGACTACGCGCGCGAAGCCGATCCGTTCACGAAAATCGGCTCGAAGACGGTGACCGCCGAAGTCACCTCCGTGGTGCGCGCGTCCGGCGACAGCTTCGAGATCCGCTGGAAAGAGAACACCTACGAGAATGGTGCGATCGCAAAGACCGAACGCTTCACAGGTCTCGTCACCACCATTCTCAAGCCGCCCGCAGATGCTGAAACCCTACGGAAGAACCCACTCGGCCTCTACGTCCATTCCCTCAATTGGTCGCGCGACCTCATTGGAGACGCCAAATGAATTCTATTACCCTCACCAAGCTCGCGTCGGCCAGCGTGCTCGCGTTGTCATTTGCGCTCGGCGGATGCGCCACCAAGCTCAATCTCGAAGCGCCCTATGATGACATGGTCTTCGAGAAGGGCTTTCCAGAGGCCGATCCCCCAGCACCGGTGCAGGTCGTCGAAACGCCCAAGGTCCTTCCGTTGCCGGGCCAGTTGAAGCCCTTGCCGACAAAGGGCAGCAAGGAGGAGAAGCTGCCGCCGGAGCAGGCGATCGCCACGGCGAACAAGGCGGCGAGGATAGAGCCGACGCGGGCCGGCTACATCAACGCCATCCAGGTCTACCCATGGACGGAAGGCGCGCTCTACCGGCTCTATGCGAGTCCCGAAAAGGTCTCGACCATCGCGCTCCAGCCTGGCGAAGAACTGATCGACGTCTCCACCGGCGATACTGTGCGCTGGGTGGTCGGTGATACCTCGAGTGGGCAGGGGACCGCCCGGAGGGTCCACATCCTGATCAAGCCAACGCTTCCGGACATACAAACCAATCTCGTGGTCCTGACCGACCGGCGGGCCTATCACCTCGAGCTCGTGTCGACCAAGCAGACCTATATGGCGTCCATCTCGTGGACGTATCCGACTGACACGCTCGTTGCTCTCCATAAGCAGAACGTCGCAGCGCAGGAAAACGAGGAACGGATCGTTGATCGTGGTGTGCGGCTCGACAGCTTGAACTTCCGCTATCGGATTGAAGGAGACGATCCGCCGTGGCGGCCGCTGCGTGCCTTCGACGATGGCCGCAAAGTCTATATCCAGATGCCGTCCGGCCTGTTGCAAGGGGAGGCGCCGCCCTTGTTCATTGCCGGAGCCGATGGCCGGCCAAACCTCGTCAATTACCGGGTCCGTGGTTCCTACTACATCGTGGATCGGATGTTCGGTGCTGCCGAGCTTCGCCTTGGCGAAGATCCGCAGCGCATCGTCCGGATCATCCGTATTGACGCGCGGCCGGTGTCACAGGCCTTCAGCACCGGGAGCGCATCATGACGACGGGACTGGATCAGGATCCGGAGCCGCTGGAATTACGAGCACGTCCGCGGGCGGTTCGGCGCCTCAACAGGCGCGCGCTGATGATCGGCTGCGCCGTCGCGGCGCTGTTTGTTGGCGGGGTGATACTCATTGCGCTCCGACCACAATCCTTCAAGCAGTCGGAGCGGACAGAGCTTTATAATACTGACCGCAAACAGACCGCTGAGGGGCTCAGCAAGTTGCCAAAGTCCTACGAGGAGTTGCCGCCGTCGACGCCGCGGCTCGGACCGCCGTCGCCTGGGGACATCGGCCGGGCTTTTGCCGAGAACGAGAGGAAGGCCGGCGTAGTATCGGACACTGGTTTTCGGACCAACCCGGAGGAAGATGCTGAACGGGCGGAACGGATCCGCCAAACGCGGATCAGTCAGCAGGCAAAGGAGTCGGGCTTGTTCGTCCGCCTGTCTGAGAAGCAGGACAAGCGCAAGCAGGCAAGCATGACCGAAGTGCCGGCTGCCGCTCCATCCGCATTTAGGCCTGCGGCCCCCGATACAGGTCCGTCCGCTGCGGAACTCGCAAAGACGGCGCAGGCGATGATTGACCGGTCGGGCGAGATCATTCCATCGTCGCAGGCGCGAAAGCTCGCCTTCGTGGGTGCGAAGGCCGACACGGAGACCACCAATCCCCATGCGCTCAAGCCTGCACCGTCCACCTATGCCGTGATGGCCGGCTCGATCATTCCAGCGAGCCTCGTCACGGGTCTGAATTCGGACTTGCCAGGCACTACCATCGGCCAAGTCACCGAAAACGTCTATGACACGGTGACGGGCGAGCATCTCCTGATCCCGCAAGGGACGCGGATCATGGGAAAATACGACAGCGTCGTCGCTTTTGGTCAGAAGCGGGCGCTGGTCGTCTGGACGAGACTTATCTTGCCGAACGGCAATTCAATCGTGATCGAGAATCTTCCGGCCACAGATGTCGCCGGTTACGCGGGCCTCGAGGATGAGGTGGACTTCCACACCTGGCAATTGCTCAAGGGCGTCGCTCTGGCGACCCTGATCGGGGTGGGGACGCAGCTTTCGATCGGAAACGACGAGAGCGACCTCGTGAAAGCGTTGCGCGAGAGCACGCAGCAAACGACCAATCGCGCGGGGCAGCGCCTGGTGGAGCGCGAGCTCGACGTGCAGCCGACAATCACGGTGCGGCCGGGCTGGCCGTTGCGGGTGATTGTTTCGAAGGATCTGGTGCTGAAGCCGTATCAAGACGTTCAGACGGCGGCCAAGGCGAGATAGTGCCGATGAAACTTTCAAAACTGCCCGACCGCACTCCGGTCAAGCTCAGCACGACGCTAACGCCGGCGCTTGCTGCGCGGCTTCGCGATTACGCCGATTTTTATGCAGAGACCTACGGGACCCGGGAGGAGGTGGTCGATCTCGTACCGTTTATGCTGGAGGCATTTCTAGATGGCGATGCGGATTTCAAGCGAGCCGGCCGGGCAGGCGGCGCGAAGGATCCGACGATCGATAAGCCCCGACGTCCCGATAATCCATCTACCCAGAAAGCGTCGGTGGAGAGCCCCGGCAAGAGTAAGGAACCATCTTACCAGCTCGCTAACAGGGAAGAGGCGAGCCAGTGATTTCCGTCATCTACACCGGAGTAATCGGCTCGCCTGATATCTGGCTGATGGCATCTTTCACGAGACTGATGGAACACTCAAGTCGCTGCAGGAGCGTATTTAGGTCTGAAACAGTTGCTTCCTCCATCCGAAGATTGTCGGAGTTTACGGCTCGTCGAACTAGGACGTCGAGCGCTTCGGTCGGCGGATCTGGGATGGTGTCTGCAGTATGTGGCCATAGAAAATGTGAAATTACCGTTCCGTCCGGACCAATCCCTACTGCTAATGAAGCTCTCGTCAGCACCGTTTGCTCTACGATTTGAACAGGCACTTCGATCGCAGAAACGTAATCGCTGACTCCGACAACGCGGTATCCAAATCGATAGGTATCCCCGGCAACTTCCGCGAACGGCTCTAGCTGTACTGTCCCAGGACCATTCATATGGGATGCTGCCTCCGTAGTTCTCTTTGTTGAGTATACTCAATTGTGGAGTATGCTCAACAAGAAGCATGCCGTCTTTCATGGACGGAATGCGAGACATTGTTGCAAAGAACCTTCGGCGGCTTCGGCATGAAAAAGGCTGGAGTCAGGAGGAACTCTCGTTTCGAGCGAAGGTAGATCGAAGCTATATCAGCCAGCTGGAGACCAGCACCTACAGTGCTTCGGTTACCATGCTTGGCAAGCTTGCAAAGGCGCTGGGCGTGGACGCGGGCGACCTACTGAAACGATAATCGTGCCGACGCGGGGCGCGGAGCCGGCGGTGCGTTCTCTGCAGAACTGGCGCTCGCCGGAAAGTCATCAACCTTGTCCGGGAAAATATTCCCGTTTTTGCGGATACAGGTTACCAGAGACGACTTCGATCATAACTGCCGCCGATGAAGGCAGTTCGTCTTACGCACTGATAAAGGTTTTTAGAGTTTGCCAATCAGCTTGTGGCCCGTACACGCGGCGCATCAATCCGACGACCAAACGTTTCAAATGTGCCGCCGTAACTGCAGATCGCTAGAGACCGGGGTCCCACGGCACAAGGCTCGCCCTTTTATCCGCCAAGCCATCAATTGGCTTATGCTACTCTTAATTGAAGAAGCTTGGGCGAGGCAACAATGCGGTTTCGGCGCTCGGAGGGATTGACGGCATCTGAAAAGATTCTCGCCGAGCTTTGCGACAAGTCTTTTCTAAAATTATGGACCTATCCCAATCTGTTCAGGAAGCCTACCAAGGAGCTTACCGACCTGCTGGTCGTATTCGGGAGTGACGTGATCATTTTTTCCGACAAGTCTTGCAGCTATCCTAACACCGGCGACGCGGATCTGGATTGGTCTCGCTGGTACAATCACTCCGTCACCCATTCTGTCAGGCAGATTACCAAAGCAGAAAAGTGCATTGTCGCCGCCCCGGACAAAGTGTTTCTGGACGCGAAATGTCTTCAAAGGCTGCCCATAGAACTGCCAAGCTTGGCAGAGATGCGCGTGCATCGGATTTGTGTTGCGGTGGGTGCCCTCGATCGCGCGGAAGCCGAAACAGGAACTCGGGCGTTGAGATTTGAGCCTGCAGTTCTGAATGACGCCGTTCGCTTCACCGTGGGGATCAACGACAAGGCGTTAGGATGGGTTCATGTATTTGACGAAGAGAGCCTGGCAACCGTCCTTGCCGAACTCTCGACGGTCACCGATTTCATCCACTACCTGAACAGCAAGGTTGTGCTGACCCAGACCAATTTCAAGTTTGCCGACGCAGAGACGGATCTCCTTGGCTGTTATCTCTGGCATGGAAGAACGTTCCCAGCTAGGGATCGCGACTACCGGCTGGAGCCTGGCCTTTGGGCTACGGTCGAGGCTTCGAAAGAATTTCAGGCGGGTCGGGAAGCCAACAAGCAAAGCCAGTTCTGGGACGGTCTCATCGAATACGTCAACGATAACTACCTCGACCAGACTCTTGAGTTTGGCAACGAGCACGACATGTCAGAGCATGAACGTGTGATGCGCATCCTGGCCGGCGAAACCCGCTTTCACAGAAGGGTCCTCTCGAAGGCCATTCTGCAGCGGGCTGAGTTCGCGAAAAAGCAGGCCATCAGCACTCTGCTCCCCTCCGATCAACCGGACGTCACCTACGTGCTGTATGTAGGGAAGGGCGACCAGGGAAAGGATCATGCCGCCTATCGTGCCGATCGCGCCAAAGAGCTTCAAATGCGGTGCCATGCAGCAAAGGCGGTCACTCCCGAGAGGCGCTTCATTGTCGGCATAGCGATGGATGCCCTTGATGTGAAGGGGTCGTCAGAGGACTTCATTTGCCTCGATACGGGCGACTGGACGGCAGAAGATATCCTGAAAGCGCAGCAACTGCGGACCGACATGGGATACTTCAAGGGCGGAAATCCAGTTCTCCCCCTGTCCGAGGACGAATATCCCGGGCTTAAGCGAGCAGTCGATGTGTCGAAACTGGCCGAGGAGCTTTCGAGTCTAACGGTTTCCGAGTCGGTCCAACTCGCGGAAATGCTCAGAGCGGAATGGACATATTCTGAGCCAAAATCAGACGGCTAGGTAGGGTAGCGGATAAACGGCGGAAACTGATCGTCTCGCGAAATCTCGCCTTTCGTCCAATTGTTTCATTAGCTTACAGTTGCGTTATTGGGCACTCCGCCGGGATTCAGGAGCTTCGTCATTGAACGTTTTTATCGCCAACTTCGGCCGTGAAAACTACGAGTGGCCCCAGTGTCTCCACCGCGGCACCGTTGCGACCATGAACGCCGAGGGAGTGCATGGGTTTTGGGAGCGGCGCGATCGTGCCGGCTATATCGACTATTGCATACGAAATTTGAAAGCGGCATCAGGGATCGCGCCCACGCGTCCCGTGGCGTCGCGTTGGTTCAACCTGATGACGATCATTTCCGAAACATCGGGTGACGTTTGGATTCATCGGGAGAAGGAGCAGATTTGGTGGACCATCTCCAAGTCCGACGCGTCCGAGATTGCTCTGGAAATTGATCCTAGGCCGCTGCAGGGCGCTCCGCGCGTCTATGTGTGCCACAAGCCTTGCGAGCCTTGGAGAAACGTCAATAAGCGGGGTAACCGCCTCGAATGGAATGCTTTGCACGCGAAAGCAAAGGACTTTCTGTTCACTGAGGGAACGCTACAGAAGCTGTCACCGGATCACGCCGCGTATGCCCTGGCTCTCATCGAGGGACAGGACCTGGCGCACTGGCACGACGATCCAACCTGGAAAGCCAAAGCAAAAGCCGCCACAACGCGCTCGGGCGTTGTGTTTAATGGTCGGCAAAAAAGCATTGCCGAAATGGCAATGAACGCAAGAGACACGGCTGCGCGGTCCAACGGACAGCAAGAGTTGCGAACCATAAAGAATAAGGAAGTCAGGTTTGGGCACCTCGACTTTGAACGCTACATCAGCGCGTTGCTCGACGCCCAGGATGGATTGTGCGCAGTAAGTGGCTTGAAGCTTCAATTCCGTGGCGAGCATGATGATTTGGAACTTTTGTGTTCGCTCGATCGCATCGATAGCGATCGCCACTATGAGGCCGGCAACCTCCAGATCGTGTGCCGCTTTGTAAATCGGTGGAAAAATAACAGCGTCGATGCGGAGTTTCGAAGGCTGATGAAATTGGTGCAAACGTCCACAGAAGCGCTGGTCCCCGAGTCTTAAGTGAATGAATGAAAGCCCTGCGCGTGCCCTTTTGGTGGCGTCTAAGTCCCGCGCGTCAATTTCTAAAGCGGTCTCACTGATAAGGCTTTCGCAAAAATCTGAAAAGACATCGCGCGCGTCAGCAGCACGAGGCAGACTCCCGCGCAACGAGCTTCTCTTCAAATCCACGTCGCTGAGCCTCAAGTAGGGGAGCCGCAATAGACTCCGTCAGCCCAATCTGATGCCTACACTTGGTGCAAACGATATGAGGCTCGTAGACGTGGCCGCTCATGCAGAGAAATATCGTTCACTATTCGTTCTATTCTGGCTGAAGGTTGCACCTGGGTCAACACCCCCTCGAAACGATCCCCAGGAAGGCGGGCTCAACCGCAGGCCGGTAAGCCGCTGATAGTCGCGATTGCTGGCAATCGATCTTGCTCGTAATAGTGGAAAATTGCTCGAGTGTTGGAGTTGGAGGAAATCTATGTCGTTTTGGTCGGACAAGCCCGCTGCGGCGTCCAATATCCGCCTGTTCGAGCCTAGCAATGGCTGGAAGGCGCACGACGACCAAGTGAATGAGCAAGGCCATATCGCGGCGCAGGGATCGCATTATGCCGTCGAACTGGCCCTGCATAATGCTCTCAACGCGAATAATCTCGTTATGTTGACTGGCGCGGGCTCTTCCTTCTGCGCGAGTAATGCGCCTGATCAGAAGCGCGCACCGGGCATGGTGGATCTCTGGGACGCTGCTGAAGTCAAGGTTGGCAAGAACGAGTTCGCCGCAATCATTGCAAAGATTCCCAACGCGGCTAACCTAAACAAGAACATTGAAAAGCTGCTGACGCTTTGCAAACTGTATTCCGCGCTCTTCAACGATGAGAACTCCAAGACGATCGCCGCCTTCGTGGACGAAGCGGAGAAGGCCATCCTGGATAAAGTCGATTTCGTCATCGATAGCACGGAGCTGGGGGCGCACCGCAATGTGATCAGGAAGTTCGCGCGGCGAAGCGTTAGGAAGCCCCGGGCCAAGATTTTTACGACCAATTACGATCTTTGTTTTGAAGCGGCCGCACGCCAGCTCCAGTTTGTGGCGGTGGATGGGTTCTCGCATTCAATTCCGCAAACCTACGACAGTGCTCATTTTGCGTATGACATTGTGCGTCGCGGTTCGGACGAAGAGCCTGCGGACTACATCGAGAATGTCTTTCATCTCTATAAGCTGCACGGATCCATCGATTGGCGCCGTCGATCGGACGGGATCCTCGTTCGCTCCAAGAACGGAGAGGACGGCTCGCCCGTTCTGATCTATCCGCGCGACAGCAAATTTCAGGAAGCGTTCGCGAGCCCCTATCTCGACATGATGGCCGCGTTCCAAGCCGCACTGCGCGAGCCTGACACGGCGTTAATCGTTTCGGGATTCGGGTTCAACGATGACCATATTAGCAAGCCCATATTTGCGGCTATCGAGGCCAATCTCACGCTAAAAGTTGTTCTCTGCGACGTCGCTTTCCTGGCAGATAGCGCGCTGAAGACGGAGCCGCCAAATCAGCTTGCGCCTCTCACATCCGAGCCACGGGTCAAAAACAACGAGTATTTGGAGCGTTTCAAGCGGTTGGTTACTCTTGGCGATCAACGTATCACCCTTCTCAATGGCCGATTTGAAGATATGGCTATCGCGCTGCCGGATCTGGTCGCGCAGACCGAGCGCGAGCGTCACCTTGATCGGATGCAGCAGTTTCGTCAGCAATTCTCGGGGGGCATGAACCTTGACGAAACACAGCCTGGTTGATCCCGCGCGCTATCTTGGATCTGTTTGCTTCGTTGCCGCTTCCACGGTCAAAGCCAACATGCCATTTGCGACGGCGAACTCCGAACGTCGCTCGCTTGCGAGAGGTGTTGTCGGCGACTTTGTCTTCATCGATTGCGATTTGGTCAAGCTTCTTGGTCGCATCGTTGAGGTGGGCGTGCCGGACGTCGAACGTCTAACTATCGAGCCCACTCTCGGAAAGAAGTCCGACACGCATCCGATCGGGCGCATCTTGATTTTCGCGTCGGTCGATCAACGGCAGGATAAGCTCCTTCGGGGTCTGCGGGTGCATCCGAAAGTTGGTGATTCTGTCTATCTCGCCGATCCTGCGCACTTTGGCGATCTCATTGCGAACGCCCTTGGTGATACGAGCACGATAACGCTGGAATTGGGGACGTTGGACGCAGGCGCGGGCGTGCCGCTGCGTCTTCATCCTGAAAAAGTGTTCGGCCGACATTGCGGAATTTTTGGCGCAACCGGTGGCGGGAAAAGCTGGACGCTAGCCAAAGTCATCGAACAAATTCAGGCCGCCGGCGGAAAAGCCCTTCTTTTCGATCCGACAGGGGAATTTGCGGACAGCCCCAAAATCAGCAAGCATTACGCCTTTGATGCAGCCGAACCCGGTGCGATCCAGGTGCACTTCCCTTACCGCGAGATGACAGAGGACGACCTTTTTGCTCTCTTTCGTCCCTCGGGGCAAATACAAGGCCCTAAAATGCGCGAGGCGATCCGGAGCCTCAAGCTGGTGAGGATCCTGACCGGGATTCAACATGCTTTGGCTGTCTATCAAGGACGACTTCTCACCAAGCGCGCTCAACCTCGGGCGCCTTTTTTTAACGAGCTGAACGCGAGGAAAGCACAGCTCCATAGCCCCCTTTGCGACTTCGCGATCGAAGACCTGGGTGATCAGCTTCAGGCCGAATGCGTCTACTCCACGGACTTTCAGAACTCCGCCAACTGGGGAAACGTTGATCAACAGGCACTCGGCTATTGTGAGGGGCTGATTGCCCGCATCCGCACGCTGATCCATTCGAACGAGCTCGCATGCCTCTTTGGCGAAGCGGGGCCCTCCCTGGCCACCATTCTTAAGGACTTTTTCGAGAACGAGGATGATGATGTCCTGCGGATCTCGTTCAAGAATGTCCGCTTTGAGCACAACACGCGCGAAATACTGATGAATGTCATTGGGCGGTATGTGTTGACGTGCGCGCGGGCCGATGCGTTCCGTGAAAAACCCCTGATTGTTCTGCTTGATGAGGCGCACCAGTTCCTCGGCCGCACCATAGGCGATGAGTACGCGAATGTTCGGTTGGAAGCGTTTGGCCTGATTGCCAAGGAGGGGCGAAAATATGGGTTAACCTGCGTCCTCGCCACGCAACGGCCGCGCGATATCCCGCCAGATGTTTTGAGCCAACTGGGAACGCTCATTGTTCATAGGCTCACAAACGACGACGATCGTCAGGCCGTGGAACGCGCGTGCGGCGATCTGGATCGCAACGCCGCTCTGTTCATTCCGACGTTGGCTCCCGGAGAGGCCATCATCATCGGACCAGATTTGCCCGCGCCCGTTCCGATCAATATTGCGCCGCCGCTTAATCCCCCCAATTCACATGGGCCAGCTTACCATCAGTATTGGTCGCGCCGCACGAACGACCGACGGCCATAACGTCGAAGCTACTAGTCGCGACAGAAACTCCAACCATCAGTCAGTTCCGAAGCTCCCAGTGAGCTTGCCGGATCCCCCAGCAAGGATCGGCACAAGGCGATTGGAAGCCCCTGTGCTCTATTGACTCTGAAAGATCCCCCCTCGAATCAGGGGATTGCGTTGGTCGCGCGTGGTGGGGAACCCTCGAATCGGCTAGTTCTGCACCATTCATACAGTACTTATGCACTGGCGTTGCGTTTGCTTCCGAACCTGGAGCAGGCAATGGCGAGAATTACCAAAGCCCAACGTGAGCTGGCGGCAGCGCTTGAGTTTCGCACTAGCGCGAAAGCTCTTTTGCACGACCGTTTCAATGACTGGAATGATTGGGAATTTGATTGGCTGACAGACGAGCTGCGGCGGCCTCCCGATTATATTTACACCGAGAAAGAATGGGCGGTGCTGAAGCGGCTCCAGCACTATTCGCGCTCGTTCACGGAATATGCCGGCTATTCCGTCCCGGATTTGACCGCGATCGCTTACGTCAGCCGTTTCGACTTTCAGGAGCACGAGCAGGAGTTTGCCGAAAAAGTACACCGCTGGGGTGCGACGCATCTCAAGCGGCGTCAGATCCGCTTCCTAGCGAACTTGTGTCGCCGGTTCGAGAAAATCGGCTACGACCCGTCGCCAGACTATGAGCCCGTCGAGGAATCGGAATCTGCTGGGGCTGAGGGTCTGTCATCGGCGGCGTAGCTGCAGCGACCGCCAGGATTCGGCGGACGGGTATCTAATTCGGGTCAAAGTTCTGCCGGTTACGGCTGCCGGGATTTCCGATATCTGCTTTATCAGGCTCACTCCTGAAGATAGCGCCTACTATCGCGTCCATGACATGGCCGTGGTGTTAAGCGTTGTAAGCAACCTTGAATCATAACGTGTTCAGAATAACTTCATGCAGCGACGCTGCTAGCGCGTTAGTACGATGGGATAATGTCTGGTGTGCCGGACGAACATGTAAGTTCCCGCTTCGAACCAGCAAAAGCAACTTAGTCTGACAATAAGTAGGACTGAAAAATCGATGTCGCGCTCGCCATCGACCAGGCTCTGCATAGATGCGACATCCTCGTAGCTCGGACGGACCGCATAACTCGGATGCGAATGCCACTCACCAAGGTAATTGAAGCGGCGAAAATCGGACCCGGTGCGTTGAAAAAACTTTTGAAGCTCGGCCGCATGGTGCTCGGTGCTACGGACAAAATGCGCAGCCGTGCCGATCGTATCATCGACAGAGAAATCGACAATGCGGAAATGATCAGGGCCGACCTGCTCACCCATTAGGATGCCGCCGATCTCCCGTACGCCGCCGCGTCGCAAATGCGTACGAAAACGCGCGCGCTGACTATTCGGCAGGCTTATCGTCACCATCGACGGTGCTCGGCAAGAGTTCGCGAAGAAGGGCCAAAGTTTCATCCTTCGATGCCTCGTTTTGTTCCGTCTGCCAAGGCTCTTTGCCGGATAGCTGGATTGGGCGTGTATCGAAAGGCTGTGAAAAGATCCACGCCTTGCGCAGACCGATGGCATATGCCGCCGCCGGAAACTCACTTTCTTCGCCAAGAAGTGCATCGATCACCATTCGGCTCAAATGCCCAGCGATAATCGTCACTTCGGCGTCGTCGGCGATTAATGGCGGCCCGTCATCCCTGTTCGCAGCATAGGGATTTTCTGATCCCGCGACCGGCGCCGGGATGCCCTGCTCGTCACACCAAGCCATGATCTGATTGCGCGCCCTTTGCGGTTCGGGTTCGGACCCAGGACGCACACGCGCAATAATACCGCCGATGCCTCCAGCTAAGACCTCGCCCCATATCAGGGGCTGCAGAGCTGCCTTCGCGACCGCTGAGCAGAAGTTGAAGCAATGGGGATCGGCGGTAGCATCGACGATGAGGTCACATGCTTCGAGCGCCGACATGACTGAATCTGTCGAATCGGCGCTCTCTTGACCGCCAAGCGCTACGCGCCGAACGGTCACGTCGATCGCATTGGCAATTTCCATGAGACGTGTGCGTAATCCATCAACCTTATGTTCGCCTACCGACGTGCCGCTAAGTTCATTCCGAACAAGATTTGTTGCGAAGAAAAGATCGTCATCGATGAGCGTGAACTTACCTACGCCCGCACGCGCGAGCATTATTGCGATTTTTGAGCCCAAAGAACCACAGCCAACAAGGCCGACGTGCCGGGCGGCAAGCGGGGCGTAGTTCGCGGGCAGCCGTTCAGCGGACGGCGCGACGAATGTTTTGGAACGGCCAAACTGCCGCTTTTCGTCGGCGCCAAACGCATAATAATGCGTTACCGCGTTCCCTGAAATCAGCACCAGATCCATATCACCCGACGTCGCCAACGCCTTCGGAAGAAGGCTGGTCAGACCCATGTCGGCGAGGAGCTCAACGATACTTTCCTGTTTGGGGGCCGGAGCGCGTTTTCCATCCGGCAAACGCACAACGTCCGCGCGTCTCTTGATCTCGCGCATGCCGGCTGGCCAGGCGCCTATCTTCGTGACACCGTCGATCTCGACGACCGTGACCGTGATAGCCTCGGCATAGCACTTTTCGGCAATACCGATTTCAAGGCATTCGCCAGGAAGTACCTCTTTCAAGCGCGCTTCAGCCACTGCTGTGAGCAAGAATCTGAAGATGGATCCACGAGCGCTTTGGCCGACTGACACATGATGCGCAGACGGCAGCTCCACATCAAGTGTACGCTCGCCGGCGATCAACCGGTAAGCGCTTTCGATCATCATCGCGCCTGTGACCGTACCTTCCCAATTATCCGCGCGGTATTCCAGACATAGATTTCCTCCCGGACCATATTGATGGTTCGATAGCTTGGCGCCGTCTCGCGGTATGACGATGGGAGGAGCGCTCGGAAAGAACGCGACATACGTCATCGTCAGAGGAAAAATCTCACTGCCGTGCTCGATTTCAAAATCGACCGATAGCGCGAGGCCCGTGGTCAGATACCAGCGAACGCCCTTAAGCCAGCCCACGCGTTCGGCGAGTTCCGCCACGCCCTGCCGCTCGGATCGCGCGCGCGCCGGATTATCAAACCACCAGATCATTCGATGGCACCGAATCCCTTTGGCTTCGTCGGCACGCGCCCCTTGTCGGGGAACGATAGACCGGCACCGGCAGGTGCTACTGCGGCCGCCCGCAAGAGCGAAGATGCGGCCGGTGATTGCCGGCGGCGTGCGGCACGGTCGGCAACACCGCCGCCAACGCCGCGAGCCACAGTTTCGGTGATCAACTTCTTATCGTGAGATCGCGCGGCTTCAGCAAATTCAGCCCTGGCCCTCGCCAGCCATTGGTAGAAAGCTTGGGCGCGCTCGGGATGCTCAAACCATTTATCGGCGAAGTTCTCCAAAGGATCGGTCGGGTTCGGAATCCAGTATCGATTGTTGTGCCACAGAATATGCTTGTCCATTCCAAGAAGGATGGACGTAAGTGCCTGGCCAATCGTCTCCTCGCCGCCATAGGCATGCGCCGCCAGGGTCGTGATGATGACCGAGATGGGGCGAACGTCTTTACGATTCGCGAAGCTGTAATCGCGATGCCGCTTCAAAATCATAACGGCTGCCTGCAGCGGCGTGCGCACCCTGTAATCCGGGATATCCTCGACTTTTGCACGTTTCGCTTCGGCCACGAGCCGGCGCCGACGCTCAAGAATGGCGGCCATCCGGCTCTTGAACCACTCACTGTAGCCTTTCGGGTTCGAACGTGGCCAATCATCGGTCAAAACCGTGTAGAACGGTCCTTCATTGTCGGTGATTGCGATCGCCGTTTGCGTCCATTTTGTATCGAGCCCATACGTCTCGAGCAGAATGCGCGCGCTCTGGCTATTCGGGACAGCAGGCACGATATCCATGTGAAACTGGGCATCCTCCGCGTAGTCCAGAACCCAGCAACGGCGCCCTTCGCGCAGAGGCTTCGTCATATTCTTGGCTTTGCGGTAGGCTTCGATCTCGATGCCAAGCAAATCCTTGAGCTGCTTCTGCGTGAGAGATGTTTTACTCAGTTTTTGGAGTTCGCAGACAGAGTCGACATCGTACTCTTCCGTCTCGTTCAAGGGACGGATTGTCGTACTAAGGCGAAAAGAGCCCTGAACGTACACTTTAGGATCGAATTGTCGGACGCGCGAAGCATCGCGATGAAGCCATTCGCCCAACGCCTTGTAGCTCCGCTCGGCCTGTTCGTATCGGCTTTCAGGTACGCTCAGTTCTTCGGCGAGGTCCTCGAGGAATTCTTCGCTTTCGCGCGTCAGCTGCTGTCCGCTCATTGCGCCTTTCCCGAATATTTCTTCGACCCAAGCGCGTGTATGTCGCACGGTAGGGTTGAGGTTTTGGGGTAAATCGTGAACAATATAACAACTCTCAGTGGATTCGCACTATGGCAAAGACGCAAATTCCCCCGAAAACACAGGTTGCCCTCTGGGCCAAGGCGGCTGGTCGTTGCGAATACCGAGGCTGCAATCAGGAATTAATCGGTGATCTGGTTGCTGGACGAGAGGACGGGAAGTTCGGCTTCGTTGCTCATATTGTGGCTGACAGCGCCGATGGTCCCCGCGGCGATCCAGTCCGCTCGCCCCTTCTTGCCAAAGATATCAACAACTTAATGCTGCTTTGTGCGGCGCACCACAAAGGTGTTGACGTTGACTACCTCGCTGACCATCCCGAGCCAGTTCTGCTCGAAATGAAGGCCGAGCACGAGGATCGTATCGCCATCGTAACAGGGATGGCGCAGGAGCGCGCGGCGCATGTGCTTCGCTTCGCGGCCGATATAGGTTCACGCGACGCCCTGATCTCGACGCGGTCAATCTTTGCGGCCATGCCTCCCGATCACCATCCGGCCGAAGGCCGAACGATCGATATCGAATTGGCCGGCTCCGCGCTCCGCGACCATGAAGCGGCTTATTGGAAATTCCAGCAAGACAATCTTCGCCGCGTGTTCGCGCAACGCGTCAAGGAGCGCATCGAGCAACGAGAGATCAGGCAGCTCAGCGTCTTTGCGCTCGCGCCGCAGCCCTTGTTGATCGAACTTGGTAACCTTCTGGGTGACATCGTGCCCGTCAAAGTTCACCAGAAGTGTCGCGAACCTTCAACCTGGCGATGGCAGTCAGGCCAGCCGGCCATTAACTTCGAGGTCGGCGAGTATTCCGGACCGCCGAAGACGATCGCCCTCAAGCTCGCGTTGAGCGCCACCGTGACTGATGATCGGATCCGCGCGGCGCTTGGAGACGATGTCGCCATCTGGTCGCTAACGGCCGAAAATCCGCATAACGACATCATGCGGCGCCCCGAAGATCTCGTGCTGTTTAAGCAAAAGCTTCGGCAACTCTTCGATCGGATCAAGGCGCTGCATGGGGAAGATGCGACGATCAATGTCTTTCCCATCCTCCCCAATTCAGCTGCCGTCGAAGTCGGCCGCGTTCGCATGCCAAAGGCCGATCTGCCATTGTTGATCTACGACCAAAATCGTTCCGCCGGTGGGTTCATTCCTACGCTTACAATCTCGAACTAATGCCGACGTCGGTAAACCGACAAACTGAGTCCATCCGCTAACTGATGAGCTTTGGTCGCAAAGCTTATCAGTTGTAGCGGAGTTTGAAATTCCGTGACGCCGATCGACGGAAGTCCGCAATCGGACGACCGACTCGCGTCGGTCACCCGAAGGACACATTGACGAGCTATGAGCTTGCGCGATCAAGGATGATCCTCGGAAATCACTTGTCCGCTCCCGATCTCGATAATGTCGATACCCTCCCTACGTAAAATCTCGGCAAGCCAGTTCGCCTCGGGCTCGATGCCAAGCACAGCAATGGTCAAGCGCGATCCGGGGAACGATCGGCTGTAGCGCTTGAGTTGTCCAGCTGCCTCGCCCAGAGCGGCGCTTGTGCCGTGCAATTTGCATTCGATCAGTTCGTCGGCAGTGACATCGAATATGTCGATAACGCCCCCAGCACATCGGCGCTGACGCCTGATTTGATGGCCGAGCGACGTTCGCGCACGCGCTAGCGGTTCTTCGACTTTACGGGCTTCGTCTCCTGGTCCGCGTATTTCGCGAAGCGTTTTGACGCCATCGACCAGTGCCTTTTCAAGCCCAGCCTTGAGATCGAGCGCTGCCTTTAACAGACTTTCATCACCTTCGTTCTGTGCGACAACAATCTGCCTATCGACAAGAGCGATCGCTTGCTCGACCATGACGTCTGTAGCGTGACCACTCCGAGCAAACTGCAAGATGGTCGTGATGAGGCGCACTTCATGGGTCATGTCGTTGACCCGCTTCAGCTTATTTATAAGATCCTTGTCGATCACAACACCTCTTCCCATAGCGGCCTCCAGTCGTCACCGTGGCATGCCGACTATATGCGATCTGACTACTTGCAACCTGTGATCCCCCCGCGCTTAATGGCGCGGTAGATTCTTGATCCGCCGACGGGAAGCGATTTGTATGAAAATGTTGGTCGACTTAAAGCGACGGAAACATTCCTGGGATGCGATCAAGCGTATTCTCGCAAATTCCAAAAGTGCGCTCCTAATACATTACGCCTGTGAGAGCTTCTACAAAACTGATGGACGTTCGCCCCGAGTAACATCTATTGCGGTCCGCAGGCTCGAATCAGCGCAGACAGTTTCATTTTCGATTCACAAAATGGCAGAAATCAATGGGCTGCCCCCGAACGAGATCGACGCAAACTACGATAAGCTCGAATTGCAAATGCTTGACGAATTTTATCAGTTCGTGGACGCGAACCGAAATTGCAATTGGATTCACTGGAACATGCGCGACGAAAATTATGGATTCGGAGCAATCAAACGTCGCTATCAAGTTTTGCAAGGAAAGGATTTTCAAGAAATACCCGAGTCGAGATTGTTTGATCTTTCTCGCCTCTTGGTCGGGATTTACGGCTGGGATTACGTGGGCAACCCTAAATTAGAAAGTCTTGTTCGACTAAACAATATGACCGACACCGGGTTTCTCACTGGCCAGCAGGAAGCTGACGCATGGGACAATAAGAAGTATTTAGATTTACATCGCTCGACGTTGCGCAAGGTTGGCTTATTCGAAGACATCATCGGTCGCCTGGAAAGCGGATCGCTGAAAACTGATGTTGGTAAATGGGCTTTGTACACTGATTACGTCAAAAGCCATCCGGCTTATTCCGGCGTCGTAATTATCGGTGCGCTTGCAGGCGCGCTGTATGCTATCTGGCATCTTTATTCCGTCTGGAATTGGGCCAGCATAAAATCAAATCTGACAGGATAGCACTGAGCCGATACTTCCCACTCAAGCCGGGGAACACTCCGGCTTCAATCATATTGACACGCTCACTCGAGATGCCTTGCGGCAGGAAGCCATAGGCGTTCGATTTCGACGTTGTTCGATAGGATCGGGATAATTGAGGTGGAAACCGATTAAGTTTGCCAATGCGCAGCAAGGCGAATGTCTTTGATAATCATAAAGAGATGGCGCGGGTCGGTCGGCGAAGGCGAGAATCCGAAGTGCCGATCGAAGGCAGCGGCTTGGTCATCCTTCGCGTGAACAGCAAGTGCGCGGATGCCGACCACATCGGCCACTTGCAGCGTTCTTCCCAGTGCGTCAAGCAGCAACCCTCATTGAGAATGTTCGTTAATCGTTCTATGCTGATTTGAGCCGAATTGGAGGCTACCCAGTGAGCAAGCGCGACGAGTTTTCGGCCAAAACCAAACAAGCGCTCGCGCTTCGTGCAGCATACGCCTGCTCGTTTCGGGGATGCGCATGCTCGACTTCTGGTCCGAGCGAAGAGGCTCCTGACGCTGTGAGCATGACCGGAAAGGCCGCGCATATCCATGCCGCGGCGCCGGGTGGAAGGCGCTATCTGGCATCGATGACGCAGGAAGAGCGTAAAGGCTTTTCAAACGGCATTTGGCTGTGCAGCCATCATGCCGATCTAATCGACGATGATGAGGCTACCTATTCCGCGGACGAACTTCGCGCCATGAAGCGCGAACATGAGGCCAGCTGCGACAGGCAGCACCGAGAGGGCGTTCAGAGAGGACAGACCGTCAACGAGTTGATCGCTATCGGTCCCGACATCGTTTTTTGTGGCGAGCTGATCGGTGCGAACCAGTCGGAGTGGAGCTTTCATCTGCAAGATTTTGTAGATGGCGATCTTCACGCCCTGCTTACCTTCATTGCGCGCTACGACCGCGCGCCGCCGATGGATCGGTACGTGCTGGTGAACAGCCTCGGCGATGGACGTGTCATGAGCGGAGCGCCTTCTTTCAAGAAACTGCAAAGCGGTGGATACGAGCTGGCGTTTGCCGTGGCTCCGAGCGTTGAGCGCGTCCGCGCGGCCGATCTTGCGGGGGACCTTGCTCTATCAGAAGAGCACGATCTCATGCTGACAGCGTCCGGCGACCTTGCACTAGTATCGGGCGTGGATTCGCTGCCGCAGAAGATCAAGACATGCCTCTCAAGCCAGAAAGGCGAAAGTCCCTTCCATCGTGTTTTTGGCACGCGGATCGCCGAGTATTTCCGGCTGCTCGCCGGCTCGCCCTGGTTCGAACAATTCTTGAAACTGGAGGTCATCCGGCAGGCCGCGATCCCCTACATCGATCCACTCTACAATAGCCAATACACGCCGCTCCAATGCGTCGAGCGGGTATTCGGAATCAAGCTGCTCGCCGATACTCCTACCAACAACTGGCTGCCCATTCGCCTCGACCTTGAGGTAAAGGGGTTAGGCCGTTGGCAACACGAATTGTCCATTTGCGTCCCGAAGGAGGAGGTGAGGCGGCCCTCCTGGGATGAATTGATGGCCGGTCCTTTGCTTCAGATTAGCGAATGACCGTCGTCGGGCAGCTCGAAAGTGATGACAATCCGGCTTGGTTGCTTGAGCCGCCGGACAACGCAGAAATCGCGCCTCCAATAGATACGCATGCTCAAGAGTTGCCCTTTGGTGGACTGACTTGGCAAAATTTTGAGAGACTATGCCGCAGTCTCGCAAGCTTAGATGGCGACGTCGAATATTGTCGCCTCTACGGAACCGCCGGTCAGGAGCAAGGTGGAATTGATATTTATGTTCGCCGAACCTCCACAGCGAAATATGCGACTTGGCAAAGCAAGCGCCATAAATCCTTTGGCCCTGCTAAGATCGACGCCGCCGTTAAGGAGTTCCTTGACGGTCCGTGGGCTGGAAAGAGCGATCGCTTCGTACTTTGCGTTCAAGCCAACCTTGGTTCGGCCGACGTGCAGGACAAAATCGAGGAGTGTGCGGCTCAACTAAGGGAAAGAGGCGTTGAATTCCAGCCACTCGACGGGGAACAGCTTGGGCTGCGGCTAAAATCCCAGGCAACGATCGTAAGCGATTTTTTTGGCCTAGCTTGGGCCGAGCGCTTCTGTGGCAAGCAGGCCGCCGATGGACTCGCTAAGCGACTTACGCCATCCGAATTTTATTCTCTTAAGCGCAAACTCCGCTCCTGTTACATTTCGCATTTTGCCAGCGTCGATCCCGGCGTTCTGAGCCTTCTAAACTCGCCGACAGGCGGCAAGAGGCAGTTCCAGCTGTCGGAGCGCTTTATCGAACCCGACTTGATGCTTCAAGCTGAGGTCGTGGCCGACGAAGTGCCGTCAGCGCCGCAACAGACGATGGCTAGAACCGATCCCAGTCTTAGCGAAAGGGCGACGCTGCCACTCGCTCGCAAGGATGACTCGCCCAGAAAGGAAAAGACGCGCATCGCGGCGGAGAACTGGATCGCGACCGCAAACCACGACATTGTGCTTGGAGTAGCGGGCGCCGGAAAAAGCACACTCCTGCGATTTATCGCGCTAGATATGTTGTCGGAAACTCCAAAGTTTGTTGCGCTGAGGAGCCAACATCCCGACTTCTTGCCTGTCTGGGTATCCTTCGCGTTCTGGACCAAGCTGATAGCGGCAGACAAGGATCGCTGTTCGCTTATCGATGCGATCGAGTCTTGGTTTAGACGGCAAGATGAACCCGACCTTTTAGCGCTCGTGCGCAAGGCTTATGACGATAAGCGATTGTTCCTACTCGTCGACGGCATCGACGAGTGGGATAACGAGACTGCGGCGAATACAGCATTCACGCTCTTGCAGTCGTTAACAGAGCGGCATTCTATCCGGGCGATTATGACCGGCCGGCCGCATGGTTTTAGGCTCATAACCGGGCTCGACGGTTCCTGGCGAACTTCAGAGATTGCGTCATTCTCTGTGGACCAACAAGTCGCATTGGCTAAGGCCTGGTTCGCGCATTTGAACCCCGGCGGGGAGAGCGTCGAGGAAGTCATTAGCAAGGCGAACCGGCAAGCGACGGCGTTTGTCGAGGAGCTTCAGCGAAACGGGCCTATGGCGCAGCTTGCCGCAACCCCGCTCTTGTTGACCGGCTTGATTGCGCTTAAGCAAGCACACCTGCAATTACCCCGGAACCGTTTCCTCGCCTACGACGAACTCACAAAGCTTCTGCTTGATTTGCATCCAACGGCACGAGATAAGGCCGCGCTCGCGGGCTCGCCCCGTCACACCCTAGATCTTCCAACTCGAGAAATGACACTGGCCGCGCTCGCGTACGCCATCCATAGCGGTCAGGAAGGCGCTTCACCGGATTCGATTGACATTGATCAGGCTATCAATGTCGTGAGCCAATGTCTCATTCAACGCATCGGCATGTCGGCGTCCGATGCAAATCAAAATGCTCGCGCCATTCTAACGTTGGGCGAAGAAGATATCGGCATACTCGTTAAAAAATCGACGCGCGAGGTTGGCTTCTTCCATCGAGTGTTTCAAGAATTCTTGTCCTCCCTGCACCTCGCGAGCTTAGAATTCGAACAGCAGATTGAACTCGTCGGAGCTCGTGCGGCCGATCCGCGCTGGAGAGAAGTGATCCTTTGCCTTCTCTACAAGCTGCAACGGCCGGCCGAAGTTGACCGATTGCTAGGCATCATAGAAGGCGCGGCGGGCGATATTGCGACGCTTGCATCAAGAGACACGTTGCTTGCCGAAGCGACGTTTGGAGAGTTCAAAAAGACACCCCAACTAGCGATCCGGTTGGCTGACAAGGCCTTTGATCAGATCGAGCTGGGAAGGTGGCCGTCCGTTCGGCGCGCTTTAGTGACGCAAGCTATTGAGGGTCTTTCGTCCCCAATCTTGGGTCCCAAGATCTCGGACAAGTTGCGCCAATGGTTTCCCAGGTGGACGAGTTACGGTCTCCAGGAAACCTTCGAGGTAATCGGAAGGTGGCCTGACGATCCGGGGATCGAGACCGTTCTTTGGCGTGGCTTGCACGATGAATATTTCGGCGCAGCGCAAGCAGCAGCTCGAACGCTCGCCAGGTGTTTCGGTGGTCATCCTGAAATAGCGGAACGTCTGAGCAGGCTGATTGCTGATCCTGCAAGCATCAGTGCAGCAGCTGCTGCGATCGAAGCGTTTTGGCGAGGATGGTTACAGCATCCAAGCGCCGAGACGATTTTTAGCGCTGCGCGGGACTCTGAAAGTTCCTTGATTGCGATCGCCGGAATTCGTGGATTGATCGCTTTGGGCAAGCAATGCGATGATGACTTCACTCGTCTGACGGAAATCGGAGAGCGCGACGACTACACGTTAAACGGGGTATTCGGTGAAGCCCTCCTTGCTGGCTGGGCTGGCAGGGAAAAGCTTCGGCAATTTGCGCTGCGAGAGACCGATGGCGAGCGCCACAGGTATGTTCGACGTCTCAGACCGGATTTCGGGTTACTTATTAATGGCTTTCCGGGTGATCCTCAGGTCGCGAAGTTAGTCGCAGCCGACTTTAAAAAAGAGCATCCCCACTGCCTCTTTGATAGAGAAGATTTAGCCGACCTGGCTAAGCATTTCAGAGGCGATCCGGTGGTAACGCCGGCGCTAGAAAGCTGGGTGATTAAGAATCGACCGGACGACGCGTACACGCTGTCACATGCTGCTAGGGTCGCCCCGACTCGCGCCATAAAGGCGGCCCTTCTAAAGTGCGTGGAAGGCAACCACCTCGCATTTTGGGCCGCATCGGCTCTTCTCGATCTGTGGGGGGCGGCCGACACAGAAGTCCACGAGACCCTCAATAAAGTCGCCGAGCAGCCGATCGACAAGCGACAAGACATTGCCCACGCGCTGCCATTGGTGATGAGCGATAAGGAGCGCTGCCGGGAACTACTGTTGGAGGTTGTCGAGTGCAAAGAAGATGGAGTAAGAGCCGATTTTGCCTTACAGGGACTTCTTGTTCTCGGTATCGACGCCTCGGATCGGGAGGCGACCGACCGTGTCCTTACGCGCGGCTACGACAAAGATCGTTTCGTAGTTCAAAACGAAGTCCGAGAAGTCATTTCGGGCTTCTACGGTGATGAACGCGTTGTGGGTCTGGCCAAGCGCGAGCTTGAGAGACAATCTGGCGCTATTGCCACTGTTGCGAAAGTGTTCGCGGGTGACGCCACAATGCGAAAGCTCGTGCTGGATGCTGCCGCACCGCTTGACGCAAACATGCGCTCGGCGATCGTTGAGTCGCTCTCAACACGTGCGATATCTGATCCGTACAGTCGTGCGCGTATTTCCGCTGCCCGTGGGGAGGAATCGGGCGATATCGTTATTGAGGCATCCATCAGCTTTGCGCAAGCTAACAGAGACTCCGGACAACTGCGCCAAGAGTATCTTGATGAAACGGTGAGCGAGCTAGACGCGATAGGTTCACGGATGGATTCTCGCCGTCAGGCGGCAGTGGCCGCGCTGATAGTAATGAAGCGGTTGGATCTGTTGCCGCAACCGGATCAGTTCTCAGAAATACATGGCATCGGCATGCACAAGCACCGCGAAATGTTGCGGTTGGTGGCGGCGGAATGGGCAGCAGTCGTCGAAGGGTTGGGAGGGGAAGATGAGGCCCTTAACGTCCTCGGCGTACAACGAGGAAATTTCTTCGAGGTTTTCGGCAACGACATTGACTCCTCCAAGGGCATGACGAAATTTGCCCTAAGCTTGGTCGAGGCTTCGAGTAATGGGCTGCCCGCACCGGCCATCCGGTTCGTCGAACGAAATCGACCCAATAGCGGTCTTCTGAGGGACATATGTCTGCGTGGCCTCAGTTATAGCGGACAAACGAATTGGGATACGTTTTCGACCGTACTAACCGCCGGCGAAGCCTTGGGTCGAAACTTTTCTTCGGATCAAGACCTCGAAGCTAGATTGACACGAGACCTCGAGGCAGACCCCCGTCATGCAGGTACGATTATGGCGCTGTGCGAGGGATGGCCAAAATCAGTGGCTTTGCAAGCGCTGCGCACGCGTCTCGAAGGCCAACCGCAGCTTCCAATCCCTGTAATGCTCAAGTTGGTATCTGTTATTTCGCGGCCGGATCGCCTCGTGGAGGTCTTAGAGTGGGCCGCAAGCGAACTGCAAGGCAATTTGTGGGAAAGCCCTGCTCATTGGATACCGTCCACCATTCGCCGCCTCAAGCAGGACGACGCGGCATGCTCGCTAATGCTCCAGACACTGCTCGATCAACCATCGCCCGGTGTGAAAGCAAGTTTCCCGCGGCTGCTGGTACGTGCGCGGGGCCTGACGGAGGAATTGCGAGCGTGGTGCCAATCCGAAACCGTGGACGGCAGAAATCGCTGGGTTGGCGAGGTAGGCATGGATTTGATAGCGGGCCAGCAGCGATTGGTCGCGCTGTCGCTGTTCGATATCCTAAGCGGCCAGGATCATTAGAGGTGAACGAGTAGCTGCTGCATAACAGATTCCGGAGTAAGGAAAGACGATCACAAGAGGGGCTAACGATCATATTTCGTTGAGATCGTAAAAGTGGTGAAGTGAGTTGGACCTAGCCGCCGTTGTATGGCTCAAGCTCGCCGTGATGGATTGGAACGAGAGTTCTGGTGTTTCAGTTAGTTGGAAGGCGGTGTGCGCGCCGTGTGCACCGGGAAATCAAGAAAGATCTTGCGTAGGCAACGTGAGTAGGCGTTTTGAGAGATCGGCGGATGAAGTCCCGTCGCCGAATGCGCAGAAAGAGCGACTGGCAACGGTTGATGATGTACCGCTGGCGGCGGCGGTGATGAACGCTAGGGCCGCCGTTGCGCGCCTGGCGGGCCAAAAGACCAAGCGCTTAATACCGCGGCGTCCGCGTACCGAAGCTGCCGGTGTTCGGATTGTAGTTGCCGCTGGTGCCGTAATTGTCGCGCTGCGTCCCGTTCGGATTGGTGGCGACGTAGGGCGCAACATAGGTACCGTTGCTGCGAGTGTAGCCTGATGATGTGTGTGTGCTGGGATTTGAGCCGGTGCCGCTCAGATATTGTGCCTGGGCCGCGGTTGCCATGATCGCCAGCGCAAGAGCCAAAACGAGATGTTTCATTTTCCAGTCCCCCCAATGGTTTTATCAAAGACTGCATGCAGCCATCAGTCGGCGACGGTGTCGAGCCCGACCAACGGATGAGGAGGCTTTCGCCCAGGCAGGCGGACTTGACCACACCTGAGAGGAGGAAGACGTTTCGGTTGATGTCGCCCTGTGGTTGCGGTTGGATGCCAGCAATAGTACTTTGCTTGGGGGAACATTTGATGCGCGTTGTCGCGATCTTGGCGCTTAGCCTGTCTTTGGGGGGATGCCTCACGGACGAACAACTTATTGCGGAACGCAATGCCAAAGACGACCAAAAATGCCAGGGTTATGGGGCTCGGCCTGGCACTGACGCCTACGTGAATTGTCGTGCTCAATTGGATAGCGCGCGCACGACGGCAAGAGCCATTGACAACGCAACCCCGGCTCAAACGACCGTGGTAGTGCGCCCCTCTGACGTGCCGACGCCTATGCCATCGACCGTCCCCGGACAGCGCTGCACGTCTCGGGGGCCGTTTTGTTAGCAGCAAAGATCCTCCTTCATCTGTGCTTGGTCGGCCCGATGTTTGAAGGCTTCGCATGCAGGGCGGTGCGATCACCCGTGAGCTGCTCGACGTAATCGTCGATCGCGTCGATCAGCGGGCGGCCGCAGCCAAGCGTCCTTTCGCGAATGAGATAGCGGCGAAGCCGGTCTAGCTCGACGAGCTCGGCCTCGACCGCCTTGGCGCGAGCTTCTTCGTCGAGTTTGCGCATCCGCTCCAGGTGGTACGCTTTCGCGGCCGCTCGGTTCTCTGCCTTGGTCATGGCGCCATCGAAATGATGCGCCCGCGAGAGTCAAATTTTCAATCCCTTGGGCTCCGGAATGCGATCGAGCCCCAGCTGGTAGGGGGTGTGGATAAATCGACTCGGAAAGAGCGTGCCGATATTCCGAAATTTCTCTTGCTCCGTCGGGCAAAACAGTGGTTCATGGGGTGCTCCTAATCGAATGAGGAGCGTGCCCAATGGCGGAAGAAGTCCAAGCGTCATCGGAACTTTCGAAGATCGCCAAGCTGAATGGAGAGTTCCGAAGAAACTATGGGACGCTGCTTGGAGCATTCCTGTATTTGAGATCTATCAGTGCTGCGCGGGGCCGGTCCTGGCTTCTGTCGGGCTTGGCCTCGATCGTCGGATCGTTCCTGCTCGCGTGGATCGCGAAACACGGCCCGTCTTGGTTTTCAGGCTGGTTGGGATAGGCTGAGCGCTTCCAACGGTTGGGTCGTTCCATGGGAACTGCGCTCACTGTTCCAAATGTACGATTGCCGCGACGTCGGGAGCACGAGCTCCGGGCGGCCCAGTACATCCGGATGTCGACGGATCGACAGCAGTACTCGATCGCAAATCAGATGGCGGTGATCGCGAGCTACGCAGCCGAGCATCAGCTTACAATTGTCCGCACATACATCGACGAGGGTATCAGTGGATTGAGGATCAACAACCGAGCGGGCCTTATCGGCCTGATCAACGATGTTCAGTCGGGCACTGCTGATTTCGCCAGTGTCCTGGTGCGGGACGTCAGTCGCTGGGGTAGATTTCAGGACACGGACGAAGGCGCATACTACGAGTTCATCTGCAAGCTCGCCGGTGTGAAGGTGTTTTATTGCGCCGAGGTCTTCGAGAATGACGGAAGCCCGATGTCCGGCCTCTGGAAGAACTTGAAGCGCCTAATGGCCGCGGAGGACAGCCGAAATCAGTCGGCAAAGGTTTTTGCAGGGCAAAGCCGGATTGCTGGGCTCGGCTACTGGGTAGGTGGCCGGCCTGGCTATGCGCTGCGCAGAGAACTCGTCGGCCCAAAGGGCAACTCAAGGGGGATACTCGAACGCGGCGAGCAGAAAGCGTTGCAAACCGACAGAACGCTGCTACGCGCGGGACCTCCTGCCGAAATCGCCATTGTCCGGTGGATTTTTGAAAGCTTTGTCAGCGGGAAAGAAGAAACCGCGATCGCCCGCGAGCTGAATGCGAAGGGCGTTGCCAATCACCGTGGTGTCCCGTGGAATCTCCAGATGATCGGACGCATCCTTCGGAATGAGAACTACATTGGCAATGCTGTCTACTATCGGACATCGAACTACCTGCGAGGGCGCCGCGTCATCAACAGCAAGGCGAAGTGGATTCGAGGAAAGAATGCGGTCGAACAGATTGTGCCGCGAAACATCTTCGACGACGCCCAACGAATTATTGAGCGACGATTGCGCCATAGGGTGCCGGACGATGAACTGCTGAAGAAATTACGCGTTCTTCAGCACCGGCTAGGCACTCTGTCTCACAATGCGATCAATCGGGCGAAGGGAGCCCCCGGTGCAGACATCTACGAGCGCAGGTTTGGCAGCCTTCGCAAAGCGTATGCGCTGATCGGCTACGTCCCCGAAGGTGATTATAGCTACCTCGAGACGCGCGGTGAGCGCATTAGCCTGATCAAGCAGCTCGCAGGTGAGATCGGTGCTGGCGTGTCGGATGTTGAACCCGATTTGATCACTGAGCGGGCCGGGGGCTGCCTGGCCGTGAAGGACGGGTCCTTTATATCGTTGCGCGTCGTCCGGTGCTGGCAGCATTCTCAGAGGCACTGTCCGGCATGGACGCTGCGGCGAAGCTCCAAAATGCGGCCGGGCCTCGTCGTGGTGGTTAGGCTGGATGAGCACAATCGCGTCCCCCTCGATTTCATCCTAACGCCTAGGAATGGGCTTCCGGAGCGCCCTCTAATCATGACCGAGGCGATCGTGAGGAAGCGATTTCGATCTAGGTTCAAAGGCTCAGGCGACTTGATCCGCGCTTTGAAGCGACGCCTAGCTATTCCCCGAAGAACAGTCGCTAACGGGTGACGCTGCCTCGACATGTCATACCAAGCGAAAGGATTTGAGAGGCAGAGGGCGATGATAATCCCCAATTATCGAAGCCACGACCGAAACTGATCCATAGTTCGGTCGAACCGAAGTGCAATTGACGAAATCTTCCGCGGAAGGTCCACGTTCTTGGGGGAGAAGGATAGGGGGCGAAGCTGGCCTATTCCGACAAGAGGATATTCTCTAACGATCTCAATGGACAAGAAGGCTGCGAATTATCGGAATGTGCATTGAGAACACAAAGGAAATTCGAAGACTTCCAATCTGAGTACAGGCTCGACATCTCTCACAGGCTTCCCAGCTTCACGTCACGTGCACGCTACCAAGAAAATTAGCGCACGATTGCTGGTGCGTAGTGCGACCCGCGCCCATGATCGCCCCACGCCCGTTGATGGGTGGTTACGCCAACAACTTTATGAACTCTTCCATCGACGGCTGCTGTGCGTATTGCAGCTTAAGAAGATCTTCAACCTTGAGGTTGGTATAGCGTTGGAGCTGTCGCCAATCTTTATGGCCGGTGACCAGTGCTACCTTTTCGATTGGAAGTCCCGCCTCGAACAGACGGCTTGTCCCCTCGTGACGTAGATCGTGGAAGTGCAGGTCTTCGATTTTGAGTTCATCACATGCCCGGGTGAATGCCGCACTAACTGATCGGTGGTTATGGGGAAAGATCCGCCCGAGGCCTCGAGTCACAATTCGCTGCTGAAGCACGACTTCCCACGCATCATAACCCGTTAGGTTGAGCAAAGGTACTTTCTGGTCATTTCCTTCCTTATTCCTCGGATCCTTTCTGTCTTGGATGACCACTAGTCGCTTTTTCATGTCGACGAGCGACCACTCGGGTTTGCAGATCTCTTCCTGGCGTAAGGTCGTTGCCACGGCATATCTGACGATCCGCCCCATCGGAATGAATTGCCGACGGTTCGTTTCGAAGTATTCGATTAGTTCGTCAAGTTCGTCTTGTGTGGGCCGTCGGTCGCGCTCTTTGCTCTTTCCAACCAAATTCAGGTGACTTAACGCGACGCGTGCAAGGCGGGCTTCCTCGGCTGAAACTTCGACACCGTGCACGGCTGCGGCGTGCGTTATGATTGTGCGGATGAAAGATAAATCGATCGCCAACGTCGCGGGGCCAGCGCCCTGCTTGGCGCGCTTTCTTCCGAACTCGATCAGCCGCTCTCGATTGAGCGCGGGCAGCTTCACACTGCCGAGCTCAGTCTTGAGCGACGCCATCACGGCAGCTTTTGACCGGCGAGGGGGCTTTCCAACCTCGTGCATGTCTTCGTCGTGCAGGTCAATCAGATCGCCAAACGTGCGAACGTCCCGGACCACGCGTGGCTTGGACGATCCGTTGCGGTCGATATTGCGCTCCATTTCGAGCGCCCATTCTTCTCCGTCCTTGCGTCGTCTGAACGTCTCGGCCACATAACGGGTCTTGCGGCGGACTTGGACGCGCCAGTTTCCAGATGCCAATTGAGTGAAGGTCGCCACGCGTGTGCACTCCGGCTTTCGTGTGCACTATGTGTGCACCGAGAGGTCAAAACGGGTACAAACGTGTGCAATTTCGTCTAGTTTGGAGTGCACACGTTCGTGCTTCATCCCACTGAGAGTGTAGGGTAAATCATTGGAATCGCAAGACTATCGCCTTTCTGTGGCGCCCATGATGGATTGGACCGACCGGCACTGCCGGGTGTTCCACCGACACCTGACACGGCGGGGGTTGCTCTATACGGAGATGCTGACCACGGGCGCCATCATTCATGGCGATCGGGCGCGGTTGCTCGGCTTCGACGCGACCGAGCATCCGGTGGCGCTGCAGCTTGGCGGCTCGGATCCGCGCGACCTCGCTGAAGCCTCTGGGATCGGCGAGGGATTTGGCTATGACGAGATCAATCTCAATGTCGGCTGCCCGTCCGATCGCGTGAAGGATGGGCGCTTTGGCGCCTGTCTGATGGCGGAGCCGGAGCTCGTCGCGCGATGTGTCGCGGCGATGAAACGCGCAGTCTCAATTCCCGTCACGGTGAAGTGCCGCATCGGCATCGACGATCAGGATCCCGAGATCGCGCTCGATACGCTCGCGCGTGCCGTGGTCGCGTCGGGTTGCGACGCGTTGATCGTGCATGCCCGGAAAGCCTGGCTTAACGGTCTGTCGCCGAAGGAGAACCGCGACATCCCGCCGCTCGATTATGATCGCGTCTATCGGCTCAAGCGTGCAATGCCGGATGTGCCTGTCATCATCAATGGTGGCGTCCTGAGCATCGAGGAGGCGAAAGCCCATCTTGCGCATGTCGACGGCGTGATGCTCGGCCGCGCCGCCTATCAGGAGCCGTGGCGGCTGCTCTCGGTCGATTCCGACATCTTCGGCGAGGTGGCACCGCACGCGACCATGCAGGACGCGTTCGAGGCGATGATCCCCTATATCGAGGCGCAGCTCGCGCGCGGCACGCGCCTGCACGCCATCACCCGGCATTTCGTCGGTGCCTTCCACGCCGTGCCCGGCGCACGCGCCTTTCGTCGCCATCTCGCCGAGCAGGGTGTCAAGCCGGGCGCTGGGATCGATGTCCTGCGCGATGCGATCGGATGTGTCGGTGCGCGCGCACCGGCCGAGGCTGCCTAGCCGGCAAGAAGAACCGGATCACAAGATCCGGCTCTTCCTCGATCCGCCTCAGCGGAACAGGTCGAAATGGTAGTTCACGCCGACGCGGAAGCTGTGGAATTTCGCGGCGTTCCAGTCCGGCAGGTCGTTGTGCTTGAACTCGGTGTAGAGATACTCGGCCTTGGCCGACCATTTCGGCAGGAACGCCCATTCCACGCCGCCGCCCGCGGTCCAGCCCATCTTCATCTTGTTGATCGGGCCGTCCTTCAATTCGCCGGTCGCGAGACCTGCGGTGCCGAAGAACAGCAGCCGTGAATCCATCGTCGCAATGCCGGCGCGGGCGCGGCCGGTCATGTACCAGGGCAGGCTGACCGGGGCGCTGCTGATCGCGTCACGGTTCTTGATGTCTCCGCCTTCGAAATCGTTCTCGATGCCGACCACGAACATCGGCGAGAGCTGGTAGTTGTAGCCGATCTGTACGCCGCCGAACGCGCCCTTGACCTTGCCGCCGCTCACCCCGACGAGATTGTTGAAGGCGTTGTCGCCGCTCTCGGCGTAGCCGGCGTTGAGACCGGCGTAGAGACCGGTCCAGGAATAGACAGGCTGCGGCGCAGTGTAGGCCGGTGCGGCGTAACGCGGCGATAGATCGGCCGCGCTCGCGCTGCTCGCGGCGAACGCCGCGGCAAAGGGCAGTGTGCGCAACGCGCGACGTATGGCGGCTCTGGCAGTCATCACTTTCAATCTCCCACTTGGCCGCCTCCGTCACGCGAGAAGCGGCGCTCGTCCAACCCCGATCCGGGAATGCTCTCTTTATAAACCGACTAGACGGTTTGTAAATGGCAGAAATGCCACAGCCGTGATCGTTCGGTGGGATGTCTGACGGGTCTGTCGAAGTGACCGTGCGCGGACGGAGTGCGCCGCCCTTAATCGACCGCCGTGCGCGAGCGGCGGTGGCTGCTCTGAAGCTCCGGGTAGCCCGTGAGCATCAGCGTGTCGGAGCGCACGCCCCAGCTCTCCAGGCGATCGAGGAAGCTCATGCCGAGCAGATTAGTCTTCATCTGCCCGCGCTGGACGACCAGGGCCGGCACCGACTTCTCGACGAGATGGCCGACGGCGAGCCGGTCGATCGTGAGCCGCGCCGCCTTGGTGTGGCCGCCGGCGGTTTCGAGGTCGACGTCATATTCGAGCATCTCGAGCGGCAGCCCGATCGCCTTGGCGGTTTCCCAGGTCAGCACCACCGAGGTGGCGCCGGTATCGATCACCATGGGCGCGGCCACGCCGTTGATCTTGGCGCGCAGTGCGAACTCGCCGCCCTGGCCGCGCTGAATCTGCACGGCGGGGGCAGGCGTTGCCGTTTGCGCGCGAAAAATGTGCGAGACCTTGTGGCTCGCGCGCGCGATCTGGTCGGGATCGCCATAGGCGACAACGGCGCCGGCGGTGCCGGCGAGCGTGATGAGAACGAGCAGGAAGCGGATCATGGCGCGCCTCCGATGGCGCGCTCGCCGGTCAGGCCCGTTTCGATGATCCCGCGATCGGCTGCAAACCGGCGTCCACCATGCGCGTGGGCAACAGCGCCATCACTGCGAGCCGTTCCGCGCTCTTCATGGCGTGCCAGCGCGCGATCTCCGGCAAGGTCCGGCCGCAGCCGAAGCACAGCTTGGTCTTGGGATCGATCATGCAGACGGCGACGCACGGCGTTTCTTTGTTCATCCGGACATAGTGAAGGATTGGCGGGCATGTCTGCAAGCATGTGTTTACGAGCCCGTGCCCGCGCTCATGATGGGCTTGTGGCGCGGCCGGCGCTTCTCGTCGGGCACCATGGAACTCTCCGGCTGCAGCGGCGGCGCTTCCTCCGACAGCGGCGCGAGCGCACTCATCACGCGCTCCGGCGGGAAGGTGACGATCACCTCGGTGCCGATGCGCAGCTTCGACTTCAGCGTGAACGAGCCGCCATGCAGATCGATCAGGTTCTTGGCGATGGGCAGGCCGAGGCCCGCGCCCTGTTCGGCTGATTTGATCGAGTTGGAGCCCTGGCCGAACGAGGCGAGCACGACCGGGATCTCGTCCTCGGGGATGCCGGGGCCGGAATCCTTCACCGACAGATACTGCCCGCCCGAAGCGGTCCAGCCGGCCTTGAGCCAGATCTCGCCGCCTTGCGGGGTGAACTTGATCGAATTGGAGAGCAGGTTGAGCACGACCTGGCGGATCGCACGCTCGTCGGCCCAGAGCCGTGGCATGGCCTGCTCGAACACCTCGTGGATGGTGATGCCGCGGCTGGAGGCGCGCAGCTTCATCAGATGATGGCAGTCGGCGACGATGCCGACCAGCGACACCGCTTCCTCGTTCAATTCGTAGCGGCCGGCCTCGATCCGCGACAGATCGAGGATCTCGTTGATGAGATTGAGCAGGTGCACGCCGGAATTATGGATGTCGGCCGAATACTCCTTGTAGACCGGCACCGCATGCGCGCCAAAGATCTGGCTCTTCATCACCTCGGAGAAGCCGAGAATGGCGTTGAGCGGCGTGCGCAGCTCATGGCTCATCTGCGCGAGGAAGCGTGATTTGGCGACGTTGGCGGATTCAGCGCGGTGCCGCGCCTCGTCCGAGATCGCCTTGGCCTGTTCGAGCTCGCCGATCAGCGCGTCCTTCTCGGCGCGCGCCTCGAGCGTGGCGAAGGTCGAGGAGTGCAGGCGATGCGCCAGCAGCACGAAATAGCCTTCGGCCGCGAGTGCGAGCGCGGCCAGGATGTAATTGTCGAGCGAACCGCTCATCGCAAAGCTCAATGCCATTGCGACCGCGACCGGCGCGGTGGCGGCAAGCGCTGCGATCGGCAGATTGGCCGCAAGCATGCTCGACACTGCGATCACCAGCAGCATCAGGAACATCATCAGCGATTCCGTGACCATGTCGAGCACCGGATGGATCAGGATCGCCATCCAGCACAGGCCGTAGAGCAGGTCGAGCACGACAAAGCGTGTCCGCCAGGTGCGCGTCGCCGCAGGTGAGGAAGGCTCGGCCAGGAAGCGGCGGCAGTTGCGGGTCATAGCCACGTGAAGGCAGATCATGCCGGCGGTCCAGGCCGCGGCCGGGATCGGCTGCATCCACAGCCCGAACAGCACGCCGGTGGCGACCACCAGCAGCATCACGACATAGGAGGCCGACAGGCGCGTCTGGGCATATTGGCGCAACAGCTCGGCGTCGAAGGCCGGCCGGGTTCCGCTGGTCGACGTTAACTTATCGCGCGCCTCGCGCACCCGCTGCGACGCAGCCCTTCGGCTGCTCGCCGACGGAGCGCTGATTGGCTCGGCCGGAAGCTGCACAACTTCAGGCTTTTCAGCGGGGTTACTCATCAAGCAACAACGATTCCTGCCCACGTCGGACGCGGGCCTTCTGCATTGTCTATCTCTGGCAAGAAATCCTTAAGAGGTGACTTAAGGAGCTAAAGAATTACGTTAACCGGGCGTTAATTTGGATCCCGGTAACCGCCCCGCTCAGTGCAACCAAGCATACTGTGCGACATAGACCACGGCGCCGGCCAGATAGCCCGCAAGCGCGGGCACGGCGATGCGGCGGGCGTACCAGAGGAACTCGATCCGCTCGAGCCCCATGGCCGCAACGCCTGCGGCAGAGCCGATGATCAGGATCGAGCCGCCGGTGCCGGCGCAATAGGCGATGAACTCCCAGAGGAAGCTGTCGGGCTGGTAATGGCCGAGGTCGTACATGCCCATGGTCGCGGCGACCAGCGGCACGTTGTCGACGATGGCGCTGAGCAGGCCGAGCACGACGACGATGACATCCTGGCGGCCGATGACCGTCTCCAGCCACCGGGCCAGCATCGTCAGGAGGCCAGCATGTTCGAGGCTGGCGACCGCGAGCAGAATGCCGACGAAGAACACGATCGAGCCCATGTCGATCCGGGTCAGCGCATGCGCGAGCGAGAGGGGACGGCGCACGTGCTCGTCCTTGTCGCGATGAACGATCTCGCCGACCAGCCAGACGATGCCGAGGCCGAGCAGCACGCCCATGAAGGGCGGCAGGTGCGTCACCGTCTTGAAGGCCGGCACCGCGATCAGCACGCCGAGCCCGAGATAGAACACCAGATTGCGCTCGAACCTGTCGACGGCGAGCAACCCGTTGTCTTTCGGGGGCGCCGCAACGGTCTTGCCCTTGAGTGAAAAGCTGATGAATGCGAGCGGCACAAGCAGATTGACCAGCGAGGGCAGAAACACGCCGCTCATGATTTTCAGCGGCGAGATCTGCCCGCCGATCCACAACATGGTGGTGGTGACATCGCCGATCACCGACCATGCGCCGCCGGCATTGGCGGCGATGACGATGAGGGAGGCGAACAGCAGGCGGTCCTCGCGCCGGGCGATCAGCCGCTGCACCAGCGAGACCATGACGATGGTCGTGGTCAGATTGTCCAGAATCGCGCTGAGGAAGAAGGCCACGAACCCGACCAGCAACATCAGCTTGACCTGGCTGGTCGTGCTGATGCGGGACGTGATGACCTCGAAGCCGTCATGGGCGTCGATGACTTCGACGATCGTCATCGCGCCGATCAGGAAGAACACGATCTGCGCGGTGGAGGCGACAGACTCGTCGAGCTGACGCCCGACCAGCGCGTGATCGCCCGTCGTGAGCGCGTAGATTGTCCAGAGCAGGCCCGCGCCGAGCAGCGCGGACGCACTCTTGTTGACGCCGATCGGATGCTCGAGCGCGATCGCCGCATAGGCGAGAACGAAGATTGCGGCGAGCGCGATCAGCAAGGCAGGATCAGTCCGTCAGGTGTCAGCGATTGAGGCGCGCGAGCAGGCTCGACGTATCCCAGCGCTTGCCGCCCATCTTCTCGACCTCGGCGTAGAACTGGTCGACCAGCGCGGTCACCGGCAGATTGGCGCCGTTGCGACGGGCTTCGGCGATCGCGATCGAGAGGTCCTTGCGCATCCATTCGACCGCGAAGCCGAAATCGTACTTGTTCTCGTTCATGGTCTTGTAGCGGTTCTCCATCTGCCAGGACTGCGCGGCGCCCTTTGAGATGGTCTCGATCACTGCGGCGACGTCGAGGCCACTCTTCTTGGCGAAGTGGATACCCTCGGAGAGGCCCTGCACTAGGCCGGCGATGCAGATCTGGTTGACCATCTTGGTCAGCTGGCCGGAACCGGCGGGCCCGAGCAGTTTGCACATCCGCGCATAGGCGCCTGTGATGATCGGCTCGGCGCCGGCATAGGCGCCCTCGGCGCCGCCGCACATCACCGTCAGCACGCCGTTCTCGGCGCCGGCCTGGCCGCCGGAGACGGGGGCGTCGATGAACTTGAAGCCGGCCTTGGTCGCGGCCGCGTCGAGCTCGCGCGCGACTTCAGCAGACGCGGTGGTGTGATCGACGAAGGTCGCGCCCTTCGTCATGCCGGCAAAGGCGCCGTCGGCGCCGATCGCGACCGCGCGCAAATCGTTGTCGTTGCCGACGCAGCACATCACGAAATCCTGGCCTTCGGCCGCGGCCTTCGGGGTCGCCGCGGTCTTGCCGCCAAACTTGTCCGCCCACTCCTTCGCCTTGGCGGCGGTGCGGTTGTAGACGGTGACCTCATGGCCCCCTTTTTTCACGAGGTGTCCGGCCATGGGGAAGCCCATCACGCCGAGACCGAGGAAAGCGACTTTAGCCATGTGTGTGTCCGTAGCTTGAGTTTTACGGTTGCAGCCGGGCGAGGGGCGCCAGCCGGGGGTCCTGAGGTTCCGCCTGCGGGCGGGCCGGGCGCACCATAAACCCTTGCGGCCGGAGGGCAACGGCTTCGTTGGGCGGCCTCCTGTGCTAGGATGGCGGACCTCAAGGACTTCAAAACAAGGGAGCGAAGCATGGGCGGCATAAGCGTTGGCGTGCTCGATCATTTCAACATCCGGACCCGGAATCTGGCCGAGACGGTCCGCTTCTACGAGGACGTGCTGGGCCTCGAAAAAGGCGCCCGGCCGAATTTCGCGTTCCCGGGGGCCTGGATGTACAGCGAGGGCAAGCCGGTGGTGCACCTCGTCGATATTTCGCCGACCTCGGAGCCGCAAAAGCCGGATTCCGGCGTCGTCCACCACGTCGCCTTCGTCAGCCGCGGCTTTGACGGCATGAAGCAGCGCCTGGCCTCCAAGGGCATGACATTCGACTCTCGCCAGGTGCCGGGCGGCGACCTCTGGCAGATATTCGTCCACGACCCCAACGGGGTCATGATCGAGCTCAATTACGAGGCGGCCCACGAGCAGGGGGCAGCGCCCGCCGAGATGGCTGACGATATCGGCAAGCAGTAGCCTTTTTGCCGTTTCCGCTCTAATGGGGCATCCTGAACTTTAGGAGATGCGCTTTGAGCGTGACGCAGCAACAGGTTCTCGACAGCCTCGGCCGGATCAAGTCGCCGCGCGGGGTCGTGCTCACCAATGCCAACGTGCTGAGCCCGATCAGCGCGTCCGACGGCAAGGTGTTCTTCTCGATCAATGTCGACGCCGCCGAGGCGCGGGCCTGGGAATCCGTCCGCGCCGAAGCCGAGGCCGCCGTGCGCGGCATTCCCGGCGTCACCACCGTGATGGTGGCGCTGACCGCCGAGCGTAAGGCCGGAGCCGCACCGCCGCCGCCAACCCCGAGCCGCGGCGCACCCGGCGTGCAGCCGGTCCACGCCCACAAGCCGCCGCCGCAGGGCGGCGCCCAATCGCCGATGGCGCGACAGTCCGAAATTCCGGGCGTCGCCGCCGTGATCGCGGTCGCCTCCGGCAAGGGCGGCGTCGGCAAATCGACCACCGCACTCAACCTGGCGCTGGGCCTGCGCGATCTCGGCCTCAAGGTCGGGCTGCTCGATGCCGACATCTACGGCCCCTCGGTGCCGCGCCTGACCGGCCTGCACCAGAAGCCGGAGCTGGACGGCGAGCGAAAAATGATTCCGCTCAAGCGTTTCGGCCTCGCGATCATGTCGATCGGCTTCCTGGTCGAGGAAGAGACCGCGATGATCTGGCGCGGCCCGATGGTGATGTCGGCGGTGACGCAGATGCTGCGCGACGTCGCATGGGGCGCGCTCGACGTCCTCGTCGTCGACATGCCGCCGGGCACCGGCGATGCCCAGCTCACGCTGGCGCAGAACGTGCCGCTGAAGGGCGCCGTGATTGTCTCGACCCCGCAGGACCTGTCCCTGATCGATGCGCGGCGCGGGCTTGCCATGTTCAAGAAGGTCAACGTGCCAGTGCTCGGCATCGTCGAGAACATGAGCTATTTCCAGTGCCCGCATTGCGGCACGAAATCCGACATCTTCGGTCATGGTGGGGCGCGCCACGAGGCCGAGAAGCTCCAAGTCCCGTTCCTGGGCGAAATCCCGCTGCACATGGCGATTCGCGCCAGCTCGGATGCCGGCACTCCGGTCGTGGACAGCGAGCCGGATGGCCCCCATGCGGCGATCTACCGCGCCATCGCGGGACAGGTCCGGGACCAGCTCAAGGGCGTCATCGCAGCCACTTGAGCGGGTTGTCTGGGGACATGCGACTTTCGTCGCCCCCCGTCATGCCATTGTCGCGTTCCGCGGCAAGGGCTTCCGTGTTAAACGCCACGGCAGCGAAGCCCCTTCGGTTCGACGCGGCTAGACACGTGTCGTCGGAATGAGCGGCAGCAAAGAGGAAGTTCGGGGACACGCCCCAACAAGGAGAGACCTGAAGATGAAGCGTCGTGATTTTCTGAAAGTGTCGGCAGCAGGCGCGGCGGCAACCGCAGCAGTAGCCTCGCCGGCGATCGCGCAGTCCTCGCCCGAGATCAAGTGGCGCATGACGTCGAGCTTCCCGAAGTCGCTCGATACCATCTATGGCGGCGGCGAGCAGGTGGCGAAGTACGTCGCCGAGATGACTGACAACAAGTTCCAGATCCAGGTGTTCGCGGCCGGCGAAATCGTCCCCGGCCTGCAGGCGCTCGACGCGACCTCGAACGGCACGGTCGAGATGTGCCACACCGTGTCGTACTACTACGTCGGCAAGGACCCGACCTGGGCGATCTACGCCTCGGTGCCGTTCGGCCTCAATGCGCGCCAGCAGAACTCCTGGTGGTACCAGGGCGGCGGCCAGGAGCTCGGCAACGAGTTCTTCAAGAAGTCGAACGTGATCGGCTTCGCCTGCGGCAATACGGGCACTCAGATGGGCGGCTGGTTCCGCAAGGAGATCAAGACCGTTGCCGATCTCTCCGGCCTGAAATTCCGCATCGGCGGCATCGCCGGCCAGGTGCTCCAGAAGGTCGGCGTGGTGCCGCAGCAGCTCGCCGGCGGCGACATCTATCCGGCGCTGGAAAAGGGCACCATCGACGCCGCCGAGTGGGTCGGCCCGTATGATGACGAGAAGCTCGGCTTCGCCAAGGTCGCCAAGTACTACTACTATCCGGGCTTCTGGGAAGGCGGTCCGATGGTCCACGCCTTCACCAATTTGGACAAGTGGAATTCGCTGCCGAAGAACTACCAGGCGATCCTCACCAATGCGATGGCGAACGCCAACAGCTGGATGGCCGCACGCTACGACATGCAGAACCCGGCCGCGCTGAAGCGTCTGGTCGCCGGCGGCACCCAGCTCCGTCCCTTCACCAACGAAGTGCTCGAGGCCTGCCTCAAGGCGACCAACGAGCTGTGGGGCGAGATCTCGGCCAAGAACGCCGACTTCAAGAAGTCGATCGACGCCATGCAGGCCTACCGCTCCGACGAATATCTGTGGTGGCAGGTCGCCGAGTACACCTACGACAGCTTCATGATCCGCTCGCGCACCCGCGGCTGATCTTCGAGCAAGTCGTCAGACCAAATGGCCCGGCCTCGTTCGCGAGGCCGGGTTTTTTCTTGGGCGAGGCGGCAGGGCGCACCCAAAATCCGCAAAACAACCCCATGCACAGTAGACTCAGATTGAGAGAGCATCGCGCTGTGGATGCCGCCAACAGTTTGACGCGTCGTGGCAAATCGGCGGAACGACGCATTTATGGTGGAGGTCGGGATCAGCGCGCCAATTCGCCAGACAGCGAGCATCGTTCGCTGCGCTCGCACTGACGCGTGGATACGTGGGCTTGACCCGTCGGGCAAAACAGTGGCATAACGCAATAATCGAATAATCCGAAATTGTCGGTTCCGATCTTGGGCTACGGCGATGACTGAGAGCTGACGGCGATCGGTCGCGGCGGCAGGCCGTGGTCCCGGTGAAACGCTCTCAGGACGAAATGAACTCTGCGTACAGGTCGGCCATGCGCCGCGTGACCGGACCGGGTTGCCCCTGTCCGATTTTTCTGCCGTCGACCTGAGCCACTGGCGTGATTCCACCCAAGGTACCGGTCACGAATGCCTCGGACGCATTGTACACCTCAGCGAGCGTGAAATCATGCTCGCGAACCACTCCGCCGTCGCGACCGAACAGGGAAATCACCTTCTGGCGCGTGATTCCTTTGAAATTGAAGCGGCCCGTCGAGGTCCACAATTCGCCGCCCCGTACAATGAAGAAGTTGGTGGAATTGCAGCTTGCTACGAAGCCGTGCGGGTCGAGCATGAGCGCCTCATCCGCGCCTGCGTTGATGGCCTGAATCAGCGCCTGGATGAAATTGAGCCGGCTGTGCGAATTGAGCCGGAGGTCAAAAACGTCCGGTCCACTGCAGCGAATGGCGGAGGTGAAAAGACTCAACCCCTTGGTCTTCGATTCCGGCTTGGGTGTCTTGTACTCAGCCACGATCACGATCGTCGGCTGGCCCAGCGCAAAGCGCGGGTCCTGATTGGGAGTCTTCTTCCGGCCGCGGGTCACCATCAGTCGCGCATGAGCGCCGTCAGTCATATCGTTCTTCTTGAATGTCGACCAAATGGCGTCGACCATTTGATCCCGCGTCAAGCCGATGTCGAGCTCGATGGCGCGTGCTCCTTCGTAAAGGCGATCCAGGTGGTCGTTCAGCGCGACAATCTTGCCTTTGACCAGACGGATTCCTTCCCAGACGCCATCGCCAAGGACAAAGCCGGCATCGAAGACCGAAACTTTCGCCTCGTCCCTTCGGAAGAATTGACCGTTGACGAAGATCATGACGCCGTCGTTGCGATCATCGTCGACATAGCCCTGCGAGCTGGTCTTGCTGGTGGTGAGTGTTGTCATCTGGAGGGTCTCCCGGATACTTCCGCCGCGCGCCTAGAAGGAAAATTCCGTAAACCGGCTCAGGAAGGCGCGCGTGCGTTCCTGCTTCGGATGCTTCAACACTTCGTCCGGCGTGCCCACTTCGTGGAACACGCCATCAGCGAGGAAGATCACTTTTGTCGCGTAGTGATAGGCAAAGCCGAGTTCGTGCGTGACGAGCAGCATTGTGCGCCCCTCATCGGCAAGCGCACGGATCACGCGCAAGACCTCGCCAACAAGCTCCGGATCGAGCGATGACGTCGGTTCGTCAAACAGCAGGATCTCGGGCGTCATCGCCAGCGCACGCGCGATCGCGACGCGCTGTTGCTGCCCGCCGGAAAGGCGGCCAGGATAGGCGTCAACCTTGTCCGCCAGGCCGACCTTCTGAAGCTCTTTCAGCGCGCATTCGCGCGCCTGCTGTTTCCTCATCTTCTTGACTGTCACCAGGCCCTCCATGGCATTTTCGAGGACCGTCATGTGCGGGAAGAGGTTAAACTGCTGGAACACCATCCCGACGCGCTCTCGAACGGCACAGAGCTCGCTCTCGGCGTAGCGCCTCTCGTCGGGATCGGCTCCGACGGGCTTTCCCAGGACCTTTCCGTCCAGCTCAATCGATCCCGAGGTCGGGCTCTCCATGAAATTGAGGCAGCGCAGAAATGTGCTCTTTCCGGAACCGCTGCCTCCAATGATCGCGACGCGCTCGCCGGGCTCTACGGCAAAATCGACCCCTCGCAAGACATGCAGGTCGCCAAAGCGCTTGTGCAAATTCGACACGCGAAGGATCGATTTCGACATCGCACCGTCTCCAGGACCGGTCATCAACTGTTGCTCGCCATGCGACGTTCGAGCTTCATCGAGAGATAGCTGCCGGGATAGATCAGCAGGAAATAGATCAGGGCGACCGTGGTGAGGATCTCGAGCGGGCGGTAATAGGTCGAGCTGAGGAGCCGCCCCTGATACATAAGCTCGTGAACCGAGAGTACCGAGGCGAGGGACGACATCTTGGCGACCTCAATGGCGCGGTTGGTAAAGGCCGGCAGCATTCTCTTGAACACCTGCGGCAGGATGACCCTCCGCAACACGGCGGCCGGCCGCATGCCGAGCGCCTTCGCGCCCTCCCACTGGCCAGCCGCAATCGACTCGATGCCGCCGCGGAAGATCTCGGCAGAATAGCTCGACGTATTGAGGCTCAGCCCCAGAAGAGCGGCGACGAATGGCGACAGTTGAACGCCGATGATGATCGGGAACGCGTAGAAGAACCAGATCAGCTGGATCAGCACCGGCGTATCCCGGAATAATTCGATATACAGAAGGCTCGGCACACGCAGCCATGGAGCCTTTGAAAGCCTGCACAGCGCCAGGAGGAAGCCGAGAGCGAGACCGATGGCGATGCTCGGCACCCAAAGCTGTATCGTGACAAGCAATCCGCGCAGGAGGACCGGAAGGCTCTGCAGGATGAGCGAAAAATCGAAATGATAATTCATGATCGCTGCCTCACCGCCGGTAAGCGGTCATGCGGGCTTCGGCGAAGCGCGCAAGGGTGCTGGCGGCAACCAATAGAACGACGTACATCAGCGCGATGGTGGTATAGACCTCGAGCGGACGAAAGGTCTCGCTATTGACCAGCATCGCCTGGTACATGAGATCGGCGTAAGCGAGGGTAGATGCGAGCGCGGTCGTCTTGGTCAGTTCGAAGGAGCGCTCGACGAACGGGGGAAACATTCGCGTGAGAGCTTGCGGAAGAACGACGCGGCGCATCAGCTGCGATTGCTTCATGCCAAGCGCTTTAGCGCCTTCCCATTGGCCGCGCTCGACGGAAACAATTCCGCCCCGAAACACTTCCGCATAGAAGGCGCCGGATTGCGTGGACAGCGCAAGGATCGCCGCGACGAAGGGATCGAGGCTGACGTTTGCAACGACGGGAAGCGCGTAGAAGAACCAGAAGAAATGAACGATGGGCGGCGTGTTGCGATAGAACTCGATCAGGATCATGGCCGGATATGATAGTGCGCGCTTCGGCGAAAGCTTCAGAAACGCAAGCACCAATCCGATCACGACGCCAAGGGCGATCGAGATGACCGCGATCTCGACCGTGTTGATGAGCCCCGTAACAAGCAGATCCGAGCGCGCCAACACGGGCGCGAAGTCCCATAGGTAGGTCATGATCCCTTGACCATCATTCTCTACGGAAGGCCTCTGGCGAGAATGCCGACCAAACCTCGTCGCCTAGCAAGACGGAACGAAATACGAGATGCGTGCGCTCACCAGGATTCCTTTATGAGTCCCGGAATTCCTGAAACGTCGATGTTTTTCGACTTGAGATAGGTGTTGAACAGCTGATTGGGGACGCCGGCTTTGTAAAGCTCGGCAAATTGACCGTTCACCCAGTCGCGAAATGCGGTGCTCGGCTCCTTGCGCAAACCCGCGCTGGTCGCCACCGGAGCAACAGGCTCCGGCAAGATCACCTTGCCCAGCTTCAGCCGCGCATATTGGACCACAAGGGCGGGGTGGAACTGGACGACGACGTCGACACGCTTGGCGGCGAAGGCCGCTATCGCCTCATCGTTGTTCGAAAAGCGACTGATCGTAGCCGACTTAGCCATGGCGGTCACGTTCTTGTCGAGCGAGGTGCCAAGGGTCACGCCGATGCGCGTGCCCGGCTTGTCGATTGCGGTCCAGGATGTGAACGCGGCGTTTTCGGGGACAAGCGCGCCCATCGCGTAGTAAAACAGCGGCGCGTCAGGAAAATCGATCGCCTTCCTTCGCTCTTCCGTCGGATCGAGAACGAACATCAGGTCGATCTGGTTCGCTTGCAGCGCGGCAACGGCATTGGCCCATGTTGTCTCGACAGGTATCAGTTCCACGCCGAGGTTGGCGGCGAGCTTCTCGCCCATGGCAACGCCGACCCCGGTCCATTTCTCGGACAGCGGATCTTTGAAGAACCAGGGCTCCGCCGAGGTGACCCCGATACGCAACTGCTTTCTCGCCTTGACCTGGTCCAGTGTCGATGCGTCCTGTGCGAACACGGGCATCGCGTTGAAGCTCGCCGCGGCGCCCGTGGCGAGAGCCAGAAAATGTCGCCTGCTGAAATCCATTTTCATTCTCCTTTGAGGGGCATTCGGCCGTGGCTTTCGCGGCGTCTGTTCGATCAACTTCGACTGTTCGCGAGTTTGGCTCGCCGCGACGCCGACGCGCCGGCCTCGTTTACGGTGGAAGGAGGCGAGGGCCGTGCGATCGGTTCCTGCACGCGGGTCGCGAGAAAAGCTTCCGTCTGGCTCCCGCCGCGCGCCATGTGGCTGGTGATCTCCTGTCGGAGATCCTCAAGGTTATCGCCAAGCGCCGTTCTGACGTAATCATCGTGGCCGTCACGCCGGGGGCCACGGATGCCGTGCGCCCTGTGGTGGGCCGCCCAATAGAGCTGGAGCCGACCGCGAATGCTTTCCCAGGTCTTCAGAAGGATTCGGTGTCCGGTCGCCTCATAAACAAATCCGTGCAGTTGGAGCTCGGCCGAGATGCTGGCCGCGTCATCCTGTGCGTCGATGCATTGGGTCAAGGCGTCATGACGACCAACCAGGCCCTGCCGGAACTGTTCATCGCGGCGCATCCAAATCTGCTCGAATGCAAAGATCTCGATATTGACGCGCATCGAGTAGATCTCGCGAACGTCCTCGACGGAGAGATCGACGACGTGCGTGCCAGTGTACGGGACCGTCACGAGCAATCCTTCGTCGATCAATTGACGCATCGCCTCGCGCAGCGGGCCCCTGCTGACACCGAACTGATCCGCAAGATTGGCTTCGATGAGCTGCGAGCCTGGCTCGATGTCGCCGCGCAAGATTGCTTGCCGAAGTCCTTCGACGATATGCGCCCGGAAGGTGGACTTGGGGACGCGCGCAAAGCGGCTGGCGCCGCGCTCGTCCCTCTCGCCCAAACGAACTTCCTTCATGGCACGATCGTCTTTCGGTAAGTGATCGATTGTCAACAATCTTGCACTTGCCGCTTCTTCCGTCAAGCCGAGGTTCTGCACATTAATTGGGCGGCTGAATGAGCCGGCTGGCACGCGCTTTGGAACGAGGGGCGAGAGGTTACCGGCTGCTCCCTGGATCCTCGGAGCATCAAGGGCCAAGCCGTGACACGTTGCTCGGTCGTGGAAGGCGAGGTCCACGCCAGCGAAGGCAAAGCCGTCTCGCGGTCATATCCTCTTGACAGGTCGCGGCAACGACCGCGTTGCTTGCACGCCTTGCTGCACCCGAAATTCGTTCAACGCCGATCCCTGGAATTGACGATGAGCTTCGATCCCGTTGAGGTTCAAAGCGCGCTGCGCAAGGCGTGGTCGTTGTCGACGGCCAGCCAATGGACGGCGGAGAATCCGGCCGCAGGGCAATGCAACGTCACGTCGCTGCTCGTTCATGAGCTCTTTGGCGGCGACTTGCTGAAGACGCCGCTGCCCGCCGGCGACCACTTCTACAATCGGATCGAAGGCCGCAGGTATGATTTCACGGCGAGCCAGTTCGAGCAGCCGATCGCCTACGTGGATCTACCTGCAAATCGGGCCGACGCGGAGCTCGGAGCCACACATGACGAACTGGCTGAACTCAGAGCCGCATTTCAGAAGCACCGCACCAAGTCGGAATTAAACAACGCTGGCTGTGACCGTCCGGTCGATGTGTTTGACTTCAATGGTCAGGTGCGAAAGCGATCGGAACCGCGTTAGCTTGGCTCGATAGTATTGCTCTTCGTTTTGCTTTGTGGTCGCAACCGAGACAATTGCGCCGAGATGACCGGGTCCCAATCGCCATAGGTGAAGGTCAACGAGCCGATCGCCGTCCTCTTCGATCGAACGTTTGAGATTCTCGGCCATGCGACGATCGGGATTCATGTCGAGGAGAATTGCACCGGTGTCACGAATAAGCCCGATCGACCAGCTGGCAATCACACACGCGCCGATGATCCCGGCCAGCGGGTCCATCCAGAGCCAGCCAAAAGCGCGTGCGAGCAGAAGGCCGACGATAACCAGCACCGATACCGCAGCATCCGCCATGACATGGACGAGAGCAGCCCGCATATTGTGATCGCGCGCCGTCGATCCATGCGCGTGTTCATGTTCCTCAAACGACAAGGGATACGTCTGCGCGCCGATCCTGACATTGGCTTGAAAAGCGTGCGGCTCAGGAATTTCTTCGACGGATTCCAGATAGTCGCCGCGATCCTCAAGGGTGAAAATCTGCCGGGTGCCATCCGGGCGCGTAGTTTCCACGGACGTAGCTGCCGCCGAAAGCTTGACGCCAGTCTTTTCCGAGCGGAGCCGGAAGCGAGGGGGCACGCCGTCCTCGAAGACTTCCAATGTCACGTCACCATCATCGGTCGCGATCCGATGCGTTTCGCCATCGTCGTCATGGTGTGCGTGATTATGGCCGTGGCTATGCCCGTGACCATGATCGTGGCCCCCGCTAAGAAGCCACGCACTGGCAACGTTGACCGCAAGTCCAAGAACCGCAATCGGTATCGCTTCGGTGAAATGGATCGGAACCGGTTCGAAAAGGCGGCTGACGGCCTCATAGCCGATCAGCAGCGCGATCATCGCCAGGATGATGGCGCTTGTGAATCCAGCCAGGTCACCCAGCTTGCCGGTCCCGAACGTGAACCGCGGATCATCCGCGTATCTCCGAGCGTAGGTATACGCGAGCGCCGCAAGCAACAGAGCACCTGCATGCGTGCTCATGTGAAGCCCGTCGGCAATAAGCGCGATTGATCCAAACAACCAGCCACCGACGATTTCGGCGACCATCATCACGCTGCACAGCCAGATCACTGCCCACGTTTTCCGCTCGCTTCTTTGATGCTCCTCACCAAGGAACACATGGCTATGAAGGGCCGGAAAGGCCGCGCCACTGGTCTCGCTCATAGCAATCCTCTTCCGCTTACTTCAGGTACGTCCGCACGACCTCGATCAGGTCCTCGGCTCCCTTGGCCTTTTCCGGGTTCTGCTCATGGGCAGGATCGACCACGTGATGGCGGATGTGATCTTCGAGAAGCTCGACCGTCAGTCCATTCACGGCCCCTCGAACCGAGGCGACCAGCATCAGCACATCGGCGCAGCCGAGCTCGGCTTCCAGCGCTCGCTCGATCGCCTCGATTTGTCCCTTGATGCGACGGACGCGGCCGGTGAGCTTGGATTTGTTCTTGATCGTATGCATGGAGATAATATAAGGGGGTACCCTATATAGATCAAGAGCCGTTTGGTGCTCCCGAGCGTGAGAATTGTGCCGAGCAAGCCCATGAAGCCGACATTGATTTACCGAGGGCTTCTCCTGTTCGTGGCGGCCGTATGGGCGGAATCCGCCGCGGCGCACGGCATTGCCGGCAACCGCTATTTTGCCGGGACCATGACTTTCGACGATCCGGCAGTTGCCGATGAAGCGATCGTGCCGGACTTTTCATACCTCAGCTATCCGACCCAAGGCAGCAACGCGGTCGAGAACCGTATCAACTGGGCTTTCGCACGGCTCCTGACGCCAACGCTCGCAGTAACGCTCGATGGCGGCTGGATCCATCAGAATTGGCCAATCGGTCACACCTCTGGCTTCGACAAGACCAACCTCGGCCTCAAATACGAAGCCTACCGCGACAACAAACATGAGACGCTGGTGTCAGTGAGCCTTGCCTGGGGCATTGCTCACTCCGGGTCTATCGGTGTTGGAGCGGACGCGCCAAACACGATCCTACCCGGCATCACCTTCGGCAAAGGGTTTGGAGATCTTCCGGACTCACTCTCGTGGCTTCGTCCATTCGCTGTGACGGGCTCAATCGTTGACGAAGAACCTGTCGGCTCAGGCGGCCGCGCCCTTGTGCCTAACCTCGCGACGGGCAGCTTCCAGAATCTTTCTTCGCCTGCCGTCGAAACGCTGCATTGGGGCCTCTCCATCCAATACAGCACGCTCTATCTGACCAATCGCTTCACGGGTTCTTCGCCAAAGGATGAGCCGCTTAACCAATGGGTACCGCTGGTCGAGTTCAGGTTCGACAGTCCACGCGGCCAAAAGACGGTCGCAACCGCCAATCCCGGCGTCGCCTATGTTGCCGTGACGTGGCAGGTCGCGGCGGAGGTGATTCTGCCGATGAACCACGCAGGGGGAAATGGTCCCGGTTTTAGGGCTCAGCTGTTGCTCTTCCTTGATGATCTGATGCCATCAGTGTTTGGTAAGCCGCTCCTGACTGGTCCGGCTCCCGACCACCGACAGATCGCGTGGTGAGGAGGCGTATCGCCGCCCACCAGTGTGGCCGCGTCCTCGGATTCCGCTTTGGTCCTTTTCAGACCCGAAGCCGCGCTCGACTTGCGTCCGTCGCTGATCTTTCGAAAGAGTCGCAAGACCGCAAAGGCGGCCGGCCCTTTTTCTTTGCCGCAGTGCGATCACGATGGCATTCGTCAGGTCCTTGCGCCATGCTGCCCTCCAAGCCTCGACAAGAAGGCTCACAATCACAATCCATCAGGGTAGGACATCATGAAAAGACGAGACTTCATCAAGGTTACGGGACTGGCGGCGGCCGGTGCTGCCACGCTCGCTTCTCCCGCGATCGCGCAGTCGATGCCGGAAATCAAATGGCGGATGCCGACGAGCTGGCCGAAATCGCTCGACACGCTCTATGGCGGCGCCGAGATGATGAGCAAGATGGTTGCGGAGGCGACCGACAACAAATTTCAGATCCAGACCTTCGCGGCCGGCGAGATCGTGCCAGGCCTGCAGGTGCTGGACGCCGTGCAGAACGCCACCTGCGAGATCGGCCACACCGCGTCCTACTATTATTTCGGCAAGGACCCGACCTTCACGTTCGGTTCGTCGGTGCCGTTCGGCCCGAACATGCGCATCAACCAAGCCTGGTACATGCTGGGTGGGGGCAAGGAAATCCTCAACGAGTTCTACAAGAGCTACAACGTCGTCTCGCTGCTCGCCGGCAACACCGGCTGTCAGATGGGCGGCTGGTTCAGGAAAGAGGTCAACACCGTCGACGATCTCAAGGGCCTGAAATTCCGCATCGGCGGCTTCGCCGGCCGCGTGCTGCTAAAGCTCGGCGTGGTGCCGCAACAGCTTGCCGGCGGTGACATCTATCCGGCGCTTGAGAAGGGCACCATCGACGGCGCCGAATGGGTCGGCCCCTATGACGACGAGAAGCTCGGCTTCTACAAGATCGCGCCGCACTACTACTATCCCGGCTGGTGGGAGGGTGGGCCGATGCTGCTCGCCTTCGTCAATCTCGACAAATGGAACGCGCTGCCGAAATATTACCAGAGCGTGCTCACGCAGGCCGGCCATTACTCCAACAACTACATGATGGCGCGCTACGACCAGGCCAATCCGCTGGCCCTGAGGAAGCTGCTCGCCAACGGCACCAAGCTGCACGCTTTCTCGCCGCCGATCATGGATGCCTGTTACAGGGCGGCGAAGGAGCTGCACGACGAGGTCTCGGCGACCAACCCCAACTTCAAGAAGGTCTACGAGTCGCTCACCAAATTCTCCAGCGACAGCTACGCCTGGTTCCAGGTCGGAGAAGTCGGCTACGACATCTTCATGGCGCGTCACTCGCAGAGCTGAGTGCGGCGGACGTCGCAGCGCGATCTTCCAAACAGCGAAAGCCCGGTCTCGTAAGGTAGGCCGGGCTTCCGGCCTCCGTGGAGACTTGCCCAATCATGCAGATTGTGTTCCGCCGAGCTCAATTGACAGATCTTCCGGCCATCGTTGCTCTCCTGGCAGACGATGCCTTGGGACAGCAACGGGAGGATGCGAGCTCGCCAACAAACACGAAATACGTCGATGCGTTTCAGGCCATTCTTGCCGATGCCAACCAGCTGCAAATGGTAGCGACCGGGAACGACGAGGTGATTGGCACCCTTCAACTTTCCTTCATTCCCGGACTGGCACGGAAGGGCGCCTGGCGCGGACAAATCGAGGCGGTGAGAATCGCCGCGACACACCGGGGATCCGGCGTTGGGCAGCAGATGTTCGAATGGGCGATAGGCCAATGCCGAGCCAGAGGTTGCGATCTTGTCCAGCTCACGACCGACAAGACGCGCTCCGATGCTCACCGCTTCTACGAGAGGCTGGGATTCGTCGGCAGTCACTTGGGGTACAAGCTGATGCTTTAGCGTTGAACCCCGTCGGGCAGTCAGCGCTCGGCTACGGTCGTCGACTGTAGGCATCGTTACGATGACCTATTAGGCCTCGCTCACCTGCACGGAAGGCGAGGGTCGGCCCTCGAAGACGCAACCGCGCCAGTCCCCGGTCTTGTACGCAGCGGGTGCCCATCGCCATGGATGAGGTGTCGGGCTTCAGCGGCGAAATGACCCCAGCCCTAAATCATACGATTGACAGGTGCCCATGATCATGTTTCGATTAATGGTCGATTGCTGACAATTGACCATGAACGAGGGAAACGTGCGTCATGAAGGTGTTTGGTTGGGTCATTGCTGCTGCTGTTGGATCGGTTTTCGGGCTTTTCGGGAACATTTTGCAATCGCAGGCCGAATGCCTGCCCGCGCCGCCCAGCCTCGTGGAGGCGGGCTATCTCACGGTCGGTACCTCGCTGACCGCGCCGCCCATGGGGTTCATGAACGACGACAAGCCTTCAGGCTTCGACCCGGAATTCATCACGGCGGTCGCCGAGAAGATGTGTCTCAAGGCGAAAATGGTGAACGTGACATTCCAGGGACTGTTTCCCGGTCTGATCGCAAAGAAATTCGATGTCATCGCCTCTCAGATCGGGATCACTGACCCGCGCAAGGAAATGTTCGACTTTGTGCCGGTCTTCGTCGGCGGGTTGCGTCTCGTCACCCAGAAGGACAGCGGATTGAAGCTTCAGACGGAGAGCGATGTCTGCGGCCATGCGGCGAGCATCGTCGCCGGCTCCACGCAGATGGCGGCGCTCGACAGAGTCAAGGGAGACTGCCCGGCCGGCAAACCCATGACGCTCAAGGTCTTCTCCAACCAGAGCGAGGCCTTGAACGAGGTAGCCAAGCGGGCCGTCGATGTCGCCTATGTCGACTGGCCGGTCGCAGCCTACCTCATCCAGCAAAGGCCACAGGACTTCGTCGAGGCGAGCCCCGTGCTCAGCGGCAAAGGTCCGAATACCGAGCGCAACCGCAATGGCATCGTCATCCGCAAGAATGAGACCGCGACGCGGGACGCGATCGCCGCGGCGGTAAAGGCGGCGATGAACGCGGGCGCCTATGACGAGATCCTCAAGCGCTGGAATCTCGCTGATGGCGACGTTCGCAAGGTGAATTGACGCGAAACGTCCAAAACAGGCGGACAACTGAGATGCGCTTCGATCTCGATTACTTCTTGAGCCTGCTCTTCTCGACACGCTTTTTTGAGCCCGTCGCCATCGTCGTCATCGTGGCTGCTATCGCCATGATGATCGGTATCATCGTCGGAACTGTCGGCGGCATCGTATTGAATTCGCCTCTGCCGATGCTCCAGCGCCTGGTGCGCCTTTACGTGACGACGATCCGGGGAGTCCCCGTCCTCGTCCAGATCGTGTTCTGGTACAACGGACTGCCTGCACTCACGGGAGGCGCAATCAACCTGTCGGCTTACGCTGCAGGTATCATCGCCCTCGGAATTAACGAGGGAGCCTACATGACGGAGATCGTGCGCTCCGGCATTCAATCGGTCGACCGGGGGCAGCGTGAGGCCTCCCAGGCCCTCAGTCTGAGCTATCGCTCGATGATGATGAAGGTCATCCTGCCCCAGGCAGTTCGCATCGCGATTCCGCCAACCGGCAACCAAGTCGTCAACCTCATCAAGAATACCTCGCTGCTCTTCACCATCGCAATCCCCGAGATATTTGCGACTGGCACAAATATATTCAGCGCCAACTTCAAATACTTTGAGGTCATCGCGGTCGTGGCCATCTGGTATCTTCTGATTGCCATTGGTTACGGCTTCATTCAGCGGGCCGTGGAGCGCCGCTTCGCCAAGGGGCGGAGAAATCTCTACGACTTCGCGGCAGCCTGAACTGCCGGCGTGACAGCAATGAGAGTACAGTTACGATGAGCCTGAAGGCACTCAAGCGACAACCGGCCGAGCAGTTGGCTGCCCAAGCCCTCAAGGATTCCATCCTTGCCGGAGAACTCAAGCTGGGCGAGCGTCTCACGGAGGCCGCGCTGGCCGACCAGTTTGCCGTCTCGCGCGGGACGGTCCGGACGGCTCTGCACCAGCTCAGCAATGACGGCCTCGTTGTCCTGACGCCTTATACGGGCTGGTCAGTCGCGACGATTGATCGGCAGGACCTCTGGGAAATCTATACGCTGCGCAGCAGCCTCGAACGCCTCGCCGCGCGACTGGCTGCCGAGCGGCTAACCGACAACGGCCGAATCCGCCTCGCCGGCGCGCGCGACGTCTTCTTCGCGGCCTGTGAGCGCAATGATCTGAAAGCAGCTATCGAATTGGACTTCGCTCTGCACCGGAGCATTATCGAGCTCTCCGGGAACGGGCGCCTGGCCAGCCAATACATGATGGTCGAGCAGCAGATCCGGCTTTTCATAAACTCGACCTACGCATCCGCGCCGAATGTTTCTGTCGCCATCGCCCATCACGCGCCGATCGTCGACGCGATTCTCGCGGGCGACAGTCAGGCGGCGGCTCGCCTCAGCGAGGACCACGTGATGAGCGAGGGGGAGAGGGTGCTTGGGATGGTGGCGGCGGATGCCAACTAGCAGGTCCACGGAAGGCTCGATCCGCGAGCCCGTGATCGTCCTCGAAGGGCTGAACAAATGGTTCGGCGCCGCTCACGTCCTGAAGGGCGTCTCACTGTCCATCGGCAAGGGCGAGAAGGTGGTGATCTGTGGCCCTTCCGGGTCAGGTAAATCGACCTTGATCAGGTGCATCAACGGGCTCGAAGGCCATCAGGGCGGTCAAGTATGCGTCGAAGGCGTCGAGCTCGGGCCGAAGACCCTGGCCACGGTCCGGCGCGAGGTGGGCATGGTTTTCCAGTCCTTTAACTTGTTCCCACACCTGACGATCAAGGAAAACTGCATGCTCGCACCGATGGAGGCGCGGGGATTGTCGAAGAACGAGGCAGAGCAGCGCAGTCTCGAATATCTGAAGCGCGTTCATATCACCGAACATGCGCTTAAATATCCCGCTCAACTCTCCGGCGGTCAGCAGCAGCGCGCGGCGATCGCGCGTGCGCTCTGCATGGAGCCGCGGATCATGCTGTTCGACGAGCCCACCTCAGCGCTTGACCCGGAGATGATCTCCGAGGTGCTCGACACGATGATCGAACTCGCCGCGTCCGGCATGACGATGGTCTGCGTGACGCATGAGATGGGCTTTGCGCAAAAGGTAGCCGACCGGGTGGTCTTCATGGATCAGGGCGCAATCGCCGAGGTCGGCCCTCCGGATCAACTGTTCAACTCCCCATCGTCCGAGCGCCTCGCGCTTTTCCTAAGACGGATCCTCACACACTGAACTTCTCATCTCCGGTAGCGGGGTTCGCAGCGTCAGGCATTCCGGCGCGAAGAGCTTCTGTTGCCTCAAGCCGAAAGGACCTTCCCTTGCCGACCATTGACAACATGCGCGTATTCAACATCCGCGGTGGCGGATTGCATCCCGTCATCGTCGAATTGACCACGAAAGACGGGCTTCGCGGCTACGGTGAAGCGGCTGTCGCCTACGGCATTGGCGCGAACGCCGCCGCGGGCATGCTGAGTGATCTCGCACACAAGGTCGTCGGAGCGGACGCGACCTATCCGCGAAACATTTGGCACGAAATCTACGACAATTCTTTCTGGACGAAGGGCGGCGGGGCGATCGTGTTTGCGGCCGTCAGTGCAATTGATCAGGCGCTTTGGGATATCAAGGCCCAATCTCTCGGCGTTCCCGTTTACGAATTGTTCGGCGCGAAGTTCGAGGCCTCGCTTGAAGTCTACGCAAATGGCTGGAATAGCGCCCACGATGACGCGTTGCAGTGGGCGAAGGCCGCCGAGCGACCTCTGAAGGACGGCTACACGATCCTGAAGTGCTATCCGCTCGCAACCCGGCAGGAGGGGGGTACGCTGCGACATGTGCAGCGGCGTGCGCTCGGCTCGGACGAGTTCAAGCGCGCCATCGATCGCGTCCGCAACCTGCGGAAGGTCGTCGGACCGGATATCAGCCTCATGTTCGACCTCAGCGGAGGTTTGAACAACGACCAGTTGATCCGCTTCATGGATGTCTGCTGCGAGCTGGATGTGACCTGGGTCGAGGAGCCGGTTGATCCCTTCAACCTGCAGGGCCTGCGCAATCTCGCCGGCCGGTGGTCTGTCCCGATCGCCGCTGGCGAGCGCGTCTATACGCGGCAGGGCTTCCGAAATCTTCTCGAGACGGGTGGGGTCGATATCGTCATGCCCGATGTCGGCAATTGCGGCGGCATCTTCGAGGCCGTCCAGATCGCTGCGATGGCCGAAAGCTACAATGTGCGCGTTTCACCGCACAATTGTGCGAGCTCGCTCTGCACCGCAGCGACCGTCCAGGTCTGGGCTGCTTCCGCTATCGGGATGCCGCTCGAAACCTATCCATACTTCCCCGATGCGAACGACTACGTGCAGGTCCTTGCCAATCCTCCCGAGAAGGCCGTCGTGAAAGGCCGATTGAACGTGCCGACCGATCCTGGCCTGGGCGCGCAGATCGACGAGAAGGCGATCACCCCTTACCGGTGCTTCGACTTTCGGGCGGATGCCTGAGTGTTTCGTGACCGGCGCGCACAGGAGAGGCCTCGGGCGCCTCTTTCCGCCGTCAGGATTTCGGGGCCACAGGCGTCGCCATGACGCAGGTCCGCCAAAGCGCGAGGCCGGGCGTTGGCGTCAGAACGGGAACGCAAATTCCCGGACCGGGGAGCGGCTGTCAAATCCGAGGCCGGCTGCAGGTCCCATGCGGTAGTGACCGTTGTAATAGCCGAGAGCAGGGCGGCCGGTTGCCGGTGGCGGACAGGCCAGATCGGGTCGATCGGCCAGCGCTGGCCGGTGTTCCTGATAGCGCGTCGACCAGCAGTTGCAGTTCTGGTCGCACACCATCCGCACCTCGACGATCGGCGGCCGAGCAGCGTGATTGGCGGCTGCGCCGCCGGTTGCGAGCAGCGCGGCTTGAACGGCACCGAGGAACAGATTGATCATGTCCGGCTCTCCGGGGATGCGGCTATCGGGTTGGCGGGAGTGAGATCGTCCAGAAATCGTGAAGGCGCTCGCAATCAAGCCAGAAGCGATCGCCCCGGCGAAGCGTCGTCTGCCAGGGCGTGTTCCTGGCGAGCGTTGAGATGGCGGTTGCGCCGTGCGCATCCGTTATGCGCACAGTGGCTTTGAGCAGCCAATCGCCGACTGGTGCATAGGGCAGCTCTTCGGAGGAGAGGACCTCTACATGACAGCGCGATGACATTGCGGCGGTGGCGGCGCCCGTCGACAGCAGGATGAAAGCAAGCGCGAATGTCGGGATGGTTCCGTGCCTCATGGCGGGCTTTCGGCTGAAAAAAGCGGCACTGTTTCAGCGCCTGGGGGATGATGACGGCCTAGTCAGGTTGTGGTAAGATTCGGTCCGGCGCTGGATGGCATCAATGCGGTTGCTCGGTCTTATTCTGCGGACGCTGTTCCTTCTGGTCGTGATCGTGGTCACTTTCCGAGTTGCCACTCCCCAGAGCGAAAGCTTTTGGACGGCCTACGATACGCCTTCCGATATGTTTCGCTTCATCGTGGGCTTTATCGTCTGCGTTTTCTTTGCCGTCCATATATTCCAGTATCCAAGGAATGCGGCCGACATGAGCAAATGGGTTCCGATCGGCCTTGCGGTGCTGCCGCTCGCGCTGCTGTGCGCGCTCGTCATCTGGTAAGTGCTCCGCTCGATCGGCCGGCGAGGTAGCTGCATTCATCTGGTCTCGCTCGCCGGCGCGGTCACGGTGGAGGCGTCCGCCAGCACGCAGTCGCGCCAAACCGGTGTCGTGCACTGGGTCGGCCAGCCGCCGCCGAGCGCCATGAACAGGGCGGCGGTGTCCGAGAGGCGCGTCGCTTGGGCCTGAACGCGGACGACCGCAGCTGTCAGATATACTTGCTGGGCATTGAGCACGACCACCTGATTGACCTGCCCGAGAACGAGCTGTTGCTGAATGATGTCGAGACTTGCCTTCGCGGCGAGTTCAGCCTTGACCGCAGCTTGCACGGCACGCGCGTCGGCCTGCAGACTGCGCAAAGCGTCGGCGACGTTCTGCATCGCCGTGACGACGGCCTGGCGATAGAGTGCGTCCGCCTGGTCCACCGCGGCCTCTGCTGCCTTCTGCTTGTGGTAAAGCGTCAGCCCATCGAAAAGTGGCTGGGTCATATTCGCCGCGATGACATAGAAGCTGGTCCCCGGCGTGAACAACTCGGCCAGGCTGAAGCCGACGGCTCCCGCATTTCCGGTAATCGTTACGTTGGGCAGCCGCGCCGCGATCGACACACCGAGCAGGGCGTTCGACGAGTGTAGCAGCGCCTCGGCGGCTCTGACGTCCGGACGCTGGCTTATCACCTTGCTCGGCAGGCTGACCGGCAGATTTGCGGGTAGGGTCAGCCCGTCGAGCGTAAACTTTTGCAGGATTTCGTCCGCGGAGAATTGCCCGGCAAGCGCGGTCAGGAGGTCGCGCTGAACGGCGAGCTGCTTCTCGAGCGGCGGCAGGAGCTGCTCGGACTGGGCCAGCGCGGCCTCCTGCGCCAGCACGTCGACCTTGGAGGCACTGCCTGCATTGAACTGGTTCTTCACGATCTCCAGGATACCGCGCTCAATCTTCACAACGCGCTGGATTGCGGCAATCTGGCCGCGAAGTGATGCTTCCTGGATCGCCGCGGTGACGACGTTGGCGGTCAGCGTGAGGTAGGCCGCCTCGAGCTGGAACAGTTGCTGCTCGGTTATTGCGTCGAGACTCTCGACGGCGCGAACATTCTGGCCCCAAATATCCGGCACGAAGCTGACGTTCAATTGCGCGGTATGGAGCGAAAATACCGCCGGGGACTGGCCACCTGGGCCCGAACTCGAGGCGCCGGATATTTGCTGCTGGGAGGGATCGTAACTTGCGCCGATCTGCGGGAAGAAAAGCCCGCGCTGTGCCAGCGCATTGAAATTGGCGACGCGGATCGCGGCTTCGGCCGATTGCAGCGAGGGATTGTGCTCGATCGACAGCCGGATCAATTCGTTCAGCGGCGTGGACCGGAACGCCGCCCACCAGCGCGTCGGGATGTCGCCGCCGGCCACGAAACGCTGCCCCGGCACGCGCGGCCCGTCACCATTGCTGCGCGGCGAGGCCGTCGGCTCGGGCGTATAGCGGGTGACGTCGGGCGCTGGCGGCGGTGTGAAATTAGGACCCACCGCGCAGCTTGCAAGCCAAAGGCTTGTGCCGCCCGTTGCGAGCCCGCGCGCGAGGCGGGTGATGGCTGTCACGCTACGCATTCCCCCCGACTTCCTAATGGGCCGCTTCGGGCGGTGAGGCGGCCGGACTGTCCTGCTCGGACGGCGCTCGCTCCCGCGACAGGAAGATCTTGCGCAGCGCCGGCGCTACCACGAGTAGCAGCACTGGACCAATGAACATACCGCCGACCACGACGGTGGCAAGTGGCCGCTGCACCTGGCTGCCGATGCCGTGCGACAGCGCCGCCGGGAACAGGCCGACGCCGGCCGACAGCGCCGTCATCAGCATCGGCCGCATGCGTTGCTCGGCGCCGTTGAATACAGCTTCTGCAATGCTCATGCCGGAGGCGCGCAGCTCTCGGAAATAGGTGATGTTGAGGATGCCATCCATCACCGCGACGCCGAACAGCGAGATGAAGCCGATCGCCGCCGAGATGCTGAAATCGAGGCCCGCGAGATAGAGAGCAATCAGGCCGCCGCCGACCGCGAAGGGGATGCCGGCGAGCGCCAGCAGGCTGTCGCGCACCGAATTGAACAGGCTGTAGAGCAGCACGAAGATCAGGAGCAGGGTCACCGGTACCACGATCATGAGACGGGCCTTCGCCGCCTCGAGATTGTCGAACTCGCCGGACCAGATGATGCGATAGCCGGTCGGAAGCTGCACGGCCTGGGCAACGCGCGCCTGCGCCTCCGCGACCGTTGAGCCGAGATCGCGACCCCGCACGCTGAACTTGATCGGGATGTAGCGCTGGCTTTTCTCGCGGTAGATAAACAGCGCGCCGGTATCGAGCGAAATGTCAGCGAGCTCGCTCAGCGGAATATAGGCATTGGTGCCGGACGGTGTCGCGTAGGCGACCTTCAGGCTGCGGATCTCGTCGATGCTCTTGCGAAATTTGGGGTCGAGGCGCACGGCGACGCCAAAGGTGCGATCGCCCTCCAGCACGTTAGTGGCGACATTGCCGCCGAGGGCCGCCTGAACGACTGTGGTGACGTCGCCGGTGTTCAGCCCGTAGCGGGCCGCCTTCTCGCGGTTGACCTTGATGTTGAGGTTGGGCTGACCGACCAGATGGAAAACCCCGAGGTCGGCGACGCCGCGGACATCACGCATCACGTCCATCACCTTGGCCGCGGCCTGCTCCAGCACGTTGAGGTTGGGCCCGATGATCTTGACCGAATTGGCGCCTTTCACGCCGGACAGGGCCTCCTCGACATTGTCCTGGATGTACTGGGAGAAGTTGAAGGTGATCCCAGGCAGTTCCTCGTCGAACTCCTGCTGCAATTCCTCGGTCAGCTTCTCCTTGGTCAGTCCCGGAGGCCATTGGTCGAACGGCTTGATCGGCGCGAACAGCTCGACGTTGGAGAAGGGGGAGGCGTCGCTGCCATTGTCGGGCCGGCCGTGCTGAGAGACGACGGTGATGATCTCGGGATGACGCAACAGGATTTCGCGCATCTTGCGGGTCGCTTCGGTGCCGGCATCGAGCGAGATGGTCGGCGGCATCGCAGCGCGGATCCAGAAATTGCCTTCCTCAAGTGCGGGGAGGAATTCGCTGCCAAGCCGGCTTGCCGCAAGCCCGGAGATCGCGAGGAAGATGAGGCCCGCGATCACGGCGAGCCTGACGCTGCCGAGCGCCCAGCGCAGCACCGGCGTGTAGGCCCTGCGCAGGGCGCGCACGATGACGGTCTCGGTCTCCTCGATGTGCTCGGGCAGCAGCAGCGATGCGAGCACCGGAGTGACGGTAAAGGTCGCAATTAGCGCGCCGGCGAGCGCATAGCCATAGGTGCGCGCCATCGGCCCGAAGATCTGGCCCTCGACGCCTTGCATCGTGAACAGCGGCACGAAGGCCGTCACTGTGATCGCGGCGGTGAAGAAAACGGCTTTGTCGACCTGGAGCGCGCTGACGAAGATCATCCTGAGCCGGTCGGTCCAGCGCACCGTGGAGGCATGATCTTGTGTGGGCGCGGTCGGATCGGGGCCCCAAAAGCCTTCGGTCAGCTTCTGCAGCACACGGGCGCGACTCTCCGGACTCGATTGGAAATTGCGGAAGATGTTCTCCATGATGATAACGGCGGAATCGACGATGATGCCGAAATCGACCGCGCCGAGCGACAACAGGTTGGCGTCCTCGCCCTGGAGCACCAGGATGATGATGGCGAAGAACAGCGCGAACGGAATGTTGGCGGCGACGATCAGCGCACTGCGCAGATTGCCCAGGAACACCCACTGGATGACGAACACCAGTAGGCAGCCGAACACGAGGTTGTGGAGTACGGTGTGGGTGGTGACGTCGACCAGCGCGCTGCGGTCGTAATAGGGCACGATCTTGACGCCCGGGGGCAGGGTGCCGTCGCTGTTGATCTTGGCGACCTCGTCCTCGATCTTCGGGATGATGTCGTTGGTGTGCTGGGTTCGTCCCATCACGACGATCGCCGCGGCGACGTCGTCGTCCTTGTCCTTGCCGGCGATGCCGAGTCGCGGGACGTAGCCGATCGAGACCTTGGCGACGTCCTTGATCTGGATCGGAAGCCCGCTCTGCTGGGTGAGGACGATATTCTCGATGTCCTGGACCCGATAGCCCTTGGTGACGTCGTCGGCGCCGCCGGAGTCGATCAGGCCGATCCCGCGAATATTGACCGACTGCTGCCCGATCGCAATCTCGCGGCCGCCGACATTGACGTTGGAATTGCCGAGCGCGGAGACAAGCTGCGGCACGGTGATGTTGTAGGACTCGAGCTTGGACAGATCGGCATCGACATTGAATTGCTTGGTGGTCCCGCCCCACGCATTGATCTGCACCACGCCGGGAATGGTCATCAGGCGCCGGGCGACGACGTAGTCCTGCAGGGTGCGCAAGTTCGTCAGGCCGAAATTCGGCGGCCCGACGAGCTCGTACCGGTAAATCTCGCCGACCAGGCTCGACTGCTGGATGGTCGGCACGAGGTTGCCGGGGAGCTGGATGTTCTGCTGGATGCTGTTGGCGGCCTGGGTCAGCGCGAAATAATAGTCGACGCCGTAGCGAAAGGTGACGCGGACAAAGGACAGGCCGTAGAACGAGGTCGAGCGGATGTTGACGACGCCGGGCGTCGGATAGAGTCCGACCTCCATCGGGATCGTGTAGTATTTCTCCATCTCCTCGGCCGAAAGCCCCGGCGCCTGTGCGGTGATCTCAAGGATCACCGGCGCCGGATTGGGATAGGCTTCGATGTTGAGCTTGCTGAAGGCGACCAGGCCAGCGGCGCAAAACACGATGAGGCCGAGCACGATGATTGCGCTGCGGGTCAGGCCGAACTGGAGGAGGCTCTTGATCAAGATCGTCTACTTGTAATGAGAGGCGGGCGCGATTGACGGAAGTGAGGTTCAGCCCGTGACCGCGATCGCGAACTTGTTGCTGAGGTAGATTGCACCGGTCGAGGCGACCAGCTCTCCGGGGTTCAGCCCCTCGAGGATCTGGCGCCATCCGTTCTGCTCCAGTCCGACCTTCACCGAGCGCCTCTTGAAGCGGCGCTGGTCGGTGGCGACCCACACTGTCATAGAACCGTCGCCTTCGCGGACGATGGCCTCCGACGGGACCGCGAGCGATGCTTTCGGCCCTTCGATCTCGATCGAAAAGGTTGCGAGCATGCCGGCGCGAAGCTTGTGGTCGGGATCGTCAATCACCGAGCGAACCAGCTGACGATGCGTGCTCGGGTCGATGTTGAGCCCGAGCGTTGTCACTGTCCCGCGGAACACCTCGTTAGGATAGGCCGGTACGCTGACGGCCACGGGCTGGCCGAGCCGATAGGCGGGTGCGTCGGTCTCGATGACGTTCGCGACCATCCACATGGTGGAGAGATCGGCGAGCGTATACGGAGCCGGCGCGTTCGCCGGCTGGACGTAGAGGCCGGGCGCTGCGGTTCGGGCCACGATCTGGCCTGAGATCGGACTTGGCACGCGCAGGATCGAATCGACCTTACGATCGGCGAGGATGCGGTCGACCTCTTCGTCGGTTTTGCCGAAAATGCGCACGGCGTCGCGGGCTGCCTTGTAGTTGCCTTCTGCGGTCTGCTGATCGGAGGTCGCTTGATCGACGTCCTTTTGCGCGCCGCCGCCGGTCTTCAGCAGCTGCTTCACGCGGTTGAGCGTCCGGGTCTGCAGCTCCAGCACGCCGGCCGCCGCCAGCAGGGAGGATTCGGACTGGAGCAGATCGGGGCTGTCGATCGTGAACAGGGTCTGTCCCTTGGTGACGGTATCGCCGACGTTGAGGACCACGTCGACGATCTTGCCGGGGTTGGTCGTGAACGCCTGAACCAGCATGTTCTGGTTGAAGTCGATCGAGCCGACCGCATTCTTCACGACGCGGAAACTGCGCGATTCGGCCGCCAGGATCTTGAAGCCGTCGGCCTGCTTCTCGGTGATGTCGACGGTCTGCTGTGCGACATCGACGTCGCTAACCGCGGCCGCTGGTGCGGCCGCCTTGGCGGATCGCAGCTCGCCTGGGTGCGTCAGGAGCCACGCGCCGCCGGCGATGGCCGCTACGGCTGCAATGCCGGCCGTCATCCCGGCATGCTTGATGCGAAATGCCATCACAGAGCCCCGTTCTACCCGCTTTCGGATGTCCGCCCTCCAATCAGCCGAATCACTGCGCAAAAGTCTGCGGCGTGAAGCGATTGGGACGGACGAAATCTTGTTAACAAGCCCAACTGACGTCAACCTTACAGTGTTGTGACACCAGGGTTGCCATAGGTCAGTACTAGCGGCCTGTTTATCTGTTTTCGATGCTGGGAACGAGGGATATTAATACTCAAATGATAGCGCCGGACGAGCGCCAGCGCTCGATTGAACAAAGGCCGGTCGACTGCACAGGGCCTTTGCCTGCGCTGCAATCAATCGAAATTTATTGATGCGCAGTTCCACGACAGATGTGGCCTTCCGCAAAGGGCGGAGCAAAAAAAGCCCCGGACGGACCGGGGCAAAAGTCGTTGGAGGTTGCAGAGAGGGACCTCAGTACCTGGCGACGACCGGGCCGTCCCAATGCAGCTTGTAGTTGATGCCAACGAGCACGGTCTGAACGCGCTGCTGGAAGTTGATGACTTCGCCCGCGCCGCCGCCGGGCAGGGTGAAGGCCTGGGCGTCATCATCGTGAAACCACATGTAGTTGTACTCCGCGAAGACCGACCAGTCCGGCGCAAACATCCATTCGGCACCGATGCCGAGGGTGATGCCAGGCTGGTAGAAGCTCACGGACTCGGCGACGGCGCCACCCGGGGCGAACACCTGGTTGCGATTCTTGATCCAGGCCGTACCGCCCTTGAGATAGCCGAGGAATTGCGGCGTCCAGAGATAGCCGACGCGGCCGGTCGCGGTGTAGATTTCCTTCAGGCTGTTAGACTCCGAGAAGGTCGGGAAGTCCGCCAGCGCGTGGCGGCCGTTGATGCTGCCGAAATCGAAACTGCCGCCGATGCCGAAGACGAGATTGCCGGTCTGGAAATCGCAGCCGACCTGGCCGCCGCCGATCACGCCGCTGTCGTTCTCGCGACCGTAATTGTTCGGAGCTGCAGTGCCGGCAACGTCGAGCAGGCGCGCAGTGTCGAGCCTCGTCCATCCGGCACCGACATTTGCGCCGAGATAGCAGCCGGTCCAGTTGTAGAGAGACACCGCCGGCATCGGCCGCGCCTTGAGCGGCAGATCGGCAGCATTCGCCGAGACGGCAGCACCCAGCCCCAGCAACACTCCCGCGACGAGAGCGGATTTCGGTTTGGCGTACATTCAAGCCCCCTGCATGGCCGTGTGGCCAATTGTCGCTGACGATCTTATGGAGAGCAGGAAGATTCCGCGATGCGGAAACGGCGTGAAAACCGCTGAGAAGCTGCTTTTTGAGCGCTCGTTGCGCGCTCGCGACATCGAAAAGCGCCGCAAACAATTAAGAGAAAATATCTTTCGCCGGTGCGTGATGATTATCGGCTTTTGCGCACGCGGCGACGGTCAGGTCCGGTCGCGCGTGCGCCAGACGAAGATGATGAAAATTGCGACAACGACTGCACCGGCGAGCATCCAGTACTGAACGTCGAGACCAAAAACGCTAAATTTCTGAACGAGGAAGTCCACTGCATCCGCCCCTTTGTTGTGCAAGGTAAGCGGTTTGCGCGAGAAAATATATTACTTCTTTACGAGCGTGGATTCGCGCTGTGTCCAGCTGGTCTGGATTGCCTGAGAGTGGGCCTGAGGAGGCGATCAGATTGCCGCGCGCGAGGCGCGCTCGGTGACGAGGCCGTTGAGGAAGTCCTCGAGCGCAATCCGGCCCGCCTGATGCGCGGCGTGATGCGAGGGGAAGTTGGACTCCCGGAGCCTGATGCCCATCGGCTTTCGCTTGCGACGGATTTCCCAGAACCAGCCGTCCTGCGCATTGCCGCTCCAGGAGACGACGACGTAGAAAGAGCGGCGCGGGCAGGGGCGAAGCATCAGTTCGCCCGATCGGCGACGGGCACGGGGGCGAACCGGTTCTGAAGCCGGTAGCCCACCCCGGATTCCGTGATCAGCAGGCTTGGCTGATTCGGATCGCTCTCGATCTTCTGGCGAAGCTTGCGCACGAGAATGCGCAGGTACTGGATGTTGTCGCGCTGGTTGCCGCTCCAGATCTCCTTGAGGAGCTGGTCGTGCGTGACGACGAGGCCGACATGCATGGCGAGCACGTGCAGAAGCCGGTATTCCTTTCGCGTCAGGCGAACCGGGCTCTGGTTCAGCGACACCGTGCGCGTCACGAGGTCGACCGAGAGCGGGCCCGCGACGACGACCGGATTTTCCGTCGCCGATTTGAAATAGCGCCGCAGCGCGGCTTCACTGCGCGCGAGCAACTCGGCCATGCCGAAGGGCTTCACGACATAGTCGTCGGCGCCGGCCTGGAGCAGCCGGACCTTGTCGTCTTCGCCCGCGGCCACGGAGAGAATGATGATCGGCACGTTCGACCAGGCGCGGATCCGTTCGAGAACCTCGGTGCCGTGAAGATCCGGCAGCGCAAGGTCGAGAACAACGAGGTCCGGCGCGCTGAACGTGGCGATCTTCAGGGCATCTGTCGCGTTCTCAGCTTCGAGCACGACAAAGCCGTTGAGCTCGAAACCGGCGCGCAGGAAACGCCTGATCTTCGGCTCATCGTCGATCAGCAGAACGACGTTTGCGGGCTTACTCATTGAAAGCCATCGTTTCAGGAGCGGGCGCGGCGGCGGGCAGGGCGATGGTGACGGCGGTTCCTTGACCGTGTCCCCGGCTCTGGACGGAGATCGTTCCGCCATGGGTGTGCACAAATGTCGCAGCGATCCAGAAGCCAAGGCCGGAGCCGGGCACGGATGCCTGATGCCGCGTCCCGCGGAATGATCGATGCCCGAGCTTTCCCTGCTCGTCTGGTGTGATGCCGACGCCCAGGTCAGTGACCCGGATGGTCACGCCCTCCTGCTCCGGCCTGACGTCGACCGATATGGTCGAGCCGGATGGCGAGTATTTCGCGGCGTTCTCGAGGATCTGGCCACAGGCTTCCTCGATCAGTCCGGAATCGACGCAGAGCAGCGGCAGATCATCGGCGAAATTGATTTCGATCCGATGGGCTGCGAGCCGGCGTCCGCGCCGTGTGGCCGCGCCGTTCACGATGTCTCTTGGGTCGGCCCATTCGAGACGTGGGCTCAGGCCGCCCGCCGTGACGCGGGTGGCGCTCAGGATGTTCCTGATATAGCCGTCGAGCTGCGCCGTCTCCTCGGAGATCGCGTCGACCAGTGCGTGAATGCGGGCATCGCCACGGATCGCAGGAATCGAATCCAGAACGCTGGCCGATCCCTGGATCGCGGCGAGTGGCGAGCAAAGCTCGTGGGACAAGGTGCCGTGAAAGGCGTCCCGCAGCAATTGTCCCTGCAGGTGAAGTCGTGCGCGCTCCATGGCTTTGCCGATGTCCAGACGTTGCAGCGTCAGCGCGGTTTCGTCGAGAATGGCCTCGATCCGGCGTGTGCGGGTCGCGATCGTCTGCTGCGAGCCAAGCCCCATGTTCACCGCGATGACCCCGTGAATCGCGTCGTCCGAGGAGATCGCCCGCAACAGCCAAAGCTCCCTTCTGTTCTCGTCGACAATCGTTCGCGACATCGGGCCGATACCGGAGTTCATCGCGGCGGCGCCCGACTGCACCGGTGGGGGCGCGAAGCGTGAGTCCGGCGGTTCGACGTGGCCGTCAGACGTCGTGACGAAGAAGGTGGCGGAGTGGCCGAAAGCCCGGGCGAAGTGCTGCTGAATGGCCGCGATGAGATCGGCGATGGTAAAACAGGACGCAAGACTCCGCGAGAAATCGCAGAGCGCTTGCATCTCTCGCTCGCTTCGACGGAGACGTTCGGTCTCCTGACGCAGGCGCGAGGCCAGATTGCTGCTGGCCAGCGACACGATCAGGAACAGCAGAAGATCGACCGCTTCCTGGGGGTCATCGACGCGAAAGCTGTAGAACGGGGCGAAGAAGAAGAAGTCGGCAGCCGCCATGGCCGCGATCGACGCGACCGTGGCGGGCCAGATGCCCCATCGGGTCGCCGCGAAAATCACCGGAATCAGATAGGCAATCGGCACCAGGCTGGTTGCAACGTTCCGGCTGAATGCAAGCAGCGGCGCCGTGAACAGGGCGACGGCAAGAACCGAAAACAGAAAAGGCGACACCGTGCGCCATAGCGCGTGCGGCTGCTGTTGCTCGTCCGCAGCCGTCAACTGGCCAGCTCCGGCGTTGGGTCTGGTCGTCCGCATGCTCGCCGTTGACGACATGCGGCCAAGTGGGAAATTTGCAATCAAAGTAGGTACGCGCCTTGAGTGAAGGACATCAGTGGCCGGAGAGGCCCCTCGGCGATCGCACCGGATCACGTCAGAGTGCATTTGGCTGAACACCGGCGCACGAAACTGCGCGGCGTGGCAACGCAAGCCCACCCCTGATGTCGTCGACTAACCCGGCAATCCGACGATGTGCCGGATCGGCGTAGAAAATCTATGTCGTTGAATGTCGCCGGAAATAAAAAAGTAATAGCCGTTCTGGTCCGTGGATCTACGGACTCAGGCGAGGTCGGCACGGGGAGTGGCGGCAACCCGAGCGAGTCTCTCTAAAGAATTACGCGTATTTGGGCGGTCAAGGCGCCGGGGCGTTTCTCGCGGCGGAATCCTGCTCGTTTCGAATCATGCTCGCATATTGAAGCGCGCGCCGCTCGCCCGACAGTTCGGGGCGCGATGCATGATGAAGGCCGGTGTCGTCGTGCGACCGGCTTGCGGGAGGTGCCAGCGTGGCAATGGCGGCCGCGCTGATCTGCTTCGGCGGATAGAGATAGAAGTCCATCAGCGCCATGTGTGCCCCATGAGCATTGCGCTGGAGGACGTCGCGCGACGCTTCGCCGGCGACGGGATAGATGGCGTTCCAGCCGGCAAAGCTGCTGGCCAGGATCTCCAATGCAAGAATCGTGGTGGTGATCTGGACGAAGCCTTCATTGGCCTTCTTGGCGCTGCGCGTGGTCGAGGCCTTGCGCAGGAGTTGCCGCAGCTCCTTGTGGCGCTCGATCAAGGGGCCCATGCGAAACTGCCACAACATGTTTGGCAGCGACGCGAAGCCGTGAACCTCGTGATACGATTCGATCAGGCTGCGGCATTGTCCCATCAGCGTCTTCGGCAGGAAGGTGAGATCGAATCCGGCATCGTCACGCGCCGGATCGCCGGTGAGGCGCGCAGCATGAGTCACGGTGTCCATCGTCGAACCTCGCCAAGCAGAGTTTAGCCGTTGCGAAGAGACTACCGAGTCCGGACATAAATCTTCGATCGAGAATCCGGCGCGATTGCGTAGCAAAAAAATAGCCACAGCACGTTGCGCGGGCTCTTCTGCGCGCAAGTCGAGCAGGCGCTTCGAGCGACTATGACGAAAATGACACAGCTCGTGTGAAACGGTTGCGCTGCGACATCGTTCATCCGCGAAATCTTCACGATCTCGCCGACGCTTTGAGCAAACCGCGCGGGCAATTGATGACTTCGCGTGCAAACGACGGCGAAGTGCATCGTTGCGCTATTTTATTTTAACGAACGCTCGCGCCAAACCGTATCGCCTTTTTCTGCGCCCCGCACGAAGGATGACACCGAACTTAACGAAACCGAAAGAACGCCTTGAAGGCGTCGGTACCAACCGTTTGGGGCAACATGATGAGAAAGTATCTTCTGGCAGGCGCATCGCTCGTTGCGATGATGGGGATGGGCGGCGCTGCCAATGCGGCGGACACGCTTCCGCCGGTGGGGCAGACGTTTTGCGATCCGTACAAGAAGTATTCGTGTCTCGATAGCTATCTCGGCACTGACTTCTTCACGCGCTTCATCAACTACTATCGGCTTGAATGGAATCACGACGCCGCGCCCGCCGATCCGAAGGCGCCGCCCTCACGCCGCGCCGAATGGCCCACGACGCCGCAAAGCACGCCGCCGATGCCCTTCACGGAGTGGCCCTATGGCGGCACGACCAACCTCGGCGTGACGCGGCCGAACTCGGTTGACAGTCCATTGATGAGTGCGATTTCCAACACGGCTCTCGGGTCGTGGATGAATGACGCCCATATCCAGGTCTATGGCTGGATCGATCCGGGCGGCAATCTCAGCAACAACACCGTCCGTGGTGGCAATGCCCCTGCCGCCTACAGTTACAATCCCAATACCGTTCAGCTCGATCAGGCTGTGGTCTACATCGAGCGCCTGCCCGACACGGTTCAGAAGGACCATGTCGATTGGGGTTTCCGTATCGCGCCGATCTATGGCGAGAACTATCGCTACACCACGGCCTACGGTCTGTGGAGCAACCAGCTGCTCCAGCAGAACAAGAACTACGGTTACGACATGCCGATGGCCTACGGCGAAGTCTTCATTCCGCAGGTCGCGGAAGGTCTGAACATCCGCTTCGGACGGTTCATTTCGATTCCGGACATCGAGGCGCAGCTCGCGCCGAACAACTACATGTACTCGCACTCGATGACCTATACGTTCGACAACTATACCAACACGGGTGTCCAGGCGACGCTGGCGGCGACGAAAAACCTGATCCTCCAGTTGGGTTCCACGATCGGTACCGAAGCGATGCCCTGGCAGTGGGGCGCGAGGATCGTGAATACCAATCCGAACCCGCTTTACCCCGGCACCACGTTCCTGAAGGATCCAGGTGCAAAGCCGAGCATCACCGCCGGCGTTCGCTATACGACCGACAGCGGCAACGACAGCATCAACATCGTCGCTGACGGCATCAACAACGGCGTTTGGGGTTACAACAATCTGCAGTGGTACGGATTGACCTACTACCACAAGTTCAATGACCAATGGCATGTCTCGTTCGAGAGCTACAACGGGCATCAGAGCGGCGTACCGAACCTCAACAATGCCGTTGTCCAGGCCATCAATGCTGCTGGGGCGGGCACGCCATTTTCGGCGAACGTGATGCCGTTCAACGCGCCGGGCCAGGCGTTCTGCGCCAACGCGGCTGCACTCACCTGCAACGCCTCCTGGCAGACCTACCTGATGTATCTGAACTACAAGGCAACGCCGCTCGACAACATCTCCTACCGTTTGGAGTGGTTTGACGACAAGCAGGGCCAACGCACCGGCACCAAGACCCGCTACGTCGAAACCGGGATCGGCTGGCAGCACTGGTTCTCGCCCCAGATCGAGATTCGGCCGGAGGTTTCGTTCTACAGAGCGCTGGACGCGTTTGCGTTCAACGGCAACTCGAACCTCGGTATTGCGCCGAACCGCAAGAACGCCCTCATCGGCTCGGCGGACATCATCATCCACTTCTGATGCACGGCAAAGCGCGGCGGCCTGGATCGCCGCGCTTTCATCAGGACAATTCTACAGAGGTTCTCAAAATGAAGCGGTTTCTTTTCACCACGGCCTCGCTCTGCGCACTTGGTCTCGCATCACCGGCGTTTGCGGCGGATCTTCCGATCTACGGCAAGGCGCCGGCGATGGCCCCGCCAGCCTATGACTGGAGCGGTTTCTACGTCGGCGCGTTCGGCGGATATGGCCTCGGCAACCACAACCTGAACAATGCAACAGGTCCGGCGGGCTTCGCGAACTTCACCGCCAACTACGATTCAGCGGGCGCTCTCGGTGGCGGTGAGGCTGGCTATAACTGGCAGTCCGGCAACATCGTGTTCGGCGTCGAAGCCACTGCCTTCGGGGCAGACATCAAGGGTGGCGACAATTTTGCCCTCGGTTGGGACGACACGACCAAGCTGCGTTGGGGCGGCACGGTTCGTGCGCGAGGTGGTATCGCGGTCGATCGCCTTCTGCTGTTCTTCACGGGCGGCTGGGCCTACGGCTCACTGACGCATACCGATACGAATCCGGGCGTCGGCGTCGACACGTTCAAGACGACACGCAGCGGCCTCGCCGCAGGCGGCGGCATCGCCTATGCGATCACCGAGAATCTGATCGGGAAGTTCGAATACACCTACCTCGATCTCGGGACTTTCCGTCGCGATGCACCGACCAACGGTGTGCTCGCTTACGACGTCGCCAACACATATTCGCTCGTGACACTGGGCCTCGACTACAAGTTCGGCGGCCCGGTGGTGGCGAAGTACTGAGACCCTTGGAGGAGGGGACAGCATGACTTGTTCGAAACGTGTTCGGACCATGGTGACCATGATCGCTCTCGCAGGGCTCGGTGCATGCCTTGCCGGATGCGTGAGCGATCTTGGCGCGGCGACGGGCGAGGCCGCGGCCTCGCCCCAGATGCGCTACTACGGCGGCCCCAAATCGCCGATGTGGCCGGCGCAATGAAGCGTGCAACCCGGCTGAGAGGAATCATGAAGTCAGCGGTGCACACCGCAGTCGCAATGCTTGCGAGCGCGCTGCTGCTGGTTTCATGGGCGAGCCCCGCAGCAGCAAAGCACAGCCACCATCGGCAATGGCACGCTCATCACAGGGTGGCGACGCCGGTCCACGTGGCCGACGCAGCATCGGCGGGTGCCGCGCGGTTGGCCTGGGGTGCGGCGCCGATGCAGGTCGTCGCACAGGCGCCGATCCATCTCGGACCAATGCGCTACTATGGTGGACCGAAGTCGCCGATGTGGCGCGGTCAGGCGGCAAACTAGGCTTGAGCGTCGCCGACGGCACCACGCGCGTGATTGCGGTGCGACGGCCGGTGCTTCGCCTTTGTTCTAGGCGGCGAGCTGCGTTGCTCCATTTTGCTGCATCTGCCGATTAATCTTGCGAGCGATGCGGATTGGGATCAGCATCCGATTGCAGGGACAACCGCGCGACGGATGGAGTCGCAGATTGGAAATGTAAAGCCTCTTCCGTTGAAGTTGTCCCGCTTCACATGGAGGGTGCAGATGTCCAGGACTTTTGTTCTCAGCGCGATCGCGATTGCTGCAGCGCCGTTGTTGCTGGCGCAGCCTGCGTTGGCCGGTGCCTCCGCCAGCGCGCCGTCGAAGTACAGTCAGAACAGGCAAGTAGCGGTCGCCCACCAGGCGCGCCATACGCAGAAGACCGATTTCGCGATTACCGAATTTTCGTCGTCATCGACCAAGACGACGTCGCCGCGGAAGTAAATTCGTCGGAACGCGATGCCATCAGGCATGGCCCCGTCGTGTACCGTCAGTTCGGGTGGAGGAGGCGGGTTGCGTCCGCATCCTCGCCTGGATTGTTGCGGCTGACTTGATCACGCACGGTCGTGAGCACCGCGGGAAGGATTCGTTCGACCTCGCTTCGTGTCATTCCCGGCCGGATTCGCGGGTCATAGAGGATGTTTAGGAGATATTGGTCGTAGATGTCGAAGAAGCCCATCTGGACGTTGTCGTTGAACATGGTCCAGGGAACGCTGGCGTCGTCGTTGATGGCGCCGAGACCTTGCAGCAGCTCCTCGTAGGCGCAATCATAGAAAGAGAATTCACCGACATCGGTTGGCAGGATGACCTCAGCCCGCCGGATGCGATAGGCGCCGTCCTTGGCGATGCCCGAAAGGCACTGCGGACTGAGCGAGTGCTCGATCTTGTTCGCCTTCTCCCGGCCGAAGCGGGTGCGAACGGCCGGGATCAGGTCTCGCGCTGCGACCAGTGTCACGATGAAGTTGGCGGCGTCTCGATCCTCGGTCAGTGCCAGATCGAGATGATCGACGCGTCGTCGGATGTCGGCGACAATCGCCGTGAGCGTGGCAGCGTGCTGGCCCTTGGCATCGATGAATATCCGGACCGGTTCGTCGAATTTGCGAATCCGATGAACCGGTGCGTCCAGCGCGAGTTCCGCATCGAGCGCGATCTTGAAGAAGCCGTTCCGGATTTCGGCGTCGCTGAACCCTTGCCTCTGCTCGGCCCGCCGGTTCGCAATCTCCAGCGGCTCCGCGTGCGCCTGAAGCGCGGCGACGCCACACCACGCCACCGTGGCAAGGCCGACCAGACGTGTCATCGGACTGAAATTGCGCATCATCGGGGTGATCCGCAGGCAAGATCCATACCGGCGATCGCGAATGCAGACCGCGGCGGTACTGGTTCATTATCCTGCAGTGCGCATAGGAATTCGATCGGATGCCGCGATCGATCCCATAGGAGACGCATAAGGACTTGGAGAACTGGCGCCGCCCACGCAAGCCGACCTTACGCTAACCTGACAAGCGTAGCGGTCGTCGCGTGCGGCTCGACGATCGAGCGCCGCTAGCGATCCTCATCCGAGTGCGACGCCTTTTCGATGATCTGGGCGATGACCGAAACGATCGCGGCTGCGGCCGCAACGGCGGCCTGCCGCGATTGGGTCCCAAGGTCCGGGGCGGCGTAGCTCCCGCCATTCCAGGCAAACAGGCCGAGGGACAAGGCGACCTCCAGCGCCAGGATACCCGCGATGCAAGCGGCAACGAATGCAATCCAGCGTGCGGCACTGCGACTCATGGGCTTGGATCGAAGCGACGTGGCTCAACTCCGGATCTGCGAAGGCCGGCCGAGGTAAGCTCCTCATTCGCCAGCAACTCTGCCAATTGTATCGGCGGCGATCCGGACTATGCTAACAAGTCCATCTGACACCGGCCTTACGGTGCCTCGCAGGCGCGCTATGTTCTGGAAAATTGGCGCTTCCATTCGCATCGAATGGGGGTAGCAATAAAGGTCAAAGTGCCTGCCCAATTGGAATTTGTTGGAATTCTCCAGAAATGCGCCTTCTGATCGTCGAGGACAATGCCGAGCTGTCGCGGCTCGTGGCCCGCGGGCTGGCGGCGGCCGGCTATGAGAGCGATATCGTTGCTAGCACCGAGGAGGCGCGCGAGGCGTTGCACAATGTCAGCTATGCCGCGATGATCCTCGACCTCGGCCTGCCCGACGGCGACGGCCTGTCAGTGTTGCGCGAGCTGCGGCGGCAGATGGAACCGCTGCCAGTGCTGGTGCTGACCGCGCGCGGCGGCGTGCAGGACCGCGTCAACGGCCTGCGCAGCGGCGCCGACGATTACCTGGCCAAGCCGTTCGCGATGGAGGAGCTGGTGGCGCGGCTGGAGGCGATCCTGCGCCGTCCGGGCCAGCTGCTCGGACGCTCGCTGCGGCTCGCCAACCTCGTCTACGACACCGAAAGCCGCCAGATCTTCGTCGACGACAAGCCGCGGATCATCTCGTCGCGCGAGACCTCGGTGCTGGAGATCCTGCTGCGCCGGCAGGGGCGGGTGGTGCCGAAGAAGAACGTCGAAGATCATATCTTCGGGCTCGAGGGCGAGGTCGCATCCAACGCGGTCGAGGTGTATGTCTCCCGGCTGCGCAAGCAACTTGCCGAGCATGGCGCCAAGGTCGTGATCCACACCATCCGCGGCGTCGGCTACATGATGGCCGAGGAGAAATAGTGTGGCCGCCGCCGGGTTGTTCGCCAGGCCGTCGTTCAAATCGCTGATCTCGCGCATCGTGTTCTTGCACATCATTGCGGTCGCGGTGGTGGCGATCTTCCTGCCGCTGGTGCTGTTCTGGCTGCTGAATTCCGAGATCGACCAGCTGCATCGCGCTGCGATGCGCGCCCAGGCCGAGACGCTGGCCGAGCGTATCGCGGTCCAGCCCGACGGCAGGGTGACGTTCAATCTGCCCGACAGCCTGCGCGGTCTCTATTCGGAAGCCTATGGCCGCTACCAGTACGACATCCGCGATGCCGACGGCCGCCTGCTGTTCTCGTCGCACAAGAAGAGCGGTGGCGTTGAATCAGAGTCGATTTCCGGCGCCGACGTGACCCAGACAATCGGCGATACCACCGTTCGCATTCAGGTGGCGGAAGACCTGTCCCATCGCGACGTCATCACCGATGACATCGTGTCCAACTTCTTCCGCCGGGTCGGCTGGATCACCATTCCCATTCTCCTGATTCTGCTCGCCACCGATATCATCATCTTCCGCCGCGCGATCGCGCCGCTGTGGAAGGCCTCGGAACAGGCGAGCAATATCGGTCCGTCACGCACCGACATTCGCCTGCCGACCGAGCAGATCCCACGCGAGATCGTGCCGCTCGTCACCGCCGTCAACCAGGCGCTGGATCGCCTCGAGGACGGCTTTCGCGTGCAACGCCAGTTCACCGCCGACGCCGCCCATCAGCTGCGCACGCCGCTCGCGATCCTGCGCACGCGGGTCGAGACGCTAGGCGACGGCGCCGCCAGGCAGGCGCTGCATGACGACATCGCAGGCATGAGCCGGATCGTCGCGCAGCTCCTGGAGATCGCCGAGCTCGACACGCTGGTGCTCGATCCAGGCGAGACAGCCGATCTGCGCGCCGTCTGCGCCGAAGTCGTGGGCGCAATCGCGCCGTTCGCGATCGCGCAGCACAAGGACATTGCGCTCCGGGGCGCCGACGCGCCGGTGATGATTCACGGCAATTCCGAGATGCTCCAGCGCGCGGTCTTCAACCTCGCCGAAAACGCCATCAAGTTCACCGCCAAGGAGACGTCGGTCGATGTCGAGGTCGGGGACGATGGTTCGGTGCGCGTGCGCGATTGCGGTCCGGGCGTCGCGGAAGCCGAACGTGAGCTGATCTTCCAGCGCTTTTGGCGCAGGGATCGCCATCGCAGCGACGGCGCGGGCCTGGGACTTTCGATCGTGCGCGGCGTCGCCGACGATCACGCCGCAACGGTGGCAGTGGACAATCTCCCCGGCGGCGGCGCCGAGTTTACGCTGCGGTTCAGGCTGGCGGAGGCGGGGGCCTCCGCCCTTGGCCGGAGCTGACCGCTACTTCAGCTTGCCGGTGGACAGATCCATGATCATGCGCGTGGTCAGGTAGAGACGCGGCACGATGGTGTCGAGCTTCACATATTCGGCATCGTTGGAATGCGCGCCGAAGCCCGACAGGCCCATGCCTTCGACCACGGCGCCCTTGGTCTTGAGCGCGGCAAAGGCAGCATCGGTGCCGCCGCCGGTCGCCTTCTCGTCGACCTTGAGGGGCAGTCCGATTTCCCCGTAGATCGTCTTGCCGTAGGCTGCGACGTGGCGCGAGGCGTCGTTGGCTTCCAGTGGCGGGCGGCGCACCTCGAATTTCAGCTCGACCTTGGAATCGGGCAGCAGGCGATTCTTGATCTTCTCTTGCAGCGCCTTCTCCAGCTCGTCGAAATCCGACACCTTGAGTGCGCGCGCATCAGCCTGGGCCGTGGCTTCGGCGGGGATCACGTTGCGGTTGGTGCCAGCTTTGGAGACCGTCCAGTTCAGCTTCAGGCCCTGCTCGGGCTTGGACAGGTCTTTCATCTGCAGCACCTGGTGCGAGAGCTCGTAGAGCGCATTGATGCCGCCCTCGGGCCGCGCGCCAGCATGCGAGGACTTGCCGGTCACCGTGAGATAGGCCGAGCCGATGCCGCTGGTGGCCAGGCGCAGCGTGCCGTCGGTGCCGCCGCCCTCGAACGAGAACACCACGTCCTGATCGGAGGCGAACTTGGTGATGGTGCTGCGCCAGCCGGGCGAGGAGATCTCCTCATCACCGTTGGTCAGCACGGTGAGCGTGCCGTAGTCTTTGAAATTCAGCTTCTGCAGCATCGCCACGGTATGGAGGATTAGGGCGACGCCCTGCTTGTCGTCGGCAATGCCGAGGCCGTAGGCCTTGTCGCCGTCGATGCGGAACGGCTGATCCTTCAGCATGCCCTTCAGGTAAACCGTGTCCATATGGGCGATCAGCATGATCTTCTTGGTGCCGGTGCCCTTGAACACGGCGTGCACGGCCGGGCCGATCTTCTCGGGCGTGTCGTCGAGGCGATAGATGTCAGTGGGCTGCAGGATCTCCACCGCGCCGCCGAGCTGCTTGAGTTGGTCGGCTACGCGGCCTGCGATCAGGTTCAGGCCCTCGACGTCCTTGCTGCCGGATTCGATGCTGACGAGATCGCGCAGCGTGTCGAGCAGCGGCTGCTGCTCCTTTTGCGCCAGCGCCTGAACATCAGCCATCGGTTCGGCATGCGCCATCGTTGCGGCAAATGCCAGCCAGAGAGAGGCGAGCAACGGACGAGCGAGCGATGGAGCAGGGAGCGATCGGGACATGCGCGGCGGACCATAGGTTGGAGGATGGCCCGATATGCCTATGTTTCCGGCACTTGTCACGCGACACTTGCGCTGCGCCCCTTCTGTATTCCTCAGTCTCTCGCCTCGCTCGCGTTTGTGCTCATGGCGGCAGGAATGCTGCTGCCTGCTCAAGCTGGTCAACCAGCACAGCTTCGGTCGGCCGCTCGAATACGAAGCGAGAGGTCACTGATATTGCGGCGCCGGCACCGCCGTCCTGGCCTATGAGGATGAGTCCGGCCCCGCCATTGGCGACATTCAGAATGGTCTCCTCGCCGCTCCAGGTCCTGATCGGGTCCATTGCAATGATGAGAAATTCCCCCAAGGGCTGGTCGAGATATTGAAGCCTCAACTGGGGACCGACCTCCGCCGCGGCAATCCGCAAACCCAGCCGCTTGGCGCGCTCGTACATTGCGGCCAAGGTCACTGTGTCTGTCTCGAAGCCAAGTGCGGCCGCCGACACAGTGACCAGCTCCACTTCCTTTTTCGTAGAACTGACGATGAAGGCCGGCCGCGCGAGGATTTCTGCAGCCGATCCTCCGACGTGGCAGCCGATTGCGTCCATGGCGTTTCGAAGGGTGAGCGAATTTGAATAGCTGCCGAGAGTAATCCTCTTCCACACCGGGAGATCGGCAATTGATCTGACTGGCGTGACCGGCGCATGACTTGACGAAGCCGTCTTCGGCTTCGACTGGTTCTGCAACACATCTCGTGCGCTGCATTGCGCACCAGCTTCAGTCGCGAACTGGAACATACACACGGCGCAGAGCATCGTGGTCAAGAGGCGACGGCTACGATGATGCGCTGCTGTCGAACAATGCTGTCGTGCTCGGCAATCAATTTCCTGATGTAAATCCTGGTCCATGACAACCTCGCTTGCGTGAGGCGCGGACAATATGAATTGAAAAGTCTTTTATAGAATTGATCGGTCGGTCCGCGTCGTAATGGATTTCTGAAAGTGGCTGTAAGCTTAATCCCGATGGCGCGCGTGAACAGCGTAAATTTCGAGAGATCAGGGAAGGTATTGGGGCAAGGATGCTGACGGGGCTCGCACAATGCCGGTGCGCCGGCACCGTTCCACCGAGAATCGCACGCCCTTTGATGGTGCGCGTGAGCAGTTCAATTTCAGCGCGATCGCCGATGCAAATCGCCGATGCAAGACGTCGGCGTCCGTCGCGACCGGCGCCCCAAGATGCGCCTTCCCCCACATCCGCCTTCGCCAAGGCTTCGGCGGATATGAGGGGAGAAGAAAGCGCGTCCGCTACTTCGTCGGCGGGCCGAGATCCAGTGGCGGCAGGTCGATCTGCGGTACCTCGATCCTGACCTTGTCGAGGTCGACATTGACCGGCTTGTCGAGGAGGCCCGTCACCGTGATCGGGAAGGCGATCACGATCAGCACCATGATCATCTGCAGGCCGATCCAGGGCATCGCGCCCCAATAGATGTCCGAGCTCTTCACTTCCTTCGGCGCCACGCCGCGCAGGTAGAACAGCGCGAAGCCGAACGGAGGATGCAGGAACGAGGTCTGCATGTTCACGCACAGCATGACGCCGAACCAGATCAGCGCCGGTCCGTCACCGACTACAGGCCCCAGGATCTTCTGCGCAATCGGCGCGATCATCGGCAGAATGATGAAGGCGATCTCGAAGAAGTCGAGGAAAAACGCCAGGAAGAAGATGAAGAGGTTGATGAAGATCAGGAAGCCCCAGACGCCGCCGGGCAGCGAGGTCAGCATGTGCTCGAGCCAGACGCCGCCGGAGACGCCGAGGAACACCACCGAGAAGCAAGTCGAGCCGATCAGGATGAAGGTGACCATGCAGGTGATGCGCATGGTGGTCTCGTAGCCCTGCTTGATCAGGTCGCGCAGGTCGGGAATGCGCGCGGCCTGGATGCAGATCCAGGCGACCGCCAGATACGTCACCGCGAAGGCGAGCTTGAAGATCAGGTTCTCGGTGAACAGCATCGCGATGATGGTGCCGATGCCGGCCGCGATCACGCCGACTATCAGCACCTTGCGGTCGGTCGAGGTGAAATCCTTGTGATGGATCGCGGCGAGCACGATGGCGCCGACCGCGCCCATGGCGCCGGCTTCGGTCGGTGTGGCCAGCCCCATCATCATGGTGCCGAGCACGACGAAGATCAGTACGGCCGAGGGGATGATGCCCATCAGGCACTTCTTCCACAGCGCCCAGCCGGTCAGCGTGCGCGCCTCCTTCGGGACCGGCGGCACGTGGTCCGGCTTGATCAGGCCGAGAATGAAGGTGTAGCCGGCGAACAGCATGATCTGGAACACCGAGGGGCCCCAGGCGCCGAGATACATGTCGCCGACCGACTTGCCGAGCTGGTCGGCGAGCACGATCAGCACCAGCGAGGGCGGCACCAGCTGCGTGATGGTGCCGGAGGCAGCCAGCACGCCGGTGATGTAGCGCATGTTGTAGCCGTAGCGGATCATCACCGGCATCGAGATCAGCGCCATGGCGATGACCTGCGCCGCCACGGTGCCGGTGATGGCGCCGAGGATGAAGCCGACGATGATGACGGAATAGCCGAGACCGCCGCGGATCGGGCCGAACAACTGGCCCATCGAATCCAGCATGTCCTCGGCTAGTCCACATCTCTCCAATATGGCGCCCATGAAGGTGAAGAAGGGAATCGCCAGCAGCAGCTCGTTGGAGAGCACGCTGCCGAACACGCGGCCGGGGATCGCCTGGAGGAAGTTGAGGTCGAAGAATCCGAGATGGATGGCGAGGAAGCCGAAGGAGAGGCCGACGGCCGCGAGCGTAAACGCGACCGGGAAGCCGAGCAGCATCACCAGAACCAGGCCGCCGAACATCAACGGCGGCATCATCTCCAGCGTGATCATTGGGTCGGCCTCTCGTACTTGGCGTCGATCGTCACATAGCCCTGGAGAGCCGCGATACGCTTGATGACTTCGGAAACTCCCTGCAATGCCAGCATCACGAAGCCGGCGGGGATCACGAACTTGATGGGCCAGCGGATCAGGCCGCCGGCATTGCCCGACATCTCGCCGACCTCATAGGCCTGCATGAAGAACGGCCACGACAGGTAGGAGAGCAGGAGGCAGGAGGGGATCAGGAAGAACAGCGTGCCGATCAGGTCGAGCCAGAGCTGGCCGCGCTCGGACAGCATCAAATAGAGAATCTCGACGCGGACATGCTCGTTGCGCTTGAAGGTGTACGACGCGCCGAACATCACGAGGATCGCGAACATGTACCATTGCAGCTCCAGCCACCCGTTCGACGAGTAGCTGAAGGCATAGCGGATCATCGCATTGGCCGCGCTGACCAGGCAGGCGAGAAGCACGAGCAGGTTACAGACGTACCCAATCTTTTCATTGAGGGCGTCGATGGCGGTGCTCACCGCCAGCAATGGACGCATCTTACTTTCTCTCCGTCGCCGTCGCGGCCTAACACTTTACGGGAGACTTCAGCGCGCAAATCTCGGCCCGCGTGCCATGAGCACGCGACCGCACGGATCACAGTCCGAAAGCGATTGCGGCGTCAGTCCTCCCCTCGTGCCTTGCCGTCTTGACCGCGACCGCCAACGGGGCGGGCCGGCTTATTGCTGCCGGGCAAGCAAAGGCGGTCGCACCAAACCAGCGGGCTTGTGCGCCGTCAATCGGAAAATGGGCAAATTGACGGCGGGTCAAAAGCTTAGGTTGTTGGGGAGGGGGCGGCGAATCCTCAGCCGCCAGTGACGCTCATATGCCTGCTGACGCTGGGACGGTCGTGGCGGCGGTCGATGATGAAATCGTGGCCCTTGGGCTTCAGCCCGATAGCGCGGTCGATCGCGGCCGCTAGCAGTTCATCGTCGCTCGACGCGCGCAAAGGCTTGCGTAGATCGGAGGCATCCTCGTGGCCGAGGCAGGTGTGCAGCGTGCCGGTGCAGGTGATGCGCACCCGGTTGCAGGATTCGCAGAAATTGTGGGTCATCGGCGTGATGAAGCCGAGCTTGCCGCCGGTCTCGGCGACACTGACGTAGCGCGCCGGCCCGCCGGTGCTCTCGGCCAGATCCGTCAGCGTGAATTGCTGGGCGAGCCGCGCGCGCACCAGCGACAGCGGCAGATACTGGTCGATGCGGCCCGAACCGATCTCGCCCATCGGCATCACCTCGATCAAGGTCAGCCCCATGCCCTTGCCATGGGCCCAGCGCATCAGATCGGGAAGCTCGTCCTCGTTGAGATTCTTCAGCGCCACCGCGTTGATCTTCACCGCGAGCCCTGCGGCGCGCGCCGCCTCGACGCCTTCCAGCACCTTGTCGATCTCGCCCCAGCGCGTGATCTCGCGAAACTTCCTCGGATCGAGCGTGTCGAGCGAGACGTTGATGCGGCGGACGCCACAATCGGCAAGTTCCCGGGCATGTTTTGCGAGTTGCGTGCCGTTTGTGGTCAGCGTCAGCTCGCCCAGCGCGCCGCTCGTGAGATGGCGCGACAGCGAGCGCACCAGTGACATCACATTGCGCCGGACCAGCGGCTCGCCGCCGGTGAGCCGCAGCTTCTTCACGCCCTTGGCGATGAAGGCCGTGCAGAGCCGGTCAAGCTCCTCGAGCGTCAGCAAATCGGCCTTGGGCAGGAACGTCATGTCTTCCGACATGCAATAGAAGCAGCGCAGGTCGCAGCGATCGGTGACGGAGACGCGCAAATAGGAGATGGTCCGCCCGAACGGATCGGTCATCGCGCTCGACAGCGCGGCGCGGGAGGTCGCGGGAGATCCGTTCATACCAAATGCCTTGTCACTTACGGCGACGGGCGCACCTTTGCTTCAGCGGTGCCGTAGAAGCAATCTAAGCATCGGATGCGGCTAGGACAATCGGGCAGTATGCGTAGATTAACGCTTGCCCGCGTTCGGATCGGGGAACGCTGAACCGGCTGCGGGCGCTGCAGCATCGGCCGGCGCCGCGGCGGGCGCGGCTGCGGCCGGTTTCGGCGTCTTCGGCCGGTGCGGCTTCTTCTTCACCGGCTTGGGCGGCACCGCCGGCTGAAGCTCCGCGAACACCGGGTTCGGATCGGTGGTCACCGTAGCGGGCGTGGTGAAATCGCCGGGATTCTTGATCACGTTCACGGGCACGCTGGTCGGCTGATACTTATTGAGGACGTAGTCGACCGTGAACGGAGCCTCCGGCGCGGGAACCGAGACCGAGCAGGGGGTCTTGCAGCCCGGACCGAGCGAGGTCTTGGCGTCGGCCCCCGGGGGATTGGATTCGAGCCGGACCTGGACGGTCGGCGGCGCCGATTTGAACATGTCCCAAGACATCGAGGAGCAGCCACCAAGGCTCGCTCCCGCTAACGCAATCGCGATGACACGACGCATGACCATCCACTTCTAGTGCGACGAACCGCCACATAACCCCGCGCAGACCTTAGGAGCGTCGCTTGGGGCAAGCAACCGGCGCACCGTGCATAGTTAATAGATGGTTAACGCAGGGTTTCCTGGAATAACGCAGCTATGTCAGGGCCTTGCCTGGTCCTAAGCCGTCATCAGGCTATGGGCGGCCGCCGGCAGGTCGCGCATGTGATGGATCAGCCGGTCCGGCTTCAGATCGGCGATCGGCACGTCCGTGTAGCCGAAACTGACCCCGATCACAGGCACTCCCGCGCGCCGGGCCACGCCGACGTCGGTTCCGGCGTCGCCGACCATGATGCTGGCTTTGACCTCGCCGCCGGCCCGCGCCACGGTCTCGCGGAAAATGGTCGGATCGGGCTTCTGGACCCCAAAGGTGTCCGCGCCGCAGATCGCTGCGAACCGCCGGCTCAGGTCGAGCTGGTCCAGGAGCCGCTTCGACAGCCATTCCAGCTTGTTGGTGCAGACCGCGAGACGATGGCCCTGGGCCGCAAACAGGTCGAGCGCGTCGAGGAGCCCCTCGAAGGGCAGCGATTCGACCGCGATATGATCGGCGTAATAGGCGATGAAATCCGCCGTCATCCGGTCCATGTCGGCAGGCGTGACCGAGCGGCCCTCGGCCTCCAGGCCCCGCTCGATCAGCTTGCGGGCACCGGCGCCGATCATGTTGCGGGCCGAGGCCATCGGCACGGGCGGCAGGCCTTCGCGGTCGAGCACGTAATTGAGCGCGGTGATCAGGTCGGGCGCCGTATCCACAAGCGTGCCGTCGAGATCGAAGACGAGAGTGTAGGGGGAGGTCATGGTCCAAGCGCTACCGGCCCGGCCGTACCGGCGCAAGGGGCAGGGCTATAAGATCAGCTTATAGGCCCGTTCCCAGACCCTGTTCTCCGGGGAAAAACGAGGCTACATAGGCCCGCCGCAACCGACGGGACCAGCGGCACTCCAGACTTGAGAGGCGGGCCCAAACTTGGACATGGACCAGTTGAAGCGGCAGGCTGCGGCGCGTGCGCTGGAAGAGGTGCGTGACGGCATGCAGCTCGGCCTCGGCACCGGCTCGACCGCCAAGCATTTCGTCGAGCTGCTTGGCGAGCGCGTCGCTGCCGGCCTCAGGGTGATCGGCGTGCCGACCTCCGAGGCGACGCGCGCCGATGCGGCGCGCTGCGGCGTGCCGCTGACCACGCTCGATGAGATCGACCATCTCGACATCACCGTCGACGGCGCCGACGAGATCGATCCCGAGCTCAATTTGATCAAGGGCGGTGGCGGTGCGCTGCTGCGTGAGAAGATCGTGGCGGCCGCCTCGGATCGCATGATCGTGATTGCCGACGACACCAAATGGGTGCCGACGCTCGGCCGCTTTCCGCTGCCGGTCGAGGTCATTCCGTTCGGGCTCGGCGCGACGCGTCGGGCGATCGAGAAGGCATTTGCGGAGTGCGGCGTTTCCGGGCAAATGGCGGTCCGCAAGGCCAGGGATGGCCACGTTTTCGTCACCGATGGTGGCCACTGGATCGTCGATGCCCAGCTCGGACGTATTGTGGATCCGGCCAGCCTCGCCAGGGCGTTGAGCGCGATCCCCGGCGTGGTCGAGCATGGGTTGTTCATCGGCTTGGCCAGCTCGGCTGTTTTGGCGGGTGGCGAGGGAATTCGTGTGATTGAACGGCGAAAGCCGAAAGGAGACTAGAAATGAAGAGCGTTTTGAAGATCGTGCCCGCTGCGTGCCTCGCTTTCGCGCTGGCACTGGGGGCAGTGCCTGCGACTGCGCAGCAGCCGGCAGCACCGTCGGCGCCGTCTGCGGCGTCGATTGCGGCGGCGAGGGAGATTTTGACGCTGAAGAATGCCAGTGCGATGTACGCCAACGCCGTGCCCGGCATGGTGGAGAAGGTCAAGGGCACGCTGATCGGGCAGAACCTCAACTACCAGAAGGATCTCAACGAGCTCGCCCCGATCGTCGCCAAGCAGCTTGCCGGCCGCGAGCAGGAGATCGGCGATGGCATGGTGGGCGTCTATGCCGGTGAGTTCACCGAGCAGGAGCTGAAGGACCTCGTTGCGTTCTACAAGTCGCCGCTCGGCCAGAAGCTGATCACCAATGAGCCCAAGGCCATCAGCCTCAGCATGCAGGTCATGAACGCCTGGGCGCAGAACTTCTCCGAGGTCGTCGCGAGCGCGTTCCGCGCCGAGATGAAGAAGCGTGGCAAGGAAATGTGACAGTACCTATCTCCAGGGATAGCTGATCAGGAAGCCCCAAAGCGCGCCGCGGTTTGGGTTGAAGAGGTCGGAGTGGACAATGGCTGAATTCGACGTCGACCTCTTTGTCATCGGTGGCGGTTCGGGCGGCGTGCGTGCCGCCCGTATCGCGGCCGGATACGGCGCCCGCGTGATGATCGCGGAAGAGTACCGGATGGGCGGCACCTGCGTGATCCGCGGCTGCGTGCCGAAGAAGCTGTTCGTGATCGGCTCGCATGTCCGTCACGAACTCGAGGACGCCGCCGGCTTCGGCTGGAGCGTTCCGCCCGCGACCTTCGACTGGCCGACGCTGATCGCCAACAAGGACAAGGAGATCGCGCGGCTGGAGGCGGCCTACACGACCAATGTCGAGAAGTCGGGCGCGCAGGTCGTCAAGAGCCGCGCGGTGATCGAGGACAAGCACACCGTCCGCCTGCTCGCGGACGACAGGAAGATCACCGCGAAATACATCCTCATCGCCACCGGCGGCGCGCCCAATCATGGCGCGTCGATTCCCGGGATCGAGCATGTGATCTCGTCCAACGAGGCGTTCCACCTCAAGAAGCTGCCGAAGCGGATCGTGATCCAGGGCGGCGGCTACATCGCGCTGGAGTTCGCCGGCATCTTCGCCGGCTTCGGCTCCGACGTCACCGTGATCTATCGCGGCGACAACATCTTGCGCGGCTTCGACGAAGACGTCCGCGCGCACGTCCGCAGCGAGATGGAGAAGCAGGGCATCACCATTCTCACCGGCTGCACGGTGAACAAGGTGGATCGCCATGTCGACCGTAACGGCGAGGAATTCACCACGCATCTGTCGAACGGATCGAGCCTCGCCTCCGACCAGGTGATGTTCGCGATCGGCCGTCATCCGGCCGTGGCCAGTCTTGGCCTGGAGAAGGCCGGCGTCGCCATCAATCCGAAGAACGGCGGCATCGCGGTCGATCATTTCTCGAAGAGCTCGGTCGACAGCATCTATGCGATCGGCGACGTTACCCATCGCCACAATTTGACGCCGGTCGCGATCCGCGAGGGCCATGCTTTCGCCGATACCGTGTTCGGCAAGCGTACCGTGCAGGTTGATCACTCGTACATCCCGACCGCGGTGTTCTCGCAGCCGGAGGTCGGCACTGTCGGTCTGACGGAGACCGAAGCGCGCGCGCAGTTTAGCCACGTCGACATCTACAAGACGACGTTCCGCCCGATCAAGGCGACGATGTCGGGCCGAGACACCCGCGTGCTGATGAAGCTCATCGTCGACGGCTCGACCGACCGCGTGCTTGGCTGTCACATCGTCGGCGATTGCGCCGCCGAGGTCACGCAAGTCGTCGCGATTGCCGTGAAGATGAAGGCGACCAAGGCCGATTTCGACGCGACCATCGCGCTGCATCCGACCGCTGCCGAAGAGCTGGTGACGATGCGCACCCCGACCGCGCGCCACGTGCGTCAGGCGGCGGAGTAGGCGCTCACGACGGGGAGCCGCGACCGGCTCCCCGCTGTCTTCTCTTCCCGGTCAGAAGTCGAACGTCATGCCGGTCGTGACCGCTTTGGCCTTGTTGCCGGCAACGACGTTGTTGTTGGCGTCGCGTCCGCAGACGGCGTAGCCGTGCCCACTGGCGCCGAGGCAGTAATGTGCGCCCGGTCCGTTGCGCAGATAGCTTCCCACCATGTACCAGCTCACGAACGGGCTGAAGTGATACTTCATGCCGATCGCATACTGGTCTGCACTGGAGTCGACGCTGTTCAGCGCGAAGTCGGCGGAACCGGCCGGAGCGGATACCGCCACCCCGGCGGTGGGATAGGCGTTAAGGACGCCCGTGCCCGGCGAGCCCGGCGAGGCGTTGGCGTGAGCCCAGGATGCGCTGACGTCCCACTTGTCGATCGACTGCGTGGCGCTCAGGAAGTAGCCGTCGCGCGAACGCTCGTTGAAGGCGGCGACCGTATTCTGGCGGCGCATGATCTCGTAGATGCCGTAGAGCTGGAGACTGCCGATCATGTCGTTGAACTTGTAGCCCGCGCCGACCTTTGCGGCCCACTCGTTGGCGATGCCGACCGCTCCCGTCGGCACCGTGAGAACGCCGCCATTGCTCAGCGGTGTCACGCCCTCGTCGCCGGTTCGGTTGGTACCCTCATGCAGCTCGTAAGCGGCGACGCCGGTGAAGCCACCCTTGTTGTAGGTCAACGATGCGCTGTAGAGATTGCCGTATGAGCCGTCGGTGCAGCCTTCCGGCGCGGATGTGAGCGGGAAGCCCGAGCCGCTGCCGCGCGACGAGGTGGCAGGGCAATTGAAATCGCCGAGCGCATAGTCGCTGTTGTCCTTCGCCGTATTCTGCCCCGGCGAGACCATGAGTGTGGCCTGGAAGCCGTTCCACACCGGCGATTCATACCAGATCGCATGCGCCGCGCGCCAATCGAACTCGGCGCGGAGATCGCCGCCGGTGTTGCCCATGATCGAGTTGTAGTCGCCGAGCGTGGCCGAGAACGGATCGAACTTCGCCGTCGCCTTCTTGTAGGGCGTATCCGCCTTGCCGGCCTTGATCGCGCCCCAGGGGCTTTCCATGCCGAGGAAGCTGTCGCGCGTGCCGAACGCCGCGCGCTCGGTCGGAACGGCCGCGACCTCGACGAGCGACTCGAACTGCGCGATGGCCGCCCATCCGGGATAGCCATAGGGATCAAGGTTGTGCCGCGCGCGAACGCCGAAATAGGTGAGATTGCTCGAAACGCCGAACTTCGTGCCCTGATCGTAAACGCCGGGATTGAAGATATCGCCCGAGACATCGACGTGGCCGTAGAGCGTCACCGTGGTGTTGTCGATGAATGGATTGCTTCCGGGCGCTTTGCTGTAGAGCGGAGCGCCGCCGAGGCTGACGACGGTGTGCTCTGGCGCCGGCGATGGCGCGACCGCCGCGTGCAGAACTGGATTGCCCTTGGGCGAGGCCGGCGCGGCGGCAGTCCCCGCGGATTTCGGCTCGCCGATGTGATTGACGCGCTCGCGAAGCTGCGCGTTCTCCTTCGCAAGCTTGGCGTTGCTGCGCTCGAGCGCATCGAGGCGGGCAACGACGTCATCTATAGTTGCTGCTCTTAGTTGATGTATATTTGTAGTTGTAAATAGGGCAGCAAAGCCTGTGCCGAGCAGAAAGGCCTTCCTCATCGTGATTCCCCTCTATCGCCGCGAACTCTCAATGGGTCCGGGATCAAGCGGAGCGTATTGTATGCCAGATACCATATACAATCGGACTCGTGTGATGCGGCTCACTTTCCGACCGACTGTGTCTGATCAGCAACTATTCCTGACAAAGCGTGTCGCGCGGCGAACTGCCGCATTGCGGTGCACCGAATTGGCTCAGCGTCAAAAAGTGAATGGCTTCCAAGGCTTGGGTCAGTGACTCGGGTCAATCGCACCAAGGCGTTTCGCCGCGGGCGAGTCGGCTGGCGATGTCGGCCTGGAACACGGGTGGTCCGAACGCGAACCACTCATCGCCGATCTGGTAGACCAGCAGCCGTCTTTGCTCGGCGCAAAATCGTGTCAGCCAGTCCAGCGCCTTCTTCTTTGGCTGCTCGCCGACCGGCACCACGACGTCGACCGGCAGGCCGCGCCAGAAGAAATTGGCGGCCAGCATGATCATGCTGGATTGATCCGGCCGCATCCAATCCGGCAGCGGGCTCGATGCGACCAGCCAGCCGCAGACGAATTCGCGGCAGGGATGCTGCGGGCGTTCCGGATAGATCGAACAGCGGTGGGCGATGCTGAACGGGCACGGTTGCCCCTTACGCACCTTGTGACCGCGCACCTCGATCTGCAGCCAGCCATCGCAGCAGGCCGTGCAGCTTCCGCAGGTTCTGGTGACGTCGCGGCTCACGGGCGAAGCTGGTGCTCCAGGCGCATCTCGATCGCCTATGAACTACCAGCACTATTTGTGGGCGGGCAAGACCCGCAGCGGAGAAGTCGCTTATGCGTACAGATATCCGACCGGCTTGCCTTCGGTGCGTAGTGGACGGATGTCCTTCTGCGTGATGATCTGGCTGGCCAATCCGTCGATCTCGTCGCGCTGCGTCGGCGTCCAGCTGCGGAGGTCGTTCATGCCTTTCAATAGACCGAGCCGCAGGACCTGGGTGTTTTCGCCGAGGCCGGCGAGGCTGATCGACTCCTTGCCCGCTGTCACGACATCGCCGGCGGAGAGTTCAAAGGTCTCGCCAGCCTTCTTCTTGAATGCGGCCGTGCCGCGAATGACGCGATAGATCACGACCTCGCCCTTGGCGAAACAGGAGGCGTCTGCGGCGATGGATGTGCTCTTCGGCAGCAACGAGTGGCCACGCGGGTCGGTTGCGATGATGTGGCCGGCGACGAGATGGCCGCTTGGAATCTCGATCCCGATATCGCGCACGTAAACCGGCAGCGCCGATTTGACCGAGCCGTCGGTGAGCGGCTTGAACAGCGCATCCAGCGCCAGGGGATCCTGAAGCCAGAAGCCGCCATCGGCCGGACGATCGTGCAGTGGATGGCTCCAGGCCACACGCGGCGTCTCGGCTTCGTCGATCTGATCCGGGCCGACGATGGTCGGATTCGGAAAGGTGGTGGGATCGGTGATGAAGGCTTCGAGGAATTTGCCGGAATAGCCCATCGAGATCGGATCCGGCACCACCGTCTGCGGCGTCTTCAAATTCTCTTCGGTCGACAGACCCGACCAGGTGTAGAACAGCTGGCGGTGCACGATCGCGCTTTGCAGCATCACCGCGCCCGGGCCGACATTGTAGAAGCGTCCGTCATAGTCGAAGGTGAAGGCGCCCGAGGTGACCAGCACGAGCTGAAAGCCGCCCGGCGGTAGATGCAGATGGAAGTCGGTGGGGCCGGTGTCGGGGCGATAGATCGGCAGATTGGTCGCGACTTCGTGGAGCAGGAAGGTTTCGTTGTTGGCGTGAAAGCCTTCGTTGGCGCGATTGTAGAGGGCTTGCGGACGATACGTCGCTTCGAACTTGGCATTGCGGTCGCGATCGATCGCCACAAAATCCTGGGTGTTGAGGCGGAGCGGCGCGCCGTTCGGATGGGTGAGGCCGGTGGTCTTGAGATCGCCCGCAGCATGCACGTTCATGACGTTCTCCGCTCTGCGCCATTGCCAAGCTTGCGACGTCGTTGCGAATTTTGGGCCAGCTGGTTTGCGGATCGACAAACGGGCCCGGCGCCGTGGCGCGGCGAAGTTGTTCAGGAAAAAATCCCGTGGTTGCACGGGAGGTTAGATCGCCCGCTTGGTTTGACCGTCCGACGCAGCGCCGGCGCCTCACGCTTCCGGGAGAGCGGCTCGACTTGTCTAATTTGTCAGCAAGCCTCGTCAGTGCGCGTGCAGTTGCGCCGCCCTGGGATCGGCGGCGACGTCGCAATTCGTCAGGGCGGCGATTGACAATATGTTCATGGTTTGTTCTTATGCTGCGACCGAGATGGAGGCAGCCATGGACAACCGCATCAACGACATCCGCAGAACGATCAGGGCGCTTCGCGTCAGCATGCGCGAGGCTGAAGCGATCATGCATGAGCAGATCAATCGCGACGAGGACTGCAGCTTCGTGGCGCAGGAAGTCATCAAGATGCGCGCGGTGATGAGCGGGCTGGTGAAGGAGCGAACCGCGCTCGGCGACAACGAGCCGATTCTCGTCAACAGCTTCTTCATCCCGCGGCGCCGGTCGACGCGAAAGCCGGTCGCTGCTCCTGCCCCGACCGTCGCGTCCGTGTTCGGTCCACGCCTGGTGGCGAGGGTCTGACGCGGAGGGTGGCTCAATCAAAGGAACGAGGCGCGGCCCGATCCGGCTTGCCGGCCGGGCTGTCCGCCCACTTCGCCATCTCCATGGTCCGCGCGTCGACGCCCTCGCACCAGAAGCAGCTCGGCGTTGTCGAGCCCTTCCCGGACAGGATCGGGACCAGGCTGTGGCCGCAACCGGCGCACCAGGTGATGTCAGTCATGTAGTCCCCTACGGCGTAGCGAGTTCAGAAGAGACGTTCTCGTTGGCGAAGCTTGCGCGGGCGCTATGACGGCGCTGAAGCGCGCATTGTTTGCTGAGACGCACCAACGCACCTGACGGGACAATGGTTCCCTGCCGTGAAGGCCAGGAACAGCCTCTTAGGTTGGTAGCGGAATCAGGTGCGCGACTTCGCGATCGCCAGCGCTCTCGCTCGCCGCGAGCCCTGCTGCGACGCCGATGCGGTCGGCCTCGGGCCGGTTCTGGCTCATCTTGCGCTTGCCTTCGAACCGCACCACGGGGATGCGCACGCCGACGATCCCGCGTAGCTGCGCGGCGATGAAGTCTGCGGGCGCATCACTGACCGCCCACGGCTTTGCGCGCGCGCCTTCGTGCTTTTTGGTCAGCCGCGTCACGGCCTCGAGCAGGCGCTCCGGCTCCTGGAAGAATTCCACCGGGCCATAGGCATGCACGGCGATGTAGTTCCAGGTCGGTACGACCTTTTCGGTCTCCTGCTTGGTCGCGTACCAGGACGGCGTCACATAGGCGTCGGGACCGGCAAAGATCGCGAGCGCATCGCCGATCGCCGGCAGCTTCCATTGCGGGTTGGCCTTCGCCACATGCCCGTACAGCACGCCATGTTCGCCTTCGCTCTCGTCGAGAAAGAGCGGCAAGGGCGTGGCGACCGGCCCCTCGGCGGTGGCTGTGACGAGGCTCGCAAGACGCGCGGCGCGGATGGTCGCGCGGATGCTCTCGATGTCGTCGTCCCTGAAGGCGGGGGGAATGTACATGGCGTGTCTCCGTTCCTGGTCCGGAGATAGCCCGAATCTGGCCTGTAAGAAACTGCCAGTTATGCACGATATCATCAGTCCAGTTCGGCAACCGCCTGCGCGAGAAGCTTGCATCCCCGCTCGATTTGCGCGGTTTCCAGCGCCGAATAACCCATGACGAGGCCGACCGACTTCCGTGTCCGGGAGCCGACGAACAGCGCCGAGACGGGATAGATGCCGACGCCCTTGGCGCGAGCCGCCATGATCAAGGCATCCTCGCGCTTTTGCGGCAGATCGTCGAACCACGCCACCACATGGAGGCCTGCGGCGGTGCCCTCGATCCTGATACGATCGCCGAACCTCCGGTGCAGCGCGTCGAGCAGGGCCTGCTGCCGTTCGGCGTTGCGCCGGCGCACGCGCCTGACATGGCTGTCATAGGCGCCGCTCTCCAGCATCGCGGCAAGCGCCTCCTGTTCGATCAGCGGCGTGTGCCGGTCCATGATCTGCTTGGCAGCAGCGAACAGGGATCGCAGCGCCTGCGGCACTACGAGATAGCCGATCCGCAAGGTCGGCGAGAGCGTCTTGGAGACGGTGCCGAGATAGATCACGCTATCGCTGCCCTCCAGCGCATGCAGCGGCGGGATCGGCTTGGTGTCGTAGCGATACTCGCTGTCGTAATCGTCCTCGATCACATAGGCGTTGTTCTTGCGCGCCCATGCCAGCAACTGATGCCGGCGTCCGATCGGCATGACGCCGCCAAGCGGATATTGATGCGACGGCGTGACATAAGCGAGGCGGGCCGCGATGCCGGCGAGCCGCTCGGTCTGAAGGCCGTCGCTATCAACCGTGACAGGCAGCGCCACGGCGCCCGTCGCCGCAAAAGTGTGCCGCGCCATCAGGTAGCCGGGATCCTCCATCACGAAGCGGTCGCCGGTGTCGAGCAGCAGGCGCGCGCAGATGTCGAGGCCCTGCTGCGAGCCGTTGACGACGACGATCTGGTCGACCTCGCAACGCACGCTGCGCGACCGCCATAAATAACCTTGCAGTGCGGTCCGCAGCCGCGGCGCGCCGCAGGGATCGTCATAAGCGAGCCGTTCGGGCTTGCGCGCCATTGCAGCGGTCACGGCCTTCTTCCATGCCAAGACCGGAAAGTCGGAGGGCGAAAGCTCGCCGTAACGGAAGTTCGCAACAAGCCCGCGCGGCGGCGCGGTCCAGCGCGGTGGGTCCTGGCGCAGCCGCTCGCCGAATGCCGACAGCCGCACCTTGCGCGTCGATGGCCGGGATGTCGCGTGCGTGCGCCCGCGCTCCACCACGGCGCGCGCCACGCGCGGCCGGGCGCCATGGCGCGTCGCGATAAAACCTTCGGCGGCGAGCTGCTCATAGGCAATCGTGACGGTCGAGCGCGCCACGCCCATTTCGCCGGCCAGTGCCCGCGATGACGGCAACAGGCCGTCAGTGCCGTAGACCAGCGACATGATCTGATCGCGCAGCGCCTCGTAGATCTGGCGTGCGCCCATGCGGCCGGCGCGTCCGCCGGGATTGGTTCTCTTCTGCATCATCCACATTCCAGGTCGGCATTGCTTCGGACCGACGAGTTTGGAATGTGTTTCTAGCCCTGTTCGCCGAGCGTTTCGGCGTAAGTTTTGCCGTAGGGATAAAAATTCTCCTTGTGGCCCTGATCCCATTGCGTCCTGAACCCGGGCGCGGTGATGTCCCAATCCGGTCGGCAAGCCATGCTCACCGCTCTGAGATCTTGGCGAAGCTCTTCGACGGTCGGGCGTCCGAAGAACCAGTAGCCGTTGTAGATCTTGTGAATGCGTAAGCCGGGCTCGAGCACGATGACATGGGGAATCATCGGGTTGTGGATGGGATCGGTGTACTCGGCGATGTCGAGATCCTTCTGGATGACCCGCCTGGGATCGGACAGGAAGGGCCAGTGCGCGCCCGCGCCGCTGCGATATTCGTTGGTCTGGGTGATGGTGTCGGTGGTGATCGTGACCAGCCGGCAATAGCCCACCTCCATCTCGCGATGGAGCTGCACCAGCCCCTCGGTCTGACGACGGTCCTTCGGACAGAAACCGCCGCGGCCGAGGACGAGCACCATCGGATCGCCGCCCTGCAGCGCGGAGAGCTTGCGGTGCTTGCCGGTGTGATCGCTGAGCTCGTAATCCGGTAAGGTCGCACCCGGGACAATATCTGTTCGCATAGGACTCTCCTGTGTCTTAGAGATCGATCACGATGTCGCCTTGCGGGCGTGCGCAGCAGATCAGGACATTTCCGTCCGCCGGTGCATCGAGCGGATCGGGCTGATAGCTGACGTCGCCCGCAACGAGCCCACTCTCGCAGTTGTGGCAGACGCCCGTCCGGCACGACCAGCGCACGGGGACGTCGCAGGCTTCCGCCAATTCGAGCAGGCTCGCGTATGATGGTCCCCAGCAGACATTGAGGCCGCTGCGCGCGAAGGACACCGTGGGCCCCGGGCCCGGTGCGCCGGCCGGCACATGCGCGGGCCGGTTCGGTGAAGCGGCGATGCCGGGCGTCAGGGATGACCTGGCGCCGAACAGTTCGGTGTGGATGCGGTCGGGCGCAACGCCCAATGCGTGGAGGCCGGTCGTGAGGTCGCTCATGAAGACCGCCGGTCCGCAGAGATAGAAGTCGCCGTCTAGCGGCACGTTGATCGTCTGAAGCAGCCGCTGATCCAGATGTCCTATGCTGTCGAAATCGACATCGCGGCGATCGCCGGGATCGGGCGTGCTGTAGCAGACATGGCTGTGATGGTGAGCCAGCCTGCCCAGGAGTTCGCGCACCTCGGCGGCGAAGGCGTGCTCGCGACTGTTGCGGCTGCCGTGCAGCCACCAGACCTCTCGCCTCGATGCTTCAGCAGCAAGAGAACCGAGCATTGCGAGAACAGGCGTCACGCCGATGCCGGCGCTCAGCAGGACGATGGGCCGGGTGCCTTCCTGCAAAGTGAAGCTGCCGCGCGGCGCGCCGAGCTGCACGATGTCGCCGGCTCTGAGCTCGTCGGCGATATATGTGCTGGCGATGCCGTGGGCCTCGCGCTTGATGCTGAGACGATAGGTCGCCGCATCGGAATAGCGCGACAGCGAATAGCTGCGCGTCATCGCAGGCGTGGCGGAAGGTCCGAGCCGCACGATGACGAACTGGCCGGGCAGCGCGACCGCTCCGGGACGTCCGTCTGCGGGTTCGAGGATCAGCGACGTCACGTTGCTGCTTTCGGCGATTTTACGCGACACGCGAAACGGCCGGAAACCGCGCCAGGCCGGAGGCGGGCTGGCCGCCGGGCCAGGCCCGGCATTTCCTGTTGCGGCACTTTCCGGGCTGCGCTGCTCGAGTAGCGCGACGAAGGAATGACGCCAGCCACGGCTCAGCGCCGGAATCCGCAGCGCGCGTTCGAGGCGCTCGCGCGGGTGAGGGGGCAGATAAAGCAGCGCGTTGATCTCGAACACGCTCATGCCTTCGGGCCCACTCGCGACCTGAATGATCTCATCCCCGGCCGCGACGTCGCCTTCCTCGATCACACGAAAATAGAAGCCGGGCCGGCCGTGCTTGACCAGCAGCGCGGCCATGTCCGGTTCCTCCATGCGAATGCCGAGCCGGTAACAGGTGACGCGCGGTTGCGTCACTTCGAACAGGGCGGAGCCGATCCCGTAACGATCGCCGATGCAGACCTCGGTGTCGGCGAGGCCCTCGACGGTGAAGTTCTCGCCGAATTGACCAGGAACGAGGCTCGATCGACCGAGATGCTTTTGCCAGTAACGATAGGACTCGGCCTGATAGACGAACACGGCGCGCTGCTCGCCGCCGTGACCTGCGGTATCGCCCTGGCCGTCGCCATCGATGTTGAGTCGGCGCACCCTGCGCGGGCCCTCGACGGGCGCCTTCCAGATGCCGGTATGGACCGTCCTGCCTTGCCAGGCGACGTCGCGCGGCAGGCCGACATTGACGGACAGCAAACGTGCCATACTCGTTTCCTGGTGTGACCAGCGCCGCGCCGCGGCCCGGCGAACTCCGGATCGCTCCAGCGTCAATCTGCATCCTGGTCGGGTTTTTGGCCCGTTAGTCGTTGTTAGACTTTGCGAGGCGGCCTTGCCGCCAGTTGGCTGCGCTCCGATCTAAAGAGCAGAAACCGCAAGGCGGGAGATCGCAATGGACGACCAGGCCAAGTTCACGGCGCTCCAGCGCCATTGGGACGCTTCGGACGCGAACGATTTCGACGCCGAGCATGACATCTATCGCGAGGACGCCGTGCTCGACTATCCGCAGTCCGGCGAGCGTATTCGGGGCCGCCGGAACATTCAGGAGAGCCGCTTCGTGCAGCCCAACAGGAAGCGCTTCACGGTCCGGCGGATCATCGGCGGCGGTGATCTCTGGGTGAGTGAGTTCGTGCTGACCTATGACGGGGTGCCGTCCTACGTCGTCAGCATCATGGAATTCCGCGACGGATTGGTGGCGCACGAAACGCAATATTTCGGGGATCGGTTCGATCCGTCACCGACGCGTGCGCATCTTGTGGAGCGGGTGGGGTAGATCGGCATCTTCCGTCATTGCGAGCGCAGCGAAGCAACCCAGAGTATTTCCGCGGAGGGATTCTGGATTGCTTCGCTGCGCTCGCAATGACGGTACGGACGGAACCCTTCTGCGGCGGCTGGTCGCACTGTTGTCGCCTTGATTCCGGCTCACCCGGCTTTATCTCTGGAGAGAACAAGAATCCGGGCCCCTCTGGCGAGGACGCTGAAAATGTCAGCAAAACCTCGCGATGTCGGATGACCTGTCCCGCGCGAATGCGATGGATCGGCCGATCGTCGGGCCTTCTTACGTTCCCTCCGACCAAATCGTCCCCATCGGCAGCTCCGTGCGGTCATTTCGCAATGATAGAGGAGCAACGATGTCCGACGCCAACACTTCCAATCCGATCGAACCCGAGATCACCGAGCCGCGCAGCTTCAACGAGCAGGCTGCGGTCGCGCTGGTGATCGCCGGCGCGCTGGTCGCCGTGGCCGACCGGCGCGTGTCGCCGGTCGAGCGCGACGAGGTGATCCGCTTCATCAGGGAACGCGGATTGGCGCCGCACGTCAGCGAAGAGCGCCTGTTTTCGATGTTCGACGAGCTCGCCGAACGGCTCGAGGAGCCTGATTTCGCCAATGTGGTGATCGACACGCTGCGGCCGGTCTCGGACCTGCCGTTGTCGTCCCATCTCATCGAGCTGTCGGAGCGCGTCGCGGCCGCAGACGAGGACGTGCATCCGCACGAGGTGCAGGCGATCAAGCTGTTGCGCCTGCTGACGCTGGTGCTGCCGCGCGCGAAGCCGGTCGGGCCGGCTGCGGTCAGCGCCGCCTCGAAGGCGTGAGCATGAGCGCAGTTTCGGACGAGCAAAAGACGAGAAGTGAGGGCGCCTCCGGCCAGCCGGCCGGCGGCGACCCGCGGCTCGACGCGCTCGTTCATCGGCTGCCGCCGCGCCTTGCCAGCACCGTCGACTATCTCCTGCAACCGTCCAGCCGCTGGGTCCGGATTCCCTCGGGCGCGCTGCTCGTCGTCGGCGGCGTGCTGTCCTTCCTGCCGGTGCTCGGCATCTGGATGCTGCCGCTCGGCCTCGCGCTGCTCGCTGAGGACGTGCCGGCGCTGCGTGCGTCACGCTCGAAGGTCTTCGACTGGATCGAGCGCCGCAAGCCGCACTGGCTGGATCCGTCAGTTCCGAAAAATAATCAGTCATGATTGAATTCGTCACCGCCGATGCGCTGACCGCTCTGCTCCAGGTCGTCCTGATCGATCTCGTGCTTGCCGGCGACAATGCCGTCGTCATTGGCCTCGCCGCCGCGGGCCTGCCGGTCGACCAGCGCCGCCGCGCCATCGTCGTCGGCATCGTCGCCGCGACCGCGCTGCGCATCGTCTTTGCCGGCGTCGCGACCCAGCTTTTGCAGGTGATCGGCCTGTTGCTCGCCGGCGGCGTGCTGCTGCTGTGGGTGTGCTGGAAGATGTGGCGCGAACTGCGCGAACAGGCTGCGCATGCGAACCAGCTTGCGTTCAGCCATGGCGGTGGAGCGACCAGCGCGGCTGCGCCGCGGAAAACGTTCAAGCAGGCCGCGTTGCAGATCGTCGCCGCCGACGTGTCGATGTCGCTCGACAACGTGCTGGCGGTCGCGGGCGCGGCGCGCGAGCATCCCTACATCCTCGTCTTCGGCCTGGTTCTGTCAGTCGCGCTGATGGGCGTCGCCGCCGATCTGCTCGGCCGCGTGCTCCAGAAGCAGCGCTGGATCGCCTATGTCGGCCTCGCGATCATCGTCTACGTCGCGTTTGAGATGATCTATCGCGGCTCGCTCGAGCTCGCGCCTGTCATCGCAAGCCTCTAAGTCCTGCCTTCGTTTTCCTGCCTTCGTTTTCCTGGAGTGATCGATGTCGTCTGAACCCATAGCACCTTCGGTGGCGTCGGCGCCGCGGCCGCGAATCGGCCCGTTTGCCCAGCTGATCTTCGGCTCGCGCTGGCTGCAGGTGCCGCTCTATGTCGGCCTCATCGTCGCGCAGGCCGTCTACGTGCTGCTGTTCCTGAAAGAGCTCTGGCACCTGGTCGCGCATTCGTTCGACGCCAGCGAGCAGCAGATCATGCTGGTCGTGCTCGGCCTGATCGACGTCGTCATGATCTCGAACCTCCTGGTGATGGTGATCGTCGGCGGCTACGAGACGTTCGTCTCCCGGCTGAACCTGAGCGGTCATCCGGACGAGCCGGAATGGCTCAGTCACGTCAACGCCAGCGTGCTCAAGATCAAGCTCGCGATGGCGATCATCGGCATCTCCTCGATCTCGCTGCTCAGGACCTTCATCGAGGCCGGGAATCTCGGCACCACGCGCAGCAATTTCACCGAGACCGGCGTGATGTGGCAAGTGCTGATCCACCTGACCTTCATTATCTCGGCGATCGGCATCGCCTGGGTCGACCGCATCAGCGAGAACGGACATCGCAAGGAGAATAGCCACGGCTGAGCGCGCGACCCGGCCTGATCAGAGACGCCGGCTCCGCGCGAGTGTCTCGGAGGGTGTCTCGCCGAATGCCAGTCTGTAACCGCGCGAGAAGTCACCGAGGTGCCAGAAGCCGTTGCCGAGGGCTGCGGCCTTGACGCTGGCAACGGCGCCTCCGGTCATGAGCTGGACGCGGGTGGCCCACAGCCGCTTGAGCCGCAGATAATGATGCAGGCTCACGCCGTGCACCGCTTGCGTGGCGGTCTGGAGCGTGCGCACGGAGACGCCGAGCGTGGTGGCAAGGTCATCGCTGTAGAGCGGGCGGCTGCCGTAGGTCGCCGCCACTTCATCGAGTCGTGCGATCAGCCTGTTGTGCTTGTCGAACGATCCGCGCCGCGCGGCCAGCCCATCGGCCGGCACCAACGTGTCGTCGAGGCAGGCGAGCAGCGTCTCCTGGATCGGCCGGTTGAGCGCGTCGAACTGCCTGGGATTGTCGAGGTCCGAGGCCAGGCAGAACATGCTCAGGATCGTAGCACGCAGGCGCGCCATCGCAGCATCGTGCGAGCGGAAGAAGCCCAGGCCGCTCTCGTAATCCGCCCAGCCGCGATGGCGCATGTCCGAGTTGAAGCGCATCATCACATAGGTGTTGGCGCCTTGCTCGACGGATTTGATCGGAACCCTGCCGCGCACGACGTTCACCGTCGAACTGTCGATCTCGCGGCCGTTGGTGATGGAGTGAAACGAGAACGGGATTGTGAGGCCAACGCCGCGGTCGGTGCCGACATCGACTTCGAGGCGACGGGCGAACGCGCGCTGGAGCACGAACAACCCGTCCTGCAGCGGCAGGATGGCGCGCGACATCGAGAACTCGCGCGGGCGAAGCGGCGTAGAGATGCCGAGGCCGAGCACCTCGTTGGCGCGAAATTCGCCGAAGTCCGAAAAACGCTCGATGCCGAGGATTCGTGAGGGTTTTAGCCGACCTAGCGGCATTTCGGGATCCTGGGGCGCGTCCGCGTTGGGCGGGCTGAATATACGAAAGGTATCAGACGACGGACCATCAGCCCTATTCCGGGAAACTACTGCGGCTTCATCACGGCACTTGTGGATAGGCCGCGTTCTCCCGCCGCTCGCGCTCGCCAAGCTCGCGTACGAGTTCCTGGAGGAAGGATTCGGTGAAGGCGGGCAAGGTGCGCTCGGCGCGGACATAGATGCCGAGATCCGACCACACCGGGCTGCCAGCATTGTCGAGCGGCAGGAACACGAGCTGCGCGTCGCGCGACAGCCGGCCGATGCCGAGCTGGGTCTGGAAGGCGACACCGACGCCGCGCGCGGCGAGCTCGCGCATCAGGTCGATCGAGTTGGCTTGAATCGCAGGCTCCGGCGTCTCGGGGAGCTGCACGATCAAGGGCTGGAGCAAATGATAGATCGACAGCTCCGGCAGCGCGTGAATGACGGGGAAGGCGAGACATTGCTCCAGCGTCACCGTCTTGCGGCGCGCCAGCGGATGCTCGCGCGCAACCAGCGCGCCGAGGCGAAACCGTTTGAGCGCGACCTGCCGCAGGTCGGGCGGATGCCTGAGCGCGATGGCGATGCCGATATCGGCCTCGCCCCGGCGCAGGGCTTCAAGCACGTCGGACGATCCCATCACTTCCGTGGTGAAGCTGACGCGCCGGGCACGGGTCCGGTGCGAGGCGATCAAATCCGGCAACACCGACTCGGTGAGGGACTCGATGCAGGCGATGCTGACAGTGCCATGCCAGGCGCCGGACAGGGATTGGACGTCGGAGCGGAAGCGGTCGAGGTCCTGGAGCACGTTCATGACGTGCCGGGCGAGCATCTCGCCGACCGTCGTGAGGGTCAGGCCGCGCGCATTCCGTTCGAATAAGGGGGACCCAACCTCTTGTTCAAGCTTGAGAATTTGACGGCTGACGGCAGACGAGGCGACGTTCAGGAGGCGCGCTGCGGCGCGGATCGAGCCGGTGCGGCGGACGGCATGGAAGTATTGGATTGAAGGTGAGTGAAAGCGCATGGGACCCCCGGGGGCACTATAGCTGTTGCCGAAACGGCAGCAATATGTACGAATTTCTCTGCCTTTTGAGAGCGCCGGTTTCATCCTAGTGTCACGTGCCGACGGGTCCTTCGGGCCCGCGCGGCGACGCGCCCGCAACGATGCGGCAGGGGATTTTGGGGTGAACGAGAATATCGCTTGCGAGCTCGAGCACGGGCGCGATGCCCGTCTCGTCGACCGCCGCCGCGCGGCTGCCTATGTCGGCGTGACGGCCGGCCGCTTCGAACAGCTGGTGCGCGACAATGTCGTGCCGCCGCCGGTCATGGTCGACAACAAGCGGCGCTGGCCGATCGCGTTGCTAGACGGGGCCAGGGAAGCAGTCGGCAGCAGCATCCCGTCGCAGCCGGCGGTGCGTGCCGATGTCGAGGCGCGCCCCTGCGATCGCGACAGTGCGCCGCCTTCGCCTGAGTTACCCGATCAGGCCTGGTTCGAGCAGCGCGCGAGCTTCGTGCAACGCGTCCGCCGCTCATTGCTCTCGGGCAACGAGATCCGCCTGCTGCGCGAATTCAAGCTGCTCAGGCAGAACCAGATCAGCATGTTCGGCTACTATGGCAGCTTCGAAGCGCTGATGGTGCGCGGCTACATCGTCGAGACCGACCGCAAGCCGCCATCGAGCCGTCCGCTGGTGACCTATCGCCTGACGACGCAGGGCGAGCAGGTGATCGCGGCGCTGAAGGACGAGCCGGTCTACTGACCGGACGCGCACGCTATTTGGGCAGCGCGCAAACCGTCGGATGCTCATCGGCGATCGGATCGCTGCGTTTCTCCTATCAAAATAAATCGGGGCCGCGGCGATCTCGCCGCGACCCCTTATGTCGGATCAGGCCGCCGGCGGGCCGTTGATGATCTGGAGCTGGGTGAATTCAGCGAGGCCTTCCTCGGCGAATTCGGTGCCGATGCCCGACTGCTTGGCGCCGCCGAACGGAATGTGCGGGGCCATGTCGAGATGCTTGTTGATCCAGACCGTTCCGGACTCGAGTTGCGTTGCCACCTCGTGGGCGCGCTTGATGTCGGATGACCAGACCGAGGCGCCGAGGCCGTAGGTCGTGGCGTTGGCGCGGCGGATCACGTCATCCTTGTCGGAATATTTGATCAGCGGCAGCACCGGTCCGAACTGCTCCTCGTCGACCAGCTTCGAGCCTTCCTTGATGTCGCGCACGATGGTCGGCTCGATGAAATAGCCGGGACGGTCCATCGCGGCGCCGCCGGCAACCACCTTGCCATTCTTGTGCGCGTCCTCGAGGAACGTCTTCACCTTTTCGTACTGCATCTTGTTCTGCAGCGGCCCGAGCTTGGTGCCCTGCTTGGAGCCGTCGTCGACCACGGTGCTCTTGGCGATCGCGACCAGCTCGTCGCAGAGCTCGTCATAGACGGACTCATGCACATAGAGCCGCTTGATGGCGAGGCAGACCTGGCCGGAGTTCTGGAACGCGCCTTCGAAGATGCCGGGTGCGACCTTCTTCGGGTCGACGTCGTCGAGCACGATGCCGGCGTCGTTGCCGCCGAGCTCGAGCGTGATGCGCTTGAGCGTCTGCGCCGCGCTCGCCATCACCTTCTGTCCCGTCGCCGTGGAGCCGGTGAAGGAGATCTTGCGGATATCAGGATGCTTGGTCATCTCGCCGCCGAGATCGTTGGCATCGGTGATGAAGTTGAGCACGCCCTTCGGCACCACGTCCTTGATCAGCTCGGCGAAGCGCAGGGAAGAGAGCGGTGTGGTCGGCGCGGGCTTCACGATCAGGGTGTTGCCGGCGATCAGTGCGGAGGGCAGCTTGAAGGCGAGGATCAGAAGCGGATAGTTCCAGGGGATGATGGCGCCGACGACGCCGAGCGGGCGGCGATAGGCCTCGACCTTGCGGTCGCCGGAATTCTCGATGACCTTCATCGGCAGATCGAGCGAGCCGAGATAGCGGAAGAACGCGGCCATGCCGAGCACTTCGCCGGTGGCATCGGCGAGCGGTTTGCCTTGCTCGGCGGTGAGCAGGCGCGCGAGCTCGCCCGAATTGGCCTCGATCACGTCGGCCATCTTCATCACGACCTTGCGGCGGTCCTCCATCGAGGTCGCGGACCAGGCAGGGAAGGCCGCCTTCGCGGCGGCAACGGCCGTATCAAGCTGGGACTTCGAGGCGCGGGGACATTGTGCCACCACCTCTTCGGTCGCGGGATTGAGAACCGGCATGGTCATGTCGCCGGGCACCATTTTGCCGTCGATCAGCAGATTAAAGTCGCTCATAGGCTTTGCGCTCCCTTGAAGAACGGGCCGTTCGGGCCTCGTTATATTGCATTGTATATCACGATCCGGCCGGGCCGGCCATGGCTGCGGATTCGATCAATTCCAGAAAAAGCGGCTGGACGCAGCTGGGCTTATCGATATATCGTGACGGATATAGCGAGGTGCGTTCCGGGACTGGCGATGGAAATCAAGGTGAGGCAGCTCACGACCTGCGAGGTGGCGTCCGACGGCGGTGCGATCTCGCTGGGCTTCGAGGATGTGGCGGGCAATCCCGCCGCGGTCAGCGTCTCGCTCAACCAGGTCGGCGCCCTCATCATGACGCTGCCCGGACTGCTCGAGGCGGCGCTGAAGGCCCGCTACGGCGACCAGAGCCTGCGCTACGCCTATCCGTTGGCGTCCTGGGTGCTTGAACAATCCACCGACACGGCCCAGCGCATCATCACGCTGGAGACCGAGGACGGCTTCAAGGTTCGCTTCTCGATCCCTAGGGCCGAGCAAAGCCTGCTCGGCGAAGCGTTGACGCAGCCGATTCCCGAAACGTCGGTGCGACCGAACTGACCGCTATGAGGATTTGCGGGAACGGGCGATGTCGCTCTTGAGCGCTTCCAGATCCTTGTGCACCGCGCGTGCGGCGTCGCGCTCGATCTTCCGGTAGCGCGCGACGAGTTTTTCGCCGAACGGCGTCAGCATGGCGCCGCCGCCGTTCTTGCCGCCGGCCTGCGGCTCGACCGCGGGATGTCCGCAGATTCGGTTGATCTCGTCGACGAGATCCCAGGCGCGCTTGTACGACATGTCCATGGCGCGGCCGGCCCCGGAGATCGAGCCTTGCTCGCGGATCTGCTCCAGAAGCTCGATCTTGCCAGGCCCGATCCGATCCTCGCCGTCGAGGTCGATGCGAAGGCTCAGCTGGGGAAGGGATTTGGCGCTCGCGCGCGACATAACGAAATCTCTTGGGATCACTCGACGCGAGATTGCCACTCTTGCCCGCGGCGGACAAGGTGAGGGCGCCGGATTTCCCAGAAGATAGACCTTTGTCGAAGCCCGCAGAGCACGGGCTTCAGCCCGTGCCCTTGATCGCTGCACCTTACTCCGCGGGGCTTCCGACCACCGCGCCCTGACTGACGTCCTCGCGGGCGAGGATCACCAGGAGGCCGACGATGACGAGTTCGACAACAGCGAATGCGATGAAGGCGCCGGTGAACGAGCCCCCGGAGGCGTTGATAATGGCACCCATCATCCAGGGTGCCACGAAAGCCGAGAAGATGCCAAACACCTCGGCGTATCCGATCGCGGCCGGTGCGAGCGCGTCGGAGTATTTCTCGCTGAGCAGGGCGAAGATCGCGCCGCCGCCCAGCAGTGCGATGCCGCTGAGCGCCGCAAACAGCACCAGCATCGGAAACGACATCGGAGTGACCACGCTCCACAGGAACATCAGCGCGGTTAAGAAAGCGAGACATGCGGTGAGCTTGATCATGAAGGGCTTGCCGAGCCGATCGGACATGTAGCCGCCAATCACCAGGAACAGCACCTGCGACAGCCCCATCACGGTGCCGATGACCGCGCCGGCCTCCGGAGGCATGTGCTGCACAGTGATGAAGGCCGGCACCACCCAGGTGGCGGTACCGGCGATCGCGAAGGTGCAGGCCACGATGCCGAAGCCGCCGACCGCAATCCATTTCGAGCGGAATATTTCGCCGAGCGGCAGATGCTCCAGCGGTGTTTCGTTGCCCCAGGTGAAGCCGTCGAGCCCGAGCTCGCGCGGATTGTTGCGGACGACGAGTGCATCGACAGCCGCGACCAGCAGCGTGCCGATTGCCAGCACGGCGAAGAAGGTTCGCCAACTGGTCGCCATCGTCAGGGGGATGCCGAGCGCGAAATCCATGGTGATGGCGAGGCTGTAGGCAGCGAGAATGATGCCGACCACCGAGCCACGCCGACTTTGTGGAAACCAGCCGAAGATCAGCTTCATGTTGCCGATGAAGATGCCGGCGTCAAAGAAGCCGATCACGAGCCGGAGTATCACGAGCTGCGTGTAACTCTGCACGAACACCTGGAGCACCATGCCGACGCCGGTGCCCGCAAGCCCGATCAGCAGCATGTTGCGCGCCGTCATCGACCGGCTGACCGGCGACCACACCACCATGCCGATGCCGTAGGTCAGCGCAAAGATGCCTTGCGCGAGCCCGGCCTCTGCGGGATTGAGCTTGAGGCTCTCGGAGACGAAAGGCAGTACGGCCGCGAACGCATACCAGTCCGCGGCGAGAAATATCTCGCAGAGGATGGCGAGCGCCAGCATGCCTTTTTGCCACCGGGCTATCCGACGGCGGTCGCTCTCGGAGATGGTCGTCCAAGTTGTTGTCAGCATGGTCATCATCGGTTCTCGCGGTTTGCGTGTCGGTGGAATCGGCGCAGCTTCAGGCAGGCGGCGGCAGGAAATTCACCTCGTGCTCGGCGGCACGTCGCACCACCTCCTGCGGATCGGGGAGATTGTGGATGCGTTCAAACAGCTCTTTCAGCGACCGCGTCGGTGCGACCCAGAACAGGCTGGTGGCGGTTTCGCCCGACTTGTTGAAGATGCCGTGGGGGATGCCCTTGGGCATGCGGACGAGGTCGCCGGCCCTGGCGACAAAATCCTTACCGTCGAGCCAGAGGTCGTAGCGGCCGCTCAGCACATAGACGAACTCATCCTGGGTCGGATGGACGTGCGGCGGCACGAAGGTGCCGTCCGGAAAAACGGCATGCCAGGCCATCGACGCCTCGGAATGCTGTTTCAGTGTGTAGGTCTGGCCCAGAATGTTCCAGACGACGTTGCCAAATCCTTCTTTGGCAGGGGTCACGCCCGGAGGCATCTCGATCATGGTGGTGTCCTCTGTTGTTTGCGGGATCAATCGGCGAGAAAGTCGGTGACGTGGTGTGCGGCGGACGGCGTCTCCTCGAACACGAGATGACCGGTCGTCGGCACCAGCACCACGCGTGCGTCGGGGAGTCCTGCTTTCCAGGCCTCTGCCTGGGCTGTCGGACGCAGGCGATCGGCGGCACCCCACAGCACCAGCGTCGGCATCACGATCCGATGCAGCCAGTGCGCGAGCTTGGGATTGCCCTGCGGTTCGCTGCGGATCAGCTTGGCAAAGCCCGTGACCTCTCGTCCGAGGCGGGCGTCGAAAGCCGGGTCGGGCGCCTTTGGAAAGTAACGCAGTGCCGCGGCCGGATCGTGCGCGAGATAGGCGGGCAGTTCCTGCGGCGCGATCTCGAACAATCCGGGCGCAGGCGCGCTTGCGACCACAAGACCGGCGGGGGCAACCAGCGCCAGCTTGCGGACCCGATGCGGCTGACGGATCGCGAACTCCGCGGCTAGCCATCCGCCGAGCGAAAATCCGGCGAGGTCGAATTGCTCAAGGCCAAGCTTGTCGAACAGATCCATGTAATGAAGGACGTGATCCTCGACGGTGTCGATCGTCTCGGCGTCGCCGGAATCGCCAAAGCCCGCATGATAGGGGATGATGACGGTGTGCCGCTTCGCCCAATCGCGCGCCATCTCGAAGCCGGTGAAGGTGCCGGTGCCGTGCAGGAATACGAGTGCTGGGCCGCTTCCGATGCTGTGAACGACGGTGCGCACGCCGTTGATCGTATATTCCGCGCGCGAGAAGCCGGTGAGATCGGGAGAGGGATTGGGGGTATCAAGCATGGTTGTCTCCGGTTGACGTCGGCAGGGCCGCGCGTTTGTGGGTCATGCGGCGGCTGCCTGGCGACCGCTGAGAAGCGAGGCGAATTGTTCGACCGCGTTGGCGAGCCGTGCGGCCGTCATTGGTGCGAGCGGCTCGCCCGGCACGATCTCGCCGCTGCTGGCGTAGATCGCCGTTGAAACGGTGCAGGCTTCGAAGAAGCCGAACAGCGGGCGGAGCTGGTGCTCGACCACCAGCGAGTGGCGCAGGCCGCCGCCGACGGCGGTCAGCAGCACCGGGCGGTTGCGCAGCACGCTGGGTTCGATCAGGTCGAATACGTGCTTGAACAATCCGGGATAGGACCCCTGGAACACCGGGCACCCGATCACGAGGCCGTCGGCCTGTTCGATGGCCTCGACGACGGCGCGCGCGTTGTCATCGAGTGCGATCCGGGTGAAGCCGGCGATGCCGCAACCGGCATCGACAAGATCGAGGACCGTGGTCTTCAGTCCATGCTGCGCCTGAAGGTCGGCGGCGACGGCTTCCACCAGCATGCGCGACTTCGCCGGGCGCCAGCTGTTGCCGCAGAAGCCAACGATGCGGGATGTCCTCACCTCGACGCCCTCGTCTGATCGCTTGCTCAGCCCGTCACCCCGAAGACCGTCCATTGCGCGCCTGGGCCGGGGAGGCCGAGCAGCGCGCGGCCGCACTCTTCGACGATCTGGTCGGCCATCAGGATGTGCTGGGTGCCCGAATGGATGTCGCGATAGAACCGCTGCATCGGCGTGTTGTGCAGCGAGGCACCGCGGGCGGCGCGATGCGCGAAGGTGGCGACATCAGACAGAACGTCGTGGACGTGGCGCAGTGACAGCTTGATCATCGTCATCTGCTCCAGCGACGGAGAGTCACCGCTGGCGCAAGTCTCCGAGACGTCCTTCCAGGTTTCGTGGACCAACGCACGCGCGGCGCGGAAACGAGCTTCAGCCTGCGCGAACTGAAACTTGAAGCTGGCGCTGTCGCGCGACTTGCCGAATGGATCCTGGCGCTGGACGATCACCTTGACGAGTTCGTCGAGCATGCGGCGGCCGACACCGACGGCCCAGGCGGAATGCGCCCAGGCGCTGTAGCCTGCCAGTCCCAGCGCACCCTGCACACCACCTCGGCGCGGCGCGCCAATGTCAAAATCGTAGGTCATGTGCGTGGGTACGAACAACTCGTCGCCCTCGCTCAAAGTGTAGTCGAAGCTTCCGGTCGCGCGCAGGCCAAGCACGTCCCAATTGCCCATCAACTTGATGGTCGCGCGCGGATGGTGTGTGACCACGATCTTGGGCTGACCGTTGGGACCGAAGACCATGTCCTTGCCGGATGCGTCGGTGACGAAGCAGCCGGAGTGGACCCACTCGGCGTGCTGGATGCCGCTGCCATACGCCCAGTTGCCGCGGATCATGTAGCCGCCATCGACCGGTCGTGCGAAGCCGCGCGGCACGCCGTTGCCGGCAATCGTGATGTCGGGCCCGCCCGCGAAGACCTTCTTGATGCCCTCGTCCTCGATGTAGATAGCGAGCGTCGTGCCTTCCATGTTGTTGCCGATGACGCACCAGCCGGCCGAGGCGTGCGTGTAAGCGAGCCGCTCGATGACGGTCATGGCATCGTAAGGCAGAAGCTCGGCGCCGCCGATCTCCTTCGGGAACAGCATGGTGTAGATGCCGGCCTTGCGCAGCGCCGCCACGACATCGTCAGTCAGATAGCCCTGTGCCTCGGCCTCCGCAGCCCTGGATTCGACCAGCGGCAGCAGCGCGTCGAGGCGCGTATGGAACTCGGCCACCGTCGGGGTCGCGGAAGGTTTGACTGCGAGTTGCGCGGAAGGGCTCATGGTCGGTGTCTCCAGGTCGATTTGTTGGTTCTTCGCGCAACGCTGCCGAACGCGAAGATCTCGGGCGGACGGGACGGTCGCGGGCAAGACTCGCCCGTACGCGCCAATGTCAGTTGGCGCGCGCGACGATCGGCTCGCTTTGGTGTCGAGATGTCCCCGCCGGAACCGCGCGCGTCGTGACGCGATCCCGATGGCCAGGATGCTAGAGATGAGGTGGCCAAACCAGCAATCCCCCATCATGGGGGGATCGGCCATGGTGCCCTGCCGCAAAGCTGGGCCGGGAGAGCAGCGCGTTGCCGCTTCTTTTCGCTTGACCAAAGATCAGGCAAGGCAGAAATTTTAAGCCTATAACAATCGGCAATGGCGTGCGTGTGCCCGAGAGCACCGCGCGTTCTCGCGAGGAGTGGCGGTGAGGGCCGAGCACGAGCAGTTGGATGGTCTGCCCGAGCGCCAGCTCGCAGATCGGCTGATGTCCATCGCCGAGAGCTGCTCGGTGCGTGCGCTTGGCGTCGCCTGCTGCTCGGCGATCACCGAATTGACGGGATCGCCGACTGTCGGCCTCTATTTGCTCGACGGGCTTGAGCCGGAGCTGGTCTACAGCCGCCACGTCGCGGAAGGCCTGCTCGACAATTACAGGGCCGGCTTCTGGAAGCATGACCCCGTGCTCGACTGCATCATGACCCGGGGCCGCGCGGTCGACGGCGAAACCGTGATCGGTCCACAGCAATGGCGGCACAGTCCGTCCTTCGAGATGCTGCACGAGTGGGGTTTTGCGTACAACATGGGCGGCCCATTGTGGTGCGGGCAGAAGATCGTCGGCGTGTTGTTTACTGCGACGACCGACACGAACGCGCCTTACACGATGCGGTCACGGCAGCGCATGGAGATGCTGTGTCGGGCTGGCTCGCTGGCCTTGACCAACATGACAAACGCGGGCGCGGTCGACGCCCATCGTGCCGCGACCCAGGTCCGTGAGCCGGCCGCGACGCTCTCGCTCCCGCCAAGGTCGGCGGACGTCGCCATCCGGGTCTGCCGCGGCCAGACCAACAAGGAAATCGCCCGCGAGATGGGGATTTCCGATCAGACGGTGAAGGAGCACGTCGCCAATTTGTGCCGACGTTTCGGCGTGCACAATCGCACCGAGCTCGCGGCCTGCCTGCTGAGCCCGGGCACCCGGCAATAACCTGTCGGGGTCGGGTCTCTCGACAGCAAGCCTCGTCCAAACGCCCTGCATACGGCGTGCGGCATCATCGTGCGGAGTGCATCTCCAGGAAGGTCTTTACGCCGGAGACCTCGCCCGTGTCGGACAGGGTGTAACCGGGCAGGGCAGCGACGGCCGCTTGAAAATCATGACTGCGGATGATGTCGAGGATGCGTCGCATCGGCTCCGTCTCCAGGAAGGCGCGTTTGCAGACAAAGAAATAGTCCTCGGTGAGAACCCGGATGAAATCGAGACCGAACTGGCGGGCAGCGGCCTCGACACCGAAGGTGACATCGGCCATGCCGCTCGCGACGTAGGCTGCGACCGCCGCATGAGTGAACTCGATCTGCTGCGCGCCGTTGATCCTGCTCTGGTCGATACCTTGCGCGCCGAGCAGGCGGTCGAACAGCAGACGTGTGCCGGAATCGTGGTCGCGGTTGACGAAGCGCACCTTCGGTTCGGTCAAATCGCGAAGCGAGGCGATCCGCAACGGATTGCCGCGCGCGACCATCAGCCCCATCTCGCGCGTGACGAAATTGATGACGCGGTCCTCGCGCGGGTCGAGCCATTCGCGGGCGGAGTTGATGCCCTGGGCGCGCAGCTCGCCGCGCGGCAGATGCAGCCCGGAGAGATCGCATGCGCCCTGCGCCAGCGAGACCAGCGAATGCTGGTTGCTGACATAGCGCAGATCGACGCCGATGCCCGGCTCGCGGTCGAGGAATTCGCGCAGCTTTGCGACTGCAAAGCCGTGACTGGCATGGACGCGGATCACGGAGGGTCGTTGCTCGAGGAACGGCTTGATCTCGCTCGCGAGCTCCTGCGCCAGGTTTTCGAGCTGCGGTCCGAGCCGCGCCTGCATGCGCTCGCCGGCCCACACCAGCCGCTCGCCGAACGGCGTGAGTTTTGATCCCTTGCCGCGCTGGGTTTCGACCAGGGGCGTTCCGAAGAACTCCGACCATTGCTCGATCAGGTTCCAGACATGCCGGTAGGACAGCTGCGCATCGATGGCCGCGCTCGTGATCTTCCCGGTTTTCCGGATCTCATTGAGCACGCCGATCACGATGACGGCGGTGCGCGGATTGCCTTCATGGCGAAACCGCCACACAGCCTCGATCTCGATCTGAAGCATGAGTTTGCTTATGAAGTTCGCTTCATATATTGGACGTCCATCGGCACATCATATCATATTTACTCCGGCCATTTGGCGCTTAATCTGGCATACCAGAATGGAGGAAATATGATGTCTGTTGCATATGACTTTGCGCACTCGCCGGCCACCGAGTTCATGTCCCGGCCGCAGCATCTGCTCATCGACGGCCGCCGCGTGCCCGCGAGCTCCGGCCGCACCTTCAAGTCCCTCAATCCCGCCACCGGGCAGGTCATCGCCACCATCGCCGAGGGCAACGAGGCTGATGTCGAGTACGCGGTGGCGGCCGCCCGCCGCGCCTTCGAAGGTCCCTGGCGCACGATGCGCGCCTCTGAGCGCGGCCAGATCCTGCTGCGCTGGGCGGATCTGCTCAAGCAGCACTCGGAAGAAATCATCGAGCTCGAGTCGATCGATGCCGGCAAGCCGATCTCTTCGACGATGCGCCAGGATTTTCCGGCGGCCGTCGACACGCTGATCTATTACGCCGGCTGGGCCGACAAGATCAGCGGCGACGTCGTGCCGGTGCGCGACGATGCCTTGACCTACACCGTGCGCGAGCCGGTCGGCGTGGTCGCGGCGATCGTGCCGTGGAATTTCCCGCTGATGATCGGCATGTGGAAGCTTGCGCCTGCGCTGGCCTGCGGCTGTACCATCGTGATGAAGCCGGCCGAGCTGACCTCGCTGTCGGCGCTGCGTATCGCGGAGCTCGCGCTCGAAGCGGGCTTGCCGGCGGGCGTCTTCAACGTGGTCACCGGTCCGGGCCGCGTCGTCGGTGACGCGCTGGTCAATCATCCCGATGTCGACAAGGTCACCTTCACCGGCTCGCCCGGCGTGGGCCGCGGAATCATGAAGGGCGCGGCCAGCAACTTCAAGCGCGTCTCGCTCGAGCTCGGCGGCAAGTCGGCCAACGTCATTTTCGACGATGCCGATCTGGAGGCTGCTTCCAAGGCTGCGGCCTCCGGCATCTTCTTCAATGCGGGCCAGGTCTGCTCGGCCGGCTCCCGCGTGCTGGTGCAGGACAAGGCGTATGACGAGGTCGTGGAGCGCCTCGCCGCGCGCGCGAAGTCGATCAGAATCGGCGATCCGCTCGATCGTAAGACGGCGCTTGGACCTGTGATCTCCGAGAAGCAGATGAAGTCGATTCTCGACTATGTCGATATCGGACAGAAGGAGGGCGCGACCCTCGTCACCGGTGGTGAGAAGGTCGGTGATCGCGGCTATTTCATCAGCCCCGCGGTGTTCGCTGATGTTGCGCACGAGATGCGGATCTCGCAGGAAGAGATTTTCGGCCCCGTCGTCAGCGTCATCAAGTTCAAGGACGAGGCTGATGCTTTACGGATCGCTAACGGCACGGCCTACAGCCTCGCGGCCGGCGTCTGGAGCCGCGATATCGGCAAGCTCCAGCGCTTCGCCAAGCGGGCACGCGCCGGCACGGTCTGGATGAACACCTATGGCTACACCGACGTGCGGCTGCCCTGGGGCGGCGAGCGCGACTCCGGCCTTGGCCGCGAGCACGGCACCGCCGCGATCGACAATTTCACCGAACCCAAGGCTGTGTGGCTGAATTTGGCCGTCTGATACCTCCCGAGCGGCCAATCCTGGAGCCCGCCTGATCCGCCCGGTCAGGCGGGCTCTCTTTTTGGAGATCGATATAATTGTCTCCAATCCGCTCAGCGGCGGCAAACCCTGCGGACAAGAACCGATGTGGTTTAAACCTCCGCTTTGGAACCGACATGCATCCTGCCTGCAAAAGCGTGGGGCATCAGCATGTCAATTCTCAAGGAGATCGTCGCTGCGGTCGCGGGAGTCTATGCGCTTCTGTTCGTCTGCGACGCATTGTTCGGCGTCGGCGAGGCGCGCTTCGACGAATCCTATTACAGCGCCAGCTTCTACGCGCCGAAGCCGAAAGAATTCCGCTTTGCCAGCGATACGCCACCGGCGACCCGCGTCAGCGAAGCCTTCGCACAGTTCTCGGCGGCCGAGGCCAAGCCGAACAAGCGCTACTCGTCGCTGACGACGATCATTCGCTAATTCACGCCGCCCGCGCCGGCGGACCTGCGGCTTCGAGCTCGGCGGCTTCCTCGTCGGTGAAGACGCGGCTGCGGGTGAGAAACCGCACGCCTTCCGGCGCCTCGGCCGAGAAGCCCGAGCCGCGGCCGGGCACGACGTCGATGATGAGCTGGGTGTGCTGCCAATATTCGAACTGAGCCGCACCGATATAAAACTCGCAATCCGCGATCTTGCCGAGCAGCACGTCCTGCGGGCCGACCCTGAAATCGCCGACCGGATAACACATCGGCGCCGAGCCGTCGCAGCAGCCGCCGGATTGGTGGAACATCAATGCGCCGTGCTGGGTCTTGAGGCGCGCGACGATCTCGGCCGCCTTCGGCGTGATCTCGACCCGATTGACCATGATGAGCTTCCTGCAAACAAAAGGGTGGCGCAGGTGCGACGAGCCGCACCTGCGCCAGAGGCGGCGAACGATCAGAAGAAGCCGAGCGCCTTGGTCGAGTAGCTGACCAGGACGTTCTTGGTCTGCTGGTAGTGATCCAGCATCATCTTGTGGGTCTCACGCCCGATGCCGGACTGCTTGTAGCCGCCAAACGCCGCATGCGCGGGGTAGGCGTGGTAGCAATTGGTCCAGACGCGGCCGGCCTGGATGGCGCGGCCGAACCGGTAGGCGCGGTTGCCGTTGCGGGTCCACACGCCGGCGCCGAGGCCGTAGAGCGTGTCGTTGGCGATCGCGAGCGCGTCCTCCTCGTTCTTGAACTTCGCGACCGACACGACCGGCCCAAAGATCTCCTCCTGGAACACCCGCATCTTGTTGTTGCCCTCGAAGATCGTGGGCTCGACGTAATAGCCCTCGGCGAGCTCGCCCTCCATCTTCGCGCGCTTGCCGCCGGTCAGCACCTTCGCGCCTTCCTGCTTGCCGATGTCGAGATAGGACAGGATCTTTTCGAGCTGGTCGTTGGAGGCCTGCGCGCCGATCATGGTCGAGGCGTCGAGCGGGTGACCCTGCTTGATCTTCTTGGTCCGCGCGACCGCCTTCTCCATGAACTTGTCGTAGATCGATTCCTGCACCAGCACGCGGCTCGGGCAGGTGCAGACCTCGCCCTGGTTGAGCGCGAACATCGCAAAGCCTTCCAGCGCCTTGTCGAGGAAATCGTCGTCGTGTTCGGCGACGTCGGCGAAGAAGATGTTCGGCGACTTGCCGCCGAGCTCCAGCGTCACCGGAATGAGATTGTCGGACGCATATTGCATGATCATGCGGCCCGTCGTGGTCTCGCCGGTGAAGGCGATCTTGGCGATCCGCTTGTTCTGCGCCAGCGGCTTGCCGGCCTCGATGCCAAACCCGTTGACGACGTTGATGACGCCGGGCGGCAGGATGTCGGCGATCAGCTCCATCACGGCGAGGATGCCGAGCGGGGTCTGTTCAGCAGGCTTCAGCACCACGCAATTGCCGGCGGCAAGCGCCGGTGCGAGCTTCCACGTCGCCATCAGGATCGGGAAGTTCCAGGGGATGATCTGGCCGACGACGCCGAGCGGCTCATGATAGTGATAGGCGACGGTGTCGTGGTCGATCTCGGAGATGCCGCCTTCCTGCGCGCGCACGACGCTGGCGAAATAGCGCCAATGGTCGACGACCAGCGGCATGTCGGCATGCGTGGTCTCGCGGATCGGCTTGCCGTTGTCGAAGGTCTCGATCAGCGCCAGCAGATCGAGATTGGATTCGAGCTTGTCGGCGATCTTGTTCAGGATGCGCGAGCGTTCCTGCACGGAGGTCTTGCCCCAGGAATCCTTGGCCTTGTGAGCGGCGTCGAGCGCGAGCTCGATGTCGGCGGCGGTCGAGCGGGGCACCGAGCAGAGCTTCTTGCCGGTGATCGGGCTCGGATTGTCAAAATACTTGCCTTCCACCGGGGCAACCCATTTGCCGCCGATGAAATTGTCATAGCGTTCGCGGATGAGGAGTGTTTTCGAAACCTGGTCGAGCGCCTGCTGGAACATGAAGCTTCCTCCGTGGGATTGACGAATTTTTGTACTTTGTCGCCTCTGCGGTCTCGCGCCTGGTTGGTCGTGTGCTCCGATCGCGGCGGTGCAACACGATGCAACTGGTTGGCAAGAGCGCAGCGCGCTCCAGCAGCGAGTGGGATTCAGGTATCCCGGCGAAACCATCAGGAAGTCTGCGCTTAACACAGACATTCGTCAACGTTATATCCAATGGGATATTGCGACACATCAGGACCAACGTAGTAGGCGATCTCGCCGGGCACACGCCCCTTGGCGGGAGCAAGCGCCCGGCGTCGGCAAGGCAAACTTTATTTCGGCAGTGCTACGGACTTCAGCACGAATGGCCCGGGGTCCTTGTCCTTGTTGGGACCGATCAGATAGGACAATTTGCCTTCTGCAACCCAGGCGCTATCGCCGACCTGCGCCACCGAGACGGGCTCGGCAAGGCCATCCTTGATCACCTCGATCTTCGCCTCGTCGCCGCTGACCGTGACTTTGTCGAGCCGGCCTGCGCCCTCGATCAGGAGCAGGCCGTCACCATGCGCGCGCAGCGCATCGGCATGGTCGAGCGCGCTCGACGGCTTCAGCTCGGTGACGGCGCCAGCCTTGCCGTCTTTGACGGTGATCCGGAACAGTTTTCCAGGGATGAAGGTCGTCACATAGAGATTGCCGTCGCCTCCGACGGCGATGCCGTCGAGGCCGACGCCGTCCTTGGCAGGTGCCAGCGCTGGATCCGTCGCCCAGACTTCGAGCGCGGTCGCACCGGGCTTGAGGCTGTAGACATAGGGCGCAAAGGAGTCGCTGATATAAGCCGTCCCGTCGCTGCCGACCGCGATGTCGTTGCAGAACGATTTGTCGTCCTTGAGCGCGAAGCTGCCCTTGGGCGCGCCTGTGCGCAGGTCGAACGTCTTCAGGAACGCGCCCTTGCCGCTACCGGGGCTCGGAACGCCTATGCCCGACAAATCGTTCGAGCAGGCGTAAAGCGTGCCGCTCTTCTCGTCGGCCAGTACCCCGAGCGTGGAGCGGCTGCCGTTGGCGCCGGGCGAGATGAAGGCATCGACCTTGCCGGTTGGCGTCACCCGCGTCACCCCGCCATGGTTGAAGCTGCCGACATAAAGCGCGCCGTCGCTGGTCGCCGACACGCTTTCCGGGAAACATTTCTCGGGCAGGTTGACGGGCGTGCTCTCTGCCTGGGCAAGGCCTGTGGTCAATAGACTGGAGGCGAGGATAGCAGCGGCCGCACCGAGGGTGCGACCGATCGCGAGCGTTTCTCCCTGCCTGCGCGAGCGCAAGGCATTGTCGTGTTTTTTCATGATTGCGATTCCTGACGAATAAGAAGGGACTATTCTTCAGAGGCGAGCTTTGTCGGCCGTTTTGTCGCTTGCAGCTGGCGGATCCTTTTGCTCCTCCCCGGTCCGCCTTGCCGCGTCCGATATATATCAGTAAATATAGCGATACGAAGGCCGCTCGCCGGAACCGAAGAGGATGCCACGATGTCCCGTCACCTTGCGCCGATGGGCGAAGAGAACCGCAGCGTCGAAGCGCCCCGCAGGTGCTTGAGTTGCAACGGGATCATCGCCGGTCTCGCCGATCAGGATCTCGGCATCGGCCTCAACATCAAGCTCGGTCTGGTCTCGGACGAATGCGCGCTGATCTGCAACGCGTGCACCGCAAAATTGATCGAGACGGGGCCTCCCGCCGCAAGGCCCGTCACGCGGCGACGATAGCGTGGGGAGCCCGCGGCTGGGCTCGGTGGCTCGCGATAGAAGAGATAGACTGGTATCCATGAGACAATCGCTTTCCATCATCTCCGCGTTGATCGTCGCAATCAGCGTTACGACCGCTCGCGCCGAACCGGCAAAGGTCTTCGCCGCCGGCAGCCTGATTGCTCCGCTGAAGCAGGCGATCAAGGCGGCTGGCCTCGACGCCTCGCAAATCGCCGATCCCGTCTTCGGCCCGTCAGGCGGCCTGCGCGAGCGGATCGAGAAGGGTGAGGCCGCCGATCTCTTTCTGTCGGCCGATACAGGGCATCCGCGCACGCTGGCGGCCGAGCGGCCTCAGGCATTGATGGTCCCGTTTGCGCGCAACAATCTCTGCCTGTTCAGCCGCGAGGCGGTGGGGCTGACCGAGGCCAATGCGCTGGAGATGATGCTCGACCCCAACACGCGTCTGGCGACATCGATGCCGATCGTCGATCCCGGCGGTGACTATGCTTTCGCGGTGTTCAAGCGGGCGGAGACAGTTCGTGCCGGGGCTGAGGCTGTGCTCAGCCAGAAGGCCCTGAAACTGATCGGAGGGCCGGGCGCCATGAAGCCGCTCGAGGGGCACTCGCCAGCCGCCAGCATCTTCCTTGCCGACAAGGCCGATCTCCTGCTGGTCTATTGCAGCGGCCAGCAACAGACCTTGCGCGAGGTTCCCGGCTTGAAGGTGTCGCGGCTGCCGCCGGCGATCGATGTTGTCGCGACCTATGGACTGGTGCTGCTGACGGACAATCCGGCCGCTACGCGTCTTGCGCTGTTCCTGCTGTCGGATAGGGGCCAGGGCATTATTGCCGAAAACGGTCTTGTGAAGATCGCTCCCGCCGAGCGGTGATAAGAGCGGGCTCATGATTCTCTATCTGCTGGCCTATCTCGGTGGCGTCCTGACCATCGTGAGCCCCTGCATCCTCCCGGTCATTCCGTTCGTGCTGGCGCGCGCCGATCGTCCGTTCCTCAGGAATGGGCTGCCGATGCTGATCGGCATGTCGCTGGCGTTCGCCGTCGTCGCGACGTTTGCCTCGGTGGCGGGTGGCTGGGTCGTCTCGGCCAATCAGTATGGGCGCGGCGCCGCTCTGATCCTGCTCGCGTTGTTCGGCCTGACATTGGTATTTCCGGAGCTGGCCGACCGCCTGATGCGACCGCTGGTGGCCGTTGGTGCGCGGATGTCGCAATCGGCGGAGCAGCCGGGCGAGGACAGACTTGTTGCGCCTTTCGTGCTCGGAATTGCGACCGGCTTTCTCTGGGCGCCCTGTGCGGGTCCGGTGCTGGGCCTGATCCTGACCGGCGCCGCGCTTCAGGGCGCCAACGCCGCGACCGCGCTGCTGCTTCTGGTCTATGCGGCGGGCGCCGCAACCTCGCTGGCGCTGGCTTTGCTGATCGGCGGCCGCGTCTTCGCGGCGATGAAGCGCTCGATTGGCGCCGGTGAATGGATCAGGCGCGGCGTCGGCGTGGCCGTGCTTGCCGCTGTCGTCGCCATCTCGCTCGGCCTCGATACCGGCTTCCTCACCAACCTTTCCGTCGGCAGCACGACGTCGCTGGAGCAGGCGCTGCTCGACAGGTTGCGCCCGAGCGCGAAGACCGCGATGACGGGACCGTCGATGCAGGCGAAGCCAACCGGCGAGAATGCGTCAGATCTGCTGATGGTCGAGGACCTCGACCCCAAGCTCGCCGGTGCGCAGGAATGGCTCAACTCGCCACCGCTGACCTTCGAGGAGCTGAAGGGCAAGGTCGTCCTCGTCGACTTCTGGACCTATTCCTGCATCAACTGCCTGCGCTCGATCCCCTATGTCCGCGCCTGGGCTGAGAAATATCACGACCGCGGTCTCGTGGTGATCGGCGTGCACGCGCCGGAGTTCGCCTTCGAGCGCAATGTCGCCAACGTCAAGAACGCGGTCTCGACGTTGAAGATCAGCTATCCCGTCGCGATCGACAACGACTACAAGATCTGGCGCTCGTTCGAGAACCAGTACTGGCCTGCGCATTACTTCATCGATGCCAATGGGAAGGTCCGTCACCATCACTTTGGTGAGGGCGAGTACGCGGAGTCCGAGCGCGTCATCCAGGCTCTGCTTGCAGAGGCCGGCAACAAGAACGTCCCGTCCGATATCGTTGCGGTCAAGGCCTCGGGCGCGGAGGCGGCGGCTTCGGATAGCGCCGATGTCAAATCGCCCGAGACCTATGTCGGCTACGATCGCAGCGAAAACTTCGTCTCGCCCGGCGGCGTGGTGAAGGACGAAAGCCACGTCTATGCTGCCGGCGAGCCGCAGCTCAACGACTGGTCGCTGACCGGAAACTGGACGGTCGGGCCCGAGCGCGCGCAACTCAACGCACCTGACGGCAGCATCGTTTATCGCTTCCATGCCCGCGACCTGCATCTCGTGCTCGGTCCCGCCGCCGAAGGTGCCAGCATCCGCTTCCGCATCACCATCGACGGCAAGCCGCCCGGCAGCGCGCACGGCATGGACACGGACGCTGACGGCAACGGCGTGGTGACGACGCAGCGGCTCTATCAACTCGTCCGGACGCCGGACGCTGTCGCCGACCACACGTTCGAGATCCGGTTCCTCGATCCCGGCGTTCAGGCTTACGCCTTCACGTTCGGCTGAGCGAGTGCCTCGCCGGGATGCTGGCCCGCACGTTGCGGGATCAGCAGCAGGCAGGCCACCATGAACGCTGCGATCACGGCCGAGGCGAGAGGCCGGCTCAGCGCAAGTCCGCCGTGATCTAGCGGCTTGTCGAGGAAATCGCCGACGGTCGCGCCCAGCGGTCGCGTCAGGATGAACGCAGCCCAGAACAGCGTGACTCGCGAGACGCGCGTCCAGAAGTAAAGTGCAGCGATGACGGCAAGCCCGGCTGCGAAGATCAGCGCGCCGCCGCGATAGCCCATGTCGCCGGTATCGGCGATCCAATCGCCGAGTGCGGTGCCGAGCGTCTGCGAGAAGGTGATCGCGCCCCAATAGAAGGCCTCGACCCGCGGCGTGCTGACGCTGTTGACCGAGATCGTTCCTTCAGTGCGATACCAGAGGCCGAGCACCAGCACGAGACAGGTGAGGAGGAGCGTCGAGCCGCCGGTGTAACCAATGCCAAGTGAACGGTCGGCGAAGTCGGCCATCGTCGTGCCGAATGTCGTCGATGCCACGATGGTGGCCCAGTACAGCGCCGGATTGAACTTGCGCGCGCGGATCTGTGCGGCGATCAGGACGATCATCACCGCCAGGAACAGGCAGGTGCCGGCGAGGTATCCCCAGTTCAGCGTCATTGTCACGGTGTCGCCACCAGTCTCGCCAAGCGTCGTGGCGGCGATCTTGATGATCCAGAAGCCGAGCGTGACTTCGGGGACCTTGCTTTCGCTGACGAGGTTGCTCTTTGTGTAATCTTGCATGGTGTCCTCGTTGTCGTCTCACGCCTTGGCGACGCTATCCATGATCGCGAGCAGATCGGTGATCGCCTGCTTGCACTTTGCGGCATCCGGCGTGCTGGCGCGCAACGCCTCCAGCGCGCGGTCGATGGCCTTGTCGACGGTGTGCCAGTCGGCCGCCGCGCGCGGCTTCAAACCGGCTTCGGCCTCGTCCCATTTGGTCTCGAGGTCCTTGATCCTTGTCTTGGCGCCGGGCAGATCGCCCTTGTCGATCAGCGCGGCGACATCGACCACGATACTCCGGAACGGCGTGAGATCGCCGAGTTTTGCGGTCGCGGCTTCCGCGAGCGGTACGAAGGTGAAGTGCTGGCTCGCATGCATCTGCGGTTCGCCGGTGAAGGTTGTCATGAGCCCAACGGTAACGGCGGCGATAAGTCTCATCATGTGGTTTCTCCTGGTGTGGTTCCTGCGTCCGTGCAGGGAGCGGTGAAGTCTTTTGGGAGTGGGCTATTGCGCCGGACCGGCGCGGCGCGCGCCGTCGCCTTCGAACGTCACCCAGGCAACGAGGCCGACGATCACGGTCAGGAAGACGATGCTGGTCTGGATCGTGCCGAGGCCCATGCCGCCATACTCGCGCGACTGCGACAGCAGGTCGCCGAGTGAGGCGCCAAGCGGGCGGGTGAGGATGTAGGCAAGCCAGAAGGTCAGGACGGAATTGGCGCCGAAGTTGTAGGCCGTCATCACCGCAGCGATCAGCATACCGAAAGCGGCGACGCCGAGCTGGAAGCCGAGGCCGAGCGCTTCGGTTGCAAGGTCACCGGCGGCGGTGCCGAGCGCGAAGGTGAACAGGATCGCGGTCCAGTAGAACAGCTCGCGCCGCGTCGTGACGATGCTGTGGATCGACAGCGTGCGCTCGGCGCCGTACCAGATCGCGAAGGTCGCAGCTAACGCACAGGCGAAGGCCGCGGTGCTGACATAGAGACTGATCTCGAGCTTGTCGGTCAGGAGATCGGTGAGCTGCGTGCCGACGATGCTGACGAGGACGACGGTGAGCCAGTAGATCCAGGGCACATAAGCGCGGCGGCTCAGTTGCAGCAGCAGCGCGGCGAGCAGGAGGCCACTCATGCAGATCGCGGTCAGGCTGGCGCCGAGCCCGACATGCACCGCAAGATAGTCGGCGCCGGTCTCGCCCACCGTGGTCGAGAGAATCTTGATGGCCCAGAAGATCGCGGTGACCTCCGGAACCTTGTTCAGCATTTGCCTTGCGCCAAAGCCTGAATATTGCGACATGCCCAAATCTCCCAAAGCCGAAGCGATGCCGGAGCGTCGCGCAGGCGACTTAGGCCCGGCTTAGGGGCGGGAATTTTTCCGGGCAGGGCGGCGTTCGCCGCAATTTGGGCCCGCTGAAGCTTCCTAACTCTGCGCTAAGTCGGAATGGCCATGATTTTGACGGCCGGATGGCCTGGCGGTTTTGAGGATCTATTCTTGCGGGTTTTGCTGATCGAGGACGACAAGATGGTTGGCGCCGCCGTCGAGCAGGCGCTGAAGGATGCCGCCTACGCCGTCGACTGGGTGAGAGACGGCGAGGCTGCGCTGGTTGCTGCTGCAAGCGAATCCTACGAGGTCATTCTGCTCGATCTTGGCCTGCCCAACGTAGACGGCCGTGACATCCTGCGGCGGCTGCGTGCTGACGGCCGTAAGCTCCCCATCATCATCGTGACCGCGCGCGATGCCATCGACGATCGGATCGAGGGGCTCGATCTCGGCGCGGACGATTACCTGGTCAAGCCGTTCGAGATCCGCGAGCTGCTGGCGCGGATGCGCGCGGTGACGCGCCGCGAAGGCAGCGGTGCGCCTGCTGTGCTCGGCAACGGCAAGCTCAATCTCGATCCTGCGACCCGCGAGGCCTCGCTCAATGGCCAAACGGTTCTCCTGACCGCGCGCGAGTTCGCGCTGCTCCAGGCTTTGCTGACGCGGCCCGGCACCATCCTGTCGCGGGGCGAGCTCGAGCGGCAGCTTTACGGCTGGAACGAGGAGGTCGAAAGCAATGCGGTCGAATTCGTGATCCACACCATCCGAAAGAAACTCGGCACGGAGGCGATCCGTAACGTGCGCGGGATGGGATGGATGGTGGATCGCGCGCCATGATCAAGTCGTTGCGCGGACGGCTGTTCATCAGCTTGACGACGATTGTCCTGCTGACAGGACTTGTGGGGGGCGTGCTTGCGCACCGGTGGGCATTCGACGAAGCCATTGAGACGCAGGACTCCGTCCTGATCCAGATCGCGGGTCTCGTTCAGAGCGGCGGTTTCACAGGAGCTCAGGACCTCCGCGGGGTCGATGAGGATTCCGAAGTCTGGCTGATGGAGCTGGGCAAGACGCCGCAAGGCACGCCCGAGGAGCGTCAGTTGTGGCGGCTTCAGGACGGCATGCGCGACGCGACGCGAAAGGGAAAGCCGGTCCGCGTGGTGCTGCGGACGCGGCCCGATGGCAGCCGCTTTGCAGTGGCGCAGAGCACGGGCGTTCGTGATGAGATCGCGGGCGACATGGCGTTCCGCACCGTGCTTCCGATTGCAGCGCTCATCCCCTGCCTGATGCTGGTGATCGCCTTCGTCATCGCCAGATCGCTGCGCCCGATGGTGCGTCTTGCAGAGGAACTCGATGCCAGGCCCGCGGATGACATGACGGCGCTCCCGCTTCACGACCTCCCGAGCGAACTCAACCCGTTCGTATCCTCGATCAACGGTTTGTTGCGCCGCGTGCACGACATGATGGAGCAGCAGCGCAGGTTCATCGCGGATGCCGCACACGAACTGCGGACGCCGCTGACGGCGCTGAGCCTGCAGGCCGAGAATCTCGATCAGGTCGAGCTGCCGCCTGTGGCACGCGAACGCCTTGCGGCGCTCCGGCAGGGCATGCGCCGCAGCAAGCATCTTCTGGAACAGTTGCTGGCGCTGGCACGGCATGACACAACGCCCTCCGATCGTGCCCAATGGGAGGTCGTGGAGCTCGATCGCACGGCAAGAGGGGTGATCGCCGATCTGTTGCGGGAGGCGATCAACCGTGGCGTCGATCTCGGCTTCGCACGAGCCGAGCCGGTCCCGGTGCGAGGTGAGCCCGTCATGCTCACCGCCATGATCCGAAATCTCATCGACAACGCGCTCCGGTTCGTGCCGGAGGGTGGCAGGATCGATGTGGCGATTTACCAGGACGATGCGACATGTGTGCTTCAAATCGAGGACACCGGGCCCGGCGTTTCTTCCGACGAGATCGATCGGATCTTTGAGCCGTTCTTCCGAGGGCAGCGTCCGGAAGGCGATGGCGTCGGTCTCGGCCTCTCGATCGTGAAACGGATCGTCGATCGGCTTGGTGGTACGATTGAGGCGGCGAACGTCACGGAGGCGGAGCGAACCGGGCTACGCGTTGTCGTCAAATTGCCCTCGGCCGCCTAACGATCATTCCCCCTGGATCCATTCCGCCACGCCGCGCCACAGCGTGTCGCGGTGCTCCGGGCGGAAGAAGCCGAAATGGCCGATCGCCTTGGCGCCAACGTCGGAGGGTTTCACCGTCAACACCTCCGGCTGGATCGCCGTGAAGCCGGACGCGAGCAGCTCGACCGCCGGCCGCGTTGCCCATGGATCATCGGAAAAGCAGAGCGCGCGCAGCTCGCCCTTGAACTTCGCAAAATTCTCAAGTGCCGGCAGTTTTGAATCGAAGAGATAGCGCGGGCTCGAGACCCAGTCGGCCCATTGCAGGAAGACGCCCTTGGGCAGATCCTCGCCGATGCCGACCCAGCCCGGCGCATAGCCGAGCGCGTGGACCAGCGGCACGCCAACGAAATTCATGAAGGTGTAGACGCGGTATTTCTCCGGCGACGTCATCAGCCGCCAGGTCGCGGCCTGTGAGGCCACGAACGCGGCGCGCGAAATCTCGCTGTTGTTTTCGATCAGCCCGAGCGCCTGGCCACCGAAGGAATGGCCGACATAGGCAAGTGCTAGCCCATGATAACGTTCGCGCATCCAGCGCACCGCAGCGGTGACGTCCTGCGCGGCCCAGTCCGACATCGAGGCCTTGAAGCCGACCAGCGATTTCGGCTGGTTGTAGCCGACCATCGCCGGCTGCCGGGAGTCGCCGATGCCGCGATAGTCGTAGGTGAGTACCGCGCAGCCACGATGGGCGAGATAGGAGGCAAAGCCGCGATAGATTTTTCGCGGGACGGCGGTCGCTGAGTTGATCAGGACGGCATGGCGCTTGGCGCCGCGGGGCAGGAACAGGGTGCCGGTCAGCGCGTACCCGTCGGTCGCCGGGAAGCTGATCTCGTCGATGAAAACGTCGTCCAGTGCCGCGTCCATGGGTGGAAGTCGTCTTGCCGGTTTCCTCTGCCGCCCCTAGCAAATGCGAATTCGGCTTTGCTCGCAAGGGTTTGCATTGCGAAATGGATTTACAACTGGCGGTGTCGTGCCAGCCTGTGTATAAGGCGGCCCTCGCAACCCACAGATCAGGTTGCACTTTTTGCTTCACGGAGAGATTGCGATGTCCGAGCGGTGGACGCCCGAGTCCTGGCGCAGCAAGCCGGTGCTACAGGTGCCCGAATATCCCGACGCCAAGGCTTTGGCCGACGTCGAGGCGCAGCTTGCAACCTTTCCGCCGCTGGTGTTTGCCGGCGAGGCGCGCAATCTGAAGAAGGCGCTGGCCCGCGTTGCGGCCGGCGATGCCTTCCTTCTGCAGGGCGGCGATTGCGCCGAGAGCTTTGCCGAGCACGGTGCCAACAACATCCGCGACTTCTTCCGCGTGCTGCTGCAGATGGCGGTGGTGTTGACCTACGCCGGCGCGGTGCCGGTGGTGAAGGTCGGCCGCATCGCCGGCCAGTTTGCAAAACCGCGCTCGTCGCCGACCGAGAAGGTGGGCGGCCTCGAGCTGCCGAGCTATCGCGGCGACATCGTCAACGACATCGCCTTCACCAAGGAAGCGCGCGTGCCGGATCCGCAGCGCCAGCTGATGGCCTATCGCCAGTCGGCCGCGACGCTGAACCTGCTGCGCGCCTTCGCCACAGGCGGTTTCGCTAACCTCGGCAGCGTGCATCAATGGATGCTCGGCTTTCTCAAGGACTCGCCGCAGTCACGTCGCTACAAGGAATTGGCCGACCGCATCTCGGACGCGCTCAACTTCATGCGCGCCTGCGGCCTCGATCTCGAGAGCCATCCGGAGCTGCGCGCCACCGATTTCTACACCAGCCATGAAGCGCTGCTGCTCGGCTATGAGCAGGCCATGACCCGCGTCGATTCCACGACCGGCGACTGGTACGCAACCTCGGGCCACATGATCTGGATCGGCGACCGCACCCGCCAGCTCGATCACGGCCATGTCGAATATTTCCGCGGCATCAAGAACCCGATCGGGCTGAAATGCGGCCCGTCGCTCAAACCCGACGAGCTGTTGAAGCTGATCGACGTGCTCAACCCCGACAACGAGCCGGGCCGGCTGACGCTGATCAACCGCTTCGGCTCCGACAAGGTCACCGACCATCTGCCGAACCTGATCCGCGCCGTGAAGCGCGAGGGCAAAGTGGTGGTCTGGTCGTGCGATCCCATGCACGGCAACACCATCACCTCGACGTCGGGCTACAAGACCCGGCCGTTCGACCGCGTGCTGTCGGAAGTGAAGTCGTTCTTCACGATCCACGCCGCGGAAGGCACCCATGCCGGCGGCGTGCATCTGGAGATGACCGGCCAGGACGTCACCGAATGCATCGGCGGCGCCCGCGCCATCACCGACGAGGATCTCAACGACCGCTACCACACGGTCTGCGATCCCCGCCTCAATGCCGAGCAATCCATCGACATGGCTTTCCTTGTCGCCGAACTGCTGAAGCAGGAACGTGCCGGCAAGGTCAGGCCGATGCCGGCCGCAGCGGGGCTCTAAAACCTTGCTGCGGATCTGGAAGGCCACGATCAACTCGCGGAACGGTATGGCCTTTGCGTTCCGCTCGGAACAGGCCATCCGCGAGGAGATCTTTGCGCTGATCCTGTCGCTGCCGGTGGCGTGGTTCGTCGCCGCGACCGCAACGCGCGCGGTCGAGCTGGTGTGTTCCGTCGCCTTCGTGCTGGTGGTCGAGCTGCTCAACACCGCGATCGAGAAGCTCGCCGACCGCCTGACCATGGATCACGACAAGCAGATCGGGCGGGTCAAGGACATGGGCTCGGCCGCGGTGGGCGTTGCGCTGCTGATGGCCGGCGCGTTCTGGATCATCGCGATCATCGAGCGTCTGGGGTTCCTCTAGCTGGGCGGAGCGGCCATGACCGAACGTCTCAACGCATTCGCGGTCACGCTCGCGCAGCTCAATCCGACCATGGGCGACATCGAGGGCAACGCCGCGAAAGTTCGCTCGGCGCGCGCGCGAGCCATCGCCGATGGCGCCGATCTCGTGCTGTTTCCGGAATTGTTCATCGCCGGCTATCCGCCGGAAGATCTGGTGCAGAAGCCGGCCTTCCAGGCCGCCTGCCGTTCCGCAATCGAAGCGCTCGCGCGCGAGACCGGCGACGGCGGCCCGGCGTTGCTGGTCGGCACGCCCTGGGTCGAGGAGGACAAGCTCTACAATGCCTGCGCGCTGCTCGACGGCGGGCGCATCGCAGCGTTGCGCTTCAAATGCAACCTGCCGAATTACGGCGTGTTCGACGAGAAGCGGTTGTTTGCGCGCGGGCCGGCGGCAGGCCCGGTCACCGTGCGGGGCGTGCGGATCGGCGTGCCGATCTGCGAGGACATCTGGCTGGAAGAGTCCGAGGATTACGAAAACGTGGTCGAGACGCTGGCCGAGACCGGCGCCGAGATCATTCTGGTGCCGAACGGCTCGCCCTATGGCCGCGACAAGAACGACGTGCGTCTGTCGGTGGCGGTCGCGCGGGTTACCGAGAGCGGCTTGCCGCTGGTCTATCTCAATCAGGTCTGCGGCCAGGACGAACTCGTGTTCGACGGCGCGTCTTTCGCGCTCAATGGCGATCTCTCGCTCGCCGCGCAACTGCCGGCGTTCGCAGAGAGCATCACGACGTTGCGCTTCATCAGGAACGGCGGCGATTGGCGCTGCACCGGACCGATTGCCGAGCAGCCCGAAGGCGATCACGCCGACTATGCCGCGTGCGTGCTCGGCCTGCGCGACTACGTCACCAAAAACGGCTTTCCCGGCGTGCTGCTTGGCATCTCCGGCGGGATCGATTCCGCGCTCTGTGCGGCAATCGCGGTCGATGCGCTGGGCGCCGACCAGGTGCATGGCGTAATGCTGCCTTATCGCTACACGGCGGCACACTCGATTGCGGATGCCGGCGAGCTCGCCGGCCATCTCGGCATCCGCTACGAGGTGTTGCCGATCGCGGAAGCCGTGACCGGCTTCGAGACCATCCTGTCCGGTATCTTCAAGAATCTGCCGCCCGATATCACCGAGGAAAACCTTCAGGCCCGCACCCGCGGCACGCTGCTGATGGCGATCTCCAACAAGACCGGGCTGATGGTGGTGACGACAGGCAACAAGTCGGAAATGTCGGTCGGCTATGCCACGCTCTATGGCGACATGAACGGCGGCTTCAATCCGATCAAGGACATTTACAAGACGCAGGTGTTCCGGCTGGCGGCGTTGCGCAATTCATGGAAGCCCGACGGCGCGCTCGGACCCGCAGGCGAGATGATCCCGCCCGACATCATCACGCGGCCGCCGACGGCGGAGCTGCGCGAGAACCAGACCGATCAGGACTCGCTGCCGCCCTATGAGGTGCTCGATGCGATCCTGGAGCGTCTGGTCGAACGCGAGGAGCCGCTCGACCAGATCATCGCCGCGGGCTTCGACCGCGAGACGGTGACCCGTATCGACCATCTTCTCAACGTCGCCGAATACAAGCGCCGCCAGGCCGCGCCCGGCGTGAAGGTGACACGGAAGAATTTCGGCCGCGACCGCCGCTATCCCATCACCAACCGCTTTCGCGACCGGGGCGAGCCGCTCGCCGCTCCGGACGAGACGCTGGTGTCGCGCGGCAGCAAGGCGTCGATCGACGCGTTCGAGGGGTGACGTCAGTTCCAGGTCTGGCGGTGCTACGACGGGCTTGCGAAAAACAGCGCCCGCAGCAGGTGCGTGTATTCGGATTCGAGCACCATGATTGACACAAATACCAACACCGCAATCGGCGGCAGCAGGATGGCATAGGCGAGGGCCAGCCGTTCCCAGGCCATGTGCATGAAGACGGCGACGATCAAGCCGGCCTTGAGCACCATGAACAGCAGGATCAGCGACCACCTGAGATAGCCGTGCAGGCCAAAGTAATCGACGAGGTAGGAGCACGTGCTGAGGACGAACAACCAGCCCCAGACCACGAGGTAGAGCTTGATCGGATGCTGTTGCCCCTTGGCGTGCACGGCTGCTGTTGCGACTGCGCCATGCGCAGGAGCGTGGAGCTGTCCTTCCATGTGTACCGTCGCGTTCGTCATGCGCCACCTCACCAAAGATAGAACAATGCAAAGATGAATACCCACACGAGATCGACGAAGTGCCAGTACAGGCCCATGATCTCGACGATCTCGTAGTACCCCTTCCGGCTGGTGAAGAAGCCGCGCCTCCCGACGTCGAAGTCTCCGCGCGCGACCTTGCGTGCAATAGCGATCAGGAAGATGACGCCGATGGTCACATGGGTGCCGTGGAAGCCGGTGATCATGAAAAAGCTCGAGCCGAACTGCTCCGCACCCCACGGGTTGCCCCAGGGCCGGACGCCCTCCCTGATCAGCTTGGTCCACTCGAAAGCCTGCATGCCGACGAAGGTTGCGCCGAACGCCGCCGTGACCAGCATCAAGGCTGCGGTTCTGATGCGATCGCGGCGATAGCCGAAATTGACGGCCATCGCCATGGTCCCGCTGCTGCTGATCAGGATGAAGGTCATGATGGCGATCAGGATGAGCGGGATGTGCTTGCCGGCGAGGTTGAGGGCGAAGACTTCGCTGGGGTTGGGCCACGGCACGGTCGTAGACATGCGCGCCGTCATGTAGGAGAGCAGGAAGCAACTGAAGATGAAGGTGTCGCTGAGGAGGAAGATCCACATCATGGCCTTGCCCCAGGACACATTCTTGAACGCGCGCTGATCCGAAGCCCAGTCCGCAGCGATGCCGCGCCAGCCCGGAAGCCGTTCGGGAGCTTCTGCTGTATGTGTCAGCACGGTCTCAGCCATCCGGTCTCGCCTCCCTAGCTCAGCAATTGGCGACAGATGTTGACGAAATCGTCGGTCCAGCCCGTGAGAAGCCCGAGCAGGACAAGCCAGACCAACAGCAGGAAGTGCCAGTAGGTGGCACATAGTTCCACGCTCAAGCGCATGTCGGCGATCTCGGAGCTGCGCCACACCTTGGCCGAGGTTCGGCCCAGCGCAACCAGGCCGCCCGTCAGATGCAGCCCGTGCAACGCGGTCAACAGATAGAAGAACGAATTGGCCGGATTGGACGCCACGAAATATCCGGCCGCGTTGAGCTGCTGCCAGGCCAGGAGCTGCCCGGCGAGGAAGATCATGGCGGACACTCCGCCCGCGAGCAGACCGGTCATGACGCCATCAGCGTCGTGTCGGCGCGCGGCCACAGACGACCATTGCAGCGCGACGCTGCTCACGACCAGGACGCCCGTGTTGATCCACAGCAGCCGCGGCACGGGCAGCGCCCGCCAATCAACCGCGTTCATGCGCATCGAGTAGGCGCTGATGAAGAGGACGAACAATGAACTCGCGACGGCGAGAAACACGCCAAGCCCGATCTTCGCTGCCGGCCAGGTCATGGCATCGCCGCCGGGGAAGTCACCGACCGGACCTTCCTCCAGCCAGGGCTTGGCCGTCAGCCGCTGCTGCGACAGCCACCAGCCAGCGATGATCGCGATCACAGCCAGGAACAGGAGGATGGCACTCACGAAGCAGCTCCCTGAACGACCGGCGTCGCGCGCGGCGGCTGGTTCTGCGGAATGAAGTCCTCGGCGGCGCCGGGGACACTGTAGTCATAGGCCCAGCGGTAGACGACCGGGAGCTCCTTGCCCCAGTTGCCGTGCCCGGGGGGAGTCTCCGGCGTCTGCCATTCCAGCGTCGTCGCCCGCCACGGATTGCCGCCCGAGGGCTCACCTTTGAACAGGCTCCAGGCAAGATTGAACAGGAACACCATCTGGCTGAAGCCGACGGTCAGGGCCACCACGGAAATGAAGGCATTCAGCGAGTGGGCCGAGGGCGGGATGAACGCGGTGTCACCGAGTTCGAAATACCGGCGCGGAACCCCGAGCAGTCCAAGATAGTGCATGGGGAAGAAGATCAGGTAGGCCCCGAGGAAGGTGACCCAGAAGTGAAACTTGCCGAGGACGTCGTTCAGCATCCGCCCCGTAACCTTGGGGTACCAATGATAGATCGCCCCGAGCACGACCATGATCGGTGCCACGCCCATCACCATGTGGAAATGCGCGACCACGAACATGGTATCCGAGAGCGGAACGTCCACGACGACGTTGCCGAGGAAGAGGCCGGTGAGCCCGCCGTTCAAGAAGGTGATGATGAAGCCGAGGGCGAACAGCATCGGGACCCTGAGATGAATGTCGCCGCGCCACAGGGTCAGCACCCAGTTGTAGACCTTGATCGCGGTTGGGATGGCGATGATGAGCGTCGTGGTTGCGAAGAAGTACCCGAACTGCGGGAACATTCCGCTTACATACATGTGGTGCGCCCATACGAGGAAGCTGAGCGCGCCGATGGCCACGATCGCCCAGACCATCATGCGGTAACCAAAGATGTTCTTGCGTGCATGCGTGCTGATCAGGTCGGAGACGATGCCGAAGGCGGGCAGGGCGACGATGTAGACCTCGGGATGGCCGAAGAACCAGAACAGGTGCTGGAAGAGCAACGGGCTGCCGCCATTGTATTTCGACAGCTGGCCCATCTCGACGAGGGAGGGCATGAAGAAGCTGGTTCCCAAGAGACGGTCGAGCAACAGCATGACCGAGGCAACGAAGAGTGCCGGGAACGCCAGCAACGCCATGACGGTCGCCGTGAAAATGCCCCACACCGTCAGGGGCAGGCGCATCAACGTCATGCCGCGAGTGCGCGCCTGGAGCACCGTGACCACATAATTCAGTCCGCCCATGGTGAAGCCGATGATGAACAGGATCAGAGACGACATCATGAGAACGATGCCCCAATCCTGCCCGGGTGTTCCGGAGAGGATTGCTTGCGGCGGGTACAGCGTCCAGCCGGCGCCGGTGGGACCGCCGGGCACGAAGAATGTCGAGGCCAGCACCAGGACCGCGAGCAGATAGACCCAGTAGCTCAGCATGTTCACATAAGGGAAGACCATGTCCCGGGCGCCGACCATCAGCGGGATCAGGTAGTTGCCAAAGCCTCCCAGAAACAATGCGGTGAGCAGGTAGATCACCATGATCATGCCGTGCATGGTGATGAGCTGGAGGTACTGGTTGGGATCGATGAAAGAGAAGGTGCCGGGAAATCCCAGTTGCAGTCGCATCAGCCACGACAGCACCAGGGCCACGAGACCGATGGCCGAAGCTGTCAGCGCGTACTGGATGGCGATGACCTTGGCATCCTGCGAAAAGACGTACCGCGTCCACCAGCTTCTCGGATGGTAGAGCTCGACCTCAGGCACTTCGGCAGGCGGAATGCCGGTGATCCCATCATATGGAATATCGACCATAGAAACCTCCTCGGTCGTTTCCATCGGGGGCGACGAGCTGGCCTCACGCACCCGACCTAACTTCGCGGCGGCACCTAGCTACTTGCCGCCGGATTGATACGTCGCCTTCATGATGGCGTTTCGGGACGACAATTCCGCAAACGTTTTCTGTTGCTCCAGCCAGGCATGATATTCGCGCTCTTCGTCGACGACGACCTTGGCCCGCATCTGATAATGAGCGGCGCCACAAAGCTCCGCACAGAGAACATCGAACGTTCCGGTTCGGATGGGCTTGATCCAGAAATAGGTCACCGCGCCTGGAACCATGTCCATCTTGGCCCGGAATTCGGGCACGAAGAAATCGTGCAGGACGTCAACCGAGCGGAGGAGAACCTTGACCGGCTTTCCCACTTGAAGGTGCAGGTCTCCGTTCTCGATCACGACATCGTCCTGCCCAACTGGATCGTCGCGATTGAGGCCCATCGGATTCTCAGGACTGATGTTGCGGACATCGGTTGTGCCCAACCGTCCATCCTTGCCCGGAAGGCGGAAGCTCCATTGCCATTGCTGGCCCATCACCTCGACTTCGGTCGCGTCCGCAGGCACCGTCACGAACTGGTGCCAGACCACGAGGCCAGGCGCGAGCATGGCCGCGACGCCGACGCCGGTCCCGACGCTCAGCCACCATTCGAGCTTTTTGTTTTCCGGATTGTAGTCAGCCCGTCTTCCCTCTTTGTGGTGAAAGCGGAAAACGCAATAGGCCATGAAGGCGATGACCGCGACGAAAACGAAGCCCGTGATCCAGAACGTGATGTTTATGGTGTTGTCGATATAGGCCCAGTTCGTGGCGATCGGCGTCCACCACCACGGGCTGTAGAGGTGAAACAGCACCGAGCCAATCGCGACCAGAAGCAGTATCAGTGCGACAGCCATCCTGATCCATCCTTGCCATCAAAGGCTACGGATACGAATCCAGGGCGGAGCTCACGTCTGTCGCGATGGCTGGCTTTTCTTGGTCGGCGTCTACGCCATCGCCGGCCTGTTCCTCGCCCATTCCACGGGTCGCGAAATCAAGAGAACGGTCGCGACCAACGATCTTATCGGAGCTAAGGGCGTCTGCTTCTAAAATGATACCAGCCGAACCCGGCGTCAATAGAGCATGTCGGCGTGCGGAGTGGCGCTCGCGTTGCTGTCGCCGGCAAGTCGGCAATGCGTCGGTTGTGCATGGCGGCGGGACGCAACGCGCAAATCTGTGCAGATGCACAATTCACCCAACCGTGAGTGCAGCCGCGCCCCGCGCGCGCTAAGCTTGCGAAGCAGGTCGCGACGGGTTCCGTCCGGCCAGGCTCGTTTCGCTGAACCTGGGTTGCCGTACTCGGCCCATCGCGTTTCTCGCTCATGAGGCGGACACGCGCGTGGCTTGAAAGCGCGCGGTATGACCGCCGCGGCTTCAGCACGGGAGGGTGCGTTCATGGCCACTCTGTACTCCCACGATACCATCAGGCGGCACGTATTCGGCGAAGCGGCCTCTTATCCCACTCGTAAGATCGGTTGGTCCGACCTAACCGCGGCGCTACGCCTGGGGTGGGAGGATTTCCAGGCGATGCCAAGTCACGCGATCGTCCTGTGCGTGATTTATCCCGTCCTTGGCCTCGTCCTGTTCAGGATGGTCCTCGGCTATTCGGTGCTGCCGCTGTTGTTTCCGCTGGCCGCCGGGTTTGCCTTGATCGGCCCCTTTGCTGCAATCGGCCTCTACGAACTCAGCCGTCGCCGTGAGCGCGGCGAGGAGGTCGGTGCATGGGACGCGATCAAGGTGCTGCGGGCACCGTCGTTCGGCGCCATGCTCGAGCTCGGCGTGCTCCTGCTGGTCCTGTTCGGGGCCTGGATAGGCGTCGCGAACGCGATCTACATCATCATCTTTGGTCACGCGCCGGCTGCAAGCATTCCCGACTTCGTAACGCGTGTGCTGACGACACCGGAAGGCTGGACGCTCATCGCTGTCGGTTGTGGTGTCGGCTTCCTGTTTGCGGTCGTGGCCCTGTGCGTCAGCGTTGTGTCGTTTCCGTTGATGCTCGACCGGCATGCGACTGCGATCGATGCGATCCGCACCTCGCTCCGAGCGGTGGCGGCGAATCCGGTTGCGATGGCCGGGTGGGGCCTCATCGTGGCGGGGCTGCTGGTGATCGGCTCGCTACCACTCTTCGTCGGTCTCGCTGTCGTTCTGCCGGTACTTGGTCACGCCACCTGGCATCTCTACCGGCGGGTGGTCGAGCCGAACCCGAATCCACCGGACGAGCCACCGCCGCCCCCAAAGGGAAAGCGGTACGCGGCGGACTTTCCGGCCAATCTCTTCCCGTGGAGCCGCGAGGGCGGGCAGTAACAGCGAAACGGCCGCGCGAGGCGGCCGCTCGTTCGCGGGGCTTGATAGAGCGTAACGGTCTACTTCTGCTGCTGCGGCAGGAAGGTCGGCCCGACCGAACGGATCGGCTTGTTCTCCGAGGTGGTGGTCGTGCTCGCGTCCGCTGGCGATGCCGCTGCCGGTGCGGTCGCGGTCGTGGGCGCCGGAGCTGCGCCCTTCTTGGCCGTCGCTGCAGGCGCCCCCTTTCCGAGCCGCTGCTGCTGCATCTTCTTGGCGCTCTCCTCGGTGACGATAATGTCGCCCTGCTGCTCGACGGCCGCCTTGTCGTCGGCCGATTTCAGCGCGTCGGCCCAGGTCTGGCCCGCCGCTTTGCACGAACAGGACGGGTTGAACTCGCTGCGGAATTTGAAGGCGGTCGGCAGCGCCGTGTAGGGCTGGCCGCTGATCGAGACCGCCGAGCTCATGTCCTCGCCGGGATTGCGGTGGGCGTAGAGCACGGCTTCGGCTGCCGGGCACAGCGCCTTGCAGGTCTTCTCGTCGTCGGGGAAGCGCGCCGGAACGGTCGCGAACGAAATCGGGAAATAGGCGCCGTCGCAGGTGCGCACGCACACGGTCCGATAAGTGCCGGATTGCGGGCCGCCGAGATCGGAGGGCGGTGCGACCTGCGGCGGATTGTTGGCGTTGTTGCCGCCGAACAGATTGCTCAGGAAGTTGCCGCCCTGCGACTGCGCGGCATTGGCGTATTGCGGGCCGCAATTGTTCTGCGCAAGCGCAATCAGCACCGAGCGGCGCTGGCTGTCGCGCTCGGGGCTGCCGCCGCCGGGACCGCCGCCGCGCAAGCGTTCGAGATTGCCGGTGATCTGGTCAAGATTGGCGCGCATCTGCTGGATCTGGGTGTTGACCGGACCGCATTGCGCCGACTGGCCGTTGAACAGCGAGAAGAAGCCGGAGGAATCGCAGCCCATGCGCTTGGCCTGCATGGTGACGCGATCGAGTTCGGCCTGCTGGCGGGTCTGGGACTCCTGGTAGCGGCGGATCTGGTCGTCGCGCGCGGGGTCGCCGCTCGCCCCACCGTTGAGCGCGGCGAGCTGTCCTTCCAGCCGTGCACACATCGGATTCGGTCCGAGGCCGCCTTGGGCCGGCGGCGGCGCTCCAGGCGGGCCGGCCTGTGCAAAGGCGTCCGTGGCGAGCACGAGCGCGCTCAGAAGCACGGCGCAGGCAAGGAGGGAGCGAGGACGGGACAGAGACAAAAATTCAGGCATATCCGCCATTCTAGCGAGGTCACGGCCCCAGGTGACTTCCAATGTGAGTTGGGGGGCCGAAGCGCGCCCTCCAATAGCCGCTTCCTGCGGCATCGTCACGTCGTTTCAGGGGTCGAAGAGGGGTCCTAAGGTCCGCCAGTTCCGAGCGAATTCAGCGCTGGCAGGTGATTGCAACATATTCGTCGCAATGGCCATGGGAGCAGTTTGCGCCGGATTTGGGGACAGAGCCGGTAATTTCGTCGGGATCGACCCGGCGGTAGGCCGATGCCTGCGCAAAGTCCCGTGACTGGCAGTAGGTGCGGGCGACCTGCGCACTGCATTTCTCGCCCTTGGCCAGGCACTGATCGACTCCGTAGCCATCCGCCTGGTTGGCGATGATGAAGACGCGGGTCTCGGCGAAAGCGCCGGACGCTGCGACAATGGAGGCACAGGAGACGAGCGCGAACAGGGATCGCATGGATGCACCGGGGCTGGGGGACCGCCGGGTTCCAAATTAAGGTCAAAAGGTTAAGGATGACGAACCATCAAGGCGGGGCGGCCGCGCATTGCGGAGATAAAACGGCATTTTCGCGGCTCTCTTGACGAAAGGCGCCTTCGTGGCCCATATGTCGCCGCATGAACGGTCTCCTCGCCATCTGCATTATTTGCCGCGAGATTACGAGCTAGCGATTCGCTGGCTGGAGCCGTCTTTTCTCAACCACATTGAGAGCACTGGACGCCCGGCCAACAGCCGACGGGTGTCCATATGGAATTGCGTCTTTACGATACGCTGAGCCGGGAAAAGCGCGCCTTCGTGCCGCTCGATGCGAAGAACGTCCGCATGTATGTCTGCGGACCGACCGTCTATGACTTCGCCCATATCGGCAATGCGCGGCCGGTGATCGTGTTCGACGTGCTGTTTCGGCTGCTCCGCCATCTCTATGGCGAGGCGCACGTGAAGTATGTCCGCAACATCACCGACGTCGACGACAAGATCAACGACCGTGCCGCGCGGGATTTTCCCGGCCTGCCGCTGAACGAGGCGATCCGCAAGGTCACCGAGCAGACCGGACAGCAGTTTCACGCTGACGTCGATGCGCTCGGCGCGCTGCGGCCGAGCGTGGAGCCGCGCGCAACCGAGCATATCGGCGAGATGCGCGAGATCATCGAACGGCTCATTGCCGGCGGCTTTGCCTATGCCGCCGAGGACCACGTGCTGTTCTCGCCACAGGCGATGAACGCGGCCAACTCCACGCTGCCGCGCTATGGCGCGCTGTCGAAGCGGTCGCTCGACGAAATGATCGCCGGTGCACGCGTCGACGTCGCGCCCTACAAAAAGGATTCGACTGATTTCGTGCTGTGGAAGCCGTCTAAGCCGGGCGAGCCGTCCTGGCCGTCGCCGGCCGGCATCGCCGCTCAGGGACGCCCGGGCTGGCATATCGAGTGCTCGGCCATGGCCTGGAAGCATCTCGGCGAGCAGTTCGACATCCATGGCGGCGGGATCGATCTCGTGTTTCCGCATCACGAGAACGAGGTCGCCCAGACCTGCTGCGCCTTCCACCAGCAGCGCATGGCGAACTACTGGATGCACAACGGCTTCCTGCAGGTCGAGAGCGAGAAGATGTCGAAGAGCCTCGGCAACTTCATCACCATCCACGAGCTGCTCGCGGACTGGCCGGGTGAGGTGCTGCGCCTCAACATGCTGAAGACGCACTACACCTCGCCGATCGACTGGACCATGAAGTCGCTGGACGAGAGCGCCAAGACACTCAACGACTGGTACCGCTTTGCGGCTGACGTCGCGCCGTCAGAGCCGGCGGCGTCCGTGCTCGAGGCCCTGCTTGACGACCTGAACACGCCGCTGGCGATCGCGGCGCTGCATGGCCTGCGCAATTCGTCCGATGCGGCCGGGCTGTCGGCCTCGCTGCGTCTGCTGGGCTTCCTGTCCGAGAGCGTGGCGCAATGGGAAGGCCGGAAGCAGCGTGCGAGCGGCGTCGACGCCGGCGAGATCGACCGCCTGATCGCGGAGCGCACGGCTGCGCGGGCGCGAAAAGACTTCAAGGAATCCGATCGCATCCGCGACGAGCTCGCCGCCAAGGGCGTCGTGATCAAGGATGGCAAGGATTCCGACGGAAAGCCGCTGACGACATGGGAGCTCGCGTGATGGCACAAGCGCATCCCAAGCCCGGCTTGCGGCCGTTTTTGCCGGCCGACGTTCCTATGCTGGCCGCGATCTTCGTCGCCAGCATCCAGGAGCTGACCGGTGACGACTACAGCGAGGCGCAGCGGGAAGCCTGGATGGAGGCGGCCGAGACCGAGGAGTTCGGCAAGCGGCTCGCCTCCGACCTGACGCTGATCGCCACGCTGGATGGCTCGCCCGTCGGCTTCGCCTCGCTGCGCGGCACCGATCACATCCGCATGCTCTATGTGCATCCGGCAGTTGGCCGGCAGGGCATCGCGACCATGCTGGTTGACGCGCTGGAAAAGCTCGCGGGCGGCCGTGGCGCTGCAGCGCTCACGGTCGATGCCAGCGACACCGCCCAAAATTTCTTCGCGAAGCGCGGCTACGTCCCCATGCAGCGCAACAGCGTCACCATCAATGACGAATGGCTCGCCAACACCACCATGAAGAAGACGCTCGGAGTACCGCAATGAGCAAGGAGCGCCTTTATCTTTTCGACACCACGCTGCGCGACGGTGCGCAGACCAATGGCGTCGATTTCACGCTGACCGACAAGCAGATCATCGCGGCGATGCTCGATGAGCTCGGCATCGACTATGTCGAGGGTGGCTATCCCGGTGCCAATCCGCTCGACACCGAATTTTTCGGCAACAAGCCGAAGCTGAACCATGCGCGCTTCACCGCCTTCGGCATGACGCGGCGAGCAGGGCGCTCGGTCTCCAACGATCCCGGCGTCGCCGGGCTTCTGGAAGCGAGGGCCGACGCGATCTGCTTCGTTGCGAAGTCGTCAGCCTATCAGGTGCGCGTCGCGCTGGAGACGACGAAAGAAGAAAACCTCGCCTCGATCCGTGACAGCGTCGCAGCGGCAAAAGCGGCTGGCCGGGAAGTGATGCTCGACTGCGAGCATTTTTTCGACGGCTATAAGGAAGATGCGAGCTTTGCGCTCGCCTGCGCCAAGGCTGCCTATGAAGCCGGCGCACGCTGGGTGGTGTTGTGCGACACCAATGGCGGCACCATGCCGAACGAGATTGAGGCTGTTGTCACCGAGGTGACCAAGCACATCCCCGGCGACCACATCGGCATCCACGCCCATAACGACACCGAGCAGGCGGTGGCGAATTCGCTCGCCGCGGTGCGCGCCGGCGCGCGGCAGATCCAGGGCACGCTGAACGGTCTCGGCGAGCGCTGCGGCAACGCCAACCTCTGCTCGCTGATCCCGACGCTGAAATTGAAGAAGGAGTTTTCGGACGCCTTCGATATCAGCGTCACGCCGGAGAAACTGGCGACCCTCGTCAAGGTCTCGCGTACCCTCGACGACATGCTCAATCGCGTGCCGAACCGCCATGCCGCCTATGTCGGCGAGAGCGCCTTCGTTACCAAGACCGGCATTCACGCCTCCGCCGTGATGAAGGATCCGCAGACCTACGAACATGTGTTGCCAGAGACCGTCGGCAATCACCGCAAGGTGCTGGTGTCCGACCAGGCCGGCCGCTCCAACGTCATGGCCGAGCTCGACCGCGCGGGCATTGCTTACGAGAAAAGCGATCCGAAGCTGACCCGGCTGGTCGACGAATTGAAGGAGCGCGAGGCCGCCGGTTACGCCTACGAATCCGCCAACGCCTCGTTCGATCTGCTGGCGCGCCGCACGCTCGGCAAGGTCCCGCATTATTTCGAGGTCGAGCAGTTCGACGTCAACGTCGAGCAGCGCTACAACGCCCTTGGTGAGCGTGTCACCGTTGCTTTGGCCGTGGTGAAGGTCGACGTCGCCGGCGAGCATCTGATTTCAGCAGCCGAGGGCAACGGCCCCGTCAACGCGCTCGACGTCGCCCTGCGCAAGGACCTCGGCAAGTATCAGAAGTACATCGAGGGTCTGACGTTGATCGACTACCGCGTGCGTATCCTCAATGGCGGTACCGGCGCGGTCACGCGCGTCCTGATCGAGAGCGAGGACGAGAACGGCGATCGCTGGACCACGGTCGGCGTGTCCCCGAACATCATCGACGCCTCGTTCCAGGCGCTGATGGATTCGGTGATCTACAAGCTCGTGAAGTCGGGCGCGCCTGCGTAGGTGTTGCCACAAACACCGTCATTGCGAGCGCAGCGAAGCAATCCAGAGTGTTTCCGCGGCGGCAGTCTGGATTGCTTCGCTACGCTTGCAACGACGAGGGGAGGGAGCGCGACCAATGATCGACCATATCTCCGTCGGAGTCAGCGATCTCGAACGCTCCACAGAGTTCTACGAGGCCACGCTCGCCGCCCTCGGCCTCACCCGCCTGGTCACGCGACCGCGCACGATCGGATTCGGCAAGGCCTATCCCGAATTCTGGATCAATCTGCGCGAGGCCATGCCGCATGTAGCGCCGGAGAGCGGCGTGCACATCTGCCTGCGGGCGAAGACAACGGCCGAGGTCGATGCGTTTCATGCGGCAGCCCTTGCGACCGGCGGCACATCCGATGGCGCGCCGGGCATTCGCCCGCACGACCGCGTGCGCTACTACGCAGCCTTCGTCGTCGATCCCGATGGTAACCGGATCGAGGCGGTGACGTTTCCGCAGGCGTGATTACAGCTTGCGCGCCACGTCCGGGGCGAGCTGCTTTTCCGCCTCGGCGATCTGGGCCACCGCCGACTTCAACTTCGGCAAGATGTCCTCGACGCGATCGGCCTTGAGGATATCGACCGAAAGGCCGGGGCGGATGAACTCGGTCTGGCGCATGTGCGACAGCAGCGAGAACAGCGGCTCCCAGAAATTGTCGATGTTGGCGAGCAGCACCGGCTTGGCGTGACGGCCGAGCTGCTTCCAGGTCAATTGCTCAACCAGCTCCTCCAGCGTGCCGAGACCGCCCGGCAGCGCCACGAAGGCGTCGGAGTGCTCGAACATCAGCCGCTTGCGCTCGTGCATGTCGGGGGTGACGATCATTTCCTGCACGCGGGTCAGCGCGTTCTCGCGCTTCCGGAGGAATTCGGGAATGATGCCGGTGACGATGCCGCCGTGATCGAGCACGGAGGTCGCGACCGAGCCCATCAGGCCAAGCGAGCCGCCGCCATAGACCAGACGGATGTTGTTCTCGGCGAGCGCCTTGCCGAACGCCTTGGCGCCTTCGGTGAAGTGGGGATTGGTTCCGGGACCGGAGCCGCAATAGACACAGACGGTTTTGATCGTGCTCATTGGCGCCATGATGCATTGCAGCGAACGGGCGTCAAGCCCAATCGGTGATTCGGGTCACCCGGAAATCTACCGGTAAATGACGACAAACAATCGAAGATTCGCCATCTGGCGGGGTGCGCTGGCCCCCGGAAGCTTCTATATGACGAGCGAAAACAGTTAATCGCAACGCGCCCGCATCCGGCGGGCCTCCAGGTTTTTTGATGAGCCCACCTCATTCGCCAGACGTCCCCGACGTGCCAGCGCCTGCCGACGGACCGCTGGAGCGGGCAACCCTGATGGGCACGCTGGCGCATCTGTGGCCATATATCTGGCCGGGCGACCGCGTCGACCTGAAGATGCGGGTGGTCTGGTCGATGGTGCTGCTGCTCGCCGCCAAGCTGATCACGCTGACGGTGCCGTTCAGCTTCAAATGGGCAACCGACGCGCTCACGGGCGCCAACACCGCACCCGTGCAGCCCGGCAACTGGCACCTCTGGGTGGTCGCATCGCCGCTGATCCTGACGGCGAGCTACGGCGTCACGCGCATCGTGATGGCGGTGCTGACGCAATGGCGCGACGGCATCTTTGCACGTGTCGCCATGCATGCGGTACGCAAGCTCGCGAACATCACTTTCATCCATATGCACGAGCTCTCGCTGCGTTTTCACCTCGAGCGCAAGACCGGCGGCCTGACGCGCGTGCTCGAGCGCGGCCGCGCGGGCATCGAGGTCATCGTGCGCATGGTGATCCTCCAGCTGATCCCGACCATCGTCGAGGTCTCGCTGCTGATGGCGGTCCTGCTCTGGCAGTTCGACTGGCGCTACGTGCTCGCGACGCTGACCACGGTGGCGGTCTACATGTACTACACCTACGTCGCGACCGAGTGGCGGATCGGCATCCGTCGCAAGATGAACGATTCCGACACAGAGGCGAACACCAAGGCGATCGACTCGCTGCTCAACTACGAGACCGTCAAGTATTTCAGCGCCGAGGCGCGCGAGGCGCAACGCTACGACCGCTCGGTCGCACGCTACGAGGAGTCGAGCGTCCAAGCTTATACGTCGCTCGCCGTGCTCAACACGGGACAGGCCGTGATCTTCACGCTGGGCCTGACCGCCACCATGCTGATGTGCGCGATCGGCGTGCGCAACGGTACCAATACGGTCGGCGATTTCGTGCTGGTCAACGCCATGATGATCCAGCTCTACCAGCCCTTGAATTTCATGGGCATGGTCTATCGCGAGATCAAGCAGGCAATCATCGACATCGAGAAGATGTTCGGCGTGATCGGCCGCGAGGCCGAGATCAAGGACGCGCCGGGCGCGAAGCCGCTGGTCGTCTCCGCCGGGACCGTGCGCTTCGAGGACGTGCGCTTTGCCTATGACCCGGCGCGGCCGATCCTGAAAGGCATCAGCTTCGAGGTGCCGGCCGGCAAGACGGTGGCGATTGTTGGCCCATCCGGCGCCGGCAAATCGACGATCTCGCGCCTGCTGTTCCGCCTCTACGACATCTCCGGTGGCAAGATCCTGATCGATGGCCAGGACATCCGCGAAGTCACGCAGGCGAGCTTGCGCGCCTCGATCGGCATGGTGCCGCAGGACACCGTGCTGTTCAACGACACCATCCGCTACAACATCCGCTATGGCCGCTGGGACGCCGATGATGCCGAGGTGGAGGAGGCGGCGCGGCTCGCGCAGATCGACAATTTCATCCGCATGGCGCCGATGGGGTACGAGACCCCGGTCGGCGAACGTGGCTTGAAACTGTCCGGCGGCGAGAAGCAACGCGTCGCGATCGCGCGCACCGTCTTGAAGGCGCCGCCGATCCTGGTGCTGGACGAGGCGACCTCGGCGCTCGACACCCACACTGAGCACGAGATCCAGGGCGCGCTCGACCGTGTGGCGAAGAATCGCACCTCGCTCGTGATCGCGCACCGGCTCTCGACCATTGTCGGTGCCGACGAGATTATCGTGCTGGACCAGGGCCGCATCGCTGAGCGCGGCACCCATGCCAGCCTGCTCGCACAGGGCGGTCTCTACGCCAGCATGTGGAACAGGCAGCGCGAGGCCGAGGCCGCGCGCGAGAAACTGGCCCGGATGGCCGACAGTAGCGAGGCGCCCAACCGGGAGCCGCCCCCGGTCGAGGATGCCCTCACGGCGCAGGCGGCCGCGGAGTGAGCTTGTCTCCGGTCCCAACTCTGGCCTAAACAACCCCACCGCGCGAGACGACCCGCGCCATCAACCCCTGAGCGGCAGATAGCGATGTCCATTCTCGATTCGATCCAGCGTCAGATCCCGCCGATCCACAAGGAGGGCTATCCCTTCATCGGCGGCTTTGCACTGGCAAGCCTCGTTCTGTTCTGGCTGTGGTCGCCGCTGGGGTGGATCGGCACCATCATCACCGTGTGGTGCGCGCTATTCTTCCGCGATCCCGTGCGCGTGACGCCGGTGCGCGACGGGCTCGTGGTGTCGCCTGCCGACGGCCGCGTCTCGATGATCACCATGGCGCTGCCGCCGGCAGAGCTCGGGCTCGGCGACCGGCCGCTGCCGCGCATCTCGGTGTTCATGAGCGTGTTCAACTGCCATGTGAACCGGAGCCCGATTGCAGGCAGGGTCGATCGCATCGCCTATCGGCCCGGCCTGTTCATCAATGCCGAGCTCGACAAGGCGAGCGAGGACAATGAGCGCAATTCGCTTGTCATCTCGACCCCGCAGGGCCGGATCGGCGTGATCCAGATCGCAGGCCTCGTCGCAAAGCGCATCGTGTGCTTTGTCAAGGAAGGGCAGGCGCTCGGGGCCGGTGAGCGGTTCGGCCTGATCCGCTTCGGCTCGCGGCTCGATGTCTACCTGCCTGTTGGCACCAAGGCGCTGGTCTCGGAAGGGCAGACGGCGATCGCCGGCGAGACCATCCTGGCCGATCTCACCGGAGACGACCCGGCCCGCGCCTACCGCGCCAATTAACCATTGGGCCGATGTCAGGGGCCTTCCGCCGCAATGGCGGAGGGGAACGCGGCTTGCTATATCTCGCCTTCAGGTGAGGACGAGCCAATGACGCCCTACGACTTCAGAGATCCCGACATACGCCGCCGGCGGTTCCGCCCGATCCCGGTGCGGATGCTGGTGCCCAACGTCATCACGCTGCTGGCGATCTGCGCCGGCCTGACCTCGATCCGGCTGTCGATCGAGGGGCGGATGTCGCTCGCCGTCTACGCCATCGTGTTCGCAGCCGCGCTCGACGGCATCGACGGCCGCGTCGCGCGCCTGATCAAGGGTCAGTCGAAGTTCGGCGCCGAGCTCGACAGCCTCGCCGACTTCGTCAATTTCGGCGTCGCCCCGGGCTTGATGCTGTACTTCTGGCAGCTGCACGAACTCGGCAATGCCGGCTGGATCGCGGCCATGGTGTTTGCGATCTCCATGTGCCTGCGGCTCGCGCGCTTCAACGCCACGCTGGACGATCCGAACAAGCCGGCCTTCGCCGCCAATTTCTTCACCGGCATGCCCGCGCCGGCTGGCGCGATCACCGTAATGCTGCCGATCTATGCGGCGTTCCTGGAGCTGGGGCGCTGGCCTGCGGCCCTGACGGCCGGCTACACGCTGCTGATCGCGTTCCTGATGGTGTCGCGCCTGCCGGTGTTCTCTGGCAAGAGCATGCGCATGCGGGTGCCTCCGGAGCTGGTGCTGCCGGCGTTCGTCGCGGTGATCTTCTTCATCGCGCTTCTGATCAGCTATCCGTGGCACGTGCTGTCGGCCGGCACGGTGCTTTATCTGCTCTGCCTGCCGCTCGGCTACAAATCCTACCGCGATCAGGCCCGCGCGATGGAAGCGGCAGTGCCTGCGGGCGGCGAGGTCTCGTCGCCGCCGTCAGCGCCGACAATGGCGAGCCTGTCTGAGCCGCCGCTCGATGACGATCGGCCCGGACGGCTGCACTGAGCGGTCGCACGCGGATATCTGCCATGAGAGCGCCTGAGTTGGGTTGAGGCCCGATCTCGGCTATATCGCCCTGTGCCGGCGGCACCGCGTCAATCAGCCGCCAATCTGGGAGATAACGCCGTGACCAATACCGCGACCGGGCCGCTGCCCGCTTCCGTGCTCGAAGCGCTGGGCCGCTACGACACGCCGACGATCTGCAATGCCATGGAAATCGTGGCGCCCGAGCGCCGCCTGATCGGCTACACCACCAAGCAGCTGGTCTGCCCGTTCCCGGATCTGCCGCCGATCGTCGGCTACGCCCGCACGGTCGCGATCCGCTCGGTGTTGAAATCGTCGCTGCCGGCCGAAGAACAGTCGAAGCGCCGCATCGAATATTACGAATATGTCGGCACCGGACACGGCCCGCGCATCTCGGTGATCCAGGACATCGACGGTCCCGACGTCGGCTACGGCGCGTTCTGGGGCGAGGTGCAGAGCAATGTGCACAAGGCGCTCGGTTGCCTCGGCGTCATCACCGACGGCTCGATCCGCGACATCCCGCAATGGGCCCCGGGCTTCCAGGCGCTCGCCGGCTCGATCGGCCCGTCGCATGCATGGGTGCATGCCGAGAGCTTTGGCGGCGAGGTGCGCGTCGCCGGCATGACCGTGAAGTCGGACGATCTGATCCACGCCGACCAGCATGGCGCCATCGTGATCCCGCTCGACATCGCTGCGAAGCTCCCCGAGGCCGCCGAGCTCTGCGGCCGCCGCGAGACGCCGATCCTCGAGATCGCACGCAGCCCGGACTTCTCGCTGGAGAAGCTCAAGGCCGCGCTGAAGCGCTCGGCGGAGATCCATTGAGCCTGGAGTAACGTCATGGACATGGCCGGCAAGACGGCGCTGATCACGGGTTCAACCGATGGTGTCGGACGCTACGTTGCAACCCGCCTTGCCGCCGAAGGGGCGCATGTCCTGATCCATGGCCGCGATGCAGCGCGAGCAAAAGCGCTGATCGACGAGATCGTGAAGGCCGGCCACACGTCGCCGACCTTCTATCAGGCCGACCTGTCGTCGATGGCTGGCACCCGCGAACTCGCCGCGGCCGTGATCCGCGATCACAGGCGTCTCGATGTCTTCGTGAGCAATGCCGGCATCGGTTCACAGAATGACGGGCCGCAACGGCAGCAGAGCCGCGACGGTCACGAGCTGCGCTTTGCCGTGAACTATCTCTCCGGCTTCCTGCTCGTGCATCTGCTGCTGCCGTTGCTGAAAGCCGCGGCGCCGTCGCGCATCGTCAATGTCGCCTCGCTCGGCCAGCATCCGATCGATTTCGACGACGTCATGATCACGAAGGGCTACAGCGGCTCGCGCGCCTATGCGCAGAGCAAACTGTCGCAGATCATGTTCACGATCGATCTTGCGGCCGAACTCAAGGACGCCGGCATCACCGCGAATTCGTTGCATCCGGCGACTTACATGAACACCACGATGGTGCGCGCCGGCGGCATCACGCCGATGTCGACGGTGGAGCAGGGTGGTGCTGCGATCCTGCATCTGGTCCAGGGCGATGACGTCGCGGGCAAAAGCGGCCTGTTTTTCAACGGAATGAACGAGGCGCGCGCCAATCCGCAGGCCTATGATGCCGATGCGCGCAAGCGCCTGCGCGCGCTCAGCCTGGAGCTGACGGGACTGTCGTCCTGACGTGCCTCATTCATAGTTAGCAAAGCGTTGAGATTGACGTCGCTGAACGGCAAAGCCGCCGTCCTTTCAGCGTACCGCGCCGCTCCGTCGCATCGGCTGAACTTAACCTTTACGCGGCTTTAAGGGCGGCGCTCTAGGGTTTCGATGCGGTTCGGGGTTGGACCGCGCCACCGGCTAGGACGGCCGTTGTTGCGTTCGCTTTGGAGACTCCCATGGATATCATGACGGGCGCCGGCCTCGTGGCGGGCTTGATCGTCATCGCGACGATGGTGTTTCTGGGCGGCGATATCGGCATGTTCATGAGCGACCATGCTGCGATCATCATCTTCGGCGGTTCGGCCGCAGCGACCATGATCCGCTTTCCGCTCTCCGTGCTGGCGCACGGCCTGCCGCTCGGCATGAAGTTCGCCTTCACAATGAGCCGGCTGTCGGCACACGACCTGGTCGACGAGCTCGCTCGCATCGCCGAGATCGCCCGCAAGCAGGGCCCTGTCGGCCTGGAAAAGGTCGAGACCGACGAGCCCTTTCTTGCCAAGGGCATCCGTTACGTCGCCGACGGCTACGACCTCGATTTTATCAGGGACAATCTGGAACGCGACCGCGACAATTTCCTCATGCATCTCAACGAAGGCAGCAAGATCTACCGAGCCGTCGGCGACTGCGCGCCTGCATTCGGCATGATCGGAACGCTGATCGGCATGGTGCAGATGTTTTCGAACATGTCGGATCCCTCGAAGCTCGGTCCGTTCATGGCGACCGCCCTGCTGGCAACTCTCTACGGTGCGTTGGTCGCGAACCTGCTCTGCCTGCCGATCGCCGACAAGCTGCATGGCAAGCTGATCGACGAGGAAACCAATCGCACGCTGATCATCGACGGCATCCTCATGATCCGCGACTCCAAGAGCCCGACTTTGGTGCGCGAAATGCTGCTGGCCTATCTGCCCGAGAAGCACCGCCACGCCGAAGGCGAGCCGGTTCCGGCCTGACGCCGGACGCCGGGATCTGACCGATGGCAAAGAAAAAACGCGAAGAGGCACACGGCGGCCACGGCTGGTTCGTGACATTCGCCGATCTGATGGCCTTGCTGCTCGCGTTTTTCGTGATGCTGGTCGCATTCTCCACCCAGGACGCCAACAAGCTGAAGATCGTCGCAGGCTCCATGCGCGAGGCCTTCGGCGTCCAGAGCGAAGCGCGCTACGCCGGCATCATCGAATCCGACGGCCTGCCGACCCGCGCGCGGCTGAAAAACGTCGACCACATCCAGCCTGAGGAGTCCTCCAACACGCCGACACCGGATCAGGAGGATCGCGACAAGACATCCGGCGCCAAGATCAAGGTCGACCGCAACTTCGCGCTCGCCGCGGCCTCGCTGCGACAGGCGTTGCAGGACATGCCGGAACTGACCGAGATGTCCAAGCACGTCATGTTCGAGGAGACCAAGCAGGGCCTCAATCTCGAGATCGTCGACCAGGACGGCCGCTCGATGTTCGCGGACGGCTCCAAGGTGCCTTACGACCGCACCCGCCGCCTGATCGAGAAGCTTGCGATCCCGCTGAAAGCGACCCCTCTCCGCGTCTCCATCGCCGGCCACACTGCGGCCGGCTTCGTGCCGACCCGCAGCGACTACGGCGCCTTCGACCTGTCGGCCGACCGCGCCAATGCCGTGCGCCAGATCCTCGAGCGCGAGGGCCTGCCGCCGTCGCACATCTTCGCCGTCTCCGGCAAGGCGGACACCCAGCCGCTGTTCCCGGACGATCCGTCGCTGGCCGCGAACCGCCGCGTGACCATCACCTTGATGCGTGAAGATCCACCGCTGCCGCCGAACTTGAAGCCCTAACCCTTGCGCTACCATTTTACCTGAGACAATTCGTCGCGAAGGCGACGAACGCGGCCACGCCGTCACAGCTTCTCGCTCGGCGCCTGCTATGGTGGCGGGCCGATTGACAGGCGCGCCGGAAGCGTCAAAAGGCGCCGGATCAATTCCAGGGACGAAGCGTTTTCCACCCTCATGACGGCGAGCATCACACAGGCCGAGACCCAGGAAGGGCCGGTCACCTCGGGCTTTTGGTCTCTCACGCTCGGGAGCATCGGTGTCGTCTTCGGCGATATCGGCACCTCACCCCTCTATGCCTTTCATGAGGCGGTCAGGGGCGCGGCCCATGGCGAGCCGGTCACGCGGCTGATGGTGCTCGGCGTACTGTCGCTGATCCTGTGGGCGCTGCTGATCGTCGTCACCGCCAAATACGTCCTGCTGCTGCTGCGCGCAGACAATAACGGGGAGGGCGGCACACTCTCTCTGATGGCGCTCGGCCAGCGCGCGCTGGGGCGGCGGAGCTGGCCGCTGCTTGCGCTCGGTGTCGTCGGCGCGTCGATGTTCATCGGCGATTCCATGATCACGCCGGCGATCTCGGTGCTATCGGCGGTCGACGGCCTCAAGCTGGCGACGCCGGCATTCGAGCACTATGTCGTGCCGCTCACCGTGCTGATCCTGGTGCTGCTATTCGCGGTTCAGAGCAAGGGGACTGCGCTGGTGGCCTCGGCGTTCGGGCCGGTGATGGTCATCTGGTTCACTGTCCTGGCGGTGTTGGGCGTTATTCATATCGCCGACGATCCGTCGGTGCTGGCCGCGATCAATCCTTACTATGCATTCCAATTCCTGCTGTCGCACGGCACGATCGGCCTGGTTACGCTCGGCGCGGTTTTCCTTGCCGTGACCGGTGGCGAGGCACTCTATGCCGACCTCGGCCATTTCGGCCGCAAGCCGATCCAGTCGGCCTGGATGTTCTTCGTGCTGCCGTCGCTACTGATCAATTATTTCGGGCAGGGAGCGCTGGTGTTGTCCGATCCAAGCGCGATCGAGCATTCCTTTTATCGCATGGTGCCCGAGCATTTCGTGCTTCCGCTGGTTGGCCTTGCGACGGCGGCGACCGTGATCGCCAGCCAGGCGGTGATCACCGGCGCCTATTCGCTGGTTTATCAGGCGGTGCAGCTCGGTCTCCTGCCGCGCTTCGAGGTGCGCTACACCTCCGAAACCCATGCCGGCCAGATATATCTGCCGCGCGTCAACCGGCTGCTGCTGATCGGCGTGATGCTGCTGGTGCTGTTGTTCCATACGCCCAGCAATCTGGCTTCGGCCTATGGTATCGCGGTCTCCACCACCATGGTCGCCGACGGCATCATGGGCTTCGTTGTGATCTGGAAATTGTGGAACTGGCGCGCCGCGACCGCGGCGGTCGTGATCCTGCCCTTCGTCATGGTCGACATGACCTTCTTCAGCGCCAACCTGCTGAAGCTGCTCGAAGGCGCCTGGGTGCCTCTGCTGTTCGGTGTCGCGATGGCGGGGACGATCTGGACCTGGCGGCGCGGCTCGGGGATCCTGATCCAGAAGACGCGCCGGATCGAGGTGCCGCTCGACGATCTGATCCGCAGCCTGGAGAAGCGGCCGCCGCACATTGTCAAAGGTACGGCGGTGTTTTTGACCAGCGATCCCGCCTTCGTGCCGACCGCGCTGCTGCACAATCTCAAGCACAACAAGGTGCTGCACGAGCACAACGTGATCCTCACCATCGAGACCGCGCACACGCCGCGGGTCGATCTCTCCGAGCGCTTCAAGATGGCGAAGATCAGCGAGAAGTTCTCCAAGGTGCGCTTGCGCTTCGGCTTCATGGAGCAGCCGAACGTGCCCAAGGCGCTCGCGATTGCACGCAAGCAGGGCTGGCAGTTCGACATCATGTCGACGTCGTTCTTCGTGTCACGGCGCTCGCTGAAGGCGTCGGCGCAGTCAGGCATGCCGCTCTGGCAGGATCACCTGTTCATCGCGCTCAGCCGCTCGGCCAATGATGCCACCGACTATTTCCAGATTCCGACCGGGCGGGTAGTTGAAGTGGGGACCCAAGTCACCATTTGAACGCTCGATTGGGACGCAATTGGCGGACCCATGCGGATTTTGCATGCCGAGGGCCCAGAATCGGGCTAGGCTATGCCAGCAGCGCAGGACTATAAGCCGCGCGCGCTCCTCCGCCGTTGTGCAGTGAAGCATTTTAGAGGCCACCAGGCTCTCCCATGACAAGTGACGTAGCAGTTCCCGCCCCGGAAACGGCGGCGGCCAATGGGCATGGCGATGCCCACACCACCGCCGGTTTCGGTGCGCTGACGCTCGGCAGCATCGGCGTGGTTTATGGTGATATCGGCACCAGTCCGCTCTACGCGTTCCGCGAGGCGGTGATAGCGGCCTCAGGCGCGGAAGGGGCGCCGACGTCGGCGGCTGTTCTCGGCGTGGTGTCCCTGATCCTGTGGGCGCTGATCATCGTGGTGACGCTCAAATACGTCGTGATCCTGCTGCGCGCCGACAACAACGGCGAGGGCGGCACGCTGGCCTTGATGGCGCTGGCCCAGCGCGCGGTCGGCACTGGCGGGGCGACCATCGTCCTGCTCGGTATCATCTCCGGCGCCCTGTTCTACGGCGATGCCGTGATCACGCCGGCGGTCTCGGTGCTGTCGGCCCTCGAAGGCATGAAAGACGTCACGCTGCGGTTCGAGCCCTATATCGTTCCGCTGACGGTGCTGATCCTGGTGTTCCTGTTTGCCGTGCAGTCGCGCGGCACCGCCCGCGTCGCGGCGTTCTTCGGACCCGTGATGTGCGTCTGGTTCGCGGTGATCGCGATCGCGGCGATCCATCCGATCATCGCGCAGCCGCAGGTGCTGCTCGCGCTGAATCCGTTCTACGCGGTGTCCTTCATGCTCCACCACGGCATCATCGGCTTCGTGACGCTGGGTGCCGTGTTCCTGGCCGTGACCGGCGCCGAGGCGCTCTATGCCGACCTTGGCCATTTCGGCAAGCGGCCGATCCAGACCGCCTGGCTGTTCATCGTGCTGCCGTCGCTGGCGCTGAACTATCTGGGGCAGGGCGCTCTCGTCCTCGGCGATCCCGGCGCGATCGAGAGCCCGTTCTTCCAGCTCTTCCCGCAAGGCATCGTTCGCGGCAGCATGGTCGTGCTGGCCACGGCCGCCACCGTCATCGCCAGCCAGGCTGTCATCACTGGCGCCTATTCACTGACGCGGCAGGCGATTCAGCTCGGGCTGCTGCCCCGATTCGAAATTCGCCATACCTCTGAAGCGCATTCCGGCCAGATCTTCATCCCGCGCATCAACCAGCTGCTGCTGGTGGCCGTGATCATGATGGTGCTGCTGTTCCGCTCCTCCAGCGCTCTGGCCTCCGCCTATGGTATTGCCGTGACCGGCACGATGGTGGTCACCGGCTTGATGGGCTTTGTCGTGATCTGGAAGGCCTGGAAGTGGTCGCCGCTGTGGGCAGCCGCCCTGATCGCGCCGTTCCTGTTCCTCGACCTGACTTTTCTTGCCGCCAACCTGCTCAAGGTGTTCGAGGGCGGCTGGGTGCCGCTGGCGCTCGGCTCGCTCATGATTTTGATGATGTACACGTGGCGGCGCGGCAGCCGGCTCCTGTTCGAGAAGTCGCGCAAGCTCGAATTCCCGCTCGCCGACCTCGTGGCGATGCTGGAGAAGCGGCCGCCGCAGCGGGTGCCTGGTACGGCCGTGTTCCTGACCAGCGATCCCCTGAGCGCGCCGACCGCGCTGATGCATAGTCTGAAACACTACAAAGTGCTTCACGAGAAGAATGTCATTCTCACCATCGAGACCGCGCAGACTCCGCGCATCGATCCGGCCGAGCGGGTGAAGCTGGAGCAGATCAGCCCGACCTTCTCCAAGGTGACGCTGAAGTTCGGCTTCATGGAATCGCCCAACGTGCCGAAGGCGCTGGCGATCGCCCGCAAGCTCGGCTGGCAGTTCGACATCATGTCGACCTCGTTCTTCCTGTCGCGGAGGGCGCTCAAGCCCGCCGCCCATTCCGGGATGCCGCGCTGGCAGGATAGGCTGTTCATCTCGCTCAGCCGCTCCGCCAACGATGCCACCGACTATTTCCAGATCCCCTCTGGCCGCGTCGTCGAGGTCGGCACGCAAGTGACGATTTAAGCTCACGATCCAGGGCCGGGATTCAAAGCGCACTTCAAGTCGCTGCGATTTAGCTTTAACTTGCGCAAGGCAGCTCAAGCCTTTGTAGCGCTTGATTTTTGGTGCCTGAGAGGCGAGGTTGCCCGCCGGCCGGGATCGCCCCGGCGGCGCCCCGCGACGTTGGAGGATGATGTGGCAAATCAAGTACAGGATCTGACCCCCGAGGAGGTTTCCAACGGTGTCGCGGAGGGCCGCTATCTGCTCGTCGACGTCCGTGAGCCGAACGAGGTCGAGGCCGAGGCTTATCCATACGGCGTCGTCGTGCCGCTCTCGACCTTCGATCCCAAGGCGATCCCCGATCCCCAGGGCAAAGAGGTCGTGTTCGCCTGCCGCTCGGGCAAGCGCTCGGTGACCGCCTCGCTCGCCGCCCAGGCCGCGGGCCTGCCTTATGACAAGCATCTGGCGGGCGGCATGCTGGGCTGGAAGGCGGCGGGTCTTCCCAGCAAGGTTGGTGGCTAACGTCGCGATGACCAAGAGCTCTTCGCTGAACAAGGTCTTCGCCGACCTTCCCGTCACCATCTTCGAGGCGATGTCGCAGGCCGCGCGCGACAACAACGCGATCAATCTCGGCCAGGGCTTTCCCGACGATCCCGGCCCCGAAGACATCCGCCGCGCCGCCGCCGACGCCTCGCTCAACGGCTATAACCAGTATCCGTCGATGATGGGCATCCCGGAGCTGCGCCAGGCGATCGCGACCCATTATGGCCATTGGCACGGCCTCAAGCTCGATCCGATGAGCGAGGTGATGGTGACCTCCGGCGGCACCGAGGCGCTGACCTCGGCCATCCTCTCGGTCGTGCAGCCCGGCGACGAGGTGGTCTGCTTCCAGCCGGTCTATGATTCTTACTTGCCGATCATCCGCCAGGCCGGCGGCATTCCGCGCCTGGTGCGACTCGAGCCCCCGCATTGGCGGCTGAATGAGGACATGCTGAAAAGCGTCTTCAATTCAAAGACCAAGGCGGTGCTGTTCAACAACCCCTTGAATCCCTCGGCGGTGGTCTATCCGCGCGAGGACCTTGAACTGCTCGCGCGCTACTGCCAGGAATTCGACGTCATCGCGATCTGCGACGAGGTCTGGGAGCACGTCACCTTCGACGAGCACAAGCATATCCCGCTGATCACCATCCCCGGCATGCGCGACCGCACCATCAAGGTCGGCTCGGCCGGCAAGATCTTCTCGCTGACCGGCTGGAAGATCGGCTTCGTCTGCGCCGCGCCGCCGCTGCTGCGCGTCGCCGCCAAGGTGCACCAGTTCCTGACCTTCACCACCGCGCCAAACCTCCAGGCCGCCGTCGCCTACGGCCTCGGCAAGCCCGACGAGTACTTCCTGTCGATGCGCAAGGACCTGACGCGGAGCAGGGACCGTCTGACCAAGGGCCTCGAAAGCCTCGGCTTCCCCGTGCTGAAGTCGCAGGGCACCTACTTCCTCACCGTCGATTTGTCGCCGCTCGGGCTCAACGAGAGCGACGCCGAATTCTGCTGGCGGATCGTGAAAGACTACAAGGTCGCCGCGATCCCGGTCTCGGCCTTCTACGAGCAGGACCCCGTGACCTCGGTGGTCCGCTTCTGCTTTGCCAAGAAGGACCAGACGCTCGACACCGCGCTGGAGCGGCTGTCGGACGCGATACGCGGGCGCAAGAGGTAGACCGAGATGACGAATGTCAGCCGCTTCAGGCTTTGCCTTGGTTTTGCAATCGCCGCAGCGCTGACTTTGCTCTCGCCTCCCGCAGGCGCCGAGGAGCGCGTCGTCAACTTCTACAACTGGTCGAACTACATGGCGCCGGAGGTCCTTGAGGCCTTCACCAAGGAGACCGGCATCAAGGTGGTCTACGACACCTTCGATGCCAACGAGACGCTGGAGACCCGCCTGATGGCCGGCAAGTCCGGCTATGACGTCGTGGTGCCCACCGCCTATTTCCTGCAGCGCCAGATCAAGGCGAACATCTTCCAGAAGCTCGACAAGTCGAAGCTGCCGAACCTCGCCAACGCCTGGCCGATGGTGACCAGGAATCTCGCCACCTACGATCCCGGCAACGACTTTGCCGCGAACTACATGTGGGGCACGACGGGCATCGGCTACAACGTCGCCAAGGTGAAGCAGATCCTCGGGCCGGACGCGAAGATCGACAGTTGGGACATCGTCTTCAAGCCGGAGAACCTGGCGAAGTTCAAAGACTGCGGCGTGCACATGCTCGACTCCGCCGACGACATCTTTCCGGCGGCGCTGAGCTATCTCGGGCTCGATCCGAACTCGACCAGGCAGGCCGACCTCGAGAAGGCCGCCGACGTCGTCGCCAAGGTCCGCCCGTCGGTGCGAAAATTTCACTCGTCCGAATATCTGAGCGCGCTCGCCACCGGCGAGATCTGTTTCGTGGTCGGCTGGTCCGGCGACATCATGCAGGCGCGCGCCCGCGCGGCTGAGGCCAAGAACGGCATCGAGATCGGCTATGCTATCCCGAAGGAGGGCGCGCAGATGTTCTTCGACAATCTCGCGATCCCCGCGGATGCCAAGAACGTCAAGGAAGCCTACGAGCTGATCAACTATCTCTATCGTCCGGACGTCGCCGCCAAGAACTCGGACTTCCTGTCCTACGCCAACGGCAACCTCGCCAGCCAGAAGCTGGTCGACCCAAAGATCCTGAACGACAAGAACATCTATCCGGACGACGCGACGCTCGCAAAATTGTTCGTCATCACGGCGCGAGATCCGGCTACCCAGCGGATCATCAACCGGCTCTGGACCAAAGTGAAGACGGGGCGGTAGTCGTTTTCGGGACCGACCCGGAAACTCATTTCCGCAAAACAACCCCATGCACAGTAGAACCGCGATCGTCGTGTTGGCGGCGGTGATGGTGCTTAAGTCAAGCTGCGGCTTGGCTGAATCGACCCGCGTGCGAAAAAGACTCTAGGCTCCTCGTGCGCTGCACGAAGTGAACTTTCGAGCACGTCGCTGAATCAGGCTCCGGTCATTTGACACGTCGGGCAAAACACCTGCAGAATGACATCGTCGCCATCAGGTCCAGACACCGCTCTCGATGCGAAGCATCGCGTGAGCAGGGCGTTGGCGTCGCCCTTCGCGCCCCCTTATTGAGATCGCCCGCAGTATGGCTTGAACCACAGGGGTTTCGCCAGACGCAGCTCTCCCAGACAGGCTTCGGTCGGGCGCTTACGGGTAGAAGCGGACGTCAGCCAGCCGCCCATCTCCGCTGAAACTGAAACCGTCGAAAATGACCCGACTCGGACTGCGCGCGTTTTGATGCTATACCTGCTGTAATCGAACCAGCGGCGATGGAGTTTTCCATGGCGAGCAGCCGCGACGACGATCACGTACATCACGACCAACACGGCTCGGAGCTGTCCGAGGTCCAGCTTCGCGTTCGCGCGCTGGAAACGGTGCTGACGGAGAAAGGCTACATCGAACCGGCGGCCATCGACGCCATCATCGAGGCCTATGAGACCAAGATCGGTCCGCGCAACGGCGCCGCGGTGATCGCCAAGGCCTGGACAGATCCGGCATTCAAGAAGGCGTTGCTGGACAACGCCACCAAAGCAGTTGCCTCGATGGGCTATCTGAGCGGGGCCAGCGACTATCTGGTGGCGGTTGAGAATACACAAAAGCGCCACAACATGATCGTGTGCACGCTGTGCTCCTGTTATCCGTGGGAACTGCTTGGCTTGCCGCCGACCTGGTACAAGTCCGCGCCGTACCGGTCCCGCGCCGTCAAGGACTCTAGAGGCGTGCTGGCCGACTTCGGCGTTACCTTGCCGAAGGACACAGAAATTCGGGTGTGGGATTCGACCGCCGAAACGCGCTTTATTGTGCTGCCGATGCGGCCCGCCGGCACGGAGGGCTGGAGTACAGAGCGGCTCGCCGAACTGGTGACGCGCAATTCCATGATCGGCACGGGCCTCGCCCTCAATCCCGGGGAGAAGCCCTGATGGACGGCGTGCACGACATGGGTGGCATGGACGGCTTCGGTAAAATCGAGTCCGAGCAGAACGAACCTGTCTTCCACACAGCTTGGGAGGGCCGCGTGCTGGCGATGGCGCGCGCGATCGGATATGCCGGCGCATATAGCGCCGACCATTCTCGCTTTGCACAAGAACGGCTCCCGCCGACGACCTATCTGACCGCGTCCTATTACCAGCGCTGGCAACTGGCGATGGAACAGAACCTGCTGGAGCGGGGATACGTAACGGCCGAAGAGCTCACCTGCGGCCACGCATTGCAGCCGGCGAAGCCGCTCAAGCGCAAATTGACCTTCGAGGTGGCCAGCGCCGCGCTGGCACGCCCGTCGTACCATCGGCAACAGCAGGCTCCGCAGCGCTTCAAGCCGGGTGATCGCGTTCGCACCAGGAACATCCACCCGATCACCCATACCCGGCTGCCGCGCTATGCGCGCGACAAGCTCGGTGTTGTCGAGAGTTGCCGCGGCTCCCAGGTCTATCCAGACTCTGTCGCGATCGATCGTGGCGACGATCCGCAGTGGCTCTACACCGTGGTGTTCACCAGCCGAGAACTTTGGGGCCCCGACGCCGACCCGACGATCACGATCACAATCGACGCGTTCGAGCCTTATCTCGATCCAGTGTGACGTGATATCCATCGATCCGCACGCCACGCAAACGTATCCGTCGCAATCGTAAATCCATCAATAACCGACTATCAGCTTGGATCTGGAATGATTGCGATTGAATAGCCTGTCTTGCTGTGGCGCTTGAGTCGGGATTGGCCCTTCGTGACGGTTTACGCAGCACGGGGATACATCCGGAGATAGGGCTGAACCGGAAGTCGTCGGCTCGTGCCCAGACTGGCGCTGTTGACCGAGAGGCGACACAGATGGCGAAAATCTCAACCCGATCGAAAACTCCTTGCCGCTCCCCCAAACAAGTTCAAAAAGTTGCGGACCGCAAGAAAATCCCGGCCAGCGTCCGTTAGTTCGACACCACGCGCTTTGCGGTGAAAAAGCTGAACATCCAGTTCACTTTCTATCGCTCTGATCTGCCGGCTGAGAGGCGGTTGCTGCATATCGAGCCGCTCTCAAGGAGCGCGGGATACGATCGCATACGCTTGTCCAGCAACAACGCACTGACGGCCTCGCATCGGCTTTACGAAAGGATGGGCTTCCAGTGCACCGCCTCATGGGACCCTGGCGGTGAGGCTCACTCCCGCTACTACGCTCTCCGCATATGAAAGACCATTTCCGAACCATCGCGAGAGCATGGCGCCGCCTACCACTCATACCGCAGCGTGCCCTTGCCGGCGTATGAGCGCGTCACGTTGGAGAACTCGCCCTCGAAGCTTGCAGCCGTCGACCACCCGTTCAGCCATTTCATCTCCGCGGAGGCGGTGGTGAGGGCGGAGTCGGCTGCCGGTCGTGCACCGCCGACGACGAAGCTCGCACCGGGGAGCGCCTGGAATGTCGCGGCCACGATGCGATCCGGATTGAAATCGTGCGCCCAGGCGGCGCGGCTGCGCAGGGTGAGCACGCCGTTTTGCATGGCAAAGGATTTGTCGGCGCGCAGGCCGAGCTCGCTGCGCGTGTCGGTCACGCTCTTGGCGGCATAGGCCAGCGCGAAGGCATTGTTGCCGGAGACGACCGTTTCAGCATAGGCCGGGAGGTTGAACGTTGTGAACTGGCCTGCGGCATAAGGGGTGAGGCCGATGCCGCCAGCCCACGGCGTGACGAAGCGATAGCCGACTTCGAGCCGGCCGCTCCACGCATTGGCGTTGAACTCGGCGCGCAGCCGGTCAATTCCGGCGAGCGTCACCGTGCGATCGGTGGTGACGTCCTGCCAGCCATAGGCAAGCGCGGCGGAGATGTAGCTCGGGCCGCTGGTGTGGCGGAGGTAGGCGCCGGCCTGGAACAGGTCGGAGCGGCCGGTGCCACCACCGGTCACGGAGAAGCTGGTGCCGCCACCGGCGAGCGCGAAGCCGGCCAGCGTCTGCGGCGAGAAAGCGTATTCGGCGCCGGCGGCGGTGCCGAACAGACGGCTGGTCGCGCTGTTCGAGCCCTGCGCGGTATTGCCGTCGGTGGTCTGCGATCCACCGAAGCCAGCGGCCCACACGTTCCAGCGCTGTTCGAAGGTCGGCGCCTTGGCCAGCATGGCATAAGCATCGCGCGCGGCGGCCACCGGTGCGTTGTCGGCATAGGCCGGCGGTGCGGATGAACCGGATTCGCGGCTCGTGCTGAAGGGATCGGTGAGCAGGCCCATGAACTGGCCCATCGCCTGGAAGGTGGTCTGCTGCGAACCCGCCGCGGTCTCGCCGGACGCCTGCGTCAGGCCGGCGGCCGTGAGCCCGCTATAGACCAGCGAAATGCCGCCATTGCGGTTGAAGGAACCGATGATGGCATTGCCGACCTTCTGCTGGTTGCCGGAAAGGCCGCTGCCCGGCGGCGCAACGAAGTTCAGGATCAGGTTCAGATAGGCGTGCGTGCCGTCGTAGCTCAGCTCGGAATGGAAGTTCGACGACAGATTGGTATTGACCAGCGTGCCAAACTTGCCGCTGACGCTGCCGGCGGTCAGGATGGTGTACTGCTTGGCGACGTAGCTGCCCGACGCGAACACCGCGTTGACGGTGGCGCCACCCAGTGCCGCCGTACCGGTCACGTTGGCGAACGAGGCGGTCGAGGGGTTGATCTGCACCAGATAAATTGCGCCGGAGGCGAACGCGAGGCTGCCGGTGACGGACGCGGACGAGCCTGCGACGGTGGTGCCGGGCGCATAGGTGCCGCCGCTGTTGACGTTCAGCGTCGCCGTCGAACCGGTGCCGGTCAGGATGCCGCCGTTCACTACTGTCGTTCCCAGGATCGAACCTGAGTTGGTGGTGGTGCCTGACGCGTTGGTCAGTCCGCCGCTCAGCGTGCCGGCGTTGGTGACTGTGCCGCTGTTGGTCACAAAGCCGGATACGGTGCCGCCGGCGTTGTTGATGAAGCTACCGGCGTTCGCAATCGTGCCGGTCCACACCGCGTTGTTGGTGATGGTGCCGGTGTTGCTCGCGACGTTTGCGACGTAAGTGCCGTTGTTGGTCACGGTGCCGGCGTTGTTGAGGGCGTCGCTGATGCTGCCGCCCGCGGAAACCACAATCGTGCCTGATGAGGTGTTGGTGATGCCGCTGGCCGTCGCCGTCAATTGTCCGGTACTGGCGACCGTGATTGCGCCGCTGTTGGTCAGAAGACCCTGAAGGATGTAGTCGCCGCTCGCGTTGATCGCCAGCGTCGCGCCGTGGGCGTTGGCAAAGGTCGAGTCGCTCGTCACGGTGCCGCCGACATTGAACACGCCGTTGGCATTGTTGGCGACGACGCCGTTGACCACGCCACCATTGGCGTTGACGGTGGCGGTGTTGGTGAGGCCTCCCGCAATGGTGTTGGTGGTCGTCAGCGTGCCGCCGGAGACGTACACGCCGCCGTTGAGCTGGCCCGCATTGGTGGTGGTTCCGGTGTTGGTGAAAAGGCCGGCGACGGTGCCGGTGGCGTTGTTGAGGAAAGTCGCCGCGTTGGTGGTGCCGCCGGTCGTCATCACCGCGCCGTTGTTGGTGAAGGTGCCGGCATTGTTGGCGATGGTGGTGGCGCTGAGCGTCCTGCCGGAGGAGACGCTGACTGCTGAGGCGGACGTCGAATTATTGATGAAGGTCGTAATGCCGGTGAAACTGCCGCCGGAGACGGCGAGCGCCGCCGTGCCGCTATTGGTGAAGGTGCTGTTGGTCGTGAGCGCGCCGGTCACCGTGAACGAGCCGGTGCCCTGGTTGGCAATGCCGTCATTGACCGCGCCGGCCGCATTGACGGTGCCGTTATTGGTAAGGCCGCCGTTGACAATGCCGGTGGTGGTGAAGGTTCCCGCACTTCCGTTCGCGATGCCGCCGGTCGTCGTCACCGTGCCGTTGTTGATGAAGGTGCCGGCATTGTTGGCGATGGTGGTGGCGCTGAGTGTCATGCCAGAGGAGACAATGACGGCCGACGCTGATGTCGAATTGTTGGCGAGGGTGGTGATGCCGGTGAAACTGCCGCCGGAGACGGCCAGCGTCGCCGTGCCGCTGTTGGTGAAGGTGCTGTTGGTCGTGAGCGCGCCGGTCACCGTGAACGAGCCCGCGCTCTGGTTGACAATGCCGTCATTGACCGCGCCGGCCGCATTGACGGTGCCGTTATTGGTGAGGCCGCCGTTGACAATGCCGGTGGTGGTGAAGGTCCCCGCACTTCCGTTCGTGATGCCGGCGGTCGTCGTCACCGTGCCGTTGTTGGTGAAGGTGCCGGCATTGTTGGCGATGGTGGTGGCGCTGAGCGTCATGCCGGAGGAGACGCTGACTGCTGAGGCCGACGTCGAGTTATTGATGAAAGTCGTAATGCCGGTGAAACTGCCGCCGGAGACGGCGAGCGTCGCTGTGCCGCTATTGGTGAAGGTGCTGTTGGTCGTTAGCGCGCCGGTCACCGTGAACGAGCCCGCGCTCTGGTTGACAATGCCGTCATTGACCGCGCCGGCCGCATTCACGGTGCCGGTATTGGTGAGGCTGCCATTGATGGTCCCGGTGGTGGTGAAGGTTCCCGCGCTACCGTTCGTGATACCGCCGGTCGTCGTCACCGCGCCGTTGTTTGTGAAGGTGCCAGCATTGTTGGCGATGGTGGTGGCGCTGAGCGTCCTGCCGGAGGAGACGCTGACTGCTGAGGCCGACGTCGAGTTATTGATGAAGGTCGTAATGCCAGTGAAACTGCCGCCGGAGACGGCGAGCGTCGCTGTGCCGCTATTGGTGAAGGTGCTGTTGGTCGTGAGCGCGCCGGTCACCGTGAACGAGCCGGTGCCCTGGTTGGCAATGCCGTCATTGACCGCGCCGGCCGCATTGACGGTGCCGTTATTGGTGAGGCCGCCGTTGACAATGCCGGTGGTGGTGAAGGTCCCCGCACTTCCGTTCGTGATGCCGGCGGTCGTCGTCACCGTGCCGTTGTTGGTGAAGGTGCCGGCATTGTTGGCGATGGTGGTGGCGCTGAGCGTCATGCCGGAGGAGACATTGATCGCCGAGGCTGAGGTCGAATTGTTGGTGAGGGTGGTGATGCCGGTCATGTTGCCGCCGGTCAGCGTCAGCACGCCGTTGTTCTGGTTCGTGATGTTGCCTGTGACGGCGACGTTGCCACCGAGCACCTTGATGTTGCCGTCATTGACGATGCTGTTCGTTCCCGAAGACAGCGTCGCCGTTCCGGTGGGACCGTTGAAATTGATCGTGCCGCCGCCAAGATTGTTCACCGCACCGGCGTCGACAATGGCACCGCCGGCGCCGACATCGATGACCGCGTTGTTGTTGAGCGTGTTGCCGACGCCTTGCAACGTCGCCCCGGCGCCGATGCTGATCGTGCTTCCATTGTTGTTGATCGTCTGGGCGCTCAGCGTACGGCCGGCGCCGATGGCGATGGTGCCGTAGTTCGTCAGCGTCGTGATGCCGGTTGCGTCATTCGCCGCCGTTGCCCCGGTCACCGACATGGTGACGCCGCCATTGACCTGGACCGTGCTGTTGAAAGCGCCTGCCATCGTCGTGGCGCCGCCGAGTTCGATCGCGCCGATGTTGCTGCCGGCGAGCGCCGTGATGCTGTTGACGCCGCCGGTGATGACGATGGCGGACGAAAGCACGCCGGTCCCACCGCCAAATGGGCTCGTGTTGGCGGCACCCTGCTCACCGCCGGCGATCGTACCGCTGTTCACGATCGTCAGGTTCTGTCCGATGATTCCGTAGCCGCCGGCCTGCGGCCTGTTGGAAATATTCACGTTCTGGAAATCCGTGCCGCCGCCACCGCCCTTGATCGAGCCAGAATTGGTGATCGTCAGCCCGGCGGAAGACGTCGCGGTAACGCCATTGCCGCCGCGCCCGCCGGTGCCATCAGCGGGAGAACTCGGAAAGGGGAGGCCCGGACCGACACCCGCGCCACCGCCGCCGCCATTGCCGCCGGCGATCGTGCCGGTGTTGACGAGATTGCTGCCCGTCGTGGCGATGACGCCCGACCCGCCGCCGCCACCACCGCCGCCGGCTCCATAGGCGTAGCTCGGGCTGAAGGCCGAACCGCCAAAGCCGCCGTTGCCGCCGTTACCGCCTGTGATCGCGGCGTTGTTGGTCAAGTCTGAGCTCAAGGTGAGTCCGGCGCCGCCTGCTCCACCGCCGCCGCCGCCCGATGCATAGCCGCTGTAGCCCTGGCCACCCCCACCGCCCTGATCCGAGCCGCCGCCGCCGCCGCCGGAACTATTGCCGCCGGGCCCGGTCCCGCCGCCGCCGTTCGAGCCTGTGGTCGAGCCATCGCCACCGAGACCTGCCGCGCCACCTCCGCCTGCTGTCGAACTTGATCCGTTACCGCCACCCGCGCCGTTGGCGCCCGTGCTTTGGGCCAGCGCCGGCGGCGTCGCTACCAATGCCAGGGCCGTTGACACCAAAAAGAGCGCCCGCAAGCGGTGCTTGCCGCCAAATTGATCCGCTGCCGCCACTGTTGCGTTCCCCCGCCGCGCGGCACGGATCAGCCTGGCAGCTCATCCGTGCGCGATCATTCCCGCAGCCCGGAAAGTCGAGTCTGCCGCATCTTCATCTCACCGAGAGGGGAGGGGTGTCCTGATAAGGGCTTGGCTAGTTTCTGAAGGTTTCTGATATTTCCATTTCAGACCTGAATTTCGGGCATTTTCGGCAGACTTCCGCTATATGAGCCGCTTTGAGAGACGCTTCGGGGGTTCAATTGCTTCGTTTCGCCGGCTTCGAGCTGGACCAGCGGCGCGCGGAGCTGCGTTCGGCCGATGGCGTTGCAATCAAGCTCCGGCCCAAGACCTTCGAGATGCTGCGGTTGTTTGCGACCTGCGGCGGCCGGGTGCTGAGCAAGCAGGAGCTGATGGAGGCGGTCTGGCCGAACATCCATGTCGGCGAGGACAGCCTGTTCCAATGCATCCGCGAGCTCCGCACCGCGCTCGGCGACGAGCGGCGGCAGTTGATCAAGCTCGCCTCCGGCGGCGGCTATCTGCTGGCGGCGGAGGTCGTGGAGGCGCCTGATGTCACGGCACCGGCCGAGGCGCCGCCGTCGGCTGCGACCGACGACAGCGAGCCCAAGCCGGCGACCCCGGTCGCGGCGCAGCCTGTGCGGCCGCAGCGCGCCATCTTCGGTTTGAGCCGGCGTGCCGTCGTTGCCGCCGTGGCGGGGCTCGGCGTGATCGTCATGGGGCTCGCGGTGGCCGCGCCGGTGCTGAAGCCGGACCTGCTGTTTAAGCGAACGCCGCCGCGCATCGCCGTGATGCCGATCGTTGATGCCAGCAACGATTCCCGCGGCGCTGCGACGGCCGCGGAAGTCACCGGCCGCCTGACGGACGGATTTGCCAAAATTCAGAACATCAGCGTGGTGGCGCCGCGATTGGCGGCGGACGCGGGCGGCGAAAGCACCACCGCGCCGGCGGCGTCATCCGATTACGAAGTGCGCGGCGAGTTGCAACTGGCCGATCAATCCTGGACGCTGCGGGCGCGCATCATCAAGACCGGCAGCGGCGAGGTTCAATCGGTCGCCACAGCGTCGGTGAACGCGGAGGCGGTGGAACCGCAGCTTGCGCAGTCCCGGCTCGCCGCGGGCGTCGGCCATGTGCTGGCGCGCCGCATGAACGAAATCCTGGAGCCAAGTTCGTCGTCATCGGCGCGCCGCGCAGCGTCGACGGGCGGCGACAAGGTGGCCGTCGAGCAGGCGCTCGCCTCGATCAACCAGACCACGCGCGAGCGCTTCGATGCGGCGCAGACCATGCTGCAAAAGGCGCTTAGCGACGACCCTGATAATGTCGATCTTGCCGTTGCGCTCGCATCGCTCCAGATGCGCGGCATTCAGATGGTCTGGTTCAGCCCGGAAGAGGCGGTCGCCGTCGAGGCGAGGGCCAATGCGACGCTTGAGCAGGCGCTGCGGTCGAAGCCGAATTCGATTCCGGTGCTCGAGGCCACTTGCCGCTTCCTCAGCGCGACCAACCATTTCGTCGAAAGTCTCGTGACCTGCGCCAAGGCGTTGAGTTTCGATCCGTGGGACGGGGCGGCGCTCTATCTGATTGGCCTGGGCCAGATCTATCTCGGTCGCTTCGAGGATGCGCTCGCGACATTCCAGCAGGCCGATCGCTACGACACGCCGACCGCCTCGCGCTGGACCTGGCTGCTCGGCGCAGGCATCGCGAATGTCGTGATGGGGCGCGACGAGGAGGCGTTGCCGTGGCTGCAGCGCTCGATCGCCATCACGCCGGGGACCGGCCGCTCGCATTTGCTGCTCGGCGCCGCCTATCAGAGATTGGGCCGGTTCGAGGAGGCGAGGGCGGCGATCGCGGAGGGACTGCGCTTGCGGCCCGGCACGACACGGCAAAGCGTCTGGCCGCCGATGAAGAACGCAAGTCCGATATGTATCGCAGCCTGGGAACGCATCGTTCAGGCCGAGGTGGATGCGGGTTTGCCGGAGCAGTGAGCCTTACCGCCACCGCCGGTGCAGCCACAGCCACTGCTCGGGATGCTCGCGTACCCAGCCTTCCACCACGTTGGTGATCGCCTGCGTCGTGCCCTGGATGTCGATCTTGCCGTCGGCGTCGCGCACTGGCGGAATCTCTTCCGTCAGCTCGGCACGGAAGCGAAAGCCGGGCAGGCGGATGACGCGCACGCCATGGATCGGGCATTCGACCTGGCGCAACAGGCGCGCCAGCATCGGATTGGCGCGGGTCTTGCGGCCGAAGAAGGTCACCTCGACGCCGCCGGTCAGATACTGGTCGATCAGCATGGCGACGTGCTTGCCGTCCTGGAGCGCCTGCGCGAGCCGCAGCGGCGCGTCGCGGCCCGCGGGGATCAGCGTGCCCATGTTGACCTGGCGCATCTCCTGGATGATGCGGTCGGCCGAGGCAATGTTCGGACGGCGATAGAGGATCGCAGCATCGAGCCCATGCGCGGGGGCGGCGAGCGCGGGCAATTCCCAGTTGGCCAGATGCGAGGCGAAGATCAGCGCCGGCTTGCCGTCGTCCCTGATCTGGTCGTACAGCTCGATGGTGCGCGGCGGCAGTTCGATCCGACTGCGTTCCGGATGGGCGCGATCGTAATCCCAGACATGGTCGATATGGGCGAACTCGGCGCCGACGCGGCCGAGATTGTCCCACACGCCCATCAGGATCTGCTCAATCTCTTCGGGCGATTTCTCCGGAAACGCCGCAGTGAGGTTGGCGCGGCCGATGCGATGCTCGCGCAGGCGCGGGCCGATCGTCTTGGTGACGCGCGCGAAAAAGTCCGAGGTCTTGACCGGATCGAAATAGCGCGTGGTGCGCAGCATGCCGACGGTGGCCGCGCCAATCAGGCCGCCTCCGATCGATTTGGCGGCTTCCCGCGCGCGGGCCTTCGTGCTCGCAGGAAGCAGCGCCATGCGTCCGGTCAGGCCGGTTCGCGGGTCAGGATCAGCGAGGCGTTCTGGCCACCGAAGCCGAACGAGTTCGACATCACAGCGGTGACGCGGGCATCGCGCGCCTTGTTGCCGACGACGTCGAACAGGATCGTGGGATCCGGATTGTCGTAGTTGATGGTCGGCGGAATGCGCTGATGCTCGAGGGTGAGCAGCGAGAAGATCGCCTCGACCGCGCCCGCGGCCGAGATGGTGTGGCCGACCATCGACTTGTTGGAGGTGACCGGGATCTTCTGCAGGAGATCGCCGAACACGGCCGATGTCGTGTTGTACTCCATCTTGTCGTTCTCGGGCGTCGCGGTGCCGTGCGCGTTGATGTGGTCGATCTGGTCCGGCGTCATGCCGGCATCTGCCAGCGTCTTGTTCATGCAGCCGATGATCGGCTTGCCGTCGGGCGAGGAGCGGGTGCGATGGAAGGAATCGGTGAGCTCGCCGCAGCCTGCGATGACGCCAAGGATTTTTGCGCCCCGCGCGATCGCCGCTTCGTAGCTCTCCAGCACGAGGGCACCGGCGCCTTCGGCCATGACAAAGCCGTCGCGGTTCTTGGAGAAGGGGCGGGAGGCCGCCTGTGGCGGATCGTTCTGGGTCGACAGCGCCGAGAGCAGCGAGAAGCGCACCAGCGCTTCGGGATTCACGGTGCCGTCGGTCGCGACGCACAGCGCGGCGTCGGTCTCGCCGCGGCGGATCGCCTCGACGCCGAGCTGGATCGAGGTCGCGCCTGAGGCGCACGCCGTCGACAGCGAGATCGGCGAGCCCTTGGTGCCGAAGGTCTCGGCGAGGTGGGCGGCCACCGAGCCGAACATGAAGCGGTGATGATAGGCGCTGTACTTGCCGCCGCCGGAGATGCGCAGCAGATCGTCATAGGTGAAGTCGGGCGCGCCGACGGCGCGGCCAAGCTCGCGACGCTGCGGCCATTCGACCTCGACCGGCGCGACCGCGAGGAAGAGGGGGCCCGGGAAATCGCCCTTGGCGCCGATGCCGGCCTGCTCCAGCGCTTCCTGCGTGACGAGCTCGGCCATCCGCTCGGAAAGGCCGGTGGAGGAGAACGGATCGACGCTGACGAAATCCACCGTGCCGGCCATCGTGGTCTTCAGGCCGTCGATCGGAAAGCGCGTGATGGTGCGGATGCCGGATTCGCCTGCAACGAGCTTCGACCAATTGTCGGTCTTGCCGGCGCCGAGCGAGGTCGTGATGCCCATGCCGGTGACGACGACGACGGGACGCCCGAGTTTGTCGCGTGGTGCAGTCATGTCGATCCCCCGATAGAGCTAGTCAACAGCCTCGACCAGCGCCATGCCTTCGCCGCGCCAGTGTCCGGCCCCCACCACGACGATCTGGGTGGGCGCCCCCTGCATTTCAACCTCGGTCCCGGTCGAATCGTTCGGCGGGAACAGCGCGCCGCGCGAGATCGAGAGCGCCGCGAGCGCAATGCCGAGCGGGAATTGCGTTTCCATGGTGTGCCCGAACATCGTGCCGGTCGCGCGCACCGGGAAGTCGGCGTGCTTCTTCAGGAAGCTGCGCTCCTCCGACGTCGCCGGCTCCGCGCCAGTCGCGCCCGAGATGATCGCGCCCTTGCCATCGCGCTTCGGCAGCTTTTCCCAAAGCTTCTCCAGCGTTGCTTCCATGTCACCGCCCTGCTTGCGGCGGGCCAGATCCGTCACGACGCTCGACAGCTTCGCGTACGGCTTGGCGCCGCGCGCTTCCGCGTGCGCCTTCGACTCCAGCACAAGGAAGGCGCCGGCCGAGCCGAGCGCGAAGCCGGCGTGGTCCTTGCGCGCCCACACGGGGGCGAACTTGTCCCTCAGGTTGAAGTCGCCGAATTCGTAGAGGACCATGAGGTCCTTGCGCTCGCCATTGTGCGAGCCGCCGACCAGCGCGATGTCGCTCTCGCCCGAGGCGATGCGCGACAGCGCGATGCGCGCGGCATCGGCGCCCGCAACCTCTTCGCCCATGAAGGTGCGCGAGGTGCCGCCGAGACCGTTGACGATGGCAATGTTGCCGGCGAGCAGATTGGAGAGCTGGGCCAAAAACAGCGTCGGCCGTAGATCGCTCATCAGCCGCTCGTTGAGGAAGCCGGGCGCATTGGCGCCCTTGGCCTCGGCGGTGAGCACGCCGGTGTCGACGTTGAGGTCGCGCTCGCCGCCGCCGGCGGCGACCACCATGTCGATCTTCGACAGGATGTCCTTGTTGCCCTTGATGCCGGCCGAGTCGAGCGCGAGGCCCGCGGCATAGACGCCGATGCGCTGCCAGGCCTCCATCTGGCGCTGGTCGCCCTTCTTGGGGATCTGGCTGTCGAAGGTAACAGGCAGCAGCGGATGCACGATGAAGGGCGCAAAGCCCTTCTCGTCGACATTGATGCGCTTCTCCTGAAGCGCGGCCCAGTTGGCGTCGAGACCTTCGCCGAGCGAGGTGGCAAGACCAATACCGGTGATCCAGACTTCCGTCTGGCCCGGCTTCGAAGCGGTGTCAGTCATGGCGAGACGGCCTGTTGCGGAAAGCCGACGCGTTTTGCGACCGCGTCCATGTATCCGCGCATATCCGAATTGGGGAAGGGGATCAGCGTGAAGGTGAGCGTCGAATTCGCGCGCAGCTTGCCGTCGACCCGGATCTTCGCCTCGGTCATCGCATAGCCCGAGCCCTCATGGGCCACGCTCGCCTCGAGGGTCATGAGGTCGCCCGGAAATACCGAGCCGCGCACCTTGGCTTCCTTCACGGCAGCGAGAATCGGCATGCGCTCGAACTTCAAGACGCCAAGCAGGAGAAAGCCCGAGGCCTGCGCCATCGATTCGATCAGCAGCACGCCGGGCATCAGGGGATAGCCCGGGAAGTGCCCCTCGAAGATGGTGCTCTCCTGGGGGACCTGGGCCTCGACGACGATCTTCTTCTCGTCGACCTTGAGGTCGACGATGCGATCGATCATGTGGAAGTATTCGAGTTGCATGGTCGCCCGATCAGGCGCTCGCGCCCTTGGCGGCAACCAGCTCGTCGATGCGCGCGCACAGATTCTTCAGCACGAAATACTGCTCGGTGGTCGCCTTGCCGTCGTTGACTTCCTGGGTCCACTTTTCCAGCGGCAGCTTGATGCCGAACTGCTTGTCGATCGCGAACGCGATGTCCAGGAAATCGAGGCTGTCGATGCCGAGGTCATCGATGGCATGGCTATCCGGCGTGATCGTGTCGCGCGGGATGTCGCAGGTTTCAGCGATGATCGTAGCGACCTGATCGAATGTGGAGGACATCACTAAGCCTTTGATATATTGCGGGTATTTGTCAGATATCCGAGAGTGGCACGGTGGGTGGGCATCGCGCCCCGAATGACGCCCTCTAACCCCCCTCTGGACGGGTCGAAAGCCCGTATATCGGAGCGCCGCCCTGAGTTCAATGGAGCCGGACAGGGGTGGGGACAGGCCTGGGGATGCCGGTCCGGAGCGGTTTCGGCCGAGGTGACCCGCCGGCAGGGAGCGTCCGGCGCCAGGGCCTGGTCTACAAGGCCTGCCTAGATGTGCGGCGTCGTGATCTTGACGCAGTCCCGCCGGCCCATCATCACGCAATCCTGGGTCCGGCGCAGGTCGGCGATGCTGACGGCGAGCCAGATCCCGATCGCGGTCAGCGCGATGGTGAAGGCGAGCGCGGCGATATTGGCGAGCATGCGGTGGCGGAAGTCGTCCGGCTCCTCGCGCGGCCGCTCGTATCGGGACAGGTCGAGCGGTTCGGGGGCCGCGTGCACGTGCAGCGGCTGGACGGCACCACTGCCCCGGTGGACCACCGGGGACGGCGTCGTGCGCGGCCTGAACTGGAGCACCCGGTGCTCGTCGTCCGAGGTTATGGGCCGCTGGGATTTCATGGGGCGGGGATCACTCCGAAGCAGCGATTTTTAGATAGCATAGGCGACACAGGGGATGCAGAAAATCTTCTCAACGCGCACGTGCATTGCGCATTCGCATTATCTTCCCTGATCATTTTTCGGGCGCGGTCACGCGCGCCGCGAACGATTGTCGGAGCGGGTTGTCATGCCGGTGTCAGGGACGCTCGGGTTGCGCTGCAGCAACAGCCAGAACAATGGTGCTGGCCGCGCTGAACGCATATTGCCGCCGCAGGGCCCATGGCATAATCGGGAACCCTGACCAGCCTTCGCAACCAACAGAAAGGCCCTCGATCATGACCCCCAACGCGCGCGAGCCGAGAGTGCACCCGGTGCCGATCCTGTCGCTTCGGCCGACGCAGATGACGGTCGGCATGCGCGAGGTCAAGGAGAAGCGCAAGCGCTGGCGTGGGCACGATAAGAAGAAGCAGTCCGACCTGCTTGGCACCCATATGATCCCCGTCGTCGCCGGCCCAGACGGGCGTTACTACGTCATCGATCACCATCATCTCGGCCGCGCGCTGCACGACGAGGGCATCAAGCAGGTGCTGGTCACCGTGGTCGGCGATCTCCGCATGGTCGAGCGCGAAGCGTTCTGGGGCGTGATGGACAACAAGCGCTGGGTCTATCCTTACGACTCCAAGGGCGAGCGTCGTCCATTCCGCGATCTGCCGAAATCCGTCGTCGACCTCAAGGACGATCCCTTCCGCAGCCTCGCCGGCGAGATCCGCCGCATGGGCGGCTTCGCCAAGGACACCACGCCGTTCTCCGAATTTCTCTGGGCTGACTTCCTGCGCCGCAAGCTGACGCGCAAGGCGGTGGACGCCAATTTCGACAAGGCACTGGAGAAGGCGCTGGCCGCGGCCAAGAGCAAGGACGCGATCTATCTCCCCGGCTGGTGCGGCCCGGCGTCGGACGATTGAGGCGCTGACGCTCGCATCAGTCGCGCTGGAAGATCTTGGCGCCGGGGTAGACGCGCCGGGCATAGGTGACGACCAGCGCGCGGTCCTGGGTTGCCAGGAAAGGCGTGCGGATCCGGCACGACCCGATGATGAGGTGCCACAGACCATTGAGCCTTTGGATGACGATTTTCATCTGACTGTTCCTCGAAAACTCCGTAATTGAGCAAGTGCTGCTTGTCACGGCTGACTTGCTATTCCTGATCGTGGTCGCGGGTGTGAAATTCCCCGAGACCGCTCGTACGCGCCGCAAGACGACGGCGACTATTATGAGTTGGTTACGAGATGCGGTTCGAAAAGCTGAATTCGATCACAGCCGCTTGAGCGACATCATTTTCCATGCCGACGAAACCGTCCTGAAACAGAGCCACCCCATCCTCTGTGTTTCGAGTTCACACAGGAGGCGAAAAATGCGCCGTCTGGTTTTCGCAATTGCCTTGCTCGCGGTGGCTTCGGTCGGAATCTCTGCCTCGTTTGCCGCAGTTCACCAGGCCAGGACACTGACCTTTGAAGAGCGGTTTGCGCCGGCGCTTCCGTTGATGGTGAAGCACTAGCGGCATCGCGGCAGCGGACATCCTCTAGGACTCCCGCTGTTTCCAATCGTCGAGCGTCGGCGTCGCCATGTCGAAACGATCGCGAATGGTCGAGCAGGTGCTGCCACCCAGCCTTCCAATGGCATCGAGCCTGATGGGGTCGATATGTAGGCGCTCGGCATCGACGACATCGGCGTGATAATGCGCGAACAAGATCTCACCCATGATGATCTGCCGCGACTTGCCGAGCTCCAGCGTGATGTGGCGGCGGCATTCGAACGCGGCCGGCGCTTCCTTGATCCAGGGCGACGCCACGGTCTTGCCAGGCATCGCGGTCAGGCCCGCGGCCTTCAATTCGTCATGCTCCGGCGAGAACGGCACGGCGCAGACATGCATCGCCTCGGCAATCGCGTGCGAGACGATGTTGACGGTGAAGACCTCGGTCAGGCGGATGTTGAGACCGGTGTCCTTGAACCGCATGTCCGGATGGTTCTCGACGCCAAGCGCGAGGATCGGCGGATCGGCCGACAGGCAATTGAAGAAGCTGAATGGCGCTGCGTTGATCCGCCCCTCCGGATCAACCGTCGTCACCAGCGCGATCGGCCGGGGCACGACGGTACCGATCAGTAGCTTGTATTTGTCGCGCGCCGACAGTTCGCGGAAGTCGAACGTCACGTCGCCGGGGTCGTGAGCACTGCTCTCCATCATGCCTCTCAGGTCCGAACGGCAATCAAGCCAGCGACCACCGCGAATTTTCCGGAACAATTATCAGCGCTTCAGACCAATATGCGAGCGGAAGATTTGAGCAAGGCCGCTACGTTTGCCGGCGGTCCTCGCGCGGCTCGTCCTTGCCGCCGAGCACCCGATGCACATGGCGCTCGATACGGCGGCCGACCGTGAGCAGCACGAAGGCTAGCGCCAGCGCGACTGCGACGATCTTCCATTGTCCAGCACCGCAGACGATGCCGAGACAGGCGGCCAGGAAGGTGCAGGCGGCGCTGGTCAGGCCGCGGACGCGAAATCGTTCGCTCTCATGGACGATGACGCCGGCGCCGAGGAAGCCGATGCCGGTGAGGATGCCCTGGATGACCCGGCTTGTCGCGTCAGCGACCTTGCTGGGCTCGGCGAGTTGCAGCGCGAGCAGCACCACGGTCGCGGTGGAGAGGCCGACGATGCCGAGCGTCTTCAGCCCGATCGGCTTGCCGTGCAGATCGCGGTTGAGCCCGATTGCACTGCCGGAGAGCGTCGCAACGCCGAGACGCAGCAGGATTTCGGGCCAGTCGAGCTCCGTCATTGTTTGGGCAGGCGTCCCATCAGATAGAATTCGTCATTCGGCCGCATGCCGGTGAAATTCGCGAGGCGATTCGACAGCGCGAAGAAGGCGGAGATCGCCGCGATATCCCAGATGTCATCGTCGCTGAAGCCGTGCGCAGCGAGGCTTGCGAAATCCTCCTCGGCGATCCGCTGTGCGTCGGCCGAGATCTTCATCGCGAAATCGAGCATCGCCTTTTGGCGCGGCGTGATGTCGGCCTTGCGATAGTTGATCGCGACCTGGTCGGCGATCAGCGGGTTCTTGGCGCGGATGCGCAGGATCGCGCCATGCGCGATCACGCAATATTGGCATTGGTTGGCCGCCGAGGTCGTCACCACGATCATCTCGCGCTCGGCCTTGGTGAGGCCGCCGTCCTTCTCCATCAGCGCGTCGTGATAGGCGAAGAAGGCGCGGAACTCGTCCGGACGATAGGCCAGCGTCAGGAACACGTTGGGTACGAAGCCGCTCTTCTCCTGCACGGCGAGGAGACGCGTGCGGATGTCTTCGGGCAGCGTGTCGAGAGCGGGTGCGGGGAAGCGTTGCGCGGGCTTTGTCATGGGCATGGATTCCGGCTGGGGGCCGGCAACCATAGTCGATGTGGGCGAGACGCTCCAGAGGCGTTGCAAAGTCTCGTGCCCCGGACGCAGCGCAGCGCCTCTTTGGCGATGCGCTGCAGAGCCGGGGCCCAGATTCTAGGAGAGGATAGTGTGGGCGGCGTGGGTCCCGGCTCTGCGCAGCAACGCTAAGGGCGTTGCTGCGCGTCCGGGACACGAGAGCGATTTACCTTAGCGGCTTCTTCAGCAGCGAGAAGCGGTCCGGATCGAGGCCCATCGAGGGCTGCAGCATCGGTGTCTCGGCCGGTGCCAGCGTCTTGGCGGACGGCGCCTGGAACACCGGGTCGTTCGGAACGTCGCGCTGCGAGGTCGCACCGCGCCAGCGCTCGAGCACGGCGCCGACGAAATGCATGTCGTGACCGGAGGTGACCGAGGGAACGCTGGAGATGGTGGCTTCGCCGCGCGGCAATTGATGCGGCGGCACCTCCTTGAAGCGCAGCCGTGTCGGCAGTGCGACGCCTTCGCCGAACGCCAGCACCTCGCGGGTGCCGAGCGAGGGGACGAAGGACAGCAGATTCGCAGCCGCGTCCGACACCGCGGCGCGCAGCAGCGCCTGGTCGCGGTCGTTGGCAAGACGCATCGTGAACAGCGTGTTGCACTGAGAGATGATGGTGGCGTCGAGCTCGGCCGGGCGCTGGGTAATGAGGCCGAGATAGACGCCGTATTTGCGGCCTTCCTTGGCGATGCGCGAGACGGCCTTGCGGGTCGGACCGAAGCCGACATTGCGGTCGGCGGAGGCGTAACGGTGCGCTTCCTCGCAGACGAACAGCATCGGCGACACGCCGTCGCTCCAAAGGCCGAAATCGAAGGCCATGCGGCACAGCACCGAGACGACGGAATCGATGACTTCCGCCGGGAAGCCGGCGAGCTGCATCACCGTCATCGGCTTGCCGTTGGCGGGCAGGCGGAACAGATGGCTGATCACCTCGGCCATGGTGTCGCCGCCGACATTGGCGTTGTCGAACATGAAGGCGTAGCGCGGATCGTTGCGGACCGCCTCGATGCGCGAGATCAGCTTGTGATAGATGATGCGCGAGGAGCGGTTTTCCAGCTTGCCCATGCGCTCGTCGATTAGCGAGATCAAATCGACCAGACGGTATGGCACCGGCGTATCGACGGTGAAGCCGATCTGCTTGGGGTCGATGCGCTTCAGGCCGAGGCGATCGGTGTTCTGGTATTGCGTGTAGATGCCCTTGGCGACCGGGATGACTTCCGCGAGGACTTCGAGCTCCTCGGGTACGCCGGCGCGGCCACCGAACAGCACGTCGACGATTTCCTCGAAATTGAACAGCCAGAACGGCAGCTTCAGGTTCCGCGGGTTGAGCACCAGCGCGCGGTCGCCGAAGCAGCGGCCATATTCGTTGTGCACGTCGAGCAGGAAGATGCGCAGGTTCGGACGAGATTTGAGGATCTCGTTGAGCAGCAGCGACACGCCGGTCGATTTGCCGACGCCGGTCGATCCTAGCACAGCAAAATGCTTGGAGAGCATTTCCTCGACGTCGACATAGGCGACCACGGAGCGGTCCTGCTGGAGGAAGCCGACATTGATCTGGTCCGATCCGGTCGGCGCGTAGATGGTGCGCAGCTCCTGGCTGGTGATCAGGTCGACGGAATCGCCGATGGTCGGATAGTTGGTGACGCCGCGCTGGAATTTGGCCTTGTCGGCGGCATTGTGGATTTCGCCCAGCAGATCGACCGAGGCGATCGCGATCAAATCGTCGGTGCGCGAGAGATTCTCGCAGGACACCTCGGTGATCATGGCGACGATGACCGAGCTGGCGCAGCGGATGCTGACGAAGCGGCCGACGGTCGCCCGAATCTCCGAGGCCGGCATCTGGCTTGCCGCCAGAAGCCCGACCCGGGCGAGCGATCCGCGTACCGAAATCACGCGTCCAAAGGAAGTCACGATGGATGAACCTGGAGAGTCCGAGGAGTTTGCCCCTGACTATGCGAGGCGGGGCTGCACAAACTGTTAAGCGGCAGGGGCGGGAGCTTCGTTAAATGTGCCGAAATTCGGCAGGGCGGTTTGTACCTAATGCATGCTTGGGGGCGGAAAGGGCTGGAAAATGCTGGTTTGTTGGGCTCTTGAGCCCAAATCCAATTAGGGAAGATTTTACCATTCGGGCAGTCCGTCGGTCGTTCGGGGGACGGTCGTTCACTGCAAGGGACGAGGTGGACGCGCACAGGCCATGCGTTGATTTGTTGACGAGACCTAATCATTTGTACATTAGTACAAATGAGCCCGTGGCCGAGTGCCGTCCGGGCGCACCCATAAAGATTGCGCCCTGCGCCCGATTGCGCGATTCCGTGAACCGGACCGCCACGCCTTTGGAGGAACCCCATGCAGCCCGAACCGATCCTCGATCTCGCCCATCTCGGCCACATGGAACTGCTGACGCCGAAGCCCGACGAGAGCCTGAAATTCTTCGTCGATGTCATGGGCATGACCATCAGCGGACGGAGGGGCGAGTCGGTTTATCTGCGCGGCTGGGATGATTACGAGCGCTATTCGCTCAAGCTGACGGCGTCGAAGACATCAGGCATGGAGCACATGGCGCTGCGCGCGCGTAGCCAGCAGGCGCTTGAGCGGCGCGTCGCCGCACTGAAGGGCTCGGGCTTCGACATCGGCTGGATCGACGGCGACATGGGGCAGGGGCCGACCTTCCGCTGCCGCGACCCTGATGGCCACATCGTCGAGCTCTATTACGAGACCGAATGGTATCAGGCGCCGCCGGAGCTCAAACCCGCGCTCAAGAACCAGGCCCAGCGCTTTCCCGCGCGCGGCGTCAACGTCCGCCGTCTCGACCATCTCAACTGCCTCGCCGTCGACATCAAGGCCAACCGGGAGTTCTTCGAGACCTATCTCGGCTGCCGCCTCACCGAGCAGATCGTGCTGAATGACGGTCGCGAGGCGGCGATGTGGCTGACCATGTCGAACAAGAGCTACGATTTTGCCTATTCGCTCGACCATTCCGGTACGCCCGGCCGCTTCCACCACGTCACCTACGCGCTCGACAGCCGCGAGGAGATTCTGCGCGCTGCAGATATCTTCCTGGAGAACGGGGTGCACATCGAGACCGGCCCGCACAAGCACGCGATCCAGCAGACCTTCTTCCTCTATGTTTACGAGCCCGGCGGCAACCGCGTCGAGGTCGCCAATGCCGGCGCCCGCCTCATCCTTGCACCGGACTGGAAGCCGATCGTGTGGACGGAAGAAGAGCGCAAGAAGGGCCAGGCCTGGGGCTTGAAGACGATCGAGTCCTTCCACACCCACGGCACGCCGCCGGTGGACGCGAAGAAGCACGGCTAATGCGCTGAAGCGCGAACGCGTGCGATCGTCTCGCGCACGCCGGTCCAGGCCGGCTTGTCCGGTGCAAACTGCCCGCGCAGGAAGCTGACGAGCTCCTCGACCTGCACGTCGCTCATGCTGCCTCTAAACGCCGGCATGTAGCCGAGGTCGCTTGAGACGGGCTCGGCGATGCCGTGCAGGATTACCTGCACGAGATTGTCCGGCGTCGCGCTGTGCAGATTGCTGTTGAGCGCGAGTGAGGGCCGGCTGCCGAACAGCGGCATGCCGCCGACCTCGTGGCAAACGGCGCAGGCGCCCTGATAGAGCCGTGCACCGGTCGAGGATGCGACGGTGACCTGCGTCGCGCTCTCCAGCCTCGCTGCCAGTGCGGGCGTGTCGGTCGGGGTGTCGCTGAACGAGCCGAGATAGACCGCCATCGCCCGGATGTCGGGATCGGGCAGGGCCTTCAGGTCCCCGATAACAGGCGCCATCGGGCCGGCCGCGACGCCGTGATAGCGCGAATGGCCGGTGCGCAGGTATGCGAACAGCTCGTCCTCACTCCACGGGATCGGTGCGTGCGACAGCGAGGTCAGCGGCGGCGCTTCCCAACCTTCCGCAAATCCGCCGGCGAGATAGGCCTGACGCAGCTCGGCGCCGAGCACATTGCGCGGCGAATGGCAGGCGCTGCAATGGCCGAGACTCTCGACGAGATAGGCGCCGCGGTTCCACTGCTCGGATTTCGCGGGATCGGGCTTGAACTCTTTGGTCTGGTGGAACAGCGCATTCCAGCCCGCCAGCAGTGGGCGAACGTTGAACGGGAAGGTGAGCGTGTTCGCAGGCTGTGTCGCCCGCACCGCGGGCTGCGCCATCAGATAGGCGTAGAGCGCCTGCATGTCGGCATCATCAGTCTTCGAAAAGTGCGTGTACGGGAAAGCGGGGTAGAGTTGCCGTCCGTCGCGATGCAGCCCCTCGCGCATGGCGCGCTCGAAGGCGGGATAGGACCAGGCGCCGATGCCGGTCTCGACATCGGGCGTGATGTTGGTCGTATAGATCGTGCCGAACGGCGTCTCCAGCGCACGGCCGCCGGCGTTCACGGCGCCGCCGATCGTTGTGTGGCACTCCGCGCAATTGCCGAGCGCTGCGAGTTGCTGGCCGCGCGCAATCGTCGCCGCGGAATAGACCGAGGCATCGGGCCGTGCGATCGGCGCGATCGCGCGCCCGGGCAGCAAGGCGACGCCAACGCCGATCGCGGCGGTGCAGACGGCCGCGATCGTTGCAAAAATGCCGGCGCGTTTGGCGAAAGGATTCTGCCAGATGCGAGACGGCTGTGGGGCGGTCGGCGCGGGTAGCGCCTGTGGCTTCGCCGGCACATCGCCGTGCAATCCCCTGAGGATACGCTCCGGCGTGAACGGCGGCTCGCGAAAGCGCACGCCGGTGGCATCGAAGATCGCATTCGCAATCGCCGCCGCGCTCGGCACCGACGCGGACTCGCCGACGCCGAGCGGCGGCTGGTCCTGTCGCGGCAGCATCAGCACGTCGATCTTGGGTACGTCGGGGAAGGGGATGATCGGATAGGCGCCCCATTCCCGCGCGGCGACTGCGCCGCGCTCGAACGAGACTTCCTCCATCAGCGCGCGGCTGGTGGACTGGATGACGTTGCCGTGAATCTGGTGGCGCACGCCGTCCGGATTGATCATCAGGCCGGAGTCTTGCCCCGCGACCACGCGGGTGACGCTGACGTCGCCGGTGGACTTGTTCACCGCGACGTCGGCGACCCAGGCCGACCACGCCGCACCGTAGCCCGGAAACTTGCTGTGGACGTAGAGCGCATAGGCAAAGCCGCGCCCGTGCACGATCTCGCCGTCCTTCTCCTCGCGCACCGGCCGCGGCGTCCAGCCCGCGCGCTCGGCCACCGCATTGACGAGATCGACGGCGCGCTGGTCCTTGAGATAGTGCAGGCGATATTCGATGGGATCGATTCCGGCCTCGGTCGCGGCCTCGTCGATATAGGATTCATGCGCAAAGGTGTTCGGCAGCGCCGAGACGCCGCGAAACCAGGATGCGCGCACGATCGGCGCCATGTCATGCGCGACGACGCGCATGTTGTCGTAATCATAGGGCGGGATCGCGGTGCGGTCGCCCATCTGCAACACGGCAGGTTCAGGCGAGATGCGGCCGGTCAGCAGCAGCGCGAGCGTCGGTGCGGCGTTCGACGGATAGCGCGTGGCGAGATCGTAACCGGCGATGCCGCCGTCGGCATCGAGGCCGCCATTCACATCGATGAGCTGCGCGGTGCCCTTGGGTTCCCAAGCGTGCTCCTGCTCGCGCGTCAACTGCACGCGCACGGGCCGGCCGACCGCACGCGACAGCAGCAAGGCGTCGGCGGTGACGTCATCGGCGCAGTTGCGGCCGTAACAGCCGGCGGCCTCGAGACGAATGACCTCAACCTCGCTCTCCGGACGCTCGATGAGCAGAGCGAGGTCGCTGCGCAGCACGTGTGGGTTCTGCGTGCCCGACCAGACCCGGACATTGCCGTCCTGGAAATCGGCGACCGCGCAGGACGGGCCGATCGAGGCGTGCATCTGATACGGCCACACATAAGTGCGCTGCATCGGCTTGGCCGCGCCCGCGATGGCAGCATTGACGTCGCCCTTGTCGATCAGTGTGCGCGGCGTCGACGGATGGGCGCGCAGCGCGGTCTCGACATCGGCGAGATCGGTGAGCTTTGGCGTCGGCTTCCAGGTCACCGCAAGCTGCTCTGCGGCGCGAATCGCGTTCTCCTCGCGCTCGGCGACCACGCCGACGAAATCGCCGATGCGGACGACGGCCACGAGACCGGGGACGTCGCGGACCGAGGATTCATCGACCGCGATCAGGCTGGTGCCGACGAACGGGCCGGCGTCGACGCCGGAGTAGGGCGGGCGCACCACGCGGCCGTGCAGCATGCCGGGCAAGCGGATGTCGTGGACGAAGGTCAGCTCACCCGTCGCCTTCGCGGGAAGGTCGATGCGCGGCATCGACTGGCCAACGATGGCGTAGTCGCCGACCGCCTTGACGGCGACGTTATCGACTAGCTCGAGACGGATGGTCTCGCCGCCGATCAATTCGCCATAGCTGACGCTGCGATTGTGGCCACGGACGAGGCCGTCTTCGATCTTCAGCTCTTCGGCCGGCAGATCCAGCTGCTCGGCCGCGCGCGCGATCAGGAAGTGCCGCGCTTGCGCCGCAGCCTTGCGCAACGGAACGGCGGTGATCTGGATGGTCTCGCTCGCAATCGTCGCGCCCTGGTTCGGCGCAGTGGCGGTGTCGCCGAGGACGACGACGACACGCGCAAAGGAGACGTCGAGTTCTTCGGCGACGATCTGGCCGAGTGCGGTGCGGATGCCGGTGCCGAGATCGACGTGGCCGTTATAGGCCGTGACAGAACCATCCGCGGTGATGCGGACGAAGGTTTCGGTCGTAACCTCGTCCACGGTGCGGACGACGACGAGCGAGCCCCGCTCAGCTCCGTTCGGATGCGGGGAGGCCATCAATCACCGGCCTCGGCGAGCTGGCCCGATGCGCGCATCACGGCGCGCAGGATTTCGACATGCGTGCCGCAGCGGCAGAGATTGTAGCGCAGCGCCGCGAGCGCTTCCTGCTCGGTTGGTCGCGGGTTGATCGCAAGCAGCGCCTTGGTGGTCATGATCATGCCGTTGAGGCAGTAGCCGCATTGCGCGGCCTGCTCGTCGATGAAGGACTGCTGCACCACGTCAGGCTTGTCGCGCGTGCCGAGGCCTTCGAGCGTCACGATGTCGCGTCCGGCGCAGCCGCTGATCGGAATCACGCAAGAGCGCGCAGCCGTGCCGTCGATCAGGACAGTGCAGGTGCCGCATTCACCCAAGCCGCAACCATATTTCGGGCCGTTGAGTCCGAGATCATTGCGCAGCACGTAAAGCAGCGGCGTCTGGCGCTCTGCCGTGACGTCGTGGATCCTGCCGTTCACGGCGAGGCGGATCGGTGCCTGCGTCATCCTCGTTCCCAAACCCTGCGATCGCAAAAATTCCAGATCGCTCGAAATCTATGTCGCGACGATACCGTTTGTACACAAACGTGCAAGCGGCCATGCCGCAGTGCAGCGCAACTGCCCGCTTTGTGGACAAGGCAGGGAGGCAAATGAGGTTTTATTCGGCAGGCGCGCCTTTTCGCGCGCGGCGCCGCTTGACAGTGTTCAGGACCGCGCGCAACATCGTTCGTATACGAATGATAACCGCAATGTCTGCTGGCTTTGACATGGTGATGGAAACAACGGGCGCTGCCACCGACAAGATCCGCTGCGATGCCTGTCCGGTGATGTGCTACATCAAGCCGGGCGCGGCGGGCGCCTGCGACCGCTACGCCAATCACGACGGCAAGCTTGTCCGCGTCGATCCGCACATCATTCTCGAACGCACCGTGTCACAGGGCGGCAAGCTCGTGCCGTTCAGCCGCACCGAAGACTGGGACGGCAAGATCGTCCATGAGCCCTCGACCTTCGTGACCGCGATCGGCGCGGGCACGACCTATCCCGATTACAAGCCGGCACCGTTCATCGTCTCCTCCGAGGTCGACGGCGTCGACATGGTGACCGTGGTCACCGAGGGCATCTTCTCCTACTGCGGCATCAAGGTGAAGATCGACACCGACCGTTATCTCGGCCCGGAAACCGCGACGGTGCGCGCGCAGGGCGAAGCGGTCGGCCACGTCACGACCAGCGAATACGGCTCGCAGATGCTGTCGCTTGGCGGCGTGCATCATCTCACCGGCGGCTCCAAGAAGGAGGGCCGCGTCACCTGCGACACGCTGATGGACCTCGCCAATTGCAAGGCGGTGGAGCTCACCATCGATGGCGGCGCGAGCGTGGTGGTGCAGGCCGGCCAGCCGCCGATCGTCAACGGTGTGAAAGAAGAGCGCATGCGCGTCGGCTGCGGCTCGGCGACGATCGGCATGTTCGCCAAGCAATGGCATGGCAAGGTCGATGAGGTCGTCGTGGTCGACGACCACATCACCGGCGTGCTCAGCGAGCACCAGGCCGGCAAGTTGCTCGACATCGCCGACACCGGCATCAAGATGAAGGGGCGACGCTCGACGCCCGGCCGCTATTTCCAGGTCGCCGATCCCGGCACGGGGTGGGGCGGCACTGACATTTCCGACCCGCTGGCGATCCTCGGTCCGTTTGACGCCAAGGAGGCCAAGCCCGGCCTCTCGATGCTGATGGTGTCCACCACCGGCGAGCACTCCTCTTACTATGTGCTCGACGACGCCCTGAAGCCGGTCGAAACGGAAATGCCGGCCGAGCTGAAGTTTTCGGTCGAGCGCATTCAGGAAAATTGCGAGCCGGCGCTGTGCACCGTGCTGTTCATGGCCGGTGCAGGCGGTTCGTTGCGTGCGGGCGTCACGGACAATCCGGTGCGGCTGACGCGCTCGGTGAAGGACGCGCTGACGCGCGTCACCAGCGGCGGCGCTGCCGTCTATGTCTGGCCGGGCGGCGGCATCACTTACATGGTGGACGTGACGCAGATGCCTGCAGGCGCATTCGGCTATGTGCCGACGCCAGCGCTGGTTGCGCCGATCGAATTCACGATGAAACTGACCGACTATGCCGCGCTCGGCGGACACATGGACTATGTGAAGCCGCTCTCCGAGGTGAGGGGCGGCGAGGACGTCCGTCAGCTGCCCTGGCAGAATCCGATCCCTGGACGGCCGGCATGACGCGGCTCCCGCAAATCGCATTGCTGTCTGAAGGCCGGCGGCTGCATTTGCAGGATGGACCGATTGACCTGATCATTGAGGCGAGCGGTCCCGCGCACGAGGTGCGTGCGGCTTTTGAGGCTGCGGCGCGCCGCTTCACCGGTCTGCTCGACGAGCTCTGTGCGGAACTGCCGGAATTGCGAGCGGCCGCTCGGAACGAGACGTCGCTGAAGGGCGTGGTGGCGCGTCGGATGCACGCCGCTGCCGCGCCTTTTGCTGCCGATTGCTTCATCACGCCGATGGCTGCTGTCGCCGGCAGTGTGGCCGAAGAGATCCTGGCTGCGATGCTGGACGCTGCGTCGCTCGACCGGGTTTACGTCAACAATGGCGGCGACATCGCGCTGCATCTCGGGCGGGGCGAGCATTTTTCCGTGGGGCTGATGGATCGGCCTGATAGCGACGGGGTGATGCACGCCATGAGGGTCGATGCGAATGATCCGGTGCGCGGTATCGCGACCAGCGGGCGCCACGGCCGCAGTTTTTCGCTCGGCATCGCCGATGCGGTGACGGTGCTGGCGGCGACGGCATCGCAGGCCGACGCGGCGGCGACGGTGATCGCCAATGCAGTGGATCTGCCCGGGCATCCCGCCATCGTCCGGCAACCCGCCAACGAGATTCAGTCCGACAGCGATCTCGGTGCGCGTCTTGTCACCCGCGACGTCGGTGAATTGTCGCAGAGCGAGATCGCCACGGCGCTGGAATCTGGCGCGGAATGTGCACGGCAGTTATTCGATCGCGGATTGATCGAGGGTGCCGTGCTGCGGCTTTGTGGTGATATGCTTGTCATCGGACCTAAGGATATAAAAGAGCAACGACCGCGCCCGCTTGTGCTGGAGAACGCGGTCCGTGCCTGAACAGGGAAGCGAAACATGAGCGCGATCATCCGCAAGATCGTCACCGTCGTCGAAGAGACTCAGATGGAGATGGGCCGCCAGGTCTCGCCGCCGACCCGGCGTGCGGCTGCGATCGCCGTGATCGAAAATCCCTTTGCCGGAAAATATGTCGAGGACCTGTCGCCGCTGATCGCGATCGGCGAGGAGCTCGGCGAGTTGTTGGCGAAGCGTGCGGTGGCGGCGCTCGGTATCGATGGTTCCAAGGCGCAGAGCTATGGCAAGGCCGCTGCCGTCGGCGAGAACGGCGAGCTGGAACATGCCGCCGCGATCCTCCACCCGAAAATGGGCGCGCCGGTGCGGAAAGTGCTGAGCAAGGGCGCGGCGCTGATTCCGTCATCGAAGAAGCGTAGCGGCCCCGGTACGACGCTCGATATTCCGCTCGGCCACAAGGATGCGGCGTTCGTGCGCAGTCATTTCGACGGCATGGAAGTGCAGATCAACGACGCGCCGCGCGCCAACGAGATCATGGTCGCCGTCGCCGTCACCGATAGCGGCCGTCCGCTGCCGCGCGTCGGCGGCCTGACGGTTGCGGAGATCAAGGGCGAAGACGGTTTGAAATAGAAGACGTAGAGAGTTCAAAACTGGAGGTTGGGATGCGAGCAAGAAACTATTTTGTCGGCGCGGCCTTTGCGCTTCTGGCTGCCGGCATGGGCCATTCGGCCTTGGCAGAGGACATCAAGATCGGTGAGATCAACAGCTACTCGCTGCTGCCGTCCTTCACCGAGCCTTACCGCAAGGGCTGGCAGCTCGCCGTCGAGGAGATCAACGCGGCCGGCGGCATCAACGGCAAGAAGCTCGTCGTCATCTCCAAGGACGACGGCGGCAAGCCGGCGGATGCGCAGACCGCGGCCAATGAGCTTGTCTCCAGCGAAGGCGTGGCGATGCTGACGGGCACGTTCCTGTCCAACATCGGCCTCGCGGTCTCTGACTTCGCCAACCAGAAGAAGGTGTTCTTCCTCGCGGCCGAGCCGCTGACGGACGCCGTGACCTGGGCAAAGGGCAACAAATACACCTTCCGCCTGCGTCCCTCCAACTACATGCAGGCCGCGATGCTGGTGGAAGCCGCCAGCAAGCTGCCGGCCAAGCGCTGGGCGACGATCGCGCCGAACTATGAATACGGCCAGTCGGCGGTGTCGGTGTTCAAGAAGCTGATGTCGGAGAAGCGTCCTGACATCCAGTGGGTCGACGAGCAGTGGCCGCCGCAGGGTAAGATCGATGCGGGCCCGGTGGTCCAGGCCGTGGCGCAGGCCAACCCGGAAGCCATCCTCAACGTCACCTTCGGTCCCGACCTCGTCAAGCTCGTGCGCGAAGGCAACACCCGTGGCCTGTTCAAGGGGCGCGAGGTCGTGTCGTTCCTGACCGGCGAGCCCGAATATCTCGATCCGCTCAAGGAGGAGACGCCCGAGGGTTGGATCGTCACCGGCTATCCCTGGTACTCGCTCAAGACGCCCGAGCATGATGCGTTCCTGAAGGCCTACCAGGCCAAATACAACGACTATCCGCGCCTCGGCTCGATCGTCGGCTACCAGACCATCAAGGCAGCCGCCGCCATCCTGGCCAAGGCCGGCTCGACCGATACCGACAAGATGATCGCTGCGGCTGAAGGTCTGTCGATGCCGTCGCCGTTCGGCGAGATCACCTTCCGCAAGATCGACCACCAATCGACGCTCGGTGCCTTTGTCGGCAAGACCGCGCAGAAGGACGGCAAGGGCGTGATGGTCGACTTCTCCTACAAGAAGGGCTCGGACTATCTGCCCAGCGATGCCGAAGTCGAGAAGCTGCGGCCGAAGGATTGATCTCTCCTTATCTCTCTCTCTCCCCGCTCTTCGCGGGGAGAGGTGAATTCAGACCGAACCCGGACCGCCGATGGCCTTTTACGTCGTACAGTTTCTGACCGGTCTCGCCAGCGCAGCGTCGCTGTTCCTGGTGGCCTCGGGCCTGTCGATCATCTTTGGCGTGACGCGGATCGTGAATTTCGCGCATGGCGCCTTCTACATGATCGGCGCCTATATCGCCTTCACGCTGACCGAGCGCTTCTCCAGCGCGTTCGGCTTCTGGGGCGGGGTGGTGATGGCAGCGCTGGCCGTGGCGCTGATCGGCGTCCTCGTCGAGATGGTGCTGCTCCGGCGGATCTATCATGCGCCCGAACTGTTCCAGTTGCTCGGCACCTTCGGCCTGACCCTGATGGTCGAGGATCTCGTGGTGCTGATTTGGGGACCCGACGATCTCGTCGGCCGCCGCGCGCCGGGCTTCAAGGGCGCGGTCGATTTCTTCGGCCAGAACATCCCGAGCTATGATCTGTTCCTGATTGCGCTGGGCCCGGTCGTGCTCGGCATCCTCTGGCTGCTGTTCCAGCGCACGCGCTGGGGCGTGCTGGTGCGGGCGGCGACGCAGGACCGCGATATGGTTGCGGCGCTTGGCGTGAACCAGAAATGGCTGTTCACCTCCGTGTTCGCGGTCGGCGTCTTCCTCGCGGCCCTTGGCGGCGCGCTTCAGATCCCGCGCGATGCCGTGCATCACGCCATGGATCTGCGCATCATCGTCGAGGTCTTCGTCGTGGTCGTGATCGGCGGCCTCGGCAGCATCGTCGGCGCGTTCGTTGCGGCGGTGCTGGTGTCCGAATTGAATGCGTTCGGCATCCTCATCTTCCCGAAGATCTCGATCATCCTGGTCTTCCTGGTGATGGCGGTGGTGCTGATCGTCCGTCCCTGGGGCCTGTTCGGCAAGCCGGAGGCGGCCGCGCGCAAGACGCCGGGTCTCACCGTCAATCCCTGGCGGCCGTTGACGTCGAACGAGCGGCTGGCTGCGCTCGCCACCCTCGTGATCGCTGCGATGCTGCCGCTGTTCGCCGGCAATTACGCGCTGACCGTCGGCTCCGAGATCGCGATCTTCGTGATCTTCGCCGTCAGCCTGCACTTCTTGATGTCGGTCGGCGGGCTCGCGTCGTTCGGTCATGCCGCCTATTTCGGCCTCGGCGCCTATGGTGTCGCCTTCCTCGCGAAGATGGCGGGGCTGCCGATGATCGTCTGCCTCTTGCTCGGGCCGCTGCTCGGCTGCATGGGCGCGGCCGTGTTCGGCTTCTTCGCCGTGCAGCTCTCCGGCGTCTACTTTGCGATGCTGACACTCGCTTTCGCGCAGATCGTCTGGTCGATCGCGTTCCAGTGGGTGAGTGTGACCGGCGGCGACAACGGCATCCTGGGCGTCTGGCCTGCGAGCTGGGCGGCAAGCCCGTCGCATTTCTACTGGTTGGCACTCGGTGTCGCGGCGCTCGTGACTATTGCGCTGCGGGTCATGGTGTTCTCGCCATTCGGTTATGCGCTCCGCGCCACGCGCGACTCGCTGCTGCGCAGCGAAGCGGTCGGCATCAACGCCAAGCGCATCCAGTGGACCGCGTTCGTGATCGCGGGCACCACCGCCGGCATCGGCGGTGCGCTGTTCGCCTACCTCAAGGGCAGCGTCTTCCCGGATAATCTCGGCATCTCGCTCTCGGTCGATGCGCTGGTGATGGTGCTGCTCGGCGGCGTCGAGACGGTGTCGGGCGGGGTGATCGGCGCGATCGTCTACAAGGCACTCAACATCTGGCTGGTGAGCCAGACCGATCTGTCAAAGCTCGTGCTCGGCGGCTTCATCGTGCTGATCGTCGTCGTTTTCCCCAAGGGCATCGTCGGCATGCTGGAGCTGCTGGCGCAGCGCCGCAGCAAATCCTCGCCGCCGGGATCATCTTTGCTCGCCAAGCCGATCGAGTCCGCCGAATGAGCGTCGCACCCCCACTTCTCGCGGTCGAAGGCCTGACCAAATCCTACGGCGGCATCCACGCCGTGCGCGGCGTCTCGTTCTCGCTGCTCGCCGGGGAAATTTTGGCGCTGATCGGTCCCAACGGCGCCGGCAAGAGCACGTGCTTCGACATGCTCAACGGCCAGAACCGGCCTGATAGCGGCCATGTCCGTCTGCTCGGCGAGGAAACCACCGGCAAGAAGCCGCGCGAGATCTGGCGCATGGGCGTGGGACGCACCTTCCAGATCACCGCGACCTTCGCGACCATGACCGTGCGCGAGAACGTCCAGGTCGCACTGATCTCGCATGGCAAGCAGCTGTTCAATCTCTGGGGCTCTGCGCCGAATGTCGACCGCGGCGAGGCCGGCCGGCTGCTCGAACTTGTCGGCATGAGCGGCTATGCCGATCGTCCCTGCGGCGAGCTTGCCTATGGCGACCTCAAGCGCCTCGAGCTTGCCGTCGCGCTCGCCAATGATCCAAAACTGCTCTTGATGGACGAGCCGACCGCCGGCATGGCGCCGCGCGAGCGCGTCGAGCTGATGCGGCTCACGGCGCAGATCGCACGGGAGAAGTCGATCGGCGTGCTCTTCACCGAGCATGACATGGACGTGGTGTTCGAGCATGCCGACCGCATCATCGTGCTGAATCGGGGGACGCTGATCGCAAAGGGCTCGCCGGCCGAGGTGCGCGGCAATCCGCAGGTGCAGGCGATCTATCTCGGCGAGGGCTTGCTTTACGAGGGCGGGCATCGCGAGGGAGCCTCGGCATGAAGCTCGCGGTGCAAGACCTCAACAGCCATTACGGCCCCGCGCATATCCTGTTCGACATCGGTTTCGAGGTCGGCGAGGGCGAGGTGGTGGCGCTGCTCGGGCGTAACGGCGCCGGCAAGTCGACGACCTTTCGCTCGATCGTCGGCCTGGTCGCGCAACGAACCGGCCGCATCACGTTCGAGGGCAAGGACGTCTCTGCCAAGCCGACACATGAGATCGTGCGCGAGGGCCTCGGCTATGTGCCGGAAGAACGTCGCATCTTCACCGATTTGACGGTGGAGGAGAATCTCGAAGTCGGTCGCCAGCCCAAGCGACCGAATGCGCCGTACTGGACCCGCGAAAAGCTGTTCACGCTGTTTCCGAATCTCGGCGAGATGAAGGGCCGTCCCGGCGGCCGTATGAGCGGCGGCGAGCAGCAGATGCTGACGATCGCGCGCACGCTGATGGGCAATCCGTCGCTGGTGCTGCTCGACGAGCCCTCGGAAGGCCTGTCGCCAAAAATTGTGGAGCAGATGGTCGATGCCATCCTGACCATGAAGAAGGAGGGCGTCAGCATTGTCGTCTCCGAACAGAATTTGCACTTCGCGCGGCTGATTTCCGATCGCGCCTATATCATCGAGCGCGGCCGCATCTGCTTTGGCGGGACCATGGCCGAGCTCGACGCGCGTCCGGATATCCGCGACGCGCATCTGTCGTTGTGAAGGGCGGGAACGGATGGCGAGAAGCGTGGCGGCAAAGAAGAGCGTGAAGCAGGGCAAGCCGTCTTACGTGCTGGACGAGCAGGTCGGCTTCATCCTGCGCCAGGTCTGGCAGCGCCACAGCTCGATCTTCTCGCGCGACATCGGCACCAATCTGACACCGACGCAGTGGGCAGCATTGTCAAAGCTCGCCGAGACCGGGCCGTGCTCGCAGAACCAGCTCGGACGGCTGACCGCGATGGACGTTGCGACCATCAAGGGCGTGATCGATCGCCTCACGGCGCGCGGCCTGACGGAGACCAGCCAGGATCCCGAGGACGGACGGCGCCTCTTGGTGAGCCTCACGCGCGCCGGTCAGCAGCTTGCTGAAAAGCTCGCGCCGAATGCGATTGCGATCACTCGCGAGACGCTGGCCCCGCTCGATGCGAAAGAGCGCGAGCTGCTGATGGGGCTTCTTAATAAGCTGAGGTGAATTCACATTTCTGACCGTCACCCTGAGGTGGCCGCTTCTTCAGCGGCCCTCGAAGGGCGACGGCCCGTCTGCACCATCTCGGCCGTTCATCCTTCGAGGCTCGCCTTGCTGCGCAAGGCGTGCACCTCAGGATGACGGGTCTGGTGTTTGCGCAAAGATTACTTCGCCACCACCTCCGGCACCCGGCCTGCCGGCGGGGTATTGCGGCTCCGTTGCGTGCGTACGATGCCGTCGATGATGGTCATGCCGATGCCGGGGAGGTCGCCGAGCTGGACGCTCTCCAGAATGGTCTTGCCGGGCGAGTGCTGCGCCTTGTCCATGATGACGAAATCGGCGGAGCGGCCGACCTCGATCAGGCCGCAATCGAGCTGCCGCATCCGCGCGGTGTTGCCGGTGGCCAGGCAAAAGGCGATCTCGGCCGGCAGATCGCCGAGCGAGGACAGCATCGACACCATGCGCAGAATGCCGAGCGGCTGCACGCCGGACCCGGCGGGCGCATCGGTGCCGAGGATCACGCGATGCAGATCGCCCATCTCGCGCGCGATGCGCAGTGTGAACAGGGCCGAACGCTCATTGCCGTTGTGCACGAGCTCGAGGCCGCGCTTGCAGCCCTCGCAGATGCAACGGATCTGATCGTCGGGCAGGGCGGTGTGGCCGCCGTTGATGTGGCCGACCACGTCGGTGTCGGCCTCCAGCACCACATCCTTGTCGATCAGGCCGGAGCCGGGGATCGAGGGGCCGCCGGTGTGGATGGTGCTCTGGATGCCGTATTTGCGGGCCCAGCCGACCATCTTGCGGGCCGTCGGGCCGTCCTTGACGCCGCCAAGGCCAACTTCGCCGAGCAGCTTGACGCCAGCCGCGGCCAGCTCCTTGAAATCCTCCTCGACCATCTCGCATTCGATCACGGGCGCACCGGCGTGAACCTTCACGCCGCCGGGGCGCAAATTCCAGAATGCGCGCTGGGCGAAGATCGCCATGGCCTTCAGCCCGACAACGTCGCGCGGGCGACCGGGCATGTGCACTTCGCCGGCGGAAATCATCGTGGTGACGCCGCCATGGAGGTTGCTGTCGATCCAGCCGATCTGGTTCTGCCGCGGCGTCCAGTCGCCGGCGACGGGGTGGACATGACTGTCGATCAGGCCCGGCGCCACCGTGGTGCCGTTGGCCTCGACGATGGTGGTCGCGTCGTCCGTGTTGAGGTCCTTGAAACGGCCGATCGCGGTGATCTTGCCGTTCTCGGCAACGATGGTGTCGCCGTCCAGGATCGGCTTTTCCATCGCGCCGGACAGGATCAGGCCGATATTGCGGATCACGAGCTTCGAGGGTCCGGCGGCCTGGGGTGCGTCATGCGCCATGGAAGGGGCTCCTTATTCCTAACTGCAACGCTTCCGATCTTGGGCAGCCTTGACCGCGGGATCAAGCCGGATTATTCATTAGTATACGAATGATCGTGTACAAACGACGCATAGCTGGCCGCCTCGGAACCGCAATTGACGCGACAGGGAAGGTGAGATGAGCAATTTCAATCAGGAAAGCGTTTTGAGCGTCCACCACTGGACCGACACGCTGTTCTCCTTCAAGACCACCCGCAGCCCGACGTTCCGTTTCCGCAACGGCGAGTTCACCATGATCGGGCTCAAGGTCGGCGAGAAGCCGCTGCTGCGGGCCTACAGCGTCGCCAGCGCCAATTACGAGGACACCCTCGAATTCTTCTCGATCAAGGTGCCGGACGGACCGCTGACCTCGCGCCTCCAGCACCTGAAGCAAGGCGACGAGATCATCGTCAGCCGCAAGGCCACCGGCACGCTTGTCATCGACAACCTGGAGGACGGCCGCAACCTCTACCTCATCGGCACCGGCACCGGGCTGGCGCCGTTCCTGAGCGTGATCAAGGATCCCGAGACCTACGAGCGGTTCGAGAAGGTCGTGCTGCTGCACGGCTGCCGGCATGTCAAGGAACTCGCCTATGGCGAGATGATCACCGAGCACCTGCCGAAGGACGAGATGCTCGGCGAGTACATCCAGAACCAGCTGATCTACTACCCGACCGTGACGCGCGATCCCTTCCGCAACCGCGGCCGCATCACCGACCTCATCACCTCGGGCAAGCTGTTCGACGATATCGGCCTGCCGGCGCTGGAAGCAGCCCATGACCGCGTCATGATCTGCGGCAGCCCGGCGCTGGTCGCTGATACCCGCGTGCTCCTGGGCGAGCGCGGTTTTGTCGAAGGCAACCACGGCGAGCCCGCCCAGTTCGTGGTCGAAAAGGCCTTTGCCGAGCGCTGAGCCGCGAAGACCCGCACAATAACACCGTATTTTCGCCTTCGGCCGGGCGTTGCCCCGCCGATTCGGCGCGCGATACACTGTGGGAGCGAATCAGCGGAGTTCCCACATGGTTGCGGACAGCGACAGCAACATCGCCTGGCACCGGGTTCAGTTGAAGAAGAACCGCGCCGAGTTGAAGGCGCTGGAGACCGCGCGCTTCACGATGGGCGAGATCGCGTCCTCGAAGCGCGACGGCCAGACCCAGAAGGCGATCGGGGATCTCAGGCGCAAGATCGCGCAGTCCGAACGCGCGATCGCCGACCACGACAAGCGCACGCGCCGCCCGCTCGGCACCGACATGCAAAGCCTGAGCAATGGCAGTTGGAGTCATTGGGACGCGTACACCAACCAGCAGCAGCGTAAGGCCGGGCCGCGCTCGCCGGGGCGGGGCTAGTCCCGCTGCTCAAGAACGGCCGGTTCCGGCCCTTGCGCCCGCGGCGTCGCTCACCATCTCGTTGAGGCGCCATCAACCGGTTCGGTGATCCCATGGCACCGCGCATCGATTTCACCAGCGAGGCTTTCTTTCGCGATCCGCCCAAGGCCATCGCGGCCCTGCGGGTTGCCGGCCCTGTGGTCGCGACCCGCTTTCCGCTCGTCGGCGACGTCTGGATCACCACAACCCACGATGCGACCGCGCAGGTGCTGAAGGACAGCACGATCTTCACGCTGCGCAAGGAAGATGGCGAAGTCGCCGGCCTCCGCTGGTGGATGCCGAAGCTGGTCAGGACCATCGCCAACAACATGCTGACGATGGACGAGCCGGATCACACCAGGCTGCGCAGCATCGTGGACGAAGCCTTTCGCCGCCGCGCCATCGTCGCGATGGAGCCGCGCATCCGCGCCATCGCCGACGGCCTTGCCGATGAGCTGTTCGCCGACGGCAGCCCGGCCGATCTCGTCCAGCGCTACGCCCGCATCCTGCCGTTGTCGGTGATCTGCGAATTGCTGGGCCTGCCGCTGGCCGATCGTCCGAGGTTCATCGCCTGGGCGAATTCCATGTCGTCGCTGACGAATGTGGTCAGCTTCTTCCGGCTGCTGTTCGCGTTCCGCAAGATGCGCTTCTATCTCGAACAGCAGTTGAGACTGGCGCGCGCGCACGGTGGCGAGGGTTTGATTGCCGAGCTGGTCCAGGTCGAGCGGGAAGGCGGCCAGATCACGCCGGACGAAATGGTCTCTATGGTCTTCCTGTTGTTGGCCGCGGGCTCCGAGACCACTACTCATCTCATCAGCGGCTCGGTCTATGAGCTTCTCAGGAATCCGGCTCTGCGCGATTGGCTGGAACAGGATCGAAGCCGCATCGCTCTCGCCGTCGAGGAGTTCCTGCGCTTCGTCTCGCCGGTACAGTTCTCGAAGCCGCGCTATGTCCGGCAAGATATCGAGCTTGCGGGAGTGCGGCTGAAGAAGGGCGATCGCGTCATGGTCATGCTCGCCGCGGCGAATATGGATCCAGCGATACACGAGCAGCCTGAGCACCTCGACCTTACGCGCAAGCCGAACCGCCATATCTCCTTCGGTACGGGAATCCATTTCTGCCTCGGCCACCAGCTCGCGCGGATCGAAGGCGCGTGCGCGTTGGAAGCGCTGTTTGCGCGCTGGCCGAAGCTCGGACTTGCCGTCGATGCGTCCCAGATTCACTGGCGCAAGCGGCCAGGTCTCCGCGCCATAGCGGAGTTGCCGGTCGTCGCGGCGGACCGTCAGCCCGTCGATTTGCGCGACGCGACGACATCGCGCTCCCAGCCGAACACGGAGCGGCCGTCGAGATCGGGAGAGGCTGCACGTTCTCCCGCGATGTAGGTCTCGACCGATGGCCCGCTTGCGGTTCGTTCCAGCCGCCGTGCCTGGTCGTCGAGGCGCTTGATCGCCTGCATCTCCTCCTCGCGCCCGAGCTTTGCGTTCTGGATCGCGCCCTTCAGGACACGGATGGTCTCGTCATAGACCTTGATCGGGACGGGGTAGGGATGCCGGTCCTTGCCGCCATGGGCGAGCGAGAAGCGCGCAGGATCGTTGAAGCGATAGGGCGCGCCATGCACGACCTCGGCGACCATCGCCAGCGACCGCACGGTGCGCGCGCCGACGCCCGGCGTCAGCAACAGCTCGGGGAAGTCGACCGGGCCGCGCTCGGCGGCGGCAGCCAACGTGCCATGCAGGCGTCGCGCGAACACGTCCTTCGGACGGACGTCATGATGCGCGGGCATGATCAGATACGGCAGCATCGCTTGTGCCGGCTCCGGCGCAGTCCCGGTGAGGTGCTCGAATTCGCTGAGGATGCGATCGGGGCCGAGGTCTGAGAGAAGCTCGAGCTGCGCGGTGCGCGAGAGGTCGGCGCGGTGGTCGGTAAGATTGACGATTTCGCCTTGCTCGGGGCCGTCGATCGCACTATGCGGCGCATCGACAAAACTTTTCAGCGCCTCGGAATGCCAGTGATAGCGGCGGGCCTGGCGCTTGTCGCCGTTCATGCCCTGCTGCACCACCGTCCACTTCGCATCGGCGGTGACGAAGAAGCCGTGCAGATAGAGATCAAAGCCGTCCTGCACCGCCGCGCTATCGACCTTCGCCACCAATCGGCTGGCGCGGGTCAGCATTGCGCCGTCAAAACCAACGCGCTCGCCGAGCTGCAACAGCTCGTCCGGCGTTTTGCGCGAATGCTGGCCGCGGCCGCCGCAGACATAGATGCCGAGCTCGTCCTGGAGCGGGCCGAGTCCGCGCTTGAGCGCGCCGATCACAGAGGTGGTGATACCAGAGGAGTGCCAGTCCATCCCCATCACGGCGCCGAACGACTGGAACCAGAACGGATGCGAGAGCCGTTGGAGAAACGCGTCGCGGCCGTAATGAAGCACGATCGCCTGCGTGACGATCGCGCCCAGCGAGGCCATGCGGCTCGCCAGCCATGGCGGAACCCGCCCGGTGTGGAGAGGAAGATCGGCGCTGCCGGTCCGTCTGGTCATGATCGCCTAGCAATAGCGCAGTTCGGCGACGGTTGCACCGAGGGAATACTGAATTGCGCTGGACGGGAGCACGCGTCACCCAAGTCCGCGATCTATTCGCGCGTCGCCTTGGTCGCGCCGCGCAAGCCCGCCTGCTGCTGGATCGTGTCCAGCGCGCCGGACGACTGCTCCTCCGCGACGAAGCTGTTGAGCAGGGGAAGCGCGGCCTCGCGTCCCATGGGGATTGCGATGGCCATATGCTCGGCGCCCCAATTGCCGTCCAGGATTTTTGCGCCCGGCATCCGGTCGGACATTTCGAACAACGTCGGCTTGTTGGTGGCGTAGAGATCGATCTCGCCGTGGCCGAACATGGCGATGGCGATCTTGACGCTCTCGGCGGGAACGATGGTCGCGTTCTTGAATCTCGTCGGCAGCGTACGCTCGGAGGTCGAGCCCTTGGTGACGCCGATCTTCACGCCCGGCTTGTCGATATCCTCGATCTCTGAGATCGGCGAGTTCGCGGGAACGAGATAGCCGAGCTCGATCGCCAGCACCGGCTGGCTGAAGCTGACCTCGTTGGCGCGGGCCGGCGTAGCGTTGGTCACGGTGAAGTCGACCTGACCGTCGTGGATCGCGGTGACGATGTCGGCGACACGCTGAAATCTGACATAGTCGATGGGAACGCCAAGCCGTTTCGCCAACTCGCCGCCGAGGTCGTAGGCGAGGCCGTGCGGCTTGCCGGCTGCATCTGTCACCATCGAGGTCGGGCTGCCCGGATAGATGCCGACGCGCAAGCTGCCGCTCGGCGCCAGCAGTTTTGCTTCCCCGTCAGCGCGCGCGGGCGCGCCGAACAGGCTGGCGATCGCGAAGGCGAGCAGGGCGGAGTGCGAAACTCGGCCAAGCAAGGTCCTCATGTGAGAGACCTCACTGCGCGCGGATGTCGGCAGCCTTCAGCACCGGCTCCCATTTGGTCGCCTCGGCGTGCATGTAGGCGTCAAAGTCCTTGGCGGAGGAGCCGACCGGGGCTGCGCCAATCTTGCTGAGCGTCGACAGCACGTTCGGATCCTGCAGCGCCGCCTTCAGATCGGTCTCGAGTTTTGCGACGATTTCCGGCGGCATTTTTGCCGGGCCAAGCACACCCCACCAGACCGAGACGTCGTAGCCTGATACACCGGACTCGGCGACGGTCGGAACATCGGGCAGCGCCTTGGAGCGCTCGGCCGAGGTCACCGCGAGTGCGCGCACTGGGCCGCCTTCGAGCTGGCCGATGGCTTCCGCGAGCGGATTGATGCTGAGCGGGATCTCGCCCGCGATCACCGCGGTCAGCGCCGGCGCGCCGCCCTTGTAGGGGATCGCGACGATCTTGGTGCCGGACATGTACTTCAACAGTTCGCCGGCGAGATGCGCCGAGGTGCCGTTACCGGACATGCCGTAGGAGAGCTTGTCCGGCTCCTTCTTTGCAGCAGCGAGGAGATCGCCGAGCGTCTTGTAGGGACTGTCCTTTGCCACGACGATCGCGAGCGGCGAGGAGGCGACTTCGCTGATCGCGGTAAAATCCTTGAACGTGTCGTAGGGCACGCTCGGATAGATGAACTGGTTCAGCGGATGGCCGCTGGCAACCAGGATCAGCGTGTAGCCGTCGGGTGCGGCCTGCGTCAGCGCCTGCGAGGCGACGATGCCGCCGGCGCCGGGGCGGTTGTCGATCACGGGCTGCTGGCCCCAGGTTTTTGCGAGTGCCTGTCCGAGCGTGCGGGCGAGCACATCGACCGCGCCGCCGGCCGCGTAGGGCACGAGGATGTGGACCGGCTTGCTTGGATAATTGTCGGCGGCCTGCGCGACGCGGCCCGCCAGCAGCAGACCGGCGCCGAGCATCACGGCGCCGATCTTCGTGTTCAAACCCAGCATTATTCAGCACTCCCTGGAGCATTCGCGTCCGCGCGGTGGTCTTCCGAGCCGCTTCCGGACGTTGCCCGTGGTTTTTGTTGACGAGACCTGATCTTTTGTACGATAGTACAAATCACATGGTACGCAAGCCCACCAGCAAGGAAACGGCCCGCAAGCCGAACATGCGCGAGGCGATCCTCGCCGCGGCCGAGGAGCTGTTCGCCACCAACGGCTTCAACGCCGTCTCGGTGCGCGACATCGCGCAGGCAGCAGGGGCCAATCCCGGCAGCGTCACCTATCATTTCAAGACCAAGGATGGCCTGCTGCTGGAGATCTACCGGCGCCATTGCGGGCCGATGAATTTGCGCCGCTCGGAGCTGCTCGCCGCCGCCAAGCGCGTGCGCGATCTCCAGGACCGGCTGGAAGCGGTGGTGCGGGCCTATGTGGTGCCGGCCTTCACTTCGGGCAGCGATCTCGCGGGTGGTGGCGCGCGTTTCACCCGGCTGCGCGCCGTGATGTCGGCCGAGGGCAACGAGGTCGCGCGAAGAATCATCGCGCAGACCTTTGATGATACCAGCCACGCCTTCATCGACGCGATCCACGACAGCCTGCCGCACATTCCGCGCACCGACATCGTCTGGCGCAGCCACTTCCTGCTCGGCGCACTCTATTACTCGCTGGTGACGCCGGATCGCGTCTCGCGCCTGTCGCGCGGCGAGGCTGACGGCAGCGATCCCGCCAATGCCATCGAGCAGTTGGTGCAGGCCACTGTTGCGGCGTTCCAGGCGCCGGCCCTGGATCAGGCCGCGCCGGCGCGGCGCCGGACTGTTGCAAGCAGCAAGACTTGAAAGAAATCGCCCGAGGCGAGGCGCGCAACAGCGCTTCCGCTCGCAAGCGGACATGTGATGGGGTGTTTGAGGAAATGAACAGGCGGGAGTGCTTGCATCTCTTGACCGGGCTGGCCGGCGCCGCGCTCTCGAGCGAAGCATGTGCGCAAGGGGCTGAGCCCAAAGCCGAACTCAAGGCGATGCCGACGATCACGCCGCCGGACCCCAATCCGAAGACACCGTCGTTCAAGCTGCCACCGAAATCCTGCGACAGCCACACCCACATCTTTGGGCCGGCGTCCCGTTATCCCTTCTCTTCGAGCCGGCCCTACAACACCGCCGACGCGCCGCTGGAGACGTTCCGCAGCGTGCACGAGAAGATCGGCGTCGAGCGCTGCGTGATCGTCAATGCCACCGTGCACGGCACCGATAATCGCGTCGTCACCGATGCCATCGCGCAGAGCGAGGGGGCCTACAAGGGCATCGCCAATGTCAGTGACGAGATGAGCGAGAAGGAGTTGGCAAAGCTCGACAAAGGCGGCATCTGCGGCTGCCGCTTCGCCTTCCTGAAGCGCCTCGGCGGCGTCGGCGATATGACCAAGTTCCAGCGCATCGTGCACCGCGTCGCCGAGCTCGGCTGGCACATCGACGTCTATTTCGAGCCGGGCACGATCGCCGAATTCGCGCCGATCCTGACCGCGTTGCCGACGCCTTACGTGATCGACCACATGGGCACGGTTCAGGCCGCGAAGGGTCTCGCCGATCCCGGCTTCACCGCGATGCTCGATCTCCAGAAGAGGGATGAGAAGTGCTGGGTCAAGATCACTGGCCTCGAGCGGGCCTCCGCTGCCGGCAAGCCGTTCCACGACGCCGTGCCGTTTGCGAAGGCGCTGATCGACAATTCGCCCGACCGCGTCATCTGGGGCACCGACTGGCCGCATCCCAACGTCAAGGTGATGCCGAATGACGGCGAGATCGTCGATTTGATTCCTCTCTATGCGCCGGACGCGAAGATCCAGCAGAAGCTGCTGGTCGACAATCCCGCCCACCTGTTCAAATTCAGCTGATGAACATCATGTACACGCCGACCATCCCGCCGCCCGATCCGAACACGCGGACGCCGAAGTTCAAGCTGCCAAAGCTGTCCTGCGATGCGCATTGCCACATCTTCGGGCCCGGCGCGAAATATCCGTATTCGCCGGACCGATCCTACACGCCGCCGGATGCGCCGCTTGAGGATTTCAAGGTCTTGCACGCCAAGCTCGGCGTCGAACGCGCAGTCATCGTCAATGCCAGCGTGCACGGCATCGACAACACGGTAGCGCTCGACGCCATCGCGCAGAGCAACGGGGCCTATCGCGCAGTCGCCAATATCGACGACACCATTACCGAGCGCGGGCTTCGCGGGCTGCACGAGGGCGGCTTCCGCGGCTGCCGCTTCAATTTCGTCCGCCATCTCGGCGGCGTCCCCGACAAGCGCGTCTTCAACCGCATCATCGCCATGGTCGCGCCGCTCGGCTGGCACATTGATCTGCACTTCGATGCGATCGATCTGCCTGAATATGCCGACATGCTGACAAAACTGCCGCTGAGCTACACGATCGACCATATGGGGCGGGTGAAAGCCGCCGACGGGCTCGACCAGCTTCCGTTCAAGATCCTGATCGAGCTGATGCAGCGCGACGAGAAGTGCTGGGTCAAGATCTGCGGATCGGAGCGGGTGTCCTCGGCCGGCCCGCCGTTCACCGATGCAGTGCCTTTCGCGCGAAAAATCGTCGAGACTGCGCCCGACCGCATCATCTGGGGAACCGACTGGCCGCATCCCAACGTCAAGGCGATGCCGAATGACGGCGACCTCGTCGATCTGATCCCGCTGTTCGCGCCGGAGCCGGAGTTCCAGCAGAAGATCCTGGTCGACAATCCGGCGCGCCTGTTTGGGTTCGACGAATGACCGCGATGGCGATCGACAAGCCGCGCGGGCGGATCTGGTGGAAGGAGCTCTGGATCCAGGTGCTCATCGCCATGGCGGCCGGCATCGCGCTTGGCATCGCTAGTCCCGAGGCGGGCGCCAAGATGCAGCCGCTCGGCGACGCCTTCATCAAGGCGATCCGGATGCTGATCGCGCCGATCATCTTCTGCACCGTCGTCCATGGCATCGCCCATATGGCCGATATGGCGCGGGTCGGGCGCGTCGCGGTCAAGGCGATCATCTATTTCGAGGTCATGACCACGATCGCGCTGATCATCGGTCTCATCGCAGTGAATGTGCTCAAGCCCGGCGCCGGCATGAACATCGATCCTGCCAGCATCAATGCCAGCGCGGTCGAGCCTTATGTCAAGCAGACCGCCGTGATCGGCTTCGTGCCGTTTCTGATGAACATCGTGCCTGCGACCTTCATCGGCGCCTTTGCCGAGGGCAACATCCTGCAGGTCCTGTTCATCTCGGTGCTGTGCGGCTTTGCGCTGGTACAGCTCGGCGAACGCGCCGCGCCGCTGGTTCATCTGATCGACATTGCCGCAAAGATGGTGTTCGCCGTCGTCGGCTTCGTGATGTGGGCCGCGCCGATCGGCGCGTTCGGCGCGATCGCCTTTACCGTCGGCAAGTTCGGCGTCGGCTCGCTGGCCTCGCTCGGCAAGCTGCTGGGTGGGTTCTATCTCACCTGCATCATCTTCATCATCGTGGCGCTCGGCCCGGTGGCGCGACTCTGCGGCTTCTCGCTGCTGAAGTTGATCCGCTACATCTGGGAAGAGTTGCTGATCTGCATCGCCACGACCTCGTCCGAGACGGTGTTGCCGCGGATGCTGACCAAGCTCGAGAAGGCCGGCTGCGAGCGGAGTGTGGTCGGGCTTGTGATCCCGACCGGTTATTCCTTCAATCTCGACGGCACTTGTCTCTACCTCGCTGCCGCCTCGGTGTTCCTAGCGCAGGCGACCAACACGCCGTTGGGGCTTGCCGCGCAGATCGAGCTGCTGCTGATCCTGCTCGTGACCTCCAAGGGCGCGGCGGGCATCGCCGGTGCCGCCTTCGTCGTGCTGGCGGCAACGCTGTCCGCCACCGGCACCATTCCGGTGACGAGCGTCGCGCTGGTGCTTGGCATCCATCGCCTGATGTCGCAGGGGCTGACGCCGACCAATTTGATCGGGAACGCGGTCGCGACCATCGCGATTGCCAAATGGGAAGGGGCGCTCGATGGCGAGCGCCTGAAGCGCGTACTCGACGGCGAGGAACCCGTGGCCGTTGCAGCCTGATGAAATTGCTGCCGGCCTGACGCTGGCAGCCTATGATGCTGACGAACGAAAGAGGGGAGCTCTCCCATGAAAACAGGTCTCGTAGTCACCGCCCATCCCGGCGATTTCGTCTGGCGCGCCGGAGGTGCCATCGCGCTGCATGCGAAGAAGGGCTATCGGATGAAGATCGTCTGCATGTCCTTTGGCGAGCGCGGCGAGAGCCAGTTCGCCTGGAAGGAAAAAGGCGCGACGCTGGAATCGGTCAAGGCCGGCCGCAAGGACGAGGCGGAACGGGCGGCAAAGCTTCTGGGCGCCGAGATCGAGTTCTTCGATTGCGGCGATTATCCGCTGAAGCTCACCGAGGTGCATTTCGACCGCATGGTGGACATTTACCGCGAGCTCAATCCGAGCTTCGTGCTGACACACGCGCTGGAAGACCCCTACAATTTCGACCATCCCAACGCGGCGCATTTCGCGCAGGAGACACGTGTGGTCGCGCAGGCGATGGGCCACAAGCCCGGCGCGCAGTACAAATATTCGGCGCCCCCGGTGTTCCTGTTCGAGCCGCACCAGCCCGAGCAGTGCAATTATAAGCCGGATCTGCTCCTCAAGATCGACGAGGTCTGGAAGGAGAAGTACGAGGCGTTCCAGATCCTCGCCGCGCAAAAGCATCTCTGGGGCTATTACGAGCGCGTCGCGCTCAATCGAGGCATTCAGGGCAGCCGCAACACCGGTATTCCCATGACCTATGGCGAAGCCTATCAGCGCCTGTTCCCGACGGTTGCGGAGGAGCTGGCATGAAGTCGGTCGTCGTTCGCAACATCAAGCGCGCCGATCCCGCCGGCATGGCGGAATACGGCGTCTCCACCGTGCACGAGGCTTTTGGTCGCATAGGCCTGATGAAGCCTTATCTGCGGCCGGTCTGGGCGGGCGCGTCGATCGCGGGTCCCGCCGTCACCGTGCTGGCGCAGCCCGGCGACAACTGGATGATCCATGTCGCGGTCGAGCAGTGCAAGAAGGGCGATATCCTCGTCGTCGGCTGCACCACCGACAATACCGATGGCATGTTCGGCGAGCTGCTGGCGACCTCGCTACAGGCACGTGGCGTGCAGGGACTGATCATCGATGCCGGCTGCCGCGACGTCAAAGCGCTGCACGAGATGAACTTTCCGGTGTGGTCGCGCGCGGTCTCGGCCAAGGGCACGGTCAAGGCCACGCTGGGCTCGGTTAACGTCCCCGTGGTCTGCGCCGGCGTCAACGTCGATCCCGGCGACATCATCGTCGCGGATGACGACGGCGTCGTGGTGGTGCCGAAGCGCTATGCCGCCGAGGTTACCGAGAAGGCGAAGAAGCGCAACGCCGACGAGGGCGGCAAGCGCAAGCGGCTCGGCTCGGGCGAACTGGGCCTCGACATGTACAGCATGCGCGAGGCGCTCGCGAAGGCGGGTCTGGTCTACGTCGATAATCCCGAGGACGTCTGAAGCGAAGCGGAGCGCACCGATGGATCGTCTCAAGCTGAAGGCCGTGCTCGGCAATCACCCTCACGTCAAGGCGGTGAAGAGTGGCGAGCTCAGCTCCGACCTGTTCGACCTCGACTTCACCGAGTACACGCCGACCAACGCGGCGTTCAAGCCGATGGTGCGGGAGCAGGAGTTTGACGTCTGCGAGATGGCGATCGTCACCTATCTAATGGCGAAGGCGCACGGCAAGCCACTGGTGCTGCTGCCGGCGACCATGATGGGCCGCTTCCAGCACACCCATGCGCTGTACAATCCGGCACAGGGGACGCTCGGGCCGTCCGATCTTGAAGGCAAGCGCGTCGGCATCCGCTCGTTCACGACGACGACGGGAGCCTGGATCAGGGGCATCCTCGCCAACGACTATGGCGTCAATCTCGACAAGATCCGCTGGGTGACGTTCGAGGATCCGCATGTCGCCGAATATGTCGACACCACCGAGCGTGCGCCGAAGGACAAGAAGGTCTTGCAGATGCTGCTCGACGGCGAGGTCGACGCCGTTCTCGGCGAGACCTCCGATAATCCCAAGCTGAAGCCGCTATTCCTCGATCCGGCTGCGGAGGCCGCGAAATGGTATGCGCGCCGCGGCGTGGTGCCGGTCAATCACCTCGTGGTCGTGACCGAGCAGCTTGCAAAATCGCGCCCTGACGTGGTCGCGGGCGTCTATGATCTGCTCAAGCGGAACAAGGAACGGATGGGGCCTGCGGCAACACCCGACTTCGTTCCGTTCGGGATCGAGGCGAACCGAAAACCGTTGGAGTTGATCGTCGACTACGCGTTCCAACAGGCACTGATCCCGCGCCGCTATGCGGTCGAGGAGCTGTTCGACGCGACGACACGAGGACTGAACTGATGGCTGATCCGAAGCGGTGGCAGATCGGGCTGGTTGGTTACGGCGAGGTCGGCAGGATACTGGCCGAAGACCTGCGCCAGCAGGACATCAAGGTCGCTGCGTATGACATCAAGCTTGGCAGCGAGCAGGGGACTGCGCTGACGGCGCATGCGACGAAGTTCGGCGTGAAGCTCGCAGCCTCTCATGCCGAGCTGACTGCAAAATCCGATTTCATCATTTCTGCGGTGACCGCGAGCCAGGCCGTTCCGGTCGCAAAGGCCTGCGCGGCGGCGATCAACCAGGGCACCTGGTTTCTCGACTTCAACTCGGCCTCGCCGGGCGCCAAGCAGCGCGCGGCGGCGCTGATCGACGGCGCCGCAGGGCGTTATGTCGAGGGCGCCGTGATGACCTCAGTGCCGCCTTATCGGATCAAAGTGCCATTGCTGTTGGGCGGTCCTGGGGCGAGGGAGCTAGAGCCGCTGCTGAATTCGATCGGCTTTGCAGCCAAGGTTGCGAGCGACAAGCTCGGTGTGTCCTCGGCCGTGAAGATGTGCCGCAGCATCATGATCAAGGGTCTCGAGGCCATGGTCATCGAAAGCTTCACCACAGCACGCGCCTATGGCGTCGAGGATGCCGTGCTGGCGTCGCTCACCGAAACCTTCCCCGCCATTAATTGGGAAAAGCAGGGCGCTTATTTCTTCCAGCGCGTGATAGAGCACGGCCGCCGCCGCGCCGAAGAGGTGCGCGAGGTCGCCGAAACCGTGCGCGAGGCAGGGCTGACGCCGTGGTCGGCGCAGGGCACGGCCGAGCGTCAGGCCTGGGTGGCCGATCTTGCCGACGAGGGCCTGTTCGGCGCGAAGGGAACGAAGGAATTTGCCCGCAGCGCGGATTGGCGCACCGAGGCGGACCGCATTCTGGCGAAGATCAAGCGCTAGAGCTGAACGCGCCCGCTCAGCTCAGGATCCTGCCGCCGTCGCGATAGCCCGAGATCTCGTCGCGGGCGGCCTCGATCAAGTCGATCAGGCTCGTGGCTTCGCGGACGACGTCCTTGGTGCGCTCGGTCCTGAACTCGGCCAGGATCATGCGAATGCACTTGTCGGCGGTGTCGAGCGTCCACAGCGCGTGGGCCATGTCGTCCTGCGTGTGGATCGCCGAGACGTCCAAGCCCGACAGCACTTCGCCGATGCCGTTCAATCGCTTGACGGCTGTCTCGGCGGGCGTGCTGGCGCGGATGGAATGGTAGTCAATGCTGCGGAATGCGCTGAACATATCCATAACTTCCCCAAAAGAACGCAGATGGTCAGTGCGCGTCTCCCAGTATGATCTGCGCGGCCGGCTTCGCAACGCGTGGAGCTACGGTCCGGGATTCTACCGGACCGGGATTTGGGGGCGAATTCGCGGTGAATCGGGCCGGAAAGGTGCGATGATCAGAGATGTTTCCCGATCATCTTACCGTTGAGCGCGACGAGCATACCTGCCTTGTAGACAGCGCGGCCCTGCGGCGCCGCCACCACGGCCTCGGGCACGTGTTCCGCATTCAGCGTGACGAAATCGGCTTTGGCGCCAACGCGCAGACCGTAGCCTTCGAGCCGCAGCGCCTTGGCACCGGCCTCGGTGACGACATCGAACGCGACGCGTAATTCCTCGTCGATATTGAATCCCGAACGATAGCCGAGCGTCGTCGCCCGGCGCAGCATATCGCCGTCGCCATAGGGCCACCAGGAATCGCGGATGTTGTCGTTGCCGCTGAACACGGTGACGCCGGCGCTGCGCAGGATGAGGATCGGCGGGAAGGCGCGGGCGCCAGGTGCATTCGTCATGATCGCGACGCCGGAGCGGGCGAGGGTATCGGCGACTGTTTTCAGCTGATCTGCGTTGATGTCGCCAAGCCCGTAAGCGTGGCTGATGGCGACATGGCCCTCCATGCCGAGCGCACGCGTGCGCGCTGCGATCTGCTCGATCTCGAAGGCGCCGAGCGTTCCCATGTCGTGCAGGTGAATGTCGACATCGATTCCGTGCTTGTTGGCGACGCCGAACACCACATCGAGATGCTTCTCGACATCGCGATCGAAACTCGCGGGATCGAGCCCGCCGACCAGGTTCGCGCCGAGCCCGATGGCTTCGTCGAGCAATTGCGGTGTGCCCGGGCTCGCCAAAATGCCACTCTGGGGGAAGGCGACGAGCTGGATGTCGATCAGGCCGCGATATTCCTCGCGCACGCGCAAAATCGTTTCCAGCGATTTCAGGCCGACCGAGCCGTCGACCATGACGTGGCTGCGCATTTGCGTGCTGCCATGGGCGATGCAGAGATCGAGCTGGTTGCGCGCCCGCACGTCCATCGGCGCGGCCTCTGCCATGTTCTGGGCCTGGAAGGCCACGCGTTCGTGCACGTTGAAGCCATTGGTGCAGGGCTTGTGCGGACGCCAGGCGTCGCCATAGAAGCTGGTGTCAAGATGGATGTGGCCTTCAACGAAGCCGGGAACGACGAGGGCGTTGCCGAGGTCGATCGTCTCGGCACTGCCGGCCGGCGTGTCAGCCGGCATGAGCGCGGCGATGCGGCCGTCCTTGACCGCGATGTGATGGCGAGCCCCGCCGTCGAAGCGGGCGTTCAGGAATATCTTGTCGAAGGCCATCCGGTTGCTCCGTTGGTCAATTTGCAGTTGCGCGAGCGGTTCGGTCTCACGGCTTCAGCAGCGTCGCTCGCTTCCGCTCAAAGGTCTGCCGCCCGTTCTTGAAACCCATCAGGACATCCGGCAGCTCGGCGACGGCGAAGCGGCTGTCCTGCGTGTCGAGCACGACGAGATCGGCGGGTTTTCCGACTTCGATGCCGTAATCCCCGAGGTTCATCAGCCGTGCGGGCAGTTCTGTGACGAGATCGAGGCAGGTGTCGAAATCGGCGACGGCGGCGTGGGCGACGTTGGCGTAAAAGTTCGCCATCCGTAGCAGGGAGGCATCGCCGAACGGCGTGAAGGGATTGAGCACGTTGTTGGTCGCGACCGAGCAGACGATGCCGTCGCCCGCGAGCTTATGCGCCAGCGTCAGTCCGCGTGGCGCGTTGTGGGTGGCCTCGCGCCCCATCAAATAGAGATCGGTCGCGGGCAGCACGGTGACGGCTACGCCGGCCTTCGCCAATTGTGCGGTGGCCGCCTTCAGCCGCTCCGGCGGCAAGGCCGAGAGTTTTGTGGCATGCCCAATCGCGACGCGACCACTGTAGTTGCGCTGTTCGGTCTGCCGGCAGACTTCGTCGAGATGCGACCAGGAGGGATCGAGATCGAAGTCGAGATGAAGATCGACATCGAGGTCGAATTGCTGTGCGAGGTCGAAGATGCGCGAAAGATGCGCGTTTGGGTCGGTGTCCGTATAGGGGCAGCCGCCGATCGCCTCCGCGCCGTCGCGCAAGGCCTGGACCAGCAGCTCCTCGGCTCCGGGATCGTTGGTCAGGCCCTCCTGCGGGAAGACGCAAAGCGACAGATCAATCGCCCAGGCATAGTCACGCTTGAGCGCCTTGATCGCCTCGAAGCTGCGCAAGCCGATGCGTGCGTCGATCTCGACATGGGTGCGCATCCGTGTCGTGCCGTGAACGATGGCGCGCTCGAGCACTTTTGCGCCGCGCGCATAGACATCGTCGACGTCAAAATCCCGCTTCATCGCCGAGACGGCACGGATGGCATCACTGAGCGTGCCGTGGATGTGCCCGCAACGCTCGAGCAGGCAGGCCTTGTCGAGATGGATGTGGGTGTCGACGAAGCCGGGCAGCGCCAGCCGTCCGCCGAGATCGACCTCGATCGCCTCGCAAGCCAGCCTGGGTTCGATTGCGGCAATACGTCCGCTCTTCACGCCGATATCGACGGTCGCAGGGGTTGATCGCAACTGGGCATTGCGGAAGATCAGGTCGAAGGCGGTCTGAGCGGTCATGGCGGGGAATCTTGCTGGAGAACTTATAGCAGTCGGCGAGGTTGCTTGTGTGCGGCAATGTAGCTGGGGACATGACGAAAATATATCCGTTCCCCCGGCTCCCGGCGCATATCGAAAGCTGCGATAGCTGATAGGTGCAGGCCGGTCTGGCGGCGGGCCTGCGCCTGGGCTATCAACCCCTCGATTGCGCCCGGCATGGAGGCGCAACCCGCTTTCAGGAGCCCCCGATGCGTCTACCCGCCGTTCTCTTGGCCGTCACTTGTCTTGCCGGCGCAGCGTCTGCCGAAGATCTGTCGGGCACGCTTCAGAAGGTCAAGGAGACCAAGAAGATCACGCTGGGCTATCAGGAAGCCTCCGTGCCCTTCAGCTATCTCGATGGCAACCAGAAGCCGGTCGGCTTCGCCATGGATATCTGCCTCAAGATCGTCGACGCCGTGAAAAAGCAGCTCGGCATGCCCGACATTGCTGTCGACTATGTCGCCGTAACGTCGTCGAACCGCATCCCGCTGATGGTCAACGGCACGCTCGACCTGCACTGCTCGGCGACCACCAATAATGCCGACCGCCAGAAGCAGGTCGCCTTCACCAACACGCATTTCCTCAGCGCGACGCGATTTGCGGCCAAGAAGGCCGCCAAGATCAACACCATCGACGATCTCAAGGGCAAGGCCGTGACCGCGGTCGCAGGCTCGGTCAATTTGAACCAGCTCGCCAAGGTCAATACCGAGCGCAATCTCGGCATCAGGATCATGCCCGCCGTGGATCAGGCCGAAGCGTTCCTGTTGCTGGAGACCGACCGCGCGCAGGCCTACGCGCTCGACGACGTTCAGCTCGCGGTCGCCATTGCGCGCTCGAAGGAGCCGGCCCTGTTCATGATCAGCGAAGAAGCGTTTGCGAAGGCTGAGCCCTTCGGGATCATGCTGCGGCGGGAGGACGCGCCGTTCAAGGCGCTGGCCGATCGCGCCACCGCCGAGCTCTATGCAAGCCCGGAGATCGAGGTGCTCTACGGGAAGTGGCTGGAATCCCCGACGCCGCCGAACGGTATCAACTACAATGTTCCGATATCGGCGGCCTTGCGCAATGCCTTCAAGAACCCGAGCTCGAGCGCCGATCCGGATGTGTATCTGGTGAAGTGAGCCGAGGGCGCTAGCGGGCGCGCGGTGTGTCGAGCAGCTGGCCCGCCAGCGCTGCACCGATCGCCGCAATCGCGGCCATGACGAGAGCCCAGGCCACGAACAGGCGATGGCCGATCAGCGCGCCGCTCAGCAGCGGGGCGCTGATATTCGCACCCGACATCAGCGACTGGTTGAGGCCCATGATCATGCCCTGGCGGTTGATCGCGGTCGAGCGGGACAGCTCTGCCGTCAGCGTGCTGCGGGCGAACATGGTGCCGACAATGATCAGCGTCAGATAGAGCGCGAGCAGGCTGATATTGCTGCCGGCCGCGAGCCCCGCAAATCCGAGGCCCATGCAGGCGAATGCCGCCATCACGATGCTGCGGTCGGAGGCAATGAGGTTCGCCCGGGTGATCAGAAGTCCCTGAACCACCATGTTGATGAAGCCGGCATAGGCGAACATCCAGCCGAGCTCGCGTGCGCCGAAGGGATGGCCGTCCCAGGAGAACCGCGCCGACAGGAATAGGCCGATCTGCGACAGGAACATCGAGTTGACGAAGAAGAACACTATCAGCAGGCCGAGCAGACGCCAGGCGTAGCGCATGCCGAACAGGCTGCGTGTCAGCGTCGGCTCGGGCACGCGATGCTGGTAGAGCGGCTCGGACGCCGGATGGTCCGGCGGAAGCAGGGCGATGGTCGCGACAATGCTGATCAGCGAGAGCACGGCTGCCGCCCAGACCGGCGCGGTCTGGCCGTAATGGACGAGGAAGCTCGATAACGCGGGGCCGAGCAGCAGTCCGGTTCCGATCGCGCCGCTGGTCATTCCGAGCGCCTGTTTGCGCGTTGCCGGCGCGCTGTGCTCGGCGGCATAGGCATGCGCGACCGAGATGTTGCCTGATGTCAGGCCATCGATGATGCGCGCCAGAAAAACCAGCGTCAGATTGCCGGCCAGCGCGAGCAGGACGAATCCGATCAAGGTTCCGATCTGGCTGACGACGAGAACCTTCCGTCGTCCGTAGCGGTCGGAGAGAATGCCGACCACGGGACCGGCGATGAGTTGGCAAACCGCATAAACCGAGATCAGCGCGCCGATCAGGAACGGCGTAGCGCCGAGCCGCTGCGAATAGAACGGCAGCAGCGGCAGGATGATGCCCATTCCCGTGGCATCCACCGCCACGACGACGAAGGTCGGGACGAGCATCAACGTGCTGTCGCCCACCATCGCCGCCTGTGCCTCTGTCGTGGAACCGGGGCCCATATTGCTTGTCTCGTTCGCTTTTTCGTGATCAATCGAGCTATGCAGGATATATAGTTGTAGCCTAATAGTTTGTGTCCTATCTAAATTGCATGGCACCCTCGCAAGGCTTTATCTACGGCGAAATCGGCCGGCTCATCACGCGCCTGGCCCGCATCTGGCGGCGCGAGTCGGATCAGGCGCTGTCCGATCATGGCCTGTCCTATGCGACGGCGATCCCGCTGCTGGTGCTGTCGCGGCAGGGCGAGAACGTTCGGCAGGGCGTGCTTGCCGACGAGCTCGGCATCGAAGGGCCGTCGCTGGTGCGGCTGATCGACCTGCTCCAGGCCGAGGGCCTGGTGGAGCGCCGCGAGGACCCGACCGACCGTCGTGCCAAAACGCTCCATCTCACCAAAGCGGGCGAGGCCAAGGTCGAGGAGACCAACCGGATCTTGCGGCGCGTACGGGCGGGTCTGCTGAAGGATATCGCGCCAGAGGAACTTGCGATAACTTTCGAGACGCTCCAGCGTATCGAGCGGCGGGCCAGCCTGCTTGAGGCAAAGGCGTTTCCAGAGGCGAAATAATCATGCGCGCGGAAGAGCCGTTCCTGGTCCGCCATGCGGACCTGATTTTTGCTTTGAAGACGTTCGCCGCGTCGATGCTGGCGCTGGTCATTGCACTCGCGATGGACCTGCCGCGGCCGTATTGGGCGATGGCGACCGTCTACATCACCTCGCAGCCGCTCGCCGGCGCCACCAGCTCAAAGGCCTTCTTCCGTGTGATGGGCACGCTGGCCGGCGCGACCATGACGGTGGCGCTGGTGCCGAACCTGATCAACGCGCCCGAACTGCTGTGCCTCGCCATCGCGCTCTGGGTCGGGCTCTGCCTGTATCTCTCGCTGCTCGACGGCACGCCGCGCAGCTACGTCTTCATGCTGGCCGGATACACGGTCGCGCTGATCGGCTTTCCCGCGGTGTCCGAGCCCGGTGCGATCTTCGACACGGCGGTTGCGCGCTTGGAGGAAATCTCACTTGGCATCATCTGCGCCAGCCTGGTCTCGACGATCGTGTTTCCCCGCAGCGTCGCGCCGGCGGTCGCCGGCCGTGTCGATAGTTGGCTGTCGGATGCGCGCCGTCTCAGCAACGTCGTGCTGCTGCGCGAAGGCACCAACGAAACCCGCCGCGGCAAGCGCCTCAAGCTTGCGACCGACATCGTCGAAATCGATACGCTGTCCACCCATCTCGCCTACGACCAACTGACCGATCGCAATGCGGTGACCGGCCTTGGCGAAATCCGGCTGCGCATGCTGATGCTGCTGCCCGTGATCGCCTCGCTGGAGGATCGGCTGGCTGCGTTAGGGGAGGAGGCTCTGCGCCGGCAGCCCGAGCTGAAGCAGATTCTGGAGGATATCGCGCAATGGATCGTCAGCGACGTCAGCGCACGGCAACCGGCAGAGCGGATTCGCGCCATGATCGCGGAGCGGCAGGCGGTGCTCGATGACAGCGCGTCCTGGGAGCGGATCATCATCACGAGCCTGCTGTCGCGACTGCGCGAGCTCGTCGATCTCTCGCGCGACTGCCGCGCGCTGACCGTAGCGATCGCCGAGAACCGCAACGTCTCGACCCTCGATCTGGCCTTCCATTCCGAAGCCGGCGCCGCGCCCGTACGCCACAGAGATCGCGGCCTCGCGCTGTGGTCGGCGGCCGGTGCGGCCGTGGCGATCCTGATTTGCTGCGCGTTCTGGATCGGCACGGGCTGGTCCGATGGCGCCTCGGCGCCGATGATGGCGGCGGTGGCCTGTTCGTTCTTCGCAGCCCAGGACGAGCCCGCGCGCTTCATCCGCAGCTTTGGCCTGTGGTCGCTGGTCGCCATCGTGGTGGTTGCGATCTATCTGTTCGCGCTGGTGCCTGCGATCTCTCATATCGAGGTCCTGGTTGTCGCGCTGGCGCCGACCTTCCTGCTCTATGGCTTCCTGATCGCGCGGCCTGCCACTGCTGGCACCGGCATGGCGCTCGCGGCAAACACCGCAACGCTGCTCGCGCTGCAATCGACCTACATCGCGGATTTTGTGTCCTACGCCAATTCCGCCGTCGCCTTCTTCGTCGGCGTTCTCATTGCTGAGATCGTGACGCGGATCGCGCGCGGGGTGGGCGCGGAGTGGATCGCCAATCGCCTGGTGCTGTCGAGCTGGATCACAATCGCGGTTGCCGCCGAACGGCGCGGCAAGCGCGACCGTGCGGAGTTCGCCGGCCTCATGCTGCACCGGCTCGGGCTGCTGGTGCAGCGCATCGCTTTCCTGTCGGAGAGCGATCGGCGCGACGCCGACAGCCTTGTCCAGCTCCGCATCGGCATCAACATCATCGATTTGCGCCGTGCGCGCTATGGGCTTGCGGTATCGACCATCGCCGTGATCGACGACATGCTCGACCAGCTCGCCATTGCTTGCCGTAATTACGCGGGCGGCGGAATGCCGAGCCAGCTTCTGACCAGCGTCGACCGGGCGCTGGCCCAGGCGGTGAAAGATCCCAATGATAGCGCGCGCGAAGACGCTCTGATCGGCCTTGTCGGCATCCGCCGCGGCCTGTTCCCGGACGCGCCGGCCTATCGGCCGCGCGGTGATGCGAGTGTGGCGGCATGAGATATGTAATCGACATCTATGGCGTGCTCGTGCCGGCGCTCCTGCTCTGGATCATCGTCGCCTATGTGCTGAGCGCGCTTCTGCGCCGGCTGATGCAGCGCTTCGACCTCTACCGGCTGGTCTGGCACCGCGCACTGTTCGATTTCGCGATTTTCGTCTGCCTTCTCGGCGGCGTCGTCTATCTCTCGGAGTATCTCTCATGAAAGGAAATGTTGCCTGGCTCGGCCGGCTTGCGCTGACCGTCCTCGCTGTCGTTGCCGCGCTCGGCGTCGGTCGCGAGCTTTGGGTCTATTACATGGAGTCCCCCTGGACCCGTGACGGCCGTGTGCGCGCCGACGTGGTGCAGGTCGCGCCTGACGTTTCCGGCTTTGTCACCGACGTCCTGGTCAAGGACAATCAGAAAGTCCATCGCGGCGACGTGTTGTTCAAGATCGACCGCGAGCGTTTTGCGCTGGCGTTGCGGCAGGCCGACGCGTCGGTGGCGGGTCATCAGGCCACGCTGGATCAGGCCAATGCCGATCTGAAGCGCTACAGCACGCTGACAACCGATGCCGTCTCGCAACAGAAGCAGGAACAGGTGCTCGCGACCCAGCTTCAGGCCAAGGCAGCCTTCGATGCGGCGGTTGCCGACCGCGCGGTGGCCCAGCTCAATCTCGATCGCAGCGAGGTCCGGGCTTCCGTGAACGGCGTAATCACCAACATGGATCTGCGGCCCGGCGCGTACGTCACCGCCGGGAAGGGCGTGATGGCGCTGGTCGACAGCGACACGCTGCATGTGGAGGGTTATTTCGAGGAGACGAAACTCGCGCGCATCCGTACCGGCGACAAGGTGCAGGTCCGCTTGATGGGCGAGAAGGTCACGCTGACCGGCCATGTCGAGAGCATCGCCGCCGGCATCGAGGACCGCGACCGCGCCGAGGGCGCGAGCCTGCTCGCCAACGTCAACCCGACCTTCAGCTGGGTGCGGCTCGCCCAGCGCGTGCCCGTGCGCATCGCGCTTGATCCGGTGCCCGATGGGATGTCGCTGGTTGCAGGGCGGTCGGCGACGGTGGAGGTGTTGGATTAACGCGAGCGCCGATGGAGCCGCGTTTGGGCTGGGGAAAAGCCGGTAGCAAGCGTGTCAAAGCCAAATGGCGGAGCTAATCCTGACTCGCGTGTGTGAGTCGGGGAGCTGCATTGGGCATTTGGTTTTTAGTCCTCGCGGCCTGCGTGGTTGGCGCGTTGCTCCTTTTGGCATTCTGTCGATAGGACCGACAGCGGACACACTTGTTGCTGCGAAGCATCAGCGAGCCGCTGAAATAGCGGTTCCAGTCGGATGGTTTTTGACTGTGCAAGCATGAGCCCGTTCACTCCCGGTGTTGGAGGCGGACGTGAGTTGGTTGCTTGTATTTCTCATCGCCGCGAGCGCAATGGTGTTGATCGCTCATGCGATTGACGCGATGCGTTCCTGATACTCTTTGAGACTCGTTTTCGTCGGTAGTCAGGTAAGCCGCGAAAATGTTCCGCGGCGGCGAGCCGTCAATTTGGGGAACTTGGCTCTGCAAGTCGAGGTTGTCGCTGCAGGAGGAGCACGATCATGCTTATGTTTTACCTGCCGATGATAATCTTCAGCGCGATGCTCGAAGCCACGAAGCAGAAGAATGAGCCGGTTTCCATCGATGAGCCGCCAAGCTCCGACTAGACCCGATCCCAATCCGTTAGCTTCGATACCTCCTGACGGGCCAGCGCCTCCTCAGGCATTTGAATATTTTCTCAGCTCGAACCGCGCGATCTGGTTCCTGTGCACTTCGTCCGGTCCGTCGGCGAGGCGCAGCAGGCGCGCGGTGGCGTAGGCCTGGGTCAAGCCAAAGTCGTTCGAGGTGCCGCCGCCGCCATGGGCCTGGATGGCCCAGTCGATGACCTGACAGGCCATGTTGGGAACGGCGACCTTGATCATCGCGATCTCGGCTTTCGCGACCTTGTTGCCGACAGTGTCCATGGCGTAGGCGGCGTTGAGCGTCAGCAAGCGGGCCTGCTCGATCATGATGCGGGCCTCGGCAATGCGCTCCTGCGTCACGGTCTGCTCGGACACCGGCTTGCCGAAGGCGACGCGGCTGCGGACGCGTCGGCACATCTTTTCCAGCGTGCGTTCGGCAAGTCCGATCAGCCGCATGCAATGATGGATGCGACCGGGGCCGAGGCGGCCTTGCGCGATCTCAAAACCGCGGCCTTCGCCGAGCAGCATGTTCTCCTTCGGCACGCGCACGTTGGTGAAGATCACCTCCGAGGCGCGGTCGGGGACACCATAGAAGCCGAACACGGGCAGGGGCCGTTTCACCTCGATGCCCGCCGTGTCCATCGGCACCAGGATCATGGATTGCTGCTTATGGCGATCCGGATTGTCGGGGTCGGTCTTGCCCATGAAGATGCAGATCTTGCAGCGCGGATCGGTCGCGTTGGTCGTGTACCATTTGCGCCCGTTGATGACGTAATGGTCGCCGTCACGCACGATCGAGCTCTCGATGTTGGTCGCGTCGGATGAGGCGACCGCAGGCTCGGTCATGGCGAAGCAGGAGCGGATTTCGCCGGCGAGCAGCGGCTTCAGCCAGCGCTCCTTGTCTTCTTTCGAGCCGTAGCGCTCCAGCACCTCCATGTTGCCGGTGTCGGGCGCCGAGCAGTTGAACACTTCCGGCGCTAAGTGCGAGCGTCCCATCACCTCACAGAGCGGAGCGTATTCGAGATTGGTGAGGCCCGCGCCATGGCGCGACTCCGGCAGGAACAGGTTCCACAGGCCCTCGGCGCGTGCCAGCGGCTTCAGTTCCTCGACGACGGGATAGACCTTCCACGGCCCAAGCTCTTCCGCCTCGCGATAAAATCGCTCCTCGTTCGGATAGATGTGCCGGTCCATGAAACTCTCGAGCTTGCGCTTGAGCTCGACGACTTTTGGCGACATCGGATAGAGCATGCTGGACCTCCTCAGGCGTCGGGCTAGTCGATCTCGAGATATTCCGGGTCGGCCAGTTCGCGGAACGGCGCGGCCGGCAGCGTCTGGTACCAGAACGCCACGGAAGCGATGTCGTCCTGCAGCGGGAGATATTTTGCCTCCTTGAGGCCCGTTCGCCAGCCCAGCGCCTGGATGGTGACGCGAAGATCGCTCTGGAAGCGGATGGGGTCGGGAATGTGCCAGCGATACATGCCGAAGCGCTGCTGCGATTTGTAGACGCCGTCGGGACGGATCACCTGCGGCAGGCCGGCATAGGGCGTCGTGAACTCCTGGTAGCGCGATTGCTGTACGGAGCCGCGGCCGGAATGCGCCACATAGGGATCGAAATTGTACGCGCCACAGAAATAATCCTCGGTGCCGGTGCCGCAGATGGTTGGGAATTCGCCGTCGCCGTCGATGAAGAACTTGATCTCGCCTTCGCCCCACCAGCCGTTGTTGTTGACGCCCCAGGCCATGTAGGTGCCGATATATTGGCCGTGCCCGCTCACGCCATCGAGGATGGTGTAGACGTCCTTGTAGGGCAGTGGGTTGGTGCGGCGGAATTGCGCATGGAAATAGGCGCAGTCCTCGGGCACCTCGGTCAAGGTGTAGTTGATCTGGTAATAGACGGTGAGGGCCTCCTCGCTGCGGTTCTCCATCGTGAAGCGGGCGCGCTTGCGGAACGGCATCTCCCAATAGCAGTTGAAGGCACGCCCGGGATTGACGCAGACCGCGAGCGACGACACCTGCGCGAACTCTTCCCATCCGCAGGCAAAGAAATCGCCGGCCGGGCATTCCACGCTCGGATGCTCCTGGTCGTCCCAGTAGACGCGCAGGATCGAATGGCGAAGCCTTCCGCGCGCCAGCGTCATCCATATCTGCTGGATCGCGCCCTGGCCCTCGATGTCGGCGAGCGTGAACGTTGCGCCGGGCTCGATCACGACAAAGGGCGAAACCTTCCAGCCTTGCCCAAGGTCGCGGGCCTGGGGCGCCGCAGGTCCGTCGACGGACATGCCGCCCTTGCCCTTCTCGCCGGTGAAATTCTCAGGGCTGATCGAACGCGTCTGCGCATTCGACAGGCGGGACAGATTGCCGAGATGCAGGCCCAGTCCGGAAAACGCCATGATGTCCTCGATCAGGGGTTAGCGATATCAGGATATATCGCCCCCGAATCTACCAAAAGATGAAGATGACCGCGCAATGAGAGAGGGCGAGATTACCCGACGCGATAGTCCCTGAATTTCTCGCGCAGCGCCGATTTGAGCACCTTGCCGGTGCCGGTCATCGGGAATTCGTCGAGGAATTCGACCGCGTCCGGCATCCACCAGCTCGCGATCCTGGGGCGCATATGGTCGAGCAGGGTCTTGCCGTCGACGGTCGCGCCCTTCTTGCGGACCACGAGAAGGAGGGGCCGCTCCTGCCATTTCTCGTGAGCGATCGCGACCACGGCGGCCTGCAGCACGTCGGGATGGGACAGGGCGATGTCCTCGAGCTGGATCGAGGAGATCCATTCGCCGCCCGACTTGATTACGTCCTTGGAGCGGTCGGTGAGCGTGACGTGGCCCTCGGCGTCGATCACGGCCATGTCGCCGGTGATCAGCCAGCCGTCGCGGTCGAGGCCTTCTTCTAATTTCATGTAGCCGGAGGCGACCCAAGGACCGCGGGCGCGCAGATGGCCGACGCTCTTGCCGTCGCGCGGCAGCTCGTTGCCGGCGTCGTCGACGATGCGCAAGGCTGTACCGAAGCAGGCGCGACCTGAGACCTGGCGCCGGTCGAATTTTTCAGTGTCGCTGAGATGCTCCGAGCCCGGCCGCAGGCCTGGCATCGAGCAACCCAGCGCTTCCGTCATGCCCCAGGCCTGGATGTAGTCGACGTTGTAGTCACGCTTGAGCTTTTCGACCATCGCGCGCGGCGGCGCCGAGCCCGACGACAGCGTTGCGCGCAGCGTCGAGAATCTGTTTCCGGTGCGGCCGAGCCAGTCGAGCAGGATCAGCCAGAAGCTCGGCACGCCCGCCGAGAGCGTCACCTTCTCGCCCTCCAGCAACTCATAGAGCTTGTCGGGCTCGTAATTGCGGCCGGGCAGCACCAGCTTGGAGCCGGTATAGGGCGCGGTGAACGGCATGTTCCAGCCGTTGCCGTGGAACAGCGGCGCCATCGGCATCATCACCTCGCGCACGCCTTCGACATGCCCGGTCAGGAAATCGAAGCCGCAACATGTCATGGTCTGGAGGATCGCGGCGCGGTGCGAATAGATCACGCCCTTGGGATTGCCCGTCGTGCCCGAGGTGTAGCAGATGGTAGATGCGGATTTCTCGTCGAACAACGGCCAGGCGAAACCAGCGTCGCTCTCCTTGTCCAGGAGCTCCTCGTAGCAATGCACGTTCGCAAGCGTCGTCTCCGGCATGCGTTCGCGCGACGACATGATCACGTAGGCTTCGATCGTCTTCAGCTGCGGTGCGATCGCCTCGACGATCGGCAGCGTGGCGCGGTCGACGAAAAGCAGCCGGTCTTCGGCGTGGTTGATGATGTAGACGAGCTGTTCTGGAAACAATCGCGGATTGACGGTGTGCAGCACATAGCCCATGCCGGGCGCCGCGTAGAACATCTCGAAATGGCGATGCGTATTCCAGGCCAGCGTGCCGACGCGGTCGCCTTGCTTCATGCCGAGCCGCTTGAGCGCCAACGCCATGCGCTTGATGCGCGGATGAGCCTCCGCGTAGGTGGTGCGATGGATGTCGCCTTCGATTTCGCGCGCGACGATCTCCGCTTCGCCGTGATAGTCGGCAGCATACTGGATCAGGCCGCTGATCAGCAGCGGCATGTCCATCATCAATCCCTGCATCGTTCCCTCCAGGCCGCCACGTCGTTGCATGGCGTAAGCTTGTGATTTGCGCGGAAGGTTAGCGGAACGTCACGCGGCGTTCACGCAAAAAGCGATGGACGTGATTGCATGCGCCACTTTTTCAGGGCTAACTGGCGCGCGCAGCAGGCCGAAGCTGCAGCCGCCGTGGAGGAGATCGATGTCAGCGGAAAGACACAAGACCGGCGCAGCCGGCGCACCTAGCATCGATATTCAGGCCTTGCGTGCGCGCTATCGTGATGAGCGCGACTTGCGTCTGCGCTCCGAAGGCAAGGCGCAGTATGTCGAGGCTACCGGCAGCTTTGCTCACTATCTCGACGATCCCTGGGCCACTCCTGGATTTGCACGCGCGGCGATTGCCGAAGAGACAGAGGCGCTGATCGTCGGCGGCGGCTTCGGCGGCCTGCTGTGCGGCGCGCGCCTGCGCGCGGCCGGCATCTCCGATTTCCGCATCGTGGAAAAGGCGGCGGATTTCGGCGGCACCTGGTACTGGAATCGCTATCCCGGCGCGGCCTGCGACACCGAGAGCTACATCTATCTGCCGCTGCTGGAAGAGACCGGCTACATGCCGGTGCGCAAATATGCGCGCGCGCCGGAGATCTACGAACACTCGCGCCGCATCGGCCGCCATTTTGGTCTCTATGAGCGTGCACTGTTTCAGACCGTCATCTCGCGAATGACGTGGCAGGAGCAAGAGGGACGCTGGCTGGTCGAGACCGATCGCGGCGATCGCATCCGCGCGCGCTTCGTGATTTTGGCTGGAGGGCCGTTGAGCCGGCCGAAGCTGCCGGGCATTCCCGGCATCGAGACCTTTAAGGGCCACAGCTTCCACACCAGCCGCTGGGATTACGCTTACACCGGCGGCAGCGCCGAGGGAGGTCTCGCCGGTCTTGGCGACAAGCGCGTCGGCATCATCGGCACCGGCGCCACCGCCGTGCAATGCGTGCCGCATCTCGGCCGGTCGGCGAAGGAGCTCTACGTGTTCCAGCGCACGCCGTCGGCGATCGGCGTGCGCGACGACAAGCCTACGGATCATGCCTGGGCGGAAAGCCTGAAGCCCGGCTGGCAGCGCGAGCGGATGGACAATTTCACTGCCGTGATTTCTGGTGAGCCGTTCGAGCAGGATCTGGTGCAGGACGGCTGGACCGGCCTGCTCGGCGAGATCTTGCTGGCGCCGCGCCGCCAGCCGCAACCGGTGACCTCGATGGAGGAGGCGCTGAAGGTGATCGAGCAGGCCGACTATCGCAAGATGGAGGAGATCCGGGCCCGCGTCGACGCTGTGGTCAAGGACGACGCGACCGCAGCGGCGCTAAAACCCTGGTATAAGGCATTCTGCAAGCGGCCGTGCTTTCACGACGAATATCTCGACACGTTCAATCGCCCCAATGTGCATCTCGTCGACACCGGAGGCAGGGGCGTCGAGCGCATTACCGAAAATGCGGTCGTCGTCGACGGCAAGGCTTATGAAATTGACTGCCTGATCTACGCCAGCGGTTTCGAGGTCGGCACCGACTATGCACGCCGCATGGGGTTTCAAGTCTATGGCCGCGACGGCGTCAGCCTGTCCGAGCGCTGGCGCAACGGCGTCAAGACGATGCACGGCTTCTACAGCCGCGGCTTTCCGAACTGCTTCCTGATCGTGACGGTGCAGGCCGGCCAGAGCGCCAATTTTCCGCACATCATCGACGAGCAATCGCAGCACATCGCCTATGTCATCGATCAGGCGCGCAAGCGCGGTGCAAGGACATTGGAGCCGACGCTGGCGGCCGAGAACGCCTGGGTCGACGAGGTCGTCAAGGCCGCGGTCGGCCGCCAGACCTACCTCGCCGAATGCACGCCCGGCTACTACAACAATGAAGGCGTGTTCGATCCGACCGCGGCGCGCAACAGCCAGTATTGGCGCGGGCCGATGGCGTTCCTGCGGCTTCTTGCCAAATGGCGGAAGGAGGGCAATCTGGATGGACTGGAATTGACCTCCGAGGTGTCGGCTTGAGCGGCATGATCCCGGCGCCATCAGGCGCGACGCGGCTCTACGTCATCGTCGGCGATCCCATCGCCCAGGTTCGTTCGCCCGCGGGAGTCTCAGCCGAGTTCGCAGCGCGCGGCCATGACGGCATTCTGGTTCCGGTTCAGGTTGCGACCGCTGATCTGCCGGATTTTCTCGCAGTGGCGAGCCGGTTGAAGAACCTCGACGGCATCGTCGTGACGATCCCGCACAAATTTGCCTGCTACCAGGCCTGCGCCAGCGCGACGGAACGCGCGCACTTCCTCCGCACCGTGAACCTGATGCGCCGCCGCGCTGATGGTTCGTGGCACGGCGACATGGTGGACGGACTCGGCTTCCTCGGCGCCGCACGGGCGAAGGGGATCGATCCCCGCGGCATGCGGGCGCTGCTGGTCGGTGCCGGCGGGGCAGGCTCGGCGATTGCGCTTGCTCTGGTCGAAGCCGGCGTCAGCGAGCTCGCGGTTCACGACAGCTCGGCCGAGCGCAGGGATACGCTCATCCATCAGCTCAACAGGCTTGGCAAAGGACGCGCGCGGGCTGGAACTGCCGATCCCTCGGGCTTCGACTTCGTCGCCAATGCCACGCCCGCCGGGATGAAGGACGGCGACCCGCTGCCGGTCGACGTCACGCGGCTGACGCCGTCGGCCTATTGCGGCTGCGTTATCACCAAGCCCGAGATATCGCCCTTCATCGCCGAAGCCCGCAAGCTCGGCTGTGTCACCGCGACTGGCGCCGACATGTACCAGCGGCACCAGAGCATCATGGTGGATTTCCTGCTCGGGATCGATGGCGATTGATAAGCCTTTGATTCATGTCAAGCGCAATGCTTGCATTGATTGCATCGGTCGGGGGCTTGAGCACGCGCGGCTGACGTAGGATCATGCCCGCGTGCGAGCCGGTCGCGCAAAATCGAGGAAAGGGAACGCAGGAATGACCAAGGGCAGGACCGTTGCGACGGCCATGATCGGCGCGGCTGCGCTGCTGCTGTCCCTAATGCCCGTCGCCCATGCCGCGCAATGCGGCAACGGACCCGGCGGCTTCGAGGCCTGGAAGCGCGAGTTTAGTGCGGAGGCGCAGGGTAAGGGCATCGGCCAGACCGCGATCTCGGCGCTGATGCAGACCAATTATGCCAGCGCGACCATTGGCGCCGATCGCAGCCAGCACAGCTTTTCACTGTCGCTCGATCAGTTCCTGGCCAAGCGCGGCGCCACCACTATCGTGGCGCGCGGCCGGTCGCTGAAGCAGTCGCAGGCCGCAATGTTCGCCTCGATCGAGCAGCGCTACGGCGTGCCGGCCGGGCCGTTGATCGCGATCTGGGGCATGGAGACCGGTTTCGGCAGCCAGCGCGGCAACCAGAACATGCTCTCGTCGATCGCGACGCTCGCCTATGACTGCCGCCGTCCTGAATTCTTCACCGAGCAGCTCTATGCGGCGTTGAAGTTGGTCGATCGCGGTACGCTGTCGGGGTCCACCCGCGGCTCCATGCATGGCGAGGTCGGCCAGACCCAGTTCATGCCCAAGAACATCCTGGCCTACGGCACCGGTAATCTCGATGTCGCCGCCAACGCGCTCAGCTCGACGGCGAATTTCCTGAAAGCCAATGGCTGGCGTGCGGGAGCCGGTTACCAGCCGGGCGAACCGAATTTCGCCGCCATCCAGGCGTGGAATGCGGCCGGCGTCTACCAGAAGGCCATCGCGCTGATGGGTCGGCAGATCGACGGGGGTGGCGGGGCGGCGGCGCGCTGAGGTACTCCAGAAGGCGTGACCTGCTTGTCAGAGAAAGTTGTTGCTTTCAGGAACCGACGGCATGAGGTTTGCTTAGATCAAGTTTGGGGCTGGCATGAGGAGAACTCAACATGGCTACCCAGATCGTGATGGATCAGACGGGCGATACACGCCACGAGTTTGACCCTGAAAATGCCGAAGCGTTGGCGCGGGCCGAACAACGTTTTCGGGAGCTGACCGGCGTGGGCTTTACCGCCGCGTACCGGACCGGACCCGGCGAAGTCACGCGTATCAAATCGTTCGACCCGACCGCGCACGAAACGCTGTTCTATCCCCGCCTGGTCGGCGGTTGATCTGAACGGCCCATGATCGCGGTCTTCAGGCTTCGCGCGCCCGCGCGAGCGCGTCTGCACGCGCTCCGCGAGCTCTACCGGCGCTTCTTCGGCGAGAACACGCCCGAGGCGCGCGGTCGCCGGCTTTTGTCCGAATGGCTGTCTGAAGAGCAGCGCGCACAATTCCAGCAGCACCGGCATTTTGACGTCATCGGTTGCGACAGCGGCAAGCGCTATCGCATTCACTACGGCACCGCCGCCAACGTCCACGAGGTCGACGACGCGGGGAATGCAACGATGGGGTGGTGCTTCGTCCCGTCGGGCTTCCTCGTGCCGGGCGACGTGATGCTGGCGCAGAAGATCGCGCTCGAGACGGACGAGAAGGGGGCCTTGGCGCTCGCCAACCGGTTTCCACCGGCAACGCATTCCGAGCACTTCTACCGGCGGCCGTTCTAGCGACGGTCAGTAGTGCGTGGTGCGGTAGGCATCCACCGCATGCGCTGCGAAGATGCCGATGCTGCAAAGGACGAGGAGGGCTGAGATCAACTCGATCATAGCTGGTCCTCCCCAAGCGGCTGAGCGACGGGGTGCTGGCAGCAGGCGTATTCGCTGATCAGGTCGAGGAAGAATTGCATGACGCACGTCCCTGTATGATTTTGACAACCACATAACCGGCCATCTGTTTCAGGCGTGTTTCGTCGATTTGGGAAAGGGGTTTCGCGGGGAACCCAGGGGCTGGCCTGCGAGCGGCCAAATCGCTACATCCGGACCACCAATTCACTGCTATGGCTGCGCGCATCGCGCGGGCCGCGCGTCACATTTCGAGGCAAAATCATGGCACAAGTCGCCTGGTTCGACGATCTCACCGTCGGCATGCGTTTCAAATCTCCCGAGGTCGAGGTTACCGAGGCCGACATCAAGCGGTTTGCCGCCGAGTTCGACCCGCAGCCGATGCATCTCGACCACGAGGCCGCCAAGGCGACCTTGTTCAACGGCCTGGCTGCGTCGGGATGGCACACCGCGGCAATCGCCATGAACCTCGCGATCCAGACCCGTCCCTTCGGCCCGCATCCGCTGATCGGCGCCGGCGTCGATGGGCTGCGCTGGACTATTCCGGTGCGGCCGAATGATCGCCTACATCTGGTCGGCGAGGTCATGAGCGTGACGCCGTCGAAGTCGAAGCCGCAAGGCATCGCGCTGGTGAAATGGACGATGTTCAACCAGAACGGCGAGGAGGTTTACACCTTCACGCCGATCGCGATCGTACCGCGGCGCGTCTAGGGTCGGTTCGCCGGGGCGAGCCGGCTGAAGTCCTTGCGGCTTGCGGAGAGAGGTGGTCAGCTTGAGCAGGGGAAAACGCGGGAGGCTGACATGAAACGATTTCTTCTTGCCGCTGCGCTGCTGGCCGGCGCCTTGAGTGCCGGGCCTGCGGTCGCCCAACAGTCCAAGGTCGGTGACTGGACCATCGAGAAGCGCACCCAGGACACCCACTGCAATGCCAGCCGCGGCTACAAGGACAAGGACGACGAGAACCGCGACTACGTCATCGTCATCACCTATTCCGACAAGGCCATCGTGATCGTGATGATCTATGACGGCTGGGAGTGGGACAAGGTCGGCGAGATCCTGAAGGCCGACGTCGGCACCGACGACTCCGACATCATGTCGAAGGCGAAGTGGGAGGTCATGGACAAGACCACCGTGCGCGGCATCTTCGAGTTCGATCAATCGATCATGGACCGCCTGTCGAAGGCCAAGCGCCTCACGCTCGATTTCGAGGACGATGACGACGACAGCATCGAGATGCAGATCCCGCGCGCCGGCGAGGCGCTCGCCGCGCTCAAATTCTGCGAGGAGAACCGGAAATAAAATACCGCGGTCTCAGGCGCGGTCGACCTCGCGGCCAGCCTGCCGGCGCTGTTCGTGGAATCCGCGCTCGGCGTCATCGCCTTTGAACGAGCACGGTCTTTCGCAAGACCGTGCTCGTTCTGTTGTTGATATCGGGGCTCTCACCGATCTAGTGGCCGGCGCCCTGAACCGGTGCTGCGCTGATGTCGCTGCCGTGATGCACCAGCGGCTTCATGCCGGTGACGGTCCGCAGCAGCACATAGAACACCGGCGTCAGGAACAGGCCGAACACGGTGACGCCGATCATGCCCGAGAACACCGCAACGCCCATGGCGCGCCGCATCTCCGAGCCGGCGCCGGTCGAGAGCACCAGAGGCAGCACGCCCATGATGAAGGCCATCGACGTCATCAGGATCGGGCGTAGCCGCAGCCGGCTGGCCTCGATCGCAGCGCGGATCGGCGTGCGCCCTGCGAATTCGAGCTCGCGCGCGAATTCGACGATTAGGATCGCGTTCTTGGCGGAAAGGCCGACCAGCACGATCAACCCGATCTGGGTGAAGACGTTGTTGTCGCCCTTGGAGAGCCAGACGCCGAACATCGCAGCCAGCAGGCCCATCGGCACGATCATGATGATCGAGAGCGGCAAGGTCAGGCTCTCATAGAGCGCGGCCAGCACCAGGAACACCAGCAGGATCGCCAGCGGGAACACCCAGAGCCCGGAATTGCCGGCGATGAACTCCTGGTAGGTCAGGTCAGTCCATTCGAAGGCAAAGCCCGGCGGCAACGTCTCCGCCGCGATCCGCGTCGCCACCTCCTGCGCCTGGCCTGATGAGAAGCCCGGGGCGGCTGCCGCGTTGATGTCGGACGACAGGAAGCCGTTGTAGCGGATCGCACGCTCAGGCCCCGCGCTCTGGCGGATCGTCAGCAGCGCCGACAGCGGTACCATGTCGCCCGAGGACGAACGCACCTTCAGCTGCCTGATGTCGTCGGCGCGCGCGCGGAACGGCGCATCGGCCTGGACATAGACGGAGTAGGTGCGGCCAAACTTGTTGAAGTCGTTGACGTAGTAGGAGCCCAGATAGATCTGGAGCGTGTTGAAGACTTCAGTCACGGGCACGCCGAGCTGGAGCGCCTTGGTGCGGTCGATGTCGGCGAACAGCTGGGGCACGTTGACCTGGAAGCTGGAGAACACGCCGGCGATCTCCGGCGCTTTCTGCATCGCTGCCATGAACGCCTTGGTCGCCTCGTTCAGCGCCTCGTAGCCGAGACCGGCGCGGTCTTCGATCTGCAGCTTGAAGCCGCCGATGGTGCCAAGACCATTGACCGGCGGCGGCGGGAACATGGCGATGAAGGCTTCCTGGATCCCCGAGTATTTCTTGTTGAGATCGGCCGCGATGGCATTCCCGCTTAATGTCGGGCCCTTGCGCTCGTCAAAAGGTTTCAGCGTCGAGAACACGATGCCTGCGTTGGAGGAGTTTGTGAAGCCGGAGATCGACAGGCCGGGGAAGGCGACCGAGCTTTCGACACCGGGCTGGGTCAGCGCGATGTCGCTCATCTTGCGGATCACCTCTTCGGTTCGGTCGAGCGTTGCCCCGTCGGGCAGCCGCGACAAGCCGACCAGATATTGCTTGTCCTGGCCCGGCACGAAGCCGCTCGGCACCTGCTGGAACAGGAAGGCGGTCAGGCCGACCAGGACCACATAGAGCCCCATCACCGCCGCCTTGCCTGAAATCACCTTGGTGACGGTACCGCTGTAATTCTCCGAGGAGCGCGTAAAGGCCTTGTTGAAGCCGCGGAAGAACCAGCCGAGCGCCTTTTCGAGAATGATTGTCAGGCGGTCCTTCGGCTCGTCGTGACCCTTGAGCAGCAGGGCCGAGAGGGCCGGCGACAAGGTCAATGAGTTGACGGCCGAGATCACCGTCGAGATCGCAATCGTCAGCGCGAACTGCTTGTAGAACTGCCCGGTGAGGCCGGAGATGAAGGCCAGCGGCACGAACACGGCGATCAACACCATCGCGATCGCGATGATCGGACCGGAGACCTCGCGCATGGCCTGATAGGTCGCGTCGCGCGGCGAGAGCCCGCCTTCGATGTTGCGCTCGACGTTCTCGACCACGACGATGGCGTCGTCAACGACAATGCCGATCGCGAGCACCAGGCCGAACAGGCTGAGCGCGTTGATGGAGAATCCGAACAGATGCATCACGGCAAAGGTGCCGACGATCGACACCGGCACCGCGAGCAGCGGAATGATCGAGGCGCGCCAGGTCTGGAGGAACAGGATCACCACCAGCACCACCAGCGCGATTGCCTCCAGTAGCGTGTGGATCACAGCCTCGATCGAGGAGCGCACGAACTGGGTGGGGTCGTACACGATCTGGTAGGACACGCCTTCCGGCATGTTCTTCTTGATCTCGGCCATGGTGGCGCGGACGTGGTCGGAAATCTCCAGCGCGTTCGAACCCGGCGCCTGGAAGATCGGGATCGCGACCGCCTGCTTGTTGTCGAGCAGCGAACGCAGGCCGTATTCGGATGCGCCGAGCTCGATGCGGGCGACGTCGCGCAAGCGCACGACTTCGCCGCGGGTGCCGGTCTTGACCACGATGTCGCCGAACTGCTCCTCGTTCGCGAGCCGGCCCTCTGCATTGACGGAGAGCTGCAGGTCGATGCCCTTGACGTTGGGGGAGGAGCCGACCACGCCGGCGGCGGCCTCGACGTTCTGCGCCTGGATCGCCTTGACGATGTCGCTTGCCGTCAACCCGTGCTCGGCGGCTTTCTGCGGATCGACCCAGACCCGCATCGAATAGTCGCCGGCACCATAGAGCTGGACGTCACCGACGCCGTCGATCCGCGCCAGACGGTCCTTGACGTTGAGCACCGCGTAGTTGCGCAGGTAAGTCATGTCGTAGCGGTTGTTCGGCGACAAGAGATGCACGACCATGGTGAGGTCGGGCGACGACTTCTTGGTGATGATGCCGAGCTGGCGCACCACGGCCGGCAAGCGCGGCTCGGCCTGCTGCACGCGGTTCTGCACCAGCTGCGTCGCCTTGTCGGGGTCGGTGCCGAGCCGGAACGTCACCGTCAGCGTCATCGCGCCGTCGGTGGTGGCCTGGCTCGACATGTAGAGCATGCCTTCGACGCCGTTGATCTGCTCCTCGATTGGAGTCGCCACCGTTTCCGCGATCACCTTGGGATTGGCGCCGGGATAGGTCGCGCGCACCAGCACCGAGGGCGGCACCACGTCGGGATATTCCGAGATCGGCATCGCGAACAGCGAGATCAAACCGGCGAGAAAGATCAGGACCGAAAGAACGCCGGCAAAAATCGGACGATCAATGAAGAACTTTGAGAGATTCATAGCTTTGCCCCTGCGCGAGCGACAGCTCTCCCGTACCCCGGGACGCGGGCTAGTGCCCACGTCCCGGAATCGAGATGCGATGTCTTGGTCGTTATGACGTCGTCATTCCGGGCGTGCGCTCCAGAATGACGTAACTAGCGTTGCACCACGTCCTGGTTGCTATGGTTGGAGGCCTGCTGCCCGCGCGCACCCATTGCGGCCACCTCAGTCTTGAGGAGAGCGCCCGGACGCACGCGCTGCAGGCCGTTGACGACGATGCGATCGCCCGTTTTCAGGCCCGCTGTCACGATGCGCAGCCCATCAACGGAGCCGCCCAGCTTGATCGGCCGATAAACCGCACGGCTGTCATCGCCGACCGCCATCACGAACTTCTTGTCCTGGTCGGTGCCGATCGCGCGCTCGTCGATCATCACCAGCGACTGCTGTTTCGGCTGGCCCATGCGTACGCGGGCGAACTGGCCGGGGATGAGACGCCCGTCCTCGTTCTGGAAGACCGCGCGGACACGGATGGTGCCGCTCTGACCGTTGACCTGGTTGTCGATCAGCTGGATATGGCCCTTCGCCGAGAGGCCGCCGGAGGTCGCCATCTCGACCGGGATCTGGTCGAGATTGCCGCGTTTGCCGGTGCTATCTGCGATCGAGTTCAGCGCGCGCAGCACGACCTCTTCATCTGCATCAAAGGACGCATAGATCGGATTGACCGAGACCAGCGACGTCAGGACCGGGGAGGCGGTGCCGGCGGCAACGAGATTGCCGACGGTGATCTCGAACTTGCCGACGCGGCCGTCCACGGGCGCGCGCACCTCGGTGTAGTCGAGATTGAGCTTTGCGGTCTGCAGCGTCGCTTCGGCCGCCTTCACGTTGGCGATGGCCTCGCGATTGGCGTTGTCGCGCTGGTCGTAATCGCGCCGCGTGACGACGGCGTTGCCGACCAGCTGCGCGCCGCGCTCGAGCTCGCTCTGGGTGAAGACCACGCGCGCCTTGGCGGCCTCGAGCTGTGCGTTGGCCTTGTCGACCTCGGCCTCGTAGGGAGCCGGATCGATCTTGAACAGGACATCACCGGCCTTCACCAGCGCGCCCTCGGTAAATTTGGTCGACAGGATCGCGCCGGCCACGCGTGGTCGGAGCTCGACGCGTTGGATGGCCTCGAGCCGGCCGGAGAAATCGTCCCACAGCACGGTCGGCCGCGGTTCGATCATTGCGACCGTCACGGAGACGGCCTGTTCAGCGGCGGCCGCCGTAGCGGTCGCTTGCGCGGCACGGAAATAGTGGCCGGTCGCGATCGAGCCGGCCACGGCGAGGGCGCCCACGACCGCAACACCGCCGAGAAGACGGCGGATACGGCCGGGACGAGAGGTGTTTTGGGAGGGGGGCATTTGCGCGCTCCATAAATGTAGTGTTCACTACAGATGTGGAGCTGGATATCGCAGCGCAAGATACTTATGTACCGTTCACTAAGAAAATTGTAGCCGCTTACCGCAAGAATTGGAAGGCGGAAGAGAAAAGAAAGACAGAACAAATAGATAGGATCAGGCGTTAAGTCGAGGGACGACGCCGATTCCAAGGAGAACAGGCACATGGGCATGGGACGCCCCCGCGAATTCGACGCTGAAGTGGCGTTGGATCGGGCGATGGAAGTGTTTTGGCGCCATGGCTATGAGGGCGCCACGATTGCCCAGCTGACCGAAGCCATGGGCATCAATCCGCCGAGCCTCTATGCCTGCTTCGGCAACAAGGAAGGCCTGCTCAAGGCCGCGCTCGACCGCTACACCAAATTGCGCGGCGCCTGGATGGACGAGGTGGTCGCGGCACCGACCGCCCGCGATGTCGCCGAGCGGATGCTGATGGGCATGGCCGAAAAGCAGACCGATCCCGCCAATCCACCCGGCTGCCTGCTCGTGCAAGGCGGCATCGCCACCGGCACCGGCTCCGAGAATGTCCCCTTCGAGCTCGCCGCGCGCCGTGCCCAGAACGAAGACCAGCTCCGCGACCGCTTTGTCCGTGCCAAGGCCGAAGGCGATCTCAAGCCAACGTCGGACCCAGCGGCTCTCGCGCGTTATGTCTCGGCCGTGTCGGTCGGCATGGGCGTGATGGCATCCTCAGGCTCCGACCGCGAAGCGCTGCGGCAGGTCGCGACCGTGGCGGTGCAAGCGGTTGAGGCACAGTCGGCCGACAGAACGTAATAATTCTGGTCAGCTCGCGGACTATATTGCAGGCAGCGACGGCGGCGGGACGAAGCCGCCGAACTCGCGTTCGATCAGCCCGGCCAGCGCAATCGTCGTGCGGTCTTCGAGATACGGCCCGATGATCTGGACGCCGATCGGCAGGCCCGTCGGCGTGCGCTCGATCGGAACGGCGGTCGCCGGCAGTCCGCAGGTCGACGCAGGGTCGGCCCATATGAAGCACGCATCAGAGTAATTGTAGAGCTTTCCGTCGATGTCCAACTGCCGCGCGTCGAACGGCTCGGAATGATCATGCGGGAACGCCGGCACGGCAGCGGCCGGGTAGATCACCGCATCGAACTCGCGGAACAGCTCCTGCCATTTTTGTTGCAGCTGCTGGCGGGTCGCATCGGCCGCCAGCCACTCACGATGGATCATGCCCCAGCCACGTGCGCGCTCGGCCTGCAGGCTGCGGTCGTCGGGCGCGAGTGCTGCGGCCAATCCTTGCGCTTCTGCCAGTGCGGCCGGCGTCAGGCGCGGACTTCTCGCCGCGTTCAACAGCTTCATGTAGAGCCGCGCGGACTCGGCGAGATCTGGCAGCGACGTGCTGGAGCGCGCGATCCGCGCCCCCGATTTGTCGAGTCGATCGGCCAACCGCCCAATCGCTGAACGCACGGCGTCCCCCGTCGGCATCAACGGATGCGTATCGATCACGAGGATTCTGAAATCCCTGAGCTCGTCATGGCGCGGAGCAGGCAGTGCGAGGCGATAGCCGATGCCGTCGCGCGTCTCGTCGGGGCCGGCAATCACGTCGAGCGACAATGCGAGGTCCGACGCCGTGCGCGCCATCGGCCCGACGACAGCCAGATCGCCCTGGCCGGGAACGGGGCGTGCCGGCGGCAGGCTGTATCCACGCAGCGGCACCAGGCCGAGGCTCGGCTTGTGGCCGAACACACCGCAGAAATGCGCCGGCACCCGGATCGAACCGCCGATGTCCGAGCCGATCGAGAGCGGACCGAAACCCGCGGCCAGCGCCGCGCCGCATCCGCCCGAGGAGCCGCCGGGCGACCGGCCAAGATCCCACGGGTTGTTCGTCGCCCCGTAGATCTCGTTGTAGCTTTGGAAATCCCGCAAGCCGATCGGGATGTTGGTCTTGCCGATGATGATGGCGCCCGCCGCCTTCAATCGCGACACGACGAGGGCATCTTCGGCCGGTTGGAAATTCCTGAAATGCGGAAAGCCCCATGTCGTCGGCAGGCCGGCGACGTTGAACGGCTCCTTGAGGGTCACAGGGATGCCGAGCAATGGTAGCCGCTCGCCGCCGCCAAGCGCGGCATCGGCGGCACGCGCGGCGTCTCTGGCGCGATCGAAATCGCGGACGATGATCGCGTTGATCGGCCCGTCCAGCGCCTCGATGCGCGCGATCGTGTGTTCGAGCAATTCCGACGCAGATAGCTTGCGCGCGTATAGTGCGCTCAGCAGTGCGCCGATCGAGCCGTAAGTCAGGTCAGCGGCATCTCGTTGCATCATGAGCTCCATCATAACTCATTGCCGTGTCGGGACCACTCCGGCTGCAAACTGGTCCGGGCATCGAACGTGCAATTTTGAAAGCGGGATGAGGAGGCGGTGCAACGGGAACCAGATCTGCCTGCATATGGGGGCGGGGGTGGTCGGCGCTCCGTTAGAATAACAAAATTGCACGCTCGCCTATCGGCCGGAGTGTGCGCGAGCCAATAGCAGCTATAAGGGCGGATCAGCCCTGCGATCTCGCACAAGAGTCGGCAATGTTCGCCCTGACATTTCTCGGGACTTCGGCCAGCGTTCCATCCGCAGAGCGCAACCATCCGGCGCTTCTGCTGGAGGCCGCGGGCCAGCGCATGCTGATCGACTGCGGCGAGGGCACGCAGCGACAGTTGCTGCGAAGCGGCGCCGGCTTTCGGCGGCTCGATCGCATTCTGCTGACGCACGGGCATCTCGACCACGTGCTCGGCATCCCCGGCCTGTTCTCGACATTGGGGCTGCGCCAGACCTCCGATGTGATGACCATCCATGGGGGCCCACGCACGCTCGATATCGTCATCCGCATGCTTGCGGGCCTGTGGGGCGAGGGCCGGGCGCCGATTCCCGTGGCGTTCGCGCCGCTCTCCGAAGGGAATGTCGTCGACGCCGGCGACTTTGCCATCGACTGTTTTCCGGTCCGCCACCGCGACACTGATAGCTTTGGCTTCTCATTCCAAAGTCCTGCGCGCCGCCATCTCTTGCCCGATCGCCTCGCTGCGCTCGGTGTGCCCGATGGTCCTATGCGCGGCGAGCTTGCCGCAGGTCGACCGGTCACGATTGAAGGTGGCCGGACGATCGATCCGGAAGACGTCCTGGGTCTGCCGAGTGGCGGCAAGAAGCTGGTCGTGATCGGCGACACCGAGACCACTGAGGGGCTATCGAAACATGTCACGGGAGCCGACCTGCTGGTGATCGAGGCGACGTTCCTCGATCGGGATGCGCCGACTGCGCGGGACTATGGCCATCTCACCGCGGCCGAGGCGGCTCAGTGCGCGGCTACGAACAACGTCCGGCAGCTCGTGTTGACCCATCTGTCAGGCCGCTATGAGGACGGCGAGATCGTGGCCGAGGCGGCAAAGATCTTTCCGAACGTCCGGGTCGCGGCAGACTTCGATCGCATCACTGTCTAGGCCGTGCGTTGCGCGGCCATCGAAGCCGGACTTGCGACGCTCGTCCCGGAATAGCCGTCTTCGGAGGTCGTGCTTCGGCCGACGGCGCGCTCAGCTCAACAGGCCGGACTTGATCGTGATCTCCTGCACCGTGCTCGTCAGCCGCATCAGCTTCGGCAGCGCCTGATCGCGAAAGGTCGGCATGTCCATGCGCATCGCATCCACGGTGACGCTCAGTCCTGCGATCACAAAACCCTGCGCGTCCAGGATCGGCGTCGCCAGCGTGCGCAGGCCATAGGCGTTCTCGCCGTCGGAGACGGCATGGCCCTTCTTCTTCACCTGGTCGAGCCGGGCGAGCAGGGCGTCGAGATCGGTCAGCGTTCGCTCCGACAGCTTGACGCGGGGCCGCGACTCCAGCCGCTCGATCTGCTCGTTGCGCGCAAGATGCGCCAGCATCGCATGGCCAAGGGCGGCGCTGTAGGCGGGGATGCGCGTGCCTGGCCGGCGGTCCATCTTGTGGCGGTCGAGGCCGGCACCGACGCGCGCGAGATAGATCACATCGCCGCCATCGAGGATGCCGAGCGAGGCCGCATCGCCGACCTCAGGCACGAGGTCGCGCAACAAGGGCTCGACGATGGTGCGCAACGAGCCGTGCGACAGCACGGTGTAACCGAGGTCGAGGCAGGCGAGGCCGAGACGGAACCGGCGGCTCTGCGGCACCGGTTGGAGATAGCCGAGTTCGATCAGGGTCTGGATCAGCCTGAACGCCGTGCCGCGATCGAGATCGGCGCGGGCGGCAACTTCACTGAGCGTCAGCTCGAAGGCCTCGCTGGTGAAACTCTTGAGCACGGCAAAGGCCTTGCCGACGGAGGCGACATAACTCTTGGGATTTTTCGGTGTAGCCTCCGGTGCGCGCTTCGCCGCCTTCTTTTCGACCTTGGCCATGCCTGTATGCCCTGCCATGACAGCCACAGCCCTTGACGCGGCGGCAGCCTGATCTTACCAACGGGTCAGATTATAACAAATGTTCGCATTCCGAACAACATCGATCTGACGATCGGAGGAAGCTTTGTCGACATCATCGCTGTACCCCCAGTCCTTGCATCCACATGGCGTGTTCTCCGCCGCGTTGACGCCGCTCGACGCCGAGCTCGCGCCCGATCATGCGCGCTTTGTCGCGCATTGCCGCTATTTGCTGGACGAAGGCTGTGATGCCATTGCGATGCTTGGCACGACGGGGGAGGCGAACTCCTTCTCGGTCGCCGAGCGCACCGCGCTGCTGGAGGCCGTGATCGCCGGCGGCATCAAGCCGAACCAGTTGCTGCCGGGCACCGGCGTTGCTGCGTTCACCGACACCATCGCGTTGACGCGCCATGCGCTGTCCGTCGGCGTCGATACTGTGGTGATGCTGCCGCCGTTCTACTACAAGAACGTCAGCGATGACGGCGTCTATGCCGCCTATAGCGAGATCGTCCAGCGTATCGGCGATGAGCGCCTCAAGATCGTACTCTATCACATCCCGCAAATGTCGATGCAGCCGATCTCGCATGCGCTGATCGAGCGGTTGCGCGCGGCCTATCCGTCGACCATCGTCGGCATCAAGGACTCCTCGGGCGACTTCGCCAACATGACCGCAATGGTCGATCGGTTCCCGGGCTTTTCGGTGCTGACCGGTGCCGACCCGCTGCTGCTGCCGCTGCTGCGCAAGGGCGGCGCGGGCTGCATCACCGCGACCTCGAACCTCGTCGCGCGCGATCTCGCCTATGTCTTCAAGCATTTCCGCGACAGCGACGACGACGCCAAGCTCGCTGCCGCACAGGCGCGCATCGTGAAGGCACGCGAGCTGGTCTCGCGCTTTGCGCAGATGCCGTCATTGAAGGCGCTGATGGCCGAGCGCACCGGTCATTCCGGCTGGCAGCGCCTGCGGCCGCCGCTCGAGACCTTGCCGGCGGCTCAACTGAAAGAGCTGCTCGCGAATGCCGCGGCATTCGCGGCGGCCGCTTAAGGCGGGCGCGGAAGCAGCATGACGATGACGCGCGTCCGCCTGCTTGCCGACGATCTCACCGGTGCACTCGACACCGCGGTGGAGTTCGTCGGCCTGTGCGGACCGTTCGACGTCATCTGGGAGGATGCGGCGTCAGGCTCCCCGAGCCTCGCCATCGACAGTGGCACAAGGGAACGTTCGAAAGCCGAAAGCGTCGCGATCGTCGGCCGGCTCGCGCCGCTGCTTCGCGACGGAACGATCGCCTATAAGAAGGTCGACAGCCTGCTCCGTGGCGCTTGGGCGGCCGAGCTCGGCGCCTGCCTGAACACCGGCCACTGGGCGTCATGCGTGGTTGCGCCCGCCTTCGACTATCAGGGACGTCGCACCGTCGATGCCCAGCAATATGCACGCACGGTGGATGGCGACTGGCATCGCGTCGGCGACAATCTGCTGGACCAGTTGCGACAGGATGGCGTCGAGGCGCAACGCGGCAGCGTCGACACGCTGGCGCAAGGCGGCGTTCAGGTCTTCGATGCCGAGAGCGACCTCGATCTCGATCGTGTCGTCGAGACGGCGCGGCGGATGCCCGGGCCAGTACTGTGGTGCGGCAGTGGCGGGCTGGCCGCTGCACTCGCGCGTGGCCACCGCGCAGATGCGCTTTCGAAATTGAAGCGGCCGGTGCTGGGCCTGTTCGGCTCGGACCAGACCGCCACCGCATCCCAGCTGGAGGCATGTGGCGACGTCACTGTTGCTCTCGCCGAGGGGGACGGCGACGCAGTCGTTCAGCGCAAGTTGGCTGACGACGGCGTGGCGTTGGTAAGATTCTCGCTTGCCGAAGGACTGTCGCGCGCCGACGCCGCGCAACGGATCGCGCGCGAGCTGACGGCGCTGATCGCGGCGCTCGATCCCCCGGGAACCCTGATCGTTGCTGGTGGAGAGACGTTGAAAGCCGTATGCCTTGCGCTCGGCGCGCATGCGCTGCAGGTGACAGGGCGGATCGTGCCGGGCCTGCCGCGCTCGACGCTGCAAGGCGGCCGCTGGGCCGGCGTCGATGTCATCTCGAAATCCGGAGCGTTCGGCGCACGCGATCTGTGGCGCGATCTGCTCCGGGACAATCATTTGCTCAATATGGGGAGTCCGTCATGACCTCTCGTCATCTTGCCATCACCATGGGCGATCCCGCCGGAATCGGGCCGGAGATCATCGTCAAGGCCTGTGTGAGATTGAAGGAACGGATCGCGAGTGGCGATCTGCGCCTGCTGATCATCGGCAGCGGCGCTGCGCTGGACGGCGCGAAGGCCGCACTCGGGAGCGACGTTGCGATCTCGCAAGTCACGGCCGACGATCGCGACTGGCCGAACCTCTGCTATTTGCAGGCCGACGCCGAGGGCGCCCCGATCAAGCCCGGCGTGCTCAGCGCCGATGGCGGCCGCTTTGCCTACAAGGCGATCGAGCAGGGCGTCCGGCTGACCCAGGCCGGCCGAACCGGAGCCATCGTCACGGCGCCGCTGAACAAGGAAGCCCTCAACAAGGCCGGCTATCACTTTCCCGGTCATACCGAGATGCTGGCGCATCTCACGGGCGTGCGCGGATCAGTGATGCTGCTCGCTCACGGTAACATGCGCGTCAGCCACGTCTCGACCCATGTGGCGCTGGAGGACGTGCCGAAACGTCTGACGCCGGAGCGGCTGCGCATGGTGATCGATCTCACCAATGATGCGCTGCTGCGGCTCGGCATCGCCAAGCCGAAGATCGCGATCGCTGCGCTCAATCCGCATGCCGGCGAGGGCGGCCTGTTTGGCCGGCAGGATATCGATGTCTCCGCGCCGACCATTGCGAAGGCGGTCGCCGACGGTCTCGACGTCGTCGGTCCCGTGCCAGGTGACACCATCTTCGTCAAGCTGCGCGCCGGCCAGTACGATGCGGCGGTCGCGATGTATCACGACCAGGGGCACATCCCCGTCAAGCTGCTCGGCTTCCAGGTCGATCCGGCGACCGGCCGCTGGCAGGAGCTCTCCGGCGTCAACATCACGCTGGGCCTGCCGATCATCCGCACCTCCGTCGATCACGGCACGGCCTTCGACATTGCCGGCAAGGGCATCGCCAACGAGCACAGCCTGATCGAGGCCATCGACTATGCCGAGCGGCTGGCCGCAGGCAGCACCGCAGCCAAGTCCTGAGATCGAGCCCACGATGACCAACGCCTTCACGCCCATCGAAATCCTCCGTCCCACGATCCTCGAGTTCGGCAACGGCACCATCACTGCTGCGGCGCGCTTCGCCGAGCGGATCGGTGCCAAGCGACCGCTGGTGATTGCCGATCCCTTCAATGCGCGCCGCGTCGACACGCTGGCGCTGCCGGGCGCAGTCAAGGTGTTCGGCGAGGTCAAGCCGGAGCCGGATCTGCCCAATCTCGAGAAGGCGGTCGCGATGGCGAAAGAGGCCAAGCCCGATCTCGTCGTCGGCTTCGGCGGTGGCAGCGCGATGGACCTCGCCAAGCTGGTCGCAGTGATGTGCACGTCTGACGTGGCCTTTGCCGACATCGTCGGGCCGGAGAAGGTGGCCGGCCGTAGCGTCGCGCTGATGCAGATCCCGACCACGTCTGGTACCGGCAGTGAGGCCGGCACCCGCGCGCTGGTCACCGATCCCGTCAGCCAGAACAAGCAGGCGGTGCAGAGCCGCTTCATGCTGGCCGATATCGCCATCGTCGACCCTGATCTGACGATGACCGTACCGAAGGAGATCACGGCCGCCACCGGCGTCGATGCGCTGGCGCACTGCGTCGAGGCCTTTACCAACCGCAAGGCGCATCCGACGATCGATCTCTATGCACTCGAAGGCGCACGGCTGGTCGGTCGCTATCTCAAGCGCGCGGTCGCCGATGGCGGCGATCGCGAGGCCCGCGCCGGTCTTTCGCTGGCCTCGCTCTATGGCGGTTATTGCCTGGGCCCGGTGAACACCACCGCCGGTCATGCCGTGGCCTATCCGCTCGGCACGCGCCATCACGTCGCCCACGGTCTCGCCTGCGCGGTGATCTTCCCGCACACGCTGGCGTTCAACATGCCGGCGGTCGAGGCGAAGACGGTCGCGGTGCTGGGCGCGCTCGGGCTGCCGGAGCAGAACGATCCGAAGCTTGCGTTCGACGCGACCTACGCGTTCTGCAAAAATCTCGGCGTCGAGATGCGGCTGTCGGCGCTCGGCGTGCCCAGGAATGATCTCGGTGTGATGGCCGACGAGGCGCACGCCATTCGCCGGCTGCTCGACAACAACCCGCGCGATTTGAGCCGGGATGCGATCCTGGAGATGTACGAGGTCGCGTTCTAACTATGCAGCAGCCGGAGACGGTGCAGAAAATGGCCGAGCTCGGCGCCGCCGCAGTCGTCGTCGATTCCGAGCCGTTCGCAGCCTACATCACCTCTGAGACGGAGCGGTGGAAGAAGGTGATCCAGGCCGCGAATATGAAGATGGAGTAGGGCGCGGGGCGCGTGTTTGAGGTGAGGGCGGCTGCGTCTTGATCCGTGCACAGCCGCGCTTGCCAGCCTAGGGCTGAGCAGGTAGAACCCTGCCACGCCTGAGCCGTGATTTGCGCCAAACGCGCTTCCGGCCGAAGTCGGACAGATCAATAAGATATTGAATTTGTTCGACTATTCCGTTGGGGAATGGTGTAACGGTAGCACAACAGACTCTGACTCTGTTTGTCTTGGTTCGAATCCAGGTTCCCCAGCCATTTCAAGGCGTCTCCCACAGGCCTGAACTGCCACCCATCCGGCCGTCCGCCGTGCCCCGGCTCGCGACGGTTTGCCTCATCCGGCCATCGCCATCGCCATTGCCTGTCGGATCGGAGCGCATCGGATCGTCCTTGGGGCACACAACCCAAGGAGATCCGTGATGCCCTATGTCGATGGTTTCGTGCTGGCCGTGGCGAAGGACAAGATCGAGGCCTACAAGGCGCTGGCCCGAACGGCTTGCGCGGTGTGGATGGAGCACGGCGCGCTCGACTATGTCGAGTGCATCGGCGATGACGTGCCGTATGGCAAGCTCACATCCTTTCTGCGCGCGGTGATGGCGACGGAGGATGAAGTCGTGGTGTTCTCGTGGATCATCTACCGCGATCGCGCGAGTCGCGATGCCGTCAACGCCAAGGTGATGGCCGATCCGCGGCTCAAGGGCGCCGACATGCCGTTCGACGGCAAGCGCATGATCTATGGCGGCTTCACGACACTGCTTCAGGCACGTGATGAGCGGGCTTCATAGGTGAGTTAGGCCTGCGCCACCGCACCACAGCAGCAAGTGTCACGCCGGTCAGGAAATCCCCGTGATTTCGCTGAGCTGCGACGCCAGCGCCGGCGTGCAGCACAGAATCGGATTGCCCTTGCTGATGCCGTCACCGGCGAAGAAGTCGCTGATCCAGCCACCAGCCTCGCCGACGATCACAATGCCGGCGGCGACGTCCCAGGCGTTGATATGCAGCTCGGCATAGGCGTCGGTGCGCCCGTTCGCGACATGACAGAGGCCCAGCGTGCCCGAGCTCCCGCGCTTGATTGAGCAGCCGGCGGAATGACCGCGGCCGATCATGTCGAGATAGTGCTGCGAGGGTATGCGGGCCGACCAACCCAGTTCGACAGTAGCGCGGCGGATGTCATTGGCGCCTGAGACGGCGATCGGCTGCCCGTTCAGCGTCGCGCCCTGGCCACGTTGCGCGACATAGAGCTCGTCCAGCGCTGGTGCGGCGACGATGCCGATCGCGGGCTCGCGGTTCAGCAGGAAGCCGATCGAGATGCACCAGTTGCGATCGCCACGGGCGAAGTTCGACGTGCCGTCGATCGGATCGACGATCCAGACCGCATCGCTGGCCTTGCCGCCGCCTTCCTCGCCGATCACCGTGTCGCCAGGGAAAAGCTCTGTGAGCCGTGCACGCAAAAAATCCTCGACGGCGCCGTCGGCGACGGTGAGCCAATCCTGCGCCCCCTTCATCGTGACGCCGAGGCTTTCCTTGCGGCCGAAATAGTCGAACGCCATGCGTCCCGCCTCGGCGACGAGGCCCTGGGCCGCGTAGCGCCGCAGCATGAGTTCGGCGGGCGTCATGGTCAGGCGGCCTTGATTGCGACTGGGCGACCCGTACGGGCCGATTCCGTGGCTGCATCAGCGAGCATCTGAGCGCGCAGCCCGTCGAGACCGGTCGGAGAGGGGGCAGCGTTTCCGGCGACGGCGGTGATGAAGGCCGCAAGCTCGGCGCGATAGGCGGCGGCATAGCGTTCGAGGAAGAAGTTCTGCACCGGATCGGCGCGGAACCCGGCGCCGGTGGCGATCTCAACGGTCGTCTCGTGGATGTTGCCGACCCTCAGCATTCCCTTCGAGCCATGCACCTCCGCGCGCTGGTCGTAGCCGTAAGTGGCGCGGCGCGAATTCGAGATCTGTGCGATGCGTCCGCTCGCCGTCTTCATCAGCACCGCGGCGGTATCGACGTCGCCGGCTTCACCGATGGCCTTGTCCACCAGTGCCGAGCCCAGCGCGAAGACCTCGACCGGCTCCTCCGCCAGCAGGAAGCGCGCCATGTCGAAATCATGAATCATCATGTCGCGGAACAGCCCGCCCGAGCGTTTCACATAGTCGAGCGGCGGCGGTCCGGGATCGCGCGAGATGATGTTGACGATCTCGATCTCGCCGGCCTCGCCCTGGCGCAGCCGCTTCTCCAGCGCCGCAAAGTTCGGATCGAAGCGGCGGTTGAAGCCGATCATCAGGGGCTTGCCCGTCTTCTCGACCGTGGCGAGGCAGCGGCGGATCCGGTCTGAATCGAGATCGACCGGCTTCTCGCAGAACACCGCCTTGCCGGCCGAGACGGCGGCTTCGATCAGGTCGGCATGCGTGTCGGTTGGCGTGCAGATCAGGATGGCATCGATGCCGGCATCGCCGATAATCGCATGCGCATCGGCCACTTTCGCACCTGCAGCCTGCGCCAGCGAGGATGCCGCGTCAGTCGAGGCGTCGGCCACCGCGACGAGCCGTGCATCGCCGCGCGCCGCGACATTGAGCCCGTGAATGCGCCCGATCCTCCCGGCGCCAAGAAGTCCAAACCGCATTGGCATATTTTCTTTGTCTTGCTTGACTATTCGAAGAAGCATTCCATTCTCTGCGCCGCCTAGTCAAGGTCGGAGCGTGCCCTTCTCGATGTCATCAGCCGCGTCACAGCATCGTATCAGATCGAACGACGACGCTTTCGCGACGCAGCTGCGCGAGCACGCGCGCGGTCAGCGTGATGATGGAACAGTTCGGCGGGCCGGTCCAGGCCGGGCGGTGCGGTTGAACGGGAGCAGGTGATGGCGACGATCAGGCTCACCATGGCACAGGCGCTCGTCGCCGCGATGGCTGCGCAGAAGACGGTGGTCGATGGGCAGGAGCTGCCGCTCTTCGCCGGCGTCTGGGCGATCTTCGGGCATGGCAATGTGGCGGGCCTCGGTGAGGCGCTGTATGGCGCGCGCGACCGTCTGCCGACCTTGCGCGCCCATAATGAGCAGGCGATGGCACATGCCGCGATCGCGTTCGCCAAGGCCTCGCGCCGCCGGCGCATGATGGCGGTGACGAGCTCGATCGGGCCGGGCGCGACCAATATGGTGACGGCTGCTGCTGTCGCGCACGTCAATCGCCTGCCGGTCTTGCTACTGCCGGGCGATGTCTTTGCCGGACGCCGCCCCGATCCGGTGCTGCAGCAGGTCGAGGATTTCGGCGACGGGACCGTCTCCGCCAATGACTGCTTCCGGCCCATCTCGCGTTATTTCGACCGCATCACCCGGCCCGAGCAGATCATGCCCGCCTTCGAGCGCGCGATGCAGGTGCTGACGGATCCGGCCGAATGCGGCCCGGTGACGCTCGCGCTCTGTCAGGACGTGCAGACCGAAGCCTTCGACTATCCCGACTGGTTCTTCGCCGAGCGCGTCTGGCAGCCGCGCCGGCCGCGGGCCGACAAGACGCAGTTGGCGCAAGCCGCAGCCCTTATCAAGGCGGCCAAGCGTCCGCTCGTCGTCGCCGGCGGCGGCGTCCTCTACAGTGGGGCGGAAGGCGATCTCGCAGGCTTCTGCACAGCGCACGGCATCCCGGTGGCGGAAACGCAAGCCGGCAAGAGCGCGCTGCCTCACGACCATCCGCTCAATCTCGGCGCGATCGGCGTGACCGGCACCGGCGCTGCCAACGACGCGGCGCAACAGGCCGATCTCGTTCTTGCGATCGGCACCCGGCTGCAGGATTTCACCACTGGCTCGCGCTCGCTCTTCGCCGATCCCGCATGCCGGATCGTCGGCCTCAATGCGCAGGCCTTCGATGCCGGCAAGCACCGTGCGCATCCGCTTGTCGCCGATGCCAAAGCCGCGCTGGCGGAACTTGGGGCCGCACTTCAGGGCTGGGCGGCACCTGCCAGTTGGACTGGCCAGGCCAAGACCGGCCGCACGGCTTGGCTGGAAGCGGCTGCGCGCTATACCGCGGCCGGCAACGAGACCTTGCCGAGCGACGCGCAAATCATCGGCGCCGTTGAGCGCCGCAGCCGGCCGAGCGACGTCGTGCTCTGCGCCGCCGGCGGCTTGCCCGGCGAGCTGCACAAGCTCTGGCAGTCCGGCGCGCCCGGCGGCTACCACATGGAATACGGCTATTCCTGTATGGGCTACGAGATCGCCGGCGGGCTGGGCGTCAAGCTCGCCGATCCCTCGCGCGAGGTCGTCGTGATGGTCGGCGACGGTTCCTATTTGATGATGAATTCCGAGATCGCAACGTCGGTGATGCTCGGCGCCAAGCTCATCATCGTCGTACTCGACAATCGCGGCTTCGGCTGCATCAACCGGCTCCAGAACGCGACCGGCGGTGCCTCGTTCAATAACCTCCTGCGCGACACCCGTCACGAGACGCTGCCTGCGATCGACTTCGCAGCCCACGCCGCGGCGATGGGGGCGATCGCGCGCAAGGTTGCTGATATCACCGAACTGGAAGCGGCGCTCGACGAGGCACGACGGCACGATCGGACCAGCGTCGTGGTGATCGACACCGACCCGTTGCGCTCGACCGATGCCGGCGGCCATTGGTGGGATGTGGCGGTGCCCGAGGTCTCGGATCGCGCCGAGGTCGAAGCCGCAAGGCACAATTATGTCGCGGCGCTCGCGCGCCGCGATACATGATCGAACGAGGACGACATGCCTATCCGTATCGGTGCCAACCCTATCGGCTGGTCGAACGACGATATGCAGGAGATTGGCGGCGAGACGCCGCTCGAGACCTGCCTGACTGAGGCGCGCGAGGCGGGCTTCGAGGGCATGGAGCTGGGCCACAAATTTCCGCGCGAGCCGCAGGCGCTAAAGGCCGCGCTCGCGCCGTTCGGTATGGCCTGCATCTCCGGCTGGTATTCGGCGGAGCTTCTGCGGCGCGATGCCGACGAGGAGATGCGGTATCTGCGTCCCCATCTCGATCTGCTGAAGGCGATGGGATCGACCGTGCTGGTCTTCGCCGAGACGTCGAATGCGATCCATGGCGATCGCAGCAAGCCGCTATCGCAGCGGCCGGTCATGAACGCGGGCGACTGGGCGGAGTTCGGCCGCCGCATCACAGAGGTGGCGGAGCGCACGCTCGCCGAGGGCGTCAGGCTGGTCTACCATCATCACATCGGCACCATCGTGGAGAGCGCGGCGGATATCGACGCCTTCATGGCGGCGACCGGCGAGGCGGCTCATCTCCTGCTCGACACCGGGCATGCCACTTGGGGCGGTGCCGATCCCGCCGTGCTGGCTCGGCGTTATCGCAGCCGGATCAGCCACGTCCACACCAAGGATGTGCGTCAGGCCGTGATGGAGCAGGCCCGCAGCGAGGATTGGAGCTTCCTCGATGCGGTGCTGGGGCAGGGCAGCGATCTCGGCGTCTACACCGTGCCCGGCGACGGCATGGTCGATTACGCGGCGGTCTTCCGCGAGCTGCCGGGCTATTCCGGTTGGCTTGTCGTCGAGGCGGAGCAGGATCCGCAGAAGGCGCATCCGCTGACCTATGCCAAGAAGGGGATCGCCCATTTGAAGAAGAGCTTGAAGGAGGCCGGGCTCGCCTAAGCCAGGGGCGCGCCGCCGCAGTCGTCTCGCGTGAAATAAACGACGCCAGATAGAACGCGCGCCGCCCAGACGTTTCGTAATCGCTGCTTCCTCATGCAGCATCGTCGCAGTCCGTTTCACCTTGCCGGTGCTCCGCTGGCATGCCATCCTCTCATCACCAGGCATAATCAAACGGAAGCGGGCGCCTAAGCCCTCAGCATCCAAAAAATCTTGGTTGGGGAAACCCTTGGGGAGGTTGGATTTCATGACATTGAAGCACGTCACGGGGCTGCTTTGCGCGGCCGCGATGTCCCTTGCGTTCACTGCCGGCGCGCGCGCCGAGGACAAGGCGGTCAAGATCGGCGTCATTCTGCCGATGTCCGGCGGCACCGCCTCGATCGGCGCGCATGCCAAGGCGGCGCTCGAAGTTGCGATGGACATCATCAACAACGCCCATCCCGAACTCGGCAATCTGCCGCTGGCGAAGTACGCAGGGCTTGCCGGCCTCGGCGGCGCCAGGATCGAGGCCGTGTTCGCCGACAACCAGGGCAACCCCGCGACGGGCCAGAACCAGGCACTGCGGCTGATCACGGAAGACAAGGTCGCGGCCGTGTTCGGCGCATACCAGTCCGGCATCACGTTGACCTCAAGCGCAATCGCCGAGAAATACGGCATTCCCTACCTGAACTCGGAGTCGGTTGCCGCCAATCTCACCGAGCGCGGCTTCAAATGGTTTTTCCGCACCACGCCGATCGCGACGGATTTCGCCAAGATCTACGTTGATTTCCTCGCCGACATGAAGGCGGCCGGCGCCAAGACCAATGCGATCGCGCTGGTCCATGACAACACCGAATACGGCACCTCGGTCGCCAACACGATCAGCGCCGCCTTCAAGGAGAAGGGGCAGCCGGTCGCGCTCGACGTCGCCTATCCCGTCAACGCGACCGACGTGCAGGGCCAGGTGCTCCAGCTCAAGGACAAGAAGCCCGACGTGATCATCATGATCAGCTACACGTCGGATGCGATCCTGTTCGCCAAGACCATGCAGTCGCTCGACTACAAGCCGGCGATCCTGCTTGCCGACGATGCCGGCTATTCCGACCCGTCCTTCATCAAGGCGGTCGGCAAGATCTCGCAAGGCGTCTTCAACCGTTCGTCCTGGGTCGTCGGACCGCCGGGCTCGGCGTCAGCCGTCATCGCCGACTTGTACAAGAAGAAGAGCGGCGAGGAGATGGACGACACGGTGGCCCGCCAGATGCAGGGCTTCTTCGTGCTGGCCGACGCCATCGACCGCGCCGGCTCGACCGATCCGGCAAAGGTCCAGGCCGCGTTGAAGACGACGGAGCTGAAGGCCGACCAGCTCATGATCGGCTACAAGGGCGTGAAGTTCGACGACAAGGGGCAGAACATCCTGGCCTCAGGCGCCATCATCCAGCTGCAGGACGGCGAGAACTACGTCTCGGTGTGGCCGAAGGCGACGGCCGAAAAGCCGCCGGTGCTGCCCTACAAGGGCTGGTGAGAGTTTTTGAAGGCGAGGCCTTTTCGCCCCGCCTTTCCCAAAATGATCTGATCAGAGCAACGCGGCTCATGTCCTTTGTCCTTGTGCAGGTGATCGTCGGCGGGCTTCTGCTTGGCGCCGTCTACGCCCTGTTTTCCTCGGGCCTCACACTGGTGTGGGGTATGATGAACATCGTCAATTTCGCGCATGGCGACTTCGTCATGCTCGGCATGTACGTCGCCTATGTCGTCTACACCCTGATGGGAGGCGGGCCGCTCCTGGGTGCGCCGCTCGCAACGCTGGTGCTCGCAACCGTCGGCGTCGTCGTCTACTTCGCCCTGATCCGCGACATCATGAAGGGGCCGATGCTGGCGCAGATCCTCGGCACTTTCGGCCTTGCGCTGCTGCTGCGCTATTCCGTGTTCTGGTGGTTCGGCGCCAATTTCCTGTCGATGCCGCAGGACATCGTCGGCGGCACGTATGCGTTTGCGGGTCTGCGCATCGAGGCCTCGCGGCTGCTGGCCGGTGTGGTCGCGCTGCTGGTGACGCTCGGCCTGCATCTGTTGCTGACGCGCACCTCGCTCGGCTCGAAAATGCTGGCGGTGGCGGAGGATCAGACCGCGGCACAGCTGATGGGGATCCGGCCCGATACCATGCAGGCGATTGCCTGGGCGATTGCGGCCGGCGCCACTGGTCTCGCCGGCGCGCTGATCGCGAATTTTTTCTACATTGTGCCGACGGTCGGCGAGACGCTCAGCATCGTCGCGTTCGTCACGGTCTCGCTCGGCGGCTTTGGGAGCGTGCCCGGGGCGCTGGTCGCGGGCCTGTTGATCGGCGTGATCGAGTCGCTGTCCGGCTATCTCATCGGCGCGGTGTACAAGGACATCGTCGTCTATGTCCTGTTCCTGTTCTTCCTCTGGTTCCGGCCACAGGGCCTGATGGGGAAGATGTGATGCGGCGCTTGATCTGGCTTTCGGTCGTCGTGGCCGTTGCGATGGCCTATCCATTGCTGTTGTCCTCGCCGTTCCAGCAGCGCCTTGGCGCGCTGGTGTTGCTCTACGCGATCGCGGCGTCGGCCTGGAACATTGTCGGTGGCTATGCCGGCCAGGTTTCGGTCGGCCATGTCGTATTCTTCGGCTGCGGCGCCTATGCCGCGATGGCGTCCTACGCCAAGTTCGGGCTCTCGCCGCTGTTCGGCATTCCCGGCGGCATCGTGATTGCGGTCGCGCTTGCCGCGATCATCGGCGTGCCGACGCTGCGGCTGTCGGGGCATTACTTCAGCATGGCGACGATCGCAGTCGCCGAGACGATGCGGTTGATCGTCACCAACACCGACTGGCTGGGCGCGGCGGTCGGCCTCTCGGGCCCGACCGTACCTCGCAACATCTTCGATCTCTCGTTCCTGTCGTCGCTGCCTTACTATTATCTCTTCCTGGTCATCCTCGCGATCACGCTCTTCGTCACCTGGTGGATGACCAACAGCCGTATGGGATTTTACCTGCGCGCGATCAAGGATTCCGAGCGCGCCGCGCGTTCGCTCGGTGCACCCGCAACCCGCACCAAGCTTTACGCCTACATGCTGAGTGCCGCGTTCACCAGCGTCGCCGGCGCGCTCTATGCGATGATGTTCGGTTTCGTCGATCCCGAGTCCGGCCTCGGCATCCTGATCTCGGTGAAAATCCTGATCATGGCGGCGCTCGGCGGGGCAGGGCTGCTGTTCGGGCCGCTGGTGGGCGCAGCGATCCTGGTGCCACTGGAAGAGATCTCCAACAGCTGGCTCGGCGGCAAGGGCGCAGGCCTCACCTTCGTGCTCTATGGCGCGATCATCGTGCTGATCGCGCGCTTCCAGCCCGGTGGTCTGCTCAGCCTCTTTACAGGGCGCAGCAAGTCCAGGACTGACAACGGAGCAACCCATGCTCCTTGAGGCGCGCGGGATCACCAAGGCGTTCGGCAGCTTCAGGGCGGTGGACGATGCCTCCGTGACGCTGGAGCAGGGTGACATTCTCGGCCTGATCGGCCCGAACGGTGCCGGCAAGTCGACCTTCTTCAATTGCTTGACCGGCGATCTCAAAGCCACATCCGGCCGCGTCCTGTTCGAAGGATGTGACATCACCGATTTCGCGCCGGAGCTGCGCGCCCGGCTTGGGCTCGCGCGCACCTTCCAGGTGCCGCAGACGTTCGAGGGCATGACGGTGCTTGAGAATGTCATGATCGGCGCGTTCCTGCGCACCTCGCATCGCAAGACGGCTGAAACCAGGGCGCGTGCCGTGCTGGAGCGCGTCGGCATGAGCCGGCTTGCGGATGCACCCGCGCGCTCGCTCGGCACGCCCGGCCGCAAGCGGCTGGAGATCGCCCGCGCGCTCGCGACCGAGCCAAAAGTGCTGCTGCTCGATGAGGCCATGGCCGGCCTCAACGCGCATGAGGTGAGGCTCGCGATCGATCTCGTCCGCGACATCCATCGCTCCGGCATCACGCTCGTGATCGTCGAGCACATCATGGAAGTGATCATGTCGCTCGCAAGCCGGGTGATGGTGTTTCACCAGGGCAAGGAGATCGCCCGCGGCTCGCCCCGCGAGGTCACCTCGAACCCGGCTGTGATCGAAGCCTATCTCGGCAAACGCGCGGCGAAGGCGGCCGCCGGTCACACACCGGTCGAGCTGATGGGCGGGCCGGATCTATGAGCGGACCGTTGCTCAGGATCGAGCATCTCGAGGTGCGCTATGGCGACCTCATCGGTGTCTCCGACGTCTCGCTGGAGGTGCCCGAGGGCAGCGTCGTCGCGCTGCTCGGCTCCAATGGCGGCGGCAAAACCACGACGCTGAATGCGATCGCCGGCCTCATCCCCGTGCATTCAGGAACGATCAGCTTTCGCGGCGAGGACATCGCCGGCCAGAAGGCCTTTGCGATCGTGCGCAAGGGGTTGGCGCTGTCGCCTGAAGGCTGGCGGCTTTTCGTGCAGCAGAGCGTCGAGAACAACCTTATGCTCGGCGCGACACCGCTGCACGACAAACCGCGCCAGGCCACGCTGCTTGAGCGCGTCTACGAGATTTTTCCGCGACTGAAGGAACGCCGCAACCAGCGCGCCGGCACTATGTCCGGTGGCGAGCGGCAGATGCTCGCGGTCGGTCGCGCGTTGATGAGCGACCCAAAACTCCTGATGCTGGACGAGCCATCGCTCGGCCTCGCGCCGGCGGTGGTCGAGTCCATGTACGAGACGTTTGGTCGCCTGCATCGCGAAGGCCTGACCATCCTGCTTGCCGAGCAATCGATCGAGCTCGCACTGGAAGTCTCGGACTTCGCCACAGTGCTCCAGGTCGGCAAGAGCGTGCTGTCGGGCACTGCAGCGGCATTGGCCCAGGATCCGCAGGTGCAGAAGGCCTATCTCGGCGTGGACTGAGTGATCTCCGCCTGCAGCAGCAGCCACAGGCAGCCTGCAAGCCGTGTCTCCATCTCTTTCGACCGAAGCGACAGCGGGCCCGGATCGTTGAGGATCGCGTTCACCAGCGTGCCTAGCACGACCTGGAAGCCGAAACCGATGGCGCGCGTCTTTGCCGCCTTACGGCCCTTGCCCATGGCCGGCAGCAGGAGAGGCGTGGCGCGTTCGGTTGTCGCTTTCGCGAGGGCCTTGAAAGGTGTCCATTTGTCCGGACGGGTGTCGTCATGCTGGAGCGCTGCACGCAGCACGCCCTCGTGGTGGCGCATCCAGGCGATGATGCCGCTGACGATGATGTGGCAGAGCTTGTCGAGATCCGTCTCGGGCGATGGGCGTCTGATTTCACCCAGCCGCTGCTCGCCGTCGCGTGCGGCCAGCGCCATCAACGCGTTGAAATAAGCCTCCTTGCTCTCAAAGCGGCTGTAGAAGGCGCCGACGGTGGCGTCGACTTCAGCGCAGAGCGTCTCGATCGAGAGCTCGGCAAGGCTTCGTGTCCGCAGCATGTCGGCGCCGGCCCGCAGCAGCGCCAGCGTCGTCTCGCGGCTGCGCTTCTGGCGCGACGGGGCGACGCCCGGCAGATCGAAATCGCGGGAGCCCGTCGCCTCGGAAGATGGCCGCGTTCGTGCTTGCATCCGTCCCAGATTATAATCATAATTCTGATTATAATTTAGGCCGAGACGAGCCGCGGGTCAACCGCGATGGCTGGGATAGAGAGCAACCAATGAGCGCAGGCAGCGGCACGCCGTTTCGCGGCACCGTCGGCAAGACGGCTGCGGAGTCAAAGCCCTGGTGGCCGGAGGCCGCGAAGCCGCCCGCAGGCGCTCCGAACATCCTCGTCGTGCTGTTCGACGACGTCGGATTCTCCGATTTCGGCTGCTACGGCTCGAGCATCAAGACGCCGACCATCGATAAGCTCGCCGCGGAGGGCCTGCGCTATTCGGGCTTCCACACCACCGCGATGTGCTCGACGACGCGTGCCGCACTGCTCACCGGCCGCAACCACCATTCGGTCGGCGTCGGGTGCCTCGCCAATTTCGATTCCGGCTATCCCGGCTACCGCGGCAAGATCGCGCGCGAGGCGGGCACGCTCGCTGAAATGCTGCGTGTGCACGGCTATCGCAACTACATGGTCGGCAAATGGCACGTCACGCCGCTGACCGAGAGCGGCGCGACCGGCCCGTTCGACGGCTGGCCGTTAGGGCGCGGCTTCGACCGCTTCTACGGCTTCCTCGACGCCGAGACCGACCAATACGCGCCCGAGCTCGTCTCTGACAATACGCACATCGATCCTCCGGGCACTTACGCCGACGGCTATCACCTGACCGAGGATCTGGTCGATCAGGCCATCCGCTTCATCGGCGATCATCATGCCGATCGGCCGGATATTCCGTGGCTGAGCTGGGTCGCGCTCGGCGCCTGCCATGCGCCGCATCAGGCGCCGGCCGAGATCATCCGCAGCTACGATTCCGAATTCGTGCACGGCTGGGATGTCGAGCGCGAAAGGCGGCTGGCGCGCCAGAAGGCGATGGGGCTGGTGCCGCAGGGGACGCGGATGCCCGCGCGCAACGACGGCGTGAAGGCCTGGGAGGAGCACTCCATCGACGAGCGGCGGGTGTTCACGCGGCTGCAGGCGGCCTTCGCCGGCATGCTCGATCATTCCGACCGGCATCTTGCGCGCCTTGTCTCATTCCTGGAGACGGCTGACATTCGCGACAACACGGTGATCATTGTGATGTCCGATAATGGCGCGAGCCAGGAGGGCGGCCCGCTCGGCTTCGTCAACGCGATGGGGCCGTTCAATTTCAAGCCTGAGCCGATCGCGGAGAAGCTCGCCCGCATCGACGATATCGGCGGGCCCGACACCCACAGCAATTTCCCGCATGGGTGGGCGATGGCGTCAAACACGCCGCTGCGCCGCTACAAGCAGAACACCCATGGCGGCGGCATCCGCGATCCCTTCGTCATCAACTGGCCGAAGCGGATTGCAGCCAGAGGCGAGCTGCGGCACCAGTTCGTGCACGCCTGCGACCTGACGCCGACGCTGCTCGAGTTGATCGGCATTGAGGCGCCGCGCGAGATCGGCGGCTGCCCGCAGATGCCGCTCGAAGGCGAGAGCTTTGCGCGCTCGATCACCGATGCGTCGGTGCCGTCAAAGAGCTCACCGCAATATTTCGAGATGTTCGGCCACCGCGGTCTCTGGCAAGGCGGCTGGAAGGCGGTCGCGTATCATCCGCCGGGCACGCCGTTCGAGAACGACAAATGGGAGCTGTTCCATCTCGATAAGGACTTCTCCGAGACCGACGACCTCGCGGCGAAGGAGCCGGAGCGTCTGGCGCAGATGATCGCGACTTGGTGGGGCGAGGCCGAGAAACATAACGTGCTGCCGCTCGACGACCGTTTCGGGCCGCGCTTTGCCGAGAACGCCGCGCGCTTCCACGGTGCGCGCCACCAATTCGTCTTCCACCACGGCATGGGCCACGTGCCGACCGACGTCGCGCCCGATGTGCGCAGCCGCAGCTACACGATCGAGGCGCATGTCGAGATCGATGAGGCGGGCGCCGATGGCGTGCTGATCTCGCATGGCGATGCGACGTCGGGCTACAGCCTTTACGTCAGGGATGGCCACCTCGTGCACGACCTCAACATCGGCGGCAGCCACCAGATCGTGCGCTCCGACCGCAAGGTGCCGTCAGGCGCGCGACGGCTCGGCGTCCATGTCGAGCGCCTCGTCCGCAAGGAGCCGCCGGCCAAGGGCTCGCGCACCGGCGTCACCGACTACACGCTGCTGATCGACGGCGAGAAGGCCGGCTCGCTCCAGACCCAGCTCGGCTTCCACACGCTGATCTCGTGGTCCGGCCTCGACATCGGCCGCGACCGCGGCAGCCCGGTGTCGCACTACGAGTCGCCGTTCGAGTTTGAGGGTAAGTTGCTGCGCGTCACCGTCACCATGCACAACGACCAGAGGCTCGACGGCGAGGCCGTCGGCAATGCGCAGATGGCCCGGCAGTAGGGGCGCGAGGCCCCTTACTTGATCTTGTCGTAGGCCGTCGCAAAATCGCTGAGCGGCATCGGGATCGCGATCGTCTCCTTGGCCATGTTCTGGAAGGAGACCTTCAACTGCTTGCCCGACTTCAGGCTCGCAAGCAGGTCCGGCGCGATCGGCGTCGAGGCGTAGCAGCCGCGGTTCTCGCAGGTCTGGATCTGGAGATCGACCGTCTTGCCCTCGTCGACCTGGAGTTTCGCGCCCACCTGCAAATTGAGGCCGAGCGGAAGCTGGAGCAAGGCGACCGGCGTGCGGGTGTCGGGGGCAATGCGGATGTTGATCAGGACGATGGTCTGGCCGGTCCTGGTCAGGACCGCGTTCTGCTCGATCGCGCATTCGAGGGGCGCGTCGCGGCTCGCGCTGGTGCAGCGGGCGATCCAGCCGGGCTGCTGTGCAGGAGCGCCTTCGGCTTGCGGCTGGGTCGGTGAGGGCGCGGGCTGTGCCGCCGGGGCCGGGGGAGCAGCGTTCTTCTTGGCGCCCTGCTGGGCATACGCGGCACCCGTGGACAACAGGGCAGCGGCGGCGAGAACGACAAGTCTGGATTGCATGGGCATGGCGAGACCGCGTTGGCGTGAACCGATGGCCTCGCTGTAGCGTCGCGAAAGCCGCGGCGCAAGCTTACTCGGCGGCTTCCTTGACGGCGCGGTGCCCGGTCGCCTCGTGCCTTTCGTCCTCGGCCGAATGGCTCTTGAACAGGTTCGAGAACTTGTCGAGATAGAGATAGACCACCGGCGTTGTGAACAGCGTCAGCGCCTGGCTGACGATCAGGCCGCCGACCATGGCGTAGCCGAGCGGCTGGCGGATCTCGGCGCCGGTGCCGTGGCCGAGCATCAGCGGCACGCCGCCGAGCAGCGCGGCCATCGTGGTCATCATGATCGGGCGGAAGCGGAGCAGCGCGGCCTGCCGGATTGATTCTTCCGGCGTCTTCCCGTCGCGTTCGGCGGCGATGGCGAAGTCGACCATCATGATGCCGTTCTTCTTCACGATGCCGATCAGCAGGATGATGCCGATCAGCGCGATCAGGCTGAAGTCGAAGCCGGCCGCCATCAGGATCGCGAGCGCGCCGACGCCGGCCGAGGGCAGGGTCGACAAAATCGTGATCGGATGGATGTAGCTCTCGTAGAGAATGCCGAGGATCAGATAGACCACAACGAGCGCTGCCAGGATCAGAAGCGGCACGGTGCCGAGCGACTGCTGGAACGCCTGCGCGGTGCCCTGGAAACTCGAGTTCAGCGTCGCGGGCGCGCCGAGATCGGCCATCGCCTTCTGCACGGCCTGGGTGGCCTGCCCAAGCGCGACGCCCTGGGCGAGGTTGAAGCTGATCGTAATCGCCGGGAACTGGCCCTGGTGGCTGATCGAGAGTGGGCGGACTGGATCGGTGGTCCAGGTCGCAAAGGTCGACAACGGCACCTGGTCGCCGGTCAGCGGTGACTTCAGATACAGCTTGTTCAGCGAATCCAGATTGCCCTGCATCTCAGGCAGGATTTCCAGGATCACGTGATAGCTGTTGAGCTGCGTGAAGTACTGGGTGACCTGGCGCTGGCCGAAGGCGTCATACAGCGTGTCGTCGATCAGCTGCGGCTGGATGCCGTAGCGCGAGGCGGTGTCGCGGTTGATCTTGAGCTGAACCGTGGTGCCCTGGGTCTGCTGGTCGGTGGCGACGTCGCGCAGCTCCTGCAGCGTTTGCATCTTGGCGAGGATCTTGGGCGCCCATTCATTGAGCTCGCCGAGGTCGGCGTCCTGCAGGGTGAACTCGAACTGCGTTCGCGTCGGGCGGCCGCCAAGGCGGACGTCCTGGGCTGCCTGCATGTACAGGCGCGCGCCCTCGACCTTGTCGAATTTCGGACGTAACCGCGCGATGATTTCCTGAGCCGACGCCTCACGTTTGTCGCGAGGCTTCAGCGTGATGAACAGGTTGCCGTTGTTGCCGGCACGGCCGCTGCCGCCGATCGACATGGCGACGCTGGCTACGTCGGGATCGGCCAGGATGATCTTGCCGAGCTGCTCCTGACGCCTCGTCATGTCCTTGAAGGAAATGTCCTGCGAGGCTTCGGAAGTGGCGGTAATCAGGCCGACGTCTTGCTGTGGGAAGAAGCCCTTCGGGATCAGGATGAAGAGATAGACCGAGAGAGCGAGCGTGGCGAAGAAGATCACCAGCGTGGTGCGCCGCCAGGCGATGGCGTGGTCGAGCACATATTCGTAGCCGCGCAGCATCGCGTCGAAGGCGCTCTCGCTCCATTGGTAGAACTTGCCGTGGGTCACCTCGCCATGGGCGCGCAGGAAGCGCGAGGCCATCATCGGCGTCAGCGTGAGCGACACGAACATGGAGACGAAGATCGTCATCGCCAGCACGACCGCGAATTCACGGAACAGGCGACCGATGATGCCGCCCATCAGGAGCAGCGGGATCAGCACCGCGACCAGCGAGATGGAGATCGAGACGATGGTGAAGCCGATTTCCTTGGAACCCCGGAAGGCGGCGGCGAGCGGCTTTTCGCCTTCCTCGATATAGCGCGTGATGTTCTCGAGCATCACGATGGCGTCGTCGACGACGAATCCGACCGCGATCGTGAGCGCCATCAATGACAGATTGTCGAGCGAATAGCCGAACACCCACATCAGCGCGCAGGCGCCGAGCAGCGCCAGCGGAACCGTGATGGCGGGAATGACGGTCGCCCAGAAGCTGCGCAGGAAGACGAAGATGACCATCACGACAAGCGCGATGGTGAGGAGCAGCGTGAACTGCACGTCTTCGACCGCGGCGCGGATGGTGGTGGTGCGGTCGCTGATGAGCTCGATCTTGACCGCGGGCGGGATCGCCGCGACGAGGCGGGGCAGGGTCGCCTTGATCCGGTCGACGGTCTCGATGACGTTGGCGCCGGGCTGCTTGAAGACGACCAGGAACACGCCGCGCTTGCCGTTCGCCCAGGCCGCTTGCTTGGCGTCCTCTGGACCGGTGACGGCCTGGCCGATGTCCTTGATCCGTAAGGGGCCGCCGTTGCGGTAGGCGATAATGACGTCGTTCCAGTCCTTGGACTGCAACAATTGGTCGTTGGCGTAGATGGTGTAGGCGCGCTTGTCGCCGTCGATATTGCCCTTGGGGCTGTCGACCGTGGTGATGGCGATCGCGCTGCGCACGTCTTCCAGCGACAGGCCCTTGGCCACGAGTTTCGCCGGATCGATCTGGACGCGGACCGAGGGCTTCTGCTGGCCGCCGATGAACACCTGCGCCACGCCGGAGATCTGGCTGATCTGCTGCGCAAGCTGGGCGTCAATCGAATCGCTGACGGTGGTCAACGGCAACGTGTCTGAGGTCGCCGAGAGCAGCAGGATCGGCGAGTCCGCCGGGTTCACCTTGCGATAGGTCGGCGGCGAGGGCAGATTCTTCGGCAACTGGCCGCTAGCGGCGTTGATGGCGCCCTGCACGTCGTTGGCGGCACCGTCGATGCTGCGATTGAGATCAAACTGGATGGTGATCGACGCGGTGCCCAGATAGCTCGTCGAGGTCATCTGCGCGATGCCGGGAATCTGGGCGAACTGGCGCTCCAGCGGCTGCGCGACCGACGAGGCCATCGTCTCCGGGCTGCCGCCCGGCAAATTGGCTGTGATCTGGATGGTCGGGAAGTCCACCTGCGGCAGCGGCGCCACCGGCAGCAGCGGATAGGCGACGAGACCGACAAAGAGAATGCCGGCCATCAGCAGCGACGTGCCGATGGGATAACGGATGAAAGGTGCCGAAATCCCGGCTTCGGTCATTCCTGCTGAACCTTGTTTTTCTGAACCTGATCCGAGCTCGCCACGGCCGTCGAGACAAGACTGCCGGGCTGAACCTTGTATTGACCGCTGGTGATCACCTGCTGACCGGGGCTCAATCCTTCATCAACGACAGAGCGTCCGTCGATGGAGTAGCTGACCTTGATCTTGCGGACTTCGGCCTTGTTGTCCTGGCCGACGGTATAGGCGTAAAGGCCGTTGGTCGAATGCTGAACCGCGTCATCGGGCACGATGGTCGCATCCTTCAGGGTCCGGACCAAGAGGCGTGTCGACACCGATTGTCCCGGCCACAGCGTGTGTTCCTTGTTGTCGAACACCGCCTTGAGCCTGATAGTCCCGCTGGTCGTATCAACCTGGTTGTTGATAACGGCAAGCTTGCCTTCGGCCAGCGTCTTCTTGCCGTCGGTGGTGAACGCGATCACCTTGAGCTCGCCGGATTTCTGGCCCTCACTGATATAAGGCAGCTGGTCCTCCGGCGCCGTGAAGATCACCGTGATCGGCTCGATCTGCGCGATGGTGACGATGCCGGTCTGGGTCGAGGCGTTGACGATATTGCCGATGTCGACCTGGCGCAGGCTCGCGACGCCGCTGATCGGCGACTTGACCTGGGTGTAGTCGAGCTGGGTCTGGGCATTGGCGATCGCGGCTTCATCGGCGGCGATCTGGGCGGTGAGCTGGGCAACGGTGGAGCGCTGCGTATCGGTCTGCTGCCGCGTCGCGAATTCACCGAGCTTGGTGTAGCGCTGCAGATCGAGATTGGCGTTGGCGAGATTGGCCTCGTCCTGCGCCTTCTTGGCTTTGGCCTGGTCGAGGACGGCCTGGAACGGGCGCGGATCGATCTCGACCAGGAGATCGCCCTGGTTGACCATTTGGCCTTCGGTGAAGGCGATCTTGTCGATCTGGCCGTCCACCCGGGTCCGGACTTGTACGGTGTTGAAGCCCTGCACGGTGCCCAGACCAGTCAGGTAGACCGGGAAGTCGGCCTTCTGGACCGGCGCAACGCCGACAGGCACGGCGGGGGCCCGCGGCGGACCCTTCTGCGCGGTCTGGGCCTTCCCAGCCTCAAGCGCCGAGAATCGCTGCCAGCCGTAATAGCCGACAACGGCCACAGCTGCGATGATGACAACCCACAGGATCGGCCGTGACTTTTTCATTTTTTATCGTATCGGCTTGTATGCCCAAAACAACGAATTGCGGGGCTATCAAAGGGTTCCAGCGAGGCTTGTATAATACACGCCAAGTTCCAGTGTAAACAGCACTATCGGCTGAGAATCCTAAACAATTGGAAAGCTTTGCACCCCATAGGCAACCGGGTGCCGCAGCGGTGTGCAGTGCTGCATTCTCCCGATGCAAGCCAACAAAGTGCAAAAGCTGGGCAGTGCTCGCGGACCGCGTGAGCAGCCGACCGTGCGCGCGGCGTTGCATGCGCCCGGACGCAGCTTCGATGTTTCGGATTGATCGCAGTTAGGACGGTTCTAAACCGGCCGCCTGCCGTTTCGGTTGTCAGGAAAATCAGCGTCGTTCATATCGGCCCGCCACAACTGGAGCATATGATGGACGAGCTGAACGGCAAGCTGATCGCGTGTCAGATTCTGATCACGGGGTTGATCGCGCGCGTCGCCAATGAGCAGCGCGATCCCTTGCGCTTCCTCACCGACTTTCGCGACGAGATCAAAGCCGTCGTCAACGGCGTCAACATCGCGGGCGTGGACAATTCCGATCGCGTGCGTGCGACCGCGCGGCGCACCGTCGACGAATTGTTCTCGCTGATGAAGCCGCCGAGCAGCGACTGACGACTGCGCAAAATGATGCGCGAGGACAAGCGCTGCTGTGACTGGCTGCTTCAATGTGTCGCGCGACGTTTCATCATTTCAGATTCGAAATTCTAGAATCGATTTGAACTAGAGCGATTCAAGAGGTCGCGCGCGCCTCCTCGCATTGACCTGATTTTTCGTGATCGGTAGCACCGTCTCATCGTTCGTCGCGCATGTTGCGTATCGACGAGTTTGGATTGGGGTGCGTTGGAATGGGGCTGGCGGTGGCTCCGCGATCGTTGCGTGCGATCGCGGCAAGAAATTCATTTGAGCTCGATGGCAATTCCGGCAAGGCGGTGTCGGCCGTTGCCGGCCTGATTGCGGTGGCGTCGGTGTCGAGCGGCGCGCAGGCGCAGCAGTCGAGCCTGCCGCCGGTGAATGTCGATGCGCCGGTCGAGCGTTCGCGTCCGGCCGCCTCGAAGCCGACGCCGGAGCAGGTCCGTGCGCGCAACGCGCTTCGCCGCGCCGCGCAGCGCCAGCAGGCGCAGCAGCAGGCTGCCGCCGCCGCACCGGCGCCGGCCGGCGCCGTCGATCGCAATCCCTATGCCGATCCGGCCGCGCCCTACAAGGTCGACCACGTCCAGGCCTCCGGCAAGTTTCCCGAGCCGATGCTGAACACGCCGAAGACGATCACTGTGCTCAGCAAGGAAGTGCTCGAGGACAAGAACGCGACGACGCTGAAGGAGATCGGGCGCTCGACCGCCGGCGTGACGCTGGGATCGGGTGAGGGCGGCAACGCCTTCGGCGACCGCTTCTTCATCCGCGGCTTCGATGCGCGCAACGATGTCTTCATCGACGGCATCCGCGATCCCGCCGTGTCGATCCGCGAGAACTTCTTCACCGAGCAGATCGAGATTTTGCGCGGACCGGCATCGTCCTATGCCGGCCGCGGCACGGCCGGCGGCGCCATCAACATCGTCACCAAACAGGCCGGCGACGTCAACTTCAAGCGGATGGATACCGAGTTCGGCACCGACAGGACCAAGCGCGTCACGCTTGACGTCAACCAGGTCGTCGATCCCTCGTTCTCGGTGCGCACCGGCGGCCTGTTCCAGGACGCCGATGTCGCCGGCCGCAATTACGTGACCGACGATCGCTGGGGCACGTTCCTGTCGACCAAGTACACGCCGACCAACGACATCAAGATCACGACCAACTACGTCCACACCGATCTCAGCGGTCTGCCCGATTTCGGCGTGCCCTATTACAAGCAGGGCAACGTGCCGGTGACGTCGGCCGGCATTCCGCGCGGGACCTGGTACGGCTTTCTCAACCGCGACTTCCAGACCGCGCGGCAGGATTTCGGCACCGCGACCGCGGAGTACAAGGTCAACGAGGCCATCACGCTGAGCAGCAAGGTGCGCGGCGAGCATTCGCTACTCAACTATATCGGCACGCTGCCGCAGAACCCGGTGACGGCCAGCCCGAACCCGCTGCTCTGGACCACGACGGCGAGCGCGCAGAGCCGCTACCAGACCGTGGATGTGTGGGCCAACCAGAACGAGGCCACGTTCAAGCTCGACACCGGCGGGGTCAAGCACACCGCGGTGTTCGGCGTCGAATACACCAACGAGAACATCTCGATCGACCGTTATTCGGGTCTTGCATCGGAGCTGGCCGGCTCCGGCTTCACGAGCAGCGGGGCTCTCTCGGGGATCAATCTCTACTCCCCTCAGTCCACTTATGTTGGTGGCTTCGGCACTCCGTCGCTGACGGGCAACCCGACGCGCTATGGCGTCAACACCAGCAGCGTCTACGCCATGGACACCGCGAACTGGCAGGACACCATCATCGTGAACGGTGGCATCCGCTATGACGGCTACAACATGAGCTCGTCGACCAACACGGCCTATCTGAAAATGAACTCCGATCTGGTCAACTACAACGTCGGCCTGGTCTACAAGCCGATGTCGATCGGCAGCATCTATGCGGCCTATGCGACCTCGGCCAATCCGTTCGGGTCGGAGCTTGACGCAACCGGCACCGATTACGGTGGCGTTCCCGCCAACACGACCGTTCTGCTTGGGCCTGAGCGTAACAAGGCGGCCGAGGTCGGCACCAAGTGGGAGCTTGCCGATCGTCACCTGCTGGTCGGCGCAGCGCTGTTCCAGACCACCAAGGACAATGCGCGCGAGACCAACGCCGCGGGCCTGCTCACATCAGGCGCAGCCTACAAGATCCAGGGCATCGACATCGAGGCCGAGGGCAAGATCACAGATCGCTGGAGCATCTTCGGCGGCCTGGTGCTGATGCAGTCCAAGGTCACGCAGAGCAACATCGCCTCCAATCTCGGTCTGCAGCTCGCCAACGTCGCGCACCAGTCGTTCAGCATGCTGACCAAGTACAAGTTCGACGGCGATTGGGAAGTCGGCGGCCAGGCGGTGTATCGCTCCAAGGTCTATGGCGGCACGTTCGCGGCCAACACCGGCAACGAGCTGCCGAGCTATTGGCGCTTCGATGCGTTCGTCGAGAAGAAGATCGACAAGAACTGGACCATGAAGTTCTACGCGCAGAACCTCACCAACAAGCTCTACTACGACACGCTCTATCGCAGCGCCGTGCCGTTCGTCGCGGTCGCGCCGGGGCGGGCGTTCTATCTGATCACGACGGCCAAGTTCTGATGAAGTTCTGATTGCGCCGATCCAAACCCGGGATGCCTGCCACGGCAGGCATCCCCAGCTGTTTTGCAATGGATCGCGATGCGCGCCATCCGCTTGGTACCAGTTTTAGAACGCTTACAAACTTGAGTTTTTAGAACGGTTTAAAAACTGGAATGCGCACGCAAGTTTAGAATCGCTATGAAATTGATGGTTCGTATCGCAGTGTTGCCGTGATCGCGTTGACCCCCATAACCACGCCCGATAGCACCAATGCGTCGCGTTGTCGCAACGCGACGATTGGAAGCATAAGCACAGTGGGGCGTGTGATGGGCGTTACGAGAACACCGCGATCGTTGCGTTCGGTCGCGGTTCGGAAATCATTTGGCAGCAATCTCGATGGCGCGACCGGCAAGACCGTGTCGGCTGTCGCGAGTCTGATTGCGGTCGCGTCCGTCTCGACCGGCGCGCAGGCACAGCAATCGACTCTGCCGCCCGTGAACGTCGACGCGCCCAAGGAACGCCCGCGCTCCACTGCGGCGAAGCCGACGCCCGAGCAGATCCGCGCCCGCAGCGCGCTACGCCGTGCCGCACAGCGTCAGCAGGCCGCAACAGCGCCCGTCGTCAACCCGAGCCCTGGTGCTCCCGACCGCAACCCCTATGCGGATCCCGCCGCGCCATACAAGGTCGATCACATGCAGGCCTCCGGGAAATTTCCGGAGAAGCTGGTCGATACGCCGCGATCGGTGACGGTGCTGTCGAAGGAGGTGCTGGAAGACAAGGGCGCCACGTCGCTGAAGCAGGCGATCCTGAGCACCGCGGGTGTCACGCTCGGCACCGGGGAGGGCGGCAATGCCTTCGGCGACCGCTTCTTCATTCGCGGCTTCGACGCGCGCAACGACATCTTCATCGACGGCATGCGCGACGCCGGTGTCAGCGTGCGAGAGAACTTCTTCACCGAGCAGGTCGAGATCCTGCGCGGCCCGGCATCGTCTTTCGCCGGCCGCGGCACGGCAGGTGGTGCGATCAACATCGTCACCAAGCAGGCAACGACGGAGAAGAGCTTCTACAACATGGACACCACGTTTGGCACCGACCAGACCAAGCGTGTCACGCTGGACGTCAACCAGGTCGTCGATCCGACATTCGCAATTCGCGCCGTCGGCCTGTTCCAGGATGCCAAGGTCGCGGGCCGGGACAGAGTTATCGACAACCGCGACGGTGCTTTCGTTGCCACCACCTGGAAGCCGACCGATGCGATCAAGATCACGAGCAATTACATCCACACCGAATTGACCGGTATTCCGGATTTTGGCGTGCCGTACTATCGGCCGAGCACGTCGTCGACATCAGGTGGTCCGTTCCCAGACTTTGGTGTCAACCGCAACAATTTCTACGGCTTCGTCAATCGCGACTTCTATCGAACCGGTCAGGACATCGGTACGGTCAACGCCGAGGTCCAGATCACGCCCGATCTGATGCTCAGCAACAAGATCCGGGAGTCGCACCCGACGCAGAACTATATCGGTACGCTTCCGGAGTCGCCGACGCTCGCCGCGGGAGCTCCGTTCACGGCCTATACGCTCACGGCCAATCCGCAGAGCCGCTACCAGGCCACCGACGTGTTCGCCAATCAGACCGAGGCGACCTACAAGTTCAACGATGTCGCCGGCTTCAAGCACACCCTGCTTGCCGGCATCGAATATGACAGAGAACGATCCTCGATCGATGGCTATACGGGCCTTAGCTCCGAGATCACGACGGGGACGACGCCGTTCACCGGCGGTGGATCGACGTCCGGCGTTAGCGTCTTTTATCCGCAGGCTACGGACAATCCGTTTCCGATCCCGGGAGGCCTCACGGGCAAGCCAACCAAGATCGGCATCGACACCACCAGCGGGTACGTCGTTGATTCCGCCAACTATCGCGATTTGCTGATCCTCAACGGCGGTTTTCGCTACGACGACTACAGCATCAAGGCATCGGGATACTCGACGGCTGGCGCTTTTGGTCAGCAGTCGGCGGAATTCCTGATTCCGAGCTTCAATCTCGGGCTCACGTTGAAGCCTCTGCCGAATGGCAGCGTCTATGTGGCCTATGCCACGTCTTCGAATCCTGTCGGCGCTGAGTTCGACGGCACCAGCACGGCCTATGGCGGCATCAACCCCACCTTGGCTGGCGGCAACACCCAGATCTTCGGGCCTGAGAAGAACAAGGCGATCGAGCTCGGCACGAAGTGGGAGCTGTTCGACCGTCACTTGCTGGTGACGGCGGCGCTGTTCCAGACCGAGAAGGAAAACGCGCGCGAAGCCCAGAATGTCAACAGCGTAGCTACTGCGGCCGCGGTTCCGGGCTGTACCTACAATCTGGCGCCGGGGTCGGGCAACGTGTCTTGTATCACTGCTGGTGCGGCCTACCGGATTCGCGGTATCGATCTCGGCGTAGGCGGCAACATCACCGACAAATGGAGCCTGTCCGGCGGCCTCGTGTTGATGCAGTCGGAGGTGACCAAGTCGCTGGCGCCGTCGGCCAATATTGCGCTTTATCCGACGAATGTCGGGCGGCCGCTCGCCAACATCGCGCATCAGTCGTTCAGCTTGCTCTCGAAATACCAGTTCAACGATATCTGGGAACTGGGCGGGCAGGCGGTGTACCGTTCGCAAATCTACGGCGGTACCTTGCTCGCGGCCAACCAGGGTACGTCGATCCCGGGCTATTGGCGATTTGACGCGTTCACGGAAGCGAAGATCAACAAGAACTGGCGATTGAAGCTGGCCGTGAACAACATCTTCGACAAGCGCTACTATGACGCGCTGTATCAGAGCGCTGCGCCCTTCGTGCTGGAGGCACCGGGACGTGCCGCTTATCTGACGATCTCGGCGCGCTACTGATGGAGACATAACGAGGTGCCATGCTGACATGCATAGACAGCGTCCTGAGCAAAGATGATGTGGCGGAGTTCCGCCGCATCATGGACGCCAGTGAATGGGAAGACGGCCGTTCCACCGCGGGCGCGCAGTCAGCAATGGTCAAGCGCAACGAGCAGTTGCCGCCGGATGGCGAGGTCGCGCGCAAGCTCGGCCACCGCATCATCTCGGCGTTGACGGCAAACCCGCGATTTCTGGCAGCCGCGATCCCGCTCCAGATCTTTCCGCCGCTGTTCAACCGCTATGCGGCGAACAGCGGCCACCATTTCGGCCTGCACGTCGACAACGCGATCCGCGGCGACCGGCTGACCGGCCTTCGCATCCGCACGGATCTTTCGGTCACCCTGTTCCTCAGCGAGCCCGAGGAGTACGATGGTGGCGAACTTGTGATCGAGGACACCTACGGTTCTCATGAAGTCAAGTTGCCAGCGGGGGACTGCGTGCTCTATCCCTCGACCAGCCTGCATCTCGTCACCCCGGTGACCCGGGGGGCGCGGGTTGCGTCTTTCTTCTGGCTCCAGAGCATGATACGGGACGATCAAGCCCGCAGCATGATCTTTGACCTCGACACCGCCATTCAGGCGCTGGTGGCACGGATCGGGCGTGACGATCCCGAAACGGTCAAATTGACGGGTATCTATCACAACCTCATTCGCACCTGGGCCGAAGTATGAAGATCACATCTTTCCAAGCAAGCCTCGCTGCAGCCGTGCTGCTGACGGCCTCCTGGCTCGCAACTCCTGTTTCTGCCCAGACACAAACCCAGCCGGCCGCGCCGGCACGGCCCGTTGCGGCACCGGCGCAGGTGGCGGCTCAGCCGGCTCCGGCCGCTCCCGCAGTCACGGCACAGCCTGCGACCCCCGCGGCTGCTGCTCCCGTGGCCGCGACGCCCAGCGCGCCGGCGACCGAGGCTGCCGTGGTCCCGGCATCCGACGTTGCGCCGAAGGCCGGCATCGCGCCGGCCATGAAGGAATTGTCGCCCTGGGTGATGTTCATGTCGGCGGACATCATCGTGAAGGCGGTGATGATCGGACTCGCCTTCGCCTCGCTCGTGACCTGGACCGTCTTCATCGCGAAGTCGATCGAGCTGTCGGTCGCGTCCGCCAAGTTGCGTTCGGCGTTGAAGAAGGTCGCGGAGGTGCGCTCGCTTGCCGAAGCCCAGATGGCGCTCGGCAGCAAGGAGGGCATCCTGCCGTCGTTCCTGGCGGCCGCGCTGCGTGAGGCGCGGATGTCGGCCGGCCTATCCAGCGACACCGGCATCAAGGAGCGCGCGGCTTCGAGCTTCGCCGAGATCGTGCGCGCGGAAGCACGGCGCATCCGCATCGGCATGGGCGTGCTCGCGACCATCGGCTCGACGTCGCCCTTCGTCGGTCTGTTCGGCACGGTGTGGGGCATCATGAACAGCTTCATCGGCATCTCGAAGTCGCAGACCACCAACCTCGCGGTGGTCGCGCCAGGCATTGCCGAGGCGCTGCTTGCTACGGCCATCGGCCTCGTCGCGGCGATCCCGGCGGTCATCATCTACAATCACTTCTCGCGCGTGACGAAGAGCTATCTCGAGCTCGTCAGCCGCGCCTCGGGCGCTGCCGGCCGGCTGTTGTCGCGCGATCTCGATCGCAGTCACGGCAGCGCGCATTCGCGCGCGGCGGAGTAGGCCATGGCAGTTTCGCTCACCGACAACGATGACGACGACGATTTCTCCGAGACGCATGACATCAACGTCACGCCGTTCATCGACGTCATCCTGGTGCTGCTGATCATCTTCATGGTCGCGGCACCGCTGTCGACGGTCGATCTGCCGATCGACCTGCCGACGTCGAGCGCGACGCCGCAGAAGAAGCCGGACAAGCCGACCTATGTCAGCATCAAGCCCGATCTGACGCTCGCGATCGGCGAAAACGCGGTCAAGCGAACCGACCTGGTCAGCTCGCTCGACGGGATCGCCGACATGAGCAAGGACAAATACGTGTTCCTGCGCGCCGACAAGGCCGTGCCTTACGGCGAGTTGATGGGCGTCATGGAAATCCTGCGATCCGGCGGCTATTCTCGGATCAAGCTGGTGGCGCTCGAAGCACCTCCTGGGGCGGCCGGGCCGGCGCAGGGAGCGGTCCACCCCTGATGGCAGCGCGATGTCCGACCCTTTGATCGAAGCGAAACCATCCCGGCGGCTCTGGATTCTGGCCGCGATCGCCGCGATTGGCCTGCATCTCGGCGGGGCCGCGCTGGCGCTCGCCAACCTTCGTGCCGACGACGGCGACGACGGCCTCGGCGCCAACGGCGCGGAATACGCCGTCGAAATGACTTCGCCGAAGCTGCCCGAGACGGATCTGCCGCCTGGCCCGGACAGCGAAGCCTCGCAGTTCCAGCCACAGCAGATGCAGCAGCAGGCCGAGGTCCACGAGACCGATCTTCCGAAGGAAATACCTCAGGAGGCCGAAGACCCGGACCGCCTCGTCACCGAGAACGACTCCAAGAAGCCGGTCGAGGACACCACGAAGGTGGCCAAGGTCGAAACCCAGGCGGTCGAGGAAATGCCGAACGCCCAGGAATCGGCGAGGCAGGCGCTGAACGAAGACGCGCGCGAGGACGAGAAGGCGGCTGCACCCAACCAGGGCATCGGCAAGGACCTTCGCAAGCTGACGGCCGAATGGGGCAAGCGGATCAGCGCCTATTTCGAGATTCACAAGCGCTATCCCAAGGACAAGAGCAAGACGACGACGGTCAAGCTCAACCTGGTCCTGAACCGGCGTGGCAATGTCGTTTCCGTCGACGTCGCGGAGTCGTCAGGCGATGCCGCCTTCGACGATGCGGCCATATCCATGGTGCGCCGTTCGGACCCGGTGCCGGTTCCACCGGCCGAACTGACCGACGATCAGTTCTCTTTTAACCTGCCGGTGAATTTCAAGAAACCGGCGAAGTAGCCGGGACGGTGAACTTTCAAGACGCCTGAATGGTTGCCTCGCTCAAGGCGCCATCGCCGCCCGGTTTCGGACGGCGATGCGCTTGTCTTCCGGTCGTGCGGGCTCAGTTCCGGATGCCTCAGCTCAGCCTTCGTCCCGCCGTTTCCGTCGTCGCAAGCACACAGCCAACGGTAATTGCGCAGCCTGTCATGAGGAAGACCGAGATCGGCCAGGAGGCGCCGCCCGCCTGAGCCACGAGGAAAGTGGCGATCATCGGCGTCAATCCGCCGATGATATTGGCGAGTTGGAAGCCGAGCGAGATGCCGGTGTAGCGGACGCCGGTCGAGAAGCTTTCCGAGAAGAAGGCCGGCTGGACCGCGAACATGGCCGCCAGCGCCACGGCATAACCGAAAACGATGGCGAAGAAGATCAGCACAGGATTGGCGGTGTTGATCATCCAGAACAGCGGGAAGGCGAACACCGCGGCGAGACCGGCGCCGAACAGATAGACGGGCCGCCGGCCGATCCTGTCAGAGAGTGCGCCGAACAGGGGCACCGTGACGATGCCGAGACCGCTGGCCGCGAGCAGCGCGATTAGCACGTGCTGGGAGGTGAGGCCGACCGTGCGCGTGGCGTAGGATAGCAGGAAGCCGATCACGAGCCAGCCCAAGATGATCTCGCCGGTGCGCATGCCCATGGCGATCAGCACCGGCTTCTTGCCGTTGCGCAAAATCTCCATGATCGGCGCGCGTCGCTCAGCCTGCGGCTTCCGCGCCGCAGCCTCGAACACCGGGCTTTCATCGACCTTGCTGCGAATGAACGAGCCGACCGCCAGTAGCAGGATGCTGATGAGGAATGGCACGCGCCAGCCGTCGCCGTTGAGGCTGTCCTGCGGCAGGAGGGCAAATACAAGCGTCGATGTAAAGAGGCCGATGACGTTGCCAAGCTGTACGAACGTTCCGAAGAAGCCGCGTCGATTTGCGGGCGCATATTCCACGATCATGGTGGCGGCGCCGCCCCATTCGCCGCCGATGGCAAAGCCTTGCAGCAGACGCAGCAGAATGATGATGGCCGGCGCCGCCAGCCCGATGCTGTCGTAGCTCGGCACCAGCCCGATTGCGAAGGTCGACAGGCCCATGATCCCGAGCGAGGTGACCAGCGTGGCTTTGCGGCCGAAACGATCGCCGAAATGTCCGAACACGATGGCGCCAAGCGGACGCGTCAGGAACGGAATCGCGAGCGTCGCATAGGCCGCCATGATGCCGGCGTAGGGTGACAGCGTCGGGAAGAAAACCCGCGGAAACACCAGCGCTGCCGCTGTGCCATAGATGAAGAAGTCGTAGAATTCGATCGTGGTGCCGACGAGGCTCGATCCCACGACGGTTGCAAGCTTCGAGCGGCTGCGCGCAGGTATGTCGATCGCTCCATCGGCGACGAGATTCTGTTCGCTCATGTTTTCTCCCCTGATGTTTTGCTTGTTTCGATGAAAGGGCGCGGCTTGCCCGCCCAATCGTTTCGGTCAACGGGACAGCCGCTCCCGTCTGCCCGTGAGGGCAGTCGAGGCGACGTTCGATTTGGCGTTGGTTCGCGGCGGGCCGCGCCCCGTGCGCGTTAGATACCGAGGCCCTTCAGCGCCAGGTCGATCGCCTTCTTCTGCTCGTCGCTCACCTCATCCATCGGCGCGCGCGGATAGAAAAGGCCGAGCCCCTGGCGGTGCTGGATGTATTTCACGCAGGCCGGCAGATTGTCGTGACGCAGCACATTCCAGAGCCGGTTGAGCTTGTTGTGAATGTCGAGCGCGGTGTCGTGGTCCTTGGCGCGCACGGCGTTCCACAGCTGGACGCATGTACCGGGCAGGGCGGCGGTCAGTGCGCTGATGGCGCCATGGGCGCCGAGCGCGAAGGAGGGATAGAGCAGGGCGTCGATGCCGGAGAGCACGACGTTGCTGGGCGCGACGCTGCCCATGAGGTCGGAGACCGACTTGAGATCGCCGGAGCTCTGCTTCATGCCGATCACGCCGGGCACCTCGCGCATCACGCGAAGCATCAGCTCGACGCTGAGATAGTTCCAGGGGATCACGTTATAGATGAGGATCGGAATCCCGGTTTCCTCGTAGATGGCGCGGAAATGCTCGACCGTGTTCTCGGCGCTTGGCTTGAACAGATAGTGCACCGGCGTGATCTGGAGCGCGGCGATGTCGAGATCGCGCAACGCTCGCATGCGTTCGATCGCCTCCCGGGTGCTGTTGACGATCAGCCCGACGATGAGGGGCTTGCGGCCGGCGAGGGCGTCGTGGCTCGCATGCATGACCCTGGTGAATTCGTCTGCGCCGAGCGTGTGGCCTTCGCCGGTGCTGCCGCCGACCACGATTCCATTCACGCCTTTATCGATCGCGAAATCCACCTGCTCCTTGATGGCGGAGAACACGATCTCACCATGCCGGTCGAACGGCATGGTGAACGGCGGCAGGATACCGGTCAGGACGTTGCGGAGATTGGTGGCTTTGGCTTTCGGCTTATCGAGTACGGCTGTGGACACATTGCGCTCCTCTGATGGCGGCTACGGTCAGGCCTGGAGGTGAGCGCCTTCGCCTTTCCCGTGAGGTTGCCCTCGATCGGAGGAGGCGGTGGTGGCGAGCGCTTCCTTCAGGGACGGTCCGTCCGTCCGCTTTTGACTTTTGAACGCGACTACCGTTGCGGCGGATCGGCCGGCTGTCAACCAAATTACGGAATTGTATCCCGACATATGGGATAAGATAGAAAATTTTGCCGTCTTATCCCACATGTGCTAATGCTATCCCGTTATCCGGAATATGGTGATCAACCTGAATAGCGACCTACCCCAAACCACCACGCGCCCGGACGAGGGCCTAAAATCCCTGGTCAAAGTCGTGCGTATCCTCGACGTGTTCTCGCGCACCGCGCGCGCGCTCTCGCTGGCCGAGATCTGCCAACGCACCGGTTATCCCCGCAGCACGACCCACCGGCTGCTCTCGTCGATGCGCGAGGCCGGATTGCTCGATCAGGATCGCAATCGTGACCGCTATCGCCTGGGCTTGAAGTTGTACGAGCTCGGCAACACGGTGCTTGCCAATATGGACCTGCACCGCGAGGCGCGGCCTTATGTCGAGGCGCTCGGTCGCCTGACCGGTCAGGTCGTCCATCTCGCAGTGTTCGACGGACGCCATGCGGTCGTCATCGGCAAATCGGAGTCCCAGATCGACGCGACCTCAGGGGCGTTCCTGGAATCCGCACCTGCCCACTGCACCAGTGTCGGCAAAGCTATCCTGGCGCATCAACCAGAGGCCGTCCTTGAGACTTTCCTCGCCGAGGGGCTTACCCGCTTCACCGACAGCACCATCACTGATCCCACGGCATTGCGGCAGGAACTGCAACTAACGCGCAGCCGCGGTTACTCGATCGATCAGGCCGAGCATCAGCCGGGCCTGAATTGCGTGGGGGCCCCGATCCGGGATCTGTCGGGTCGGGTCTTCGCCGCCGTCAGCGTCAGCGGCCCGGCCTGGAAGACGCCGTTGAATGAAGTGGGACGGGTTGCGAAGATCGTGATTTATCACGCCGACGCGATCAGTCGCGCACTTGGCCACGGGGCATAGAGCCCACTCGTCGAGTGCTGCGTCCACGGCGCAATGAGACCGGGACAATCATGTCTATCGCCAGTAGAACTTGATCCCGACATAGACCACGACCAGGCAGGCGAAGATCAGCGCCACCGGGAGGGGGCGCTTTTCGGTTCCACCAAGCATCGTCGCCCCGAACATGGCGGCCTTCTTCGGCTTGGGGGCCGGGCGCCGGAAGGCGGTAACATTGTCCGCCACCGGTTCGGCCGGCCGCGTGCGGACGTCGGGCGGGTTCCCGGCGCCACCCATCTCCAGATAATAGGATTTGTAGACCTCGGCGATCGTGGCCTCGGCTGCCTCGCCCTCGCTCATCCGCTCCAGCAGCTTCTTGTAGCCATCAAGGAAGCCCTGTGCGTCCGAAGGCAGCGCCGACAACCCATTCAGCTTGGCCATCATCTTCCAGGTGGCGAAATCAGCGCGGGCACGGGTATCGGCGCGTCGCGCGATCAGCATATCGGCAGCTTTGACCAAGTTGGCCTCTAGCCCTTCGGCTTTGTCTTCAAGTGCAGGATCTTAGACGGTACCGCTTCAACTACGCATTGCCGGTCAGCAAGAGAACAGCTTGAATCACATAACCGGTCAACGTTCGCAGTATTGCTGAAATAACATCAAGATTTAGACCGAACTGGGAACCCGCCAGCGGCAGCAGGATCAGAAGCGCGATCAGGATCATCATGCCGTACGGCTCGAGTCGTGACAGGGGCAGGGCGAGTGGCCGGGGCAACAGCCCGACCGCGACCCGCCCGCCGTCGAGCGGCGGGATCGGCATCATGTTGAAGACCGCCAGCACCGCGTTGATCAGCAGCGCATTCTTGAGGTTGTCGAATATCCATTGCGCCGAACTGGCGGGTGCCCAAGGCAGCGCATGGAGGGCGAGGCCCGCGACGAGCGCCAGCAGGATGTTGGTGACGGGGCCGGCCAGGGCGACCCAGACCATGTCCAGCTTCGGATTGTTGAGGTTGCGAAAGTTCACCGGCACCGGCTTGGCGTAGCCGAACAGGAACGGTGAATGTGCAAACAGCAGCATCGCCGGCAGGATCAGGGTGCCGAACGGGTCGATGTGGCGGAACGGATTGAAGCTGACACGGCCGAGCTGCCAGGCGGTGTTGTCGCCGAGACGGTGCGCGACGAAGCCGTGCGCGGCCTCATGGAAGGTGATGGCGAGCACCAGCGGCAGCACCCAGACGGAGAGGTCATAGTAGGAAATGTTCACGTTGCATCTCGCCCGGTTTTGCCTGTCGCCTTGCAGACGACCTGGCCAAACCGGCGGTGCAGCAACGCTTCAGCTCAACATAGGGTGGCCGGTTCCGAAATGCCACGCTGCAAATGATCGGCAAGCAGTGCCGCCGGGCGCGACAGATCGCGCGCGCGGTGGAGGCGGATGTCCGCCATGGGCAGCGGCGGCAGGCCGTCGCGCGGACCGAGGGGGCGAAGACGGGGCGGCAGGGTGCCGGCCTTGACCACGGTGACCGCAAGTCCCTGCGCCGCGATCGATTCCACCGCCGCCAGCGTCCGGCTGACAAAGGCGAGCCGCCAGGGCCGGCCGGCGCGATCGAGGGCGTCTGCGGCCCATTGGCGAAACAGGCAGCCGGGCGGATAGAGCGCGACGGGCAGGGTGTGCTCTGCCGTGGCGCGGCACGCGGCGGCGGCCGCCCAGATGGCCTGCTCACGCCGCAACAGTTCCCCATCGCCGCGACCTTGCGGATGCATGGCGATGACGAGGTCATAGGCCTCGCCGAGCCGGGCCGGCATGGTCGCGGTCAGCCCGGTCTCGATCTCAACCCGCACCGTCGGATGCTCCTTGGCAAAGCTCGCCAGCAGGGGCGGAATGAAGATCGTGCCATAATCGTCCATCACGCCGAGACGGATGACGGCCTCAGGCTTGCGTGCGCGCATCGCGCCGACCGCTTCTGCATGGAGCGTAAGGATGCGCTGCGCATAGGCACGCAGCTCATGGCCCGCGGCGGTCGGCACGACGCCGGCACGGCCGCGCTGAAACAGTCTAGTGCCGAGCCGCTCCTCGAGGCGCCTGACCTGCACGCTCACCGCCGACTGGGTGCGGTTGAGCTGATCCGCCGCACGCGTGAACGAGCGATGCTCGGCGACGGCGAGAAAGGCCTTGAGCAGATCGGGATCGAGGTCGGGCGCGGTCATCACCAAACGTTATCTCAGCATGATGGAAATTCCATTCCCAGTTTCGGCACGGCCCGTATGCTGTTCGTCCAGTGCTGTTCGTCCAGTACTGTTCGTCCAAGCGTTCGACGGGAGGGATTGTGGGCGAGATTTTTGGCGTTCTGGCTGCCGTGCTGTCGAGCGCGCTGGGCGGCACCTCGATCGGTGCCACGCGTTATCTTGTGAGCAGCATCGATCCGCTGGCGATCGGCTCGTTCCGGTTCGGGATCGGCTTTCTCCTGCTGCTGCCGCTGACATGGGTGCGTGGCGATCGCTGGCCGGGGCGAGGCGACTGGGCTGCGGCAATCGGGCTCGGCATCCTGTTCTTCGCGCTGTTTCCGATCCTATTCAACGCATCGCTGACTTTCACGACGGCCGCGCGCGGCGCGCTCGCGCTCTCGACACTGCCGCTGCTGACGTTGGTGATTGGGGCGGCGCTCGGCAGCGAAGCCCTGAGCTGGCGCAAGTCGATCGGCGTCGTGGTGGCAACGCTCGGCGTTGCCGTCGCGCTGCTCACGGACCTGAGCTTGGCGCCGTCAGGCGCCTGGCGCGGCGATCTCCTGATGATGGCGGCTGCGCTGTGCATGGCGCTGTACGGCATCTGGTCGAGGCCGCTGATCCGGCGCTCCAGCCCGATCGCCTTCACCACCATGAGCATGGCGGTGGGCGCCGCTTGCCTCATCCTGCTCTCGTGTTTCCGTGGCAGCTTCGCGCCGGTCGCAAATTTCGGCACGCCGCAATGGCTCGCCGCGCTCTATCTCGGTGCCTTCGGCGCGGCACTGACCTTCTATCTGTGGGCCTTCGCGCTGGAGCGCACGACGCCAACGCGCGTGGCGATCTCGGTGACGGTCAATCCGATCACGGCATCGCTGGTCGGCGCTTTGTTGCTGAACGAGCCGTTGCGCTGGAATCTGGCGGCCGGCATCGTCGCAGTGTTCGCCGGGATCTGGTTGGCCACGACGGCGGGTCGGCGCGCCCAGGCCGCCGGCATGATCGTTTCAAACCGGCTCTGACCCTACGTCGGGATCGTCGTCTCATATTGCCGCAGGCCGTCGTCCAGCTTCAGCCAGGCGAGCTTTTCCGAGACCCAGATGTGCTCGGTCGGCGTGAACGCATTGCGGTCGTCGAAGGTGGTCAGCGCGACGCCCGCCAGCGTGCCGTTGCGCCGCCAGGAGAACAGCCGCGTGCCGCAGGTCTTGCAGAACACGCGGTCGATGTTTTCGGACGAAGCGTAGCGGCCGGTGTCACCCTCGACGGTCAGCGCCTTCTGATCGAACTGGGCGCGGGCGAAGTAGGGCGAACCCATCGCCTTCTGGCACATGCGGCAATGGCAGATGCGGACGTTCAGCGGTTCGCCTTCCGCCTTGAACCTTACCGCGCCACACAGGCATCCACCTTCCCGGATCATGGCTCAGGCCACCCGCCATTCGCTGACCTGGCGCGCCATGTTCCAGTTGAGCTCATCGAGGTCGCCATCCATGTTGGTGTTCGGCCGGCTCACATTGGTGAAGGCGGCCCAGCAGAAGCCGCCATGGGTTCTGACCGCAATGGTGCTGGTGCCGGGCAGGCTGCCATTGTGCCACCAATTGCCTGACTTGTTGATGCAAAAACCCTTGGCGTAGTCCGGACTGTAGCTGGGCGCTGTCGTCATCACCTCGATGCTGCGCGGCCGCAGGATGTTCGCAGGCCGCGTATAGCCGTCGACATGCATCAGGAACTGCACGAGGTCCGTCGGCGTCGCGATCCAGCCACCATGGGAATCCATCCGCCGGACGTTCATCTCGTAGGGACTTTCGACCTTGCAGTAATAGGCGACTTCGCCGGCCTGGCGCTGATCGCGGGTGTTGCCGGCGATCGTCATGTCGGTGACGCCGCAACGGCCGAGCACCTCGGTGCGGACATGCTCGGCGTAGCGCTGGCCGGTGAGCTTCTCGATGACGCGGCCCAGCGCGCAATAGCCGAAATTGGAGTAGGCGTAGTGTTGCCCCGGCGGACGGTCCAGCGGCCGGTTCGCCAGCGTCCAGGTGATGAGCTGTGCGTGGTCCATGTGCGGATGCGTGAACATGGGATCGCGGTTGTCGTTAGTCCAGCCGCCGCCGGTGTGCGTCAGGAGGTTTTCGAGTGTGATCTGGTCGATGCCGGGCGAATAGGGCGGTGCGCCGTAATCGGTCCCGAGCAGCGCACCGGGGCCGAACACGCGGTCTGTGAGCTTGACGCGGTTCTGCTCGATCAGCTGAAACAGCGTGACCGAGGTGATCATCTTGCTGACGCTGGCGATGCGAAACAGATGCTGCGGCGTGGCTGCTTCATTCTGCTCGCGATCGGCAACGCCAAAGGCGGCCTGATGGACGATCGCGCCGGCATAGCCGATCGCAAAGGACAGCGCCGGCACCTCGAACTTGTCCATGAAGGTCTGCGCCAGCCGGCCCATCGCCGTGTGCTCGGCCGGCGAGGGCGGGCGGATGCTCGGCGGGTTGGGTGCGAGCTGCGCCAGCGCACCGTGCGAAAGCCAAGGCAGCGCGCCTGCGCCCGCTGCGAGCTTCACAAAATCCCGACGTCCTAGGTCCATGATCCGCCCCCCTCGGGCGGCCAATCAATGCCTCAGTAGGTCGCCCGTCCCCCGGAAATATCAAAGACCGCGCCGGTGGAGAAGGCACAATCTTCGGATGCAAGCCAGGCGGCCATCGCGGCGAGCTCCTCCACCAGCACGAAACGCGCTTTGGGGATTTTCGACAGCATGAAATCGATATGCTGCTGTGTCATCTGGTCGAAGATCGCCGTCTTCGCCGCCGCCGGCGTCACTGCATTCACGAGAATGTCATGGGCGGCGAGCTCCTTGCCCAGCGACTTCGTCAGCGCGATCAGGCCGGCCTTGGACGCAGAATAGTGCGACGCGTTCGGATTGCCTTCCTTGCCGGCGATCGAGGCGATGTTCACGATCCGCCCGTATTTCTGCTTAAGCATAGTGGGCACGATCGCCTTGCAGACGATGAAGGGACCGTCGAGGTTGATGCGCAGCACCTTGCGCCATTCCTCGATATCGGTCTCCCAGACCGGCTTGTTGACGCCGGCGATGCCGGCATTGTTGACGAGGATGTCGATCTTGCCGAAGGCGGCGAGCGTCGCGTCGCGCGCCTGCTCGACGCCTGCGGTGTCGGTGACATCGACCTTGAAGACGCGGACGTTGTCGCCGATGACCTTCGCCGTCTTCTCGGCCAGCGCGGCATCGAAATCCCAGATCGCGACCTTGGCGCCGGAGGCGACGAAGCGTTCGGTGATGGCGCGGCCAAAACCCTGCGCGCCGCCGGTGACGACAGCGACGCGGCCGTTGAGATCAATCTTGTTCATGAGATGTGATCTCCCGGACGTCAGAGCATGTAGCCGCCGTCGACGACGAGGTCGACGCCGGTGGTGAAGGCGCTCTCGTCGCTGCCGAGGTAGATCGCCATGTTGGCGATTTCGTCGGCGGTGCCGAGCCGGCCCATCTTCTGGCGGGAGATGAACATCTCCTTGCCCTGCGGCCCTTGGGCTGCGGCGCGGTCGAGCATCGAGGGGGTCTCGACGGTGCCGGGGCAGATCGAGTTGCAGCGGATGCCTTTTGTGATGAAGTCGAGCGCGACGGCGCGGGTCAGCAGCGACACCGCCGCCTTCGAGGAGCTGTAGACGTAACGGTTCGCCGGCGGCCGCAGCGCTGCGCAGGACGAGATGTTGACGATGCTGCCGCCACCGCCCGCGAGCATGTCGGGCAGGAAGGCCTTGATGGTCCGGTGCATCGACTTGACGTTGAGATCGAACGAGAAATCAAAATCCTCCTCCGAGCACTCCAGGATGGTGCCGTGATGCACGAAGCCGGCGGCGTTGAGCAGGATGTCGATCTTGCCGATGCGCTTGGCGAAGGCGTTGACGTCTGCGGTGTTGCGGACGTCGAGCTTTGCGGTCTCGGCGATGCCTTCCTTGGTCAGGCCCGCGATGCCGGCTTCGTTGATGTCGGTGGCGATGACGGTTGCGCCTTCACGCGCGAATGCGAGAGCGCATGCGCGCCCGATGCCTGCGGCTGCAGCCGTGATGACGGCGCGCTTACCCTTGAGGCGGTCTGCCATTTTCTTCTCCCTGTTCCTTATCCATTGCCTTCATTCCGGGGCGCCGCGTAGCGGCGAGCCCGGAATCCATAACCACGATCGGGAGTATGGATTCCGGGCCTGCGCCTTGCGGCGCATCCCGGAATGACAAACTGTCCTAATGATTATCCCGCGCCACACCAAAGGTGCCGGCGACGTTCTGGTAGCGCGTGGCGAGCTCCATGCAGGCGCCGGTCGATTGCTGGCCGACGGTGTTGCGGTAGATCTCCTGCCACGGCGTCTGGTTCGGCGGATGCTTGAAGCCGCCATTGGCCTTCAGCTCGGCATGGCGCTTCTTCACCTCGTCGTCCGAGATCAGGATGTTCGCGCTGCCCTTGTTGAGGTCGATGCGGACCTTGTCGCCATTCTTGAGGATCGCGAGCCCGCCATTGGCGGCCGCTTCCGGTGAGGCGTTCAGGATTGAGGGCGAGCCTGAGGTGCCGGACTGGCGGCCGTCGCCGATGCAGGGCAGGGACAGGATGCCGCGTTTGATAAGGGCCGCCGGCGGCTGCATGTTCACGACCTCGGCGCCGCCGGGATAGCCGATCGGGCCGGTGCCGCGGATGAACAGCACGCAGCGCTCGTCGATGTCGAGCGAGGCATCGTCGATCCGCGCGTGATAATCCTCCGGGCCCTCGAACACGATGGCGCGGCCCTCGAAGGCGTTGAGGTCCTTCGGGTTGCTCAGATAGCGGTCGCGGAATTCCTTGGAGATCACGCTCGTCTTCATGATCGCGGAATCGAACAGATTGCCCTTCAGCACCAGGAAGCCGGCGTCCTTCACCAGCGGCTTGTCATAGGCCCGGATCACGTCGTTGTCGGGTGCGGGCGCATCCTTGCAGTTCTCGCCGATGCCGCGGCCGTTCACCGTGACAGCGTCCTCATGGATGCGCTTGTGCTTCATCAATTCGCGTACCACGGCCGGTACGCCGCCGGCGCGGTGGAATTCCTCGCCGAGATAGAAGCCGGCGGGCTGCATGTTGACCAAGAGCGGCACGTCGTGGCCGAATTTCTGCCAGTCGTCGACCGACAGCTCCACGCCGATATGGCGGGCCAGCGCGTTGATATGGATCGGCGCGTTGGTCGAGCCGCCGATCGCCGAATTGATGACGATGCAGTTCTCGAACGCCTTGCGGGTCAGGATGTCCGAGGGCTTGAGGTCTTCCCAGACCATCTCGACGGCGCGTTTGCCTGTCTCGTAGGCGATCTGGCCGCGCTCGCGGTAGGGGGCGGGGATGGCCGCGCAGCCCGGCAGGGAGAAGCCGAGCGCTTCGGCAAGTCCGTTCATGGTCGACGCCGTGCCCATGGTGTTGCAATGGCCGACCGAGGGCGCCGAGGACGCCACGATCTCCATGAACTCTTCGTAGTCGATCTCGCCGGCGGCAAGCCGCTCGCGCGACTTCCAGACGATGGTGCCGGAGCCGGTGCGCTCGCCAGCATGCCAACCGTTGAGCATCGGGCCGCCCGACAGCACGATCGCGGGCAGGTTCACGGTCGCTGCCGCCATCATGCAGGCCGGGGTGGTCTTGTCGCAGCCGGTGGTCAGCACCACGCCGTCGAGCGGATAGCCGTAGAGGATCTCGACCAGGCCGAGATAAGCGAGGTTGCGGTCGAGCGCCGCGGTCGGGCGCTTGCCGGTCTCCTGGATCGGGTGGGTCGGGAATTCCATCGCAATGCCGCCGGCCTCGCGGATGCCTTCGCGGACGCGGTGGGCCAGCTCGATATGGTGGCGATTGCACGGGGAGAGGTCGTTGCCGGTCTGGGCGATGCCGATGATCGGCTTGCCGGACTGCAGCTCGGCACGGGTGAGGCCGTAGTTCAGATAGCGCTCCATGTAGAGCGCGGTCATGCCCGGATTATGCGGGTTGTTGAACCATTCCTGCGAGCGAAGGTGGCGGCGGGTGCCGTTACCGGCGGGCGCGTGCCCATTGGTTGGCTTTTTTGTCATTGGATTCTCCTTCAATGCAAACGCACGGGCCGACGTCCGGGATGCCGATCGGTGCGATGCCCGGCAGCGCGAGCATGTAACAACGGCCCGCCTGCTGGCGAACGTTTCCTCATAGTAGCGATACTACTCATGGGTCGTTGGTAACGCTATCATTTTGTACGGCTGGCGCCCATTCCGGCGGGTGCGGGCTGGCCCCTGGCCGCTGCGTCTGCGAACTTTGCCGCTCGATCACGGTAAAGCCGAGATCGAGCACGGGCTCCTCGGGACGCTTGCCCTCGATCGCCTCGATCAGCATCGCGGCAGCAGTGCTGCCCATCTCGTAACGGTTGGTCCGCACGCTCGTCAGCGTCGGCACCGAGGAGGCCATGAATTCGAGGTCATTGAAGCCGACGATCGCGATCTGCTCGGGGACCGCAATCTCCCGGCGCCGGCATTCGAAGAGCACGCCGAGCGCGAGGTCGTCATTGGCGCAGAACACCGAGTCGATGCCGGGCTCGCGCGCGAGCAGATCGGCGAACAGCGCGCCGCCGAGCGTCACCGAGGTCGGCGTCGCCGTCGTCACGATCTGCCTTTGGTCGAACAGACCGGCGTCCTTCATGGCCGCGACATAGCCGTCGAGCCGGCGCTGCACCCGCGGGTCCATGCGCGCGCCGACGAAGCCGATCCTGCGGTGGCCCTGCGCGAACAAATGAGCGATCGCCGCGCGCGCTGCATCATAATGGGAAAAGCCGATCATCATGTCGACCGGGTTGGGCCCGATCTCCATGATCTGCACGATCGGGCAGTCGGCCGCCTCCAGCATCGCGCGCGATTCCGTGGTCTGGTCGATGCCTGTGACGATCAGTCCTGCCGGCTTCTGCGCCAGAAAGATGCGCAGCAGCTTCTCCTCCTGGAGAATAGAGTAGCGCGTGTTGGACAACTGGATCGAGTAACGGCTGCTTTCCGAGGCGTCATAGATGCCGCGCAGCACGTCGGAAAACACATTGTTGGTCAGTGACGGAATCAAGACACCGATCACCTCGGTGCGTTGCGAGGCCAGCGCCCGTGCCGCAAGGTTGGGCACATAGCCGAGCTCCCGGGCCGCGCTTTCGACCCGCGTCCGCTTGGCGACCGACAGCGCCTCGGGATTGCGGAAGAAACGGGAGGCGGTAATCGGGCTGACGCCGGCGAGCTCGGCGACTTCTGCCAGCCGAATCTTGCCAGACTTGGTGCGCTTTCGACCCATTTGTTGGTCTTAACACAGCCACCCCCGCAAACAAAGGATCGTTGACAGCGCTACCAGCAGCGACTAACCAAAGACAAATTGCCAAAGCCGCACAAACTGCCGACAATGTCGCCCGTTAAGAAGGGCTTCGGGTCGGCGAAGTTCAGAAAAAACAAGACGGTGGCGGCGCCACAGTTGCGTCGTCTAAGTCGGAGGAGGGAGCTAGATGTCGTCTGTGCAAATCCGCGACGTGCGGAAATCGTTCGGCAATTTTGAAGTCCTGCACGGCGTCTCGATTCCGATCGAGGACGGCCAGTTCGTCGTCCTGGTTGGCCCCTCCGGCTGCGGCAAGTCGACGCTTCTGCGCATGCTCGCAGGCCTCGAGAACATCACCTCCGGCACGATCTCGATCGGCGACCGTGTCGTCAACAATGTCCAGCCCAAGGAGCGGGACATTGCGATGGTGTTTCAGAACTACGCGCTCTACCCGCACATGACGGTCGGCGAGAACATGGGCTTCTCGCTGAAGCTGCGGAACGCCGGCTCCGACGAGATCAACAAGCGCGTCAAGCGCGCCGCCGAAATTCTCGCGCTGACGCCATTGCTCGAGCGCTATCCGCGCCAGCTCTCCGGCGGCCAGCGCCAGCGCGTCGCCATGGGCCGCGCCATCGTGCGCGATCCCCAGGTGTTCCTGTTCGACGAGCCCTTGTCGAACCTCGACGCCAAGCTGCGCGTCGCCATGCGCACCGAGATCAAGGAGCTGCACCAGCGGCTCAAGACCACCACCGTCTACGTCACCCACGACCAGATCGAGGCCATGACCATGGCCGACAAGATCGTCGTGATGCATGACGGCATCGTCGAGCAGATGGGCACGCCGCTCGAGCTCTATGACAAGCCGGAAAACCAGTTCGTCGCCGGCTTCATCGGCTCGCCCGCGATGAACTTCCTGAAGGGGCATGTCCGCGTCAACGGCGTTGCGACCTTCGAGGGGCCGAACGGCGTCAAACTGCCGCTCAGGAGCGCGCCGGCCGGCTCGGATGGCAAGCCTGTGGTCTATGGCGTCCGCCCGGAGCATTTCACGATCGCCGACGACGGTGCCGACGCCGAGATCGTCGTGGTCGAGCCGACCGGCTCGGAGACGCAGGTGTTTGCGAAGGTCGGTGGCGAGCAGGTCGTCGCGGTTTTCCGCGAGCGTCACCAGTTCAATCCGGGCGACAAGGTCAAGCTGAAGCCCGATCCGGCCCTGGTGCATCTGTTCGACGAGGCGACGGGCAAGCGCATGTAGCGGCGTTTCGTGACGTAAGACGACCAAAATACAAATATAAAAATTCAGGGAGAGAACGATGAGCCATTTCGACAGGCGTAGTGTGCTTAAAGCCAGCCTGGGCGGCGCAGCTTTGCTCGCTGGCCCGGGTATCGTCCCGGTGCGTGCTGCGGAGTGGACCAACACGCCTGAGCCGAATGCCTCCATTCGCGTGCTGCGCTGGAAGCAGTTCATCCAGGCCGAGTTCGACAAGTTCGCCGAGCAGACCAAGAAGTTCTCCGAAAAGACCGGCATCAAGGTGAAGCTCGAGGCCGAGAGCTGGGAAGACATCCGCCCCAAGGCCGCGGTCGCCGCCAATGTCGGCGCCGGTCCGGACCTGATCGTCGGCACGCTCGACGATCCCTTCAAGTTCCCCGAGAAGCTGATCGACGTGACCGACGTCGCCGACTATCTCGGCAAGCAATATGGCGGCTGGTACCCGGTTGCCGAGCGCTACGGCAAGAAGGGCAACAACTGGATCGCCATTCCGCAGGGCGCAACCGGCGGCTGTCTGAACTACCGTATCAGCCACGTGAAGGCCGCGGGCTTCGAGGAATTCCCCAAGGACACCGACGGCTTCCTGAAGCTGTGCCAGGGCCTGAAGAAGAACAACACGCCGGCCGGCTTCGCGCTCGGCCATGCCACGGGCGATGCCAACGGCTGGTGCCAGTGGGCGCTGTGGGCGTTCGGCGGCAAGGTCGTCAACGACAAGAACGAGGTCGTGATCGACTCGCCGGAGACGATCGCCGCGATCGAATACGTCAAGCAGCTCTATGCGACGTTCATTCCGGGCGTGCTGTCGTGGAACGACTCGAACAACAACAAGGCGTTCCTGAACGGCGAGCTCAGTCTCACCCTGAACGGCATCTCGATCTGGACCGTCGGCAAGAACTCCCCTGATCCCAAGCAGCAGGAGATCGCCAAGGACATGAACCACGCGCCGATGCCGATCGGGCCCGTGGGCGTGTCGACCGAGCAGCAGAACGTCCTGGTCTACTACGGCTACAAGCACTCGAAGTATCCGAAGGCGGTCAAGGAATACATCAAGTTCATGATGGACAAGGAGAACTACGACGCGTGGGAAGTCGCCTCCAACGGCTACGTCTCGCCGCCGCTCCCGGCCTATAACGACAACCCGGTCTGGACCTCCGATCCCAAGATCACGCCGTATCGCGACTGCCTGAAGCGCTGCCGCGACAACGGCTATGCCGGCGATCTCGGCTACGCCTCGGCTGCCGTCATGGGCGATTTCGTCGTGGTCGACATGTTCGCGGAAGCCGCCTCCGGACAGGCCACGGCGAAGGAAGCAGCAGCGCGCGCCGCCGAGCGTGCCAAGCGCTACTATCAGGTCTGATCAGCCACAAGCGGCGGCGTCCGGTTTGCTGGACGCCGCCGTTGTCGTTCTTTGAGGGGAGTCCGACATGGCCGTTATCGCCGAGCCCGTTGCTGCAGAGGTCAAGCGCAGCAGCTTGTGGAGCAGGGCGTTCGAAAGCCGAAATTTTCTCGGCGCCATGTTCATGGTGCCGGCGATCGCCATTCTGATCCTGTTTCTGGCTTACCCGCTCGCGCTCGGATTCTGGCTCGGCATGACCGACACCAAGATCGGCGGCGTCGGCCGTTACATCGGCTTCCGGAACTTCGTCTCGCTGTCGAAGGACTCTGTGTTCTGGCTGTCGGTGTTCAACACCATTTTCTACACGGTGTTCGCGAGCATCGTGAAATTCGCGATCGGACTTTACCTGGCCCTGCTGCTCAACGAGCGGCTGCCGTTCAAGTCGATGGTCCGCGCCATCGTGCTCTTGCCCTTCGTGGTGCCGACCGTGCTGTCGGCGATCGCGTTCTGGTGGATCTATGACAGCCAGTTCTCGATCATCTCCTGGGTACTGATCAAGGCGGGCCTGTTGACCCACTACATCGATTTCCTCGGCGATCCCTGGAATGCGCGCTGGTCGGTGGTGCTCGCCAACATCTGGCGCGGCGTCCCCTTTGTCGCCATCACGCTGCTGGCGGGATTGCAGACCATCTCGCCGTCGCTTTACGAGGCCGCCAATCTCGATGGCGCCACCAATCTGCAGCGCTTCCGCCACATCACGCTGCCGATGCTGTCGCCGATCATTGCGGTGGTGATGACGTTCTCGGTGCTGATGACGTTCACCGACTTCCAGCTGATCTACACCATCACGCGCGGCGGCCCGATCAATGCCACGCACCTGATGGCGACGCTGTCGTTCCAGCGCGCGATCACCGGCGGCAATCTCGGCGAGGGCGCGGCGATCTCGAACGCGATGATCCCGTTCCTGGTCGCGGCAATTCTGCTCAGCTTCTTCGGGCTTCAGCGCTCCCGCTGGCAGCAGGGCGGGAGGGACTAACCATGACCACCGTGGACGACCAAAGCGTCGGAATGGACTACCTGGAAAGTTTTCCGCGGAAATTCCTTCGCGTCTACCTTCCGCTCGGCCTGATCATCGTCTTCCTGCTGTTCCCGTTTTACTGGATGGCGGTGACGACGTTCAAGCCGGACGCGGAGATGTACGACTATGAGAAGTACAATCCGTTCCTGATCGCGCATCCGACGCTCGAGCACGTCAAGAAGCTGTTCTTCGACACCGACTATCCGCTGTGGATGTGGAACACCGTCATCGTCTCGGTGTCCTCGACCTTCATCTCGCTGTTCGCCAGCGTCTGCGCGGCCTATGCGATCGAGCGTCTGCGCTACAAGGGCTCGCGCTATGTCGGCCTTGCGATCTTCCTCGGCTATCTCGTCCCGCCCTCGATCCTGTTCATTCCACTGGCGGCGATCGTGTTCCAGCTCGGCCTGTTCGACGGCAATCTGGCGCTGATCCTGACCTATCCGACCTTCCTGATCCCGTTCTGCACCTGGCTCCTGATGGGCTATTTCCGCACCATTCCTTACGAGCTTGAGGAATGCGCGCTGATCGACGGGGCGACGCGGCTCCAGATCCTGACCAAGATCACGCTGCCGCTGTCGCTGCCGGGGGTGATCTCGGCGGGCATCTTCGCCTTCACGTTGTCCTGGAACGAGTTCATCTACGCGCTGACCTTCATCTCCTCGTCTGAAAACAAGACGATTCCGGTCGGCGCCATCACCGAGCTCGTCAATGGCGACGTCTACCATTGGGGCGCCCTGATGGCGGCGGCCCTGACCGGCTCGGTCCCCGTAGTTATCCTTTATTCCTTCTTCGTAGAGTACTATGTGTCGGCGATGACCGGCGCCGTGAAGGAATGATTGCGGGGCCTGCCTGAGAACGCGCCAGACCATTCAAGAGCGGCGCGTTCCGGCCAATAAGAAGGAGTAGGCTCTTGCACATTCTGGTTCTGGGCGCTGCCGGCATGGTCGGCCGCAAATTGTGTGAACGGCTGTTGCGCGACGGCCGGCTCGGCAAGAGCGACATCACCAAGCTGACCATGCACGACGTGGTCGAGCCCAAGAAGCCGGAGAAGGCCGGTTTCCCCGTCGAGACCGTCTCGGGCGATTTCGCTGTGCCGGGCGCCGCCGAAAAGCTGATCGCCGGCCGTCCCGACGTGATCTTCCATCTCGCCGCGATCGTCTCGGGCGAGGCCGAGCTCGATTTCGACAAGGGCTACCGCATCAATCTCGACGGCACGCGGATGCTGCTGGACGCTGTCAGGCTCGTCCGCGGCGGCTACAAGCCGCGCGTGGTGTTCACGTCCTCGATCGCAGTGTTCGGCGCGCCGTTCCCGGATGCGATCGGCGACGAGTTCTTCCACACGCCGCTGCTCAGCTACGGCACCCAGAAGGCGATCGGCGAGCTGCTGCTGGCGGATTATTCGCGCCGCGGCTTCCTCGACGGCATCGGCATCCGCCTGCCGACCATCTGCATCCGTCCCGGCCTGCCCAACAAAGCGGCATCGGGCTTCTTCTCCAACATCCTGCGCGAGCCGCTCGCCGGCAAGGACGTGGTCCTGCCGGTTTCCGAGGACGTCCGCCACTGGCACGCCACGCCGCGTTCCGCGGTCGGCTTCCTGCTCCATGCCGGCACCATGGATCTCGCGACCGTCGGCCCGCGCCGCAACCTGACCATGCCGGGCCTGTCGGCCACGGTCGGAGAGCAGATCGCAGCGCTGAAGCGTGTCGCCGGCGACAAGGTCGCGGCTCGCATCAAGCGGGAGCCGGATCCCTTCATCATCGGCATCGTCGGCGGCTGGCCTCGCAATTTCAATGCGAAGCGGTCGCTCGAGCTCGGCTTCACCACCGCCGAGAAGACGTTTGACGATATCATCCGCATCCACATCGACGACGAGCTCGGCGGCAATTTCGTCGCCTGATCGTATCGATGAACAGCGTGGATATGACGATGGCGAGCGTTGCTTGCATCGGTGAATGCATGGTCGAGCTCCGGCAGGCTCAAGGTGGACATTCCACCGGCCAGTCTGCCGGGCAGGGCGGTGGCCTGTTCTCGCGCGGCTTCGGCGGCGACACCCTCAACACGGCGGTGTATCTGGCGCGGCTCGAGGTCAAGGTTGATTATCTCACCGCGCTCGGCGACGACGGCATGAGCGAGGAGATGATTGCGGCCTGGAACGCCGAGGGCGTCGGCACGCGGCGCGTGGTGCGGCTGCCGGGCAAGCTGCCCGGCCTCTACATGATCCAGCTCGATGCCAACGGCGAGCGCCAGTTCTTTCACTGGCGCGACAGTGCGGCGGCGCGGCAGTTGATGAGCCTGCCGGAGACCGACGAGATCCTGAATTCGCTGATGAGCTACGACATCGTCTATCTCTCGGCGATCACGCTCTCGATCTACGACGCCGCCGGTCGTGATCGTCTGTTTGCGGCAATCAAGCGCGCGCGCCTGCTCGGCACCCGCTTCGTGTTCGACACCAACTTTCGCGCGCGCGGCTGGCCCGACCGCGACGTCGCGCGCGAGGTGTTTGCCGCAGCCTTTGCAGCCGCCGACATCGTGCTGACGTCGACCGAGGACCTGCTCGCGCTCCATCCCGGCGAGAGCGCTGAGCAGCTGATGGCGCGCATCCCGACGCCCGAGCTGGTGTTCCGGCTCGCCGAACCCGTCAGCCTGCTGCGCTTTCCCGGCGGCACGAGTGAAGTCCGCGCCGAACCAATGACCAAGCCGGTCGTTGACACCACGGCGGCCGGTGACAGCTTTGCCGCGGCCTATATCGCGGCCCGGCTCGGCGGTTCCGATTCCGTTGAGGCGGCCCAGGCCGGGCATCGTCTCGCCAGCCTCGTGATCTGCTATCCCGGCGCCATCATTCCGGGCTATGCCATGCCGCCGAAGAAGCGGCACCGGCCGGCGACCACGCGTCAAGCGACCAAGTGAAACGAAAGCCAAGATGACCACGACTGCCCAACAGAACCACCTCGTCGCGCTGTTCAAGGCCGCGACCGTCATTCCCGTCCTCACCATCGAGCGGATCCAGGACGCCGTGCCGCTGGCGCGTGCGCTGGTGGCCGGCGGCGTCCGCACGCTGGAGGTGACCCTGCGCACCCCCGTTGCGATCGAGGCGGCGAGGGCGATGATGGCCGAAGTTCCCGAGGCGGTCGTCGGCATCGGCACGATTCTCAATCCGGCCGACTTTACCCGTGTCGAGAAGCTCGGCGTCGCGTTCGGCATCAGCCCGGGTCTGACCCCGGATCTGTTGAAGGCCGCCACCGATAGCTCCTTGCCGTTTGCGCCGGGCATTGCCACGGCGTCCGAACTGATGATGGCGCTGTCCTACGGCTTCGACGTCGCAAAATTCTTCCCGGCCGAGCAGGCCGGCGGCATCAAGGGGCTGCGCGCGCTGGGCGGGCCGTTCCCGAACGTGCGGTTTTGCCCGACCGGCGGGGTCGGCGAGGCCAATGCGGCGACCTGGCTTGCCGAGCCCAATGTGGTCGCCGTCGGTGGTTCCTGGCTGTGCCCGATGGCGGAGATCAGGGCCGGGAACTGGGCCGGCATAACTGCCATCTGCCAGCGCACCCTCCAGGCCCTTAAACCTGCGTGAAGTCTTGCCATCCCTGGGCTAAGACTTAGCTCAGCAAGAGACCGCCAGGGAGAAAAGACCATGACCGCCAGCATCGTCGGATGGGCGCATACGCCGTTCGGCAAGTTCGACGCCGAAACCGTCGAAAGCCTCGTCACCCGCGTCGCCAACGAGGCGATGGCCGATGCCGGCATTTCGGCCTCCGATGTCGACGAGATCGTGCTCGGCCATTTCAACGCCGGCTTCTCGGCGCAGGATTTTACCGCCTCGCTGGTGCTCCAGGCCGACCCGAAGCTGCGCTTCAAGCCGGCGACCCGCGTCGAAAATGCCTGCGCGACCGGCTCCGCGGCGGTGCACCAGGGCCTGCGCGCGATCGCCGCGGGCGCGGCCAAGATCGTGCTGGTTGTCGGCGTCGAGCAGATGACCCGCACCCCGGGTCCGGAGATCGGCAAGAACCTGCTCAAGGCGTCGTACCTGCCTGAGGACGGCGACACCGTCGGCGGCTTCGCCGGCGTGTTCGGCAAGATCGCCAGCTCGTATTTCCAGAAATACGGCGACCAGTCCGATGCGCTGGCGCTGATCGCGGCCAAGAACCACAAGAACGGCGTCGCCAATCCCTTCGCCCAGATGCGCAAGGATTTTGGCTTCGACTTCTGCCGCGCCGAGAGCGAGAAGAACCCTTATGTTGCGGGACCGCTGAAGCGCACCGACTGCTCGCTGGTCTCCGACGGCGCGGCTGCGCTGGTGCTGGCCGATGCCGAGACCGCCAAGGGCATGGGCAAGTCGATCGGCTTCCGCGCCACCGCACACGCGCAGGACTTCCTGCCGATGTCCAAGCGCGACATCCTTCAGTTCGAGGGCTGCACGGTCGCCTGGCAGCGCGCGCTGGAGCAGGCCGGCGTGACGCTGTCTGACCTCTCCTTCGTCGAGACCCATGACTGCTTCACCGTCGCCGAGCTGATCGAGTACGAAGCGATGGGCCTGACGCCGAAGGGGCAGGGCGCCCGCGCTATCAAGGAAGGCTGGACGCTCAAGGACGGCAAGCTGCCGGTCAATCCGTCCGGCGGGTTGAAGGCCAAGGGCCATCCGATCGGCGCCACCGGCGTCTCCATGCATGTGATGACCGCGATGCAGCTCGCAGGCCAGGCGCCCGAGGGCATGCAGCTCAAGAACGCAAAGCTTGGCGGCATCTTCAACATGGGCGGCGCCGCCGTCGCCAACTACGTCTCCGTGCTTGAGCCGCTGAAGTAGGTCTCGTAGGGTGGGCAAAGGCGCGAAAGCGCCGTGCCCACGTTTTCTTGCGTTAGATCATGGTGGGCCCGCTTCGCTTGGCCCACCCTACGGCTCCTGATTGCTAGGACGACATCATGAGCAACGACTACGACTATCTCTCGACGGACCAACTCAACGATCGCATCGCGATTCTCGAGGACAATATCCGCCAGCTGATCGAGCAGGCTGCTGCCGCCTCTGGCGAGCAGAACGAGTCGCGCATCGCCGACCGCATCAACCAGCAGAACGATGAGCTCGACCGTCTCATCAAGATCCGCGAGTCCCGCCAGAAGAAATAGCGCCCGTATCGGCCTGCGCATGCGGCCATACCCAGGCCGCCCTTGCGCGCGCGGCGTCACTGCCTTTAGCTGGACCGAAATCGCGAGGCCGCTTCGAGAGCCCGCGCAATCGGGAGCGAACGAATGGGGCCGCTGAAGGGCATCAAGGTCGTCGACATGACCACCGTGCTGATGGGGCCTTATGCGACCCAGATGCTCGGCGATTACGGTGCCGACGTGATCAAGGTGGAATCGCTCGATGGTGACGTCACCCGCCTGATCGGCCCGATGCGGCATACCGGCATGGGGCCGGTGTTCCTCAACACCAACCGCAGCAAGCGCTCGATCTGTCTCGACCTGAAGACGCCTTCGGGGCGCGACGCCGTGCTGCGTCTGCTGAAGGATGCCGACGTTCTCGTCTACAACGTCCGCCCGCAGGCGATGGTGCGGCTTCAGCTTGGTTATGACGTCGTCTCGGCGATCAACCCGCGCCTCGTCTATGCCGGCGTGTTCGGTTTTGGTCAGGACGGGCCCTACGCCGCAAAACCCGCTTACGACGATCTGATCCAGGGCGCCACTGCGCTGCCCGCCTTGATGGCGCAGACCGGCGACGGCGTGCCGCGCTATGTGCCGAACGCGCTGGTCGACCGCATCGTCGGCCTCACCGCCGTCGGCGCAATCTGCGCCAGCCTTGTGCATCGCGACCGCACCGGCCGCGGCCAGCGCGTCGACGTCCCGATGTTCGAGACCATGGCTGGCTTCGTCATGGGCGACCACATGGGCGGGCTCACCTTTGATCCGCCGCTCGACAAGGGCGGCTATGCCCGCCATCTCTCGCGCGACCGCCGGCCGTACAAGACCTCGGACGGCTATCTCAGCGTCATCGTCTACAACGACAAGCAGTGGGAGAACTTCTTCAGGGCGACAGGCCGCGACGATCTGCGCGCCGATCCGAAGTTCGCGAATTTTGCCGGCCGCGCCGCCAATATCGACGTCGTCTATGCCGAGCTCGCGCGCATCTTCGAGACGCGCACCACAGCCGAATGGATCGACCTGCTGACCAAGGCCGACGTGCCCGTGATGCCGATGCACGACCTCGCGTCGATCCTGCATGACGAGCATCTGGAGGCGACAGGCTTCTTCCCGGTTGTGAACCATCCGACCGAAGGGCCGATCCGCAGCATGAAGGTGACGGCGACCTGGTCGGACACAGAAGCCGAGCCGGTGCGGCTGGCGCCCCGCCTCAACGAGCACGGCGCTGAGATTTTGCGCGAGATCGGCTACTCCGCTGACGAGATCGCAGCCATGGTCCGCGATGGCGTCACGCGCTCGGCGCCGGAGTAGGGAGGGCATCATGAGCTTCATCACCGGCGTCGGCCTCACGCCCTACGGCAAGCATGAAGGCTCGTCCTCGCTCGACCTGATGAGCAAGGCGGCGCAAGCCGCGCTCGACGATGCCGGGCTGAAGCGGGCCGAAATCGACGGCATCCTCTGCGGCTACTCGACTGTCTCGCCGCACATCATGCTGGCGACCGTTTTCGCCGAACATTTTGGCATCCGCCCGAGCTACGCCCACGCCGTCCAGGTCGGCGGCGCCACGGGCCTCGCGATGACCATGCTCGCGCATCACCTGGTCGAAAGCGGTGTCGCGCGCAATGTGCTCGTCGTCGCCGGCGAGAACCGCCTGACCGGACAGAGCCGCGACGCCTCGATCCAGGCGCTGGCGCAGGTGGGGCATCCCGACTACGAGGTGCCGCTGGGGCCGACCATTCCCGCTTATTACGGCTTCGTCGCCACCCGCTACATGCACGAATACGGCGTCACCGAAGAGGACCTCGCCGAATTCGCAGTGCTGATGCGCAGCCACGCCTGCACCCATCCCGGCGCGCAATTCCACGATCCCATCACGGTCGCCGACGTCATGGCCTCGAAGCCGGTGGCGATGCCGCTCAAACTGCTCGACTGTTGCCCGGTCTCCGACGGCGGCGCGGCCTTCATCATCAGCCGCGAGCGAACCGGCGCGGCGGGCGTGCGCATCCGCGGCTGCGCGCAAGCGCATACCCATCAGCACGTCACCGCCGCACCAGCGCTTAGCGAGCTTGGAGCCGAAATCTCCATCGCGCGCGCCAAGGCCGCCGCCGGCCTTGCGATCTCCGACGTGCGCTACGCCGCCATCTACGACAGCTTCACCATCACGCTCGCCATGCTGCTGGAAGATCTCGGCCTTGCCGGCCGCGGCGAGGCGGCCGCGCGCGTGCGCTCCGGCCATTTCAGCCGCGACGGCGCGATGCCGCTCAACACCCATGGCGGCCTGCTGAGCTACGGCCATTGCGGCGTCGGCGGCGCCATGGCGCATCTGGTCGAGGCGCATTTGCAGATGACGGGGCGGGCGGCTACCCGCCAGGTGCGCGACGCCTCGATTGCGCTTCTGCACGGCGACGGCGGCGTGTTGTCGTCCCATGTCAGCATGTTTCTGGAGCAAGTGCGATGAGCGAACGAATCGCAGATTGGACCAAAGGCGAGCAGGCGATCGCGTACCAGACCTGCGTCGCATGCGGCCATGTGCAGTATTTCCATCGCGCCTTCTGCGCGGCCTGTGGAACTGCCGATCCGCGCGAGGCGCGCGCCAGCGGCAAGGGCAGGGTCTATGCGACCTCGCTGGTCTGCCGCGCCGCTACGCCCGAGACGCGTGCGCACGTGCCCTACAACATTCTGCTGGTCGATTGCGCCGAGGGATTTCGCATGATGGCCCATGGCGAGAATGATCTTGCCATTGGCGATGAGGTGACCGCGGGCTTCAAGCCGTTTGCCGGGAAGCTCGTTCCGTTCTTCACCAAGACAGCGTAACGGGATTCCGTCATTCGGGGGCGGTCCAAGGGACCGAGCCTGGAACGGGTATTCTGGGCCTGGCCTGTGCGAGAGCCACCCCGGAATGACGAAAACTCTGATACTCTGAAACGCTAACTCAACGCCCGTAGAATAATATGCTGGCGATGACGAGCATCGCCATCACCGCCAGCATATGCGCGAACGCTTCCGAGGCCGCCCCCTTGGTGGCTTCCTTCATGCCGTTTCTCCCTAGACTTGGGCGTGACTCATCGTTGTGCGCGCTGCACACCCGACGGCCAATTATTTTACTCGGAACACCCCACATCGAGTATTCGCTGCAATGTGTCCCCACGCGGCGAATATCGACTGTGCCAAGGTCGATCAGCAATGCGGCGGCATTTTGACTCGATGTTGTTGCTCCTGCGGTCGCACAGCGCAGAGTTTGCGGAAACTTTCTTTGACCGCGACAAGTCTCAGCGAATTTTCTTGGTGGAGTTCGCAGACGATTTGGGTGCGGCCATTGATTTGGCATTTGAAGCCACCATCAGTGCATCCCTGATATTGTTGAGGTGACGCGTCATCGCGTGGCTCGCCTTGCGTGGGTTCCTCGCCTGAACGGCATCGAATATGGCCTCGTGATCCCTGACCCACATGGGACGATAGTCCTCCATCTGCATGTGGTTGTGAATCTCCTGCCAGATGCCGGACTCGGTCTGCGCGCGCCACAGCGAGTCGCAAATCGACACCAGCGTGCCGTTCCCCGTCGCTTCGGCCAGCACCACGTGGAAACGATGGTCTGACGTGTCGGCCTCACGGCCCTGCGCGTGTTCCCAGCGCATCATGGCAAGCGCTTCGGCAAGCTGCGCGAAGCTCGTCTCCGACGCGCGCTGAGCGGCGATCGCCGCAATCTGCGGCTCGATCAGCTGGCGCGCCTCCAGGTTCTCGAACGGCCCAAATCCTTCGAGCGCATGCACGTCCGGCGTTTCCTGCCGGCTGATCACGTAAACGCCGCTGTTGCTGCGGACCTTCAACATACCGGCCATCGCCAACGACAGGATCGCCTCGCGCACGGTCGGCCGCGACACGCCAAAGGTTTTCGCGAGGTCGCGTTCAGCTGGCAGGCGCTGGCCGATCCGGTAACTCGCCTGGACCATCGCTGTGATGCGCCGGGCGACGATCTCGAAGCTGCGTTCCGGCCTGGAGGGAGGATCTGGTAACATCGCGATGCTCATCAGCTGTTTTTTTGAGTTTGACAAGCCGACGCGATAAAGCCAAGCTGGTCAGACCAATTTGGACTGACCAATTTGGTCGACCAAGACCGAATAGGTGTCCTGGGCGGGAAGACGGAGCGTCTGCGCGTGTCCGACAGAAGACTGAATTCAGCCGAGGCGCGCGATATAGCGTTCCATCTGCACTCGCAGACCAACCCGCAGCGCCATGCAGAAATCGGACCGTTGATCATGGCGCGCGGCGAGGGCGTCCATGTCTATGACGCAAACGGCAAGCGTTATCTGGAAGCGATGGCCGGCCTGTGGTGCACCTCGCTCGGCTTTTCCGAGACGCGGCTCAAGGCAGCCGCAATGGCGGCCTACGACAAATTCGGCTTCTATCACAGCTTCAATCACAAGACGCCGGACAACACGATCGACCTCGCCGAGAAGCTGGTCGAAATCTCGCCGATCCCGGATGCGCAGGCTTATTTTGCCACGTCGGGCTCGGAAGCCACAGAGACCATGGTGAAGCTCGCCTGGGTCTATCACGCAGTCCGCGGCAAGCCCGGCAAGCGCAAGATTATCGCCCGCGATCGCGGTTTCCACGGCTCGACCATCGTCGCTGCGTCGATGTGCGGCTTGCCGCGCATGCACCGTGAATTCGGCCTTCCGCTCGACGGTTTTCTGCACACGCATTGCCCGGATGCCTATCGGGGCACCAGGCCGGGCGAGAACGAAGCAGCCTTCGTCGACCGGCTTGCTGCCGATCTCGAAGCGCTGATCATGGCCGAGGGGCCGGATACGATCGCCGGCTTCATTGCCGAGCCAATCAACGCCGGCGGCGGCATCGTCGTGCCGCCGAACGGCTATTTTGCCAAAGTTGAAGCGGTGCTGCGCCGTCACGACATCCTGGTGCTCGGCGACGAAGTGGTGTGCGGCTTCGGCCGCACCGGCAATTGGTTCGGCTGCCAGACGGTCGGCATGAAGCCGGACATGGTTGCGCTCGCCAAGGGCATCACCTCGTCCTATTTCCCGATGTCGGCCGTATTGCTCGGCCGTCCGATTCAGGACGCGCTCGCCGAGATGAACAAGGGCGGTGAGTTGTTCGGCCACGGCTTCACCAATTCCGGTCATCCGGTCGGCGCGGCCATCGCGCTCGAAACGCTGAAGATCTATCACGAGATGGATGTGGTGCCCCATGTCCGCCGCATGGGCGGCAGGCTCCGCGCCGGACTGGACCAGGTTGCGCGGGACTCGCGCATCGTGGGCCAGGTGCGGGGCGAGGGGCTGATGATCGGAGTCGAGCTGGTCGCCGATCCGGCGACGCGACAGGCCTTCGATCCGGCGCTGAAGGTCGGAGCGATGTTCGACGCATGCGCAATCGACAACGGCCTTATCATCCGCGCGATGGGCGACACGATCGGGTTCTGTCCACCGCTGATCATCGACGAAGCCGGGGTCGACGAGGCACTTGATCTCTTCGCGCGAACCTTGTCCGGCGTCGAAGCCAGGCTCGCCGAGAACCGTCCATCCGCGTAACTCCTTGAGGAGAATAGCATGCGTCGTCGAGACCTGCTTCGTTCCACACTGGGCGCCGGTCTCGGCGCCGCATTGGCATCGACTTTTCCGATGCCGCGGCTGGCCCGCGCACAGGGCGCTCGCGTGCTGCGCTTCGTGCCGCAGGCCGATGCGGCGATCCTCGATCCGATGATCACCACCGGCCTCGTCAATCGGAACCACGGCTTTCTGATCTGGGACACGCTCTACGGCGTGGACGAGAAATTCCAGGTCCAGCCGCAGATGGTCGCCGGCCATACCGTCGAGAACGACGGCAAGCTGTGGACCATGACCTTGCGGGACGGGTTGAAATTCCACGACGGTGAGCCCGTGCGCGGACGCGACGTGGTGGCAAGCCTGAAGCGCTGGGCCTCGCGCGATGCCTTCGGCAATTCACTCTTCACCCTGGTGGACGAACTCTCGGCGCCGGACGACAAGACCGTGCGCTGGCGTCTCAAATCACCGTTCCCGATGCTGCCTGAATCGCTTGGCAAGGTCGGCGCCATCGTCGCCTTCATCATGCCGGAACGTCTGGCGCAGACGGACAGCGTCACGCCGGTCAAGGAATTGATCGGGTCCGGTCCGTTCAAATTCCAGGCTGACCAGCACGTGCCCGGCGCACGGCTGGTCTACACGCGCTTCGATGGTTACGTGCCGCGCACCGACGGAATGCCGAGCCAGCTTGCCGGTCCGAAGATCGCCAATTTCGACAGGGTGGAGTGGCAGGTCATCCCGGATCCGGCGACGGCGGCGGCCGCGCTTCAGCACGGTGAGATCGACTGGTGGGATCAGCCCATCGTCGATTTGCTGCCGACGCTGAAGGCCAACAAGACGCTCAATGTCGAACTGCTCGACCCGATCGGCAATGTCGGCGTGCTGCGCTTCAACCATACCCAGCCGCCGTTTGACAATCCGGCGATCCGCCGGGCCGTGCTCTCCGCCATCAACCAGAAGGACTTCATGTCTGCGATCGCGGGCGAGGACACCAATCTCTGGCGCGACAAGGTCGGCTACTTCGCACCCGGCGGCAACATGGCCAACGATGCCGGCATGGACGCGCTCGCCGGTCCGCGGGATATCACGGCCGCGGCCAAGGCGATCAAGGATGCCGGCTACAAGGGCGAGAAAGTGGTCCTGATCGCGCCGGGCGATTTCCCGGTGATCGGCCAGATGAGCGAGGTGACCGCCGACCTGTTCCGCAAGCTTGGCTTCAATCTCGACTATGCCGTCATGGATTGGGGCTCGATGCTGCGGCGGATGGCCAATCGCGAGACGCCGGACAAGGGCGGCTATAGCGCCTTCTGCACCTATTCCGCCGGCGTGACCCAACTGAATCCGTCCGCGCACAACTTCATTCGCGGCAGCGGCGACAAGGCGACCTTCGGCTGGGCGAAGAGCGAGAGGCTGGAGCAGTTGCGCGATGCCTGGTTTGCCGCGCCCGATGCCGCGGCGCAGGCCAGCATTGGCGTCGAGATGCAGAAGCAGTGCTTCATCGACGTTCCCTACGTGCCGCTGGGTGTGTTTTATCAGCCGACGGCCTACAGGAAGAACCTGACGGGCATGCTCAAGGGCCTGCCATTGTTCTGGAACGTGCGCCGCGCCTGAAGGGGATTTTCGATGCTTGCGATCACCGGCTACGCGGACCGCTGGAGCGTGCGCCAGGGCGGCGACATCAAGTTCATGATCGCCGTCAAAGGCGGCGGCCGTTATTCGGCGCGGATCGCCCGCGTGATCTGCGGTGATCCGAACCCGAAGGGACCCGGCTATCGCGAGATTCCGGTCAAATGGGATCTCGAGGGCCAGCACGACGGCATCGAGCAGACCATCGCGAAGGGATCGTGGGTCGACATACCCGTGCTGGCGCTGCCGGGCGGCCCGGTCGGCTTTGCCGCGACGATCTGGCCGACCTTGCTCGCCGCAGGCAAGCAGGCTGTGCTGAATTGGGCGGGGGCCGGTGGTTCGCTCACGGTTGGCATCGGTGAGCGGGGCGCTTTCGCTCGCCTTGCGACCAGCTCGGGAATTATCGAGGTCGAAACCGGCATCGCGCTCACCGAGCGGGCCTGGCACGATATCGCCTGCCTGTACGACCCGGCGACCGGGGTTTTGTCGATCGCGCAGGCGCCGCGCAAGATCAGGCTCGACCACGACGAGCGTGCGACGAAATCGTCAGGCGCACCACGCACCGCGTTGGCCGGCACTGGTGCGGCTGCGATTGCGGCGGAACGCGAAGACCAGCGTGTGGCCCACCATTTCAACGGTAAGATCGAACGACCGCGCATCACCGATGGCGGTGGCGGCCTTGACGGCCTCATTGCTGCGCAAGGCTCCGGCGCCGCAGCGCCTTCGATTGCCGAATGGGACTTTTCCATCGGCATCCCGACTGACGCTGCGACCGATATCGGGCCTGCCAAGGCGCACGGCACCTGCATCAATCTGCCGACGCGTGCGATGACCGGCTCGCGCTGGACCGGCGGCGTGACGCATCGCTGGACGGAAGAGCCAAAGCTTTGGGGCGCGATCCATTTCCACGACGACGACATTGGCGATTCCGGCTGGCAGCCCTCGCTGGCATTCACGGTGCCCGAGGACTGGCAGAGCGGCGTCTATGCGCTGCATCTCGAAAAGGACGGCGCACGCGACAATATTGTCTTCTATGTCCGCGCCAGGGTGCCGGGATCCCAGGCCAGGGTGGCCTTCCTGGCGCCGACCTTCAGCTACACGGTCTACAGCCAATATCAGAAGAAGGGTCGACAGGCCCTGATCACGGAGCGGTCGCTGGCCTGGGGGGCGCTGGCACAGGCGCCGGATGGTCATCCGGAGTACGGCGTCTCGCCCTACAATTTCCATTCGGACGGCAGCGGTGTGGTGATGTCGACCATGCGTCGCCCGCTGATCGACAAGCGCGTCAACCAGATCCATCTGGTCGATCCCAGCGACGATGGGTCCGGCCTGTACTGGATCTCAGCCGACAGTGCGATCACCGACCTCCTGACCCGCAAGGGCATCGACTTCGAGGTCATCACCGATCACGACGTCCACGCCGAAGGCATCGACCTGCTGTCGAAATACGCCGTCGTCCTGACTGGACAGCATCCGGAATACCACACCCACGAGACACTCGATGCGCTCAGTGCCTATCTCGGCAGCGGCGGCCGCTTCATGTATCTCGGCGGCAATGGCTTCTACTGGAAGGTGGTGCCGCACGCGACAGGCACCTGGGCTTTCGAATTGCGACGCGCCGAGGGCGGCATCCGTCTCTGGGAGACACTGCCCGGCGAAAGCTATCACGCGTTCGACGGATCCTATGGCGGCCTGTGGCGAAGGCTCGGCCGCCCGCCGCAGGCGCTGGTCGGCGTCGGCTTCAGCACGCAAGGGGAGTACAAAGGGTTTCCCTACACCTTCCTCGACGGCATTCTCGATCCGCGCGTCGCCTTCATGCGCGAGGGGATCGAGGATCTGGCGAGACCTGGTCACAAGCTTGGTGAGCGCGGCTTCATGGGCGGCGGCGCGGCCGGCCATGAGCTCGACCGCGCCGACACGCGCCTTGGTACGCCGCATCATGCCATCATCGTGGGCCGAGCCGTCCTTGACGACCCGACCTATCAGCCCGTCAACGAAGAGCGTTATGACCACACCTGGCCGGCCACGCGTGAGGAGATCATCCGCTCCGACCTGACCTTCTTTGAGACGGGAGGCGGTGGCGCGGTGTTTTCTGTCGGCTCGATGAATTTCATCGGCGCGCTGCCGGTCGACGGCTACGCCAACGTGGCAGCCCTGCTGGTCACCAACATTGTCAGGCGCTTCGCTGATTCCACGCCATTTCCGGTGCCAACAATGGCGCCATGATGTTGCTCTCGGGTCGAGCCACGATTAATCTTGGAGGTTCTTAGAGAACCATAACAAGACCCAAGGTGATTGATGGCCCGCATCGGCTATAGCGACCCGTCCAAGGCGTCCGACCGCACCCGCGAAATTCTCGACAAGAACCGCAATGCCAACATCTTCCGCATGATGTCGCATTCGCCGAGCTATTTTGAACAATACTGCCGCCTCGGCGGCGCCATCCGCCACAAGGGCGAGCTCGATCCGATCGTGCGCGAGCTCGCGATCACGCGCACCGGAATTCTGTGCGAGGCGCCGTACGAGATCGTCGCGCACAAGCGCATCGGCAAGAATGTCGGCGTCACCGACGCGCAGAACGAGGCGCTGGAAAACTGGCAGGCTGCGACCTGTTTCGACGAGACCCAGCGCGCCGCGCTCGCCTTCACCGACGAGATCGTGAAGCTGAAGAAGCCGACGGATGCGACCTTCAAGGCGATTGCCGCAAAACTGACGCCGGCAGCGCTCATCGAGCTGCAGCTCTCGGTCGGCTTCTACATCATGACGTCAAAGTTCCTGGAGACGTTCGAGATCGATCTCCAGCCCGTCACCGAAGTGGTGGGCTGATCCAAAGCTTGGCTTGCGAGGGATGTCATGACGATCGATGAATATGCGGCCTGGGCCGCGACGATTGCGAAAGTCGATGAGCATCCCTCGAACGAGCGCCTGTCCTATCTCGGGCTTGGCCTTGCCGGAGAAGCCGGCGAGGTTGCCGAGCACATCAAGAAGCTGCTGCGCGACGACTGGCTCGACAAGGCGGGTCTCGTCGAAGAGCTTGGCGATGTCATCTACTACTGGGCGTGCCTGTGCGCGGCGACCGGCCAGCAGCCATCCGAATTGCTCAAGGCCAGCGCCGCCAAGATCAGGCGGCGGATCAGCGAAGCGGCGAGCCGATAGACTTAGCTCACGTCGACGTCAGGATATCGACCTTGGTGTTGGCGACGATCAGGCGATCGGCCAGGAGCTGCGCCAGGTTGCGCATGATGCGCTCGGAGGCGCGCGGGTGCTGCCTGCGAAAACGTTCGAAATCCTTCAGGGGGACTTCGAAGGCGGTCGCGGCCATGTCCGCGAACACGTCGGCTGAGCGGGCGGTCTCGATCAGCGCCATCTCGCCAAAGGCCATGCCGGCGGTCAGCGTCGCCAGCCGCACGCCGTCGGGCAGGGTGACATGCACGGCGCCGCTGCGCAGAAAGAACAGTGCGTCCGCAGGATCGCCCGTCGTGAGGATCTTTGCGCCGGACTGATAGGTCCGGATCGTGCAGATCGAGGCGAGGTCCGTCAGCTCTTCCGTGCTGAGGCCGTCGAGCAGCGGCTGTTCGGACAGCTCGGTGGTCTCGTGAAAATCGATCGAACCGCCATAACGGTAGACGATCTGGTCTTCGGCCCATTCGATCGCGGTATCGAGCAGATAGAAGTCGCGGACGTTCTTCAGCTCCGCGGTCCATTCCCGCAGCGTATTCCACTCCTTCGACGCGCGCCTGACGCCGGATATCACCACCGTGACGTTGAGTTCGGAGAGGTCTTCGAAGGCCTCCGCGATCAGCCGCGCGCCGGCCCGCGTGGTGGAGGTCACACGGTGCAAGTCGAAGATCACGAATTGCGGCCGCGGCCGCTCCGCTAGCCGGCGCGAGACATAGTCGACCGCCGAGAGCGACAGCGTGCCGACCAGCTCGATGACCCGCACCTCCTGCTCGTGCGCGGCCAGAATCTCGCGCTCCTGCTGACGGCGGACGCGGCGTGACGGGCTCTTGCCGATGTCGTAGTCGGCAATCACCGCGTTGCGGGCGTCGTCGCTGCGATTGAGCATGTGCAGGTCGTAGTGCGAGGACAGCGCCTCGCAGACCTTGATGCCGCGCACGCTGTTGCCGTGCTTGTCGAGCTTTGGCGAATAGCTGCCGAGCCCGAGGCGGGCAGGAAGCGCAGCCAGAATGCCGCCGCCGACGCCGCTCTTGGCGGGGATGCCGATCCTGTAGATCCATTCGCCGGCATAGTCGTACATGCCCGACGATGTCATCACCGACAGCGTGCGCGAGATTGCGTAAGCGCTCAGCACCTGTTCGCCCGTGACCGGATTGACGCCGCGATTGGCAAGCGTCGCCGCCATCACCGCGATGTCGCGCGCGGTGACCAGCACCGCACATTGCCGGAAATAGACGTCGAGCACGCTGGCGACATTGGCCGAGATCACCGCATTGGTCTTGAGGAGATAGCCGATGGCGCGGTTGCGATCGCCGGTCTGGCTCTCCGACGTGTACACCGCCTCGTCGACGGCGAGGTCGCGTCCCGCGAAACGGCTGAGTGCCAGCCTGATCTGCTCGAATGCCTCAGCGCCCTTGCTGTCGTAGATCAGTCCGGTGCAAGCGATCGCACCGGCGTTCACCATCGGATTGAACGGATGATTCTCCGCATTGAGCCGGATCGAGTTGAAGGGGTCGCCCGAAGGCTCGACGCCGATCGCGCTCTCGACCTTGCCTGCGCCAAGAAGATCCAGCGCCAGCGCGAACACGAACGGCTTTGACATCGACTGGATGGTGAATGGCACCCTGGAGTCGCCGACCTCGTAGACATGGCCGTCGAGCGTGGCGAGGCTGATGCCAAAATAGGCAGGGTCGGCCTTGCTCAGCTCGGGAATATAATCCGCCACGTGGCCCGCGGTCTCAGCGGAGAATTTATTCAGGCACGTGTCGAGAAACCGCAGCAGCGGCGGCTTCGAGCGGGTCCAGTCGGAGGCGGGCGGCGGTTGCGCTATCATCGCCTCCTTGTGCAACGCAATCCAGGCATGCGCAAGCCGTCCGGCACCTGCGTTCGTCGTAACGCCCGAACGCAAGACGCCGCGCATCATCACAATATGATCTGTTTCAGATTGTCGCGGATGAGAAGCTGTGTGCTCAGCTCGCGACGATCGCGATCGTCTGGCCCTCTGCAACGAGGTCGTCGATCTTCACGAGCAATGATGTGAGCGTGCCTGAAGCAGGCGTGGGCACCGGTATCTCCATCTTCATGGCTTCGACGACCACAACGTCATCGCCATCGACGACGGTTCCTCCAACTTGCACGGGAGTTGCGCAGATGCGACCGGCGACCTCCGTGACGATCTTAATTTCTGGCATGCCATCGCCTTTTTGTTGTGGTGGCAAAATGCCTGAGGTAGCGTCGTCTGCAAGTGGAATTTAATTCCGCACAGCGGAACAAACGGTAGGGATCATGGGACGACGTTCGGAGCGGTTGAGCAGGCAAGGTGCACTCGCTGGCGATGCCGGCGAAGGTGATGTCATCCAGGTGGTGTCGCGCGCGTTCGACGTGTTGCGATGCTTCGAGGGCCACGATAGCAGGCTCGGCAATCTCGAGATTTCAAATCGCTGCGGCTTGCCGCGCTCGACGGTGTCGCGGCTCACGCACACGCTGACGCGCATGGGGCAGCTGGTCTATCTGCCGCGTGACCAGAAGTATCGCATCGGTCCGAGCGCGGTGGCGATGAGCGCCTCGATGATGAAGGGCGCGCAGCTGCGCAGCATGATCCGGCAGCGGCTGCAGGAAGTCGCCGAGCTATTGCCGGGCACCGTCGGCTTCGTCGTGCCCGATCGCTTCCATCTGGTCTATCTCCAGTTCGCGCGCTCGGCCTCTGCGCTCGGTCTGCACGAGGGCACCGGCAGCCGCATCTCGATGGCTTCGACGGCCGCGGGCGCGGCTTACACCGCGGCCTTGTCGCCGGAAGTCGGCGATGCCTACATCGCCGAGATGGAGCGCGAAGCGCCCGAGGCCGTAAAAATCCTCAAGCCCCGCATCGAGGCCAACCGGCAGTCGTTGCACGAGCGCGGCTATGTCACGGCCTGCGGTCTGTGGAGCCCGCACATCAATGGCCTGGCGGTACCGATCTGGTCGCCGCAGTACCAGACCTTCGTGGTCGTCACGATCGGCCTTCTCTCGGCGATGTATGACGAGCAGCGTCTGCATGCCGAAGTCGCGCCGGTGATGGTCGCGCTCGGCCGTTCGCTCGGCAGCCTGATGGAGGGCGCGGAAGGCGACGCCTTCAACAACCGCATCTCGCGCAAACCGGTCGCAATGGCCGTGCACAACAATAACAAGCCGATCAATTCGGAGGGAGTGAATGAACTGGAAGCCGGAACTCGACGAGCTCGCCCGGCGCGAAGCCTTCGCGCGGGAGATGGGCGGCGTTGACAAGGTCAAGCGACAGCATGACCAGGGCCGACTGACTGTTCGGGAACGCATCGACAAGCTGATCGACAAGGGTAGCTTCCACGAGATCGGTGCCGTCTCCGGCATCGGTGAGTACGATCCGTTAGGCGAACTGAAGACTGTGACGCCGGCGAACTGCGTGTTCGGCCGCGCGCGCGTCGATGGCCGCACGGTCGTCGTGGTCGGTGATGATTTCACCGTGCGCGGCGGCTCGGCCGATGCATCGATCTCGGCAAAGCCCTTGATGGCGGAGGAGATGGCGCACGATTTCCGTCTGCCCATCGTCCGCATCATCGAGGGCTCCGGCGGCGGCGGCTCGGTCAAGACCATCGAGACCAAGGGCGCGGCGAACCTGCCGGGCGGCATCGGCGGCACGCGCTGGTATCGCTTCACGACGGAGAATCTCTCGCGCGTGCCGGTGGTCGCACTCGGCCTCGGCTCGGTTGCGGGCCTGGGCGCTGCGCGTCTGGCTGCCAGCCACTATTCCATCATGACGCGGAAGTCCGCGATGTTTGTCGCAGGCCCGCCGGTGGTGAAGGCGCTTGGGCAGAACCTCTCGAAAGAAGAACTCGGGGGCGCCGACATCCAGACCAAGGCGGGCGCGGTCGATCACGCCGTCGACACCGAGGAGGAGGCTTTTGCCTGCGCGCGACGCTTCCTCTCGTATCTGCCGTCATCGGTCTACGAGCTGCCGCCGACCTTGCCCTGCATCGACAATCCTGAGCGCAGCGAAGAGGCGTTGATGAATGCGGTGCCGCGCAACCGCAAGCAGGTCTACAAGATGCGGCCGATCATCGAGCAGGTGGTCGACAAGGGCTCGTTCTTCGAGGTCGCCAGCAATTTCGGCAAGCCGATCATCGTGGGTCTGGCGCGGCTCGGGGGCCGGGCGGTCATGGTGCTCGCCAGCGACAGCTTCCACTATGGCGGCTCCTGGACGGCGGATGCCTGCCAGAAGGTGGTGCGCTGGGTCGACTTCGCCGAGACCTTCCATCTGCCGATTGTCTATCTCATGGACTGCCCCGGCTTCATGATCGGCCTCGATGCGGAGAAGGCGGCGACCATCCGCCACGGCGTCCGCGCCATGGCCGCGGTCAACCAGACCACCGTGCCCTGGTGCACCGTGATCCTGCGCAACGCCTTCGGCGTCGCCGGCGTCGTGCATCAGCCAGCCGACCGCTTCTCGATCCGCTACGCCTGGCCGTCGGCCTATTGGGGTTCGCTGCCGCTCGAAGGCGGCATCGAAGCCGCCTACCGCGCCGACATCGACGCGGCCGAGGACAAGGCGGGTAAGCTGAAAGAGATCGAGGAGCGTCTCAACAAGCTGCGCTCGCCGTTCCGCTCGGCCGAAAAATTCTGGGTCGAGGAGATCATCGACCCGCGCAAGACGCGCTCGCTATTGTGCGAGTTCGCGCGGCTGGCCGAGCCGCTGCGAAAAGCAGGTCCGCCGGAGAATTTTTCGATCAGGCCGTAGGCGTGTCTGTCATTGCGAGCGAACCACACCCCATCGTCGTTGGGCATGTCACTGCCGCCAGTTTCAACGGCGGCAGTGACGTGAGATTGATGATCAACGCTTGGGTAGCGACGCCATCACCTCGCCCGCGTCTCCGTCTTCGAGGCAGGGCGTGACGGTCAACGGGAGCAGGTCGGACCATTGCGCGATCCAACGATACATGGCTTTGGGGTCACTCGATTCAGAGATCGCAAATCCCTGTCCGTTCATGCCATGCCAGCGCCCCAACATCTTGACGCCTTCGGGTGGTGCGCCGCCGGTTTCCAGAAACCGGGCGACGGCTGCATTGAAGGTGCCTTGGGGTACACTCCAGGAGGCTATGAATTTCATGCGATTCTCCCATAACTGGAATTACTGGATGAATGCTGCGGCTGTGCCGCTTGCGCACGATAGCGCCTGCGCATCGAATAACAACGGCGAATGAACGGGTGCGTTAGTTTGATCCAGGGCGCCCTTCTCGGACACGGTCGCAACCTTCTGCGTCTGCCGCAAAGCGAACCTGGTCGCATGTCGCAAGGCGTTGGAAGCGCCAAAGGCAGGCGTTCGTATTCCGCGAGTTAATCGTTTCGATCGCAACGTGTAGCTTGTGAAAATTGAAGAGAGCGGCGCACAAATGTAGCCAGTTTCGGCCGCTGTTTAGGCCCATTTCAGCCAAACTGATATTGGTTCCTCATTGCCCGGGGCAGGCCCTCCAGACGGAGTCCTGCAATGATCAAGCTAGTAATTTCTGCGTGTTTCCTCGTTGCCATTAGTTCAGTTGCCTCCGAAGCGCGACCCTCTCGCAATATTCAAGCGCCTGGGTGCAACGTCACCATGCCCTGCGACTTCTCGTATACGCAAACGCAACGCGAGCGCGCTCCCAGGCACTCCCTGCAAGCCTATCGCGCAACGCAAATGACGGTGTCCGATGCGGGGAACACCGCCACGACAATCAGCGTCTCCGGTGGTGATCGCATCATTGGCGGTCGTCCGGCCGGTTGTCCCTCGTCCTTCTGCGGCTGTGGCGCGGCGCTGCGCGTATTCGGCCATCACGTGCCGGAATTGAACCTTGCGGCCAACTGGCTGCGTTTCCCGCGGACGTCGCCGGCGCCGGGAATGGTTGCGGCGCGCCGCGGGCATGTCTTCGTTCTGGAGCAGCCCCTCGGCGGCGACATGTGGATGGCCTATGACGCCAATTCGGGCGGCCACGCCACCCGCATGCACGCGCGTTCGCTGCGGGGCTACACCATCGTCAATCCGCGCGGCTGAGACGGCGGGGAGGGTGCTCGGTCTCCATCACACCCGCAGCACCTTCCCTGGATTCATGATGTTCTGCGGGTCGAGCGCGCGCTTGATGGTACGCATGATGTCGAGCTCGGTCTTCGAGCGGTAATGGCTGAGCTCGTCGAGCTTTTCGATGCCGATGCCATGCTCCGCCGAAATCGAGCCGCCCATGGAGGTGATGAGATCGTTCACCGCCCGCGTGATCGCGGCCGTGTATTGGTTTAGCGTCTGCTGATCCATATCCTTCGGCCCCATGAACGAAAAGTGCAGGTTGCCGTCGCCGATATGCCCCAAAGGATAGGGGCGAATGGACGGGAGAATATCGAGCACCGCCTTGAGCCCCTTGTCGACGAACTCCGGAATCCTGGAGATCGCCACCGACACGTCGTAGCTGATCCCCGGACCCTCGGCGCGGGAGGCCTCGGCCATGGCTTCCCGGATGCGCCACATGTTGCGCGATTGACTGACGGTCTGTGCGATCACGGCGTCGAGCACGCGACCGGCCTCGAGTTGATTGGCGAGGAACTGCTCCAGTTTCTCCGACATGCCATCGGCGCCGTCCTGCCGTGGGCGCGAGGACGACCATTCAAGCAGCAGGTACCATAGCGAATCCGCCTTGAGCGGATCCTGGACGCCGGGAATGTGGCGCATCACGAGGTCGACGGCCGCGCGGCTCAGCAGCTCACAGGACCCGACATTGTCCTCGGAGGCCGCATGCGCTTCGGAGAGAATCTCCAGCGCCGCGCGCGGATCGCGGACAGCCAGCCACGCTGTGGCGACGTCCTTCGGCGCTGGCCATAGCTTGAGAACAGCCTTGGTGATGATGCCGAGCGTCCCCTCGGCGCCCATGAAGAGATGCTTGAGGTCGTAGCCCGTGTTGTCCTTCTTGAGCGCACGCAATCCGTTCCAGACGTCGCCGTTGGGCAGGACGACCTCGAGCCCGAGCACGAGGTTGCGCGCGTTGCCGTAGCGCAGCACCTGCACGCCACCGGCGTTGGTCGAGAGATTGCCGCCGATCATGCAGGAGCCCTCGGCGCCAAGACTCAAAGGCAGGAACCTGTCGTGCTGAGCCGCGGTCTCCTGAAGCGTCTGCAAAACGCAGCCGGCCTCGACCGTCATCGCATAGCCGACGGGATCGACGTCCAGCACGCGGTTCATGCGGCCGAGCGACAACACGATGCCGGTGTGCGCAGGCCAGGGCGTGGCGCCGCCCATCAGCCCGGTATTGCCACCCTGCGGCACGATCGCGACGCCGTGTTCATGGCAAAGCCGGACCACTTTCGAGACTTCCTCGGTGCTGCCAGGACGTATGACGGCCCCGGCGCCCCCAATCAGCAGCCCCCGCCAGTCCGTGACGAACGGCTGCTTGCCGTGCTCGTCTTCGATAAATCCCTTCTCGCCCACGATCGCGCGCAAGGCGTCGCGTAGCCGGGCGGTCACAGGCGCGGTCGGAATGGCGGGTACGGGTGACGGGAAGGCAGTCGGCATTTTGTTTCCCCTGGCGCATCTTGGTGTGCACTGCGCGCGCGAAGCGCTTAGGGGTATTGTCCACGTTTGGGCCGCGAAGTCTAACGGCAATATCGGTCACACCGGGACAAATTCAGCAACATCGCCAAACATGTTCGCCAACATCTTGCGGCTGTTCCTGCCTAGGAGGTGACAGGGCTTCATCGATCAGGACAGGCAGAATGCGATTGAATTCTCTGGCGGCGCACATAGGCATCGGTGCGGCCTGTCTCGTGCTTGGCGGCATCGGCCCGGTGCGCGCGGAGCCGGTGTTCGATAGTCTGGGCGGCACATGGTCGGGCACCGGCTCGATGAAGCCGTCGGACGGCCCGCGTGAGAAGGTCCGCTGCAAGGTTGCCTACAGCGTCACCAAGCCAGGACGCTCGTTAAGCCTTGACCTGCGCTGCGCGAGCGACGCGTACAAGATGGTCCTGTCCGCGAACATCGATCAGAACGGGACCGAACTTTCCGGCAACTGGTTCGAGCACGAGTACCGGCAGGGCGGCAAGGTCTACGGCACCAACAAGGACGGCCTGATCGAGGCGCGCATCGAAGGAAACACCGTGGCTGCGCTGGTGACGATCCAGACCAAGGCCAATCATCAGTCGTTCCTGATGGAGGCGCCGGGAGCCTGGATGTCGGAGGTCGCGATCGAATTGAACAAGGATGCGAAGTAGCTTCGATATCCTTTCGTCCCCCGCGCTTTGGCGTGCAAAAACTCCGATGCATCCTTTGCATGCAGGTCAACCGCACCGGGAATGGCGCCAGGTCGTGCGGCGGACGGAAATCGGTCACACCGTAGTCAATGACGGCGGCTAGCAATTTGCGTAAAGTCGGAACTTGCCGGACTTCACCAGAGGAGACAGCGATGCGCAGGGAAGACGTGCTGAGGCTTCCGTCCATGCCGGCCGCCGGGCCGAGCTACCCGACCGGACCGTACCGCTTCGTCAACCGCGAATTCCTCGTCATCACCTACGAGACCGATCCGGACCTGATCCGCGCCGGCCTGCCTGAGCCGCTGGAGCCGATCGACCAGCCAATCGTGCATTACGAATGGATCAAGATGCCCGACTCCTCCGGCTTCGGCAGCTACACCGAGTCCGGCCTCGTGATCCCCGCGCGGCTGCACGGCGAGGAGGTCAGCTTCGTCTCGCAGATGTATCTCGATGATGATCCGCCGATCGCTGCTGGCCGCGAGATCTGGGGCTTTCCCAAAAAGTACGCCCATCCAAAACTCGAGATCGTCAAGGACACGCTGACGGGCACGCTTGAATATGCCGGCCAGCTCGTCGCCATGGGAACGATGGGCTACAAGCATGAGAGCATGGCGGGCAACGGCGATCTCACCCGCGCCACGCTGTCGAAAACTCAAGTTAATCTGAAGATGATCCCGGGCGTCGACGGCCATCTCGAGGTCTGCCAGCTCGTCGCGATCAACCTCATCGACATCGTGCCGAAAGGTTCGTGGATCGGGCCCGGCCGGCTGCATCTGGTGCCGCACGTCAACGCGCCGGTTGCGGATTTCCCGGTTCGCCGCTGCATCGGCGCGCATCACTACATCGCCGACCTGACGCTGCCATTCGGCCGTGTCGTGCACGACTATGTCAAGGAAGCCCAAGCTGCGACAGGGTTGGCCGCGAAGTAGGGTCCTGAGCCGGCTCGCGCCGGCCCAGTCTCACGCGCCGTTTACGCCATCGCCGGTTTTGCTTGCGGCTTCGGCTGCCGGGACAGCCCCAGCACGATCAACGAGGCGAACACACAGAGCGCGCCGGCCACGAAGAAGGCGGGCAGGTAGCTCTGCAGCAGCGTCCGCGACAGGCCCGCGCCGAAGGCGGCCGTGCCGGCGCCGAGTTGATGGCCGGCAAAGATCCAGCCGAACACCAGATTGGCGCGTTCGGGCCCGAATTTCTGCGCGGTCAGCCGCACCGTCGGCGGCACGGTCGCGATCCAGTCGAGGCCGTAGAACATCGCGAAGATCGACAGGCCATAGAACGAGAAATCGCTAAACGGCAGGAAGATCAACGAGAGCCCGCGCAGGCCGTAGTACCAGAACAGCAGGAAGCGATTGTCATAACGGTCCGACAACCAGCCCGACATGATGGTGCCGAAGAAATCGAAGATGCCCATCGCCGCCAGCAGGCTCGCCGCCTGCACCTGCGGGATGCCGAAGTCGAGGCACATCGGAATCAGATGCACCTGCACGAGGCCGTTGGTCGAGGCGCCGCAGACGAAGAACGTTGCAAACAGGATCCAGAACGCGCTCGACTTCGAGGCGTCGCGCAGTGTGCCGAGCGCCACGCCTGTGATCGAGCCGTGGTTCACGGGCGGCGCGGGCAGGGGCTCGGTGCCTTCGTCGCCGAAGGGACGCAGGCCAAGATCGCTCGGGCGATCGCGCATGATGAGCAAGACCGCCGCTGCCGAAACGCCAAGCATGATGCAGACGAAACCGAGCGCCAGGCGCCAGCCGTAACGTTCGGTCAGGCTTGCCAGCAGCGGCAGGAACACGAGCTGGCCGGTAGCGACGCTCGCGGTCATGACGCCGATGACGAGGCCGCGCCGCGCGGCGAACCAGCGCGTCGCGATGGTGGCGCCGAGGACCAGCGCGGTCATGCCGGTGCCGATGCCGATCACCACGCCCCAGAGAGCCACGAGCTGCCAGACCTGCGTCATGCCGAGCGAGAGCACGAGCGCCGAGACGACGATGAGCTGCGCCGTCAGCGTGACGTTGCGCAGGCCGTAGCGATTGAGCAGCGCGGCGGCGAACGGCGCCATCAGCCCGAACAGGATGAAGCGGATCGAGAGCGCGGAGGAGATTTCCGCCGTGCTCCAGCCGAACTCCTTCTGAAGCGGAACGATGAACACGCCGGGCGCGCCGACCGTGCCGGCACTGATCAGCGCGGCGAAGAAGGTCACGCCCACCATCACCCAGCCGTAGTGGATGTTGCGACGGCCAAGCGCGGCCGAAAGCCAGTTCGAGATCATTGCCCCTCAATCCAGGTTGGCGGGTCTTGGGAGGCCCGCGTCATTGTTGCAGTCTGGCATGGAAACGGGAAGTCTGAAATGCCAGACTTCCCTCATTTTAGGACGTCATTGCAGTCAGTGCGCGAGACGCTCCACCGCGATCGCAGTGGCCTCGCCACCACCGATGCAAAGCGCCGCGACGCCGCGCTTGAGGTTGTTGGCCTCGAGCGCATGCAGTAGCGTCACGATCAGCCGCGCACCGGTGGCACCGATGGGATGACCGAGCGCACAGGCGCCGCCATTGATGTTGAGTTTGTCGCGGGGAATGCCGAGATCGCGCTGCGCCGCCATCGCGACGACCGCAAACGCTTCGTTGATCTCAAAGAGATCGACATCGCCAGCGCTCCAGCCGACCTTGTCGAGCAGCTTGCGGATCGCCGGGATCGGGGCGGTGGTGAACCATTGCGGCTCCTGGCTGTGGGTGGCGTGCCCTTTGATCACGGCGAGTGCGGGCAGGCCGTTGCGATCGGCAAGCGAGCGCTTGGTCAGCACCAGCGCGGCGGCGCCGTCGGCGTTGGCAGAGGAGGCCGCGGGCGTGATGGTGCCGTTGGCGCGGAACGCCGGCTTCAATCCGGGAATCTTCGCCGGATCGACCTTCAGTGGATGCTCGTCATTGGCGACGACTCGAGGGCCCGCTTTCTCGGTCAGCGTGATCGGTGCGATCTCCGCCTTGAACGCGCCGCCCTCGACCGCCTTGCGCGCGCGGCTCAGCGTTTCCATCGCGTAGGCGTCCTGGTCCTTGCGGGTGAACTGATAGGCCTCGGCTGTCGCTTCGCCGAAATCGCCCATGGAGCGGCCGGTCTCGTAGGCGTCCTCCAGGCCGTCCATCATCATGTGGTCGATGATGCGGTCGTGACCGGCGCGATAGCCGCCGCGCGCTTTGGCGAGCAGATAGGGCGCGTTGCTCATGCTCTCCATGCCGCCAGAGACGACGATCTCGGCCGAGCCGGCGCGGATGATGTCGTGCGCCAGCATGGTCGCCTTCATGCCGGAGCCGCAGACCTTGTTGACCGTGGTCGCGCCGGTGGCGTCAGGGAGACCCGCGCTACGCGCCGCCTGGCGCGCCGGCGCCTGGCCCTGGCCGGCGGGCAGCACGCAGCCCATGAACACCTCGTCGATCTTCTCGGGCGCCAGCTTGGCGCGGTCCAGCGCCGCATTGATCACGTGCGATCCGAGCTTATGCGCGGCGAGCGGCGACAATTCGCCCATGAAGCGACCAAGCGGGGTGCGGGCGGCGGAGACGATGACGACGGGATCGGCAGCTTCGGCCATGACAAGCTCCATGGAGATGACGAATAGATTATGATCATCATATGATGCGGCGCAAAAAATGCAACCGCGCCCGGCATGAGAAAATGTCGTGGTTCGAATGAGAATTGATCGTTCGAGTGAAGGAGGCGACTTATCGCTTCCGGTCCACAAACGCCTGCATCAGCCGCGTCGGCTCGTCTGTCAGGAACGACTCGCCGAACACCTTGACGCTGAGGTTCACCGACTCCGTCAGCGGCAGTTCCTCCCATTGCCGCAGCAATGCCTTCTGCGACCGCAGCGCCTCGGGGCCGCATTCGAGCAGCGCGTTCACGAGGTGCTCGATCTCGGCGTCCAGTCCGCCCTCTGGCGCGACCTTGTCGATCAGGCCCCAGGCCAGCGCCGTGGCTGCGTCGATATTCTCCGCGGTCATCACCAGCCAGCGCGCGCGGGCCCAGCCGATCAGGCGCGGCAGCAGCGCGGCATGGATCACCGAGGGGATGCCGACGCGCACCTCCGGCATGCCGAAATGCGCGTCATGCGCGGCGATGCGGAAGTCGCAGGCCGCGGCGACTTCGAGACCGCCGCCGAGGCACCAGCCGGGCATGCGCGCGATCACGGGCGTGGGGAATTGGCGTACGGCTTCGCAGAGATCGCGCAGGCGGCTGATGAACGTCTCGGCCGATTTCTGGTCGAGCTTCGCCATTTCCTTAATGTCGGCGCCGCCGATCATGCTCTTCTCGCTCTGGCCACGCAGGACCACGATTCGGATGCTGCGGTCAGAAGAGAGCTGCTGCAGGCCTTCGCGCACGGCGTCGGTGACGGGCGAGCCCAGGATGTTGAGCGAGCCGGCATTGCAGATCGCGACGTGAACGACGCCGCGCGCATCGCGCGTCACGCCGCAGTGGTTGTTGAGCATTTCCATCGTGGGATCTCGAAGGTTTCGTGGACATGCGCAAGGCGCGCCGGTCGGGATCACTTCCGGGCGAAACGCTCTGCTTGTCAAGCGGGCAGGAGAAGCGGAGTTGCCAGGGCGAAGTCCGCAGCATAGTATGACATACATCATCTAAAGAGATGGCCATGACCGACATCGATCAACTCGACCTGTTTTCGCCCGCACAGCGCCGCGAGCGCGTGGTGGACTGGCAAGTTCCGGCGCCGGTTGCGAAAGTGGCGATGGGGCTATCAGGCATCGACGCCATGCTCGGCATCCGCGACGGCCGGCTACCGCCGCCGCCGTTCGCAAAGCTGATCGGCTTCGTCATGGCGGTGGTCGAGCCGGGCCGGATCGTGATGGAACTGGAGCCGCGCGAGGACCTCGAAAATACCATTGGCCTCCTGCACGGGGCGACCGCAGCCGCGCTGATCGATACCGCCATGGGGTGTGCGATTTCGACGCGGCTGGAGGCCGGGCAGGGGTCGGTTACCCTCGATTTGAAGATGACCTTCCTGCGGCCGCTCTCGGTCCGGTCCGGGCTGATCTCCGCCGAAGGCAAGGTGATCAAGCTGGGGCGCCAGACCAGCTACGCCGAGGGCTTTGTCCGTGACGGTAAAGGGGCACTAGCGGTGCATGCAACCGCGACCTTTTCCATGATCGGCAACAATTTTACCGGGAATTAATGCGCCGTTCGACCGATATCCGTGTTATTAGATGATTTCCGACATCCAATGAGAACCGCATGCGCTATTCCCGGGAACACAAGCAGGAAACCCACGACCGCATCGTGAAGAAGGCGTCGGTGCGGTTGCGCGAAAAGGGGGCCCACGGCATCGGCGTCGCCGACCTCATGAATGAGGCGGGCCTGACCCATGGCGGCTTCTATGCGCATTTCGATTCCCGCGAGGCGCTGGTGATCGAGGCCTTTGCCTACGCCATGGACCGCTCGATGGAGCACTGGCGCAAGCAGTCCGATCAGGTCGCGCCCGAGAAGCAGCTCGCCCAGATCGTCGAGACTTATCTTTCGGCGCTCCACCGCGACAATCCCGGCCATGGCTGCTCGATCCCCGCGCTTGGCGCCGAGATCGCCCGCGAGAGCCCGAAGACGCGAAAAGCCTTTGCCGGCAAGCTCGACGAGATGGTCGAGATGATGACCGATTTCATCCCCAATTTGCCGCGCAAGGCCGCGCGCAAACAGGCGATCGCCACGCTGGCGACAATGGCCGGCACCATGCTGCTGGCGCGCATCGCAGGCTCGAGCGAGCTGTCGGATGAGGTGTTGAAAGCCGGCAAGGACAGTGCGCTCGAGGGCGCGAAGCGCGAGCCTGTGAAGGCTGCACCGGCCAAGAAGAAGCAAAACTAGGCGGGATGCCGTAGGGTGGGCAAGGTGCCGTAGGGTGGGTTAGCCAAAGGCGTAACCCACCACTTCTGCCGCCGCGGAGATTAAAGAGGTGGGTTACGCCTAGCGGTTTGCGCTTCGCGCAATCCGCGGGGCTAACCCACCCTACGAAGTTCGCCCCGCAAACAACGCCCGCTCGCGCTCCACGATCTCTCCGATGTAATCCGCGACAGCCCGGATCCGCGCGAGATCCTTGCTGTCGGCGTGCATCAGCATCCAGAACGTCCGCGTGATCGAGATCTCCTCCGGCAGCACCGCGACGAGCTGCGGATAGTCGGCCGCCATGAAGTGAGGCAACACCGCGATGCCGAAGCCTGCAAGCGTGGCGTTGAGCTGCGCGATCAGATTGGCGCTGCGCAAGCGCGCGGAGATGCGCGGCGACACCTGTGGGAGATAGTCGAGCTCCGGCGTGAACAGGAGCTCCTCGATATAACCGACGAACCTATGCTGCGGCAGCACCTCGCGCGAGGTGATGGCCGGGAAGCGGTCGAGATAAGCGGGCGCGGCATAGAGCCCGAGGCGATAATCGAGCAGCTTGCGGCCGACGATGCGGCCTTCCTTCGGCATGGTCAGGCTGATCGCGATATCGGCTTCGCGCTTGGAGAGACTGAACAGCCGCGCGGTGGCTACAAGTTGCAGATCAAGGTCGGGATAGCGGTCGGCAAAAGGCGCCAGCCGCGGCGCCAGGAAGGCGGTGCCGAACCCGTCGGGCGCGCCGATCCGCACCGTGCCGGTCAGCCGCGCCACGGAGCCGCCGACCTGCTCCTGGTTGGCGACGATGGTGGATTCCATCGCCTCGGCGCTGTCGGCGACGCGCTGGCCGGCCTCGGTGAGGAGGTAGCCGGTCTTGCGGCGGTCAAACAGCTTGGCCGAGAGGTGCTTCTCCAGCCGGTCGACGCGGCGGATCACCGTGGCATGGTCGACGCCAAGCTGTTTTGCTGCAGCCGAGACCGAGCCGCCCCGCACGATGGCCAGCACGAAGCGGAAGTCGTCCCAGTCGATGTGACCTTGATCCAGCATTTTCGCACATCTATGGTGCATTATCTCAGACTTGAATCCTATAAAATGCAGGTCGATAGGATTTGTCAAAGCAATCAGACTTAGACCTAAGCTTGGACCTAAGGAGTTCATCCATGCGCGCAGTCGGACATTTCATCGGTGGCAAGGAGGTCAAGGGCACCTCAGGCCGCACCGCCGACGTCTTCGAACCGATGACCGGCGAGGTCCAGGCCAAGGTCGCGCTGGCGTCCAAGGCTGAAGTCCGCGCCGCCGTGGAAAACGCCCGTGCCGCGCAGCCGGAATGGGCCGCGACCAACCCGCAGCGCCGCGCCCGCGTCATGACGAAGTTCGTCGAACTGGTGCAGCGCGATTACGACAAACTCGCCGATTTGCTCGCGCGCGAGCACGGCAAGACCGTGCCCGACGCCAAGGGCGACATCCAGCGCGGCCTCGAAGTCGCCGAGTTCGCCTGCGGCATCCCTCATCTGATGAAGGGCGAGTACACCGAAGGTGCCGGCCCCGGCATCGACATCTATTCGCTGCGCCAGCCGCTTGGCGTCGTGGCCGGCATCACGCCGTTTAACTTCCCGGCGATGATTCCAATGTGGAAGTTCGCGCCCGCGATCGCCTGCGGCAACGCGTTCATCCTCAAGCCCTCCGAGCGCGATCCCGGCGTGCCGATGCTGCTCGCCGAGTTGATGATCGAGGCGGGCCTGCCGGCGGGCATCCTCAACGTCGTCAACGGCGACAAGGAAGCGGTCGACGCTATCCTCGACGATCCCGATATCAAGGCCGTTGGCTTCGTCGGCTCCACGCCGATTGCGCAATACATCTATGAGCGCGCCGCGCAGACCGGCAAGCGGTGCCAATGCTTCGGCGGTGCCAAGAACCACGCCATCATCATGCCGGACGCCGACATGGATCAGGCGGTCGACGCGCTGATCGGCGCGGGCTACGGCTCGGCCGGCGAGCGCTGCATGGCGGTTTCGGTCGCCGTGCCCGTCGGCAAGACCACCGCGGACCGCCTCATGGAAAAGCTGATCCCGCGCGTCGAGAGCCTCAAGATCGGCACCTCGATCGATCCGTCCGCCGATTACGGTCCGCTGGTCACGCGCGAGGCGGTCGAGAAGGTCAAGGGCTACATCGACATCGGCATCAAGGAAGGCGCGACGCTTGCCGTCGATGGCCGCGGCTTCAAGATGCAGGGCTACGAGAAGGGCTTTTATCTTGGTGGTTCGCTGTTCGACAACGTCACCAAGGACATGCGAATCTACAAGGAAGAGATCTTCGGCCCGGTGCTCTCGGTCGTGCGCGCGCACGACTACAAGGAAGCGCTGGCCCTGCCGTCCGACCATGATTACGGCAACGGCGTTGCCATCTTCACCCGCGACGGCGACGCCGCGCGCGACTTCGCGGCTAAGGTCAATGTGGGCATGGTCGGCATCAACGTGCCGATCCCGGTGCCGATCGCCTATTACACCTTCGGCGGCTGGAAGAAGTCCGGCTTCGGCGATCTCAACCAGCACGGCCCGGACTCGATCCGCTTCTACACCAAGACCAAGACGGTGACCTCGCGCTGGCCGTCCGGTGTCAAGGAAGGTGCGGAGTTCTCGATCCCGACGATGAAGTGATCCTCTCAGGAGCGAGGCCGGGATGCAATTCGCTCTGAACGAGGATCAGGTCGCGGTTCGCGACATGGCGTTGGCGTTTGCGGCGGAGAAGATTGCGCCGCATGCGTTGCGCTGGGACGAGGAGAAGCATTTCCCCGTCGACGTGATGCGCGAAGCCGCCACGCTCGGCATGGGCGGCATCTACATCCGCGAGGATGTCGGCGGCTCCGCCATGACGCGGTTCGACGCGGCGCTGATTTTTGAGGCGCTGGCGACGGGTTGCCCGACCACCTCGGCCTTCATCTCTATCCACAACATGGCGTCCTGGATGATCGATGCCTTCGGCAGCGACACCCAGCGCCACACATGGCTGCCAAAGCTCTGCACAATGGAGCTGATCGCAAGCTATTGCCTGACCGAGCCGGGCGCAGGCTCCGACGCCGCAGCGCTCCGCACCCGTGCGGTGCGCGACGGCGATCACTATGTTCTGAATGGCCAGAAGCAATTCATCTCCGGCGCCGGCGGCACCGATCTGCTGGTCGCTATGGTGCGGACCGGCGGCGATGGCCCCGGCGGCATCTCGACCCTCGTCATCGACGGCAAGACGCCCGGTGTCTCGTTCGGTGCCAACGAGCGCAAAATGGGCTGGAACGCGCAGCCAACTCGCGCTGTGATCTTCGAGAACGCCCGTGTGCCGGTGGCTAACCGGCTGAGCGAAGAGGGCGTCGGCTTCAAGATCGCGATGGCCGGCCTCGACGGCGGCCGGCTCAATATCACGGCCTGCTCACTCGGCGGCGCGCAGACTGCGCTCGACAAGGCGCGCACCTACATGAAGGAACGCAAGGCTTTTGGAAAGCGCCTCGACGAATTCCAGGCGCTGCAGTTCAAGCTTGCGGACATGGCGATCGAGCTCGAGGCCGCGCGCACCTTCCTGTGGCGCGCAGCCGCGGCGCTCGACCGCAAGGATCCGGACGCCACTATGCTCTGCGCGATGGCAAAGCGCTTCGGCACCGATGCCGGTTTCGAGGTCGCCAACCATGCGCTCCAGTTGCACGGCGGCTACGGCTATCTCAGTGAATACGGTATCGAGAAGATCGTGCGCGATCTGCGCGTGCACCAGATCCTCGAAGGCACCAATGAAATCATGCGGCTCATCGTGGCGCGCAAATTGATCGAGGGCGCGCGATGAGTTCAGTGGAAGAGGGCGATCTCATCGTTCGCCGTGAGGGCACGGCGGGCGTGATCCGCCTTAATCGTCCGAAGGCGATCAACGCCATGACGCTGGAAATGTCTGAGGGCATCGATGCGGCGCTGGATCGGTTCGAGACCGATCCAGAAGTCGCTCTGATCATCCTGGAGGGCGCCGGCGAGCGCGGCCTCTGCGCCGGCGGCGACATTCGCGGCCTCTGGGAGAGCTCGCGCGAAGGCGGCGACCTCGGTGCGCGGTTTTGGCGCCAGGAATACGTCATGAATGCGCGGATCGCGAAATATCCGAAGCCGTACGTCGCGTTCATGGACGGGCTCGTGATGGGCGGCGGCGTCGGGCTATCAGGCCACGCCAGCCATCGAATCGTCACCGATCGCACCAAGCTCGCGATGCCCGAAGCCGGGCTCGGCTTCTTCCCCGATGTCGGCGGCACCTGGCTGTTGTCGCGCTCGCCCGGCGAGATCGGCACTTATTTCGGCCTCACCGGCCAGACCATGAATGGTCCTGACGCGATCCATGCAAAATTTGCGGACGCCGTGGTGCCTGCAGCCAAGTGGCCGGAGCTGCGCGAGGCGCTGACCAAGGTTCGCACAGGTGTGACCGCGACGGAGGTCAGCAAGCTCATCAACAGCTTTGCGACCGGCGATGCCGCAGGTCCAGTCGCGGCGAAGGAGCGGATGATTGACGCCCTGTTCGGCTTCGATCGCATGGAAGATATCGTCGCTGCGCTCAAGCGCGACGGCTCCGAGTTTGCGCTGGCGACGCTCAAGACGCTGAATGAAAAATCGCCGCGTGGCATGGTGGTGACGCTAAAACTGCTGCGGCTTGCGCGCAGGGCCTCGAGCCTGGAAGAGTGTCTGGTGCGCGAATATCGCGCCGCGCTGGAAGTGTTCCGCAGCGACGATTTCCGCGAGGGCGTGCGCGCCGCCGTGATCGACAAGGACCGCAATCCGACCTGGTCGCCGCCGCGGATCGAGGATGTGACGCCACAGATGCTTGCGCCGTATCTCGCCGAGATCGGCGCCGACGAATTGAAGTTCAACTAAATCAACGAGACGTCTAGCGGAGGAAACGAAGATGGCCACGATCGCATTCATCGGTCTCGGCAACATGGGCGGCCCGATGGCGGCCAATCTGGTCAAGGCTGGCCACAAGGTGGTGGCCTTCGATCTCTCCGAGGCCTCGCGTAATCAGGCCAAGGCCGATGGCGCCAGCATCGGCGAAAGCGCCGCGAGTTCCGCGAAGGGCGCCGATGTCGTCGTCACGATGCTGCCCGCCGGCAAGCATGTGCTCGGCGTCTGGAGCGAGGTGGTGCCCGCCATGGCCAAGGGCGCGCTGATCATCGACAGCTCCACCATTGATGTCGAAAGCGCGCGTCAGGCGCACGTGCTCGCAGCCAAGCACGGCGTGCTCTCGGTCGACGCGCCGGTCTCCGGCGGTACCGGCGGTGCCAAGGGTGCGACGCTTACCTTCATGTGCGGCGGCGAGGAGGGCGCGTTCGCGGCGGCAAAGCCGGTGCTGGAGAAGATGGGCAAGAAGATCGTGCATTGCGGCGGCGCTGGCGCAGGCCAGGCGGCAAAGATCTGCAACAACATGATCCTCGGCATTTCGATGATCGCGGTGAGCGAGGCCTTTGCGCTCGGCGAAAAGCTTGGCCTCTCGCATCAGGCGCTGTTCGACGTCGCCTCGACCTCGTCGGGCCAGTGCTGGTCGCTGACGACCTATTGCCCGGTTCCGGGTCCGGTGCCGACCTCGCCGGCCAACAACGACTACAAGCCGGGCTTTGCGTCGGCGCTGATGGTGAAGGACCTGACCCTGGCGCAAGACGCCGCCAAGGCCGCGGGCGCTGCGACGCCGCTTGGCCAGCATGCGCAGGAGATTTACCAGTCCTTCGACAAGGCCGGTCAGGGCGGGGTGGATTTTTCCGGAATTATCAAGCACGTTAGGGGGCTAGCCGGGAAAGCTTGATGACGACATTTCAGGAAGCGCGCGCGTTTCTGCTGCACAACCGCACGGACTACGAGACAGCGGTCAGGGATTTTCGCTGGCCCGATCCGGTTCCCTTCAACTGGGCGCTCGACTGGTTCGATCAGCTCGCGATGGATGCGGAAGCAAGGGATCGGCCCGCGCTCTGGATTGTTGATTCCGCCCAGGACAAGCAGACGAAACTGTCCTTCGCGGCGCTTTCGCAGCGCTCCAACCAGGTCGCCAACTTTCTCCGCGCGCAGGGCCTGAAGCGCGGCGATCATCTCCTGCTGCTGCTCGGCAATGTGGTGCCGCTGTGGGAGACCATGCTGGCGGCGATGAAGCTCGGCGTCGTCGTGATCCCCGCGACCACGCTGCTTACGGCCGAGGAACTCCGCGACCGGCTCGATCGCGGCAAGGCGAAGGCGGTGGTGGCCGCCGAAGATCAGGTCGCGAAATTCGCAAGCCTCGGTGCCGAGAACATTGTGCGCATCGTGGTCGGTGCGGCCTCCGACGGCTGGCTTGCCTATGGCGAGGCGGCGAAAGCCCATGCCAGCTTTGCCGCCGACGGCCCGACCAACGCCGACGACCCGATGCTGCTCTATTTCACCTCGGGCACGACGGCAAAACCAAAGCTCGTGCTGCACAGCCAGCGTAGTTATCCGGTCGGCCATCTCTCGACCATGTACTGGATCGGGCTGAAGCCCGGCGACGTCCATCTCAACATCTCGTCGCCCGGCTGGGCCAAGCATGCCTGGAGCTGCTTCTTCGCGCCGTGGAACGCAGGCGCGACCGTGTTCGTGGTCAACCAGCCGCGCTTCGATGCCAAGGCTCTGCTCGCCACCATTGGCCGCTGCGGCGTCACCACGCTGTGCGCGCCGCCGACGGTGTGGCGGCTGTTCATCCAGGAGAACCTGGCGTCGTTCAAGGTGAGCTTGCGCGAAGTCTGCGGCGCCGGCGAGCCGCTCAACCCCGAAGTGATCGACCAGGTGCAGGCCGCCTGGGGCCTCACCATTCGCGACGGCTACGGCCAGACCGAGACCACGGCGCTCGCCGGCAATTCGCCGGGGCAAAAGATCAAGGTCGGCTCGATGGGCCGGCCGCTGCCGGGCTATCGCGTGCAGGTCAGCGATGCCGACGGCCATCCGGCCAAGGAGGGCGAGGTGGCGCTGCTGCTCGGTGCGGACCGCCCCGCTGGCCTCATGCAGGGCTATCAAGGCGACGACGGCAAGCTCTCGGGCGCCGAAGGCGAGCTCTATCGCAGCGGCGACGTCGTCTTCGCTGACGAGGATGGCTATCTCACCTTCGTCGGCCGCTCCGATGACGTGTTCAAGTCATCGGATTATCGTATCAGCCCATTCGAGCTGGAGAGCGTGCTGCTCGAGCACGAGCTCGTTGCGGAAGCCGCGGTGGTGCCGAGCCCGGATCCGATCCGGCTCGCGATTCCGAAGGCCTTCGTGCTGCTGACCTCGGGCGCGGAGAGGACCCCGGAGACTGCGCTCTCCATCTTCAGGCATCTGCACACGCGGCTTGCCCCGTTCAAGCGCATCCGCCGCCTCGAAATCGTCACTGAGCTGCCGAAGACGATCTCTGGCAAAATCCGCCGCGTGCAGCTACGACGGCTCGAACGCGATAACGATCGCGACGATCCGCTGCGCGGCCGGGAATTCCGTGAAGAGGATTTTCCGGAGCTGCCGAAAACAAGAAGTGAGACCTGAGGCGAAATGAACGAAATCTGGAAGAAGCCGCCGATCACGCTGGAGGCCTATCAGGCCATGGTCGGCAGGGAGATCGGCGTGTCGTCCTGGCACCTGATCGATCAGCCCCGCATCGACACCTATGCCGACGTGACCGAGGATCACCAGTTCATCCATGTCGACTCCGAAAGGGCGAAGAAGGAGACGGCGTTCGGCACCACCATCGCGCACGGTTTCCTGACGATGTCGATGATGTCGGTGATGTCCTACGAAGTGATGCCGGCGATTGCAGGCGCCACGATGGGCGTCAATTACGGTTTCGACAAGCTGCGCTTCATTTCGCCGGTGCGCTCGGGCAAGCGCGTCCGCGGCCGTTTCGTGCTGGCCGAAGCCAGGCTGCGCAAGCCCAACGAATTGCAGACCCGCACCAACGTGACGGTGGAGATCGAGGGCGAGGACAAGCCCGCGCTGGTCGCGGAGTGGCTTGGCCTGACCTATTTCGTTTGAACCGGGCCGCCATGGCCGGGCTTGACCCGGCCATGCATCGCTGCTCAAAAGCCTCTCGATTTTGAGGGACGGCCGGGTCGAGCCCGGACATGACGCCTAACATCCAGGAAGCACACTCATGGCAATCAGGTTCGACGGACGCGTCGCCATCGTCACCGGCGCTGGCAATGGTCTCGGCAAGGCGCATGCGCTGGGCCTCGCGAGCCGCGGTGCGAAAGTCGTGGTCAACGATTTCGGCGGCGCGCGTGACGGCAGCGGCGGTTCGCTCTCGCCGGCCGAGACCGTGGTCGAGGAGATCCGCAAGGCCGGCGGCACCGCGATGGCCGACGGCGCCGATGTTTCGAATTTCGAGCAGGTCACCGCCATGGTCGAGCGCGCCACCAAGGAATGGGGCAGCGTCGATTTGATGTGCGCCAACGCCGGCATCCTGCGCGACAAATCGTTCGGCAAGATGGAAGCCGCCGATTTCCAGAAGGTGCTCGACGTGCATCTCGTCGGCACCTTCTATTGCTGCAAGGCGGTCTGGGCCGGCATGCGCGACCGCAATTACGGTCGCATCGTGCTGACGACCTCGTCCTCCGGCCTCTACGGTAATTTCGGCCAGGCCAATTACGGCGCGGCCAAATCCGGCATGGTCGGCCTGATGAACGTGCTGGCCGAGGAAGGCCGCAAGACCGACATCCGCGTCAACATCATCTCGCCGACCGCCGCTACCCGCATGACGGAAGAGCTGCTGCCGCCGCAGGCGCTGCAGCTGATGAAGCCGAACGCGATCACGCCTGCGGTCGAGTACATGCTGAGCGAGGACGCGCCGACCCGCACCATCATGGGCGCCGGTGCCGGCTCCTTCGCGGTGATCAAGATTTTGGAGAGCGAAGGCATCAACCTGCCGGAGGCCGACTGGACGCCGGATGCGGTCGCCGCGCATTTCGCCGAGATCTGCGACATGTCGAAGGCCAGAGCGCTGACCGGCGCGTTCGAGCAGACGCAGAAATACGTCGCGCAGGCCGCGGCACGGGCGGGGATCAAGCTCTGACCGACGTCGCCGTCATCGGTGCCGGTCCCGCCGGGCTGATGGCGGCGGAGGTGCTGGCGCAGGGTGGCGCACGCGTCACCGTCTATGACGCCATGCCGTCCGCCGGCCGCAAATTCCTGATGGCCGGCCGTGGCGGACTCAATCTCACCCACAGCGAGCCGCTCGCGGATTTCCTTGTCCGCTATCGGGAAGCGATGCCGCATCTGCGTGCGGCGGTCGAGGCGTTTCCGCCCGACGCGCTGCGCGAATGGAGCGCCGCACTTGGGGAGCTCACCTTCGTCGGCAGTAGCGGGCGGGTGTTTCCCAAAACATTCAAGGCTTCGCCCTTGCTGCGCGCCTGGCTGCGGCGGCTCGATGCGGCCGGCGTGCGGTTCGCGTTTCGGCATCGCTGGACTGGCTGGGACGAGCAGGGCGGGCTTCAGTTTCAAACGTCCGGTGGCACGCTTGCCGTCGCTCCGAGCGCAACCGTGCTTGCGCTTGGTGGCGCGAGCTGGCCTCGGTTGGGCTCGGATGGCGCATGGGTCGACTGTCTCGTCGCGAAGGGCGTTGCCGTCTCAAAGCTCAGGCCGGCCAATTCCGGTTTCATGGTCGCATGGTCCGACGTGTTGCGCGATCGGTTCGAGGGCCAGCCGCTCAAGGGCGTGGCGCTGACGGTCGGCACGCATACGGTGCGCGGCGAAGCCATGATCACCCGCAGCGGCATCGAGGGCGGCGCGATCTATGCGCTGTCGGCGGAATTGCGAGAGGCCGTGCTTGGGATCGGGCAGGCAACGTTGACGATCGCCTTGCGGCCTGACCTCGACGTTAACGCGCTGACGACGCGCCTGTCGGGCACGCGTGGCAAGCAGTCGCTCGCGAATTTCCTGCGCAAGGCGGCGCAATTGTCGCCGGTCGGCATCGGCCTGATGCAGGAGGCGGCCATTGCATCCGGCCGGTCGCTCGCCGCGTTCTCGCCGGCTGAGCTTGCGTATCTGGTGAATGCGATTCCGGTTCGCCTCACCGGCGTCGCCCCGATCGACCGCGCCATCTCGACCGCGGGCGGGATTGCCTTCGACGAGGTCGACGACCACTTTATGCTGCGCAAACTACCGGGCGTGTTCGCCGCCGGCGAGATGCTGGATTGGGAGGCCCCGACCGGCGGCTACCTGCTCCAGGCATCGTTCGCGACCGGCGCTGCGGCGGGCAGGGGCGTGCTGCGGTGGCTCGCGTCGTCCTGATCATGACGTGCCGGTCCTGGTCAGAAGATCGGTGAGAAGGCCGAGCACGCCGAAACTTGCCGCGACCACGCAGACAGCGGTCCAGCCACCAAAACTCCAGGCCAGCGAGGCCGCTGCCGAGCCTACGCCGCCGCCAATGAAGAACAGCGCAACGAACAGGCCGTTGATGCGGCCGCGCGCCTCGGGTCGCAGCAAATTGACGGCGCGGCGGCCGAGCGTCTGGTCGGCGGTGATGCCGACGTCGAGCAGGATCGTGCCGAGGCTCAGCACCAGCAGACCCGCTACGCGGGACTCCATCGCACCGGCGAAGGCGCAGAGCGCGAGCGAGCCGATGATGCACAGATGCGCGGCAAGAAACAGCGGGCGCGCCCAGCCCTTGTCACCCCAGTGGCCAGCGAGCGGTGTCGCCGCGGCGCCCGCGACGCCGATCAGCGCGAAGGCCGCGATGCCCTTGGCGTCGAGCGCAAACGGTGCATCCGGCAGGCGCAGCGCGACCGCGGACCAGAACGCTGTGAAAGACGCCATGACCAGGGACGCGGTCCAGGCCCGTACGCGCAGCACCGGCTCTTCCCGCAGCAGTTTGGGAAACGAGCGGAGCAAATCGCCGTAGCCAACGCGGGCCGCCGGTTGCAGCGTCGGCAGATAACGGCCGAGCGCACCGGCGAGGAACGTCATCAGGACGGCTGAGACGAGATAATAGGCACGCCAGCTCCAGATATCTGCGATCAGGCTCGCGGCAGGCCGCGACAACAGGATGCCGATCATCAATCCGCTCATGACTTCGCCGATGGCCTGGCCGCGGCGCTCGGGCGCCACCATCGAGGCCACGAGCGGAACCATCATCTGGATCGCGGCGCAGGACGCGCCGAGAATGAACGTGGCGAGCAATAGCAGCGACGGCGTCGGTGCGAGTGCCGTTGCCAGTGCTGCGAGGATTGCGCAGCCGAGCGTGCGCAGGATCAGGCGCCGGTTCTCGATGAGATCGACCAGCGGCACCAGCAACAACAGGCCGAGCGCATAGCCGAGCAGGGTCAGCGTGCTGACAAGGCCGGCCTGCCCGGCGGTCATGGACAGCGATCGGCCGATCAGGCCAACCAGAATCTGCGGCGCGAACAGATTGGTGACGACGACGCCGGTGGTGATGGCGCCGAGCCAGATCAGCGATCGCTCGGCGAGTTGCTTCGGGGATGCGAACTTGGTGGTTTCGGAGACGGTCATGGGACCTCGCGGGCTGGGTGCGGGGTCCCCTTTAAGCGGGACGAACAATATGCTACAATTCAATTAAGCCTATAAAGAATATGCGAGTTCGTTATGAATACCCATGACCTCGTCGCGTTCATCGCTGTGGTCGAGACCGGATCAATCGTAGCCGCCTCGACGCGCCTCAATCTCACCCAGCCCGGCGTGACCCGGCGAATCCAGAATCTCGAGGAGATGCTGGGTGCGCAGTTGTTGGACCGTCTGTCGAAGCCGCTGAAGCCCACGGCCGCAGGTCACGAGGCCTACGAGCAGGGCCGGCGCCTTCTTCGGATGCTGGACGACCTCAAGTCCGGCGTTGCCAATGACGGCGTGGTACGCGGCGAGTTCAGGCTCGGCCTCACGCCGTTTCTCTCCGAGGCCGGCCTCAGCGCGCCGCTCGATGCGGTGCGTGCGGAATTTCCGGCGCTGAGCGTGCGCGTGGTCTCGGGCTGGTCGCCCAATCAGGTCGAGCGGGTCAGCCGCAACGAGCTGGATGCCGCCGCGATCTGCCTGCCCGACGGGGCGGCGCCGCCCGCCGATCTCGTCGCCGACGATCTCGGGTCGCAGCCGGTGGTGTTCGTCGTCGCGCGCGAGATGAAGATTCCGCGCACCGTCGACCTGGAGCGCCTGTCGCAGCTCTCGTGGGTGATCAACCAGGACGGCTGCGGATTTCGTGACACGCTCAAGCGCCGCTTCGATGCAGAGCATTTGCCGTTCACCGTCGCCGTGGAGGCGCTGGATAGCGAGCTTCGGCTGTCGCTGGTGTCACGCGGTCTGGGCGTCGGGCTGGTCACACCGATCGCGCTGAAGCGCAGCGCATTTCGCGACAAGCTCAAGCCGGTCGCTGCGCGGGACTTCAATCCCGCCGTGCGCGCATGGCTGGTGCATCGCCCGCCGGCCGGCCGTCTGACCGGCCCGATCAACCTGTTCCGCGACGGACTGGATCGGGAGCTAAAAGCCCTGATTCGCGCCTAGCGCAGCTTCCCGCGCGCCGCCACCGGCAACGTGCCGATGATCTCCTCGCCGCGGACCATCACGACCTCGTCCATCATGTTGACGACGACGCAAACGTGATTGGGCACGATGCGGACGACGTCGCCGACATTGGGGCGCGTGTTGCTGCGGGAGAGGTCGAGGAAGCCATGCTCCTCGGCGAAGCGCGCGATCTTGGCTTCGGGATGCTCCAGGATCAGGCCGTGGCCATCGAGCCCACCGGTATCGGTGGTCAGCGTCTTCGAACCGGCATCGAGAATGCCGCGCTCGGGGGCGGCGCGGCTCACCACGGTCGAATAGATGTGGAGCGCGCAATCGTCCCAGGTGGCGGAGCCAGCTGCGACCTGCATGCGGTCGTTGTAGATATAGGTGCCGAAGCGATGCTCGGTGCCACCCTTGAGCTTGCCGATATTGACGAGGTTCGGCGTGCCGCCGGTCGAGACAATCTTTGCATCGAGCCCGTGCGCGCGCACGCCGGCCAGCGCCTCGTCGAAGAATTTCTGCGCATCGCCCCAGCCGGTCTCGGTCGGGTAGAGCATGAAGCCGGCAAACTCCAGTCCCTTGGACGCTGCGATCTCGCGTGCGAGCGCAATCGCTTCCGCAGGCGTCTCGACGCCCGCGCGCTTGCGGCCCGTGTCGCATTCGACCACGACCGAGAGCGGACGGCCCGAGGCCGCGGCCGCCTTCGGCAGTCCGGCAACGACGGTCGAATTGTCGGCGGCGACCGTCATGTTGGTCTTGGCATTCAGCGCGCCGAGACGCGCCATCTTTTCCTCGCCCAGCAGATTGTAGCTGATCAGGATGTCGTCGATGCCGGCATTGGCCATGATCTCGGCCTCGCCGATCTTCTGGCAGGTGATGCCTTTGGCGCCGGCCGCGATCTGCATCTTCGCGATCGTCGGGTTCTTGTGCGTCTTGATATGCGGACGGTTGGCAACGCCAGCGTCGTCGCAGGCCTTCTGGATCCGCGCTATGTTGCGCTCGACCTTGTCCATGTCGATGACGGCGCAGGGCGTGCCGTATTCGCGGGCGATCTTGGCGGCGAGTGTGGTTGTCATGGTTAAGCCTGCTCTATTTCTTCGCGAAGCATTTCAAGGTCGAGCCAGCGCTCTTCAGCGGCTGACAATTCGTCATGCGCCTTGGCGATGGCAGCCGACGTATCGTCGAATGTCTTGCGATCTTTGGCGTAGAGATTGGGATCGTCAAGCACGCGTTGCAGTTTGGCAATATCGGCCTGCAACGCTTCCATCCTCTTCGGCAGCGTTTCCAGCGCGTGTTTCTCGTTGAAGCTCAGCTTGCGCCTGGACGCGGACGCGGGAGCAGCGGAGCGCTCCTCTTTCTTCTCGGCGGGTGCCTGTGTCTTCGCGGTCTCGCGCTTCAGGTCGGCGCCGCGTTGCGTGAGCATGTCGCTATAGCCGCCGGCATATTCGGTCCATTTGCCGTTGCCTTCGGGCGCGATCACGGACGTGACAATGCGGTCGAGGAAGTCGCGGTCATGGCTGATCAGGATGACCGTGCCCTCGTAATCACCGAGCATGTCTTCGAGCACGTCGAGCGTTTCGAGATCGAGATCGTTGGTCGGTTCGTCCAGCACCAGCAGGTTTGACGGCTTGGCCAGCGCGCGGGCCAGCATCAGCCGGCCGCGCTCGCCGCCTGAGAGCACCTCCACCGGCGTGCCGCGCTGCTCCTGGGCGAACAGGAAGTCCTTCATGTAGCCGACCACATGCTTCGGCTTGCCGCCGACCATGATCTGGTCGCCGCGGCCGCCGGTCAGCGCCTCGGCCAGCGTCGACTTGGGATCGAGGCTCTCGCGGTGCTGGTCGAGCGTGGCCGTCTCCAGATTGGCCCCTAACCGCACGGTGCCGGAGTCAGGCTGCGCGCCGCCGGTGAGCAGATTGACCAGCGTGGTCTTGCCGGCGCCGTTGGGACCGATGATGCCGAGCCGGTCGCCGCGCTGGATGCGGGTGGAGAAATTGTCGACGATGATGCGGTCGCCGAAGGCCTTGGTGATGCCCTTGGCCTCGATCACCAGCTTGCCGGATTGCTCGGCTTCGGCGGCAGCGAGACTGGCGGTGCCGGCGGTGCCGCGATAATTGCTGCGCTGGTCGCGTAGCGCATGCAGATTGCCGAGCCGCTTGACGTTGCGCTTGCGGCGGCCGGAGACGCCGTGCCGCAGCCAGTGCTCCTCGTCGACGATCTTGCGGTCGAGCTTGTGCTGGTCGCGCTCTTCTTCCGCCAGCACCTCGTCGCGCCAGCTCTCGAACGAGGCGAAGCCGCGGTCGATCTGCTTGATCTTGCCGCGATCAAGCCAGGCGGTGGAGCGCGAGAGATTGGTGAGGAAGCGGCGGTCGTGGCTGATGATCACCAGCGCGCTGCGGCGGCTGTCGAGCTCCTTTTCCAGCCATTCGATGGTAGAGAGATCGAGATGGTTTGTCGGTTCGTCCAGCAGCAAGATGTCGGGCGAGGGCGCCAGCACCCGCGCCAGAGCCGCGCGGCGGGCCTCGCCGCCGGAGACGTTGGCCGGGTTCTCGTTGCCGGTGAGCCCAAGCTGCTCGACCAAATAGCGCGCCTGGTATGGATCATCGCCGGGCGCGAGACCAGCCTCGACATAGGCCAGCGTGGTCTTGTGGTCGCCGAAATCCGGCTCCTGCGGCAAATAGCGAACCGTCGCGCCGGGCTGCACGAAGCGGGTGCCGCCGTCGGCCTCAACGATGCCGGCAGCTATCTTCAGCAGCGTCGACTTGCCGGAGCCGTTGCGGCCGATCAGGCAGACGCGCTCGGATGGCGCGACATTGAGCTCGACGCCCGACAGCAGCGGCGTGCCGCCAAAGGTCAGCTTGATGTCTTTGAGTTGGATCAGCGGCGGCGCCATGACTAGCCTTGGCTCGTAGCAGCTTGATCGGCGCGGCGGCGCTGGATCCGGCGCAGCGTCTGGTCGAGCGCCGAAAGGAATGAGGAGCGATCGCGCGGCGCGAACGAACGGGGGCCACCGGTGACTTCACCGGCCGAGCGCAGATCCGTCATCAGATTGCGCACCGCCAGCGTCATCCCGATCGACTCCTCCGTGAACGGTTTGCCGTTCGGCGCGATCACGTCGGCGCCCGCTTTCACGCAGCGGCTCGCCAGCGGAATGTCGGAGGTGATGACGACGTCGCCGGGCCTGGCCCGCTCCGCGATCCAGTCGTCGGCTGCATCCATGCCGGCGCCGGCGGCGATGCGCTCGATCAGGGGATCGTGGGGCACGCGAATAAAATTGCCGGCGACCACGCTCACGGGCACGCCGTGGCGGAGCGCGACGCGGTAGATTTCGTCCTTCACCGGGCAGGCGTCGGCGTCGACATAGATGCGGGTGGGAGTGTCATTCATTCGCCGCGTGGTACCCCATTCGGGCCGCAAAGGCGAGGGGATTGACCGTAGTTCCGCGAGGCTTACGATCGGCCCTGAAAGAACAAAAACATAGGGAAAAGCCTGCCATGCCGAACCGGCTCGAAACCTGGCGCGTCGAGGCCTACAACACCGCCAAACAGTCCGAAAACAAGATGCACGACGACACGGTGGCGCGCCGCTTCGGCTTTTCCGGTGGCCTCGTTCCGGGCGTCGATGTGTTCGCCTACATGATGCACGTGCCGGTGGCGCGCTGGGGCCGCGATTTCCTGACGCGCGGGCTGGTTGAGGCGCGCTTCATCAAGCCGGTCTATGACGGCGAGACCGCCGATGTCGATGCGACCGAGCACAACGGCCTGCTCACGATCGAGGTCTTCAGCCGCACCGAGCTTTGCGCCACCGGAACGGCGTCGCTGCCGGCGGCAGCGCCCGCGGTGTCATTGGGAGACTATGTCGCAGTACCAGCAGTGGCCGAGCGCAAGCCGGTCAGCCCTGAAATCTTCGAGGTCGGCAAATGGCTGGGCACGACGCCGCGCCGCTGGGCCGGGCAGGGCGCGACCGACTACCTTGCAGATGTCAGGGAGACCGATCCGATTTTCGCGCGCGAGGGGCTCGGCCATCCCGGCCTGATCCAGCGCGTCATGAACCGTGTGCTGGTGGACAATACGATCCTCGGCCCGTGGATCCACGTCGGCAGCCGCATGCAGCTCTTATCGCCCGCTCGCACCGGCGACGAGATCGTCGCGCGGGCGAAGGTCACGGCCAACTACGAGAAGAAGGGCCACCGCTTCGTCGAGCTCGACGCGCTGGTGGTCGCCAACAGCACGACGCCGATTGCGCATTGCCAGCACATTGCAATCTACCAGCCGCGCGAGCAGGCGGCGGCGTAATTGACGGCTGGGTTCTAAGCTCCCTCACCCAATTCGGTGTCATGCCCCGCGAAAGCGAGGCATCCAGTACGCCGCGGCTTCTCGGCTCTGGCGGCGCCGCCTCTGGAATACTGGGATCGCCCGCTTTCGCGGGCGATGACAGCGTGATTGTGGAAGGGGAAGGGCGTCCCTTACGCCCCTTACACCATCCCCTTCGCGTCCTGGATCGCGCGCCACACCCGCTCCGGCGTCAACGGCATGTCGATGTGCTTGATGCCGTAGTCGGAGAGCGCATCGACCACGGCGTTCACCACCGTCGACAGGCTGCCGGCGCAGCCGGCTTCGCCGCAGCCCTTGGTGCCCAGGGGATTGCTCTTGGCCGGCACCGGGTGATCACCGACCTCCATGTACGGCACGTCCCCGGCGCGGGGCAGCGCATAGTCCATCAGCGAGCCCGTGATCGGCTGGCCGCTCTCGTCGTAGCGGACATGCTCCATCAGCGCCTGGCCGATACCCTGGACGACGCCGCCGTGGAGCTGACCGGCGACCAGCATCGGGTTGATCACGGTGCCGAAATCGTTGACCGCGCTGTAGCGCACGATCTGCACCACGCCCGTATCCGGATCGACTTCGACCTCGGCGACATGGCAGCCGTTCGGGAAGGCCGACGGCACCGGTTCGCTGGTGTGGTCGACGTCGAGACTGTCAGGCACGCCGTCCGGAACCTTGCCGTCATGCAGCTTCTTGGCGAGCTCCATGATGTCGATGCTGCGGTCGGTGCCGGCGATGGTGAAGGCGCCGTCGGCGAACTCGATGTCGGCCTCCGAGGCCTCCAGCATGTGCGCGGCGGCGCGCTTGCCCTTTTCGATCACGAGGCGCGATGACTCCACGATGGCTTGCCCCGTCGCGGTGATCGAGCGCGAGCCGCCGGTGCCGTTGCCGGTATGGACGATGTCGCTGTCGCCCTGCACCAGCTTCACGCTCTCGAAGGGAACCCCTAACTGCGCGCACAGCACCTGTGCGAACGGGGTGGCGTGGCCCTGACCGTAGTCGAGCGTGCCGGTGATCAGCTGCACGCTGCCATCGGGATCGAACACGATCTTGCCGAGCTCGGGGCTCGGCGGCGCGGTGACCTCGAGATAGGAACCGACGGCGATGCCGCGGAGCTTGCCGGCTTTCTTGCTCTCCTTCTTGCGCTTGGCGAAATTCTCGTGGTCGGAGATTTCGAGCGCCTTGGTGAACACCGCCTGGAAGTCGCCGCTGTCATAGGTGACGCCGGAGGAGGCCGGGAAGGGCATCTGGTTCGGCTTGATGAAGTTGCGCTTGCGCATCGTCAGCCGGTTGATGCCCATCTCGTCGGCGGCGCGGTCGATCAGCCGCTCCATGTAGTAGTTCGCCTCGGGCCGGCCGGCGCCGCGATAGGCGCCCATCAGCGTGGTGTTGGTCAGCACCGTCTTGATGTCGACGCCCATCAGCGGCGTGCGGTAGACGCTGGAAAAATTCTTGCCCGTGTTGAGCGAGAGCGGGCCGGGCGCAACGCCGGTGATGTAGGCGCCAAGATTGCCGTAGCCGGACAGCTTTGCCGCGAGGAAGTGGCCCTCGGCATCGAGCGCGAGCTCGGCATGGATCTTTTGCGCGCGGCCGTGGCTGTCGGAGAGGAAGCTGGTGGAGCGCTCGTCGAGCCACTTCACCGGGCGTCCCAGCGCCTTCGCCGCGTACAGGATGCACATGTATTCGGGATAGTTGACGTTCTTCATGCCGAAGGAACCGCCGACATTGGCGGTGAGAATGCGCACCTTCTCGTTCGGCACCTTCAGGTTCTTGGCGAGGTTGGCGCGGTTGCCCGCGACGCCCTGCGTCGGCATCTGGATGGTGTAGCGCTCGGTGGTCTTGTCGTAGGAGGCGAGCCCCACGCGCGGCTCCATCGAGACCACAGCGACGCGGGTGTTCTCGATGTCGACCTTGGTGACATGGGCGGCGCCGGCGAAAGCGGCGTTCACCTTCTCCATGTCGCCATAATGATAGTCGAGCGCGACGTTGTTCGGGATGTGGTCGTAGAGCTGCGGTGCGCCGGGCTTGGTAGCTTCCTCGGGATCGGTCACCGCCGGCAGCGGCTCGATATCGAGTTCCACCGCCTCGGCCGCGTCGCGCGCCTGGGCCAGCGTATCGGCGACCACGAAGGCGACAGGATCGCCGACGAACCGGACCTTGTCGGTTGCCAGCGGCTGGCGATTGGTCTGAAGCAGGGGCGAGCCGTCGCGGCTCTTCAGCGGCAGGCCGCAGGTGAAGGGACCATAGCCGGCCGCATCGAGGTCCTTGCCGGTCCACACGCCCAGCACGCCCGGCATTGCCCTGGCGGCGTCGGTGCTGATACCGCGGAGGATGCCGTGGGCGTGGGTCGAGCGGACGACCACGCAATGGGCCTGGCCGGGCAGGTTGAAATCGTCGGTATAGCGGCCCTTGCCGCGCACCAGCGTGTCGTCCTCCTTGCGGCGGACCGGCTGCCCGACGCCGTATTTTTGCAGTGCAATAGCGTTTTCGAGCGTCGAGGATTTCGTGTGTTCTTGCATGGAAATGACCTGAAAAGCCGGCAATTGCGCGTTTTGTGGGCGCCTTGGGGGGCCGGACCCTATTGAAATAACCCACCGACCCGTTCACGACAACGCACGAATGGGCATGGTCCCATGTGATGCGTTGTTGCGCATGCCTGACGCGCTGCTAATGTTTCAGGCGAAAAATCAATTCCAGACCGGCCCGACCGGCCGCGGAAAGACAGTTTGTATGAATGACCACACGCGGCTCCGCGACGGCCATGCGCCGCACGGTGAGCTGGAGGGGTCGATGGCGGCGGTGGCGTTGGCCCCCGAACCGGCTGTCCCCGCGCAAGCGGGAACCGGCGTCTACGCGGCGCTGGACCTCGGCACCAACAATTGCAGGCTCCTGATCGCTTGTCCGACCCATGACGGCTTTCGCGTGGTCGATTCCTTCTCGCGCATCATCCGGCTCGGCGAGGGCGTCTCGGCGACCGGCTCGATCAGCGAGGCCGCGATCGATCGTGCCATCGCCGCGCTCAGCATCTGCCGGGACAAGATCAATCTGCGCAAAGCCAAGCGGCTGCGGCTGATCGCGACCGAAGCCTGCCGCGCGGCCTCGAATGCGGAGGGCTTTCGCAGCCGCGTCGCGGTCGAGACCGGCATCGAGCTCGAGGTGATCGACCGCGAGACCGAAGCCTCGCTCGCCATGCTCGGCTGCTCGCCGCTGGTCGACCCGAAGGGCCGCGGCGCCATCCTGTTCGATATCGGCGGCGGTTCGACCGAGCTGGTGCGGATCGAGCGCGACCCGGAAAATCCGGAGCCACGCATCAAGGCCTGGATGTCGATCCCGCTTGGCGTCGTGACGCTGGCCGAGCAGTTCGGCGGCCGCGACGTGACGCCGGAGATTTATGCTGCGATGGAGCAGGAGGTTGCCAACCATGTAGCGCCGTTCGCGGAGCAACATGGCCGCGATCTCACCGACATGCATCTGCTCGGCACGTCTGGCACCGTGACGACGCTCGCCGGCATCCATCTCAATCTCGCTCGCTACGACCGCCGCCGCATCGACAGCATCTGGATGAACGACACCGACATCACCGCGACCATCAACAAGCTGCTCGGCATGAGCTACGAGGACCGCGCCAACAACAGCTGCATCAGCATCGAGCGCGCCGATCTCGTGCTGGCCGGCTGCGCCATCCTCGACGCGATCCGCCGCGCATTCCCGCTGCCGCGCCTGCGCGTCGCCGACCGCGGCCTGCGCGAGGGCATGCTGGTCGAGATGATGCGCGAGGACGGCGCGCTCAGGAGCTGGTGAGATGGCGAAAGACACCACCGGCCGCTTGCACGTCCAGGTCAAGACCGGCGGCAAGCGCAAATTGTCGTCGAAGCTGTGGCTGGAGCGGCAGCTCAACGATCCCTATGTGGTCAAGGCCAAGGCGCTGGGCTATCGCTCGCGCGCCGCGTTCAAGCTGCTCGAGATCGACGACAAATATCGCCTGCTGAAGGCCGGCATGGCCGTGGTCGATCTTGGCGCCGCGCCCGGCGGCTGGAGCCAGATCGCGGCCAAGCGCGTCGGCTCGATCGACGGCAAGGGCAAGGTCATCGCGATCGATCTGTTGGAGATGCCGGGGATTGCCGGCGTCGACTTCGCGCAGCTCGACTTCATGGACAACGACGCGCCGGAAAAACTCACCGCGATGCTCGGCGGCGGCGCCGACGTCGTGATGTCCGACATGGCCGCCAACACCACCGGTCACCGCAAGACCGATCAGCTCCGCATCGTCGGCCTGATCGAGACCGCGGCCGCCTTTGCCTGCGACGTGCTCAAGCCCGGCGGGTCGTTCCTGGCCAAGACGTTCCAGAGCGGCGCCGACGCCGATCTGCTCGCCCAGCTCAAGCGCGACTTCGCGACCGTGCGCCACGTCAAGCCGGCCGCGAGCCGGCAGGATTCCTCGGAGCGCTACGTGCTCGCGACGGGATTTCGCGGTGGGGCGGACAGAGAGTAGCGGTCTGGCTTTTGAAAAACCTTGCCACCGCGTCGCGCCTGCGGCGTTGTGGTATGGTATTTTATGTTAATATATCATAAATCTGTAGTGATATGACGCAATGATCCCGCCACCGCAATCCGGTGGTCGGCCGTCGCGCAAGCAATCTCAGGTGGACCTTCGAACCGGGACCATCTGAGAGGAAGAAGCGATGTCCGAGCCAGTGATCGATGCGAACACGTTCCCCGTGATCGGAGAGGTGATTGGCGGTGGGACATTCACCGTGGCGGTAACGCCGCGGGAGCCGGTACCCCAACAGACAGGCCCGGTCACCGTGGGGGCGGGTGGTGTGCTGGTTACGGAAGACGCGCCCTATGTGTCGGCCGCGCCATATGTCAGCACTTCGCCGGTGCTCTTCACGCCGATACTGCTCGCGCCAGCGCCGGCGAGCGTGCTGTCCGTCACCGCCTCGCCCGCAAACGGTGTGCTGCACTCCGGCGATACCGTGACCTTCACCCTGGCCATGAGCAGTGCCGTGACCGTCTCCGGCGGCACGCCGACATTGACGCTCAATGACGGCGGCACCGCCGTCTATGACGCGGCCGCAACCGCGGCGCTCGGCGATCCCACCAAGCTGGTCTTCAGTTACAAGGCCGCGGTGTCCGACTGGCCTGTGGACGGCCTTTCGTTCGTCCGCGGCAGCTACAACAGCGCGTCGATCGTCGATGCGACGGGGCAGACGCCGGACTTCTCCGCCGTGTACACCAGCTCGTTCGCCGGACTCCAGGTTGAAACGTCCGGGCCTACCAAGGTGACCCTCTTCGCCGGCACCGACGGCAACAAGCACGTCAATCTCTGGGTGACGGACGGCACGTCAGCCGGCACTTCCGAGCTCTCCGTCGCCAATGCGTCGGTAAATGGGCTCAAGCCCACGTCGTTCGTCTCGCTGGGGACCAAGGTCGCCTTCATCGGTACGGATTCGGCCAACCATCAGGGCCTGTGGATCTCGGATGGTACCGCTGGCGGAACATCGGAGTTCTACGTCCCCGGCACATTTATCAACGGTCTTGCCTCTGCGACGCTGGTGAAAGTCGGCGACAAGGTCATCCTGTCCGGCATTGATGCACAGGGCAATCGCAATGCCTGGGTGACCGACGGCACGGCCGGCGGGACGTTGGAGCTTCCCGCCACCAACCCCACGAATTTCACGCAGGTCGGCGGCAAAGTGTTCTTCTCCGGAGTTGATCAACTCGGCCTCCGCAATATCTGGGTGACTGACGGCACGGCGAGCGGCACTTCGGAGCTGATGGTCCCCGGCTCCTCCACCCTTGACGGCAGCGGATTCACTGCGCTGGGCAACAAGATCCTGTTCCGCAACAACGGCGATCTCTGGATAACGGACGGGACGGGGGCGGGGACGTCGCGTCTGTCGGTGACCGGCGTCAGCAGCGGTTATGGGCTTTCACCCACCAATATTGTCTCGCTTGGAAACAAGGCGCTCTTCCTCGGCCTCGACTCGGGCAATCATACCGGCATCTGGGTGACCGACGGAACGGCAGCAGGCACGTCCGAACTGTCGATTGCTGGTTCGGCGAATTGGTTGGCGGCGCCGGGACAGCTGACTGTCCTCGGCAACAAGGCGCTGTTCGTTGCGAATGATGTCTTCTGGGTCACCGACGGCACATCGGCCGGAACGTCGCAGTTGCAGATCGCGGGAATGGGGGATCCGAGCGGCATGACCCTGTTCGGCGGCAAGCTGCTGTTTCAGGCGAATGGAAATCTCTGGATCACCGACGGCACAGTCGCCGGCACTTCGATCCTGAGCGCTGGCGGAATGACCGGAAATCCGTACTTCTCGGTGTCCGGCAACGAGGTCCTGTTCCAGCGTGTCAACGCCGGTGGTCAACTGACCCTTTGGAAGACGGACGGCACGACGGCTGGAACGCTGGAGGTTCCAGTCGCCGGCGAAACGCCGGTATTCGTGGCGGGGCGCGACTTCGCGACGACCGGGAATCAGTCGCTGTTCGTGGGCGCCAATTCGACCGGCCGCGAGACGCTCTGGGTGACCGACGGCACCAATGCGGGCACAAGCGAACTGTCCGCATCGATGATCTTCTCGTATTTGGCCGACACCTACGTCACCTACCATCCCTACTTCACCGCGTTCGGAACCAAGGTGTTGTTCGCGGACGGTCCAGCCCTCGCGGTGAGTGACGGCACCGCCGCTGGCACGCATCTGGTGTCCGTGACCGGCGCGTATAACGGAGGCGGCCTGTTTTATGACCTCACCGGCTCCGGAAGAACCAACAACGATCCCCAATTTACGGTTCTCGGAAGCCGCGCCCTGTTCAGAGGGCTCGATGCGGCGGGGTTCACAGGCTTGTGGGTCACGGACGGCACCAGCGCGGGCACGTCCGAGCTGTCGGTTGCAGGGGCCGCGACGAGCGCCGTCGCTCTCGGTCCGATTGGCTTGGCGCCATCGGCCTTCGAGCTGTTCGGCAATCAGGTTTTGTTCACAGGGCAGGACAACACCCATACGTCTGGTCTCTGGATTACGGACGGAACGTCGGCCGGCACCTCCGAACTCGCCGGAGGCGTGTCCGCATTCGGTCACGGCACCGTGGGTGGCGTGACCGTGCTTGGCAACAAGGCGGTGTTCGTCGCCACCAATTCATCCAACCAGAGAGTTCTCGGTGTTACCGACGGTACCGCAGCTGGCACATCGGAAATTGCGGTCGCGGGGGTGTCGGCGACATCATTCAACCCGAGAGGATTGACCGCTCTCGGCAACAATGTGCTGTTCTCGGGCGTCGATGCAGCGGGCAATAGCGGCATTTGGTCGACTGACGGGACGTCGGCCGGGACATCGGAGCTGTTCTCTGGACTTGGCTCGGCTCCAAACTTCTTTGCTCAGCTCGGCGGTAAGGTGGTGTTCACCGGCGCCGGCGCTCAGCCCGATCTGTGGGTCAGCGACGGGACCGTGGCCGGGACCACCGAATTTTACATCCCCGGGAGCTATTCGACCAACAGCATCCTCATCGGAATCCAGGGCAACCAGGTGCTGTTCTGGGGCATGGATACGAGCGGGAGATACAATCTCTTTGCAAGCGATGGCACGCTCGCCGGCACCTCCGAGCTATCGGTCGCCGGGGCCTATGTCGGCCCAAGCGGAGGCGGGCTCTTTTCTCAGTCCACATCTCGACTGGACCCGTCCGCTGTATCCTTCGGCGGCAAGACCTATTTCGCAGGCCGAGACACGAACGGTCTTGTCAGCCTTTTCGTGACGGATGGGACCTCGGCCGGTTCGTACAAGATTGTCGTCAATGGTGCGGCCGCGACCGGACTCAATCCCACTAATCTGACCGTAGTGAACGGGAAGATCGTCTTCGACGGCCTCGATGCGAGCGGCCGGGGCAGCCTCTGGACTTCTGACGGCACCACCGCCGGGACAGTGGAGATGTCCTTGACGCAACCGGGTTCACTCGCTCCGGGACCGTTCGCTCCCCTCAGCCCGCAAGCGACTGTCCTCTCCTTCACCGGCTCGCCGGCGAGCGGAATCGTGCATGCCGGCGACACCGTGACCTTCACCATGACGCTGAGCCGCGGCGTGACGGTCAGCGGTGGCACGCCGACGCTGACGCTCAACGACGGCGGCATTGCCGTCTACAACGCGGCCGCGACCGCCGCGCTCGGCGATCCCGCCAGGATGGTGTTCAGCTACACGGTTGGTGCGTCTGATCTGCCGGAGAACGGCCTGTCCTTCGTGCGTGGCGATCAGAATGGCGCTGTCATCGTCGACTCGTCCGGCCAGGGGCCCGATTTCTCCGGCGCATTCGCGACCTCGTTCTCCGGACTCCAGATCGCGACGGCACCGACGGCGGTGACCTCCGTCGTCGCCTCGCCGTCAAACGGCGTGGAGCATCCCGGCGACACCGTGACCTTCACGATCACCATGAACCGCGCCGTCACGATCTCCGGCGGCACGCCGACGCTGACGCTGAACGACGGTGGCGTCGCCAGTTACGATGCGGTAGCGACCGCGGCGCTGGGCGATCCCACCAGGATGGTGTTCAGCTATACGGTTGGTACGTCCGATCTGCCGGTGGACGGCCTGTCCTTTGTGCGCGGTGACCAGAACGGCGCCGTCATCGTCGACGGGGCGGGCCGGGGTCCCGACTTCTCCGCCGTGTTCGCGGCCTTGTTCTCCGGGATTCAAATTAGCCCGGCCGCACCGGGCGTAGTGACTGCTGGACCGGAAATTCAAGCCGCGAGCGGTGCGGTCGTCGCTGAATTGGCCAACGGCAATTTCGCGAGCGCGTGGCTGGAGGGTTCGGCGGTTCATGCCCAGATCCTCAGCCCGGACGGCACAAAGGTCGGCGGCGAATCCATCGCACAAATGCCGATCCTGACGATGCCGGGATTAGGGGCACATCCGTCCGTCACGGCATTGACGAATGGTGGATTCGCGGTGGTCTGGGGGGCCTACGATGCGTTCACCGCTCTTAATGGTGTGGAGGTTCAGCTCTTTGCGTCGAACGGCGCGCCGACCGGTACGGCGTTCCAGGCCAACACCGAGGCAGGTCAACTCAATTTGGGCCTGAACACGTCAGGCGTTCAAGTCAAAACGCCCACCGTCACCGCTTTGGCCGACGGAGGTTTTGTCGCAACGTGGACCTACGATGATGTTCGAAGTCCCATCGCGACTTCGAGGTCGCAGATATTCGATGCGAACGGGGCCAGGATCGGCAACGAGATCGTTGCCGCTCTGGACAAGAGCGACGGAGCTTCACCGGCCATCTCCTGGTTCGCAGATGGCAGCTTCGTTGCGGTCTGGAATCAGTTAAATGTTCAGGCCATCGTCCCCGGGCCGCCCCCGGGAGAGCTGGTGCGGCCGGGTTTCACGGCCCAGATCTTCGACGCGCAGGGTAACAAGATCAGCGCGGAAATCGCTGTCAATTCGAATTCCGATTTGTGGAACTCCAGCAACCCCAGCGTGGCCGTATTGCCGACGGGCGGATTCGTCGTCACGTGGGAAGAGCAACGTAACAACGGTACAGCGGTCACGGACGCGATCGTGGCACAGCAATTCGATGCCGGCGGAACGAAGGTCGGATCTCAGTTTCATGTCGATGCGACGGTTGCGCCCGTCAATGCGTTCGTCGCATCCCAGCCGAAGGTGACGGCGCTGGCTGACGGCAACTTCGCAATCCTCTGGCAAGACGCCAGCAGCGTCGACGCGAGCGCATCCGTCGTCAAGGTGCGACTGTTCGACGCGTATCAGCAGTCCCCTGTCGGCAGCGAAGTCGTGATCAATGTGCAAGCGAGCCAGGATCAGGTTCATCCCGCGCTTGTCGCTTTGCAGGACGGCGGATTCGCAATCGCGTGGGGCGATGCGAACGGCGAGAAGACGCAAATCTACGCCGCCAATCAACCTGTCACCACGATTGCATCGGGCGCGACGCTCGAGATCCCGGCTGCATCTTCCGCCAAGCTCGCCTTCGCGCCTGGCGGCGCCTCGCTGCAACTCGACCAATCCACCGCATTCACAGGCGCGATCACGGGATTCGATGCGGGCGACGGCATCGACCTCGCCGATATCGCATTCAGCGGCGCTGGCACGACGCTCGGCTATGCGGCGAACGCCAGCAATAGTGGCGGGCATCTCGCCGTCTCTGACGGGACGCATATCGCTGCGTTGACACTGCTGGGGCAGTACAGCGCAACGAGCTTCGTCCTTTCGGCCGACGGACACGGCGGCACGCTCATCAGTGCGGCGGCGCCCGACGCAGCTGGTCAGCCGCATCTGGCAGCGCCGGTCTAGCGTTCCAGAACCTTTCGCTTTTCGCGATCACGCACCCACTGCAAGAAGCCGCTGTCGCCGCAATTGCTGACGGCGCGGCAGGCTCAACCACGTCAACCCTTCATGTCGCGCCAGCTATGCGCGTTATGTTATGAATTACGTTAACTTATCATAAATCTGTAGCGGTTGGACGCGATGATCCGGCCAACGTAGTCAGGTGGTCAGGCGCAGTGCTGGCAGCCTCAAGTTGCTTTCGAGCCGGATCAAGAAGGAAAAAATGGGATGACGACCACCGTAACGTCCTTCACCGCCTCACCTGCAAACGGTGTGCTGCACTCCGGCGACACCGTCATCTTCACGCTGGCCATGAGCAGCGCCGTGACTGTCTCGGGCGGCACGCCGACACTGACGCTCAACGATGGCGGCATCGCGGTCTACGACCCGGTGGCCACTGCGGCGCTCGGCGATCCCACCAGGATGGTGTTCACCTACAAGGTGGCCGCATCGGATTCGCCGGTGGACGGTCTCTCCTTCGTGCGCGGCAGTTACAATGGCGCGCGCATCGTCGATGCGACCGGCCAGGTTCCCGACTTTTCCGGCGTGTATTCGAGCTCGTTCACCGCGATCGACGTCGGGACGGCAGGGTTGGCCACGACCAACACGACTCTTTTCGCGGGAACGGATGCCAGCGGTCACGTCAATCTCTGGGTGACGAACGGGACGCCGGCCGGCACGTCCGAGCTTTCGGTCACGGGCGCATCATCGAACGGGCTCCAGCCGACCGGGTTCGTCTCGCTCGGAAACAAGGTCCTGTTCTCAGGGCTCGACGCGACCAATCATCAAGCCCTTTGGGTCTCGGATGGCACCGCGAGCGGGACGTCGAAGCTTTCGATCGCCGGTGCGTCTCCGAACGGTTTCAACCCGACCAACCTCACGCAAGTCGGCGACAAGGTGTTCTTCTCCGCGATCGACGCGTTTGGTCACAGCAATATCTGGATCACCGACGGAACGGCGAGCGGCACGTCGGAGCTGTTCGTCCCCGGGATGACCAGCATTGCCGCCTTCGGATTCGCGGCGTTGGGCGGCAAGGTCCTCTTCAGCAGCGGCAACGACCTCTGGATCACGGATGGCACGACGGCAGGGACGTCGAAACTGTCGGTGGCAGGCGCCGGTTCACCGAACGGGCTCCAACCGTCCAATCTGCTCGCCTTTGGAGGCAAGGTGCTGTTCGAAGGTGTGGATTCGACCAACAAATACGGCTTGTGGGTGACCGATGGCACAGCGGCGGGCACATCAGAGCTCTCGGTTGCGGGACTGAGTTACCCCCACTCGTTTGCGTCGATCGGCGACAAGGTCATGTTCGTCGCGCAGGACCCAAGCAACTATGCCAAAACGCTCTGGGTGACGGACGGGACATCTGCCGGGACGTCGCAGCTTCAGATTCCCGGAACGTATACTGTCGGGGGACTGACCGCGTTTGGCGGCAAGGTCATATTTCAGTACGGCACCGATCTCTGGGTCTCCGACGGCACAGCCGCCGGCACGACGAAACTGGCCGTTAGCGATGCCTCCGCATTTGGGTTGTTTTCACAGACCAGCTTCCCCAGCACGAGCCCCACTTTCACCGGCCCCAATTTCACGGTGGTTGGCAACGAGGTCCTGTTTGAAGGACGCAATGCCAATGACCAGTTGACGTTGTGGAAAACAGACGGGACCGCGGCCGGAACCTCCGAGATTCCGGTAACTGGCGCAGCTGCCGCGTTCACGACGGGGCGCGATTTTGCGACGATCGGCGACAAGTCCTGGTTTATCGGATTCAGTCCGATTGGCGACACCATCTGGGTGACTGACGGCACCGGTGCGGGGACAAGCGACCTCGGGGTGCCCCTGAAATTTTCGTCATACGGTTTCACCTATGACACCTACCATCCCTACTTCACCACTTTAGGAACCGAGGTGCTGTTCGCCGGAGGTACGACCCTCTGGGCGAGCGATGGCACCGCTGCGGGTACTCACCAGGTGTCCGTGACCGGCACTTACGGGTTAGGCCTGTTTTATGACGTCAACGGCAGCGGTCTCTTTCGGAATAACGTCGATCCCCAGTTTGCGATTCTCGGAAATCGCGCTCTCTTTTCCGGCCTCGACGCCAACGGGCTGATGGCTTTGTGGGTCACGGACGGTGTCAGCGCCTCCAGACTGTCGGTGACCGGCGAGGCGACGTCTTATGGTCTGCGGCCGACGGCTTTCCAGGCGTTCGGCAGCCAGATGTTGTTTGGCGGTGACGATACGTCGAACGGATACGGCCTCTGGATCACGGATGGCACGTCGGCCGGCACCACCGAGCTCGTCGGCGGCGTGTCCGCATTCGGCCACGGCGCCGCATGGAACGTGACGGTGTTGGGCAACAAGGCGGTGTTCGATACCTTTGACTCGACCGGCAAGACCATTCTCGGTGTTACCGACGGCACCGCAGCCGGCACGACGCTGCTCCCGGTCGCGGGGGCGTCGGTAACGGCTTTCAACCCGTCGGCCTTGGCGGTCGCCGGCAACAAGGTGGTGTTCACCGGCGTCGATGCTGCCGGCAACAACGCCATCTGGTCGACCGACGGGACTTCGGCTGGAACGTCGGAGCTGTTCGCCGGGTTCGGTTCGGCTCCAACCGTCCTCGCGCAGTTCGGAGGCAAAGTCGTATTCCGCGGGGCGGGCAGTCAGCCCACTCTGTGGGTCACCGATGGGACGGTGGCCGGAACCACCGAATTCTACGTTCCCGCCAATGCATCAATGTACCCCGTTCCCTTTGCGGTCACGAGCGATCGGGTGCTGTTCCAAGGCACGGACACGAGCGGGCGGTTCAGTCTCTGGTCTAGTGACGGTACGCAGGCCGGCACCTTCGAACTGTTGGTTCCGGGTGCCTATCTCGGCGGAAGCGGAGGCGGGATCTTTACGCAGATGACCCCGACCGCCGTGACACTCGCTGGCAAGATCTATTTCACGGGCAGGGACGCCGGCACCAATATCGGTCTCTTCGTGACCGACGGCACGGCGGCCGGCTCGTACCAGATTGTCGTCAACGGTGCGGCCGCAACCGGGCTCAATCCCACCAATCTGTCCGTCGCCAATGGAAAAATCATGTTCGACGGCGTCGATGCGAGCGGCAAGACCAGTCTGTGGATTTCGGACGGCACCTCGGCCGGAACGGTCGAACTGCCGTCGCAACCCGGCTCGCTGGCGCCGGGACCGTTCGGCGTCGTGAACCCGCCGCCGCCTGCCTCCGTCGTCTCGTTCACCGGCTCGCCGGCGAGCGGGATCGTGCATGCCGGCGACACCGTGACCTTCACGATGACGATGAGCAGGGCCGTGACGGTCAGCGGCGGCACGCCGACGCTGACGCTGAATGACGGCGGCATCGCTGTCTACAACGCTGCCGCGACCGCCGCGCTCGGCGATCCCACCAAGATGGTGTTCAGCTACACGGTTGGCGCCTCCGACCTGCCGGAGAGCGGCTTGTCGTTCGTGCGCGGCGACCAGAACGGCGCCATCATCGCCGACTCCTCCGGCAACGGTCCCGATTTCTCCGGCGCGTTCGCGACGTCCTTCTCCGGCATTCAAGTCGCGACGGCGCCGACGGCAGTGACCTCCGTCGTCGCTTCGCCATCAAATGGCGTGGAGAAACCGGGCGACACCGTGACGTTCACGATCACGATGAACCGCGCCGTCACAATCTCCGGCGGCACGCCGACGTTGACGCTCATCGACGGAGGCATTGCCACCTACGATGCGGCTGCGAGCGCGGCGCTGGGCGATCCCACCAAGATGGTGTTCAGCTACACGGTCGGCGCGTCCGATGCAGAGGTGAGTGGCCTGTCCTTCGTGCGCGGCGACCAGAATGGCGCCGTCATCGTCGACGGACAGGGGCATGGCCCCGACTTCTCCGGCATATTCGCGGCGTCCTTCTCCGGCCTCCAGATCGCACCCACAGTGGTGACGTCTGTCGTGGCCTCGCCGTCGAGCGCGACTGAGCACGCGGGCGACACCGTGACCTTCACGGTGACCATGAGCCGCGGCGTCTCGGTGTCGGGCGGCGCTCCGGTCCTGACGCTCAACGACGGCGGCGTCGCGATCTATGACGCTGCCGCAACCGCGGCGCTCGGCGATGCGACCAAGCTGGTGTTCAGCTACACGGTCGGGGCCACGGACAAATCGGTGAACGGCCTTTCCTTCGCGAAGGGTGACCTGAACGGTGCGTCAATTATCGACGCGGCCGGCAAGTCTCCCGATTTTTCCGGTCTTTTCTCGAGCGGTTTCTCCGGGATCCAGATTGCGACGACACCGGGCGTGCACGCGGTCGGAACCAAATTCCAGATCGACAATGCGAACCAGAACGGGAACGCGGTGACCATTATCGCCGAGCTGGGCAACGGAACCATCGCGGCCGCGTGGCTGCAAAACGGCGCGGTGCACACGCAGATCTTCGATCAGAACGGTGGGAAGGTGGGGGCCGAGTCCGCCGTGTCGCTCCCGAACGGGTCGATATTTCCGGGGGCGGTCACGGCATTGACGAATGGTGGTTTCGCCGTCGCCTGGACCACGCTCAACAACAGCGAAGTCCTGACCCAGCTCTACAATGCGAGCGGCGCGCCGATCAATGCGACATTCCAGGTCAACACCACGGGCGCTGTCGAAATCGACAATGGCACGATCACTGCGCTTGCGAACGGCGGCTTCGTCGCCGCATGGAATTTCTACGACGGCCAGACCACAACCGCAAAGGCGCAAATCTACGACGCGAATGGAGCCAGGGTCGGAAACGAGTTTTCGCCGGGTGCGCAGACCAATGCTGATCGTCCGGTGATTGCCGGATTGGCCGACGGCAATTTCGTCGTCATCTCGCACGACACCGGATCGTTCGTGGTCACGGGCCAGATCTTCGACGCCCAGGGCAACAAGGTCGGCGCCGCGTTCGCGGTTCATTCCGGGACGCAACAAATCGGCGAAACGTTGAACGGTCTGAGCGTCGCCGCATTGCCGACCGGTGGATTTGTGGTGACCTGGGAGCGGGACTACGATTACAGGGCCAGCGGTGTCAGCGCGATCGAAGCCCAGCAGTTCGATGCTGCTGGCGGCAAGATCGCTAGCCAGCTCGCGGTCAATACGCTCACCAGCCCCAGATCGATTTATGGCACGAACTATTATGCGCCGGAGGTTGCGGCCCTCGCGGACGGTAATTTCGTGGTGACCTGGCAGGACGTGACCCTCAGCCCGGTGGGCTCCACGTCGAGCATCAGGGCGCAGGTGTTCGACGCCTACAACCAGCAAAAAATCGGCGCCGAGTTCGGGCTCGACACCGTCAATACGGCGGGCTCGCGCAGCGAGGTCGTCGCGCTACAGGGCGGTGGTTTCGCCATCGCGTGGGGCGATGGTTCCGGTGAAAAAGGGCAGGTCTACGCTGCGAGCCCCGCGGTAACTGCGATCGCGGCGGGAACGACGCTCGAGATCGCCGGCGCTTCCACCGCCAAGCTCGCCTTCGCGCCGGGCGGCGCCGCGCTTCAGATCGACCATTCCGTCGCGTTCGCGGGCTCGATCACGGGCTTCGGCGGCGGCGACGGCATCGACCTGGCCGACATCGCCTTCAACGGCGCTGCCACAACGCTTGGATACTTCGTCAACGACAACAACACAGGCGGCCACATGACGGTTTCTGACGGCAGCCACGTGGCAGCGTTGACATTGCTGGGCCAATACACCGCGTCGAGCTTTGTCCTGTCAGCCGATGGTCATGGTGGCACGCTCATCACAGCTGCGGCCAACGTGGCCAATCAGCCCCAGCTCGCCGCGCACGCCTGACCGCGCGCGAACCCGGGACGCGCCCGAGCGTTGGGTGCGTCCGCCAACGGCCACGCGCAGCGCGCGCAACTGTCAATGCGTCACAGTTCCGGTATGGTCAGCCGCGCACGCGCAAATAGATCGACGACGGAAAATGGCCGGTCGTGTTGGGCACGTTCAATCCGTCGACGTCGGGTGCCGGAGAATAGCCGGGGAAGACGTCCTTCAACACGTCCTGCGCATCGTAGTGAAGCATGCTGAGGCAGAACAGGATCTCCAGCCGGTCATTGTGCGCGAGCAGGGTCTGGAGCATGGGCGTTTCGGTGGTCTGAAACAGGCCGTCCAGGAGATCGCGCTGAAACGAGTAGGGGAAATAGATGTCGTGAATGTGGATCACGCAGCCCGGCTTGATGCGGGGAATGACCTCGAGATAGAGGTGCGTCACGTCGCCGATCGGCCGGACGGCATGCGACGTGTCGATGAACAGGATATCGCCATCTCCGAGCTGATCGAACATTGCGGGGTCGATGTCCTCGACCTTGCTTGGCACCAGATCGATTGCCGGCGAGCTCTTCAGATAGTCGCTGGGGTATGGCTCGATACAGGTGATCCTGCCGGGGCGTCCCTCCGATGCGTTCAGCGCCAGCGCCTTCACCGCACAATGCGTCGAGACGCCTGATCCGACCTCGATCATGGATTTGGGCTTGAGCCACCGCAGCACGCCGTGCAGCGCCTGTGCCTCCACATAACCAAAGCCCGGTCCGAAGCCCTTGGCCGCACCTTCCTTGTAGGTGGCGTTGTCGCGATATTCGGACACGAACGGCCTTACGATGTCCTGCAAGCGTGAGACTTGCCGGTCGATGTCGACATCGATGCCGGTCATCGGCGACCGCTTCGCCCATTTGTCCCTGGTCCGGGCCAGCTCCCGGACGTCCGCGATCGGCGTGTAGAAGTGATTGGGCAGCACGACGAGCCCGCCGCCAAGCGCCACCTGATGCACCTTCAGGAAGGCCGATTTGATCATGTTTCTGGCTGGCGTGTTCATGCGCAGCATCCCACTTGGAGGAGCATCGTCTATCACGCGAGATACGACAGTTTGATGCAGCTCGCAGTCGTATGTTATCGATTGCGTTATTCGTAACGCAATTGGCCGATCCCTCAACGCCAGCGGGATCACCCCAGCCGCTGATCCCGCATGTCCTGCGTGTCTTCCGTCGCCACCTTGACGGCGGCCTTGGCCGCGCTCTTGGCGGCGCCCTTGCGGCTCGCGATCTCCACCGCCTTGCGGCCGGAGATCTCGTGACCGGCATCATCCGGCATCTGCCAGAAGAACCAGCTCGACAAAGCCGAGGTCAGCGCCACCACGACGAAGGCGGGCGCGAACACGGTGGCGTTGAGCTCGCTGACATGGCTGAGCCACATCGTGGTCTCGACCGAGGCGGCACCGACCGCGACGCCGGCGGAGACCGCGAGTTGCTGGTTGACGCTGACCAGCGTCGTGGCGCGGCTCATCTGTGCGCTCTCGACGTCGGCATAGGCCACCGTGTTGATCGCGGTGAATTCGAGCGAACGGAAGAAGCCGCCGACCACCAGGATCACCAGGATGATCAGCAGCGGCGTCGTCACCGTGAACAACGCGCAGACGCCGAGGAAAAATGCGCTGATGATGGCGTTCACGGTCATCAAATTGCGGAAGCCGAAGGTCCGGATGATCCGCGCGGCCAGCGTCTTCATGCCCATCGCGCCGAGCGAGGAGCCGAAGGTGACGAGGCCTGAATGGAATGGCGACAGCCCGAAGCCGATCTGCATCAGCAGCGGCAGCAGGAAGGGCAGGGCGCCGATGCCGAGCCGGAACAGGAAGCCGCCGAGAATGGCCGCGCGCAGCGTCGGCAGGTTTAGCAGCGAAAAGTCCAGCACCGGCGATCCCGTCCGCCGGGCATGGATGACGTAGAGCGTCATCGAGATCGCGCCGCCCCCGACCAGGGCGGCAACGATGCTCCATGGCAGCAGGTTGAGGCCGGCCACGGACAGGCCGAACGCGATGCCGGCAAGCCCGATGCCCGCGAGCACCATGCCGTAGAGGTCGAACGGCTCGGGTTCGTCGCTCTTGATGGGATCGATGAAGCGCAGCGCCATGAAGATGCCGAGCAGGCCGATCGGAATGTTGATCAGGAAGATCCAGTGCCACGACGCGTAGGTCGTGATGAAGCCGCCAAGCGGCGGGCCGATCACCGGACCGATCAGGGCGGGAACCGTCACCCAGGCCATGGCATTGACCAGCGCGCTCTTGTCGACCGAGCGCAGCAGCACGAGACGCCCGACCGGGGTCATCATCGCGCCGCCCATGCCCTGGAGGATGCGCGCGAACACAAAATCGGTGACCGAGGTCGAGAGCGCGCAGCCGACCGAGCCGACCATGAACACGCCGACCGCGATCGCGAACACCATCCGCGCGCCGAACCGGTCGGCGGTCCAGCCGCTCGCCGGAATGAACACCGCCAGCGACAGCAGATAGGAGGTGATCGCGAGCTTCAGCGTCAGCGGGCTGGTGCCGATGTCGGCCGCGATCGCCGGCAGCGAGGTGGCGATCACCGTCGAGTCCATGTTCTCCATGAACAGAGCGGTGGCCACGATCAGCGGAATGATGCGTTGCTTGTCGACCATGACGGATTGGTAATGAAAATCAGAAGGAAAGGCGGACTTGCGGCTTATCACCGCGACTCGGCCGGGACCATTGCGGATCAACGCATAGCACCTAAATCCTGCGCTCACTCCTTCGTCATCCCCGGCTCGCGACTTCGTCGCGCCCGGGAATGACGGGTGCGTGCCCCTCCGCCGGGCTATCCACGCTGAATTTACCTAAAAAAGCCTGTGCATGGCTGGCCAGCGATCCGAATTGCTTTGATTCGTCATCCGACCGTGCTATCGACCCGCGTCAACCCCACCGATGGGCTCCGATTCTCCGGCGATGCCGCAAGGCACGCCGAGGGCGGCGCTCATCCATGCTCATTTGCGGCACGGCCGCAGGAAGGAGTTGGCAGATGGCCACGGTGCAACTTCAAGGCATCCGCGAAGCCTTTACGTTCGACGACGTGCTGTTGAAGCCGGGTCTATCGGACGTCATGCCGGGCGAGGTCGACATCCGCTCCCGCGTCACCCGCGCCATTCCGCTCAACATCCCGATCATGGCCTCCGCCATGGACACCGTGACCGAGGCCCGCATGGCGATCGCCATGGCGCAGGCCGGCGGCCTCGGCGTCATCCACCGCAATTTCGATCCCGAAGGGCAGGCCGCCCAGGTGCGGCAGGTCAAGCGCTACGAGTCGGGCATGGTGGTGAACCCGCTCACCATCAGCCCCGAGGCCACGCTCGACGATGCGCTCAAGCTGATGAGCGATCATGGTATCTCCGGCATTCCCGTCGTGACCGGTGCCGGCAAGTCCACGCCGGGCAAGCTGGTCGGCATCCTCACCAACCGCGACGTGCGGTTTGCCACCGACCGCCGGCAAAAAGTCTCCGAGCTGATGACGCATGAGAAGCTCGTCACGGTGCGCGAGAATGTCAGCCAGGACGAAGCACGGCGGATGCTGCACCAGCACCGCATCGAGAAGCTGCTCGTGGTCGACGAGCAGTATCGCTGCGTCGGCCTGATCACCGTGAAGGACATGGAGAAGGCGGTCGCCCATCCGCTCGCCTGCAAGGATGCGCAGGGGCGCCTCCGCGTCGCCGCGGCCACCACCGTTGGTGACACCGGCTTCGAGCGTACCGAGCGGCTGATCGATGCCGGCGTCGACCTCGTCGTTGTCGACACCGCGCACGGCCATTCCCGCCACGTGCTTCACGCCGTCAACCGCATCAAGCGTCTCTCCAACTCCGTGCAGGTCGTCGCCGGCAACGTCGCGACATCGGACGGCGCGCAGGCGCTGATCGATGCGGGCGCGGATTGCATCAAGGTCGGCATCGGCCCGGGCTCGATCTGCACCACGCGCATCGTCGCCGGTGTCGGCGTGCCCCAGCTCACCGCGATCATGGACGCGGTCGAGGCGGCGAAGAAGTCCGACATCCCCGTCATCGCCGACGGCGGCATCAAGTTCTCCGGCGACCTCGCCAAGGCGCTCGCCGCCGGTGCCGATATCGCGATGGTCGGCTCGCTGCTGGCCGGCACCGACGAGACGCCCGGCGAAGTGTTTTTGTGGCAGGGCCGCTCCTACAAGGCCTATCGCGGCATGGGCTCGGTCGGCGCGATGGCGCGCGGCTCGGCCGACCGCTACTTCCAGCAGGACATCAAGGACGCGCTCAAGCTCGTCCCTGAAGGCATCGAGGGCCAGGTGCCCTACAAGGGCCCGGTCGGCAACGTCATGCACCAGCTCGCCGGTGGCCTCCGCGCCGCAATGGGCTATGTCGGCGCAAAGGACATGAAGGAGCTGCACGAGAAAGCGAACTTCGTCCGCATCACCGGTGCGGGCCTGCGCGAAAGCCACGTCCACGACGTGACGATTACGCGCGAGGCGCCGAATTATCCGGGCGGGGGTTAGGCGCTCTTTCTCGTGCCCCGGACGCAGCGCAGCGCTTCTTCAGCGGTGCGCTGCAGGGCCGGGGCCCATCGTTGGGCTTGGTCGCATGTAGCGATCTGGGTCCCGGCTCTGCGCAGCAGCGTTGCACGCTGCAGCGCGTCCGGGACACGAGAATGGCACGTCGTCGGGACCATCTACTCCGCCGCTTTTGTATTGACGTGCCTCGCTGCCTCCGCTTCCGTTCGTGCCGAAACACAATTCGGAGGAAGCCATGTCCCAAGCAAAACGCATCGTTCTCGCCGCACGTCCCGTCGGCGAACCCAAATCATCCGATTTTCGTCTGGAGGAATTTGCGGTCCCGACGCCCGGCGCGGGCGAGGTGCTGCTGCGCACGATCTGGCTGTCGCTCGATCCCTATATGCGCGGGCGCATGAGCGAGGGGCCGTCCTATGCCGCGCCGGTGCCGGTCGGCGGCGTGATGGAAGGCGAGGCGGTGAGCGAGGTCGCGGCCTCCAACAATCCAGACTTTGCCAAGGGTGACATCGTGCGCGCACGGACCGGATGGCAATCGCACGCGATCTCGAACGGCAAGGGCCTCATCAAGGTCGATCCCAGGCTCGGTCCGATCTCGACCTCGATCGGTGTGCTCGGCATGCCCGGCATGACCGCGTATACGGGCCTGCTCGACATCGGCAAGCCGCAAGAAGGCGAGACCGTCGTCGTCGCCGGTGCTTCCGGCGCGGTCGGCTCGGCCGTGGGGCAGATCGCAAAGATCAAGGGCGCACGCGCGGTCGGCATCGCCGGCGGCAAGGATAAGTGCGACTACGTGGTGAAAGAGCTCGGCTTCGATGCCTGCATCGATCACCGCGATCCTGATCTCGCCGCGAAGCTCAAGGACGCCTGCCCGAAGGGGATCGACGTCTATTTCGAGAACGTCGGCGGCGCGGTGTTCGAGGCGGTCTTTCCGCTGCTAAATACATTCGCGCGCGTGCCGGTGTGCGGCCTGATCGCCCATTACAACGACACCGAGGCCAAGCCGCCGAAATGGGCGGCATCCATGATGCGCGCGACGCTGACCAAGCGGCTCACCTTCCGCGGCTTCATCGTCTCCGACTTCGCCTCGCGCCATGGCGACTTCCTGCGCGACATGTCCAGCTGGGTCCGCGACGGCAAGGTGAAGTACAAGGAGTTCGTCACCGACGGTCTGGAGAGCGCCCCGGACGCCTTCATCGGGCTTCTGAAGGGTGCCAATTTCGGCAAGCAGCTGGTCCGGGTCGGGCCGGATAAGGCTTAACTTCAGGGCCTGGAACGCCTCCTGGAGGGCTGGAGCGACTAGCAGTTGCACCGGTGTCACACTCCGGACACCGGTGGTTAACAAAGAGTAACCGATTGGCAACACCTGCCCGCAAAAACCCGCTGGTGTGACTGAGGGTTCATTGACGTGTGGGCGAAGGCATTGAATCATCGCGCATATTTTAGGTGCTGCGATGTTAGAGATCGGTATTTTCTGCATAATCCTTCTGGCCGCCGGCTATTGGGCGACCATGTTCGTCATGGGCCGCCGCGACGACGTCATCCATGGCAAGTTCGTGCTCAGCGAAGACGAGGGTGCGTTCACGCAACCCGCGATGCTGGCGCCGCCGCCATTCCCGAAGCGTCCAGTCAAGGCTGCGCAGCCTGCTCATGTCCAGCCTGCCAACGTCCAATCTGCAAAGGCTCAGCCCGAGATGGCTGAGGCGAGGCCTGTGAGCAGCGCCGCGCTGGAATCCTTGCTCGCTGCGATCCAGCAGGACCTCAAGAGCGTCGCTTAGATCCAACGCTCAGACGCTGCCGCGTTCGACCAGGAACAGATCGACGGCCAGCTGCTGCTCGGCCCGAGGCGTTCCGGACAGCCGCGCCAGAAGCAGCTCTCCCGCAATACGCCCGACGGCCGCGGCGTCGAACGAGATGGTGGTGAGGCCGGGCGTGATCTGATCGGCAACGTCGTTGTCGCCGAAGCCGAGCACGGCAAGATCGCGCGGCACCGACAGGCCGCGGGCGCGGGCCTCGATCAGCGCGCCGGTCGCCAGCAGATCGTTGGCGCAGAACACCGCATCGATGCGGGCGCCGCGATCGAGCAAGGCCGTAAACGCAGCGCGGCCGTCGACGAGCCCTGTGATCTCGCCGACGCTGATCTCGTGGACGATTTCGAGCCCGAGCTCGGTTGCCGCCGCGCGAAATCCGTCGCGGCGAAGCGCGCCGCGGCCGCTGTTGCGACCGATGAAGGCGACGCGGCGATGGCCGGCATCGGCAAGGCGACGCGCTGCCATCGCGCCGGCATCCGCATTCGGCAGGCCGACCAGCATGTCGATGGGATCGCGCGGAAACGCCCAGGTCTCGATCACGGGAATGCCGAGCTCGAGCAACGCGGCGCGATTCTCCTCGAGCTCGATCACGCCCGTGAACATCACCGCCGCAGGCCGAATGCCGCGCAGCGACTGGATCATCGCGACCTCCTTTGCATAGGAATAGGAGGTCTGGCCGACGAGCACCTCAAAGCCCTCCGGCTCGAGCGTGGCGGCGAGGCTGCGGACCGCGAGGCCGAACTGCTGGCTCAGAATGTTCGAGACAAAGGCCACGACCACGTTCGACCGGCCCGAGCGCAGCGCGCGCGCATGCGGGTTGGAGGCGTAGCCGGTCGCCTCGATCACTTCGAGGATGCGCTCGCGGGTGTCGCGATTGACTTTTTCGGGATGGCGCAGCACCCGCGACACCGTGATCGGCGACACGCCGGCGCGCTCCGCCACCTCCTCGATGCGCGGCGGCCGTCCGGTGGCATTGCTGCGGCCGGGCGGCGCCGGAATGCGCACCACATCGTCGTAGCCTGGCTTTGCCGGATCGGTCATCGAATCCCGAGGTTAATCGAAGTCGGTGTCGTCTCCAAAACTCAGAGCACGGGCAACTCGTCGCGTGACAGCGCGCGGCCGACCTGGACCAGGCAATCGCCGCTCTGGCTGTCGGTGTGCAGGCGCTGCGAGATCACGATGCCGTCGGCGGGAAAGCGCAACACCTCTTCCGGCAATTCCGGGCGCTCGAAATCATGATACCAGCCGGCGATGTCGCCGGCCGCAACGCGCGCGCCGACCATGACCGCAGGCTCGAACCAGCCGCGGCGTGTCGCGAACACGGCCTGCGCGTGGCTTTGCAACGCCAGCAATTCGGTGGCGCGCTCGACGGGTGCATGCGGCCCCAGCACCGGGGCCTGGACGAGGCCGAGTGCCAACAGCAGGCGATCGACGGCGCGCGCGGTGAGCGCCATCGTCTGTGGCGTGACACTGCCGCCGCCGCCGAATTCACCCGACAGCCCGATCGCGCCGGCGCGCGCCGCCGCGGCCATCGAGGTCGGCGCGGTCGCGCCATTCTCGGCGACGAACGCGAAGGGCATACCGAGCCCCTCCATCAGCCGCAGCGCGTGGCCGAACATCTCGGGCGGTCCCTGCCGCTCGATCAGCGCGCAAGGCACATGCGCCATCGACGTGCCGCCGGAATGGATGTCGAAGACGACATCGTGACGCGGAAACAGCTCGTGCTCGAGGAAGTGCGCAAGCCGGAACGTTGGCGTGCCCGCGGCATCGCCCGGGAAGGCGCGGTTGAGATTGCCCTCGTCGAGCGGCGAGCGCCGCCGCGCCGCCATCACCGCAGGCCAATTGGCAAACGGCAGGATCGTGATCTCGCCCTTGATGGCTTTCGCATCGAGCCGGCGATACAGCCGCGTCAGCGTGATCTCGCCCTCGTACTCGTCGCCGTGATTTCCGGCCATCAGCAGCAGTTTCGGGCCGGTGCCGTTCTTGATCCGGAAGATCGGAATCTTGAGCTGGTAGTAGGGGGAGCGATCGATCGAGAAGGGAATGCCGAGATGGCCGGACCATTTCTGGTCCTTCTCGAAGTCGATCTCGTGGAAAAGTCCGGTATGCATGGCTTGCCTCGGGGCCGCGCCGTCGCCGACGCCGGCCGAAGGTGGAAGGAAGGGCGGCGCTGCTACAGCAAGGCGACCGCGGTCATCTCGACGCGGAGGTCGGGATCGGCGAGGCGGGCCTCGACACAAGCGCGCGCTGGCGGATTGGCCGGATCGATCCAGGAATCGTAGACCGAGTTCATGGTGTCGAAGTCGACGATGTGCGGCAGGAAGACGTTGACTGCGATCAGCTTGGAGCGATCGGAGCCGGCTTCCTTCAGCAGGGCGTCGATCTTGGCGAGCACCTGCTCGGTCTGTGACACGATGCCGGCCTTGCGGTCATCGGCGACCTGGCCGGCGATGTGCACCATGCCGCCGGCGGCGACGGCCTGGCTCATGCGCGAGCCGACGACATAACGTTTGATCATCTCAAAATTCTCCTCGTGAAGCCTGGCTCCCGCATGATGCGGGAGCCGTGTGCGTGCTTACAGCGTCGGCAGCGTCTGTTCTTCCTTGAACCATTTCAGTTGCAGCGCGCCGAGCTTGCCGTTGAGCTTGTTGGTGAAGATGTCGGTGTTGATCCAGTTGAGCAGGTTCTGCTCGCCTTGGCGCACGCCGACATGGGCCGGCGACTGGCGGATCAGGAATTTCAGCTCGACCTCCTTGGTCGGATTCTGCTCCTGCACCTTGATCGCGATGGCGCTGTTCTCGGCGAAGGTGTCGGCTTGTCCCGCGAGGAACGCGGCGAGCGCGGCCGGCGTGTCCTCGAAACGCACCAGCTTCACCTTCGGCGCGTTGTCGGTGAGCCAGATGTCGAGCGTCGAGCCCTTGGCCACGGCAACGCTGCGGCCCTCCAGATTGTCGGGCTTCTTCCCGGTAGCGGCCGGAATCGACTTGGCGCCGTAGACGCCGAGATTCACCACCGCATAGGGCTGCGAGAACATCACCTGCTGGGCGCGCTCGGGCGTGGCGCCGAGGCCGGCGATCAGGATGTCGATCTTGTCCGCGAGCAGGCTCGGGATGCGCGCGGCGCCCGTCACCGGGACCAGCTCGAGCTTCACGCCCATGTCGGCGGCGATCAGCCGGGCGAGGTCGGCGTCGAGACCCGCGATCTCGCCCTTGTCGTCCTTGAAGCCCCAGGGGGCAGCGTCGGTAAGGATGCCGACGCGCAGCTTGCCGGAGCCAAGCACGTCCTGCAGCTTGTCGGCATGCGCGAGGGTCGGTACCGCGAGAACGGCGAGGGCCGTGGCTGCGATCGCAAAGAGGGACTTCAATTTTCTCATGACTCTCTCCTGGTGACGGATGGCTGGAACAATGTTCATTTCGACGAGGCGATGAAGCTTGCGAGCTCGGGTGTCTCGGGGTTGGCGAACAGTTTTGCCGGCGGTCCCTGTTCCCAGACGCGGCCCTGATGCATGAAGACGATGCGGTTGGCGACGTTGCGGGCAAAGCCCATCTCATGCGTGACCAGGATCATGGTCATGCCCTGCTTGGCCATCGCCTCCATCACCTTCAAGACTTCGCCGACGAGTTCGGGGTCGAGCGCGGAGGTCACCTCGTCGAACAGCATGAGGTGAGGGGCCATGGCGAGGCAGCGTGCGATCGCGACGCGCTGCTGCTGACCGCCGGAGAGCTGCTCCGGCCACGCATCGATCTTCTCGGCGAGGCCGACGCGGGTCAGCACATCCTCGGCCAGTGCACGCGCGCGGGCCTTGTCGATGCGGCCGGTGAGCAGCGGCGCAAGCGTGATGTTGCGCTCGACCTTCAGATGCGGAAACAGGTTGAAGGCCTGGAACACGATGCCGACGCGCTGACGGAACTTCTTCAGGTCGGGCATTTTGGCGTGGACCCTCTCGCCCTCGACCCGGATCTCGCCGGAATCGACGCTCTCCAGCGCGTTGATGCAGCGGAGCAGCGTCGACTTGCCCGAGCCCGAGCGGCCGATGATCGTGACGATCTCGCCTTCCTCGACATCGAGCGAGACGCCCTTGAGCACCTCGACCTTGCCGAATGTCTTGTGCACGTCGCGGATTTCAACGAGAGCCATCGAGGCGGGCCTCCAAAGAGCGGGACCAGAGCGTAAGCGGCAGGCACAGCGCGAAGTAGATCGCCGCGACGAGCGCATAGGTGAGCAGCTGCTGGAACGTCGCCGCGCTCACCACTTGTCCGGCGCGGGCAAGCTCGACGAAGCCGACGATCGAAGCGAGCGAGGTGCCCTTGATCAGCTGCACCAGGAAGCCGACGGTCGGTGGCAGCGACAGCCGCAGCGCCTGCGGCGCGATGATGTGGCGGAACTGCTGCCAGGCGGAGAGACCGAGGCAGGCTCCCGCTTCCCACTGCGCCTGCTTCACGGCTTCGAGGCCGCCGCGCCAGATCTCGCCGAGGAAGGCGGCGGTGTAGAGCGTATAGGCGACGGTGACCGCGATGATCGCGGGCACCTGGATGCCGAGGAAGACGGGCATGCCGAAATAGAAGAAGAACAGCAGCCCGAGCAGCGGCACGCTCTGGATCACCTGGATCAGCGCCGCCATGGTCCAGCGCAGGCCTTTGAAGCGGCTGATGCGTCCGAGCGCGAGCCCGAGCGCCAGCGGCGCGCCGAAGGCGAGCGCGAGCACGACGAGCGCGACGGTCCAGCGCAGGGCCGAAAACAGCGAGACGAAATCGATGAGGGTGAAGGATCGCATCGCCTTGTCCCTACCTTCGCCGTGGCCAGCGGAAGGCGGTCGCGGCGACGATGGCGAACAGCGCCTTGAACGCCATCGCCATTGCGAAATAGACCACGCAGATCACCGCGTAGACCTCGAAGCTGCGATAGGTGCGGCTCTCGATGAAGCCGGCGACATGAAACAGCTCGTCGGCGGCGACCTGCGAGGCGAGCGAAGTGCCGAGCAGCAGCAGGACGAACTGGCTGGTCACGGCGGGATAGGCATTGCGCAGGGCCGGCGGCAGCACGATGTGGCGGAACACTTGCCAGCCGGACAACCCGAGGCATTGCCCGGCCTCGACCTGGCTTCGCGGAATGGAGTCGAGCCCGGAGCGGATGATCTCGACCGAATAGGCGCCGAAATAGAGCGAGAGGGCGACCGCTGCGGATTCGAAGGCCGGCAGCTTCAGGCCGAAGTTCGGCAGCACGAAGAACACGATGAAGATCTGGATCAGGGACGGCGTGTTGCGGAACAACTCGATATAGAAGCGCACCAGCCAGCGCAGCGGTGCGATGCGACCCTTCAGTGCAACCGCGCCGGCAACACCGATCAGGAGCCCGCACACCGCCGCGATCGTCGTCAGCTCGAGCGTGACGATGGCCCCGTCGATGAGCTGGTTCTGATAGCGCCAGAGCGGGAGGAAGTTCATGGGCCGCTCAGCCGAACTGGGTGGGAAGCGCGCGCGTCACTGTGCCGGAGGCATCGACGCCAAAAATCACGCGCCAGCGATCGAGGCAGGTACAGGGATGCGAGATGCCGAAAGCGATGATGTCTCCGACCTCGAGCGCGCATCCGGGCGCGACGGACAGGAACGCATGCTGGTCGTTGAGACGCGTGACCGACAGGCGCCCGGTCAGACCGTTCTGTTCGACGCCGTCGCGAAAGATGTGCAGCGGCACCGGAAGCCCCTGATCGAACGAGGCATCGCGCATGCCGAAGCCTGCAATCGCAAGTCCCGCCTCGGGGCGCGAGAGCACCTCGGCCCAGAGTGTGAGCGCGGGACGAAAACTGTCGGACGCGGAGTGTCGTGTGCCGTCGATGACGAGACCGCCGCGCCGGTCTAATTCCGCGAAGGCGCGGGCATAGATGCCGTGATCGGCAAAGAACAGCGCGCCGGAGCGCAACAGGACAGTGGCGTTGCCGTCGGCCTGGGCGATCGGCGCGAGCGCGCGGGCCACGAGGTCGAAATAGGCTGAGCCGCCGGCACTGACGATCAGCGGCCGGTTCGACGCCGCACTGCGCACCAGCGAGAAAGCCGCGATGGTGCGCTCCATCAGCGCTGCGATCGCGCGCACGGTATCGTCGGGATCGGGCGTCGCGACCGCGCCCTCATAGGTGGCAACGCCGCCGAGCACGAGGCGGTCGGCGGCAAGCACCGCGGCGATCGTTGTCTCGACCGCGGCACGATCGCGTGCGCCGGCGCGGCCCGCGCCGAGCTCGACCAGCACCGACAGTTCGCGCCGGTCGGCAACGCGCGCCGCCTCAGCGAGTGCAGCGACCGCCGCAGGTGAATCCGCGAATGCATAAAACTCGACGTCGGGATACGCGCTCAGCAGCGCGCCGAGCCGACGGCCGGCTGCGAGCCCGCCGATCTCATTCGCCAGCAACAGGCGCCGTTCGCCGTGGCCCAGCAGCACGGCGGCCTGCTGGATGTTGGCCACCGTGGTGCCCCAGGCGCCGGCCTCGCGCAGCGAGCCTGCGAGCTCGGGCGACATCGGCGTCTTGGCGTGAGGGGCAATGGCAACGCCGGCGCTCCGGCACCAGCGCAGGAAGAGGTCGCGATTGGCAGCGAAGGCGGTCTCATCGAAGGTGAGGGCGGGAAGGGCAAGGTCGCCACGCGCCGGCATCCAGCCTTGGCTGCCGACGTCTTCCGCAGCGAGTCCATCGACCAGGGGAATGCCCCGTGTGGTCGTCGAAAGGCGCTGGTGATCCCACCGGGCCAAGAACTGCATCGTCGCTCCCTCGTGCGGTCCTCGACCGCTGGCAGAACGATATGGGCAAATGACAACGTTGTCATTAGGCAATATCTGGCATTTCAAGATCAAATTTGGCGCATTGAGGTATCAAGGTAAGGAAAATGCTCGCGGGTTGAGCTAGTGCTCACCGCCCATCTGGGCGAGCAGCTCTTCGATATCGATATCGACCTGGCCGGCGGCGCGGACGTGGCGGACTTCGAAGCTGTCGCGGGCGAAGCGGTATTCGATGAGGCCGGTCTCCTTGATCGCGATCCGGTCCTGGCGCGAATCGTTGATCTTGAAGCCGGCCGAGGGCGCCCAGACGTGTCGCGTGTGGCGAAACGTGAAGTCGCGGCGCTGATGCACGTGGCCGCTCGCGATGAGGCGAAGATCGACATGCGCAAACATCTCGATCAGCCGCGCCCGCGCCGGCTGCGGCACGTAGCGGATCGAGGTCTCCGGGGTTTCGGGATCGTCAGGCAGATTGAGAAACACCGGCTTGTGCAGGAACAGCGCGACCGGCTTGCCGTTCACACGTGCGATTTCGGAGGCCAGCCAGTCGAACTGCTCAGCCTCGAACGCCAGCCCTGAATTCATCACCAGCGAGTTGAGGCCGATGAAGCGCCAGCCCGCGGCCTCGAACGACCAATGGTCCTCGCCGATGATGTCGCGGAATTGCTGGCGGTGCGCTTCCGCGATCGGCGGCTTTGGCGCAGGCCCGATCGCAGTCGGATTGTCGCCGATGTCGTGATTGCCCGGAAGATAGCGACAGTCGACGGGCAGGGCGTCGTGCAGGCTCTTTGCAAACTCCACATCGTCGCGGCTCGTCGGACCGTCGAACGACACATCGCCGGTGTTGATGACGAGATCAGGCCGGTCAGCGTCGATGTGCTCACTGACGCGATGGAAGTTTGCGACCAGGCCGGGAAAGCGCCGGCCGAGATGCGTGTCGGAAATCTGGGTGAGGCGGAATTCAGACATGGGCGAAGTATCGTCCCGCCAAACGTCGGAACGATGACGCGCGCGCAAAATCCACGATAGAACAAAGTTTAAAGCACGCGATAGCGGGTGTCGGCGGATTCGGTCCAAAGGCTGGACAGGGTGTTCATGTTGCTCGCTTGGCGTGTCTCGCCAGGTCCCAGGGGGCCAAAATCGCTTTGATGATCGGCAGTTGGTGCCTGATCCGGAACGGCGGTTCAACTCGTCGATTGTCAGCGCCAGAAGTCGCGGCTAATGACGGTCCGCGGCACGCCGCCTTACGGGAAAGTTCCGATGTCCGTCCAAATGGTCTTGTTGCCTGTCTTCGTGCAGGTCGGGCTCACCTTCGCGCTCTTGCTCGGCATGGTGTTCGGGCGCCGCAATGCGCTGGTCTCAGGCGAGACCAAGATCCGTGACATTGCGCTCGGCGAGCCGAACTGGCCGAAGGGCGCCACACAAATCGCCAATTGCTACCGCAACCAGTTCGAGCTGCCGGTGCTGTTCTACGCGCTGATCGCGCTGGCGCTGCCGCTCCGCCATGCCGACCTCTTCATCGTGCTGATGTCCTGGATGTTCGTGGTGACGCGCTTTGCCCATGCCGGCGTGTTCGTGACCTCCAACGATCTCGGCCGGCGCTCGTCAGTCTGGCTCGCCGGCGTGCTGGTGCTGCTGGCGATGTGGATCTACTTCGCACTCAAAATTCTGTTGCTGATCTGACCCTTATGAGTCGGATCTAATCTGAAAGATTCAAATGACTCCCGCTGCCCGGCTGTCTGCGGCCATCGAACTGATCGACACCATCGAACGCGACCGCGTCCCCGCGGCGAAAGCGCTGAAGGAGTGGGGCACCGCGCACCGCTTTGCCGGCTCCGGTGACCGCGCCGCCATTGCCGGCCTCGTCTGGGACGTGCTGCGCCGCTACGCCTCGAGCGCCTATCTCATGGATTCCGACACCGCACGCGCGCGCCTGATCGGCATGCTCCGCCTCGAGCGGAACATGGACACCCCGACCATGGCCGCGATGTTCGACGGCAGCCGCTTTGCACCTGAGCCGCTGACGGAGGCCGAGGAGGCCGCGCTCGCCTCGCGGTCGCTGAAAGATGCGTCCGCCGCGATCGCCGGCGACTATCCGGAATGGCTCGATTCCCATCTGGCAAAAGTGTTCGGCGCGGACCGCGCCGCAGAAGCCGCCGCGATGGCGAGCCGCGCGCCGCTCGACCTGCGCGTCAACACGCTAAAATCCAATCGTGACAAGGTGCTGAAGGCGCTTGCTCATCTTCATGCGAAACCGACGCCTTGGTCGCCAAATGGCCTGCGCATCGAGCTTTCGGCCGATGCGCGCAACCCCGGCATCCAGGCGGAGGAAGATTTCATCAAGGGTGGCGTTGAAGTGCAGGATGAAGGATCGCAGCTTGCGGCCCTTCTCACCGCGGCAAAACCGGGCGAGCAGGTGATCGACCTCTGCGCCGGCGCAGGCGGCAAGACGCTGGCGCTGGCGGCGATGATGCAGGGCAAGGGCCGGCTGATCGCGACCGACAGCGACAAGCGTCAGCTTGCGCCGATCCACGAACGGCTGTCGCGCGCCGGCGTGCACAATGCCGACATCCGCACGCCCAAGGGCGAGCCCGATCCGCTGGCGGACATCAGCGCGACCGCCGACCTCGTCGTGATCGACGCGCCCTGCACGGGCACCGGCACCTGGCGCCGCAATCCGGATGCCAAATGGCGCATGCGGCCGGGTGCGCTGGAGATTCGCCTCAAGGACCAGGCCGAGGTGCTGGAGCGTGCGGTGCCGCTAGTGAAGGCGGGCGGCCGCATTGCCTACATCACCTGCTCGGTCTTGCCGGAAGAGAACGGCGAGCAGGTGAGGGCCTTCGTCGCGAAGCATCCGGAGTTCGCGGTGGTGCCGCCGGAGCAGACCGCGAGCGTGCTCTGGGACAAGGCCGAGCAATTTGCAGAAGCCGCGCTGCAGTCACCTGAGGGCTGGCTGATGACCCCGCGCCGCACGGGGACGGACGGGTTTTTCGTCTCGGTGCTGAAGAAGGCGGGCTGATCTCACCGGCCAAACAAAAACCCCGCGAACCGGGTCCCGGTCGCGGGGTCTTTCGAACTCTACGATCTGCCGGTACGTCCGTGGTCAGATCGCGAATTGCGCGGTCAACTAGCCGGCGCGGAGGTTGTCGGCCGAGGACTTGCCGCTGCGGCGGTCCGCAACGATGTCGAAGGAGACCTTCTGGCCCTCGTTGAGGGTCGACAGACCAGCGCGCTCAACGGCGCTGATGTGAACGAAGACGTCCTTTGCGCCGTCATCCGGCTGGATGAAGCCAAAGCCCTTTTGGTTGTTGAACCACTTCACGGTGCCCATTGCCATAGTCATTTCCTTTCAATTGACGATGCACTCAGGGGGACAAATGCACATTGCTGCGCCCATCGTCCCGGTTGGTCGATTTTGGAGAAATACCTGAAACGTGCTCGCCCATGGAAATGAGACGGAGCGGCCCAGTCGTTCGGCCAAGGATCGATCATCACAATCTAGCGATTTTTTGGGGCAACTTCAAGGCACCACGCGCTCGTGGCGAGCCGCGCGAGCTTTGCTATTTTGCGCTGCACACCGCGCGGTTCCGTCAGTCAACGATGAAGAGAGTAGCACCCACCGCCGTCGATGAGCGATGCGCGGCGTCGCCAAAGTCCGAGACCTGGTAGCTCATCCCCGCCGTGAGCTTGAACTTGCGCCCGTCGCGCAGCTCGCTGTCGAGCTCGCCCGCGAGCACGTACAGCACGTGGCCGCGGTCGCACCAATGATCGGCGAGATAGCCCGGCGAATACTCCACCATCCGCACCCGGAGATCGCCGATGTTGAGCGTGCGCCACAGCGCCTGTCCGGTCTCACCGGGATGCGTGGTGGCCTCGACCTTGCTCCAGTCGGTGACGGTGAAGGGCGAGGTGGGGAGTTTCATGGGGAGGGTCCTTGAATTCGACTGGCGCCGCAGATTCAGTCGGCTCTGCAGCGAACGCAATTAGCAACAACATACTCCGTGACGGGGAGGGAGCAACGTCACTGCACCAGATGATTCGCTGATCCCTGCACGATCAGCCCCGCATCATTCACCCGCAGATATTCGCAGATCTTCTTCCCCCGCTCGTTCTCGTAAAACACCACCAGGCTGTCAGGGCTGACGTAGACGTCGATCAGCGAAAAATGCAGGTCCGGCAAAAGCTCAAGCGCCTTGCCCCAATAGGCGCGCAAAGCATCCTTGCTGCGCACGGTGCCGCTCGGATCAATCCGCATCGCGGGAATGCGGTCCGAGGTCATCACGGCCGCCTCGTCATAGAGCGAGAGCACGCGCTCGAGGTCGCGCGCGTTCCAGGCCTCGACCCAGGTCCGGCCGAGCGCGGCGAGCGTTGATGGCTGATGGTGCTGTGACATTGGCATTCTCCCTGATTGGGCCCTGGTTCATGGTGGGGCAAATTAGGTCAATAATACTTACCTATATGCGTTTGTCCATGCCCAAAGAAGAATGTGGGCGCGCGCGCCCGCGCGGTTGCGGGCAGGGGGCTCATCGCGTATCTGCTTGCCATGACAGCAGCACAGAACGACCGCTCCGCGTCGACGCCCTCCGTGGCCTCGGCGCACGACAAGATTCTCATCGTCGACTTCGGCAGCCAGGTGACGCAGCTGATTGCGCGTCGCGTGCGTGAGGACGGCGTCTATTGCGAGATCGTCCCGTTCAACAAGGCCGAAGAAGCCTTCAAGGAGATGAAGCCGAAAGCGGTGATTCTCTCCGGGGGCCCGGAGTCGGTGCATGAGGCAGGCTCGCCCCGCGCCCCGCAGCTGATCTTCGCCTCCGGCGTGCCCGTGATGGGCATCTGCTACGGCCAGATGACCATGGCCGAGCAACTCGGCGGCACCATCGAGGGTGGCCATCACCGCGAGTTCGGCCGCGCCGATGTCGAGGTGAAAGCCGAGAGCAAGCTGTTCGAGGACGTCTGGTCATCAGGCAGCAAGAACCAGGTCTGGATGAGCCATGGCGATCGCATCACAAAGATGCCGCCGGGCTTCTCCGTCGCCGGCACTTCGCCGAACGCGCCCTTCGCGATCATCCAGGACGAGACGCGCAAGTACTACGGCCTGATGTTCCACCCCGAAGTGGTGCACACGCCCGATGGCGCCAAGCTGATCCGCAATTTCGTGCGCAAGATCGCGGGCCTCACCGGCGACTGGACCATGCGCGCCTTCCGCGAGGAGGAGATCGCGAAGATCCGCGCCCAGGTCGGCAAGGGCAAGGTGATCTGCGGCCTCTCCGGCGGCGTCGATTCGGCCGTCGCGGCCGTGCTGATTCATGAGGCCATCGGTGACCAGCTGACGTGTGTGTTCGTCGATCACGGCATGCTGCGCCTCGACGAAGCCAAGACCGTGGTCGACCTGTTCCGCCACCACTACAACATCCCGCTCGTGCACGTGGATGCGTCGAAGCAGTTCCTGGGCGAGCTCGAAGGCGTCACCGACCCCGAAACCAAGCGCAAGACCATCGGCCGTCTCTTCATCGAGGTGTTCGAGCAGGAAGCCAAGAAGCTCGGCGGCGCCGACTTCCTGGCGCAAGGCACGCTCTACCCCGACGTGATCGAGAGCGTCTCCTTCACCGGCGGACCTTCAGTCACCATCAAGTCGCACCACAATGTCGGCGGTCTGCCCGAGCGCATGAACATGAAGCTCGTCGAGCCCCTGCGCGAGCTGTTCAAGGACGAGGTGCGCAAGTTAGGGCGCGAGTTCGGCCTCCCCGAAATCTTCGTCGGCCGCCACCCGTTCCCGGGCCCCGGCCTCGCCATCCGCTGTCCCGGCGACATCACGAAGGACAAGCTCGACATCCTGCGCAAGGCCGACGCCGTTTACATCGATCAGATCCGCAAGCACGGCCTCTACGATGACATCTGGCAGGCCTTCGCCGTGCTGCTCCCCGTGAAAACCGTCGGCGTCATGGGCGACGGCCGCACGTATGACTATGTGGTTGGCCTCCGCGCCGTCACCTCGACCGACGGCATGACCGCGGACTTCTACCAGTTCGACATGAAGTTTCTCGGCGAGACCGCCACGCGCATCATCAACGAGGTGAAGGGCGTGAACCGGGTGGTGTATGATGTGACGAGCAAGCCGCCTGGGACGATTGAGTGGGAGTAGGGGGCGAGACCCTGCCACCCGTCCAACGCCGCTATCCAGCTCCATTGTCAGGTCAACTAGGAAGGTTGGCGGGCCCATGGAGGTTGCTATGGCGCGAGCGCAGAACGTCGATAATCTTCCGTCAAGAGGCGAAATATTCGAGTTCTGGAAGGATCGCATCGTTGAAGCGGTGCGATGGATTGACTGGGGCGAACCCAGTTGTTGGGCCTGCGGATTTCACTACCGCCCCAAGTACGACATCAAACGATCAGATGCGAGTTGGGATGAAATCCTCCGCTGCTGGGATCGCATTCCCCTTCAACGCTGCCACATCGTAGCTCGCTCGCTGGGAGGCAGCGACGACGTCTCGAACCTATTTTTGATGTGCCGCGAGTGTCACGATCGGATGCCGAATACATGCATTCCCGAGATATTCTTCGAGTGGGCAAAAGCTCAGAGCTGGAATGCGCGGGAGGATTCGAAGATCCAGGATGCGCTGAAAGCGTTCAAAATTGAAGAGACAATTGTGCCTGTTTTGGACGAGGTGCTGAACTCCGAAGATTTCAGGGCTTGGACCGGTGGTAAGATGGGGCTGCATTGGCCTCAATCGAATTATGCGCCGGTTTCGTCGCGCCTGACACCCGCGACGTTGGTGGGGCTTGCCTTCTATTATCTCCGCGCATTCGGGAGCGGTCGGTCCAGAGCTGGTGGGAACAGCAAACGAGGCTGATTGGACCCGCGTCGCCCACTGATCCTGCAAGCCGCATCAGGCTTTTCCGCGTACCGGATTTAGTACCTTGAGCCCGGTGAAATCCTTTTCGTTGTCTGTCACCACCACACAGTCGTTTGCGTCGGCCACCGCGGCGATGATCATGTCGAGCGCGCTTCGCGGTTTTCCCTCAATTTTGCCCTCGGCCATCAGCTGGGCCCAGACAAGTCCCGCCTTGTCGTCAAAGGATAGGATGCGGCCGGCAAAAAGCGCCTGCGGTCCTTCAGGCCCGGAAAACCAATTGTCGAGGATGTCGCGCTTCTTGCCGCGCGGCTTCTCCAAAATGCCGCGACGGATTTCTCCAACGGTTAGAGAAGCGATGAATAGATCGTCGTCGCGCTGCGTCGACATCCATGACAGCAAAGATTCTGATGGCCGCGGTTTGACGACGTTGCTGATGATGTTGGTATCGAGGAGGTAGCGCGTCACAGGTTGGCCTTGCGTCCCTTTTCGCGAGGTCGTGAAAGATCGAGATCGGCCCCCACAAGTGGTGAACGACGCAATGCGGCAAGAATACCGCCGGGCTTCGGCGGCTCGCCCGCGATCGACTTGCTCACGGCGGCGCGAAGCTCCGAGGACTCCGGTGTATCCTCTGACAGGCGTTTTGCGAACGAACGGATAAGGTCGCGATCGGCGTCCCGACCGAGGACTTCAAAACGGGCCAAACCGCGCTTGCCGAGGCGGGATCGATAATTCTCGATGGCACGCTTCTGTGAATTTCCCATACGCCCTCAGCAGTCTTTCCAGTAATATATCCAGAAACGCGGATCTATGCAAGCTGCTGCAAGGTTGGGTGCTGCCTTCCTGATCGTCGCGCAGTACCTCGGCACAAACGCGAGACGTTCGCGCCGCCGTCGGGGGCTGGACTGCAACCTTTAGGTGAGACACGATAATTACAGTAAGTAGGATGGGTAGAGCCATTGTGGTCGGATTGATGGGTATCGCTTTGCTCCACCCGTCCTTCGAACTCTGGCAAGCAGGCTATGTCGATCGTAGCGGAGGGGTTGCATGGGTGAGGACGACAAGAAGAAGGAATTCGTTGAACGGGTAGGGCAGCACTTTCAGAAGATCACGCCTCGACTGAATAAAGAAATGGCGATGATCGCAGAACTGTCATGGGATGAGGAAGCGAGATTCCTCCTGATTGAATATGACGCGTCACGGTTTAGCGATGAATTTTTTGTAGCACTGTGGGCGATGGATGCCGATGGCGAACCTGTCGACCGGGAGGGGCATTGGTTTCTGAAGGGCCGGACGGTCGTCGTTCCCTCCGAAATTTATGATGATGAGAAATATGAGGCGATTGAACCGGGGGAAACGGCTTCAGTGCTTCTGGAGCAATGGTTCGCCCAAGCGTGGCGTGCCCATGGGCCCAAGGCGCTTCCGGCGTACATCGGCCACCACGACGACTATTTCAAGATTGATCTGGCCACAAGCGGACAGGTGAATTGGGACAGCATCGTTGCGCGAGCAAAGGCTGGGCTCGCCTCATAGTCTCGCAATTCGTGAGCGCGCAGGATAGGGAGAGCCTAGCGAAACCCGTCGCGTCGGAAGAACGATTGATGGGTTTCTGCTTCCGCGCGACCCTTCCTTCGACCGAGTGGGGGGAGGTGCGCCGTGCGCGAAGTTCGACTCCATGACGCAAGGGCCAATCTCTCTGCGATCGTCAATGACGCGATCGATGGCAAACCTGTCGTGATCATGCGCCGCGGAAAAAAGCAGGCGGTGGTCCTGGGCTCGGACGAGTGGCTGCGGCTATCGCAAGTCCCGGGCTTTGGGCGCGCCTTCCAATGCATCGTCCGCGAATGCGGGGGACTTGCCGGATCGCCACCGAGCAAGGTTGAGCAAAACAAATTCTGACCTCCATATTGATCGCCGGGCAGGTGCCCAGCGCTTGCGTCAGATGTCCGTCCCGCGCTCCCATGCTACGACTTCAGGATCGCCTCTCTGGAGCCAGCGTTGATGTCCGTCCCGCCCGCCCAACCCACCCCCACCGACCCCGAAACCCTTGGCTGGATGCGCGGCTTCCCGCCGGCGCCGGACCGGACCATCACCTTCCAGAACGGCTCGTTCCGCAGCTTCCCGGAACTGCGTTGGGCCTGGAGCAACATCCGCCAGTTGGTGCCGACGGTGAATGTCTGGCGTGGGGCGGGGCCTGCGTCGCCACTGCCGCGCGCGGATCAGGACATCGGCGCGGTCGCCTCGATCACCATGGACGGGCGTCCCATGACCTTCGCAAACATGCTGGAGGAGACCTACACCGACGGCATCGCCGTGCTGCATCGTGGCAAGCTGATCTATGAGCGCTATTTCGGTGCGCTGAGGCCGCACAAGCCGCATATCGCGATGTCGGTGACGAAGTCGTTCACCGGTACGCTTGCCGGCATCCTGATCGCGGAGGGCGAAATCGATCCGCAGGCGCCGGTCACGGATTATGTGCCGGAGCTGAACAGCAGTGCTTTCGGTGACGCGCGCGTGCACGAGGCCATGGATATGACCACGGGGCTCGAATACACCGAGGTCTACACCGATAAGAACTCGCATGTCTGGGGCTTGCGGCGTGCCAACGGCATGGCGCCGATCCCGCCTGATTATGATGGCCCGACCACGATCTTCGATTTCCTTGTGTCGCAGAAGAAGCAGGGCGAACATGGCAGGGCGTTCTCGTACAAGACGGTCAACACCGACGTGCTCGCCTGGATCTGCCGGCGCGCCAGCGGCATGACGCTGTCTGATCTTCTTTCCGAGCGGATCTGGGCGCCCATGGGCGCGGAGGAGGACGCGCATTATCACGTCGATCGCATCGGCACCGAGAGCGGCGGCGGCGGCCTCTCGACCTGCTTGCGTGACCTTGCGCGCTTCGGCGAGACCATGCGCAATCACGGCCGCTTCAACGGCCGCCAGATCGTCCCATCATCCGTGGTCGAGGACATCGCGCGCGGCGGCGATCCCGAAAAGTTCAAGCCGGCCGGCTACACCACGTTGCCCGGCGCTTCCTACCGCAATCAATGGTGGGTCACGCACAATGCGCACGGCGCCTACATGGCGCGCGGTGTTCACGGCCAGGGCATCTATATCGATCCCAGGTGCGAGATGGTGATCGCGCGCTACGCCTCGCACCCGGTCGCGGGCAATGCCGCCAACGATCCCGTGACGCTGCCGGCGTATATGGCATTGGCGAAGGAGTTGATGGCGGGCGGATAAACGTGTGGGGTGCCGCGACGACCTGGCACCCTCGTAGCCCGGATGGAGCGAAGCGTAATCCGGGGCGAGCCGGACCGTATCGCGCAACTGCCTGGGTGGCGCGAATCCCGGATTGCGCTTCGCTCCATTCGGGCTACGGATTCATCTCAAACCGCAAGATCGGTCGAGCAAATCACCACCGTCAGCGCCTAACTGGAGCCGCCACGGAGGAAGACGATGACGGCGGTACTGCAAAACTATCAGGCCCGGATGCGGCGGGTGCTGGATCATATCGACCGGCATCTCGACGCTGATCTGGACCTGGACAGCTTAAGCGCTGTCGCGGCGTTCTCGAAGTTTCATTTCCACCGGCAGTTCATGGCGACCTTCGGTCTATCAGTGCATCGCTATGTCCAGCTGGCTCGCATGAAGCGCGCGTCGCATCAGCTGGCCTACAATGAGACCCTTGATGTCACCGACATCGCGATGGATGCCGGGTACGACGCACCTGACGCCTTCGCCCGTGCCTTTCGGCAACGGTTCGGGCAATCGCCGTCGTCGTTCCGGAAATCGCCGGACTGGGAGCCGTGGCGTGCGGCCTTCGGGCCTCTCGACAATGCGAGGAGCAAGCTCATGCAGAAGAATTTTACGACTGACGACGTGACGATACGCGATGTGCAGCCCACGCGGGTGGCGATCATGGAGCATCGGGGGAGCCCTGAGACACTCGGTGATACGATCCGGCGGTTTGTCGCCTGGCGCAGGGCCGCCGGCCTGCATCCCAGGACAAATCCGACCTTCAATGTCTGGCATTCCGAGGGGCGTCCCGCGCAGCAGGACGAATATAGCATCGACCTTTGTGTCGGGACCGACCAGCCGATCGAGGCGAACGGTGAAGCGATCAAGGCCGGCGAGATCCCCGGCGGACGCTGCGCGGTGCTCCGCGTCGTCGGCTACACCGACAATCTGGAGCCCGCCGCGCTCTACCTTTATCGCGACTGGCTTCCGGCCAGCGGCGAGGAAGCGCGCGACTTCCCGATCTATTGCCAGCGGTTGAGCCTGTTCCCCGAGGTGCCGGAGCATGAGGCCGTCGCGGACGTTTTCCTGCCGCTGAAATAGCGGAGGGCGCCTGGCTAGGATGGGTAGAGCGAAGCGAAACCCATTCTACACGTCGCTTGCTAAGCCGCCGCGATGCCCTGCTCCAGGGCCTGTTTTTCACGCCGGAACGCCTCGGTGATCGCGTTCGAGACAGCCTTGATGCGCGCCGCGCGGCGCATGTCCTGATGCATGATCATCCACAGCGCGCGCCGTACGGGCGCTCTGTCGGGCCACACACGGACGACATCGCCCGCGCGATCGCCGAGAACGCAGATCACTTCAGCGATGCCGGTGTGGCTTGCCGCCGCGCGAAGCTGGATGAACGGGCTGTCGCAGCGAAGCGCAATGCGCGCGCCTTCGAACTGCTCGCCCATGAAAAACGGGCCCATCGCGGCCGGCGTGCCGCTGTAGGCGATCAGGTCGTAATCCGCCAAGCCCTGGCCCTGTTTCGGAATGCCCTTGCTCGCCAGATAGCGCTTCGAGGCGTAGAGCGAGAAGGCGACCTCGCCAAGCTTGCGGCAAATCAGGTCCGAGGCCGTGGGCCGCGCGAACCTGACGGCGAGGTCGGCTTCGCGCCGCGCGATGTCGAGCGTGCGAGTGCCGATCATCAGATCAACGCGCAGCTCCGGATGGGTCTTGCGCAACGCCGCGATCGCCGGCGCGACCAGTTGATAGCCGAGCGCCTCGGTCGTGGCGACCCGGACCGAACCCTTGAGCAGCGCGTCGTGGCCCGCGACGATGCGCTCGAGATCCGAGGCGGCGCTCTCCATCGCCGCGCATTGGCGCAGGATGGCTTCTCCGGCTGACGTCGTCACGAAGCCGTCCGGGTTGCGGTTCAGCAAGGTCACGCCGAGTTGCTTCTCGAGCAGCGCAATCCGCCGCCCCACCGTGACATGACCGACGCCCAGCGTGCGCGCCGCCGCCGAGAGGCTGCCGGCGCGCGACACGGCGAGAAAGAAACGGATGTCGTCCCACTGCCAGTTCATGCGCTTCCCCTGTTCATTTCCGAACAACATATGTGAACAAATCGACCATACAAGCTGCGCGCCCAGCTTCTATGTGAACCGGGCGCCGCCAAAGCGGCCGCGATCGATGTTTCAAACAAGGAAGCCCGCCATGATCGCCAGCACTGGAACGACGGGCGCTCTGCGCAGTGTCGTCGTCGCACTCACTCTCGCTTTGACAGGAGGTTCGTTCATGACCAATCCCGCCGCCGCCCAGGCTCAAGCCTCATCGCCAACCGTAACTGGCGTCCTCGTCATCCTGACCGTGAAGCAGGGCGTCGCCCGCGAGCAGGTGATGGCGGTGCTGCCGGCAGAAATTCGCGCGACGGTGCAGCTCTATCTCGGTGGGAAAATCCGCGAATGGTATTCGCGCGGCGACGGTCGCGGCGTCGTCTTCCTGCTCGATACGAAGGACGTCGCAGAGGCGCAGGCGATCATGGATGGGTTGCCGCTCGGCAAGGAGCATCTGATGGATCACGACTACATCCCCGTCGGTCCGCTCCAGCCGCTCGGCTTACTGATGGCCAGCCCTGCCGCGGCGAAGGAGGCCAAGTGATGTCGAGAGAAACCGCACTGTCCCGACGCGACATGCTGTGGGCGGCGGGTGCGTTCACCGCAGGTGTCGCATTCGCGCAGCCGTCGCGCGCTGCCGCGGCCGAGCTGGCGGCGGCAAACTCCGAGCCGGCATCCTGGGTCGATCCGGCGATGCCGGACGTGAGGCATCGCATGATCGAAACCAACGGCATTCGCCTTCACATTGCCGAGCAGGGCGAAGGTTCGCTCGTCATTCTCTGTCACGGTTTTCCGGAGTGCTGGTATTCCTGGCGACATCAACTCGGAGCGCTGGCGAAGGCCGGCTTCCACGCGGTGGCGCCGGACCTGCGCGGCTATGGGCGTAGCGACCGTCCCGATGAGGTGGAGAAGTATACGATCCTGCACGACATCGGCGACATCGTGGGTCTGGTCGATGCCCTGGGCGCCAGGCAGGCCGTGATTGCCGGCCACGACATCGGCGCGGCGATAGCGTGGCAGGCGGCCTTGCTGCGCCCCGACCGCTTCTCAGCTGTGATTGCGATGAGCCCGCCGTTTCGGCCGCGGGCGTTTGGCGACAGCGCGGCGCCGCCGACCACGCTGATGCCGCGCAACGAGGATGCGGTGTTCTACCAGCTCTTCCTTCAGACGCCGGAGGCCGAAGCCGGGCTGGGGCGCGATCTGCGCCGCACCTTTCGCTCCCAGCTCTATCTGCAATCCGGCGACAGGCCGGCGTCGGCGGCCGGCGGATTTGCGGCCGGCATGGTGCCGCGGAAAGGCAATGTCCTGGCCGATCCGCCGTCGCTGCCACCCTGGATCACGGAGGCCGACATCAACGTCTATGTCGAGGCGTTTGCGCGGAGTGGATTCCACGGCCCGCTTGCCTGGTGGCGCAATGTCGATCGCGGCTGGGAGCTCATGGCCGCCTTCAACGGGGCGATGGTCACCGTGCCCGCGCTCTATCTCGTCGGCGACCGCGATTTCGTCGCTGCTGCGTTTCGAGAAGACATCGCAAAGCAGGCGGCATTCGTTCCAAATCTCAGGCCAGCGATCATTCTGCGGGACTGCGGACACTGGACCCAGCAGGAACGCGCGCCGGAGGTCAGCACCGCCATGATCGACTTCCTCCGGAGTGTGTAGGCAAGCCGGTCGGATGGGTCGTTGGTAGGATGGGTAGAGCGCAGCGAAACCCATCATCGCTCCGCGCCAAGGGAGTCGATGGGTTTCGCTGCGCTCCACCCCTTCTACGCGTTCATCGCCGCAGCGCCATGGCAATGCGCGAGGCGAGAAGCTTCGCGGCGAAGCCCGCAGCGAAACCCCGCGAGATTGGCACGTCGTTCGGAAGGACAACACCATCGGGCTTGAATTTCGTACAGATCCGGTACTGGAGGGGCGGGAGCTCGCCGTGAAATCGGGCTCTGTAGGTCGACACCCAATGCAGGCCTTTGTCGAAACTCATGAACATCGCCGAATTGCAACATGTGGCGACAACCCTGTTGGTCCGCGACGTTTCCCTGAGTTTGTAAGGCCTGAGCAACTCGGCTCCCTTGGAGCATTCGAAGCGGTCTGTTCGATAGAGTATATAGGCCGTCCCGCCATCGGAATCGCGTACGGCGGGTGCATTTGGCAGAGTTTCGATCTGGGCCGCCCCCTTCTGGCAGTCGTCGCAATAGCAGGCGGCGCTGGCGATCGGCCTGCCGAACGCCCGGAGTTCGACGCTGCCGCAGGCGCATGATGCGATCATGCTGGGGGAGTGGGTCATCTGGTCACCAAGTGATACGGTTGATAATGCAAGCGTAAGCACCGTGCAGGGTGGATTAGCCCGCGGCTGCGCGGGGCGCAGTCCGCTGGCGTAATCCACCTCTTTAGCGTCCGCGGGAAGAGACAGCGGTGGGTTACGCCTTCGGCTAACCCACCCTACGACGTCCTATGAGTCCCGCGAGATCTTCTCGAACTTCTTCACCAGCCGCTCCCGCTTGAGCCGCGACAGCCGCTGGATCCAGAACATCCCATCGAGCTGATCGATCTCGTGCTGATGGCACACGGCGCGCAAGCCGTCGGACTCCTCGCTGTGCGTGCTGCCGTCGACATCCTGATAACTGATCCTCACGCGCGCGTGGCGCTGCACCTCGTCGTTGACGCCGGGCATCGAAACGCTGCCTTCGCGGTGCATGATCAATTCGGGCGAGGCCCATTCGATCTCGGGATTGACGTAGGTGCGCACGCCGTTCTTGGCGTCGAGTTCGAGCACGACGACGCGCAAGGGCACGCCGATATGCGGCGCCGTGATGCCGATGCCGGGCGCGGCGCGCATCGTCTCCAGCAGGTCGCCTGCCAGCTCGCGCAAGCCGTCGTCGAAGGCGGTGACGGGGCGGGCGGGCATGGCGAGCCGCCGGTCTGGGTAGCGGACGATCGGGCGAATGGTCATGCAGGCTCCCTACCACTCACGGGGGAGTGAAGCACCCCGTTCTTGACGCCCTACCAACTGGAAGGTAGTTAACTGCCATGAGCAACGCTTCCTCGACCGCCGACGACATCCTGGCCTGCGCCCGCACGCTGATCATTGCAGGCGGCTATAACGGCTTCAGCTACGCCGACGTCGCCGAAATCGTCGGCATCCGCAAGCCGAGCATCCACCACCATTTCGCCAGCAAGGTCGACCTGGTCCGCACCCTGGTGTCGCGCTATCGCGAGGAGGCCGAGGCGGGACTGGCAGCGCTCGAGCGCAACATTCCGGACCCGCGCGAGCAGCTCAGAAACTATGTCGGGTATTGGGAAGCGTGCATCGGCGATGCGACGGCGCCTTTCTGTGTCTGTGCGCTGCTGGCCAGCGAGATCCCGATCCTGCCGGAGGAGGTGGTGCTCGAAGTGCGCTCGCATTTCCGCTCGCTGGCGTCCTGGCTGACGTCGGTGATGGAGCGCGGCAAGCGGAAGGGGCAGCTCAAACTCTCCGGCACGGCCCGAGTCGAGGCCGAAGGATTCATGGCGACCATTCACGGCGCGATGCTGTCGGCGCGCGCCTATCGCGATCCAAAGATGTTCAGTGTGATCACCGCGCCGCTGCTGGATCGGCTGACTACGAAACACTGAGAGACGTTGGCGAGACGTCAACGTCACCCCGCAGGCATCGGGGTGAAGGCGTCTTGCTGTGTGCGAAAACTACCAACTAGTCGGTAAAGGACTGAAGGCAATGGTTCACTATCAAATGGATCTCGTTCGTGACGATCGCGAGCAATGGCTCAAACAATACTACTTCCTTCGCGCGGCATTCTCCGTCGCCTGGGTCATTGCCGCGTTTGCCGTCGCGCCGTTGTCTGCGGCGATCGCGGGCGCCTTGCTCGTGCTCTATCCGGCATGGGACGCCGCGGCCAATTTCGTGGACGCCTTGCGCAGCGGCGGGCTCACGCAAAACCGCACGCAGGCGCTGAACGTTGTGGTCAGCCTCGCAACCACCATCGCGGTCGTCGTCGCCTTGCAGACGAGCACGAACTGGGTGCTCGGCGTCTTCGGCGCATGGGCGATCCTGTCCGGCTTGCTTCAATTGGGGACGGCGATCCGGCGCTGGAAAAGTTTTGGCGCGCAATGGGCCATGGTGCTCAGCGGTGGTCAGTCGGCGCTCGCGGGCGGCTTCTTCATCGCGCAGGCTTTGACGCCGGCGGTGCCGTCGATCGCGAATGTCGCGGGCTATGCCGGGGTCGGCGCGATCTACTTCCTGGTCTCGGCCGTATGGCTCACCGTCAGCGACTGGCACCGCAGCAGGCAGCAGGGGTGATGCGATCGGATTGTCGGGATGATGGCATCATGCCGGTGTTTTGCCCGACGTGTCAAATCGCGGCTTGATACCGTGGACTCTCGGTCTCGCAAACGGCGCGCATCGTAAGTCACTGATCCAGCTGCTGCCGGCTACTGTGCATGGGGTTGTTTTCGCCAGTTTTTGGCGTGGCAGCATAAAATTCGCGAGGAATAAATAATCAGGCTATCCTGTCTGCTTTCGCCATTCCCATTCGTCTTCCACCCAGACAGACCTGACGGGAGACAACAATGCCTGCTTCCTCTTATCGCTGGGTGATCGTCGCCGCCGGCGGCCTGCTTGGCTGCGTCGCGATCGGCGGCATGTTTTCGCTGCCGGTGTTCTTGCAGCCGATCGCCAAGGACACCGGCTGGTCGGTGACCGGCATCTCCAGCGCGATGACGATCGGCTTTCTGGCGATGGCCCTCACCAGCATGGCCTGGGGCACGCTGACGGATAAGTTTGGTCCGCTGCCGGTGGTGCTGACGGGATCGATCGTGCTGGCGCTCAGCCTGTTCGCTGCGAGCCATGCGACCTCGCTGATCGTGTTCCAGTTCGTGTTCGGCCTGCTGGTCGGCGCCTCCTGCGCTGCGATCTTCGCGCCGATGATGGCGACCGTCACCGGCTGGTTCGACACCCATCGCGGCCTCGCGGTCTCGCTGGTGTCGGCCGGGATGGGCGTGGCGCCGATGACGATGGCGCCGTTCGCCGCCTGGCTGGTGTCCAACCACGACTGGCGTACCGCGATGCAGATCGTGGCGCTGGTGGTCGCTGTCATCATGATCCCGGTCGCGCTCCTGGTCCGCCGTCCGCCGGCGCTGGCGCATCCGCCGGTCGCGGTAGCCGGTCAGAGCGGCCCGCAATCCGAGATGACGGTGGGCGAAGCGTTGCGCTCGCCGCAATTTCTGATCCTGCTCGCCACCAATTTCTTCTGCTGCGCCACCCATTCCGGCCCGATCATCCACACCGTCAGCTATGCCGTGAGCTGTGGCATTCCGCTGATCTCGGCGGTGACGATCTACAGCGTCGAAGGGCTCGCCGGCCTCGGCGGCCGCATCGCCTTCGGCCTGATGGGCGATCGGCTCGGCGCCAAGCGCGTGCTGGTCTCGGGCCTGTTCGCGCAAGCCTTCGGCGCGCTCGCCTATGTCTTTGCCCATGAGCTCACGACCTTCTATGCGGTCGCGACGGTGTTCGGCTTCATCTATGCCGGCACCATGCCGCTCTATGCGGTGATCATCCGCGAAAATTTTCCGCTCAAGATGATGGGCACCGTGATCGGCGGCACCGCGATGGCCGGCAGCCTCGGCATGGCGACCGGACCGCTCGCCGGCGGTATGATCTACGACGCGTTTTCCAGCTACGCCTGGCTCTACATCGGCTCCTGGGCGATGGGTCTCGGCGCCTTCCTGATGGCGATGACGTTCCGGCCGTTCCCCAAGCCGCAAGCCGAGCCGGCGCCGGCGGCGGTGGCGGCGTGACGCGAGCTACGACCGGATCTGTTTCTCGAAGAACAGATCCGGATACGGGTCGTCGTTGAAGCGCGGGATTTCGCGCCAGCCGGTCGTGCGGTAGAGCTGGCCGGCTTCCGGCAGCGCGCTGTTGGTGTCGAGCCGCAGCAGCGCGATGCCGAGCGTGCGTGCGGCATCCTCGGCGGCATCCATCAGGCGTTTGCCGAGCCCCAATCCGCGCGCGGAGGGCGCGACCCACAGTCGCTTGATCTCGGCGTAGCCGTGCTCCGTTCCCTTCAGGCCGACGCAGCCGATCGGCAGCGTGTCCGACATCGCGACGATGAAGCTGCCGCGCGGCCGGCGCATGTCCTTGGCATCGGGGTCGCGCGAGAGCGAGACGTCAAAGCCCTGTTTGAAGCGGCGACCGAGCTCGGCGTAATATTCCCGAAGACAATAGCGCGCCTCGTCGCTGCGCGGATTCATCTCGGCGAGCGTGACACGATCGCGCGTCAGCGCAGACGCGATCAGATCCATCGCCGCGAGCAGCGCCTCGGCTTGCGCATTGCGGGCGAGAAGGCTCTCGGCCTGCCTGTTCGACAGCGCCTCATAGGCCGCGAATTCGCGCTTGCCGGCGCGGGTCAGGCTGGCCACGCGGCGTCGCGCATCGTTCTCATGCGCTTGCGTCTCGATTAACCCTTCATCTTCCAGGCTGCGCAACAGCCGGCTCATCAGCCCGGAATCAAGGCCGAGATAGTCGCGGATTTCGCCGATTTCGGAGCGTCCCTGTCCGATCGCATTGAGTACACGCGCCGCGCCGAGCGGCCGGCCGCGCCCGAGGAATGAATTGTCGAGCGCGCCGACAGCGGAGGTCACGGCACGGTTGAAGCGGCGGACGCGGGAGACGGGATCGAGCATTGTCTGACTTTAGTCAGATATAAATTCGCCGTCAATCGCGCATCCGCTGCTGACGCGCACTCTAGCCCAGCCCAAGCTCCTTGCGCGATTTGCGCGTCAGCTTCGCGACGATCAACGCATGGGCCTGCGCGAGGTAAGCCGTCAGCTCCGCATCCGGCAGCGCATTGTTGCTGACGAGCTGCACCCATTTGGCTCGCGCCAGATAGGGCGCCGGGCGCGCGAGGCCGTGCTCGATCAGCATGGAATAGGCCATGTTCGAGACCTTGAACATGTAGCTTGCGGTAAAGCCGCCGCTCAGCGCGAACATCTTGCCGCCGACCTTGAACACGGAAGTGCCTTCCCATTGCACCACCTTGGCAGCGGCGGGCAGGCGCAGGCAGCGGGCCTCAAAGGTCTTGGGAGTCATGCGATTGCAATAGCGGACATCCGCCCGGCTCCGCGTCCATTTCTGCTGTCTGATCACGGACCCGTGATTTGTGCCTCGATTATCGCAAATTAGATCGTAAGATATGTTTTGAGAAGGAGACGTAAGATATGTTTGGCAAACACCGAGACCACAGAGACTTCCACTTTGGGCACTTCGCTCATTTCGCCATGGGCCGGCACGGCGGACGACACCGCTTCGGCCGCGGCGGGCATGGCTTTTTCGGGCGCGGCGGCGACGAGTTTCCAGGGGCACGGCGGCTGTCCTCGCAGGACCTCCAGCTCGTGATCCTGGCGCTGCTCGCCGAAAAGCCCGCGCATGGCTACGAGCTGATCAAGATCATCGAGGAGCGCTCGGAGGCGTTCTACACACCTAGCCCCGGCGTCATCTATCCGGCGCTGACCTATCTCGAAGAGGTCGGTCACGCGAGCGTCGCGCAGGATGGGGGCAGAAAACTGTACAGCATCACGCCGCAGGGTGAGGCCTATCTCGCCGAGCAGCGCGGGACGGCTGATGCGATCCTCCAGGCGCTGTCGCGGATCGGACGCCGTATGGACGAGGTGCGCGAGGCCTTTGCCGGTGTCAGTGATCTCGATGCCGATGCCTCCGACGAGCTGCACCGCGCCCGCCACAACCTCAAGCGCGCGTTGCGTTCCAAGCACGGCAGCGACTCCGCTGAGGCGCGTCGTATCGCTGGAATTCTGGAGCGCGCAGCGGCGGAAATCCTCGGCAAGTGAAGCAGGACGCCGTGATCGTGCACCTGCAAGGCGCGCGGCTGCGGCCCGCCGTGTCTGCAACAGAGAAACGAGCTACAGAACCAACGCTCCTGCTCTCCGTCGTTGCGAGCGTAGCGAAGCAGTCCAGATTGTCGCCGCGGAAAGATTCTGGATTGTTTCGCCACCCTCGCAATGACGCCGTTGATGCAATTGCGCGCCTCTTTGTGAGTTGTGCCGGAACGGTAGATCGCTACGATGCGATTGCTCCTGATCACAGGATACAGCACAGCGAGCACAAGCGGAGGCGACATGAGCGAACAGGAACGCAAGGTCAAAGGATCGGATCTGTTCGTCGCGGCGCTCGAGAACGAAGGCGTCGATCGCATTTTTGGCGTGCCCGGTGAGGAAAACCTCGACCTCGTCGAATCGCTCCGTACCTCCAAGATCGAGTTGGTCCTGACCCGCCACGAGCAGGCCGCCGCCTTCATGGCCGCCACGCATGGAAGGTTGACCGGCAAGCCCGGCGTCTGCCTCTCCACGCTTGGCCCCGGCGCGCTCAATTTGTCGACCGGCGCGGCCTACGCGCATCTCGGCGCGATGCCGATGATCCTCATCACGGGGCAAAAGCCGATCATGAGCAGCCGGCAAGCGCGCTTCCAGATCGTCGACGTGGTCGCGACCATGAAGCCGTTGACCAAGCTCTCGCGGCAGATCATCAGCGCCTCCAGCATCCCGACCGTGGTGCGCGATGCCTTCCGCGTGGCGATGGAGGAGCGGCCGGGACCCGTGCATCTCGAACTGCCCGAAGACATCGCGGGCGACGAGGTGCCGGCCGTTCCCGTGATCCCGATCCATCCGATCGAGAGTCCCGTTGCCCACCGCGCCGCGCTCGATCGTGCCGCCGAGATGATCTTGGCCGCAAAGCGTCCGCTCGTGATGATGGGCGCGGCGACCAGCCGGCCGCGCTCGACCCACGGCATCGCGAGCTTCGTGCGGCGGACCGGCATTCCGTTCTTCACCACGCAGATGGGCAAGGGCACCGTTCCCGGTGGCACCAATCTCTACATGGGCACCGCGGCGCTGTCCGAGCGCGACTATGTGCATGACGCGATCGACGCCGCGGATCTGATCGTGGCAATCGGCCATGATCCGATCGAGAAGCCGCCCTTCATCATGGGGCCGTCGGGGCCTAAGGTGATTCACGTCAACTACACCTCGGCCAGCGTCGAGCTGGTCTATTTTCCCGACGCCGAGGTCGTCGGCGACGTCGGCCCGAGCCTGGAGCTTCTGGCCGACCGGCTCGAAGGCAAGCTGCCGCAGGCGGCCGCGCTGTTGCCGTTGCGCGAGGAAATTCTCAACCACATCGCCGACCGCGCCACCGAGACGCGATGGCCGCCGACGCCGCAGCGCATCGTGCACGACATCCGCCAGGTCATCCCCGAGAACGGCATCGTCGCGCTCGATAACGGCATGTACAAGATCTGGTTCGCGCGCAACTACCGCACCCGCGTCGCCAACACGCTGCTGCTCGACAATGCACTGGCGACGATGGGCGCCGGCCTGCCGTCGGCGATGATGGCCGCGATGCTCTATCCCGATCGCCGCGTGCTCGCGGTCGCCGGCGACGGCGGCTTCATGATGAACAGCCAGGAGATGGAAACCGCCGTCCGTCTCAAGCTCAATCTCGTCGTGCTGGTGCTGGAGGACAACGCCTACGGCATGATCCGCTGGAAACAGGCTGTCGACCATTTCGCCGATTACGGCATGACCTTCGGCAATCCCGATTTTGTGCTCTACGCAAAGGCTTATGGCGCCAAGGGCCACCGCATCGAAAGCATCGACAGTTTTGGCCCGACGCTGGATGCTGCGTTTACGGAGGGCGGCGTGCATTTGGTTGTGATTCCGATCGACTATTCGGAGAATGTGCGCGTGCTGGTCGACGAACTGCGGGCGCGGCAGAAATAGGAGAAAATTCTCTGAAATGGCATGGAGGATCATACCAGCCATTCCTTGAAATATATCGTTCTACGATATATTTCGGGCGCGAAGAAGCCTCCTGATAAGAGACATCCATGCGCCAGACCCCCGACATGACCGGCGGCCTCCCGCGTCCGCGCGGCAAGCCCGGAGATTTTACCGCCGACCGCCGCGTGCTGGTCCTGATCGGCATGGCGCTGCTGGTCGGCAGCCTCGGCGCCGGGGCGGCCTGGGTGCTGCTGAAGCTGATTGCGCTGGTGACCAATCTGGTCTGGTTCGGCCATTTCAGCACCGAGAATGTCTCACTTGCGAATGCCCATCCCGGAATTTGGATGGTGCTGGCGCCGGCGCTCGGCGGTCTCGTGATCGGTTTGATGGCGCGGTTCGGGTCGGAGAAGATCCGGGGCCATGGCATCCCTGAGGCGATTGAGGCGATCCTGATCGGTGGCAGCCGGATGCAGCCGAAGGTCGCGATCCTGAAGCCGCTGTCCTCGGCGGTGTCGATCGGAAGCGGCGGTCCGTTCGGTGCCGAGGGACCGATCATCATGACGGGCGGGGCGATCGGATCGATCTTCGCCCAGTGCTTCCATCTCACCGCGGCCGAGCGCAAGACGCTGCTGGTCGCGGGCGCGGCCGCCGGCATGACGGCGATCTTCGGCACGCCGATCGCGGCGGTACTGCTCGCGGTCGAGCTGCTGCTGTTCGAATGGAAGCCGCGCAGCTTCCTCCCCGTGGTGACGGGAGCGGTGATCTCGGCGGCGTGGCGCCCGCTGCTGTTCGGGACAGGACCGCTGTTTCCGTTCGCAGAGCGGCCGGACTTGCCCTGGTGGGGCCTCGTGGCTGCGATCGGCGTCGGCATCGTCGCCGGCCTGCAATCCGGGCTGATGACGCGGCTGCTTTACGCCATCGAAGACATGTTTGATCATCTGCCGCTGCACTGGATGTGGTGGCCGACGCTCGGTGGCCTCGTCGTCGGCCTTGGCGGCCTGATTGATCCGCGCGCGCTTGGCGTCGGCTATGACGTCATAGCCGATCTCCTGTCCGGCCACATGGTGCGCGACGAAGCGATCCGGCTGCTGCTGGTGAAATCGGTAATCTGGGTGGTCGCGCTGAGCTCGGGCACGTCGGGCGGCGTGCTGGCGCCGCTGCTGATCCTCGGCGGCACGGCCGGCTGGATGGAGGGACTGGTGCTGCCCGGTGGCGCATCATTCTGGGCACTGGTCGGCATGGCCGCGATGATGGGTGGCACGATGCGCTCGCCGCTCACCGGCGTAATGTTCGCTATCGAGCTGACCGGCAATATCGACATGCTGTTGCCGCTGCTGGCGGCGACCGGCGCGGCGCACGCCGTCACGGTGCTGCTGCTCAAGCGCTCGATCCTGACCGAGAAGATCGCGCGCCGCGGCCAGCACATCACGCGCGAATACGCGATCGATCCGTTCGAGCTGATGCGGACGGCCGATGTCATGGTCACGAATGTCGACACGCTGCCGGTCGACATGTCGGTCGACGCGGCGGTTGATTTCTTCACCTCGGATCAGCGCCGTCACAAATCCTATCCCGTCGTCGCGGCCGATGGACGGCTGTCCGGCATGGTGACCCGCGCCGATGTGCTGCGCTGGCGCACCGAGGGTGATCACCAGGCCGCGACGCTCGACGACGTTGTGTCTGACACCTCGGTGGTGGTGGCGCATCCCGACGATGTGCTGGGGCGGGTCGCCGATCTCATGGTCGCCTCCGATCGCGGGCGTCTGCCGGTGGTCGATCGCGCCAGCCATCGCGTGGTCGGCCTGGTCGCTCGCAAGGATTTGCTGCGGATTCGCGCGGTCGTGAACGCGCAGGAGGAGGACCGCAACGCATATTTCCTGCGCGAAAAGGCGCTTGTGCCGGAGGCGCGGATCGCGGAAGGTCAGCCCCTCTGAACACCAGCACTGACAGGAATGATCATGACTCGCGTTCGCTGTATCACCGAGATGGGCATGGGCGTCGACGTCCATGGCCGGGACGCCACCAAGGCGGCGAAGCGGGCGGTGTCGGATGCGATCCGGCATTCGAGCCTTGGTTTCTTCCGGATGATCGGCAAAACCGCGAACGACATGTTCGTCGACGTCACGATCGGCGTGCCCAATCCCGAGGCCGTTGACAAGGAGGCGGTCGCCAAGGAGCTTCCCTACGGCACCGTGACGGTCAACGCCGTTAAGGGCGGGCTGGAGATTCCCTCGGCCACGGAGCAGGCCAACGACCCCATCCTCATCGCCAACGCCGCTGTCATCGTCAGCTTCGACAAGGATTAGGCCGGTGTCCGAGAGCGATGTGCGGCTACTGGATCGTCCGATCTGGAGCGCGCTGACGACGAGCCATAAGCATCTGGCCGAAGGTGGCGCGCGGGCGCTGCGCTATCCCGTGGACATGACGCCGTTCGCCGACATGGTCGACATGTCCGCGGCAAGCTTTGCTGCGCTCGGTGACCTCATGTCGCCCTCGCAGGTCGCCGCGCTGTTCACGCCAGAGCCGGTCGATATTCCCGCAGGCTTCAAGGTCGTGCTGGCCGAGACCGGTGAGCAGATGATCGGATCGCCCGCCGATAGCCCGCTTCGCGATGCCGAGATCGTCACACTTGGTCAGGCCGACGTTCCGGCGATGATGGCGCTGACGGCGTTGACCAAGCCCGGACCGTTCGCCCTACGGACGCACGAGCTCGGCACGTTCCTCGGCATTCGCGCCGGCACTGAGCTGGTCGCGATGACGGGCGAGCGCATGAAGCCGGGCAAGTTCGTCGAGATGACGGCCGTCTGTGTTCACCCCGACTATCGCGGGCGCGGTTACGCGCAGGCGCTGCTCGCCGCGGTCGCGCGCCAGATCGAGGCGCGCGGCGAGATTCCGTTCCTGCACGTGTTCTCGAACAACAATTCCGCCATTGCGCTCTATCAGCGCCAGGGCATGCGCATCCGCCGCCGTCTGCACGTGACGGCGTTCATGAAGCAGGGGTGAGGGCCCGGCGGCGTGCGCCGGGCCGCCGACCTTAAGTCGTGTAGTCGACGAGCAGCGCACTCGATGCGTTGGAGGACGCCGAGTTGCCGCTGGAGCTATAGGAGGTCGACTGGCTGGTTGCGTTCTGGAGCAGCGAGATCAGCTCCTTCATCAGCTCCGCGGTGGTGGCCGAAGACGAGCTGGACGAGGAATCGGACGAGGAGGTCGAGTCCGTACTGCCGGTGCTGCTCGTGCTCGATGAGCCGCTGCTGCCATCGGGCGGCGGTGGTGGCCCGCCGGCGCCATTGGCGCTGCCGGAGAAGGTGTTGGCGAACACGTTTTTCAGCTCGCTGGCCTGGTCGCTGGTCAGCTTGCCGCTCGACACCTCGTTCTGGATGAGATCGTCGATCTTGGACTGCATCTCGTCAGCCGAGGGCGGCGACGACGAGCTCGCGCTCGATGCGCCGCTCTTGAGCGACGAATCGATGTCGTCGAGCGCGGACGAGAGCGCGGACTCATCGCTCGAAGAGATGGTGCCCGCCGAGACTTCCTTGGTGAGCTCGCTCTTAAGGCGGTCGAGTGGGGAGTAGGAATTGGTGGTCGTTGCGGAGATCGAGGTCATTGCCGGTCACCTTTGATGAAGTTTGGGATACGCTGAACATGACCGTGAGGCTAAAGGTCGCGCGCTTAATGAGGTCTTGCCGCAAGGATTGCTGGCGTTTTCGTTGTGTTGCTCGCACGGGTGCAAACACGCGGCGAAACAAAAATGCGGGTGTTGCCGGCGCTGCCCACACCTCGCGCGAACGGGCTTCCCCGCGGCCGATTCGTTGCTATATCCATCGCAACCAATTCGGGGAGGGGACTATTCATGGACGCCAGGACAACAAATAAGGCACCGGATTTTTCCGCTGCGCGGACGGCGATGCAGCGTTACGTCGATCAGGAGATCATCCCCGGCGTGTCCTGGGCGGTGCTGCGCGGACGCGAGGTGGTCGATCAGCAATGCGTCGGCTTTGCTGATCGCGAGGCGAAGACGGCGCTGCGGCCCGACCATATCTTTCGTGCCTTCTCCAACACCAAGATATTCGTCACCTCTGCGATCATGCTGCTGGTCGAGGAGGGGCGTGTCGGGCTCGATGACGCGATCGAAAAAGTCCTGCCGCAGCTTGGCAATCGCAAGGTGCTGAAGCAGGGCGCTTCGAGCCTCGCCGATGTCGAGCCAGCAAGAAGCCCGATCACGATCCGGCAACTTCTGACCCACACCTCGGGTCTCAGCTACGGCATCTTCGATCCCGGCTCGGTGCTGTTCAAGGGCTACAACGAGGCGGGCGTGCTCAATCCGTTGACGCCGCTGACCGACATGATCGACAAGCTGGCCGATCTGCCGCTGTCCTATCATCCCGGCACCAGCTGGGAATATTCGGTGGCGACCGATGTGCTCGGCCGCGTGGTTGAGGTTGTCTCGGGAAAGCCCCTCGATGCCTTCTTCAAGGCACGCATCTTCGATCCGCTCGGCATGACCGATACCGGCTTCTCCGTGCCCGAAGCGCAGCAGGGCAGGTTGGTCGCGCACTATACCGGCGCCGACGTACTTGATCCGACGAAGCCGGGCCTCACCCGCGCCGACAATCTGCCCTATCCGCAGGCCTATCGACGGCCGTTCCCGCGGCTGTCGGGCGGCGGCGGGCTGGTCTCGACCCTGCCGGACATGCTCGCTTTGGTGCGCTCCCTGTTGCCCGGTCCGGATTCGCTGCTGAAGCCGGAGACGTTGCGGATGATGATGACCAATCAATTGTCGGAGGGGCAGGTCATCCGCTTCGCCAATCTCGGGCCGATGCCCGGCAAGGGCTTTGGCCTCGGGGGGGCCGTCACCTTCGCTCCAACGCAGTTCGATCCTCCGAACTCGACCGGGGAATTCCAGTGGGGTGGGCTCGCCGGCACCCATTGGTGGATCTGCCCTGAGGCCAATACCGCCGGCGTCCTGATGGCCCAGCGCCATCTGGGGTTCTGGAATCCCTTCTTCTTCGAGTTCAAGCGCCTGGCCTACCAGGCGATCGGAGGCTGACCGCGGAAAAATTGCAGGCGCCCGCGAATCCTTTTGCGCGATCGGGCCCTCTTCACAGTCGAGGCATTCCGCCTCGGCTCGTGTTGGAGGATGTGATGGCGTTTTACAGGAAGAGTATCGGTGGCCTGCACCAGGCGGTGCGGGTGGCCGCGGGGATCGCCGTGGCGATCGCGGCATTGGTTTATCTCACGGGTGCGCCGGCATGGCTGGTCGCGCTCGGCGGTGCCGCCTTCGCGGTGACCGGCCTCGTCGGCTATTGCCCGATGTGTGCCATGGCCGGTATCGGCAGGGGAGGCGTGTCGTGAGTGCGGCTGTGATCTCGCCAAATCTGTTCGAGGCGGCGCGGCTCGGCGATCCCCAGGCGATCGCCCGTCTGCTCGAGACGGCGCAGCCCGATATCCGCCGCTACGCACGCGCGACCTGCCGCAGCTCGGCGGATGCCGAGGACGCGGCGCAGGAAACGCTGTGGATCCTGTTTCGGCATGTCGGCACGATCCGCTCGCTGTTAGCATTTTCGGCCTGGCTGTTCAGCGTGGTCCGCCGCGAATGCCTGCGCCTCGCGCACAAGGCAGGCCTCGCGGCGTCGATCGATGAGAGCCAGGCGGAGGCCGTGCTGCTGTCGCGGCCAGAGGCCGATCTGCGGCTCGACGTGGCCGCAGCCTTCGAGGCGCTGCCACCGCATTACCGCGATGTCGCGCTGATGCGCGACGTCAAGGAAATGACCATCGACGAAATCGCCGAAGCACTCGGCGCAACGCGGCAGACCGTGAAGGCCCGCCTTCATCGCGCCCGCGCCCTGATGCGCGAATATCTGACGAGATGAGCCATGAGCGATTATCAAACCCCTGACGATCTGAAATCGATCCCGGCCTTCGTGGCGCTGGCGCCAATCGAAGCCAACGCATTCCTCGCGTTCAACCACGCGGTCGAGCGCAAGGACGGACTGATTCCGCCAAAATATCGCGAGCTGATCTCGCTTGCGGTCGCGCTCACCACGCAATGCGCCTATTGCCTCGACGTGCATACGGCGCAGGCGGCGAAAGCCGGCGCCACGCGCGAGGAGGTGGCGGAAGCCTCACTGATTGCGGCGGCGGTGCGCGCCGGCGGCACGCTCGGCCATGCGCTGCTGGCGCAGCGGCTGTTCGCGCGGCATAAGGGTGAGGGATGATCGAGCGTTGGTTGGCGGCGGGACCGGACATGTGAACAACTATCTCGGTCTCGACGGATTTCGTTTCGGTTGGGTCGCAGCCTGGATCGATGATCGCGGCGATCATGGCTTCGATTACTCGCCGGGCCTCACGCGTCTGCTCGCAATGCCGAATGCGCGCGCGATGATCGACATGCCGATCGGATTGAAGCCAACCGGCTATCGAACATGCGACCTGCGTGCACGCGAAATGGTGGGCCCCGCGGTGTTTCTCGGGGCTCGCCGCGACCTCTGGTTATTTTCTGACATGACGGCGGCCAATCGCCACTATTGGACGCACGAAGGCAAGGGCAGGGGCGTCTCGGCGCAGCTCTGGAACATCAGGGACAAGATCAGGGACGTCGACGAGATCATGACGCCGGCGCGGCAGGCGATGATCGGCGAGGCCCATCCGGAATTGATCTTCTGGAATCTCGCGAGGCAAGTCCGGCTTGCGAAGAAGACATCGGCGGAAGGCCGCGAGCAGCGCATCGCGCTGCTGGCGCAACGCGGCTTCACGAAGCTGCCGAAATGGCTGACACAGCGCCATGGCACTGGCATCGGCCGCGACGATCTCATCGATGCCTGCGCCTGCTCGGTTGCGGCGCGCGACAGCACGGAGCGCGTCGGCGGGGATGAGATCGATCCGCGCGGTCTACGGATGGAGATCAATTATTGAGCCTTGTGTGATACTGCGTCTCACCTAGATTAGATCCGCTTCAACAGCAGATTGTAGGTACCGATGTCCGATCTCTCCGCCTTTGCCATCACCAAGCGCTGGCCTGCCAAACATCCGGAGTTGCTCCAGCTCTATTCGCTGCCGACGCCGAACGGCGTCAAGGTTTCGATCATGCTGGAGGAGATCGGGCTGCCTTATGAGGTGCATCTCGTCGACTTCGGCAAGGACGACCAGAAGACGCCGGAGTTCCTCTCGCTCAATCCGAACGGCAAGATTCCGGCGATCCTGGATCCCAACGGCCCCGGCGGCAGACCGCTGCCGCTGTTCGAGTCGGGTGCGATCCTGCAATATCTCGCGGAGAAGACCGGCAAGCTGCTGCCGCAGGATGCCGCGCGCCGTTACCAGACCATCCAGTGGGTGCACTTCCAGATGGGCGGCATCGGGCCGATGTTCGGCCAGGTCGGCTTCTTCCACAAATTCGCCGGCAAGGATTTTGAGGACAAGCGGCCGCGGGACCGGTACGTCAGCGAAGCCAAGCGCCTGCTCGGCGTGATGGAGACGCATCTCGCCGGCCGGCAATGGTTCATGGACGACGACTACACCATCGCCGACATCTCCATGCTCGGCTGGGTGCGCAACCTCATCGGCTTCTACGGTGCCGGCGATCTCGTCGAATTCAGCCAGTTCAAATCGGTCGGCTCCTGGCTCGAACGCGGGCTGGCACGTCCGGCCGTCGAGCGCGGGTTGAATATTCCCAAGCGGCCGTGACGAGTCTCTAGAACAGCCGCCCGCCGTTCGGCACCGGCTTGCTCGGCTGCATCAGCACGACCTTGCCGTCGGCGTCGGGGAAGCCGAGCGTCAGCACCTCCGAGACGACAGGCCCGATCTGGCGCGGCGGGAAATTGACGACGGCCGCGACCTGCTGTCCGACCAGCGTCTCGAGCGGATGGTTCTCCGTGATCTGCGCCGAGCTCTTGCGCACGCCGATGGCCGGGCCGAAGTCGATCCACAGCCGCCAGGCCGGCTTGCGCGCCTCGGGGAACGGTTTTGCATCGACAATGGTGCCGACGCGGATATCGACGGCAAGGAACGTGTTGAAGTCGATGGTCGGCGAGGCGGATGCGGCGGGATCGTGGGTGACGTGCATGGTGTGTCCGTTCGGAGGAGGTCGAAAGCGTCGTTGGCAATATTGTCGCGCGAAGCGGAGTTTCGTACAACGCCACAGCACGTCACGACGCATGCGCGAGGATCGTCTTGCCCAACATCATCTACGGCATCAAGAATTGCGACACCATGAAGAAGGCGCGCGCCTGGCTTGACAGCCATGGCGTCACCTACGAATTCCACGATTACAAGGCCGCCGGCGTCGAGAAGGACAAGCTCAAGCAATGGAGCGACAAGCTCGGCTGGGAGACACTGCTCAATCGCGCCGGCACCACCTTCAAGAAACTGCCGGATTCCGACAAGGAAGATCTGACCGAGAAGAAGGCACTGGCGCTGATGCTAGCGCAACCATCAATGATCAAGCGGCCGGTGCTCGAAATCGGCGGCAAGCTCCTGGTCGGCTTCAAGCCGGACATCTACGACAAGGAAGTTGGCGCGAAATCGCGCAAAAGCTAATTCAGCTCGATGATCTCGGTGACGCTCGGACCGCCGGCCTGATCGGCGAATTCGACGACGTCAGCGGCCGCGATGCGTCCGGGCGTGCGGTGAAACAGGTCGCGGTCGATCACCGTCTGCAATTTCGGCCGCGGCAGCGCGTCATTTCCGCGCAGCAGATTCTTGATCTCGAAGCCGCCATCCTCGCAGAAGGTCTTGAGCGAAGCGATGACGTGGCTGACCCTGTCGTCGGTGAGGAAAGGCAGCAGCAGCCGTTCATAGGCCACGACGCGGCCGTAGAGGTCGTCGACCTCGGCAACGCTGTAGACCGGAAGCCCGCGCGCGACGCATTCGTGATAGACCGGCATGACAAAGGGCGCGAGCCGCGGTCCCACATAATCCTCCAGCAGGATTCCCTTGCCGGTATGGCCATAGGCGCGCGAGATCCGTGTGCCCTCGCTCTGAATGGTCAGGTGCGGCGTCGGCGCCGAATTGTCCACCGTGTAGTAGATGAGATCGGACAGCTCTTCCTCGAGTCGCGCGGGCTGATACTCCCAGATCGCCGGCGCAGTCTGCTGGCGCGCATAAAGTCGCAGCCACGTGTTGAGCAGGTCACGCTGCTTGATCGATTTGACTACGGAGGGAGCGGCGCTGGCGAAATCCAAAACAATATTCCCGGCGAATGAAACCGGCACATGATCGCCTGCGGTGGGGAAATTTTTGATGAAGGCTGGCGCGCGGGACCAAAGACCGTTAACGACGGCTTGATGACCGGTGTCTTGCGAACCGGAAGGCCGGCAGGCGCAACATCACAAAACCTCCAACTAAGGGAGCATAAGACTCCCGGCCGGAGGCCTGACCTGCTCAGCTTTCCGCCTTGCCTAACCCCCGTCACCTCCGGCATATTCCGCGCCCGGAGGCGGTGTTCCGGGAAGGCTCCAAGGCCCCCGGAAAGCCGAAGTAACAAGGACAGCCACGCGTATTGCGCGGGCAGGGGGAAATCTGTTTGGCCGATGAGTTCATTCTCGAAACGGAAGGCTTGACCAAGGAGTTCGCGGGCTTCTTCGCCGTCCGCGACGTTGCGCTCAAGGTCCGCCGTGGGAGTATTCACGCGTTGATCGGCCCGAACGGGGCCGGCAAGACGACGTGCTTCAACCTTCTGACCAAGTTCCTCAAGCCGTCTGCCGGCAAAATCCTGTACAAGGGGCAGGACATCACCGCGATGGCGCCGGCCGATGTCGCGCGCTTGGGGCTGGTGCGTTCGTTCCAGATATCGGCGGTATTTCCGCATATGACCGCGCTGGAGAATGTCCGTGTCGCGCTCCAGCGCCAGCACGGCAGCTCCTTTGATTTCTGGCGCTCCAAGTCGGTGCTGAATCAGTTCAACGACCGCGCGCGTGAGCTGTTGAACGATGTGGGTCTCAGCGAGTTCGCCAACACGCCTGCGGTCGAGATGGCCTATGGGCGCAAGCGCGCGCTCGAGATCGCAACCACGCTCGCGCTCGACCCGGAGATGATGCTGCTGGACGAGCCGATGGCCGGTATGGGCCACGAGGACATCGACAAGATCGCGGCGCTGATCAAGCGCATCTCGGCGAAATACACCATCCTGATGGTCGAGCATAACCTAAGCGTCGTGGCCAATCTCTCCGACATCATCACCGTGCTGACGCGCGGGCAGGTGCTTGCGCAGGGCCACTACAGCGAACTCACCAAGGACGAACGCGTCAAGGAAGCCTATCTGGGAGCCGGTCATGCCTGAGACTGCAATGGCCGAGGCTCCGGCGAAGGCCGCAACCGGCGGTAATATCCTCCAGGTCCGCAACCTCGAATCCTGGTATGGCGAGTCCCACATCCTGCACGGGATCAATTTCGACGTGAACGCGGGCGAGGTCGTGACGCTGCTCGGGCGCAACGGCGCCGGCAAGACGACCACGCTGAAGTCGATCATGGGCATCATCGGCAAGCGTGCCGGCTCGATCAAATTCAACAATCAGGAGATCATCCGCGCGACCTCCGACAAGATCGCCCGCATGGGCATCGCGTTCTGCCCGGAGGAGCGGGGAATTTTCTCCAGTCTCGACGTGCGGGAGAATTTGTTGCTGCCGCCGGTGGTACGGCCGGGCGGGCTGCCGCTCGAACAGATCTTCGATCTGTTTCCGAATCTGAAGGAGCGGCTCAACAGCCAGGGCACCAAGCTGTCCGGCGGCGAGCAGCAGATGCTCGCGATCGCGCGCATCCTGCGCACCGGCGCCAGCTTCCTGATGCTGGACGAGCCGACCGAAGGTCTTGCGCCTGTCATCATTCAACAGATCGGTCACACCATTGCGCGGCTGAAGAAGGAAGGTTTCACGATCCTTCTGGTCGAGCAGAACTTCCGGTTCGCATCCACCGTCGCCGACCGCTATTATGTCGTCGAGCACGGCAAGATCATTGACGGGTTTTCCAATTCGGAGCTTGCCGCCAACATGGACAAGCTCCACACCTATCTCGGCGTCTAGGACGGCCCAGAGTCGAACGGCTAAGAAAAATTCACAAGGGAAGTAGCATGAAGACAAAGTCGATTGCGTCGTTTCTGCTCGGCACTGCATTGGCAGTTACCACCGCTGGCGCGGCCTTCGCGCAGGACAAGACTGTCAAGATCGGCGCACTGTCCGATCAGTCTGGCCTCTACGCCGACCTCGGTGGCCCCGGCTCGACCTTGGCCGCGCAAATGGCCGTTGAGGATTCCGGCCTCGCCGCGAAGGGCTGGAAGATCGACATCATCTCGGGCGATCACCAGAACAAGCCGGACATCGGCACCGCGATCGCGCGGCAGTGGTTCGATGTCGACAAGGTCGACATCATCGTCGACGTGCCGAATTCCGGCGTGGCGCTCGCCGTTAACAACGTCGTGAAGGAAAAGAACGGCGTCTACATCAATTCGGGGGCGGCGACCTCCGACCTCACCAACGCGCAGTGCTCGCCCAACACCGTGCACTGGACCTACGACACCTACATGCTGGCTCACACCACGGGCCAGGCTCTGGTGAAGGCCGGTGGCGATACCTGGTTCTTCCTGACCGCGGACTACGCCTTCGGTGCGGCGCTCGAGCGCGACACTACCGCCGTCATCACCGCCAACGGCGGCAAGGTCGTCGGCGGCGTCAAGCATCCGCTCAACACGCCGGACTTCTCGTCCTTCCTGCTCCAGGCGCAGGCCTCCAAGGCCAAGATCATCGGCCTTGCCAATGCCGGCGGCGATACCACCAATACGATCAAGCAGGCCGCCGAGTTCGGCATCGTCAAGGGCGGCCAGAAGCTCGCGGCGCTGCTCTTGTTCCTCACCGACGTCAAGGCGATCGGTCTTGAAACCGCGCAGGGCCTGAACTTCACCGAGACCTTCTACTGGGACATGAACGACCAGACCCGGGCTTTCTCCAAGCGGTTCTCCGAGAAGATGAAGAGCGGCGCAATGCCGACCATGGTGCAGGCGGGCGTCTATGCGGGCGTGCGCCACTATCTCAAGGCGCTGGATGCGCTCGGCGGCAATCCTCATGACGGCGTCAAGGTCGTCGAGAAGATGAAGTCGATGCCGACGGAGGACGAACTGTTCGGCAAGGGTGAGATCCAGCCCAACGGCCGCACCATCCACAACGCCTATCTGTTCGAAGTCAAGAAGCCCTCCGAGTCCAAGGGACCGTGGGACTTCTACAAGCTCGTCGGCACGGTGCCGGGCGATCAGGCCTTCACGCCGCTCTCCGAGAGCAAGTGCGCGCTGCTTAAGAAGTAAGACCAACAGCCCGCCGGCAGCTCGCCGGCGGGCGCTACTTTGGGAACGCCGAAGGGACTGGGTGCTGGATCGATGCAGGCTCTCTACGCACAGCTACTGGTGGGACTGATCAACGGCTCGTTCTACGCGCTGCTCAGTCTCGGGCTCGCCGTCATCTTCGGCATGCTCAACATCATCAATTTCGCCCATGGTGCGCTCTACATGATGGGCGCCTTCGTCGCCTATTTCCTGCTGAACCTCGGCGGCATCAACTACTGGTGGGCGCTGCTGCTTGCGCCGATCATCGTCGGCATCTTCGGCATGATCCTGGAACGGACCATGCTGAAATTCCTGACCGGGCTCGACCATCTCTACGGATTGCTGCTGACCTTCGGCATCGCGCTGATCGTGCAGGGTGTGTTCCAGAACTTTTTCGGCTCCTCCGGCCTGCCTTACGCCATTCCTGACCAGCTCAAGGGCGGCATGAATCTCGGCTTCATGTTCTTACCCGTCTATCGCGGCTGGGTCGTCATCTTCTCGCTGACGGTGTGCATCGCGACCTGGTTCCTGATCGAGAAGACGCGGCTCGGCGCTTATTTGCGCGCTGCCACTGAAAATCCAACGCTGGTGCGTGCCTTCGGCATCAACGTGCCGCGCATGATCACGTTGACCTACGGCCTCGGCGTCGGCCTGGCCGCGCTCGCCGGCGTGCTCTCGGCGCCGATCAACCAGGTCCGGCCGCTGATGGGCGCCGACCTGATCATCGTGGTGTTTGCGGTGGTGGTGATCGGCGGCATGGGGTCGATCATGGGCTCCATCGTCACCGGCTTCGCGCTCGGTGTGATCGAGGGCCTGACCAAGTATTTCTACCCCGAGGCCTCCAACACCGTCGTGTTCGTGCTGATGGTGCTGGTGCTCTTGGTGAAGCCAACGGGATTGACGGGAAGGGCAGCCTGATATGACAGCCTTGACGGACGACACGCTGCCGATGACCCCGCGCGCGATGCGTGACGAGATGATCGTCTTCGTGGTGATGGCGCTGCTGCTGGCCTCGGTGCCGTTCAGCGGCATCTACCCGTTCTTCGTGATGCAGGCGCTCTGCTTCGCGCTGCTCGCCTGCGCCTTCAATCTCTTGATCGGATATGGCGGCCTGTTGTCGTTCGGCCATGCGATGTTCATGGGCACCGCCGGCTACTGCAGCGCGCACGCGCTGAAAGTATGGGCGCTGCCGCCTGAACTCGGCATCCTCGTCGGCATCGTCGCGGCGTTCGGGCTGTCGCTCGTCACCGGCTTCATCTCGATTCGCCGCCAGGGCATCTATTTCTCGATGATCACGCTGGCGCTGTCGCAGCTGCTGTACTTCATCTATCTCCAGGCGCCGTTCACTCATGGTGAGGACGGTATCCAGGGCATTCCGCAGGGGCACATGTTCGGCGTGCTCGATCTGTCCAAGCCGACCGTGCTCTATTATGTCGTGCTGGTCGGCTTCCTCGCGGGCTTCCTGCTGATCTATCGCATCATCAACTCGCCGTTCGGCGAGGTCCTGAAGTCGATCCGTGAGAACGAGCCGCGCGCCATCTCGCTTGGCTACCGGACCGACCAGTACAAGTTCCTGGCGTTTGTCCTGTCTGGGACGCTGGCAGGCTTTGCCGGCGCGCTGAAAGTGTTCGTGGCGCAGAACGCCTCGCTCACCGACGTGCACTGGTCGATGTCGGGCGAAGTCGTGCTGATGACGCTGGTCGGCGGTCTCGGCACCATTTTCGGTCCGGTGGTCGGTGCCTTCGCGATCATCGCCATGCAGCAATATCTGGCCGGCTTCGGCCAGTGGGTGACGGTGATCCAGGGCTCGATCTTCGTGATCTGCGTGCTCACCTTCCGCCGTGGCGTCGTTGGTGAAATTGCCCATTACTTCCGGCGGTCGCTCTAAATCATTGATATTGCACCAATTTGACTGGTGCGCGAAAGCGGTGGATGGTCCGGCTCTGCGGGCGCGATGACACGCGCGCGGCGCGAAAATGGTCTATGACAGTTTTGTGACGGTCCGTTCGGGCCGGGCCATGTCCAACCGGTAGACTATCCCCATGATGCGATGGTTTCGCGCTTTCCTGCCCAAGGAAGAACGGTTCTTCGACCTGTTCGACCGCCACGCCCAGACCGTGATCCAGGGCGCGATCGCGCTCCAGGGCGTGCTGAACGGCGGCGAGGAGACGCCGGTCTACTGTCAGCGCGTCAACCAGTTCGAGAACGATGCCGACAACATCACGCGCGAGGTGCTGACGGCGGTGCGCCGCACCTTCATCACGCCGTTCGACCGCGGCGACATCAAGAACCTCATTACCTCGATGGACGATGCCATCGACCAGATGCAGCAGACCGCCAAAGCCGTGATGCTGTTCGAGGTCCGCACCTTCGAGCCGCCCATGCGCGAGATCGGTGCGCTCCTGATCGAATGCGCCAATCTGGTCGGACGTGCGCTGCCGCTGATGCAGTCAATCGGGCCCAATGTCGCGATGCTGACCGCGATCACCGAAGAGCTGACCAAGCTCGAAGGCCGCGTCGACGATCTCCATGACATCGGGCTGAAGGAGTTGTTCCTCAAGCACCGTGACGGCAGTGCGATGGACTTCATCGTCGGCGTCGAAATCTACGATCACCTCGAGAAGGTGGCCGATCGCTTCGACGACGTCGCGAACGAGATCAACAGCATCGTTATTGAACAGGTTTAGGGCAGGGGCCGCGCCGTGGATGCTGCGTTGGGTCTTCCCGTCCTGGTCGGATTGATTGCCGTCGCGCTGCTGTTCGACTTTCTGAACGGCTTGCACGACGCCGCCAATTCGATCGCGACCATCGTGTCCACGCGCGTGCTGCGGCCGCAGTTCGCGGTGTTCTGGGCTGCGTTCTTCAATTTCGTTGCCTTCACGGTGTTTGGGCTGCACGTCGCTCAAACCATCGGCACCGGCATCATCGATCCCGCGATTGTCGATGCCCAGGTGATCTTCGCAGCGCTTGTCGGCGCCATCGTCTGGAATCTCGTGACCTGGGCGATCGGCATCCCGTCTTCCTCCTCGCATGCGCTGATCGGCGGCCTCGTCGGCGGCGGCATGGCCAAGGCCGGACTATCGGCGGCGGTCTGGAGCGGACTGACCAAGGCGGTGCTGGCGATCGTGCTGTCGCCGCTGGTCGGATTCCTGCTTGCGATGGTGCTAGTTGCGATCGTGTCCTGGCTCTCGGTGCGTTCGACGCCGTTCGCGGTCGACCGCGCCTTCCGCATCCTGCAATTCGCCTCCGCCTCGCTCTATTCGCTCGGCCATGGCGGCAATGATGCGCAGAAGACGATGGGCATCATCGCCGTGCTGCTCTATTCGCAGGGCCATCTCGGCGGCGAATTCACCGTGCCGTTCTGGGTGGTGCTGTCCTGCCAGGCCGCGATGGCACTGGGCACGCTGATGGGCGGTTGGCGCATCGTCCGCACCATGGGCCTGCGCATCACCAAGCTGACGCCGATGCAGGGTTTCTGCGCCGAGACCGGCGGGGCGGCAACCCTGTTCATAGCCACCTTCCTCGGCGTTCCCGTCTCGACCACCCACACCATCACCGGCGCCATCGTCGGCGTCGGCGCGGCCCGCCGCGTCTCGGCGGTGCGCTGGAACGTGGCGAGCTCGATCGTCTATGCCTGGGTGATCACGATCCCGGCCTCGGCCATCGTCGCGGCGCTGAGCTGGTGGGCGGTCCTGATATTCAAGTAACGAGCTTCAGCCCGACAATGCCGGCCACGATCAGCCCGATGCTGGCGAGGCGAAGTGCGGTGGCCGGTTCGCCCAACAGGATGATGCCCAGCGTCGCGGTTCCGACCGCGCCGATGCCGGTCCAGACCGCATAGGCGGTTCCGATTGGCAGGGATTTGAGCGCGACGCCGAGCAGGATGACGCTGCCGGCCATCGCGGCCAGCGTCAGGGCCGACGGCACCAGCCGCGAGAACCCCTCGGTATATTTCAGCCCGATCGCCCAGCCGATCTCGAGGAGACCTGCGGCGAACAGAATGGCCCATGCCATGGCGAACCCTCCGGATATGGCAGGGTCGTCCCCGCAGATGGTGTGGTGAGGAGAATGTCGTCCTTCGCATCCCTATATGGGGGTGGTGCGGCCATTCCGCATTGCGACAAAACGCCCTTGATTGCGTCCGTTTTCCCTGCCAAACGCTGCCCCGCCATGTCCGATACCGCTGTTCCATCCGAATCGCCGTCCCGTTCGCCGCTTTCCGAGGAAGTGGCCCGGCGCCGTACGTTTGCGATCATTTCGCACCCGGACGCCGGCAAGACCACGCTGACCGAAAAGCTGCTGCTGTTCGGCGGCGCCATCAATCTGGCCGGCCAGGTCAAGGCCAAGGGCGAACGGCGCAACACCCGCTCGGACTGGATGAAGATCGAGCGCGAGCGCGGCATCTCGGTCGTGACCTCGGTCATGACCTTCGAGTTTGAAGGCCTCGTCTTCAACCTCCTGGATACGCCGGGCCACGAAGACTTTTCGGAAGACACCTATCGTACGCTCACGGCGGTCGACTCCGCCGTTATGGTGATCGACGCCGCCAAGGGCATCGAGGCGCGGACGCGAAAGCTGTTCGAGGTGTGTCGTCTTCGCGATATCCCGATCATCACCTTCATCAACAAAATGGACCGCGAGAGCCGCGACGTTTTCGAGCTGCTCGACGAGATCGAGAAGACGCTGGCGCTCGACACCACGCCGATGACCTGGCCGGTCGGCCGCGGCCGCGATTTCCTCGGCACCTATGACGTCGTCAATGGTGGCGTACGCCTGCTCGAAGGCGGCGGTGCCAAGACGGGCGCTGCGCAGCAGATCGAGATCGCTGAACTTGCCAAGCTCAATGCCAATCTCGACGTCTCGGCGGTGAAGGATGAGCTCGAGCTCGTCACTGAGGCCTCGAAACCGTTCGAGCTCGACGCGTTCCGCGAGGGCCATCTGACGCCGGTCTATTTCGGCAGCGCGCTACGCAATTTCGGCGTCGGCGATCTCTTGGAAGGCCTCGGCAAGTTCGCGCCCGAACCGCGCGCCCAGGACAGCGACCAGCGCAAGGTCGAAGCGACCGATCCGCGCATGAGCGCCTTCGTGTTCAAGATCCAGGCCAACATGGATCCGAACCACCGCGACCGCATCGCGTTTGCGCGGCTCTGCTCCGGTAAGCTCAGCCGCGGCATGAAGGCGAAGCTGGTGCGCACCGGCAAGAGCATGCCGCTGTCGAGCCCGCAATTCTTCTTTGCCCAGGACCGTTCGGTGGCGGACGAGGCCTTTGCCGGCGACGTCGTCGGCATTCCCAATCACGGCACGCTGCGCATCGGCGATACGCTGACCGAGGGCGAGGATTTCAACTTCGTCGGCGTGCCGAGCTTCGCGCCTGAAATCGTTCGCCGCGTCCGTCTCACCGACGCGATGAAGGCGAAGAAGCTGAAGGAAGCGCTTCAGCAGATGTCGGAAGAGGGCGTCGTGCAGGTGTTCCGTCCGCGCGACGGTGCTCCGGCGCTGGTCGGCGTGGTCGGCGCGCTGCAGCTCGACGTGCTCAAGGCACGGCTCGATGCGGAATATTCGCTGCCGGTCGAGTTCGAGGTGAGCGAGTTCCAGCTCGCCCGCTGGGTTTCCTCGGAGGACCGCAAGAAGCTCGACACCTTCATCGCAGCCAACACCTCCAGCATCGCCGACGATGTCGACGGCGATCCCGTGTATCTCGCCCGAAACGAGTTCTATCTCGGCTACACAAGGGAACGCGCCGAGGGCATCGAGTTCACCAACGTCAAGGACGTCAAGAAGAAGGGCTAGGGCGAAGCCCGGCCACTTGAGCGCGAGTATGTGAACGTCCGCGGGCTTGACGCAGTCACGAACGGTGCCACGTTTCACCGACGTGACATCGCGAGCTTAAGACATGTGGCGCGGCATTCTCGTTCTCACACTGTTGGCGACATCAACCGTCGCCGCCGACGCGCAGCGTCGCCAGATCAATCCGATCCCGTTTGCGCACGAGCCGTGTAGTGTGCTCGACGGCCGGCCCTGCACGCCGTCCTATTGCAGTCCGCTCGAGCCCGGCCCCTGCATTCCCGAGATCGACTATCCCTATGGCCAGAACCTCCAGCTCACGATCGAGAGCGTGCCCGCCGAGACTGATCGGGCCAAGTATCAAAAACCGGATCACGATCTCGATACGATCGGCGATCTCTTTGCCGAGCTTCGCACTTGCTGGTCACCGCCATCGGACAATGCGCACGCAGGCATGCAGGTGGCTGTCCGCTTCAGCTTCAATAAAGCCGGCGGCCTGATCGGTCCGCCTCGGCTGACCTTTGCGACTGCGGGCGTCCCCGCCGATACACGAACCACCTACCTCAACGCGATCAATTCGTCGCTGAATGCCTGCCTGCCGCTGAAATTCACCAGCGGCCTCGGGGGCGCCCTGGCCGGGCGTCCGATCGCGATCCGCTACGTCGATAATCGCGAGACTGGCAAATAGCGCATCAGTTGCGACCGGCGGCCAATCGATGATACGCCATGGGCGGGGGCGCTGGTTGAGGGGAGGATGTCGTGGGTCTGCTGGTGATGATCCTGGGGCTGGTGCTGTTTTTTGCCGCCCATGTTTTCACAACGAAACGTGACGCGCGCGCGCAGGCGATCGCGCGGCTGGGCGAGGGGACCTACAAGATCCTCTATTCGGTCGTCTCGCTTGCGGGACTGGCGCTGATCATCTGGGGTTTTGCCCATTATCGCGCGACCGGCTGGATCGATGTCTGGTATCCGCCGAAGGCGATGAAGCACATCACGGTGGCGCTGATGCTGCCTGCCGTCATCCTGGTGGTCGCGTCCTATTTGCGTGGCCGCATCTATGCGACGCTGAAGCATCCGATGCTTGCCGGCGTCAAGCTGTGGGCGGCGGCGCATCTGCTCGCCAATGGCGATCTCGGCTCCATCATCCTGTTCGGCTCGTTTCTGGGCTGGGGGGTCTATGACCGCATTTCGCTCAAGCATCGCACCGATAGCGGCGGTCCGCCGATTCCCGTGGGCGGCGTCACCAACGATCTGATTGCGATTGCGGTCGGCATCGTCGCCTATCTGGCGTTGGCGTTTGCATTCCATCCTGTCGTGATCGGTGTTCCCGTCATGGGTGGGTAGCCGATCAGCGCAAGACAGCACCCGCGTGCGCATGCGCGGAAGGTGACAAAAGCAACAAGCCGAGGACCCTCCGATGGACTGGTCGCAATCTCAGATTCCACCGATGCGGTTCGAGACGCGTTTTGGCGATCGGGTGGTGCCGGCCTTCACCGATCGACCGGCTAGTCTCTGGGCGATGATTGCCGAGGCCGCCGCGCGTAACGGCGATGGCGAGGCGCTGGTCTGCGGCAATGTCCGGCTGAGCTGGCGGCAGGCGGTGGAGCAGGCCACGCGGATTGCCTCGGGCTTTCGCAAGCTCGGCCTGCAGCGCGGCGACCGTGTTGCGATCCTGCTCGGTAACCGCATCGAATTCCCACTGCTACTGTTTGCCGCCGCGCATGAAGGGCTGGTCACCGTGCTGCTCAGCACGCGCCAGCAGAAGCCGGAGATCGCCTATGTCCTGACTGATTGCGGCGCCAAAATCCTGATCCACGAAGCGGGTCTCGCCGAGCGGCTGCCCGATGCGCAGGATGTGCCCGATGTGATCCATCGCGTTGCCATCGACGGCGATCCGGCGCTGTCGCGCTTCGCGGTGCTCGCGGACAACGCTCCGGCTCCGACACCTGTCGAAGTGAGCGAGGAGGACACCGCGATGATCCTCTACACCTCGGGCACAACCGGCAAGCCGAAGGGCGCGATGCTGGCCCATTGCAACATCGTGCATTCCTCGATGGTGTTCGTGTCCTGTTTGCAATTGACGGCAGCCGACCGCTCGATCGCGGCCGTGCCGCTCGGGCACGTCACGGGCGTCGTCGCCAACATCACGACCATGATCCGCAGCAGTGGCGCGCTGATCATCATGCCTGAATTCAAGGCGGCTGATTATCTCAAGCTCGCCGCGCGCGAGCGCGTCACCTACACGGTGATGGTGCCGGCGATGTACAATCTCTGCCTGCTGCAGCCGGATTTTGACAGCTATGATCTTTCGAGCTGGCGCATCGGCGGTTTCGGCGGCGCACCGATGCCGGTCGCGACCATCGAGAAGCTCGAGGCGACGATTCCGGGCCTGAAGCTCGCGAATTGCTACGGCTCCACCGAGACGACGTCGCCGTCCACCATCATGCCGGGCGAGTTGACCGCAAGCCACATCGACAGTGTCGGCCTGCCGTGTCCGGGTGCGCGCATCATGGTGATGGGAACGGACGAGCGCGAGCTGCCGCCCGGCGAGATCGGCGAGCTCTGGATCCAGAGCGCGTCCGTCATCAAGGGCTACTGGAACAACCCGAAGGCCACGGCCGAGAGTTTTACCGCCGGCTTCTGGCATTCCGGCGATCTTGGCTCGGTCGACGCCGAAGGCTTCGTCCGCGTGTTCGACCGGCAGAAGGACATGATCAACCGCGGCGGCCTGAAGATCTATTCGGCCGAGGTCGAATCCGTGCTGGCCGGCCACCCCGCCGTGGTCGAGAGTGCGATCATCGCAAAGCCGTGCCCGGTGCTGGGCGAGCGCGTCCATGCGGTGGTGGTCACGCGCACACCCGTTGCCGGCGACGACCTGCGATCCTGGTGCGCCGAACGGCTGTCCGACTACAAGGTGCCGGAGACGATGGCGATCACCGCCGAGCCGCTCCCGCGCAATGCCAATGGCAAGGTGCTGAAACGGCAGCTGCGGGAGCTGTGGTAGGGGCTCGGACCGGGCGGTCCCCGGTTTCCCGGATTATCCCGGATCGCGCGTTAACGCCTTGATCGGCCTTGCTTTGCCTTGCCTCCGCCATATCGATAGGGTATCGCCGCCGCGACGTGGGGACGGGCTTTAGACGCGCACGATGTGGCGCGCGGTCCCGGCCGGGCATGGGATTAGCATAAGTGTCTGAATTATTTGACGAAGTCGACGAGGAAGTCCGTCGCGAGCAGCTCAAAAAGCTGTGGGACAAATATTCGCTCTACTTCATCGCCCTGATGGTGCTGGTCGTGGCGGCTGTGGGCGGCTGGCGCGGCTACCAGTATCTGGAGGCCAAGAAGGCCGCCGAGGCCGGCGCGATCTTCGAGAAGGCCGTCGAGCTGTCGGAGCAGGGCAAGCACGCCGAGGCCGAGACGGCCTTTGCCGATCTCGCTGCCAAGGCCCCATCCGGCTACCGCACCCTGGCGCGGCTCCGCGCTGCGGCCGAGGCATCGGCCCGCGATTCCAAGGCGGCGGCCAAGATGTACGACGATATCGTGGCTGACACCGGTGTCGGCAGCGAGTGGCGGGATCTTGCCAAGATTCGCGCCGCCGGCCTGCTCGTGGACAGCGCTAGCTACGCCGACATCCAGCAGCGGCTGGAGACTTCTGCCGAGCCTAAATCGACCTTCCGCCACAGCGCCCGCGAGTTACTGGCGCTGTCGGCCTGGCGCAACAACGACATGACCGCGGCCCGCAAATGGGTCGACGCGATCGCCGAGGATGGCGAGACGCCGCCGGGCCTGCGCTCGCGCGCCGAAGCGCTCCAGGCCCTGCTGCCCCCCGTCGCCAAGAGCTGAGCTGACGGTCTAGAGAGCTGAGACGAGATATCGATATGCGCCGTACGCCACGTTTCATCGCAGCTGCCGTCCTGATCGCCTTCACGGGCCTCCTGGGCGGCTGCTCCAGCGGCGGATTCGATCCGAGCGATCTGCTCGACTTCCTCGACACCAAGAAGAAGCTGCCGGGCGACCGCAAGCCGGTCTTCCCCGAGGGCGTGCCGGGTCTCGAGCAGGGCGTGCCGAAGGACATGTACAAGGGCGCGCAGCAACAGCAGGATCCGAACGCACCTGCCGTCGCGGCGCTGCCGGCCGAGCCTCCGCCGGCTGAGCCCGCCAAATCGTCGAAATCCGCAAAGGGCAAGAAGAGCAAGCAGCCTGCCGCGACCGCAGCCGCACCAGCTGAAGCGCCGGCCGGCGAGGTCGACGGCGAGGCCCAGCCCGAGGCGGCACCGGCGCCGGCGGCTCCCCCGCCCAAGCATAAGATCGTCCGCAAGCGCACCACCGCGCCACCACCGGATCAACCCGCACAGCAGCCGGCGCAATCGGCGCAGACCACCCAGCAACAGCAGACGCAGGGGGCCTTCCCGGCGCCGATGCCCAGCGGCAGTTTCTCGCGCTGATATTTTTCACCGATTTGACAGGCGCTACCTCGACGGCGCACGAATGACTGATGTCCTTTACGATAGCCATCATCGGCCGACCCAATGTCGGCAAGTCGACGCTGTTCAACCGCCTGGTCGGACAGAAGCTTGCGCTTGTCGATGACTTGCCCGGCGTCACCCGCGACCGCCGCGAGGGCGAGGCCAGGCTCGGCGATCTCGAATTCACCATCATCGATACCGCCGGCCTCGACGAGGGCGCCAAGGGTTCGCTGACCGCGCGCATGCAGGAGCAAACCGAGACTGCGATCGCGCAGGCCGATGCCCTGTTCTTCGTGATCGATGCACGTATCGGCCTCACGCCCACCGACCGCGCCTTCGCCGATTTCGCCCGTAAGGCCAACAAGCCGGTGCTGCTGGTCGCCAACAAGAGCGAAGGCAAGCATGGCGACGCCGGCGCGATGGAATCCTTTGCGCTCGGCCTCGGCGATCCCATCCAGATCTCGGCCGAGCATGGCGAGGGCATGGGCGAACTCTACGATGAGCTCGCTAAGCTGATGCCGGAGCCCGTCGACGAGGATGAGGCCGAGGACGACGAGCCTCTCACCGAGGAAGAGGCCGCGACGCGTCCGATCCGGGTTGCCATCGTCGGCCGGCCCAATGCCGGCAAGTCGACAATGATCAACCATCTGCTCGGCGAGGAGCGCCTGCTGACGAGCCCGGAGGCCGGCACCACGCGCGATTCCATCGCGGTCGAGCTCAATTGGAAGGGCCGCGAATTTCGCGTGTTCGATACGGCAGGTCTGCGCCGGCGCTCCCGCATCGAGGAGAAGCTGGAAAAGCTCTCGGTTGCGGACGCGCTGCGCGCAGTGCGCTTTGCCGAAGTCGTCGTGATGATGATGGATTCGCAGAACCGCTTCGAGGAGCAGGATCTGCGCATCGCCGATCTGATCGAGCGCGAGGGCCGGGCGATGGTGCTCGCCGTCAACAAATGGGACCTGATGGAGACCAAGGGCGGCGGCGCGATCTCGACGTTGCGTCGCGACGCCGACCATTGGCTGCCGCAGGTCAAGGGCGTGCCGATCGTCGCCGTCTCCGGCCTGATGGGCGAGGGCATCGATCGCCTGATGCAGGCGATCCAGGACGCTTACGCACTCTGGAATAAGCGCGTCTCGACCTCGGCATTGAACCGCTGGTTCGAAGAAGCGGTCCAGGCCAATCCGCCGCCCGCGGTATCCGGCCGCCGGCTGAAGCTGAACTACATCACGCAGACCAAAGCGCGCCCGCCGAGCTTCGTGCTGTTCTGCTCGCGTGCGGATGCCGTGCCGCAGTCTTACTTGCGCTACCTCATCAACTCGATGCGCGAGGCCTTCGACCTGCCGGGCACGCCGGTGCGCATCACCTTGCGCGAGAAGGCCAATCCCTTCGCGCACAAGCGCAAGCGGCCGTCGTGAGCGGCGAGGCCGGTGAGGCGATGGCGCAAGGCGCTGCGCCGGTCCGGCGCGGTGCCGTCGCCTTCATCTTCGTCACCATCCTGCTCGACATGCTCGCGCTCGGCGTGATCATGCCGATCCTGCCTAAGCTGATCGAGAGTTTTGTCGGCAACGACACCGCGCATGCAGCCCGCATCTTCGGTCTGTTCGGCACGGCCTGGGCGCTGATGCAATTCGTGTTCTCGCCGCTGCTCGGCGCGCTGTCGGATCGTTTCGGTCGTCGGCCGGTGGTGCTGTTGTCGAATTTCGGGCTTGCCGCCGACTACGTGCTGATGGCGCTGGCGCCGTCGCTGAATTGGCTGTTCGTCGGCCGCGTGATCTCCGGCATCACCTCGGCCAGCATCTCGACCGCCTTTGCCTATATCGCCGACATCACGCCGCCGGAGCGGCGCGCGGCGGTGTTTGGCAAGATTGGTGCGGCGTTCGGTGCCGGCTTCATCCTCGGCCCGGCGCTGGGCGGCCTGCTCGGCGATATCGATCCGCGATTGCCGTTCTGGGCTTCGGCGGGTTTGAGCTTTGCCAACGCGCTCTACGGCCTGTTGATCCTGCCGGAATCACTGGCGCAGGAGAAGCGCGCGCCGTTCCGCTGGACCAGCGCCAATCCGGTCGGGGCCGTGCATCTGCTGCGCTCCAATGCGGGGCTGGCGGCTTTGTCGGTGATCAATTTTATCGCACAGGTCGCGCATGTCGTGCTGCCGTCGACCTTCGTGCTCTATGCGACCTATCGCTATGGCTGGGATTCCAAGACCGTCGGGCTGACGCTGGCGATGGTCGGCGTCTGCGCCATGCTGGTGCAAGGGCTCGCTATCGGGCCGATCGTGCGCGTGCTTGGCGAACGGAGCACATTGCTGCTTGGATTATGCTGCGGCGCCATCGGCTTTTCGATCTTCGGCAGCGCCACGACCGGGCTGCTGTTCTGGCTCGGCATTCCCGTGATGTCGCTATGGGGAATCGCGGGTGCTGCACTTCAGGCGCTGATGACGCGGCTGGTCGCGCCCGATCAGCAGGGCCAGTTGCAGGGCGCGACCTCGAGCGTGCAGAGCGTCGCGCAGCTCGTGGGGCCGTTCCTGTTCACGCTGACGTTTTCATATTTCATCGGCGGCAGCGCGCCGCTGCATTTGCCCGGCGCGCCGTTTCTGCTTGCGGCGGTGTTGATGGTAGGTTGCGTCGCGATCGCGGTGCGGACGCTGGCGAATACGAAGACGGTCTCGTAAGGTGGGCAAAGGCGCACTTGCGCCGTGCCCACCATCTCTCCATGACTTCAAGTAGCGGTGGGCACGCTTCGCTTTGCCCACCCTACGGCAGCATCGATGCCGCGCGAAATCCTCAGGTGCGCAATTGCGCACCATAGCTCGATGCTTTGCATCGCCCCGGGGATGACCGCTACGCGGTCACTTCTTCACCAGCGGACACTCGCTGTCCTTGAGCGGCTTGGCGGCATCTTCCGCCGGGATGGTCGCGACCAGCTTGTAATAGTCCCACGGCCCCTTCGACTCCTCGGGCTTCTTCACCTCGAACAGATAGGCCGGGATGATGCGGCGGCCGTCCTCGCGCAGCGGGCCCTTGCCGAACAGCGGATCGTCGGTCGGAAGCTCCTTCATCTTGGCAACGACCTTGGCGCCGTCATGCGGATTGCCGCCGAGCGCTTCCATCGCCTTCAGGTAATGCAGCACGGCGGCATAATTGCCGGCCTGGGTCATTGATGGCATCGCGTGATTGGTCACTCGTTCCTGGAATTTCTTCGACCATGCGCGGGTGTTGTCGTTCAGATCCCAGTAGAACGATTCAGTGAAGGTCAGGCCGTGCGCGGTCTTCAGGCCGAGCGAGTGGACGTCGTTGATGAAGAGCAGCAGCGCTGCGAGCTTCTGGCCGCCTTCGACGATGCCGAATTCGGCCGCCTGCTTGATCGCGTTGGTGGTATCGCCGCCGGCATTCGCAAGCCCGACGATCTTCGCCTTGGAGTTCTGCGCCTGCAGCAGGAACGACGAGAAGTCCGACGTGTTGAGCGGATGCTTGACGCCGCCCAGCACCTTGCCGCCGCTGGCGGTAACGACCGCGCTGGTGTCACGTTCGAGCGCCGCGCCGAAGGCGTAATCGGCGGTCAGGAAGAACCAGGTGTCGCCGCCCGCCTTGGTCAGCGCCTTGCCGGTGCCGTTGGCGAGCATGTAGGTGTCGTAGCTGTAGGAAATGGTATTGGCGTTGCAGGCCTTGCCGGTGAGGTCGGCGCTGGCGCCGCCATTGTTGAGCAGGACCGCGTTCTTCTCCTTGACGACATTGCTGACGGCCAGCGCGACACCGGAATTCGGCGTATCGGCGATCGCGTCGACCTTCTGGGTATCGATCCACTGGCGCGCGATGTTGACGCCGACGTCCGGTTTGTTCTGGTGATCGCCGCTGATCACATCGATCTTCCAGCCCTTGGCGAGCAGGCCGGAATCCTCGACAGCCATCTTGACCGCCACCACGGCGTTGGGGCCGCCGATGTCGGCGTAGAGGCTGGACATGTCGTTGAGCACGCCGATCGTGATGGTCTTGTCCTGGGCGTAGGCTGATGATGCAAAACCGAAAACGGCGGCACAGGCCAGAAGGGCCGCGGAGCGGCGCGCGAACGTCGTCGTCATAAAAGGTTTCCTCCATTGTCAAATATGCGGACGGCTCTCTTGCGGAGCCTTGTGCCGCCGGACTCCGTAGCCGGTCCCAGGGTCGGCGGCAATGCGCCTAAAGCCGGATGACGCTGCGTCGTAGCGTCATCCGTCGGTTAACTTTTGGGCAAAATGCGTTGAGGCGCTATTTCAGCGCGTCCGAGGTCAGCCTGAATTTCTGGACGCGCTTTCCGGTGTCGACCTCGGCGGTATAGACGTTACCCCCGGCATCGACCGCCATGGCATGCACCCAGTGGAATTGCCCGGCGTTGCGGCCGTTGTGGCCGAAGCTGCCGACGACGCTGCCGTCCTCGCGCTTGATCACCCTGATCTCGTTGTTCTCGCCATCGGCGCTAAGCAGCCAGGTTTGCTTCGGATCAGGCCAGATCGCGATGTCCCACACCGCGCCGTTGCCGAGCGTGTTCTTCTCAAAGAAGAACTCCTTCACGAAGGTGCCGTCCTTCTTGAACACCTGGATGCGGTTGTTGATGCGGTCGCAGATATAAACGAGACCGTCGTTGGCGATCTTCACGCAATGGACGGGATTGCCGAATTGCTGCGAGACCGGGGCCTTGGGATCATAGGCCGCCTGCTTGCCGTCATCGGGCTTGTTGCCGTAGGCGCCCCAGTGCCGCTTGTAGGCGAGGGTGGTCGCATCGAACACGATGACGCGGCGGTTACTGTAGCCGTCGGCGACGTAGATCTCGTTGGCGTCCTTGTCGAGCGCGGTTTCGGCGGGTTTACCGAGCTGCGTGGTGTCGTTACTTCCGAGGCTCGGCGCGATCTTGCCGATCTGGGCCACAAACTTGCCATCGAGCGTGAACTTCAGGATCGCGTTGTCGTTGTCGGCATTGCCGCCAATCCAGACGAAGCCTGCCGGATCAACCTCGATGCCGTGCTCGCGGCCGACCCATTCGTAGCCGGTGCCGGGCCCGCCCCACGACCGCAGCAGATTGCCGTCGCTATCGAATTCGAGCACCGGCGGCGCCGAGACGCAGCACTTCGAACGGGGCGGGTTGAGGCTCGCGCCTTTCTCGTCGTCGGTGAGCGAGCGCGGACGGTGGATCATCCAGATGTGGCCCTGCCAGTCGACGGTGATGCCGCCGACCTGGCCGAGGATCCAATTGTTAGGCAGCGGTTTTGGCCAGGACGGGTCGACGGCAAAGGTTGGAACGTCACCGGCCTTGGCAACGTTCGGAAGCGCCAATGCGATGGCTGCGATCAGGATAGCGAAGGTGTGAGAGACCCGTACGAGCGCACGGTTGAAGTGTGCGCGATCATGCCGTGGCGCCATGGCAACCTCCCTTTTTTTGGCTTGCGGCTTGCTGCCGCTTGAGCGCGGGCAGTCAATCGCGGGGAGGTGCTCAAGTCAATCAGGCCGGCGCGCGGAAGCTCATCAAGCTGCGCGTCTTGTAGTCGTAGAATTTGCCGGTCTCGGTCCAGTCGGGTGCGCACATTGGCACGATGAATTCGGCGACTTGCTCGGGCGTCTCAAGCGTCGCCGGATCCTCGCCCGGCATCAGGGTGGCGCGCATGCGGGTGCGGATCGGGCCCGGATTGAACAAATTGACACGCAGGGGTGTGTTCGCGGTCTCCTGCGCCCAGGCGCGCGCCAGCGTCTCCAGCGCGGCCTTGGAGGCGGCGTAGGGGCTGACATAGGCGGTCGCCTTGTTGGCGGCGCCCGAGGTGATGAACACCGCGCGGCCGGCGTCGGACTGCTTCAGCAGCGGCTCCATGCAGCGGATCAGCTGGAAGTTCGCGGAGACGTTGACGGCCATCACGTCGTTGAAGGTCTTCAGCTCGATATGGCCGACCGGCGAGGAGGGGCCGAGCACGCCGGCATTGCCGACGAGGATATCGAGCTTGCCATAGCGCTCGTGCAGGCCTGCGCCGAGGCGCGCGATGCCGTCGGAATCGGTGAGGTTGAGCGGGACCAGCGTGGCGCCGTTGCCGCCCGCTTTGCGAATCTCGTCGTCGAGCTCCTCAAGCCCGCCCTGCGTGCGCGCAGTGGCCACGATATGCGCACCGGCCTTGGCCAACGCGAGTGCCGTGGCAAAACCGATGCCGCGCGAGGCGCCGGTGACGAGAGCGATGCGGTTGGCGAGGGGCTTGGTCATTGAAACGTTCTGTCCAGCGTCGGCCTGGCGAAAGCCAGGACCCATACGCCGTGAAGGTACGGCATGGGAAGGCGGTCGTTACACCTTCTTCGAACCACGGGGGCCTGTGGTAATGGGTCCTGGCTTTCGCCAGGACGACAGGGTCAGCTCGCCTCCGCCAGCAGCGACAGCTGCCGCGGTTGCGGCTCGGTCTGGGTCTGGTCGGTGAGGTGGGTCGGATAGGCGCCCGTGAAGCAATGATCCGAGAATTTCGGATTAGCGGGGTCGCGGCCGGGCTCGCCCATGGCGCGGTACATGCCGTCGATCGACAGGAACGCAAGCGAGTCCGCGCCGATGATCTCGCGCATCTCCTCCAGCGAATGCGTCGCTGCCAGGAGGCCGCCACGGTCGGGCAGGTCGATGCCGTAGTAGTCGGGATAGAGGATCGGCGGCGAGGCGAGGCGGAAATGCACTTCCTTCGCGCCGGCATCGCGCATCATGCGGACGATCTTCTTCGAGGTGGTGCCGCGCACCAGCGAATCGTCGATCAGGATGATGCGCTTGCCTTCGATCGCGGCGCGGTTGGCCGAATGCTTCATGCGCACGCCGGATTCGCGGATCGCCTGCGTGGGCTGGATGAAGGTGCGGCCGACATAGTGATTGCGGATGATGCCGAGCTCGAACGGCACGCCGGAATGCTGGCTGTAGCCGATCGCGGCGGGCACGCCGGAATCCGGCACCGGCACGACGACGTCGATCGGCACATGGCTTTCGCGCGCGAGCTGCGCACCAAAGGCCTTGCGCACCTCGTAGACCGAGCGGCCGTGGACGATGGAATCCGGACGCGAGAAATAGATGTATTCGAAGATGCAGGGGCGCGGCGCCATCGGCGGGAACGGCTTGTGGATGTCCTGGCCGTTCTCGTCGAACACGATGACTTCGCCGGCCTCGATGTCGCGCACGAAGCGCGCGCCGATGATGTCGAGCGCGCAGGTCTCCGATGTCAGGATCGGGCAGCCGTCGAGCTCGCCGAGCACCAGCGGACGGATGCCGCGCGGATCGCGCGCACCGACCAGTTTCTTGTTGGTCAGCGAGACCAGCGCGTAGGCGCCTTCGATCTCGCGCAGGGCATCGATATAGCGCTCGATGAAGCGGGCGCGCTTGGAACGCGCGACCAGGTGCAGGATCACCTCGGTGTCGGTGGTCGACTGCATCATCGCGCCGTGCTTCACGAGCTCGCGGCGCAGCGTCAGGCCGTTGGTGAGGTTGCCGTTGTGGGCGACCGCAAGGCCGCCGGCATTGAGCTCGGCGAACAGCGGCTGCACGTTGCGCAGGATGGTCGCGCCGGTAGTGGAATAGCGGACATGGCCGACCGCCATGTTGCCGGGCAGGCGGTCGATCACCTCGCGGCGGGAGAAGGTATCGCCGACGAGGCCGAGGCGGCGTTCGCTGTGGAAGCGGCTGCCATCGTAGGAGACGATGCCAGCGGCCTCCTGGCCGCGGTGCTGAAGAGCGTGGAGACCGAGCGCCGTGATAGCGGCTGCGTCCGGGTGTCCGTAGATGCCGAACACACCGCATTCTTCGCGGAGCGTATCTCCCTCCAGGTCGTCCTGAAGCTCTAGCGCGGCCGGGCCGGTATCGAGATCAAGTTGGGCGTCCTGGTCAGGGTGTCGCATCTCGTCCGCGCCTCTCTGTTGGCTCAATCAACGCGCTGCAGGTTTCTCGATCAGCTTCTTGAGGCTGTCACGAGCAGGTTTACTGTATCCGTCGCCACTGCCCGAAGGCTGCTGCTCGGTATCAGCTTGATCATCATCTGGTTTGTTTTTCTTGAATCTCTTCAAGATGGTGTTCTCGGGGTCGTCCGGCAAGAGGGACATCAGCCAATCACCGGTTCCCTGGAGCACAACGCGGGATTTTGCCCCCGACACCCAGTCCGGACGCTGCTTGTCCGGCACCAGCCAGGTGAAGAATAGGAAGGCCACCACGACGATCAAAAGCCCGCGAGCCAGCCCGAACAGGAACCCAAGGGTGCGGTCAAGCGCGCCAATGCGCGAATCCAGGATCATGTCGGAGATCCGGACCGTGATCACGGAGACCACGACCAGGGTACCGACGAACACACCGGCGACCACGACCACGCTCGCGACGGTGTCGTTGTTGAAATACGTCTTTGCAGTCGGCAGCAGCTTGGAGAACGAGTACAGCGTCACGATCGCCGCCGTGCCCCAGGCCGCGATCGAGAGGATTTCGCGCATGAAGCCTCGGACCATGGCAAGCAGGCCCGAGATCAGCATCACACCGAGCAGGATCAAGTCGAGGAGTGTAACTGGCATCGGCTGGTCTGGTCCGCTCGTACTCTCAAAGGGTGCTCAGCGAATCGGTGTTTGGCCGCCGCCCTAACTGAAGGCCAGACGACGTTCCCGGCAAGGCCGTAACCACGCAATCCCGTGCTGCTTTTGTGACGGCTGTATAGCCGTGGGGACGCTTGACGTCACCTCCGGCTACCCCTCGCCACGGCGGAATCTTGCCGGTGTGGCATTTTTCTCCGCTGGCGGGTTCGAGTCGCCACGGCGGGAGCCCTTGGCGGCGATTTCAGCGACCAGGGTCGTGAGGCTGTTGACCGCGTTCAGGGTCAGCCCGGCATCACCGCTGGCATCACCGCCGCGGGCCGATTCGGGCAGCACGGCGCGCTTGAAGCCGAGCTTGACCGCTTCCTTGAGCCGGGCCGGGGTCTGCGCCACCGGTCGGATGACGCCGGAGAGCGAAATCTCGCCGAAATAGACCGCATCGGTGGGTAACTGCGCGTTAACCAGGGAAGAAACCAGCGCGGCCGCAGCCGCCATATCCGCGGCCGGCTCGTGGATGCGCAGGCCGCCCGCGACGTTCAGATAGACGTCGTGGCCGGACAGCTTGACCCCGCAATGCGCCTCCAGCACCGCCAGCACCATAGAGAGCCTGCTTTGGTCCCAGCCGACCACGGCACGGCGGGGGGTGCCGAGTGAGGTCGGGGCCACCAGCGCCTGCAATTCGACCAGAACGGGCCGCGTGCCCTCGATGCCCGCGAAGACTGCGGTGCCGGGGGTGCCGAGGTCGCGCTCGGACAGGAACAGCTCGGAAGGGTTGGTGACCTCGCGCAGGCCGAGCCCGGTCATCTCGAACACGCCGATCTCGTCGGTCGGGCCGAAGCGGTTTTTGACGGCGCGTAAGATTCGGAATTGCTGCGAGCCTTCGCCCTCGAACGACATCACGGCATCGACCATGTGCTCGACGACGCGAGGGCCGGCGATCTGGCCGTCCTTGGTGACGTGGCCGACCAGGATGATGGCCGCACCCGTCTTCTTGGCGAAACGAATGAGCGCCTGCGCCGAGGCGCGCACCTGGGTCACGGTGCCGGGCGCCGATTCCACCGTGTCGGTCCACATGGTCTGGATCGAGTCGATCACGATCAGCCGGGGCACGGCGCCTTCCGACAGTGTCGAGACGATGTCCTCGACCGAGGTCTCGGCCGCGAGCTGCACGGGCGCATCCGACAGTCCGAGCCGCTCGGCGCGCAGCCGCACCTGGGCGATGGCTTCTTCGCCGGAGATGTAGACGATGCGGTGCCCGGCGCGCGCCATCAGGCTGGTCGCCTGCGTCAGCAACGTCGATTTGCCGATGCCGGGATCGCCGCCGACGAGCAGCACCGAGCCGCGCACGAAGCCGCCGCCGGTGACGCGGTCGAGCTCGGTCAGCCCAGAGGACAGGCGCGGCGCGTCAGGGCTTTTTCCCGCAAGGCTCTCCAGCGCAAACGTTCGGCCCTTGCGCTTGGAGCGGATCGAGACCGGCACGCTGCCGGTCGCGTCTTCCTCGGCCAGCGTATTCCATTCGCCGCAGGACTCGCACTTGCCCTGCCAGCGGTTATAGGCCGCGCCGCAGTTCTGGCAGACGAAGGAGAGCGTGTTCTTGGCCATGGGATGGTTGAGTCGAGGATCTCTGATGTGCTGATAGCACGAAATAGCAGGCCGCAACCGCAATCGCCGGAGTGTTACAGCTACTGCTGCGTTGCGTTCCAGAGCATCGAGACCCCGGCAGCGATCATGATCCCATCCATCACCATGCGGAACATCTCGGGTTTCAGGTGCATGACGAAGCGCTTGGCGACGAAAGCGCCGGCCATCAGCGAGGAGCCTGCGATCACACCCTTGATGAAGACCTCCTGCGTCAGCGCGCCGAAGCGTTCGAACGTCACCGATTTGGCGAAGTAGAGGCCAAGCGAGGAGGCGGCTTCGGTTGCGAGAAAGGCGCCTTTGGAGAGGCCATAGAACAGGAACAGCGGCACGCTGAGCGGACCGGTCGAGACCACGATGCCGGTGAGATAGCCGATGATCGCGCCGCCGATCGCGAGATGCCAGAGATTGGCCTTGAGATCGTGCCGCGCCAGCCAGTGCCGCACCGGCACCATTGCGATCAGGAAGATGCCGATGGTGAGATCGACGGCGTGCGAGGGTAGCGCCAAGAGCGTCCGCGCGCCGAGCACGGCAGCCGGAATGCCCGTGACCGAATAGGCCGCGCAGGCCCGCCAGTCGACCTCACGCCACCACGCCAATATGCGCGAAAAGTTTGCCATGACGGACGCGACCGCCATGATCGGCACGGCCTCCTTCGGCCCGTAGGCATAGACCAGCACCGGCATCAGCATGATCGACGAGCCCGTGCCGACGATGCCGGATATGGTGCCTGCGATCAGGCCGATGCTGAGGACGAAGAGAAAGGCCAAGCTGCTCTCCACGAATCGGGAGAGTGTAGCCTTGGCTGGCGTTGCGGGCGATTCGTCCTGGGGGAACCGATCACACCATGCGTCGACCGCCGGCCCAAGCAGGCCGTCAGCCTTGCTCGTCCATCATCCGCAGCTTCTCCACGCGGCGGCGGAAGTCCTCGTCGGTGGAGAATTCGGCGGAGAGATAGGACGAGACGAGGTCTACGGCCAGCCATCCGCCGACGATCTGTGCGCCGATGCACATGACGTTGACGTCGTCATGCTCGACGCTCTGATGGGCGGAATGAACGTCGTGGCAGACCGCAGCGCGGATGCCCTTCATCTTGTTGGCGGCGATCGAGGCGCCGACGCCGGTGCCGCAGACCATGATGCCGCGCCCGGCTTCGCCCGACGTCACCTTTTGCGCCACGGCGCGCGCAATGTCGGGGAAGTCCACCGGCTTGTCGTCATAGGAGCCGACGTCGACGACGTCGTGGCCGAGCTTGCGGATGTGGTCGATGACGGTCTGCTTGAGCGGCCAGCCGGCGTGGTCGGATCCGATGACGAGACGCATGTGATGTCCTTCTTGATTTTGCATTGGCCGTGACAGCCGCGAGCGGCTGTCACGGTTTTCGTGTGATTTAGCTGCGCATGTCAGGCGGCAGCTCGACCCCGTGAAACTTCTTGTAGATCGCGTTGAGCTTGCCGTTCTTGACGTTCTCGGTGATCCAGGCGTTGAGCTTGTCCATCAGGCGCTGCTCGCCCTTCTTCAGGCCGATGGCGAGGTCGAAAGTGGCCAACGGAATCCGGGAGTCGAAGACGCGCGCCGGATTCTTCACGCCGATCTGGTTGATGATCGTCGCCGACGAGCCGACGCAGTCGACCTGGCCGGAGACGGCTGCCGTCACCATGGTGGCATCGTCGTCGTAACGCGCGATCTTGAGATCCTTGTCCTTCATGTTGGACAGGGTCGTGTCCTGCGTGGTGCCGCGCGAGACGCCGATCGACTTGTCCTTCAGGTCGGGCCAGTCCTTTACGGTCGACGATTTCAGGCAGCCGACGTCGGATTGCAGCGTCGCGTAGCGCTTGGTGAAGTCGATGACCTTGGCGCGCTCGGGTGTCACCGACAGGGTCGAGATGATGATGTCGGCCTTGCCGGTCAGGACGTTCGGAATACGCGTCGCGCCCGTGGTCTGGACAAACTCGAGCTCGAGCCCCCAGTCCTTGGCCAGCAGCTGTGCCACTTCGACGTCGGAGCCAGTTGGCTTCATGCTGGAGTCCATCATGCCCGAGGGCGGAATGGCGACATCCGTCGAGATGCGGATTTTCTTGGCCTGCATGATGTCGTCGAGCAGGTCGGCTGATGCCGGCGTCGCTGATATCATGACGAGGCCGCATAGCGCGGCGGCAGCGCCCAGCAATGTCTTGTTGGTCATCCCTAGTTCTCCTCTCCCTGTTATGATTTTAAGTTTCCCGTGCCCACGAATTGCGTGAGTTCGGGTGTCGTCGGCGACGTCAGGATCGAGGCAGGTCCAGTCTCGTGAACCTTGCCGCGGTGCATGAACACGATCCGGTCGGCGATGCCCTTGGCAAAGCCCATCTCGTGGGTGACCATCACCATGGTCATGCCATCCGCCGCCAGTTGCTCGATCACCTTCAGCACTTCGGCGGTGAGTTCTGGATCGAGCGCGGAGGTCACCTCGTCGAACAGCATCACCTTTGGCTGCATGGCCAGTGAGCGGGCGATCGCGGCGCGTTGCTGCTGGCCGCCCGAGAGCTGCTCGGGGTACGCGTGCAGCTTCTCCTCGAGCCCGACCTGCGCCAGCACTTTTTGCGCGAGATCCTTTGCCTGGGCCGTCGCGATGCCCTTCACGGCGCAGGGCGCGAGCGTGATGTTCTGCTCGATCGTCAAATGCGGAAACAGATTGTAGCTCTGGAAGACGATGCCGACGTCCTGGCGCAGCGCTCGGAGATCGACATCCGGACGGTCGACGCGGTGCCCGCAAACCAGGATCTCGCCGCCGTCGACCTTTTCGAAACGGTCGATGCAGCGCAGCGCGGTGCTCTTGCCAGAGCCGGAGCGGCCGATCAGTGCCAGCACTTCGCCACGCTCGACGGCAAAGGAGACGCCATCGAGCACCCGGAGCGGGCCAAAGCTCTTCTGCACGTTGCGAAGCGACACGATCGGTTCGGAGGAGGGGGCGTTTTGCTGCATGTCAGGCTGGCGCGAGGTTGGACCTGCCGCGTCCCATGCGCTGTTCCAGCTTCTGGCTGAACAGCGACAGGGGATAGCACATGGCGAAATAGACGACGGCGATGATGGCGTAGATGACGAACGGCTCGAACAGCGAATTGTTGACGATCTGGCCCGAGCGCATCAGCTCGACGAAGCCGACGACGGAGGCGAGCGAGGTGTTCTTGATGATCTGCACCATGAAGCCGACGGTGGGCGGCGTCGCGATGCGGATGGCCTGCGGCAGGATCACCTTCATCATGCGCTGGGTCCGGCTCAGCGCCAGCCCCTCGGCGGCTTCCCATTGCGGCTTCGGCACCGACTGGATGCAGCCGCGCCAGATTTCGCCGAGATAGGCAGCGACGTAGAGCGTGAGTGATGCGCCGGCGGCGGTGAGCGAGGAGACCTTGAGGCCGATCGCGGCGAGACCGAAATAGCCGAGGAAGAGGATGACGAGAAGCGGAGTGCCCTGGATGAGCTGGACATAGACAGCACTGGCAATCCGCACGGATTTGAGCGGCGAGATCCGCGCGAGCGCGATGATGAAGCCGACGATGCCGCCGCCGATCAGCGCGATCACCGAGAGACCAATCGTCCACAGCGCGCCTTGGCCGAGGAACATCAGATGATTGAAGTTGAGATGTCCGCCCATGCTCATCTCACAACGGCGTCCCGAGCCGGCGACGGCGCGGGAACAGCACGAGTCCGAGGCCCCAGAAGCCCGCGCGCATGACGAGCGACAAGATGACGTAGAGGATCGCGACGATGATGTAGGTCTCGAACGCGCGATAGGTGTCCGATTGAATGTAATTGGCCACCGCAGTCAGCTCCTCGGCCGAGATCTGCGAGCAGACCGAGGAGGCCAGCATCAACAACACGAACTGGCTCGTCAGTGCCGGGTAGACCTTCTCGATCGCCGGCAGCAGGATGATGTGCCAGTAGATCTGGAAGCGTGACAGCGCGAGCCCTTCGGCCGCCTCGATCTGTCCGCGAGGGATTGCCTCGAAACCGGCGCGCATGATTTCGGCGGTGTAGGCACCGACATTGATTGTCAGCGCGGCCACCGCCACCGTGAAGGCAGAGAGCTTCAGCCCGAGGCTGGCGAGGCCGAAATAGACCAGGAATATCTGCACCAGCAGCGGGGTATTGCGGATGGTCTCGACATAGACCTTGCAAGTGCCGGCGATCACTGAGCTTTGCGCACCGCGCCCGACTGCCGCGAGCGTGCCGAGCACGGCGCCGAACACCGTCGCGAAAGCCGCCAACTCCAACGTCAGTGCAGCGCCGCCGAGAAAGCTCGGCCAACGCTCCAGCACTGCGGGAAAGTCGAGTTGGAGGCTCATCGTATCGGGTCAGCCGGTCGTCTGGTTGGTCATGCGGTCATAGACGCGGAACAGCGCCTGATTGCCGTTGGCGCCCTCGCCATGGGCGCGGGCGTCGACATACTGGCTGGTGACCAGCGCGGTGCCGGGCAGCGGTACGCTCAGCGCCTGCGCGTGCTCCTGCACCAAGCGAAGATCCTTGAGCTGCAGATCAATGCGGAAGCCGGCGGAGACGTCGCCCGCGATCATCGCGGGGCCGAGCTTGTCGAGCATCCAGGAGGCGGCGGAGCCACCAAGCAGGACCCGACGTAGCAGATTGAGATCGAGGCCCGAGGCGCGACCGAGCGCGAGGGCTTCGCAGATCGCCTGGATATTGATGCCGCAGATCAGCTGGTTGCACAGCTTGACAGTCTGGCCGGCACCGGACGCGCCAACATGCGTGATGGTGGTGCCCATCGCGCGGAAGAACGGCTCGGCCTTCGCGAAGGCGGTCGCTTCACCGCCGGCCATGATCGAGAGCGCGGCGTTCTTGGCACCCAGCGGTCCGCCCGAGACCGGCGCGTCGATGAAGCTGACGCCGATCTTTTGCAGGTCGGCATGGATGCGACGGACGGCGACGGGTGAGATCGTGCTCATGTCGATGATGAGCTTGCCGAGCGGAGGAGACTTCAGCAGGCCGTGTTCGCCGTAGACCGTTGCCTCGACATGGGGTGTGTCGGGCAGCATAGTGATGACGATTTCGGCGCCTTGTGCGGCATCGGCCGGATTTTGGGCACGCGTCGCCCCCTCCTTGACGATATCGGCCACGGCCGCTTCGTTCAGATCGAAGGCGCGCACCCCGTGACCGGCCTTCAACAGGTTGCGCACCATCTCCCGGCCCATCGTGCCGATGCCGATGAATCCGACGCTGCCCTTGTCATCCCGTCCCATATGATCTGTCCGTTTCTTGGTTGGTTGGCTTCTTGGTCGACTGCGCGGCCGCGATCAACCTGAGGCGTTGATCTTGTCGATGTCGCCGACGACAGCGCGTCTGCGGTATTCGTCCCCGATGGCAAAATGCTTGCGCAGTGTCGCGTCCGCGCGCTCGGGATCGCGCGCGATGACGGCGTCGAAGATGCGGCGGTGATCGTCGATCAGATAAGTCTTCATCGACGGGAAGGCCTGCACCAGTTCGCGGCGGCTGCGATGCGAATGCGTTAGCAGGCCCGCCATCGAGCTGTGCAGGACGCTCAGCGTCTCCGAATGCGACGCGACGACAATGGCGCGGTGGAATTCAAAATCGGCCATGCCGCCGGCGTCGGCCTCGTCGATGGTCTCGCCGATCTTGGCGAGTGCGCGCTGGAGCCGTTCGAAATCGGCAATGTTGGCGCGCTCGCAGGCGAGCCGGATCGCCTGGCATTCGATCGCGACGCGCGCCTGCATGACGTCGTCGAGCATGTCTGCCTGCTGGGCGAGCGCGAAGGTGAAGAAGTCGTTCAGCACCGAAACATCCGGTCGCGTCACCACGGTGCCGATGCGGTCGCGGATCTCGACGATGCCGAGCACGGTGAGGGCGCGCAGCGCTTCCCGGACGATCGGCCGGCTGACGCCGAGCAGCGTCGCGAGCTCGCGCTCGGAAATCAGGCGATCGCCGGGTTTGAGCGAGCCCGCCAGCAGGCGCTCGCGCAGGAAGGCAAACACCTTCTCGAACCCTTTTTCGCCTTCGGCGGCCCGCTTCAGCTCCATCCCGGTCTCTTTTGGTCTGATCTTGGTCAGACCAGTATGATAACCAGGGCTGCCGCGTCAAGGGCCTCGGTTAAGATCCGGTGTCGCGCCTGTCGCCAATCCGACCAGTTCCCCGGCCGGATCTTTGGAATTTGAAGCGTATCGATCGGAGCGTTCGCTCAAAGAATTTGAGGTCCGCGATGCCCGACCACCATTCCTTCTCCGCGCTCGACCGCCATGCGGTGCTCAGCGGATCCGACAACGGCTTTCCCTGGCACGCCGGCGCGATGCTCGCGGTTGAAGCGAGCGAAGTGGTTCGGCTTCGCTGCGAGAAGTTCAGTCATGGCGATAAGGCTGCAGGGCAAGAGGCTGTGCTGATGGTCAGCGAGAAGGTCGCTGCCGCCTTCGAAGCGTTTGCCAGCCTGCTCGCGGGTGCAACGCCGGCTGCGGTTGTCCAGCGCTATCGCAAGCACGTGGCCGCCAACGCCAAGCGCCTGTCCGCGAACTAGGCCCTCCGACGGTGCGGTCGCGCTGCTGACAGCATGTTGGCAGCAGGGGCGGGCTATGACCACCTCCTGACAAAACGGAGAGCGGGTCATGCCGATCGAGGCAAGTTGTCATTGCGGTGAGACGGTATTCGAGGTGACAGAGGCGCCTTCGAGCGTGACGCGCTGTACCTGCTCGCTCTGCACCAAGCGCGGCGCGCTGTGGGCCTACTACACGCCGGCGCAGTTTCGCCTGCTGTCGCCGGCCGACAACGTCGCGACCTATCTCTGGGGGAGCCGCACGATCAAACATCATTACTGCGCGACATGCGGCTGCGGCACCTTTTCGGAGTCGCCGGATTGGTCGAACGGCAAGCCCGATTTCGACAATCCCAAGGTCGCGGTCAACGCGCGCCTGTTCGACGATTTCGATCTGGAAGCGGTGCCGGTCAACATGATTGACGGCAAGAATTTGTGGTGAGCACGCCGTCTCACGCATATCTGCTGCACGTCCATCCTCTTGAGGCTCTTATGAAAAGCTGATCTGTTTCCAGTCCTAGAAAAAGGGGGGAAGCCATGATGCGTCTTTTTGCGCGAGTGATGCTCGCAATGTGTCTGGCCGTTGCAGCCGGCTTCAATGCGCAAGCGCAAACCAAGCCGAAGGTCACGACGCTCGGACCGGACTTTCCCAAGGCCGCGCTGTTCGTCGGCAACAGCTTTTTCTATTACAACAACGGTATGCCCGGGCACCTCTCCTTGTTGGAGCGGGCTGCGGACGATGCCAACAAGGCGGCCTATCGCAACACCATGGCCACGATCGGCGGCTCCGGCCTCGACTGGCACGACATGGACAATCTGCTGCGGCCGGGCGGTCTCGGCGCCTATTCCTTCGACGACCACAACGTTGTCGTCTTCAACAAGCCGGGCAAGCAGTTCGATGCCGTCGTGATGATGGATTGCAGCCAATGCCCGATCCATCCGCAACTGAAGGACGCCTTCACCACCTTCGCCAAGAAGGACAGCGAGATCGTCCGCGCCCACGACGTGCGGCCGGTGCTGTTCATGTCCTGGGCCTATCTCGACAAGCCGGAAATGACGGAAGCGCTGGCCGAGGCCTATACGATCGCCGGCAATGCCAATGATATGCTGGTCATTCCCGCGGGCCTCGCGTTTGCGCGCGTGCGCAAGTTGCAGCCGGAGCTCAATCTCTACGCACCGGACAAGCGGCACCCGAGCCCCGCCGGCACCTATCTCGCGGCGTGCGTGACGCTGGCTGCGCTGACGGGGCGCTCGCCGGTCGGCAATTCCTACACGATGGGGATCGATCCGGAGACCGTGCAGCTGCTGCAAAAGGCGGCGTGGGACACGGTGCAGGACTATTACGGGCGGTGATAGCGCGCGATTTCGTCGGGTGGGCACGGCGCAAGTGGGCCTTTGCCTACCCGACGAAATCACGGCTGTTTCAGCACCACCCAGGCCGGGGCATGATCGCTCGCGCCATCCTCGCCGCGAACCTTCTTGTCGACGCCGGCCTTTGCCAGACGCGAGATCAGCGCAGGGCTGAGCAGCAGATGATCGAGCCTGAGGCCCGCATCGCGCGGCCAGCGGTTTCGCTTGTAATCCCAGAAAGTATAGACGCGCTGGTCTCCGTGCAGCTCGCGGATCGCATCGCACCAGCCTTGCTCGACGAGGGAGGCGAACGCCGCACGGCTTTTCGGCTGGATCAACGCATCCTTGTCCCATGAGCGCGTCGGATAGATGTCGATCTCATCAGGCGCGACGTTGAAGTCGCCTGCGAGCACGACGGGCAGATCCTGCTTGAGGAAGGTTTTGGCGTGGCGCTTCAGCCGGGCAAGCCAGTCCAGCTTGTAGTCGAACTTCGGCCCGGGCTGCGGATTGCCGTTCGGCAAATAGATGCTGGTGACGATGACGCCGCGCACGGCGGCCTCGATGTAGCGCGCCTCGTGGTCGTCGGGCCGTCCCGGCAATCGGTCGCTCGTCAGCACCGGCTCGGCGTTGCGGGCGAGGATCGCAACGCCGTTCCAGGTCTTCTGTCCACGCCAGACTGCGCCGTAGCCGGCCTTTTCGATTGCCGCTGCCGGAAATTCGCCATCACTTGCCTTCAACTCCTGAAGCGCGACGACATCAGGCTTGGCCGCCCGCATCCATGCGAGCAGATTGGGCAGGCGGCGGTTGATGTTGTTGATGTTGAATGTCGCAATCTTCATGTAGAGCTGATCGCCTCGTACGTCCCGACACCGGAGATACAATGTCCAAGTTGAGCTTTGCCGCTATCGCATTCGTCGTCGCACTCTCCGGGGCCACTTCTGCACAATCGGCCGATCCGCGCGGCGCATGCAAGGCGGACTACGACAAATTCTGCGCCGGCATCGCGCCCGGCGGTGGCATCGTGGCCTGCCTCAACGGCAAGCGCGATCAGCTCAGCACGACCTGCAAGGCAGCGCTGGACAGCAGGAAGAAGAAGTAAGCGGCTGACAGCTCAGCTCGGCAGCGGCGGCGGGTTCGCCGGCTGCTCGATCGGCGGCGGGGAGGGTGGCTGTTCGGCCGCCTGCGCCGGCTCCGGCTTTGCCAGCGGCTCCACGACATTGCCGCCCTTGTAGACGCGGGCGTAGCGGTGGCCGAGGCTGGTCAGCACCTCATAGCCGATCGTGCCGAAATGATGCGCGAGTTCGTCGACGGTGATGCCGTCGCCGAGCAGCGTGACCATGTGGCCGCGACGCGCCGCGTTCGGCGGCAGGTCGGTGATATCGATCGCGATCAGATCCATGGAAACGCGGCCCGCGACGGGACAGCGCTTGCCGGCAACGATCACCTCGGCGCCGCGGGTGCCGTCATTGGAGCTGGCCGCGCGGAAATAGCCGTCGGCATAGCCGACCGCAATGATTGCGAGCTTGGTCGGTCGCCGCGCGGTCCAGGTGCCGCCATAGCCGACGCTTTCGCCACGCTCGATGGTGCGGACCTGCACGATGCGCGCCTTGAGGTCGACCACGGGCTGCATCGGATTGTCGGCCTCCGGCGTCGGATTGACGCCATAGAGCGCGGCGCCCGGCCGGACCAGGTCGAACTGGAAGGGCGCGCCGAGAAAGATGCCTGAGGAGTTGGCGAGCGCCGCCGGCACGCCGGAGAATTCGCTGGCGATGCTGCGGAAGGTCCCGAGCTGCTTGGCATTGACGGGGCTGTTGAGCTGCTCGGCCGAGACCAGATGGCTCATCACCAGCGTGATGCCGTGATCGCCGGCATTGATGCGGGGGATGATGGCCTGCGCTTCCGCAAGCGTCAGCCCGAGCCGGTTCATGCCGGTGTCGATGTGAATTGCGGCGCCGCCGGACCAGCCGGTGCGGCGGCAGAACACGTCCCATTCGGCCAGCTCGTTGAGATCGCCGATCACCGGACGGCAGTTGATCTTGGCGTAGTGCTCGCCGGTGTTCTGGAAGTAGCCGCCGAGCACATAGATCGTGGCGTCCGGTACCGCCGCGCGGGCGATGCGCGCCTCCTCGATGGTGGCGACGAAGAAGGTCTTGCAGCCGGCCTTGTTCAGCGCCTGCGCGACCTGCGCGGTGCCGCAGCCGTATGCATCGGCCTTGATCACCGCCGAGCACTCGGCCGGCACGGCGGTCTTCTCGAGCTTGCGCCAGTTGGCGATGATGGCGTCGAGATCGACGGTGAGCACACCGCCGTGGGCTGCGAGCGCGGCAGCCTGATTGGCCTCCGCGGAGAGAAGGCCGGATTGCGGGATCATGTTCGGGTCGGACGCCATTGTCATGGCGCCGTTTTACGCAAGAGGCAGGCTGGGTTCAAGGAACTCAGTAGTCGTTGCCGCTGCGAGCCGGCATCTGACTGTCAGGCGCAAGGTCGCCGAACCGCGTGACCGAGGCTTCGAACGCCAAATCGACGGTGCCTGTCGGGCCGTGGCGCTGCTTGCCGATGATGACTTCGGCCTTGCCATACGCAAGGTCCATGTCCAGGCGCCATTTCTCGTGCTCGGGCGTGCCCGGGCGTGGCTCCTTCATCGCGAGGTAATATTCCTCGCGGTAAACGAACAGCACGACGTCGGCGTCCTGCTCGATTGATCCGGATTCACGCAAATCGGAGAGCTGCGGCCGCTTGTCGTCGCGGGATTCGACCTGACGCGAGAGCTGCGACAGCGCGATCACGGGGACGTTGAGTTCCTTCGCTAGCGCCTTCAGGCTCGTCGTGATCTCCGTGATTTCCTGCACGCGGCTGTCGCTGGCGCGCTTGCCTGAGCCGGAGAGCAGCTGGATGTAGTCGATCACGAGCAGATCGAGGCCCTTCTGGCGCTTCAGCCGCCGCGCGCGCGCCATCAGCTGCGCGATCGACAGGCCGCCGGTCGCGTCGACATAGAACGGCAGCGACTGCAGCTCGATCGAGACCTCCCGGATCTTGTCGAAATCCGCTTCCGAGATGCCGCCACGGCGGATGTGGGAGGAGGGAATGCCGGTGCGCTCGGCCACGATACGCGTGGCGAGCTGGTCGGCCGACATTTCGCAGGAGAAGAAGCCGATCACGCCGCCATTGGCGGCCTTCATGGTGCCGTCGGCCTGGAGCTCGCCGACATAGGCCTTGGCGACGTTGTAGGCGATGTTGGTCGCCAGCGACGTCTTGCCCATGCCCGGGCGCCCGGCCACGATGATGAGGTCGGAGTGCTGCAGGCCGCCCATCTTGGTGTCGAGGTCGCGCATGCCCGTGGAGATGCCCGACAGCTTTCCGTCGCGCTGGAACGCCTTTGCCGCGAGATCGACTGCGACCGCCAGCGCCTGCGAGAATTTCTGGAAGCCGCCGTCGTAACGGCCGGACTCGGCGAGCTCGTAGAGGCGGCGCTCGGCGTCCTCGATCTGCGCCCGCGGCGCGAAATCGACCGGCGCGTCATAGGCGACGTTGACCATATCTTCGCCGATGCCGATGAGGTCACGACGCAGCGCAAGATCGTAGATGGTGCGCCCATAGTCCTGGGCGTTGATGATGGTGGTGGCCTCAGCCGCGAGCCGCGCCAGGTATTGGCCGATGGTCATGCCGCCAACGTCGGTGTCGGCGGGCAAGAATGTCTTCAGCGTCACCGGCGTGGCGATCTTGCCCATCCGGATCAGGCTGCCGGCGGTCTCGAATATGGTCTGGTGCAGCGGCTCGAAATAATGTTTCGGCTCCAGGAAATCGGAGACGCGGTAGAAAGCATCGTTGTTGACCAGGATCGCGCCCAGGAGGCTCTGTTCCGCCTCGATATTGTGCGGCGCGCTCCGGTAGGCTGGAGTTCCCGCTTCGGGCGCGAGTTTGAGGACGTTCGAATCAGTCAGGGCCATGATCGAGCGATAGCAATTTTCTTGGGCGGATGCGGGGCCGGGATAAAGCGCCGACGCAGCCCGAAGCGGAAGCAAAAGCTCGTCGCTATCAACCGATCATTAAAATGGTGGATGATTAGCGGTCGCGGCACGCGCCGTGCTTGACTGATTTTTGCGGAACTCGCCCGGCGCTGGAAGTGGCCGCGACCTCACCACGGAATAATCCGGATGCCGTGAACCTTATGGGTCGAGGCGCAGACGTATCAAAGAGCGCGCGAAATGACGCACGCTGGCCGCTTTTGGCGCGGGTTTCAGACCAGCAGGAGGTAGACCAGCGCAACCAGGGCCGCTCCGACGCCGGTGGCGATCAGGGCGTAATCGGTGCGGAGGTCGTCCTGCACGTCGAATGAGGTTCGGGTCTCTTTGCTCATGCCGACGATCTAGGCCAGGACCAACCAGACTTATGTGAAGCAGATCACATCTCCCCGGATTCTTTCGGGGTACTCCGGAACAGGACTGGCGGGTGGGGGATTGTCCCCCGTAACCTGCCGCTAGGGAGACGAGGCAAGCGATGCGGCCAGAACGGCAGCTACAGGCTTGGCGAAGCGACGCTGGTAGCCGGCTTTGGCTCTCCGGGCTGATCGCGGCCATGGAGCATGCCACGCGGCCCGAGCAGCGACGCACGCCGGTCGCGCCCGAAACCCTCGCGGAATTGCGCGCCCGCCTGGCATTACCGGCGTCTTTCCGGATCTCGTCGATTTCGACTCTGCGTCATTAGAACTCATTCACCAGCGAGCTTCAGCTTCGGCTTGGCGCCGCTCTCGAGGGCGCGCAGCCGGGCTTCCTCGTGCGCGATATAGTCGCGGGTCATGGGGACCACGCCCTGGCGCCTGGTGAGCTGGATCTGGAAGTTCATCATACCCTGCTTGCGGAACGTCATCTCGCAGGCGGCGAGGTAAAATTCCCACATCAGCGCGAAGCGCTCATCATAGAGCTGCACGGCTTCCTCGCGCCGGGCCATGAAACGTTCCCGCCAGGCTTTCAGCGTGTCGGCATAATGCAAGCGCAGGATCTCGATGTCGCAGACCAATAGACCGGCGTTCTCGATCGCCGGCAGCACCTCCGACAGCGACGGGATGTAGCCGCCGGGGAAGATGTATTTGGCGATCCAGGGATTGGTCGAATCCGGCCCCTGCGAGCGGCCGATCGAATGCAGCAGCATGACGCCGTCCTCGCTGAGAAGCTCGGCGCAGCGCTTGAAGTAAGTGTCGTAGAACCTGGCTCCGACATGTTCGAACATGCCGACCGAAACGATGCGGTCGAATGGGCCATCGATGTCGCGATAGTCCTGGAGCAGGAAGCGCGCCTGTCGCGTCAGGCCTTTTTCGGCGGCGCGCGTGTTCGCAATCTGCAACTGCTCGGTCGACAGCGTCACGCCGGTCACGTCAGCGCCCGCGACCTCGGCGAGATAGAGGCCGAGCCCACCCCAGCCCGAGCCGATGTCGAGCACGCGCTGGCCACTGCTGACCAGCAGCTTTGCTGTGATGTGCCGCTTCTTGGCGAGCTGCGCGTCGTCGAGCGTGGCGTCCTGCGTCTCGAAATAGGCGCAGCTATATTGCTTGTCGGCGTCGAGGAAGAGCGAATAGAGCCGCGCATCGAGATCGTAGTGATGCGCGACATTGCTGCGCGCGCGTGCGCGCGGATTGAACTGCCTCAGGTGCCGGACGAGATAGCGCAGGTGCCACCAGGGCTTTGCCCAGTGCGGCAACAGGTCGGCTTGATCGAGCAGGATCGCGAGGGCATCAGCTATGTTGCCGCGCTCGACGACGAACTCGCCGTTCATATAGGCCTCGCCAAGCCCGAGCTCGGGATTGATGAGGACTCTCCGTTGTGCGTCGGCGGTGACGAAGCGGACTTCGACCGGCTCGCCGGAGCCGTCGCCGACAGTGAACTTCATTCCGCCCGCCGTGGTCACCGTCATCGACCCGCGGCGGATGAATTGGGACAAGAACTTGCGCAACAAGCGGTCCATCGACACACACCTCTCGAGCAAACCCGAAAAGAAGCGAACAAACCCGGCCGTCACACGTGGGATCATACTGGTTCCCATGCGTTCGCATGTAAATCTAGGCAGCCTATTCCCGGACCGCTAATGCGTTGTGTTCAAACCCGATATTCGAAAAACGCGTATTCACTTGCTTGATGAGTGCGCTTCCATTCGCAGCGCAATCGGCTAAAAGGTGACCGCCGCCGCGCGGGCACGCCGGCCGTATCTGTCGGATTTCAATGGAGATGATGGGAATGTCGAGCCGAGCGCTCAGCCTCGCCACGGTGCTGTTTTTCATTGGCTTCGGCGCCTCCGATGCCGTCCTGGCGCAGGCGACGAACCTCGAGGCCGGCAAGGCCCCATCCCAGCTTTTCGCGCAGACCTGCAACGCCTGCCACAAGAGCCCGCGAGGGCTGTTGAAGACCGTGTCGCCGGGCTCGCTGCCGGGCTTCCTGCGTCAGCACTACACCACCAGCCCGGACATGGCCGGCGTGCTGGCCTCCTATCTCGTCTCCAATGGCGCCACCGACGCGCGCTATCAGTCCAAGGATGGCGGCAAGGACGGCAAGGACAAGAGGGACGGTGCCAAGGAGAAGGACGCCAACACGAATCCTGGGCAGACGCCCGAGCATCAGGGCCGCCGCCCGCGCTCGCAGGAGGCCGCCAAGCCGGAGGGCGAGGGTGGCACTGCTAGCCCGGCACCTGAGGGCCGCCAGAAGCGCGCAGCCCGGCCGAGCGACGAGGGTGCCAAGGAAGGCGCAAAGGAAGGCGCAAAGCCCGAGGCCACCACCGAGCAACCGCCCGAGGGCCGCAAAGGCAGGCGCATGAGCAAGCGCGGCAAGCCGGGGACCGAAGACGCAGCCGCGCCGAAGGTTGAGCCCAAGGTCGATTCCAAAACTGAGCCCAAGAACGAGCCTAAGACTGAACCAAAGAGCGATAGCGCCAAGGTCGATTCCGACTCCAAGCCCGACAGCGCCAAGCCGGCCGAGAAGCCGGCGGAGGCCAAGCCGGAGAGTGCCAAGGTCGAGCCGCGCGCCAGCGAGACGCCGGCCCTGCGCCCCGATCCGGTGCCGCAGGTGACGCCGGCCCCGCCGGCGGCCGTAAAGCCCGCTGAACCGGCTGCGCCCAAGCCTGCGGAGGCGGCCGTGTCCAAACCGGCCGAGCCCGCGCCCAGCTCCGAACCGGCGGCCAAGCCGGCCGAGCCGGCACCATCAGCGCCCGCCGCGGCGTCGTCGCCTGTACCCGCCGAGTCCTCCGGTCCGCCGACGCCGCCGATCTCGCGCTAAGCCGATAATCCGTCGATCTGCGAAGGCCGCGCCCAGCGCGGCCTTCGTGTCGTCTTGACCATCTGTGGAGTAATACTCTAGAGTATCACTCTAGGAGGTGGCGATGTCATCCGGCGTTCGCGACGATCTATTGGCTGCGGGACTCGCGGTGTTCGACCGGTCGGGCTTCGAGGGCGCGACGGTCGCTGCGATCCGCGCCAAGGCCCGTGCCTCCAACGGCAGCTTCTTTCATATCTTCGGCTCCAAGAATGAGCTCGCTGGCGCGTTGTTCCTGGAGGTGCTGCGGCACTATCACGCCGCGATGCTCGCAGTGCTCGATCAGGTCGCTGACGCGGAGCAGGGCATCGATCGCCTGATCCGCGCCCATCTCGACTGGGTCGTGCTGAGCCGCCGCGAGGCGCGCTATCTCTTCGAGATATCGCGCAACGAGTGGGGCGAAGACATCCGCGACGCCCAGCGCGCGCAGAATGCGCGGCTCGCCGAAGGCATCGAGCGCTGGCGTGCGCCGCTGGTCGCAAGTGGCGAGCTTCTGCCGATGGCACCGGTGATGTTCGTCAGTCAGCTGATCGGCCCGGCACAGATCTTCTGCCGGGCCTTCCTCTCCGGGCGCGACCACGCCGATCCGCGCGGTGAAGCCGACACGCTGATCGCCTGCGCCATCCGTGCGCTGGTGCCATCGGGGCGCATCAACAACAGGGAAGGAGTGGCGACATGAGCGACGAAGCCGATCCCGAGTTTACTCCGATTGCCGAGCGCATCCACGCCAATGTCGGCCGGCAGGGCTTTATGAACCTGGTCGGTGCCGAGCTGTCGGAATTGTCGCGGGGCGCCTGTACGATTGCGGTCGAGCGCCGGCCGGAGCTGTTGCAGCAGCACGGCTTCTTCCACGGCGGCGTCACCGCCTTCCTGGTCGACAATGCCACGACCATTGCGGCGGCGACCTCGCGCGGCCAGCCGGCGCTGACGGCAGAATACAAGCTCAACCTGCTGTCGCCAGCGGTCGGCGACAAGCTGATCTGCCGGGCCAGGGTGATCAAGCCGGGCCGCCAGGTCTCGGTCGTCGCGGCCGACGTGTTCTGCCTGATCGACGGCGTCGAGAAGCACACGGCAACGGCGCTCGCCTCGATCGCCATGCTGAGCGAGGATGTTGCGCTCAAAACGAAAAGCCCGGCTGCCTGAGGCAGCCGGGCTTCGCAGCCTGCATAAAGGCTAGGCTTACTTCTCGGTCTCTTCCGCAGCCGGGGCCGGCTCGGCGTCGTCGTGCTGGGCTTCCGGATCGAAGAACTCGCCGGCGGCGGCAATCGCCTCGGCGGCCGCGTCGCGGTCCTCGTTGCGGGTGGAGATGTCCTCGCCGCGGTTGATGCGCTCGGCCTCGTCCTGGCTGCGCGCGACGGTGACGGTGACCTCGACCTCGACCTCGGGGTGAACCGCGACGGTGATCGAGTGCTTGCCGATGGTCTTGATCGGCGCGTCGAGCTGCACCTGCGGCCGGTCGAGCGAAACGCCATCGGCTTCGAACGCCGTGACGACGTCACGCACCGTGACCGAGCCGAACAGCTGGCCGGCTTCGGACGCCTGACGGATCACGATGATGTTCTTGCCCTGGATCTTCTCGGCGATCTTGGACGCCTCGCCCTTCGACGCGAGGTTGCGAGCTTCGAGATCGGCCTTCATGCCGTCGTACTTGGCACGGTTGTCGGCGGTGGCGCGCAGCGCCTTGCCGCGCTTGAGCAGGAAATTGCGGGCATAGCCGTCGCGAACCTTCACGACTTCGCCCATCTGGCCGAGCTTGCTCACGCGTTCCAGCAAAATGACTTCCATATTCGTTCTCCTTTGAAGTGCTCTGGGTTTTCAGTTTTCGGGTTGGACTTAAGTTGTCGGCAATGGCGGCGGTTGCCGGTTGCGCAGGAAGCGCTCGCGGAAGCCGAACACGGCGTCCGCAAGCCCAAGGGCGGTCAGCAGGATGAGGCTCACGCTGAACATGAAGACGATGGCGTAGGCGGCGGCGAGCCAGATTCCGCGATTGGCGAGGCCGCGCGTGACGGTGTGCAGAACAGCAAAGCCGACCAGCGCATAGGCCATCATCAGGACGGTCGTGACGACGACGGCGAGAATGCCGGTCATTCCACTGAAGAAGCTGAATGCGAGCGCGACGCAGAGTGCCACCAGCGTCATCGGCGGCAAGCTCGTGCCGCTGAGGTCGGGCCACGGCCGATGCAGCCGGCCTGAAACAGCCGCGACCTTGGCGGCAAGCCAGAGATTCAAGGTCAGCGTCGCCATCTGCGATGCGGCGACCAGAACCGGAATGACCGCGACCATCAGGCCGACGCGGGGATCACTCTCCGTAATGGTCGTCTCGCTCACCATTGAAAGAATCTTGGCGAAGCCGCGGCGCATCGCATCGCTGATGGCCGACGCATCGCTCCCCAGCGAATACAGCGATCCCGCGGTCAGGAGCGTTGCCAGCGCCGCAATCCAGAGCAGAATACGTCCAAGCGGATACCATTCGACCTGGGGCAAGGCCGCATCGGCACTCGCGATGCCGCCAGCCACGTGTCTTCCCAGCATGGCGAGATGGCCAAGCCACCAGGCCGGCAGCGCGAATGCGAGACCATAACCGAGAGCGAGGGATGGGCTGAGCGCGCCGGCAATGACGAGCGTCGCGACGAGGCCACCAAGTGCGCCGCAGAACGGTCCCCAGGCGATCGCGGCGAGCATGAGCGGCAGCGGAGCGAGGTAAACCAGGACAAGCGAAATCAGCGCGCCCGACATGATCGAGGCGAACATCAGGGCCGACGCAGCGCCGGCGATCAGGGCTATCAGTCCAAATACCATCATCAGCTGTCCCGCTCCCTTCGAGCGGTTAGAGGCGCTTTGCCCCAACCATCGGCGACCGGACGACCCGGAAGCCTTATGAGTTCAGAAAAGTCACGACCGGCGGCGTGAACGCCGCCGGTCGAATTCGTCTTAGCGAATGACGTAGGGTAGCAGGCCCAGGAACCGCGCGCGCTTGATGGCGCGGGCGAGCTCACGCTGCTTCTTCGCGGACACTGCGGTGATGCGGCTCGGCACGATCTTGCCGCGCTCGGAGACGTAACGCATCAGCAGCTTGGAGTCCTTGTAGTCGATCTTCGGCGCATTGGCTCCGGTGAACGGGCAGCTCTTGCGGCGACGGAAAAACGGGCGACGTGCACCAGCTTCAGCCATTGGTCTTACTCCCCATCCGTCGTGGTTTCAGCTTCGTCGCGCGGACGGCGCGGGCCGCGATCGCCGCGGAAGCCGCCACCATCACGATCGCCACCACGGAAACCGCCTTCGCGGTCGCCACGGAAGCCACCTTCACGTTCACCACGGAAGCCGCCGCCACGGTCGTCACGCTCGCGATCGCGGTCGGCCTTGCGCATCATCGCAGACGGACCTTCCTCGAGCTCCTCGACGCGAACGCTGAGATAGCGGATCACGTCCTCGCTGATGCGCTCCTGGCGCTCGATCTCGGCGATCGCCGCGGAGGGCGCGTCGATGTTGAGCAGCACGAAGTGCGCCTTGCGGTTCTTGTTCATGCGATAGGTGAGGGAGCGAACGCCCCAATTCTCGGTCTTGGTGACCTTGCCGCCGAGACCCTCGACGATTCCGGTCATCTGCGCAGTCAGCTCTTCGACCTGCTGCGTGCTCGCGTCTTGGCGCGCGAGAAAAACATGCTCATAGAGAGCCATTATCGTCCTTTCCTCGTGTTAGCGCATTGCCCGGCGTCAAGCCCTTAAGAGACCTTCGGAAAGGACTCTGGGATTAAGCTCAGAAGGCGGAAACACGGGACGACGGGCCGACTGGCCCTGCCACACCAAAATCACGAATGATTTGCTGAGACCGTCCGTTCAGCTCCCGGCCGGGGTCTGCGGATGCGCGCGTTATACGGATTTTGGCCGGCTTGGCAAGGTTTGCCGCCGTGTTTTCGGCCCGGACCGTCCCGGTGCGGGGCGGTGGCAACCGATCCCCCCATACCACATCCGGCTTGATCTGTTTGTTTGTATGCCATACAAATAAACCAGGGAGAGGATCCGATGGTGGAAAAGTCGGCCCAGGAGCCGTTTGAGGCGGCTGGCGACCCCAAACATGCCGCGCGGGCGACGCGCTCGGCCGGGCGCAAGATGCGGTCGCTGCTGCTGGATGCCGCCAGTCCGCTGTTTCGGGAGCGGGGGCTGTCGGGCACCGCAATCACCGATATCGCAGCCGCTGCGGACGCGTTTCCGAGCCAGATCACCTATTACTTCCGCACCAAGGAGGCGCTGTTCGTCGAATGCGCCTGCCGCGAGCTCCTGTATCTGGCGCGCGCGACCGAGCAGGCGGCGCTGAGGGCGCGCACACCGCGGGAATACACCCACGCGCTGGCCGAGACCGTGACGGCGAGCGATTCGATCGCCTTCTTCGCCGAGGCGTTGACGCTGACGCGGCGGCGGCAGGATCTGGCGCCGTTGGTCGAGCGCACCATCGAACGCCTGCACAGCGAAGGCGCACGCGCTTATGCAGGCCAAGTGGCCCGCCATGGCTGGCGCTCACTGCGCGCGCCCGACGAAAGCTCGCGACGCTTCTGGGCCGTCGCCATCGGCATCATTCTCGAGGGCTACGCCATGGGCCGCTCGCCCGAGGCACTCTGCGAAGAGATGCTGCGCGTGCTCGGCGAGCAGGCAAAATCCACAGCCGATGCTGCACGTCTGCGTCTTGTCGACGACCGCGACGCATCAACGAATTCGAATGAGGAGGGGTAGGTCATGACCGCGCTTCGCATGCGTGCCCGCGATTTCCTGACCGACGATCAATTGGCTGATGTGCGGCAGCGCGTGACCTGGAAGGGTGTCGCGATGATCGCCCACGCCTGGGCGCTGATCATTGGCGCGATCGCCATGGTCGCGTGGTGGCCCAATCCGATCACCTATGTTCTCGCCGTCGCCATCATCGGCTCGCGCCAGCTTGGGCTCGCGATCCTGATGCATGACGGCGCGCATGGTTGCCTGTCCGCCGACGAGAAAACCAATCTGGCCCTGAGCCAATGGCTCTGCGCCTATCCGCTCTTTGCGGAGACACGCAGCTATCGCCGCTATCACCTGCAGCATCATGCACGCACCCAGCAGGAGGATGACCCGGATCTCGTGCTGTCGGCGCCGTTTCCGATCACCAAGCTGAGCTATCGTCGCAAGTTCATTCGCGATATCACCGGACAGACCGGCTACCAGCAGCGCAAGGCGCAATTGCTCAACGCGCTCGGTCCGAAGGACTGGCCGTGGCGGCAGCGCGCCGCGCATTTCTGGGAGAAGCTCGGCCCGCAATGCCTCGTCAACGCCGCGATGTTCGCGGCGCTCACCGCGGCCGGCGTATGGTGGGCCTATCCGCTGCTATGGCTGGTGCCGCTATTGACCTGGATGATGGTCATCACCCGCATCCGCAACATCGCCGAGCATGCCGTCGTGCCCGACAGCAGCGATCCCTTGCGCAACACCCGCACCACGCATGCCAATATCCTCGAGCGCCTGTTCATCGCGCCGTACTACGTGAACTACCACCTCGAGCATCATCTGCTGTTCTACGTGCCCTGCTACAATCTGCCGAAGGTTCATCGTCTGTTGAGCGAGAGCCGGCATGCGGAGCGAATGGAGGTGCAGCCGGGTTACGCAGCCGTGCTGCGGCTTGCGACCGCGAAGCCTGATCGGGATGACCGTCCCGGCCAGCTGGTGAACAGCGCGCGCCGCGCGCAGGCAGGGGCGGCGGTCGATGCCAATCAGACCAACGGTGGATTTTAGGGGCCGCATCTCCAGTTGAACGCAGGCCGAAGTTCCTATCTCGGCTTGACATTCCAGCCCTGGACAGTGTCTACGGCCCCTTTCGGAGCATGGTCGGGAACCAAGGCTCGGGCCGGACGTCATCGGCTGCCGGGTTCTCGAAGCACGCGGTTCAAGCGATCCAGGGAGTGCCGATGACGGCAGCATTCACATTTCCGGGGCAGGGTTCCCAGGCGGTTGGTATGGGCAAGGCGTTGGCCGACGCCTTTCCGGTGGCGCGCGCCGTGTTCGACGAGGTCGATGCTGCGCTTGGGGAGAAGCTGACGGCCACGATCTGGGATGGCCCGGCCGAAACCCTTCAGCTCACCGAGAACGCCCAACCGGCCTTGATGGCGGTGTCTGTAGCCACTCTGCGCGTGCTGGAGGCTGAAGCCGGGTTTTCCGTGGGACGGGATGCGGCGTTCGTTGCCGGCCACTCGCTCGGCGAATATTCAGCGCTGGCCGCGGCCGGCAGTCTGACGATCTCGGACACTGCGCGCCTGCTTCGCACCCGCGGTCTCGCAATGCAAAAGGCTGTGCCGGTCGGTGCCGGCGCCATGGCCGCGCTGCTTGGCCTCGATTACGACGCGGCCATGGAGGTCGCCAAGGAGGCGGCTCAGGGCCAGGTCTGCCAGGCTGCAAATGACAATGGCGGTGGGCAGGTGGTCGTCTCCGGCGACAAGGCGGCGGTCGATCGCGCGGTCGAGATCGCCAAGACCAAGGGCGCCAAGCGCGCCATGCTGCTGCCGGTGTCCGCGCCATTCCATTGCAAGCTGATGCAGCCCGCCGCCGACGCGATGGCCGAGGCGCTGTCCAAGGTCACGATCAAGGCGCCGGCTGCGCCGCTGGTGTCGAACGTGCTGGCGAGCGCCATCACCGATCCCGACGAGATTCGCCGCCGCCTGGTCGAGCAGGTGACCGGCACTGTGCGCTGGCGCGAGTCGGTGGCCTATATGGCAGGGCAGGGCGTCACCCGTTTCTTCGAGATCGGCGCGGGCAAGGTGCTGACGGGCCTGGTCAAGCGCATCGCCGACGGCGCCATCGGCGTTGCCGTGGGCGGTCCGAACGACATTGCCGCCGCCAAGGATGCATTGGCCGCAGCGAAGCAGGGCTAGAGGAGTACTCGATGTTCGATCTGACTGGCAAAAAGGCGCTCGTCACCGGCGCGACGGGCGGCATCGGCGGCGCGATCGCGCAGGCCCTGCACGCACAGGGCGCCACCGTCGCCATTTCGGGAACGCGGAAGGAAGTGCTGGATGAGCTGGCCGGCAAGCTCGGCGAGCGTGCCCTCGTGCTGCCCTGCAATCTCTCCAAGGCCGACGAGGTCGAGGCGCTGGTCCCGGCCGCCGAAGCTGCGATGGGCCAGGTCGACATTCTCATCGCCAACGCCGGCATCACGCGTGACAATCTCTTTGTTCAGCTTCGTGATGAGGATTGGGACGAGGTCATCAACGTCAATCTGACCGCGACCTTCCGCTTGGCGCGTGCCGCCACCAAATTGATGATGCGCAAGCGCTTCGGCCGTATCATTGCGATCACCTCGGTGGTCGGCGTCACCGGCAATCCCGGGCAGGGCAATTACACTGCGTCGAAGGCCGGCCTGATCGGCATGATCAAGACGTTAGGTGCCGAATACGCCAAGCGCGGCGTGACGGCGAACTGCATCGCGCCCGGCTTCATCAAGACGCCGATGACGGATGCGCTCAACGACAAGCAGCGCGAGACGATTCTGACCAAGGTTCCGGCCAACCGCCTGGGGACGCCCGAGGACATTGCGGCTGCCGCGGTCTACCTGAGTTCGAACGAAGCGGCCTACGTCACCGGCCAGACCATCCATGTCAACGGCGGCATGGCCATGATCTGATACGTCGTTCCGCACTGCCCACATGGGCGGGGCAAGATGCGGCAAACGGCCGTTTCCGGAGCGAATTGAGGCTTATAGTCAAGGCAATTGAAGTATGATAACCGGACCTCCAACGGATGGGCAAAGAACGCCATTGCAGGTTTTTGAAACCCTGTATATTGGCGATGCGGAGCCTTGGCCGTCGTTCGCCGGGCCTCCATCGGTTAAGGTGGGGCCAAATCAAAGTTCGTAAGCGAAGGCAGTCAACGACCACGACGGCTCGTATCGTCCCGGGGGGTCGGGTCTACAGGGAACAACACGAGGTTATGCAATGAGTGACATTGGCGAGCGGGTTAAGAAGATCGTGGTCGAACACCTTGGTGTTGAACCCGAGAAGGTTGTCGACGCAGCGAGCTTCATCGATGACCTCGGCGCCGACAGTCTGGACACCGTCGAACTGGTGATGGCGTTCGAAGAAGAATTCGGGTGCGAGATTCCGGACGACGCCGCGGAAACGATTCTCACCGTCGGCGACGCTACGAAGTTTCTCGAGAAGAACGCGAAGAGCTAAGGCTCTTCATTTTCGCGGGGACAACATTGAAACCGGACGGGCCGCTTCCCAGCGGTCAGCCGGTTTCTTGTTATTGGCCGTGAATCTTTCGATGCGGAGTTTTCGGATATGAGGCGGGTTGTCGTCACTGGTCTCGGCATGGTGTCGCCACTCGGCTGTGGCGTCGAGCCGACCTGGAAACGCATCCTCAACGGCGAAAGCGGTGCGCGCAGGATCGAGAGCTTCGATGTCTCCGATCTGCAGACCAAATACGCCTGCACCGTCGTGCGCGGCGACGGCTCGAACGATACTTTCAATCCCGATATCTGGATGGAGCCGAAGGACCAGCGCAAGGTCGACGACTTCATCATCTTCGGCATGGCCGCGGCCGGCCAGGCGCTCGACGATGCCAACTGGCATCCTGAGACCGAAGAGGACAAATGCGCGACCGGCACCATGATCGGCTCGGGCATCGGCGGCCTGACCGGCATTGCCGACACCGCGATCCTGCTGAAGGAACGAGGCCCGCGCCGGGTGTCGCCGTTCTTCATTCCGGGCCGCCTGATCAATCTCGCTTCCGGCTACGTCTCGATCAAGCACGGGTTGAAGGGGCCGAACCATTCGGTGGTCACGGCCTGCTCGACCGGTGCACATGCCGTTGGCGATGCTGCCCGCCTGATCGCGCTCGGCGATGCCGACGTGATGGTCGCCGGTGGCGCCGAGTCGCCGATCAGCCGCATCGGCATTGCCGGATTCAACGCCGCGCGCGCGCTCTCGACCGGGTTCAACGAGACGCCGGAGAAGGCCTCGCGCCCCTACGACAAGGACCGCGACGGTTTCGTCATGGGGGAGGGCGCCGGCGTCCTCGTCCTGGAGGAGCTCGAGCACGCCCAGCGCCGCGGCGCCAGGATCTACGCCGAGGTGATCGGCTACGGTCTGTCGGGTGACGCCTATCACATTACGTCGCCGTCGCCCGATGGCGATGGCGGCTTCCGCAGCATGGCGGCCGCGCTCAAGCGCGCCGGCCTCACGGCATCCGACCTCGACTACATCAACGCACACGGCACCTCGACACCGCTCGGCGACGAGATCGAGCTCGGCGCGGTGGAGCGCCTGCTCGGCAATACCGCCTCCAAGGTTGCGATGTCCTCAACCAAATCGTCGACCGGCCATCTGCTCGGCGCGGCCGGCGCGATCGAGGCGATCTTCGCTATCCTCGCGATTCGCGATAATGTCGTTCCGCCGACCATCAATCTGGACAACCCGTCGGTGGAGACTGCGATCGATCTGGTGCCGCACAAGGCGAAGCAGCGCGAGGTGAATGTCGCGTTGTCGAATTCTTTTGGTTTCGGCGGTACCAATGCCTCGGTCATCTTCCGGCGCCTGACCCATTAGTTTGTGTTTGCGACGAATCCACCGTTTTGCCGTATTCGGCGATAGTCATGTCTGTGGGCGCGTGCATTTGGCTCGGCAAGCGATTGTCAGGCTGCGATTGAACCGGCAGGATTCAGGTTGCATCGATGAGTGAAAGGCCGCCCATTTCGCCCCGGAGTCCGCGGGCAGCGCTCGAGCCCGAGCAGGTCCCGCCGCCGCCGAAGCGTTCGGAGCGGGCTCGCAATCCCTTTGTCGTGGTCGGCAACGCCATCATCACCCTGCTGCTGATCGCCATGCTCGGCGCCGGCGGCGCATATTATTACGGCCGGCAGGTGCTCGAGGCGCCGGGGCCGCTGAAGGAAGACAAGATCGTCAACATCCCGCAGCGTGCGGGCAAGCGTGACATCGCCGACACCCTGAACAAGGAAAGCGTGACCGATGTCAATCCGTGGGTGTTCATCGCCGCGGTGGCTGCGCTGAAGGCGAGCTCGGACCTAAAGCCGGGGGAATATTCGTTCCAGAAGAATGCGTCCCTGCGCGATGTCATTGCCACCATCGTCGAGGGCAAGGTGGTGCAGCATTCCGTCACGATTCCGGAAGGCCTGACCTCCGAGCAGATCGTGGCGCGGTTGTCCGACAACGACATCTTCACCGGCAGCGTGCGCGAATTGCCACGCGAGGGCACGCTGCTGCCCGAGACCTACAAGTTCCCGCGCGGGACCCCGCGCGACCAGGTGATCCAGCGCATGCAGCAGGCGCACAAGCGCGTGCTCGCGGAGATCTGGGAGCGTCGCAGCCAGGACCTTCCGGTCAAGACTCCGGAGCAGCTGGTGACGCTCGCCTCGATCGTCGAGAAGGAGACCGGCAAGCCGGACGAGCGCAGCCGGGTCGCTGCCGTGTTCGTCAATCGGCTCAAGCAGAAGATCAAGCTGCAGTCCGACCCGACCATCATCTACGGCCTCGTCGGCGGCAAGGGCACGCTGGGACGTCCGATCAAGCGCAGCGAGATCACGCAGCCCTCGCCCTACAATACCTATGTGATCGAGGGCCTGCCGCCGGGCCCGATCGCCAACCCCGGCCGCGCCTCGCTGGAGGCGGCCGCCAACCCGGCCCGCACCCGCGACCTCTTCTTCGTCGCGGACGGCACCGGCGGGCACGCCTTCACCGAGACCTACGACGCGCACCAGAAGAACGTCGCCAAGCTGCGCGCGATGGAGAAGCAGATCCAGAACGACACGGTCGAGCCTGCCGACGACGCGCCGGCACCGGCCGCCGCGGCGCCTGCGGCTGCGGATACCGCGCCGACCGCGACCACGCCCAAGCCGACCCAGCAGAAGAAGCCGCCGGCGCGGCCCGCTAGTCCGGCGCCCGCGCGGCAGGGCGCGGTTCAGCCGTCGCCGCCGGTAATCCAGCGCTAGCGCAGGCCTGCCTACGGGACTTTGCGGATTCCACTTTCCTGCAAAATAGTCTTAAGATTCACATGGCCCGATGGCCTCGCGAATCCCATGTTTCCGGAGAATTTGACCTGATGGCGCTGTCGTCCATGACCGGCTTTGCCCGAAGCCACGGCGCTAGCGGGCCGTATACGTTCGAATGGGAATTGAAGTCGGTCAACGCCAAGGGCTTTGACTTGCGGGTGCGGCTGCCGCAGGGGTTCGACGAGCTCGAAGCCTACGCCAAGAAGCGCGCCGCCGAGCTTCTGTCGCGCGGTACGGTCTACGCCAATCTCACCGTCAAGCGCGCCAATGCCGCGGCCTCCGTCCGCGTCAATGAGGACGTGCTCAATGCCGTGCTGAAGGCCGCCTCCGTCATCGCCGGCAAGGTCGACGCGGTCGCGCCGAGTGTCGACGGACTTCTGGCCATCAAGGGTGTCGTCGAGGTCGCCGAGCCCGAGGGTGACGAGGAGGAGGACAAGGCCGCGCGGGCCGCGGCCGCGGATGCCTTCGACAAGGCGCTCGCCGAACTCGTCGAGATGCGCAAGCGCGAGGGCGCCTCGCTCGGGCAGATCCTGACCCAGCGGGTCGATGAGGTCGAGCAGCTCGCGAAGAAGGCGGAAGCCGCGCCGGGCCGCAAGCCTGAGGCGATCAAGGCGAGGCTTGCCGAGCAGATCGCCGCGCTGCTGGACACCTCCGACCGTTTCGATTCCGACCGCCTGATGCAGGAGGCGATCCTGATCGCGACCAGGGCGGACATCCGCGAGGAGCTCGACCGCATCACCTCCCACATCGCGCAGGCGCGCGAGCTGATCGGCAAGGGCGGTCCGGTCGGGCGCAAGCTCGATTTCCTGGCGCAGGAGTTTCACCGCGAGGTCAACACCTGCTGCTCGAAGTCGAACGATATCGAGCTGACCAATACCGGGCTCGCCATGAAGAACGTGGTCGAGCAATTCCGCGAGCAGGTCCAGAATCTGGAGTGATCGATGACGACGGGCGGTCACGGAACTGACGGTGTCGAGCGGCGCGGGCTGATGTTCGTGCTGTCCTCGCCATCGGGCGCGGGCAAGACGACGTTGTCGCGTCTCCTGATCGACCGCATGCCCGGCCTGCGCATGTCGGTGTCGGCGACCACGCGGTCGATGCGGCCCGGCGAGGTCGACGGCCGCGACTATCTGTTCGTCGACAAGCCCAGGTTCGACGCCATGGTGAAGGGCGACGAGCTGCTGGAATGGGCCACCGTGTTCGACAACAGCTACGGCACGCCGCGTGCGCCCGTCGAGGCCGCGCTGTCGGCGGGGCAGGACGTGCTGTTCGACATCGACTGGCAGGGTACCCAGCAGTTGCGCGAAAAAGCGCGTGCGGACGTCGTCAGCGTCTTCATCCTGCCGCCGTCGGCCAGCGATCTCGAGAAGCGGCTACATTCGCGCGCGCAGGATTCCGACGAGGTGATCCGCAAGCGGATGAGCCGCGCCAGCCACGAGATGAGCCACTGGGCCGAGTACGACTACATCGTCATCAACCACAATGTTGATGACGCCTTCGCCGAGGTGCAGTCGATACTGAAGGCCGAGCGGCTCAAGCGCGAGCGGCGGACTGGCCTCGTGGGCTTCGTGCGAGGGCTGCAAGGTCAGCTTCAAGGCTAGCAAGGTCAGCTTCAGGGCCACGCCGCGTCAGTCGCGGCCCTTCCGTCGCGAGCCGCTCCAGCATCGCCGTGATGATATCAATGTCGGCGGCGGTAGCCTCCTCGCGCGCATGTTCTTCATGCGCTTCAGCATCGTGCTCTGCCGGCTCTTCGCGGTGGATGTCGTCGGCGGCGAGGTGAGGCGCCGGGGCCTCGATCTCGAACTCGCCGTCGAAATGGTCAATCCGAGTCTCGTTAGGCTCTGCCTCGTCGGGCTCTGCTGTCGCAACCTCAACGGAACGGCCCTGCGCAGCGATCCGGCCGATAGCGGTGGAGAATGCGGCGATCTGCGGGGCTTCTACGCGCATCGCGTCGAAGTCCACCGGACGCGGCCGTTCCACGCGCGGCGCCGGCTCGGCATGCCAGGGCGCGCGGCTGTCCTCGTCATCCTGCCGATGGTCCCAGTTCACGCGGCGATCGGCCGTCTGGGCGCGCGCGCGTCCACCGGCGAAGCGATAAATCACGCTGGCGAGGACGCCGGCGAGCGCCAGCGCGCCGCCGATGACGACTAGCAGCATCTGCACCGATCCGGTCGGCTTGTCGGCGGGCGCATCTGCCGCGGCGAGCGTTACCGGGGCAGGGGATGCGGCCGGCTTCGCGCTCGGCTGTGCGGACGCCGCTGCAGGTGCGGCAGCGGATGGTTGCGGTGCGGGCGAAGCGGGTGCGGCATCGGGCCAGCGCGTGGCGACGGCGGGCTGCGCTGCATTGGCATCAGTGGTGCCGGGAGCCTGCGGCGTTACGGCTGCGGCCGGCGCGGGCGGGCTCGCTGCGGGGCCGGTCTGCGGCGCGACGTATTCAGCATGCGCATTCTGCACCGATGGCGGCGCGGCTGGAGCTGCATCCGGCGCATCGGCCGTCGCCTGCGCGCTTTGCGTCGCCTTAGCACCTTCCTTGGCGCCTTCGGCACGCAAATACCAGCATTGCCGCTTGGTCGAACGCTCGACGCGGTAGAACCAGTGCTGGCCCTGCGGCGCGACACCCTTCGGCGAGGCGAGACAGTCGCCTGCCGCATTCGCTGTGCTTGCGGTGCTGGGGGCGCTCGGCGCGTTCTGCGACACGGCCGCCAGCGGTGCGCCGGCAATGATGCTGCCAATCAGCGCGGATATGAACTTTGCGGTGCGGTTGCCCATCCTGGTCTCCCGATTACGCATGACGCAACTCGTTACCTTCCCTTTCTCAACAAAGAGTTAGGTGGCAATGAGCCGCAAATCCGGAGAGGATGTGGCTTGAATTGGGCCTGCGCGGTGTCCGTTCCACCGCGAATTCAGGCTTTTTGCCGGCGCTATTGCTTGCTCGCGGTCCAGGTTCCCGAGCAGCCGTCGGAGCGGCGGAAAGTACCGGAACCGCTGCGCCCCGAAAGGCGGCCGGCGCCGGTATAGGTGATGCCGCCTTCACCATGCCCGAACGTGTGCACCGAGCCATTCGGGCTGACGGTCCCGCTGACGCCTTCGGCGATCACACGACCCGAGGTCACGACCGTCGCGCCGCTGGTCGTGCCGCCGCAACCGACACTGGTGACGGCCCAGGCGCCGTCAAAGCTGCCGCCGCCGCCACTACCGCCTCCACCGCTGCGCCGCGACGACGAGCGTTGTTCGTCAGCGGCCGGCTTGCTCCGGCGCTCGGATGGCGCGGGTTCCGCGGAGCGGCCTGAAGAACTATCCTGGCGCGAGCCGGACAGCGATTTTTCGTCATTGCCGATCGAGCCGCCGGCGCTGCCGGATTGCGCGAAGGCCGAAGGAGCGGCGAGGGCGAGCAGAAATGCGGCGAGGGCAAAATGGCGGCTTGCGGTGTTCGACATGAGCGCGAAATCCATCATGATGAAAACTCAACGGCCGGAGCCGTCGGCACAAACGCTTCCAATAATGCGGCAAGCTTTGCCAGCCTTGCCGCATTCGTCAAGCGCGGCGTCCTTCGCGCGCTGCACGCTATCGCGCTGGACCAGCGACCACGACTTGTCCGAGATCGCGAAGGCGCCGCAGCTTTTGCCGTAGAAGGAGAGTTCGATCGGACATTTCGAGCCGGCGCAATTGCCGCGCGCATCCGCCACCGCCGCGCGCCGTGAGGCATGGTTCCACGAGATGCCCCATTTGTTGCCATCTGGGCCATAGACGATCGAGCCCCACGGCTTGAGATCCTCCATCTTGCGCATTCGCAGCAGCAGGCCTTCGGTCGCTTCACCCGTCGGTGCCATCGAAATCCGCTGCTGCAGCTTCGTGATCGCGCGCGTCAGTCCGTCGGGCGTATCGGGGTCGAAATTGAGCTCGTAGAGCCGCTCGTTCAATTCGCTGAGCAGCGCGGCGTCGCGCAACGGCACGCGGTCGGGATCGGCGCGCAGGCGGTCCGCCGGCAGTGGGTCGGGCTGCATCGCCGCGACCGGGGGCGGCGCGACTTGCGTCGCTGGTACGAAGTAGAAGGTGCCGTCGATTGGCGAGGACGACACCCAGGGCTGCTGCGCGCCTGATGTAGCGCGCTTCACGGCGAGGCCGACCTGGTTGAAGGTCTGGAATACGTCGAGACCTGCGGTCCGGACCGTCGCGGCCAGCGCCTTGGTGTAGGGGCTGTGACCGTCGGTGCCGTCCTGGGCAACATTGCCGGGCTGCGTGGCGTAGGAGATCAGCGTGCCCTCCGGCGCGCGCATCTGCGCAAGACCGCCATCGGAGGAACGCAGGCCGCGCGAGCCAAACGGGTTGTTGCGGCAGGCATCGAGGATGACGAGATTGAGCCGCGTGCCGGAGCCCTGCATCTGCCGCAGCACCAGATTGACGTCGGTCATCTGGAAGTCGACATCGGCCTCGCGCGTCGGATTGGCGCCGACCGGCACGAGATAATTCGAGCCCGCGACCTGGACGCCGTGACCGGCATAATAGAACAGCGCGACGTCGGCGCCCTGCACCTGCCGGCCAAAGCTCTGCACGGCGATGTCCATCGCAGCCTTGTCGAGGTCGAGCTGGGCATGGCCGCCGACCAGCGTGAAGCCGAGTGTGCCGAGCGTCTCCGCCATCAGGCTTGCATCCTTCGACGGATTGTCGAGCGGCGTGATGTTCTTGTAGGCGGAGTTGCCGACCACCAGCGCGATGCGCTTCTCGGCTGATGCCGGTTGGAGCGCGACGGCAAGCGTGGCCGCGACGAGCGCTGCCAGCACCAGAACGCGATTGAAAATCCTCGCGTGCATCAAAAACCCCTAAAGCAATGCCGGCAATCTACCAGCCCGGCTGGCTTGCGAAAAGCGGTGCGGCAGTCTGTGCTGCGGCTTCCTGTGCGCATTGTGGCCGGGAAGGAAACGTGGCCTGTCATTCTCGCGGCAGGTTTTGCCCGAGCTGTTCGGTCGTCACGCCGCCGACTCTGGATTGCTTTGCTGCGCTCGTAATGACGAAGTGGAGACTGCGGCAACGCGCGGGTGGTTCGCGGCGTTCCAACTTTTAGGGCGAAGTGATTGGGGGCTTCAGTGCTTCGAGGTGTCGCGCTCGCCCGATGACGATCCGCCGGCTGACGTCTGATTCGCGTGGAGGTCTTTCAGGGCCGTCTCCAGGGATCGCTCGTCGCCTTCCGCTCCGGTGAGCTGCCGCGGCTTGCGGTATTTGCCGATCAGCTGCTTGATGTCGTCGACGGCTTGCAGCAGCGGCGGCGTCAGGGAGAACAGCGCACCCATCGCGATGGCGATGATCGTGTGGCGCAGCGAGACCTTTTCGTCCTCATCGTAGGCGTAGGCATTTTGGCCGATCGGGACAGGCGCGAGCCCGCTCGACGATCGCGACTGGCCAGATTTCCGCGGCTTGCGCGGCGGGATCATGATCACGACGAAGAGGACGTTGATCAGGAGCCAGATGCCCAGAATGACAAGAAGGGTCCGCATTCCACTCAAACCACAGGTGATGCAATGTGCTGTCGGCTTATGCCGGCATTGAACGGCCGTTCGCATCTCAATGCAAGTTGTGCTTTGGTTTTGGGCAAGTTTTCGGGGAAACAGACGGTTATCGGAATTCGGCAAATCCGGGCGGGAGCGCCCGGATCCATCCGCGGAACCGGGGCGGCGGCACGCGTTTTGGTCACTGCAGATGCTGCGGCCGCCGCGTTAACTAAATTCGTTCTTGGGCCGGCCGGTCACCCGGAAGAGCCGCCCGCGTTGCACGCGGGCCACGCCTCGAACTCTGTTCACGGCCGGAGAACTACGGAATTTCGAAATTGCGCGCACCCTCTGTTCAGGAGTGAACACAGGACGCGGCCAAAATTCCGAAATGGGATGGATGGTGAGGACCACAGTCCGCAGGTCGCGGTTCCCTTATGCGGAACCGGGCCTTGCGTGAATTCCGAGTTAATTGCGCAAACGAGTGCGGCGGCGAGACGCGTATCCCGCCGCTGATCGAAACTCAGTTCTTCAGCACGATACGGCCGACCACGTGGCCTGCGCGCAGCTCGTCGATCCATTTCTGGACATCGCCCATTGGCTCTTCGCGCATCGGAGTCGGCTTGATCTTGCCGGCGCGGGCGAGCGCCATCAGCTCATGCGCCTCGGCAAGCGTGCCGACCATGAAGCCTTCGACGGTGAGGCGCTTGTAGACCCATTGCACCATGGGCAGCGTGAACTGGCCGCCCATCAGGCCGGAGACCACGACCTTGCCGCCGCGCGCCGCAACCGCGACCGCGAACGCCATTGATTTTTCGTTGCCGGCGAAATCAACGACCTCGTCGAAGCCGCCGTCGGTCTCCTTCAGGATGCGCTTGATCACGTCGGGCTCGGACGGATCGTAGGCGTTGGCCGCGCCGTTCTTCAGCGCGGTCTCGCGCGCGGCCGGCGAGAGATCGGCGACCGTGATCGGCTGCTTGAACATCGCCTGGGCGAACGACAGGCCCATCATGCCGACGCCGCCGAGACCGATCAGCAGGAGGTTGCGCTGGCGCGGACGGTCGACCAGGCGCTTGAGTGCGCCATAGGCGGTGACGCCGGAGCACATCAGGGTCGCGGCCTGGTTGACGGGCAGCGGGTCGTAGTCGAGCAGATATTTTGCGTCGGGCACCAGCACGTGGGTGGCGAAGCCGCCGTCAATGGAGACGCCGAGGAAGCGCTGCCTGGCGCAGAGGTTCTCGTCGCCGTTCTTGCAGTCGCGGCACTGGCCGCAGCCGATCCAGGGAAACACCGCCTTCTTGCTGCCGACGAGACCCGCCGGCACGTCGGGGCCGACTTCGTCGACAACGCCGGCGATCTCGTGGCCGAGCGTGAAGGGCAGTGTCATGCCGCGCGTGGTGTCGAGCTTCTTGCCGCCGCCGAGATCGGCATAGCCGTCCTGGATATGCAGGTCGGAATGGCAGAGGCCGCAGCGCTCGATGCGCACCAGCACCTCGCGGCCTTGCGGCTTGGGCGTATCGACGATGGTCTCGCACAAGGGCGCATCGAACTTGACCAGCGATTGCCGACGCATCAACGCCATATTCCTTCCTCCGAAATTCCGATTATTGAGCCTCGCTGCGTATATCTGCCAATTCACGCGCCATGGCAACAAAGCCGGAGATCGGTATGGTCTCGGCACGCCGCGTCGCATCGACGCCTGCGGCAGTCGCAAGTCGCGCCGGATCGACGCCGAGCGATTTCAGGCTCTGGCGCAGCATTTTCCTGCGCTGGCCGAAGGCTGCGGCCGCGACCTGTTCGAGCATCTTGCGATCGCAGGGCAGAGGCTCCGCGCGCGGCACCAGGCGCACGACGGATGACGTAACCTTTGGCGGCGGCACGAAGGCGGACGGTGAGATGTCGAACAGGATTTTCGTCTCGCAGCGCCAGTTGGCGAGCACGCCGAGCCGGCCATAGGCCTCCTCGTCCTCGCGCGCGACGATGCGCTCGCCGACCTCGCGCTGAAACATCAGCACCATCATGTCGTACCAGGGCGGCCAGGGCTCGTTGGTGAGCCAGTTGATCAGAAGCTGGGTCGCGATGTTGTAGGGCAGATTGGCGACGATCTTGGCGCGCTCGCCGCCAAGCAGCGAACGCGGATCGAACGTCATGGCATCGCCATGCACGATCTCGAGCCGGCCGGGGTAGCGCGTGGAAATATCATTCAGAGCCGGGATCGCGCGCTCGTCATGCTCGATCGCGATGACGCGTTTGGCGCCGAGCGCGAGCAGCGCGCGTGTCAGTCCGCCCGGGCCCGGGCCGATCTCGACGATGGTGCTGTTGTCCAGCGGCGCTGCGGCGCGCGCGATGCGCGCGGTGAGATTGAGATCGAGCAGAAAGTTCTGGCCCAGCGATTTACGGGCCGACAGGGCGTGCTGGCGAATGACCTCGCGGAGCGGCGGGAGGTCGTCGATCGCGCTCATCAGCTGTTTGCAGCCGCCATGCGGCTGGCAAGCTTGAGCGCCGCGATCAGGCTCGCCGGATTGGCCTTGCCGGTGCCGGCGATATCGAAGGCGGTGCCGTGATCGGGCGAGGTGCGGATGAAGGGCAGGCCGAGCGTGACATTGACGGCGTCGTCGAACGCCACCGTCTTGATCGGGATCAGCGCCTGGTCGTGATACATGCAGACCGCGCAGTCATAGGTGTTTCGCGCGGCTTCGTGGAACATGGTGTCGGCGGGCAGCGGTCCCCTGGCGTCGATGCCGTCATTGCGCAGGACTTTGAGCGCCGGGGCGATCACGGTCTGCTCCTCATGCCCGAGCGAGCCGTCCTCGCCGGCATGCGGATTGAGGCCGGAGATCGCGATCCGCGGCCGCGCAATGCCGAAGCGGGATGTGAGCTCGCTCGCGACGATGCGCACGGTCGAGACGATGAGCTCGCTCGTGAGCTGGGTGAGGGCCTCCCGCAAGGAAACGTGGATCGTCACCGGCACCACAGCGAGCCGCGGCGACCACAGCATCATCACCGGCTGCGGCACGCGGCCGTCGAGGCTCGCGAGCTCGGCGAGGAATTCGGTGTGGCCGGGATGACGGAAGCCCGCGCGGTAGAGCACGCTCTTGGCGATCGGGTTGGTGACGACGGCGCTGGCGCGGCCGGCGCGGACGTCGCTGACCGCCTGGCGGATCGACGCCAGCGCGGCCGGTGCACTCGAGGCGTCGGGCTTGCCGGGCGCAGCGGTCGCACGCTCGCCGGTCGCAACCACGGGCAGGGCGTCGGCAAAGGCGCTCTCGGCTTCGCCCGGGCTCACCGCGGCGATCCTGATCTCGGCACCGAGTGCTTTGGCGCGCTGCGCGATCAGCGCCTCGTCGCCGAGCAGATAGAAGGCGGGAAGGCCGAGCTCGCGGCGCCTGAGCCAGGCCGCGATGGTGATGTCGGGGCCGATGCCGGCGGGCTCTCCGAGCGTCAGTGCAAGGGGCTTTGCGGGAGCGGCCATCAGCGGTTGCGATATTCGATCATCGCCGCCTTGCGGAGCTCGTCGAGATAGGCCTTCTGGGTCTTCTCGTACTTGTCCGTATACATCTTCTCGCGGATCTCGCGCTTCTTCGGCGTATCGATCGTGGTCGGCTTGCGCGAGCAAAGCACGACCATCTCGATGCCGGACTTGGTCACTTCGGGTGCCGTGAGGTGGCCGATCGCGGTGTCGTCGAGAACCTTGCGGAGCGCCTCCGGCAGGTCGGCGGTGGTCTTGGTGACGCTGTCGCGGATGGTCGCGTTCGGCGTCGAACGGAACAGCGAATTGGCTTCCTCGCAGCTTCCGACACGCGAGCGATATTGCTCGGCTTCCTTCATCCGCGTCTCCTGGAAAGCGGCGGACGAGCCGCGCGGCACGATCAGCACGATCGGCTGCATCTTGTATTCGGTGCCCTCGATCTGCAGCTTCTCCTCGCCGCCTTCGCGCACCTTGTCGGCGACGTCCTTCTCGCTGATCAGCAGCTTTTCCTTGAAGCGGCCGCGCACGAGGCTGGTCCAGACCATCTCGGACCTCATGCGGTTCTTGAGCGTTTCGGGGCGCACGCCCTTGACCTCAAGCGACTTGGTGAGCTGGTCGGGCGAGATGCGCATACGCTGCGCCATGCCCTCGTAGGACTGGTTGATGTCGGAAGCGGTGGGATCGACGCCGTATTTCTTGCCTTCCTTCAGCTTGATCTTGTCGTCGATCAGTATGTTGATGACGTCCTGCCGGCCCGGGACCTTCTGCGTCGTCAGCTGATCGAGCTTGGAGCGCTGCTCGATGTCGAAATCGGTGATCGGATCGCCGTTGACCATGACGACGATGTTCTGCGCACGCGCAGGTGCGCCGGCGATAACCAGTACGGCGGCCAGCACGAGGAGGGGGAGGCGGAAGAAGACAGGCAATCGGGTCGTCATGGTTGTCGCTCGCATGTCAGCCGCAATGATCCCGCGATAGGGAACAGGCGGCCGGCATTTTGGACGGGTTCACTGGTAGCCGGCGGAACTGCTGGACCCGGTCGAGGTCGCCAGCGTGCGCAGGCCGATCTGGAACATGAACGCGTGGCTCAGCACGGGCGGCGTGGTGCCCGCAGAATAGCTATACGAAGTTACATAGTTCGCCGCCAGCACGAAGCAATCGTCGACATAGCCGGCGCCGAGCACATATTGGTTGATCTTGTTGGCCTCGAGGTCCCAGCGCGCCGAACCCGTCACCACCCAATTGGTCGCGACTTTGATCGAGCCTGATGTCAGGATGCCCTCGCGGCGGGTCAGATAGCCGAGTTCCGGCTGCGGCGCGTAATTGCCGTACAGCACGCTGACCGACCAGCGATTGAAGTTGGCGCGGCCTTCCGCCTCGAAGCGCTGGATGTTCCAGGTCTGCTCGTCCATGCGGGAGCGGACGCTGAACGTATAGGTGCTGTTCGGCGAGTAGGCGGCGCTCGCCACGTAGTCCGAGCGCGGCTTGTCGAGGCCGGAATTGATACCGGTATTGATTGAGTCCTGCACCGCGTAGGAGTTCATGCCGAACAGCTGGTAGGACTGGCCGAACAGCACCTTGACGGCGCCGCCCTTGTCGAACTGCGTGGTCGCCTGCATGCCGACGTTGGCGCGGCCGCCGCCCTCGACGCGGTCGTAGCCGGAGAACTTGTCCACGCTGAACAGGTTCGAGGCGTCGAACACCATGCTCTGTGCATCCTCGTTCGGGAGCTTGCCGGCATAGGTCTCGTTCGGGCGGATGATGATCTGCGCGATCGGCTCGATGGTGGTCGAGCCCCAGGGCTGAACGTTGATGAAGGGATAGCGATATTCGAGGCCGACGGTCGGCATCAGGCGGAACGCCTGGGTGTTGCCGACGGGCAGGTAGTTCGACACGCCCGGCTGGTTGGAGACGTCGGAGTTGATCGCGTCGGCGCGCAGGATCGCGAACGGCGTCCAGATCTCGCCGAACGGATCGGTGAAGGACTTGCGCCACTGCGCCTCCGCCGTCAGGCGGGTGTAGGTGCCGGGGAAGCCGCGCAGCAGGCACTGCGACGGCGTGCGCGCGAGCGGATCGGCCGAGGTCGTCGTGCACAGGCCGTTGGTGTTGGCCGCCGTCGTGATCGGATCGAACACCGCGTCGTTACGCGTCAGATTGACGAAGTTGGTCTTGTAGGAGACCTCGCCGCCGAAGATCGGATAGTTGAGCACGTTCGAGTAGTCGATCACGGGATAGACGACCGGGACCTGCTGCTGGTTGCCCGAGAAGCTCGTCCAGTACATCGTGCGCGCGTCGAAGAAGCTGCGATTGCCGACGCCGGTCAGATAGAGCTGCGACAGCGCATCCGTCGGCAGGTTCAGGAACGAGCCGAGCGGATCGCGATAGGCCGACAGGCGGTAGTCCGACATGAAATAGTAGTCGGAGAGCAGGACGCCGTCCCAGCCCCAGACCCATTTGTCGTTCAACGCGAACTGGCCCTTGGTCTCGATGCCGCCGCGGAACTGGCGGTCGCCCGGCTGGCCGGCGAAATTGCCGGGGTTGAGCTGGTCGATGCCGTAGACGCGGACCTGGTAGGCGCCGTCCATCAGGCGCTGACGGAACTCGGCCTGGAACAGCACGCCCTGCTTGGAGGTGATGCGCGGGCTGAAGGTCGCGTCCATGTCGGGCGCGATCGCCCAGTAGAACGGGACTTCGACGCCGTAGCCGAACGCCGTGTAGGAGGTGAAGCCCGGCATCAGGAAGCCGGTCTTGCGCTTCACGGTCGGATCGGGCGTCGAGAAATAGGGCATGTAGGCGAGCGGCACGCCGAAGAATTCGAGCTGCGCTGTCTCGAAATACAGCATCTTCTCCTGCTGGTCGTGGATGATGCGGGCACCCTTGACCTGCCAGAGCGGGGGCTTCTTCGGATCGTCCTTACAGGGCGCGCAGGCCGTGTAGACGCCGTTCTCGAACACCGTGTAGTTGCCGCTTGAGCGGTCGGCGCGGGTTGCGGCCATGCGGGTCTGGTCGGCGGTGTCCACCCGCAGCGAATCGACGAAGCCGTCGCGGTAGTCGTCGGAGAGATCCAGGATCTCAGCATAGGTGATCTTGCCGTCGGCATCCGTCATGCGGATGTTGCCTTCGGCATGGAGCCGCTTGGTCTTCTGGTCGTAGATGACCCGGTCGGCCTCGACACTGGTGCCGTTGTAGAACAGCTGGACGTTGCCGACCGCGGAGACGCGCGAATTGTTGTAGTCGTAATCGACCTCGGTCGCCTGCACGAGCATCTGCCCGTCATTGGCGGCCTTCGGCGGAGTCGGACGTGGCGGCCGCGGATTGTAGGTGTAGCTCTGGGCAGCAGCCGGCGTCACCGCGGCAAGATCGATCATGCCGGCGAGCGATACGGTCGCGATCAGGGCGAGCAGGAGCCTGCGGACAGACAAGCCATATCCGTTCGCGCGCACGGGGGTGCGCAGCGCCAAACCAGATACGTGTCCTCGGCGGACGGCCGTCACTATCCGTCCTCCTGATACAGCAAGGCCAAAAAGCCGGTGAGGCCGCCCACCACCACGGGCAACCACGCCGCAGCGATCGGATGCATCAACTCAGCCTTGCTCAAGTCTTCAGTCACTTTCGACAGAACGTAGAGCAGAAAGCCTGCGCCCACGCCACTCAAAACCATCTTCTGTACGCCGCCCATCCGGAAGAAGCGCAGCGACACGGAAGCCGCGAGCATCACCATGGCGGCTAGCAAAAACGGCTGTGCCAGCAGCTTGTGATACTGGAGTCGATATCCGGCTGTCGCGAACCCCGAGCTCTCCGATGAGCGGATGTAGCTCGGTAGTTGCCAAAAGGACACAGTCTCGGGTGTGGAAAAGCTGTTGCGGACCTGCGCTTCGGTCAATGTCGTTGGAATCTCCAGGCTGGCCTGGTCGACCGGCGGCGAGTCGAGTGTGAAACGGCGTACGCCCTTGAACAGCCAGTGGCCTGATTCGAGTGTCGCCTCGCGCGCCTCGACCCGCTCCTTGAAGTGCTGCTCTGTGTCAAACCGGAACAGCGTGAGCCCCGTCAGCCGGACGCCCTGCTGCTCGCTGCGCGCGGCGTTGATGATGGTCTGGCCGTCGCTGGTCACCTGGTTGAGCCAGAAGCCCGAGGCATCCTGGATGCCGCCGCCGGGCGCCGAGCCGAACAGCTCGGCTTCCATGCGTTTGGAGAGCTCGCGCAGGTTGGCCGACATCGGATTGTAGGCGACGGTGGCGATCACGCCGATCAGGAGCGCGCTGCCGAGCGCGGGCGAGATGAACTGCCAGGCCGAGATGCCGGCGGCACGCGCCACCACGAGCTCGAGCCGGCGGGAGAGCGCGAGATAGCAGGTCATCGCGCCGATCAGCATGCAGAACGGCGTCAGCTTCTCCAAGAGCTGCGGCACCCGGAACAGCGAGGTCTCGGCCACCATGATTGCGGACGCCGACGCGAGGCCTGAGGTCTTGCGCACCATCTCGATGTAATCGACCAGCACCAGCAGCAGGAAAATGCTCGCGAACACGCCGAGTGCGGCGACCACGAAGCGGCCGGCGAAATAGCGCCCGAGCGTGTTGGTGAGCATGCTCATGCGGCGGCCGGGCGTCCGAATAGCCGTGCGATCCGCGCGTTCGATCTGTTGATGGCCTCCATCAGGCCGGCAGGCGGCTCGACCACGACGCCGCCGACGATCATCCACATGCCGGCGCCGATCGCGGTCGCCAGCATCGCGTATTGCACGGCGGCGGCGAGCGGCGCCTTCACCGCCATCACCGAGCAGGCAAACCCGGCCATGCGCAGCCCGAACACCGCGAGCACCGAGCCGCCGATGGAGAAGTTGCGGCTCTGGCGCGTCGTGCGCGGCGCGCCGAGGAAGGCGAAGGTCAGCGCCGCAAACGCGAAGGGGTAGAGCGGCGCCATCAGGCGGTCATGCAGCTCGGACCAGAACTGGCCGGGCACCGCCTTGTAGACGGGATCGTCCTCGGACGGCGAGAACAGCTCCCAGAGATAGCGTTCGCGAATGCCGAGGGTCACGTCGTGGCCCTGGTTGGAGAACTTCGACATGTCGAAGCCGTAGCGGCCGAACGCCACCAGCGCCGGGTCGCGCTTGCCGGCCTCGAAGCGCTGGAGGTTGCCGTCCTTGAGCACCAGGAACGATCCGTTGTCGTTCTTCACGACCTCGCCGTGCTCGGCCACGATCGAGACGCGCTCATTGGGATCGCGGCGGTCGTCGATGAAGATGCCGGCGAGAATGCCGCCGGGCTGCCGCTCGCGGATGCGGATCGTGAGATTCTTGTCGAGCTGGGCGAAGCGGCCGGGCTGCAGGATGTTGGTGAGCACGTCGGCGGTGATCTCGGCGTCCCATTGTTTGATCCGCCGCATGCCGTCGGGGGCGAGATAGGCCGAGATGAAGGCGACCAGCAGTGCCACCACGCAGGTGGCGTAGAAGAACGGATAGAACAGCCGGAACGGCGAGAAGCCGGCGGCATTCATCACGATGATCTCGGAATCGGTCGCGAGCTTGTTCAGCGTGTGCGAGATCGCAATCATCAGGGCGATCGGCGAGATGATCAGCACCAGCGCCGGGATCACGAGGCTGGTGATGCCGAGGAAGGTCAGGATGGTCTGACCCTGGCTCGTCATCAGGTCGATGCCGCGCAACGCCTGCGTAATCCAGATCACGCCGGTGAGGCTGACCAGGACGAGCGCAAACGACGCCAGCGTCGTGCGGAAAATATACCTGTCGATCGACCCCATGCGCTACCGCACGAATCCCACTAAAGCCCCAACGCGCGCACCGGAATTCCCTCTATCCAACCAATCCCCTGACAGGGGATCCCCAAGGTCGGCCAGGCTCTTCCGGAGGCTCACTTTCTCACTACCATCCCTTTGATCCGTCAACAAAATGGCTGACCCATGGCGCCCTCAATACATGGTTAATATTTCCGCCGTTGTGGCGTCGCTGCCACGGGCGGTGCTTGGCATCCACCGCGCTTCTCGCCCATAGTGGGGACAGACGAGTGAATCGCCATTCAGGTCCGGCTTTTGGCCGGTTCCCCTAATTGGCAAAAGCCCCATGTTTTCGAGGAGTTACCCATGTCAGATGCCATCAAGGTCGGCTTCGTCCCATTGGCCAGTGCCGCCCGTGGCATCCTGATTGTGTTCTGTGACGACGCTCTGAAGGTCGGCCCCGCGACGGCCAAGGCGCTCGGCGCGGCACTCGAACTCGTGAAGCGGGCGGCAGCCGCTGCCTCATTCAAGGGCAAAACCGGCGCCGCCCTGGACATCCTGGCGCCTGAGGGTCTGAAGGCCGAACGCCTGATCGTGATCGGGACCGGCAAGGCATCGAGCCTGAAGGGCAACGACTTCCTGAAATTCGGCGGCATGGCCGCCAGCAAGCTCAAGGCGGGAACCGCGGCCATGACCATCATGGCGGAACTGACGACCGGTGCCATGACCAGTGAGCAGGCGGTTGCGATCGCCTCGGGCCTGCGGCTGCGCGCCTACAAGTTCGACCGCTACAAGACCAAAAAGAAGGACGGCGAGGAGGGCGCTCTGAGCGCCGACGTCTCGCTGGCGGTCGACGATGCACCCGCGGCGAAGAAGGCCTTTGCCTCGGCCGTTGCGGTCGTCGACGGCGTCATCATCGCGCGCGATCTCGTCAACGAGCCGCCGAACGTGCTCTTCCCCGAGGAGTTCGCGCGCCGCGCCGGCCTGCTGCGCAAGCTCGGCGTCAAGATCGAGGTGCTCGACGTCAAGGCGATGCAGAAGCTCGGGATGGGCGCGCTGCTCGGCGTCGGCCAGGGCTCGGCGCGGCCGAGCCGCACCGTGATCATGCGCTGGGACGGCGGCAAGAAAGGCGAGGCGCCGGTCGCCTTCGTCGGCAAGGGCGTCTGCTTCGACACCGGCGGCATCTCGATCAAGCCGGCCGGCAGCATGGAGGATATGAAGGGCGACATGGGTGGTGCGGCCTGCGTCGTCGGCTTGATGCATGCTCTGGCGGCGCGCAAAGCCAAGGTCAATGCGGTTGGCGCCATCGGCCTTGTCGAGAACATGCCCGACGGCAACGCGCAGCGGCCGGGCGACATCGTCACCTCGATGTCGGGCCAGACCATCGAGATCATCAACACCGACGCGGAAGGCCGTCTCGTGCTGGCCGATGTGCTCTGGTACGTGGCCAAGAAGACCAAGCCGAAATTCATGGTGGATCTGGCGACGCTGACCGGCGCGATCGTGGTCGCGCTCGGCACCGATCATGCCGGCATGTTCTCCAACAATGACGAGCTCGCCGAGCGCCTGCTCGCAGCCGGCATCGAGAGCGGCGAGAAGGTCTGGCGCCTGCCGCTCGGCCCCGAATACGACAAGCTGATCGATTCCCAGTTCGCCGACATGAAGAACACCGGCGGTCGGCACGGCGGCTCGATCACCGCAGCGCAGTTCCTGCAGCGCTTTGTCGACGGCACGCCTTGGGCGCATCTCGACATCGCCGGCACCGCGATGGGCGCGCCGAAGACCGACATCAACCAGAGCTGGGGTTCGGGCTACGGCGTCCGGCTGCTCGATCGTCTGGTGGCGGATCATTACGAGCGCAAATGACGCAAGATGACAGAAGTACTTTTCTACCATCTGCAAAACATGACGGTTGAGAACGTGTTGCCGCCGCTTCTCGAGAAATCGCTCGAGCGCGGCTGGCGTGTCGTGGTGCAGTCGACCTCGCCGGAACGCGCCGATGCGCTCGACGCGCATCTATGGACCTATCGCGACGATTCCTTCCTGCCGCACGCGACATGGCGCGTCAACGATGTGGCCGAGCAGCCAATCGTGCTGGCGATCGAGGCGGACAATCCGAACGGCGCCAATGTCCGCTTCCTGCTCGACAACGCCGCCTTGCCGCAGGACGCGGAGGCCTATGAGCGCATGGTGCTGCTGTTCAACGGCGACGATCCGGACGCGCTTGCGGCGGCCCGCAGCACCTGGACGGATTGCAAGACGCGCGGATTTGAGGTCACCTATTGGCAGGCGGACGAACGGGGCCGGTGGCAGCGACGGAATTAGCGGCCTTTCGCAATTAATGATAATTTGGACTTTCTCCGGCAAACTGGTTTCGGCCACCTTCGTGCCGCAAAGTGATGTTGGGACAATCGCTTAGAGCCGCTCCTTGACGTGGGGAATTTAGTTTATCGTGCGACATCAAAAGCTTCCAAAGTCGCTCATAATTGCGTTGGCCGCCGTCGCGCCGCTGCTTGCGGGCTGCTCGGGCGCAACCGATATGCTGGCGTCTGCTAAGGACGCCGAATGGTTCAACAAGCCGAGCCGCCTGTTCATCAAGAACATCTCGATCGAATCGCCGCCGCTGACCCCCGACAAGCCGGTCGGGCCGGAGGATTACGTCAGCGCCGATGGCGCTTGCCCCGGCATGGCACCGCCCCCTGGACCCGCTGACGCCAATGCCTCGACCACGGCGCCTGCGCCGATGGGCGGCACGGTCGCGCTCGGCCACACCGAATGCGACGTGGTGCGCGGCATCGGCGCGCCCTCGACCGTCAATCTCTCGAGTGATGCCGCTGGTCGTCGCGTCGCAGTGGTCACCTGGACCACAGGCCCGCGCGCAGGCATCTACACGTTTACGTCCGGGCGCCTGTCCTCGATCGAGGGCACGCCGGAGGCGCCGGTTGTTCCGAAGCCGGTGAAGCCGAAGGCGAAGAAGAAGGCGGCGACGTAACACGTTCGCACCTCGGCTTCTCGTTCTGGCTAGATTTCGCGCGTGGCGACAGTCAGGCCGAACTGGGGAGCCGCTTCCGCCAAGCGATCCAGCCGACGACTATTGATAATGTCGCCACGACAAGCGGCGGCACCCCATGCCCGTATTCGCCGTGGAGGGCGACGGTCGCGAGCGCCGCCAACATCACAGTGCAGCCGAGCGCCGAGCCCCACAGCCGCGTCCGTGCCTGTGCCAACAGAAGGGCAGCCGTGAGTTCCAGCGATCCGGTCAGGAAATGGAACCAGTGCGGGTATCCCCAACGCAGATATTCCTCGTAGATGGACCCAGGGGCGAGGATGTTGCTGAGCGATCCCACGACGAAGAAAGCTGCAAGCGCCAAGGCTGAGACTTGCAAGGCCGAGACTTGCAAGGCCGAGACTTGGCGCCAGGAAATCTTTGACATTTGTCCATCCTTTTCTGATGAGGGCGCCGCGGAGGACCTGTGTGGTCGCGCCAAGAGACGGCCGGCCGCGGCGCATTCGTTCCGAAGGAGACGCGAATTTCCGAAGCAAGGTCCGAAAGCCGCATCTGATTGGCGATCCGCGGACCTACGCCGTGGCGGCCTTCTGAGCTGACGCGAAGACATCGCGGGGAAGCGTTGTGCCGGCGACGTGCTCCGTGCCCGCGACGCCGAGATCCATCCAGCCTGCGTTGACGGCCTCGAACATCACTTCAGCCGGTCCGGTTTGGCCTTTCGGGATGCCGAACTGCTCGAACGCTGCCGGCCACTCGGCCCGCGGGACAGCGAAGGCCTTCACGTCGCGCTGCATGACATCGCCCAGTTGCGCTGCGACTTCATCCGCGCTGACCATCGAACCAAGTTCGATGACGCGATGTCCCGACCACGCCGGCCCGGTCAGCAGCGTCGCCACCTCGGCACCGATGTCGTTTGTCGCGACCATGGTCGATTTCCGGTTGGTCGGGTTGTAGTAGACGGGGAGCGTGCCGCCCTGCGCAACATGCAGGCCATAAAGGAAGTTTTCGAAAAAGCCGCCGGCGCGCACGAACGCGGTCGGCGATGTCAGTTTGCGAAAGCCTTGCTCCAGCAGCGCCAGGGCGGTGATCATTCCCAGCCCGGTGGTTCTGTTCGCCCCCATCGACGATAGCCCGACGACCCGCGGCGGCGCGGCCTTGGTCAGCGCCTCGACATAGTTCGCGATCACGCCCTTTGCTTCCTTGAAGTCCGGCGAGGGCGCCCAGACGGCCGGCAACATGACAAACGCGCCGTCGACGCCCTCGAGCGCCCGCTCGATGGAGGCCGCATTGTTCCAGTCGCCGTCGACCAGTTCCACGCCCTGGTCCGTCCAGCTTGCCGCCTTCGCGCGGTCGCGAACCAGCGCGCGCACTTTCTGACCTTGCGCCAACAGATGCCTGGCCGTTGCGCCGCCGACTTTTCCTGTGATTCCAGTGACTAGAAACATGCGTGTTCTCCCGGTGCTAAATGGCCTATATCCTAGGGTAGGTCTCACATAGAGACCTTCGACCTGCGCCGTAAGGAGGCAGTTTTTAGTAACCAGGAGAGAAAGTGGGGACCGGCATGAGCGACGCATTGAGCGCGATCGAGCGATTCAGCCGATACCAAACGGACGACGCTCAGTCAGCGGAACCCGTACATTGCCCGGTGCGCGACGTGCTCGACTGCATTGGCGACAAATGGAGCATACTCTTGATCATGACCCTCGCGACGCGACCGCAGCGCTTCAGCGAGCTTCGCCGAGCCGTCCGCGACATCTCGAAGCGCATGCTCACCCAGACGCTGCGCGACTTGGAGCGCGACGGACTTATCACGCGCCAGGTCTTTCCGACCAAGCCGCCGAGCGTTGAATATCGCCTTTCCCCGTTAGGTCAGTCGCTGCTGGACCCGATGGCGAGCCTCATCGATTGGGCCGACCGTCGTTATTCCGATATCCATGCCGCGCGCGTCCGCTTTGACGGAGCGTCCTGTGATGTCCCGCGCCTGTGAGGTTTTCAGGCGGCCTTTTGTCCCTTGATCGCAGTCGCGCTCGAATGAACCGTGATCTCGCCGGTCGCGCTCGCCGGCAGTCGCGCCTGCAATCGGCGCCTTAGCTCCGCGCTCTCCGCATCAGACAGCTTTCCCACGATTCCGCTCGGGCTGCTCACGACCATGGACAGCCAGTAGTCATCGAAGTCGGCGAATGTCCGCTCGACGACCAGCTCGCGGGTTTCGATGTCGCGCAGACCAAGCTCCGCCCACAGCGCCTTCAGCGCTTCGAAGCGCGAGATGTCCGCACTCGGCGGACGCGCCGCCGGTTTGCCCATGGCGTCCATCTCTTCCCACAGGGGTTGGGTGGGCGTGCCGCCGCGCAAGACGTCCCAGGTGTAGGACGCGACCATGCCGCCGGGCTTGGTGACGCGGACCATTTCCGAGGCACCTTTGCGCGGATCGGGGACGAAGAACAGCACCAGCGCCATCACCGTGACGTCGAAGCGGTTGGCGTCGTAGGGAAGTGCCATCGCATCGCCGATCGAAAGCTCGACCTGCTTGGCCGATATTTTCTGGCGCGCAGTTGCGATCTGCGCGTCGGAGGGATCGATCGCACAAACGGACGAAGGGGCGGACTTCGCAAGCAGAAGCTCAGTGAACGCGCCGTTGCCCGCGCCGACATCCGCCCAGGCCAGTCCAGGGCGTGGCGCCAGCCAGTCGAGGAACAGAGTCCCGGCCGACCGGCTCCAGGGTGCCATGAAGCGCTCGTAAGCCGCGCCGTCGGTGAACTTGATCGGTTCGGGTGACGACATCTGCGATCTCCCTCAAATATTCCTTGTTTGGATATCCATTCGGCCGGAAATGCGGGGCGCTCTCGACTCTGGAGCAGGATCGTCTGCGATGTGCCGACGCCAAATCCGTCGTCGAGCTTAATACCAAATGCATCGAGACCACACGGGCAATTTCGTTCGGCCCGGCGCGTTCGCCGCAAACTAGCCCGTCGCCTCGTCGAACTGCGCGCTCGCCTCCAGCCATTGCTCTTCCGCGCGCGCCAGCGCGTCGGCTGCATTGGCGCGAGCCTTTGAGAGCTGCGCGGCCTGCTTGGGATCGCGCGTAAAAATGTCGGGCAGGGCGAGCGCGGTATCGATCTTGGCGATGATGTCGGTGACGCGGGCGATCTCGGACTCGGCTTCCGCGATGCGCTTCTTCAGCGAGCCGCGATTGTCCGATTTCGGGCGCTGCGGCTTCTCGCTTGGGGCACTGCGCTCGCGCGGGGCTGGCTCGCCGTTGCGCGAGGACAGCACCAGGCGGCGGTACTCGTCGAGGTCGCCGTCGTAATTGGTCACGGTGCGGTCGGCGACGATCCAGAGCTGGTCGGCGCAAGCCTCGATCAGATAGCGGTCGTGCGAGACCATGATGATCGCGCCGGGAAACTCGTTGATCGCCTCGGCAAGGGCTGCGCGGCTGTCGATGTCGAGATGGTTGGTCGGCTCGTCCAGGATGATCATGTTGGGGCCGTAGAAGGTCGCAAGCCCCAGCAGAAGCCGCGCCTTTTCGCCGCCGGAGAGTTTGCCGGCCTTGGTGTCGGCCGCCTTGCCTGAGAAGCCGATGGCGCCGGCGCGGGCCCGCACCTTTGCCTCGGGCGCATCGCCCATCAGCTTGCGGACGTGGTCGTAGGCCGAGGCGTCCTCGTTCAGCTCGTCGAGCTGATGCTGCGCGAAATAGGCGATCGACAGCTTGTCGGCGCGCGTCACCTTGCCGGAGAAGGGCGCGAGACGCGCGGCGAGCAGCTTGACGAGGGTCGACTTGCCGTTGCCGTTGGCCCCCAGCAGCGCAATGCGGTCGTCGTTGTCGATGCGCAAGGTCACGCGGCTCAGCACCGGCGTCGCCGGATCGTATCCAACGGACGCGTTGTCGACGGCGATGATCGGCGGCGACAGGATTTTCTCCGGTGCCGGGAAGGTGATCTCGCGCACGTCCTCCGTCACCAGCGCCGTGATCGGCTTCAGCCGCTCCAGCATTTTCACGCGGGATTGTGCCTGGCGCGCCTTCGAGGCCTTGGCCTTGAAACGGTCGACGAAGGCCTGCAGGCGGGCGCGCTCGGCCTCCTGGCGCTTAACCGCCTTGGCGTCGAGCAGCTCGCGCGCGGCACGCTGCTCCTCGAAGGAGGAGTAGGTGCCCTTGTAGAGCGTGAGCTTGCCGCGCTCCAGATGCAGGATCTGGTCGACCGAGCTCTCCAGCAGGTCGCGGTCATGGCTGATCACGATCACCGTGCGCGGATAATGCGCGAGGTGATCCTCGAGCCACAGCGTGCCTTCGAGGTCGAGATAGTTGGTGGGCTCGTCGAGCAGCAAGAGATCAGGGGCCGCAAACAGTGTCGCGGCCAGCGCGACGCGCATGCGCCAGCCGCCGGAGAATTCGGCGCAGGGGCGCAGCTGGTCGGCGGCGGAAAAGCCGAGGCCGGAGAGGATCGCGGCGGCACGGCTCGGGGCCGAATGGGCATCGATGTCGACGAGCCGGGTCTGGATCTCGGCGATTCGGTGCGGGTCGGTGGCGCTCTCGGCTTCGTGAAGCAGCGCATCGCGCTCGAGGTCGGCCTTGAGCACGACCGAGATCAGGCTTTCGGGGCCGTTCGGCGCTTCCTGGGCCAGGCTTCCGACCCGCCAGCGCGGCGGCAGCGTCACTGAGCCGTGTTCGGCTGCGAGCTCACCGCGGATCACCTTGAACAGCGTCGATTTGCCGGTGCCGTTGCGTCCGACCAAACCGACGCGCGAGCCGGGCGTGATCTGCACGGAGCTGCTGTCGATCAGAAGGCGTCCGGCCAGGCGGATGGAGAGGTCGGTGATGGAGAGCATGCGGCCTTGTCACCGCAGGCGAGATCAAACGCAACCCGATTTTTCGCAAACCAATTTTGCAGAACCAATTTTGCGTCAGTGCGAGTCGCGCTCGCGCTGCTTCAACTCGTTGAGGAGCTGCTCGAGATGCGTCGGGAGCCGGGGTTCGGGAGGAAGCCTCTGCTGAAGCCGCTCGCCCACGGCATCGCAAATCGAGCGGCTGGTGCGCCGGTCGATCTGTTCGCTGTCATTGGCAAAAAGGCCAGCCATCGCAGGTTCCGTGTTTTCAAGGTAACGACACGGTACCAAGTCATTGGCCCCCAAAATGGTTTCGCCGGGAGTTGGGCATGCCTGGCATTTCAGTAAAAATAGTATGAATTCGTCGTACCTGCCCAAAGACAAGGCCCCGGCGGGGGGAACGCCGGGGCCTCTCTTGCAAGGTACCGCAGGGGGAACGGCACCTCAGGAAGGCATCTTAGGAAGGTGCTTCAGGAACGTACTTGCGCGCTCAGTAGCAGCGGTTGACCAGTTGCCAGCGGGGTCCCCAGGGGGTCGGGACCAGCCGGCGCACATAGCAGCCGCCGTAACCGTAGGAGACGGGGGCGGCGTAGAAGCGCGGTCCGCCCCAGCCCCAACCGCCGTGATGCCAGCCGCCACCGCCGTGCCAGCCCCAGCCGCCATGCCAGTGAGCGGAGGCGGAGGTGGGAGCCAGCGCGGCACCCAGCGCGACCGCGGCGACTGCAGCGAGCGAAAGTTTCCTCAACATGATGATCTCCTCAAAACTGCCGGCGCGGGGCTATCGCGTCGATGGAAGGCCGCCGAAACGGTTCGCCTCGGGAGGAGGCTTTGGTTTCGATGGACCTGACGCTACGCCAGCGAGGCTGAACCAAACCCTGATAGAGCCTTCAGACTGGGTTCATCTGGGTGAAATCGTTGTAATCCATGTTGGAATCCGGCCCTTAGCCTGCGGCGAAGCGTCCGTGGGCTGTTCCGGCAGTCGCTTGCCGGATCGCGAAGGCGCCGATATAAGCCCCGCAACTCCAAACCACCCTTTTTCTCTTCAAGGACAAGATCATGGCCATCGAACGCACTTTCTCGATCATCAAGCCCGACGCGACCGCGCGTAACCTGACCGGCGCGGTGAACGCCGTGATCGAGAAGGCGGGCCTGCGCATCGTCGCGCAGAAGCGCATCCGCATGACCAAGGAACAGGCCGAGACGTTCTACGCCGTCCACAAGGCCCGCCCGTTCTTCGGCGAGCTCGTCGAGTTCATGACCTCGGGCCCGGTCGTGGTCCAGGTGCTGGAAGCCGAGGGCGCCATCGCCAAGTACCGCGACGCGATGGGCGCGACCGATCCGTCCAAGGCGGCCGACGGCACCATCCGCAAGCTCTACGCAAAGTCGATCGGCGAGAACTCCGCCCACGGCTCGGACGCCCCGGAGACCGCGGCGATCGAGATCGCGCAGTTCTTCTCGGGCAACGAGATCGTCGGCTGAGTTTTCAGCCGATAAGCTAAGACGACGGGGCGAAAGGACTTATTGTGAACTGGCTCGGGCAGATCTTCGATCCCGCCACGATCGGGGCATTCTTCACCCAGTTCCGCAATGAGATGGCCGAGCCGACCTTCTGGGTTGCGGTGGGCAAGATCATCTGGATCAACATCCTTTTGTCCGGCGACAACGCGCTGGTGATTGCGCTTGCCTGCCGCGGCCTGAAGCCGCGGCACCGGCTGTGGGGCATGGTGCTCGGCGCGGGCGCTGCGGTGCTGCTGCGGATCATCTTCACCGGCATCGTCGCGAGCCTGATGGCGCTGCCGTACCTCAAGCTGGTCGGCGGCCTCGCGCTGATCGTGATCGCGGCAAAGCTGCTGGTGCCGGAAAACGAGGACGAGGACGGCGTCGAGTCGGCCTCGCATCTGTGGCAGGCGGTGCAGATCGTCGTCGTCGCCGACATCGTCATGAGCCTGGACAACGTCATTGCGGTCGCGGCTGCCGCCAATGGCAGCGTGCCGCTTTTGGTGCTCGGCCTTGCCATCAGCGTGCCCCTGATCGTCGCGGGCGCAGCGCTGATCATGGCGCTGCTGTCGAAGCTGCCGATCCTGGTCTGGGCCGGTGCGGCGCTGCTCGGCTGGATCGCGGGCGAGGTGATCGCGACGGATCCCGGCATCGCGCCGAAGCTGCATACGCTGTCCGAAGGTCCGTTCGGCGCCTCGTTGGACAAGCTGCTCGGCAGCATGCACATCCCGCCGCAATTCGCCCATGGTGGCGGTGGCGCCGAATATCTCTGCGCCGCCCTCGGTGTCGTCGTCGTGCTGCTGGTCGGCTCGATCTGGCGCCGGCGCAGGCTAAGCCACGCCGCGCTTGAGCACGCCAAAGCCTCGGCTGAATAAGCCTACCGCCGCACGATCGAGCCGCTGCGCCCGATCAGGCGGGCGAGCTGCTTGAAGCGGCTGCCGACCCGGTCGGCGACGAGGTCGCCGAGCCTGTGCTCGAACACCAGCATCAGACTGCGCCCCTGGCTGCGGAAATGCGTGGCAGGCAGGACGCCCGGGCGCGCCGCCGAGATCAGATGCGCGACACGGAACGCTGCCCCAAGGAGGCGGGCGCGTTCGAGCTGCGCCGGCGTCAGCAGTTCCTGCATCGTCAGCGGCGGCTGGTTCTCTTCGCTCAAGCCGGCATAGCGATAAAACACCGACAGTCCGACGAAGGCGCGCTCGCGGTGGTCGATCGCGCCGAAATTGGCGTTGACCACGAGGCTCAGCGTCTGTTCGCCGCGATGGTCGGGATGGACGCGCCAGCCGATGTCGGACAGAAGACAGGCGGTGTGGCGCAGGCGGCGATCTTCCTCGGTCTCGCGCAGCTTCACCACGCGCGCCAGACGATCGGTCCAGGCGATCAGCTCGCGGGCGTGCTTTGCCGAGCGTGACAAGAGCTGGTTCAGCTCTTCGGCGGCGCAGATCAGGCCGTCCTTGTTGCGTTCGGCCTCGGGCAGCTTCTCGTGCAGCAGGCCCTCACGCACGCCGAAGGTCGAGAATACGATGGTCTTCGGTTTCGCCACGCGGATGATGTGCTCGAGCACCAGTGCGGCGTAGGTGAGGAGCGGGCGCCGCGCATCCGCGACGACCTCGATATCGGCGAGCATGTTGGCGGCGACAAGGCGACGGAGACGACGCGAAAAGTCGAGCGCCTCGGCAGCCGAAATCGAATAGCCGTGCATCACCTGGAGCGGGTAGCCGCTCTGGATGATGTGGATGCGCGCGAGCGCGCGCCAGGTGCCGCCGACGGCGTAGAAGGTGCGGCCGCTGCCCGCCTTGAGTTGCGGCACCTCGTCGAGCGCCTCGCGCACGATGCGGTCGGCGCGCTTGAGCGATTTGTGGGCGAGGTCCTGGAGCGCGAGGCCGCCGAGCGGCAGCGTCACGCCGCTGCGCACGCTGTTCCTGCGCACGTCGATCAGTTCGAGCGAGCCGCCGCCGAGGTCGCCGACGATGCCGTCGGGGCGGTGAATGCCCGAGATCACCCCGAGCGCCGACAGTTTCGCTTCGCGCGGTCCGGACAGGATCTCGATCTTCACGGCGCAGATGCGCTCGGCTTTCGCGATGAAGTCGGGGCCGTTGGAGGCATCGCGGCAGGCCGCGGTCGCGATCGCGAATACGCGGCCGACCTGCATGACGCGGCACAGCGCGCGAAAGCGCTTCAGCGAGGTCAGCGCCTTGTCGACGGCATCGGGTGCAAGCAGGCCCGTGCTCTGCACCTCGCGCCCGAGGCCGCACAGCGTCTTCTCGTTGAAGATCGGAATCAGGCTCCGCGCCAGAGCCTCGTAGACGACGAGACGAACCGAGTTCGAGCCGATGTCGATGACCGCGACGCTAGCGCCACGCTTGCGCGGCCGTTTCACTGCAAGCATCTCCGGTCAGGACTGATGGCGTTCGTTCCGGCGCGTGAGACGGCGCGGCGAGGATTCCTTGAGCGACTTTCCACGGCCGGACAGACTCGGATTTGTCATGAAGTAGTTGTGGACGTTGAAAGGCTCCTCGCCCTTCGCGGTCTTCATACGCGTTGAGGACCCGTCCGGCAACAATTGCCAGCTCTGCTCATTGTCCTTCAGATTCGCGACCATGATCTGTTCGAGAACCTGCTGATGCACCGTGGGATTTTGCAGCGGACACAGCACCTCGACGCGGCGGTCGAGGTTGCGCGGCATCATATCGGCCGACGAGATATACACAGCTGCTTTCGCGCTCGGCAGGCCCTGGCCCATGCCGAAGCAGTAGATTCGGCCGTGTTCCAGGAAGCGTCCGATGATCGACTTGACGCGGATGTTCTCCGACAGGCCGGGAATGCCCGGGCGCAGGCAGCAGATACCGCGCACCACGAGCTCAACCTGCACGCCGGCCTGTGATGCTTCATAGAGCGCGTCGATGATATCGGGGTCGACCAGCGCGTTCATCTTCATCCAGACCGCGCCGGGCTTGCCGTGACGCGCGTGCTCGGTCTCGCCCTGGATGTGCTCGATGATGCGCTTGCGCAGGGTCAGCGGCGACACTGCCATCTTTTCCAGATCGCTCGGCGCGGCGTAGCCCGTGATGAAGTTGAACACGCGCGCGGCGTCACGGCCGATGGTCGGTTCCGAAGTGAAGTAAGAGAGATCTGTGTAAATACGCGCGGTGACCGGGTGATAATTTCCGGTGCCGGTATGGACGTAAGTGGTGAGGCTGCCGCCCTCGCGGCGCACCACCATCGAGAGTTTTGCGTGCGTCTTCAGCTCGAGGAATCCGTAGACGACCTGCACACCGGCGCGTTCGAGGTCGCGCGCCCAGCGGATGTTGGCCTCTTCGTCGAAGCGCGCCTTCAACTCGATCAACGCGGTGACGGACTTGCCGGCTTCGGCCGCTTCCGCCAGCGCGCGCACAATCGGCGAGTTGTTGGAGGTGCGATAGAGCGTCTGCTTGATCGCGACGACGTCAGGATCGCGCGCGGCCTGTTGCAGGAACTGCACGACCACGTCGAAGGATTCGTAGGGGTGATGGACGACGAGGTCCTTCTGCCGGATCGCGGCAAAGATGTCGCCGCCATGCTCGCGCACGCGCTCGGGATGGCGCGGCACGTAGGGGGTGAATTCGAGGTCGGGCCGGTCGAGCCGCGTCAGCTGCGAGAGCTCGTTCATGGCGAGCACACCATCGACCAGGAACACTTCGTCGTCGGCGGCCGACAGGGCGTGCTGCACGAAGCTGCGCAGTTGCTCCGGCATCTTGGCGTCGATCTCGAGCCGGATCACCGATCCGCGTCGGCGGCGCTTCAGCGCGGTCTCGAACAGGCGGACGAGGTCTTCGGCCTCTTCCTCGATTTCGAGCTCGGAGTCGCGGATGATGCGGAAGGCGCCCTGGCCGTGGAGATTGTAGCCGGGGAAAAGGCGATTGATGAAAAGGCCGGTGACCTGCTCCAGCGAGATCAGGCGGACCACCTTGCCGTCGCCCGGCAGGCGGATGAAGCGGTCGATCTTGCCGGGCATGCGGATCAGCGCGTTCATCTGCTTGCCGTCGATGGCGCGCGTGAGCTGGAGCGCGATGGTGAAGCCGAGGCTCGGGATGAACGGGAAGGGGTGGGCCGGATCGATCGCCAGCGGCGTCAGCAGCGGGAACACGTTGTTGAGGAAATAATCCTCGAGCCAGGTCCGCTCCGCCTTGGTGACCTCCTTGCCGTCGAGCAGCACGATGCCGACCTCGGCGAGGGTGCCGCGCAAAGCGGCCCAGATCGCCTGCTGGTCGGACGCAAGCTGCGAAACGGTGCGGTTGATCAGCGCGAGTTGCTCGGACGGGGTCAGGCCGTCGGGCGCGCGCTCGGCGATGCCCTCGCGCACCTGCGCCTTGATGCCGGCGACGCGGACCATGAAGAATTCGTCGAGGTTATTCGCGGAAATCGACAGGAATCGTACCCGCTCCAGCACAGGGTGGCTGGCGTTGACCGATTCCTCCAGGACGCGGCGATTGAAATGCAGCCAGGAGAGCTCGCGATTGATGAATCGCTCAGGGCTCGATGCGATCGCCGGCAGGCCCTCGGTTTCCGTGACTTTCTCTTTTGTTTCAACAGCTTGCGCGGAATCCATGAGAAGTCGGTCCATCCAGTTCGCCCCAATTTGCGACTTGTGCGCAAAACCGGCCGGAGCATGTGTTAGCGCGATGACGTTTCAATGACATTGACGTTCCGCAGGCCGGCCGCGTCAAGCGGACCCAACGGGACCCATGGGATCTGGCGGTCAGGCGTCCCGGAGCAGCTCGGCGGCAAGCGCCCGGGTGACGGGCCGGCCGAGCCGGAGCGCCTCGCTGTCGAGCAGTTCAACGGCGCGCCGGGCGGCGGCCGACGACCGCTCAAGCCGGGTTGCGAGGTAGCTCACCACGCTTTCGTCCACGGAGAGCTGGCGATCGGCACAGAACTTGATGATCAGGCCGCGGAACAGCTGGTCGTCCGGCGGCGCCAGCGAAATCACGGGGATCGTCCGAAGCCGGGAGCGGAGGTCGCGGAGCTCGACCTCGATCGCCGCCGGCGCTTCGCGGCCGGTGAAGAGCACATAGGCGCCGTCCTCGCGGGCGAGGTTCATCAGATGGAAGAGCGCGCGCTCGTCGAAATCCCTGGCCTTGAGATCCTCGACCACCAGTGCGCCGGTCGCGAGCGCGCCGGGGACGCTGGCCGCGGTCAGCGCGTTAGCCGTGGTCGAACGTGCGCCGGCCTCCTCGGCCCAGATCGCGGCGAGATGGCTCTTGCCTGAGCCTTCCGGCCCGGCGAGCCACATGATCCGGTTCGGCCATTCCGGCCAGCCGTCGATCAGAGCGAGGCCGGCGGCATTGGCAGGGCCCTCGAGGAAATTGTCCCGGCTGAGGCTCTCCGCATGTGGAAGCGAAAACGCCAATTGTCGGGGATGAACGCGGCCTGCCACGCTTGCTTTGCTCCGTGCCGGCGCGCCGGCTTTGTCTGAAGAGGATAGACTTGTTCGATCGGGAGTTGGCCTTTTGCGGGGCCGCCTCCCGGCTCATTTGGCCTCAATAGTACTCATGTGCCGCAGCCACTCGACGAGATACAGCGACACCGAGGACAGTGTGAACACCGTAACGAGGCCCATCAGGATCATATCATAGGGCCCCGGCTTGAAGCCGAATGCGAGCGAGGCCAGCACCAGCGCCGCATAGGCCACCTGGGCCGTGGTGTTGAGCTTGGAGACCATCGAGGGCTTCATCTCGACCGGCTTGTCGAACAGCCATGACACGATCACAGCCGTGACGATCATGATGTCGCGCGACACCACCAGGATCACGATCCAGCGCGGAATGTCGCCCCAGATGCCGAGCGCGAGGTAGATCGACACCAGCAGCGCCTTGTCCGCCAGGGGGTCGAGCAGGGCGCCGAGCTCGCTGGTCATGTTGAAGCGCTTGGCCAGGAAGCCGTCGACGGCGTCGCTGATGCCGGCGACCAGGAAGACGGCGAACGCCACCTCCATTTGGCTCGACACGATGGCCCAGACGATGATCGGGACCAGCATGATGCGGCCCAGGGTTATGATGTTTGGAATACTCACGCGGCGCTTCCCGGCACCCGGCCTGACCTCGAAATCCGGCCTCTAAGAGGCTGAACCGGTTGATATCTCTACATAGTATAGGGCGGGGCGCCACGCTTGCCATTGCGCGTCCCCGGAATTCGACGTAACCAGCCGCAAACCCACTGGAAATCGGGCATGACCGACCGCAAAAACGGCCTCACTTACGCCGATTCAGGCGTCGATATCGACGCGGGCAACCGCCTGGTCGACCTGATCAAGCCGATGGTGCGCGCCACCGCACGGCCCGGCGCCGACGCCGAGATCGGCGGATTCGGCGGCTTGTTCGATCTCAAGGCGGCCGGCTTCAAGGACCCCATCCTGGTCGCGGCCACCGACGGCGTCGGCACCAAGGTCAAGATCGCGATCGAGACCGGCCTGCATGGCGGGATCGGCATTGATCTCGTCGCCATGAGCGTCAACGACCTCGTGGTGCAGGGCGCCGAGCCGCTGTTCTTCCTCGACTATTTCGCCTGTGGCAAGCTCGACCCGGAGGCGACCGCCTCGATCGTCGCCGGTGTCGCCGAAGGCTGCCGCGAATCCGGCTGCGCCCTGATCGGCGGCGAGACCGCCGAAATGCCCGGCCTCTACAAGGACGGCGACTATGATCTCGGCGGCTTTGCCGTCGGCGCCGCCGAGCGGGGCACGCTGTTGCCGCGCAAGGACATTGCGGCGGGCGACGCCGTGATCGGCCTCGCTTCCTCGGGCGTGCACTCCAACGGCTTCTCGCTGGTGCGCAAGATCGTGGAACAGTCAGGCCTCGGCTTCGAGGCGCAGGCGCCGTTCGCGCCGGTGATGACGCTCGGCGGGGCGCTGCTGACGCCGACGCGGCTCTACGTCAAATCCTGCCTGCGCGCGATCCGCGAAACGGCTGCGGTGAAGGGCCTCGCCCACATCACCGGCGGCGGTTTCACCGACAACATTCCGCGCGTGCTGCCCGCACATCTGGGCGTCGGCATCGATCTGGCGCGTCTGCCGGTGCTGCCGGTGTTCAAATGGCTGGCGGCGCAAGCCGGCATCGCCGAGCTCGAAATGCTGCGCACCTTCAACTGCGGCATTGGCATGATCGCGATCGTCGAGCCTGAGAAGGTCGACGACGTCGTGCGGGTCTTCACCGACGCCGGCGAGACCGTGGCGCAGCTCGGCACCGTGATCCCGGCCGAGGGCGAGCACCGCGTCGTCTATAACGGCCATCTCGACATGGCATTGTGATGACTGGCGCTGTGATGAAGCGCCGCGTCGCCATCCTGATTTCCGGCCGCGGCTCCAACATGTCCGCGCTGATCAAGGCAACGGCTGCTGCGGATTTCCCGGCGGAGATTTCGCTCGTCATCTCCAACAAGGCCGACGCGCTCGGGCTCGAACGGGCGAAGGCGGCCGGCGTGAAAACGCAGGTGATCGAGAGCAAGCCGTTCGGCAAGGACCGCGCCGGCTTCGAGAAAGTACTGCAGGCAGCCCTCGACCAGCACGGTATCGAGCTGATCTGTCTCGGCGGCTTCATGCGCCTGTTCACCGCCGAATTCGCCAGGGCCTGGTACGGACGGATGCTCAACATCCATCCCTCGCTGCTGCCGTCCTTCCCCGGCCTCGACCCGCACGGGCAGGCTTTGCGCGCCGGCGTCAAACTGTCTGGCGCGACGGTGCACTTCGTCATCCCCGAGACCGACGCCGGCCCGATCGTGATGCAGGGCGCAGTTCCCGTCAGCGATCACGACACCGCAGAGACGCTGTCGGAGCGCATTCTCGAAGTCGAGCACCGCATCTATCCCGCAGCGCTGAGCCTGCTCGCGACCGGCAAGGTCAAGATCGAGGGCGACGTCTGCAAGACCGCGGGCAGTTCGGCGTCGGAGAATTTTCTGGTTGCGCCGGTGGCGAGCTGAAGCGCGGTCGCGTTTCGTTGGCCTCAAACAAAATCCCCCGGCAGAGCCGGGGGCAACGTCATGATCTCTCGCGCTTTGGCTTTGAGAGAAATCAGGAGACCTTGAGGTTTTCCGCGGATGCTTTGCCGCGGTTCTCCACGAGGTCGTATTCAACCACCTGGTTTTCATTGAGGGTGGAGAGTCCGGCGCGCTCGACGGCGGAGATGTGGACGAACACGTCCTTATCGCTGCCGTTCGGCTTGATGAACCCATAGCCCTTGGTCGGGTTGAACCATTTGACGGTGCCCTTTTGTGGCATCGTTAGTCTCCTCCGCTAGATACAAAAAGGACGCGGCCGCTTTTCGCGTGCCACGTCACAAACGGGCTTCCGGAAGTCTGTTCGAGTCTTGAGTCTGTCGCGAAACGCACAGCCGAGCGGCCAATTCCGATTGTGTGCAGTATTCCAACACGAAAACCGCGCGCTAGCAAGCCGCGCGCGAATTTCAAGACCGTGCCGGAGATGTCCCGCGTGCTATTTGCGACGTGTGGCAGCAGAACCACAATCAGAGGCAATCGCCCCGGCTAAGGCGTACCAGCCGGTTGACCCTCCGTGGCAGTTCAGCACAAATCGCCGCATGCGCTTTAGCTCGTGTTGTATTTTTGCGCGCCGCCATTCGCTCCAGGATTTGTCATCATGAGCTGCCCCTCGCAGCCCTCCGGAACACGGCAGACGATCGGGCTGGACCGCGTCCGCCGGGTGGCGGCCGCGATTGCGATGGCCTTGGCATTCGTCGTGATGATGTCGACGGCGACGCCGGCTTTTGCGCAGAGCCCGACGCCTACTCCTCCGACGCCAACGCCCGCGCCGTCTCCGACCCCGGTCCCGGTCCCGACGTCGATCAATTACGACCAGTCTGCCGGCAATGCCACGCTCGATCTTGGTTCGGGATTTCTGGAGCGGCTCGGCAACCAGGCGTCGAACGGTTTCAACCGGTCGTTACGCACCAATTCCGGCGGCGGCGGCGCGTCCGAGAGCACGGAGGGTCCGCGCTACCGCACCTGGTATGAGGGCTACGGTGTTTCGGTCCGGACCGATCCGCAGGGCGATTTCGTCGGCGACAAGCGCAAGACGTTCGGCGGCGTCGCCGGTTTCGGTGCGCGGGTCGCGCCGGGCGTCAATCTCGGCTTCTCCGTCGATCAGAGCCATACCGACATCGATGTGCCGCTCGCGTTGCAGTCGGCGACGCTCGACCTGACCCAGATCGGTTTCAACGGCTCCGTCGACAAGGGACCGTGGACCTGGGCCTTTGCGGTCGTGCACGGTTTCGGCAAGGTCCATTCCAGCCGGGACACCGGCTTTGGTTTTGCGACGGCAGGCTATCGTGCGGCCGTCGACGGCGCGCTGACCGAGATCAGCTATTACTGGACCAAGGACCAGATGCGCATCGTGCCCAAGGGCGCACTCGAATATGTGCGGGCCACCGGCGCGGCGTTCCAGGAGGCGGGCGGGCTCGATCCGCTCAACGTCGGCTCAAGCGCGATTGCGCGCGCGCGCGTCATGATCGGCGCCGAGATCGGGCGCTACTTCATCTTCGACCAGAAGATCCTGGATCTTTCGGCCTACGGCAAGTTCGTCGACAATTTCTATCAGGATCTGGGCTCGGTCCAGGTCAGCCTCGGCACCCAGAACATCATCGTCCCCGGCATCGGCGAGAGCCGATACGGCATGGACGCCGGCGCCTCGGCATCACTCAGCCTGACCAACACCGTGCGGCTCTACGTCAATTACGACGGCAAGTTCCGCAACGAGCTAACGTCGCACCAGGGCACGATTGGCTTCGAATATCGGTGGTGAGGCGCTTACTTCGGTGTCGCTGCAACGTATCCGGACAATCCAAAGCCTTCGCGCGCGGCCGTCATCATCGGCACCAGCGCGTTCGGATGGATGAACTCGTCGCGGAAGCAGGGATGGGTCTTGGGGTCGAAGATCTTCTTCAGCCAGTCGACCACGATCTTGTGCCGTTCGGAGGCCCGGAACTCCTTGTGATAAGTGAGCCAGAGGTCAGCGTGGTGGCTGACGCCGAGGTCGACGGCGACAAGCGGCGCACCGAGCGCGATCGACACCGTCGGCAGGAAGCCGATGCCGGCGCCGCGCTCGACCGCGTAGAGCACGCCGATGGACGAATTGGTCTTGATTCCGACGATGCCTTCCAGCGATTTCAACCCGAGCACGCGGGCATAGGCGCCGTCGTCGACCTGCGGCGCGCTCTGCTTGATGATGCGGTGGCTCGGCAAGTCGGCGAGAGTGGCCGGCACGCCGTAGAGGTTGGCATAGTCCCTGGAGACGAAGGGATAGATGTGCAGCCGGCCGAGCTTGGCGACGATGAGGTCGGGATTGGTCGGCGGCTCGAGCTGGATCGCAATGTCCGATTCCAGCCGCGCGACGTCGGCCTGCTCCATCGCACAACGCAGGTCGACGGTGATCTTGCGATAGGTCTTCTGGAAATCGATCAGCCGCGGCAGGATCCAGAAATTGCCGGGGCCTTCCGTCACCGCGACGCGCACCGTGCCCGACGTATCGTTCGAGGATCGCGAGGCGCGGCGGAAGACGTTGAAGGCGTGACGCTCCATATGCGCGACGTCGGCAATCATCGCGGCGCCTTCATCGCTGAGCGTGAGCCCGCTCTGGTCGCGCAGGAAAAGCTTGCAGCCGATGCTCTCTTCGAGCCGGTCGATCCGGCGCATCAATGTGGTGGAGGTGAGCCCGAGCTCTTCGGCCGCATTCCGGAAACTTTTAAATTTCGCGCAAGCTAAAAACAGTTTCAAATCGTCCCAGGACGCATTTAGCGCTTCTTCATGGTGCTGCATCAATGCAGCACCCCGGTGCAATACTTGCTGCATACTCCGGATCTCCAGCCGCTAAGCTTCTCCTCATAGCGGCGTACAAAACTCCTGAACGATAGAGGGACGACATGAGTATGGAAAGGGGCTCGTTTGCCGCAAGGCATGATTTCGATGCCTTGCCGCTGAGCCCTGACGTGGATGTCCGTTGCGCGCAATTCGATGAAATTGCCGCGCTTTCGGAAATGGCGCACCGGCTGGTGCCGGGCGTGCAGATCGGGGCGATGGAGCTTGCGAAGTATTTCGCCTTCGATCCCCAGAGCATCCTGACGTTCACCCGGAACGGCAATCTGCTTGGCGGCATGGCCTTCCTGTTTCTCAACGACCGCGGGCATGATGCATTGCTGCTCGACGATATCTGTCTGACGGCGCCCGAGACACACTACCTCGCTTCCGCGAATGAGGATGTTTCGGCGATCTACATCTGGGCGATCGCGGCCACCGGCCGTGGCATCGCCGGTCTCGGCAAGGCCGCGGCTCATCTGCGACAGATAAGGTTTCGCGGCGCGGACTGCTATGCGCAGCCGTCAACCGTGGCCGGACGTGAAATCATGAAGGCGACGGGCTTCGCGCCCATTTCGAGCTTTCAGCCCGACCTCTGGTGTTACGAGCGCCCCTGGCACCGGCAGCCCATGCTCATGCCGGGCGCGATCATCCAAGCAAGGAGCTTTTCAGATGCACGGCACTAGGATTCCTCTCGCCAAGCCTGACTCCCGCGCGATCACGGTTCGCCTTGCGCGCGATCCGAGCGACCTCATGCTGGTCACGGCCATTCGCTCCGCGGTCTATCTCGCCGAGCAGGATTGTCCGTTCGAAGAGGAGTTCGACGGCAACGACATGGTTGCTGCACATTTCATCGGCTACATCGGCAACGAGCCGGCGGGCTGTCTGCGGGTGCGCTTCTTCGGCGACTTCGCCAAGGTCGAGCGGCTTGCGGTGCGTCACCAATATCGGCGCTCGCGTATCTCGTTCAAGCTGGTGCAGGCCAGCGTCGACTATGTGAAGCGCAAGGGGTTCCGCAAGATCTACGGTCAGGCCCAGGACCGGCTGGTCGATTTCTGGGCTCATTTCGGCGCCAAGCCGCTCGGACATAATCGCAAGATCACCTTCTCGGATTTCTCCTACACGGAAATGCTGCTGGAGATCGAGCCGGGGCCGGACGCCATCACGCTGGACAGCGATCCCTACGTGATCATCCGCCCCGAGGGCGACTGGGACCGGCCGGGCGTGCTCGACGCATCTGCGGGGCGGGCGGTGACATCGCCGCTGCGAGACCTCGCGCTCGCCGACCATTGAAACTGGTGCAGCTCGGCGCAAGACGATGCCGGTCTCTATCCACGACGATCCGCTGGTCCTGGTCTGCGCGGATCTCCAGGTCGAGTATCTGACCCCCGGGCGTCGCCACGTTATTCTCGATGGCGACGCCGCTACATTGCACTGCCTGGAATTGCTGACGCTGTGGCGCCGCAACCTCTGGCCGGTGATGCATTTGAAGCGCATCGCGCAGGCGGCGTGGTTCAATCCGTCATCCAAGCTGACCGATTGGATCGCGGAGACGAGGCCGCGTCCGGGCGAGATGACGTTCGAGCACCCGTTGCCGTCGGCCTACAGCTCGGCGCGTTTTGTGGATTACATGTCCAGCATCCGCAATGTGCGCTGCGTGGTCACGGGCTTTTCTCTCGACGAGACCATCCTGGCCACCGTCGTTGAGGGATTTCACCGCAGCCACCGCTACCAGGTGGTCGTCGATGCCGTCGCCTGCCGGCAGCCGGGAACAGGCGAGGCGGCCGTCTACAAACAGTCGGTGGTGAATGTCATCGCCAACTTTGCTACACTCCAGTCCAGCGCCGAACTGATCAGAACCAGCGGCGCCGTCGCAGTCTGAGAGAGACGCGATCGGCGGGTGGATGGGGTGGACATTGTCTCGGGAGGACGAGCTCAAGGAGCTGGCGAGCGATCTGTCGCGTGCCGTCGAGGCGGCGCGCCGGGTCGGCCTGTCCACGACCGTCTATCTGCTGTCGATGGCGCTGGTCGAGGTTCGGGAAGCCGCAGCCGACGACGCGGGACATGACGACGGCGCGACCTGAGCGCTGTCTTGTGTGCGGCTTTGTGCATCGCTGCTGAGCGCTTGCTGCCGACGAATTGGCGTTGCAAGTTTTCCCTCGCCGCAATAGCCAAGTAATCTGATAACCGACTGATGGCGTTGGCCGTGCCGGCGACGTGATGACTTAAGGGATCCCTGCAAATGTCCATGCTGCCAAATTCGCAAGAAGCCCGCGATGTGGCCTACCAGCTCCATGCCTACACCAATGCGCGCGCCCATCAGCAGGCAGGTCCCCTGGTGATTGAGCGCGGCGAGGGGCCTTACGTGTTCGATGCGTCGGGCAAGCGCTATTTCGAGGCGATGGCAGGCCTGTGGAGCGTCGGGCTCGGCTTCAACGAGAAGCGGCTGGTCGAGGCCGCGCACAAGCAGATGCTGGCGCTGCCGTTCTATCACACCTTCTCGGCCAAATCGCACGGGCCCTCGATCGACCTCGCCGAGAAGCTGGTCGCACTCGCGCCGGTGCCGATGAGCAAGGTGTTCTTCACCAATTCGGGCTCGGAGGCGAACGACACCGTCCTGAAGCTGATCGCCTACCGCTCCAACGCGCTCGGCCAGCCCCAGCGCAAGAAGATCCTCAGCCGCATGCGCGCCTATCACGGCGTCACCATTGCGTCGGCGAGCCTCACCGGCCTGCCCAACAACCACCGTTCGTTCGATCTGCCGCTGCCGAACATCCTGCACACGGGCTCGCCGCATTTCTACAAGGACGGCGCGCCCGGCGAGAGCGAGGAAGCCTTTGCGACGCGCCGGGCCGAGGAGCTCGACGCGCTGATCCAGAAGGAAGGGCCTGATACGATCGCGGCCTTCTTCGGCGAGCCGGTGATGGGGGCGGGCGGCGTCATCGTGCCGCCGGCGACCTATTGGGACAAGATCCAGAAGGTCTTGAACAAGTACGACATCCTGTTGATCGCCGACGAGGTGATCTGCGGCTTCGGCCGCACCGGCAAGATGTTCGGCTGCGAAACCTTCGGCATCAAGCCCGATGCGATCGTGGTCTCCAAGCAGATCACCTCGAGCTACTTCCCGCTGTCGGCGATCATCATGAACGACCGCATGTTCGAGCCGATCGCGGACGAGAGCAACAAGATCGGCGTGCTCGGCCACGGCTTCACCGCGGGCGGTCATCCGGTCGGCTCGGCGATTGCGCTGGAAAACCTCAAGATCATCGAGGAGCGCGGCCTGGTCGCGCATGCCGCCGAGCTCGGCGGTTACATGCAAGGCAAGCTGCGCGAGCTTACCAGCCATCCGCTGGTCGGCGAGGCCCGTGGCGTCGGCATGATCGCAGCGCTCGAGCTCGTGCTCGACAAGGGCCGCAAGACCGCGGCGGCGACGCCCGGCGCGGTCGGCGGCATGGCGAGCCGCATGCTCCAGGAACGCGGCGTGATCTCGCGCAACATGCTGGACGCCATCGCTATCTGCCCGCCGCTGATCGTCACCAAGGCCCAGATCGACGAGCTGATCGCGGCGATCACTGGCGTGCTCGATGACATGAAGCCGGAAGTGGCGAAGCTACCGCAGGCGTAGGGGCAGGCGTAAGAGGAGCGTGTCAGTGTGGCCGGAGCAGCCGGTCACACCCTCAGTGTCGTCCTGGCGAACGCCAGGACCTGTACCGCGTGATCTGTCGATGTGGTCGGTAGGAGTACCGAGCGGCGAGTGTTCGCCAAACTCTTCCCTGGGGTAATGGGTCATGGCGTTCGCCAGGACGACATTGAGGGACTGGGGCCGCTAAGCCCGCGTCACCCCAATCACGCGGCCCTTCTCGATTGCCAGCGCCAGCTCGCCGCGCTTCAGCTTCAGCGCGTTGTCGCCGAACAGCTCGCGGCGCCAGCCGCGGAGCGCCGGCACGTCGGCCTCGTCATCGGCTGCGATCTCCTCGAGATCGTCGACGGTTGCGATCACCTTGCTGGCGACGGCATGGCGCTCGGCGGTCATCCGCAGCAGCACCTTCAACAGCTCGACGGTGGCGGCGCCATTGTTGTTGTTGCGCGGCTTTTCCAGCTTCGGCAGCGTGGAATGATCCCGCGCCAGCCCGCGCTCGACCGCGGCGACGATATCCGCGCCCCATTTGGATTTCTCAAAGCCCTTCGGCACCGAGCGCAGATGGGCGAGCTTCTCCAGCGTGTTCGGCGCGTGGGTGGCGATGTCGCTGATCGCCTCGTCACGCAGCACGCGGCCGCGCGGCACGTCGCGGCTCTGGGCTTCCTGCTCGCGCCAGGCGGCGACCTCCATCAGCACGGCGAGGTCCTTCGGCTTGCGCACCCGCGTCTTCAGCCGTTCCCAGGCGCGTTCGGGGTGGAAGTCGTAGGTCTTGGGCGAGGTCAGAACCTCCATCTCGATGGAGACCCATTCGCTGCGGCGGCGCTTCTTCAGATCGGCGTCGAGCGCGGCGAAGACGTCGCGCAGATGCGTGACGTCGGAGACCGCGTAATGCATCTGCTCCTTGGTCAGCGGCCGGCGCGACCAGTCCGTGAAGCGATGGGTCTTGTCCGGACGGTGGCCCGTGACTTTCTCGACCAGCTGGTCGTAGGCGATGCTGTCGCCATAGCCGAGCACCATCGCGGCGACCTGGGTGTCGAACACCGGATGCGGAATGATGTTGGCCTGGTGCCAGATGATCTCGATGTCCTGGCGCGCGGCGTGGAACACCTTCAGCACGCTCTCATTGGCCATCAGCTCGAAGAACGGCTTGAGGTCGATGCCCTCGGCCAGGGTGTCGACAACGATCGCTTCCTCGGCGCTGGCCATCTGCACCACGCACAACAGCGGGTAATAGGTGGTCTCGCGCAGGAACTCGGTATCGACGGTAATGACGGGGTGCTTGGCCAGCCGGCTGCAGGCAGCCGCGAGGTCAGCGGTGGTGGTAATCAAATCCATGAACGGCCCATGACACTTGGTATCAGCCGTTCTGCCGAAAGCGCTGTGATGTCAAGGGGCTCTAAGCGAATTCGAGCCTTGCATTCGGACTGGAATTGCTCTTTCCGCCGAAATTCCTATTCGTAACGGATCCGGTTCGAGGATTTACGGGCGCAGGGCCACGCCACCACGACCAGGCACATGCCAACCAGCGCCAACCCCAGGAACTCGAAAACCAGCAAATCCACGGCGGAAATCTCCAGAAACACCGTTAGATTTGTCGGCTGTGCGTTGAGGGTCTGTTAATTCAAATGGTTACCGGCGGTGGGCCGACCCGGATGGTGGATGGGGGGTTAACGCGGCCTTCGGGCCCGTCGTCATGTCATCAGCTTCGGCAGGCCGGCGGCGAGGGTGTCCACAGCGGCACGGACCTTTGGCGGCAAGCGGGGCGAGCGTGGCCACAGCGCGTGGCAGTCGTAGAGGAATTCTGGCTGCTCCGCGAACAGACCGACCAGTGCACCGGTGTTGAGGCGCTCGCGGACCAGCCAGTAGGGCAGCCAGGCCAGCCCCATGCCCTGCGCGGCGGCATCGGCGATCGCCTCCATATCGTCGAGCCGCAACCTGCCTGAAGGCACGATCTCGCGTGGAGGCTGGTCTGCTTGCGGAAACAGCCATGGCCGAACGCGCCCGGAGCGGCGATAGATGATCGCCTGATGCGCGGCGAGATCGTCGAGCGATTTCGGCTTGCCGTTGACGCGCAGATACGAGCGCGCGCCGCACACCACCATGCGCTGGCTTGCGATGCGCCGCGTGATCAGGCCGGACTGGTCGTCGAGATCGCCGGTCCGGATCGCAAGGTCATAGCCGGCCTCGATGATGTCGGCGATCGGGTCGCCGAACGACAGGTCGAGTTCGAGATGCGGATATTTTCGCGCGAGCTTCATCAGCAGGGGAGCGATGCAGTGCCGTCCCAGCAAGGCGGGCATGGTCACGCGCAGCCTGCCGCGCGGCTCGGAGAGTTCGTCGGCGACGACGGCGTCGGCGGCTTCGGCCTCGATGAGGACGGCACGACAGCGCTCGTAATAGGCTTGCCCCGCGTCCGTCAGGCTCTGGCGGCGCGTGGTGCGGTTGAGGAGGCGGACGCCAAGGCGCTCTTCGAGGAAGCGCACATGCTTGCCGACCATCGGCCCTGACATCTCGAAGGTGTCGGCCGCGGCCGCGAACGAGCCGAGATCGACGGCCTTGACGAACACGGCCATGCTGGTCAGGCGGTCCATGATTAAAAACTGCAGGTTTCGACTGTTCGTTTCTTTCTGCGATTTATCCGCTTCCGCGAGCGCGGCATAGCTCCATTCAGTTCAATTGTTTTGGAGTGGATCCCATGGCTCGCGTCGTTCGCTTTCACCAGCATGGCGGCCCCGAAGTGCTGCGCATCGAGACGGTCGATGTCGTACCGCCGGCACGGGGCGAGGTGCAGATCAGGGTCAAGGCGCTCGGCCTCAACCGTGCGGAAGCCTTATTGCGGAGAGGGACCTATATCGAGACCGCGACGTTCCCGTCCGGCCTTGGGCTGGAGGCAGCGGGCATCGTCGAGGCTGTCGGAGAGGATGTTGCCGGCTTCGCGCCAGGCGATGCCGTCAGCATCGTGCCGCCGCTGTCGATGGTGCGGTGGCCAGCCTATGCCGAGCTCGCGGCGTTTCCCGCCCAGCTCGTCGTGAAGCATCCGCCCGAGCTGGATTTCGAGACGGCGGCTGCGGTGTGGATGCAATATCTCACGGCCTACGGCGCGCTGGTCGACATCGCTGGCCTTGGGCGAGGGGACGTCGTCGCCATCACGGCGGCGTCGAGCAGCGTTGGGCTGGCGGCCATTCAGATCGCCAACCGGATCGGGGCCGTTCCGGTCGCCCTGACGCGGACCTCGGCCAAGCGGTGCGCCCTGCGCGATGCCGGTGCCGCGCATGTGATCGCCTCGGACGAGGAGGATATTGGAGCGCGGCTTGCGGAGATCGCCAGTGCAGGCGGCGTCCGCGTGGTGCTTGATGCGGTCGGCGGACCCGCGTTCGGTCCGCTGACCGCGGCGATGTCGCCGGGCGGTATTCTGATCGAATATGGCGGGTTGAGCCCCGAGCCGACGCCGTTCCCGCTCTTCAACGTGCTGACCAGGAGCCTGGCCCTGCGCGGCTACCTCGTGCACGAGATCACCCGCGATCCCGCACGCCTTGCGGAGGCAAAGGCCTTCATCCTCGATGGGCTGGCGGACGGCACGTTGAAGCCGATCATCGCCCGGACGTTCCGGTTCGAGGACATCGTCGCGGCGCATCGCTTCCTGGAGTCGAACGCGCAGTTCGGCAAGATCGTCGTGACGATCTAAGGTTCGTGCTATCCAAAACGCATTCGGCGCTCCGCAGGACGGAGCGCCGATGGTCGTTTGCCGCTGCTCCTGGCCTTACGGCAGCTTCAGCGACGTCTCCGCGTTGTACGGCTTGAGCGTTTCATCCGCGGCCTTCTGGGCGGCGACGAGAGCCTCCTTCGGCTGCTTCTTGCCGTTGAGGACCAGCATCACCTCGTCCTCGAGGTTCTTGCGCACCGGCACGGTCTTGTAGGTCGCAAACCAGGGTTTTGCGACGTCGAGCTGCTCGACGGCGGTCTTGGCGTCCGGGTTCTTGTTGAGGAAGTCGACCATGTCAGGCGTCTTGTAGGCGGCCATGTTGGGCGCGAAGTAGCCGGTGGCGCGGCTCCACCAGGCGCTCTTCTCGGGCGAGGTCATCCACTTGATCAGCGTCCAGGCGGCCTTCTGCTTGTCGGCTTCGACGCCGGCCGGAATGATCAGCGAGGCGCCACCGATCGGCACCGCGTTGCGGACGTTGCGCGGGATGAAGGCGACCTTGTAGTTGAACTTGGCGTTCTCGCGCACATAGGTCAGCGAGCCCGTCGACAGCATCATCATCGCGGCGTTGCCGGAGATGAAGGAGGTGCTGACGGCAGGGCCGGGCGTGGCGCCGGGCGGGTGGACCTTGTGCTTGCTCACGAGGTCGTTCCACCAGGTCAGCGCGCCGAGCATCGAGGGCGTGTCGTAATAGACCTCGCCGCCGAACTCCTCGTTGTAGTAGCGCCCGCCATTGGTCATGGTGAGCGTTTCCATCATCCAGCCGCAATAATCATAGGCGCAGGGGATCGCGATGCCCCATTGGGTGACCTTGTCGCCCTCGCGCTTGGTGAGTTTCTTGGCCCAGTCGGTGAGCTCGGCCCAGGTCTGCGGCGGCTTGTTCGGATCGAGACCGGCTTCCTTCGCCTTGTCGGCATTGATGTAGAGCAGTGGCGTCGAATTGTGGAAAGGCACGCCATAGACCGAGCGGTCGATCACCGCGTTGCCCTGCAGCGCCGGGAAGAACTGGCCCAGGAACTTGTCCTTGGTGCTGCCGTCGGCGGCGATCAGGCTGTCGAGATTGGTGAGCTCGTTCTCGATCTGCATGTCGAGCAGGAAGTTCGCCGACATGATCACGGCCGCCGGCGGCTTGCCGGCCTTGATCGAGGCGCGCGTCTTGATCAGCGTGTCGTCATAGGAGCCGGTATAGACCGCGGTCGCCTTGATGTCGGGGTGACCGTCGTTGAACTCCTTGATCAGCGTGCCCATGTCGCGGGCGAGCTTGCCGTCGACGGGGACGGGGAAGAACAGATCGATCTCGGTCGGACCTTCGGCCATCGCCGGGAAGACAAGGGCACTCGCCATAGCGAGGCCGAGCATGAGCCTGCGGGAGAACAGCATCGACAAATCTCCTATTTGATGCCTGACGTGACGAAAGAGCTGATGAAACGCTTCTGGAAGATCAGGAAGGTGACGAGCAGCGGCGCGATCACCATCAGCGTGCCGGCGGCGATCGTGCCCCAGGCCTGAGTGCCTTCCGCGGTCGCGGTGAACACGGAGAGGCCAACCGTGAGCGGCCGCTTGTCCGGCGAATTGATCACCATCAGCGGCCACAGGAAGTCGTTCCAGTGGCTGGTCACGGAGATGATGGCAAAGGCCGAGAAGCTCGGGATCGACAGCGGCACGTAGATGTGACGGATGCGCTGGATCAGGCTGGCGCCGTCGATCAGGGCGGCGTCCTCGAGCTCGGTCGGAATCGCCTCGAACGCCTGGCGCATCAGGAAGGTGCCGAAGGCGGACGCGAAGAACGGCATCATCACGCCGGCGAGCGTGTCGTAGAGGCCGAGCTGCGCGACGAGCCGCAGATTCGGCACGATCAGCAGCACCGGCACCAGCATCAGCTGCATCAGGAACAGATAGAAGATCACCGTCTTGCCGGCGAAGTCGAGCCGCGCAAAGGCGAAGCCCGCGAGCGTGATTGTGACGAATTGCACCAGCAGAATGCCGGTGCAGATGATCGTGGTGTTGAGGAAATAGCGCGGGAAGTCGCCGATCTCCCAGGCATCCCTGATGTTGTCGAGCGTCGGCTTCAGGCTCGGAATCAGCTCGGCCATCAAATTGATGCCGTCGGAGGCCGGGCGCAGCGTCGCCACGCCCATCCACAGGAATGGGATCAGCCATGCGAGCGCGAGCAGCACGGTCAGCGCGAAGCCGAGCTTTGGCGTGATCTCGTTGCGGGTGGCGAGCGGGGCGTCATTGTAGAGCTTGTCGATCAGCTTCATGCGCCACTCTCGCGGTTCGCCATGGTGCGGAACGACAGCGCGGTGAGGGCCATCAAGGCGGCGAGCGTCAGCAGCGTTGCCGCCGAAGCCATGCCGATGTCGTAATGCTCCACCGCCTGCTGGTAGATGTAGAACAGCACGAGATTGGTGGCGTTCGACGGTCCGCCCTTGGTCATGACGAAGACGTGGTCGACCTGTGTCACCGCGTTCAGCGTGGCGATCACGGTGACGAACAGGAATGTCGGCTTGAGCTCCGGCAGAATGATGTAGCGCAGCCGCATGAACGGACCGGCGCCGTCGAGATGGGCTGCTTCCATCACGTCCTCGGGCACGGCCTGGAGCCCGGCAAGGAAGAACAGCATGTAATACCCGGCGTTCTTCCAGATCGTGATGATCATGATCGCATAGAGCGCGATGTCGGGGTCACCAAGCCAGTTCGGCACCACCGGCAGCAGCCGGCCGATGTAATAGTCGAGCAGGCCGACATTGGGCAGGAAGATAAAGAGAAACAGCGCCGAGGCCGCGACCATCGGGATCAGCACCGGCAGGAACAGCGCGGCCCGCAGCGCGCTGGTCACGGCGTTGGTGCGCGCCAGCGCCAGCGCAAACAGCAGCGCGAGACCGATGCTGGGGATTGCGGTGCCGATTGCGTAGATGAGGTTGTTGACGACAGCGCCGGTGAAGGCGGGGTCCGCGAGCACCGCGGCGATATTGTCGAGGCCGACGAAGCGGAGCGGTGCCTTCGGCGTGGCGCGCTGATAGAGCGCATCGATCAGCACGCGCCCCATCGCGCCATAGGTGAACAGCGCGAGGAAGATCAGCGAAGGCAGCAGCAGCAGATAGGCCGGCAGCGAGGCTTTGAGGCGAGCAATGAACCGCGTCACGATGTGCAGGCGCGGAGGCGCCGCAGCCGCGACCGGGAGAGCCGCGGGTTCAGCGAGGCTCATGTCACCGCGCCGGGAAATTGAGCGCATAGTCGCGGCCGTCCACGCCCGCAGGGGGCTCGAAGGGAAAGCGCAGACTGGTGTCGAGAAAGTCGTGGCTGTGCACGACGAGGTTCTGATCGTCGATCAGCACGACGCCGTAGGCCGGCGGCTCGTGGCTCGCCAGATGCGGCGCGTTGGCATCGAGCTCGAACCAGACCTGGTGGTTGGTGCCGCGCAGCGTCGAGAACGGGATCTTGCCGTAGCTGCCGAAGATCGGACGGTGCACATGGCCGAAGAAGAGATGGCGGATGCGCGCACGATAGGGCGCGATCAATTCGGCGAATTCCGCGCTCTGCTTCAGCGCGATCTCGTCCATCGCGTGCACGCCGACCGGGAAGGGCGGATGATGCATGAACACGACGAACGGCATGTCCGCCGGCGCGGCGGCCAGCGTCTTCGAAAGCCAGTCGAAGCGCCTGGTGCACATCTCGCCGGCGTGGCTGGTCTCGTCCAGCGTGTCGAGGAAGACGAACAGGCCGTGCTCGGTGGTGCGCGTCCCCTGCACAAAGCCGTTGGGATCGCGCGGCGCGGCCTTCAGGCCATCGAGGCAGGCGACGCGGCGATCGTGATTACCGACCATGGCGATATAAGGCATTTTCAGCGCAGCCATTGCGTCGGCAAAATTGGCGTAGGACTCCGCCTCGCCCCAATGCGTGAGGTCGCCGGTCACGACCGTGAAGGCGGCGTCCGACTGGTGCTTGTTGATGTCGGCGATCGCCGCATCCAGCCGCGCGCGCGGGTCGAGGCCATAGAGCTTCAGCCCGGGGTTCGCCAGATGCGTGTCGGTGATGTGGATGAACTTGAAGGGCATGGCGCGCTTGTCAGGATCGTTGGAGGATGGGCGCCTCCGGCAAGACGGCCCTGACAGGCCGTTAGAGTGCGTATGTTTCAGTTTGATGACAGTGGTGCCAGGGGCGTGCGGAAGATGGGGACATGCCGTAGAAAGCCCTAGCGGAGCGTGCTTCGCGCTGCGAAGACCTCTCATGATTGAAGCGCGATAGGCGATCTACCTTGCCGCGCAGATGCGGCCATGGTTTGCTCGACCTGCTCATCGAATTCGCAATACGAGATATCCGCATGTTGCCGCTGCACGTCCGCAAGCTGGGATGGCTTGTTGCCACCCTGCTGCTCGTCGTTTTCAACGCCATCCCAGATGCGGCGCGCGCCGATTTCAACTTCGCCCGCTACAAGGAGACCGATCTCGACGAATTCCTGACGCGGCGACGGCCAGCCACCGGCCGGGACGTCTATCCAATGTCACCGGTGAAGCTCGACGTGACCCTCGCCTCCCACGGCGGGCCGTGTCCGAGCCAGGATTTCAAGCGAGCCCTGATCACGAGCGGCATGCCCAAGCAGGACTCGGACGGATTGCAGGTGACCAACTGCATCACGGTGCGCTCCGCCCAGGGACGCGAGCTCAAGGTCTTCATCCAGGATGTCGTTTACGGCTTTCTTCCCGACGAGGTGCCTGTGGGGGACAAGCTGTCGCTCTATGCGATCCACATCTACACGTCACCGGAGGGGCCGGGCCTTCTGGTCAATGAATTCCTGACGCCCAAGAGTGCGCCGCGTGCCGACAAGCCGCCGCCGAACACGGCAATGGCGTCGTGCGGATGCTGGACCCTGGGCGAGCATCCCGGCGTCGATTTCACCTCCGACAAGGCCGGCGGCCCGGTGGCGGCGATGGCGGACGGCGTCGTCGTCAAGATCGAGAATAGCGAGCAGACGCCGGCCGATCTGCCGATCATCGGCGGCTGCGGTCGCTACGTCGTGCTCAAGCACACTTATCCCAATGGCGGCATCATCTACACGCGCTACGTCCAGCTCGGCCGCATCAATGGGCCGAATGGCCAGCCGCTCGCGATGGGCGCCACTGTCAAAGCGAAAGACACGATCGGCGAGGTCGGTCCCAACAAGGTGCTGCATTTCGAGCTCCGCCCCGTCGCGCCCGGCACGATAACGACCGACAAGGCGTGGGCTGAGCGCTACGCCAACATGCCGGACATGGAATGGTCACGCTACAATCCCGTCGATCCGCAGAAATTTGATGCGGCATCGTTCGGCGGGGTGCGGAAGGCGACGAAGTAGGGGCGGGTGGGACGCGCCTCACGTCCCGCAAAACGTCTGCAACACCCGCTGGTCCGGCAGCGGCGGATCGGCGTAGGCCGCGTACTCCGGCTGGTCCTGATAAGGCTTTGCCAGCACCTTCACCAATTCCTCGAACGGCGCGTAGTCGTCGTCATTCACCGCGGCCTGGATCACGGCCTCGACGCGGTGGTTGCGCGGGATGAAGATCGGGTTGACGGCGTGCATCGCGGCCTGCCGCTCGGCCGGGCTCTGCGGCTCCAGCGCGGTGCGCTGGCGCCAGCGTCCGGCCCACTCGTCGAAGGCTGCGGGCTCCGTGAACTGCGCGCGCACGTCGGCACCGTCATCAACCGCGGCATCACCGAGCTTGCGGAAGGTGAGGGTGAAGTCGGCCTGGTTCTTGGCCATGGCATCCAGCAGGTCCTGGATCAGGGCCTCGTCGCCGTCGCGCTCCGTGAACAGGCCGACCTTCTTGCGGAGCCCCACTTGATAGGCCGCGCTGAATGTCTCGCTGAAGGCGCCGAGAATGTCCTGGGCTTCCGCGACCGCCTTCTCCTGCTCGTCTCCGAACAGCGGCAGCAGGCATTCGGCGAGCCGGGTCAGATTCCACAGCGCAATGCGGGGCTGGTTGGCATAGGCATAGCGGCCCATCTCGTCGATCGAGGAAAACACCTGCGCAGGATTGTAGGCGTCCATGAAGGCGCAGGGGCCGTAATCGATGGTCTCGCCTGATATCGATGAGTTGTCGGTGTTCATCACGCCGTGGATGAAGCCGACCAGCAGCCAGCGCGCGACCAGCCCAGCCTGGCGCGCGACGACGCCCGCGAGCAGCGCGTGATAGGGCCGCTCGGCGCGAAGCAGGTCTGGATAGTGGCGGGCGATGACGTGATCGGCGAGCCGGCGAATCGCGTCGGTGTCGCGGCGGACCGCGAAGAACTGGAACGTGCCGACCCGGATATGGCTCGCAGCGACGCGTGTCAGCACCGCGCCAGGCAGCACAGTCTCGCGGATCACGGGCTCACCGGTGATGACGGCGGCGAGCGAGCGCGTGGTCGGGATGCCGAGTGCGAACATCGCTTCGCTGACGATGTACTCGCGCAAGACCGGCCCGAGCGCGGCGCGGCCATCGCCGCGGCGGGAGAACGGGGTGGGACCCGAGCCCTTGAGCTGGATGTCGCGGCGGATGCCGTCCTTGTCGATGACCTCGCCGAGCAGGATCGCCCGACCGTCGCCGAGCTGGGGCACGAATTGCCCAAACTGGTGTCCGGCATAGGCCATGGCGATCGGGTCGGCACCCGCTGGAACCGTCTTTCCGGCCAGGATTTCGGCGCCCTCCGGGGTCTCCAGCATATCGGGATCGAGCCCGAGCTGGACCGCCAGCGGCCGGTTCAGCTTGATCAGCCGGGGCGCGGCAACGGGGGTCGGCGCAACGCGGGCAAAGAAGCTGTCCGGCAGTGCGGAATACGAGTTCTGGAAGGGAAAATGGACTGTCATGGCCTCAAGATAGGCCTCGAACGCCTGATGGCAAAGGCTCGGGCCCAGATTGGCCAAAAATGGGCACTTCGAGCCCAAAACTGCCCGTTCCCTTGGTTGCCGCCTCCGGCCTCGTCGGGTAAACCCTGCCGCAACGTCGGACCGGCTGGCTCAGTCGTCCGATTCGCTTCCTCAGACATCATTTTGGGACGACCATGCATCGCTACCGGTCACATACATGCGGCGCGCTCCGCGAGAGCAACATCGGCGAGACCATTCGCCTCTCGGGCTGGGTCCATCGCGTGCGCGACCATGGCGGCGTGCTGTTCATCGACCTGCGCGACCATTACGGCCTGACCCAGTGCGTGGTCGACCCGGACTCGCCGGCGTTCGCGCTGGCCGAAAAGCTGCGCTCGGAATTCGTGGTCAAGATGGACGGCAAGGTCCGCCGCCGCCCCGAGGGCACCGACAATGACGATCTGCCGACCGGCAAGATCGAGATCTATGTCAGCGAGATCGAGGTGCTGGGCCCCGCCGGCGACCTGCCGCTGCCGGTGTTCGGCGACCAGGAATACCCTGAGGACATCCGCCTGAAGTACCGCTTCCTGGACCTGCGCCGCGAAAAGCTGCACCAGAACATCATGACGCGCGTCGAGATCATCAAGTCGATGCGCCGGCGCATGGAGGGGCAGGGCTTCTTCGAGTTCAACACGCCGATCCTGACCGCATCCTCTCCGGAAGGCGCGCGCGACTTCCTGGTGCCCTCGCGCATTCATCCGGGCAAGTTCTACGCGCTGCCGCAGGCGCCGCAGCAGTACAAGCAGCTGCTGATGATGTCGGGCTTCGACCGCTACTTCCAGATCGCGCCATGCTTCCGCGACGAGGACCCGCGCGCCGATCGCTTGCCGGGCGAGTTCTATCAGCTCGACGTCGAGATGAGTTTTGTGACTCAGGAAGACGTCTTCGCGGCGATGGAGCCCGTCATCACCGGCGTGTTCGAAGAGTTCGCCAAGGGCAAGCCGGTGAGCAAGAACTGGCGCCGGATTCCGTTTGCCGAGGCGCTGCGCAAATACGGCAGCGACAAGCCCGACCTGCGCAACCCCATCGAGATGCAGGACGTCTCCGAGCATTTCCGCGGCTCCGGCTTCAAGGTGTTCGCGCGCATGCTCGAAGACCCCAAGAACCAGGTCTGGGCGATCCCGGCACCTAGCGGCGGCAGCCGCGCCTTCTGCGACCGCATGAACTCCTGGGCGCAAGGTGAGGGCCAGCCCGGCCTCGGCTACATCATGTGGCGCGAGGGCGGCGAGGGCGCTGGTCCCCTGGCGAACAACATCGGGCCGGAGCGGACGGCAGCGATCCGCGCGCAGATCGGCACCAAGGAGGGCGATGCCGCCTTCTTCGTTGCCGGCGATCCCGACAAGTTCTGGAAGTTCTCAGGCCTCGCCCGCAACAAGGTCGGCGAGGAGTTGAACCTCACCGACAAGGAGCGGTTCGAGCTCGCCTGGATCGTCGATTTCCCGATGTACGAGTACAACGAGGACGACAAGAAGGTCGACTTCTCGCACAACCCGTTCTCGATGCCGCAGGGTGGTCTTGACGCGTTGAAGGGCCAGGACCCCCTGACCATCAAGGCGTTCCAGTACGACATCACCTGCAACGGCTACGAGATCGCCTCGGGCGGCATTCGCAACCACGTGCCGGAAGCCATGGTGAAGGCGTTCGAGATCGCAGGCTACGGCGAGCAGGAAGTGGTCGACCGCTTCGGCGGCATGTACCGCGCCTTCCAGTACGGCGCGCCGCCGCATGGCGGCATGGCCGCCGGCGTCGACCGCATCGTGATGCTCTTGTGCGGCACCAACAATCTGCGCGAGATCTCGCTGTTCCCGATGAACCAGCAGGCCATGGACTTGCTGATGGGCGCACCGTCGGACGCCACCACCAAGCAGCTCCGCGAGCTGCATGTGCGGGTGAACCTGCCGCAGAAGTGATCTTGCTTTGCCTCTCCCCGCATGCGGGGAGAGGCCGCATCGCATCGAAGATGCGAGGCGGGTGAGGGGGCTCTCCACGAGTCGGCCAGGCCGATATCACATTAGGTTTTTCAACGTCGTCATTGCGAGCGCAGCGAAGCAATCCAGAATCCCTCCGCGGAAAGACTCTGGATTGCTTCGCTGCGCTCGCAATGACGCGGAGAGGCCCGCGGCCTCTATGACAGAGTGATTGCGGAAGCAGCCCCTCACCCCAACCCTCTCCCCGTAAGAACGGGGCGAGGGAGCGCACCGCCGCCGTAGCCCTACAACCCCGTCGACGCCTCGATCCTGAACTGCGCCAGCGCGCTCTGTGGATCGGTTTGCAGGAGCTGCATCAATTGCATCAGCGGCGCCTTGGCGCGCGGGGTGAGCTTGATGGACAGCGTCTGACCCGGCGTCTCGACGAAGCGGGCGATCGCGTCCACGGCCGCGTCCGCATCCGGATTGGCGGAAGCAATCTGCTCGCGCTTGGCCTTGATGCTCTCCACGAGCGCCTGGCGTGCGGCGTCGCGGCTGACACTTTGCATGCGCGCGAACTGCGTCACGACGAGATCGACGCCGCCATTGTCGCGCAGTGAGAGCTCGAGCGCGCCGGCCTCGATCCGGGCCGCGTGGCCCATGAGCTGCGCGGGATCGGTTGAAAATATCTCACGCGGCACGTTGCCGAGAGCCACATGTAATTGCGCCTTGGCGATGCCTCCGATGTCGAGCGTCGCCGGCGCCAGAGCGAAGCTGTTGGCCGACTCGGTCCAGGCCGCGCCGAGATCGAGGTCGATCGCGAGCTTGTCGATGCCGCTGGCGATCAATGCAAGCTGCTTCGGATCGGATGGATCGGTGGGCGTGACAAATTTGGCAACCACATGCGCCTTGCTCGGAATCGAGCCGACCAGCTGCCCCCAGTCCAGGCTCAGCGTGTCGATCGTGACCAGCTTCTTCGTGGTCTTGAACGGCGCAGTGACGCCCTTGACCTCCGCACCTGCGAGCACGCCGAACAGGCCCAGCATCTGATCCGGTGAGGGCGCCCGCCCGGGCGTAGTGAGGCTTGCTGCCCACCGCACCAGGTTCGTCGTGCTGAAGGACTTCAGCGCGAAGCGCTCCATCTTGAACTGCCCTTGCGGGGACGGCGTGTCGACGCCCTCGACTGCGAATTCGCCGTCCTTGTACCTGACCACATTGATGCTGCCGGTTCCTTGCGGCGTCGTGATCGAGGTCTTGCCGATCTCGATTTTGCCGATGCGGAGGCCTTCATAGAAGTCGGCGAGCTTCTCCATCATCTCGCGCGCCTGAGCCGGCGTCGGCGGCGCCGACGGGTCCTGGGGCAGCATGGCAAGCATCTCGGCCAGCCGGAATTTCGACGGCTGCACCCCGATATCGTCGACGGAGAAGCCGTCGACCTGAAGGCGGACTTCGCCGGACGTCACCGTGTAAGGTCCCGCCGAAACCTGCCTGTAGAGCTGATGAGTGCTGTCGTCATTCGCCTTTTGCGGATCGAACGCGGCGAGCAGGCCGGTGGCATCGAAATCGCTCATCGTCAGGTTCGACAGCTCTCCCGTCAGCTGGCCGGGCTTGCCCGGCTGCATCGTCTTGAACGCGAAGGTGATCCGATCCGCCTTGGTCGCCTCGACCCTGCCGTGCCTGAGGTTTTTCATCACCAGACCCGAATAGGTGAGATCGCCACTTTCGGGCTTGGCGGTATCGGGCTTGCTGGCGACGGTGACGGCAATCGTCGGCACCTCAATTGAGGACGCCGAGACGCTGCTGAACTGTTCGAGACCGAACCGATAGAGATCGGTGATGGCATTTGATGGCGGCAAGGCCCGGGCCCTGATCGCCCCGCTGTAATCCCGTATCGTGGCTTGCGGGACTCTGTAGCCGGCCTTCATCTGCGACGGGCCGATGGTGCTGTCGATCGCAAACTCGATGCCCGAGACCTCGATTGCATCGGCAGAAAACTGGCCCTCGTCGCCTTGGCGCACGCCGGTCGCCCTGACGCTGGCGATCTTGATATGCATTTGCGACTGCTGGCCGGGATCGACGGCGAGGTCCTCGATCGTGAGGGTGCGGCTCGGCAGATCGAACCCGATCTTGCCGTGGCTGGCCTTGCCGCCGCTGCTGCGGATCTGCTCGAAGGCCGTCTCGATCTCGGCGGTGACGCGATGTTTTGCGTAGAGGCTGAAGCCGAACCATCCGCCGGTGGCGAGCACCGCGACTGCGACCAGGCCGATCAGGATTCGCTTCATTCCCAGCTCCAGTTGCTCGTTGTGCGCTGCGCAAGCTGCCATATTCGGGAAACGTCGCGCGGTCCAGGGAAAGCTAGCGCTGTCAAACATTTGACCGTGCGCCCTGTTGATGGGGCCGCAATCGGATGTTGCCACCGGGGCGCCCGCCGTGCTTGATCCCGTTTCCATGACCCGGAAATACCGTCCGCTTGGAAGGCTGCTCCGGATGATGCATTTTGAGGCCGGTAACGCGAGGCAGAGACCGCATGTCGTCCTATTCTGATGATCTCCACCAAGCGGCGCTGGCCTATCACCGTCTGCCGCGCCCCGGAAAGCTCGAGATCCAGGCAACAAAGCCGCTTGCGAACCAGCGCGACCTCGCGCTCGCCTACTCGCCGGGGGTGGCGGCTGCCTGCACCGAGATCGCCAAGAACCCGTCGGAGGCCGCAACGCTGACGGCCCGCGCCAATCTGGTCGCAGTGGTCTCCAACGGCACCGCGGTGCTTGGCCTCGGCAATATCGGCCCGCTGGCGTCCAAGCCGGTGATGGAAGGCAAGGCGGTCCTGTTCAAGAAATTCGCCGGCATCGACGTGTTCGACATCGAGATCGCCGCCGACACCATCGAGCGCGTGGTCGAGACCGTGGCGGCGCTCGAGCCCACCTTCGGCGGCATCAATCTGGAAGACATCCGCGGGCCGGAATGTTTCGAGATCGAGGCGCAGCTGAAAGAGCGCATGAAGATCCCGGTCTTCCATGACGACCAGCACGGCACTGCGATCATCGTCGCCGCCGCCATCACCAATGGCCTGCGCCTGAACGGGAAGAAGCTGTCGGACGTCAAGATCGTGGCGTCGGGGGCGGGGGCCGCGGCGATCGCGACGCTGAACCTGCTGGTGTCGATGGGTGCGCAGCGCAAGAACATCTGGGTCTGCGACATCGACGGCCTCGTTTACGAAGGCCGCAACACCACGATGGACCGCTGGAAGGCGGTCTATGTGCAGAAGACCGACAAGCGCACGCTTGGCGACGTCATTGGCGGCGCCGACATCTTCATCGGCCTGTCCGCGCCCGGCGTGCTCAAGCCCGAGATGTGCAAGGCGATGGGCGACAAGCCCCTGATCATGGCGCTCGCCAACCCGACGCCTGAGATCATGCCCGAGGAGGCGCGCAAGGTGCGCCCCGACGCGATGATCTGCACCGGCCGCTCCGACTACCCGAACCAGGTCAACAACGTCCTCTGCTTTCCCTTCATCTTCCGCGGCGCGCTCGATGTCGGTGCCAGCGCCATCAACGAGGAGATGAAGCACGCCGCCGTCGAGGCCATCGCGCAGCTCGCGCGCGAGGCGCCGTCGGATGCGGTGTCGCAGGGCTTTGACACCGGCGAGACGCAGGGCTTTGGCCCGGGCTCGCTGATCCCGAGTCCCTTTGATCCGCGGTTGATCTTGCGCATCGCCCCCGCTGTGGCCAAGGCTGCGATGGAGTCCGGCGTCGCGACGCGGCAGATCACCAATTTCGACGAATACACCGCGCTGCTCGAGCGCTTCGCCTTCCGCTCCGGCCTCGTCATGAAGCCGATGTTCGCCAAGGCCAAGACCCAGCCGGTGCGTGTGATCTACGCCGAAGGCGAGGACGAGCGCGTGCTGCGCGCGACCCAGGTCGTGCTGGAGGAGAATCTGGCGCGGCCGATCCTGGTCGGCCGTCCGTCGGTGGTGGAGGCGCGCATCAAGCGCTTCGGCTTGTTGATCAAGGCGGGCAAGGATTTCGACCTCGTCAATCCCGAGGACGATCCGCGCTATCGCTCCTATGTCCAGTCTTATGTCGAGGTCGCCGGCCGCCGCGGCGTGACACCGGATGCGGCGCGCACGGTGGTGCGCACCAACAACACGGTGATCGCGGCGCTTGCGGTCACGCGCGGGGAGGCGGACGCCATGCTTTGCGGCGTCGAAGGCCGCTACATGCATCATCTGCGTCATGTCCGCGAAATCGTCGGCTTCCAGGCTGGCGTCGGCGACTATGCCGCGCTCGCGCTGCTGATCACCAGCAAGGGTGCCTTCTTCATCGCCGACACGCAGGTGCGCCCCAATCCGAGCGCGGAAGAGCTCGCCGAGATAGCTTCGCTGGCGGCGGTCCATGTCCAGCGCTTCAACATCAAGCCGAAGATCGCCTTCGTCTCGCACTCCGATTTCGGCAGCTACGACACCGACTCCTCGCGCAAGATGCGCCGTGCAACCCAGTTGCTGAAGGAGAAGCATCCGGAGATCGAGGCCGACGGCGAGATGCAGGGCGACACCGCGCTCTCCGCCGCTGCGCGAAAAATGGTGCTGCCGCACTCCAAGCTGGAGGGCGAGGCCAACATCATGATCATGCCGACGCTGGACACCGCCAACGTCGCCTATCAGATGATCAAGTCGCTGGCGGACGCGCTGCCTGTCGGCCCGATCCTGATCGGCCCGGCGCGGCCGGCGCATATCCTCACCCCGTCGGTGACCGCGCGCGGTATCCTCAACATGACGGCGGTCGCCGTGGTCGAAGCGCAGGAGCGCGCCGCAAGGCAGCAGCCGACGCTGTTTACGTAAGGCGGCGGTTCTTCACCTCGCCCCGCTTGCGGGGAGAGGTCGGATCGCATCGTAAGATGCGATCCGGGTGAGGGGGAGCCTCCGCGAGTCCAACTGCTACCGACCTTGCGGAGGCTCCCCCTCACCCCAACCCTCTCCCCGCAAGCGGGGCGAGGGAGCACACCTCCGGCGCATCCACACCTCGATCTTTTCAAAACAGTTCGCCATTTCCCCGTTTGTAAACCGGCGCACAACTCATCATAATCGCTCGGTACTCTCGTCAAGACGCCGATCTCAAAAGCCTGAGCCAAGAGGCCGACCATGCCAGCGTTCGTGACTTTCGGGCGAATCCTGTTCGCCGTGCTGTTCATCTACACGGGCGCGACCAAGCTCTTTGCCATCCAGGCGACCGCTGATTTCATCGCCACCAAGGTCGTGGTGCCTGACGTGATCGCGCCCTATGCCAAGCAGGTCGAGACGGCGACCGCGATGACCACGCCGCAACTCCTGGCGATCGCGCTCGGCGGGCTCGAGATCATTGCGGGGCTGATGATCGCGCTGAATTTCGGCGCGCGCTTCTTTGCGATGCTGATGATCATCTACATGGTGGCGTCGACCGTCCTGTTCTACGATTTCTGGGATCAGCCGGCGCCTGACAACGCCAAGATGCTGGTCGACGCGCTGAAGAATCTCTCGATCATCGGCGCACTCTTCATGATCATGGGCTATGGCCGCGCCACGCGCTCGGCCGAGACCGCCTACGGGGACGTGTAGGTCTGGCCCTCGCGGTGTACCCAGCTTCGCGCAAGGTCGTTGCTGCAGGATGATCGGGAGCGAGTCATCGCATCGATGATAGGGCCCCCTCGTCATGTATGCCGAAGCTTCGTCAGTTGCTGTATCGCTCGAGGCCGGTCTCGCGCACCATCGCGCAGGCCGCCTGCCGCAGGCAGAGGCGATTTATCGGCAAATTCTGGCGTCCCAGCCGGATCACGCGGACGCTGTGTTCCTCCTGGGAGTTGCTTCGCTCCAGACCGGTCACCCCGACAGGGCGCTCGATCTCTTCATCCGTGCCGTCAAGCTCCAGCCACGTAACAGCGTCTATCACAGCAACATGGCTGTCGCTCTGCGCGCTCTCGGGCGCAGGGGCGAGGCCATCGCGAGCTACCGGGAAGCGCTGCTGCATCAGCCCGGCAATCTGGATACGCACGTTCAGCTTGGTCTCCTGCTGGGTGAATGCGGAGACGTCGCGAGCGAGGAGGCCCAGTACCGGCTCGTGTTGCGACATCCCGTTGGCCTCGACCTCGCCGCAGTTCGCGCTCAGGTCGATGCGCGTTTCCATCTCGCCAATCTGCTGGTGAGACGGAAGCAATTTGATGATGCGATCAGCGAGTTTCGGCAGGTGCTGCGGCACAGACCGGATTTTGCGGAGGCCCATTGCAATCTTGGGGCCGTGCTGTTCGATCTCGCCGCCTTCGAGGAATGCGAGCGTTGCTATCGCGAGGCGCTGCGCCTCAACCCGGGATTTGCGGAGGCCCATAATAATCTTGGCGGTCTTCTCATCAAATTGGGGCGCCTCGACGAGGCCGAGGTCAATCTTCGCGAAGCCTGCAAACTCAGGCCGGATTTCCCCGAGGCCTTGAACAATCTCGGCGACTTGCTGCGTCTGCGGGGGCGGCCGGAAGAGGCGGAAGCATGCTGCAGGCACGCTTTGCGTCTGAAGCCGGACTATGTTCCGGCGCAACTGATCCTGGGCAACGCGCTTCGCGAGTCCGGGCGTTTCCACGACGCGGAGTCTTGCTATCGGGCAGCTCTCGATCGCAATCCGGCCTGGCCGGAGGCGCTCAACAATCTCGGCACCCTGCTGTACGATCTTGGGCGCCCTGATGAAGCCATTCAGAGTTTACGAACGGCGGTGTCGCACAGGCCGGATTATGCCGACGCGCATTTCAACCTTGGGATCACGCTGTTGCTGGCCGGCCAGTTCGACGAAGGATGGCGGGAATATGAGTGGCGATGGAAGCAGGAGACGAAAAAGCCGCATCTGCGCGGCTTCCGCCTGCCTCTCTGGGATGGAGGCGCTATCGGCGATCGCGTCCTGCTGCTGCATGCCGAGCAGGGCCTGGGCGACACGCTCCAGTTCTGTCGCTTCGTGCCGGCCATTGCGGCGGGGCGGCGGGTCGTTCTCGAGGTTCAGCGGCCACTGCTGCCGCTCCTGGCGGGGCTGCCGGGAATCGAGAGTATCGTCGCCCGTGGTGACCCGCTGCCGCCATTCGATCTGCATTGTCCGCTGTTGAGCCTGCCGCGGGTCCTTGGCACCACGCTCGACACCATCCCGCGAGAGGCATCCTATCTCCGGGCCGATCCGCAACGCGTGGCGGCCTGGCGCCAGCGCGTCGGGCAGCTCGATGGCCTGCGGGTCGGCCTCGTCTGGGCCGGCAATCAGACCATGAGCGGCGACCGCCGCCGCTCCATTCCGCTCGAACGATTTTCGGAGCTCGCGGATCTGCCGGGGGTGAGTTTCGTGTCTCTGCAGAAAGGAGCGGCGGCCAGCCAGTCGCCGCCGCCGGGTCTGTGCTTGCATGATTGGACTGACGATCTTCGCGACTTCGGTGAAACCGCAGGGCTGATCGAAGCCCTGGATCTGGTCATCAGTGTCGACACAGGGGTGGCGCATCTCGCGGGCGCGCTTGGCCGCCCGGTCTGGCTGCTCAATCGCTTCGATCGATGCTGGCGGTGGCTGCTGAACCGCGACGACAGCCCCTGGTATCCGAGCTTGCGGCAATTCCGGCAGATTCAGCCCGGAGATTGGACCGGCGTCCTCCGGAACGTGCGGGCTGAGCTCGAGAAATCCAAGCCGACCCGGCCCGCCGCGCAGTAGGCGTTATGCGTTGCAAGCCCATGCGTTGCATGTAGGTATCTGGACACCGGTACAGTGCATGGGGTTGTTTTGCACGTTTTAGGTCGCCGGCCGCCACGGCGTGACGGTCACTCCATGCGCCGCATCGAGCATGTAGGGCGTGCCCGGCTTCATCCCATGCGACGCCAGCACTTCGTGCGGTGTCCGCTCCGGCACGCCCACAAAACAGCCTTCGCCGCCGGGCAGCCGCACATGCGGGGCTTCCGACAGCCAGAACGTGTCGAAGCGTTCCATGAACAGGTCGAACACGACGGGGCCGCCGATGATTGCGATCCGCCCCGAGGCGACATCCGCAAAGGCGCAAGCCTCCTCGAAGCTTGCATGATCCGGATTCCACAGCGTCGCGTTCGGCATCTCCGGATCGACGGTGAGGGCCTTGATCTTGCGGGTGGTGATCAGCCGCTTGCGCTTGGGCGAATTTTGCTGCTGCTCATGCGAGTTACGGCCGTGCACGATCAGCGCCGCGCCGTCGAGCGCCTGCTCGAAGAACAGCTTGTCGCCTTCGAACTTCAGGCTGTCGGGCATGACGCGGCTGGCGTCGGCAAGCATGCCGTCCGCCGAGACGATGACATAACCTTCGAAATGGAAGGACAAGCGACTTCTATTCGGAAACGGTCGTCACCACGGAATTGACCGGACGCGTGCTCACCGTCGGCAGCTTGACGTCCTTCATCAGGTCCTGGTCGTATTCGGGGAGCGAGGCGACCGGCGCCTTGGCGCGCATCGCCACCACCTTGTAGCCGCCGGCCTTGAGACGGTTCAGAAGCTCGGGCAGGGCTTCCGCCGTGTGCTTCTGGAAGTCGTGCATCAGGATGATGCCCTTGCCCTTCTTCTCGAGCCCCTTCATCACGGTCTCGATCACCTTCTCGGGCTTCGAGGCCTTGAAGTCGAAGGAGTCGATATCGCAGGAGAAGATCGCGACGTTGCGGTTGCCGAGATAGGTGACCATCTCCGGCGGATGTTGCAGCGCCGGGAAGCGGAAGAACGCTGCGGGCGAGATGCCGCCGAGCGCCCATTTCACGGCGCTGATGCCCTTCTCGATCTCCTCCTTGCGCTGCGCCTCGTTCAGCTTCTTGTTGTTGAGGTTGGCGTGCGACCAAGTGTGGGTGCCGACGACGTGGCCGGCCGCGTAGACCTGCTTCAGGATCTCCGGCTCGTAGGTGGCGTGCTTGCCGATCGAGAAGAAGATGCCGGTGGTGCACTGGTCGGCGAGCGCCTTCAGCACGGCGGCCGTGTTATGCGGCCAGGGACCGTCGTCGAAGGTCAGGACGACCTCCTTGTCGCGCAGGAAGTCGAGCTCCTTGAAATGCTCGAAGCCGAAGCCGGGACCGCCTGTCGTGTCGATCTCCACGGTGCGGGCGACGCCCAGCGCGTCCGGATTGTTGCAGGCCGCGCGTGCCGGCTGCGGCGCCTGTTGCGGCGGCGGCGGGAAGGCAGCGGCCTGCGGCGCGGGCGCTGCGGCTGCAGCAGGTGCCGGAGCAGCGGCTGGTGCTGCCGCGGGGGCGGCCTGGGTGGCGGCCGCGGGTTTCGCCGCCGGGGTCTGCGACCAAGCCGCGCCTGTCAGCGCAACAGACATCGCGCTTGCCAAAATCAGTCCTGCCGCCACACGCATGGTGTTGTCCTCGAGATTGATCCCGTTGTTCCGCCGCGGCTTTTCGCCTCTGGCAAAACCTATCCTGCCCCTGATCATCCTAGCCTAGATGGTGCTCCATCGCCATTGCAACGGCTGTTTGGCTCTTCGTCCCAATTGTGCCCAAGCCTGTTGAGCGAGGGGCCTCAACTGTCAGCCAAGGCCCGGGCGATTGCCGTCTTCATGCGTGTGTCGGCAGGCTCGACAGCTGACGGAAAGACCTCGGCGATGTAGCCGTCGCGGCCGATCAGGTATTTGTGGAAGTTCCACTTAGGAACCTCCTTCGGCCGTGCCTCGGCCGCCCATTTGTAGAAGGGATGCGCCTTCGCCCCGACCACGACGGCCTTGGCGGTGATGGGGAAGGTAACGCCGTATTGGTGGTGCGCAGTTTCCGAGATCTCGCTGGTGCCACCGGGCTCCTGGCCGCCGAAATCGTTGGAGGGCACGCCGATCACGGTGAGCCCGCGCTCGCGAAACTCGCTCCAGAGCTCCTGCAGCCCGGCATATTGCGGGGTGTAGCCGCACAGCGAAGCGGTGTTCACGACCAGCACGGGCTTGCCAGTGAACGCGGCCAGCCGAATGTCGTCGCCGGACAAAGCGGGGAACGAGAATGCGTAAGCGGAGATCCGGCTCATGCCGCCATCCGCCTGCGCGCGCGTTGCCGATGTGGCTGCCGCGAGAAGCGCCGTGGTGAGTAGGGTTCTGCGGTTCAACATGGCGGCGTCCCCCGGATGTGATCCGACAGGCAGCTTACTCCGGCGAGACGACCGGCCCGCTCAACACCGCGTTATCTGACGCGGTGCCAGGCTTAGTACAGGCGGACGATGAAGTCGGTGCCTTCGCCGGTCTCGCCCTGGTTGATGCCCTGGTCGGAGACGATGACCGAGCCGCCGGTGGTGAGCATCTCGTTGATCTTCGCCATGGCGTCGGCAGGGATGGTGATGCGATCAAGTGCCTCGGCCGGGCTATCCGGCGTGATCACCGGCTTTGCGGCAACAGGGATCACGGCGGCGCCACGCTGGCGGCGCGTGACGCGACCGTCGTCCTCACGCGCAGCGGCGCGGACGGCGACGGGTAGAGACACCACGGACCAATGCAGCGCATTCGTATCGGTCTTGTCGACCTCGGCGGTGAAAACGTGAGTGCCGAGCGGCCGGTCGCTTGCCGCGATGGTCACGGGCACATCGAACAGCGGCGCAAAGTTCTGCCGTACGTAGAGCTTGGAATCCTTGCGGCTGATGAACACCGCAATCTGACCGGTCCGCTTCGGCAGGTCCGGCTTCACGGACGGTGCGGGATCGGCGACGCGGGTCTGGTCCTTCTTTGCGTCCGGCGAAGCGGCTTGCGCGGGCGCAATTGCCGTTACCGCCGCGTCGGGCTTCTTCTCGGTCGTTGCGGCGTCAGCCTTGACCGGCTCGGATTTGGCAGGTTCGGAAGTGGCAGCCTCTGCCTTTGGCGCGTCGGACTTCGCGGCCTCGACCTTGTCAGCCGGCTTCTCGTCCGATGTCGTATTGGGAGATTCTGCGGCTTCTGCAGGCTTCGGTTCCGTGCTCGCCGCTTCGGGCTGCTTGGCCGGCTCGGAGGTCTCGGCGGACTTGGTGTCGGTCTTGATCTCGGCTTTGGTTGCTTCCTCACGGACCGGCGCATTACCCGTGGTCATATCCGACATCACGATATGGCCGACCGAGGAGCGCAGTTCGGGCACGCCTTCAGCGCTGGCGGTTTTGGTTTCAACCGGCTTCGCTTCAGTGACCTTGGTTTCAGGCGCACCCTTGTCCGCCTTGTCGCCAACGCTTGTCGTCGGCTCGAGGCTTGCAGCCGGCTGCGGCGGGACGCGCAGCGAGGCGAGCATTGGATGCGAGAAGTTTTGCGGTGTCATCTGGCCGGGCGTGACGATCACGCGTGCGCCCATCTTCGTCCAGTTCCACATCTTCACCGCAAACGCCATCGGCATGCGGATGCATCCGTGCGAGGCCGGATAGCCCGGCAGCACGCCAGCATGCATGGCGATACCGGACCAGGTGATCCGCTGCATGTACGGCATCGGCGCGCCGCTATAGATGTTGGAGTGGTGGAACTTGTGCTTCTGGATGATGCTGAACACGCCCATCGGCGTGGAGTGGCCTTTCATGCCGCTCGACACCGGCGACTCCGCGAACACGCCGTTGGAATCGTAGACCGTCACCTTCTGGCGGTCGATCGAGACCACGATGACGAGCGGACCCTGCGGTTTCGCGCCGGTCTCCTTCTCGACGAGGGTCTCCTTCTTGGCGGCTGCCGCGCTGCGCTTCTGCGGCTTCCGTCGCGGCTCCTCGGGATACCGCTCTTGCTGGGAGTAGTAGGACGTGCCCGAATAATCCGGTGTGTAATAGAACGCTGCTTCTGCGTGGCTGGACGTACCGATCGCACCCGCGGCCGTCAGAATGGCGAACTGCCACAGCCGTGCCGGAGCGGCAGCAAAACGGGACCCGTTCACGCTAGTCATTCCTCGAATCCGTAATCCAAATCAGACATTAGTGTCGCAGAGGGGATACGCGTTCACCAGCATAGCAGTTCTGCCATCAGCGACATTTGTCCAAGACGTAGCAAAAAAGCCTCACAGAGCGGTAAACGGCGGCCGCGCCCGGCTGCCATCGTCTTCCTGAACGATCACCCCATGCCTACATTGCGGGAACTTGGTACCGGAGAACTTCATGTCATCTCGTTTCCCCGGTCTTTCCGGCATCCGCTTGAAAGGCCTCGCTTTATTCCTCCTGGCTCTGGCCATGCCGGCGGTATCCGCGCAGGCCGCCGACGAGCCGGATCTGATCTTCCGCCGCTCCACCGTGTTCAAATGGATGAGCCCGAATGACAAGCTCGCGACCTACGGCCTCGACGACCCCGAGGTCGAGGGCGTGGCCTGCCATTTCACGGTGCCGGAAAGGGGCGGCTTCAAGGGCTGGCTCGGTCTTGCCGAGGAGGTTTCCGACGTCTCGCTCGCCTGCCGCCAGATCGGTCCAATCAAGTTCAAGGACAAGATGGAACAGGGCGACGACATGTTCCGGAAGCGCCGTTCGCTGTTCTTCAAGAAGATGCAGATCGTGCGTGGCTGCGACGCCAAGCGCAATGTGCTGGTCTACATGGTCTATTCGGACAGGCTGATCGAGGGATCGCCGAAGAATTCGACCTCGACGGTGCCGATCATGCCATGGGGACCGGCCGACGCGAATGTCCAGAAGTGCGGGGACTTCTTCACTCAGTGATGTGATCGCGGCTCGCGCGCGGTTTCGCAAGGTGCGAGCCGCTCAGACGTACGAACGCCTGCGGCGCGGCCTCGTAGCCGCGGCCTGATTGCAGGGCCATCGCCCCTGGCGAAGCGGTGCGTTGATCGGCGGGGTCGTTCCGTTCGGCCGCGTCGCGCGCCATTGCGCGATCTTGCGCCATCATAATGGCCATTCCTTACATGGGCCCGTTGATGGGCCTTTCGATTTTCGAAGGCTTCGGTCGCGCCCGGCGAGTTCCGGGGTCATCGGCCGGACCGGCGTTCGTTTGCGGTTCTCTTCAGCAGAAAACCGTAAAATGCGTGTGAAGCGCTGACGTCGTGGATGTGACCGCGTCACTTCAACCCGCGTGGACGGTTGCTCCCAAGCGGGTTCAACCCGTTACGCGCCCCATCTGAAATGATTGATGTTTTCCGGGAATTGTTTCGTCCTGCCACGGGCGACGAAACAATTTTCATCGTGGACGAAACCATTTTGGGCTTTGGGCGCATCACGGAAGAAACCGCGGATGGTTATCAGCGTCACAACGACGACGGCACATCGTCGGCCATCCGGGGACAGATCCATGCGCGCGCTCAGCTTCATCCTCGCTTTAGGCTTCGTGCTCGCCGGTTCCTCGTTCGCCGGCGCGCCGGACGGCAATCTGCCTGGTATCGGTACCTTCCAGTACAGCGGCTCGCCGGTGACGACCACGGCACCGCAGCCCATCGTTCTCGCCGCGCGCTTCTGATCAGCAACAAGAAAATCAGCCGGCAAAGGCCATCATGTCCCTTCGTCTCTGCGCTGCAGCGGTCCTCTCCCTTCTGACGATCAGTTCCGTCCAGGCGCAGGTGCGCGCACCGAGCCGATTGCCGGACCCGCGCACCGAATTCGTGCGGCAATGTGCTCCGCGCATGCTGGGGCGATGGGAGCATCCGGAGGAGGTCTGCGGCTGCCTGCATGACCACGCCGCGGCCGTGGTCGAGGATCGCGACCTGCGCGAGGCGCTGCTGCGCGGCATCAGCGAGACCGGCGTTCCCACGATCGAGACCGAATGGGTGCCTGCGGCAAAGCAAAGTGAGATCGGCGCGACCTTCACCAAGATCGCCAAGCCGACCCTGCAGTGCATGTTCGATCCGGCGAAGTCCTAGCGGTTATTTCGATTTCGGACCGTACCGCGCCACGCAGGAACTGATTCGCACGACACCCTGGTCGCTCATCTTCGAACCGCGCACTTCCTTGACCTGTCCGGCCGGGCAGGTTCCGTCATCCACCATCACGCGCTGACCAAGCTTGAGATCCACGATGTCCTGCTCGCGGCCGACCGAGGCTGCGTGCGTCGCTGTCGCGAGGGTGGCGGAGATCAGGAGTGAGAGACAGGCTGCGCGACAGAGTGGCATGATGAGGGGTTCCGGCATCGGTGCAGCAATGTAGGGAGCGGTACACGATTCTCATAGTGAACCTTTGTCACGCCCGCCGGCCCGACTTGCCTTTGTTGCGCAAGACGGCCCGCGCCTCCCGCGCGAGTCGTTCGGCGGAGGCGACGAGGCGTGGAACCGCATGCCCCGAAAATCCCAGTACGAAACCGGGTAGCGGACGTGCCCGCGCATAGGTGTCGGCGAGCAGCCAGCCTTCCGCGCCCGCGGCCTGTTTCGCTTCGGCTGCAATCGCTGGCGCAACCGACGGATCGAACTGCGCGACGAGGTGCAAGCCCTGCGACGGCACCGGGACCGACAGCGCACCATCCGATGCCGCCTCCAACGTTTCGGCCAGCGCATCGCGCGCCTCACGGTAAAGCTTGCGCACGCGCTTCAAATTTGCGGCGAACGCGCCGGAATTGAGCATGTCGGCAACCGCGCCTTCCATCAGCGTTCCCGGAAAACGGTCCAGCGCGGCGCGGGCAGCGGTGACGTCGCCGACCAAGCGTTCGGGCAGGGCGCAATAGCCGATGCGCAGTCCCGGAAACAGCGTCTTGGCGAACGTGCCCATGTAGATCACGCGCTGAAGGTGATCGATGCCGGCAAGCGACATCAATGGGGCGCCGTCATAGCGGAACTCGCTGTCGTAATCGTCCTCGAACACGAAGGCGCCGGCCTGCTTCGCCCAGTCGAGCAGCTCGAGCCGGCGCGGCATCGACATCTGCACGCCGAGCGGAAACTGATGCGACGGCGTGACATAGGCCGCGCGCGCGGCCGGCGCGGCGGTGCGGCCCCTCGCGATTTGCAAGCCGTGGGCGTCGACGGGAACGGGCACGGTGCGATAGCCGCATTGCGCGATGGTCCTGCGCGCGATGGGATAACCGGGGTCCTCGCACCAGACCTGATCGTCGGCCTTCAGGATCGCGCCGAGCACGATGCGCAACGTATGCAGCGTGCCTGACGTGAGCATGATCTGGTCGGGGTCGCAGCGCAGCCCTCGCACCGATAGCAGATGGTCCGCGATTGCGACGCGCAACTCACGGCTGCCACGCGGATCGCCGTAGTGCAGGTGCTCGGCGCCGAAGGCGCGCATGCGCCGGCCGACAAACGCGCGAAAGCGCTGTACCGCGCGCTCGTCGATATGGGTGCAGCCGAGCGAGAGCGCGCCTTGCTTCGGCGCCTCGACAATCACCTTCGGTTTCTTTGATGTGGCGGCCCGCGCCGGAATGCGCGCGGCAACGAACGTGCCGGAGCCGACGGTGGCTTGCGCAAACCCGTCGGCGATCAGGCGCTCGTAGGCCGTGACGACCGCGTTGCGCCGAAAGCCGGTCTGTTTCGCCAGCGTGCGCGACGGCGGCAGCGGCTCGCCGGGCTTGACGAGGCCAGAGACGATCATCTCGCACAGCGCTTGGTACAGCCGGTGCGCCGAGGAGGCGCCGGCAGTGATGTGCGGGCCGGTGAGGTCGAGCGGCAGCTCGGCTTTGGCCGGGGCGAGAGAATTGGTCGGAATTTTTTGCATCGAATTGGCACTATCGCAGACCAAATGCGTGGCTACAACTAGCTTGGAGTTCTTCCAATTCCGACGAGGAGCGGCCGTGAGCCAGACCGAGAGCCAAAATTCCTATCCGACGTCATCGCGCAACCAGGTGAAGCGCCGGCACGATCGCGGCTTCTACGATCATGAGACGGTTCATCGTATCCTGGATTCCTCGATGCTGTGCCACGTCTCCTATGTCATCGACGGCCAGCCATATTGCACGCCGACCTTCTTCTGGCGCGAGGGGACGAAGCTCTATTGGCACGGCTCGAGCGCGAGCCGCATGCTGCGCAACCAGACCAAGGGTGAGCGCGTGTGCCTGACGGTCGCCCATCTCGACAGCCTCGTGCTGGCGCGCTGCGGCTTCAATCATTCCGCCGACTACCGGGCGGTGATGGCGTTCGGCACCGCCTATCTCGTCACCGACGCTCAAGAGAAGGAGCGCGCCGTGGTCGCGATGGTCGACCGCTTCTTCCCGGAGCGCACCGCGAGCCTGCGGGCGAGCAACACCCAGGAGATCAAGGCGACCTCCTTCATCGCGATGGAGATCGAGGAAGCTTCCGCAAAGGTCCGCGCCAAGGGTGTCGCCGACGACGATGAGGATTACGAATTGCCGATCTATGCCGAGCGCATTCCGGTTCGCACCGTTCTCGGTGCTCCGGAGCCATGCCCGCGGCTGCTCGACGGCGTGAGCCGGCCGGCGACGCTGAATGGCTATTCCGAAGGCCGACTGCTCGAAGATGCATTGCGGGATGCTTATTTTGTGGAGTACCCGAACGGCTGAAATCGGCTAGCTTGCGCGCACCCTTGACCAACTGGATGCCCGGAGTTGCCTGATGAATGCCGAAACGCAGCAGAGGATTCTTGACGCCGTCGATGCCGGCTTCGAAGCCCAGCTTGCGACCACACGCGATTTCGTCGCGATCCCGTCGACCCGCGGGGCGGAGGGGCCGTGCCAGGACATGATCGGCGACCTCCTGCGCGCGCGCGGCTATGAGGTCGACGACTGGCACATCAACGTCGATGATCTCAAGGATCTGCGCGGCTTCGGCCCGATCGAGCATGATTTCTCCAAGGCACGCACGGTGGTCGGCACTTATCGTCCGAACACCGAGGCCGGCAAATCGCTGATCCTCCAGGGGCACTGCGACGTGGTGCCGGCAGGTCCGCTGGAATTGTGGGACACGCCGCCGTTCTCGCCTGTCATCAAGGACGGCAAGATGTTCGGCCGCGGCGCCTGCGACATGAAGTCGGGTACCATCGGCGCGCTCTATGCGCTGGATGCGATCAAGACAGCCGGCCTTAAGCTGACGGCGCGGATTCACTTCCAGTCGGTGATCGAGGAGGAGAGCACCGGCGTCGGAGCACTCTCGACGCTTCAGCGCGGCTACCGGGCCGATGCCTGCTTCATCCCCGAGCCCACCGCCGGCAAGATGGTCCGTTCGCAGGTCGGCGTGATCTGGTTTCGGCTGCGGGTGAAGGGCCATCCGACCCATGTCGCCTTTGCCGGCTCCGGCTCCAATGCGATCATGGCGGCCTATCACCTCGTCCACGCGCTACAGAAGCTCGAGATCGAGTGGAACGAGCGCGCCAAGGCCGACCGTCACTTCAAGACGCTCAACCATCCCATCAACTTCAACCCCGGCATCATCAAGGGCGGCGATTGGGCCTCCAGCGTGCCGGCCTGGTGCGACGTCGATTGCCGTATCGCCATCCTGCCGGGCTGGTCGGTCGCCGATCACCAGAAGGAGATCATGGCCTGCGTTGCTGCTGCCTCGCGCAACCACCGCTTCCTCGCCAACAATCCGCCGGAGGTCGAATGGTCGGGCTTCCTGTCGGAAGGCTATGAGCTGACCGATTCCGCCGCGCCGGAAGCGGCGTTCGGAAAGGCCTTCGACAAGGTCTATGGCGGCGCGGTCGAGAATCTCGTCTTCACCGCGCTCACCGATACCCGCTTCTACGGACTCAATTACGGCATCCCCAGCCTGTGCTTTGGCGCCAGCGGCGGGGAGATGCACGGCTTCAACGAATATGTCGATCTGGAGTCGTTGAAGAAGACGACCAAGGCCATGGCGCTGTTCATCGCAGAATGGTGCGGGTTGGAGAAGGCGTAAGACTCTCTCCGTCGTCATTGCGAGGAGCTCTTGCGACGAAGCAATCCAGACTGTTTCCGCGGAACCAGACTGGATTGCTTCGCTTCGCTCGCAATGACGGGTGGATAGATCCGTAGGTGGGCAAAGGCGTCCGTCGCCGGGAAATTGTGACCACGGCTGCCCAATCCATCGGCTTCCTCAAATCCTTTAAGCTTAAAAGAAAGACTAGGATGCGGCCCTGACCGGTGGCAGACTGGCGTCCGTTTGCTGGGCGAGTCCGCGGGAGTCACGATGCGCGATTGGGATGATGCTTACGCTAATTCGGCCCATATCCCGGGCTCGGACAAGATGCCGGCGCAATGGGCGGAGCGGGCGGCGGCTTACCGCGCCGGGCTCAAGGGTTTTCGTGCCGACATCGCCTATGGCTCCGGTGAGCGCCAGCGTTTTGACCTGATCCTGCCCGACGGCGACAGCGAGGGCCTCGTCGTGTTCGTGCACGGAGGCTACTGGATGCGCTTTGACAAGTCGACCTGGACGGACCTCGCCGAAGGCGCGCGACACCACGGCTGGACGGTCGCGCTGCCGAGCTACACGCTGACGCCGGCCGCGCGCATCTCCGACATCACCGCGGAGATCACCGCCGCGATCGCGAAAGCGGCGTCACTCGTCGCAGGACCGATCCGGCTCGCCGGCCATTCCGCCGGCGGCCATCTCGTCACCCGCATGCTGTGCGACGACAGCCGGCTCGAGCCCGCCGTCTTCAACCGCATCGCCGGCACGCTCTCGATCAGCGGCCTGCACGATCTGCGGCCGCTGCTCAAGACCAGGATGAACGAGACACTGCGCATGACCATGGAGGAGGCGACGCTTGAAAGCGCGGCGTTGCATCTGCCGCGCGGACATTCGCCTGTCACCGCCTGGGTCGGCGGCAGTGAGCGGCCCGAATTCATCCGCCAGTCCGATTTGTTCGCCAATGTCTGGACCGGCTTCGACGTGCCGACGCGTCTTGTCGTCGATCCCGGGCTCAACCATTTTACCGTGATCGATGCGCTCAAGGATCCGTCGTCGCCGATCACCGCGCGGCTGATAGGCCTCGACTGACGAGGGCAAGGATGATCGATCGAGAGGGCCTGTCATGACGTCCAGCGATTACGATCCCTCAAGCGACGGCGCCGAGACCGATTTCGCCCGGCGCATGTCCTATGGCGACTATCTGTCGCTGGATGCGATCCTTGGTGCACAGCATCCGCTCTCCGAAGCGCATGACGAGATGCTGTTCATCATCCAGCATCAGACCACCGAGCTATGGATGCGGCTTGCCATCCACGAGCTCAGCGCCGCGCGCAGCGCTATCGCCAAGGATGAGGTGCAGCCCGCGATGAAGATGCTGGCGCGGATGTCGCGCATCTTCGAGCAGCTCAACAACGCCTGGGATGTGCTGCGCACCATGACGCCCAGCGAGTACACACGCTTCCGCTCGCAACTGGGCCAGTCCTCCGGCTTCCAGTCGCGGCAATACAGGCTGATCGAATTCCTGCTCGGCAACCGCAATCATGCCATGCTGAAGCCGCACGCGCATGATGCCGAGACGACGAAGTTGCTCGAAGCCGAACTCGCAACGCCGAGCCTTTATGACGAGGTGCTGCGGCTCGCCGATCGCAATGGGTTGAAAATGCCTGCGGCCGTGCTGGCGCGCGATGTTCGCGAGACCCACAGTTTTAGCGAGGGGGTACTGCAGGCCTGGCGGATCGTCTACGAGGCGCCGGAGACGCATTGGATGCTCTACGAACTCGCCGAAAAGCTGGTCGACTTCGAGGACTACTTCCGGCGCTGGCGCTTCAACCACGTCACCACGGTCGAGCGCGTCATCGGCTTCAAGCGCGGCACCGGTGGCACCGGCGGCGTCAGCTATCTCAAGCGCATGCTGGAGGTCGAGCTGTTTCCCGAGCTCTGGCGCGTGCGGACGATTTTGTAGAGATGACCAAGATGTCTACTCGCATGACCAGGCTTCGCGTCTACGACGACACCAAAGCGCTGTTTCATATCCCCGACGGCGTCGTCTATCTCGACGGCAATTCGCTCGGTGCAATGCCGCTTGGCGTTGCCGAGCGCGTCAGCCGCGTGATCACCGCGGAGTGGGGCAACGAGCTGATCCGCGCCTGGAACACCGCCGGCTGGTATGCCCAGCCGCGCCACGTCGGCGACCGCATCGCGCGGCTGATTGGCGCGGAAGCGGGGTCGGTCATGGTCGGCGATACGCTGTCGCTCAAGGTCTATCAGGCGCTCGCCGCCGCGCTCGACATGAATGCATCGCGCAAGGTCGTCCTGTCGGACACCGGCAATTTCCCGACCGATCTCTACATGGCCGAAGGTCTGATCGCGACGCTCGGGCGTGGCCATCAATTGCGTTTGGTGGCGCCCGAGGAGATCGAGGCCGCGCTGTCGGAAGAGATTGCGGTGCTGTACATCACCGAGGTCGACTACCGCACCGGCCGCCGTCACGACATGGCGGAGCTGACCGCCAAGGCGCATGCGCTCGGCATCATCACGGTCTGGGATCTCGCTCATTCGGCCGGCGCGCTGCCGCTCGATCTCGCCGGTTGCAGCGTCGATTTTGCAGCGGGGTGCACCTACAAATATATCAATGCCGGCCCCGGCGCGCCGGCGTTCCTCTATGTCGCCCCGCGTCATGCCGACGACGCACGCGCCGCGCTGTCCGGATGGATGGGCCACGCAAAGCCGTTCGCGTTCGAGCTTGGCTATGCGGCCGCCGGCGGTGTCGAACGCATGCGCGTCGGCACGCCGCCGGTGCTGGCGATGGCCGCGCTGGAGGCTTCGCTCGATATCTGGGATCGCGTCGACCTCGGAGAGGTCCGTGCACGTTCGCTAGCGCTCGGCGATTTGTTGATCGCTGAGGTCGAGCGCCGCTGTCCCTCCTTGAAACTGGTCACGCCACGCGCGCACGAGCGCCGCGGCTCGCAAGTCTCGTTCGCCTTCCAGGGCGGCTACGCCGCCATGCAGGCTGTGATCGCCCGCGGCCTCATCGGCGATTTCCGCGCGCCTGACATCATGCGGTTTGGCATCACGCCGCTTTATATCGGCGAGAGCGAGATCGTGCGGGCGGCCGAGATCATCGAGGACGTGATCAATGGCGAGGTGTGGCGGCAGCCGGAGTATCAGGTCGTCAATGCGGTGACGTGAGGACGGTTTCGTGTCCCGGGACGCAGCGCAGCAGAGCTGACGCGCTGCAAATGGGCGTGCCGATGTCACGGCGGCCATTACCTCCGACGTCATTGCTTTGCCGCGCGCAGCCATTCACGCTGAGACAACAACGAATTGGGAGGAGATCTGATGACGCCGCTCGAGAAACTTAAAGCGATGAAGATGCCGTTCGCCGAGCTCAAGGGCGTCGAATTCGTCGAAGCCGAGAAGGATCGCGTGGTGGCGCGGATGACGGTGCGGCCCGATCTCTGCACGCTGCATCACACGATCCATGGCGGTGCGGTGATGGCGTTCGCCGATTCCGTTGGCGCGGCCGCAACCGTGATCAACCTGCCGGAGGACGCCAAGGGCACGACGACGCTGGAGAGCAAGACCAACTTCATCGGCGGCGCCAAGGAGGGAACCACTGTCATCGCCACCGCCACCCCGGTCCATCGGGGCCGCCGGACCCAGGTCTGGACCACCCGGCTGGAGACGGAGGACGGCAAGCTGGTCGCAATCGTGACCCAGACGCAGCTGGTCCTGTAAGACTACGGGGCCTTGATTTTGTTAACGAATTAGTCGTTTCCGCTGCCTCAAACTTAAGCAGGTTCCCGTCTTGAAAAATTTGTTGCGGCGCACAATATTGGAGGCCTAGGGATTCGAACGCCTCCTCGAGGGACACCAAGAGGAGTTTTGACGTGGTACTTGAAGACACCGTCCGCACCGCCCCCGGCTATGTGCGGACCCTGATCCAGCAGGAAGAATTGCCGCTGTTGCGCGATCATCTGCTGAGGCTCGATGCCGCAAGCCGGCATGACCGTTTCAACGGTTTTCTCGACGACAGCTTCATCGAGCGTTACGCCGCCCGCTGCGCCGAGGATGGCACGGTGATCGTCGCCTATATCGTCGATGGCGTGGTCCGTGGTGCGGCCGAGCTGCATCCGCCGGAGGGCGATTCGTTGCCCGAGGTTGCCTTCAGCGTGGAAGCCTCCGCCCGCCGCCAGAACGTCGGCACCGTGCTGTTCAGCCGCCTGATCGCGGAAGCGCGCTGGAAGGGCTACAGGAGCCTGCGCGTTACCACGGGCGCGGAGAATCACGCCATGCGGGCGCTCGCCAAGAAGTTCGGCGCGCATCTGCAGTTCCGCCATGGTGAATCGACCGGCACGATCGATCTGACCAAGACACCCGAGGACGAACTTGCCGATCTCGCAGCGGCGCCGTTCAAGGCCGGTCGTGCGATGCTCAACTTCAACTCGACCTGCTGGAAGCTGATCTCCAGCATGTACGGCAATCGCGCGGCCTGAAATTCAAGGGCCTGAATCAAAAAGCGGACCGGCAAGGCCGGTCCGCTTTCTTATTGGAGCAAAGGAAGGGCGCTCAGGTGCCGGTGCGCTTGTCGTTGCCGAAGCGGCGGACGACGCGGCGTTCGACCACGACGGAGCGCTGCGCACCCTGTTCGCCGGCGATCACGCGGGTTGCGGTGACACGGCTGTTGGTGCGGGCCTGCTTCTTCACCTCGGCCTGAACGACGTCCAGCGGCATCCCCATCAGCGAGGCGGCGATCTCGGCCTGCTGCTCCTGGTCGTCGGTGATGCCGACGGCGGCGAAGATCGCCTCGTCCAGGGTGGGCGGATCGTGGCGCACGCGCCGCGTGCCATATTTGGTATTCCAGTCTGCGCTCATAACGGCCTCGGTTTGATGCCGGGATACCTAGTGCGGTCCATGTTGCATTGCAATATGAATTTGGCGTGGCATCTCAGCTATGCACCGGTCGGGTGTCATGGCGGTGACACGACACCGGCCGGGATCTCAACCCGTTGCTGCGGCCAGCGTTTCAGCGCCGCATGTCCTGCCTCCGTAAGCCCGTAGATTCCCCGGTCGGCGCGCTCGAACCAGCCATACACATTGCTAAGCAAGATCTTGCCCGCGTCGGGACAGCGTTCGCGCAAATCGCGCACGCGCCGCGGGCCTGCGGCGAGCTCTGATGCGCAAGCCAGCGCCTGCTGCCGGTACGCCGTCATGATTGGTGCGCGCGTGCTGCCGCCGAGCACGGGATCGCCCTGGCGGCGCTGATGTTCGGCCACGAGTCGCGAGCGCGTCTTCGGCTCGCGGCGGGGTGCTGCCGTTGGTGGCTTCACCAGCACCTCGACCTGGCCGTTGTCGGTCACCCCGAGCATACCGAAGCCGAGGCGCCGGCACAGATTGCGATAGCGTGCGTCGCTCTCGCGTCCCTTGCCGCGGATCGACATCTTTGCGGCGATCCAGACTTCGTCGCCCGCCGGCGCGCGATCGACCGCCTGCAGGATCAGCTCGAGATTGAACGCGAGCTTGAGCTCGCCGATCACCACCACCGGCGGATCGCCGGCGCTCAGGCCCACGAGATCGCAGCCGCCGATCTCGCCCTTCACGGAGAAGCCGAGCTCTTCGAGGAAGCGTTTGACGGGGAGATAGAGCGCGGTTTCCAAAGCGAGTTTCCGATCGCAGAATCAGTTACGGCCAGTTTAGCCCGGATCGAAACCGGGCTGCCGGCCATTTGCCCGGACACAGTCAAGCCAGCTATACCGCCTGCGCGGGGAATAGGCGGGCGCGACGATGACGATCAGGAACGGGCTCTATCACATCCGGATCGAGATGCTGGACGGCGTGCGGCTGCTGGTGCCGGATTGATCAGACCCGTCCGCTCACCGGAATCAGCGCGCCGGTGACGCCGCTTGCGGCGTCGCTGATGAGGAACAGGATCACCTCGGCAAGCTCTTGCGGTGTGACCCATTTGGCGAAGTCGGCTTTCGGCATGTCGGCGCGGTTGGCCTTGGTGTCGATGATCGACGGTAGCACTGCATTCACCGTGACCTTGCCCTTCCATTCGTTAGCGAGTGCCTCGGTGAGGCGATGCACGCCGGCCTTCGATGCCGCGTAGGGACCCATGCCGGCACCCGCGTGCAGTGCGCCGATCGCGCCGATATTGACGATGCGGCCAGCCTTCGAGGCGGCCAGATGCGGCAGTGCCGCGTGCGAGGCGTTGAGGGCCGTCAGCACGTTCAGCGCATGCATGCGGTGCCACGTCTTGATATCGCCGTCGCCGACGGTCTCGAAGGCAAAGCCGCCGGCGATGTTGACCAGGGCGTCCAACCTGCCGAAATGCTTCGCGGCAGCGTCCACCGCCGTCTTCGCCTGCGCCGCGTCGGACAGGTCGACGCCGCCGATCTCGATGCGCTCTGTCGTCGCCGGCATTTGAGAGGGCGCGTGATCGATGCCGGCAACCCGCGCGCCGCGTGACTGTGCGACGTCGGCGACCACTTTGCCAAGCGCGCCGAGCGCGCCGGTCACGACAATGATTTTTCCCTGCATGATATTCTCCGTCGTCTCACTTCGCGCCGACTATTGCGTGAGGCAAATTGGACTTGCAATGGCGGCGGCTTCAAGGCTGGGCTACTATAAGTGCAACTTAGATGGCGACGAAGGTTGTTTCATGGCTGATGAATTGCCGACTCTCGATAATCCTCCAGAGATTGTTGAATTGAAGCATCCGCTGGAGAATTTCCGGGCGGCGTTGGGCAGAAGAGGCCCCGTGCGCGTGGTGGCGATGGGGTCGTCCTCGACTGCGGGACTTCGCAATGTCGTTCCCTATCCCGCGCGGCTCGAGCTGTATTTGAGAAAGCACTACAAGGACGATGATCCCCATCCGAACATCCGGATCGACGTGTTCAATCGCGGCCAGGGCGGCCAGGAAGCGCCATTGGAAGTGCCTCGGTTCGACGACGATATCTTTGCTGACAATCCTTCTCTGGTGCTCTGGCAGGTCGGCACCAACGCGGTCTTTCGCCAGAAGGAGTTCAACTTCGACGAAGTGGTCGCGAGCATCACCAGGGGGTTAACCCTCCTGCGCGATCACCCGACCATGGATGTCATCCTGATCGACCCGCAATATGTGACGGCCATGCTGTTCGACGACAACGCCGATCTCGCGGAGAAGATGGTTTCGGCGATCCGAAGCGCGGCGGAGGACGCTGGGGTCAACCTGTTCCAGCGTTGGGCGCTGATGCGCCACTGGCACGTATACAACAATGCCTCGTTCGAGCAGCTGCTCGATCCGGAGGATGATCTGAAGCTGCATCAGAGCAACTGGAGTACCATGCAGGTATCGCTTGCGCTGACCAATTCCATCATCAAGGCCGCAACGCCGACGGCGTGAGGCGCCCGGCGTCGCTCACGCCTGAAGATAGCGCTCCTTCAGTGCCGTCCGCTCTGCCGCCCCGAGCTTGAGACCGTCGCGCAGGTAAGTTTCGACATCGCCATAGTCGCGGCCGACGGCATCGAAAGCGGCGTCGAGATAGGAGGCGTTGACCGAGCCGATCGCGTCGAGGACGTCGGCGGGCAGATCCGAGACGCTCGACACGTCGCGCTTGTAGTGGCGATTGGTCAGCAGGTAATCCTCCGCAATGACCGCCTCGGGCACGCCGAGCGCATGCAGGATCAGGGCGCTGGCAAAGCCGGTGCGGTCCTTGCCGGCGGTGCAGTGGATCACCAGCGGGGCGCGGTCCTCCAGCAGATGGCCAAACAACATGCGGAAGCTGTGCGTGTTGTGGCGGATATAGTTGCGGTAGGACTCGCGCATCAGCTCGAGCGCGACCGGCGCAGTCAGCGCGCCCCTGGCGAGCTCGGCGCGCAGGGAAGCCACCACCGTCGGCTCGATCGGCAGCGAATGCACGGTGATCTCGTCGACGACGCAGACGCCGGCCGCGCGCTCCTCGACGCCGCGGAAGTCGAACGCGCTTCTGACGCCGAGTGCGCGGACGATCGCGATGTCTTCCGCGGTGAGCTGGCCGAGATGGTTGGAGCGGAAGATGTGACGCCAGCGCGTGGTGCGACCGTCGCTTGTGGCGTAACCGCCGAGGTCGCGAAAATTGCTGGCGCCTTGCAGAGCGAGGTGACGGGCAGGGGAGTCTGACATCGGAGCTGCTTTTGTTATGTTGCCGACGGACCATTACGGGGGGTGATCATGGGCCGGCACAAGGCCATTCTTTTGGTCATCACCATGCTGGCGGCTGGAATTTCCGGCGCGGGGCAGGCTGACGCGCAGACGTTCCACAACTATCGCTGCGCCGATGGTACGCAGTTCATTGTTGCGTTTTATGACGCGACAGACGCGTGTTCCTCCCGATCGACGGCGAGCCGGCGACGCTTGCCAAGCGGTTGGCCGTTTCGGGGGCGCGCTAAGCAGGTCCAGAATCAAAAAGGGTCGAAACCTCGTTGTTTCGACCCTTTTTCAAACTTCCGTCGAGCGCTTGAGAGTGCGCGGCGGTATCAAACTTGACATAGGCATTAGCGTTCCCATTTGGGCTTTGCTTCGTCGACCGCGTCCTGGTGGTACCAACTGTCGCTGCAGATCGAGACGTTCGCGGGAAGCGACGCGTGATCGGCGGGAAAGCGGGTGTCGCCATAGCGGCGTCCGGCGAGAGCCGCGCGGCCCCCGACGGGGAATTGATAGATCTTCGCAGATCCCTGACTCAGTCCATTGTTCATCATTGCGATTTGCTCCTGGGTCGAAGCGCCTTGGCCTCCATGGTGCGCCCGACTCGTTCGATTGTGGTTACTGGACTCCCCATATCGGCCCCGCACTCCGAAATGCAAAGTGCTGAAAAGGAAATCAGATTCCGCTCAATTTGTAGGCAGGTGACAGTCTGCACCCCCCAAGGCAGCGTATGGGTGACTAACGCCTGGGCCATTCCAAAGGTTGCTAGGCATGGGCCGGGCGCTTTGCGAAAGTTGCCGGACGTTGATGCGCGTTTGATCGGCAACCTCCGGCAGGAGCCGGCCTGCTCCAGAATCGGGCGTTTTCCGCGGGATTTTTGCAGTGCAGCTTCACGGGAAGGTGCGCGCCTATGCCGCACGTCGCTGCGGACGATTTTCCGCCGGCCGACGGGTTCCGGTCGCGGTGGATAACCTCCCGCGCTGCGGCCTTTTGGCACGCAAAATGCCTGTAAAGGGCCGGCCGATGATGGCCGGGTACAAACGTGCGGGGGCTCTCAACCCCACCTTTCGCATCATCTACAGAGAGGCTCAATGACCAAGTATAAGCTCGAGTACATCTGGCTCGACGGATATACGCCGACTCCGAACTTGCGCGGCAAAACTCAGATCAAGGAATTTGCGTCGTTCCCGACGCTCGAGCAGCTTCCGCTCTGGGGCTTCGATGGCTCCTCCACCCAGCAGGCCGAAGGCCACAGCTCGGATTGCGTGCTGAAGCCGGTCGCGGTGTTCCCGGACGGCGCCCGCACCAACGGCGTGCTGGTGATGTGCGAAGTCATGATGCCCGATGGCAAGACCCCGCACGCCTCCAACAAGCGCGCCACCATCCTCGACGATTCCGGCGCCTGGTTCGGCTTCGAGCAGGAATACTTCTTCTACAAGGACGGCCGTCCGCTCGGCTTCCCGGCCTCCGGTTATCCGGCGCCGCAGGGCCCGTACTACACCGGCGTCGGCTACTCGAACGTCGGCGACATCGCCCGCAAGATGGTCGAAGAGCATCTCGACCTCTGCCTCGCGGCGGGCATCAACCATGAAGGCATCAACGCGGAAGTCGCGAAGGGCCAGTGGGAATTCCAGATCTTCGGCAAGGGCTCCAAGAAGGCCGCTGACGAAATGTGGATGGCCCGCTACCTGATGCTGCGCCTGACCGAGAAGTACGGCGTCGACATCGAGTTCCACTGCAAGCCGCTCGGCGATACCGACTGGAACGGCTCCGGCATGCACGCCAACTTCTCGACCGAGTACATGCGTACGGTCGGCGGCAAGGAGTACTTCGAGGCGCTGATGGCGGCCTTCGACAAGAACCTGATGGACCACATCGCCGTCTACGGCCCCGACAACGACAAGCGTCTGACCGGCAAGCACGAGACCGCGCCGTGGAACAAGTTCAGCTACGGCGTGGCCGATCGTGGCGCGTCGATCCGCGTTCCGCACTCCTTCGTCAACAACGGCTACAAGGGCTATCTGGAAGACCGCCGTCCGAACTCGCAGGGCGACCCATACCAGATCGCCTCGCAGATTCTGAAGACGATCGCATCCGTCCCGGCTGACAAGAAAGCCGCGGCTTAAAGATCCTCCCGGCCCGGGCTGGGGCTGGTCCGGGTTGGCTTTCAATCCGCCGGAGCTGAAAAGCTCCGGCGGATTTTTGCATTTTGATGACGACTGATCCTGTGGGGCTGCGGCGGCGCAAAACTTGTCCATCGCGACGGAAAGCGGGATAGAGTACCAGCAGGATGCGCGCGGGGCCGGGGACACGGCTGGTGTTTGAAGGCTTCTACAAGGTGCGATTTCAGCTCGGCGACAACGTCGGCCGGAGCGTGATGCATGCCGGCAACGGCAAGATGCTCGGCGGCAATTCGGCGTTCGCCCATATCGGTACCTACGCGAAGACCGCAGGCGGCATCGACATCGTCATCAAGACCGTCCGGCACAACCCCGATCCGAGCTACCGCGCCATGGCCGGCACCGACGATGCGACGCTCATTGCAAAGGGCTGGGCGGACGGTGATCTCTACCGCTTCAAGGGCGAGCTGAAAGAGTTGCCCGGCGTGCCCTTCCAGTCGGTGATGACACCGATCACGGAAGAGGAGGTGCCGATCGCCGGCGGCGTCGGCGAGGCCGGCATCGCCGATGGCCTCTACTCGGTTCACCTGCGCATGCTCGACGGCATCGACGGTGGGCTCACCGGTGTGATGCTGCTCAACCAAGGCCGCATCCTCGGCGGCGATGCTTCGTTCTACTATCTCGGCAGTTACACTGCCGCCAACGGCCGCTGGAAGGGGCAGATCCTCAACCAGGAGCACACGCCCGCCAAGGACGATCCGATCTTCGGCGGACACGAGGTCGGCATCGGCTTCTCCGGGTCCTATGACGGCGAGCAGGCGGTGCTGGAAGCAACCGCGCTTGCCGGCAAGCGCAGCCTGCGCCTGACCGCGGCACTGAAGCTGATGCATCGCGCCTGATCGCACCAGGGAATTGCACATGGAAAAAGTTCGCATGCTCTCGACGCTCGGCTTGATGGGCGCGATGCGCAGCCTGTCCTCCGCGTTCGAGACCGCAACAGGCATTCACGTCGATGCCGACTTCGCGCCGACGCTCGCGCTGCTCAAGCGCTTGCGCGCCGGCGAGGCGGCCGATCTCGTGATCCTCACGCGCGAAGGGCTCGACGAAATGATCGGCGAGCGCCGGGTGATCGCGGACAGCGCAGCCGACCTCGCGCGCTCCTTTGTCGGCCTTGCCGTGCGGAAAGGCGCGCCGCATCCCGACATCGCTAATGAGGCTGCGCTGCGCAAGGCGCTGCTTGCGGCACAATCCGTTGCCTATTCGCGGCTCGGCGCAAGCGGAGTCTACTTCGCCCAGCTGATCGTACGGATGGGCATCGCCGCCGAGATCAACGCCAAGGCCACCATCGTCGAGCAGGGCTTTACCGCCGAGCGGCTCGTCAGCGGCGAGGCAGACCTTGCCGTGCAGCAGATCAGCGAGCTGAAGCAGGTCGAGGGCATCGAGGTGATCGGCCCGGTGCCGCATGATTTGCAGACGCCGGCCGTATTCTCAGCCGGCCGCATGGTGGATGCGAAGCAGGCCGAAGCGGCTGACCGGCTGCTGCGCTATCTGGCATCGCCCGAGGTCGTGCCTGTTCTGCGGCAATCCGGACTCGAGCCTTGAAATCGCCCGCACGCGGACGCAACGTGACGGCCATGCGGATTTGTCTCTTTGCCATCCTTGTCGCGCTTGCCGCGCCCGTCGCCGCGCATGCGCAATCGGCCGACCTCGTTCTGTGCGACCGTGTCGCCGCCGATCCGAGCGATCCCGACAAGCCGGCTGACGTGAAGGGCGTGCCTGAGATCGCAGCCTCCGACGTCGCGACCGCGGTCAAATTCTGCAAGCAGGCAGCAAGCTCGTCGCGGCGGGCGATGTTCGCGCTCGGCCGCGCCTATGCGGCCAACCGGCAGACAGGCGAAGCCATCGCGGCCTGGCGCAAGGCGGCCGACAAGGGCTCGAGCGCTGCGATGGTCGAGCTCGGCGTCGCCTACGGCACCGGCTCCGGCGTTGCCAGGGACGAGGCGCAGGCGCGAAAGCTGTTCGAGAAGGCTGCTCAAGCCGGCAACCCCCGCGGCGTCTCCAATCTCGCGGCGCTCGGCACCGCCGGCGGTGGCGCGCCCGCCGATCCCGCGCAGGCGCGCACGCTGCTCGGCAAGGCCGCCGAGACCAATGCGGAGGCGCAGTACCAGCTCGGCCTGATGCTTGCCAACGGCAATGGCGGCGAGAAGGACGATGTCGCGGCGCGCGCGCTGTTCGAGAAGGCGGCCGCGCAAAACCATCCCGGCGCGCTGGAGCGGATGGGCGCCTTCGCGCAGGAAGGCCGCGGCGGTCCGAAGGACAAGGACGCCGCGAAGGCCTATTACGAGCGCGCGGCCGCGCTCGGCGACGAGGACGCCAAGAAGGCGCTGGAGCGGCTGCGCTGCCCATACGCGCTCAAGGACAAGCAGGGCAAGCTCGTCACCACGCTGTGCTTCTAACTCACGTCATGCCGGCACTTGTGGGTTCGAAAGGGCGAAAACAACCCCATGCACAGTAGCCAAGTGGTTGAAATTCAAGACAGCCGGGTCTCGAAACTGCTCAATGCGGATTTTACGAAATCAACTTGACCCGTCGGGCAAAACAGGTGCATGCTGGCATCATGGCAACGGTCGGCTCCGCGAGCGGCCCCTGCGCGGATAAGCCGGATGGCATCGGTGCGGCGACGGTGCTAGGTACCCCGCGATTCTTTTTGATTTTGCGGGTTCAGGACATTGCTCGACGGGCTCTACAAGGTTGAATACGGCATCCACGATGCCTTCGGGCGCAGCATCATGTGCCTGCACGACGGCAAGATGCTAGGGGGCAATTCCGCCTTCGCGCATCTCGGCACCTATTCGGAGCGGGACGGCGAGATCATTGCCGAGGTGATCACCGAGCGCCACAACGACGACCCGCATTACAAGCCGCTGATGGGCGCCGACGTCGCCACGATCGGCGCGCGGGGCCGGCTGAACGGCAACCAGATCCGCCTCGAGGGCAGCGCGGACACCATGCCGGGCGGAAATTTCTGGGCCGTCCTCACGCGGCTCGACGATGGCGCGCTGCCGCCACGCGGCACGATCGGGGAGGGTGGCATCGCCAACGGACTCTATGGGATGAGCCTGCGCGCGCTCGATGGTGTGGATGCCGGGCTCTCCGGCGTGATGTTGCTGATCGACGGCCGCATCCTCGGCGGCGATGCGTTCTTCTACTATCTCGGCTCCTATTCCTCAGTGGACGGCCGCTGGAAGGGCGAGATTCTCAACCAGGAGCACACGCCGGCGAAGGGCGACAATCCCGTGTTCGGCGGCTACGAGGTCGGGATCGGTTTTTCAGGCACCTGCACGCCCGACAGCGGCGAGCTCGAGGGCATCGCACTCGCCGGCAAGCGCAGTTTGCGGCTGGCCGCCACGCTCAAGCTGATGCGAAGGGCGTAGGGCGTCTGCTCACACAAAGTCGTCGCGTCCGCTTTGCTGTCAGAAGGCGACATTAAAGCCTGGTGTCTGGATGTCGGCCTTGGGGCCACAACCGGACAGAGCCGATCTTTGGCCGCTCGCGATCAATTCCAGAGCTGTTCAGTTTGTGATGATCTTGGCCTTCCCGCCAGCCGTCTCGGATGCCTCAAGGCATGCTTGTACTCGGATCGGGAAATGAACGGCCAAGCATTGTAATCTCCAGCCGCAAGAAACTCGGAGGCACGATCGTGAGAAATCGCGTTATGCCAACTTAGCCACACCGGGCGAGCACGTCGCATGGGGTGGAGGCCGGGCAATGAAATCTTCGGCCAGCGGTACTCAAAGTCGCCGTCGAGAAACAAAATCCACCGCAGCACTTCGCGTTTCCAGACCGGAGCGAGGCTGTGACGTCCGACCAAGCGATGCTCCTTCATATCGCTGTAGAGCAGCCACGACATGTCTGTAATCGCCCAGATCGCCGGGTCCCCGTCGTTCACCGGCGTACTGCGTTCAAACTGATCGTTGGTAATCCTGCCGGCAATCAGGTGTCTAAGGTTCTCCGACAGCTGGTCGCGTGCTGCGCGATCTATCATCCTGCTACTCCGATCCGACCGATGAATCTTTCACCCGGCAAACCTTCCGTCAAGTTAGCAAGCTTTGCTTGCAGTTGAGAGAAATCTAGTGAAGTCCGCTACGGGGTCAAACTCGGACGTGATCCGCCAGATCATTCTCAGAAGGGTGGCCCTAGTTCACGCAAGAGCCCGACTTTGAGGCGGTCCATCGGGAAACCCAACTCCGCCAGCCGGGCCGGAAAATGAATGAATGTACTTGGCGACGTATATATCAGGATCGTTTTGCTGTTTGTGCGCCAGCGAATGAAATCCTTCCATTGCAGTGTGCTGATGCCGCGTGGACTTTGTAAGGTGATCCCCTCCGGCCGTAGCACTAACTTGTGCGCAAGATGAGAAAGGGGGTACCTAGCAAAGGTGCGGCGTGCAAGCCACGGAAGGATGACACACGCGAAGGCTAGCGTGCCCAAGACCGCTCCGATCAATACGACAGCGACCGCCAGTATGGTTGGAGTGACTTCGCGCAGGTGAAAGAATGTTGCTCCACCGATAACAAGTGCCAGCACCAGTACCAATGTCCAAACGCGTCGCGTTGCCGCGCCGTGGAGCTGATACGCGGCGATGAAGTCGGCCTTCACATATTGGAGTTCGACAGAACCAGTGTCGCATTCCTCGGGCTCATGAAATGCGTTAGTAATCCCTGTCATGCCGTTTCCCTTACTGACCAATATTCGAAGCTTTTGGTAGATCTACCCGTAGTAGAGCTACCAGATCATCCACTAATCGTGAGCGAGTTCCGGCAACTCTGATTAAAAGGGAGTAAAATCGACGAAGCTGGGAACAGCGGAATAACGACCGAACGTCCGTTGTGGGGATCACGGTGACAGTGCACTTAACTAGACGTGGGTAGAGCCGCCTTGAGTGCAGTCCAGCACTGTCACCGCAATACCAGGACCGAAGCCAAGGCGAGGGGTGAAGTTCGACGCCAAGGCCTCACAGAAGACATTCTGATCTTGCTCTGATATGAGCGAAGGATGGTCATCAGCGGGTGTCACGGGGGATCATAGTGGCGGCGTCACGTTTCCTGCTCTGGGCATTCGTCACGGAGATTGTCGGGCTTTCGATCACCCTGATGCTAGTTGCGCTGTTGCTGCGCCGATTGCGTTTGGTTCATCCGGCAACGTGAGAAGAGCTGGGCCGACCATCCTTATTCATATGGACTTGGCCCGGATCGATTGTCGCGTTTCTTGAGCGCGTTGATGCCAATATGCGGCTGATCCTGTTTCCTTTCCGAACTCAAAGCTTCCAGCTTGGCGATCCTATGGTGGCTGGTAAGGGGGTCTCTGGCCTTGCTCGTGATACTCCGTTGTTGGTCGTGGTGGGCGAATGGATAGAAGCATCGCACTTGCCAGGAAGCGCAGTTTGCGCCTTGCGGCCACGCTCAAGCTGATGCGGCGGGCGTAGGGCGTCTGCTCACCACAAAGTCGTCGCGTTCGCTTTGCTGTCAGAAGGCGACATTAAAGCCTGGTGTCTGGATGTCGACCTTGGGGCCAACAGCGGACTCATGCGCCGCAGCAAACGACCTGCATGGGTCGCGGTAAGACCACACCTCGCGTCTGTCCTTGCAAGAGGCCGGAAAAGCCCGGATATTTTACTTCAGGTCGGGACCTATCCGGGGGATTTCGGGTAGGCAAACTGCGAGCACAGCATGGCATTACCAGTGGCGACGCTCGATCACGTGGTCATCAACGCGCGTGACGACCTCGATCACGCCGCCGACACCTATCGACGGCTGGGCTTCACCCTCACCCCGCGTGGCTACCATTCGCTGGGCTCGATGAACCACCTGGCGATGTTCGGCAACGACTTTCTCGAACTGATCGCCGTGCCCAAAGGCGCGACCATTCGCCGGGACCTCCTCAGCTACTCCCTCGGACTCAATGGGCTCGCCTTCGGCACCGAAGATTCCACGACCACCTATGACGCGCTTTCGAATGTGGGCTTGGCGGTTGAGCCACCTCTCGAATTCATCCGTCCGGTGGAAGTCGACGGCGGCGCGGCGCGCGACGCCCGCTTCCGAGCGGTGCGCATGAAAGGAGGCGGGGTGCCTTATGGCCGCGTCTTTTTCATCCACCACTTCACGCGCGACCTGCTTTGGCGCGATGAATGGCGCCACCACGCCAACGGCGTCGTCGCGGTCGTCCGCGCGATGATCGTCGACGCCGATCCGGCCAGCGGCACCAAGCTCTATGCCGATATGTTTGGACCAGAGGTCGTGCACGACATCAAGGGGGGCAAGAACGTGGTTGCGGGCAACGCGAACCTCGAAGTCATTACCGAGACGACGCTGAAGGATCAGTTCGGCCCGTCAGTGCCGGATGCAGAAGGACGCGGAGCTTACATGGCAGGGCTCACCTTCCGCACGGTATCGCTAGCGAAGGTGGCGAAGGCCCTGCAAGCTGGAGAAATCGAGTTCGTCCAGAGCCCGGGCCGGCTGGTCGTGCCGGCAAGGCTGGCGTTGAACACTCTTCTGGAGTTCGTCGAATAGGCACTGGCGGGAGCACGAGGGCGGCATGCAGAGTGTCGCGCTCGACCTCCGGAAAGGGTCAATCGCAACGGTTTGGCGATCAGCGACAGACTTCCGGTCCGCTCCCATCAGGAGGCAAGTAGCTGCAGCACGTCAACGGAAGCGACGGGCCAGAAGCGGACCATGGACGATCCACGCGCCCTTGTAGATTTCGATCTTAGTTGGGCGTTTTTGGACGGCGTGGCCACGGGGGGGCCGATGGCTGCGCTTCTTTCGCAGCGAGACGCGATTGCTCCTTCTTTCGAAAGGATGACGGTGCGGTGCACGCTGCCACAGCGCACACGAAGCCCACCGCTAGAACGAGCAGGTTCTTAAAGGCCGCGGCCACGAACAGTCCCGGCGCTTCGCTGTACGACGTGTAAACGCCGTGGCCATACTTGGCAGGGAAATAAAGGCTGCCGGTGAAGTACCAATCGTAAAAGTCGGAGCCAGCAACGGCTAGGCTGAAGACGCCGATCAGGCTGAACACCAGCACGAACGGGATCGTACCTTTGGCAAGCCGGGAATTTCGAGCCATCAGCGTGAGCAATCTGTAGCAGGGCTTCCTAGGGAGCGATGCTGCCGCAATCGCAGTTTAGTTGCAGGACAGATCAATTCAATCTGTAACGCACAGAATGCTCAATTTTGGATGAAGCAGTGCTGCTTCCGCTTTGAGCTCAAAATGCGAAGAACTCAGCGTGAGCAGATCTGTCCGCTCCACTCCACTGACCGGACCTCAATGAGAGGTGTCGCCACTTCGCACCTGGGCCAGAAGGCGACATCGGACGAAATGTGTCGGCCAAGGGCCACAGCGCGCCATTCGATACAAAGAACAGCATCAATCCTTTTTTGACCGGTAGTACGCCGTAGCACCAAGAACAAAAAGAAGTCCCGTGATCGGGACGAGGGCATTCATCCAAAACAACTGGCCACTCGTCAGATAGACCAATGCGCCGTGATGCAGGTGCGTAGCGTGAATCTGACCGGTTTCTGCGACGGGGCTTCGTGGGCTACGTGCTGCAAAATAAGAATCGAGATTGATGGCCAGCACCAACGTAACAATCCCTAGCGCAAGTGAAATGTAGGAAGTTATCCGCTTCAGCCGTTGAACTCTTCCCGTCATCAGAGCCTTTAGAATTCTAGAGAGAGGTCTAGTCCCTAGGGTCGAGTATACAGGGCAGTCCTTCGGCGCAGTTACCCACTTAATTCAAAATCGAGAAAATCGAGCGAGGGCAGCTTAGGGTCACACGCGGAAAAACTCATAGCGGGCAAATTGGGGCCGCTCGGATCCCCACACCGGACCTAACAGCGCACATGGCGCTTCGTCGCTTGAGGGCCCAGAAGCGGACTTTGCTACGAAGCGTAAAGCCGCAGTCCGTTATTCTTCCGCGATATCTGGATATCTGATCTTATAGAATCGAAAGAGGTTGTTGAGGCGATCCTCCCTCATCGAAAGCCTGCATTGTGCAAGAATGGTTGGTTCTCCACTGCCACCCAGCATGTAGGCGGACGCATGAGAGCACTCTGTCTCGCTGTAAGCGATCCACGCGCGTTCAGAGGCAACCAACCGTTTTAGTAGCTCTTTTCGTTCTTGGAGGTCATGGTCGGGATCCTCGTTCTGTTTGAGCTTCGCGACGATCTTTCCATACAACGTGTTCAGTAAGACATCGACGGCCTTGTAGGCCTCTACCGCGCAAAGCATCTCGTTGATATTGCCTGGCTGAGTGTCTGTGCAGTGATCGAGATTGGCCTGAATACGGGCAAGCGCAGGATGCGGCGGGTTCAGTGCATCATCAGCATGTGCGGTAAGCGGCGCGAAACCCAGCAGAAGCGCGACAGCCAGAAGGCGCATTGTTGCTCCAAGGCTAAACTCTGTTCTGTTCGATCATACATTAAAGGGAAGTCGACGTCCGCTACGGGGTAGCTTCTGGGTCCTCGGGTCGGGTGCACCGTGGCGCGACCTGCCAGCGGCCGTTGGTCGCCGCACCACTTGTTACAATCGCTTCGTTCGTTGGCGGCGGGCGCGTCTGGGACCAGATCATGGATACGCTGGCCGCTGGTCATGATCCGGCGGTACAGATGATCGATACCTCTGTCATGCGCGTGCGCCAGTCCACGCCCTAATCTAGTCCGTAGATCGGGTTTTGGACGGGGGCAGTGCACCTTCGGAAGAATGTAAGACCGGCGGCAAGAACTGGGCCGCGAGGCGCATCAATTCGGATTGGCGCGAGGTCCCGGTTTTCTCGAACACTTTGGCAATATGGGTCCGAACGGTGGCCATTGCTGTTCCCATGGCCCTTGCTGTCTCCGCCGGCGTCCGGCCGGCGAGCAGGGAGCCGAGGACGCGCGTCTCTGCAGACGTCAAACCAAAAAGCGATGCCAAGGACTCCGCGGGGATAGCGGTGCGCATTTCCGATGTAACAAACAAAGCCGCGCTTGCGCGTAGCGCTATGCGTTTGCCTCGATTGCCGCCAGCAAGTGGCAGCACATGAATCAGAGCGGGCGAGCCATCGGCTTGCGGCGCTGGCAGACCGATTCCGAGTTTGCCGACCGCAGCCTCATTCGCCGCCGCGGTCGCGACGGCGGCCCGAAGGGCGGCTGATGTTTGGGGCGACCCAGTTCGCAGTTCGCCCCGATGGGAACTGATCGGAGATCCGGATTTGAGCATAGTCTCAGCTGCACGATTGGCATGAACGATTTTTGTCTCACCATCGAGAAGAACAATACCTGCCTGGAAGAGATCAAGCGAGGCCCGCAGCGTTTCGGCTTCGATCGCCTGCATATTGAGCACATCGCTGATCGTCACTGCGCGCCGGATGTGCGGCGCCAGCAGTCTCATGATCGACAGATCGCGCTCCGTTATTTGGCCGAGGCTCTTGTGACGCCACACCCCGAAGGCGCCGATCCGGCTGGGCTGACGCAGCGGGGTCATCTGGATGGTATCGATGAAGCCCAGCGGCTTCGCCCATTCGCGGTAATAGCGAGACTGGACGAACTGCTCCGGAATATCGCGCAGAGCAGTCAGTGGTTCATCGATCGGCCGTTCGTGGAGGTCGGCGACGCCGTCCCAAAGTCCGGCTAGCTCGGTGGCACAGATTTGAATTTTCTCGAGCCACTCAGGCTCGTAGTTCCAATGTTCGCGAATGAGCGAGGAGAGCGTGTTGAGATCATGAGCCCCAATGATCCCCGCGGCACAATTGGTTGCCTGGCATACTTCGCGAATAGCGTTTGGCCACTGTCTTGGATCGATGGCGCAATCGTAAATTGCGCCGACAACGTGCGAAAACTCGGTGATGGATGCAATGTCTTCTCGCAATGTCGCCTCCCAAACTGAGGGGACTCTCCCATTCGAATCCTTTTGAGCGTTCGGCTCCTTATTCGTCGTCATTCAGCGGCGGATCGCGAAATTGCGCGTCTACACCAGTTTTGCTGAAGTCGTCATCAACATGAATGATGCCACAGGGGCGCGACAAGGCACAATGGCCCACCTATGGCGCGCGAGCCGCGGTGGCAGCATAGGCAGTCCCCACGCGCGCAGATGAGACAGTAATTCTGACGTGAGAAGACGTCGGGCGGAGGCAGCGCGCCTGCCCGGATGAATACGACACCGGCGCAACTGACGTCGAGACCGGCACATCATGCCGCACAGCGGCCTGTGTCGGAAGGAGCATCGTCGCAGGAGACCGCAATGAGCACGACGCACGCCACAACGTGGCTAGAACGAACATCCGTATCGACCCGGCACATCGCCAGCTTCATCTCGAAATATTGGGATGACATTCAGGAGCGCCGCGAACGCCAGAAACTGCGCGCGACCTTGGCCGATTTAAGTGACAGGGAGTTGATGGATATCGGCACCACGCGCGGCGAGATCGACTACGTCGCGACTCACCAAGGCATCGACCCACGAGGCATACGACCGATGCCCTGATGATCAGGACACGGCTGGCAAGCAAGTAAGGCGAACGAATTGACCAAGGAGGAAATTTCAATGTCGATTACACAATTCACCCGGTTCAAGAGCGACAAGTCCGAGGAAATGATCAAGACAGCCAAGGAGGCGAAGGCAATCTTCGAAAGACATGGCGCCGAATTTCTCCGATTGTCGCGATTCCACACAGGCGCGTGGGCCGGGGAGTGGTTGGCTGTCACGCGTTATTCCAATTGGGAGGTGTACGGCAAGGTTCAGGAGGGGGTGTCGAAGGACCCGGCCTTTGCAAAACTCCTCGCGCACTTGAGCACCATTGCAGAATTGACGGCCCGCAACATTGCCGTGGGCGTCGATCTCTGATCGCCGCGACCACTCCCGCGATCCAGATGTGGTGACCGGTCACGAGCCACGGTGACGGTGCAGTCCAGCACTGTCACCCTATTCCGGTCGTTACGGTGCGCGTCTCACCACGTGCGTGGAAGCACACCTCGCCGCACGGCGGGGGATGTTATTGCCGGAAGGGCCTATGAGGGCCCGGCGGTGCAGCAAACCAAAGTCCTAGCATGCACGCTTCGCACGCTCGAAGATCGTCGTCGCCACTCCACCGCCCGACGAGTGCGGGTCTGTGAAGTGCAACTCATCGCCCCTGACACAAAACGAACGCTTGGTGTTCTTGCCGTCCCAGTTTGGAAACGTCGCACGCTCGACCTGAAACGTGAAACTCTTGTCCGCCGCGTCGACGAGGTAAGTGCCGAAATGAGCAAAGCTTCCGGCAACGACGGCGTTGCTCTCATCTGCCGTACTGCTGGAACGGTTTCCCGACGCAAACTTCGGGAGGTCACCGGCAATGAAGATGATCGAATATCGCCCGATCGCATCGAACACCAGGTGGCCCTTTGCATTTGGGCCATAAGCGTCGAATTTTTTACCGTCCCGCTCGGTTACGACCGAAACGAGTGTCCATGTGCCTACCAAGTCCTTCGGATCGTGGCTTGCCGAAGGGGTGAGATCGGAATTGACCATCGACTATCCTCCCTCTTTCCTCGAAAAAGCATTCCGGTCACGCGCGATCTTCCAGCCAACGTCTTGCGGCATCTACATCGATGGCTTCCCAAAGCGAAAGCTCGTTTTGCACATGGCTCCTACGACTGTCCGTTCTGGGTCTTGGGTGCGTGGAAACGCGAAGCCGCTCTATCGTGGCAGAACAAGTTATTCGTCCAAGACCACTTTAGCCGCTCAACGCGCAAGCGAATTCACGTTGCCGGGCGGGCCCCGGTTGGGCGCTTACGGGCAGAAGCGGACATCAGGCAGCCGACAATCTCCGCTGAAACCGTCGAAAATGACCCATAGCGGTCTTTTCGAAGTTCGAAGCACCGTGTAGCTTACCGCGAGTTGCCCGCAACAATTTCGTGAAGCTGAGCGCAGTGCTCAGTGAGACGTCCGGCGGAATTCTCCAACCGCTAGGACGTAGAACTTGCTGTTGTTCTCTCCTTCGGCAATGTCGAGATTGTTCACGACGCGAGAGAAACAAACGATCAGAGTGTCAGAGTCTTTCTGAGTAAGGGCAAAATTCCAGGTTTCAACCCATTGGTGGGCATTTTGGTAACCAGTATCGGTGGCGAACACCACGGCGTTGGTCATATAGATCTGAGTCTGAAATGAGGTCGGCATAACCTCGGTTTCGCCAAAGTAGACACTAGCTCTTTGTCCATGGATGGCGATGGCAATCGGAGAGTCTCCAAGGGCAGCTTTGGTCCGGTCGTAGGATTGAGAGCCCTTGGTATCGACAACATCAAGCTTACCTTCCCATCTTCCTTCAAGTGAGCCGGGGCGCTGTCCGGCGCTGGGTTGCAAAAAAGCAATTCCCGACACGAGTAAAAAAATCGCAATGAAGCCGGTGCGACGTATTCCCAAAAACATATCCACCTCGCTCGCCTTAACGTGACTGCCTTGGCCAAGCGCAGCATCGCAATCGAAGCTGATCAAATTGTTAGCTTTCTCCGGAATTGTAGCTGCACAAGGGAGAGTTAACGCTGTGGAATATCCAGCGCTCAAGCCAACCGCGCTTTGCTTCTAGAGGTCCGGATTTGGCCCATCAGCGAAGTGACGGTACGCTTCATTGAAGTCCGCTTAGCGGGGACGAGCCGACTTGATTTGCTCGTGCTGAGTTCTTCGCATTTTGACCCATGGCCGACCAAACAGTGGGATGCTCTAACTCGACTTGGCATATCCGCGAGGATACCAAATGCCTCGCCAATTCGGGCTCTCCATATTTGGAAGGATGTGGCCTGCATCGAGCTTCGAAATATCTACGTCGGCTTGCAGGGCAAATGGCGGCATAGGTTCGCCACCGAAAACATCAAGTTGCACAATCTGCAAAGCATCGCTTTCGTTCCATGCCGTCACGCCATAGCCCAGTCCGTGACGCAAGTTGTCACCATCGAACTTCAACCAGAAGCAACGCAGTTTTGCTGACATCGGAAAATCACTCTGAAGGCACCTGACGGCCTCTCTTATATCATTGACCAGCCTGCCATGTCGGCCTTTTGGCCCATCAGCGAAGTTGCGGCCCGCCTAATTGAGGTCTGCTTAGCGGGTCGCAGCTGACTGGATTTGCTCATGCTGAGGTCTTCGCATTCTGACCCGTTGCTGACATTGACAAGTCTGCGGGCTTTATTGGTATTTCGGATAGGTTTCCCGCTTAGGGTGTGGCTAGGAGCAGGTAGCCACGCAATGATCCAAGCAGCAGCGGACGTAATCCGAAAATTTCCGGGGCCGATTGTCTTATCTCCCACCTCTACGAAGGGGCTCTGGTGGTTTCTGATGCTGGGCTCGGCGGCGATGGCTACCGCGAGTGTCATCGTAATTTGGGCTGCGCTGTCGAATTCGAACCTGCGACCTGCGCTTGGCTTTGGAATACTGGGCCTGCTCTTCTTCGCCGTTGGGGCCATTGTGGGCGCAATTCTTCTTCGGCCTAACTCGGGCTCGCTCAGCCTAAGTGCCACCGGCTTTGAAGTGACCTATCTGTATCGGAAGCGGTTCTATTACTGGGACCAAGTCGACGATTTCGCGGTCTATTCCAGCAAGGGGGGCGAACACGTCGTGTTTCGCACGGCGAAGCCATACTTCGGGTTTTGGGACAAGCTCAACGCTGGCCTGACAGGAGGTCGAAACGGTTGGCTCCCCGATACCTATGGATACGAGGCGTCGGATTTCCTTACGCTGCTCATCACGTGGCAATGTCAGTCAACGGAGGCCCCCGTAGCAGATATGAAAGGTCTCTGATTTCGTTTAGCCAAGCGTGCACTTCCGGTTCTGGCCCATCGCGACATATCGCGCTGCCGCACGAACTTGGTCGCTATTGGAGCAAAGCGGACGTAGTCACCAGTCACACGACGCTGCCGGGTTTATAGGTACACTGCCGAGATGGAGCGATTGGAGGCCGTGATGAGGTGCCTGCGCATATATGCAACGCCTGACGGGGAATCCCATTTTGGAGAAGTCGAAATCGCGATGACGATGAAGCCGGCGTTTCCCAACAAAGCGCCGTTCGAAATTTCGGCTTTCTACCCAGCGTCACGCATCCGTTTTTCTCACATCCCCGCCGGGGTGCGCGAAGTGGGCTTTCACAACCCGCCGGATCGTCTCCTCGCCATATGGCTGGATGGCCACGTGGAATTGAAACGAGCGATGGCGAGGTGAGACGCCTTCCGGCGGGAAATGCTGTTCTCGTCGAGGATACGCACGGGAAAGGACACATCTCGCGCCACCCCGAGGAAGGACAGAACGCTATCATCGTCATGCTGCCGAGCGGCCTTGGCGCACCACTTGATTAGTCGGCGTCTGGCCCCAAGGCGGACATGCCGTGGTCATCCGGCGATGTCCGGCTTTAGGGGGTAGAGCCGACATGGCGGATTTATGAGTACGCGCCCCAAAGCATGATCCGGAAAAGTGTGAGGCGGTTTTCCGAAAGGATCATGCTCAAGCAATAACCTCACTTCGTGTAGTAGTCATGTGCGGCAACTCCGCCTTCGCGCGTCGCGGCAGCTACGACGCTAAGGACGGCGTGGTCGAGGCCGAGGTCATCACCGAGCGCCACAATCCCGTGTTCGGCGGTTACGAGGTCGAGATCGGCTTTTCGGGGAACTGTACGGCCGACAGCGGCGAGCTCGAAGGCATCGTGCTCGCACGGGAAGCACAGCTTGCGGCTGGCGGCGTCGCTCGGGTTGATGCGAGAAAGCGACATTAATGCATAGCTTCTGGATGTCGGCCTTGGGCCCAACAGCGGAAGTCAGACGATACCTCACGTCTGTTGGATGCCATCGGCCCCTCTAATTTCGCAACTAGCGTTCTTTACCTTCCGGTATCCGTCCTTGGGACCAAAGCTGGTTATTCGATCGATAACGAGTATCATGCTGCGCATTCAACTTTAGGGATTTTCACTCAACGACGTACATTCGCTCTCCTGAGGTCGGAATGTTCATCTCTGGAAGCATGGCGATAATCGGCTTCTTAGCAGTGGGGAAATTGGCTCAAGAGCGATGGCGTCGCCGACACAATTGGCGCGCCGATGAGAAATACCGCGCTTTTTGGAATAGCCGGATTTTGCCGATGATTGTCTGGTTAGGCGGCTCTCTAATTGTACTAGCAGCATACATTCAGGACTATCGCGATCAACTGATGCACGGCCCGTAGCGGCTCGAATTGCTAATAGCTTTCGTGGAGACTATGGCTGATCATCACCTCAGGGATCAGGACTCGTGAATGCGAAGTCTTTTGCTAAGCTTGTTGGAATGGTGGCTATATCGGTGGTGGTGGCCACATTGCTTCTCGGTGGGAGCAAGGATGCAAACACCTTTGGTTTTGTTGGTCTCTTAGTAGCAACCTTCTGGGGGATACCGGCAATCGTTGTGATCACGCTGTACCGTTATGTTGAAAAGCGCGATCATGATCGGTGACTTCTAAAGGTCTGCTCTGGGGTCATTAGCCGCCGGTGCCGGCCAAGAGGGGCGACTTCCGCTTTAACCTCGGAAGCCGACGTTCAAGAATTCCCGCCCCAGCCCCCATCACGGCGCCGGACACGCTGCTCCCGTCTTCACCCAGGCCTCCACCAGCGCGCCGGCCTGCGCTTGCGTGCCCGGTGCGGGCGAGCGGCCGAAGCCGGGCTTCCAGGCCCAGCCGACGAGGGTGTCCTTGCCGATGTGGTCGATCAACTCTTCCACCTTGCGGCCGCCGTTGCGGGCGGGGTCGCGGATCTGCTCGCAGATCTCGCCGATCGTCTTGCCTTCCCAGGCCATCTCGCGCGGGGCGAGGTGCCATTCGGGATGGCCGGGAATGCGGCCGGGCTCGAAATTGGCCTTCTGGTGGCAGGTGTGGCAGCGCATCGCTTCCATGCCGTGGCCGTCGGCGCCGCGCGTCACCGGCGGCTGATGCAGGCGCGGAGTGTCGCCCTGGCGGGGGCTGTCGCCGGCCGGATGGCAGTTGGTGCAGCGCGGATGCGTCAGCACTTTTCCAAGCTCGGTGAAGATCGCGGCCGAGCGCTTTTCGGTGTCGGCTATGTTCGCAAAACTTTCGGGCGAGGCGAGGCCGTGGCTCGTCGTGTCCGACGCGGCGTAGCCTGCGCACAGGCTGCTCGTCAGCGCCGCTATCACAGCCATGATCTTGACGCGCGTGGTGATCATCGCTGGCGCACTCATTTGGTGGCGACAAGGTAGCGGCTGGAATCGGCCAGGATCACGTCGCGGACCGCCTCGTGATACTTGATATAGCCGGTGCAGCGGCACAGATGTCCGTCGAGCGCATCCGCAATCGTCTGCTCGAGCGCCTCGCGGGCGACCGGGGTGCGGGAGAGACGTTCGAGCAGCACCTGGCTCTCGCCAAGGAAGCCTGCGGTGCAATAGCCGCACTGGAAGGCGAAGTGATCGATGAAGGCCTGCTGCAGGGCCGAGAGCTGGCCGTCCTTCGCATGTCCTTCGACGGTGCGGATCGACTTGCCGTCGAAATTCACGGCGGGCGCGACGCAGGTCGGGCTGGTGTAGCTGGTGCCATCCGGCTCGTCGACGATGATGGCGCAGCTCAGGCATTGCGCGGCACCGCAGCCGAACTTGGTGCCGGTCATCCCGAGCATCTCGCGCAGGAAATCGTTCATCGAGAGATCGTCGCGGACATCCATCGGACCGTGCTTCCGGCCGTTGATGGTGAGGCTGAGGGTCGTCACGCCAAAACTCCCTTCAAGAGGCTCGCCGTGACCGGCAGCGCGCGAAAACGATGGCCGGTGGCGTCATGGATGGCGTTGATCAGCGCCGGCACGATCGGGATCATCACGACCTCCGCCATGCCCTTGGGCGCTTCGTCCGGGGTCAGCGGCTTCAGCATCTCGATCTCGAGGTCGCGCAAGGGAAGATCCGAGCCGCGCGCGACGAGGTAACGGCCGAGATTCCACTCGCCGTTGCCGGGGCCGCCCTCGAACGGCGGCAGCGTTTCCAAAAGAGCATAGCCGACGCCCATGGCGAAGCCGCCATGGGTCTGGCCCATCACCACCTCGGGCACCAGCGCCGTGCCGCATTCGAACACGCTATAGGCCTTGGCGATGCGAAGCGCGCCGGAGGCGCGCTCGATCTCGACGCGGACCAGCGTGCCGCACATCGAGGTGTAGGCGGTGCCGAAGCGGTTGTTGTCGGTCGGCGGAAATTTGACGCTGATGCGGTTGATCCGCTCAAACTTGCTGTTGCCGCGGCGGATCGCGAGCGCGTCGATATCGGCGCGATATTGCTCGCCGAACAGGGGAAAGCGCGCGCGCGACCAGGCCCAGCGCGAAAAGCTGTGCGCGACTGCGCCGGTGACGAAGCCGCGCGCATGCGCGGTGGCGGCGAGCGCCGGCAGCGCCAGCGGTTCGAGGCCGGGCATGGTCAGCTGGCCGTTCTGCCAGCTCGCGTTGGCCCATTGCCTGGCGCGGGGGTCGGTCTTGGGAATACGCCACAGCTCCAGTGCGGCGGGCCACAGGCCGAAGCGGAAGATGACGCGGGCGGCTTCGGCGGCGGAATGCGTGCCGACATGGGCGCCGACCGAGGCCGAGGTCGCCGAGGAGATCGCGGGCACCCAGCGCGGATTTTTCTCCGCGGCGTCCTGCGTCTTCTGGTCCATGGTGTAGGGATTGCCCGACGAGACAAGGCCAAGCACGTCGTAGCTGTCGACGCGCGCGACCGAGACCTCGTCGGCGATGACGCCGAGATGGCCGGCGACACGGTTGGCGAGCGCCGTGCCGATGCCGTTGCCCATCTCGACATGGTCGCAGAAGATCGCGATTTTGCCGTCGGCGCCGAGCTCGACGCGGCCGAGCGAGCAGTCTGCGCCGCCGCCGTAGTCCTTGGTGACGCAGGCTACACCGGTGCCGACCAGCCGGTCGCCCGCCGTTTGCCTGAGCTGCGCGCGCTGCTGCCAGATCGGATGCTTTTCGAGCTTGTCGAGGATCTCGGGCGTGCGCACCGAGACGATGTAGGGGTTGCCGGTCATGGTCCGGCCGTTCTGCTTCAGCGCATTGCGGCGGCGGAATTCGATCGGGTCGAGACTGAGCTCGCCGGCGGCCTCATCGATCAGCGCTTCGAGCGCAGTCATGGTCTGCAGCGTGCCGTAGCCGCGCATCGAGCCGGCGGTGACGCCGCGCGAATGCAGCGCGATGGTCGTGATGTCGACCTTGGGGATGTCGTAGATGCCGATCGCGCCGGTCGCGGCGACCACGGCGACGTTGGCCGAGAAGTTCTGCAGCCCGCCGCCGTCGAGCACGTGATCGGCGGCAAAGGCCTTGATCAGGCCGGTCGAACGATCGATGCCGATCCGCGAGCGCATCTTGACCGGGTGGCGTTTGATGCCGCCCTGGAATTGCTGGTAGCGGTCATGGGCGAGCCGCACCGGTTTGCCGGGAAAACAGATCGCGGCGAGTGCGACATAGAGAATGAACGGCGTGTGGTCGCGGCCGCCAAAGCCGCCGCCGACATGGGCGAACTGCGCGTTGATATGCGACGGCTTGTAGGGCGCGTGCGCCTTAGCCAGCAGGTGCGCAAGCGACTCCGCGGCCTCGTAAGGCGACTGCACGCCGAGCACCAGCTCGAGATTTCCGCCCTTGCCGCTGTACCAGGCGAGCCCGCACTCCGGCTCCAGGAACATCGGATCGACCGATTGCGTCTCGAACTCGCGGTCGAGCACCAGGAGAGAGGCGTTGTCGGCGTCAAGCTCGCTGCGGATCTGCTCGCCGAGCTTGGCCGCCTTGACGTAGTCGGCCGGCATCTCCCTGGCCAGCGGCGACCACACCGGAAGTGCTGCGCTTTGCACCTTCTTGGGCGAGACCCAGCCGGCCTGGATTGGCGAATAGACGTCGGGCTTGTCGGGCGAGGGGCCTGCGACACGGGTGAAGCGGTAGGAGCCGTAATCGGGCGCGATCACCGGGCCGGTTTCTTCGCCGAACTTGACGAAGGTGCCGTCGCGCAAGACGAGGCGGGCCTGGTCGAAGGCGTCGAATGTCTCGAAGATCAAAAGCGCGACCGGCTGGCCCAGATAGAGCGGCGTCTTGCCGAGCGGGCAGAACAGATCGCCGGCATAGAACTGCGGCACCTCCGTGCCGATGCGGTCGAGATCGCTGGCGGTGACGACGACCGAAGGCTTGAGGGGTCCCGACAGGCGGGCGAGGTCAATGCCGGTATAGACGTGTGTGGCGTCATTGGCGCGCACCAGGATCGCGTGCGAGGTGGTCTGCGGCCAGCCGGGCAGGTCATTGGCGCGGAAGTCGGAGGCGTAGAGCTTTGCGCCGGTGACTTTTGCGACGCCGTCGACGCGGCCAGCGCCTTTCGTGGCGGGATTGAAATTGCCGCGTCCAGGCAGCGTCTCATGTGCCGCGAAGGGCGCGTTTGCCGCCGAAGCAAGATTCGACAGGCTGACCGAGATGCCGCCCGCCGATAACCACTTCACGAACTCGCGTCGCGAAGGCCGCATGATCTCATCCTTGTACAAGGTCATAACGGGCTCACGATGCTGACGGCATCGCTGCCAAAGCTCTGCAATCGGTACGCGCCAACGCTGGCCCGAAACTGTCATGATTCGTCATGCGACGATAGAACAGCGCAGCGCCTTACCACCTCGTGAAGACGCGGCGGCATGGCCGCCACGTGTCCCGATGTTTCGCTGCGCTATTTGAGATCCGCGATCGTCGCGGGGCCGGGGCCCGGCGTGACCAAAGTCGGCCATTGCTTCGAGCCGAACGGGACCAGCGGCGGCAGGAACGGCGTCATGCCGCGCTTTCCTGTCTCGGCGATGATCGCGGCGCGGGCGTCGCCTCCCATCAGCTCGTAGTCCATCAAATGATAATTGCCGAAGAACAGCGCGCCGACCGAGCGGTCCGCGATGATCCGTGTCAGCGATTCCAGCATGTCTGACGGCGTCGTGGTGAACGAGACCGTCTCGATCAGCAGCAGGCGCGTGTTGATGGCCTCGGGGCCGAAGAACTGCGCGAGCACGCTGAAGATCACGTTGTTCTGCCGTGCGACGTAGATGGTATTGCTGGCGGCATAGGTCTTCTCCCAGTCGGGACCGAGCTGCGCTTTCCAGTCGGCCAGCACGCCCATCCAGTGCGCGACCTGGGTCTGGGCCGCCCAGGCGACGTTCCTGGCGAGGAAGGGGGCCTGCTGCTTGCCGAAAGCCTCTAACTTCGCGAACGGAATGACGCCGCTCGCCAGGCACTCGTCCATGAAGGCGATGTTGTTCTTCAGGATGGTGCGGTTGTTGTCGCGCCAGTCGGCCTGCATCGGCGTGGCGTCGAGGCTGTCCAGCGCCGACTGCATCCGGCTGCGGAAGGCCAGCATCGCGCCGCGCCAGGATTTGTTGTCGGGATTGTCGACATAGGGGCCGACCACCTCGGCCAGTGCCATGGTGCTGTGGCCGACCGATTTCAGCAGCTGATAGACGACCGGCACCTGCGGCGCGTCGAGCGGCGGCTGGCCCGGCCGGTAAAGGATCAGCCGACCGCCGGCGCCGGAGAACAGGCCGAGGATCACCGGATGCTTGTCGAGGATGTTCTTCTGGAACAGCTTTGCAGCGTCGCCATAGAGCTCGAACATCGCCGTGTTCAGCGCGAGTACGTCCCTCGTGGCAACGTCGGCCGGCGCGGCATTTGTCTTGCCGGAGATCGGCGCCATGTAGTCGGGCAGGGTCTGGGCGGTTGCGGCGCTGCCGCCAAGCATCAGTGCGGCGGCTATGGCCAGGCCAAAGCGAGTTTTCATCGGTATTCCCCCGGGTCACATCTCAGCAAACGTCAGCTCTACGGACGTCCGTCAGATTCGCTGGACGGTGCCACCCGCGCTTGTGGCCTAAAATTGCTAAGGATTTGTCAGGAAGGGACAAAACCCGGGTCCGGCCGGGCTTCCTTTGGCGGCCCGCATGGCCTATTACGCCGCAACGCAACAATTCCCCCAAAAAGACCTCATGATCCGCCTCGACAACGTCAGCAAGCAAGCCGGCCACCAGATCCTGTTCATCGAAGCCTCCGCCGCCCTCAACAAGGGCGAGAAGATCGGCCTCGTCGGCCCGAACGGCGCCGGCAAGACCACCCTGTTCCGGATGATCGCCGGCGAGGAACTGCCCGACGAAGGGCAGGTCTCGACCGATCGCGGCATCACCATCGGCTATTTCAACCAGGACGTCGGCGAGATGTCCGGCCGCAGCGCCGTGGCCGAGGTGATGAACGGCGCCGGTCCCGTCAGCGAGGTCGCGGCCGAACTGCGCCAGCTCGAAGCCGACATGGCCGACCCCGACAAGGCCGACCAGATGGACGAGATCATCGCCCGCTATGGCGAGGTGCAGCACGCCTTCGAGGAGCTCGACGGCTACGCGCTCGACGGCCGCGCGCGCGAAGCGCTCTCCGGCCTCGGCTTCAGCCAGGAGATGATGGACGGCGACGTCGGCAAGCTCTCCGGCGGTTGGAAGATGCGCGTGGCGCTGGCGCGTATTCTTTTGATGCGTCCCGACGTGATGCTGCTCGACGAGCCGAGCAACCATCTCGATCTGGAAAGCCTGATCTGGCTCGAGAAGTTCTTGCACGATTACGAAGGCACGCTGCTGATGACCTCGCATGACCGCGAGTTCATCAACCGAGTGATCTCCAAAGTGGTCGAGATCGATTCCGGCTCGCTCACCACCTATACCGGCAATTACGAGTTCTACGAGCAGCAGCGTGCGCTGAACGAGAAGCAGCAGCAGGCGCAGTTCGAGCGCCAGCAGGCGATGCTCGCGAAAGAAATCAAGTTCATCGAACGCTTCAAGGCGCGCGCCTCGCATGCCGCCCAGGTTCAGAGCCGGGTCAAGAAGCTCGACAAGATCGAGCGGGTCGAGCCGCCGCGCCGCCGCCAGACGGTGGCCTTCGACTTCCTGCCGGCGCCGCGCTCCGGCGAGGACGTCGTCGCGCTGAAGAAGGTGTTCAAGGGTTATGGAGCCAAGCGCATCTATGACGGGCTGGATTTCATGATCCGCCGCAGGGAGCGCTGGTGCGTGATGGGCGTCAACGGCGCCGGCAAGTCGACCTTGCTGAAGCTCGTCGCGGGCGCGAGCGAGCCGGACGAGGGCACGGTGGCGTTAGGGGGCAGCGTCAAGATGGGCTATTTCGCCCAGCACGCGATGGATCTGCTCGACGGCGAGCGCACCGTGTTCCAGTCGCTGGAAGACCAGTTTCCGACCGCGGGGCAGGGATCGCTTCGCGCACTCGCGGGCTGCTTCGGCTTCTCCGGCGACGACGTCGAGAAGCGCTGCCGCGTGCTGTCAGGCGGCGAGAAGGCGCGGCTGGTGATGGCAAAAATGCTGTTCGACCCGCCGAACTTCCTGGTGCTGGACGAGCCAACCAACCATCTCGACCTCGCCACCAAGGAGATGCTGATCACGGCGCTGTCGGACTTCGAAGGCACCATGCTGTTCGTTTCGCATGACCGCCACTTCCTCAGCGTCCTGTCGAACCGCGTGCTCGAGCTGACGCCGGAGGGCATCCATCAGTACGGCGGCGGCTACACGGAATACGTCGCGCGCACGGGGCAAGAGGCGCCGGGGTTGCGGTCGTAGCCGCGATCCGTAGCCCGGATGAAGCGAAGCGCAATCCGGGATCGTGCAGCACAGATCGATTTGCGGTGCAGTTGGTCCGGCCCCGGATTACGCTTCGCTTCATCCGGGCTACAAGGGCGTCGTCAGAATTTTGTAGCCCGGACGAAGGCAGCGCGATCCAGGTCAATCTCCACGCTCTCCGAAATCTCCGTTGATCTCGCCGGCGCCGCCCCAATCGGCAGGCAGAACACCAGCGCGAACATACCGATGAAGCGACGAATATGGCCAGTCAGCCGGTGAGGCGACTAGCCTGTGCTTGACCGGGTTGAAATGAATGTAGTCGGCGCATCGTTCGAAATCCGCGTCGTCGCGAATGGTGTGCTCCCAGAAACGTCTCTGCCACAGAGAAAATTCTCCGCGATGGTTGCGGGAGATGGGTGCCCCTGAAGTGGCCAACTGATGCGTGAAAGAGCTCTTGATCCGTCGCCACCGGCCGGAGAAGTCGGAGTCTTCGTTTGGTAGCGTCATAATGACATGCAGATGATCCGGCAGGATGACGATTGCGTCGATCTCGAAAGGCCTTTCGGTCCGGGCCGTTTTGAATGCTGCGCGTAGCTTTTCCGCATGACCGACCAGCGCCGACGATCTTCGGTCATTCAGCGTCACGGTGAAGAAGAAGGTCCCGCCAGGTAGGAAGTTTCGCCGATAGCGAACCATGCGAGGCTTTCCCGGATTGCGCTACGCTCCATCCGGGCTACAACCAAACCGAGAGGCTGGCAACTCTCTCGTTCTCTTGACGCCTAAGACACTCCCGCTACGCTCCCTGAAAAAGGGAGCGAACAACCATGAATCAACTCAGACTCGGCGACATCACCATCGATGCGGTGATCGAGCGGGAAGGGCCGTGGCGGCGGCCGCAGGATTTTTTCCCGGCTTATGACGACGGCGTGTTCAGGCATCATCTGCCGACGATGGAGCCGGAGGTGTTCGACGCCGCGCGCGGCATGATGGTCATCACCTATCAGACATTTGTCGTGCGCACGCCGCGCTACACCATTTTGGTCGACACCTGTACCGGCGAGGACAAGGGCCATCCGCCGCCATTCGACTTTCCCGGCAAGGAGCGCTGGCGCAACGAGTTGTTCGCGCTCTGGATCGGATTCGAGCAGGTCGACTACGTCTTTTGCACGCATCTGCACATCGACCACACCGGCTGGAACACCACCTTGCGCGACGGTCGCTGGGTGCCGACGTTCCCGAACGCGAAATACGTCTTTCACAAGGGCGAGTATGCGGCCTGGGAGGCCGAGAATGCCAAGGGCAACAACCCGCCCGGCACGGTCTTCCGCGACAATTGCCTGCCGATCGTCGAGGCGGGGCAGGCGCTACTGGTCGACGATGACTACGCGCTGGACGATACTGTCACGCTGACCCCGACGCCCGGGCATTCGCCCTGCCATTGCTGCGTGAACATCTTTTCGAAGGGACAACGCGCGGTGGTCGCCGGCGACCTCATGCATCACCAGATCCAGTGCCGCGAGCCGGACTGGTCGGCGAATCCTGATTGGGATGCAAAGCAGTCGGCGGTGTCGCGGCGGAAGTTTTTCGCCTCCGTCGCGGACACCGACACGCTGATCCTGCCGATCCATTTTCCGGCGCCGACGGTTGGACTGATCAAGCCGCTCGGCGCCGCCTTTGATTACCGCTTCAAGCGCGAGTAAAGCGGATGCTCTAATAGCTGTAGAACATCCGCTGGATCTCCTTGGTGTCGGTCGTCTTGGTCAGCGCCAGCATCAGCAGGATGCGCGCCTTCTGCGGATTGAGCGTGTCCGAGACAACGAAGTCGTGTTCGTCGTCCTTGGCTTCGCCGTTGCGTGCGACGATGCCGTTGCCGACGCGGCTGCTGCGAACGATCACGACGCCCTTCTTGTGAGCCTCGTCGAGAGCCGGCTCAATCGCGGGCCGGGCAAGGCTACCGTCACCCGTACCGGCATGCACGATCCCCTTGGCGCCGGCAGCGACAAAAGCATCGATCGGGACCCGGTCCATGTTGGCGTAGCCGTAGACGATATCGACGCGCGGCAGGGTATCGAGGTTGGAGACGTCAAACTCGGAGTCCGCCGTGTGCCGGCGGGTCGATTGGCGATAGAAGTACGGCTTGTTGCCCTGCATGTAGCCGAGGAAGCCGAGCTCAGGCGTGCGGAAGGTGTCCGCCGTCGAGGTATTGTTCTTGGTGACGTCACGCGCCGCGTTGATCTGATCGTTGAGAGCGACGAGCACGCCTTTGCCGACGGCTTCTTCGCTGCCCGCGAGGATCACCGCGTTGAAGAGGTTGATCGGCCCATCCGCGCTGATCGCTGTCGACGGCCGCATCGCGCCCACGACGACGACAGGCTTCTTGCTCTTGACCACCAGGTCCAGGAAATAGCTGGTTTCCTCGATCGTATCGGTCCCGTGCGTGATCACGATCCCGTCGACGTCATCCTGCGCGAGCAGCGTGTTGACGCGCTTGGCAAGCTTCAGCCAGTAGTCATTGTTCATGTTCTCGCTGGCGATCTGGAAAACCTGCTCGCCCTTGACGTTGGCCACCGTCTTCAGCTCGGGGACGGCGTTCAGGAGGGTCTCGATGCCCACGGTCGCCGCGGTGTAACCGACCACGGTGGTGCTGCTCGTCCCGGAGCCGGCGATTGTGCCGCCGGTTGCCAGAACCATGACGTTGGGCAGACCGACGCCCCTCGCGTTCGCGACGTCAAAACTAATGAGAAGCGCGAACAGCAAGCTCACTGTCGCCAATATCTGATTACGCACCCGAAGTTGCCACATCTTGACGTCCCTTTCCTGGAAAGCCTCGTCGACGCGCCCCATTTCGCTCAGCACTGCATGATCCGTCAGCCGACGGCTTCTGTCTAGGGTTGTAATGCTCAGGGTGATTTGGTTTGTGCGCGCGGGAAGCGCGGTGAGGCGGCGAAAGGTCTTCGCCTCAGTCATTCGGACACAAGAACGTGGATGCCCGGGACATCTTGCGCGAAGACGCGCTTCTGCCCGGGCATGACGAGTTCGTGGAGCGATTGCTAGCTAAAGAAGTAGCGAATTCGCAGCGATCAGGCGCCCATCTCGCACTTCTTCATGAAGCTGTTCTTGGCGGCGCCGGCGAGGGCCTTGCCGTCGGAGCCGACGGCTTTGGGCGTGCAGGCGTCTTCCTTGCACTTCTTCATGAACGAGGTCTTGGCGGCGCCGGCGAGCGCCTTGCCGTCCTTGCCGACCGCCTTGCTCTCGCAGGTGTCGTCCGCAAGTGCCGAGCCCGCTGCAAAGGTGGCAACGATCGCAGCCAGGAAAATTCGCTTCATCATGGGTGTCTCCCTAAACCAAAAGATGGCGCTCCGAATTGGAGCCCGGAATCGTGGCGCAATCAAGCACGATCGCGGCGCGGTATCGGTCCTCGCTTCATTTTTTCCAGCGGTCGAGGAGGCCCGCGGCCTTGACGAGGGCGTCGTCCATGGCCGCCTGATTCCCCGGTGCCGACTGCCGCCGCGACGACGGCTCATCGAAATCATGGGTGGCGCCGGGATAGAGGGTGACGTCGATAGGGCTGCCCGCCTGCCGCGACCGGTCGGCGACGTGCTGGCAGATCGCCGGCGAGACCTCCTCGTCGTCGGCGCCGAGGAACATCGCGATCGGTGCCGTGGTCGAGATGGTCGACGCGAGCAGCGCGGTCTGCCCGCAGCCCGGATAGAATACGAGCGCACCGCGATAGCCAGGCTGGTTGGCTTGCTGGTTTCCTTGCCGGATCATCACGTTCAGCGCGGTGCTGCCGCCATTGGACCAGCCTTGGAGGAAGATCTGGCCGGGGATGAGATCGCCGCGGCCGCGCAGAAAAGCGAGCGCGCCTTCGGCGTCGAGCGGCCGTACATCGGTCTCGTTGACGTCGGCGCGATCAGGGTCGCCATGGGTGAAGCGGCCGAAGCCATAGGCCTTGCCGCGCGGCCCAAAACTGTCCGGCAGCAAAGCGAGATAGCCGCGCGCCGACCAATATTCACCCCACATCGCATGGCGCTTCGACAAGGTGTTTGCGTTGCAGGGCGAGGCGGTGCCGGCGCCAACGAAGGTGCAGTCTTCATTCTCATTGCTGGAATACGGGCCACCGCGCCCGTGCAGCATGACGATGGCGGGCCAGGGGCCGGGCGTGGTCGGCTGGAACAGATAGCCGGTGAGCGCCGTGCGGCCGTCGGCGCTGCGGAAATAGACGGTCTGCGGCGCGGCCGCGGCGACCTGCACCGATAGCAGCAACGCCGCGATCAGGCCGACGATGCGGACCAGATGAGGTCGCAGTTCGAAGCCGCCGGGCCGCAACGCGATCAGACCCCGCGCGCGAGCAACGCCTTGAAGTCGGCGCGTGCACGCTGCGCTTCGGCACGGGCGACCTCGGAGGCGTCCCCGAGACCGAAATAGCCATGGATCAGGCCGGCGCCCTCGTGATGCTTCACCCGCACGCCGGCGGTCTCCAGCGCCCGCGCATAGGCTGTGCCTTCGTCGCGCAGCGGATCGAACCAGGCGGTGGTCACGATCGCGGGCGCGAGGCCTGCGAGCGAAGCGGCACGCAGCGGCGAGACCCGCCAGTCGGCGGCTTGACTGGCGTTAGCGAGATAATGGCCGGCGAACCATTCCATGACGGCACGCGAGAGGAAGTAACCTTCGGCGTTCTCGGCGCGCGACGGAAAGCTCGCGTTCTCGCGGGCGTCGGCATAGAAGCCCGCGACGTCGGTGACGGGATAGACCAGCAGCTGCGCGGCGAGCTTGATGCCGGCATCGCGGCAGGCGATCGCGGTGGCGGCCGCGAGATTGCCGCCGGCGCTGTCACCGGCAACGCCAAGACGTTTTGCATCGCCGCCAAATTCCGCGACACGGTTGAACACGTCGCGCGCAGCATTGAAGGCGTCTTCGAAGGCGCCAGGAAAACGCGTTTCCGGCGGGCGGCGATAGTCGACGGAGACCACGACCGCGCCGGTCTCGATCGCAAGATTGCGCGCCTGCCGGTCGTGGGTCTCGAGGTCGCCCGCGACCCAGCCGCCGCCATGGAAGAACACAACAGTGGGCGCAGGTGCGCTGCCGACGCGATAAACGCGTGCATCAAGTGGGCCGGCGCCGCCCTTCACCTTGATATCCTGCACGGCATCGACTGGCGGCGGGGGCACGGCGGCGCGCGATGCAGCCAGTGCGCGCAAGGAATCGCGGGCGCTCTGTGGCGTCATCGTCGTGGGATCGCGCAGCGGCAGCAGCGGAATGATCTGGGCGATGACGGGATCGAGCGGTGCGGCCATGATCGGGTCCTCACGGGGTTCTTGGTCTTGCTTGCGGGTTAGCATAGATTTCGCGCGTCGCATCGGCAACCGGAGACGTGTTGCAGATGTCATGCAGACGAATGAACGGGCAGGGAGGTCCTGAGGTGGAATTCGAAACGCTGGTCCAGTCGCGCCGCAGCGTGCGCGGCTTCAAGCAGCAGCCGGTGCCACGCGCCGTGGTCGAGGCGATCATCGAGAGCGCCAAGCGCGCACCATCGTCGATGAACACCCAGCCCTGGCATGTTCACGTGCTCACAGGCGCGCCCCTGGAAGAGGTGCGCCGCCGCAACATGGAGGAGATGATCGGCGGCGCCAAGGTCAAGCGCGACATCATCAGCCATGGCGAGTACCAGGGCGTGCATCGTACCCGTCAGGTCGATATCGCCAAGAAGCTGTTCAGCGCGATGGGGATTGCGCGCGACGACAAGCCGATGCGGCAGGACTGGGTGCTGCGCGGCTTCCGCCAGTTCGACGCTCCGGTCTCACTTGTGCTGACCTACGACCGCGTGCTCGATCCCGGCGCCGTCTGCCATTTCGATCTCGGCGCACTCTGCTACGGCATCGTGCTGGCGGCCTGGGACCGGGGGCTCGGCTCTGTCGTCAACGGGCAGGGCATCATGCGCTCCGACATTGTACGCGAAGTCGCAAGGATCCCGGAAGACGAAGTCATCATGACCTGCGTGGCGATGGGCTACCCCGACGACAACTTTGCCGCGAATGCCGTTCGCTCGGATCGCGAGCGCAATGACGAGTTCGTCCGCTACGTCGGTTTCGCCGACTGACACAAAGAGGAGATTATTCCCTCGCGAAATTTTTCGTGCGGATTCGTTACGGCCTCTTGCAATCTCCACCGTGCAGGAGGAACAATACCCGGACTCAAAGGTTTGTTGCTGGCGCGAGGGAATTGACATGCGGCGGCTGGCTAGCCTGGTTCGATGGTTCTTCGGTCCGCGGACGCGGCATCCGATCGATGATGATCCCAGCCTTCCCTTCACGCCTGAAGAGTTCGGTAGGCTGGTCCGCAGTGGCCGGCGCGAGGACATGAAGCTGCTCGCCGAAGGACTGGCCTGCCGCTCGATACCGCGCCGCATCAAATACCGGGCGACGCACTAGGCGCACCCGTGACGTTGTTGCCCGCCCGCTGGTTGAGCGCGCGCTCAACGTGAGAGTGCGACCTTCTTGAAGGAAGTGACCAGCGCTTTGTCCAGCTTTCCGGTCATCCCGCAGAGAATATTATAGGCCTCCGTGCGCGGCATTGTCGGCTTGTAGTGCCGGCGCTCGATCAGCGCGGCGAAGATGTCCGAGATCGTGAGAATGCGCACGATGTCGTTGACGCTCTCGCCGGCCAGCGCATCCGGATAGCCACTGCCGTCGAGATATTCGTGGTGATGTCGGACGGCATCGAGAATTTCCGGCGTGACCTTCTCGTGATCCTTCAGGAACTCGTAACCCGCCGCCGGATGGGTCTCGATCATGGTGCGCTCGTCGGCATTGAGGCGGCCGGGCTTGTCGAGGATCGCAAGCGGTATCTGCGCCTTGCCGATGTCGTGGAACATGGCGGCCGAGTAGAGGCGCTCGAGATCGGTCCTGCCGACGCCGAGGCTGAGGCCGAAGTCGATCGCCACGCCGGTCACGAGCAGGCAGTGCTGGTAGGTTCCCTCGTGGTGACGCCGCACGGTCGTGAGCCATTCGGACAGGCCGTGCTCGGTAATGCGATCGGCGATCTTGCGGCCCGCTTCCTTGGTGCCGTCGACGTCGAGCGGCTGGCCCAGCGTGACGGCCGTGAACATCGATGCGATGGCGGTTGCAGCAGTCTCGACGGCGTTGTCCGGCTGCGACGCGCCGCCTGACGAGGCCGATGCCGGCTTGGCCGGATCAGCCAGCGCCGTCAGCAGCTTGATCTTGTTGAGCGGGCCGGGAAGGACGAGCGTCGCGCCGAGCGCATAAGCTTGCGAGATGCAGACGTGCGAGGAGTGCTCGACGAGGAAGATGCGCTTGGTGGCCTTCGCCAGCCTGGCTGACCGCTTCTTGATCGCCGCGATATTGTCGACGTCACGCAGCTCCGCTCGGATCACAATGGCGAACGGCACTTGTGACAGCTTGGCCTCCGCGTCGAGCCGTTCGCCCGCAACGGTGAATTGCCGTTCGAGCGCCGAGCAGATGCCCGACAATTTGTCGGAGGAATCCGCCAGCACATGCACGAGGGGGCGCGCCGATTGCGCCGCTCGGATGCCGCCGCCTTTGACGGGGCCGGTGATGGTTCGCGCACTCTGCACGGTTGACATGGACTACGCTGGAGTCCTGGAGCTGAACGAGATTGACGATGTCTTGAGCCTGCTTGCCTACTTGGCCGGCGCGGGGTCCGCCTTCGCGCTCGCCGGTTTCTTCTTGTCCGCGTTGATGAAGTGCACGCCGGCCATGGTGCCGTCGATCCAGACAAGCTCGCAACGCCGATAGGCGAGCCCGGTCGACGAGAGCAGCATGAAGAACTCCTTGGCTTGCAGCACGTCGAGGGTGCCTTCGACCTCGATCTTGGCGCCGGTCTGCGACACGTCGAGCAGCACGCAGCTGCGCCGCCAGGTGCCGTCCGAGCCCATCAGGTTCACGGCCAGCTTGTGATCCATCCGTACGCGAAGCGCCTTGCGACCATCGAACTTCATTGGCTAACCCCCATTTTCGCGCCGCGATTTCCCGGATCGCTTGTGTTGGTGCTTGCAGCGATTTCCCCCCAGCGCACCGTCCATTGGCTGGTCGACAAGAGAAGCGTTTCGAAAATCAGCTGCGCGCGTTCGCGCTGGGCGAAGGAGAGGCGAGCGCCGCTACGATTGCTCAGGACCGCAAGCGTGGTCGCCCAGTTCAGGCGCGACGCGCGGCAGGCCATCACTACGCCCTCGCAATCGTCATCGCTCATGACATGTTCAACGATCTCGATCGGCGCGCCCGACAGCACCGACAAGGCCGTGAACAGATTGGCAGTCTCGCCACGGATCGCGAAGCGGTTCACCGCGGAGTCGTTGAGCTTGCCGATGCGGTTGAGCGCGACGATCTCCGGCCTGGCGCTCGCATAGTCGGCCGGGCAAGGCCGCTTTGGTGCGATCGGAGCGGGCGCCGCCGAACCGGGTGCAGGGGGCGTGGCAGAGGCGTTGGGTTTGGCCGCACTCTTGCCGGGCGAAGTGGAGAGCAGTTTGCGCACGACAAGGTCGGGCGTGCCCGGCCGGAGCGCCAGCGCCTTCACGATCGCATCGTCCGCCGCGCCCTTCTCGACGAGCACGGCATAGGCGGCATCGCTGAAGCGGGCGCCGGGGTTCCCGATCAGCGCAAGGCAGACCGCGGGATCGCCGCGTTTGACCAGCGCCTCGACCACAGCTGGTTCGATCCGATCCCGGGCCGCGATCGCGAGTTGATGGCGTTCGCAGCCAGAGGCAGCAATCGCCGCGAGGTCGGCCGCTGAGAGTGCCTGCGATTTGAGCAGAAGCGGACAGGCCACGTCCGGATCGTCGTGCGCAGCCAGGTGTCGCAAGGTGTCCCGCGGGGCCAGGCTCAGTTCGGCCAGCGCGTTGCTGAGCTGAACCAGCGCGTTGGCAGCGACGCGTCCGGTCAAGCGAAGGAGCACGCCGTCGACGACGTTGACGAGCAGTTCCTGGGGCCGATCGCGGCTGGCAGCAAGCAGGCGAACAATGCCCGAGAGGATACGGGCGCAGCGCTCCGGCGGGCAGGCTGCGACCGCTTCTTCCAGCTCAACCAAAATATCGGCAGGCGAATTTGCCATCATGGCAGGAGCCTGAATTAAAATAAATTCGACTATTCCAACGGGCTCTATTGCGCCTCAGAGTTGTTAATTTGGATTTTAGGCTTTGATCCTTCGGGTATCAGTGCACCGTCCGCCGCGCTGGAAACGCTATCGAAAATTGGCAGGAAGCGAACCGTCAACTTGTCGTTTTGAATTGGACCCTCGCCAATTGATCGAGAGACGATAGGATGATTCTTTCGGTCTAACGGGGCACCGAAAGGGGGGAACTGACCGGTACTGTCGCCGGATGCGCGTCGTTTCGCGGCGCTGCTTTTCATTTGCCATGACCAACATTGATGATGCGCCAGGGTTGGCGCCAAAGATATTTCGCTTTTCGGACGTCGACGAATTTCGCAACGCGATCCGTGGTCTGGACTTCGAGTTCACGCCGCTTGTGCGAAGGATTGCGGCCGAGCAGATCATCGTGCAATTGCCCGGCTGCGACGTGAACGTGACGCGGGCATTTCCGCGCATCGTGGACGCGCGGCTCGTCGATGATTGCACCGCGATCGGATTCGCGATGGACGACGTTGACGTTCCCATTCGCTTCAACGGTGCGCAGCGCGACCGCTCGGCCATTGTCGTCGGTAGCAGCGGGGCTGCCTACAACACGATCGAGGAGGTGCAGCGGCAAATCGCCTCCGTCGTGTTTCGCCCCGAGGTGAGGGATCGCGGCTGGCCCGCGACGAGTTCCAGCTTTAAGATATTCGAAACCAGTCCCTCGGCGCTGCATTGGCTGCGCAAGGTGGTCGGGGAGGTGGTGGCCGCCGCGTCAGAGCCGGTCGTTTCAGCCGAGGTGCCGCTGAAGGCGGCTGCGATGAAGGAGTCCCTGCTCGGTGCGGTCGATGCCGCGTTCGTCAATATCGCGCCCGCGCGCTGGACCCAGCGGCCGAATGACGAACGGCAATTTAAGCTGTTCCAGGACATCCGTGCGCTGTTGTCCGACGACCTCTCGCAGCCGATCTACAGCGAGGAGATCGCGCGCAAGCTCGGCCTGTCCGTCCGCACCTTGCACGACGTCGTGCGCCGCTATCGCGGCATGAGCCTGCACCGCTATTTGCGCCTGCGCCGCCTGTGGCTGGTGCGGCAGCGGCTGCTTGCTGGTGCCGGCAGCGTCAAGGCCGTCGCGCTCGCGTTCGGCTTCTGGCATCTGTCCGATTTCTCCCGCAGCTATCGCGACCAGTTCGGCGAGACGCCGTCGGAAACGCTGGAATTCGGGCGAAAACGATAGCGCGGCAAAACGGTTGGGGGCCGTCCCGCCGTTTCGTGCTAATCTGCCGGCCATGAGCAATCGCATCCTCGTCCTCTATGGTTCCTACCGGTCCGACCGCATGGGCATTCGCCTTGCGAATTTCGTCATCGATCGCCTGCGCAGTCGCGGCGAGGAGGTCGAGTTCATCGACGCCAAGGCGATCGGCCTGCCGATGCTCGACCGCATGTACAAGGAATATCCCAAAGGCACGGCGCCCGAGGCGCTGGAAAAGCTCGCCGGCCAGATCCGCGGCGCCGACGGCTTCGTCTTCGTCACCGGCGAATATAATTGGGGCATTCAGCCCGGCCTGAAGAATCTCACCGACCACTTCCTGGAAGAGTGGTTCTGGCGGCCGGCCGCGATCGTGAGTTATTCCGCCGGCCGCCTGTCCGGCGCGCGCGCCTCGACCGCGTGGCATGGCACGCTGTCGGAAATGGGCATGGTGGTGATCTCGAGCACCATCGGCGTCGGGCCGATCGCCCAGACGCTGTCAGCCGAAAGCGCGCCGATCGGCGACGGCGGCAAGGCGCTGGAACGCTCGTTCCCGCGCTTTGCCGATGATCTCAATTGGTGGATCGAGGCGGCCAAAGCGCAGCGCGCGCGCAAGGCGCCGCCTTATTGAAGGCTCGCGGCCTACGCCGCCCTGACTTCGCCGAGGAAGCGGTCGAACTGACCGGCGAGATCGCGCGACTGCGTCGAGAGCTGTTCGGCCGCGCCGAGCACTTCCCTTGCGGCCGCACCGGTGTCGTCGGCGGCGCGCTGCACGCCAGATATATTCGTGTTGACCTCCTGGGTGCCGCGGGCAGCTTCCTGCACGCTGCGGGAAATCTCCCTGGTCGCCGAACCCTGTTGCTCAATCGCGGCCGCAATCGCGGTGCCGATCTGGTCGATCTCGGCGATGACGTCGGCGACGTTGCGGATCGCAGTGACGGTCTCGTCGCTTGCGGACTGGATCGCCGTGATTTGCTCGGAGATCTCGGTGGTCGCCTTGGCGGTCTGGCCGGCCAGCGACTTCACCTCAGAGGCGACGACGGCAAAGCCGCGGCCGGCGTCGCCGGCGCGGGCGGCTTCAATGGTGGCGTTGAGCGCCAGCAGGTTGGTCTGCTCGGCGATGCTCTGGATCAGCGTGACGACGTCGCCGATCTTCTGCGCGCCCTCGGCGAGAGCGCGCGCGGTGTCGCCGGTGCGACGGGCGTTGTCGACGGCGCGGGCCGCGATCTCGGTGCTTTGGGCGACCTGACGGCCGATCTCCGCGATCGATGAGGTCAGCTCTTCCGTCGCGCTTGCGACCGTCTGCACGTTGGTCGAGGTCTGCTCGGAGGCGGCCGCCACGACCGCGGCCTGGCTGTTGGTCTGGGCAGCCGTCGAGGTCATCGACTGCGCCGTGGTCTCCATGGTGGAGGAGGCCTGCGACAGGCCGCCGACGAGCTCGGTGACCTTGGCTTCGAAGGCGCGGGTCAGTTCGTCGAGCGCCTGGGCGCGGCGCATCTTACCGTCGTTCTCGGCCTGCTTCTCGGCCGTGAGCCGGTCGGCGCGGATCATGTTGTCCTTGAACACCTGGACGGCGGCGGCCATGGCCCCGATTTCGTCGGAGCGCGCGGCGCCGGGGATCTCTTCCGCAACCTCGCCGTCGGCGAGCCGCGACATCCGGGTCGTCAGGCTGACGATTGGAGCGCAAACGCGGCGGCGCACCATCACGATGAGGCCGGCGCTGGCGATCAGCACGGCGAGAAGGCCTGCGAGTGCGATCGTGAAGCTGGTGCGCGCGGCGGCGGACGCGCCGGAGAGGATCTGCTCGGCGTTGTCATAAAGCGCGTCGCGAACGCCGATGATCGTACCTAAGCCGCGCTGCGACGCTGCGTAATAGGTTTCGACGTCGTGCTCGTACTTGCCGCTAGCGGCACCGTCCTTGACCAGCTTGAGCTCGCGGCCAAAATCCTCGACATAGCCCGAATTCAGCGTCTCGAGCGCGGCGCCGACATTGGCCGCGGTCGCGGGATTGCCGCGCAATTCCATCAGCGACATCACGATCTGGTCGTTGCGGCCCTGCATGCGGGCGACGTCGGCCTTCTCGGCATCGGTCGCGACCCTCTTGCTGCCGACGAGGTTCTTGTGCACGCTGGCATTGAGGCCGCCGATGTCGCGCAGCGTCATGGCGATATTGGCGTAGCTGGACTGGCGATAGGCATCGCCGTTGAGGATCGCCATGCGGCGGACCTGCTCGTTGAGCAGCGCGGTCACGCCGGCGTTGAGCACGGCGTTGTCGGCGACGATCTTCTTGGCGGCGTCCTTGCGCGCATCCGCCGGTCCCGCGATCGCCTTGTCGATGGCGTCGCGCAGGGCGGTGAATTTCGAATTGATGCCGTCGATATTGCTGCCGATGGCGTTGCCGTCGTCAAAGGAGCCGGGCAGCTCCTTGCGCAGCGCGTTCATCTTGTCGCGCGCGCCGTCGGTCTGCTTGCGCAGCTTGTCATGTTCGGAATGCTGCGCCGGGTCGACGGTCGCAGGTCCGTAGAGGATGTTGGTGGCGAAGCCGCGCTCCGGGTTGAGATAGCGCGGGATGTCGCTGACGGCGCGGACGATGGCGAGCCGCCCTTGCGCCTCGGTGATGCGCTCCATCGTCTGGTATTTCGTGACGGCGACATAGACGGCGAGGCCGCCGCCGACGGTCGAGAGCGAGACGATGGCGGTGGTCAGCAGCGTACCGATTTTCATGATCTGTCCGGCAATTGGCGCAGTGAGAGAAGGAAATTCTCCGAAAAATAGGGGGAGCGTATTAATCGCCGGTTTACGCTGGCGGCCGCTGCTGTCGCAGTCAGTTGGCCTTTCGATCGAGAGAGGCGAGGATCTCCAGCGTCGCGCCGTCAGGTTGACCGGCGAAGTACCGGGCGAGCGCCTCGTCGAAGACAGGCTCGTCGGAGACGGCGCCGAACAGCGTCATCGACGAGCGGAATTTGGCATCGTCAGGCGCGCCGAGGATCGCGTTGATGGTCCGCCCGTCAACGGCAAGCACGAGGCGGGTGCATTCGATCAGGCGCGGGCCGAGCACGGGGTGGGCGAGGTAGGCCTCGGCCTCGGTGCGCGAGCCGATGGCGTAACGCTGCGACATGGCGCTGAAGCCGAGGCCGGCGACCTGCGGGAAGATGAACCACATCCAGTGGCTCTGCTTCCGGCCCCGGGACAGCTCGGCCTGGACGGCGCCAAAAACTGGGTTTTGGGCCTGAACGAAGCGGTTGAGGTCGAAAGGATTGGTCATAGAATACCCCGGGGGTGCCTCTCCGGCCGCGATTATGCCTAACTTTTGGCTCCCAATGTGGTAGCTGGTATAGAGTCTCCGGGTGGGGGTTGGGTCCCCCGGGGGTCGATTTGGGGATCTGATGGTTTCCGACCGCGCAAGCGCCGAGAGGCTGTTGTCGCGCCGCCGAATCGGGCGAGCCGAGGCAATATTGCTGTCTGTGGCTGCCATCGCGCTGGCGCTGGGCGCCGCCGCATGGGTCGCGGATATCGGCGATTCCACCCCGCTGGTCACCGCCGCGCTGCCGCCGGCCAATTCTCCCTCGTTCGACGACCGCTTCGCCTCGCTGTCGGGCAACCCGCCCGCCCGTGAGCTCGGCCTGCGGACGATGGAGCGCTCCGCCCTGAGTGCGGTCCAGCTCAAGCTGCGCGATGCCAAGGCGATGCTCGCCCAAAAGCTCCAGGGCGATGACTGGCGTTCGACCCTGACCGATCGCTCGACCTTGACCGATGACGACCGGACAGCGGTTGACGAGAGGCGGCCCTCGCAACGTGCCGACGCCGTGCCGGTGCCGCGTTCGCGTCCAGTCCAGGCGGACTTGAGCGCCCAGATCGCCTCCAGCCAGGCCTATGCCGACACCACTCCCAGGGTCGACAACCGCAACTTCTTCGAAAAGTTCACCGACAAGATCAAGCTGGCTTCGCTGACGCCCGACAGTGGCCTGTTCGGCAAGGCGCCCGATCTGGCCGCGCTCGGCTACGATTCGCGGACGGCGGTCTATGACATCAAGGCCAAGGCGCTCTATCTGCCGAGCGGCGTCGCAATCGAGGCCCATTCGGGCATGGGCGCGCTGATGGACGACCCAGACCATGTCGACCAGCGCATGGTCGGTGCGACCCCGCCAGCGACCTACGACCTCAAGCCGCGCGAAAAACTTTTCCACGGCGTTCGGGCGCTGCGCATGACGCCGACGGACGGTACCAGCGCGCTCGGCCGTGTCGGCCTGCTCACCCACACCTACATGCTCGGGCCGCGCGGCGATTCCAACGGCTGCGTCTCGATCAAGGACTATGATCGCTTCCTCAAGGCCTACGACAATGGCGAGTTCAATCGCCTGGTCGTGGTGCCGAGCCTGGGCAGCCCGGCGACTGTCGCGCAGCGCGCGAGCACCGATTCCTGATATTCGACCTGAAGTCTGCCTGCTGCGGCAGGGCTGCCGTTTTCCCTTCGTTAAGCCGTTGTCGTCCAGAAGCAGCCCATGAGTGATCCAGCAAGCTCCGAGACCCCGCTGCGCACGACGTTCAAGATCAAGCTGAACGGTGACACGCTGGCGATCGCGACCGTCGGCCAGGCCTATCAATTCCTCACCAACTTCAAATCGGTCGAGTGGATGGAATTCCGCTCGCTGCATGACGATGCCGTCCACGCGCTGGAAGGCGCCGCCGACAATGCCATCCTCGTGGTGCAGGCGACGAACGCGGTACGCGTGTTGTTCGTGAGCGCGAAGCTGCTCTGAGCAAGAGCTCTTTCCATCGCGTCATTGCGCAATGACGAGGCCAGGGGTTGAAGCGATCAATCCCGTGCCCCGGATGCGCTGCGTCCGGGGCACGAGAGCAGGCAGCTCAATGCCTGTCGCTGTCGTGGCCATCGTCATCATCGTGGAAGTCGTGGTCGCCGCCGCGGCTGAAACCGGGATCGACGCAGACAAAGTTCGCCGCATCGCTGGTCAGGCCGCTGCCCTTGTACGCGGGAATCCTGGGATAGACGCAGAGCGGCCGCGTGCCTCCGGTCGGGAAGTTCTGGGCAATGCGCGGATCGAACACGCCGCCAGTCGGGTAGGGCGAGGAGGTGTTGGTATTGGCCGCGACGATGCGCTCCGGCGCGATGCCGTTTTCGACCCAGTCCGTGATCGCCTTGAGCTCGTTCGTCGCGAAGCTGGTGGTGGCCGCACCGCCGCCGCAATGGGCCATGTTCGGCACCATGAACAGCCGTGCAAAATCGGTCGCGTGATTGTCCATGCGTTGGTTCATCTTGCGGTACCAGCGGGCGATCGCGGCGCCCGAGAAGATGCCGTCATTGACTGAGGACGAGATGATCAGCTTGCCGCCGCGTGACCTGAACGGCCGAAGGTCGGTTGCGACCGCTGCCATGAAGTCCATGGAGCTTTCCGGATAGGCCGCGGTCTTCGTGAAGATCTTCGGCGCGTCGGTGTCGAAGTTGAATTTGAACACGAAGGCTTCCTGACCGTTCGGTCCGTTGACGGGCGTGACGACGGGCGGCGTCTGGAAGATCATCGGGATCGCGCCGGCGCCGAGCGTAAGGTTGATCGCGGTGTTGACGCCAGGCACCGGAGCGGTGACGACGTTCCATAATTGCCAGCCTGCGCCCGGAGCGGTGGGCGGCGTCCAGATTCCGGCATCCCAGAACCAGTTCGAATAGAGCCGCTCGCCTTTTGAATTGACCGGTCCGGCGTAGATCTTCTTGAGCGCATCGACCTGCGCGCCGGTAAGGCAGGTGCCGCCATGCGGCGTGCTGCCGTGCGAGCCGGTGCCGCACGTGTAGCTCGCGAGTGCCGGATACACCTTCTTGGCCGTGCAGGCGTGGTAGTTGTCGATAATGCCGTCGACGAGGCCATCGAGCGCGTCGCAGGCGCTCAGGATCGCCGCCGATGCCACCTGAAGGTCCTGCTGCGGGAACGTGTCGGGAATGAAGGGTTGTCCGTTGACATCCTTGCTGGTTGAAAGCGTGCCGAGCACCTGCTCGTTCCAGGCTTCAGCCAGGCCCGCCTGCGGCAGGTTGAAGCCGGGATTTTGCGAGATCACGCCGTCGAACAGCCAGGGCGATCGTTGCGACGCGACCATCGCGTCGCGGCCGCCGTTCGAGCAGCCCATGATGTAGGAATAGACGGTCTCGAGGCCGTAGAAATAGGAGATGATCTGCTTGGCGGTCGTCGCTGTCTTCTCGATGCCGTTATAGCCGTAGTCGCGTCGTGCCTGCGCATCGATCGCGAAATGCGCGGAGCCGCCGGCATTGGCGTCGTCGTCCTGATAGCCGCCGACGGCGTTGCTGGCGTTGTCCTCGTGGCCGCCGTCATCGGCCGCGACCGCCCAGCCCTGGCCGAGCTCGACGCCGGCCGCACCTTGCGGGTCGGCATTGAGGCTGCCGTCGGTGCCGCCGCCGCCCATCATCTCGAAGCGGCCATGCCAGGTGTTGGGCAGGTTGAGCGCAAAGCCGATGCCGTAGGTGAAGTGATCGGGATCCTGCGTGGAGACACGCTTGTTGATGATGCCGACCACGTTGCAATAGCCCGACTTCTGCGTCGCGCTCAGGATCTGCGTGTTCGGCAGAGTGAGCCCGGTGAGGGCGGTGCAGGACGAGCGCGGGGCTACGCCGCTCGGCGGCAGTCCGTGTGCAGCCGCTTGCGGGCCGAACGACGCCCAAGTGGCGACGATCGTCGAGGCGAGGAAAAATCGTTTCATGTCATGCCCTCCCAGTTTCAACGTTGATGATTGAACGAAAGCACCCGACGCGCCGCGAACTGGCGAGGCGCCGGATGGTCAGGGACGTTTTCTGAATCGCTGTTGGGAGACATGCGCGTGCGTCGGCAATGAGCCACGACGCGGTTGCGCGCAAAACCATTCTGCCGCGATGCGCTGTGGCACGCGGATCGTCGCCCACCCCTGATGACGGCACGGACGTTCGCTCCCCTTGAACCTGCTCGTGGTACGGCAGGCTTTTACGATCCTTAGGCGAGCCATGTTGCCGTGTCAACATGACGCATTGCGCGATATTGCTGTGCAACCTGTCGTAGAAGCTGTACGCGCCGGCGCGATGATCCGCGCGGCTTCTCGATCCGGCCGCGTTGCGTTAGACTCGCTGTCCGAATCCTCGAGATGCAGCCGGATGCGCTTGCACCGGCTTTCCGAAAGACGCACGTCAATGCAGCCAGGCAAGGCACGGGTCGGGAAACGGATTGCGCGACCGCAGCGGGCGGCACGCGTGACAAAGCCGCCGCGACCGGCGCCGCGCATCGTCCCCGGCACGAAGACGGCCAAGGTGAAACCGCTTGCGCTGGGGGACCTCTCGCAACTGCTGGGCTACAGCATTCGCCGGGCGCAGCTCTGGATCTTCAAGGAATTCAGCCGGCAGTTGGCGGCCTTCGAGATCAGTCCCGCCCAATTTTCGGTGCTCTGCGTGATCGACGCCAATCCCGGCGTCAACCAGCTCGCTGTCGCGCAGCTGTTGTCGATTGAGCGGGCCGGGCTCGGCAGGCTGGTGGATCATCTGGAAGGCCGTGGCCTGGTGCGGCGTACTGCGTCGGCGGTCAACCGCCGCTATTACGTGCTCTATTTGACCGAGGCCGGCGCGGCGCTGCTGGGCCGGCTGAGGCCGGCGGCCGCGGAGAGCGACAAGGCGCTCGCAGCCAAGATCGGGCCGCGCGCCTACAAGGAATTGCAGCGGGCGCTGTCGGTCTTCGTCGGGGACGCCTGAGCGATCCGCGGCGGCATGCCGAGGCGGCCTGATTTGGCAGGCCGCCCCTCCTTTGTCATGGCTTGAACTGCATGGCAGGAACGGGCAAACGGTCCGCGAAGACCGTGGCTTGCGCCACCCATTTCAAGCCAGACTCATAGGGAGAGACGCCATCATGAAACGCCGTACATTCCTCAAGGGCGGCGCAGTCGCCGGTGCGACGACGCTGGTTGCTGCACCTGCGATCGCGCAGAGCGCGCCCGAGATCAAATGGCGTCTGACCTCGAGCTTCCCGAAGTCGCTCGACACCATCTACGGCACGGCACAGACCTTTGCGAAATACGTCGCTGAAGCCACCGACAACAAATTCCAGATCCAGACCTTTGCCGCCGGCGAGCTCGTCCCCGGTCTGCAGGCACTCGATGCCGTCAGCGTCGCCACGGTCGAGATGGCGCAGACGCCGCTCTACTTCTACATCGGCAAGGAGCCGGCGCTGGCCTACGCCACCGGAGCGCCGTTCGGCATGAACCACCGCCACCAGGAATCCTGGTGGCACTTCGGCGGCGGCGCCGAGCTGGTCAACGAGGCGCTCAAACCCTTCAAGACGCACGCGATCCTCTGCGGCAATTCCGGCACCCAGATGGGCGGCTGGTTCCGCAAGGAGATCAAGACCGTCGACGATCTCAAGGGCCTCAAATTCCGTATCGCCGGCATGGGCGGCCATGTGCTGGCGCGCCTCGGTGTCGTGCCGCAGCAGCTCGCGGGCGGCGACATCTACGCGGCGCTGGAAAAGGGCTCGCTCGACGCGGTCGAATTCGTCGGTCCCTATGACGACGAGAAGCTCGGCTTCCAGAAGGTCGCAAAATACTACTACTTCCCCGGATGGTGGGAAGGCGGCGCCATGCTGCACATGATCGTCAATGACGAGAAGTGGGCGAGCTTGCCGAAGCAGTATCAGGCGATCGTCAATCAGGCCGCGTCCGCGGCCGGCGCCTGGATGCTGGAGAAGTACGACAGCGTCAATCCGGCGGCGCTGAAGCGGCTGATCGCAAACGGCGCGGAGCTGAAGGCGTTCCCGCAGCCGGTGATGGAAGCCAGCTACAATGCGGCCCAGGAGCATCTGAACGAGCTCGCGGCCAAGAGCGATCTGTTCAAGCGCACCAAGGAAAGCCACGACGCGTATATGAAGGAGCTGCTGTTCTATACGCAGATCGCGGAGAATTATTACGACAACTATTTGCTCAGCAAGATGCGCAACAAGACTTGACCTGAAAGGGGCGGCGCTTCGATCTCGATCCGAAAGGACGCCGTCATTCCGGGGCGCGCCTCTTGGCGCGAACCCGGAATCCATTTCACCGCGCGTATTAGAGCCCGATGGATTCCGGGTTCGCGACTTCGTCGCGCCCCGGAATGACCGCAGAGGGAGCGTCCTACGCCGCGCCCAATCCCAGCTTCGCGTAAATCCGCCTTGCATAGGCGCCGAACGCATCCGTGGTCTTGAGCGGAAGATCGCGCGGGAAGGGCAGGTCGATCGGGAAGTAATCGGCCATCTTCGCGGGTCCCGCGGTCAGCACCGCGCAGTGCGAGGACAGGAACACGGCCTCCTGGATCGAGTGCGTGACGAAGATGATGGTCTTGCCGCTCTCGCGCCAGATCCGCAGCATCTCCAGATTCATCTGCTCGCGTGTCAGCGCGTCCAGCGCGCCGAACGGCTCGTCCATCAGGATCAGTTTTGGATCGTGGATAAAGGCGCGCGCGATCGCGGTGCGTTGCTGCATGCCGCCGGACAGCTCTCGCGGATATTTCTGCTCATAGCCGGCAAGGCCAACCAGATTGAGCAGATCGCGCGCCCGCTCGCGCGCGGCCTTCATCGGCAGGCCGACAATCTCGGCCGGCAGCAGCACGTTGTCCAGGATGGTGCGCCATTTCAGCAGCAGCGCCTGCTGGAACACCATGCCGATGTCGCGGGTCGGATCAAACGGGCTGCTATCGTTGCCGATCGTCACCGTACCGCCGTCGGCGCCATGCAGGCCCGCAAGAATCTTCATCACCGTGGTCTTGCCGCAGCCGGACGGGCCGACCAGCGAGACCAGCTCACCTTCCTTCACGTCCATCGTGACGTCGGACACCGCGAGAAATTCGGCGCCGCCGCTGCGATAGACCTTCCGGACGCCTTGCAGGCTGATGAAGGGTTTAGAGCTCATGCCAGCCATTTGCTCAGATTGGCCGCGACGAAGGAATCGTCGCTGAGGTCGGCATGTTCGCGATATACGCGGTCGATCTCGTCCTTCTGGCCGGGGCTGAGGCCCTCGTTCGGATCGAGGCACCACAGGCCTTGCATCAGGCCCTGGCGCCGCAGCACTTCGTGGCAGCCGGCGATGCAGCCGTGAAAATTGTTGGCGACGTCGAAGAAGGCGCTGTTGCAGTCGGTGACGCGAGCGTCGAGGGCAAGCAGATCGGCCGGGACGCTGTCCTTGTGCCGCGCCGCCTTGCAGCGCTCGAACTGCTTGATGGCGCTCGCGGTCCAGACCGACCAGTGGCCGAGCAGGCCACCCCTAAAGTAGGTGCGCGTGCTGACGCCCTTGTCGCGCAGATCGAACGGCAGCATCAGGTCGAGCAGGATGTGATCGTCATTGCCGGTGTAGAGCGCGACGCGGTCGAGCGCGCCCGCGGCTGCGACGCCGCGCAGCACGTCGAGCGTCCGATAGCGGTTGAACGGCGCGATCTTGATCGCGATCACGTTGTCGATCGAGGCAAAGCGCTGCCAGAACCGGCTCGACAGGATGACGCCGCCGACGGCCGGCTGGAGGTAGAAGCCGACCAGCGGAATTTCGGCCGCGACAGCTGTGCAATGCGCGATGATCTCGTCCTCGGAAGCACTCTTCATCGCGGCGAGGCTGAGCAGGCCGGCGTGATAGCCGATGTCGCGCGCCGTGCGTGCTTCGGCCGTTGCCTGCCGGGTCGGGCCGGCAAGCCCCGCCACCATCGCCAGCGGTCGCTTGGTCCAGCCCGCCGCGGTCTCGGCCGCAAGCTCGAGCACGGGGCGGTAGAGGCCGACGTCGCGGATCGCGAATTGCGTGGTGTGGACGCCGACGGCAAGGCCGCCGGAGCCCGCGTCGATGTAGTAGCGCGTCAGGGCGCGCTGATGCTTTTCGTCGAGCTGGCGCTCGGCGGTGAGCGCGAGCGGATGCGCCGGCACAACGGTGCCCTCGGCAATCAGCTTGCGGATGTCGCTGTTGATCTGGCTGTGGTGCATGATGTCCTATCCGAATTCGGGGCCGGCGACGGCGAATGGCAGTTCTTCGGCCACGGTGGTGGCGGGGCCGAACCGCATGCGCTGGAACGGCCGCTCGATGGTCCAGCCAGAGGCGGTCAATCCCTCAAGGAACGCAGCCTGCGGGGCGACGGCATCGATCAGCAGCGGTCCGGTCTCGGAGCGTACGATCGTTTGAACCAGGGTCAGCGCTGCCGCGGCATTGTCGGCGAATAACGGGCCGATGTGGCGGGCGGTGCGGCCGTCGCGCACCAGCGCGATAGCTCCGTTCGCGGAGACGATGCGCGAGCCGGAGCGCTGGGCGAAGGCAGAGAGCAGGGCGGTGCGATCGAGCCCGGTGGCGCGCCGGTCGCGCGCGCGAAGCGCGTCGAGCGATGCGGCCGGCGGCGCTGGGGCCGCGGGAGCCTGTGCCGGCTTCGCCAGCTTCAGCCGGCGCAATTGCAGCGTCGGGGTGAAGCCGAGCGGCCCGTAGACAGCAACCCCGTCCGGCGTTGCGTCGAGCCAGCTGGTCAGGCCGTTCTTGCGGGCGGTTTCCAGGCAGGCATCCACGAGGCGCGTGGCGAGGCCGCGCCGGCGGTGACTTGCGGTCACCAGCACCATGCTGATCCAGGCGTTGTTGCCGGAATAGGGTAGCAGCGCGGCCGTTGCGACCAACAGCACGCCGGTGCGGATGCCGAACACGACGCCGTCGCGCAGGAAGACGCGCCAGTCCTCTTCGGTCTGGTTCCAGTGCGCTTCCGTCGACAGCACGAGCCCCGCCATCGCATCCTCGGGGCCAAGCTTGATGACGGGAGGCCCGTCAGTAGCGGCCATCGCGCACCTCGTATTTAGTCGGCTTGCCGAGGCTCGGCATCGCGCGGGAAACCCAGTCGGCGGTCCAGGCGATCAGCTGCTCGGTGTCGACGACGGGCAGGCCGAACAGCCCGACGGCTTTCGTCGTGTCCGTCAGCCACGCCGTCGGCTGTTCCTGGCCTGTCAGCACCGGCGCGCGGCCGAAGCGGGCGCCGAATTTCTGTGCGAGATCGCGCACCGCCAGGATCTCGTGGCCGCTGACATTGATTGGCGAGGTCGGCGCGGTGCAATGCGCCAGGCACCGCAGCGCCTGCGCGGACGCGTCGCCCTGCCAGATGAAATTGACGTGGCCGAGGCTGACGTCGATCGGCGTGCCCGTCAGCACCTTGGTCGCGATGTCGTGCAGCACGCCGTAGCGCATGTCGATCGCGTAGTTGAGCCGGAACAGCCGGCCTGGCGTCGAAAATTTGTGCGAAAAATACTCGAACATGCGCTCGCGGCCGACGCAGGATTGGGCGTATTCGCCGGGCGGGTTCGGCGCCATGTCCTCGGTCGAGCCCTTGCCGTCGACGGGCACGAAGGGATAGACGCAGCCGGTCGAGAACGCCACGATCCGCGACGACGGGAAGGCCTGCGCAACCAGCGCGGGCACATGGGCGTTCATGGCCCAGGTCAGCGACAGATCGCCCTCGGCGCCGAACTTGCGGCCGGCCATGAAGACGATGTTCGGCGCCTTCGGCAGCGCGTTGATCGCGGCTTCATCGAGCAGGTCGCAATTGATGGTCTCGACGCCGCGCGCGTGCAGCCAGTCCTTGACACTGCCGTCGCTGAAGCGGGCGACGCCGATGACGCGGCGTTCGGGGGCGGCGGCTTTGGCCAACCCTGCCAGCGTCGGCCCCATCTTGCCGGCGACGCCGAGGATCATGATGTCACCCTCGACCTTTTTGAGATCGTCGATCAGCGCCTGGGTCGGACGGCAGAGGAGGTCGTCGAGGGCGGCGATATCCGGAATCGTCTTCGGCAGCGTCTGGCGGGTGAGCAGCATGGCTAGATCCTTTAGTTCTGCCTGGCGTCGCCGACCACGAACATGCGTTCGAGGACGAGCACCAGGCCGTAGAGAGCGATGCCGAGCAGAGTCAGCAACACGACGGCCATCACCATCGCGGGCGTGTCGAGCGACGACTGCACCTGGATCATGAGGTAGCCGAGCCCGCGCTCGGAGGCGATGAACTCGCCGACGATGGCGCCGGCGACCGCGAGGATGGCGCCGACCTTCATGCCGGAGAACACGTAAGGCAGCGATCCCGGCAGCTGGATCTTGCGGAACAGTGTCCAGCGCGAGCCGCGCAGCGATTTGACGAGATCGAGCAGGTCCGGCTCGACCTCGCGCAAGCCGCGCGCGGTGGTGAGCAGGATCGGGAAGAAGCAGATGCTGAAGGCGATCAGGATGTTCGGCAGGATGCCGTAGGAGAACCAGACGATGAAGAGCGGGCCGAGCGCCACCTTCGGGATCATGTTGAGCGTCACGAACAACGGCAACAGCACGAGGCTGAGCAGCGGCGCCCAGCTGAAGATCACCGCGAGCGCGACGCCGACGAAGGCGCCGAGCGCGAAGCCGCCGAGGATCTCGACTGCCGTCACCAGCGTGTTGGCGCCCCAGGCGTAGCTCGCGGTTCCCAGCGTCTGCACCGTCGCAAGCGGCGAGGGGAGAATGAATTTCGGCACGTGGAAGGCGTCGACTGCGACCTGCCAGAGCACGAGCACGGCCAGATGCACGATCAGGACGATCGCAAAGCTGCGCGCCGGACTGCTGGCTCCGTCACCTGCCACGTTTTGCTCCCTATTGCCACGGCCCCGACGCCGCGGCGGCAAGCCTAACCGGCCTTGGGGCAAGTTTCAACCAGTTGGTTGATTATGGCCGGAGCGACTGCAGCACCAGATCGGCGACATGCCGGCGGCGGGCGCCGCGCTGGGCGCGGCTCGACAGGTCCTTGCCGAAGATCGCCGACAGCGTCGGCGTGTTGGAGAAGAAGAAGTAGCTCAAACCTGCGATCGAGATGTAGAGCTGGACAGGGTCGATCCCCTTGCGAAAAATTCCGGCGCGCACGCCTTCACGGAGGATGTGGGAAACGCTCTTCACCAGCGGCGAATGCATCGCCTCCAGCCGCGTCGAGCCGCGGACGTGGCGGGCGCCGCCGCGGTTCTCGTCGTTCAAAAGCACGATGAAATCGGGGTTGTCCGCGAGATGATCGAACGAGGCCTCGATCAGGCGGCGGATCGCCTTGTCCGGCGGCAGGCCCTCGAGATTGAGCTTGCGCTCCTGCTCGCGGATGTCCTCATAAACCCATTCGAGCACGGCGAGGTAGAGCGCGTCCTTGTCGCCAAAGTGGTGGTAGACCAGCTGCTTGTTGACGCCGGCGCGCTCGGCGATCTCGTCGACGCGGGCGCCCGCAAAACCGTGGCGGGCGAACTCCTGCCGCGCCGCGGTGAGCAGCTTCTTGCGGGTGGCGACGGGGTCACGGCGCTGCGGCACGGTGTCGCCTGATCGTTTTGCGGGCATTTCCAACCAAACAGTTGACAAGTTGAGGGCGGGCTTGTTGCATTGGTAGCCTCACATGAGGAGAGCGACAAGCCGGGTCGCGGCAACGGGGAGACAGGCGATGAAACGTTTGCAGGCGGCTCTTCTGACGCTGGCGCTGGGTTTGCCGGCAATGCCGGCAAGCGCTGGCGAGGCGGTGAATCTGATCCTGAACTGGACGCCGACGGCCGACCATTCGCCGTTCTATTACGCCAAGGCGCAGGGCTGGTACGAGAAGGCCGGCATCGACCTGACCATCGAGGTCGGCAAGGGCTCCGGCGTGTCCGCCGCCAAGGTCGGCTCCGGCGGCTCGCCGTTCGGCATCGCCGACCTCGCCACCATGCTGGTCGCCAAGAGCAAGGGCGCCGACGACGTCGCGCTGATGAGCATCTACGCCAACACCGGCCAGACGTTCTACTGGCTGAAGAGCTACGGCGTGAACGGCGTGAAGGATTTTGCCGGCCACAAGATCGGCAATCCGCCCGGCGACGCCTCGCGCGTGATGTGGCCGGCCTTTGCCAAGGCCGCCGGCCTCGCGCCCGACTCCGTCAGCTTTGTCAATATCGGGCCGACCGCGAAGATCGCCGCGCTGAAGAGCCACACCGTCGACATCATCAGCGACTTCTACAACGAGCACGATCTGAAGGTAATCGAGTTCGGGCAGGACCTCGGCTACGTCAATTGGAAGGACATCGGCCTCAACCCCTACGGCAATTCGCTGATCGTCAACGGCGCCTACCTCCAGAAGAACCCGAAGCTGGTCGAGGAATTCGTGCGCATCTCGCAGAAGGCCTTTGCGGCCTGCGTCGCCGACGTCACGCCGTGCCTGAAGGCGCTGCTCGACCAGGTCTCCGGTCTCGACAAAGAGAACCAGGAGCGCCAGTGGGAGCGCATCAAGTACCTGATGACCGACGAGTTCACCACCACCAAGGGTCTCGGCTGGATCGACGGCGAGCGGATGAAGAAGGACTACGAGCTGGTCCAGACGTATCTGGGCATGGAAAAGCCGTTCGACGTGACCACAGCGTTTTCGACCAAGCTGCTGGATCCCGCGATCAAGATGGATGCGAGCAAGGTGAAGAAGTAGGGGGCTCGGCTTTCTCCTCATCATTGCGAGCGAAGCGAAGCAATCCAGGGTCTCTCCGCCGAGGCAGTCTGGATTGCTTCGCTGCGCTCGTAATGACGATGTTGATGCAGTTGAGCGCCAATCTATCACCGTCACCCTGAGGTGGCCGCTTCTTCAGCGGCCCTCGAAGGGCGACAGCCCGGCTGGCTCCTCGGCCGTGCATCCTTCGAGGCTCCCCGCGCGATGCTGTGCATCGCGCGCCTCGCACCTCAGGATGACGGGGATAGATTGAGGACCGCGGCGGTAGGTCGGCCCAGCCGCTAGCCTCCCACCCACGTAACCCCATGGAAAAATTAACCAGTCATTAACCGTATCGGTCGCATCGTTAACCATTCAATAACGGGGAACGAGTCGGCCGCTATGGAGGCTGCAGCAAAAGTCCAACGCCAAATGGTGCGCCTGCGCGGGCGCTCCTATGTGGCCTTCGTGTTCGTGCCGACGGTTCCGATCCAGGACTGGCTTGCGGAGATCGACGCCACCATCGCGCGCTCGCCGGGCTTCTTCGCCGGCCGGCCCGTGGTGATCGACCTGTCCTCGGTCGATCTCAGTCAGGCCGGAATCGGTCATCTCCTCACCAGCCTGCAGGACCGCAACATCCGCGTGCTCGGAATCGAGGGCGTGGAGGAGGCGCGGCTGACCCCGTTCATGCCGCCGCTGCTCTCGGGCGGGCGCAGCTGCGTGATCGAGCCGAGCGCACCCAAGAAGCTCGAGTCCAAGATCGAGACCAAGCCGACTTCGCTGCTGCTCGAAAGCCCCGTGCGCTCCGGCCAGACCGTGATCTTCCCCGAAGGCGACGTCACCATTCTGGGTTCGGTCGGCTCCGGCGCCGAGATCGTCGCCGGCGGTTCCATCCACATCTACGGCGCGCTCCGCGGCCGCGCCATGGCGGGCGTGAACGGTCACACCAGCGCGCGCATCTATTGCCAGAAGATCGAGGCCGAACTGCTTGCAATCGATGGGTTTTATCAGACCGCGGACGACATCGACGAAGCCCTGCGCGGCAAGCCGGCCCAGGCCTGGCTTCAGGCCAACACCATGCGAATTACTGCGCTGAACTGACCAGAAGGAGATATTTGAGATGGCCAAGGTACTGGTCGTGACATCAGGCAAGGGCGGCGTCGGCAAGACGACCACGACCGCCGCGCTGGGCGCTGCGCTCGCGCAACGCGGCGACAAGGTCGTCGTCGTCGATTTCGACGTCGGCTTGCGCAACCTCGACCTCGTGATGGGCGCCGAACGCCGCGTCGTGTTCGACCTCATCAACGTGGTGCAGGGCGTCGCCAAGCTGCCGCAGGCGCTGATCAAGGACAAGCGGCTGGAGAACCTCTGGCTGCTGCCGGCGTCGCAGACCCGCGACAAGGACGCGCTGACGGAAGAGGGCGTCGGCAAGGTCATCGCTGATTTGCGCAGCCGATTCGATTGGGTGATCTGCGACAGCCCGGCCGGCATCGAGCGCGGCGCCTCCATGGCGATGCGCTTTGCGGATGAGGCCGTGATCGTCACCAATCCGGAAGTCTCCTCGGTGCGCGATTCCGACCGCATCATCGGCATGCTCGATTCCAAAACCGTACGGGCCGAGAAGGGCGAGCGCGTCGAGAAGCACATTCTCATCACCCGCTACGATCCCTCCCGCGCCGCGCGCGGCGAGATGCTGACCATCGACGACATCCTGGAAATCCTCGCAACGCCCCTGCTCGGCATCATCCCGGAGAGTCAGGACGTGTTGAAGGCCTCCAATGTCGGCACGCCGGTGACGCTGTCGAACGCAGACGGCGCGCCCGCGCGGGCCTATATGGACGCGGCGCGGCGGCTGTGCGGCGACACCGTGCCGATGCAGGTGCCGACCGAGCGCAAGGGGTTCATTGATCGCCTGCTGCGACGGAGGGCTGCATGAGCATGGGTCTGCTTCGGCTTCTCCGCGGCAACAAGGCGTCCGCACCCGTCGCTCGCGAACGGTTGCAGATCCTGCTTGCCCATGAACGCGGACTGCGCGGCCAGCCCGATCTGCTCGGCGTGCTGCGTGAGGAAATCCTCGCTGTCGTGTCCAGGCACGTCACGCTGGATCCGACCAAGGTCATCGTCCGGCTCGAGCGCGGCGACGAGGTCTCGACCCTCGAGGTCGATATCGAGGTGCCCAACGATTTCGAGCGCAAGAAAATGGCGGTCGGGTAGGGGACCCGGCCGAAGACTCCGGTTTGGGGTGGGTGAAAAGGCGGTCCGCTGGGCATAGCGGGCCGCCTTTGTCGCATGTGGTGCAAGCGGAACGAGACGCGCGGCTCGATCGTTGTCGGAAACCCGCGGGACGCGAGCGACGCACCGCGGCTTGGTCAAACGGGAGAGCGCCCATGATGTCCGAGGTCCAGGTTCATACCGTCGCCCGGCAGATGCTGGAAAAGCATGGCTTCGCTGCAATTGCGAAGGCGGCCGAACAGGCCCAGGCCTGCGAGGGCCGCGGCGAGGCGGATGAGGCGAAGGAATGGCGCCACATCGAGGATGCCATGAATATCATCCGCGGTCCGCACCAGAGCTGATTGCCGGATCGCGGCTTCAATTGAACCTGCCAAGGCCGGCCGGTTCCCGCCCGGTCGGGGGCCTAGCGCTCGTCCTGGTCGGTGCCTTGCGTCACCGGCTTGTGCTGCGTCTGCGGTTGCGCGCGCTCGCCGGTCTCCTTGCAGGGGAGTTGCTCCCAGGATCCGTCCGCCGCCTGCTGATAGGCGCTGCAGGACGACGAGGCTGCCTTGTCCTCGCCTTTCTGGGCATCGGAATTCTTCGCCAGCGCGGGCGCTGTCAGCACGGCGCTCGCCGCGAGCACGCCGGCGAAGACGAGATGAGTGATCCGCATGGGGTTCTCCAGTTTGAAGACGCCCCGCATGCTGACCAGGAATGTGACGATTATGGGCCGCGACGGCGGTTCCGTCGCGGCGTGCTTAACAGCGCGAGAGAAGCCGGTTAACCGCCCTTGCTGCGGATCAGGCCGGCGAGATTGGTCTTCTGCTTTTCGCACCAATTGCTCATGCCGAGCCGGCGCTGGTCGAGGTCGGTCGCCTGGGTCGCCACCGCGACCTCCGCCATGATGTCGTCCGACTGCTTCTCGCCCATCTTGCCGCCGGTGTGCATCCAGGCAATGGCCTTGCGTACCTGCTCGGTGGTGCCGTCCGGCAGCTGCATCTGCTGCGCCTTCTGCACCAGGTCCTGATAGGCGACATCCGTGTTCGGGCATTCGACCTTGGCGGCAAAGGCCTGCAAGACCATCGTCACATAGGTCGAGCGGGTATGGTCGTCAGCTGCTTGGGCGGGAGCAGCAATCAGCAACAGACCTGCCATCAGGAAACCGTAGCGCATTCTTGTACCTCCCCGGATTTTCGGGGGAGGCTAGCGGCTGAAGCGCCGCTTCGCAATGGGGCGCGCGGCCGTGAAGCTCGCCGAGGCGCTAGCGACGCCAGGCCGGCACGGGATCCAGCGGCGTGCGATAGACCTCGTTGTGATCGCGATCGGTGACGCGCACCGCGCAACCTTTCCGCTGCAGCTCAGGCTTCACCTGCGACAGCTCGTTCGCGAGTTGAACGGCGCGATCGGAGGCGACCTCGATGTCTTCGAGGATGATTCCGCCCTGGTTCTTGAACTCTTCACCTACCACGAGATCGAAGGAGTAGTACGGCATCTGAATTCCCCGGTGTGACGACCAAGTCTTCAAACGAAGTCTTCAAACGAAGCCTTCAACGGAAGTCTTCAAAAACCTGGGGGATCATACCACTGAGTCGATATTTATCCGATAAACGGAGCGCGCAATCTCTGTGCTTATGGCGCAGAAATCATGTGCAACGCTCGATCGCCTTAAGATTTTATTAAATATGTCAGCCTGATCATAAGGCATGGAATTGCAGCAGAACCGGGCTCCGGGAACCGGCAGCTGCAAGAGAAGGCCGGCGGCATAGATCCCGACGGCCTTTTCTCTTTTGCGGACGTTGGCGCATTACCGTAGTCCCACGGACTCACATCATCGCATCGAGTCAGACAGCTTTGCGTTGTCGTTTGATGCAGACCTAGTGCACCGGCATCGGTGGACGTACGACAGGTCCATCATCATCGGCAACGGCTTGTGTCGTCGCGACCGGTGGTGCCACCGGCGGCGGGACCGCGGCAGCCTGCGAAGGCGGCGCCGGAGGTGCGATCGGCGGCGGCGAATAAGCCGGCGTGTAGGTGTGTGATACGACCGGCTTCGGTCTGCGAACCGGCGGCGGCATCGGCGCCGGAGCTCGTGGCGGCAGCGCGGACACGCGCGCGCGCGGATCGACCGGCGGTTTCGCCTCGGCGACCGGCTTTGGCGCTGACGGCTTCGCCATCTCGCGGACCATCTGCTCCTGACCCGCTTTCAACTCGGCGATGTTGGCCTTGAGCTGCTCGATCTGCTGCGCCATCGCGGCGATGTCGCGCGTCATTGACTCCACTGTTTGCGTGGCATCGGCTTGTGTCGTGGCAGGCGCGGCAGCGGTAACTGGCGCTGCAGGCGCCGGCGCAGATTGATCCGCGGCCTGATCCTGTGTGACGGGCGGTGCGGCTGGCGCGGTTGCGACCGGCGCTGTCTGCGATGTCGATGGCCACAGCGACATCAAGGCCGGTGTCCATTCGGCAAGCATCTGCTTTGCGGCGTCGCCGTGCTTCTCCCAACCGATGGTGGCGGCAGCGCTACCGCCCGCGAACAGGAACGTGAGGAACGCGCCGCGCAGCCATTTGCCGGCGGCCGATCGCTTGGGCCGGCTGCGACTATCGCTCGCGGTCACGCGCACGGCGGTGTCGACCGAAGGCGCTGCCGCTTGCGGTTCCGGGGCAGGGCTGACCTTCGGCTCCGGATGAATTTTGGGCTCCGGCAAGAATTTCGGCTCCGGACGGGCCGTGAACTCTGGTGCCAGCGTGGGCGCCTCGCCGCTCACACGCGAAGCCCGCACCACGTCCGGCGAAATCTGGACGGCGTCGTGCGGATCGTTATTGCTGACCGTGTCCTTCACGATCTCATCGACGATCTGCCGGCTGTTCAACGTCGCGAGCATCGCAGCTCCTTTGACCCCTTGGTCGTCCGCATTGGCGCGAGCCGATCTGTTACATTGACCCACCCCAAATCTCATCAGGTTGGCCCGATGTCGCACGAGTCCAGCCGGGTTTGACCAAAGCAAGGCGAGGCGATGGAGACATCGCGGCCGTCTTCCGCCGTTTGTGGTCATGGAACCCAGCTGTACCGAACACGGGCACGTGTTCCGCATTGCCTTGTTTTCAGCACGATTTGGGCAGCATTCTTAGGGTGCTGGGGGCGCTGCTATCCGCTATCGGGGGCCGGCGGTGCCAAGATCTCTATTCGCTATGTTCGTCGTTGCCTTGCTGCCGCTCGGCGGCTGCATGCAGACGACTCTCTCGCCATCGACGGATGCGAGCATGACGGCGCGCGACCGGCAGTTGCTGGCGCACACGCCTTACGCCCAGGCCAACGTGCCCGAGCAATATCTCCGTCATATCGTCGACTATCCGCGCAAGGAGCAGCCGGGCACGATCCTGGTCGATACCGATGCGCGCTACCTCTACTACGTGCTGCCCGACGGCAAGGCGATCCGCTACGGCGTCGCGGTCGGCGAAGAGGCGATGGCCTTCTCGGGCGTCGCGCGTGTCGGCCGTCTGGCGGAATGGCCAGACTGGGTGCCGACGGCAGAGATCCAGGCGCGGCTCGGGCCGTACCCGGCGCGCGTGGCCGGTGGTCCCGCCAATCCGCTGGGCGCGCGGGGCATCTATCTCTATACCGGCAACAAGGACACGCTCTACCGCATCCACGGCACCAACCAGCCGGAATATATCGGCCAGGCGATCTCCTCGGGCTGCATCCGGATGCGCAACGAGGACGTGATCGATCTGTTCGACCGGGTGAAGCTCAACGCGACCGTCGTGGTGTTGCCGCCCGGACAAAGCGCGCAGGTCGATGCGGGGCCGAGCTGGCGCGGGTGAGGCAGCTGATCTGACCTGTCACGTCAGCCGCATCACCGAAGCTTGAATGATGGGACTGCGTCGAGCGACGTCCAGCCCGCTGCAAAAGTGAACTGCTTCACAGGCGCCTCGTGCCGGTTGCGCTATGTCTCAATGGCTCGTTGCCATTGGAGGCATCATGCAAAATTTTCTTGATCCATTGAATGACGACGACCGTCGCGTTGTGCGCAAGTGGCGTTTGGCCACGCTTGGCTTCTACGGATCGATCCTGGCCGGACTGGTCGTGTACTCCGTGCTGCACTGGAATCCGGAGGTGAATTACGCCTCGGTCGATGCCACGGCTCACGCCAAGCTCGCGGGCACGTCAGGCGGTGATCGACACGCGGCGTTCCGGCCTTAATCCTCGGGCCGAGCGACGCGCCATTGCAACGTCGTGGCGGTGCCATTGGCTTCGCCCGGCGCCTTGTCGGCCACTGACGTGTAGAGCGGTCGGTAGCGGAAGGCCCACATCTTGCTGCCGTCGCTGCGGGTAATCGGCGTGAAATCGCCGGTCGCCTGTGCATTCGCGGGAGCAGCCAGCGGAATCCAGGCCTCAGCGCATTTGCCGTCACAGCTCGACGTCTTGCCGCTGGTGTCACGCTCATAGAAGTAGAGCGTCATGCCCTTGAGATCGACAAGCTTGGGGCCCTGCTTGGTCACAACGTAGCGCGCGGGAGCGGGCACCGCCTCGCTCTTCGGCGCAGCAGGGGCTTCGCCGCCGCCATGCCCATTCGCGAGCGCATGACCGGTGGACAGCGCGATGACTGCGGCGGCAATGACAAACCTGAACATCCGAAACTCCAAACCGGCAAAGTTAATCGCGCGTTAAGCGCAGAATTGGAGACGACGGTAGCAACCGAAGGTTAGTTCCAGGTTTCGCAGGTCTGCGACAAATGGGTCCAGAACTGCGGGTATGTCTACACCTCACGCAGGGGGGCGCGGCTGAGCTCGTTGCCGGCGGCGATGGCCTTGCGTAGCAGCCGCATCAGATCCTCGCCTTCCTTGGTGCTGAGGCCGCGCAGCATGATCGCTTGCGCGGATTCGACCGCGGGTGTGATCTTGCGCAGCGTGCGGCGGCCCTCGTCGGTGATCTCGAGCTCGCGGGCGCGGCGGTCGCGGCTTGAGGCGCGCCGCTCAGCAAGGCCCTTCTGCACGAGGCGATCGACCACGCCGGTGATGGTGGTCCGGTCATAGGCGATCAATCCTGCGAGCGTGACCTGGTCGAGCCCGGGATTGGCCTTGATGGTCGCAAGCGCTGCGTACTGCACCGGGGTGAGGTCGAAGCCGGCTTCGCCGACCTCGGCCAGAAACACGGCGACCGCGATCTGCTGGAACCGCCGCGCCAGATGGCCGGGCATATCGTTGTTGTCTTTCACCGAATTCTCCGTGCGGGCAGGGACGGCGGACGATCGTTGACAAGTATACTGATAGTCAGCATACTGATCAATATCGAACAAGACGTCAGCGGGAGAGGTGCTCATGCAATTCCATCTCAATGGATTCCAGCCGGGCGATCCCGAGATTGCCGATCCCGCCGAGCGCTTTCAGGCCTCGGGTGCCGTCGGCGCCGTGCCTGACGAGGTCGATGTCCTCATCGTCGGCTGTGGCCCCGCGGGCCTGACGCTCGCGGCCCAGCTCGCGCAATTTCCTGATATCAAGACCTACATCGTCGAGCAGAAGCCGGGCCGGCTCGCCGTCGGCCAGGCCGACGGCATCGCCTGCCGCACCATGGAGATGTTCCACGCCTACGGTTTCAGCGAGCGTGTGCTGAAGGAGGCCTATTGGGTCAACGAGACGACGTTCTGGAAGCCGGACGAGGGCGCGCCGGAGAAGATCGTCCGCAGCGGTCGGGTGCAGGATGTCGAGGACGGGCTGTCGGAATTCCCGCACGTCATCCTCAACCAGGCGCGCATCCATGACGGCTTTCTCGACGTCATGCGAAAGTCGCCGGCCAAGCTCGAGCCCTATTACGGAAGGCGTCTGCTCGACCTCCAGGTCGATCCGGCCGCAGGTCCCGCCGACCATGCCGTGACCGTGCGCCTCGAACGCGGCGATGCTGCGGACGACGGTAAGATCGAGACGATCAAGGCACGCTACGTCGTCGGCTGCGATGGTGCGCGCAGCACGGTGCGCAAATCGATCGGCCGCGAGCTGCATGGCGATTCCGCCAACTACGCCTGGGGCGTGATGGACGTGCTGGCGGTGACCGATTTTCCAGACATCCGTTTCAAGGCCCTGATCCAGTCGGCGAAGGACGGCAGCCTTCTCATCATTCCGCGCGAAGGCGGCTACATGGTCCGCCTCTATGTCGAGCTGGCAAAACTCGACGTCGGCGAGCGCGTCGCCAACCGCAACATCACCGCCGAAGACGTGATTGCGAAAGCACAGCGGATCCTTGCGCCACACAAGCTCGAGGTGAAGGAGATCGCCTGGTGGTCGGTCTACGAGATCGGCCAGCGCCTGACCGACAAGTTCGACGACGTGCCGGAGGCCGAGATCGACACACGCCTGCCGCGGATCTTCATCGCCGGCGATGCTTGCCACACCCACAGCCCGAAGGCGGGGCAGGGCATGAACGTCTCGATGCAGGATGCCTTCAATCTCGGCTGGAAGCTCGCAGCTGTCCTGCGCAAGCAGTGTGCGCCGAGCCTGTTGCATTCCTATTCGGCCGAGCGACAGGCGGTGGCGAAGGAGCTGATCGATTTCGATCGTGAATGGGCCGGGATTCTCGCTTCCGCCGCGAAAGCCGGCGGCGCCGATGCCGCCAAGACGCAGGATTACTTCGTCAGGCACGGCCGCTACACCGCGGGCACGGCGACGCATTACACGCCGTCAATCCTCACCGGCGCAGCCTCGCATCAGCATCTCGCGCAAGGCCTCGTCATCGGCAAGCGCTTCCACTCCGCGCCAGTGATCCGGCTCGGGGATGCGAAGCCTGTTCATCTCGGCCATGCGGCGCAGGCCGATGGCCGCTTTCGCATCTATGCGTTCTCCGGCGCCGAAGATCCGGCCGCTGCCGGCTCCTCCATTCGCGCGCTGTGCAATTTCCTCGCAGAGGCCAGGGAATCGCCGCTCAGGCGATACACGCCAGCCGGTGCCGACATCGATGCCGTGATCGATCTGCGTGCGGTGTTCCAGCAGGACCATCGTGCGCTCGCGATCGAGGCGATGCCAACGCTGCTGCTGCCGCGCAAGGGGCGCTACGGCTTGCTCGACTACGAAAAGATGTTTTGTCCGGACCTCAAAAGCGGACACGACGTTTTCGAGATACGCGGCATCGATCGAAAGGCCGGCTGCGTGGTCGTGGTGCGGCCCGATCAATACGTTGCACAGGTGCTGCCGCTCAATGATTTTGCGGCGCTCGCCGGGTATTTCGACGCCTTCATGTTGCAGGTGAACTGAAGCGCGCTCCGCCGATGAATGGCGGATGAATATTGAACCGCATGCGGTGCGCTTTTCGATCTTTTGGCTGATGCGACCTTTGTGCGCGGAACGCTTTATTCTGCTCGCGCGTTCCGCCTCCCAGAGGAGGACTTCGCCATGAGACTGAGAACCGCTTTAGTTGCCGCATTGCTGCTTGCACCGACCGCCGCATTGGCCGCGCCGGGCATCGTCACCGTCTCGACCGGTCTGCGCGCCGGCCCGGGTGCGGGCTTTCCCCTTGTCGATCGCGTCCCCGAGGGCGCCCGCGTCAACATCCATGGTTGTCTGCGTGGCAATGCCTGGTGCGATGTGAGCTTCTCCGACGACCGCGGCTGGGTGTCGTCGCAATATCTCGAATATCTCTACCGCAATCACTACGTCTATCTGCCCGACTATGCCGACGAGGTCGATGTGCCCGTCGTCCCGTTCGTGCTGACCTCGTACTGGTCGAGCTACTACGAAGGGCGCCCCTGGTATCGCCGTCACGCTTACTGGAATAGCTACTGGACCTCGCATGAGCGCTTTGCGTCGCGGATGACGATCGATCCACACGCCGCACGCATCGGACGCGCGGCGACGCGTGACGCTGCGGTCGCGCTGGGCCGCGACGCGCATGCCAAAGACAACGTTAAGGGCAATGTCGCGGTCTCAGGTCGTGATGCCGCGACGGCGTGGCATGATGCGGCCATCGCGAAGCGCGACGCTGCGGTTGGCGTCGATCGGAATCGTGCCGAACGGAGCCAGCATATCGTCAACGAGCGGGCCGCGGTGCAGGGGCGCAATCCCCGTGATGCGCAGGCGCGCATGATGCACGAACAGGCGGCCAGCCGCGCCGCCGTGCGTACGCAGCCGATGGCGCGAGCACATGAAGCGCAGCGCATGTCGGCTGCACCGGCGGCTCGGCCCGCGATGCCGCATATGGCTCAGCCGAATGTCAGCCATGGTGCGCCGATGAATGCTCATGCGCAGATGCCTGCGCCGCGTGCGGCTGCGCCTGCGATGCCGCAGCATCCCGGTGGAGGCGGCGGCGCTCCGCACATCAATGCCGCTCCGCACGGCGGCGGCCCAGGCGGCGGTCACGAGAAGCACTAGCATTTGCCAACGAAAGCCCGGCCTTCGTGCCGGGCTTTTTGTTGGGCTCGCCAGGCCGGGTTCCGTGCGCGTACAATTTAAGAAAGTTCTTCGCCGGCAGATTTCATCGATCGTAATCTGTGTACTCAAAGCTGTAGGCATCCACTCGGGGCAGCGGGGCACGGGAGGATGACGATGAGACAAAGCCAGGCGGAGACGCGCCGCCAAAATGTCGCGAAGCGGTCGATGACCAAAGAGGCCAGACAGCTGGCCGGCCTGATTGCCGGCTTGCGCAAATCCCTCGACGGCATCCAAAAGGAGCGGACGAGCACGAAACTCTCCGGCGCCGAGATGGGTCTGCTCGACGAGCGCCGCAACAATTTGTTGCTCACCATTGCTGCCCTGGACGACCGTCTTTCGGCTGTGCAGGGTCTGATCGATCTCGGCCGTCCACACATCATCCGCGTCCACTGAGCGGATCTTTGGGCATTATCGGCTCCGTCGCGGCGGCGATGGGCCGGCGCCCGGCTGGCGGCTCAGCACCGCATAGGGGCGGCGAATAAGCTCCCGGCAAGCAGAATCGCATTGATGATGCGGCGTATGACTGACCTCCGTCGCTCGGCTGGAACCGGTGCCGGCGCACAATGCTGCCGCGGACGGCACCAAATTGCCACGCTCCCGGCGAATTGCCGCCAAAGCCCGCTGCCACGAGGAGAACGGGTGCAGGGCAACGCAAGGGGACAAGCATTGGCCTATAAAATGATCGCAGAACGCGACAATGAGAAGTACAGTTTTGCCCGCGAGAGCCGGTTGCTCATCGTGGCGAAGGCGAAGGTTTGGGCGAGCGAAGGATGGCGGGTCGTCATCACCGATCAGGACGGCAAGGCCTACGCGCCGCCGGAGTTCGATCAGTTGCTGGCGGCGTGACCGCGGGACGGGCTAGGGGACAACATTGAGATCGCACATTCGACCGGGGCGCGAGCTCGTCGCGCCTCTGGTGATTCTTGGAACCATAACTGCTGCCGCGATCGGGCTGACGGCACCGCTTGCGTCCGCGCAAAATCTCGACGCCGGCAAATCGCCCGAAAAGCTGTTCGCCGACGGTTGCACGGCCTGCCATCGCAGTCCGCGGGGGCTTGCGAAAGGCCGCTACACCCTGACGCTGTCCTGGTTCCTCCAGGACCATTATTCGGCGGGCCCCGATACCGCCAAGGCGCTCGCGGCCTATCTGGTGTCGGTCGATACGCCGCCGCCAGGCGCTGCGGCGAAGCCTGGCCCGAAGTCGGCGAAATCCAAGCCGCGTCCGCCCAAGCCGGTGCAAGGTCAGTAGTGCAGTCTCGGCTATGCGCGCCGATAGGTTTGCGCGATCAGCCGGTCGTGCACGGCGCGCAAATCGGCGTTCATGCGGGTCTGTCCCGTCGTGACGAAGGACAGCCAGGCGCCGTCTGCGGCCAGACGCACGATCTGAAGCTCGGGCGCCGCATCGGTGCCACGGTGGCGTTTCAGGCGCGCCTTCATCCAGTCGTTCCAGAGCTTGCGCAGCGACGGGTCGGTGACGACCACCATGCTCAGCGCGGCCCAGGGCGTGGCGAAGCCGAACGCCTTGCCGGTGAAGACCGCATGCACATAAGCGCGCGTAAAGCTGCCGCGCGGCTTGGGGTCCGCCTCGATGGCGGCGTCGATCTCGGCATCGACGCGGGCGAGCAGATCGGCGAACAGGCCCTCGATCAGCGCCTGCTTGCTCCCGAAATGATGAAACAGCCCACCCTTGGTGACGCCGGCCGCCGCTGCCACCGCCTGCACGGTGACACCGGAGACGCCGTGGTCCATGGCGATCGCCGCGGCGTGGTCGAGCAGGGCGCGCCGCACCTGCTCGGGCTGCTTGGCGCGGGTATAGGCACTCGCCGGCATCAATGCGCCGTCGTCTGCGAGAACAGGTTGATGACCACGACCCCGGAGACGATCAGGGCGATACCGACGAAGGCTGCTGCGTCGAGCATCTGGCGGAATAGGACGAAGGAGACGGTGGCGGTCAGGATGATGCCGACCCCGCCCCAGATCGCATAGGCGATGCTCAGGGGAATGACGCGGATCGCGACCGACAGGGCATAGAACGAGGCGACATAGAACAGCACCATCGCCAGCGTCGGCCAGGGCCGGGTGAATTGCGCAGACTGCTGCAGGAAGGCGGACGCCGTCACCTCGAACACGATGGCGAGGGCAAGCGCGGCATAGGAGGTGAAGGCGGACGTCATGGCAATCTCGGGCGTGGCGCGCGAAAGATACCGCGCGGTAGGTATGTTTAGCACGCGCAACATGGCTTTTGTCGGAAGCAAATATCATGTGTGAGTGACGAGCCTGCGACAGGGGGCCTGACGACTGCAGGGGCCGACAATATGAAGCCGCCGCGCGAGGAAGCGCACGGCGGCTCCGAGGTGTCGCGAGCTGTTCGAGGCAGTCCTAGTTGATCCGCACGGTGAGTTCGACGTCCTCGGCGAAGGGCGTGGACATGTAGCCGCTGCCGGGCTTGCGGACGCGCGCGAGATAGTCGGGGCTGAAGTCGGCATTGTCGGCGACGATGATCGCGCCCGGCTTCAGACGGTCTTCGAGCAGATCGAGGATCTCCGGATAGAGCGCCTTGGCGCCATCGAGCAGCACGAGATCGATCTGATCGGGCAGATCGGTGCTCAACGTCGTCAGCGCATCGCCTTCGCGGATTTCGACGAGATCGATCAGCCCGCCGTCCCTGAGGTTTTCCCGCGCCCGTGCCGCCTTGGATGGCTCGAACTCGCTGGTGATGAGGCGGCCGCCGCCATTGTCGCGCAAGCCTGCGGCCAAATGCAGGGTCGAGATGCCGAACGAGGTGCCGAACTCGACGATCACCTTCGCGCACGAGCTGCGCGCCAGCATGTAGAGCAGGTTGCCGGTCTCGCGCGAGACGGCGAGCGGTGCATCCTTCAGGCGGGTGTAGAGGTTGCGGTAATCGGTCTTGCTCTGCATCATCTTTGCGCGCTCGGCGTCGGTCACATCGGCGAAGGCGGTCCGCATTGCGCCGCGTGCTGCTTCGTCCTGGTCGAACAGGCGATCCAGCAGCGGCGCAAGCGAGGTGATAGTCGGGGTGGTCATTTCGTGTCTCCAGAGTTCGCGGCAAAGCGTGGGCTTGCGTGCGAATTGAAATACGACTAATTCGTCGCATTTCCTATTCGCATTCCCCTGAGCGCATCATGGCCGATCGTCGAAGTCGTTCAGTTTCCTCACGAAAACAGCCGCAGCAGGTCCGCTCCAACGAGCTGGTGACGGCTATTCTGGATGCCGCTGTTCAGGTTCTGGCGAAGGAAGGGGCGCAGCGTTTCACCACCGCGCGGGTGGCGGAGCGGGCCGGGGTCAGCGTCGGATCGCTCTACCAATATTTTCCGAACAAGGCGGCGATCCTGTTTCGCCTGCAAAGCGACGAGTGGCGAAGCACGAGCGAGCTCCTGCGCGGCATTTTGGCCGACCAGACGAAGCCGCCCTTGGTGCGCCTGCGCGCACTGGTCCACGCCTTCATACGCTCCGAATGCGAGGAGGCCGCGATCCGCGGTGCGCTCAGCGATGCCGCGCCGCTCTATCGCGATGCACCCGAGGCGCAGGACGCACGCGCGGCCGGCGAGGGCATCGTCGCGATCTTTATGCGCGAGGTGCTGCCAAAGGCCTCGGAGGCGACGCGCGAGCTCGCCGGGGAGCTGATCAAGACGACGCTGAGCGAGGTCGGCAAACGGTTCTCGGAAACGCCGCGCAGCGAGGCGGAGATCACGCGCCATGCCGACGGGCTGGGCGATATGTTCTGCGCCTATCTCGACGAGCTTGCGGGCCGCGGAAATCATTCCTGACATCTGCGTTTGCAGCCCAATATCATTTCGGATTTCGTGGGATCATGGGTTAGCCTTGCATCGTCCTTCGTCCAGCCCGAGTGCCGCGCCATGCATGTCCTTCGGCCCCAGTTCCGCATCGAGGAGCAGCGCGCGCTGGAATTTGCGGGCCGGCGCGGCTTCGGCGTGATCGTGGCGGCGGATGCGAGCGGCCCGCGCGCCTCGCACGTGCCGTTCGTGCTGGATCAGCGTGATGGGCGCGTGATCGTGCAGATCCATTTCACGGCAAAAAACCCGCTGGTCGAACTTGCCGACGGCGTCAGGCGTTTCCTGCTGATCGTTGCCGGCGACGATGCCTACATCTCCAACGACTGGTACGCCTCCCCTGACAATGTCTCGACCTGGCTTTACGAGGCCGTGCATCTGTCGGGCGTGGCGCATCTGCGCGGGCACGATGAGAACCGTGACCATGGCGATGCGCTGCTGGCGGTCGCCGAGGCGCGCCTATCAAAACAGCCCTGGGACCTCCAGCAGATGGAGCCGGGCAAGCGCGAGAGCATGCTGGCTGCGATCCGCGTCGTCGATCTCATGGTCGATCAAATCGAGGGGCAGGCCAAGCTGAACCAGCACAAGCCTGATGCAGACCACGTCGCGGTGGCCGATCAATTGGCGCGGTCAGAGGAGAGCGGGCACCGGCGGTTGGCGCGGAAGATGCAAGCGTCGCGGCCGAGACTCGGCTACGACTTTTCGTGATCCGGGCCACGCTTGCCTAACGACACGATTGACCCTACGGACCTCTGCATGCTCGTCATCTCGATTCAAAGCCAGGTGGTCCACGGCCATGTCGGCAACAGCGCGGCGGTCCATGCGATGCAGGCGGAGGGCGTCAACGTCGCCGCGGTGCCAACGACGCTGCTGTCGAACCATCCGCGCTATCCGACCTTGCGTGGGCGGGTGCTCGACGCCGAGCTGGTCGCCGATCTGCTCAGAGGCGTTGAAGAGCGGGACCTTGTCGATGAGGCCGCCGTGCTCGTCACCGGCTATCTCGGCTCGCCCGACAACGCTGTCGTCATCGCCGATTTTGTCGAGCGAGCGCTGTCGCGCAATTCGAAGCTCGTCTATCTCTGCGATCCCGTCATCGGCGACGACGGCCGCGTTTATGTCGCCGACGGCATTCTGGATGTGGTGCGGCACCGCTTGTTGCCGGCCGCGCATTTGATCACGCCGAACCAGTTCGAGCTTGAGCTGCTCTCCGGCGTCAAGATCGCAGACACCGACGGCCTGCGCGCTGCGGCGGCCGTAATTACGGGACAACGGCGGATCGACGTCGTTGCCACCGGCTGCACGCTCGCCGACACCCCAGTGGGGCAGGTGGAGACGGTCCTGTGTGCAGACGGGCAATTGTCACGCTTTGCGACGCCGCGCCTGCCGATCCGCCCCTATGGCACCGGCGATCTCCTCACCGGCCTGATCGCGGCGCACCTCGCCAAGGGCACGGCAATCGAGGCGGCGGTGCGGCTTGCGGTCGAGACCATCTTTGCCGTGCTCGTTCGCACGCAAGCCGCAGGATCGGAAGAGATGCGCCTCGTGCCGTTGCCGGTCTCAGAAAACTGAGCGACGGCTCAGGTCGTTCGCTTCGCGATGGATTGCGCCGACTTCTGCGGCTTTGCCGGGCTCTTCTGGTCCCGCGCCGCCTGGGCCTTCGGTAGCCTGGCGCGGGCCACCGCGCGCGCCTTCTTCGGTTTGGTGTTGGCGGCTTCCTTGCGGTCGGTCGCAACGCCACGCTTCGAGATATATTCCTGACCGTCGATCGGGCCGACATGAGGCGGATCGCGGTCGAGATAGGGCCGGCCAATGCCGAGCGCCTTGCCGTTGGTATCCACCCACTTCCACAACACCTCGGTCGAGACCCAGCGCTGGGCGCGGTTGTCGCCCTTGGTGCTGACGATGTCGGCCGCCATGCCATGACCGTAGCCGCCGCGAAGACTGCCGCCGTGATAGGAGCGGTTGGAGGCCGCCTTCAGGCCGCTCGCAATCTCCTGGCGATAGTCGTCACGGAATGCGCTGGTGATTCCCGGCGAGAGACCGGCAGCTTCTGCCGCAAGCAGCATGCGAAAGAGCTTCTGCTTGAAGCTCTTGTCCATGCCGCCGATGACGTAATCCATCAGCGCCATCTTGGCGTGGTCGGCCGCCTTCGGATCCTTCCAGGCAAAATCTTCGTCGACGAGTTTCGTGAAGCTGCGCATCACCGTGACCATCTTGCCCCTGCGCTTGGTGGTAACGGCGCGGCGGTCCTCGACCTTGATCGAGTCTTCCTTCGGCGTGCGCTGATAGAGTGCCCAGAGATAGCGGTCGATGCAGGCATCCATGGCGAAGCATTCATCGAGCACGGCCACGCTATCGGCGGGCGGCGACGTCTTGCTCTCGGCCACGGGCCCGCTCGCGATCGCTGCGGGTGACAGCGCATCCTGCGGCACGACGTCGCCGGGATCGGCGGATGCAAGCTTGATGGCGGGCTCCGGCGCGGGCTCGGCCTCAGCCTTGGCCTCGCTGGCGACGGAAGCAGCTTCGCTGATGACGGCTGCAGCCTCGCTTGCGACCGGAGCCGGTTCAGGTGCGATCTGAGGCGTGGGTGAGGGGGCCGCAACCATGTCAGTCGGATCGGCCGAGGCGAGCTGGACGGCGGGGGCGGGTGGCTCGGGCGGTGGTGCTTCGACCAGTGCCACGCTCGGTGTCGCAGCCGCGGCGGCGGCGATATCAGCAGTCAGGGCGATGCCATCATCGATCGTCGCCGCGCGCGGGATGTCGGCAAGCTCGAGACGGGTGAGATCCTTGGCGCGGGAGACGGCGGCTGCATTGGCGCCGCTGTTCTCGATCAAAGCAGGGGCATAGGCGGAGAGGGACAGCGCCAACCAGCCGACCATCACGGCCGAGGGGCACGAGACCGCCACAAGAAGAGACCGCCGATCATTCATGATCCCTGCCTCCAAGGTTCGTCACCGAACCAGATTGCACAGCCAAGCACGCGGTGCGTCAATTGTTCGGGGGACGATGTGGCGGTGCAATGGCGCAAATCCCCTAGAAAGGGCTTTTCGCGCGAGTGTTGCCCGAATGCAACTCTGGTTCCCGCAGAGTTTTCGGCGGTCGAATAGCTTGATGGGCCGCTGAACCGGCCGCGGGCGAGGGATTCATCCAAGGCATTGGGCGCGTTAAACATATCGCCATGCGCGACGCGCGATATTGCGTTGCGGCAACGTATGTCGCAATGCAGCAAATCAGCCTTACATGTGCTCCGAACTTCTCTTTGGAGCATCACCATGAACAAGAAGACTTTGTCGATCGCAGCCGCTGTCCTCACTCTTGCGGGCACGACTGCCACCTTCGCAGCCGAGCTGCCGGCCTATGAGGCCAACGGCATTCCGGCCTCGCCCGTGCAGGTTCGCGTGCTCGGCGCAGCCCATGTCGAGCAGCAGGTGACGGCGCCCGCCACCAGCGTGACGGCGCTCCAGGCCGCTGTGCTGACGCCGCGCAAGCTGAAGACTGCAACCGTGGGCGCCGCCCGCTAAGACCGGCATCGCGCTGGGCCCGAGAGCCCGGGTGCCAAAACCTTCACGACGTTATGGCCGGGCTTGTCCCGGCCATTTCTTTTTGTCCGTGGCCGTCACCTTCCATCTCATGTCGCGTGTTGATGCGCTGACTGAGAACCCTTCAGCAGAAAAATTCCTCGCAACGCGCGACTTGTGTACCGGCGTTCAAAACGAGTGTGATCTCTTTAATACTTGTTTTGCAGATCGCGGCGCTTGATACGGGCGCCGCATATTGGCGGCCAAGAATCGTTTTCATACTGGAGTCCGTCATGCCTGTTGCGCAGAAAGCCGTTGTTGTCGCCAATTCGCCGCGCGAGTTCATCGTCCGGCATGTTGCAATGTTTGCAGCCGCCGCGTTGTTCGTGTTCGTGCTGAGCCTGACTTATGGGCTCGATCTCAGCCCCGGCTTCTTCTGAGCGATGACACCCTCCGCACTGTGCGCAAGCTTGACGGCGAACGGCCATAGAGCTCGGCGAAGGCGGCATTGAAGCGGCGCAGGCTGCCGAAGCCGGACTGGAACGCGATGTCCGTCATGGTGTGCTCGCCGGCATCGAGCAGGCGCTTGGCGCGCTGGACGCGAAGCGTCTTGGCAAGCTGCTGCGGCGTCGCGCCGACGTGGCGCTCGAACAGCCGTGCCAGATGACGCGATGAGATCCCAAGTCGCGCCGCAAGCGTCACCACCGAACCCTCGTCGAGCGCACCCTCATTGATGAGCTTCATCGCGCGCGCGACTGTCGAGCGCGTGCCGTTCCAGGCCGGACAGAACGGCACGGTCTCGGGGCGGCAACGCAGGCAGGGCCGGAAACCGGCAGCCTCTGCCGCAGCCGCCGTCGGGAAATAGGTCACGTTGCGCGTCAGCGGGTGCTTGGCCGGACAGACCGGCCGGCAATAGATGCCCGTGGTCTTTACCGCGGTGAAGAAGCGGCCGTCATAGCGGGGATCGCGGCGCAGCCGCGCGGCGTTGCAGGTCTCAAAGTTCAACATGGACGAATGATAGCGCATGCCGGCGCGGGCGGAAGAGCCGCGAGATGACCGAGTCCGATTGTGGCGAGCCGCATCACGCATCACGGCGCTAGAACACGACCCTCACATCAATGCAAGGGAGCGCATCGTGACCAGCCCGAAGGACATCGTACTCAACGCCTGGAAAACCTTCTCGTCACGCGATGCGGATCGCATTGCGGCGCTGTTCACGGACGATGCCGAGTGGATCGCGCCGAAGGGCAACGCCACGGCGGTCGCGCTCGATCACACTGACCACATGGTCGGAGCGAAGCAGATCGCGCGCTTCATCGCGCAGGAGATGCACAAGATGTTTTCTGGGATCGATATCGCCTTTCGCGGGGTCTATGCCGACGGCGACACTGTGATCGTGGAAGAGCGGATGCGCGCGACGCTTGCCGGCGGCAAGGTTTACGAGAACGACTATTGCTTCGTGTTCACGGTGGCCGGCGACCGCATCCGCGAGGTCAGGGAATACATGGATACGCGCAAGGGCTGGCGCATGGTCTTTGGCGAGGAGGCACGATGATGGGACCATCGCGTGCCAGCCCTGCAGCCGCGTGGGTTGAGCAGATGTGCGCCCTGACATAAAGGCTTGGCCCATGGATCAGCGGACGAGCGGCGCTGACGCTCTCACTCAAACGAACGATGCGAGGCAGGCGCTGGTCGGCGTCGTTTGCGGGCTGTCGGCAGCGCTGTTCTGGGCACTCGGCTTTGCCGGCACGCGGCACGGCTTGAAGGTCGGCTTCACGCCGGTCGATCTCTTGGTGCATCGCTACGTCTGGTCGGGTATCGCCTTCCTGCCGCTGGTGCTGCGCGCCGGCATCTCCGATCTCTGCGGCATCGGCTGGGCGAGGGGCCTTGCGCTGATGGTGCTCGGCGGCCCCGTGATGTCGCTGATCTCCTACACCGGGTTCCTGTTCGTGCCGCTCGGCCATGGCAGCGTGATCCAGCCCTCCTGCGCGACGCTCGGCGGGCTGTTGCTCGCCGCTCTGTTCCTGAAGGAGCGGATCTCCGCCTCGCGATTGGCCGGCGCGATCGTGATCGTCGCCGGGCTCGGCGTGATCGGCGCGGAATCGATCGGCCATATCGGCGTCGATGGCGTGCAGGGCGATCTGATCTTCGTGCTGACCGGCTTGATGTTCGCGGGCTTTGGCGCGCTGCTGCGGCATTGGCGAGTCGCGGCGGTGTCGGCCGCGCTCGTCATCAACGTGCTGTCGCTGCTGCTGCTCCCGATCTACATCGCGACCGTCGGTCTTGCCCACGTCGCCGCGATCGGCATCACCGAGAATGCCATCCAAGCGCTGGCGCAGGGCGTACTTGCAGGCCCTGCTGCGCTCTATCTCTTTGCAGTCTCGGTGCAGCGCCTCGGCGTCGCGCGCGCGGCGGTGTTTCCGGCCTGTGTGCCGGCGCTGACGCTGCTCACCGGATGGCTGCTGCTCGGCGAGCCGCCGACGGCGCTGCAGGCCGCCGGCCTCGTCACGGTGCTGTGCGGGTTCTATCTGGCGCAGCGACAGAGCTGAGGCGCAGCCAGCTCAGTATTTGGCGACGAGCGGAGTGCTGCCGAACTTGTAGTTGACCGTCAGACGTGCCGTGTCGACGACAAAGCGCTGGCCTTGCGTGATCGTCGTCGTGGGTAGGAAACCCGTCGTGTCAAACGCTGTAACCGATGAGCGTCCGAGATCGACATGAAGGTACTCGAGCCCAACGTTCCAGGTTCCGAAGGCCTTTGAAACGCCTGCTCCCGCGCTCCAGCCCACGCGGGTCTCGGCAGCATTCCCGACGAAGTTGATGCCGACGCAGCCGAGGCCACCTGGGGTACAGGCTAATCCAATGCGGCTCTCAGTCCGACCGTAGGCGAGACCGCCGGTGCCGTAGAACAGCCAATCATTCGCGGCGTAGCCGACCTTCCCGCGCAATGTGCCGAACCAGCTGATCTTCGCGGACAGGCTTTCATCGGCGTTGGCGCCCGTGGTCGCAAAGGATGTCGTGACCAGGCGACTGGCGCGAAAATCCGCGGCCTGAATGTCCGTGACGGCGCCAACAACCCACTTGCCGAACTGCTTGTCGTAGCCGAACTGAAGTCCGCCAAACACGCCATTCGGGTTGAGGTTCGGATATTGATTTCCGCTGGCAAAGCCGGGGAGACCGGTGGTCAGATATGAGGTGATGTTTCCCACGTTGCCGGGATTGACGAGGCTGAGACGGGGATCGGTATTTTCACCCCAGCCATAACCGACATTCCCGCCGACATAGAACCCGGTCCAGTCGTAGATCGCTGCCATTGGCGGCGCCTTGACATAGGGCCGGGCGGCCAGATCCGCCGCCTGGGCGCCGGTCAGTCCAATGATGATCAAGCCCGCGGCGAGTGTCAGTCGATTCATGAGGCAGCCCCAACTTCCGGATCAAATCGCCCGGAAAATACCTCAGGTTGTCTGGGGCAGATGTAGTGAAATTGACACACTGGAGGGGAAAGGGAACCCACCGGCGCGGCTACAAGGCTGCGTGCCCTTGCGCCACATCTTAGCCGGGCCGGGTAGGTTCGCCTACCGCCGGCGTTTGTTACCCCGAAGGCAGCGCAGCGACATCCGGGCTATCATTGCTTCAGTACCGGGGAGCCGACGCCATGACCCTCCTGCTGAACATCGACGTTCCCGACGTGGAAGCTGCCACCACCTTCTATACCGCTGCGTTCGGGCTCACGATCGGCCGCCGCTTCGGCACCGACTTCGTCGAGCTCCTGGGCTGGCCGGCGCCGGTCTATCTGCTGACCAAGCAGGCCGGCACGCTGGGGGCAGGCGAGGACCGCCGCCGCTACGACCGGCACTGGACGCCGCTGCATCTCGACGTCGTCGTGGATGATGTCGACGCCGCCGTCGAACGCGCGCTCCGTGCGGGGGCGATCCTGGAGGCGCCTGCGCGCGACGCGCCGTATGGACGGATCGCGATGCTGGCCGATCCGTTCGGGCACGGGTTCTGTCTGCTGGCGTTCAGCGCGCAGGGGTATGACGCGCTGCTCCCATGAGCAAAACCGCGAAAACAACCCCATGCACAATAGAAATGCTTGACGAATTTCTCGTTTCGGCGAACCCGAAGAAGATTTGACCCGTCGGGCAAAACAGGCGCATGATGGCATGATGGGCGGTTGCGCGGATCGGCACAGGCGTCGTCCGTTCGACCCGCATTCGCCCGGCAAATCATGCCTTCTTCACAAACTCCGACTTCAGGTTCATGGCGCCGATGCCGTCGATCTTGCAGGCGATGTTGTGGCCGTCGGTCGCATCCTGGAGACGGATATTGCGAACCTTGGTGCCGCCCTTGACGACCGACGAGGAGCCCTTGACCTTGAGGTCCTTCATCACGATGACGCTGTCGCCGTCAGTGAGCACATTGCCATGGGCATCGCGCACGCCGGCCTCCTGCGGAGCTTGCGCGGCCGCATCGCCCGCAGCGCTCCATTCATGGGCGCATTCCGGGCAGATCCAGAGGCCGCGATCCTGATAGGCATGCTCCGACTGGCAGGAGGGGCATTTGGTGGCGTCGGTCATGATGGGTCTCGATCTCTAAGCTAAGCAGGGACAGTGGCGGGGCGTCAGCGAAACAACGCGACGAAGATCACGTAGAGCCAACCCAGGATCCCGTGGATGATCGCCCATGGGATCGAGTGGTTGTCGGTGTAGGAGATCGCGATGGCGAGCGCCGAGCCGAAGCCCACGCCGTATTTCGCGCCCTCGACGCGGACGCCATAATACCGATTGCCGTTCATGGTGATCCCTCCCGGAGATTGCACTGCATCTCCTTCTATGAGCATCGCGCCGGCCACTTGACGCAGATCAATTGTCCTCCGCGCGCGCCGACCTACGCTTATCAAGTCACCGAAGCGAAGGCGAGGTCAGAGTGATGTCGCGCAGCGTTCGAATTGACCTCGTCCTCGCCGCCCTGATCGCGTTGTCGGGGCTGCTGGATCGCTAGTCGGTTTTGACGCAGCCGTCCATGAACCGCGCCGTCCCCGACACCCGGATCGAGCTGCCCTTGGTCTCGCCGATCTCCGCGCGGATCAGCGAGCGCGCGCCCATGTCTTCGCCCTGGACGATGTCGATGGCACCGCCATGCGGCCAGCCGATGTCGCGCAAGTAACCCGCGAATGCGGCGGCGGCCGCGCCCGTTGCGGGATCCTCGACCACGCCGCCGGCGGCAAAGGCATTGCGAACATGAAACAGGCGCGGCGTCTCCACCGTCACCAGCGCAATGGTGACCAGACCGGCTTGCTCCATCAGGGCGCGGCCCCGTTCGAACTCATAATTCATGCGCGCGAGCGCCTCGCGCGATCGCAACGCCAGCAGGGCATGATCGGCGCCGCCGTGAATTTTCGCCGGGAGAAGCTTTGGATCGAGATCGCCGCTCGCGTAGCCGAACAGGTCCAGCAACGCATCCCGCAGCGACGCATCGAGCGGCGCGCTGCGCGTCGGTGGCGATTGCAGCGCGGCTGCCATGGTGTCGCCGTCGCGCTCGCCCGACACCGAAATGACGGCGTCGTTCAGATGCAGCTCGAACGTACGATCGCCGTAGCGATGCGCGAGCGCCGCGCCGAGCGCGATGGTGGCGTGGCCGCAGAAGGGCACCTCCATCGCCGGCGAAAAATAACGCACGCGCCAGGCCTCGCCCTCGGGCGCGGCAAAGGCGGTCTCGGAAAAGCCGACGTCAGCCGCGACCGCCTGCATCGCTGCGGCATCCGGCAAGGCATCGCCGATCCAGACCCCGGCGGGATTGCCGCCTGTGTTGCCGTCGGAGAAGGCGGCGATACGGAGGAGGGTGGTCATGAGGTGATCCTGCTTGCTTGATCCGTCGGGCAAATCAGGAGCATGATGCCATAATGCATCGGTGACTCGCAGTCCGTAGCCCGGATGGAGCGAAGCGCAATCCGGGGCCGGTCGGGCTTGGGGCAGGACCCCGGATTTCGCTTCGCTCCATCCGGGCTACACGCTTGGCTGATGTCCGGGCAAGCTCCGCGTAAGCTGGCGTTGGGATAGAGGCGTTTACTCTGAGGGGGAGATTCTGCAATGCCGATCGCGGGGCAAAAGCTGGCCTTTGTCATGGCCTCGTCCAGCCATGGAACGATGATCGTCAATCGGTTCGATTATCGCATGGTCGCCCCTGATCGCGGCTACGGCGTGGGGTATCAAATCCTCAACGCGGCCGCGTTCGATCCCGGCGAAGTCAAGATCGCGCTCGAGCTGCTGGCCTTGCGACGCAAGCATCATGGTGACGGCGTGATTGCGATCGATTGCGGCGCGAATATCGGCGTGCACTCGATCGAATGGGCCTCGGCGATGACGGGCTGGGGCTCGGTGATCGCGATCGAGGCGCAGGAGCGGATCTACTATGCGCTGGCCGGCAACATCGCCATCAACAATTGCTTCAATGCGCTCGCGGTGCACGCGGCCGTGTCCTCCGAAGCCGGCACGCTGCAAATTCCGAATCCGGACTATTTTACGCCGTCCAGCTTCGGCAGCCTGGAATTGCAGCAGCGTCCGAACAACGAATTCATCGGCCAGCAGATCGACTACACCGGCAACACCGTTCTGGTCCGGAAGATGACGCTGGACGAGCTCAATCTGCCGCGCGTCGATTTCATCAAGATCGATATCGAGGGCATGGAGATGGAGGCCCTCAGCGGCGCCCGGGACACCATCAACAAGTGTCACCCGGTGCTGCTGATCGAAAAGATCAAGACCGATATCCCGCAACTCGAGCGGTGGCTCGCCGACAACGGCTACAAGCCGTTTGGGCTCGGCATCAACATTCTTGCCGTCCATCAGGGCGATGCCAGCCTGAAGGATATCAACGCGCCGCAACGGGCGGGGTAGGCGGGCTGCTTCGTGACGTGGGCCCGTAGCCCGGATGGAGCGAAGCGAAATCCGGGATGTTGCCACAAGGCACACTGGCCCTGGATTGCGCTGCGCTCCATCCGGGCTACGCCGGCTACCAAGTCGTGATCGAAATGTGCTTGCCTTGCTTTGCGTCCTTTTGCACTCTTGCCGGGCAAGGAGACCAACGCATGAAGATCAAGACTGTCGCGTGTGCGCTCGGAACGGCCGTGGTGCTGTGCAGCCTCGGGATGTCAGGTGCTGAGGCCAAGGCGCGGAAGGCCGTCGTCGTTCGCGCGCCACAGGAGAGGCTCATCGTCACGGCGCCCGTGCTCAGGCCGACGCCGTGGGATTACAATGTTGTTCCACGCTATCGTTATCGCCCCGAAGACGACCGCGTCGATCCCTACGGCCCGCCGATTGTGCCGTCATACGTTCGTTACGAAGGCTGGCGCTGGCCGTATTGGTGGTAGGCCACCGACAGGCGCCGCGCGAACAGTCTCGTAGGGTGGGCAAGGGCGCAAAGCGCCGTGCCCGTCAGATAGATGTGGTGGGCACACTTTCGCTTTGCCCACCCTACAGCACCGAGATTGCCGTCCCCTCGCGTTAACCCCCAAGACAGCTTGCGGCGACGTGATGGCCGCGCCGCGCTTCCACGGGTTGCCCAAGATAACCGGCGTCTGTACCCTGCGTTGCAGAACGGCTGGTTTTCCATCATTGGATCGACTGCAATGACTGCAATTGAGGGCGTGGTTCCGGAGCACGGTGCCGACCGGGAACTGCCGCCGAAAATGCCACCCGGCGTGCTGGTCGAAGGCCCGGTGGTCGACGCAAAGTTTCGCGATTCCTACATCTCGTTCGCCATGATGATTTTGGGCTCGATCGGCGCGCTGGTCTGGGCCTTCTGGCAAGGCATCGGCCGGGTGGAGGTTTTAGTCTTCGCCGGCATGTTTGTACTGACCACGATGGGCATCGGCTTCATGCATCGCTACTTCGTGCACCGCAGCTACCGCTGCGGTCCGGTGATGCGGACGATCCTCGCTGCGATCGCCACGATGGCGGTGCAGGGCTCCATCCTGAAATGGGTGAGCAATCATCGCCGGCACCATCTTCACTCCGACAAGCCCGGCGACGTCCACAGCCCCTATTATGACGGCTTCGGCAACCGCATCGAAGGCTTCGCCAAGGGGATGGGGCATGCGCAAGGCGGCTGGGTGTGGGACCAGGCGACCACCGATGCCGAATACTACGCCAGGGATATTCTGGCCGACCCGATCGCCATGTTCTTCACCAGGACGCGCTGGTACTGGTACGCGCTGTCGGCGATCATCATTCCCGCCGTCATCGGCTACGCGTTCGGCGGCGTGCACACGATGATCGGCTGCGTGTTGTTCTCCGGCCTGTTCCGCAGCTACCTCATGACCATGGCTACCTCGCTGGTCAACTCGGTCTGCCATAGCGACGGCCGCTACGGCTACCGCCGCTATGAGCTCAACGACGGCACGACCAACGAGCTGGTGACCACGATCCTCACCTTCGGTGAAGGGCTGCACAACAACCATCACCGCTTTCCGCGCGACGCCTACCTCTCGCACGCCTGGTACGAGATCGACATCAATGGCCTGATCATTTTGGGCCTTGGGAAGCTCGGGCTGGTGCACGACATCTTTGCGGCCGGCAGCCGGCAGCGAGGCTCGGACGGCGGAAAGAGTTCAGTGCCGGATACGGAAGCGATGGTCTGAAGCAGGGGGCTCATGCCAAGAGCCAGCAGCAGAAGTAGCTGACGACCAAAGGCCCGGCTCTTCGCCGGGCCTTTTTTCGCGTCGGACACGATACGCGGTTACGATCACTCGGCGGCGCCGCGCGCGGCCTTCTCGATGATTGCGGCGACGGCCGCCGGCTTCGAGACGTAGACGGCGTGGCTGCCGGCGACTTCCTCAACCTTGGCGCCGGCGCGCGCTGCCATCTGGCGCTGGGCGGGCGGCGGGATCATGTGGTCGTCCTTGGCGACGAGATACCAGCTCGGCTTCACCTTCCAGGCCGGCTCAGTGACGGCGCCCTGCAGCGCGGCGACGCCCCACGGCACTTGCGATGCCGCCATGAACTGCGCCACCTCAGGCTTCACGTCGGCGGCGAAGGAGGCCGCGAACTTGGTGCTGTCGAGGAACAGATAGCCGTCCTTCGGCGGCAGGATCGGCGGAACGGCTGCGCCGGGAGGCGGGTTGGCGATCAGCGCGTTGACGGACTCGCCCTTGTCAGGCGCGAAGGCGGCGACATAGACGAGGCCCGCGACCTTCGGGTCGGTGCCGGCTTCCGACACCACCACGCCGCCATAGGAGTGGCCGACCAGGATCACCTTGCCGTCGGCGGCCGCGATCGCGCGCTTGGTCACCGCGACGTCGTCGGGAAGCGAGTTGGTGGGGTTCTGGACGATGCTCACCTTGTAGCCGTCCTTGGAAAGGATCTTGTAGACGCCCTCCCAGCCGGAGCCGTCGACGAAGCCGCCGTGCACCAGCACGATCGACTTGACGGGGGCGGGGGTGGCGGCCAGCGCGGGGGCGCCGGCCAGCGCCAGGGAGGCTGCTGCGGCGGCGAGAAGCTTGTTGGTCATGGGATGTTCCTTTGTTTGTTTTCACGATATTGATTATCGCGATAAGTAATTTCTAGTTCGAGGTCGGCTTCTTGTCCAGAAAAAGATTATCACGATATTGTTTATTGTGGTAAGTGTAGGACCCGGAAGGAGATTTTGCCATGCCCGCCCAGACCCGCGACCCGCTGCCGCTCGATGCGCACCTGTGCTTCTCGGTCTATTCGACGACGATTGCGATCAATCGCCTCTACAAGCCGATGCTGGACGAGATGGGGCTGACCTATCCGCAATATCTCGTGCTCTCGACGCTGTGGGAGGAGGATGGCCAGACCATCTCGGCCATCGCCGAGCGCCTCGCGCTGGAGTCCTCGACCATCACACCGCTGGTGAAGCGTCTCGAGGCGGCGCACTTCGTCTCGCGCGAGCGCAATCGCGAGGACGAGCGCCAGGTGCAGGTCCGTCTCACCGAGAAGGGCCGCAAGCTGCGCGGCCACGTCGCCTGCCTCACCGACGCGCTGCTCGCCCATTCGGGCCTGAAGGTCCCCGAGCTGGTCGCGCTGAACAAGCAGGTGCAGAAGCTGCGCGATGCGCTGGTCGGGAGCGAAGAGAAGGGGAAGTAGGGAGCAACCCATCCTACGGACCATCCGGAATGCAGAGTTGCCAAACGCAGACGGAATAGCGAACATTGGCGGCGATTTCGACAGGGCACCCATTCGGCCCGGTGTGAGCGATTTTGAAAAATATTTGGAGAGCGCCATGAATTGTTCGACTATCCGAATGTTCTTCCTTGCCGTTGCCGCCGTCGTCGTCGCCTCGGTCAGTCCTGCGTCCGCGCAGATCGTGGCGCTTGGCCATAGCGCGGTCCACGGCAACGTCGCCGAATCCGAGATGTGGCCCGCTCTGCTGGAGGGATTGCTGCGCGCCAAGGGGTCTCAGGTTCATGTCGCCAATGCCGGCGTGTGGGGAGAGACCACCGATGCGACACTCGCGCGTGTCCCGACCGCCGTGCCGGCAGGGACGAAGCTCGTCATCCTCTGCGACAATCCCGCCAACGACGTCAGGCACAATATGTCTCCGGTCAAAGCCATGGAGAACATCGCGGCCATCAAGAGCCAGTTGAAGGCACGGGGCATCCGGGTCGTCGACGTCTGGGGTACCTACATGTCGGTTTGGCGGCAACCGGGCAGCGTCGGTCCCGACGGGCGTCATTTGAGCGTCGAGGGCAACAGGAAGATGGCGGCGGCGGTGGTCGGCGTGGCGAGGTAGCCGGGCGTTCCGGATACGGCGTTAATTGTCGTCATCCGCCGCAAGGCGCTGAAACTGCCGCTTCATCGCGTTGACCTTCGCGACATAGCTCGCAACGAGATGATCGCCACAGCGCTCGGTGACGATCATCTGAAAGTGGCGGCGCGCATAGGCGGTGGCGGGACCTCCGCCGCAGAGATGGATGAAGGCGGCGAGATCCTGCTTTTGCTGCGCGGTGGCCTTCACATCGCCGGCGCGGGCCAGAACGTCCGCCACCTGGCGATCCAGATACACCGATGCGAGCTCAATGGCGTGGCTCGGGATCGCGCGGGTGTAGAGGCTCGTAAACCCGCAGCCGGTATCGGTCACCACATTGCCGCGGACACAGAATCGCGCGGCCTCGCTGAGGGCCGGATCGGTCATCTGGTAGAGGCCGACGGCAGAGGAGGCGGGCCGGTAGATCGCGAGCGGATTAAAGCTCCATCGCCAGCGCCAATAGGTGCGCGCCACCGGGTTGCCAGAACTCTCGACCTGCGCAAGGGCTGCCAGCAATTCGGGCGTGATCGTCGCGGTGGAGAAGGCGCGGAAGTGCGGGCCGTATTGGCGCCAGTTCTCGGCGGGGTCCTTGTCGAGGGAGTTGCCGACGAAGACGAACAGCTCGGTGGGCTTGCGGATGACGTGATAGGCGAGATTTAGAAGTGCGATGGTTGCGAGGAGGAGCGTCGCGATGCTCGCGATCCGAACCACCCGCGGTGCACGTGCGAAGGTCTTTCGCACCCATCGCGTACCCCGCCGTACGCTGCGTAGGCGAGGGAAGAGGCTCCTGCTTTTCCTTGACATGGGTCTTGTGCAGCATCGCGCGGAGAGCGGGGAGCCGCGCCGTCAGCTTATCCGCCCCGCGGGCCTACCAATCCGGATCGCCGTAAGGGTCCATATAGGGCGGCGGCATCCAGGGTCCTCGCGGTGGCGGCCTGGGCCGCCGGGGGGCCGCCGCTTGCACGTGCGGCCGCGCAGGGGCAGCCGTCTCGTTGTTCACCACGCTCCGCACGGCGGGTTTTGTGGGTGCAGATGAGGATGAAGTCGTCAGTTGTGTTTGCAGCGCCTGGACCTGTGCGGCGAGGCGCGCATTGTCCGCCGCATCTTTCTCCTGCGCCGCCTTGAGTTGTTGAATGGTGTCGGCCTGCTCGCGCAGCGTCTGCTCGTTGCGGCTTTTGAGTTGCTCGAGCTTTCCGTTGAGGCTCGCAAGCTCGCCTGTGATGGTCTTGAGCGATTGCGCGAGATCGGACGACGACTGGTCAGGCGCTGCGGCGGCAGGTTTTGGAGCGTCAGGTCTTGGTGCGTCAGGTCTCTGAACTTCAAATTTTGGAGCGCTCTCCGTTTCCTTGCCGACCGGCGGCGCGGGCACCGGAGCAGGCTGATCCGCCGCAGCCAGCAGCACGGCCGGAGGCTGCGCCGGACTTTCAACCGCGGAGGCTTGCGGCGGCTGACTTGCGGACGGCGGAGCCCATCGCGCCATGATCGACTTGCTGATCGATTTGGCCTCATCGCGATATTGCGAAGCGAAGGCCGCACCGAGAACGCCGATCGCCAGCACGAGGATAACCAAAGCGCGCAGCATGGGCCGATCTCCCTTCAGGCCTTGCGCGCGAACCTTGCTATCAGGCGGCGGCGCCTTGTCCCTGGGAGTCTCGGTTGCCTTCGCGCCGGCAGTTGCCTGCGAGACCCGCGGGCGATCGTTGCCGTGTTCCATTCCCGAAACCAGCCGGTCCAGCCGCGCCAGGTCTTGCTCAGCGCTCTTGATTTGGTCAAAGGCCCGCGCCAGCCCGCCATCGGCGCGCCCCTCGTCCGCCTTGGGGGCGTCAGGCTTTTGGCTATCAGGCTTGGGGTCGTCCGCTTCAGGCACCGATGCGCGCTCCATCCAGTCGGGTCAATGGGAGTGCGGCAGTCCGATCGCTGCAAGGATAGGCCTCGCCACCGGCCAACACAACGCGCGTGCGAAGGAGAAATTATGGCGGGGGCGGGGCGGATCGAGGCTCCGACACTGTCACCTCATTTGGAGCCGGCAATCAATAGCGGCCGCCGCTGCCCTTTTGCTGCGTGATCCAGTCCGACAATGTTTTCGGTGTCGATTTCGCAGTCCGGCCCGGTGATGCCTTCGGATTGCCGCGGACGCCTTGCGTCGGACGGGTGCGCGGCGTTTCCGTTGCGTTGACGCTCTTCAAGGCAGCCGTCGATGCCTCTGCGGCTTCCCTCTCGAGACGCAGCTGTTTCAATCGCGCCATCTTGATGCGCTCTGCCTCGACTTCGGGTCGTTCGGCGAGCTGCGGCTTGTGCTGGGCAAGCTCGGCCGGGACCAGGACACCGAGTATGGTTGTCTCGCCGAGCGCCTTGCAGGCCTCTAACCGATGCAGTCCCTCGACCAGAACGAGGCGGTCTCCGTCGAGCCGAACGGAAATGGGGGCCTGTTGTCCGATGTCCAGAATACTTTCCGCGATCGCCCCGACGATCTCGGGCTTGATAGCTTTCTTCTGCTTCGTGGGAACGAAGATCTTCTCGATCGGGAAGCTTTCCGGTTTGGGCATAATCTGACTCCGCTTCTACCGGGCCCGTCGGAACCCATGCCGGTGGTGTCTGGAGTTTAGGAGGGAAGGCCTCGACCGCAAAGGCAATTTCGGCGGCAGGGTATAGATGAGCATCGAAGCCGGAACCGATCTGCGATTATGGCGACAGTGCGTAGGATGGGTTGAGCGTAGCGAAACCCATCAAGTCGTGGTGGCATGATGGGTTTCGCAAGGGCTCAACCCATCCTACGGGCTTAAAACCAATCTTTGGTCACGTCGTATATCTTGTTCGCGAAAACACCGCCGGCGATTCCGACGAGCAGTGCGGCGATGACGCCGTATTTTATGAAGTCATAATTCTTGCCGTAGGTCTTCAAGTAATGAGAGGAGTAGTCGTTGATCGTTATGAAGCTGGCTTTGGCGGCAACAGCTAGAAAATAAAAGCCTGATAGAATACCAATTACCAATGCTCCCCGGGCAAATGCCACAAAGGGGAATAAATCGATCTGTCGTCGCGCAAGTCCAAGAGCGACAAGCAGGTCAACCTTATCATTCAGTGTTTCTAGTTTGAGATGATCAAGTCCGCCGAGCCGTTCCGCGGCGCGCGCAATGTAGGCGTTGCTCGCGGAACTCAATCCCCAAAATGAGGCGCTCATGCCAGCTAACATCGCTAGCGGCAATAGTGATGTCACTCTAAATTTACGCATCCATAGCGTGGGCTTGAACAGTGGCTCCGTCTTCGCGACGATGTAGCTCACCATTTGGCTATAGAGATCTTCACCCCAAGTAACGTCAGTAAAGTTGATCGTGAGAGATAGGGATCCATCGCGATCGCCCGCGGAAACGAACGTCTTCGTTTCCTTATAGTCTCGAGGCTTTTGCTTTTCGATGTTGCTATCCGTGAATGCTTGAAAGCGAATTTCTTGCTTTTCAGGCAATTTCGCCAAGGGAAACTTAATGAGATAGTTCCAACGAAAATCAAGACCCGTACAGAGTTCATTTGAGAGATCTTGAAATGCGCGAAAGGCCTCGTGGTCCTCGATGGTGATGGTCTTGCCATTTGCAAAATAGAACTTTGCAGAGAACGCAACCAATCTGGCTTGGTTTTGTGAGGCAAGCCGCTGGGCGATTATGTGGTCTAGATTGAGCAGCCAATTGAGATCAATTTCAAATCTTCGGTCAAAAAAACTGCGCTCGATTGAACGCGATTGGCCCAACAGACTCGAGATAAATTCGCCTAGCACGCGGCTCTCTAGCGGAATTGTAAGTGCGCCTGCATCAGGTGGATCGTGATCGGAGGGCATGAATGCTCTGTCAAAAGGAATGGAATGGGAATGAAGTATGCGCGTAATAGTTGTACACATGCTCCGTGCTTAATGAAAGGGCGGCCTTACGGCCGCCCTTCGTAGATGCACCGAGCAAGCCCGGGGTGCGATGACGATCCTCTCGCTCTACCCCCTCACGAACACCCCGTCGTGCTGCCGCAAGTATCGCACTTCATGCAGGTGCCGTTCCGCACCAGCGTGAAGTTGCCGCACTCGCTGCACATCTCGCCTTCGTAGCCCTTGGCCTTGGCTTCCGCGCGGCGCTCGGCCTTGCTGGGAGCCGCGACCGTCGCGGCGCTGCCGGCCTTGCTCCACTGGAGGGCTTCGAGCTTCTCGGTGGGCGAGAGGTCGTGGGCCACTTCCTGCTTCAGCGCGACTGCGCCTTCGAGGACATCGCCGACCCGCGCGCTTGCGCCGTGGGAGGCAAGCGCGGTGACCTTGGAGCCGCCGCTCGGGGCACTGTCGTTACCCTGGGCGACCGCGGCCGAGCCGCCGCGCATCACCACCAGATTGTCGGTGCGGGAGCGGGTGAGGCCGCGCGACACCAGCTTGGTGGCGTGATGGGCCTCGTCCGGCTCCTTGCCTTCTTCCACGCCTTTGCCGAGCGCGTCGAAGTTCGACTCGGTCGGGTCGACATGGGCGAGATCGAAGCGCGACATGTAGCTCACCGCGAGCTCGCGGAAGACGTAGTCGAGGATCGAGGTCGCGTACTTGATGCTGTCGTTGCCCTGCACCGGGCCCGCCGGCTCGAAGCGGGTGAAGGTGAAGGCGTCGACATATTCGTCGAGCGGCACGCCGTATTGGAGGCCGAGCGACACCGCGATGGCGAAGTTGTTGATGAAGGAGCGGAGCGCCGCGCCTTCCTTGTGCATGTCGATGAAGATCTCGCCGAGACGGCCGTCGTCATATTCGCCGGTGCGCAAGTACACCTTGTGGCCGCCGACGACCGCCTTCTGGGTGTAGCCCTTGCGGCGATCCGGCATCTTCTCGCGCTCGCGCATCACGATGATGCGCTCGACCAGCTTCTCGACGATCTTTTCCGAGACCTGGGCGGCGCGTGCCGCCATCGGCTTCTCGTAGAGGCTCTCCACCGCATCGTCCTCGTCCTCGTCATCGCTGATGAGCTGCGAGTTGAGCGGCTGGCTGAGCTTGGAGCCGTCGCGATAGAGCGCGTTGGCCTTCAGCGCGAGCTTCCACGACAGCATGTAGGCGGACTTGCAGTCCTCTACAGTGGCGTCGTTCGGCATGTTGATGGTCTTGGAGATCGCACCCGAGATGAAGGGCTGGGCTGCCGCCATCATGCGGATGTGGCTCTCGACCGACAGATAGCGCTTGCCGATTTTGCCGCACGGGTTGGCGCAATCGAACACGGAGTAATGTTCCGCCTTCAGATGCGGGGCCCCTTCGACAGTCATCGCGCCGCAGATGTGGACGTTGGCCGCCTCGATCTCGCGCTTGGTGAAGCCCACGGCCTGGAGCAGGTCGAAGCCCGGCGCGGCAATGGCTTCTGCACCAATGCCGAGCTGGTCGCGGATAAAGTCCTCGCCAAAGGTCCACTTGTTGAAGGCGAACTTGATGTCGAAGGCGGTCGGCAGGGCCTTCTCGACCTTGGCGATGGCCTCATCGGTAAAGCCCTTGGCCTTCAGCGTCGAGGCGTTGATGCCGGGCGCGTTGGAGAGCGAGCCATGGCCGACGGCGTAGGCTTCGATCTCCGCGATCTCGCTCTCGCGGTAGCCGAGCGCGCGCAGCGCTGCGGGGACCGCGCGGTTGATGATCTTGAAGTAGCCGCCGCCGGCAAGCTTCTTGAATTTTACGAGCGCGAAGTCCGGTTCGATGCCCGTCGTATCGCAGTCCATCACAAGGCCGATCGTGCCGGTCGGCGCGATCACCGTGGTCTGGGCGTTGCGATAGCCGTGCTTCTCGCCGAGCTCGAGCGCAGCATCCCAGGCCGCCTGCGCACGCGTGACGATGTCAGCCTGCGGGCAGGAGACGAGGTCGAGCGGCACAGGGTTGACGCTGAGCGCCTCGTAGCCGTTGGACTGGCCGTGGGCGGCGCGGCGGTGGTTGCGGATGACGCGCAGCATGTGCGCGGCGTTCTTCTTGTAACCGGGGAAGGTGCCCAGTTCAGCAGCCATCTCAGCGGAGGTCTTGTAGGTGATGCCGGTCATCACGGCGGTCAGCGCGCCGCAGAGCGCACGGCCTTCCTTGCTGTCATACGACAGGCCCATGGTCATCAAGAGGCCGCCGATATTGGCGTAGCCGAGGCCGAGCGTGCGGAACTCGTAGGAGAGCTCGGCGATCGCGCGCGACGGGAACTGCGCCATCATGACCGAGATTTCGAGCACGATGGTCCAGAGCTGGCAGAGGTGCTCGTAGCCGGCGACGTCGAACTGCTTTGTGGTGGTGTTGTAGAACGTCAGCAGGTTGGCCGAGGCGAGGTTGCAGGCCGTGTCGTCCAGGAACATGTATTCCGAGCACGGATTGGACGCGCGGATGTCGCCGGACGCCTTGCAGGTGTGCCAGTCGTTCATGGTGGTGTTGAAGTGCAGGCCCGGGTCGGCCGACGCCCAGGCGGCGTAGCCGATCTTCTCCCAGAGGTCGCGCGCCTTCAGCGTCTTGGTCACCTTCTTGGAGGTACGGGCGTTCAGGTTCCAGTCGCCGTCGGTCTCGACGGCGCGGAGGAAATCGTCCTTCAGCGAGACCGAGTTGTTGGAGTTCTGGCCGGAGACCGTGAGATAGGCTTCCGAATCCCAGTCGGTGTCATAGACGTCGAACTGGATGTCCTTGTAGCCCTGCTTGGCGAACTGCATCACGCGCTTGATGTAGTTGTCAGGCACGAGGCTGCGGCGCGCGAGCTTGATCTCGCGGCGGAGCGCCGGGTTCTTCTCGGGATCAAAGCAATCGTCGCCCGAGCCTTCGCAGTTGACGCAGGCCTTGAGCACGGCCTTGAGGTGCTTCTGGTTGATCTTGGAGCCGGTGACGAGGGCGGCAACCTTCTGCTCCTCCTTCACCTTCCAGTCGATATAGGTCTCGATATCGGGGTGATCGACGTCGACGACGACCATCTTGGCGGCTCTACGCGTCGTGCCGCCCGACTTGATCGCGCCGGCAGCGCGGTCGCCGATCTTGAGGAAGCTCATCAGACCGGACGAGCGGCCGCCGCCGGACAGCTTTTCACCTTCGCCGCGCAGGCGCGAGAAGTTGGAGCCGGTGCCGGAGCCGTACTTGAACAGGCGGGCTTCGCGGACCCAGAGGTCCATGATGCCGCCCTCGTTGACGAGGTCGTCACCGACGCCCTGGATGAAGCAGGCGTGCGGCTGCGGGTGCTCGTAGGCCGACTTGGACTTGGTTAGCTTGCCGGTGAAGGGGTCGACATAATAGTGGCCCTGGCCGGGGCCGTCGATGCCATAGGCCCAATGCAGACCGGTGTTGAACCATTGCGGCGAGTTCGGCGCGACCATCTGCATGGCGAGCATGTAGCGGAGCTCGTCATAGAAAGTCTGGGCGTCCTCGTCGGAGGAGAAGTAGTTGCCCTTCCAGCCCCAATAGGTCCAGCAGCCGGCGAGGCGATCGAATACCTGCTTGGCCGAGAGCTCGCTGACATAGCGCTCTTTCTCGGGCAGGAGGCTCAGCGCTTCCGTATCGGGCACGGAGCGCCACAGGAAGGAGGGGACGGACTCTTCCTCGACCTTCTTCAGGCGCGCGGCAACACCGGCTTTGCGGAAATATTTCTGGGCCAGCACGTCGGAGGCGACCTGCGACCATTCGGTCGGGACCTCGACGCCGTCCATTTTAAACACGACCGAGCCGTCGGGATTCCTGATCTCCGACGTGGTCAGCCGGAAATCGATCCCGGCGTAAGGTGACTGTCCCGAAGTGGTGTGGCGCCGCTCAATCCGCATGGTCTTGCCCCGTCCTATTCTTTGACCGGACTGCCTCCGTTCAGGCGCCCGGGTCGACATTTCGTTTCGCGTTTCCACCCAGGCCCGATCGGCCCAAAGGCACCGCAGTTCAGCCGGTGGATCCGGCCCAGTTTCTCCCGACGTGATTCATCGATGCTCGCACCGATCATCCGCCGGCATGTCCAGGCCCATCCGCCCCAAAGCGATGAGCCCGACATGCGTTCAAACGCCCCACACCGTCACAACGTCTATCAATGCCTTCCGAGCCTGTTGCCGGCCCGTTCTGGCGCCCGAAAAGTCCGCTTCCTGCGGGCAGACAAGCCCTCATCCCGCTGCCTTCGTCTGGCTTGGCGGAGTGCAGTTCTGCGGACCCTTTGGGGGAGTGCCGGCGGGACGCAAACTCACTCGCGCCGAACGGACCGAAAGCTAGGACTCTCCGTTGCGCCCGTCAAGAACTAGTGCGAGTTCCTGAATCAAATACTAAATATGGTGGATTGCGGGGGATAACAGGGGGCAAGCCCTCACCTGTTGTTGAGCCAAGTATCAGTGAGTCCTCAGGGATTCCCAACCGAAAAAATTTGCATCCGGTGACGATACGGACCCTTCATCCCGCTGTTCACAGGGCAGGTATATTTTTGAGGTCCGGGGTTGCGCCAACGGGACTCACGTAGGGCTACGGAAGGAGGGGGCAGGCATGCCCGCCAGGGTGGTGGCGGCGGGGGCGAATCCGCGCCAAGCTGACCTCGATTTTGCCGGACTACCCCACATGCTTGATTCGACTCAGCCGAGGCTGCGGCCGCGCATCGCCCCGGCCGGCCTGATGTTCCTTGCGATCACCTCGATCGGCTGGGGCTTCAATTGGCCGGTGACAAAGTTCCTGCTCGGCGAGTTGCCGCCGCTCACCCTTCGCGGGGTGACCGGCGTGCTCGGCGCCGTGCTGCTGGCCGCGCTGGCGCTGGTCCGCGGCGACAGCCTGAAAGTCGCGCCCGCGATCTGGCCGCGGCTGGCGACCGCCGCAATCCTCAACGTCACCGGCTGGATGGTGCTGATGGGGCTGGCGCTGCTGTGGCTGCCGGCGAGCGAGGCGGCGCTGATTGCCTACACCATGCCGGTCTGGGCCTCGCTGATCGCCTGGCCCGTGCTAGGGGAGCGGCCGACGGTGCTGCGCACGCTCGGTCTGGTGATGGCCTTCGCCGGGCTCGCCTCGATCATGGGCGGCAACGGCATTGCCGCCAGCGCCGAGAAGCTGCCGGGCATCATCATGGCGCTGTGCGGCGCGCTCGGCTTTGCCGTCGGCACGGTGTTCTCGAAGAAGTACCCGATCCATCTGCCGCCGATCACGGCCGCCGCCTGGCAGATCGGGATCGGCTGCCTGCCGATCTCGATCATTGGCCTGCTGATCGAGACCTCGCATCTGGACAAGGTGACGCCGGTCGGCTGGTGGCTCCTGATCTATTCGACCGTCGTGCAGTTCTGCATCGCCTATGTCAGCTGGTTCGCGGCATTGGCCCGCCTGCCGGCCTCGGTCGCCGCGATCGGGACGATGGCAGTGCCGGTGATCGGCGTCGTCGCGTCCGCGATAGCGTTGCACGAGCCGCTCGGGCCGGGCCAGATCGCCGGGCTTGTCTTCACGCTTGCCGCGGTGCTGCTGGCGACACGCTAAATTAGCCCGCCATTCCGCCGCCGTTCAACGCCTTCCGGATCATCTCCGCGAGCTGGTTGCGGCGATAGGGTTTTGTGAGCAGCATGACGCCGTCGTCGAGCTTGCCGTGGTGGACGATGGCGTTGTCGGTATAGCCGGAGGTGTAGAGCACCTTGACGCCGGGTCGGCGCTTGGCGATCTCTTCGGCGAGTTCGCGGCCGCTCATGCCGCCGGGGATGACGACGTCGGTGAAAAGAAGGTCGAAGGCCTGGCCGGCCTCGATCAATTGCATCGCGGCTCGGCTGTCGGCGGCGGCGACCGTCTTGTAGCCGAGGCTCTGCAGCTGGGCAGTGACGAAGTTGCGCACCAGCGTGTCGTCCTCGACGACAAAGATGATCTCGGCGCCGCCTTCGGCCTGCAGCGCGATCGGGGCCGTCGCTTCCGGCACGCCTTCGCCAGGCGGCAGATAGAGCTTGATCGTGGTGCCGTGGCCTTGCTCGCTGTAGATCTTGATGTGGCCGCCGGATTGCTTGACGAAGCCGTAAACCATCGAGAGGCCGAGACCTGAGCCCTTGCCAACCTCCTTGGTGGTGAAGAACGGCTCGAACGCCTTCTCCTGGACGCTCTGCGGCATGCCGGTGCCGGTGTCGCTGACGGCGAGCATGACATAGGGACCGGGCCGCACATCGGCATTGGCCTGCGCATACGCCTCGTCCAGCACGACGCGGTGGGTCTCGAGCAGGAGCTTGCCGCCGTTCGGCATGGCGTCGCGGGCGTTGATCGCCATGTTGAGCACGGCATTGGTGAGGCGGGACGGATCGATGTGCGCGGTCATCGGTCCCTGCTCGAGCACGGTCTCGATCTGGATCTGCTCGCCCAGGGTGGGGCGCAACAGTTTCGCGATGTCGGCAATGGCGGCGTTGATCTCGACGTCGCGCGGCTGCAGCGGTTGCTTGCGGGCGAACGCCAGCAGATGCTGGATCAGCTCGGCGCAGCGATCGGCGGCATCGTCGATCAGCCGCGCGGTGCGTTGCAGCTCCGGCTGACCCTTCAGGCTCGCCACCAGCGTCTCGGTATTGCCCGAGATCACGGTCAGCATGTTGTTGAAGTCGTGCGCGACGCCGCCGGTCAGCTTGCCGATCGAGTCGAGCTTCTGCGACTGATGCAGCTGCCGCTCGGTTTCGCGCGAAGAGGTCGCATCGTGATAGACCAGCACGGCGCCGGAGATGTTGCCTTGCCCGTCGCGCATCGGCCGGCCGCTGATCATCAGATGGCGCGTGGCGTTGCCGCTGTGCGGGCGGACGATCATCTCGAGCTCTTCGAACGCGTCGCCGCGCAGCACGCGCACGGACGGCAGCTCGTCGGACTTGAGCGGCGTGACGCCGTCGCCGTGAAACACGTCGGACAGCGCGCGGAGATTGCGCAGGCTCATGCCGGCCCGATGCAGCAGCATGCGCTCCGCCGCAGGGTTGGACAAAAGCACGGTGCTTTCGGCGTCGATCACCAGCACCGCCTCCGCCATACTGCGGAACGTGCTCTGGAGCACGTTGACCGACAGGCGCAGTTCGTCATGGGCGGTGACGAGGTGCTCGGTGCGCTCGGCCACGGCCGCCTCGAGCGCCTCGTTGGCGGCCTGGGTCTCGTGCAGCGTGCTCTTGAGGGCGACCTGGGTGCGCTGGCTTTCGCGCATCAACATCAGGACGAGCAGGAGGATCACCAGCGCGCCGATCACGTCGATGCCGAGCAGCACGATCCCGGTCCGACGGGAGTCGGCTTCGCGGCTGGCCAGCAGCTTCTCTTCGCCAGCAGCCAGCCGGTCGAGATTTCCCGTGAGCGTCTCCATCAGGCCGCGTCCCTCGGCGCGGTCGCGCAGCGCGTCGAAGCCGTCATTATCGCCGTTTGCGCGCAGCCTGATCGCTTCGGCCGCGACCTCGAGCCGGCGGAGGATGAGAAGCTCCGTGGCATCCAGCAGCGTTGACTGGTCGGGATTGTCGCGCGTGGAGAGCTTGAGGTCGGCCAACGCCGGCGCGATCCGGCCGCGCGCTGCCTCGAATTCCTCGGCGAAGCCGCTGGTCCGGAAGATCTCGTAACCGCGCGCGGCGCTCTCGGCGCGGCGGACCCAGAGACGCACGTCCGAGATCTTCTTCAGCACCTCGACGGTGTGGTTGACCCAGGCCGCGTCCGACCGCGACTTGACGTCGAGCCCGATCGAGGCGGCGGTGATGAGCAGGAGGATGGCAAGTCCAGCACCGAGAATGACGCGCTGCGAGGGGATCAAGGGGCCTCTTTCTGGTCCTTCGGCGGCGCGTTCTCGCCGAGGCAGTCCCGGATGGTCGTCAACAGCGTGTCGGGCGTGAACGGTTTGCGCAGGCAGCGCGATGCGCCGAGTTCCAGCGCCATGCGGAGGAAGTCCGGGGAGGGCGAGGCGGATGAGGCGAAGGCGTAGCCCGACATGGCGATCAACGGGATTGCCGGCGCACGCTCGTGAAAGATGCGGATGGATTCGAAGCCGCGCATATGCGGCATGAAGATATCAACCAGCATGACATCAAACGTCTGCGCTTCCAGCGCAGCAAGCCCCGTTTCGCCGCCGTCGGTCAGCGTGACGTCGAAGCCCTGGCGCAGGAGGAGGACCTCGATGGTCGCGCCAACCATCGGATCGTCATCGACCACGAGAATACGCGGCATGACCCTTCCTAGTAGATCGAAGTCCCCACAGCGTTTGGTGATATAGGCGAATCGTGCGCCGGGTCAATTTTGGATTGGGCCGAAGTAGATATGCACGGCGGAATGCATAGCGCCTCTGCAGGTTCCGGGTGGCAGGTGAATTCCATCGGACTTCAATGACAGGTTGAGGCAAATCCGCGCGATCAGCGAAAGATGCTCCGTCATTTGGGCGGGGGGCGTGCGTCACCCGAGGGATGATGACGCGTGCGTGTAGGTCGAACTACTGCAGAACCGTGATCTGCGGAGGCTCTGCGATGACCGATGCGCGCTTCATGACTGGATTCGCAAGACGTGAAAGACCGGGGCGCGGAAGATCGCAAGACCAATCGACGATGGGCACCGTGATGGTCGCTCAATCTGTATCCGGAACGGGAAACTCGCCGAACGGCCAACACAAATGAGCGGCACCGTTGCTCAGCGCCGCTCACAGAGGATGGTCTTCAGCCCACGTTACGGGCAGGGATGGCGCAGGCCGTCATAGCCGAGATAGGTGCCGGACGCCGGGTCGTAGGACTGGTAGCGCTGAGCACAATAGGCCGACGAGTCGCCGCCACTGTCAGGCACCACGGCGACGGAGGCGCCGTCGTCATAGTAGCTGTCGTCGTAATAGCCATCGCCGTAATACGGACCGCCGCCGTAATAGGCGTAGGACGAGCCCAGCGCGCCGATCGCAGCACCAGCCGCGACGCCGGGCCAGAAGCCGCCGTGGCGATGCCAGCCGCCGCCGTGCCAGTTGCCGCCGCCGCCATTCCAGTTGCCGCCGCCATTCCAGTGACCTCCGGCGGCTGCGAAGTTGCGGCCACCGCCGCCAAAGGCGGGTCCGGCGCTCGGGCGCGCAACCGCGCTGGCCGCAAAATTGCCGCCGCCACCGATCCGGGGGCCGCCGCTGAAGCCGCCGCCGCCCATACGGGCACCGCCGCCACCGCCGAAATGAGCACCGCCACCACCGCCACCGTGGCCGCCAGGGCCCTGAGCGAAGCTCGGGGTCGCCAACGGAAGAACCAGTGCCAGCGCCGCGGCCGCACTCAAAACTCTCAGACTGTTCATGTTCAAACTCCTTTCCCGGAAGCAAATCCCTTGAAAGGGCTACAGTTCCTGGGATCACGCCGGTTTGCGCATGAGAGGCAGATTTCCACGGCCACACTGTACCCGGCATGAATGGATCGCGACCGATTTGCGGCGGCCACGGCAGGCCTGTGTCACCGCGTTTGGGCTGGACACGGCCGTATTGGCCGAACTGGACATTTGGCCGTCCGGATGGCATCAGGACCCACGAAGCAGGGCCCTTGCCGCATGAAACAATTCTTCTTGAAGCTTTTCACCTGGTGGAACGGCCAGACCTTTGGCACCCAACTCTGGACCCGCCGGTACGGGGAGCTGGTCGGTGAGGACGAGCAGGGCAACCGCTACTACCGGACGGCCGGTGGCAAGATCGATCCGACGCTCGGCTTCGAGCGGCGCTGGGTGATTTATAACGGCTATGCGGAAGCAAGCCGTATCCCGACGGGCTGGCATGGCTGGATGCATCACGTCGTCGACGTGCCGCCGACCGAGGAGAACTACCAGCCGCGCGAATGGCAGAAGCCGCACCAGCCGAATCCGACGGGCACGGCCAAGGCCTATCGTCCGGCCGGTTCGACGCTCGCCAGCGGCAGGCGTCCCAAGGCGACGGGCGACTACCAGCCCTGGACGCCTGGCGAGGCCTAGCGCACTTCCATCATTGGTTTGGATGCACACGCATCCGCATCACCCCGCTGTGGACAACGGGAACAGCGGGGATGCTGCTTGCGTGGCCGTTGCGCCTGCGCGAGCGATGCGGCTCAATGAACCCATCTTACGGAGATGGGAGACCATCGCGTTCGGTTCGGGCAACAGCTCGCGACTGTCCCGAAATGCAGCGGCCGCCGACCAGGACTCGATCGGGAGATAGGCCCCCGGTCTGGAAGCTCCGAAATCGCCCGATGAAATGTGCAGCCGCCGTAAGACAGGAAAGGCCGCTTGGGAAACCGGGCGGCCTTTTTCTTTTGCTCACATCACCTTTGCGGCTGCGCGCTGGGCTGCTTCGATCCGGCGCGCCTGGTTCGGTGCGATCCGGTCCTTCACCAATGTGAGCACCTCGGTCGGCGCTGTGTCCGGCGAGCCTGCATTGAACGGCGGCGCGGGGTTGTATTCGAGCCCGAGCTGGATCGCTTCCGCCGTTGTGCGGTCGAACAAGATCGAAACCAGTGTCAGCGCGAAATCGATGCCTGCGGTGACGCCACCGCCGGTGACGCGGTTGCGGTCGACGCAGACGCGCGTCTTGGTCGGCGTCGCCCCGAACTGTGCGAGCAGCTCCATGGCGCTCCAATGGGTGGCGGCGCGGTATCCCTTCAACAGGCCGGCGGCGCCAAGCGCCAGCGATCCCGTGCAGACCGAGGTAACGTATCTGGCGCCCTCCGCCTGCCTGCGCAGGAAATCGAGCACCTCCTCGTCGTTGAGCAGATCGTCGGTGCCGCGGCCGCCGGGTACGCAGATCACGTCGAGCTGCGGACAATCGGCAAAGGTCATGGTCGGCATGAGCGTCAGCACGGAATCGCTCGGCACCGGCTCGATCCGTTTCCAGATCAGGTGCAGCTTCGCACCGGGGATGCCTGAGAACACCTGCAACGGACCGGTGAAGTCGAGCTGGGTGACGCGCGGGAACACCAAAAGACCGATCTGGAGCGGTGCCGACATGAAAACCTCCAATGAAGAGCTTGACGGGCGCAGAATGGCATGATGCCCTCCTGTCCAAAATGGCGTATTTCCCTCACTTTCGGACATGACCATGATCGGCATCCTGATCTTCCCGGATTTCCAGTTGCTCGACGCGGCCGGCCCGATCTCGGTGTTCGAGATCGCGGCACGCGCCAGCGACAAGCCGCTTGCGCTGCGGGTGCTGGCGCTGAACGCGGGCGCGGTGCGCTCGTCCTCCGGCGTCGAGATGATGGCGCGTGATTTCAGATCGGCGAACGCGATCACGACGCTGGTCGTGGCAGGCGGCGCGGGCGTCGCGGCGGCGGCGCGCTGTCCGGCCACGCTCGCCTTTGTGCAGCGGTTGGCCAGGCGCGGTGTGCGGGTCGCCAGCGTCTGCTCGGGCGCCTATGTGCTGGCGGAGGCCGGCCTGCTCGACGGCCGCCGCGCCACCACGCATTGGGGCCGCACGCGCGATTTCGTCGCGCGTTATCCGCAGGTGAAGTTCGAGCCGGACCAGATTTTTACCCGCGACGGCAACGTGTGGACGTCGGCAGGCATCAGCGCCGGTATCGATCTCGCGCTCGCGATGGTCACCGAGGACCATGGCGAGGAGATCGCGCAGGCGACCGCGCGTCAGCTCGTGCTCTACCATCGCCGCAGCGGCGGCCAGTCGCAGTTCTCGTCGCTGCTGGAATTGAAGACGCCGAACGGCCGCTTTGGTGCGCTGTTATCCTGGGCGCGGGAAAATCTCGACGCGCCGCTGACAGTGGAAAACCTCGCCGATCGCGCCGGCATGAGCGCGCGGCATTTCGCCCGCGCCTTTACTGCGGAGACCGGCACGACGCCATCGAAGGCGATCGAGCGGCTGCGGATCGAGGTCGCGCGCGAACGCGTGCAGTCCTCGCGCGAGGCGATCGAGCTCGTGGCGGAGGCGACCGGCTTCGGCGATCCCGAACGCATGCGCCGCGCCTTCATCCGCGCCTTCGGCCAGCCCCCGCAGGCGCTGCGCCGCGCGGCACGGGCGGGCTAGGTGGAGCTCTTTGCAGCCGCTGCTGCGGTCGTACCCGCCCGCGCCGTCAGCCGCCGCGCGATCGGCGTCAGCAGGTACGGCGACAGATGGATCGGAAACTGCGTCATCGCGAAATAGAGCCAGGTCGTGGCCGGCAATGCGCCCGCGGTCGCGGCCAGCATCAGGCCGAGATTGCGTTGTGACACCATCAGCCCGAGCGCCAGCGCGCGTTCATAGCCGATGCGGCGGAACAGGAAGGTCGTGACGGCGAGCAGCGTGAAATAGATCGCGAAGGAGAGAGCTGCGAGGCTGATGGTGAAGACCGGCTGCGCCACCAGATCGCTCACGACATCGCCCATGATCGCGGCTGCGAAGATGAAGAGGATGATGATGTTGAAGCCGTCGATCGGCTGCTTGTGGCGCTGGATCGCATCGGCGCCGAACAGCCAGCGGATAACGGTCGCGGCCAGCAGCGAGGCTGCCAGGATGCCGAGCAGTTTCAGTCCAAGCGTGAGCGGCGAGATGCTCAGCATGCCGCCGAGGAAAAGGCTCGCGAACAGCGACGCGGTGAAGGGCACGATTGCGGTTGCGGTTACCAGCGTGACCAGCACGAGCGTGGCATCGAGGCCCATCAGGGCCGCGAGCGCCGGAGAGGCCATCATCGGCGAGGCCACGCTTTGAAGCATCAGCGCCAGCGACAGACCGGGGGCGCGATCGGTGAGCCCGGTCGCATGCGCGACCAGTCCGACGATCAGCGGCACGCCGATCGTGGTCCAGGCGGTGGCCGTTGCCACCAGCGCCGGCCGGCGCAGATGTCCGTACAGCGCCGCCAGATCCACCCGCATGAAGGAGATGCAGAGCAGAACGAGGATCGCCTCGGTGACGTAGGGACGCAGCAGCGCGCCGAGCGGCGGCACGGCGGCGGCGATGAACACGACGGCGGCCACCGCACGCGTGCCCTGGCTGCCAAGCCAGGTCAGGCCGCGGAGGGGAAGGGTCAGAACTGTTTTGAGCGCAGACGACATTCGGATGACGGCGTTGTCAGCCCAACTCCTTCAGCCATGCGCCGATCTCGCTCACGGCGACATTGGCCTGTTGCAGCAATTTGCCCATGGTGAAGAAGCCGTGGAACTGGCCGGGGAAGTGCTTATAGGTCACGCTCACGCCGGCCTGCTTCAGGCGCACGGCGTATTCATCGCCCTCGTCGCGCAGGGGATCGGCGCCGGCCGTGAGCACATAGGCTGGCGGCAATCCGGCGAAGTATTGAGCGCGCGCGGGCGAAGCGCGCCAATCGTGGATGTCAGTCGCGCCGTCGAGATAGTGGTCGCGGAACCAGCGGATCACCGAGTGCGTCAGCAGCACGCTGGTCTCGGGCTCGCTGTGCGAGCCGTGCGTCATGGCGAAATCGACGGCCGGATAGATCAGCACCTGGCCCGCGATCTTCGGGCCATCGCCGTCACGCGCGGCCAGCGCGACGACGGCTGCGAGATTGCCGCCCGCGCTGTCGCCGCCAATCGAGAGGCGCGCAGCGTCGATGCCGAGCTCGCGCGCGTTCGCCGCAATCCATTTGGTCGCGGCGATCGCATCGTCGACGGCGGCGGGAAATTTGTGCTCGGGCGCGAGGCGGTAATCGACGGAGATGACGATCAATGCGCCGGCGTCGGCCAGCTGGCGGCAGACGACGTCGTGGGAATCGAGATCGCCGATCACCCAGCCGCCGCCGTGGAAGAACACCAGTGCAGGCGCCAGCCCATTCTTGAGGCGCGGCTGCTTCGGGACGTAGATCCGCGCGGGGATCGCACCGTGCGGTGCCGGGATCGACAGCGGCGCGACCCGCGCAAGCTCCGGCGGCTCGGGGTTGGTGGCAAAGCGAGCCTGAGCGTAATAGGCACGCGCCTCCGCCGCGGTCAGCGTCTCGTAGGCGGGGCGGCCGGCCTCCTGGAACGCCTTGTAGACGGCGGCGGCATCGGGATCGAGCACGACGGGCATGGGGTGGGGACCCTTGAGGTTCTGGTTATCGTTGGACGCATTTTCGGGGGCGATGCCCGTTTTCCGCCCCGGAGAGAGGCCTCCAACTATCCCATCCGGGCGCCGGTCTGGCCAGCCGGCGGCGGGCAGGGCAGGGATGCCGCCCTTTCCCCGCCGTATTCGCCGTGTTAACCGGTTGGCCTGCGAGCGGCGGTATCCCCTGTAGAATGTCCAACGAACCCGATTCGCTGTTGAAGCCGCGCGAGATTATGTTTCGAACCATTACCCTGACAGGTCTTGCGGCGCTTTTGGCCGCAACCGCGCTGACGGTTGCGACGCCTGCGCAGGCGCAGATCGGCACGATTTTCTCCGATCCGCCGCCGCTGCGGCCGCCGGGCAGCATCCCCCGTGGCGGGCAGCCGCAACCGCAGCCGACCCCCGACGACGATGAAGAGGTGCCCGAGCTGCCGCCGCAGGGCCGCGTGCTGCCGTCGCGGCCGATGCCGCGCCAGGGCAATGCCATGCCGGGACCGGTCGAGAGCCAGCCGCTGGCGCCGCCACCGGGCAGCACCATCGCGCCGCAGAACCCGCCGCCCGCCGTCGCGGTTGCGCCGCCGGGCGCGCCTGCTCAGCCGGGCGCAGCGCCTGGTCAGCGTCAGCCGCAGCAGAAGGGCGGAACCCAGCCGGGTGCCGTGCCGCAGGCGCCTGCGAGCCTTCAGCCGGGCGACGAGGTCGTCACCGAGCCGCCGGCCCAGAAGATCGTGAACAAGAAGGCGACCTTCTCCGGCCTCGACAAGATCACCGGGCGCATCATCAATTTCGACGAGGATATCGGCGAGACCGTGCAGTTCGGCGCGCTGCGGGTGAAGACCGACGCCTGCTACACGCGGCCAGCGACTGAAGCCGCCAACACCGATGCCTTCGTCGAGGTCGACGAGATCACCTTGCAGGGCGAGGTGAAGCGGATTTTCTCCGGCTGGATGTATGCCGCGAGCCCGGGCCTCCACGGCGTCGAGCACCCGATCTACGATATCTGGCTCACCGACTGCAAAGAGCCGCAGCAGACCATTGCGACCGCGGCGCCCGATCCCGCGACTAAGCCTGCGCCGCCACCGCCGCCTCCGGCGCAGAAGAAGGCCGCGCCCAAGCAGGCCGTGCAGCAGCGTCCGCCGCAGCCTCCGCCGCCGATCCAGCAGCAGCCGGCGCCACCACCTCCGCCGCCGGAGCAGCGGCCGGGTCTGTTCGGTATTCCCGGGTTTGGCCGCTAGGCCAAATCCCCGGGCTTCGGCCGGTCATCTGACTTATTGCCGCGAGGCGACGATCTCGAGCGCGCGCGCGCCCGGGATCGCATCCCCCGAAGACAATCTCAGGAAATCGCCGGGCTCGCCGGCAAGCGCCTTGTCGAGCAGCGCGGTGTAGCGCCGCCGCGAGATCTCGGCCGCACCAAAGCTCTTCAGATGCTCGGTGACATATTGCGTGTCGAGCAGCTCGAAGCCGCCATGGATCAGCCGCGCGACCAGATGCACCAGCGCGACCTTCGAGGCGTCGCGCGTGGTGTGAAACATGCTCTCGCCAAAGAAGGCGCGCCCCAAGCTTACCCCATAGAGGCCGCCGACGAGGTCGTCGCCCTGCCAGGCCTCGACGCTGTGGCAATGGCCGAGCTCGTAGAGCCCGCCATAGAGGTCGCGGATGCGCTTGTTGATCCAGGTGTCCTCGCGCCCGGCCTGTGGCGCGGCGCAGCCGGCGATGGTCGCCTTGAACGCGGTGTTGACGGTGACGCGAAACGCATCCGAGCGCACGGTGCGCGCCAGTCGCGAAGAGACGCGAAAGCCGTCGAGCGGGATCACGCCGCGCATCTCCGGCTCGACCCAGAACAGGGTCGGGTCGTCGGCGCTCTCGGCCATCGGAAAAATGCCGCAGGCATAGGCGCGCAGCAGCACGGCCGGCGTGATTTCAGACGAGGCGGAGTCGCGCGAAGTCATAGCGTCCGATCATAGCAGGATCGCGATGCGCGTGCGATGGGGGGCAATTCCGGATGCGGATCAGCCCGCCGCGGCGGTGTTCGCCTTGGCGGTTGCCGCGGGCGTGCGTTGGAACCGCAGAATGATGCGGGTTCCGGAATGCGCGGGATCGCGCTCGACCGTGGCATCGAGCTTGGTGGCCATCGCCGCGACGATGCGCTGGCCCATACCGGTGGAGCGCGGATCGGCCTTGACGTTGTCGCCGACGCCGTCGTCGGTGATCGACAGCAAGAGGTCATCATCCTGCGAGGTCAGCTCGACATGGATGGGGCCGGCGCCATCGGGATAGGCGTATTTCACCGCGTTCATCACCAGCTCGTTGACGATGATGCCGACGGCGACCGCCCGATCCGGGTCGATCTCGATCGGCTCGGCCTTCACCGTCAGGCGCGACATCCGGTTGCCTTCGGCGGAGCGGCGGAGATCCTCGAGCAGGGAGTCCAGGTACTGATTGAGCACGACGCTCTTCAGATCCTGCGATGTGTAGAGACGGCGATGCACCTGGGCGACGGCGGCGACGCGGCCCATGGCGTTGGTCAGCGCGGCCTTGACCTCGTCCTGCCCGGCGGAGTTTGCCTGCAAATGCAGAAGCGAGGCGATGATCTGGAGCGAATTGCCGACGCGGTGATTGACCTCGCGCAGCAGCATTTCGCGTTCGGCGGCGAGCGCGGCATAGCGATCGCGCGAGGCGTGGATCTCGGCCTCGGCTTCCTCGCGCGCCCGCTGCAACTCGGCCTGGCGCAGCGCGCCTTCGGCCGCGACATGCAGCAGCGGAATGAAGTCGCCCTTGACGTCCTTGACGAGATAGTCCGCCGCGCCTGCCTTCAGCGCGGTGACGGCGATGCTGGAATCCTGCGAGGCCGTGACGAAGACCACCGGCGGGGCGTCCGGGATCGCCATGATCTGCTCGAGCGTCTCGAGTCCGTCGAGACCCGGCATGTACTGGTCGAGCGCCACGACATCGATGCAGCCCTTAACTCCCGCTTTGCGAATCCGCTCGAGGCCTTCCTCGCCGCTTGCAGCATGGATGACCTTGTAGCCGCGCCGCGTCAGGCCGCGGTCAACCAGGCGCGCAAGCGCGGCGTCGTCGTCGATATAGAGCAATGTCGGCGTGCGCTGGCTCATGTGGCGGCGGGCGGAACCTGGATGACCGAGAAAAACAGGCCGAGCTGCCGGATGGCGTTGGCGAAATTCTCGTAGTTGACGGGTTTTGTGATGTAGACGTTGCAGCCGAGCTCGTAGCAGCGCTTGATCTCCTGGCTGTCGTCGGTCGTGGTTAGCACCACCACGGGCGAGGCCTTGAGATATTTGTTTTCCTTGATCTGCTTCAGGATATCGATCCCGCTCATGTCGGGCAGGTTGAGGTCGAGCAGGATCAGCAGCGCGTTACCCTTCTGGGCGAGCCCACTGCCGTCGGCGCCGAACAGATGCTTGACCGCCTCGGTGCCGTTGGCGAAGGAGATGATCTCGTTGTTCACGCCGGAGCGGCGAATGTTGCGCTCGATCAGCCGGGCGTGCCCTTCGTCGTCCTCGATCATGATGATGCTGACAGGCTGGGTCATTTGTCGGCGTTCCGGTTGCTGGCGTTCCAGGCGATGGGCAGCGTGATCGTAAACGTGCTGCCCGCGTTCAGTTCCGACGATACCGACATCGTGCCGCCGAGGCGGCGCACAAGTGCACGCACATGGGCAAGACCGATGCCCTGACCGGGCTTGTCCTGGGTTCCTGCCCGGCGGAACAGGTCGAAAATCCGCTGATGATCCTTCGCATCGATGCCGCGGCCGTTATCGCTGATTTCGAAGATAGCGTAGCCGAGCTTGGTGCGCCCGCGAATTCTGATCTCGCCGGGCACCCCGTTCTTCAGATACTTGATCGCGTTATCGATCAGATTGGAGAAGATCTGCTCCAGCGCAAAGCGGTCGCTGACGAGATTCGGCAGCGGCTCGATGTGGATCTCGGCCTGCGCCTCGGCCGCCTGATGCGCGAGCGATGTGACGATGGCCTCGATGAAGTCGCGCGTGTCGATCTTCTCCGGCTGGAACTCGCGCCGGCCTTCGCGGGTGAGGTTGAGGATCGCCGAGATCAGCCGGTCCATCCGGGCGATCGAGGATTTGATGAAGCCGAGCGCTTCGGAAAAATCCGCCGAGAGCTGCTTGTCGGGCTCGTCGAGCGGAATGTCTGGGATGTCGACGGGCGGGCCGCCGGCCGGCACACCCGTGAGCCCTCCGATCCGTCGAAAGATGTCCTTGCCCAATTCCTCGAGCTCGCTGGTGAAGCCCATGATGTTGACCAGCGGCGAGCGCAGGTCATGGCTGACGATATAGGCAAAGCGTTGGATCTCGTTGTTGGCTTCGCGCAGGTCTGCCGTGCGCTCGTCGACGGTGGCCTCCAGATTGAGGTTGGAGTCGCGAAGCCGGGTTTCTGCCTGATCGCGGGCGCGCGAGGACTGACGCACCAGCAGCACCGAACCGAACGCGAGCGCCAGAACCATGCCGGAGCCGGCGATCGTGACGGAGGAGGCGAGCTTCTGGGTTCGGTCGGCGGTGTCGGTCCGCTGCCTGAACAGGCGATCCTCCTCGGTCCGCATGTCGCGTCCGGCCTCGGCGATGGTTTCGACCGCTCCCGTCGACGAGCCTTCGCGCAGGACCGTGATCGCTGTCGAGAGATCGTTTGTCTTCACGCGCTCGACGCCGCGCGCAAATTCCGACAGCCGTTGCTCGACCGCCTTTCGAAGCTTGGCGACGTTGGCCACCTGAACGGGATTATCGCTGGTGAATGCGGAGAGCTTGTCGAGGGCCGGCACGATGATGGTGGCGGCAGCCTGATATTCTGTGAGGAATTGCGGCGCGCCGGATAACATATAGGCCCGCGTCGCGCTCTCGGCGCGCCGGATTTCGAGCAGCAGATTGGAGATCTGGCTCTCGGCCTCGACCGTGTGAAGCACCCAGGAATTGTCCTCGCGCGCCTTGTTGACCAGCAGCACCGAGGCCACGCTGATCGCGACCAACACGACGAATCCCGCCGTGAGCAGCAGGATTTGCATCACCGTGCGCCGCCGCTGTGCGTCGGCCGTCACGATGGCTTTGCCTTGTTACGCGGAGTGAAGTGCAAAATAGCCCCTTGGAACTGTCCCCAACCGTCCATAATGCGATTGGGGCCAAAGGGTTCCACGGACGGAGATTATTTCGCAGTCGGTTCCGTCTTACCGGCGAGGTACTGCTCCAGCCAGTGGATGTGGTAGTCGCCGTTGATGATGTCGTCCTGGCGCACCAGGTCGCGAAACAGCGGCAGGGTGGTCTCGATCCCTTCCACGACCATCTCGTCCAGCGCCCGGCGCAGCCGCATCAGGCATTCGGCGCGGGTCTTGCCGTGGACGATCAGCTTGCCGACGAGGGAATCGTAATAGGGCGGGATCGTGTAGCCCTGGTAGACCGCGGAATCGATGCGGACGCCGAGCCCGCCCGGCGGATGATATTGCGTGATGCGGCCCGGCGAGGGGCGGAAGGTCTGCGGGTTCTCGGCGTTGATGCGGCACTCGATGGCATGGCCGATGATCTGGATCTCGCTCTGCTTGGCCGGCAGCTCGCCGCCGGCGGCGATGCGGATCTGCTCCAGCACGAGATCGATGTCGGTGATGCTCTCGGTGACAGGATGCTCGACCTGGATGCGCGTGTTCATCTCGATGAAGTAGAACTCGCCGTCCTCGAACAGGAACTCGATGGTGCCGACGCCGAGATATTTCATCTCGCGCATCGCCTTCGCGCAGGTCTCGCCGATCTTGGCGCGCGCAGCGGCGGCCAGCACGGGCGAGGGGCCTTCCTCCCAGACCTTCTGGTGGCGGCGCTGCAGCGAGCAGTCGCGCTCGCCGAGATGGATCGCGCCGCCGCGGCCGTCGCCGAGAATCTGGATCTCGATGTGACGCGGCTTCTGAAGGTATTTTTCCAGATAGACGGAGGCGTCGCCGAAGGCGGACTTCGCCTCGTTGGCCGCGGTCGACAGCGCCACCTGGAGATCCGCCTCGCTCTGCGCGACCTTCATGCCGCGACCACCGCCGCCGGCAGCCGCCTTCACCAGCACGGGAAAGCCGATCTTCCTGGCGATCGCCATCGCATCGTCGTTGGGACCGACCGCGCCGTCCGAACCGGGCACCACGGGGATGCCGAGCTTCTTGGCGGTCTTCTTGGCCTCGATCTTGTCGCCCATCAGGCGGATGTGCTCGGCCTTGGGACCGATGAATTGCAGATTGTGCTCGCCGAGGATTTCGGCGAAGCGCGCATTCTCCGACAGGAAGCCGTAGCCGGGATGCACGGCGTCGGCGCCGGTGATCTCGCAGGCCGCGAGCAGCGCGGGCACGTTGAGGTAGCTGTCCTTGGACGGCGGCGGCCCGATGCAGACGCTTTCGTCCGACAGGCGCACATGCATGGCGTCGGCGTCGGCGGTGGAGTGCACGGCGACGGTCGCGATCCCTAGCTCCTTGCAGGCCCGCAGGATGCGAAGGGCGATCTCGCCGCGATTGGCTATGAGGATCTTGTCGAACATGGTGCCTCAGGGGCGAATGGGGAATAGCGAATGGCGAATGGGGACGAGTAACGATTCGCTACTCGCTATTCGCCACTCCCTCACTCAATGATCACCAGCGGCTCGCCGAACTCGACCGGCTGGCCGTCCTCGACGAGGATCTGGGTCACCGTGCCGGCGCGCGTCGAGGGGATCTGGTTCATGGTCTTCATCGCTTCGATGATCAGGAGCGTCTGGCCGACCGAGACCTTCGAGCCGACCTCGACGAACGGCTTGGCGCCGGGCTCGGGCGCCCAATAGGCAGTGCCGACCATCGGCGAGGTCACGGCGCCCGGATGCTTCGACATGTCGGCCGCAGCAGCCGCGGGTGCGGCAGCCGCAACGGCGAGCGGCGCGGGGGCCGCATGCGCCACTGGAACAGGCATGGTCGCGGCGACGCTGATGTTGCGGGCGACGCGAAGGCGCAGGCCGGCGCGCTCGATCTCGATCTCGGTGAGGCTGGTCTCATCGAGCAGCAAAGCGAGCTCGCGGACGAGTGCGGAATCCTCGCTGGAAAACTTTGCGGCTGCTTTGACGTCTGGCTGGCGCGCCATGTTCTTTGATCCGAATGTTCTGTGTGATGAGGGAGCGTCAGGCTTTGGGCTTGATGCCGACCTTGGCGGCAAGGCCCTGGATGGCGAGGCGGTAGCCCTCGATGCCGAAACCGCAGAGCGAGGCGAAGGCCGCCCGCGCTGTGTAGGAGTGATGGCGGAAACTCTCGCGGGCGTGGATGTTGGTCACGTGCACTTCGACGGTCGGGATCTGCACCGCGAGCAGCGCGTCGTGCAGCGCGATCGAGGTGTGCGAATAGCCGCCGGCATTGATGATGATGCCCTTCATCTTGCGGGCATGCGCCTCGTGGATGAAGTCGATCAGCTCGCCTTCGCGGTTGGACTGCCGGCAATCAGCCTTGAGGCCGAAGGTCGCGGCCGTCTCCCGGCACAGCGCCTCGACGTCGGCCAGCGTCGCGTGGCCATACTTCTCGGGCTCGCGTGTCCCCAACATGTTGAGGTTCGGCCCGTTGAGAACGAGGATCGTATCGGTTGCTGCTTCGGCCATTCGTGTCCCGGCGCGTGTTTCGGCGTGGCGGGGGTTATAGGTAACAAAGTGACCTAGGGGAAGCCTTGAAGGGCCTCCGGGACCGCTTCAGGCACCTCATCCAGTGTGCAAAAACCTGTGCGGAAACTACGGAAATTGCTTGTTAACCAGTCGAAAGGATGGCTTGCGGCGGGGACCGGCGGCGGAGGCTGCCCAATAGGCCAAGAGCCCCCGCCGATCGCTCGGCGGGGGCTCCCTTGGGCGTCAGCGAGGCGGCTTAGCCTTCGATGATGTAGACGATCTCGCGCGTCTGGGGCCGGACGATGATGTACTGGCCATGCACGAAGATCACGTCATAGCCGCGCCATTCCGGGTAGATCTCGACAATCCGTGCCGGGAGCGGATGGAAGCGGACGCTCGCGGGGACTGCCGTGCCGACCGAAATGTTGAAGTTGACGTTGGTCGTCTCTTCAATCTTCTCGGACTTGATCGCCGACACGATCTGGGTCCGCTTTTCCGCCGGCGGAGCAGCGGTTGCCGTGGTGGCGGCGTTGCCGGTCGTGGTCTGCGACTTGCTGTCGGTCGCAGCCGGACGGTTCTCGGCATTGTTGCTCTTGGCGGCGCCACCGGCCTTGTTATCTTCGGCCTTCATGCCCTTGCTGTCGGATTTGGTCGAGGAGTCAGAGCTCATGCTCTTCGACTTGTCCTGCACGGACTTGTCCTGCGCACTCTGGGCGTGCTCACCCTTCGCCGCGCCGGCCTTCTCGTCGGCCGCGTTCTTGTTCATCGCGCCAGACTTTTCCATGCCGCCGGATTTCTCCGCCGCGCCGGATTTTTCCATCGCGCCAGACGATTTCTCTTCGCCCGGCTTCATGGAGCCACCGGCCTGACCGACGGTGCCCTTTTCGGGAGCCGCTTCCTTGCCCATCGCGCCACCGCGCTCGGCTGCGCCGCCGGCGGGCTGCGAGTGCTGCATCGGCTGCGCGCCGGCGCCGCCGTTGTCGTTCTTCATCGTGCCTTGTGCGTTCGCCAGACCGGTGCCGGCGAAAAGTGCAAGCGCGGCAACCGAGATCATAAAGCGGTTCGACATTGAATTCTCCTCACGTGTTTCTTTTGCGTCATTGCCCGCGCCGACAACGGGAGGAGGTGTCACTTGTTCCGGAACATCTGCTGTTCCGCGGCATTTGTTTCTTAAACGCGAGATGAACGTGCATGCCGGATTCGCGCCAGGATTCGTGCAGAGCTGCTGCCAACGAAAAAGGCCGGCTTTTCAGCCGGCCTCGTTGCGTGCGCGAATTTTACGATGATCGCTAGCAGGTCGCCTTGCCGCAGCGGGCGACGCCGATTTTTTCCTTGAGGCCGTCGAGGCCGACGGCGCCGACTACGATCTGCTTGCCGATCACGTAGCTCGGCGTGCCGTTCATGCCCATCGCTTCGGCGAGCTTGAAGTTCTCCTCGATGGTGGCGCGCACCTCGGGGCTCGCGATGTCCTTTTCGATCTTCGCGGTATCGAGGCCGGCTTCCTTGGCCGCCTGCAGCGCGCGTGCCTTGTCGGCCGCGCCGCGACCGCCGAGCAGCTTCTGGTGGAAGTCGAGATATTTCTTGCCGGAGGGATCCTGCATGCGCACGGCGACCGCAACCTGCGCGGCCTCGACCGAGCCCTGGCTCAGCACCGGAAACTCCTTCAGCACGACCTTCAGCTTGGGATCGGACTTCATCAGGTCGAGCATGTCGCTCATCGCGCGCTTGCAGTAGCCGCAATTGTAATCGAAGAACTCGACGAAGGTGACGTCGCCGTCCTTGTTGCCGAGCACGACCTGGCGCGGCGAGTTGAAGATCGCATCCGAGTTCTGCGCGACGCTGGCCTCGTGCTTCTTGGTTTCGGCGTCAGCCTGGCGCTTGCTGAGCTCGGTCATGGCCTCCTCGAGCACCTCGGGATGGCTGACGAGGTAGTTCTTGATGATCGCCTCGATGTCGGTGCGCTGGGCATCCGAGAAGCTGTCGGCCGAAGCCGGTCCCGTTGCGCCGAAGATGGCGAGCGCAAACAGCGCGGGAGCAAGCAGGCGCAGCGAAGGCATTGGCAAATCCTCTTATCCAGAGCAGGTTTCGAAAAAACGTCCCGGCGGACTTAATCCGAGTGTCGTGACGTCAAAGTGGCGGATGTCGTGATCAGGCTAGTTGCGCGGCGGTTTCGACGCCACGATGTCGTCGGCCTTGACCCATCCGGGCGTGCCGACGGCGAAACGGGTTTTCGCGCGCGTGGCAAGCTCGCGAGCGGTCTTGTTGTCGCCGCGCAAGTAGGCGGCCTGGGCGGAGGCGAGATCCGCCTCGGCATAGTCTCCCTTCCGGCCATAGGCCATCGCGAGCTGCATGTAGCCGAGAGGAGCCTCGGGCTCCCGTGCCACCGCGGCGCGGAGAATCCGAACGGCGTCGTCCGTGTAGGCCTTATTATCGGTTCCAACCAGAGCCTGCCCAAGTAACATCTCGATGAGGGGCGCATTGTTCGAGAGTGCGACAGCCTTGCGCAGGGGGGCGATCGCGTCGGCCGGCTTGCCGCTCTCCAGCAGCGCCTGGCCGCGGACCTCGTAGAAGTACGGGTTGTTCGGCTGCACCGCGATCAGCGCGTCGATCTGGGTCAGCGCGCTGCGCAAATCGCCGTGCAGATAGGTGCTGATGGCGCGGGCATAGCGCGCCGGCATGCTGTCATTGGTCAGGGGATAGCGGCGGTAGACCGTCTCGGGCCGCTCCATGAAGGCAGAGATCTTGGCGCGCACCATGTCGTGACGGAGCTGCAGCGCGGGGTCGTCCTTCTTGTCCCAATAAGGGCTGGTGCTGGCGAATTCCTGGAGCGCCGCGACGCGCTCGGCGGGCATCGGGTGCGACTGCAGATAGGGATCGGCGCCGCGCGCCGCGAACAGGCTCTCGCTGGTGAAGCGCTTGAAGGTCTCGTACATGCCCTTCGGCGACTGCTGGGTCGCGGTCAGGAATTTCACGCCGGCACGGTCGGCGTTCTCTTCCTGCTGGCGCTGGTAGGACAACAGCGAGCGGCGGATCATCTCCTGCGGTCCGGCAATCGCAGCCGCTCCGGCATTGGCGAGCCCGTTATTGCCACTGCTGGAGCCGCGGCTCGCACCCGCCACGAGCGCGCCGGCGCCGAGCAGCATGGCGATGATCATCTGGGTCTGGGCATTGGCGAGCTGCTCGCGCATCTTGGACAGATGGCCGCCGGCCAGATGCCCGGTCTCGTGCGCGAGCACGCCGATCAGCTGGTTCGGCGTTTCCGACTGCATGATCGCGCCGTAATTGACGAAGATGCGGCGGCCGTCGGCGACGAACGCGTTGAACGAGCTGTCGTTGATGATCACCATCTGGATGTTCTGCTTCTCCAGACCGGCGGCGCGCAGGATCGGGCGCGTATATTCGCGCAACAGCTGCTCGGTTTCGGTGTCGCGCAGGACCGGCGGTCCCCGGCCTTCCTGCGCCTGCGTCGCCGGGACCGGCAGCAGCGCGATCGCAGCCGCCGTGACGAGGGCGGTGAGGGCGGAGGCCTTCTTGCGCAATGCGATCTGGAGCAACATCAAACGGTCTGGGTCAAACGGGCTTGTAATGCAGTTTTTGTGATGGTTTTGGCGATTGGCGGCGGACCGGATACGAGATATGCCCTTATGAGCCGTATAATGCGGCTAGTCTGGGGCGCAAGCGCCCTGATTTCCGGACCGAACGGACCGGTCCGCCAGCGAATAGCAGAAATCGATGCACGATGCGACATTGAGGAACCGGGTGGGGCAGTGGCTCGAGCCCTCCCGCCGCAGTGATGTTCCCCCATTCATGGTGATGGACGTGATGGCCGCAGCGGCCCGGATCGAGGCGGCCGGCGGCCATGTCATTCACATGGAGGTCGGCCAGCCCGCGGCCGGTGCGCCGAAGACCGCGATCGGGGCGGCGCAGGCCGCGCTGTCAGCGGGGCGGATCGACTACACCTCGGCGCTCGGCATCCCGTCCTTGCGCGAGCGCATCGCGCGGCATTATCGCGATGCCTATGGCTGCACCGTCAGCCCGGAGCGAATCGTGGTGACCACGGGCTCCTCCGGCGGGTTCATCCTGGCTTTCCTGTCGATGTTCGAGCCCGGCGATCGCGTCGCGGTGACAGTGCCGGGTTATCCGCCGTACCGTCACATCCTCACCGCGCTCGGCTGCGAGCCGGTGCTGATCGAGACCACCAACGACACGCGCCACGCGCTGACCGGCGAGGCGCTGCTCGCCGCTCATCGCAAAGCACCGCTGAAGGGCGTGCTGGTCGGCAGCCCCGCCAATCCGACGGGAACGATGATGTCCCGGGAGGCGCTCGCCGGGCTGATCGCGGCTTCCGAGGATGCCGGCATCCGCTTCATATCTGACGAAATCTATCACGGGCTCGATTATGCCTTTCCCGCAGTGACGGCGGCAGAGCTGTCTCCGCATGCACTCGTGATCAACTCGTTCTCGAAGTATTTTTGCATGACGGGCTGGCGCGTCGGCTGGATGGTCGCGCCCGAGATCCTGGTGCGGCCGATCGAGCGGCTGCAGCAGAACCTCTCCATCTCGGTGCCGTCGCTATCGCAGATCGCGGCCGAGGCCGCCTTCGACGGTGCGGCCGAGATGGAGGAGATCAAGCACGGCTATCAGGAAAACCGGCGGATCTTGATCGAGGGATTGCCCAAGGCGGGCCTTAGCAAGTTCCTGCCCGCGGACGGCGCGTTTTATCTCTATGCCGACGTCTCGGACTTCACCTCGGACAGTTTCGACTTCGCCAAGCAGATGCTGGAGAAGGCCAACGTTGCGGCAACGCCGGGCGTCGATTTCGATCCGATCCACGGCCGCTCGTTCATCCGATTCTCCTATGCGCGCTCGGCCGAGGAGATGCGCGAGGCAGTTGACCGGATCGCTCACTGGCTTAAATAGCCGCCAGTTTCTAACAGCCTTCCGGAGTGCATCTTGTCTGACCGAACCGTCCAGTCCGCTGCCACGTCGCATTCTCCTCTTGCCGCAGTGATGTGGCCGACCCGACCGGGTGAGACCGTCGGCGCCTTGCGCGCCGTCGTCCTGGTCGCGCTCGGCTCCGCACTAATGGCATTGTCGGCCAAGGTGAACCTGCCACTGCCTTACGTGCCCATGACATTGCAGACCCTGGTCGTGCTGATGATCGGCGCGGCCTATGGCTGGCGCCTTGGCAGCGCAACCATGATCGCCTACCTCGCCGAAGGTGCGATGGGGCTGCCGGTGTTCGCCGGTCCGGTTGGTGGAATTGCGCCGCTGGTCGGCCCGACCGCAGGTTACCTCTACGGCTTCGTGCTGGCTGCCCTCGTCATCGGCTGGTTCGCCGAACGGGGCTGGGATCGCAACGTCGTGCTGCTGTTTGCAGCGATGGCGGTCGGCCATATCGTCATTTTCATCGCCGGTTTCGGCTGGCTGGCCTACGGCATCGGCCTTGGCGCGGATAAGGCCTGGCTGGTCGGCGTCGCGCCGTTCATTGCGGCTTCGGTGGTCAAGAACGCGCTGGGCGCTGCGCTGATGCCAGCAGTACGCCGGATCGTCGATCGCCGCGTCTAGAACTCACCATACGGAATGGTTCCAATTGACAGGGCCGGCCAAGTTGATCTTGGCTGGCTCTAAATTTTGAGGGGGGAGGAAATAATGACAACGACAACGATGACCGGCGCGCCGGCCGCACCCAGCGCGGCCAAGCCGTGGTATAAAATTCTCTACGTTCAGGTGCTAATTGCCATCGTGCTCGGCGCGATCGTCGGCTGGCTCTGGCCGACGGTTGCCACCAACGACTGGATCAAGGCGCTCGGCGACGGCTTCATCAAGCTGATCAAGATGGTGATCGCGCCGATCATCTTCTGCACCGTGGTCTCCGGCATCGCCCACATCCAGGATGCCAAGAAGGTCGGACGCATCGGCGTCAAGGCGCTGCTCTATTTCGAGGTCGTCTCTACCTTCGCGCTCGTCATCGGCCTCATCATCGGCAACGTCATCAAACCGGGCGCAGGCTTCGGCAACGCCGCGGCCAACGCGCAGGCGGTCGCCACCTACGCCAAGCAGGCCGAGGGCCAGAAATCGGTCGACTTCATCCTGCACATCATTCCCGACACCGTGGTCGGCGCCTTCGCGCAAGGCGAGATCCTGCAGGTGCTGCTGTTCTCGGTGCTGTTCGGCTTCGCCATCATGGGGCTCGGCGAACGCGGCCATGTGATCCGTAGTTTCATCGACGATGCCGCGCATGCGGTGTTCGGCGTCATCTCGATCGTGATGCGCGCGGCGCCGCTCGGTGCGTTTGGCGCGATGGCCTACACCATCGGCAAGTTCGGCACCGGCGCGATCCTCAATCTGATGGGCCTGATCGCGACGTTCTATTTGACCTCGGCACTGTTCGTCGTCGTGGTGCTCGGCACTATCGCGCGGTTCGCCGGCTTCTCGATCTTCAAGTTCCTTGCCTACATCAAGGACGAGCTGCTGATCGTGCTCGGTACCTCGTCGTCGGAGAGCGCGCTGCCGTCCTTGATGGAGAAGCTGGAACGGCTCGGCTGCTCCAAATCGGTGGTCGGCCTCGTGGTGCCCACGGGTTATTCGTTCAACCTCGATGGCACCAACATCTACATGACGCTGGCGACGCTGTTCATCGCACAGGCGCTTGGCTTCGATCTCACCTTCGGCCAGCAGCTCACGATCCTGGTCGTGGCGATGCTGACCTCGAAGGGCGCCTCCGGCATCACCGGCGCGGGCTTCATCACGCTAGCCGCGACGCTCGCGGTGGTCGATCCGCGGCTCGTGCCGGGCATGGCGATCGTGCTCGGCATCGACAAGTTCATGAGCGAGTGCCGCGCGCTGACCAATCTGTGCGGCAACGGCGTCGCCTGCGTGATCGTCGCCTGGTGGGAGGGCGAGCTCGATCGCGATAAGCTCAACGCGCGGCTGAGCCAGCAGATCGATCCGACCGACCTCGAGACCGCGGTCACGACGGACTGATCTGCAAGCTGCATCTGGCGGCGTGAGGCGCCGTCAGACCTTGAAGTAATAGGGCTGGTTGAGATCCTCGATCAGCCCTTTTTCTTTCGGCGCCCAGCCGAGCAGGGCGCGCGTCTTCGCGCTCGACGTGGGGACATCCACGCCGGCGAATTGCGCGAACCAGCCGAAATGCTCGGCCGCTTCATCCTGCGATTTCGAGACCACGGGCACGCCGAGCCTTTTGCCGATCACTTCGGCAATCGTCTTGAACGGGATGCCTTCCTCGGCGATCGCGTGATAGCGCGGTGCGGTTGCGCCTTGCTCGAGCGCAAGCCTGTAAACGCGCGCCGCATCGGAGCGATGCCCGGCCGGCCAACGATTGCTGCCGTCGCCGATATAGGCCGCCACGCCCTTCTGGCGAGCGAGGTTGATCAGGATCGGCACAAAGCCGTGGTCGCCTTCGCCATGGGTCGTCGGTGGCAGCCGAACCACGGCGGCGCGAACGTCGGGCAGCGATAGCGCGGTCGATTCCGACACGCGCGGAAAGCGGTGCGCTGACTCATCGTCCTCGGTCGCGAGGCGCCCTGGCGCGAGCAGGGCCACGCCGGAGGTGACGATGAGCGGACGCTCGGAGCCTTTCAGTTCTTCGCCAAGTGCGACGATGGCACGGCGGTCGAGCTCGCAATTGTCCAGGAATTTCGAGAAGTCGTGGTTGAAGCCGAGGTGCAGCACGCCGTCGGAGCCGGCCGCGCCGCTGCGCAGGGAGGCGTGGTCCTCCAGCGAGCCGCGGTGGACCTTTGCTCCCATCGCGGCGAGCGAGGCGGCACCCGCGTCGGAGCGGGCGAGGCCGGTGACGCTATGGCCGGCGGCGATCAGGTCGGCAACGACGGCGGAGCCGACGAAGCCGGTGGCGCCTGTGACGAATACACGCATGAGCAGTTCTCCAAAGAGCGGCAAGAAGGTTGGTGGAGGGCAGCATCTGCGCTAGAGTTATCCGGGTAAAGTAGTGACATTATCAGGGTATAATAGCTAACAGGATGAGCGAGACCACCAGCGAGAACCTGCTCGGGACCTATTTGAAGGACCGCCGGACCCGGCTCGACGCGGCTGCCTTCGGTTTTGGCGGCAGCCGCAGGCGCACGCCGGGGCTGCGGCGCGAGGAGGTGGCGCAGCGGGCCAATATCAGCCCGACCTGGTACACCTGGCTGGAGCAGGGGCGGGGCGGCGCGCCGTCAGCCGATGTGCTCGACCGGATCGCCGGCGCGCTGATGCTGACCGACGTCGAGCGGGAGCATCTGTTCCTGATCGGGCTCGGTCGTCCACCCGACGTCCGCTACCAGGCGAGTGAGGGCGTCTCGCCGCGGCTTCAGCGCGTGCTCGACGCGCTGGAGACCAGCCCGGCGATCATTCGCACGACGATCTGGGACGTCGTCGCCTGGAATCGCGCGGCCACGATCGTGCTGACCGACTATTCAAAGCTGCTGCCCGAGCAGCGCAACATCCTGCGCTTGATCTTCTCCGAGCCGCGGGTGCGTGCCGCGCAATATGATTGGGACAGCGTGGCCCGTTTCGTGGTCGCGGCATTCCGCGCCGATGTCGCGCGCGCCGGCGCGGCCTCGCATGTCGCCGACTTCGTCGACGAGATGTGCCGTCTCAGCCCCGACTTCGCGAAGCTGTGGGCCGACAACGACGTCCGCTCCTATGGCGAGGGCGTCAAGCATCTGCGCCATCCCGTGCTCGGTCCGATCGCGTTCGAATATTCGGCCTTCTCGGTCGACGGCCGGCCCGATCTCGGCATGGTCGTCTACAATCCGGCGACGCCGGAGGATGCCGAGCGCATTCGAAAAGTTCTCGCCACGCATATCGACTGACGGAATCCACGGCCTCGCGCGTTTAACCGGCATCTCTGATGTCGAAGGGGCGGGCGGTATCGTGGGCAATGCGGCTGTTAATCGGATTGTGCTGGACGCGGCGGAGCATTTTGCGGCCGGTCGGCTGGACCAGGCGGAGACGCTCTGCACCGAGGTCTTGAAGGCGGCGCCGGACCATGTGCCGGCGCTGCATCTAGCCGCCGTCGCGGCCTTCGTCACCGACCGCGCGGCCGACGGCGCCGCGCTGCTCAACCGGGTTTTCAACATCGATCCCGACCACGCGCCGGCGCTGGTCACGCTCGGCGATGCGCTTGCGGTGAAAGGCGAGCACGCCGGCGCCGTGGCCGCGTTCCAGCGTGCGCTGCGCGGGCGGCCCGATGACGCCGGCTTGCACAACAAGCTCGGCGTGGCACTGGGCGAGCTGTCGCGCTTCGGCGAGGCCGAGACCGCCTATCGCCACGCGATCGCGCTCGATGCGCATATGACGCGCGCGTGCTTCAACCTCGCCGTCGCGCTCGCCGGGCAGGGACGGCGGATCGAGGCGGAAGACGCCTATCGCGCGGTGATCGCGCGCGAGCCCGCCTTCCGCGGCGTCTGGCTCAATCTCGGCAACGTGCTTGCGGACCAGAACAGGTTGGGCGATGCCGTGGCCGCCTATCGCCGCGCGCTCCAGCTCGATCCCGACGATGTCGGCTTGATCTGCAATCTCGGCGCGGCGCTCTATCGACAAGGATTGCTCGAAGAGGCCATTGACCAGTATCGCCGCGCCATCGCACTCGCGCCAGACAATGTCGCGGCGCTGCGTCTGCTGGGTCTCGTGTTGCATGAAGCCCGCCATTTGCAGGAGGCCGCAGAGATCTACCGGCACAGCTTCGCGCGCGATCCCACAGATCACATGATCGCCACCAATCTCGGCGCCTGCCTCTCCGATCTCGGCGAACTCGACGATGCCGTTGCCGCCTGCGAGCACGCGCTGCGGCTCAAGTCCGATCACGCGCCGGCCTACACCAATCTCGGCATCATCTTCGAGAAGCAGCAGCGCGTCAGCGATGCGGTCGCCGCGCATCGCTGCGCGGTTGCGGTCGATCCGTCCTATGCCAAGGGCCACGCCAACCTCGCGGTCGCCCTGCGCAACGCCGGCGAGATCGACGAGGCGCTCGCGGTCTCGGCCCGCGCGGTTGCGCTCGATCCGGAGCAGCCGCTCGCGCAATACAACCACGCGCATTTCCTGCTGATGAACGGCCATTTCGTCGAGGGGTTCGAAGCCTATCGGTGGCGCCGCAAGTGCAAGACGCTGTCGGACGGCGATCCGACTTTCAGTGAGCCGGAATGGCAGGGCGAGCCGCTCAAGGCGCGCACCTTGCTGGTATTCGCCGAATACGGCCTCGGCGATGCCCTGCATTTCGTGCGCTATCTGCCGATGGTGACCGGGAAGGACGGCAAGGTCATCCTGCAGGTGCAGCCCGCGCTCGCCTCGCTGCTGCGGCAATTGCCCGATGTCACCGTGATTCCGCGCGGCGAGGCGCTGCCGCCGTTCGATCTGCAACTGCCGCTGATGAGCCTGCCGCGCCTGTTCGGCACCACGCTGAACAATCTGCCTGCGGACGTTCCGTATCTGCATCCCGACCCCGAGACGCTGTCGCGCTGGCGCGCCGTGCTCGGTCGCGAGACGCGGCTGAAGGTCGGCGTGGTCTGGGCCGGCAATCCCAAGCACAAGGGCGACGGGCAGCGTTCGCTGTCGGCCGGGGCAGTCCTGCCGCGGCTCGTGATGCCGGGCGTGCAGCTCTACAGCCTGCAAAAGCAGCCGCGCGCGGAAGACGGTGCGGTGCTGGCGGCACTCGGCGGCGACATCATCGATCTCGCGCCGGCGCTCGGCGATTTCGCCGACACGGCGGCGGCGGTGGCGGCGCTCGATCTCGTCATCGCCGTCGACACGTCGGTTGCGCATCTGGCCGGCGCGCTCGGCCGTCCGGTGTGGATGCTCACGCCTTACGCGCTCGACTGGCGCTGGCTACGCGATCGCGAGGACAGTCCGTGGTATCCGACCATGCGGCTGTTTCGTCAGCGCCGCCCGCGCGAATGGGACGACCCGCTGATGCGTCTGACGGCTGCGCTCTCAGTCCTCGCCGCGAAGGCGGCGAGCTAGAACCGCTCCGGCCGGTACGGCGTCGGATCGATCGACGGCGTCTCGCCGTTCATCATCTCCGCGAGCAGGCGTCCGGTGGCGGGGCCGAGCGTAAAGCCCTGGTGACCGTGGCCGAAATTCATCCAGAGGCCGGGGTGACGCGGAGCGCGCCCGAGCACAGGCACCATGTCGGGCGTGCAGGGACGGGTGCCGAACCACGGCTCCGGTTCGGCGCGCTTGCCGAGGTCTATCAGCTCGCGCGCGGAAGCTTCGGCGCTGGCGAGCTGCACCGGCGTTGCCAGCGCGTCCGGTCCGGTCAGCTCCGCGCCTGTGGTGATGCGGATGCCCTTGGCCATCGGGCCCATCGCGTAGCCCTGGCCCTTGTCGACCAGCGGCAAGTCGAGCGAGGCGCCGCCGCTGTAATGCATGTGGTAGCCGCGCTTGCGCACCAGCGGAATCCGGTAGCCGAACTTGTGCAAGAGATCCGGCGACCACGGCCCGAGCGTCACGACGGCGTTGGCGGCATCGATGCGGCCATTGTCGGTGTCGACCGACCATCCGGTCGCGGTCTGCTGCAGTGACTGCGCATCGCCGAGCACGATGGTGCCGCCGAGGCGCTCAAACAGATTGGCGTAGGCGGTGACCAGGGCGCCGGGATCGGACACCGTCCAGGTGTCGAGCCAATGGATCGCACCGGGGAGATCGTCGCGCAGGATCGGCTCGGCCTTGGTCAGCTCGCTGCCCGAGAGCACGCGAAAATTCACGCCGAACTCGCGGCGGTCTTCTTCCGCGGCCTTGATCGAATGGTCGAGCGCGGCAGCATCGCGAAACAGCGCGCGATAGCCGGCGCGGCGGATCAGATTGTCGGCATGGGCCTCGCGGATGAGGATGTCGTGCTCGGGCGTCGCATAGGCGATCAGCTGCGCCCAGGCGGCGATCGCTTCGCGATGCCGCTTCGGCGCCGAATGCCACCAATAGCGGAGCAGGGGCTCGACATGGCGATGCAGCGAGGACAAGCTGTAGCGCACGTCGTTGGTGCGGCCGGTCGCGATCTTCACGAGCGAGGCGAGATCCCGCGGCATCGGATAGGGCCGCACTGCTTCGGCCTGGATCATCCCGGCATTGCCGTAGCTGGTCTCGCGGCCGGGCTCCTTGCGGTCGACCAGCGTGACCGTCCAGCCACGTTGCCTCAGATGCAAGGCGGCACCGACGCCCACCATGCCGCCGCCGAGGATGATTGCGCTTTGCATTGGCAGAATTCTCCTGTCAGGCGGCCTTCGGGGCAAGCCTGGGCTGCGCCGTGTTGATGGTGGCGGCGACGACGACGGACAACGCGGTCATCGCCACCAGGAAGCCGAAGGCGGAGGCGACGATGCCGGTCTTGCGGTTCGACAATTCGGCCATGCTGATCTCCGCTGCGCCGGCGAGCCGGCGGTCATGCCTGCTTGCTTGATCTATTCCCAGGTGAGGAAGCCGGGCGCCGACGACAGCGGCGGCGCTGCCGCAAGTCGCGCCAGGTCAGGCACCGGCCGGCACAATTGCGCATCGCCCGCAAATGCAGCCTTCAGGCTCGCGGCAACGGCGAGCACGATGGCATCGCCACCGCGCGGGCCGACGATCTGCAGGCCGAAGGGCAGGCCGGCTTCATCGACGCCGAGCGGGATGCTGATCGCGGGATGGCCGGGAAGCGTGACGGCATAGGCGAGCGCGAGCCAATGGAAGTAGGATTTCGTCGGCACGCCATCGATCTCGGCGGGATAGAGCTCCGACCACGGCCGCGGACTGAGCGTGATCGTCGGGCTGATCAGCACGTCGCAATTGGCGAAGAAAGCCTGGTAGGCGCGATAGATCCGCGTCTGCGTGGTGGAGGCGCGGGCCTGGTCTTCGAGCGAATAGCCGAGGCCTTCCTCGACATTGGCGCGCACGTTGGGGCCGAGCATCTCCGGCCGCTCTTTGTAATTCTTGCCATGCGTCGCCAGGAACATGCCCGCGCGCAGCACGGCGAAGGCATCGTCGGCGCCGGTGCAGTCGGGAGTCGCCTCGCGGCTTTCAGCGAACAGCGGCGCAAGCTTGCTCACGCGATTGCGGAATACGCGGCGGATCGCCTGCTCGGTCGGTGCGAAGCCGAAATCTTCAGTGAAGGCGAGACGCAGCTTGCCGAGCTCTGCGGGACGCGGGTCAGCCCAATGCTCGGCCCGCGCCCGCACAGGTTCGCCGGGTAGGGTGTATGCGAGCGGATCGCGGACATCGTCGCTCGCCATCACCGACAGCATCAACGCGGCGTCGGCGACGTTGCGCGCCATCGGTCCGTCGGTCGACAGGTTCGACCAGCCGAAGATGCGCTTCTCGCTGGGCACGAGACCGTAGGAGGGGCGCATGCCGACGATGCCGGAAAAGCCGGCCGGATTGCGCAGGGAGCCGCCGGTGTCGGAGCCCGAGGCGAGCGGTGCCATGCCGCAGGCGAGCGCGACTGCCGATCCGCCGGAGGAGCCTGCCGCCGAGCGCATGGGATCGAAGGGATTGCCGGTCGCACCGAACACAGGGTTGCGGGTGTTGCCGCCCGCAGCCCATTCCGGCGTGTTGGTCTTGCCGAAGATGATGGCGCCTGCCGCACGCAACCGTGCGACCGAGCCCTGGTCGGCGGCCGGGACATTGTCGCGCAACAGCGGACTGCCGTAGGTTGAGCGCATTCCGGCGGTGTCTTGGGTATCCTTGATCAGGACGGGAAGCCCATGCAGGGCGCCATGATCCTCGCCGCGCAGGATCGCGGCCTCAGCCTTCTTTGCGGCGGCACGTGCCCCCGGCTCGTCGAGTGTCACGACCGCATTGACGGCGGCATTGGTGATGGCGATGCGGGACAGGCAGGCGTCGAGCACCTCGACGGGCGAGATCGCCCGTGCAGCCAGCAGGCGGCGCAGCTCGACGGCACTCGTGTCGCAAAGTTGGGACAACGCCGGGTCCTTTCAAATTATGAAAACAATTTAGTATATCGGAAAGTGAGTTTGACGCACCAATATTCGTCAAATCCGGGCATTTCATGCACAAATCCTCGCCTTCACGTCCAGGAGGGAGCCTGGAGAGGTATTCCGTGACGGATTACGTCAAAAAAGATTAGGCCGATCGGTCAATATTTTTTCCCGGCGGCGTGATAGAGATGCTGCATGAGCGAGATCACGACGCCCGAAGGTGCCAACTCCCAGCTCGGCCAGTGTCTCAAGGCTGCGCGCCAGGCGCGCGGCCTGACGCTCAAGCAGGTGGCGGAGCGGACGGGCATGGCGCTGTCGACCCTGTCGAAGGTCGAGAACGGCCTGATGTCGCTGACCTACGACAAGCTGCTCCAGCTCACCTCCGGCTTGAAGATGGAGATCGCGGAGCTGTTCAATCCGGCGGTCTCAGCGCCTGCGCAAGGCAGGCCGGTCACCGCGCGGCGGAGCATCAGCCGGGCCGGGCAGGGGCAGCTGATCAACACGAAATTCTACACCTACACCTATCAATGCACCGACCTGATCGGCAAACGCATGGTGCCGATCGTGGCCGAGGTCCGCGCGCGCTCGCTGGACGAATTCGGTCCGCTGCTGCGCCATGCCGGCGAAGAGTATTTTCTGGTGACGAGTGGACGCGTCGCTGTTCACACTGAATTCTATGCGCCGGAGATCCTTGGCGAGGGCGACGGCATCTATCTCGACAGCACCATGGGCCACGCCTACCTCAACGCCGGCGAGGCACCGTCCGCCACGGGCGTCTGTCTCTGCACCAGCGAGGCGCCTGATCTTTACGACCAACTTCGCCAGATTGCATCGCGCGAGGTGGCGTCGCTCGGTGACGACGAGTTGCAATCGTAACTTTCAGACGATGCTTAAAATGAAAAACGCCCGGCCAGGCCGGGCGTTTTCTTATTTGGGTGCTTCGTTCTATTCGCCGCCGCCGAAACGGCGCGACCACCAGCCGGCGCGACGCGGTGCGGCCGGCGTCTCGCTTGCCGCTTCCGGGGCGGGCTCAGGCGCGGGCGGAGCAACCGGCTCCGGCGCTGCCGCAACCGGGGTTGCCGGCTCGCTCGGGCCGCTCGACAGGAAGCTCACCTTCTCCCGGACGGTGGAGCGGCGGCGTGCCGCCTTGTCGTCGGATGCGGGCTCTTCCTCAGCAACAGCGGCAGAAGGCGCGGGCTGCACCGGCGCTTCAACCGGTGCCTGCAACTGAAACTCGGGCTGAGACGTTTCGACCGGCGCGATATGCTCCGAATGGGTAATCGACGGAGCTGTCTCGCCGCCGGAGCTATCGAAATCAGCAACCGCATCGGTTGCTTCCGACGGCTGATTGCCGGTGAGCTCGTCGCCGATTGAGCCGGCGAGGCCCTCCTCGCCGTTGCCGCGCCGACGACGTCCACCCCTGCGACCACGCCGGCGCCGGCGCTCGCCGCTGCCCTGCTGATCGCCACGGGCGGCCTGCTCCTCGCCTTCCTCGCCGTCCTGCTCGGTGTCGGCATCCTCTTCGCCTTCGCCGGCCGCTAGCGCCCCCTCGGGAGACGCGGGAGCACCATCCTCGCGCGCCTCGCCGTCGCGCTGACCACCGCGGCCACGCCGACGGCGGCGGCGCTTGCGGCGCTGGCCATCCTGCTCGGGCGAAGCATCGCCTGCAGCTTGTTCTTCCGCGAGACCCTCGGTCTCCTCGGTCTCGACTTCGGATTCCAGCTCCGCGTCGAACTCCTCGTCGTCATAGGCTTCTTCGACCAGCGGCGGCGGGCTTGCGGCCGCCTGTGCCGCCAGCAGCGCCTTGGCGGCTTCGAGCGTATGCACCTGCTCGCCACGGTCGATGACATAGGCCTGCGGTCCGCTGACGCTGGGGTCGGCGATGACCGATAGCGAGACCTTGAAGCCGTTTTCGAGATCGCGCAGATGACCGCGCTTGTGGTTCAGCACATAGAGCGCGACGTCGGTGCGGGTGCGGACCACGAGGTTGTGGGTCGCGCCCTTCATCAGGATCTCTTCGAGGCCGCGCAGCAGCTGCAGCGCCACCGAGGACACCGAGCGGACATGGCCGGTGCCGCCGCAATGCGGGCAGGGATCGGTCGAGGATTCAAGCACGCTGGCGCGGATGCGCTGGCGCGACATCTCGAGCAGGCCGAAATGCGAGATGCGGCCGACCTGGATGCGCGCGCGATCCTGCCGCAGGCAGTCGGACAGCTTGCGCTCGACCGCACGGTTGTTGCGCTTCTCGTCCATGTCGATGAAGTCGATGACGATCAGGCCGGCGAGGTCGCGCAGGCGGAGCTGGCGGGCGACCTCTTCGGCCGCTTCCAGATTGGTCTTGAGCGCGGTGTCCTCGATATGGTGCTCGCGCGTCGATCGTCCGGAGTTGACGTCGATCGAGACCAGCGCCTCGGTCTGGTTGATCACGATGTAGCCGCCGGAACGCAGCTGCACGGTCGGCGAGAACATCGCATCGAGCTGGCTCTCGACGCCCATGCGCGAGAACAGCGGCTGGCCGTCGCGATACTGCCTCACCGCGCTGACATTGGCGGGCATCAGCATCTTCATGAAGTCGCGGGCTTCGCGGTAGCCGGAGTCACCGGCGACAGAGATCTCGTCGATCTCCTTGTTGTAGAGGTCGCGCAGCGAGCGCTTGATCAGCGAGCCTTCCTCATAGACCAGGGTCGGGGCCTGCGACTTCAGCGTCAGGTCGCGCACCGTCTCCCACATCCGGATCAGGTACTCGAAGTCGCGCTTGATCTCGGGCTTGGTGCGGGCAGCACCTGCGGTGCGCAGGATGATGCCCATGCCCTCGGGCACGTCGAGATCCTGCACCACTTCCTTCAGGCGCGAACGGTCCTGGGCGCTGGTGATCTTGCGGCTGATGCCGCCGCCACGGGCGGTGTTCGGCATCAGAACGGCATAGCGGCCGGCGAGCGACAGATAGGTCGTCAGCGCCGCGCCCTTGTTGCCGCGCTCTTCCTTGACCACCTGCACAAGCATCACCTGGCGGCGCTTGATGACTTCCTGGATCTTGTACTGACGGCGCGGGCGGAAGGTGCGCTCCGGCACTTCCTCCATAACGTCGTCACCGCCGACGGATTCGACGTGTTCCTCTTCGGCTTCCTCGCCGTCTTCATCGTCCTCGTCGTCTTCGTCGGCCCTCGCTTCCGCGTCCTGATGCGAAGCTTCCGTGCTCTCACCGGCGGTGTAGACGGCATCGGCCGGCTCGGTGACGGAGGTCACGGCTTCGGCAAAAGCCTCAACATGCGTTTCGAAGGCCGGAGCCTCCTGAGGCTCGGCAACGGTCTCAGCCGCGACGACTGGCTCGGCGCCGATCGCTGCGACAGGCGCGGGCGTCTCATCGGCATGGTCGTGGTCGTGATGATCGTGCTCGTGGTCATGACCATGGTCGTCATGATCATGCGCGTGATGGTGCTCGTCATCATGGGCGTGATGATCATCGTGCCCATGTTCTTCATGATCGTGATCGTCGTGATCATGGTCGTGATGATCGTGGTCGTGACCTTCGTGCTCGTCGTGATGCCCGGCATCGGCGTGCAGGTGCTCGCCCTCATGCGCAGCGCCGTCGGCATGCTCCGGCGGGGCCTGGCCCTCGACCGGCTGAGCGGCCGGATCGGCGCCGGCGTCGAGGCCCTCGACGATGTCGCTGCGGACGCGCTCGCCATGACCGCGGCGGCGGGCGTTGCGATGGCGCGAGCGGCGGCGGCCGTGGGAGCGGCTCTCGCTTTCTTCTTCGGCTTCGCGATGGGCCTGTTCTTCGGCCTCGATCAGTGCCTGCCGGTCGGCGACCGGGATCTGGTAATAGTCGGGATGGATTTCGCTGAAAGCGAGGAAGCCGTGGCGGTTGCCGCCATATTCAACGAAAGCGGCCTGAAGCGAGGGTTCGACCCTTGTGACCTTGGCGAGGTAGATATTCCCGCGCAGTTGCTTGCGTTGCGCGGTCTCGAAGTCAAACTCTTCGACGCGATTGCCGCGGACCACGACGACCCGGGTCTCTTCCGGGTGGGTGGCATCGATCAACATCTTGTTGGGCATGTCTTAACTCTTGGCGGCGGCGGGCGCGATCGACCGTGGGCGCGAAGAGCGCTGCCGGGTGACGCGACGGTCCACCTGATTCGGGGGTGAGGGGAAGGCCGAAACGCCGTCTCTCGCGCCCTGCCGAACCGGAAGCTTCAGGACCGAAGCGGCGCGCGGGAGTGTCACTCCGCAGCGTCGCGAAAGGTCCTTCAGAATTCGTCGGCACAGTCTGGCGCATCAAGCGTCGGCCCGTCTGAAACATTGGGCGGCGGGGCCGCCCCTAATCAATTGCTGCTAGCCAGGCATGGCGCGTGCGCGCTCGCCTTGGGATCACAAACCGCCCCCTTGGGATTAAGGGACCGGGTAACTGGCCGCGTCGCTGTCAAAACTGTCCCGGAAACAGTGTGGTAACCGGAAACCGTCCGCTGCCGGGGCTTGCCCCGTTCCACCTCGCTGCCGCGCACCGCGCTGGTCTTAGAGGGGAACAGAAAAACGCTGGAATTCCCAAACCTTGGGCGTTCCGGCGCTGCACCGGGAGGCTGAATGCGACACAACCGGAAATTATCGGCCGTCAGCAATCCGTACATACGAGGAATGGGCCATCCGTGCAAGGGAGCGTCGCACGCCGGTCACAGTCGGAGAGTTTCGCGATTCCGTCATTAAGGATCGATTAACCCTGTGGTTCTATTGCGTTAAAGAGGGCTGCTCGGAGGCACGGATTCGGTGGCGAGCCGCACAAATCAACGGGTTTTGCTGGGGGTTGCGCTGCTGTGCGCCACGGCACTGCCGTGCGCCGATTCCTCGCGTCTCAGCGCGGCCGAAAGCCCATCGCAACCCTCTGTTGCAACGGCGAATTTTCCGATTGCCACAGCTGCGCGGCTGGCGGGCGACGGCAAGCAAACCCGCTTCATTCTCGACCTCGACCAGACCGTCAGCTTCCGCGCCACGACGCTCGCCGATCCCTACCGGGTTGTGGTCGACGTTCCCCAGGTCAATTTTCAGCTGGGTCCGGGCACCGGGGCCGGGCGAGGGCTGGTCAAGGCCTTCCGCTACGGGCTCGTGATGCCCGGTGGCTCCCGAATCGTGTTCGACCTGACCGGGCCCGCCAAGATCACCAATTCCTATGTGCTCGAGGCCGCCAACGGCCAGCCGGCCCGGCTCGTGCTCGAGCTGGAGGAGGTCGACCGCGCGGCTTTCGTGCAGACGCCCGCCCCGGAGAATCGCCCTGAGCTGCGGCCGGCGATCGCCGCCGCACCGCCGGCAACGATTCCTGCCGCGCCTGAAGCGGCGCCGCAAAAGCCGGGGGCGCCTTCCGATGGCCGTCCGGTCGTCGTGATCGATCCCGGCCATGGCGGCATCGACAACGGCACCCAGTCGAGCGGCGAGAGCGAGAAGAACCTGGTGCTCGCCTTTGGCCTGGCGCTGCGCGACCGGCTGGAAAAGGCCGGCAAATACCGGGTGGTGATGACACGAGACGACGACACCTTCATTCCGCTCAATGACCGGTCCAAGATCGCCCGCAATCTGAATGCCGCGCTGTTCGTCTCGATCCACGCCGATGCGCTGCCGAAAGCCGAGGGTGATGCGCAGGGCGCCACCATCTACACGCTCTCGGACAAGGCCTCCGACGCCGAGGCCCAGCGCCTGGCCGATGCCGAAAATCGCGCCGACGCGATTGCTGGCTTTAATCTCGCGGAAGAGCCGACCGACGTCGCCGACATCCTGATCGACCTTACGCAGCGGGAAACCCGCACCTTTTCAAACCGTTTTGCGCATTTGCTGATGGGCGAAATGAAGTCGACCGTGCGGATGCACAAGCATCCCCTGAAGTCGGCCGGTTTCCGGGTGCTGAAAGCCCCCGACGTGCCCTCGGTGCTGGTCGAGATCGGCTACGTCTCCAACAAGGGCGATCTCGAGCACCTCGTGTCCGAGGGATGGCGGTCCAAAGCTGTAGGCTCGATGGCCCAGGCGATCGACACGTTCCTGGCCAAGCGGATGGCAACGGCGGGGGCCGGCAATTAGCCGGGGAATACCGGTTCCGATGCTAAGCCCTAGTTTGGCCACAGCGGACGCTTTATAAAAACGACGCAGGGGGTTCCGGAATCGCGAGAATCCCGTTCGGCAAGCGTCTTCGGTCCGGCATCGATGGTATTGAGTAGGCCGGTGAATTCGCGACGTGAAAATGGCGCCTTATTTGGTTTGGGCGCCTTGAGGCTGATCTTGGGCTGATCCAGGAATTAAACGGATAAACACATAATGCGCTTGCTTGTGCGGTTCATGGGCTTCCTGTTCGCTGCGGGGACGGTGTTGTTCCTTGTCGGTGTCGGTGCCGTGGCAGGCCTGATCTGGCATTTCTCCAAGGACTTGCCCGACTACTCTCAGCTTCAGGATTACGAGCCGCCGGTGATGACCCGCGTGCACGCGACCGACGGTTCGCTGCTCGGCGAATACGCCAAGGAGCGGCGGCTTTATTTGCCGATCCAGGCGGTGCCGAAGCTCGTGATCAACGCGTTCCTCGCCGCCGAAGACAAGAATTTCTACGAGCATGGCGGCATCGACTACACCGGCATGGCCCGCGCCGGCCTGGTCTATCTCCAGAACTACGGCTCCAACCGCCGTCCGCAGGGCGCTTCCACGATCACCCAGCAGGTCGCCAAGAACTTCCTTCTGACCAACGAGGTCTCGTTCGCGCGCAAGATCAAGGAAGCCTTGCTCGCGATGCGCATCGAGAAGACCTATTCGAAGGACAAGATCCTCGAGCTGTATCTCAACGAAATCTATCTCGGTCTCGGCGCCTACGGCATCGCAGCCGCTTCGCTGGTCTACTTCGACAAGTCGGTGAACGAGCTCACCGTGGCGGAAGCTTCCTACCTCGCGGCTCTACCGAAGATGCCGGCGACGCTGCATCCGGTGCGCAACCGTGATCGCGCCATCGAGCGCCGCAACTACGTGATCGACCGCCTTCAGGAGAACGGCTGGATCAAGCAGGCCGACGCCGACAAGGCGCGCAAGGAGCCGCTGGCCGTCACCAACCGTTCCAACGGTGCCCACACCTTCGCCGGTGAATATTTCGCCGAGGAAGTCCGCCGCGACATCTTCGAGCGTTACGGCGAGAAGAAGCTCTACGAGGGCGGCCTCTCGGTGCGCACCACGCTCGATCCGAAGATCCAGGTCATGGCGCGAAAGACCATGGTCGCCGGCCTCGTGAACTATGACGAGCAGCAGGGCTATCGCGGCGCCATCAGCAAGCTCGATATTTCGGGCGACTGGGGCGTGAAGCTCGCCGAGATCAAGTCGCTCTCCGACATCTCGCCGTGGCGCATGGCGGTGGTGCTGGAGACCAGCGACCAGTCGGCGCGGATCGGCTTCCAGCCGAACCGCGAGCTCGGCGGCGCCGTCAGCAAGCAGCGCGAGACGGGCCTCGTCACCCTCGACGGTGTCAAATGGGCCAAGGCGGCCCAGGGCGCTGCAAAGGGCAGGGCGGCGACGTCGGTGGCGCAGGTGCTGCAGCCCGGCGACGTGATCTATGCCGATCCGCTCTACAGCAAGGAAGGACAACCGGTCGAAGGCCAGTACCGTCTGCGCCAGATCCCCGAAGTGTCGGGCGCGATGGTGGTAATGGACCCCTGGACCGGCCGCGTGCTCGCAATGGTCGGCGGCTTCTCGTTCGATCAGAGCCAGTTCAACCGCGCCACGCAGGCCTATCGGCAGCCCGGTTCGTCGTTCAAGCCGATCGTCTATTCGGCTGCCCTCGACAACGGCTATACGCCCTCGACCGTCGTGCTCGATGCGCCGATCGAAATCGATCAAGGCCAGGGCGCCGGCGTCTGGCGGCCAGAAAACTTCTCGGTGAACAAATATCAGGGACCGGTGACGCTGCGGAACGCGCTGCGGCAGTCGCTCAACACGGTGACGGTGCGCCTCGCGCAGGACATCGGCATGCCCCTGATCGGTGAATATGCGCGCCGCTTCGGCGTCTATGACGAATTGCCGAACTATCTCTCCTACGCACTCGGCGCCGGCGAGACCACGGCGATGCGCATGGTGACGGCCTATTCGATGCTCGCCAATGGCGGCCGCCGCGTGAAGCCGACGTTGATCGACCGTATCCAGGATCGTTACGGCCACACCATCTTCAAGCACGACCAGCGCGAATGCCGCGGCTGCGACGCGCCCGGCGGCTGGAAGAACCAGAACGAGCCGCAGCTGATCGACCGCCGCGAGCAGGTGCTGGACTCCATGACCGCCTATCAGATCACCGAGCTGTTGGAGGGCGTGGTCCAGGCCGGTACCGCGACCGTCGTGAGGGAAGTCGGCAAGCCGATCGCCGGCAAGACCGGCACCACCAACGAGGCCAAGGACGCCTGGTTCGTCGGCTTCTCGCCTGACGTCGCGGTGGCCATCTACATGGGCTACGACAAGCCGCGTCCGCTCGGCAGAGGCAACGCCGCGACCGGCGGCCATCTGGCCGCTCCCATCGCGCGCGATTTCCTCAAGCTCGCGCTCGCCGACAAGCCCGCCGTTCCGTTCAAGGTGCCGGCCGGCATCAAGCTGATCCGCGTCGTCGCCAAGACCGGCATGCGCGCCGGCCCCGGCGAGACCGGCGGAACCATTCTGGAAGCCTTCAAGCCGGGTACGGCGCCGCCGGATAATTACTCCGTCATCGGCGTCGCCGATGCTGACGGGCGCGGCGGCGTGCCGGGGGGACAGCAGCAGCCGCCGGATTCCGGCTTCTTCATGCGGCCGGGCACTGGCGGACTGTATTAGCGTATAACGCCGACGATGAATGAGGCGGGCGGTTGCGCTTTCCAGCCGCCGCCGCTACATCCCCATCTCAATTGCACGCGGGATTCCGCGAGACCAGAGAACGACATGCGCGCCGAAATCGAACGGTTGGTAGAAGAGATCAAGCAGTCAGTCGGGCTGCTGAGGAGGCATCTTTGACGTCGAGAAATCGACGGCGCGCCTCGCTGAGCTGAACAAGCTCGCAGAAGATCCCGACCTCTGGAACGATCCCCAGAAAGCCCAGAAGCTGATGCAAGAGCGAACCTCGCTTGAGGATTCGCTCTCGGGCATCGGCAAGGTCGAGCAGGAGCTCGAAGACGACATCGGCATGATCGAGCTCGGCGAGGCCGAGGGCGACGCGGGTGTCGTGGCCGAGGCTGAAGCCGCGCTCAAGAACCTCAAGAAGGAAGTGGCGCGGCGCGAGCTCGAAGCGCTGCTGTCGGGCGAGGCTGATCGCTTCGATTCCTACCTCGAAGTCCATGCCGGCGCCGGCGGCACCGAGAGCCAGGACTGGGCACAGATGCTCTTGCGCATGTACACGCGCTGGGCCGAGACGCACGGCTTCAAGGTCGAATTCCTCGAAGAGTCAGAGGGCGAAGAGGCCGGCATCAAATCCGCGACCATCCAGGTCTCCGGCCACAATGCCTATGGCTGGCTGAAGACCGAGGCCGGCGTGCACCGGCTGGTGCGCATCTCGCCGTTCGATTCCAACGCGCGGCGACATACGTCTTTCTCGAGCGTGCAGGTATTCCCTGTGATCGACGACAGCATCAAGATCGACATCAAGGAATCCGATGTCCGCGTCGACACCATGCGATCGGGCGGCGCCGGCGGCCAGCACGTCAACAAGACCGAATCCGCGGTGCGCCTGACGCATATTCCGACCGGCGTCGCGGTGGTCTGCCAGGCCGGCCGCTCCCAGCACAAGAACCGGGCGCAGGCCTGGGACATGCTGCGCGCGCGCCTTTACGAGATCGAGCTGAAAAAGCGCGAGGAGAAGGCCGCCGCCGACCAGGCCGCCAAGACCGATATCGGCTGGGGCCACCAGATCCGCTCCTATGTGCTGCAGCCCTATCAGATGGTGAAGGATCTGCGCACGGGCGTGCAGACCTCCGACACGTCGGGCGTGCTCAACGGCGAGCTCGACGACTTCATGGCCGCGACCCTGGCGCAGCGCGCCTTCGGCACCACTGGCGCTGACATCGAGGACGTGGATTAGCATGCCCCGTGTCGCCTTCATCGGGTTGGGGCGGATGGGCCATGGCATGGCCGGCCGCTATCTCGATGCCGGTTTTACGGTGACGCTGTGGAATCGCAGCAAGGCAAAAGCCGAAGACCTGATCGCGCGCGGTGCGCAATGGGCGACCTCGCCTGAGGACGCCGCGATCGATGCCGATGCCGTCGTGACCATGGTCGCCGACGACGAAGCTTCACGCGTCGTCTGGCTCGGGATCAACGGCGCGGCCAAGACGGCCAAGGCCGGCACCATCGCGATCGAGTGCTCCACCGTTTCCTATGACCATGCGCGCGAGATGGGTCGCGAGCTCAATGCACGCGGCCTGATCTACATCGATTGCCCGGTAACGGGATTGCCGGATGCGGCCGCTGCCGGAAAGTTGACGCTGCTCGCCGGCGCTGACGCGGCCGACCTGGAGCGGGCGCGGCCATTCCTCGAACCGATCGGCTCGACCATCCGCCATTTCGGTGCGGTCGGCTCCGGCACGGTCTACAAGCTCATCAACAATCTCCTGGGCGCGATCCAGATCGCGGGCCTCGCCGAGGGCCTCGCGATCGCCGAGCAGGCCGGGCTCGACATGAAGCTGGTGCTGGAATCGATCCAGGCGGGCGTTGCCGCGAGCCCGCAGGTGCAACGCCATTCCAAGCGCATGGTCGCCCGCGACTTCAGCGGCGCGACGTTCACAGCTGCGCTCCGTCACAAGGACGCTGCCTACGCCGTAAAACTCGCCGAGAGCCTGCTGGCCAGCAAGCCGCTGGTCTCGCGTGCGGCTGTCGAGTCCTACGCGCAGGCGAAGGCCGCGATGCCCGACGACGACGAAGGCAAGATGATCGAGCTGGTGTCGCGGCCGAAGAAGCCGTCCTAATCCGGAAATCCTACATGGGCCAGCCTCGATCGGAACGCGGTCTCGGCATTGCCCTCGTTGCCGCGGCGGCGATTGCCTGGAGCACGGCGCCGTTCTTCACGCGACTGCTGCCGTTTGATCCCTGGACCATCCTGTTCTGGCGCGGCCTGTTCGGCGGCAGCCTGATCTCCGTGCTTCTCGTCCTGATGCAGGGGCCGGGCGCGTTGCGGCAATTGGTGGTGCCGGGACGCGGCGGCTTGCTGGTGGCGTCATTGTCCGCGCTCGGCATGATCTCGTTCATTCCCGCGCTTCAGATGACCAATGTCATGAATGTCGCGGTGCTGATCGCGACCCAGCCGTTTGTGGCGGCGGCGCTGGCATGGCTGTGGCTTGGCGAAGCCGCGGCATGGCGCACCCTGATCGCGAGCCTCGTCGCCTTGACCGGTGTCGTCATCACTGTCGGCGGCATCAGGGCCGGGGCTGATATCGGCGGCGTCGCCCTGAGCTGCCTGATGGTGCTTGCGATCTCGGCCATGACAGTCGTCGTTCGGCGCCACAGGGAGACCTCGATGGTCGCGGCGGCAGCGCTGTCGAACTTCATCGGCAGCCTCGTCAGCCTGCCGTTCGCCCAAGACATCGCCCATGTCGGCGGCAACAGCCTTGCGATCCTCGCAATGTTCGGCTGCCTCCAGGTCGCGCTCGGCCTGACCTTCTACATGCTCGGCTCGCGCCTGCTGCCGTCAGGGCAGGCCTCCCTGATCGCGACGCTGGAGACGCCGCTGATGGCGTTCTGGATCTGGGTGGGATTTGGCGAGGTGCCCGCCGTGCATGCGCTGATTGGCGGGGCGCTGGTGATTGGGGCGGTGATCGCCGATATCGCGTGGGATGCGCGATCGCGTGAACCGTCTTGAACCACGCTTTTCTCGGAAATCGGGTGGCAATCTTCATCGCCCCATTCTAGGCGGTGGGGCCGATCGCCTATGTGAGACGCCATGCCCCCGAACGATAACCGGATCGACGCGCGAGACTGGTCCCTACTTGCCGTCCTCTCGATCCTCTGGGGCGGCTCGTTCTTCTTCAATGGTGCGGCGTTGCGGGAATTGCCGCCGCTGACTCTCGTATTCCTGCGCGTAGTTCTCGGCGCGGCCATTCTGCTGCCGCTGCTGCGCATGCAAGGGATCCGCTTTCCCAAGGGCGTCGCCGGCTGGAAGCCGTTCTTCGCGATTGGGCTGCTCAACAACGTCATTCCGTTCTCACTGATCGTGATCGGCCAGACATTTATTCCGAGCGGACTCGCTTCCATCCTGAACGCCACCACGCCATTGTTCACCGTCCTGGTGATGGCGGCGGCCAAGGAGGAGGCGTTGCAGGCGCGGCGGGTGGCCGGCGTGGCGCTGGGCCTCGCCGGTGTGATCATCCTGCGCGGGTGGGGCATCGAGACGCGGACCGGGCAGGGGCTCGGCATTCTGCTCTGCCTCGGTGGCGCCCTCAGCTATGGTTTCGCGGCGCTGGCGGCGCGGCGGCTGCTGAAGGACTCGCCGCCGCTTGGGACGGCGGCGTTTCAGCTGATGGCCTCCACAGTGATGATGGCGATCGTTGCTGGCGCGATGGAGCAGCCGTGGCGTCTGCCGATGCCGGGCTTTGCGACCTGGCTGGCTGTGCTTGGTTTGGCCAGCCTTTCGACCGCGCTCGCCTATATCGTCTTCTTTCAGATCATACGCCGCTCTGGCGCCACCAATGTCATGCTGGTGACGCTGCTCATTCCCGTCACGGCGATCCTGCTGGGATGGCTCGTGCTGGGCGAGCCGATCTCCATGCGCGAGATCGCAGGTGCGACCGTCATCGGCAGTGCATTGCTCGTGATCGATGGACGGGCGGTGAGGATGCTGCAGCGCATCGCATAAGTTCCTGTCTTTCGCGTTTCACCTTGCGGAAAATGCTGCCGCTTGCCAGCGGCAGGCCTGCTTGCGACACTCCCTTACAATAAGAACGACAAAACATAGGGGAGAAAACGATGCCGGGTCGTCGCGCAAACCTTGCTGCCCTCGCCATGCTTGCTGCCGGCGTGCTCGTCACGACACCGGTCTTGGCACAGACCTTGGCACAAAAGAAATACGATCCCGGCGCCAGCGACACCGAAATCAAGATCGGCAACATCATGCCCTATAGCGGACCGGCGTCGTCCTATGGCGTGATCGGCAAGACCGAGGCCGCGTTCTTCAGGATGATCAACGATCAGGGTGGCATCAACGGCCGCAAGATCAACTTCATCAGCTATGACGATGCCTACTCGCCGCCGAAGGCGATCGAGCAGGCGCGCAAGCTGGTCGAGAGCGACGAGGTGCTGTTGATCTTCCAGGCGCTCGGCACGCCCTCGAACTCCGCGATCATGAAATACATGAACGCCAAGAGGGTGCCGCAGCTGTTCGTCGCCTCCGGCGGCACCAAGTTCGGGGACCCGAAGAACTTTCCCTGGACCATGGGCTTTCAGCCCAACTACCAGAGCGAGGGGCGGATCTACGCGAAGTACATTCGCGACAATTTCCCGAACGGCAAGATCGCGGTGTTCTGGCAGAACGACGACGCCGGCAAGGACCAGTTCAAGGGCCTGAAGGATGGGCTCGGCGACAAAGCCAACATGATCATCGCTGACAAATCCTACGAGGTCAGCGATCCCTCGATCGACTCGCAGATCGTCGCCTTGCATGATTCTGGCGCCGACATCTTCTTCTCATGGGCCGCGCCGAAGGGCTCGGCGCAGGCGATCCGGAAGGTCGGTGAGCTCGGCTGGAAGCCGAAGTTTTTCCTTGCCAACACCGCGACGTCGGTGGCCTCGGTGCTGAAACCCGCCGGGCTCGATTATTCCAAGGACATCATTTCGACCGTCTATCTGAAGGACCCCACCGATCCGACCTGGGACAAGGATCCTGCAGTGGTGAAATGGCGCGAATTCATGGACAAATATTATCCCGACGGCGACAAGGCCAACGCCAACAATGTCTATGGCTACGTGCAGGCTGAGGCGATGGTGCAGGTCCTGAAGCAGTGCGGCGACAACCTCACGCGCGACAACGTCATGAAGCAGGCGGCGAATTTGAAGAACTTCCACACCGACCTGATGCTGCCCGGTATCATGGTCAACACCTCACCGGACGATTATTTCCCGATTGAGCAGATGCAGCTGATGCGCTTCAACGGACAGGCCTGGGAGCTGTTCGGCGACGTCATCACCGGCGAGGTCGGCCACGAGCGCGGCCAGTAACTAGTCAGGGGTGGCGTTTCGGCGGTCATGCTTATCGCGCCGCGACCAGGCGTTCCGGGGCCACATATTGCCCAAGGAAATCGCGGGCCTGGGTCTGGTAGCCGAAGCGCTCGGCAAGCTCGGAGCGGCGCGCCCGGATTCGGCCGCGACATTCCTCCTGCCGCGCCAGCACGCGGGTGACGGAGGCCACAATCGAGTCGGTCGCGAACGGATCGAAATAATCCGCGAGCTCGCCGGCGACCTCGCGGAACACGGCGATGTCGGAGCACAGCACAGGCGTGTTCGCAGCCAGCGCCTCGATGATCGGCACGCCAAAACCTTCGGCGAAACTCGGCATGATCAGGCCATGCGCGTCCGCGATCAAAGCGGCCTTCTCGTGCTCGTCGACATAGCCGGCGAAACGAATGTTTGATGGAAGATTGCGCATCTTGCTGATCTGGCCGGCTAGGCCGATCACCACCAGATCGGCTTGGGGGATGTTGCGGAACGCGCGAATGACTGTGGCGACATTCTTGCGCGGCTCGTTCGACACGATGACGACAAAGCTCGGCCGCCCCGGACGCCCCGACGGGGCTGGGAGGTGCAGGACATCCGGGGCGTCGAACCGGGTGCGGGGATACACGACCCGCGCCGGCAGGTGCGCAAATTGCGGTAACAGGTCCCTGAACCGCATCATGCTATAGTTTGAGACGAAGGCGAGCTCGTCGGCCTGACGCAGGCTGGTGAGCAGCCGCGACAGGAACAGCCGCGTTGCGACGTCGCTGAGCTTGAGATCGGTGAGCGGCAAGAGATCGTGCACGACGCAGATCACCTTGGCATCCGGCCTGCGCCTCACCGACACCCGTGTCGGCGTGTCGATGACGATGACGTCATAGTCGCGCGCGTCGATCCGCGGCGGCGGCAGCAACAAGAAGGCCGAGGAGTCCTGATAGCTGTAGAATCCGGGCTCGAGCTGGAAGTCGCGGAACAGTTCGAGGTGGCGCAGGTCCGGCGGGATGTATTCGAGAGCTGCGGTCTTGTTCTCGATCAGCCGCGCGTGCAGGCGGCGCAGGCCGATCGCACGCAGGAAGCAGACGATATAGTCCCACGACACCGACATGGTGGCCTTGTGGCGCAGCCAGTCGAGCGTACGCCGCAGGCCGTTGCGCGCCAGCGGCTCGGCCATGTTGATCTCGTCGAGGAAACGATAGAGGGCGAGCAGCTCGATATTGCGCGACTGCGTCGGGAACAGTTTTGTGCGCCGCTCGCGCTGGCGCAGCTTGCGGTAACGCCGCGTGGTCTCGACCAGCAGGGTGAGCTCATGGCCCTCGGCGGCGAGCGAGCGCATCAATTCGCGGGTGAAATGGAAGATGCCGCGCTTGTGGTTGGGCTCGCCGAGCGCCTCGGAGACGACAAGGATGTTCTGCTTCATGCGCGTTTCTCGCGGAGCTCGAAAGACAGGGACGACGGCGGCTCGACCGCGACGGTCGAGGCGATGCGGCCGTGGTCGAGATTGATGATACTGGTGCAGGTGCGGCGCAGCAGCGGCTGGTCGTGCGAGGCGATGATGACGATCGCGGCCTGCGAGACCAGGTTCTGCAATCGCCGCTCGGCCTTCTCGGCAAAATGCTCGTCGACCACGCTCAGCCATTCGTCGAGCAGGAGGATGTCGGCCGGAAAGGCGGTCGCGGTCGCGAACAGCACGCGCATCAGCATGCCCGAAGAGAACATCCGCAACGGCAGCCGCTGCATGCGCTCTTCGAGCTCGGTGAACGCCCAGATCTCGTCGATCACGGCGCGGGTCGGCTTGCGGCCGCCGATCCGCAGCAACAGGGCGATGTTGTCCTCGGCGATGAAGTCGAGGTTCACGCCGGCATTGAGGCCGAGCAGGGGCACGACATTGCCCTTGATCGCGACACGGCCGCTGCTCGGCGGGTAGACCCCGGCGATCAGCCGCAGCAGCGTCGACTTGCCGGAGCCGTTGGGACCGGCAAGCCCGATGCGCGCGCCGGCCTCGGCTTCGATGCTGACATTGTCGACCGCGCGGATGATCCGCATCTCGCCCTTCTCGCGGATGAGGTGGCCGAGCAGACGCCGCTTCAGCGAGAAGTCGTAGGCGCCGTAGAGGGGATAATCGAGACAGACATGACGCAGGTTGATCGAGGCCATCGGTCAGATCCAGAACGCGGCTTTGCGCAACTGGACCAGCGTCAGCACGCTCGCACAGAGCAGCAGCGCTAGCGCCACCAGGACATAGATGACGCTGGTCGCATCGACATGGCCGCCTACAAGCGGCTCGCGCCACACCGCGAACAGATGGGTCAGCGGGTTGAGCCGCATCACGGTCGAGCGGTGATTGACGATGTCCGAAGACCAGATCACGGGCGAGGCGAGGAAGGCGAGCATCAGCGTCGATTCGATGATCGGCTTGAGGTCGCGATACCGCGTCGCCAGCGCACCGAGGACGAGGCTCAGGCCGAAGGTGCAGATCACGAACAGCGACAGGCCCGGGAGCGCTGCGAGCGCGCCGGAGAGATCGTGCGGCGTGAGCAGCAGCCAGAGCAGGAGAGGGACGCAGGCATTGTGCAGGGCGAACAGCCCCTGGCGGAACGTGCATTGCAGGAGGAAGATCACCGGCGGCAGCGCCCGGTCGCGGATCAGGCTCGCGGAGTTCTGCAGCGCCGTGGTCGCATCCAGCACCACACTGTTGAGGAAGGTCCAGGCCGTCATCGACAGCGCCAGCATCGGCAGCCGCGCCAGCATACCGGCGTTCGACATCTGGCCGATCACCGAGCCGAGCACCGCGACCACGATCGCCATCTGCAGCGACATCCAGAACGGACCGAGCAGCGAGCGCACATAACGGTGGCGCATGTCGGACCAGGCCAGCGCTGCGGCAATTCGCAAGCTGTCGAACCAGCCCGTTGGCTGCGGCGCCTCGGCGACGGGCGCGGCCTCATTGGAGGGCGCGGTGACGGCCGCGCGGTAGACGGATTCCATGCCTTCCCTGAAGGCGCTGGCGGAATAGCGGCTCACGGCGCGGGTCCGGGCCGAAAGCCCCATGCGGCGGCGGCGCTCGGGATCGCTGATCAGGGCGTCGATGGCTTCGCCGAGCTTCTCAGCGTCGCCCGGCGGCACGGTGATCGCCTCCACGCCGTGGCGGGCGACACGCGGCACCGCCGTGTCGAGCGCGGTGTTCACCACGGGGCGGCCGGCGGCCATGGCCTCGAGCTGGGAGAGGCCGAAGGTCTCGGCATTGGTGATGGATGGCATCACGAAGACGTCGGCGAGGCACATCAGCTTGATGCGCTCGCAATCGCTGACGGAGCCGATCAGGCGAACGCGGTCGCCGAGGCCAAGCTCGGCGATCAGCTGCTCGAGCCGGGGCCGCTCGGCGCCTTCGCCGATGATCCAGACCTCGAATGTGCGGTTGACGGCGGCGCGGATCAGCACGTCGTACCCCTTGTAGGGCACGAGCCGGCCGCAGGCGAGCACGAGGCGGCCGCGATCGTTGACGTGGTGTGGCTCGATCTTCGGCCAGTCATAAACACTGGTGTCGATGCCGAACGGCACAACATGGCATTTGTCTTCGAATTCCCGCAGCAGCGGGGCCTCGTCGACCAGGACGCGGTCGGAGACGATGATCGCCTTGGCACGGCGCAGCGTCCGCCGCATCAGAGGCTCGATGAACCAGCGCAGGCCCGCATGGGTGACGATGTCGGCGTGCCAGTGCACCACCAGCGGCCGGTTGCGGCCAAAGCCGAGGGCGAAGACGAGGTCGGCGAGCGGGAAGGGCGCATGCAGCGCCAGCAGATCGTGCTCGGCGATCTTCTGCCACAGCCGCCAGGGATAGGCGGGCGCGGCCGGAAGCGACATCACATTGCCGAACGAGCGGACGCGCTCGACCGGCACGTCGTTGACGATGATCTCGCGCCGGTCGGCTGATTGCGAGCAGGTCAGCACGGCGGAGGCGAAGACGTCCTTCAGGCTGGCGCAGATGTCACGGATCACCGTGAGCGTGCCGCCGAACAGGTCGGGATAGTAGATCTTGAAGATGTGCAGCACCGACGGGCGGCGCGGGGGAGAGCTGGTGTGATGCATGATGGTATCAGCTCGCGAGCAGCGCTGCGACGAACGGTGCGGCCAGCACCGAGATGAAGATCACGCCGCGCAACAGCGCCGGCAGCATCGGCGCGATGGTGTCGTGACGGCCGTGGTCGAGCATTGGAACGGCACGCGGTGCACTGGAAATACGGGCCAAGCGGTCGGCCATGGTCGATGTCCCTTCAAATCGCGCCCTCAGTGCCGTCTCGTATATGTGGGAAAATTTACCACGTCAATCGTGAAGGAGAAAAAAGTGGGATTGTGTCCCACGCCGCAGATGGCTACAATTTAGACATGAATGCCAAGTCCGGGCCCAAAGCGGCGGCGCCAGAGCCGAATGCCGCAGCAAAGCTGCACGCGCCGTTGGCGCGGCTGCTGCGCCCGCTCGTGCGGCTCTGTATCCGCAGCGGCATGACCTTTCCGGCCCTGGCGCAGCTGCTTCGCGAGCTCTTCGTCAACGTCGCCGAGTATGATTTCGCGCTCGATGGCAAAGAGCAGACCGACAGCCGCGTCAGCCTGCTCACCGGCATCCACCGCAAGGAGGTGGCGCGGCTGCGTGGCGCAGGCGCACCCGTGCACGAGACGCCGGCGGCGCTGTCGCTGACGAGCGCGGTGATCGCGCGCTGGCTCGCCGCGCCTGAATTCACCGACGCGAGAGGCGAGCCGCTGGCATTGCCGCGCACCGCCGAGGGCGATGCGCCGTCATTCGAGCAACTCGTCGCCTCCGTCACCAAGGACGTGCGCCCGCGCGCGGTGCTCGACGAATGGGTCGACCGCCAGCTCGTCACCATCAACGCGGCCGACGAGATCGAGCTGGTGGAGGCGGCGTTCGTCCCGAGTGGCGCGGACGACAGCAAATGGCACTATCTCGGCCGCAATCTGCACGACCATATCGCGGCCGCCGCCGAGAACGTGTCGGGGCCGGCGCCGCGCTTCCTCGAACGCGCGGTGCATTACAACAACATCTCGCCGAAACTTGCGAGGCGCCTCGAGGCGCGCTCGCGCGAGCTCGCGATGGATGCGCTGAAGACCGCCAACCGCGAGGCCAATCGGGCGCTCGCCAAGGACAAGGGCGGCGACGCGCGCTGGAATTTCGGCATCTACATCTACAGCGAAGACACCGATGAAGAGGGCGAGGCCAAGGACGTCAACAAGGACGTCAGCAAGGAGAGCGGCAAGGACACCGGCAAGGAGGGCAGCTCCTGATGAGCCGGCCGCCGCTGATCTCCCGCCGACTGCTGCTGACCGGATTCTGGCTCGCCGGAACAGCGATGGCGCGCGCGCAGGTCAAGCGCGGCACCGACCAGGGCATCGGTGGAACCGGCATCACGCGCGGTGACGATCATGGCATCGGCGGCACCGGCATCGTCGGCGTGATCCAGCGTTTCGGCAGCATCTACGTCAATGGCGAGCGCGTCACCTATGCGAGCGACGTGCCGGTGCGTATCGATGGCGAGGCGGCGAGCCCGAAGGCGCTGCGCATCGGCCAGCTCGCCCGCGTGGTCGCGACGCGGCAGGCTGACGGCACACTCGTCACCCGCAACATCGCGATCGCGAGCGAGGTCTCCGGGCCGATCGAGCAGGTGAAGGGCAATGAGCTGACGGTGTTGGGTCAGAAGATCGTAGCTGGCAGCAAGGAGAGCAAGCTCCGTGCCGGCATGCAGGTCGCCGTCTATGGCCTGCGCCGGACCGACGGTGTGATCGTTGCAAGCCTGGTCGAGCCCAGGAAGGGCGCAACTGAGCGCGTCACCGGTCTGGTCGAGCGCGGACCCGACGGGCTGCATATTGGCGGGTTGAAGCTGAGCGGCGTCGATCCCTTGCTGGTCGGCCAGCGCGTCCAGATCGAGGGCAGCGCGAGCCAGGGCGCGATGCAGGCCGCGCGCACGCGCATCGACGATTTCTCGGATCTCGTCGGCGCGAGCCGGCTCTCGATCGAGGCCTATGTGCAGCGTGCGGGCTCGAGCCTGCAGCTCGGCTCCGGCTTGGTGGCCCGTGACAGCTCGCGCTTCGGGCCGGCCGCGGGCGAAGCGCGCATGGTGGTCAATGGCGTGTTCGATCGCTCGCGTGGCTTGCAGATCGAGTCGACGCAAGCGATTGGCCAGGGACCGGGGACGCCTCAGCCTGGCGGCGGCAATCCCGGCCGGTCGCCTGGCGGTTCGATCATGCATCCGGATCGCGGTACCCCGAGCCCGGGCAACAGTCCGCCGGGCGGACCTGCCGCGCCTGGATCGAATCCCGGTGGCAATCCCGGCTCCGCGCCAACAGGACCGAGCGGCCCGTCAGGCCCCGGCGGTATGGGCTCGCCCGGTGGGCCGATGGGCCCCGGTGGCGGAATGGGTGGGGGCGGCTTTGGTGGTCCCGGAGGCGGGATGGGCGGCGGCCGGCGCTAGGAAGTCAGAACAAGAGGGCGCTAACGCGCTCTTGAGAGAAAGGAGCGCAGCCTGTCGTGACGGGGATCATCAAGGACCTCGGCCGGTGGACCGCGTTCGACGATCTGGCCCTTGTTCAGAAACCAGACGGTGTCCGCGACTTCGCGCGCAAAACCGATCTCGTGCGTGACGACAACCATCGTCATGCCATTCTGCGCCAGCGTCCTCATCACCCGCAGCACCTCGTTGACCATTTCCGGATCGAGCGCGCTGGTCGGCTCGTCGAACAGCATGACATCCGGATCCATCGCGAGTGCGCGCGCGATCGCGACGCGTTGCCGCTGCCCGCCGGAGAGGCGCGACGGCAAGGCGTCGGCCTTGTCGGCCAGCCCGACACGGTCGAGCTCGGTCATGGCGCGGTCTCTGGCCGCAGCCTTGCGCATCTTTCGGAGACGCTCCAGCCCCAGCGTGATGTTGCCGACGGCGGTAAGATGCGGAAACAGGTTGAACGCCTGGAACACGAAGCCGACGCGCTGGCGCAAACGGTTGATATCGACGCCACGCCCGGCGACGTCCACTCCCTCGAACAGCACTTGTCCGCCTTGAATGGCTTCCAGGCGTGTCACCGTACGAATGAGTGTCGATTTGCCGGAGCCCGATGAGCCGAGCAGCGTGACGACCTCGCCACGTTTCACTTCGCCCGTCACGCCGGCCAGCACCTGGTGCTGGCCAAACCATTTCTCCACAGCCTCGAAGCGGATCATGGCTGCCCTCACGCCGGCTGAACGCCGAGCCCACCGCGCTCGGCCGCCAGCCGGCGTTCCAGCCAGCGCGCCGCCGATGTCAGGGTGAAGCAAAGCGTGAAATAGGTCAGCGCCAGCAAGCCATACACCTCGAACGGTTGCGTCATGAGCTGGTTGTTCACCTGGCTCGCCGCAAAGGTTACCTCGTTGGCGCTGATGACGTAGCCGAGCGAGGTCTCCTTGATCGTGGAGACGAACTGGCTGACCAGGCTTGGCATCATGTTGTGCAGGACTTGCGGCAGGATGACCTTGAAGGTTGTCGGAAAGTAGCCGAGGCCAAGGGCCTTTGCCGCCTCGGCCTGGCCTTTCGGCAGGCCTTCAATCCCGGCCCGGATGATCTCCGACAGATAGCTCGCCTCGTAGACGACAAGTGCGAAGAGCAGCGTCTCGACGCCTCCGACCGTATGTCCGATCAACAGCGGCAGCGCGAAATAGGTCCAGAAGATGAACATGATCAGCGGCAGGCCGCGCACGACGTAAACCACGGCGGTGGCCGGTGCGCGAAGCCAGCGACGCGCACTGAGACGCGCCAGCGCCAGCGCAATCGCGACAGGAAAGCTGAGAGATAAACCAGCCAGGGCGAGGAACAGCGTCATGGCGAGGCCACCGACGGGGCCATGCGGATATTGCCCGATCAGGAACAGAAGCCAGTTGTCCTCGAGGATCTCCAGCATCAGCGGATCTCGAGTTTCAGGCGCCGGTCGGCGAAGCTGCCGAGCGCCATGATGGCGAAGGAGATCGCAAGATAAAGGATGGTTGCGACGGCAAACGCCTCGAACGTCTTGAACGTGTAGCTGTCGACCTCACGCGTGCGATAGGTCAGCTCGCCGACGCCGATCGCCATGGCGAGGCTGGTGTTCTTGAACAGAAGCAGGGTCTGGTTGATCAGCGGCGGGATCACGATGCGCAGGGCCTGCGGCAGGATCACGTAGCTCATCGCCTGGAGGTAGTTGAACCCGATCGAGCGCGCCGCCTCGTATTGCGTCTTCGGGATCGAGCGAATTCCGCTGCGCAAATCCTCAGTGATATAGGCCGCGCTGGCGAGGCCCAGCGCCACCATCGCGAGAAGAAACTCGCTGTGGTGGCTATTGACCCACATGCGGATGGCGCGAGGCAACAGTTGCGGGACGCCGAAATACCAGACCAGGATCTGAACCAGCAGCGGAACGTTGCGATGATATTCGACGTAACCCGCGACCAGCCATTCGAGCGGCCTGAACGGAAGCATGCGGACCAGCGTCAGGATGATCCCGATCGTCATCCCGAGCAGCCACGCCGCCACAGTCAGCGCGATCGTCGTCGCCAGTCCCCAGATGAACCAGTCCAGATATTGGCCGGTCAGGACTGCGGCCGGGTCGAAGACATAGCCCATCGTAAGATCATGCACTCCGGATGTTCAGTTTCGCGCTCGATGCGAGGGGATCAGCCCTTGATCTCCTCGATCTTGAAATCCCGCTTCATGTCATAGACCGTTCCCGGCCCGAACCACTTGGCAAAAATCTTGCCGGCTTCTCCTGATGCATCCAGATCGGCCAGCACTTTGTTGACCTGATCCTTGAAAGCCGCTTCGCCCTTGCGGACGCCGAGGCCCCACGGTTCGACGAAGACCGATTTCTCGATGATCGACATCGGCGCGGAGGCCTGCGCCTGTTTGCGGAGCTTCACCAGGATCAGCTCAGAGGCGCAAAATCCGTCGACTTTTCCCTGAACGACCGCAAGGAAGGCCGAGGACGAATCCTGAAAAGTCACCGTTTCTGCCGTCGGTATGACGCGCCTGACGCCTTGTTCCGAAGACGATCCCTTGAGGGCGCTGACCCGCTTGCCGGACAGCTGCTCGAGCGTCGCGATGCCGGAATCGGCAGACACCAGCACCTTCTGCTCGCTGACAAAATACGAGTAGCTGTAGTCGATCTGTAGTGCGCGTTCCTTCGACCAGCCGAGATTGGCAGCGAGGATGTCGACCCGGCCCTGTATCAACTCGGGGATACGGGCCTCGACGGCCATCGGCTTGATCTCGAGCACAACACCGAGCGACTCCGCGACCTTGCGGCAGATGTCGATGTCGTATCCGACGATTTCACGTGTCTTCGGATCCTGGAAGCTGAACGGCTCGGCCGTGCCGAGCGTTCCGCAGACCAGCTTGCCGCGGGCCTTCACATCGGCAAGCTCGTCGGCCCTTGCCACGCTGGCGACCCCGGTAAGGAACAGGAGTCCGGCGGCGGCGACCTGGAACAATCTCATGGCTCTTCCCTTCATCCGTCTGCGGTTAGCGCAAGGCCGCACAGGCTCGTGCCAGCCGCGTGCAGGCTTCTTCGATCTTCGGCAATGATGTCGCGATGGACATGCGCAGATAAGATGACATGCCGTATGCCGTTCCATCGATCACTGCGACGCCTGCGGCGTCGAGAAAGTGCATGACGACGTCCAGATCCGTCTTCAGGACCTTGCCCTCGGGCGTGGTCTTCCCGATCAGGCCGGCGCAAGACGGAAACACATAGAAGGCGCCATCGGGCGGAAGGCAAGAGAGGCCGGGGATATCGTTCAGCATGGCGACCGCACGATCGCGGCGAAGGCGATACATCTCGCGGGCCTCGGTGACGAAACCCTGATCGCCTTCGAGTGCTGCCGTCGCCGCCGCTTGGCTGATCGCGGACGTGCAGGATGTCGACTGCGACTGGATCGTGTTCATGGCGGCGATGAGCTCGGCGGGCCCCGCGCCGTAGCCAAGCCGGAAGCCAGTCATGGCATAGGTCTTGGAGACGCCGTTGACCAGCAGAGTACGCACCCTCAGCCGAGGTTCGGCGGCAACGATGCATGGCGTTGCCCCGCCATCGAAGCGGATGTGCTCGTAGATGTCGTCGGTCATGACCGCGACATGAGGGTGCCGCAGCAGCACATCGGCGAGCGCCCTGATCTCGGCCGCGGAATAGAACGCGCCGGTGGGATTGCACGGGGAGTTCAGAATGAGCCAGCGCGTCCTTGGCGTGATCGCTTTCTCCAGAGCTTCGGCCGACAGCTTGAATCGCGCGTTCTCGCCGCAGCTCACGATCACTGGCGTGCCGTCGCAGGCTTCGACCATGTCGGGATATGAGACCCAATAGGGCGCGGGGATGATCACCTCATCGCCGGCTCCGAGGGTGGCGGCAAGTGCATTGTAGATGACCTGCTTGGCGCCGCCGCCGACCGAGATCTCGTTCATGGCATAGCGAACGCCGTTCTCGCGGGCGAGCTTCGCGATGATCGCCTTGCGCAGTGCCGGCGTTCCGTTCACCGGTGTGTAGCGCGTCTCTCCCGCTTCGAGCGCGGCCGCAGCCGCTTCGCGGATATGCTTCGGCGTATCGAGATCAGGCTCGCCGGCGGTGAGATCGATGACGTCGCGTCCCTCGGCCTGGAGCTGGCGGACCCGTTCCCGCGCGACCATGCTCGGCGACGGCTTGATCCGTTGAACCCTCGGGGCGAGGGCGATGGCACCAGCGCTGCTCATGACGCTGCTCCTTGGGCCGGAGCGCTTCCGGTACCCATGTAGGAATTGTCGAGGCGGCCCTCTCTGATGGCTGCGAGTGCGCCGGCTTCGCGCGCCTCCTGTTGCCTGACCCGGTCGAGCAGCTCCGCGGCAACGGATCGGTCGAAGGCCACGACACCATCCTCATCGCCGAGAATGACGTCGCCCGGCATCACCACCATGCCGTCGATCGAGACCGGCACGTTGATCTCTCCGGGACCTGATTTGTAGGGACCGCGATGCGTGACGCCACGCGCGAAGCAGGGAAAGCCAGCCTCGGCGAACGCGGCGACGTCGCGGACGGCGCCGTCGATGACGAAGCCGGCGACACCCATTGCCTTGGCGCGCGTCATGATGATCTCGCCGACCAGGGCCTGGTTGAGATCGCCGCCGCCATCGACGACGAGCACGTCGCCTGGCCGGAGCAGTTCATAGGCCTTGTGCAGCATGAAATTGTCGCCGGCACGAGTCTTGACGGTGATCGCGGTGCCGATCAGGCGGGCATTGCCATGGAACGGGCGGAGCATGCGCGTGCCGTGCAGCCGGTTCATGTTGTCAGATACGATCGCGACCTGCGCCGCGGCAAAGTCAGTGATGATTGCAGGCGGGACAGGGGGCGGTGAGGGAAGCAGTCGATGGCCGGGCAGGAGCATGGGCAAAACCGATGGGGCTGTGCGCTGGAGCGCGGATTTCGCTTGAAGCCTGCCCTCTGAACGACTTGAAGAAAAGTGAATATTTTTCTATGTAACGGATCGCTTTTTTCGATTTATGGGATCGAAGCCATGGTGAGCCTGACGCTGAAGCAGGTCGAAGCCTTCTACTGGATTGCCGAATTGGGCGGCGTGGTTGACGCCGCGGAGCGGCTGAACCTGGCGCAATCGACTATCTCCAAGCGCATCGCCGAATTGGAGGCAACGGTCGGGAGCACGCTGTTCGATCGCAACAGTCGAACGATCAGCCTGACGCGTAGCGGTGAAAATTTGATCGAGCTCGCCGCGGAGCTGTTGGAGCTCGAGGCGCGAATGCGCCAGGTCGCCGCAGGGCCGCTGGCTTTCAGTGGTGCGTTCCGGTTTGGCGTCACGGAGCTCGTGGCGCTGACCTGGCTTCCGAAACTGATTGTGGCCATGAAGGAGGCCTATCCGGCGGTCATTCCGGAGCCTGAAGTGGAGTCGAGTGTCGTGCTGCTGGACAAGCTCGCCGATCGTCGCCTGGATCTCGTGATTGGTCTTGATCCGCCAGCGAGTGCCGACTTCAACGCACTGCCGCTCGACAGCGTTACACTGCAATGGATGTCGGCGCCCGGCGTCGGTCCCAAAGCCGACGAGGCGGCGCTGGAGGAGATCGCCCGCTTCCCGATCCTCACCCAAGGGGAAGGATCAGGCTTGCAGAAGCTCGTTCTGGATTGGCTGGGCGCGAGCGGCATCAAGCTCAATCGCGTTGTCAAGTGCAACAGCCTGAGTGTCCTCTCGGCGCTGGCCGTGGCCGGGCTCGGCATCACCTTTCTCACCGAGCAGTATTTCCGGCATGAGATCGAGATCGGCTTGCTGCGCACGATCAGGACGTCGCCGGCCATCCCGCAGATCAGGTATTTTGCCGTGACGCGCGCGGACGCCGTCGATCCGCTGGCCGGGCAGATCGCGCGGATTGCGCGTGAGTGCTGTGATTTCTCGCTTCGTGGCTTGTCGGCGCGGCGCGTCCGAGAGGATTAGCCCGCGCTGAGGCGCACGCCGGCGCGCAGGAATTTCTGCGGGTCGACGGCTTCGCCATCGATGCGGGTTTCGTAGTGCAGATGCGGGCCGGTCGAACGGCCGGTCGAGCCGACGAGGCCGATGACCTGGCCGATCTTCACGATCTCGCCGACCTTGACGTTGATCTCGGAAAGATGGCCGTAGCGGGTCGACAGCCCGTTGCCGTGATCGACCTCGACCATGCGGCCGTAACCGCCGGACCAGCCGGCCGAGACCACCTTGCCGTTGGCGGTGACGCGCGCGGGATCGCCGGTCGCGGCACGGAAATCGAGGCCGGTATGCATCGCGGGCCGGCCGAGGAAGGGATCGCTGCGCACGCCGAAACCGGACGTGAATTCGACCTCGCCGACGACAGGCTTGCGATAGGGCACCTGCGCAAGCGTGCGGTTAAGCCGGTCCATGTCGGCGCGGGTGACGTTGATACGATAGAGCTGCTTCTCGAACGGGCCTGCGTTCGCGGTCAGCTTCACCGGCACGAACGGGCCGCCCATCGCGGCGCGCGGCACGGCGGCCTCGAGACTGGCGATGTTCAGACCGAGGTCGCTGACCACGCCGCGCATCCGTCGCATCCGCGAATCCATGCCTTCCTCGACGGCGCTGAGCGCCGCAACCTGGCGGCGCTCGACCTGATCGAGCGAGTTCGTCAGCCGGACCAGGACATTGTCAAAGCCCTGGTTCTTGGCGAATTGATTGACCGGCGGGGCGATCACGGCCGGCGCACGCGATTCGAGCCTTGCTTCGCGGTCAGGCGGCGCCACGAAGATCACGGTGTCGCTGATCGGCGACGGTTTGGGCGTCGTCGTCTGGTTCGCGTCACCACGCTGCGGCGTCGAGCGGGGAATCGATCCGGTGACATCAGGCATGGCGCCCAGCGCCGTCGCCCGGGACTCCAGCGCCGTCTGGCGCTTCATGATCTGATCGAGCTTCTGGTCGAACTGTTCCTGGTCGAGCAATTGCCGGCTGGTGGTGCGGTCGACCTTGGCGCGCAGCTCGGCGATGCGGTCCTCATAGGCGTATTGCATCTCGGCCTGACGGGCGATCAGCCGGGTCAGGACGTCGTCGCGGAAGGCGAAATAGGTGGCGGTCGCCGCCGACCACAGGCCCAGCAGAACGACGGTGCCGACCACGATCCAGAACACGACGGGCCCCAGGCGAACCTGCTTGCCGTGATGCACGATCGTGTAAGCGTCGTCGGCGTCGGGCAGGGGAATCGCAACGGCCGTTGCAGCAGCGGCAGGACGGCGATGGAAGGCGCGTCCGTGGTCGTGGGAATGATGATGGGGGTGCTGCGAATATTGGGCAGAACTTTTCGACATCGGCACTCCCGCGCCGGTCGGAACGGTTCCTTGCGGCCTAATTGCCGCAGCAATCTGGGCCGGTCATGGTTAATTTTCCGGAAACGGGAACGCTCGAATTTAACGGGCTGGTTAAAGACTTCTTGCCGCTGCCAGCACCTCGTCGGCATGGCCGTCGACCCGGACGTTGCGCCAGATCTTCGTCACCTTGCCATCGGCCCCGATCAGCACCGTAGTGCGAAGAATCCCGAGGAAGCTCCTGCCATACATGGATTTTTCGCCCCACGCGCCATACGCCTCCAGCATCTCGTGCGCTTCATCCGAGATCAGGGGGATGCCGAGGCTGTGCTTGTCGCGGAACTTCTCCTGGGCCTTGAGCGGATCGGCCGAGATGCCGAGCACGGCGGTGCCTGCCGCGGCAAAGGCGTCCTTGAGCCGGGTGAAGTCGATCGCCTCGCGGGTACAGCCCGGCGTGTCGGCGCGGGGGTAGAAGAACAGGACGAGCTTCTGGCCGGCATAGTCCGACAGGGTGACGACGTTGCCGCCGTCGCGGGGCAGGCGGAAGGCCGGCGCCTTCTGGCCCTCGGTCAGGGACTTTGCCGAAACGGCGGACGCCGACGCGGCGGGCTTAGAGGCCTTTTCAGAAGATTTTAACCGTTTCGATGCGGCCTTATGCGATGCTGCCTTCGCGCCTGCTTTGCTTGATTTGCTTGCCGATGCCGGCTGTGTTTTCGCGCCACGTGTTTGAGTCGATGCCGGTGTTTTCTGGGGCTTCTTTTTAGCGGTCGGACTGCCGGAGGGCGTTTTGGACGATTTCTTTCGGGATTTCTTGGACATACGCCTTCCTTTCGTCGCTTTCGGCGGGTCAACCAAAGCGGTATTGCAGCTCTCGTCCGGCGTGCCGGATTCGCGCCCTCGGCTGGGCAATTTTGGCGGCGACGGAGTATGGTTACAAGGAATTCCACGCACCACCCCACTGCTCGTTGAACGCGCTCCCGGGGCGAAATGACGAACAGCAGGAACATTCGAGGTATGGCGGCAATGCCGGGGCGGGGAGCGTCGATTCCCGTCGACGGCTGCAGTCCCGGCGGCGCTCAATCGTACGACGGGCGCCTGTATCGAGAGGCAATGGCTAGGAATACGTCGCCCCAGGATCACAATCGGGACTTCGATCGGCACGGCGGCCATCACGAGCAGCCGGAATGGGACGAGGCCGACTGGGATCAAGATCAGGAAGAGGAGGCGGGTCATCGCGCACGCCGCCTGTTGTCGCGTTCCAGCGCGCGCATCCCGGTCGGTGACGGTTTCTCATTGTTTCGGCGGGTGCTGCCGAGTGGCCGGTGGCTCCGCCGGATGGGCGTCGTCCTCGGCGCATTGATCGTCATCTTCGTCGGCTGTTTTGGCGCGTTGTGGTGGCGGCTTGGCGCCGGACCCATCAATCTCGACATGGCGACGCCCTGGCTCGCCGCAGCGATCGAGGACAATATCGGCCACGGCAATACCGTGGAGGTCGGCGGCACCCAGATCGAGCGCGCCGGGCGGGTCCGGATTGCCGTGCGCATCCGCGACATCATCGTCCGCGATCACGACCATGCCATCGTCGCCAGCGCGCCGAAGGCCGAGGTGCGGCTGTCGGGGGCGGCACTTCTCACCGGGCATCTGCGCGCCGAAAGCCTCAACCTCGTCGACGCCGAGCTCGCGATCCGGATCGCGCCCGACGGGACCGTCACGGTGTCCGCCGGCGACACGGCGAAGCCGCTCGCAACCGGCGTCGCGTCCAAGAAGGAAGCGGGCCTGCCGCCGACATTCCCACGTGACGGCGTTCCGCCGCCGCCGTTCGGGACGGCGCCTGCAACCCCCGATGCGTCCCAGGCCGCACCTCTGCCCGCCGCGCAGAGTGGAATTCTTCAGGGCCTCGACTGGCTCGACAGCCTGAGCTTGACCGGCCTCGACGGCCAGAACCTCAACGAGATCGGTCTCAAGAACGGCAATCTGATCGTCGACGATCAGCAGCGCGGCAGCAAATGGACGTTTGAGAACATCACGCTCAGCCTGCGCCGGCCGACCCAGGGCGGCGTCGCTCTGAGCTTTGGCGAAGAGGGCGCGCGCCCGTGGTCGCTGCGCGCCACGATCGGGCCGAGCGAGAATGGTGTGCGCTCGATCGATATCCGCGCCGACAAGGTGTCGACCGCCAACATTCTGCTGGCGCTGCGCGTCAAGGACCTCACCTATACGGCCGACCTGCCTCTGACCGGCGAGCTCAAGGGTGAGCTCGGCCGCGACGGTGTGCCGACGTTCTTCCGCGGCAAGGTCACGATCGGTGCGGGCAACATCATCGACACCGACACGCCCGATTATCCGATGGCGATCGACTCGGCCGAGATCAATGTCGAGTGGGATGCGGGACGGCGGGTGCTGGTCGCACCGTTCAAGATCCTCTCCGGCGCCAATCGCCTGACGCTGCTCGCCCATCTCGAGCCGCCCAATGGCACCACCAACGACTGGCAGCTCGGCTTCAGCGGCGGTTCGATCCTGCTCGGTGGCATCGACAACGAGCCGCCGCTCGTCTTCAACCGCATCGCGATCGGCTTCCGCTTCGACACTGATCACAAGCGCATGCTGCTGACGCAGGCCGACATCTCCAACGGCGAGATCGGCGTCGCCGGCACCGGCGCGATCGACTATTCCGGCGAGCCACGCCTGACGCTGGGCTTTGCGGGAACGCCGATGTCGGCCTCAGCGATGAAGCGGATGTGGCCGACGCTGGTGGTGCCCGAGTTGCGCCAATGGGTGATTGAGCGGATCGAGCGTGGCTCGCTCCAGCGCATCGAGGTCGGCATCAACTCGCCGACGCGGAACCTTCCGCGCAAGGGACCGCCCATTCCGGATGACGGCCTGTCGGTCAACATCGTGGCGAGTGGCGTCGCGGTTCGTCCCGTTGACGGCATGCCGGTTGTGCACGACGCCGACCTCAAGGCGCACGTGACCGGACGCACCGCCACAGTGAATATCGCCCAGGGCATTGCCGACACGCCCGCGGGCCGCAAGATCACCATCTCCGACTTTACCTTCGAGGTGCCGGACATGGCGCCGAAACCCTCGCCCTCGCGGACTCGCTTCCGTGTCGAAGGTCCGGTGCCGGCGGCGGCCGAAATGTTGTCCAATGATCGCCTGAGCGACCTGTCGTCGACCGTGGTCGATCCCAACACCAGCAAGGGCACCTTCACGGCCAACATCCAGCTCGGCTTGCCGGTCAAGGGCGAGCTGACCAAGGCGGACACCGTCTACGCCGTCACTGCCGATCTCAATGGCTTTGCGGCCGACAAGCTGGTGATGAACCAGAAGCTCGAGGCCAACAATCTCAAGATCGTCGCCAACAACCAGGGCTACCAGGTCAAGGGCGACGTCAAGATCAACGGGCAGGCGGCCTCGCTCGACTACCGCAAGGCGACCGATGGCGATGCGGACGTCAAGCTGCAGACGACGCTCGACGACGCCGGCCGTGCGCGCCTTGGTTTCGACCTCAGTCCTGCCGTCAGCGGGTCGGTGCCGGTCAAGGTGTCCGGCAAGATTGCCGGTGGACCCGAGCAGACAACGAAGCTCGGCATCGAGGCCGACCTGACCTCGGTCAAGCTCGACAACATCCTTCCCGGCTGGGTCAAGCTGCCGGGCAAGTCGAGCAAGGCGACGTTCAAGGTGGTGCCGACGGCACAATCGACGCGGCTCGAGGACATCGTCATCGAAGGCGGCGGCGCCTCAATCAAGGGCTCGCTGGAAGTCGACCCGAACGGCGACCTCATGAATGCGAATTTCCCGACCTACGCGCCGTCCGACGGTGACAAGACGTCGTTGAAGGTCGAGCGCGGCCAGGACGGCGTTGTCCGCGGCACGATGCGTGGCGACGTGTTCGACGGCCGCGGCTTCCTGAAGTCGGCGATCTCAGGCAATTCCAAGGACGATGGCAAGAGCAAGCTGAAGAACGTCGATTTCGATATCGACGTGAAACTGGGTACGGTCGCGGGCTTCAACGGCGAGGCGATGCGCAGCGTCGACGCCAAGATGTCGAAGCGCAGCGGGGCGATCAAGGCGTTCTCGCTGAGCGGCAGGATCGGTCAGAACACGCCGGTGGCGGCGGACTTGCGCGGTGGGCGTGCGCAGGGCAGCCGCGAGGTGATCTATCTCCAGACCAACGATGCAGGGTCGCTACTGAAGTTCACCGACACCTACACCAAGGCGGTTGGCGGCCAGATGGTGGTGGCAATGGAGCCGCCGACATCCGAGCCGAATACGGCGCGCGAGGGCCTCATCAACGTGCGCGACTTCACGGTGAAGGGCGAGGCGCAGCTCGAGCGGGTCGCCGCGGGCGCGCCGAACGGCACTCCGGGGGGCAGCGGCGTTGCCTTCAGCGCCTTGCGTGCGGAGTTTACCCGGCAGAATGGCGCGCTCACTGTCCGCGATGGCCTGGTGAAGGGGCCGATGATCGGCGCGACCATCGAGGGCTCGATCGATTATCCCGGCAACCAGGTCTGCATGAGCGGGACGTTCGTGCCGATGTATGGTGTGAACAACATCTTCGGCCAGATCCCGTTGTTCGGCCTCTTCCTCGGCGGCGGCGACAAGGAGGGGCTGATCGGCGTCACCTACGAGGTCGTCGGCACGCCTGCGGCTCCCGTGATGCGCGTCAATCCGATCTCCGCGATGGTGCCCGGCGTGTTCCGCAAGATCTTCGAGTTCAACACCGGCAAACAGAACACGCCGATCGACGAGCTGCCGTCGGCGCAGTCCGGCGACAGCCCGACGGGAACGGCAAGGCCGCTGTCGAGCGGTTGCAGCCTGGCGCGGCGATAGAAGCGGCGTTCTTACGCTAAGCTTTTGCGCCGCTTACGCCGCGCGTACGCCCGCCAGGAACGTCCCGACTTCGCCGGAGAGCTGCTCGGCCTGCTTGGAGAGGTTCGACGCCGCAGTGAGGACCATGCCCGCGGCGTTGCCGGTTTCGTTGGCTGCCGTGCTGACGACGCCGATATTGGTGGTGACTTCCCGGGTGGCCTCGGCGGTTTGCGAGACGCTGCGGGCGATCTCTGCGGTGGCCGCGCCTTGCTCCTCGATCGCGGCGCCGATCGAGGTGGCGATGCGGCTGACCTCCTCGATGGTGGCGGTGATGCCGCCGATGGCGTCGACGGCTTCCTTGGTCGCGCCCTGGATCTGGGCGATCTTGTCGCCGATCTCGCGGGTGGCTTCGGCGGTCTGGCTCGCCAGCGATTTCACTTCGGAGGCGACGACCGCGAAGCCGCGGCCGGCTTCACCGGCGCGCGCGGCCTCGATGGTGGCATTGAGCGCGAGCAGATTGGTCTGTGCGGCGATGCTGGAGATCAGCTCGGCGACGTGCTCGATTTGCTGGGCGCCGTCCGACAGCGCGCGCACGATGGTGTCGGTGCGGCGTGCGCTTTCCACGGCACGGCCGGTGACCTCGGCCGATTGCGCGACCTGACGGCTGATTTCGGTGATGGAGGAAGAGAGCTCTTCGGCGGCGGCCGCCACCGTCTGGACGCGCTGGCTGGCTTCGGTCGCAGCCGAACCGACCACGGCGGCGCGGCGGTTGGTGCCCTCGGCGGTCGACGACATCGACTTGGCCGTGGCTTCCAGCTCGCCGGAGCCCGAGGCCATCATGCCCACGAGCTGGCCGACCGACGCATCGAAGCGGTCGGCGAGGGAGATAAGGGCGTCGCGCTTTTCCTGCTCGCCACGCGCCTTGGCCGCGACCTGTTCGGCTTCCAGCGTGCGCGCCGTCAAGGCGGTCTGCCGCAACACTTCGAGCGTTTCCGCCATGCGACCGATCTCGTCGCCGCGATCGGTCTCCTCGACCGGCTTGTCGATAGCGCCGTCGGCGATGTCCTGCATGCGGGTCTTCTGACGGTCGAGTGCGCTGAGCACATCGCGGGCGATCAGCCAGGACAATGCCGCCATCAGCAGCATCAGGCCGGTGCCAATTGCGGCGAGCTCGAGCGTGAGTGCGCGCACGTCGGCGTCGATATCGTCGACATAGAGGCCGTAGCTGATCGTGGCGTTCCAGGGCGTGAACTGGCGGACGAACACGGTCTTGCGGACGGACTCGGTCTGGCCTGGGCGCGGGTAGAGATAGGATGTGACGCCGCCCTGCGGCGCCTGCCTCGCGGCGTTGAGCTGGGCATCGGCAATCAGGACGCCATTGGAATCCGTCGCGCCTGTGATCTTGCCTTCGAGCTGCGGATTGGCGCCGTTGACCAGGATCGACGTGTCGGAATTGTAGACGACGGGATAGCCCTGGCCGCCGCCGAACTTCATATTGCGGGCACGCTGGCGAAACTGCAGCTTGGCGTCGTCCACCGTCATCTTGCCGGCGGCGGCGTCATCCTGGAACGTCTGCGCGAGGCCGTGGAGCAGATCGACCGCGGCCCTCATCTCCTGGACCCGGTCGTCCATCATGCGGCTCTTGCTGAGGACGGTCGATACCGCGATGATGGCTGTGACGGTGAGAGCTGCGAGGCAGACCATGCTGGCAAGCTTGGTGCGGATTTTCAGATGGCTCAGCAGCTTCATCACAGCCCTACGATATGCTTGTTATTGCTCCCATCGCTAACATGAAGTTCTTACCAATCATGAAGATAGGCGTGCGCGCGCCTGCCGCGCGGGTGATCCTTCGCAGCTCTATGCGCTATCGTGCAGGCAAATCGCGATGCGATGCCGTGCGCCCGTATTTTTGCGGGACGAAAACGATCTCAGACTTTGGTGGTGATCGAGTCTGGCTGGACGGGCAATGAACCGATTCGTTCATCGCATCATCATGTCCGTGCTGCTCGTGGCGGCCCTCGTCCTCATCTGGAACGTGCTGGGCTCGCGCTGACCCGGCACTGGCGAAACGCCAGTGCCGGGTCTGCGGATCGGTTGCGCGCGCGTCAGCGCCGCGCGAAGGCGCCGCCCGGCGCGTCGCTCTCCTTGCCCATCAGCGCATCGAGGCTGACCGAGCCGCCGCCAGCTGCCGAGATGTAGAGGCAGGCGAAGCAGAACAGGATCGCGGCGGTGCCGCCGTTGATCAGCGGCAGGAGCACCGGCGTGCCGGTCTTCATCACGTGGCCCATGAAGTAGGCGAAGGCCATTTCGCCCGCCAGGATGAATGCTGTGAGGCGGGTGAACAGGCCGAGCATCAGCGTTGCGCCGAGCACCAGCTCGAGCGTTCCGGCCACGTAGATCAGCGGCGGGATATCGGCGAAGTAGGGAAGCACCGGGAACTTGAACAGCTTGGCGACACCATACTGGAACAGCAGCAGTCCAGTGATGAAGCGAAACAGGCTCAAGAGAACCGGCTGAAAGCGAGTGAGATAGGGAAAGTTCATTGGTTTGTGCCCTCCATCCAATGCTGCGACTAGGACCGCATTCGGTCCCGCCCTGCAAGCTGCGCCAGGTCAATTTGCGCTGACATTTTTGTCATGTCGGACAAAACACCGCAGGCTGTGGTTTCAGCCGCGCGCTGTCCGCATTTTCTAAGCGTCTACGCGTCGTGCCCGCCCGTAGTTCCCCGGTGGCTCGAATGAATGCAGGTTACCTCCGGGAGACCTAGCGCCGCAAGGCGGGCACAATCAGAAATGGAATCATCCCGAGCACCACGCTCGCAAGTGCGAAGACGAGCAGCGCGTTGTAGCCATGGGTGGCGTCGTGGATCAGGCCGCCGCTCCAGGAGCCGAAGGCCGAGCCGAGCCCGCTGCCGATCGAGATCGTGCCGAAGATGGTGCCGACCCGCTTGCCCCGGAAGATCTTCATCGCCGTTGCCGTGATCAGAGGCCCGCGCGAGCCCATCATGCTGCCGAAGCAGACGACGAAGCCGGTGAGCAGGATGATATTCGGATAATACTGAAGCAGCCAGAGCAGGAAGATGCCGAGGATCGAGATCGCGTAGCTCAGCAGCACCGATGGCCGGCGCCCGATCAGCCCGTCGAGCGCGGAGACGCCGATCATGCCGAACACCAGCACGACACCAGAAAAGCCCCAGGCGGTCGCGGCCTGGAGCGGCGGGAAGCCGGCGTCGATCAGATAGGCCACGATCTGCGCGGCGATGCAGTACATGCCGACCGCAGTGAAGAAGAAGGTCGAGAACAGCGCCCAGAAGGCGTGGTGACGCATCGCGCTCACGAGCGTCCAGCCGTGGTCGACGAAATCAGGATCGGTCTTCTTGGCGACATGCGGCGAGCCCGTAGCGAACAGCCGCCACGGCAGCAGCATGAGCGGCACCAGCAGAGCCAGCGCGGCGAAGCCGAACAGCTGGTAGGTCTCGCGCCAACCGAGATGATCAATTAAGAGCTGCGAGGCCGGCAGCAGCGCCAGCACGCCGCCGCCCATCGCTGAATAAACCACCGCCATCGCGGTCGGCAGCTTTGGCCCGAACCAGCGGCCGAGCAGGATCGAGTTCGGCACGTTGCCGATGAAGGCAACGCCAATGCCGACGCACAATCCGATCGAGATCTGGAATTGCCAGAGCGCCTGCGCATGGCCTGCGATCAGGAAGGCCGAGCCAAGCAGCAACAGGCCGAGCGCATAGACGATGCGCGGTCCGGAATGATCGAACAAGCGGCCAACCAGCGGCGCAGTCAGTCCGCTGATGAGCCAGGTCAGCGAATAGATCGAGACCACCTGCGCGCGGTCCCAACCAAAACTTTCGGAGATCGGCTTGAGGAAGACGGTGAAGCTTTCGCTGAGGCCCCGCCCGAGCACGGCGAGCGTGAAGCATAGCGCGAGCACAACGAGCGCAGTGCGCACTGCGCCTTGCTGCGTTGCAGCCGTTTCCCTGGGCGTTTTCTGATCCATTGCCCGTCAGGGAGCGCGCTTCGACGCGCCCTGACAAGCATCAAAAGCTCATACGCCTATGCGGGCTTGAGCAGGACGTGCTTCTTCTTGCCGAAGGACAGCTTGATCACGCCTTCCGGCGTCAGACTGGCCGCTGACAGCGCCATCTTCTCGTCGGTGACGGACTCGTCGTTGACGCGCAGGCCGCCACCCTTGATCTGGCGCCGTGCCTCGCCATTCGAGGCGACGAGGCCCGCCTTGACGAAGGCGTTGAGCACGCCGATGCCGCCCTCCAGTTCGCCGCGCGGAATTTCCACTGTCGGCAGGCTCTCGGCGAGTGCGCCTTCCTCGAAGGTGCGGCGTGCGGTTTCGGCCGCTTCGTTTGCTGCGTCGCGACCATGCAGCAGCGCGGTCGCTTCCGTCGCGAGCACCTTCTTGGCCTCGTTGATCTCCGAGCCGCCGAGCGCTTCGAGCTTCTTGATCTCGCTCATCGGCAGCGTCGTGAACAGTTTCAGGAATTTGGCGACGTCGGCGTCCTCGGTGTTGCGCCAGTACTGCCAGAAATCATAGGGCGAGAACTGGTCGGCGTTGAGCCACACCGCGCCTTGCGCGGTCTTGCCCATCTTGGCGCCCGATGCGGTTGTCAGCAGCGGCGTGGTCAGCGCGAACAGCTGATGCGTGCCCATGCGGCGGCCGAGATCGACGCCCATGATGATGTTGCCCCACTGGTCGGAGCCGCCCATCTGCAAATGGCAGCCGGTCCGCTTGGCCAATTCGACGAAATCGTAGGCCTGGCAGATCATGTAGTTGAACTCGATGAAGCTCATCTCCTGCTCGCGCTCGAGGCGCAGGCGCACGGAGTCCATCGACAGCATGCGGTTGACCGAGAAATGCCGGCCGACATCGCGCAGCATCTCGATCCAGTTCAGCTTGGTCAGCCACTCCGCGTTGTCGAGCATGATGGCGTCGCTCTTGCCGTCGCCATAGCGCAGCACCTTGGCGAACACGCCGCGGATCGAGGCCTTGTTGGCCTCGATCTCGGCGACGGTGCGGATCGCGCGCGTCTCGTCCTTGCCGGAGGGGTCGCCCACCATGGTGGTGCCGCCGCCCATCAGCGTGATCGGCTTGTTGCCGGACTGCTGAAACCAGTACAGCAGCATCATGGTCAAATAGTTGCCGATGTGCAGCGAGGGAGCGGTGCAATCGTAGCCGACATAGGCGATCGCCTCGCCCTTGGCGGCGAGCGCGTCCAGCCCCTCGAAATCGGAGCACTGGTGGATGAAACCACGTTCCTGCAGGGTGTTGAGGAAATCCGATTTAAATGCAGTCATCTGTCGGCATGCCTGACAATTCTTGGTTTACTGTTTTGGGCGCAATTTAAGGGTCTTCCCTGGGAACTCGATTGCTGCCCGCCACTTGGCGCTGTGGCATTATAAGATGTGTCCCTCTGGCACAAGATCGGCATGCCGGAGGGGGTGTTTTGAGGACGCTGATCCATGATGTTGACGGCACTCGGTTTGATGAGCGGCACCTCGCTGGACGGGGTGGACGTCGCGCTGATCGAAACCGACGGAAAGCAGGTGAAGGCGTTCGGGCCGTCGGGCTACCGGCCCTATAGCCCGGCGGAGCGCAATTTGCTGCGCCAGGCGCTGTCCGAGGCCGTGCACCTGCCGCAGCGCGATGCCCGGCCGGGCATTCTGGCGGAGGCCGAGCGCGTGGTGACGCTGGCGCACGCCGAGGCCGTCGCCGCCTTCGTCGCCCAGAACCGGATGAAACCCGAAGACATCGACATCGTCGGCTTCCACGGCCAGACCGTGCTGCATCGCCCCGAGCGGCGGCTGACGGTGCAGATCGGCGATGCGCCGGCGCTCGCCAAAGCGATCCATATTCCCGTGATGCACGACTTCCGCGCCGCCGACGTCGAGGCCGGCGGGCAGGGCGCGCCGTTGGTGCCGGTCTACCACCGGGCGCTGGCGCTATCGCTGGCGCGCGAAGGGCCGATCGTCGTGGTCAATATCGGCGGCGTCTCCAACATCACCTATATCGACGGCAACGAGACGCTGATCGCCTGCGACACCGGGCCCGGCAACGCGCTGCTCGACGATTTCATGTACCGCACCATGAACCAGGCGTTCGACACGGAAGGCAAGTTCGCCGCGCTCGGCAAGGCCGACGAGGCCTGGATCGCGCGGGCGCTGGAGCTGCCGTTCTTCGCAAGCCCGCCGCCGAAGTCACTCGACCGCAACGATTTTGTCGCGCTCAAGCTCGGTGACGTGCTGCCGGCTGATGGTGCTGCAACGCTGACCGCCTTCACGGCCGCCGCAATCTCCCGCGTCATTCCCCTGCTGCCCCGGCGACCGCGGAGCTGGATCGTCTGCGGCGGCGGCGCCCGTAACCTCACCATGTTGCGCATGCTACGCGAGCGGGTGGGATCGGCCTCCGTGGAAGCGGCCGAGACGCTGGGCTGGGCCTCCGACGCCATCGAGGCGCAGGCCTTCGGCTTCCTCGCCGCGCGCGGACTGAAGGGCCTCCCGCTGTCCTACCCCACCACCACGGGCGTGCCGATGCCGATGACCGGCGGGGTGATCGCCAGACCCTAAAGAGGACTGCCTGAGGTCACGGTGGGTTGATGCAGGTGCATTGATCTTGACGGGTGCATGCAGTTGCATCTATCTTTGATGGAGTTGCATCGCACCTCCCGGGGATCATGGCCATGACCGCCTCACTGAAACTGATCAGCCACAAGCTTTGTCCCTATGTGCAGCGCGCCGTGATCGCGTTGAGAGAGAAGGGCGTGCCGTTCGAGCGAGTCGACATCGATCTCGCCAACAAGCCCGACTGGTTTCTGAAACTGTCGCCGCTCGGCAAGGTGCCGGTGCTGGTGGTGACGACCGACAAGGGCGAGGTCGCGCTGTTCGAGAGCAACGTGATCTGCGAGTACATCGAGGAGACGCAAGCCGGCGCAAAGCTGCATCCGGCCGATGCGCTCAAGCGTGCCGAGCACCGCGCCTGGATGGAGTTCGGTTCGGCGATCCTCGGTGATCTCTGGGGACTGGAGACCACGACCGATCCCGCGACGTTCGAAAGCAAGCGCCGGGCGCTTGCGGCAAAGTTCGCGCGTGTCGAGGCCGCGTTAAGCACAGGCCCATTCTTCGCCGGCGATGCGTTCAGCCTGGTCGACGCCGTGTTCGCGCCCGTCTTCCGTTATTTCGATCTGTTCGACGAACTGACCGAGCTCGGCATCTTCACGGATCTGCCGAAGGTGCGTGCGTGGCGGGTAGCGCTCGCGCAGCGTCCGAGCGTGCGCACCGCGGTTAGCGCCGACTATCCGCAATTGCTGCGCGCCTTCCTCGTGCGCCACGAAGCGCATCTGCTCAAGCTCGCGGCCTGAGCTATGCCGTCATCTGTGGCCTGGCTGATGCTGGTGATCGCCGGCGCGCTCGATGTCGGCTGGGCGATCTCGATGAAATATGCCGAAGGTTACACGCGCGCAGGTTGGAGCATCGTTTCGCTGGTACTGCTCGCCGCCTTCGTTTTCCTGCTGGGACGCGCCTTGAAAGTGCTCGAGGTCGGCGTCGCTTATTCGGTGTGGACCGGCATCGGCGCCGCCGGCACCTTCGTCATGGGCGTCGTGTTGTTCGGCGAGACCTTGAGCGCGATGAAACTTGTCGGCATCGCGCTGGTGCTGACAGGGATCGCTGCGCTGAAGCTGGCCTAGAGCTCCGCGGCCATCTTCGCCAGCGTCGCGATCGTGTTCATGTTGCGCGCGGTGCCGCTTTTCGCGGCGGGGATGACGAGCTTCGATGTCCCCATGCCGTCGCCATAGTGGACGTAGATCTCGCGGCGGCCGAGGCGCAGCTCCTCGTTCTTCTGGCCGCGAATCCCAGACAGCGCATCAGCGGGCGGGGCCTTGTCGAGGAAGATCGCAACCGTGCGGTTGGGTGCGGCTTTGGGAAAGGGATTGTCGGTCGCGACTTGCGCCATTTCGGCTGCGCTGCGCACGAGCACGCCAAGCGGCGCACCGGCGTAGGCGTGGAGGCGCTGCTCGAGTGCGCCCTTGATCGCAGCTTCTGATTTGCGGCTGGTAAAGACCACATTGCCGCTGGCGATGTAGGTGCGCACAGCACCGAAACCGAGCTCTTCGCACATCGCCTTGAGCTCGGTCATCGGCAGCTTGCCGGTGCCTCCGACATTGACCGCGCGCAGCAGGGCTACGAACGCGGCCATGTCAATCTCAGCGCACGTTGGCCAGGCGCATGTCGAGATAGGCCGTGATGGTTTCCATCAGCGGCTCGAGCTTGGCGTCGAAGAAGTGGTTGGCGCCGGGGATGACCTGCTGGTCGATCACGATGCCCTTCTGCGTCTTCAGCTTCTCGACCAGCGTGTTGACGTCCTTCGGCGGCACCACGGCGTCCTTCTCGCCATGCACGATCAGGCCCGAGGACGGGCAGGGCGCAAGGAAGGAGAAGTCGTAGAGATTAGCCGGCGGCGCGATCGAGATGAAGCCTTCGACCTCGGGGCGGCGCATCAGAAGCTGCATGCCGATCCAGGCGCCGAAGGAGAAGCCGGCGACCCAGCAGGCGCGCGCCTCGGGATTGATGGTCTGCGCCCAGTCGAGTGCCGCTGCGGCATCCGACAATTCGCCGGTGCCGTGGTCGAACGAGCCCTGGCTGCGGCCGACGCCGCGGAAGTTGAAGCGCAGCACCGAGAAGCCGCGATGCGCGAAGGCGTAGTAGCACTGGTACACGATCTGATGGTTCATCGTGCCGTGAAACTGCGGATGTGGATGCAGGATCATCGCGATCGGCGCGTTCTTCTGCTTGGCCGGGTGATAGCGGCCTTCGAGACGGCCGGCGGGGCCAGTGAAAATAACTTCGGGCATGGATGATCTCTTGATTGATGTCCTGGAGAGACGGTTCTCCGCAATCAACCGATTGTGGCCTCATCGGCAGCGACGCCGGCGAGAGCGCGAATGGAAGGGCGAGAAGGCGTGCGCCTCGCGGTGATGCGCAAATGGCGCGCGGTGACTTGACGGCCGCGTTCTAACATAGGCTGCGGGGCTAAAAGCAAGCATCTTCGACATCTGCCAATGTGCTCAAGAACTTAGCCGGTCATCGCGGTGTCATGCCAATGGTGGCCGGGATGGCGCGGGGTCATCGCCAGGCTCGCATCCGTGGCAGCAACTAATTGGAATCACGATCGTTTATCGACCGTCGGGCGTCCGGCGAGCGATTCACACAGGCGCGGTGCGCCCTCCGAGCGATGCGACCGCGGGCCGGTAGCGGCGGCTGCCCCCAAGCGTCTGCCCGTTGTCGAATGTGAGCTCGAAATCTCCTGACGGCTTGAAGTCCACGCCGCTCACCCGGTCGAGATTGGCGAGCCTGGTCCGGTGCACGCGCACGATGGCGAAGCGGGCGAGCTCGCTTTCGGTCGCGGCCAACGTGCCGCGGATCAGGTGCTGGGTGCCGTTAGCGAGGATGTATTCGATATAGTTGCCGGCGGAGGCGACCCACAGGATATCCCGCGGTGCGACCCGGATGCGGCTGTTGCCGTCCCGGAGCCAGATCAGATCGTGGGATGGTTGCTCCTGCGGAGCGGCCCGCATGGACGCGGGCTGGCGCGCGACCTTCCTCAGCTCGCGCCGGCTATCGATCAGCCAGAGCGTTGCTCCGAGCAGCAGCGCGGTGACGGCATCCTTGCGGAACTCGTACAGGACCGTCGCCAGCGAGAAGTGGAAGTCATAGGCGCCTCCCGCGAGCCAAAGCAGGAGTTTCCGCAGGCCCACCATGCCGGTGATGTGGAGGGCCGAGAAGCCGAGCAGGGCGGCCGCAGCGATTCCGATCCGCGCCGCCAGGACCGTCGTCCCGCGAATGCGCCGGACGGCAAGCGCCAGGATCGGCACCAGCAGAAGGATGACGATGATGCTCGACAGCTCCCGGAACAGTCGCCGGCCAATGTCATAGCTGTCGCCACGCCAGGCCGCGTCCTGTGCGCCGGACAGCGCATTGACGATGCCGATGGCGAGCGCGACGGCTGCGATCGCAGCGAACATCGTCCAGTAGCCATTGATCCCGCCGGGCCAACCGCTCGTCCCAGACGGCGACGCCTCGTCCCCTCGCGCCCGGTCCTGATCCCAAACCGTCTCGACGCGCTCCGTTTCGGGGGCATTTTGGCCGTCAGCCATGGCCCGAAAACCGTGTTTGCCGTCCCGGCAAGGAGCAGAGAACCATGTTAACACCGCGGCAAGTTTCGACTTCGGATCGACGCATCGATCTGGATTGGGTGCGGATTTTAGCCTTCGGGCTGTTGATCTTCTACCACGTCGGCATGCTCTACGTGTCCTGGGGGTTTCACATCAAGAGCGAGCACCGGCTGACCTGGCTCGAGCCGGTGATGCTGGTGCTCAATCCCTGGCGGTTGTCGCTGCTGTTCCTGGTCTCGGGGGTCGCCAGCCGATTTATGCTGGGAAAGTATCGGCTCGCCGCCTTCGCCCGCGCGCGGTCGGTGCGGCTGCTGATTCCGCTGATCTTCGGCATGCTCGTGATCGTGCCGCCGCAGTCCTATCTGCAGATCGTCGAGAGCCTCGGCTATCCCGCAGGTTTTGCTGATTTCTACGTCCATCACTATCTGGCGTTCGGCGCGCAGTTCTGTCCGAACCCCTGCATCGTGCAGCCGACCTGGAACCATCTCTGGTTCGTGGTCTATCTCTGGGTCTACACCATGGCCCTGGTTGGCGTGTTGTGCGTGTGGCCGGCGGCTGCCGACTGGATCGGTGAGAGGCTGGCGGCTGTGCTCGCCGGGCCATGGCTGCTGGTGCTGCCATGCCTGCTGTACGCAGTCTGGAGGCTGTCGCTCGCGCCGATCTTCCCGTCGACGCATGCGCTGTTCGGGGACTGGTACAATCACGCGGACTACGCGAGTGCGTTCCTGATCGGCTTCCTGCTCGCCCGCCAGGACGGCATCTGGCGCGCCATCGAGCGGCAACGATGGGTAGCGCTCGCCGTGGCGGCTGGCTGCTTCACCATCTTCGTCCTTGTCTATGCCGGCTTGCTCGCGCCGTCGTCCGTGCCGAGATGGTTCGCCGGCTCGGTCTACGGCTGCTACCAATGGCTGGCGATGGCGGCAGTGCTCGGCTTTGCGCGACGTCATTTGACGGCCGATGGCCCCGTGCGCCGCTATCTGACCGATGCGATCTTTCCCTATTACATCGTGCATCAGACCGCGATCATCGTGATCGCGCACGCGCTGCGGGGCAGTGGGCTGTCAGCGGGAAGCGAAGCCGCCATCGTGATATCAGGCACCGCGCTCACGTGTTTCGTCACCTACGAGATCGCCCGCCGGATCGCCTGGCTGCGGCCGCTGTTCGGATTGCGGATGGAGCCCCGTTCCGTTGGCGGAATTGCGCAGCAACAGCCGGCCTGATGTGCGGCAGCTGCCGATTGGCGCGAGGGCAAAAGGTGCTAAGAGGGCGCCATGCCAAGCCGCGTCTATCTCGACTGGAATGCGACCACGCCGCTGCGCGCCGAGGCGCGCGCGGCGATGCTGGCCGCTTACGAGCTGATCGGCAATCCGTCCTCGGTCCATGCCGAGGGACGGGAGGCGCGGCGGCTGGTCGAGGACGCACGTAGCTCGCTTGCGGCGGCCGTCGGCGCGCTGCCGCGGAACGTGGTTTTCACCTCCGCCGGAACCGAGGCCAACGCGCTGGCGCTGTCGCCCAGCTTGCGCAGCCGATCGGGCGAGCCGGCGCGGCGGCTCCTGGTCTCCGCGGTCGAGCATGCGTCGGTGCTCGCGGGCGGCCGCTTCCCGGCCGGCGACATCGGCCAGATCCGGGTCACACGCTCCGGCGTCGTCGACCTCGATCATCTCCGGGCGCTGCTCGCCGAAGGCCCGCCGGCGCTGGTCTCGATCATGGCGGCCAATAATGAAACCGGCGCGCTTCAGCCGGTGGCAGAAGCGGCCGGGCTCGTTCACGAGGCCGGCGGCCTCCTGCACATCGACGCGATCCAGGCGCTCGGCAAAATTGCGTTCAATATTAACGCGGTAGGCGCGGACCTTGCGACCTTTTCTGCGCACAAGATCGGCGGTCCCAAGGGCATCGGCGCGCTGGTCGTGGCCGAGGGGCTTGCCGGGTTGGAGCCGGTGCTGAGGGGCGGCGGACAGGAGCTGGGCCGGCGGGCCGGAACCGAGAATGTCGCCGGCATCGCCGGCTTCGGTGCGGCGGTCAAAGCCGCTGTTCAGGCTCTGCCGGAAGATGCGGAGCAGATGGTAAGCCTCAGGGATCGCTTGGGAAATGGACTTCGGGGCATTGCCGGGGCGATCATCTTCGCGGACGACGTCGAGAGGTTGCCAAATACCGTCCTTTTCACCGCGCCCGGGCTCAAAGCCGAGACTGCCGTGATCGGCTTCGATCTCGAAGGCATCGCCGTATCCTCGGGCTCGGCCTGTTCCTCGGGCAAGGTCCAGCCGTCTCACGTGCTGTCGGCGATGGGGTACGATGCCACCGTGGCCCAGGGAGCGGTGCGCCTCAGTCTGGGCTGGTCCACGGAACCGGATGACATCAACAGGGCGTTAGAGGCTTGGCGAAAGCTCGGTAATACCCTACTTAGAGGCTAAGCGACGAAACACGGCTTGAACGGTTCTAAGCCCGTGCTTTCCGCCAAAAAACATCGTAATAAACATCGTAATACTCGTTCGAGTTTGATCCACCGCGGTCCTTGAAACCGCGAGCGGAGGATAGAATGCCAGCCGTCCAAGAGACGGTCGAGCGCGTCAAGCGCATCGACGTCGACCAGTATCGTTATGGGTTTGAGACCCAGATCGAGTCCGACAAGGCCCCGAAGGGGCTGTCCGAAGACACCGTCAGGTTCATCTCCGAGAAGAAGAACGAGCCCGCCTGGATGCTCCAGTGGCGCTTGGAAGCCTATCGGCGCTGGCTGACCATGACCGAGCCGACCTGGGCCCGCGTCGAATATCCCAAGATCGACTTCCAGGACCTCTATTACTACGCGGCGCCGAAGCCGAAAAAGACGGTCACCTCGCTCGACGAGATCGACCCCGAGATTCTGAAGACCTACGAGAAGCTCGGCATTCCCTTGCGGGAAGTCGCCATGCTCGAAGGCGTCGAGCCTAAGCCCGGCGAGCAAGATCCGGCCCGCCGCAAGATCGCGGTCGACGCTGTCTTCGATTCGGTCTCGGTGGCGACCACCTTCAAGGCAGAGCTGAAGAAGGCCGGCGTGATCTTCATGCCGATCTCGGAAGCCATCCGCGAGCACCCCGAATTGGTGCAGAAATATCTGGGCTCGGTGGTTCCGACCTCGGACAATTTCTACGCGACGCTGAATTCGGCGGTGTTCTCCGACGGCTCGTTCGTCTACGTGCCGCCGGGCGTGCGCTGCCCGATGGAGCTGTCGACCTATTTCCGTATCAACGAGCGCAACACCGGCCAGTTCGAGCGCACGCTGATCATCGCCGACAAGGGCTCCTACGTTTCCTATCTCGAAGGCTGCACCGCGCCGCAGCGCGACGAGAATCAGCTGCATGCCGCCGTGGTCGAGCTCGTCGCGCACGACGACGCCGAGATCAAATATTCGACGGTGCAGAACTGGTACCCGGGCAACTCGGAAGGCAAGGGCGGCATCTACAATTTCGTCACCAAGCGTGGCGACTGCCGCGGCGACCGCTCCAAGATTTCCTGGACCCAGGTCGAGACCGGCTCCGCCATCACCTGGAAGTATCCGAGCTGCATCCTGCGCGGCGACAATTCCAGCGGCGAGTTCTACTCGATCGCGATCTCGAACGGCTTCCAGCAGGTCGATTCGGGCACCAAGATGATCCATCTCGGCAAGAACACGTCGAGCCGGATCATCTCGAAGGGCATCGCCGCCGGCAAGTCGCAGAACACCTATCGCGGCCTTGTCACCGCGCATCGGAAAGCGACCGGCGCGCGCAACTTCACGGCGTGCGATTCCCTGCTGATCGGCGACAAATGCGGCGCGCACACCGTGCCGTACATCGAAGCCAAGAACTCGTCGGCAACCTTCGAGCACGAGGCGACGACCTCGAAGATCTCCGAGGACGTGCTGTTCTACTGCGTCCAGCGCGGTCTTTCGCAGGAAGAGGCTGTCGGCCTCGTCGTCAATGGCTTCGTCAAAGACGTGCTTCAGCAACTGCCGATGGAATTCGCGGTGGAAGCGCAGAAGCTGATCTCGATCTCGCTTGAAGGGTCGGTCGGCTAATTGCCGACCCTCGCGGTGCGCAGCTCGCGCTCCAACATCAATTGAATAAACTGGATACCAAGATGGCTTTGCTTGAAGTGAAAGATCTGAAGGTTCGTGTCGAGGAGCGTGAGATCCTCCACGGGCTGACGCTGACCGTGAACGAGGGCGAGATCCACGCGATCATGGGGCCGAACGGCTCCGGCAAGTCGACGCTCTCCCATGTCATCGCCGGCAAGCCTGGCTACGAGGTCACTGACGGCCAGATCCTGTTCAAAGGCGAGGACCTGCTGGAGATGGCACCCGAGGAGCGAGCAGCCAAGGGCGTGTTCCTAGCGTTTCAGTATCCGGTCGAAATTCCCGGCGTCGCCACCATGACCTTCCTGCGCACCGCGCTGAACGCGCAGCGCAAGGCGCGCGGCGAGAGCGAGTATTCGACGCCGGACTTTTTGAAGAAAGTCCGCGAAGTCTCGAAGTCGCTGAACATCCCGCAGGACATGCTCAAGCGCGGCGTCAATGTCGGCTTCTCCGGCGGCGAGAAGAAACGCAACGAGGTGCTGCAGATGGCGCTGTTCGAGCCGAGCCTGTGCATCCTCGACGAGATGGATTCGGGCCTCGACATCGACGCGCTGCGCATTGCGGCCGACGGCGTCAACGCGCTGCATTCGCCCAAGCGTGCGATGGTCGTCATCACCCACTATCAGCGGCTGCTGAACTACATCGTGCCCGACGTGGTGCACGTGATGTCGAAGGGCCGCGTCGTGAAGAGCGGCGGCAAGGAACTGGCGCTGGAGCTGGAAGCGTCCGGCTACACCCAGTTCGAGGACGCCGCGTAAGGAATTTTGCGATGAACGTTGCTGTGGCAAAGACCGGGAGCGGCCGCGCGGTGAGCGATCTCTTCGCCAGCGGCGAAGGCCGGCTGCCGGGTTCGCCTTCCGTGATCGCGGCGCGCCGCGAGGCGTTCGAGACCTATGAGCGTCTCGGCCTGCCGCACCGCCGGATCGAGGAGTGGAAATACACTGATCTCCGCGCGCTGGTCGGCGAGATGCTGCCGTTGGCAGCCGCGCCGGATGCGGCGGCGCTGAAGCGCGCCGCGGATGCGGTGAAGACGCATGCGATTGCCGGCGCCCGCAAGCTGGTGCTGGTCGATGGCGTGTTCGTGGCTGAGCTCTCCGACGTCAAGGCGTTCGCCACCGATGCGGGCTTCAAGACGTCGCGTGAGACGCTGGAGAAGGATGCTGGTCTGCTGAAGACCGCTTCTATCGACGCCGTGATCGCGCTCAACGCAGCGATGGCGACCGATGGCGTGGTGCTGTCGATTGCCGACGGCGCCCAGCTGTCCGCACCGATCCAGATCATCCACATCGCGACCGCAGCTTCCGCATCTAGCTTCACCCGTTCGCAGGTTGCGGTCGGGAAGGGCGCTCGCGCCACGATCGTTGAGAGTTTCGTTGCGGCTGGCGCCAAGGCCTACCAGATCAACGACGCCGTGCTCATCACGATCGGCGACGATGCCGATGTCGCGCATATCCGCTTGATGGACGATGCGCCCGATGCGCTGAACGTGACCTCGCATTTCGTGACGGTCGGCGCCAACGTCAAACTCAATTTCTTCAACATGACCACCGGCGCGGCTGTCAGCCGCCTGCAAGGCTTCATCACGCTGGCGGGCGAGGGCAGCGAGCTCTCGGCCAATGGCGTGAACCTGTTGCAGAAGACCGAGCATGGCGACACCACGCTGGTGGTCGACCATGCCGTGCCCAACTGCGTCAGCCGCGAGGTTTTTCGCGCGGTGATCGACGATCGTGCGCACTCGGTGTTCCAGGGCCGCATCATCGTCCGTCCCGACGCGCAGAAGACCGACGGCAAGATGATGACCCGCGCGCTGCTGCTCTCGGACGAAGCCGAGGCTGACAACAAGCCCGAGCTCGAGATCTTTGCCGACGACGTCTCCTGCGGCCACGGCGCCACCGCCGGCGCGCTGGACGACAGTCTGCTGTTCTATCTGAAGGCGCGTGGCCTGCCCGAGAAGCAGGCTCAGGCGCTGTTGATCCAGGCTTTCGTCGGCGAGGCGATCGAGCAGATCGCTGACGACGGCTTGCGCGAGCACGTGATCGGCATCGCCGAGCGCTGGCTGGAGCGCCGCCAATGAGCACGCATCCCGCAGTTAGGAACGGCTCCTATGACGTCGCGCGCGTGCGCCAGGACTTTCCGGCGCTCGCCATGCAGATCTACGGCAAGCCGCTGGTCTATCTCGACAACGCCGCCTCTGCGCAAAAGCCGAGCGCTGTGCTCGAGCGCATGACGCAGGCTTATCAGTCCGAATACGCCAACGTGCATCGCGGCCTGCACTACCTCGCCAACGCTGCGACCGAAGCCTATGAGGGCGGCCGCACCAAGGTCGCGCAGTTCATCAACGCTGCGCGACCTGAGGAAGTGATCTTCACCCGCAACGCCACCGAAGCGATCAATCTGGTCGCCTCGTCCTGGGGCGGGCCGAACATCAAAGACAGCGACGAGATCGTTATCTCGATCATGGAGCACCACTCCAACATCGTACCTTGGCATTTCCTCAGGGAACGCCAGGGTGCCGTAATCAAGTGGGCGCCGGTCGACGACGAGGGCAATTTCCTCATCGACGAATTCGAGAAGCTGTTGACGTCGAAGACCAAGCTGGTCGCGATCACGCAGATGTCGAATGCGCTCGGCACCATCGTGCCGGTCAAGGACGTCGTGAAGATCGCCCATGCCCGCGGCATTCCCGTGCTGGTCGACGGCAGCCAGGGCGCCGTGCATCTGCCCGTCGACGTTCAGGACATCGGCTGCGACTTCTACGTCTTCACTGGGCACAAGGTGTACGGTCCCACCGGCATCGGCGTGCTCTGGGCCAAGTACGACCACCTCGTCGCGATGCGCCCCTATAACGGCGGCGGCGAGATGATCCGCGAGGTCTCGCGCGACATCGTCACCTATGGCGATCCCCCGCACAAATTCGAGGCGGGTACGCCCGCGATCGTCGAGGCCGTCGGCCTTGGCGCAGCCATCGACTACGTCAATTCGATCGGCAAGGAGCGCATCGCCGCGCACGAAGCCGATCTCACCGCCTACGCCCAGGAGAAGCTGCGCGAGATCAACTCGCTGCGGCTGATCGGCACCGCGCGGGGCAAGGGCCCGGTGATCTCCTTCGAGCTCAAGGGCGCGCACGCCCATGACGTCGCCACCGTGATCGACCGCCAGGGCATCGCGGTCCGCGCCGGCACCCATTGCGTGATGCCGCTTTTAGAGCGGTTCAACGTGACGGCCACCTGCCGCGCCTCGTTCGGCATGTATAATACGCGGGAAGAAGTCGATCATCTGGCACAGGCGCTGTTGAAGGCGCGGGATTTGTTCGCATGAGTGACACGGCCGAAATCAAAGCCAATCCGATGGAGACCCGTTCGGCGCTGCCGCCGGAGGAGACCGAACGCCTGACCACCGAGATCATCGCGGGGCTCAAGACCGTGTTCGATCCGGAAATCCCGGCCGACATCTACGAGCTTGGCCTGATCTACAAGGTCGAGATCAAGGACGATCGTTCCGTCGACGTGCAGATGACGCTGACGACGCCGAACTGTCCGGCCGCCGGCGAGCTGCCGACCATGGTCGAGAACGCGGTCGCCAGCGTTCCCGGCGTCGGCGTGGTCGACGTCAAGGTCGTCTGGGAGCCGGCCTGGACGCCGGAACGCATGAGCGACGAGGCCCGCCTCGTCCTCAACATGTGGTGACGCGTAACCTTGGTATTGAATTCGCTCCGCAACGGACCACATCACTGACATGACACAGATTTCGTCCGGCTCGACACCAGCGTCCACTCCGAAGCCGCGTCGGCCCCGCCCGCAGGTCATGCGGCTGACGGACGCCGCCGCCCAGCGCATCAGTGAGCTGACCCAGCGCGCCGATTCGGAGATCGTGGGCTTACGCGTTGGCGTGAAGAATGGCGGCTGCGCCGGCCAATCCTACACGGTCGAATACGCCCATGATGTCCGACCGACCGACGAAGTCGTCGAGGACAAGGGCGTCAAGATCCTGGTCGACCCCAAGGCCGTGCTCTTCCTGCTCGGCACCGAGATGGACTACAAGGCCGACAAGATGCAGGCCCAGTTCGTCTTCAACAACCCCAACCAGATCTCCGCCTGCGGCTGTGGCGAGTCGGTCGAGTTGCGGCCCGCGAAGATCGACGGGTAAGCCCGACTCTTTCGTCTCACTCCGCCGTCGTCCCGGCGAAAGCCAGGGCCGATACCGCGTGATGTCTCGATGGAACGAGATGTCAGTACCGACAGTCTTCGCTAAACTCCTCCCTGTGGTAATGGGTCGTGGCTCCAGTGCGCAATTGCGCACAAGGCCAGGACGACGCTGGGGAGAGATGTGGGCCATGGACCGCGAATTCCTGATCGACCTGTTCGCCGATTTCGGCCCCGTCGCCATCCGAAAGATGTTCTCCGGCTACGGCATCTCCGCCGACGGCATCAACTTCGCGCTCGCCTTGCGCGCCGGCCTGTTCTTCCGGGCCGATGAGGTGACGATCCCGGACTTTGAAGCCGAAGGCTCGAAACCGTTCCAATATTCGACCCGCGCCAAGACCGTTCTGGTGAATTCTTATTGGGAGCTGCCGGCGCGCCTGTTCGACGATTCCGAGGAGCTGGCGCAATGGGCGAGGGCGGCGCTAGCCGCCGCACAGCGCGCCAAGGTGAAGAAGCGGCCGAAGGGGAAAGCCGCGAGCAAGCCTGCGAAAAAGGCCGCGGCAAAGAAGCCCGCCGCCAAGAAGCGGTCGGCCAAGAAAGTAACCAAGAAGACGGTTCGTAGAGTGGGCAAAGCGACTCGTCCGCCGTAGCTCGCAGAGCGAAGGCGGAAGCGTGCCCACCGTTCAGGGTAGAGATGCCGGAGAAATGGTGGGCACGGCACGTCGCGCCATTGCCCGCCCTACAGGACCTGACGATCAATCCACGGCTTTGGTCAGGCCAACCCGCATATCCTTCGCCACACATACGCAAGTGCCGTCGGCCAGCACGCGGCCATCGGCTATTCCGAGCACCAGCTTGCCGCGGCGGACCATGCGCATGGCGACCTCGTAGCGCACCGACCGCGTCTCCGGCGTGATGGCGCCCGTGACCTCGATCTCGCCGACGCCGATGGCGCGGCCCTTGCCCGGTGAGCCCGACCAGCCGAGCCAGTAGCCGACCATCTGCCACATCGCATCCAGGCCGAGACTTCCCGGCATCATGGCGTCACCGCGATAGTGACAATCGAAGAACCAGTGATCCGGCACGATGTCGAGCTCGCCGACGATATGGCCCTTGCCGAACTCGCCGCCGTCGAGGCTGATCTCGGTGATGCGGTCCATCATCAGCATCGGCGGGGCCGGCAATTGCGCATTGCCCGGGCCGAAATAGCCACCGTCGCTCGATCTCAGCAGCTCATCCTTGGTGTAGGACGGTTGTGGCCTGTGAAAATCATGCGGGTTTGGCAAGACGACAGAACCTCTGTGGGCGCACGGTCGGGTGCACGGGGCCGACGACACAGCCTCAGATGTCGTCCGTCCGGGAATAATGTCAAGCGCGCGGCGGACAGACCCTGCCGCGGCGATGTCAGGCTGCGGACGTAGTCAGACCGACGCGCAGATCCCGTACAACATAGACGCAGGTGTCATCGGCGAGCACGCGTCCATCCGCGACACCGAGGGCCAGCCTGCCTCGCTTCACCTGGCGCATCGCAACCTCGTAGCGCACGCGTTTGATGTCCGGTGTGATCTGCCCCCTGAACTTGACGGCGCCGACGCCCAGCGCCCGGATCGTCCCCGGCGAGCCTGACCAGGCGAGCCAATAGCCGACCATCTGCCACAGCGCGTCGAGGCTGAGGCTTCCCGGCATCACGGGGTCGTCGGGGAGGTGACATTCGAAGAACCAGAGGCTGGCCGTCACGTCCAGCTCGGACACGATGTGACCCTTGCCGAACTCGCCGCGGTCCAGACTGATCTCGGGGATGCGATCCATCAGCAGCAAGGGGGGCGCGGGCAATTGCGCGTTGCCCGGGCCGAAGAAGCCACCGTCGCTGGCCCGAAGCAGGTCGATCCCGCTGTATGAGGATTGCGGCGCGTGAAAGTCGTGCGGATTGGGCAAGACGCTGGGCCTTTCGATCGCGATCGGTCGAACGTCGATTGCGCGTCACGTGCTCGACGTGTCGCTCAGGCCTATTACGGCTGCATGAAGGAGAGATGTCGCGGGCGCGACTGGCGGCTCAGGCCACCACCCGGTTGTGCGTCTCGATCGCGTATTCGGGATCGACTTCGCAGATCACGCGGTTGCGGCCGTTGCGCTTGGCCGCGTAGAGGCAGGCGTCCGCACGATCGATCAGCGTGTCAGTGTCGTCACCCTGCTTCAGCATGGATACGCCGACGGAGATGGTGACGCGGCCGAGGATCTCGCCGGTCGACTTCTTCTTCAATTCTTTCGCCATCACGGCGCGGCGGATATGGTCGGCGACGGTGAGAGCCTGGCGCAGCGCGGTATTGGGCAGCACCACTGCGAATTCCTCGCCGCCATAGCGCGCGGTAATATCCTGGCCTTTGATTGTCTGCTTTAGGGACAGGCCGACCAGCCGGAGCACCTGGTCGCCGGTGAGATGGCCGTAGGAATCGTTGAACGATTTGAAATGGTCGATGTCGAACAGCAGGAGCGACAGCGGCTCGCCGCTCGCGAGCGCGCTCTGCACGGCCATGCCGATCATGCGGTCGAAATATTTGCGGTTGCCAAGACCGGTCAGCGGGTCGGTCAGGCTCTCGGCGCGGATCGCCTCCAGGCTCTGCTGGAGATTGCTGATCTCGCTCTTTGCAAGGATGAGCCGATCTTCAAGCGTCTTGTTGCTCTCGCGCATTTCGCGTGTCGAGCTGAGCAGAGATTCGACGATCGATTGGATCTGGTCGGCCTTTTTGGCCAATGACAGCTCCTTGGCCGCGCCCGACAGGCTCGCGTCGTAAGAGCTGGTCATCCCGAGAGCTTCGCTCAATACATCTACGACGTCGTCGATCTCACCGATGACGCGCGCGCCGACCTTGTCGATGCGGTCGGTGGTTTTGATGTGGGAGAGATAGGTGTCGTAGATCTGCTCGAGATCGGCTTCGGTCAGCTTGCCGTTGCGTGCCAGCGTCTCGTTGATGATCTTGTTGAGCGGGGCATTGTAGCCGGTCGCGTAGACGTACCAGATCTCGTAATTGCGGGGAATTGCGGTCTGCTTCAGCGACCGGATCTGGCCGAGCGCCACCTCGGCGAACGCCATCGTGCGTTCGTGTTCATCGAGAACCTTGACCACAGAACATACCCCACAGCGATCGGTGCGCCAGCGACCGCAGCAATGCTTAAATTATGTTCGTAGGCTAACGGACGATGATGAACGGTCGGTAAACGGCCGGCCGTTCAACTTACGCGTGCATCGTGGGCTCAGGCTCCGGCGGGGGAGCGAACCGGTCGGAGCAGGAAGGCCGGGAGATGCGAGTGATCGCCGGGCTCGGTATCGGCCTCGCGCTGGCGGCGCGGCTCGGGACGGCCGATTGACGGCACATGATGCGAATTGTTGGCCTGCTGGCGCGCGCCATGACGCGGCTCGGAGGATTGCCTGGCTTCGCGCGGAGGCCTTGCCTCACGTGCCGGCCGCGCTTCGCGTGCGGGCCGTGCTTCGGCAGCAGGTCTTGCATCCGACGAAGGCGTTGCCTCGGAGGGGTGTCGCGCCTCGCGCGGCTCGTGGCTGCGCTCGCGGTCCCGACCGCGCTGCGGCTTGCCGCGTCCGCCGCGGGAACGTTCACGATCGCGGCCGCGCGATTCGCGCGGGCGGTCGCCCTGCTCACCGCTGTCGGCGTGGACTTCGTAATCGCCTTCGGCGCGGGGAATGCTCTGGCCGATCAGCTTCTCGATCGCCACCATCGACTTCTGGTCGAGCGGTGTCACGATCGAGATCGCGGTGCCGGTGCGGCCTGCACGGCCGGTGCGGCCGACGCGATGGACGTAGTCGTCGGGATGATGGGGGACGTCGAAATTGAAGACGTGGCTGACCTCGGGAATGTCGAGGCCGCGGGCCGCGACGTCAGAGGCGACCAGCAGCGGCAGCTCACCCTTGCGGAACTGTTCGAGTGCCGCCATGCGGGCCGGCTGGTCCATGTCGCCATGGAGCGCGCCGACGCTGAACCCGTGCTTCTGAAGCGACTTGTGAACGACCGCGACCTCGCGCTTGCGATTGCAGAAGATGATCGCGTTCTTGAGATCCTTGGCCTCGCGCAGCAGGCGACGTAGCAGCTCGCGCTTCTCATGCGCCTCGCGCCCGGCAGGCACTTGCGATTGCGTGACGGTGACCGCGGTGGTGGCGGGCTTGGAGACTTCGACCTTCTGCGGATTGTGCAGGAAGGCTTCGGTGATGCGCCGGATTTCCGGCGGCATGGTCGCGGTGAAGAACAGGGTCTGCCGCGTGAAGGGGACGAGCTTGCAGATGCGCTCGATGTCGGGGATGAAGCCCATGTCCAGCATGCGGTCGGCTTCGTCGATGACAAGCAGCTCGACGCCGGTGAGCAGCAGGCCGCCGCGCTCGGTATGGTCGAGCAGCCGGCCCGGGGTTGCGATCAGCACGTCGACGCCGCGGGTCAGCTTGGCATCCTGGTCGCCGAAGGAGACGCCGCCGATCAGCAGGGCGACGTTGAGTTTCTGGCCGGCACCGTAGCGGTCGAAGTTTTCCTTCACCTGCGCTGCGAGCTCGCGGGTCGGCTCCAGGATCAGCGTGCGCGGCATTCGTGCGCGGGCGCGTCCCTTTTCGAGGATGGTGAGCATCGGCAGCACGAAGGCCGCGGTCTTGCCGGTGCCGGTCTGGGCGATGCCGAGCACGTCCTTGCGTGCGAGGACGTGGGGGATCGCCTGTTCCTGAATGGGGGTAGGGGTGGTGTAACCGGTGGCCGCCACTGCGGCGAGGACTTTTTCGGATAGTCCGAGATTGGAAAAGGACATTGAGCCTCTGGTCGAAACCGCCGTTCGGAATCGAGGGTAATTAAGGCTGTCGCGTTCCACCCCGAAACGGCGCGCTCTCAAAGAAGCTGGGGGTGCTGACTCACGCGAACAAAGCGCCAAGCTCAGGAATCGCTCTTCGATACCGAGCCGCGTTGCCCCGGAACATAGGGCGGAATCGGCCAAAGTCAATGGAGCAGGCGCGGGAAGGTCCTAAAAACCCTGAGGTTTTTGCCCAAATACCGGGCGTGGCTCGGCTTTTCGCCGCGGCGGCCAGCCCGGTGGTTAACGCCCCCCTGCGGCCTGGGCCCGGAAATCGCCAGGCGCCATGCCATAGGCGGCGTTGAAGACCCGGTAATAGGTCGCCAGGCTCTCGAAACCGCAGGCGCTGGCGATGTCGGCGATCAGCCGCTCCGGCGCTTCGCGCATCAAGCGGCGGCTTCTCTTCAGCCGCTCTTCCGTCACGGTCTGGGAGAAGCTGCGGTCGGCGACCTCGAACAGCATGTGCAAATGGCGCACGGAGACGCCGAGCAAATCGGCCACCTGCGTCGGCGCCAGATCGGGGTCTTGCAGATGGCGCGCGATCAGCCGCCGCGCCAGCGAGAGGCGGGCGGTCCGGAGCGCGGCCTGTCCGCGCCGGCTGCCCGGCCTGACGATGCCGCGCTCCATTAGCGCCAGATGCCCCAAGGCCTGCACAAGCGGGACGGCGGCGGACGAACCATCAGTCGCCGCGGCCGCCTCGCCGAGGTCGGCAAAGCAGGCATCGAGCAGAGGTGCGAGAGCGGGATCGTTGAAAACCTTGGGCGCAAGCTCGCGCGTGCGCTTGTCCTCTGTCGCGAGTCCGCTGACGGGGATCTTCAGGATCCGCAGGTGGAAACCGGAAGCGCCCAGCGGCCTCGTGCGGTAGGTCAGGTCGGTATGGCTGGTGGCAAAGGTGCCATTGGCGATCGCAAAATCGTTTGTGCGCATGCCGCCGAACCAGCCGCCGCCACCGAGCTGCTGGTAGACGCAGACGCTGTCACCCGGCGCGTAGCCGATGTCGGCCTGGCTGCGCTCGACTGCATAGGACGAGGCCTTCAGCTCCACAAGGGCACCATTGCCGACCTGGCTCAGCGAGAATTTGCCGTAAAACTGAGCGCGGCGTTCGCGCTCGAGTTCCGCCGTGACCCCGAACAGCCCCTTGGCGCGCACCTCGCGCCAAAAGTCGAAGCGGTCGTGTGGCTCGACCTCGTCGGTGCACCAGCTATACACGGCAGCCCCTCGTCCCCAACGGAATTCCGCCCAAGAAGAAAAAGCAGATTCCACGGGAATCTGCCATAGGCCAGATAATGGAACCGCAGGACTGACCGGTTGAACCACCGTTATGGCTGGACCGACTATCACATCAACGGCGTAAGGGTCCGCATGGAGCCATCGGGGAGCCGTTCTGTGACAGGAATATTACGATGACGCGTCGTGCTTTCAGAGTTTTGGCGGCGCTTGGCTTGGCGGCGAGCCTCTGCGGTTTCGTGAGTGCCGCACATGCCGAAAAGCGCGTCGCGCTCGTCGTCGGCAACAACGACTACAAGAACGTCCCCAAGCTCCTGAAGGCCGTCAACGACGCCCGCACCATGGGCGATACGTTGAAGCAGCTCGGCTTCACCGTGATGGTCGCCGAAAACCAGAACCGTCAGCAATTCTCCGAGACGCTGCTCGCCTTCGACCGGGCGATCGAGCCCGGCGACACCGCGTTCTTCTTCTACGCCGGCCACGGTTTCGAGATCGCGGGCCAGAACTATCTGTTGCCGACCGACGTGCCGGCGGCGACGGAAGGCCAGGAAGAGCTGGTGCGCGACGCTTCCATTCTCGCCGACCGTGTCGTCGAGCGGCTCCAGAACAAGAAGGCGCGCACCTCGATCCTGGTGTTCGACGCCTGCCGCAACAATCCGTTCGAGCGTAGCGGCACGCGCGCAGTCGCCGGCGGTGGCGGGCTTGCGCCGATGACGCAGCTGCCCGAAGGCGTGTTCTCGGTGTTCTCGGCAGGCCCGCGGCAGACCGCGCTCGATCGCCTCTCCAACGACGATGCCAATCCCAATTCGGTGTTCACGCGCACCTTCGCCAAGGAACTGCTGCAGCCCGGCGAGAACCTCGTGCAGGTCGCACAGCACACGCGCCGCCTCGTCAGCGAGATGGCCGATACCGTCAAGCACAAGCAGGTGCCGGTCTATTTCGACCAGATGGTCGACGACGTTTTCCTCAGCGGTGCCGCGAAGGACACTGCGGCCGCGGCCGCGCGTCCGGCCGACCCGCCGCCGCAGAAGGTCGCGGCGCTGCCGCCGGTCTCGGTGCCGCGCGTGCCAAAGGAGGAGACCACCAACGCGCCGATCGCGAGCTTCTCGCGCCACAATGGCGGCTGGAGCGTGACGTTCTCCTTCGCCGATCCCACGCTCGGGGTGTCCTGGCGCATGGCCGGCAGCGGTGATTTCCGCGAGACCGGCTTCATGGACACGCTCGATCCGCGCACGCGCAAGCGGATGCCGAATCCGTCGATCGAGCTGCCCCCGGACGCGCCGGCCGGCACCATCGAGGTCCGCTACGTCGATGCTTCCGGCGACATGCAGGGTCCGTTCCCGATCAAGTTCGATCCCGAAGCGGCGTTGGTCCGCGATCAGCGCAAGATCCTCGACATGACCGCCACGAGCTGGTTGTCGTTCCGAGAGTTCAACGGGCTGCTGGTCTATTACACGCATCTCGTGTCGTACCGCTGCGCGATCCGCGAGGTGCGCATCGGCATCGATACGGCGGTGCCGGACAAGGTGCTGAAGCTGCCGCCATGCGATCTCCGCGATCCCTCAGCGATCACGGCCGGCATGTTGCTGTACCAGAAGCTTCCGCCGACGACGCAGTTCATGTCCGTCGAATTGACCTACCGCGACGGCAGCGTGTCCGAGGTCAAGAGTTTTCGTACGGTCAACCGCAGCAACAATTGAGCGCTTTTTCAGATTGAACATGCTCCCGACGCTCGCCGGCGCTACAATCTAGCTAGCCGATGCAGCATGAGAGTCGGGTCATGGACACAGTCACGCCGGATCAACCCGCATCGCGCGTTCGAAAAGTCCGTTGCTGCATCGTCGGCGGTGGGCCGGCCGGCATGATGCTCGGCTATCTGCTGGGGCGTGCCGGCATCGATGTCGTGGTGCTGGAGAAGCATGCCGATTTCTTCCGCGATTTTCGCGGCGACACCGTGCATCCCTCGACGCTCCAGGTGATGGACGAACTCGGCCTGATCGACGGCTTCCTCAAGCTGCCGCATCAGCGGTTGCAGAAGATGGACGGTCTGTTCGGCGGCACCAAGGTGCGGATCGCCGATCTCAGCCGGTTGAATACGAAGTACCCCTTCATCGCCTTCATGCCGCAGTGGGATTTTCTCAATTTCCTGCGCGAGGCGGGCCGACGCTTCGCCTCGCTCGAGGTGCTGATGAGCACCGAGGCCGTCGACCTGATCCGCCGCGGCGATGCCATCGCCGGCGTGCGCGCCATGACGACCGACGGCATCGTCGACATCGAGGCCGATCTCACCATCGCCTGCGACGGCCGGCATTCGACGGTGCGCGAACGCGCGGGTCTCAGCGTCGAGGAGATCGGCGCGCCGATGGACGTGCTCTGGTTTCGCGCCGGCCGCAAGCCGGACGAGACCGAAAACCTGTTTGCGCGGATCGAGCCCGGCAAGATGATGGTCACGTTCGATCGCGGCGAATACTGGCAGTGCGCCTATGTCATCGCCAAGGGACAATACGATGCGGTGAAGACGAGGGGATTGCAGGCGCTGCTCGACGACGTCGTGCGCATGGCGCCGGTCCTGCGATCCGGAATTGCCGAGGTGAGGAGTTTTGACGACGTCAAGCTTCTCACGGTCGCGATCAATCGCCTGAGCCGCTGGGCGCGGCCTGGCTTGCTCTGCATCGGCGACGCCGCGCATGCGATGTCGCCGATCGGCGGCGTCGGCGTCAATCTTGCCGTGCAGGATGCGGTCGCGACCGCAAACCTGCTCGCGGACGGGCTGACTCGCGGCTGTCCATCGGAGGATGAGCTCGATGCCGTGCGGCGCCGCCGTGAATTCCCGGTGAAGATGACGCAGGCGATGCAAGTGATCGTGCAGAACCACATCATCAGCGGAGCGCTGCAGGGCGGCGATCGTCCGCTCAAGGTGCCGCTGCTGCTGCGTTTGATCTCCGCATGGCCATGGCTTCAGGGGATTCCGGCACGCTTCCTTGCGCTCGGTGTGCGGCCCGAGCATGTGCATTCGAAGGCCGCGCCGGCGTCGTAGCGCAGGGATTTGGTAGGGATAATGTCGCGTTAAATCGCGCGCTTGGCGTTGCGTTCGTGCAACAGCACATCCGGATTCAAAGGCCGCGATGCGCCAATCCGGGGCCTTAACTTTCTTGATTCAAATTTGAGTAAGAACTGCGTGTGAGCGTGCGCCCATCAAAGGACACGGGGTGTACCATGCGTAACAAATTGATTGCTGCCTTCGCCTGCACGACCGCTCTGGTTTCGACAGGCGCGGCTTCCGCCGCCGATCTCGCCGCGCGTCCCTACACCAAGGCGCCCGCTTATATCGAGCCGCTGTTCAACTGGACCGGCTTCTATGTCGGTGGCCACATCGGTGGCGCCTGGACCAATGAGCAGTTCATCAACAATGGCGTCGGCGCGCCGTTCGGCGATCTGACGCCGGGCCAGGGCTATCGTCAGCGTGGTGCCGGCATTATGGGCGGCGCCCAGATCGGCTACAACTGGCAAGCCAACAACTACGTGTTCGGCATGGAAGGCACGATCTCCGGCCTCGACAACAAGGGCACCGTCGCGAACAACGCGTTCGGCGCGCGCGACGACGTGTTCACCTGGCGTGCGAACGTCCTTGCGACCGTCGTCGGCCGCGCCGGCTTCGCGGTCCAGAACAACCTGTTCTACATCAAGGGCGGCTATGCCGGCGTGAACAACCGTCTGTCGGTGACCGACACGGTCGGCCCGGCGACGGGCAACGGCGGTCAGACCCACTGGGCCAACGGCTGGACCGTGGGCGCCGGCTGGGAATACGGCATCACCCGCAACTGGATCGTCGGCCTCGAGTACAATTACGCGGCCTTCGGCAGCCAGACCTATCAGCTCGGCGGCACCTCGGGGAACTACAGCTTCGATGCCAAGCCGCGTGACATCCAGTGGGCCGTCGTCCGCGCGAGCTACAAGTTCGACGCGCCGGTCATCGCCCGCTACTGAGACTTCAACGAAGGCGTCATAAGAAACGAAGGCCCCGGGGTCACTCCCCGGGGCTTTTCGTTCGACGATTCGGGATGTTGATCGCCCGTCGCCGAACGAACGTGGGTGTAGATGGGCGATCAGAAATATGACCGTCTAAGTGCATATAAATGCAGTCATCTGATCACAAGTGCACACTTATGTGGCGCGTCGGCAACGCTCGGGAAGAAACGGAAAGGGAACCGGGCTCGGTGCGGCATTTCCGCTAGTCCTGCGCGAATGGCTGTCCATAAATGCGAGCTGGTCGGTTCTAACGTTGGGGATTGGCAATGAAAAAGCATTTTGGGTGGGCGCTCGCGTCGATCGTCTCGCTGGCTGCCATGGGGCAGGCGATGGCGGCAGATCTTGCGGCGCGGCCTTACGTGAAGGCGCCGCCTCCGGTTGTCGCGGTCTATAATTGGACCGGCTTCTATATCGGTGTGAACGGCGGCGGCGGCTGGGGCCGGTCGCGTTATGACTTCGTCAATGTCGGCACCTCAACCGGAAATTACGATGTGTCGGGCGGCCTTGCGGGCGGCACCGTTGGCTACAACTATCAGGCTGGGCAGTGGGTCGTTGGTGCCGAAGGCGATATCGACTGGTCCGACGTGCGTGGCACCAACGGCAATCGCAGTGCCACCGCTGTTTGTAACGGTCCTGTCGCGGCCGGTGGTACCGGATTCGCCTGCGCCACCGAGAACAGCTGGATCGGTACGGTTCGCGGCCGCGTCGGCTTCGCCGTCAATAACGTGCTGTTCTTCGGCACGGGCGGCGTCGCCTTCGGTGACGTGAAGGCGCGCATCACCAGCGATCCCGGCTTTGCCACCTTCGGCGGCGCGACCTCCACCCGGGTTGGCTGGACGGCTGGCGCGGGCATCGAGTGGGGCTTCCTGCCGAACTGGAGCCTCAAGGGTGAGTATCGCTACGTCGATCTCGGCAGCTTCACTTGTGCCCCGCAGACGGTTGCCGGCGGTGCGGGTTGCAGCGGCGTGACCCCGACCTCGGTCAACTTCCGTGAGAACATCGGCCTGGTCGGCATCAATTATCGCTTCGGCGGCCCGGTGGTCGCGCGGTACTGATTTCTCCCGGCGAAAGCCACTCAAAAGCCCCGGCGCGAGCCGGGGCTTTTTTCATGCGACGAGCGTTGGCTTACGCCATCACCGAGAAGCCGCCGTCGACGGGGATCGCAGTGCCCGTGACGAAATTCGAGGCTGGCGAGGCGAGGAATACGGCGATGCCGGCGAAGTCGTCGATGTCGCCCCAGCGCCCTGCGGGAGTGCGCGCCAGCACGCGCTCGTGCAGGCCCGACACCTGCTTCCGCGCGCCGCGGGTGAGATCGGTATCGATCCAGCCCGGCAGGATGGCGTTGACCTGGATGTTGTCGGGCGCCCAGGCATTGGCGCAGGCGCGCGTGTACTGCACGATGCCGCCCTTGCTCGCCGCGTAAGCGGTCGCGAAGCTCGCGCCGAAGATCGACATCATCGAGCCGATATTGATCACCTTGCCGTTGCCGGACGCCTTCAGCGCCGGATAGGCCAGCTTCGAGCACAGAAAGGCGCTGGTGAGGTTGGTATTGATCACCGTATTCCACTCGTCGAGCTCGAGTTCGTGCGGCGGCTTGCGGATGCTCATTCCGGCATTGTTGATGAGGATGTCGATGCGGCCGAGTTCCTTGACGACACGCTCGACCATCGCGGCGATCGCCGCCTTGTCGGTGACGTCGGTGGTGACGGCAATCGCCTTCACGCCGCGCGCTTTGAGATCGGCAACAGCAGCGGCCGACTTGGTTTCGTTGCGTCCGACCACGGCGATATCGGCGCCGGCGTCCGCAAGCCCGTGCGCGAGGCCGAGACCGATGCCGCCATTGCCTCCTGTGACGATCGCGACCTTGCCGCGGAGATCGAACCGGTTGGATGTCATGCTTTCACTTCCTGGTTTCTTTTATTGGTTGCTTTGCCAGATCAGTACCAGCCCGAAGCCTGCCATGGCGGCGCCATAGCCGGCCCATTGCAGCTGGTTGATCATGAAGCTCGATCGGGGCCAGGCGACGGTGCCCGTGCCTTGTCCGATCCAGAGCAGCCCGATGGCGAGGGCAAACAGGCCTGCGATCAGCAGAAATCTGCGCATGCATTCCTCCCCATTGGGCCGCTTCCGTCGTAGCCTGCGGCATCAACCATCGCCGCGGGTCACGAAAACTTCCCACGAGAGTAGCCGTAGCTTCGGTTCAGATACAATGGCTGCGGACGCAAGGCCGCGGGGAGGACGCATGTCCGCGCTCGCCGGCGCTTACCGGTCGCTGAAGGCGAGTGTCGCGCGTTAGCAAGGGGTCCCAGAACGAAAAAGCCCCGGCGATGCCGGGGCTTTGACGTCTGAAGTTCAGATAAGATCAGTACTTGGCGACGACCGGGCCGGTCCAGTTGAAGCGGTAGACCAGCGAGGTCGAGATCGTCTGGTTCCAGCTGTTGGCGCGGATGCTGTTGATGCCGGTCGGCAGGTTGGTGACGTTCGAAATCTCGTCCCGGGTCTTGGCGTCGTAGAAGGCCGAACGGTATTCGGTCTTCATGAACCAGCCGGGCGAGGAGATGCCGAAAATGTTCAGGCTGTTCTCGACACCGCCGCCGACGAACCAGCCGTTGCGGTTGTAGCCGTTCAGGTGAACGCCGCTCGGGCCGCCAGCCAGAGTCGTGAAGTTGGTGCTGCCGAAGTGGGCGCCAGAGTAACCGCCGTTGACGTAGGAGAGAACGTTCGGAGCGACCAGCCAGCCGAGGCGCACGCCGGCGGCCCAGGAGTCTTCCAGCTTCTGGTTGCCGGTGAGGCCGAGGATCGGATCCTGCACGGTGGAGCGGATGCTGCCGAACTGACCATCGGCGAACACACCGGCGACCCAGGTGCTGTTGAACTGCCAGTCGTAGCCGAGACCGACGGTGCCGAACCAGCCCGAACCACCCTGACGCTGGGTGATGGTCAGCGGAACCGCGCCGACGGTCGACTGAACGGACTGGTCGGAGTTCGAGAGGCCGCCACCGCCACCGCCGAACACGTAGAAGCCGGTCCAGTTGGCGACGGGCGCCACAACCGGTGCCTTGACGTAGGGACGGGCCGCAAGGTCAGCCGCCGAAGCCGAACCGGTCATCGCCGCAACCGCGGTCAGTGCGAGCACAATCTTCTTCATGATAAAATCCCCAACCTTGGTCCGTAGCAGGCGCGAGCGCTCTGAAGTCCGTGTGATCTGATGCCCGAACTATAGACGGTTCTTGCCGAAATGCTGTTGCAGGGCAGGCACAGTCGCCGGAAAACGCCCGCCAGCCTGGGTTTGAGGCGCCGTCGCCGAATTATCGAAAAGTGACGTAATTTCAATGTATTACGCTGGTCCCGGCATCATCTGTCCGGGTAGGGTTTTGTTAGGAATTCGCCTTTGTCCGAAACGGAGGCAATCTTGCAGCCCTTGGTTTGCCGACCGGCCGGTGTGAGTCGTTGGCCGAGTCGCGCGTTCGAGAGGTGAAATGCTGCGGATGAAGCGGTCGTCAGAGGCTCGATCGTCCATCCCAAAACGAAAAAGCCCCGGCCTCGGGCCGGGGCTTTTCAAGGGAATCGCCGAATTAGACGTCGAGCAGCTCGTCGCTGGCGAACTCGGCCTTGTCGGAGATGAAGGCAAAGCGTGCCTCGGCCTTTGTGCCCATCAGGCGCTCAACCGAATCCGCCGTGGTGTCACGGTCATCGGGCAGCAGCACCACCTTGAGCAGCGTCCGCTTGCTCGGATCCATGGTGGTTTCCTTGAGCTGTGCCGGCATCATCTCACCGAGGCCTTTGAAGCGGTTCACCTCGACCTTGGCGTTGGCGTTGAACGCGCTCTTGATCAGCTCTTCCTTGTGCTTGTCGTCGCGCGCGTAGACCGATTTCTGGCCGTGGGTCAGCTTGTAGAGCGGCGGCACCGCGAGGAAGAGATGCCCTTCGTCGATCAGCTTCGGCATTTGGCGGTAGAAGAACGTGATCAGCAGCGAAGCGATATGCGCGCCGTCGACGTCGGCGTCGGTCATGATGATGATGCGTTGATAGCGCAGATCCTCTTCCCGATATTGCAGGAGCTGGCCGCAGCCGATCGCCTGCACGAGGTCGGAGAGCTGCGCGTTCGCGGTCAGCTTGTCCTTGCCGGCGGAGGCGACGTTGAGAATCTTGCCGCGCAACGGCAGCACCGCTTGCGTCTTGCGGTCGCGCGCCTGCTTGGCGCTGCCGCCGGCCGAGTCACCTTCGACGATGAACAGCTCGGAGCCGTCGGTGCCGGCGTCGGTGCAGTCGGCGAGCTTGCCCGGAAGGCGGAGCTTCTTACCGGCCGTCTTGCGCGCGGTTTCCTTTTCCTGGCGGCGGCGCAGCCGTTCCTCGGCGCGGTCGATGACGAAATCGAGCAGCCGGTTGGCCATGTTCGGATTGCCCGACAGCCAATGGTCGAACGGATCCTTCATTGCCTGCTCGACGATGCGCTGCGCTTCGGCTGTGGCGAGACGATCCTTGGTCTGGCCCTGGAATTCAGGCTCGCGCACGAACACCGACAGCATCACGGCGGCGCCCACCATCACGTCTTCCGAGGTGATGGACGAAGCGCGCTTGCCCTGGCCGACGCGCTCGGCGTGATCCTTCAGGCCGCGCAACAGCGCGCTGCGCAGGCCGGATTCGTGCGTGCCGCCATCGGGCGTCGGCACGGTGTTGGTGTAGGAGGAGAGGAAGCCGTCGGCATCCGCGGTCCAGGCCACGGCCCATTCGCAGGCGCCATGCGCGCCGTTGCGGCCCGACTTGCCGGAGAAGATGTCGGGATGCACCAGCGTGTCGGCGTGGATCGCGGCCGCCAGATAGTCCTTCAAGCCGCCGGGGAAGTGGAAGGTTGCTTCCGGCGGAACATCCTCGACGCCCTTGAGCAGCTCGGGCGCGCAGTTCCAGCGAATCTCGACGCCGCCGAACAGATAGGCCTTGGAGCGCGTCATCTTGAACAGGCGCTGCGGCTTGAACGCGGCCTTGGCGCCAAAGATGTCGGTGTCGGGCTTGAACCGCACGCGCGTGCCGCGGCGGTTGTTGACCTTGCCGAGATCCTCGAGCTTGCCCTTGGGATGGCCGCGCTCGAACGTCATGCGATGCAGCTTCTGGCCGCGCGCGACCTCGACCTCGAGCCGCGAGGAGAGCGCGTTCACCACGGAGATGCCGACGCCGTGCAGACCGCCCGAGGTCTCGTAGACCTTGCTGTCGAACTTGCCGCCCGAATGCAGCGTGCACATGATGACTTCAAGCGCCGACTTCTTCGGAAACTTCGGATGCGGATCGATCGGGATGCCGCGACCGTTATCGGTGACCGTCAGGAAGCCGTCGGCGCTGAGCTCGACGCCGATGAAGGTCGCGTGCCCGGCCAGCGCCTCATCCATCGAGTTGTCGATGACCTCGGCGAAGAGGTGATGCAGCGCCTTCTCGTCAGTGCCGCCGATATACATGCCCGGTCGGCGCCGGACCGGTTCCAGGCCTTCGAGCACCTCGATGTCGGCTGCGGTGTAGTCGGCTTCCCCGCCGGTTCCGCGCGGTGCTGCCTTCGCGGCGGCTGTGCGCCCCCTCGGCTCAGTGTCGTCGAATAAACCGTCTTTGCTTTTTGTTTTCAACTGCTTGGACATATATCTTGATGAGCTTTGAGGGCCGCGCAAGCGGCGAATCGGTTGGCCTGACTATGCCACTTCTGGCCTCGAAAGGTTACCGCAGGGCAGGCCGGGCGCTGTGGGGTGGGAGCTAATCCCGGCGAATTTACGCCGCAAGCTAACCAAGTGCCGGCAATTTGACGCGCCGATCCGTACAAGCCGGGTTTTGTGACTTGATGTCACACAAGCCATTGGCTTACCAGTCTTTTCCATCTGACAGGACCTCGAGACGGGGCGGGAAGGCTATTCTGGAATGGAGCAGTATGCGCACGCACTGGCCGATTTCGTGCGCCTTCACCAGGCCTGGGCTGCTCCGATCGTGCTCCTGCTGGCGTTCGGGGAATCGCTGGCTTTCATCTCGCTGTTGATTCCGGCCTGGGGCGCGCTGGTCGCCATCGGCGCGCTGATCGGGGCGAGCGGCATCAGCTTCTATCCGATCTGGATTGCCGGCGCGATCGGTGCTGCCCTCGGCGACTGGGTCTCCTACTGGTTCGGCTACCGTTACAAGGAGAAGGTCGCGCAGATGTGGCCGCTCTCGCGCTATCCGGAAATCCTGCCCAAGGGCGAGGCCTTCGTGCGGAGCTGGGGCATGCCCAGCATCTTCATCGGCCGCTTCTTCGGCCCCTTGCGCGCCTCCGTGCCGCTTGCGGCCGGCATTTTCGAGATGCCTTACTGGAGCTTTCAGGCTGCCAATTTCGTCTCCGCATTGGTCTGGTCGGCGGCGCTCCTGTTGTTCGGCGATGTGATCGCGACGATCATGGAATGGCTCTGGCGGGTGATCTGACGCCGCGAACCTTGACGGGAACCGCATCTCGCCTTATAGCCGCGCGCCATGATCAACGCCGCGACCATCCTGTTCGCCCGTCGCCGCCGCCGCTCTTTAGCGGTTTGGGCGGTCGATCGCGTTTGAGATCATCGTCTTTGCCGCTGGATCCGATCCGCGGCATTCTCTCTCCTGTCAGCGCGATCTGATCCGGCGGCCCCCAAGGAGGCCCAGCAGGAGACCACGATGTACACACCACCCTTTTTCAAGCCGGACCGCGCCGCGAGCCTGAAATTCGCAGGCGACCGCGGTTTCGGCACCATGTGCGTCTTCGATGGCCACAAGCCGGTCGCGTCGCCGCTGCCGTTCTATTTGACCTACGCCGCCGACGGCACGCCGCAGGCCGCCTTTCATGTCGCCCGTCACAATCCGCTGGTAAAGCTTGCGAACGGCGCGACGTCCTGGCTGCTCGCGATCAACGGCCCCGATGCGTATGTATCGCCCGACTGGTACGTCTCACCGGATCAGGTGCCGACCTGGCTCTATCAGGCGGTGCATCTGAGCGGCCCGGTGCGGCCGTTGTCGGACGACGAGCTGGCGGTGCAGATCGACACGCTCAGCGACAAGTTCGAGAGCTGGCTGTTGCCGAAGACGCCGTGGACTTCGGGCAAGATGACGGCGGGCCGGTTCGAGACGTTGAAGAAGGCGATCGTGGGTCTGGTCATGACGGTTGAAGAGGTCGAAGGCAGCTTCAAGCTCAACCAGCACAAATCCGACGCCGATTACACGGCGATCGCCAATACGCTCGGCGCGCAAGCCCACGCCGACGCAAGAGAGATTTCGCAACTGATGCAGGACGCGAGGCCGGAAGCCTTCGCGAACGAAACCAACATGCTCGAAAGGAGCGCGTCATGAGCCTCGCTGAGACCACGAAAGCCCCGACCTCCGGCGCGGCCAGCAAGCCCGCCACCGTCTTCGTCGACGGCGGCTCCGGCACCACCGGGCTCGGCATCAACGAGCGGCTCAAGCTCCAGAACGACGTCGTGGTGAAGACAATCGCCGACGACAAGCGCAAGGATCCCGCGGCCAAGAAGGCGCTGATGGAGGAGGTGGATCTGGTCATCCTCTGCCTGCCTGATGATGCCGCCAAGGAGACGGTGGCGCTGATCGATAGCATGGGCGCTGCGGGGCCGAAGGTGCTGGACGCCTCGACCGCCTACCGGGTCGCGCCGGACTGGGCCTACGGTTTTCCGGAGCTGGCACCGGACCAGGCCGGCAGGATCAAGGCCGCGAAGAAGGTCTCCAATCCCGGTTGCTATCCGACCGGCGGCATCGCGCTGCTGCGGCCGATCGTCGATGCCGGCCTGTTGCCGCCTGACTATCCCATCAGCGTCAACGCGGTGAGCGGCTATTCCGGCGGCGGCAAGTCGATGATCGCGAGTTTTGAAGACGGCAGCGCACCGTCGTTCGAGCTCTATGGCCTCGGCTTCGAACACAAACATCTGCCGGAGCTGCAGCTTTATTCGAACCTGACTCGGCGGCCGATCTTCATTCCCTCGGTCGGCAACTACCGGCAGGGCATGCTGGTCTCGATCCCGCTTCAGCTTGACACGCTGCCGGGCAAGCCCAGCGGCGCGGATTTGCAGGCGGCGCTCGCCAAGCGTTACGTGGGTTCAAAATACGTCTCGGCGATGCCGCTGCAGAATGAAGCGTCAAAGGGCGGCCGGATCGAGCCGGAAGCGCTCAACGAGACCAACATGATCGAGCTCTACGTCTTCGCCAGCGACAAGTACCATCAGGCAGTTCTGGTCGCGCGGCTGGACAATCTCGGCAAGGGCGCCTCGGGCGCAGCCGTGCAGAACATGCGGCTGATGCTGGGCCTTGCCGACAATAGCTGATCGAACGTTGCTCGCGAGGCCAACCCGGTGGACGAAGCGACGCTGCGACTTTCTACCCCGGCAAGACGATCAAATGACGCCTGAAAGGTACGCGTGATGAGCTCGAAGAAGATCGGCATTCTCGACGCCTCCGGTTACACCGGGGCCGATGCGGTGCGCCTGTTGGCCCGGCATCCGAATGCCGAGATCATCGCGCTCACCGCCAACACCCACGCCGGCAAGTCGATGGGCGACGTGTTTCCGCATTTCTTCATGCTGGACCTGCCGAAACTCGTCGAATGGGAAAAGGTCGACTGGAGCAAGCTCGATGCGGTGTTCTGCGGACTACCGCACGGCACCACGCAGGAAATCATCGCCGCGGTCCTCAAGGCAAATCCCAAAATCAAGGTCCTCGACATGTCCGCCGATTTCAGGCTGCGGGACAAGAACACCTATGCGCAATGGTACGGCCATGAGCACCGGGCGCTCGAACTGCAGGGCGAAGCGGTCTATGGTCTCACCGAATTCTATCGCGAGAAGATCACGTCGGCGCGGCTGGTCGCCTGTCCCGGCTGCTATCCCACGGCAGCGCTGCTCGCGCTGGTACCGCTTGCGAAAGCCAAACTGATCGACGTCGACGACATCGTCATCGACGCGAAATCGGGTGTCACCGGCGCCGGCCGCGGGCTGAAACAGAACACGTTGTTCAGCGAGGCGGGCGAGGGGCTGTCACCCTATTCGGTCGGCACCCACCGGCACGCGCCCGAGATCGAGCAGGAGATCGGCGTCGCCGCCGGTTCCGCAGTGACGATCAACTTCACGCCGCATCTTATTCCGATGGCGCGCGGCGAACTCTGCACCTCCTACGTCAAGCTCAACGGCGCGACGCCGGACGATCTGCGAACTGTGCTGGAGCAGGCTTATGCCAACGAGCCCTTCGTGCATGTCGCCAGGAAGGGCGTGCTGCCGCAGACCCAGAATGTGCGCGGCTCCAACTATGTGCAGATCGGCGTCGTCGCCGACCGCATCAAGAACCGGGCGATCGTGATTTCCACGCTCGACAATCTGGTGAAGGGGTCGGCCGGGCAGGCGATCCAGAACATGAACCTGATGTTCGGGCTGCCCGAGACGGCGGGGCTGGAGCAGATCGCGCTGTTTCCATGACACGAGGTACTGCGGTGGACGAAGCGACCTTGCAATTCTACCGCGGCCATGCCGAGGCCTATGCCGGCTGGGCGAAGGCACCTTCGGCGCGGCTGCTTGGCTTCCTGGCCCTGCTGCCGCCGGGCGGCGCGATCCTCGAGCTCGGCTGCGGCGCCGGCAATCATTCGGCGGTGATGCTGGCCGAAGGGTTTTCGGTGCGTGCGACCGACGGCTCGCCTGAAATGGCCGAGATCGCGTCGCGGCGGCTCGATCATCCCGTCGAGGCGATGCGGTTCGATGAACTCGATGCACAACAGGCCTATGACGGCGTCTGGGCGAGCGCCTGCCTGCTGCACGTGCCGCGCGACGAACTCGCCGGAATCCTCGGACGGATTCATCGCGCGCTCAAGCCGTCAGGCGTGTTCTTCGCCAGCTACAAGATGGGTGACGGCGACGGCCGGGATAGCTTGGGGCGCTATTACAACTACGTGTCGCCCGAGTGGTTAGAGGCGACTTACGCCAGTGCGGGTCCGTGGACCACGTTGTCGTCGGAGACCTCTGTGATCCAGAGCTTTGATCAGACGCCTGCCAACATGCTCAATCTCGTCGTTCGCAAGGCCGTGGCCTGATCTTCAGGACACCGTGAAAGTCACCGGCGCTATGCGGCGATCCATTCCAGCAGCGCGTTCTGGGCGTGGAGCAGGTAGGCTTTCGCCGCCGGGCTCTGGCAGGCCCGATGCGACATCGCGTCAGTGCTGACCTCCTGGCCTCGGGTCACCGGCGGGCAGGGCAGGAAAATGACGTCGGGACGGCATCTGTCGAGCAGCGATGCCGATAGCTGATAGTCGCGCAGTTGATCCGCGCGTGCGCCTTCAAGCCAGCAGTCCGTGATGATCACATCCGCATCGTACAATGCGTCGATGTCTGTGCTGGCCTTGAACCTCGGACTTGCGATGTCCCGGACATGCCAGTCCGTCGGGTACACCTGGGTCACCTCGATCGGCAGGGCGATGGACGCTTCAACCCAGGAACGCAGGATGTTGGCATCGGGGGCAACAGCTGCGACCTTGAAGTCGCCGAGATGTCCTCGCTTGCGCCAGACATAGGCGAGGTCGCCAAGCGTCTCGCAAGGATGATTTGACCGCGTTCTTGCATTCACGACCGGCGCGGCGGCGTGCGATGCGAGCGCGTGCAAGGTCGCCAATTCCCGGGTGCGCACGACTAAAATGTCGAACCAATTGTCGAGATAGTGCGCCAGATCAGCCGTCGCCTCACTGACGTTGAACCGGATCGGCGGCTGCACGCTGATGCCGCCCATGGCCTTCACGCCGAGATCGAACGCCGTCGTATTCCGCCATCCACCATCGTCGGCAATGACCGCCACGCGCTTGCCGGCCAGGCCTTGAGGCATGGCGCGGTCGTGCCACGCCGCTGCCAGCACTTGCGCGCGGGCGATGATCGACAGGAGCGTGTCCGCGCCCAGATCGTGGAATTGGAGAAAATCCCGGCTGGAGTCGCTAGGCATCGCCGCGCATCCCGAGGACGCGCGGTCAGAAGATCTTGAAGATCGCCAGCGCCAGCACGGCCTGTGCGAGGAATCCGACCGTGAAGGCCAGCGTGCGGAATACCGGGATGCCGAGCGCATAGACGATCAGATGCGCGACGCGCGACCAGAAATAGACGACGCAGGCGAGCACCGTCCATTTCGAGGAATAGTCGATCGCGTTCAGGATCAGCACCAGCGGGGCGAACAGCACGAGGTTCTCGACCGCATTGTCGTGCGCGAACATCAGGCGGTTCGCCCACTCGGACTGCGGCTTGTCACCGCGCGAGGGATTGGCCATCGCGCCACTGAGCCCTCGAATCTGGCAGCGGTTGATAGTGTAGGGAATCCAGAGGATCCCGGTCAGGATCACCGTGCACGTCAGCCAGAACAATTCACGCGTCATAACCCGGTCCCCTCCAAATCGATGTCGTGAGCTTATACGAAAGCGCGCGCCATTGCGCTATGCGCGAACCCTGACATAGCTGCCTGGAGCGTCCTCGATCGGCGGCAACGCCTCGGTACCGACGCTGCGCGCCGGCACTTCCTCCGGATCGAGCCCGCCCAGCCATTCGCGCCAGTCCGGCCACCACGAGCCCTTGTGCTCCACCGCGCCCTTCATCCACTGGGCGACGTTGACGTCCTTGATGTTGTCGTTGGTCCAATACTGATACTTGTTCGAGGCCGGCGGATTGACCACGCCGGCGATGTGGCCGGAGCCGGACAGTACGTATTTCACGGGCCCGCCGAAAAACTGCGAGCCGTACAGCACCGATTCCGCCGGCGCGATGTGGTCCTCGCGCGTGGCGAGGTTGTAGACGGGCACCTTGACCGTGGAGAGGTCGAGCAGCGTGTTGTCGAGCACCATCGTGCCGGTCGACAACCGGTTCTCCAGATAGCAGTTGCGCAAATAATAGGAATGGTTCGCCTGGGTCATCCGCGTCGCGTCGGAATTCCAGTGCAACAGGTCGAACGCGCTCGGCTGCTGGCCCTTGAGGTAGTTGCTGACCACGTAGGACCAGATCAGGTCGTTAGAGCGCAGCATGTTGAACGCCATCGCCATCTTGGAGCCTTCGAGCACGCCGGACGCCTTCATGTCCTGCTCGAGCGCTGCGATCTGGTCCTCGTCGACGAACACGAGGAGATCGCCGGCATGGGTGAAGTCGACCTGAGCGGCAAAGAACGTCGCTGAGGTCACGCGCTGGCGCCGCTTCTCGGCGAGCCAGGCCAGCGTGGTCGCGAGCATGGTGCCGCCGACGCAATAGCCGGCGGTGTGCACCTTCATCTCGCCGGTGATCCGCTCGATCACGTCCATCGCCGCAAGCGGGCCTTCCTTCATGTAGTCTTCCCAGCCCTTGGCACCGAGCCGCTTGTCCGGATTGACCCATGAGATCACGAACACGGTGATGCCCTGGTCGACGCACCACTTGATGTAGGATTTCTCCGGCTTGAGATCGAGAATGTAGAATTTGTTGATCCAGGGCGGCACGATCAGCAGCGGCGTGCGCAGCACCTTCTCCGTGGTCGGAGAATACTGGATCAGCTGCATCATCTCGTTCTGGTAGATCACCTTGCCCGGCGTCGTCGCCATGTTGACGCCGACGACGAGGTTGTCGGGATTGGACTGACGGATCTTCAGCATGCCCTTGCCGGCAGCGATGTCCTCCGCCAGCATCGTCAGGCCGCGCGCGAGATTCTCGCCGCTGCTTGCCACCGTTTCGCGCAGCACCTCCGGATTGGTCAGCACGAAGTTCGACGGCGAGATCGCGTTGGTGACCTGCTGCATGTAGAACTCGGCCTTGCGCCGGGTCTGCGGATCGAGCCCCTCGGCATCGTGCACCAGCCCCTGCGCCCATTTGGTCGTGAGCAGATAGAGCTGCATCATGAAATCGAAGAACTGGTTCGACTTCCATTCCGGATCGGCAAAGCGCTTGTCGCGCGGCGAGGGCGCGATCGCGGGCTGAACCTCCTGGCCGGCCATTCGCCGAGCCGCCGAGCCCCACAGATCGAGGTAGTCCTTGGCGAGCTTGGTCTGGAGGTCGGACGAACGCGACTGGTCCGACAGCCAATATTCGGCGACCGACGTGAAGGTCTTGACGACTTCGGCGAGCTCGGCCGGCGGACGGTCCTGCACCTCGCCGGTCTCGCGCGGCTTCAGATACGCGGCGAGCGCCTTGCCGCCGCTCTCCATGGCCCGCGCGACATTCATCGCGAAGGCTTCCGCATCGAACTTCGTTTCAGACTTTGTCCCGGATTTGGGCGTGTCGGTCGTGGCGTTACTCATGAAGGCAACAGTAACGATTCATTCCGTATTCGTCACCGCGAAGCTCACTGGTTTCGCGCTAAACACGCACGAAGATGTGCTGCACTGCGACAAGGCTTCTTGCTTTTGTCACAATCGCGGTGCACCTCTTCAGGTGTGGGCCTTGGATGATTTCTCGCTCGTACCATTTGTGGGCAGCAATGGTTTGAGCTTGGGCAGGTTGTCGGGTTAAGCTCCCGAGAGCCTCGCATGGGACGAGTAGGGGAATTCCCAGGTGTTTGCGTTGTGGGACCTGCAAAAGTCGCGGCTTGCTGGCTGCGCGCTGCTGATGGCGGCGCTCGCGCTGGGCGGCTGTTCGAGTCAGCTCGCGGACATGTCGGCCGCCGACACGCCGGCTCATCCCAGGGAGCCCGGCGCCTATCTGCCGGTGCACGATCTGCCGCCGGATCGTGACCAGGCGATCATCCCGCCCGACCAGCGCGCCAAGATCGAGGCCGAGCTTGCGGCCGCCCGCGACCGCCAGGCCGTCGCCGCCAAAGACGCCAAATAAGGACCGCCAATTGGGCGCGGGCGGCCATCGCCGGGCGCAAGGTAATCGCTGGCGCCCCCGCCACGCCGTGCTAAAAAGACTTCAATTCAACCGAGAGTCAGGGCGAAGGAGTTCAGTCCTCGTCACCGAAATTCGCTTCAAGTATTTGTTTTTGAGCGATTTTCGTGTGCAGGGCGAGATCTCCTCGAAGGGCCGTGATCGCCCCCCGATTCTGTCCTGACCGGTTGCCCGGAGCCCAGAGAGCCATGGACGAGTTTTACCGCATCCGACGCCTTCCGCCTTACGTGTTCGAACAGGTCAACAGGGCCAAGGCGGCCGCACGGAATGCCGGCGCCGACATCATCGATCTCGGCATGGGCAATCCGGACCTGCCGGCGCCGCCGCATGTGCTGGAGAAGCTCAAGGAGACCTTGGGCAAGCCGCGCACCGATCGCTACTCGGCCTCCCGCGGCATCCCCGGCTTGCGCCGCGCCCAGGCGGCCTATTACGAGCGCCGCTTCGGCGTGAAGCTTAACCCCGACACCCAGGTCGTGGCGACCCTCGGCTCGAAGGAGGGCTTTGCCAATGTGGCGCAGGCGATCACCGCGCCCGGCGACGTCATCCTCTGTCCGAACCCGAGCTACCCGATTCATGCCTTCGGCTTTTTGATGGCAGGCGGCGTGATCCGCTCGGTGCCATCGGAGCCGACGCCGGAGTTCTTCGAGGCGGTGGAGCGGGCGATCGTGCATTCGATCCCGAAGCCCTTGGCGCTCGTCGTCTGCTATCCGTCGAACCCGACCGCCTATGTCGCGAGCCTCGACTTCTACAAGGACCTCGTCGCCTTCGCGAAGAAGCACGAGATCCTGATCCTGTCCGATCTCGCCTATGCCGAGGTCTATTTCGACGAGAGCAACCCGCCGCCCTCGGTGCTCCAGGTGCCCGGAGCCATCGACGTCACCGTCGAGTTCACCTCGATGTCGAAGACCTATTCTATGGCCGGCTGGCGCATGGGTTTTGCGGTCGGCAATGACCGCGTGATCGCGGCGCTCGCCCGTGTCAAATCCTATCTCGACTACGGTGCCTTCACGCCGGTGCAGGTGGCTGCGACCGCGGCGTTGAACGGTCCCGACGACTGCATCAAGGAGATGCGCGACACCTATCGCAAGCGCCGCGACGCGCTGGTGGAATCGTTCGGCCGCGCCGGCTGGGACATTCCGCCGCCGGAGGCCTCGATGTTCGCCTGGGTGCCGCTGCCGGAGGCGTTCCGCAGCGTCGGCAGCATGCAGTTCGCGACCCTGATGGTGGAGAAATCCGGAGTCGCGGTCTCGCCCGGCGTCGGCTTCGGCGAGCATGGCGAAGGATATGTCCGCATCGCCATGGTGGAAAACGAGCAACGGATCAGGCAGGCCGCGCGCGGCGTGCGCCGCTTCCTTGAAAGCGGCATCGAAACGTTGCACAACGTCGTTCCGCTCGCCAATCGGCGCTAATTCTCTTCTGCAGGTTCACTAAAGCATCATGGTTGCACCCCTGAAAGTGGGCATAGCGGGGCTCGGCACCGTGGGCGCCGAAGTTGTCCGTTTGATTGAAACGCAGGCGCGCGTGCTCGCGGGCCGCAGCGGCCGCGGCATCCGCGTCGTCGCCGTCACCGCGCGCTCGAAGGCCAAGAAGCGCAGCATCGATCTGCGCGGCGTTGAATGGACGAAGGATCCGATGGCGCTCGCCACGCATCCCGGCATCGACTGCTTCGTCGAGCTGATGGGCGGTGCCGGTGATCCCGCGCTCTCTGCGGTCGAGGCCGCCCTCAGTGCCGGCAAGTCGGTCGTCACCGCGAACAAGGCACTCCTCGCCAAGCACGGCCTGAAGCTGGCAAAAGCCGCCGAAAAGCATGGCGGCGCGCTGAATTTCGAGGCAGCCGTCGGTGCCGCGATCCCCGTCATTAAGACGTTGCGCGAAGGTCTAGCGGGAACCGGCATCAACCGCGTCTACGGCATCCTCAACGGCACCTGCAATTACATCCTGACCCGGATGGAGCAGGAGGGTCTGTCGTTTGCCGAGTGCCTCAAGGATGCGCAGCGGCTCGGCTATGCCGAAGCCAACCCGTCCTTCGACGTCGACGGCCACGACACCGCGCAAAAGCTTGCCATTCTCGCTAGCCTGGCTTTCGGCACGAAAGTTGCTCAGAGCGCTGTGTATGTCGAAGGCATCTCCTCCATCGCGCCGGAAGATCTGCGCGCCGCTGACGATCTCGGTTACCGGCTCAAGCTGCTCGGCGTTGCGGTTCGCACCGCCAAGGGCATCGAGCAGCGCGTGCACCCGACCATGGTTCCAAAAACCTCTTCGATCGCGCAGGTGATGGGTGTCACCAATGCGGTCACGATCGATGGCGAGGGCATTCCGCCGATCACGCTGGTCGGCCCCGGTGCCGGCGGTGCCGCGACCGCATCCGCCGTCGTCGCCGACATCGCCGACGTTGCGCGCGGGATCCGCGCCAATCCGTTCGGCCGGCCGATCGCGCAGCTGCGCGACACCAAGAAAGCGCCGATGGAGCGGCATGAGGGCGGCTACTACATCCGCCTTTTGGCGCGCGATTTCCCAGGCACCGCGGCTGCGATCGCGACCCGTCTCGCAGAGCAGAAGATTTCGATCGAGTCGATCGTGCAGCGCCATCCCAATGGCGGCGCTGCGCCGGCAAATGGCAAGGCGGTGCCCGTGCCTGTCATTCTGATCACCTATGCCACGCATGAGGACGCGGTACGCCGCGCGCTCGCCGCCGTGCAGCACGACAAGGTGATCAGCGGACGGCCGCAGGTCATCCGGATCGAGAAAAACTAGGGCATCAACACCACGGTTCGAACGAACCGCGATGTTGCGAATTGATGCGGCGAACGTCCGCAGAGAGCTGTTGAAGGAGTTAGCCAGATGTCGACCCATATTTCAGTGCCGCCGCATGCGTTGCTCGAGCGTATTCTCACGCTGGAGATCGTGCGTGTGACGGAGCGGGCGGCGGTGTCCTCGGCGCGGTTGCGCGGGCACGGGCAGGAGAAGGCCGCTGACCAGGCGGCCGTCGACGCGATGCGCCGCGAGCTCAACAAGCTGCCGATCCAGGGCACCATCGTGATCGGCGAAGGCGAGCGCGACGAGGCGCCGATGCTCTTCATCGGCGAGAAGGTTGGCGTGAACGCGGGTCCGGAAGTCGATATCGCGGTCGACCCGCTCGAAGGCACCACGCTGTGCGCCAAGAACATGCCGGGCTCGATCGCCACCATGGCGATGGCCGATGGCGGTACGCTGCTGCACGCCCCCGACGTCTACATGCAGAAGCTCGCGATCGGTCCAGGCTACGACAAGGGTGTCGTCGAGCTCGACGCGACGCCGGCTGAAAACGTCCGCCGTCTCGCCAAGGCCAAGGGTGTCCAGCCTGACGGCATCACCGTGCTCGTGCTCGACCGTCCGCGCCATGCCAGCATCATCGAGAGCGTGCGCTCGACGGGAGCTGCCGTGCGCCTGATCACCGACGGCGACGTCGCCGGCGTGATCCATTGCGCCGACCCCGACAACACAGGCGTCGACATGTATCTCGGCACCGGTGGCGCGCCGGAAGGCGTGCTTGCGGCCGTGGCGCTGCGTTGCATCGGCGGCCAGATGCAGTGCCGCCTGATCCTCGATTCCGACGAGAAGCGCGAGCGCGCAGCCAAGATGGGCGTCAACGATCCCAAGATGATCTACGGCATCGAGGACATGGCGCGCGGCGACTGCCTGTTCGCGGCGACCGGCGTCACCACGGGCTCGCTGCTCTCGGGCGTCAAGTTCCGCAAGGATGGCGTGATCGAGACCGAGACGGTGGTGATGCGCTCCGTCACCGGCACCGTGCGCTACATCAAGGCCGAGCACCGCGAGCTCGCCAAGTTCCATTTGGACTGACACGCTCCGTCATTCCGGGGCGACGGGACCGCGCGAAGTGCGCGGCCCGGAGAGCCCGGAATCCATCGGGCGGCAGAGTCTGAGGTGAAATGGATTCCGGGTGCGATGCTGCGCATCGCCCCGGAATGACAACAAGAAGAATACGGGGAAGCGCAAATGTCCGAACTGTCCTCCGTGAAGGCTCTGGTGTTCGACGTGTTCGGCACCGTCGTCGACTGGCGCACCAGCCTGATCACCGATTTCATGTGGTGGGGCAGGCAGCGCGGCATCAGCGCCGACTGGACCGCGCTCGTCGACGGCTGGCGCGCCGTGTACTCGGCCTCGATGGACGACGTGCGCAAGCATCCCGAGCGCGGCTATGTCATGCTCGACGATCTGCATCGCCGCTCGCTGGAGAAGCTGGTCGAGCAGTTCGCGATCAAGGGCCTCACCGAATCCGATCTCGATCACCTCACCAAGGGCTGGCACCGCCTGCATCCGTGGCCCGACAGCGTCGCCGGCCTGACGCGGCTGAAGACGAAATTCGTGATCTCGCCGCTGTCGAACGGCAATGTCGCGCTGCTGACCAACATGGCGAAGTTTGCTGGGCTCCCCTGGGACCTCATCATGTCGGCCGAGCTGTTCGAGCACTACAAGCCTGATCCCGAAACCTATCTCGGCGCGGCGCGATTGCTATGCCTCAAGCCGGAAGAGGTGATGATGGTCGCCGCCCACAACTACGACCTCAAGGCGGCGCAGAGCTACGGCTTGAAGACCGCCTTCGTCGCGCGGCCGACCGAGTACGGTCCATTTCAAAAGATCGATTTCGAAGCCACCGGCCAGTGGGACATCGTGGCGAAGGATTTCGGCGGCGTCGCCGATCGGCTGGGGTGCTAGGGGCGCGAGAGTTCACAGCTCGGCGGCAAGCTGCACCACCTGTTCGCGCAGCCACGCGTGGGCCGGATCGTGATCGTAGGACGCATGCCACAGCAATGAGACCGTGACATCACGCAGCTCCACGGGGAGGGGGCTGAGGCTGAGCCCGAGCTCGGCGGCGAAGCGGCGCGCCAGACGCGATTGAATGGTGACGATGACAGGTGCGCGCGCCACCAAGGACGGGACCGTCAGGAAGCGTGGCGTGGTGAGGGCAATCGAGCGCGTCAGCCCAAGCTTGTCCAATGCTTCATCGACGATGCCGCGGACGCTGCGCCCAGGCCTGAGGCTGGTCAGCACGTGCGGGATTCGAACATAGTCCTCAAGCGAGATCGGGGCTGTGATCCCCGTCTTCTCGGCATTGAACATGCAGAGATAGCTCTCGGTGAACAGCTTGCGCCGCTTGTGGTGGACTTGTCCCTGCTGGAAGGCATCGTAGCCGATGGCGATATCCATCTCGTCGGAATCGAGATCCTCGAGCAGTCGCGACGCGTCGAAATTGTAGAGCCGGAGGTGAATGCCGGGTGCGACCTCGCGCATGCGCGCGAGCAGCGACGGCATGAACAGGATCTCCATGCTATCAGGCAATCCGAACCTGAACGTTCGCACCGCCGTTGCCGGATCGAACGCCCGCTCGCGTGACACCAGTGCCTCGGCCTGCGCCAGCATGGCCTGCACCGGCTCGAACAATATCGCCGCGCGCGGCGTGAGGCGCATGCCGGCAGGCCCCTTGGTCAACAACTCGTCGGAGAACAGTTCCCGCAGGCGCGCGAGGTTATGGCTCATCGCCGATTGGCCGATGCCGACGCGGGCTGCCGCTCGTGTCACGCTTCGTTCGGTCAGAAGCGCGCCGAGATGTACGAGCAAATTCAGGTCGATACGGCTGAGATTGACAGCATCGATACCCATTATCGACCCCATCTGTTTGATCGATGATCCTAGCCGACCCATGTCCTGCGGCAAGGGAGCAGACGGGCGTCCCGCCCGCCGCCCAAGCCAACGGAGGGTCTGATGTCGATCCGCAAAACACTTCTCGCAGCCGCTTTCACCGTCGCGTCACTGGGTGCTGCCCACGCCAGCGATCTGAAGCCGATCGAAGGACGAAGCGTCCGGCTCGGCGAGTTGTCCGGCGTCACCTATTACACGGTCCAGCCTGATGGATTCCGCGTCGTCACGACGCTCGCGCAGGGCGAGACCGGAACGCCGGTCCGCGTCGTGTCGGTCTTGGCGCCCGGTCAGCGCGTCGTGCTCTCGACGCCGACCCAGGCAGGCGCACTGGAAGTCAGCCGAACCGGGGACAGCCTGCTCATCCGCAATGCGAATGCGGCCACGAACTGAACCCTGGAGCCCCCAGATGTCCACGATCCGCCTTCATCGAACCACCACCCTGACGCCCTCGCAGTACATTGCCGGGCTGATCGACTTCGGTCCGGGCCGTCAGAAAGTGTTCGGCAACAGCGCCGATGAGGATCTCGAACTGCATCATCTCGGTCTCACCGACGCCGACGTGACGGAGGGCTCGCGCGGCATTTGGGAGCGGCTGCGTTACGACTGGTCCAACCCCAACCGCGTCGTCCTGACCACGACTGATTCCAACGTTTGGGGCGGCGCTTCGGGCCACACCTACACCTTCCGTCGCCGGATCGATGGCATGACCGATATCGAATTGATCGTCGTGCGCGAGGGCAAGAACCTCAAGGGATGGCTCCTCGGCCTCGTGCTCGGGACGATCGGTCGAAGCGTCCTCAAGACGGCATTCGAAAACTCCGTCAAGGCGATCGAGCTCCGGCACGGTGTCGCAAACCGTCCCGGTCGGGCCGCCGCATAGTCCGGGTATTGCGGTATGCGAGGCAATCTAAATTGTATCGAGTACAATATTTGGATTGTACCGATCAATAGATCGGATCATTGTTGAGTTAAAGAGCAAATTGCACCGGATGTGCTCGGTGGCACTCGGTGGCAGCGGAGCAACGACAATGCACCTCAGTTATCTCGATCTGTTTCTGGCGTTCATTGGATTGACCTTTGGAGTGCCCTCTGCGCTGCCCGGCGCTTTCTTTGATAGCAAGGACAGTTCGCATCCAGGGTCGCGGGCGGACTGAGCGCGCTAATCGGAAGAGGGCGCCGGACTCACGCATGACGGAGACGCGCAAGTGGAGTTGACGGTCTCGACTATCATCGTCGCCTTTGCGGGCGTGTTTCTGATCTGCTTCATGAAGGGCGCGTTCGGCGGCGGATTCTCCATCGTCGGGATTCCGCTGCTGTCGTTCGTGATGGACCCGGTGACGGCCGGCGGACTGCTCGCGCCACTGTTCATCGCGATGGACCTGTTCGCGCTGCGCTACTGGAAGCCCTCGACCTGGTCGAAGCCCGACCTCGTGCTGCTGTTGCCCGGGCTCGTGGTCGGCATCGGCCTCGGCTATCTCCTGTTCCGCGTGCTCGACCATCGTGCGGTTGCGATCGTGATGGCGGTGGTCACGCTGATCTTCGTCGGCCTGTGGTTCGTGAGCGATCCGAAGGTCGCCATTCGCCCGCGTTCGACGCCGAAGGCGGTTGCGGCGGGTCTCGCCTCTGGCGTGACCACCATGGTCGCGCATTCCGGCGGACCGCCGCTGGCGATGTATCTGCTGCCGCTTGGCCTCAGCAAGGAAGTCTATGCAGGGACGACAAGTCTGTTCTTCACCGTCGGCAATGCGACCAAGGCGGTGCCGTGGCTGCTGCTGGTGCGGCCGGCCGGCAACGTCTGGATCGTGATGGCGGTGTGCCTGCTCGCCATTCCCTCCGGCGTGTGGCTCGGTTGGCGACTGCACGGAAGGCTCGACCAGCAGCAGATCTATCGGGCCTGCTACGGCTTGCTGGTCGTGACGGCGTTGAAGCTGCTGTGGGACGGTGTATCCGGCTATCTCGCCTGAGATGGAGGAGGCGGCCTCCGGCCCTCAAATCCTCCCGAATGCGACCGTCGCCTTGTCGTAGGCGCCGTCGCCCATCGTGCCGGCTTCGAAGATGCCGTGTTTCTCGATCCAGTCAAACGACTGCTCGTAGATCTCACGCGAATAGGGTTCGAACACGATCCGCTCGCCGGGCCCCCAGCGCCTTGTGTCCATTGCGGCGTGGAAACGATCCGGAAATTCATTCTTGTAGTAGCGCGTGAAAAGCTCCGGACGCAGGTCGATGTCGCGCTGGGCTTTCTTCAGCGCGCGGAAGTAGCGCTTGATGTCCTCGGGCGCCGGATCGCCATTGATCATGGACGCGATCATGAACGTGGTGTCGATGATCTTGCGGTAGCCGAGCTGCTCGGCGAAATAATAGGGGCCGTTGAACAGCGAAGCCGCCTCGCTCTTGCCTTCGAACAGCAGCTCCATCCGGCGGAACAGCATGCCGTCCTCGAAGGTCAGGTTGATCTGGCCCGGCGCCAGATACGGCTCGAGCGCCTGGATCGTCGAATAATGGCTGCCTGACTGGAAGCCGACCGAGATCGGCACGCCGGCAAGATCGGCCGGCGTGCGGATCTTCGAGTCCGCCGCAACGAAGATGCCTGAAGGCGCGACCGAATGGACGTCGGCGTAGAGCTTGGCGTGGCCGTTCGAGGCGGCGACGTTGACGGTCCAGTGGCAGGCGCAGCTGACGTCGGCCTTGCGGCCCTTCTCGATGCTCTGGAAGGCACCTTCATTGACCTTGTTGTGGTGCTGGCCCTCGGTCGAACGGATCAGCTCGCGGAACTCGTAGTCGAGCCCTTCGTCGCGGAAGTAACCCTTCTCCTCGGCCACCCATTCCTGAAGACGGAAATGAGACTCGATCACGAATTTGGTCATGGCGTCCTCCGTGTCTGCGTGGCCGTTCGGCTCCGCGATTGACCAAAGGATAGCAAAGGGCGAAGCTCAATCCATGGCCACGAAGGAATGTTTCACATGTCAAAAATGGCATCATCCGGAATCGACTTTCGTGACTTGCGCGTGCTCGATGCGCTGATCCGCGAGGGCAGCATCACGCGCGCGGCCGTGAGCCTCGAGACCACGCAGCCGGCGATCAGCAAGCTGCTGGCGCGGTTGCGGCTGCGCTTCGACGATCCCCTGTTCGTGCGGCGCGGCAGCGGCGTGCAGCCGACGGCGCGCGCCGTTGAGATGGCAGCGCAGATCCGCGCCTTGCTCGAGATGGCCGACCGGTTGTGGCAGGAGCGGCTGCCGTTCGATCCCCGGAAATCCGAGAAGACCTTCAGCCTGCTGTTGACCGATGTCGGCATGGTGCGATTCCTGCCGCCTTTGATTGCGCGCCTTTCCGAACTCGCACCGCGCGTTCAGGTGCGCGCAATCCCGCTCGACTCCCGGTACTTCGCCCTCAAGCTCGAGTCGGGCGAGGCGGACCTTGCGCTCGGCGCCTTGCCGCGCGCGGCGGGGCATCTTCGCTCCCAGCGGCTCTATTCGGACGGCTACGCGAGCGTCGTGAGGCGAGGCCATCCAAGGCCGGCAGCGGCGCGCACGCGCCGGGGATTTCTCGACGAGAAGCATATCCTGATCACGGCGTCCGAGACCGGGCATGCGGCTCATCTCGAGACGCAGCGCGTGCTGACGGGGACGATCGCCCGCGCCAACATCCTGTTGCAGGTGCCGAGCTTCATCGCAGGCGCGATCGTGGCCTCGCAGACCGATGGGGTCGCGACCTTGCCCGCCAATCTGGCCGCCATCGTCGCCGAGCCGCTCGGGATGACCGTGTTCAAGACGCCGGTGCCATTGCCACGGATCGAGATCGCCCAATATTGGCACGAGCGCTACCATCGCGATCCCGCTCACCGCTGGCTACGGTCGATCACGCTCGATCTGTTCGGCAATCGCGCCTAGCAGGGCAGCCTGCTCACGCAATCTTCAGCGTGGGCTCATTCGCCTCCGTCTCCGCAAATCCCGCTTGCAACACCTCTTCGCGCTTGTGGCGCAGATGCGCGCGCAGGATGTGGGAGAGGCCGGCGCCGTCGCGGCGCTGGAGCGCGTTCAGGATGGCTTCGTGCTCGCTGACGGCGAGCGCCCAGCGTTGCGGCGTCATCGGCGTGACGTAGCGCGCACGCCGGATCCGCGCGGTCACTGACGCATAGAGTCCCGTGAGCACGGGATTGCCGGCTGCGTTGACGATTCCCTCGTGGATGGCGCGGTTGCCGCGATAGTACTGGATCAGATCGCCCTCGCGATAATGCTGCACCATCGCTGCGTGCGCAGCCGCGATCTCCGCGATCTCGTGATCGGCAATGCGCTCGCAGGCGAGCTCGCCGGCCAGGGCCTCGAGACCCTGACAGACCTCGAAGAGGTCGCGCATGTCCTTGTCGGTCAGTTTTGCTGCGCGCGAGCCGCGATGGGGCAGGAGCTGCACGAGGCCCTCGGCAGCAAGCACCTTGAGCGCTTCGCGCAACGGCGTGCGCGAGATATCGAGCCGCTCGCACAGCTCGCGCTCGGGGATCCGTGCGCCCGGCGGGATCTCGCCGTCGAGCAGAATGTCGCGGATGCGGCCGACAACCTCCTCATGCAGCATGGGATATCTCTATTTTTGAATGCAAAATTGTTCTAATGGACGATGTAGCAGCAATTATATCTTGTAAATTCCAAATTTTGCATTCAAAAATACAAAAAACAGGAAGGACCGAGGAAATGGACCAGGCCGTAGCGGCGGACGACCTCGTATTTGAATGCAAGGACGGCATCGGGCGGATCACCTTCAACCGCCCGCAGGCGCGCAACGCCTTTACTTTCGCCATGTACGAGCGGCTCGCCGCCGTTTGCGAGCAGGCCAATGACGATCGCTCCATCAAGGTGCTGGTGCTGCGCGGGGCCGGCGACAAGGCCTTCGCCTCCGGCACCGACATCAACCAGTTTCGCGAATTCAAAGCGCCGCAGGACTCCATCGACTACGAGAACCGCATCGACCGGGTGCTGACCACGCTCGAGCAATGCCGGGTGCCGACGATCGCGGCGATCAACGGCTTCTGCACCGGCGGCGGGGCGGGCATTGCCGCGGCGTGCGATCTGCGCATCGGCACGCGCAGCACAAAAATCGGCTTTCCCATCGCTCGCACGCTCGGCAATTGCCTGTCGATGTCCAATGTCAGCCGTCTCACGGCACTGATCGGGGCTGCGCGGGTCAAGGATTTGATCTTCACCGCACGCCTCGTCGATGCGGCGGAGGCAGCCAGCGTCGGGCTGCTGGGTGAGGTCGTCGACGATCTCCCGGCGCTTGACAAGCGTGCCGACGAGGTCGCGCGCCTTGTGGCCAGCCATGCACCGCTGACGCTCAACGCGACCAAGCAGGCAGTGGCCCGCCTGCAGCGGCGGCTGACGCGGGACGAGGGCGAAGACCTCATCCTGATGTGCTACACGAGCCAGGATTTTCGCGAAGGGCTCGATGCTTTCCTCAACAAGCGCGCCCCGCAGTGGCGCGGTCAATAGGACGCCCGATGCAAAGCGATCGATCGCAATCCACTTCACACCGCTCCGGGCCGCTCGCCGGCCTCAAGGTCATCGATCTCACCCACGTCATGGCGGGGCCGACCTGCACCCTGATGCTCGCGGACATGGGCGCCGATGTTATCAAGATCGAGAAATCGCCGAACGGCGATGACACCCGCCATTCGGTCCCGCCCAAGATCGGCGACGAGGCGGCCTCGTTCCTGATGATGAACCGCAACAAGCGCGGCATCGTGCTGGATCTGAAGACCGACGGGGGCAAGGAGGTACTGCGGCGGCTGATCGCAGACGCCGACATTCTGGTCGAGAACTTTGCGCCGGGCGCGATGGAGCGCCTTGGGTTCGGCTATGAGGAGCTGCACGAAAAATTCCCGGCGCTGATCTATTGCTCGCTGTCGGGATTTGGCCGCACCGGTCCCTACAAGCACCGTCGCGGCTTCGACCTGGTCGCGCAGGCCATGAGCGGCATCATGAGCTTTACCGGCGAACGCCCCGATGGCCCGCCGGTGAAATGCGGCCCGCCGCTGTCGGACATCACCGCCGGCCTGCTCGCGAGCATGGGGATTCTCGCCGCCTACACCCATCGTCTGAAGACCGGGGAAGGGCAGTGGGTCGAGACCTCGCTCTACGAGGCGGCGCTGGTGCAAACCTATTGGCAATCGACCATCGCACTCGCCGCCGGCACCGCGCCGCGCGCGATGGGTTCGGCGCATCCGCTCAACGCGCCGTATCAGGCATTTGAGGCCTCGGACGGCTGGCTCGTGGTCGGCGGGGCCAACAAGAAGCACTGGCTGTTGATGCTGGAAGCGCTCGGGGCGAGCGACTTGGCCGCCGATCCACGCTTCGTCACCGGCGCCGATCGCATGGCGAATTTGAAGGAGCTTGAAGCTGTCCTCAGCGAACGCTTCCGCACGCAGACGCGCGCGCATTGGCTCGCTGCGCTGGACGAGAAGGGCGTGCCGTGCGGCCCCGTGCACGACATGCTGGAGGCGCTCAGCGATCCGCAGACGCTGGCGCGCCAGATGGTCGTCGAGGTCGAGCATTCCACGCTCGGTCCGGTCAAGACGATCGGGCTGCCGGTCAAGTTCTCCGAGACCCCGGGCAAGGTCGTGTCCGGCGCGCCCGTCTATGGCGAACATACGCGCGAGGTGCTGGCTGAGCATGGGTTCGACGAAAAGCAAATCGAAGCGCTCGAGAAAGACGGCGCGATCGTCTCGGCATCCAGGGAGCGCATGGAACGCGTCGCCTGAACGGACGTCGAGACGACTGATCAAACAAAACAGAAAAAATCAGTTGGAGGAAATCATGCGTGGGACGTCTCTATTCCTGTTGTCGGTCAGTGCAGCCGTGCTCGGTAGCGCCATGCCGGCGTGTGCGGCCTGGCAGCCGCAGAAGCCGATCGAGTTCGTGGCGACCGCCGGTCCTGGCGGCGGCACCGACAACATCGCCCGCGCGGTGCAGAACATCATCACCAAGTACAAGCTGACTGACCAGCCGATCGTCGTCGTCAACAAGGCCGGCGGCAGCGGCGCCGAAGGCTATGTCTACGGCAAGGCCTCTGCCGGTGATCCCTACAAGGTGATCTTCGGCACCTCGAACGCCTGGCAGCAGCCGCTCGTCTCCAAGGTTGCCTTCAACTACACCGATCTCACCCCGATCGCGGCCATGGCGCAGGATGAATTCCTGCTCTGGGTCAAGCAGGACTCGCCCTACAAGACCGCCGGCGACTATCTGAAGGCGGCCGCAACGGGCGACTTCAAGATGGGCGGCGCGCAGTCCAAGGACACCGACGAGGTGCTGACCCGCATGATCGAGAAGGCCGGTCATGTGAAGCTGACCTACATCCCCTTCAAGAGCGGCGCCGAGGCGGCCGTGCAGCTCGCGGGCGGGCACATCGATTCCCATGTCAACAATCCGAGCGAGAGCCTCGGGCAATGGCGCGGCGGCACCCAGCGCCCGCTCTGTGCCTTCAGCCCGAAGCGGCTGCCGCAGGGCGCCAAGATCACAGCGACCGAAGGCTGGAGCGATGTGCCGACCTGCGTTGAGCAGGGCCTCGACATCGCCCAATACGAGCAGCCGCGCACGGTGTGGCTGCCCGGCAAGGTCACGCCGGAGCAGGCCGCGTTCTATGTTGACCTCATGAAGAAGGTGCAGGCGACGCCGGAGTGGAAGGACTACATCGAGAAGTCCTCGCAGATCGACACCTTCCTCACCGGCGCCGAGCTCGACAAGTTCATCAAGGAGGACCTTGAGCACCTCAGGCAGGTTGCGAGCGAGCAGGGCTGGCTGGTCAAGTGAGGAGGGGCCGTTGCATCGGCGGTGATCGCGTGGGTCGGACCTCCGCCGTCGTCCCGGCGAAGGCCGGGACCCATACCGCGTGATCTCTCGATGAACGGCAGTCGCCGTACCGGCGTGGATTCAACGTCTAGTCTTCGCCAAACTTTTCCCTGGGGTTATGGGTCCCGGCCTTCGCCGGGACGACACCGAACGTGGGGAAAGTGTGTGTGTCGAAACTGGCCACTGGACTTGGCCCGCGACTGGAGCCTTCGATGATCTCGCGACGCGCCCTCGAATTTGCGACCGCCATCCTCACCGGCAGTTTTGGTGTTGCGGTGGTGGTCCAGAGCCTGGACAACGGCATCGGCTGGTCGAGTGCGGGCGTGGATTCCGGCACATTCCCGTTTCTGACCGGCATCATCATCGTCGCTGGCAGCCTCTACAATCTGGTGCGCGGCGTGATGCCCGCCGCTTCGCTGGCCAGTGTGCCCATCGCGATCACGTCCATTGAGCTGCGGCGGCTGGCGGGCCTGTTCGTGCCGGCCGCGATCTTCGTTGCCGCCATCCCGTTGCTCGGAATGTATCTGACGTCGGCAGGTTACGTCTTCGCGGTGCTCGCGATCCCAAGGCATCAATCCGTGGCTCGCGCGGCGATGACGGCGGCGGCAACGGCGCTCGCGCTCTATGTCGTGTTCGAGCGCATGTTCCAGGTCAGTCTGCCGCACGGCGCGCTCGCCGCTGCGCTCGGGTTCTAGGGGGAGCGGGCGATGGATAATCTCCAGGAACTCCTTCACGGCTTCACTATCGCGGTCACGGTGCCGCATCTGGCCTTGATGGCCGTCGGCGTTCTGCTCGGCATTCTCGTCGGCGTGCTGCCGGGGTTGGGTGCGCCGAACGGGGTGTCGCTGCTGTTGCCGCTGACCTTCGGCATGCAGCCGGTCTCGGCGATCATCCTGCTCTCCAGCATGTATTGGGGTGCGCTGTTCGGGGGATCCGTGACCTCGATCCTGTTCAACATTCCGGGCGAGCCGTCTTCGGTCGCGACCACCTTCGACGGCTATCCCATGGCGCGCGACGGACGGCCGACCACGGCGCTCGCCACCGCTTTCGGCTCGGCCGCGTTCGGCGCGCTGGTCGGCGTCATCCTGATCACCTTCCTGGCGTCATGGGTGGCGCAGGTCGCGCTCGCCTTCGGGCCAGCGGAATATTTCGCGGTCTATTTCCTGGCTTTCGCGAGCTTCGTCGGCATGGGCGGCGCGGCGCCGATCAAGACCGTGGTGGCGCTCGCGATCGGCTTTGCGATCGCCGCGATCGGCATCGACACGGTATCCGGCAGCGTCCGTCTCACCATGGGCGTCGACGAGCTGGTCAAGGGCGTGAATTTCGTCGTCGCGGTGATGGGCCTGTTCGGCATCGGCGAGCTCCTGGTTGCGGTCGAAGAAGAATTTCATGCCCGCGCCGTCTCCTCCAAGATCGACTGGCGCGAGGTGTTTCGCGCCGTCGGCCGGCTGCCGCGCCATAGCGTTGCGTTGTTACGGAGTGCTGCGATCGGCTGCTGGATGGGGATCACACCAGGCGGCCCGACCGCGGCGTCCTTCATGAGCTACGGCATCGCCCGTCGATTCTCGCGTCGCGGCCGCTATTTCGGCACAGGCGAGGTCGAAGGCATCATCTCGCCGGAGACCGCCGACCATGCCGCCGGCACCAGTGCGCTGTTGCCGATGCTCTCGCTCGGTATTCCCGGCTCGGCCACCGCGGCGGTGATGATGGGCGGGCTGATGATCTGGGGCCTCAATCCCGGGCCGATGCTGTTCGTCGACCAGAAGGACTTTGTCTGGGGCCTGATCGCCTCGATGTATGTCGGCAACATCGTCGCGGTTGTGCTCGTGCTGCTCACCGTGCCGGTCTTTGCCGCCCTGATGCGAATTCCCTTCGTGATCATCGCGCCGCTGATCGTGATCATCTGCGTCGTCGGCGCCTATTCGGTGTCGAACTCCTATCTCGACGTGGTGATGATGCTCGGTTTCGGTATCGTGGGCTATCTCTTCAAGAAGCTGTTCTATCCGTTGGCCCCGCTGGTGCTCGCGATCGTGATCGGCGACAAGGCCGAGGATGCGTTCCGCCAGTCGATGCTGATGTCCAAGGGATCCCTGGGCATCTTCTTTGCCAACAAGCTGGTGACGTGCCTGGTGGTGGCCGGCATCGCGCTGTTGCTGCTTCCGCTCGTGTTGCAGCTCGCGCGGCCCTTTCGCAAGAGCGAGTCCCCGGCCACTGAGACGCCGGCCCAGGAAAAGGTGATCATATGACCGCAAAGCCGCTCATTGCTCTCGCGATGGGAGACCCCGCCGGCATCAGCCCGGAGCTGACCGCCAAGCTCGTGGCACTCGATGAGATTCGTGCGCGTTGCCGCCTGGTTGTGATCGGCGATCGCCGCATTTTTGATGAAGGGGCACGTGTTGCCGGCGTTACGCCGGAACTGGCGAAGGTGGAGAAGGGCACCGACTTTCGCGCAGCGAAGGGCGATGCGCGGTTCCTCGATCTCGGCCATCTCGATCCTGGGGATGTCGAGCCGAAGACCGCGACCCTGGCCGGCGGACAATTCGCCCTGACGAATTACCGCCACGCGCTAGAGCTTGCCCGCGACGGCCGCGTCGACGCCGTCTGCTTCACGCCGTTCAACAAGCAGGCGATGCGGTATGCCCGCGCCGACTATGACGACGAGATCGCGTTCTCCGCGGAAATCGCCGGCCTCAAGACGCCCGCCAGCGAATTCAACGTGCTCGGCGAGCTCTGGAATGCGCGGGTCACCTCGCATATTCCGCTCAAGGACGTCGCTTCAAAGCTCTCCGGCGAACGCATCCAGCGCGCGCTGAAACTCACCGATGCCTGCATGCGCAATGCCGGCTTTGCGCGGCCGCGGATCGCAGTCGCAGGCCTCAATCCGCACGCCGGCGACGGCGGTAATTTCGGCCGTGAGGAGATCGATGTCATCGCGCCGGTCGTCGCGGCCGGTCAACGCGAGGGCATCGCCGTGGAGGGCCCGTTTCCCGCTGACACCGTATTCCTGCGCGCCAAGGCCGGCGCCTTCGATGCGGTGCTGACGATGTATCACGATCAGGGGCAGATCGCGATGAAGCTGATGGGGTTCGATCGCGGCGTGACCTTGCTTGGCGGCTTCCCGTTCCCGATCTGCACGCCGGCGCACGGCACGGCCTACGACATCGCGGGGCAGGGCGTCGCATCGACCGGCGCCAGTCGCGCCGCGGTGCTGCTGGCGGCGGAGATGGCGGCGCGGCGTGGCGCGTGATTGGCACAAAACCTCAGGCTTTTGCGAGCCATGTCGCGAGCGGCGTTTTTCCGAGCCGCGCTTCGCCGAGCGGCACTAGCGAGGTGTCGTCAATCGCGACGCCGTAATACTGTGCCTTTGGATTGCCCACCACCGGACGGCCGTCACCAGACGCCTTCAGCCGCCGCGCGACGAACTCATTGAAGGGAGCCTTCTCGGGGCCTGCGATGTCGATCGTTCCGTTCAACGGTCGTCCCGTTGCAATCTCGGCGAGGCAATCGACCACGTCGTCGGCCGCGATCGGCTGAAACAGCGCCGATGGAACGACGATCTGGCCCCCGGTTGCACCGGCGTCGGCAATGGCGCCGAGGAATTCAAGGAACTGGGTCGCGCGGACGATCGAGTAGGGGATCGAAGACGCCTTGATGATGGTCTCCTGCGCCAGCTTGGCCCGAAAATAGGCAATGTCGGGCGAGCGGTCTGTCCCCACGATCGACAGCGCCACATGATGCTTGACCGCGGTTGCGGCCTCGGTCGCGACGAGATTCTGGCTTGAACGCTCGAAGAACTCGAGCACGGCGGCCGGCTCCCACGACGGCGCGTTGGCGACGTCGACCACGACATCCGCGCCGGTCAGCGCCGCCGCGAGTCCTTCCCCGGTCACGGCGTTCACACCCGATCTTGGCGAGGCTGCGATGGCCTCGTGGCCCTGCTGCTTGAGTTTTGCTACGAGCTTGGATCCAATCAGTCCGGTTCCGCCGATCACGACGATCTTCATGGCATCTCTCCTCAACATTCCCGGAACGTGAGTTGATCAAGGCCAGCGGATGCTCACGCTCTCACGTTGGTGACCGTGATGCGAGGTGCATCTTAACAAAGTTGTCGGGCGCGCTCTTGCCTGTAACGGACCAAACCTGCCGGAATGCGCTTCAGAAACGTGCGTTCCGAGAAAAGTCGGTAAGGGACCATTCCCTTTGGCTCGAACAGCCATCGGATGCTGCGCGGAACGATCGCTATTGGCGGGCCATTATCCGGCCGCAGCCAGGTAAAGCTGCGTATCAAAATAATCCGACGCATGCAGCGCGTTGGTGACGCCTGCATCGGTCATGAAGAAGTCGCTGACCTGCTGCAACCATTTCACCACGGTGCCGTCAGCATAGAGCCGCCGCCATTCGCGCGCGGAGTAGAGTTTTTGCGCCTTGAAGGCTTCCGTGATGTCGGCAGGGCGCGACGGCTTGTAGTGAGCCTGGAGCGCCTCTGCGGCAGAGGCGGGGTTGCGGACCATGTGGTCGTTCGCATCGATCCAGCCGCGGATGATCCGGCTCAGCACGTCCTTGTTCCCTGCATAATAGTCCATCCGTGCCGCCCAGCCGCTGAGCACGGCGGATTGCGGATAAAAGGCGGAGGCATCGACCAGCTTCACGGCGTCGGGCAGCGCCTCGCGTACGGCAACATTGAACGGCACCCACAGCGCGACGGCCGGCACCTCGCCGGCGATGAACGACTTGACGGCGTCGGGCATGCTGGCGTTGACGATCTCCACCTCGGACGTGGCGATGTTGTTGGCCCGCAGCGCCCGGTCGAGAAAGATGTGCGCGGTCGTCTTCTTGGTCGTCGCGATCCGTTTGCCCCTGAGATCGGCGAGCTTGTTGACCCCGAGCGACGGCCGGACCCAGAGCTGCGCGGTCGCGACCTCGATGCCGTTGATGAGAAAGCCCCGGCCTTGGCCGAGCGCCAGATAGTTGGAGATGACGCCGCCGCTCGAGGCGACGTCGAGCTCGCCGCGTATCATCGCCTCGAACACTTCGGGGCCGGTGTTGAATTCGTGCAGCTCGAAATCGATGCCCTCGCGGTCGAACGAGCCGCGATCCAGCCCGGTCCAGATGTGCCCATCCACGGCGACGACATGGAGATAGCCGAGCCGGATTTTTCTCCGTGCCTGCGCGATGGCGGGCCTGCCGAGCACCGAGGCGGCCGCCAGCGCCGTGCCATGGCGCAGCAATTGCCGGCGGCTGACAGGGCGGGCGCTCATGCCGCAGCTCCCGTATTCCGGCCCGCGGCGCGAAAACGCTCGGCGTGAAACTGCGCGATGCCGTCCCTGGGATAGTCGAGCAGGAAGCCGGAGAGCCGGACCAGCGTGGTGTCGGCCCCGCCATCCTGCGCGATCGATGCAAATACCTCGTCCCAGCGTTGGCACATGGTGATCTCGGCCTCGCTGGCCTGTGCAAGCTCGCCGCGCAGCTCGCTGACCTCGATCGGTTCGGCAAATCCCTTCGGCGTGATGCTGTCGACGCTGCGGAACAGGAACGCATGGCCCACGCGCGCGCGGACCGCTGCGCTGACCAGCACGCGGGTGCCGTAGTTCTTGTTGAGGCCTTCCAGCCGCGAGGCCAGGTTCACGGTGGCGCCGAGCGCGGTGTAGTTCATCCGGTCGCTCGAACCGACATTGCCGACCACGGCGTCGCCGACATGCAGGCCGTAACGCGTCTCGTAAGGCGGCCAGCCCTCGCGCCGAAACTCCTTGTTGAGGGCCTCGTTCGCCGCAAGGCAGGCGAGAACGGCGCGGCAGGCGTTGGCCGTATGATCGGGATCGTCCGCCGGCGCATTCCAGAGCGCCATCACGGCGTCACCGATATATTTGTCGACAGTACCCTGGTGCCGCATGATCTCGTCCGAGAGCGCCGCGAAATAGCGCGAGGTGTAGATCATCACCTGCGACGGATCGGCCCGCTCCGTCTTGGCGGTGAAGTCGGCAACGTCGGTAAACAGCACCGTGACCTCGCGCCTGCTGCCGCCGAGACGCAGCGACGAGCCAGTCTCGATCAGCTGCCGCACGATCGGCCGCGGAATGAAGCTGGCAAAGCTGCTGACCACGCTGCGCATGGTAAAGACCGAGCGGCCGAGCTCCTCGATCTCGGCGATCGCGGAATGAATGCGCGGCCGTTCTGCGATGTCGAAGCGCTGGATCGCGTCGGTCTCCTCGACGAGCTTGCTCAGCGGCTCTGCCATTCGCGACCCCAGCCAGAACGCGAACGGCAGCGTGGCGCCGACGAAGGCCAGCGCCAGCGCGAACAGCGTGCGGCGCTCGTTGATGATCCGGGCGTAGAACTCGTCGAGCGGCGCGACCAGTGCGAGCCGGACATTGGCCGAGCCCGTCGTATCGAGCCGGTGGACCGCCGCGACATAGGTCCGGCCCGCGGCATCGTCGAAGAATTGCTGCGCCGGCCCGTTGTCGCGCCAGGAGCGGATGATCGGGACCAGCGCGGGCAGCTTGAGCGCGCCGATTTGCGGCAGGTCGTCCTGCCGCTCCGGGAAATCAGCCATCAGGCGGGTCATCTCCGGATGGCCGACGATGCGCTCGGCATCGTTGAACAGGAAGGCGAGCCCCGATTGGCCGAGCCTCTGCTCCGACAGCATGTTCTCGAAGCGGTTCAGGAGCACGTCGCCGGCAACAACGCCGCGGCGGCCTTCCTTCAGGGGCGTTCGCAGCGTGTAGCCGGGCTCGCCCGTAGCGTAGAACACGTAAGGCCCGGTCAGCAGCGTCTTGTCGTTCTTGAACGCCTCGACATACCAGGGCCGCTGCCGCGGGTCGTAGCCGGTGGGGCCGGGGACCTCCGCGACCTCAATCAGGTTCTCCGACAGATATTGCGTGACCGGCGCGGCTCCAGCCATGCGCGAGATCAGGACGAGCCGGAACGCCGCATCCTGGTCGACCTTCAGACCCGCGCGGAACGCCGGCTTGGCGCGGTCGATCACGTCCATCTCGATGAACGAGCCGTCCTCATAGCCGACATAGAGATTGAAGAGCTGCGGATTGTTGCGCAGCATCGCCGCCATCAGACTGTACAGCCGGGTATTGTCCGCGATATCGGCTTCTTGGATCGACGGGATGCCGGACAGAATGTCGAGATTGTCGCGCACATTCTTGAACTGCTCGTCGACATGGTCGGCGCCCAACTGCGCGACCTTCTCGATGAAGCTAGAGGCCGCCGTTCGCGTGATCGCGGTCACGCGCTCAAAACTGAGATAGACCAGGGTCAGGCCCACGAGCAGCACGACGCCCACGAACACCGTGATGATCGATGTCTGGAAGCCGATGCGAAATTGCTTGCTGGTCTTCTCTCCCGTCATCGGAGCTGCGCTGTGCCTCCGTCAGAATTTTCGAACGATGGGTTTTGTTGCGGCCGGCTCGGGCGCGGCCGGCGAGACCGAGAAAGTGACCCAGGTCGACCAGCTGTTCGGCCGGTTCTCCGTCTCGAGGTCCTTGTAGCCGCGGATGTTGAGATAGCCCTGGTAGCCGTCGGACATCGGGATCATGAAGCCGATCTGCGGACCGATGCCGACCGCCTGGCCGCGGAAGCCGCCGAGCTTGGCGCCGGGACCGGTATCGTCAGTGATCTGCTGGAGGAAGTAGCCGGCGATGCCGACATGGACATTCTTGCTCACGAATTGCGAGGCGGCCCAGTCGACATGGAAATCCATGCCGTTCTGGTACTGCAGCGCGCCGTTCATGAAACTGTAGGTGAGGCCGCCGACGATGGAGAATTCGTGGCCGCTCTTCGGGTCGAGATAGGTGTAGCCGGCACCCGCATCGATCGCGGGGAAGCCAAAGCTCAGATTCGCGAGCCGGCTGGAATCATAGGTGCCGCTCGGGATGTTGCCGGTGACGTAGACCATCTCGTTGTGGACGCCCTGGTTCCATTTCAGCGTGCCCTGGTAGAACACGTCGGTCAGCGTGGTCCGGTTGTCGTTGACGCCGCCTGAAATGGCGTTGCCGCGTGGGCCGGTCAGCGTTGCGTCGATGCCGACGCCGATATTGCCGGGGGCGGTGAGCACCGTGAAGGCGGCCTGGCCGCCAAGCACCGGCATCGCCGAAGTGTAGGTGATGCCCATCACGAAGGCATCGGCATGCGCGTTGAGGCCGGCGGTCACCGAGCCGGGGATGCCGCCGCTGGTGACGAAGTTCTGGCCGCCACCGGCCTTGTCGTTGAGGTGAATGTAGATCGTCGAATAGGCCCATCCCGGCGTCACCGGCACGGCGGCGAGGCTGCCGAAAATGCCCGGAAGCCAGAAGCTGACGCCGCCGGCGGCGGCGAGGGCAGGTTGGCTGGCGAAGCCGGCCATAGCCAATGCAGTCGCCAGCCCGACCTTGTGAATGTGTCCCATTATGTCGTGTCTCCCCATTTCTCGTCACGTCATCCACCCAAACGCATCACGCCCGTCCAACTGCACTACTTCGTGGCGCCCCCGATCGTCGTCGCGACACGCTCGACATCCGGCAGTTTCCAGCTGTGGTCGAACAGCGGCTGCTCGGGTCCGTAGAGGCGGAACATCAGTTCGAACTTCCGCACCGGATCGGTCGGCACCCAATTGGATTCCTTGCCCTCCGGCGCCTTCGGGCCGAAATAGACATCGACCGACCCGTCGGCGTTCTTCTGGATGCCTGGGCTGATCGAGGCGCGGCTGGCGCTCGGCATGTTGCGTACCAGCGCGTGCGTCTCGCGGTCGTAGACCGTCGCGGACCAGTATTGCTTGACCGGTGCGTTGGCCGGCACGGTCAGGCGGTAGGTGGCGGCGCCGTCGAACGGCTGACCGTTCTTGTCCTTGTTGGCCATCAGGTAGAACTGTGCGGTTCCGAGCCGCTTGATGCCGGTGAATCCGAGCGTGTAGGTGACGCCGCGCATGTCGACCGGATAGACGTTCGGATCGGCGTACCCAGTGCTCGTCGCCTTGACCATCTCTGCCACCGCAGCCGGAAACCAGCGGATGCCGGGATTGATCACGGGAAAGCCCGCGTCGTAGGTCTGTTCAAGTATCGTGTGGGCTTCGCGGGCGGCCTGATCGAGCAGCGCAACGGTTTTCTGATCCGGATTGAAGGCCTTGCCCTTCACAATGCCGATGCTCGCGAGCTGATCGATCATGGCGCGATCTCGATCGAGCCACGGCTCGTTCTGCACCACGCGGTCGAGGTTGCGATAGAAGCTCGCATCATAGCGGATCGTGGAATCGAACGGCACGTCGTAGGCGTCGGTGAAAGTGGTTTGCGGCGGATCCTTGGCCTGCGCGAGCGGATAGACCTTGATCTGCTTGCCATAGGCGACCGACTTCGCTACGTCGGCATCGCTGTGGCTGGCGAGATTGGCGCGCAGCAGTGCGAAGCCGCTGAATGTATCGGACTGCAGCGCGATGTAGCCGGCCGGCACGTCGCCCTTGTAACCCGGCGGCAGGATCAGGTACTTGCCGCCTTGCCCCTTGTCGGCGCCGTCGGGCCCCGCATCCTCCAGCGGCATCTGCCACGCCGTGACGATGTTGCCGGCGATCGAGCCGCCTTGCGCCGGCGGAATCTCGACTACGATCGGGCCGTCCTTCACGTTCCAGAACGACATCAGGTAGATCGAATCCGGATTGGGCGTCAGCGTCTGATTTTTCCAGTTGACCGGCTTCGACCAGTAGATGATCTCGTTCGGCTTTGCCTGGGTCGTCCTGAGCATGGTCTGGAGCATGAGATCGGCATTCACGGCCGGCATCGCCCAGATCATCGCCTCGACCGCGCGACGCTGGATGCTGCGCGCGGCAATGTCCTCCGGCGACAGGCTCTGCGCATGAGCGCTCGCGGTCAGCAGGAGAGCGGATATAGCCCCAATGATTGCTCGTCTCACGACATTCTCCATCTCTTCGATTTAGCCTACCGGCTTCGGTTCGGGGAATTTCCACTTGCCGTTCAGGATATCAGGACGCGGCCGGTAGAGCCGCACCGTGTAATTCCAGCCCTTCATGACCGGCAGGCAGTTCGGGACCTTGCCGTCGCAGCCTCCGAACTGGACTACCGTGGAGCCGTCCGCCGATTTCGCTGCGGTCAGATTGTTGAGCGAGTAGGCGTCGTACGGGTTCTTCTCGAAATATCCATCGGCGTTGTAGAGGCTGATCGACCAGAAGCCGTCGACCGGCACGTTGCCGGGAACGGTCAGCTTGTAGACCGTGTTGCCGTCGTTCTTCTCGGGGGTGACGCTGAGATAGGTCGCGTCTTTGTCGGGATTGCCGCCCCAACCCGCGGCGGTTGCGATCAGATGCCGGACCGGATCGACCTGTCCTTTGGCGCCAAACGCATTCTTGAAGCCGGCAGTTGTCGAAGACAGGACGAGAAGGGCGTCCCGCACTTTCTTCTGACTGACCGGATCCCAGTTCGGTATCTCGAACTTGCCGGGGGCCTTCTGGCTGATCGTGATGGCGTCCTGGAGCGCGTGGACCTTCTCGACGTCGTTCGGATCGTTCGGATCGACCAGAGTCCGCAGCGCAACTAGCATGTAGCGCGTTCCGGCCTTGGCTCTGTCAATCGTGTAGCGGCCCGCGCCGTATTCGACCTTGCCGACGACATAGTGATCCTCATTGATCAACTGCATTGAGCGGAACCGCTTGCCGGCATCCGGCAGTGTGATCGTTGCCGGTCCGGCATCGAGGTCGAACACGACCGACGAGTACAGTGTGTCGCGGTTGGTTCGGATGACGGGTTGTTTGTCGATCTGCATCGGCTCGCGACGATGATTGAGCTTGCCTACCCCGCTGGCTTCCTTGACACCGTTGCCGAAGTACAGATCGGACTCCGCGCGGGCGAAATTGTCGACCGTGACCGGAACCGGCGACTGCGCATGCGCGGCACCGGTGAGAAGGAACAACGAAGCCGCCAGAAGTTCTCTTTTCATTGTCTGCTCTCTGCTCAGAACGGATTGACGTAGTTCAAGATCGCGACCTGCCGCAGGATGACGCGGCGGACGATATGGGTCGGCTTGACGCGGTCGGTGTAGATCGCCGCCGTGCCGGCACTGCCGGCAGGCAGGCGCTTGACGAAATCGGCATCGTCGAGCCTGACGCGGACGACGAAGGGCGCAGCCTCGATTGCTCCCGGCATCACGGCCGTGCCCGACGTTTGCGTCTGTCCTGGCGCGATTGCCTGCAGCACACTCTCGACCTTGCCGGAAAAGATCTGCCCCGGTGCGAATTTGAAAGTCGCCTCGACCTCCTGGCCGGGCGCGACGTAGCGCGCGTCGATCTGGTTGATCTCGACGCCGATGATGGTGCTGGACGTGTCGATGAAGGCCATCACCGGCGATAGCGGTAGATTGGCGACGCGGGCGCCCTTGCGCAGCGCGAGGTTGGTGACGTAGCCGTCGGCCGGCGCGCGCACCACTGTCTTGTCGAGATTCCACTGTGCCGCTTCGAGCTGGCCGGAGAGCTGGTCGGCTTCGGATTGCCGCTGCTCGACATCGAAGCCGCGGCCGGCGTCGCGCTCATAGAGCTGTGTCATCTGGCCGAGCCGCGTCTTGGCGAGCTTGAACTGCGCGTCGATCGCCTTGACCTGCGCCGCGTAGGGTGTCGGATCGATCTTGAACAGCACGTCGCCGGACTTCAACGGCACGTTGGCGACAACAGGGACGTCCGTTACCTCGCCGGCGACATTGGGCACGATCGCTACGGCATTGCGCACCACCAGCGCGTTGCCTTGCGGCGCGCCCCATCCCATCGGGATCAAGAGCCCGAACAGCAGCAGCACCAGTACGATCGCCGGCGACGCCTTCCAGAACAGGTTGAAGCGCACGATCCCGAAATGCACCAGCAGGAAGAGCAGCACGAGGTAGATGTTGATGATCGCGACGCCCATCACGCATCTCCGGCTTTGCGCGAGGGGACGTCGACATAGGCCCAGATGAAGGCGAGGGGCCACAGCGCGAAGCCGAAGAACAGCGTGATCCAGCCGGCCACCGTCACCGCCTGCGCGTAGGGATGGCCGCGCGATTTCGCGATATGGCCGGGCAACCAGCCGGCGATGCAGATCACGCCGACCGCGCTGGCGAGCAGGATCACCAGCACGATCCAGGCGAAGATGTCGTAACCGCTCATGACGGTTGCCTCATCGCATCACGGATGCACCATCATCGGCAGTAGTCCCAGAAACCCTGCGTACGGGACGGATCGGTGTAGTACCAGCACATGCCGGGCGCGGGAGCTGCACCGGCCCATGCGGCGGCAGTTGCAGCCGTCACGAAGCCGATCGCCGCGCCCGCGGCGATTGCGCCGCCGCGCGGCCAGCCATACCAGCCGGGCCGCGCCCAGCCGCCGCGTCCGCCTACGACCGTGGTGCTGCGAACAGCCACGTTGCCCCGGGGCCCGACGACGGCTGTTCGACCTCGGTAGGCTCCGCCGCGAGGTCCGACCACGGCGCCGCCGCGATGCACAACCGCGCCGCCGCGCGGACCCACATACGCGCCACCACGCCGACCGGCCGCGCGAACCTCAATGAGATCGGATGACCGGGTGGCATCCTGCTGGATCGCACCCGGCTGAAGGGGCGCCGCTGACGCTGTCCCGACCGGGAACGAAGCGCCCATTGCCAACGCCAGCAAGCAGCTCATCACCCGGCCTTTGCGCATATGCCCAAACATTTTCATTGCCTCCATCTCTTTTTTCTTCGTTGACGTATCCGTGGTGAGCGGGCCTGCGTTCTCGATGGTCTGCTTGCCAACCTTGCCAGCGCGGATGTTCGGTCGGATCGTCGCGATCCGACGCCTTGGAGCGGAGCACGCCCCGCGAGCCGATCGCTTGCCGGACGGCCGGATCGGTTGGGTAAAAGTGATTTTCCACCTGACGCTACGGCGAAGGCTCCGGCCGAGGTCGACGACGGCACATTGCCCGGTACATTGGACGCATTGTCTGGTCCCCTCTTTTTTGGCGCTTGGAGCAGAGGACGACGCTTCATTGCGTCAACATCTCTTTCCCATCGCGCGCACGCTTGAGCACGCGGCGAATCCTACCGCGTGCGCTCTGCCATCCGCAGAGCACTTTCGATCGATACCGCCAAGGTTGCAAACGGTATCGGAAGATTGGCCTGCTGTGATGTGCAGTTTGTGCCAGCACGCGAGAGCGATGGGTGAGACCTGATGACCCATGTCACAAATTGCTGAAAATGCTCGGCAATGCAGCAAAATTTGCTGCCGGATTTCGATAGTTTTTGTCTCGAAACATGAGGACGGATTGTCGCACCCACTTCGCGTTGTGGTGGTATTTGGTTGCCAGCTGCCGCAGAATTGTCGCTCTTCAGGAACAGGGTGCGGCCATGGGGCAATTCCTTCTGGTTGATTCGAACAAGCTGGACGGTTTCGAAGGACTTCACCAGGCCGTTCACGGCTCGCATGTCGATGTGATGCAGCTCGGCCGCGGGCGGTTACGCGGGACGCTGTCTCACGTTGGCATCGGAGACTTCTCTCTCAGCATCGGCACCTTCAACGTCGGCATGCGCACGCAGCGTGTCGCGAGCGATGACAAGCTGATCATCGGGATGCTGCTCGCGGCTGAGGATCGTGTCGCCCATTGGTCGTTCGACATGCAGCTCAATGACGTGCTCGTGATCCCGCCGTTGCTCGAGCATGACGGCGTTTTCCACGGCGCGTCCGCTTACGCCGCCATACGCTTCGATCTCAACGAGGTCGCTTCGTTATTTGGCGGCGAGGCGAGGCTGAGCGATCCCGATACCTGGCGCAGCCGCGGCCATTTCAGGGCTGATACAGAGACAGGCGCGATCGCCACGCGCCGTCTGGTCCGGATCATGTCGCATCTGCGCACCCGACATGGCAGCCTGACGCCATCGACCGCCGATTTCTGGAAACGATCGATCGTCGAATGCATGGTGGCCAACGTCATGTCGTCGCTGCCGCCCGACGACGGCGGCTCGCTGCCTTCGGCAAGGCGGCTGATCCGCAGGGTCGAGGACTATCTCGACGAGGCCGGCACGCGCCCGGTGCATGTGTCGGAGATCTGCGCGGCGCTCGGCGTAGCGCGGCGTACCCTGCATCGCGCTTTCCAGGAGGTGTTTGGCCTTGGCCCGGTCAGCTTCCTCCGGCACAAGCGGCTCTGCGCCGTTCATACCATCCTGCAGCAGAGCGCGCCCGGCTCGACCACCGTGGCGGCCGTTGCCATGGAGCAGGGCTTTTACGAGCTCGGCCGGTTCGCACAGTACTACCTTGCGATGTTCGGGGAGCGCCCGTCGCAGACGCTCGGACTGGCCACATTGCCGACAGCCGGCGAGGGCGTCGCCACAGCCTAGGCCATGTACCCTTAAAACCCGGCGGCGTCATGTGACTGGTGACTACGCCCGCTTTGCTCCAATAGCGACCAAGTTCGTGCGGCAGCGCGATATGTCGCGATGGGCCAGAAGCGGACTTTAAGGCCTATCGATAACGATAGAGTAAGAGGATGACGGTCCGCGTTCTCCCTTGAAATATAAAGCCTTTTCGACCTTCCAGAACCAAAACCCACTGTTCGAGCGACGGCCGGAAAATGGGATTCCGGCGGGCATCGGACGTGCCTTGAGCTATTTCGGCGTTCGAAATCCAGCCATCAGCTTGATTCAGATCAACCACAATCCCGAATCCCGGTGTGTGCTTTCCTCGACTGATGGTTCGCGTTTCTAGTTCAGCAGCGCAGGGGAGTGCAGCGATGATCCGGAAGCCGGGGCACATGAACCACTCGACTTGGCACCTCGCAGCCGCGCTGACGCTGGCGCTCGGCCTCCTCGGTGGATGCAACGAGGCGCAGAACAAGCTGGTTCTTCCGGCACCGGCCAATGTCGGCGTCGCTGCGCCCATGCAAAGGGCCGTAACGCCCTATCTTGAGCACACAGGAACGATGACGGCCTTTGCTTCCGTCGATCTGGTGGCGCGCGTCAGTGGCTATTTGAAGTCCATCAACTATGTCGATGGCGCTACCGCGAAAGCCGGCGAGCTCCTGTTCGAGATAGAGCCTGCGCCCTATCAAGCGCAACTGAGCCAAGCCAAAGCAGCCCTCGACGGCGCCAAGGCTGGGCTCGTCCAGACACAGGCGGAGTTTGAACGCCAGGACACTTTGCAAAAAGAGGGCGTCAACACGGAGGCAAATCTGGACAAGGCCCGCGCGAACAGGGACACCGACAAAGCAAATGTCGAATCGGCGGATGCCAACCTGCAAACAGCTCAAATCAATCTTTCGTATACCCGCGTCGCGGCACCATTCGATGGAACCGTCACACGTCACCTGGCGTCGCTTGGTGAGCTCGTAGGCACCGGGGGGCACGTCAATCTGGCCAGTATCGTGCAGCTTGATCCGATCTACGTGACCTTCAATGTCAGCGATCAGAATCTGTTGAAGTTTCGTACGAACGAAGGTCGTCGCGTCTCACTCGCCGAGCTTCAGCAAGTCCCGATCGAAGTTGGCCTGATGGACGAAGAAGGTTTTCCCCATCGGGGCAAGATCAACTACGTAGCCCCGGATATAGACCCGCAGACGGCGACCATTCTCGTGCGTGGCGTGTTTGAGAACAAGAACCACACGCTGCTTCCCGGCATGTTCGTTCGGCTCCGCGTGCCAATGGGCCCGCCTAAGGCAGACGCGTTGCTGGTCCCCGACAGACTCCTGCAACAGAACCAGGAAGGCCGCTACCTGCTCGTCGTCGGTGCCAACGACGAGGTGGAGGAGCGCGCTGTGCAGCTTGGCGAACTCGATGGTCAACTGCGTGTCATCACCGCGGGACTGAAGCCGGACGACAAGGTCGTGATCACTGGATTGGACCGCGCGATCCCGGGCCGGAAGGTCAATACCCGGCCGATTTCGATCGCGAGCGCAGCAGGCGGCGCTGATACGTCCAAGTAGACTCACGGCACCCGAAGGGGGCAGCCATGTTTTCGAAGTATTTCATCGAGCATCCGGTCCTCGCAAACGTCGTCGCGATCGTGCTGGTTTTGATCGGCGCGGTTTCGGTTTTCAAGCTTCCAGTCGCGCAATATCCGGACATCGTGCCGCCGACGGTACAGGTCACCACCCGCTATCCGGGCGCGAGCGCCCAGACTGTCATCGATAGCGTTGCGCTGCCGATCGAAAACCAGGTCAACGGCGTTGAAGGCGCGCTCTATATGCAGTCCACCAGCGCCAGCGACGGCACCTATACCTTGATTGTCACTTTCGCAATCGGCACCGATCTGAACTTCGCGCAGGTGTTGGTGCAAAATCGCGTCTCAGCCGCGTTGGCCTCGCTTCCGACTCCGGTGCAGGCGCAAGGCGTAACGGTGCAGAAGAAGTCTACCGCGATTCTCGAAATCGTCACGTTGACCTCGCCCGACGGTCGTTTCGACAGCCTCTTCATGAGCAACTACGCCACGATCAATCTGGTGAACGAATTGGCGCGGCTGCCCGGCGTCGGCAACGTCAACGTTTTCGGTGCGGGCGAATACGCGATGCGGATCTGGATGGACCCGCAGAAGATGTACGCGCTCGGCCTTGTCCCACAGGACATCATCAGCGTCGTCGGCCAACAAAGCCAGCAGGCAACAGCGGGGCAAATCGGGATACCGCCAACGCCTTCCAACCAGAACTTTCAGTACACCGTCAACATCCAGGGCCGGCTTTCCGATCCCGCGCAGTTTGAAAACGTGGTCGTGCGCGCCGCTACCGCGGACGGCGGACGCCTCGTGCGCCTCAAGGACGTGGCTCGCGTCGAGCTTGGGGCACAGACTTATTCCCAGAGCTTCCGTCTGAACGGAAAGCCCGGCGCCGGCATTGCCATCTATCTTACGCCGTCGGCGAATGCGCTGGAGGTCGCAAAGCTCGTCAAGAACAAGATGGAGGCCCTGTCGCACGACTTCCCGACCGGTCTGTCCCATGCGATCCCCTTCGACACAACGACGTTTGTCGAGACGTCAATCAACGAGGTCTACAAGACGTTGTTTGAAGCCGGCATCCTGGTGCTGATCGTCATCCTGGTGTTCCTGCAGAACTGGCGTGCTGCGCTTGTGCCCGCCACGACGATCCCGGTCACCATCATCGGAGCCTTTGCGGCGATGGCCGCATTGGGCTTCTCGATCAACCTCTCGACCTTGTTCGGCATCGTTCTTGCGATTGGCATCGTGGTCGATGATGCGATCGTCGTCGTCGAGAGCGTATCGCGCGAAATCGAGGCGGGCTTGCCCGGACGCGAGGCCGCCGCCAAGGCGATGTCCGAGTTGTTTGGGCCAATTGTCGGCATCACCCTCGTTCTGATGGCCGTGTTCATTCCGGCCTCGCTGCTGCCGGGACTCACGGGACGCATGTTCGCCCAATTCGCGCTGGTGATTGCGGCCACCGCCCTGTTGAGCGCGATCCTGGCGACAACGCTGAGCCCGACACAATGTGCGCTGCTGCTCCGAGAACCAGTGCCCCTGGATCAACGAAATTTCTTCTTCCGTGGCTTCAACTCTGTCTATGGCCGGCTGGAAGGGGGCTACACGTGGCTGGTCGGTAGAATGGTGCATTTGAGTGGCCTTATGGTGGTGATCGCACTTGGACTGATAGCCGGGGGAGTTTTCGGCCTCACGCAATTGCCGACCGCGTTTATTCCGAACGAAGACCAGGGCTACGGGTTGGTCGCGGTTCAGCTTCCCGATGGCGCGTCATCGGAACGCACGCAGGCAACCCTGGCGCAGGCCGCGGAGATCGCCAGGCAGCAGCCAGGCGTCGCGGACGCACTCGCCATCTCCGGCCTTTCAGTTCTCGACAATAACGCGACGTTGGCGAACGCGGGCATCGCCTATGTGATCTTCAAGCCTTGGAGCGAGCGCGGCCAGGCCAAAGACCAGGATCTCAGATCGATCATGCGCGGCATCCAGGGCCGGCTTTCTGAACTCACGGATGGTAAAGGTTTTGTGCTGGTGCCACCGCCGATTCAGGGCGTAGGCAACGCCGGCGGCTTTTCGATGCAGTTGCTGCAGCGCGACGGCACATTCGACTACAAGAAGATGCTCTCCTCCGCACATGCCGTGATGGACGCCGCCGACTCGCAATCGACGATCGAACGAACCGTGACATCGTTCCGAGCAGACTCGCCACAGCTCCAAGTCATCATCGATCGCACCAAGGCGGAGACGCTTGGGGTATCCGTCGGCAGCGTCTTTGCCGCGTTGTCATCATACCTCGGCTCGACCTACGTCAACCAATTCAACAAGTTTGGTCTCACGCTTCAAGTCTACGTCCAGGCAGACTCGCCTTATCGTCTGCATCCTGATGATCTTCTCAAGCTCAATGTCAAGACCGCCGATGGCAGCACCATACCAATAGGATCATTGGCGCAGATCCGTCCGGCTGTCGGCCCCTCGCTGATCAGCCTGTTCAATCTTTATCTGACTGCGACCATTTCGGGGGCTGAGGCACCGGGCTTCAGCTCAGGCCAGGCAATGGACGTGATGGAGGAGGTCGCAAGACGCACACTGCCGCCCCGTACCGATTTCGCGTGGAGCGGCATGTCCTATCAGGAGCATGCGGTCGGCAATCAGCTTTACATGGCCTTCGCGCTCTCACTGCTGCTGGTTTATCTCTGTCTCGCTGGGCAGTACGAAAGCTGGTTGTCGCCACTGGCCGTTTTGCTGGCGGTACCACTCTCGCTGCTCGGACCTGTGGGCGCGCTCACGGCGCTTGGTATTGCAAACAATCTTTATGTCCAGATCGGTCTCATGCTGCTGATCGCGCTGTCGGCCAAGAACGCAATCCTGATCGTCGAGGTCGCGCGCGAGCGGCGAGCCGCGGGACAGGAACTTCTTGAAGCCGCCGTCGAAGCTGCACGGACCCGTTTCCGCCCAATCCTCATGACGTCGTTTGCATTCCTGCTTGGCGTCTTGCCGCTGGTGACAGCGACGGGCGCCGGCGCCAATGCCCGTCGATCCCTCGGCATATCGACCTTCAGCGGCATGGTCGCTTCGACCTGCCTTGCCGTGCTATTCGTTCCCTCATTCTTCGTTGTCATGCAGCGCCTTGAGGAACGCCGGCGAGGCAAAAAACCTCAGGTTTCCGCTGTCACGGCGTCGCCAGCAGAATAGCTCGTTGCAAGGCATGAAACAGATTGCAGGCAGGCGACGATGGTGGCTCATTCTGGTCGGCGTGGTCGTCGCGTACCTGATGCTCGCCTATTTGTTGCTACCTTCTCTGTGGAGCCATCACGAACACGAGCCGGGCCTTGCGTCATTGCCCATGGTGACGCGCACCGCGAGTGATATCCCGGGCGATGCGCTCAACGCCGGCCTCGTCGGCAGCAAGGAAGACGTCCTTCTTGCCATGCATTCCGCGGGTTGGTATCCGGCTGACCCGATTACCTTGCGCACCAGCATCGAAATCGTCGGCAGCGTCGTGCTCGATCGACCGTACCACGATGCGCCGGTTAGCCCGCTCTATTACATGGGCAAGAAAGAAGAGCTCGCATTTGAAAAGCCGGACGGTAGAAGCGCTGACAAGCGACATCACGTCCGCTTCTGGATGGTCCTTGAAAAAGGCAGCGACGGGCGCCCAGTCTGGCTCGGCTCTGTCACGTTCGATCGCGGCGTGGGCTTGAGCCGTGATACTGGGCAGGTCACGCATCACATCGCGCCCGACATTGATGCCGAGCGCGATCTTTTGATGCGCGATCTCGGTAACGCGGGCATGGTTCAGAACTTCTTCCAGATTTCCGGAACGGGCCCGACGCTGTTTGGAAGGAATGGCGAAGGCGATCCCTACTACACGGACGGCGAAATCGACGTTGCCACTCTGGTGATCGGTGGCGTCAGACGAACAGCGCCGCCGGTGACCTTGCCACCGCCAACGCTCATCGCGCTGAAGGATCAGATCTGGCACGGCGTGAGCAACGCGATCGACCAATAGCCATCGTGATGTCGGATATCCGTTCCCGGTTCTTCTGGAGGTTCAGCCGCAAATTGAGCAGGTCTCGATCAAACGCCGATATTGGCCTACGCAAATCCGGCAACGTGAAGAGCATTGAGGGGGCCGGTGGCCGAAAAATTGTCGATTGCGTATAGTCGAAGGCGGTGATCCGATAACAATAATCGTGCAATATGTGACGCGCAAAAGTACGCGCGTAGGGGTGCCGCCATGGACCTCACAACTCTGCTACGGAGCCTCGGCCTCGAACGCTTTGAGCCTACGTTTCGCGAAAATGCGATCGATGGGGATGTCCTGCGCGATCTGAACGAAGATCACCTGCGCGAACTCGGCCTTCCTATGGGCGCGCGGATCAAGCTTCTCAAGGCCATCGCCGCGCTTCTAAAGGAAGAAGCGGTGATCGCTCCTTCGACCGCTTCGCACGGCGACGCCGCGGAACGGCGGCAGATCACAGTGATGTTCAGCGATCTCGTCGGCTCGACAGCGCTGTCGACCCGTATGGACCCCGAAGATCTGCGTACCCTCATCTCCGCCTACCAGAAATGCGTTACGGAAACAGTGCAGCGCTACGGAGGGTTTGTCGCAAAATATATGGGCGATGGGGTGCTGATCTATTTCGGTTATCCGCAGGCCCATGAGGACGATGCTGAAAGAGCCGTGAGGTCGGCCTTGGACCTCGTCGCAGCGGTGGCAAAACTGAAGACAGACACCCGGTTGCAAACCCGCGTCGGCATTGCCACCGGTCTGGTGGTGGTGGGAGATCTCGTCGGATCCGGTGAGGCCCAGGAGCGCGGCATCGTCGGCGAGACGCCCAACCTGGCGGCTCGGTTGCAAGGACTCGCCGAGCCGGACATGGTCGTGATCGCGGACGCCACGCGACATCTTCTCGGCAATCTCTTTGAACTAAGAGATCTCGGCCTTCAGGAGCTGAAGGGCATTGCTGGTGCGGTGCAAGTCTGGGCGGCAGGTCGACCAACGTCCGTGGAAGGTCGGTTTGAGGCATTTCACCGCAGGGACCTCACGTCGCTCGTTGGGAGGGATGAGGAATCCCAATTGCTGCTGCGGCGCTGGTCGAGATCAAAGGATGGAGAAGGTCAGGTTGTGCTGGTCTGCGGTGAGCCCGGCATCGGCAAATCCCGCCTGACCGCGGCGTTGTTGGAAGAAGTCAGCAAGGAATCGCATGCACGGCTACGCTGCTTCTGTTCGCCGCAGCGGACCAATAGTGCGCTTTCACCGGTCATCGGTCACTTTGAGCGCGCGGCCGGATTGAAGCACGACGACACGATGAAGACGAAGCTAGATAGGCTCGATACGTTGCTTTTGCAGAGCGCGACTTCGCCAATCGATTCAGCATTGCTGGCCGAAATGCTGTCCCTTTCGAACGATGGCCGCTATCCGGCGCTGGCCTTTGACCCGCAGCAACGTCGACAACGGACCCTTGAGGCACTTCTCAATCAAATCGAGGCGCTCTCGCGGTCCACGCCTGTATTGATGATCTTCGAAGATGCTCACTGGACCGATCCGACCAGTCTAGAGCTGTTTGGCCGCATCGTGAATCGGATCGAGGCGCTTCGCGTTCTGCTCGTCATTACCTTCCGGCCAGAATTCCAGCCGCCGTGGATCGGCCTTCCACACATGACCACCGTCACTATCAATCGGCTCGGTCGACGCGACATTGACGCCATCATTGACCGAATTGTCGGCAACAAATTTCTCTCACCTGATATCCGCGAAGACCTGATCGATCGGACCGATGGCATTCCATTGTTTATCGAGGAGATGACCAAGGCAATACTGGAGGCAGAGAGCGAGGAAGACGCGCGACGAACAACGGCTACGATCCCGTCAGCGAAACTGGAAATTCCCGCAACGCTTCACGCCTCGTTGATGGCGCGTCTCGACCGGCTTGGTCCAGCCAAGGAGCTTGCGCAAATTGGATCGGCCATCGGCCGCGAATTCTCGCATATGCTGGTCGAGGCGGTGGCCCGCAAACCCCAGGCTGACCTCGACAATGCGTTGCAGCGGCTCATCGGTGCCGGCTTGTTGTTCCGTCAGGGTACCCCGCCGCACGCGCACTACCTCTTCAAGCACGCCTTGGTTCAGGACGCTGCTTACAGCACGCTGCTGCGCGAACATCGCCGTGCGTTGCACAAAAGGATCGTCGAGGCTCTCGAGGGCCGATTTGCCGATATCGTAGAGCGGCAGCCGGAGCTATTGGCACGCCATTGTTCCGATGCCGGACTCATTGAAAAGGCGGCGGGGCTCTGGGCGAAGGCCGGTCAACGATCGTTGGAACGGGCAGCTTTGCCCGAAGCCGCCGAGCAGCTCAACCGAGCTCTGGCATTGATCGCCTCATTGCCCTCCACGCCGGCTCTCAGACAAGAAGAAATCAAACTGCAGGTCGCGCTGATAACCCCGCTCATGCACTTCCGGGGCTATGGCGCACCGGAAACCAAGGCAGCCGCACTTCGCGCGCGTACGCTCATCGAAGGGGCACAGGCGCGCGGCGAGGCTCCAGAGGACTCGTTTCTGCTGTTTTCGGTGCTTTATAGTTTCTGGGTTGCGAACTTCAACAGTTTTCATGCGAGCACCGTGACTGAGCTCGCTGCGCAATTTCTGAAGCGCGCCGAAGAGCAGAAGGAACCAACGCTGCAGATGCTTGGGCAACGGCTCGTTGGCGTTTCTCAGGCAACGATTGGAAATCTTCCGGAAGCGCTCATACAATTCGATCGCGCGATCGCGTCTTATAATCCCGCTGAACATCGCCAACTTTCGGCGCGATTTGGCCAGGATATCCGGGTCGCCGCGCTCTGTTATCGTTCGTGGATCCGCTGGATGCTCGGATATCCCGAAGCCGCCCTCGCTGATGCGAAAGGTGCAGTCGCAGAAGCGCGCGAGGTAGGTCAGGGCGTGCCCTTGATGTATTCGCTCTATTTCACGTCATACGCATTTATCCATTGCGGGGATTACCAAGCCGCCGACGCACAGCTCGACGAACTCATACCGATGGCGACGGAGAAGAACGCAGCACAATGGAGGGGAGGAGGCATGATGCACCGTGGCGCCATGCAGGCGCTGGCCGGTAAAGCCTCGGATGCGATCACCATGATCCCGTCAGGCATCGCGGCCTGGCAATCGAGCGGCTCCGTTGTTTTCGTTCCCTGGTATGTAGCGCATATGGCAAAGTCGATGGCGGATCTCGGCCGGTTCGACGAGGCACGGCGACATATGGCCGAAGCTTTGGCGACGATTGAAAAGACCGGAGAAAGGTGGTGCGAATCCGATATTCGTCGTATCGCCGGGGAAATCGCATGGCTTGCGCCCGAGCGGGACATGAGCGAAGCGCAAGCACAGTTCGAGCGCGCGCTCGCGGTTGCGCGCGAACAGCAGGCTAAATCCTGGGAGCTTCGGGCAGCCATGAGCCTGGCGCGCCTTTGGCGCGATCGAGGCGAGCGCGGCAAGGCCCTTGAATTGCTGGCGGGCGTGTATGATTGGTTTGGTGAGGGATTCCAGACGTTTGATCTCCAGCAGGCGAGGATGTTGCTCGATGAGCTCGGTTGATTCATTAGTCTATGCGGGGATTCCCCACGTGTCGCGCGGCGACGGACATGATGTAAGTATGGAAAATCTGACACATTATATCCTGTGCTGGTACTCGCGGTAGCGTTTGTATCGCCGTCGCTCGCTTCAGCGGCGGGCATCTGGTTACGCAGACGCACGAACATAAGGACGATCTAAGCCAGATCCTTGCGGCTTCTTTGACGCTGCTTGCCTTGATTATTGGTTTCAGGTTTTCGATGGCCACCAATCGCTACGATCGGCGCAAGAACTTCGAGGAAGCAGAAGCCAACGCGATCGGGACTGAATACTTGCGTGCCGATCTTCTGCCATCGGCTGACGCCGTAAGGGTGCGCAAGCGCCTGCCAACTTGATCCGCACGCCATTGCCGAACTAGAGTGGCGGCATACCAGAAAGCCGGTCATTTCAGAACCGGATTATAAGGGAGGTGCGGTAATGAGCGGATCCGTCACGCGTCGCACAGTCTTGGCCGGTGGTGCAGCCAGTCTATTGGCTGCTCCCTGGGTGGCGAGGGCACAGGCTAATACCCTGCGCATCGGCATGCAAAGCATCCTGTCCGGCCCCATTGCTCTGCTCGGCACGTCTTCGCGCAACTCGCTGATGATCGAGCAGGATCGCATCAACGCCACCGGCGGGTTCCTCGGCCGGCAGATCGAATTCGTGTTCCGCGATTCCAAGGGCCAGCCGCAGGAAGCTGCGCGCATCGCGCGTGAGCTCGTGAACACCGCAGGCTGCGAACTCCTGGTCGACGCCGAGGCGTCGTCCGCCTCGTTCGCCGTCCAGGAAGTCGTGCGCGACCTGGGTGTCGCGTGCCTCCACACCAACAGCGAGACCTCGTCTCTGACAGCCGACCCCAAGATCCGTGTGCCGACCGCCTTCCGCGTCGCGCGGCAGGGCGTTCATGACGCCGTCGCCGGCAGCATCTATCTTTCCGAATACGCCAACGCCAAGAAGCTCAACAAGTGGGCGACCTGCTCGCCGGATTACGCCTACGGCCGCGACACCACGGCGCAGTACCTGCAGTTCTTCAAGAAGTTCAAACCGGATGTCGAGGTCATCACCGAGGCCTGGCCCAAGCTCGGCCAACCCGATTTCACCGAAGTCATCACCAAACTGATCCAGGCCAAGCCGCAAGCGCTGTTTACCCTTCTCTACGCCGGCGACCTTTCGGCCTTCGTAAATCAGGGGAATGTCTATGCGCTGTTCGGACATATGACCGTGGCGACACCCAACGTCGACTATCCCGTGCTCGCGGCCATCAAGAACCTCCCTGCCGGCATTCAATCGGCAACCCGCTACCTCGACACCTTTCCGGAAACGCCGGCCAACAAGGAATGGGGCCAGGCGTATCTCAAGAAGTGGAACGAGCGGCCGACGAACTGGTCCTGGCAAAATTCGGTGGCAATGCACTTCTATGAGGAAGCCATCAAGAAGGCCAATTCGCTCGACGGCAAGACGTTGGCCGCTGTCCTCACGGGCATGAAGATCAACTCTCCGTTTGGCACAGACGGCACCATCACCATGCGCGATGATCACACCACGATCGGCTACGCCATCGGCTGGGGCCAGACCACACCCAAGGAGCCGTTCATCGTCGACATCAAAGCGGCCGACTGGGGCAAGATCGTCGAGCTCGAGACGGAGTGGAAGAAGCAGCAGAACTACATTTGAATCCAGATGGACCTCGATGCGCTTGGCAACTGCCTCACGACGTCGGCCTGCGTGGTCACCCAGGCCACCAGCGGGCTGATCATCGGCATGCTGCTCTTCCTGGTGGCCGCGGGCGTGACGCTGATTTTCGGCGTGCTGAAGATCGTTAACTTCGCCCACGGCACCTTCTACATGCTGGGCGGCTACGTCGCCTACAGCGCCTACGGCGTCACCGACAGCTACACCCTGGCGGTGTTGTCGGGTGCGCTAGCGATGGCGTTGTTCGGCGTGCTGTTCGAGCGCGCCTTGATGAGCCGCGTCTATGGCTCCAACGTGCTGATGCAGCTTCTGATCTGTTACGCCGTGGTGCTGATCTTCGACGATGTCGTCAAGATCGTCTGGGGGCCTGAATTTCACGCCATGGGCATGCCGTCGGCCTTCCAGGTGCCGCCGCTGTTCATTGCGGGCGGCGTGGTGCCGCCGTTTTACGCAGTGCTTATAGGCATCGCCGCGCTCATTGCGATCGTGCTTGGTCTCGGCCTGTCGATGACGAGGATCGGCAAGACCGTACGAGCAGCTGCAATCAATCCGCAGATGGTCTCGGCGCTGGGGGTGAATACGACGCTGCTGTTTGCGATCGTGTTTGCTGTCGGCGGCGGGCTCGCCGGGTTGGCGGGGGCACTCGCCGCTCCCGTACGCTCGCTGTCGCCCGGCATGGGGTTCTCGATCCTGATCGAAAGTTTTATCGTCACCGTCATCGGCGGCATGGGCTCGATCGCGGGAGCGCTGGTTTCGGCGCTGCTGATCGGCCTCGTGCGCGGCTTCGGCACGATCGGTTTCCCGAGTTTTACCGATGGGCTGATCTATATCGTGATGATTGGCATTCTGCTCCTGCGCCCGCAGGGCCTGTTCGGTCGCCGGCTATGAAGGGCCATCCTACCCTACGCGATGCAGCGATCGCCGCGATTGCCCTGATTGTGGTGCTGGCGATCCCGTTGTTTCATCGCAGCCCCGCCTTCGAGGACTTCATCATCCGCTTGAGTGCCATGGCGCTGTTTGCGACCTCTCTCAATTTGCTGGTCGGCAACACCGGCATGGTGTCGTTCGGCCACGGCATGTTCTACGGCTTCGCCGCCTATACTTTCGGATTGACGATGCAGTTGACGCAGTTGTCGATGCCCGTCGCCGCGCTGTTCGCGGTGGCGCTGACGACATTCGCCGCGCTTGTGGTCGGCGCGATCTGCGTACGCCTGAGTACGGATTACTTCGCCTTCATTACGCTTGCGGTGCAGATGCTGTTCTTCAGCGTCATCATCTCTTGGCAAAGCCTGACCGGCGGGGACCAAGGTCTGCGCGGCGGCATCCCGCGCCGCGAAATTTTCGGCTTCGAGCTCGGCTCTCAGCTTCATCTCTATCGGCTGTGCGCTGTTGTGGCTGTGCTCGGGCTGCTCGTACTGCGCCACATCACGATGAGTCCATTCGGACTGACGCTGCGCATGATCCGCGACAACGAGGATCGCGCAAGCTTTCTGGGGATTGTTCCGTGGCGTGCACGGCTCTGGGCGTTCACGATTGCCGGTGGCTTCGCCGGCATTGGTGGCGTGCTGGCGGCGCTATTCGTCTCGGGCGCCTATCCCGAACTCGCGGATTGGCCGAATTCCGGCCAAGCGATCTTCGCGGTCATGCTGGGCGGCATCAATACGTTCCTTGGGCCCGTGCTGGGTGCGATGATCCTGCTTGCGCTGAATGACGTGGTGCAGCGTTTCACGGAATATCATGGCCTCGTCTTGGGGATCGTAATCCTCGCCTTTGCGCTCGGCCTACGCCGCGGCGTGCTCGATTTCATCCGGCTGGCCTGGAGCAAGCGCGCACCATGAAGCTCGAGATCAAAAACCTCACCAAGGCATTTGGAGGCGTACGGGCGATCGACGACGTGTCGCTCGCGTTCCCATCAGGATCCCTTTCGGCGGTCATCGGACCGAACGGAGCCGGCAAGACCACCTTCTTCAACTTGATCAGCGGTGCCTTCACGGCCAGCTCCGGCGAGGTGTTGCTCGACGGTCAAGACATCCTTCAGCTGTCCAAGGCCGAGCGGATGCATCGTGGCATCGGCCGCGCCTTCCAGGTGGCGAGCTGTTTTCCGACCATGACGGTGCGCGAGAATCTGATGGCCGCAGCCACCGCCTATGCCGGCCACTGGGGCAATCTCTCCCATCGCTTTCCGTCGCCTGGCATACGCGAGCGCGCTGAAGAGGTGATGGAACTGGTCGGGCTCACGCATGTAACTGGCGTCGAGGCGGCGATCCTCTCCCACGGCGATCAGAAGCTGCTCGATATCGCCATCGCACTCGCGCTTGAACCGAAGGTGCTGCTGCTCGATGAGCCCACAGCCGGCATGGGCCCCGACGAGCGCTGGCGGATGATCGAACGCGTCCGCGGCCTTTGGGAGCGGCGCAATCTCACGCTGGTCTTTATCGAGCATGACATGGACATCGTCTTCAAGGTCGCGAGCAGCATTCGCGTGCTGTGCTACGGCAAGGTGCTGGCGGAAGGCACGCCGGACGAGATCCGCAACAATCATGCGGTCATCGACGCCTATCTCGGCACGGAGGAGCACGCGGCATGACCGACCTCCTGCGCGCCGAGGGCGTGAGCGCCTTTTACGGCGCGAGCCAAATCCTGTTCGGTCTCGATGTTACGCTTCAGGAGAAGCGGACACTGGCGCTGCTCGGTCGCAATGGTGCCGGCAAGAGCACCACGATGAAGATGCTTGCGGGCATCGTCCCGGCGCGTAGCGGCCGAATTGTCTTCGACGGCCGCGACATCACGCATGCGCCGCCGCATGTGCGCGCGCAGCTTGGTCTCGCCTATGTGCCGGAAGACCGGCAGGTTTTTCCCGGGCACAGCGTGGAGGACAATCTCTTGATCGCGGCAAAAGCCGGTCCCGACGGCCGGCGGGACTGGACGCTGCGGCGCATCTGGGAAACGTTTCCACTCCTGACCGGGCTCCGATCGCGCCAGGCGGGGCGCCTGTCCGGCGGCGAGCAGCAACTGCTGGTGATAGCCCGTGCCCTGATGGGCAATCCTCTGGTCCTGTTGCTCGACGAACCCAGCGAGGGACTGGCGCCGATCATCGTTGCCGCCATCGGACAGGTGTTGCTGGAACTAGGCGCCGGCGGCGCGACGATCCTGCTGGCCGAGCAGAACATGCATTTCTGCTTGCGGATTGCCGAGGAGGCGGTTGTCATCGACAAGGGAAAGGTAGTGCATCGCGAGGATACGGCCGGTCTTTCCCGCAACGCGGACATCCGCCGGCGCTATCTTGCAATGTAGGCCGTGGATCGCGTGATCGATCTCTCCAGCTTCATAGGTTTCCATGCTAGGCGCACGTCGCGTTGAAATGCGGTGGTGCGGATATTTCCCAGGGCGATTTCGGCCATCGCATTCGGCGTGTCGCCGGCTGGCTCGCCGCCCGCGGCATCGGTCCACGATCCCGTCGGGCATTGCGGCCTGGCAATCGGGCGGCTCTGTCGCTTTCGTTCCCTGGCATTTAGCCCAAAGGGCAAAATCACTGGCGTAACCGGGCCGGTTCGACGAGGAACAACGACACATGGCCGAAGCTTTAACGGCGATTGAAAAGACCGGCGAAACGCGGTGCGAATCCGATGTCCGTCGCAGATCGGCAAACCCGCCCTGCGGCGCGTTGCCGGTGCTGTCGGAGCTGGCGCGGGCTTGAGGATCCGACAATGGAGGCTTGGTCATCAGAGGCGAACAGCCAGTGAAAATCATCGCCAAACCGTTCGCCAGGAGTGGCCGATCCTGATCCATACCACGTCGGCGGCGCGGCTCTCGCTTTGCGCGGTCCATCCGTCGATCATCAAAACGATCGGGCCTGCGGGCGCTTCAGGGGGTAGCAATCGCCCTGGCAGCAGATCAAGCGCCGGCGCAACTGCGATCGACGTCGCGCCTGCGACAAACGCCCTGCGATCGATTGTCATGCCGCTTCCCCTTCCAGATTTTTCAATCGACATCTTTTACAGGCCGATGACGAAAATGTGGAAGCCTGACCTTATCGCCTGGCGGCCACGGACGGAAGTTCGAGGGCGGCTCCCGCATCGTCGATAGAAACTGCAATGTTGCGGGCTTGTTCAAGCGCGCGCCGCGTGGGCCGATTGTCGGCATTGATCCGCGCCAACTGAAGAGCCCTGCGACAATCGTTTCCGCTCCCGGCGTAGAACTCGGCGCCGTGGTCCGCGAAGGCTAGCAGATGACGCTCGAGAAGCGAGTCGAACCCGGAGCGGGCCATGCTCATGCGCGCTTCAGATTCTTCAAACTTGCCTTGAGCGGCCAGGACGTCGGCAAGACGCCAATCGACCTCCGGATCGCCAACCGTAACAATGGGTCGAAGTAGTGCTTCTGCGTCGTCCAAACTGCCGTCTGAGGAATAAATCTCTGCCAAATGCACACGGGCTTTTGTGTACATCGGCAGGACCGCGATCGCACGCTGATACCACTGGGCAGCTACGCAAAGATCAGGCTCCCGCGCCAGTTCGCCCCAAAGCACGCCGAGTTGAAAACAAACCCCGGCAACAGGAAATGGCGACACGTCCTGGTAGGCCCGCAGTGCCTCTTTGTAAGTCCGGTCAGCGACGGTGAAGTCTTGAAGATCGGCTAACAGAGACCCAAGGGCAACAAAATCCTCCAGCGCGTGGTTCTCGCTTGCAATCCTGCGACGCGCATCGAGCACGTTGTCGAGATTCGACCCGCACGCCTGATCGATGCTCAATCGCAGGCGATCAACGTCCGCTGTCGGCGCGCCGCCAATCTCGGCCTGCACAAGATATTGTCGGGCCTCGGAAAAGCGATGCCCCATTGATGCTACCTGGGCCTGGATCAACATCGCTCGCGCTGAGGCTGCGTCGGCTTGAACGAGCTGGGCAGCCAACAGATCGACCCGATCAAGGGCAAGGACGTCGCCGACGAACTGCAACGTAAGTTGCTCGTGTTCGACAACTGTCCCGGCAACGTTATCCCGGGTCGGATTCTCGAAGAACTTGCTCCAGGATCGCCTACGCGCACTCTCCAGATTGATGACTGCGATCTCGCCGTCGGTCATTGGCGGAATGGCGCAATCGAGTTCCGCAATGGGCGTCACTTTACGGCTCCAAATCGCTGCTTCAGGCTATCAAGCCCCGTCTTGAGCAGCGCTGAGACGATCGCCTTCACGACGATATCCGGCTGGTTATCCGGCAGAAATTGCGAACGCCATTCGACAACGCTGCCGTCGCCTTTAGGCTTGACCCCGAGCGTCCCGGTATAGTTCGAAGCCGGAATGCCGCTGAGGCTGGTATAGCGATAAAACCGGCCGGATTGATCAATCTCATTCAGACGCTCGATGATCTGCTTGCCATCGATCGTTTCGATCGTGCGCAACTGTCCGACGCCCGATCCCGTCATCTCCACCTTCGCGACCAGCGGATGCCAGCTCGGATCGAACCCTCCAATCAGTGCCCAGACCGCATCCGGCGTTGCGGTAAGATCGACGCTGTCGGCGACCATCTGCAACTCGGTATTTGGTACCGCCAAATACGGAAAGGCGTTTGTGCCCGGTTTCGTCGCCGCGGTCGCCCCACCTTGGATGAACTCCCGGTCTCGGTTGATCAGCCACGTCATCAGAATGTCGATGACGTTTGCATTGACTGTGCGTCCGCCTCCGGTCTGATGAGCTCGTCCGCTAATGGCGCTCTTTTCGATCTCGAGATGACTGGTATCGGTCATCGGCTTGGCAACATCGAACAAAAGGAAATCGTCGAGAAAAACATTCACGTTGGCGGCCAGAGCGGCGGGGGTCCAGTCCGCCACGCCGTCGCGCATGTCCCAATTCGCTAAACTCGCTTTCAGGCGCTCTCGGAACACAGGCTTGAGGTCGGCAGCAATTGCAAACGGTGTCTGTTGATTCCAGAGGTCGCGCAGATCGACCGGACCGGCCTCGCTGTTGCCGAGACGGATGTTGGTCTGTTCCGGCCTGCCGACCCAATCGATCCGTGGTGGCTTCTGCCCGATAACATCTGGTCTTAGGGGTACCGTTTCGGCAATCACGCCGAACAGCGAGCCTCTGCCCGGATCAAGCACGCGGGCGGCATCGAACTCGATGACGATGCCAAGCACGTTGTCGTGCAAGAGCAGATTGGGTCCCTTCTTTACGCCCGGAATAAGCCACGCCAGGTAAAATGGGTCTGAACGCAATCCCGCGAATACGCGGAAGGCACCGTCCGGCGTTGACGTCCCTCTTTCGTCATTGACGACGATGGGGAGGGTTCGACCGTCGGGAAGAACGCACGTTCCGCCCTGGACCGGGTTGGCGGCGGCAGTGCCGCGTTTGAGATTGTCGAAACGGCAGCTGAACCGAACTTCCTCTTCATCAGGCTCAAACTTCGCGGCGTCTCCAAGGCCGGCCACGGTCACCCGACGTATCGCGAACGCGTAGTCGACAGCGTTCGAGAACATCGCAGTTGTGCCGGCGGACGGGAAAACACACGCCGCTATCACCATGCGCGCAGGATTTTCCGGGGTGGCGAAAGCGAACAGATCGGTGAGGTCGGCAGACGGGTCGCCGATCTGTCTTGGCCCATCAATGTGGTCGGACATGACACGGTCCCTTGTCGCCGCGCTCAAGTCTTAGATCGAGGGCATTGCCCTCGACCATAACGTAAGATCAAGGCTTTTCCGGCGGACCGCCGAACGGCGTGACGCGACCAGGCTCCTCCGGAATGGACTTCAAATATTCGACGAGCGCCCATCGCTGCTCGTCGGTCAGAAGCGGACCAATGACCCCGTTGCCGCGCGGCCCTTCCTGAAACGAGTGACCAGCATTCGAGTTACCTAGCAGGCTCGTATCCAGAACGAATGCTGCGGGCCCACAGGTCGTGTCTAATCCTACTTTGATCGGATCGAACTCACGGCCGACGCAGAATTGTTTCGAACGGTCGCTTGCCGGAACCAGCATCTCGTACAAGTTGGGTACTGATCCGTTGTGCAGGAATGGCGGAGTGGCCCACACGCCGTCGCGGGGGGCCGCCTTATAGACCCGATCGGGTGCTGGCGGCGGTGGCAGCTCCCGATATCCCTCCAGATCCAGCAGTTCGGCCGGCGTCAATTTCAGTTTTGCGACGGCCCTCTCGATTATCGCTTGCTGGATACTTTGAGCGAACGCTGTCATGGGAACAGCGTCCTTCCCGCGAAGCTCAGGTCGCAAATAGTTGCTGAGTTGACCTGTGACCGCGAATGGCCGGATTGCATCGGCTTGCGTGTGATCCGTACCCACATATGACAGCGGCCCAAGGCCGACGAGGACGAAGCGCTTGCCGTATTTGTTCGGCTCAGTCCACCGGTAAGGCCATGCGTTATGGCAACTTGCGCAGTGCTCCACAAACAGTGCCTTGCCCGACTTGGCTTTTTCACGGTCAATCTTCCCGAACACGTCTTCGGGCCAGCTAGGCGGCGCAAGTCGAGCCAACTGCTCTTCAACCCGGTGAAGCTCTGGAATGGCCGCATTCGACTCAAACAGCCCATCTGCTGGAGTTTTGGCGCGCAGGTTTATGGGCATGTAGACGCCCATTGTCTCGCCCAGATTGCGAGCCAGGGGATTTTGAACAATTGCCGACCACTGCGTCCACAGTCCTTGTGGAGCGTTCCACAAAAACGGAGGCTTGGCAGGCGCGACCGGCGATGATGTGTTCTCTGGGATACCAGGCAGAGTGGCGGTCACTCTAGTGTTGATCAGGGTGATGGCATCCATTCGCGCCGGCCCCCAAGGCCAGAGAGTCGCGGCGGTTCGCGTGGCATATTCGTGCGTCAACGCGGCCTGGCGTTCGAAGCGCTCGCGCAACTTGGCCTTGGCCTCGGGGTTTGCCGCTTCAAGCCGTGCCGCGAGCCGATCAAATTTGGCCGCGTCCGCCAAAGTCGCACGCATCGCTGCATTGAGAGCTTGAACATAGGCCTGGAAATCGAACGCATTCGCAACCCCGCCATCGATGCGAATGCGTTTGCCCTTGTAGTTAAGTTGCGTTTCGTGGCAGGCCGCGCAGGTCAAGCCCGTGTATTCGCCGGCCGGCCAGCTATCTATCGGAGTCGCCACGATGGTCTTGCTGATACCAATTGGCAAACCGTCGGGATTATATGGTCCCGGAGGTTGAGTGATCAGTCCGTAGCGTTCGCTATTTGCGTTCGACAGGAATAGCTCTTGGCCGTCGGCAACCTCGAGGTTCAAGGAAATGTCGTAGGAGAGGACGGCCGAACCTTGCGAGAAATGATAGTACCAATCCCGATCTTCCTGCGACCATGCCTGGTTGAGGTAGATCACCGGCTGATCCGAGGGCGTTTGGGCCGCAGTTGGTGCAGGCAGTAAAACGCAAGCACATGACAACAAGATCGCTGATGCAAGCGAAACAAATACTGCCGGATCGCGATTGCTTCGGGACATACTCGGTTCTCCTGGGGCTCGATGGCAGGGCGCACAGAATATTGAGATGCACTGAATTTCGCTTCGCCATGTTACGGCGTCGGCTTGCCGGGATGACCGGCGTGCCGGTGGTTTGCTGTGCGAGGCTGGTCGTCCCCATCGTGCAGCACAGCAAACAAGCGGCGGTCAGCGTGGTGCCGCAAGCTGTAGCGGTTGTGGCTTTCTAGCTTTGAACTATCGTCATCCGGGTGGGTACGAGTCATCGGAAGATCCCCCCTTCGGCGCTTATTCGGGACACAATGTCGCAAAGCTTCTGTTGATGTAGATCAAACGGTGCCCAAAGGTCCGAAACGCCGCCTCAGGGTTATTTTCGACGGTTTCAGCGGAGATCGTCGGCTGGCTGATGTCCGCTTCTACCCCATAAGCGTCCAACCGGGGCCAGCCCGGGAGGGCGCCAAGGCTGCCCGATAAGCTGCATAGCTAGGGTCCATGCGAAGGCGTGACCGGCAAGGCACTTGGCCGTTTGCCGAATTTGCATTGCACGACATCAGACGCCCCCTTAACCTGCGTGAAATCCTGAACGGCGCCGCGTTGCCGCACTGGAGTGAATCAATGAGCGCGCTTCGCAATTTTGCGATTTTCCTATTTTTGCTCCTTGCTACCATGTCGTCGGGGCGTTCCGGGCTGATCGCGTCGGTGGCTGCCGAAACAGTCAAGGACATGCTTGCGGCCCAGCTTCGCACTCAAGGAGTCGCCTGTGACAACCCGCAACGCGCCGTGCGGAACGCAAAACGGTCGCGGCCGGATCACGATGTCTGGGTGCTGACATGCGAAAACGCGACGTACAGGATCAGCCGCTATCCCGATCTTGCAGCGAAGATCGTGCGACTTCGATAGAACTTCGGCGCCCGGAAAACACCCGTCCGTAGCGCGCTGTCAGGGATTTGTGGGTACCAAGGTTGGCAGCGACAAGACTAGCGATGATCCGGAGCTAAAGGCGTCCGAACACACCGCTGCGCTGCGCGATAGAACAAGGGAAGCCCCAAATTTATTTCGAGCGAGGTGAATTCGATCACCTGCGGCCTCTACGCGGCGGGCGAAGCCGCCGGGCTCGGCGGCGGCGGCGTGCACGGCTATCGCTCGCTGGAAGGCACCTTCCTCGGCGGCTGCCTGTTCTGGGGACGGGCGGCGGCGAAGGCAGTGGGCTAGGCCGTGTACCTATAAACCCGGCGGCGTCACGTGACTGGTGACTACGTCCGCTTTGCTCCTATGGCGACCAAGTTCGTGCGGCAGCGCGATATGTCGCGATGGGGCAGAAGCCGACATTGCAAGGCACCTAAGAATAATTCGCTTTCGCAGTGCCGGCCTCAGGACTCTTTCCGAGCAGTGCCATCGTAAAATACGCTTCGACCATTCGGTCGTTGCGGGTTGAAGCTCCCAGCATGAAGGATGGTGTGCTCATCCCGGTCAAAATCCCTGAAGGAACGCTGCACGAAGGAGAGGAACGACGCAACGCGCGGGGCCTTCGTCGATTTGTCGCGATAGAGCGCGTAGATGTTGAAGCTCGGCTTGCAGCTCCAGTCAGGAAACAGTCGGATGAGTTGCTTCGATGCGATCAGGCCGGGATCGAAGCAGGCCATGAAGATGACGCCTGCGGATGACGCTGCACCAACGAGCAAGGCTTCCCGGTCCGACGTGACGATTGCAGGATTAATTTTGATCGTCTTGGTCCTGGCGCCCTTGGTAAAGGTCCATCTGACAAAGGGCTGCGCCAGCCAGTCCGGCTTGAACGCCAGGCACCGATGCGCACGCAACTCGTCAGGGTCCTTCAACTCGCCATGTCGTGCGATGTAGGCGGGAGACGCATAGGCTGCGGGCCGGCCCTGTCCCAGCTTACGGGCGATCAATCGCGAAGGCGGCGGCTCGCCGACGTGCAACAGCACGTCAATATTTTCGGACTGAATTGCCCGGGTATCTTGCGTTGCGTGAAACTCGATCCGCAAATTTGGATAGGCATCCAGAAATCCGGCCAATTGCGGCATGACGACGTGGCGGCTGAGCGGCGGCATGATCCCGACATGGATCGTGCCCCTGACCTGCTTGTCGACGGCATTGGCCGTCACTTCGATTGCCGCCAGCCGCTCCAGGACGTCCAGGGCACTGTGGTAGAGTTCGCGGCCTTCTTCTGTGAGCTGGATATGCCGCGTGCTTCGCTTGAAGATCGAAATCCGCAACGTCCGCTCCAGCTCGGCGATGCCGCGACTGACGGCCGATGGCGTTATGTTCATGTGCTTGGCCGCCGCCGCGAAACCGCCAAAGTCCGCCGCGCGAACGACCATCTCCAACCGCCGAACCTTGTCCATGGCAAACTCCCGCAATCGTCAGGATTGCATACATGAGTAGTACGCATGATTGAAGTGAGGCGAAAGCATCAATCCGTGGAGCGTGCGGGGGTAAGCTTGCAACCGCCATCTAGGCGAAGTTAGGAAAAGCGATGCGCATTCTTCTGGCCGGTCTCGTTGCTCTCGTGTCGTCTCATTCCATTGCGGGTGAATTGCCGCAGGAGATCAGGGACGCAGTCCAGAAGATCGGGCCTGTCATCAATGCGCTCGAGACCGCCAAATTATTCGCGCCGCTGCAGCGGAAGGAGCCCTATGCCGGCGTGGCCGTCACGCGCGACGAAAAGTACGGCAGCGGCGAGCGTCATCGCCTTGACGTGTTCGGGCCGAACGATGCGGCCTCGGCACTGCCGGTGCTGCTGTTCGTTCATGGCGGGGGCTATGAGAGAGGCGACAAACGCGCCGCCGGAAGCCCGTTTTACGACAACGTCATGCTTTGGGCCGTCGAGCACAAGATGGTGGGCGTTAACATGACGTACCGCCTGGCGCCGGCCAATCCGTGGCCGGCTGCCGTCGAAGACGTCGCGGCGGCTGTCGCTTGGACTCACGCCAACATTGCGCGACTCGGAGGAGATCCCGACCGGATCGTCGTGATGGGACATTCTGCGGGCGCCACGCACGTGTCGTCCTATCTAGCCCATCCCGAGATTGGCGGCAGAAGTCCGGTTCGCGCCGCGGGAGCCATTCTCGTTTCCGGCACCTATGACCTCAAACCGGAGATCGACGTTCCCGGCCAGCGATCCTATTTCGGTTCGGACACCGAGTTATGGGCAGATCGTTCGTCAATTGCCGGACTGACAAAAACGAACGTCCCGCTGCTGATAGCTCACGGCGAACTAGATGTTCCCTATTACGTCAACCAGGCCGAGGCGTTGAAGGCCAGGCTCTGCCGCGAAAGCAAGTGCCCGACCTTCGTGTCGCTGAGCGGCCAAAGCCATATGTCCGAAATCTACGGGCTGAACACGACGGACACGTCCCTGTCCGAACCAATGCGATCCTTTATCGAGTCGGTGACGACGCGGGCGACTGCGCGCTAGCTAAGCTAGGTCTACCAAAGCCCTTGGCGAGCGAAGGAAACTACCTTGCCCTCGTCCAACTCGCATCTATCCGGCCATGGCGGGCCGCGGGTTATGAGTCCACGCCCTGGCGCTCCGGGGGTGGTGGTGGGCGTGCCCCCAGGCGCTCGACGAAGCGCACGAGATAACCGTCGGGATCCTGGACAAGAAACTCACGCTGCCCGACCTCGAGGTCACCGACCCGATACCAGGCTTCGTTCGGCGGCTCGTAGAGCGGCCATTTCGATTTGTCGAGCGCAGTCAGCATTGGCTCGATGCGATCGACGACCATCTGGAAATTGACACCGCGCCCGAATGGCTGATGCATCTCGGCCGTCTCCCAGCGTCCGTTCAATTCACACAGCATCACTTGCAAGCGTCCCCTGACGAGATAGGCAAATCGCGCAGCGGGACGGTCATAGGCGATGTCGAAACCGAGCAGGTCTCGCCAGAACGACAGGCTGGCTTGAAGGTTCGAGACGCTGAGTTCGGGCACCAGATCGGCAAACCCGCCCTGCGGCGCGTTGCCGGTGCTGTCGGAGCTGGCGCGGGCTTGAGGATCTGACAGGGGAGGCTTGGTCATCAACAGCCTCGGCTGCGAATTGCGCCATGATCGCAGCATGCCGGTGTTTTGCCCGACGTGTCAAATGGCATCCCGCGAAAACGCGAGTCGAGCGGTTGCTCCCAGCGAGATCAAGACTGAATGCCGGAGACGTTTTCGCCCTGCCAGATCGATGACGAAATGCATCATGAAAACAACCACCCGGCTACTGTGCATGGGGTTGTTTTCAGGTTTGCAGGTCAGATCAGCTCCAGGCTCACGCGGCGCAAACGATCACGCCGTACCAGCCGAGGCCGCGATAGGTCTCGTAGCCCGGCGTCGCATGGAACGCGATCATCGTACCGGAGCGGTCCTGGTAGAAGCCCGAGCGCTGGCCGTTGAGCGACAGCGAGATGCGCTCGCTCAAAATGCCCTGGCCGTCGGAGGCGGCGATGACGCGGAAATGCGAGTCGACCAGCAGCACGCGCGCCTTGTCGTTGTCGCCGACGCGCACGCCTTGCACGATGGCACGCGCCTGGGGCTCCCAATCGAAATGGATGGCGAGCACGCCGATCGGCGCTCCGTTGGCCTGGCCGCCGGCGCGGACGCTGGCGCAATAGGTCGCGACCTGGGCGTTGCCGAGCAGAGGCTGGTTCTCGATGTCGCCGGCGACATAGTCGTCGCCGGAGCGCAGGGTCTTCGCCTCGCGAAACCATTTGGTGTGGGCGACGTTCTGGCCGGCGACGCGAAAGCGGTCGGCGCGGCCGTTGGCGATGACGTTGCCGTCGAGGTCGCAGAGCCAGAGGTCGAGATAGACGGTGTAGGCGCCGAGGATGACGCCGAGTCGCTGCAAGGCATAGGTCACCGCGGCAGGAGTAGGCGAGGCCGCGCAATCGACCACGGCGGAATCGGTCGCCCACCAGCGCACGTCGCAGGTGCGCTCATAGAGGTTGCGGTCGATCAGCTCGACCGCGTTGAGCGACAGATCCATCATGCGCTCGCCGCGCGACCGCTGGCTCATGCGGTCGATCGAGGCGACGAGATCACCGGTGCGTTTCGTCAGCTGCGTCTCGAGCTCGCGCGCGATGGTCTCGACCTGCTGGCCGACGCCGCGCACCTCCTGCGCCACCACGGCGAAGCCCGCGCCTTGCGCGCCGGCCCGCGAGCTCTCGATCAGCGCGTTCAGCGCCAGCATCTTCATCTGGTTGGTGATCTGCTGGATCGACTTGGTCTTGTCGACAGCGATCTGGTTGACCTCCGCGGTCAGGCGGTTGATCAGCGCGGAGATGTCGGAATCGTCATCAGTGGGTTCGGTGGCGATCGGTTTGGCTTTCAGACCCAGCGCAGCAGACATTGGGCATTCCTTGGCAATGAGGCCTGATCTGCAATGAACTGGGAACTACGACTTACAGATCGAATAAGATTCGTTTTCGAAGATTCCGCCTAACGCCCGCTTAATTTGCTGTTTTACGGAATGCCCAAATGGTAGTCAGTCGGTGCAGCAAAGCGGCAATCCACCGATTTGTGCGGTCCGGCCGTTGCAAATCCCGAAGGATTGCCGGCCAATCCCTTTCAGCCCAGTGACCGGACATTCGCGCTTGTCCGGGTCCCAAGTTCCCAACAGCAGACTTCCCCTTATGACGCCGCCCGCCACCGCCTTGCCCGTCGAAATGCCTCAGGCCTTCCTGGGCGTGGCGCGCTCGCTGACCGACAAGCTCTGGCGCGACCGGCTGGACGCGCGGGGCGCCGCCACGGCGCTGGCCATCGTGCAGCGTCACCAGCTGCCGGAACTGCTGGCGCGGGTGCTGGCCGGCCGCGGTGTCGACATCGACGCGGTGCCCGACTTCCTCGATCCGACCATCCGAAAGTTGTTGCCAGATCCGTTCACCGTGACGGAGATGGAAGCCGCCTCGAAGCGGATCGCCGATGCGGCAGTGAAGGGCGAGACGGTCGCGATCTTCGGCGACTACGACGTCGACGGTGCAACCTCGGCGGCGCTGCTCGCCTGGCATCTGCGCCATTGCGGGCTCGATCCGCTGATCCACATTCCGGACCGCATCTTTGAAGGCTATGGCCCCAACGTCGAAGCGGTTCGCGCCCTGGGGGCCAAGGGCGCGACGCTGCTCGTCACCGTCGATTGCGGCACCACCAGCATCGAGCCGCTGGCTGAAGCCAAGCGCCTCGGCATGTCCGTCGTCGTGATCGATCACCACCAGGCCGGCACGGAGCTGCCGGAGGTCGACGCCCTGGTCAATCCGAACCGGCTCGACGATCTCTCCGGCCTCGGCCATCTCGCCGCCGTCGGCCTCGTGCTGGTCACGCTGGTCGCGGTCAACCGCGAACTGCGCCAGCGCGGCTTCTGGAACGCGGAGATGCCCGAGCCCGATCTGCTCGGCATGCTGCATCATGTCGCGCTCGGCACGGTCGCGGATGTCGCGCCGTTGATCGGCCTGAACCGCGCCTTCGTCGCCAAAGGGCTGATCGCGATGCGGCGGCGCGACCATGTCGGCCACACCGCGCTGATGGACGTGGCGCGGCTCAATGGCCCACCGGAGGCCTGGCATCTCGGCTTCATGCTGGGACCGCGCGTCAATGCAGGCGGCCGTATCGGTCGTGCCGATCTCGGCGTTCGGCTTCTGCTCGAAGGCGACAGCGTCGAGGCCGCGCGGATCGCCGCCGAACTCGACCGTCTCAACAGCGAGCGCCGAATCATCGAGCAGGCGGCAGAAGCGCAGGCCGAAGCCGAGGCGCTTGCTTCGATCGGGCTGGAAGACAAGCTCGGCGTCATCGTCACCGCGTCAGAAGGCTGGCATCCCGGCGTGGTCGGCCTCGTCGCCTCGCGCCTGAAAGAGAAGTTCTCGCGGCCCGCGTTTGCGATTGCGCTCGAGCCCGGCGGTATCGGCACCGGCTCGGGCCGCTCGATCGCCGGCGTCGATCTCGGCAAGGCCGTGCGGCAGGCGGTCACGGACGGCATCCTGCTCAAGGGCGGCGGCCACGCGATGGCCGCGGGCGTCACGCTACGCAAGGAAAAGCTCGCCGAATTCCGTGCCTACCTCGAAAACGCGCTGGCGCAGGACGTCGCCGAGGCGCGTCACGTCAACGAGCTCTACATCGACGGCGCGATCTCGGCGCGGGCGGTGACGACTGAGCTTGCGACCACGCTCAATCGCGCGGGTCCCTTCGGTAGCGGCAATCCGGAAGCCGTGCTGGCGCTGCCGGCGCATCAGCTCGTCTTTGCCGATGAGGTGGGACAGGCGCATCTGCGCCTTCGTTTCAAGTCGGGGGACGGTGCCATCGTCAACGGCATCGCGTTCCGCTCGGTCGGACAAAAGCTCGGCAACGCGCTGCTCGCCAATCGCGGCCAGCAGCTGCATGTTGCCGGCTCTTTGTCGGTCGATCGCTATCAGGGCGCCGAGCGTGTGCAGTTTCGCGTCATCGACGTCGCACTACCGGACCAGGGGCCATCCGTAATCAGGTAGCGGCTTCAAACAACAAACTTCAAACAACAAGAAAAGGGAGTGAACATGGCAGGGCAGGTTGAAGGCAAGGTCGCACTGGTGACGGGCGGCGCATCCGGCATTGGCGAAGCAATCGTCGAGCTGTTCGCGCGCGAGGGCGCGACCGTCATTGCGACCGACATCGACGAGCTGCGCGGCCCCGAGCTCGCCAGGCGCATCACAAAAGCCGGCGGCAAAGCGATCTTTCTCGAGCAGGACGTCACCAGCGAGGAGCGCTGGATCGAGATCACAGCCGAGATCGCGAAGCGCTACGGCCGGCTCGACATCATGGTGTCCAATGCCGGCATCGGCATCGCCGTGCCCTCGATCACCGACATGACGCTCTCTGACTGGCGCAAACAGAATGCGATCAATCTCGACGGCGTGTTTCTCTCGGTCAAGCATTGCCTGCCGTTGATGCGGAAGACTGGCGGCGGCTCGATCGTCATGATGTCCTCGCTCGCGGGTTTGCGCGGCGCGCCGGGGCTGTCGGCCTATTCGGCGACCAAGGGCGGCGTGCGGCTGTTCGCCAAATCGATCGCGATGGAGTGCGCGGCGGCCGGCGACGGCATCCGTGTCAACTCCGTGCATCCAGGCATCATCGATACGCCGATCTGGGGCAAGATCCCGACCGGAGCGACTGGCGCTGGCCAGAACGCGCCGATCAATCCGGAGGAGCGCGCCAAGGTCGCAACCCCGCTGGGCCGCGCAGGCGAGGCTGCGGAGATCGCCTCCGGCGTGCTGTATCTGGCCTCGGATGCCTCGCGTTACGTCACCGGCAGCGAGCTTGTCATCGACGGCGGCATGAATGCCGGCGGCGTGCCGCGGCGGGCGTGAGACGCGCAGGGCAGGGTGGCGGTCGCAGGGGCTGACGCGCAGGCGTCGGCCCTGTAAAACGCTGCCGTCTCCTGCCCGAAAGAGGTCTCCTTCGCCATGGCGCACAGCCTTCACGCTTCCTCACCCGCAGCCGTTCGCTCGAACCGGCCGGACCTCGCGACCGATGCGATCCGCACTGCGCGCGAGGATCTTGCTGCCTGCTTCCGGATGGCCGCGCGCAATGGTTTTGAGGAGGGTATCTGTAACCACTTTTCGGCCGTGGTGCCGGGCCATGACGATCTCTTCCTGGTCAACCCTTATGGCTACGCTTTCCGCGAGCTAACGGCTTCAAAGCTCCTGATCTGCGACTTCCATGGCCATGTGCTCGATGGCGAAGGCGAGCCCGAGGCGACTGCATTCTACATCCACGCCGAGATGCACAAGCGCCTGCCGCGCGCGAAGGTCGCCTTCCACACCCACATGCCCTATGCCACCGCGCTATCGATGACCGAGGGCGATCCGTTGATCTGGGCCGGGCAAACCGCGCTGAAATTCTACGGCCGCACCGCGGTCGACCGCGATTACAACGGCCTCGCGCTCGACAATCGCGAAGGCGCGCGCATTGCGTCAGCCGTGGGTGATGCCGACATCGTCTTCATGAAACATCACGGCGTGATGGTGCTGGCCCCGACCATCGCAGAGGCCTGGGACGATCTCTATTACCTCGAGCGCGCGGCCGAAGTGCAGGTGCTGGCGATGTCGACGGGGCGCAAGGTTTTGCCGGTTGATCCCGCAATTGCGGCAGAAACCTATAAGCAGATGCGCGAAGGCGATTCCGAATCCGCGCGATTGCATCTCGCGGCGATCCGCCGCCAGCTCGATGCGGAGGAGCCGCAGTACCGGCACTGAGGCCGTCTACGACCCCTGCCGCAGCTTGGCCAGCACCTTGAGCCCGCCATACCCATCGGCGGGCGTGATCCCGGCGCGCTGCTGAAAATCCTTGATCGCCTTCATGGTGTCATTGCCGACGCGGCCGTCGGTGCCGCCAGTGTCGAAACCGGCCTTGGTCAGCCGCGTCTGCATCTCCTGCACCTCGGCGAGCGTCAGCACGCGCTCGGAGCCCGGGAAGGGCTGAATGAACGGCGGCGCGCCCAGGCAGCGGTCGCCGAGATGGCAGATCGCCAGCGCGTAGTTCATCGAGGGATTATAGCTCTTCACCGAATAGAAGTTCGGTCCGAGTAGAAATGTCGGTCCGCCCGCGACCGGCGTCCACATCTGTGCGGTCGCATTCGGTTGCGGAAACGGCTGGCCGTCGGCGCGGGTGACACCAGCGGCTTGCCACGCCGCATAGGTGCGGCTGCCGCTCATGTCGCCGGATGCGCGCACCTCGTAGCCCCAATGCTCGCCGCGGCGCCATTTGCCGCGATTGACGAGATACTTTGCCGTTGATCCCAGCGCATCGTCGGGCTTGCCGAACGGCGAGACCTTGCCGTCGCCATCATAGTCGATGCCGACATTGAGCCAGACTTCCGGCATCCATTGCGAATGTCCCATCGCGCCGGCCCAGGAGCCCTGCATCTCCTCCGGCGTGCTCCAGCCCTTGTCGACGATGCGCAGCGCATTGATCAGCTCGGTCTCCCAATAGGCCTTGCGGCGCGGCTCGTTCCAGGCGAGCGCGGCGAGCGAGGGAAACACCGGCGTCATGTGGTTCTGCTGCACCAGCGGATCGCCGTAGGCGGACTCCACGCCCCAAAGCGCCAGCAGCGTGCCGCGCTCGACGCCGAAATCGCGCTCGATGCGCGCAAGCAATGCCTCGTTGTTCTTCAGTGCGATCTTGCCGTTGATGATGCGCCAATCAGAGACGCGGCGATTAATGTACTGCCAGACCTGCTCGTGGAATTCCGGCTGGTTGCGCATTTGCTTGAACACGCTCATGTCCGGCTCGACCCGCGCCATCGCACGCTGCCAGGTCGCCGCCGAAATGCCTTTTGCCATTGCGCGTGCGCGAAAACCTTCGCGCCATTCATCGAAGCCGGGCGGCGACGCGAGAACACGCGCTGGGAGTGCGAGCACGGCGGCCGCGCCCAGCGTGGATTGGAGCAGGGCGCGGCGGCTGTGATGGACCGAGGAATCAGCTTGTTTCATGGGTGCATTGTAGCGGGAAACATGGCTGGTGTGAGCCGGTTCCTGGAACAGGAGGAACAGGCTTTGGACGTTGCGTTCCCCCGGAACAAAGTGTCGCACTCCCGCATTCCCTCCGCACATTGGAGGAGGATGAGATGAGGAAGTATCTGTTTGCCGCTGCCATGGTCACGGCCATTGCGGCCCCTGCGTTCGCAGATGAGGTCGGTGTTCACGTCGGACCGGTCGGTGCCGGCGTGACGGTCGGTGAATCCCATGAATACCGCGATCGTGATCGCGACCGCGATCGCACCACCGTCATCAAGGAGCGAGCGCCCGCCGACCGCACCACGGTGATCAAGAAGGAGGATGAATTCGGCAACCGCAGCAAGACCGTGATTCATCACGACAACGATTGACGGAGCAGGGCCCCGGCGAACGAGCCGGGGCCCGCCTTCCTCAGTAGGACTTCGGGGTATAATGAAGATACGCGCGCATGCGGAAAGCCATGTCGTCGAGCTCGACGACGGATCGTGCTGGCAGATTTTTCCCGGCGATCTCGCGGCGACGCTGAGCTGGAAGCCTGAAACGGATTTGCATCTGGAGCCGAGTGGCGACCGGATCAGTTCGCATGTATTGGTCAATGCTGCGGACCGAAGCCGCGTCCGGGTCATTGCGGCGGGCGAGGCCTGGCCCGATGGCGAGGTTAAGAAAGCGTTGAAGGGCGGATAGGCCAGCCGCTAAAACCCCAAACTTTACGCCTGTCCTTTTACGGTCGATTCGCTTCCATCTGCGCATCATGCGCATATGCGAGAGCTGTTCGACATCATCCGTGCCAATCCCTGGCCCTTCGGCGCGGGGCTGTTGGTCGTGGTCATGATGATCATCGCAGAGAACTTCGGCCGCGGCATTCAGGGCGACGGCGACTTCGGCTTCGGCGATTTCGGCGATGGTGACGGCGGCGACGGAGGAGGCGACTAGGCCTCGTCCTGCAGATCGGCTGCGATGCCCGCAAGCCAACGGCGGACAGTGACTTCAGCCTTGCCGTCGAGCCCTGTCACCAGGCGCTTCTCCAGTTCGAGCACGCGATCCCGGCATGCCCTGAGCAGCGTCGCGCCACGCGGCGTCAGCGTCCATTGCTGGATGCGGCCGTGGACGGGATGCGGCGTCATCAGGATCGCGCCGTCGCGCTCGAGGTTGCGGATAATGACGCCTACGGTCTGCGGTGTCAGGAAGGTGAGGCGGGCGACATCGGCTCCCGACAGGCCCGGATAAGCGTTCAGCATCGTCAGCACGGCGAATTGCGGCGAGGTGACGCCGAGATCAGCCAGCGTGCGTTCCATCTTCAGCCGCACCGCGGCGTGGGCCTGACGCAAGAGATAGCCGAGATAGCCTTGCTCGCCGCGCTTGCCTTCGCCGGGGGCGGGGACGTGCACTGCAGCCTCCTGCCTGGATCCCCTCTGCTCCGGTTTCGATTTCTTGATGGCCGCCGACTTGCGCATGATGTAAGAGCTCTTATAAGATATAAGCAGTCTTACAATAGCACGAGGTGAACGGCAATGTCACACGCCCGCAGCGAATACGATGATTTCAAACGGATCGCGCCCGACGCGTATGATCTGGTGCTAGCGCTGGGCCAGGTCGCGGCCAAGGCCGGCCTCGACAAGCAGCTGCTCGAGTTGGTCAAACTGCGCGCCTCGCAGATCAACGGCTGCGCCTTCTGTGTGCAGCATCATATCCTTCTCTCGGAGCGGCTCGGCGTGCCGGCGGACAAGCTCCATCTGGTCGCGGTCTGGCGCGAGGCACCGATCTACTCGGCGCGCGAGCGTGCGGCGTTGGCCTGGGCCGAGGCATTGACCCTGCTGCCAGACGGCTTCGGCGACGAGGTCTACGCAGAGGTACAGCGTGAATTCTCGGAGACCGAGCTGATGTATCTGACGTCGGCAATTGCCTCGATCAACGTCTGGAACCGGTTTGGCGCGGCCTTTCGCTGGACGCCGGCGAAGCGGCCCGTCGCGGCGAACGCCGCGTCATCCTGATTGTAACGAGGGGAGGTTGTCATGACTGCAATGAATTTGGTCACCATGCCGCGACCCGTGCCACTGCGCTCGACGGCGCTGGCCGTCATCGGTGGGCTCGTCTGCGCGCTTGCGATCGGCAAGGTGCTGCCGGTGACAATGGACACCGTATCAGGCGCACTCGCGCCGCTCTGCGCTACAGCTGCGGAGAGCTCGCCGCTCGACAAGGTCGAGCCGATCGGCTCGTACGCATTGCCCAACGTACCGGGCAAGCGCGTCACCATCGTGCGCGTGTTCTACGGCCCGGGCGGGTTTTCGCGGCCGCACCGGCACGCCGGCTCGGTGACGGCCTACATTACGAAGGGCGAGATCCGCTCCCAGCTCGGGGGCGGCCCCGTCGAGACGTTCGGTGTCGGCCAGTCCTTCTTCGAGCCGCCGGGCGCGACGCATCTGGTCTCCGCCAACGCCAGCACCACGGAGCCGGCCGAACTGATCGCTGTGTTCGTGGCGGACGAGGGCGCGCAATTGACGACGTTTCTGGAGTGACTTGTAGCCCGGATCGAGCGAAGCGTAATCCGGGCCACGCCTCAAACCGTCCTCATCCTCCGTAGGACGCAGGATCGGGATTGTCCGACGGGTTCTCGAATGACTTCTTCAGCGAGGCCGGCATCGGGACGTGGAAGTTGAGGCCGCGCGGCGGCACCGGCTCCATGAACCATCTGTTGTAGATCTTCTCGATCTCGGGGCTCTTGTAGAGCTTTGCGGTTGCCCGATCGACCACCGCTTTGAAGGGCGTGTCGTCCTTGCGCAGCATGATGCCATAGGGCTCCGGATCGGAGAATGCGCCGCTGCTGATGGCGTAGAGCGACGGATCCTTTGACGAGGCGATCATGGCTGCAAGCTGGATGTCGTCCATGACGAAGGCCTGCGCGCGGTCGGTTTCGACCATCAGGAACGCCTCGGGGACGTCCTTGGCATTCATCACGGTGATGCCGAGCGAGCGGGCCGCGTTTGCCTTGTTGAGCTGGGTGATGTTGGTCGTGCCCGCGACCGAGACGACGGCCTTGCCCTTGAGGTCATCGACCTGGTCGAGCTTCAGCGCCTTCTTGGATACGAACCGGCTCGCCGTGAGGAAATGCGTGTTGGTGAACCACACCTGCTTTTGACGGTCGGCGTTGTTGGTCGTCGAGCCGCATTCGAGGTCGATAGTCCCGTTCGCCATGAGCGGAATGCGATTGGACGACGTGACGATGTTTTCACTGACCTCGAGCTTGTCCAGCTTGAGCTCGGCCTTGATCTCGTCGACGATCTTCATGCAGATGTCGACCGCGTAACCGACGATCTTCTGCTTGTCGTCGATGTAGCTGAACGGCACGGCGCTGTCGCGGATCCCGAGGGTGATCCCGCCGGTGTCCTTGATCTTCTTCAGAGTGCCGCTCAACTCCTGCGCATGAGCCGGCACGGCGAGCGTTGCGGCCAGAACGGCTGCAATGGTGAGACAACGCATGTGCTTTCCTTCATCCTGTTTGCTCAGGGGAAGCAAAGCAATTCTGGGGCCAGTGAAGGGCGGCGCGGGCTGCGCGTCAATTCTCTTCGCCGCTCGACCCCTCGCGCTGATCGGGCTTGATCACATCCTCGGGCAGCGCGTGTGCAACGGGCTGCGGGCTGCCCGCGATCTCCGGGCCGACCTCGCGGCCGCGGGCGCGGATCAGGCGTTCATACGCCGACACCAGCGTGACGTAGGGGCTGACCCAGATCCAGCCGTCGCGGGTGAATACCTGGACGTCGAAATGCAGGTGCATCGATGTGCCCGCGGGATGGTCGAGATAGTTCGAGATGACGCCGATCTTCGCGCCTTCGGTGACGATGCGGCCATTGAGCACCCCGTCGGCGTTCAACGCCTGCGGATTCATGTGCATGTAGCGGAAGCGAATGTGCTCGGTGCGGCTGTTGACCTCAAGCGTCGCGGCCTGGTCCTTGGAGGCGCGAATCACCATGGCGTCGCGCACGGCAACGACGCCGCGCTGCTTGGCATCGCAGGGTTCGCGGCCGTCACCGGGCGAGGGGCAGTCGGCGGCGCGAATGTCCTCGCCCTGGTGGCCATAGCCGCCGCCGCACTGCCAGACCTCGAAGCTGCGTGACTCGCAGAAATTGTCGCGCCAGGGATAAGCGGTCGGGCCATCGTCCCTGTCGCGCTTGGCGTAGGATTGCGAATGCACGAAGGCGGGCGCTTTCTCGAGCGGAAAGCGGATCTGCGCATAGGCCATCGGATCGGGATGGCCGCCCTGCTTGCGATAGCCGGTGTTCGGGATGATGTCGCCGCTCGGCCGGTAGCTGAAATCCGCCGAACGTGCGGCCGGGCGATCGATCAGATCAGAGGCAACGTCCATCAGCGGCCGCATGCGCTGGCCGCCGGCAACGTGCAGCGCCTTCAGGAAGCGCTCGGCAACGGGGTAGGCCTCCTTGCAGGCGAGCCGCCGCGGTTTTGCGGCGCTGTCCAGGCACTGGATCGACACGACATAGGCAGCGCCGAAGCGCGTGAAGGCGTAGCGCACATAGCCTTCGCGGATGAATTTGCGCAGGTCCGGGTAGATTGTCGCCAGCGGCTTCACCGGCTCGCCCTTGCCACCGGCGGGATCGGCGATGTCGTAGACGAGCGCCGATCCCGTGATCTGCACCTCGACCGGCTTTGCGAAGGTGCGCGACGGCATGCCGTCGCCGGCACCCGGCTCGAGCGAGAACGTCGCGCTGTAGCCGGCGGGACCGGCGTCGAACATGTCGGCGGGATTGAAATCGGCCTGGTAACGCGGCAGCGCCAGCGGGGCCTGTGCGCCGCTGCGTTGCGCCTCGAGATAGGCGGCGGCATCGAAAGGCAGCAGCACTGGTACCGAGCTGCGGGCAATGCCGGTGAAGAATTGCGAGGAGACCGCGTTGAGCTGCACCAGCGCCGGCATGGCGCGCGGATCGAAGCGCGGTACTGAACGGCGCGGCACGAAGATGAAATCGCCGGCGACCTGTGGGCGGTTATTGATCTCGGTGCGGAGCTGGTCGAGCGCTGCGCGCCAGTCGACGCGCAGGGCTGTGAGTGACGGGCTGCGGAATTCGTCCGCGGCGAGCGGCGTTGCGAGGGGGAACGAAAGCGACGCCAGAAAAAGCGAGACGAAGCAGAAACCCTTCCTACCCACTGTCTCGCCCCTCCGGCGGCACCTGTTCCGATCCTCGATCCCTTGCCTAGTCCTTGGCGCGCTCGGAGTAGGAGCCGTCTTCGGTCATCACGACGATGCGGGTGCCGACGGCGATGTGCGGCGGCACGGTAGTGCGGATGCCGTTGGAGAGCACTGCCGGCTTGTAGGAGGAGGAGGCGGTCTGGCCCTTGGTCACCGGCTCGGTCTCGACCACTTCAAGCGTCACGCGCTGCGGCAACGCGAGCGAGACCACGTTGACGTCGTGGGTCGACAGCTTGACGAGCATCTCCGGTTGAAGATAGGAGGCCGCGTCGCCGACCACGTCCTTGGAGACCTGGACCTGATCGTAGGTCTCGGGGTTCATGAAGTGGAAGCCGTCGCCATCTTCGTACAGGAACGTGAAGTTGCGCTCTTCGATGGTGGCCTTTTCGACCTGGTCGGTGGTCTTGTAACGCTCGGAGATCTTTACCCCGTCCGAGATTCGGCGCATTTCGATCTGGCTGACCGGCGTGCCCTTGCCGGGGTGGATGTTCTCGGCGCTCACGACGACATAGAGCTTGCCGTCTTGCTCGATCACGTTGCCCTTGCGAATAGAACTGGCGATGACTCTCAAAGCTATATTTCCTGCTTGCTTGGCCCGGCTCAGGCCAGGACGTGGTCAAATCGATGGGGGACTTGGGGCCTCAAATCAGACCTCGGCGCCCGTTTCGGGCCGCAACATACGCATTTTGTCGTTGAATGCCAGCGTTTTGCTGGCTTGCGGGGCGGTTGGCTGATGACTGGGGACAAGCCGATTTCGCCGTTCTGGACGCCCGGCCGGCATCTCGACCGGCGGCCGTTCCTCCAGGCGAGGGGGGCCATTACCGGGGCTCTACGGGGCTTCTTCGCCGAGCAGGGCTTTGTCGAGGTCGAAACCTCGATTCTCCAGGTCTCCCCGGGCAATGAGACCCATCTGCATGCCCCACGGACTGAGATCATCCGGCCCGAGGGCGGCCGAGCCAGCCGTTACCTGCGAACCTCGCCCGAATTCGCCTGCAAGAAGCTGCTGGCGGCCGGCGAGGAGCGGATTTTCGAGTTCGCCCGGGTGTTCCGCGACCGCGAGCGTGGCGACCTGCATCTGCCCGAATTCACCATGCTGGAATGGTACCGGGCGGGCGCCCCCTATGACGCCATCATGGCCGACACGGTGGTGGTCATCGCCCGCGCCGCGCAGGCGACCGGAATCGGCACCTTCGCGTTCCGGGGCCGGACCGCCGATCCCTTCGCCGAGCCGGAGCTGCTGACGGTCGCCGGCGCCTTCGAGCGCTTCGCCGACATCGACCTGCTGTCGACAATCTCGGGCAACGAGGGTAACCGTGCCGCGCTCGCCCGGGCGGCGGCCGGCAAGGTCCGCGTCGCCGAAGACGACACCTGGTCGGACATCTTCAGCAAGGTTTTGGTCGAGCATGTCGAGCGGCATCTGGGGCAGGGGCGTTTGACCATTCTGTTCGAATACCCATCTCCAGAGGCGGCATTGGCGCGGGTCAAGGCGGACGATCCCAGGGTCGCGGAACGGTTCGAGGTCTATGCCTGCGGCGTCGAGCTCGCCAACGGCTTTGGCGAACTGACCGATGCCGAGGAGCAGCGCAAGCGCTTCACGGAGTCCATGGCGGAGAAGCAGCGCCGCTACGGCGAGGCCTATCCGCTGGACGAGGATTTTCTGGCCGCGGTCGCCCAAATGCCGGAGGCGAGCGGTGTCGCGCTCGGCTTCGACCGGCTGGTGATGCTGGCAAGCGGCGCAACACGGATTGATCAGGTGGTGTGGACACCGCCTGCAAATGAAACGTTAAGTGAAAAATGACGAAGACCAATCTTGCACGGACATTGCGCGAGCCGGCCGAACTCGTGGCCGCCGACCTCGCGCCTGCCACGGCGCTGCCGGCGCTCGAACGCGTTGCCGCGCGCTATGCGGTCGCGATCACGCCGGCGCTGGTCGAGCTGATCGACAAATCCGATCCCGATGACCCGATCGCGCGGCAGTTCGTCCCGACCGCCGCCGAGCTGGAGATGCAACCGGGCGAGAGCGCCGATCCGATCGGCGACCACCCGCATTCGCCGGTATCAGGCATCGTGCATCGTTATCCCGATCGCGTGCTGTTCAAGCTCGTTCACGTCTGCGCGGTCTATTGCCGCTTCTGCTTCCGCCGGGAGATGGTCGGACCCGGCAAGGAGAACGTGCTCTCGGATAGCGCCTATCGCACCGCGATCGATTATATCCGCGCGCACAGCGAGATCTGGGAGGTGATCCTGACCGGCGGCGACCCGCTGATGCTGTCGCCGCGCCGGCTGAGCGAGATCATGGCCGATCTCGCCGGTATCGATCACGTCAAGATCATCCGCCTTCATACCCGCGTGCCCGTGGCCGACCCCGCGCGGATCAGCGACGACATGGTCGCGGCGCTGAAGGTCGCGGGCGCGACCACCTGGGTGGCACTGCATGCCAACCATGCGCGCGAGCTGGCGGGACCGGCACGCGCCGCCTGCGCGCGGCTGGTCGATGCCGGGATTCCCATGGTGAGCCAGTCCGTGCTGTTGCGCGGCGTCAATGACAACGTCACGACCCTGTCGGATTTGATGCGGGCTTTCGTCGAGTGCCGGATCAAGCCCTATTACCTGCATCACGGCGATCTCGCGCCAGGCACGGCACATCTGCGCACGACGCTGGCGCAGGGGCAGGAGTTGATGCGGCAATTGCGTGGGCGGGTGTCAGGGCTGTGTCAGCCCGACTACGTCATCGACATACCAGGCGGCGCCGGCAAGTCGCCGGTCGGGCCGAATTATGTGTTGGCGGAGCAAAATACCGCAGTCGATGCACGTGATGCCGCCCCGGAAACGCGCTATCGTATCGTCGATTATTGCGGCGACGTTCATCTCTACCCGCCCGAGACTTGAGCGGCCAGAGAACGCCGGTTTGAGGAATGGAGGAACGGATATGAAGAAGATCATGGTGGCAGCATCGCTCGTGGTCTTGCTCGGCGGCGCGGCGGTCGCGCAGACCGGCACCAAGGGGTCATCGACCTCAGGCGGCGCCACGTCGGGAACGCTGCCGCAGGCGCCGATCGGTCATCGCCAGCCGCGCGCCGGCGACGTGCCGAACGAGAAGAATCTGAGCGATCCGAACAATCCCGTGAACAAGGAAGACGCTCAGCTCGACAAGAAGATCAAGAGCATCTGCCGCGGCTGCTGATCGTGGTGGCGGGCAGGGCGCGAACAGCATCGCCCCGCCCACCTGTTGCCCCGCTTAAGCAGAGCGCTCGTGCAGTCCGGCGCGCGCGGTGTTGCGCCGGATTTCGACCGCATCGGCGAGCTGCTCGAGCACGGTTGCCGTCGTCGCCCAATCAATACATCCGTCGGTGATGCTCTGGCCGTACGTCAGCGGTTTGCCCGGGACCACGTCCTGGCGGCCGGCGACGAGATTGCTCTCGATCATCACACCCATGATGCGGTTCTCGCCGCCCGAGATCTGGCCGGCGATATCGGCCGTGACCAGCGGCTGGTTTTCCGGCTTCTTGCTCGAATTGGCGTGGCTCGCATCCACCATCACCAGCGGGGCAACACCGGATTTCGCCAGATCGTTGCAGGCTGCCGCGACGCTCGCCGCATCGTAGTTCGGCTTGGCGCCGCCGCGCAGGATGATGTGGCAGTCCTCGTTGCCCGCGGTCGAGGCGATTGCCGAACGGCCGAGCTTCGTCACCGCCATGAAATGATGCGGATGCGAGGCCGACTTCACCGCGTCGGCTGCGATGCGCACATTGCCGTCGGTGCCGTTCTTGAACCCGACCGGGCAGGACAGCCCCGAGGCCAGCTCGCGATGGATCTGGCTCTCGGTCGTGCGCGCGCCGATGGCAGCCCAGGACACCAGATCGGCGATGTATTGCGGCGTCGTCATGTCCAAGAATTCAGTGCCGGCGGGCAGGCCCAGATTGTTGATGGCCGAGAGCACATTGCGCGCGAGCCGCAGGCCCTTGTTGATGTCGAAGCTGCCGTCCAGATCCGGGTCGTTGATCAAGCCCTTCCAGCCGACCGTGGTGCGCGGCTTCTCGAAATAGACCCGCATCACGATCTCGAGCTGGTCGGCCAGATCCTCGCGCAGGGCGGCGAGGCGCTCGGCATACTCGAGCGCGGCTTTGGGATCATGCACCGAGCAGGGGCCGACGACGACCAGAAGCCGGTCGTCCTGGCCGTTGAGGATGGCATGGATGGCGTTGCGCGCCGCCATCACCACACGGGTGGCCGTGAGGGTGCGCGGGACCTCCCGCATCACGTCCTCAGGCGTGCTCAGCTCTTTCAGTTCGCGGATACGAAGATCGTCGGTCGTGCTCAGCACGGCGGGCTCCTGTCATTTTGAGAACCTGCCGGCCAATAAAAAAGCCGCCAGGTCTGGCGGCTGTTCGGACGTTTGCTTCAATATTTCAGATTGAGCGCGATCCTCCTGCCGCCAGCGAGCTGTCGTAGCTAAAGTACCAAAAATAGCTGGTGGCGACGGTGATCATGGCCGGTCATATAGCGCGCCGTTGGCGCCTTGTCACCCCCCCAATCGACGTCAGGGGCTTTGAGGCGCCTCAACTGTTGCTATTGCGTGCCGCCAGGGCCATGCCGATCAGGGTGGCACCGCCGAACAACAGGTTGATGCCGACCAGCACGCCGATGGCCCATTCGGCAGAACTCGGCAGTCCCGTGATCACCATGAAGGCGATCGCGATGTCGACGAGACCCGAAATCAGCAGCCACGACCAGCGGCCGCTCAGCTCGCGGCGGTGCTCCAGCGCGTACATGATGGTGGTGACCCCCTCGGCGAGGAAGTAGGCGCCGAGCACGATGGTCAGCGTCAGCACGGCCTGCATCGGGCGGGCCAGCAGCAGCAGGCCCGCGAGCACGGCCAGCGCCGCCGAGATCAGCGACCACCAGAAGCCCGGCGTGGCGCGCGCCCAATAGGTCACGATCAATCCGCCGATGCCGCTGACCAGGAACATCCAGCCGAGAAAGATCGTGATGGCAAGGCTGGCGAGCGGCGGCAGGATCAGCGCGGCGATGCCGAGCACGGCAAGCAAAATGCCTTCGAACAGAAAGGCCTTCCAATGCGCCTTCACAGCCTGGCTCATCGCGGATTGCAGCCGTGAAAATTCCTCAGGCGACGTCATCGGCAGGCTCCGGATCGAAAGATGTGCGCTCAATGTAGTATGCACATGCCACGCTTGCCATCCCGCGGATCAACCGCCGCCGTGCGCTGACGAAAAACCCTCGCCACTGGTGCGGATGCGGTTGCGGCCGAGCACGTAGATCGCGGTCGTGACGACCAGCAGCGCAAGGCCGAGCAGGATCGAGACGAATCCGATCGGGATCAGGGCGAGCGTCAGATTGCGCTCGGGGTTGATGAGCCAGTGGTGGATCGAGGTCAGCACGAAGGCGAGGCCGAGGAAGCCGACGCCGCCGCCGGCAAGCCACAGCGCCCACATCCGGCGCAACTGGCTGAGCCGCTCCCGCGCGATATCGGTGCGGGGCGCGTGGTGGCGCGCGACGCGCCGCACTAGGCGCATGGCAAAGGCGATCGAGCTGAAGCCGATCAACAGGCTCGCGGCGCCCAGCCACATCCGCAAGGTGGGATCGAGATCCGGCATGCGCTGCAGCGTGAGCAGCGGGAAGTCGAAGGCCGAATGCAGGGCGAGCGGGCCTGCGAAAATCAGCAGCCGGCTGGAGAGACGGGACCAGTCGCGATGATGGCGATTTGCGCCCAGCGCCGTGCCGGCACGTGCGATCGTGAGATAGGCGCCTGCGATGATGCCGAGCGCGCCGTGGAACGGCACGGTGAGAACGCTGCGCAGCGCCGCCAGCGACCGCCACATCTCGGCATGCTGCACCAGATAGGCAAGGTTTTCATAAGCCGCGAAGCCGAGGCCGACGGCGGCGCCATAGACCACGGTGTCCATGGGGTTGGCGAAGGTCCGCCGCTTGGTCGAGGAGACCAGCACGATGGCGATCACCTTCACCGCCTCCTCGGGCAGCGCGACGCCGAACACCGAATGCATGGCGAGCGCCGCCCAGGGATTGTCCGGCGCAGCGACCATCTTGGCGAAGGGGGCCCGGGCGAGACCCAGCAGGGAGATGCTGGCCGCGCCAAGCAGGAACGCGGTCCAGACCTGGGCTGGCGGTCCTGGGCGTTCCTCGGCGGCAATGACGAGCCACAGCATCAGCAGCGCCGGGGCGATGGCTGCCGTTCCGATGACGGTGGGTAACGCTTCAATCAGATACATCGGCGCCGAAAATAGGTTCCCTTGGTCCGCTTATCTACGTGTCCCGATGCGACCATCTGTCATGCGCTTGCTGTCCCGTTGCTTAACAAGCGCGACAGCTGGCGTTCATCAGGGCCGCAAAGTGTAAAATACGAGCGCAATCAATTGCATGACAGAACCACCTCGTCGTTGAGTGTAACGGCTGCGCGCCTGTCAGGGAATCGCGATTGATAAATCAGATCAAGGCAATGTGCAGGTTTCTTCGATTCACGATGCACGTGCGCAGGTGGCGAGTCCAGAGGCGGGATGAGCCTCGTTCGGACAACGCGCGGGCCAGCTGGATCGCCTAATCACGCTTCGCTGTGCGTCCGCGTGGCGGTGATGCCATCCGGCGGGCTCGCACCTGCTCGAGCTGCCCGATGGCGCGTATGAGGCACGTGCCAAGGCAGGAGACGATGAGCAGCAGCAGGAAAGCCTGGTCGGCGGGAGGGATGTGGATCATGGCGTTGATCAAGCAACCCGCATGCCATGCGCTTCCGAGACAGCCTGCGCCCTGCGCAACGGCATCTCACACCGAGCTCTGCCGGCTCCGGTTCGAATCGCCGGCTCCTGAAAGGCGGCCGTGGCCTGCGCTTTCCGCCCTCAATGGGTGGTGAACGGCGCTGGAGCGTCGGGCTTGATGTCGAAGGCCCCAAGGTGGAATTCCTCGCCGACGGCCTCGTCTGGCTCGGAATGGTGGGCAAGCAGCGTGAAGGCGGCTTGTGGATACCGCTTCCAGATATCGAGATCGCCGGCCGTAATCGTGAGCCAGCCGAACGTGTACATGTAGCGCCCGGGCTCGGTGACCCGGCCAACCCTGTCCCAGGTGATCTTATCAACCGTGATCTTGTCGACTGCCATCCGGTCCCCCGATCGCAAGTCTGCAAATGAAAGGTCTGCAAATGTAGCCCGGCACGCGGCACGGACCCTCAAAAACTGATCCTGCATTGGGGCCGCGATAGGGCAGCAATACGGAATGGTTTGGCCGGCTTCAGGCCGGCTGCGGCACGGCCTGGCGCACGACCAGGCGGACGAGATCGTCCCGCTGCTGCTTCTCGGTGAACTTCACCGCAAAGCCATTGTCGAACTTGCGGATGACGCGTCCAACGCAGGCGCCGACCGCAAGCGGGGTCCCGATCGGCGGGTCGTATTCGCAGGAGATCGCGACCCCGGCCGTGCAGACGTCTATGATGAAGCAGGGATGGGTGCTGCCGTCGGCAACCGTCAGGAATGTGTGCGAGGCCTGCGGAACGAAACGCGCATCATGGCGCAGCTCCTGGATGCTCTCGTCCTTCTGCTTCTTTTCGAGCCAGGTCAGCTTTTCCGACATCCAGGCGCGTCGTGCCCGGGTCATATCGAGCTCCATCAGGAAGCCCGATTTCAGCGTCGCGCTGATGGTGCACTGGAATTCGCCGAAATCCTGGAAGTAGGACGTCACGCGCTCGCCGATCTTGCCGATGACAGGCACGTCCACGATCATGCGGAAGGGCGAGACGCGCTTGGTGCGGCAGGCGAAGTTTCGCAGCTTGCCCTCGCAATCGTACCAGCGATGCAGCGAATAGCTGCCGCTCACGCTCACTTCCACTGCACGCTGCCTGAGGAACTCTGCGACGGACATGGGCCCCAGATCGTGTTTCTGATTGTTTCCGTAATTCCACGGTAGCGATCAAATTCTAAGCAAATGATACCGGCACTCAGGAGCAGGGGTAAATTTCCGGTAAATGAGTGGGTCGATGGTGTGTCGGGATAAGCGGCAAAACGTCCCGGTTGTGGGGCGGGCACGTTCACAACCACGTCATTGCGGCCACCTTGTCCGCCATAGCTCGAAGAGCGACGGCGGAAGCAGAGCAATCGAGGCTCTCGCCGCTTCAGCCGTTCCTGTCAGCCGTTCCTGCACTTGGCGATGATGCCGTCAGCAAGGCGGATGTCATCGAGGGTCCAGTTGCCGAGCAATGTGATGATCGCCTCGCGCCGGTACTGGCGCCGCTCGTGCCGGGAGGTTTGTCGATAGTCGATGCCGTCCTGTCGTGCCAGCGCGCGCGACACGATCGCGATCTGTCGCAGCTTCGCCTGCTCCAAGGAGCGCATGTCTCACCGCGTGGCAACGCCACCCGCCGTTGGAAGGCGGGGTCTGTGAATCGGGCGCCTTGAAACTAGCCCGACCGGCTTACGGAGACCTGACGCGGGTTTCTTCGCCCGAGCCGAACAGCGGCTTCAGACACGAGTTTGATCACCTTCCAGGTCAGGCTGTGCCACCTGAGAGAACAGGGCCGGCCGCCGGACGGACTCGTTTCAATAGATTGCCATGACGCGCCGTGTTGTGGCTAAGTGCGAACGCGGACGCGGCAAGATCAAGGGGCCGTCCGAAATCCAGACCTCGGATGTCAGGACGATCGTGGTTCAAAAACTCGAATTCCTGCCTAGACTTGAGTCGTTGCGCGGCTTGGCCGCGGTCTCTGTCGTCGGCTACCATGCATTCGGACGATACACCGACACCTATGTCACAGGCATGGCGCCGGTGGTGCTGTTCTTCGTGCTGAGCGGCTTCGTGCTGTCGCGCTCGCTGGCTCGGAACGACGACATCGCGGTGTTCCTGCGGCACAGGATTCTCCGGCTGTTTCCGGCGGCGATTGCGGTCGTATTGCTGCTGGCCGCGCTGCACGAGGCATTCGGGTTCTATCTGGGCTTCGGGCCCGATTTTTCGCCCTTCAACGTGATGTTGAACGCCCTGATGATCCGGCACGACATCAATGGGCCGATGTGGTCGATGACGGTGGAGTGCTTCGCAACGCCGGTCATCATTCTGGCTTTCCTGGGCGGCCGGCGATTTGGCTCGCCCGTCCTGATCGCAGCGATCGCGGTGCTGTTCGGACTGTCGTTCATCGGTCCATATGCGCATCTGCTCGGCGGTTATACGAACCTCGCGCCCTTGTACGCTTTTGTGCTTGGCGTGGCGCTGCACTTCTCGGGACGCCGCCTCGTGGAAGGTATCGGCGGTCGGCAGATGGTGGTGGCTGTCGTGGCCGGTGTCCTGTTCCTCTATTGCGGTCTGCAAAAGCAAACCGCGCCGATCATCCTGCTCGAAGCCTGTTCATCCGGGCTGCTGGTCGCGCTGATCGCGTTTGGAAGGCTGCAGCGTAGCTTTCGTTGGCTCGATCAGCCGGTGATCGGCTTCTACGGCCGGATATCCTACAGCTTCTACCTCTTCCACATGATCGGCTTGAGCGTTGCGGTCCGCATCAGCGGCATCGACGGCTGGCCCATGCTGTCGATCCTGTTGGGCATTGTCATCGGCGTGCTCCTGACTACGCCGATGGCGTGGCTATCCCGGCGGTTCATCGAAGAGCCGTTCATCGCGATAAGCCGAAAATGGCGCGACCGGCGACGTGAGGTTTTCACGACGACCTGAGGCCGAATTTTTAGTCCGCCGGATGACGTTCCTGTTGAAGTCCCACTGCAGTTGCGCTTCAGTAGCAGCGGGTTCGGGGGAACTGTTTTTATGTGTATTTTTGTGTCTGCGGCGCAACGCGCCGTGGTATCTGATGTCGCGATAGATTGTCGTTCGAGCAGGCCTGACAAAGCCTGTGTCCTGTCATGGACATGACCGTCATGTCTGGCTGCCTGTCTCCGCGAAAGGCAGGCATCCTCGATCACGCCGACCGTGTCGCCACGGATCGCATAGCGTGGCGCGAGAAGAACAGCTTCTTTCACGACGAGGATGAACGCTACCTCCGGTTCTTGATCCCGGCGGGAAGCCGCGTCCTCGATATCGGATGCGGCATTGGCGACACGCTCGCGAGCCTCGCGCCCTCGCACGGCGTCGGAATAGATTTCTGCCGCAAGCAAATCGGGATCGCGCGGCAACGCCACCCCGATCTCACGTTTGTCGAAGGCGATGCCGAAGATCCCGCGACGCTGGAAGCGCTGCAAGGTCCGTTCGACTATATCCTCGTCCTCGATACGATCGGTTCGCTGGAGGATTGCCAGAAGTTCATCGCCCAGCTGCATCCGCTCTGCAAGCGGGATACGCGGCTGGTGATCGGTTACTTCTCGCATCTCTGGTACCCCGTGCTGAAATTCGCCGAGCTCGTCGGCCTGCGGATGCCGCAGCCGGATCAGAACGTGCTGTCGCCGTCCGACTTGCGCAGCCTGGCGAGGCTTGCGGATTTCGATCCGGTGAAGTCCGAGCAACGCGTGCTCTCGCCGGTCCGGATGTTCGGGCTCGGGCGCCTCCTCAATCGCTTCATCAGCGTGCTGCCGGGGATCCGCCAGGTGGCGCTGCGGCACTATATGGTCGCGCGCTCGAGCCGCAGGGCGAGGGAGGAGTTTTGCTCGGCCACCGTTGTCGTGCCGGCACGTAACGAGCGCGGCAATATCGAGCCGGCTGTCCGGCGAATGCCCGATTTCTGCAGCGACATCGAGATCATCTTCATCGAAGGCCACAGCCAGGACGGCACCTTCGAGGAGATGGAGCGGGTCAGGCAGGCGTATCCTTCCAGGGACATCAAGGTGATGCGCCAGCCGGGCAAGGGCAAGGCCGACGCCGTCTTCACCGCGTTCGACGCGGCGCGCGGCGACGTGCTGATCATTCTGGACGCCGACCTGACCATGCCGCCGGAGCAAATTCCGAAATTCGTCGAGGCGCTGCTGTCGGGCAAGGGCGAGTTCGTCAACGGATCGCGCCTGGTCTATCCCATGGACGAAGGCGCGATGCGCTTCCTCAACCTGATCGCCAACAAGATCTTTTCCTATCTGTTCTCCTGGCTGCTCAATCAGCGCTATACGGATACGCTCTGCGGTACCAAGGTTCTGCGCCGCAGCGACTATCAGCGCCTGAAAGCCGGCAAGGCCTATTTCGGCGATTTCGATCCGTTCGGCGATTTCGACCTGATCTTCGGTGCCTCGAAGCTCAATCTGAAATCGGTGGACCTTCCGATCCGCTACGCCGCGCGCACCTATGGCGAGACCCAGATCTCCAGGTTTCGCCATGGCTGGATGCTGCTGAAGATGGTGGCTTTCGCCTTTCTCAAGATCAAGGCGATCTAGGCCGTGGAAGCCACGGTTCGATGCCGATGATGTCAGCCGATTGCTGTTTTCCTGACGCGCGCATGAGCGTGAGGGTCAGAACATCGCTGATCCTCATCGTGCCGTCATTGTATCTGGCGGCGACGTTGCTCTATTCGGCCTGGCAGGCGGTCTGGGGCGTCCAGGTCGATCCGGAATCGGCCTACACCATGAACGGGCTGGTGGCGGCGGCCGGATATGGCTCGCTGAAGTTCGATCATCCGGGAACGACGACGACATTGCTCGTCGAGATGGTCATCAGGGGCTGGGCCCTGGTCGCCCGGCCCGATGATATCGTCGCGTTCGGGCTCAAGCACTACGATGCGATCACATACGCGGCGCGGACTTGCGAGGCGCTGGTCCTCTCGGGTGCGTTGCTGACTGGCGGGCTCATCGTCGGCCGGACGACGCGCAGTGCCATTGCCGCGATGCTGTTTCAGGCCGGCGCGTTCGTTCATCCGGATGCGTTTCACTTTCAGATGGTGCTCGCTCCGGAAAGCCTCATGGTCGCGATCGCCCTATTCGGCATGGCCATCGTGCTCAAGGCTGCGCTCGACGAGCGACCGCCGGCGACCAGCCTTGGCGTCGTGTCCGGATTGATTTTCGCGCTCGGCTTCTCGACCAAATATCTCTATCTGCCGCAGGCTCTGTTCGCCGTGTGCCTGCTCAGAAACCGGCGGGCGTTCGTCGCTTCCTTGATCACCGGGGCGATCGGCTTCGTTGGCTTCAGTCTGACCTTCAATCCGGGAACGATCACGCGCGGGTTCGGATGGCTGGTGCAAATCGCAACCCACAAGGGCCATTACGGCGAGGGCGAGACCGGATTCATCGATTTCGCGACGTTCTGGTCCAACATGCGCGAGATCATCGCAGCCGTGCCGCTCGCGGCGGGCACCTACATTGCAGCCGCGGCCGCGGTGCTGGCCTGGTGCAGCAGGACGCGCGACTGGCGCGATCCGGTCAGCCTCACGCTCAGTGCGGCCGTCCTGATCTTTGCGGCGTACCTCGTGGCGACGTCGAAGCATTTCGCGCTGCATTACATGATGGCATCGTGGGCCCTGACAGGCGGGGTCCTCGTCCTGGTCGTGGTGCAGATCAGGCGTCTGGTCCCGGCGATCCCGTCGGCTGCGCTGAGCCTGCTGGCAGGCGGTTTATGTGCCGTGACGGCCGCGGTGACGCTAGTCGACGCCCGCGCTGTCGCGCTGCAAACCTTGCGCGCGAATGCGATCGGGGCCAGGCTCTCGAAGGCCGTGGTCGCGGCCGGTCCCGCCTGCGCCAACGTCTCCGGCATGTTCGTAGGCGCGCCGGAGAACGACATGAATCACGGCTGGGACATGACCCTGCAGCTCTGGGGCGACCAGGCGATGCGGGAGAGGTTCTCTGTTGCCTATGAGCGCGCCTTCAAAGTCGCGCTGCTGGACCACAACACCTACACGCGCGTCCTGAAGAACAATTTTCGCATCACAAGCTACGCCAAGCTCGCCGCGAACTACCCCTGCATTGTCGTCCGCTCTCCGTGGGAGCTGAACGAGAAAACGTCGATCGGATTGCTGGCGCTCGATCCGGACCATTGCGTGATCGAGGGGGTCCACCTCTATACCGTCGGGCTCGCCTGCGCGAAGGTCCAGAGCAGCTTCCAGGGCGAGCGGTGAGGGGATGGGGGGCTGCTTGGCGCTCCCTAGCGGAATCGAACCGCTCTCTCCACCGTGAAAGGGTGGCGTCCTAACCGATAGACGAAGGGAGCAAACGCAAGGCCAGGCCGCATTTGGCGACAGGCCCACTGGCCACGCGAGTCGTGCCCGGCGGCTGCAGCGGGCGAACGTATAGTGGCCTTTGGGCCCGTGGGCAAGCCGTTCCGGAACGCTCTTTTGGGCCCGGTGGATAGCCTGCCCCGGGACTGTTCGGGCGGCGATTTCAACGGTTTCTTAGGGTTCCCTGAGCTAGCGCTGGAGCAGGAGATTTTTCGCCGATGCCACCGCCCAAGAAGCGCGCAGACCGCAAATTGCTGTCGCGGCACGCCTGGATCACGCTCGACGGCGGATTCGCGGCGCGGCATTGCCTGGTCCAGGACATCTCGGCCTCGGGCGCCAAGATCACGATGGACGAGGATGCGAGCCAGCTCCCGGGCGTGATCCGCATGGCGTTTGCGCGCGATGCCCGGACCGGGCGGAGCTGCCAGGTGGTCTGGCGCCGCGGCAAGTCGGCCGGCATCAAGTTCCTCTGACGGCCACCGGATAGCGCCTGGCGCAGGTCCGGGCTACAAGGCGCGGATGCGCCTCACCGTCCTTGTCCTGATCTTTCTCGCTACGACCTCCGCAGCCGGGGCCGAGACCTTGCGCCTGCCGCCGAGCGAGCAGCCGCAGTCGGGCAAGAGCCTGCCGCTGAAGAGTGCCGCCGGGTCTGCCAAGGCCAATGGCTGCGCCGCCTACGGCCGGGGTTTTACGATGGTCGAGGGCACCTGCGTGAAGATCGGCGGCTCGGTCAGGGTCGACACCGTGACCGGGCGCTGAGGGGCGGATGTCGCCGGACCTGTTGCGGCTCGATCTCCTCGTCCCCGCGCTGATGTATTGCGCGCTGCTGTGGTGGGTCGGGCGCGGGCTGTCCTGGACCGCAAAGCTCGCCACTGCGGTCGTCACGCTGGTGCTGATTGCCGTCGTCGTGATGGTCGAGCGCGGCGGGCACTAGGCGCTCAAACAAAAACGCGAAAACAACCCCATGCACAGTAGACGTCAAGAGAGACGTCAAGCGCGGGCGTTTTGCGCGCTCGCAACGATTTCGCGCGCGCTCACCGCAACTTAAGCCACATCAGCGGTCACGACATCGGCGGGGCCACGTGCTGCGCAAATCCGGGCCGCTTGGCGAGCTCGGCGAGCCACCTGGTGAGGTTCGGCTGCACCGGGCGGGTGATCCCCTCGACGCCGAGCCAGCGCCGCGCATAGGCGCCAACAGCGATATCGGCGAGCGTGAACTGGTCGCCCTCCATGAAAGGCCGCGAGGCCAGATGGTGGTCGGCGATGGCCCAGACCTCGGCGGCCGCATCGGCATCCCTCTGGATCTTGATCATGTCGCGCTCGCTAGGTGCCGTGCGCACAATGCCCCAGAACACCGGGCGGTCGACCGGCTGCACCATCGACAACGTCCAGTCGAGCCAACGGTCGACGCCGGCGCGCTTCTTCGGCGGCTCCGGATAGATCGGCGTGCCGCGCCCGTGCGCCATGCAGAGATAGCGCATGATCGAATTGGATTCCCACAGCGCATAATCGCCCTCGACCAGCGTGGGGATCCGCGCATTGGGGTTCATCGCGAGATAGTCGGCCTCGCGGGTCTTGCCGTATTGCATGCCGGCGTCGATGCGCTCGTAGGGTACAGCGAGCTCGGTCAGGCACCACAGCACCTTCTGCACGTTGACCGAATTGGCGCGGCCCCAGATCGTCAGTGTTTGGTCCGGCATGAAGTCCTCCCGCGGGCGTTTCTTGATATCGTAGCCCGGATGGAGCGCAGCGCAATCCGGGTTGCTTCGGCTGCGGCGGCCGGTCCCGGATTACGCTTCGCTTCTTCCGGGCTACAAGCCACCGTGCGCGGGTGATAGCAGGAATCCTGCACGAACGGCGATGCGCATTGCCGTGAGCCCCTCATGCAAAAAGCTCCGCCCGAGGCGGAGCTTTCATTGCAGGGTCGATCAGATGATCAGTGGCCCAAGAACAGCCACAGCAGAATGATCACCGGAATAGGCACGCCCAGTAGCCACAGCAATATTCCTCGTCCCATTGCGTCCTCCTCCAATCGCTTTGTTGAAGAGAGAACGCGCCGGGCGGGTGCAGGTTCCTGCTGTAAGGGCCTTACCAGTGGCCGATGTTCGGCATCGACGCCCACGGCTCGGCCGGCGCCTTCGGCTCGCCCTTCTGCAGGATCTCGATCGAGTGCAGATCGGGCGAGCGGACGAAGGCCATGTTGCCGTCGCGCGGCGGCCGGTTGATGGTGACGCCGGCCTTTTGCAGCTTCTCGCAGGTGGCGTAGATGTCGTCGACCTCATAGGCGAGATGGCCGAAGAAGCGGTCCTCGCCATACTTCTCCTCGTCCCAATTCCAGGTGAGCTCGACCAGCGGCGCGCCGCGCGTCTGCGGCTGCTTCTTCAGCGCCTCGAGATCGTCCGCCGAGCACAGGAAGACGAGCGTGAAGCGCCCCTTGTCGTTCTCGATCCGCCGCACCTCCTTCAGCCCCAGCGCATCCTGGTAAAACTTCAGCGCGACATCGAGATTGCGCACGCGCAGCATGGTGTGGAGATAACGCATGGTTGTTGCTCCCTTGGACAATCGGAGGGTTTTGCTCTGGGCCGTAACGGCGGGGGAGAGATAGCAGGAAAGTGGGAGGAGGGGCAGGGGGCGGGGGACAGATGTGCGTGATGGACGAAACGGTGGTTAAGTAAACTGGCCAAGTGTGAACTGAAGCCCCGGCGTCAGCGGGTTGGCGCCGCCGAATGAGTTTAGTGCACTGTCACCGCAATTCTGTAATTCCGACATAGCGCCGGAGCTTGCGCCTCGGGAGCTGCCTTCAGAGAGTGGACAATATCGTCGCCGATGCGCGAAGATCGCAACCTTTGTCAGAATTTAAGCAAACAGAGGGAACGAAAATGGGTTCGGAGCCGAAGAATAGAGTGGTGGTCGGTTATGAAGGGATTGATCGCGCGCTTTTTTCCGTCCGTCAGAACCGCAATAGCGGAGACCTGACCGTGTTGATGCAAAACTCTAGGAACTTCGAAGATGAAGCAGCCGGATCAAAGAACATTCAGATCCTCCGGCACAAATTGTCGATTCACGGGAGCCCGAATAGCTCAGGCACGACGATCACAAGGGAATTCTGCTTGGCCGATGGGCGCAGGATTACCAGCGCTCAGTTCATCAGAGAGTCAAAGGTTTCCCTATTCTGCCTAGTCTACAGCATGCTTTTGCCTGATCTTGGTGAGACCCACTATTTGTCTAAACCGCGAGCCCGCGATCCCATCGCGCGGATCGGCCAGTTCAGTCGGGCCGACATGGCAACTTTGATCTATCACATGGTCGTCGCCAATCACGACGTGCTCATGCCCTTTGTGCCTGGTTACTCGATCAAGGTGCTCGATTTCATCAAGTGGAAGATCGGCATCTACTCGACCTACGTCAATTTTCCGGCCGACATGTTCGGACACTTTAACGTGCCGCTGACACGCCCATCAGAAACAAACGGTGTGCCCAATCCGGGCTTCCCGGAAGAATTTGCAGATTCACAGGGCGCAGAATCGTTGCCAGCTGACAAACTGGGCGAAACCCTGCTGGCGATAAATAATAGGCTCTCAGCAAAGACGATGATTAAGCGCTGCTCGCTCCTGCCTGCAAGTCAGCGCGGCCCGTTAATGCAACACCAGTTCATGTTTCATCCCAATGTGAACAGCTTGCTCGGCGAGCGGCTCGGGCTCAAGCAAGGGGAGCGCGCGACCTACGAGCATTTGCCTGTTCTTAATGTCCTCGTCAGAAAGGCGTAAGCGTAGCATTGCGAAAGCGGTGACTACGTTACATGTGCATCGGGAGTCCTAAGGACAGAGCGCCGCCTTGAGCATGCGCGAACTACGGTGACTGTGCTGGACTGCACCCCTTAAGTGAGACACGGTAATTGCAGTGACAGGCATTTCGAGGATGACCTGTGGCAGCACGAGGAAAGAACCGTCAGTTTCCGACGGCGTTTAAGTTGAAGGCGATCAAGCGTGTCGAATGAGGCGACGGCGTTCTGCCCGTGGCTCGCGAGCTTCGGATATCGCGCAAGATACTGCACGACTGGATCAAGGCGTGGAAGGCGCATGGGCCGGAGGGGCTGAATCGCAAGCCTGGACCCAAGCCCGGTCCCCGCAAGCTCGAGCCCTTGGCTACGTACGACGACAAGCGCTCCGCGCTCGCACAAGCGAAGACCCGCATCGCCGAACTCGAACGCCTGGTGGGCCGCCAACAGATGGACATCGAGTTTTTTCGGCAAGCCTTGCGCGCGTTGGAGCGGCCGGCAGCGCAAGGCAAGCCAGCATCGGCATCATCGAAGTCATTCAAGCCATGACATCGAAGGCAACCGATGCTCATGCCGACGCGCAACGGCTCTGCCATCTAGCGAGCTTGCCGCGCGCGACCTATTATCGGCATCTCAACAGGCGCAGACGTGAGCACCGTGATTGCCGCCGGGAACAGGTTCGTCGTCAGCGCGTATCGACGCGCTGATGGCGCGTACCGCTGCCGGCAACTACGCTGCGATCCGTTGTGCGACCGGCGCTGCCGTCGTCAGCAGCTTCAGCACTTCGGCATGCTCGAGATCGGGAACCGCAATGGCCGTGTGGCTGTAGCTCGTGTGCGACCGTGATTTCGATATCTTGTCGAGGATCTCTTTGCCCTTGATGACGTGGAGGCCCATGCCGTCTCCGGACGGGAAGATCGCCAGCACCACGTCATAGGCGCCGATCACGGCCCTGAGCGCTTCGGCCTTGTCTTCGGCGACATCGACAAACACACGAACATCGGCTGCGAGTTCACGCAGCTCGTCAAAATCCAGCACTGTGGGGTACTCCAACGCAACGATACTGAATGGAGAGTGGATGCGTTGGGTTACCAGAGTCTGAACAATGTCTATCAAGTCACAAGTTTCACGATGAGGTGACGACGCGACCTCAAATGTTCACTGGGCTAAATCACTTGGCCAATTCACTTGGCGTAGCCCTGGGAACGGAGCCAGGCGATCTTGCGGTCGCCGTTGATCCAGTCGTCGGCATCTGCCTTGCTGGTGAAGCCAGTAATCTGGCGCTGCTCGTGGTCGGGGTAATCAGCCAGGATTTTCCACTCGTTGTCTGCAATCCGGGCGGTTCTGAAGGTCACTTTTGTTTTTGCCATGCAGCATTATGCAGGAGTTGCTCCGAAAAGAGAACCATTATTGCGGTTATCGCGCTAACCCACCTCCCGCCAGCGCGTGGGAAGCACGCCGTCCTCCCTGAAACTGCCAATGAAGCCGAAGCGATCAGCGTACGGATTGCGGCGGGCTTCGATCGTGTTGCCGAGGATCTGCACGACATCGTTCGCATCAAAAGCCGGCCAGGAGGGCAGGCCGGACCCATTGGGATCGCCGCGCGTCGCAAAATTCACCCAATAGCTCATCATCGTTTCTGAGAGGGCGCGGTCGGCTTCAGCCGGTGGCGTGGTGCTGCCGATCACCCGCTGCGGCGTCAGCGCGCCGAAGACGAAGGGGATCTCGGTGACGTGCGAGGCGATCGGCGTGTAGGGCGATGTGTAATTGAAGTGGTAGCCGTAGACGGGCGCGCCTGTGCGGCTCCGATGCAGCCGCAGCCACTGCCAGCATTGTTCGCCAACGACCATGTCGCCGGTGAGCGCGGCGGCAGACGCTTTGGCCTGCGCTTCGGTGTCGGCTGGGTAGAGTCTGAGAAACTCCGCCAGCCGGTCCTTGCCGAACATCGCTTCGGCCGCCGCGCGAAACGCTTGCGCCGAGTGATGGGGGAGGGATTGCGACATGAAGGGGAATTGCTCCGCGCTGTTCCAGCCGGCCAGCAGCGGGATGTGCATCTGCTCGCTGCGCAAGAAACGTCGCGCGGGTACATCAGGCACCACATGATGATCGATGCTCGGCGAGAACGCCTGGGTGACGTGGTCGCGCTCAAAACTCCAGGGCGCTGCCGCATTCAACTGCTCGGCCGGCATCGCGCGCAAATCTGCGATTGACGCATCGCCTTGCCGGCGCGCGAAGGCGAGGCCGCGCACGCGAGCTTCCTCGAAGCTTTGTAGCGGCCCGTGCCGGCCATCCCAGAAGGCGCCGCTCTCGCCGATGGCCTTGTGGAACAGCCCGCGCGCAAGCGGCGCCGCTATCAGAATGCCGACGGCCATGGCGCCGGCGGATTCACCGAACAGGGTGACATTGTCGGGGTCGCCGCCGAAGGCGGCGATATTGGATTGGACCCAGCGTAGCGCCGCGAGCTGATCCTGCAGGCCGTAATTGCCGGACGGCGCTTCGGCATCGAGATCAGGATGGGCGAGAAAGCCGAGGACGCCGAGGCGATAGTTGAAGCTGACGACGACGACACCCTTGGCCGCCAGCAGGCGGCCGTCGGTGGCCGGATTGGCCGACGAGCCGAACTGAAAGCCGCCGCCGTGGATCCACACCATCACGGGCCGCTTCTCGTCAGCCTCTTTCGCGGCGGTCCAGACGTTGAGGGTGAGGCAATCCTCACTGCGCGGTCCCGGCCTCGGATCCTTCTCGAGCGACGACAGCGACCCCGCGCCAAAGGCCAGCGCATCGCGCACGCCAATCCACGGCGTCGGCGGCTGTGGCGCGCGCCAGCGTAGTGATCCGACCGGAGGTGCTGCGTAGGGGATGCCCTTGAACGCAAGCACGCCGCCGGCGTCGCATGGCTCGCCGCGCACCAGGCCGGCCTGCGTGCGAATGGTTCGGCCCAGTTGGGCTGCTGTTGGGATGATCGAGCCATGCACGGTCGCAACTCCTTATTTGAGGGCGAGGCGAGATCTATCGACTTTCCCGATGGACGAATTTATGCATAAGTCCAATCGATCGCTAAAAACCGTCAATGATCAGACAGAAGCTCCAATACCCCTGGGTCGACCTCGACGTGGACGACCGCTCCGCGCCGGTGATTGCCGTGCGCGTCGATGCCGACGGGACCAAAGGCGAGGTGCCCGACCACAGACATCGCAAGGGACAGCTCGTGGTGTCGCTCGGCGGCGGCGTGACCTGTCGCGTTCCTGATGGCCTGTGGATGGTGCCGCCGCATTGCGCGGTCTGGATTCCAAGCGACATGCCGCACAGCAATCGCGCGATTGCGAATGCAAATCTGTTCTTCGTCTACATCGAGGCGGAGCTGGTCGATCTGCCGGATCGCTGCTGCACCATCTCGATCTCGCCATTGCTGCGCGAATTGATCGTCGAGCTGTCCGACGGCGCGCAGCATGACGAGGCGAGGCGGGAGCGCCTGATCGGCGTGCTGCTCGGCGAGTTGCCGCGCATGCCTGTGCAGCAATTGCATCTGCCGCTCTCGCGCGAGCCGCGGTTGAAGCGCATTGCTGGAGCCTTGGCGGACAATCCCGCGGACCGCCGCACGCTGGCGGAATGGGCCGATCACGTCGCGCTCAGCGAGAGCAGCCTTGCGCGTCTCGTCGCGAAGGAGACGGGGCTGACGTTTGGACGCTGGCGTCAGCAGTTGCATCTGATCGTCGCGATCCGCGAGCTCGCTGCGGGTGCGAGCGTGCAGCAGGTCTCCGCCGATCTCGGCTATGAATCAGTCACGGCCTTCATCACGATGTTCAGGAAGGCGCTCGGAAAGTCGCCAGCCAAATATCTGGGCAGTGTGGCTCAAAAGACCTAGTCGCATGCGGACGCCGATAAGCCGCTGCTCGGCAGAACTCCATGGGGATATTGTTGAATTCGATTTGCCGTAGCGCGGCAGACGCGACCGACGGAAAGATGCGGAACTTGCACCGAACTGCTGCTTGCCTTTTTGGCCTCAATAGGCTCTAAGCCCGGTCGCTTCATGGCCGTAAGCATGAACCAAGCGCGCTGCGTAGTTTTACCGCTTCCCAGGCAGAGCTGCATCGTAGCTCGCGCGCACCGAATTCACAAAACTCCAGACTTTCCAAAAGGACTCCAGACATGGCGAAGATGACCAAGACCCAATTGATCGACGCAATTGCGGAAGGCACGCAGCTTGCGAAGAACGACGTGAAGTCGGTCATCGAATACATGGCGACCGTCGGCTACAAGGAGCTCAACGAGTCCGGTGAGTTCGTTATTCCCGGTTTCGTGAAGATGTCGGTCGTCAACAAGCCCGCGACCGAAGCCCGCATGGGCGTCAATCCCTTCACCAAGGAGCCGATGCAGTTTGCTGCGAAGCCGGCGAGCAAGTCGGTCAAGGCCTCGCCTCTGAAGGTTGCCAAGGACTCGGTCTGATCCCGGCGCTCGCGCGCCGTCTGCGTGCCCTGATCGGCACGCGGACCGGCGGCGTGATGTCGACAAAAAGGGGAAAACCCCGCCTTGGGGGAAGCGGGGTTTTCTGATGGGGGTGAAGCCTGGGGGAGGCTTCATCTATTAGACGCGCCAGCACTGAAAAAGTTCATCGCGCAATGTAGCGATCGTGCTCGGCGATCCCCGCAAGTCATCGCGCGATTTCCAAAAAGAAAAACCCCGCGCTTGCGCACGGGGCTCTCTTGCTGACGGCGTTGGGATTTCAGCGCCTGGCCGTCAGCCGTCTCAACTCAAGTTGCCTCTAACTTAAGGTTGAAAATCTAAAAAGCAACAGCGCCGCGGTGACGGAATATGTTCGTCAAGCGGCGCTGGCACGTGACTGGGCGCTGAAATCCCCAGCCTCCATGGGTCCCTGGCGCGCCGAAAAGGTTCAACGCGACATGCACACAAAATTTCGCGCGGGGACTGGACTTTTTGTTCTCATTTTGTTCTAGTGAGTCACCCGCTTTGGAGGTGCCTCATGACCGTCGAGAAACAGCGCGAAGTGATCCGGCTCTGGAACCAGCTCAGGAAGGTCGAAGGCCCGGCCGCAGAAGAACTCCGCATCCAGATCCTGGAATGCTTTTCGGAGAAGGGCAGCGCGAAGCGCGTCGCGGCCTGAGCATTCCCGGCTCGAGGCGATGACGACCTGATACGACGGCGCTTCGCTTCATCGATCGTTAGGAAACGTGTCGCGTTGATTTGCTCGACTCCGATTCGTTCTTTGAGAACGAAATGGAGTCGGATGGAGAACAGGTTGCGTGTGTTCGAACGTCGGCTCGGGGCTGTGTCAAAACGAGTCAGTGCGATGCCTTGCAAAGATGCCTTGCGAAATCGTGTCGTCGTTGCAGCCACCTCTCGCGATGTCCGACGACACGGCGTGATCGTTCGCGTGCAGCGTTTTTTTGTTCGTTTGCGTACAAACGATTTGTTAAGAATTGCCATGCGCTGATTTCGTCGATTCCGATTCGTTCCCGGGGAACGAAATGGTGGCGAAGCCTGAACAAAGCCGGCACCGGACGGCGACAAAACGCTCGCCACCGTCTCGACGCTCTCCGCGCGCCGCGCTATCGTCGCTGGCCACGGCGGGCACCTCCATGAGGAACGGGCTCTACTCCATCCACATCCACATGCTTGACGGCGTGAAGGGCCGCGACAGCGGCGTGCTGATCTTGCGTGATGGCGTGCTGCTCGGCGGCGGACCTTACTTCTGGTCGCGCGGCTCCTACACATTCGGCAACGGCACCTGGAAGGGCGAGCTTGCCACCAACCAGCATTCGCCGTTCGCCGATCCGCTCGTCAGGCCGCTCTTCGCCGGAGCTGAGGCGACCAGCGGCTTCTCCGGCACGTTCAGCGAGGAGGGGGCCGAGGTGTACGGCACCGTGCTGGTCGCGGGCCATCGCAGCCTCGGCTTTCGCGCGTCGCTGAAGTGGCTCGCCGAGGTGTGAGGCGCCCGCAATTTCCTAACGGAAGCTTGCCGCCATCGCGATAACGCTATTCGGTTAGGTTAAAAGCCCAATCGCGTTGCGCTTGCCGCGCGTTGGGATAGGTGTCCGGCAAAGACAACAAGAAAACCGATCTTGCCAATGACCCCGTTTTTAGAACCATCATTTTATCAGGGCGACCGCCAGACCTATCGCCGCGTCGCTGTCGTCGGCACGCTGTTCTGTCTCGCCTTCGTGGTGATCAGCTTTTCGCTGCGGCCGCAGGACGAGGACACGCGCGTCGCGGTCAAAGCCGACCGGCTGGTGCGCACGGCAGGACAAGTGCCGCAGGCGAACTAGGACTCGTCGCGATAGATTTGATCGTCGGCGCCTGCGTGCCGGCACGAGGTTCCACGCGTTGCGAGGGCGACGAAGCCGGCATAGCCGGAGATATTGAGCAGGATATCGAGCCACACCGGCATGTCGAGCCTCCTGGTATCCAAAGGCGAGATCAACACGCAGTTCGCGCGTCCGTTCCCCGCACGCTTATGATGTGCCGCTCAGAGCGGCGAGGTGGGATCGAGCCGCCGCCCCGGCGCTGCAACCGACCCCGCGGAGGGCGATGCCTTGAGGAACTCGGGCATGGCGCAGGCGAGCCAACCGTTGCTCCTCGGCGCCGGCGGCGGACGTAGCGTGCCAAACTGAAAACCCCGCCAGCACCGCGGAGATGCTGACGGGGTCTTCGTGCTGTCGCCTCGACCCGGATGGCGGAGGCTCCCGCACTTGCAGGTCCAATTCGCGCGTCCTGATATCGTTCCCTTCGCGGCGAGATTTTTTTCGCGGCGCGCGGTTCCACGAAGGGCGAACCATCGCCTGCCGGCGACGTTGTCTCCCCAGATGCGAAGGAGGAGATCATGAAGAAGACACTCGCAGTCCTTGCTACCGTCGCAGCCGTCGGCGCGACCGCGGTCGCAGCACCTGCGCAGGCGCGCGGCATCGGCCCGGGCCTCGCGTTCGGTCTGGCGGCCGGTGCGATCACCGCGGGCGCCATCGCTGCGTCCCATCCGTACGGCTACTACGGCCCCGGCTACGGCTATTATGGCGGCCCGGCCTATTACAGCCCCGGCCCGTATGCCTATTACGGTGATGGGCCGTACTATCGCCATCGCCACTACTACCGTCACTGGTAACGGCTGAGGAATCGAAAAGCCCGGAGCGATGCTCCGGGCTTTTTTCGTGTGCGCAGGTTGCGTGACGTCTTATGGCCAGAGCGAGGGCCGTTCCACCTTGCGGGCGTTCTCGAGCGTCGACACGAAATATTCCTCGCGCTCGCGCTTGAATTTTTCCTGCGTGGCACGGAAGGCGGCGACACGGGCGGCGATTTCTTCGCGTTCGCGGATCTTGCGTTGTTCGTCTTCGGTCATGTCAAAATCCCCACTACTTGAATATGTGTGCACTTCTGAACTCAAGCACTGCCGCCGCAATCACGTTGAGTCGCGTCAACACATGCATTGGCGCTTCTGATTGGGGCGTCAATGGGGAGGAGGCATTGCAGGATTGTGATAAGCGAAGGTCGGAAAGAATTGCCGCCCCGTCGCCGCTCACGACTTGCGCGGCGGTGGATAACAGCGTCAACAATCTTGTCGCTTGCGGATGTTGCAGCTAGCGCGACGGCAAATCAGGAGGCCGCAAAATGATTGCATCGGACCTTCAGAGCGGTGTCGAACGGCTCGGCGACATGATCGCGAGCGCCAAGATCATCGTGCCGTTCACCGGCGCCGGAATCTCGACCGAATGCGGCATCCCTGACTTCCGCTCGCCGGGCGGACTTTGGACCCGCAATCGTCCGATCCAGTTCGACGAGTTCGTTGCCAGCCAGGCAGCGCGCGATGAAGCCTGGCGCCGGCGCTTTGCGATGGAGGAGGTGTTCGCCGCAGCGAAACCCGGCTGCGGCCATCGCGCGCTCGCGGCGCTGCATCGCGCCGGCAAGATTCCCGCGGTCATCACCCAGAACATCGACAATCTGCACCAGGCCTCGGGCTTCGCCGCCGATCGCGTGATTGAACTTCACGGAAATACCACTTACGCGCGCTGCATCGGATGTGGGCAGGACTATCCGCTTGCCTGGGTGAAGCAGCGGTTCGACCGGGACGGCGCCGCGCCCAACTGCACCGCATGCGACGAGCCGGTAAAAACCGCAACGATCTCGTTCGGTCAGGCGATGCCCGAGGATGAAATGCAACGCGCGACCGAGCTGTCGCAGGCTTGCGATCTCTTCATCGCGATCGGTTCCTCGCTCGTGGTGTGGCCGGCGGCGGGCTTTCCGATGATGGCGAAGAACGCCGGTGCACGTTTGGTGATCATCAATCGCGAGCCGACCGAGCAGGACGACATCGCCGACCTCGTCATCCGTCACGACATCGGCGAAGCACTCGGGCCCTTTGTCGGTAATTGAGGCATCAATTTGATTCGCGCCTGTGCAAGCTGTTCATAGGTTCCGGCGAATCTCTTTTTTGTCTATGCCTCGCAACCGGGAGTGTTATCTTTTGATTCGAGAGATTCGCGTCGCGTCGATTGAGAAGATTCTCTGAAGGTTCTCTAAAGACGCGTGATTCGACGCCGCCATTGAGGCGGGTTGCATGGCATGTGTGGGGTCCGGGGTTATGGGGTCGTCGGACGGATTTGAGTCCAAGAAGCTGGGAGTTCCCGCGACGGGCGAGCACGGCGCCGGTCGCGACAATGCGCTCAGTGCCTTCACCGGGTTAGGTGAGGGCAGCGCCAACCTCGTCGAAGTCCATGGCGTCATCAAATGGTTCGACGCCTCAAAGGGCTACGGCTTCATCGTTCCCGACAATGGATGGCCCGACGTGCTCCTGCACGTTACCGTGCTCAGGCGCGACGGCTTCCAGACCGCGTACGAGGGCGCCCGGATCGTTGTCGAGTGCATCCAGCGCGCCAAGGGCTACCAGGCCTTCCGCGTCGTCTCGATGGACGAGTCGACCGCAATCCATCCCGCGCAGATGTTGCCGCCGCGCACCCACGTCACGGTGACCGCGACCAGCGGGCTCGAGCGGGCCCAGGTCAAATGGTTCAACCGGCTGCGCGGCTTCGGCTTCCTGACCTGCGGCGAGGGCACCCCCGACATCTTCGTGCACATGGAGACGCTGCGCCGCTTCGGCATGACCGAGCTGCGGCCGGGCCAGTACGTGCTGGTCCGCTTCGGGCCGGGCTCCAAGGGCATGATGGCCGCCGAGATCCATCCCGAGACCGGCTCGCCGGGTCTCCAGTCGCACTAGCGGCTTCCCATTTTCGTATTCGTGAGCAGAAGCGCGCGGCCCCGGGGTCGCGCGCTTCTGGCTTTTGTCATGATCGCCGCGTAAGGATGTCGCAGTCCCACGCCTTAGCGCCGTCCCGAGTGCCATCCCATGAAGCTTGATCGAAACATCGTCTGGTCCCTTGCCAGGGGCTGGCTTGCCGCCGTTCTCGTCGTTGTCGGCTTTGCCGTCGCAAGCGCGCCCGCCGGCGCCGCCAGCTTCCAGCCGCTCGAGATCGTCACCAAGAACGGCGTGCAGGTGTTCTCGGTGGAGATGGCAACCACCGACGAGGAGAAGCAGACCGGGCTGATGTACCGCAAGGAGTTGGCCGACGGCAAAGGCATGTTGTTCGACTTCAATCCCGAGCAGGAAGTCTCGATGTGGATGAAGAACACCTATGTCTCGCTCGACATGATCTTCATTCGTGCCGACGGACGCATCCTTCGCATCGCCGAGAATACCGAGCCGCTCTCGACCAAGATCATTTCGTCGGGAGGTCCCGCCCGGGCCGTCCTCGAGGTGGTGGCGGGAACAGCGCAGAAATACGGCATCCGTCCCGGCGACCGCGTCGGCCACCCCCTGTTCGGCAGCAAATAGGGGCGCACGGCGGGACCTTTTGCCGGCCTTGCCGGGGGCTTGAGAAGCTTGCTGGCGCTTTGGGAAGCGTGTATCGACAGGGCTCGCCGGACATTCGGGGTATAGCGCAGCCTGGTAGCGCGGCAGTTTTGGGTACTGCAGGTCGTTGGTTCGAATCCAGCTGCCCCGACCAGTCCCGGGCTTGGACTCTCTTCATCCCCCAGAGAACTGATGTGAGCGGGAGCGCCCGGCACGTCAGAGCTGGCCAGCTCAGGCGTCAGGACAACAGCCAGTCGGCTAGGCGCCAGGCCAGCCAGCCCAGCGCGCAGATCCAGCCCACCATCGCGATCGCAGCGATCCCGAGCCAGCACAGTGCAAACAGCGATGTTCCGGGCTTGTCTGCCTCGGGCAGTTTCTCATCAACCTGGCTCACGGCATCCCCTTGGCCAACGGCCTGCTGTTCATTGGTCTCCGTTCGCTCGCGAAAATTCACCGGCTGCGCTCCAACTCACACGGACGTGAGACGGGATAGCTGTCCGTTCATGGCGAGCGGGAGCCGATAGCGGGCTGGTCGCCTTCCGGACAGGAGGGAAGCACCTGCAACGCGTCGCGCCGCGATTGGTTGCTGCGTGGGGAGCCTAGATGCGGAAGCGTCGGTGCTTTTTTCAGGCGTGTTGCGCCTGCTTCGCGCATTCCCCGCGTTGAAGGGGAGAACAGGGCGCGCAATCGATGCTGTGCCCCGCAGGTCCCTTCAGGCGAGGTTTTCATGTCGATCAGTGCAATCGCTTCTTCCGCCGCGGCAGTGACGGCCACCCCGACGAGCGCCGCGACGTCGTCCTCGGCGAAATCGTCGACGTCGTCGACCTCGGCAACATCATCCACGTCGTCGACGTCAGCGACCTCGTCGACATCTGCGACTTCGGCAACCTCGTCCTCGCAATCGGCCGGCGGCAGCTCCGGATCGGGCGGCAGCGGCAGCTCGTCCAAGACGGTCGTCAGCGAGGTCTCGACCACCGTGAACGGGATGACGACGACGACGATCACCTATTCCGACGGCACAACCTCGGTGGAGACAACCCCCGCCAGCTCGCAGGCCAGCCAGGGTAACCAGCCGGGACAGACCTATAATTCGCAAGGTGCCCTGAGCTCCAGCGCCAACAGCGCCGCGGCTGCGGGCCGCGGGGTCTGAGCCGCGATCGACCGCGGGTCACAGGCACGGTCAAGCGCGACGCTGAACGCTTGGCGTTTGTTGTTCGCAGTTCGCCATCTCTGCGCGATTTTTGCTGGAATTAAAACAGATTAGCCGGCACAGAATTGCCCAGCTTCATCGAACCTTTGGCCGTCGCCGCAGACATAACAGTGTTGGGGATTTCAGCGCCCAATGACTAAACGGACGCCGCCAAGCGATGATATTCCGCTTGCGCGGCGTTGCGCTTTTGGGGGCTCAGCCCGAGGCGTACCAGCCCGCCGGAAACGGGATCAGCGGCCAGACCGGATAATTGTCGTTGGCAGCCCTCGTCGACCTGTCGTGAGGCGGCCTGGCAACCGGTGTCGCGGGCGATGAAACCATCGCCAGACGCAAATGTGCAAATTGCAAATTCATGATCATCGACCTGCAGTCAGTCGTTTGAAAAATTCAGTCTGAGCTTGAAATCGACCACACGCGCGCTTCGGAAACGCCGCACTTATTCTCAAATCGCGCATGCATCCTAGGAAAGATAGGCAGGCGTTTCAACCGGCAAGGCGGCGGTCTGTCCGCAAGTAAGGTTGATCGGTTAGGTTAAGCACGGGCCGCCGTTGCGCCGCTTTGACGACTGGTATCAAACCGGTCCAGGCACGCGACGACGCCCAATCGGCGGCTCACACGAGATCACATACGTCGCGGCGTTTCGTTTCACGCGAGTTGTCCGCCATGACTTTCGATCTCACCTCAAAACCATCCCGCCAACGGTCGAACTGGACCGAGATCTGGCACCTCTGGACCGTGATCGTGCCGCGCCGCTCGATCAACGGGCAGCTCGTCTACGGCAAGGTCTGGCGTCGTCACGACGGGCGCGACTGGATCTATAAGAAGTTCACCGAATACGACGGCGAGGCGGCGGCTTAAGTTACGCCGCCACGCGTCTCAGGCGGCCTTTGGCGCCGGGGTAGCCGCAGGCTTCGCCGGCGGCGGCTTCAACGGCTTGTCCTGCCGCTTCGACCACGAGATGTAATAGGCGACCGTCGTCATGATCGCGATGCCGGCGATGGAGACGAAGAGCTGCGCGAACAGCGAGCCCGAGCTCATCGACAGCTCGAAATGGCCGACGAAGGACAGGAACACGCCGACGCAGAACACGGCGAGCGATTGCTGGCCGCAGACGATCACCGGATCGAAGATCTTCCACTCCAGGCCAGGCCAGTCCTTCGGCACGAAGCGGATCACCAGGATCACGATCACGGCGAAGTGGATGAAGCGGTAGGGCGCGAGGTTGGTCTTGTCGTTCGGATTGAACGTCGAGAACAGCCATTGCGGAAACATGCCGCCGAGGGTGGGGAAGCGGCCGGCCATGGTCATGACCAGCGCGAAGGCGAGATAGGCGAGGCAGAGCCACAGCGTGATCTGGGAATTGATCAGCCAGCCCGAACGGCGCGCGCCGCCCATCGCGCACCAGGCGCCGAACACGAACAGCACCTGCCAGCAATAGGGGTTGAAGTACCACTGTCCGGCCGGATAGGCGCTCAGGTTCAGGCTGAAGTGACGCGCGGTGAGCCACAGGATGATGGAGAGCACCATCGTCAGGTCGGGCTTGCGCAGCATGAACCACAGCACCGGCGGAAACAGGCCCATCAGCACGATGTAGAGCGGCAGCACGTCGAGATTGAGCGGCTTGAAGCGCAGGAACAGGCCCTGGCGCAGCGTCTCGGTGGCATTGTCGACGAGGCCTGCGACGTTGAACTCGTTGATCATCTCAGAATCGCCAAAGCGCAGCGCCAGATAGCTGATCGAGGCGATGTAGATCACGAACAGGATGATGTGGGCGACGTAGAGCTGCCAGACCCGCTTGGTGAGGCGGGTGGCGCCGACCAGGAAGCCGCGCTCCAGCATCATCCGCGCATAGACGAAGGAGGCGGTGTAGCCGGAGATGAAGACGAACAGGTCGGCGGCGTCGGAAAAGCCGTAATTCCGCGTCGTGATCCAGTTCACGATGTTGTCGGGGATGTGGTCGAGGAAGATCGCCCAGTTGGCGATGCCGCGAAACAGGTCGAGCCGCAGATCGCGGCCCTTCTCGGGGAGCGTGGCGTTGACGTTCAGGAAGGCCATGCGACGGGAGCTTTCGAAGGGGACGGATGCGCTGATGTCGGCGAGGCAGATCTTGGCAACGTTTGGCCGCCGGGCGGGATTCCCGGGCGGACGGCGGGTACGCAATTGTCACAGTGCAGCATAATGACTATACCCGTCGGTGAGGGACCCGGGGGCCCGGAATCACCGATCAGTTCCCGAAAGGTGTCTCTATACTATGCCCGCGGTTTCGACCAATCGCTACCGTGACGCACTAAATTCGAACGAAAAGACGAAGAGGCCGGACCGCCAATGACCGCACGCATTTTCAAGCCCGCCAAGAACGCGATGCAATCCGGCCGGTCCAAGACCAAGGAATGGCAGCTCGATTACGAGCCGGAGCAGCCGCGATCGGTCGAGCCGCTGATGGGCTGGACCTCGTCCGGCGACATGAAGCAGCAGATCACGCTGCACTTTCACACCAAGGACGAGGCGGTCGCCTATTGCGAGCGCAAGGGCATCGCCTACCAGGTGATCGAGCCCAAGGAGTCGCTGCATCGCCAGGTCGCGTATGCCGACAACTTCTCCTTCCGCCGCGGCGAGCCCTGGACGCATTGAGATCCGCGCCCGCCTGAGCCTTGTGATGGTCCGGCAAGTTGTGTCTTCGCCGAACGTTACGATCTCACGGCTTCCACGCTCGTTTGCTTGCCCGCGCCGGCGCGATCGTTCTGGATCGCCGTCTGCACGCGCTTGGCATCGCGTTTCGGAGGCGCGCCAAACATGCGGGCATATTCGCGGCTGAACTGCGATGGGCTCTCGTAGCCGACCTCAAAGCAGGCCATCTCCACGTTGTAGCCGGCCGAGACCATCAGCCGGCGCGCTTCGAGCAGGCGAAGTTGCTTCTGATATTGCAGTGGCGCCAAGGACGTTAGCGCCTTGAATTGCCGGCGAAAGGCTGAGGGGCTTATCTGAGCAACCGCGGCAAGCTCCTCGACCCGCATTGTTTCGCGGAAGCGCATGCGCACGCTTTGCATGGCGCGGATCACGCGCTGCGGCGGGCTGTTCGTCAGGGTCAATCTTGCGACCTCGCCGCCGTGCGGGCCGGTCAGCAGCCAATAGCAAATCTCGCGCATGATGAGCGGATAGAGCGTCGGGACCGCTTTGGGCGTATCGAGCAGGCGAACCAGCCGCAGCGCGCAGTCCGCCAGCGGGCCCTGAAAATCCGTCACGAAGACGCCGCGGCAGGGCTCGCCGCTGGCCACCGGTGGCTCATCTATGTCCGCGGCGACGGCTCTCACAATCGCGAGGTCCAACTCGAACGCGAGCACGAGGCAGGGTTCATCAGGGCTTGCCTGCACCACCCGTCCGATCGACGGCGTCTCGACACCGACGACGAGCGCCTGTCCCGCCCTGTACTCGAGCTTGTTGTGGCCGAAGGTTGCCCATTTGGCACCCTGGGCCACGATGCACATGGCGGGCCTGGAGAGCATGTGGTTCGGGGGCTTGGGGCAGTCGGATCGAAGGATGGCCAATCCATCGATCGGCGTCGTGCACATGCCTTGCCCGGGGTGGCTGTCCGTGTAGCGCAGCAGCGCGTCCGTCAACTGATCCAGCACGTCCGGCGGGTCCTTTCTGACCGCGGAGGGTTAGACGGCCGAGCAGGAATAGGCAAGAAAACAGAGGGTTTCGGCATTCAACTCATCGGCATCCTGCATTCACGTTGAAGCAGCTCTTCGACAGAGGTTTTGCATGTCGGTCCCATCTTCAATGACCCCGTCCGATGGCGGTGCCTACATCATCACTGGGCCAACATCGGGTATCGGCCGCATCACGGCGCTCGAGATGGCGCGGTATGGCGCTGTCATCCTGGTCGGCCGCGATTCCCGAAAGCTCGCCGGGGTCCAGACCACCATCGCGCAACGCGGCGGGCGCGCGACGTCAGTCGTGTGCGACTTATCGGACCTTGCGAGCGTCCGGCGCGCCGTGGCTGAAATCATCGCGCTGCGCGTTCCGATCGTCGGCCTGCTGAACAACGCCGGCGTGATGCTCTCGCGAAACGATGCCAAGACCGCGCAGAACCTCGACATGACATTCGCGACAAATCACCTCGGCCCGTTTGCGCTGACGGAAGCGCTCGTGCCGCATCTGCCCGATCGAGCAAATGTCGTCTTCATCGCTTCCGCGATCGAAGACCCCGAGCGCAGACCGGCCAAGGTGATGGGCATGCGCGGCGGCCGTTACATCTCGGCGGAAGCAAGCGCGCGGGGCAGTTGGGAGCCAGGTGGCTGCAAACTGCCAGGCATCGATGCCTATGCGACATCAAAGCAATGCAACCTTGCCACTGTCCTGGCCTTTGCGAGAGACGTTCCGAGACTGAAGTTCAACGCTGTCGAACCCGGAATTAATCCGACCACCGGGCTTGGGGGAGGCAACGCATTCTCCCGCTTCGTTTTCGGTCGGCTCATCACACGTCTGCCGCCGTTCGGCAGATACAGAAGCACGCCGGAGCAGGCGGCGCGGGTGATTGTCAAAGTCTTGCTCAATGGCGCAGGTGACAGCGGCGTCTATTACGACGAGAAAGGTCATCCTATGCAGGGGTCCAAGCTGGCGCACGATCCGGCCTTTCAGGAACGTGTGGTTCGTGAGACACGCGCTTTCTTGTCCTCGCTGCGAAAATGAAAACTGCTGGGTGGGGTAACCACTCGGTACCGCTGGAAGGCCCTTGGCACCCATTCCGCCGCGTGCTTCGCTGCCTCGCATGACACGACCATGACGGGGCAAGGGTATGGCCGGGCGTGACCAGCTCGACGGCGTCGATCTGAAGATCTTATCCGAGCTGCAGCAGGACGGGCGGGTTCGCAACAATGAGCTGGCGCTGCGCGTCGGCGTGTCCGCGCCGAACTGCCTGCGGCGGCTCAAATCGCTGTTCGGCCGCGGCGTGATCCGCGCGGTGCGCGCGGTCATCGACGAGCGATTGCTCGGCTATGAAGTGGTGTCGTTCGTCTCGATCCAGCTCGGCAGCCAGGCCCAGCCGGTGCTGGAGGCGTTCGAGGGATCGATCGCTGCAATACCGCGCATCCAGCAGTGCTGGCGCATTTCGGGCGACACCGACTATCTGCTGAAATGCGTCGCGCCGAGCGTCGAGAGCATGCGCCAGCAGCTCCTGCATTTTGCCGCCATGCCGAACGTGAAGAACGTGCGCAGCTTTCCGGTGCTGGGCGTCGCGAAGGACGTGCCGCTGCCGGTGCAGGAGATCGCGGCTGCGGCACCGGCAGGATAGGCGTCGCGTGAGATCTGCGGCCGTGGCTACCAGGCGTACCGCACCGCGCCCTTGCCGGCGTAGCTTGCGGTGACGTGGGAGAATTCGCCCTCGAAGGTTGCAAGCGCCGACCAGCCGTTGCGCCATGTCATCTCGGCGGACGCCGTCGTCAGCGCGGACTCGCTCGCCTGCGCCGCGCCATTGACCACGAAGGAAGCGCCCGGCAGCGCCTGGAAGGTGGCCGCGATGTTGCGGTCGGGGTTAAAATCGTGCGCCCAGGCCAGCCGTCCGCGCAACGTCAGCAGGCCGGTCGACACCGCGAAAGAGCGATCGGCGCGAACGCCCAGTTCGGTCCGGGTGTCGGTTGCGGTCTGCGCGCCATAGGCCAGCGCGAATGCGTTGCTGCCGAAGACCGCAGACTCCGCGTAGGCCGGTAGCCAGAAGCTTGTGAACTGTCCGGCTGCGTAGGGCGTGAGGCCCACCCATTTGGTCGCGACGCGATAGCCGCCCTCGATCCGCCCCGACAACGCGTTGGCATTGAACTCGGCGTGCAGCTTGTCGGCCATCGCCAGCCGGTCTGTGGTGACATCCTGCCAGCCATAGGCGAGCGCCCCGGCGATATAGGCGGCGCCGACGCTATGCCTGACGTAGGCGCCGGCCTGGAACAGATCGGAGCGGCCGGTGCCGGAATTGGCGACAGAGAAGTTGGTGCCGCCGCCGGACAGCGCGAATCCCGCAATGGTGCCCGGCGACAGCAGATAGTCGGCGCCCGCGGCCATGCCGAAGATGCGGCTGGTGGCGGCATTCGATCCAGCCGCGGCGTTTCCGTCCGTGGTCTGTGAACCTCCGAAGCCGGAGGCCCAGACGCTCCAGTGCGGATCATGGGCCTGGCGCAGCGATGCCTTGGTGAACATGGCGGCGTAGGCTGCACGCTCGCGCTCGGCGCGCGTTGCGCTCGACGACGCGTAGGCGTTGGCGCTGCTCTCCTCGGCATAACCCGTCGTCGGGCTTGGCGCCGGCGTGGTCTCGCGCCCACCGATGAACGGGTCGAGCAGGGTCGTAATGAACTGGCTCATCGCCTGGAACGTCGTCTGCTGCGATCCAGTGGCCGCTTCGCCTGCGATCTGCGACAGCGCCGCGGGCGACAACCCGACATAGCTCACCGGAATGGTGCCATTGCTGTTGAAGTACTGGCTCAGCGCGTTGCCGACATTCTGCTGGTTGACGTTGAGATTGCCGAGCGCGTTGTAGTTCAGGGACAGCGACAGGACCGCGTTGTTTGCGCCATAGGTCACCGACGCCTGCAAGCCTGCCGGCAGGTTGTTGACGCCGGCAAACGTGCCGGTGATAGCACCGGTGGTATTGAGGATCAGATAGGGTTGCTTGACGAGAGTGGTGCCCAGCAGCGCCACGATCAGATTGCCGCTCAGCGTGGCCGAGCCATTGACGTTGACGCGATCCGCCACGCCCGAATTGATCTCGACGAGATAAGCGCCCGCGGTTGCAATGACGAGACTTCCCTGCACCGTCAGCGCACTTCCCGGATGGGCCGGTGCCAGCAGACCGCCGGCATTGATGTTGACACTGCCGACCGTACCGGTTCCGGAGAGAGCCGCACCGGAATTGACCACGACGTTCGATGTGATCAAGCCCGTCACGCTCAGCGTGCCGGCGTCAACGATGGTTGGCCCGCTGTAATTGCTGGTACCGGACAGGATGGTTGCACCCGTGCCTGCCTGGACCACCTGACCGGGGCCGCTGATGCTGCCTGCATAGGTGAAAATATCCGAGCGATTGAATGCCAGCGTCTTGCTGGTCGATACGTCGCAATTCGGGTCGCCGGCGTTGGAGCAGAAGGTGATGTTGCCGAGCACGCTGCCGCTCGCGCCACCATTGCCGAGCATCAGCGTGCCGCCATTGATGGCGGTGCCGCCGGTGTAGCTCGCATTGCCCGCAATCGTCAGCGTGCCCGAGCCATACTTGATCAGCGGACGCGTTCCGACAGTGCCGTCGGTGAGATAGGAGGCATCGGGCGCGGAGTCGTTGTCGGCGAGGCCGAACTGGAGCACGCTCGCCTGCGGGAAATAGCTCGTGACGTCGTAGAGCACATAGGCGCCGCGGCCGATCGAGGACACCGCCAACACGTCGACGGCCGGATTGTAGGCCATCTGATAGACCAGCGTGTTGGGCAGGCCCTGGCCGAATGCGCGCCAGTTCGACAACAGGCCCGAAGCATCGCTGTCGGCGACCGTGATCGGGCTTTGCGTGCTCGAGACGATGCAGCCGTTCGGGGCCGAGGTGCAGGACAAGGGCGTGTTCATGCCGCCGACGAGAAGCGCGTTGACGCCGTTGTTGGCGATGAACTCCACCGAGGTCGGCCTGATGAATCCTTGCGGCAGATTGCTGGTCAGATCCGTGAAGGTCGCAGCGCCGCCCGCATTACGCGTGTAGTAGAGATTACTGGCGTCGGCCACGAAGATCCGCGACTGGATGCGGGTGTCGAACACGATGCTGGTCGGCGTGTTGCCGCTGTAATTGGAGAGCTGCGTCAGCGATCCCGCGGCATTGGTGGTGCTGAACCAGACCTCGCCGTTGCCGGCGCCAACGGCGATAGCCCGCGTGTCGTTGAGCGTGCCGTATGTCACGATCGACGCGGTCGCGCTCATGGTTCCGAGGTCGGTCAGGGTCAGATCGACCGAGGTCGCATTGACGCCGTTGGCGCCCGAGAGCGTGTCCTGCGTGGTGAAGACATCGGTGCCACCGACGACGGCGATCAGCCGCGGATCGATCCGGTTGACCACGAACCTGGCAAGGAACGAGTTGTTGGCGCCGGCGACATCGCCGCAAGACTGGCCGCCATTGCAGGTGACCGGGACGCCACCCGGATTGCCATAGGGATCGGGCAGGGGGCTGACCATCTGCCCCTGCTTGTTGATGATCATCCGGCTCAGGAATGCAAGATTGTAGAGCGAGGAGTAGACCGCGGTCTGCCCGCTCAAGGTCCGGTCATTGAAGGCGATGTTGACGCCGTCGCCCAGATTGATGGCGTTGAACACGGGGCTGTTCGGCGCCGATTGCAGCGAGACGCCGTTGTCCTGCGCGGCGATGCCGAGGCGCTTGCTGTTGGCGTCATAGGCGACCCGATAGCCTTCGAACGCGCTGAGATTGCCGTTGAGGCCTTGCCACGTGCCGCTGCCCTGCGGGTTGGAGAGCTTGTAGATGCCGCCGTCGCTGGTGAGGATCAGATTGCCGGACTGGTCGAACGTGATCGAGCGTGAGTCGGCATGCACGGTGTTGGCATCGAGGAAATGGTTGGCGTTGGTGCCCTCATAGGTGAGGCTGGTCGCGGTCGAGGTGTTGCTACCGGGATTGTAGTTGAGACGGTACACTTCGATCGAGCAGAACGATCCAGGATGCGCGCCTCCGCAATCTTGATGGGCGTCGCCTGAGAGGTAGACGATGTTCGGGTTGGTCGGGTCGATCGCCAGATGCAGATTGACGGGCGTCTGGCCGCCAGGAACCACATTCGGCGCGGCGGTCAATTGGTTCCAGCTTCCGCCCTGGTTCGACGACAGGAAGACACCGGTGAGCGATCCGGTGCTGAGGTTGCTGAGGGCGATCGCGAGCGAGCCGCCCGGCCCCGTGGCGAGCGAGATCACGGTCGCATTGCTGCTGTTGATCAGCCCGTTTGCGTTGCTGGTGGTGAAGACCGGCGTCCAGCTCGCGCCGGTGTTGTGGCTGACATAGACCGCGGTTGCGTCCTTGTTGGCACCGTTCTTGACCGCCGCGTAGAACGTCGTGGGATCGTTGGGATCGGCCACGAGCGAGGTGACGGCGCCGTTTGGCAACCCGGTCCCGGCTGCGCCGGACACCGGGTTGAACGTCGTGCCGCCATCGGTGCTGCGGAACAGTCCGTAGCCGGCCGTGGGCCCGAATGGCGATTGGGTCTCGAAGGTTGCGGCGAGGATGGTGCCGCCGCGTGCCATCGCACTCACCACGCTCTCGCCGGCAAAGGCGCTGTTCTGCCCGAGCGAGCGCCAGCTCGTGCCGCCGTCGCTCGAATAGAGCAGGCCGGTCGCCGGACCGCCACGGCCACCAGGAAGGTTGAACAGGCTGTATTCGCCGTTATCGACGATGCCGACGCCGGCGATGATGGTTTTGCCGCTCGTATCGGTCGGGTCGAGATTGAGCGAGCCGATCGACAACGAGGCCTGGTTGTCGGTCAACGGCTTCCAGTTGGTACCGCCGTTCGTCGTGATCCAGATGCCGCCGTTCGGCGTGCCCGCGAAATAGGTGTTGGCGCCGAGCGCGAAGTCCGGCAGGACGGTCTGCACGGCGCCCGCTTCCGATCCGTTCGGCGAGGCGTCGGCCGACTGAACCGCGTAGCTCGGGCCGACCCGCGGGCTGGGTCCCTGTGAGTTGAAAGTCTGATTGATCTGGGTTTGCGCGGCCGCCGGATCGACGGAGGCGGCGATACCGATTGCCAGCGCGAGGCCGAACAGCCGGGCACGGCGACGCCGAGCGCAGGCATGTATCCGATCCGCCTGCCCAAGGCGGTACGCACTGCACTTCATGATACGCCCCCGACCCCCAAACGCGGTCGGTCCGACATTCCCGTCCTGGAAATGCGGCCCATCACGACGCTAGTTCCACCGTGTGGGACGAACAATGACGCCTGCGGCGGGATGACGCAATTTCGCCCCGACTGTGTCTCGTCAGACACAATTCTGGCGATCGGACATACAACTTCAGCGATATTTGTCGCGAAACTCGCGCGGGCTTGCGCCGGTCCAGGTGCGGAAAGCCCGGGAAAAGCTCTTTTCGTTGCGGAAGCCGGCGATCTCCGCGATTCGCTTGATCGGCGTGCGGCCGCGCATCAGCTCCTGCTTGGCAAGCTCGAGCTTTGCTTCCTCCTTGAGGTCGCGCAGCGAGGTGGCTTCCTCGCGCAGGCGACGATGCATGGTGCGGGTGGAGAGCGCGAGCTCGCTGGCGACATCCTCCGCGCCGAGAATGCGTCCGCGCGCCTCGCGGAGCACGCGCCTCACACGCTCGACCAGCAAACGATCGCGGCGATAGGGCAGCACGGTCAACCGCAGCGCGCCCTTGAGCATGTTGTCGAGGTCGGCGGCGCTGCGGGTCAGCGGCAGCGACAGATAATGCTTGTCGAAAACGATGCGGGCGCCGTCTGCGTCGAAGCGGACGTGCTTGCAGAAGATGGTCGGATAGACCGAGACGTGGGTGGGCTCGGAAAAGGGGAATTCCGCCGCACGCAGTGCGATCGCGGAATCCACCGCCCAGCAGGAGAAGCCGAGCACGTAACGGAGCAGGGTGACGAGGCAGAATTCGCGGAGCGCCCCGAGATCGCGCTGCTCGCGAATGGAAATGGTCGCGGTCTCGCCGCTGACCGCAAGCTCGAGCAGCACGTCTTCCGTCAGCAGGCGATGATGCCGGCACCAGCGCTTCAGCGCGACCTCGAGGGTGGGCGCGGTGATCGAGGCACGGCACAGCATGCCGTAGGTGCCGAAGGGAAGCCTGCGCGAGAACCAGCCGAGCGCCTCGTCGTCGAGCTCGCGCATGGCGTGGCCCGCCAGCGCCTCGAACTGCGCCGCCGTGACCCGGCCGTCGGCCGATCCGACGAGATCGGACAGGACCTGCCCCTTGCTCAAGGCCTCGGCCGGATCCCGCCCATAGCGGGCATAGGCCGCGACCACGCCGCGGACGAAAGCGGCGGGGGTCATGGCACGGCGGGGCGTGGCGGTTGCGGCCTGAAAGGGCATCAGAAGTCCTTTGGAAAACCCTCGCCAAACTTGGCGGAAAATGCAACCTTTTCGACCGCCACGGCGCCCGGGCGGGGGTAGGTTCGGGGCCGATAAGAAATCTGGAGGAATCGCCTTGAACATCCCGAGCATCGACTTCGATCTGGGCGAAGACATCAGCATGCTGCGTGACACCGTGCGCGCCTTTGTCGAGGCGGAGGTGGCGCCGCGCGCGGCGGAGGTCGAGAAGGCCAATCTGTTCCCCGCCGATCTCTGGAAGCGTTTTGGCGATCTCGGCCTGCTCGGGATGACCGCGCCGGAGCAATATGGCGGCTCCAACATGGGTTATCTCGCCCATGTCGTCGCCATGGAGGAGATTTCGCGCGGTTCGGCCGCGATCGGGCTGTCCTACGGCGCCCATTCCAACCTCTGCGTCAACCAGATCCGCCGCAACGGCAATGACGCACAACGGAAGCGCTATCTGCCGAAGCTGATCTCCGGCGAATATGTTGGCGCGCTCGCGATGTCCGAGCCGGGCGCAGGCTCCGACGTCGTCTCGATGAAGCTGCGCGCCGACAAGCGCGGCGACCGCTATGTGCTCAACGGCTCAAAGATGTGGATCACCAATGGCGGCGATGCCGACGTGCTGGTCGTCTACGCCAAGACCGATCCGGAGGCCGGCCCGCGTGGCATGACCGCTTTCCTGATCGAGAAAGGCTTCAAGGGTTTCACCCACGGCCAGCATCTGGACAAGCTCGGCATGCGCGGCTCCAACACTTATCCGCTGTTCTTCGACGATTGCGAGGTACCGGAGGAGAACGTGCTCGCCGGCGTGGGCGAGGGCGTCAAGGTGCTGATGTCCGGCCTCGACTATGAGCGCGCGGTGCTCTCCGGCGGCCCGCTCGGGATCATGGCGGCCTGCATGGACGCGGTGGTGCCGTACATGCATGAACGAAAACAGTTCGGCCAGCCGATCGGCGATTTCCAGCTGATGCAGGGCAAGCTCGCCGACATGTATTCGACCTGGCAGGCGACGCGTGCCTATGTCTACGCCGTAGGAAAGGCCTGCGACCGCGCCAACCACGCGCGCACGCTGCGCAAGGATGCCGCAGCTGCGATCCTCTATTCCGCGGAGAAGGCGACCTGGATGGCCGGCGAGGCGATCCAAGCGCTGGGCGGCGTCGGCTACACATCCGAGTTTCCGGTCGGCCGGCTCTGGCGCGACGCCAAGCTCTACGAGATCGGCGCGGGCACGTCCGAAGTGCGCCGCATGCTGATCGGCCGCGAGCTGATGGCGGAAACCGCTTAAACCCTCCACGCAACCACGTCACCAGAAACGCGGGCCCCCATGCCGCTCCATTCCAGCATCGATCCATCGTCATCCGATTTTGCGCGCAACTCCGACGCCATGCGCGCTCTCGTCGCCGATTTGCGCGAAAAACTCAGCCAGGTTGCCGGCGGCGGCGGCGAGGCCTCGCGCAACCGCCACACGTCGCGCGGCAAGATGCTGGCGCGCGAGCGCGTCGATCTGCTGGTCGATCCCGGGACGTCTTTCCTGGAGCTGTCGCCGCTAGCGGCCCACGGCCTCTATGGCGGCGACGTGCATTCGGCGAGCATCGTCACCGGTGTGGGGCGCATCTCGGGCCGCGAATGCGTGATCGTCGCCAACGATGCCACCATCAAGGGCGGCACCTATTACCCGATGACCGTGAAGAAGCATCTGCGGGCGCAGGACATCGCGCGGCAGAACAATTTGCCCTGTGTCTACATGGTCGATTCCGGCGGCGCGTTCCTGCCGCTCCAGGACGAGATCTTTCCGGACGAGCGGCACTTCGGGCGCATCTTCTACAACCAGGCGCAGATGTCGTCCCAAGGCATTCCGCAGATCGCGATCGTGATGGGGTCCTGCACCGCCGGCGGCGCCTATGTGCCGGCGATGTCGGACGAGAGCATCATCGTGCGCAACCAGGGCACCATCTTCCTCGGCGGCCCGCCGCTGGTGAAGGCCGCGACCGGCGAGGTCGTCAGCGCCGAGGAGCTCGGCGGCGCCGACGTGCATTCGCGGCAGTCCGGCGTGACCGATCACTACGCCCAGAACGATGCCCACGCGATCGGCATCGCCCGGCGCATTGTCGGCACGCTGAAGCCGTCTGCACGGCCGAACCTCAACATGCATCCACCGCGCGATCCGCTGTTCGCGGCGGAGGAGATCTACGGCGTGGTGCCCGTTGACGGCCGCAAGCCGTTCGACGTTCGCGACATCATCGCGCGCGTGGTGGATGGCTCCGAATTCGATGAGTTCAAGAAGCTGTACGGAACGACGCTGGTGTGCGGCTTCGCTCACATCTGGGGCTATCCGGTTGGCATCATCGCCAACAACGGCATCCTGTTCAGCGAAAGCTCGCTGAAAGGCGCCCATTTCATCGAGCTGTGCTGCCAGCGCGGCATTCCCTTGGTGTTCCTGCAGAACATCACCGGCTTCATGGTCGGCAAGAAATACGAAGCCGGCGGCATCGCACGCGACGGCGCCAAGCTGGTGACGGCCGTTGCGACCGCGTCGGTGCCGAAATTCACCGTCGTGATCGGCGGCTCCTACGGCGCCGGCAATTACGGCATGTGCGGCCGCGCCTACTCGCCGCGCTTTCTCTGGATGTGGCCGAACGCGCGCATCTCGGTGATGGGTGGCGAGCAGGCCTCGATGGTTTTGAGCCAGGTCCGCCGCGACAATATCGAGGCAAAGGGCGATAGCTGGTCCAAGGAAGACGAAGACAAGTTCCGCGAGCCGATCCGCGCGCAATATGAGAGCCAGGGGCATCCTTATTACGCGACCGCGCGGCTGTGGGACGACGGAGTGATCGACCCGGCCGATACCCGGCTCGTGCTCGGCCTCGGCCTCTCGGCGGCGTCGAATGCGCCAATTGAGCCGACGAAATTCGGCCTGTTCAGGATGTGATGCGATGGACCGTTCAAAGCTCTACCGCCGTTTTCGCACGCTCCTGATCGCCAACCGCGGCGAGATCGCCTGCCGCGTCATCCGCACCGCCCGCGCCATGGGCCTGCGCACGGTCGCCGTCTACTCGGAAGCCGACCGCGACGCGATGCATGTCGCGCTCGCCGACGAGGCCGTGCTGCTCGGGCCCGCACGTGCCCGCGACAGCTATCTCAATGTCGAGCGGCTGATCGAGGCCGCGCGCAAGACCGGCGCCGAGGCCGTCCATCCCGGTTACGGCTTCCTGTCGGAGAATGCTGAATTCGCGCATGCCTGTTTCGATGCCGGCCTGGTGTTTGTCGGCCCGACCAGCGGGATGATGACGGCGATGGGCTCGAAATCCGGCTCGAAAGCGCTGATGGAGAAGGCCGGCGTGCCGCTGGTGCCCGGCTATCACGGCGAAGCCCAGGACGACACGACGTTGTCGAAGGCTGCCGACAAGATCGGCTTCCCGATCCTGGTGAAGGCCTCGGCCGGCGGCGGCGGCCGCGGCATGCGCATCGTGCGCTCGGCCGCCGAGCTTGCGCCCGCGATCGTCAGCGCCAAGCGCGAGGCCAAGGCCGCGTTCGGCGACGACCGCATGCTGATCGAAAAATATGTCGACAATCCCCGCCATATCGAGGTGCAGATCATCGGTGACAGCCACGGCAATCTTCTGTCGCTGTTCGAGCGCGAATGCACCTTGCAACGCCGGCACCAGAAGGTGATCGAGGAGGCGCCGTCGCCGACGCTTAATCCTGCCCAGCGCGAGACCGTTTGCGCGGCTGCCCGCAAGGCGGCCGGCGCGGTGAACTATGTCGGCGCCGGCACGATCGAATTCGTCTCCGACGGCAAGGACGTGTTCTTCATCGAAATGAACACGCGTCTCCAGGTCGAGCACCCCGTGACCGAGCTGATCACCGGCATCGATCTTGTCGAATGGCAGCTACGGGTCGCCTTCGGCGAGGCGCTGCCGCTGAAGCAGGACGAGATCAAGCTCAACGGCCACGCTGTTGAAGCGCGTGTCTATGCCGAGAACCCGACAAAGAACTTCATGCCTTCGGTCGGCAGGATCTCTACCTGGCGGTTGCCCGCGGAGACCGGCGGCCTACGTATCGACGCCGGCTATCGCGAGGGCGATACGGTCTCGCCGTACTATGACGCCATGCTCGCGAAGATGATCGCGTGGGCGCCGACGCGCGACGTGGCGATCGACCGGCTCAACCGTGGGCTGGAAGACTCGGACGTCCGCGGCATCGTCACCAACATCCCGTTCCTGTCGGCGCTGATCACGCACCCAAAAGTGCGGGCGAATGCGATCGACACCGGCTTCATCGAGCGCGAACTGACGGCCCTGACCTCGACGTCGCCGGCTCCCAGCGAACTAGAGCTGTGTGCCGCAGTCGCCGCGATCGTCAACGACGAGCGGCAGGCCGCGCAGATGGATGCGAATTCGCCGTGGCAGAGCTTTGGCTGGATGCCGGTCGGCCGCCGTCAGCGCAGCTTTGCCTTCCGCGTCGGCCACGGGCCGGAGCAGAAGATCAGCCTGAACTACGGCAGCGGGCCATCGACGCTGCTGATCGGCGAACGTGAGCTGGCGTTCACGATTGCGCCGAAGGATGGCGGTTTCGATCTGACGTTGGATGGCGTCAAATCCTCCATAGCCGCCGTGATCGACGGCCATGAGCTTTACTTGCGTACGCGCAACGGCCGCTTCGACCTGCACTGGGTCGATCCGTTCGGCGGCGAGAGCGAGGAGCATGTCGGCGAAGACAAGATCGCGGCACCGCTGCCGGGCACGGTCGTCGCGGTGCTGGCCGAGGAGGGCGCAACGCTGGAGAAGGGCGCGCCGATCCTCACGCTGGAAGTGATGAAGATGGAGCAGACGCTGCGCGCGCCTTACGACGGCGTGCTGAAATCCATCAAATGCAAGGTCGGCGACATCGTCCAGGAAGGCGTCGAGCTCGCCGTGGTCGAGGCTTCCGAGGTGTGACATGAGCGATCCCGTCCGCATCATCGAGATGGGGCCGCGCGACGGCCTCCAGAACGAGAAGACGCCCCTCAGCGTTGAGGCCCGCATCGCCTTCATTGAGGCACTGGTTGCCTCCGGTCTCGATACGGTCGAGGTCGGCGCCTTCGTCTCGCCCAAGGCGATCCCGCAGATGGCGAGCTCGGATGCCGTGCTGCGCGGCGTTGCCCACGTGACCGGCGCCGAATTCCACGTTCTCGTGCCGAACGAGAAGGGCTATGAGGCCGCGCGCGCCGCCGGCGCAAAGGTGGTCTCCGTGTTCGCCGCGGTCTCCGAAGGTTTTTCGCGCGCCAACATCAACTGCACGGTCGCGGAGTCGATCGAGCGGTTCAAGCCGGTGCTGGCACGCGCCAAGGCTGATGGCATCAGGGTGCGCGGCTATATCTCCTGCGTGCTGGGCTGTCCGTTCGACGGCGAGATCAAGCCGAAAGCCGTCGCCGATCTCGCCAAGACGCTGTGGGATCTCGGCTGCTACGAAATCTCGCTCGGTGACACCATCGGCGTCGGCACGCCTGTCAAAGCCAAGGAGATGCTGCGCGCGGCGGCCGCCAACATTCCCGCTGCCAATCTCGCGATGCATTTCCACGACACCTACGGCCAGGCGCTGGCCAATCTCTATGCCGGCCTGGAGGAGGGCGTCCGCGTTATCGACGCCGCCGCTGGCGGGCTCGGCGGCTGCCCCTACGCGCCCGGCGCGACCGGCAATGTCGCGACCGAGGACGTGGTCTACATGCTCGAAGGCATGGGCGTGAAGACTGGCATTGATATGGAGAAGCTGCTCGCGGCGACGAACGCGATGAGCGGCGTGCTGGGCAAGCCGCCCGTGAGCCGTGTCGCGACAGCGCTGAACGCGAAGAAGAAGCGGGCTGCTTCCTAGTCCTCCGTCATTGCGAGCAAGAGACCCTCACCTGCTCCCGTCCGGCCCCATCACCAGGTCCGGCAGCCAGGTCGAGATCTCCGGCACCAAGCAGAGCAGCAGCACGGCGCCCATCATCAGCAGCACGAAGGGCAGCGTGCCCCAGATCACTTCGCTCAGCGAAATGTCCGGCGCGACGTTGCGTATGACGAAGATGTTGAGGCCGACGGGTGGATGGATCAGACCCATCTCCATCACGATGGTCATGACCACGCCGAACCAGATGATGTCGAAATTGGCGGCGCGGAGTGGCGGCAGGATGATCGGCGCGGTCATGAGGATGATCGAGACCGGCGGCAGGAAGAAGCCGAGCACGACCACCATGACAAGGATCGCAAACAGCAGCCCCCAGCGCGGCAGATGCATGGCGACGACGGATTCTGCCGCCGATTGCGAGATGTGGAGATAGCTCATCACGTAGGAATAGAGCAGCGACATGCCGATGATCATCATCAGCATGGTCGACTCCCGGATCGTCGACTTCATGATCGGTCCGAGATCTTCGGGCCGCCATACGCCATAGATCGCCGCGATCAGCGCCAGCGCCAGCAGGCCGCCGAGGCCGGCAGTCTCCGACGGCGTGGCATAGCCGCCATAGAGCGCGGCCATGACGCCGGTCAGCAGCAGGACGAAGGGGAGCACGCGCGGCAGCACGTTGAAGCGCTCGGCCAGCGTGTATTCGTCGCGGGCGAGGATCGCAGCTTCCGGGCCACCATTCTTGTAGGCAGCCTCGGCCGCGGCATATTCCTGGCGGAAGCGGATCACGGCGTAGCCGCCGAACAGCGAGACCAGCAGCAGGCCGGGTCCGATACCGGCGAGGAACAGGCGTCCCAGCGATTTCTCGGCCGCAACGGCGAACAGGATCATGGTGATCGACGGCGGCAGCAGGATGCCGAGCGTGCCGCCGGCGGCGATGATGCCGGCAGCAAAACCGCCGGAATAGCCGCGCTTGCGCATCTCGGGGATGCCGGCCGAGCCGATCGCCGAACAGGTCGCGGGCGAGGAGCCCGCCATCGCCGCGAACAGTGCGCAGGCGAAGACGTTGGCTACGCCGAGGCCGCCGGGCACGCGGTGCAGCCAGGCGTGCAGCGCCGAATAGAGATCCTGGCCGGCGCGCGATTTGCCGATCGCTGCGCCCTTCAGGATGAAGAGCGGGATCGACAGCAGCGTGATCGAGGCCATCTCCTCGTAGACATTCTGCGTCACCGTATCCAGCGATGCCGCGGGCATGTAGATGCCCATGAACACGACCGCGACCGCGCCGAGCGCGAACGCGATCGGCATGCCTGAAAACATCGCAACCAGGGTCGCGACCCCGTAAGCGATACCGATACTGAAAACGCTCATGAACGCTTGGCTCCCGCGAACGGCAGCGCCAGCTGCACGAGGATCTGGACGCACAGCAGGCTCATGCCAAGCGCCATCAGCGAATAGGGAATGGCGAGCGGCGGCGACCACATCGAATTCGAGACCTGGCCGTCGACATAGGCTTCATGGGTCAGCGTCCACGACTTCCAGGTGAAGAAGACGCAGAACAGGAACGTCACGGCGTCGACGATCCAGAGCCGGATCCTGTTCGCGAGCGGTGACAGCAGGCCAACGAACGCCTCGATGCCGATATGGCCGCGATTCTGCTGCACATAGGCCGCCGTCATGAAGGTGGCGCCGACCAGCAGGAACACGGCGGCCTCGTCCTGCCAGTAATTGGCGGCCTTGAACAAAGTGCGGCTCAGCACGCTGTAGCTCAGGATGGCGCAGGCGGCGACCAGCGCCAGCGCTGCGAACACGACAATGAGGCGGTTGAGGATGGTGAGGCCGCGATCGAGCGCCGCCGCAAGGCCGGTCCTTGCGGCAGCATTCGCCGTGTCGTCACGATCCGGAAGCGGACCGTGGCTCATGCAGCGACGTCGGAGGCGAGCTTGAGCAGGTTGGCGGCGGTCGCGGTCTTGGCGCCGTAATCCTTCCACGCGGTGTCGCGGGCGATGTCGCGCCATTTGCCGACGGTTGCGGCATCGAGCGCCGAGACCTTCGCGCCGGCCTTCTCGTAGACCTTGGCGACCTCGACGTCGTCATCCTGCGCACCCTTGCGGCCGAAGGCTTCGAGCTCTTCGCCGACGGCGACCAGAATGTCCTGCTGGTTCTTGGGCAGCTTGTCGAAGATCGCCTTCGACATCATCAGCGGCTCGAGCATGAACCAGTAGGACGCGCCCGCGCCCGAAGTCAGCGACTTCGCGACCTCCTCGAGACGGAACGAGATCAGGCTGGTGGAGGAGGTGATGCCGGCGTCGCAGGCGCCGGTCTGCATCGCCGCGTAGATTTCGTTCGAGGGCACCGACAGCACCGAGGCGCCGGCGGTCTGCAGCACCATGTCCATCTCGCGCGACCCGCCGCGCACCTTCATGCCCTTGGCGTCTTCAGGCGACACGATCGGCTTGGAGCGGCTGGCGACGCCGCCGGCCTGCCATACCCAGCTCAGGAGAATGATGCCCTTGTCGGCGAGGAAATCGCTCAGCGCCTTGCCGACCGGCTCCTTCTTCCAGCGCATGCCCTGGTCGTAGGTGGTGACGAGGCCCGGCATCAGGCCGATATTGGTCTCGGGCAATTCGCCGCCGGCATAGGGCATCGGATACAGCGAGATGTCGAGCGCACCCTTGCGCATCGCGGAGAACTGCGCGTTGGTCTTGATCAGCGAGGAGTTCGGATAGATCTCGGCCGCGATGTCGCCGTTGCTGCGCTTACTGACTTCGGCAGCGAACATGCGGCAGAGCCGATCGCGGAAATCGCCCTTGTCGATGGTGCCGCCGGGGAATTGGTGGGAAATCTTCAGCGTGGTCGCGGCATGTGCGGTGCCAATGCCGAAGCGGAGAATGGCGGGTGCGGCGACAGCGGTCGCGAGCAGGTGACGACGCGTGAACATGGAGGATCCCCTTGGCGGTTCTTTGGTTCTTGTTTGACGTGATCTGGGCGGGTCATGAGACCGGCGGAGGCCCATCCTAGCCGGTCTTCGACCCGAACTTCTCTCATCTGATAGTTCGAGACTGAATGCCGCGGCAAGTGTTGGCGTTGCTGCGCTGCACACGCCAGGCCTTGCGGTTCCCATCACTAACACTGTGCCTCAAGCGATGGTCGCGCGGGGCCGCCCGACGACATAAGAAAAAATCGCAACGTCGCGTAACAAGCATGCGCGTCGATCCGTCGAGATTGTGTAGCGGCACAAGTCGCTGACAAACACCATCTCGAAGGGAATATTTCACATGACCATTCGCACCCGCATCGTGCTCGGCGTCTCGGCCGCCGCTCTCTCGCTTGGCCTCGCGCTGTCTCCGGCCGCTTTCGCCCAGGACAAGATGGGCAAGGACGACGGCATGATGAAAAAGGACACGATGTCCAAGGACGGCATGAAGAAAGACACCATGTCCAAGGACGACGGCATGAAGAAGGACACGATGTCGAAGGATGGCATGAAGAAAGACGACGGCATGAAGAAGAACTGATCTCATGCGATCGTGTGCCGGGCGCCTCGTCGGGGCGAACCCGGCACGCGCTCATCCGGTTTCGGTCGAAGGCCTGTCATCGTTCGCGCGGACACAGCTGGTCCGTACCGTCCGGATTTGACCTGAAGCACGTGCGCTTCAGGTCAAATTTTGTTGAAGGTCACTTTCGCTTGGCCTTGCGGGCAGCGTAACGGGCGTCGCGCTTGGCCTTCTGCTCGGCCTCGAGTTCGGCTGCCTTTGCTGCCGCTTCTTCCGCTTCGCGGGCGATCCGGGCAGCTTCCAGCGCCGCGGCCTCTTCCTCACGACGCTTCTGCTCGGCTTTTTCAGCCTCGCGCGTGGCCTTTGCCTCCGCGCGCTTGGCTGCGAGTGCCTCGCGCTCGGCACGCTTCGCCAAGACAGCGGGATCATCAGGCCCGGGCTGCGACTTGAATTTGTTCAAAAGATTTTTGCGCGCTTCCTGCGCCGCCTTTTGCCGGTCTGAAAACCCGGGTTCCCTAAATCCACTCACGGGCCTTGCCTTCCTCGCTTTCAATCCTACATCGGTGACTGTTGGTACGTCGGCTGGGCATAGCAGGCACCACGCGACGCAGATGCGTGTACATGCACGCGCGCCGCAACGCCACCCATAATCGCGGCCGATCAGGTCAACGAAAATCACTTACCCAGTCGATCCTTCGTAGTCCGGAAAAACTGCCGAATTGTGATGCCCTTCATAAAGGGCACCCAGCGGCGGCGCCTAGCGTCCGCCCCAATACGAGACGGAGCATGGGCATGATCTATTTCCGGCTGAGCCTGAAAGCCCTTGCAGTGACGATCGCAGCAGTGGCGGTCGCGGGCGCGGTGTTGCTGGCCGCCCGCCCACAGCCCATCGAGAGCACTGTTCTGGGGGCAGCATGGGAGTGCACCCAGACCGCGTTCATCCTGACAAGCTGCGCGCCGCGCGCGCAGCAGGCGGTCCCGGCGGTCGAGACCTCGCGCAAGGAGGCGCTGAGGCCTACCAGGGGCTGAGCGGCGAGGCGCCAAGCGGGATGTGACGGGACGTCGCAGAGGTGATAAAGGGCCTCACCAAGCGACAAGGTCTCCATGTCCAAGCCTGAGTCCAAGTTTGAGTCCAAGCCCGACCCCGCCGAGAAGCCCAACTCCTCGCCAAGGTCCCAATCCGGCGACAGCCGCCGCGGCGCGATCGCCGGGCTGATCATTGCCGCCGTGATCCTCGGTGTCGGGCTGTGGCTCGCCCGTGACCTCACGGCCGCCAGCAAGATGCAGGACTGCCTGATGTCGGGGCGGAGCAATTGCAACGTGATCGAGCCGGCCCGCTAGGCGGGTCTGGCCGGACGCGTCCGGGCGAAAAATTGCCGTGATCTTAATCATTTGTAACGGGACATGGCCGACTGGTCGGGTCAGTTTGACAGGTCAGTCATGTCCGCCGGCATCACCCAAACGCGATCCGAATCGTCTATCGCGCGTGGACTACGGCAATTGCGAACGTTGAGGGGTAAGTACGCATGAGTGCGTCCAGCCGCATGAAGATCATCATTCCCATGGTTTCGGCCATGGCATTGCTGGCGGTGTCCGCGCAAGCGCAGGACGCGGCGCTGCCAAAGGGCGCCGGCCAGCCGCCAGGGCAGGGCGCAGGTAGCCCACCTCCGGCCAATCAGAACATGCGCAAAGGTCCTCCGCCGCAGCAGGCCGTACGCCCCGGTTCTCAGCCCGGCGGCCCCGTTCATGCCGGCCCCGGTCCCGGTGCTGGTCCGCGCGGTCCTGGTGGTCCGCCTCCCGGTCGCTACATGGCACGCGGTCCCGCGCCAGCGCGCGACTGGGGCGGACACGCCTATCGCGGCAACCTTGCCTGGGACGGCGGACGCTGGCGCCACGAGGTCCACGACGGCCGCTCCGGCTGGTGGTGGGATGTCGGCGGCGTCTGGTACTATTATCCGCAGCGGATGGACGGCCCGCCCGCCTACATTTCCGAAGACTATATCGACGACGTGCCGGTGGCCTATGCACCGCCTGGTCCGCCAGTCGCCTATGAACCGCCGCCGCCTCCACCGCCGCCCGCAGATCCCGGCGCAAGCGCGCTCGGCGGGGCCATCGTCGGCGGCGTGCTTGGCGGCCTGATTTCCGGCAACGCCACGGGTGCGGCCGCAGGCGCCGTGATCGGCGGCGCGACTGGCGCGATCGCCGGTGCCACCGCCGCTTCGCGCCCCGGCTACTATTTCGCTCAGGGCAATTGCTATTACCGCTATCCGAGCGGCCAGTATGTGCAGGCTGATCCGCGCGCCTGTTACTGAACTGCTCAAAGCGCAATCCAACATGAATGAGGCGGGCCCGGGTGCCCGCCTTAATTTGCATTTGCTCCTGTGTGGAGACGTGGTCAGCCTGGCGCAATGGGCCATGACTGCTTGCGGAAGGATCAGCGCGAGCGATCGCGTTGCGCTCAGGAGACGAGCCAGGTCAGGAACGCCATCGCGGCCCAGATCAGGCCGCCGATCCAGGCTGTCATCACCAGGACGATGGTGGCGAGAAGGGAGAGACCGAACAGGTCGGTCTTGCGCGGTGATGCGTGAGCCCGTGCTGCAGCTTCGGCCTTTTGTGTCATGAGGGGACTAGCCATCCTTCCTGTGTCGCGTTCTTGCGGGGCGCGTAAGGCACTGTTTAGCGAACGCGCCGGCATTCGGCTGTGATGCAATTCACAGATCCCCGAGAAAGAGGCCTGAAACACGACGATCGATCCCTGCGGCAACACGCTGTTGCAGAGCGGACAAAGTGCATCGCAACCAGCCCCGGGCGTGAACCCTTCGACGGGCCGCCTCAGTTGGCCTTCGCAAAATTAGGAAAAGGCGGAGACTGGTGCGATCAGATTTCGCGCCGGTCTTCGCGCTTCTGACGTGACGTCGTCGGCGAAAATCGAGCTCGTGCAGTGCCCGGTCGTACGTCAAATTCGTCGCGGTAATATCGTGCGGAAGCGCGCATGCCGGTGCGACTTTCGTCCACCGCAATCATACGGACGAAATTGCCACGCGCTTGTCCATATCTGCCGGCTAAAGTTGGCCGCATGTGTACCACGTACGACCCACAGCATGAGGCCGAGGCGGCGATGAAGCGCGCCGTGGCGTCCGAAGGCCCCGACCGGCAGCGACTGATCGAACTGGCCCTGGCCTGGCATCAGCTCGCTCGCGATCGGCGCGACGACGACCGCGATCGATGCGTGTCGGGTTGTGTGTGCGAAACGTGCCGTTAAGACATGCGCTGTGCTGCATTTTGCGGTCGCGATTCGTGCTTTGGGAACGGAGCGGAGTCGGATCGTGAACAAACAGAATGCTGGACCGTTCAAGGCCTAAGTCAGAATCACTCGATCGCCGGCGGCTGCTTCTGGTGGCCTCGACGCGCCCAGGCCTGAACGGCGTAGGCGATCCGATGCTGGCTCAAGGCGGCATCCGCAATGGACGCCTGCGCCATCTCGATCCGCTTTGCGATCGCGCTGGAGTTGACGTCCACGATCGCGTCAAGCGCCAGAAACGATATCGCGACGATCGCCACCGCACAGGCGATCCCCATTCTCGTTAATTCGCCTCGCGGCATCGACAGTCCCTGATCGGGCGCGCGTCGCCCGCCGCGCATAGATAGGACGCACCCGCACGGTTCAAAGACCGTGGCGAGGGCTCCCACGCGTTCGTGAAAAATGACAGATTTGCGATGGGATGCCGGGTGGTGCGCTGATGATGAACGCCGGCGCACGTCGACAAGACTGAGGCTGGCGATCCCGGCAGGAATCGAACCTGCAACCCTCAGAGTAGAAATCTGATGCTCTATCCAGTTGAGCTACGGGACCGTCCTCGGCCACCCCGGTTCGGGGGCTGGCTATCATATATCATGCCAATATGAAAAATCCGGCGTTTCGCCAAGCCTGAACCGAACCGTTTTCCTCGATGCCGCGACAAAGCGGAACGGTAGAGTGTCAGGGTGCCGGGTTGAGCGGCAGTGGACTGGACGATGGATCACATCGCCGGGGCCGCTGAGAAGCTTCCGGGACACGGCTGCCGGACGACTGGTCCGATATTGCTGCGCCACAGGACGGCGTGCGCGGCGATAGCGCGATCGGTCTCCTCTGGGCGTGCCTTGCCATGGCGAATGCGACGTTTTGCACCTTTGGTTCCATCGCCATCAGTCCGTCACCTTTCCGCGCACTTTATCGCCGCCGCGGCGCTCGTCCGCGATTTCCGGGAGTCCCTTCATGATTGGTCTGGTTCGCGCCGTCACTTTCTGCGCCATGCTGGCGCTTGGCTTGAGCGCGGCGCACGCCGCGGACAAGACGTTCAAGCGCGACGATCTCGCCGATTCCGCCATCAAGCTGGAGGCGCAGATCAAGAGCGAGGCGGGGCCGGTCGCCAAGACCGGGGCGACCTTGCGCACCGATGCGGATGCCGCCTTCAAGCGCAACGATTACCGCACCGGGCTCTCGGTGCTCGGCCAGATCGCCGCCGTCACGCCTGATGACGCCGGCAACTGGCTGCGGCTCGCAAAAGTCATCTTCCAGATTACGCCGAAGAGCTCGAGCGAGCAGACCTTCCTGCTGGAGCGCGCCTCGACCGCCGCCTACATCGCCTACATGCGCGCCGGCAATCCGGGCGAGGAGGCGGATGCGCTCGCCGTGCTCGGCAAGTCGCTCTCCGAACGAAAACTGTGGCGGCCGGCGCTGGATGCGCTGCGGCTGTCGCTCGATATGCGCGAGGTCGCCGACGTCCGCGGCAGCTACGAGAAGCTGCGCGACGAGCACGGCTTCCGGCTGCTCGACTATACCGTGGACTCGGATTCGGCGAGCCCGCGTGCCTGCTTCCAGTTCTCGGAAGAGCTCGCCAAGCGCACCGACTTCGCGCCGTTCCTTGCCCTTGCCGGCCAGGACAAGCCGGCACTGTCGGCCGAGGGCAAGCAGCTCTGCGTCGACGGGCTGAAGCACGGCGAGCGCTACAACATCAATCTGCGTGCCGGCCTGCCGTCGACCGTGAAGGAAGGCCTGCCGAAATCGGCCGAGTTCAACATCTATGTGCGCGACCGCAAGCCGTTCGTGCGCTTCACCAGCCGTGCCTATGTGCTGCCGCGGACCGGCCAGCGCGGTATTCCCGTGGTCAGCGTCAACACGCCGGCAGTTACCGTCGACGTGTTCCGGATCGGCGATCGCAATCTGATCAACACGGTGGTCGACAGCGACTTCCAGAAGACGCTGTCGAAATACCAGCTCAGCGATCTCGGCGACCAGCGCGGTGTGAAGGTCTGGTCCGGCGAGCTCGCCACCGCCATGACGCTGAACCAGGATGTCATCACCGCATTTCCGGTCGACCAGGCGCTGGGCGAGCTCCAGCCCGGCGTCTATGTGATGACGGCCGCCGCCAAGGGCCCGGGCAGCGACGACGACTCCCAGCTAGCAACCCAGTGGTTCATCGTCTCCGATCTCGGCGTCACCGCCTATTCCGGCAATGACGGCATCCATGTCTTCGTCAACTCGCTGGCCTCGACCGACCCGGTCGGCAAAGCCGAGGTGCGGCTGGTCGCGCGCAACAACGAGATATTGGCGACCCGCAAGACCGACGAGGCCGGCCACGTGCTGTTCGAGGCCGGGCTCGCGCGCGGCGAGGGCGGCCTGTCGCCGGCGATGCTGACCGTCACCGGCGAGAAGGCCGACTACGCTTTCCTCAGCCTGAAGACGTCGGCCTTTGATTTGTCCGACCGCGGCGTCGCGGGTCGCGCGGTGCCATCAGGCGCCGACGCCTTTGTCTATGCCGAGCGCGGCGTCTATCGCTCCAGCGAGACGGTCTATCTGACCGCGCTGCTGCGCGATGGGCAGGGCAATGCTGTCAATGGCGGACCGTTGACCCTGGTCGTCGAGCGCCCCGATGGTGTCGAATACCGCCGCGCCGTGCTGTCCGACCAGGGCGCCGGCGGCCGCGCACTATCCGTGCCGCTGAACTCGGCCGTTCCAACCGGCACCTGGCGGGTGCGCGCCTTCACCGATCCGAAGGGATCGTCGGTCGGCGAGACCACCTTCATGGTCGAGGATTACGTCCCCGACCGGATCGAATTCGACTTGTCCGCCAAGGACAAGCTGATCAAAGCTAACGCTCCAGTGGAGCTTAAGGCGGACGGTCATTTCCTCTATGGCGCGCCGGCGTCGGGCCTTCAGCTCGAAGGCGACATGCTCATTGCGCCGGCTTCAGAGCGCCCGGGCTTTGCCGGCTACCAGTTCGGCGTCGATGACGAGCAGACCACCTCGAACGAGCGCGTGCCGCTGGAGAACTTGCCGGAGGCCGACGCCAACGGCGTTGCGACCTTCCCGGTGACGCTGGAGAAGCAACCGGCCTCGACCCGTCCGCAAGAAGCGCAGATCTTCGTCCGCATGGTCGAGACCGGCGGCCGCGCCGTCGAGCGCAAGCTCGTGCTGCCGGTCGCGCCGGCGACCGCGCTGATCGGCATCAAGCCGCTATTCGGCGACAAGAACGTCGCGGAAGGCGACAAGGCCGAGTTCGACATCGTGTTCGTCTCGCCCGAGGGCAAGACGCTTCCCCGCGACGGCCTGCGCTACGAGCTGTTGAAGATGGAGTCGCGCTACCAATGGTATCGCCAGAACAACTACTGGGAGTACGAGCCGGTCAAGTCGACCTCGCGCGTTTCTGACGGTGACGTCACCATTGCCGCCGACAAGCCAACGCGTATCTCGTTGGCGCCACAGCCCGGCCGCTACCGGCTCGACGTGAAGTCGAACGACGCCGACGGCCCGGTGACCTCGGTGCGGTTCGATGTCGGCTGGTATTCCGATGGCAGCGCAGATACGCCGGACCTGCTGGAGACCTCTATCGACAAGCCGCAATACACCTCCGGCGATACCATGACCGTCTCGGTCAATGTCCGCTCCACCGGCAAGCTCACCGTCAACGTGCTCGGTGACCGCCTGCTGACGACGCAGACCATCGACGTCAAGGAAGGCACCGCGCAGGTGAAGCTTCCGGTCGGAAAGGACTGGGGCACCGGCGCCTATGTGGTGGCGACGCTGCGCCGTCCGCTCGATGCGGCCGCCCAGCGCATGCCGGGCCGGGCAATTGGCCTGAAATGGTTCGGCATCGACAAGCAGGCCCGCACGCTTGCCGTGAAGCTTTCTCCGCCGGATCTGATCCGGCCGAATGCAGTGCTGAAGGTCCCGGTCAAGCTCGAGGGGCTCAATCCGGGCGAGGACGCCAAAATCGTCATCGCTGCGGTCGATGTCGGCATCCTCAACCTCACCAATTACAAGCCGCCGGCGCCGGATGATTATTATCTCGGCCAGCGCCGCCTGAGCGCGGAGATCCGCGATCTCTATGGGCAGCTGATCGACGGCATGTCTGGTACGCGCGGCCAAATCAAATCCGGCGGCGACGCCGGCGCGGCCGAGCTGCAGGGCTCGCCGCCCGCGCAGAAGCCGCTCGCGCTCTATTCGGGAATCGTCACCGTCGGCGCCGACGGCAGCGCGGAGGTGAGCTTCGATATTCCGGAGTTTGCCGGCACTGCGCGCGTGATGGCGGTGGCGTGGACTGCGACGAAGCTTGGACGGGCCAACACCGACGTCGTTATCCGCGATCCCGTAGTACTGACCACGACCTTGCCGCGCTTCCTGCTCAATGGTGACCACGGCACCGTCAATCTCGAGATCGACAATGTCGAGGGCCAGGCCGGCGACTACGGCATCAACGTGAAGACGGGCGGTCCGGTCAAGATGACCGGCAATCCCGCCACCACCGTCAACCTCGCCGCCAAGCAGCGCAATTCGTTCTCGCTTGCGCTCGACGCGACGGCCGCGGGGCAGGCAACGCTCGATGTCGACATCAAGGGGCCGAACGGCCTAGCGCTCGCGCGCCACTATGCGCTCGACGTCAAGGCGGCAACCCAGGTGCTGGCGCGGCGTTCGATCCGGACGCTGGCGAAGGGCGAGAGCCTGACGCTGACCTCGGACATGTTCTCCGACCTCGTGCCGGGCACCGGCAGCGTCTCGGTCTCGGCGAGCCTGTCGACGGCGCTTGATGCGGCAACGATCCTCAAGGCGCTCGACCGCTATCCCTATGGCTGCTCGGAGCAGATCACGAGCCGCGCCATGCCGCTGCTCTACGTCAACGATCTCGCGGCCGGCGCGCATCTTGCGATGGACACCGAGGTCGACCAGCGCATCCGCGACGCCATCGAGCGGCTCTTGGCTCGTCAAGGATCCAACGGCTCGTTCGGCTTGTGGTCGGCGGGCGGCGACGATGCCTGGCTCGATGCCTATGTGACAGACTTCCTTACCCGCGCCCGCGAAAAGGGCTTTGTGGTGCCGGACGTGCTGTTCAAGAACGCGCTGGATCGTATCCGCAACTCGGTCGTCAACGGCAATGAGCCGGAGAAGGATGGCGGGCGAGATCTCGCTTACGGCCTCTACGTGCTCGCCCGCAATGGCGCGGCGCCGATCGGCGATCTCCGTTATCTCGCCGACACCAAGCTGAACAACCTTGCAACCCCGATTGCGAAGTCTCAGCTTGCGGCGGCGTTGGCTCTGGTCGGCGATCGCAACCGTGCAGAGCGGGTCTATGGCGCCGCCCTCGACAGCTTTGCGCCAAAGCCGGTGCTGGAATTCGGCCGCACCGACTATGGCTCGCAGCTCCGCGATGCTGCTGCACTCGTCTCGCTCGCCAGCGAAGGCAACGCGCCGAAGGCGACGCTGACGCAAGCCGTGATGCGGGTCGAGACCGCGCGCGGGCTCACGCCCTACACCTCCACGCAGGAGAATGCGTGGCTGGTGCTGGCGGCCCGGGCACTGGCCAAGGAAAACCTCTCGATCGAGGTCGACAGCCAGCCGGTCAAGACCGCGCTCTACCGCAGTTACAAGGCGGACACGCTGAGCGGCAAGCCGCTGAAGATCACCAACACCGGCGATGCGCCGGTGCAGGCGGTGATCTCGGTGTCAGGCTCGCCGGTCACGCCGGAGCCGGCGGCGTCCAACGGCTTCAAGATCGAGCGCAATTACTTCACGCTCGACGGCAAGCCCGCCGATATCAGCAAGGTCAAGCAGAACGATCGCTTCGCCGTGGTGTTGAAGATCACCGAGGCGAAGCCCGAGTACGGCCACATCATGGTGTCCGACTATCTGCCGGCGGGCCTGGAGATCGACAATCCAAAGCTGGTGTCGTCGGGCGACAGCGGCACGCTCGATTGGATCGAGGACGGCCAGGAGCCTGAAGACACCGAGTTCCGTGACGACCGCTTCACAGCGGCCGTGGATCGTGCCTCGGACTCCAAGGCGGTCTTCACCGTCGCCTATGTCGTGCGCGTGGTCTCGCCCGGCAAATACGTGCTGCCGCAGGCCTATGTCGAGGACATGTACAACCCCTCGCGCTACGGCCGCACCGGCACGGGCACGGTCGAGGTGCGGGCGGCGAAGTGAGTGATGGGATGAGCAACGCGGCGCCTCCGCAAACTCCGTCGTCATGCCCGGGCTTGTCCCGGGCATCCACGAACTTTGGCGCCGGGGCGAAGAACGTGGATGGCCGGGACAAGCCGGGCCATGACGGAGTATGGGGCAGGGGGCGTCATGCCTTTTCAGCGGTCGCCTTCGCATTCATCCTCGCGATCTGTGCATCCGTCGGCTGGGTCTACTCCCTCGGTCCTCTCCCGCTCGACGAAGCGCGGCGTGTCTCCACCACCGTCGTCGACCGCAACGGAAAACTGCTGCGCGCTTATGCGATGACGGACGGACGTTGGCGTTTGCCGGTCGAAACAAGAGCGAACGTCGATCCGACCTACCTGAAGCTGCTGTTCGCCTATGAGGACCAGCGCTTCTATGCCCATGACGGCATCGATCCGCTGGCGCTGGGCCGCGCCGCGTTGCAGCTCTCGACGCGTGGCCACATCGTGTCCGGCGGCTCAACCATCTCGATGCAGCTCGCCCGCCTGATGGAGCCGCGGCGGCAGCGCTCGCTCTACGCAAAGCTGCACCAGATCGTGCGCGCGATCGAGCTGGAGCGGAGGCTGAGCAAGGACGAGATCCTCAACCTCTACCTCGCGCTCGCGCCCTATGGTGGCAATCTCGAAGGCATCCGTGCCGCCTCGATCGCCTATCTCGGCAAGGAGCCGAAGCGGCTGTCGCTGGCGGAAGCAGCGCTTTTGGTCGCGCTGCCGCAATCGCCGGAGACGCGGAGGCTCGACCGCTATCCCGACGCGGCACGTATCGCCCGCGACCGCGTGCTCGACCGCATGGTCGAGGAGCATGTGGTCAGCACCGACGACGCCAGGCAGGCCAAGGCCGTGCCGGTGCCAAAGCTGCGCAAGCCGATGCCGATGCTGGCGCCGCACGCCTCCGACAGCGCGCTTGCGACGGTCAAGGACGGACCGGTCATCAAGCTGACGCTGGATTCCAATCTCCAAAAGGTGCTGGAGCCCTTGGCGCGTGACCGCGCGATTGCGCTGGGGCCGAACATCTCGGTCGGCATCATCGTGGTCGACAATGACAGCGGCGATGTGCTCGCGCGTGTCGGCTCGGCCGATTATTTCGACGATAGCCGGGCAGGGCAGGTCGACATGACCCGCGCCATTCGCTCGCCGGGCTCGACGCTGAAGCCGTTCATCTACGGCCTCGCCTTTGAGGACGGTTTTGTTCATCCCGACAGTCTGATCGACGACCGCCCGGTCCGCTTCGGCTCCTACGCGCCGGAAAATTTCGACATGACGTTCCAGGGCACGGTGCCGGTGAAGAAGGCGCTCCAGCTCTCGCTGAACGTGCCAGCGATCGTATTGCTCGATCGCGTCGGCTCGAGCCGGCTGGCCTCGCGGTTGCGCCAGGCCGGCGGCAACCTCGTTCTGCCCAAGGACGAAGCACCCGGGCTTGCGATGGGCCTCGGCGGCGTCGGCATAACGCTGCAGGATCTCGTGCAACTCTATGCAGGCTTCGCCCGGCTCGGCACCACCAAGCCGCTGCGCGAGGTCATGGCGGTCACGGATAACCGCGAGCCGCTGCGGCTGCTGGATCAGGTCGCGGCCTGGCAAGTCGGCAACGTGCTCCTGGGAACCCCACCGCCGGAGAACGCCGCCCACAACCGTATCGCCTTCAAGACCGGCACGTCCTACGGCTATCGCGACGCCTGGTCGGTCGGGTTCGACGGCCGGATGACCATCGGCGTCTGGGTCGGCCGACCCGATGGCGCGCCGGTTCCCGGCCTGATCGGCCGCGTCGCGGCCGCGCCCATCCTGTTCGATGCCTTCGCGCGGACCGGCAAGACGTTGGTTCCGCTGCCGAAGCCGCCCAGGGGAACCCTGGTCGCCAGCAACGCGAAGTTGCCGTTGCCGCTGAAGCGGTTCCGCCCGGTCGGGGAACTGGTCCGGACCGGGGGCGAGCAGGCGCTCCACATCCAGTTCCCGCTCAACGGCTCCCGGATCGACGTGGATCGCTCGGGCGGGGCAGAGGCCGCCGCCATGCCCGTGAAGGTCGCCGGCGGGGTGTTGCCGATGACTGTCATGGTCAACGGTACCGCGCTCGGCGAGATCGACGGGCGGCGCCAGCGCCTGATCGATCCGCCCGGCCCGGGCTTTGCACGGCTGACCGTGATCGACGCCACTGGCGCCGCGGACACAGTTGTCATTCGAATTCAATGACCTTGCCTTAAGCGGTTGTGGCGATGGCGGTTTCAGCGTAAGCGGAACCAATGGCCGAGACCTATCCGACTCCCCGTTTTGGAGCGCCCCGAGAGCCGAAAACGCCCGTGAATCCGGGCAGTCGGCTCGTGCTGATGCTCGACTTTGTCACCGCCAGCCACGCCCGCGCTGTGGCCTTCCTCGCGCTGTGCGCGCTGCTGCTGTTCCTGCCCGGCTTCTTCACCATTCCGCCGATCGATCGCGACGAGGCGCGCTTTGCGCAGGCCACCAAGCAGATGGTCGAGAGCGGCGACTATGTCGACATCCGCTTCCAGGAGGACGTGCGCTACAAGAAACCTGTCGGCATCTACTGGTTGCAATCCGCAGCTGTCGAAGTCGCCACTGCGCTGAAGCTGCCAAAGGCCGAACTCCGGATCTGGGTCTACCGGCTGCCGTCGCTGCTGGGGGCGATCGGCGCCGTGCTGATGACCTATTGGGCGGCGCTTGGCTTCGTCACGCGGCGCGCCGCGGTGCTTGCCGGGCTTCTGATGTGCTCCTCCGTGCTGCTCGGCGTCGAGGCGCGGCTCGCCAAGACCGACGCGATGCTGCTGTTTTGCGTGGTCGCCGCGATGGGGGCGATGGCGCGCGCCTATCTGTCCTGGCAGCGTGCCGAGGACGAAACCCATCCGCCCTGGAGCTGGCCGGCGATCTTCTGGACTGCACTTGCCGTCGGCATCCTGATCAAGGGCCCGTTGATCCTGATGTTCGCAGGCCTGACGATCGTTGCGCTCGCGATCCAGGACCGCGATTCCTCGTGGCTGTGGAAGCTGCGCCCGGTCTGGGGCCTGATGTGGATGCTGGTGCTGGTGCTGCCCTGGTTCGTCGCGATCTTCTGGCGCGCGGGCGATGCCTTCTTCGCAGACTCTGTCGGCGGCGACATGCTGAGCAAGATCGGCGCGCAGGAGTCCCATGGCGCGCCGCCCGGCCTTTACCTGGCGCTGTTCTGGATCACCTTCTGGCCGGGCGCGCCGCTCGCGGCGATGGCAGCCCCCGCGGTGTGGCGGGCACGGCGCGAGCCCGGCGCGCAGTTCCTGCTGGCCTGGCTGATTCCATCCTGGATCGTGTTCGAGGCGGTGCTGACCAAGCTGCCGCATTACGTGCTGCCGCTCTATCCCGCGATTGCGATCCTTACCGCCGGCGCACTGGAGCGGAACGTACTGTCGCGCTCCTGGCTGGCGCGCGGCTCGGCCTGGTGGTTCGCGATCCCCGCGGGCGGCTCGATCATTGCGGTGGTCGGCGCCGTCATGCTGACGCGGCAGCCGGCCTTCGTGGCCTGGCCGTTCATCGCGGCCTCGCTGATCTTCGGCCTGTTCGCCTGGTGGCTCTATGACAACAACCGCGCCGAGCGCTCGGTGCTCAACGCGCTGGTCGCGGCGCTGATGCTGGCGGTCGTGGTCTACGGCATCGTGCTGCCGTCGCTGACGCCGCTGTTTCCGAGCATCGAGGTCGCGCGTGCGCTGCGCAACGTGACCTGCGTCGGGCCGAAGGCAGCGTCGGCCGGCTATCACGAGCCGAGCCTCGTCTTCCTGACGGGCACCCAGACGCTGCTGACCGACGGATCGGGAGCCGCCGATTTCCTCAGGCAGGGAAGCTGCCGGTTTGCGCTGATCGAGCAGCGCTCGGAGCGCAGCTTCGTGCTGCGTGCCGAAGCAATCGGGCTGCGCTACAAGGTTGGGGCGCGCATCGACGGCTATAATTTCTCGCAAGGGCGCGCGATCTCGATCTCGATCTTCCGCTCCGAGGGCACCGAATAGGATGTCGGGCTCAATCACCATCGCACCGCGCGCAAGCTACCCCGTGCAACTGCTCGGAGTCGCGGGACGCGCGCTGGCGCAGCTCACGCGCGCGCCCTCGCATTCGCGCCGCGACGCGGCTGCGCGAAAACTGGCGCGGCATTCGCTGTGGCTCAGTGCGGTGGGTGCCGCTTTGGTTATCGTGCTGATGGTCGCGTTCGATCGGACCGAGATCCAGCTGATGCCGGCGCGCGGTACGCCGGCGCTCTGGCCGATCCGCATCCTCACCGATTTCGGCAAGGACGAGAATGTGCTCTCGTTGCTGGGTGTCGCGCTCATTGTCGTAGCGCTTGTTGCGGCCGCGATGCACGGCACACGCCGCGCGCTGCTGCTCGGCTTCGGCACAAGGCTGCAATATCTGTTTCTGTCCGTTGCCCTGTCGATGTTCGCCACCGATATCCTGAAATATCTCATCGGCCGCGGGCGTCCATTCGTCGGCGGCAAGGCCGATCCGTTCAACTTCATTCCGTTCGAGGGCACGGGGGCATATGCCAGCCTGCCGTCGGGGCATGCGGTGACGGTGTTTGCATTGGCGTTTGCGGTTTCGGCGCTCTGGCCGCGCCTGCGCTTGTTCATGTTCACATACGCAATCGTGATCGTGCTGACGCGCCTGGTGCTGCTGGCGCATCACCCGAGTGACGTCACGGCCGGTGCGCTGGTCGGCGTGGTCGGCGCTATGGCCGTCCGCTACTGGTTTGCGGCGCGCCGGCTCGCTTTTGCCATCCGGGCCGACGGCACCATCGTGCCGCTTCCGGGACCGCTTCCAGGGCGCCTCAAAAGGGTTGCCCGCGGGGCATCTGCCCCATAAAAGCGGCTGCTTCCCGGGGCTGCCGGTTCCCGAGGTCGCAGGCCAATTCCAACCACGAGCTTCGATTTGTCGTCGTCCCAGCCTTCGGTTTCCATCGTCGTCCCCGTGCGCAACGAAGCCGACAACATTGCGCCTTTGATCGAGGAGATCACGGCCGCGCTCGATGGCCGCTGGGCCTATGAGATCATCTATGTCAATGACGGCTCGACCGATGCGACCGGCGAGCGGCTCGCCGCGATCATGGCGCAGCGGGACAATCTGCGGCAGCTGCGTCATACCAAATCGGGCGGCCAGTCGGCGGCGGTGCGCAGCGGCGTGCGTGCGGCCCGCGGCCCGATCGTGGCGACGCTCGATGGCGACGGCCAGAACAATCCGGCCTTTCTGCCGGACCTAATCGGGGCGGTCGAGAAGGGCGCCAATGTCGGGCTTGCCGCGGGACAGCGCGTCGGACGCAAGGACACCGGCTTCAAGAAATTCCAGTCGCGGGTGGCCAACAAGATCCGCAACGCGATCCTGCAGGACGGCACGCGCGACACCGGCTGTGGGCTGAAGGCATTCCGGCGCGAGGTCTTCCTGACCATGCCCTATTTCGACGGGCTGCATCGTTTCCTGCCGGCGCTGGTTCGCCGCGAAGGTTTTGACATCGCCTATGTCGACGTGATCGACCGGCCGCGCCATTCCGGCGTGTCCAATTACGGCTTCTTCGACCGGCTATGGATCGGGATCATGGATCTCGCCGGCGTGTGGTGGCTGATCCGCCGCAAGAAGCCGACGCCAGAAGTGACTGAGGTGACGGCATGATCATCCAATACGGCCAGGCACTGAGCAACTATCTCTACGACGTCTTCGTCGCCAAGTTCGATTTCTGGCTTGCCTTCGGCCTGGTTGCGCAACTGTTCTTCACTGCGCGCTTCCTGGTGCAGTGGATCGCGAGCGAACGCGCCGGCAACAGCGTGGTGCCGATGGCGTTCTGGTTCTGCTCGATGGGCGGCGGGTTGATGACGCTGGTCTACGGCGTGGTGAAGCGCGAACCCGTGATCATTCTGGGACAGGCGCTGGCGACGATCATCTATGTCCGCAACATCATGCTAATCATCAAGAACCGCGGCCGGACGTCGAAGACGCTGGGCCGCTGATCCGGGAACCTCCCAAAAGCTGTTCGAAACCGACCCAAATCGGCGCTTGCTATTTCAAGACCGATTGGTTCATATATCGGTATGCGCCACCAATCTCCCGTGCAGTTGCCGCGTGGGCGGCCCCGCGGTTTCGACGTCGAAGCTGCGGTCGAGCGCGCCATGGATGTGTTCTGGTCGCGTGGCTATCACGGCACGGCGTTGCCGGACTTGCTGCGGGCAACGAAGCTTTCGCGCGGCAGCTTGTACGCCGCCTTTGGCGACAAGCATTCGCTCTTCCTGAGGGCGCTCGATCGCTACATCGCGGATGCCCTGGCGCGGATGGAGGTCGAATTCGATCCGCGCAAGGATCCGATTGACGGTCTCAAGACCTACCTTGCAGGCTATGTCGAGCGCACCAGCGGCAGTAATGGCCGGCGCGGCTGCCTGCTGGTGGCCACGGCCATGGAACTGGCGGGCCAGGATGCCGAGGTTGGCCGTCGCGTCGCGGGCTTCTTTAAGGCGATGGAGGGTAGGGTGGCGGACGCACTCTCCCGCGCCAAGGCGGCGGGCCAACTGGCCGATGGCGTCGAGCCCGTGAGTGCCGCGCGAATTCTGGTCTGTTTCGTCGAGGGGCTGCGCGTGACCGGCAAGGCGGCGCCGGCACGGGCTACGTCGCAAGCCACCGCGGACGCGCTGCTCGATCGTTTCATCAGGTAAGCAATCCCATGGACGCTTCCGCTCATTGGCACGCCCATATCTGGACCGATTGGTCCTGAAAGGCTTTACCCCATGTCTGCTATTCAGATCATCTGCGCGGTCGCCGTCCCGTTGCTCTGGGGCTATCAGTTCGTCGCGATCAAGGTGGGCGTGAGCGAGTTTCCGCCACTGTTCTTCCTCGCATTGCGCTTCCTGGTTATCGCGCTGCTGCTGGTTCCATTCGTCGCTAGGCCTGCGCGTCGGCAGCTCGGCCCGATCGCGGCGATTTCGCTGTTCCTGGGCGGACTGAACTTCGGGCTGTTCTATGTCGGCCTTGGGCTCGGCTCGGGCAGCATCTCGGCGGTCGCGTATCAGCTCGCCACGCCATTCACCGTGCTGCTGGCCTGGCCGCTGCTTGCGGAGAAGCCATCTCTGATCACCTCCGCCGGCGTGGTGCTGGCCTTCGCCGGCGTGGTCGTACTGGCGGCGGGATCCGGCCTTTCGGGAAACATGCTTCCGCTGCTGCTCGTGGTCGGCGCCGCCTTCGCGTTCGCCGTGTCCAACGTCCTGACAAAGCGCTACGGCCCGTTCGATCCCCTGATGCTGATGGGCTGGTCGTCACTGCTCACGGTGCCGCAGGTCATGTTGATGTCGCTGCTGCTTGAATATGGACAGATGGCGAGCCTTGTCACGGCGGATGGACGCGGCTGGCTGGCGCTCGCCTACACGATCTTCATCGGCGGCATTGTCGGGTTCAGCCTGTGGTTCTGGCTGATCGGGCGCTGCTCGATGGGGCGCGTCGCGCCCTTCGGCCTGCTGCTACCGGTGTTCGCGCTGATGTCGAGCGTGTTGTTCCTGGGCGAGCGCATCACGCCAAAGCTGATCGTCGGCGGGCTGCTCGCGATCTCCGGCGTCGCCATCACGCAAGTCAAGCCGCGCGCGCGACCAACCTGATCTTGGCGCTAGCGCGGTAGCGCCGTCGCACCTGACGCGGGCAGGGCGGCCGTCTCCGCCTCGGCCCGGCGATAGGGTTGGCCTGCCGCATCCAGCACGGGATAGGCGACCGAGCAGATATGCGAGTGGATGCGGCGCAGATCGCGCAGCACGTCCAGATGCAACGACGTGGTCTCGATGGTCTCGGGGCGGCCCTCGCGCAGGCGGTCGAGATGGCGCTCGACGGCGGCGAGCTCGGTGTTCTTCAGCGCGGTCTTTTCCACGAGTAGCTTGCGGGCCTCATTGGCATCGCCCGACATGAACACGCCGAATGCGATCCGCAGCGAATCCATCGTGCGCTTGTGGAACGCGGCGAGCTCCTCGGCCCCTTCAGCCGAGAACTGGAAGCGCCGCTTGATCTTCTTGGTCGCAAGCTCGCTCAAATTCTTGTCGATGATGTCGCCGATATGTTCGAGGTTGATGGCGAAGGAGATGATCTCCATCGCACGCCGCCCCTCGCTCTCGTCGAGACTGCCGCGGGTCAGCTTCGTGACGTAGAGCTTGATGGCCTCGTCGAGACTGTCGACGACATTGTCCGTCTTCGAGACCTGGTCGACCAGCGAGCGGTCGCCGGTCATCATCGCGGCCATCACCTTGCGCAGCATGGTTTCGACGAGATCGCCCATGCGCAGCGTCTCGCGGGCGGCGTCCGCGAGCGCGAGCGAGGGGCTCTCCAGCGCGGTCTCGTCGAGATAGCGCGGCCGCGCCGGATCGGTTTCCTGCGCGCGATCCGGCAGGAGCTTCGTCAACAGCCGCGACATCGTGTCGAGCAGGCCGATGAAGAGGACCGCCGTGCCGACGTTGAAGGCAATGTGGAACGCCGCAATCATCTTGGCGAGATCGGGCTGCCAGGCATGCAGGTGGCCCGCGATCGTGCCCAGGAATGGCAGCGCCAGTGCAATGCCGACGACGCGGTTGACGAGATTGCCGACCGGCAGGCGATAGCTCGCGGGATCGTCGCGCTTTGCGCCTTCGAACACAGGATTGATGGCGCTGCCGAGATTGGCCCCGAGCACCAGCGCCAGTCCTGCGTCGGGCGTAATGAATTGCGAATAGGCCAGCGACATGATCAGCAGCACGCTGGCGACGCTCGAATGCACGGCCCATGTCAGGAGTGCAGCGACGATGATGCACAGGACAGGGTCGCCTGTTATCGCCGACATCACGACGCGCACGCCAGGCGCGTTCTCCGCCGGCGCCAGCGTGTCGAGCAGGATGTGCAGCGACAGCAGCATCAAGCCGAGGCCGATGAAAAGCCGGCCCACATCCTTGATCCGCGAACGCGGGCCGGAGCGGAAGGCGACGAGGCCGAGCACGAACAGGACGGGGGCTACGGCTGCGATATTGAACGACAGCGCCTGCACGATGAGTGTGGTGCCGACATTGGCCCCCAGCATGATGGCGAGCGCGGCGACGAGGTTGAGCAGACCCTCGGCGGCAAAGGAGCTGGTCAGCAGTGCGGTCGCCGTGCTGCTCTGAAGCAGCGCGGTGAGGCCCAGGCCGGCTCCAAACGCGCTGAAGCGGTTGCCGAGGGCCTTGCCGAGCAGGCGTCGCAGGTCGAGGCCAAAGGCGCGCAGGATGCCGCTTTGGACCATATGCAGGCCCCACAGCAAAAGCGCGACGCCGCCCATCAGATCGAGCAGTACCAACGTTCCCATGCTCCGTGTCCAGATTGGAGTCGAGGGGTCAGGCTAACGCCAAACCAACACGGATCAAACCCCTTGTTGGCGCGTCGGCGTTAGCGTTTGCGTCGGCTGCACGTTCCCGCGGAGTGCCTTGGCGCGTCCGCAGGCGAGATGCCTTGTGATGAGGCTCACATTGCCGCTTTGAGGGCAGCGAAGCCGCGATCGAGATCGGCCTTGAGGTCGTCGACGCTCTCCAGCCCAATGTGAAGTCGCAGCGTCGGGCCGCCCGGCGCCCACTTCGTGGCCGTGCGATAGTCGTTGCAATCAAAGGGAATCGCGAGGCTCTCGAAGCCGCCCCAGGAAAAGCCCATGCCGAACAGCTGGAGTGTATTCAGCATGGTGTCGACGGCCTTCTGCGGCGCCGGCTTCAACACGATGCTGAACAGGCCGGAGGCGCCGGTGAAGTCGCGCTTCCAGATGGCGTGGCCCGGATCGGTCTCGAGGCCCGGATGCAGGACGCGTGCGACCTCGGGTCGGCTGGCGAGCCAGCGCGCCATGTCGAGGCCGGAGCGATGATGCTGCGCAAGCCGCACTGACAACGTGCGCAGGCCACGCAGTGCGAGGAAGACGTCATCAGGACCGGCGCAGACGCCGAGCAGGCGAATGCCTTCTGAAATCTGCGGCCAGGTCTTGGCGTTGGCCGAGATGGTGCCGAACATGATGTCGGAATGGCCGCCGATATATTTGGTGGCCGCCTGCATGCTGATGTCGACACCCTGCTCGAGCGAGCGGTGATAGAGCGGCGTCGCCCAGGTGTTGTCGTCGATGACGAGCGCGTCGCGCGCATGGGCTACGTGCGCGATGGCGCGGATGTCGGGCATCTCGAACGATTGCGAGCCCGGCGCCTCGACCAGCACGGCGCGGGTGTTGGGCTTGAACAGCTTCTCGATGCCGGCGCCGATCAGCGGATCGAAATAGGTGGTCTCGATGCCAAGGCGGGCGAGCATGCCGTTGCAGAAATTGCGCGTGGGACGATAGACGTTGTCGCAGACCAGGATGTGGTCGCCGGTCTTCAGGACCGAGAGCAGGGTGGTCGAGATCGCCGACAGGCCGGACGGGACGATGCCGACGCCGGCGCATTGCGGCCCCTCCAGCGCCATCAGCGTGTCCTGGAACGCCCGCGTCGTCGGGCTGCCGTGGCGGCCATAGGTGAACTCGCCGCGATGGGCGTGCAGGTCCTCGGCGGTCGGATAGAGCACGGTCGAGCCGTGGAACACCGGCGGATTGACGAACCCTCTCTGCGCCTTGGTGTCGCGGCCTGAGGTGACAAGCCGGGTCTCGGCGTGCTGCTGTGCGGGGTGCGAGGATTCCATGCGTCTGCTTTCAAAAAGCGCTTCCGCCGGGCGCGGATCGCGCGGTCGGGGCGGCCTGGGGGCCACTGACGTTAATAACAGAACACAGAAGAGTCCCGTCAACCCCTTGACCCGGCACGCCAGTCGTTCTGTGATGCGCAGGTGCTATTCAGTCGCCGCATGTTGAGGGGCCTGCCGCGACCTTCGATCCATCGTCTGACCGGACCTAGCGTCACAGCCATAACGGCGGGCGCCTGCGGCGAGGATTAAGGTATGGCCTCCCAGGATGGGCGAGTGTTCGGCAAGGTAATCCAGCATGACTCTTGCAAGGCGACCCTTGTGTAGGGAAGTCTTGGCCGAGACACCGTTCCTGATCTTGAGATGACTTTGAAAGGCTTGAAGCCCATGAAACGCGTAACCCTGGCTCTCTCTCTTGCTCTCGCCGCCGGCCTCTCTGCCCAGGCCGCCGATGCGCAAACGCTCAAGACCGTCAAGGACCGGGGCATGCTGTCCTGCGGCGTCAGCCAGGGCCTGCCGGGCTTCTCCTCGCCCGACGACAAGGGCAACTGGACCGGCCTCGACGTCGACGTCTGCCGCGCCATTGCGGCCGCCATCTTCGACGATCCGACGAAAGTCAAATTCGTGCCGACCTCGGCCAAGGACCGCTTTACCGCGCTGCAATCCGGCGAGATCGACGTGCTCTCGCGCAACACCACCTGGACCATCTCGCGCGACACCTCGCTCGGCGCCAACTTCACCGGCGTGACCTATTATGATGGGCAGGGCTTCATGGTGAAGAAGTCGCTCAAGGTGAGTTCGGCGCTGGAACTGAACAGCGCCTCGGTCTGCGTGCAGACCGGCACCACCACCGAGCAGAACCTCGCCGACTACTTCAAGGCCAATAACATGAAGTACGAGGTGATCGCGTTCGGAACCAACGACGAAACCGTCAAGGCCTATGAGGCCGGGCGCTGCGACGTCTTCACCACCGACCAGTCGGGCCTCTACGCCAACCGCCTGAAGCTCGCCAATCCCAACGACCACATGGTTCTTCCCGAGATCATCTCGAAGGAGCCGCTCGGACCGATGGTGCGCCACGGCGACGACCAGTGGTTCGACCTCGTGAAATGGACGCTGTTCGCCATGATCACGGCCGAAGAGCTCGGCATCACCTCGAAGAACGTCGACGAGAAGGCCAAGATGGAGAATCCGGAGCTGAAACGCGTCCTCGGCACTGACGGCAATTTCGGCGAGCAGCTCGGCGTGACCAAGGACTGGGTGATCCGCATCGTCAAGGCCGTGGGCAATTACGGCGAGGTGTTCGACCGCAATGTCGGCGCGGGCTCGCCGCTCGCGATCAACCGCGGTTTGAACAATCTCTGGAACAAGGGTGGTCTCCAGTACGCGCCGCCGATCCGCTGATCCCGTCCGATCGGCCGGCATAAGGCAATGAGCACCGAGGCTCGTAAACCGCCGCTCCAGATCGCGCTGAAGATCAGGCGCCTTCTGGGTGGCAAGGCAGGCTGGAACGGCGTCGCCGTCCAGTTTGCCTTCGCGGCGGTGCTCGGCTGGATCGCTTACGAGATCATCTCGAATGCCCGCGCCAACCTCGAAAACCAGCACATTGCCGCCGGCTTCGGCTTTCTCAGCAACAATGCCGGCTTCGACGTCAACCAGACCCTGATCTCCTATACCGGCTCCGACACGTTCCTGCGGGTGTTCGTGGTCGGGCTGTTGAACACGCTCGTGGTCTCCGTGGTGGGCATCGTGTTCGCCACTGTGATCGGCTTCATCGTCGCGTTGTGCCGGCTGTCGCCGAACTGGCTGGTGTCGCGTGTCGGCGAGATCTATGTCGAGCTCATCCGCAACCTGCCGCTGCTGTTCCAGATCCTGTTCTGGTACCTGGCAGTGCTCGCGGCGCTTCCCAATCCGCGGCAGAGCATCTCGTTTCTTGGCATCGCCTTCATCAGCAATCGCGGCCTGGTCATTCCGCAGCCGATTGGGCAGGCTGGTCTGGAGCCGTTCCTGGCGGCACTGGGATTCGGCATCGTCGCTGCTCTGGCGTTGCGCATCTATGCGCGGCGGGCGTTGTTCTTGCGCGGACAGATGATCCGCATCTGGCCTTACGTGCTGGGCCTCGTCATCGGGCTGCCGCTTGTCACCATGCTGGTGTTCGGTCTGCCCTTTACCGTCGAGCTGCCGCAGCTCAAGGGTTTCAATTTCGCCGGCGGCGCGCGCATCATTCCGGAATTCGTGGCGCTGACGCTGGCGCTGTCGACCTACACCGCGGCCTTCATCGCGGAGATCGTGCGCGCCGGCATCCAGTCTGTTCACAAGGGACAGATGGAAGCGGGGTCCTCGCTGGGCCTGAGCCGCGGCACCACGCTGCGGCTGATCGTGGTGCCGCAGGCGATGCGCGTGATCGTGCCGCCGCTGACCAACCAGTATCTCAACCTCACCAAGAATTCCTCGCTCGCGGTCGCGATCGGCTATCCCGACCTCGTGTCGGTATGGGCCGGCACGTCGCTGAGCCAGACCGGGCAGGCGATCGAGATCATCACGATGACGATGGGCGTCTACCTCCTGATCTCGCTGATCACCAGCGGGGTGATGAGCATCTACGGCTGGCGCCTGAACCGGAGTCTCGGCGCATGACCGACATCACCGCGTCATCCTTCGTCCGCCAGGACCTGGTCGCCGAGCGTCCCGCGCCGGTCAAGACATCAGGTTTTGTCGGCCTGCTGCGGACCCGTCTGTTCAACTCGCCGACCAACATCCTGCTCACGATCGTCGGCGCCTTGCTGCTCTGGTTCACGATCATTCCGTCCGTCAGGTTCCTGATCGTCGATGCGGTCTGGAACGGCAAGGACCGCGGCGCCTGCCTCGCCGAGAACGCCGGATTTACTGTCGGCGCCTGCTGGCCCTACATCCAGGCCAAGCTGCCGCAGCTGATCTACGGCTTCTATCCGGAAGCCGAGCGCTGGCGGGTCAATCTTGCGCTGATCCTGGCGGCAGCGCTGCTGCTGCCACTGTTGATCCCACGCCTGCCGGCCAAGGGGCTCAATGCCAGCCTGTTCTTCTTCGCCTTTCCGGTCGTCGCGTTCTTCTTGCTGCATGGCGGCGGCATCAGCGGCTTCGGCCTGAGCTGGACCGCCGGCTTGCTGGAACTGTTCGACGACAGCATCGTCAGCGCCGGGCGGGTGCTGCTCAGCCTGAGCAAGACGTCGGTGATCGCGCCGCTGCTGTGGGTTGTCGGCAATCTCATCGTGCTGGTCGGCACAGCGATCCATTGGCTGATCTTCCCGTTGACCTGGCTGCGCGACCAGGTCCAGGCGTCAGGGCAATCGGTCTGGGTCGATTTTGCCATCACGACGGCGTTCGTCTCGCTGATCGCCTTCGTGCTCGGCGGCGGCATGCGCACGGGGTGGCGCGCGCTCGCGTCGAGCATCGCCACCTTCGTCGCCATCGCGATTGTTATCAAGTTGATGGGGCTCGACCATGGCGGCTTGCCGATCGTCGCGACCAATCTCTGGGGCGGGCTGCTGGTGACATTGGTGGTCTCCGTGACCGGCATCGTCACCTCGCTGCCGATCGGCATCGCGCTGGCACTCGGCCGACGCGCCTCGATCCCGCTGATCCGGATCTTCTCGATCGCGTTCATCGAGTTCTGGCGCGGCGTGCCGCTGATCACCGTGCTGTTCTTCGCCACCTACATGCTGCCGCTGTTCTTGCCCGGCAATTTCACCGTCGACGGCCTGGTGCGCGCGCTGATCGGCATTGCGCTGTTCACGGGCGCCTATCAGGCCGAGAACGTCCGCGGCGGTCTCGCCGCGATCCCGCGCGGGCAAAACGAAGCGGCGGCGGCGCTGGGCCTGTCCTGGTGGAAGACGACGTCGCTGATCGTGTTGCCGCAGGCGCTCCGCCATGTCATCCCGAACCTCGTCAACAGCTTCATCTCGCTGTTCAAGGACACCTCGCTGGTCTCGATCGTGGCGCTGTTCGACTTGCTGGGCTCGCTCCGGGCGTCGTTCTCGGACCCGAAATGGTCGACGCCGTCGACCGCGTTTACCGGCTTTGCCTTCGCCGGCATCATCTACTTCATCTTCTGCTTTGGAATGTCGCGCTACTCGCTCTTCGTCGAGCGCCGCCTCAACGCCCACCGCCGCAACTGATCGAGGCCACCATGTCCGCTGATCCCATCGTCAACATTTCCGGCCTCAACAAGTGGTACGGCGAATTTCACGTGCTGCGTGACATCGACCTCGAGGTCAACAAGGGCGAGCGCATCGTGATCTGCGGGCCCTCGGGGTCCGGCAAATCGACGCTGATCCGCTGCATCAATGCGCTCGAGGAATTCCAGGAGGGCGAGATCGTTGTCGACAGCATCGAGCTCGGGCCCAACCTCAAGCATGTCGACGCGGTGCGCCGCGAAGTCGGCATGGTGTTCCAGAGCTTCAATCTGTTCCCGCACCTGACCGTGCTGGACAATTGCACGCTGGCGCCGATCTGGGTGCGCAACATCCCCAAAAAGGACGCCGAGGAGACCGCGATGAAATTCCTGGAGCGGGTCAAGATCCCGCACCAGGCCAACAAGTTCCCCGGCCAGATGTCCGGTGGCCAGCAGCAGCGCGTTGCGATCGCGCGCGCCCTGACCATGAACCCGAAAGTGATGCTGTTCGACGAGCCCACCTCGGCGCTCGACCCCGAGATGGTCAAGGAGGTCCTCGACACCATGGTCGACCTCGCCAAGGAGGGAATGACCATGCTGGTCGTGACCCACGAAATGGGCTTTGCCCGCGAGGTCGCCAATCGCGTGGTGTTCATGGACGCCGGCCAGATCATCGAGGCCAACACGCCGAACGAATTCTTCGCCACCCCGCAGCATGCCCGCACAAAGCTGTTCCTGAGCCAGATCCTGCGCTGATTCCCGGGACATCCCGAAGGCAGCACCGATCGGCCGGCGAGGGGGACGAATCAGTTAGACTCTTCGTTGGCTATCCTTCGGAGAGCGACCTTGCAGAGCAGCGCCGCTGCAATGGCCCCGTAGCCGGCGCCGAAACGTAGAATTTTACGCAATTCCGACGCCGGCCAAAAACCATGCTGATGACGACGCCCCGTCGCTTCACGCGTCCGAAAGCTCTCTCTGCGCATCTGGCGTCGAATGAGGGTGTGTCAAATGCTCGGCTTCGTATTCGGCCTCAATGCCCGTCTTGGGCGCCTGCATTTCTTTCTGGCCACGGTCGCGCTGGCGATCGCGATGACCGCGATCTGCTTTGCGATCGCGATGGCCGCGCTGCGCACCACGTCGCCGAGCACGATCCGTCCCGAAGATCTCACCCGAAACTGGGCCATCATCGCTGCGATGGTGTTCTTCGGCGTTGCCACCTTCACGCTGCAATCGATGCGCATCCGCGACATCGGCTGGGATCCGGTCTGCGTGATCCCGGCCTGGATCGCGCTCATGATCGTCGACCACGTGGCGGCGGGCCGCTTTCCGGCCTGGGCCATCGGCCAGGAGCATCAAGGAACGATGGTCGGCGGGCTGGTCAATCTCGCTCTGCTGCTGGCGCTCACGTTCTGGCCGAGCGCCAACAACGAAGGCGCCTACACCAACCCCTACGAACCGCCCGCGCGCGCGGCCAGCAAGCCGTCGACATCGGACGCACGCATTGCGCGCGTGTCGCAAGGGACAGCGCGTCCGACTTGGAGCTGAACGAGCTGGAGCTGAGAGCCCGGAGCTAGACGAACGGCAGCTTGATGTTGCTGCGCTTCTCTAGCCATTCCGGCACCGGCAGGTTCTTGGCGCGCATGAAGTCGGCGTTGAACAGCTTCGACTGATAGCGGCTGCCGGAATCGCAGAGAATGGTGACGATGGTCTTGCCCGGTCCGAGCTGCTTGGCGAGCCGCATCGCGCCAACAATGTTGATGCCGGTGGATCCGCCGAGGCAAAGGCCTTCGTGCTGGAGCAGCTCGTAGATCACCGTGACGGCTTCCGCATCGGGAATGAGATAGGCGTCGTCGACCTTGGCGCTCTCGACGATCGCGGTTTTGCGGCCGAGCCCGATTCCTTCCGTGATGGAGTCGCCCGGCGTTGCCTTGGCTTCGCCGGTCCTGAAGTATTCAAACATGCCGGCGCCGTGCGGATCGGCGCAGGCAATCCGGATATCCTTGTTCTTCTCTTTCAGGTAACGGCTGACGCCGGCGAGCGTGCCGCCGCTGCCGACCGAGCAGACGAAGCCGTCGACCTTGCCGCCGGTCTGCTCCCAGATCTCGGGGCCGGTCGAGTTCGTAATGCGCCTTGGCATTGTCGAGGTTATTCCACTGGTCCGCGAACAGGACGCCGTTCGGCTCGGTCTTGCGCAGCTCGTCGGCAAGGCGGCGGCCGACATGCTGGTAGTTGTTCGGATTGGAATAGGGCAGCGCCGGCGATTCCAGGAGCTCGGCGCCGCACAGCTTCAGAAAATCCTTCTTCTCCTGGCTCTGCGTCTCCGGGATCACGATCAGCGTGCGATAGCCGCGCGCGCTCGCCACCACCGCGAGCCCGATGCCGGTGTTGCCGGCGGTCGCTTCCACCACGAGGCCGCCCGGCTTCAGCTCGCCGCGTTTCTCGGCTTCCAAGATCATCCATTTGCCGGCGCGGTCCTTGACCGACTGGCCGGGATTCATGAACTCGGCTTTGCCGAGAATGGTGCAGCCGGTCAGTTCGGAGGCGCGCTTGAGCTTGATGAGCGGGGTGTTGCCGATGGCTTCGACAACGTCGTTTTTGATGGTCATGTCAGGCAATTACCGGCTGGATGCGTGAAGTCATCGAGACCCTAAAGTAGGGTCGCCGGCCTTACAAGCGACCCCTTGCAAGGCGAGCCGACAAACTCTTATTGCTGCTTTGCGAAGATGACCTGCCGGACATCGATATTGCCGGACAGGAATCCGGCCTCGCAATAGGCGAGGTAGTACTCCCACAGCCGCCTGAACCGGTCGTCAAAGCCGAGCGGGACCAAGCCCGGCCACGCCGCGCGAAAATTATTTCGCCAGGTGGCAAGCGTCTTGGCATAATCTTGCCCGAAGATGCGCTCGCGGATGACCGGGACGCCGAACTTGTCCCCGAGCGACTTCAGCACCGCGGGCGAGGGCAGCATGCCGCCGGGAAACACGTAGTGCTGGATGAAGTCGACCTCGCGCCGGTAGCCCTGGAAAAGCCGGTCCTGGATCGTGATGGCCTGGATGCCGGCAAGTCCGCCCGGCAGCAGCCGGTCACGGAGCTGGGCGAAATAGCGCGGCCAGAACTGCTCGCCGACCGCCTCGATCATCTCGATCGAAGCGATCCGGTCGTAGCGATCCCGCTCGTCGCGATAATCCTGCAGCCGGATCTCGACCTTCTCGGCAAGGCCCGCCTCGTGGATGCGCTTGCGCGCGAAGTCGCGCTGCTCGGTCGAGATCGTGAGGCCAATGACGCGTGCGCCAAAAGTCTTGGCGGCAAATTCGGCGAAGCCGCCCCAGCCGCAGCCGATCTCGAGCAGCTTTTGGCCCGGCTTCAGGTCGAGCGCCTCGGCGAGGCGGCGATATTTGTTGGTCTGCGCCGCCGTGAGATCTGTCGTCGATCCCTCGAACAGCGCCGACGAATAGGTCATGCTGGGATCGAGCCAGGCCGAGTAGAACGCATTGCCGATGTCGTAGTGGGCGTGGATGTTGCGCCGGGCCTGGCGGCGGGTGTTGCGGTTGAACCAGTGCTGCACCATCTGGACGAATCGCATTAGCGGCTTGTCGCGCAACATGGCCTGGATCAGATCGTGGTTGACGCAGAACAGGTAGAGAAACTGGGTCAGGTCCGGCGTATCCCAATCGCCGGCCAGATAGGCTTCCGCGATGCCGATATCGCCGCCATTGATCAGGCGCGCGGCGAAGCTGTAATTGTGCAGGCGCATCGCCGCCTTCGGCCCCGGCTCCTGTCCGCCCAGACGGATCAAACGCCCGTCGGGCAGGGTGACGTCAAGCGTTCCGCGCCTGAGCCGGGAGCCGAAGGCAACCGCGAGGCGGACGATGCGCGGCAGATCGGCGAGCGTTGTCTCCACGGTCTCGGGCGTCACCGAGATGGCATTCGACATCGGCAAATCCATCAATTGAACGGATACTGTCCGACCGCGAGCTGGCCGCGCCCAACTCTCCATTTCGCCAGACCCGAGCGCGCCCTGCATGCGGTCAGCGACTGGTAATATAAGTGTGCGATCTGCCGGCCGCCAAGGTGGTTTCTGACCCAAGCTGCTGTGCGGCATTCGGTCGTGGCGCCAGCCGAGCCCCCTTCAGCCAAAGCCGGAGCGCTTCCCAATGGATCGCCGCCATCACCTTGAGGCTCACGAGCGGCAGGGCAAAGAACGAGCGCAGCAGGGCGCGGGAGGTCAGGGCGCGGCGGCGGCCGCTGAAGGTTGCCGCGAGCAGCGGGCCGTCGCGGTCGGTCTCCAGAATGCGCAGCTTGACCGTGTCAGACGGTGGCAACACCCGAAAATGGTAGCGCATCGCCATCGGCATGAACGGCGAGACGTAGAATAGCTTTTCCTGTTGCTGCCGCAGACCCGCATCGCTCCATTCGCCCGGCTGAACCGGCAGGACGTACGGATGAATCTCGCCAAAGGTGTTGCGTACCTCGTAGATCACCAGCGCGAGTTCGCCTTTGGCGCGATAGCAGAAATAGACCGAGAGCGGGCTGAAGCCGTAGCCGAGCAGGCGGGGATAGCAGAGCAGTTCGACCCGGCCGCCGCCGAGGTCGATGCCGTGCGCGGCGGCGCAGCGCTCCGCATAGGCGCGCAGCGAGGAGCCGTCGCGCGGGCCGTGGTCTTTCTCGTGGAAACTGTAGAGCGCTGCGCGGTTGATGCCGAACAGCGCTGTCTGCCGGTCGGCCTCACCAAGCCGGTCGAGATCGATCAGGAGGCTCATGACGCGGTAGCTGAAGCGATGGCCCATGGGCTTCAGCCGCGCATGCATGACGTCCCCGAAATAGAGCGAGGCGGCATCGGTCGCGGGAGGGGCTGTCGTCTCCATCGCGCTACTCCGCGGCCTCCGCGAGCTCGACCGGCGCTGCGCGCCAAGGCGCGGTCGCTCCGAGCGCCTCGGCCACGCTAAGGCCCGAGCGCAGGCCGTCCTCGTGAAAGCCGTAACCGGTCCAGGCGCCGCAGAACCAGATGTGCCGCTGCCCCTGGATCTCGCCGAGCCGCTTCTGCGCGGCAAAGGCCACCGCATTGTACTGCGGATGTTCGCAGAGGTAATGGCCGAAGGTGAGCTCCGGCGCAGGCTCGAACGGCGGATTGAGGCTGACGAATAGCGGCTTGTCGGGGGCGATGCCCTGGAGCCGGTTCATCCAATAGGTCACCGCGACGTCGTTCGCCGCATCTCCCTCGCGCTGCCAACTCAGGAAATTCCACGACGCCCAGGCGTGCCGCCGCTTCGGCATCAGCCTGACGTCGCGATGCAGATAGACCTTGTTCGGGGAATAGCTGATGGCGCCAAGGATGTCGCGCTCGCGCGGGTCTGCGTCGGGCAGCATGGCGAGCGCCTGGTCGCTGTGGGCGGCGATCACGACGTGATCGAATGCCTCGCGCTCGCCGTGGCTGTCATGGACGACGACGCCATGAGTGCTCCGCTCGACCGACGTGACGGCGCAGCCGAGCCGGATGCTGTCCTTGAACCCGGCCTGGAGTCGCTCGACGTAGCGCCGGCTGCCGCCCTTGACTGTGCGCCAGACCGGCCGGTCGTAGCGCAGCAGGCGATGATTGTCGAAAAAGGTCACGAAATTCTCGGCCGGAAAGTCGAGCATTTCGTTTGCGGGAGCCGACCAGATCGCAGCGCCCATCGGCGCGAGATAGTCGGTCAGGAGGCGTCTGGAGAACCTTCGTTGATGGAAATAGTCGCCGAGGGTCAGCCCGCTCAGGCGGCCGTTGCGCAGGTCGGCGACGCTCTCCCGGCCGAAGCGGGGAATCTCCGTGAGCATCCGCAGGTAGGACGGGGAGAGCAAGTTACGAGGCTGAGCGAACAGGCCTGCTCCAGTCTCCCGCCAGTCATTGCCGCCACCGCGCCATTCGAAACGGCCGCGATCGGCGGACACGGCAAAGCTCATGCAGCTTGCAACCGTCTCGACGCCGAGATAGGCGAACATCGCCGTCAGGTCGGGATAGTTGACCTCGTTGTAGACGATGAAGCCGATATCGACCGCAACCGGTGTGCCCTGATAGTCGATGGTGACGGTGTGGCTGTGGCCGCCGGGGCGCAGCTCGCGATCATAGACTGTCACCGGGTAGCGCTGCGAAAGCGTCCAGGCCGCCGCGTTGCCGGCGATGCCCGTTCCGATGACCGCGATGCGCATGTACGAAAGTGTCCCTGCCTCGTGTGAAACAAGCTACGGTGCGTTGCGGGGCAGGTTTCAGTGGAGCAAGGGCGGCGTTCGCTGGTCTCGCGGCCAGTGTGGCCGCAATGTCACATGAAATCTTGGTAAGCTTGAACGCGCTTCGGAATGGCGCGCCAAATCAAAAGACCCTTGCGAGACAATGGCTTTTTGTATTTTCGTCGTCCGGAGCCGGGTGCGATCGAGCGCGCTTTTCGCAAGTGCGGGACTGTCCCGCAGTTCCGCGCCCGGCTAGGATGAAATTCAGGTTCCGCAGAAAGCATCGCGCTGTGAGCGAGTTACAGAAAGGCCTCCGGCCGTCCGCCCGCGAATCGGCTAATCCGGTCGCGCGGTGGCGGCGTGATCTGCCCGGCAGGGGGTGGATGTGACACAGCGGGTTCCGGCCGTCGCCAATCGGCAATTCCTGGGGTTTGCGTCCCGGACGCTGCGTGCGGTCGTCGTGGTGTGCCTGGCATCGAGCTCGGGCGCCTGCATGCTGACCCAGGACCTTCCCGATCCCGCGCTCGATGTCCCCACGCAATACAAATACGCAGGGAAGGCGGACGCGCCGCCAACGCTGGATTGGTGGCGCGGCTTCCGCTCGTCGGAGCTGACGCAGCTGATGGAAGAGGCGCAGACCGTCAATCTCGACATCGCCGCCGCGGTCTCGCGGATCGTCGAGGCCGACGCGCAGGCGCGCCAGGCGGGCGCTGCGCTGTTGCCGAGCCTGTCGGGAAGCGGATCGGAGACCTATTCGCGTACATCAGGCTCGAGCGCGTCGGGCCTGACCAATGGTGGCCGCGAAGTCGTCAATTATTCCTCGTCGCTGAGTGCCAGCTACCAGCTCGATTTCTGGGGCCAGAACCGCGACGCGCTGCAGACGGCGGAGGAGACCGCCAAAGCCAACCGTTTCGATCGCGACACCGTCGCGCTGACGACGCTCGCAGCCGTTGCCAATGCCTATTTCCAGGTGCTGTCCTCGCAGGACCGCCTGCGCACCGCCCAGCGCAATATCGCGAGCGCCCAGCGCATCCTCGATGCCATCCGCGAGCGCCGCAAGGCCGGCACCGGGACCGATCTCGACGTCGCCCAGCAGGAGAGCGTGCTGGCCAACCAGAAGGCGCTCGTGCCGCCGCTGCGCCAGACGCTCGACCAGAACGCCAATGCGCTGGCGGTGCTGGTGTCGCGGCCACCGGAGAGCGTGCGCCTCGCGGGCGGCTCGCTGGACCGCATCGCGATCCCGCGCGTCACGCCCGGCCTGCCGTCGGAGCTCCTGACGCAGCGGCCCGACATTCGCCGGCAGGAGGCGCAGCTCGCCTCGGCCACTGCCAATATCGGCAATGCCCGCGCGCAGTTTTTCCCGACCATCCAGCTCACCGGCAATGGCGGCTATCAGAGCTCGGCGCTGGTCTCGCTGTTCCAGCCCCACGCGGCGTTCTTCCAGCTGGTCGGCAGCGCGACCCAGCCGATCTTCGACGGCGGCAAGATTCTCGGTAATTTCGAATACGCCAAGGCGCGGCAGGAGGAGTTGCTCCAGACCTACCGCAAGACCATCGTGCAGGCCTTCACCGACGTCGACAATGCGCTGTTTTCGATCAAGCAGACCACGATCAAGCTGCAATTGCAGCGCGATGTCGTCAACGCTTCGCGGCGCGCCTTCGACCTCGCCGAGCAGCAGCTGCGGGCCGGCACGGCCGACATCGTCACCGTGCTCAACACCCAGCTGACGCTGTTCCAGGCCGAAGACACGCTGTCACAGGCACAACTCGCTCGCCTTCTTGCCATCGTCAGCCTGTATCAGGCGCTTGGCGGCGGCTGGGAGCCGCGAATGGAGAAACCGGTCAATGCTCTTTAAGCCGGATACGAAGCAGGACGCGAAAGCGGGGACGGCGAAAAAGTCGCGCGGCCGCGGCTTCGTCATGACCCTGATCACGCTCGCGATCCTCGGCGGCCTCGGCTATCTCGGCTGGACCGTGATGCACCAGCAGCCGCAACAGCAGGCTAACGGCCCCAACCAGCGGCTGGATTTGCCAGTGCCGGTGCTGGCGGCGACGCCCAAGGTCCAGGACGTCCCTGTCTATCTCGACGGCGTCGGCGCGATCCGTGCGCTCAACACTGTCACCGTGCGCTCGCAGGTCGACGGCAAGCTGATCGCGGTGAAATTCACCGAAGGCCAGGACGTCAAGAAGGGCGATGTGCTCGGCGAGATCGACCCGGCGCTCTACCAGGCGACCTATGACCAGGCCGTCGCCAAGAAGGCCCAGGACGAAGCCCAGCTCGCCAACCAGCGCATCGACTTGACGCGCTACGAGCAGCTCGCCGCGTCCAATGCGGGCTCCAAGCAGCAGGCAGATACCCAGCGCGCGCTGGTCGCGCAGACCGAGGCGCTGGTCAAGGCCGACCAGGCCTCGATCGACAACGCGGCGGCGACACTGAGCTACACCAAGATCGTGGCGCCGCTGTCGGGCCGCGTGGGCTTGCGCCAGGTCGATCAGGGCAACATCATCCACGCCTCCGACACCACCGGGCTCGTCGTCATCACGCAATTGCAGCCGATCGCGGTCTGGTTCAGCCTGCCGCAGCAGCAGATCATGCGCGTCAACGCGGCCGCAGCCAAAGGTTCGTTAGCGGTGGACGTGTTCGGCAATGACGGCGTCACCGTGATCGACACCGGCAAGCTCACCGGCATCGACAACCAGGTCGACCAGACCACCGGCACGCTCAAGCTCAAGGCGGAATTCCCCAACGCCAATTACCAGCTCTGGCCGGGCCAGTTCGTCAACGTCCGCCTCAAGGTCGAGACCTTGTCGCAGGCGCTGGTGGTGCCGACATCGGCAGTGCAGCGCGGACCGATCGGCACGTTCAGCTATGTCATCGGTGAGGGCGACATCGTCTCGGCGAAGTCCGTGACGGTGACGCAGCAGAACGAGCATGATGCAGTGATCGCCAGCGGACTATCGCCGAACGACCGGGTCGTCACGACCGGCTTTGCCAATCTGTCCGACGGCTCCAAGGTGGTCATCGGCCGCAACGAGCAAACGCCGTCGGCCGATCTCGCCCCGCGCAAGCGCACGCGCGCGCCGGATGGCCAGAAAAAGGACGGTCAGGCCAAGGACGGTCAGAAGGACGGCCAGAAGGACGGCCAGAAGGACGGGCAAGGCAAGGACGGCGAGCAACGCGCCAAGCGGAGCAGCAGTGAGGGCGACCAGAAGGGCCAGACCGGCCCGGCGCCGGGGCCGGGGGCTCAACCATCGGGACCTGGAGCCAAGCAGCCATGATCCCGACAACAGCCGCCTGAGCGGCAGGCACATCCCATGGGTGTCTCCGAACCCTTCATCCGCCGGCCGATCGCAACCTCGTTGCTCGGCATTGCGCTGCTGATTGGCGGCGCGCTCGGCTATTTCGCGCTGCCGGTCTCCGCACTGCCGCAGGTCGACTTCCCGACCGTTCAGGTGTCGACACAGTTGCCGGGCGCCAGCCCCGACGTGATCGCCTCGCTGATTACCGCGCCCCTGGAGCGGCAGCTCGGGCAGATCCCGTCGCTGACCGCGATGAACTCGACGAGCTCGTTCGGCGTCAGCCAGATATCGCTCCAGTTCGACCTCAACCGCGACATCGACGGCGCGACCCAGGACGTGCAGGCCGCGATCAACGCCGCCGCCGGCGTCTTGCCCAAGACGCTGCCGTACCCGCCGACCTACGCCAAGGTGAACCCGGCGGATGCGCCGGTCATGACGCTGGCGCTGCGCTCGGACACGATCTCGCTGCGCGCGATGAGCGACATCGCTGACACGCTGCTGGCGCAGCGGCTCAGCCAGATCTCCGGCGTCGGCCGCGTCTCGGTGCTTGGCGGGCTGAAGCCAGCGGTGCGCATCCAGGCCGATCTGGCGCGGCTGGCTGCCTATGGCATCGCGATGGAAGATCTGCGCGCTGCCATCGCCAACGCCAACGTCTCCGGGCCGAAGGGCTCGCTCGACGGCGCCCAGCAATCCTACATCATCGCGGCCAACGACCAGATCGCGGCCGCCGATGCCTACCGTCCCATCATCATCGCCTATCGCAACGGCTCGCCGGTCACGATCGGCGACGTTGCGCAGATCGTCGACGGGCTCGAGAATGACCGCACCGGCGGCTGGTACCAGGGCACGCCCGCAGTCATCATCGACATCCAGCGCCAGCCCGGCGCCAATGTCATCGACGTCGTCAGCCAGATCCGGGCCGAGATCCCGAAGGTCCAGCGCGCTATACCGGCCGGCGTGCACCTGACCATCGTCTCCGACCGCACAGTCACCATCCGCGCCTCGGTCCACGACGTGCAGTTCACGCTGATCCTCAGCGTCGTGCTGGTGACGCTGGTGGTGCTGTTGTTCCTGCGCTCGCTGCGCGCCACGCTGATCGCGGGCGTGGCGCTGCCGTTGTCGCTGATCACGAGCTTCGGCATCATGTATTTTGCCGGCTTCAGCCTCGACAATCTGTCGCTGATGGCGCTCACGATCGGCACCGGCTTCGTCGTCGACGACGCCATCGTCATGATCGAGAACATCGTCCGCCATATGGAAAATGGCGACAGCGCGATGACCGCTTCGCTGAAGGGCGCCAGCGAAATCGGCTTCACGGTGATCTCGCTGACGGTGTCGCTGATCGCGGTGTTCATCCCACTGCTGTTCATGTCGGGCCTGGTCGGCCGCATGTTCCGCGAATTCGCGCTGACACTGACGATTGCGGTCGTGACCTCGGCGGTGGTCTCGCTGACGCTCACGCCGATGATGTGCTCGCGGCTGCTCAAGCACGCCCATGAGGAGCTGGCGGTGCCGGGCCTCGCCGCCATCAGCCGCTTCATCGACCGCACCGTCGAATTCTACCACCGCACGCTGCTCGTGGTGCTGCGCCACCAGCGCACCACGCTGGTCGTGACGTTTGCCACACTGATCGCGACCCTCGTGCTCTACGTCGTCGCGCCCAAGGGGTTTCTGCCGCTGCAGGACACCGCATCGATCACGGCGGTGACGGAAGCAGGTCCCGACGTGTCTTTCGGCGAGATGCAGAAGCGGCAGGCCGAGATCGCCGACGCCATCAAGGCTGATCCTGATGTAACCGGCGTGGTCTCGGTGATCGGCGCGGGCTCGGTCAACCCGACCACCAATGTCGGCCGCCTTGTCATGAGCTTGACGCCTCGCGGCGAGCGGCGCGACGATGTCAGCGTGGTCATTGCCCGGCTGAAGGAGAAGGTCGCCGGCATCCCCGGCATGACCGTCTACTTCCAGCCGGTACAGGACGTACAGATCTCGACCCAGTCGAGCCGCTCGCAATACCAGTACACGCTGACCGGTACGGACGCGACGCTGGTGTCGGAATGGGCAAAGAAGCTCGTCGATGAGATGCGGCGCGATCCCCTGTTCCGCGACGTCTCCTCGGAGGCGCAGGAAGGCGGCCTGCGCGCGCAGCTCGATGTCGACCGCACCCGCGCCGGCCAGCTCGGCGTCAGCTTGCAGGCCATCACCGACACGCTCAACGACGCGTTTGCGCAGCGGCAGATCTCGACCATCTACGGCCAGGCCAACCAGTACCGCGTGGTGCTGGAGGCGCTGCCGATGTATCAGCGCGATCCCTCGATCCTGTCAAAGCTCTATCTGCCGGGCGGCGCGAGCGCGACCGCCGGGGCGCCCAACGCGCAGGTGCCACTCGACGCGGTGGCGACGCTCAAGCGCACCACGGCGCCGCTCGCGATCTCGCACCAGGCGCAATTCCCCGCAATCTCGCTCAGCTTCAACCTCGCGCCCGGCGCAGCGCTTGGCGACGCCGTCGCGGCGGTCAAGGCGATCGAGACCCGCATCGAAATGCCCAACAGCATTGTCGGCGTCTATGCCGGCGACGCCGCCGAATTCGCCAAGGCGCTCGCCGGCCAACCCTGGCTGCTGCTCGCCGCCGTGATCACGATCTACATCGTGCTGGGCGTGCTCTACGAGAGCTACATCCACCCGATCACGATCCTGTCGACGCTGCCCTCGGCCGGCGTCGGCGCCATCCTGGCGCTGATGCTGTGCGGGCAGGATCTCTCGGTCATCGGCCTGATCGGCATCATCCTGTTGATGGGTATCGTCAAGAAAAACGCGATCATGATGATCGACTTCGCGCTGGAGGCCGAGCGCGGGCAGGGCATGCCGGCGCATGAGGCCATCGTGCAGGCCTGCCTGCTACGCTTCCGCCCGATCATGATGACGACGCTGGCGGCGCTGTTCGGCGCGCTGCCGCTGGCGATCGAGAGCGGCACCGGCGCCGAGCTGCGCTTTCCGCTCGGCATCTCCATCATCGGCGGCTTGCTGCTGAGCCAGCTGCTGACGCTCTACACCACCCCGGTGATCTACCTCGCGCTTGACCGCATCAACCGCCGGCTCGAGCAGGCGCTGCCGCCGCCGGAGCCCGACGCGCCGCCGACGGCCGGTGCGACCGAGGGGATGCAGTGATGGCATCGATCTCGGAGCCCTTCATCCGCCGCCCCGTAGCGACTACGCTGCTGTCGATCGGGCTGTTTTTGCTGGGGGGCGTCGCCTACGAGTTCCTGCCCGTCGCGTCCGTTCCGAATGTCGACTTCCCCGCCATCTTCGTCTCGGCGAGCCGCCCGGGTGCCGATCCTTCGGTGATGGCGGCGACCGTGGCCGCGCCGCTGGAACGGCGGCTCGGCGAGATCGCAGGAATCAACCAGATCACCTCGACGAGTTCGCTCGGCACGGCCAACATCCAGCTCCAGTTCGACATCGGCCGCAACATCGACAAGGCGGCGCGTGACGTGCAGGCCGCCATCAACGCCGCTTTGGTCGATCTGCCGAGCGATTTGCCGGCTCTGCCGCGTTTCCGCAAGGCGAATACGGCCGGCGCTCCTGTGTTCGTGCTGGCACTGACCTCCAAGACGCTGTCTGCCAGCGCCATCTACGATGTCGCCGATACCGTGCTGGCGCAGCGTATCTCGCAGGTGCCGGGCGTGGGCGACGTCACGGTGTCGGGCGCGGACCAGCCGGCGGTGCGGATCCAGCTCAACCCGGTCGCGCTGTCGAATGCGGGGATCGCGACCGACGATGTGCGCACTGCCATCATCAACGCCAATCCGCTCGGTCCCGTCGGCATATTTAACGGCGAGCGCCAGAGCGAGACGCTGTCGCTGAACAAGCAGATGCGCACAGCCAAAGAGTTCCGCGATATCGTCATCAAGAGCTCGAACGGCAATTTCGTCCGGCTCTCCGACGTCGCCGACATCGAAGACAGCGTCCGCAATGCGCGCTCGATCGCCTGGTTCAACAAGCAGCCGGCGGTGCTGATTCAGATCACCAAGCAGGGCGACGCCAACGTCATCGACACTGTCGACCGGGTCAAAGCGCTGATCCCCGAGCTGAAGCAATGGATCCCGGCCGGCGTCGACGTCTCCACCCTGGTCGACCGCACCTCAACAATCCGCGCCAGCGTGATGGACATGCAGTGGACGTTGCTCGCGACCGCCGTGCTGGTCATGGTCGTGGTGTTCGTGTTCCTGCGCCGGTTGACGCCGACGATCGCGGCCGGCATCTCGGTGCCGCTGGCGCTGGCCGGAACCTGCGCCGGCATGTGGGTCGCGGGCTTTTCGATCGACAATCTGTCGCTGATGGCGCTGGCGATCTCGGTCGGCTTCGTGGTCGACGACGCCATTGTCATGATCGAGAACATGTTCCGCAATCTCGAGCATGGCATGCGGCCGATGCAGGCGGCACTGGTGGGCGCCAAGCAGATCGGCTTCACCGTGGTCTCGATCAGCCTGTCGCTGATCGCCGCGTTCACGCCGCTGATCTTCATGGACGGTATTGTCGGCCGCCTCCTGCGCGAATTTTCGCTGACGCTGACCTTCGCGATCGTGGTCTCGACCCTGGTGTCGCTGACGGTCACGCCGATGATCTGCGCCCATTACATCCGGCAGACCACGTCAGGCTCCGCCACGCTGTTCGATCGCCTGATCGAAGGCTCGCTGTCGCGCGTCGTCGCGTTCTACACCCGCACCTTGCGCGCGGTGCTGGAGTTCCCGTTTCTGACGCTGCTGGTGTTCTTCGCCACCATCGGCCTGACGGTGATGCTCTACGTCAAGATACCCAAGGGCTATTTCCCGACCGACGATTCCGGCTTCGTCATCGGCGCGACGCGCGCCTCGGCCGACATCTCGTTCCAGTCGATGTTGAGCCTCCAGCAGCGGCTCGCCGACATCGTGATGCAGGATCCGGCCGTGGCCGGCATCGGCTCGGTCGTCGGCGGTGGAGGCGGGCCGGGAGGCGCGACCTCGAACCGCGGCACCATGTTCATCAGCCTGAAGCCGCCGGAGGAGCGCGACCACGTCTCGACCCAAGTCGTGATCGACCGTCTCAGGAAGGCACTGTTCCCCGTGCCCGGCATCCGCCTCTTCATGTTCGCCGCCCAGGACGTCCGCGCCGGCGGGCGGCAGAGCGATTCTAACTATCAGTATACACTCTCCAGCACCGACCTCGACCTGCTCCAGAAATGGGCGCCGATCGTGGCCAAGCGAATGGAGACGGTCCAAGGCATCACCGACGTTTCGAGTGACCGCGATCCCGGCGGGCTCCAACTGACGCTGAACATCGACCGCCAGAAGGCAGCAGCGCTCGGCGTCAAGGTCCAGGACATCGACAACGCCTTGAACAACGCGTTCTCGCAGCGTCAGATCGCGATCATCTACACCCAGCGCAACCAGTACATGACCGTGCTGGAGATCGATCCGAAATTCCAGGTCGATCCCTCCAACCTCGATCGCATTTATGTCGCCGGCGCGGGCGACGTGCAGGTGCCGCTTTCTGCCGTGGTGCACGCAACGCGCGGGTTGGCTGCGCTCGCGGTCTATCATTCACAGTCTGTGCCCTCGACGACCGTGTCGTTCAACACCTTGCCGGACGTGGAGCTTCAGGCCGCTACGCAGAACATCCAGCGTGCGGTCGACGAATTGCACATGCCCGAGGGCATCCGCGGCAGTTTTGACGGCAATGCCGGCGATTTCGCCAAGACCAGCGGGCGTCAACCGCTCTTGATCCTCGGCGCGCTGGTGGCGATGTATATCGTGCTCGGCGTGCTCTATGAGAGCCTTGCCCACCCGCTCACGATCATCTCAACGCTGCCGTCGGCCGGCCTCGGCGCGCTGCTTGCGCTCCAGATCACCAACACGCCGCTGACAGTGATCGCCTTTGTCGGCATCATCCTGCTGATCGGCATCGTCAAGAAGAACGGCATCATGATGGTCGACTTCGCGCTCGATGCCGAGCGCCAGCGCGGCCTGTCATCAGCGGAAGCCATCTTTGAGGCCTGCCAGGCACGCTTCCGCCCGATCCTGATGACGACCATGGCGGCGCTGTTTGCCGGCATTCCGCTGGTGGTTGCGACCGGTCCCGGCACGGAGCTGCGGCGCCCGCTCGGCATCACCATCATCGGCGGCCTGTTCGTCTCGCAAATCCTGACGCTCTACACGACGCCCGTAATTTACCTCTTGATCGACCGCCTGCGCCGGCGGTCCGAGCCGCAGCCACTCGCGGCGCCGGCGGAATAAGTTGTTGCAGCGCCGCTTCAAGCGTATAGCGGCGGCATGTCGAACCCAGCTGAAACCACGGCCGCAGCGCCGGAGCCCATTCCCGAATGTCCGCACTGTCAGAAGCCGATGCCGCTCTGCATCTGCGACAGCGTCACGCCGATCGAGAATGGCCTCGAGCTCCTGATCCTCCAGCATCCGCAGGAGCAGGACAGGGCGCTCGGCACGGCGCGGCTGTTGGCCAGGCATTTTGCCGATGCGACGGTCCGCGTCGGCCTGTCCTGGCCGAGCCTGTCCAAGGCGCTCGGGCACCCGATCGAGAACGCCTCGCACTGGGCCGTGCTCTATCTCGGCTCCGCCCGCGCCGCCGACCTCGACGTAGAGGGTGAGATCGTCGCGCTCAACCGCAAGGGCGAGGTCGCGGAGAACCAGCGCGCCATCCTCGGCAAGCTCGAAGGTGTGGTGCTGCTCGACGGCACCTGGAGCCAGGCCAAGGCGCTGTGGTGGCGCAATCCCTGGATGCTGAAATGCCAGCGCGTGATCCTCAATCCGGCGCGCCCGTCGCGCTACGGGAGCCTGCGCCGCGAGCCGCGCAAGGACGGGCTCTCGACCATCGAAGCGGCGGCGACGCTGCTGGCCGGCTTGGAAAAGCGGCCCGACATCGCCGAGATGCTGAACGCGAGCTTTGAACGGCTGTTGACGCGCTACCGCGAGGTTCAGGCCGAGATGCCGGAACTGGCACCAAAGCCGGCGCCGAAAGGCCGGCGCCGCGATTTCCGCCGCAGCAAACGGTCCTGACGCAAGCCGATCTCGTCCGTACGGTTGATTGCCCCGCCGGGAGCGGGCAGAAACAGACCGACAGATCCGGGAGCAGAAGGGGCGGCCGAATTCAGAGCGCGGCGAAGGAGATACTGGCCCAGGCGGCGCAGTTCGATCGTTGGGCACACTCGCCCTGATGGACATTTCGCTGCGCTACCGGCTAACCGTGATCGGACCACTCTGGATCACACTGACGCTGGCGGCGACGATCGTCAGCGTCGGCACGGTCTACGCCGCGTTATTCAAGCAGGACATCGCAGGCTTCCTGCCGCCTTTCGCGGTCGGCCTGACGCTCCAGGAGGGCTCTAACATCTTCGTGGCCTCCGGCCATCTGATCAAGGCGGTGCCGGCGCCGTTGATCGTGCACGTGCTGCAGATGATTGCGCGCAACGGCCTCATCTTCGCCCATCATCTCCTGATCGTCGCCATGCTCTATGTCGTGATGCCCTGGCCGCTGCACTGGACCATGCTGCTGGTGGTGCCCGGCCTTGCCATCCTGCTCGTCGTGCTGCTCGGCGGTTCGGTCGCGCTCGGTATGCTCTGCGCGCGCTTTCGCGACATTGGATCTGCGATCGTGAGCGGCCTGCAGTTCGTCTTCTTCCTCACGCCCGTGATCTGGACCGAGGACAGCGTGCGCAGCACCGCGTTCGCATGGCTGACGCGGGTCAATCCATTCGCGACGCTGCTCGATCTCGTGCGCAGGCCGCTGTTGTCGCAGCCAATGGATGTGGAGCAATGGCTGCTCGGCCTCACTTACGCGATCGTCGTCGCCGCTATTGGGCTGGGGTGCTACGCAAAATACCGCCGCCGTGTCGCGTATTGGCTGTGAGGGGCGGGATGAGCACCACGGCCCATATCGCGCTGCGCAACGTCTCGGTGACGTTTCCGCTGATGTCGTTCCGCGACCGTTCGCTGCGCAGCCGTTTCGTTCGCGCCGTGACGCTGCGCCGCGAGGCAGCCCGTCCGCACATCGTCACCGCACTTGATAGCATCGACCTCGACATCCGTGCCGGCGATCGCGTCGCCATCGTCGGCGCCAATGGCGCCGGCAAGACCACGCTGCTGCGGGTCCTGGCGGGCATCTACCATCCCACCGCAGGCAGCATCGACGTGCTTGGCCGCAGCCTCTCTTTGTTCGACCTGTCGGCCGGCTTCGACGAGGAGGGGACCGGCTACGAGAATATCATGCGCCGCGGCCTGGTGATCGGTGCGCGGCGCACCGAGATCGACGCGCGGCGCGCGGAGATCGCGGACTTCACCGAGCTCGGGGACCGGCTCGACCTGCCGCTGCGGACCTATTCCAGCGGCATGATGCTGCGGCTGATCTTTGCGATCGCCACCGCCGTCGAGGGCGAGATCGTGCTGCTCGACGAATGGATCGGCGTGGGCGACCAGCAGTTCCGGATGAAAGCGAGGCAGCGGCTTGACCAGATTGTTGCGCGTGCCGGCATTTTGGTGCTGGCCTCGCACGACGTCGACCTGATCAAGAGCACCTGCAACCGCGCCATCCTGCTCCAAGAGGGGCGCATCATCGCAGCCGGCACGACGGAGGTGATTCTTGCCAGATACCTCGGGGCCGCGAAGGTGTAACTGCCCGGTCGGGGTTGCCTAAGCCGTTGATCCCCTATATTGCTCCGCCCTTACGGGGCCACGTGGCGGAGTGGTTACGCAACGGTCTGCAAAACCGTGTACACCAGTTCAATTCTGGTCGTGGCCTCCATCACAAGCTTCTGATATTTCAGCTAAAATGTGAATTCCGCCCGAGTTCCGCCAATCGTACGGAGGGAGCCGGCTGACCCGTGCCCACCGGGTTTGCCCGGGGCTTGTTGGAAACCCTCGATTCAGGCCCGATGGCATAGACTTCGCATCTGCGAAGGCATGCAGTCCCAACCATTGAGCGCTGGAGCACACGTGGGCGAGATCGTCCGATTTATCTCAAAGTCCGAGCTGGAGCGGGCTCGCCTCATTGCCGAGGCGCGCGCGATCTATGACAGCATCTTCCCGCCGGATGCACCCGAAAGGGCGCAGCAGGACGACGAGGACAAGGTCAAGAATTGATCGCTGACCCGTGGCCCGCCGTTAGGTCGGGCCAGGAGGTCTCAGCAGGCGGCGTACCAGCCGTCCGGAAACGGCACGAGGGGCCAGGCCCCCTCATTGTCATTCGCGGCCTTGGGCGTCGCGAAGAAGCTCCACGAGCGGGGCACGAATTCCTCCTCCGGCGCGGTCGCGAAATCTTCATTGATCATAGCGTCGCGGACGGCTTCCAGCATCAAGTTGAATTCGGCTTCGCTCATCACACCCTCCGGAACGCGGATGGCGCACTGTCGCAAAGCCGGTTTGTTTCCCGATTGACCCGATCGTTCGCATTTTAACGATCGGCCGATCGAGATCCGTTTGGTTAGCGATTCCTGAAGAATCCCTAGAGATCCCCGATGGAACTCTAGGCATCCCCAGGCAGCGGCTAGTGTGAACAAGATCACATCCGGCGCGATTTATTCCTCCTACCTCTTCACACGCCGGCCTACGCAGGCCGGGCGAGCACGGCGGACAGGAGACTGGTCATGAAGGCGAGGTTCTTGCGGTTTGCGGGTGTGAGAAGCCGGGCGCGTCGCGCCTCGACGGTCGGGCTGTTCCTGACGCTGTTTGCCACTGCCGCCCAGGCGCAGCAGGGCACGCCGGAGCAGCGCCGGGCCTGCTCCCCCGACGTCTACCGGCTCTGCGCCGGCGAAATCCCGAACGTTCGCGCCATCACGGCCTGCCTGCGCCGTAACCGCTCAAGCTTGAGCGAGGCTTGCCGCACCGTGTTCGACCAGGCCGGCGGCTGACATAGCTGGCCTGTGAGTTTGTGCGCAGCAAGTGGCTCGTGCGACCTCGCGAATCCGGCATAGTCGCCCTGTGGATATGCTGCGGACAGGCTGTGGAAAACGGTGACATACCGCGGACGCCGAAAGCAGATATGTCTTCACCCTGTCATATCTCCGTCAAATCGATTTACTGACTAGTTCGTCGATCGATCAGATCATTGCTCGTGGCGAGATCATGAGGTTATCCAGAATTCGGAATACGAAAACGGGATAACCTGCGTCGGCCGATCTAGTGCTTGCCGAACCATTCCTCGTAGATCCGCTGATACGTGTCGCTCTCGCGGAGGCCCAGAAGAGCCTCGTTCACTTGCTTGCGCAGTGGGCTGTCCGTCGGAAAGACGATGCCGTAGTCCTCTTTGTGGAAGACGTCGCCAACCGTCCGCGCCAATCCTCGGCCGTCGTGGGTGGTGTAGTAGAGCAGGGCAGGTGAATCGAACACGACTGCGTCAATCTTCTGGTTCAACAGGGCGCTGTAGAGGTCGTCGACTTTCTCAAACTCGAGAGTCTCGGCCTTGACCTCATTCAGGTAGACCGTCGCCGTGCTCCCCCGGGTCGTACCGACGACCTTGCCAACGAGATCATGCGGACCGTTAATCGGTCCCTTGATTTGCTGCACTGTCAGGGAAGCCGTCAGTTGCGCCGTATAAAACGCGACGAACACGACGCCGGTGAACATCCATAGTACGGCCACGATACGCGCCATCCAGTGCCGGGGCATCTGGTCGGCCTGGGTCGCCAACGTGCCCGCAGCCCAAAACATCGCATGGAAAATTCCCGGAAAGTACCTCTTGGTTGGAATGATTCCGCTGTGATGCGTTCGCTCGACCAGGAACATCAGATGCGCCGGGACGAGGATCAAGAGCAGCGCAATGCCGAGCCAGATCAGAAGCGTGCGGGAGAAGAACAGCTGCATCAGATCACGCAACGGGTTCGGCTCGACATTGGCGGAAGTGCCACGCACCAGAATTTGAAGCCCGGAGTTCATGATCGGTTGAGAGAAGTCGAACCTGTTCTCCCGCTCGGACGTGATCGAGATGGCTGCGATGGCGAGATCGGCTCGTCCGCTTCCGACAGCGTCAAGCAATTCGCTGACATCGGAGAAGACGACGTATTCAGTCTCGCGATTCAGGCGCTCGCCGATACCGTTCCACAGTTCGATGCTGAAGCCGCTCAGGACGCCGTTCTTCTCGATGACCATGGGTGGCACGATTCGGGTCGCCACCCGGAGCTTGGCGGTCTCGGCGTGAGCCGTAGACCAGGCGACGCAGATGAGTAGCGCCAAGGCCAGCCCACCGACCTCCGCGATCGCCCGGAGCAGACGGGTACCTCTGCCGCGAGCACAGGTCGCCGGTTCAGGATGATCCATCAGCAGTTTTCCTTGAACCGTGCTGTCAGCGGACCCTGGGGTGGCTGGTTACGAATTGATGGCTGAGTCTAGCACGAGACGGTCTCGTGCCCCGGACGCTGCGCAGCACGAAGTGATGCGCTGCAGAGCCGGGGCCCATGCTGCATCACACCGTGCAGCCTCTTAGGTCCCGGCATTTCGTCTCAAATTGCAACCCGCGCGTGCAAGAAGTCTTGATCGGCGGTGATCTAGAGGTGATGGCCCGCCTTGAACGCGGCCCCAGGCGGCAGCGACTAATCCATAGAGTGCATCAGGATCAGTGGAACGTGATCGAGCTTCCCCCTTGTAAAGCACCAAAATGGTGCTTTAGTGCTTTCCATGAGCCCGTCGCCCCGACATGCGCCATCGGCGCTGCGTTACAGGCTAGCCCCTGATCCTGCCGCCAAGGCTGCGATGGAGGCGACGTTTAGGGCCTATGACCGCATGATGGAGATCCTCGACGAGGTCGCGCGGACCCACAATGTGGGCTCCAACGTCGTCCTGCTGCATGCCCATGCCTATGAGCCGATCCGCAAGGAGACCGCGCTGCCGTCGCGGCTGGTGACACTGGGGTTGCGTGACCGCGCCGACTATCGCGCGGCGCAAGGCCGCCGCCTGCCGCTCGACGACAAGCTCGCCAAGATCAAGGGCCCGGCGACCATTTCGATTTCAACGGTGCAGGGGCGCTTCAACGTGCCCTTCGACTACGCCGGTTACGCGGAGGGCTGGGGCCAGAGCGTGCCCGCGCACCTGATCCGCACCGACGACGGTTTCGAGGTTCACTACGGCGTCACGCCGAACAATCTGCTAGAGGAGGAGAACGCTATGGATACCATCGCTGCCGCTCCCGAAAATTTCCTGTCCCGGGTCGGACGTCTGATCGCCGGCATCGCCTATGACGCGATCGAGCAGGCGGAAGGCAACAACAAGCTGAAAGTGGTTGGCCAGGCCATCCGCGAGATCGAGCGCGCGGAGAACGAGGCGCGTGAGGCGCTCGCGGCCGCGCGCGCAGAGGAATACCGCCTCAACGCCCGCCGCACCGAGATCGAGCGCGAGATGACCGATCTCGCCGCCAAGATCGAGGGCGCGATCGCGGATAGCCGCGACGATCTCGCCCGCGCCGGCATCGCGCGGCAGATGGACCTGGAGGCGCAGTTCGAGGTGCTCTCCCGCGCCATCGACGAGAACAACGAGAAGATCGAGCAGTGCGTGACGTCGCTGCGGGCGGTGCTCTCGGCGCTCCAGGATGCCGAGCAGCGTCGCGTCGATCTCGAAAAGAGCGAGGCCGCTGCCAGCCACCAGGCCTCGACCTCGCCCCGCAAGCGTGGCGGCACGTCGGCGGCGGGGAAGGCGCTGCGCGCGGGCAGGGCAGTGGCACGTGTCACCGGCGTTCCGCCGGGCATCCCGTATTCCAGCGACATCGACGAGCTCAGCACGTTGCATCGCGACAAGGAGATTGCAGCGAGGCTGGCGCGGTTGAAGTCGCGCTCCTGAGTAATGTGTCATGAGCGCATTGCTCGAACACGTCATGTCGCCGGAGGTCAGGCCGTTCGCGATCGCAGCGACCATGATCCTCATCGTCGGCACGCTCGAAGTGGTCACGATGCTGGTCGGAGCCTCGCTCAGCGAGATGCTCGGCACCAGCATCGATTTCAGCCATCCCAGCGACAATGGCGTCATCAACGCCATCTCCTGGATCAATGTCGGCGGCGTGCCGCTGCTGATCTTCCTGCTGCTGGCGCTTGGGGCCTTCTCCATCACCGGCTTCCTGATCCAGGACGTCGCGCGGATGGTGGCCGGTCCACTGCCGGCTTCGATCGCTTCGATCGCGGCCGTCGTCGTCTCGGTCCCGCTGGTCCGCGCCGCCAGCAGCGGGATCGCGCGGGTCATTCCCAAGGACGAGAGCTACGCGGTCAGCCTCAGCGATCTCGTCGGCCGCGTCGGTGAGGTCGTCGTCGGCCCGCTCGACCAGGGGCCGCCCGGCCGCGTCAGCGTCGCCGATGTCCACGGCAACAGGCATTTTGTCTCTGCGGTTGCTGCTCCCACGTCATCGCCGCTGCCGCAGGGAACCCTGGTCCTCCTGGTCGACCGCGTCGACACCCGCTTCGTGGCCGTCAAGGCCGACGATGAACTCAAGCCGTCCAAGCCCACTCTAAGCAGCTAGCAAAGTCATTATTGGAGAAAGTCATGTTCGACATCGCAGTCCCGGCCATGATCGGCGTCGCGCTGATCGTCGTCCTCGGGATCATCTTCACGATCCTCTACAAGCGCGCCACGCGCGACGAGGCCTTTGTGCGGACCGGCCTCGGCGGCAAGAAGGTCGTGCTCGACGGCGGCGCCATGATCCTGCCGATCTTCCACTCCTACGCCAGCGTCAATCTGAAGACGCTACGGCTCACGGTCGAGCGCAAGGAGCGCGAATCCCTGATCACCAAGGATCGCCTGCGCGTCGATATCGTCGCCGAGTTCTACGTACGTGTCCGTCCCGACGATGAGAGCATTGCGCTCGCGAGCCAGACCCTGGGCGCGCTGACCAATGACGCCGAAGCCCTGCGTAACCAGGTCGAGGCCAAATTCGTCGACGGCCTGCGGTCGGTTGCAGCGACCATGTCCATTCTGGAGCTACAGGAAAAGCGCAGCGATTTCGTCAAGCACGTGCAGGCAACCGTCGAGTCCGACGTGAAATCGAACGGCCTCGAGCTGGAATCGGTGTCGCTCACCAAGCTCGACCAGACCGACGTAAAGTTCTTCAATCCTGAGAATTTCTTCGACGCCGAAGGCCTGACCCAGCTGAAAACCGTCACCGAGACGCGCCGGCGCGACCGCAACTCGATCGTGCGCGACAACGAAGTGGCGATCGCCCAGAAGGACCTCGAGGCGCGCCAGCAGACCCTGACGATCGAGCGGACCAAGAAGGAAGCCGAGCTGTCGCAGGAGCGCGACATCGCCAACAAGACGGCTAGCACCCGCGCCGAAGTCGCAACCGCGACGCAGACCGCGCGCTTGACCGAGGAGAACGCCCGCATCGACACCGATCGGGCGGTCGCGGAGAAGGAGGCCGGCGCCAAGCAGGTCAAGGAAACCGCGGTCATCGAGTCGGACCTCGCCATCAACAAGCGCAAGACCGACGCGCAGCGCGAGATCCAAATCGCGACGCAGGAGAACGAGATCCAGATCGCATCCAAGAGCAAGCAGACCTCGGAAGCCGTCGCCGAGGCCAAGACCGCCGAAGCGCTCGCCGTCTCCGCGGAGGAAAAGGTCGTGACTGCACGGGCCGTTGAGGTCGCCGATCGTTCCCGTCTGACCCAGGTGCTCGCCGCGCGCACCGAGGCCGAGCGCAAATCGACCGAGCTGATCGTCGCCGCCGAAGCCGAGAAGAAGGCGTCGCTCGACCGCGCCGAGGCCGTCAAGACGCTGGCCACGGCGGAAGCCGAGTCCAACAAGATCAAGGCGGTCGGCGTCCGCAACATCGGCGAGGCCGAAGCCGCAATCATTACGCTCAAGAACGAGGCGCAGAACAAGCTCGGCGCCAACGTCATCGATTTCGAGCTCGCCAAGAAACGGATCGAGACCATGCCGTCGGCATTGGCCGAGATGGTCAGGCCGATCGGAAACCTGAAGGACGTTCGCATCCTGCACACCGGTGGCGCGTTCGGCGGCAATGGCGTCGGTGGTGGCAATGTCGGCTTCGGTGAGGGGCTCGCGGGCGAACTCCTCAAGGTCCACGCGCTGCGTCCGATGATCGACGAGATCCTGCGCCAGAGCGGTTTTGCGCCGGGCGACGATCCCGTGAAGGCGCTGGTCGGCGCTGTTACCGGCAAGGCCAATGGTGCCGCGGTAACGCCGCCGGCCGTACCTGCGCCGGAGAAGGCAAACACCGCCGATCTATGAATGCCGGTTCATTGCTGCGGAGAATTCGAATCGATATGAACTGGTTCGTTGCGCGTCTCGCGTCGCGCAACGAGCCGGAGCGTGGATCGAGGGTGTGTCGAACCTCTCGATCTCGCTCCGGACGGACCCTTCGAGGCAACGCCATCGGTTGCCGCGGCGCCTGCGCCGATCGACGTCAGGCGCCGGAGCCTGTTTCGATCCGGAGCATTTCACATGAAGTTTTTTCTGTCTGGACTGATCGCGATCGGACTTGCGATCGTAGCTACTCCGTCGTCGTTCGCGGCCGATGCCCGCAACGTTACCGTCGTCAACGAGACCGGCTATGCCATCAAATTCCTGGGCTTCAACGCGCCCGATGATGGCCTGGACGAATGGGACAACGAGCTGGACAAGGTTTTGCAGAACCAGGCCTCGACCTATGTCGAGTTCGACGAGGACGACGAGGGCTGCGTCTGGAACATCCGCGTCGACTGGCAGAACTATGACGAGTCCGTGCTCTGGAAGAACGTCAACCTCTGCAAGATGACCGCGCTCCGGCTGCGCTACGACCCCGGCACCAAGACCACGTCCTTCATCGCCGAGTAATCTTGACCTGTGCCCGAGGAGGGGCCCCGCAGGCCCTTCCTCGATGCTTTGCGAAGGATGACGAATTCGTCCTTTGCAAGCGCAACCGGCTTTGTTATACGCAGCCGCGCGCGAACGACTGGTTCGCCTTTTCCTCGGTAGCTCAGCGGTAGAGCATCCGACTGTTAATCGGATGGTCGCTGGTTCGAATCCAGCCCGGGGAGCCATCAGGCTGTTTCCAAGCCTCTCGAAACACACCAAAATTCGACAATAGAAGTAGATAACCCCTCGAAAATGCAGGGGTTTTGCTGTTCTACTTTGTTCTATGGTTTCCATAACTGCCCGCCCGTGTCCGGAACGGTTGGGGTAGCGGAGGGGGTAGGGGCCTTGTCCCCCTCAAAATACCCCCAAATTCCAGCCACGGGGGTCTGAATGAAGTTCCGGAAAGCGCTCTCCGATCGGGGGGCCTAAACGCCAAGGCCGAATCAAAGGACGTGAAGCTCTCAGACGGGGGCGGCCTGTATCTCCTGGTCACGACCAAGGGGGCCAAGCTCTGGCGGTACAAATTCCGGTTGAACGGGTCGGAGCGGCTGATGTCCCTCGGCAGCTATCCAGCCATCAGCCTCCAGACGGCGCGGGAACTCCATATTGCGGCCTGCGACCCGGCCGACAAGACCGCCGACCGCCGCGAGACAGGAGAATCGGCCTGCGATCGTTGATCCAGCCGCCTTCGGGACGTTGCTCCGGAAGATCGACTTCTATGAGGGCCGTAGCGGCAACATCGTCGGCTATGCCCTGCGATTGCTCGCGCTGCGCTTCCCGCGTCCCGGCGAACTGGCAGGCGGGCAATGGGCTCACTTTGACCTCGACGACGCCAAGTGGAGCGTCCCTTTCGCCGAACTGAAGCAGCGCACCGAGCGCAAGAAGAACGACAAGCGCGTTGGTGAGCCGTTCGCGCGAGGCTTGCAGCCACGAGTGCGCAGTTGGCCCACCTCGGCGACATGTCTGAAGCGAGAGGTAGAGCAGAGGTCGTCCCGGTCAGGAGAGCCAAAAGTCGTGGTCCGCTGCAGGTCGGCGGTTTTGCCATCCGCAATATGCACGTTGGCGGGTGTTCGGTTCCATGTAAGTGACTAAAACCTTTGACGAATTCTCGTTGAATATCTGCGCCAAGTGTTGCGGCTTGGCTACATCAACCTGCAGGCGAGCGAGATAGCATTGGCTCCTTGGGTGGGGGCTTGCCATTTTAAACTTCTTTCAGGGGAGAGCCGTCGCAATGAAAAAGCTTCTAATCACCTCAGTCTCGATGATGGCCGTGGGTCTATCCGCCCCCGCATCGGCGGCTGACTTGGCGGCCCGTCCGTACACTAAGGCGCCGCCTCCAATTGTCGCTCCGATCTATGACTGGACCGGTTTCTACATCGGCGCCAACGGCGGGTGGGGCCAGAGCCGCGGTTGCGTGGATTTCGTCACGCCGGCAGGGACAGTCGCGGGTGGTTGCGCCTCTCGCTCCGGAGGTCTCGTTGGTGGACAGATCGGATATCGCTGGCAAACAAATCAGTTTGTGCTCGGACTGGAAGCGCAGGGCGATTGGGCCGACATCAAGAACACGCGCGTCACCCTGATCGATCCGCTGCTATCGACCACAGGGAAAACCGACGGCATTGGTCTCTTCACGGCGCAACTTGGCTGGGCGTGGAACGCGTCATTGCTCTACGTGAAGGGTGGCGCGGCCGTGACCCACAATCGTCTTGATGCCTTCAACAACCTTACCGGGGTCGGTCTGGACTCGGCAAGCCACACGCGCTGGGGCGGTGCCTTGGGCGTTGGCTGGGAGTATGGCTTCGCGCCGAACTGGTCGGCCGGTGTTGAATACGATCACCTCTGGATGGGAAATGACAACCGCACCTTCGCAGGCGCAGGTGTGCTCTCACCCGGTCGCGTCACCCTCCTCGGCGACAGGGTTAGCCAGGATGTGGACATGGTCACCGTTCGGGTGAACTATCGCTTCGGTGGCTTCGGTGGCTTTGGTGCCCCGATCGCGGCGAGATACTGATCGCACTAGACTGCGCGAAGGCCCCGGCCAGCCGGGGCCTTCGGTCGCGGCGCCCTTTCCGGGGCGCCGACTGTGTGTGACTGAGTGAGACTCGGCTGTGAATTTTCAGGTCACGGTGTTGAAGATCTTGGTGTCCTATCCGGGCGGGTTCGCTGTGATGGACGACATCAAGCGCGACATGGCGATCTTGGCGACCAGCGGCCGAGACTGGGCCGACCGGACCAAGCGGCTGGCTGCGCGCGTACCTGAACTCGACATCTTTTCGCAGGGTCTGGTCGATCGCGAAAGGGGCGGGTGGAAGATCACCGACAAAGGTCGTTCCGCACTCGAATTTATAGAGGCGCGCACCAGCGTCGACCAGACGATCGAGACGACGCCGTCTGTGATGGTCAATGCACCCGTGCCACCGTTGCCGCCGCTCGCGGAGCGGGCGAAGCGAAGGCGGGAACGGCGTGAGCGTCGTAGCGAAGGACGCGAGCGAGTTCGAGCGACCGCGTCCTGAAGGCGCAAGCGCCTCAAAAGGCCGTGACATCAGGGCTGTAGAGCATGGCCGCAACTAGCGAGAGCAGCAATCCGAGGCCGCAGAAAATCGCGATGGTCTTGAATTCCTCCGCGCCATCGGCCTGGCCGGTATTAGATTTATCGAGTGAGTAATTGATTGTATTGAAATTTAATCGTTGTTCCGACCTCTCTACCAACGCGAATACGCATCTGTCTTGGCCATCGGGTAACTCCTAAGCAACGTGATTCGGCTCTCATGGGTCTTGCTAACGTTTGCGTGCGAGATATTCGGATCTTCGGTCGACGAACGTTTCGGATCGCCAGGAACCTACGGCATGCCGCCGATACGGAACTACTTGTACTAATGGACAGGGGCGCGCGACGCGCTCGGCCTTTCTCTCAAATTGTTCGTGCTCACGTGCCGGCAGCGTATTGGGTGAGCTTCAATGCCATGTCGACACCGGCTTCGCTGGAATGTACCGACTCAAATCCAAACTTGCCGAGAACGCGCAGCATTGCCGCGTTCTCCGATAGGACCTCCGCGGTCAACTCCGTCAATCGCGCTTCGCGGGCGATCGCGATCAGATGGCGCGTCAGAAGCCCGCCGATGCCGCGTCCCTGCCAAGCATCGATCACGACGAAAGCCGTCTCGGCCCGTCCAGGCTCGAACATGACATAGCGGCCGCCGCCAATGATCATGTTGCGGCCTTGGCCTTCCGTACAGGCGACGAGTGCGACATGGTTCCTGAAATCGGGTTCCATGAAGAACGCGCGCTCCCGTTCGGAAAAGTGGCGCTTTGTGACAAAGAAGCGACGTTGGAGCGATTGTGCACTTGTTTCTTCGAGCGCGGCGAGCATGTCGAGCTCATCGCCGGGTCGAAGTGCCCGGATCTTGATCATTTCTCCGTCGCGTAGTTTTTCGTGGCGGATGAATTTTTCAACATCCGACATTGCGGCTGTCTCGCGGGGACCGAGTGCGGGGATGACTCCTTGGGGTAGTGGTTGACTCGAGCCCTGTCGACGACCGTTGACCTATATCAACGTCAGCCACTCCCGAACTTCTTGAATGGCCTCGTGCGACGACGAGGTCGAACATGGCGATGGAAGATCTAAAGCTGCCTGATGGTCCGATGTCGGGGCTGGTCGCCTCAGCGGTGGAATACATGGTCGATGCGGGACAGCGCAGCGTCCTGTTCCTCGACATCATGCGCCAGCGCGGCGACCAGTATCGTGAGCATGTCGCGCAGACTGCGCCGCATGTGCTGCAATATGCTGCCGAATTGATCACGGATGGCCGCTCCCTGGAGGAGCCGGTCAACTACGCGCTGGTACGCATCATTCCGCCGAAGGATGTCGAGATCGACATGAGCCGGCGCCCGTTCGTCGTCGTCGACCCGCGCGCCGGTCACGGCCCGGGCATCGGCGGCTTCAAGGCGGACAGCGAGATCGGTGTTGCGATGAAGGCGGGGCATCCCTGCTATTTCATCGGGTTCCTGCCCGAGCCGATGCCGGGGCAGACCATCGAGCGCATCGCGCGCGCGGAGGCGAAATTCATCGAGACGGTCATCAGCCGCCATCCCGACGCCGACGGAAAGCCCTGCGTAATCGGCAACTGCCAGGCCGGATGGGCCGTCATGATCCTGGCATCGCTGCGGCCGGAACTGTTCGGGCCGCTGATCATCGCCGGCGCACCGCTTGCCTATTGGGCGGGCGTGCACGGCAAATATCCGATGCGCTATTCCGGCGGACTGTTAGGCGGGAGCTGGTTCACGGCGATGACGAGCGATCTCGGCGGCGGCAAGTTCGACGGCGCCTGGCTGGTGCAGAACTTCGAGAACCAGAACCCGTCGAACACGCTCTGGACCAAGCAATACAACGTCTATTCCAAGGTCGACACCGAGGCCGAGCGCTATCTCGACTTCGAGCGCTGGTGGGGCGGACACGTCAATCTCAATGCCGAGGAAATCCAGTTCATCGTCGACGAGCTGTTCATCGGCAACAATCTTGCAGCCGGCCGGATCGAGATGTCCGACGGACAAAAGGTCGACCTGCGCAACATCCGCTCGCCGATCGTGGTGTTCTGCTCCAAGGGCGACAACGTCACCCCGCCGCAGCAGGCGCTGGACTGGATCCTGGACTGCTACGCCGACGTCGACGAGATCAGGGCCTATGGCCAGACCATCGTCTACACCGTTCACGAGAGCATCGGTCACCTCGGTATCTTCGTCTCCGGCGGCGTGGCGAAGAAGGAACACGCCGAGTTTTCCAGCAATATCGACCTGATCGACGTGCTGCCGCCCGGGCTGTACGAAGCCACGTTCGAGGCCAGGGGCAGCGAGACGCTCAATGCCGATCTCGCGGCGGGCCAATGGGTGATGCGTTGCGAGGCGCGGACGCTGGATGACATCCGCGCCATGGGCGGCAATTCGCCCGAAGACGAGCGGCGGTTTGCGGCGGCGAAGCGCGTCTCCGAGCTCAATCTGGCGGCCTATCAGAAGTTCGTGCAGCCCTGGCTCAAGAAGATGGTCACGCCGCAGATGGCGGACTGGGCGCGCAACATGCATCCGCTGCGGATGCAATACGAAGCGTTCAGCAGCAAGAATCCCTGGATGGCTTCGATCAAATCGGCCGCCGATCGTGTCGAGGACAATCGCAGGCCGGTCTCGAAGGACAATCCGTTCATGGCGTTCCAGGAGCAGATGTCGAAACAGATCGTCCATGCGCTGGATAGCTGGCGTGATGCGCAGGAGGCGCTGAGCGAAACGATCTTCCTCAACGTCTACGGCTCGCCGGCGCTCCAGGCTGCGGTCGGCATCGATCCGAATTCCGCGCCGTCGCGCCGCCGCGAGATGTCGGCGGAGCACCGCACCATGCTCGACAAGCGGATCGCCGAGCTGAAGTCCCGGATGGGAGAGGGCGGCCTTCGCGAAGCGGCCATCCGCGCACTGCTGTATGTCGGCTCGGCACGCGGCATGGTGGATGAGCGGAGCATCGAGGCGCTGCGCCAGATCCGGCGCGATCACCCCGGGGAGCGGCTGACGCTGCACGCGTTCAAGATGCTGGTGCGCGAGCAATTCTTCATGCTGCTGCTGGATCGGGACGCGGCGCTTGGCGCTATTCCCAACATGCTGCCGAACGATCTCAATCAGAGGCGCGCGGCATTCGCGGCGATGCGCGAGGTTCTGTCCGCGAGTGAGGACATTAGCGGCGAGCGCGCGAACCGTCTGCGGCGCATCGCCGGGCTCTTTGGACTGGACGGGGAAGGAGAGTGGACGTCGAACGTCGCCCCTTTCGATCCAAAGGCACGGGCGTCGTAACACGCATTGGCGCAATCGGGAGTGACAGGATGTCAGCCGACACGACGCAAGCCCAGTCCGGCAGCAAGTATGACCGCCTGATCGCGGCGGCCCGGGCTGCGCCGCCGACGCCGACCATCGTCGTGCATCCCTGCGACGAGACCTCGCTGCGTGGCGCCGTCGACAGCGCGAGCGCGGGCATCATCCGGCCGATCTTGGTCGGCCCCGAAAGGAAAATCAGGGATACGGCCGCGAAGTTCGACCTGGATGTATCCGGTTTCGAGATCATCAATGCCGCTCACAGTGACGATGCGGCCGCCAAGGGCGTCGAGCTGATCCATTCGGCCAGGGGCGAGCTCCTGATGAAGGGCAGCCTCCATACCGACGAGCTGATGCGCGCCGTCACGGCCAAGACCGGCGGCCTGCGCACCGACCGCCGCATCAGCCACGTCTTCGTCATGGACGTGCCCGCCTATGCCGAGACCATTTTCGTGACGGATGCCGCGATCAACATCTTCCCCGATCTCGACGCCAAGCGCGACATCATCCAGAACGCGATCGATCTCTACAACCAGGCTGGCTTTGGCAGCGCGCCGCGGGTGGCTATCCTGTCGGCGGTCGAAACGGTCACGTCGAAGATTCCCTCCACGATCGAAGCGGCCGCTCTCTGCAAGATGGCCGACCGCGGCCAGATCACCGGCGGTGTGCTTGATGGTCCGCTGGCCTTCGATAACGCCATCGATCCGGAGGCCGCGCGGATCAAGGGCATCACGTCCGAGGTCGCTGGCCGCGCCCAGATCCTGATGGTTCCGGACCTCGAGTCCGGCAACATGCTGGCCAAGAATCTCGCCTATTTCGCCAAGGCCGACGGCGCCGGCATTGTGCTCGGCGCCCGGGTGCCCGTCGTCCTGACTTCGCGTGCGGATTCGCCGCGGGCGCGGATGGCCTCTTGCGCGGTCGCTGCACTCTATGCTCACGCCCGGCGCCAGCAGGCGCCGACAGTTGCTGCGTGACCGACATGGATACGATCCTCGTCGTCAACGCCGGATCCTCAAGCGTCAAGTTCCAAGTCTATTCGGCCGAAGGTGACGGTGCACTTCGTCGGCAGATCAAGGGACAGATGGACGGCATTGGCAGCCGGCCGCGCCTGCGGGCGAGCGGTCCGAGCGGTGATCCGCTAGCCGATCGGGCCTATCCGATCGAGACAGTGCCTGATGTCCCGGCCGCAATGACTGTTGCCGGCAACTGGCTGCGGGACGAACTCCAGGTCACGCCAATCGCGGTCGGTCACCGCGTCGTCCATGGCGGCCCGGACTATTCGCGGCCGGTTCTGATCGACCACGGGGTCGTATCCCGCCTCGAACGCTTTGTGACCCTGGCGCCCTTGCATCAGCCGCACAATCTCGCGCCGATACGCTCGCTGCTGGCGAACTTCCCGACGCTCCCGCAGGTGGCATGCTTCGATACCGCCTTTCACCGCACGCATGATGTGGTCGCCGATCACTATGCCATCCCGTATCAGCTTCATGCCGAAGGGGTGCGGCGCTACGGCTTCCACGGGCTGTCGTACGAATATATCGCCAGGACCCTGCCGAGCATCGCGCCCGATATGGCGAAGAAGCGCGTGATCGTCGCCCATCTCGGCAGCGGCGCCTCGATGTGCGCGATCAAGGATGGGCGCAGCGTCGAGAGCACGATGGGTTTTACCGCGCTCGACGGTCTGCCGATGGGAACGCGTCCCGGACAGATCGATCCGGGCGTGGTGCTCTATCTCACCTCAGAGAAGGGGATGACGCCTGCCAAGGCCCAGGACTTCCTCTATCGCGAATGCGGTTTGAAGGGGCTTTCCGGCGTCAGCAACGACATGCGGGAACTGGAGGCCAGCACAAACCCGCAGGCAAGGCTGGCGATCGACTATTTCGTCTACCGGATCGGGCTCAACGCCGGCATGCTAGCTGCGGCCTTGCAGGGGCTCGACGCCTTCGTCTTCACCGCCGGGATCGGTGAGAACTCGGCATCGATCCGCGCGCGGATCGCGGAGCAGCTTGGATGGCTCGGCGTCGCGCTCGATGAGGGCGAGAACGCACGCCATTCACGGCTGATTTCGCGCGCCAGCAGCCAGATCCCCGTCTATGTCGTTCCGACCGACGAGGAATTGATGATCGCGCAGCATACGTTGTCGCTGCTGATGAACGGTCAAACCCACAACACGAGACCTGAGAGGGTGTCATGATTCCCGTATTCCCGGACAGCAAGGTGGCACTCAAGGGCAAGAAGGGCCTGGTTGTCGGCATCGCCAACGACCAGTCGATCGCCTGGGGCTGTGCGCGAGCCTTTCGCGCACTCGGCGCCGATCTCGCCGTCACCTACCTCAACGATCGCGCCAAGAAGCATGTCGAGCCGTTGGCGCAGGCGCTGGAGGCGCCGATCTTCATGCCGCTGGACGTGATGGTCGAAGGCCAGACCGAGGCGGTGTTCGAGCGCATCGCGAGCGAATGGGGACACTTTGACTTCCTGCTGCACTCGATCGCGTTCTCGCCCAAGGAGGCGCTGCACGGCCGTGTCGTGGACGTCGGCCGCGACGGCTTCCTCAAGACCATGGACGTCTCGTGCTGGTCGTTCCTGCGGATGGCTCATCTGGCCGAGCCTTTGATGAAGAACGGCGGCACGATGTTCACGATGACCTATTACGGCAGCCAGATGGTGGTGGATAATTACAACATCATGGGCGTCGCAAAGGCGGCGCTCGAGGCCGCCGTCCGCTATGCCGCCGCCGAGCTCGGACCGAAGGGGATCCGCGTGCACGCAATTTCGCCGGGGCCGCTGGCGACACGCGCGGCGTCAGGCATTCCCGAGTTCGACGACCTCATGGACAAGGCACAGTCGAAGGCGCCTGCACGCAGCCTCGTCAGTATCGACGATGTCGGCAATGCCACCGCGTTCCTGGCGCTCGATGGCGCCAAGCTGATCACCGGCAGCGTGCTCTATATCGACGGCGGATATCACATCATCGACTGAGCGGCCGCGCGGTCCTCAGCGATAGTGCAGGGCGATCAGCTCGGCGACGCAGGCGGGCTTCTTACCGCCTTCGATCTCGATGACGAGATGGTAGTTCACGCGCAAGCCGTCCGGCGGCACGTCCTCGGCTTCGGCGACAGTGACGCGCCCGCGCAGCCTGGAGCCCGACGGCACAGGTGCGAGATACCTGATCCGGTCGGCGCCGTAGTTCAGCGTGTTGCGCAGCCCTTTCAGGCCGATCACCGAGCGGATGAACAGCGGTGCCAGCGCCAGCGAGAGCAGTCCGTGCGCGATGGTCTTGCCGCCGGGCATCTCCTTGTTCGCACGCTCCTGGTCGACATGGATCCACTGCTCGTCGCAGGTCGCCTCCGCAAACTGGTTGATGCGATCCTGTGACACCTCGACCCAGTCGCTGACGCCGATCTCGGTGCCGACGGCGGATTTGATCTCGTTGAAGTCGCCGAATATCCGCATGGGCCGTCCCGTCAGAGTTTCATTTCCGGTACGGAATCAGGGATTGCGAGCTCGGCTTCGGTCACGGCCAAGACTTCTCCGACCTTGATGCCGGGTGCGGTCTCCAGCAGCGTTGCCTTGCCGTCGGGAAAGCCGATCACGGCCATGTCGGTGACGACCAGGTTGACCGGCCGCGCCGAGGTCAGCGGCAGCGTGCATTTGGCGACGATCTTGGACTTGCCCTTGGCAGCGTGCTGCATGGCGACGATGACGCGCTTGGCGCCGCTGACGAGGTCCATCGCGCCGCCCATGCCCGGCACCATCTTGCCCGGGATCATCCAGTTGGCGAGCAAACCGTGCGCGTCGACCTGGAGACCGCCAAGCACGGTGACGTCGACATGACCGCCGCGGATCAGCCCGAACGACATCGCGCTGTCGAAGGTCGCCGCACCTGGCAGTGCGCTGATCGGCCGGCCGCCGGCGTCGGTGAGCAGGGGATGGGCCATGCCTTGCTCCGGAATGGGGCCGGTGCCGATCAGGCCGTTCTCCGACTGGAAGAACACCTTGAGGTCGGCCGGGACGTAGTTGGCGACCAGGGTCGGAATACCGATGCCGAGATTGACGAGATTGCCGCTCTTCAGCTCCTGGGCGACGCGCCGGGCGATGATGATCTGCGGATCCATGATCTCACCCGTTCGTAATGAGGTAGTCGACGAGCGGCGCCGGCGTGACGACGTGATCAGGCGCGATGACGCCGACCGGCACGATATGCTCGGCGGTCACGATCACCGTATCCGCCGCCATGGCCATGATCGGATTGAAATTGCGCGCGGTGAGGGCGTAGGTGAGGTTTCCGAGATAGTCGGCGAGGAAGGCGTGGACCAGCGCAAACTGCGCGCGAATGGCGGTTTCCAGCAGGAACGACTTGCCGTCGACCTCGATCAGGCGCTTGCCCTCGGCAACCAATGTGCCGACGCCTGTCGGCGTCAGCACGCCGCCGAGCCCGCAGCCGCCGGCGCGGATGCGCTCGACGAAGGTCCCTTGCGGTACCAGATCGACACTGATCTGGTTCGCCAGCATCTGCTGCTGCGCTTTCGGATTGAGCCCGATATGGGTCGCGGTCAGTTGGGACACCAGCGTCGCGTCGAACAGCTTGCCGACGCCTTTCCCGACGAAGGCGGCATCGTTCGAGATGAGCGACAGGCCGGTCTTCTGCTGCCTCACCACTTCGTCGAGCAACCGCTCTGGCGTTCCCACGCCCATGAACCCGCCCACCATGACGCTGGCGCCTGCCGGGATCATCGCAACAGCTTCTTCGACGGAAACGGCCCGCATGATTTGGAACTCCGGTCGGCGTGCGCAGGCAATGACGGCGGATCGATGTTGGCGGACGTTCGCGTGATACCGTTGATCTGCGTCAAGGCTCCCCATCATTCGCGCGCGTCGACGCCGATGCCCGCTAGCATCTCGCGCCAGTGCCTGCGCACCTCGGCATGACGCTTTTCCAGCGCCGCGCTGACGGCGTCACGGAAGGGCAGGAGATCGGGCCCTTTGAGGAACAGGATCTGCGCCTGCAACAGCCGGCCGCTTTCGAACTCGATGCGGCGTAGCGCCATCACAAAGGGGTCCGCAGCGTTGGCCTCAAGCGGCAGAAGAGCCGCGGGACGAATGCCGGCATGAACGGCATGGGCAAGCGTTGCGAGATTGACCGCCGGCGCGAGCGCGCGGTCGACCGTCTCCATCGGCGCGGGAAACCAGCTGGTCTCCCAGGAGGCGGCCATGTAGCCGAGGGCGATGTCAGGTACCCAGGACGTCGTGCGTTGCAGTAGCGAGACGATCTCCGACTCCCGGTAGAACTGCGCGTTCAACTCGGTCTGCCATGCGGCCTCGATCCGCAACGGCAGTGCCAATGCGAACTGGCGCGCCAGTGCGCCGTGGGCCGAGATCAGGAAGGCAGCGATGCGCGTCTGCTGACGCGGTGGCACGCGCCCCTCTGCGTCGAGTGGCCCGAGAAAGCCGCTCATGATGTGGGCCTCTGCACCGGGATGGCGCGCAGATGGTCGTAGCCGGCCGGAAACGGCGTGATCTCGCCGCCGGGCTCGTTCGGAGCTATCAGGACGGCCTTGTTGCCTTCCCATCGTCCGGCCAGAACGTCCTCGGCAAAGCGGGCGAGCAAATCGGCTGTGAGCGCACCTTTCTCCAGGGTGAAGGCGTGATACGCCTCCGGAATGATGACGAGCGCGCTGTTGGGAATCTCGACGCGCAAGGTCTCGTGCAGGGCGCGGGGTGTCAGGAAATCGAACTCACCGTTCAAGATCATGGTCGGGACCGTGATCGACGACAGTTGCGAGGTAATTGGCTGGAAGTCGAGGAACGACTCCATCAGGTTTTGAAGGGCGTAGACGTCGTTGACGAGCCAGCCCTGTCGTTTGACGCCGTCGAGCTTGTCCAGAAGCGGCTTCAGCCATTGATCGGACAGGTTCATCGGCAGCAGCAGATCCTGGAGATAACTGGTGCCGCCGAGGATCAGGCCGGTGCGCAGGGCGTTTCCGATCAGGAGCAGTTGCGGCGACAACTCGGCAAAGCAGCTCATCGGCACGAGGCCCGACAGCCGCTGGCCGTGCGCGATGGCGTAACGCAGCGCGATCAGGCCGCCAAAACTGATGCCGCTAAGGAAGACGGGACCATCGCCGAGCTCACTGATCAGGCCATGAAGGGCGGCAACCTGGTCGTCCTGATTGATGAACAAGGCAGGCTTGTCGGAGCCGCCCTGGCCGAGCATGTCAAAGGTCGCGACGCGAAAGTGCCGTGCGAGCAGGGCGTCACGGTAGGCCGTCCATAGTTCGGCATACTGCGTAAGCCCGTTCACCAGCACATAGGCGGGAGCGTCCGCCGGCCCGTCCAGCTCATAGCGTATTCGGTATGAGCCGTGACTGAGAAACGGCATTGTACCAACCGGCGGTTTTCGATGGCGCGATCCTCGCCCCGCAGAAGCGCATTCCATTGAGTTAGATCAAGGCTCGTCCGGTCGCGCTGCCTAGCGTCTCGGCAAAATCTCAGGGAGGACGCCGTCATGATCGGGAGAGATCTCGTGAAGCGTTGTTTCGTCAGCCTGATCCTGCTGCTGGTCGGCACTGCGCTTGCGGTCGCACAACCTTTCACGCGCCGCTCGTCGCAGATGCAGCATGACGGTTTGAAGAAGACCTACGAGATCGCCAACTTCAAGATCGGCGGCAAGTACGATCTGACCGATCCGTCGAAATTCGAGTTTGGCGGCGAGGGTGGCGTAACCCTGGAATCGCTCGGGGCGGGCAAGCTGCGCACCGGCTACATCGCGATCGGCACCGCGCGGCGCAATGCCGCCGGCGAGATCACCAATGCGGTCGTGATCAACTCTTACTATTCCGGCGACTCCACCGACATGTACGAGCAGTGGGTCAAGGGCGCGCCACTGTCGGGCGGCGTGCCGATCATTGGCTCTGGCCGACCGATCGATACCGACCGCTATTACGTCATCATGGTGGACCCACTCGGCACCTGGGGCGCGAGCAAGCCGTCCGACGGTCTCGGCATTAAGTTTCCGCAGTACAGCTACTACGACATGGTGCAGGCCAATTATCGCCTGCTGCGCGACGAGCTGAAGGTCGCACGCGTTGCGCTGGTGACGGGCGTCTCCATGGGCGGCACGCAGACCTACGTCTGGGGCGTGATGCATCCGGAATACATCAACGCGCTGATGCCGATCGGCGGCACCACGCAGTCCGATGGCGAGGACCCCGTCGGCAACTGGACCTTCCAGATGATGACGGCTGCGATCGAGGGGGATCCGGTCTGGCAGGCGACCAAGGGCGACTATTACAAGCTGCCCAAGGAGAAGCATCCGATGCCCGGCGTGGCGTTCGGCTGGTCGATCCTGGGCATGACCGGCTACGATTTCGGCTATCGCACGACCCAGAACTGGACCGCGGTGCAGCCTGAGATCTTCTACTGGGATCCGCCGAACGAAAAGGCGGGGCTGAACGTCATCAACCGCGCCAAGCTCTATGACGCCGTCGATCTCGTCTGGCGCAACCGTGTCGGCGAGACCCACAACATCAATCCGTATCTCGGCCGCATCCGGGCGCGCACGCTGGTGATGCACATCACCAACGATCTCTGGCTGAACTTCAAGCTGGCCCAGCAGGCCGTCGATCGCGTGCCGGGTGCCGACCTGATCGCACAGGAGAGCCCGGTCGCCCATTACGGCGTGTTCCCGATCATCAACCAGCGCAAGAACGATCCGAAGTTCGTCGCCTTCATGGACGACGTGGCTGCGCTGGATCGCGCGAACAAATTTGTCGACAAGAACTTCCGCGTGCCGGGCGTTGCCGAGAACATCGATCCGAGCAAGTCGTTCTGGAAGGATTTTGTAACCTATCCCTATCCGGTCAAGTACGCCAACACCAAGGACAAGATCGGCAACACCTGGCAGATCGGTTACATGGATGAGTATGCCGGCACCGACAAGGATCCCAAGGTCCTCGTCATCATCCACGGCAAAGGCGCATTCGGCGGGCACTACGGCAACATCATGCAATATGCGTTGCGGAGTGGCTTGCGCGTGATCGTGCCGGACTTGCCTGGCTACGGCATGTCCGGGCCCGGCAATCTCGACAAGAGCCCGGCTCGCACCATGCAGGACATGCGCGAAGTCATCTACGACCTCGTCGTCAACCAGCTTGGCGTCAAGAATGCGTACTATCTCGGCCACTCGCTCGGTGGGCAGTTCGTCGTGGGCTATGCCTTGACCTGGCCGGAGGCCGTGCAGGGGCTCGCGCTCGAAGCACCGTCCGGTCTCGAGGAATATCCGCGCGACATCACCATCGCCAAGGGCAAGAAGGCGCCTCTGTTCCAACCGGGTCTCGGCCGCGACTTCGACAAATGGAAGCAGATCTGGGATCAGACGGGAATCCTGGCGGCGGAGAAGGCCCGCGACGAGCAGAGCATTCGCGACTTCTTCTACTTTAGGAAGCGCGACCCCGACACCGGCGTGGTGTCGGCGGCCAAGAGCGGCTATTTCTTCAGCGACAGCGAATATGCCCGCTTCCACACCGAGCAGCGCGTCGGGCTCACCAAGGGCAATCCGAAGGAGCTCGAGCAATGGTGCAACGTCTTCATCTTCGACATCTACACGATCGGGGCCGAGCTCCAGCAGGATGATCCGAAGAACCTTTACGAGCGGATCACGGAGATCAAGGCGCCGATCTTCCTGGCGTTCGGCGACAAGGAGCCGTTCATCCCGACGCCCGCCTTCAACGGGCTGACCGATCTCGGACGCGACGTCATCACGCCGTTCATGACGCGGATGACCAATGCCGGCAACCGGCCGATGCTGAAGATCTATCCGGAGACCGGGCACTTCATCCACACCGACAATCCGGTCGAATACTCCGCGGATGTCGTGGACTTCGTGACCAAGGGACGGGTCGATACCTCGTCGCCGCTCGGCACCGATCGCATGATCAAGGGCGCGGTGGCATCGGCGATCCCGGTGGCGCCGACGCCGCCTGGTGCAGCGCCCACGGCCGGGTTGAACAAATAGGATGGTCTGATGCCGCGGGTGCAGACGGGTGACATCCAGCTCGGCTGGCGAGAGTGGGGGCAAGGCGACGTCACCGTCGTCTTCATCCACGGCAATCTTGCCAGCAAGGACTGGATCGAGCTCGCCGCACCCTTGTTTCCATCCGGTCTCCGCGTTGTCGGGATCGACTGGCGCGGCTGTGGCGACAGCGATCGGCCGAAGCCCGCGGCAGATTATTCCAACTACGCCATGCAGCAGCATGCCGAGGACATGCTGGCTGCGCTCGACACGCTCGATATTGGCTATTGCCATCTCGCGACGCATTCGACAGGTGGCATCATCGCTGCCCGCATGCTGTTGATGCAGCCGCAGCGCTTCGGGCGCGTGTTTGCGCTCGACCCGGTGACGCCACTCGGCATGACGTTCAACGCCGATCAGATCGGCGTATTTCGGGCGATGATGGAGAGCAAGGAGCTGACGCGGAAGATCATGGCGACGGCGGCGTCCTCGTTGTTCGTGCCGGAGAGTATGGCATCGAATGCTGTCCCGCAATTTCGCGAGGGACTAAAGGATATCCAGGCTCTGTTCGATCGCATCATCGAGCAAACCTTCGGTGTCTCCGAGGGTATATGGATCGGAACCCCGATTAACCTCACGCGGGAACGAGAGAGCCGGGAGCTCGAGCGTCGCATGCCGGAGCTGCGGCATCCGCACCTGGTGCTGTGGGGTGAGTGGGATGGCTGGATTCCCCCGGCGGATCTTCGCGCCATGGCGGAGGCGATGCCGGATTGTCGTCTCGTGATCGTGCCCCGGGTCGGGCACTCGATGAATCTCGAAGTGCCGGCGCTCTACGCCGGCTATTTCGGCGCCTGGTTCGGAGGACTTACTGCGTAACCCCAACGAAGAGAGGAAAGTCGTCATGGCAGAGATCAATTCGTCCGTTGAGGGCGTCCGTGCGGCACTCGCCGATGCGCTCGGCCGCCTGCGCAAGGCCAATGCGGAATATTTCGAGATGCTGGAGAAAGGTCTCGCCTCTTCACCGCTGCCGATCGCCAGCCAGGCGAAGGAGTTTTCCAGCTTCATGCAGCGCAATGTCTCCGCGACCTTCGACCTCAGCGACAAGCTCATCCATGCCAAGGATGTGCAGGACGCGCTCAAGCTTCAGTCCGAGTTCTTCCAGGACCAGATGCGGGCGCTGACCGACCAGGCCAAGACGATGGGCGAGTCGGCGATGAAGGCCGCCGGCGGTCTGTTCAGTCCGAAAAGCTGAAGCGGCGGGTACGCCGATGCTGGAACGCAGGAGCGCAGAGAGGTCCGCCATGGCCGGAACGAATAAGCTTTCCGTCGAGAAAGCGCTCGAAAAGTTACGCCAGAATGATCAGCTCGAATCAAAGAAGGAGCAGCGCGACGAAAAGAGCGAAGCCTTGAGTCGCGAGATCAAGCGCATGAGGGCTCAACGAATGCGGCTCGATCAAAAGCCAGCCAAATAAGGTCGGCAACCAGTGGCTGCTCAGGGCGCAAGTACGAGCGAGATCGCAATGCTCGATCGACAACGCTTGACCAGCCTTGGGCTTCTAAGCAAGGCCCGATGATTGGGGGCGGCAACAAGTTGGAGAAGTCGATGTGGGTGTTGATGTATGTCTTTTCCTACTCCGTCAGTCCTGCGGCGACGAACGACAAGGCGGAATGGCGGCTGCTCCCCTACAGTCGTCTTCCAGGAGTTCTCTAGTGAGCAACGATGCAGGAACGCCAAGGCCGCGCTTGAAGGAAGCTTGAGCGAGGCGGGAGCCAAACTGAGGAGCGGCTTGGAAGATCTGAAGAGCTTGGGTAAGGCTGACCCGGCTCAGGTCATCATCGCGTACAATGTGGAATGTCTGCCGAAGTAGATCCGACGGCGGCGGAGCGATGCGAGAGGCTAACCAGTGAATCGAGGGCTGGCAGTCGGCTTCCATCAAGGACTCTGCATCGCAACAGACGGGCCTGACGCCAGATGCCCAATTTCGCGACATCCCGATGGGTTGCCGATTTCTTGTTCGGCTTTGGTGCACTATTTGCGATCATCAACCCTTACGGCTTGGCTTTCATCTTCCTGGACAGGACCAGAGGCCTGTCTGAAGACGAGCGCGCGGATCTTGCACTGCGGGTTGCCGGATACGCCTTCGCCGTTCTTCTGGTATCACAGTTTCTCGGCAGCCAGATCCTGAATTTCTTCGGTGTGACCATTCCCGCGCTTCGGATTGCTGGAGGTCTTGTGGTCGCGGCAACAGGCTGGTCGATGCTTCACGCTGCGCCCGGTGCGGGCGGCCCCCACGGGGAATCATCCGCAGATCTCGCCACTATGAAGCGGATGGCATTCTTCCCACTGACGATCCCGCTCACGACCGGGCCGGGAACGATCGCGACCGCCATTGCTATCGGAATAAGCCGGACAGACAGCCTCGACGCGATGTTCGGATCGTCGATTGTTTCTCTTCTGGTGGCGGTCGCCGTGACCGCGACGATCTACCATGCTTACCGGAAATCAGGCGCGATGGCGCGCTTGTTCGGCGAAGAAGGCACCAGCGTAGTCACAAAGTTGTCGGCATTTTTGCTGCTATGCATCGGCGTACAAATCATCATCACTGGGGCGTCTGAGGTTGCGCGTTCAATCTTGGAAGGTGCTTCGCGCAATATCCAGTAAAGCCTCGATTTAGATCTGATCAGGGCTGCAGGTCGAGGCGTGCGAGTTGCTACCGGCGCAGCAATGCGAGGCTTCACGTCTTCCATTGCTCCGTATCGTGGGCAGCCTGCGCGTATTTCATGTCGGGCCTTGTGCGGCCGGCGGGACTACGTACAGCGTTATGGCGAAAATCGCGTAAACGAAAATGAGCAGGACGCCGATGAACCAGGCAGAACGTCCGCTATTTGTAATGAAGGTCGCCATCACAGCCGAGGTCATCACCATGGTCACCGCACCTGGCCAGAATTGGAGGTTCATTGGGGCGGGTCCCACGACGTAGCTAAGCAGAACGAGAGCGGGGGCCACGAACAGCGCAATCTGGGAGGCGCTGCCGAGCGCTATCGAAACGCTCATGTCAAGTCGATCCTTGCGCGCTGCGGAAAAGGACACGGCCATTTCAGCCGCGGCGCCCACGATCGAGACGATGATGAAGCCGACGAAAGCCGGGCTCATTCCGAAGGTTTCCGCTGCCTTCTGCACGGATTCAACAAATATCTCGCTAACAAGCGCGACGAGCGCTGTGACTACGAGAAGCGTGCCGACCGCGACGCCAATGGGCCAATGCAAATCCGCCTCGGCCTGCCGCTCGCTAGCAAAGAACTCCTTGTGGGTGTGGAGCGAAAACACAAGGCCAAGGCCGTAGGCGACGATGAGCACAATGGCGAGACAGATGCTTAGCTTCTGAGTCACGGCTTCGCCATGCGCCAGATCGGCAACCGCGGAGGGAGCCAGAAGTGCGACCGTCGCCATCAACAGCAGGGCCGAATAGAGCCGGCCCGTGGCCCGGTTATATTCCTGAACGTGATAGCGCAGGCCACCGAGCAGAAAGGAGGCACCGAGCATGAACAATGCGTTCGTTACGATTGCTCCTGCAATCGATGCCTTCACAAGCATGTACTGGCCTGCACGAAGCGCGGTCACCGCGATGATCAATTCGGTAAGGTTGCCGAGCGTCGCGTTTAGGAGACCGCCGACCGCATCGCCCGTCTTGGCAGCGACAGCTTCCGTCGCATGGCTGAGAAGTGCGGCCAACGGCACGATGGCCAGGACCGCGAGCACGAATAGAGTCGTATGCGCCTCGGGCGCCGCCTTTTCGGCGACGAGCACGATGGGCACAACAACCAGCAGCCATAGCAACGGATTCTGCCGGACTTCCCTGAGCAGAGATCGCATGGGTGGCGCCCTCTCAAAGGGGGGAGTGTTGGGACCTTGGATGGGCCGAGTATTGATCTGGCTCAACAGCGAGTGCAGGTAACCAGCACTGAAAGAGCAGAAGAGCAGTTAGTTCGCCACCCGTCGCCGAATGATGTCGGCGAATTGCCCACAGCGGCCCATCGAGCCATTTGGGTCGTTCGGTGAGAGCAAAATGTCGTTTAGGCCGTCTGCGGACCCGTAAGACCATAGGCATCTAGTGGCGACCGTGACTGGCCGGCTGGCGATGTCGACCAAAAGATCGACGTCGGATCAGCTGCGTTCATGAGAAAGTTTGCTCTCGATGGCACGGTCGTGCGCAGGTGAATGAATTAGTCGGATAGGAATCCGGCCCACAGCAGCCAACCATGCACCGTTTGCCACTTGTCACCTCGGTCCCGGAATTCGAGGACATCAGGCCTATAGCGTTGGAGATCGGCGAGAAACGTTAGTCCGTCCATACCATTCGGTATCGGCTTGGGGGTGGCGGTAGCCGACCGTTGCCATTCGATGAGAATTTGGCGGCGCGCTTCGTCGCGGGTAATCATCTTCGTCTCCGTGCTAGGTTTCGCGAGACGAGCAGGGGCGCACACGTATCTGCGCGCAACAACGCACCAAGTGTGGAAGAGAGACCTTTTGGGGGTAGCCGAAACCCTCCAAGCTCCCGCAGGCTGCTTTTTAAAGCAGCAAGCGTAACAATATTTGATCTGGCCCGGGAAGCCAAATTCCGCTTCATTTTCAATTATTTGCCGGCGTTCGCTGATGCGGCGCACGATGTTGCTTGATCAGTCTCTCAGCGCCGTTACGCTCGAGACCAGCAGAATCGCGTTCAAGCGGATGTGTTGGGCGGCGGCACCGCCGCCACGCAGACGGCACCAAATCGACTTAATTCAAATCGAGCTTGTTGAGGCCGGACTCTTACGGAGCTGATTCCCATGCCCGACATCCAGATCGACCGCGCCCACCTGGCCCCCTCGATTCTGCCGGCTGATGTTCCCGAGCTGAGCGACGATGAGTGCCTCGCCTGTCTCGCCCGCGCGGTCGAGACCCCCGATTCGGCGCGGCTGGACGAAGTGGCGGCCCTGATCGGCCGCCTTGCCGTCGCGATCGAATAGGCCATCTCGCCTCCGATGCCTGCGTTGCGTCGCCGTTGGTTCACAGGCCAACGGACGTGTTGCGTTTTCGAGGAGCCTGCTCCAAATATGCCGCCAAGTTTCGTCCGCGGCATCGTCCGCCTCGCAGGGTCCGCAAATGTCCGGTTTTTCGACCGCGCGCCTAAAAATGGTCGATGGCCAGGTGCGCACCAATGACGTCACCGATCGCCGCATTCTCGATGCCATGCTCACGGTTCCCCGCGAGGCCTTCGTGCCGGCGAGCCGGCAGGCGCTGGCCTATCTCGACCTCGATCTCGATGTGAGCGAGGGCGGCGCCAAGCGCTTCCTGATCAAGCCGCAGCTGACCGGCAAGCTGCTCCAGGCCGCCGAGATCGGCGAAGGCGACAACGTGCTGGTCGTCGGTTGCGCCACCGGCTACCTCGCCGCGCTGACCGCGAAGCTTGCGCGCCAGGTCACGGCAACGGAGAGCGATTCGGCTCTGGCTGCGAAAGCCAGGGACGCCTTCGCCGCAATTGGGCTTACCAACGTCACCTGCAAGGCCGCCGCCTGCGCCGAAGGCGATCCGGCTGCCGCGCCCTATGACGTGATCGTCCTCAATGGCGCCACCGAAGTGACGCCGGACCGGCTGTTCGGCCAGCTCAGGGAAGGGGGACGCCTGGTGGGGGTCTCGGCCGAATCCCGGCCGTCGCGGGCCATGATTGTGACCCGTACCCACGGCGAATTCGGCCATCGGCCGCTGTTCGACGCCGCCGCCCCGGTGCTTCCCGGGCTGGAACGGGCCGCCGCCTTCGTCTTCTGACGGCCAAAACCCCGTTAAAATCCCGTTCTGAATCAGAAGTGTGGCCGGGATGCTGCACGTGAAGAGTTTCCACTGAGAACGACCCCGAGGTAGTTCCGTCGCGCTCGGCCGCGTCCTATGTTGCTGCGGGGTAACGACTCCACTTGGATACGGTAACCAGGCTCGCGGGCACGAGCCTGACGTGAGAATGAACGGATTTTCAAGGATGCATGGGGTGAAGTTCTTCACCGGAGCAGCGGTTTCGGTCCTCCTGACGGCGCTTGCCGGGCCGACGCCTGCGTTGGCGGATACGATCGAGGCCGCGCTGGTGCGCGCCTATCAGAACAATCCGCAGCTCAACGCGCAGCGCGCCCAGGTGCGCTCGACTGACGAGAACGTGCCGCAGGCGCTGTCGGGATATCGTCCCAAGGTCAATGTGAGCCTCGGCACCGGGGCTCAATATCAGGATATCCAGGCGGTGCAGAAGGGCGGATCGATCCATGGCAACACCGTCGCCCCCACGACGCAGCCCCTTCAGCCCAACAGCGCCAGCCTGACCGTCAGCCAGACGCTCTACAACGGCAATCAAACCGCCAACAAGACGCGCGCGGCGGAAAGCCAGGTCTCCGGGGCTCGCGAAGCGTTGCGTGTGCTCGAACAAACCGTGCTGCTTCAGGCCGCCACCGTCTACATGGACTATCTCCGCGATGCAGCGACGCTGGAAGTCCAGCGAAGCAACGTGCGTGTGCTGGAGCAGACGCTCAAGCAGACGCGCGACCGCTTCAATGTGGGTGAGGTGACTCGCACCGACGTCGCGCAATCTGAGGCTCAGCTGGCGGCCGGCAATACGCAGGCGCTGACCGCCGAATCGAATCTGACCACGACCCGCTCCAACTTCCGCCGCATCATCGGCAATGAGCCGGCAAACCTCGCGCCGGGTTCGCCGGTTGATCGCTTCCTGCCGGGAACGCTTCCCTCCGCGGTCAATCTCAGCCTGGTCGAGAACCCCAATGTTACGGCGTCGATGTACGGCATCGACGTCAATTATCTCCAGGTCAAGATCAACGAGGGCGCGCTGCTGCCGACAGTCACGGTCCAGGCTGGCGTCAGTACTGCTTATCAGCAGAGCCTGCAGGTTTTCCGAACGAATACCGCGTCCGCTATCGCGACTGCTTCCATACCGATCTTTCAAGGCGGCGCAGAATACTCGCTGATCCGCCAATCGAAAGAGAACCTGGCCCAGCAGCGCCTGAACCTCGAAACGACGCGCGACCAGACTCGCGCGAGCGTCGTGACGGCGTGGGGGCAGCTGGTCGCCGGCAAGGCGCAGGTGTCCTCCGCGCAGGCGCAGGTCACGGCATCCGAGATCGCGCTGAACGGCGTGCGCGAGGAAGCCAAGGCCGGTCAGCGCACGACACTCGACGTGCTCAACGCGCAGCAGGCGCTGGTCAACGCTCGCGTCGCGCTGGTTACCGCGCAGCACGATCGCGTGGTGGCGTCCTATTCTGTGCTCAACGCGGTTGGCCGCCTTGCGCCGCAGGTGCTCGGCCTCAACACAACGGTCTACGATCCGAGTGTGCACTACCAGCAGGTCCGCGACAGTTGGGTCGGCGTGCGCACGCCTGACGGACGCTAACTCCCGTAGTCCACCGGTCGGCCTCGCAAACAGACGAGTCCGACCGGTGCTTTGCTTGCAATCATCAAAATCCCTGACATAGCCTTGCCAAGAAGCTGCGGGTCGATTCGCCCCGCATCCAATGTTGCATGCGTAATGCGTGAGTGACGGGGCAGGGGCGCGCCGCCTCACCTTGAGCCGTGATCTGGGGACAAGTCTGGCTGCCGCGACGAAAATGTCGGGGCACACATCCGGAACCGGCCAATCCTGTCGTGCTTGGTGTAAAACAACGCATGCGAGGGCGTTGATGATGTGGAGTCGGAGATGACGCAGCCTGCAAAGGTCACAGAACCCTCGATGGAGGAGATTCTGGCCTCGATCCGGCGCATCATTGCCGACGATGAGGCTAAGCCGCCGCCGGCAGAGGCTGCCAAGCCTGCGCCGGCGCCCGCCACGCCCGCACCAAAGCCGCAGGCGATGGCTGACATTCCACCATCCAAGGTCGCGCCTGCAAAACCAGCCGCCGAGAAGCCTGCGCCACCTCCGGCCGCGAAGCCCGCGCCCCCGCCACCACCCGCGCCTGCGGCGGATGCCGGCCCCAACAACCAGGACGACATCGACGCGCTGCTGGCGGGCCTCGACGCGGCTACGCCTGCGCCTGAGGTGCGCGTCCCGGAGCCTGAGCCTGAGCCCGACGTGCTCGAATTGACCGACGATATGGCGATGGACCCGGAGCCGACGCCCGCACCGCCGCAGCCGAGCTTCCGCAGGGTCGAGCCGCGCGACGATCTCGAATTCGCCGAAGCGCCGCCGCCTCGTCCGACACCCGCGCCGTCCTATGCGCCGATGGACTTTGACGCGCCCCCGCTGCCGCCGCAGCAACCGATCCTGGCCCAGTCGACCGTCTCGGCGGTCGAATCCGCCTTCAACTCGCTGGCCCACACCGTGCTCAGCAGCAACGCGCGGACGCTGGAGGATCTGGTCAAGGAGATGCTGCGGCCGATGCTGAAATCCTGGCTCGACGACAATCTGCCGGGCCTCGTCGAACGCATCGTGAAGGCCGAAATCGAGCGTGTCTCGCGCGGCGGTCGCTGAAGGAGGCCGCTCGGCCCCGATAAAGCCCTGCTCCTGTGTCATAATCGACCTGCCGGTCGGGCCGGAAAGCCCTTTTGCCGCTGAGCTTTCCGTTGACTTGAACCCCGCACGCGGCTTTCTAGCGCCTCATGATCGAGAAAAACTACCAGCCCGCCGATATCGAAGCCCGCATGTCCGTGGTGTGGGAGGACAGCCTCGCCTTCAAGGCCGGCCGTCCCGACCGCCGCGACGCGGTGCCCTTTACCATCGTGATCCCGCCGCCGAACGTGACGGGCTCGCTGCACATGGGCCACGCGCTCAACAACACGCTCCAGGACATCCTGTGCCGGTTCGAGCGCATGCGGGGCCGCGACGTGCTGTGGCAGCCCGGTACCGACCATGCCGGCATCGCCACCCAGATGGTGGTCGAGCGGCAGCTGATGGAGCGCCAGCAGCCCGGCCGTCGCGAGCTGGGCCGCGAGAAGTTTCTGGAGCGCGTCTGGCAGTGGAAGGCTGAGAGCGGCGACACCATCATCAACCAGCTCAAGCGCCTCGGCGCTTCCTGCGACTGGTCGCGCGAGCGCTTCACCATGGACGAGGGCCTGTCCAAGGCCGTGGTCAAGGTGTTCGTCGAATTGCACCGCGACGGCCTGATCTACAAGGACAAGCGGCTGGTGAACTGGGACACCAAGCTGCTCACCGCGATCTCCGATCTCGAAGTCCAGCAGACCGAGGTGAAGGGACACCTCTGGTATCTGCGCTATCCGATCGAGGGCAAGACGTTCAATCCCGAGGATCCCACGACCTTCATCGTGGTCGCCACGACGCGGCCGGAGACCATGCTCGGCGATACCGGCGTGGCCGTGCATCCCGAGGATGAGCGCTATCAGAAGCTTGTCGGCAAGAACGTGATCCTGCCGCTGGTCGGCCGCAAGATCAAGATCGTCGCCGACGACTACTCCGATCCGGAAAAGGGCTCCGGCGCGGTGAAGGTGACGCCCGCGCACGATTTCAACGACTTCGAGGTCGGCAATCGCCACGGCCTGCGCCGCATCAGCGTGCTCGACAAGGAAGGCTGCCTCGATCTCCTCGATAACGAGGACTATCTGAAGGGCCTGCCGGAAGGCGCCTCGCAATTCGCCGAGGAGTTCAACAAGGTCGACCGTTTTGCTGCGCGCAAGCGCATCGTCGAGCGGCTGGAATCGTTCGGCTTCGTCGAGCGGATCGAGCCGCACACCCACATGGTGCCGCATGGCGACCGCTCCAATAGCGTGATCGAGCCGTACCTGACCGATCAGTGGTATGTCGACGCCAAGACACTGGCCAAGCCGGCGATCGCGGCGGTTCGTTCGGGCGAGACGTCGTTCGTGCCGAAGAACTGGGAAAAGACCTATTACGAGTGGATGGAGAACATCCAGCCCTGGTGCATCTCGCGCCAGCTCTGGTGGGGCCATCAGATCCCGGCCTGGTACGGTCCCGATGGCAAGGTGTTCGTCGCGGAGACCGAGGAAGAGGCCGTCAGCCACGCGCTCGGCTATTACGTCGAGCAGGAAGTGATCACTGCCGAGCAGGGTCGCGAGATGGCGCTCGACCGCAACAAGCGCGAAGGCTTCATCACCCGCGACGAGGACGTGCTCGACACGTGGTTCTCCTCGGCGCTGTGGCCGTTCTCGACGCTCGGCTGGCCGGAAGACGCGCCCGAGGTGAAGCGCTATTATCCGACCAACGCGCTGGTCACCGGCTTCGACATCATCTTCTTCTGGGTCGCCCGGATGATGATGATGGGCCTTCACTTCATGAAGGAAATTCCCTTCTCGACCATCTACATCCACGCCCTCGTCCGCGACGAGAAGGGCGCCAAGATGTCGAAGTCGAAGGGCAACGTCATCGATCCGCTCAACCTGATCGACGAGTACGGTGCGGATGCGCTGCGCTTCACGCTTGCCGCGATGGCAGCGCAAGGGCGCGATATCAAGCTCGCGACCAACCGCGTCGAGGGCTACCGCAATTTCGCAACCAAGCTCTGGAACGCGTCCCGCTTCGCCGAGATGAACCGCTGCGCCGTGCCCGAGGGTTTCGAGCCGGCGAAAGCCAAGGAGACGCTGAACCGCTGGATCGCGCATGAAAGCGCGCACACTGCGCGCGAGGTGACCGAGGCGATTGAAGCCTATCGCTTCAACGACGCCGCCAGCGCGATCTACCGTTTCGTCTGGAATGTCTATTGCGACTGGTATGTCGAGCTCGCCAAGCCGGTGCTGCTCGGCCCGGACAGCCCTGCCAAGGACGAAACCCGCGCCATGGTCGCCTGGGCGCGCGACGAGATCCTCAAGCTGCTGCATCCCTTCATGCCCTTCATCACCGAAGAGCTGTGGGAGGTGACGGCGAAGCGCGACGGCCTGCTCGCGCTGGCGCCATGGCCGCTGAAGCCGTCCGGCCCGACGCCGGAGCAGCTTGCGATGCTTGCGGCTGCGGCCGGCCCGACTGATCCGCTGATCTCGCCGGCGTTCGTCATGCCGATCTTCGATCATGCCGACTTCAGCGATCCCAAGGCGGAAGCCGAGATCGGCTGGGTGATCGACCTCATCACGCAGATCCGCTCGGTGCGCGCCGAGATGAACATTGCTCCAGCGACCTTGACGGCGCTTGTGCTCGCCGGTGCCTCGGCCGAGACCAAGGAGCGCGCGCCGCGCTGGACCGACGTCATCAAGCGCATGGCGCGGCTGTCGGACATCTCCTTTGCCGATCGTGCCCCTGACGGTGCCGTGCAGCTCCTCGTCCGCGGCGAGGTGGCCGCGCTGCCGCTGAAAGGCGTGGTCGATTTCGCTGCCGAGCGCACGCGTCTCGACAAGGAGATCGGAAAGGCCGACGCCGACATCAAGCGCGCCGAGTCCAAGCTCGCGAATGAGAAGTTCGTCGCCAACGCGGCCGAAGAGGTCGTCGAGGAGGAGCGCGAAAAGCGCGAAGCGGCGCTGGCCCGCAAGGCCAAGCTGCTCGAGGCGCTGGAGCGGCTGAAGCAGGCCTCCTAGGCTTACTTCGGGAACGGTTTGCTGAGGAATTTGGAGCCCTTGACGCCATAGCGCCAGGGCAGCTCGACGGCCTTGGTGATACCGATCCGGATGCCGGCAGCGACCTCCACGTCCGCCGTCCGCGCATGCAGTGCAATCGGCGGGCGGTCCAGCGGCAGGGTGTTGTGCGCAACGGTGATCGCGAGCGCCTCCGTCAGCTTGCCCGGGCCCGAGCACAGCGCGTGCACATCGACCGCGTGGCGGCGGCGCCGCATCGTGGCGATACCGTGGGTCGGCTCCAGCGCGCGGATCAGCACGGCGGCGGCCGAGCCTTCCGCCTCGCAGACGAAGTTGACGCACCAGTGGATGCCGTAGGAGCGGTAGACATAGGCAAAGCCGGGCGGGCCGAACATGATCTGGTTCCGCGGCGTCGGGCCGTTGTAGGAGTGCGCCGCCGGCTCGGTATGATGATAGGCCTCGACCTCGACGATGATCCCGCCGACGTCGTTGACCAGCATGGTTGCCCCGATCAAATCGGGTGCGACCTCGTGGACGCTGCGCGCGAAAAAGGCACGCTTCAGCGCTTTGCCCAGCCGCGGTGTGGAAGTCTTCGAGGTTGGAGCCATTCGAGGTGAGAATCGCCAGAGAACAGAGCAGGATATTGCCCATATCTGCCATGTTCCCTGAACCGGCGCGAGCCGGGTTGCGGCAGGCAACCAGACCGACTAGGTAGGACCTGAACAGACCGGACAGATCATGGTCGTTATTGTCGATACCATCACGAACCCGTTGCGCCCGCGCCACCCCGAAAAGGTGAATCGCCCCGATTCCGCTTCGCCGCCGAAGCCGGACTGGATCCGCGTGCGCGCCCCTAATACCCGCGGCTATGCCGACACCCGCAACATCGTGCGCGCCAACGGCCTGCATACGGTGTGCGAGGAGGCGGGCTGCCCGAATATCGGCGAGTGCTGGGACAAGAAGCACGCGACCTTCATGATCATGGGTGACACCTGCACCCGGGCCTGCGCCTTCTGCAACGTCAAGACCGGCCTGCCCAACGCGCTGGACGCGGCCGAGCCGCAGAACGTCGCCGAGGCCGTCGCCAAGCTGGGCTTGGCCCATGTCGTCATCACCTCGGTCGACCGCGACGATCTTGCCGATGGTGGCGCCGAGCACTTCGCCCAGACCATCCGCGCGATCCGTGCTGCGTGCCCGTCGACCACGATCGAGATCCTGACGCCCGACTTCCTGCGCAAGGAAGGCGCGCTCGAAGTCGTCGTCGCGGCGCGGCCCGACGTGTTCAACCACAATCTCGAGACCGTGCCGTCGCGTTATCTGACGGTGCGGCCCGGGGCGCGCTACTTCCACTCGATCCGGCTGCTGCAGCGGGTCAAGGAGCTCGATCCCGCCATCTTCACCAAGTCCGGCATCATGGTCGGCCTCGGCGAGGAGCGCCACGAGGTGCAGCAGGTAATGGACGATCTGCGCTCGGCGGACGTCGACTTCCTGACCATCGGGCAGTATCTGCAGCCGACCCGCAAGCATCACGCCGTGATGCGGTATGTGCCGCCGGACGAGTTCTCGTCTTACGAAAAGGTCGCCTACACCAAGGGCTTCCTGATGGTGTCGGCGAGCCCGCTCACCCGTTCGTCGCATCACGCCGGCGAGGATTTTGCGAGACTGAAGGCCGCACGGGCCGCGACCGCGCGCTGAACCGCTATGCCCAAATTTTCGAGCAAGCGCCGCGTCCATCACAGTGCGGCCAAGATGTATGATCTGGTCGCCGACGTCGAGCGCTACCCGGAATTCGTGCCGCTGTGCAGCGCGCTGAAAATCCGCCAGCGCATGGAGAAACCCGACGGCACCGAGGTGCTTGTCGCCGACATGACGGTGTCGTTCAAGCTGGTCAGGGAATCCTTTACCAGCCGCGTGACGCTCGATCGCGCCAATCTGAAAATCCAGGTCGAATATCTGCAAGGTCCGTTCAGCAATCTCGAAAACCGCTGGACGTTCGAGCCCAAAGGCGATGACGTTTGCGATGTCGGTTTCTTCCTCGCCTATGAATTCAAGAGTCGCATGCTGGCGATGCTGATGGGCTCAATGTTCGACGCCGCGTTTGCGCGCTTCTCCACCGCGTTCGAGAAACGCGCCGACGCGGTCTACGGCCGGCCGAAGCTGGCGTCGTCCTGATCAATCCACTGCCTTCACGACATCCGGCGGCTGCGAGGCGTAATACGCCGCGGCGGCCTCGATCTCCTGCGGCGTCATGGCGCGGGCGATGTTGCGCATCTGCTGGCTGATGTCATTGCGCCGCTCGCCTGAGGCAAACGCCTGGAGCTGCGCTTTCATATAGGCTTCGGATTGACCCTCCAGCCAGGGGCTGCCGGTCTTGTTGTCGAGGCTGCCATGACAAGCGCCGCAGGGCGCGATGCCGCGCAGCGGTGCGCCGTAGATGACGATGTTGGGCTTGGGCAATTGCGGCGTCGGGTGATAGGCCGGAAGGCGCGGCAGATAGGCGTAATAGTTCGAGAGATCGGCGATTTCATCGTCCGTCAGGTTGACGGCGAACGGCGACATCACGGCATTGCTGCGCGCGCCGGCGCGGAAATCGTGCAGCTCCTTGTAGATCACGGCGGCATACTGACCGGCGAGGTTGGGCGAGTCGGCGCGACTGACGCCGGTCGGACCGTGGCAGATGGCGCAGCGCTGCGCCAGCGTCGCGCCGCGGCCGATCGCCTCCTGGCTCGGACGCGACAGCGTGTGCGAGGTCAGCACGACCTCCGAGAGACGTTTGTTTTGCTCCGGCGCCGGCACGCTTGCGGCCCGCTTCGGCACGCCGGCGGCGCTGCAGATCGCGTCCCAGACATTTGCAAACTGAACCCAGGGCTGCGCGAAGGGCAGCACGACGAATCCGGCAATCGCCGTCACGACCAGGATCGCGGCCGTGATACCGACGCCCCGCGTGAAATGAGGGTTGTTGAAGGTGAAGAGGTCGCGGGTGCTCATCACTGCGCTCCCACATAGACGGCCGGCACCGACGTACCCGCCGTGGTCGCGAGATTGAGGATCGGATAGCCGTAGTTGGTGATGGTGAGCGCGATCATCAGCGCTACCCACAGCGCGTGCGTGTTGAGCGCTACCGGCACGGTTGTCGACTGGTGTACGGCGAGCGCGAAGCGATAGGCGCCGGCGTTGGCCCGAGGCGCCCGCATGCCGCGGGCGAGGATGACCAGGAACAAAATGCCTGATGTCAGCACGATGAAGCCGCCGATCGCGGAGAAGGTCACCGACAGCGCCTGCGGCGCGATGGCGGGATCGCCGAAGTCGAAATAGGCCATGCGGCGCGGCATGCCCAAAATGCCGACCCAGTGCCACGGGAAGGTCGTGACGATCATCCCGACGAACCACAGCCAGAGCTGGGTGCGGATCAGGCGGACGTCGATCAGCTCGCGCCCTGTGAGATGCGGCCACAGATCATAGGCGATCGCAAAATACATGATCACGATGGCGCCGCCGAAGATCAGGTGGAAATGGCCGGTGATCCACTGCGTGTTGTGGATCGACGCATCGAGCTGATAGCTCATGTTGATGAGCCCGCCGGCGCCGCCGAAGCCGAGCATGACGAACGAGAACGCGAGCGCCAGCATCATCGGATTGTCCCAGGGCAGCGCCCTGATCCAGCCGAACAGGCCGCGGCCGCCGCGCAGCCGCGCCGCGATCTCGACAGAGGCGCAAATTGTGAACACGGTCAGAAACGTCGGCAGCGTGACCAGTGCGGTGAACGCCGAATGGATGAACTTGAAGCCGGCGCCGACCTGCGGATCGGCAAACGTGTGGTGCATGCCTATCGGCATCGCCACCACCAGGAACAGGATGAACGAGATCCGCGCCATCGTGTCGGAATAGACCCGGCCGCCGATCGCGCGTGGCACGATGGTGTAATAGGCGATGTAGGTCGGCATCAGCCAGAAATAGACGATGGCGTGCAGCGTCCAGGAGAAGAAGATGCGGGCGAGGCCGGCGTCGATCGTGTTCTTCAGCCCGGCCGCGACGGGAATGATCTGCAGCAGCAGCTCGAGCGCGGCGCCGACCGCGGTCCAGGCCCAGAGATACGAGCCCGCGACATTGGCGTACATCGCCAGCGGCACCGGCGCGCCGGGATGAGCCTTGCGCCAGACGCGCAGATTGATCGCCATCAGCGCGACCCAGATCCAGGAGCCGACCACGACCAGCACAACGCCGAGGTAGTAGAAGAGATTGCCGATCAACGGCGGATAGAACGTGTAGAGCACCGAGGCGCGCCCGAGCGCGATCGGGATCACCGCCATGATGCTGCCGATGACGATCAGCCAGAAGCCGGTCCAGGCCCAGCGCACGCCGACTAGGCGCTGCTCCAGCGCGGACTCGCTGATGGCATAGCCAAACCCCATCGCGACCAGGGTCGGGAAGACATAGCCCATCACCGTGCCATGCGCGGTCAATGAGCGGTAATAGAGCTCGGGATTGGAGAGCCAGGTGCCGATCGGGCTGCGGATGAACATCTGCCAGGCACCGAGCGTCAGCGCGACGCCGAATACCGCAAAGGCAAACCAGAAATGGGCGAGGATGAGCTTCCTATTGAACAACACAGCTCAGCCTCCCGCCAGATTTCGCGCGATTGGCGAAGTCGGCCTTGTCGATCACCTTGACCTTGCCCCACATGCCCTCATGGCCGAAGGAGCAAAACTCCTGGCACGGCATCAGATAGTCGCCGTTCCTGGTAAAGCGCATGAGCTGCTCGGAGATATAACCCGGCACCAGCATGGTGTTGACGTTGGTGCCCTGGATCAGGATACCGTGCACGACGTCGGCGCTGGTGGCGCGCAGTGTGATCGGCGTGTCGACGGGCACCACGATGCAGGCCGGAGTGAAGGAATATTGCTGGCCGATCGCGCGCACAGTGACATTGCCATTGGCCTCCAGCACGCTGCCGAGATTGCTCTCGACGAATTCGCCGAACAGATGAATCCGCGACGGATCGGTGGTTTCGACGCGCGGCTGCGGCATGGTCGCCTGGTGGATGCCGGCGAAGGCCGCGAGCAGCGCCATGCCCACGATGATGATGACGGCAACGGTGGCCCAGCGTCGCTCGACACGTGCCGCGACCTCGACGCTGCGATGAGTTTCCTCTGCGGTCATTGCAGCGGTCCGCGCGGCAGGAAGACGAAAAGATAGAACGCGAGCCACATCGCGACCACGCAGGCCGTAGCCATGCCGGCCAGCACAATCGCGCCTGACGGGCCCTGGGCAACGACCTCCTCAATGGCCTGATCGGCGGCGGCTGGGCTGGTCGGCGGATCGGAATTGAACATGATGGATCTCTGGCGCCTCTCAGTTCAGCGGTGCGGAGCGCAGCTCGTTGGCCTCGCGCGCCGAGACCGGCGTGCCGCGATTGCCCCAGGCGGTGCGGATGTAGGAGACGACGGCGGCGACCTCGTTGTCGGAGAGGAGGCCGGCAAAGGGCGGCATGCCGTAGGGCATCGGATTGCCCTTGGTGCCTGGCGGATAGCCGCCATTGAGCACCATGCGGATCGGATTGACCGCCGACTGCATCTCGATCGACTGGTTGTTGGCGAGCGGCGGCCAGTGCGGCGGCTTGCCTTCGCCCTGCGTGCCGTGGCAGCTCGCGCAATTCTTGTCGTAGACGGTCCTGCCGAGGCTGATCAGCAGGCTGCTCTCGGTGGTCGGCAGCACCGAGCTTGCCGGCGGCGGCGACGAGCCTTCCGAGATGCCCTTGAGGTATACCGCCATGGCGCGCGTGTCCTCGTCGTTGAGATATTGCAGGCTGTTGTGCACGACCTCGGCCATCGGGCCGTAGACCACGCCGCGCATGGAGACGCCAGTCTGGAGCAGGTCGGTGATGTCCTTGATGCTCCAGTCGCCGAGACCTGCCTCGCGGTTGGAGGTGAGCGAGGGCGCGTACCAGTTCTGCATCGGGATCAGGCCGCCCTTGAAGGCGTCCGATTGCGACGTGCCGCCGAGCGCGTTGATCGGCGAATGGCACATGCCGCAATGGCCGAGGCCCTCAACTAGATAGGCGCCGCGATTCCATTCGGCCGATTTTGTCGGATCGGGCTTGAACTCGCCCTCGCTGAAGAACAGCGTGCGCCAGCCGAGGATGAGCTGGCGGTTGTCATAGGGGAAGCGCAACTCGTGCGGCTTGTTCTTCTGGTTCACGGGCTCGATCGAGCGCAGATAAGCGAAGATCGCGTCGCTGTCGGCGCGCGTGACCTTGGTGTAGGAGGCAAACGGCATCGCCGGATAGATCAGTCCGCCATCCGGGAAACGGCCGCTATGCATGGTCCGGTAGAAATCGTCCGCGCTCCATTTGCCGATCCCGGCCTCCGGATCGGGCGTGATGTTGGAGGTGTAGATCGTGCCGAATGGGGTCGGCATGGCGCGACCGCCCGCGAAAAGGCGGCCTTCGGGGGCCGTGTGGCAGGCGGTGCAGTCACCGGCGCGGGCGAGATATTCGCCGCGCGCGATGATGTCGCTGGTCTTGTCCTGTGCCTGCGCGCCTGTGATCAACGCGGCGAGAGCGAGCAGTGCGATCGACAGTTTCAAGCCCATCATCCGCCTCGTCAGTTGGGCTGGCTGCCGCAGCCGAAGGGCAACGCGTAGGTGCCTTTCGGGACGGGAGCGGGGTTAGTGGGGGCAGGGCGCGTCGCAAGCCAGGCCGCGACCGCAGTGACGTCGGCCTCGGTCAGATGGCTGGCGACGAGCTGCATGCAGTCGGGCGATTTCGCCGTGCGGGTGCCGTAGCGCCAGGCCCCGAGCTGGGCACTGATGTAAGGGGCCCGCAAGCCGAGCAGGCCGGGAATGCCGGGCTGCATGCCCGTGAGCCCCGGACCATGGCAGCTCACGCAGGCCGGAATATTGCGGTTGGCATCGCCGCTGGTGGCGAGCAACTCACCTTGCGCCAACACATCCTTGCTGACTTCGCTCGGCGCAGGCTGCGGCAGTGGCGGATGCTCGCTGGCAAAATATTCCGCCATCGCCTCCAGATACGGATCGGGCAGAAACTCCAGCAGGTAGTTCATCGGCGGATATTTGCGCCGGCCGCTGCGAAAGGCGAGGAGCTGGTTGTAGAGATAGCCCGCCGGCTTGCCGGCGAGGCGCGGGAAATAGACGTCGCTGGTGCCTTCGCCTTTGTTGCCATGACAGGGCGTGCAGGCTTCCACCCGCGCCGCCATGGTATCCGGCGGTTGGTTGGCCGTTTGCGCGGCCGCGCCATCAAAGGCGGCCAAAGTAACGATCAGTGCGGCCGAGGCCGCGGCGCGAGCGAGCACTGAGCCGCCCTCCACAATGCTGGATCAGTTGATTCCGGATCGCAACGTAGAGCGGCATTATTGCGCTAATATTTTTCCGCGCAAGCTCGCATGGGCGTGATGACGTTTGGCCGCGCCGCTGCATCGCACATGATGATCGATCTGGACAAGTTTGCGTACAATTTGAGAAGCAACCATGACGCTACAGTCTCGCGGCTCATTTCGCCCGAGTTTTGCATCCTCGTGTCGCCCTCCATTGTCAGAGGGCGCAGGGAAGACCGGGTGCCGGCTGGCACCCGCGGTCCACTGTGCGATGATTGCGCTACGAAGAGCTGCACAGCGGCATACAGGTGAAGCCAAACATCCGGCCTTCCCTGCGCAGTGGGTTTACGGCTTATGCCGAGCTCTCCCCGGGGAGCGATGCACTATTGCCCCCGTCGCCTTGCAGTTGCCTGATGTGCAGGCCCGGTCGGGCATACCCATCTCCGCAAGACTTGACGCACAGACCCCGGGCGTCAGGACGACACGGTTTTGCCGTACGCGAGCAGCACCGGTCGTGCGCGCGACGTATCCGCTCACGGTTACCCGCCCTGCGAAAACCAATCGCGCCGGTGTGGCCTGCGTCCACCACGGCTCATCCCACGTTCGTGACGATCGCGATACGCCCCTCTGACCGGGATGAGGTGGGGGACATCTACTGCAAATCAGAAATTCGGTAAAGAAGAATATTTCCGCCGGCGCGTGTTGACCCTGCGGCTGGGTGTTTTGCCGACGGGCAACACAAGGGATTGTGGATTCCGAGGACACCTCCGGATCGACACATAAACCGTAATTCAAACTCCGCACATTTGGAGTGACAAGTGCAGTTTGTGCCAAAACGCCTTGGGCTGACGGAACGCCCCTTGCCGTAAGCGGCATACCTGCAACGGCTGCGTTTCATAACGTGCCCAACTACAATCCGAGTCGGGCGCGGGGCGCGTGTAGCGAGACCAGAGGACATGGCGCGCTGGAAGCAATCGTGGAGCGAGGAAGACCTCAACCGGCTCAGGAAGCTCGCCGGCACAAAGCCGATCACGATGATCGCGAAGGAACTCGGCCGGACCACGGGGACGGTGCTCGCGAAGGCGATCGAGCAAAAACTCCCGGTCATGCACCGGATCGAACGGGCGACGCAGCGATCTTGCTGCGACTAATGCGCTTCACCCCCGCGGCGTGCGCGGCGGCCTGCGCTTTGCCGCGTGCCGGCGTGGCGTTCGCGTCACGCGGGGACGCAGCCTTGTTGCGGCGGCGGCGCGGCGCGGCTTGGCCGTGACCTGCGGGCCGCGGGCGAGCTCCATCAGCATGCGCAGCGCCTCGACCACCGAGCGCTGGCGCACGGCGGTGCGGCCGATCGCGCCAAACCGCTGCTCGCGATGGATGATGCGGCCGTCGCGCGCAGCGGCCGCAAAATGGACCAGACCAACCGGCTTGCCCGGGGTGGCGCCGCCGGGGCCCGCGATGCCGGTGATGGCAACCGCGAGGTCAACGTCGGCGCGCTCCAGAGCACCGACCGCCATCGCCGTCGCGGTCTCCTTACTGACGGCGCCGAAATTGGTGAGCGTGCTGGCCTCGACCCCCAGCATCGCGCGCTTGGCGTCGTTGGAATAGGTGACGAAGCCGCGGTCGATGACGTCAGACGAGCCGGGGATGTCGGTCAGGGCGCCTGCGACGAGACCGCCGGTGCAGGACTCGGCGGTCGCGATCGTCAGCTTGCGCATCCGGCACAGATCGAGCAGCGAGCGGGAGAGGGCGCGTGCGTCGCTGCCGGCCATGGCCTAGACGCTCCAAGTCTTCTCGTTAAACGGGAGGCGGATGGTGGCGCTCGCGGTGGCCGCGATGCCTTCCTCGCGGCCGGTGAAGCCGAGCCGCTCGCTGGTTGTCGCTTTCACGGCGACGCGGGAGATGTCGACGCCGGAAATCTCGGCGATGCGCGCGCGCATGGCGTCGCGCAACGGGCCGATCTTCGGCCGCTCGCAGATCATCGTGACTTCGAGATTGGCGATGCGGCCGCCGCGCGCCGTGACGCGCTCGATGGCGTATTTCAAGAACTGGTCGGAGGAGGCGCCCTTCCACTTCGCATCGCTCGGCGGGAAGTGTGAGCCGATGTCGCCGTCGGCGAGCGCGCCGAGGATCGCATCCACCAGCGCATGCAGGCCGACGTCACCGTCGGAATGGGCCAGGAAGCCCTTCGTGTGCGGCACGCGCACGCCGCAGAGCATGAGGTGGTCGCCTTCGCCGAAGGCGTGCACGTCGTAGCCCGTGCCGGTCCTGATATCGCCGAGCAGGCTGGCCAGGCGCGCTTCCTCGCGCACGAAATCTTCAGGGGTGGTGAGCTTCATATTGGCAACATCGCCTTCAAAGGTCGCAACCGTCAATCCCGCCCATTCGGCGATCGCTGCATCATCGGTGAAATCGCTTCGTCCGTCCTTTGCCGCGCGACGATGCGCTTCGAGGATGACATCGAAACGAAAGGATTGCGGCGTCTGCGCGACTCGCAAACGGGCCCGGTCCGGCGTGTCCTCGACATTGCCGTCCGCGCTCGTCACCTTGATGGTGTCGGTGACGGGGACGACGGGGATCGCCGCGCCGGTGCGGCTTGCCGCTTCGATCGCACGCGAGATCACGCCGGCCGAGACAAAGGGACGGGCCGCATCGTGGATCAGCACGATGTCGGGCTTGTGCCTGGCGAGCGCTTCGAGACCGGCGAGCACCGAGGCCTGACGCGTCGCGCCGCCGTTGGTCGGCGCCTCGTGCTTCAGGCCTGCGACCGCTGCCGTGAAGATAGCGCTGTCGTCGGGGTTCACCACCGGCTGCACGGCGAACACGTCGGCGTGGGTGCTGAAGGCTTCCATGGCGCGGTAGATCACGGGCACGCCGCCGATCTCACGATATTGCTTCGGCCCGCCCGCGCCCGCGCGCAGGCCGCGACCGGCAGCGACAAGAACGACCGCAGTGCGTTGTGATTTCGCCATAGGATTCAAATATTCAACTGCTAGGGGATGCGTCGGGCGTGGGGGGTGGATTGCCGGCATGCCTGTAGCACGGCAGGTCCGCAAAAAAAGGGGGTTTCCCTGCATTGTGGGGTTCAGCATTTTGCTGCACTGCACTTGAAAGATCTGCAGAACTGTCTAAACTGTAGGCATGACGCTTGACTGCACAAGAATTGTGCGCAAGATAAGCCATGGCAGGTGCGATGAGGCCCTGTCCACTCAACGAGACCCCTGTGACCGGCTCGGCAAGATCAGGCTCTAAGCCGTTGAAAATAGGCGATATTGAAATCGCTACCCCGGTCTTCCTGGCACCGATGTCGGGAGTGACGGACTCACCCGTCCGGCGGCTGGCCGCCGAGCTGGGGGCGGGTCTGGTCGTCTCCGAAATGACAGCCAGCGATGAGCTTGCCAACGGTCACCGGATGTCGCGGTTGCGCTGCGAGGCGACCGGAGTCGGGCCGCATGTCGTCCAGCTCGCCGGCTGCGAGGCGCATTGGATGGCCGAAGGCGCCCGGATCGCCGAAGCCGAGGGCGCCGACATCATCGATATCAACATGGGCTGTCCGGCCCGCCATGTCACCGGCGGCCAGTCGGGCTCGGCCCTGATGCGCGATCTCGATCATGCCGTCGGCCTGATCGAGGCGACCATTGCCGCGGTGAAGGTGCCGGTGACGCTGAAAATGCGGCTCGGTTGGGACGACCGCACCCGTAACGCGCCCGAGCTGGCGCGTCGCGCGGAGGTCGCCGGCATCGAGCTCGTCACCGTGCATGGCCGCACCCGCTGCCAGTTCTACAAGGGCGAGGCCGATTGGGACGCGATTCGCGCGGTGCGCGAGGCCATCTCCATTCCGCTCGTCGTCAACGGTGACATCACCACTTACGAGAAGGCGCTCGCGGCGCTTCAGGCCTCCGGCGCCGATGCCGTGATGATCGGCCGCGGCGCGCAGGGCCAGCCCTGGCTGCCCGGTGAGATCGGCCGGCGCCTGAACGGCGGGGCGGCGGAAGCCGCACCAACGCTTGCAACGCAGTTGCATTATGTCCGCACGCTCTATGAGGGCGTCTGCGCGCTCTACGGCCTGCGCGTGGGCCTCAAGCATGCGCGAAAACATCTCGGTTGGGCGCTCGATGTCGCGGCGGACGCAAGCGGCGCGCCGGTCGAGACGCTGAAGGCCTGGCGCCAGAAGATCCTCACGTGCGAGGACCCGGGCCTCGTCCACCAGTCGCTGCAGGATGCCTTCGACGATTTCGCATGGAGCGCCGCTGCATGACCACAGCCGCTGACCATCGCCGGCCGCTTCTGTCCGAGAGCGATGCGATCCTGGATGCCTTGCCCAATCCCGTGCTGATGATCGGGCCGGACGGCAAGATCGTCGCCGCCAATATCGCGACCGAAGCCTTCTTCGATATCTCGACGCAATTCCTGAAGCGGCAGTCGCTGAAGGAGCTGGTGCCGTTCGGCAGCCCCTTGCTGGCGCTGATCGACCAGGTGCGCTCGTCGAACTCGCCGGTCAACGAATACAAGGTCGATCTCGGCACGCCGCGCATGGGCGGAGACCGCCAGGTCGACCTGCATGTCGCGCCGCTCACCGAGCGGCCTGGCCACATCGTGGTGATGCTCCAGGAGCGCTCCATCGCCGACAAGATGGACCGGCAGCTCACTCATCGCAGCGCTGCGCGCTCAGTGATAGCGCTAGCAGCAATGCTCGCGCACGAGATCAAGAATCCGCTGTCGGGCATCCGCGGTGCGGCGCAGCTCTTAGAGCAGCAGGCGTCCTCCGAAGACCGGATGCTGACGCGGCTGATCTGCGACGAGGCCGACCGCATCGTGACGCTGGTCGACCGCATGGAGGTGTTCGGCGATGAGCGGCCGGTGGTGCGTGGCCCCGTCAACATCCATTCGGTGCTCGACCACGTGAAGCGGCTGGCGCAGTCGGGCTTTGCCCGCAACATCCGCTTCATCGAGGATTACGATCCGTCGCTGCCGCCGGTGCTCGCGAACCAGGACCAGCTGATCCAGGTGTTCCTCAATCTGGTGAAGAATGCCGCCGAAGCCCTGATCGACGTCCCCGACGGCGAGATTCAGCTCACCACCGCGTTCCGCCCCGGCGTGCGCCTGTCAGTCCCCGGTCAAAAATCCCGGGTATCCCTGCCGCTCGAATTCTGCGTGAGGGACAATGGACCAGGCGTGCCGGACGATCTTCTGCCCAATCTGTTCGACCCCTTCGTGACCACCAAGCAGACCGGCTCGGGCCTCGGTCTCGCGCTGGTCGCGAAGATCGTCGGCGATCACGGGGGCATCATCGAATGCGAGTCTCAGCCGCGCAAGACCACCTTCCGCGTGCTGATGCCGATGTATTCCACATCGGTGAAACATGCCGATCACAGCAGTCGCGATGGCTCTGCCGGGAAGTCGTCGTCTGCATCACAGGGGGCAAAATGAGGATTAACAATGCCCGCAGGTAGCATTCTCGTAGCTGATGACGACACCGCCATCCGCACGGTTCTCAACCAGGCACTTTCCCGGGCCGGGTATGAAGTCAGGCTGACCGGCAATGCCGCGACGCTGTGGCGCTGGGTCAGCCAGGGGGAGGGCGATCTCGTCATCACCGACGTGGTGATGCCGGACGAAAACGCCTTCGACCTCTTGCCGCGGATCAAGAAGATGCGGCCGAATTTGCCTGTTATCGTCATGAGCGCGCAAAACACCTTCATGACGGCGATCCGGGCCTCCGAGCGCGGCGCCTATGAATATCTGCCGAAGCCCTTCGACCTGAAGGAGCTGATCGCGATCGTCGGCCGCGCGCTCGCCGAGCCGAAAGAGCGGATCTCGACGCCGGACGACGACGCCGAGATGGAGGCGATTCCGCTGGTCGGCCGCTCGCCGGCGATGCAGGAAATCTACCGTGTGCTCGCGCGGCTCATGCAAACCGATCTCACCGTGATGATCACGGGCGAGTCCGGCACCGGCAAGGAGCTCGTGGCGCGCGCGCTGCACGATTACGGCAAGCGCCGCAACGGCCCGTTCGTCGCGGTCAACATGGCGGCGATTCCGCGCGACCTCATCGAGTCCGAATTGTTCGGCCACGAGCGCGGCGCCTTCACCGGTGCCAATACGCGCGCGTCCGGCCGGTTCGAGCAGGCCGAGGGCGGCACGCTGTTCCTCGACGAAATCGGCGACATGCCGATGGAGGCGCAGACCCGCCTGCTGCGCGTGCTGCAGCAGGGCGAATACACCACGGTCGGCGGCCGTACGCCGATCAAGACGGACGTGCGCATCGTCGCGGCTTCCAACAAGGATCTGCGCGTGCTGATCCAGCAGGGGCTGTTCCGCGAGGATCTGTTCTTCCGCCTCAATGTCGTGCCGCTGCGGCTGCCCCCCTTGCGCGAACGCATCGAGGACCTGCCGGATCTCATCCGCCACTTCTTCGCGCTGGCCGAGAAGGACGGCCTGCCGCCGAAGAAGCTCGATTCGCTGGCGCTGGAGCGGCTGAAGCAGCATCGCTGGCCCGGCAACGTGCGCGAGCTCGAAAACCTCGCCCGGCGCCTCGCCGCGCTCTATCCGCAGGATGTGATCACGGCCTCCGTCATCGACGGCGAGCTGGCGCCGCCCTCGGTCAGCCCGGGCGCTGCGGTCCAGCAGGGCGTCGACAATCTCGGTGGCGCGGTCGAGGCCTATCTCTCATCGCACTTCCAGGGCTTCCCGAACGGCGTGCCGCCGCCGGGCCTCTATCACCGCATCCTCAAGGAGATCGAGGTGCCGCTGTTGACGGCCGCGCTTGCCGCCACCCGCGGCAACCAGATCCGCGCAGCCGACCTGCTCGGCCTCAACCGCAACACGCTGCGGAAGAAGATCCGGGACCTCGATATCCAGGTGTATCGGAGCGGGGGCTAGGCCTTCAGAACGGACGGGTGGCTCAGCTCCCCCTACCAAAGGTGAGCTGAGCCTGTCCGGATCGCGCTGGCCTGTGTGGCTGACGCGATGAGTAGAAGTCCGAACCGGGCTGAAATATTCCTCTGAACGTTCGAATTCGTCATTCGGCCGCAGCGTCGCACCTAACTGATCAGGCGCGATACGCAACGAGACATGCGCCAGACATCTTCTGGAACTCATGATCCGGGCGTGGTAGGGAACTACCGAAATGAGACCTTTTGACGCAGGGCGCAAGCGTGTGCGCCCTGCGGAAGGTGGCCAATGAGTTGCGTCCGTATCGTCGCGTTTGCCGTAGTCGGCTTGAGTCTCAGTCTGGTGCCGGGATCCGGCTTGGCGCAATCGGTCGACATCCCGCTCGGCTACGCCATCAACACCGGCGCCAATTATGGCTTCAGCAACCCCAATCCGGCTCTCGTCCTGACGATCAATGTCGGCGTCAACGGCGGCACGGCGCAAACCTACGCCTTCGACACCGGATCTTCCGTGTTCCTGGCGCCGAGCAGCGTCTACGCCGGCGGCGCCTCGACGGTGCTGGCGACCGGCGTCAATGTCGAGACCTATGGCAGTTCGAGCACCAGCGCGTTCACGGGCGATCTCTACCAAATCTCCGCATCGTCGCTGAAATTCTATGCCGCGGCGGGGGCAACGTCCGGCGGGATCTCGCTCGGCACCACCGGCAACTACAACGTCGCGTCGTACACGTCATATTCCCTGTCGAGCGGCGGCGCCACGAGCTCGCAACCGTTCGGCGCGTCGGTCGGAGTGTTCGGCGCCTCGGCGCTGGCCTTCACCAAGACCGTGGCGGGATCGGCGATTGGCCTCGGCGGCGTGATCGGCCAGACCAACGTCGCGAACACCACGGCCGGCTATATGGTGGCCGCCAACGGTCAGAGCCTCGCCGCGCTCAATGCCCAGCTCAACACCAGCATTCCCGGCGGCCCGTTCACGGGCGCGCAGCAAACGATCCAGACCGTTTCGCCGTCGATCACGAGCTGCAACCCCTGCGTGACGGTCGGCCTGACGCCGGCGCTGATTGCGCAGTTCCAGCCGGTCAACACCGTCGATGCCGGCACCAACGGAATAAGCTTTCCGAACTCCAATGTGCTCAGCATGAGCAAGTTCGTGCCCTTGAATTTCGCCATCGGCGTCGGCGCGACATTTTCGAGCAACGTGTCGTTGGATACCGGCTGGACAGATTTCTCCGTGGGCCACGTCGCTAACGGGTCGACGCTGACGATCTCGGCGAGCAACAACGGAACGCAAGAGGTGTTCAAGATCGCCTCTCATGCCGGCGTGCCAGCGCCTTACGCGGCGAATTCGAACGACGATATCCTGGGCGTCGGGTTCTTCGTGCAGAACTCCGTGCTCTACAATCTGGCCGGACAGCAGGTCGGCTATTCCTCGAATTTCGTGACCGACGCCAACATCGCCACGACCCAACCGCTCGTCATCGACGCGAACTCGGTGCCGCTGGGACTGGCCGGCATCATCTCGGGGCCCGGCGGGCTGTCGATCGCGGCCGGCGGCTCAGCGACGCTGAGCGGCACCAACTCCTATACCGGAGCGACAAATGTGTCGGGGAACAGCGCCTATCTGGCGCTGGTCGGCCCAGGCAGCATCGCGGCATCGAGCGGCGTCAACGTATCGGCCGGCGGCTGGTTCGATGTATCGGGCGCGAGTGCGGTGGCGACGATCAAATCGCTGTCCGGTGACGTCGACGGCCTGGTCTGGCTCGGCGCCAATTCGCTGGCGCTGTCCGCCGCAAACGGCGCGTTTGCTGGAACGATCGTCGGCACCGGCGGCCTTGAGCTGATGTCCGGACACCAGACGCTCTCCGGCATCAACGGCTACACCGGGATGACATATGTCAGCGGCGGAACGCTGACCGTCAACGGGACGATTGCCAGCTCGTTTCTGACCGTCGTCGGCTCCGGCGCTGCGTTGACCGGTACGGGAGAGGTGGGGCTGCTGAGCGTTCTCGATGGCGGCACCTTTGCGCCGGCATGGGGAATGCCCGGGCGCACGATGAGCGTCGCGGGCGATCTCATCCTGTCGTCGGGCGCGACCTACGGTGTCCAGCTCGGCGCGAGCAGCGCGGCCTTCGCCAATGTCAGCGGTAATGCCACGCTCGCGGGAACACTGGCCATCAGTGCGGCGCCCGGCAGCGCGCTCGTCAGGCAGTACGATCTCCTGCACAGTGGCAGCCTCGGCGGAACGGCGTTCAACGCGCTCGCGACGTCGCTGCCAGGCTTCTCCACGATCCTGACCTATTCCGCGACGGACGCTTATCTCACGCTCAATTCCGCACTGACGTCGCAGACCTCAGGCTTGGGAGCCAACGCACAGCGCATCGCAAAACTGCTCGACGCGAGCTTCAACACCACTGGCACGATATCGGCAGGTTTCTCGCCGCTCTACACGCTGACCGGCGGCAACCTCGGCAATGCCTTGACGCAGGCATCAGGCGAGGCCGGGACCGGCGTCCAGCAGACCAGCTTCAACGCGATGGATCAGTTCCTAGGCCTGCTCATGGATCCCGGCGTCGGCGAGCCGGGCGGAACGCGCTGGTCCGCGACCTCGACATCGAATTTTGCCGGCGCGGACGACGAGCTCGCCTACGCCGCGACGTCACGTGCGCGCCGTGCCAGCGAGCGGGACGCCTATGGGCTGATGGCCAAGGCGCCGCTGCGCACGAACTATGATCCGCGCTGGAGCGTGTGGGCGTCGGGCTTTGGCGGCTCGCAATCGAGCGATGGCAATACTGCGGTCGGCTCGAACGCTGCGACGAGCCAGGTGTTCGGCACGGCGGTGGGCGCTGATTACCTGCTCTCGCCACGGACCGTCATGGGCTTTGCGCTTGCGGGAGGCGGGACCAACGCCAACGTCGCCAATTCAGGAACGGCGCGCTCCGATCTGTTCCAGGCCGGCGCGTTCGTTCGGCACAAATCGGGGGCGGCCTATGTTGTCGCCGGCCTCGGCTATGGCTGGCAGGACATCACCACCGACCGCACGGTGACGGTTTCCGGCGTCGACCGCCTGCGCGCGGAGTTTCATGCCAATGCCTGGTCGGGCCGTGTCGAAGGCGGCTATCGCCTCGCCGTTCCCTCATCGAGGGGGCTTGGCATCACACCCTATGCGGCCGCGCAATTCACCACTGTCGCGCTGCCGGCTTATGCCGAGTCCGCGGTATCGGGAGCGGGGACGTTTGCGCTGTCCTATTCGGGGCGCAACGTTACCGACAGCCGCAGCGAGATCGGTGTCCGCACCGATCAAACTTTCGCAATCCGGAACGGCCTGCTGACCGTCAATGGCCGGATGGCTTGGGCGCATGATTTCGATCCGGACCGCTGGGCGGCGGCGTCCTTTCTGGCGCTGCCCGCATCGGGCTTCACCGTCAGCGGCGCGGCGCAAGGGCGTGATGCGGTGCTGACCTCGCTCGGGGCGGACATCAACTGGCTGAACGGCTGGTCTGCCCGCGCCGGGTTCGAGGGCGCCTTCTCCGACGTCAGCCGTTCCTATGCCGGCAAGGGCCTGCTCCGGTACACCTGGTAGGCCGGCATCCCTGTGGATGCGCCGGTGCGTCGCGGCGGGGACGCCGCGGAATTGTCGCAATTCGGCAACAATGTGGTACGAATACATCAGTACCCGCCCATCGCGGACCCGTTTTCAGCACCCCATTGCCGGAATGACCAGCGCAGACACCTCGGCCGCATCCTTTGACACGGCCCCAGCGGAAGAGCCCCGGCGCTGGTCGGTGTGGCGCTGGCTGGGTCCGTTTGCCGTTGCTCTGGCGTTGCTGTCGGCGCTTCTGACCTTCCTGGTCCTGACCGGCCTGACCAGCATCGAGCCGACCCGGGAGGTCGTCAGTTCCTTCCTGGCGATCAATGCAGGCACCATCCTGCTCCTGATCGGGATCATCGTCCGCGAGGTCTGGCAGATGATCCAGGCCCGCCGGCGGGGGCGGGCAGCGGCGCGGCTTCACGTCCAGATCGTCGGTCTGTTCTCGATCGTTGCAGTGCTGCCGGCGGTGCTGGTGGCCGTCGTCGCCAATGTCACGATCGAGCGCGGCCTCGACCGGCTGTTCTCGGGACCGACCAAGGAGGTCATCCAGAATTCGCTGATCATCGCGCGCGCCTATGTGCAGGAGCACGCGCAAGTCATTCGCGGCGACATTCTCGGCATGGCCAACGACGTCTCGCGCGTTCCGCAGCTGTTTGACCAGGATCGGCAGTCGTTCCTGCAGCTTTTGACCTCGAGCGCAGCGGCACGCAACCTCCCGGGCGCGATGCTCATGGGCAAGGACGCCAATCCGATCCTGTCGGCAGAGACCGGGGGCGTCCCGCTCGCCTTCGCGCCGCCTGCACCGGAATTTCTTCAGAACGTCAACGAGAATGAGCCTGAGATCGCGGTCTTGCCCGATCAAAATCTTGTGGCCGCCGTGATCAGGCTGAGGGGCTTTACCAATACCTTCCTCTACGTCGCTCGCCCACTTGATCCTAGAGTCGTCGCCCAGCTCAGGCAGACCGAGCTGAGCGTCGCCGAATACGCGCAGATCGAGTCGCGCAAGCTCGGCATCCAGGTCGCGTTCGCACTGATGTTCGCGGTGATTGCGCTGACCATTTTGATGGCCTCGGTGCTGATCGGGCTCAACTTCGCAAACTCGCTGGTGGCGCCGATCAGGCGGTTGATGAACGCGGCCAACACCGTCTCGACAGGCGATCTGCACGTCCAGGTGCCGGTGCACAAATCGGAAGGTGATCTCGCCCAGCTCGGCGAGACCTTCAACAAGATGACGCAGGAATTGCGCAGCCAGCGCGACGAGCTGGTCAACGCCAGCGACCTCATCGACAGCCGCCGCCGCTTCATCGAGGCCGTGCTGTCCTCGGCGAGCGCCGGCATCATCGGCGTCGACACCTCGGGCGGCGTCGGCATCCTCAACCGCTCCGCCGAGAAGCTGATCGGGCATTCCGAGGCCGAGACCCTCGGCCACCCGCTCTCCGACGTGCTGCCCGAGCTCGACGAGATGATGAAGACGTCGCGGGAAGGGACCCAACGCCTGGTGCAGGGCCAGATCACGATCACACGCGACGGCGCCGAGCGAAATCTGTCAGTGCGCGTCAGCGCCGAGAAGAACCAGCCGCACGACAGCTACATCATCACGCTCGACGACATCACCGAGCTGGTGTCGGCGCAGCGCACCTCGGCCTGGGGCGATGTCGCGCGCCGCATCGCCCACGAGATCAAGAACCCGCTGACGCCGATCCAGCTCTCCGCCGAACGCATCCGCCGCAAGTTCGGCAAGGACATCACCGAGGCCAAGGACAAGCAGATCTTCGAGCAGTGCACCGACACCATCGTGCGCCAGGTCGACGATATCAGGCGCATGGTCGACGAGTTCTCGCGCTTTGCGCGGATGCCGAAGCCCGTGATGGAAGGCGAGGACGTCGCCGACACCGTGCGGCAGGCGGTGTTCCTGATGAAGGTCGCCCATCCCGAGATCGATATCGAGGCCGAGTTCAGGGACGATCCGCTGCGCGCCCAGTTCGACCGGCGGCTGATCTCGCAGGCGGTCACCAACATCGTCAAGAACGCCACCGAGGCGATCGAGCAGGTCCCGCGGGAGGAGCTCGGCCAGGAAAACGGCAAAGGCCGCATCGACGTTGTGGTGTCGCGCGAGGGCGAGGACGTGCTGATCGACGTCATCGACAACGGCATTGGCCTGCCCAAGGTCGCGCGCTCGCGGCTGCTCGAGCCCTATGTGACGACGCGCGCCAAGGGCACCGGCCTTGGCCTTGCCATCGTCGGCCGGGTGCTGGAAGACCATGGCGGCCGCATCGAATTGAAGGACGCCTCCGACTTCCGGGAAGGCCAGCGCGGCGCGTGGATGCGGATGCGCTTTGCGATCTCCGGCGAGGCCAAGAAGGCCGAGGGAGCCGAGCTGGCGCCGGCCGTCAAAGAGCCGGTGAAGGACGCAACCGCGGCGGATATCAAGGAAACTGCTGCGGATTCCGTCATGGCGCAGGAAACAAAAGAGCCGGCGGACGAAACCAAAGAGCCGGCTGAAAAGACCAATGATTCAACGAAAATCGAAGCCTCAACAGGCATCTGACAAGACAGGCGCGACCCATGGCAAGTGAAATTCTGATTGTCGATGATGAGGCCGATATTCGGGATCTCGTTGCAGGCATCCTCGAGGACGAGGGTTTTGTCACGCGAACGGCGCGCGACAGCGACTCGGCGCTGGCCGAAATCGCCAATCGCCGGCCGCACCTCGTATTCCTCGACATCTGGCTGCAGGGCTCCAAGCTCGACGGCTTGCAACTGCTTGAGCAGGTCAAGAAGGACAATGCCGATCTGCCTGTGGTGATGATCTCCGGCCACGGCAACATCGAGACCGCGGTCGCCGCGATCAAGCGCGGGGCCTATGATTTCATCGAGAAGCCGTTCAAGGCAGACCGGCTCATCCTGGTCGCCAACCGCGCGCTGGAAAACTCGCGGCTCAAGCGCGAGGTGAAAGAGCTGAAACAGCTCGCGCCGAGCGCAAGCTCGCTGGTCGGCCGCTCGCCGAGCATGAACCAGCTGCGCCAGACCATCGAGCGCGCAGCGAAGGCCAACAGCCGCATCCTGATCGTCGGCCCCGCCGGCGCCGGCAAGGAGTTGACCGCGCGCACGCTGCATACGGCCTCTGGCCGTGCCGATGGCCCCTTCGTCGTCATCAATGCCGCCGCGATCACGCCCGAGCGCATGGAGCACGAGCTGTTCGGCGTCGAACAGTCCAACGGCGAGCAGCCGCGCAAGCCCGGCGCGCTCGAAGAGGCTCACGGCGGCACGCTGTTCATCGACGAGATCGCGGACATGCCGCGCGAGACCCAGAACAAGATCCTGCGCGTGCTGGTCGAGCAGTCGTTCCAGCGCGTTGGCGGCACCGCCAAGGTGCAGGTCGATGTCCGCATCATCTCCTCGACCGCGCGCAACCTCGAAGAAGAGATCGCGGCCGGCCATTTCCGCGAGGACCTCTATCATCGACTCTCGGTGGTGCCGATCCGCGTGCCCGCGCTGTCGGAGCGTCGCGAGGACATTCCCGAGCTGATCGACTATTTCATGGAGCAGATCTCGGCCGGCAGCGGCCTTCCCAAGCGGCAGATCGGGCAGGACGCGATGGCGGTGCTGCAATCGCATGTCTGGCCAGGCAATGTACGTCAGCTCCGCAACAACGTTGAGAGAGTCATGATTCTGGCCGCTGGCGGACCGGAGGTGATCATCACCGCAGATATGCTCCCACAGGATGTCGGCTCGATGGTGCCGGCGATGCCCACCAGCAACAATGGCGAGCACATCATGGGCCTGCCGCTGCGCGAAGCTCGCGAAGTGTTCGAGCGCGACTATTTGATTGCCCAGATCAGCCGTTTTTCAGGAAATATTTCTCGCACGGCCGAGTTTGTTGGCATGGAACGTTCGGCTCTGCACCGGAAACTGAAGGCGCTCGGCGTCGGCTAACGCCCCGACGCCTTGGCCAGACCGCGGGGATAAGCGAGAGAAATCATCGATTTCCGTAGTTTTTCGGGGCAATCGAGCAGGCCCTGCCGCGTCAAGCGGCTTGCCTAATAACCCGTCCTGTCCTCTAATCGACCTGCCGTTCCTCCGAGGGGGATCTCATGAGGGACGGCAACCGGAAGAAGGCCTCAATTTCGAAAACAGGGTCACGACCGGCGCAATAAAAAGAAACTCAAAGCGAGAAAAAAACAATGGCGGCAGACCGCGCACAAAACCTACAGGACACCTTCCTCAATCACGTTCGCAAAACCAAAACGCCACTGACGATCTTTCTGGTCAACGGGGTGAAGCTCCAGGGCATCGTGACCTGGTTCGACAATTTCTGTTTGCTGCTTCGGCGCGACGGTCACTCGCAGCTCGTCTACAAGCATGCGATCTCGACCATTATGCCGGGCGCTCCGATCCAGCTGTTCGAAGGCGGCGAGGATCAGCCGGCTTGAGAGTGATCTGATTGGAACCCCGGAATTTCGACGGGGAGGCCGACCGCCCGCGGTCGGCTGGGGCTAAGCAGACGGGGCGGGTGCTTGTCATCGGCCCCTATTTGCGAGTGCGCGCAGGCGGTGCCGACGCGCAATCGGAGAGCTACGTCCAGCGCGACGCGGAGGCCCGGCTCGACGAAGCCGCCGGCCTCGCGCGTGCGATTGATCTCGTCGTTGCCGATGCCATCATCGCGCCGATCAGCCAGATCCGGCCCGCGACCTACATCGGCAAGGGCAAGGTCGAGGAGATCGCTGCGCTGGCCAAGAGCCTCGATGCCGAACTCGTGGTGATGGATTGCGCGCTGGCGCCAATCCAGCAGCGCAATCTCGAGAAGGAATTGCATGCCAAGGTGCTTGACCGCACCGGGCTCATTCTCGAAATCTTCGGCCGCCGTGCCAAGACCAAGGAAGGCTCGCTCCAGGTCGAGCTTGCGCATCTCAACTACCAGCGCTCGCGCCTGGTGCGCTCGTGGACCCATCTCGAGCGCCAGCGCGGCGGCTTTGGATTCATGGGCGGTCCCGGCGAGACACAGATCGAGGCCGACCGCCGCCTGATCCAGGAGCGCATCGCCAAGCTCGAGGGCGAGCTGAAGAAGGTGCAGGCGACGCGGCGGCTGCATCGCGCCGGCCGCCAGCGCGTGCCGTATCGCGTGGTCGCGCTGGTCGGCTACACCAATGCCGGCAAGTCGACGCTGTTCAACCGCCTGACCCGCGCCGACGTGCAGGCCGCCGACATGCTGTTCGCCACGCTCGATCCCACCTTGCGCGCGCTGACGCTGCCGCATGGCGGCAAGGCGATGTTGTCGGACACCGTCGGCTTCATCTCCAATCTGCCGACGCAGCTCGTCGCCGCCTTCCGCGCCACACTGGAAGAGGTGCTGGAGGCCGACGTCATCCTGCATGTGCGCGACATCTCGCATGAGGATGCCGAAGCGCAGCAGAGCGACGTCGACGCAGTGCTGCGCCAGCTCGGTATCAATCCGGATGATTCCGGCCGCATCATCGAGGTCTGGAACAAGATCGACCGTTACGATGCCGAACAGCGCGAAGAGCTTTTGAACATCGCAGCCCGCAGGCCGGAAGATCATCCGGCCATGCTGGTCTCCGCCGTGTCAGGTGAGGGGATCGACGCGCTGCTCAGCGCGATCGAGGAGCGGCTCGCCGCCAAACGCACCACGCTCGACCTCTCCATCGACGCCGCCGACGGCGCCGGCATCTCCTGGCTGCACCGCAATTCCGAGGTGCTGGCCAAAGAGCTGCACGACGGCCGTTTTGATATGACCGTGCGGGTGGACGAGACCAAGCGGGATATCGTGGTGAACAGGTTTGATGCCGTGCCGCGCCTGTCGGCGTAAGCCTTCGTAGCCCGGATGGAGCGCAGCGAAATCCGGGATATCACGACGCGACGTGCCCCGGATTGCGCTGCGCTCCATCGGGGCTACGGACCCAAGAGGCTCAATTTGACAGATCGAGGCTCATGAACTGGTTGTGCGGGCTGGCCTGATAGTCGGCGAACGGCTCGCAGGAGACAAAGCCTGCGCTGCGGTAGAGCGCGATGGCAGGTTCGTGCAGCGGCGCCGTGCCGGTCTCCAGGCTGAGGCGCGCATATCCGCGCCTGCGGCCCTCGGCAATGATGTGGTTCAGAATCGTGCGCCCGGCTCCGGTTCGCCGCGCGGTCGGCGCTGCGCGCATCGACTTCACTTCGCCATGTGTCGCATCAAGCTGCTTCAGCGCACCGAAGCCAGCCAGTACGTCGCCTTGCCAGGCGGTCCAGAACGTCACGGACGGGGCTGATAGGCCGCTCGCGTCGAGTGCCTGCGCGTGCTCGCCCATGACGCTGCGCAGTTCTTCCAGATGATGCGCCAGCAAGTCGGCGACGTGTGCCGCCTTCGGATCGTCCTTCCTGATGTCCACCGCGTATCCTCGTATCACGTAGCTGTCTTTGCCTCGTTCCACAGCGCATCCATCTCCGCCAGCGACGCCTGTTCCAGCGTGCGCCCCTGCGCCTCCAGCGCCCGCTCGATATAGGCAAAGCGCCGCTCGAATTTTGCATTGGTCGCGCGTAGCGCAGCTTCCGGATCGGCGTCGACATGGCGGGCGAGGTTCACGAGCGCGAACATGAGGTCACCGGTTTCCTCCGCGATCTCCTGCTTGTCGTTGCGATCGAGCGCGGCCTCGATCTCGTCCGCTTCCTCGCGGATCTTCTGCAGCACTGCGCGCGGGTCGTTCCAGTCAAAGCCGACGGTGGAGGCCTTGCGTTGCAGCTCCATGGCGCGGGTCAGCGCGGGCTGGCCGACCTTGACGCCCGACAGCAGCGATTTGTGTGCTGGCGTTGCGTCCGGCGGCCGGCGCGCGGCGCGCTCGGCTTTCTCCTCGGCCTTGATACGGTCCCAGACTTCCTTGACGTGGGAGGAGGCGAGATTGCCGTCCTTGTCGGCGAAGACATGGGGATGGCGCCGGATCATTTTTCGCGTGATGGCCTCGACGACGTCGCCGAAGGCAAAGGCGTTCTGCTCCTCAGCCATCTGGGCGTGGAACACCACCTGCAACAGGAGGTCGCCGAGCTCCTCGCGGAGATCGTCGAGATCGCCGCGGTCGATCGCGTCGACCACTTCATGGGCTTCCTCGATCGTGTAGGGCGCGATGGTCGCAAAATTCTGCTCGAGGTCCCAGGGGCAGCCGGTCACTGGCGTGCGCAGCGCCGCCATGATCTCGATCAGGCGGGAAATGTCGCGGGAAGGGGTCATTGCGGGGCAGTCTCCTGGGTCCCAAACCTTATGCCAAAAGCGGGCCGCCGATCCCAGCGCCGACAACCGGAACACGCCGATTTCCACCGATTGGCGGGCGATGCGCGTGGTGCTAAAGCGCGATCATGAGTGACGCATTTTCATCACAAACCGCGCTGGTGCTGTTTTCCGGCGGCCAGGATTCCACCACCTGCCTCGCCTGGGCGCTGAGCCGCTTCGCGCGCGTTGAAACGCTGGGGTTCGCGTACGGACAACGCCACGCCGTCGAGCTCGATTGCCGCGACCGGCTGTTCGACGGCATCAAAGGCTTGCGCGCCGATTGGGCCGCAAGGCTGGGCGAGAGCCATACGCTGTCGATCCCGACGCTGGCGGCCGTGTCCGACACCGCGCTGACCCGCGACGTCGCGATCGCGATGGGCGCCGATGGCTTGCCGAACACCTTTGTGCCCGGCCGCAATCTGGTGTTCCTGACTTTTGCCGCGGCGCTGGCCTACCGGCGCGGCATCACCCACATCGTCGGCGGCATGTGCGAGACCGACTATTCCGGCTATCCCGATTGCCGCGACGACACGATCCGCGCCATGCAGGCCGCGCTCTCGCTCGGCATGGCGAGAGCCTTCGAGCTGCACACACCGCTGATGTGGATCGACAAGGCGGCGACGTGGAAACTCGCGCATGATCTCGGCGGCGAGGGGCTCGTCGATCTCATCCGGGAGCAGTCGCACACCTGCTATCTCGGCGAACGCGGCGCGCAGCATGATTGGGGATACGGGTGCGGGGAGTGTCCGGCGTGCAATTTGCGGGCGAAGGGGTGGCGGGAGTTTGTGGCGGGAAGGTAGTGCCGTCATTGCGAGGAGCGAAGCGACGAAGCAATCCAGACTCTTTCCGCGGAAAGAGTCTGGATTGCTTCGCTGCGCTCGCAATGACGGAGGTCTACCGAAAATCCTCGTCCAGCAGCTCGATCGGCTTGCCGTGCGGCGTGCGATCCGCTGCGTGGTCCCAGGCGTCGCGATAGCGATGCAACGTGTCCATCGACGCGACGCCCTTGCGTGCGACAAACCCTTCCAGCGTGGCGAGCCAGTGCAGATAGTAGGTCTCGCCCGTATCGGGGTCGCCGGCCGCCTGCGCGCGCTTGATCTCGGAGGCCAGGGCTGCGGCCCATTCCGGCCAGGTAAATACGCCGCGGTCATGCAAAGTCAGCGCCATCGCGAAGGCATGCGCTTCCCAGGGTGCGCGGAATACCGGACCATCGTCATCGCGCGGTATGCTCGAAATGGCCGCCGTCGCGGCCGCGGCACTGCTGCTCATCAGGCCGGGTCCAGATAGGGCTCGAACGCGTCTACCGAGACCTTCAGGGTCGGATCGCCATCCGCGCCCCAGAGATCACGACCTTCGAACACGACCGTATAGAGCCATTGCGGGTTCTCGCCGAGCTCCATCGCCGCCGAGTCCGGAAACACGTGGCAGCCGTGGTTCAGCTCGACCACACCGGCACGGCCGCGCACATAGCGCGGCAGCCGCGTGTGCGTGGTGGGATGGATATTCTTGGCGCGGACGCGGTCGCCGATGTTGAACTTGGTGGGCGCGGGCGCTGGGCGAGCGAATTTGCCGCGCACCATCACGCGCTCGACGTTGGCGAGGTCGAACTTGCCGTGCTTAAGCGCCTTTCCGGGCTTCGCCGCACGGCCAGCGGCGACTTCCTCTCGGGTGAGGTAGCCCTTCTCGATCAGCATCTCCTCGAGCCCGAGGAACCATTTCTTGTAGTAGGAGCTCGAGAGATAGACATGCGGCGGCAGCGTCTCGCGATAGAAGCGCGAGGTGTCGATGTTGAAGGCCCCGGTCGCGCCCATTGCGCGCACCATGGCCAGCACGCGGCCCTCCCACTTCGCGTGGAACACCGGCTCGTTGGGCTCGGGCTTGACCTTGCCGAACCCGTCCATGCCGCCCATGTCATGGACGCCGTTCACAACGGCGCTCCCGGCGTTTTGGGAAAACCGGTACCGATCATCGAGTCTCGCGTGACGAGGTCGGCGAGCTGCCCCTCGCTCCAGCCGTCCGTGCCTGCGGGGCGCATCGGCAGCACCAGGAAGCGCGTCTCTGCCGTGGAATCCCAGACCCGGATTTCCATGTCCTTCGGCAGCGTCACGTCGAAATCAGCGAGCACGCCACGCGGGTCTTTCACCGCGCGCGAGCGGTAGGGCGAGGCCTTGTACCAGACCGGCGGCAGCCCGAGCATTTCCCAAGGGTAGCAGGAGCACAGCGTGCACACGACCATGTTGTGACGCTCAGGGGTATTCTCGACCACGACGAGATGGTCGCCGACGCGGCTGACATGGCCGAGCGTGCCGATGGCCTTGCTGCCGTCCTCCAGCAGCGCCTTCTTGAACGCGGGATCGGTCCAGGCCTTGGCCACGACGCGCGCGCCGCTATGCGGGCCGATCTTGGTCTCATAGGCCTGGATGATGGCGTCGAGCGCTGCCGCCTCGACATAGCCTTTTTCGGTCAGAATCGTCTCGAGTGCGCGCACGCGCAGCTCGGTCTCCGACAATTCCGAATGATCGTGGTCGTGGTGATGATGGTGGTGGTCGTGATCATGATCGTGGCTCATGACGCGGAAGATAGGCGAAGTTTTCCCTGCGTGTCGAGCCTTCGTTGCAGCGCTATCCAGCCACGTATTCGTGACGCCGTTTGTGCGCTACGATCAGGCGAAAATCAGCTTCGGAGACGCCCCGTGAAAGACTTCGTCAAGATCGAGAAGGGACTCGGGGCCGAGGGGCGGATTGCCATCGTGCGGTTCGACCGTCATGACGGCATCAACGCCTTGTCGCCGGAGGCGATGCGCCAGCTCACCGCGGCCGCGCGCAGCTTCGAGGATGATGCGACGACGTCCGTCGTGGTGCTGACCGGCAATGCCGGTGCATTCAGCGCCGGCTTTGATTTGAAGGACGCCGAAGGGCGTTCGCGCAAGGAGATGGACCTCGGCACGCTGCGGCGGCATCTCAAGCTCGGGCCGCGGCTCACGCATGCCTGGCAGGAGATGGAGCAGATCACGATCGCGGCGATCGAAGGCTTTTGCGTCGGCGGCGGCGTGGCGCTTGCGGTCGCGCTCGACTTTCGAATCATGGGCAGTGACGCGCATTTGCGCGTGCCAGAGATCGGGCTCGGCATGAACATGAGCTGGCAGAGCATCCCGCGCATGCTGCATCTGATTGGACCTGCCCGCACCAAGCAGGCGGTGATCCTGGCCGACGAGCGCATCAGCGCCGATGAGGCCTATCAATGGGGCCTAGTCGAGCAGGTCGTCGACCCCGGCCGCTCCTTCGATGCTGCCATGGAGCTCGCCCGCAAGGTGGCCGCGCAGCCGCCGCTCTCGGTCGCCATGACCAAGCTGACCGTCAACCGGCTCGCGCATGCGCTCGATGACCTTGCCAGCCACATGGATGTCGACCAGTTCGCGCTGGCGAGCCTCAGCGAAGATCATAAGGAGGGCGTCGAGGCGTTCCTCAGCCGCCGCAAGCCCCGGTTCAAGGGACGATAGAACGCACCCGAGGCCATTGATCGCGCCTCGGACAGTCCGTATACGCCGCGGCTGGGACAGGAACGGCTCGGACAACGGGCCGGCCAGATGCGATGACAATCGAGGGGGAGGGCTCATGACCGCCAACACGCAGGCGCCCGAAGCGAAGGGGTTTCGCTGGAAGCTGATCGCGCCGCTGGTGGTATGGCTGGCGATCTATCTGTGGCCGGCGCCGGCGGGTCTCAACGTCAATCAGTGGCACTATTTTGCCGTGTTCGCGGCCGTCATCACCGGGCTGATCCTGGAATCGATGCCGGTCGGTGCGGTCGGCCTGATCGGGCTGACGGTCGCGGGCGTCGGCGGCTATATCGATGCCGATCCCAACAAATCGCTGCGTTGGATGCTGGCGGGCTTTGCCGAGAGCACGGTGTGGCTGATCGTCGGCGCCTTCGTGTTCTCGATCGGCTATCGCAAGAGCCAGCTTGGCCGGCGCATTGCGCTGGTGCTGGTGCGGCGCCTGGGGCGCAACACGCTCGGCCTCGGCTATGCGGTCGCGATGTCGGACTTCCTGCTCGCACCCGCGACGCCGTCCAACACCGCGCGCAGCGGCGGCATCGTCTATCCCATCATCAGCAACATTCCGCGCATCTACGGCTCCGAGCCGGGGCCGACCGCCGGCAAGATCGGCACCTATGTGATGTGGACCGCATTCGCGGCGACCGCGATCACAAGCTCGCTGTTCTTTACAGCGCTCGCGCCGAACGCGGCGGCGCTCGCGATCGCCAAGAAGACGGTCGGCGTCGATGTGAGCTGGGGCCAGTGGTTCATCGGCTTCGCACCGCTCGGCCTGCTGCTAATGATCATTGTTCCGCTGCTCAGTTACGCGATCTGCCGACCGGAGGTGAAGCACAGCCCGGAAATCTCCGATTGGGCCGCGAAGGAGCTCGCGGAGATGGGCCCGATGTCGCGCAACGAGTGGATCATGCTGGCGCTGATCATCCTCGCGATGTTCCTGTGGATCGCGGGCTCGAGCCCGGACATTCACGTGCCCTTGCTCGGCTCGAACTTCGTCAACGCCACCACCGTCGTCTTCATCGTGATCTCGCTGATGCTGGTCACCGGCGTGATCGAGTTCGCCGACATCGTCAGCGAGAGGGGCGCCTGGGAGGTGTTCTTCTATTTCACCTCGCTGTTGACCTTGGCCTCGGGATTGAACGAGATCGGCTTCATCAAATGGTTCGCCAACGAATTCGCTAAACCGCTCTCAGGACTCTCGCCGTCGACCGCGATGATCCTTCTGGTCGCGCTGTTCTTCTGGATCCACTATTTCTTCTCGAGCATCACCTCGCATGCGGCGGCCGTGTTGCCGGTCGTGCTCGCGGTCGGTTCCGGCATACCCGATCTGCCGGTCCCGACGCTCGCTGCGCTCTGCATGTATTCGCTCGGCCTGATGGGCGTGATCTCGCCTTACGCCACAGGGCCGGCGCCGATGTATTACGGCAGTGGCTATATCGGGAAGGGGCAGTTCTGGGGTTTTGGCCTGATCTTCGGGGTGCTGTATTTCGCCGGGCTGCTGCTGATCGTGCTGCCCTGGCTAGCAATGGTCCGGTAAGCCCGGCCGCAGGCAGACACCCCGGCAGATGAATTTTCTTCCAAGGCGAGGGATCGGGAAAACTTCGCCCAACTCCTCGCAAATATCTGAAATTGCAAGAAAGACCTGAAAAGGCGATGGTGTGCTGCAGTGCAGCGTCGCCGTTCGGCGCCCTGCCATTGTTCCACCCTCCGTCGCTTGGAAAGCGGCTTGGTTCTCGTGCGCCTTTCCGGCGGGCGAACTAGATATCGTGCATGAAAGCCGCTTCCATGAATGCGCACGCATCGCTGGTGATCGGAGAGCCCGTCAAAATCGGAGACGCCGCGGCTGAGCCAGAGGCCATGGTTCGGTTCGAGAACATCTCGAAGACCTATCCGGCCTATCGCGGCAAGCCCGGCGTCAACGCGCTGCAGGGCATCGACTTCGCGATCGCGCGCGGTTCCATCACCGGCGTGATCGGCCGCTCCGGCGCCGGCAAGTCGAGCCTGGTTCGGTTGATCAACGGGCTGGAGAAGCCCAACACGGGCCGCGTGGTTGTCGATAACAAGGATATCTCGGCGCTCACCGGCCGTGAGTTGCGGCTCGCGCAGCGCTCGATCGGCATGATCTTCCAGCATTTCAACCTGCTGTCGTCGCGCACCGCCGCCAACAACATTGCGCTGCCGCTGGAAATCGCAGGCTGGTCCAAGGCCGACATCAAGGCGCGCGTGGCCGAGCTGCTCGACCTCGTCGGCATCGCCGACAAGCACGACCGTTACCCCTCAGAGCTCTCCGGCGGCCAGAAGCAGCGCGTCGGCATTGCTCGCGCTTTGGCAACGCGGCCGAGCGTGCTGCTGTCGGACGAGGCGACCTCCGCGCTCGATCCGCAGACCACGCGCGCCATCCTCGATCTGCTCGCCAACATCAACCGCGAGCTCGGGGTGACTATCGTGCTTATCACCCATGAAATGTCCGTGGTGCGCCAGCTGGCCAAGGAAGTCGTCGTGCTGGATGCCGGCCATGTCGTCGAGAGCGGCCACGTCGCTGATATCTTCACCCACCCGAAGCATCCGATCACGCAATCCTTCCTGGCCGAGGTGACCGGCGATAGCCTGCCGGTTTCGCTGGCCAGCCGGATCGTGCAGCAGCCGGGCAGCCACGCCGTGATCCGCGTCCAGGTGCGCGGGGCAGGGGCCGGCGACACGCTGATCGCGCGGCTTGCCCGCGAGCTCGGCCTCGACGTCTCGCTGCTGTCGGCGCGCATTGACGAGATCGGCGGCCAGCATGTGGGATCGCTGGTGCTCGGTATCCCCGGCGACGAGGGCGCGGCAACGCGCACGCTGGCCTGGCTGTCTCAATATCAAGTCTCGGCGGAGCGTCTCGGCTATGTCGCCTGAACTCATCAACCTGATCGTCCAGGCGACCTTCGAGAGCCTGTACATGGTCGGCGTCGCGGCGCTGCTCGGCACCGCGTTCGGCCTGCCGCTCGGCGTCTTCCTTGCCACCAGCCGGAAGGGCGAGCTGTTCGCGGCTCCCGCCGTCAATCGCGTGCTCGGCATCGTCGTCAATGCGACGCGCTCGACGCCCTTCATCATCCTGGTCGTCGCCATCATCCCGTTTACGCGGCTGATTGCCGGCACCTCGATCGGCTCGACCGCGGCGATCGTGCCGCTGACCATCGCGTCGGCGCCGTTCATTGCGCGCCTCGTCGAGGCCGCAATCCGCGAGGTTGACGGCGGCCTGATCGAGACTGCGTCGTCGTTCGGTGCCTCGCCGATCCAGATCGTGTTCAAGGTGCTGATCCCCGAAGCGCTGCCCGGCCTGCTGCTGGCGCTGACGCTCGCAGTCGTCAGCCTGCTCGGCTACTCAGCAATGGTCGGCGCCGTCGGCGGCGGCGGGCTTGGTGATCTCGGCATCCGCTACGGCTACCAACGCTTCATGCCGGAGATGATGCTGGCCGTCGTGGTCGTGCTGATCGCGCTGGTGCAGCTGGTCCAGAGCGCGGGCGATTATCTGGCGCGCCGGGTCAACCGTCGGCTGCGGCACCGCTGATCCCGGTCAAGCCGCCAGTCTGGCGCGCCGCAAGGTCTCCGAGGGAAGCTCGGAGAAGTGGCGCTTGTAGTCGAGTGAGAACTGGCTGAAGTGCCAGAGACCGTGTTGCACGGCGATGTCATAGACTGACGTCCCGACGCCGCGCTTGAGGTCACGCCGCACGCGGTTGAGCCGCATCGCGCGCCAATAATGCATCGGGCTCGTGCCGAGAACTTCCTGGAAGCAATAGCCGAGCTTGCGCGGGCTGGCGCCGACTTCCTTACAGACCTCCAGCAGCGAGAGCGAACGGTCGCCGCTGCCATGCATCAGCGCGCGGGCGCGATCCACAGTGCGCTTGCGCGCCACGGCGCTGCGGCCGGGATCGGCAGGGCGCGCCGTCGGCAGCATGTCCATGATTTCGACGAGGAGGGCATCCTCCAGCGTCTGCCGGACGGCCGGATCGCCGAAGCGTTCGGGGGCGGTCGTGATGGTCTCCTGGATCCCTGCCAGATGCGCGCGCAGCCGCGCGACCGGCGCCTCCGCCGTCTCCATCACCCGCAACTGGTGCCAGACCGCGCGCGGCAGCTCGATGTTGAGGCGAGCGGCAAGCTGCTCGATCAGCGCCGCGCTGGTGACGACGCCGCGGAGCTCGAACGCCTTCGGCGTGCACATGTCGACTTCGGCGTCGATGCAGGCAATGACCTTGGCTCCGGTCGCGCTGGCGCCGTTGCAATTGACCTCGCCGTCGCCGTGCCAGGGCAGGCCGATGCCAAAACTATCGGCGCCGAGCTGGCCGTATTGGCGGACCTGCTGGCTGGTGATCTCGCGGAACACTTCGACGCGGGGCAGCGAGAGCTGGGTAAAGCTGCCCGTGAATGCGCCGGCACTGATCTGGTCGTAGCTCAGCCGCCAGCGCCCGAGCGCGGCGCAGTGCTGATCGACATCGGTGCTGCTCGCCTGGAGCAGGCTGGCAGCCGAGTCTTGAATCGGAAGAGTTACGCTTAAGGCCATGGCAACACGTCGAAATTCGTCGGTCCTGATCTAGGGCGTGTGTTCATTAAGGGGACTGGCCGACCTCCGGTCAATCCCCAACCGCGGAAGAGCGGATATCGGGCGAAGTCGCCGAAGGGTGAACGTTAGACCTCCGTCTTTCAAGTCCCCACCTCACCCTCGTAAACGAACCAGCCGGCCCTCTACGTGCGCAGCAGGAACTGCGCCGAGGTGAGATAATAGTTCCGGGCCGTAGCGTTGACCTGTCGCTCCCCAAGCTCAGTCAGCGCGGTTGCCTTGATCCTCCTAGCGGCGGCATTCGCCGCATCGACGGTCAGGACGTAGTCGGTCAACTCGGCCGCCCATTGGAATTCGCCGCCTTCGACAGCGTGGCGAGCGCGGGCAAGCATGGCGTCAACGCCCCCGGCCATATCGATCACCTTTGCCGCCTGCTCGACGGGCGCAAGCGGGAAAATGTTGGTCGGGTTGCCGTCGAACCAGCCAACATAATCGGCGTAGATGCCGCGAACCGTCCAAGCGACGCTGCCATAGTATTCTTGCAGATAGGGGCTCGTCATCAGTTCAGGTGGCAGCTTCACCTGCTGTACCAATTCGTCCGGTGTCTTGCCCTGTCTGATACCCTCCAGGGTTTGGTCGAGGACGATCTTGATGCCATCCCGATAAGCCGTCAGAGCGTGGCGAACCTCGTCCCTGCCGAGGACTGGGCGCATATGTCCCTGGACGAGATAGTCGGCGTTCAGTCCGATCATCTTGTCGAGGCTGGAGATCCACGTTTCTGGGGGCCTCAGGCGAAGGCCGCGCAGCGGAGAGAGGTTCGGGTACGACTTGTAGAAGTCGTCGCCCGGAAGGAGAACGCTCTTGCTGGCGATCCAGACGGCGACGTTCTCCGGGGACTCTCCCGGAGTGTGGATGAGGCGCATGCGGATGCCGGCCAGTTCAATCGTTTCTTCCTCGCCGCTGAAGGTGCGGGTTGGAGGGAGGAAGCCCTCCCGGGTATGCGGCGTCTTCCGGCCGTACTCCAGTTGGGTGCCAGCATTGATGAACAGTTCGTCTGGCAGGCTCACGCCGAAGGCGTCTCCGCCGCCCCGCGGTCCGCGCCCGAACTCTGGCTTTGCGTCGACCAGCGTCTGGTGGCTGTATATCGCGGGAGCGTCGTCGCCAGCGAACACCTTGGCACCGCCGGAATGGTCTGGGTGGTTGTGGGTGTAGATGATGGCGCGCACCGGACGCTCCATCCGGTCACCGAAAGCTTCAATTATGGCGCGCGCGTCGACCGGATTGGCCGAGGTGTCCACAATGATCGAGCCACCCGTTCCCTTGACGAGCGTCACGTTGCTCGCGGAGTATCCGACCGCTACGAAAATCCCATCGGTGATCTCGATCACTTCCTTTCGGAACTCGGCCGAACTGGCTCGGAGCCGTTCCCTACCATCTAAGTCGTTCTGCGAAGGGAGAGGCATCGGCGCTCCTGGTGAAAGGGTATCGGGGATAGCTATCCTTAGACGGGGCCTCCATCCTGATGGTCGCCGCCGTCCCCGGCAAATATTGCCGGATCTCGATAACGCTGGAAGCGGTTCGAGCGCAATCTCCCATCCTTGCCGCCCCCGACATCGGGGCCGGGATGGCCTTGCGGAGGATCGAGATGCGACCGACCGAGATCATGCGCGGCAGCCCGCCCGCGCCCGAGGCCCAGGTCACTCGCGCCAACTGGCGCAGCTTTCCAGCCATCCGCTGGGGCTTCACGCACGTTCGCGAAGTGCTGCCGACCGCCGATATCCGCCGCTCGGCGCGTCCGACGCCGATTTCGAGCGCGCCGCGTGAGCTCGCAAAGCTCGGCTTCACCGCGGCCGACGGCAAGCCGACCACGATTGAGGCGACGCTGCGCGAGACCTTTGCGGACGCGCTGCTCGTCATGCACCGGGGCACGCTGATCCACGAATGGTACGGCGAGGGCATGAGCGTGACCACGCCGCATCTGATCTGTTCGATCAGCAAGGCGATCGCCGGCACGCTCGGCGGCGTGCTGGTCGCACACGGGCTGGTCGATCCGGAGGCGAGGGTGGTGCGCTACGTGCCGGAGCTCGAGACCTCGGTCTATGGTACCTGCACGGTCCGCAATCTCCTCGACATGGCGGTCGCCATCCAATTCGAGGAAGATTACGAGGACCCCGCCGGGGACGTGGCGCGGTATCGGTTCTCCTCGGGCTGGGACGTGCCGCCGCCCGGCGTCGAGCCTGGCCATCAGCGGGCCTATCTCGCCACGCTCCGCGGCACCGGCAAGCCGCATGGCAAGGTGTTCCATTACGTCTCGACCAACACCGAGGTACTCGGCTGGGTCTATGAGCGTGCCTGCGGCATGCCCTACCATCGCATCCTCTCCGAATATCTCTGGCAGCCCTTGGGCGCCGAGGAGGATGGCTCCCTCACACTCGACAGCCACGGCATGGGCCGCCTCGCCGGCGGTATCTCGGTCACCGCGCGTGACCTGCTGCGCTTCGGCGAGATGATGCGCAATCGCGGCGTGGTGGAGGGACGGCAGGTGGTGCCGGGCTGGTGGATCGACGACATCCGCGAGAACGGCGACCCCAAGGCCTGGGCTGACGGCGACCTCGCCGAGTTCTTCCCGGGTGCGCGCTATCGCAGCAAATGGTTCACGATCGATCCGGCGCGCAACGCGCTCACCGCGATCGGCATCCACGGCCAGCACCTCTATGTCGATCTCGACTCGGACACTGTCATCGTCAAGCTCGCGACGCAGCCCAAGGCGATGGACGTCCCGGTCGATCAACGCTGGTTCGCGGCCTTCGGCGCCATCACCGCGCATCTGGCTGAGGCGTGATGCCGGTTACCCGCTGCGCACTCGATGCGCTCCCTCTCCCGCAAGCGGGCGAGGTGCACCGAGCCTGCCGCCGCTTCAAGCTAAACCCATTTTGCGGCTGATTACTTTCGGAGACACCTATGCTCGACGCTGTCAAAGTCCAATCGCAGGCGCAGACCGCGACGCCGCATCCGCTCGATCCGCTGACGGCCGACGAGATTAGCGCGGCCTGCGCCCTGGTCCGTGCCGCAGCGCCCTCGCCGGAGAACTGCCGGTTCCCGACCGTGCGGCTGGAAGAGCCGACCAAGCAGGAACTGGCCGCGGGTGGAATAGGGCGCCGCGCCTTCGCACTGACGCTCGACGTGATGACGGGCGAGGCGCTCGAGCACATCGTCGATCTTGCCCGCAATGAGATCGTCGCCCGCAAGATCGTTCCAAACCGCGAAGCGCCCTACGGCCAGCCGTCAGTGATGCTGGAGGAATTCTTCAAATGCGAGGCCGTGGTCAAGGCCGATCCCGGCTGGCTCAAGGCGATGTACCGGCGCGGCCTCACCGACAGGGATATCGAGCTGATCCAGGTCGATCCATTCTCGTCGGGCTTCTTCGATTTCGCGTATGAACGCGGCGCGCGCATCGTCCGCGCCGTCAGCTTCTTCCGCGAGCATCTTCAGGACAACGGCTACGCGCATCCGATCGAGGGCGTCGTTGCCGTCGTCGATCTTATTGGTGGCAAGGTCATCGACCTCACCGACGCAGACCCGATCGTGCCGATCCCGCGCAAGAAGCGGAATTACGGCGCACATGAGGTCACCAATCCACGCACCGATATCAAGCCGCTGCATATCGAGCAGCCGGAGGGCGCGAGCTTCAAGGTCGATGGCTGGAAGGTCGACTGGCAGAAATGGAGTTTTCGCGTCGGCTTCACGCCGCGCGAGGGGCTGGTGCTGCACCAGCTCGGCTATCAGGACGGCGAGCGCAAGCGGTCGCTGATCTATCGCGCCAGTGTCACCGAGATGGTGGTGCCTTACGCCGATCCGACCGCGAACCATTTCTGGAAGTCCGCGTTCGATGCCGGCGAATACGGGCTCGGCATGCTCGCCAATGCGCTCGAGCTCGGCTGCGACTGCCTGGGCAACATCCATTATTTCGACGTGCCGGCCGCCGACAACAATGGAAAACCCTTCGTCATGCAGAACGCCATCTGCATGCATGAAGAAGACTACGGAATTGCTTGGAAACACTACGAGTTCCGCAACGGCCTGTTCGAGGTGCGCAGATCGCGGCGGCTCGTGATCTCGTTCTTCGCCACCGTCGGCAATTACGATTACGGCTTCTACTGGTACCTCTACCAGGACGGCACGATCCAACTGGAAACAAAACTCACCGGCATCATCCAGACCGCCGCTGTGCAGCCGGGCGAAAAGTACAAATGGGGTGGAATGGTCGACGACAATCTCGGCGGCCCGACGCACCAGCATTTCTTCAATGTGCGCCTGCACATGGATCTCGACGGGGGCGGCAACACCGTCAGCGAGCACGATTTCGTGCCGCGGCCCTGGGGGCACGACAATCCGCACGGCAACGCGTTCGACACCACGACGCGCGTTCTCTCACGCGAACGCGATGCTGCCGCCATCGCCAATGGTGAGACCGGCCGGTTCTGGAAGATCAGCAATCCCAACGAGACCAATTCGGTCGGCAATGCACCCGCCTACAAGCTCGTCGTCAATCCGAGCCCGCTGATGCTGGCGCAGGAGGGGAGCTATGTGCGCAAGCGCGGCGGCTTTGCCACCAAGCATGTCTGGGTCACGGCATTCGATCGGGACGAAAAGTACGCCAGCGGCGATTATCCCAACAACCATGCCGGCGGCGACGGTTTGCCGCGCTACGCTGCCCAGAACCGCAACATCGAGAACACAGACATCGTGGTGTGGCACTCCTTCGGCCACACCCATATCTGCAAGCCCGAGGATTTCCCGATCATGCCGGTCGAATATGCCGGTTTCACGCTGAAGCCGACCGGCTTCTTCGCGGCCAATGCCGCCGGCGATATCCCGCCGGAGCGCAACAGCCGCAGCGTGCTCTCAGGCCAACAGACGGACGCCGGCAGCGGGTCGTGCTGCCACAAGAGCTAGGCAACCGGCGGATAGTAGAGAAACTCGATCATCAGGCAGCCATCGCGGGTGAAGAACGGTCCATGCTCGACATGGGCCGGCCTCACGGCATAGGTGCCGGCCTCCAGCACGCGCGCCTCCTGTGACGTGGTGCCGATCGACAACGTACCCGAAACCAGAAAGACCTCCTCGCACCAATCATGCGAAACCGGCTGCTCCACAGAGGCGCCGGCGGCCCAGCGCGACAGCCGCGTGACCGCGCCCATCCGGCTGGGGTGGTCGAAGCGGCCGGACAGGATTTTCTCCTCGACCCCGATATAGCCAGGGACCGAGCGCCATCCCTCATCGGCCAATGCGTTGAAAAACTCCCGGTGGTCCTTCATGAACCGACCGAAGCCGGGCTCCGCCATGCAATCATCTCCCTCGCCGACACTGATACGGGTGCAAGCTTACAGCAGGTGAAAGGCGTTTCCCACATGGACCAGCAGAGCAGGGCAGTCCTGCAACGGCAGTGCGTTCAGTCCGCCATCAGTTCGACGTCGCTGGACGCCGGGCCTGCCACGAGACTGTCGAGATCGACCAGCAGCAGATCGGCCATGTGGGTGAGCTGGTGGAGAGGAATGCTGATTTCACCGCTTTCGGCGCGTGAGACGAATTCGGGCGAGACGCCGACGAGGTTCGCAATCTGGGCCTCGGTATAGCCACGCGCCTCGCGCGCGCCTTTGACCTGGGCGCCAATATGCCGCCGGTGCAGGGCCTGTTCTTCCTCGGTCATCATGAGGGCCTGCTCGTCTGCGCTCGCGACACCATCGGCGAACGCAACGCCGAGCAGCCGCCGCTTCTGCCAGGCCACGCGGCAGGTCTTTCGCAAGCCGTCGGCAAAGACCAGCGTGGCCTCCTTGGGAAACGCCAGCGACCAGTCGAGCTTCAGCCGTGCGCCCGTGCCGGAGACATCAGCGATGGTGCAGGGGATGCTCACGTTGCCCCTGGCGCCTTCGAATTCGATGATCCCGGTCCTCGCCGTGGATTGCCTGGCCGCAGCGCGCAATTCGCTCATGGACGTCGCCCCCGGATGTCCCAGCCCTTGCTGAAATCTGAAGCCGATTTTACCTCTCGGGTTCCCTGCTCTCAATCGAACCCGCAAGCCATGGTGAAGGATTGGTTCTCGGCGGAGCAGGGCGAGCACATGATGACGTCGTCGAAGATTCGCGCCACCCGCCAATGCGCGCTGACGCAGGTCCTCGGACATACCGTTTTGTTCTCAAATCATTCCGATACGGCATTAGTGCTCGGGGCCGCGCTCGTCCAATGTAGTCCGCAAATCAACAAGAGAGCCAACGGCCACGACCGATGGCCGCGCGGAGGAAACCATGAAGCTCAGCAGGATGCTTTCCGTTGTCGCGTTGGCAGGGCTGACCGTTTCGGCCGCCACGGCCCAGGCGCCAGATGCCGCCATCGCAGTGGAGGGCGGCCAGATCCGCGGTGTTGCGTCCGACGTTGCCGGAGTGTCCGTCTACAAGGCGGTGCCGTTCGCAGCGCCGCCGTTGGGCGCCAACCGCTGGAGGGCACCTCAGCCCGTGGTGCCTTGGTCGGGCGTCAAGGACAGCAGCGCATGGCCGAACCGGTGCTATCAGCTCGCCAGCGCCAATCCGCCGGGGACGTTCTACTTCAATGAATATTATTGGGACCCGGCGAAGGATCCCAAAGACAGCGAAGACTGCCTTTACCTGAACATCTGGGCTCCCGCGAAGCCCGCCAACGGCTCGCTCCCGGTGATGGTGTACTACCACGGCGGCGGCAACCGCCACGGCAACAATTCCGAGGTCGAGTTCAACGCGGCCAAGCTCGCCGCCAAGGGCATCATCGTCGTCTCGGCGGCCTATCGCCTGAACATCATGGGCTTCCTCGCCTTGCCCGGAATGAAGGAGGAGGGCGCCGGAAACTTTGCGATCCTCGACGCCGTGGAAGCGCTGAAATGGGTGCGGAAGAACATCGGCGCGTTCGGCGGTGACCCGGGCAACGTGACCATTGCGGGGCAATCGGCGGGATCGCGCAATGTCAGAAGCGTTCTGTCGACGCCGCTCGCCAAGGGCCTGTTCCAGCGAGCGATCATGCACTCCAGCCCGACCGTGATGGCGCAGCCGGGCAAGCCGAACTACGTGACGCTTGCGGACAAGGTGGCTGCGGCGGGCCCGGTCTTCGAGAAGACATTTCCCGGCAAAAGCCTCGACGATCTCAGAAAGCTGCCGGCCGAAGAGTTCTACAAGGATCCGGCAAAGATCGATGCCATGTACGGCGTGACCAGCAACATGTACGCGGTCATCGACGGTCACGTCCTGACCACGGACTCGGTGGACCTTACGAAGGAGGGCGCCCTCAACGGCGTTGACGTCATCGTCGGCACAGTCGCCGACGAGCGAACCGCGCTGGACGGCGCGCCGGACAAGGTCATGGAGATCCCGGCCTTCCATGCCTATTGGAAAAAGCTGCTCGGCGAGCAGCTCTACGCCAAATATTCATTCGAGAAGCTATATCCTGCATCGACCGAACGCGACGCCTACCGTCAGCACCTCAAGGCCCAGGCCGACCTGCTGCTCGAGCAAAACCGGATCGCGGGCTCCGTTCTCGCGGCAAGAAACCCCGCCAGCAAGGTCTACGTCTTTTACTTCGATCATCCGACGCCCGGACGCGATCGCGAGTTCTATGGCGCGTGGCATTCGTCCGACCTCTGGTACACCTTCAACTCGCTTCGCAACGAGCCCGGTCAACGCCAATGGGCCCCCTATGACTTCGAGCTGGCCGACCAAGCCTCCTCGATGTGGGCCAATTTCGTCAAGACGGGCGACCCGAACGGCGAGGGCTTGCCGGCCTGGCCACAGACCAGCCGTTCCAACAACGGCACCTACATGTCATTCGGCGAGACATCGACCAGCGCGACCAGCGCCTCGCCGTATCTCGGCACGACCGCCGAACGCCGCAACGCGCTGTTCCACGATTACCAGATGACGTTCTACGGCGTGAGCGAGTGACCTGGAGCCCGCGGCAACAATCCGATCCAACTGCCGTCACGCGAGCAAGCTTCGATCGCACGAATCCGCGCTGCGATGTTTCGTAGCGCGGCTCATGAGAGTGGTATCTGAGCCGGGAGCGGGGCTGTCCAAGGTGCCCCAGATTTGGCTGGTGTGATCCGCATGTCCATATCCGTAATTCGCATAAGCCGTCGGCAAAGACCAGCGTGGCCTCCTTGGGAAACGCCAGCGACCAGTCGAGCTTCAGCCGTGCGCCCGTGCCGGAGACATCAGCGATGGTGCAGGGGATGCTCACGTTGCCCCTGGCGCCTTCGAATTCGATGATCCCGGTCCTCGCCGTGGATTGCCTGGCCGCAGCGCGCAATTCGCTCATGGACGTCGCCCCCGGATGTCCCAGCCCTTGCTGAAATCTGAAGCCGATTTTACCTCTCGGGTTCCCTGCTCTCAATCGAACCCGCAAGCCATGGTGAAGGATTGGTTCTCGGCGGAGCAGGGCGAGCACATGATGACGTCGTCGAAGATTCGCGCCACCCGCCAATGCGCGCTGACGCAGGTCCTCGGACATACCGTTTTGTTCTCAAATCATTCCGATACGGCATTAGTGCTCGGGGCCGCGCTCGTCCAATGTAGTCCGCAAATCAACAAGAGAGCCAACGGCCACGACCGATGGCCGCGCGGAGGAAACCATGAAGCTCAGCAGGATGCTTTCCGTTGTCGCGTTGGCAGGGCTGACCGTTTCGGCCGCCACGGCCCAGGCGCCAGATGCCGCCATCGCAGTGGAGGGCGGCCAGATCCGCGGTGTTGCGTCCGACGTTGCCGGAGTGTCCGTCTACAAGGCGGTGCCGTTCGCAGCGCCGCCGTTGGGCGCCAACCGCTGGAGGGCACCTCAGCCCGTGGTGCCTTGGTCGGGCGTCAAGGACAGCAGCGCATGGCCGAACCGGTGCTATCAGCTCGCCAGCGCCAATCCGCCGGGGACGTTCTACTTCAATGAATATTATTGGGACCCGGCGAAGGATCCCAAAGACAGCGAAGACTGCCTTTACCTGAACATCTGGGCTCCCGCGAAGCCCGCCAACGGCTCGCTCCCGGTGATGGTGTACTACCACGGCGGCGGCAACCGCCACGGCAACAATTCCGAGGTCGAGTTCAACGCGGCCAAGCTCGCCGCCAAGGGCATCATCGTCGTCTCGGCGGCCTATCGCCTGAACATCATGGGCTTCCTCGCCTTGCCCGGAATGAAGGAGGAGGGCGCCGGAAACTTTGCGATCCTCGACGCCGTGGAAGCGCTGAAATGGGTGCGGAAGAACATCGGCGCGTTCGGCGGTGACCCGGGCAACGTGACCATTGCGGGGCAATCGGCGGGATCGCGCAATGTCAGAAGCGTTCTGTCGACGCCGCTCGCCAAGGGCCTGTTCCAGCGAGCGATCATGCACTCCAGCCCGACCGTGATGGCGCAGCCGGGCAAGCCGAACTACGTGACGCTTGCGGACAAGGTGGCTGCGGCGGGCCCGGTCTTCGAGAAGACATTTCCCGGCAAAAGCCTCGACGATCTCAGAAAGCTGCCGGCCGAAGAGTTCTACAAGGATCCGGCAAAGATCGATGCCATGTACGGCGTGACCAGCAACATGTACGCGGTCATCGACGGTCACGTCCTGACCACGGACTCGGTGGACCTTACGAAGGAGGGCGCCCTCAACGGCGTTGACGTCATCGTCGGCACAGTCGCCGACGAGCGAACCGCGCTGGACGGCGCGCCGGACAAGGTCATGGAGATCCCGGCCTTCCATGCCTATTGGAAAAAGCTGCTCGGCGAGCAGCTCTACGCCAAATATTCATTCGAGAAGCTATATCCTGCATCGACCGAACGCGACGCCTACCGTCAGCACCTCAAGGCCCAGGCCGACCTGCTGCTCGAGCAAAACCGGATCGCGGGCTCCGTTCTCGCGGCAAGAAACCCCGCCAGCAAGGTCTACGTCTTTTACTTCGATCATCCGACGCCCGGACGCGATCGCGAGTTCTATGGCGCGTGGCATTCGTCCGACCTCTGGTACACCTTCAACTCGCTTCGCAACGAGCCCGGTCAACGCCAATGGGCCCCCTATGACTTCGAGCTGGCCGACCAAGCCTCCTCGATGTGGGCCAATTTCGTCAAGACGGGCGACCCGAACGGCGAGGGCTTGCCGGCCTGGCCACAGACCAGCCGTTCCAACAACGGCACCTACATGTCATTCGGCGAGACATCGACCAGCGCGACCAGCGCCTCGCCGTATCTCGGCACGACCGCCGAACGCCGCAACGCGCTGTTCCACGATTACCAGATGACGTTCTACGGCGTGAGCGAGTGACCTGGAGCCCGCGGCAACAATCCGATCCAACTGCCGTCACGCGAGCAAGCTTCGATCGCACGAATCCGCGCTGCGATGTTTCGTAGCGCGGCTCATGAGAGTGGTATCTGAGCCGGGAGCGGGGCTGTCCAAGGTGCCCCAGATTTGGCTGGTGTGATCCGCATGTCCATATCCGTAATTCGCATAAGGTATATTATGGAATATATTTATATTCAATTAGATCAGACATTTGGCCCTAATTCCTGCCATTGCAGCTTCACTGATGCGGCTTTCTCGTCGCTATGGCCTGAGCATCGATCCACCCATCGGACGCATCAGCGACCTCGTCTGAAAGCCGATATTGCCGCGACCTTGTCCGGCTGCAATAAGCGAGCTTCGCGAGATCGCAGATGACTGCTGACCAGACGTCCGTATAGGTTTGCGTCTCACAACAAGAACAAACTTCCGAGGAAGCAGACCCATGAGTTTTTCCCGCCGCACGCTTCTCAAGGCCTCCGCCGCGACCGCCGTCTTTGGCGGCGTCAGCGCGCCTTACGTCGCCCGTGCCCAGGCCGCCGAGTTCTCCTACAAGTTTGCCAACAACCTGCCGGAGTCGCATCCGTTCGTCGCACGCGCCCGTGAGATGGCCGCAGCCATCAAGACCGAGACCAACGGCCGGTTCGACCTGCAGATCTTCCCGAACAGCCAGCTCGGCTCCGACACCGACATGCTGAGCCAGGTGCGCTCCGGCGGCGTCGAGTTCTTCACGTTGTCCGGCCTGATCCTGGCGACCCTGGTGCCGGCGGCCTCGATCAACGGCATCGGCTTTGCGTTCCCGGATTATCCCACGGTCTGGAAGGCCATGGACGGCGATCTCGGCGCCTATGTGCGCGGCGAGATCAACAAGGCCGGCCTCGAGGTCATGGACAAGATCTGGGACAACGGCTTCCGCCAGACCACGTCCTCGACCAAGCCGATCAACGGCCCGGACGACTTCAAAGGCTTCAAGATCCGCGTGCCGGTGTCGCCGCTGTGGACCTCGATGTTCAAGGCGTTCGATGCATCGCCCGCCTCGATCAATTTCGCCGAGGTCTATTCGGCGCTGCAGACCAAGATCGTCGAGGGCCAGGAGAACCCGCTGGCGCTGATCTCGACGGCGAAGCTCTACGAGGTCCAGAAGTACTGCTCGCTGACCAATCACATGTGGGACGGCTTCTGGTTCCTGATGAACCGTCGCGCCTGGGCGGCGCTGCCGGACGACATCAAGACCATCGTTGCCAAGAACGTCAACGCGGCCGCCGTGAAGGAGCGCGAGGACACCGAGAAGCTCAATATCAGCGTCAGGCAGGAGCTGGCGGGCAAAGGCCTCACGTTCAACCAACCCGAGGTCGGGCCGTTCCGCGACAAGCTGCGCGCCGCCGGCTTCTACAATGAGTGGAAGGGCAAGTACGGCGACAAGGCCTGGGATCTGCTCGAAAAGTCCGTCGGCAAGCTGTCGTAACGCGTAAGAAGCAACAGGGGCCTTGCCATGGCTCATGTCGACATGACGCCAGCCGTGGCCGGCGAGGTGGCAACACCCCCTCGCCGCCGGCCTGTGCTCGGCTCCATCGAGCATGCCTTGAAATGGCTGGTCGAGATCCCGGCGGCGATCCTGGTCGTCGCCGAGGTCGTGATCCTGTTTGCCGGCGTGGTCTCGCGCTACGTGCTGCATGCACCGCTGGTGTGGTCGGACGAGCTGGCCTCGATGCTGTTCCTGTGGCTGGCGATGCTGGGCTCGGCGGTCGCATTCCGCCGCAGCGAGCACATGCGGATGACGGCATTGGTTGCGAGCGCCGGGCCGGGGCTCTGGGCCTATCTCGACGTGGTTGCGACCTGCGCGGCGCTGGCGTTCCTGCTGCTGATCGTGCATCCGGCCTATGAATACGCCTACGAAGAGAGTTTCATCACCACGCCGGCGCTTCAGATTTCAAATACCTGGCGCGCAGCGGCATTGCCCGTCGGCATCTGCCTGATGGTGCTGTTTGCGCTGCTGCGGCTCGTCCGCGTCGGCGATCTCAAGACGCTGTTGGCGGCGGCTGCGACGGTCGTCATCCTGATCGCGCTGTTCTGGTTCGCGCAGCCGCTGCTCAAGCCGCTCGGCAACATCAATCTCATCATCTTCTTCGTCGGCGTGGTCGGCTTCTGCGTGTTCGCGGGCGTGCCGATCGCGTTCGCCTTTGGGCTGGCGATCTTCGGTTATCTGGCGCTGACCACGCGGACGCCGATGATAGTGCTGGTCGGGCGGATGGACGAGGGCATGAGCCATCTCATCCTGCTCTCGGTGCCGCTGTTCGTGTTTCTGGGCCTGTTGATCGAAATGACCGGCATGGCGCGGGCCATGGTGGCGTTCCTGGCGAGCCTGCTCGGCCATGTCCGCGGCGGTCTGCACTACGTGCTGGTCGGCGCGATGTATCTCGTTTCCGGCATCTCGGGGGCCAAGGCGGCCGACATGGCCGCCGTTGCGCCCGTGCTGTTTCCGGAAATGAAGCAGCGCGGCGCCAAGCCGGGCGATCTCGTCGCCCTGCTCGCGGCCACCGGCGCCCAGACTGAAACCATCCCGCCGAGCCTGGTGCTGATCACCATCGGCTCGGTCACGGGCGTGTCGATCTCGGCCCTGTTCACCGGCGGCCTGCTGCCCGGCGTCGTGCTGGCGCTGACGCTGTCGGGGCTGGTGTGGTGGCGCTATCGCGGCGAGGATCTCAGCCACGTCACCCGTGCAACGTCGGGCGAGATTGCACGCGCGTTCGTGGTCTCCATCCCTGCCCTGGCCCTGCCCTTTGTGATCCGCTACGCCGTGGTCGAAGGCATCGCGACTGCGACCGAAGTCTCGACCATCGGCATCGTCTATGCGCTGGTGATCGGGCTTCTGATCTACCGCCAGTTCAACTGGCGGAGGCTGTTGCCGATGCTGATCGAGACCGCGTGCCTGTCCGGCGCCATCCTGCTGATCATCGGGACTGCGACCGGCATGGCCTGGGGCCTGACCCAATCCGGCTTCTCGCGCGCGCTGGCGGCGTCCATGACCGGCCTGCCGGGCGGCTCCGCCACCTTCATCGCCGTCTCGATCCTGGCCTTCGTGGTCCTCGGCAGCGTGCTGGAGGGCATTCCCGCCATTGTGCTGTTCGGACCGCTGATGTTTCCGATCGCGCGGCTCGTCGGCGTGCACGAGGTGCACTACGCCATGATCATCATCCTGGCGATGGGTATCGGGCTATTCGCCCCGCCGTTCGGCGTCGGCTATTATGCCGCCTGCGCCATCGGACGCGTCGATCCGGCCGAGGGCATCAGGCCGATCTGGGGCTATCTGCTGGCGCTGCTGGTGGGATTGATCATCGTCGCGGTCTTCCCCTGGATCTCGATCGGATTCCTGTAAACCGCGCGGCGTCAAGGAGGGTGTCGATGAGCGATCGGCAGAACCAGTACAATATCGGCCTCGACAAGACCCCCGCCAATTACGTGCCGCTGTCGCCGTTGAGCTTCCTTGCACGCAGCGCCGCGGTGTATCCGGTTCACGTCAGCACGGTCTATGAGGGCCGCAGCTTCACGTGGGCTCAGACGCATGAGCGCTGCAAGCGCTTTGCGTCCTGGCTCGCCGGCAAGGGCATCGGCGTTGGCGACACCGTTGCCGCGATGCTGCCGAACATTCCGGCGATGAACGAGGCGCACTTCGCGGTGCCCATGACGGGTGCCGTGCTCAATGCGCTCAACATCCGCCTCGATGCGCCCTCGATCGCGTTCCAGCTCGACCATGGCGGCGCAAAAATCGTTCTGGTCGATCCCGAATTTTCCGGCGTGATCACCGATGCGCTGGCGCAGATGAGCGGGCCAAAGCCGTTCGTGGTCGACGTCGACGATGCCGCTTTCAAAGGCGGCAAGCGCATCGGCGAGATCGAATATGAGACCGCCGTCGCACAAGGTGATCCAAACTTCGCGATGATCCCGCCGAAGGATGAGTGGGACGCGATCGCGCTGAGCTACACCTCGGGCACCACTGGCAATCCCAAGGGCGTCGTCACCCATCATCGCGGCGCCTATCTGAACGCCGTCAGCAACATCCTCGCGGGCCAACTCGGCCAGCATCCGGTCTATCTCTGGACGCTGCCGATGTTCCACTGCAACGGCTGGTGCTTTCCCTGGACCCTTGCGGCGGCCGCCGGCATCAATGTCTGCCTGCGCAAGGTCGAGCCGACCAAAATCTTCGAGCTGATCAGGCAGCACGGCGTCACCCACATGTGCGGCGCGCCGATCGTCTACAACACGCTGATCAATGCGCCCGATGCGCCCAAGGAAACTTCAACCGGCAGTGCCGCCCGCCGGGTCGTCGGCCTGATCGCCGGCGCTGCGCCGCCGGTCGCCGTGCTCGAAGGCGCCGAAAGCATCGGTATCAAGCTCACGCATGTCTATGGCCTGACCGAAGTCTACGGCCCCGCCTCCGTCTGCGCCGAGCAGCCCGGCTGGGACGAGCTTCCAGCACCCGAGCGGGCGCGGATGAAGCGGCGGCAGGGCGTGCCCTACCCGCTCGAGGAAGGGGTCACGGTCATCAATCCGCAGACCATGCAGGAGGTGCCGCGCGACGGCGAGACCATCGGCGAGGTCATGTTCCGCGGCAACATCGTGATGAAGGGCTACCTCAAGAACGAGAAGGCGACGAAGGAAGCCTTCGAGGGCGGCTGGTTTCACACCGGCGATCTCGGCGTGCTCGACGAGCACGGCTACGTCACCATCAAGGATCGCTCCAAGGACATCATCATCTCCGGCGGCGAGAACATTTCGTCCGTGGAGGTCGAGGACATCCTCTACAAGCACCCGGCCGTGCTGTTCGCTGCCGTGGTGGCAAAGCCCGATCCGAAATGGGGCGAAGTGCCCTGCGCCTTCGTCGAGTTGAAGGACGGCGCGAGCGCGAGCGAGGCCGACATCATCGCCTTCTGTCGCACGCATATGAGCGGCTTCAAGACTCCGAAGGCCGTCGTGTTCGGGCCGATCCCGAAGACGTCCACGGGCAAGATCCAGAAATTCCTGCTGCGCAACGAGGTCGGCTCGGCCAAGGCGATTACAGCCTGAGTGCGTTCCGGTCTCAGACACATTTGGAAACACGGATCGTAACGATCGCGCGTCGTCCCGAAACGATTGTGAATGTTCGACGACATCAGGACATCACAGGAAAAGATTGGAAAACGTTAGAGACGCATTTACGTTTCGCTCCCGTCGGATTCGCTGTTTCCATCTGATTCGCCGCGCGGGCGGCGCGGCCGGCGACCGGTGCGGTTGGGGCGCTTCATGCGGTTGGTGTCGTGAGCACAGACGTGCGTGCGCGTCTGGCGCTGCTGCTGTTGACGGCCGGATTGCTGCTGCCGCGCGCGGCGGATGCGCAGGTCATGCGTGAGTACGGCGCTTTCGCAGGCTCCGAGAATCTTGGCTATCCCGGTTCGAACGCGCCGGGCGGCGGCTTCGGCGGCGGCAATAATGTTGGTGGCAATAATTTCGGCGGCATGGGTGGCCCGATGTTCGGTCCCCCGCCGCAGGGATCGGGTTTTGGCGGCGTGCCCTACGGCAACGCCAGTGGAAACGGTGGCGGCCCGGGGATGCAGCCGAACTATGGCTGGAACGCCGAGCCTCCCGGTCTCGCTGGCGAAGGCAGGTTCGGCATGCGGCAGGCGTTTGGCGGCGGCTCCGCCACTTCGTCGCAGACCGAGACGGCGCAGGCCACATTCCTGGCGATGACGCAATTCACGCAGACCCTGCTCGATCCAGCCATCGACGGGCGCGGCATCAGGCGGCCCGAGTTCGACTCGGAGCTCTCGGCCTATGCCGATCTCGGCAACGACCGTACGCATGGCGGCATCGGGCGCGAAGCCTATGAGGCCATCTACGGCAAACCATCGCTCGCGGCTCCGCACTGGAGCATCTGGGCTGCGGGCTTCGGCGGCTCGCAGACCGCGACCGATGGCAACGGCTCGTCGGCTCGCAGCTTCGCCACCGCTGTCGGCGCCGACTATTCGCTCTCACCGCAGACGCGGATGGGCATTGCGCTTGCCGGCGGCGGCACCGGTTTTGCCAATAATTTTTCCAGCGGCCGCTCCGACCTGTTCCAGGCCGGCACCTTCGTCAGGCACTCCATCGGCGCGGCCTATGTCGCGACCGCGATTGCCTATGGCTGGCAGGCCATCACCAGCGATCATCAGGTCACGCCGGCCGGCAGCAACCTGCTCTCCCCGGCCGTCAACGCCAACGCCTATTCGGGCCGTATCGAGAGCGGCTACCGGATTGCAACGCCATGGCTCGGCATCACGCCTTATGCCGCTGGGCAGGTCACCATGTTCCGGCTCGCCACCAGCGCCGGCCAGCCGGCTTACGCAGCCGATCCGTCCGCGGCGCCCTCCGGCAACAGCAACAGCTTCACCGACGGCCGCAGCGAGCTCGGCCTGCGCACGAGCACGTCGCTCGTGCTCGCTGGCGGCCTGTTCGATCTGCGAGGACGTCTGGCCTGGGCGCATGATTTCAGCGCGACACAGTCGATGCCTGCGGTGTTTCAGGCGATCTCCGGCCAGGGGTCCGGACAAGGATCCGGACAAGGCTTTATGATCGGAACCACGGCGCTTGCGCCAAACTCGGCGCTGACTGGCGTAGCCCTCGAGCTGCGTGGCATGAACGGCTGGTCGGCGAGCGCGAACTTCGACAGCGAGGTTTCGAGCCTGGTGCGCGCCTATACCGGCAAGGCCGTCGTCCGCTACGCCTGGTAAAGGTCAGTGCGTCTCCAGCCGCAAGCCGTCGTAGGCCGGCACCACGCCCGCAGGCAGCTTCTGCCGGATCACCTCGTAATCGACGTCGGCCGTCATGTTGGTGATGACGGCACGCTTCGGCTTGAAGCGCTCGATCCAGGACAGCGCGTCGTTGATGCTGAAATGGCTCACATGCGGGGTGTAGCGCAGTCCATCGACGATCCAGAGATCGAGGTTTTCCAGGGCGCCAAAACTCTCGGGCGGGATGTCGTTGAGGTCGGGCGTGTAGGCAGCATTGCCGATGCGATAGCCAAGCGCGGGAATGTTGCCATGCTGGACCAGGAAGGCGGTCATGGTCACGTCCCCGCCTTTGCCGCTGATGGTCTGGCTCCCGCCTGCCTCGATCGAATGCCGGTTGAGGATCGGCGGATAGTCGCTGCCCTCCGGCGAGATGAAGCAATAGGAGAACCGCGCCATGATGTCCTTGGCGGTCGACTGGTTGAAATAGACCGGAATGCGCTTGCGCATGTGGATCACGACAGAGCGCAGATCGTCCATGCCGTGGGTCTGGTCGGCATGCTCGTGCGTCAGGAACACCGCGTCGATGTGGTCGACATCAGTCGAGATCAACTGCTCGCGCAGGTCCGGCGAGGTGTCGATCACGATACGCGTAGTGCCGTGGTTGGAGGTCTGTTCGACCAGCAGCGAGCAGCGGCGGCGGCGGTTCTTGGGATTGTTGGGGTCGCAGGCGCCCCAGCCGAGGGCCGGGCGCGGCACGCCGGCGGAGGAGCCGGAGCCCAGGATCGTCAGCGTCAGCGTCATACGGTTCGGAACCTCAAGCTTTCACCTTGGAGAACAGGCGGAAGAAGTTTTCGCTGGTCTGGCGTGAGATCTCATCGAGCGACACGCCGCGCGTCTCGGCCAGCACCTTGGCGACCTCGACCACATAGGCCGGCTCGTTGCGTTTGCCCCGGAACTTGCCCGGCGCAAGATAAGGCGAATCTGTTTCAACCAGAATACGGTCAGACGGCAGTTCGGCCGCGAGCGCGCGCAAGGCATCCGACTTCTTGAAGGTCAGGATGCCCGTGAAGCCGATATAGAGCCCGAGCGACACCGCCTTCAGCGCCAGCTCGCGCCCGCCGGTGTAACAGTGCAGCACGGCACGAAACGATCCGCGGGCCGCCTCCTCTTCCAGGATGCGTGCGCAATCCTCGTCCGCCTCGCGGGTGTGGATCACCAGCGGCAGGCCGGTGGCGCGGGCCGCGGCAATGTGAGCACGAAAGCCCCTCGCCTGCGCCTCCGGCGAGCCGTCGTCGTAGAAATAGTCGAGCCCGGCTTCGCCGAGCGCAACCACCTTCGGATGCTGCGTCAGCGCGATCAACTCATCCGGCGAAATGCCGTCTTCCTCATCCGCATTGTGCGGATGAGTGCCGACCGAGCAATAGACGTCGTCGTAACGCCCGGCGATGGCGAGAAGCTGATCGAGCTTTCGCACCCGCGTCGAGATCGTGACCATGCGGCCAATCCCGGCCGCGCGGGCACGCGACACGATCCCGTCGAGATCCTCCGCAAAGTCCGGAAAATCCAGGTGGCAGTGACTGTCGACCAGCATCGTTCGAACGCCTCAGGCCGCCGGCTCGATGTAGCGCGGGAACGCCGGCGTCGGCGCTGGCAACGTCGAACCAGCAGCGATCCGCTTGTCGCCACCGAGCATCGCAAAATTGCGCTCGCCCGCGGGGATGCCGAGGCTGTCGAGCAGCAAGCCTGATGCGGTCGGCATCGCCGGCTGGGCCAGGATCGCGATCTGGCGCACGACTTCGGCGGTGACATAGAGCACCGTCTTCTGGCGTGCCGGGTCGGTCTTGGCCAGCGCCCACGGCGCCTCGCCCGCGAAATAGCGGTTGGCCTCGGCAACCACGGCCCACACGGCATTGAGCCAGTGATGGATCTGCTGCGTCGCCATGGCCTCACGCGATGCGGCGATCATGCCGTCGGCCATCGCCAAAATCGCCTTGTCGCTGTCGCTGAACGCGCCGGGCTCGGGCAGCACGCCGCCGAGCTGTTTTGCAATCATCGACAGCGAGCGCTGCGCGAGGTTGCCGAGATCGTTGGCGAGATCGGCGTTGATGCGCGCGACGATGGCCTCGTGATTGTAGTTGCCGTCCTGGCCGTAAGAGACCTCGCGCAGGAAGAAATAGCGCATCTGGTCGACGCCATACTGGTCGGCGAGGTTGAAGGGATCGACGACATTGCCGACCGACTTCGACATCTTCTCGCCCCTGTTGAACAGGAAGCCATGGGCATAGACCCGCTTCGGCAGCGAGATGCCCGCCGACATCAGGAATGCCGGCCAGTACACCGCGTGGAAGCGGATGATGTCCTTGCCGATGATATGCACGTCCGCCGGCCAATAGCGCCAGTTCGTGTCGCTCTCGTCGGGGAAGCCGACACCGGTGATGTAGTTGGTCAGCGCGTCGACCCACACATACATCACATGATCTTCAGCGCCGGGCACTTTCACGCCCCAGTCGAAGGTGGTGCGCGAGATCGAGAGGTCGCGCAGGCCGCCCTTGACGAAGCTGACGACCTCGTTCCGGCGCGCGTCCGGACCGATGAACTCCGGGTGCTCCCCGTAGAGCTTCAGAAGCTTGTCCTGATAGGTCGACAGGCGGAAGAAATAGCTCTTCTCCTCCACCCATTCGACCGGCGTGCCCTGCGGACCCAGGCGGACGCCGTCGTCGTTCAGGCGTGTCTCGTCCTCGGCGTAGTAGGCCTCGTCTCGCACCGAGTACCAGCCGGAATAGCTGTCGAGATAGATGTCGCCGTTCGCTTCCATGCGCCGCCAGATCTCCTGGCTCGAGCGGTGGTGCTGTTCCTCAGTCGTGCGGATGAAACGGTCGAACGACACGTTCAGGCGCTGGTCCATCTCCCTGAAACGGTCGGCGTTACGAGTTGCGAGCGCAGACGGGGTCAGTCCCTCGTTCTGCGCGGTCTGAACCATCTTCTGGCCGTGCTCGTCCGTGCCGGTCAGGAAGAACACGTCCTTGCCGTCGAGCCGCGCGAAACGTGCCAGCACGTCGGCCGAGATCGCCTCATAGGCGTGACCGATATGCGGGTTGCCGTTCGGATAGGCGATCGCTGTCGAGATGTAGAAGACGTTGTCGCGCGCGGGCGCCGCTACGGGCGCAGCCGGCTTCGGGGCAGCGACCGGTTTCGGCGCAGGCGGCGCCTTGGGTTTCGAGACCTTGGGCTTCACGGCCTTTGGCGGCGTAGCGACAGGAGCCGACGCGGCGATCACGGCGGGCGCGGTCACCCTCGCCTTCTTGGCCGCCTTCTTCGCCGGAGCCTTCTTCGTGGAAACTTTGGCAGCCTTCTTTGTCGCGGCTTTCTTGGCGACGACCTGCTTCTTCGAAGCTTTCTTGCCGCCCTTCTTCGCTGTCTTGGCCGCGCTCTTCTTCACGCCTCTCTTGGCGGCCGCCTTCTTGGTCTTCTTGACCTTCTTGGCAGCTTTGCGCGCGAGCGCCTTCACAGCCTTCTTCGCAGCCTTCTTGCCGCTCTTGCCCTTGACGGTTTTCTTAGCTCGCGCTGCCACCACGAATTCCTTTGCCGACTTCTCGAAATTTGGAAACCAATTGCGCCTAGCGCGTTGCGTCCGCCAGCCAGCCGAACACCGAGAAAACCAAGGGCTTTCGCTCCAGATTGTAGGTTTCGGTGTCGCGCGCGGCGCGGACGATCTTTTCCCATACCTCAGCTAGGCGCGCAAGGCGCGGCAGGTTCTGGTTGGCATTGGCCTCGTCGGAATGGAGGCGCTCCGCGATCCAACGATCGATACCGTCGATGAAGGCCGCAAGCGCGACGCGGTCGCTCGTACCAAGGGATTCGCCGAGCGTGTGCAATTCGCGCGGATCGACTTGCGGCAGACGTGCCAGCAGTGCCGCCGTGCGCTGCTGCAGTTTGAGCGCATCGCCGCCGAGCAGGGTCAGTGCCCGCGCAACGCTGCCTTCGGAGGCCTCCGCCGCCTCGCGCAGCGCCAGATCGGTCGGCGCGAGGTCGGCGGCCGTGGCGGCTGCGGCGATCACCTCGTCGGTCGTGAGCGAACGCAAGCGCAGCTTGCGGCAACGCGACTGGATCGTGGCGAGCACGCGCGCGGGCGCGTGGCTGACCAACAGGAAAAGCGATTGCTGCGGCGGTTCCTCGAGGATCTTCAGCAGCGCATTCGCCGCGTTGGGATTGAGCTCATCGACGGTATCGACGATGCAGACGCGCCAGCCTTCGGCCGCTGCCGTGGAGCCGAAGAACGAGATCGTCTCGCGTGTCTCGTCCACCGTGATCACGGTACGCATCACGCCGCGGTCGTTGGCGGTACGCTCCAGCGTCAGCAACCCGCCATGCGAGCTTGCCGCCACCTGCCGCGCCACAGTGTCATCAGGATCGATCGCGAGGTCCTCGGCACCCTGCACGGCGGGCGCCAGCGGCTGGCCGTGAGCGAGCACGAAGCGCGCCATGCGATAGGCCAGCGTCGCCTTGCCGATGCCCTGCGGCCCGCCGATCAGCCAGGCGTGCGGAATGCGCCCGCTGCGGTAGGCGGTGAGCAGCGCGGTCTCGGCCTCGCGATGGCCGAACAGAAGGCTTGTCTCCCGTGGATGCGGAATAGCGGATTCACGCTCGACCTGACGCGGGCTCATGCTGAGATCACCGATGCGGGCGTCGGCAGGAGACGGTCGCGCAGCGCGGTCCAGACGCGTCCGGCAACCGTATCAGGATCGGAATTGGCGTCGATCAGCACGCAGCGTCCGGGATCATCCGCGGCAATCTTGCGATAGGCCTCGCGCAGGCCCTGATGGAACGCGAGCTTCTCGCCCTCGAACCTGTCGGGCGTGCCGCTGCCACGCCGCTCCGCCGCGCGTGCCAAGCCGATCTCGACCGGCAGGTCGAGAATGATGGTGAGGTCCGGCTTGAGATCGCCGATCGTGACCCGCTCCATGGCGTTGATCAAACCGGCGGGCACGTGGCCGAGGCTGCCTTGATAGGCCCGCGTCGAGTCGGCGAAGCGGTCGCACAGCACCCAGACGCCCTGCTTGAGCGCAGGCTCGATCACGGTGCGGACGTGATCGTCGCGCGCGGCGGCAAACAGCAGTGTCTCGGCCTCGGGACCGAGCAGCTTGCCCATGCCCGACAGCACCAGATGGCGCATGATCTCGGCGCCCGGCGAGCCACCGGGCTCGCGCGTGACGAGGGTGCGGAGCCTCGCCGCACCGAGGCGGTCGGCGAGCTTCTTGATCTGGGTCGACTTACCCGTCCCCTCGCCACCTTCAAAGGTGATGAAACGTCCGCGTCCGGACGGCCGCTGTCCCGTGCTCTCACTCATGATCAGAGCTTCTCGGCGCCTGCGCGGAACATGCCGATCACGAGCTCGCTCGCGCCGTCGATCGCACGCCGCATGGTCGAGCCGGTGCCGATCGCCTCGGCCGCATAGACCGGCGTCTCCACCGCGATATTGCCGCTGCGCCAGACCCGCACCACGCCGACCCGCTGGCCGGCCTCGACGGGCGCGCGCACCGGGCCGCTATAGACGACGCGCGCGATCAGCTTGTCGCCGCCGCTCTTGTGCACCATCACCTTCACCGGCTCTTTTGCAACGAGCTTCACCGAGCGGCTCTCGCCGCCAAACACCTTGGCATAGCCGACGGGCTGGTCGGCCGCGATCAGCGTTCGGGTCTCGAAATTGCGAAAGCCCCATTCCAGCATCTTCTTGGCTTCGGTGGCGCGATCCTCGATGTCCTCAAGCCCGTTGACGACGACGATCAGCCGCGTGCCGTTCTGCACGGCCGAGCCGACCATGCCGTAGCCGCCTTCCTTGGTGTAGCCGGTCTTCAGTCCGTCGGCGCCTTCCATCGAATTGAGCAGCGGATTGCGGTTGGGCTGACGGATCTTGTTCCAGGTGAACTCCTTCTCACCGAACAGTTTGTAGAATTCGGGGAAGTCCAGAATGATGTGCCGGGCGAGCATGCCGAGCTCGCGCACCGTCATCTTGTTGCCGGGGTCGGGCAAGCCGTTGGAGTTGGCGAAGGTCGATTTGGTCATGCCGAGCTCGCGGGCACGCTTGGTCATGAAATCGGATGCAAAGATCCGCTCATTGCCGGCGATGCCTTCGGCGAGCGCGATGCAGGCATCGTTGCCGCTCTGGATGATCGCGCCATGCAGGAGGTCGTCGACCGAGACCTTGCTGTTGATGGCCGCAAACATGGTCGAGCCGCCGGAGGGCGCGCCGCCCTTGCGCCAGGCGTTCTCGCTGATCCGGTATTCATCGGTCAGCTTGACGTCGCCCTTCTTGATCGCGTTGAACACGACTTCCGCGGTCACGAGCTTCATCATGCTGGAGGGCGCGCGCAGCTCATCGGCGTTCTTCTCGAACAGCACGCTGCCGCTGGAGGCCTCGATCAGGATCGCGGTGGGGGCGTCGCCATCGAAGCCCGCATCTTCGGTTTTCTTGGCGCCCTGGACGCTCTGGTTGGCGGCGTAGAGCACCCCGCCCCAGCTGAGGCTCACCGCAATAGCCGCAGCGACCACCCCGCGCGCCAGTGCTCCGGCCGTGAATCCGGTATGACGGAGCAAGATGAGACGAAGTGCCATGGCGAAGCCCTGAGAGCGGCGTTCTAACAGTTGGAACCGGTGCGAACAACATGAGGATCGCTGCTGCCCCGAGATTGCACGATTCTCGTCGCGCCCCTATCGTGGCACCTCATGTTTCGCGACCAAACCCCTGAAACAAGGCGGAAAAGCGATGTCCACCACCCGCGTGATCAAGGCCAACGGGATCGACCTCTTCATCCGCGAGGCCGGCCAGGGGCCGCTGGTGGTGCTGTGCCATGGCTGGCCGGAACTATCCTATTCCTGGCGGCACCAGATCCCCGCGCTCGCGGCTGCCGGCTTTCACGTCGTAGCCCCCGACATGCGCGGCTACGGCCAGAGTGCGGCGCCGCCTGACGTGACCGCCTATTCGATCTTCGATCTCGTTGGCGACGTCGTCGGCCTGGTGAAGGCGCTCGGCGAGACCAAGGCGATGGTGGTCGGCCACGACTGGGGTGCGCCGGTCGCCTGGCATGCGGCGCTATTTCGTCCGGACATCTTCACGGCTGTTTCGGGCCTGAGCGTGCCGCCGCCGTTCCGCGGACGTGGCAAGCCGCTCGAGCTGCTGCGCCAGGGCGGCATCACCAATTTCTACTGGCAGTACTTTCAGGCGCCCGGCGTCGCGGAGGCCGAGTTCGAGCATGACGTCGCCCGTACCATGCGCATCGTGCTCGGCGGTCGCGGGCTTGCTGATCCGAGCGCTGCGATGTTCGTGCAGGAGGGCAAGGGCTTTCTCGGCCATGCCAGCGCCGAGGAGCCGCTGCCGGCGTGGCTGAGCGAGGCCGATCTCGCCCATTTCACCGAATCCTTCCGCAAGTCGGGATTCGGCGGCGGGCTGAACTGGTATCGCAATCTCGACCGCAATTGGGAGCTGACCGCGCCCTGGCAGGACGCGCAGATCCACCAGCCCTCCCTCTTCATCGCCGGCGCGCAGGATGCCGTCATCACCGGCCTGATCGGCGCCAAGCGCGTCAACGAGCTGGAGCGCGTGCTGCCTAATCTGACGCGAAAACTGATCATCGATGGCGCCGGCCACTGGGTGCAGCAGGAGCGGCCCGACGAGGTCAACGCCGCGCTGGTCAGATTCCTGCGCGAAGCGGATTCGCGCTAATGTGCGGCAGTCAATACAGGCCGCGGCCGGTCAGGATGCTGCGGGCTTCGGCTGCGCCATCATTGGAAGCCGCAGGATCGCCATCGGTGGCATAGCGGCCGTCCTGATCATAGGACACTTGCCGAGCATTCTGGAGCGCCCGGCCCCGGCTGCGGCTCGAGGCCGACATCTCCGAGGTCGCGTTGAGCGAGGCGACGTCGGCCGACGTATTGCCCAGGCTATAGGGCCGCCCCTCCGGCATCGGGACATCGCCGCGGATGGCACCGCGGCTCGACGACAGCTCAGGTACGAACGGCCGCGCCGAGGCGACCCGGACCATCGAGGGCGACGGCGCCGGAACGCCGGTGCGCAAGGTCGCCATCAGCTGGCGGTCGTCGGAGCCTTCGAGCGGCGCGCGGCCGACATATTCGACGCGAACCCTGGCGACGCCATTGCCTTTGAATTCAAGCAGTTCAGCGGCCTTGTTCGAGACGTCGATGAGGCGGTTGCCGTGATACGGCCCGCGGTCATTGACGCGGACGACCAGCGACTTGCCGTTCGACAGGTTGGTGACCCGCGCATAGGACGGCATCGGCAGCGTCGGATGCGCCGCCGTCAGCGAGCCCATGTCGAACACTTCGCCGTTGGCGGTCTGGCGGCCGTGGAAATCATCGCCATACCAGGACGCCATGCCCTCGGCGCGGTAGTTGACGTCCTCCTCCGGCACGTAGGTCCGGCCCCCCACCACATAGGGCTTGCCGACGCGATAAGTGCCGCCGCCCTTGGGAACGGGATCGCCCCAGGCCACGACTCGCGGGCTCGAGGACACGCCGTATTTGGGATCGACCCGGCTGGCGAACTTGTTGGACGAGGCGCAATTGGCGAGCGCCAGGCAGGTAGCGACCGCCGCAGCGCACCGCGCGGCCCGCACCACCGAATCTGACCGTCGGATCCCCATTCGCCCCAAATACCATTTCGCCGGTGGCTGACCTAACCCGCTTGCTTACGGGGAGTGCCTTCCGGACCTCAAGCTCCGAGGCGGCCCACCACCGTCTCAGAGGCGGTAACGATAACGCAACCCGAACACGGCGGAAATGGGGAGCCCGCAGCGTTCGCGCTGGGATGGTAAACAGGACCTTTGGCATTCTCCGTTGATCTACTGAGCGCGAGCGCCTCGGCGCCGCATCCTTTGTGCCAGTCCTGCACAAGCTGTTGCGCCAAAAGCTCACTCCACCCCCATTGTCGCCGGCTTCACCGGAATTCTTTTGACTGTGCAAGGCCGCCCGCGTTTTCTCAATTGCAGGGGCGGAATTGGAATTTAACGATGATCGAGACGGTTTCGGCACTGATGGGTCTGGTAAGCGCGGGGATCTTCCTGGCCCATGCGTTTGAAGGCTACCGCACGAGGGCCTGACGGCACTCGCGCGGGCGACATTGCATCACCTCTTCATGGCGGCGCGTTCGGATAATTTTAATCAATCCGATCGAGCATCGAAGCGAGAGCAGCAGGTGTCACATGCGCAAACATGACCTTGTATCCGACGGCTTTCTGGCACTGACCGCAGGCGGTCTGGTCCTGCTCTGCTCGAGCCTCGTCGCCCTGGCCTTCGGCTAATCCTTAACCAGCATTTTCGAATTTTCCGACCGCTGCGCCACTGCGACGCAGCACGCGTGTTGATCCGGGATTGCTACGCTCCCGTTTAGTTGATTGAATTTTCGCGTCGGCGCCTCGACTCATTTTTACGAGGCCATCACCAACGAGGGTGACGCACATGCTAGCCGAGAAATTCTTCCTGGTCCTGGAATCGCTGATCCGCGGCGGCCGGACCTATCCCGACGGAAGCCCCCGGGTCATCAGCACCTCCCCGCACGTCCCGGTGAAGCTGCCGAACCAGAACTAGCCCGCGCCGCTCAGCGCAAGCCCAGCGGCGATCTGCGATACAGGCTGTCGCGCGCTTCAGTCAGGCACACGAAGCTGCCATCAACCCCTTGGCCATAGAGCTTCTGGCCCTTGCGATAGTAGACGCCCTTCCTGAAATCCAGCCACACCACCTTGTCAGCGGGGCAATGGCGCTGGGCCTGCGCCTCGTAGCGGAACGGCGTCAGCGGTGTCGCCGACACCCGGGCCGTGCCGGCATCCAGAATCACCGCGGCCGCGATCACAAGCGTCCAGAGCGCCCAGCCAAAGCTGCGAGACATTCACCCGCCTCCCGATCCAGGCCGCACCATAGCACGGCCACGTCTTCCGCCGGCCATCTGGCCGGGTTACAGGATAGCGAGACAATCTCGATGCGTGGACGCGATCTGCATGTCAATTGAGCCAGAAACCACGACCGGCCCCCGCCCGCCCTCGCCGCGGCTCGGCCTGTTGCCGATGATCATCTTCGGTTCGCGCTGGCTGCAGCTGCCGCTCTATCTCGGGCTGATCGTGGCGCAATGCGTCTACATCGTGCTGTTCCTGAAGGAGCTCTGGCATCTCACCTCGCACGCGCTCGACTTCACAGAGCAGGAGATCATGATGAGCGTGCTGGCGCTGATCGACGTCGTGATGATCTCCAACCTGCTGGTGATGGTGATCGTCGGCGGCTACGAGACCTTCGTGTCGCGGCTCGATCTCCAGGGCCATCCCGACGAGCCGGAATGGCTCGGCCACGTCAACGCCAGCGTGCTCAAGATCAAGCTCGCGATGGCGATCATCGGCATCTCCTCGATCGCGCTGCTGCGCACCTTCATCGAGGCCGGCAATCTCGGCTCGAGCCGCGCCAGCTTCACCGAGAGCGGCGTGATGTGGCAGGTGCTGATCCACATCACCTTCGTGGTCTCGGCGATCGGGATCGTCTTCGTCGACAAGTTCAGCGACGCCACCGCCCGCAGGCAAGCGGAGTGAGATGATCAATCGCCAGCTTTGCTCGCTGCGGTTGCAAGTTGCTCCAGCGCCTGGTGCAGGCACTCCTGGACCTTCCGCGCAACCTGCTCCCGCGAAATCCCCTTCGCCGCGAGATCGCTCGACACCTTCCTCACGGTCTCGTTGATCGTCTGGTTGGCCAGATTGTCCGTGACCAGCGCCGTCGCGTAAGCGGCCGCGGCATCGCCGCTCAGTCCGAGCTGGCCTGCGGCCCAGAGCCCGAGCAGCTTGTTGGACCGGGCCGCGGCCTTGAACGCGAGCTCCTCGTCATGGGCGAATTTGGCCTCGAAGCCCTGCTCGCGCTTGTCGAACGTGGTCATGGTCAGCTCCATTTGCGTTGCACCGATGGCATCTGGACTGGGAGCGAACGTCTCCGTCGTTCTCGCCAATTGAGAATGATTTGAATCATCCGACCGCAGGCGAAGGCCGTCAAGCCGCCGGTCGGCCCCCTGGCGCAAGCGACCGCGCGCCCCCGATGCTGGACCGGAGGCGCACGGCGACACAGTTTTGAGATGCCTGACCGATCGGTCCTCTTGGACGTCAGGCTTTGGCTGCGGCCGCCTCACGGGCCAGCCGCTCTGCCCTCAGCCGCTCCCGATTCTGATAGAACGCCTTCTGCGCGGCCTCATGGTCGCGCATGGCCTTCTCCGCCTCGATGCGGCGCGCCGCATCGCGCGCCTGGCGCTGTTCGGGGGTCAGGGGCTTGCGTCGGAAGGAAAGATCTTCTGTCATGGCGAGATAACGCCGCGGTGAGGAAAAGGTTCCGCGAGTGGTTCCGGCCCCCGGGCTGCGTATCGCCCGCCAAAACATCGAAAACAACCCCATGCACAGTAGCCCGCGCATGTCGAATCAACGACTTACGCGCCTGTCTTGCGCATCCCCGCAAAAAGCTGTTTGACCCGTCGGGCAAAACAGTGGCACAATGCTATTATTCCGAAATCTAGCGGCCATGACACGTTCACCATTTAACGACAATGGGTAGAACAGCGGATTTCGGTAGTTATACGGAGTCCATTTTCGGAACGGGGTGTTCTACTGTAAGAACACCGGCAAGATTTGAGTACCGACCAATTTCAAGTTGTCCGGGATGGCCGCAGTGGGGGCTGGAACCACCCTGCGGCCTTTCCCGTTTGCCGCTTTCTGCGCGGCCTTGGTCCGTTCCAGACAAACCGTCCCCCGCGCCGAACTGTCGAAGTGCCGTTGCAGATCACTCCGACAGTCATGTTACGCCGCTCGTGTCGTGGCCCGCCCGATTAGAGCACGTGGTAGTCGTGTCCTGGCAAAAGTTTGGCGTCAGCAAAAGCGGTATCGAGGATCTGACCTGAAGGCGGAGCCAACGCATCGACATGCATGTTGAGAACCTGGCTCAGGGACGCGCCGGTGTTGTCGTGCGTATCTCCGATCCAGGCACTCGACACAACGCTGGAGGCGACGAATTTGAAGCCACCACCCTCGGCGACCGGACCGGTGTTGGTCGATCCAGGTGTCGTGCTGCCCGCGACAGGCGGATCGTAAACGATCGTCCCGTTGTGGCCGTCGCTGACAAAGCTGAAGTTGGCTTGATTGTACGTCCCGATGAAGTGAATCGCACCCGAATTCGTGCCATCGGAGATATTGAGCACGTTGTTGACGGCATCGTAGCTTTCCGAAAGCGAGTTGTAGTTGATGTCTTTCAGATCGATCTGATCGGATCCACCAAGCGTACCATCGCCGGTGAACCCTGAGATGAAGGCCTGTAGACTCGCCGCGTGATCGACAACCAGTGAAGCGGTAGAGCCGCTTGTCGCCGTGAACAGGATGGTCTGCGAGGACGCCGCACCGTTCGACAGGTCGAGGGCGGCACCGGCGTTGATGTGTGCGGATCCAGAACCGGTCAGTTGCTGATCGATCTGGAGCGCACCGCCAGCCGCCGTGACGGTCCCGTCGTTGACGAGGGCCGATGTGATCTCGCCGGTGCCGACCAGAGATCCATCGCCACCGATATGGATGGTATTCGCGATGGTCGCCGCACTTGATCCGACGTCGACGGCACCGCCATTGCTCAGCGTTAGCACGGCCGACGGCCCGCCGATCGAGATGTAGGAGGCGGTGACCACGGAGCCCGCGCCATCAACGGTGAGACTGCCCGTGCTTCCTGACAGCTCCGCCAGGATCAGCGAACCGGCGGTCAGACTGCCTCCATTCTCCACGAGGGCGGTGGCTGCGCCGCTGTTGCCGATCGTCAAGGTCCCACCGACATGCAGGCTGGCATCGTCCACGGTCAGCGCGTCGGTCACGCCCGCGTCATGGTTGACGGCGAGCGTCATGTTGGTGGTCGTGACGATCGCGTGGTCAGAGATCGTCATGGTGGCGGTGCCATCGCTACCGACCTGAATGTTCTGATAGGTGCCCGAGGTGGTATCGAGGCTGGTGCCGGCGCCCGATATGGTCAAGCTACCCGAGCTTCCCGCAAGCGAGGCAATGTTGACGAAATCTGCCGTGATCGTGGCGCCGCCCGACAGCGTCAGATGACCGGCGCCGCCGTAGCCCACGTTGACGCCGTCCGTGTCCCCCTGGATCGCCAGATGCGAGCCCGCACCATCGATGGTGAGGCTGCCGTCCCCGCCGGCCTGTTGGCCGAGACCGACATAACCGGCGCTGATGCTGCCGCCGTTTTCCACTGTAGCATGTGCCGTTCCGGCATCGCCGATCGTGAGACCCTGAATAAGCGTCAGGGTGGCGTTGTTGATGTCGAGCGTGTCGACGATACCCGCGACTTGGTTGACGCCAACGTCCACGTACGTGGTCGCCACAGTGGCGTGATCAGCGATGCTCAGCGCGGCCTGCCCAGAGAAACCGATCAGGATATTTGGGGTCTGGCCTGACGTGGCATTTAGGTTCGTTCCCAGGCCGGTCACGGTGACCGTTCCGTGACTGCCCAGCTGATTTCCGATGGTGAGATAATTAGTCGTGAGTGCCGCCCCGGCCGAAAGATTCAAGCTGCCGGAGCCCGAAAAGCCGACATTCATTCCATTGGCCGTTCCCATCGTGATGGTCGAACCCGCACCCGCCGCATTGATCGTGCCCTCGTCATCGATGTAGCCAGTCTGCCAGACGCCGCCGGCGTTGTTGTTGAACGTGGTAGTGGCGCCAATGCCCCCGCCCCCGGTGTTGACGCCACCAAGGATGGTGCCGCTGTTGTTGATGGTCATCTGGCTGCCGCCAGTCTCAAATATCGCGCCCGCTGAAGCCGAAGAGCCGATGGTTCCGGAATTGCCGAGCGTCACGGTCCCGACTGCATTTTCGCCAATGCTGATTGCGGAGCCCGTGCCTTGGGTCGTCACGGTGCCGGTGTTGGTAATTGTCGTCGATCCCGTCGATCCGCTGGCTGTCTGGTTCACGTTGATGCCGGCAAAGCTTGTGCCGGTTACCGTGCTGTTGTTGGTGATCGAGATGTTGCCGACGTGATTGCCGCCGGCGAAGATGCCGGTGGCGGAATTGATCACGCCGTTGTTGGTGATGGTAACCGTGCCGCCGGTCGTGCCAATGCCGAGATTCGCATTTGCGGAGATGCCGGATCCTCCGGCGTTGATCGAACCGTCATTGGTGACGCTGACATTGCCCCCGTTGAGCGCGTTGGCCTGGATACCATTGCCGGGTGCCGTGATCGCGGACGCTGTGCCGGTCGATACCGTCACATTGCCCTTGCCCCAGTTGTAGGCATTGATACCAACGCCCTTGGCCGCCGTGATCTGGGCGTTGCTCTGCACGGTGACGTTGCCAAGCACAGCGTTCGTTGCCGTTCCGGTGCCGCTGGGCGCATAGCCGGCCGACACGGCACCGGGGGTTGCTGAGCCGCTCGCGGTATTGTTGGTTCCGGAATGAATGATGTCATTGCCGAGCACCACCATGACGTTCCCGGTGGCAGGCTCCGACGTCGCCTGGCTCTGGGCGTTAACGCCAATGGCACCGCCGTAGATCGTGTCGCCGTCGCCGGTCTGGATGTTGATGTCGCCAACGCCGGTGGTCGAGGCCTGAATGCCGATGTACGTGTTCGCATGGACAGCGACGTTCGCGCCGACATTGATCGCGACGCTACCGCTGCCCTTGCTGTTGGCAAAAGCCCCCAGCCCATATTGATCGGCGGTCACCGAGGTATTGCCCGCCTCATTCAGCGTCACATTGCCGTTGCCGTAATTGTAACCATTGACGCCATAACCAGCCGCGGCCGTGATGTTGGCGTTGTTGTTGATGACGACAGTGCCGTTGATGTTGGTGTTGGCCGTGCCGTTGACGCCGTAGTAGCCAGCGGCGATGCCTTGCGGCTGTGAACCGCTGGGATTGAGCGTCGTACCGGAGTTGATGACGGCGTTGTTGGTGACCGTCACCGAGCTGTTGGCGCTCGCAGCAAGGACGGTGTCGAAATTGACGGCGCTGATGCCAGCGCCGCCCGAGTTGATGGTGCTGCCGGCATCAGTGAGGACGGAGACGTTGCCGGTGCCGTAAGTCGCGGCTCGAACGCCGAACTGCACGGTCGAATTGATCGGTCCCCCAGCTTCGACCGACACGTTGCCGTTGCCGTCATTGATCGCAACGATCGCGTGCTGGTTGCCGGTGACGCCGCCTGTCGCTGTCACCGAGACGTTGCCGCCATTGGACGCATCAAGGTTCTGTGCTTCGAGACCGATCGATCCGCTGCCCGTGCCGGTCACGTTCCCCGTCGAGATCACCTGGATATTGCCGATACCACTTGCACTGTGCTGGGCGAGGATGCCCGTGCCGGCCTGGCCGACGATCGGACCCGACGTGGAGACGGAGATGTCCCCGGTGCCGTTCTGGGTCACCACGATGCCATTGGCCGCGCCGGTGATGGCACCACCGGGCGCCACCGAGATCTCGGCCATGTTGGCCGCAATTCCGCCCGTCGCCGTGAAGTCGATGCCGTCACCAACGGCAGCGGTGACAGCTCCCCAGCCGTTGATCGTGAAGTTGCCGCCGGTTGAAGAGGCCGCCGCGATGGTCCCGCTGATGGCGGTACCGCCTGTCCCAGAATTGAGGCCGAGCGTGCCGCCGTTGCCAGTGAAGGTCACCGTCTGCGCGGTCGCCCCGTCCAGAACCAGGGTCGCGCCGGAATCGACCAGGACGGATCCTGCCCCGCTGAGGCCGCCGCCGATCTCGAGGGAGCCGGAAGCAACCTCGAGCGTGCCCGTGTTGGTCACGGACCCATTGATCATGTTGGTCCCGGAGAGATTGTCGATGTGCCCGCTGTTGTTCACGACGAGGCCGTTGGCGCCGTTGATGTTGGCGCCGGTCGACAGGTTGATGGTGCCCGCGTTGTTGATAGTGTTGCTCTCAACGACGCCGGTGGTCGAAGCCGTGCCGAAGCCGCTCCAGGTCCCGACCGCCCAGACGCCGCCGGCCTGGTTGTTGAACGTGCCATTGCCGACATTGATGTTGCCGGTAATCGTGCCGGTGTTGGTCAGCGTGATGTCGCCGCCCCCCTCGTACAGAGCCTGACCGGTGGCATTGGAGCCGATGATGCCGGTGTTGTTGATCGTGACGGTGCCGGTCTTGTTCTCGCTGATGCCAATCGCAGGGCTGGTGCTGACGAGGCTCGTGACGGTGCCCGAGTTGGTGATGCTGACGGAGCCGGTTGCACCGGCAGCTGTCAGGTTGGCGCCAATGCCTGAGAAGGTCGTGCCGGTCGCAGTCCCCTGGTTGGTGATCGAGACGTTCGCGGAGCCGCTGGTCGAGGCGAAAATGCCGTTGGTTCCGGTCGTCGCTCCGGCGTTAGTGATCGTGATATCGCCGCTGGAGGCGTTGCCACCGATTCCGGCAAACTGAGTGGCTGTGACCGTCCCGTTGTTGGTGATTGAGATGGCACCGACATGATTGCCACCTGTGGCGATACCCGTGGTTCCGGCGCTGATCGTGCCGTTGTTGACGACGGTCACCGTGCCGCCAATGGTGCCGAGGCCCATGCTCGAATTGGCGGAGATGCCGGCTCCTCCGGCATTGATCGAACCGCCATTGGTGACGCTGACATTGCCGCCATTCAAGGCATTTGTCTGGATGCCGTTGCCCGCCGCATGGATCGTGGAATCGGGGCCAGTCGACACCGTGACGTTGCCCTTGCCCCAGTTATAAGCGTTGATGCCGACGCCCTTGTCAGCGGTGACCTGGGCATCGCTCTGCACGGTGACATTGCCAAGCACGGCGTTCGTTGCCGTTTGCGCTCCGTTCGGCGCGTAGCCGACCGACACGGCACCGGGGGTTGCTGAGCCGCTCGGCGTATTGAGTGTACCGGAATGGATGGTGTCTTTGCCCAGCACCACATTGATGTTGCTTGTGGCAGGCTCTGAAGTCGCCTGGCTCTGGGCGTTGACGCCAATGCTGCCGCCGTAGATCGTATCGCCGTCGCCGGTTTGGACGCTGATATTGCCGACGCCGCTGACATAGGCCTGGACGCCGAAGAAAGTGGTTGCGCTGACCGCGACATTTGCTCCGACATTGATCGCAACATTGCCCGAGCCCTTGCTCAGGGCATAGGCGGCAAGACCGTACTGGGCGCCCGACACGGCGGTGTTCGCTGCTTCGTTCAGGGTCACGTCGCCGTTGCCCCAATTGTAAGCGTCGACGCCGTAACCAGCAGCAGCCGTGATGTTGGCGTTGTTGTTGACGAGAACCGTGCCGTTGATGGCGGTGTTCGACGTGCCGTTGGCGCCGTAGTAGCCGGCGGCGATGCCCTGCGGCACCGAGCCGCTCGGATTGAGCGTCGTGCCGGAGTTGATGACCGCATTGTTGGTGACCGTCACCGAGCTGTTGGCGGATGCGGCAAGCACGGTGTCGAAATTGACGGCGCTGATGCCCGCGCCGCCTGAATTGATGGTGCTGCCGGCATCGGTGAGGACGGAAACGTTGCCGGTCCCATAAGCCGCGGCTCGAACGCCGAACTGCACGGTCGAGGCAATCGCGCCGCCGGCTTCGACCGATACATTGCCGCTACCCGCCGTCGAAGCAACAATGGCGTGCTGGTTGCCGGTCACGCCGCCGGTCGCCGCGACCGACACGTTGCCGCCGTTGGACGCATCAAGGTTCTGTGCTTCGAGACCGACCGATCCGCTGCCCGTGCCGGTGACGCTGCCTGTCGTGTTGACGACGATGTTGCCCACGCCGCCTGAAGTTTCCTGGGCCAGCAGCCCTATACCCGACTGATTGGTGACGGCGACCGCCGAGACGACGCCGATGTCACCGGTGGCATTCTGAACAACGCTGATGCCGCTCGCCGGCGGCGAGCTGAAGCCGGTCAGCGTCACCGCGCTGGAACCGGCGACCGGCGTGAAGGCGTGGCCTGCGGCATTGGTGTTGACGGCAAGCTGGGATGAGATCGGCCCATCGCTCAACGCACTGAGGCTCGCAGTATAGGTGCTCTGCCCGCCGTTCACGTTGACGGAGACCGAGTTCTGACCGTCGGTGAAGGTAACAACGCCCGTATCGGTCGGCTGAAGTCCGCTGATCGTGAAATTCAGCAGCGCCGAACCTGCAGCATTGACTTGCGTGTTGGTGACGGCCAACGCCAGTGCGGCTTGCTCACCAGCGGAATGATCGATCGCATAACTTGTAGCGGTATGTGTGCTCTGATCCTGCAGCGCTGCGCCGCTCAGATCTTTGACGGTGGTGCCGGCGAAATTGAGCGACAGCGTGCCGTTGCCAGAACCCGGATTGATCTCGACCAGATATTGCGCGCCGGCGCTCCCCGCGACGGCCGTGACGCTCGTGATGCTCGCGCCGGTGAGCCCGTTGATGGCGAGCGAAAAGTCGCTTGCGGTCACACCCTGGACCGAGTTGGAGAAGGTCAGCAGGTAATGGACCGCGTTCAAGGCGGTGGGCGACGCGTCCGTTGGCGTCAGGCTGACGAAGTTGGGCGCCGCCGGAGCAAGACTAGCGGTCGACACCTGGCTGACGGCGCCCTGGACGGCGGTTGAGAGGGCTGTGCTCGTGTTGTTGGCGACAGCGGTCGAGAGATCGCCACTATGCGTACCCGCTTCTAGATCGGTGGACGCGCTGCCCTGCGCCACGATCGAGGTCGCGCTGACATTGGCCAGGAGATTCGCAGTCGTGCCACCCGCGGACGCCTGAACGGCCTGATCGGTCGCCGTGTTCACAGAAGTGACGACATTCGCGATGTCACTCGTCTGAGTGCCGGTCAGCGTGGCACCTGCGCTGGCCAGCGTGCTCGTGACTACGGCATTGACGACGCTGGAATTGCTGAGGTCCAGACCACCCGTCGACACGATCTGGGCGGCGAGTGCCGAAAAAGCGCCTGTTGCCGCCGATGTAAAATTCGACGCACCGGTGCCCGCGACGGCCGATGCCACCATCGAAACGGTATTGAGCACCTTGGCGGCCGCCACAAAGGGCTGGGCGTCGCCGGTGTAGGCGTTCGTCAAGATGTCAGTCTTGGTCAGATCGATGGTCGGGTCGATGCCAAGCGCCGCGGCAACGGCCTGGGAGGCGGCCGTGACGTCACCACCATTGGCGACCGCGACCGATTGCACGAGGGTCGTGAGCGCGGTGACCTGGGTCGATCCCGTGGGTGCGGTCAGCACGCCCGTGAACTGCTGCCCGGTCGCGGTGTCGGTGCCACCTGTCAAGACCAGAGGCCCCGACGTCGTACCCGGCCCCAGGACGAAATGACCGCTCGCGTCCGTGATACCGGACGCCTCTCCGGCATCGAGCTTGCCGTTACCGTTGGTGTCGGCAAAAACCGTCGCACCCGAGATGTAACCGTCGGTAGCGAGGCCAGCGACCTGGGTGATGGTCACGACGCTATGGCTGGCGATATCCGTGCTGTTGCCGGCGGTATCGGTCGCCGTCGCGTGCAGCTGGTCGTACGACCCCACGCTCAGGACCGTATGGAGAGTCCACGTGCCGTTCGCAACGTTCGCCGTACCGAGCAGCGTCGAGCCGTTGAACACCTGAACCTGGGCAACCGCGATGTTGTCCGAGACCGTGCCCGACAGCGTCGCGCCGCCGTCGTTTGACATCGTCCCCGTCGAATCCGGGCTATCCAGCTTGACCTGACCGAAGCTGATGACGGGAGGCGTATTATCGACCGTTACCGTGGCGAGGTCGGTGGTCGTGGTGTGGTTGCCGGCGTTGTCAGTGACGATCGCATAGAATGTGTGCGCACCGCCCGAGAGATTAGAGGCCGTGACGGCCCAGGCGCCGTCGCTGCCGAGCGCTGCGTCACCGACCTTCTGGCCTGTCGCATGGTCGTAGACGGCTACCGACGCAACGCCATTCAGATCGGTCGCATTGACCTTGATGATATCGGTCGTGAGCTGCGTCGGGCCCGAGACGGATTCCGACTCCGAGATGACCGTTGGAGCGGTGGTGTCGACCGTCACGGTGGTGAGATCAGCGGTCTTGGTCTGATTGCCGGCGTTATCGGTGACGACCGCGTAGTATTTGTAGGTGCCGTCGGCAAGACCCGTGGCGGTGTAAGTCCAGACGCCGCCGCCGAGCATTGCGTCGCCGACCTTCTGGTGCGTTACGTCGTTGTAAATCGCAACAGACTGGACGCCGTTGGCGTCGCTGGCATTGACGGTGATGACCTCCGCCGTGGACTGAGTCAGTCCGGGATTCGACTCTGACTGCGAGTTCACCGTCGGGGCCGTCGTGTCGATCAGCACATATTGGCTGGTGGTGGCGCTCGCCCTGGTGCCCGCAATATCTGTCGCCGTGACGGAAAGCTGGTTGTAATTGCCATCCGCAAGTGCGGTGGTCAGCGTCCAGGTATGGTCGGGATTGATCGTTGCCGACCCGATCAGCCCACCAGCATTGTAGACATTAACCTTCGACACGGCGAGCGTGTCGGTCAGCGTTCCCGACAGCGTCACGGTGCTGTTGTCGGTCAGATGATCGCCTTGAACGCCGGTATCGATGAAGGTCACCTTGTCGAAGGTGACGGAAAGCGGTGATGCAATCGTCAGCTGGATGTGTGCCGCGGGTGAGGACGCAGTCTGGCCCAGCGTATTGGTTGCCGTCACGGTGAGGCTGGCTGTGGTTGCAGCGCCGGCCGTCAGTGTCAGGTTCGTCAATTGCGCCGGCGTGAGCGTCCAGCTGCCGTTTGCATTCTTCGTGCCGGCCGAAAGGCTGGCGTCCGTTGGCACGCCGCTGATGGTGATGGACACGGTGTCCCGTAGGTCGAACGGCGTCTCGGTGATGCCAAGCGCGATGGTCCCGCCGGTCGCAACGTTCAGCGTTGCCGGCGTGTGGAGCGTCGGCGCAACCGGAGTGACGGACAGCGCAACGACCTTGCTCACCGAATGGCCCGTCGTTGGATCGGTTGCGGTCACGACGAGATTTGCCGCGGTCACCTCGCCCGCCTTCAGCGTCAAGCCGGCAAGCTGGGCCTGGGTCAGCGTCGCCGTGCCGTTGACGACCTGGATGGCCCCGGCCGTGTCCGTCAGCGTGGCGTCCGCGGGAATCCCGGAGATCGTGTAAACGAGTGCCGGAGCGGCCGTGAAGGCAAAGTCCTTGGCAGTGAGACTCGACAGTTTGACGTTGTTCAGAACGATGCTGTCGCTGGCATCAGCGGTGATGACGGTGTTGCTGCCGACCTGCTTGGCGGCGGCCATCACGGCCGCGAAATTGGCAAACTGCGCGCTGTTGAGCTGAATCTTGTCATTCGACACGTTGAAGTCGAAGATATTCTCCTGGCCCCATCCAAAGCCTGACGTCACAGCCGCGATTGCCAGCGCAATCGTGCCGTCCTCACTCACCGAAAGGCTTTGCGGGGCTGTGAGCGTCACCTGCCCGTCGCCGGGCAACACGAACGTATCCTTGCCGGTGCCGACCGTAACCGTGTCGCTCGCGCCGAGATTGATCGTATCGTTGCCATTGCCGGCGATGATAATGCTGTTCGCGCCGGCGCTCAGCGTATCATTGCCGTTTCCGACGGCGATCGCGCTATTGGCGCCGACCGCGACCGTGTCGCTGCCGTTCCCCGCAATGACGATGCTGCTGGACCCTGCGGTCAGCGTGTCGTTGCCGTTGCCGGCGGTGATGGCGCTGCCCGCGCCGACCGTGATCGTGTCGTTGCCGTTGCCCGCCACAACGATGCTGGTGGATCCGGCGGCCAGGGTGTCATTGCCATTGCCTGCGACAATGAGGCTGTTGTTGCCATCCACGACCGTGGTATTGGTGTTACCAATAAATGAAATCATGCCGTCGTTAGACATATTGGCCTCCCCCTGAAATAATTTAGTGGCCGCGAGCGGCCGCCGGGCGGCGGCATCGCGGCCCGTTATTGAGCCGAACGGCGTGGGTCAAAACAGACTCGCGAAAAAGCTATCGCCGAAATGAGCTGCAACACTCCACCCAAACGGGTCAGTTTTGCAAAAATTTCCGGTTAATTCTAATCCTTAAGGTTTCCAACGATCGCCGCGCGCAGCATTTCACGCGCTGCGGGGCAACAAATCCCGATTTTTTTGAAGGCCCTCCTCTAGAGGGGCTTGCCTCGTCCCCGCGGTCCTGCTCAATTTTCCCGATTGATAATGCATTTGCTTATCTGGGAGGGGGCTGGAAGTGAGCGCGGTACGTCCCGCGGAATTCGCCTCGATCGTCGACCGGTTCCTCGAAGCGGCGCTTCTGCCCGATCTATTGCCGAAAGCCCTTCATGGGCTGTCGCAGGCGTGCGGCGCGCATGGCGCTGCGATTCACCTCTCAGAAGGCCTTCTGACCCTGGGCACAGTCGGCTCGGAAGGCATCGATGAGTTGCACGATGGCTTCAGACGGAAATGGCAGGCACCGGAGCTCAACTCGCACCGTGCCCGCGGACTAGACCTGATCTTCAGAGGATGGAAGGGCGTACTGACTGAACAGGACTGCTTTACCCCGGAAGAACTCCGGCACGATTTTTTTCATCAGGATTTTTTCATGCGCACAGGATTTTCATCGTTCGCAGGCGTCATCCTAGCAAAGGAAGGCGTGTCCAAGCTATCGACCTCCATCATCCGCCGCGCCGACCAGGACCCCTATAGCCGCGAGGAGATCGAGGACATCAACTCGCTCGCAGGCCAGCTGCAAAATATCGGCCACCTCATGGTCCAATTGGGGCTGGTCGCATCGCAAAGGTTGGCGGATGCACTCGCCCTCAACGGGCAGCCAATAGCTCTGCTTGGGTATGACGGCACGGTCATGCATGCGAGCCCCAGTTTCGAGCAAACTGTCCGGGGCGTGCTCGCCATCAAGGATCGTCGCATGACCTCCTGGCATCCGGACTCCAACCGAATGCTCGGACGAGCGGTCGGATCTGCGACCAGGCGGGATACGGATCTCGCGGAGCCCTGCCAGCCGATTGTCCTGCCAAAACGGAATTCGGCGCGCCCCCTGATCGCGACCATCGTCCCGGTCGTCGGCAACGCGCGCGACCTGTTTCACATGGTCGCTGCCGTGATCTCGGTCGTGGATCTCGACGCCGAAGCACCCCGCCCGAACATCGTCGCCTTGCAACAGGCCTTCGGTTTCAGCCCCGCCGAAGCCAAGCTCGCTGCCGACATTGCGCTCGGCAAAACACTGGTCGAGTGCGCTGCCAAGAGTGGCGTCTCGAAAGAAACACTGCGAAGCCGGCTCAAGTCCATCTTCGGCAAGACCGCGACATCACGACAGTCTGAACTCGCGTTGCTCCTGTCGCGAATACCGATAGGGAAGTCCGGGTAGAATCACCAGCTCACCTCAGCGAAATCGTGACCTGACTGATATTGGCTGCAAGCTCGAGCCCAGCTTTCGGGCCCTGAAGCACGATGGTGACGCCCTTCTCATTGCGGAGATGAGCGCCGTTGACGCCGCCGACCAGCGCAAAGCCGCCGCCGACGGAGCTGTAGGTGCCGGCGAAGTCCCCGACCTCGCGGATATCAGAGGCCCAGCCCTCGAGACCGCCCACCGTGGCGCCAACCGTGATGCCGAAGCTCAGGCCGGTGATTTTGAAGGGATAGGTCTTGCCGCGATAGACCAGCGTACCGCTGCCGCCGCCGCCGCCCACCAGGAGGCCGGCCTTGACGATCTTGACCCGGACATGACCGGCCGCCTGCGCGAAAGACGGTGTCGCGGGTGCGCCGAGCCCGAGTGCCAGCAGGAGGACCGCAATCAGACGAAACACGCGCGCCTGCCGTTCAGGGTTTTGCGGCATCGACCTTCTTCCAGGTCTCATCAGGATCGAACAGCGTGGTGCGCTCGGCGATGACCGCGGTGCGCTTGCCGAGATCCTTCTGGTAGACCGTACCGGCGTGATTGACGAGGAAGGTCATCACCCCGGAATTGCCGTATTCGGCGGGCCAGGCGATCAGGCCAAAGCCGCCGATCATCTTGCCCTTGACGACATAGTTGAGCGCGCCGCCCGGCGCATCGCGGCCCTGTCCTTTGAGGATGTGGAAATAGTAACCGTGATAGGGCGCAGGCCCGACATCACCCGCGCGATAGCCTTCTTGGGAGGCCTCGGCCGCCAGCGCGCCGAGCGGGCTCGGATCGCTGTCGTCGCGCCAGAACAGGCCGTCCTTCTTGCCTGGCGACGACACGATGCGCTGGGCGTAGACACCTGCGCCCTCGCCGCGGTCCTTGTCGGCATATTCGTTCTGCGCGTCGACATAGGCCAATGCGGTCTGGATCGCGTCGAGCTCGTTGCGACCGATGCGGCGGCGAAGCACCTCGATCCGTCCCTCGTCGGTGTCGAACGCCCAGCCGGCTTTGGTGTTGACCAGCGGAATCGGGAACGGAAAATCATCCGGCCCCAGTATCAGGGTCGCGGTCTTGTTGCCCTCCGCCTTGATGCCATGCTTGACGTCGTACATCGACGAGAAGCGCGCGCGGATGTCGTTGTCGGCGACCTCGTCTCCGGAGGAGACGATGTCCTCGGCGGCCCTGCCGAGCACTTTCAGGATGTCTTTCGGGCCGCTTTTGACCGCGGCGGCGAGTGCGGAGGCTGCGTCCTCCGGCGACTTGTAGGATTCCTGCGCGAGCGACGGCGAGCCCAACAATGCGAGCGCCACCATGCCGGGCAGGATCGTACGGTGGAACGATATCAGACCGGTCATGGCGTTACCTCCGCCGGGATCTTTGCGCCGCTGGCGACCCAGTTGCGGTAGGTGCGGAATGTCAGTCCGAGCTTGTCGTAGTAGACGCGCAGATATCCGTCGCTGCCGCGGGTCACCGCGTCGGGCATCACCTGCTCGACCTCCTGTGCCATCACGCCGACATAGGCCTTGTCGCTGCCGATGTAGCTGAAGCGGTAATAGCCGAGGCCGTTGGCGAGATGACCCAGCAGTACGATGTCGTGCTTCAGCGCGATGTCGGAGCGCCGGCCACCGCCGCCGCCTCCACGACCCCCGCCACCTCCGAAGCCGCCGCCTCCCCCTCGCGCCGCCATTGCGCCACCGCCACCACGACCGGCCATGCTCGGACCACCACCGCTGCCGCGCGGCATGCTCGCCATGCTGGCGCGTCCGCGCGCCGACGCTGCAGCCGCGGACCGGCCGGAGGAGACGTTCATCGCGCCGCCGCGATTGCCGCCACCGCCACGGTTAGCGGCAGCGCCACCGCCACGGTTCGCAGCCTTTGCGCGGTCGCCGCCACCTTTGGCGCGATCACCACCGCCCTTGGCGCGGTCACCGGCGCCAGCACGATCACCGCCACCGGGCCGATCCCGCGTCCCTGCGCTGGGACGATCGCCTGCGCCGGCACGATCTCCACGATTGCCAGCACGATCACCCGCTCCGCCGCGATCACCCGCGCGATCGCCTGCACGGTCTCCTGCACGGTCTCCTGGCCCGCCCTGATTGGGACGCAGCACCTGGTTGCCGTCGCGGCCGCGGAAATCCATTCGGTCCGAGGCGCCCGTTCTCACGTTGTTGTTGCCGAAGCGCTGCTGAACGTTGGTGTTATTGTAACGCACGCCCTGCCGATGCGCCGGATTGTGTTGCCAGCCGCCACCATTGATGTTGGTCGTACGATGATTGACGTAGACGTTGCGGTTGCCCCAGTTGCACCCGCCGCCCCAGTAATTGCCCCAACGCCCGATCGCCCAGGCCGTGCCGAAGGCGATCCCGGCAGCAACCACGCCCGCGCCGATATAGGACGGGTAGCCCCAATAATACGGCGGATATTCTGCATAGGGCCAGGTGCCGTAGACGGTGGCCGGATCGTAATAGGGCACGTACATCGTTGAAGGATCGGCCTGCTGGATCACGATCGCCTGCTTGCCTTCCTGAGTCTGGACGCTGACCTTCTGCTGCTTGGTGGTGACGAGCTTCTTGTTGTCATAGGCCTTGTTGCGCAGGCGCTGGATCGCATCCATCACGTCGGGCTGCTGGGCGAGAAAGGCATCGCCGAGCTTCTGGGTCCATTCGAGCTTGTCGCTCATCATGGTCAGGACATCGGCTGTGCTGGCAAGCGCCTTGATACTGTCGTCCCAGCCCTGCTTGTCGACCTCGGTCTTCAGTGCATCGCCCTTCAGGCTCTTGCGCTCTTTCAAGAAGCGGTCGGCCTGCACCACCTCGAGCGGATAGGTCGAGGCAGCCAGCACATTGGCGAGGAGTTCGTCGGGATAAAGCGCGATCGGCGCAACCAGCGCCTCGAGCTGCTCGGGCTTCAGGAGCTCTGCGGCTGGTGCCGGCGGAGCCGCAGGCTGCGCCTGCGTGCTCGGAGCGGCCGGCGTCGTCGGGGCCGCCGGCGTGGTGGCCTGGGCCATCGCAGCGGCTGGCACGGCCACCACCAACGCAAGCGCCATCAGGATCTTGCCGCAGCGAAACATTGCAACCTCCACAAAGCTTTCCGTCCGCGAAGATCGGGCCGATAGGCAGGCGTTTGTTGATCGAGATCAACGAAAGACAGCTCTGCCGGATTGTTGCGGCGCGAGAGCGGCGTGATATGCCCCGGCCGCTACCCGATAATCGGAAGCCTGACCGTGAACAGCGCCCCGCCCGCTGGCAGAGTCTCTGCGGTCATGGTGCCGTGATGTGCCTCGACGATGGTCTTTGCGATCGCAAGCCCCATCCCCATGCCCTGCGGCTTGGTCGTAAAGAAAGGATTGAAGACGTTCGCGAGATCGCCAGCAGCAATGCCAGGACCGGTGTCGGTGATCCTGATTTCGGCCTGGTTGCCGGCGCGAACCGTCGCCACACTCACCTCGCGCTTCTTCATGTCCGCATCGGAGATCGCGTCCATCGCATTGATGATGAGGTTGAGGATGACCTGCTGGATCTGGACGGGATCGCCTTTGATCGGCAAAGCGGTGACGGCAGGCACATAGCTCAGCGCAATACGGCGTCCATGGGCAACGGCTGCCGCCAGCCCGATCGCCTCCCACATCATGTTGTTGAGCTCGAGGTTCCTTATCTCGAATGGCGTCTTCCTCAACACGCTGCGCAGGCGACGGATCACCTCGCTCGCGCGATGATTGTCCCGCCTGATGTCGGCGAGGATCGACCGGATCTCGTTGATGTCGGGCGATGTACTCTTGAGCATGAGCTCGGCCGTCTCGGTGTTGGTCAGGATCGAGCCCAGCGGCTGATTGAGCTCATGCGCGATCGACGTCGTCAGCTCGCCGACGGCCGAATAGCGATTGGCGTGTGCAAGCTCGGCAAGGCGCTGGCGCGATTCGACCTCGGCGACCCGCCTGCGATTGCGCTCATGGAGCAATCCGCTGATCAGGCCGGTCTGCACCAGGATGATGGCGGCGATCAGCATCATCTGCCAGCGATAGCGCTCCCAGACACTTGGCTCGCGAAACAGGATTTCGCTGTTTGGAGGCAGCTTGCTTTCGCTGATGCCCCAGCGCTGCAATTCGCGCCAATCGTATTTCGGTGCCCCGAATTCGATTGGGTCGTATTTGATAGCAGTCGGCTTCTCGCCCCCGAGGATACGCATTACCGCATCGACGGTCTTGCGGCTCGTCTCCGCCGTCAGCTGCATTGGGCCACCGACGGTGTTGCCGCCGAAGAAGGGGTCCTGGTAGGAAAAAATCGGGGCGTTGGCGACGGCGTGAAGGCTGCGCAAGGCGATGTCGCCTTCATAGATGATACCGGCGGCGTCAACCGTCATCAGGCCCCAGAACAACACCGTATGCGGCGGAAGTTTCGCTGCTCGCTTGAGGATCTCCTCGAAAGGCAGGTCAGCATACCAAACGAGGTCGACGCGATCCCCCAGCGGCTTCAGCTCCTGCTTCACCTCCTCGATCCAGAACTTCTCCAGCGGCGATGCACCGATCACCATGACGACGTTTTTGGTGTCCGGCAGGACGCGGAGGATGTTGTCGAACACAGTCATGAAATCGAGACGAGCCGACACAACGACGTCGCTGTCGGTAAGGTCCAAGCGATTCACCAGCCGCTCCTCGACCACGGTCAGCACGGTCGGTGTAGCGGGGAAAAGTCTTCCCCGGTATCGCTGCACGAAGCGCGCTGCCGGCGCGCCGATGCTCAGCACGATATCGGGCGGTGCCCCCTGGTAAAGTGACTCCAGATATTCGACGAACGGCGCTTCCGGGCCAGGATTGTTGAAGCGCGCTGTCAGCAGCGTGTGCTCCTGGATATCGAGTGGCCAGAGCGACCGCCGCTCGAGCTCGGCCTTGATGCTCCGCGCATATTCGCTCCACGGCCGAAACTCGCGGCCGAAGGAATGCAGGATCAGCACGCGCTTGAGCTCGCCGCGCGCGTTGCGCTCGACCGCACCCGCTGGGCCGGAGAAAATGCAGGCGATCAGCAACAGGCCGAGGCCCAACCACGCGGCCAAAACTGGCCGCGAACAGCCCGACGCCATGGATCTCCGCCAGCTCATCCGCCTCCTCTGACGGCATTCTCCGGCCGCCCCGGCCCCAATCCTAGCGGGAACGGCGTCATTTCGACAGACCCGGGAGGCCGCGGCGGTGCGCGACTATTTCGGGGAACAGCGGTGATAGCGGATTTCCATGTCGTCCATGCCCGGGAACAGCCGCACAAGGCTATCGGCATCGAGTTCCTTGAGGCTGAACTGGACATTGGACAGCATGATGTCGGTCGCGCAGGCCGCGACCAGATTGACGTACGGTCCGCTGTCCTTCCTGGCCTTGATCCGGCAGTGCGCGAACTTGCCGACGATCTCGTCGCCGTTGATGATGAAGCCGCCGCCATAGACGTCCGACATGTCGGTGAAGCCGAGCTGACTGCCTTGGCGCACGAACACTTTTGGACAATTGTCGGCATCGCTGACCCAGGCGCCGTTGAGATCGAGCGCATTGGCGCTGCCGAACGATGCGAGCAGTGAAGTGAGCAACATCGCACCGAGTGGGGCTCGTTTCCGTGATGTCATGTCGACATTCCCCTCCGCGCGCCTCAATGACCGCTCAGCACCAGTGTCTGGATCGGCAGCAGCAGCGCCTGGATGCGCAGCAGCAGCGCATGGACCAGGCCGACGCCGTCGACGACGTGCAGCGCGATCTTCCGGCTGGTCGGCGTGTCCTTGGCCGAAATCTCCTCGTGATTGCTGGTATAGGCGTTGACGATGCAGCTCGAGCCCGGCGTCACGCCATCGAGGCCACCTTTGTAGAGCGGCTCCAGGAACACCAGGATCGTTCCGGGCCGCACGGCGTTCTGCGCCTCGATCAACTGCTCGCCGGCTCGGAACTGTCCGGCCGCGATGTAATCCTGCACCGTCGTGATCACCATCGGGATGATCACCCATGGCTTCGAGATGCAGGTCGCCTCCGCCACCATGCCGGTCTGCATCACCTGGGCCTCGATCTGACCGAAACCGGCCTGAAGGACCGATCGGCCGGCCTCCTCCGGAATCAGGACTCCAGCCGGCCGCATGATCTGGGCGACGAGGTCGCCTGGGCGAACCAGGAATTGCTCCACCCGGCCATCGACGCCGGCGCGGACAAAGGTCTTGTCGAGTTCAACCTGGGCCTGGTCGCGCTCGGCCTCCGCGCTGGCCTTTTGCGCCGGCAGCGAGGTCGAGACCTGCAAAGCCGCCGACTGACGTGCCGCCGTTGCCGCGTCGATGCCGGACTGGCGTTGATCGACCAGCACCTGGAGCTTGTCGATGTCGCGCTGCGCGACGATGCCGGGGTTGCGGCGCTGCAGCTCGGCCTTGACGTCGAGCTCGTCCTTGGCCTGTTGATAATTCGCCTTCGCTTCGCCGATCTGGGCATCGGCCTTCACGACCTCGGCCTGGGCCGTCTGCAAATTGGCATCGACCTCGGCGACCTTGCGTTTGGCGGTCTCGAGTGCTGCCCGCTGCTTCGATGAGTCGAGCGTGAACAGAACGTCGCCCTTCTTTACCGCCTCGCTGAAGCCGACCTTGACCTCGGCCACGCGCCCCGAGCCTTCGGGAAGGATCGGAATAGTGCGGAAATAGAGCGTCGCGTTCGATGTCGACGGGTGGAAATAGAAGATCATGGTGATCAGCGACACCGTCAGCATCAGGCAGCCGGTGATGCCCCAGCGCAGCTCGTACCAGACGGAGAAGAAGGTGATCTCCTTGCCGAAGCGCTTGCCCTGGACGTAGCGGCGGTAGAGATAGTCGGGCAGAATCGTCAGCAGCGAGCAGAACATCAGCTCAAACATGGCTGTGCTCCTTCTCCTTGGCGGGTCCCGGTTTGTCCGTTGGAGGCGGCGTGTCGCCGCCTCCGGGCAGCGGACTGGTCTCCATGGCCGCGTCGCCGCCTTCGGGCGTCGCATCCGCGATTTTCTCCACGGAATCGGCGATGCTGCGCAGCGGTCCGCCGAAATCGGGAATGTCGATCAAGGCCAGCAGCAGGCCTGCAATCCAGAAGATGTGCATGTGCGTGAACAGCGAGATCAGGCCGAGCACCGCGACGAACTCGAATTGCAGTTTCTGCGATTTGTGCGCCATCCGCTCCGGCAGGCTGTGCAGTTTCCAATAGAGCGTGCCGACCCAGAGCACGACGCCGATGAGGAAGATTCCCATCACCACCATCAGCGGATCGATCCCGCTTCCGGGGGCGAGATAGAACGGCAGATGATGCGGCGCCATCGGATGTAGCTGATCGTTCAATGGTCTCTCCCGGTCAGGATCGCTGTGTCAGCGCAGGACATCTCCGGCACAGTGGGCAGGCGGGTCTTGCCGTTGCTTGATTTGAATCAAGAAAATGCCCCCTGCCGGACATAGCCTTTCGCCAAACAGAGAACTGCAATCAGCCATTGAGGAGCCGCAGCCATGCCCGGGCTTGACGAACTCATTCCCAAGGCCTCGCAGATCCGCAAAGAGGCCGCCCTCAAGGAAGCCGAGAAGGCCGAAGAATACGTTCGGCTCGCCACAGCCGCCGAAGCGGAAAAGCGCGCGCTGATCGAGCGCCTGAGCAAACCTTCCGGCAAGAGCGAGGAAGAGAAGATCAAGCTCGCCGCGACGATTATCCAGCGTGCCGTGCGAAACGGCCTGACCGAGGTGCTGGTCTATCGCTTCCCCAATTCGCTCTGCACCGACAAGGGCCGCGCCATCAACCAGATGGAAAAGGGCTGGGAGACTACGCTGACCGGGATTCCCAAGGAGATCTTCCAGCTCTGGACCGACTATTTGAAGCCACGCGGCTATCGCATCGCCTACCAGGTCATCGATTTCCCTGGCGGCATTCCCGGCGATATCGGCGTGACCATTTCATGGGACCACGACTAACGACAGTCGCAGCGAAAGGACAGGCATGGCCAAGGACGAGCCCGCGGAGAAAATGAAGCGCAAGGCCTATGAGACGGAGCTTGAAAAGCTCCAGGTCGAGCTGTGCCACCTCCAGGAATGGGTCAGGGCCCAGAAACTAAAGGTGATCATCATCTTCGAGGGCCGCGACGCCGCCGGCAAGGGCGGGACCATCAAGGCCTTGACTGAAAAGGTCAGCCCGCGCGTGTTCCGGGTCTGCGCCCTGCCCGCGCCCTCCGATCGGCAAAAATCCCAGCTGTTCCTGCAGCGCTATATCGAGCAGTTCCCCGCCGGCGGCGAAATCGTGATCTTCGATCGCAGCTGGTACAACCGCGCCGGTGTCGAGTACGTCATGGGCTTCTGCTCACCAGTCGAGCACAAGCGTTTCCTGGAACTGTGTCCGCTCGTCGAGAAATTCGCTGTCGAAGCCGGCATCGTCCTGATCAAGCTGTGGCTCGAAGTCGGGATGGAGGAGCAGGAGCTTCGCTTCAAGGCGCGGATCGAGGATCCGCTGCGGCAATGGAAGCTGAGCCCGATGGACACCGAGTCGTTCGGCCGTTGGTACGATTACTCCCGCGCACGCGACATGATGTTCGAGGCGACCGACACCAAGCATGCGCCGTGGCGGCTGATCCGCTCCGACGACAAGCGGCGCGCACGGCTCAACGTCATCTCGCATATCCTGCAGACGATCCCCTACAAGAAGATCAAGCGCGAGAAGGTCAAGCTGCCGCCACGCTCCCACAAGGGGCGCTACAACGACCAGGCCAGCCTGCGCGGGCTGAAGTTCGTTGAGGAGCGATATTGAGAGGCGTGATGTTGAAACGCAAAACGGGCTGCGGTGACGCAGCCCGTTTGCTGTGAGCCCTATTCCCGGGCCTATTTCAGGCGGATCGTGACGCCGCCAACCGCAGCCGACACTTCCGCGCCGACTTTCGGTCCGCTGAGCTGAAGGATCACGCCATTGCCGTTCTGCAACTGCACGGCGCCGGCACCTGCGGCAACCGCACCACCCGCTCCGCCTGCCGCGTAGGATCCTTCGATCGACTGCGGGCCCCTCAGGTTGAGCGCGCGGCCAACCAGCTTGGTGGTCGAGGCGCCAATCGTGAATCCGACGCTCATGCCGGAGACGGTGAAGGGATATTTCTTGCCATGAAGAAGCAGAACCCCCTCCCCGCCGCCGACGCCAACAATGAAGCCGCCCTTGGTGAAGACGACGGCAACCTGGCCGGTGTCGGCACGCGAGGGCGTGCTGAAACCGGCGACAGTTACGAGCGAGGCGATCAGGGCAGCGTAGATGGCGGTCTGTTTCATCGTTCTATTCCCCCTTTGATAATGATGGTGAAGCGCTCCAGATTGACCGACTCTCCGCTACTTCGTGCCGCCCTTGGACGCCTCGTAAGCGTCCCGATAACCTCGCGCGATGGCGCGCACGCCTCGCCCGATGTCGTCGTAAACATCGTCGGGGAGGTTTGCCAGCGACACCCGAAGCGACCATTCGGGCGCGTCGAAACCGCCGCCATTCAGCAACACGATGCCATGGGCCTCGGCCAGCCGAAACGCGAGATCGAGCGGATGAATATTCTTCTTCAGGTAGTCGACAGCCTGGTCGCCAATGTTCTTCCGCGCCCAGAACTCGAAATCGATCAGGCCATAATACGCATCGTAATTGGGATTGGGCGTAAGCTTGTCGGCAAGACCGAGGCCGTCAAGCAGCGACCACAGCCGCTTGTTGACGATTTCCATGCAGGCGGCCTGATAGGCCTTCTTTTTATCGAGCATCTCCGAAAGGGAGAACAGGCTCATCATGACCTGCTGCGGCAGTGACAGGCCTGCCGTGTGATTGAGCGCGACGTCCCGGCTATCGGCGACAATGCGGTCGATCATCTTGAGCTTGCGTGGCTCCAGCGTCAGCGGCCCGTAGCGCTTGTCGAGGGCCTTCACGGCGGCATCGGGCAGTTTGGCGATCATCTTGTCGAAGATGTTGTCCTCGTGAATGGCGATCGCGCCGAGCCGCCAGCCGGTGCAGCCGAAATACTTCGAATAGGAATACACGCCGATCGTATTGTGCGGCAGCTCGCCGAGCAGCGATCGGAAACCGTGCACGAAGGTGCCATAGACGTCGTCGGTCAGGAGCATCAGGTCGGGACGTTTGGTCTTGACCAGGTTGGTAAGCTTGGCGATCGTCTCCGGGCTCACCCCCATGCCCGACGGGTTGGCGGGATTGACGATGAAGAACGCCTTGATCTTCGGGTCTTCCAGCTTCTTGATTTCGTCGTCAGTGAACTGGAATTGGTTTTCCTGGGGCGCCTTGATCTGGACGACCTTGAGGTCATAGTCCTCCAGATGCGTCATCTCGATGTATGGCGTGAAGATCGGCGTTCCCAGCGCAATGGTGTCGCCCGGTAGCAGCAGGCGGTTGGCCTTCAGAGACTTGAAGATGTAGCACATCGCGGCAGTCCCACCCTCGACCGCGTAGATGTCGAACTTTCCCGACGGTCGCGGCGCACCGCAGACCGCCCACATCAGATATTCGTGCACGATCCTTTCATTGTGCACCAGCATGCGGTCCGGCACGGGATAATTGTCACCGATGATCGAATCGACGAGCTCGTGGACGAAGGCGTCGGGTTCGAAGCCGAACGTCTTGACCGCATAGGGCAGCATCTCCGTCAGGAAGCTCGCACCGGGCATATCAGCGTGTTTCGCAAGCCAACCCTCAAATCGTCCGGCGATACCTTTTGCCTGGGGCATGCCCCCGATCCCAGCCGGATGCTCCATCACCCGCTTGCTCTCGGTGATGGCGAACTGTCCCAGCAGGAAGAAGCCTTCACGCGGCGTGGTCGCGATCCAGTTCGGGTTGCCCCGGCCGGCGTTCAGGAACGCGCTCTGGGTCCGCTTCGAGTTGGCCTTCGCCAGGTTGATCAGTTCGTCCTTGATCTCGAACGGGCTCAATGCCTCGAATTTCTTCAGAGTTGAGAGGTCGGCCATGTGAAACTCCCGAGCTGTGCAACCTGCTAAGGCGGGGCGGACAGGCTTCATCACCTGCGCGATCACCGCAGCATGGTCGGTGGCCGACGACGACCCTTGATCTATCTCAACGGTTCGACCGCGACGAACGACGCCGAAGCGCTGCAACGCAGCGAATGATGCGACCGCGACGATGTCGGGCCGCAAGGCGGCGCGTACGGTTGACATAGATCAACATCAGCAGATGAGCCGTCGCCTGTTGTTGGCTGACTCGACTTGAGCCCTTCGCCGGCTCTTCAGCGCTTTCGCACAGCATGAACGGGGGACGTGATGATCAATTGGTTCTTCCAGACACTCAAGAGCTATCCGGAAATCGCGATCTTCCTCTCGCTCGCTTTCGGCTACTATTTCGGCTCCTTCACCTACAAGGGCCTTGGTCTCGGCGCGGTGACGGCAACGCTGATCGCAGCCGTCATTATCGGTCAGATCGGGATTACCATCACGGGTCCGCTCAAGCCGACCTTCTTCCTGATGTTCCTCTTCGCGATCGGGTACGGGGTCGGACCGCAATTCGTACGCGGCATCGCGCATGATGGCGTCCCGCAAGCGATCTTTGCCGCGGTCGTCTGCGTGTTCTGCCTCGCGGCCGCCTATCTCGGCGCCAAGATCGCCGGCTACGACGTTGGATCTGCCGTAGGGCTCTATGCCGGCTCGCAGACCATCTCGGCGTCCATGGGTCTTGCGACCGACGCGATCAACCGTCTCGGCCTGCCTGCGGAGGAAGCGAAGAAGCTGCTCGACGGGATGCCGGTCGCTTACGCGGTCACCTACATCTTTGGCACGGTCGGGTCTGCGATTGTCCTGGCTCTGCTGGGGCCGGCCCTGCTCGGCATCGACCTGGAGGCGGCCTGCAAGAACTATGAAGAGCAGCACGGGGGCAAGAAGCAGTCGGGCGGGCCGGGAACGGCCTGGCACCAGTTCGATGTGCGCGCTTTCCGCGTTAACGAGCGGGGTCCGGTGGTTGGGAAGACCGTGCAGCAGGCAGAGGCACTGATACCCGAGCATCGCGTGTTCATCCTGCGGATCAGGCAGGACGGTCAGATCATCGATGCCACCGCTGACGCCGTCATTCACGCAGGCGCTGTCGTCGCCGTGGCAGGCCGGCGCGAAGTTCTCGTCAGTCTGATCGGCGAGCAGGCGCAGGAAGTCGATGATCGCGAATTGCTGTCGATGCCGATCGAAGGCGTCGATGTCTACGTCACCAGCAAGGATGCCGACGGGAAAACGCTGGAGGAACTGTCGCACATGGCAGGCGCGCGCGGCGTGTTCCTGCGCAAGATCACCCGGGGCGCGATCGCGGTCGATATCCCGATCATGCCCAACACGAAGCTCAATCGCGGCGACATCGTCACCATCGTGGGACGCACGCCGGACGTAAGCGCCGCGACAAAGATGCTCGGCCGCCCGGACCGCGCGACCGATGTCGCGGACGTCGCCTTCATCGGTGCAGCCATCGCGATCGGCGCGTTGATCGGCGCGGTCGTCTACAAGGTTGGCAGCGTGCCGTTGACGCTGTCTACCTCCGGCGGAGCCTTGATCTCGGGCCTGTTTTTCGGCTGGTTGCGATCGGTCCGCCCTACCTTCGGACGCATTCCGTCGCCAACCGTATGGTTCATGAACTCGGTCGGTCTGAACATTTTCATTGCCGTCGTCGGGATATCATCGGGACCGGGCTTCGTCGCAGGACTTCAGCAGCTTGGTTTCAGCCTGTTCCTTTGGGGCGTCGCGGTCACGACCGTACCGCTGATCCTCGCGATGTATGTCGGCAAGTATGTATTTCGTTTTCACGACGCTATCCTGCTCGGATGCTGTTCAGGGGCGAGAACCACGACAGCTTCCCTGGGCATGATCAATGACCGTGCCAAGAGTCAGATTCCGGGGCTGGGATACACCGTGACATACGCGGTCGGAAACACGCTGCTGACAATCTGGGGAATGGTTCTTGTCATGCTGATGACATAGCAAGGCCGCCCGCGATGTTGGCTTGGCTGGAGCAGTTTCTTGTTCGCTATCCCGAGCTCGCGCTGTTCCTCGTGATCGCCGCGGGCTACTGGATCGGAAGCTTCAGGATCGGAACGTTCAGTCTGGGCCCGGTCACCGGTGCTCTGTTCGCCGGATTGGCGGTCGGAGATTTCGCGCACGTCCCCGTCTCCAGCATGACCAAGTCCTTCCTCTTCCTGCTGTTCCTGTTTGGCGTGGGCTATCTGGTCGGCCCGCAATTCGTGCAAACGATGAAGCGCGACGGGCTGAAGCCGATGCTGCTCGCGGTCGTCGTCTGCTTGACGGGTCTTGCAACAGCCATCGCCGTTGCGAAGGTGTTGCGGCTTGATCCTGGCTTCGCCGCCGGCCTGATGTCGGGCGCACTGAGCCAAAGCGCAGCAATGGGGACTGCGACCGACGCGATCAATGGGTTGGCCATCCCCGATGCGCAGCGTGCGCTTTTCGTCTCGCACGTCGCGGTGGCGGACGCGGTCTGCTATATCTTCGGCTATGCGGGCGTCATCCTGTTCGTCACTCAGATTGCACCTGCCCTCCTGAAGATCGATCTGCGGGCGGAGGCGCTCAAGCTCGAGCAGGCATTGGGCGTCACGCGCTCCAAGCCGGGCCTGGCATCTGCCTGGCGCAAATTCGAGCTGCGCGCGTACCGGCTGGAGGAGCACTCTGCCCTCGTCGGGGTGACGGTCGCCGCCGCCGAAGCCCGCATTCCGGATCATCGGCTGTTCATCCATCGAATCCGTCGAGGCGAACGCCTTCTCGAAGCGGACCCCGGAACCGTTCTGGCTGCCGGCGACCTCGTCGCGCTGTCCGCTCCGCGGCAAGTCATCGTCGAATGGATCGGCCCGCGCGCCGAGGAAGTCGAGGACAGGGAGCTGCTCGACATTCCCCTGATCTCCGTTGATGTCATGTTGATCAATCCGAAACTCGCGGGCATGACGCTGGAAGCCGCCTCGCGGGAGAGCTGGGCTCGCGCCGTCTATCTGCGTTCGCTAAGCCGGGGCGGTCAGGAGATTCCCGTGGGAGCCGGCGTTGTCTTGCAACGCGGCGACCTGCTGCGGATCGTCGGGCCTGAGCCGATCGTGCAGACCGCCGCCAAGAGCATCGGCGCCATCGTTGCGCCGAGCACCAACATCGATTTCATCGTGTTGGGCCTTGCGATCTTCTTCGGCGGCCTCTTTGGCGTTCTCCTGAGCTTCTCTGTCGGCGGCGTCAATATCTCGCTCAGCACGAGCGTCGGCACATTGCTGGCCGGACTCCTGGTTGGGTCTCTCCGCACGCGTTACCCGCTGTTCGGACAGATTCCCGACGGCGCCATCAGCCTGATGACCTCGCTCGGGCTCGCAGCTTTCGTCGGGCTAACCGGCATCCATGCGGGGCCGATCTTCCTGACGGCCCTGCGGGAAGCCGGCATCGGCCTGCTGCTGGGAGGCATGGCCGTGACGCTGCTGCCGCAGATCGTCGGATTTTGCTTTGGCCATTTCGTATTGCGCATGAACCCGATCCTCCTGCTCGGCGGACTGACCGGATCGCAGACGGTCACGGCCGCGATGGCCGCGCTCCAGGAACGCGCCGGCAGCCCTGTCCCGGTTCTGGGCTACACGCCGGCCTACCCGGTCGCCAACATCCTGTTGACGACCTGGGGCACCCTCATAGTGGTCATCATCGCCTGAGCTAGGACGCAGCCTTCAGCTTCGGCTGCGCGCCGGGCTTCGGCCGGCCGAGCTTCGCCAGGGCTTCGGTGCGCACGAGCTTCAGCCCCTCCTTGGCGTCGTAGCCATGGATCTCCTTCACATCGAGCTTGCGCATGAAGTCGATGGTTTCCTGGGTGATGACCTGGCCCGGCACCATGATCGGGAATCCCGGCGGATACGGGATCACGAAATTGGCCGAGACGAGCTCGGGCCCGGCCTTCAGCCGCCGATCGATCTCGGGATCGTTCAGCCGGAGGTGCTCGCATCCCGCGGCGTCATAGGCCGCATAGAATCCGCTGCGGATGTCGCCTTCATTGGTCTTGGTGCCGGCATCGCCGCGGAAACTCGGATGGAAATGCGAGAAGTTCGGCAGATCAGGCACGTCCTTCATCAGGCTCTTGACCCGCGCCTCAAACGTCTGGCGCGCATTGGCGCCGCCTTGCGCCAGCCCACGGTCCACCTCGCCCGCGATCTCGGCGAGGACGCGGATGAGATGCGCGACGTCGCTGCGGGTGTTGTTGATGTTGGACTGAACCAGGACCGAATTGCGCGACGTCTTGTTGACCTGGATGTTGTACTCGTTGGCCAGAATGCCCTTGAACTGGGTGCCGTCAAAGCCGGCCGTGCCGCACACCAAGGTCATGCGGGTCGGGTCGAGACAGAACTCGTCGTCGTCCAGGCTCTTGAGCGTATTGGCCCAGTTCACGCCAGCCGCAAGATAATCGGTGAAGCCGCTCTGGCGGTATTGAGCCGGCACCATGGCGTCGGCACCGAGGACACGGAAGTATTTTGAGAGCAGCGGATTGTTGTTGACGGCCTGGCGGATCGCGAACGCGATTTCGATCGCATTGGCGACGAGGCCATAGCCCTCCAGCTCCATCTGCCGCCGCGAGATATCGAGGCTGGCGATGAGCTGCTGGTTCGGGCTGGTGGAGGCGTGCGTGAACACGGCCTCCTTGAACTGCTGCTCGACCGTGTGGAATTCGACGTCCTTGACCGACAGCATGGAGCCCTGCCGGATCGCCGACATCGACTTGTGGGTCGAGTTGGTCTGGTAGACGCGCAGGCGGATCTGGCGCGGATCGGGAATCAGCCTGGTCTTGAGCAGCACCTCGTCCGTCGGATTCTTGCCGAGCTCGGCCTGCTGCTTCTCGTAGGCCGCGATCGACTTCGGGTCGTGCATCCACGCCTCGATCTCGTTGGCGGCGCCGAGGCCAGTGCGGCGGCGCAGGAACGGGGAGAAGCGCGCGAAGCCGAACCAGGCCTCGTCCCACAGGAAGATCAGGTCGGGCTTGATGGCGAGGCATTCCTCCATCACCCGGCGGGTGTTGTAGATGTGGCCGTCGAAGGTGCAGTTGGTCAGGTCGAGCAACTTGACGCGGTCGAGCCGGCCGTCGGCCTTGGCACTAAGCAGCGCCTGCTTGATCGTCTTCAGCGGCACCGCGCCGTACATCGAATATTCCGTCATCGGGAAGGCTTCGACATAGAGCGGCTGGGCGCCGGCCAGGACCATTCCGTAATGATGCGACTTGTGGCAGTTACGATCGACGATCGCGATATCGCCCGGCGCGAGCAGCGCCTGCACCGCCATCTTGTTCGAGGTCGAGGTGCCGTTGGTGACGAAGAAGACCCGATCGGCGCCGAGCGCCCTCGCTGCCTTCTCCTGCGCCTTCTTGATGTTGCCGGTCGGCTCCAGCATGCTGTCGAGGCCGCCGGTGGTGGCGCTGCTCTCGGCCAGGAACAGGTTCGGGCCGTAGAACTCGCCCATGTCGCGGATCCAGTCGGACTTGAAGATCGACTTGCCGCGAGCAATCGGCAGCGCGTGGAACGTCCCGATCGGGCGCTGCGCGTACTTCTTGAGATTGTCGAAGAACGGCGTGTCGTAGCGATCCTGGATGCCTTCGAGGATCGACAGATGCAGCTCCAGAAGCTCTTCCACCGAATAAAAGATGCGGCGGACGACGTTGGCCTCGGGATTGCCGGCCAATTCTTCGACATCGCGGTTCGAGATCATGTAGAGATCGAGCTCGGGCCTGACCTGCTTAATGATCTGCGCGAGCCGCAGCGCGGAGACGTCGGATTCGTCCTTGAGGCCGGCCGTGGCCGTGATCGAACGGAGGACCGGCGCATCGTGCCGCGAGCGCAGGCCAAAGCCCTCGTTGATGACGACGGCCCCGAGGTTGGGATTGAGCATGGTTGCGCAGAAGGCGTCTTCGAGATTGCCGACGATGACAGGCTCATAGATGAAGCCGTCTTCCGGACGGCGCAGCTTGCGCCATTCGGCCGCGAGCGCCGGCCATTGGCCGGGCGACACGCCGGTGACGATCAAGGTTTCAAAATAGGGCCGCCGCGCCTTATGCGCACCGAAGGTAGGCGACACCAGTTCGGGTGCGTCGCCATCGCCATCGTCCTTTGTACTCCAGTCGCCGGCATGCTGGCGGAACGATCGCGTTGCCAGGGCCTGGGTGATCCGGGTCGCAAGCGACAGCGAAGCGGCCGCATCGCCTGACGAGGCTGCTTCGCGCAGGGCCGCCATCAATTGCAGGCCGGGATAGCCGTGGAATTCTTCTGTTATCGATAGATTGGCGAGCGCCTCGTCGTAAGCCCCGCGATCGCCACCGCGCGCCCACACCTTTGCAGCCTCGACGAGGTCACGCCAGTCGTCCGCCCGCGCGCCGGGACCCGAAAAGAACTGGTCGATGCGCTTCTGCGCGGGCTTTGTATCCTTGGCCATGCGTCTCTCCCGATCGTTTGGGGCGAAGGTGATGCGGGATCGTGCTTTCGGCGCCGATCGCTCCATTGATCCAAGTCAACGGTCGGGTGCATTCCGGTCACCGAGAACGCTGTCGAGCGAGCGAAGCCACTGACCGCTGTCGGTCTTCTCCCCCAGCCCCTCGGCGCGCAGGAGGTCCCGGAGTTGTGCATGCGCGCCGACAATGCAGAGGGTCACCCGGCGTGACGCGAGCTCGTCGTGGAGATCATGCAGCATGCGCGCGCCAGCAAGATCGATATAAGGCGACGCCGACAGGTCGCAGGCGACCAGATGAATGCCCGGCGAACGCCCGAGCGCAGTCAGGACCGTTTCCAAAATCGTCTCGGCATTGATGTAGAGCAGCGATGCCTCCGGGCGGAACGCGATGATTCCGGCCAGCGGCTCGACGTCCGCGTGCCGCGCGCTGTCCGAATAGCGCCCGCTGCCCGGCAAACGGCCGAGGAACGCAACATTCGGCCGCGACGCCCGCGCCAGCAGCAGGACAATCGACGCAATCGACGCCAGCAGGACACCCTGGAGGATGCCGAGCAGCAGCACGGAGATCAGGGCGATCGACGCCGCGTAGAAATCGATCCGGCTGACCTGCCACATCCGCAACAACGCACGGACATCGACCAGCTTGTAGACGGCAGCAAACACGATCGCCGCGAGCACCGCCTTCGGCAGATTGGTGAGCAACCCCGTGAAGAACAGCAGACACAGCCCGAGCGTCACGGAGCAGATGACGAGAGCTAATGGTGTTCGCGCACCGGCGCTGTCGTTGACCGCCGATTGCGACAGGCCGCCCGCAACGGGATAGCCATGGCCGAATGCGATCGCGAGGTTCGCGGCGCCCAGCCCCAGAAACTCCTGCCGGACATCGAGCGGATAGCCGTGCTTGGCGGCAAAGCTGCGGGCCGCCGAGACGCCCTCGATGTAAGCCAGCAGCACGCAACCGGCCGCGAGCGGAAACAGATCGTCGAACTCCAGCAGGCCGAAGGTCGGCATCCCCAGCGCCGGCAGCCCTTCCGGTATCTTCCCGGTAACGGGCACACCGAGGCCCGGAAAGCCGAACACTGTTGCCACCACAATCGCAAGCGCCACGATGGTGATGCCAACCGGCTTGCCCGGCAAAAGCCGGTCGCCGAGCAGCAGCAACAGCAGCGCGACCGCGCCGATCGACAGCACGAGCGGATCGAGATGGCCGAGCTGCCCGATCAGTTTGATGGCGCGGTCGAAGAAATTGTGGCCGCCGCCGGCGACGCCGAACAGGCTCGGCAACTGGCTCATGATGATGGTGAGCCCCGCGCCGGCCTTGAAGCCGACCAAAATGCTGTCGCTGACGAGGCGAACGAGCACGCTGAGCTTGAACAGCCAGGCGACGAAGCACAGCACGGCTACGCCGAACGCCGCAAGACTTGCGATCTGCGCATATTTCACCGCATCGCCCCCGGCGAGCGCGCCGACGGTCGCGGCAATCATCAACGAGATCGCCGAGGTCGGGCCGATCGCCAACTGTCGCGATGCCCCGAGCAAGGCATAGCCAATGCCGCCGAGCATGTAGCCGTAGACGCCGATCTGCGGCTGCAGTCCGGCGAGCGCTGCGTAGGCGAGCGAGACGGGAATGGCGTAGGCGGCCAGCGTGACGCCGGCAACGGCATCGGACGGCAACCATTCGCGACGATAGGCCGCGAGCCAGCCGGCGGGCGGAAAGAAGCGCGTCCAGTTCGATTCGGACGGTGAATTCATTTGACCACCTCGCGTGGCGTCGCTTCGCAGCGCGACGGGAAGACCGGCAGCGCAATCGCGTCCAGAAGATTCATGTCAGCAATATTAGCTATCGTACGCTCTTCATCAGTTGATGGGCGTCGTCGCGTCCCCGCCGGGGCTTGATCTGGATCAAGCAATCTCCCCTCGCCGCCAATCAAATCGCGGGAAAGCTATCGGCGGAGCCGCGACCACGTTCACGCGCTGGCCGATCATCGTGGCGACGGCGTTCAGGATCTGAGGGAGATCGCCGTGGGGATGCCTCTCAACACAATCGTCCGGCTTTTGACAGGCGCCCTGCTTCTAATCGCCGCCTGCACCGCGCCGGCACGCGCCGAAGATGAGGTCCGCATCCAGGAGGAGATCTGGGTCCTTCCGCTGCCGCTGCCGATGTTCGCCTATCTGGTCCGGCCGGTCGGCGACGGCCCCTTCCCGCTGGTGATCATGAACCACGGCGTTTCGCTCAATCCGACCGACCGCAGCTTCTTTCCGCTGGTCGAATTCCGCGACGCCGCCCAATGGTTCGCGAAACGCGGCTATCTGGTGGTGGCCCCGGTCGGAAGCGGCTATGGCGCCGCCGCCATTGATATCCCCGAACGGGCGATCTACGGCCCGTTCTTCTCCAAAATCGGCAAATGCATCAAGCCCAACTTCCACGATGCCGGGCTCGCGATCGCGCAAGTCGATCTCTGGATCATCGACTACATGGCCGCCGAAAAGCGCATCATTCCGAATGATGTGATCGTGGTCGGCCAGTCCGCCGGAGGCTGGGCGGCCATCGCCCTGTCGAGCGTGAACCCGCCGCCAGTGAAGGCCATCATCACTTTCGCCGCCGGCCGTGGCGGCCGCGTCGGGGGCAAGCCCAACAACAATTGCGCGCCTGATAAACTGGTCGAGGCGACCGCGGATTTCGGCCGCACCTCGCGCGTGCCGATGCTCTGGATCTACATCGAGAACGACACCTTCTTCGGCCCCGATCTATCGAAGCGCATGCGTGCCGCCTTTACGGCCGCCGGCGGCAAGGCCGAGTACCATTTGATGCCGCCATTCGGCAACGAGGGTCACTTTTTCATTGGCTCACCGGACGCGATCCCGCTCTGGTCGCCACTCGTATGCAAATTTCTCGATGCACAAAAATAGAGACCGGCCCCGGAGATACGACCATGCCCAGCGCCCGTGACTATCTCGCAGTCCTTGCCGGCGCCGCCATCGCCGCGGCCGCGGCATTGCCCGCTATCGCCGCACAGGCCGATAAGCCCGCCGAAGTCGCAACGCGCGGTCAGCGCGAGACCAAGGACATCACCTATGGCGATTGGCAAAAGCTCTGCTTCAAGCCAGGTGGCGCGCCGATGCTGTGCCGGACCTCGATCACGGGCAAATTCCCGACCGGTCAAATGGCGGTGCGCGTCGACCTGATCGAGCGCGAAGGCGCTCCGACGGCGCGGCTGCAGCTTTTCGTACCGGTCGGCATGTATCTGCAACAGCCGGCCAAGCTGAGCGTCGACCAGGGCAGCCCCGTCCGCTTTCCCTATAGCTGGTGCCTGACAAACGGGTGCATCGCCGCCGACGTCGCACCCGCGGCAATGGTCAAGCAGATGGAGTCAGGAAAGACGCTGACACTCGAGACCGTCGACTCCAACCTGCTCGCGCTGACGACATCGATACCCTTGGCCCAGTTTGCGTCGGCTCACAAGGGCGCACCAGCCAAGACGCTGGAGCAATATGTCGATGAATGAGCCGACCGTGGGTCCCTTGGGGTCCCTTGGCCACGGCGCCATATCGCGCGGCAGTTAAAGGCTGTTCGGATCGAGCATGCCAAGCCGTTCCGCGATCGAAACGAGCTCCGCGAGCGAATTTACCTGCATCTTCTCCATGACCTGGTGCCGATGCGCTTTTATCGTGCGCTCGGTCGTCCCGAGTTGATGGGCGATCTGCTTGTTGATTTTGCCGCGCACGATGAGATCGAACACCTGGCGTTCGCGCAGGGTCAGCGCTGCCAGGCAAGCGCGGAACGTATCAAGCCTGCCGCGCTGGCCGCGCGCGGCGTCCTGCCGCGCCATCGCGCGCGCAATCGCATCGAGCACCAGCTCCGAAGCGACCGGCTTGATCAGGAAATCCTCCGCTCCTGCCTTGATGGCCTGCACCGTGGTCGGCGTATCGGCGTGGCCGGTCAGGAATATGATCGGCAGCGTAGAGCCGGACGCGATCAGATGACTTTGCAAATCCGGACCGCTCAGCCCCGGCATCTGAACGTCAAGGAGGATGCATCCCGGCTGCGCGTCGTCCGGCGCCGCATCCAGCAGCTCCTGCGACGAAGCGTAGGTCGCGACCTCGTAGCCGGCGAGCTTCAGCCGGCGTTCGATCGCGGCACGAAACGAAGCGTCGTCGTCGACCACATGGACGAGGCCAGGCATGTTCCACCTTTCGCCAAGAGTGGCGAGGCAGCGCTACTGCCCCATCATTCGATAAGAAAATGATGCGCTTCGCAACGGGAAGCATGTCCCGCTCGAATCGAGCGCTTCTCAATTCGTGCAGCAAACGCATGCTCTGTCCCTAGGTACAATGAACCTTGGGACAATGGATTGAAAGACGACCTTGGTTCTAAATCAACCCCAGCGGGAGCGGGATAGCGCGGCGCTTTCCCCGCGATGAGTCATCTGACGGACCAATTCGGCGATGAGCTGAGGAGTTGGCCATGTTTGTTCGTGTCACGACAGTTTCCGCACCTCGCCCCAATTCCCTCCGTGATCTCGGCATGACCAGCGATTCAAATCCGCTCGTCAATTTAAGCGAATTTTCCTATAAAAAAGGAAGCGAAATCTACGGCGAGAAAGAGCCCGCCGAATATGTCTATCAGGTCAAGTCTGGTGCAGTGCGAAGCTACAAGCTGCTGTCGGACGGCCGCAGGCAGATCGGTGCATTTCATCTTACCGGCGACATCTTCGGCCTCGAGAACGGTGGAGAGCACCGCTTCACCGCTGAAGCAATCGTCGATACCAATGTGCGCCTCGTCAAGCGGCAAAGCCTCGAAATCGTGGCCGAGAACGATGCCATGGTCGCGAAGAACCTGCTCAGCATGACCACGAACAATCTCCAGCATGCGGAAGACCACATGCTGCTGCTCGGCCGCAAGACCTCGCTGGAACGGGTCGCGGCCTTCCTGCTCGAGATGGACAAGCGGTTGACGGCGGCCGGCGTGATCGCCCTGCCGATGTCCCGGCGCGATATCGCCGATTATCTTGGACTGACGCTGGAGACCGTCTCCCGCGCACTGTCGCGGCTGCATGAGCTCGGCATTCTCGGCTTCATCGGCAATACCCAGCGCCAGATCGTGCTCCTGGATCGGCAGCAGCTCGCGAGCCTCGACCTGACGTCTTGAGCTGGCCGGCCATCGTCGGCGTGGCACAAACTGCACATCACACCGGCCCCGTCCGGTGTTACCGTCAACTCATGTCGAATGAGGTTGCATTCAAGGTCGCGGTCATTGCGTTCGGGGCGCTGCCGGTGGCGCTCACGGCCATGTTCCTTTTCTTGGGCTAAACCAGTCTTTCTTGGGCTAAACCAGTCTTCGTCGAACGCCGTTCGTCCGCTCAGGATCATTTGTCACCTCGGTCATTCCGAGGTGATCGAGTGTCTTGCGCAGAACCTCAAACAGGATCGCGGCCGACCAGCCGAACAACAGGACGCCGTTCATCGCAGTCAGCGGGCCGATGAGCCGCCATTCCCGCACCGGCGTGATATCGCCGTAGCCGAGCGTGGTGTAGTTGACGAAGGCGAAATAGAGCAGACCGCTGTCCGATGCCGCGGCCTGAACAACGCCATACGCCCCTGCCCACACCAGGACCTCCAGCGTATGCGCGATCTGCAGCACCGCTGCCGTTGCGATCATCACGCCCATCAGGTGCAGCCGCGGCCGCTTGGTTGGCCGCAGACCAGCCGTGCGAGCAATCGAGACGGCGACGATGGTCACCAGCGCGTGGATACCGATAGTGATCGCGCTGACCAGTGTGCCAACGAGAAACTGCAGCAGCATGAGAACCGGCCAGCTTTCTTTGCTATTTCGGGCGACTGCCTCGCGCATCCTGGTCGACACGGATCCAGGCGGCCGCCAATTCCCAGGCGACCGATAGAATGATCGGCCCGATGAAGAGGCCGATGATCCCATGCGCAAGCGTGCCGCCGATCACCCCGATCAGGATCACCAGCGTCGGCGTGGTCAGGCCACGTCCCATCACCAGTGGTTTCAGGATATTGTCGAGAATACCGACGACGCCGAGGAAGATCGTCAGGAGCAGTGCCGTGAGCACGTCCTTGTCCATCCAGATCCAGATGAGCACGGGAATGAAGACGATGGCCGCGCCGATCTGCACGATCGACAGCAACAGGACGATAATTGCAAGCAAGCCTGCGCTCGGAATGCCGGCGAGCTTCAGCCCGATGCCGGCCAACAGCGCCTGGATGATCGCGACGCCGATCACGCCCTGCGACACCGCCCGAATGGTCGCACCCGCCAGTCCGACAAAATGCTCGCTCTGTTCCGGCACGATGCGAAACAGGAAGCCACGAACCGCAGCAACGAGCTGCGGCCCGTACGGAAACAGGAAGCCGGCGACGACGACGGACAGCAGGAACTGGAGGGTGCCGACGCCAGCGCTGCCGGCGAAGGACAGCATTACGCCTGCAAACGGCTTCAGATAGGGCGCCACCTCGCGCAGCAGGGCGCGAATATTCGTGTAGGCCAGATTCCAGAGATCGTAGAGCTGGGGACCGATCAGCGGCCAGCTCTTGATCTGCTCGGGGGCCGCCTGGAGCGCGAGATCACCGCTGCTGATCTGGCTCGCGAGGTCCCTGATACCTTCCACGGCGCTCAATCCGAGCCATGTCGCCGGACCGATGACAATGCCGAGCGTGACCAGGGTGAGAATGGCCGCGGCGGTCCGCGGGCGTCCCCCGAGACGCTTGGCGAGCCAACTAAAGGCCGGATAGAACGCGACCGCAAGCACCGCGCTCCAGGTCAGGATCGGCACGAAAGGCTGAATGATCAGGAAGGCCCACACGATCAACAGCCCGAGCAATCCGAGCCGTATCAGGAGCTGGACCACCCCCTCGGTGGAGAGAAGCTGGCGAAGAGTCTTCAAGGCCGCGCCTTGGTTTGCGTGAACGATGTCCTCTCGAAGAGAGGCCGGCGTCACGCAGCAGACTTGACCCAGATCAAGCCGGACGCCGGGGAATTCCGTGCCCGACGAACCGGCGCGGAGGAAATCCAAGCCTGACCGCCCGGCACGAATGGAGCTGATCCAGCTGTATGGTATTGTATTTGTTTAATAATTTGGCGGAAGGGGTGGGATTCGAACCCACGGTACCCTTGCGGGCACGCCGGTTTTCAAGACCGGTGCCTTAAACCACTCGGCCACCCTTCCTAGTCCGGAATGGCTGTCGCTTAACGTAGTCGGCCGCGCAAGGCAACGCGAAGTTGGACGTCGCCCACCCTTCCCCTTCGCGGGAACGGTATCTGTCAGGCGCGCGTCAGTTTGATCCTCTAGCCTCGGTCAGGACTGGCGACTCCACCCAGGGCGTTGCCGGTCGCGAGGCCCGGTTGGATTCGCCTCCATTTCCGGGCCTCGCAAGGCTTCGCCCGCAAAAGAAAACGCGGCGCCCTTTTGGGGGCGCCGCGCGAAGTCTATTTGTTGCGTTCGTCTTTTGTTGCGTTGGCTCAGTAGCCGCAATTCCCGCAGCTCGGCGCCACCGGCGCATAGTAGGAATAGCCCGGCGAAACCATCTCGACGCGTTGGCGCGTGGCGTATTGCGGCGGGATGCGCTCGTACTGGACACTAGGCGGCGCCACCATCACGGTCTGCGGCACCATCACGGTGCGGTACTGCGCTGGCGTGCGATGCGCGACGGTCGCACCTGGCGACACCATCACGTTCTCCTCGACGGTGCGGTATTGCGGCGCGACGTATTGCTGCTGATAGCAGGTCGTGCACGGCTGCGGCGGCGCGTAGCAATTATAGCAGCCGGCAGAGGCTGCGGTCGTCATGGCAAGTGCAGTGACGGCCGTGGAGAAAACGACAGCAAGAGTACGAGACATTATGGTGGTGCCCCAGTTGCCCGAAATGGATTTGCGAAGGTCGATGCCAGTATACGCCGCAAAGTTCATTTCTGCCGAAGTTCGTCGGGGCATCCTTAATGCGAACGGCCGGCTTTCGCCGGCCATTCAGAACTTGTTGACCATGCGCGTTGCGTAACCGCGAGGTTCGCGATCACGCCTGCGCAAAGTCAATCTACTTCGAGCGCCGCTTCACTTCGCGCACGGCACCGCGCGCAGCACTGGTGGTGAGCGCAGCGTAGGCCTGGAGCGCAGTCGAGACGTTGCGCTTGCGCGCTGCAGGCTGCCAGGCGGCATCGCCCTTTGCCTCCTCCGCGGCACGGCGGCTAGCGAGCTCCTCGTCGGAGACCTCGAGGTTGATGCTGCGGTTCGGAATGTCGATCGCGATGCGGTCGCCGGTGCGGACGAGACCGATGTTGCCGCCTTCGGCCGCTTCCGGCGAGAGATGGCCGATCGACAGGCCCGAAGAGCCGCCGGAGAAGCGTCCATCGGTGACGAGCGCGCAAGCCTTGCCGAGGCCCATCGATTTCAGATAGCTCGTCGGATACAGCATCTCCTGCATGCCGGGGCCGCCGCGCGGGCCTTCGTAGATGATGACCACGATCTCGCCGGCCGTGACCTTGCCGCCCAGAATGCCTTCGACCGCCGCGTCCTGGCTTTCGAACACGCGCGCGGGGCCTTCGAATTTCAGGATCGAGGCATCGACGCCCGCGGTCTTCACGATGCAGCCGTCCTGCGCGAGATTGCCGTAGAGCACGGCGAGGCCTCCGTCCTTGCTGAAGGCGTGCTCGAGGTTGCGCACGACGCCCTTCTCGCGATCGGTATCGAGCTCGTCGTAGCGGCGCTCCTGGCTGAAGGCGACCTGGGTCGGGATGCCGCCGGGCGAGGCGCGGAAAAAGGTGCGGACCGCTTCGCTCTTGGAGCGCTTGACGTCCCAGCGCTCCAGCGCGTCGTTCATGGTCGGCGCATGCACGGTCGGGACCGAGGTGTCGATCAGGCCGGCGCGGTCGAGCTCGCCAAGAATGCCCATGATGCCGCCGGCGCGGTGCACGTCCTCGACATGCACGTCGGCGACTGACGGCGCGACCTTGCACAGCACGGGCACGCGGCGCGACAGGCGGTCGATGTCTTGCATCGTGAATTCGACCTGCCCCTCATGGGCGGCGGCCAGCAGATGCAGCACGGTGTTGGTCGAGCCGCCCATCGCGATGTCGAGCGTCATCGCGTTCTCGAACGCCTTGAAGTTCGCGACGTTACGCGGCAGCACGCTGGCGTCGTCCTGCTCATAATAGCGGCGAACGAGATCGACGATGGTGTGGCCAGCCTCGACGAACAGGCGCTTGCGGTCGGCGTGGGTTGCCACCACCGTGCCGTTGCCGGGCAGCGCGAGACCCAGTGCCTCGGTCAGGCAGTTCATCGAGTTGGCGGTGAACATGCCCGAGCAGGAGCCGCAGGTCGGGCACGCCGAGCGCTCGATCACCTTGACGTCCTCGTCGCTGACCTTGGAGTCGGCCGCCGCCACCATGGCGTCGATGAGGTCAACGGCCTTGGTCTTGCCCTGCAGCTTGACCTTGCCGGCCTCCATCGGCCCGCCCGAGACGAACACGGCGGGGATGTTGAGCCGCAGCGCGGCCATCAGCATGCCGGGCGTGATCTTGTCGCAGTTGGAGATGCAGACGAGGCCATCGGCGCAGTGGGCGTTGGCCATGTACTCGACGCTGTCGGCGATCAGCTCGCGCGACGGCAGGCTGTAGAGCATGCCGTCATGGCCCATGGCGATGCCGTCATCGACCGCGATGGTGTTGAACTCCTTGGCGACGCCGCCGGCCTGCTCGATCTCGCGGGCGACGAGCTGGCCGAGGTCCTTGAGGTGGACATGGCCGGGCACGAACTGGGTGAAGGAGTTGACGACCGCGATGATCGGCTTGCCGAAATCGCCGTCCTTCATGCCCGTCGCGCGCCAGAGGCCGCGGGCGCCCGCCATGTTGCGGCCGTGGGTGGTGGTGCGGGAGCGATAGGCTGGCATGGCGGTTTCCGTCCTCGGGTTTGACTGCCTGAGCGGGAAAATATGGAGCCGCCTCAGGCCTTTCCGGCCGGATAGCGCACGGGGTCGGCTGGCGCAACGGGAACTTGGCCCGGACCGGGCCGGATTGGCCTATCGCAGGCCTCCCCTGCTCCCGGCGCGGGCTCTTCGTAGCCCGGATGGAGCGAAGCGCAATCCGGGACCGGTCTCACCCCGATGCACCTGCCCCGGATTTCGCTTCGCTCCATCCGGGCTACAAGGGCCCTTACTGCAGCGTCGGATCGAGCCGGTCGCGCAGCCAGTCGCCGATCACGGAGACGGCCAGCATGGTGCCGCCGACAGCCGAGATCGCGGTCGCGCCGAAGGCGATCAGCAGCGAGATGCGGATCGAGACGAGCAGCCGCGACAGCACGTCACGGCCGAGCTCGTCGGTGCCGAGCCAGTGCGCGACGTTGCCGGGCGCGGAGAGCCGGTTGCGCAGATCGAGCTGGGTGAAGCCGTAGGGCGCGATCTTCTCGGCGAAGGCCGCGATCACCAGCATCGAGACGATCCAGATGATTGCGAGCGCGACCGAAACCGAGATCGCGGGAAGGCTGATACGGCGGCGAACAGCGGTCCTTCAGCGTCGCATCGGTCATGCGTGGGCCCCTTTGGCGCGCAGCCGCGGATCGAGGAAGCCATAGAGGAAATCGACGACGAGATTGGACGTGAGCTTGGTCAGCGTGACCAGCAGCAGGATGTATTGCACGACGGTGAGGTCGCGGTCGGCGACCGCAACGACGAGCAGGCGCCGCGCGTCTGATCCGAATGGCGAAATAGCGCCCCATCACGCCGCGTCCCGCGTCTCGGCCCGAAGCCCGGTCACGAGATGGTCGCGCACTTGCATCGATTTCGGGCAGAAGCGAACGCAACGTGTGCAGGCGCATGCATGCGCGCGCGAAATCAAGCGCGCTCGAGTCCGTAGTGATCCGGAATGGAATCCTATTCAGATGTCGCGTACATCGCGGGACATCGATCGGCGGCCTTCCAAGGGCATCACCTTCTGATCGCGCACCACGGGGTTGGGGGATCACATGGGGCGGGGGGATCAAAGGCTGGGGCAAGGTTACGAGGTCCGGACTCCTAGGCACTCCGGGCCTCGTACTTTCTAAATCGAACGCAACGTCGCGCCGCCGGCTGTAAGAGCCGTGCGGCGCGAAGTCGTTTTGGACGGCCCTCTTCGCTTACTTCGGCACGTTCCGCTCGAGATCCTCAAGCCACGCCGCCGCGCTCGAATCCGAGGGTGCACGCCAGTCGCCGCGCGGCGACAGCGAGCCGCCGGCCGAGACCTTCGGCCCGTTCGGCATCGCCGAGCGCTTGAACTGGCTGAAGGCGAAGAAGCGGCGCAGGAACACTTCAAGCCAGCGCCGAATTTCCGGGAGATCATACGCCCTGCGCTTGTCCGCCGGAAACGCCGGCGGCCATTCGCCGTTGGCGACATCCTTCCAGGCCTGAAACGCCATGAAGGCGATCTTGGACGGCCGCATCCCGAAGCGCAGCGTGTAGAACAGGTTGAAATCCTGGAGCTCGTAGGGCCCGACGGAGGCTTCCGTGCTCTGCGGCTTCTCGCCCGGCTTGACCGGAACCAGCTCCGGCGAGATTTCGGCCGACAGGATCGAGGCGAGCGTCCCGTTCACATCGCCGCTGAATTGTTTCGAGGCGATCACCCAGCGGATCAGATGCTGGATCAGCGTCTTCGGTACGCCGGCGTTGACATTGTAATGCGCCATCTGGTCGCCGACGCCGTAGGTGCACCAGCCGAGCGCGAGCTCCGAGAGGTCACCGGTGCCGATGACGATGCCGCCATGGTGGTTGGCGAGCCGGAACAGGTAGTCCGTACGCAGGCCGGCCTGCACGTTCTCGAAGGTGACGTCGTAGACCTTCTCGCCCTTGCCGAAGGGATGGCCGATGTCTTTGAGCATCTGCGTGGCCGTGGTGCGGATGTCGAGTTCCTGCCAAGTCGTCTGCAATGCCTTCATCAGCGCCAGCGCATTGGTCTTGCTCTCGCTGCCGGTGGCAAAGCCCGGCATGGTGTAGGCCAAAATATTGTCGCGCGGCAGGCCGAGCAGGTCGACGGCCTTGGCGGCGACAATCAGCGCATGGGTGGAATCGAGACCGCCGGACACGCCGATCACGACATGTTTGGTGCCGGTCGCGCGCATGCGCTGCACGAGGCCTGCGACCTGGATGTTGTAGGCCTCGTAGCAATCCTGCTCGAGCAGGCTTTCATCGCTCGGCACGAACGGGAAGCGCTCGACCTTGCGCAGGAAGCCGACGTCGGTCGCCGGCGGCTTCAGGGTAAAGCTGACCTTGCGGAAACGACCCTCGCGCTGCCGGCGGTTGTCGTCGAACGTGCCCATCAGCGCGCGCTCCTGCCTGAGCAGGTCGAGGTCGACGTCGGCGAGCGTGATCTGGCCGTCCTGACGGAACCGCTCGCCCTCGGCCAGCAGAACGCCGTTCTCGTAGATCGAGGTTTGGCCATCCCAGGCGAGATCGGTCGTGGATTCCCCTGCCCCCGCGGCGGAATAGACATAGGCCGCAAGGCAGCGCGCCGAGGTCGATTGGCACAACAACGCGCGGGAGCGCGCCCGGCCGATCGTGATCGGACTGCCCGACAAATTGATCAGCACGCTCGCACCGGCGAGCGCCAGCTCGGAGGCCGGCGTCACCGGGATCCACATGTCCTCGCAGATCTCAACGCCGATGGTGAGGCCGGGGACGTCCTCGGCCGCAAACAGCAGGTCGGTCCCGAATGGCGCATGGAGCTTGCCGATCGCGATGGCCTCGCCGGCGATACCGGCGCCGGAGGCGAAATGGCGGCCCTCGTAGAATTCGCGATAGGTCGGCAGATAGCTCTTGGGCACGACGCCCAAAATGCTGCCGCGGTGAATGACGACGGCACAATTGTAGATGCGATTGCCGAACCGTAACGGCGCGCCGACGATCAGCACGGTCATCAGCGCCGCGGAGGCCTCGACGATCGACACAAGCCCGCGCTCGACCGCGTCGAGCAGCGGATCCTGCTTGACGAGATCCTCGATCGCATAGCCGGACAGGCACAGCTCGGGAAACACGGCCACCGCGACCGATTGCGCGTCGCAATCTTTCGCCGCCGCCATGACCGCCTTCGCATTGGCCGCGGGATCAGCCACATGGGAGGTGGTGACGCAGGCTGCAACGCGCGCAAACCCGTGGGCGTAGATCGAGTGGAAGCTCATCGCGCAAAGAACCCTTAAATCTTGTCGCACCGGCCGTCGCCGGCTCTGGACTCTATTTAGCCCATCGCCATGGCCCCGTGCAGGCCATCCGGCATCATGCATAACGGATTTGCAGCTTCGCCTGATGTCAGGCGCTGCGCGCGAGCACGCCAGAGAGGTCGTTGCGCAGCCATTCTGCGATCCGGGGCCAGGCATGGGCGTGAGTCCGCGCGCCCATGAACAGACCGAGATGGTTGCTGGGCTCGGAGCTTGCTGCAACGAAAGCCGGGGGCGTACCGATGAGGCTGACGGTGGCGAGCGCCTGCGTGACCGGCACGACATCGTCGTCGAGCCCGGCCAGCAGGAAGACGGGCGACTTGACGTCCTTCAGGTCGATCGCGCGGCCGAGTGCCGTGAAATGGCCCGACGCGATGCGGTTCTCTCGAAAAATCCAGTTGACGATCTGGAGATAATAGGTGCCCGGCAGGTCGAGCGTCTCGGTGTTCCAGCGGTCGAAGCGCGCGAGCAGGGCCGCGCCCTCCTCGTCCGAGAGGTCTTTCTGCAACGCCGCCGCGATGTCGTCACGGTCAGGCCGCTTCGACCAGACCTGCAGCATCTCCTCGCCGCTGACATTGCCGCCGCCGCGCGCGACGAGCTGCTCGTAGACGATCTCGGGCGCGTTGCGGGCGAGTTGCGACAGCCTGGACTCGATCGAGAGGTCGACCGGCGCACCTGCTAGCACCAGCCGCCGCACCTTGGCCGGAAACCGCGCCGCAAAGAGCAGCGACAGCCAGCCGCCCTGGCATAGCCCGACCAGATCGACCGGCGAGCCGATCTCGTCGATGGCGACGTTGAGATCGCCGAGATAGCTGTCGATCGAGAGATAGCGCATGTCCGGCGAGGCCGAGCGCCAGTCGGTGAGATAGACCCGGTCGACGCCACCCTGTTGCAGCGACTGCACCACGCTGTGGCCGGGTGCGAAATCGGCAATCAGGGCCCGATGTAGAGCATAGGGCGCGCAGACCAGGGCCGGCTGGCCGGTTCGCGTCCGCGAACAATCGCGCAGCCGCATGGTGGCGAGCTCCAGCGCCACGGTGCCGGGCGTGGTCCAGGGAAGGTCGCCCTCGCCCTGCTCCGCCGGGCCGCGCTCCAACCACCAGAAGCAGGCGTCCATGGCGAGCCGAGCCGCCGCAAACGGCCACAGCATGGGGTCGTCGGGACCACGCCCCGCTTCGCCGGGCTGTTGACCGCTCTTCCGCGCCACCATTACCGCATGATCCTCACAAAAACGCCTCCAGGCTGACGACGGAGATGCCGCGCTCCCTGAAGCTAAGATGGGTCGCTGCGACCGAGCCGTCGAGGTCGATGCCGCGGCAGGCGTCCTCGATCACGGCGACCTCAAACCCCGCCTTGCGCGCATCCTCCGCGGAAAAGCGGACGCAAAAATCGAGCGCCAGGCCGGCGACGAAAACCGTCTTCAGCTTGCGCTCCCGCAGATAGCCGAGCAAACCGGTCGGCGTCTTGTGGTCGTTCTCGAACAGCGCCGAATAGGAATCGATCCCGCGGCGGAAACCCTTGCGCACCACAAGGTTCGCGCGGGTCACCTCGAGCTCCCGATGGAATTCGGCGCCGGCCGTGCCCTGGACGCAATGCGTCGGCCAGAGCACCTGGGTGCCGTAGTCGAGCTCGATGGTCTGGAACGGCTGGCGGCCCGGATGGTTCGGCGCAAAGGAGACGTGATTGCCCGGATGCCAGTCCTGCGTCAGCACCATATTGGCGAATTTTTGGGCGATCCGGTTGATGGCGGGGACGACCTTCTCTCCGCCGGGAACGGCGAGCGCCCCGCCCGTGCAGAAATCGTTCTGCACGTCGATCACCAGCAGCACGTCGCGGTCGGTTATCTTCATCGCAGGCCCCATTTCGTCCGTCCGGCGCAATCGGCGCCGGAGCTGTCATCAATGTCGATCTTCCGACGCTGCTTCGCAACCTCCGACACCCTGCAACGATGTCGCGCGAACGGAGGCCGATCCCCTCCTGGATGCAACGCTTTGGCCTCGTCCGTGTTGACTAGCTGTACCCGAGGGCGGAATCTCTGATATCCGCGGCATGCGGATCGCGAAGGAGTGGAGGAAAAGGTTCCCAAAGCCTGCAAGGCTACGGCAACCAAATGGTCATGAGTATCGGCAAGACAGGTAATATTCTTCTCGCCGATATCGGCGGCACCAATGCGCGCTTCGCGCTGAGCAATGGCGAGCAGATCGGCACGATCGACTTTGTGAAAGTCGCCGACCATCCGACGGTCCGCGAAGCCATCACCGACGTGCTGCGGCGGGCCGACGGTAAGAAGCCGGTCAGGGCCGTCCTCGCCGTCGCCGGTCCCGTCACCAACAATCGCTGCGTGATGACCAACAGCCCCTGGGTGATCGACGGCAACGAGCTCCAGCCGGCGCTCGGCTTCGACAGCGTCCACGTGCTCAATGATTTCGAGGTGGTGGCCTGGTCCTTGCCCGCCTTGCAGCCGGCCGACCTGTTTCCGCTCGGCGGACAGGACGGTATGCCCGGGGAGCCGCTGCTGGTGGTCGGCCCGGGAACGGGTTTCGGCGTCTCCTGCCTGGTCGAGCGCCACGGCTCCCGGCTGGCCGTCGTCACGGAGGCCGGCCACGCTACGCTGCCGGCGGAGAACGAGCGCGAGGAGCGCGTGATCGCCGCCATGCGCCGGCGCTTCGGCCATGTCTCCATCGAGCGCGGCGCCCTTTCCGGCTCCGGGCTGCAATCCCTCTACGAGGCATTGGCCGAGGTCGATGAAGCCCAGGTGCCGCAACGCGATGCGGCAGCGATCACCAAGGCGGCGCTGGACGGGACTTGCGAGCTCAGCCGCGCGACGCTGGAGATGTTTTGCGCCATCCTCGGCTCGGTTGCCGGCAACCTCGCGGTCACCTTCGGCGCCAGAGGCGGCGTCTACATTGCCGGCGGAATCGTGCCGCGCTTTCCGGAATTCCTTTCGGCTTCAGCATTTCGCGCGCGTTTCGAAGCCAAGGGGCGCTTCCAGGACTATTTGCGCAACATCCCAACCCGCCTCGTCATGAAGCCCGATGCAAGCTTCGTCGGCCTGAAGACGTTCGCCGACCACAACCTGGATTGAGGCGCGCCCGCTCTCGCACCTTCCGGCAAGTAATTCACAGCTGATTGCAGCGCACGCGCGGTTCCACGTAGGATCGCACTTGCCCCTCTGTTTCGAATGGGAAACAATTCGCGCCTGTGTGTGGCGTGGGTGCGGGGGCGTGACATGCGTAAGCAGGATGTGAGCTTCGACTATCATCGCTATCACCGGCTGCTGACCGAGGCAGACGATGACGACAAGCGCATGGCGTTGATCGATCTGCTGATCGAGGAGAAGGCCCGGGACCGATTGGCCGCCCAGCGCGCCTCGGACCGCGCGGCCATGACAGCCCATACCATCGCCACAGTGCTGAAGGCCGGCCGCAACTAAGGCTTGCGGGACCACCTGTCGTTCGGTCGTGAGTCCGCGATTGATTGCGATTCCGTTAAGGATCTCTCGCAAGCCTATGTCAAACTCTTTGCTCTAAGAGTTCCCTCACCTGATGCAATTCAGGATCAACACAGGGGGGAATGAACATGAGCATGATTTCGCTCGCCGAAATGCCGGCTGCCATCCAGACCCGGTCGACCGACTATTCTTTTAAAGCCATTATCATCTTCTGCGGCCTGGGGCTCATCGCCTCGTTCAGCCTGATGGCACACGGCGTCGACCTCAGCTCCGGCCTGATGTGAGACACGACGACTCTTCCGTCCCAAATGGCCGCCCCTGTCGGGCGGCCATTTTCGTCGACGATGTCTCGATAGTTGACAATGTCAGTGTGGCGCCTTGGATCAGTGCGATGCTTTGGCCGGCGCATCCGGAAACAGCGAGTCGATCATGATCTTGAGCTGGTCGAGCGCAATCGGCTTGCGAAGAATCGGCCGACGCCGGAGCAAGGACGGCAGCAATTCCGGCCCATAGCCCGTCGCGAACAAAAACGGCTTGCCGCGGCGCTCGATCAGATCGGCGACCGGATCGACGTAAACGCCCATCAGGTTGATGTCGAGGATCGCGAAATCGTACTGCGCGGTCATCGCAAAGGCGCTCGCATCGCGCACATTGTCCGCTTCCGCGACGACATGGTGGCCAAGCTCCTCCACCATGTCAGCCATCATCAGCCGGATCAACGCCTCGTCTTCGACCAGGAAAACGGAGAGCCCGTCCGCCATATCAACCTCGCAGCCACCTTGCGAAGCTAAGCATACCCCATTTGCGAGAAGGATTCACGAATTCGTGGCCTTTAAATTCCACGAATGCATGCAATCCAACTCAAGCTTGATCAATCCAGGCCACGCTCATGGCTGAGGCGAACCATCTCCTGGATGAACACCTGCTTCTGCTTGTCATCGAGGCTCGAGAACAACGGTTCGGCGGCGTCGGCGACGTTGCGCTGGTCGGCGGCCCGGTCGATCAGGAATTGCGACTCGTTACGCATCTGCTCGATGATGTCGTCCGGCGGATCCCGCTTGGCGCGTTCGATCCGCAGATTGAGCCGCTCTGCGCCATTATGCCCGAGATAGTGCATCGCGCTGGAGAAACCGAACCAGTGCTTCTCCTGATCGGGCGTAAGGTTCAGCTCGGTCTTGATCCGCTCGATATAGGAATCGCTGTTGGAGACAATCTGATCGGCGGTCAGCTGCGGCGTGCCGGGCTGGGTCAGGACCGTAACGTCCTTATTCTCCGTGCTGTCCGCGGGCGCGTTCTTGGCTTCCTTGGTCGCCTTGGCCCCCTTGGCGCCTTTGGCGGTCTTGGCATCCTTGTCCTTGGCGCCGCCCGGCTGCTTGGAGTCCTTGCCGGCATCCTTGGATGCATCCTTGTTCGCATCCTTGGCAGCCGGCGCCTGGCCATTATTGTTGTTGACGCCGAGCACACCGGTAAAGACGCCGACCACGCCGCCGATGGCGCCGCCGAGAACGCCACCGACGGGCCCCGCCGCCTTGTTACCGGCCGCAGCGCCGTCCTGAACGCCCTTGACCAAACCTTGTGCATTCGCAACCGCGGCCGCGCCGATCAGTACTGTCACAACGGACCCGAGCGCGAGCCATCGTCGCAGGCGAAGCCGCACAGGCGGCGCCGGGGTGATCATCTGGGTCTTCATCTCGATCTGCTTGCCCTCTAGGAAGCGGCAGGCCTCCTGCCGGTTGCAACTCTATCGTTTTCGCGACGCCGAGGTCTAGGCGCGGACCATCGCTGTCCCCGTTTGACAGGCCTTGGCGCAAGCGGTCATGCAGGCTTATTCGGAACTGCGGCGTAATTGCGCACGGATCGTCTCCAGCCGTCGCACGAAGTGTGCGTCGCAATAAGAGCAGCCGCAGCTCATGCTCGCGGCGCACGCCTCGGTCTCCCCCTACACAACGTTAGTTCTAGACGGCGAGGCATTCGGATTTCTCGACAGACGCAATCAATCATGATCTGATCGCGCTACCAATTTGCCGTATCCCACGCGTGATTTGCCGCCGGAGATGACGGCGCCAAAAAGAAACGTCCAACAACAAAATCAAAAACAAACTCGGAAAAGTCAGAGGAAACGACAGAACAATAAAACACACCAAGGCGAGGAAACGAGATGTCACGCAAGACACTGACGCGACGTCAATTTGTGGCTGCCACTGCGATGTCCTCCACGGCGCTGATCGCGGCGCCCTATGTCCGAGGCGCTTACGCCGCCGGCCAACTCTCGATCGGCTTCTGGGACCACTGGGTGCCCAACGCCAACGATGCCTCCACCGCGCTCGTCAAGGAATGGGCCGAGAAGGAGAAGGTCGAGGTTTCGATCGACTACATCACCAGCAACAACAAGAAGATTGAGCTGACCGCGGCAGCCGAAGCGCAGGCCAAGTCCGGTCATGACATTCTTCAGATGCCGAGCTGGTGGCCACACGCTTATTCCGAGGACCTCGAGCCGCTCAACGACGTTATGGAGCCGCTCATCAAGCAGAACGGCGAGGTGAACGGCACCGTCAAATATCTGGGACAGTTGGACGGCAAATGGCTTGCAGTACCGGCAACGCCGGGAAGCCAGATCAAGGGCCCCTGCTCTCGCATCGATCTCATGAAGAAATACGCAGGCATCGACGTCCAGGAGATGTATCCGGCCGGCAGCCCGCCGAAAGATGACAACTGGACGTTGGAGACATTCCTGAAAGCGGCGGAAGCCTGTCAGAAGGCGGGCTTCCCCTTCGGCATCGGTCTTGGCGAGACCACAGACAGCGTCGACACGGCGGGTGCAATCTTCCAGTCGTTCGGTGCCGAACTCGTCAACGCCAAGGGCGACGTCACCGTCAAGACCGACGCGGTCCGGCAGGCACTCGAATTCTACAAGAAGCTGATCGCCGTGTTGCCGGCCGATGCGCCGTCCTGGGATGACGCCTCCAACAACAAATGGCTGATCTCGGGCCGCGGCGCGATGATCATGAACCCGCCGAGCGCCTGGGCCGTCGCCAAGCGCGATGCGCCGCAGGTTGCCGAGCAATGCTGGACTCATGGCTTCCCGGCCGGGCCGAAGGGCCGCTTCGCGCCGTTCCTGCCCTATTTCTGGGGCGTGTGGAGCTTTGGGAAGAACAAGGAGGCGGCCAAGAGCCTGCTGATCCATCTGTCCTCGCCCGCGGCGATTGAAAAGTTCGTCGTGGCGAGCGGCGGATATGATCTCCCGGCCTACGCGAACATGACGAAGTTCAAGACCTGGGCCGAGGAAGGGCCGCCGAAGGGCACGCTGTTCCACTATCCGGACCCCTACCATCGTCAGACCCTGTCGATCGCCGCGTCGCCGGCGCCGCCGAAGATCGCCCAGCAGATCTACTTCCAGGCGACGCTGACCAAGATGGCGCTGCGCTTTGCGCAGGGCGAGAAGATGGACACGGCGCTCGCCTGGGCCGAGGGCGAGTGCGAGGGCTTCATGCGGACCTGAGCCGGGTGTGTGCCATGGCGGTTCGCGCCTTCGGGCGCGAGCCGCCAAGGCGCGCTCCCATTCCGTCCGCATGTCCACGAAGCCGACCGGTCGCCGGCTTCACAACTAAACCTTTCGTCAGAACGTTTGACCAGAAAGTCTGACCCAGAAAGCTCAAATCATGGCCGATGTCGTCGTTGAGCAAGGTCGCCTCGCTCGTGCTGCGAGCCCGCGCAAAAAAGGCGCGAGCCTGCGCAACGTCCTGGGTCGGAAATCGACCGCGGCGTTCTTCCTGACGCTGCCGCTGATCCTCCTGATCGCGCTGCTCGTGCTCTATCCCGCCTTCTACTCGCTCTACCTAGCGACACTGAACAAGGCGATGACGAAATTCGTTGGGCTGGGCAATTTCACCTTCCTGTTCAAGCGCGAGACGTTCTGGATGGTGGTGAAGCAATCCTGCATCTTTGCGATCACCGCCGTGATCTTCAAGGCGCTGATCGGCTTCATCGTCGCACATTTCGTCCACAACATTCCGGGCAAGAAGCAGCGCAAATGGCGCGGCATGCTGCTGGTGCCCTGGGTGATACCGCCGGCGATGAGCACGCTGGCCTGGCTGTGGCTGTTCGATCCCTCCTACAGCGCCTTCAACTACACGCTTTCCTTCTTCGGCGTCGGTCCCATTCCGTGGCTCGGCAACGCCTTCTGGGCGCGATTCTCCGTCATCCTCGTCAACGTCTGGTATGGCGCACCGTTCTTCCTGATCATGTACCTCGCCGCGCTGAAATCGGTCCCCGACCAGCTCTATGAGGCCGCCGCCATCGACGGCGCGAATTGGTGGCAGCGGATCTGGTTCATCACCCTGCCGATGATGCGCAACATCATCGCCATCACCACGCTGTTCTCTCTGATCGTGACCTTCGCCAATTTCGACATCGTGCGCATCCTCACCTCCGGCGGCCCGCTCGACCAGACTCATCTATTTGCCACTTGGGCCTTCCAGGTCGGCATCCAGAGCAGCGACATTCCGCTCGGCGCCTGCGTCTCGCTGTTCATGGTGCCGATCCTTGCCGTCGCGGCGATCTTCATCCTGCGCGATGTCAATAAACGTGGGAACGAAGCCTGATGAGCACGCTGGTAATCGACAAGGCCGGACCAACCCGCAAACTCGGCAGCATGAGCCGCGACCGTGCCTGGGCGCTGCGCTGGTCCTATTTCTTCCTGGTGCTGTTTGCGATCTTCTTCCTCACGCCGCCGGTCTACATGCTGATCACCTCGCTCAAGAGCAGCGCGGAGATTTCGGCGGCGACCAATCCGTGGTGGGTGTTTCACCCAACGCTATCCAACTACGTCGAGCTCCTGACCTCGAACCAGTTCCTGCGCTTCTTCTGGAACTCGGCGATCATCTCGATCGTGGTCGTGATCGTCACCATGCTGATCAGCATCCCCGCGGCGTTCGCGCTGGCGCGGATGAAGTTCTGGGGCTCGGCGACGCTCGCGACCGGTGTCTTCCTCACCTATTTGATCCCGGACAGCCTGCTGTTCATTCCGCTGTTCAAGATGCTGGCGGTGATCCAGGAGTTCACCGGCATCACGCTGCTGAATCGCTGGTATGTGCTGGTGTTCATCTATCCGACGCTGACCGTGCCGTTCTGCACCTGGATCATGATCGGCTATTTCGCCTCGATCCCGAAGGAGCTCGACGAGGCCGCGATCATCGACGGTGCCTCGTGGCTGCAGACCCTGCTGCGGATCTTCATTCCGGTGGCGCTGCCCGGGCTGATCGCCGCGACCATCTTCGCCTTTACGGTCTCCTGGGCCCAATTCCTCTATCCGCTGGTGTTCACGACGTCGGTGGACCAGCTGGTGCTGCCGGTCGGCATCACCACGACACTGATCAAGGGTGACGTCTTCAACTGGGGGCAGATCATGACCGGCGCGCTGCTTGGCGCAGCACCACCGCTGATCATCTACGCCTTCCTAATGGACTATTACATTGCCGGCCTGACCGCCGGCGCGACAAAGGGTTGAATGCTCATGGCTGACGTTGCATTGCGGAAGGTGGTCAAGCGTTACGACGATGTCGAAGCCGTGCGCGGTATCGACCTTGATATCGCCGACCATGAGTTCATCGTCCTCGTCGGCCCCTCCGGCTGCGGCAAGTCGACGACGTTGCGCATGATCGCGGGGCTCGAGGACATCAGCGACGGCGACGTCATGATCGGGGGCGACGTCGTCAACGACGTGCCGCCGAAAGACCGCGACATCGCCATGGTATTCCAGAACTACGCGCTCTACCCGCACATGACGGTCGCCGAAAACATGTCGTTCGGGCTGCGGCTGAAGCACTACCCAAAGGCCGAGATCAAGGCGCGGGTGACGGAAGCCGCACGTCTCCTGGACATCACCGATCTGATCGACCGCAAACCGAAGCAGCTCTCCGGCGGCCAACGCCAGCGCGTCGCGATGGGGCGCGCCATCGTGCGCAATCCAAAGGTCTTCCTGTTCGACGAGCCGCTGTCCAATCTCGACGCCAAGCTGCGGGTGCAGATGCGGATCGAGATCAAGAAGGTGCACCAGAAGGTGCGCACCACCACCGTCTACGTCACCCACGACCAAGTCGAAGCGATGACGCTGGCCGACCGCGTGGTGGTGATGAACAAGGGACGGATCGAGCAGATCGGCACGCCGAACGAGCTCTACCACAAGCCGGCGACACGCTTTGTCGCAGGCTTCATCGGCTCACCTGCAATGAATTTTATTCCGTGCCGGCTGGAGGATTCAGGTGGCAAGCTCAACATCCGCTTGACCGACCGCATCTCCTTTGCGCTGCCACCCGCCAGGGCCGACCGCTACAACGCGTTGCCGCGCACCGACAAGCTCGTGCTCGGCATCCGTCCTGAACACCTCACGGAATCGAATGCGTATCTGGAGCCCGGCATCGAAACCTTCGACACCGTGCTCGACGTCACCGAGCCGATGGGAATGGAGACCCTGGTCTATTTCGGGCTCGACGGCACGCCGGTCTGCGGCCGTGTCAATCCCAATGCCGGTGCCAAGGACGGGGCTCCCATGCGTTTGGCGATGGACCTCAACAATATGCACCTGCTAAACGAGGAGACCGGCGTCGTGCTGTGACGCTGGCCTTAAGAAACGCTAGCAGGCAGGGAGCAATGGCGACCAACAAGAAGAAGATTTTCGTTACACAAACTTTGTCGCAAGGGGCACGCGCTCTCCTCGCCCAGCGGGACGATATCGAGCTCGTCGAGTTTCCGAACCTGATCTCCGCCAAAGACTTTGAGGCCCTGCTGAAGAGCCATGCGCCGGTCCACGGCGTGGCGCTCGGTGCCACCGCCTTCGGCGAGACGGAGCTCGAGGCCTCCAAGGACATGAAGGTGGTAACCCGCATCGGCGTCGGCTACGACGCCGTCGACGTGCCCGCTCTCTCCCGCCGCAAGGTGCCACTGATGGTCGCAGGCAGCGCGAACTCGCCGTCCGTCGCCGAGCAGGCCCTTTTCATGATGCTGACTTTGGCAAAACGCGCGAATGAAATGCACGCCTGCGTCAAGGACGGCCAATGGGCCAACCGACTCGGCATGCTGCCGTTCGACCTCTACGGCAAGACCGTCCTGATCATCGGCTTCGGCCGCATCGGCACCCGCACCGCCAAGCGCTGCCAGGCGATGGAAATGAAGGTGCAGGTCTATGATCCCTACAAGCCTGCCGCCGACATCAAGGCCGCCGGTTGCGAGCCGGTTGCGGATCTCGATGCGGCGCTGCCCAATGCCGACTTCGTCACCATCCACTGCCCGAAGACGCCGGAAACCGTTGGCCTGTTCGATGCGGCGCGGATCGGCCGAATGAAACCAAAATCCTATCTCATCAACACCGCCCGCGGTGGCATCGTGAAGGAGGCCGCGCTGTACGACGCGCTCGTCTCCGGCAAGCTCGCAGGTGCCGGTATCGACGTGTTCGAAGTCGAGCCGCCGCCGGTCAGCAATGCGCTGTTCGCGCTGCCTAACGTCATCATGGCCCCGCACGTGGCCGGCGTCACCGTCGAGGCGGTGAGCCGCATGAGCGAGCAGACCGCGCGCAACATCCTGAGTGTGCTGGACGGCGATCCGATCCGGCAGAACATCATCAACCAGGACGTGCTGGGCTGAGGACAATCCGAAGGCGGCCAATCGGGGCCGCCTTCGGAAGGCCAGATTGCGTCCCATTTTGGCGCAGATCGGGCCCCAACTCAGCCTTAATCAAACCCGCGTAATGTATCCGGCCGCGGCGGCAGTGGGACAGACTTTGCCGGCCGCGTCGAGCTGGAGGATGGACCCTTGTCAGAGATCGACCCGACCGACCAAGCGCTGGCGACCATCGCCAGCATTTTCGAGCACCCTGAGTCCGTTCTCGTCATCCGCGACACCGAGACGGAAACTGTGGCTGCCGATGAATATGCGGTCGCAGACGAGCATCACGCCTCCGACGAACATCATGGCTCCGATGAGCATCATGGCTCCGATGAGCATCTGATGGTCGAGGAGCAGCCGCTGGTGCCCGACCACACCGACGCCGACGGCTACAGCAAGGTCGGCCCCGGGCCGATGGTGGCGATCCGCCTGAAATGGACCGTCCATCGCGGTGACGACGGCCAGTACTACGTGCACGAAACCATCGGCGAGCAGTCCGCCCCCGTGGTCAGCGGCCCCATGACCAGCGAGGCCGCCGTGCATTTCGTCGACGAACACGAGGACGAGGCGCATCGGCGCTTCGAGCTGCTGCGCAGCGAGATCGCCGGCCGCAGCTCGCTCGCCGACTACGAGCGCAAGGGCGAAGCGTAATTACTTGCGGCCGAGGAAGTCCTTCTTCACGAGCTCGACGCCCGCGTGCCGCAACAAATCGTACGCGGTCGTGACGTGGAAGAAGAATTGCGGGACGCTGTTTGTGAGCAGCAGCGTCCGCCCGGTGAAGGGCAGCTCGGTCCCGTTCTTCAGCTTGAAGAAGACCTTCAGCTCCGCGGCCGCATCGATCTCGGCGCGCGGCAGGCTTTCAATGAACTCGATTGAGGTGGCAATCCGCGCCTGAAGCCCGGCCATGTCGTGCTCCAGCGGCGGCAGCGCGATCGGCTCGCACTGCGCCAGCAAGGCCGGAGCGACGGTGGCGTGGCGGCAGGCCTCGCCGATCTGCTGCGCCAGATCGTACATGTTCGGCGCCATGCGCATGCCGAGCAGGACCGCCGGATTGAACTTGCGGGTCTCGGCATAGGCAACGCCCTTGTCGAGCAGCACGGACAGGTTGCGTAGGTAAGGCACGAACAGGCCGACCGAGGCCTCGTACATCGAGATCGTCACTTCAAGATTCCCTTCAATTCCGTCTCGCCAGAAACTGGCATCTGGTCTAAATCCACGTTCAAGAGCTGCACAATGACAGCTTGGGCATGGGTGGAAAAGAGATGACTGTTCGAATAACCGTTCGAATCTTGGCGGCTTTGGCCGTGATGTCGCTGGCAAACCTCTCGGCGCAGGCGCAGCAGCCAGCGCCCTCGCGCCTCGACGAGATCATCAAGCGCGGAACTTTGCGCGTCGGCATGACCGGCGACTACAAGCCTTTCACCTATCTGGACAAGGCCACGCAGCAGTTCTCTGGATTTGACGTCGACATGGCGGAGGCGCTGGGCAAGGCGCTCGGCGTCAAGGTCGAATACGTAGCCACGGCCTGGCCGAAGCTGATGAAGGATTTCGAAGCCGACCAGTTCGACATCGCGATGGGCGGCGTTTCGGTCACGCTCGACCGCCAGAAGAAGGGCTACTTCACGGTGCCGATCATGCGCGAGGGCAAGACGCCGATCGCGCGCTGTGCCGATGTCGGCAAGTACCAGAGCATTTCCGACATCGACAAGAAGGGCACCCGCGTCATCGTCAATCCCGGCGGGACCAATGAGCGTTTCGCGCGCGCCAACGTCAAGGATGCCGACATCACCGTCTTCCCCGACAATACCGCGATCTTCGACGAGATCGCCAAGGGCAACGCCGACCTGATGATGACGGACGCCTCCGAGACCCGCTATCAGCAGAAGCAGCACTCCGGCGTGCTCTGCGCGGTGCATCCCGAAAAACCGTTCGACTTCTCGGAGAAGGCCTACTGGCTCCAACGCGACATGGCGCTGAAGGCTTTCGTCGACCAGTGGCTGCACATCTCGATGGAGGACGGCAGCTACAAGAAGATCTACGCCGCCTGGTTCGATTAGAGCGTTTTCCAGCGAAGTGGGTACCGGTTCGCGTCAAGAAGGCGCGTCAAAACCAGATTCCCGCGTCCGTCTGTCGCTTGCCCCGCCAAACTTTGGACCGGCTCCCGGTCTATTGAACCGGGACCCATCAGAAGGCGACTCATACGGTGACAGTGATCTAGATCACTTTTCGCGATCGGGCCGGGGCGTAAGCGTCGGTGCGGGGACGACCTGTTCGGGAGATTGAAATGAGGAAGCTGTTGGCCACGGCCGCGTTCCTTCTTTTGGCGAGCACCGCTGCGCAGGCGCAGTACACTTTCGAATATGGCGGGCGCACCATCCGCATCGATCCGGACCGCGGCACGGTGCAGATTCCCGGCGTCTACGACAACACCGGTCAGGGCAAGGCGAAGAAGGCCAAGAAGAACGACACGCCCTCGGGCCAGCAGAGCCCGCAACAGGCCACGGTCGATCCACAAACGCCGGCTGCACCGGCGCATGCCCCCGCTCCGGTCGCAGCGCCACCCGCGGCAGGGCAAGCGCCGGCAGCACCTTCCCCTACAGCCGCGGCACCGCCTCCGGCCCCGCCGGCCTCACCCGCTCCGCCTCCGGCAGCGACGGCCAGCACCGCTCCTTCTGAAGATCTGATGGTGCCTCCGCCTCAACCGGCGCCGAGCGCTGCCCCGACGGTGGCGACGGCACCCCCGGCACCACTTCCGCCATCCGCACCGCCTCCGCCGCCGGCTCCGACCGTGGCTGCCGCGCCGCCGGCGCCGCCGCCACCACCCGCTCCGGCACCTGCCGCTGCCCCCGTTCAGTCCGCAGCCGTCGCCCCGGCCGCTCCCGCAGTCGCGCCCGCGCGCGATCCCAATTCGCCGCTCGGCATCTGGCTGACCGAGGAGAAGGAAGGCAAGGTCCGCATCGAGCAGTGCGGCAATAACCTCTGCGGCTATTCGGTCGACAGCAAATCGAACCAGAACGGCGAGCAGGTTTTGATCAACATGAAGCCCGGCAAGGACCAGAAATGGTCCGGCCGCATCCTCGATCCCAACACCGGCTCGACCTACGACTCGACGATCTCGCTAAAGAGCGGCGACCGCCTGCGCGTGCAAGGCTGCGCCTTCGGCGGCATGTTCTGCGGCGGCCAGACCTGGACGCGCGTGAACTAGGTTCGCCCCCGATATTTTCTGGAGAGACAAGGGGTCCGTGATCCGGGCCCCTTTGCTTTGGTGCGTCACCTCACAGAGAATCTGGCGCGCGTGACAGTCCTCACATCGGCGGTTCCGCGCCCGTGACACGTTCCCCGCACGATCAACCACAGGGGCGTGTCATGAAGGGCTTTGGCAAGGGTCTTTTCGCCACGATTATCACTATCGCTTTCCCGCTCGCGCATGCGGATGCTGCGGGCTCGACGTTCGACGGCGCATGGAATGTCCGCATCTCGTCATCGAGCGAAACCTGCGGCAACGGCGCGACCGTCGCGATCGGAATCAGCAACGGTCAGATCGCTTCGAGCGATGCTGCGGTGACTGCGTCGGGCCGCGTCGCGGATGCCGGCGCCATCAACGTCAGCCTGAGCACGGGCATCAAGCGCGCCGTCGGCTTTGGCCGGCTCAGCGGCACCTCAGGCTCCGGCACCTGGCGCGGTACCCTGTGCTCGGGCACGTGGACGGCAGAGCGGATCTAGGTCCAAGCCGAGGATGAGAGCGCATCGCCCGGAGGCGATGCGCTTTGTCAGAGGACGGAAGCTAGCCGAGCGGCGCGCCGTATTCGGCGTCCGTGACCGGCTCGAGCCAGGTCGAGAACACGCCGTCGAGCGCTTCCTGCATGGCGATGTGGCACATGCTGTTGCCCGGCGAGGCGCCGTGCCAGTGCACTTCACCCGGCGGGATCCAGACGGTATCGCCGGGACGGATTTCCTTGACCGCGCCGCCCTTGGTCTGGACGCGGCCGACGCCTGAAATCACGTAGAGCGTCTGCCCGAGCGGATGATGGTGCCAGTTGGTGCGGGCGCCCGGCTCGAACGAGACGCGCGAGACGTTCAGCCGCGCCGGCGCGGGCGCCATGTTGATGGGGTCTTGCAGCACGGTGCCGGTGAAGTGTTCCTTGGGCGCGCGACGGGTCGGCCGCGTGCCTGCGAGCGTGATGTCCATGGGGTCCTCGTTTCCTGTTACTTCTTGCTGGCGGCGTAGCGCGCCTTGGTCTCGGCGTTCATGGGATAGAGGCCCGGCAGCACCGCGCCGTTGTTCACTTCGTTGACGATCCAGGCTTCCATCCGCTCCTGCTCGACGCCTTCATTGAGCACGTGCTCGAGCATCGCCTGCGGGATCAGCACGCAGCCGTCCTGGTCGGCGACCACGATGTCGTTCGGGAACACGGCGACGCCGCCGCAACCGATCGGCTCGCCCCAGCCGACGAAGGTGAGGCCCGCGACCGACGGCGGCGCGGCATAGCCGTCGCACCACACAGGAAGGTTGGTTCCAAGCACGCCCTCGACGTCACGCACTACGCCGTCGGTGACGAGCGCGGTGACACCGCGCTTCATCATGCGGGCGCAGAGGATGTCGCCGAAGATACCGGCGTCGGTGATGCCCATGGCATCGACCACGGCAATGCAGCCTTCCGGCATCGCCTCGATCGCGGTGCGGGTCGAGATCGGCGATGACCAGGATTCCGGCGTCGCCAGATCCTCGCGCGCCGGCACGAAGCGCAGCGTGAAGGCAGGGCCCACCAGGCGCGGCAGGCCCGGACGCAGCGGGCGCGCGCCGCGCATCCACACATTGCGCAGGCCCTTCTTCAGCAGGACCGTGGTGATGGTGGCAGTGGTGATGCCGGCGAGGGTCTTGCGGGCTTCGGGGGACAGCGACATGGAAACAGACGAGCTCCGGATGGGCGGGAAAGAACGCGCGCATCTTGCGAGCCGCGCGCTTGCCGTCAAGGCCCAAAGCCCTAACAAGAACGCGGCCCTGCCGGGCTGTTATGCGACGCGATAACAAGGCTTTATCACCACCCCTTGTATTAATTTATTGGACTTGCGGGCGCATTTACGCGAAGCAGGGTGACGCGGAACTCAAGGCCGAGCCCGCGCTTCTCCAAAGGCCCGATCCCGACATCTCATGGCCGCGACGCTCCCTCCGCCCCGCCTTCTGCCCAGTGGCGACAGCGCCGTCACGGTCGAGTTCAGCCGCACCATCGATGATGCCGCCAACGAGCGCGTGCTCGCGCTCGACAAGGCGCTGCTAGCCACGCCCATCGCGGGTATCTCCGAGACCATCCCGACCTATCGCTCGTTGCTGGTGCATTATGATCCCGGCAAGATCGGCTTTGACGCGCTCTGCGAAAAGCTGCTCCCGATCGCCTGCCAGCCACTGCCGCCGTCGACCGAGGCACGGCGCTGGCGCATTCCCGTCGCCTATGGTGGCGAGCACGGCATCGACCTCGAGGATGTCGCGAAAGCGCTGAACACCACGCCCGACGACATCGTCGCCCGTCACGTTGGCGGCGACTACCGCGTCGCCATGATCGGCTTCACGCCGGGCTGGTCGTATCTCAGCGGCCTCGACAAATCCCTGCACATGTCCCGGCGGCAGAGCCCGCGGCTGTTCACGCCGGCCGGCACGATTTCGATCGGCGGCATCCAGGCGGGCATCCAGTGCCTGGCCGCGCCGAGTGGCTGGCACCTGCTTGGCCGCACGCCAGTGCGGACCTATCAGCTCCACCGGAATCCGACGTTCCTCACCGAACCCGGTGATCGCGTGACGTTTTTTGCCATCGACCACAAGACGTTCGAAGAGCAGGACCGCGCGGCAGAAGCCGGCGAGATCATCGCCGAACGGGTAGACGCATGAGCCGCCTCGTCGTCGCCAGCATCGGACCAGCAAGCTCTGTCCAGGACGGCGGGCGCTACGGCGCGCAGCGCTATGGCCTGACGGTCAGCGGTGCGATGGACCGGCTGGCGCTCGCGGCGGCGAACACGCTTGTTGGCAACGACCCGTTCGCGGCCGTGGTCGAGATCGGCCCGTTCGGCGCGACCTTCACTGCCAAGGACGGCGCGGTGCGCGTCGCCATTGCCGGTGCGCCGCGCAATGCCGACATCGCCGGGCGGCCTGTGGCCATGGACACGTCCGTCACGCTGAAGGACGGCGAGACGCTGACGTTGGGCTTTGCCCGCGGCGGCGCGTTCACTTATCTTGCGATCGAAGGCGCCATCAAGGGCGAGCTGGTGTTCGGCAGCCTCGCGGTGAACGCCCGCGCCGGCCTCGGCAGCCCCTACCCGCGCCCGCTTCAGGCCGGCGACGAGTTCACGGTCGATGCCGCGAGCGGCGCACCCGAGTTGCGCATCGAATTGCCGAAGCCTGCGAGCGGTCCGATCCGCGTCGTGCTGGGGCCGCAGGACGACGAGTTCGACGATGCCAACAAGGCGCTGTTCCTCGACAGCGAGTGGAAGATCTCGGCGACCTCCGACCGCATGGGTTACCGGCTCGAGGGCCCCGCAATCAAGCATCTGCATGGCCACAACATCGTTTCCGACGGCACCGTCAACGGCAGCATCCAGGTGCCGGGCAACGGTTCGCCGATCGCGCTGATGATGGATCGCGGCACCTCCGGCGGGTACCCCAAGATCGCAACCGTGATCACGGCCGATGTCGGCCGCCTCGCCCAGACTTCGGCCGGCACGGCGTTCCGCTTCAAGGCCGTCACCATGGCCGAGGCGCAGGACGAGGCGCGCAAGTTTCAACAGCTGATCCGTACCCTGCCCGATCGCCTGCGTTCCTCCGACACCGTGGAGCTCAACATCGAGGCGCTGAGCGATGCCAACGTCGCGGGTTATGCAGTGAGCGCGATGGACGCCGGGACCTGGCAGGTGACGGCCGAGCCGTAAACGACAAGACCAAAGGCGGAGAGCAGCCATGAAGACAATCGATCTCAATTGCGACCTCGGCGAAGGTTTTGGCGCGTGGGAGATGGGCAACGACGCCGCCATGATTGACCTCGCAAGCTCGGTCAACGTCGCCTGCGGCTTCCATGCCGGCGACCCCGACATCATGCGGCGGACGGTGGAGCTGGCGAAAGCGCGCGGCGTCTCGGTCGGCGCGCATCCCGGCTATCGCGACCTGCACGGTTTTGGCCGGCACCCGATCGCGGGCCTGAAATCATCCGAGATCGAGAATCTCGTCGCCTACCAAATCGGCGCATTGCAGGCGATCGCCACCGCGGCCGGCCACAAGGTCACCCATGTGAAGGCGCACGGCGCGCTCTCCAACGTCGCCTGCGAGGACGACATGACGGCGAAGGCCATCGCCGCCGGTATTAGGGCGGTCGACCCCAGCCTGATCTTCGTCGTGCTTGCCAACTCGAAGTTAGTAAAGGCCGGCGAAGAGGCGAACCTGCCGATCGTGCACGAAGTGTTCGCCGACCGCGCCTATGAGGACGACGGCAATCTCGTCTCGCGCAAGAAGCCCGGCGCGGTGCTGCACGATGCCAAGGCGATCGCCGATCGCGTGGTACGCATGGTGCAGGATGGTGCGGTGGTGTCGGTAACGGGCAAGGTCATCAAGATGCGCACGGACACGGTGTGCATCCATGGCGACACGCATGGCGCGGTCGAGATCGCGCGCACTTTGCGTCAGTCTCTGAAGGATGCCGGAATCGAGGTCGCGCCGTTCAAGCGTGGGGCGTGATCAGAACGGGTGCACCGAGAGCGTGCCGAACACGATCGCGGCAATGACGGCGAAGGCGCTGTAGAGGCCGATGTGATGGGCGTTCGCCGCGGTCCGGCGCGAGAGCGAGCGCGCGTAGAAGTGCAGCCTCGCTTCCGCCGATAGTTCGCGCATCGTCGATCTCCAACGCCCCATTTGCGCGATTATGAGGGGTCGACCGGGGTGGCGGGCAAGACGGCAGCGCAAATAGCGATGTTGGTCCTCTGAAGACCGCGCATCGGAGGTACAAATTCTCTTCACCCGCGGGTTCCGAGAATCTTATTCGTTAAATTCCGAGCCAGATGGAACCGGCTCGGATGACACTGGAATGACAGCCGGAGAAGGGTTCTTAGTAGACGTCAGCCTGGAAGCGGCCCTTCTTCTTGAGATCGGCGACAAAACTGACGGCCTCGTCGGTGGAGCGGGCGCCGAACTGGGCGACGATGTCGACCAGCGCGCGCTCGACGTCCTTGGCCATGCGCTTGGCATCGCCGCAGATGTAGAGATGCGCGCCCTCGGCAAGCCACGTCCAGACCTCGCGGCCGAGCTCACGCATGCGGTCTTGCACGTAAAACTTCTTCTCACCGTCGCGCGACCAGGCGAGCGACAGGCGCGTCAGAAGCCCTGAGGTCTTCATCGCGTTGAGCTCGTCGCGATAGAAGAAATCGCAATCACTGCGCTGATGACCGAAGAACAGCCAGTTTTTGCCTTGCGCGCCGGTCGCCTTGCGGTCGAGCAGGAAGGCGCGGAACGGCGCAATGCCGGTGCCGGGGCCGATCATGATGACCGGAATCTTCGGATCCTCTGGCAGACCGAAACCGTGCGCCTTCTGCACATAGACCTTGAGCTTGTCACCCTCGTTGATGCGCTCGCCGAGGAAGGTCGAGGCGACGCCGAGGCGCTTGCGCTTGCCGATGACGTAGCGCACGGAATCGACCGTCAGCGACAGCTTTCCGGGCGTCGCATTGTGCGACGACGAGATCGAGTAGAGCCGCGGCTGCAGCGGCTCCAGCGCCTCGACGAAGGCTTCCGGATGCGGCCGCGTGCCCGAGAATTTCTGCAGGGCCGCCATGACGTCGAGGGTTGCGGCATCGCCATCGGGATCTTCGCCCTGCGCAAGCGCCCTGGCCTTCTCGCGCTGCGCACCGCCGGTGATGAAGGAGAGCAGCTCGAACAGCTTATCGGGCGCAGGCGAAAGAGAAACGTCCTCGACCAGCGCCTCGCGCAGCGTCTTGTTGTTGACCTTGGTGGTGTGGGACGCCCCGAGCAGCGCGATGATCTGGTCGACGAGGCCGAGATCATTGCGCGCGAACACGCCAAAGCTGTCGCCCACGACGTAGTCGAGCTTGCTCTCGGAGAGATCGAACTCGACGTGATAGGTCTCCTTCTCCGAGCCGCCCCTGTTGAGCAGGCGCCGCGACAGGAAGGTGGCATCCGCCGGATTTTCGCGGGCGCGGCCGAGCTCGGCCTTCACCTCCGGCGCAGCCGGTGCAGCCGCAGCCGCTCCTGCCGCGGGCTTCGCGGCCGGCGCCTTGTCGATCTCCTCGAAAAGCTGCTTGAGCATCCGCGCCGTCTCCTTGCCGCCGGGGGCGCAGAGGTTGAGGCGCGCTTCGCTCTTGTTGGCGATCGAGTCCGAATAGTCGGCGCAATTGTAGCCGCACTGGCCGCAATCCTGCTGCGCCATCGCCGCCATCATCCGGCGGCGGAGCGGTCGTCCCTCGGCGAGCTTCATGCGGTCGGCCATCACCATCGCCGGATCGTGCCAGGGGGCCTCACCGTCATCGCCGTCGCCTTGCGGGGCGAGCATGGCACCGTTCTCGATCGGCGACAGCGCCGTCGAGCCGTCGAGGCCGAGCATGCCGACGAGAAACCCGTTAAGCCACAGCCGCTGGCCTTCGCTGAACGGGGCATTGGCCGGAATAATCTCGATCTTGGGAGGCACGGACATCTGGGTCATGCTGCTACTTCCGCTTCGGCGAGCTTGCGCAAGGCTTCGCCGTCATGGCGACGGGAGAAAGTCAGGAACGTCTCTTCGGGCGAGGCGCGGTTGGCGAGATAGGCCTTCAAAAGCCCCTCGACGGTCTTCGGCACATCTTCGGCCCTCACATCGTGAAACACCTCCTGCCCGATATCGGCATCGGGACCAAAGCCGCCGCCGGTGAAGAGGTGATAGCCCTCGACCTGGTCGTCCTCCGTCGCACCCGGCACCTTGGCCGCGATCAGGCCGATGTCGGAGATGTAGTGCTGCGCGCAGGAGTGATGGCAGCCGGTCAGATGGATGTTGAGCGGCGTGTCAATATTGACGCGCTCGTCGCACCAGTCGCCGATCGCAGTCGCGTGACGCTTGGTGTCGGAGGCCGCGAACTTGCAGCCGGCATTGCCGGTGCAGGCGATCAGGCCGGCGCGGACGTTCGAGACCTGCGTAGCGAGCCCGAGCTTTTCGACGGCGGCCGTGACCAGCGCAACGTTCTCGTCGCGGACGCCCGATATCAGAAAGTTCTGCCAGACCGTGAGGCGGATATCGCCGTCGCCGAGATCCTGCGCGATCTTTGCGATACCGCGCATCTGCTCGCACGTGAGCTTGCCGACCGGCAGCGCCACGCCGACCCAGTTGAGCCCGGCCTGCTTCTGCTTGTGCACGCCGATATGGGCCATGCGGTCGGACAAGGGACGCGGCAGCAGCGCCTCGGCCGGCACACGCGCGAACGGCTTCTTGAGGCGCTCCTCGACCAGCTTGAGGAAGCCGTCGTGCCCCATATTGTCCAGCACGTATTTCAGCCGCGCCTTGTTGCGGTTGGTGCGGTCGCCGTGTTCGATGAAGACGCGCACGATGGCATCGGCAACAGCGGTCGCGTCTTCAGGGCGGACGACGATGCCGGAATATTTCGCAAAGTCCTTGTGGCCGGTGATGCCACCAAGGCCGAGCTTGAACCAGACACCGGGCTCGACGCCATGGCCGTCCTTCACCTCGACCGCAGTGAAGGCGATGTCGTTGGTCTCCTCCAGCGCAGCGATCTTGCCGGCGCCGTCGAAGGCAACGTTGAACTTGCGCGGCAGCCCGAACAGCGAGCGGTCGTTGAGGATGTGGTAGTGCCATTCGCGCGCATAGGGACGCGTATCGAGCAGCTCCTGCGGATCGATGCCGGCCGTCGGCGTGCCCGTGACGTTGCGGATGTTGTCGGCGCCGGCGCCGCGCGAGCACAGGCCGATGTCCTGGACGCCCTCGATCAGCGCGACCGCGTTCTTCGGCTCGATCTCGCGGATCTGGAAGTTGGCGCGGGTGGTGACATGGGTGTAGCCGCCGCCACAGCTTTCGGCGATGTCGGCGAGGCCCGACATCTGCCAGTGCTTCAAAATGCCGTTGGGAATACGCAGGCGCGCCATGTAGGAGGTCTGCGCCGGCGCAACCCAGAAGATGCCGTAATAGCGCCAGCGGAAATTGTCCGCCGGCGTCGGATTGGCGTTGTTACGCGCCTGGTCCTTCAAGCGATCATAGGCATCGAACGGATGCATCTCGCGCTTGAACTTCTCCTGGTCGGCGAGCTTCTTGCCCGCCGCCGTGAGCTTGTCCTGCGCCTTGATATGTGCCGCGTCAGGCCCGATCGGCTCGGGATTGCCAGCAGGCGCGCCGCCGGCTGCGAAAGCGCGCCCGACACGTCCGACCTGCATGCCGGACATGAAACCTTCGAGATAGCGCTTCTGCTCGTCGGAGAAATCGGCCGGGGGTGCTGTATCGAGTTTCATGGGCTGAATGGACCTACTCTGCTGCCTGGACCGCGACCTGCGCGACATCGGCCGTGGGCTTGGCGGGCTTGTACGTCGCGTAGAGCGCGAGGCCGGTGAAGACGAAACCGCCGACGAGATTGCCGAGCGTCACCGGGATCTGATTCCACAGCCACCAATCGGAAAGGCTGACCTTGGCGCCCAGCAGCATGCCGGTCGGGATGACGAACATGTTGACGACCGCGTGCTCGAAGCCGAGCGCGAAGAACAGAAAGATCGGCAACCAGGTCGCCGCGATCTTGCCGACCGTGGAGGTCGAGGTCATCGCCATCACGACGCCGAGGCAGACCAGCCAGTTGCAGAGGATCGCCTTGACGAAGACCGAGACCATGCCGGCGGTGCCGATCGCCGCGTTGCCGATGGTCTTGGCTTCGGCCACCGCAACGATGCGGGCGGCGACGCCGGCGACCTCGACCTTGCCCATGTTGGTGAGCGCGATCGCGATCAGCGCGCCGAAGGCGAGGCTGCCGAGCAGGTTGGCGACGAAGACCCAGGACCAGTTGGCGATCACCGCATTCCAGCTCGCCTTGCCCTCGAGGCGCGCCAGCGGAACGATAGCGAAGCTGCCGGTGACGAGCTCGAGGCCGAGCAGCACGATCATCACGAGGCTGACGGGGAAGATCAGCGCGCCGACGAGAGGCTGGCCGGTCGTGAGAGCGCCGCTGAAGGCGAGCGTGGTGGCGGCGCCGAGCAGCGCGCCGGAGATCGCGCCGCGGATCATGATGTCGCGCGGGGCGAGCGCCAGCTTCTTCAGGCTGGCATCGACCATCGAGGCTACAACGTCAGAGGGTTTCGCGTAATCCATATCGAAGCTCCAGCTTGCCGCGCGAGAGGCGGCGTCAACGGGTTGAACGGACGTTGATCGCTGGGAGCCGGTTGGAGGCGCATAGGCGCCCAGCCGGAACCCGGAACGATCCGATCAGCTTCGTTGCTGCGGAAATCCACCATGGACTTGGAGCCGCCAGCGCCCACGCTGGGCGGCTTGGTTCCTCTATTCAAGGAGTGTGCCAACGCAGCATGCGTTATAAAATCACGCGGAATCAGTGGCTTAGTTTTGTGTGCAGCGCATGAAATGGATCAAGGTTCATGCTGCTTCGGGCAGCAATGGCCCAAAGATTGAGCTTCGAATCAATGTGATTAAGCTTTGAGCAGGCCTATGAGGCCGGCCATCCGACCGCAAATGACGCGAGATAACCGGCGATATCCCGGGGATCGAATTCGGGGCCAGCGAAGGCGCTGAACGGGGGGCTGGCGTGGCCGTCTTCGGCCCGACCCAGCGCGGTGTCGTAAAGGTCCGGCCGGAATACAGCCATGGCGGTCTTGAGCGCCTCACCGTTGAGCGCCGTCTGTCCCCAGCGCACCATCTGCGCATAGAGCCAGGCGGCCTGGACAGGATCCGGACGCCCTGCCCCTTCGCGTCCCACCAAAAGATAGCGGCCGCTTTCGCGCACCGCGCCCTCAGGCGAGATCTTCAAGCGCCCGGTGAGCGAGCGCTGGATCACCTCGGCGTCGACACCGATCCGCTCGGGCCGTGCGAGGAGCTGCGCTGCCTCTGCGAGATTTGCGGGCTGCTCGATGAACTCGGCCGCCTTCACCGCCGCGCGGACCAGGCTAGCGACCACGTCCGGATTCTTGTCGGCCCAGACCTGGCGCACCGCCAGCACCTTCTCCGCCGCGCGCTCCAGAATGTCGGAGACGAAATGCAGGATGTGGCCGATGCCGAGATCGACCGCGACCGAATTCCAGGGCGCGCCGACACAGAACGCATCGACATGGCCGCTCTTGAGGCTGTCGACCATATAGGGCGGAGGCAGCACGACGAGGCGCACGTCCTCGTCCGGATCGACCCCGGCCGCCGCCATCCAGAACCGCAATTGGTAGTTATGGGTTGAGAACGGAAAGGTCATGCCGAAGGTCAGCGGATCGGCGCCCGCCTTGCGCCGCTTGGCCACCACTTTCGCCAGCGCCTTTGCGGTCGCGAGCGGATCGAAACGGTCGCCGTCGATCTCCTCCATCAGCGCGGCGTGCAGCGCCGGCGACACCGTGATCGCATTGCCGTTGATGCCGAGATTGAAGGGTGCTGCGATCGGCACCTTGACGTGACCGAGCCCGAGCGAGGACGCGATCGCCACGGGCGCGAGCAGATGCGCGGCGTCGAACAGGCCGATGTTCAGCTTGTCGCGCACGTTGGACCAGGACACCTCGCGCACCAGCTCGACCTCGAGCCCTTCGGCCGCGGTAAAGCCCTTGTCGACGGCGACGATCAGGGCGGCGGCATCGACCAGCGGGATGAACCCGATGCGGAGGGGCGTGGTCATTTCAGCATCTCCGACGCGGTGATGATCGACTGCGCGATCTCGCCGATTTTCTTCTTCTCGCGCATGGCGGTGGAGCGCAGCAACACATAGGCCTCATCCTCGGTGAGGCCCTTGACCTTCATCAGGATGCCCTTGGCCTTCTCGATGATCTTGCGGTCCTCCAGCTGCGACTTGGTTCGCTCCAGCTCCTCCTGGAGTTTCGCGAAGGCGTTGAAGCGCGACACGCAGAGATCGAGGATCGGCTTGACGCGCTCCTTCTTCAACCCGTCGACGATATAGGCCGACACCCCTGCCTCCACGGAGGCCTGGATCGAGGATGAATCGCTCTGGTCGACGAACATGGCGATCGGCCGCTTCACGGCGCGGCTGACCTGGAACATGGCTTCCAGCACGTCGCGGCTGGGGTTTTCCAGATCGATCAGGATGATGTCGGGGTCCACCGCATAAATACGGGCGAGCAGGCTTTGCATCTCGCGGATATGGACGATCTGGGTGAATCCGGCCTCCCGCAAGCCCTCCTCGAGGATCGCGGCCCGGATCGGGCTCTCGTCGACAATCACGATTTTGGGCGACTGTTCGGCGCTCATAGCTCACTCGCAACCCGGCGATTCATCCATAGCATGCCGGACGGCCATGCAAAGGGTTGTAATTATGGGCAATTGGGACTAGCTCAAGCCCGTCAATCAGGCAGATTTGGATATGGATCAGACGGCTGCGCCCAAGGTCAGCTTCGTGTCGCTCGGGTGTCCCAAGGCGTTGGTGGATTCCGAGCGCATCATCACGCGGCTGCGCGCCGAGGGCTATGAGCTCGCCCGCAAGCATGACGGCGCCGACATCGTCATCGTTAACACCTGTGGCTTCCTCGACAGCGCCAAGCAGGAATCGCTCTCGGCGATCGGCGAGGCCATGGCCGAGAACGGCAAGGTGATCGTGACCGGCTGCATGGGCGCCGAGCCCGAGCGGATCGAAGAGGCCTATCCCGGCGTTCTCTCCATCACCGGCCCGCAGCAATATGAGAGCGTGCTGGATGCCGTGCACCGCGCACTGCCGCCGGCGCATAATCCGCATCTCGACCTGGTGCCGCCGCAGGGCATCAAGCTGACGCCGCGGCACTATGCTTATTTGAAGATCTCCGAAGGCTGCAACAATCGCTGCACCTTCTGCATCATCCCGAAACTGCGCGGCGACCTCGTCTCGCGTCCGGCCAATGACGTGCTGCGCGAGGCCGAGCGTCTCGTCGGCGCCGGCGTGAAAGAGCTGCTCGTTATCTCGCAGGACACTTCGGCCTACGGCGTCGATCTCAAATATGCCGAGAGCCCGTGGAAAGACCGCCAGGTCCGCGCCAAATTCCTCGACCTCGCGCGCGAGCTCGGCGAACTCGGTGCCTGGGTCCGGCTGCAATATGTCTACCCCTACCCGCATGTCGACGACGTCATCGCGCTGATGAACGAGGGCAAGGTGCTGCCCTATCTCGACATCCCGTTCCAGCATGCGAGCCCCGACGTGCTGAAGGCGATGAAGCGCCCGGCCGCGCAGGACAAGACGCTGGCGCGCATCAAGCGCTGGCGCGAGGAATGCCCCGATCTCGCGCTGCGCTCGACCTTCATCGTCGGTTTCCCCGGCGAGACCGATGCCGACTTCGCCTATCTGCTCGACTGGCTCGATGAAGCCGAGATCGATCGCCTCGGCTGCTTCAAATACGAGCCGGTTGCGGGTGCGACGTCGAATGCGCTCGAAAGTGCCGTGCCAGCTGAGATCAAGCAGGAGCGCTACAACGCGCTGATGGCGCGCCAGCAGAAGATCTCCGCGCGCCGGCTGAAGCGCAAGGTCGGCACGCGCCAGCAGATCATCATCGACGAGGTCGGGCCAACGGTGGCCAAGGGCCGCTCCAAGGCCGATGCGCCGGAGATCGACGGTGCGGTCTATCTCACCAGCCGCCGTCCGCTGCGCGTCGGCGAGATCGTCACCGCCAAGATCGAGCGCGCGGATCAGTACGACCTGCATGGCAGCGTCGCGGGGTTCTGACATACTCCGTCATTGCCGTGACGACAGCGGCTTCGCTTCATCACCGTCATCCTGAGGTGCTCGCTCTGCGGCGCAACCGCGCCGTAGGGCGAGCCTTGAAGGACGACGGCCCGGCTGCATCCCGGCCGCTCATCTTTCGAGGCTCCCCATGGGACGCCCTGCGTCCCATGCCTCGCACCTCAGGATGACGGGACCACCCGCGTTAGCTACGCTCGCAATGACGATGCGGATGCAGTCAGGCAAGCCATTTCGGCACCCAGCGCTCCGGGCGCGGAGCGCGGGCGAGATCGGCCTTGGCTTCTGAGAGCTGCGCCGGCTCGCCGTCGATGGTCGGACGCACGTCGTATTCGAAGTTCGGCATGACGCGGCCGTCGGCATAGAGGCCGAATTTCATCGCGTACCAGAGCCCGAGCTCGGGCTGCGCGCGGCGCATCTCGTCACGCAGGTCGCGCAGCAGGGATTCGATCGAGGCGGCTTCCTCGAACGGCTGCGGTCCGCGCGACAGGACGCGCGCCTGATATTGCTTGCCGACGATCGCGACCTCGAAATGGGTTTTGTCCCAGGCGTTCTTGCCCTTGGGCAGATGCGCGGCGAGCCGCCAGCCGAGCTCGGCCATCAGGCGGTGATTGGCCCAGTATTCCTCGCGGTCCCGGCTCCACTTTTCAACGAAGCCACGGAAGTCGGGCAGCTCGAATGCGCCGTCCTCGCACGGCACCGGCTCGCCGGTCGGCCGTCGGGCGAGCCATTGCGCAAGCTCGACCGTCTGAGGCTCGACCTCGTCATGCGGCCGCAGATCGTGCCAGGCCTTGTCGAATTGCTGCGACGTCAGTTTTGCAAGCAGCGCGTCGAGGGATGGAGCGAGCAACTCATAGTCGCCTTCCGAGCCCAATCCGACGATCGGGGGATCGTCGCGGTCGAGGCCGGCGCCGTACCAGCCGCCGACGGCCGAGCCGTCCGGCAGGCGCATGAACAGCGCGAAGCGATCGCGTAAGGGGCTGCCGTCAAAGATCGGCGCCTGATCGGAGAACTGGCCTTGCAGCGAGAAACAGCCGACGCTGCCCCAGGCGCGTCCGTTCAGCCAGCCGGCAAAATCCAGCAGCAAAGGCGGCGCCTCGATGCCCGGCGGAAACGCGCCGCGAATGCTGTCGAGGTCAATCGGATAAGGGGTTTCGGACAAGGCTGAAAACTGTCTGGTTGGTCCCGTACCTCTTGGTCTGTCCCGATTTGCGTCAGGTTCGAACCAATTCGCGTTCCGAGATCACAAACGCGCTAGAGGCTTGTTGGTTTCTGCGCAGCAATCAAATGACATGCAATCACAAGATCGATATCCGGACCTGCCTGTGCGAGATCGCCGCAGCATTGACTTTGCTCACGTTCCCGGCCGCGGCGCAATCCCTGCGCGCCGAACGCGACATCGCGGCGACGAAGGCGATCAATGCCGGCGTCGATACGTTCGCGCCTTACGGCGTTCGGTAGGTCTCGCTTGACAAGCCCTGCCCTTCGGCTGTACGGACCCGCCCCATGATCAATTCTCGGACCCATCTGCGCCAAGCCATGCGTCGTCGCTCCCGCGACGATGATGGGTTGCGCCATGTCCGACGACGCCGCTGAACCAGTAAATTCAGCTTAAGTTTTCGAGAAGGCCGCACCCGCAAAGTGCGGCCTTCTTGCTTTTCGCGTCCCTTTTTCACCCGGCCCCAGATCTTCCCCACCCAAAGTCTTCGCGACCTCAAGAGGAGTTCGACATGACCACCGCCACCCATCCGTATGACGCGCTGATGGACATCACCGCACGGCCCAAGGCCGTGTTCGTCCGTGGCGCCGGCTCATACCTCTGGGACGACAGCCGCAAGCGCTATCTCGATTTCGTGCAGGGCTGGGCCGTGAACTGTCTCGGCCACTCCCCGCCGGCAGTTGCGGATGCGCTGGCTTCGCAGGCCAAGCGATTGCTCACGCCGAGCCCGGCCTTCTACAACGAGCCGAGCCTCAAGCTCGCGCAAGCGCTGGTCGAGAGCAGCGCGTTTGACCAAGTGTTCTTCGCCAATTCCGGCGCGGAAGCTAATGAGGGCGCGATCAAGCTCGCGCGCAAATATGGCAGCCTGCACAAAGGCGGCGCGTTCGAGATCATCACGTTCGAGGGCGGCTTCCACGGAAGGACACTGGCGACGATGTCGGCCTCCGGCAAGAAGGCGTTCGAGCCGCTATTCGAGCCGAAGGTCGCCGGTTTCAAGAAGGCGAAGCTCAACGACATTGCCTCGGTCGAGAAGCTGATCAGCAGCAACACCGTTGCTGTGATGCTCGAGCCGATCCAGGGTGAGTCCGGTGTGTGGCCGGCGACCGATCAGTTCTTGCGGGAGCTGCGCGCGCTCACAGAGACACATGGCCTGCTGCTGATTTTCGACGAGATCCAGACCGGCATGGGCCGGACCGGAAAGCTCTTTCACTATGAGCACACCGGCATCGCGCCCGACATCATGACGCTTGGCAAGGGCATTGGCGGAGGCGTGCCGCTCGCAGCTTTGCTTGCGACCGAACGCGCCTCCTGCTTCGAGCACGGCGACCAGGGCGGCACGTTCAACGGCAACCCGGTGATGTGCGCGGCCGGCCTTGTGGTGCTTGATGAGATCAGCAAGCCGGCGTTCCAGAAGTCGGTCAACGAGACCGGCCTGCTGCTCGAAAGCGAGTTGCAGAAGGTCTCGGCACGGCATGGCCTCGGCGGCGTGCGGGGACGCGGGCTGCTGCTCGCGCTCGACCTCAAGCTGCCGATCGCGCCCGGCATCGTCGCGCAGGCGTTCGAGGCCGGCGTGCTCCTCAACGCGCCGCAGCTCGACACGCTGCGCTTCATGCCGGCGCTCAACGTCACGAAGGCGGAGATCGCCGAGATGATCGATTGTCTCGACGGTATCTTGACCAAGGCGGGGGCGGCGAGACGCGTGGCGTAGGCATGTCTCGTGCCCCGGACGCAGCGCAGCGCCCCTTGAGCGATGCGCTGCAGAGCCGGGGCCCATCTCTCCGCACCGGGTGTGCCGCATCTGGGTCCCGGCTCTGCGCAACAGCGCAAAAGCGCTGCAGCGCGTCCGGGACAGGAGACCTACGGCTTTAAGATCGATGCGCCGGTGGTGTTGCGGCTTTCGAGGTCGATATGCGCCTTGGCGGCGTCCTTCAGGGCGTAGGCGTGGTTGATCGGCACGTGCAGCTTGCCGTTGATGACGGCGGAAAACAACGTGTCGGCGCCTTCCAGCAGTTCCTTGCGCGTGCCGACGTAGTCGTTGAGCTTCGGCCGCGTCGCAAACAGCGAGCCGTGATTGTTCAGCTCGGCGATCGAGAACGGCGGCACGGGACCTGAGGCATTACCGAACGAGACGAACATGCCGCGCGGCTTCAGGCAGGACAGCGAGCCCGGGAACGTCGCCTTGCCGACGCCGTCATAGACGACGTCACAGCCCTCGTTGCGGCTGATCTGCTTCACCCGTGCGACGAAGTCTTCCTCGTTGTAGAGGATGACGTGGTCGCAGCCATTGGCCTCGGCAAGTTCGGCCTTCTCGCGCGAGCCGACGGTGCCGATGACGTGGGCCCCCAGCGCCCTCGCCCATTGGCAGGCCAAGAGACCGATGCCGCCTGCAGCAGCGTGAATCAGCACGCGATGATGCGGCTCGACCTTGAAAGTCTTGTGCAAGAGGTACCAGACCGTCAGCCCCTTGAGCATCAGCACGGCGCCCTGCTCATGGGTGATGTGGTCGGGCAGCTTGACCAGCTTCTCCCAGGGGATGTTGCGTTCGCTCGTATACGCGCCGAGGTTGTGGTAATAGGCCACGCGGTCGCCGGGATGAAAATTCGTCACGCCCGGCCCGACGGCCAAGACCTCGCCTGAGGCCTCGTTGCCGGCAATGAAGGGCAGCCCCGGTGCCTTGTAGAGGCCGGTGCGGTAATAGACGTCGATGAAGTTCAGGCCGACCGCATGCTGGCGGATGCGCACCTCGCCAGGTCCCGGCGCCGGGACCTCGACGCTCTCATAGACCAGCGCTTCGGGGCCACCGACCTTGTGCACACGGACGGCTTTGGTCATCACCTGACCTCCTCTTCTCCCGGCTAAGCGAAAGACATAGCGCCCGCCTTGTCAACTCGCCCCAAATTGGAACGGTTAGACGGACGGCTTGCTGGCCTTCTTGCGGTTGCGCTTCGCCAGCACGTTGAAGAACTCGACGGCCGCCGAGAACGCAATCGCGAAGTAGATATAGCCGCGCGGAATGTGGAATTTGAATCCGTCCGCGACCAGGGCGACGCCGATCAGCACCAGGAACGCCAGCGCCAGCATCTTGGTGGTCGGATGTTCTGCGACGAATCGCGCCACCGGTCCCGACGAAATGTACATGATCAGGCACGCGATCACGACCGCGGCGATCATGATTTCGAGGTCCTGCGCCATGCCGATCGCGGTGATGATCGAGTCCAGCGAGAACACGATGTCGATGATGATGATCTGGACGATCACCCAGAAGAAGGCGCTGCCGCCGGATTGCTTCTTCCCCTCGCCGTCATCGGCCTCGACCTCGGCGTGAATCTCGTGCGTCGCCTTCGCGATCAGGAACAGGCCGCCGCCGATCAGGATCAGGTCGCGCCATGAGAAGTCGTAGCCCGCAAACGAGAACACCGGCGCGGTCAGGCCGATCAGCCAGACCAGCACGCTGAGCAGGATGATGCGGAAGACCAGCGCCAGCGCCAACCCGATCTGGCGCGCGCGATGGGCCTGCGGCTCGGGGATGCGCGAAACGATCACCGACAGGAAGATGACGTTGTCGATGCCGAGCACGATCTCGAGTGACGTCAAGGTGAGCAGCGCGGCCCAGGCCTCGGGGCTGGTCAACAAATGCATCATGCGAAGGACTTGGCGAGGCGGATTAACGCGTCGCTGAACACAATCCAGAGCGCGATCGCGCAGAGCGCAACCGTCACGCCGGCGCCAACGCGAAAATCCATCTCCAGCGCGTAGAGCCCGAGCAGCGACCAGATCGCAATCAGCGACATCGTCAGCCAGCGCAGCCGCACGACGCGAACCGGATGCAGGACGTGGAACGGCACGAAGGTCAGCACCACCAGCGCCGCGACCAGCAGCGTCGACGACAGCGGCGGCCAGTGCAGCAGGAACAAATAGAACGCCGCCGCATTCCACAGCGCCGGAAAGCCGCGGAAATGATTGTCATCCGCCTTCATGCGCAGATCGGCGAAGTATAATGCGCTGGTGACGATGATGGCGATACCGAGCAAGGGCGCCGCCACCGGCAGCAACAGGCCGCTCGCCACGATCGCATAGGCCGGCACGAAGACATAGGTGACGAAGTCGACCACGAGATCGAGCACGTCGCCCGACCAGTTCGGCTGCACGTTCTTGACGTCGAGCCTGCGCGCGATCGGCCCGTCGACCGCGTCGATTATCAGGGCGACGCCCAGCCAGCCGAACATCGCAGCCCAGTGCTCGCGCACCGCCTCCAGCATCGCCAATAGCGCGATCGCCGCGCCGAAGGCGGTGAAGATGTGCACCGAAAACGCCGCGGCTCGGATCGCGGGCCTCGGCTTGAGGGAATCCTCTTGGCTGTCGATCTGAGTTTCCATGACTTCTGCTACCAGAACGGGACCGGTTTGCACATCCGCCGTCGCGGCATTGCGCCGCGCAATTCGTCATAAAATCAGGCAAAATAGGTGGGCTTGTATTTGCCGCAGGCCGTGTCAAATGTCATTCCATGACAGACGCATCCACACTCTTTGACGTCGGCGTTGTCGGCGGCGGACCGGCAGGCCTTGCGGCGGCAATTGCATTGGCGCAGGCCGGTGCGCGGACCGCGCTGGCGGCGCGGCGCCTGCCCTACGCCGACAACCGCACCACCGCGCTGTTAGGTGCCTCCGTCGACCTCCTGGAAAACCTCGATGTCTGGCCGCGCTGCAGGGACAAGGCGGCGGCGCTCGAGGTGATGCGCCTCGTCGACGACACCGGGCGGCTGTTCCGCGCGCCTGAGGTCCGGTTCTCCTGTCATGAGATCGCCCTCGACGCGTTCGGTTACAACATCGACAACCGCTCGCTGATGCTTGCGCTCGAGGCGCGCGCGGCCGAGCTTCCCAACCTCGTCCGTTTCGACGACGAGGCCGAGAACGTCGTCATCGAAGCCGATGATGTCGCAATCCGCACGGCGTCAGGACAATTCCTGACCGCGCGACTCGTGGTCGGCGCCGACGGCCGGCACTCGCTGTGCCGGGAGGCCGCCGGCATTGCGGTGACGCGGCGCAACCTGACGCAGACGGCGTTGACCTTCAACGTCAGCCATGCCCGCCCGCATCGGAACGTTTCGACCGAGTTCCACACGCCGCACGGCCCGTGCGTGTTCGTGCCCCTGCCCGGCAACCGCTCCAGCATCGTCTGGGTCTCGGCGCCCGCGGAGGCCGAGCGACTTCGCGGCTTGAGCGACGAAGACCTGTCCGCCGCGATCGAGAAGCAGTCGCATTCCATCCTCGGCCGCATGACAGTCGAGCCCGGCCGCAACCTGTTCCCGCTGGCGATCGAACGCCCGCAATCCTTCGCGCGCGACCGCATCGCGCTGGTCGGCGAAGCCGCCCATGTGGTTCCCCCGATCGGTGCCCAGGGCCTCAATCTCGGTCTGCGTGACGCGGCCGATATTGCGAGGCTGGCTGGCGAGGCTGTTACCGCCGGACAGGACCCCGGCACAGCCGACGTGCTCAAGCGCTACGACCGGGCGCGGCGTCCGGACATTTTGAGCAGAACCTTTGCGATCGACATCGCCAACCGCTCGCTGCTCAACGACTTCCTGCCGCTGCAGCCAGTTCGTGCCGTGGGCATGCACCTGCTCGGCGCCATCGGCCCGCTCCGGCGTTTTGCCATGCGCGAGGGGCTGACGCCGACCTGGCGGAAATAGCCGCGAATTAACGGTCAGCCGGAGCGCTCGAACGCCTCTCCCGTCGGGGAGCGGTGAACATCCAGTCGCGCGAGTCGCGTTCAGGGAAACGCCAACCGTCCGGTCTGGAGCAACCACATCACGCTGGTCAGCGTGACCACGGATGCGAACGTCCCGAGCAGCACGGCGACGGAGGCGGATTCGATCCAGGCGTCGTTCTGGCGGGCAATCACGAACACATTCAGCGCCGGCGGCAGCGAGGCCATCAGGATCGCGGTCGCGGCCCAGGGCTGCGCGAACGGACCGAACGCCAGCATCAGGCCGAACGCCGCGAGCGGATGGATCAGGAGCTTGACTGCGATCACGCCCGGCACTTCCCAGGGCACGCGGTCGAACGGCCGCAGCGCCACGGTCACGCCGAGCACGAACAAAGCGGTCGGAGCGGCCGCGTTCTGCAGGAAGGTGATGGTGCGGTCGAGCGCCACCGGCAGCTCGATATGGAGCGCCGCCACCGCTGCGCCAAAACAGGCCGACATGATCAGCGGGTTGAGCACGATCTGCTTCAGCACGACGCCGAAGGCATGCACGATCGAGGGATGGTCGCGATCGGAGAGCTCGATCAGGAGCGGCACGATCGTGAACAGGAAGATGCTGTCGCAGCAGAAGATCAGCGCGGTCGGCGCCGACGCCTTCGGCCCGAACACGGCCAGCGCCAGCCCCGGCCCCATGTAGCCGATATTACCGTAGCCGCCGGAGAGGCCCGCGAGTGTTGCCTCACGCAGCGTCAGGCCGCCGAGCACCTTGCCAACGACCAGTGCGAGCGTGAACGCGGCAACGGTCGACAGCGTGGTCGCAACCAGGAACGGCGGGTTGTTCAATTCGGAAAACGGCGTCTTCGACATGATCGCAAACAGCAGCGCCGGCAGCGACACGTAGAGCAGAAAGAAGTTCATCCAGGCGAGGCCCGATTCTGGTAGCGACTTGGCCTTGCCACACGCGAATCCGACGAAAATTAAACCGAAATAAGGTAGTGCCAGATTGAGGATATCGACCATTGATGAAGTGTTTTCTGAAGACCTGGGGGCTATCCACCCCTTAAGCAGACGTTAATTGCAACTGAGGGCACTAGCATCGGCCACAATCCTGGTCTATCGACGGGGAATGATTAAAGCGCGGACCGCCAAATTTCAGATCGGTCAGGTCGTTCGCCACCGGATCTTCTCGTTCCGGGGGGTGATTTTCGACATCGATCCGGAGTTCAACAACACCGAGGAGTGGTGGCTGTCGATCCCCGAGGAGGTGCGGCCTCACAAGGATCAGCCGTTCTATCATCTGCTCGCGGAGAACGCGGAGTCCGAGTACGTCGCCTACGTGTCCGAGCAGAACCTGCTGCCCGACGAGTCCGGCGAGCCGATCCGGCATTCCCAGGTCGCCGAGATCTTCATCAAGAACAAGGACGGCGGCTACCGCCCGCGCAATCCCTCGCTGAACTGAAGTTTTTGCCGATCAAGCGGCCAGCAAAAAAGGCGCTCGAACCGAGCGCCTTTTTCATGTCCGGGATTTGAGCCCCGATTACTTCTGGCCTGCCGGAGCTGCAGCGGGTGCGCCGGGTGCACCACCGTTCTGCTCAAGCTTCTTGCGCTGCTCGTCGGCCTTCTTCTGAAGCTCTTCCTGGAGCTTCTTTTGGGTTTCCTCGAACACCTTCGGATCGGTCGGCGGACCGTCATAAGCCTTCTGGAATTCGCCCGTGAGCGGCAGCGGCAGCGTCAGCGGCGCACCGTTGGCGTTGATTGCCTGCACCACGAGGTTCGCGCCCTTCTTCATGTTGGCGAGAAGCTCGGGCGTCGCCTCGTAGTCCGACATACAGCCGTTCTGGAAGCAGATCACATACGGGCTCTGCAGCGGCGGGTTGTTGTCGACGATGATGCGGGTGCCGTGCACGAGCTGCATGCCGAGCGGCAGCGTCACGCGCAGGATCTTCTTGGGCTCGCCTTCCGGCTCGATGATCACGGCCGCGATGACAGGCTGGCCCGATTCGATGCGGCCGTCCTTGCCGGTGAAGCACACCTGCTTGGCGTTGGCGTCCTGGCCCTTGAGGCAGAACTTGGTCCAGGGCGCGTAGATCAGCTGGATCTGCTGATCCGCGGGCTGGCCGCCCTGTGCCGCCGGAGCACCCTGCTGGGCCGGAGCCTGCTGGGCCTGGGGAGCCGGCGCGGGAGCCGCAGCTGGCGCCTTGGGGGCAGCCTTGGGAGCGGCTTTCGGGGCTGCCTTCGGCGCGGGTGCGCCCGGAGCCGGCGCCTGGGCCTCAGCGGCAAACGGGACGACCAATGCCGTCGCCGTCAACAGGGCGAGAACTCGCCCGCGCGGCCGGACGGACGCGGCCAAATAACGGAAATTCATTGCAGAAAACCCTTTCTGAACGGGAAGTGCCCGAACCGCTCCGAAGCGCCGAACCAAGCCGCCTTGGGCGCGGCTCTCTCCCCGTCAAATGAGGCAGATCAGTGACGGGCTCGGCGCTCGTGCGCGATTGCGTGCCTTCTTAACGCGGTCGACGGAAAGATCAATGCCGACAAGCGTCTTTGGCCACTTCCAGGCAGGCGCTCAGTGAAATCCCTGTGATAGGATTCAAGCCAGCCGGCCCTCGAATCAACGTGTCCGAATGTTCATGTTCCAGCGCCTGCTCGAGGGCCCCAGTGTCCGACTCAGTAGCCTCGCTTTGGCCCTCACCGTCGGGTTGTCGGCGTTTGGCTGTGCGCGGGCCGAGGAGGCCCATGCGATCGCCATGCACGGCAAGCCGGCGCTGCCGGCCGATTTCACCCACATGCCCTATGCCAACCCCGATGCCCCCAAAGGTGGCCGGCTGACCTGGGGCATCCTCGGCACCTTCGACAGCCTCAATCCGTTCATTGTGAAGGGACTGGCCGTGCAGCCGATCCGCGCCTACGTGGTCGAGAGCCTGCTGGCGCGCGGCCAGGACGAGCCGTTCACGCTCTATGGCCTGCTCGCCAAATCCGTCGAGACCGACGACGCGCGGAGCTACGTGACGTTCCGTCTCGATCCCCGCGCACGCTTCTCCGACGGCAAGCAGGTTGCCGCCGAAGACGTGCTGTTCTCCTGGCAGCTCCTGCGCGATCATGGCCGTCCCAACCTCCGGCAATATTACGCCAAGGTCGCCAAGGCCTGGGCGACCGATCCCCTCACCGTTCGCTTCGACCTCACCGGCGCCGACGACCGCGAGCTGCCGCTGATCCTCGGCCTGATGCCGATCCTTCCGAAGCACGCCGTCGACGTCGCGACCTTCGAGGAGACGACGCTGACAGGGCCCATTGCCTCGGGCCCGTATCGCGTCACGGCGGTCAAGCCCGGCGCCAGCGTGACGCTCTCGCGCAATCCTGATTATTGGGGCCGCGATCTCCCGATCAATCGCGGGCTGTTCAATTTCGACGAGATCCGGCTCGACTATTTTCGCGAGGCCAACGGCCTGTTCGAAGCTTTCAAGCGCGGCCTCTATGATTTCCGCGTCGAGAACGAGCCGCTGCGCTGGCACGACGGCTACGATTTTCCGGCGGCCAGGAGCGGCGACGTGATCCGCGACACCATCAAGCCCGGCGTGCCGCAACCCTCGGAATTCCTGGTGTTCAACACCCGCCGCCCGATCTTCGCCGATATCCGCGTGCGCCAGGCGCTGACGCTGCTGTTCGATTTCGAGCTGGTCAATCGCAACTATTTCTTCTCGCTCTATTCGCGCGTCGCCGGCTACTTTGCCGGCTCCGACCTGTCGGCCTATGCCCGACCAGCGGATGCGCGCGAGCGCGAGCTCCTAAAGCCCTTTGCCGTGCAGATCCCGCCGGACATCATGGATGGCAGCTACCGGCTTCCCGTCACCGACGGCTCGGGGCGCGACCGCACGACGCTGCGCGCAGCGCTCAAACTCCTGTCCGACGCCGGTTACGACCTCGACGGCACCGTGCTGCGCAACCGCGCGACCAAGGCGCCCTTCACCTTCGAGATGCTGGTGACGACCCGCGACCAGGAGCGCATCGCGCTCGCCTTCCAGCGCGACCTCAAGCGCGCCGGCATCGCGCCGAGCGTACGTTCGGTCGATCCCGTGCAGTTTGACCAGCGCCGGCTGGCCTACGAGTTCGACATGATCCAGAACCGCTGGGACCAGTCGCTGTCGCCCGGCAACGAGCAGTATTTCTATTGGGGAAGTGCTGCCGCCGATAATCCGGGCACCCGCAACTACATGGGCGCCAGGGATCCCGCCGTCGATGCCATGATCAAGGCCCTGCTTGAGGCCCGTGATCATACGGATTTTGTCGCGGCGGTGCGGGCACTCGACCGCGCTTTGATCGCAGGCTTCTACACAATCCCCCTGTTTAACGTATCCGAGCAATGGATCGCGCGCTGGAATCGGATAGAACGACCATCGACCACTGCGTTGTCCGGCTACCTGCCGGAGACCTGGTGGTCGAAGGGTGAGCCTCAAGCCAGTCCAGCGAAGTGACGCCGTGAACCAGCCAGCCGTATCGCCGACGCTCGACACGCTGTTCCAGCGGACGCTGATGCGGCAGCCGCACGCGCCTGCTCTGCTCGATCCTCTCAACAAATCCCGCATCACCGGACACCAGCCGCGGCGGCTGACCTACGCCGAAGCCGACAAGGCCATCGAGGCGCTGTCGGCGCATTTCGTCGAATCGGGCCTGCCGGCCAATTCGGTGATCGCGATCCAGTTGCCTTCCACGGTCGAGTTCGTGCTGACGGTGCTCGCTGCCCATCGCGCCGGCCTCGTGGTTGCCGTGTTGCCGCTGCTGTGGCGGCAGGCAGAGCTGGCAGCCGCGCTCAACCGCACCGCGGCGCGCGCCATCGTCACCATGAGCAAGGTCGACGGTGTCAGCTATTCCGACCTTGCGATGCATGCCGCCGCGGAAGCCTTCTCGATCCGCCATGTCTTCGGCTTCGGTGCTGATTTACCCGAGGGCATGGCCTCGCTCGACGAGGTGCTGGCGCGCCCGCCCGGCACCACGCGCGCGGTGATCCAGGACGGCCGCAAGGCGGCGATGATCTCCTTCGATGTCACCGCCGAGGGCTTTCGCCCGGTGCCGCGGCCGCATTTCAGCCTGATCGCGGGCGGGCTTGCGATGTCGCTGGAAGCCGACATCCAGCAGGGCGCGACCGTGATGGCGGCGTTCGCGCCGATGTCGTTCGCGGGCCTCGCCTCCTCGCTCGCGGTGTGGCTGCTCTGCGGCGGCACGCTGGCGCTGCATCATCCGTTCGAAAGCGAGGTGCTGGAGCAGCAGATCAACGAGCACGGATGCGACGTGCTGATCGCGCCGGCCCAGCTCGCTTTGCGCCTCGGCGATTCCGGCCTCGCGGCGCGGATGCCGACCTTGCGCAACGTCATCGGGCTGTGGCGCGCGCCGGAGCAGGTCGCCGCCAGCGAAGCCTGGATCGCGCCGCATGCGCCGCTCACGGACGTCTATCTGTTCGGCGAGGCCGGCCTGTTCGGTGCCCGGCGCGGCGAGAACGGCATGCCGGTGGCGGTGATGCCAGGACCGCATGGCGCGCCGCGCGAACAATCCGGCTCCTCGATCGCGGGCGATATTCTGCTGACCCCGAAGGGCACGCTCGGCCTGCGCGGCCCGATGGTGCCGATCGCGGCCTACGCGCCGCCGCAGCCGGTCGGCGAGACGCTGACGGCGCAGCCGCCGCGCGACTATGTCGACACCGGCTATGCCGCGCGGATCGACCGCGCCAGCGGCGCGATCTGCATCACCGCGCCACCCTCGGGCATCATGGCGGTCGGCGGCTATCGCTTCCTCTCCAACGACCTCCAGGAATGGGCGCGCCGGCTCGGCCAGGGCGCGCTGCTGACGGCCCTGCCCGACCGCCTGTCGGGCCATCGGCTGGCCGGCCGGGCCCAGGACAATACCCGCGCTCGCGAGGCGCTGAGCGAGCTCGGCCTTAACCCCCTGATGGTCGAGGCTTTTCGCGACCGCTCGGGGCCGGTTTGAGCGCAGTTTCGCCCGGAACATTGACGCTGCATTAAGGCGGCGGGACTAGATTGCGCAGCATCGATTGCGTGATCAGAGTATCCCATGTCCCAGGCGGGCCCGATCCTGTTTGTGTCCAACGCCGAGCGCCCCGCCTTCATTGCGGCGCTGGACGAGGCCCGTCTCTTTCCCGTTGTCGACAGCGATTGGGCAAGCGCGGCGCGCGCCGTCGAGCAGGTTCAGCCGGCCGCGGTCCTCGCCGCGATGTCCGGCGGGCACGAGCCGCATATGGCTTTGCTCGCCAGGAAGATCGCCGATCAGCCGCTTTATCTCCCGCTGGTCGCGCTAGATGCGCAAGCTTCGCTGCCCCATAACGCCCTGCCCTTCGCCACGCGCGGCAACGCTGCCGAACGCCTGATCGCGCGCCTGCGCGCCGCGATCCGCGTCCGCACGCTGCACGCCACCGTGCTGCGCCGGCTGCCGGAGGCGAAAGTCGCAGTGCCGGAGACCGATCCGGTGCGCGACGCCATCGTGCTCTTGATCGGCCGCGGCGCGGCTTATCCGGCCCTCTCCGTCGCGCTCGGCGAGCGCACGGGTGTGGTCGGCGCGCTCTCGATCGAGGCCGCGGCAAAACACCTCAACACCCGCGACATCGACGGTGTCGTGCTCTCCGACGGTTTCACCCCGCGCGTCACCGATGCTTTCCTCACGGTGCTCGCGGAGGATACGCGCTTTCGCAACCTGCCCGTGGTCGTCACCGCGCACCAACTCACCCAGAGTTACGACCTGCCCAATCTCGAGCTGATCGCGGGCGAGCCCGCGAAGGTCGCTGCCAACGCGCTGCCGCTGATCCGGCAGCACGCGATGGAAGCGCAATTGAGCCGCACGCTGCGCTCGATCGATGCCGGCGGCTGGCTCGATCCGCGCAGCGGCCTGTTGACGGTCGAAGCCTTCGCCCGCGATTTTGCCAAGGCGGTCGAGCAGACGCTCGCCCGCGGCGGCGGCCTGTCGGTGGCGCGCTTTGCCTTCGATCCCGGCAATCCCCGCGCGCAGCTCGATGCCGCACGCATCCTCAGCCGCCTGATGCGGCAGATGGACTTTGGCACTGCGCAGAAGGACGGCTCGGTGATCGTGGTGTTCGCGGAGACTGATTTCCGCACGGCACATATGATCGCCCGCCGCCTCTCCGCGGTGATGAAGCACACGTCCAATGGCAAGCACGAGATGCGCAGCGATCCCGTCGTCAGCGTGGATTCGCTGTCGCCGTCGGATACGGCAAGGTCGCTGCTCGGGCGGCTGTCGGCGGACGCGTCAAGGGCGGCGTCGTAGCCACGATCTCGCCTACGCCGCCTTCTTTTTCTGCGCGAGCTGCGCCAGCTGCCGCATGATCTCCGTGGTGCCGGCGAGACGCTCTTCCGGCGTCTCCCAATCCTGCAAGAACACGACCTTCATGTCGGGCCGCACCTTGGCGGCCTGGCCGTAGCTGCGAATGAACGTCACCAGGCGGTCGGGATAGGCGAAGGAATTGTCGCGGAAGGTGATGACGGCGCCCTTCGGACCGGCATCGATCTTCCCGACATTGGCCTGGCGGCAGAACGCCTTGATCGCGGCGACCTTGAACAGATAGCGCACCTCGTCCGGCAGCACGCCGAAGCGGTCGCGCATCTCGGCGCCAAAGTTCTCGATCTCCTCCTCGCTGTCGAGATCGGCAAGGCGCCGATAGAGCGACAGTCGTACCGAGAGATCGCCGACGTAATCTTCCGGAATGAGCACGGGCATGCCGATGGTGATGGTCGGCGACCAGCGGTCGGCGGCGGGCTCGGACACGCCGGCCTTGAGGTTGACGATCGCCTCCTCCAGCATCGACTGGTAGAGCTCGAAGCCGACCTCCTTGATGTGGCCGGACTGCTCCTCGCCCAAGAGGTTGCCGGCGCCGCGGATGTCGAGGTCGTGCGAGGCGAGCTGGAAGCCGGCGCCCAGCGTCTCCAGCGATTGCAGCACGGTGAGCCGGCGCTCGGCCTGTGCCGTGATCTTCTGCTGTGCCGGCAGCGTGAACAGCGCGTAGGCCCGCAGCTTGGAACGGCCGACGCGGCCGCGAAGCTGGTAGAGCTGGGCGAGGCCGAACATGTCGGCGCGGTGCACGATCAGCGTGTTGGCGTTGGGAATGTCGAGGCCGGATTCCACGATGGTGGTCGACAGCAGGATGTCGAACTTGCCGTCGTAGAACGCGGTCATGATGTCCTCGATCACCGCGGGCGGCATCTGCCCGTGCGCAACCGCGACCTTCATCTCCGGCACGTTCTTGTCGAGGAAGTCCTTGACCTCGGCGAGGTCGTCGATGCGCGGCACCACGTAGAACGCCTGGCCGCCGCGATAGCGCTCGCGCAGCAGCGCCTCGCGGATCATCAGCGGATCGTGCGGGGCGACGAAGGTGCGCACCGCGAGACGGTCGACCGGGGGCGAGGCAATGATCGAGAGCTCGCGGACGCCGGTCAGCGCCAGTTGCAACGTGCGCGGGATCGGCGTCGCCGACAGCGTCAGCACATGCACCTCGGAACGCAGCGCTTTCAGCCGCTCCTTGTGGGTGACGCCGAAGTGCTGTTCCTCGTCGACGATGACGAGGCCCAAATCGCGGAACTTGATGGCCTTGCCGAGCAACGCGTGAGTGCCGACGACAATATCGACCGAGCCGTCGGCGATTCCCTTCTTGACCAGGTTGAGCTCCTTGGTCGGGACCAGGCGCGAGGCCTGCGCCACGTTGACCGGAAAGCCCTTGAAGCGCTCGGTGAAGGTCCTGTGATGTTGGCGCGCGAGCAGCGTGGTCGGCACCACGACGGCAACCTGCTTGCCTTCGAGCGCAACGGCAAAGGCCGCACGCAGCGCCACCTCGGTCTTGCCGAAACCGACGTCGCCGCAGATCAGCCGGTCCATCGGACGGCCGAGCTCGAGGTCCTTCAGGGTGGATTCGATGGCCCCTAGCTGGTCCTCGGTCTCGTCATAGGGGAAGCGCGCGCAGAACTCGTCATAGAGGCCCTGCTGCACCGGCAGCTTGGGTGCCTCGTGCAGGTGGCGCGCGGCAGCGATCTTGATCAGCTCGCCCGCGATCTCGCGGATGCGGTTCTTGAGTTTGGCCTTGCGGGTCTGCCAGCCGGAACCGCCGAGACGATCGAGCTCAACCGTGGTCTGGTCGGAGCCGTAGCGCGACAGCAGCTCGATGTTCTCGACCGGGAGAAACAGCTTTGTCTCGGCGGCATAATGCAGCTCGAGACAGTCATGCGGCGCGCCGGCGACGTCTAGCGTCTGCAGGCCGATGAAGCGGCCGATGCCGTGATCGACGTGGACGACGATGTCGCCCGCGGTGAGGCTCGTCACCTCCGAGATGAAATTGTCGAGCTTGCGGCTCACCTTGCGCGGGCGGACCAGGCGGTCGCCCAGAATATCCTGCTCGCTGATCAGCGCGATCTCGTCGGTCTCGAAACCGCTCTCGAGGCCGAGCACGGCGAGCATGGTTTCGTTGCGCGGGGTTGCCTGCACCGTCCGCCAGGCGTTGACGCTCGTGGTGTGGGTCAGCTTGTGGTCGCGCAGCATCGACGTCATGCGGTCGCGCGAGCCTTCGCTCCACAGCGCGATCACGACCTTCTTGCGGCTCGCCTGCAGGCCCATGACATGCGCGACGACAGACTCGAACACGTTGACCGTGCTGTCGTTACGCTCGGGCGCGAAGTCGCGGCCCTTGCGGGCGCCGGCATCGACGACCGACGTGCCGTCGGTCGGCACCGAGAATGCCGTCAGCCGCGCCAGCGGGATGTCGCCGATCCGCTTGCCCCATTCGCCCTCGGTCAGATAGAGCCTGTCCGGCGGCAGCGGCTTGTAGATGGCGCCGCCGCCAGGATGCTCCATCGCATCGCGGCGGGCCTCGTAATAGTCCTGGATCTGCTTGAAGCGCTCGCGGACGGCATCCTCGGCCTGCGGCTCGATCGCGACGGCTGCCCCTTGCAGATAGTCGAACAGCGTGTCCATCCGGTCCTGGAACAGCGGCAGCCAGTGCTCCATGCCGGGATGGCGGCGACCTTCGCTGACGGCCTCGTACAGCGCATCGTCGCGCTCGGGTGCGCCGAACTCGGCGACATAGCCCATGCGGAAGCGGCGGATGGTGTCGGTGACGAGCTGGAATTCCGAGATCGGCACCAGGTCGAGCGCGCGCATGTCGAGCAGCGTGCGCTGGGTCTCGGCGTCGAAGGTGCGGATCGATTCGAGGCTGTCGCCGAAGAAGTCGAAGCGCACAGGCTGCTCGAGGCCGGCTGGAAACAGATCCAGGATGCCGCCGCGCACGGCATATTCGCCGGGCTCGCGCACGGTCGAGGAGCGGTTGTAGCCGTTGTGCTCGAGCCAGGCGACGATGGTGTCCATCGGCACGACATTGCCCGGCGCAACCGACAGCGCCTGCGCCGCGACCAGCTCGCGCGCGGGCACGCGCTGCACGATTGCGTTCACCGTGGTCAGCACGATCAGCGGCTTGTCGCTGCCGGTCAGCGGGGCCAGCCGCGCCAGCGTGGTCAGGCGTTGCGCCAGAACGCCGCCATGTGGCGAGACGCGGTCATAAGGCTGGCAATCCCAGGCCGGAAAGGTCAGCACGGGCAGGTCGGGCGCGAAGAATTGCAGCGCGCGTTCGAGTTGCTGCATCCGGGCACCGTCACGGCAGACCACCGCAAGGCTGACAGCCGGTTTCTTCGGCCGCGCCGCGATGGCGCGCGCGAGATCGGAGATGACGAGGCCTTCGGCGCCCTCGGCGACATTGGCAAGCGTCAGTGCGCGGCCGGGCGTGAGCAGCTCGGCCGGAGATTTCATTCCCGGTTTCATACGTCGCGGTCCGCGATCGGATAGGCTTTGATCCGGGCATACAACGCGCCAGGGACATCAGCTGGCAGCACCTTGTCACCGGTGATGGCGGCGTAGAGGTCGGGATCGTTGACCTCGAGCAGGGTCTCGAGCTCAGTCAGCTCGGCGTCGGAGAGATTGGCGATCTCGGCATCCGCGAAGCGGCCGAGGATCAGGTCCATCTCGCGCGTGCCGCGGTGCCAGCAGCGGAACAGCAACCGCTTGCGGCGGTCGTCCAGCCCGTTGCTCGATCGTGTCGTTCCCGTCATGTCTCAAATCCAGTCAAACGCCGAAAGCCCGGACGTGCCGGGCCGGGGTGATATAGCTACTCGAACCTGCCGTGTCAGCCCTCGATTTGGCATGGCTTGATGCCCGCGAAGGATTGCAAAAAAGACGTGGATGCCCGGCATAAAGCCGGGCATGACAAGCCGAAACGATCCTAGACTCTCCTGATGCGCCCCAGCCTGCTCAATCCGCTGTTTGCTCCCGTGACCAGCCTGCCCGGCGTCGGTCCGAAGCAGGACAAGCTGCTGCAATATCTGCTCAGCCGCAACGAGACGCCGCGGCTGGTCGATTTGCTGCTGCATCTGCCGAGCCAGGTCATCGACCGCCGGGCGCGGCCAAAGATCCGCGACGCGGTCCAGGGAACCATGGTGACGCTGGAGGTCACCGTCGACCGCCACCGCCCGCCCCCGCCGCGCAATGCCCGCGCGCCGTATCTGGTCTATGCCAGCGACGACACCGGCGACGTCGTGCTGACCTTCTTCCGCGCCAAGCCCGGCTATGTCGAGAAGTTGCTGCCGATGGGCGAGAAGCGCTTCGTCTCCGGCACGCTGCAGATGTATGACGGCATCCCGCAGATCGTTCATCCCGACCGCGTGCTCGACGAGGAGGCGATCTCGAAGCTCTCGGGCATCGACCCGGTCTATCCGCTCACCGAGGGCCTCGCGCTCGGCTCGCTGCGTCGCGCGGTCGCGCAGGCGCTGCAGAAGCTGCCGCACTTGCCCGAATGGATCAGCCAGGACGTACTGCGCCGCTGCAATTTCCCGCCGATCGCGGAAGCGCTCAACCGCGTGCATCAGCCGGTCGAGCTGACGGACATTCTGCCGGATCAGCGCTACTGGTCGCGCCTCGCCTTTGACGAGCTGCTCGCCGGCCAGCTTGCACTCGCTCTGATCCGCGCGCAGCTGCGCCGCCCGGCCGGGGTGCGCAATGCCGGCGACGGGCACCTGCGCCACAAGATCATCGATGCGCTGCCCTATGCTTTGACGTCCTCGCAGCGCGACGCAGCCGCGGCGATCGCGAACGATCTGCAACAGCCGGTGCGCATGCTGCGCCTGCTCCAGGGCGACGTCGGCTCCGGCAAGACCGTGGTGGCGCTGCTGGCAGCCGCGGCCGTGGCCGAAGTCGGCAAGCAGGCCGCGCTGATGGCCCCGACCGAAATTTTGGCACGCCAGCACATCAAGACCATCGCCCCGCTCGCCGAGCGCGCCGGCATGCGGGTTGCGATCCTCACCGGCCGCGAAAAGGGCAAGGAGCGGCGCGAGATCATCACGCAGCTTGCCGAAGGCGAGATCGATCTCCTCGTCGGCACCCATGCGCTGATCCAGGACGACGTGATCTTCCATGATCTGGCGCTGGCCATCGTCGACGAGCAGCACCGTTTTGGCGTGCGCGAGCGCCTGGCCCTGACCTCGAAGGGCGAAGCGGTCGACGTGCTGGTGCTGAGCGCCACGCCAATCCCGCGCACGCTGGTGCTGACCTATTTCGGCGACATGGACATCAGCGAACTCCGCGAAAAGCCCGCCGGCCGCCAGCCGATCGACACCCGCGCCGTCGCCATGAGCCGGCTCGGTGAGGTCATGGACGGCGTCGGCCGTGCGCTCGAGTCCGGCAAGCTGGTGTACTGGATCTGCCCGCTGGTCGAGGAGTCCGAGGCCGAAGGCACCGAGCATCTCACCAACGCGACCAAGCGCTTCGAGAGCCTGCAGAAGCGCTTTGGCAATCGCGTCGGCCTCGTCCATGGACAGATGAAGGGCGCCGAGAAGGATCGCGTCATGGGCCAGTTCGCCGCCCACGAGATCGGGCTTCTGGTCGCAACCACCGTGGTCGAGGTCGGTGTCGACGTGCCGGCCGCCACCATCATGGTGATCGAGAATGCCGAACGCTTCGGCCTCGCCCAGCTGCACCAGCTTCGCGGCCGCATCGGACGCGGCTCGGAGGCTTCGACCTGCATTCTGCTCTACAGCGAGCCGCTCGGCGAAATGTCGAAGGCGCGGCTGAAAGTGATCCGCGAGACCACCGACGGTTTCCGTATCGCCGAGGAAGATTTGAAGCTGCGCGGTGAAGGCGATGTGCTCGGCGTCCGCCAGAGCGGCCTGCCCGGCTACCGCATCGCGCGCTCGGAGGTCCACGGCCAGCTTATCACGCAGGCTCGCGACGAGGCGCTGCGCATCATGAAGGACGATCCGAAGCTGAAAGGCGAGCGCGGCGAGGCGCTACGCTGCCTGCTGTATCTCTACGAACGGGACGAGGCGATCCCGCTGATCGGGGCGGGTTAGCTGGCCGCTCTTTGCCGCCCGACCTCGTAGGCGGCGACATGCGCGCGGGCGAGATCGAGCGTCGGCGTGGCGATGCCGAGGGCGCGGCCTCGATTGGCCATGTCGCCAAGGATGTGTTCAGCCTCGGTGACCGAACCGCGTTCGATATCGCGCAGCATCGACGCTTTCAGCAGCGAATTCTGGGTCGTGAACAGTTTTCGGTCGAACTCGATGAATGGCGCGCGCGGTTCGAAACCTGACGCCGTCGCAACGGCGCAGTGTTCCGCGAACAGGCGGAAGATCAGTTCCTCCCCCTTCGGCACCGTCAGGATGTCGCCAATGCTGGCGCGCATCAGGCAGGTGATGCCGGCAAGCGTCGAGAGCTGAACGAATTTTTCCCACATGTCCTGCATGATCGCTTCGCTGGCGCGCACATCAATACCGGGAACATTGAGCAGTTTCTGCAGTGCCAGCACACGCTCGCTCAGCGTCCCCTCGATCTCGCCGAAGACCACCGTTTGGTTGGCCATGAACTGAACCACTCGGCCATCCGCATCGAGCCCGGCACTGACGTTCGCCAGTCCGCCGAGGACGCGAGCTGTGCCGAACTGCGCGGTCAGGGCGTCGATATGTTTCAGCCCGTTGAGGATTGGCAAAACCATGGTGTTTGGTCCGACGGCCGGTGCAAACTGGCTCATCGCGTCTTCAAGCGAGTAGGCTTTCACGCCGACGAATACAACGTCGTACGGCTCCTTGAGATCATTTGCCTCGACGATCTTCGGCTGCACGGCAAAGTCGCCATGCGGGCTCACGACCTGCAATCCATCACGCCGCAATTGCTCCGCCCGCTTCGCGCGAACCAGGAAAGCCACGTCGCCACCTGCCCGCACGACACAGGCGCCGTAGTACCCTCCAAGCGCGCCCGCGCCGATCACCAACACTCTCATGCGAACTCCCATTGCCTGCGTCGCGTATTGAGACACCGCATGTTTGGAACGGCAAGCAGAAAGCGCAATCTTTCGCCGCGGCCGATTTCATGAAAACCTCCGGCCATGCGCCGGATCATCGTCGTTGGCAGCCAGGGAAGCGGAAAGACCAGCCTCGCGCTGAAGCTCGGGCGAAAGCTGGGACTGCCGGTCGTGCATCTCGACGTGCTTTACTGGCGGCCAGGATGGACACCATCCGACACGGCCGGTTTTCGCGTGCGCGTCGCTGAAGCCATCGCGGGCGACGAATGGGTCGTCGACGGCAGCTTCTCGGGGCTGGCCTTCGATCTCACGCTCGCCCGCGCCGAGCTTCTGGTCGTCATCGAACGACCGCGCTGGCTTTGCCAGTGGCGCATTCTCTGGCGCTCGGCCTTCGATCGCGACACGACGCGGCCTGATCTGCCGGAGGGCTGTCCGGAGCAGTTCGACTGGAAATTGATGCGGGAGGCCTGGCGCTACAACACCGAGCGCATGCCAGTCATCGAGGCCGAGCGCATGCAGTATGGCGCGGATGTCCCGGTCGTGCGCCTGAGCAACGACCGGGACATCGTGAATTTCCTGGATTCGATCTCAGTGGATTGAGGCCAGATAGCCTAGGCTTTCTTCTTCGCGATGCTTGCGGCGAACGCCTTCAATAGCGACGCATCGACCGCCTCGCCCTTGGCGTCATCGGCCAGGTGCTCGAACCATTTGGCAAAGCCCTCGTAGATCTGGCTTGCCGGATGATCCGGCCCGAGGAAGCCGGAAATTTCCCGCATCTCCGCGACCCAGCGATAGGCCTTCGGGATCATGTCGGGCAGCGCGACCTCGAGCCGCGCCAGGATCGCCGGCTGGCTGAGCGCGAGCTCGTCGCGCAACGCATCCGCGGCACCCGCCTTGGTTGCCGCAACCACCATGGCCGAGCCGATCCCGGCGAGACCCTTGACGATACCGGCGTAAGACATCTTGAGCGCCGAGGCCGCACCGACCGGACCTTCGACGACGCGCAAATCGAGCCCGAACTCTCTGAGCACCGCGACATCCTTGGCATGTTCGCCTGACATGTAGAACGCCGGGCTCTTGCCGCCCGGCTGCGGCGGGAAGCCGATGATGCCGCCATCGACGAACGGCGCCTGCGCCGAGCCGATGATCTCCTCGATCCGCTTGACCGTGTCGACATTGACGGCGTTGCAGTCGACCACGACCGGCTTTTTTTCTCGCTTTACGATCAACGCGGCCAGACGCTCGGCCAGCGCCACCGCCTCGCCCGGCGGCACGATCGAGAGGATGATGTCGGCGTCCGCGATCGCCTCGTCCTCGGCGCCGACCATGCCGGCATCCGCCGCCCGTTTCAGCGTCGCCTCGCTTCGCCCTTTCAAGGACGTCAGCACGCGCGCGCCGTTCTCGCTCAGGCGGCGGGCCACCGCGCTGCCCATGGCACCGGGCGCGAGGATCGCAATGGTCTTGGACGTCGGCTTGGACATCGGGGCACTCCAGTTCGAATTCCGAGCGTTGGCGCTCGGTTCGACCGGAACATTAGCAGAGGAAGCGAACGCCCGCGTGATCCGCGGCCATCCCGCCGCGGAATGCCCCTACTCCGCCTTCGCAGGCTCGGGCTGGAGCATCGAAGCGTTGGCAATGCGCGCGGCGTTCGCCATGCCGGCGAGCGCGGCTGCCTTCTTCGGATCCGGCGCTGCGCCCGGCTGCACCACGCCGGCGGACATGATCAGCGTCGCGGCATCCTCGGCGCTGAGGTCGACCTCGATGATCTTGCTCCTGGGCACATAGAAGAAGAAGCCGGTGGTCGGGTTCGGCGAGCATGGCAGAAACACCGAGACATGATCTTCCTGCCCCGGCAGGCTGCGCGCGATGTCCTCGTTCGGTGATTGCGAGATCAGCACGATCGACCACATGCCGGGCGATGGAAACTCGACGAGGCCGACTTTGCGGAAGCTCGAGCCCTTGCCGGAGAACAGCGTCTCGAACACCTGCTTGAGGCCGCGATAGATCGCGCGCACCGCCGGGATCCGGCCGAGGAAGGTCTCGCCGACATCGACCAGCGTGCGGCCGATCAGGTTCGCTGCGAGGAAGCCGACCAGCGTCAGCGTGAAGAATGCGACGATCAGTCCCCAGCCGGGAATGACGTACGGCATGTAGGTTTCGGGCCGATAGGCCAGCGGGATGAACGGCCGCACCACGCCATCGACCCAGGTGACAAACCACCAGACCAGATAGAACGTGATCGCGATCGGCCCCGTGACAATGAGGCCGGTCAGGAAATAATTGCGAAAACGGCCCATCAGGCCGGTATGCGGCTCCGGGGCGGGATCAAGAGGGGCAGGCGCGTCGTCGCGGGTGGTCATTCTGGTTCCAGGTCGGTCGCTTCGTTCAAGCTAGGGGCTTCTAGCAGGTTTTGGAAGAGCGCGGCCTGGTCCGTTCTGCCTATTCCACCGTCACGGATTTCGCGAGATTGCGCGGCTGGTCGACGTCGGTGCCCATCACCACCGCCGTGTGGTAGGCGAGCAGCTGCACGGGGACGGCATAGACCATCGGTGTGAAGGCCGCGGCCATATCAGGCATGACGATAGTCACGAGCGATTCCACCGTCGCCTCCGCCGCGCCCTTGGCGTCGGTCATCAGGATGATGTTGCCGCCGCGGGCGGCGACCTCCTGCATGTTGGAGACGGTCTTCTCGAACACGCGGTCGTAGGGCGCGATCACGACGACCGGCATGGTCTCGTCGATCAACGCGATCGGCCCGTGCTTGAGTTCGCCGGCGGCATAGCCCTCGGCGTGGATGTAGGAGATTTCCTTCAGCTTCAGTGCGCCTTCGAGCGCCAGCGGATAGCTGGTGCCGCGGCCGAGATAGAGCACGTCGCGGGATTTTGCGATCCGGTGCGCGAGCTTCTCGATCTGAAGCTCCGTGGTGAGCGCATCCGACATCAGGCGCGGAATTTCGACCAGACCGTGCACAAGCTTGGTCTCGTCCTCGGCGGACAATTCGCCGCGGGCCGTGCCGGCGGCAATCGCCAGGTTCGCCAGCACCATGAGCTGGCAGGTGAAGGCCTTGGTCGAGGCGACCCCGATTTCGGGGCCGGCCAGCGTCTGCAGCACGGTCTCGCTTTCGCGCGCGATGGTCGAGGTCGGGACGTTGACGACGGCAATCGTGTGCGCGCCTTCGGCCTTGGCGTAGCGCAGCGCAGCCAGGGTATCGGCGGTTTCGCCGGATTGCGAGATGAAGATCGCGAGATCGCCCTTGCGCAACGGCGCTTCGCGGTAGCGGAATTCGGAGGCGACGTCGACCTCGACCGGCACGCGCGCAAAACGCTCGAACCAGTATTTTGCGACGATGCCGGCATAGCTTGCGGTGCCGCAGGCCGTGATGTTGATGCGCTGGATGTCCTTGAAGTCGAACGGCAGCTTGACCGGCAGCGAGACGCGCTCGGTCGCCATGTCGACATAGCGCGCCAGCGTGTGGCCGACCACTTCCGGCTGCTCGTGGATCTCCTTCGCCATGAAGTGGCGGTAGTTCGCCTTGTCGACCAGCGAGGTCGAGGCGGCGTGCTTGATCTTGTCGCGCTCGACCGCGTGGCCGTCCTTGTCGAAGATCGTTGCGCTCTTGCGGGTCAGGACCACCCAGTCGCCGTCTTCGAGATAGCTGATCGTGTCGGTGAACGGGCCGAGCGCGATCGCGTCCGAGCCGAGATACATCTCGCCGTCGCCGTAGCCGATCGCCAGCGGCGGGCCGTTGCGGGCACCGATCATGAGGTCGTCATCGCCGGCGAAGATGAAGCCGAGCGCGAAGGCGCCGCGCAAGCGCGTCAGCGTCAGCTTCACGGCTTCCACCGGCTTGTTGCCGCGCGTCAAGAGATCGTCGACGAGATGCAGCACGATCTCGGTGTCGGTCTCGGTGTGGAACACCGTGCCCTTCTCTTCGAGCTCCTCGCGCAGCTCGCGGAAATTCTCGATGATGCCGTTGTGGACGAGCGCGACGCGCTCGGTCGCATGCGGATGGGCATTGTTGACGGTCGGCTTGCCGTGTGTGGCCCAGCGGGTGTGACCGATGCCGGTCGTGCCCTTCAAGGGCTCGGCCTCCAGCCTCTTCTCCAGATTCTTCAGCTTGCCCTCGGCGCGGCGGCGCTCGAGATGCTTGCCTTCAAGCGTGGCGACACCCGCGGAATCGTAGCCGCGATATTCAAGACGTTTGAGCGAATCCACCAATTGCTCTGCAACCGGCTCGCGCCCGAGAATGCCGACAATCCCGCACATGCGGATCAATATCCCCCAAATCGTCGAAAAATCGCCTAAACGACGCGCTCGGTTTTTAGCGAAGTTCCTAAGGAACCAGATACTCAATAATTATGACGGATTGCGACAGCATCGGGTGACGGCGTGCCTTCGCCTGCGTCGACGTGACCGGCTTAAACCGCGCGAATTAACTTGTTGTCAACAAGTTTGGCCAACGATTCCCGCACGGGAGATCAAGGCCATGAAAGTCACGTCCGACCGCAAAGGACTGCCGCCGACCTATCTGCTCGCCAGCGAGACGACCGGCACGCACCTCGCGCATTGGCCGCCGCCTCAACGCGCCATGGAGCGAGGCAAGGAGAGCAAGCCTGTCCTCGTCACGCAGGCTGCCGGCGAACCGGCAAAGCGCGCCAGGCCGCGCGGCTGGCGCTTGAAGCGAGCGTTGTTCTCGGAAGTCGCCGACGACGACTAAGGTCCGCAGCGTTGCCGCTTCACATTTGAATGATAAAGGCCAGCACGACAACGAGCCCCCAGACCACCAATCCCATTGCAAGGGACTCGCCGTAGTGCGGCTCGCCCTCGCCGAACAGCTTCAGCACCCACCGTCCCGTCGCCACGAAGAAAAGCTCACCGAGCAGATTGATCACACCGGCAAGGAAGTAGATCATGGGTGTGCGACCCTCACCACATCCGGCAGAACCTGGCTCTCGTCCGCTCACTTCTCCGGCTTCTTCTCGACCTTCTTGCCACTGGTCTTCATCTCGCGGTAGCGCGCTGCGCCCCCTTCGCGGATGGTCTGCGGGCTACGCTCAAGCGCCATCGCATCGTCGGGCACGTCGCGCGTGATCACCGAGCCCGAGCCGATATAGGCGCCGTTGCCGATCTTCACGGGTGCCACCAGCGAGGAGTTGGTGCCGACGAAGGCGCCCTGCCCGATCACCGTCTTGTGCTTCTGGAAGCCATCGTAGTTACAGGTGATGGTGCCCGCGCCGATGTTGGAATTGGCGCCGATGGTAGCGTCGCCGATGTAGGAGAGATGATTGACCTTGACGCCGGCCTCCAGCGTCGCGGCCTTGGTCTCCACGAAATTGCCGATCCGCGCGCCGTCGCCGAGCGACGTGCCGGGGCGCAAGCGCGCATAGGGCCCGATCGAGACGTTCTTGCCCAGCGTCGTCTGCACGATGTGCGAGAACGAATGGATCACCGTGCCGTCGGCGATCGACACGCCCGGTCCGATCACCACGAACGGCTCGATGGTGACGTCCTTGCCGAACAAAGTGTCGGCGGCAAGATAGACGGTTTCGGGCGCGATCAGCGTGACGCCGGCCTCCATCGCAGCCTTGCGCAGCCGCGCCTGCATCACGCTTTCGGCTTCCGCAAGCTGGGCCTTGGTGTTGATGCCGCGCACTTCGTCCTCGCTGGTTTCGATCACCACGGACTCCCATCCATTGTCGCGGACGATGCCGACCGCATCGGTCAAATAGTACTCACCCTTGGAATTCGCATTGCCTATTTTGTCCAGGATCGCGAGCGCGCGGCGGCCGTCGATCGCCATCACGCCGGCATTGCACAGATCGATCTTGCGCTCGTCCGCGCTGGCGTCGGCATGCTCGCGGATCGCGACCAGGCGGTTGCCCTCGACGATGAAGCGGCCGTAGCCGGTCGGATCCGCCGCGCGAAAACCGAGCGCGGCAATCGCAGCACCTTTCGCGAGCGGCGCACGGAGCCGCGCAAACGTCTCGGCCGAGATCAGCGGCGTATCGCCGAATGCGATCAGGACGTCGTCCACGCCGCGCGCAATCGCCTCCCGCGCCGCCAGCACCGCGTGCGCGGTGCCGAGCCGCTCGGCCTGCACGAAGATGAGCGCGTCCGAGCGGATCCGCTTCGCCTCGTCCGCAACCGCCTGGTGATCGGGGCCGATCACGACCGCAAGCGCAGTGCCGGTTCCGCGCGGTGCGGCACCGAGCACATGGGCAAGCAGCGTCTGGGAAGCTACCGGATGCAGCACTTTCGGCAGGCTGGATCGCATGCGCGTGCCTTCGCCGGCGGCGAGCACGATCGTGAGGCTTGAGCGGGCGGTCATCGCAATCCTGTCAAATACGGCCGAATCGATCATCCCATCGACGGGCGACAAGCCGATGTCGCCTGAGCTAGCCGCCTTGCTACCCCCGCAAACGCCCGGAATTCAAGTGCGAGTGGGTTTTCCTGTTAATGTTCCCTGATTGATTCGGGGAAGCTGGGCAGGGCTGGGCACTATACGTTCATGGCAAAGGATTCCGACCCACTGGCGGACGCCTTCGGCGACAAGGAGACCGGCGGGCTGTTCTCCGGACTTTTGGCCGAGGAGAGCACGTTCGATCGCCGCATGATGTGGCGGCTGGGCTCGTGGGGCGCGACCGCGGTCGGCGCCGTCGTGATCGCCGTGATGGCCAACCAGGCCCAGCTCGGCTGGCAGCGCGACCAGGTCGCCTCCGCCGATCTCGCCCGCCAGTCCGACCGTCTCCAGGTGCTGACCAAGGAAAGCCAGCTCGAAGCGCGTCGCCTCGCCTCCGCCATCGACACGCTGAACACCGATCGCGACCGCCTCTATTCGCGCGTCACGGTGCTCGAGCAGGGGCTTGATTCCGTCACCGGCGCCATCGCCAAGCAGAGCGCGACATCGCCGCAGGCCCCGGCGCCGAAGCCGCAGGACACGCCCGTCGCCGCCGCGCAGCCCCCGGCCCCGGATGTCGCACCGGTCGCTTCGACCGCAGCCTCGCTGGTCGACAAGCCGCGCGCAGGTGCCGGCAAGGAGGCCAAAGAAACGTCGAAGGAAATATCAAAGGAAGCTTCGAAGGACAGTTCGAAAGACGCCGCGAAGGATCAGCCAGGCCCGCCGCCGCAGACTGCGGCCGCCGCTTCGCTCGTTCCGCAGTCGCCGATGACGACGTCGGCGGTGCCGATCCTTCCGCTGGTGCCGTCGAAGTCGATCATGGCGCCGCCTGATCCGGCGGCCTCCAAACTGATTCAGCCCGATGCCTCAGAGAAGAAGCCCGAGGCGGCGCCCGCTCCCACCGAGGTCGCAGCTGCCCCAGCCAAGCCGCCCGAGGCGACCGAAGCCGAATCTCCCGCAATCGCAGTCCAGCAGACGCGCTTTGCCATCGATCTCGGCGGTGCCAACTCGGTCGACGGTCTGCGCGCGCTCTGGCGCGGCCTGAGCAAGTCCAATCCGGAGGTCGCAGCACTTCGGCCGATCATCATGATCAAGGAAGGCAATAACGGGCTCGGGATGCAGCTGCGTCTGGGTGCCGGCCCCCTGATCAATGCTGCCGCCGCCGCAAAGCTCTGCGCCGGCCTTGCCGAGAACAACCGCCACTGCGAGACGACCGTGTTCGACGGCCAGCGCCTGTCGATGCGCGGCGGCGCGGACAAGGGCCAGGATAAGGCTCAAGACAAGGCTTCAGACAAGAACCAGGACAAGAGCGCGGAGAAGAGCCAAGAGCAGGGTCAAGAGAAGGGTCAGGACTCGGTGCCGCAAGCTGAAGCTGCCCCTGCGCCTGTCGCCAAGCCGGACAAGCACCGCCGCAGCTACTCCTCAAAGCGCTCGTCAAAGCGCGAGGAGCCCGCGCCGGCGCCCGCACCGCAGCCAGCAGCGACCGCTGCCAAGCCGGAGACAGCATCGGCGAGTTCGACGATATCGTCGTTCTTCAGACGGTAGGACTTATCAGGGCTTCCGATTGAATCGGCAGAGCGTCTCTGCTGAGACTGCGCCACTCAAAGAATGGCCACCAACTGGCTGATCTTGATGGCCGCGCAAATGATCATGCCCCAAAGCGCAAAATTGACCTGCAGCGCCTCAACCATTGCCAACCTCGCTCGCATCCTCGCAGTCGCGTTCTTGAACGGCGTGATCCGTTCCTGGTGGGATCGATCACGCCCACGCTTTAGGCCGAATGTTAGGTGACGTTGGAACCCTCGCAAATCCGTATGGCTACGGTTTTGATGCGTTCGGAGTGCCGCAAATGCATGCAGCGGCCCCCGCGATCGCCCCCAAGTGCAAAAATCCGCGCGCCCCTGTTGCTCCCTCCCGCCATCCCGACCATATTGCCCGCATGACAAAAAAGCCGTTTCGCCTCACGCCGTATCAGGTGCAGTTTCTCATCGTCGTCGGTTTCGTCACCGTCGGCTGGGCGCTCTATGTGCGCTATCTCGCCGTCGAGTTCTCTCAAGTGGCGCTCGCATGCGATGCCGGCTTGCAGACCATGATCTGCAAGGCGCGCTCGGTGACGACGTCGCTGTTCAAGAATTCGGTGTTCGGCATCGTCGCGCTGGTGATCGCGACGCTGAACCTGATGCGGCCGTCGATCGTGCTGCTCACGCTGGGCGTGGTCGCAGCCGGCCTCGGCATCGTGCTCTACAACATCGTGCTGTCGGGCCTGGCGATCGGCCTGCTCATCCTTGGCTTTGCTCGGCCCGCGCCCGCCACAGCGTGAGCGCGAACAAGAGATAGATCGCGCAGGTCCACATCGCCTGCCAGTTGTCGCGGCCTTCGTTCAGGATGACGTAGACCGCCGACAGCGCCAGCAGCCCTGCGAACACCGCTTCCGCGATCGGGCGCGCGCCGATCTGCGGGCGGTTCAGCATCAACAACGCGAACGGCACCACCGCCATCGTCAGCGAGGCATAGGGGAAGTCGCGATAGCGCGGGTCGAACACGAAGCCGAGCGCGGTCTCGGCTGCGATCACCGCCGTCACCGCCAGGGTCAGGCCCAGCACGGCGGAGAGCTTTGACCATTTCCGTCCCTCGCGCGGACCGAGCAGGTCGAGGAAGCTCGGCAAATTGCGGCCGATGACGAGCGCCTGCGCGCAGAAGATCGGCGACAGGATGCCGGCAAGCAGCAGCATGCCCCATTGCAGCCAGCCGCCCCAGCCGTAGCTCTCGTAATACATCTTGTCGGCGGCGATCCCGAGCAGGATGCCCGCCGATGTCGCGGAGATGCCGACGCCGAGCCAGGCCGAGAAGCGCGGCGTCCAGGGCCGGCGCCGCAACGTGAGGCCGGCCACCGCGAACACCAGCACGCTGAGAACCATGCCGGCGCCCATGTACCATTTCCAGAACGGGAAATTGCTGATCGGCTCGCCCGGCGGATATTTCAGCTGCCGCCGCACGGAATCGAACAGGCCCCAATAGCCGCCGACGGTGCCTTCGAGCCGCCGCTTCCACGGCTGGTCATAGGCCTCGATCAGGTTGACGCGAAACTTCAGGGCCTTCGCGAGCCCCAGGATTTCCGAGACGACGCGCGCCTGGTTGGTGCGTGACGGCAGCGCGCCCTCGCGCATGCGGCCTTCGCTCGGCCAGCCGGTCTCGCCGATCAGGATCTCCTTCTCCGGAAACGCCACCGCCATGCGCTCGCGGATCGCCTCGACATGGCTCGCCGCGAACTTCGCCTTCACCGGCATATCCTCCCAATAAGGCAGGATGTGAATCGTGACGAAGTCGACGGCGTCATAGACCTCGCGGTTCTTCAGCCAGTATTCCCAGACATCGGCATACGTGACGGGCACGCTGACCTGCGCCTTCACCGAGCGGATGATCGCGGTGAGGTCGGACGTCGTCATCTCCCCGCGCAGCAGCACCTCATTGCCGACGACGAGCGAAGAAATGGTGTTGGGGAAGTCCTTGGTGAGGCGGACGGCGGTCGCCACTTGCGCAAAGTTCTTGGCGCGGTTGCTGCCGAGCCAGATGCCCTGGATGACCTTCAGACCGACCTTGTCTGCGATTCCCGGCACCAGAACGAGACCGTTCTCGACCGAATAGGTACGCACGCAGTCGGTGATCTCCTTGAGCTGCCTCAGATCACGCTCGATCTGCTCGGCCTCGATCTGGGTGCTCTCGATCAGCGGCGTCTGGTCTCCCTGGAACGGCGCATAGGAGACGCATTGCACCTTGTCGCTGGGATCGATCGGCGCGCGCGCGAGCGTGATCGGCGTGGCAAGCCACCACCACACGGCAGCGATCGCACAGAGGGAGACGAGCAGGAGCGCCAGTGGCGTACGAAGTGAAATCGGTTCGGTCCTCCGCGAGGGTCCGTCGATTACCTGCTCGCACGCCGTCTGCCAAGGGGGTGACGCGGGCAGGCCACGCGCTCTCCCCGGCGAATTGGGCTGCGGCCGTTCGACCGGGCCTTAGGATCGTGACTTTGCTGGACAAAAATCCAATTACAGGTCATTGGATTTTGCGGGACTTTTCCGCCGCATTGGAGACCCATTTGGACGCCATCACGTCGGCGTCCGCGAGGTCCTCCCGCGGGCGGACGGCTGAGATATTGGGGAATTCATGCGGCGACGGGTGTTCGAGTTACGAAATGCGGTCCTGCGGCAGTTCGCCGCCACCTTGGCCGTGACCTCCCTTGTCCTCTTGGCCGGCCTTGGTGCCGCCTCCGCCCAGAGCGGAACGCCGACCCCGGATCAAGGCAAGCAGCCGGCGGCGCAGGCCACCGACGCCGCCAAGGATGCCAACCAGAAGCGGACTGACGAGTTCGCCGAAGCTGCCCGCACCATTAATGGCCCGGCCGGCAATCCAGAATGCGTCTGGCTCGGCCGTCGCGCGGTTCAGTTGATGTACCGGGACGACCTCGATACCGCCTTCCGCCACATCGATCTTTACGACCGCTTCGGCTGCCCCGGCGGTCACATCCAGGCCGCGTTCCGCTGCCTGACCCGCTTCCTCACCCAGATCGACGACAAGGTCCCGAACAGCCTGAATAACCTGACCCAGGCCTGCTGGATCAACCCGGCTGCACAGCCGCAGCAGGCAGCCGCGGCCGCCTCGCCATCGCCCGCACCGACCAACGGCAATGCGCAGCCCCCCCAGCCGGCCGCGAGCCCCGCACCTGCGGCAAGCCCGACACCCGCGCCCCAGAAATAGCCGCGATCGTTTCACCCTCCGTTCAGGAACGATCGGCGATAGCAACTGACGGCACTGCCGCGCGTTGACCGGACCGGACAAGGCCATGCCCTGATAAGGACATGAGGCCATGACAGTTGAGAAACCGCGCGGCAGAGGTATGCTCCCTTTGCCGCGGACTTGGTCGGATCTCGGGGTCGGGTCCGCTTCCCTGCCCCCTCAGCCCCTTTTGGTTTAGCCGCGATGCGCGTTGTCGCCGCCGTTCTGTTGCTCGTGTCCGTGCTCCACGCTGGCCTGTGGGGAGTCCTGCGCGACAGGGAACCCGCGCCTGATTTCAAGGGCCTGCTGCCGAGCCTCTCCTACACGCCGTTCGAGCCGGGACATGTCGTCGACAACAACGTCGACCCCGAAAAGATTCGCGCAGACATGAAGAAGCTCTCGACCCTCACGCGGGCCATCCGGTCCTACTCCGCGACGGAGGGCAACGAGCTGGTGCCGCCGATTGCCGCCGAGTTCGGTCTCAAGGTCACGGTCGGCGCGTGGATCGACAAGGACGAGGATCGCAACGAGCGGGAGATCAAGGCCGCCATCGAGCTTGCCCGCAAGAACAGCAACGTGATCGGCATCGTGGTCGGCAACGAGGTGATCTTCCGCGGCGAGCAGAAGGTCGAGGACCTCATCAACAAGATCAAGAGGGTCAAGAGCGCGGTCCGTGTCCCCGTCACGACGGGCGAGATCTGGAACATCTGGCGCGACAATCCCGACCTCGCCTCCAACGTCGACTTCATCGCGGCGCACGTCCTGCCTTATTGGGAGAATTTCCACTCGGACGAGGCAGTCGACCAGGCCGTCGACCGATACAATCTGCTGCGCAACCTGTTTCCCGGCAAGCGCATCGTGATCGCCGAGTTCGGCTGGCCGAGCGCGGGCTATAATCTGCGCAAGGCCGATCCGGGTCCGTTCCAGCAAGCGTTGACCTTGCGCAACTTCGTCAGCCGTGCCGAAGCGCTTGGAATGGACTACAACATCGTTGAGGCGATCGATCAGCCCTGGAAATTTTTCGAGGGCGGCGTCGGTCCTTATTGGGGCATTCTCAACGCCAGCCGCGAGCCGAAATTCGCCTGGACCGGCCCGGTCGAGAATCCCGATTACTGGAAGCTGATGACGATCGCGCTGCTGGTCGGCATCCTCTTGTCGCTGCCAATCCTGCGGCTGGAGCAGCCGACCGCCAGGCAGGCGTTTCTGCTCTCGGCCACCGCCAACGGCGTCGGCGCCTGGGCCGCGACCGTGTTCGCGTTCTGGAATACGCACTATTTCGTCTTCGGCTCGGCCTTCGCACTTACCCTCGGCATAATCCTGCTTGTGCCGCTGGTGCTGATCGCGATGGCCCGCATCGACGAGATCGCGGCCGTCGCCTTCGGCCGGCCGCCGCAGCGGCTGCTTGCCAAGGGCAAGCCGATCGAGAACGTGCCCGAGAATTACTACCCCAAGGTCTCGATCCACATCCCCGCCTATTTCGAGCCGGTCGAGATGCTGAAGCAGACCCTCGATGCGCTGTCGCGGCTCGACTATCCGAACTACGAATGCGTGGTCATCATCAACAACACGCCCGATCCCGCATTCTGGCAGCCGATCCAGGATCACTGCCGCGCGCTCGGTGAACGCTTCAAGTTCATCAACGCCGAGAAGGTGCAAGGCTTCAAGGCCGGCGCGCTGCGCATCGCCATGGACCGCACCGCCGTCGATGCCGAGATCATCGGCATTCTCGATGCCGACTATGTCGTCGAGCCCGACTGGCTGAAGGACCTCGTGCCGGCCTTCGCCGACCCGCGCGTCGGCCTGGTGCAGGCGCCGCAGGAGCACCGCGACGGCGACCTGTCGATCATGCACTACATCATGAACGGCGAATATGCCGGCTTCTTCGACATCGGCATGGTCCAGCGCAACGAGCTCAACGCGGTTATCGTACACGGCACGATGTGCCTGATCCGCCGCGCCGCGATGGACATGGCCGGAGGCTGGTCATCCGACACGATCTGCGAAGATTCGGATCTCGGGCTCGCGATCCAGGAACTCGGCTGGACCACCCATTACACCCGCTACCGCTACGGCCAGGGCCTGCTGCCCGACACCTACGAGGCCTTCAAGAAGCAGCGTCACCGCTGGGCCTATGGCGGCCTCCAGATCGTCAAGAAGCACTGGCGGCACTTCCTGCCCGGACGGAGCCGGCTGACGCCCGACCAGAAGCGCGAATACGGTCTGGGCTGGCTCAACTGGCTAGGTGCCGAAAGTCTCGGCGTGGTCGTGGCACTGCTTAACCTCGTCTGGGTGCCGATCGTCGCCTTCGCCGACATCGCCATCCCCGACAAGATCCTGACGCTGCCGATCATCGGCGCCTTCGTCGTCTCGCTCGCGCACTTCCTGTCGATGTACCGGCTGCGCGTCGCGATCAAACCCGGCCAGATGCTGGGCGCAATGATCGCGGCGATGAGCGTGCAATGGACGGTGTCGCGCGCGGTCGCGCAAGGACTGATCACCGAGCACATCGCCTTCGCGCGCACCTCCAAGGGCGGCCTGTCGAGGATGTCGATCGAGTTCCAGGCGTTCTGGGAGGCCGTGATCGGCGCCCTGCTCCTGATCGGCTCTGGCGTGCTGATCGCCTCCAACAGTTTCAGGCAGATCACCGAGATCTACATCTTCGCCGGCGTCCTGGTGCTGCAGAGCCTGCCGTTCCTGGCCGCGGTCGCGATTGCGATCCTCGAGCTCAGCCGCATCAACTCGTTCCAGTTCTGGCGAGACAGCGCGATCCGCACCGCCGAGCTGATCGGCTTGCGCCCCGTCGCCCTGCCGACGCCCGGCAACGCGCAGCCGGTGCCGAGCGAGGTGCGGCAGGAGGCGAACTGACTTCAACGTGGATGACGGCCGCCAATCAGGTTGAAAATCCCGGGCTAAGCGGCGGAAACGTAGGACGAATCCCCGCCTCTGGCGCGATCTTCGGCCGCCGCGCGCGCTATTGACCTCGGCGCCTCATCCCCCTACACAGCGCGGGCCGAAAGCATGATCCGGAAACAGCCGGTTTTCCCCGCAGCCATCAGTCAAACGCGGCGGCAAGACATGCTTTTCCAAATGACCGAAGTCGATGGCGATGATCGTTAAAGCCATCAGCGGCCATGGGAGCGCGTAGCTCAGCCGGTAGAGCACGTGACTTTTAATCACGGGGTCCTGGGTTCGAGCCCCAGCGCGCTCACCAATAAAATCAATTACTTAACCCAACAATCTCGCGACCTTCGGCGCCGCGATCGCTCGATTCAGCGGGATCGCTGTGATGCCTGACCGTCCGACCAAGATCCTTCGGCGAGATGAACTGCGGTGAGGTGAGATGAAGTGCGGTGACAGTGCACTAATCTCCGCATCTTACAAGGAGCGCATATCGCCTCGCCCAAGAACGCGCGCACCTGACAATATCAATTTAGTGCACTGTCACCGTATCCCACCGCTTATTTGTAGGCTTCGGCTGGTGCGGCGTCAGCAGCCTTGTTGCCGAGTATGTCCGGCCTGCCTTGCTTAATCCAAGCCATTGTTGCGCCTACGGGCCTCGAACCAACCTGTAGATACACCCCGTCAAGCCTCGGAAAGAAATTGCGAAATGGGTTGTGTGCCTCGCCTTCGGATTCTGGAGGAAAGTCAACGACCATACTCAAACCGCGTACGCCGCTCACGGGATATGAGCCGACGCCAAGCCCGGCATTCGTCAGAGCCCTTGCGAGCGCTGTTGCAGCGGTCCCTAGTGCCGCGAATGTTTGCTGTGCTTCATCCTTGGGGTCCCACGCCTTATATGAGGACGGCGAAATAACGCTAAGCCCCTCGCTTAAGTTGAGCGACACGCCGGAGCGCTTTTCGTCAATAAACGCAGGTGCCCAGCCGAATTTCCCAAGCACAATCGCAATTTCGTTCGCAAGGTTCTGCGCCTCAGAGTCGCCGGGAGCGACTTGGATCAATACTTTTGTGCCCGCCCATCGTTCAAACCCGGCAAACCATGTTTGCGCTTTCGGTTGCTCATCAATCCCAATGAGCCCGACATGGCGCGGCAACAGCACCGTTTGTAGCGCAAGATTATCGGCCTGTAACCGGGCAGCCTCTCTGTTCACCTCAGCCACGCGCAATTGCGCATCCGCCCCGCGAGCATTTGCAACAGCAGTGTCTTTCTTAAGCTGTTCTGCCTCTGCTTTTGATCGCTCAATATCGACCTGCGCCTTACTAAGCGCTGCATTTGCCTCGGCGGCTTGTTTTTCCAATTCCGCCGCTCGCAGTAACGCGTCCCCGGCAGCCTTACCGGCTTCGATGCCTTTGTTTCTTGCCTCCTCCACCTCAAGTGCAACGTCGGCCTTGTATTTCGTCATCTCCTTGGCAGATTCTGCAATCTCAGCCCTTTGCAATTTGACTACAAACCACGTTGAGAATCCCGCAATCAATCCGAAGACGCCGACCGCGAAGATCGATCCTCGCATTAAGTCTTCCCATACACGAAGTGAGAGCCCCCAGATCATTTTCACGCCCTTTGATCGAGTGGTAGCCGCCGTCAACCGAAGAGCCTTCGGCTCACGTTGATGATGAAGCCAGCCGGCACGCAATGATGGCGCCGACGAGCCCATAACCGATGGCTGGCCACGTGCCCCCGGTAACGGCGCCGTAGAAAAAGCCGATCCCGCAGCAGAGCACTAGCATGCCGAAGAGCGTCTGATCATTGCGCGCCTCGATCCGGTGGAGGCGCGCTTCGCGCTGGCTATGGACGTAGGGACCAGCCTGCTCCGTAGACCCGCAATGAGGACAGCCCAGTGCCGAGAACGACACTTGCCCGCCGCAGTCATGGCAAGCCATTAGCTCTTTTGGTTTGGTTACCCCGCCCATGCTCGTGATGGTAGCAACTGAGCGGCCTATCGGGAAGCCTCAGGGGTACCAAACCGGCGTTGCATAAACCGCCAGAAGCCTCCTAATCCTCAAGTTACGATGACAGTGCACTTTATTGGGCCGGAATTCAGCTGGCATCGATGCCGCAGGACGAAGGTCTTTAGCTCGGCGCGGAGTGCGTTCCACCGCGCGACTGGAGGCTCGCACCACAAGATTACCAAGCCCGGAAAGGTTGGGATTCTGACCGTGCCTTTCAAACGGCGCCTTCCTGCTAGATTGAGTCCATATGGGCGAACGTCCTCACTACAAAATCGTCATCGAGCCGCTTTCCGAGGAAGACGGCGGCGGATCTGTAGCGACGGTACCTGATCTCCCCGGCTGCATGTCCGACGGTGCTACCGAGTTCGAGGCGGTGCAGAACGTGCAAGATGCAATTGTGTGTTGGATTGAGGCTGCCGAGGAAGAGCATCGTCCCATCCCCATTCCGCCCCACCTGCGACGAGCGGTGGCCAGCTAAGTTCTATCGGCGACGACAGTACGCCAAAGTAGGCGTGGATATGGACGACTCCCCCAATTCCAAATCGGGGTAAAAGCGCCATCAAGTTATGGTGCACTAATCTCCGCATCTTACGAGGAGCTATGAGGAGCGCATATGGCCTCGCCCAAGAACGCGCGCACCTGGCAATATCAATGTAGTGCACCGTATTCCCCATGCGGCGGATCAGACTCCGGCGCCCACCCCTACCGTCAAGAGGCTGCAACGTGGCGGGCTATCCGCCACAGCGTGAGCAGGCGGTGTTGCTGTCCATCCATCGCCGGGTAGCCTCGTCGCTCCAACCCGGGACGGCGAAACCGGGGGTCGCCACGCCTTGACCGGGAGCAATGAGTTGAGTGGGGGGAACGAATACCTGCTCGCGCGTGCGCAATGGTGGTGTTGAGCGATGCACCGTGGCGGCATTCCCCGCAGCACTCAGAACAAGCAATAAGCCCAAAGCCAAAACGCACCGCACCATCGCTGTTTCCAATCGAAGCGTTGCCAGCCAGACATGTGGTTCGGCCGTCAATCATCCCCAAGTGCTGACGGCTTCACGATCGCTCAATTCAGCGGGGTGATGCTGTGATGCCTGACCGTCCGACCAGGATCACCTTCGGCGAGATGGAATTGCGGTGACGGTGCACTAATCTCCGCATCTTACGAGGAGCGCATATCGCATCGCCCAAGAACGCGCGCACCTGACAATATCAATTTAGTGCACTGTCAACGTATTCCAGCACTGTCACAACCCGGTGGCATGAGCATTGCTATGTCAAAAGCACTGGGATTTCAGAGCCCAGTTTGAGACAGACCGCTGCCGGGGGAACAGAGAATTTCGAGCCCGGCAGCGTCCTGTTTCGAGACTAACGGGACAGTCGCCGGCGGTGCGTCATCAGCGCTGCCGGTCGCGCTTCATTGGCAGCCCTCCGGCAGCATTCCCTCGACCGTGTTGAGCACGAGCTCGCGCTCGCTTTCTGACAAGCGCGCCAGCTTGTCCCTGAGGCTTGATGGGGACGAATTACGGTGCACTAAACTTAGCGAGGATATGGACGACCTTCCCTAACCCCACGTTGGGATAGAGAGCGCCGTCAGGCGACGTTGGCGCGCACACAGCCCCAAGCGTTTTGCTTGCGCGCCGTCAGCTCTCCGGCGCTGCAACCGTAGCCGGCGCAGTCAACGGAGCTCCTCCAACCGAAACGGGCCCGATCGTTTTCGACTGCCGATCCATCCGTTTGCGCATCGCTGGGGTCAGTCCATAACGGGCATGCGCCCTTCGAATGGAGGACGTGACGTCCGATGTCATTGTATTTTGCAGCGTATCGATCTTCGCGATCAGCGTCGAAAGCTGCGGCGAGATCTTCCTCACGTCGCCCCGTTCGTCGGTGATGCTCTGTCGGAGAGACAGGAGGGTCGTTGAATCCTGCTGCCGCAGAGCCACACTTTGCTGCAATGAAGAATTGATTTCCTGCAGCGAGGCAGCCTGTTGCTGCTGGGCCGACTGGATGTCCTTCAGGGCAGCGACAATCGGATCCGGCTGTGGCGCGGTCGCTTCCCGGCTCGGAAGCAGCGCAGCCAGGCTGCTGATGTTCGGCGACGGAAGATCAAGCGGCGGAAGATCAAACGGCAATGTGTAGATCGCCGCCGCGCCATTGATCGCCAGGGCGCACACCGCCAGTGCCAGGACCGATTTCCGGCTGGACCGTTTGCCTGGGGCCGGAGCTTCCGGGGCTTCGTGTTCGGCTTCAAGTTCGGCTTCGGGTTCGAATGCCGCGGCTGCAAGGGCTGCGGCGTCGAGATGTTCGGCAAAGCCCGGCGTTTCGGATGTCGTGGTCATGCGCATTGACCTCATGAGCGAGCAAAAGGAGGCCGTCGCCGGAACGTCCTCGCGACGCCTCCTTTACGCAACACCCACCTACAACTGTCTAGAATTGTGAGCTTTTCGGATTAATTCCACGTTAGCGACGTGGCGATCCGGTACGTCCAGCCACCCCGGCCGACTACGGGGCTATGCGATGGCGTGCATGCAGGCGCGCAGCATTGGCCGCTACGGCTCTGGCCAAGTCATCATCCGGACACGACGTCGGGCAGATCGAATGCCCTGCCACCACGACATCCTCATTCATCGCCGCCGCGATTTCCGGGGAGACGCGTTGTGGGGTTGAGATATCGATACATGGCCATGCCACCCGCGACAATCTGAACAGCGATGCCGCTCGCCCAGATAATCGAAACAAGTTGCGTGGACGTGTTCAAAAACCTCGCAGAGATCGCGGCCAGAACGACAAGCGCGGTGCCGACAACACCGGTCCACGCGACTGGCGACAACTTCTGCGGTGTCTGCGGTCCTTGCGCGGATATCGACATGGTTCAGCCCAGGCAAACGGCAATGCCAGCAAGCAATCCCCCGAATACGCCCAATAGCAGGCAGATCGGTTCATTTATCTGGAAATGGGCCTGTGCGGCGTCAAGGGCGCCTGTCGCCGCCAAGAAACCCAATGCGAGATTACCTGCCAGAGAAAGGAAGCATTGCATCGCTGCACCAATCGCTCGCTGTGCAGGAACTCTACTCGTTTTGGGGACGGTTGTATATCAATCCGTCCACAATCTGTGCAGCAGGTCGGCTGCGGCGTCGCATGGATGAGTATTCACGCCTCTGGTGCGCGCCCTGAGGCGTAATGGAAGAAAATCTTGTCCCTGTTCCACCGGCCCTGCCGAAAAAAGCCAGAAGACAACCGGCTGGAAAGGTGTAGGATTCGACCAAACGGGAGGAGCGGCATGTTTGAAATCACCGGTTTCGACACGGCAGGCGTCGTCAACCTAAAGCGGGAGTCACTCGCCGCCGCCCTCAAGAAGGCCAGGGAGCTGATCCAGGACGGGTGCCGCGACGTTCAGATCGTCGATCCCCACGGCCGGGTTTATACCTCGTTTGAGGAGCAGGCCGCCTAGCCACCTCCCTCCAGCACCTCTCCGAAAGTACTTGGCGTGCGATCACGTTATTGGCTCGCCATGTTGATCGGATCGACGATCGGCGGCTTCGTTCCCGCGTTGTGGGGTGGCGAAATGTTGTCTTACTCAGGAGTCCTGTTCAGCTGCGTTGGCGCAGTCGCCGGGTTGTGGATCGCCGACAGGACCAGGTAGATCCCGAAACGCTGGAGCCGGCCGCCCTTCAACTCCCGCGCGCCACTCCGTTGCCAATCAACTCGATTGGGCGCACGCTTCATCCAGGCGCGCAGACGCCACACAGGGAGAGACACATGAAGGAACCGGGCCTGGATGGTCGCCATCGGGACAAGGATGGCGCGATCAGCAAGAAGCACGGCAACACGCTGGTTGGTACATTGCGCAAGATCTACGGCAAAGGTTTTGCGGCCGGCTATCCGGATGCGACAACGCTCAGCGAGGTCTTGCATCAGTTGAACGAGACGTCGCTGAGCCAGTTGCGTCGCGATCACGAGACCGGGCATCTGGGGCACAAGATCGACCACGCTCCGAAGTGACCGACGCGATTCGGCCGAATTGAGGTCGTCGGGACGAACTGCGCCGCTAGCCTCTGGCAGCGAGGATGGATCGGCAGCGCAATCGATCGTACGCGCCATTGAGCCACCCGTTCCCCGGCGCTAGAATGAGCCTTTTCAGGAGGCTCATTTGAAACAGGTCATTATTGCTGTCGCAGCCGTCGCGCTGCTCGCCAATTCGTCTGCCCGGTCCCAGGCCCTCGTCGATCCCAGCAAGGTTGCACCCGAATACCGCGAGGCGGCTGAAAAGCGCCGCGCCGAGCAGATGCGCCAGCGCGAATGCGCCCTGAAGGCGGATCTGGCGAAGGTGCTGCTGCGAGACCGGGCCGACTATGTCAACCACTGCCTGGACGCGATCGCCGCCAAACAATAGTGGCTTGCTCAACGCGTGCGATCCGGACGCCATCGGCCTTCAGGCTTTCTTCAGATATTCGGCTCACCGTGGCAGTCGATTTCCAATAGTCATTGTTGTCGGCGCATGAGTTTCGTCCAGGTCCAGTGCACGCGCTGCAAGACGATGTTTCGCGATCGCGCGGGACGGTTGCAGGACGGCTATTCCAGGCAATGTCCCGGCTGCGAAGTCGTGTTGTTCTTCGGCGAGGACTCGCAGCACCCCTTCATCAAGCGCGCCATGCGAAACGCGCAGAAGGCCCGCAAGCAACAGCACGAGGCCGAGGCAGCCAGGCGTTCTGCCGCGTCGGAACTGCGTGCGGCTCCCCGGTCGTCCACCGGTCGGGCGCGAGTGCAGGAGCGGTCGGAATAGCGACGGTTCGGCCGGGCGAAGCTTAGGTCGCCTCGATCCAGATCCCGGCGTCGGAATGCGCGCGGATGTGACCGACCAGAAAGTCCGAAAACACCCTGATCTTGGCCGGCAGCCGGACGCGGTTCTGGTAGGCCACGTTCATCGTCAGCAGCGGCAATTCCCAGTCGGTCAGCACCGGCACGAGCTTGCCGGCTGCGATATCGCTCTGCACGATGTAAAGCGGCTGGATCAGGATACCGAGCCCTGCGCGCGCGGCGCCGCAGATGATCTGGCCATCATTGCTGTCGAGCGTCGGCGCGATGCGAATGGTCTGCGTCGTGCTGCCCTGGCTCAGTCGCAGCGAATAGGGATCGTTGGCGAGGTTGTAGACCAGCATGTCGTGGCGCGCGAGATCGGCGGGATGCTCGGGGATACCGTGCGCCGCGAGATAGGACGGTGCAGCCGCCAGCACGCGGCGCATCTGTCCGATGCGGCGGATGATGATGTTGGAATCCGGCTCCTGCTCCCGCGTGCGGATCGCGACGTCGATGCCGGCCTCGATGAAATCAGGATAGCGGTTGGCGGCAATGATCTGGACGTCGAGCTTCGGATAGAGCTTGCGAAACGCCGGCAGCATGGGCGCCATGTAGATCATCGCAAAGGACAGCGAACTCGTGACGCGCAGCATGCCCTTGGGCGACAGCGCGCGATCGCTGACGGCGTCTTCGGCTTCGGCGAGTTCGTTCAAGAGCGTGCTGCAACGCTGCAGCAGCTCCTGCCCGGCTTCGGTCAGCCACTGCCGGCGCGTGTTGCGCTCGATCAGCCGGACCGCGAGCCGCTCCTCCAGTGCGCTGAGATGCCGGCTCGCCGCGGCGTTCGACATCCGCAGGGTGTCGGCGGCCTTGGAGAGGCTGCCGAGCTCGGCCGTCTTTGAAAACACCTCGAGCTGGAGAAGTCGGTCCATTCTTCCTCATAGTGGAAAAGAGACTTACGAATTTTGGTCTTTATTTCCGATTTCTGCAAGGCAAAATGGCCCCAACAAACAAGATCGCAGGTGAGGAATTCTGGGAAATGTCGGGTCCGATCAAGCACATCGTGATGTGGCGGTTGCGTGGGGAGACCCAGGCGGAGCGCTTGGCCGCCCGGACTAAGGTCAAAACCCTGTTCGAAGGCCTCAAGGGCCGGATCGACGGCCTTATCCATATCGAGGTAGGCGCCGACATCAGCGATGTCGACTACGCCTGCGACGTAGTCCTCGTCTCCGAATTCACGAACAGTGCGGCCCTGAAGGCCTACGCCACCCACCCGGAACACCTGCGGGTGCGGGAGGAGCTAGGCGACTTGCGGATCGGTCGCTTCCAGGTCGATTATCCGATGAAAGAGACCGGCGCATGATCGGTTCGTTCACCTTTGAAAACCTGCCCTGCCGCGTCGTGTTCGGCAGCGGAACGTTGGCGGCGGCCAAGGCAGAGATCGAGCGTCTCGGCGGCAAGCGCGCCCTGGTGCTGACGACGCCGCAGCAGGAAGCGCAAGGCGCCAAGCTCGGTGCCGCACTGGGCCCGCTCTATGCCGGCATCTTCGCCGGCGCCACCATGCACACGCCCGTCGATGTGACCGAACGCGCAATCGCGGCGATGAAGGCATGCGATGCCGATTGCGTGGTCGCGCTTGGCGGCGGCTCCACGACGGGACTAGGCAAGGCGCTCGCCTTGCGCACCGGCGTGAACCAGCTCTGCATTCCCACCACCTATGCCGGCTCGGAGATGACGCCGATCCTCGGTCAGACCGAGAACGGCCTGAAGACCACGGTGCGCGACACCGCCGTGCTGCCGGAGACCGTGATCTACGACGTCGACCTGACAATGACGCTGCCGGTCGGCCTTACCGCCACCTCCGGCATCAACGCCATCGCGCATGCGGTCGAGGCGCTCTATGCGCGCGACACCAACCCCGTGACATCGCTGATGGCGGAGGAAGGCATCCGCGCGCTGGCGCGTGCACTGCCCGCGATTGCGGCGAAGCCCGACGATCGCGCGGCCCGCAGCGATGCGCTCTACGGCGCCTGGCTATGCGGCGTGTGCCTCGGCACCGTCGGCATGGCGCTGCATCACAAGCTCTGCCACACGCTCGGCGGCACCTTTGACCTCCCGCATGCCGAAACGCACACGATCGTGCTGCCGCATGCGCTGGCCTACAACGCGCCCGCGGTGCCCGAGGCGATGACGCGGATCGCGCGCGCGATCGGTGCGGCGGATGCAGCGCAGGGTCTCTACGATCTCGCCAAGCAACTGGGCTCCAAGCTCGCGCTGCGCGACATCGGCATGCCCGAGAGCGGCATCGACAAGGCGGCCGACCTCGCCGTGACCAATGCCTACTGGAATCCACGTCCGCTCGAACGGGGCGCTATCCGTGACCTGATCGCGCGCGCCTGGGCCGGCGAGCCGCCGGTCGCAACCAAAGCGGCGGCGTGACCGGCATGCGGCGCACCCTCATCCGGTCAGCAACGATCATCAGCATGGACGCTTCGATCGGCGATCTCCGCGCCGGCGACGTGCTGGTGGAGAACGGGCGGATCGCCGAGGTGCGTCCAGGCATCGATGCCGCTGATGCCGAGATCGTCGACGGCCGCGGGCGCATCGTCATTCCCGGGCTGATCAACGCGCATATGCACACCTGGCAGACGGCGCTGCGTGGCTTTGCGGCGAACTGGACGCTGCTCGAATATTTCCGCCGCATGCATGCCGGGCTCGCAACCCTGTTCGCCCCCGACGACATCTACATCGCCACGCTCGTCGGCGCGCTGAACCAGATCAATTGCGGCGCCACCACGCTGGTCGACTGGTGCCACAACAACCCGACGCCGGCCCACACGGATGCCGCCGTGCGCGGCCTGATCGAGAGCGGCATCCGCGCCGCCTTCTTCCACGGCTCGCCGAAGCCCGAGCCGAAGCCGGGCGAACCGCACTTCTCGGAAGTGCCGCATCCCCGCCGCGAAGTCGAGCGGCTGCTGGCAGGTCCCCTCGCCGACCGCGACGGCCTGGTCACACTCGGGCTTGCCATTCTTGGTCCGCATTATTCGACGCTCGACGTCTCCTTGCATGATTTTCGCCTGGCGCAAGAGCTTGGCCTGATCGCCTCGATGCATCAGGGCGGTGGTCCCGCGAAGACACAAGGCGGCTGGGAGAAGCTGATCGAGGCCGGCCTCGTCGGCCCCCACGTCAACATCGTCCACGGCAACGATCTGCCCGACGATCTCCTGCAAAGGCTGATCGATCTCGGCGTCACCTTCTCGGTGACGCCCGAGAACGAGATGATCCAGGGCCACGGCTTTCCAATCACAGGACGCCTGCTCAAGCGCGGCGTTCGGCCCACCATCGGCATCGACCTGGAGTCCGTGCTGGCCGGCGATCTCTTCTCCGCCGCCCGCGTTGCACTGTCGATGCAGCGCGCGCTCGACAACGCGGAGTCGCGCAAGAGCGAGGGCACGATCCCGGCGACGACGACCATTCCAGCGCGCGAGGCGCTGGCCTGGATCACCACCGAAGGCGCCCGCATGCTCGGCCGCGAAAGCCAGATCGGCTCGCTGACGCCGGGGAAACTTGCCGATCTCGTGATCATCAACGCCGACGATCTCAATCTCTTCCCGGTCCACGACCCCGTCGCCACCGTGGTGATGCAGACGAGCCTTGCCAATATCGAGGCGGTCATGATCGGGGGCCGCTGGAAGAAGCGGAACGGAAAACTACAGGTCGACGGTCTCGCGCAAAAGAAAGAGCTACTCGAACGCTCTGGCCAACGGCTGGTGCGGGACATCGAACGACAAGGGCACGCCGCAACATAGCGGCCAACGGACAATAACAATGACTGACACAAGCAAACAAATCGCCTTCATCGGCATCGGCAAGATGGGTCTGCCGATGTCGCTTCTCGTCGCCAAGGCCGGCTACGCCGTCATCACCTTCGACCAGAGCGCAGCACGGCTCAACGAAGCGCGCGAGCACGGCATCGCTGTCGCAATCTCGCCCACTGAGGCCGTCAACGGCCGGCCTGTGGTCATCACATCGCTCCCCGACGACGCCGCCTTGCGCGCGGTGATGCTCGGCCCGACCGGACTGATCGGTGCGATGGCGCCGAAGGCGGTGCTGATCGAGACCAGCACGGTCAGCGCTGAAGCCTCCGCCGAGGTCGATGCTGCCGCGCAAGCTCGCGGGATTTCCTATCTTCGGGCGCCGGTCTCCGGCAATGCCAGCATCGTGCACACCGGCGCACTGAGCTGTTTCGTCTCGGGGCCCAAAGACGCCTTCGAAAACGCAAAGCCGCTGTTTGCGAGCTTTACCCGCGCGCAGACCTATCTCGGCCCGAGCGAGGAAGCGCGCTACGCCAAGCTCGCCGTCAATCTCATGATCGCTGTCTCGGCCGCGATGATGGCCGAGAGCCTGGCGCTGGCGCGCAAGGGCGGCATCGGCTGGCAGGACATTCTGAAGGTGCTGGATGAGAGCGCGGTGGCCTCGCCGATGGTGAAGTACAAGACCGCGCCGCTGCGCAGCCGCGATTTCGTCTCGAGCTTCTCCTGCAAGCAGATGGCGAAGGATCTCGACCTCATCCTCGGCGCCGGCCACGCCGTCGGCGTGCCGCTGCAGCTCGCAGCCCAGGTGCGCGAAACCTACGGCTCGCTGGTCGCGCAAGGCGATGGCGAGACCGACTTCATCGCGACCGTGAAGCATCTCGAACGTCTCTCAGGCCTTGGCGAGCCCAAACTCTGATCGATGGAGGCAGAACTTGCGTAATTTCAGCGAGACCAACATCACCGACGCCGTGCTCGAGCGCATCGCAGGCGCAAGCGATCCCCGCATCAAGCAGGTCAGCGAAGCCCTGGTGCGCCACCTCCACGCCTTCGTGCGCGAGATCCGGCCGACCCAGAAGGAATGGGAATACGGCATCGACTTCCTGACCCGCACGGGCCACATGTGCGACGACAAGCGCCAGGAGTTCATCTTGCTGTCGGATACGCTCGGCGTCTCCATGCTGGTCGACGCGATCAACCATCCGGTGCCGGAAGGTGCGACCGAGACCACCGTGCTCGGCCCGTTCTTCGTTCAGGCCGCACCCGAGAAAGAGAACGGCGACGACATCTCCGGCACCATGGAAGGCGATCCCATGATCGTCACCGGTTCGGTCTCGACCGTCGATGGCAAGCCGCTCGCGGGCGCCGTGGTCGACGTCTGGCATTCCGACAATGACGGCTACTACGACGTGCAGCAGCTCGACGAGATCGGCAATCTCGCGATGCGCGCCCGCTTCCACACCGACGCCAACGGCCGTTTCCATTTCTGGTCGATCAAGCCCGCGGCCTATCCGATCCCGCATGACGGCCCGGTCGGCGAGATGCTCGAAGCACAGGGCCGCCATCCCTGGCGTCCGGCGCATGTGCATTTCATGATCTCGGCGCCGGGCTTCGAGCAGCTCGTGACGCATGTGTTCGTCGCCGGCGACAAATATCTCGACAGCGACGTGGTGTTCGGCGTCAAGGACAGCCTGATCCACGACTTCGAGCGCTGCCCGGCCGGCCGTGCGCCGGATGGTCGCATAGTGGACAGTGCTTACTTCCATCTCAACTATGATTTCGGCCTGAAGCAGGCCGCAAGCAACGCGCAGGCGGCGTAGGCCGAACGTCGAATCGACGGACTGACAACAGTCCGCAACAAGGACTGATAACAGGGAGAGACGATGGGACCGCGGGTCAACAGTGCCGCTTTGGCTGAACGCCTAACAGGCGTGATCGGTCCGCGTGCGACGGTCGCGCGCGGCGTGCTCGACCAGCATGGCCAGAGCGAGTCCTACTATCGCGCCCTGCCCCCGGACATCGTCGTCTATCCCGAGACGACCGCGGAGGTCGCCGAGATCGTCAAGCTCTGCGCCGGCGCTGATATGCCGATCGTGCCGTTCGGCGCCGGCACCTCGCTCGAGGGCAATGCGTCCTCGGTCGAAGGCGGCGTCTGCATCGACTTCGCGCGCATGAACAAGGTGCTGACGGTGCACGACAGCGACATGAACGTCGTGGTCCAGCCCGGCATCACCCGCAAGCAGCTCAACGCGGAGCTGCGCGGCACCGGATTGTTCTTCCCGATCGATCCCGGCGCCGATGCCTCGATCGGCGGCATGACGTCCACACGCGCATCCGGCACCATGGCCGTGCGCTACGGCACCATGAAGGACAACGTCATGGCGCTGGAGGTCGTGCTGGCGGACGGTCGCGTGATCCGCACGGCCCGCCGTGCCCGCAAATCGGCCGCCGGTTACGATCTGACACGGCTGTTCGTCGGCGCCGAAGGCACGCTCGGGGTCATCACCGAGATCACGCTGAAGCTGCATCCGCTGCCGCAGGCGATTTCGGCGGCGGTGTGCAGCTTCGACACGCTGCACAACGCGGTCGATACCGCGATCGGCATCATCCAGGCCGCCATTCCGGTGGCCCGCGTCGAGCTGCTCGACGACGTCATGATGCGCGGCATCAATGCCTACGCAAAACTCGGCTATCGCGAGGCGCCGACGCTGTTCTTCGAATTCCACGGCTCGGAGAGCGCCGTTGCCGAGCAGGCCGAGCTGGCGCAGGCGATCGCCGCCGAGCACGGCGGCCGCGGTTTTGAATGGGCCAAGGCGCCGGAGGACCGCAGCCGGCTCTGGCACGCCCGCGACAACACGCTCTATGCCGGCCTGGGCCTCCGGCCCGGCGCCCGCGCCGTCATCACCGATGTCTGCGTGCCGATCTCGCGGCTCGCGGAATGCCTGACCGAGACGCGCCGCGATGCCGATGAGCACGGCTTCACCGCCCCCATCGTCGGCCATGTCGGCGACGGCAATTTCCACATGCTGATCCTGGTCGATCCCGCAAAGCCCGAGGAGATCGACGGCGCCAAATCGCTGCAGGCCCGCATGGTCGCCCGCGCCATCGATATGGACGGCACCTGCACCGGCGAGCACGGCATCGGGCTCGGCAAGATCGGCTACCTCACCGACGAGCTCGGCGACGCCGTCGACGTGATGCGGTCGATCAAGACCGCGCTCGATCCGAACGGATTGATGAACCCCGGCAAGATCTTTGCGGGAGCGCTGCCATGAATGCGCCGGACCAGACTGCAGCAACGCCACTGCTCGAGCTGCGCGGCATCAGCAAAACGTTTCCCGGCGTCAAGGCGCTGGACGACGTGTCCTTTGCGCTTTACGCCGGCGAAGTGCACATGCTGCTCGGCGAGAACGGCGCCGGCAAGTCGAGCCTGATGAAGGTCCTTTGCGGCGCCTACCAGGCCGATGCCGGCGAATTCTTCTTTGAGGGCAAGAAGGTCACGATCGCCTCGACGGCCGACGCGCAAAAGCTCGGCATTGCCGTGATCTTCCAGGAATTCTCGCTCGTCCCCTATCTCGACATCGCCCAGAACATCTTCCTCGGCCGCGAGCCGAAGGGCCGCATTCCCGGCACCATCGACCGCCGCAAGATCCTGGCCGATGCCAAGCGCCTGCTGGACTCGATCGGCTTCGACATCGATCCGTCCATCATCGTCAACACGCTCGGCGTCGCCCAGCAGCAGATGGTCGAGATCGCCAAGGCCATCAGCCAGAACGCCCGCATCCTGGTGATGGACGAGCCGACCGCCGCGCTCTCCGACCGCGAGACCGAGCTGCTGTTCGCGCTGATCGCGCGGCTGAAGGCCGACGGCGTCTCTATCGTTTACATCTCACACCGCATGGCCGAGGTGTTTTCGCTTGGCGACCGCATCACGGTTCTGCGCGACGGCCGCCGTATCGACGGCGTCAAACCGGCCGACGTCACGCCCGACCATCTCGTCCGTATGATGGTCGGCCGCACCGTCGACATGACCTATCCGCGCAATTTCGCCGACAAGCCCGGCGATGTGCTGCTTGCGGTCAAGGGCCTGACCGCACCGAGCGGAATCTCGGACATCAACATCGAGGTGCGCCGCGGCGAGATCGTCGGCCTCTGCGGCCTGGTCGGATCTGGCCGCAGCGAAGTCGCGCGCGCGATCTTCGGCGCCGATCAGGTCACCTCCGGTGAGATCGTGTTCGACGGCAAGCCGATCTCCGGCGAGCCTAATGTGGCCGCCCGCCGCGGCATCGCGCTGATCCCGGAGAGCCGAAAGAGCGAGGGATTAGCCCTGCTCCGTTCGGTCGGCGACAATCTCGTGGTCTCGGCGCTGCGAAGGCTGTTCCCGAGCGGGCTGTTCGATCCGCGCAGCGGCCAGCGCACCGCCGACGGCCTGATCCGGCAGCTTCGCATCGCAACCCCGAGCGCGCGCCAGACCGTCGGCCTGCTGTCCGGCGGCAACCAGCAGAAGGTCGTGATCGGCAAATGGCTGGCGGCCGGCGCAAAACTCTTCATCTTCGACGAGCCGACGCGCGGCATCGATGTCGGAGCCAAGTCCGAGATCTTTGCGCTGATCGACCGGCTGGTTGCGGAAGGCGCAGCCGCGCTAATGATCTCGTCCGAGCAGGTCGAGATCTGCCATGTCTGCGACCGCGCCTATGTGATGCGCGAGGGCCGCGTCGCCGGACATCTGGCGCGCAACGAACTGACCGAGGAGAACATCGTGCGATTGGGGATGCATCATGCGTGAGGCCGCGGTCGTATCTCAACCCAATCCGCTCCAGCGCATTCCCGGCGTTGCTATCGTGCTCGGCGCCCTGATCGTGCTGTTCGGCGCGATCGCACCCGGATTCCTCACCCCAGCCAACCTCTCCAACGTGCTGGTGCAGTCGACCATCCTGACCATGCTGGCGCTACCGATGACGCTGATCATCATGACCGAGGGGCTCGATCTCTCGATGGGCGCGGTGCTGACGCTGACCTCGCTCTGCGTCGCCATCGTCTCGCTCGCGACCAAGTCGATGCTGCTTGGGCTCGGCGCAGGCGTGCTGGTCGGCGCGGCCTTCGGCACCGTCAATGGCTGGCTGGTTGCGATCTTGGGCATCCCGCCTTTCGTGGCCACGCTCGGCACGCTGGGCATGGCGCAGGGCCTGTCGCTGATCGTCAGCGACGGCCAGAGCGTGGTCGGCATTCCCCACAGCGTCCGCGACATCTACTCGGCGACGCTGCTCGGCGTTCCCCTGCCGATCGTGATCGCGCTCGTGACTTACGCGGCCTTTCACGGCCTGCTCTATCACACCCGCTTCGGCAGCTATGTGTTCGCGCTCGGCGGCAATCGCGAGGCGCTCCGTTATGCCGGCCTCTCGCCCAACAAGCTCCTGATCGCGGTCTACGCGATCGGCGGCACCATGGCCGGCATCGCGGGCCTGCTGATGACCGCCCGGATGAATTCGGGGCATCCGACCGCGGGCCTCGGTCTCGAATTCGATGCCATCGCGGCGGTCGCGGTTGGTGGCACCTCGTTCGAGCGCGGCAATGGCTGGCTGCTCGGCACGCTCCTTGGCGTCATCGCCGTCGGCGTGCTGCGCAATGGCCTGAACCTGATCTCGCTGCCCTCTTCGGTGCAGGTCGCAAGCGTCGGCGTCCTCGTCATCGTCGCGCTGTTCCTCGATGGCCTGCGGAGCCGCACATGACCGACATCACCAAGGAGGCCCTGTCGCCGCCGCGTTCGTTCCTGTCCCAGGATGCAATCCAGCTGTTCTATCGGCTGCTCGCCGTTTTCCTGATCTGCGCCGTGCTGGCGGTGCTGAACGATTCCTTCCTCAGCCTCGGCAACATTCTCAACGTCCTGCGCCAGGCGAGCCTCACCTTCTTCATCGCCTCCGGCCTGACGCTGGTGGTGCTCACCGCCGGCCTCGATCTCTCGGTCGGCGCCAATGTCGCGCTGTCCGCGTGCGTCGCCGGGACGGTGATCCACACCACGGGATCGCCTGTTCTCGGCGTCCTGACCGGGCTTGCCTGCGGCGGCATCGTCGGCCTCCTCAACGGCATCATGGTGACGGCGCTGCGCATCCCTTCCTTCATCGCCACCTACGGCATGCTCTGGGTGCTGAACGGGCTCACCTACTGGTACATGGCGGGCGAGACCCTTCACGGCTTCCCGGCCGGCTTCCGCCAGATCGGCAGCGGCTATCTGTTCGGCCTGCCGATCCCGGTCTATCTGCTGCTGGTGTTCCTCGGCATCGGAACGCTGTTTGCCCAGCGCACGATCTGGGGCCAGGAGATCTATGCGATCGGCGCCAATCCGGTTGCCGCCCGGCTCTCCGGCATTCCCGTCACGCGGCGCCTGCTGCTGGTCTACGCCGTCTCCGGCACCATGGCGGGGCTCGCCTCGATCATTTTCCTGTCCCGGCTCAACTCCGCCGAGGCCGACATCGGTGAGAGCCTGACCTTGCCGGCGATCGCGGCCGTGCTGATCGGCGGCACGTCGCTGTTCGGCGGCGTCGGCACCGTGTTCGGCACCTTCATCGGCGCACTGATCCTGACCTTGGTGCTGAACGGCATGAATCTGCTCTCGGTCAGCGCCAATTGGCAGCCGCTGGTGACCGGCATCATCGTCATTCTCGCGGTCTGGCTCGACATGAAGACCCGCCGCCGCGCGCAATGAGACTTCAAGCAATCCAACAAACCAATATGGGGATGGAGACGACATGAAACAGAGACTGGGCTATCTCGCACTGCCGCTCGTGATGGCGGCCGCGTTCACGACGCAGGCGCGCGCCGACGGCGAGACCATTGCCGTGTTCACCAAGAACCAGACCAACCCGTTCTTCCAGACGGTGCGGGTCGGCGCCGACAACATGGCCAAGGCCCTGAACGCCAAGACTCTGCAGTACATTCCGACCAAGCCGGACTCGATCCCCGAGCAGCTCAGCCAGATCGAGGACGTCGTGGTGAAGAAGCCGAGCGCGATCGTCTTCACGCCGGTCGACTACAAGGCGATGGTGCCCGGCGTCGAGAAAATCAACGACGCCAAGATTCCCGTCGTCAACATCACCGACCGCTCCGCCGGCGGCAAGTTCCTCTCCTTCGTCGGCGCCGACGATTACAGCCTCGGGCTCGAGACCGCGCGCTTCCTGCTCAAGACCTTGGGCGGCAAGGGCAACATCGTCATCATCGAGGGCGTCAAGGGCTCGCTGACCAATGTCGACCGTGTCCGCGGCTTCAACGACGCGCTGAAGGAGAACCCCGGCACCAAGCTGCTGGCCTCGCAGCCCGGCAACTATCAGCGGCTCCAGGCGCTCCAGGTCATGGAAAACCTGATGCAGTCGAATGCGCAGATCGACGGCGTGCTCGCCGCCAACGACGCCATGGCGGTCGGCGCGATCGAGGCGCTCGACGGCGCCAACCGCAAGGCGCAGGTGATCGGCATCAACGGCACCAAGGAGGCGATCGACGCCATCAAGTCCGGCAAGCTGCTCGCAAGCGGCGACTACAACGGCTTTTTCCAAGGCTGTCTCGGCACCATGATGGCGATCCGCTCGTTGCGCGGCGAGCCTGTGATCGCCGAGATCGTGCTGAAGCCGACGGTCATCACCAAGGACAATTATCAGCCGTTCGACCAGCCGCTCGAGCAGCGCACCTGCCCGACCTTCGAAGAGGCCGGCAAGCTCGGCGCGAAGTAACCGCAGCCTGCTCTGATCAAACACCGGGACGGCTGAGATGACAGCCGTCCCCAAGAAATCCCGGAGACATCATGCTGTTTGCCATCCATGCCATCGACCGCACCGGCGCGCTGCCGACGCGGCTTGCCAATTACGATGCCCACAAGGCGTTCCTCGGCGACACCTCGCGCTTCGGCGTCAAGATCGTGATGTCGGGACCACTCGTCGCCGACGACGGCGCCACGATGATCGGCAGCCTGTTCCTGATCGAGGCCCCCGGCCGCGCCGAGGTCGAGGCCTTCAATCGCGCCGATCCGTTCGCGGCAGCCGGCATCTGGGAGAAGGTCACAATCACGGGATTTTTGCGGCGGCAAGGCTGAGCAGCGCCGCGTCCTTCGGTGTGCACTTGTTGGATGGCCGGCCGACTGATGTCCGGTCATCGGCAGCGGCCGAAATGCGGACATTTGCTGAGGTCGCAGATGGGCCACAACCAGACCTAGGCTGTTCAAACACAGTCTCGCGAGGCAAGCCGCGGCGTCGCGGGCAGCGCTATATGTCAGAGCCGATTGATCCGCAAGGCTGGAAGGTTTGGAGCGAGCGTCCGCGCAAGCACCCTTCATGTTTCTGGGCATAAGCAAGCACGCCCATGATAATCAAAGCCACTACGACAAATCCGGATACGAGATTCTGCACCATGGCTGCGACTCCACGGAGTTAGCGCGCTACGAAGTAAGCGACCGCGCGGCCAAAGATAAAGCCAGTCCTGAATTAAGAGCACGACAGGTTGGCTCCGGCTAGAGCAAACTTCCGCTAAGGTCACAACCGGGCCTCCCTGTGCGGTATGTCCGTGGTCCACTTCCCACCAGAACGCTGACATTCCCTTGCCTGCGGCCGAAGACAGTTATGGGCCAGGAGCCGATGCATTTGGGAGCCGATGCATTTGGCCGTTCCGCAAAAGGAGCCGATACGGCGACTGCAACTGGGTTGCCGCCCGACACGAAAAACCCCAGTGTGCGGAGACACTGGGGTGTTTCAAGGAAAATGGATTGGTAAGGCAATGACGCCTCTATAGCAGTCCTCGCCGCGGCAGCTTGTGAACTGGTTCACACATTCGCGGGGAATAATCGGACGATTTGTCACACCCTGCGCGGCTAAAGCGGAATGGCTTAGGTTGAATCGAGTTTGCCCCACGGCAGCGCTCTCTCCGTTCCCTCCCCCCTTGTGGGGGAGGGACAGGGAGGGGGGTGCCACACGGGGATTCTTTCCGTCGCGTTCGCACCCGCTGCATCATCAACAACTGGCACCTTTTCCTGGGCTACCCCTCTCCCTAACCCTCCCCCACAAGGGGGGAGGGAACGCACCTCCGTCGGCGCGCTAGTCGAGGCTCATCCCATCGCGCTCTAGCTCCGCCGCCGCGGCTTCCTCGGAAACAGGCGATCGCGGATGTAGCGCGAGGTCGCGGTCAGGCGGATGCCGCGGGGCTTCTGCCAGGCGGCGCGGTCGAGCTCCTTCTTGTCGCCGATCGCAAGCCGGCCCTTGGCGCTCTTCGCAATGAAGATGGCGTCGCTCATCTTGCGTCCGGAACGCTTGTTCTTGGCCGTCACTTCCTTCCAGAGGCTGATCCTGCCGAGCTTCAGCTTGGGCAATTCCTCCTTGATCTCGCGGCGCAGGCAGTCCTTATCGGACTCGCGCGCGCGCTTGCGGCCGCCGGGGAACATCCACAGCCCGTCCGACCGTCGCCTGACCAATAGAACCTTGCCACGCCTTGCGGCTACCAGCTTGGAAGACTTCGCCATTGCAGTCGTAAACCGAAAATAGAATCGGGCCATGGTAACTTGTCTATTTCATTAGACAAGTTCGACGGCCGCTCCGGTTGCCGTCGGCTCCCATCGTTATCCACACGCATGCGAGGTGCGGCAAACGTCCCGGCAACCCGCTGGGCTGTCCGGCTAACCAAACTCGTCGGCTGGCGGCATCGCATTCGGCTTCGCCGCCGCGGTGCGGTCCTCAGTCCGGATCCACGCCGCCGCCATTTCCCACGCCACCGACAGGATGATCGGCCCGATGAACAGGCCAACGATGCCGTGCGCGAGCGTGCCGCCGATCACGCCGACAAAGATCACGATGGTCGGCGTGTTGAGACCGCGCCCCATCACGAGCGGCTTCAGCATGGTGTCGAGGAAGCCGACAAGGACGAAGAACACGGTGAACACCAGCGCCGTGGTGACGTCCTTGGCGGTCCAGATCCAGATGATCACCGGCAGCAACACGAGGAAGGCGCCGATCTGCACGATCGACAGCAGCAGCACGATGAAGGCGAGCAGGCCGGCGCTCGGCACGGCTGCGAGCTTGAAGCCGACGCCGGCCAGCAGCGCCTGAACGATGGCGACGCCGATCACGCCTTGCGCCACGGCGCGGATGGTGGCGCCGCCCAGTTCGAGAAAATGCTCGCCCTGTTCGGGCACGATGCGCGACAGGAATCCACGGCCGGCCGCAACCAGACGCGGACCGTGCGGAAACAGGAAGCCGGCCACGAACACCGAGACCAGGAACTGGAGCGTGCCGAGGCTGGCATCGCCTGCGAGCGACAACAGCGGTCCCGCCAGCGGCTGCAGATAGGGCGCGACCTCGCGCAGCACGGCGCGGATGTTGTTGTAGGCCTGGTCCCACAGCTCGAACAGCGTCGGGCCAATCACCGGCCATGACTTGATCGCCTCCGGCGCAGACTGAAGCGCGAGGTCACCGGTGCTCAGCTGGTGCGCCAGCTCCCTGCCCCCGTCCACGGCACTCACGCCGAGCCATGTGGCCGGGCCGAGCACGATGCCGAGCGTGATCAAGGTGAGGATCGCAGCCGCGGTCTTGGGCCTGCCGCCGAGGACCTTGGAGACCCAGCTGAAGGCCGGATAGAACGCGACCGCGAGCACGCCGCTCCAGGCCAGGATCGGAATAAACGGCCTAATGATCAAGAATGTCCAGATGATCAGCAGCGCCAACAGGCCGAGCCGGATCACGAGCTGAATAACGTCCTCGCCCGTCAGGAGCTGACGCAGACTTTTCACAGGCACGGCTTTCCTTGCGGCATCGACGCGGGTTCCGGCACTTGCGCGGGCTAGGGTTATTGCCAGCCGGGAGCCGGGCGTCAAGACGACCGGGCGCGCGCCCGGCCCCTCGGGGACCGGCCTTTGCCCTTCCTGACCAAGGCACGATTTGGACTGACGGGCGCTAGGGAGATCGGGAAAAACCTGCAAACTCCGACAGGGAAGCCCCCGGTTTGGCTAACGACGATTAACCGGATTTCATCCGCCCGGTTTACGCCGATGCAAAGGCTCGCACCTAGGCTTTGCGTCGAGGTCCCAAAACGAATTGCGGTGCAATGGCCAACAGTCTCTGGACGATCGAAGAATTCACCTGCCCCGGTTGCAGCATGAACTACACCGCAACAAGGGAAGAGCACGCCGAGCCGCATTCAGGCCACTTCAAATGCCGCATCTGCAGCGGCGTGGTGCACTCCTGGTCGGGGAAGCATCACTTCTTCGGCTGGCAGGCGGTGAAGACGAAGCCGCCGGTGTTCGGGAGACGATGGGCGGGAGTTGGGTGGTAGGCGCCACTCTCGCCGTCATTGCGAGGAGCCCGCGACAAAATTGCGTAGCAATTTTGCGCTGGTGCGACGAAGCAATCCAGAGTGCCTCCGCGGAGGGATTCTGGATTGCTTCGCTGCGCTCGCAATGACGCTCTTGAAGCAACGACGCACAATCCATCGACGGAGTTCGCAGCGACACTGCTCCGACATGAAAAAACCCGCGGCGGATTTCTCCGCGCGGGTGTTACGTCTTTTGATGATGCCACTCTGCCAGTGTTTTGCCCGACGTGTCAAATCCAGATAACGCGACGCGCTACGCAGTCGAGATCAGGTGGACTGCTCGCGTTGAACGAGGTCCAAGAAGGGCCTGCCTGGCACCAATCGAAAATGGCGAATGCTTTCAAGCCCCCCGCTACTGTGCATGGGGTTGTTTTTGGCTTTTGCTTGCCGTTGCGCAGGGATGAGGAACTGACGCTTCTGCTCAGCCGCGACACCGGATAAAGTCCCCTTCCCCGCAACTGAAGCCGATACCCAATGACCGCTCCCTTCATTCCGCAGATCGCCCTCTATCGCAACTGGCTCGCCGAGCACCGCGGCCTCACCTTCGCGAATTACGAGGAGATGCGGCAATGGTCGGTGCGCGATCTCGACGGCTTCTGGCGCAGTATCTGGGACTATTACGATCTGCAATCGCCGACGCCGTTTGCAGCCGTCATCACCGAGCGCAAGATGCCGGGCGCGGTGTGGTTTCCCGGCGCGCAGGTGAACTATGCGCGGCAGGTGTTCCGGCATGTCGACGCCGCGCATGCCGCCGGCATGCCCGCGATCGTCAGCGGCGGCGAGGACGGCAAGCTCCACGAGACCAGCTGGCCGGAGCTCAAGCGCAAGGCGGCTGCGCTCGCGCTGCATCTGAAGGACAAAGGGATCAAGCCCGGAGACCGCATCGCGGCCTACCTGCCCAATATCGCCGAGACAATCATCGCATTTCTCGCGAGCGCCAGCATCGGCGCAGTCTGGAGCGTCTGCGCGCCCGACATGGCCGCGCCCGCCGTGATCGACCGCTTCAAGCAGATCGAGCCAAAGGTGCTGATCGCCTGCGATGCCGTCACCTACGCGGGACGCAGGCATGACCGCAAGGACGTCGTCGCCGAGCTGCGGCGATCACTGCCGAGCGTCGCGCACGTCATTCTGCACAGCGAGGCGGCCGCGCCTGCCGCACCGGACGCCCTGCTCTCCGACATCACCGCAAGGGCGGACGTCGCGATCGACGCGTTCGAGCCGATGTGGCTGCCGTTCGATCATCCGCTCTGGATCGTCTATTCCAGCGGCACCACCGGCCTGCCGAAGCCGATCGTGCACGGCCATGGCGGCATCGTCATCGTGGTGCTGGCGCTGCTCGGCTTGCACAACGATCTCGGCTGCTCCTACCACGAGAACTCGTTCGGCGAGCGGTATCACTGGTACTCTTCGACCGGCTGGATCATGTGGAATTCGCAGGTCGGCGGCCTGCTCAGCGGCACCACCTGCTGCATCTTCGACGGCAGCCCTGGTGGCACCAAGGACAAGCCCGATTGGGGCACGCTGTGGCGCTTCGTCGCCCAATCGAAATCGACGTTCTTCGGGGCAGGTGCGGCCTACTTCGCCAACTGCGCCAAGGCCGAAACCGATCTGACCACCGCCGGCGATCTCTCGCGACTGCGCTGCCTCGGCTCGACCGGCTCGCCGCTCAGCGCCGATACGCAGGCCCATTTCAACGCACGCTTCGCAGACCTGTCGAAGATCAACGGCAGCAAGGCGCAGGCCGACATCTGGTGGGCGAACATCTCCGGCGGCACCGATTTCGCCGGCGCCTTCATCGGCGGTAATCGCGAATTGCCGCAGACGCCGGGCGCGATGCAGTGCCGACTGCTGGGCGCAGCGGTGGAAGCCTTCAGCGAACAGGGCCGCGCCGTGATCGACGAGGTCGGCGAGCTCGTCTGCACCGAGCCGATGCCGTCGATGCCGCTCTATTTCTGGAACGACAAGGGCAACGCGCGCTATCTTGCGAGCTATTTCGAAACCTACCCGGACAATTTCGACGGCAGCGGCCGCGGACCGGTGTGGCGCCACGGCGACTGGCTCAAGGTCAATCCGGACGGCTCCTGCGTGATCTATGGCCGCAGCGATGCGACGATCAACCGCCACGGCCTGCGCATGGGCACCAGCGAGCTCTATTCCGCGATCGAGGCGCTGCCGGAGGTGCTCGATAGCCTCGTCGTCGACCTCGAATATCTCGGCCGCGACAGCTACATGCCGCTGTTCGTGGTGCTGCGTGAAGGTGTTACCTTCGACGGCGCGATGCAGGCGAAGATCAACAAGGCGATCGAGGCCGGCCTCTCCCGCAGATTCCTGCCGAACGAAATCTTTGCCGTCGCCGAGATCCCGCGCACGCTGTCCGGCAAGAAGCAGGAGCTGCCGATCAAGAAGCTCTTGCTCGGCCAGCCCGTCGAGAAGGTCATCAACAAGGAAGCGATGGCCAATCCCGCCTGCCTCGACTGGTATCTCGCCTTCGCCCGCGACTATCTGGCGCGAACGGCGGCGTGATGGAAGATGCCCCAATTGTGCCTGTTACGTTTGGACTCCGTTCACTGATCGCCGCTAGATCAGGCAGGATCTTCCGCAACGAACGTACGCCATGGCCGACCTCAACGCCGTCATCACCAGGCTCAACGACCGCCTGCTCCGCCTGGAAGGCGAGCTGTTCGTGCTGCGCTCGCTGGCGCGTGCGACGCTGACGGCAGGCGACGACCACGCAGCGCGCATGCGCAAGCTGGTCGAAGCCGCAAAGATCGCGCTCGACGACGAGGCGAAACGCGAGCTCGACAAGCCGACGCGCAGATATGTCGACGCTGCAACGGCGCTGGTGGAGGAATTGCTGGAGGAACCGACCCCGGCGCGGCCGCTGTTCACCGTGATCGATGGCGGCCGGCGCGACTGAGCACTCTCAGCGGAACCGCGTCGCACCAAGCTCGGGCGCATCCGCCGCCAGCCTGGCCAGTCCGGCCTCGATGATCGCGATCTCCTCGTCGATCTTGCCGATCGGCAGGCTGAAATCGTAGCGGCCCGACCTGCTCTTCAGATCGACCGCGAGCCGCTGCCTGTGCATCATCAGCTCGTCGAGGCCACGGCGGTTCTTCAGCCGCACATAGGCGTCCACGATCTGCTCAATGGCATTCGGCATGAAATCGTTCCCGGCAAAAATGCCCGCGCGGCGCACCCACGCCGGCGGGACATTTTTGGTGTCGCGGTACGCAATACAAATCCGCGACGGATTCGTCGATACGACAGGCAGGTTGAGAACGCGTTACCGTTTGATGATTTCGTGATGGCAGCGATGAAAAAGCCGGGTTCGGTTGCCGCCGACCGTGGCCGCGCGGCAACGCTTAGTCCGTGACGCAGAAATATTTGCGCGGCCATTTTCGATAGGCGCTGTAGCGGTAGTACGGCCTGTAGGCATAGCCGCGATAGAGCGCTGGCGGCTCCTCGCCGTAGTAGGCGCCGTGGTAGAAATTGTAGATCGTTCCTTCAGCGCAGCGATAGGCATCCCAGGTTGGGCCGATGAAAGGCGCCACCCCGTTCTCGGGCGGAACGGCCGGGTAAGGTCCGCCGGCATGGGCCGGAGCGGCTGCAATCAAGACAGCGAGAAGGACAAACCACGCGCACCGCATGTGCTCGCTCCGGGCAGGTCGCAATACCCCATGGAAGCACCGGAACAGCCGACGGCGCAATCGCCGAGTTCATCCTCCCCGCTCCCTTCGCATTGTTGATAACCGGCGCAAACGCCGCGCGGGTGGTGACAGGGCGGGCTGACGTGTTATCGGGGGATGACGCAACTGCGAGACGGATCAGACACCCATGCGCATCACCCTCGTCGGCTCCCGCCATTTCGGCGTGACCACTCTGAACATGCTCCGCGAGCACGGCGTCGGGGTCGTGCGGGTCGTGGTGGCCGACGCGGATGACCGCTTGGCCGCGACCGCCAAGGCCGCGGGCATCGAGGTGGTGGTGCAGGCCAATCCCAAGCTGGTGGTGGCCTCCGAGATCGCCCCCGACACCGACCTGATCATCACGGCCCACAGCCACGCCCGGATCGGCAGGGACGCGCTGGCCACGGCGAAGTTCGGCGGGATCGGCTATCACCCCTCGCTGCTACCGCGTCATCGCGGCAAGGCTGCGGTGGAATGGACCATCAAGGAAGGCGATCCGATCGCCGGCGGCACGATCTATCACCTCGCCGACCGTATGGACGCCGGCGCCATCGCCGCCCAGGACTGGTGCTTCGTCAAGAAGGGCGAGACCGCCCGCGAACTCTGGGAGCGTGCGCTGGCCCCGCTCGGCCTCAAGCTGCTGGCCGACGTGATCGATTACGCCAAGGTCCACAAGGCCCTGCCGTCGAAAGTTCAGGACGAACAGTTCGCAACTTCGGCACCGAGTCTCTCGTGAGTCTCCCCTCGCGTTAACGATTAACGCGAGGCCGCGTTGATTCTGCTTCGAAAATTGGAGCCGGAAACGCAAATAAACCATTGTTTCCACAGGAACAATTTTCGACTTTGCATTGCACCAAATTTCCGTCACATTTCGTCCGAATAAGTGTCAGCATATCAGACAAATTCAAGGACGGAATTTATGCGTTTTGGTCGCATCGCGGCGTTCTGTGCCGCTTCAGTTATTACCGCCACCCTCGCCGCCCCGGCGGTCGCCCAGACCCCGTTTGACGGCAATTGGCAGGTCACCATCGTGACCAAGACCGGCTCCTGCGAGCCGACCGCAAGCTCCATGCTGACGGTTGCCGACGGCAAGATCACCGCGCCCGGCGCTAACGTTTCCGGCACCATCGGCAGCGGGGGACTTGTGAAAGTTTCGATCAATGGTGCATATGCCAACGGTCAACTCAGCGGCAACGCCGGATCGGGGAAGTGGAATGGAGCATCTGCAGGCATACCGTGCAGCGGGCGGTGGGAAGCATCGCGCCAATAAGCTATTCGGGACTAACGTCCTAAACCGGCGGCTGCTCATCGTGGCCGCTGTTTTGTTTGTGACAGCTGGTGCCAGCTCGGAGAGCAAGGCTCAGTCCGGCCCCTTCGCGTCACTGGCGGGAAGCTGGAGCGGCGCCGGCACCGTCACCCTTGACGACGGCTCGACCGAGCGGATCCGCTGCCGCGCCAAATATGCCCCGGTCGGTCCGACCATGGAGATGTCACTGACCTGCGCCAGCGACGCCTACAAGTTCAACCTCGGCGCCAACGTCAAGGCCGAGGGCGGCACCATCGCCGGCAACTGGAGTGAGACCAGCCGCAACATCAGCGGCTCGCTGCAGGGCAAGGGTAGCGGCGGAAGCTACGAGCTGGTCGCCTCGACCGCCGGCTTCAACGCCAACATCTCGCTGCGGACGTCCGGCAACAAGCAGAGCGTCAGGATGCGCGCCGACAGCCAGTTCCGCGGCGCCGATATCTCGCTGTCGAAGTAAGCCACAGCAGTGACACGACAATCGATCCGGCGACCGCGCCGGATCGATTTTTTTATGCGCCCGGCACGAACGCCGTAACCTCGATCTCGACCTTGGCACGATCGTCGACGAGGCCGCCGATGTAAAGCAGCGTCGAAGGCGGGAAATTGCGCCCGAGCGTCTCCTTCCAGGCCGCACCAATGCCGGCGCCTGCGGCCTCATATTCGCTGCGGCTGGTCAGATACCAGGTCAGGCGCACGATGTGCTCAGGGCCGGCGCCGGCCTCCGCGAGAAGCTTGATGATCCGCTTCAGCGCGGTCGCGACCTGGGCGGCCATATCAGGCTCGTAATTGCCGGCCTCGTCACCGCCGGTTTGCCCGGCCAGCACGACCCAGCGGCCCGGCCCCTCCGCCACGACGCCATGTGAGAAGCCGCGCGGTTTCTTCCATTCGGCTGGCTGCAGGATACGCATGAGCGGAGATCTCCCGATTTTCTTGTTGATCTGTGCTTGGCTTAGCACGTCGCCGTGCATCGCTGCACCGGCAGATTTGGCCGTTGCAAACGGCGAGGATGTCGCCGATACCGGCCTCCCCCTCCAGTTCGGTCTCCTGCCCCCACACCGATGAGCCCAACACCGTCAAAAACGATGGCCGCACTGTGGATGGCCGGCTGGCTGTCCCTGATGCTGGTCATGGCAGTGGCTGGACGCGAAACCACGCGCGAGCTGAACGTCTTCCAGATCATGGAGGTACGCTCGCTGATCGGCTTCACGCTGCTGCTGCCGATCATCTACCGGGCCGGCGGCTTCAAGGCGGTCGCGACCAAACGTTTGCCCCAGCACCTCGCCCGTAATGGGGTCCATTATTTCGCGCAGCTCGGCTGGTTCTACGCACTGACGCTGATCGGGATTGGCCAGGTCGTCGCGATCGAATTCACGATGCCGATCTGGACCGCGCTGTTGGCCGCGACGTTCCTGTCCGAGCGCATGACCATTTGGAAGATCGCCGCCATCATGCTCGGCATCGTCGGCGTCGTCATGATCGTGCGGCCCGCGACGGGCGAGATCAATCCGGGCCAGTTGATCGCGCTCGGGGCTGCGATCGGCTTCAGCATCTCCATGGCTTTGGCGAAATCGCTGACCCGGACCGAGAGCGCCTTGTCGATCCTGTTCTGGATGATCGTAGTCCAAATGGTCGTAGGCTTGCTGCCGACGCTCTACGTCTGGACCTGGCCGTCAGCCACCGTCTGGGGTTGGCTCTTCGTCATCGGGGTCTGCGGCACTTTCTCGCACTACTGCCTCGCCAGCGCGCTGCGCTATGCGGACGCGACCATCGTCGTCCCCATGGACTTCCTGCGGGTCCCCCTCACCGCGACCGCCGGCTGGCTGCTCTATTCCGAGCGGCTGGACACGTGGACCGTGTTCGGCGCTGCCCTGATCCTGTTTGGCAATCTCTTGAATTTAAAGCCGGCCGCGCCGGTTCCTGCGCGCGCACAGTGAACCGGCGCACGGCCTGAGGCGACAAATCAGAGTGGTCGAGCGTGATTTGGATCACGCTGGAGAGCGCTTCCATCGTGCACACTCGGTCACAGAGCAACGGGTTGGGTGAGTTGGGTGCCTGTCGTTTTTGCCAGCGCGAAGCCGGGCGCTTTCGTGTAAATTCGACGCCAATTTGTTGCTGCCTGTCATTCGATTCTGTTGGGGATTTCAGATGCGCACTCTCACCATCATCGTTTCGCTGATGTGCATGGCGCTGTCGGTCAGCGCCGCCAAGGCCGACCGCCGCGTCGCCTTCGTCGTCGGCAACGGCGCCTACAAGAACGTCGCACAATTGCCGAACCCGCCGATCGACGCCAAGGCGATGGCATCGACGCTGCGCAATGTCGGTTTCGAGGTGATCGAAGGATCCAACCTCACGCGCGACCAGATGACGGAGAAGCTGCTCGACTTCGGCCGCAAGGCGCAGGGCTCCGACGTCGCGGTGTTCTACTACGCCGGTCACGGCATCGCCGTCGGCGGCACCAATTATCTCCTGCCCGTCGATGCCGACATCAAGTCGGAGATGGACGTCAAATTAGGCGCCGCCATCAATATCGACCTGACGCTCGACCAGACCATGGGCGATGCCAAGGTCAAGCTGGTGTTCCTCGACGCCTGCCGTGACAACCCGTTCGCCGCGAAGATCAAGTCGAACTCCGCCACCCGCAGCGTCAATGTCGGCAGCGGGCTCGCCGAGATGAAGTCGGGCGAAGGCACGCTGATCGCGTTCGCCACCGGCCCGGGCCAGACCGCACTCGACGGCCAGGAGGGCACCAACAGCCCCTTCACCCGCGCCCTGATCGACAACATCACCAAGCCCGGCGTCGAGATCCAGCAGGCGATGACCTCGGTCCGCGCTCAGGTCAATGAAGAGACCCACAAGGGCCAGCTGCCCTGGGGCCACACCAATTTGATCGGCGCCGTCTATCTCAACCCGGCGCAGCAGACCCAGCAGGTCGCCAACGCGGCTCCGTCCGCCTCGAGCGTTGCGCCGACGGCTGCGGCCAGCAGCAGCTCCGACGGCGTCGAGCTCGAATACTGGCGCTCGGTGAAGGAAACCAACAAGCCGGAAGAACTCAACGCGTACCTCTCGGCCTATCCGAACGGCCAGTTCAAGGCACTGGCGCTAGCGCGGCTCGCTGCGATCCAGAACGGTCCGTCGACCACAACCCGCAACCTCAATGCCGGCGTCGATCCCGCAACCTTCACTGATGAGGCCAGTCAGCTCACCGAGGATCAGATCGGCCTCGACAAGGGGCAGCGCCGCGATGTGCAGCGCCGCCTCAATGGGCTCGGCTTCGACACCAAGGTGACCGGCGCGTTCAACGACGACACCCGTACGGTGCTCAAGCGCTGGCAGGCGGCCCGCGGCTATCCGTCGACGGGCTTTCTCAACAAGCTCCAGCACAAGGCCCTGCTCGCGGAGATCGTGGCGTCGACGCCGACCGCAAGCGATGACAGCCCGAAGCCGGCCAGACGTGCCCCTGCCCAGGCCCAGAGCGCACCCGCTCCCCGCCACGGCGGCGGCGGTGGCGACGCCGGCGCGGCCTTCATGGGCGGCATCGTCGGCGGCATGATGGGGGGCATGTTCCGCCGCTGAGGCGAGACCAGATCGCAAACTCAAAAGCCCGGCTCGCGCCGGGCTTTTTCGTTGCTAGGCCGTGTACTCATAAACCGTCGGCGATGTCCGCTTTGCTCCGATACCCACCGCCTTTCTGCGACCGCGGCAAATGTCGCGATGGGCCAGCAGCGGTCCTCCGCGGACGGAGGAAGGGACAAAAGCGAACATCAAAAAAGATGTTCGGCGCAATATTTCCATCAAAGGTTTCTTAATCATACGCCCATTACTGAGGGGTGAACGGCCTGCCCACAGAAGCCTCCGATGCGTGGCTGACCACCAATTTCCGGCAAACAAGCGGTAATGAGCGCCATACCCGGGCCAAAACAACCTGAACGGTGGCGGCACAAACTCATCCGCAATCTGCTCTACGGGCGCAATGTCGATCGCGCCGCCAAGGCGCGCGCACGTGTCGGCCTCGCAATGCTGGCCTTTGCTGCGGTCTACGCCATGATCGGCGGGCGGCTCGTGATGTTCGCGATCGGCGCCGACGCCCACAGTGCGCGTCGTGCCGCCTCGCAGGAAGTGGTTGCGACCGCGCGGCCCGACATCGTCGACCGCAACGGTGATATCCTCGCCACCGACGTCAAGGCCGGCAGCATGTTCGGTGAGCCACGCCGCATCATCGACAAGGACGAGGCGATCGAGCTTCTGACCGCGACCGTGCCGGACCTCGACGAAACCGAGGTGCGCGAACGCCTGAAGTCGCGTAAGGGCTTTATCTGGCTCAAGCGCGAGATCACGGCAAAGCAGCAGCAGGAAATCCACAAGCTCGGCATTCCCGGCATCGGCTTCCTGCGCGAGAACAAGCGCGTCTACCCGACCGGCAACGAGGTCGCCCACCTCATCGGTCTGGTCAACATCGACAACCAGGGCATCGCCGGCATGGAGAAGTGGCTCGACAATCAAGGGCTCGCCGATCTCCACCGTGCAGGCTTTGCCACCGACCGCCTGCAGAGGCCGATCGAGCTCTCGGTCGATTTGCGTGTCGAGCACGCGCTGCGCGACGAGCTCTTGAAGGCCAAGGAGAAGTTCCACACCAAGGCGGCCTCCGGACTTGTCACCAACGTCAACACCGGCGAGATCATCGCGATGGTCTCGGTGCCGGATTTCGATCCGAACAATCCGAAGGAAGCGCACGACCCCGACCGCATCAACCGCCTGACCACCGGCGTTTACGAGATGGGCTCGACCTTCAAGGCCTTCACCCTCGCAATGGCGCTCGACACCGGCAAGTATGGTCTCGACTCGCTGTGGGATGCGCGCGGGCCGCTGCACTACGGCAAGTTCGCGATCCATGACGACGAGCCGAAAGGCCGCTTCCTGACCATGAAAGAAGTGTTCACCTTCTCCTCCAACGTCGGTGCGGCGCGGATCGCGCTGTCGCAGGGCGTTGAAGGGCACAAGGCGTTCCTGCGCAAGATGGGGCAGCTCGAGCGGCTGCGCACCGAGCTGCCTGAGAGCGCCTCGCCGATCCTACCGCGGCGCTGGAGCGAGCTGAACACCATCACCATTGCGTTCGGCCACGGCATGGCGGTCGCGCCGCTGCAGGCCGTGATGGGCGTCAGCGCGCTCGCGAATGGCGGCCTGCTGATTCCCCCGACCTTCCTCAAGCGCTCCGAGGAGGAGGCGCGGGCGATCGCCAAGCGCGTGATCAAGCCCGAGACCTCGGACAAGATGCGGTTCCTGATGCGGCTGAACGCAGAGATCGGCACCGCCAAGAGGGCGAATGTTCCCGGTTACTACATTGGCGGCAAGACCGGCACTGCGGAAAAGGTGGTCAACGGCCGCTATGCCAAGAAGCGGGTGCTGACCGCGTTCACTGCCATCCTGCCGGCGGACAAGCCGAAATATCAGCTGCTGATCATGCTCGACGAGCCGCAGCCGCTGAAGGAGACCTACGGTCAGATCGCGTCGGGCTGGAACGCCGTTCCCACCGCGGGCAACGTCATTACTCGTATCGGACCGCTCCTCGACATCGAGCCCCGCTACGACCTGCCGCCTGCGGACCGCCTTATTCTTGCAGCGTCAACAGCGCGTCAGTAGGAAAAGAGCGCGGCAGCGGCGCCTTGATCCGATCTGCTTCAGCCCGTACCTTTGTCGCGCTAGTAGTCTTGCTAATAGTCTTGGGTGAACCAGGGCACCAGCGTCCGGATGCGCGGCATCGCCTGCATTGTAATGGTTGTCCGAGCCATCTCCGCGATGCGCGGCGCCAGCGACGAGATATCTCCGCGGCGGGTCACCAGCAGCAACTCGCGAAAAAATCCAGGACCCGGCAGCGGGAGAGCACTGACTTGGGCGGCGTGAGCCAGTCCCTGCAACAGACACAGCGGTGTGGTGATCGCCACGCCCATACCGGTCGCAACCATCGCGACCAGGCTGTCCGACGTGTCGAACTCGAAGGCCCGTGGCGGACGAACTCCCAAGCGGCTCAGATGGCGCTCGACCTGAGCACCGACATAGGAGCGCTCGCTATACCGGACCAGACGATGCCGGGCGAGGATTTCGCGCAAATCAAGATCGGCAAATTCGGCTTCCAGTCCGCGTGGCACGACGAGCAGGTACGGCTCGCGGTAGAACGGGAAGCGCTCGACGTCATACAGATCGTCCATGGCATCGCAGGTGATCGCCGCATCGATCATGCGTCGCACCAGCGCCTCCGCATGAGAGTGGGCAAGACCCGACCATGCCGACAGGCTTAGCGCAATCGACCCCGTCATGAGCTCCTTGACGAGGTGCGCGCCGACCGTGCCGGCGTAGGAATCGACGAGGCCGAGCCTCAGATCAACACGTTCAGACTGCTCGGCCGCAGCGCGGAGCGTGCTGAGCAGCGTCTCAAAGTCCCGGTTCAGATCAAGAACACGGTCTGCGAGGACGCGTCCTGCCCGGGTCGGCGTGAGCGGTCGGCGGCTACGATTGAAGAACGCGACACCGACCGCGGCTTCGGCACGCCGCACAGCCTGCGACACCGCCGATTGCGTCATCCCAAATTGGCGAGACGCTTCCAGCATGCTGCCGGAGTCCGCGACAGCGGCAACAATCTGGAGGCTTCGCAAATCCGGAGGGTCTGTCGTCATTCCACAACTTAAGCAAAAGTCATTCGAACATGCAAATTTGCTTCATCATATGAAATATACTTGTCGGATAGCCAATCTGGTGGGCAATCTCTGTGCAGTTCCAATAATTGAGCAGCCTCAAGCATGAGCGAGCGAGCGGACATTCTGGTGATTGGCCTCGGCGCGATGGGCAGCGCGACGCTCTATCAGCTGGCCAAGCGAGGGGTGAAGGCGGTCGGCCTCGATCGTTTTGCCCCTCCCCACATGATGGGATCCAGCCACGGCGAAACCCGCATCACCCGGCAGGCCGTCGGTGAAGGCCGCGATTACGTACCTCTGGTGCTGGATTCACACCGGATCTGGCGCGAGCTCGAAGCCGAGACATCCGACCAGCTCCTGAACCCGTGTGGCCTCGTCGTTATGGCACCCGGTATTGGCGAGACGTCGCACCACGGCAAGCCGGATTTCGTCGCACGTTCGATCGCGGCTGCCCGTGACTTCGGCATCGCGCACGAGGTGATTGACGGGCAAGAGGTGGCTCGTCGCTTCCCGCAGTTCTTGAACCTCGAGGGTAATGAGAAGGCCTATTACGAGCCCGGCGGGGGATACGTTTTTCCGGAGCGCTGCATCAAGGCGCAATTGACGCGCGCGGAGCAGCTCGGAGCGGTGATCCGCACAGGGGTCGAAGTTCTCTCGCTCGCGCAGACCGGTTCCGTGGTTCGGGTGGAAACATCCTCAGGCACATTCGAGGCGGCCCAGGTGGTCGTGACGGCCGGCGCCTGGAATGCCCACCTGCTCGGCGCCCCCTTCGATCGTCTCCTCACGGTGAAGCGTCAGGTGCTCCATTGGTACGAACTTGAGGATACCAGCGCCTATCGCGCCAACGCCCCAGTGTTCATCTGGATGCATGGCGCGACGGATGTCGACTATCTCTACGGCTTCCCGCCCCTGCCCGGTGATCGACGTCTCAAGGTCGCGACCGAGCAGTATGAGACCAGTACGACAGCCGATACCATCGATCGCATCGTCGATCCGACCGAGTCGGCCCAGATGTACAGCAAGCACGTCAAGGGGCGGCTCGCCGGCGCTACGCCCCGTGTCGCGCACGCGGCCGCCTGTCTCTACACGGTGACACCCGATCGGGGCTTCATCATCGACCGGCATCCTGAGCAAGACAGGGTCCATGTTGTCTCCGCGTGCTCGGGGCATGGCTTCAAGCACTCAGCGGGGATTGGAAACCTCGTGGCCGGGATGGTGACCGGCGACCGAAGCTCGATCGACCCTACCCCCTTCTCCGTGTCCCGATTTTCGTGACGCATGGCACGAACTTTGTAACGCGAAAGGGTGCGTGCGACGCGTATTGTGATTGCAATCCTGGAGGTGTCATCCGATGAGAAATTTGGTCCGTTCCATGGTGACAGGCGCGGCGGCGCTGCTGATGCTTGGCAGTGCGCAGGCCGCTGATGGCGTCGATGCCATCAAGCAGCGCGGCACGTTGAACGTCGGCGTCAAGGCTGACTACAAGCCGTTCGGATACCGCGATCCCGCGGGGACTATCGTCGGCATCGAACCTGATCTTGCCGCAGACATTGCCAAGCGCCTCGGTGTCAAACTCGAGCTCGTCCCTGTCGCGGCCTCGAACAGAATCGAGTTTCTTCAGCAGGGAAAGATCGATCTGCTGATTGCGACCATGTCGGACAGGCCGGAACGCCGCCGCGTCGTTCAAGCCATCGAACCGCTTTATTACTCCGACTACGTGAACATCCTTCTCAACAAAAAGGCTGGTATCAAGGACTGGGCCGACCTCAAAGGGAAACCCGTGTGTGCAACGTCGGGGGCCTGGTACAACAAGGATATTGCCAAATCCTATGGTCCCGAAATTGTTGCGTTCGACGGCTCGGAGAAGCCTCTGTTCGCCATGAAGCAGGGCAACTGCATCGGCTATGTCTACGACCAGACCTTCCTGCAAGGAAAACTGCTCGAGGACGAGTGGAAGGCGGATTACGATCTGCCCCTGAAGGGTGTCCTGCCTTCACCGTGGATGATCGCCGTCGCGCTCGAGAACACCAGTCTTCAGAAGCTGCTCGAAGACACGACAAAGGATTGGATGAAGACCGGCTTCATCGTGAACGCGGAAAAGAAATGGGGCATTACGCCGACCGAGTATTCGGTTTCCATGCATGAGCAATACAAGGACAAGTAGACGGATGAAGCGGAGCGCCGGACCAGTCTGGCGCTCCGAACGGGTCGAGCCAATGCACTACGAGGCATCGCCTCAACAGCTCGGTGTCGCGCAACATGCAAGCAATCGGCAACTGGTTTCAGCGGCTCTATGAGACGACAGGGCTGAATTTTTCGGTCTTCTACGACGCTTACGACTGGGACCGCTATTTCGCCGGGCTCAAGATGACGCTGCTTTTGAGCGTCACGACCATTCTGCTGAGCCTCATCATCGGCGCTCTCGGCGCCTTGATGCAGGGCAGTCCGTCCCGATTGTTGCGGCTCTGCGTCAATGCATTCGTCGTGGTGTTCCGCAACACCCCGCCCCTGGTCCAGCTTTTCTTCTTCTATTTCGGCCTCGGCACCATGCTTCCGGCCGTCGAGACGGCGGGCATGCGCGTTCCACTGCTGAACAACGTCCAGTGGGCGATCATCTCGCTGTCACTGTTTGCGGCCGCTTTCAATGTCGAAATCTTCCGCTCCGGCATTGAAGCGGTGCCGAGAACGACATTGGAAGCCGCGGAGGCGCTCGGATACACGCGCTTCAAAGCGTACGTTCATATTGTCCTCCCGCTGGCCATTCGCGTCTGCCTGCCAGCGCTGAACAACAACCTCGTCAACCTGCTCAAGACGACCACACTGGCCTACGCGATCGCCGTTCCCGAAACACTGTACGCGGTCAAGCAGATCTGGTCGGAATCGCAGAACGTCTTCGAGATGATGATGGTCTTGCTTGCGACCTACGGCATCCTTGTCGGCATCCTCGTCTGGTTGATGCATCGCTGGGAGCGGGCGATGCGCATTCCCGGATATGCGCGATGAGCAACGCCGAGCCCGAGCACAGGCTTGCCGTCCTTCTGCCGTACCGTCTCGCGCCGACCCGGATCTCCATTCGGATCAGCCCGCTGTCCGCTGCGATCCTCTGTTTCTGCGCCATCATGGCTGCATCCACCGCGTGGGCGCAGAGCGGACCGACGACGCTGTCGCCGCTGCAGATCATCTTGAAATGGTCGCCGCTGCTGTTGCGGGGATTTGCCTTCAACATCCTGATCTCGCTGCTGGCCATGCTGCTGGGAACCGTCGCCGGGCTCGGCCTGGGCCTGGCCTTGTTGTCGGAGTTCCGGCCCCTCGCCGCCGTCAGCTGGCTCATCACGCAATTCTTCCGCAACGCGCCCTGGCTGGTGCTGCTGTTCTTCGTGATGTTTCTGGTTCCTTTCCAGGTCATCATGTTCAAGACGACCATCCCCTTGCCGGACTGGATCAAGGCGACAGTCGGATTCGCCCTGCCCGTCATGGCCAACGTCGCCGAGGTCGTGCGTGGCGCCGTTCGCTCCATTCCATCGACGCAATGGGAGGCTGCGGAATCGCTCTCGTTCACGCGACGCCAGACGATGTGGCTGATCATGCTGCCGCAATGTATCAAGCGAATGCTGCCGCCCTGGATGAATGTCTATGCGCTCGTCGCGATGTCGACGGTCCTCGCATCGATCGTCGGTGTTTCGGAGATGCTGACGCTGACCGCGCAGGTGCACGCTGCCGAGGGCGGCAGACCGGAACTGTTCGCGCCGCTCTACGGTTTCGCACTGCTGTGTTTCTTTCTCTACTGTTATCCGATCAACCTCTGGACCGCTCGTCTAGAGCATCGGTTCCGCGTGCGCTGAGGGAGAAGAGCATGACCACGAGCTGGACTCCGGATCAGCCCATCGTTGAATGCATCGACGTCAGAAAATCCTTCGGCGCGCTCGAAGTCCTGAAAGGCATCAGCCTCTCGGTTAGGAAGGGCGAGGTCATCTGTATCATCGGCCCGTCCGGATCGGGGAAATCCACGCTGATCCGGTGCATCAATGCACTTCAGCCGATCTCGTCCGGCAGCATTCAAATCGAAGGCATTGAGGTGACCGATCCCAGGCTCGACAAGCTGGCGCTTCGCCGCAAGGTCGGGATGGTATTTCAGCAGTACAATCTCTTCCCGCACAAGACCGCGCTGCAGAACGTGATGATGGCGCCGATCCATGTTCTCCGCCAGGATCGAGCCGAGGTCGAAGCGCGCGCCCGGGCGCTGCTCGCCAAGGTGCGGCTCGCAGGGAAGGAGGACAGCTATCCCGGCGAACTCTCCGGCGGACAACAGCAGCGCGTGGCGATTGCCCGCTCGCTGGCGATGCGACCGGACATCATGCTGTTCGACGAAGTGACCGCCGCTCTTGATCCGGAAACGGTCAAGGAGGTGCTGGTCACGATCCGAGAGCTGGCCGAGGACGGGATGACCTGCATCCTCGTCACCCACGAAATGAACTTCGCTCGCGAAGTCGCCGACCACGTCTACTTCACCGATCGCGGCGTGATCGTCGAGCACGGACCTCCGGACACATTGTTCACGGCGGCCAAGGACGAGCGAACCCAGCGGTTCCTGTCGCAGGTCCTCTGAATTCGCAGGCGACGGTTTTCGGGCGCCCCGGCCCGGCGCTGGCGCTACTTGCCCGCGGCCTTGCGCAGCGCCTCGTTGATGCGGTCCTGCCAGCCGGGGCCGCCCTCCTGGAAGAACTCCAGCACGTCCTGATCAATGCGCAGGGTGACCTGCTCCTTGATCCCCGGCGCCACGTTCGGCTTCGGCGGAGCCACGGCGACCTTGGCGGTCACCTTCTTGAATGCTGCCTCGGCCTCCGACCGCACATCGCCCAGCGTGCGCGGCCGTCTCGGTTGATCCGCCATCTCTCAGATTCCTTCAAACAGAGCCGTCGAAAGATAGCGCTCGGAGAAGGACGGCACGATAGCCAGGATGGTTTTTCCAACAGCTTCCGGCCGCTTGCCTATCTCAAGCGCAGCCGCAATCGCAGCACCTGAGGAGATGCCGCCCGGAATACCCTCATGCCGCGCCAATGCGCGCGAGGCCTCGATCGCGGTCGTCGAGTTGATCTTCAAGATCTCGTCGATCACGGAGCGGTCGAGAATGTCGGGCACGAAGCCCGCGCCGATGCCCTGGATCTTGTGCGGCGTGTGCTGGCCGCCTGACAGAACCGGGCTCTCCTCGGGCTCGACCGCCACCACGCGCAACGACGCCTTGCGCGGCTTCAGGACCTGACCGACACCGGTGATGGTGCCGCCGGTGCCGACGCCGGCGACGAAGAAGTCGATATTGCCTGATGTGTCGTTCCAGATCTCCTCCGCGGTGGTGCGGCGATGCACCTCGGGATTGGCGAGGTTCTTGAACTGCTGCGGCATCACCGAATTCGGCGTCGTCTTCAAAAGTTCTTCGGCTGCGGCGATCGCGCCTTTCATGCCTTGGGCTGCCGGCGTCAGCACCAGCTCGGCGCCGAGGAACGCGAGCATCTTGCGCCGCTCGATCGACATGGATTCCGGCATCACCAGCTTCAGGCGGTAACCGCGCGAGGCCGCGACGAAGGCGAGCGCGATGCCGGTATTGCCGGAGGTCGGCTCGATCAGCACGGTGTCGGGCTTGATGATGCCGGCCTTCTCCATGGCGATGATCATGGCCGCGCCGATGCGGTCCTTCACGCTTGCGGCCGGATTGAAGTATTCAAGCTTTGCCAAAATGGTCGCGTTGACGCCGTGCATGCCGGGCAGCCGGCGCAGGCGCACGATCGGCGTGTCGCCAAAAGCCTCGACGATCGAGTCATAGATCCGGCCGCGGCCGGGTTGGTGTCCTGCACCCGTCTTGGACGATGCGTCCATGATCAACTCCCTGTTACGACGATTCGTGGCGTCCCCGTGCGTCTGGATCGCATGACCGTCAACGTCCGTGCAATCACAATAGCAACACGCGCGATCGACTTCCATCAGCGATGTCAATTTCACATTCGCACGGATACTCAATCGGTTGCAGACATTTTCAGGTGTCTCTCCGCGACCGCGGAGGCAGTATGCGCGACACCTGCTGACCGCTTCCGCGTTGAGACAACCTGCGATGAATGCCCGATCTGAAATGACTGCATCAGCTCAGCTTGGCTGTGAAGTAAACATCTGAGGAGGGTCCCATGTGGAAAACCCTGGCGGTCGCCCTGCCGCTGGCCGTCGTCGCATACGCAGGCGGCGCCAGGTTTGGCGGCCAACCCGCGCACGAGGCATCTGAAATGATGATGCCCGAGCTATGCGGCGACGAAGCGCCTTTCATGGCTGAAAACCAAACCGCGATGCATCGGATGATGAGCGACATGGATATCGCTCCATCAGGCGATGTCGATCGCGATTTCTCCGCCATGATGATCCCGCACCATCGCGGTGCGATCGCGATGGCGCAGGCCGAATTGCGCTACGGCCGAAACGAATCCCTGCGGCGCATCGCCCAGGAGATCATTGTCGATCAGCAGCAAGAGATCGCCGTCATGCGCCTTGCGTTTGATCCGGCGCCGCCGCCGTCGACGGCAACGGCAGCTTTGGTTCGCAGGTAAGAGGAGGACACGCCATGAAGCGAATTCTCGCGCTCACAACATCGCTTTGCCTGTTGGGTTATTTGGCGACACCGGGCTGGAGCGGTCAGGCGCCGGGGCCCTCAGCCGCGGCCGACATTCCGGTCAGCCATCATGACCGGGTCTATGCCGCCGAGCAATTCTCCAACACCGTCTCGGTCACCGATCCCGCCGACAACAAGCTGCTCGGCATCATCAGGCTCGGCGCGCCCTCACCGCAGAACTTCAGTCCGCTCTACCGGGGACAGCTGCTGGTGCATGGCATGGGATTCTCACCCGACCATCGTACGCTGGCCGTGGTCTCGATCGGATCCAACTCCGTCACGTTCATCGACACCGCGACCAACATGGTCAAGCACACGACCTATGTCGGCCGCTCCCCGCACGAAGCCTTCTTCACGCCCGACGGAAAGGAAGTCTGGGTGACCGTGCGTGGCGAGAACTACGTCGCCGTACTCGACGCCGTCAGCTACGAGGAGAAGACGCGGATCGTGGTGGCGAACGGACCGGGGATGCAGATCTTCTCTCCCGACGGCAAATACGGCTATGTCTGCTCGTCGTTCAATCCGGAGATCGCGGTCATCTCTGTGGCCGATCATGCCATCGTCGGCAAGGTCGCTCAGGCAAGCCCGTTCTGTCCTGATCTCGCAGCGACGCCTGATGGAGCGCAGGTCTGGTTCACGCTGAAGGATACCGGCAAGGCGCAAGTCTTCGACGCCCGGCCTCCCTTCAACCTGCTGAAGACGTTGGACACCGGCCCAATCACCAACCACGTCAACATCGTCCGTAACGCGAATGGGCAGTTCGCCTACATCACCGTCGGCGGCTTGAACGAGATCCAAGTCTACCGCACCGACGACTTCACCAAGGTTGCGACCGTTCCGGTCGGCAGGCTGCCTCACGGCATCTGGCCGTCCGGCGATGGTTCGCGGGTCTATGTCGGGTTGGAGAATGACGACCAGCTCACCGCTATCGACACGCTCACGAACCGTGTCATTGCAAATATCCCGATCGGCCAGGCGCCCCAGGCCGTCGCCTATGTGCCCGATGCAGTGCCGACGGCGCGCGAGTCCGGCAACGCTGCCATGAGCGTCATGGACGATACGGCCAGTCCCGAAGCCACGAATTTGCAGCAGCTCGGCATTGCCGGCCAGGTTGCGCAATTCGCCATGGCCCAAGTCGGTCAAGCGCCAGAACGTGCAAAGGCGCTGACCAGTGTCAGCTTGTTCGACCAGGGCCTGTCCCAGGTGTTGCAGGCTGCAGCCACAGGTCTCGAACCGAAGCACGCCTACGTGCTGGCGCTCGCCACGCATCCCGACGGCAGCGGTGAGCTCGAACCCTTGGCCGCCTTCATGACCAACCCGGCCGGATCGGCGATCGTGAACGCGCTGGGTCCGATCCGTCAAATTGTGCAGAGCGACACACAGGACGCGCGTCGCTATCTCGTCATCGCGCCGGGCTCCATGACCGAGATTGGAAAACCGGTGCAGGTCCAGGCGCCCTGAGCGGCCTGACACGACATCCCATCAACGGAATGTCATCTGGCCCATCGCAATGCACACTGTTGTTTGCGTTGCGATAGAGACGGAACCAAAGCAAAGAAGGTGTCGAAGCAGAAGCAATTACGAAAAATCAACGCATTTGTGTTGCGACCTCGTCAACTGATTCTGCTTATGTTAGACTTAGGTCTCAAAGCAGGGGTCTAAGCAGGGAGGTCACCACGATGTCAGCAGTCGCTGAAGTGTTGTCGACCGTAGTGCAGAAGCGCGATCCGCGTTGCAGCGAGTTGCCCACCTGTCCCGTTTGCGCCGACTCCATGGTCGCCGCCGAAGCTTCCGCCTATGTCTCGGACCACATGATCAGCTATCTCTGGACCTGCGACACATGTGGCTATGGCTTCGTGACCAAGCACGCCGTCAAGCAGCGGATCGTTTGCAACTGATCTAGCGTGGGGCGATGTCGCCCCTCGCCCAGTCCTCACGCGTACGCCGGTAGAACTCCTCGAACTTTCCGTGTGCGATCGCGTCCCTGATGCCCTGCATCAGGAACTGGTAGTAAGCGATATTGATTTCGGACAGCAGCATCGCCCCCAGCGTCTCGCCCGCTTTGACGAGATGGTGCAGGTAAGCGCGCGCGTAGTTGCGCGCCGATGGCCATGAGCTCTCCTCGTCGAGCGGGCGCGTATCGTCGGCGTGGCGCGCGTTGCGCAAATTGACCTGGCCGAAGCGCGTGAAGGCCACGCCGTGGCGGCCATTGCGGGTCGGCATCACGCAATCGAACATGTCGACGCCGCGCTTCACCGCCTCGAGAATGTCGTCCGGCGTGCCGACGCCCATGAGGTAGCGCGGCCGGTCGGTCGGCAGTGCCGGCGCGGTCTCGTCGATCATCGCCAGCATCACCGCCTGCGGCTCGCCGACGGCAAGGCCGCCGATCGCATAGCCGTGGAAGCCGATCTCGACGAGGCCCTGCGCGCTGGCATGGCGCAGCTGAGGAATGTCGCCGCCCTGCACGATGCCGAACAGCATGTAGCCGTCGGGCGCGCTCTCGAAGGCCCGCTTGCTTCGCTCGGCCCAGCGCAGCGACAGAAGCATCGCGCGCTCGATGTCGTCGCGCTCCGCCGGCAGCCGCACGCATTCGTCCATCTGCATCGCGATGTCGGAGCCGAGCAGGCGCTGCACCTCGATCGAGCGCTCCGGCGACAGCTCGATCTTGGCGCCGTCGATATGCGAGCGGAAGGTGACGGCGTGCTCGCTGATCTTGCGCAGGTCCGACAGCGACATCACCTGGAAGCCGCCGGAATCCGTCAGCATCGGGCCGTTCCAGCCGGTAAATCGCTGCAGGCCGCCAAGGGCATTGATGCGTTCCGCGCCGGGACGCAGCATCAGATGATAGGTGTTGCCGAGCACGATGTCGGCGCCGGCATCGCGCACCTCACGCCAGTGCATGCCCTTCATGGCGCCGGCGGTGCCGACCGGCATGAAGGCCGGGGTCCGCACCACGCCATGGGGCGTGGTCAGGCGGCCGGTGCGCGCCGAGCCATCGGTGGCGAGCAGTTCGAAATGATTGGGTAGACCGGTATCAGGAAGACTCATGGCGGTGCTTATTGCGTGTCGGGACAAGTCGATCAACCCGCCCGGACCGCGATGCCCCAGACTGGGACACCGCTGACGCGGACGTGATATTGGCCACGCTTGATGAATAAAACGATACAGTATAGTTTAGTAACGGGGACTGGACGAGACGCCGCGGCAAATTGCCGGCGGCCGTAAATGCGTGATCGTCAGCCACCGACAGATGCCCCTCCCCAATTGCTCGACTGACATATCCAGCCCCCAAGATGGCCGGACAAAGCGCACAGGCGCCCGCCTGACCAGGTCGCTGGCCCTTGCGTGCAGCCTGGTGCTCGCCGCCTGCACCTCGCTCCCCCGCACGCCCTATACGGCGGCCGATGCGAGTGCTTCGCGCGTGCTCGATATCGACGGCCTGCGGCGCTACGCCGACGAGCCCATCACGAAATTCAGCTTCGAGCAGGACAAGACCACTGGAAGCAGGAACTATCTGGCGCTGTCCGGCGGCGGCGCCGATGGCGCCTACGGTGTCGGCGTGCTGAACGGCTGGACTGCGGCTCGCAACCGCCCGGCATTCTCCGTCGTCTCGGGCGTGAGCACCGGCGGCCTGATCGCGCCCTTTGCCTTCCTCGGATCGCAATACGACGACACGCTTCGAGAGCTCTACACTAGCGGCATCGCCGAAAGCCTGTTGAACGATCCCAGCATCATACGCGTGTTGTTTGGCTCCGGCCTGTTCGGCAATACGCGGTTGCGCGAGCTGGTGGCGCGCTATGTCGGGCCGGAGATCATGGCGCAAGTCGCCCGCGAGAACGCCAAGGGCCGACGGTTGCTGGTGGTCACCACCGATCTCGACACCCAGCGCACCGCGATCTGGGACATGGGCAAGATCGCCGCGGTCGGCACGCCCGAGGCGCTAAAACTGTTTCGCGACGTGATGGCGGCGTCCGCCAGCATTCCCCTGGTGTTTCCGCCGATCCTGATCGAGGCCGAAGGCCAGGGCCGCCGGTTTCAGGAGATGCATGTCGATGGCGGCGTGACGGCGCCCGTGCTGACCTTGCCGGAGGCCCTGCTGTTCCAGGGGCGCCTGCCGGGCAACGCGAAGATGGACATCTACATCCTCGTCAACAAGAAGATCGAACGCAACTTCGAGCTCGTCGCCAACAGCACGATCGATGTCGCTTCACGCAGCCTGTCCTCGATCACGCAATCGCAGACGCGCTCGATCATCTTCTCGACCTATGATTTCGCCCAGCGCAACCACCTCGGCTTCCATCTCTCCTACATCGAGCGCGATTATCCGGCGCCGCCGTCCGAAGGGTTCGACACCGGCTATATGCGGGCGCTCTATCAATACGGATACGAGAAGGCGGCCGGCGGCCAGGCCTGGACCTCGCGGATGCCGTGATATCCGCGCGGCGGAACGACGTTGGTTGGAGACCGTTGACGATATGGCCAATTCGGCCAGAATCGCGATGACGCCCCGGTTGCTGCGCGTTATACAGCAATGCACACTGGCACGACCGCGCAGGAATCATTGGGCATATCATTGGGCATGGGATTGGTTGCGACCAAGACAAGATCGGCTGCACCACGCCGCGGGGCCTCGAAATCGCGCGGCGGCAGGCCGACCAAGAGTGCTGCGATCGAACGCGATCAGCGGCTGATCGAGGTCGCCACCCGCCTGTTCCTCGATCGCGGTTTTGATGCGACCTCGCTCGACGCGGTGGCGGAAGCGGCTCGCGTCAGCAAGCCGACCGTCTATTCCCGTTACGGCGACAAGCGCGGGCTGTTCACGGCGGTGCTGAGGCGCGAGATTGCGCGCTGGCTTGCGCCGCTGTCGGCTGCAGCCGAGACGCAGCTGGGCAGTTCGTCCGACATTTCGGTCGAGCAGCGGCTGGTGGAGATCGGGCGCGAAATGCTCAATTTCACCTGCGGGCCCGACGCCATGGCGTTCAGCCGCATGATGACGTCGCAAGCCATCAACTTCCCCGACATCGCCAAGCTCGGCAAGGAAGAAGGCTGGCTCAAGGCCGTCGCCACCACCGCGCGCTTCTTCGACCATCTGGTGGCGCAAGGCGCGCTCGATGTCGACGACACCACGATCGCGGCTGAAGTGTTCCTCGACGTCGTCGTCGGCCACACGCACCGCATGGCGACGTTCGGCACGCCGATGGAGCTCAAGGCCGCTGAGAAGCGGATGCGCGCGGCGATCAAGCTGTTCCTGGCCGGCGCGATTGGACCTGCCGACCGCGTACAAGACTCCAAAGCCTCCCAACGGCGCCGCCCTTCCCGCTGACATTTCCGTGAGACTGGCCATCCGTCCCCAGCAAGTGACGGTCTTTCCGTTGACCCAAATAAAACGATACGGTATGGTTTTGTTATTGGCTGATCCGGACCCGCTTTTCTTAACCAGCCCCAAAAGCGGCCCGGACTACGATCGCTTCGACGGGTACAGCCCGTCGCAGCAATCGGCGGCCGACCGCTGCCCGTGGTCGGCCGCGCAATTCTGTCCAAGACGATCCAGGCCAACGGCCGATAAGACACGGCTCTCAGCATGGAGATGAACGAGATGCGCGCTCTCAAAGGCTGCACACAGATTTTGGCGATCGCCCTGTCGGGGCTGCTCATCGCAGCGCCGGCCCGTGCAACCGTCTCCGCGGGCAGCACACCCACCGCCCTCCACAACGAAACAGATGGGGACGCCGAGGCCGACCGCCAGGCGGTCAGCCGCGAAATCGAGCGCTTCCGCAGTTCGTCGATCTCGATCAGCCAAGCCATGGCGATTGCGGAGGCCCGGCACGCCGGTGCCATGACCGCGGATGTCAGCTTCGACGGCGGCTCGGGCGTGCCGGTGTACCGGGTCAAGACGCTGCACAACGACCGGATCTGGCGGCACACGATCAATGCCGCGACCGGCGAATTCATTGGCGGTGAGGCCGCCCTGCCCCTGACCGAGCTTGATCTCGAGGATCGGAACAACCTTGCAGCACTCGGCAGTGTCCGGCACCACCTGACGGATGCGGTGCGGGTCGCCGAGCAGGCGGCGTCCGGCAAGGCCATCAGCGGAGGGTTGGTGCGCGAGCGCGGGCGGCTCAATTTCGCGATCGTCGTCGTCAGCGGCGACGACCTCAAGGAGGTCATCCTCGAGCCGCCGGGCGCACGGGGCAAGTAACGCAGGCCACAATCCCGCCCAAAAGCCATTGACGGGCGCAAGACTCTCCCGCATAAGTCGCCACCATGTTCACGGCTACCAAACGCACCACCAAAACCACCACGGCCTTCGGGGCCCGGGGAGGCGTGCGCGCGTAGTCGTCGACTAGAACGCAATCAGCTCTACCGAAGCCCCGCCCAAGATGGTCCGGGGCTTTTTTGTTGTCTAAATCGATCTCAATGGAGGACACAGTGAGTAACGATCCCGTCGTCGCGATTGTCGGCGTCACCGGTGCGGTTGGCGCCGAATTCATCGCCACCATGGACAAGCGCGGCTTTCGCATCAGTAAGCTCAAGGCGCTGGCCAGCGCCCGCTCGGCCGGCAAGACGGTGTCATTCCGTGGCGAGAACGTCGTCATCGAGGAACTGACCGAGCGCGCCTTCGAAGGCGTCGACATCGCGCTGTTCTCTGCGGGCAGCGGCATCTCCAAGAAGTTCGCGCCTGTTGCGGTCAAGGCCGGCGCCGTCGTCGTCGACAACTCCTCCGCCTTCCGGATGGACCCGAACGTGCCGCTGGTGATTCCCGAGGTCAACGGCAACCGCATCCGCGACCACAAGGGCATCATTGCCAACCCGAACTGCGCCGCGATCACCGCACTGGTGCCGCTCTGGCCGATCCACCAGAAGAACTGCATCAAGCGCGTCATCATCTCGACCTATCAGGCAGCTTCCGGCGCCGGCGCCGCCGCAATGGACGAGCTGGTCGAATCCACCCGCGCCAATCTCAACGGGCAGGTCTATACGCCCAAGGTGATGCCGCACCCCTACGCCTTCAATCTCTTCAACCACAACACCGCGGTCGATCCCGAGACCGGCTACAACGACGAAGAAACCAAGGTCATCAAGGAAACCCGCAAGATTTTTGAGGACGAGAAGATCGCCATTGGCGTGACGTGCGTCCGCGTGCCGGTGCTGCGCGCCCATTGCGAGGCCATCACCTTCGAATGCGAAAAGCCCATCACCGAGGACCAGGTTCGCGCCATCATGGCGCAGGCCCCCGGCGTGAAGGTGGTCGACGATCGCGTGAAGAATTACTTCCCGATGCCGATCGACGCTTCGGGCCAGGACGACGTCCTGGTCGGTCGCATCCGCAAGGATCTCAGCGACCCCTCAGGGCATTCGATCTCGATGTTCGTGGCGGCGGATCAGCTGCTCAAGGGTGCGGCGCTGAACGCGGTGCAGATCGCAGAGCTGTTGCCGCAGCGGGTGATGGCGTAACGCGCCCTCGACCCGTCATCCTGAGGTGCGAACTCTACGGCGCAATTGCGCCGTAGAGCGAGCCTCGAAGGATGAACGGCCGAGATGCAGCAGCGGGGCCGTCGCCCTTCGAGGCTCGCCGAAGAGGCGAGCACCTCAGGGTGACGGTGATAGGGCGGCGCTTGTTGCTTATGCCCGCGCCCGAAACAGCAAACACGCATCCCCGTACGAATAGAACCGATAGCCGTTCGCGATCGCGTGCGCATAGGCCTGCTTCATCGTGCCCAAGCCGGCGAACGCCGACACCAGCATGAACAATGTCGACTTCGGCAAATGGAAGTTCGTCATCAAAATATCAACCGCGCGGAAGCGATAGCCGGGCGTAATGAAGATCGAGGTCTCGGCAGTGAACGGCTGGATCTTGCCGTCTTCGCTCGCAGCGCTCTCCAGCAGCCGCAATGACGTGGTGCCGACAGCGATGATGCGGCCGCCGTTTTTTCGCGCAGCGTTGAGCCGGTCCGCGGTCTCGGCCGAGACCGTGCCCCACTCGGCATGCATCTTGTGACCGTCAGTATCGTCGACCTTGACCGGCAGGAAGGTCCCTGCCCCGACATGCAGCGTGATGCGGTTGATGCCGACGCCGCGTGCGCTGAGCGCCTGCTCCAGCGCCGGCGTGAAATGCAGGCCCGCGGTGGGCGCGGCGACCGCGCCTTCATTGGCCGCGAACATGGTCTGGTAGTCGGCGAGATCCTGATCGTCAGGCGTACGCTTGGAGGCGATGTAGGGCGGCAGCGGCGGGCTGCCGAGATCGGCGATGGCCTGGTCGAGCGCCGGACCGTGGAACGAGAATGACAGCGTCACCTCGCCCTCGGCGCCCTTGGCCTCGACCTCGGCGTCGAGATGGCCGAGCAGGCAGACCTTGCCTTCGTTGCCGAAGCGGATGCGGTCGCCGGCCGTGAGCTTCTTCGCCGGCTTCACCAGTGCCTGCCAGCGCGAGCCGTCGAGACGCTTGATCAGCGTCGCCTCGATCTTCGGCTCGGTCTCGCGGCCGATGCGGCGGCCCTTCAACTGCGCCGAAATCACCTTGGTGTCGTTGACGACAATCTGATCGCCAGGCTTCAGCCATTGCGGCAGGCTGGCGATGGTCTGGTCGCGCAGCCCACCGTCCTCCACCACCAGCATCCTGGCGGAGTCGCGCGGGCTCGCCGGGCGCAACGCGATGCGCTCGGGCGGCAGGTCGAAATCGAAGAGGTCGGTGCGCATGTCCAGGACTTGTCATCGCCCGCGCAGGCGGGCGATCCAGTACTCACGATCGTAGTCTTAACCACCGCTGGCGATTACTGGATGCCCCGCCTGCGCGGGGCATGACACCGGTAAAGCCGCTTACTCCTTGTCAGCCGCCATCCGCGCCTTGACGATCTTGTCCGGGTTCTGCACCGGCTCGCCGCGCTTGATCTTGTCGACGTTCTCCATGCCCTCGGTGACCTTGCCCCACACCGTGTACTGGTTGTCGAGGAAGCGGGCGTCGTCGAAGACGATGAAGAACTGGCTGTCGGCGGAATCGGGGCTCGCCGCACGCGCCATCGAGGTCACGCCGCGCACATGCGGCTCCTTGTTGAATTCGGCCTTCAGCTTCTTGCCGGAACCGCCGGTGCCGGTGCCGTGCGGGCAGCCGGTCTGCGCCATGAAGCCGTCGATAACGCGATGGAACACGATGCCGTCGTAGAATCCTTCGCGGACCAGCTCCTTGATGCGCGCGACATGGCCGGGCGCCAGGTCGGGCCGCATCTCGATGGTAACGGGGCCCTGTGTGGTCTCGAGGATCAATGTGTTTTCGGTGACGCTCATGCTCGTCTCTCTTGCGTTGGGGGTGAAGTCTTTCTGTTGCGGAACTGGATCGCGAATGGACGTCCCGCGGCGGCGCCGGCCATTGCATCGGTAAATGGCATCGGCGTGCAGCGTTGCAACGCCTCCATCACCGCGATCCGGTATTGCAGCCGATCGCTGTCGGAGGCCTCCGCGGATTCATAGGTAATCCTCGGATGGCCCAGAATGTTTCCGGACCGGTTAAAGCTCACGACGACGGTGATGTCGAGTGGGCGAGCCTTACTGGGCGCCGGCGGCTTCCAGCAGGTCCGCAGGTGCTGGAAGACGTCCTGGATGGTGTTGACCGGCGCATCCTCTGCGGCCGCATTGGTGATGCCGACCAGCAGCGCCGCGGCAGCGAGCAGGAGCCTGTCGCCACGGCGCGCCATAAGCCTCTCCTACTTGATGTCGGAGGCGACCTGCACCTTCACCATCTTGTCGGGATCGGTGACGGTGCCGCTCGGCGAGCCGGCCGGCGCCTTCTTCAACTTGTCGACCACGTCCATGCCCTGCACGACCTCGCCGACCACGGTGTACTGGTTATCGAGGCTGCCGCCATCGGCGAACATGATGAAGAACTGCGAATTGGCGGTATCGACGCTGTCGCCGCGCCGGGCCATGCCGACGATGCCGCGGGCGAAGTGAACCTTGGAGAATTCCTGCTTCAGGTTCGGATATTTCGAGCCACCGGTGCCGTTGAAGTTCTGGCCGTCGCCTGTCTGAGCCATGAAGCCGTCCATCACGCGGTGGAACGGAACGTTGTTGTAATAGCCCTCGCGCGCGAGCTGCTTGAGGCGCTCGGCGTGCTGCGGCGCAAGATCGGTCCTGAGCTTGATGACGATGCGGCCCTTGGTGGTGTCGATGACGAGCGCATTGGCCTTGTCCAGGTTGGCCGGCAGCTGCTGCGCCGTTGCCGGGACTGCGCCAATGAGCGCGACGAACATCGTGGCAAGAATTGCGAGACGACGGATCATGGAAACTCCGGATCAGGTGAGATGAAAAAGCGCGCCGTTATGCGGCGAATTTTGCCTTGAGCTGGGATGCAACGAGCGGCGGGACGAAGGCCGAGATGTCTCCGCCCATGGCGGCGATCTGGCGCACCAATGTGCCGGTAATCGGGCGGGCCACTGGGGAGGCCGGCAGGAAGACGGTTTGCACGTCGGGCGCCATGGCGCCGTTCATGCCGGCGAGCCGCATCTCGTAGTCGAGGTCGGTGCCGTCGCGCAGGCCCCGAATCATGATGGTCGCGCCGTACCTGCGCGCCGCGGTGACTGCGAGATCGTCGTAGGTCACGGCCTCCAGCGTGCAGCCGGCCTGGGCCGCCACCGGCTCGCAGACGTCGTGGAGCATCTTGAGCCGCTCCTCGGTCGAGAACAGCGGCTTCTTGCCGGGATGGACCCCGATCGCGATCACCAGCCGGTCGCATAGCGGGACGCTGTTCCGGACCACGTCCAGATGGCCGTTGGTGATGGGGTCGAAGGAACCTGGATAGAAGGCAATGCGCGGCATGGCCACGTCCTACCGCGCCCGGCCCGGCCCGGCAAGCCGGACAGGTTCCTTGTCCGTTTCCTGCCGGTTTTTCCGCCAATCCCGGTCGGAAGGCCGCGGATTGTTTCGTCCTCGGGGTGTCCACGAAACAAAACCGCACGCGAACGAAACCATTTCCGGCGTCGGCGAAGACGTCCGGAAACTGGTCATGGTTACTAATCCGGCCAACGAATGACGGGCCGCACACTGGGCGTAGCGGCCGCATCACAGGGGACCGTCAAATGATCAAGGCTCTTTCAGCGATCGCTATAGCTGCGTGTGTTGCTACCGCCCTCACCCTCCTGCCCGGTTTTGCTCCCACCGTTGAAGCCAGCGTGCCGCAGCCGCTTGCCAAGAGCGACCGGCTCGACATCAAGACCATCGGCAGGGATTGCTCGCAGCAGGCCTGGCCCAATTTCGAGGCGTCGTGCCTGCGCCGCGCCGGCACCAAGGCTGACGTGCATGTCGCTCGCCTGGTGACGGCAGACCGCACCCCGTAGGCGGCCTGTCAGCTCGGCGTCATAAACCTCGCGATAAACCCCATGGATATTTGCGGCGTCTCGTCGCAGACTGTGTGAAACTCGCGCCCCTCGGAATGGCCCGACGGGCGCGATCCCATTGAGGGGTCGCATTTGTCCAGTACGCCCGCAGTCGCTTCCGGCCATCACCCCGACCCTCTGCCGCTTGCCATGACCATGGGCGCCCTCGGGGTAGTCTATGGCGATATCGGCACCAGCCCCCTCTACGCCCTGAAGGAAGCCGCCAAGGCGGCCGCGCATGGCGGCACTGTGACACCCGAGGCTGTCCTGGGCGTTGCCTCGCTGATCCTGTGGGCGCTGCTGCTGATCATCTCGCTGAAATATGCGCTGCTGATCCTGCGCGCCGACAACCGCGGCGAAGGCGGCATCGTCGCGCTGCTGGCGCTGCTGCATGCCCGTCACGCCCAACCCGGCACCTGGCGCGCGCATCTGCTGGTCGTCGGCCTGATCGGCGCGGCGCTGCTCTATGGCGACGGCGCGATCACACCGGCGATCTCGGTGCTCTCAGCCATCGAGGGCCTCAAGGTCGACGCCCCCTCGCTCGCGCCGGCGGTGGTGCCCATCACCATCGTCATCCTGGTCGGCCTGTTCATGATGCAGAGGCAGGGCACCGGCTTCATCGGCCGTATCTTCGGACCGGTGATGCTGGCCTGGTTCTTCGTGCTGGCCGCGCTCGGCATCCACGGCATCATCAAGGCGCCGGCCGTACTGGCGGCGCTGAGCCCGCTCTACGCCTTCGATTTCCTGATCCATCAGGACTTCCATGTCTCCTTCGCGATCCTCGGCGCGGCCTTCCTCGCCGTAACCGGCGGTGAAGCCATGTATGCCGACATGGGGCATTTCGGGCGCCTGCCGATCCGGCTCGCGTGGTTTGCGATCTGCCTCCCGGCGCTGGTGCTGAATTATTTCGGCCAGGCCGCGCTCCTGATCACCGATCCCGGCATGATCGAGAATCCGTTCTTCCAGCTCTGCCCGGACTTCCTGCATTACGGACTGGTCGCGTTCTCGGCCGTTGCGACCGTGATCGCCTCGCAGGCGATCATCTCCGGCGTGTTCTCGCTGACCCAGCAGTCGATCCAGCTCGGCTTCCTGCCGCGCATGCAGATCCGCCACACCACAAGCGCCGCGATCGGCCAGATCTACGTGCCTCTGGTGAACTGGCTGCTCGCCGCCGCAACCCTCGGCGCCGTGGTCAGCTTCGGCACATCGGATGCGTTGGCCGGCGCTTACGGTATCGCGGTCTCGCTGCTGATGGCCATCACCACGCTGCTCGCAGCGCTGGTTGCGATCCAGTGGGGCTATTCACCCTGGATCGTTATCGCCGTGAACGGCTTCTTCTTCGTGATCGACGTGATCTTTTTCTCTGCCAATTCGATCAAGCTGTTCGAGGGCGGCTGGTTTCCGCTGCTGCTCGCGGCCTTCGTCGCCTTCCTGATGCTGACCTGGCGCAGCGGTGTGAAGTTGGTCGAGGCCGCGCGCGCAAAGCTGCGCCAGCCCGAGGAGGATTTGATCGAGACCGCGGTCAACAAGTGCAGCGCGCGCCTGCCCGGCACCGCCGTGTTTCTGGCCTCGGCGCCGAAAGGCGTGCCGCTGGCGCTGACGCAATTCGTCAAGCACAACCACGTGCTGCACGAGCGCATCGTCCTCGTCACCGTGCTGATCGAGGAGCTGCCTCACATCGCCGACCAGGACCGCACTGAGATCATCGAGATCATCCCCGGCATCACCCGCGTGATCCTGCATTACGGCTTCATGCAGAACCCGACGATCTATGAGGGCCTGACGCTCGCGTGCCGCCAGGGCAAGCTGCCCGGCGTCGACCTCTCCGACATCACCTATTATGTCGGCCGCGAGACCATCATCCCGAGCGAGGACATCCCGGGCATGTGGGTCTGGCGCGAAGGCCTCTTCGCCTTCCTCCAGCGCAATGCCGAACGCTCGGCCGCGTTCTTCGGCGTGCCGACCAAGCAGGTCGTGGAGTTCGGCACGGAGCTGGAGATCTAGCGAGGTTCGTAGCCCGGATGGAGCGAAGCGCAATCCGGGGTTCTTGCCGAACGCGAGGAGTCCCGGATTTCGCTTCGCTCCATCCGGGCTACAGGGGGTGAAGCATCACTCCCCGCTCGATTCTCCGTTCGCGCCATTGCCGCTCTCGGCCTCTTCCGTGATGTGCTCGACCGAGACGACGTGCTCGTCCTCGGCGGTGTCGAACACGATCACGCCTTGCGTCGAGCGGCCGGCGATGCGGATGCCCTCGACCGGGCAGCGGATCAGCTGGCCCTTGTCGGTAACCAGCATGATTTGATCAGCATCCTCCACGGGGAAGGACGCGACGAGGTTGCCGTTGCGGTTGTTGACGCTCATTGCGACGATGCCTTTGCCGCCGCGGCCGGTGGTGCGGTACTCGTAGGACGAGGTCCGCTTGCCGAAGCCGTTGACGGAGACGGTGAGCACGACCTGCTCGGCCGCCGACATCTCGGCATAGCGCTCCTGCGCGAGCTGGAAGCTGCCGGAGGTCTCCTCGACCTCGGCGTCCACCGCCACCTCTTCCGTCGCGGCTTCGCCGGCAACCGCGCGGCGCATCTTCAGATAGGCCGAACGCTCGTCCGAAGTGGTCTCGACGTGGCGCAGGATCGCCAGCGAAATCACCTTGTCGCCGTCGCCAAGCGCGATGCCGCGCACGCCCATCGAGGTGCGCCCGGTGAACACGCGCACATCGGTGACAGGGAAGCGGATGCACTGGCCGCCGGCGCCGGTGAGCAGCACGTCGTCGTGCTCGGTGCAGATCTGCACGTCGACGATCGCCTCGTTGTCGTCGAGCTTCATCGCGATGATGCCGGAGCGGCGGACATCGACGAAGTCGGACAGCTTGTTGCGCCGGACGTTGCCGCCGGTGGTCGCGAACATCACGTCGAGATTGCCCCAGGTCGATTCATCCTCGGGCAGCGGCATGATGGTGGTGATGCGCTCGCCCTGCTCCAGCGGCAGGATGTTGATCATCGCCTTGCCGCGCGCGTTCGGCGCGGCCATCGGCAGCCGCCAGACCTTCTCCTTGTAGACCTGGCCACGTGACGAGAAGAACAGTACCGGCGTATGGGTCGACGCCACGAACAGGCGGCTGACAAAATCCTCATCGCGGGTCTGCATGCCGGCGCGACCCTTGCCGCCGCGACGCTGCGCCCGATAGGCCGACAGCGGCACGCGCTTGACGTAGCCGGCGTGGGACACGGTCACGACCATGTCCTCGCGCTGGATCAGGTCCTCGTCCTCGACCTCGCCTTCCTGCTCCATGATCACGGTGCGGCGCGGCGTGGCGAACTCGGCTTTCACCTCGGCGAGCTCGGTCTTGATGATCCCCAGCACGCGCTCGCGCGAGCGCAGGATGTCGAGATAGTCGGCGATCTCGCCGGCGAGCTTGTCGAGCTCGTCGCGGATTTCGTCACGGCCAAGCGCGGTGAGGCGTTGCAGGCGCAGGTCGAGAATGGCTCTCGCCTGTTCCATCGACAGCCGGATCGTGCCGTCCTCGCTGATGCGGTGGCGCGGATCGTCGATCAGCGTCAGCATGTCCTCTACGTCCCGGGCCGGCCAGTCGCGCGACATCAGGGTGTCGCGCGCGGTAGTCGGGTCAGGCGAGGTCCGGATGACGCGGATCATCTCGTCGATATTGGCGACCGCGATCGCCAGACCGACCAGGATATGGGCGCGATCGCGCGCCTTCGCGAGCAGGTACTTGGTGCGGCGCGTGACGACCCGCTCACGGAAGTCGACGAAGATGGCCAGCAGGTCCTTCAGATGCATGATCCGCGGACGGCCGCTGTCGAGCGCCACCATGTTGACGCCGAAGCTCGTCTGCAGCGGCGTGAATCTGTAAAGCTGGTTCAGGACCACATCAGGCACGGCGTCGCGCTTCAATTCGATGACGACGCGATAGCCGTCGCGGTCCGATTCATCGCGCAGGTCGCCGATGCCCTCGATCTTCTTTTCCTTGACCAGCTCGGCGATGCGCTCAACCATCGTCGCCTTGTTCACCTGGTACGGAATCTCGGTGATGATGAGCGCCTCGCGCTCCTTGCGGATGGTCTCGATCGCGACCTTGCCGCGCATCACGATCGAGCCGCGGCCGAGGTGATAGGCGGCGCGGATGCCCTGCCGTCCGAGAATGACGCCGCCGGTCGGAAAATCCGGTCCCGGCACGATGTTGATGAGCTCGTCGATGGTGAGCGCGGGGTTGTCGATCAACGCGACGCAGGCATCGATCACCTCGCCGAGATTATGCGGCGGGATGTTGGTCGCCATGCCGACGGCGATGCCGCCCGCGCCGTTGACGAGAAGGTTCGGGAACTTGGCCGGAAGAACCGACGGCTCGGTCTCGTTGTTGTCGTAGTTCGGCTGGAAGTCGACCGTGTCCTTGTCGATATCGGCCAGCAGAGCCAGCGCCGCCTTGGTCAGGCGTGCCTCGGTATAACGATAGGCGGCCGGGGGATCGCCGTCGACCGAGCCGAAATTGCCCTGGCCGTCGATCAGCGGCACGCGCATCGAGAAGTCCTGCGCCATGCGGACCATGGCGTCATAGATCGACTGGTCGCCGTGCGGGTGATACTTACCGATGACGTCGCCGACCACGCGGGCGGATTTGACGTACTTCTTGTCGGGCGTGTGCCCCTGCTCGTTCATCGAGTACAGGATGCGGCGATGCACCGGCTTCAGACCGTCGCGGGCATCGGGCAACGCGCGCGCCACGATCACGCTCATGGCGTAGTCGAGATACGACTTCTTCATCTCCTCGAAGATGGAGACGGGGCGAATATCGGAGCGCTCCGGCTCGTCGCCGGGCTTCTTGTTGTCGTCGTCAGCCAATGGGGAATCCGGTGAAATTCTATCTGGGAATCATATAGCGCATCGAGGCCCTGATAACCACCCTTGCGAGCCCTTGGGAAGCGGTTTTTCCGTTTGTTTTTCCAGAGACTTACGCGCTTCTCGCCACCGTTGTCGGCGGCGCCGGAACGAGCCGCCCGGAACCGCCAATTATGCCCCGAAAAACACCTGATGCATGATGCGCCCCGGCACCAGCGTGAACAGCCCCGCCACGACCAGCGCGCCGGTGAACAAGAAGATCATGGTCCATCGATGAGCGACGACGCGATGCGTGCGGGCCCGCCACACTGCGAGCGGCAGCATCGCCAGCGTGAAGATCGACAGCAGGTGGATCGGGCTGAACGGCCCGACCAGGCGGATCTGGTGGATCCAGAACGACGACGCGGCCACCACGGCCATCAGCGCCACCCAGATCCAGCCAACCGTCCGATGGGGCAGCGTGCCCTTGGGCGCTGCGAACTGGACGATGCCAAGCACGAAGGCCGCCATCGCCGCGAAGGCGTGCAGCGGGATCGCTGGGGCGGCATCAAGCAGAGGCGCAAGGCTCATCTGACATGGCTCATGTGACCCGTCCTCTGGTCGGGACCGGCCATGTGAATGGCATTAACATAAAGTTAATACCATTCACATCACAGCCCGTCAAAGGCTTGAGGCAGCACATGAGGCCAGCCCGGAAAACCCGAGCTTAGCCCGTCAATTGGTAAGGAATCCTGCCGCTTTACACGAGCGCGGCACAAGCCCGGAACAAAGTCCTGCCGCGCCTCAGAACGGGATATCGTCGTCCATGTCGTTGTTGCGGCCACCACCAGCGCCGCCGGCGGCCACGGCACGGCGCGGTGCGCTGCTGACGGGACCGGAGGAGCCGAAATCGCCGCCCGGCTCATCGCCGAAGCTGCCGCCTGCCCCGCCACCACCGCGGCCGTCGAGCATCGTCAGGGTCGAGTTGAAGCCCTGCAGCACGACCTCGGTGGAGTACTTCTCCACACCGCTCTGGTCGGTCCATTTACGAGTCTGGAGCGCGCCCTCGATGTAAACCTTGGCGCCCTTCTTCAAGTACTGCTCGGCGACCTTGCAGAGCCCTTCATTGAAGATCACGACGCGATGCCACTCGGTCTTTTCCTTGCGCTCGCCGCTGTTCTTGTCGCGCCAGGTCTCAGAGGTAGCGATGCTCAGATTCGCGATCGGCCGCCCGTCCTGGGTGCGGCGGATTTCCGGATCCTTGCCGAGATTTCCGACCAGAATGACTTTGTTGACGCTTCCCGCCATCGCCGCTCTCCACTCCAAATGCCACTGAATTTCGAAAGGCGCGCCCGCGCTGCCGCCTGTTGGGCCGACCCTATACGCTTACGAGCACCGATCGGCCCGACGCGCCCTCGGTTATCCCCACATATAGCACTGCCCGATCATTTGTTCCAGATTTGTTCCCGCATCGCGCCGAACCCTTCGGGGATCTTTGAAGCGGCCAACATTGGGGGATCGAAGGCCGGCATCGCGCCGGCTTTTTTTGTCGAGTTTCCGATGGGAATTATAGGTCAGCGATCATTACATTTTGCGTCTGTTGTGACTTTTTGGAGACACAACTTGCGGCTTCACTGGTGTAAGCCGACGCCAGTTGGACCAAGGCGTCCGATGTCCTTCCGACCCACGGAAGGCAACAACAGAAACTGGGACTGGGATTAGTTGAATATGAAGAAGATCTTGTTGGCTTCGGCCTGTCTGCTCGCCCTCACTGGCGCCGCTTCGGCTGCCGATCTGGCGGCTCGCCCCTACACCAAGGCTCCGGTGGCCGTGGCTTCCGTCTACAACTGGACCGGCTTCTACCTCGGTATCGTCGGTGGCGGCGCCTGGGAAGACGCTTCGACCGCCCCGAAGATGAAGGGTGGCTTCGTCGGTGGCACCGCCGGCTACAACTGGCAGACCGGCAACGTCGTGTACGGCCTCGAAGCTGACGCCGCCTGGGCTGACGTCAGCGCTTCCGTGACCGGCGCGACCGTGGTCCCCGGCTTTGGCGTCGTCAGCACCACGCTGAGCGGCAAGACCGATGCGATGGGCACCGTGCGCGGCCGTCTCGGTTATGCCGTCAACAACGTCCTGTTCTACGGCACCGCCGGCTACGCCTGGATCGACAACAAGCTCACCGTCAGCGCGCTCGGCGCGAGCGTCTCCGACAGCAAGTTCCACTCCGGCTGGACCGTCGGCGCGGGCGTCGAGGCGTTCTTCGCTCCGCAGTGGTCGGTCAAGGGCGAGTACCTCTATCGCAGCCTCGGCGGCGAGACCTACTTCACGGGCGCTCTTCCCACCGGCACGCTCAACTTCCACACCGTGCAGGTCGGCGTGAACTATCACTTCAACGGCCCGATCGTCGCCAAGTACTGATCTGACGTAGTGAGCCTCGGCTCCAACGCCATCACGTTACGTAAGGCCGGCCTTGTGCCGGCCTTTTTGTTTTCGCGGCCCGGTGCGCCGAACCGTCATGTCGATGGACGCACTTTCCCGCGTGTTGTGGCTCCTCGGACACACAACCTCTGGATTAATTGAGGTAGAGATAAGCGAACGGACCTTTGGGTCCGAAGCCCTTCCCGCACACCGAAGGGCCAAGCAGAAACTGGGGATTAGTTTGAAAATGAAGAAGATTTTGTTCGCTTCTGCCAGCTTGCTCGCACTGAGCGCATTCGCCCCCGCGATGGCTGCCGATCTGGCGGCTCGCCCCTACACCAAGGCTCCGGTGGCTATCGCTTCGATCTACAACTGGAGCGGCTTCTACATCGGCGCCAACGCCGGTGGCGGCTCGAGCCACAATTGCTGGGATACGACCGCTGTGGGGGGTGGAGCAGTCCCCGTCACCGCTGAAGGTTGCCACAATGCGACCGGCGCGATCGCCGGCGGTCAGATCGGTTATCGCTGGCAGTCCACCAACTGGGTGTTCGGCGTCGAAGCCCAGGGTGATTGGGCTGATCTGAAGGGCTCGAACACGAGCTCTCTGGCCGCTTTCTTCCCGCTGGTGAACAACACCAAGATTGACGCGCTGGGTCTCTTCACCGGTCAGGTGGGCTACGCCTGGAACAACGTGCTCTGGTACGTGAAGGGCGGCGCGGCCGTCACCCACAACAAGTTCAGCGGCACTCTGGCCGGCATCACGTTCGGCTCAGCAAGCGAAACGCGTTGGGGTGGCGCCGTCGGCACCGGCATCGAATTCGGCTTCGCGCCGAACTGGTCGGTTGGCGTCGAGTACAACCACCTATTCATGGGCAAGCACACCGACAGCTTCACTGCGTTCGCCCTGCCCTTCCGCAGCGACAGCATCAAGCAGGACGTGGATATGGCCACCGTCCGCCTGAACTACACCTTCGGCGGCCCGATCGTCGCGAAGTACTGAGCTTCGCTTCGCCTCACGACCGACGTCACATCGTTACGAAAGGCCGGCCTCGCGCCGGCCTTTTTGTTTTCGCGGCCCGGTGAGCCGAACCGTCAAGGAATCGTGGGACGCGCATGGCGCCCGCGCATTGGTTCGGCGAGTTGGGGACGCGATATGAAGACTTGGGCCGTGGCTGCGATCAGCCTGTTCGCACTCGGTGCACTTGCACCGGCCGTTGCCGCGGATCTCCCGCTCTATTCCAAGGCGCAGGTGGCGCCTGTCCCCGCCCTCGAATGGACCGGCGTCTATGGCGGCATCAATGGCGGCGGCGGCCTCGGCCATGCCTGCTGGAGCGTAGTTGGCGTCAGCGGTGTTGCGATCGATCCGGCCGTCGGCGAAGGCTGCCACAATGCCAGCGGGGGCACGGTCGGTGCCCAGCTCGGCTATCGCTGGCAGAAGGCACACTGGGTTCTCGGCGTGGAAGGCCAGGGCAACTGGGCCGACTTCAAGGGCAACAATGTCAGCCTGGTGCTGGCGCCGCTGAACAACCGCACGAAGATCGACAGCTTTGGTCTGTTCACCGGCCAGCTCGGCTACACCGTGAACGGCCTGCTGTTCTACGGCAAGGCGGGTGCTGCCGTCGCGCACGACAAATACGACGAGTTCATTCCGGGTGTCGGCGTCGTGTCCAATACGCTCAGCCAGACCCGCTGGGGCTACAGCGCGGGCTTCGGCGTGGAATACGCCTTTGCAGAAAACTGGTCGGTCGGCGGTGAGTACGACCATCTGTTCCTCGGTCATCACGGCGGCGATCTCGCCAGCGCCATTCTCGTTCCGCCGGGACGCACCGAGCGGATCGGCCAGGACGTCGATATCGGGCTGATCCGCGTCAACTATCGCTGGGGCGGCCCGGTCGTCGCCAAATACTGAGCGAGCTCGCGAATTCAGCGCCATCAAAGGCCGGCCTCACGCCGGCCTTTTTGCTGTTCCGCTTGTCCCAATGCCGAGCCCTGCTGCCAAGTCCCGCCAGCGCGCCAACAATCCGTTGACGATTCGCAAGTCCCTCTGGAAATCCGTCTCCGTTCTTCCTACGTTCGCCAACAACCCCATCGGCGCCGATCCCGGTTCCGGGCGAAGCGCGCCTTTTCGTCGGCGCGATCGCGTACCTTTGGGATTCCTTGAGGGCAACTCGGATGGATGAAGTGATCAAGGCGAAGCGCCAACAGCAGAACGCGGGCTCGAGCCTGCGCGCAATTACGATCCGTGGCGCGCGCGAGCACAACCTCAAGAACATCGACGTCGAGATTCCCCGCGACAAGCTTGTGGTGTTCACCGGCCTCTCAGGCTCCGGCAAATCCTCGCTCGCCTTCGACACCATCTACGCGGAAGGCCAGCGCCGCTACGTCGAGTCGCTCTCGGCCTATGCCCGCCAGTTCCTGGAGATGATGCAGAAGCCTGACGTCGACCAGATCGACGGCCTGTCGCCGGCAATCTCGATCGAGCAGAAGACGACCTCGAAGAACCCGCGCTCGACCGTCGGCACGGTGACCGAGATCTACGACTATATGCGCCTCTTGTGGGCGCGCGTCGGCGTGCCCTATTCACCCGCCACCGGACTTCCGATCGAAAGCCAGACCGTCTCGCAGATGGTCGACCGCGTGCTGGCGCTGCCCGAAGGCACCCGCCTCTATCTGCTCGCGCCCGTCGTGCGCGGCCGCAAGGGCGAGTACCGCAAAGAGCTCGCCGAATGGCTCAAGAAGGGCTTTCAACGCGTCAAGATCGACGGCACCTTCTATGAGCTTGCGGAAGCGCCGACGCTCGACAAGAAATTCCCGCACGACATCGACGTCGTGGTCGACCGCATCGTGGTGCGCGCCGACATCGGCCAGCGCCTCGCCGAAAGTTTTGAGACCGCGCTGAAGCTCGCCGAGGGCCTCGCCGTGGTCGAGTATGCCGACGCACCGGCTGCTGCTGCGCCTGCCGAAGAGAAAAAGAAGACCGCAAAAATCCACGACAAGAGCGGACCCGAGCGGATTCTGTTCTCGGAAAAGTTCGCCTGCCCCGTCTCCGGTTTCACCATTCCCGAGATCGAGCCGCGCCTGTTCTCGTTCAACAACCCCTACGGCGCGTGCCCGGCCTGCGGCGGCCTCGGCGTCGAGCAGCATGTCGACGAGGACCTCGTCATTCCCGACAAGGAGCTCGCGATCGGTAAGGGCGCGATCGCGCCCTGGGCCAAATCGTCGTCGCCCTACTACACGCAGACGCTGACTGCGCTCGGCAAGCACTACAAGTTCACGCTGACCACCAAGTGGAAGGATCTGCCGAAGAAGACGCAGAACGCGATCCTCCATGGCTCCGGCGAGGACGAGATCAAGTTCTCCTACGAGGACGGCGTCCGCTCCTACGACACCAAGAAGCCGTTCGAAGGCGTCATCACCAACATCAACCGACGCTACCGCGAAACGGAAAGCGAGTGGGCGCGCGAGGAGCTCGCAAAATATTTCCACGACGTGCCCTGCGGCGCCTGCAACGGTTTCCGGCTCAAGCCCGAGGCGCTCTGCGTCAAGATCGGCAGCAAGCACATCGGCGAGATCTCGGAGCTGTCGGTCAAGAATGCCGGCGCGTGGTTCGAGACCGTGCCGGAGGCGCTGAACGCGCAGCAGAACGAGATCGCCGGGCGCATCCTCAAGGAGATCCGCGAGCGCCTCACCTTCCTGCTCGACGTCGGCCTCAACTATCTCACCCTCTCCCGCTCCTCCGGCACGCTGTCCGGCGGCGAGAGCCAGCGCATCCGCCTGGCCTCGCAGATCGGCTCGGGCCTGACGGGCGTGCTCTACGTGCTGGACGAGCCGTCGATCGGCCTGCACCAGCGCGACAACGCCCGCCTGCTCGACACCCTCAAGCGGCTGCGCGACCTCGGCAACACCGTGATCGTGGTCGAGCATGACGAGGACGCCATTCTGCTCGCCGACCACGTGCTCGACATCGGTCCGGGCGCCGGCATGCATGGCGGCAACATCATCGCCGAAGGCACGCCTGCCGAGATCATGCGCAACCCGAAATCGCTGACCGGCAAATATCTCACCGGCGAGCTCGAGGTCGAGGTGCCGGAACGGCGTCCGCCGAACCATCGCCGCACCATCAAGGTGGTGAACGCGCGCGGTAATAACCTCAAGAACGTCACGGCCGAGATTCCGCTCGGCCTGTTCACCGCCGTCACCGGCGTCTCCGGCGGCGGCAAGTCGACGCTTCTCATCGATACACTCTACAAGTCGATCGCGCGCAAGCTCAATGGCGCCAGCGAGGGCGCCGCGCCGCATGACCGCATCGAGGGCCTCGAGCATATCGACAAGATCATCGACATCGACCAGTCGCCGATCGGCCGCACGCCGCGCTCGAACCCCGCGACCTATACCGGCGCCTTCACGCCGATCCGCGAATGGTTTGCCGGCCTGCCCGAAGCGAAAGCGCGCGGCTACGAGCCCGGCCGCTTCTCCTTCAACGTCAAGGGCGGCCGCTGCGAGGCGTGCCAGGGCGACGGCGTCATCAAGATCGAGATGCACTTCCTGCCGGACGTCTACGTCACCTGCGACGTCTGCAAGGGCAAGCGCTACAACCGCGAGACGCTAGAGGTCTTGTTCAAGGGCAAGAGCATCGCCGACGTGCTCGACATGACCGTCGAGGAAGCCGCCGAGTTCTTCAAGGCGGTCCCGCGCGTGCGCGAGACTTTTCAGACGTTGCACCGTGTTGGACTGGATTACATTCACGTCGGCCAGCAAGCCACGACGCTCTCGGGCGGCGAAGCCCAGCGCGTCAAGCTCGCGAAGGAATTGTCAAAACGCGCCACCGGCCGAACGCTCTACATCCTGGACGAGCCGACCACCGGCCTTCACTTCCACGACGTCAAGAAGCTCTTGGAGGTGCTGCACGAGCTGGTCGCGCAGGGCAACACGGTCGTCGTGATCGAGCACAATCTCGAAGTCATCAAGACCGCCGACTGGGTCATCGACCTCGGCCCCGAAGGCGGCGACGGCGGCGGCGAGATCGTCGCCTGGGGTCCGCCCGAGGACATCGTGAAGGCGGCGCGGAGCTATACGGGCAAGTTTTTGGAGCCGGTGCTGAAAAAGGCAAGGAAGCCGAAGCGGCGGAGCACGAGCGAGGCGGCGGAGTAATTTTCGTCGGCTTGAGCGATCAGGCATCCGGCCAGCTTGGAGTGATCTCTATGCCGAGCCGGAGCTATGCGCTCTTTCGGAACGCCATCCTCGCCGAGCAGCAGGTGACCTGCGTCTACGAGGGTCGCTACCGAGAGCTGTGCCCGCATATCATCGGTACTGATAAGAACGGGGACGAGGCTGTGCTGGCTTGGCAGTTTGCCGGCGAGAGCAGCGGACCACTGCCGCAGTGGCGATGTCTGAAGCTGGCCAACGTTAGCGCCGCACGCCCGCGCGACGGCCGCTGGCATGAGGGTGGGTCGCACCGAACCACTCAAACTTGCGTCAAGAACATCGATATCGACATCAATGTTCACGTCCGCAGGTTGCGGTAACTCACAAGGGACGGGATCGTAAGCGGACCTCGTCAACCACTACATAGCGGCCGAAGAGGCCCTGACCGAACTGATCGACGGCATCCAGAAGCCGCGTCGACACCAGCGGCCCGTTCTCCGGATCGATACGCAGCAAGACCAGGCCAGGTACGGCTTGGCCACGACGAAAGACAAGCTCGCCGAAATCCTTGTCAGCCGTAAGGAGGAGACGCCCCTCCCGGAGTGCCAGCGCGATGACCTCCACGTCGCTGAGGCTAGCGGCGAATTCAGCGATGTAGAGCACGTCGTGCCCAGCGCCACGTAGATCTCGAACCAGAGATACTGTGACGCACTCGTCCGCTAGCCAGCGCACTATTCAGCGATAAATGATGTCTTCGTCAGCCAAATAGTCGGCTGCGAAAGCCTGGGCTGCCCGAATATCATCAGGTGTAAGCCGCGGGTGCTCCGAGATGATGGACTCAGTGGTCATACCCGCCCCCAACTCCCTGAGCACCAATTCGACCGGCACCCGCGTCCCGCGGATCACGGGTTTGCCGTCCATAATCGCCGGGTTGATTTCAATCCGCTCGTGCCGCATGGCTATCCTCGAATTCTCTGAACAATAGCACGCCACATATCGCTTGTCAGCGAACTCCAAAACCGCCCCAATGCCCTTCTCCCTCGCCATCTTCGACCTCGACGGCACCCTCGTCGACAGCTTCCCCTGGTTCCTGCGCACCATCAACGACGTCGCCGACCGCTTCGGCTTTCGGCGCGTCAGGGATGAGGATGTCGAGGGGCTGCGGCATGCGTCGACGCGCGAGATCCTCAGCCGGCTCGAGGTGCCCCTGTGGAAATTGCCGGCGATCGCGCGACATGCTCGGCGGCTGAAGGGCGAAGCGGCAGCGGAGATTTCGATGTTTGCGGGCGCCGAGGCGATGCTGCGGACGCTGGCCGAGAACGGCGTGCAGCTCGCGCTGGTGACGTCGGACAGCGAGGTCAATGCGCGGGCCAAGCTCGGCGAGGCCGCCGAGCTGTTCTCGCACTTCGACTGCGCGGCTTCGGTGTTTGGCAAGCCCGCAAAATTCCGCCACGTGATCCGGCGCGCCGGCGTGGCGCCGGGCAAGGTCATTTCCATCGGCGATGAGGTCCGCGACATCGAGGCGGCGCGGGCCGTCGGCATTGCCTGCGGCGCGGTCAGCTGGGGCTATGCTGCGCCGGCCGCGCTGCAGGCGCTTGCGCCCGATCACATGTTCGAAAACATGCGCGACATTACGGATATCTTATGCGGAAACGTAGGGTGGATTAGCGAAGCGTAATCCACCACTGTTTGCATCCGCAGAGGCAAAGGCGGTGGGTTACGCCGCGCGGACTGCGCTTCGCGCAGCCGCGGGGCTAACCCACCCTACGAACTGTTCGAGGAGACGGTGAATGACACTCACAGATGCAGCCCGCCTCAAGCTCCTCACCCCGCCGGCGGGCAAAGTCCGCGTCGTGCTCGACACCGACACTTACAACGAGATCGACGATCAGTTCGCGCTGGTGCAGATGCTGCTGTCGCCGGAGCGCTTTTACGTCGAGGCGATCTACGCCGCGCCGTTCTTCAATGCGCGCGCGAAAAATCCCGGCCACGGCATGGAGCTGAGCTATCAGGAAATCCTGCGCCTGCTGGAGCGCCTGGACGTTGCGCCGGATGGCCTGGTTCATCGCGGCGTCACCGACTATGTCGGCCCAAGCAAGATGGCGCAGCCAGCCCCCGCCGTCGACGACCTCATAGCCCGGGCGCGTGCGGGCTCACCCGACAATCCGCTCTACGTCATTGCCATCGGCGCCATCAGCAACGTCGCCTCGGCGCTGCTCAGGGCCCCCGACATCATCGACCGGATCGTGGTGGTCTGGCTTGGCGGCCATGCGCTGGAATGGCCTGACACCATCGAGTTCAACCTCAAGCAGGACGTCGGCGGCGCGCAGGTGCTGCTCGACAGCGGCGTGCCGCTTGTCCTGGTGCCGTGCAAGGGCGTCACCTCGCGCCTTCACTCGACGGTGCCGGAGATCGAGCGCTACGTTGAACCGCACGGCAGCATCGGCGCGTTCCTCGCTCAGAGGTTCAAGGAGTATTCGCCGGACCACATGGGCTGGGCCAAGGAGATCTGGGACATGGCGCCGATCGGCTGGCTGCTCAATCCCGTGTGGGCCCCGAGCGTGATCATCCCGGCTCCGGTTCTCAACGAGCAGATGACCTGGAGCGTCGACCGAAGGCGGCATCCGATCCGCTACGTGACCTATGTCGATCGCAATCCGATCCTGAGGGATTTCTTCGTGAAGCTGAAGGCGTTCGCGGAATCGAAATAGCGGAGCCGGCGGTCCTCACCAACACAATCTCTTGCGCTGCCCGACGGGCAAAACACGCCAAACCGAGGTCAATACGCTCCACCTGAAATAATTCGCTTTACGAGAATTCGGAATTATCGCATATGTATCTCACCCTACCCGGTCCGAGGGGCGTATCGCGATCGTCACGACATGCGGGTGGGATGTGGTGGACGCAAGCGGCGTCGGCGCGAAGGCGGTTGCAGGGCGGGTAACCGTGAGCAAACGTCTCGCGCACACGACCGGCGCAGCATGCGTACGGCAAAATCGTGTGGTCCTGGCGCCCGGGGTCTGTGCGCCAAGTCTTGCGGTGATGCGTTTGGCCCGACCGGGTCTCGGCATCAGCCATCGTGGGGCGACGGGGGCAATAGTGCATCGCTCCCCGGGGAGAGCGCGACATAAGCCGTAAACCCACTGCGCAGGGAAGGCCGGATGTTTGGCTTCACCTGTATGCCGCTGTGCAGCTCTTTCGTAGCGCAATCATCGCACAGTGGACCGCGGGTACCAGCTGGCACCCGGCCTTCCCTGCGCCCTCGGCACTTTCGAGGGCGGCAACTGCAGCAAAGCTCGGGCACGACGTGCCGCGAGAAAGCGAAGACATGCCCGCGATCGCAAATGCCAATGGAAGATGAAGCTTACTCACGTCTTGCTTGCGGGAGGCTTGCCGGAGATATCCATCCGATGCGGCACTTGGACGCGAAATCATACCTGAAGTTGTCGCCCAGAATCGCAGTAATGAATTGTAACAATATTTCTGTGTGCCGGCATGATGCCAGCCCCCGCCTTGCGACCCGGCAATGATTGACGGACGTCCAGGCCCCGCCGAGCCGTCAGGAATTCCCCATGGTGTCCACCTATTTTGGCTATAGCTACGTCACACGCAATCTCGCACAGACCCTGACGCGGGTGGCGCAGCAATCGGACGTATCGCGCGATGCCGCCTATTACAAAGCCAACATCGGCAAGGTGCACACCGTTGACGACCTGATGAATGACTATCGTCTGTATCATTACGTCACGAAAGCCTATGGCCTGGAGGACATGGCCTACGCCAAGGCCTTCATGAAGAAAGTGCTGCAGAGCGACCTCTCGAACTCAAAGAGCTTTGCCAACACGCTGATCGACAAGCGTTACAGGGATTTTGCCGCGGCATTTTCCTTCGGTGGCGGTGAAACGAAGGTTGCGCAATCGAACAACCAGACCGACGACATGATCGGGCTGTACACGGCAGCCATGAAGAGCAAAGTCGATGCAGTTGCCGCCGACACGAAGTACTACAATGCCACGATCGGCAACGTGATCAGTGCCGACCAGCTTCTCAACGACGACCGTCTTCGCAACTATGTCACTTCGGCATTCGGGATTGATCAAAGCAAGTGGCCGCGTGACACCATCAAGCAGGTCCTGTCCAGCGATCCATCTGATCCGAACAGCTACGTCAACACCACCTTCTCGTCCCAGCTGGATGGCCTGAACGCCCGGCTCGCCCAAGCCAAATCGGATGCAACCGACGCCAGCTCGAAGATCGCCGACTATACCGCGCAACTGTCGCAGCCCGGCGCTGACGTCAATCAGTTGAATGTGCAGATATTGGTCGAGAGATATCGCCTGCAGACAGCTGTCAGCAGCATATCCAGCACCAACGACGCCATAGCGACGACCGGCCGCTTCATGGACCTGGCCGGCGCGTTCGAGTTTTCCGCCGACGGGTCGCTTCCACCGGGTACACCGGCGCAGACCGCTGCAAACATCGCCAGCACCAACAAGAGCTTCGACGACAGCAAGTCGGCGGTCTATTCGGCGGCAAGCCCGTTGCAGGAAGCCTTGGTCATCGGGCAATTCAGAAAAGCCATCCCCAAGGTGACTTCACTCCAGGCGCTCGTGTCCACACCAGGCGCGTATAATTTTGCACTGGCAGCCGTCGGACTCGATCCCACACAAGTGTCACAATCCACTGTGAAGGCGGTTCTCGAAAGCGACCTCAACGACCCCAAGAGCTACGTCTACACGCTCAAGGACGATCGATACGTCAAGCTCGCGCGCGCGTTCAACTTTGACGCCAAAGGCAATCTGTCGACACCCCTGGCGGCGCAGGATTCGGCTGAAATCCTCGATATCGCCAAGAACTACGTCATTGCGAAATTGAAATCTGCGAGCAAGCAGGACCAGGCGAAAGTCAAGGCTCAAGCCCAGAAAGACGCGACCGACTATCAACAGTCGATCGGCAACATCGACAGCGTTTCCGATCTGCTCGCGAACAGGAAGATGGTCGACTTCATTCTTGTCGCCAAGGGTCTGGACCCTGCAAAAGTGAGCACCGCCTATCTCAAGAAGATCTTCGCCTCCGATCTGAATGACCCCAAGAGCTTCGCAAACACGGAGAGCGACCGGCGTTTTGCCGAGATCGCGGCGTCATTCAATTTTGACAGCAAGGGCAATGTCGCGCGTCTTCCGATGGTGGGTCCGCAAAAGCGCGATCAATTCTTGGCAACGCAAAAGAACTATCTCGAGCAAAGCCTGGAGCAGCAGCAGGGCGATACCAATCCCGGCGTACGTCTGGCGCTGTATTTCCAGCGCATGGCGGGACACATCACGTCCGCCTACGACATTCTTGCCGACAAGGCTCTTTCGGAGGTGTTTCGAACCACCTTCAATTTACCTGATCAGATGGCTTCGATGCAGATCGATCAGCAAGCCAAGATCGTGGAGAAATACCTCAATCTTAAGGATCTCGGCGATCCCACCAAAGTTGCAAAGCTGCTCGGCCGCTTCTCGGCCATGTATGACGCGAAGAACGCCAGCCAGACCTACTCGCCCGTGCTCGACCTCTTTCAAGGATCGAGCTCGGGGACATCAGGCTTCAGTGAATCGACATATCTGGCCATGGCGAAAATGCGCGCCAGCCCGTGGTGATGAAGCCCTCACCCGAAGCCCCATCAAGCCGCGTCGCCGGGCCTCACTCGTCGAGCGATTTCCGCGCCCTTCTCCCGTTCGACGACACCAATGTCGTACTGCCCCTGCAAGTCCAGCCAAAATTGAGGGCTATTGCCGAAATAGCGACCAAGCCGCACCGCAGTGTCCGCGGAGATACCTCGGCGTCCATTCAGAATATCGGTGATCCGCCCCGAGGGAACGCCGATGTCGAGCGAAAGCCTGTTTGCACTGAGCCCGCGCGCGATCAACTCGCGTTTGAGCAACCGTCCAGGATGAACGAGTGGAGCCATGGATGTCAGCCCTTGTGATAGTCGACGATCTCTACCTCGTAGGCATCGCCCTTGCCGAATTCGAAACAGATGCGCCAACGCTCGTTGACCGTCATTGCCCATTGCCCTTTGCGATCGCCCTTCAGCTTGTGCAATCCGACGCTCTTTAGCGGGCTCAGGTCTCCGAGCGATTTCGCGACGTTCAGCGCGAGCAACAACTCTGCCGCTGCCTCGAAATCGAGTCCGCGAAACTGGTTCGGACGCTCGCCATCCCAGATCTTGCGGCTCGCCGAATTCCGCCAGGACCTGATCATGGCAAGAACATACTACGGATGTCGGTGAACGACAATCGATGATGCATTCATTCCGCCAGCGTCGCCTCGACGAATCCGCGCGGGTCGGCGCAGAATTCCCGCATCACCCGGTAATGATCGGTCTGCTCCACTGTTGTCGGCTCGAGGCCGTATTTGCCGAGCCGCAGCAGTTGCGCATTGGGATAGGCCATCAGCAGCGGCGCATGGGTCGCCATGATCACCTGGCAATTGCCGGAGAGATCCATGCGATGCAGCAGCTTGAGGAAGTCCATTTGGCGCGCCGGCGACAGCGCCGATTCCGACTCGTCGAAAATGTAGATGCCCTGCTTCTGGCAGCGCTCCTCGAAGAACACCAGAAAGCCCTCGCCATGGGAGAAGGAGAGATAGTCCGGCGCCTCCTGAACGCTGGCACCAAAGACACCTTCCATCGCCACAGCGGCACTCACGGCCGATCGGTCGAGATAGCGCGCAACGGAAAAAAACGTCTCGGCGCGAAAGAACCAGCCGTCTGTCACCTTCGGCACCCACGCAGCCCGCAAGGCGGAGGACAGCTCCTCACCGGTGATTTCGATGCCTCCGCCGTCGATCTCGTGAAATCCCTTGCGGCCGCCGGTGCTGGCGAAGCCGGCCATCCCGGCAATGCCTTCAAGGATAGTCGACTTGCCTGTGCCGTTCTCGCCGACGATGATCGTCACCGCGGCATCAAAGCTGTGATCGAATTCATCCCTGAACACGGGAAGGCAGAACGGATACGCCTCCCAATCGTCGACCCGCGCGCGGTCGAGCCAAACGCGTCGAAGATAGGGCGCACGGAGAGTCGTCTGACGGCGGCGTGTCCGGCTCATATTCCTGCCCACTCTACCCCAGTTAGCATCTCAAAGAACATATCAGGAACACATTCCTCGCGAAAGTGGTATCTGCGGGATACGGCAAGCCCCGGTCGAGCCCTAGTCCAAGACCTCCAGCACCAGCTCCATCGTCATCAGCACGGGATTGTCGCCGCGGACCAGACGGCCCTCGGCGATGCCGCCGGTGTAGTCGACCAGGGCGACGTCGAGCGCAGCTTTCAGCGCGCCGGACGCGCCCGCCGCAATCGTCCCGGCGGTTATCGCGAGCTCCGTGGCAAACGGCTCGGTTACGCCGCCATGGGTGAAGCGCGCGCCGATGGTCGAGCCGACGCCGCCGTGGATTTTTGCGCGCGCGATGCCGTGCGAGCGGCAGAAGGCTTCGAGGCAGAGAGCAAAATCCTGGTTGGGCCGCAGCCGCAGCGCGAAGGCGCGGTTGGTCGCGCGCGCACCGGCGCGCGCGGCGGCGACCGGTCCGAACAGCTTGAAATTGGTCTCGGGGTCGGGCTCGGCGGTGAACATCGCACCATCGACGCCAAAGGCCTGGACCTCGAACGGCTCGGCGACAACAGTCTCGTCCGGCAGCATGTGGCCGCCGCTTGCTTTGCCGTCCGCCTCGGTCCACAGCCCGTGGCAATGATAGAACGGCGCACCGTCGCGCAATCCCAGCGTCATGCTGCCGAGCCTGGTGCGCGTCACGCCTGTGGGCCGATACGTGTCGCTGTAGAACGCCGCATTCTCGCCGGTCTTCGACAGCGCCGGCATCACATAGCCGAACGGCCCGAGCGCGCCGTGGCCGAAATTGAGCACGCCGCCGGCAAATCCTTCCGCAGCAAAACCGCGGCGCGCGGCTTCGAGCAGCGGCAAGCCGGCTGGAAGCGTGAACGAAAAGGCACGCCCCCTCGCCTCCACCCATTGGATACGCTCAGTGACCAGCGCGCCCGGCTGCTTGATGCTCCGCATGCCCCGCGCGCAGCCCACCTTGGTCTTGTCGAGATCGAGCAGCCCGCGCGCCTCGAGCTCGTCGCGCACCATGCGTTTCGGCACCTTGCCATAGCCGGATTTCGGCAGCGCTTCCCAGAAGAAGAACCGCTTCGGCATCTTGTAGCGCGGCACTTTGGGCGACAGGAACGCCGCCATCTCCGCTTCGCTCACGGCCTTCTCGCCGTCGCGCGCAACGCAGACGGCGATCCCGACCTCGCCCCATGTCGCATCGGGCACGCCGAGCACAGCGACTTCGCCGACCGAAGGATGCGTCAAGATCTTCTCCTCGATCTCGCGCGGATAGATGTTGGAGCCGCCGGAGATGTACATGTCCGACGCACGGCCGGTGATGTAGACGAACCCCTCCTCGTCCATGTGGCCGAGATCGCCGGTGCGAAACCAGCCGTTGCGGAACGCCTTCGCATTGGCCTCGGGGTTATCATAGTAGCCGGCGAGCACGGCAGGCCCGATCACGCAGATCTCGCCGCTCTGGTTCGCTTTAAGCTCGCGGCCCTCGTCGTCCTGGATCGAGACCTGCATGCCGGTCCGCTCGAAGCCGCAAGTGCCGATCTTCGCGTGCGGCCCGTCCTCGGGATCGTGCAGCGCCGCCGGCAGCACGGTGATGTTGCCGGTGACCTCGCCGAGGCCAAAATACTGCACGATGACCTTGCCGAGCTTCTTCAGCGCCGCCTTCTGATCCTCGCGATACATCGGCGCGCCCGCATAGATCACGTGACGCAGCGAGGAATGATCGTACTTGTCGGCAGCGGGGTGCTCGACCATCATCTTCAAAATCGTCGGCACCGTGAAGAGATTGCCGACCCGGTGCGCCGCGATCAGGCGGAACGCCTCGTCGATGTCGAATTTCTCGGTCGGCAGCAACACGGTGCAGACGCCGCGAGCGGTCTGCACCAGCTGATGCACGCCGGCGCCGTGCGACAGCGGCGCCACCACCAGCGACGCATCGGCTTCCGTAACCCCCGGCGTCAGATCGGCGAGATGGTTGGTGACGACAAAACCCATCTGGCCATGCGTCAGCACCGCGGCCTTGGAGCGGCCGGTGGTGCCGGAGGTGAAGAAGAACCAGCAGGGATCGTCGTGCTCGACGGCAACGTTCTCGACCATTTGGCCTGCCTGCGAAACGATGGCGTCGGCCACCGAGCGTTCGCCGAACGATGCCTTGCCGTCGATGCTCCAGGTGAATTCCAGCGCGCCGCCGTTCACGGCCGCCGCGTGCTCGGGAAAATCGACATGGCACAAAAACGCCTTCGCACGAGAGGCCTGTGCAAGATAGGCCACCTCATCCGGCATCAGGCGGAAATTGGTGGGCACCCAGACCGCGCCGAGCCGGAACGCCGCGAACATCGAGAAGAACATCTCGTCGCCATTCTTGGAATGAACGAGGATGCGGTCGCCCTTGGCGATCCCGCGCGCAGCAAGCGCCGCGGCCAGTGCGGAGACCTGGGCATCGATCTCGCGCCAGGTCCAGGATTTGTCACCCCAGACGAAACCGGGACGCGATCCATGCCGCCGCGCATTCTGGGTCAGCATGTAAGCGAGATTCATGACGCGGCGGGACATGCGGAGCGGCGGCATCGGGCTTCCTCTTCGACGGCAGACGGCACGCAAGCCGCCCGTTCATTGGAACCCATTTATCGCCATCGAGAGTGGCCTAGCAAGACCACGGGCCGCCATGTCATCCATGCGCTCTTCAAGGAATTTTAAACATGATGGGAGCAACCTCGCTCAGTCTTCGCGTACAGAGTGCCGCATCATGGTCAAAGCGCCCGTTGTTCTCCTTCTCACCTTCGCGCTTGCCGGCTGTGCTGTCGCTCCACAAGCTCATCTCACCTCGGATCCCGACTTCAAGCCCGCCCGCTATGCCTGGGATGGCGCGGGCCAGGACCCCAATCAACCGCGTTCCACTCCCGGGCCCTCACGCGCAACGCGTACTGCTGCCTGGCCCGAGAGCGACGGCATCGAGGCCGAGCAGGACGCCAAGGTCAATCGCTCGCTCGTCATCTGTCAGGGCTGCCTCCCCGCCAAACCTCAGCCGGAAGATTCGCGCCTCGCCAAGGCGGCCGATTGAACCGAATCGCCCGTACGTCGGTCTACTGAGATACCGCGTTGACATGACCATTCCGGCCTATGGTCGCGTGCCATCATCTCAGGGACGATCCATGCTCACCCGCCGCAGCCTCATTGCCGCCTCTCTCTTCGCCGCCACCACGCCCGCCTTCGCTCAGGCGCCCGCCCCCAACGATCCCGCAACCATTCTGACTGCGATCTACACCCGCGCCGCCAAGGGCAAGGGCGATGGCGGCGCCGCCTTCGTCACGGAGAACAAGGCCGCGAAAGCAAGATATCTCTCCAAGGCTCTGGTTGCGCTGTGGGCCAAGGCGGATGCGCATACGCCGAAGGGCGATGTCGGGCCGATCGATTTCGATCCCGTCACCAATTCGCAGGAACCCGACGTGAAGTCGTTCAAGGTTGACGCGGAGAAGACGGAGGCCGACAAAGCGACGCTCGCGGTGACCATCACCGGCCACCGCAATGACCGCAAACCCGCCGACCAGATCGTGCGTTATGACTTCGTGCGCGAGGCCAACAGCTGGAAGATCGACGACATCAAGGGCTCCTCTGACGGCGAGGCCTGGTCGATCCGCAAGATGCTGACGGACGCGCTGAAGAGCTGACCGGAGAGACCATGAGCGACGTGATCAACAACAGGGACCATCACCGTTACGAGCTCGAGGTGGAGGGCCACCTCGCGACCGAGCATTACAAGCTCGACGGCAATGTCATCACCTTCGTGCATACCGACGTGCCGAAGGAGCTCGCCGGCAAGGGCGTCGGCTCAAGGCTGGTGCAAGGCGCGCTCGACCAGGTCCGCGCGGCCGGCCTGAAGCTGATCCCGGAATGCCCGTTCGTGAAGGCATGGATCGAAAAGCATCCAGACTATGCGGATCTGGTGATGAGATGAACAAGCGCTGGCCCGCCGATCGCGCGACGGGCCTGCCGAAATCCGCTTATTGCCCATGCTTCAGCATATCCTGATCACTCAAATCCCAGTCCTGCCACAACTGAAGCACGCCGAGGATCACCGCCACTGCACCGAGACTCGTGTGGTAGATCCGGAGAAACCCTTCGCCGGAATAGCCGAGCACCAAGGGCGAGACAATGAGCCACAGTCCGACCAGGATCGTCGCCACCTCCTGCCAGCGCTGCAAGGCAACATATTCGAGCTGGCCGAGGCCAAATACGACGAGGCCGATTGCGACCGTGTTCAGGACCATCGTCTCGTGTCCGACGATCCCCGAGCGATCCTGGATGGGAAACCACGGCGACGCGACAATCAGCGCGCCGAGCAGCATCCCACACCAGTCTTCCCATGTTCGGTGAGTATTCAAGAAACCAAAGTCCGACATCGTACCCTCCTACAAAAGAGGCATACGTCAGCGGCTGGCGATCATGACACTTCGAATATCTGGCGACCCTGCCGGCCGCATTCGAGCGTATGTCCTGTAACAAGACGTGGGGAACCGGTGCACAATTGCAAGACGGACCAACACTTTTTGCAGATATCTCCCCTGCGGCGACCTCCCTTGGTCACGACTTGGCAAGGGTGGGGTCAGGCGCCTAGATCAGGGGATAAGCATCGCTTCGGAAGGGTCAGGCATGGCGGCATCGGTACGCGACAACAAGGACAGGAGCCGCTTCGAGCTCGATGTCGGCAGCGAGCTGGCCTTCGCCAGTTACCGCCTGACGCCGTCGGCTGTCATCATCACCCACACCGAGACGCCGCGTGCGCTGCGGGGGCGCGGCATTGCCTCCGAGCTGATCAAGGGCGCGCTCGACTTGATCCGCCACGACGGCAAGAAGGTGATCGCGGGCTGCGGCTTCGTCGTCGATTATCTCGACAAGCATCCGGAGGATGCGGATCTCGTTGCCTGAACGCAAAAGGGCCCGCGAGATCGCGGACCCTTTTTCAGTTACTTGTTCAGTTGCTTGGCGTCGACCGATGCGCGTCGGTCAGTGCTTGATTTCAGGCGGCAGCTTGCCGCCATTGGCGGCGAGCTTGGACATCACCTGCTTGTGCAGCCAGACGTTCATGCTGGCGGAGTCGTTCATGTCGCCGGTGTAGCCGAGCTCCTTGGCGAGATCCTTGCGCGCAGCAAGGCTCGAATCGACGTCGAGCGCCTTCATGAGGTCGACGATCGAGGTGCGCCATTCCAGCTTTTCGCCCTTGTGCGCAGCGACGGCCGCGTCGACGATCGCGGCGACATCGACCGTTGCCGCAGGCGCGGCAGCCGGCGCAGACGCTGGCGCCGATCCGCCCGGCGCGGCCCCTGCCGGAGCGCTGCCCGCGGGTGCGCCGCCGGCGGGCGCAGCGGAAGCTGGTTGGCCGCCGAAGATTGCGCCCATGATTTTCCCGAAAATGCTCATGTCTGCTCCCCGAAAAGGATCCCGTTGGAAGGCCCTGAGTGGGCCCTTATAGACGAAGTTACGTCGTTGCGCCCGCGAAGTCCCGCGAACCACAAACAGCATGAGCTTATCTACGGCGAAATGACGACCGGATGACGTCATCGAGGTTGCACTGCGGCAACGAATCTCACCCATCCGTGAGGGACAGGCCTCGGAAATAGGCGTACGTTTCTCGCTCAGCTCGCGATGCCATCCGGAATTCGCGTCTGGTTGGACTCGCGAAACTCAGAAAAGGCGGCCGCTTGCGCCGTTGTCGGCGCCGAATTCGGCTGCATGGCAAGGGAGCAAGCCAACCATGGCCACACTCTATCCGGGCAATGTCCCAACAATGGGCCAGACCGCAGACGCGGCTGGACCGGTGATCCGAACCATCCAACTTTCCGACCTACACGACGCGCTCAAGCTCGGTTGGGAAGACTTCAAGGCGGTTCCGAGCCACGCCATCATCCTCTGCGTGATCTATCCTGTGCTCGGCCTCGTGATCGCGCGCGTCGCAATGGGCTATTCAGTGATACCGCTGCTGTTTCCGCTGGCCGCGGGCTTCGCCCTGATCGGACCGTTCGCAGCACTCGGCCTCTACGAACTCTCGAGCCGTCGCGAGCGCCATGAGGAAGCGAGCGCCTGGGATGCCATGGATGTGCTGCGCTCGCCCTCCTTCGGCGCGATGCTCGGCCTTGGCACGCTGCTGCTCGCCCTGTTCGTGACCTGGGTCGCGACCGCACAGGCAATCTATGTGGCTGCGTTCGGCTATGAGGGCGTGACCGGAATCTCGGATTTCGTGACGCGCGTGCTGACGACATCTCAGGGCTGGTGGCTGATCGTGATCGGCTGCGGCACGGGCTTCCTGTTTGCGCTCGCCGCACTCTGCATCAGCGCTGTCTCATTCCCGCTGATGCTCGACCGCCATGCCGGCGCTCTGGACGCGATGGTTACCTCGCTGCGCGTCGTCGCCAAAAACCCGGTGCCGATGGCGGCCTGGGGCCTGATCGTGGCGATGCTGCTGGCTCTCGGCACGATCCCGGCATTCCTCGGGCTCGCCGTTGTCATCCCCCTGCTCGGCCACGCCACCTGGCATCTCTACCGCAAAGTCATCGTCTCCGAGCCCGGTGCCCGGCCGGTGCCACCTCCACCGCAGCGTCCGCGCAAGCCGGCAGCCGATTTCCCCGCCAATCTCTTCCCGTGGCGGAATAGGGAATAGGAACGACGTCTAACGATCTTGTACCTGACGATCTTGTTACAACCGATCCCGCCCGGGCCCCGGGCGGGATCGGTGACTGTCATACGCCTTGCTTTGGCCGCGGTTACAATCGAGATTGCCGCCGCCGGTCATGCCACTTCACGGAATCAATTTACTCGAATGACCCTGACGATTTCTCGTCTGGCTCTCGCAGCCCTCGCCCTCTCCGTGTCAATCCTGTCCGCCGAACCCGCCGTCTCCGCGGTCGCCTGCGGCTCGGGCAATTTCGACGCCTGGCTCGCCGACTTCAAAACCGAGGCCGCCGCCAAGGGCATCTCGCAACAGGCGATCGCCGCCGGGCTTGCCGGCGTCACGCTCGACCAGAGCGTGCTGAACCGTGACAAATCGCAAAAGGTCTTCACCCAGACCTTCGAAGAGTTTTCCGGTCGCATGGTGCCACCGCGGATGACGCGCGGCTCCAACATGATGAAGCAATACGGCTCGGTGCTGTCGCGCATCGAGCAGACCTATGGCGTGCCGGGCGAGGTGCTGGTCGCGATCTGGGGTCTGGAGACCGATTTCGGCGTCAACACCGGCAAGTTCGCGACGATCCGCTCGCTGGCGACGCTGGCCTATGATTGCCGGCGCGCCGAGCAATTTCGCGGCGAGCTGATAGATGCGCTGCGTATCGTCCAGCGCGGCGATCTCGCGCCTGCCGACATGAAGGGCGCCTGGGCCGGCGAGCTCGGCCAGACCCAGTTCATGCCGTCGTCCTGGATGAAATACGCCGTCGATTTCGACGGCAACGGCAAGCGCGACCTCTTGCACAACGCGCCCGACGTGCTGGCCTCGACGGCGAACTATCTTGCGGGCTATGGCTGGCAGAAGGGTAAGGATTGGCAGCCGGGCAGCCCGAACTTCGCGGTGCTCCAGCAGTGGAACAAGAGCGAGGTCTATTCCAAGACGGTGGCCTATTTTGCCACGCAGCTCGCCCACGCCCCTTAAAGCACACGCCCAGACACAAAAGGCGTAGGGCCGATCGCCTCGCGACCGGCCCTCTCTTGGGATTGCGTTTACCTGCCCGTTACTTGCCCATGGTGGCTTGCATTGCCTTGTTCAGGTGCGCGCCGCATGCACCCATTTTGCCATTGAGCAGCGCGTCCTGCGCAGCCGTGATCTCCTTCTCCGCAACGAACTTGCCGTCGCCGTCGGGCATGTTCTCGATCGCGGTCTCCGTCTTTTCCAGATTGGCCCCGCTGCAGCCGCCCATGCTGTGCTTGGCGGCCTGGGCAGGCGCGATGGCGAATGCGACGGCGGCAACTGCGATAACCCCGAGTAACTTCGTCATGATGTTACTTTCCTTCTCTTGTTCTTGGGACAGACCCAGCGACATTGCCGGAATCTGCAACGTGACTTTGCTGCCGACGCGGCAACTTGCCGCAATAAATTCCCCGCGAGAATTGCGTGATGTTGCGCGCGGCGCAGAGCCTCATGCGAAATTTCTGATTTTCATTACAACTTTGTAATCCGGGTCTGCACGCACCGCGTGTGTGCACTGCATCAACGAGGGAGGGGGCAACCTCAGCCGATCGGCGAGGCGCGTCAGACGGATCCCGCTTTGCTGAAGGCCAGAGAACCGTCGCGGCGCCCGCTTCCACAAATCGACAAGGCTCTCGACGTTACTTTGAATAATAATTCATTACTACAGATCAGGATTCATGCGATTCGCGCATGCGAGACTTGGGCTTACAAGCTGGCGGATCGCCTTGCAGGTCACGGAAACGCGACTTATTTCCATCAGCATCGGAACCGCAGAATTTGCTATAAACCCGTGATTTCACGGACGTTTATTGCACTACGCAGGGATTTCCGCCTAGCTATTGGGCGGGACTGCCGACAGGTTAATCGCCCCTTACCGATGCCATGCGTTCTTCGCTTAGCTGCATCGCAACATCGGAACTTTCGCAGTGCACCACTCTCACCTATATTCATTTCAACGATGACGCCCGGGCAAGGGCTGAATCGAACTACAGGAGACTACCAATGCTGCTCTCGCTCATCCGCATGATCCAGGCTTTCCGGGACTATCAGCGCAATGTTGCCGAGCTGTCCCAGCTCAGCGATCGCGAACTGGCCGACATCGGCCTCGATCGCTCGGACATCCCGCGCGTTGCCGCCGGTCAGTATCAGGGCTGATATCGTTCAGCCCTTCACCGGACGAACCGATAGCGCCCGCCTCGTGCGGGCGTTGTCGCATCCGGTGGCAGAAAACTCGATCTCGGCGATTCCACTGGCCACCGAAAAGCGCTACCTGTCCGCTCCATGACAGGACCCCAATCCAATATCGTGCACGTCATCGGCGCCGGCCTTGCCGGTTCCGAAGCCGCCTGGCAGGTGGCAAAATCAGGCGTGCCCGTGGTGCTGCACGAGATGCGGCCCGACCGCATGACCGAGGCGCACCGCACCGACGGGCTTGCCGAGCTCGTCTGCTCAAACTCATTCCGCTCGGACGACGCCGCCAACAACGCCGTCGGCCTGCTCCATGCCGAGATGCGACGACTCGACTCGCTCATCATGCGTGCGGCAGACGCCCACCAGGTGCCCGCGGGCGGCGCGCTCGCCGTCGACCGCGACGGCTTCTCGGCCGCCGTGACCAAGGCGCTGAACGACCATCCGCTGATCGAGATCGCCCGCGGCGAGATCAAAGGCCTGCCGCCGGCCGAGTGGAGCAACGTCATCGTCGCCACCGGCCCCCTCACCTCCGCGCCGCTGGCGGATGCCATCCGCGAGCTGACCGACGAGAACGCGCTCGCCTTCTTCGATGCGATCGCGCCGATCGTGCACCGCGAGTCCATCGACATGTCGGTGGCCTGGTTCCAGTCTCGCTACGACAAGGTCGGCCCCGGCGGCACCGGCGCGGACTACATCAACTGCCCCATGACCAAGGAGCAGTATGACGGCTTCGTCGCCGCGCTGATCGCTGGCGAGAAGACCGAGTTCAAGGAATGGGAGACCAACACGCCCTATTTCGACGGCTGCTTGCCGATCGAGGTGATGGCGGAACGCGGCCCCGAGACCTTGCGCCACGGCCCCATGAAGCCGGTGGGCCTCACCAATCCGCACGATCCTACGACGAAGTCCTACGCGATCGTGCAGCTGCGCCAGGACAACAAGCTCGGCACGCTCTACAACATCGTCGGCTTCCAGACGAAGCTGAAATACGGCGAGCAGCAGCGCATCTTCCGCACTATTCCGGGGCTTGAGAAAGCCGAATTCGCCCGCCTCGGCGGCCTGCATCGCAACACCTTCCTCAACTCGCCAAAACTGCTCGACGGTCAGCTGCGCCTGCGCGCGCAGCCGCGGCTGCGCTTTGCCGGCCAGATGACGGGTTGCGAGGGCTATGTTGAGTCCGCAAGCGTCGGCCTAATCGCGGGTCTCTACGCGGCGGCCGATGCGCGCGGCGAGACGCTTGCGAGCCCGCCGGGCACGACTGCGCTGGGATCCCTGCTCGGCCACATCACCGGCGGCCATATCGAGACCATCGAACCGGGCACGCGCTCGTTCCAGCCGATGAACATCAATTTCGGCCTGTTCCCGCCGCTCTCCAGCGCTCCGACGAAGAAGCCCGACGGCACACGCCTGCGCGGCAACGAGAAGACGGTCGCCAAGAAGCAGGCGATGAGCGCATTGGCGCTCGCCGATCTCGATCGCTGGATCGCCGATCATCTGCGTATTGCCGCCGCGGCGTGAGTTTTCAATGAACCTTCCCAAAGACGACGCCGCGACATTGTCGGCGCGCTGGACCGAGGGCGTGCTGCTCAAGCGCGACGTGTTCTCGACCGTCGAGCGCGGCCGCTTCCGCGCCAACGGTGGCGAGGTCGACGCGGTGTTGCGACGACTCGATGAAGTGCCGTGGTGGTCGTTCCTGCTGGCGCGACACCTTTTCGCGCGCGAGAAGCACGCGCTGGCGCTCGCCAAAGGCCTCAACGTCGGCCCTGAACTGCTCTGGGCCGGCCGCCGCGCTCTTGTGCGCGGCTTCGTCGACGGCGTCGCGCTGCACCTGGCAAAACCCCATGGCGATCTTGCCTATTTCCGCTCGGCCAAGGCGGCGCTGCGAAGGCTGCGCCGCGCCGGCATCTGCCACAACGATCTCGCCAAGGAACAGAACTGGCTGGTCGGCCGCGATGGGCGTGCCTATGTCACCGACTTCCAGCTCGCAGCCTGCTTCAACCGGCGCGGCCGGCTCTATCGCGTCCTCGCCTACGAAGACCTCCGCCATCTGCTCAAGCACAAGCGCTCCTACGCGCCCGAGGCGCTGACGCCGCGCGAGCGAAAGATCCTGGCGAAAAAATCCTTCGCCGCGAGCCTGTGGCTTGCCACCGGCAAGAAGGTCTATCGCGCGATCACCCGTGGCCTCTTCAATTTCACCGACCGCGAGGGCGGCGGCCGCCGTCTCGTCAATGACGCGCCGGTGCTGGCCGAGTTGATCCGCCAAAACCCCGCCGTGCGCGATACCGCCATCGTCGCCTTTGCCGACCGTCGTTCGGGCGTCGGGCTCTATGCCTTCGTCGAAGCGGATCAAGCCGCGCTTGAAGGACAGCTGCGCAACGAGCTCACTGTCGCCAAGGGGCCAAAACCGCCGGAACACATCCAGGTCGTGCACGCGCTGCCGCGCGACAGCAGCGGCAAGCCGCGCACCGAGATCCTGCAACTGGTCGCCATGAACCAGCTCGACCTGATCGAGCCGATGATGAAGAACGACCAGGACCGCGCCTTCCTCAAGGACATCCTGGAGCAGCGCAAGAACCTGCGCGATCGCTTCAATTTCGAGGCGGACCTGCCCACCAGCTAGACTAAGGGGTCCGCGGCGCCTTGAAGCCTCCACAATGCCGGTGGAGAAGCCGGGATCACGCTGACTTGGGGAACGATGACTAGCTGGGGGACCATGAGGCGCCGCGCGACCCTGCTGATCGCAGGTCTCGTGCTGCTGGCAGCCGCGCCTGTGATGGCCGCGGAGTCCCCTGCCGAACAGATCTCCGGCTTCCGGCTGAAACATGGTGAGGGCCGCGTCGTACGCGACACAACCCTCGACCGCATTGCGATGGACCAGGCCCGGGCGATGGCGGCGAAGGACGATCTCAGCCACGACGCTCTCGGCCCGTTCAACAAGCGCGTCGCGCCATCAGGCGCCGGCCGTGCCGCCGAGAACATCGCCTACGGCTACGACAATTTCGAGAAGACCCTGGGCCAGTGGATCGACTCGTCCGGGCATCGCAAGAACCTGTTGTTGCACAACGCTTCCCGCGTCGGCATCGCGAGCGCCAAAAATGCCAGCGGCAAGCGCACCTATTGGGCCATGGTAATCGCCGGCGACTACGAGCCGAAGGGCAAGAAGAACAAGGACAAGGAGCCTCTGGTTGCTGTCAAGCGCGAGACCGCGCCCGCAAGCAAGCCCAAATCCAGCAACTGCCATGTCAAGCTGCTCGGCCTCTGCATCTGAGGCGAAGCCCCTCGCGACCCGCCATCTTGCTCGCATTCTTGAGCGCGTCTAATTCATGCGCAGAGGTCGCAAGACGCGGAGGTGCAGATGATCGACATCGAGCAAATACGAGCCGACACACCGGCCGCCTCCCGGCTCGCTTATCTCCACAATGCCGGCGCGGCGCTCATGCCGACGGCCGTTGTCACGGCGATGAAGCAGCATATCGATCTCGAGAGCGAGATCGGAGGCTATGCCGCCGCGGACCGCGAGTCCGAGCGGCTTGATGCGGTCTACAGCTCGGTGGCGCGCCTGCTGAATGCCGCGCCCGACGAGATCGCGCTCATGGAGAACGCGACCGTTGCCTGGCAGATGGCGTTCTATGCGCTGCCGTTTCGCGCCGGCGACCGGATCCTGACCGCCGAGGCGGAATACGCCGCCAACTATGTCGCATTCCTGCAGGTCGCCAGGCGCACAGGCGCGGTCATCGATGTCGTGCCGAGCGACACTACCGGCGAACTCGACATCGAGGCGCTCGAACGCATGATCGACGACCGCGTGAAGCTGATCGCCATCACGTGGGTTCCGACCAATGGCGGGCTGGTCAATCCTGCAGCAGCCGTCGGCAGAATCGCGCGCGCACGCGGCATTCCCTATCTGCTCGATGCCTGCCAGGCCGTCGGCCAGATGCAGGTCAACGTCGAAGCCATCGGCTGTGACATGCTGTCCGCCACAGGGCGCAAATTCCTGCGCGGCCCGCGCGGCACCGGCTTCCTCTATGTCCGCAGGCCGCTGCTGCAACAGCTTGAACCGCCGATGATCGACCACTTTGCGGCACCCTGGGTCTCGCGGGACCACTATCGGCTCCGCGACGATGCCCGCCGTTTCGAGACATGGGAGAACAATTACGCAGCCCGGCTCGGGCTCGGCGCCGCCATAGACTACGCGCTGGCGATCGGCCTCGGCCCGATCGAGCAGCGCTGCCGCCTGCTGGCGGACCGTCTCCGCAATGGCCTCGGCGCGATCAGCGGCATCACCATTCGCGATCTCGGCCGTGCGCCCGGCGCGATCGTCAGCTTCACGATGGAGGGGCGTGAGGCGGATGCGATCGTCCGCAGCGCCGCCGCGGCCGGCATCACGATCGGCGCCTCGGATCCGTCGAGCACCCGCATCGACGCCGAACTCCGCGCGCTGCCGGTGGTCGTGCGGGCGTCCCCGCATTACTACAATACGGAAGCCGAGATCGACCGACTGATCGCCCACCTCGCCAGTCTGGCGCCGCAATAGCGCCGCTCAGGTGCAGCGCGCGCTCAGTCCGGATGCGCTGAGCTTGGCCATGACCTCATCGAGATGCGCGCTGTCGCGAGTCTCGATGACCAATTGCAGCAGCGTCGCCTTGGCCGGCAGGTCGGAGAAGGTCCGCTGGTGCGAGACCTCGATGATATTGGCGCCGGCTTCTGCCAGCAGCGCCGCGACCGCGGCCAACTGGCCCGGCCTGTCAGGAATATCGAGCGAGAGCTGGGTCAGCCGTCCCTCACGCGCGAGTTCGCGCGTCAGCACCGAGGCAATCAGCCTTGTGTCGATATTGCCGCCGCTCAGGACCAGACCAACCTTCTCGCCGGCGAAGCGCGTGGGATCGGACATGATCGCCGCAAGGCCCGCAGCGCCTGCACCCTCAACGACCGTCTTCTCGATCGAGATCAGGGTTGCGACTGCGCGCTCGAGCTCGGCTTCGTTGACGAGCGCGATGTCGTCGACCAGCCTGCGGACGATTTCCGTGGTGATCTTGCCCGGCGATTTGACCGCGATGCCTTCGGCGAGCGTATCGCCGCGCGCCGGCAGATTGCCGCCATGGACGGCATTGTACATCGAGGGATAGAGCCAGGCCTCGACGCCCAATATCCGCAGCGACGGCTTGATCGATTTCGCCGCAATGGCGATGCCGCTGATCAGGCCACCTCCGCCGATCGGGACGACCAGCGTGTCGAGCTCCGGCACCGCCTTGAGCATCTCCAGCCCGACCGTGCCCTGCCCCGCGATGACCAGCGGATCGTCGTAGGGGTGGACGAAGATCATGCCGCGGGCTTCGCCGTGACTTCGCGCAAACGCGGCCGCCTCCTCCAGCGTCGCGCCGGTGACGACCACCTCGGCACCATGATGCCTGGTGTTCTCGACCTTCACCATCGGCGTGCCCACCGGCATGACGATCGTGGCGGGAATGCCGAGCCGCTTGGCATGATAGGCCACGCCCTGCGCGTGGTTGCCCGCCGACATCGCGACGACGCCGCGCGCACGCTCCTCCGGCGTCAGCGCCGTGAGCCGGTTCAGCGCACCACGCTCCTTGAACGACGAGGTGAACTGGAGGTTCTCGAATTTGAGCCAGAGCTCGCAGCCGCAAATGTTGCTCAGCGTCCGGCTGTAGCTGCAGGGCGTCTCGACGACGGCACCGCGGATGGTCTCGGCAGCAGCGTGAATATCGCCCGGTGCGACCGGAAGGCCGCTCAGATCGGGGGATGCGATTTGGGACAATTCAGCCATGGGACAGCATAGAGCATTTGGCCACCTCGGGCGATAAGCCAACCGCTATTTGGTAAATTCCCGGGATCGTGAAGCCCGCCACAGCGTCCACAGCGTGCGCAACCGCGATACCGGCTGCGGCGTGAAGGGATTGCGCCCAGGCCGCGACAGGCGATCGAGATCGGCCCGCGCCTGGCTGAGCGGCAGGAATGCCGCCCGCGCCGGCGGCGCCACCTGTGCCAGCAGCGATAAGGCCGTCGCGAGATGCTGCCGGGCCTCGCCCATGAGCTGATCCAGCACGGCATTCAGATGGGGCGTCTGTTTACCTGCGAACACATCCTCGATGCCGCAGCCATGGCTGGTGAGGAATTGCTGCGGCAGGAACAATTGTCGATGGGCCGAGTCCCGCGGCAGGTTCGCGATCACCTGCGCGATGCCCTGCGCCAGGCCCGCATGTCGTGCGAGATGCTCGCTCGCATCCGAAGCCTCGCCCATGATCCGCGCGGCAAGCGCGAACAAGGCCGAAGAAGTCGCCGCCAGATAGCCTTCAAGCGCCGTCATGGTCGGCATCGGATCGTTGTAGAGATCGAACTGATGCTCGTCGACGAGCAGCGACAAGGGCTCGACCGGCAGGCCAAAATCGCGGATCGCGCGCAACAGCTCGGCCGCCACCGGATTGCCCTCAGCGCTGCCGTGAACGAGGCCCGAGAACAGATCCGTCCACCATTGAAAGCGGATTTCCCCGGGCAAAGGCTGGCTCACCTGGTCGCGGACCCGGACGATCTCGACATTGAAGGCGTAGAGCGCCAGCAGCGCCCGACGTTCGGCGGCAGGCGCGAACAGGGTCGCGGCATAACGCGGAAAGTCGTGGGTGCGCACAAGGTCGGCGCAGAATGTCACGGTGTCGGGCGGCGTCGCAGCGCGGCTCATGGCACGGCAATCAGCGCAGCCGCGACGCGGCGCCGTTCGCCGATCATGATGTTGTAGGTACGTACGGCGGGGCCGGTCTGCATGGTGTCCAGCACCACCCTAACCGCCTTCAGCGCCTGGCGCAGCTCCGGCGGCGGCAGCCAGACTCCGGTTCCGGTCCCGACCAACAGCGTATCGATGCTGTTGGCGGCCGCAAAAACCCGATCCAGCGAATGGCGGTCGATCTTGGTGGGATCGGTCACGTCCCAGGCCCAGATCGCATCAGGCAGGCACAGCAGCGAGCCCCGGTGCGACATGCCGGCGAAGGCGAAGCCGCCCTTGCCATAGGCCTCGATCGGCGCCGAGCGCGGGAAATGGGGAGCGTTGGGATCGCCGGCCATGAGCTTCGTCCGAATGAGCTGACTGCCCTCGCAAACTCATGCGAGGGCCTGCGGTTCGGATCACGCCTTGCTTTTCTTCGCCGGCGGAGCCTCTTCTCTCGCATCTTCGCGATGCTCGCCGACGCCGAGATAAATCAGGATCGGCGCCGCGATGAAGATCGAGGTGTAGGTGCCGACCAGCACCACGCCGAACATCATGACCGCCGTGAAGCTGTGGATGGCATGGCCGCCGAACAGCAGCAGCGCGAGCAAAGCCAGCGTCACGGTGAAGTGGGTGATGATCGAGCGCGACAGCGTCGAGTTGATGGACTCGTTCAGCAACTGCGGCATCGGCATCTTCTTGTAGCGCCGCAACATTTCACGGATGCGGTCATAGATGACGACGGTGTCGTTGAGCGAATAGCCGAGAATGGTCAGAAGCGCCGCGATGCTGGTCAGGTCGAAGTCGACCTGGCTGATCGACATGAAGCCGATGGTCAGCACGATATCGTGCACGTTGGCGATCATGGCGCCGAGCGCGAACTGCCATTCGAACCGGAACCAGAGATAGATCAGGATCGCGCCGATCGCGAGCATCAGGCCGGCCATGCCCCAACCCAGCAATTCGCCGGAGACGCGCGGGCCCACCACCTCGACGCGGCGATACTCCACGGACTCGCCGAGGGCACCGCGAACCTTGTCCACAGCTGCCTGCTGCGCCTTGTCGCCGCCCGGCTGCTCGGCAACGCGAAGCAGCACATCGGCGGGGCCGCCAAATTGCTGCAGCTGGACGTCGCCAAGGCCGAGGCTGCCGAGAGTTGTGCGCATCTGCGCAAGATCGGCGGAGCCCGACTTGGCCCGCACCTCCATCAAGGTACCGCCCTTGAAGTCGATGCCGAAATTCAGGCCATGAGTGAAGAACAGCGTGATGGCGAGGATCGACAGCGCCGCCGAGATCGGGAAGCTGATGCGGCGGAAGCGCGTGAAGTCGAAATGCGTATTGTCTGGCACGATGCGCAACGACGGCAGGACGCCGAGCACGCTGACCACGGTCAGCACGGCAATCAGGACGCCGAGAGAGATGAGAACGATTTGAGTGGTGGTCACAGCCGGCCTCGAATTGTCAAATCGGCACAGTCTTCGGCCGCTTCCACTGCACCCACCACGCCACAATCAGGCGGGTCATGGTGAAGGCGGTAAACACTGTGGTGATGATGCCGATACCGAGCGTCACTGCGAAGCCGCGCACCGGACCGGTGCCGATCATGAACAGCACTGCAGCGGCGATGAAGGTGGTGATATTGGAATCGAGAATGGTCGCAAGCGCCCGCTTGAAGCCTGCGTCGATCGCCGAGATCGGGGTTCTCCCGCCGCGCAATTCCTCGCGGATGCGCTCATAGATCAGCACGTTGGAGTCAACCGCGATGCCAACGGTGAGCACGATGCCGGCGATGCCGGGCAGCGTCAGCGTGGCGCTGAGTAGCGACAACAGGCCGAAGATCATTGCGACGTTGATACAGACGGCAATATTGGCGAACACGCCGAACAGCCGGTACGTCAACAGCATGAACACGACGACCAGGATCGACCCGACATAGGCCGCAAGCTCGCCCTTCTCGATCGAGTCCTGGCCGAGGCCCGGACCGACGGTGCGTTCCTCGACCACCGTGAGCGGTGCCGGCAGCGCGCCTGCGCGCAAGAGGATCGCGAGGTCATTGGCCGACTGCACGGTGAAATTGCCGGAGATCTGGCCCTGGCCGCCGGTGATCGGCTCGCGAATGACCGGCGCCGAGATCACCTTGTTGTCGAGAATGATCGCGAAGGGTACCCCGACATTCTCCTGCGTGGCCTGCGCGAACTTGCGCGCGCCCGAGGTATTGAACTTGAAGCTGACGACCGGCTCATTGGTACGCTGGTCGAAGGTCGCCTGGGCGTCGGTCAGATCACCGCCCGCAACCAGCACCTGCTTCTTGACCACGTAGCCGGGCGACGGCGGCGTGGCGCTCGGCAGAAACTCGGTGTCCGGCGGCAATCCGCCCTGCTGTGCTTGGTCCGGCGGCACCGAGGGATCGACCATGCGGAATTCCATCTTCGCGGTCTTGCCCAGCAATTCCTTCAAATGGGTGGGATCCTGCAAACCCGGCACCTGCACCAGGATGCGGTCGTTACCCTGACGCTGGATGATAGGCTCGACTGTGCCGAGCTCGTTGACGCGCTTCTCGACGATCTGGATCGACTGCTCGATGGTCTTGCGCAAACGATCGATCATCGCGGCCTCCGGAATACTGAGGCGGATCAATCCGCCACCAGCGTCCGCGACTTCAAGGTCGCGCTGGCCGCTGGACCCCACAAGGCCACCAATCGGCTGCGCAAGCTCACGCAACTTGGCGAGCACCGTCTGGACATCCGCGTCCTTGACGCGCACCTCGACGGCATCGCCCTTCGTTACGAGACCGGTGTAAACGAGCTTGGCCTCACGCAGCACGCGACGGACGTCGTCGCGAATCTGGTCGAGCCTTTCCTTCTTCACGTAATTGGAGTCGACCTCGAGTTGCAGAGAGGAGCCGCCCTGCAAGTCGAGACCCAACACCAGGCGCCGCTGCGCCCAGGCGGGCCAGGTCTTGACCTGCGCCTCAGGGAAGAAGTTCGGGACCGCGCAGAGGCACACGATCAGCGCCGTCAGGATAATCCCGAGCGCCTTCCACCGCGTGAAATACAACATCGACTGGACCTGTCAGATCAGGAGATTTGAGATGCTCGCGGGAAAGCGCTCACTTCGCCGCGGCGTCGTCCTTGGCGCTTTCCTTCGCGCTGTCCTTGGCCGGCTCGCCCTTGGCGCGCACGCCCGAGATCATCGAACGCATCTGGCGCACGCGCACGCCGTCGGAAATCTCGAACTCGATCTGGTCGTCATCGACCACCTTGGTGACCTTGCCGACCAGGCCGCCCGAGGTCACGACGGTATCGCCGCGGCGGATGTTCTTCACGAGCTCGGCGTGGTCCTTCACCTTCTTCTGCTGCGGACGCAGAATCAAGAAGTACATGATCACGAAGATCAGGGCGAACGGCAGCAGCGACATCAACATGCTGTTGGTGTCGCCGGCGCCCGCGGCCTGGGCATACGCAGGGGTAATGAACATTCGGACGATCCTCGTGGAAACAGGGGAAGCCGGTCAGGCCCTTACGGCGACCGGCTCGGTCAAATTCGCGCGGACTATAGCGGCCATTGCCCCAATTGCAACGCTGCCAGACCGTCGATTTGGCCACCTTGCGGCGGGTCGTCAGGCCCGATAAAGGCTGCATTCTCAGGAACTTCGGACATGCCCAAAAAACCAAGCAAAAGCCCGGCCGGCAAAGGCCCCCGTACCCCTGCCACGAAGCCCGCCCAGATCGCGGCAAAACGCCCCAAGGCGGTCTCGAAGGCGGCCTCCAAGGGAGCCTCCCAGGATCTTTCCCAGGAGCGCATCGTCAGCGCACTGGAGACCATTGCGGCGCACCTCGCCGCCCAGGGCAAGCCCGCCGTCGAGCGCGAGTCGTTCAAACTGGCGGACGCCTATGTCTGGCACCCCGACGGCCGCCTTGCTGCGGTGCCGCGGGTCAGCCGCGTCGAGCTGTTCCTGCTCAAGGGCGTCGACCGGATGCGCGATATCCTGATGGAGAACACCGAGCGCTTCGCCAACGGCCTGCCCGCCAACAACGCCCTGCTCTGGGGCGCGCGCGGCATGGGCAAGTCCTCGCTCGTGAAAGCGGCCCACGCCAGCATCAACGCGGACCGCAAACCCGCCGACAAGCTCAAGCTGATCGAGATCCACCGCGAGGATATCGAGAGCCTGCCGGCGCTGATGGAGCAGCTGCGCGCCTCGTCCTTCCGCTTCATCGTGTTCTGCGACGACCTCTCCTTCGACGGCAATGATGCGTCCTACAAGTCGCTCAAGGCCGTGCTCGAAGGCGGCATCGAGGGCCGGCCCGAGAACGTCATCCTCTATGCCACTTCCAACCGCCGCCATCTGCTCGCGCGCGAGATGATCGAGAACGAACGCTCGACCGCGATCAATCCCGGCGAAGCGGTCGAGGAAAAGGTCTCGCTGTCGGATCGCTTCGGCCTGTGGCTCGGCTTCCACCGCTGCAGCCAGGACGAATATCTCGCCATGGTGCGTGGCTATTGCAGCCATTTCGGCATCAAGCTCGACGATGAGGCGCTGGAGCGCGAATCACTGGAATGGTCGACGACGCGCGGCTCGCGCTCGGGCCGTGTCGCCTGGCAGTTCGTGCAGGAGCTGGCAGGACGGCTCGGCGTGAAGCTGACGGCGCAGTAACGGACAGTCTTGCCTCGACCACAACTGTCATTCCCCGCGAAAGCGGGGAATCCAGTACGCCGCGGCTTCTCCGTATTCGATTACTGTCTCTGGAATACTGGATCGCCCGCTTTCGCGGGCGATGACACTGTTCGTAGGGAGACAGCTAGAACCTGACGGGGCCTCACGCGCCGTTCAGGAATTGAAGCGGGTCAACCGGGCTCGATCCCTTACGGATCTCGAAGTGGAGCTGCGGCGACGCCACCTCCCCGGATTGACCCGACTTGGCAATGACCTGACCGCGCTTGATGGGATCGCCGCGCTTCACCAACAGCTCACTCGCATGGGCATATGCGGTGACGTAGCCGTTGGAGTGCCGAACCAGGACCAGATTGCCGTAACCTTTCAGCTCGTTGCCAGAATACGCCACGACGCCGTCCTCAGCCGCCTTGACCGGCGTCCCCTCGGGCACCGCGACATTGATGCCGTCATTGGACTTGCCGTTGGTCTTGGCGCCGTAGCTCGTGATCACCTTGCCGCGCACCGGCCAGCGGAAGGTCGGCAGCGAGCTGGTGGTCTCAGCCGCTTTCGCCGGCGTCGTCTCTGCGGGCTTCTCTTCGATATTGGTGGTGGCCTGGGCCAGGCGCGCACTTTGCGCAGGCGCAACCGCAGCCATCTTGGTGGCAGCAACCGGACCGGCCGCAACCGGCTGCAGCGCAGCCGCGACGGGAGCCGCCGCGACAGGTGCCGGAGCAAGCGGTGCGGCAACCGCCGCGGTCTTGGCGCCCGGCACGGTCAGCTTGGTGCCGAGCTTGAGCTTGGCCGACGGTTCGAGACCATTGGCGCGAGCGAGCTCGGCTGCAGAGATATGGTTCTTGCGCGCAATGCTGGCGAGCGTGTCGCCGTGATTGACGAAGTGCAAGCTGGACGGCGCGGCAACAGCTGCCACCGGCTTCGGCGCCATCGCCGGAGCAGCGGCAACCGGAGCCATCGCCGGCGCAGCGGCCGTTGCGCCCGGGTGCGGGATGACCAGCTGCTGGCCAGGCGAGAGCGCGCGCGGACCCTTGTAGCCGTTGGCGGCCATGATCGCCTGCGGGCTCACATGGTAGCGCTTGGCGAGCACGTCGAGCGTGTCGCTGGTGCCGACGATGATCTTGGTCCCGCCGACCGGCTGGGCGGCAGCGACCGAGCGCGGCGGCACGGTGCCGGTCGCTTCAAGACGCGGCTGAGCCGGCGGCGTGTAGGAGCCGAGCCCGCGACCACCTCCGGAGACGCCCCCACCCGCAGCAACCGGGTAGGATTGCGGTGCGGCGACCGCCGGCGGCGGCAAGGCCTGGGACTGATAATAGCCGGGCTGGGTCTGCGGCCGCGCATATTGTGGCAGCTCACGCTGCGGCGGCGGGGCCTGCTGGACCGAACCGGTCGATTCGGAGAAGGGATTGGAGAAGCTCGACTGGGACAGCCGCGACGACATATCGGCGCTGCACCCTGCGAAGCTGAAGGAAATCAGCGCCAGCACCGCGACCTGCGGTACGCGGCGCGAGTAAAGCAACTCGGCGACTACAGACATGGTTACTCACTCGTACGCAACAGAACTGGTCTTTTAAGTAAACACGCGTCGAGTAAATAACGGCTTAACCCTCCCAATAAGACGTTGGCAGCGCAGCTAATCCGGAGTTCTACAGCTCCCGCGCCACGCCGGGCAGCGCCGGCACGAAGCGGACCTCGACGAGTTCCCTGCGTTCAATCCCGGCCTCGGTCCGGCTCAGGCGGGTCAGCGTCTGCACACCCTGATGCGGGCCGACCGGCGCAATCAGGATGCCGCCGACCTCGAGCCGCTGGATCAGGTTCTCGGGAATCTGCTCCACTGCAGCCGTGACGATAATGCGGTCGAACGGGCCGATGTTAGGGGGCAGATTGAGCCCGTCACCTAGCATCACCTCGACATTGTGACAGTCGAGCTTTTCAAGCCTGGCGCGCGCGGCGTCCGCAAGCTTGCGATAGCGCTCGACCGTAAGCACCTGGCGCGAAAGCCGCGACAGCACGGCGGCCTGATAGCCGGAGCCGGCGCCGATCTCGAGCACGCGGTGGCTCTTCTGGAGCTGAAGCTGCTCGGTCATGTAGGCGACGACAAAAGGCTGGCTGATGGTCTGTCCGCAAGCGATCGGCAACGCGCTATCACGATAGGCGGCGTCGCGATCGGAGGCCTCCACAAACAGATCGCGCGGCACCTCTTCCATGGTCCGCAGCACGGCCTGATCGCTGATGCCACGACGCCTCAGCGTGAGCTGAAACATCATCTTTTCCGGCGGGTGCTGATTGGAGGTCATTGCTGCCTATATCGTCTCGTCAGAGGGCGGGATCGTCGCACACGTCGCTCAGGCCCGGACAAATTCTGTTCCTGCTCCGGAACCTATGATAGCGTTTTGCTGCGGTATTTGACCACAGATCGGCTTGCAGCGGGCCAGCCGCAAACGACATTTCCCAGCGTCCGCTGGCCGAAACGCGCATTGCGTCGATTCACGTTATCTGCGAACGTTTTTCGAAGATGGGCAAGGACTCAACGACAATGATCGCGACCGGGCTTTCGAGCCGCTCTGTATTCCTCGTCGAAGACGAGGTCATGATCAGAATGATGGTCGCGGATATGCTGGAGGAGCTCGGCTACAAGGTCGCGGCTGAAGCGGGCGATATCAACGAGGCCCTGCGGCTGGCCCAGGCCACCGAGTTCGACATCGCCATCCTCGACGTCAACGTCAACGGCAAGGTCATCTCGCCTGTTGCCGATCTCATCAGGGAAAAGGGCTGCCCGTTCATCTTTGCCACCGGCTACGGCTCGTCGGGCCTGCCCGAGCAATATCGCGACCGGCCCGCGCTTCAGAAGCCGTTTCAGATCGACGCGCTCGGCAAGACCATCGAAGCCGCGCTTCGCGGCGGCTAGCCGCTACTTCCAAATCGTCCTTACTTTAACGTCGCGCTCAGCTCCTCGGAAAACGCTTCATTGGTGCGGTCGAGCCGCAGTGGCGTAACCGAGACATAGCGCTCGCGCAGCGCCGCGAGATCGGTACCTTCGGCCGGCGTATCCATCATTGCTGCACGTTCGAAGCCGATCCAGAAGTAGGGATTGTTGCGGCCGTCCCTGCGCTCGTCGATCCGGAGGAAGCCGAGATTGCGCTTGCCCTGCCGCGTGACACGAATGCCGAGCACCTCTTCCGGAGCGCAGGACGGGAAGTTGACGTTGATCACCGTGTCCTTCGGGATGCCGGCCTTGATCACCTTGCGCAGGATGTCGGGACCGAATTTGCGCGCAGTGTCCCACGGCGGCCGTTCGCGCGTCTCGACGCTGAACTCCTGCGACAGGGCGAATGAGGGGATGCCCAGGATGGTGCCTTCGAGCGCACCGGCGATGGTGCCGGAATAGACCACGTCCTCGGCAACGTTGCGGCCCTTGTTGACACCGGAGAGCACGACATCAGGCAGCTTGGCGCCAAGGATATGGCGCGCGCCCATGATGACGCAGTCGGTCGGCGTGCCACGCACTGCGAAGTGCCGCGGCCCGACTTCGCGCAGGCGCAGCGGATCGTTCAACGACAGCGAATGCGACACGCCGGACTGGTCGAGCTCGGGCGCCACCACCCAGACGTCGTCGGACAGCGCGCGTGCGATCTCCTCGACGACCTTGAGGCCGGGAGCGTGGATGCCGTCGTCGTTGGTGCAGAGAATGCGCATGCCGGTGGTCGATTCCTGAGCTGGGGTCAGGCCGTCTTATCCGGCTATGGCGGATCAGGCAAACCGGCCGAAGGCGGGAATTCGACCGATACAATACAGGTCTCCTCTGTGATCTAGCTCATTGCGGCGCCGCAACGTCGCATCTTAATTTTCTCTCGCATTTTCAGGCGACTGGGCACGGAATGACCCGCTTTTCAGCCGCAATCGTCCTCGGTCTAGGCCTCTGCGTGGCAGGCGCCGGATGGGCAGAGGATTCGGGACCTGCAAACCGCTGCTTTCCCTGGCAGGAGTTCCTCAACGGTGTCTGCGCCGCCAAGTCGGCCCCCGTTGCGGCCGCACCGCTCCCGGCAGCCCCGGAGCCGAGCCCGCCTCCCGATCCGGCCGAAATCAACGCCGCGCCCCCACCGCTCGTGTGCCCGCCCAACTCGCATATCGAGGGCGGCGCCTGCATCACCGACGTCGCGCCGCCCGCCGTGCCGCCGCGTGCACTGATCACCATCACTTGCATCGGCGGCACGGCGAGCGATGGGCAATGCACCTGCCCGGCCGGATTCCAGTTGATGGCGGCGGGCACGGATCCGGGCGGCACCTGCGTGCGCGCCAACGCGGACAATTGCCTTGGCGGTCAGATGACCGTCGCCGGAGTGTGCCTGTGCAACGGCCAGGTCACGATGTCCGGACAGGTTTATGATCTCGAATTCGCGCGCGGCAAATGCGTGCCAAAACGCTGTCCGCGCGATGGCCCCTGCGTCACGGCCGCGGCGAAGCCGGATGTCGATGTAACACCAAAATTGTCGTCAGAGGAGCTGCAGACCGACTGCGGCCATGGCCTGGTCGCAACGCGCAATGGCTGCATGCCGACGCGGCACCGTTCACACGCGACGGACACGAGCACCTATTTCCGGATCACGCCGACCTATCCAGGCCCGATGCGTTATTAACGGCGGACGCGCCATTGCGGCAGGAAGCGCGCAAGCTTGCCCTCCGCGCGCAGCTGCATCACCGGTACGACTGGACTGACGGCGGGTGTCTCAATCACACCGGGCGCCTTCGGTTGCGCAACGAACGGGGTCGATGCGGGCGTCTCTGGAAAGCGCTCACGCGCGACCGTCACCGCTTTGTCAAAATCCTCGACATTGACGCCCGGCTTGGCACGCCGGCTTTGCACATGCGTGTCGTCCCAGAGCCGCGCGATGTCGATGTCCAGCACGCCACGCAAGCGCTGGTCGACAGCCTGGATGCCGGCTCCAGTCACCGCCCATTGTCGGCCGACCCAGAAGACGTCGCGGTGCAAGGCCATGGATGATCGGTCCGCGTTGACGGATGGCCGGCAGGATAACCGGCCGCCCGATCTTCGCAACCGAACGTTTCTACCGCAACATCAAGCAACGCGTTTTACTCGCGCGCGACCACCTTCAGCCCGCCCATGTAGGGCTGAAGCACGCTGGGGACGGCAATCGAGCCGTCCTCCTGCTGATAAGTCTCCATGACGGCGATCAGGGCGCGGCCGACTGCGGTACCCGAGCCGTTCAGCGTGTGCACGAAGCGCGGCTTGCCGTCCGGCCCGCGCGAGCGCGCATCCATGCGCCGCGCCTGGAAATCGCCGCAGACCGAGCAGCTCGAGATCTCGCGGAACATGCCGCCCTCGCCCTGCCCGGGCATCCAAACCTCGATATCATAGGTTTTCTGCGACGAAAAACCCATATCCCCTGCGCAGAGCGTCATGACGCGATAATGCAGGTCGAGCTTCTGCAGCACCTGCTCGGCGCAGGACAGCATCCGCTCCAGCTCGTCCTTGCTGGTTTCAGGCGTCGTGATCGAGACCAGCTCGACCTTGGTGAACTGGTGCTGGCGGATCATGCCGCGGGTGTCGCGCCCCGCAGCGCCCGCCTCGGCGCGGAAGCACGGCGTCAGCGCGGTGAGCCGCATCGGCAGCTGCTTCTCGTCGAGAATGGATTCGCGCGCGAGGTTGGTGAGCGAGACTTCCGCCGTCGGGATCAGGCCGAGGCGCTCGGTCTTCAGCCGCTCGTGATCGGGCGACGCGAGCAGCTCGCCCTTGATCGCCCAGAACTGGTCGTCCTCGAATTTCGGCAATTGTCCGGTGCCGAACATCACCTCGTTGCGCACCAGGAGCGGCGGATTGATCTCGGTGTAGCCGTGCTCGTTGGTGTGCAGGTCGAGCATGAACTGCCCAATCGCGCGCTCGAGGCGCGCCAGCCCCTTCTTCAGTACGACGAAGCGCGCGCCGGAGAGTTTTGCCGCCGCCTCGAAATCCATGTAGCCGAGCGCGGTGCCGAGATCGTCGTGCAGCTTCGGCGCAAAACCGTAGTTGCGCCTGGCACCAAACACGTGGTGCTGGACGTTGCCGTGCTCATCGACGCCGTCGGGCACTTCATCGAACGGAATGTTCGGGATCGCGGACAGCTCTTTGGTCAGCTCATCGTCAGCCGCTTTCGCGGCGGCCTCGAGCTCCGGCATCGTGGTCTTGAGCTCGGCAACCTCAGCCATCAGTGTGGCCGCACGCGCCTCGTCCTTGGCCTTCTTGGCGTCGCCGATTTCCTTGGACGCCGCATTGCGCCGCGCCTGCGCCTGCTCGGAAGCCAGGATCGACGCCCGCCGACGCTCATCGATCGCGAGCAGCGACGCCGACAGCGGCTTCAGGCCCCGCCGGGCGAGACCGGCGTCGAAGGCTTGCGGATTGTCGCGGATCGATTTGATGTCGTGCATGGCTGTGGTCCTGAATCAGCGTGCAATGGCCAACGCGCGTGTTGGCGGGGTGCACAGCGCTTCCCACTACCACAGGCGTCATCGCCCGCGAAAGCGGGCGATCCAGTATTCCAGAGACAGGGGTGATTCTCCGAGGGGCCGCGGCGTACTGGATTCCCCGCTTTCGCGGGGAATGACACCGAGGGTGAGGCGCCCTACTCCGCCGGATTGGCCGGCGTCGACACATCCGTACCGGTGGACGCCTGCGAGGCGGCTGCCTTCTTCTCCACCATCGAGACTGCGATGATCGAGCCCTCATAGAGCGCAAGCAGCGGAATCGCGAGCGAGCACTGGCTGAGGATATCCGGCGGCGTCAGGACCGCCGCGATAATGAAAGCCAGAACGATGAAATAGCGGCGCTTCTCGCGCAGCATCTTTGACGTGATGATGCCGATCCGCCCGAGCAACGTCAGGATCACCGGGAGCTGGAAAGCGATGCCGAAGGCGAAGATCAGCGACATCATCAGCGACAGATATTCGCCGACCTTGGGCAGCAGCTGGATCTGCGCGGTCTCGTCGCTGCCGGCCTGCTGCATGCCGAGCGAGAAACGCACCAGCATCGGCAGCACGACGAAATAGACCAGAGCCGCGCCGAGCACGAAGAAGAACGGGGTCGCGACCAGATATGGCAGGAAGGCCTTCTTCTCGTGCTTGTAGAGGCCAGGCGCGACGAACTTGTAGATCTGCGTTGCGACGATCGGGAACGAGATGAAACCGGCGCCGAACAGCGCGAGCTTGAGCTGGGTGATGAAATATTCCAGCAGCGCCGTGTAGATGAATTTCGAGTTCTCGGCGCCCGCGACCCACACGAACGGCCAGACCAGCACGTTGTAGATCTGCTTGGCGAAGAAGAAGCAGAAGATGAAAGCAACGCCGAATCCGAGCAGCGCCTTGATCAGCCGCGACCGCAGCTCGATCAAATGGTCCATCAGCGGGGCTTTGCTGGCCTCGATATCGGCGTCGCTCATGACGCTTTGGCGTCCTTGATCGCTTCGGGCGCAGTGTCCTGCGCAACCGGTGTCTGCTCGACCTCGCGGGTGATGGCGAGCGGCTCGTTCACCGTCGCATGCGCCTCGGCTTCCACGAAGGTCTCCGGCGTCGGCGCTTCGGGCGTAGTCGGGCTTGCCGGCGTTTCACTCGAAATCGCCGGCGCTTCAATTGAAGTCGCCGGCGGTTCGACGGCAGCAGTCGCGGCGGTCTCGGCCGGCTTGTCGAGCGCATCGACGCGCAGCGCGTCGCTCACGTCCTTTTGCAGCGAGGTCATCAGACCGCCGCTGGTGAAGCCGGAGGCGGCTTCCTTGACCTCGTCAAAGCTCTTCTTGAGGTCGGCCATCTCGGCCTCGCGCATCGCTTCCTGGAACTGGCCCTGGAATTCGGCGGCCATCTTGCGGGCCTTGCCCATCCACTGGCCGACCATGCGCAGCACGCCCGGCAGCTCTTTCGGGCCAATGGCGACCAGGGCCACGACCCCGATCAGAACCAGCTCACTCCACCCGATGTCGAACATGACGTCTTCCGTTTCACGCGAAGCCACGACCGGCCCAATCCCTCACGCGCAGGATCGGGTCCGTTTCCCGCGTCTCGCGTGCTCCTGGTTCAGACGGCCTTGCTGCCGACGTCGGATCGCGCCGCGGTCGGCGCCGCAGTGTGCTCGATAGACTTGGACGGCTCGGCGGGCTTGTCAGCGACCTTGTCGTCGTCCTGCATGCCCTTCTTGAAGGCCTTGATGCCCTGCGCCACGTCGCCCATCAGATCCGAAATCTTGCCGCGGCCGAACAGCAGCAGGACCACTGCGATCACCAAGATCCAGTGCCAAATGCTAAGAGAACCCATCCTGCAACCCTCCAAACGCGCATCGCCGGGACCCCGGCCGATCTTCACCGAAACGTAGGCTTCGCAGGCTTCAAAAACAAGGACCAAGGCAACGCCAATTCGCTGTTGGCGCTACGTAATCTTGCCTAGTGTTAACTGGTCGCAGGCGGCCCGTAGAGGGATCGGAGGATCACTCCTCGTTCCCGCCTTCGCCACCCTCATTGCCGCCTTCCGGTGGCGTCTCGGGCTCGACCGCGGGCGCCAAGGCCAGATCGAGGTCCTCGCCCGGTTCCAGGGGGTCTTCGTCCTCGCGCAGCTGAGGATCATCCGACGGCGTCGGCACGCTGAAGCCGGTCGGCAACCGCGAATCCAGCAGCCCCGTACCCTTCAGTTCCTCCAGACCCGGCAGATCGCCGAGCTGTTCCAGGGTGAACTGCGACAGGAAGTCCTCGGTGGTTCCGAAGGTCAGCGGGCGACCGGGCGTCTTGCGACGGCCGCGCGGCTTGATCCAGCCGGTCTCCAGCAGCACGTCGAGAGTGCCCTTGGAGGTGACGACGCCGCGAATCTCTTCGATTTCGGCGCGCGTCACCGGCTGGTGGTAGGCGATGATCGCCAGCACCTCGATGGCGGCACGCGACAGGCGCCGGGTCTCGGTGCTCTCACGCGTCATCAGCCAGGCGAGATCGCCGGCGGTGCGGAACGTCCATTTGTTGGCGACCCGCACAAGGTTCACGCCGCGCAAGGCGTAGTCGGCCTGGAGCTGCTCGAGCGCAGCCTTGACGTCGACGCCCTCGGGCATGCGCTTGGCCAGCGTTGCCGTATCCAGCGGTTCATTCGAAGCAAACAGCAGCGCTTCCAGCAGCCGCAGTTCTTCCGGACGTGCCTGGGGCTCGTTCTCCATCGGCTCGACCTCGTCTACGCGAACTTCCGCCAAAGCCATGGCAGCTTCTCCTTCTTGCACTTAAGCGACCGGTGCATCGGGCGCGGGAGCTGCGTCCGAAACCGGTTTGGGACGCCCCTTCCGGAAATAGATGGGCGCAAACGCTTCTTTCTGATTCAGCTCGAGCTGACCTTCACGCACCAGCTCGAGCGCGGCGGCGAAGCTCGAGGCGAACACCGTCGCGCGCTGCGTCGGATCAGCGACGTGACGGACCAGGAAATCGTCGAGCACGCCCCAGTCGTCTTGTTCGCTGATGCTGCCGACCAGCCGCTCCAGCGTGGCGCGCGCCTCGGCGAGCGACCACACCGTGCGCTTGGCCAGATGCACGCTCGCCAGCACGCGCGACTGGCGCTGTGAGGCATAGGCCGTGAGCAGGTCGTACAGCGTCGCGGTGTATTTCGGATGCTTGATCTCGGCAATCTGCTCGGGTTCGCCGCGCGGAAAAATGTCGCGCAGCAATTGCTGCCGGTTCATCAGCCGGTTGGCGGCTTCGCGAATGGCTTCGAGGCGGCGCAGACGGTTGGCGAGCGCAGTTGCCATTTCCTCAGCGCTCGGACCTTCCGCACTCGGCGGCTCCGGCAGCAGCAGGCGCGACTTCAGGAAGGCAAGCCAGGCGGCCATCACGAGATAGTCGGCGGCAAGCTCGAGCCGGATCTTTCGCGCAGCTTCGATGAAGTGAAGGTATTGGTCGGCGAGCGCCAGGATCGAGATCTTGGCGAGATCGACTTTCTGCTGTCGCGCCAGCGCGAGCAGCAGATCGAGCGGGCCTTCATAGCCCTCGACGTCGACCACCAACGCCGGCTCGCCCTCGGCCAGCTCTGCGGGCCGCCCGGTTTCAAACGATAGGATTTCTGCGGTCATGCGGATGCCGTGGTTGCGGTCAATGCGTCCAGTTCCGCATTGTCATTGCTGTGAAGCGTCGTGTCGCAGCCGGCCGCGAGCATGGCGCGAATTCGCTCGGCGATGCCTCCCGCCAGCGCGTTCATCGGCACGTCATCACTCATTAACAAACCCTGGAACCCGATTGCGCTGCGAATCACCTGAGCAATCATTGTCGCAGAAGTCGTCACCGGATGGGCGGGCTCGGGAGCGCCATCCACGGGAATGCTGAGACCGCCGAGATTGGCCGCGGTCAACCCCGTGACCGTCAATTCCTTAAGCAGCACCGTGACTTGCATCGAAATTTCGATGCTGCGCCTGAAGGGAATGAAGTCCAATGGGCGTCCGGCACGGCTAAACGCCCGCGCCGCGGCGGTCAGTTCCGTTCCGGATACGCCGGTATTGAAGGCCCGCGTGCTCATAGGGCCGATTAACCCTGCCCCGGGAGGGGGTCAAGGAAACGGCCGCTAATTCCTCTGGACGAAGCAGGACGGCAGGCCAGCCGACTTCAGATTGTTGCAGGCCTGCACCGCCTCGTCGGCCGAACCATACGGTCCGGCGAAGGCGCGATAGACGATCCCTTTGCCCTTATCGGTCAGATCGACACGCTTGATAACTGGCGAGCGGCCGCCAAGGACGCTGCCATATTTGCTCTGCAGCACCCGGTAGGACGCGGCGGCGCTATCCTCGCTCTGCTGCGAGGAAACCTGAACGACGAATCCGCCACCAGCGCTGGGCGCGGGTGCAATCTGGGTCGGATTGGTCGCGGCCATACGCTGCGGCGGTTCGGCCTGCGGCGCCAGCGAGAGCGGCTGGTTGGCGCTGGCATTGGCCGAGGTCGGCGGGTTGCGCGGCGCGGCCGGTGCAGCGACCGGCTTCGGCGGCGCAGCCGGCTTGGCCGCTGACGGTGCGGCGGCCTGCGGCACGGTGCTATCGGTCTGGTCACCCTTCACAACGACGACCTTGACCGAGCGTGGCGCACTGTTCGGCATCGTCCCGTTGCTCGGGACCGGACCGGCATTCGGTGGCGGAACGTTGGACGGCGAGACGCTCGCAACCGGCGGCGGGTTCGCATTCTGGTTCAGCGGCGGAAACACCACACGCGGACCGGCCGCCTTGCTGTTGACGTCGACCGGCGCCTCCTCGCGCGGCACGATCTTCTCGCTGCCGTCGCCGCTCGCCATGCGATCGGGCACCTTGGCCGAGGAGTCCGACGGCGCCGGCACGATCTTGGTCGGCGTGTTGTCGGCCTTGATGATCGGCGGTTCGCCGCTGCGGGGCGCGCCGATATAGGTCTTGTAGGCGAAGGCCGCGCCAGTTCCGACCACGGCCAGCGCGAGGATCGCAGCGACCGTCATCATGCCGCCGCGCGATTTCCTGGGCTCGTCGAGATCGGCCTCGGGATAGTCGCTCTGGAACGCGTAAGGGTCGTCCGGATAGGCCGGCTCACGCTGAAAATCCTGCTCGCCCGACTCGAGCCGCCCGTAGAGCGCATCGTCATAGCGCGCCGGATCGGGCTGCTCGTACGGCGCCTCGTAGGCTTGCTCCTGGGCCTGCTCCTGATGATAGGCTTGCTCCTGGTAAGCCTGATCCTGATAGGCGCGCTCCTGATAGGCCTGCGGCTGATGAAACTGAGGCTCGGGCGCGGCCGGCTGGGCCGAATAGCGGTGCAGCGGATGAACGGGATTCACGGCGACGGGATAGTCAGGCTCGGGCGCCGGCTGCGGTTGCACGTTGGCGCGACGCATCCATGATGGCGGACCAGGCTGAGGCGATGCGGCCTGCTCGGCATAGTCCTGCTGATAGCCGTCCTGCGAATAATCGTCGTCCTGATAAGTCTGCGCTGGCGCTGCTGCCGCCCGGTCACCTGGGCGGCTCTGTGCCGCGAACGGATCGGTCTGCCCGATCAGGCGGGCAAGCTCGGCCAAGGGATCGTTTTCCGCCTTCCCAGGCTGGCCTGCGCCGCGGCCATAGTCGTCGGAAGGAAACGTTCTGTCGTGATATCGATCGGCCATCGTGATGATGCGTCCCTTCGGGAAAGCCGCGCGCCCCTCGACCAAGGCGCGGCTTTCGACCCACAAGGCTTTCAACCAAGTCTAAGCGATCGGCTTCTGCCGGTACCCCCAATATTCCCCTTAAGTAGTTCGCCCCAAACTACCGCATCTCGTCCGGAGCATGGACGCCGAGGATGGCGAGGCCCGATGCCAGGACAGAGACGACGCCCTGGACCATGGCCAGTCGCGCCTTTGTTAGATCTGCATCATTATTGATAATGAAGCGTAAATAGGGCAAATCGCGCCCCTTCGTCCAAAGTGCGTGAAATTCACTCGCTAAGTCATAGAGATAGAACGCAATTCGGTGCGGCTCGTGTGCCGCCGCGGCGGCTTCCAGCATCCTCGGATAAATTGCGAGGCGCTTGAGAAGGTCGAGTTCAACAGGATCCGACAGCCGCTCCACGGCCGACTCACTGAGCCAGGCAATCCGCTTGTTGGCATCCACAGGGAGTTCCGGAAACACCTCCGCCCGCGCGTTGCGGAAGATCGAGTGGCCGCGGGCGTGGCCGTACTGGACGTAGAACACCGGGTTGTCGCGCGACTGTTCCATGACCTTGGCGAGGTCGAAGTCGAGCACCGCGTCGTTCTTGCGATAGAGCATCATGAAGCGGACGGCGTCCTGGCCGACTTCATCCACCACCTCACGCAAGGTGACGAAGTCCCCGCTTCGCTTGGACATTTTCACCGGCTCGCCGTTCCGCAACAACTTCACGAGCTGCACGATCTTGACGTCGAGCGCGCCTTTGCCGGAGGTCGTCGCCTTCACCGCTGCCTGCATGCGCTTGATGTAGCCGCCATGGTCGGCGCCCCAGACGTCGATCATCTCCGCGAAACCACGGTCGAACTTGTTCTTGTGGTAGGCGATGTCGGAGGCGAAGTAGGTGTAGGAATTGTCCGACTTGATCAGCGGACGATCGACGTCGTCGCCGTAGGCGGTCGCCTTGAACAGCAGCTGCTCGCGGTCTTCCCAGTCCTCGACTGGCGCGCCCTTCGGCGGCGGCAGGCGACCTTCATAGATGTCGCCCTTGGCCTGCAGGAACGCGATGGTCTCGGCAACCTTGTTGTTGCCGCTCTCGATCAGCGAGCGCTCCGAGAAGAACACGTCGTGGCGGATGTTGAGCGCGGCGAGATCGTCCTTGATCTCCTCCATCATCATCGCGATCGCCTTGGCCCGCACCGTCGGCAGCCATTGCGCCTCGCTCATCGCGAGCAGCTTGTCGCCGTGCTCCTTGGCCAGCGCCACGCCGACCGGCTTCAGATAGTCGCCCGGATAGAGCCCTTCCGGAATGGCGCCGATGTTCTCGCCCAGCGCTTCGCGATACCGCAGAAACGCAGAGCGCGCGAGCACGTCGACCTGGGCGCCGGCATCGTTGATGTAATATTCGCGGGTGACGTCGTGGCCGCCGAACTGGAGCAGGCTCGCCAGCGCGTCGCCGAACACGGCGCCGCGGCAATGGCCGACATGCATCGGTCCGGTCGGATTGGCCGAGACGTATTCGACATTGACCTTGGAGCCGCCGCGGACGCGACCGTAATCGGCGCCCTCGCGCAGCACGGTCCGCAGCGCCTCCGCCCAGGCAGCGGGTATCAGCGTCAGGTTGATGAAGCCGGGACCGGCAACATCCACCTTGGCGATCAGAGCGTCGGCGCGAAGCCGCTCGGCGATCTGCTCGGCGAGGTCACGGGGTTTTGCCTTTGCCTCTTTCGCAAGCACCATGGCGGCGTTGGTCGCCATGTCACCATGGGTCGCATCGCGCGGCGGCTCGACCACCACGCGCGAAAAATCGATGCCCTCGGGCCAGCTGGCTTCCGCCGCGAGCGCGCGGCAGGCGGCGTGCACACGTGCGAGCACGTCGGCGAACAAATGCGGTGCAGAGGATGTGTCGGGCATGGGCGCCGCCTAACGCAAATCCGGGGTCGAGTCAAAGAGCCGCTGGTGCTCGGTCAGGGCGAAACGGTCGGTCATTCCGGCAATAAAATTGCCGATCCGGCGGGCCCGGTCCCCCTCGTCGTCCGCCTCCGCCCCGACCAGCCATTCCGGCGGCAGGTCGGCCGGCGATGTCAGGTACTTTGCGAACAGGTCGAACAGGATCTGTTCCGCCTCCGCCATCACCCGCATCACCCGCTTGTGACGGTACATGTGTCCGTAGAGAAATCGCTTGATGGCGGCCTCTTCCTCGGCGACCTCGGCGGGGAACGCGATCAGCGCCCGGCTGTGCTGGCGCACGTCCTGGGCGGACTGCGGCCGGACGGCGGCAATGTTCTTCTGCGCCTCCGTGAACACCGCGCCGATCAGATGCGAGATCAGCTCGCGAACCAGCTCAGCCCCGCGCCTGACGTCTTCGAGATCGGGATAATGCGCCGAGGTCTCGGCGATGATCTCGGCCGTGAGCGGCATGACCTTGAGATCATCGAGATGAAACAGGCCGGCACGCAGGCCATCGTCGATATCGTGGGCGTCGTAGGCGATGTCGTCGGCGATCGCCGCGACCTGCGCTTCCAGCGAGGCGAAGCTCCAGAGTTCGAGATCGTAGGTCTTGATATAGTCGGCGATGCCGACGGGAATGCCGTGCTCGCGATAGCGCCCGACCGGCGCACCGCTGCGATCGGTCAGCGGGCCGTTGTGCTTGACGATGCCCTCGAGCGATTCCCAGGTCAGGTTGAGCCCGTCGAATTCGGGATAGCGGTGCTCCAGCGATCCGACGACCCGGAGCGCCTGGGCGTTGTGGTCGAAGCCGCCAAAATCCTTCAGGCAGGCATCCAGCGCCCGCTCGCCGGCATGGCCGAACGGCGGATGGCCGAGATCATGGGCGAGCGCCAGGGTTTCGGTGAGATCCTCGTCGAGCCCAAGCTGGCGCGCCAACGCGCGGGCGATCTGCGCGACCTCCAGCGAATGGGTCAGCCGGGTGCGATAATGGTCCCCCTCATGGAACACGAACACCTGAGTCTTGTACTTGAGGCGGCGAAACGCGGTGGAATGGATGACCCGGTCGCAATCGCGCCGGAACGGGCTTCGGGTCCGGCTCGGGGGCTCGGCGACCAGCCGGCCGCGGCTGCGATCGGGGTCGCAGGCATAGGGCGCACGGGGGGCAGCCATTCCGACGGACACGGCGAATTTAGTCCCTATCCATTTGATTCTGCGTATGGTGGCACTTAACTATGCCGGACGCGGGATACCAAATGAATTGGGCAAGTAACCCTAGTATGACGCGGACGACGACCGGAGACGAGCTATGACGACTGCTGTGACCATCAGTGACCGTGCCGCACGCCGCATCGGGGAGATCCTCAAGGGCGAAGGCACAGGCGCGATGCTGCGCATCTCCGTCGAAGGTGGCGGGTGCTCCGGTTTCCAGTACAAGTTCGACATCGACCGCGATCGCACCGACGACGATCTCGTCATCGAGCAGGCGAACGCGGTGGTGCTGGTCGATTCCGCTTCCCAGCCGTTTCTGGCGGGCTCGCAGGTGGATTTCGTCGACGATCTGATCGGCGCCTCGTTCCGCGTCAACAATCCCAACGCGACGGCGTCCTGCGGCTGCGGGACCAGCTTCTCGATCTAGCCCGACTTAAAAATCTGCAAAACAACCCCATGCACAGTAGCCGCGACGCCGGCACGATTGATTTCGGCTTTTACGAAAATCATTTGACGCGTCGGGCAAAACAGGGGTAAGGTGTGATCATCGCGAAGTCCCCAAGGGGGAACTCGACGTGACACACATGAGGCGGGGTCGACACAGCCCAACGCCGAAGCGACCCCAGCCGCAGTCAGGTGTCAGTCGTGACATCATCCCACGCTTGGTCCTGGTATCCGATAAGCCAATTCAAAGCGTGGTGCCTTTCTTCAGTCACGCCAGGATCTAGAGCTGCCGGTACCTCCTGCCCTCTCGTAAGGGCGTTCCTGACAGCCCAGTGGTACCTGTAGATTAGATCGGCCTGATCAAGAATGTCGGCGATCGGACGAAGTTCAGAGTCCTCGATAAACTGAGAGGTTGTCCTCTCGGCCATTGTGCTTGCGGCGAATCCCACATCGCAAAACTGCGCTGGCTTGCCGAATTGGTCCACAAAGCCCAATGCCCAAAGCAGAGTCCAAGCGGCTTCGTGCCTCCACGTGAATTGAATCCGGTCGTGCTGCGAGGGAGACTTGTCGAGCACGAAGGCGAGTTCGACGGGAGTCAGATGTGGCCGCAGCTCGTACGATTCCAGAAGTTGTTCAACTAGATCTTCCCCAAGTCCCTCGCCCTTTGCAGCAACGAAAAGGACACAAAGAGTGCGCAGCGCGACTTCTTCTTTTGACCGCTTCAGCGCCTCGCCCGTGCTCTCAATAGCGGGCAATGTGGCAAGGACAGGCACGCCTTCGGCTCGAAGGATCCCTTCTGACCTGAGCTTTCTATCAATAATTTCCGCTGACATTCCCCCATTCTCCACTGACGGCCTCCCCGTTGATCGCGCCAATCCCCCAGCGCTTGTTAAAGCGACAATATCACGATGCATCTTCGGCAGCGACAAGATCGCAGCCTTGCCGCTTGGAGAGCATGCCAGACTGCGGCATCATCGCGCCACGGCGAAGCAATAGCGCCCATCTTCATCGGCCGTGGCGCGCTAATGGCGGCAGTCAATATCAAATGCGCATCATCGATCGTCTGTTCTGTTGCCTCGTACTTTTCCTTGTCGTTGCAGCCGTCCCGGTCCCTGCCGCGCTCGCTGCCGAAATCTGCCCCTTCATCACCTCCAAGGAGCTGGCCGGCGCGATGCCGGCGCTCAAATGGTCGCTGATTTCAAATCAGGACGGCCGCGGTTGCATCTATCAGGGCGGTCGCGGCGACACGATGATGTTGACCGTGTTCCGGAATCCCGACAAGGACCGCGCCAAGGAATTGTACGCGACCTTCGTCAAGACGCTCAGTGAGCGCATGCCGCTGAGCGCGGTGTCCGGGATCGGCGATGAAGGTCAGCACGGGACGACCGCCGCCGACGCACAGCGTCAGGAGGCCTCGGTCGTCGCCTTGTCCGGCGATTACATTCTGCAGATCGGCGTCTATCCGATCGGCCGGCATGCCGACGACGCACTGCTCGGACCGCTCACCCAAGTCGCACGTGTTGCTATTGGAAATATGAGCAAGACCAGCGAGCGGTTCGGCGATTGCGAGTGGCTCACGGCCGCGGATGCCGACGGCTTTCTCGACAAGAGCACGCTGACGGTCCAGCGGACCGGCGCGGGCAGCTGCATGATGTTCGATCGCGAGGCCAACACCATGACAGTCGCGGTGATTGCGATTTCGCGCGACACGGTCATCAGCATGATGAAACGCCGGGGCCCGTGCAAGCACCTGGCGATCCCCGAGCTCGGCAGTGAAGCGTTCGGCGAGCATTCCTGCACCAAGGGCAACGGCAACGCCGTCAACATCTTTGTCTGGAAGAACGGCAGGCAGGCTTCGATCCTGTTCGCGCCGGTCAAGCCGCACCCGGAGTCCGGCTCGGTCGAGCGCCTGAAGGCGGTCGCCGCGCGAGTCTATGGAAAACTGTAACGGCGCCGTCTGACCTTGCCGACGCTTCTGCGCTGTCGTCCGCTTTCCAGCCGACGTGCCAACATCGGGCAACAGGAGCGATTGTCCGGCTTCACCGGATCGGCGCCCTTGGGAAAGGTCCAGTCCGGATCACTTGGCCAAAAACAGATTGATCTCCTCGAAAAACCGAGCAGCAGCGGGTTCATGCTTCAGAAAGAGGTGGTTCCGCCCCGGAAGCGCTATGAACCGAGCACCCGGAATCCCTGCTGCCATTTCACGGCCCGCGTCGATTGGAGTCACGAGATCGCCACGCACATGCATGACGAGCGTTGGCACCTGCACTTGCGGGAGCAATTCGCGCACATCGAGATTTCCGACGACTTCCAAGTAGCGGGCAGCGCATTCAGGTGATGTGGTCTTCCGCTGAAGATCGTTGAACCAATCAGCCTGTTCCTTTGTACTCTCCGGAATGAACAGCGAGGTGAACATTTGTCGAAATGCCGGGCTGTCCATGCCCCACCCAAGGCGCATCAAAGTTCCCATCGCGTTTGCTTGCTCATGCTCCCTTGGTGATCGCTTACCGCGGCCCAGCGCAAAACCACCATAGAGGATCAGGTGAGAAAGACGCTCCGGATGCCGCACGGCATAAGCAATTGAGATGGCGCAGCCTTGTGAGACGCCAAAAAGTGGAAAGCGCTCTATTCCAGCGGCATTGACCACGGTTTCAAGATCGCCGACCCATGCCTCAAGAGAGAGCTCATCGACATCCCAATCCGACAGCCCGTTGCCTCGTGCGTCGTATCGAACCAGCGTGTGGTTTCTCGCCAATCCGTCGAGCAAATGATGCCAGATCGGGCTCTCCCAATCGTATTCAAGGTGGTTCATCCAGTTCGCAGTCTTGACCAAAGGTGGTCCCTGCCCAACCGTTGCATAAGCGAGGCGCACCCCATCGGATGCTCGGCAATATTTGATGTCCTGCGTCATGCTGACCGAATCGAAGTTCACCGAATAGACCTCGACGGGCTTGGCGATGTTCTTGAGATTCCGCAGCCCCAGCTTCTCGCAAGTAAAGGAGAGCTTTTCGAGCAAGTGATCATGTGCTTGACGCGAAACGCAAATCCCACCCGGTTCGGCTATGCCCTCAAGCCGCGCGGCGATGTTCACGCCATCGCCGTAAATGTCGTCATCATCGATGATGATGTCGCCGAGATTTATGCCAACCCGAAACTCGATCCGCTTATCAACGCTTACCCTGGTGTTCCGCTCGCTCATGCCGCGTTGCACTTCAACGGCGCACCGCACCGCGTCAACCACGGACGCAAACTCGACCAACATGCCGTCCCCGGTCGTCTTGACGATCCGGCCCCGGTGTTCTGCGATTTTCGGATCGACGAGTGCCTGCCGATGCCGCTTCAGCTGGGCGAGAGTGTCTTCCTCGTCCGTGCCCATGAGACGGCTGTAACCGGCCACATCAGCAGCCAGGATTGCTGCCAGCCTGCGTTCCACGATGCATCCTCCAACATTCCTCGGAAGACTAGGAAACCGCGCCCATAAGTAGAGCACCAAAGACTGGTAGCGGCAACACACCCTTTCTGGCGCCCAAATGGCTCACTGCCGCGGATGGCGACGGCTTTCTCGACAATAGCAGCGGACCAGCGCGGGCAGCTGCATGATGTTCGATCGCGAGGCCAACACCGTGACAGTCGCGGTGATCGCGATTTCGCGCGACACGGTCATCAGCATGATGAAACGCCCGGGCCCGTGCAAGCACGTGGCGATCCCCGAGCTCGGCAGTGAAGCGTCCTGTTCGCACCGGTCAAGCCGCATCCGGAGTCCGGCTCAGTCGAGCACCTGAAGGCGGTCGCCGGGCGAGTCTACGGAAAGCTTTAGGCCCCGGTCATCTGCCTTTCCTCGTCCGTCCACTCGATCTCGACCGGCATCAATTCCGGCTGGAGCGGCGCGTCCTCTGCCATCACGTGACCGTCCAGCCCGCGCAGCAGGGCCGCGGCCAGCGCGGGCTTCCGTAGCGGCTTGGCCAGGAAGTCCGACATGCCGGCCTCGCGGCAGATCTTGACGTCTTCGGGGAAGGCGTTGGCCGTCAGTGCGATGATCGGCAGCGCCTCGAAGCGCCCGCCTTCCGCGCGGATCGCCCGGGTCGCGGCAAGGCCATCCATCTCGGGCATGCGCACGTCCATCAGCACGATGTCGTAGTCGCCTTCGGAGACGGCCGCGACAGCCTCGACGCCGTCGGCAACGACCCGCAGCTCGACCTCGAAGGCACCGAGCATCTTGCTCACGACCATGCGGTTGACGGCGTCGTCCTCGGCGACCAGCACCTTCAGCGGCCGGTCGAGGCTTGCGATGCGAGCCTTCAGATCGTCGGCTTCATCGCGGCCCGCGTCCTGACTGGACGTCTGCGCCTGGCTCCACGGCAGCACCAGCGTGAAGCGGAAGGCCGACCCCTCGCCCGGCGTCGAGGTGACGCCAATGGTGCCGCCCATCTGCTCGATGATACGGCGGGAGATCGCGAGGCCGAGGCCAGTGCCGCCGAAGCGACGGCTGATCGAGGCGTCGGCCTGGGCGAAGTCCGAGAACAGCTGCCCGAGCTTCTCGGGCGCGATGCCGATGCCACTGTCGGTCACGGTCCATTCGACGGTCGCCAGCAGATCGCGGCGCGCCTGGCAGATGGCCTTGATCGTCACCTCGCCCTGGTCGGTGAACTTCACCGCGTTGGAGGCGAGATTGAGCAGCACCTGGCGGATGCGCGCGACGTCACCGCGCAGCGTCGGTGGCAGGTTCGGATCGAGCTCGACCTTGACGGCGAGCCCCTTGCTCTTGGCGCCTGCGCGCATGACGGTCGCGACCGTCTCCACCAGCGTCTGTGGCGCAAAGTCGATCGCCTCGAAGGCGAAGCGCCCGGCCTCGAGCTTGGAGAGATCGAGGATGTCATTGAGGATGCGCTGGAGATTGTCGCCGGATTCGCGGATCGTGGTGACGGCCTCGTGCTGCTCCGGATCGAGTTTTGTTTCGAGCAGCATGCTGGCCAGCCCGAGCACGCCGTTCATGGGCGTACGGATCTCGTGGCTCATCACCGCCAGGAAGTCGGACTTGGCGCGGCTCTCGGCCTCGGCCTTCTCCGCGCGCCAACGCTCGGTGACGTCGCGGCCGAAGCCGCGATAGCCCAAAAACTGCCCATCGCGGTCATAGCCTGGCTTCGCGGTCAGCGACCACAAACGCGCCTCGCCGCCGGCCACGACCTTCAAATTCATCTCGTGCAGCGGCTCGGCGTTCTCCATCAGGCCGACGACGTTGTAGGCGGCCGCCTTGTCTTCGGGGCACAGCATGTCGAGCACGTCTGCGAAGTGCGATCCCTTCAGCAGCGGAAGTGGCAATTGCGCGACGTCGGCGAAGCGTTCCGGCACATCGGTAAGATGCCCTTCGGCATCGGTCTGCCATAGCCAGTCGCTGGCGTTCTCCTGAAAATCCTTCAGCAACAGCGAGATGATCTCGGTCTGGCGTTCGAGCTCAAGCTGGGCCTTGAGATTGCCGAGGAACAGATTGCCCTGCGAGACGATGTTGCGCGCCATGAAGAACGCGAACAGCAGCAGGAACACCGCGGTCAGGGCATACGGACCAGCACCGCACAGCAGCATCGCGCCGGCGCAGGCGATTGTCATGGTCGCGAGATAGACGAGGCCCGCACGCGGGAAGGTCGACAGCGTGAAGGCGCCGCCGGACATCATGCCGACCATCAGGCAGGCCAGGATCAGCTGGCTGGTCGGCCCGACCCGGCTGAACAGAGCGAGCGGCAGCGTGCCCCAGATCGCAGCGAGGAAAAATGCCTGCCGCAGCATCTGCCGCGTCGCGCGGCGTGACGCTTCCTGCGGCGGATTCTGCTGCGCGCGCCGCCACGCCCTCACCGCGAGCGATGCCGTGGCGGCAAGCGTCATGCCCCAGATCGCGAGGAAGTCGTTCCAGCCCCGGCCCCAGAACAGGATCAGCACGATGGCGACGTTGAGCATGGTGACGGACATCGTCACCGGGATTGTCCGCATCACCGCGTCGATCTGCTTGGCGCGGATACGGCGCAGCTCGCGCTCGCTGAGACCGGCGGTCAGGCCGTCCTCGATCTCGAAGCCGCCGAGCCAGTACAGGAACGCACCGATCAGGCCGTCGCGCGGCTCAGTCTCTGTAGCGGATTTGTCCGGCCATCCCATCCGTGGAACCTTTTCAGCATCAATGGCCTGCCGCCTGCTTAAGCCGGGTTAATTTTGTGGGAGATTTTGCGGCCTCCTTGACGGGCAGGTTTGCATTTTGTTCTAACCATCCCCCTGCCCGGAGCCCGCACCGATGCCCATCAGAGTTGCAACATGGAACGCGATTACGAATCTCTACGGATAACGTAGATTCACGCTGAATGTCTTGCGATCACGTCCAACTACTTCATGGGCATTCGGTTTTGCCCTTACTGCTGTATAAGCGATTGCCCCTCAATGCTTTTTCCACCGACCCGATTTGGGGGTATTCTAAGGGGTATTTTAGCATTTCTGATTTTCAAAAATGAATATCGAAAAGCCGCCCTGCGATTTAGTCGGGACCGCTTTAATCGGCATACGGCTCCCACATTCCGGCGTGCCGTCGATAGAGTACGGATGAGATGGGATGGTTCCCTTGCTGTGTCCGCTCGATAATCTGACGCAGTTCCTGCAGCCCTGAAGCATTCCCCGCATCGCAGAACGCCAGAATGTCGCGACATGGTATTGCCGCGACGAATCCATTGGGCGCCAAATGTGCAAGCGCGTTGTTCCAAAGGCCATCGACCAGCACGGCAGAGGCTTCGAAATCTCCGCCACAGAGGACCGCGAAGACGTTTCCGTAAGGTTGAACCCTAATGTCCTTCTGTATGAGAAGGGCGCGCAGGTTTGCGACGCCTCGCTGATGTAGTTCGTCCTGAGTGAGTCCGGCGTCAGACAAGTGTCTTTGCTGAACGTATTGGAAGTGGTCTACCTGGTCCACCAAGTAGGCAACCAACAGGCCGTTGTTGAGGTTGGTCAGAACGGGCGAGTCCTGACGAGACGGCACGTATTCGGCCTCTTCCGCCCCCGCAACGGGAAATCCTCGCTTCAAGCAAGCGAGCGATCGGGCACAAAACTCTCGCTCATTTTCACGGATTTCGGGAGCCATCAAGGTGGAGCTTAATGCGTCGTCGACCAACTTCACAACAACGGGTCATGAGGTGTGCCACGATTGTGGCCCCCTAAAACTCACTTTCTGCACGGTGGCAGGCGATCCACATGGATGCGTCGATTGATTGTTCCTATCGGAGACGGCTGCACGGTAGCACCACTAATGGGTGTGCCTGTGGATATCCGCCTACCAGACGACATTCGGGGTATTTTAGGGGGTATATTTTTGGGGTTTCCAGAGTAATATCAATGAATCACAATGACTTACAGTGACTTGCGATGACCCTGCGTGTTGCCACCTGGAACGTGAATTCGGTCCGGCAGCGGATCGATCTCCTGCTGACGTGGCTGAAGGAGTGCCAGCCGGACATCGTCTGCCTGCAGGAGATCAAATGCGTCGACGAGGCCTTCCCCCGCCTGGAGATCGAGGCGCTCGGCTACAACGTGGTCACGCACGGGCAGAAGACGTTCAACGGCGTCGCCCTGCTGTCGAAATTGCCGTTCGATGAGACTCAATCGGGGCTCGCCGGCGACGACGAGGACGCCCATGCCCGCTTCATCGAGGGCGTGGTGACGCTCAAGCGCGGCGTGCTGCGCATCGCCTGCCTCTATCTGCCCAACGGCAATCCGGTCGGGACCGAGAAATATCCCTATAAACTCAAATGGATGTCACGGCTTCTTGAGTACTCGAAGGAGCGTCTTAAGACCGAGGAGCCGCTGATCCTCGCAGGCGACTTCAACGTCATCCCGCATGCCCGCGACGTCCACAATCCCGCAGCCTGGATCGAGGACGCCCTGTTCAAGCCCGAGACGCGGGAGAGCTTCCAGTCCCTGCTCGGCCTCGGCCTGACCGATGCCTTGCGAGCGGTCACCGACGAACCCGGGCTCTATACCTTCTGGGATTACCAGGCCGGGGCCTGGCAGAAGAACCACGGCCTGCGCATCGACCATCTTCTGCTGTCGCCGCAGGCCAGCGACCGGCTCGCCAATGTCGGCATCGACAGTTATGTGCGGGCCTGGGAGAAGCCGTCGGACCACGTGCCGGTCTGGGCGGATCTGGATCTCGAGGCGGCGTGACGCCACCTCGGCAGACTCACTCCCGGCGGCCCTGCACCCACTGTTCCAGCATTTGCAGGCACATGGCGCGGTCGTCATCCGATGCCTTGGCGAAGGCGCGGTTGTAGTTTTCCTTGATCCAGGTCTCGTCGGTGCCGGCGCTGTCACGCGCGAGCGTCAGCCACATCAGGCCGCGCGCGGCCTGCCGCGGCAGGCGGTCGCCGTTGAACAGCATCTGCCCGAGCAGCGCCTGGGCCTCGTGCTGGCCCTTCTGGGCGGCGAGGCCTAGCCAGCGCGCGCCGTAGCGGAAATCCTCGCGCGAGGCGTCCGGCGTCTTCAGATAGAGCCGGGCGAGATCGTACTGCGCGTCCGCATTGCCGAAATAGGAGGCGGCGTAGGAGAACATCTCCCGCGCCCGGTCCGGATCAGCCTTGATCTTCGAGTTCGGGATGCCGTTCAGATAGTAGCGGCCGAGCGCGACGAAAGCGTTGGCCACGACCTGCGCCTGCGGCGCAGACGGGCTGTCCTCGGCATGCGCATTGGCGATGCGGGTGAAATAGTCGAACGCGCGCACATCGTCCTGCGCGACGCCGTCGCCATTGGCGTACATGCGGCCGAGCTTCCACTGCGCGATCGGGTGACCGCCCTCGGCGGCATATTGCAGGGCGCTGAGCGAGGTTTCCTGGGTCGCGACCGGCGGCGCCGACTTGCGCACCGCGCCCGCAGCACCGGGCAAGGTGGTCACGATCGGGATGGTCGCATCCTTCTGGTTGACCGGCGCGCCGTCAAAGGCGAGCGCCGGCGCGGCCAGCGCGGTAGCCCCCAACACAAACGCAACTATGGCACGCCTAGATGTCCGCATAGCACTGTTTCTCGTGCGCGCCGCCCGGATGGGTTACTGCCCCATCGACTGCTGGCCCAACCTGCTGAGCATATTTCCAGAGCGCACCCGACGTATGGTTAGTCGCGCGAGGGCTCCATTTGGTCTTGCGTTGAGCGAGCTCGGCGTCGGTCAACTTTACGTCAAGGACGCCAGCGACGGCGTCGATCTCGATGATGTCGCCATCCTGCAACAGTGCGATTGGGCCACCGATGGCAGCTTCGGGGCCGACATGGCCGATGCAGAAGCCGCGGGTGGCGCCGGAGAAGCGGCCGTCGGTGATGAGCGCGATTTTCCCGCCCATGCCCTGGCCGGTCAGCGCCGCGGTGGTCTGGAGCATTTCCCGCATGCCGGGGCCGCCCTTGGGGCCCTCATAGCGGATCACGATGACTTCACCTTCGCGGTATGTGCGGTTCTGGACGGCCTCGAAGGCATCCTCTTCCCGGTCGAAGCAGCGCGCCGGACCGGTGAACCTCAGACTGGACATTCCCGCGACTTTCACGATCGCACCTTCTGGCGCCAAATTGCCCTTCAGACCAACCACACCGCCGGTGACGGTGATGGGCTTGTCTGCCGGGTGCACCACGTCCTGGTGCGGATTCCATTTCACGCTTTTGAGATTTTCGGCGATCGTTCGACCGGTGACCGTCATGCAGTCGCCGTGGAGAAATCCGTTGTCGAGCAGCGTCTTCATCAGAAGCGGTATGCCGCCAACTTCAAACATGTCTTTGGCGACATAACGGCCACCCGGCTTCAAATCCGCGACATAAGGTGTCTTTTTGAAGATTTCGGCGACGTCGAAAAGGTCGAACTTGATGCCCGCCTCATGCGCGATCGCCGGCAGGTGCAGTGCAGCATTGGTCGAGCCGCCGGAGGCCGCGACCACGGCGGCTGCATTCTCGAGCGCCTTGCGGGTGACGATGTCGCGCGGCCGGAGATTGGATGCGATGAGATCCATCACCTTCTCGCCGGCGGTCATGCAGAAGGCGTCGCGGATTTCATACGGTGCCGGGGCACCGGCCGAGTAAGGCAGCGCCAGGCCAATGGCCTCTGAGACCGTCGCCATGGTGTTGGCAGTGAACTGTGCGCCGCAGGCGCCCGCCGAGGGACACGCCACGCGCTCGATCTCGTCGAGGTCCTCGTCCGACATGGCGCCGACCGAGTGCTTGCCGACGGCCTCGAACATGTCCTGCACAGTAACCTGCTGGCCCCGGAAATTGCCCGGCAGGATCGAGCCGCCGTAGATGAAGATCGAGGGCACGTTGAGGCGGACCATCGCCATCATCATGCCCGGCAGCGACTTGTCGCAGCCGGCAAGGCCAACGAGGGCGTCATAGGCGTGGCCGCGGACGGTCAACTCGACGGAGTCGGCGATGCATTCGCGCGACGGCAGCGAGGAGCGCATGCCGTCATGCCCCATGGCAATGCCGTCGGTAACGGTGATGGTGCAGAATTCGCGCGGCGTGCCGCCCGCGGATGCCACGCCCTTCTTCACCGCCTGCGCCTGGCGCATCAGGGAGATGTTGCAGGGAGCGGCCTCGTTCCAGCACGAGGCGACGCCGACGAAGGGCTGGTGGATCTGCTCGGTGGTCAGACCCATGGCGTAGAAGTAGGACCGGTGGGGGGCGCGCGCAGGGCCTTCCGTCACGTGACGGCTCGGCAGCCTTTGCTTGATGTTGGTCTTGGCGTCCATCGCGACCAGTTTCCTCGGTCCAGTTTCCTTGGCTAACCCTTGTCAGACCCGGAACATCAGACCCAAGATTTGAATCGACCTTGGGATTTTCCGCCGCCTGCAAGGGACCAGCCCAGTCCCTGAAACATTAGAGCGATTTTATTCATGTTCGGGTGTGGCCAAAAAGCGGCGCCGATGCGAACGGACTGCGATAACGGCTAAATCGCACGTGAATGTTGCTTACAAAGCACAATCGTGGCTCGGAGGACACGGAAATGCCTACAGTGTTACCCTCGCGGGACGCGTCATCCACAACTGGAGATTTTGAGACGCAGGGAGCGCGCCCGAATTTGGGGCTAAGTGGCGTACCGCGAGTGAGTCGCTCCTACTCCCTCCCCGTCATTGCGAGCGCAGCGAAGCAATCCAGAAATCTTTCCGCGGTGACAGTCTGGATTGCTTCGCTGCGCTCGCAATGACGGAGTATGAGGCAGCAGCTTCGCTCTTCCGGTACGCATTTTGAATCGTAGACACAGCTTCGCGCCCTCGCGGCGTAGTTCGCCCGAGCTTTGCCTGGTCTCTCCACCCTCTTGTCCAAGAGGGCGCAGGGAAGGCCGGGTGCCGGCGGCAATTCCGAATTTCGGTAAAGCGGAATATTTTTGATGCTGCGGATTGACAGCGTCCGCGGTGTTTTGCCCGACGGCGCAAGTAAACTTATGCTTTTCAGAAACCGCAATCGCGATATTGCCTGCTCGCCAGCCGAAAATGCGAGCCGACCTCGACGAAATCCACGTCGACGCATTAATGTCCGCGTCGAAATTTGGCGAGCCCCTCGCAGCGGAGATATTTGATGTTGATGCGCCAGCGCTTCTCAGACGGAGAATAGGTTGCGAAGTCGTGCTGGGCGCTGGCGGGTCCCTTGCACATGCCTGCGATGTAGTTGCGGATTTCAGGAGGCAGGGTGCCGATATGCTCTGGATTCCAGGGATCGTCCTTGGATGGCGAGCTTCCCCTCCTTCGTCGGCCTCTACACCGGCTGGGCGGGCCTGCACGAACTGATGTTGTGAGCGCAGCGGGTCTTGCCGTTTCCGGACGACCCCGCATAGAATGCCTGGGTGGGGACGAAGCAGACTCCCCGTGAGACTTCGGTCCAAGTCTGCGCAGCACGCATTTCGTGGAGCTTGCGCATGGACACCCAATCCCCTCACCGATATTCCGTAGCCATTGTTTCGCGGGGCGACGCAGCCGTGCGCCGCGACGCCACCGCTCAAAACAGCCGCTTCGTTCGCGTCTTCGAAGCCCTCGCCGCCGTCGGCATTGCGGCGCAACCGGCCATCTATGACGAAAGCTTCGCCGATGCTGTCCGCGATCAGTTGCTTGCGGTCGACGGTGTGCTTGTCTGGGTCGATCCGATCCATCAGGGCAAGATACGCGCAGAGCTGGATGCCTTGCTGCGCGATGTCGCCGCGCGCGGTCCTTGGGTGAGCGCGCATCCAGACGTCATCCTGAAGATGGGCGTCAAGGAGGTGCTCTACCGGACGCGCGATCTCGGTTGGGGCGCCGACACCCATCGCTATGACAGCGCTGCCGCCTTCGCAGCAGAATTTCCACAGCGCCTGCGGGCTGACGGCCCGCGCGTTATCAAGCAGAATCGCGGCAACGGCGGCCAGGGCGTCTGGAAGGTCGAGGCGCTCTCGAACGCGATCCCCGCGGTCCGCGTGCTCCATGCGCTGCGCGGCAGCCTTCCGGAAGACATGCCGCTCGATGCCTTCATCGCGCGATGCGAACCGTATTTCGGCTGCGGCGGCTGCATCATCGATCAGCCGTTTCAACCTCGCCTGCCCGATGGAATGATCCGCTGCTACATGAGCGGCGCCAGGGTCGCGGGCTTCGGCCATCAACTGATCAAGGCCTTGATCCCGCCACCGCCACAGGGTCCGGAGTCACCCGAGGCGCAACCGGGCCCTCGGATCATGCACGGACCCGACGCGCCGCAATTCCAGGCGCTGCGACGGCGGGTCGAGGACGAATGGACGCCGCAGATGATGAAGCTGCTGGCCATCGACGAAGCGTCGCTGCCGGTGATCTGGGACGCCGACTTCCTCTTCGGGCCACGCGACGCGGCCGGCGCCGATACTTACGTTCTCTGCGAGATCAATGCGAGCTCGTGCTTCGCGATCCCCGATGAGGCGCCGGCGACGATCGCACGGACGGTTCGCGAGCGATTGGTGAGCACGAGGCCGTAGTTGCGGCGGTGGCGCGCGGTGACGCGTGCGCAAGCTTCAGGCGCGCTGGTCCGCGCCGCGATCGAAATGCGCGAACACCGCGCTCGTCAGACCACCGAGCAAGGTCCAGAACACCAGGCTCGTCACCGTCACCGCCGTGACGAACTGATGCGTCAGCGACGACGGCACGTTGGTCTCGATGTTGGCAAGCTCCGGTGCGCCGATCAGATGCGGCAGGGTCAGAAGGATCACGCCTGATATCGCCGCCGGCACCGAGCGGCGGAAGGCGATCAGAGCGAGCCCTCCGGCGGTGGCCAGCACGGCGGCGAGCCACCAGATCTGGCGCGACAAGAGCGGTGCGGTAGGCACGCCGGGCAGCTCGGGCGGCAGGCCGAGGCCGGGCGCCAGGGTGAAGACGGCAAAGCCCGCCAGGCCCCACATCAGGCCTTCGTGCCAAGAGACGCTCGCGCCAGTGGCGCCGCTGCGCACGGCGAAGAAGCCGGCCAGCAGCAGCGCGAAGCCGGTCGCGGTCAGGATGTTGGCGGCGGCGGTATAGGCGTTGCGCTCAAAACCATCGCGCGGCTCCCAGGCCCCTGCGCCATGGTCGCCGGCGCCATGATCATGGGCGGCGTGATCGTGGGCGGCATGGTCATGGTCTGCGTGGTCATGCCCGGCTGCTGCCGGCTGCGCAGTGACCGGAGCGTCATTCTGGTGCACCTCCGCCGCCTTCTCGAAGACTTCCGCCTTCAGGATCAGGGGGACGGTGCCAAACTGCTGGACGACGGTGACGATGAGACCGACGATGAAACCGGTAATGACCGACGCGAAGACGATCCAGCGAAATGTGCTCATGCCGTCCCGGTTAGTGGCAGGGGAACGCGTTCGAGTGGCGTACGTCGTGGGCCGCGTTGTGGACGACGTCGATGTGGGAGAAGCCGACCATGCCGACGACAAACACGCCGAGCACCATGGCCATCAGAGCCTGCGACAGCCGTCCCACCTGCCCGGCGGCGACCGGAAGCGTGACCTGGGCCGTGGTCTGGGCGTTGGCGAGCTGGGACTGGCTCATAGTCTATTCTCCGTTGGCGATTTGCGCGTCTTCTAGCAGCTTCCGGGCGATGTCGCGACTGGTAAGATGCAGGCTTGTCCCCGGCAAAATGCCCTTGCGGGCGATCTTGGCGCCTGCGGCGGCCCGAAAGACGGCCTCAAACTGCCGGAAATAGACGAGGCAGGCGTCCGGCGTCGGCTCGGTGCCGAGCAAGGTCCGGAAGGCGCCCCAGTGCACGGCGCAGATCGCGCCATGGCCCGTGACGGGAAACACCAGCGAGGCGATGTCGTCGCGCCAATGGACTTCGTTGCTCAAGCTGTCGCGTGCCCCGTGAGCACCATGGGTAATCTCCTGGCGACAACCCTACCACAGCCATCAACGAATTCCGCCGGCTCACAATCAGGCCGGCTCCCGCTCCGCGCGCCCTGATCGTGGTGCGATGATTGTCGTCGTTCAACCCGATGCAGCGGGTCTTGTCGGGGTACGGGATCACCTGGCGCGGTTGCGATCCTTGCAAGCCTTAGTGCGCGCCCTTGAGCGTGCAGGAGGTGGTGCAGGTCACCGTATTGCCGTGATCGCACGACTTGCAGGCGGCAACGCACTGGTTCATGTCGCGGGGATTGTAGCTGTAGTTCCGCAGCGCGCAGAGCGGGGTCGAGCCGGTGACGTCCTGCTCCTGGTTGCAGGCTGCCGTCAGAAGCGCAAACAAGACGACCGCAAACAGACGCATGGGATGTCAACCATCGGACGATCAACGTTCACGGGCAATTTCGCACGGCAACCTTGCCCCAGGCATTCCCATCGCCGAGAAACGCAATGCGCGGCTTCCCCGGTTCGCATCGAGGATGCATCTCAATCGTTAAGAACGGCTTGCGATCATGCGCGATCCGGCAAACGCAGGGATGCCGCGTCGTGCCTGGTTCCAATTGGAACCCTTAGGCCATGTCAGGCCGCGGCCTTGGTCGCAATCGCCTGGCGCATGTCCACGGCAAGCTGACGATACTGCTCCCCGAGCCTCAGGTAGAACTCGCGCTTTTTGCTGTCGGTGGCGAGCTTGGCAATCAACTCGCATTCGGCGGTGAGCGTCTCAAACCGCTCCAGCCTGTCCTCAAGTTCTGTCATCGGCGTATCCCCAATCAAACGCCTCAAGGACAGCTAACCTAAGCCCGCACATTAGGTCACGGCGAACATCGTTATGGGGTAGAATGAATTATTCGCGCGGACGGCTATTTGCTGTCCATCCGCCAGGCGCCGTCCCAATCGGCTGCCGGCGGAGTGATCTCGAACTGCGCGATGCGGGCGAGCATGGTGCGCGACGGGCCGTCGCCGGGAGCACGCTCCAGCGCCGCGTTAAACGCGATGCGTGCGTCGTCGAAGCGGCACGCGCGATAGGCGGCAAGGCCCTCCGCGTAGTGCGTGCGCAGGCTCTCCTGCGGCTCGGCGAGCGCGCCCGCCCGGCCCATCACCTCGAACACCGGCTGCGGCGCGCTTTGGCCGACCACCGCAAGACGGTCGATCTCGCGCAGCTCGAGCCGCGCTCCGATCGCCTCGGCGGTCGCCTGCGAGATCAGGATGCGGGTGCCATAGACCTTGTTGACGGCCTCCAGCCGCGAGGCAAGGTTCACGGCGTCGCCCATCACCGTAAAACTCATCATCAGCTCGGAGCCAATGCTGCCGGTCAGGACCTCGCCGGTGGCAATGCCGATGCGCAGATCGCACGGCACCGGCATGGCGCGGATGCCGAGCAGATCCGGCAATTGCTTCTGCAGCGCGGGCACCTGGTCGGCCATGTCGATGGCGGACAGGCCTGCGAGCAGCGCCTGCTCGTCCTCCTCGACGAAGGGCGGGCCCCAATAGGACATGATGGCGTCGCCGATATATTTGTCGATCACGCCGCGGTTGTTCCGGATCGGAGCGGACATCACCGTGAAATAATGATTCATCACCTTGACGAGGCCGCGCGGGGTCATGCCCTCGCTCATCGAGGTGAAGCCGCTCATGTCAGAGAACATGATCGTCATCACCCGGCGCTGGCCGTCGATGGCGATTTCCGGCCGGTCGATCAGCCCCTGCACCACCTTAGGATCGATGTATCGGCCGAAGGTCTCGCGGACGCGCTCGTTGTGGCGCAATTGCTCGATCATGCGGTTGAAGGCGGCCGCGAGCTCGCCGATCTCGTCCTGGGTCGAGACGGTGATGGTCTTGTCGAAGCGCCCCGCCTCGACCTCACGGGTGCCGGCAAGCAGCAGCCGCACCGGGCGGGTGATGCCGCCACTGACGAGCAGCGCAAAGGCAAATCCGACGATGGCCGCAAGCAGCGTCACGACGCCGGAGATGATGATCGCCTGCCGCTGGTGGCCGATCACCGTCGATGTGCTCGCGAAGACCTGCTTGAGCATGTCGGCGCGGATCGTATCGATCCTCTGGTTGAACTGATCGCGCAGGGCGTCGAGATGCTCCAGCGTGCCGCGCGCCTCCGGCATCTGCTTGGCATCGATCTGCTTGAGGAGCTTTGCGTGATCCTCGTTCGTGCCGAGGCGCAGCTCGGAGACGGCGGTCTCGATGCGGGTGTCGATCCGCGCCAGCGTGGCATTGTCCGACGGCGTCCTGGTATCTTCGATGATCGCATTGATGAGCTTGCGCGCGGCCGAGGTCTCCTCCTCGATCTTCCGGTCGGCCTCCTCGAACTCGTGAAGGCGCGCCGCATAGGCCTCCTCGTCCGGGGTGTCCTGCATCTTCATCATGACCATCCGCCGGAGCGCCACCGATCGCTCCAGCGAGCGGATATTGGCCCGCGCGAGATCGCCATAGGCCGGGATGTAGCGATTGGTCAGCTCGTCCAGGAGAACGCCGACCTGGCTCGACATCACCATCGACAGGATCGAGGTGACCAGCATCAGGACGATCAATCCGAGGGCGATGCCGACGATCTTGCGCCTGATCGACTGGTTGAAAAGCGGCATGAGGTGCGGGCAAAGCCTGAAAAGGAGGGTCTGCGGAACTCAATACACCGGATTTTGGCCCGGGAACACGCGCAATCGGGCTGTTCGCGGCGCCGGGAGCCTCAGGCAGCCGTCGCGCGAGGCTCATTCGTTAACAAAGGATAAAAGCCTTGCTCGATCCCCCGTTGCACGGGTTCCCGCTTTCCATCCGTATTTTGCCGCATTGTTGCGAGAGCGTGAGGAATGCGAAACGATGTCGTGCCATCGTTTTGGTGTCGTCATTGATTCTCGAGCCGCATGTCGTCGCGGACCTTGGTTTGTAGTGGTTTCGCAGGGGGACCATCGAATGAACCAGTGCCTACGCTCGCTCGCGTGTGTCGTTGCCGTGGCCGCATTGGCCCTCCTTCCCGCCGAGCTGGCAGCGAAGAGCAGTCATAAGTCATCTGCGTCGAAGAAGACGCATGAGGCCAAATCCGTCAGCAAGGCGAGCAGCAAGTCCGGCAAGCAGCGGCATGCTGCGGCCAAGCGCAAATCGAAGAAGCAGAACGACGAGCCCGCGGACAAACCCGCACCGCCGCCGCTGACCGGCGACCTCGCCGCGCTCAAAGACGCCATCGACCTCGCGCGCAAGGGCAAGTCCGATGACGCGACCGCGGCGCGCGACCGCATTGCCGATCCCGCCGGACAAAAGCTCGCCGACTGGTTCATGCTGCGCCATTCCGAGAGCACGGCGAATTTCAAACGCTACGCCGCCTTCCTCGCCGCCAATCCGGATTGGCCGAGCGCCGCGCTGCTGCGCCGGCGCGCCGAAGCGCAGCTGTGGCAGGAGAAGAGCGACGCGGTCACCGTGCACGCCTTCACGATGGACCGGCCGACCAGCGCCAAGGGCAATTTCGCGCTCGCCCGCGTGCTCATCGCCGAAGGCGACAGCGACAGGGCCGCACGTCTGGTGCGCGAGGCCTGGCGTTCGGAGGAGTTGTCCGAACGTAGCGAGGAAGATTCCTATGCAGCGTTCCGCGATCTCCTCACCGCGGATGATCATCGCGCCCGCATGGACAAGCGCCTCGGCGCCAAGGACTATGCCGGAGCAAGGCGCGCGGCCAAGCGGCTCGGCGAGGACTCGCTCGCGATCGTCAAGGCCTGCGCCGCGGTCAATGGCAAGGAGAACAAGGCCAAGGACTATCTCGACGACGTGCCGGCGGATGCACGCCGCGACCTCGGCTACGTCCTGTGCCGCGCGCAGTGGCACTTGCAGAAGGACCGCATCGACGATGCGGCCGAGGTGATCCTCGCTGCCGCGCCCGACACCATGGCGGCGCAGGATACCGATGCCTGGTGGCGCGAGCGCCGCCTGCTGGCGCGAAAACTGCTCGACCAGGGCAAATCCAGGACGGCGTATGACGTCGTGCGCGCGGCCGCGGTGCCGGCAATGGAAGTCTATCGCGTCGACTATCACTTCATGTGCGGCTGGATCGCGCTGCGCTACCTCGACGATCCCAGGACCGCGATGACGCACTTTGCGGCGATCGACGAGGGCTCGCCCAATCCGCTCGCGCTGTCGCGCGCTCATTACTGGCGCGGCCGTGCGGCCGAGGCGATGGGCGCCGTCGCCGATGCGCAGCAGAGCTACAAGGCGGCCGCGCGCTATCCGACCGCCTATTACGGCCAGCTTGCCCGTGCACGGCTTGGCCTCGAGGGAGTCGAGCTGCGCGCGCCCTCGCCCGTGCTGGCTTCCGCCGGCACGCCGCCCACAGACGAGCGCGTGCGCGCCGCCGACATGCTGTACGGCATCGGCGAGCGCGACACGGTGTATTACTACGCCGAGGATTTCGCCAAGGAGAGCACCGACGTCGCGGCGCTCGAAGCGCTCGCCGAGCTCGCCGGCCGACGCAACGATGCGCGCGTCATGTTGGAGGTCGGCAAGTCGGCGCTGGCGCGCGGGCTTGCGCTCGACCATTACGCCTTCCCGACCATCGGCATCCCCGAGCACAAGCAGGTTGCGCCCGCGATCGAGACCAGCGTGATCTATTCGGTGGCGCGCACCGAGAGCTCGTTCAACCAGCGCGACAAGTCGGCTGCGAACGCCGTCGGCCTGATGCAAGTCACGCCGGAAGCCGGCCGCGACACCGCAAAACGCTTCGGCCTGACCTATGACTGGGACAGGATGGTCTCCGATCCCGTCTACAACACGCAGATGGGCGCAGCCGAGCTCAGTGCACTGCTGTCGGAATATCGCGGCAGCCAGATCATGACCTTCGCCGGCTACAATGCCGGCCGCGGCCGCGTGCGCGAATGGGTGCAGGCACACGGCGATCCCAGAGATCCCAAGATCGATCCGGTCGACTGGGTCGAGCGCATCCCGCTGTCGGAGACGCGCAACTACGTGCAGCGGGTGATGGAGAACGTGCTGGTGTACCGCGCCCGATTCGAGGGCCGCGGCGTGATGGCGGGAAAGGACGACCGGCGTGTCACGGCACAAGACCTGAGCGCGGCACCGACGGCATCGGCCGCAGCCCCCTCGCCCTAGGCCCGCACCGCCGGGGCTGGAACGCGGCGCGAGGCTGGACGGGGTGACTGCGGCCGACGGCTCTGCGCGGCCGGCATCGTGGGGTTAGCCGTCACCTCCTTCCGTGGTCAGAAGGTCGTGCGCGCGCAGATAGGCCTCGGTCAGCGAGCGCGAGAGTGCGCCCATCTGCATCATCAAGCTCCAGGCCGAAATGGCCGAGAGCACCGTGATCGTCTCGAGCGAACTGCGGTAGGGCCAGAATACCCCCATGGCCGTCTGCTGCCGGTAGCAGTCATAGTCGCAGTACCGCGCTTGCATGGACGCATGCCGGAGGTAACTCGCGCCCAGCGGCCGGGCGCAGGCGCTACAGGTGGCGCCGAGGCGAGGTGATTCCTGATTGACCAGCATGAATCTCAATGTCGTGTCCTCTCCTGCCGCCTCGACCGGCTCTCTCCTCAAGACGCTACTCGCGCGCGCCCTCCGATCCACGCCACCGCTTCGTGATGACGCGCGTAGCATTCGTGGTTGCAGTAGGGCAGCAGCGTTCGGACGTCGCGCAAATAGGCGTCGCTGATCTCCTCGCAGCACCACAGACAGAACGTCTTGCGGAAAGGGGTCCGCCCGTTCACCAATATGAACCTCACGTGGCACCTCCCAGCGCGAAGCAATAGACCGTATCGACCAGGGAAGCGGATGGCGGCGGCGCGCAAAGATGGTTGCGGCCGTCGGGATTGTCCCTGTTTCGCTCGACTTTCTGGACCGGGATCAGGATGTATTTGCCGTCTTCCCGGCGCCGCGCGTAGATCTTGCCATCGACGTAGCGGATTTCGGTCGGGTAGCAATCCGCGCTGTTGCAGCAGCTCAGCACCGGATTGTCGGGCATGTGCCAGCTCGAATAAAACTTCTCGTGCAGAAGCTCGTCCTGAGGCGGATGGTGACGGTGTGCAGCATCCTGCCCAGCCTCGTCGGCCTTCACGCCCGTCATCAGGGGAAGCGGCAGCGCGATCGCCAGGAGGAGCTTGCCAACACGGTTCAACACACAGCCTCCTAATTCGGAAGTTTCCTGGTGGAGCGATTCCTGCGGCTGGTGCTCACGCTGCCTGAAATCGGAACAGCCAGCGGCGGTCGCGCTCACGGCGCGCCCTGAAACGATCGAGACATTTCCTCGAGCAGAGCGGCGTTCGCCAGGAATAGTATCGGATCAGGCCAAACTTCCCGGCACAGACAGCACAGCCCTTTGCGTCGGGACGGCGCTCGGAGTGTTCAGGCCTATCGCACATCATCCTCTCCTCTTGGCCTCTCATGGGTCCTCGTGCACTGAGGCACGGTCCCACGTTCGTCACGGAAAATGCGGCTTCTCAATCGCGACCTGCCAATTCATCCGGCAGGTCAGAGTGGCGGAGGCAGGGCCCGTCTCTTTCGGTGCAGCACACCTAGCGTCCCGGCAATTTGTGCTCCGCAATCGACTCCTCTCGATTGGACTTATCCTAGGCCGCGTGCAGCGGATCGCTCAATTGTACGGAGGTAAATGCGCGCTAGAACTAGGGATGCGCGAGCTATACGTAGGTTTGTCCCGTAGTTTTCCGGAACTGCGCAACGAGACGGCGCAAGGCGCGCAAGCTGCACGGCGCCCGCGAGTTTCGCGCAGAGTCCGGCTTTGGCCGGAGGGAATTGCCCCTGTTGTGGCAAAGTGCTCTACTCGCTTGGCCCCCAGCGCGCCGGGACGGCTGCGATGATGCCTGGCCAGATCGCGAAATTTGGAAATTCGGCCGCACAATTCCTGCTCGGCGGCCTTGCGGCGCTTCGATCATTCGGCAACGGCGAGAAGGACAAGCCCGCGCTCGCAGAAGGCTCGCTGCAAGACATCGATCTGCGCGACGCCGTGAAGCAATGGCGCGAGGTGTTCGAGCACAATCCGGTCATGTACTTCATGGTCGACCCGGCCGGAACGGTGCTCAACGTGAATACGTTTGGCGCTGCACAGCTGGGCTACAAGGCGGCCGACCTGATCGGCCAATCCGTGCTCAACGTCTTCTTCGAGGAAGACCACGACTCCGTCCGCCGGTGCATCGCGTTGTGCCTGGAGACAGTGGACCAGCCGCACACCTGGGAGATTCGCAAGATCCGGAAGGATGGCTCGATCCTCTGGGTCCGTGAAAACGCCAAGGCCATGCTGCGCCCCGACGGCACGCCCATGGTGCTGGTCGCCTGCGAGAACATCACCCAGCGCAAGGAGGCGGAGGATGCGCTGCGGCAAAGCGAGGCCTACCTCGCCCATGCGCAGGAACTGAGCCACACCGGCAGCTTCGGCCTCAGCCTCGCGACGGGCGATGCCGTCTGGTCGAGGGAGACCTTTCGCATCTTCCAATGTGACCCGGCGACGAAGCCGACCCTTAACTTCGTCTTTCAGCGCATCCATCCGGAAGATCGCGACAGGGTCAGAAGAACCCTTGATCGGGCTTCCGTCGAAGCGGAGAATCTCGACCACGAATATCGCCTGCTGATGCCGGATGGATCGGTCAAATATCTCCATTCGGTGGCACGCGCGGTGCGACACGCATCCGGGCGCATCGAATTTGTCGGGGCCATCACTGATGTCACGGTTGCAAAGGAGGCGGAAGAGAGGCTGCGTCGCAGCGAGGCCTATTTGGCCGAAGCCCAGCGCCTCAGCCATACGAGCAGCTGGGCCTGGGACGTGCGTCGTCAGGAATTCGCTTACAGATCGGCCGAGCTTTTCCGCCTGTTCGGATTTGAACCGGACCAGATCGACGTACCGGCACGGGATTTCCAGCAGCGTATCCTGCCTGAAGATTTTCGACGGATTGCCGAGGTGGAGCGTCAGGCCGTCCGGCAAAAGGAGCCCTTCCAGATCGACTTTCGGATTGCGCGTCCGGACGGCTCGATCAGGCGCGTCCACACGGAGGGTCATCCCGTCATCGGCAGCGACGGCGAGGTGATGGAAATCATCGGCACGCATGTCGACGTCACCGAACAGTTCGCGGCCAAGGAGGCGCTGCAAAGGGCATTCGACGAGCTCAAGACATCCGAGCAGCGATTCCGCGACTATGCCGAAACCGCGTCGGACTGGTTCTGGGAGACCGGGCCGGATCACCGCATCACGCACATATCGGAACATGCCGACACGTCCACGGCTGCGCCGACCGGTCTGATCGGCCTGACACGTTGGGACGTTCCGCCCGATGCCGAGCTCGAGCCCGAGAAGTGGGAGCAGCATCGCCTGGCGCTCGATGCCCATCTTCCGTTCCGCGATTTGGTCTACCGCAGCAGAGATCGCAACGGACATCCAATCTATGTGCGCACCAGCGGCAAGCCGTTCCATGATGCAAGCGGCAGCTTTCTCGGCTATCGCGGCGTCAGCAGCGACGTGACGTCGGCGATCCGAACCGAGCAGGCCGAAGAAGCGCTGCGCAAGGCGCAAGCCGAGCTCACCCATGTCACGCGCGTGACGATGCTCGGCGAACTCACCGCCTCGATTGCCCATGAAATCACCCAGCCTCTTGCCGCCGTGATCTCCAATGCGGACGCCTGCATCAGCTGGCTCGGCCGCGAGCCCGCCGATCTGACGGCTGCACGCCGTTCGGCGGAATGGATCGTCGAGGACGCCAATCGGGCCAGCGAGGTGATCCGCCGGATCAGGGCGCTGGCGAAGAAGACCGAGATCGAGGTGATTCCGCTCGACATCAACCAGGTCGTCAGGGAGGCCGTGGCACTCGTTCGGCGCGAGCTCGCCACCAATGCCGTATCGGTGCGGATGGAGCTGGCGTCCGACCTGCCCAGGATTTGCGGCGACCGGATCCAGCTCCAGCAGGTCCTGATCAACCTGGTGATAAACGGGATCGAGGCCATGCAGGCCAATGTCGACCGCCCGCGCGAGCTGGCGATCCGCTCCAGCCATGCGGACGAAGACGGCGATCGCCGCCTGCTCCTCACCGTGACGGATCGCGGCGTCGGCCTCGGCAAGGACGTGACGGACCGCATCTTCACGCCCTTCTTCACCACGAAATCGGGCGGCCTGGGCATGGGCCTCTCGATCTGCCGATCAATCATCGAGGCTCACGCAGGACGGCTTTCGGCCTTCCCCAATGAAGGGAGTGGAGCAACATTCCAGATCGCCCTGCCCTTGCAGCACAAGGACATGTCGTGACTGATCATGCCAAGCAGGCGCAGGCGAATGCCGATGAACCGATCGTTTTGATCGTCGATGACGATCCGTCGATGCGCCGCGCGCTCACCAATCTCTTTCAATCGGTTGGTCTCAAGGTCGAAGCCTTCGGCTCAGCGGCGGAGGTCATGGACGCCAAGCCGCTGGCGGTCCCCAGTTGCCTCGTGCTCGACATTCGCCTGCCGGGCTTGAGCGGCCTCGACCTTCAGGCCGACCTCGCCAAGGCCAACATTTACACGCCTATCATCTTCATCACCGGTCATGGCGATATTCCCATGACCGTCAGGGCCATGAAGAGCGGCGCTGTCGATTTCCTGACCAAGCCGGTACGCGACCAGGACATACTGGATGCGGTGCAGGCCGCGCTCGAACGGGACCGCAAGCGGCGCGATGCCGAGAAGTCGGTCTCGGGCGTGCGATCCCGCTTCGAGACCCTGAGCGCGCGCCAGCGCGACGTCCTCAGCCTGGTCGCGTCCGGCCTGATGAACAAGCAGGTCGCCGCCGAGCTGGGATTGGCCGAGATCACCGTCAAGATCTATCGCGGGCAGATCATGCGGAAAATGGGCGCCAAGTCATTGGCCGATCTCGTCAGAATGACCGACGCGCTCGGGATCCCGCGCACGAGGGGAAACCTGCAAACCTAAGTATGCTTCCCAATCTCGCTCCGGGGGCCCACCTTCCGGTGGGCGGCCGTGTCGCGGCCGGTGGCTCCCCTATCAGGAGCGATCATATTGTCAGTGCCTCCGATTATTTCCGTCATTGATGATGATCCATCCGTTCGCCTTGCGACGAACAACCTCCTGACGTCGCGGGGATACACGGTCTACACCTTTGGCTCCGCTCACGAATTTCTCCAATCCGGCGAATTCGATAAGATCTCCTGCGTGATCGCGGATGTGCAGATGTCGGTCATGAGCGGCGTCGATCTGTTGATGCATATGCGCGACCTCGGGCACCTCACACCATTCATCTTCATGACGGCTTTTCCCGACGACGCCGTGCGCGCCCGCGCGCTGAAGGCCGGCGCGATCTGCTTTCTCGCCAAGCCGTTTTCCACGCCGACCCTGCTTCAATGCCTGGAGACAGCTCTGTCGGGTCCCGGAAAAGCTACGACGTGACGTGTCCGCGCCCTGGAGGCCCACCCATAGCCGGAAGCACGTTGCGTCAATCCACCGTAATGTTCGCCGCCTTGATGATCGGCCACCACTTCGCGATCTCGGCTTTCTGCCGCGCGCCGAGCGCCTCCGGCGTGAGCTGATCCTTGGGCGTCATCTCGAGGCCCTGGCTTTCGAGCTGCTTCTTCACGGCGGGATCGTTCAGCGCTTCGACGGCGGCTGCATTGAGCCTGGTGACGATTTCCTTCGGCGTGCCCTTCGGCACCCACAGGCCTGACCACAGCGTCATGTTGAAGCCCTTCAGGCCGGCTTCATCCGCGGTCGGGATGTCGGGCGCCGAGGCGAGACGCTTGTCGTCGGTGATGGCGTAGGCGCGGATGGTGCCGGCGCGGACCTGGTTGATGGAGTTGGAGGTCTGGTCGACGATGACGTCGATCTGGCCGGCGATCAAATCGTTCAGCGCGGGGGCGGTGCCGCGATACGGTACGTATTGCAGCTTGATGCCGGAGACGCTCTCGAAATAGACGCCGGCGATGTGGCTGCCGGAGCCTGCGCCCGCAGTGCCGGCGGTCGGCGGCGACGGCCGCGATTTCAGCCATTCCAGCAGTTCCTTCAGCGAAGTCGCGGGCACCGCGTTCTTGCTGACCACGATCATCGGATTGCTCGGAAGCAGCACCACCGGCTCGAGATCGGCGACGAGATCGTAATTGAGCTTGTAGACCGCGCCATTGGCAACATGCGTGCCGAGATGGCCGAACGAGATGGTGTAGCCGTCCGGCGCCGAATGCACGGCGCGGCCGACACCGATCGAGCCGCCGGCTCCGGTGACGTTCTCGATCACCAGAGCCTGTCCGAGCGATTGGCGCATCCGCTCGGCGAGCACACGCGCCATCGCATCGGAGGGACCGCCGGCCGCGAAGGGAACGATGATGGTGATTGGGCGCGAGGGATAGTCGTCGGCGCGCGCGATGCCTGCAAAAGCGAGAATGCCGATCAGCCCGGCCCAGACGGCCTTGTTCATTGTACTCTCCCCAACGATATCGTTCTTGTTCTTGTCTCTTCCCGCGTACGGGAAGAGGGTTCGTTCGTGAAGAGACGAAATGACGCGCTAGAATTGCGAATAGTCGATCGGCTTATGGCGATCGAGCGTGCGGGTCACCGGCGGCAGCGGGTATTTGAGGCCGGTGGCGCAGTTGAACAGCATCACGCGGTCGGTCTTGCTGACGCGGCCGTCGGCGAGGCTATCCTTGTAGGCAGCATAGGTCGCGGCGCCCTCGGGGCACAGCAACAGCCCCTCCTCGCGCGCCACTTCGTTCAGCGCTGCCGAAATCTTGTCGTCGTCGACGGCGATGGCAAATCCCTTGCTCTCGCGAACGGCGCGCAAAATCAGGAAGTCGCCGATCGCCTGCGGCACGCGAATGCCGGATGCGATGGTGTGAGCGTCCTCCCAGCGCGTGGCGTGCTCGGTGCCGGCCTCATAGGCGCGCACCATCGGCGCGCAGCCCGACGCCTGCACCGCGACCATGCGCGGACGCTTCGAGCCGATGAAGCCGATCTTTTCCAGCTCGTCAAAGGCCTTCCACATGCCGATCAGGCCGGTGCCGCCGCCGGTCGGATAGAAGATCACGTCGGGCACGTCCCAGTTGAGCTGCTCGGCAAGCTCGAGGCCCATCGTCTTCTTGCCTTCGATCCGGTACGGCTCCTTCAATGTCGAGGTGTCGAACCAGCCGACCTTCGCCTTGCCCTCGCCGACGATCTTGCCGCAATCGTCGATATAGCCGTTGACGCGGTAGACGGTCGCGCCCTGCAGCTCGATCTCGCTGACGTTCACCTCCGGCGTATCGGCCGGGCAGAAGATCGTGGTCTTGATGCCGCAGGACGTCGCGTAGGCCGCAAGCGCCGCGCCGGCATTGCCGTTGGTCGGCATCGCCATGTGCTTGATGCCGAGCGCCTTGCCCATCGACACCGCCATCACGAGGCCGCGCGCCTTGAACGAGCCGGTCGGCAGCCGTCCCTCGTCCTTCACGATGATCTCGCCGCCGCCGAGCTTCTTGCCGAGCTTGGGCAGCCGGATCAGCGGCGTGGTGACTTCGCCGAGCGAGACGATGTCCTTGCATTTGCGCACCGGCAGCAGCTCGCGGTAGCGCCACATGTCTGCGGGGCGCTGTGCGAGCGCGTCCTTGGTCAGCGCCTTCTTCACGCCGGCAAGGTCGTAACGCACCAAGAGCGGCTTGCCGGCCTTGGAGAGGTTGTGGACCTGATCGGCCGCGTAATGATCGCCCTCCATCGCGCATTCGAGATGGGTGACGAAGGTCGGGCGTTCGATGGTCAGGTTGTCGTTGTCGTGCATGGGTTCATTCCCTTTTGTTATTCTGCATTCCGTATTTGATCCGTCACCCTGAGGTGCGAGCCATGCGGCGCAACGCGCCGTATGGAGAGCCTCGAAGGGCGACGAGCCCGGCTGCCGCATCTCGGCCGTGCATCCTTCGAGGCTCGCTTTGCTCGCACCTCAGGATGACGGATCGGGCACGGCGCCGCCGTTCGATCGTCAAATATTCAACACCCGCCCGTAGGCATCCAGCACGGCTTCCTTCATCATCTCCGACAGGGTCGGATGCGGGAACACCGTGTGCATCAGCTCTTCTTCCGTGGTCTCCAGATTCATGGCGACGACGTAGCCCTGGATCAGCTCGGTCACTTCAGCGCCGACCATGTGGGCGCCGAGCAGCTGGCCGGTCTTCTTGTCGAAGATCACCTTGACCAGGCCCTGATCCTCGCCCAGCGCAATCGCCTTGCCGTTGCCGACGAAGGGGAAGCGGCCGACGCGGATCTCGCGGCCGTTCTCCTTGGCCTTGGCTTCGGTGAGGCCGACGGAGGCGACCTGCGGCTGGCAATAGGTGCAGCCGGGGATCAGGTTCTTGTCCATGGGATGCGGATGCAGGCCCTTGATCGCCTCGACGCAGATCACGCCTTCATGCTCGGCCTTGTGGGCCAACATGGGCGGACCGGCGACGTCGCCGATGGCGTAGATGCCGGGGACGTTGGTCTTGCCGTAGCCGTCGATCACGATGCAGCCGCGGTCAGTCTTGACGCCGAGCTTTTCCAGCCCGAGATTCTCGATGTTGCCGACGACGCCGACCGCGGAGATCACGCGCTCGAACTCGGTGGTGACGGGCTTGCCCTTGCCGTCGTCGATGGTGGCGACGACGCTGTCGGCTTTCTTCTCCAGTTTTGTCACCTTGGTCGAAGACATGATCTTGATGCCCTGCTTCTCCAGGCGTTTTCGCGCGAGACCGGCAATCTCCGCGTCCTCGGCAGGGAGGATTTGCGGCAGCACCTCGACGACGGTGACATCCGAGCCCATGGTGTGGAAGAACGAGGCGAACTCGATGCCGATCGCGCCCGAGCCGACCACCAGCAGCGATTTCGGCATCCGCTCCGGCACCATCGCCTCGAAATAGGTCCAGATCAGCTTCTTGTCGGGCTCGAGCCCCGGCAGCACGCGCGGCCGCGCGCCGGTCGCAACGATGATATGTTTTGCCTGATAAGTCCCCTCGCCCAGCGAGCCCTTGGGACCCTCGACGTCGGACTTCTTCACCGTGACCTTGCCGGGCGCGTCGATCGAGGCGGCGCCCCAGATCACGCTCACTTTGTTCTTCTTCATCAGGAAGCCGACGCCGTCGTTCAGCCGCTTCGAGACGCCGCGCGATCGTTGCACCACCGCCTTCGGGTCGAACGAGACGTTATCGGCCGACAGGCCGTAATCCTTGGCGTGCTGCATGTAGTGGTAGATCTCGGCCGAGCGCAGCAGCGCCTTGGTCGGGATGCAGCCCCAGTTCAGGCAGATGCCGCCGAGATAGGATTTCTCGACGATCGCGACCTTGAAGCCGAGCTGCGCAGCGCGGATCGCGGTAACATAGCCGCCGGGGCCGGAGCCGATGATGATGACGTCGAAGGATGTGTCGGCCATGTACGCTCGTTCTCGCTCCAACCGGCCTTAACGTTCGAGACCGTCATTGCGAGGAGCTCTTGCGACGAAGCAATCCAGTCTGCCGGTCACGTCCTGGATTGCTTCGCTTCGCTCGCAATGACGACGCGATTTTCTCGTCACACCATCATCATGACGGGGTTTTCGATCAGCTGCTTGAACGCACCAATCAGCTCGGCGCCGAGCGCGCCGTCGATGGCACGGTGATCGCAGGACAAGGTCACGCTCATCATGTTCGCGATCTCGATCTTGCCGCCGCGCACGACGGGCCGCTCCTCGCTGGTGCCGACCGCGAGGATCGTGGCGTGCGGCGGATTGATCACCGCCGTGAAGTGGCTGATGCCGAACATGCCGAGGTTGGAGACGGCCGTGGTGCCGCCCTGATACTCTTCCGGCTTCAGCTTGCGCGAGCGGGCGCGGGCAGCAAAGTCCTTCATCTCGTTGGAGATGGTCGAGAGCGTCTTGGTCTCGGCCTTGCGGATGATCGGCGTGATCAGGCCGCCCGGCATCGCAACCGCAACGCCGACGTCCGAATGGTGGTGCTTGACCATGCCGCTTTCGGTCCAGCTGACGTTGCAGTTCGGGATCTTCTGCAGCGCGACCGCCATCGCCTTGATGACGAAGTCGTTGACGGAAATCTTGTAGAGCGGCTTCTTCTCCTTGTCCTTCGGAGCGGCCGCATTGATCTCTTCGCGTGCGGCGAGGAGCTTGCCGATGTCGCAGTCGATGGTCAGGTAGAAGTGCGGGACGTTCTGGATCGACGCGGTCAGGCGCTGCGCGATGGTGCGGCGCATGCCGTCATGCGGGACGATGTCGTAGGAGCCCGGCTCGAACAGCGACAGGATCTGCTTGTCCGACATGGTCGGCGCGATCGAGGGCGCACCGCCGGACGGCGCCGCGGCGGGCGCTTTGAGGCCCTTGCCGGACTTGGCCTGCTCGACGTCGCGCGCAACGACACGGCCGTGCGGGCCGGTGCCGGTGACCATGCCGACATCAATGCCGGCTTCCTTGGCGATGCGGCGCGCCAGCGGTGATGAGAACACACGGCCAGCATGGCCGTTGCTCTGCGCGGCTGGAACTGCTGCCTGCGGTGCCGGTGCGGCGGCGGGCGGCGGTGCAGCCTTGGGCGCGGCTGGCGCGGGAGCGGCAGCAGCGGGAGCTTCAGCGGCCTTGGGCGGCGCTGCCGAGGCGCTGGGCTTGGCGGCGCCAGCGGCCTTCACGTCCTCGCCCTCGCCGGCGAGCACCGCGATCACGTCGTTGACCGGGACGTCCTGCGTGCCCTCGGGCACCAGGATCCTGGCGATCGTGCCCTCGTCGATGGCCTCGACCTCCATGGTGGCCTTGTCGGTCTCGATCTCGGCGATGACATCGCCGGATTTGACCTTGTCGCCTTCCTTCTTCAGCCACTTGGCGAGGTTGCCCTTCTCCATCGTTGGCGAAAGAGCGGGCATCAGGATGTTGATGGGCATGCTGACCTCACGAAGAACTTCTCAAAATGTCGTCCCCGGGAGCGAGGACGAACAGACCAGGTTTAGTTGCCGATGTCGCCCTGCCACAGGCGCTCATTGGCGGGGATGGAACGCCAATTCTTCATCATGGTGATGGAGCGGTCGTCGGCAAGGTCGATCCAGGGAATCCCGAACTTGTCGAGAATATCCTTGGAGCCCGGGAAGGTGACGGATTCCCCGATCACCACCAGTTGGACCTTGAACAAAGCGAGCGCGCCGGCACACATCGAGCATGGCGACAGCGTGGTGTACATGACGGTGTCATGGAACGGGATCGCACCGGCTTCGCGCAGGCAGCTCATCTCGCCATGAAGGATCGGATTGTTCTCCTGCACGCGGTTGTTGTGGCCGCGGGCGATGATCTTGTTGTCGCGCGTCAGCACGGCGCCGATCGGCAGGCCGCCTTGCGCGATCGAGGCCTCCGCTTCGCGGATCGCCTCCAGCATGAAATCGTAATGGTGGGATTCGACGGCCACGGTCAGTGTCCCTTTCCGCGCGGCGTCGTGGTGCCGGTGTCGGTGGGACGTTCGATCTCGGCCTGGAACATCTCGAGGATCCGGTTCATCGCGTCCTCCTCGCTATATTCGCTCTCGCGCGCATAGGCGCGCGCGGCGTGGCGGGCGAGATCGACGAGCAGCAGGCCCCACATGTCGGGCTCCTCGAAGGCGCGCTGGAACGCCATCGACAGCCCGCCATCCAGCACGAACACGCGCAGGATCTCGACCGCATCGTCGCGGGCGAGGACGTCGGGCGGCAGTGGCTGCTCCTTCGGGCCTGCCATGGCCTACCTGTAGCAGACGGCTTTGGCGGCCTCGACGACTTCCGCCGCCGAAGGCAGTGCGAGCTTCTCCAGGTTCGCGGCATAGGGCATCGGCACGTCCTTGCCGGAGACGCGCGCAACCGGCGCATCGAGATAGTCGAAGGCGTGCTCCATGATGCGCGCCGCGATCTCGGCGCCGACGCCGCTCTGGGCCCACCCCTCTTCCACCGTGACGGCACGGCCGGTCTTCTTGACCGAGTTGATGATGGTCTCGGTGTCCATCGGACGTAGCGTGCGAAGGTCGATGACCTCGGCCTCGATGCCGTCCTTGGCAAGCTCGTCAGCCGCCTTCAGCGCATAGGTCATGCCGTTCGACCAGGAGATGATCGTGACGTGGCTGCCGGAGCGGACGATCCGCGCCTTGCCGATCGGGATCACGAAGTCGTCGAGCTTCGGCACCTCGCCGGTGTGGCCGTAGAGCATCTCGTTCTCGAGGAAGATCACCGGATTGGGATCGCGGATCGCGGCCTTGAGCAGGCCCTTGTAGTCGGCGGCCGAGAACGGCGCGACGACCTTCAGGCCCGGGACGTTGGAGTACCAGGCCGAGTAATCCTGGCTGTGCTGGGCGGCGACGCGCGCAGCCGCGCCGTTCGGTCCGCGGAACACGATCGAGCAGCCCATCTGTCCGCCGGACATATAGAGCGTCTTGGCCGCGGAGTTGATGATCTGGTCGATCGCCTGCATGGCGAAGTTGAAGGTCATGAACTCGACGATCGGCTTCAGGCCCGTCATCGCTGCGCCGACGCCGACGCCGGCAAAGCCATGCTCGGTGATCGGCGTGTCGATGACGCGCTTGGCGCCGAATTCCTGCAGCAGGCCCTGCGTCACCTTGTAGGCGCCCTGATATTCGGCGACCTCCTCGCCCATCACGAAGACGTCGGCGTCGCGGCGCATCTCTTCGGCCATGGCGTCGCGCAGCGCTTCGCGGATGGTCTGGGTGATCATCTCGGTGCCGGCGGGCACCTCCGGATCGGGCTCGGCAACAGCCTGCGGCGCAGGCGCGGCCCTCGGCGCGGGGGCTTCGGCCTTGGCGGCGGCGGGCGGAGCAGCCTCCGCGGCCGGCTTTGCCGGCGCAGGTGCTTTCGCGAGATCGGCAGCGCTCTCGCCGTCGGCGAGAATCGTGGCGATCGGCGTGTTGACGGCAACGTCGGCGGTGCCCTCGGGGATCAGGATCTTGCCGAGCGTGCCCTCATCGGTCGCTTCGACCTCCATCGTGGCCTTGTCGGTCTCGATCTCGGCGATCACGTCGCCGGACTTGATCGTCTCCCCCTCTTTTTTCAGCCATTTGGCGAGGTTGCCTTTTTCCATCGTGGGCGACAACGCGGGCATCAGCACTTGAATTGGCATATCGACTCCAAAAGAAAGCTTGCGCGCGTTCAGCGGTAAATGTCGGTCCAGAGCTCGGCGGCATCCGGCTCGGGATCATGCTGGGCAAAGTCGGCAGACGCGTTGACGATGTCGCGCACCTCGGCGTCGATCGCCTTGAGGTCGGCCTCGCTCACCTTGGCCGCGAGCAGGCGGTTGCGCACCTGCTCGATCGGGTCCTGGTCGTGACGGACCTTCTCGACCTCCTCGCGCGTACGGTATTTCGCCGGGTCGGACATCGAGTGGCCGCGATAGCGGTAGGTCTGCATTTCAAGGATAAACGGGCCCTTGCCGGCGCGGCACCAGGCCGCCGCCTCCTCGCCAGCCGCCTTGACGGCGCGGACGTCCATGCCGTCGACCTGCTTGCCGGGGATGTTGAAGGACACGCCGCGCTTGGAGAAATCCTGCTGCGCCGAGGCGCGCGAGACCGCGGTGCCCATGGCGTAGCGGTTGTTCTCGATGACGTAGATCACCGGCAGCTTCCAGAGCTCCGCCATGTTGAAGCTCTCATAAACCTGGCCCTGGTTGGCCGCGCCATCGCCGAAATAGGTGACGCTGACATTGCCATTGCCGCGATAATTGTTGGCGAAGGCGAGACCGGTGCCGAGCGAGACCTGCGCACCGACGATGCCGTGGCCGCCGTAGAAGTGCTTCTCCTTGCTGAACATGTGCATGGAGCCGCCCTTGCCCTTGGAATAGCCGCCACGGCGCCCCGTGAGCTCGGCCATCACGCCGTTGGCCTCCATGCCGGTGGCAAGCATATGTCCGTGATCGCGATAGCCGGTGATGACCTGATCGCCCTCTTTCAGGGCCATCTGCATGCCGACCACCACGGCCTCCTGGCCAATATAGAGATGACAGAAGCCGCCGATCGCACCCATGCCGTACAGCTGGCCGGCCTTTTCCTCGAACCGCCGGATCAGGAGCATGTCGCGGAGCGCCTTCAGCTCCTGCTCCTTCGTGAACTCCGGGGGCGAACCGCCGTTGGTTTTGTCCTGTTCAGCGCTTGCGGCGGCTTTCTTGGGTGCGGCCATGGGAATTCCGGGTCAGAGAAATCTAGGTCCTCTCTAACCTAACTCAATCGCGTGTGAAAGCACCGCAGCGGCATGGCGCGACTTTCATTATGCCGCACTGCAACGTGGCCGAAATTTTGCAAAACCTTTCGGCTGGATCAGGCAACATTAGCTCCGCGCCTGCGAGAGCTCTGCATGCAGACGAGGCAACGACATCGGACACGCATATCTCGGGCGCTCAGCCCTGATGCGTGTCCGATTCGAACCTTCGGGCTTACCAGCCCAGCTCGCGCAAATACGCCGCGCGGGCGGCAACGCCGGTGTGCGTGAAGTCGGTGAAGACCCCGTCGACGCCCAGACGGAAGAACTTGAGATATTCCTGGGCCGGATCGGCGTGATAGTCGGCGGCGAGATATTTCTTCTCGTTCCGGAACGTGAAGGCGTGCACGAACAGGCCGAGCTTGTGCGCATCGGCGATCAGGCTGGTTGCCTCCTGCGTCGAAGCCTCTGGCATCGATCCCTTGTAGGATGTGCCATCGGCATTGCTGTCCTTCCACGGCGAGATCTTCGCCGGTACGATGTAGAGCTTCCACGGACCGATGCCATCGGCATAAGTCTTGATCTCGGCAAGGCCCACCGGGGTCAGCATCGCATCGTAGAGGCGCGCGTCACCCGCAACGGTCCAGTCGTAAGGACGGGAATTGGTGATGTTGTTGAGCAGAACCTTGCCGGCCTTGAAGTCGATGCCGTTGCCGTCGATGAGCTGGACCTGCCGCGTCTGAAGGCCATGGCTGCGCATATATTTCAGGCTGCCGGGCTCAAAGCTCTGAACGAAGATGGGCGCGTCCTTGGTGTTGAGGCCGTTGTCCTTGATGATCTTGATCAGGGCATCCTCGAGCGGACGGCTGCCCGGCGCGCCGCAGCCGTTGGCTATGGCCTGGGCATTGTTCCAGGTCGGGTTCTTGGTTTCCGGATAGACCAGGATGGGACGTCCCGTCTCCTTGCTCTTGGCCTTGGCGATGTCGAGGATGTCCTGGAAGCTGATGACCGGGAATTTGCCGTTGAAGACCTTCGGCCGTTCGTTGGCCGCGTCATAGGTCGTGCCGCCGATCCACTCTTTCAGCTCAGCCATGGTGAAATCGGTGATCGACCAGTCGTTGGTGTGATCCTCGCCGTCGACGATCAATGACTTCAGCACCGATTTGGGATCGGAGGGATCAGTGAGATCTGTGAGGTAGTCTGCTGGCACGCCGGTAGCAGCCGGCGCCTTGACGCGCACGCCGGGCACTGTGCGCTTGCGGGCTGCGACCGCGGCATTGGTCTTCGCCACCTCAGCCACGTTGGTGTTGTCGGCGAGCCAGGGATTGTGGCGCGCGACCAGGACGCAATCCTTGGTGAGATGCAGGTCCTCCTCGAGCGCATCGGTTCCGAGCGCGGCAGCGAGATCGTAGGAGGCCTCGGTCTCTTCGGGCACCAGCCCCGGCACGCCGCGATGTCCGAGGATCAGCGGCGCCTTTCCGTCGACGGTTAGGAAGGGCTTTGCGCCTGACGGCGCCGGGGCGGTCTGTGCGCACGCCATCGACAGCGGCAGAAGCGCCGCGCCGAACAGCATCGCTCCAACACGCAGCGTCCGTCGGGAACGATTGTACATCATCGCAAGCCTCCATCCTCGCAGCATCGCATCAATGCTGGACGTGCCGTCTTGTCTCAAGACTCTGACAGGCGGATGACGGCGGAAGGCGGAGGGACTTAGTTCTGCGGGATCATCCGAACGAGATCGTGCGGATTGACATAGTCGAGCTGGAACCGCGCTCGTTCATCCAGCATGTCGGGGTCGATCTTCTCGGTGCGCAGCAGCGAGACGCGCTGCTCGCTCCGGGCGCGCTCGCGCTTGAGCTGGGCGAGCTCGCTCGTCAGCGCGATGATCTCCTGGTCGAGCTCCTGGCGGGCATTGAGGCCATACTTGCCGGTATAGGCATTGACCCCGAAATAGCCGACGATGCCGGCCGCCATCGCATAGAGGGCAAGACCGGTCAGGATCGATTTGAGGCGCGCGCGGGAGACCATTTTGGCAAGATGGGCCAGCTTGGTTAAGGGAGTGCTAATCGCTCTCCCTGCCCGCACTACGGATCGTCATGCCCGGGCTTATCCCGGGCATGACGGAGGCTCGAACCGTATCAGCCGTGATGCTTGGCCACGTGGGCTGCGAAAGCATCGATATAGGCCTGGAGCACAGGCTTGAGCGACTCCTTGGCCAGATTGCCTTCGGCATCAAAAGCGTCGCCGACCGCGTTCAGGTAGATCTCGGGCTGCTGCAGGATCGGGCCGGCAATGCCCGGCAGAATGTTCTGCAGCGTCTTGGCGGCGCTGACGCCACCGAGCGGGCCCGGCGAATTGGAGATGATGCCGACCGGCTTGCCATTGAACGAGCTCTTGCCATAGGGCCGCGAGGCGACGTCGATGGCGTTCTTGAGCACGCCCGGGATGGCGCGATTGTATTCTGGCGTGACGAAGATGACGCCGTCGGACTTCTGCAGCTTCTCGCGGAAGGCCAGCCAGTCAGCGGGCGGCGCGCCCTCGAGGTCCTGGTTGAAGAACGAGATCCCTGCCGGGGTGACGACCTCGAGCTTGAGAGATGCCGGCGCGAGCTTTGCGAGCGCGTTGGCGATCTTCAGCGAAAAGCTGTCCTTGCGCAGGCTGCCGGCGATCACGACGATATTGTAGGCCATGGATTGTCCTTGAAACCTTGAGAGGAAAGTGCCGGGCGGCACTTAAGCGATCCGGGCCAATGGATGCAAGTGCATGAACTGGTCCGATTTGGAAATCCTGAGTTTCTCGAAAGCAGATGGTCGCCCAAAACAATCGGGCCGCCAAGCGGCGGCCCGATCTTTCGTGCAGATCTGCAAACGGATCAGATCGTCGGATTCCACGCCGACGGGATCAGGCGGTATTTGGCGCCGTCCTTCTCGACATGGCCGACCGAGGGGAAGGCGAAGTGGAAGCCGACCACGGTCGCCTTCTCGGCTGCAGCCATGTCGTAGAACTTGTGGCGCGTCTCTTGCGCCAGCGCGCCGTCGGTGTCGAAGACCACATGCCAGTCCGGATTGCGCAGGAAGAGCTCGGGAATGTTGGTGACGTCGGACTGGATCAGCACCTTCTTGTCGCCCGAGGCGACCGCGAACGAGGTGTGACCGGGCGTGTGGCCGGGCGTCGCGATCGAAGTGATGCCTGATACGACCTCCTTGCCCCATTCGTACTTCGTCAGCTTGGACTCGATGCCGGCGAAGGTCTTTTTCACGTTGGCGAAGTAGCTCTTCATCATGTCGCCGGAGGCCTTGCCCGCGTTCTCCTCGCTGGCCCAGAACTCCCAGTCCTTCACCGGCACCATGATCTCGGCATTCGGGAAGGCCATCGAGCCGTCCGCCAAGCGGATGCCGTTGGTGTGGTCCGGATGCAGATGCGACAGCAGCACGATGTCGATGCTCTTCGGGTCGACGCCGGCGGCCTGCAGATTTTGCAGGGTGCGGCCGACCGCGCCCTTGCTGGGCTCCAGATTGGCGACGCCGTTGCCGGTATCGATCAGCACGAGCTTGGAGCCGGTGTTGATCAGCTGCGGATTGAACGGGACAGTGACCATGCCCTTCGGCATGTAGGCTGCGTCGGCGGCGGCGAGCGCCTCCTCCTTCGGAATGTTGACGACGAATTTGTCAGGCATCGGGAAGCTGCGCGCACCGTCATTGATCGAGGTGCACTCGAAGCTGCCGACCTTGTAGCGGTAGAAGCCCGGCGCCTGCGCGCCGGCTTGCGGCACCGCGGCATTGGTTGCGATTGGTCGCAGTCCGGTGACGGCGGCCACGCCGACTGCAGCGGCGCCTGCAAACAGGTGACGACGATTGAGATCGGTCATGAAGATGTCCCCTTCTGAGCGCGTTGCGGTTTTTCCGCTTTCAACGCGGCGGAATAATCTCCCGCTTCGCTCAGAAGGCAAGACCTCTTTTTGATGACCTGCGGTCGCAGATCACGAAGATTTATTTGGGTTGATGAGGAATTTTTCGCCGGTGGCACGTTTGGCGTACACCGCGATATTGGCGGGATCGAGCGCCTCCTGCAGCGACACCACCTTGGTGTAGTGGCTGGCAAAGGTGGTCTTCAATTCACTCACGACGCGCTGACGCAGCCGTCCGATGTCGGCAGGTCCGATCTTCTGCAGGAACGGAGTCAAGAGCCAGCCGCCGACGCCCCAGGCCATGCCGAAGCCGCGCGGCAGTTCGATCGGACGGATATCGAGCGCGCCGTAGACGTAGACCTGCTTGTGCACGCTGGAGCCGTAACGGCTGTACTCCTTGGCGGTCTTGTTGATCGCGATTTCCATGCAGTTGAGGATGTCGCCGGCAAGCTTGCCGCCGCCGATGGCATCGAAGGCGATGGTGGCGCCGGTCTCGACCAGCGCATTGGTGAGATCGTCGAGGAAGCTTGGCGCGCTGGAATCGACGACGTGCTTGGCGCCGATCTTCTTCAGGATCTCCGCCTGCTCCTTGCTGCGCACGATGTTGACGAGCCCGATGCCGTCCTTGATGCAGATCTTGTTCAGCATCTGGCCGAGATTGGAGGCGGCCGCGGTGTGCACCAGGGCCTTATGGCCTTCGCGCCGCATCGTCTCGGTCATGCCGAGCGCAGTGAGCGGATTGACGAACCAGGACGCGCCCTCGGCCGCCGTCGTGCCCTCGGGCAGCGGCTGGCAGTCCCTCGCCTTCAGCGTCCGGTACTGCGCGTACATGGCGCCGCCGATGATCGCGACAGTCTTGCCCATCAGCGCCTTCGCAGCATCGGACGAGCCGGTCTCGATGACGACGCCGGCACCTTCATTGCCGACCGGCAGGGATTGGTCGAGCCGTGCGCCCATCGCGCGCATCGCACCGTCAGGCACCTTCGCGGTGATGACGGGCGCCTCTTTCGTACCGGACGCCTTGGCCGTGCTCATGTCGGCAGCGCCGACGAGCAGGCCGAGGTCGGACGGGTTGATCGGCGCCGCCTCGATGCGGACGACGACCTCGTCGTCCGCGGGCTCAGGGGTCGGCACGTCCAGAAGCAGGATCTCGAGCTCTCCGCTCTTCTTGATCAGCGAACGCAGTTGCAGTCCGGTCTTGCCGTCGCTCATGTCGATCCTCCCCTGTCCGTTGTTCAAGCGCTGGCTTATGCCAGCGCCTTCAGTGCCGCCTTGCCGCCGTAGAGCGCCTGCTTGCCGAGCTGCTGCTCGATGCGGAGAAGCTGGTTGTATTTGGCGGTGCGATCGGAACGTGCAAGGGAGCCGGTCTTGATCTGACCGCAATTGGTGGCGACCGCGAGGTCGGCGATGGTCGAATCCTCGGTCTCGCCCGAGCGGTGCGACATCACCGAGGTGTAACCGGCCTTGTGCGCCATCTCGACGGCGGCGAGCGTCTCGGTCAGCGTGCCGATCTGGTTGACCTTGATCAGGATCGAGTTGGCGCGGCCGGCCTTGATGCCTTCGGCGAGACGCTTGACGTTGGTGACGAACAGGTCGTCGCCGACGAGCTGGCACTTCTTGCCGACGAGATCGGTCAGCTCCTTCCAGCCGTCCATGTCGTCTTCCGACATGCCGTCCTCGATGGTGACGATCGGATAGCGGCCGACCAGGTCTGCAAGGTACTTGGCCTGCTCGGAGACCGAACGGGTCTTGCCCTCGCCTTCATAGACGTACTTGCCGTCCTTGAAAAACTCGGTCGAAGCGCAGTCGAGGCCGATCACGATGTCAGTGCCCGCCTTGTAGCCGGCCTTGCCGATCGCGTTCATGACGAGCTCCAGCGCGGCGTCCGCCGACGGTAGGTTCGGGGCGAAGCCGCCCTCGTCGCCGACATTGGTGTTGTGGCCGGCCTTCTTCAGCTCAGACTTCAGCGTGTGGAACACTTCCGCGCCGTAGCGCAGGCCCTCGGCGAAGGAGGACGCGCCGACAGGGAGGATCATGAATTCCTGGAAGTCGATCGGGTTGTCAGCATGCACGCCGCCGTTGATGATGTTCATCATCGGCACCGGCAAGAGCCGCGCCGAGGTGCCGCCGACGTAGCGATAGAGCGGCATGTCGAGCGAATTCGCGGCCGCCTTGGCGCAGGCGAGCGACACGCCGAGAATGGCGTTGGCGCCGAGCCGGCTCTTGTTCGGCGTGCCGTCGAGGTCGATCATGATCTGGTCGATCTGCGCCTGCTGCTCGACGTCGAGGCCGCTCAGGGCCTCAAAGATCTCACCATTGACGGCGCCGACTGCCTTGGTGACGCCCTTGCCGAGATAGCGGGCTTTGTCGCCGTCGCGCAGCTCGACCGCCTCATGGGCGCCGGTGGAGGCGCCGGACGGCACCGCGGCGCGGCCGAGCGCGCCATCTTCCAGCACGACGTCGACCTCGACGGTGGGATTGCCGCGGCTATCGAGGATTTCGCGTCCGATGATGTCGATGATGGCGGTCATGATGTGCACTTCCGTTCGTTAGGGCTGATCGGTGCCGCGGGTCTTACACGGAGCGCAAGCAAATGTGAACGCTTGGGCGAGCCGGTTCGACTGACGCGTGAAGAGCCTCAGATTATGCTCGACGGCACGTGGTCCGCGCGTCCAACCTCAATCTGAAACAGTCGGGGTAACGCCATGAATCGCCGCCAGTTTCTCGCGTCGAGCGCCGCCTTGTTCGCGTCCCGCCCAAGTTTTGCGCAGGAAGGCCCGTTCCGGAGAAAATTTTTCCCGATCAGCCCCGGCATCGGCCTGCACGACTTGGCGCCCGGCCCTGACGGCACGGTCTGGTTCACCGCGCAGGGCAAGGGCATGCTCGGCAGGCTCGATCCGAAGGATGGCACCTTCAAGACCGTCGGCCTTGGATCGGGCGCGGCGCCCCACGGCGTCACGATCGGCCCCGACGGTGCGCCCTGGATCACCGAGGGCGGCCAGAACGCGATCGCGCGGGTCGATCCCGCCGACCTCAAGGTCACCCTGTTTCGCCTGCCTGAAAAATTCGCCTACGCCAATCTCAACACCGGCGTGTTCGACAAGACCGGCACCTACTGGTTCACCGGCCAATCCGGCTATTACGGCCGGCTCGCACCGAAGTCCGGCGAGATGAGCGTGTACAAGGCGCCCAAGGGTGTCGGCCCTTACGGCATCGCGGTGACACCCAAGGGCGACATCTGGTACGCCTCCCTCGCCGGCAGCTATATCGCCAAGATCGATCCTGTGACCGGCAATGCGGCCGTCGTGGAGCCGCCGACGCCGGGCCAGGGTTCGCGGCGCGTCTGGTCGGATTCGAAGAGTCGGATCTGGGTCAGCGAGTGGAACAGCGGGCATGTGTCGGTGCACGATCCCGCTGACGGCACCTGGAAAAGCTGGAAGCTGCCGGGCGATAGCCCCCGCACCTATGCGGTCTATGTCGACGACAAGGACAAGGTCTGGCTGACCGACTTCTCCGCCAACGCCATCGTCCGGTTTGATCCCGTGACCGAGCAGTTCAACGTGTTCGCCAGCGACAAGGCCAATGCCAATGTCCGCCAGCTTGATGGCAGGCCAGGCGAGCTATGGGGCTGCGAGTCGGGCAACGACCGCATCGTGCAGATCCTGACAATCGCCGCCGGTTGACGGCCGCGGCATTTGCGTCCATCCCGGCATCCGAAACAGGATGTGACGACAATGGCGAAAAAATCCCTCCAGCTCGGCCGCGCGGTCGAATGGCCGCACACACCGGAAGAAGCCCAGCTCGACCGCGTGCCGAATCCGCAGGCGGGCACCGATTACCTGGTCCGCTTCACAGTGCCGGAATTCACCTCGCTCTGCCCGGTCACGGGACAACCGGATTTCGCCCATCTGATGATCGACTACGCGCCCGGCCCATGGCTGCTGGAGTCGAAATCGCTGAAACTCTACATCGCGAGCTTCCGCAACCACGGCGCCTTTCACGAGGACTGCACCGTGATGATCGGCAAGCGCATTGCTTCCGAGATCAAACCGAAATGGCTTCGCATCGGCGGCTATTGGTACCCGCGCGGCGGCATCCCGATCGACGTGTTCTGGCAGACCGGCCGCGTGCCGAAGGGCCTGTGGGTGCCGGAGCAAGGCGTCGCGCCCTATCGCGGGCGAGGCTAAGCGAGGCCTCCGGAAATCGCCGACGGACGAACGATTTCCATTCGCAGCGCCGACGGACTCAAAGCCGATCGCATCTGCTGAACCGCCTCGGCATTTTGGCTTTTTCGCGACAACGTTTCGCGATCTGTTTGAGCGGCAAGCCAGAATTCGCAACGCGAGAAATGTTCCGCAATCAATAGAAAATTTCAGCGGCGAATTGTCACACACCCGTCGTCGGTCAAGTGTTGTCTCCCGGCCCTCACCAGTACCCAGGGAGGGTCGATATGGTTGTGATCAGCGGAATACATACGTTTGCATCGGGCACGCCGATTGGCGCGACGAAACCCGACTCCCTCACGATCGAGAACGGGACAATCTTCGTCGAGTACGGCAACGGCGCGGACTCGCACGGTGCAAACGGCTCCAGCACGATCGTGCAATATGACAAGCAGGGGATCGTCGAACATACCTACTCTATCGCAGGCTCAGTCGATGGATTGAAATACAATCCCTACACCGGTCAGATCTGGGCACTGCAGAACCAGGACGGAAATTCCACCCTGACGCTGATCGATCCGATCACTCACAAGACGACCGGGCCTCTGAGCTTTGCCAATCCGTCCGCGACGCGCGGCTATGACGACGTCGTGTTCAGCGGCGACAAGGTCTTCCTGAGCTACACCAATCCGAACGGTGTCGGCGATCCAACGCTGGTCGAACTGCTCAACGGCGACCATCCGAGTGGCACACTGCTGACGACGACGGTTTTGGCCGACGGCGCGACCGGCATCAACACGGTGACCGGCGCGACGGAAGTCGTTCCCCAGTCTGATCCGGACTCGCTGAAGCTCGCATCCAACGGTGACCTGATCTTCACCGACAATGCCGACGGCACCATCATCGACGTGCAGCACCCGGGGACCGGCAGCCAGGCGATCTCGTTCACGACGATCAAAGGGATTCCCGCGGGCGACATTGGCAATGCCGGCCTCGACGACGTGATCAGGCCGGCCGCGACCGCCGGCACGTTCTACATGACCGATACGAATTCCGGGAAGGTTTATTCATTCCACGCCAGCGGCCTCAACACCAATGACTACTATGCCTCCGTTGCCAGCCTGGGCGGCTTTGGCCAAGTCGATCCGACCACCGGCGTCTTCACGCCGCTCGTAACCGGAGCGCAATTCGCCTCGGCACATGGACTGATTTTCGTTCCCGACAAGCATGCACCGGCCGTGGCGCATGTCGATTCGATCGGCACGTTTGCCTCGCCCCCCAACGGGGTCACCGGACTGGATTCGATCACGATCGCCGGAAAGTATGTGTTCGTGGAATACGGCAACGGCGTCGACTCTACCGGCGTGGTGCCGGGCAACAGCACGATCATCCAGTACGACAAGGCCGGGCATTTCGTTCATGCCTATTCGATTGAGGGATCGGTCGACGGGTTGAAGTTCAACCCCGAGACAGGAATGGTGTGGGCGCTCCAGAACCAGGATGCGCGCTCCTCGCTGACTCTGATCGACCCCAATGCGCAGACGATCGCGGCGCATTTCGACTACGCCACCCCCTCGACCTCGCGCGGTTATGACGACGTGGTGTTCAAGGGCCAGGACGTATTCTTGAGCTACACGAATCCGACCGGTAATGGCGATCCGACCATCGTCAAGCTCCTGAACGGACCGAACCCGAAGCCGGGCGAGTTGCTGACCACGGCTCCCGTGCTGCTCGACGGCACGATGGGATACGACACGGTGACCGGCAAAATGGAGCTGGTCCCGCAGACCGATCCGGATTCGCTGAAGCTTGCCGCCAATGGCGATTTGATCTTCTCCAGCAACGCCGACGGTGTGATCATCGACATCCAGAATCCCGGCACCTCCAAACAGGCGGTGGCCTTCACGCCCATCAAGGGAATTCCGGCGGCCTCCGTGGGCAACGCCGGATTGGACGATGTCATCAAGCCAACTGCGACCTCCGGTACGTTCTATATCTCGGATGCAAAGGACGGCCACGTTATTACGGTGCATGTCAGCGGCCTCGACCCCAACGCCTATTATGCCTCGGTTGGCGCGCTCGGTGCGTTCGGCCAGGTCGACGAGAACACCGGTGTGTTCACTGCGCTGGTCTCGGCGGAAAACGCGCCGGGCTTCACCTTCGGTTCGCCGCACGGCGTTGTCTTCGTTCCCGACAAGAATGCGGCGCCCTTTCCGCAGATCGGAGTGGTCAAGACCTTCGAGGCGCCGCTCGACGGTTCGAGCCAGCCCGATTCTGTGACGACCGCACATGGCTCGACATTCGTCGAGTATGGAAACGGCGCGGATTCAACGGGCGCTGGCGGCTCGAGCACCATCATCCAGTACGACCAGGCCGGCAAGATCGAATATTCCTACTCGATACCCGGCTCGGTCGACGGGCTGAAATACAACCCTGTGACCGGCGAGATCTGGGCGCTGCAAAACCAGGACGGCAACAGCACGCTCACGCTGATCGACCCGATCACGCATGCGGTGTCCGCCCCGCTCAGCTTTGCCAATCCGTCAGCGACGCGCGGCTACGACGATGTAGTGTTCAAGGGAAGCCAGGTGTTCCTGAGCTACACCAACCCGAACGGCACGGGCGATCCCGTCCTGGTGGAGCTGGTCAACGGCGACCACCCGACCGGAACGCTGACGACTAAAGCGGTACTGACTGACGGGGTAACCGGCCTCAATACCGTGACTGGCAAGATCGAAGCAGTGCCGCTGAACGATCCGGACTCGCTGAAGCTCGCGCCGAATGGCGATCTGCTGCTGACCAGTGGTGACGACGGCACGATCGTCGATATCAAGAACGCCGGCACGGCCCACCAATCCGTGTCGTTCACCGACGTCGCCGGCGTTTCGAAAGGACACGCCGGTCTCGACGACGTTATTCGGCCGAATGCAACATCCGGCACCTTCACCTTGACGGATACCGCAACCAACAAGGTCTATTCGTTTCACGTCACGGGCCTCAACCCCAACGACTATTATGCTTCGGTCGGAAGCCTGCATGCGTTCGGACAGATTGACCCGGCCACCGGCCTCTTCACGGCGCTGCTCTCGGCGGACAATGCGCCCGGCTTCAGCTTCAGCTCGCCACATGGCATCACCTTCACCGCCGATCCGCCCCCGATCGTTGGCAAGGTCGATCATATCTCAACCCTGGCCAACGCACCGTCCGGCAGCAAATCGCCTGACTCGATCACGGTGGCGCATGACGACATCTGGGTCGCCTACACCAACGGTGCGGACTCCACCGGCAAGTCGGGGCACAGCACGATCGTCGAATATGATCGCTCGGGCCATATCGACCAGAGCTTCCAGATCACCGGATATGTCGATGGCCTGAAGGTCGATCCCACGACCGGCGATATCTGGGCGCTCCAGAACCAGGACGGCAACTCCACCCTGACGATTATCGATCCGGAGGATCACAGCCTTAGCAAGCCCCTCTCCTATGCCGTTCCGTCGGCAACGCGTGGCTACGATGATGTGGTGTTCACGCATGGCAAGGAGTTCCTGAGCTATACCAATCCGGCCAATCCCGGCGATCCGACCTTGGTGCAGCTCACCAATGGCAGCGACCCGGATGGTCCCCTCAAGACCAAGCCGATCCTGGATTTCGGTGACAAGGGCCTCAATTTCGAGACCGGCAAGACCGAGGTCATTCCACAAAACGATCCGGACTCGCTCAAGCTCGCGCCAAATGGTGACCTGTTGCTGGCCAGTGGCAGCGATCAGGTCATCATTGACGTGCACGATGCCGGGACCTCACATCAGTCGGTGACCTTCACCAAGGTGCAGGGGGTGCCGGCGAGCGCCGGGCTCGACGACGTTCTCAAAGTCGATGCACACGCAGGAACGTTTTATATTTCCGATACCGCGGACAACCGCGTCCTCACGGTTCACGCCACGGACCTCAACACCAACGACTACTTCGCCTCCATCGGCAATGCGTTCGGTGCGGTCGATCCCACGACCGGCAAGTTCACCGCACTCGTCTCTGCCAGCGACGCACCCGGCTTCAAATTCGGGAGCGCTCACGGCGCCGCGTTCGTCGCCGATCAAAGTTCCGGGCCGGCCGCGGTCGCGGCTAGCCGCGATGGCTTTGTTTTTTCCGGCAGCAGCCACTTCAACGACAGCCTCGTCAACAACGACTCGCACGTCATCACAGCACCCACCCAGCCCGGAGGCGCGCTCTCGCAGGCCGCGTTGGCGGCAGAACAAGCCGATTGGCTGGCCTCCACGCACGACCCTTCGCAAACTCATTCGTCGCATGATTTGCACGGCTTCCACCTGGTGTGATGGATATCGCAGAAGTAACCTTGGTGCGCGCGGGAGGACAACTCCCCTTCCCGCGCGCACCTTGCCGCAAGATCTGAGCCGACCTCGCCGGCCGCCGACGGGAGGCCCGCGACTACGGCACGACCAGGACCGGCACGCTTCCGTTGACGAGAACTTCGGATGTCTGACTTCCCAGAAACAGTTTTCTGAGCCCACGCCGCCCATGAGAGGCCATGACGATCAAGTCGCAGCCTCTGGACTTTGCCGTTTCGACAATCGCGGTGGCTGGGTGCGCATTCGGGACGTGTAGGAGTTCTACCGACAGCCCGATCCGCTCTGCCATGGACCGAGCTTGATCGAGCACCTTGCCTGCGTGTTGCTTGCAGGCTGCGTCAAAATGATCAATCTCTTCCTGCGAAGGAAACCATCCTGAATCGTGTCCGCCACCATAATCGATTGGCTGCGGTTCAGTTACGGTGACGATTGTCGCTTTGGCATTCAAGGCTTTTGCCAGAGCAATTCCATGCTCAACGCCTTTTCTTGCGACGTCCGAACCATCGGTGCTCAAAAGGATATTGGCGTACATTCGGCGGCTCCCTTGCTGCTCGCCCCCGCAAGCGACGCCTCCGAATATGGTCCGATCCCGGCCTTCGGTCTATTCGCTTTTATTTCAATCTCAATGTCTCGGCCCGTGGCGCAGCAACGCGTTCACTGCCAGGAAAATACGGAGATCGGTAGCGAAATGCTGACCTCAGGCACGCGCGTCGGACGGTGCTCGCGGCTTAAGCAACGCGGCGCAGGCAAGGCCCAGCAGCACCATCAGCACGGCACTCGCGACCAGCGTCGGCGCTTTGCCGGTATGGGCAAGCCCGAACCCGTAGGCGAGCGGTCCGACCGTCTGGCCCATGAAGAAAAAGAACGAGTGCAGCGACATCGCCGTCGCCCGCGCCTCGACCGACAGCTCGCTGGCAAACACCTGCAGGCAGCCATGGATCATGTAGAAGCCCCAGCCCATCAGCAGCATGATGGCGAATTGGACCTTCCAGCCGGGCCCAAGGGCGAGTGCCGCGAGCTGGAGCGCGACGAGGCTCGCGCCTGCGATCATCATGCCCTTGACGCCCAGTCGCGGCAGGAAGCGCGAGACCGTGAACGTGTAGAACAGCCCGCCGACCGCGAAACCCGCGATCACGATGCCCGCGATCGACAGCGAGGTTTCGCCGAGATCGAACAGCAAGGCGGCGATGAAGGGAAACAGGCCGAACACGCAGCAGCCCTCGACGAACACGGCCGAATAGCAATAGCGCGCGTTGGGATTGGCGAGGATGGTGCGATAACCCTGCCGCAGGGTCTTCAGATCGCTCTTCGGTGTCGCTGTCAGGGCGGCACCGCGAAAGCCCGCGGCAACCGCGACGGCCGCGATCAGCCCGAGCGCACCGATGATCACCAGCACGCCGCGCCAGCCGACGAGATCGCCGATGATGCCCGAGGCAGTCGCGCCAAGCAGATTGCCTGTCATCGAGCCCGCCAGCGTGCGCCCGATCGCTACCTGCCGCTTCGCCGGCGCGACGAGGTCGGCGGTGAGGCCGAGCGCAACCGGAAACACCCCGCCCGAGGCGATGCCGGCGAGCATGCGGCTCGCGAACAGGCCCGAGAAGGAGGTCGAGAGCGCGCCCAGAATGCAGGCGACGCCGAGCAGCGCCAGGCACAACGTCATCAGCCGCGCCTTGCCGAACAAATCGGCCGCAGCGCCGACGATCGGCTGGATCAGCGCGTAGATCAGCGCATAGCCGGCTGCGATGCTCGCCGCCGTCGTGATGCTGATCGAAAATTCCTCGGCGACGTGCGGCAGGACGGGATCGAGCGCGCGCGTCGACAATGCCGCCGAGAAGCTCGCAAGCGCAATGATGTTGATTGCAGGCGGAAACTTCTGGTCGGACGACGGCCTGGCCACGGGCTCGTGCATCAGTGGGCTTGGCCCTTGGCGATCGTATCGAATGCCATCAGCGTGCGGATGAGCCCTTCGAACTGATGCAGCGGCACCATGTTGGGGCCGTCGGACGGCGCATGATCAGGATCGGGATGGGTCTCGATGAAGACGCCGGCGACACCGACGGCCACGGCCGCGCGCGCCAGCACCGGCACGAATTCGCGTTCGCCGCCGGAGGACGCGCCCTTCCCGCCCGGCTGCTGCACCGAATGAGTGGCATCGAAGATCACGGGTGCGCCTGTCGTGCGCGCCATGATCGGCAGCGAACGCATGTCCGACACCAGCGTGTTGTAGCCGAAGGAGGCACCGCGCTCGGTGACGAGCACGTTGGGATTGTTGGCGCCGGTGATCTTGGCGACGACATTCGTCATGTCCCAGGGCGCCAGGAATTGCCCCTTCTTGACGTTGACGACCTTGCCGGTTGCGGCCGCAGCCAGCAGCAGATCGGTCTGCCGGCACAGGAAGGCCGGGATCTGCAGGACGTCGACGGCCTGCGCAACGTCGGCGCATTGCGCGGCATCGTGCACGTCGGTGAGCACGGGCAGACCGAGCGAGGACCGGATCTCGGCAAAGATCGGGAGTGACTGCACCAAGCCAAGGCCGCGCTCCGCCGAGGCGCTGGTGCGGTTGGCCTTGTCGAAGGAGGTCTTGTAGACGAGGCCGATCTTCAGCCGCGCGGCGATCTCCTTCAGCGCGGAGGCGACCTCCAGCGCATGCTGACGGCTTTCGAGCTGGCACGGGCCGGCAATGATCGAGATCGGCAGATCATTGCCGAATTTGACCGTGCCAACGCTGACGACCGGGGCCGCGGATGATGAAGAGCTCAAGGCCAGTTCCCTCGTTTCGCCGCGACCATAGCGGTGATGAGGGGCCGATCAACCCCATTCGGCCCGGGCTATCCGAATATCAGGGTTGCGCGGGAGGTTCCCGCCGCAACCCATGCTCGACAGCCGCTATTTGACCGACGAGAAGGCGGTCGGCGTCAGCAGCTGACTGACGATGTTGCCGACGATCTGGCCGTCCGCTTCGCTCTCGGCGCGTGCTTTCATCCAGTCCGGGTCGGTCATGAACTTGCCCCACTTCGCCTCGCGATCGGCAAGCGACTCCCAGGCCAGAAAATAGGTCAGCTCCTGGTTGGATTCACCGATCAGCGTCGTGAAGAAGCCGGCCTGACGGATGCCGTGCTTCTCCCACAGCTTCAGAGTCACCGTCTCGAACCGCTTCAACAGCACCGGCAGGCGGCCCGGCACGCAGCGATAGACGCGCATTTCGTAGATCATTGCTGTTTTCCTCCCTAAACACGGGCGGAGGTTATAACGATCGGCCGTGATGCTGTCTTGAGCCCTCCCCGGCCGCCCCCCGCGGCGTTTCGCGCATGGCTGGATCATTTCCCGCAATGCTGCCGCAATGATCGGGCCGCTAGAAGGGATCAATGCGGTTGAGGTGCCGGACCATGCGGATTTTGCTCGTTGAGGATGAGGCGGAGATGGCCACGGCGCTTTCGTCCGCGCTCAGGCGCTACGACATGGTGGTGGATCACGCCCCCACGCTTGCGGACGCGGAGGAAGCGATTTCCGCCGACGTCCATGCCGCCGTCCTGCTCGACCGCCAGCTTCCCGACGGCGACGGCCTCACCCTGATCCCCAAGCTTCGCGCGCGCGCGGACGGCGTACCGATCATCGTCCTGACCGCGCGCGGCGAGCTCGCCGACCGTATCGCCGGGCTCGACAGCGGTGCCGACGATTATCTGGCCAAGCCGTTCGCGGTCGAGGAGCTATTGGCACGACTGCGTGCCGTGCTGCGGCGGCCCGCGGGCCTGTCTCCGGAAATCATCCGCGCCGGCCGCCTCGCCTTCGACGTCGGCCATCGCGAGGCCAGCATCGACGGCCAGCCGTTCGAGCTGCCACGCCGCGAATTGCTGGTGCTCGAAGCCCTGATCCGCCGGATCGGCCGCACGGTGCTGCGCTCGGCACTCGAAGAGGCCGTCTACAATTTCGACGACGAGATCCAGTCGAATGCGCTGGATACCCATATCTCGCGGCTGCGCCGCAAGCTCACCGATGCCCATGCCGGCGTGGAGATCCACGGCATTCGCGGCGTCGGCTATCTCCTGAAGAAGCTGCCATGAGCAGGCACGACGATCCCTATTGCCTGCGCTCGAGATTGAGCTGGCGCTTGCTTGCGCTCCAGGCCGCGCTGTTGCTGGCGCTGGTTGCCCTTGTCGTCGGTGCGCTCTGCGCCGCAGGCTTGGTGCTTGCGGAGCGCGACGAGGATCGCGTGATCGATGTCGTGCAGCACGCGCTCGCGCGTAACGCGGACGGCGAGCTGACCCTGCGGTCGACGCCCGACCTGAAACAATTGCGTGCCGAGACACCGGACCTCTGGTTTCTGGTCCGCGACCGGCAAGGACATTCGCTCACCGAAGGTGCCGTGCCGGCGGAATTCGCGGCGATCGGCGGCGGCCTCGACCAGATCAGCCAGGCGCGGCTCGGCTGGCAGATGTTCGAGGACGACCCGCGCAAGCCGGCGGCACGGCTGAAGCGCGTCGACACCGATGCCGGCAACGTGCAGATCATCACCGCGACGCAAGGCCGGCTGACCGGCGCCAAGGCGCTGTTGATGACATCGCTGGCATTTCTCGGCATCGCCCTGCCCGGCCTGCTCGTGATGGGCACCGCGACCTTCATCGCGACGCCGATGATCGTGCGACGTGCCTTCAAGGGGTTGGATGCGACCGCGGATCAGGCGCGGCGCATCGACATCCATCAGCGCGGCGCGCGGCTGTCGGTGGAGAAGGTTCCGCTGGAGGTCGTGCCGCTGGTCACCGCGGTCAACGACGCGCTGGCGCGGCTCGACCAGGGTTATGCCCGTCACAAGCGCTTTGTTGCGGATGCCGCGCACGAGCTGCGCACGCCGATCGCGATCCTGAACACGCGGCTGGAATCGCTCCCCTCCGGTCCGGACAGGACCCGGCTGCTGGAGGATGCCGCGCGGCTGGCGACGCTCGCCGAGCAATTGCTCGACATCCAGCGGCTCGACCGCTGCGGTCATCCCTTCACGCGCGTCGACCTCGTCGCGATCGCGCAAACCGCGGCCGCTGACCTTGCGCCGCTCGCGATCGCCGCGGGCTACGAGCTGGCGCTCGATGCGCCCTCAACGCCGATCGAGACGATCGGTGATACAGCCGCGCTGGAGCGCGCGCTGACCAATCTCGTGCAGAATGCGATCCAGCACGGCCCTCGCCGCGGCACGATCGGCATTCGCGTGAGCAAGCCTGCCTGCATCGAGGTCACCGACGAAGGCGCCGGCATTCCCGCTGATCAACGCGAGCAGATCTTCGAGCCGTTCTACCGGCTCACGCCGCTCGATCGCGGCGCCGGCCTCGGTCTCAACATGGTGCGCGAGATCGTGCTCCTGCATGGCGGGCAGGTCTCGGTCACCGATGGCGCCGACGCCGGCACCTGCTTCAGAATGACGCTGCCGCCATACCGGCAGAGTTGAATCAATCTGCATCCGCGGCTCACAGCGCAATGCTGTCGCAATCCAACGCCGCGACAGTGCATCCGCTTCACCTTTGATCTTCCGAGGTGCCATCGAGATGCCGGAGTGCGCATGCCCAACGATTTCCTCTCCTTCTTCCTGTCCTGGATGTCTTCACCACGCAGGGTCGGCGCCATTGCGCCATCGGGCGCGGCGCTCGCCGATCTCATCACGCGCGAGATCACCGAGAAGACCGGCCCGATCCTCGAGCTCGGTCCCGGCACCGGCGCCTTCACCTACACGCTCCTGAAGCGCGGCGTCAGGCCACAGGATCTCACGCTGATCGAATACGGCTCGGACTTCATGAAGCTCTTGCAAATGCGCTTCCCCGGCGCGCGCGTGCTGTGGATGGATGCGGCGCGGCTGGCGACGGAGCGGCTCTATGACGGTGCGCCCGTCGGCGCCGTCGTCAGCGGCCTGCCGCTGCTCAACATGTCGACGCGCAAGGTCATCTCGATCCTCGGCGGCGCATTCAGCTATGTCCGTCCCGGCGGCGCCTTCTACCAATTCACCTATGGCATGAGCTGCCCGATCCCGCGGCCGGTGCTCGACCGTCTCGGCCTGCGCGCAACGCTGGTGGATCGCGCCTTCCTGAACGTGCCGCCGGCCGCCGTCTACAAGCTGACGCGGCGGCCGCAGATGACGCTCATTGCGGGATCGCTGGCGCCGCACGCTTCAACGCCAGTCGCGCAAAAGGCGATGCATCGCGAGCACGACTTCACCGTGTCGCCCTGAGGGGTCAGACCAACCGGCTCTGCACCATCGCCGCCTGGATGAACGAGGCGAACAGCGGGTGCGGTTCGAACGGCCGCGACTTCAGCTCGGGGTGGAACTGGACGCCGATGAACCAGGGATGATCCTCGTACTCGACGATCTCCGGCAGCACGCCGTCGGGCGAGAGGCCGGAGAATTTCAGGCCGTGCTGCTCGAGGCGGTCCTTGTAGGCGGTGTTGACCTCGTAGCGATGGCGGTGGCGTTCCGAAATTTCGGTCGCGCCGCCATAGACCTGCGAGACGCGGCTGCCGCGGTTGAGCGCGGCGGGATAAGCGCCAAGCCGCATCGTGCCGCCGAGATCGCCGGCCTGCGAGCGCTTCTCGAGCTCATTGCCGCGCAGCCATTCCGTCATCAGGCCGACGAGCGGCTCCTTGGTCGGACCGAACTCGGTGGAGTTGGCCTCTTCGATGCCGACGAGGTTTCGCGCGGCCTCGATGACAGCCATCTGCATGCCGAAGCAGATGCCGAAATACGGCACGTCGCGCTCGCGCGCGAACTGCGCCGCGCGGATCTTGCCTTCCGCGCCGCGCTGGCCGAAGCCGCCCGGCACCAGGATGCCGTTGACGTGCTCGAGGAACGGCGCCGGATCCTCCTTCTCGAAGATCTCGCTCTCGATCCAGTCGAGATTGACCTTCACCTTGTTGGCGATGCCGCCGTGCGACAGCGCCTCGATCAGCGACTTATACGCATCCTTCATCCCGGTGTATTTGCCGACGATCGCGATGGTGACATCGCCCTCGGGATTACGGATGCGCTCGTTGATCTGGTGCCAACTCTTGAGCACCGGTGGGATGCGCGATTCGATGCCGAAGGCGGCGAGCACTTCGTCGTCAAGGCCCGCCGCGTGATAGGCTTCAGGCACGGCATAGATGCTGTCGGCGTCGCGCGCCTCGATCACGGCGCTCTCGCGCACATTGCAGAACAGGCCGAGCTTGCGCCGCTCTTCCTTCGGGATCTCGCGATCGGTGCGGCAGAGCAGGATGTCCGGCTGGATGCCGATCGAACGCAGCTCCTTCACCGAGTGCTGCGTCGGCTTCGTCTTCAGTTCGCCGGCGCTCGGGATGTACGGCAGCAGCGTGAGGTGAATGTAGATGGCGTGATCGCGCGGCAACTCATTCTTGAGCTGGCGGATCGCCTCGAAGAACGGCAGGCCTTCGATGTCGCCGACGGTGCCGCCGATCTCGACCAGCACGAAGTCGTAATCGTCATTGCCGGAGAGGACGAATTCCTTGATCGCGTTGGTGACGTGCGGCACCACCTGGATGGTCGCGCCGAGATAATCACCGCGACGTTCCTTCGAGATGATGTCCTGGTAGATGCGCCCCGTCGTGATGTTGTCCTGCTTCGTCGCAGGCCGCCCGGTGAAGCGCTCGTAATGACCGAGATCGAGATCGGTCTCCGCGCCGTCATCGGTCACGAACACTTCGCCGTGCTGATACGGCGACATCGTTCCGGGATCGAGGTTGAGATAGGGGTCGAGCTTGCGGAGGCGGACCTTGTAGCCCCGGGCCTGCAGCAGGGCACCGAGTGCCGCTGAAGCCAAACCCTTGCCGAGCGAAGAAACCACGCCGCCGGTGATGAATATGTACCGCGCCATGGGACCTAACCTCTAATCCCTCGAATCCGATTCGCCAAAGCGATTCGTATTCCGCCCGAAAGAATCTACGGGCCTGTGGGTGAGCCAAAACAAAGAGTGGTGACAGAGCCTTGATGGGGATTGTTGATGCAGGACGGTAGCCACCGCCCTGCATGGCCCCCCTGCTTTATTGCGAGCGAGGCACCTGCGGGCCGCTCGGCGCTGCCGGGGCCTGCTGCTGCTCGTCCGCCTTCTTCAGCGTATCCAGAATGCCGCCCGAGGTCGGCGGGGTGATCGGCCCGCCGCCGGCCGGCTGGGTCTGCGACGCCGGCTGGCCGATGATCGAGGACGGCGCACGGTTGTAGCCGGCGTACCAGGACAGGAACAGACTGGTCAGGAAGAAGCCGGCAGCGAGGATCGCGGTGGTGCGCGACAACAGATTCGCGGTGCCGCGGCTCGACATGAAGCCCGCGCCTCCGCCCATGCCGAGGCCGCCGCCTTCCGACTTCTGGAGCAGGACGGCACCGATCATGACAGCAACGATCATGAGGTGGATGACGATGACAACAGTCTGCATAGTATCCTTCCGTCACAAGCCGACAGCGCCGAGACGGCGGCCGATCGCGCTTCGCGGGTTTTCCTGAAGTTGCGCGGTGTTACACGATCAGAAAGGGCTTTGCCACCCCCGATCGTGGTCCTCGGTTAGCTAGGGGCAGCCCTTGGCGATCGCAAGGAAATCGGCCGCTTTCAGGCTGGCGCCGCCGACCAGCGCACCGTTGACGTTTTTCACCGACATCAGCTCGGCCGCGTTCGACGGCTTGACCGAGCCGCCATAGAGGATCCGCACCGCCGCCCCATCCGGCTTGAACCGGGAGGTCAGGAGTTCCCGGATAAAGCTATGAATCTGTTCGACATCCTTGGCGGTGGGAGTGAGGCCCGTGCCGATCGCCCAGACCGGCTCATAGGCCACGACCAGATTGGCGGCCGTGGAGCCGTCCGGGAGCGAGCCGTTGAGCTGGCCACGGAGGATGTCCAGGGTCTGTCCGGCATCGCGCTGGGCTTGCGTCTCGCCGATGCAGACGATCGCGACCGCTCCAGCCCGCCAGGCGGCTTCCGCCTTCTGCCGGATCAGCGCATCGCCCTCGCCGTGGTCGGCGCGGCGCTCCGAATGGCCGACAATGATGGCGGCCGCCCCCGCGTCTGCCAGCATTTCGGCCGCGATATCGCCGGTATGGGCGCCGGAGGCCTTGGGATGGCAATCCTGGGCCCCGACGGCGACCTTTTTGCCGCGGGCCTTGTCTGCGAAGGCCGCGATCAGGGTCGCCGGCGGGCAGACCAGCAGATCGGCCTTGCCGGCCACCTCTGCTGCGCCATTGAGCATGGCGTCGAATTCGGCGGCCGCGGCCTTCAGGCCGTTCATTTTCCAGTTGCCGGCGATCAGCGGTCGGATGGCATCGGTCATGTCATTTTCCAGCAAAATGAGGTTTGTGCATGCGCTAGCAGAGGTGCCGCGGCAGTTCCAGAGACCAGGGGCTTTTAACCGCAGATTCGAAGGGCGGCCTGACCCGAGGTTGCGGGGGGAAAGGCGCCACTTTATGATGGCATATCAATTTGGTGACGCGCTTCTGCGGAATCTGCATTAAGACGCGCTCCCGTCCCCCTCCTTTCAGACAAGTTGGACCAAATGCTTCGAGGAATGCGCAAGGCCTCATCAAACTGGGTCGGCAAGACCATTATGGCCGTCGTGATGGGCGTGTTGATCATCAGCTTCGGCATTTGGGGCATCGCCGACATTTTCCGGGGCTTCGGCCAGTCCACCGTGGCCAAGGTCGGCCACACCGAGATTTCGCTGAACGAGTTCCGCCAGATCTACACCGACCGCCTCCAGCAGATCGGCCGCCAGTTCGGCCGCCCGCTGACGCCGGAACAGGCGCGCGCGTTCGGCCTTGACCGCCAGGTGCTCCAGCAGACGATTGCGGAAGCCGCCCTCGACGAAAACGCACGCCGGCTCGGGCTCGGCCAGTCCGATGAGCAGATCCGCGAGCTCATCATGAACGATCCGAACTTCAAGGGCGTCGACGGCAAATTCGACGCGAACCGCTTCCAGGGCCTGATCCGCAATTTCGGCTACACCGAGCAGCGCTACGTCGCCGATCAGCGCAAGGTGGCGCTGCGCCGGCAGATCACCGGCACGATCGGTGCCGGCCTCGAGCCGCCGAACGCCATGCTCGACGTCGCGACGCGCTTTCAGAATGAACAGCGCGCCATCGAGTTCGTCAGGCTCGACACCGCGCAGGCAGGCACCATCGAGGCGCCCTCGCCCGAGGCGCTCGCCGCCTTTTTCGAGGATCACAAGGTCCAGTTCCGCGCGCCCGAATATCGCAAGATCGTCTTCGCCGTGATCTCCCCGGAGGAGATCGCTAAGTGGAGCGACGTCTCCGATGACGATGCCAAGAAACTGTTCGATCAGCGCAAGGACCAGCTCTCCACGCCGGAGAAACGCCAGATCCACCAGATCGTGTTCCCGAACGCTGCCGATGCGCAGGCCGCGCGCGAGCGCCTCGCCGGCGGTCTCTCCTTCGAGGACCTCGGCAAGGAGCGCGGACTGAGCGCCACCGACGTCGATCTCGGGCTCGTGGCCAAATCCGCACTCGAACCCGTCGTCGGCGATGCCGCCTTCGCGCTTCCCGCAGGCGAGATCAGCCAGCCGATCCAGGGCCGTCTCGGCGTCTCGATCGTCAAGGTCGACAAGATCGAGCCGGGCGCCGAGGCCGACTACGCCAAATTTGCCGGCGACGTGAAGCGCCAGATCGCAACCGAGCGTGCGCGCGTCAAGGTCGGCGAGCTCCGCGACAAGATGGAAGACGAGCGGGGCGCCGGCACCAGCGTCGCCGATGCGGCGCAGAAGCTCGGGCTCACCGCCGTGACCATCGATGCCGTCGACCGCTCGGGCCGCGCGCCGAACGGGCAGACCGTTGCCAACATTCCGCAGGGCCTCGATGTGGTGTCGCAGGCCTTCAACAGCGACGTCGGCGTCGACAACGACCCGATCTCGTTCAAGGGCGGCTATGTCTGGTACGACGTGCTCGCCATCACGCCGTCGCGCGACCGCAACCTCGACGAGGTGCGCGACCAGGTCGAAGCCCGCTGGCGCCAGGACCAGATCGCCACCAAGCTGAAGGCGAAGGCGACCGAGATGGTGCAGAAGCTCGAACAGGGCGGCAAGCTCGCCGACGAGGCGGCTGCGATCAACGCCAAGGTCGAGACCGCCAGCGGCTTCAAGCGCGATGATCAGCCGGCCGGCGTGCCTGCGAACATCGTCGCAGCCGCCTTCCGCACCGCCAAGGACGGCATCGGACAGGCGCCCGTGACCGGCGGCAGCGAAGTCATCGTCTACCGCGTCACCGACATCGTCGATCCCGCCATCGATACCGCCTCCGACGCCGTCAAGAAGCTGAAGGACAGCATCGACCGGTCACTGACCGACGAGCAGGTTGCCTCCTACGTCAACAAGCTCCAGACCGACATCGGGACCACCATTAATCAGGCCGCCTTCGCGCAGGTGACGGGCGCGAACCAGTGAGTTGAAAGCACGCGATGGACGACCTGAAATCGATCATTGGAAAAGTGGCGACCGGCGCCAGCCTGTCGCGTGAGGAAGCCGCCTCCGCCTTCGATGCCGTGATGTCCGGCGAGGCCACGCCCTCGCAGATGGGCGGCCTGTTGATGGCGCTACGCGTGCGCGGCGAGACCGTTGAGGAGATCACCGGCGCGGTCTCGGCAATGCGTTCGAAGATGCTCACGGTCGATGCGCCGGCGGACGCCGTCGACATCGTCGGCACCGGCGGCGACGGCTCCGGCTCGGTCAACGTCTCGACCTGCGCGTCGTTCATCGTCTCGGGCACCGGCCTGCCGGTCGCCAAGCACGGCAACCGCGCGCTGTCCTCGCGCTCGGGCGCCGCCGACGTGCTGGCCTCGCTCGGCGTGAAGATCGACCTCAAGCCCGAGCAGGTCGGGCGCTGCGTGCGCGAATGCGGCATCGGCTTCATGTTCGCGCCGGCTCATCATCCCGCGATGAAGAACGTCGGTCCGACCCGGGTCGAGCTCGCCACCCGCACGATCTTCAATCTGCTCGGACCGCTGTCCAACCCCGCCGGCGTAAAGCGGCAGATGGTCGGCGTGTTCTCGCGGCAATGGGTGCAGCCGCTGGCGCAGGTGCTGAAGAATCTCGGCTCCGAATCCGCCTGGGTGGTGCACGGCTCCGACGGGCTGGACGAGATCACCCTTACCGGCCCGACCTTCGTCTCCGCGCTCCACAACGGCGAGATCCGGAATTTCGAGGTGACGCCCGAGGACGCCGGCTTGGCGCGCTGCGAGCCCGGTGCACTCAAGGGCGGTGATGCAGACGCAAACGCGATCGCGCTGCAAAGCGTGCTCGACGGCAAGCCGAGCCCCTATCGCGACGTCGCGCTGATGAACGCCGCCGCCGCGCTCATCGTCGCCGGCCGCGCCAAGGACCTCAAGGAGGGCGTCGCGATCGGTGCGAAATCGCTCGACAGCGGCGCGGCAAGCGCGCGGCTGAAACATCTGATCGCGGTCTCGAACAGCTGAGCCTGTCATGTCTGATATCCTGACCAAGATCGAAGCCTACAAGCGCGAAGAGATTGCCGCGGCCAAGCGCGCGCGGCCGCTCGCGGCAGTAGAGGCAAAGGCCAAGGCGCAGGGCGCACCCCGCGGCTTCGTGCGCGCGATCAGGGCCAAGCACGCCAATGGCGACTATGCGCTGATCGCCGAGGTGAAGAAGGCCTCGCCGTCCAAGGGGCTGATCCGCGCGGATTTCGATCCGCCTGATCTCGCCAAGGCTTATGAAGCGGGCGGCGCAGCCTGTCTGTCGGTGCTGACCGACACGCCCTCGTTTCAGGGTCATCTCGACTTCATGGTCGCAGCGCGCGCGGCGACCTCGCTGCCGGTGCTGCGCAAGGATTTTCTGTTCGACACCTATCAAGTCGTCGAAGCCCGTGCCCACGGCGCCGATTGCATCCTCATCATCATGGCCGCACTCGACGATGCCACGGCCAAGGACCTCGAAGACGCAGCAATCGCCTATGGCATGGACGTGCTGATCGAGATCCACGATCGCGCCGAGCTCGACCGGGCGCTGAAGCTCCGCTCGCCGATGATCGGCGTCAACAACCGGAACTTACGCACCTTCGAGACCACGCTTGCGACCAGCGAGACGCTGGCGCCGCTGATTCCCGACGAGCGGCTGATGGTCGGCGAGAGCGGCATCTTCACGCCTGCCGATCTCGCCCGGCTCGCGCGCGTGGGCATGTCGACTTTCCTGGTCGGCGAGAGCCTGATGCGGCAGGCCGACGTCACCGCGGCGACGCGCACGCTGCTTGCGCGCGAGACCACGGCCCGCGCCACAGGCACGCGCTGATATGGCGCGCAAGCCGTCCAGGACCAAGCCGAAGACCAAGTCGTTGAACAAGGCGAGCCCTGCCCTCACCCATATCAGCGCCTCCGGCGAGGCGCGGATGGTCGATGTCTCGGACAAGGCCGCAACCGAGCGGCTCGCCGTTGCCGAAGGGCGCGTCGTCATGGAAAAGGCGACGCTCGAGCTGATCGTTTCCGGCAATGCCAAGAAGGGCGACGTGCTCGGCACCGCGCGCATCGCCGGAATCATGGCGGCGAAACGCACCTCGGAGCTGATCCCGCTCTGTCATCCGCTCGCGCTGTCGAAGGTGACGGTCGACATCGAGCCCGACGCGAAACTGCCGGGCTGCGTGGTGCGTGCCAGCGTCAAGGTGACCGGTCCGACCGGCGTCGAGATGGAAGCGCTGACGGCTGTTACAGTCGCCTGCCTCACCATCTACGACATGATCAAGGCGGTGGAACGCGGCGTCCGCATCGAGGGCATCCGGCTCATCGAAAAGCTTGGCGGCAAGTCGGGCCACTATCGCGCCTGACCACGCTCCTACTTCAGCGACGAGTTGATCGAGCCGAATTTTGCGCTGAGCTTGCTGCCCATGCCGTTGACGACGGTGATGATGGCGAGCGCGATGCCCGCGGCGATCAGGCCGTATTCGATCGCGGTCGCACCGGATTCGTCGGCGCAAAAATTCTTCAAAGTCTTTTTCATGATCGTATGCGTGTACTCTCGGCGTCGTTGCCCGTCCGGCCTGCAAATCGCGCACCAGTGCGGCACTGAAGACTGTCAACAGGTTAGATGGTTAAGCGCTGGTTGATGTCGCTGCGACCGGCAAGAACTGACCGGCATCACGGCCATTGCAGGCAAAACCTGCACACCTCTCGCGATGCGCATCGATCGCATTTGTATGTTGCGGTTTATTTCGCGTTAACCGCGCTTCCTAACGTCGCCTCCACATCGATCCCGTAAACTAACGGATGTTACGGGGGTCGTGAATTGACCCTGACGTGTGTACGGCAGCGACGACATGATGACGAGATACGGCAGTCGTCTCCTTGACCAGGCCTTCGTGCGCAGCGGGCCGATCCGCTGGCTGGTGATGGGCGGCACACTCCTGATCGCTGCGATCGCCGTCGGCGCGGTTCTGATGGCGCAGAATTTCCGCGAGCGCGCGCTGCGCAACTCCGGCCGTGAGCTGGAGAACACCGTGCTGCTGCTCGCCCATCATTTCGATCAGCAATTGCAGGATTTCGCAGTCATCCAGAAGGACTTCGTCGGCCATGTGCGCGCAAGCGGAATCACGACCGCGGAGGACTATCGCAGGCGCCTTGCCGGCCAGGACGTGCACCAGCTGCTACGTTCGAAGATCGAGGCGCTACCTTACATGGGCGGCGTCAACATCATCGATGCCGACGGCAATGTCATCAATTCCTCGACGACATGGCCGGCCCCGAAGGTCAACGTTGCCGACCGCTCCTATTATCGGACCTTCCGATACGATCCGCAGGCGCCCGACGTACTGATCGAACCGGTGCACAGCCGCATCTCCGGCGCCTGGACCATCCTGATCGTGCGCAAGATCGTGGGACCGCACGGCGAGTTCATGGGCATCGTCGGACGGGGCATCGAGCCGGCCAATTTCGAGAAATTCTTCGAGACCGTCATGCTCGGCGAAGGCGCGACGATCTCGATGCTGCATCGGGACGGCACTTTGCTTGCCCGTTTCCCGCAGTCCAGCGAGATGATGGGACACAATTTCAGGAACGGTTCGTTCGAGCAGCAAAAGATCTTCGCGCTGGATCACTTCGCCGGCCGCGTCGTGAGCCCGGTCGACGGCGAGGACCGGCTGGTCTCGGCGCGTGCCCTGCCCCACTTCCCGATCCTGATGATGGCGACGACCACGCGCGCGGCGGCGCTTGCCGACTGGCGCGAGCAGATCGGTATCCTGATTTCGGTCGCCGGCGCCTCTGCGCTCGCGATCGCCGGCGTGCTGATCGCGATCGTGCGCAAGCTCCTGGAGCAGCATCGCATGTCCCGGGAACGGCTGACGCTGGAGAAGCAGCGCCTCGACCGCGCCATCAACAACATGACCCAGGGCCTGCTGCTGTTCGACTCCTCGCAAAAGCTCGTGGTCTGCAACCAGCGCTACATCGAGATGTACGGGTTGTCGCCCGAGATCGTGAAACCCGGCCACAGCTTTCTCGACATCATCGCGCATCGCAAGGCCACGGGATCGTTCCCCGGCGATGTGGACCAGTATGTCGCACGCGTGCTGCGCGAAATCCACGTGCGCAACTCCATGGTCGTCGACACCGGCGATGGCCGCTCGATCCAGATCGTCAACGAGCCGCTCGGCGACGGCGGCTGGGTCGCGACCCATGAGGACATCACCGAACGTCGCCGCATCGAGGAGCGCATCACCCATCTGGCGCACTACGACGCGCTGACCGACCTGCCGAACCGCGCCATGTTCCACGAACATCTGCGCGGAGAGCTCCTCGGCATCGTCGACGGCGAAGAGTTCGCGGTTCACTACATCGACATCGACGAATTCAAGGGCGTCAACGACGCGCTCGGCCATCTCGTCGGCGACGAGCTTTTAAAGTCCGTGGCGGAGAGCCTCCGCGGCTGTGCCGGCCCCTCCGACTTCGTGGCCCGGCTCGGGGGCGACGAGTTCGCGATCGTGCAGAGCGCGGTGACCTCGCAGGACCAGGTCAACGAGCTCGTCGCACGGGTCTTCGCGGCGATCCGCAAGCCGTTCGACTGCATGGGCCATCATCTCACCACCGACGCCAGTATCGGCATTGCGCTGGCACCGGGACACGGCACCGCGCTGGACCAGATCCTGAAGAACGCGGACATGGCGATGTACGCCGCCAAATCCGCCGGGCGCCGCACCTACCGATTCTTCGAGCCGGAAATGGACGCCAAGGTGCGCGAGCGGCGCCAGCTGGAAATCGATCTGCGCCACGCCATCGCCCATGGCGGCCTCGAGGTCTATTACCAGCCCTGCCTCAGCCTCAAGGACGACCGCATCACCGGCTGCGAGGCGCTGGTGCGCTGGCGCCACCCCGAGCGCGGCATGGTCTCACCGGCCGAGTTCATCCCGATCGCCGAGGATACCGGGCTGATCAACGAGATCGGCGAATGGGTGCTGGCGACTGCCTGCGGCGACGCTGCCGGCTGGCCGGACGACATCCGCCTCGCCGTCAACGTCTCGCCGGTGCAGTTCAAGAGCGGCACGCTGGCGCTGAAGATCATGGCGGCGCTGGCCGCCTCCAATCTGCCGGCGAGCCGGCTTGAGCTCGAGATCACCGAGGCCGTGCTGATCCGCGACGACGAGACCGCGCTTGCGATCCTGCACCAGCTCCGCGCCATCGGCGTCCGCATCGCGCTCGACGATTTCGGCACCGGCTACTCCTCGCTGAGCTATTTGCACCGCTTCCCGTTCGACAAGATCAAGATCGACCGCTGCTTCGTCAACGACATCGCAGGCCCCGACGGCTCTGCCAGCATCGTGCAGGCCGTGGTCAATCTCGCCAGCGCCCGCCGCATGGCGACCACGGCCGAAGGCGTCGAGACCGAGGAACAGCAGCGGCTGCTACGCACGCTCGGCTGCACCGAGATGCAAGGCTACCTGTTCAGCGCCGCAAAGCCGGCCGACAAGGTCATGGAGCTGTTTGCACTCCATCGCAGCCGCCTCGCCCAGCGCGACGGCAAAGAAGCTCGCCGCCGTGAGGCAGGTTAAATCCAGCCTTCACCCGCTTGCCGTGACGTGGGAATTCGTGGGGTGAGCAAAGCGAAGCTCTTGTCTCACCGCGCATGCAGAAGCGGTGGGCACGTCGCTTACGCTCCTTCGCCCACCCTACGGCATCTCGACACTCGATCAGCTAGTTCGGCACCGTGGTCTTCGGCGCCGGCTTCGCGGCTGCCGCGTTCACGGTGACGCCGTGCAGGAAATCGTAGGCCGCGTGCAGCGCCTTGTCGTCCTTCTCTTCCGGCGGCACATAGGACTGCGATCCTGTCTGCTCGGTGCCGTCGGCGGCCTGCAGATGGCCGCGCATCTGCGACTCCGCCATGGTGTCGATGCGGCCCTTCAACTCGGCCGGCACATCCTGGAGGATCTCGATGTCAGGCGCGATGCCCTGAGCCTGGATCGAGCGGCCCGACGGCGTGTAGTAGCGCGCCGTGGTCAGCGCCAGCGCGCCGTTGCCGGCGCCGAGTGGAATGATGGTCTGCACCGAGCCCTTGCCGAACGAGCGCGTGCCGATGATCGTGGCACGCTTGTGGTCATGCAGTGCGCCGGCCACGATCTCCGAGGCCGAAGCCGAGCCGCCGTTGACCAGAACCACCAGCGGCTTGCCCTTGGTCAGGTCGCCGCCATGCGCGGTGAAGCGCTGGGTCTCTTCCGGATTGCGGCCGCGGGTCGAGACCACCTCGCCGCGCTGCAGGAACGCGCTGGACACCGACACGGCCTGGTCGAGCAATCCGCCCGGATTGTTGCGCAGGTCCATCACGTAGCCGACCAGCTTTTCCTGCGGGACGTCCTTGGAGATCGAGGCGATCGCCTTCTTCAGGCCGTCGGTGGTCTGCTCGTTGAACGAGGTGACTCGGATATAGCCGATGTCGCCGTTCTCGACGTGGAAGCGGACGGGGCGGACATGGATGATCTCGCGTGTGATCGCGACATCCATCGGCGCATCGGCGCCCTTGCGCATGATGGTGAGCTTGGTCTTGGTGTCGACCGGCCCCTTCATCTTGTTGACGGCCTGCTCGAGCGTCATGCCCTGCACGTTTTCGCCGTCGATCTTGCTAATGAGGTCGCCGGACATGAGGCCGGCCTTGGACGCCGGCGTGTCGTCGATGGGCGAGACGACCTTGACCAGGCCCTCCTCCATCGTGACCTCGATGCCGAGCCCGCCGAACTCGCCGGAGGTGGTCTCCTGCATTTCGGTCCAGGCCTTGTCGTTCATGTAGCGGGAATGCGGATCGAGCGAGGTCACCATGCCCGTGATCGCGCCCTCGATCAGCTTGGAATTATCGGGCTTCTCGACGTAGCTCGCCTTCACCCGTTCGAAAACTTCTCCGAACAGGTTGAGCTGGGAATAGGCATCATCCGCGCCCGCTGCCGCCCGTGCCGCCCAAAGTCCGCCCTGCGGACCGGATACGAGGAGGGTCAGGCACACTCCGGTGAGCGCGCCGAGGGGGAACAGCAGGGTTTTCCGCATGGAATGGCTGGCCTTTATCTCTTGGGACGGGACGCCAGGCAAATGGCGATCCAGCCCGGTTCTCACAATACCATTCAGGTTTCTTCAAGGCCGGGCTGCCACGCCCGCGGGTATATCGCAAAAATCCCTTCGCCCTGGCCTAAACTTTTGGCAACGTTCCGAAACCATCGCCCGCCCATCGGGAATCGATCGGCCGAGCCACGCTTCGCAGCTATGCGATTTTAGGATGGTTTTGGAGGGCCGGACGAGATACCCGATGACATAAGGCTTCAAATTCTCGGGAGGATAACAATGAACGAAGCACTCCGGCCGGAACGGAACGTCGAACTCGGTGCCAGCAACGAGCCGTTCCAGAACCTGCACGAATTCATCCGGAAGGCGCGTTCCAACCTCAACCAGAACGCCTGGGACTACATCGTCGGCGCCGCCGAGACTGAAACCACGATGCGCCGCAACCGCATGGCCCTGGACGAGATCGCTTTCCGCCCGCGTGTGCTGCGCGACGTGCGCAAGGTCTCCGGCTCGGTCGAGCATTTCGGCCGCAAGATGCGCCTGCCGGTGGTGCTCGCCCCCGTCGGTGCGCTCGAAATCTTCGATCCGCACGGCGCCGCCAGCGTCGCACGCGCGGCCGGCACCTTCGGCGCGTCGCACATGTTGAGCTCGGTCTCCGAGCCCGGCCTGGAGAAGACCGCCGAAGCCGCTCCCGACGCGCTGCGCATGTACCAGCTCTATGTCCGCGGCGATGACGCGTTCGTCGCCGACGTCGTCAGCCGCGCCGAGAAGGCCAAATATGCCGCATTCTGCCTGACCGTCGACACCGCCCATTACAGCCGTCGTGAGCGTGACATCGCCAAGCGCTACGTTCGCGAAAGCCGCCTGCGCGCCACTGGCGGCGATTTCCAGAAGGGGCTGGAGTGGCGGACCGTGAAGATGGTCAAGGACAAGTTCAAGATACCGCTGATCCTCAAGGGCATCGCCACCGCCGAGGACGCGCAGATCGCGATCGATCACGGCGTCGAGTGGATTTATGTCTCCAACCACGGCGGTCGCCAGCTCGATCACGGCCGCGGCGCCATGCATGTGCTGCCCGAGGTCGTCGACGCGGTGAAGGGTCGCGCCAAGATCATGGTGGATGGCGGGATCTGCCGCGGCACCGACATCGTCAAGGCGATCGCTGCGGGCGCCGACCTCGTCGGCATCGGCCGGCTGCAATGCTGGGCCCTGGCGGCAGCCGGCGAAACCGGCGTGGCGCGAATGCTCGAGCTGCTCGAGGACGAGGTGCTGCGTTGCCTCGGCCTGCTGGGCGCCACCTCGTTCGCCGAGGTCAACAAATCCTGCCTGCACCAGGCCACCGCAACCAATGCGCCGAGCGTGTTCAGCGCATTCCCGCTGTTCGACCATGAACCCTACCGATACTGAAGGATAGAATGACATCGCTCTCTCCCGGCAGCGCCGATGCGCTTCTGTTCGATCTCGGGCGCGTCGTGCTCGACATCGATTTCTCCAAGGCGATCGCCTGCTGGGCGGGACATGCGGGCCTCGAGCCCGAAGCCATCGTCACGCGCTATCAGCGTGACAGCGAGGCCTACCGGCTGCACGAGGTCGGCAAGATCAGCGACGAGGCCTATTTCCAGTCGCTGCGCTCATCACTCGGCATCGGCATTTCGGATGCGCAATTCCTGGAAGGATGGAACGCGATCTTCGCCGGCGAGATGCCCGACATCGCGGAATTGCTGCCGCGGGCGGCGAAGCAGATGCCGCTGTTTGCCTTCTCCAACACCAACCGCCCGCACGTCGACCATTTCTCGAGGCAGTATGCCGATCTGCTCGGCCATTTCCGCGAGCTCTATCTGTCCTCCAGCATCGGCCTGCGCAAACCGGACGCGGAAGCCTTCGACCATGTCGTCACCGCGATCGGTGTGCCGGCCAACCGGATCGTGTTCTTCGATGACCTCGCCCAGAATGTCGAAGGCGCCCGCGCCCGCGGGCTGAAGGCGGTGCATGTCACCTCGCCCCGCGACGTCGGCAATGCACTCAAGGCGCTGGGAATCTAACGGCCGATTCCGGAACAATTTCGCCCGGACACGAGGAACCGAAACACTTTGTGCATTTTTGTACAGAGTTCCGGGAACGGAATGCCCGCTTCCGGACTCTAGAGTCCGTTGGGACTTCTACGAACGGACGTATCATCGTGTTGGGCAAAACCTACCTCACCAAGCAGGCCTCACTGCTGGTCAAATTCGCCAGGACCACCTCAGACTCAGAGCTTTCAGCCAAGCTGATGAGCAAGGCGGCTGATCTGAAGGCCCAGGCCGATCCGATGCCCGACAGGGATCAGGGCCCTCGAGCGCCCGATGTCAGTTCAGACAGGTAGCCGGGGACCTGACCGACACTGGCCGTGACTCTCGTCATCCTCGTGCTGGTCTATCTCGCCTTCCGGATCATCCCCGGCGGACTTGATGCTCCCACTCCATCGCTGCGCGGATGACGCAGGTTAAAGCAACCTGTGCGACCACCGTTTTTGCCTCTGCGCCTGCACTCGGCTAGAACTCTCGCCGCTGATTTGCCCGAACGGGCGTAGCTGGAGTTTTCACCGTGGCCCTGATGCCGGTTTCCGATGCGCTTGCTGCCGTGCTCGCCGGTGCGGAGCCGCTGCCCGAGGAATCGGTCGCGCTCGACTCGGCTTTTCACCGTGTGCTCGCACGCGACGTCGCGGCGCGGCGGACGCAGCCGCCGCAGGCGATGTCGGCGATGGATGGCTATGCCGTCCGCGCGGCCGATGCGGCCAAGATTGACGCGCAGCTCAACGTCATTGGCGAAGTCGCTGCCGGCCGGCCGTTCGCAGGAACTGTTGGCGCCGGCGAAGCCGTACGGATCTTCACCGGTGGCGTCGTTCCTGATGGCGCGGATGCGGTCGTGATCCAGGAGGACACCGTCGCCGATGGCAAGCGCATCACGATCACGGAGGCCGCCGTCACCGGGCGGCACATCCGCCCGGCCGGCATCGACTTCTCTGAAGGGGACGTGCTCCTGCGCAAGGGCGCCCGGCTCACCGAGCGCGATCTCGCGCTCGCCGCCGGCATGAACCATCCGCAGTTGGCCGTCCGCCGCCGTCCAAAGGTCGCGATTCTCGCGACCGGCGACGAGCTTGTGATGCCGGGCACCACGCCCGGCCATGGCCAGATCGTCTATTCCAACGGCTACGCCCTGCATGCGCTCGCCCGCAGCGAGGGTGCTGACACCATCGACCTCGGCGTTGCCGCCGACACGCTTGCCGCCACCACCGCCGGCATCCGCCGCGCGCGCGAATCCGGCGCCGACATCCTGGTCACGACCGGCGGTGCCTCGGTCGGCGACCACGATCTGGTGCAGCAGGCGCTGAAGGACGAAGGCACCTCGATGGCGTTCTGGAAGATCGCGATGCGACCGGGCAAGCCGATGATGAACGGGCAGCTCGGAGCGATGCGCGTGATCGGCCTGCCCGGCAATCCCGTGTCATCCTACGTTTGCGGCTTCCTGTTCATGGTGCCGCTGATTCGCGCGTTGTCGGGCCGTTCGATGGTTCATCACCGCCGCGAACGCGCCGTGCTCGGCCGCGACGTCGGCGCCAATGACCAGCGCGAGGATTATCTGCGTGCGCGCCTCGATGTGCGTGATGACGGCACGCTGATCGCCCTTCCCGTCAATCACCAGGACTCCTCGCTGCTTGCAAATCTCGCTGCGGCACAGGCACTTCTCGTGCGCGCACCATTCGCTCCGAAGGCCGACGCCGGCGCTGCTTGCGAGGTGCTGCGACTGCCCGCTTGAGCGCATCGTTCGCAACCGTTCTGCGAACTTTGTCGCGTTCACGCTAAATTAAGCAGTTGCGGAACATGTATCGAACATATAGTGTCCGTTCATGATTTGTTTCGAGCGTGCAGCGGCTTATTGCTGAATTCAGCGTCTCGGAATCGAACGACGTCAACCGGGGGATTTTGGTCGAGATGTTAACGCGCAAACAATACGAGCTCCTGCGGTTCATCAGCGAGCGCCTGAAGGAAAGCGGCGTGCCGCCCTCCTTCGACGAGATGAAGGACGCGCTCGATCTGCGCTCGAAATCAGGCATCCACCGCCTGATCACCGCGCTCGAGGAGCGCGGCTTCATCCGCCGCCTGCCCAACCGCGCCCGCGCCATCGAGGTGATCAAGCTGCCTGAGCTCCAGGCCGCCGCCGGCAGCCGCCGCGGCTTTACGCCGAGCGTCATCGAAGGCAATCTCGGCAAGGTCCGCACGACGTCGAGCCTGCCCGCCGACGAGGGCGAGCGTCCCGTCGCGGTGCCCGTGATGGGCCGGATCGCGGCCGGTACGCCGATAGAGGCTCTGCAGACCCGTAGCCACACCATCAGCGTCCCGCCCGACATGCTCGGCTCAGGCGAGCATTACGCGCTCGAAGTGCGAGGCGACTCCATGGTCGAAGCCGGCATTCTCGACGGCGACATGGCGCTGATCCAGCGCAACGAGAGCGCCGATACCGGCGACATCGTGGTCGCCCTGATCGACGACGAGGAAGCGACACTCAAGCGCTTCCGCCGTCGCGGCGCCTCGATTGCGCTCGAGCCGGCGAACGCGGCCTATGAAGTCCGCATCCTGCCGCCCAACCGGGTCAAAATCCAGGGCAAGCTGATCGGGCTGTACCGGAAGTACTGAGCGCGTCGCGGTCGACGACCGCCATCAACGATTGGAGCGGACGATTGTCCGCTCCGGCTGGATAGTCTTTCTGGTTTTGCACAGATTATCCGGCCACCTCTCCAGCGCTACATCCTCGGCACGCCGCAACGAAGCGCGCATCGCTTCGCAGGCCTTTGACAGACCGAGGAGACAACCATGCGCAAGATCGTTCTGAGCACAGTTGCGATGGCGTTGATCGTAGCATCCGCGTCGCAAGCTTTCGCCGCACAGCCGCAGCACCATGCCCGCAAGGCACCGCAGGCAACCGGCGAGCAATTCCGCAATGCCCGCAACGCCGTCGAGCAGCCGTCGCAACCGGCCTGGCCATATTCGGGCTGGTCGGCACCTGCCGGCCGCTGAGCCAAAGCGTTCACCGAATGCACGGGGGCAGCCTTTGTTCCTTGCGCATCTGAAAAAGATAATGTGATCGCGCTCTGCGGAGGCGAGCCGCAGATTTGCCCACAAAAAAGCATATGATCACAGGCTTCCACTCTGATAGAGGCCTGCGCCTCAGAAGAGGCGCGGGTGCTCTATCCTGAATGAGGAGCACCCAATGTGTGACTACAGCCTGCACGCTGTCGCGACGCGCCCCGCAGAAGTCGGCGAGACAATCGTCACGACAACATTCCGCGGCACCTCGACGCGCGGCTTCGCCTCCGAAGCCGATATGTCCGTCGCCGTCTGCCTGCTGCCGGGAACGGAGCTCGCCTTCGCCGACAACGTCCGCTACGACAATCGCTGGATCTGGACACGCACCGTCAACTCGCGCGTCGGCAAGTTCGGCAAGGTCGATCCGCACGTTCCCGACCGCCATCACGACGCGATCGAATTCCCCGACGGCAAATACGTGCTGGTGACGCAGCTCGTCGAAGGCCAGCGCGCAACCGTGCTGCAACTGCCCGTGACCCAGCCGCTCGGCGAGCGCGAGCAAAAGCCGCAGATCATTGCCGACAGCCGCTCGACGCCTGCGCGTCTGCCGATCGGCTAAGCTGTCGATCTTAGTCCTCCGCCTGAAGATCGGCCTCCGACGGTGTTGCGTCACGGACGCGCGGAGCTGCCGACCGCGGTATGAGGGTCTGTTCGAAATCTCCATCGCCGGCCGCCGCCGGCGACCAGGGGCGGTTTGCGCCCCTCGCCTTCACCGCCTGAATCGCAAAGCCGTCGCCACGCCGCGTCAGTGCCAGCGCGCCCTGGCGCGCGAGACGTAGCCGATCGACCACCATCGCACCACAATCCGGCGGCGCGGGCCTTGCCGTCACCACCAGTGACGCGCGGCCGCAATCGTCACTCAACGCATCGATGCGCAGCGCCAGCGCAACCATGCGGCCGTCGGCAAGCGGCGTCACGCAGCCGGCATCGTCGCATGACACGCTGTCACCGAGCGAGGCGCTGGCCGCATCGCGCGGATCAGCGTCCGCCGCAAGCCACTCCTTCAGCAGGAAATTGTCCTTCTTCGTCCTGATCAGATGCAGCTGCCCGTCCCGGCCTCGCACCGCGACGTTCTGGCCGTCACCGGCAATCAGGATATCGGGTTGCCGGACCGACAGCCCCCAGACGGTCGCAGCCACGAGCACGCAAGCACCTGACCAGCGCAGCGGCGTGCGCAACAGGCCCATCAGGATGAGCCCGAGGCTCGCGGCGATCAGCGGCGCGGTGCCGAAGGCGCCGACGTGACCGATCGCACCGGGCAATGCCGCCACCCAGCGCGTGACCAAGATCATCCAGTCGATGCCGATCCCCATCAGCCACCAGAACACGCCGTCGAGCCCGAACGGGGCCGCGAGCAATCCCAGCAGTCCAGCCGGCATCACCAGCGCCGACACCACCGGCATCGCGCCGAGATTGGCGAGCACGCCGTAGGGCGTCACGCGGTGGAAATGGAAGGCGGCATAGGGCGTGGTCGCAAGCCCCGCGATCATCGAGGCCATGAACAGCATCGCGATCTCGCGACCGCCCCACAGCGCGATGCGCGCGGTCGTCGAATGATCGGGCGAAGCAAACAGGTTCGGCATGCCGATCTGCACCAGCGCGACGAGCCCGAGCGTTGCTGCAAAGGACATCTGGAAGCTCGGATGCACCAGCGCCTCCGGCGCGACCGCGAGCACGATGAGCGCCGCAACTGCCAGCGTGCGGAACGTGATGGCGCGGCGATCGACCATGACGGCGATCAGCACCACCGCGGTCATGAAGAACGATCTCTGCGTTGCGACCTCAGCGCCCGAAAGCAGCAAATAGAAAGCGGAAGCAAACAGCGCCGCGGCGGCAGACCACTTCTTGATGGGAAAGCCCACTGCCAGTCCCGGGATCAGCGCGAGCAGCGCGCGGACCGTGAAGAAGACGACACCCGCGACAACAGCCATGTGATAGCCAGAAATCGAGAGGACGTGACCGAGCCCCGAGATGAACATCGCGTCGTTGACGGGCGTGGTGATCGCATCGCGCCGGCCGGTGAGGAGCGCGGTCGCGATGGCGCGGTTGTCGCCGTCGAGTATTGCCCGGATGCGCGCATCTATCGTGTCGCGCAGGCCTTGCATGATCGCGGCATAGCGTAGCTGCAATCCGCCGGTCTCGGGCGGCGTCACAGTCGTGATCGCCCCCATCGCAAAACCAGAGGCACCGATGCCCTGGAAGAACATGTCGCGCGAGAAATCATAGCTGCCCGGCCGCAGCGGCGACAGCGGCGGCATCAGGCGCGCTTTCAACTGGACGAAGCTGCCGACATCGGGCGCCGTCCCCTTGCGCACGGAGAGGCGGACGCGCTCGAGCTTCACGTCGCTGCGTTGGGCCTCCATCGCAGTGACGCGGAGGACAAAACGGTCAGTGCGCTCGCGAATGTCACGGGTCTCGACGAAGCCCGACAGCGACACAGAATAAAGTGGCTTTGCGAGCACCGTGTGCGCGATGCGCGCGGTCTTCCAGGTCGCCATGGCAAAGCCGGCCGCGACCGCCGCGATCATGATCGCGGGCGCAAACCACCGGCTTCGCCGCAACAGGATGGCACCGAGCGCCAGCGCCAACGCCGTCGAGGCAACCACCCACAGCACCGGCTCATGATCGGCGGCGAAGTAGAGCGCGATGCCGCAGCTGAAGGCGATGGGCACCCAGGGAAATAGTCGCCCGGCGCCGGCTTCGGCCTTTGCCCATTCGCGAAGCGTCCCGACGATCGTGGGCCAGACGCCAAAGCCTGCCGGCAGAAAGCCGCCGGCCGAAGCAGTTCGGCCGACGGGCCAAGTCCCCGCGACACCCTGGGACCGCATTGGCCGACCCGGCTCCGCCATTCCTTAGCAACCCTGCGATACGCGACGGAGGCGGACGCTACCGGAACGTGCAGCGGTGCGAATAGCGGTACGGATCAGGAACAGGCGGTGGAAAAGTCCTACTTTTCCTCTTCCATCGTCACGGCGACATCCGCCTTGGCCGACAGCCGGACCCTGTTGCCCTCGACGCCGGCAACCAGGCCCTTGTCGATGAAGTGGTGATGGCCTTTGTGGCTGCCCTCGCCGCTGTCCTTTTTGGTCAGCTTGATGCGATGGCCCTCGACCTTGTCGACCGTGCCGATATGGACGCCGTCGGCGCCGATGACTTCCATATGCTCTGCGATGTTCTGCATGGTGGGATCCTCGTTGGGGACCCACACAACGCGCGGGGAGCGCGTTCGTTGCCTCGCCGGAATGACGATGCCGTGTGCCCCGTCAGATCAACGGCGCGCGTGACGAGGCATGATGGTTGACGATCTTCCAGTCGCCGTCCTCGCGCAGGATGACCCAGCTCATCTTGACCGAGAACTCCGGCCGCTCACCGGCAAGGTCGAACGACACGATTGCGGCCATGTTGACCAGATCAGAGCTGGCCTGCGCCGCATTCACTTCGGAAAATACCGCGCTTGGCTTGCGCCAGCGCGGCAGGCCGTTGAAGTAATCGGCAACGCCGTCCCTGCCCCGATAGAGCTTTGGGTTGGAGCCGAAGAAGAACGCATTCTTCGAATACAGCGATGACAGCGCCGCCGCATCGAGCGTCGCGAAGTCGGCGCACCACTTCGCGATGATGGCGGAAACGATGGCGTCGGCCTCGTTGCTCATTGTCGTTCCTCAGCCCTTGTCGTCTCAGCCCTTGTCGCGTCAGCCCTTGGCGACTTCCTTCGCAAACGTATCGCGCAGGCCGATGGTGCGTGAAAACACTGGCTTTCCGGGCGTCGAGTCCTTGTCGCGCACGAAATAGCCCTGACGCTCGAACTGCATCGGCTCGATGGAATTGCTCTCGGCAACCGATGCCTCGATCCGCGCGTCGGCCAAAATCTCCAGCGACTGCGGATTGAGATCTGCCGCAAAGTTCGAGGCGTCCGGGCTCGGATTGGCGAACAGCTGGTTGTAGATGCGGATCTCCGCGGGCACGGACGTCGCCGCTGGCAGCCAGTGCATGGTCGCCTTGACCTTGCGGCCGTCGGGCGCGTTGCCGCCCTTGGTCGCGGGGTCGTAGGTGCAGCGCAGCTCCACCACCTCGCCCGCGTCGTTCTTGATCACGCCGGTGCACTTGACGAAATAGGCGTAGCGCAGCCGCACCTCGTTGCCCGGCGACAGGCGGAAGAATTTTTTGGGCGGGTTCTCCATAAAATCGTCCTGCTCGATATAGAGCTCGCGGCCGAAGGTGATCTTGCGCGTGCCCGCGCTGGGATCGTCCGGATGGTTGATCGCCTCGAGCTCCTCGGTCTGCCCTTCCGGATAGTTCTCGATCACGACTTTCAGCGGCCGCAGCACGCCCATGCGCCGCTGCGATGTGCGGTTCAGCTCCTCACGGATGCAGAATTCGAGCATGCCGACATCGACCACGCTGTTGGCCTTGGCCACGCCGATCCGCTTGACGAATTCGCGCAAGGCCGCCGGCGGCACGCCGCGACGACGCATGCCCGCTATGGTCGGCATGCGCGGATCGTCCCAGCCGGCGACGTGGCCGTCGCGGACGAGCTGGGTCAGCACGCGCTTGGACAAGAGCGTGTAGGTCAGGTTCAGCCGCGCGAACTCGTACTGGTGAGGCTTGGACGGCACCGGCAGTTTTTCGATGAACCAGTCATAGAGCGGCCGGTGATCCTCGAACTCCAGCGTGCAGATCGAGTGCGTGATGCCTTCGATCGCGTCCGACTGGCCGTGGGCGTAGTCGTAGCTCGGATAGATGCTCCATTTGGTGCCGGTGCGCGGATGGTGCGCATGCAGGATGCGATAGAGCACGGGGTCGCGCAGATTGATGTTGCCGGCACCCATGTCGATCTTGGCCCGCAGCACGCGCGCGCCGTTCGGGAATTCGCCGGCCTTCATGCGCCGGAACAGGTCGAGATTCTCATCTACGCTGCGGTCGCGGAACGGCGAGTTCTTGCCGGGCTCGGTCAGCGTGCCGCGCGAGACGCGGATCTCCTCCTGGGTCTGGTCGTCGACATAGGCAAGCCCGTCGCGGATCAGCTGCTCCGCCCATTCGTACAGGCGGTCGAAATAGTCCGAGGCGAAGAACAGGTTCTTGCCCCAGTCGAAGCCGAGCCAGCGCACGTCGGCCTGGATGGAATCGATATATTCCTGCTCTTCCTTGACCGGATTGGTGTCGTCGAAGCGCAGATTGCAGCGGCCCGGAAACTCCTGGGCGATGCCGAAATTGAGGGCGATCGACTTGGCGTGGCCGATATGGAGATAGCCGTTCGGCTCCGGCGGGAACCGGGTCACGATCTCCTGGTACTTGGCCTGATCGAGGTCGGCCTGGATGATGTCACGAATGAAATCGCGCCCAACGTCAGTCGCCACCGGTTCTGTCATTACGAAAATCCTGTAGGGAAATCAGCGGCCCTTCTGCCAAATTCGGGAGGCTGAGCCAAGCCCGGTTTCGCAGCCGTTATAAGCTGTTCGGAAACTATTATAAGTGGTTCCTCTCGAATTACGCACTCTTTGGATGGCATACTTGCTCCACTTCAAGACGCCCCAAGGATTCCCGAAATGACCATCGTCGGCCGCTCGTTCGTCCCGTTGTTGATGGCGGTGATGGTGGCAGGTAGCAGCGCTGGTCTCGCTCTCGCAGGAGAAGCCAAGGCGGCGACCAGTGGCGTGGCTGTCGAGAGTCCTGGTCAAGGCGAACTCAAAGGTTTCGTAGCGACGCCGCAAACCGAGGCCGGCGGCAACCGCGCCTTCCTGCTCGCACCTAACAGTTCGTGGTTCCTCTCGACCTCCCCCGGCGCTTCCGGCGCGCGGCTGATCGACATCAACAGCGGCATAACGCTCCGATTTCTTACCAGCCCAGGCTTGCGTATTGCCGCCCTGTCGATCTCGCCCGACAGCAAGACCGTCTTCGCTCGGGACGACGACGGACACGTCGTTGCCTGGAATGCCGCCACGGGACGGCCAGCCGCAAGCGAACTCCAGCCGGATCTGCACGAGATCGCGAGGCTTTCCTTGTCATACGAGAGCAACGACCCCGAGAACCGGGCGCCGCCCGAGTTGCTATCGCGCTACCACCTTCAATCGCACTTTCCTGAGTTGAAGCAATCCAACGAGATTATGCTCAACCCAACGCAGGAATACGCGATCGTCGGATATGTCGGCGACGCCGACTGGAAGACTTTTCAGGTCTGGGATTTAAAAAAGGAAAGGACCGCGGTTTTCTTCCGGCTGGCGAATGATGCCTGCGGCGGCGCTCCTTCGGCTTTCGACTATGATGGCAAGCATCTCGTTTTCGGCAATAGCGGCGGCGGGTGCGATCCCAACCATATCGATTTCACGGTTTTCGAGATCTCCTATTCTCGTCCCGACACAGAGCCCAGAACGGCCAAGGCAACTCAAAGCCTGGGCATCAAATGCAGTTTTCCCCCAGATTCCGGCGAGGTAGCTAGCCAGGATTTCGCGATCTCACCGAGTGGCAACTTGATGATGAGGGGTGGAGGAATGCCGGGCAGCCCCGAGTGGGCTGCGTGGGATCTTCGCAACGGCAAGCAGTTCGCCTCCATTCGCCCGGACGGCTATGGCATCGTTTCAGATGACGACAGCACGATCGTCGTGCTGCACGATCTGCAGCCCGACGATCCGTCGCCAAGCCAGCTGATGACGGTCAGGCGGCGCGGCAAAAAGGCGACCTTCGAAATTCCCCGGAGCATGCAGGCCCAGAACTGGCGGCCCGTCATCCTCTCTCCAAACGGTCAGTGGATCGCATCGATGGTCGGCGGGAAAGTCGCGGTCTGGTCCTCCGATGACGGCAAGATCCTGAAGGAATACGACGTCGGCGATCGCGGCAGGATCACCGACATTCTGCGGCTCTCGAATACGGGCGATCCATTGCTGATCAATGAAGATGAGGGCACCGCGTTCGTTAAGGGCACTTGGCAACCCGTGCGCTCCGTCGAGAACGGACTGATTGTACCTCTTACACCGTATTTTCATGCGGAGTGCGGCGTCATCTTCTGCGATCGGGTTGTTGCAGATCTCGGCGTCGTTGAGCGCAAGAGCCTCCAGGGTCCCCTGCATGCGGATGTCCGGCAAAATTTGTCCGCGGACGGCCGGTTCATGATTGTCCGTCTGGATTATACCGCCAGCGGAGCTTCACGCGGAACCAACATCACAGATATCGTCGACGGGCACGTCGTCATGCATCTCGATGAGTTTCCCATCCAGTTTTTATCGGATGGGGCGCACATCATAGCGCGGGATGCTGACTTTGGCAGCTTCGTCAAATACGAGATCGCCACCGGGAAACGCGTATGGACGGCCATCCCAAATTGGAGGCGAAACGGTTTCCACATGATCTTACCGGACGGCCACGTCCGCTACACTCCACCACGAGCGGACGATTTGCGGTTGGTGCGCGGATTTGATATCCGGCCGTTCGATGCCGCGGCAGCGAAACAGTTCGTCGCACCGTCTGATCGCTAGCCCGCTTTGGCGGCTTGGATAGCACAGAACCGAGTGGCTGTACCCGTCGGTTGCCAAGTTCGGGACCGCACGCCTGGTTCCGTGCCCGGTCCAGCTAAACCTTGGCCATCCTGGCACGCACGCGCTCGACAAAGGCAGCCCGGGAGGCTGGTGTCGACCGATCCATATCGTAATGCGCCAAATAGAATGAGCCAGCGCGAGGTCCGCACATTGGCTTCAGCGCCCGAAATAGCACTTTGCGGCCGGGGTCTTGCATGACAATCCGGGTCAGCCACCACGGCGAGCCGTAGCTCGTCACGACGCCGAACAAGCGGATGTTGGTCAGCAGCGGCCTGATGCGCCCGCCCTCCAGATCGTGGGCAAATGCCGTTCCCGGCGCCCAGACCCGGTCGAAATAGCCCTTGAGCATGGCAGGCATCGAAAACCACCAATGCGGAAAGCAGAAGATGATGCCGTCGGCGCGCCGCACATCGGTGATGAGGCTGGCCACCGCCTCCTCGGCATAAGCACCCTGATAATAGCTGCGCCGCTCCGCCTCGGTCATCGCCGGCGAAAATCCCTCGCGGTAAAGATCGGTGGCGATCACCTCGTGCCGGAGCTTCAGCGTCTCGACAATGGTTTGGAACAGCGCGTGATTGTAGCTGTCCGCGAGCGGATGGCTATGAACGACCTGGATTAGCATTGGTAAAATCTCCCATGCCTATGATACACGGTCGCCCCACCCCTCCACTGTCCTTGCTCGCTATCGAATGACCGCATCCCAGATCATCACCCGCTTCGCTCCCTCCCCGACCGGCTTCCTCCACATCGGGGGCGCCCGCACGGCGCTGTTCAACTGGCTCTATGCGAAGAAGCACGGCGGCAAGATGCTGCTCCGGATCGAGGACACCGACCGGGAGCGCTCCACCGAGGCTGCGATCGGCGCCATCCTCGATGGCCTCAAATGGCTCGAGCTCGGCTGGGATGGCGACGTCATCTACCAGTTCAGCCGCGCCGCCCGCCACCGCGAGGTCGCCGAGCAGCTGCTCGCCGACGGCAAGGCCTATCGCTGCTACGCCACCGCCGAGGAGCTCGCCGCCATGCGCGAGAAGGCGCGCGCCGAGGGGCGCACCCGCCTCTATGACGGCATGTGGCGCGACCGCGATCCGGCCACGGCGCCAGGAAGCAACGTGAAGCCGACGATCCGGCTGCGCGCGCCGCAGACCGGCGAGACCGTGATCGAGGACCAGGTTCAAGGCCGCGTGGTCTGGCAGAACGAGAATCTCGACGATCTCGTCCTGCTGCGCGGCGATGGCAACCCGACCTACATGCTCGCGGTGGTCGTGGACGACCACGACATGGGCGTCACCCATGTCATCCGCGGCGACGACCATCTGATCAACGCCGCCCGCCAGAAGCAGATCTACGATGCGATGGGCTGGACGCTGCCGAGCATGTCCCACATTCCTCTCATCCATGGTCCGGACGGCTCAAAACTGTCCAAGCGGCACGGCGCGCTCGGCGTCGACGCCTACCGCGCCATGGGCTACCTCCCGGCCGCACTCCGCAACTACCTCGTCCGCCTCGGCTGGAGCCATGGCGACCAGGAGATATTCTCGACCGAGGAGATGATCGCGGCCTTCGACCTCGCCAATGTCGGCCGCGCCGCCGCCCGCTTCGACTTCGCCAAGCTGGAGAACCTCAACGGCCACTACATCCGCCACGCCGACGATCAATCACTCGTGAAGATGTTCGAGGACGTGCTGGATCACGTCGTGCCCGCCCGCGACGAGATTAAGGCCAAGTTAAACGACACCACGCGTGCCCAGCTGCTCAAGGCCATGCCGGCCCTGAAGGAGCGCGCCAAGACGCTGATCGAGCTGATCGACAGCGCCTATTTCATCTTCGCCGACCGCCCGCTGCAGCTAGATCCCAAGGCGGCGGCCCTGCTGACGCCAGAGAACCGCAAGCTGATCGGCCAGCTTCATTCCGCGCTGGAGAATGTCGAGACCTGGAGCGGCGCCACCACCGAAGCTGCGTTGCGCACTTTTGCCGAGGAAAATAGTCTCAAGCTCGGCGCGGTCGCCCAACCCTTACGGGTGGCGCTGACCGGCCGCACGACGTCGCCTGGCATATTTGAGGTTTTGGACGTGCTGGGACGCCAGGAAAGCCTTGCCCGGCTGAAGGATCAGGCCAAGGACGAGGCTACGACGTAAGTCGACCATGGCTGCCATGATCTTGCAGCGCACACAGCAATAATATACCCATCTGAGCCGTAGCTTCTGGAATATCCGGCCTGCCCCACCATGTCATCGGGGCCTTCCGGGTCCGGCCCGTTTCACCTTACATCGGGGACCTCTGATGGACGCAAAACCAAGCAATAAGACCGCCACGCTGACGGTCGGAAACAAGAACTACGATCTCCCGATCCACAGCGGCAGCGTCGGGCCTGATGTCGTCGATATCGGCAAGCTCTACAGCCAGTCCGGCCTATTCACCTACGATCCCGGCTTCACCTCGACCGCGAGCTGCGAGTCCAAGATCACCTATATCGACGGCGACGCGGGCGTGCTGGAATACCGCGGCTACCCGATCGAGCAGCTCGCCGAGAACGGCGACTTCCTCGAGACCTGCTACCTGCTGCTCTACGGGAACCTGCCGACCGCCGCGCAGAAGAAGGATTTCGACGACCGCGTGATCCATCACACGATGGTGCACGAGCAGATGGCCCGCTTCTTCCAGGGCTTCCGCCGCGACGCCCATCCGATGGCCGTGATGGTCGCCTCCGTCGGCGCGCTCGCCGCATTCTACCACGACAGCACCGACATCAACGATCCGAAGCAGCGCATGATCGCTTCCATGCGCATGATCGCGAAGATCCCGACGCTGGCGGCGATGGCCTACAAGTACACCGTCGGCCAGCCCTTCGTGTATCCGAAGAACTCGCTCTCCTTCGCCGAGAACTTCCTCAACATGTGCTTCGCCGTGCCGTGCGAGGACTACAAGATCAACCCGGTGCTCGCCGACGCGCTGGACAAGATCTTCATCCTGCACGCCGACCACGAACAGAACGCCTCGACCTCGACGGTGCGTATCGCCGGCTCCTCCGGCGCCAACCCGTTCGCCTGCATCGCGGCCGGCATCGCCTGCCTCTGGGGCCCGGCGCATGGCGGCGCCAACGAAGCGGCGCTGGCGATGCTTGCCGAGATCGGCTCGGTCGACAAGATTCCGGAATTCATCGCCAAGGTGAAGGACAAGAACTCTGAAGTCCGCCTGATGGGCTTCGGTCACCGCGTCTACAAGAACTACGATCCGCGCGCCAAGATCATGCAGAAGATGTGTCACGCCGTTCTCAAGGAGACCGGCCATGGCGACGATCCAATGCTGAAGGTGGCGCTCGAGCTCGAGAAGATCGCACTCAGCGACCAGTACTTCATCGACCGCAAGCTGTACCCGAATGTCGACTTCTATTCGGGCATCACGCTGAAGGCGATGGGCTTCCCGGTCTCGATGTTCACCGTGCTGTTCGCGGTCGCCCGCACCGTTGGCTGGATCAGCCAGTGGAGCGAGATGATCGAGGACCCGCAGCAGAAGATCGGCCGTCCGCGCCAGCTCTACACCGGCGTCACCCGCCGCGACTACGTCGCGATCAAGGATCGCAAGTAAGATCGGACCTTAGGTTCAGCGGAACGGCGCCATCGCAAGATGGCGCCGTTTTTGTTTGTGTAGATGCCGTAAGGACCGGGCCCTCTTGTTGCCCCGCACAACAACAAGTCGGCCCATCACACCGACGAGCGCTTGACAGTCGAAACACTCCGCGCGCAAATTCTTACACTAAGTAAGAATGACGACAGGGATGGAAATGCCGGAGCAGCCGAGAAGTCGGCGGCAGACGCGCGCTGCCATTTTGACCCATTTGCTGCAGTCCGGCGGCTCGTTCCGGCCGCCGCTGGCGCGCGCCGTGCGCCTGTCCGAAGCGAGCCTGTCGCGCATCCTGTTCGACCTGAAGGCTGAAGGCCTGATCGAGGAGGTGCGGCGCCCTGCCCCTTATGTCGGCGGCCCGACGGGCCTGGTGTCGCTCGACCGCACGGTCGCACTTGCGGGCCTCGAGCTGACCGGCCAGTGGCTCGGCCTCGGCGTTGGCGGATTGTCGGGCGAGCTGCATTACACCGAGCGTGTACCGCTGCCCAAGAAGCCCACCATCGAATCCGTCGGCCGGGTGTTTCACGAAGCGCTGGCGTTGCTGCGCGACTGGACGCTCAGGCGCCGCATCAGGCTCGCACAGGTCGGCGTGACCGTTCCGGGCCTCGGCCGGCTCAGCGAGTTCGGCAATCCGATCATTCCCTGTGACGTCGGACGTATCGGCGACATGTTCGCCGAATTATTCGCGGGCGTGCCGGTCACCTTCACCAATTCGGTGGTGGCGCACGCCACCTTTCACCGTTGCCGCTCCGAAAACTATCCGTTCAGCGATGCGCATCTGTTCGTCTTCGTCGGCCAGGGCGTCGCGGGCGCCTGGATGGATGATCCGATCGAGGACGACGCGCTCGACCCGGTCGAGCTCGGCCACATGGTCTTCGGCGCTGACGGCCCGCGTTGCCGCTGCGGACATCACGGCTGCGTCGAAGCCTATACGTCGCTGCCTGCGCTGGCCGACCTTCTCCGCGTCACCGAAACAGAATTGGTCCAGCTCGGCAGTGAATGGGTGACCACGATCCCCCTCACATCGCGCGTACGCCAGGAACTGCGCCAGCGCCTGTTTAGGCTTGGCCTCGCCATCGGCAACACATTGAACGTCAAGCCATGTCGCGGCGTTGTCGTCAGCGGCTGGCCATCGCTGCTCACTGACGACGATCGAAAGGCCGTCATCGACGGGATCGACTCCTGCCTGCTGGGCGGCCGGAAACTGGCGCAGGTGTCGCTCGCCTTCGTGCCGCCCTCGATGGGCAACGATCCGCAGGCCGCGCTCGCCTTCGCCGCACTCTGCCTGACCAGAAGCGGCGGCATGCCGGCCGCATCGACGGAGGCCGCCTGACATGACTTAAGCCGCGTGCGGCTCGCGCACGCCAAGAACAGCGCAAAACAGCGCAAAGAACTTCAAACCGGGAGGAACTTGCCATGCCGATCACAACAACAAGGCGCCGTCTGCTCGCTGGATCTGCTGCCGCGCTCGCGCTGCCGGCCTTTGCCCGTGCACAAGGCGCGGTCAAACCGCGCCTCACCGCGATCTCGCAATGGTCCGCAGGAAGCGACGGGGCGGCGATCACCGCGCTCGGCAAGAAGTTCGAGGAGAAGGGCGGCGTCTGGCAACACTCGCCCGTCCCCGGCTTCACCACCGAGATGATGAACAAGCTGCGCGCCCAGATCATCGCCGGAGACCCGCCGGCCTGCTCCCAGCTCAAGGGCCCCGAGATTGCCGCCTGGTCGAAGATTGCGCCGACCGTCGATCTTGACGCCGTGGTCGCGGCTGCCGGCTACGAGAAGGTCGTCGCGCCAGACCTTGCGAAACTGCACAAGCCGGGAGGCAAGTGGATCGCACTGCCACTCCAGATCTACAGCACCAACATGCTGTTTCTCTCCAAACGCGCAATGGACAAGGCCAAGGCCGACAAGCCGCCGGTTACGTGGGCGGATTTCAATGCGCTCGCCGAGAAGATGAAAGCCGCCGGGGTCACCTTCCCCGTCGCCAACGGTGGCACCCGCGCAGACGATGGGCAAAAATTCGAGGCCTCGCTCGCCGGCATCAGCCCGACGGCATACCGCGCCGCCTGCATGAATCTCGACAAGAAGGCCCTGGAGGGTCCCGAGATGAAGGCAGCCTTCGTGCAGATGCGCAAGCTCACCGAATGGATGGACCCCAATGTCGGCGCCCAACCCTATGCAACTAATCTGAAGCGCTTTATCGACGGCGATTCGGGCATGTTGATCATGGGCGGCTGGGCGCAGGGCGTGTTGAAGAACGCCGGCTACAAGCTCGATGACTTCATCATCGCGCCAGGCCCCAGCGACAATGGCAAGCCGGTATTCCTGTTGAACGCCGATGCCTTCATCTTCTGGCAGCGCAAGGAGGCCGATCTGCAGGCCGGCCAGATGTTGATGGCTCAGCTCGTGATGGATCCGGCGATCCAGACCATGTACTCGCAGATCACGGGGTCGATCCCCGTGCGCACCGACGTCGATCTGACCGGTGAGGGCTGGTCGGATGGTCAACGCACAACCGCGGCCGCATTGAAGAATGCCGTCGCGAACAATCAGGCCGTGCTGAGCCTCGCGCACAATATGGCGCAGGAAAACGGCCTGACGGCTGCGATGATCGACGTGTTCACGGAGTATGCGAAGAACAAGACGATCAAGCCGGAGGAGGCCGTTACCCGCCTCGCCGAGGCCGTCGAGGGCGCACGTTGACCGACGCCGTCGCGACAGCAGCGCGGCCGGCGACATCCGAGATGGTGCGCCGGCTGCCCGAATATCTGATGATCTGGGTGCCGCTGCTGTTGTCCGCAGCGCATCTCATTTCGTTCTCGATCTGGACGATCTGGATTTCGTTCACACCATCCACTCTTGTTCCGGTCACGGGCTGGGTGGGCTTGCGCAACTACAGTTCGGTCTTGGCGTCGCGGAACTGGCAAATCGCCTTCGACAATCTGCTGCTGTTCGGCATCGCTTTCGTGCTACTGAGCTTGATCACCGGTCTCGCACTCGCGATCCTGCTCGATCAACGCATTCGCGGCGAGAACGTGCTGCGGACCATCTTCCTGTACCCCCTCGCGGTGTCGTTCGTCGTCACCGGCACGGTGTGGAGCTGGCTGCTCAATCCCGGTATCGGGATCGAGAAGCTCGCCCACGACCTCGGCTGGAGCGCCTTCCACTTCGACTGGCTGGTCAACCGCGACATGGCGATCTGGACCATCGTCATCGCTGCGATATGGCAATCTTCCGGATTTGCCATGGCCCTGTTCCTGGCCGGCCTTCGCTCCGTCGACGCCGACATTATCAGGGCCGCGCAGATCGACGGCGCGGGACCGATCCGAACCTATTTGCGCGTCATTCTGCCAACGCTTTGGCCGATCACCATCACCGTCGTCGTCGTCCAACTGCAATTCGCGATTTCGGCCTTCGACCTCGTCCGCGCGCTCACCAATGGCGGGCCCGGCATCGCGACCCAGCTGCCGGCCCTTGTCGTCTACGATCTGATGTTCCAGCGCAGCCAGCTCGGCCGCGGAGCGGCTGCGGCAGTGCTGATGTTGCTCATCCTACTCGCGGTGCTGCTGCCCTATGCAGCGTGGCGTTATGTCCAGCGACGGCAGGCCACCCATGCGTGACCGAAGCTTCGCCCCGAGCCGGATTCTGATCTATCTGGTCGTGACATTGTTCGCGGCCGCCTATCTCGCGCCGCTGGTCGTTGTCGTGCTGAACTCGCTCCGGACCAATGAGGAGATCGCGCAGGGTTCCATGATCGGCTGGCCGCAACATTTGGCCTGGGGCAACTACGCCTTGGCCTGGAGCGGTTTCTGCATCGCCGAGACCTGCGCCGGCATCCGGCCGTACATGCTGAACTCCGCGCTCGTCACGATCCCCGCGACGATCTTCTCGACCCTGCTCGGTGCTGTCGCCGGTTACGCCGTGTCGCTTTGGCGTTTTCGCGGCGACAACTGGATCTACGGGATCGTCACGCTCGGCCTCTTCCTGCCCCAGCAGATGCGCCTGCTGCCCTGGACCATCGTGTTGCGGGACATCGGGCTCATCAACACGCTGTCGGGTCTCGTGCTGATCCACACGATCCAGGGTCTCTCCTTCACCGTGCTGTTCTGCCGGAATTATTATATCGCCATTCCGCATGAACTGATCAGGGCGGCACGCATCGATGGCGCCGGGTTCTTTCGTATTTTCTGGCGCATCATCCTGCCGCTCTCGGCCCCTATCCTGATCGTCACGGTGATCTGGCAGTTCACGCACATCTGGAACGAGTTCCTCTATGGCGTGACATTCACGACCGGCCAGCAGCAGCCCGTGACGGCCGCGCTCATCGCGCTGTCTGCCGCGGTCGCGGATATCCCGCAGCATGGCGTGCAGAGCGCTGCGGTGATCATCGCGGCGCTACCCACTTTGCTGATCTATCTCTTCGGCGGCAGGTATTTCGTACGCGGTCTCACTGCCGGGGCCGTAAAATGATGGATGTGTCATGGCAGCTCTGAGCATTCGCGCCCTGTCGAAGCGCTACGCCAATCTGGAGGTGCTGAAGGGCATCGACCTCGACATCGAGAGCGGCGAATTCACCGTGCTGGTCGGGCCGTCCGGCTGCGGCAAGTCCACGCTGCTCAACATCGTCGCCGGGCTCGACCGGGCAAGCGACGGCACCATCGAGATCGGCGGACGCGTCGTCAACGACGTCCCGCCCAAGGACCGCGACATCGCCATGGTGTTCCAGTCCTACGCGCTCTATCCGTCGATGACGGTGCGCCAGAACATCACCTTCGGCATGGAATGCCGACATGTCACCAAGGCGGAGCAGGAGAAGGCGCTGGCGAACGTGGCCAAGCTGCTCCAGATCGAGCCGCTGCTCGGCCGCAAGCCGTCGCAGCTGTCCGGCGGCCAGCGCCAGCGCGTGGCGATGGGGCGCGCGCTGGTGCGCGATCCCCTGCTCTTCCTGTTCGACGAGCCGCTCTCCAATCTCGACGCCAAGCTGCGGGTCGAGATGCGCATGGAGATCAAGCGGCTGCACCAGCGCATCGGCGCCACCATCATCTATGTCACCCACGACCAGATCGAGGCGATGACGATGGCAACCCGCATCGCCGTGATGCATCGGGGTGTGGTGCAGCAATTCGCCGACCCCGACACGGTGTATCGCTATCCTGCCAATCTGTTCGTCGCCCGCTTCATGGGCTCGCCGCCGATGAACACGATGGCTGCACGGCTCGAGGCCGACGCCGGCGGGCCTGTGGCGGTGATCGGTGCAGGCCGGCCGGACGAGGTTCGTCTCCGCCTGCAGGGGTATGACGCAGCTGCGTCCTATGTCGGCCGCGAGGTGGTGATTGGAATCCGGCCGGAATGCATCGCAGAGGGCGATCGCGTGTTTTCCGGCGCCACGGGCGCGCCGGTCATCGTCACCGCGCCTGTCGAGCTGGTCGAGCCCACCGGCGCTGAAACCATTGTCCTGCTGCGGCTGGGCGGCGAGCCCGCGCAGGCGCGCATCTCGCCGGACATCCGCCCGACGCCGGGCGGGACCGCCTCCTTCGCCCTCGATACCCGCCGCATTTGCCTGTTCGACCCTGAGACGGAGCGACTGATCGCATGACCAAGACGAGCTATGCCAGCCTCGCGGACCGCGTGGTGCTGATCACCGGGGGCGCCAGCGGCATCGGCGCCGCCTTCGTGCGCGCTTTCGCCGCCCAGGGCGCTCGCGTCGCCTTCCTCGACATTGATACGCAGGCGGGCGAAGCGCTGGCGCACGAGGTGGCGAAAACGTCCAGCACCGCGCCGCTATTCGCGCCCTGTGACCTCCTCGACATCGACGCCCTGCGCGCGGCGCTGGCGAAGGTGCGGGGATCGCTGGGCGATGCCGCGGTCCTCGTCAACAACGCCGCCAATGACCAGCGCCAGGTGCTGGCAGAGGTGACGCCGGCCGAGTTCGACTGGATGATCGGCGTCAATCTCAAGCACGTCTTCTTTGCCGCGCAAGCCGTGGTGCCGCAGATGCAGGCCCGCGGCGGCGGCTCGATCATCAACATGTCGTCCATCGCGTGGATGCGCGGCGCACCGGCACTGCCGGCCTACGCCGCGGCAAAGGCGGCGATCGTCGGCTTCACCAACTCGCTGGCCCGGCTGGTCGGCCCCGACCGCATCCGCGTCAACGCGATTGCGCCGGGGATGGTGATCACCGAGCGGCAGCGCCGGCTGTGGTATCCGAACGAGCAGACCATCGCCGAGCTGCGCACACGCCAGGCCATTCCCGATGCGGTGACACCCGACGACATCGCGAATATGGCGCTGTTTCTCGCCTCAGACGAAAGCCAACGGATCACGCGCCAATGCTTTCAGGTCGACGGGGGCCTCGGCTAGCTCATCGCATCGACGCTCATTTTTTGATGTCGGCGGCGACGAGCACCCGATGGTCAGTCAGCAGCTCCTGCAAGGCTTGCAGCGCGGCCACGCCGCATAGCGTATCCTGCTCGCCGTTGCCGCCGCTCAGTCCCACGCCGCCGACCACTTCGTCGTCGACCACGATCGGGAAGCCGCCGACGAATACGGCGAACCTCCCCTCAAAACTCCACTGGATTCCGAACGCCTCGTTGCCGGGAAGCGCCGGTCCGTTCGGCATCTGGTTGAACAGATGCGTCGAGCGCTTGTGGCCGGCGGCCGTGAAGGCCTTGTTCCAGGCGATCTGCGGGCCGGTGACGCGTGCGCCATCCATCCGTTCGAGGACGAGCGGGTAGCCGCCGTCGTCCACGATACAGACCGTCTCGGGCACGCCTATCTCGGCGGCCTTTTTCAGCGCTGCGGCCGCCATCTGCCTGGCTTCCGATAGTTCGAGCTTGATCGATTTCCTCATCTCTTACCTCTTCCGTCGGCCGCGACGCCGCGCGCGCGGCATCGCCAGGAATTATCCTTCAGCATCCGCGATACACGGTCTTGATCTGGGTGTAGAATTCGAGTCCGGCCCGGCCGGACTCCCGGAACGTCGATGTACTCGACCGCTTCACACCTCCGAACGGCGCATTGATCAGGTTGCCGGTCGTGGTGCGATTGATCTTGACGGTTCCCGACTGAATGTCATTGGCGAAATCATGCATGATGCGCGGGTTGCGCGTCACGATCGCGGCCGACAATCCGTATTCGGTGTCGTTGGCCTTGGCGATGGCGTCCGCGTAGGACTCGACCTCGATGATCGCGATGACGGGGCCGAAGATCTCCTCGCGGGCGATGGTCATCTGCTGCGTGACGTCGGTGAAGATCGCCGGTGCAACGTAGTAGCCGCCGTCATAGCCGGCGCCGGAGAGCCGTTCGCCGCCGTAGAGGTGCGTCGCCTCCTGCTTTCCGATCGCGATATAGCGCAGCACCGTCTCGAGTTGCCTGGCGGTGGCGAGCGGCCCGAGGTCCATTCCGGCGATGAGGCCGTTGCCGATCTTCAAGGCCCTGACCCGGGCAACCAGCCGCTCCGTGAACTCGGCGCGCACCTGCTTCATGACCAGGACACGGCTGGTGCCGGTGCAAGCCTGGCCGGCAAGCGACAGGCCGCCCTTCACAGTCAGGTCGACCGCCTTGTCGAGGTCGGCATCGTCCATCACGATCAGCGGATTCTTGCCTCCGAGCTCCATCTGCGTGCGCGTCGTGAAGCTGACCGCGCGGCAAATCTGTGCGCCGGCGGCTGTCGATCCGGTAAACGAAATGGCGCGGATCTCGGGCGCTTCGGTGATGGCGGGACCGACCTCGCCGGCGCTGCCGGTGATGAAGTTCAGCACGCCCTTGGGCAGGCCGGCCGCCACGAGCGCCTCGGCGAGACGGTAGCCGCTCAGCGGCGCATCCGACGACGGCTTGAAGACCACCGTGTTGCCGGTAATGAGAGCGGGCACGATCTTGCGTGCCGGGATCGAGATAGGAAAATTCCAGGGCGTGATGACCGACACGACGCCGAGCGGCTCGCGCAGCGTGTAAACCGTCATGTCGGGATCGTCGTTGGGGAAGACTTCACCCACCAGCGACTGGCCTTCGACAGCATAGAATCGCAACGTTTGTGCCGAGCGCAGGATCTCATCCATGGCGAGATTGAGCGCCTTGCCCATTTCGCGGGTCATCTCTCGCGCGATCTGGTCCGCATGCGCGTCGAGACGATCCGCCGCCCGATTGAGAATGGCTGCGCGAGTCGAGATTGGCGTTTTCTTCCAGCGCTCGAACGCGGCCTCCGCCGCGTTGACCGCGAGCTTCGCCTCGGCCGCCGTCGAGGCCTGGAAGCGACCGACAATGTCGGACGTGTCGGCGGGATTGGTGTTGTCGAATGGCTTCGCAACGCCCCGCAACAGCTCACCATTGACGAGATTCGGGAATTCCTCGACCTGCAGTTTTGCATTGGAACCGCGGGCACCCGTTGTCGCAGCGTCACTCATCAGAATGGACCCTCTTCAATGCCAGATCAGGACCGCGCAGATGGTCGACGTCACCAGCCCCGCCAGCACCGGCACCATCACTGTCTGCACGATCTGGAATACCGGCACGCGCGCGAACCCGGCCACCGCGATCAGGGACGACCACGCCACCAGGGTGCCGCCCCCTGTCCACACAGCGCCCATCTGGCCGATCGCTGCGAGCGTCGCGGGATCCAGCCCGACGGTCGGCGCCAGCGCGCCCGACAGCGACCCGGTGAGCGGCAGGCCGGCAAAACCCGACCCGTCGATCCCCGTAATCATGCCTGCGATTAGAACGCCGAACGAGACGAAGACCTGGTTACCCGGAATCCACTGCTGCGCAGCCTGGACCAGTTCGAACAGGAGATTGGGCGCCTGAGCCGCGGGGACGCCGAGAATCGGGGCGGACAATCCCTGCTCGGCGCCGAGGAAAAAGAAACCGGCGATCGGCAGCACCGAGCCCATGGCCTTGAACGCGAAGACAAAGCCCTCGGTGACATGGTCGGCGCTGGCATCGAGGAATTTGCGCAACTCGTCGGTGACGAACGAGGCGCAGATCATCAGCACGGCGGCGACGCCGCCGACCAGCGCCGCGGCGTCGCCGCCCTTGAGGTCATGGCCGATGCCGAGCTTCGAGAGCACCATCACGACAATGACGGCGAGGAAGGCGAGCGGCGTCACCACCGCGAAGATCTTCGACCATTTTTCGCGAGGGCCGGGAATCGCCGCAAGCGCCCTGTCGATCTGCGCCTGGCTCGCGAGCGGCCTCTGATCGCCGGCAGTGCCACGGGCGATCTCGGCCTTGTCGAAGGTGCCCTCCTCCGCGATGCGCGCGAGTTCGCCGTTGCTCGACTGCGCCTGCCAGCGCTCGAGCAGTCTGTCATCAGGCTTGGTGATGAGCTTGCGGATGGCGAAGTAGCCCAGCACGAGCGCGATGCTGCCCGTGATCAGCGACAGCACCAGTGCTCTGTCCGCGACTGTGGCGGCGCTGACCGCAACACCTGCGGCCTTGGCGCTGATGCCCGGAGCGACGCCGATGACGTAGTCCGACGACAGTGCCATGCCCTGGCCTGCGATCGCGATCGCCAGCGCACCACCGAGCGGCGGCAGTCCCGCCGCGATCGCCGCCGGCAGCAGCACCGCCGAGACCAGCGGCACTGCGGGTGTCGGCCAGAAGAAGAGCGAGATGACGTAGGTGATGCCGGCCAGAACGAAATAGGCCGTGTGCCCGTCTTTCATCACGGCGCGGAACGGCTCCACCATGCGGATGTCGGAGCGCAGCACCTTCAGCGCGTTGAGCAGCGCGGTCATCAGCGCGATCACCAGGAAGATGTTGAACAGCTCCTTTGCCGCGGTGAAACTTGCGTTGAAGATGCTTCCGAGTGCGGCAATCGGACTGTGCGTCCAGGCCAGCGCGACCAGGAACGTCGCAAGGACCGACGGCACGACCACGTTGGCGCGCCAGATCATTGTCAGGACGATGAGGGCCACTCCCAACAGGTAGACCCAGTGCGCGGCGACGATCGGAACATGCGGCATTGTCATGCGATGCGCTCCCCCCCAAGCAGCCCACATTTTGTATACTGTATTCTAAAAACGCAACAGCAAACTGCGGCTACCTTGCAGAGGACGTTTGAAGATCGAAATTGTCGCCGACATATCCAATTGATATAACTTACAAAAATACACGATGACGCACCTGAAGCTGACTTTCCCACAGCGCGATACGTTGACGATCGACAAAAATTGTATACTGTATACTATAATTGCTAAGGCCCAACGGCCGCGACGAACCCGGCCCCACCCTTTCGGCGACAGAGGAGCGCGACGATGCAAAAGCTGATGAACCATGTGGAATTCCGCACGGCCCTCGAGAATGCAATCAAGGGCAAGAGCGCCAACAAGGCTCCCTTCAGCATCGCCTGGGCGAGCGGCAAGCTGAGCCGCGCGCATCTCGCGTGCTGGGCAGAGAACCACTACCATTATGTCGGCCCGTTCGCGGACTACCTCGGCTACATCTACGCGCGCATGCCGGAGCAGTATCAGGAAGCCAAAGACTTCCTGCTTGCCAACATGTACGAGGAGGAGATCGGTGGCGACCGCCATACCGACCTGCTGATCCGCTTCGCCGAGGCCTGTGGCACGACCGCGGAACGCGTCAAGAATCCCGACAACATGACCGCGACGACGCGCGGGCTGCAAAGCTGGTGCTATGCAGTCGCGATGCGCGAGGATCCGATCGTGGCCGTGGCGGGTCTCGTGGTCGGCCTGGAATCTCAGGTGCCGTCGATCTACCGCAAGCAGACCCCGACCTTGCGCGAGAAGTACAAGTTCACCGACGAGGAAGTCGAGTTCTTCGACCTTCACATCGTCTCGGACGAGATTCACGGCGAGCGCGGCTACCAGATCGTGCTCGAGCACGCCAACACAGTCGAGCTGCAGCAGCGCTGCCTGAAGATCTGCGAAATCGGCGCGCAGATGCGGCTGCTCTACACCACCGCCCTGTACCACGACTATGTCGCCAACGACATTCCGCTGGCCGAGCTCGATATGACCGAGAACAAGGTCCCCGCCGACGAGCGTTCCTTGCTGCAAGCCTGAGCCACGCGGCATGCCCAACGTCGTCTTTCACAGGAACGGCCAGACCTTTCACGGCGAGATCAAGGAAAACACCAATCTCGTCGTGAGAGCGGGCATCCGGCAGTTTCCCCATCCGAACTTCCTCTACGGCTGCGGCATGGGCAAATGCGGCAAGTGCGCGGCCCTGATCATCAAGGGAGCCGAGCACCTGCCCGAACCGAATTGGAAGGAAAAGAAACGGCTCGGCGCGAGAATCGAGGCCGGCTATCGGCTGGCCTGTCAGCTCTGGCTCACCCACGACGTGGAGCTGTCGCAGGAGGCAACGCCGCTCGCCGACGTGGTCGCAGCCGGCAAGGTCGGCTGATTTCTTGAGTGCCCAGTCCTTGAGTGCCCAGTCCTTGAGTGCCCAATCCTTGAGTGCCCAGGCCCGCACCGGCCTTGCGGCAATTCTCGCCAAACCAGGGAGACGTGAGCCATGTATGTGATCCTGACCAGCAAGGACGGACTGTTCCGGACCGAGATCATCGACGGGCTGCGGCCCCTCGTCTCCTACGACTATCTGTTCTACGGCACCAAGAAGGCAACTTTCGTGATCGCGGAGTTGCTCAAGGAAACCAAGATCAAGGTCATCGACGAAGCCTGGTCGCCGCCCGTCGTGAACCAGGTGCCCTCCAAATTCCTCGAAAAATTCGCGACGCCCGAGCTGGCCTATCGCGAGCTCGAGCACCTCACCACCTTCGGCCACATGGACACAAAGCTGCGCAAGTCGTGACGTCCGAAAGCACAAATCCGCCCGTCGCCAAGACCGGCATGATCGAAGTCACGTTCGTGACCAATAACGGGAAGTCCGTCACGGCCCCCGTCGACAGCAACCTGTTGCGGATCTCCTTGCGTGAACAGGGTGGCATCCCCTTCAAATGCGGCGGAGGAATTTGCGGAACGTGCAAATGCCTCATCGAGAAGGGACTGGAGAACACCGACGCGATCAAGCCGAAGGAACGCAAGCACCTCACCGACGAGCAATTCGCCGCCGGCTACCGGATGGCGTGCCAGACGTTTCTCACCGGCGATGTCAGCGTGTCCTGGACGCCGAGACCGGCCGCCGCGGGGACCCGCCCGGTATCGACGAGCCCTGCGTCCGATTCGCTCGATTGACGAGGTGGGCGATGCCGGCGCTCCCGGCGACAACGGCTTGCCGCTGCGCGGTGGGCAGTCTAAGTACGTTCGTGCCGTCCCAGCTGGGAATTCCGTTCGGTCGGTGACGGATCGGATCTCGCCGCGCGGTTCGAAAATCAAACCGGGGCGGTTGAGCAGGTCATCTCATGGCTAGCACTGGCAGGCTGGGAAACTCGAAACGACGTCTGGGTGACGACTACCTTTCCCTCCACGACAGGGTCATCGAGGAGCTGCGCCAGGCCATCTTGAGCCGACGGCTCAAGCCTGGCGAGCGACTGGTCGAAGGGCGCCTCGCCGAGGAGTTCGGCGTCTCCCGCAATCCGGTGCGAGAAGCGATCCGCGTGCTCACGAGTGAGGGCCTGGTCGAGGTGACCGCACGGCGCGGCGCATCGGTCCTTGCCATGACCGACGAGGAGGCGCGCGAAACGATCGAGGTTCGCGCGCTACTGGAGGGACAGAACGCACGGCTGGCCGCGCGCCGTCGCGATCAGGATATTCTGGGGCGGATCGCAGCAGTCCTGAACAAGGGCACCGCTGCCGTTGCCGCCAAGCGCTTCGACCTGTTGTCCGGCCTCAACCAGCAATTCCACAACGAGCTTGCGGCGGCCGGTCGCAATCGCGTCCTCTCCGATCTGCTCAAACGGCTGCGCGAGAGAACCGCGATGTTGTTCGCGCCGACCGATCCGGAACGTCAGGCGCGGACCTGGGACGAGCATGCCGGTATCCTGCGCGCCATCATCGCGGGCGACGAACGCGCCGCCGCCACGCTTGCCGCAGAGCATGTGATGCGGGCCGGCGCCGATTTTCTGTCGACCCTCCATATTCCCGAGGAAGGCCCGTCGCTTGAAGCGATGCCCGCGCGACCGGGCGCAGCGGCCGCAAAGCCGCGCCCCCGCCGCGCCGCCGGCGGTCGCACGAAGAAAGTAGCGAAGGGCGCCTAGCGTCGCCCCTTCCGCATCGTCGCGAGCACGATGTCGGCGGCGAGCACGCTCGGTGATTTGTTGCCGGTGGACATGATGGTGTCGAGCTGGGCAAAAGCCTCGACCTGCTGCTTGCGCATCGGCGTCTCCGTCAACACCTCGGACAGCGCGGCGGCGAGCTTCTCCGGCGTGCAGTCCTCCTGCAGAAACTCGGGGATCACGTCCTTGCCGATCACGAGATTGGCGAGGATCACCGAAGAGACCTGGATCGCGCGGCGCAGGATGAAGGCCTCCATCGCGCCGACGCGATAGGCGGTCACCATCGGAATGCCTGAGAGCGCCAGCTCCAGCGTCACCGTGCCGGATTTCGCCAGCGCCGCGCGCGCGATCCGGAATGCGGCGCGCCTCTCGGTTTCGCCGACCACGATCTGCGGCTTGACCGGCCAGGTCACGACGCCCGCGCGGACCGTGGCTTCGAGATGCGGCATCGTCGGCAGCATCAATTCGAACGCGCGGCCCTCGGCCTGCAATCGCCCGAGCGCGGCGCCGAACAGGCCGAGATGATGCCGGATCTCGCTGCGGCGGCTGCCCGGCAGCACCAGCAGCACCGGCGGCTCGCTGTCGCGGCGCTTTTGCTCGTCAGGGGTCGGGCGCAGCGACGGTAATTGCTCGATCAGGGGATGGCCGACATAGCTGCATGGCGGCCCTTTCAGCTTGCGGTACTCCTCCGGCTCGAACGGCAGCAAGCCAAGCACGTGATCGACATAACCAAGCATCGCGCGCGCACGGCCCGGCCGCCAGGCCCAGACCGAGGGCGAGACGTAGTCGACGACGGGGATCGCGGGATTCTTCGCGCGGACCCGGCGAGCGACGCGATGGGTGAAGTCAGGACTGTCGATGATGACCAGCGCGTCGGGCGCGGACTCGGTCACGGCATCCGCGGTCTCGCGGATCAGCCGCAGGATCTTCGGCAGTTGCTGCATCACCGCGGCAAAGCCGACGATCGACAGCTCCTCGATCGGAAACAGCGTCTCGAGCCCCTCGCGCGCCATGGTGCGGCCGCCGACGCCCTCGAACTGCACGCCGTCGCCGAGGCGCTGGCGCAGCACCTTCATCAGCGCCGAGCCGAGCCGGTCGCCGGATTCCTCCGTCGCGATCAGAAAGATCTTCCGTTTGGGATCGCGGTTCTGAATCACGCGGGCAGACCGACGACGAAGAGATATTTGGCGTCGGCGAGTCCGATCATCGCCTGCGGCTCGGCGGCGATGGTGTTGCCGGCGATGACAGCGACACCGGCAAGGCCGGCCTTGGCGACACCCTCGATCGTGCGCGCGCCGATCGTCGGCAGGTCGAAGCGGAGATCCTGGCCGCTCTTCGGCGCCTTCACCAGCACGCCACGCCCAGTCGCGGCACGGATACGGCCCTCCTCGCGCAACCGCGCCACGCGCGCCAGCAACGCATCGGTGCCCTCGATGTCCTCGACCGCCACCACATGGCCGTCGATCACCACGGCGGCCTGCCCGATGTCGAACGGCCCGAGCGCGGTCAGAACCGCGCGCCCGCGTTCGATGTCGCCCTTGGCATTGTCGGCCGGCCAGGCGCGGGTGATGCAACCCTCGGGCATCAGCAGGTCGGGCGCGACGTCCTTGATGCCGACCATGCGAAAGCCGCCTTGCTCGAGAATGCGCCCGACGCCCGACAGCAGATGATCGTCGCCGCCGCGGAAGGCGCGGATGACGTTGCCGAGCAGCCGCAACGTCGTGACGTCGAAGCGGATCTCCGTGAGCGAAGGCCGCACCAAGGTGCCGATGAAGATCAGGTCGCGGCAGCCTTCCTCGCGGAACAGCCGCATGGCGCGGCCAAGCTGACCGACCGAGATCCAGCGGTGGCGGAATTTCTCCACCTGCACCGGATCGCAGGCGCCTCGCAACGGAAACAGCACCGGCGTGATGCCGCGCAAGGCGAGCGAGTCGGCAACCGCGAACGGCATCGCGCCACCGCCCGCGACCACGCCGACCGGTGATGAAATCCCTGGAGCCGCCGATGTCATGTCCGCGGCCATCTCGGCGTCACTTCTCGATGGTGGGAAGACAGAGCGGACGCTTGCCCTTGCCGATGAAGCCGAGGATTTCGGCGATCGCAGGATCTTCGCTCTCAAGGGGCCGCACCGCCTCCAACCGCTCGGCGAAGGTGCCGGGGCCATGGAAGAGTTTCTGGTAGAACGCACGCACGGTTGCGAGGCGCTGCCTAGTGAACTTGCGCCGCTTCATGCCGATGAGATTGAGGCTCTCCAGCACTGCATATTGGCCGTTGGCGAGCCCGTACGGGATGATGTCGTCGCGCACGCCCGAGAGGCCGCCGACCATCACATAGGAGCCGATGCGGGTGAACTGGTGCACCGCGGACAGCCCGCCGATATAGACGGCATCGCCGATCTCGCAATGGCCGCCGAGCGTCGCCGAGGTCGCGAAGATCGCGTTGTTGCCGACCATGCAGTCATGGCCGACATGGCTGTTGTTCATGAAGTAGCCGTCGTTGCCGACGCGCGTCTTCCCGCCGCCCTTGACGGTGCCGACGTTCATCGTCGCGCCTTCGCGGATGGTGTTGCCGGAACCGATGTCGAGCGTGGTCGGCTCGCCCTTGTAGCTGAGGTCCTGCGGCGCGCCGCCGAGCACCGCGAACGGCGAGATCACGCAATTGTCCCCGACCGAGGTATGGCCGATGACGGTGACCTGTCCAATCAGCTTGCAATTGGCCCCGATCCGGGCGCTGCGACCAATGATGCAGAAGGGCCCGATCTCGGTGCCCTCGCCGATCACGGCGCCGTCTTCCACCCGTGCGGTGGGATCGATCTTACTCATCAAGAAGGTCTGACTATGTGTTGAACTTGCTCGGCTTTCCGGTGGTTAGCGCGACTGCGCCCGATCTGTCCAGTGACGTATGATCTCGGCGTGTTTCAGAGACCGGCTGAGGACGCCGCGCCGCTGCATCAACGACCTCGTCCAACACTTGAACGGGCGGCGCGCCTCAATCAGTCGGTCAGCATCGCCCCGACATCGGCTTCGGCGACGACCGTGCCATTGACCTTGGCGTCACCGTGAAACCACCACATGGTCTTGCGTCGGCCGAGCGAGCGCATGTGATACTCGATGGTATCGCCGGGCAGCACGGGCTTGCGGAATTTGCACTTGTCGATGGTGAGGAAATAGACCGCGCGCGGCTTCTCGGTGCCCTCGACCGACTTGATGCCGATCACGCCGGCGGTCTGCGCCATTGCCTCGATCATCATCACGCCCGGATAGACCGGACGTTCGGGGAAATGGCCCTGGAAGGCCGGCTCGTTGAAGGTGACGTTCTTGATGCCGATGCCGCTGTAATCCGCCCGGATGTTGATCACCCGGTCGATCAGGAGCATCGGAAAGCGGTGCGGCAGCGTCTGGAGGATCGCATTGATATCCACCAGCTCGAATTTCACAGGTGATTCCGCCGTCATTCCCGTCCCTCGTCCTTCGGATCGGCCTTGCTGTCGCGTACCAGGCGCTCCACCGCGATAATTTCCTTGAACCATTGTTTGGTCGGCTTGGCAAAGAAACCGCCCCAGCGACCGTTCGGCGGGATGTCGTCCTTGACCCCGCTCATCGCGGTGACCTGGGCCCCATCACCGATCTTGAGGTGATTGTTGATGCCAACCTTTGCTCCCAGCGCCACGTTGTCGCCGATCGTCAGGCTGCCCGCGAGCCCGATCTGGGCCGCCAGCAGGCAGTTCCGGCCGATCGTCACATTGTGGCCGATCTGGACCTGATTGTCGATTTTGGTGCCCTCCCCGATCACAGTGTCCCGCAAGGAGCCGCGATCGATGGTGGTGCCGGCACCGACTTCCACATTGTTCTGGATCAGCACACGGCCGGTCTGGGGCACCTTCAGATGGCCCTCGGGGCCGAAGAAGATGAAGCCGTAGCCGTCCTGGCCGATCGAGCAGCCGGGGTGGATCAGCACGTTGTTGCCGATCAATGCGCACTGGATAGCCGTGCGGGCGCCGACATTGCAGTCCCGCCCGATCTTGACGCCCGGACCAAGGACCACACCTGCGCCGATCACGGTGCCGCTGCCGATCTCGACATCCGGGCCGATGACAGTCAGCGGCTCGACGATGACGTCGTCCTCCAGCCGCGCCGACGGGTCGATGATGGCCGATGGCGCAATGCCGTCATTGCCAAACCAGGACTGCGGGCGCAGCGCATCGCCATGCCATTCCCGGGCGATCCCGACAAAGGCGCGGAACGGCTGCGCCACCCGCAGCACGGCCACATGCGCGGGCACCTGGGCCTCGAAGCGCGGGCTCACCAGACAGGCGCCAGCCTTGGTCGCCTTGAGCTCATCGGCGTATTTGAGGTTGTCGAAGAACGCCAGATGCATCGGGCCGGCTTCGTCCAGCGAAGCAAGACCCGTGATGACATGATCGCCCCTGACAGGGTCGACCAGTTGCGCCTTGGTCAGCGCAGCGATGTCGGCCAGCGTCGAGGCCGGCGGTTTTTTGAAGAAGGTCGGCTGCGCCATTCCACCCCGTTGCGGTCCGGCTTCGGCATGAAGCGATCAGGCCGCATCATGCCTTATCTCACGGATTGAGCACGATCTTTTTGGCGACCGGCCCCAGGGAACTCCCCAAGGAATTCCCAGGCGGCCGGATCATGCCGAGCTGTTCGAATTAGAACGAGGTGCCGCCGCCGAACCGGAATTCCTGCACGCGGTCATTCTTGCCCTTGGTGAGCGGCACTGCGTAGTCGAAGCGCAGCGGACCGAACGGCGAGGCCCAGATCAGACCGACACCGACCGACGACCGGACCACATTGCCATTGTCATACACCAGGCCGGTACAAGTTCCAGCGGTGGCCGGGTTGACGGTCGATGGCGTACAGTTCGAATTCTTGGTCGTGGTCATTTCGTTGGTCACCGACCACGTCGTCGGGCCCTGATAGTCGAAGAGACCACCGGCGTCGGCGTAGACAGCACCCTTCAGACCCACTTCCTTCGGAAGGAACCAGAACGGCATCTGCAATTCCAGCGAAGCGCCCCAATATTTGGTGCCGCCAATCGCGTCCTGCGTACCGAAGGGATTCAAATCGCGCGGACCGATGCCGTTCGGCGCAAAGCCGCGGACGAGATTCGGGCCCATCTGGAAATGATCCAGCATGCGCAGATCGTTGTTGCCGATCTTGTTCAGGATACCGCCCTGGAGATGGACGAGACCGACGAGGTCCGACACCAGCGACTGGTAGTACTTCGCATCGGCCACGGTCTTCAGGTAGGAGACGTCGCCGCCGACGCCGGCGAAGTCCTGCCTGAAGTCGATGAGCAGGCCATCGGTCGGGTTCTTATTGTTGTCCAGCGTGTTGTAGGTCAGCGTGTAGCCAAGCGCCGAGGTCAGCGTCTTGCCGTTCGCAAGTTCCTTGCGCACCGGGAGCGACGCTTCACCGTCACTGTAGCAGCCAAGGCCATTGGTGGACGCAGCCAGAGGGATACCGGTTGCATTGGAGAAGGCCGGGCTCGGGTTGAAGGCTGGATTCGGCGTCACGCCGTCCGCGAGGAACTGATTGTTGTTACAGTTCGCCAGATAGGACGGCAGCGTGATTTCCTGCTGATAGATCGAGTAGCGCAGCTGGAGCGTCAGGTCCTCACGCAGGGAGAAGCCGAGGCGCGGGCTGAAGCCCAGCGTCTTGGTACCGTAGGAGATGTAGTTGTTGGACAGCTGGGTGCGCTGATAGAGGTCGAGGCCCAGCGCGACGCGGTAATCGAGTAGATACGGCTCGACGAACGACAGCGAATAACCGCGGGCGTACTGGCCGTAGGTGACCGACGCCTTGGCGAACAGACCGCGGCCGAGCAGGTTACGCTCGGAGACCGAGACTTCGGCCAACGCACCGTCGGTCGTGGAGTAACCACCAGAGACCGAGAAGTCGCCGGTCGACTTTTCTTCGAGATCCACGATCAGGACCACGCGGTCGCTGGAAGAGCCCGGCTCCGTCGTGATCTTCACGCTCTTGAAGTAGTCGAGGTTCTTCAGGCGGCGCTCGGCGCGATCGACCAGCGCACGGTTGTAGGCATCACCCTCGGAGAGGTCGAACTCGCGACGGATCACGTAGTCACGGGTACGGGTGTTTCCGCGGATATTGATGCGCTCGATATAGGTGCGCGGACCTTCGTCGACATTGAACACGACCGCGACGGTATGCGCATCGAAATTGCGATCGCCGCCCGGACGCACCACCGCAAAGGCGTAGCCGCGGCGCGAGGCCTCGATCTGCATGTCCTCAACCGACTTCTCGACTGATTCGACGTTGTAGAGCGAGCCGACATTGACGCGTGAGAAGCTGCGCAGCGAGCTCGGATCGAAATTCGGGATGCTGGAGCGGAAATCGACGGTACCGACGCGGTACTGCTGGCCTTCCTCGATCTTGAAGGTGACGTTGAAGCCCTTCTTCTCCGGATCATATTCGGTGAGCGCGGCCACGACCTGAACGTCGGCGAAGCCGTTCTTCAGGTAGAAGCGGCGAATCAGGTCGCGGTCGGCCTCGACGCGGTCCGGATCGTAGACGTCACCGCTCGAGAGGAAGCTCAGCAGATTCGATTCGTGCGTCTTGATGACGTCCCTGAGGCGGTAGGATGAGAACGCGTTGTTACCGATGAACTCGATCGACTTGACCGAGGTCTTGGCGCCTTCGTTGACCGTGAAGACGAGATCGACCCGGTTGTTCGGCTGCTCGATGATCTCCGGGACGACGGTCACGTCATAGCGGCCGGAGCGGCGATAGATTTCGGCGATTCGCAGCGTGTCCGACTGCACCATGGCGCGGGAGAACGTGCCGCGGGCCTTGGACTGGACTTCGGCGGTGAGCTGCTCGTCCTTGATCTTCTTGTTGCCCTCGAACGCGATGCGCCCGATCACCGGGTTTTCCACCACGGAGACGACGAGCTGGCCGCCTGCGCCGCGGTTGATCTTCACGTCCTGGAACAGGCCGGTTTCGATCAGCGCCTTGAGGCCGTCATCGATGGCGCCCTGATCAAGGTGACCACCGGGGCCGGGCTTGAAATAGGAGCGGATCGTCTCCACCTCGACGCGGCGATTTCCTTCGACGGAAATCGACTGCACGGTCTGCGCGAGCGCAGACGAAGACACAAAAACAGCCCCAACCGGGGCAAACACCGGCGCGCCGAACATGATCAGGGTTGCGAGCAAGCCCCCCCGGAGTCGCAGTCCAAACTTCATTGCGCAACGCGCCCTTATCAGTACCAGACCCAACCCCAAAGCCGGTCTGGGAGATTCCCCAAGTTCAAGCCGCTTGTAGCCAATTTCGCCGACGCCGCAAACGGCCGAACGCGCCGCAATTTCAATTTCATTCCAAGACGTTGCCCAACAGCAACGCCACAAAAAAGCCCCTATCAGGAACCCGGCAATCGTAGAATGTCGTTGTAAGTTGCGAACACCATCAGCATCAGGACCAAGCCAAGCCCGATTCGGAACCCAATCTCCTGGGTCCGCTCGGAAAGCGGACGTCCGCGGGCCACTTCCGCCGCGTAGAACATAAGGTGACCGCCATCGAGTAGCGGGATCGGGAACAAGTTCAACAAGCCGATCGACACCGACAGTACGGCGCAGAGGTTGATCAAGAACTGCAATCCGGCGCTTGCCGCCTGCCCCGACATTTTTGCAATGCCGATGACGCCGCTGACCTCGCTCGGATTACCAGCCCCCGTGAACAGCGAGCCCAGGAACTTGAACGTGCTGGAGATGATGAACCAGACCTGCTCGACCCCGATCTTGAGCGCCTCGCCGACGCCGACCGGCGTAGTCGAGACCTCACCGGCCTGCGACTTGTGCTCGACACCGAGCACGCCGACGCGGTGGCTGTTGCCGAACGGATCCTTGCGCTCGAGCAGCGCCGGCGTCGCCGTCAGCGACACGATCGCGCCATCCCGCTTCACCTGGAAAGCCAGCGCTGAACCGGCGCTCGTCGCGACGATCCGCTGCATATCGGCAAAGCTCTCGATCGGCTTGCCGTCGATCTGCACGACGACGTCGCCGATCTTGAAGCCGGCGGCAGCCGCAACGCCGTCGGCGACGACGCCGTCCACGCGCGCGATGGTGCTCGGCTTGCCGTAATACAGGGCCATGCCTGCGAAAATCAGGGCACCGAGAATGAAATTGGCAATCGGACCGGCCGCGACGATGGCGGCGCGCGGGCCGACCTTCTTGTGGTGGAAGCTGCCGGCGCGCTCTTCGGCCGTCATGGCCGCGAGCGCTTCAGCTGACGGGGTCGAAGCCTCGCTCTCGTCGCCGAAGAACTTGACGTAGCCGCCGAGCGGGATCGCCGAGATCTTCCAGCGGGTGCCGTGACGGTCGTTGAAACCAACCAGCTCAGGTCCGAAACCGAGCGAAAAGGTCAAGACACGAACGCCGGCCCAGCGCGCGACCAGGAAATGGCCGAGCTCGTGGAAGAACACGACGATGGTCAGGACGAACAGGAAGGGAACGATGTAGCCGAGGAGCCCATGGCTCAACGCATTGAAACTATGGGTAAAAAAGTCGATCATCGAATTCCCTCATCCAGCGCCGCAAGGCCCTGGCCCCGAACTACCTAGGATGCCTTTAAGGCAATTTGAGGCAATAGGGCGGCAGCTTTATTTCGCGAAACATGGTCAACGGAGATTGCATCGTCCGCCGAGGTCATCGGGCCCTGGTTCCCGCCCCGGATCCAGTCCTCCAGCGTCGCCTCGACCAGCCGGGCAATGGCGCCGAATCGGATCTTGCCGGCGATGAAGGCCGCGACCGCGACCTCGTTGGCGGCGTTGTAGACGGTGGTCGCCCCCTTGCCGTGCCGGAGCGCATCGAAGGCCAGGCGAAGCCCGGGGAATCGCTCGAAATCCGGAGCCTCGAAAGTCAGCTGGCCGATCTTGGCCAGATCGAGCTTGGCTGCCGGTCCCTTGATGCGGTCGGGCCAGCCGAGGCAATGGGCGATCGGCGTACGCATGTCCGGCGAACCCAGCTGGGCCATCACCGAGCGGTCGGAGAACTCGACCATGCCGTGAATGATCGACTGGGGATGCACCAGGACGTCGATCTCGTCCGGGCTCAAGGCGAACAGATAGGACGCCTCGATCACCTCGAGCCCCTTGTTCATCATCGAGGCGGAATCGATCGTGATCTTCTGGCCCATGCTCCAGTTCGGATGCTTCAGGGCCTGCTCGAGGGTCGCCTGCTCGATGTCGGCCGGCTTCCAGGTGCGGAACGGGCCGCCCGAGGCGGTGATGATGACGCGAACCAGCTCGTCGCGATTGCCCGATGCCAGCGCCTGGAACAGCGCGTTGTGCTCGGAGTCGGCCGGCAAGATACAGGCGCCCGCTTTCGCCGCGCGCTGCATGAAGAAATCGCCGGCGCAGACCAGGCATTCCTTGTTGGCGAGCGCAACATGCGCGCCGCGATCGACCGCAGCCAGGGCCGGCTTCAGCCCGGCGGCACCGCTCACCGCTGCCATGACCCAATCGGCTGGCCGCGCGCCGGCCTCGATCACTGCGCTTTCGCCGGCGCCGCATTCGGTGCTCGTGCCTGCAAGTGCGGACTTGAGCTCGGCGAGCTTGGAGGCGTCTGCGATCGCGACGAAACGCGCGGAAAATTCCTTGGCAAGCTTCGCCAGCGCCTCGACATTGCTGTTCGCGGTCAGGGCCTCGACGCGATAGCGCTCGGGCGAAGCGCGCAGCAAATCCATCGTGCTGTCGCCGATCGAGCCGGTGGCGCCGAGCACCGTGACACTGCGGATATCGGCCGCAGCAGGCTTGTTGTTACGCAAAGGGACAGCGCTCATATCCTCACCAAACCATAAGACCGCTTCCGGCGCTATGCACACCATGGCGGAGAAAGCCGATAATCCATGCCACCAGGATGGCGGCGACAAAGCCGTCCAGGCGGTCCAGAAGTCCGCCATGGCCGGGAATTAAGTGACTGGAATCCTTGACGCCGAAGCGTCTTTTCACCGCGGATTCGAACAGATCGCCCGCTTGCGAGACCACCGAGAGGATGGCGCTGACGAGCAGTAGCGGAACCGCCTTGCCGATGCCGAATGTGGCAAACCCGGTCGCGACCGCAAGGCTCGCGGCAAAACCACCGAACGCGCCGGCCCAGGTCTTTTTCGGGCTGACGCGCGGCCACAGTTTCGGTCCGCCGATGGCGCGGCCGGCGAAATAACCGCCGATATCGGTCGCCCACACCACGAGCAGCACGAACATCAGTGCGGAGAAGCCGTGCACGAGATCCTTCCGCACCAGGATCGAGGCAAGCAGCGCCGCCGCTGCATAGGCGAAGCCGGTCGCGGCCCAGACGAACTTGCCCCGCGCGATCAGCGTCACGATCGCACCGCCGACACAGCCGGCGATGACGGCGGTCTTGAGCGCGCCGAAGGCGACGGAAGCGCCCATCATGGCGATGACGATCGTCCCTGCCCCGGTCAGCGCAGCGGACCCCGCCCCCACCACCATCAGCCATTCCGCGAACAGTCCGATCGACACCAGGGTGACGAGCAGCGCCCACAGCCAGCCACCGGCGTAAGCGACCGCAATGGTCAGCGGCGCCAAGACCAGCGCCGCGAGAACTCGCATCAGGAGATTGCTTGGAGCCGGCGCGGAGCCGGCCGGTGCGGCGTCGGGTTCGCTCACGAGGCGGTTTTCGCGACCAGGCCGCCGAAACGGCGCTCGCGCCGGGCGAATTCGGCGATAGCGCTTTCGAGCGCCGCCTTGTCGAAATCGGGCCAGTGGACCGGCACGAACACGAGCTCGCTATAGGCGGCCTGCCACATCAGGAAATTGGACAGGCGCTGCTCGCCGCTGGTGCGGATGATGAGATCGGGATCGGGAATGTCGGGCGCGTCGAGATGGGCGCCGAGAGTATCGGCATCGATCGAGGCAGGATCGCGCTTGCCGTCTGCGACTTCGCGCGCAAGCCTTTGCGCCGCTTTCGCGATTTCCTGCCGCGAGCCGTAGTTGAAGGCGACGACGAGCGTGAGGCGCGTGTTGTCGCGCGTCAATTCCTCGGCCTCGTTCAGCAGCGCGCAGATGTCGCCCTCGAGCCCGTCGCGCTCGCCGATGATACGAACCTTGACGCCGTCGCGATGCAGGCTCGCCAGATCGTTGCGGATGAAGCGCTTGAGCAAACCGAAGAGATCGCCGATCTCGCTCGCCGGCCGCGACCAGTTCTCCGAGGAGAACGAGAAGATGGTGAGATAGCGGATGCCGAGTTCGTGCGAGGCACGCACCACGCGGCGCAGCGCCTCGACGCCGCGGCGATGCCCCTCCGCCCGCGGCAGACCGCGCGCGGCCGCCCAGCGCCCGTTGCCATCCATGATGATGGCGACATGCGCAGGCGCGTCGGACCGGTCTGGTCCTTCCGTTGCGGGCGCGGCGGCGTTGGACATGGAGGCGGCCTTAAAGCATGATCCGGACGAGTGCGATGCGGTGTTCCCTCGCGACAAACGCGGAACGCGTTTGCGCGGAGATCATGCGCGAACAATACTCCAAAGCGTGATGATGATGCTCATCGCGCTTTAGACGGTGAGGATTTCTTTTTCCTTGGCGGCCAGCAGCTGGTCGATCTCGGTGATGGTGCCGTCGGTCACCTTCTGCACCTCGTCGGCGTGACGCTTCTGATCGTCCTCCGACATCTCGTGATTCTTCTCGAGCTTCTTCAGAACATCGAGACCGTCGCGACGGACATGACGCGCAGCCACCTTGGCGGCTTCGGCGTATTTGTGCGCGACCTTGACCAGTTCCTTGCGGCGCTCCTCGTTGAGCTCGGGAATGCGCAGGCGCAGAACCTGGCCTTCGGTCGCAGGCGACAGGCCGAGATTGGAATCGACGATCGCCTTCTCAACCGGCTTCACCATCGACTTGTCCCAGACCTGCACCGAGATCAGGCGCGGCTCGGGCACGCTGACGGTGGCGAGCTGATTGAGCGGCATGTGACTGCCATAAGCCTCGACCTGCACGGGATCGAGCATCGAGGCCGACGCGCGGCCCGTACGCAGGCCGCCAAGCTCGTGCTTGAGCGACTGGACCGCGCCCTGCATGCGGCGCTTCACTTCGTTGAGGTCGAAATTACCCGTGGCCATCACGTTTCTCCTTCAATATCCCGGCGACCTCACCACGCCCTCCCTCGGGGCGCGCCAGATGAGCCATCAGCCGGCGACGATTGTCCCGTGGCCCGCGCCGCGTAGAATCGCGCCGATCGAACCGGGTTCCGCGATCGAAAATACGATGATAGGCAGCGATGTCTCGCGGGCAAGTGCGAAGGCGGTCGCATCCATCACCTTGTAGCCGCCCTCGATGGCCTGCGAATGCGTCAGCCGGTCGAATCGCGTGGCGGACGGGTCCTTCTTCGGATCGGCCGAGTAGACGCCGTCGACATTGGTCGCCTTCAGCACCGCCTGGGCGCCGATCTCGGCGGCGCGCAGCACCGCGGTCGTGTCCGTGGTGAAGAACGGATTGCCGGTTCCGCCGCCAAGCAACAGGATCCGCCCCTCGGCGAGATATTTGTGCGCCGCCGCGCGGGTGAACAGCTCGGAAACCTCGGGCATGACGAACGCCGAGAGAGCCCTCGCCGGCGCGCCCTTGCGCTCGATCGTCGCTTCGAGCGCGAGGCAGTTCATCATGGTGGCAAGCATGCCCATGGTGTCGCCGGTCGGGCGCGACACACCGCGGGAGGACACCTCGACGCCGCGAAAGATATTGCCGCCGCCGATCACGACCGCAACCTCGGTACCAAGCTGACGGGCGGCGATCAGATCGTCGGCAACCCGGTCCATTGTCGCTTGATCGATGCCAAAGCCTTGCTGTCCCGCGAGATATTCGCCGGACAGCTTGATCACGACGCGACGATAGACCGGATCAGTCATGAGCACTTTCCTTGTCCGGGCGCCGCTTCCGGCGGCCCGCCGGAAGGAGGTGTTCCGGCGCTTACTTCTTGCCGCTGGCCGCCGCGACCTCAGCCGCGAAGTCCGATTCCTGCTTCTCGATTCCCTCACCGAGAGCATAGCGCACGAAGCCCGCGACCTTCACGGTGCCGCCGACCTTGCCTTCGGCTTCCTTCACCGCCTGCGCCACCGACTTGCCGGTGTCGTGGATGAAGGCCTGCTCGAGCAGGCAGACTTCCTTGTAGTAGGTCTTCAGACCGGACTCGACGATCTTCTCGATCACGTTCTCCGGCTTGCCCTGCTGGCGATATTTGTCGGCAAGCACGTCCTTCTCGCGCTTGACGACGGCCGGATCGAGACCGGACGGATCGAGCGCGAGCGGGTTGGCGGCGGCGACATGCATCGCGATCTGGCGGCCGAGCGCTGCGAGCTCGTCGGCCTTGCCGGGCGATTCCAGCGCCACGATCACGCCCATCTTGCCGGCGCCGTCGACGACCGCACCGTGGACGTAGCTCGACACCACGCCCTGGCTCACTTCGAGCGAAGCCGCCCGACGCAGCGTCATGTTCTCGCCGATGGTGGCGATCGCGTCGTTGATCGCGGCTTCCACCGTAACGTCACCAACCTTGGCGGCCTTGATCTTCTCGACGTCAGCGCCGGCATCGAAAGCGACCTGAGCGACCATCTTGACCAGGCCCTGGAACTGGCCGTTACGCGCGACGAAGTCGGTCTCGGAGTTGACCTCGACCACGACGCCCTTGGTGCCCCTGGTGAGCGCGCCGATGAGGCCCTCGGCCGCGACGCGGCCCGACTTCTTGGCGGCCTTCGACAGGCCCTTCTTGCGCAGCCAGTCCTGCGCCGCTTCCATGTTGCCGTCGTTCTCGGTCAGCGCGGCCTTGCAGTCCATCATGCCTGCGCCGGTGGACTCGCGCAGATCCTTGACCATCGCAGCAGTGATCGTTGCCATCGTTGAAAATCCTTCTTGCCTGCCGGTTTGCCGCGGCGTGGCATCCAATTGCCCCGCCGCGGTCCATCTCAGGAATTCGCGTCAACTGAATGAAATGGTGGCCGGATCCTGTCCGGCCAACCGATCGCTCTTTTTGACTATTCCGCTTCCGCGGTCAGCGCCTTGGCCTTGGCCACCCAGGCATCCGCCCGGCTCGGCAGACCGACTTCTTCGCCGATCTTGTGCGCGGTGTCGTGATCGAGCTCGGCGAGCTGCCAGAAGTGGAAGATGCCGAGGTCGTTGAACTTCTTCTCGATCGCGCCCGACACGCCCGGGAGCTTCTTGAGGTCGTCAGCGGTGCCGCGCGGACCGGCAAGGCCCTGGAAGCCGGCGGTCGTGGGCAGCTCTTCGGCGATCGGACGGGTCGAGGCGCCGATATCGATGCCCGAATCGCCCTGGGCGCGCGAGATGCCGTCGATCGCGGCGCGCGCAATAAGATCGCAGTACAACGAAATGGCGCGACCGGCGTCGTCATTGCCAGGCACCACGTAGGTGATGCCCTTCGGATCGGAGTTGGTATCGACGATCGCAGCGACCGGAATGTTGAGCCGCTGGGCCTCCTGGATCGCGATGTCTTCCTTGTTGGTGTCGATCACGAAGATCAGGTCGGGCAGACCGCCCATGTCCTTGATGCCGCCAAGCGAGCGATCGAGCTTGTCGCGCTCGCGCTGAAGCGTCAGGCGCTCCTTCTTGGTGTAGGAATTGGCTTCGCCGCCGGCCAGCACCTCATCGAGGTGACGCAGGCGCTTGATCGAGGCCGAGATCGTCTTCCAGTTGGTCAGCGTGCCACCGAGCCAGCGCGAATTGACGAAATACTGCGCGCAGCGCTTGGCCGCGTCCGCGACGCCGTCCTGCGCCTGGCGCTTGGTGCCGACGAACAGGATGCGGCCGCCCTTGGCAACCGTATCGCTGACGGCCTGGAGGGCCGTGTGCAGCATCGGCACGGTCTGGGCGAGGTCGACGATGTGGATGTTGTTGCGGGCGCCGAAAATGAACGGAGCCATTTTCGGATTCCAGCGGTGAGACTGGTGACCAAAGTGCACACCAGCTTCGAGCAGCTGACGCATAGTGAAATCGGGTAGTGCCATCGTTCTAATTCTCCGGTTGGTTCCTCCGGAAGCGTGTGAGCAAAACGGAGCGATGTCGCCCCGGCTGCCACCGGACGGCCTTGTGAGCCATGCTTCCGTGTGAGATGGGGCGCTATATAGCGCCATTTCGGCCAGACGCAAGGAAATAAGGGCCTTTCGGGGCTTTTACCGCCCGCGAAAGGCCCTTTTCGGGATTTCCGCCCAGCCCACTAGCACTTGGGCTGATTGGGCGGGCACTTTTTCGGGGCCGCAGGGCGCGGTGGTGGTGGCGGCGCGGGCCGCGGCGGCGGGGCTGCGGCCACCCGGGGCGGCGGTGGTGGCGCCGGACGGGCCACCGGCGGCGGCGCGGGCCGAGGAGCCGCGGCGACAGGCGGGCGTGGTGGTGGCGGCGCAGCCCGCGGCGGAGCCGGCGCGGCGACCCGCGGCGGAGGCGGAGGCGTCGGCCTTGCGAGCGCCTGCGGGTGCGGCGCTGGCGGCGGCGGCGGCCTTGTGACCTGCGCGGGCGATGGTGTTGCGGGCCGCTGCCCTTGCGGCTTGATCTGCTCCCGTGCGGTGACCGGCGGCGAAGGCTGCGTCGGTTTCCCATTGGTCACATTGGTCGTGGTCACGCCCGGCTTGCCCGCCGGGGTCAGCTTGGTCTCGCCGGGCTTTACCGGCGCAATGGCCGTATTGGCGGGATTGGCCGTATTGGCATGCTCCTGGACGTTCGGACGCGCTCCTCCGGTAGGCGGCGCATTTGACGGCGTCGTTTGCGGTGTAAGCTTGGCGTTGGCAGGCTGCGAACTGCTACCGGGTTTGGTGATTGCACCAGAACCGCCGACGGGGTTAGTCGAGGACGTCGACGAAGACGTGCCCGTGGCCGCCGTTCCTGTCTGCGGCGCGCCCTTGATCGCGGGCGCGGTCTGGCCGGGCACGGGCAAAGAGTGGCCGGCCGGCGGACCGGCCTTCGTATCCGCCGTGCTCGGCGCGGTAGCCGTCGCCGGATTGGCCTTGCCTCCGGCCGTAGGTCCGGCTGCGTTGCCGGTGACCGGCGCGCCGGGGGCTCCCGTCTTCGTCGTGACATTGCCGGTTCCGGGCGCTCCCGCCGGACTTCCCGCAGCAGCGTTGCCGGTCGGCGTCGTGACTTGGCTCCTTGTCTTCAAGGCTGCCGCGCCGGCCTTCGTTGTCGGATCGACCGAAACCGTCTTGGGGACCGGAGCCTTGTTGTCCCGAATCAAGGCCGCCTTTTGAACCACGGTCGGCGGCACAGCCGTCGTTGCCCCGACAGGCTTTCCGGATGCTGCCACGGTCGCGGTGATGGCTGGATCACCCGCTGCCGTTGCCGGTGCTTGCTGGTTGATCACGGTGTTGATGACCGTGGTGTTATGAATGTTATTGAAAATGATGTTGTTCGGCGGCGGCGCCACATAGACCGGCGGGCTGAAGAACACCGGAATCGGCACGAACACCGGCTGCGGCAGCACGAACAGGCCGACGACGGCGAGCGGCGGCGCCAGCACCACGAAATCCGGCGGCGGCGGCGGACAGAAATAGACCGGCGGCGGCGGTGGCGGCGCGAAGCCGAAATCGGGGTCGCCGAAATACAGCACGGGACGGTCGACATAGACCACTTCGGCCGGCGGCGGCGGCGGCACGTCATAGTCCATCATCGCAAAGCTAGGCGGCGGCTCGAGCGGCGCTGTCAGGATCGCCAGGCGCCGACGCGCATCGCCCGCATGCGGCCCGCCCGGATAGCGGCGCAGATACGACCAATAGGCGTCCGGCGTATCGGCGCGATAGGACCGCCGCCAGGTGATTGCCTCGCGGCGCGCCGCAACGATCGCCATCACGCGCTTGGCAAGCGGATCGCCGGGATAGGCGGCGAGAAAATCCTCATAGGCCGGCAGCGTGTCGCGCTCGAGCGCGGCCGCGTAGGCATCCTGCACGCCGAGATCGCGGATCGGCTTGTTGCGGATCGCGGCGACCTGGTCGGGCGCAGCCTGCGGCGGCGGTGCGTCGGGAGCCCGATCGAAGAAGGCGAATGGCGCGGTGACCTTCTGGTCGTCCCACGGTACCTGCGCGCCCTTGGAGGCTTCGTTGACGCGCAAGCGAACGCGGTCGAACACCTCCGGCAACGACAGGCCGCCGGTGCGAATCATCTCGGCGAGCGATTGCGCATAGACGCCGTACGGCCCCGGCTCTTCCGGCGCCACCGTGCCGGGCGCGGCGTTGAAGGCGATCAGCATGTTCGGATCCGGCTCGACCAGCGCCAGGCCGCTCGCGATCGGCTGCTGGCCGCCCTCGATGAAGGGCTGCGCACGCGCCGCGTCGAGCACGACGATGTTCGCCTTGAGCGGGATAGCGGAGAGCTGGCGGGCATAGTCGCTGACGCGCAATGCTTCGGTTGGAATGTCGGTGTCGCGCGCGATGTTGGAATCGACCGGGATGAAATAGTTCTCGCCGGCGAGCTGCACGCCGTAGCCAGACAGATAGATCATCGCGACGGTGCCGGGGCCCGAGGCCTGCGCCTTTTGGATGAAATCGCGCAAGCTCTTGCGCAGCGTGTCGCCGTCGAGATCGCGCGCGCCGACCACGTCGAAGCCCGCCGCCTGCAGCGTCTGCGCGATCAGGCCGGCATCGTTCGCGGTGGTTGCCAGCGGCGACTTCGAATAGGCGCCGTTGCCGACCACGAGCGCGATGCGTTTTTCCTGCTGCTGCGCGCTAACTGGCGTGAGCGCGCCCGCAACCAAGAGGATCGGCAGAAGGAAGCAGATGAAGACCTTGTGTGTCCCGCGCATGGCTTGCTTGCCCGTTATTGTTGTTGAGTGACCAGCACGCATCAGACATGCGGCCGGCTGAACGGCAGTTGAACGAAAGGCTTGGATTGAGGCGGCGGCGTGGCGCGCGGCCAATCTCAGCCTCTTGCGTCAGCTCCTCGTAAGCTTCGGCCTCCTTGGGTATTCAGCCTTGTGCGATCATATCCACCGTCCCCGTCGCGAGCCGGTAGATGCCGCCGACGATCTTCAGCTTGCCTTGCTCGACGGCCGCATTGAGGATCGGCGCGGCCGACTTCAGCTTGCCGACATTGTCGACCACGTTCTGCCGGATCGCCTTGTCGAGCACCTCCCCGCCCTGCTGCATCGCAGCTTTCGCCGCGGGCGCGATCGCATCGACCAGGGAGGGAATGTGTCCCGGCGGCGATGTGTTGTCCTTGAGCGCCTTCAGCGTGGCATCAACCGCGCCGCAGGCATCATGGCCGAGCACGAGGATCAGCGGCGTGTTGAGCACGGCCACAGCGTATTCCAGGCTGGCGATGGTTTCAGTGCCGGCAAAATTGCCGGCGACACGGCAGACGAAGAGATCGCCGCGGCCGGTGTCGAAGGCGTATTCCGGCGCGATTCGCGAATCGGCACAGCTCAGCACCGCCGCGAACGGATTCTGCCCGCCGGCCAGCGCCTCGCGCTCATGCTTGAAGTCGTGGCGCCGCGTAACGCCCTCGACGTAGCGCGCGTTGCCGTCCATCAGCCGCTTCAGCGCCGCATCCGGCGACAGCACGTTCTGCGGTTTGGGCGGCGGCTTGGATTCCTTGGCGAAGGCTCGGTCGCTGAAGGCGGTAGCAAGTGCGGCCGCAGTCAGCAGCATCGCGAACCGCCGCGATGGTCCCATTCGGTTTAAACGGTCTTGAGAGCATTGGTCGCACATTGTCGGTTCCTCGACCGTTGCAGCGGGAGCAGCGCAGACGCGTCGTTTTACATCCGGGCCGCGATGGCGTCACAAATCTTCAACGCCCCGCTCCGCGCCTATTGCGCCAGCTTCAGCTCGGCGATCGTGGTACGCGCCGCCGTTTCATCCAGCGCCATGAAATCCATCGGGCCCTGGTTCTTGTAGCCCGCGGTCATCGCGAGCGTGAGGCCATAACCCAACAACCCTGTGCTCGCATTTGCGATCACCGCATTCTTGCGGTCGCTCATGCGCGCAACAAAAAACAGGGTCTCGCCCGAACGAGCCGCGAAATCGATACGCGTAACGCCCGGAAAGCCCGCCTCCTCTGCCACGAATTGATGCTGACCGGCCGGACGATCGGCATAGACATAGGTCCCGGTCTTCAGACCGGTGAGCGGCGTGCCGTCGAGGCTGAAGCCCCATCCTGCATCGGCAAGTCCGCCATAGCCTTTTTCACGAAGCACCACGATGCGCGCCTGCCCTGCCTTTGGCGGCCCGACCTTCCGCAACGTTTCCGAATAATCCAGCCCGCTCCTCGCGGTCGTCTCACAGCCGCATAGCAACACCGCGGCCACGAGCAGCACCAGCCCACGTACTAGCATCACGCCCCAGAACCTCATTCCCCGGAGGCATGCTAACCGGAAACATCGTTTGGTTGCAACGGCGGGATCGCATCTATCACACCGATCATGCCTTCGCGGCAGTAGGCTAGATCTGCTGCACGTCCACCACGCCGGCCACCGCCTTGATCGCGCCGGCGATCTGCGGCGAGACCTTGAAACGGCCGGGCAGCTTCATCTCCACCTCGGTCTCGAGGTCGAGCATCATCACCAGCGAGACTTCGCCGTCGCCGTTCGAACGAGGCGCGATACCGGGGCTGCCGATCTTTGGCGCGGCGCCGTTCGTGCCCGCGGCCTCCGGTCCGGCCAGGCGCTTGGCGATCGAGTCCAGCGGCTTGGTGTCGCGCACGAAGATGCGCAGACCCTTCTGCGTCTTGGCGGCAGCGTCATCCAGCGGCTCGGCATGCAGCACGCGGGCGCGAACGTCCTCGCCCTGCAATTCGGCGCCGAGCTGGAGCAGCACCGCGGCGCCCGGCTCCAGCACGTCGCGATATTGGGCAAGGCCTTCGGAGAACAGCACGGCCTCGAAATGGCCCGTGGGATCAGACAGGCCCATGATGCCCATCTTGTTGCCGGTCTTGGTGCGCCGCTCCATGCGCGACACCACGGTGGCCGCCACCTTGCCGGCGGTGGCACCTGTCTTCACGGCACGCGAAAATTCCGCCCAGCTCTGCACCCGCAGCCGCTTCAGCACGGTGGCGTAATCGTCGAGCGGATGGCCCGACAGGAAGAAGCCGATCGCGTCATATTCGCGGCGCAGCCGTTCGGCCGGCAGCCACGGCTCGATCTGCGGCAGCATGATGGTGGGCGCATCCGCCGACATGCCGAACATATCGTTCTGGCCGATGGTCTCGGCCTGATGCGCGCGCTGGCAGGCGGCCAGGATCGAGTCCGCGCCGGCGAAGACCCGCGCCCTGTTCGGCTCCAGCGTGTCGAAGGCGCCGGCGGCGGCGAGACTTTCGATGATGCGCTTGTTGATCGCGCGCGGATTGACCCGCGCCGCAAAGTCGGCGAGCGAGGTGAACAGGCCCCGCTTGGTCCGCTCCTCGATGATCTGGTCGATCGCCTGGATGCCGACGCCCTTGAGCGCTGCGAGCGCGTAGTAGATGACCTTGTCGCCTACCTCGAAGGTCGCGCCGGAGCGGTTGATGTTCGGCGGCTCGACCTTGATGCCGAGGCGCTGCGCCTCGGAGCGGAATTCGGAGAGCTTGTCCGTGTTGTTGAGATCGAGCGTCATCGACGCTGCGATGAACTCCACCGGATAATGCGCCTTCATGTAGGCGGTGTGGTAGGACACCAGCGCATAGGCCGCCGCGTGGCTCTTGTTGAAGCCGTAGTCAGCGAATTTCGCCAGCAGCTCGAAGATGGTCTCGGCCTGCCCCTTCGGCACGCCGTTCTTCACCGCACCCGCGACGAAGATGTCGCGCTGCTTGTCCATCTCGGCGCGGATCTTCTTGCCCATGGCGCGGCGCAACAGGTCGGCGTCGCCGAGCGAATAGCCCGACATCACCTGCGCGATCTGCATCACCTGTTCCTGGTAGATGATGACGCCGAAGGTCTCCTTCAGGATCGGCTCGAGCACGGGATGCAGATATTCCGGCTCCTCGTCGCCGTGCTTGCGCGAGCAATAGGTCGGGATGTTCGCCATCGGGCCCGGCCGATAGAGCGCGACCAGCGCGATGATGTCCTCGAAACGGTCAGGGCGCATGTCGACCAGCGCGCGCCGCATGCCCTGGCTTTCAACCTGGAACACGCCGACCACCTCGCCGCGCGCCAGCATCTGATAGCTTTCGGCATCGTCGATCGGCAACGTCGCGAGATCGACATGGATGTCGCGCGGCTTCAGCAGCTTCACCGCGACGTCGAGCACGGTCAGCGTCTTCAGGCCGAGGAAGTCGAACTTGACGAGGCCGGCGGGCTCGACCCACTTCATGTTGAACTGGGTCACCGGCATGTCCGACTTCGGATCGCGGTACATCGGCACGAGTTCGCTCAAGGGGCGATCGCCGATCACGATGCCGGCGGCGTGCGTCGAGGCGTGCCGCGTCAGGCCTTCGAGGCGCTGGGCGATGTCGAAGGCGCGCGCCACCACCGGGTCTTCGTCGCGAAACGCCTGGAGTTTCGGCTCGCTCTCGATCGCAGCCGCCAGCGTCACCGGCGCGGCCGGATTCTGCGGCACCAGTTTTGTCAGCTTGTCGACCTGGCCGTACGGCATCTGCAGCACGCGGCCGACGTCGCGCAGCACACCGCGCGCCTGCAACGTACCGAAGGTGATGATCTGCGCAACCTGGTCGCGGCCGTAGCGCTCCTGCACGTACTTGATCACCTCGCCGCGGCGGTCCTGGCAGAAGTCGATGTCGAAGTCCGGCATCGAGACGCGCTCGGGATTGAGGAAGCGCTCGAACAGCAGGCCGAACTTGATCGGGTCGAGGTCGGTGATGGTCAGAGCCCACGCGACCAGCGAGCCTGCGCCGGAGCCGCGGCCCGGTCCGACCGGAATGCCCTGGCTCTTTGCCCATTTGATGAAGTCCGACACGATCAGGAAGTAGCCCGCGTACTTCATGCGCATGATGACGTCGAGCTCAAACGCCAGGCGCTTGTTGTAGTCCTCTTCCGTCATGCCCTGCGACAGGCCGTGCACGCGCAACCGATTGGCGAGCCCCTCCTCCGCCTGCCGTTTCAGCTCGGCCGACTCGACCGCGGCGGCATCGGAGCTTGCCGCGGCACCGACCGTGAAGAACGGCAGGATCGGCTTGCGCGTCATCGGGCGGAACGAGCAGCGTTCGGCGATCTCCACTGTCGACGCCAGCGCTTCCGGAATGTCGGCAAACAGCACCGCCATCTCGGCGCGGGTCTTGAAGCGGTGATCGGGCGTGAGCTGCTCACGCTCGGTCTCCGCGATCAGCCGGCCGCCGGCGATGCAGAGCAGCGCATCATGCGCCTCGTAATCGTCGGTCGACGCGAAATATGGCTCGTTGGTCGCGACCAGCGGCAGGCCCTTGGCATAGGCGATGTCGATCAGTCCGCTCTCGAGGCGCCGTTCCTTGTCAATGTTGTGGCGCTGCAATTCGACATAGAGACGGTCGCCGAACAGGCCGGCGAGACGCTCGCAGCGCGCGGCCGCAATCTCGGCCTGCCCCGCCGCGAGCGCGAGCGAGATCGGCCCGTCCGGGCCGCCGGTCAGCGCGATCAGCCCTTCGGTCTCGCCGTCGAACCAGTCGAACTTGATGAACGGCGCGTGGCTGTCGGGCGATTCGAGGAATGCGCGCGAATTCAGCCGCATCAGGCTGCGATAGCCGCGCTCCTGGGCGGCCAGCAGCACCACGCGCGACGGCGGCAGCGCGTTGCGCGCGTTGGGATCCTGGTCGCCGAAATCGATCGCGAGCTCCAGGCCGACGATCGGCTGGATGCCGGAACCCGCCATCTTGTCGGAGAATTCCAGCGCACCGAACAGATTGTCGGTGTCGGTCAGCGCCAACGCAGGCTGGTGGTCCTTCTTCGCCAGCTCGGCGAGCTTGGCGATCTTGATCGAGCCCTTGAGCAGCGAATAGGCCGAGTGAACGTGAAGGTGGACAAATCCGGCGCTCGGCATGGTCGCGTGACGGCCTCTTGTGGGATGCGTTGGAGCGATCGCCGGCAGTGGAGGCATCCCCTGCACTCGCCCAGCCGACTCGCCTCACAATGGTGGGGCGTCGTCGCGCCAGAGTCCACGCCGCAGCGGCTGATCGGCCACCTCATCCCGCTTTTCCTCAAGGAGCCCGACAAGGGTCGGCCCGCAGGGGCCGCCGTCAGGCTCCCGACCCTCGGTTTACAAAACCGCAAGTCTAGAGCTGCGGAATCACCTGGGCCCAGATCGCGATCATCCCGACGAACAGCGCGATCGACGTCAGTGCAGCGGCTTCTTCCACGAAAATCCTGAACATGGCTTGCTCCATCACCAGAACGTATGAAGAACATTGTTCTCATTTCGTTCTATGGAGTCAAGCAAACTCAGCCGCTTCGAAATGAAATGGTTAACTCGCTGAATTCACGAAACAAAAAAGCCCCGGCGCAAGGCCGGGGCTTTCGACAATTGCTCGAAAGGAGCGATTGGTCTCAGTAGCTCAGTACTTCGCGATGATCGGACCGCCGAACTTGTAGTTCAGGCGGACGAGACCCATGTCGACGTCCTGCTTGATGTGGTCGGTCTGGAAGCCGGCGAAGGTAACATCCTTGCCCGACAGGAAGATGTGGTTGTACTCGACGCCAACCGACCAGTTCGGAGCGAAGCCGAACTCGAGGCCCGCACCGACAGTGCCGCCCCAACGGGTGTCGTTGACCGAAGCAAAGGTCGCGCCGGCAGCACGCAGCTCGTTCTTGGTGCCAACCACAGCCGCACCGCCCTTCACGTAGAGCAGGACGTTGTTCCAGGCGTAGCCGACCTGACCGGTGAGCAGACCGAACGAATCGATCTTCGAACGATCGGTGAAGCCGGTCAGCGCGCTCAGGTTATCGCCGGAGAAGTCAGCCCAGTTGCCCTGGCCTTCCAGGCCGAACACCCACTGTGCCGACTGCCAGCGATAGCCAACCTGACCACCGACCGTGCCGCCCGTGGCGTTGTGGGAACCTTCGCCGCCAACCAGCGGAGCGGTCTGATTCCAGGTCGTGTGAGCGGAAGCGCCGCCGCCGTTGATACCGATGTAGAAGCCGCTCCAGTCGTAGACGGTGGCGATCATCGCGGGCGCCTTGGTGTAAGGCCGCGCGGCGAGGTCAGCAGCCAGCGCCGGTGCAGTCGCGCTGATCGCGACGAGGCTCACAGCAGCAAGCAACAAATTCTTGTTCATTTGAATCCCGTTCCAGTTTCGTCGTTAGGCCCCCGGGCCATGGCGACGTCATAACAGCCATCGACGGAATTGCTGTAACCTCGACGCCACAGTTCACGCCAAAGGGCTGCGCTGCATTAATAAAAATTTAGCGGCGCGCACGCGGAAACCCTTTGAAACAAGAGTCTTCAGCAGTTCCAACATCATCGACAGGACATGCAGCGCGAGTGCGCGTAACGACGTCGCGCGCACAATCATGTGATTGGAGAATCGAACAATGCGCGAATCGTTTTCTCTCCCCATTGTCGCCACATTCTCGCGCGCGATCGCCACAATCGCGTTCATGTCGGGCGCGCGCGCAAACCTATGACCCCGACTATCCGGTCTGCATGCAGATCTACGGCCGCGTCAGCTATTTCGATTGCCGTTACGCCTCGCTGGAGCAATGCAGATTTTCTGCTGCCGGCCGCTCCGCAAGCTGCGTCGTAAATCCGTATTTCGCGCGGAAGAAGCCGGCCCCCCTCGCCGCTCGCGGCGGGTCGATTGAGGGATCGATGCCCCTTGCCGCGGCCACAGCCTCCGGCACGCGGGATTGCCACTAAAAGTTGTGACCACTCCGATCATCCTGTAGCGTCGACGCGTGTCCTTCAATGCGCTCGGTCCCGTCAATTCATGCTTGCCCGTATCCTGCTCCTCGTGCTCTCGCTCTCGATCCCCGGGGCACTGCAAGCGGAACAGACGCCGGCCGAAATAGCCGGGTTTGCCCCAAGGCTGACGATCTATCTCGCCAAAGGGCCCCCAGACGCTTGCGGGCCGGGCTGCGATCGCTGGATCGCCATCGAGGGGCAGATCGATAATGACGCAGCGTCGCGCGTCCGCCGCTTCCTCGCCGGCGTCAAGGACACGCAGCGTCCGATCTATCTTCATTCGCCCGGCGGCAATGTGGAGCAGTCCTACGTCATCGGGCGGCTGTTGCGCAGCCGCAAGGCGGTCGCGCGGGTCGGCCAGACGATTGTCACCGCATGTGCCGCGGGCACGCAGCTGGACGCCGCATGCCTGAAGATGAAGAACGCAGGCGGCGAGGTCGAGGCCGATCTCACCACCTACCATGCGATGTGCAACTCGGCCTGCGGTTACCTGTTTCTCGGCGCGACGTCGCGCGAGGTGGCACCCGACGCCGCGCTGGCGGTCCATAACTCCAGGCTCGTCCTCGCCATTCACGGCCATCCGCCTCCGGGATTGCTCGCCGAGCTCCGGCAGCGTCGCACGGCAGCCGCCGACCGCGACCGCACCGCGTATATCTCGGCGATGGGGATCAGCCGCGAGCTTGACGATCTGATCCACACCGTGAAGTTCGAAAACCTGCATTTGCTGACGCGCACCGAGCTCGACAGGTTCGGGATCGACACGCGACCGCTTGCCGAGACGATGTGGCGGCTGGAGAAAGGAGCCCGGCCATACATCAGCAAGTTCGCAACGCTGAAGAACGAGAACGGCCCGTCGTTCCGAACGATGGAATGGCGCCTGTATTGCGACAGCAAAAATCGCGTGCCGCTGATGTTCGCGGCCGAGATCGACGGGGCTGCGATCGGCAAACGCACAATCATGATGACGGCGGACGCTGCCCCCAACGAGGAAGTCGGAGGATTTTCGATGCTGGCCGGCAAATACGAAATGTGGAGCGGCTCTCTCGATTTCGGCACATTCAGGGCGATCATGGCGTCCCGCTCCGTGCATGTCCGGGAGATCACGCGGAAGCCGGACGAAACGGCAGACACGACAAAGTTCGACATCGACGCCACGGGCCTGCCGTCGGCGTGGAGGCAGCTCGAGGCATCATGCCCTCCGGCGACGGCCGCCCCGAAGAGCCCCTGGCCAGCACTTCCTGTACCAGGTCGTGGCAGCTAAGCCCTGGGCTCGTCGACATCATCGACTGCCTGGAACGAGGGGAAATCCCAAGATCGAAATGAGCTTGGTTGCGCGTAGGACGACCTATCGCGTCGTTTCGTCCCTACGACAGTGCCGTTCGTCACGGCCCGCTTATCCTCATCACCGTACAGACCCCATTCATCCCTCCTGGCTCGCTTTTCGACGCAGGATTGCCGACAGATCCGTCAAGCAATGCCTGGAGAACCGGAATGGACCGTCGCCACTTTCTAGCTACTGCTGTCTCACTGGCCGCAGGTTCGGCACTCGGCAAGGCGCAAGCGGGCATCGCCCCTACCAGCCGCCCGCGGCCAGGCCAGGCTGGCTGGCCTTCCGACGCGGACTGGTCGGCGCTGAATCAGGCAACGTCGGGACGCCTCACCCGGGTTCCGTCCCCCAACCTCGGGACGGCTGACGCAAAACAGCTCCTGGCCAATCCGTTCTACATCGGCGATCAACCAGGCCTGACCGAAAGTTCGGGCTGGTTCGAGGCCTGGCGCTCAGAGCCAAGCACCTACATGGTCGTAGCCGAGAGTTCGGCAGATGTTGTAGCGGCCGTGCGCTTTGCCAAGGCGCACAACCTGCGCCTCGTCGTGAAAGGCCGCGGCCACAGCTATTTCGGCGCCTCCTGTGCACCGGATTCGCTTTTGCTGTGGACCCGCAAGATGGACGCAATCACCGTTCATGACCGTTTCATTCCCACAGGCTCAAACTCAGAACCGGTTCCGGCTATCACGGCGGGCGCGGGCTGCATGTGGCTCCACGCCTATCAAGCTGCCGCCAGCGCCGAGCGATACGTTCAGGGTGGCGGCTGCACCACCGTTGGTGTCGCGGGTCTCGTGCAGGGCGGCGGGTTCGGCCACTTTTCCAAGGCGTTTGGAACGGCGGCCGCGAGCCTGCTCGAGGCCGAGATCGTGACTGCCGACGGCGAGATTCGTGTCGTAAATGAAACGCGCGAGCCGGAGCTGTTTTGGGCGCTCAAGGGCGGAGGCGGCGGCACTTTCGGCGTCATCACGCGGCTGACGCTCGCAACCCATCCACTGCCCGAATCCGTCGGTGCGGTAAGCGCCACGTTGCGCGCCCGCTCCGACGATGCCTACCGTAAGCTGCTGACCCGCTTCGTCGCGTTTTGCGCGACAAGCCTCTGCAATCCGCATTGGGGCGAACAGGTTCGGGCGCATCCAGACAACCGCCTCGAAGTGCGCATGGTCTTCCAGGGCCTGACGACGAACGAAGCGCGCGCAGCTTTCAAGCCCCTGCTTGATTTTGTTGCAGCCCATCCGGACGATTACGCTGGCATGGACTCGCTTGAAGTGGCGGGCGTGCCTGCCCGCTACTTCTGGAACGGTTGGCTTTATCGCCTGTTCGCCCGCTCCGCCGTCATCTTCGATGAACGCTCTGATGCGCCATGGACAGACTATTGGTGGAAGGGCGATGGCGGGCAGGTCGGCGCTTTCTGGCACGCGTACACGTCAGCCTGGTTGCCGAGCTCGCTACTTGACCCGGAGAACCGGACTCTCCTTGTCGATGCGTTATTCACCGCAAGCCGCCACTGGGCAGTCGGCCTGCATTTCAACAAGGGTTTGTTCGGCGCACCGCGGGAGGTGATCGCAAGAGCAAGGAACACGGCAACGCATCCGGACACATTTGATGCCTTCGCTCTTGCGATCATCGCAGCCTCCGGGCCAACCACCTTCGGTGGTCTTGCTACGCCCGATCCTGCTCTCGCCAACGCGCATCGGGACCGCGTGAACGCCGCGATGGAAGCGTTGCGTACCGCGGCACCGAACACCGGTGCGTACGTCAACGAGTGCGACTATTTCCAGTCAGACTGGCAGAATGCGTTGTGGGGTCCGAACTATCAACGGCTCCTCGACGTCAAGCGGCACTACGATCCAGACGGACTGTTTTTTGTGCATCACGGCGTTGGCACTGAAGGCTGGAGCGCGGACGGATTTACCCGCCTGCCATCGTAGGGAACAAGTTCCTGGCGCATGATCCGGTAGAGTGTGTGGTCGCTGGCCGCGCCCCTACACCGGCGTGTAGATCACGAGCTTCAGCGCGAGACTACTTTTTGAATTTTGCCTGGCCCGACTTTCCTTCGGCAGTCTTGATCGTGAGAGTGACCGTCGCGCCGGGAGGAATCGGATTCTTTGCCTCGCCCTTGAGCGCGTTTTCGCCTTGGGGCGCAAGGGTGACCGTTTCGCGGGCCGACCCACCGGCAATCAGCACGGCGCCGACATAGCCCTTGGTCGAGACCGGCTTCGCCTTGAAGGCCTCGAAGACGTTGATGGTGACCGTGTTGCCCGACGTCAGAAGTTCCGCATCGATCCCGGCGACGTCGAGCATCAGCCCGCCATTCGGTCCTTTTTCATAGTCCTCGGCGGAAACCGGCGCCGCGAACAAGATGGTGGCGATCAGCAACAGCACATACTTCATGACGGCACTCCTTGGCGGGGGGATAAGTTCGATCGTGCACTGGACGGCTCTTCCCGTCTGAACAGGACGTAGAGCGCCGGCAGCACCAACAGGGTGAGGATGGTCGACGAGATGATCCCGCCAATGACGACGGTCGCGAGCGGCCGCTGCACCTCGGCGCCGGCACCGGTGGCGATCGCCATCGGGACGAAGCCGAGCGAGGCAACGAGCGCGGTCATCAGGACCGGCCGGAGCCGCGTTAGCGCGCCTTCCCGGACCGCGTCCACCAACGCATGGCCTTCCCGTCGAAGCTTTTCGATGAACGTGATGATGACGAGACCGTTGAGCACGGCGACCCCTGAGAGCGCGATGAAGCCGATCCCGGCGCTGATCGAGAGCGGGATTCCGCGCAGCAAGAGCGCCACGACGCCCCCGGTCAGGGCGAGCGGCACGCCGCTGAACACAAGCACCGCGTCGGGCATCGAACCTAGGCTGATAAAGAGCAATAGGAAGATCAGGAAGAGCGCGAGGGGCACGACGACCGTCAGACGCTGCGTCGCCGAGACAAGTTGCTCGAACTGACCGCCCCAGCCGATCCAGTAGCCGGGTGGAAGCTTCACCTTCTGCGTCACCTGCTCCTGGGCGTCCGCGATGAACGACCTGAGATCGCGTCCCCTCACGTTCGCCGTCACCGCAATCCGCCGTTTCCCGTCTTCGCGGCCGATCAGATTGGGGCCGGGCTTGAGATCGACCTGAGCAAGCTCGGACAGCGGCACGTAGCGGATTTGAGCGAGCGGCGAATTGCTCCAGAGAGCAGTGGTCGCCTTGGGGTTCTCGATCGGAGGTAGCGGCACCGGCAAGGACCTGATCGCGTCGATATCCGAGCGCAGATCGTCCGGCAGTCGAACAACGATGTCGAAACGCCGATCCCCTTCGAACAGGCGGCCGGCGTTCTTGCCGCCCACGGCCATCTCCACGAGAGTCTGCACGTCTGCAACGTTGATTCCATAGCGCGATAGGGTTTGGCGGTTCAGCTGGACGGTGAGCACTGGCAATCCTGTCGCTTGCTCGGCCTTCACGTCGGCGGCTCCCTCCACCTTCTGCAGGACGCCTTGGACCCGGCTCGCTGCCTGGGTCAGTTCGTCCAGGTTGTCGCCGAATATCTTGACGGCGACATCGCTCCGGACGCCCGAGATGAGTTCATTCATACGCTGCTGGATCGGCTGCGAGAACCCGTAGGCATTGCCGGGGACGTCTTCCGCCGCCTCCTGGATTTCCGCGACGACGGCCGCCTTCGGCTTCTCGGGATCCGGCCATTCCTTTCGCGGCTTCAGCATGATGTAGCTGTCCGAGTTGGATTGCGGCATCGGGTCGGTTGCGACCTCCGCCGTGCCGGTGCGGGCGAACGCCTCCTTCACTTCGGGAAGCTTGAGCAATCGCCTTTCCAGCATCGCTTCCATCGCCACCGATTGGGGCAGGCTGACGCTGGGGATGCGGACCACCTCGGCCGAAGCATCCCCTTCGTCGAGACCGGGAATGAACTCACCACCCATGCGGGAGGCCGCGATCCCGCAGACGACGACCAGAAGGGCCGCAATGACCGCGACGCCTAACCTGTTATTGATCGAGGCGGCCAGCAGCGGCGCATAGATGCGGCGGGCGCCGCGCATGAACCAATTCTCATGTTCGGAGACCTTGCCGGTGACCACGAGTGCCACGGCTGCCGGCACGAATGTCATCGATAGAACACTGGCCCCGGTCAACGCCATCAGCACGGTCAGAGCCATCGGCGTGAACATCTTGCCTTCGACGCCGGTGAGCGTGAGTATCGGTAAATAGACGACTGCGATAATGAACGTGCCGAACAGGCTGGGGCGGATGACCTCGCGCGAGCCGGCTAGAATAGTCTCAAACCGTTCCTCGCGGGTGAGAACGCGACCGAGCCGGCGCTGCTCCACCGCCAGCAGGCGCAGGCAGTTCTCGACGATGATCACGGCGCCGTCGATGATGATGCCGAAGTCGATGGCGCCGAGGCTCATGAGGTTGGCGCTGACCTTGTCCTCCACCATGCCGGTGATCGCGAACAGCATGGACAGCGGAATGACGCACGCGGTCGCGACTGCGGCCCTGAAGTTTCCGAGCGTCAGGAACAGCACGACGATCACCAGCAGCGCGCCCTCGAAGAGGTTCCTCGCCACGGTTGCGATCGTCGCTTCGACCAGGCGGGTGCGATCGTAGACCGTGTGCGTGACCACCCCCTCAGGCAACGAGCGTCCGATTTCCTTGAGCCGTGAAGCGACGCGCTGCGCGACGGTGCGGCTGTTCTCACCGATCAGCAGCATGGCGGTGCCGAGCACCACCTCGTTCCCGTTCAGCGTTGCCGCGCCGGTCCGCAAATCCGTTCCTTCCCTCACTTCGGCCACGTCGGACACCCGCACCGGGATGCCATTCCGCGAGCCGACCACGATATCCTTGATCTCGTCGATGTTTGCGACCTGTCCCGGCGTACGGACGAGATACTGCTCGCCGTTGCGCTCGATGTAGCCGGCGCCGACATTCGCATTGTTCGAGGCGAGCGCCGCCATGATGTCGCGGAAGCTGAGCTTGTAGGCCATGAGTTGGGCGGGATCGGGCAGCACCTGAAACTGCTGTTCGAATCCACCGACCGAATTGACTTCGCTGACACCCGCAACGGTCCGGAGCTGCGGCCTGACGATCCAGTCCTGGATCGTGCGCAAGTCGGTGGGACTGTACGCTTCTCCGCCCGCCTTGCGGGCCTCCGGCTTGGCTTCGATCGTGTACATGTAGATCTCGCCGAGCCCGGTCGAGATCGGTCCCATCGCGGTCTCGATGGCGGTGGGTAGCTGGTCCCTCACCTGCTGGATCCGCTCGTTGATCATCTGCCTGGCAAAGTAGATGTCGGTGCCATCCTTGAAGATCACCGTGACCTGGCTGAGCCCATAGCGCGATAGCGACCGGGTGCTCTCCAGGCTCGGTAGGCCGCCCATGGCGGTCTCGATCGGAAACGTGATGCGCTGCTCGACTTCCAGCGGCGAGTAGCCGGGTGCCCTGCTGTTGATTTGTACCTGAACATTGGTGATGTCAGGGACCGCATCGATCGGCAGACGGGTGAAATTCCATGCTCCGAAGCCGGCCATCGCCAGCACGGCGATCATCACCAGCCATCGCTGACGGATCGCGAAGGAGAGGATGCCGTCAATCATTGTCCGCTCCTCCCTTAGCCAGTTCCGCCTTGACGATGAAGCTGTTCTGGGCCGCGTACAGGTCGTCTTCGAGTACGCCGAACGTAACTTCCGCGAAATCCGGGTCGCGATCGCCGATCTCGACGTCGCGGGCTTCGAACTTGTCGCCACTCCTGACGAACACGACGGTGCGGTTCTCGAGGGTCTGCAAGGCCGAGGACTTCACTGCGACCGCCACCTTCTTCGCCGACAAGGTCAATCGGCCGGTAGCGAACAGGCCGGGCCGCAGTCGCTGTTCGGCATTCGCTACGACGGCTCTCGCGAGCGCGGTCTGGGTATCGCTGCTGCCGACCGGTGATACGTATGAAATCTTCGCCTCGATCTTGGTGCCGCCGTCCGCGGGATCGATCAGGATTTGATCGCCGACCTTCACGCGGGCCAGGTTGCGCCGGTAGACGGAGAAATCGACCCACACCGTCGAAAGGTCGGCGATCACGAATGCCGGCTTCTGCTCGGAAACGAATTCGCCGAGCGTGGTTTGACGGTCGATGATCGTACCGGCAAGAGCGGCCTTCAATTCGTAAGGCGTCAGGCTTTGATTGCTCTCGACGATGGCAAGGATGTCGCCTTTTTCGACGTGTTCGCCGATCCGCTTGCGGACCTCCCGAACGACGCCCGGAAAGCGGGGCGTGATCTGAACCAGCGATTCCTGGTTGGCCTGCACCATTCCGTTCAGCGTCAGGCTGTTGTGCAGCACGGCCGGCCCCGCCTTCGCAAGCTCTATCTCGGCCGCCGCGACCTTTGCATCGCTCATCGCGACGCCGTCCGAATGCTCTTCGTTTTCGGACTTCTCCGTCGCGACCGCCTTGGTCGTCGCCGGTGTCAACATCCGATAGCCGGCGTAGACGAGCGCCCCGGCCACCAGAAGAAAGACCAAATATCGGAACAATGCTCGGATCATCTTGAACTCTCTCGCGCGAGCGAAAACGGATTGCCGACGAGCCCCTCGATGGTCGCGACGGCAACGTGGAAGTTCTGCAAGGCCTCCTGCTCTCGCAGGCGCGCTTGTGTGAGGCTCGCCTGGGCATCCAGCACCTCGAGCAGCGTGAACCGGCCTTGGCCGTAACCATCGGAAATGGCCTGTGCCGCCTGCTCCGCCTTGGGGATCGCGGCTTCGCGGAGGATAGCGAGCTCGCGCAGCGAGCCCTGCAGCGAGTCGTAGGCGCGCCCTGCGATCACGATCAGCGTGTTCCGGTTCGCCTCCCGCTCCGACCTGGTCTTCGCCAGGCTCTCCTGCGCCGAGAGGATGTTGCCCTGGTTCTGATCGAACACCGGGATCGGCACCGAGAGCGTCAGCCGGACGGCATCATCGTTGGTCTCGTTGAAGTGACGCCATCCGGCGGCGATGCGGACGTCCGGATAGGGCTTCAGCCGCGCCAGCAAAAGCTCCGCGTTGCGCTGCGCGTAGATCGCGGTCCAACGCACCAGTTGCGGATTCGCGTCGATCGCCGCCACGACCGACTGAAACGAGGGCGGCCGCCCGGCGGCATCGAACCGCCCGGAGACGGAGGCGAACTTCGGTGCGGCGTCTCCCATTAGCACGGCCAACTCGCGGCGCGCGCTGGCGAGCGTCGATCTCAGCCGTTCGCGATCTGCCTTGACCAGAGCGGACGCAACTTCGGCCCGCCCCGTCTCTGCCGGCGACGATGCACCGGCTTCGACGCGCCGCTGCAGCAGCGGGGTCAGCCTGTCGATGGCGCCGACCTGCTCATCGAGGACCTGGATCCGACGCTGCGTGCCCAGCACGTTGAGGAAGGCGATCGCGGTCTCGGACAGGACTTCCAATCTAACGGCCTGACGTTGGATCGCCGCCACCTCGACCCCAGCCGCACCAGCCGCTATGCGGGCCTCCCGCTTACCGAACCATTCGAAGGCCTGGCTGATCTGCAGCGTGGTCTCTGCCGACTTCGTCCCCCGAAATTTGCCCGTGCCGAAGGAATTGTCCTGCTCATAGGACAGCTCCGGATTGAGCAACGCTCCGGCCTGGATGCGCTGCCCCGCCGCAATGCCGACGTCGCGTTCGGCCGCGGTGAGATGGGGGCTTGCAGCAAGCGCCCGACCGAGCGCATCCCTCATGGTGAGGGTCTGCGAATGCGCGTGACCGGTCAGCCACGGACTGACGAGAAACGCCATTACGCACGCAAAATGCGTGACCGTTCTGCGAAACATGAAAATACCTGACAGGCGATCGATCGAGCGCTCGCGCGCTCCGAGAAGATGCTTAGGTCCGGTATTTGGGCGGCGGGGTATCGAGCCCCGGCTGATCCTCGAGAAGGAACGTCGGCGTGGCGTAGGCCGGGCTGGCGGCCTTTGCTGCCGGCTCGGCAACGAGGACCGGCGCCGGAATCAGCAGGGGAACACAGGTGTAGCAATGATCGACGACAGTAACCGGTTTCTTCGATCCTTGGTCCGCGTTGCCCTGGTCTGTATTGGCTGACGCGTCAGCAACTTCGATCCGATCCTCGCTCGCGAGCGTCTCGCCGGCGCACGCGATTTCCCCCGCAAACCCGACCACGACATAGGCGAGTGTCAGAAACACGGTCAGCAGCCCGCGAAAGCTGGGGGCAAAGGAGGGAGACCTATGGCCAATCTGCCGTTTCATCGAAGCCACGGATAGCAAGGACCGTGAGCCAACACTACCACAAATTCGGTACCGGAAAGCCAGCTTCACAACCCAACGGACAGGCGGAAGACGCCCCTACACCGGCGCGTAAATCATGAGCTTCAGCGCGGGATCGTCATTGGCTGTCGACACATTCGCCGCACGGGCGACAGCTTCGAGCTTGATCCGGCCGCTCCCCTCGCGCGTTCGTTTCGTGCCGGTCACAGTGTAAGCCCACCCCGATGACGCCGTCGATAACGAACCTACTCCGAAACTTTGTCGTTTCGCAAAGCGGTTCGCTGGCTCCATGGGTCGACGCTATTTCCCACGGTGCCTGAGAGCCTCGACCAGCAGCGAAAATGCCTGCGAAGGCTGGCGCCGGCTGGGATAGTAGAGGTGGTAGCCGGAAAACGGCGGACACCAGTCGGACAAGACCCTGACCAGCCGTCCTTCCGAAACGTGGGGCTGCACGTGTCCCTCCGTCAGGTAGGCGAGACCCAATCCCTTGAGTGCTCCATCCAGGAGAAGGCTCGCGCTGTTGAACACCAACTGTCCCTCGACGCGCACATTGAGCTCTCGCCCGTTCTTCTCGAACTCCCACGCATAGAGACTGCCGCCGTGGGTCGGTAAGCGAAGGTTGAGGCAGTTGTGATGCGTGAGATCCTGAGGCGTTTTGGGTCGCTTGCGCGCGGCAAAGTAGGACGGCGCCCCCACCACGGCCATCCGCAGATCGGGACTGACGCGGACTGAGATCATATCCTTGGCAACGAGCTCGCCGGGACGAACACCCGCATCCACCTGCTGCGCCACGATGTTGGTCAGGCCATAGTCGATGATGATCTCGACGTGAATGTCGGGGTACTTCGGCAGGACTTTTCCGAGCGCGGGCAACAGGATTTCAGCGGCGGCATACTCTGTCGCCGTCAGCCGGACCAATCCCGCCGGCTTCTCACGAAATTCGCTGAGTGCGGCAAGATCGGCATCCATCTCGGTAAACTTGGGTCCGACGCTCAGGAACAACCGTTCTCCAGCCTGGGTTGGTGTGACGCTCCGCGTCGTGCGGTTCAGCAGCCGGACGCCAAGCCGTTCCTCCAGGTTCCGGATGATCTGGCTGAGTGCGGACTGCGTCATGCCGAGCTTCGAAGCGGCGCGCGTGAAGTTGCGTTCCCTCGCAACCGCGAGGAAGGCCAGGAGATCACTCGCGTCGTCCCGATGCATTGATTAACCAGCCTAATAACTCCATTCGGAATCTATCATCTAATCGCGGGGCGACGGAAGGCCTAGGTTCGGACCAGCCATCGGACGACGGCGCCGTCTCCGACCACGACGTGATCCAAGACCGCCTACCCCAGCAGGAACCTCGAGGCCGACATGTCAGTAACCGCTCTGCAAGAGCCGGCCGCGAGCCCACGTGTCGCGGCGACCCTGCTGCCGATCATGGCGGTGGTGTTCGTCGCTTTCCTCGTCATCGGTGTCGCGATGCCCGTGCTTCCGCTCCACGTGCACGACGGTCTCGGGCTGGGTACGTTCGTGGTGGGTCTTGTCGCCGGCAGTCAGTTCGCGGCCTCGCTGATCTCGCGCCCGTGGGCGGGCCACTTTTCGGACAGTCGCGGAGCGAAGCGCGGCGTGGTCGTTGGTCTCATTGCGGCGGCGGCTTCCGGGCTACTTTATTTGCTCTCGCTGTGTTTCAGCACCCTGCCGCTGGCTTCGGTCGCGATTCTCCTGCTGGGGCGAGGACTGCTCGGCGCGGCGGAGAGCTTCATCATCACGTCCTCGGTCAGTTGGGGACTGGCGCTCGCCGACGCCCGGAGCACGGGCAAGGTCATCGCCTGGGTTGGCTCGGCGATGTTCGCGGCCTTCGCGATCGGCGCACCGGCCGGCGCGGCGCTCTATGCCGCCTACGGCTTCACGGCGATCGCGATCGTCACGGCCGCCACTCCGCTGATGACGCTGCTGCTCGTTGCGCCACTTCCTGCGTTCGCCCCCGTCCCGCACGTGCGCCCTTCGTTCGCCGCGGTGGTCGGTGCCGTCTGGGTGCCGGGCCTTGGCTCGGCCCTCGGCAGCGTCGGTTTCGGTGCGGTGACGACGTTCGTTGCATTGCTGTTCGCCAACCGGGGCTGGGACAACGGATGGCTCGCCTACACGGCCTATGCGGTGGCCTTCATTCTGGCCCGGATCTGCTTCAGCCATTTGGCCGATGCGATCGGTGGCGCGAAGGTCGCGCTGGTCTGCGCGGTGATTGAAGCCATCGGCCAGGCGCTGATCTGGCTGGCGGTCCGACCCGAGATGGCGCTGGCAGGAGCCGCGCTCACCGGGTTCGGCTTTTCGCTGGTCTATCCGGGCTTCGGCGTCGAAGCGGTTCGCCGCGTTCCGGCGCAGAGCCGCGGCATGGCGATGGGCGCCTACACGGCCTTTCTCGACCTGGCCCAGGGGCTCGCCAGCCCTGCGCTTGGTCTGATCGCGACCGGAGCGAGGCTGAACGTGCTGTTTCTCGCCAGCGCGCTCACGGTGCTGTGCGCCGCGCTGGTTGCGTGGTGGCTGATGGCAAACCCGTTCACGGTCGAAGGAAGCCAGCCATGAGAACGATTGCAGCCACGCTGTTGTCTCTCGGTCTGATCGTTGGCGGCGCGACTGCCGCCGAACAGGCCGCCGTCAAAGGAGCTGATCCCATGTCGACATTGGAAGACGTCCGCGCCGTCGCGCCCGCGCTTGAGATGTACGGGCAGAAATTTCTGGTTGACGACCTCTGGAAGCGCGCCGGCCTCTCTCCTCGCGATCGCAGCGTCGTCACGGTCGCGGCTCTGATCGCGCGCAACCAGACCGTCGAACTTCCGCATTATTTCGCACTCGCGCTCGACAACGGCGTGAAGCCTGCCGAGATCTCCGAAATCATCACGCATCTGGCGTTCTATACCGGATGGGCCAACGCGATGAATGCGATCCCCGCAGCGAGAGACGTTTTCAAGAGCCGCAATATCGGGGCCGATCAGCTTCCGCCGGCGTCAGGACCGCAGCTCCCTCTCGACGAGGCGGCGGAGAAGCAGCGGGCAACGCGGGTCGGCGAACAATTCGGCCAGATCACACCGAGCCTCGTCCAGTACACGACCGACGTGCTTTTCCGGGATCTCTGGCTGAGGCCGGGTCTTGCACCCCGGGACCGGAGCCTTGTCACCGTCAGCGCTCTCATCGCGACGGGGCAAGTCGCCCAGATCACCTACCATTTGAACCGGGCGATGGATAACGGGTTGACGCGGGAGGAAGCCGGCGAAGTGCTCGGTCACCTCGCCTTCTACGCCGGCTGGCCCAATGCGTTCTCCGCGGCGCCGGTCGTCAAGGACGTGATCGAAAAGCGTCCGCGCTGAAGGAAGAAAGCGATGCCCCACATCATCGTCAAGCTCTATTCGGGCAAATCCGAGCGGCAGAAGCAGGCGCTTGCGCAAGCCGTCACTGAAGCGGTGATGGGCGCCCTCAACTACGGAGAAGAGTCCGTTTCCGTGGGCATCGAAGACGTCGAGCCGCGAGACTGGACTGAACAGGTCTACAAACCGGACATCATCGGCAAGCCGCACACCATCTACAAGAAACCGGGATACGACCCACGATGAACGGAGGACTGCGATGATCACACGCAGAGGTGTGCTCATCTGCGGCGGCGCCGCCGCCACGATCGGAGTCGGACGGACGCGGGCGCTCGGGTCCGAAACACTGAAGGAGCTTCCCATGGATATCGACATCAAGAGAAACGGGTCCAGGCCGTCCCAGAAGGGCTCTCAGGACTGGTTCACCGGCACGGTGCGCGTGGACCCACTCTTCCAGGCTCCTGATCCTGGCCGCGTCGGCGCAGGCCAGGTCACGTTCGAACCCGGCGCACGTACCGCCTGGCACACGCACCCGCTTGGACAGACGCTGATCGTCACGGCAGGGCTCGGCTGGGTGCAGCGCGAGGGCGGCCCGGTCGAGGAAATCCGCCCCGGCGACGTCGTATCGTTTCCGCCGGGATTGAAGCATTGGCACGGCGCGTCGCCGACGACGGCGATGACGCACATCGCCATCCAGGAATCCCTCGGCGGCAAGAACGTCGACTGGATGGAGAAGGTCAGCGACGAGCAGTATCGGAAGTGATCGAGAGAGCCGGCCAAATGAGCACAGGCGGGAGGACGACATGGACGCCAGACAATTTCTCGTTCTTGGAGCGTCGATGCTGACAGTGGCCCTGGCCGGTCCCGCGGGCACCCAAGAGAAGGTGCAAAAGAAGGTCCAAGGGAAGGTCGAAGAGATGCATCAGCCCCATGTGCGAGTGGCGGAGATCGAGATCGATCCGTCGCAGGTCGAGCCCTACGGGGCGGCAGTGAAGGAGCAGATCGAGGCTGCCGTCCGGCTCGAACCGGGAGTGCTCGCGTTGTATGCCGTGGCGGACGAACGAAATCCGGCGCATGTCTTCGTGTTCGAGATCTATGCCAATGTCGATGCTTACAAAGCTCACATCGAGACGGCTCATTTCAAGACCTACAAGGCGATCACGCAGGACATGGTGAAGTCGCTCAAGCTCCGGGATACCGTTCCTATCTTGCTGGGCGCAAAACGAACATGAGCACTGGGCTGTCGAGCCCGCGTCCTCACACCGGCGTGTAGATCACGAGCTTCAGCGCGGGATCGTCATTGGCCTGAAAGCTGGTGTGCTCGAAATGCAGCTCACCCTTGGTCGGATGGGTCATGGTCTTGCGGCCGGACAAGGTGCCGTGCACTTCGTGCGCGCCCCACCATTTGACGAATTCGGGACTGCCTTCGCGCAGCCGCGTCAGCAATTCCGCAAAGGCGGGATCGCCGGCCCAGACGTCGTGGGTGGCGCGAAACATCGCAACCATGCGCTTGGCCACGTCAGCCCAGGCCGCGCCGTAGGATTTTCGCGTGCGCTTGTTGGTCATCATCAAGAGCAGCGTGTTGCGATCCTCCTCTGGCAGCCGGCCGAACGCGAAGATCTCCTCGGCGGCTTCGTTCCAGGCCAGCACATCCCAGCGCCGCCCGGTGATGTAGGCCGGATGCGGCAGGCTCTCGACCAGCCGCAGAATGGGCGGCGGCACCACTTCGCGGGTGAACGCACCTCGCGCGCCGTCGCGCGCGAGGTCCTTGAGATGCGCATGCTCGGTCTTGCTGAGGCGCAGCGCACGCGCCAGCGCATCGACGGTCGTGACCGACGGGCTGACGGTGCGGCCCTGCTCGAGGCGGATGTACCAGTCGACGCCGATGCCAGCGAGCTGGGCGACCTCCTCGCGGCGAAGCCCCGCGGTGCGCCGCCGCTGACCTGCAGGAAGGCCGACCGTCTTCGGCGACAGCTTTTCGCGGCGGGAGCGGAGAAAATCGCCGAATTCGACGCGGCGCGGATCGGCCATGGCGTGTTCCCGCGATGGAGGGTTTGGGAATACTAGGATAATACCAGGCCTTCTCGTCCCGGCAAGATGGACGCCCACTATCTCCTACGTCCGCTCCTCAGGGAGATCATCCGCCGAGCGCAAGAAGGCAGGGCCAAATCCGTGTGAGAAGCCACGTCAGCACGCCTAACACGGCCAATGCTGCCGCAGGCTTCAATGCGGATGCTTCTTGAGATGCACTGGTGTTCGCCATGCTCGACCGCCCTTCGATTTGTCCTGCGTAAGACAGCAAAGGGTGGAGCGGCTATATGAATGTCATAAAGGTTCGGGCGAATTTTCTGACGCCAAGCTGACGTCCTGCAAAGAGCCAGGGCGTCCATTATACAGGGCCGATGCAATACTAGGATAATACCAGGCCTTCATGCCTGCTCCGAGGCGGAGCATATGGGTGTCACCCGTCTCTGAGGTGAACATCATGAAAGCTGCTATACTTAAATCCCTGGGATCGCCGCTGGTGATCGAGAACGCCCCGGATCCGGTGCTCGGCACCGGCGAGGTCATTGTCGACGTCGTCGCCACGCGCGTCCTGTCCTACATGAACGAGGTTTTCAGCGGCGAGCGCAACTACGCGCTCGACCTGCCGATCATCCCCGGCCCCGGCGGCATTGGCCGGGTCCGCGCGATCGGCCCTGATGCAACCAAGCTCAGCCTCGGCGACTGGGTGTTCTGCGACCCGACGGTGCGCTCGCGTGACGATGCCGTGGCGCCCGATATCGCCCTGCAGGGGCTCACGGCCGCCGGCCCGGGCGGCATGCGCCTGCAGCAGCATTTTCGCCACGGCTCGTTTGCCGAGCAGATGCGCGTGCCGACCGAGAACGTGAAGCGCCTCGGCGCGATCACGTCCGAAGAAGCCTCGCAATGGTGCGCGCTGGGAACGGCGCTGGTGCCCTATGGCGGCTTTCTCGCCGCAAATTTGCAAGCAGGCGAGACCGTGCTGGTGAGCGGGGCCACCGGCAATTTCGGCAGCGCCGCCGTCTCCGTCGCGCTGGCGATGGGCGCGGCCTGCGTGGTGACGCCCGGCCGCAACGAGAAAATCCTGGCCGACCTCGTCCGCCGCTTCGGCGCGCGGGTGAAACCGGTCAGGCTCACCGGCAACGAGAACGACGATTGCGAGGCGATGAAGCGCGCCGCGCCCGGTCCGATCGACTGCGTGTTCGACATCATGCCGCCCTCGGTCAGCACCAGCGTGGTGCGCGCGGCGATCATGACCGTCCGCGCCTATGGCCGCGTCGTGCTGATGGGCGGCGTCGGCATGGCGGGCGGTCCGGGCCTCGAACTGCCCTACCCTTGGCTCATGCGCAACTGCATCTCCATCCACGGCGTCTGGATGTATCCGCCGGATGCGGCAACGCGTCTGATCGGGTTGGTGCGCGCAGGGCTGCTGCGGCTCGACGAATATGTGACGACGGATTTCGACCTCGACCACGTCAATGAGGCCGTGGCCCACGCCGCCGCCAATGGCGGACCGTTCAAATTGACGGTAATCCGGCCGTAATCGGCCCACCCGCTGCAGCGATGCGCCGCTGCGGCGGGTTTGCCTGATTGATCAAGTCACTGGGAGGCGTCACCCCGATCGTGGACGGCCGTGGCCGTCTACTGTGTATGGGGTTGTTTTAGCGTTTTTTAGTCGAGCTCGATGACCTGGCCGTTGGCCAGCGACACGCGCCGGTCCATCCGGCCGGCGAGCTCCATGTTGTGGGTCGCGATCAGCATCGAGACCTTGGTCGCCTTGACCAGCTGCATCAGGGCCTGAAACACGTGGTCGGCGGTGTGCGGATCGAGATTGCCGGTCGGCTCGTCCGCGAACAGCACCCGCGGCGCATTGGCGACCGCGCGCGCGATCGCGACGCGCTGCTGCTCGCCGCCCGACAGCTCCGCCGGACGGTGGGTGATGCGGTCGCCGAGGCCGAGATAGCCGAGAATCTCCTTGGCGCGCTTGACGCTCTCGGACTTCTTCAGGCCGCGGATCATCTGCGGCATCATCACGTTCTCCAGCGCCGAGAATTCCGGCAGCAGCCGGTGCGACTGGTAGACGAAGCCGATATCGGTGCGGCGCAGCTGGGTGCGCTCGATGTCGGGCAGTTGCGAGGTCGGCGCGCCGTTGACGTAGACCTCGCCGGAATCGGGCGCTTCGAGCAGGCCTGCAATGTGCAGCAGTGTCGACTTGCCCGAGCCCGATGGCGCGACCAGCGCCACCGATTGTCCCGCCCACAGCGCGAGCTTGGCGTTGTCCAGGATCGTCAGCGCCGCCTCGCCCTGCAGGTACTGCCGTTTTATCTCGTGGAGATAGATGACCGGTACATCTTCCGCCCCCTGCTGCTGCTCCATCAGCCCCTCACTCGTACCGCAGCGCTTCGACCGGATCGAGGCGCGCGGCGCGCCACGACGGGTAGAGCGTCGCCAGGAACGACAGTGTCAGCGCCATGATGACGACGGCCGTGGTCTCGCCGACATCGATCTCGGCGGGCAGTTTCGACAGGAAGTAGAGCTCCGGTGAGAACAATTCGGTGCTGGTCAGCCAGGACAGGAATTGCCGGATGGACTCGATGTTGAGGCAGATCACGAGCCCCACGAAGAAGCCGACCAGCGTGCCGACCACGCCGATGGACGCGCCCGTGATCAGGAATATCCGCATGATCGAGCCTTGCGAGGCGCCCATCGTGCGCAGGATCGCAATGTCACTGCCCTTGTCCTTCACCAGCATGATCAGGCCGGAGACGATGTTGAGCGCGGCGACCAGCACGATCATGGTCAAGATCAGGAACATCACATTGCGCTCGACCTGAAGCGCGTTGAAGAAGGTCGAGTTGCGCTGCCGCCAGTCGACCAGGAACACCGGCCGGCCCGCGGCCTCCGTCACCGATTTGCGGAAGGCGTCGATCTTGTCGGGATTGGTTGTGAACACCTCGATCGAGGTGACGTCGCTGCTGCGGTTGAAATAGGCCTGCGCTTCGGCGAGCGGCATGAACACGAAGCCGAGATCGTATTCGGACATGCCGATCTCGAACACGGCCACGATCTTGTACGGCTTGATCCGCGGCGTCGTGCCCATCGGGGTCACCGCGCCTTTCGGCGCCACCAGCGTCACGCTATCGCCGGCATGCAGCGACAGCTGGTCGGCGAGCCGCCGGCCGATCGCGACGCCCTGCCCGTCGTCAAAGCCCTCGAGCGAGCCCTGCTTGATGTTCTTGGCGATCGAGGTGAGGTTGTTGAGGTCGTCGGAGCGGATGCCGCGCACCAGCACGCCCGAGGCGTTCCACGGCGAGGACGCCAGCGCCTGGCCGTCGACCACGGGGGCGGCCAGCCGGATGCCCTGGACCTGGCTGATGCGTTCGGCGACGTCCTTCCAGTCGGTCAGCGGCGATTCCAGCGGCTGGACCAGGATATGGCCGTTCAGCCCCAGGATCTTGTCGAGCAGCTCTTTCCGGAAACCGTTCATTACGGCCATCACGATGATCAGCGTCGCCACGCCGAGCATGATGCCGAGGAAGGAGAACCCGGCGATAACCGAGATGAATCCCTCCTTGCGGCGCGCCCGCAAATAGCGCGCCGACAGCATCCACTCGAAGGGCGCGAAAGGCGCGGTTTTAACGGTTTCAGTCATGGTTTCATCCATCGCTCGATAATCCCATGATTCGGGGTCAATTGTGGCCGGATTGGCGGCCGCGATATCGGGCGATGAACAATATTCAGCCGACCAGCCGCGCGACGACGTCCGCAGGCGACAGATTCTCGCGCGAACCGTCAGAGCGCCGCTTCAACTCGACCTTGCCGTCGGCAAGCCCCTTCGGCCCGATCATGATCTGCCAGGGGATACCGATCAGGTCGGCGGCGGCGAATTTGGCACCGGCCCGCTGGTCGGTGTCGTCATAGAGCACGTCGACGCCCTTGGCCATCAGTTCGGCATAGAGCTTCTCGCAGGCCGCATCGACCGCGGCATCGCCCTGTTTCAGATTGAGGATCGAGACGCGGAACGGCGCCACCGCTTCCGGCCATTTGATGCCGGCATCGTCATGACAAGCCTCGATGATGGCACCGAGCAGGCGCGAGACGCCGACGCCGTAGGAGCCGCCGTGGATCGGCACGTCCGCGCCGTCCGGGCCCGCCACCATCGCTTTCATCGGTTCGGAGTATTTCGTGCCGAAATAGAAGATCTGGCCGACCTCGATGCCGCGGGTGTTCACGCGCTTGTCCGCAGGCACTTCCTGCTCGAACCGCGCGGGATCATGAACGTCCTCCGTCGCGGCATAGACCGAGGTCCACTGCTTGATGATCGGGGTCAGATCGCTGCTGTAATCGACGTCCTCGCCCGGCACCGGCAGGTCCAGCACGTCGCGATTGATGAACACGCCGGATTCACCGGTTTCGGCGAGCACGATGAACTCATGGCTGAGATCGCCGCCGATCGGGCCGGTTTCGGCGCGCATCGGGATCGCCTTCAACCCCATCCGCGCGAAGGTGCGCAAATAGGCGACGAACATCTTGTTGTAGGCGACGCGCGCGGCGGCCTCGTTGAGGTCGAAGGAATAGGCATCCTTCATCAGGAACTCGCGGCCGCGCATCACGCCGAAGCGCGGACGCTGCTCGTCGCGGAATTTCCATTGGATATGATAGAGATTCAGCGGCAGGTTCTTGTAGGACTTCACGTAAGCGCGAAAGATCTCGGTGATCATTTCCTCGTTGGTCGGTCCGTACAGCAGCTCGCGCTTATGGCGGTCGGCGATGCGCAGCATCTCCGGGCCATAGGCGTCGTAGCGGCCGCTCTCGCGCCAGAGGTCGGCGAGCTGGAGCGTCGGCATCAACAGTTCCAGCGCGCCGGAACGGTCCTGCTCCTCACGCACGATCTGCTCGATCTTCTTCAGGACCCGGAAGCCCAACGGCAGCCAGGCATAGATGCCGGCCGCCTCCTGCCGGATCATTCCGGCGCGCAGCATCAGCCGATGCGAGACGATCTCCGCCTCTTTCGGATTTTCCTTCAAAATGGGCAGAAAGAACCGCGACAACCGCATGGGAATACTCTGGGAATCAGTGATGGCCCGCAGTGAAACCGGATTGGGAGCGAAAACACAAGGCCGGGAATGAGGAAAAGCCGCTAACACGGCGGAATTCCTGTCATTTTTCCGTTGCCTTCAGATTCGACTTGAACCGTTTCGCCCTAAGGCGGCGAGACCTCGAGCTCGTCCTCGAGGGTGATCTTCTCGAAATCGGTCACCAGCGCATCGATCCGCACATGCCAGCGGCCGGCGAACGGCAACTCGACCTTGCGCACGTGCCAATAGCCGTCCGGCCCGAGCTCGGCGTCGCGCTCCATCGGTTCGATGCCTCGCTCGGGCAGACTCAGTGTCAGCGTCGCCTCCTTGGCCTTCAGCGGCGTCGCCTCGCCGGTCATGAGCTGAAGCACAAAATCGTCCACACCGGCCTTGCCGGGGGACACCAGCACCTGGAACATTGCCTTGTCGCTGTGGATGTGGATCGCCAGCGGCGTCTCCGGCACCATCGTCCGCGGCGGCGGCGTGAAACGCCAGCCGGCGACGACGGCGAAGATGCCGAGCGCGGCCCCGCATTCGAGCAGGATCGAGCGCCTGAGCGCGGACGCGCCCCTCTGATCCTTCGCCAGTGCCGGCGTCAGCCGATAACGATTGAGCGCAGCGAGCGCCAGCAGGAGCAGGACCAGCGCCAGCTTGACCGAGAGAATGAGGCCGTAGCTGGTCTCGACCAGCGCGGATGGCTTTTCGAGCTGAATGATGGCAAGCGTGAGGCCGGTCAGCGCCAGCGCCGCGACCACCGGCATGGCGATGCGCGAGAAGCGGTTCAAAAGCGGAAGCACAGCCGGCGTCGGCTTCGACAGCAACGCTGCCAGCGGCGCTAGCGCCCCGATCCAGAAAGCAACGGCGAGGCCATGGACGAAGACCGCCGGTCGCGTCAGCACCTCGGGCGATGCCGTCGCAGCGTGCCCGGTCATGGCGAGCGAGAGCCCGACGCCGGCGAACGCGACCGCCGCAAGAGCGCGCGCATACCACGCGCGGCCCAACGCCATCAGCGCGAGCAGCATCGCCGCAATGGCGACGAGCAGAGCGGGGCCGGCGCTGGTCGCGAATGCGATGGTCCAGGGAGCCGCGGTCACGAGTGCTGCCGGCGGCAGGCCGAGGAGATCGAGACCCAACGCGCCCAGCGACACAACGGCACTCGGGAGGCCGACAAGCAGCGCCGCGCGTGGCACGCTCATGCCCGTCATCGACCATGCGATCCAGCGGGCAAAGAACACGCCGCCGACACCGACAAACAGCCCGAGATAGAGACCGATCCGCGACAGCCAGATCAGCGCGTTCAAGCGGCCGTCCGCATTGGCCGGAGGCTGCGTGGCCGTCGGCGCGCCGACCGAAAAGATCACCGATCCCGCGACAGGATGGCCGTCCTGCGAGATCACCCGGTAGCTCACGACCGCCGTGCCCTGCGGCAGGTCCGGCGGCATCGCAACGGAAATGCCCTCGCCGGATGTCGTGACGCGCGCATCGTCGCGCGCCCTGCCCGCGCCGTCGATCAGCTGGATCGCGCCAGGGGTCACCGCCTCGTTGAAGCGCAATTCCACCGCCCTCGGCGCGCTCGCCAGGATGCTGCCGCTCGCCGGCTCGACCGAAATCAGCGCCGCATGCGCCGACGCGCCGGTCGAAGTGCCGGCGACGACGATCAGCATCGCGAGCGCAGCGAGAAGACGCATTACGGCTTGGGTAGCAGCTTCACACCGGGCGCAGGCGACTTGTCCTCATGCGTCTGCGCTGCCCCTTCCGCCGGAATTTCGATCCAGCGGCTGACACCCTTCTCGCATTCCTGCACCACCGGGAAATACAGTGTGGTGTTGGGCTTCAGGCTGTCGGTGAGGAAGCTGCTGACGACGAACTCGTCGTAATTGTGGTCCGGCAGCTTCCCGCCGGACCAGACCACTTCCTTCACGCCCGAAGTCAGCTTGTTGCCGTGAAAGTCGTACGCGCTGGCATATTGCCCCTCGACGACATCGACGTTCCAGCCGGCCTTCGGCATCGGTTTCACCGCGATGACGCCTTCGGGGATCTGCACGCGGATCTTGACCGTCGGCGAGCCGGAACAGCCGTGCGGCACGGCGAAGACGGCCTTGTAGGACGCACCGACCGTGGCCTGCTTGCCTTCCAGATAGACGTGCGCCGCCGCAGGCGATGCGGCAAGCGCAGCCATCAGGATCAGCCAGGGTATCTTCGACATGTTTGCTCTCCTCCGCATGATCATTTGATCAGGATCGGCGATTCCACGCTGACGTGATCGGTCTCGGAGATCGAAATTCCGAGGCCAAGCATCCAGCGGCCGGGCGTCAATTGCGCCACTTTCACGCGCCAGCCATCATCGCCGTCGCGCGAGGCATCAACCGGCGCCAGCGTCTTGCCGGTCTGCACGTCCGCCAGCGTCACCGACACGGCTTTCGCCGTGAGCGGCATCTCATCCGTCGTCTCTAACTGGATGGTGATCTCAACCGGACCCGCGCGGCCCGGCGAGACCGTCACATTGGCCATCGCCTTCTCGGTATGCAGATGCGTGAAGAAGCTGTCGTCGTCGGTCGCCGCCGCAAGCGGCGTTGCTGCGACTGACAGCAACGCTACCGCTCCGATCGCAAGGCTCCTGATCGTTCGACGCGAGATCATGGGAGATTTGATCGGTCTCATCACATCTTCATTCCCGAATGATCCGGCATCTTCTTCATCTCCATGTGGCCGGAATGTCCGGCATCACCCGGCGCCTGCGCGCCGACGGCCTGCACGTCGAGGGTAATCGCGACCCTGCCGGCCTTCTCGAACTCCAGCGTGACCGGGACCTTGTCACCCTGCTTGAGCGCACCCTTGAGCTGCTCCAGCATCAGATGGTAGCCGCCAGGCGCGAACTTGACAGTCTTGCCGGGCTCGATGGTCAGGCCCATGTCGAGGGGGCGCATCTTCATGACGCCGTTGTCCATTGCCATCTCGTGAATCTCGATCTTGCCTGCGATGTCGGCGCTTCCGCCGAGCAATCGATCTGGCGCCGCGCCCTTGTTCTCGATCGTGACATAGCCACCGGCGATCTTTGCACCGCCCGGCGTAGCCCGGCTCCAGGCCTGGGAGATAACGAGATCGCCCGCCTTGATATCCTCGGCCAGTGCGACGGAGGTCGCGCTTAGAAACAGTGAAATTGCGAGAAGAGTTTGCTTGGCCTTTTTCATGTTGATTACCTCGTTGATGATCATTTCGACCGAGGATGACCCTCGGCATTTCCGTGACGACCTTCAGTCCCTATCGAGATGGTGCCTTCAAACAAGGACCCAAGTGTTGTTCGCGCATCACCATCGATACCTCATTCCGGCGTACACCGCCCGGCCCGAGCCCGGCTCGAACAATGGTGACGTCGCCGCGGCCCGATCGATAATACTCGCGCTGGCAATATAGGTCTTGTTGGTAAGATTGCGCCCCTCGACGTAGCCTGAGAACGGGCCGCCATTGTCAAAGCCGGCTTTCAATCCCAACAACGCGTAGGGCTCTGTCGTCAGCGTGTTCATGCTGTCGACAAAATAGGCCTGCGGCACCCATTCGACATTGGGTCCAAAATAGAGGCCGGTTGGGTGCTTGTAGAGGAGTTCCGCACGCAGATAGTGGCGCGGCGCGCCCGGCAACTGATTGTTTCCGAAGGCTGGATCGTTGTCGAAACGGAAGTCATTGAAGGTGTAGGCGAGATTGAGCCAGATTTTATCCGGGGCGGGGCCGGCAAAGAAGATGTCGCGCAAGATTGCCGCGCCCGCACCGGCCTCGATTCCTTGGTGGATAGTGCGGTCGGCATTGGTCACGTTGCAATTGCCGAAGGCGCTATAGAGACAGAGCAGCTCGTCGCGGATGTTGGCCCGATAGACTGTGAGCTCCCACGCGTAATCCGGCCGCTTCATGCGCGTTCCGATTTCGTAGGTGGTCGCGGTCTGGGGGCGGATGCTGGTGAACGGAATGAACGGAATGCCGGGACCATTCGAGCTTTCACCGAAGCTCGGCACCTCCGCACTCCGCGAGACGTTGGCAAAGGCCTGCCAGGTCGGATCAATCTGCCACAGGAGACCGCCTTTGGGGGACCATAGGTTAAAGCGCGTTGCGCCCGATTGATCGCCGTCGCTGAGGAATCGGTCCTGCCGATTGCGGGTCGCGTACAGAAATTGCGTGCCGCCGATCACCGCAACATTCGGGAGGAAGAAGAAGCTATCCTCGACATAGGCTGAGGTATTTTCGGACCGATCGATCGAGGAAGAGAGCAGTGCGCCCTTCTGTCCGCCAAGATTGGCGAATTGCTGATTATCGATACTACCGTTCAGGACATACACGCCAGCGACCAGCCTGTTGCGGAAGCCGCCAATGACCCGGTCGTCGGTCACCTTCGCGAATCCTCCGTAGTCCTTGTAGCGATAATCCAGCCACTGAAAGATCGGATGCATCAGGTGGCGATCGACGCCAAAGGCGCCGAACTCGACTTTGGTGTCATCAAACCGGACTGTCGTCTTGTTCGCCAGCCTCACCGTGTCGATATTGCGCTGCTGATCCATCGCAACGTTCGCAGGAGCGGCGGCTTCCGGGTCCGTCAAGGCCGAAGTCTTTGTGACTGTGCCGGGTATGCGCTGCCGAACTTCGTTGGCATTGAGGTAGAACCGGGTCTCGAGATCTGGCGAGAATTGATAGCCGACGTTACCGCTCAGACGGTTGCTCGAGCCGAAGCTATGATCGCGAAATCCGTCGACGGCTTGCGTGGAAGCGGTGACAAAGCCGTCCCAGGGTCCGTTCGCTCCGCCTGCATTCGCCTGCAGCCGCTTGAAGCCGAAACCGCCAAGGTCGAACGAAACGCCATTTGGAAACGGGTCACGTCCGGTCGGCGTCACGAAATTGATCGCGCCGCCAAGGGAATTAGCGCCGAACTGTAGCGCGTTGCCACCCTTGTAAACTTCGACATACTTATAAGCGGTCGGATCGATCTCCTGGAAATCTCCGTATCCGTCGGACGTGTTGATCGGAATGCCGTCCATATAGAGCTGAACACCACGCAGATGGAAATTGCGCGACAGGCCGGACCCTCGGATGGAAAGGCGGGTGTCATCGCCCCACTTGGGCTGCGCGAACACGCCAGGCACGTAATCCAGAATGTCCTTGATCGTGTTGGACGGCGTCGAGTTTCTGTAGGCTTCGGCCGGCACCAATGCCACGGCACCGGGAGTCTGGTTGATTTCCGCCAGCGCTTGCTGCGCGGTCAGAACCGTCAGCGCACCTGGACCGCCGCGCCCCTGCTCGTTCGCTGTCTGCGGAGGAGCCGTGGTCGTGCGCGCACTTCGCGCGATTCGGGGTGATCGCTCAGCATTGCGCGGTTGACGGACCGTGCGCCTGTCCTTCGGCGCATCGACAGTAACGGGTGGAAGATCCGGCCGACCAGTCTGGGCGACGGCGGCGATGGGGACAGCGCAGACCGATACGGACACGAGCAGCATCCCGCGCGCAGGCGCGTTCCGCAAAGAAAGAAGACGAAACATGAGACATTCCTGAAGCCGGCTGCTTCGCCGACCAATTGACAACATCAATCGCCGGCGGACGGGCCGCGGCGACACCGAAGGTCGTCAGGAAATCTGGGGAGGTCCGCGTGCCTGGGCGCTTGAGCCCTTATGGGCGGCGACGGAGGACGCATCCGCGTCGCGCCACACCACACGTTCGGCGTGGCGGACGGGAATGGAGAGCGTGGCCTGCGGCGGCGAATCGAACGATGCGGCGGCCTGCGCCAGGCAGCACAGGGCGCACGCCCCGGCATGCGCTGATGGCGCGCCACGGTCGTTCGAACCACCCTGCTCGCTTGCGCTGTGACAGATGACGGCGGCCTGGAGCGGATCGGCCACAGCCTGCCCCGCCGCCCAGCAGGCGGCGATCGGCGCCAGCACCTGCATCGCTAGCGCGAGCAGGACGATCGGTAGGAATTTTTTTTGCAGCCGCGCGTGCATCCGCCAAACCATTGGTTCGTCTGCTAACTAAGCACCAAGTGGCGGCAGTGTCGAGATCGCATCCTGGTCCTGCTTGCCCCAGGACAAACTTCTCTCGAAAGACTGTCCCTCAGCCTTGCGAGCCAAGCCCCCCGCGAGCGGGTGCTGCACCGATAGGCTTCTTCTCTCATTGCTTCACATCACGAGGTGAATGGCGGGATGCAGCGTGCCGAGCAGCCCAACAATGGCGATGATGGCAACGCCAAGGGCCAGCTCAATAGCGCTGTTGCGTGTCAGCCAGCGCAGCCCACCCGCGCCGGACTGGGCAAGCCGTGGTGTCAACAACAGGCGGTTGACCGTTGCGAGCGCCAGCATGACCGCAAACAGGGCGAGCTTCAGCAGCAGCAATTGTCCGTAGCTGGTGGCGAAGAGCGCGCGAAAGGAGCCAACCAGGATGGCGGCATTGATCAAGCCCGAGAGCATGAGCGCCATCACGCTGATGATGCCCAGCGTCGAAAAACGATCGACCGCATCGCGGGCGAGCGGTTTGGCGCTGTCGCCGCGGGTGACGGCCAGCAACAGGATCAGCGGCAACAGGCCGCCCAACCATGCTGCGGTGGCGATCAGATGGAGCGCATCCGCCGCAAGATGCAGATTGCCCATTGCGCCGACGGTGGCCGCGGCGTGGCCTGTCCAGGCAAGGCTTGCCGCGAACGCGAGTGAGGCTATCAGTCCAAGCCGCTGTGCAATCGGCACGCGGTCGGAGGCCAAGCAAGCGGCTATCAAGATTGCCAATCCGACCCGGACGATCATTACCTGGCCGAACTGTGTTTCGTTGACGACCGTCGATAGCACATCCGCGGTCAACGCATCTTTGAGCGGCAACCCACTCATTGCGGAGCACTGAAGCAACAGCCAGATCCCGCCGGAGATCACGGCAGTGACGAGGCCGATGCACGACACCCGTTGCGCCTGGCTCCGGAACACGGCAGCCACGGTCGTTTCCGGATGCAAGACGGGCTCGGCGATCACGGCACGAAAGAGGATGTTTCCGGCCATGATCGCCGTTGCCGCAAAATGCACAGCGCGCGTCGCAACCAAAGGTGCCCCACCTGCGGACCAATCCATCGGCAGCAACGCCCTTAAGGACCAACCTCGAAGGTGAAGTTCCCATCGGTCGTATGGGTATCCACCGACAACACGCGCCAGTTCACGTGATAGGTGCCCGCACCACCGCCCTTCACCGAGACCGACATCTGGTTGCCGCTGACGCGCGCCTTGCCGGCTTCGATGCGTTGTCCAGAGGGACCAGTCACCGTGACAGAACTGAACGCTGGCTCTAGTTTCTGCGTGAACCAGAGTGTGACCTCTTTCGGAGGGCTTCCGACCTTGTTGCCGACACGTGGCTCGGCATGATCAAGAAAAGCGTGGGCGCTTGCTTGGCCGGTCGTCAGAGAAGCCAGCAGCAGCAGAGCCAGAGATGAGCGTCGCATAAGTCAATTCCTTGCAAACGGGCTTGCAGGCTGAACGGCTCCGCCGAAGATCGGCTTGCCGATCCCGCGCGGATCGATGTCGTCCAGATACAAATGCAATTGAGCGATAAAGCCGACATTGGTCCCGCTTTGCCGATTGATCGGGATCAGCGCCTCGACCGCGAACTGGAAGGTGTTGCCGACCCAGATCACGCCGGGTTGGATCGTTCCGGTAGTCAACGTTCCCGAGGTCAGGGTGTTCGCCACCGGCGTTTGCAAATTGGCCTCGACCAATGGGATCAGGTGGTTGATGAAATCCGGCAGGCCCAGATCGACCACGGCCGATTTCAGGTAGGGCATGCTGTATTGAATGGTCCCACCCCAGTTCAGCACGCGCGCGTGGAACTCGGTGTCGGCGGTCTGTGCGCCGGTGTCAGGATCAACCCCGAAGGTTGTCGTGAAATTCCGCCCCGGGATTGCATAGCCGACTTGACCGGTGATCGCGACCGGCCTGAGCCAGGACACTGTGTCTGGCAGGTCTCCCAACCCTTTGCCGAAAAAGACCGTCGGCGTGTAGTGGTTGAAGGCTTCGGCGCCCACAGTGGAGGAGCCGGTGCCGCCCCATTCCACACCCAGGCCTACCGACATAACGAACTCATGCTCGGGGTTCTTGTACACCCGATACTTGAACATGGTGTCCAGGTTCTGGAATCCGTTGGCTCCGGGCACCGTCGGGTCGATCGGACCGAGAAAGGTGTAGGTCGTACCAAACGAGATCGCGAAATCCTCGGTGATCCGCTTGGAAAACTCTCCCGACACGTCGCGCTGCCGAACGGGCGGAACATCGCCGGTCTTGAAGCTGTCCACCGTGGGAAGCGACAGTTCATCGTTCACGCCGGGATCATCGATGCCGAGCGTTGCCGGGAAGAAGCGGTTGCCGACGATTTCGTGGGCTGCGCCGCCGGATAGTGGAATAAGCGCGATCGCGGCGCCCCAAAGGCCCGCACGCGTGTGAGAGATCGACATCGAAGGTCTCCGCAGATTGACGTGTCAGTTCGAGCAGCCAAGGTCTGGCCGCGAAGCTCTCACGTCGCCTGCGGTGGTGCGCGCGCCTGGGCGTTGGATCCGCCGCGGAAAATGAAGATAGAGGTATCCGCCGCGTGCCAGACCACGCGTTCGGCGTGGCGGAAGGGGATGGAGAGCGTGGCCTGCGGCGGCGAATCGAGCGACGCGCCCGCCTGCGCCAGGCAACATGATGCGCAGGCACCTGAATGCGCTATCGGCGTGCCCTGGTCGTCCGGACCGCCCTGCTCGCTAACGCTGTGGCAGATGACACCGGTGCCAAGCGGATCGGCCATGGCCTGGCCTGCCGCCCAGCAGGCGGCAATCGGCGCCAGCACCTGCATCACTAAAGCGAGCAGGACGATGGGTAGGAATTTTTGCAGCCGAGCGCGCATCCGCCGAACCATTCGTTCGTCTGCTAACTAAACACCAGCCCCGCCCCGAGTCGAGGTCACGTCGGCCGCCTTGTTGGGATGGCGCAAATTTCTGGAAAAATGTGATCAACAGGCCTCACTGAACGCGGAGCTCCAGCTTTTGAGGCAGTCCAGCCACCTTTGCCCATCCACAGATTTCTTATATTTGTCATATGCTTATAGGGTTAAAAGCCCGATCATTTCGTCAGCTGCTCGAATTTTGAACAATCGTTGCCGAAAATGATGACAAGTGAGAAAAGTTGATCTAGCATCCCTCTTGCTCAGGCTAGCCGCGAGGTCAAAGTCTGGTGGTCCAAGTCTCGGGAGGAGCCCCTGGCGCGCAAAACGCAGCGTCGCCCCGCCAATCAAGATCAAATCTTAGAATCGGGGATAATAGGGTCGGCACAATTTTTGAGCGGGGCTAGGGCCCCGCTCTTTTTTTGTCTTTAGCGGCTGATGTGCCGATGAGTGCTTCTCCCAATCCGATCGAGCAAAGCTTCGAGCTTGCGGCCTCGCGCTGCGCCGATCTCACGCCCCTCGTCTATCAACGGCTGTTCAACGAGCACCCCGAAACGCGGGCGATGTTCCGTTCGCAAGGCAGCGAGCTCGTGATGGGATCGATGCTTGCGCTGACCATCGAGGCGATTCTCGACTTCGCCGGCGAACGCAATGGCCATTTCCGGCTGATCGCCTGCGAAGTCGCCTCGCACGATGCCTATGGCACGCCGCGCGAGCTGTTCATCGCCTTCTTCGCCACCCTCAGGGATACGCTGCGCGAACTGCTCGGCGCCGATTGGTCGCCGGGCATGGCGCGGGCGTGGGACGCGCTGCTCATCGAGATCGAGGCGTTCGCTGGCATCGCAGCGTAGCGCTTTGCGCTGCACCAACTCCCGCGTTGCAGATTGGGTGGCGTGAACTCTTCGATTGTGAGACACTTTCCGGGATCGGTAGCGCAACCAATGACGCGCCGACGAAAAACGATATGGGAGCGAGCGATGTCCGGGACGAAAGATTTCTCGACGACGAGGCGCGATCTTCTTCAGGCGGCAGCGACCGCCGGCGCCGCAACTGCCATCCTCGGCAGCATGGGCATAAATCCAGCATTGGCGGCCGAAGTCGGACGAAGCGAGAAGCCGCTGAAGGCGGCATTCTCCAATGCCGGCCTGCAGGCGACCTGGTGCGCACAGGGCAAGCAGGCCGCGGAATTCTGGGGCAAGCTGTTCAACGTCGAGGTCACCTGGTTCGATGGCCAGCTTGACGCCGTGAAGCAGCGCGCGGCGATCGACAACATGGCCTCGCAGAAATGGGACTTTGTTGCGATCCAGGCCTTCGGCATCGGCACCCTCACTCAGCCCGTGCAGAAGATGATCGACGCCGGCACGCCCGTAATCGACATGGACACGCTGATTGCGCCGCTCGACCAGATCAACGTCCATTCCTTCCTCGCCCCCGACAACGAGTTCATGGGCGCCTCGGTGACGCAGGCGCTGTGCAACGCGATGGGCGGCAAGGGCAAGATCATCATGACCCAGGGCGCGCTCGGCCACACCGGCGCACAGGGCCGCGCCAAGGGGTTCAACAACGTCGTGAAGCAATTCCCTGGGATCGAGGTGCTCGACACCCAGCCGGCCGACTGGGACGTCTCCAAGACCGCGCGGCTCTGGGAAACCTATCTGACCAAATACCCGCAGATCGACGCGGCGTTCTTCCACAATGACGACATGGCGCTCGCGGCCGCCAACATCATGAAGGCGCACAACCGCACCAACATCCTGATTGGTGGTGTGGACGCGATGCCGCCGGCGATCCAGGCGGTGAGCGAGGGCCGCATGTTCGCAACCGTCCGCAATCCGTCCTGCCGGATCCATGGCGGCGCGGTCATCGCGGGCGTCGCTGCGGTCGCGGGCGGCGAGAAGAGCGGCCAGGGCATTCCCAAGAACGTCGTCACCGACGGCCCGGTCGTGACCAAGGCCAATGCCGCCGGCATGCAGTGGATGCAGGATCACTTCCTGATCTGAAATCCTCCATATGCCTGAGGGTCAACAGCCCATCCTGGAACTCCAGGGCATCACGAAGAGCTTCGGCGGCGTCGAAGCGCTTCGTGGTGTCGACTTCGCGCTTCTTCCCGGCGAGATCCACGGTCTCGTCGGCGAGAACGGCGCTGGAAAAAGCACGCTGATGAAAATCATCGCCGGCGTGCACACCGAATTCTCCGGCCGCTTCCTGATCGACGGGGCGCAGACCCACTTCCGCTCGGCGCGCGATGCGCATGCGGCCGGCATCGCTATGGTGCATCAGGAGCTCTCCGTCGCGCCCGATCTCACCGTCGCGGAGAACGTCTTTCTCGGCAACCAGCCGACCAATCGCCTTGGCCTCGTGCAATGGCGGCGCATGGCGCGCGAGGCGGGCGAGCAGCTGTCTCGATTCGGCATCGACGTCGATCCGATGTCGCGGCTCGGCGACTTGCCGATCGGGCTGCAGCAGCTGATCGAAATCGCCCGCGTGCTGTTCTCGGGCGCCCGCATCGTCATCCTGGACGAACCGACCTCCGCCCTCTCGCCGCCCGAAGTCGAGCGGCTGTTTACGACCCTGCGGCGGCTGCGGGAGCAAGGCACGGCCATCGTCTTCATCTCGCATTTCATCGAGGACATTCTTCGCGTGTCCGATACGGTCACCGTCTTCCGCAACGGCCGGAAGGTCGCCGAGACCGCGAGCGCCGCGACGAGCAAGGGCGCGCTGATCGAGGCCATGATCGGCCGCGGCGGCGAAGCGCTCGAGCACAGCTATAGCGACGATCTGATGCTGCCCAGGCCGAGCGACAGCTCGGTCGTGCTGAAGGTAGACCAGCTGTCGCTGGCGCGGAGCCTTCAGGACGTTTCCTTCGAGGCCCGCGCCGGCGAAGTGCTCGGCATCTACGGCTTTATGGGCTGCGGCCAGCAGGAATTGTCGCGCATCCTCTTCGGCAAGCTGAAGCCGGACGCCGGCACCCTCGCCGTCGATGGCAAGCCAAAGACATTTGCCAGCACGGCGGCGGCGCGGCGCGCCGGCGTGGCGCTGGTGCCGGAGAGCCGGCGCGCGATGCTGTTTCACCAGGAGCCGGTCTACAAGAACATCTCGATCAGCATCCTGGACCGCATCTCCTCGCTGCTGCTCAAGCCGGCGCAGGAGCGCGATATCGCCAAGCGCCAGGTCGAGCAGCTCCAGATCAGGCCGCCGGTGGTCGGCCTCGACCTCGGCATGCTCTCCGGCGGCAACCAGCAAAAGGTCGCGCTGGCGAAATGGCTGACCTATCCGCCAAAACTGCTGGTGCTGTGCGAGCCGACCCGCGGCATGGATGTCGGCGCCAAGAACGACGTGATCAACATCGTCCGCGACCTCCGCGCCAAGGGGCTCGCGATTATCGTGCTGTCGACCGAGCCGGAAACGGTGCTGTCGCTGGCCGACCGCATCCTCGTGCTCAAGCGCGGCGCGGTGGTGCGGGAATTCAAGAACGAGCCGGTCAGCAAGGACCGCCTGCTGGAAGCGGCGTGACGGAGAAGCACCATGGCGAGCAGTGAGACGGCACCAGTGGCGGGCCAGCGCGCAAGGGGCCTTGCGCCCTTCCTGCGCTCGCAGATGCGCAACATCGCGCCGTTCCTGACGCTGATCTTCCTCTCCGCGTTCTTCGCTCTTGCCAGCCCCTCCTTTGCGACGATCGACAATCTCGGCAACATCCTGACGCAGGTGTCGGTGACCGGCATCATCGCGGTCGGCCTCACCTTCGTGATCCTGTGCGCCGAGATCGACCTGTCGATCGCCAGCATCGCAAACGTCACCGGCATCGCGGTCGCCTACTTCACGCTCCAGGAATCCTACGTCAACATTCCGAACATCCCGCTGCCCGGCGCGATCGCGATCATCCTGTCGATCCTGCTCTGCGCGGCTCTCGGCCTCGTCAACGCGCTGGGGCTGACCGTGATCGGCATCCCCTCCTTCATCATGACGCTCGCCATGATGCAGATCGCAGCCGGCATCTCGGCGCTGCTGGTGCGCGGCCAGATCGCCTACAAGGTACCGGACCTGATCACGACTCTCGGCTCCGGCTCGATCGGCGGAATCCCGTGGATCGTCATCGTCGCAGCCATCATGCTGCTCGGCGGGCACCTGGTGCTGACCTACACGCGCTTCGGCCGCTACGTCTACATGGTCGGTGGCAACCGCGAGGCGGCCGAATATTCCGGCCTCAACGTCAAGCTCATCCTCGGCGCGGTCATGGTGATCTCCGCGGTGTGCTCCGGCATCGGCGGCATGCTGGGCGTCGCCCATTTCGGCAGCGCGCAGCAGAACGAGTTCGACACCTACCTGCTCGACTCCATCGCCGCCGTGGTGGTCGGCGGCACCAGCCTGTTCGGCGGCCGCGGCGGCATCGGCAACACCATCGTCGGCCTGTTCGTGCTCGGCGTCCTCAACAACGGCCTCGACCACGTCAACATCGACAGCTTCCTGAAAATCCTGATCCGCGGTGTGATCCTGCTGGCGGCGCTGATCATCAACGTCTATGCGCAGCGTTTACGAGAAAAAGCAGCGGAGTAGTCGGCCCGCAAAACAAAACCGCGAATACAACCCCATGCACAGTACAAATCATTGGGGAATTTGGCGCGGAGCGATTTGAGCCGGCGCTTCAGGGAAGTTTGACACGTCGGGCAAAACAGGAGCACGATGTCATCATGGCACCGATCGCGGGTCTGAGCAGCGCCAAGCTCCAACCCGTGACGCTCAGCCCCGTTGTTACCGCTTGATCCGGCCACCACCCCGCGCCAGATTGCACCGGGGTCGAGGATTGAATGCAGCAAATCGAAGAGTGGCTCGAGCAGCTGGGCATGTCCGCCTATGCCCAGCGGTTTCTGGAAAATCGCATCGATATCTCCGTGCTGGGAGATCTCAACGACCAGGACCTGCGGGAACTGGGAATCGTCCTCGGCGATCGCAAGAAGATCCTGCGCGCAATCCGCGAATTGAACGCCACCGACACCACCGCATCTTCCACCGCGTCGGCGGACACGGCGAGTGATGTCGCCGAACGGCGCCAGTTGACGGTCATGTTCTGCGATCTCGTCGGCTCGACGGCGCTGTCGACGCAGCTCGATCCGGAGGATCTGCGGAAGATCATCGGTGCATACCACCGGACCTGCGCAACGATCGTCGAGCAGAACGGCGGCTTCGTCGCGAAATATATGGGCGACGGCGTGCTGGTGTATTTCGGCTATCCGCGGGCCCATGAGCACGATGCCGAGCACGCCGTGCAGGCAGCACTTGGGCTCGTTGCTGCGGTCGGAAAGCTCGATACGGCGGCCCCCGGCAGACTTGAGGTGCGTGTCGGGATCGCAACGGGACTGGTCGTTGTCGGAGACATCGTCGGCTCCGGAGAGGCGCAGGAACGCGGTGTCGTCGGCGAAACGCCGAATCTGGCGGCCCGTTTGCAAGCCGTTGCCGGGCCTGGAATGGTCGTGATCGCGGACGCAACGCGACGGCTGGTCGGCGATCTGTTTCTGATGACGAGTCTGGGAGCCCAACAACTCAAGGGTCTCGCGGGACCGGTTGAGGCCTGGGCGGTCGAAGGCACAAACTCTATCGACGGCCGCTTCGAAGCCTTGCATCGTCGCGGATTGAGCGCCCTGGTCGGACGCGAGCGCGAATGCGCGGTGCTGGCGCAGAGCTGGTCCAGCGCTCGAACGAACGACGGGCAAGTCGTCCTCATTGCCGGCGAGGCCGGCATCGGCAAATCGCGCCTGGTGGCTGCAATTCTGGAGCAGGTCGCCGCGAATGCGCCGACGCAGCTGCGCTACTATTGCTCCCCGCAGCATACCAATTCGGCGCTTCATCCGATCGTCAAGCAGTTCGAGCGGCGCGCGAATTTTACACGCGAAGATGATCAGAAGGCACGCCTGGACAAACTTGACGCGGTGCTCGGCCGTTCATCGGCGCCTGTCTCGCACAGGGCAGCCCTTGCCGACCTGCTCCAGCTCACCAATGACGACCGCTATCCAGCCGATGGCCTGACGCCGGCGCAGCGCCGCCAACGAATGCTCGAAGCGATCGTGCTGGATATCCAGACCCAGGCGCGCTCCAATCCTGTTCTCATGATCTTCGAGGACCTGCATTGGATCGATCCGACCAGCCTCGAACTGCTTGGCCAGCTCATCGATGCGATTGCCGCCCTTCCCGTGCTACTGGTCGCGACGTTCCGGGCCGAATTTGCACCACCCTGGGCCGTACGGCCTCACATCGCAGCGATGACGCTCACCCGGCTTGGTGCGCGGGAGACCGAAGCTCTCCTCGATGAGGTGCTCGGAGAGCAGCCCCTTCCGGCCCACATCCGCAAGGAGATTATCGATCGTGCCGACGGCATACCCTTGTTTGTCCAGGAGATGACCAAGGCCGTTCTGGAGGCAGGCACCGAAATGCGACTCGTCGGAGCGATCCCCGCGGCTGCAAGCTCGGTGCCGGCCACCCTTCACGCATCCCTGATGGCGCGGTTGGACCGGCTTGGTCCTGCTAAGGAGGTTGCGCAGATCGCGGCTACGATCGGTCGCGAATTCAGCCATGCGCTGCTCGCCGCCATCGTGCCACTGATGGAGCCTGAGCTGAGACGTGCGCTCGACCGTCTCGTCGGTGCGGGGTTGGTATTTCGCCAGGGCGAGCCACAGGGCGAGCCAGTGGATGCGAACTACGTCTTCAATCACGCGCTGGTCCAGGAAGCGGCTTATGGCACGCTCCTGCGTGAGAAGCGTCGCGCGCTCCACTCTGCGCTCGCCGAGACCATTGAAATCGATTTCGTCGATATCGCCGAGAGCCAGCCGGAAGTGCTGGCCCGACATTACACCGAAGCCGGCCTGCTTGAGAAGGCGGCAGGCCTGTGGAGCAGGGCCGGAAGGCGCTCGTTGTCCCGATCGGCGTTGGTCGAAGCGGCCGAACAGCTCGCTCGCGCCCTTAACCTGATCGCCATGTCCCCCGAGACCGCGTTGTCGCGGCGTGAGCGGATCACGTTGCAAATCGAGCTCGCCAACGCCCTCATCCACACCAAAGGCCATGCGGCCCCCGAGACAGGGGCGGCCTTCGATCAGGCGCGCGCGTTGATCGAGCATGCGGAGAAGCTCGGGGATACGACGGACGATCCTCTTCTGCTCTTTTCGGTGCTCTACGGCTTCTGGGTCGCAAGCCGCATGTCGTTCCAGGCCGATGTGACGCGGGAGCTGGCCGCCCAATTCCAGGCCCTCGCCGAGCAACGGCAGGCGAGCACACCGATCATGATCGGGTACCTCCTGATGGGAATTTCCCTCGTGCTCGCCGGGGATTTGACCGTCGGCTCCGCCGAGCTCGACCGCGTAGTGGCGTTGTATCATCACGCCGAGCATCGCCCGCTGGCGATTCGGTTTGGCCACGATGTGCTCGTGTCTGCATTGGCGTGGCGCGCCTTTTCGCAGTGGGCGCTGGGTCGGATCGACGCCGCGACCGCTGATGCGGAGCGTGCAATCCGCGAGGCCCGCGAATTCGGTCACGCCGCCACGTTGATGTACGCACTCGCCCACGTGTCACTCACGCTGATCTACATGGGCAAGCTCGATGCCGCCGCCGAGTTCGCCCGCGAGCTCATGCAGCTCGCGGACGACAAGGGATCACGCTTCTGGAACGCCTATGGGACGCTGTTGCGCGGCCGCGTCCTCGCGCTCGAGGGGCAGGACCGCGTTGCCGTCGACATGATCGAGGCTGGGATTGCGGCGATGCGATCCACCGGCGCGACGGCCTATGCGCCGTGGTATCTCAGCACGTTGAGCGCGACCTACGCTCGGATCGGACGGCTTGACGACGCGCAGCGGCGGTGTGACGAGGCGTTGCTGAGGATTAGCGAAAGTGGCGAACGCTGGCAGGAAGCGGAAGCCTGCCGCATCGCCGGAGAAGTGACGCTGGCGTTCGAACCGCCTGATGTCCAACAGGCGCAGGCGCATTTCGAGCGGTCGCTCGTTGTTGCGAAACAGCAGATGGCCCGATCGTTCGAACTGAGGGTGGCCGAAAGCCTGGCTGCACTTTCGGCTTCGCGGACGTCCGCTCCATCTTAGGGATGGCCACCCTCGGCCGAAGCCAATGCCGTTTGACACGTCGGGCAAAACTGGAGCACGATGTCATCATGGCGATGGGCCGGATCGGACCCTCGCGAAGCGGAGCAAGGTCATAGTATCGTTAGGCATTTGTTTAATCTGGAGGGGAATATGGCTTCGAAGAAAGATGATGAAGGCGCCCCGTTGGCCAAAGATTTCGTTGCAGTTCGTGTCAATCTGACCGCGGCTCAATTGGACCAAGTTCTGACCGCGCTCGGTGTTGCGAAGAAGCACAGGGCTAATTTTACTCCTGGCCAAGCGTTCATTGTCCAAAAGAGGAAGCCCGCTGCGAAGAAGAAATCACAGCGACGGCCAGCAAAGAAGTAGGCGCACCAGACATTGACGAATGACTGGAAGCTTACTTCAGTTCTTAGACGCTCGGGATCACTCAAGCGGTCTCGATGGATAAGGTCTCCCGCGTTTGAGGGAGATCTTGGCGCGTTCAAGCTCCTGTCGAGTGAAGCGCCTGTCTCATTGGAACATCCATCCGGCAGGTCCATGTCAGTCCTTCCGGGTGACGTTTTTCTCGCGACGCCCGGTCATCGTGAATCGACTCGATGGGTCGTCGGTGGCGTTCCCAAAGAGGGACTACTTCCAGACAAGGAGTATTCGATACTATCGAGCTGCGGAATTGTCGGCGAACTGGTCGGCTCCTCTTCGCAGCGAAAGAATCCCCTCGGCAAAGTCGAATTTCTGGGAACGTTAGGGGCGAACAAAGCAAATCTTCGAGATTTTTCGGCAATCGGCGATGAGGGAAGCGCGGACAACGGCGCAGAACTGTACCTGATCGTGGGCACGTCCGCAGAAGTTGGAAAAACGACGGCCGGGCTCACGATCTTGCGGTCGCTTCTTCATCAGGGCTATTCGAAGGTCGCGGTCCTCAAGGCCACCGGAACCTCGTCGATCGTCGAGCTCATGACCTATCGGGATTTCGGCGCTTTCACCACGCTGGACTGCGTCGACTTCGGCCTTCCTACCACCTACCCTTCCGAGAGAAATGATATCGCGCCGATCTTTGATCGCGCCATTCAGTACATTCTCGGATTACCCGCTGAAGCCGTATTGATCGAGTGCGGCGGAGACATCCTGGGCGCAAACGTTCCAATCTTCCTCGAACGTCTCAAGCAAACGCGGCCGGTCGACAAGCTCGTGCTCGTCGCACCGGACTCACTGGCGGCGTTTGGCGGCCTCCGCATCCTGGAGAAGATGGGCTTGGCGGCGGATCTGCTGACTGGCCCCTGCACCGACACGCCGACCCTGCTGGAGAGGACCCAGAAACTGTGCGGGGTTAAAGCGATGAACATGTTGGGACCACGCCCCTGACGCTGGTGGCTGATGTCGGCTCAAGCCCTCGCGCCAGCTAGCGCATCTTGACGCGTGCGCTGATCGCCCAAAAATGAGTTAGTCGTGTGATGCGCACTCGATCACAATATTCCGAAAGCGAGCGCCTCAGTGCATCATCGGCAGGATAATTCTTGACGATTTCATAGAGCACATTGTCCTTACCCACTCTTATTTCGTGCCTGTCTCCGAAGCGATCATGCCTCGAGATCGGGTTCTTCGCCGTATTCCTGCGGTAAACTTCATCGACGAGCAGGAGCTTCGCGCCTGGCGCAAGCCGCGACAGGAATTGCGCGATGAATTTTCCTTGCTCCCGTTTCCTCAGATGGGACCACCAAAGCACGGCGATTCCAACTTCGAATGTGGTGTCGAAAGCAGGCAGGCGGAATGCGTCGGCGGTGACGAGCGAAACATTCGAGCCAAGGCGGCGCCCGGCTGCAATGGCCAATGTCTCGGCGTTGAAGTCGGTTGCGACCACCAGCCTGGCCGACCGAGAACACACCTGTGTCCAATAGCCCGTGCCTGCAGCGATCTCCAACACGCTCTTTCCCTTGACGTGTCGCGTTACCCATCTCCGCAGCCCGGCGAGATCTGCCTGACGCCGGCGCAGCTTGTAAATATCATCGTATTCAGACGCCCGTTGCTTGTAGTACGTCTTGAGTGCGTCCGAGCCGCTGCGGATCATGACTCCACTGGATTTCAGCATAGGAATGGCTCAATCCTCTGCAGGATTTCCGGACAAGCGCTATGTGCCGATGACGGCCGTTATGCGGGCTAGAAGATTCGAGGCCATCTTGAACTCCAGCGTCGATTGACCTTCGGTCAAGCCAGACAGGGCTGGCAAAAGGACCTTGTACGCGGCGTCGACCTTACCTTCGGCATGCCAGCATGTTGCCTGGGCGAGCGCGGCTCTCAGCTCCCAAAGCATTGCTCCCTGCCTTCTGGCTATCGCTACGGCGTCGGCAAGCCACAGGTCTCTTTCAGTGACACTTGCCGCGCAAACCAGGGCCCGCATCCGCATGATTTCCGACTTGCACCAGATCTCACCAGTTAGCTCCACCAGCTGGAATGCCCTCTCCAACAGCGTGGACGCCTCGGCGCCCTGCCCCTGCTCGTGGTGCACTTCCGCAGCCGCTGCCATGAAGAACGGCAGAATGACCGAGTGACCAGCCTCGTCCAGTTCGGCAATATGGCGCCTCATCGCTTCCAGGTGACTTACAGAGGCTTCCATCCGCGACAATGCCCATGAGTGGAAAAAGCCGCCTTCACGCTTCCCCAGAAAGGTTTCGTGGACTCTGTTCACTTCCAGAAGTCGTGCGGAAAGCGCTGCACAGCCCTCCACGTCGCGCCACATGATACGCTGTACGCAAGCCCTCCTCAGGGCAAGCACCAAGGTGATGACATGATTGAGCGATTCCGCATGCCTCACGCCTTTCATTGCCGTTTCGCAGCCGGATTCGGGATAGCCCATCGCGGTCTGCGACATGCCAATGATCGTATACATGGACGCCTTCATGTCCCGACTGGCCAAATTGGCCTCAGGGCCATCCCGATCGACTTCGTAGTCGGTCAGCAACCTGGAGAGGACGTCGCAGGTATCGCCAAACTGTCCACGAATGAAATGCGCCAATCCTGCAGCCCGCAACGACATCACTTTCGACCGGGAGCCGGCTAGTTTTGTATCCTGGTGGAGCTCTCGAATATCGGCGGCGCATCGAGACAGGCTCTCCGCATCCGAATGCGTAAAATGGTAGTTGATCAGACCATCATAGACTCTCAGAAGAGATACGGCATCACCGGTACGCAGGCTTAATGTACGAGCTCGCTCATAGCAAGTCAGAACCTCTTCGCTGCCCGACCCGCGAAGATCGATGAGTGCTCGCCCGAGCTGCAATTGCAATATCAGTTCTCGTTCAGCGCTCTGTGCCTCCGATGGAAGCAGGTCTTGCTGACGAAGAGCATTCTTCAAATGGCTGGCTTTCTCGGCTAGCGCCGAGCGACCCGATGCTTTTTCTGCGGCAAGCAAGTAGTACTTTATGGATCGGGCCGGCTCACCGGCCTCTTCAAAATGAAGCGCCAACACCTCGGTGTTAGTTATCGGACTATGTTCGGCGGTTCCTTCCAAGAGCAAAGCAAGGCGGAGATGCAGATGGCGCCTGCGATTACGCAAAATGGAGTCATAAGCAGCATTCTGAACCAGAGCGTGCTTGAATGAATAGACGCTCGCGGGCGCGCGCCCGAAACCATTCACAAGCCCCGCCGCAGTCAGCTCGTCGAGCGCGGCAATCAAACTGCTCTCGTCCAGGTCACTAATGCTCTTGAGAGCGTCGTATGAAAACTCTCGTCCGATCACCGATGCCGTCTGAGCTACTTCTTTCGCATTGGGGTGGCGATCCAATCGCGCCGTTAAAGATGCGTGGAGTGAGGGTGGAACCAACGAACGTCCCGCACCAATCTTGAGTTGGTCGAGTTGGATTTCCAAAACTGATTTGGTTAGCTCCTCAATATGCAGCGGCACGCCGTCAGAGCGGGATACTATTTCATCGATTACTTCTGCTGACAGGGCATGCTCGCCGGCTACGGCACGAACAAGCAAAGCTGCGTGCCGCCGATCGAACCCGGTCAGGATCAAGTGAGTCACCTGCGGACGGGTGATCCAGGGCGGCCGGAACTCCAAGCGACCGCTGGCGATCAACATGAGAGGAAATTGATCTATTTCATCGACCAGCCTTTCTATTAGATCCAACGTGACTTGATCCGCCCAATGCAAATCTTCAAAGACAGCCAGCCTGGCGGATTGGGACGTCTGCATTCTCAGCAATCGAATGATCGAAGCCAGGGTCATGTCTCTTTTCCTGCGCGCCGACAAGTCGAGCGGCAGACTTGGCGTCGGCATCGCAATCGAAAGAAGGTCACCGATCAGGAAACCATCGATTTCCGTAGCACCGTATTCCGCAAGCAGAAGCGCCAACTTCTCGGACCTCACGGGCATGGAATCTCCGCCTTCGATCTTCGCCGCGAGCTCGATGTGGCGGATGATCGGGTAGAGCGGAGCGTCCTGCTGGTGTGCTGAACATGAAAATTGTAGCGGCGGAAGTCGATCTCCTCCCTGACTTGCATCCTCAAGGACCGAGATGAGCCTGGATTTCCCGATCCCTGCTTCACCGATCAACAGACACATCACCCCCTGACCTGCGAGGACCTGGTCCCATCGGCGCAGAAGCAGGCTCGTCTCCTCCGTTCGGCCGATCAGCGGCGTCTCGATTGAACGAAGAGCCTTGAAACGACTTCCGATGATATTTTCCTTGGTGACCTCCCAAGCGGTGACCGGCTCCTTCAGGCCTTTCAGGTTCAAAGGGCCCAAGCGTCGGTACTGAAACATCTCACCGGTCAGTCGACGTGTCGCCTCATCGATCACCACCGCACCTGTCTCTGCGATTGCTTGCAATCTGGCTGCGAAATTCGGAGTTTCGCCGACCGCAGTTTGAGAATCCCTGTCCCCATCTACGATAGCGCCGATAACGGCTATGCCGGTCGCGATGCCAACACGACACCTGAGCGAACCGGGAGGCCCCGCTGGGCTGCTCAGATGATGAACGGCCTCGGCCGCAAGCAAGCCACTCCGCACCGCGCACTCGGCGTCGTCCTCATGTGCGCTCGGATAGCCAAAATATGCGAGTATGCCATCGCCTATGTAGCGAGCGACATATCCCCCATTGTCCGTGACCAGGTTCGTCACACAATTGTGGTGAGCGGAGATCGCCTCGCGCAAATCTTCCGGGTCCAGCCTCGTTCCAAGCGCTGTCGACCCAACGAGGTCGACGAACATGACCGTGAGCCGACGACGCTCAACCTGCGGCTTGGCGCCCGCCTTGGGAGCATCGGCTGCTTCGCGTTCTTCGGGAAATTCCCTGGCGCTGGTCTGGCCGCAGACAGAGCAAAATCGCGCGCCTGCGGCGTTCTGGTGTCCGCACGAACCGCATTGCCATGAAAGGGGCATACCGCAGTCACGGCAAAACTTTGAACCGGCAGCAACGTGCAACCCACAGCGGGAGCAGAGCATATCCACCTGCTAATCCGGACCGCGCTGCGACCAATTTGATCCCAACAAAAGCTTAGAGTCCAGCTGACCTGCTGTCACGTGCCAGCAGGGGTGCTGCCTGAATAATCAATTGCGCCTCGCCACAGTTGAATATTCGTTATTTTGCGGTCACAGGTTGTCGATCCTCGCCCACAAGCCCGGATGTCGCCGGCCACGGAGTACCTATCGAGCGAGCCGTTTAGTGGTCTGGCGCATGCCGGACGTGCGCTCCGTGCGACCCACTTTCGCTCGAAGCTGCCACCGCCTGCCCGGCAATCTCCCCGCTGCGCCAGCACCTCACCGCATGCCCATCGGGCCGCGTCTCCAGCATCGGCCCCGGCTCGCGACGGCACCTGTCCTCCGCATAACGGCAGCGCGGGCTGAAGGCGCATCCATTCGGCGGATTGAGCGGATTGGGAAGATCGCCCCCCGTCGTGGCGAGCGGTGCATGGTGCAAGGGATCGGGAATGGCGGCGATCAGGGCCTGCGTATAGGGGTGCGCCGGGCGCTCAAAAATTTCGCGCCAGTCGCCGTTCTCGACGATGCGGCCGAGATACATCACGGCGACCCGGTCGCTCATGTGCTCGACGACGCCGAGATCATGGCTGATCATGATGTAGGAGAGACCGAGCGTGTCCTTCAATTCCAGCAACAGATTGATGATCTGGGCGCGGATCGAGACGTCGAGCGCCGAGACGGGCTCGTCGCAGATGACGATTTTGGGATTGAGGATCAGCGCACGCGCAATGCCGATGCGCTGGCGCTGGCCGCCGGAGAATTCATGCGGGTAGCGGTCGGCCTGCTCGGGCCGCAGGCCCACGTGGCGCAACATGGTCGCGACACGGTCCTCGATCTCGCTCTTCGCGGTCACGCCATGTACACGCAGGGGATCTTCCAGCGTGCGGCGAACGGTCTGGCGCGGATTGAGCGAGGCGTAGGGATCCTGAAAGACGATCTGGACAATGCGGGCCAATGACTTCCGGTCGCCGGATGGCCGACCGGTCACGACCAGCCCGTCCAGCACGATGCGGCCGCGCGTCGGCGTCAGCAGGCCCAGGATCGACAGGGCGACGGTCGACTTGCCCGAGCCGGACTCGCCGACGAGGCCGAGGCATTCGCCGCGCTTCAGCTTGAGATCAACGCCATCGACGGCACGAAGCATCCGCTGGCCGCGGCCGAACAGGCCGCCGCCGAGCGGAAAATGCACCGCGAGATCCTCGACGCTGAGAATGAGATCGTCGTCCGGCCTCCCCTCGCCCGATCTGGTTTTGGGCTCATGCATGGTGATGGCACCTCACCAGACCGCCGGCCTCCAGAAAATCCGCGGTCGGCGCGACGGTCCTGCAAATGTCAGTCGCCTGCGTGCAGCGCGGGTTGAACCGGCAGCCGTCCGGGAAATTGGTGATGGCCGGCACGACGCCAGCGATCTCCCTCAGCCTGTTACGGCCGAGCGCAGCCCGGCTGCCGAGTCGCGGCAGCGAGGCGACGAGGCCTTGGGTATAGGGATGCGAGGGGGCACGAAAAATATCGGCGGAGCCACGCTCCTCGACGATGCGGCCGGCATACATCACGGCGACCCGGCGGCAGACATTGGCGACCAGGCCGAGATCGTGGCTGATCATCAGGATCGCCGTGCCTCGCTCGGCGCACAGGTTGCGCATCAGCTCGATGATTTCGGCCTGCACGGTCACGTCGAGCGCGGTGGTGGGCTCGTCCGCGATCAGGAGGTCCGGACCGCAGGCCAGCGCAATCGCGATCATCACGCGCTGGCGCATGCCGCCGGAAAGCTGGTGCGGGTAATCGTTCACGCGCCGCTCCGGCGCTGGAACGCGGACGTTCGCGAGCGCCTCGACTGCGAGCTGATTGGCCTCCCGCCAGCTCTTGCCCTTGTGCAGCACGAACATCTCGGCGATCTGCCGTCCGACGGGCGAGACCGGGTTGAGCGCCGTCATCGGCTCCTGGAAGATCATGGCGATGCGATTGCCGCGCAGGTCCCGTTGCGCGGCCGCCGACAGGTGCTGAATCTCCCGCCCGTCAAACCGGATGACGCCGCCACCGATCGACAGCGGCTGCCGCAACAGGCCGATCAATGCGAGCGCCGTGATGCTCTTGCCGCAGCCGGATTCGCCGACAAGGCCGAAGGTCTCGCCGCGATCGATGCGGAATGAAATGCCCTCGGCCGCCGCAACGCGCCGCGATCCATCGTCAAGATCGATGCGCAAATCCTCGACTTCGATCAGCGGCGCGCCCGTCATGTCCGCCGGCTCCGCGATTGAGGATCGAGGATGTCGCGCAGGCCGTCGCCAAGCAGGTTGAGGCCGAGCACCGTCAGGAAGATGGCGAGGCCCGGAAACACCGACAGCCATGGCGCTGTCGTGATCTGGTCGCGGGCGTCCGACAACATGCTGCCCCAGCTCGGAAACGGCGGTCGGACGCCGAGGCCGAGGAACGACAGAGCGGCTTCGGAGAGGACCGCGCTGCCCATGCCGAGCGTGCCGATGACGACGATCGGCCCAAGCATGTTCGGCAGCAGCTGCGTCATCATGATGCGCAGATCGCCATAGCCGAGCACGGTGGCGGCCTGCACATAGCCCTGGCTCCGCAGCGACAGCGCCGAGGCCCGCGCGATCCGGCAGGTGAAGGACCAGTTGGTCAGCCCCAGCGCGATCAGCAGGCTGGTCAGGCCCGGTCCAAGCACCGCCATGATAGCCAGCGCGAAGATCAGCGAGGGGATCGCGAGCATGACATTGGTCAGGGCGTTGACAAAATCGTCCCACCAGCCGCCCCAATAACCAGCGCTCAGGCCCAGCGCCACGCCGATGACGCTGTTGATGAGCTGCGAGACGATGCCGACCGTCAGCGAGACGCGCGCGCCGTAGACGACGCGGGAATAGATGTCGCGGCCCTGGTCGTCGGTGCCGAACCACCAGGTCCAGCTCGGGGGCTCCTCCGCGTTCAGCAAATTGGCGTCCATGACAGGATCGGTGTGTGCCAGCCAGGGCGCGAGCAGGCCGACCACGATCGCGAGCGCGAACAGCGCGCCGCCGATGATGAGATTGGCGCGAAGCTTCATGCGTATCTGATCCTCGGATCGATCACGCCGTAGAGCACGTCGATCAGCAAGTTGATCGCGAGAAAGGCCAGCACCACCACGAGAATGGAGCCCTGGACGGCCGGAATATCGCGCTGCAGGACGCTGTCCACGAGCAGCGAGCCGATGCCCGGCCAGGAAAACAGCTTTTCGACGACGACCGCCTGCCCCATCAGGCCGCCGAACTGCAGGCCGACGGTGGTGAGAATGATGACGAGCGCGTTGCGCATCACATGCCACTTCACCACGCGGGTCTCGCTCATGCCCTTGGAGCGCGCGGTGCGGACGAAATCAGCCGTCATGATCTCGAGCACAGCTGCGCGCGTCGTCCGGGCAAACAGCGCCATCGGCGAGACGCCGAGCGTCACGGCCGGCAAGAGCAGATATTTCAGGCCGCCATCGCCATAACCGAAACTCGGCAGCCAGCCGAGCTTCAGCGCAAACAGATACATCAGCACCAGCCCGAGCCAGAATTTGGCAATGGACAGGCCCGATACCGCCACGACCATCGCGGCACTATCGACCAGACCACCCGGCCGCAATGCGGCAATGAAGCCGAGCGGCACGCCGAGCAGAACCGCAAACGCCATGGCGGTGAAGATCAGCTGCAGCGTCGGCCAGGCCCGCTTGGCGATCATGGAGGTGACGGGTTCGCGGGTCCGGAACGACGTGCCGAAATCACCGGTGGCGAGCTTGGCGATATAGGCGCCGAAACGCACATAGACGGGATCGTCGAGACCGAGCTGCTTCTTCAGGCGCAGCTCGACCTGGGGGTCGGCGTCGTCGCTCAGGCTCGAGACGATGCTGCCGGGAACGACGCTGAACAGCACGAACACCAGAGCCACGACGGCGAGCACGGTCGGAATGGTCTGCAGGAGGCGGCGGATCAGGAAGGAGAGCATCGGCACTTTCTTCCCTCCCTCCATCGTTCATTGCGATGGAGGGAGCACGAGAACGCGGGTCACTTCGCGGGCGAGGTCTCGTCGACCCAGATATCCTCGACGTTCTGGTGGGTCAGCTCGGTCGCGTTCAGCTGAACTCCGTGAAGCCACGGCTGCACCGCCATGACCGCCTTGTTGTAGTTGAAGAACCAGACCGGCGCCTCGTCATAGAGCAGCGCATTGGCCTTCTGCATCAGCTGGGTGCGCTTTGCGGAATCGTCGGCCTGCCCGGCCTCGTCGAGGATCTTGTCGAACTCGGCGTTCTTGAAATTCATGTAGTTGCAGGCCGATTGCGGCGTCGACGAATGGAAGCATTTCAGCGCGGCCTGGGGGTCCGGGCCGGTCTGCTGGGAATAGATGAAGGCCTGGTAGTCACCCGAGCGAACCACCTCCGACAGCACCGCGGCCTCGACCTGCTTGACCTTCACCTTGATGCCGACCTTGTCCAGCATCGGGATGACGGCCGAGACGATCGGCAGGCCCCAGCTTTCATTCTGGCTGGTGGTCCATTCGAATTCGAAGCCCGAGGGATAGCCTGCGTCCGCGAGCAGCTGCTTGGCCTTGGCGGGATCGTAGGGGTACGGCTTCATGGCCTTGTCGTAGGCCGGCGAGGTCAGCGGCAGCCAGCTGGTGGCGCGATAGGCCTTGCCCTTGACCAGCTTGTTGATAATCAGGTCGGTGTCGATCGCGTAGTTGATCGCCTGCCGGACGCGCTTGTCGGCGAACGGCTTGAATGCGGGATTCATCCCCATGTAACGCGTGAAGACCTCGGCGACCTCGGCGATGGTGCCCTTGAGGTTGGGATCGGCCTGATAGGCGACATACTGCGCCGGCCCCAGCACCGAGGTGTCGATCTCCTTATTGCGGAACGCGACATCGCGCGCCGCAGCCTCGGCCATGATCGACACGATGACCTTGTCGGCGTAGGGCTTGCCGGGCTTGTAGAACCGGTCCCACCGCTCCATCACGATGCGCGATCCGGGCACGTGCTCCACGAACTTGAACGGTCCGAGGCCGATCGGATGCTGGATGAAGCTGTCCTTGACGGCTTCATCGGCAGGATAGATCGAGGTCAGCGCGGTGAAGAGATAGAAGCCCGGATCGACCTTCTCGGTCAGCTTCATTTCGACGGTGAAGTCGTCGATCTTCTTCAGGCCGGAAATTTCCTTGGCCTGGCCTTTCTCCACCGCGGCCGCGCCCTCGATGATGCGCACATAGCGCGCACCGGGATAGGCCTTGGTGCCGTCCATGATGCGGTTATAGGACCAGATGAGGTCGTCGGCCGTCATCTTGCGGCCGTTGTGGAAATAGGCGTCGGCGCGGAGCTTGAAGGTGTAAACGAGACCGCCGCCGGAGACGACGACCTCCTTGGCCAATTCCGGGACCGGCTTTCCTTCCGCGGAATCCCAGATGTAGAGCGAGCGATGCAGCGCCTTGGCGTAGATCTCGTCCTGGGCACGCTGGGTCGTGTGGATGTCCAGGCTGGTGAAGCTCGAGCCATAGGGCGCGGTCATGCGGATGGTTCCGCCCTTGCGCGGTGTCTGGGCCTCTGCCGGGGCGGCGAGCGCCAGTCCCAGGCCCGCTACGATCGCAATCATCCTGAACATCATGTGTCCCCCAACGCAGGTATTCCGATCAGGGATTTGATCATTCGGAGCCCGTCGAACGCAAGCTTCGTTTTGATGGCGATCAGCCGGTTCCGCGCCTCGGGGGCCGGGTTGCATCCCCCAGCGATGCAAGCCGCCGATTGACGCGGTGCGTCATAGAGCGACCAGGACCAGGTGGACCGTGCGCGACGTCTTCAGCTGGACAATTCCGGCTGCCAATCGCGCAGTTTTCGCGCAGCGCCGCTAACGTCGGCGATCGTCCGAAACGCCACCGCCTCCACCATCATTCCCCGCGCCAGCCGCACGGCGCGGGCTTCGCTGATGGCGCGCTTCCTGGGGTCCTCGATCAGCTCGAAATCGATGTTGTGGGCGAGGCCGAAGATGCGGCGGATCGTTTTGGCGGCGGCAAAGCCGACCGTGTCGGTGAACAGACGCTGCATGTAGGCCTGCCGTTCGAGCTCCAGCCGCGCAGCCCCCTTCTCGCCGGCGAAGAGCGAGACCGGATAGGCGTCGCCGCGGGCCTCCGATCGCCAGAGGTCGAGGAATTTGGCGGCGAACCCGTTCCAAACCTGGTCGACCGTCTCCAGCACCCAGCCCTCGAATTCGCGCCGCTCGCCCGGTGCGCGCTCGTGGCCGGCGGAGGCAAAATAGGCCATCAGGAGGTTCGCCAGCACTGCGCCGACGTCAAACCCCATCGGGCCGTAGAAGGCGAATTCCGGGTCGATGACGCGTGTCTCGCTCTCGGTCACCATGATCGAGCCGGTATGGAGATCGCCATGAAGCAGCGCTTCGGGGCTCGCCATGAATTTCAGCTTCAGCCGGGAGATCGCGACATGCAGCTCCATGTCGTCGCGCAAGGACGCGGCCAGGCCGTCGAGATACGGCGCGGTCCAGCGGTTCTGCTCGGCAATGCGGTAGGGATCGGTGAAGATCAGATCCTCGGTGATCTTGCACAGCGCATGGTTGCCGGCGAAGGCCGCGATGGCCTCCTTCTTTTCCGCGGCGGAGCACGCGAGGTCGGAGCTCAAGAACAGCGTCCGCGCCATGAACGTCGTGATGTCGTCGACGAAGCGCGGATAGCGCGTCGCAGCCACCAGCCCCTTGCGCATGATGATGTGGGGCTCGAGCAGCTCCATCACGGTGAGTGCCAGCGTCTCGTTGTGGTGCAGCAAGGCCGGCACGAGGCCGGGCGCGAGCTCGGCTTGCCGGGTCAGCGCGAGATATTCGTAATGGGCCCGCGACAGCGGCAAGGGCCAGCTCTCGCCGACGAGGCGGACGTAAGGCAGCGCCTGCTTCACGGCGATGCCGCCGCTTGCGCCTTTGACGATGAAAACGAGGTTGAGATTGCCGTCGCCGACCTCGGTGATCCCCCAGGCAGCCGGCGCGCCGCCGAGCAGCGCCGCGATGTCAGGCAGGCCCGCGAGATAGTCCCGCAAGGCTGCTTCCTTCAGAATCCGATAATCCCCCGTCCGGCTCCCGGTCATGACGATCCCATCCCATGCTTGATGGCCGGATCGTTACTCCCGCTCCAGGAAGCTCGAGCCGATCTCGGCCTTTCTTTTGATGGGATCGTAATCGCAATAGACGCTGTCCGCCACCAGCGTGTAGCTGGCGCTGACGGTGTATTTGTCCAGCTTGACCGAGTTCAGGCCGATCACCGAGGTGCTTTTGCCGCCGTTCCATTTGAACGGCGTCGAGCTCTTGACCTGCTCGCAGGCCTGCACGGCCTCGTTGAAGACGTAGCCCTCGACGAACGCCTTCAGCGTTCGCACCTGCACGGCCATCCTCCACTCAAAATAGCCGATCGCCCCGAGACCGGCGACGATCAGCACCAGAAGCGCGACGACGATCCTCTGAAAAGTCATTTGCTCCCCCAAACCAGACGCAACGCGGAAAAATCTGGCAAAAATCGCTAAAACGGCATTCCCATCAATTTCGACAGGCGTTCGATCGAGAGATAGCCGGCCTGATAGGCCACCATGCCGAGGCCATAGATGATCGCCGAGATGATCGTGGTCCAGATCAGCTTGCGCTTCATGCCGGTCATAACAGGTGCGCCTGGGTCCGTGCCGGGCGCGCCGACGCCGTCCTCGTGCTGGCTGCGCACGCCGAACGGCAAGGTCAAAAACAGCGCGATCCACCAGATGACGAAGTAGATCGCGAGCGCGGTTGAGATTTGGACGGCCATGGGTGCGGCCCTACGCCTGCTCGATTTCGACCAGCGCGCCGGAAAAGTCCTTTGGGTGCAGGAACAGCACCGGCTTGCCGTGGGCGCCGATCTTCGGCACGCCGTCGCCGAGCACGCGGGCGCCCTCCTTCACCAGGATGTCGCGCGAGGCGATGATGTCGACGACCTCGTAGCAGACGTGGTGGATGCCGCCGTCGGCATTGCGCTCGAGAAACTTTGCGATCGGCGAGGTCTCGCCGAGCGGCTCGATGAACTCGATTTTGGTGTTGGGGAGCGTCGCGAACACGGTGGTGACGCCATGCTCGGGCAGCGCGACGGCCTCGGAAATCTGCGCGCCGAACGCGGCGCCGTAGATCTTGGCAGCCTTGATGGCGTCCTTTGTGGCGATCGCCACGTGGTTGAGCCGGCCGAGCATGTTCGTCTCCCTTACACCGTCAGGACGTGTACCAGACAGGGGGGCTTTTTGCCCCAATGTTCGTTGATGACCGCCCGGACAGCGCGTCGCACCGATTCAGCCAGCGCATCCGGATCCCGGCGGCGCGCCTTCGGCAGGCCCTCGACCGTGGACATCACGGCATCGAAGACGATGTCGTCGAAGGGCTCGCCGGCACGGTTCTTTTCGGGAATGCCAACCAGATCGACCTCGGGCTCATCGACAAGCTCGCCCTGCGCGGTCATGGCGATGGCGACGAAGGCGCAGCCGGAGAACGCCATGCGGCGGCGCTCGACCACCGCGCGAGATTTGGAATCTTCAAGAATCGTGCCGTCCTTGTAGAGCCGGCCCGACGGCACCTCGCCGACGATGCCGGGATCGCCGGGACCGAGCTTGACGAGGTCGCCGTTGCGGACGACCAGGACGCGCGGCACGCCGGCGGCGCGCGCAAGCTTGGCGTGCTCGTTCAGGTGCAGGGCTTCGCCATGGACGGGGAGCAGGAGCTGCGGCTTCACCCAGGAGATCATGTCGCGCAGCTCGTCGCGGCGGGGATGGCCGGAGACGTGGACCAGATGGTCGCGGTCGGTGAGGACCTCGACGCCCTGCAGCACCAGATTGTTGATGATCGAGCCGACCGCCTTCTCGTTGCCTGGAATCGTGCGCGAGGAGAAGATCACGCTGTCGCCGCGGTTGAGCGTGATCTCCGGGTGGTCGTCATTGGCGATGCGCGCCAGCGCGGCGCGGGACTCGCCCTGGCTGCCGGTGCAGAGCGCCAGCACCTTGTCCTGCGGCAGATGGCCGTAGACCTCGGGCGAGCGGAAATTCTGCACGCCGTCGAGATAGCCGGTCTCGCGCGCGACCTGCACCACGCGCTCCATGGCGCGGCCGACCACGACGACCTCACGGTCGGCGGCCTTCGCGGCATCGGCGACGGCCTTGATGCGGGCGACGTTGGAGGCGAAGGTCGTCACCGCGACGCGGCCCTTGGCGGCCTTCACGAGGTCGATAATGGTGCGGGCGACCTCGGCTTCGGAAGGCGACCGACCGTCGCGCACCGCATTGGTGGAATCGCCGATCAGGGCGAGCACGCCCTCCTCGCCGAGCTCGCGCAGCCGCTTCTCGTCGGTGGGGCGGCCCAGCGTCGGAGTCGGATCGATCTTCCAGTCGCCGGTGTGCAGCACCGTGCCGGCCTCGGTGTGGATCGCCAGCGCATGCGCTTCGGGAATGGAATGCGCGACCGGGATGAACTCAACGTTGAACGGGCCGATGTCGATGCGCCCGCCCGATGGGACCACGGTGACGGGAATCTTCGGCGCGTTGCGCTCGGCGGCGCATTTGGCCTCGAACAGGGCCGCACTGAACTGCGTCGCGTAGATCGGGCATTTCAGCTGCGGCCAGAGATCGATGATCGCGCCGAAATGATCCTCATGGGCGTGCGTCAGCACCAGACCCATCAGGTTCTTGCGCTCCTTCTCCAGGAAGCTGATGTCCGGCATGATCAGGTCGATGCCGGGCAGATGCTCCTCGTCGCCGAAGGAGACGCCGAGATCGACCGCCAGCCAGGAGCGCTGGTGGCGGTTGCCAAGGCCGTAGATCGACAGGTTCATGCCGATCTCGCCGACGCCGCCGAGCGGCGCAAATACCAGTTCGTCGGGTCTCGCCATCACGCAGCTCCCACCGAACGGACCGGGCCGAAGAACACCTCGCCCGCGGCAATCGGCACGCGACGCCCCTCCGCGGTGCGGACGATCAGGCAGCCGGTGTCGTCGATCGTGTCAAAAATGCCTTCCAGCACCGTGGTTCCCGTGTGGATCGCGATCGGCTCGCCAAGACGGGCGGCGCGCTCGAGCCAGAGTTTTCGGATCTCGGCAAAGCCGCGGCCATTGTCCCAGATGCCGCGAAACTCGACCCACGCATCCGTCAGCGCCGAAAACAGTTCTTCCGCGCTGATCTGGACGCCGAGGGCCGCGAGCGACACGGCCGGCGTCGGCGTGCCCTCGGGCGCTGCCACGATATTGGTACCGATGCCGACGACGATGGCGAGGCGATCGCCGACGGCTTCGGCCTCCAGGCCAATGCCGACCAGCTTCTTTCCGTTGGCGAGGACGTCATTCGGCCATTTCAGGGTGTATCGCGGCCGGTCGGGGCCGAGCCGCAGCGCAGCCTCGATACTGACTTTCTCGAGGGCGGCTTCCTCCGCCAGCCCCGCGGCAAAACCGATTGTGGCGGCGACCGCTGGTGCGACGTCCAGCACTTCAAGGAGGCTGGCCGCAAGATTGCCACGGGGCGAGACCCAGGCACGCTGGCGGCGGCCGCGGCCCGCCGTCTGCTCGGCTGTCACGAACCACATCGGGCCCCGCTCGCCTGCGCGGGCGCTTTCGATCGCATCCGTATTGGTCGAGCCGGTCCGCTCAGAAGCTGCGAGCTTGTAGCCCGCTGCGATTGCACGAGGACCGAGCGCGAACCCCATCCTAGAACAGCGACTTGGCGGCGGCGGAGGCGACGCTCACCACCGGACCCGCGAACAACGCAAACAGGATGTTGAACAGGCCAAAGACGGCCAGCACCGTCTTGACCTCGACACGCACCGGATCGACCTGGCCTGCCGGCTCGTCGAAATACATCGTCTTGACGATGGTGAGATAGTAGTAGGCGCCTACGACGCTGGAGAGCACGCCGATCACGGCGAGCGTGAACAAATTCGCCTTGATGGCGGCCACGAACACATACCATTTGGCGAAGAAGCCAGCGAGCGGCGGGATACCGGCGAGCGAGAACAGCAGCATCGCGAACATGAAGGCCAGCAGCGGATTGGTGCGCGACAGACCGGCGAAATCCTTGATCTGCTCGACGGCCTGGCCGTTGCGCTTCATCGCGAGGATGATCGAGAACGAGCCGAGTGTCATCGCCACATAGATCACGATGTACATCAGCACGCCTTGCGCGCCCTCGACGGTGCCGGAGGCAAGGCCGACCAGGGCGAAGCCCATATGGCCGATCGAGGAGTACGCCATCAGGCGCTTGATGTTGCTCTGGCCGATCGCGGCGAACGAGCCCAGCGCCATCGAGGCGATCGCGACGAACACCAGGATCTGCTGCCACTGCGAGACGATGCCCGGGAATGCGGTCAGCGTGACACGGGTGAAGACGGCAAGTGCAGCGACCTTCGGGGCGGACGCGAAGAAGGCCGTAACCGGCGTCGGGGCGCCTTCGTACACGTCCGGCGTCCACATATGGAACGGCACGGCCGAAACCTTGAAGCAGAGGCCGGCGAGCAGGAACACCAGGCCGAACACCAGGCCGACATTCGCGGCCGTCGCAGCTGTTGCGATGCCAGCAAAGCTGACGGTGCCGGTGAAGCCGTAGATCAGCGAGGCGCCGTAAAGCAACATGCCCGAGGACAGCGCGCCCAGCACAAAATACTTCAGGCCGGCTTCGGTCGACTTGGCGTTGTCGCGGTTCGAGGTCGCCACGACGTACAGCGCGAGCGACATCAGTTCGAGGCCGAGATAGAGCGAGATCAGGTCACCAGCCGAGATCAGCACCATCATGCCGAGCGTCGAGAGCAGCACCAGGATTGCGTATTCGAAGATGCGACGCGACGGGTCGGACAGGAACTCGGTCGACAGCACCAGCGTCACCGCCGAGCCGATCAAAGCGAGGATCTTCATGAAGCGGGCGAAATCGTCGACGATGAAGCTGCCGCCGAAGGTCACCTGCTTGCCAGCCGGCAGCATGTATTCGAGCACGCCGACCACGATCAGCAGCAGCACCGCGAGCGTGGTGACCGCGCTGGTGGTCCCCTGCCCGCGATAGGCGCCGAACATCAGAAGCGCCATGGCGCCGATCGCGAGCACGAGCTCGGGCAGCACCGGCGCCAGTTGATAACCTGCAGTCGTAAAGCTCATGGCGATATCCTGACCTGCCCGATCACTGGAGCAGTGCGGCGGCCTTAACGGCCGTCACAGCGGTGTTGTAATTGTTGACGAGTTGCTGGACCGAGGCGGCCGACATGTCGAGCACCGGCTTCGGATAGACGCCGAACAGGATCGTCAGCGCGATCAGCGGGAACAGCGTCACGCACTCACGCAGAGTGAGGTCCTTGATGCTCGCCAGCGACGGCTTGATCAGCGCCCCGAACACGACCTTGCGGTAGAGCCACAGCGCGTAGCACGCCGAGAGGATTACGCCGGTCGTGGCGAAGAACGCGGTCGGGATCGAGACCTTGAAGGTGCCGAGCAGCGTCATGAACTCGCCGACGAAGCCGGACGTTCCGGGCAGACCGACATTGGCCATGGTGAAGACCATGAAGGTCAACGCGTAGAGCGGCATCCGGTTGACGAGGCCGCCATAGGCCGAGATCTCGCGGGTGTGCATGCGGTCGTAGACCACGCCGACGCAGAGGAACAGCGCGCCCGAGACGATGCCGTGCGAGATCATCTGGAACACGCCGCCGGCGACGCCCTGCATGGTGCCGGCGAAGATGCCCATGGTGACGAAGCCCATATGCGCCACCGACGAGTACGCGATCAGCTTCTTCATGTCCTCCTGCATCAAAGCCACCAGCGAGGTGTAGATGATGGCGATGACCGAGAGCGTGAAGATCAGCGGCGCGAAGTCATGCGAGGCCAGCGGGAACATCGGCAGCGAGAAGCGGAGGAAACCGTAGCCGCCCATCTTCAGCAGGATCGCGGCCAGGATCACCGAGCCTGCCGTGGGCGCCTCGACGTGTGCGTCGGGGAGCCAGGTGTGCACCGGCCACATCGGCATCTTCACCGCGAAGGATGCGAAGAATGCGAGCCACGCCCAGGTCTGCAAGCTGCGCGGCACGGCCGTATGCATCAGGGCCGGGATGTCGGTGGTACCGGCGTTCCAGTACAGCGCCATGATGGCGAGCAGCATCAAGACCGAGCCAAGCAGCGTGTAGAGGAAGAACTTGAAGGACGCATAGACCCGGCGCGGGCCACCCCAGACGCCGATGATCAGGAACATCGGGATCAGGCCGCCCTCGAAGAACAGATAGAACAGCACGAGGTCGAGCGCCGAGAAGGTGCCGATCATCAGCGTTTCCAGGATCAGGAACGCCATCATGTATTCACGCACCCGGCTCGTGACCGACTTCCAGCTCGCGATGATGCAGAACGGCATCAAGGCGGTGGTCAGGATCACGAAGGGCAGCGAAATGCCGTCGACACCCATGTGGTAGGTGATGCCGGTAGCGAGCCACGACGCCTTCTCGACGAACTGGAAGTCGGCCACCGACGGATCGAAGCGCAGGACCAGGAGCACCGACACCGCAAAGGTGATCAGCGTGGTCCAGAGCGCGATCCAGCGCGAGTTGCGCCGGGCGGCCTCGTCATCGCCGCGGCTGAGATAAACGATCAGCGCGCCGACCAGCGGCAGGAAGGTGGTGACGGATAGGATGGGCCAGGTTGTCATTTACTGGCCTCCAAAGCCGAACATGAACCAGGTGATCAGGCCGGCGGCGCCGATCAGCATGGCGAAGGCGTAGTGATAGAGATAGCCGGTCTGGATCTTCACGACGTTGCGGGTGATATCCAAGACGCGCGCCGAGACGCCGTCGGGGCCGAGGCCATCGATGATGAAGCCGTCGCCCTTCTTCCAGAGCTGGTAGCCGATCCACTTCGCCGGACGGACGAAGATGACCTCGTAGAGCTCATCGAAGTACCATTTGTTGAGCAGGAACTGGTACAGCCCCGGCTGCTCTTGAGCGAGCCGAACGGGAATGTAGGGACGGCGGATGTAGAACAGGTACGAGATCAGGAAGCCCAGCACCATCATCACCGTCGGCAACAAGGCGATGGTTTCGGGGATGTGGTGCATCTCCTCGATGATGTGCGGGTTCATCTTGACGGATTCGCGGAAGAACTCCTCAACGCCGTGACCGGCGAACAGCTCCTTGAACGGGAAGCCCGCGACGATCGAGCCGACCGCGAGCACGCCGATCGGGATCAGAATCCAGAGCGGCGCCTCATGCGCGGCTTCATAGTGCTGCTCGTCATGCGGCTCGCCATGGAAGGTCTTGAAGATCAGGCGCCAGGAATAGAACGAGGTCAGGCCGGCTGCGACGACCGTCATCAGGAAGCCGTAGATCGCCAACGGATTATGCGAGGCGTAGGAGGACTCGATGATGGCGTCCTTGGAGAAGTAGCCGGCCGTAAGCGGGAAGCCGGTCAGCGCAAGCGTGCCGACCACCATCACCGCATAGGTGTAGGGGATCTTCCTCCACAGGCCGCCCATCTTGCGGATGTCCTGCTCGTGATGCATCGCGTAGATCACCGAGCCGGAGCCCAAGAACAGCAGCGCCTTGAAGAAGGCGTGCGTGAACAGGTGGAACATGCCAACCGAATAGGCCCCTGCTCCCATCGCCACGAACATGTAGCCGAGCTGCGAACAGGTCGAGTACGCGACGATGCGCTTGATGTCGTTCTGGACGAGGCCGATGGTCGCCGCGAAGAACGCCGTGGTGGCGCCGAAGAACATCACGACGGCCTGCGCGTTCGGCGCAAGCTCGAACAGCGGCGACAGGCGCGCCACCATGAACACGCCGGCGGTGACCATGGTCGCGGCGTGGATCAGCGCCGACACCGGCGTCGGGCCTTCCATCGCGTCCGGCAACCAGGTGTGCAGCAGGAACTGCGCGGACTTGCCCATCGCGCCCATGAACAGCAGCAAGCAGGTCAGTGTCAGCGCATCCACCTGCCAGCCGAGGAAGTCGATGGTCTTGCCTGTGAGGCCGGGGGCGGCGTGGAAGATCGTCTCGAAATCGGTCGAGCCGACCAGCGCGAAGATCGCGAAGATGCCGAGCGCGAAGCCGAAATCGCCGACGCGGTTGACCACGAAGGCCTTGATCGCCGCCGCGTTCGCCGACGGCTTCTGGTACCAGAAACCGATCAGCAAATAGCTGGCCAGACCCACGCCTTCCCAGCCGAAGAACAGCTGCACGAGGTTATCGGCCGTCACCAGCATCAGCATGGCGAAGGTGAACAGCGAGAGATAGCCGAAGAAACGCGGCCGGTACGGATCCTCATCCATGTAGCCAATGGAATAGAGGTGCACGAGCGAGGACACGGTCGTGACCACCACCAGCATCACGGCTGTGAGCGTGTCGACGCGCAGCGCCCAGTAGACTTGCAAGTCGCCGGAGAAGATCCAAGGCAGCAGCTGGATTCTGGCGTCATGGCCATTGAAGCCGACATCGACCAGCGTCATCCAGGACAGCGCCGCCGCCACGAACAGCAATGCGGTCGTGATCAGCTCCGCCCCGCGCGAACCCGCAGCCGCCGGCTCGACCGGACCGTGGTCGTCGTGCGCGTGATCGTCGTGGCCATGATCGTCGTGCGCGGCCGCCGCATGGGCGTCGCCGTGACCGTGGTCATCGTGATGCTCGACCGTGTCGCCGGAGGGGTTGCGGGCATGCGCGCCGAACAGCGCGATCAGGCCAGCAAGAATGGCGCCCAGCAGAGGCAGAAAGACAATTGCCTGGACCATGACTTATTTCTCTCTCCGCATGATCTGGTCGGAAAACCGGTGTCCACTTTTCCGGATCATGCGTTAGCCCTTCATCAGATTGACGTCCTCAACCGCGATCGAGCCGCGGTTGCGGAAATAGACCACCAGGATGGCGAGACCGATCGCGGCTTCGGCAGCCGCAACGGTCAAGACCAGCAGCGCGAAGACCTGGCCGACGATGTCGCCGAGGAAGGTCGAGAATGCCACCAGATTGATGTTGACCGAGAGCAGGATCAGCTCGATCGACATCAGGATAATGATGATGTTCTTGCGGTTCAGGAAGATGCCGAGGATGCCGAGCGTGAACAGGATCGCGCCGACCGCCAGATAGTGTCCGAGCCCGACCGTCATTTCACCCACTCCGCAGCATCAGCGTCCTGGAGCCCCTGCCCCGACGCCACCTTGCGCATCGCCATCGCCATCTCCGGCGTGCGCGCGTTCTGAACGTTGATGTCCTGCCGCTTGATGTTCGCCTTGTGGCGGAGCGTCAGCACGATGGCGCCGATCATGGCGACCAGCAGCACCATGCCCGAGAGCTGGAAGTAGTGGACATACTTCGTATAGAGCACGAGACCCAGCGCCTCGGTGTTCGATACGTTGGTCGGGATCGGCGCCGTGATGGTCTTGCTCACGGTCGGGTTGATGACCCAGGCGCCGACGGTGAGCAGCAGCTCGAACAGGAAGATGCCGCCGATCACGACACCCACCGGCAGGTACTGGATGAAGCCTTCGCGCAGCTCGGTGAAGTCGACATCGAGCATCATGATGACGAACAGGAACAGCACCGCGACCGCGCCGACATAGACGACGATCAGGATCATCGCGAGGAATTCGGCGCCCATCAGCACGAACAGGCCGGAGGCGTTGACGAAGGCCAGGATCAGGTACAGCACGGAGTGCACGGGATTGCGCGAGACAATCACCATCACCGCCGAGGCGACGCAGACGCCGGCGAAGAGATAGAAGAACAGCGCGGGAAGGATCATGCTCTCATCTCACCGGTACGGCGCGTCGAGCTCGATCGCTTTTGCGATCTCGCGTTCCCAGCGGTCGCCATTGGCGAGCAGCTTGGCCTTGTCATAGAACAGTTCCTCGCGGGTCTCGGCCGCGAACTCGAAGTTCGGACCTTCGACGATGGCGTCGACCGGGCAGGCCTCCTGGCAGAGGCCGCAATAGATGCACTTCACCATGTCGATGTCGTAGCGCACGGTGCGGCGGGTGCCGTCGTTGCGGCGCGGGCCGGCCTCGATGGTGATGGCCTGCGCCGGGCAGATCGCTTCGCACAGCTTGCAGGCGATGCAGCGCTCTTCACCATTCGGATAGCGGCGCAGCGCATGCTCGCCGCGGAAGCGTGGCGAGATCGGGCCCTTCTCGAAGGGATAGTTCAGCGTCGGCTTCGGCTGGAAGAAATAGCGCATGGCGAGGAAGAACGCCGAGACGAACTCCGACAGCAGAAGCGAGCGTGCAGTGGCGTTGATGTTGATACCCATGACGGCCCTCACTTCGGCGCGATGTCGGCGAATTGCAGCACGCCCGCCACCACGACCACCATCGCCAGCGACAGCGGCAGGAACACCTTCCAGCCGAGGCGCATCAATTGGTCGTAGCGGTAGCGCGGCACGATCGCCTTTGCCATCGCGAACAGGAAGAACATGAAGAACACTTTGAGCGAGAACCAGATGATCCCCGGCACCCAGTTGAACGGCGGCAGGTCCACCGGCGGCAGCCAGCCTCCGAGGAACAGGATGGTCGCCATCGCGCACATCGTGACGATCGCGACATACTCGCCGAGCATGAACAGGAGGTACGGCGTCGAGCCGTATTCGACCATGAAGCCGGCGACAAGCTCGGATTCGGCCTCGACGAGGTCGAAGGGCGGACGGTTGGTTTCCGCCAGCGCCGAGACGTAGAACACCACGAACATCGGGAACAGCGGCCAGACGTACCAGTTCAGGATGGTCAGCTGCGGCAACCCGATCAGGCTGGCGAGCCCGCGGATATGCTGGGCTTCGACCACGGCCGAGAGGTTCAGCGTGCCGGCGCAGAGCAGCACCGTGATGATGACGAAGCCGATCGAGACCTCGTAGGACACCATCTGCGCCGCCGAGCGCAGCGCGGCCAGGAACGGATATTTCGAGTTCGACGACCAGCCGGCCATGATGATGCCGTAGATCGACAGCGACGAGATCGCGAAGATGAAGAGGACGCCGACATTGATGTCGGAGATCACCCAGCCGAGATTGGTCGGGATCACCGCCCAGGCCGCGAGCGCGAGAACGCACGAGACCAAGGGAGCAAGGAGGAACACGCCCTTGTTGGCGCCGGCCGGAATGATCGGCTCCTTCAGCACGAACTTCAACAGGTCGGCAAAGGACTGGAACAGGCCCCAGGGCCCGACCACGTTCGGGCCGCGGCGGATCTGCACCGCCGCCCAGATCTTGCGGTCGGCGAGCAGGATGTAGGCGATCGCGACCAGCAGGACCACGAGCACCAGCACGCTCTCCGCGATCATGATGATCAGCGGCCAGAGGAAGCCCGTCCAGAATGCGCTTGCGAAAAATTCCATCGGCTCACTCCGCTGCGGTCAGCATCTGCCCGGAGGCAAGCCGCGAGCATTCCGCCATCACGGCGGACGCACGCGCGATTGGGTTGGTCAAATAGAAGTCCTCGATCGCCGCCTTGAACGGCGCCTTCTCGGTCGTACCGCCCTTCCCCGCCAGCTTCTTGATCTGGTCGGCGGAGCCGGCCTCGATCTGGTCGAGACGGATCAGATGCGGCACCGCCTTGAAGAGCGCCTGGCGCAGCGCGGCAAGCGAGTCGTAGCCGAGCTTCTTGCCGAGCGCCTCCGAGAGCGCGCGGACGATCGCCCAATCCTCGCGGGCTTCGCCCGGCGGGAACGCGGCACGGCCGGTCATCTGCACGCGGCCTTCGGTGTTGACATAGATCGCGGATTTCTCGGTGTAGGCAGCCGCCGGCAGGATGACGTCGGCGCGATGCGCGCCGCGGTCGCCATGGGTGCCGATGTAAACGACGAAGGTGCCATCCGGCGCCTTGATCTCGTCAGCGCCGAGCAGGAACAGCAGGTCGAGCGTACCGAAGGTCGTCATCTGCGCGGCGTTCAGCCCGCCCCCACCCGCGACAAAGCCGATGTCGAGCGCACCGACGCGCGAAGCGGTCTCATGCAGCACGCCAAAGCCGTTCCAGCCGTCCTTCACCGCGCCGACGTCGAGCGCGAGCTTGGCGGCGGCGGCCAGAATGGCGGCGCCATCGTGGCGGGAGGCTGCGCCCGCGCCGACCAGAATGATCGGGTTCTTGGCGTTCTTCAGCACGTCCATGAAGGAGTGCTTGCCGGCCGCGAGCTCACCGAGCGTCTCGGTGCCCGCGCCGAGATGGTCGTAATCATAGGTCAGATCGGCCTTGGCGCCGATCACGCCGACCTTGAAGCCGCCGGCGCGCCAGCGCTTGCGGATGCGGGCGTTGAACACGGCCGCTTCCTTACGCGGATTGGCGCCGACGATGAGCAGCGCATCCGCCCGCTCGACGCCTGCGAGCGTCGGGTTGAAGATGTAGGAGCCGCGGCCGAGCGCCGGATCGAAGGCGTCGCCGCCCTGCACCGCCAGATTGGCCGAGCCGAATTTTGCCAAGAGATCCTTCACCGCGAACATCTCCTCGACGCCGGAGAGGTCGCCAGCGATCGCGCCGATGCGCTTGCCGTCGGTGCGGGCTGCCTTGGCAGCGATCGCGGCAAAAGCCTCGGACCAGCTCGCCGCACGCAGCTTGCCGGCCTCGCGGATATAGGGCCGGTCGAGGCGCTGGGTACGCAGGCCGTCGACGATGTGGCGGGTCTTGTCGGAGATCCACTCCTCGTTCACGGCCTCGTTGATGCGGGGCAGCACGCGCATCACCTCGCGGCCGCGGGTGTCGACGCGGATCGCAGAACCCACGCCGTCCATGACGTCGATCGACTGGGTCTTGCCGAGCTCCCAGGGGCGCGCGGCAAAGGCATAGGGCTTCGAGGTCAGCGCGCCGACCGGGCAGATGTCGACGAGATTGCCTTGCAGTTCCGACGTTAGCGCGTGCTCGAGATAGGTCGTGATCTCCATGTCCTCGCCGCGCCCCGTAGCGCCCATCTCGGGGGCGCCGGCGACTTCCGCCGAGAAGCGGACGCATCGCGTGCACTGGATGCAGCGGTTCATCGAGGTCTTGACCAGCGCGCCGAGATATTTGTCCTCGACCGCGCGCTTGTTCTCGGCGAAACGGCTGGTGTCGACACCATAGCCCATCGCCTGGTCCTGCAGATCGCACTCGCCGCCCTGATCGCAGATCGGGCAGTCCAGCGGATGGTTGATGAGAAGGAATTCCATCACGCCTTCGCGTGCCTTCTTCACCATCGGCGAACGGGTGGAAATCTCCGGCGGCTCGCCCTTCGGGCCTGGACGGCAGTCGCGCACGCCCCAGGCGCAGCTCGCGACCGGCTTCGGGCCACCCTTCACCTCGACGAGGCACATCCGGCAATTGCCGGCGATCGACAGCCGCTCGTGATAACAGAAGCGCGGAATCTCGGCGCCGGCCGCCTCGCACGCCTGAAGCAGCGTGTACTCGGCGGGGACATCGATCTCTTTGCCGTCGATGATGAGCTTGGTCATTCTCTCTACTCCGCCGCGACCATGTTCACGGGATCGCGGACGCCGATATCGTCGATGTCGGCCTTGTGCGAATACTGGTCGATGCGCGCTTCGATCTCGTGACGGAAATGCGCGATCAGGCCCTGGATCGGCCAGGCGGCTGCGTCGCCGAGCGCGCAGATGGTGTGGCCTTCGACCTGTTTTGTCACTTCCAGCAGCATGTCGATTTCGCGCTTGTGGGCGCGGCCATCGGCCATGCGGGTGAGCACGCGCCACATCCAGCCGGTGCCCTCGCGGCACGGCGTGCACTGGCCGCAGCTCTCATGCTTGTAGAAATACGAGATGCGGGCGATCGAACGGATCAGGTCGGTCGACTTGTCCATCACGATCACGGCCGCGGTGCCGAGGCCAGAGCGCAGCTTGCTCAGACTGTCGAAATCCATCGGCGTGTCGATGATCTGCTCGGCCGGCACCATGCGCACCGACGAGCCGCCGGGGATCACGGCCTTGAGGTTGTCCCAGCCGCCGCGGATACCGCCGCAATGCTTCTCGATCAGCTCACGGAACGGAATGCCCATGGCCTCTTCGACGTTGCAGGGCCGCTCGACATGGCCGGAGATGCAGAACAGCTTGGTGCCGACATTGTTCGGACGGCCGATGCCGGCAAACCAGGCGGCGCCACGGCGCAGGATGTCCGGAGCAACAGCAATGGACTCGACGTTGTTGACGGTGGTCGGGCAGCCGAACAGGCCGACATTCGCCGGGAACGGCGGCTTCAGGCGCGGCTGGCCCTTCTTGCCTTCGAGGCTTTCGAGCAGCGCAGTCTCTTCACCGCAGATATAGGCGCCGGCGCCGTGCGCGACGTAAATGTCGAACGGCCAGCCGTTGACGTTGTCCTTGCCGACCAGCTTGGCGTCATAGGCCTGATCGATCGCGGCCTGAAGGTGCTCGCGCTCGCGGATGAACTCGCCGCGGACATAGATGTAGCAGGTGTGCGCGTTCATCGCGCAGCTCGCGATCAGGCAGCCCTCGATCAGGAGATGCGGATCGTGCCGCATGATCTCGCGATCCTTGCAGGTGCCGGGCTCGGACTCGTCGGCGTTGACGACGAGGTAGCTCGGCCGACCGTCGGTGGATTCCTTCGGCATGAAGGACCACTTCAGACCAGTCGGGAAGCCGGCGCCGCCGCGGCCGCGCAGGCCCGAGGCCTTCATCTCGTTGATGATCCAGTCGCGGCCCTTGTCGATGATGTTCTTCGTACCATCCCAGGCGCCGCGGCGCCGCGCGCCCTCGAGCCCCCAATCGTGGAGGCCGTAGAGGTTCTTGAAGATGCGGTCCTTGTCCTCGAGCATGTCAGTGCTTTCCGATCAACGATTGGCTTGCTTGTAGGCAAGCCCGGCGGCGCAGACGGCGAAGGTCAGCGCCCAGAGCAGACTGGTTTCCTGCGTCGCGTTCATCACGAAGCGCTGCAGCAGGAACATGAAGGCGGCCGCGCCCGCGGCGTGCATGGCAACGAAGCCCCATTTGTTCACGGCTTCGTTCCCTTCGATGGCTTGAGACTGAAGACCCATCAAGAGGTCTCCTTCAGAGTGGTCGGCCCGCCCGCCGGCGCGGAGAACTGGCGGCCGTTCTGCGGACCGGGCTTCGGCGGATTGCCCGAGGCAAAACCGTCGAGCACCTTGCCGAAAGTCTCCTTGGTCAGGTCCTCATAGGTGTCTTTGCCGATCAGCACCATCGGCGCGTTCACGCAGGCGCCCAGGCACTCCACCTCTTCCCAGCTGAAATTGCCGTCCTTGGAGAGATGGAAGGGATCGTGATGGATCCGGCTCTCGCAGACATGGATCAGATCTTCGGCGCCGCGCAAGCGGCACGGCGTGGTGCCGCAGACCTGGACATGGGCCTTCTTGCCGACCGGAGCGAGCTGGAACATCGTGTAGAAGGTCGCGACTTCGAGCACGCGGATATAGGGCATGTCGAGCAAATCGGCGACGGCGCGGATCGCGGCCTCCGAGACCCAGCCCTCGTGCTGCTCCTGGACGCGCCAGAGGATGGCGATAACGGCGGAAGCTTGCCGGCCAGCCGGATATTTCGCGATCTGCTGCTTGGCGAAGGCAAGGTTCTCGTCCGTGAACGCAAAGCTCGCGGGCTGGACTTCCTTCGGTGCTAATCGGCGAACGGACATGTCTTATCTCTCACTGCATGCGGCGCGCGGTTTTCGCATTCAGGGCATTGATCCTGTCCTGCCAGAATGCGCTTGCGGTGCCGAAAACGTTGTAGCCGACGTGGGTCGAGACCTTGATGCGGTCGAGGATCGACAGCTCGGTCACGGTCTCCAGCCGGTTGGTGCGCGGATCGAGCACGATCAGATTCATCGGCGTCTGTTCGAGGATGTAGCGCGACACCGCATGGGAGCGGTCGCTGCCGTGCTCCTCGCACATGATGACGCTGTCAGTCTCGAGCAGCCGGGCGCCGCCCTTGATCGCCTCGATCTCGACGCCCTCGACGTCGAGCTTGATCAAATATTTGCCGGCGGCTGCGACCTTGCCGTCGTCGATGAGGTTATCCAGCGCCAGAACGGGCACGTCCTCACCGCCCGCCGATGCATCGCCGGCGATGCTGAAGGCCTCGTGCTTGGTGCCTGACAGCCGCGCGGAGCCGCGCGAAGCGCCGATCGCGCACTTCATTGTCTCGAAGCGGTTGCCGTTGACGCGAGCGTTATTCGCAAGCTTCGGATAGTTCTGGCCCGACGGCTCGATCGCGATCGCCTTGTGCGAGCCGAACGGCCTGCTCGAGACCAGCACCGACCAATAGCCGTAATTGGCGCCGCAATCGAGCAGCGTGTAGTCGACGTCGATGGAGTCGGCGAACAACAGCTCCAGCTCGTCCTCGTAGCAATACGAGCGGTTGAGCAGCTTGCTCCAGTAGCCGTCGCCATACGGGAATTCGAACACGGCGTCCGGGTTGAGCTTGATCGCGATGTTGCGCTCGGGCAGCGTTTTCCGCAGCAAGTTCGCGCAGGCGATGTAGCCCATATGCGAGAAGTGCGACGAGATCTTCGATCCCGTCACCAGCGCCAAGGCAGCCGTCCGCTCCCACAGGTTGGCCCCTTCAAGGGCCCCCGAGGCACGGTCAAACTGGATTGGCGCCTGCGCCATCACCGATCGACCTCTCCGAACACGATGTCGAGCGAGCCGAGGATCGCCGAGACGTCGGCAAGCAGATGGCCGCGGCAGATGTGGTCCATCGCCTGCAGATGGGCAAAGCCCGGCGCGCGGATCTTGCACTTGTAGGGCTTGTTGGTGCCGTCGGAGATCAGATAGACGCCGAACTCGCCCTTGGGCGCCTCGACCGCGGCATAGACTTCGCCTTCCGGCACGCGAACGCCTTCGGTGTAGAGCTTGAAGTGGTGGATGAGGGCTTCCATCGAGCGCTTCATCTCGCCACGGCGCGGCGGCGCCACCTTGTTGTCTTCGACGACGACGGGGCCCTTCCCCTCCGGCGCATTCAGCTTCTGGATGCACTGCTTCATGATGCGCACCGACTGCCGCATCTCTTCCATGCGGATCAGATACCGGTCGTAGCAGTCGCCGTTCTTGCCGATCGGAATGTCGAAATCCATCTCGGCGTAGCACTCGTAGGGCTGCGACTTGCGCAAATCCCAGGCCGCGCCTGAGCCGCGCACCATCACGCCGGAGAAGCCCCACTCCCAGGCCTCCTTCAGCGGCACCACGCCGATGTCGACGTTGCGCTGCTTGAAAATGCGGTTGGCCGTCAGCAGGCGGTCGAGGTCCTCGACCACTTTCAGGAACGGATCGCACCAGGCCTCGATATCGTCGACCAGCTTCTGCGGCAGGTCCTGATGCACACCGCCGACGCGGAAGAAGGCTGCGTGCATACGGCTGCCCGAGGCGCGCTCGTAGAACACCATCAGCTTCTCGCGCTCTTCAAAGCCCCACAGCGGCGGGGTCAGCGCGCCGACGTCCATCGCCTGCGTGGTGACATTGAGAAGGTGAGAGAGGATGCGGCCGATCTCGCAATAGAGCACGCGGATCAATTGGCCACGGCGCGGCACCTCGATGCCGAGCAGCTTTTCAGCGGCCAGACAGAAGGCGTGCTCCTGGTTCATCGGCGCGACGTAGTCGAGCCGGTCGAAATACGGGATGGCCTGGAGATAGGTCTTCTGCTCGATCAGCTTCTCGGTGCCGCGGTGAAGCAGGCCGATATGGGGATCGACGCGCGCGACGACTTCGCCGTCAAGCTCCAGCACCAGACGCAGCACGCCGTGCGCGGCCGGGTGCTGCGGCCCGAAGTTGATGGTGAAATTGCGAAGCTGTTCAGGTTGCTCGTTCATGATCAGACCTTCGGCCCTGCTTTTTCATCGCCAGGAAGGACCGGATAGTCCGCCCCCTCCCACGGAGACAAAAAGTCGAACTTGCGGAATTCCTGGTTGAGCCTAACCGGCTCGTACACCACGCGCTTCTCCTGGTCGTCGTAGCGGACCTCGAGGAAGCCGGTGGTCGGAAAATCCTTGCGCAGCGGATGCCCCTCGAACCCGTAATCGGTGAGGATGCGGCGCATATCGGGATGGCCGACAAAGAACACGCCGTAGAGGTCGTAGGCCTCGCGCTCGAACCAGTCGGCGCCGGGGAACACCTCGATCAGCGACGGAACCTGCGTGGTCTCGTCGGCCTGGGCCTTGAGGCGGATGCGGGTGTTCAGGGTCGGGGACAGGAAGTGATAGATCACGTCGAAGCGCTTTTCGCGCGACGGATAGTCCGCAGCCGTGATGTCGGTGAAGTTGATGAAACGGCAGCTCGGATCGTCGCGGAGGTACTTGACCACCTCGACGATCTTGCTGGCCTCGACATCAACCGTGAGCTGGTTGAAGGCCACCGAATGACCGATGGCAGCGCCCGGAAGCGCGCTCACGATCGTCTGCCCCAGGGCGTCGAGCTTGGCGTCGTCCATGACGTAAAACCTTAGCGTTCGATGGTGCCGGTGCGGCGGATCTTCTTCTGTAGCAGCAGCACGCCATAGAGCAGCGCTTCCGCGGTGGGCGGGCAGCCCGGCACGTAGATGTCGATCGGCACGATGCGGTCGCAACCGCGGACAACCGAGTAGGAATAGTGATAGTAGCCGCCGCCATTGGCGCAGGAGCCCATCGAGATGACGTAGCGCGGCTCGGGCATCTGGTCGTAGACCTTGCGCAGCGCGGGCGCCATCTTGTTGGTCAGCGTGCCCGCAACGATCATCACGTCGGACTGGCGCGGCGAGGCACGCGGCGCGAAGCCGAAACGCTCGACGTCGTAGCGCGGCATCGACACCTGCATCATCTCGACCGCGCAGCAGGCGAGGCCGAAGGTCATCCACATCAGCGAGCCGGTACGGGCCCAGGTGATGAGATCGTCGGTCGCGGCCACGAAGAAGCCCTTGTCGGACAGCTCGTGGTTGACCTCGAGGAAGAACGGATCATTGGCCCCGACCGGCTTGCCGGTCGACGGATCCAGAATGCCCTTGGGAGCCGGCGCGATCGCCGGGCCAGCGGACGACACAGGGTTCAATCCCATTCGAGTGCGCCTTTCTTCCATTCATAGGCGAAGCCCACCGTCAGCACGGCGAGGAACACCAGCATGGACCAGAAGCCGGTCGCGCCAAGCTTGCCGAACGCCACCGCCCAGGGAAACAGGAATGCCACTTCGAGGTCGAAGATGATGAAGAGGATGGCGACCAGATAGAAGCGGACGTCGAACTTCATGCGGGCGTCGTCGAAGGCGTTGAAGCCGCACTCATACGCCGAGAGCTTTTCCGGATCCGGCTGCTGGAACGCCACGATGAAGGGCGCGATCAGCAGCACCAGGCCGATGAGGGCTGCTACCCCTATAAAGACGACGAGTGGAAGATAGTTCTGTAGAATGCCGCTCATTGACGAGCCCTTTTTCCCGCAGCCTCGGGACAGCCACGGATTCGTCCGATTTGGAATTATTCTGAGCCTTAGCGCAGTGCACCAATGGGCGCAAGACACGCTCTTTTTAGGCCCTTTGCCGCCCCCAGCACGGTAGAAATCCCGGAATCACCCCGCGCTGGTATGGAGCAGATCGGCAAACCCAGCAAGGGCGACCCGTCAGCCTCCCCACCCTGGCGCAGATGCTCCTCGGGAGCATTCTCCCGCAGGCGGCCACATGTCTAGGACGATTCTGCTTTCTTGCTGCGACGCAGCCAAACTCCGAGAACGACAAGCACGGGACAGCCGACTGTCACCCAAGCGACATATCTGCCGACGTCGCCCCACAGCAGCGCCGCCAGCAGGCCGGCGATGGTCGCAGCCGCGAGCAGGATAGGTGCAGCAAAGACACGTATCCACAGCCGCGAAGGTCCGGACGAGCCATGCATCACGACAGGACCGGGGCCCGTTTCGCGAATGCGTCGGTTTTGGCAGGGGCACGCTTGCGCCGCCGCGCCACCCAGAGATAGAGGCCGCTGCAGATCACAACGATGGTGAGCCCGTCGAGCGCGGCCCAGATCACCTTCAGCGGCATCCCGCCATAATCGCCGAAATGCAGCGGCTGCGAGATCAGCAGCGCCTGCAGATAGAGCGGCAGCGCGCGGGCATCGGCGACCTCCCCGGTTTCGCCATCGAGCAGCACGGGCTTCAGCAGCCGCGATGTCAGGACCGTATCGCCGCGCATAAAAGCGGCGAAATGGTGCGAGGACGTGAACGGCGTGCCCGGAAAGGCGATGAAGGCGACCTCCATGCCGGGAGCAGCCTGCCTGGCGCGCGCGACGACATCGTCGAGCGAGGCGAGATGCACGGGCGGCGGCTTGCCGGCATAGGGCGCGACCATGCTGGCGAGCTCGGCCGCCTTCCACTGGTTGAGCATCAGCTCGGCCCAAGTGTTGACCACGCCGGTCAAGCCCACCACCAGCGCCCAGGCCACCGTCACCACGCCGATCAGATTGTGCCAGTCGAGCCAGCGGACGCGGCGCGCGGCACTGTCACGGATGGTGGCAAAGCGCAGGCGGCGGGTGAACGGCCAGTACAGCACCACGCCGGAGACGATGGCGACCGCGAACAACAGCCCCATCGCGCCGAGGAACAGCTTTCCGGCTTGTCCCGCGAACATGTCGGTGTGCAGCTTGAGCACGATCAGCATCGGCCCGACGCCGACCGGCCCGAGCAGCTTGGCCGAAACCGCATCGAACGCACGGACGGTCGCGTTGTCGGGCACCCCGTCTGGGGCGCTGTTGGTGAAAGCCATGACCAGCCCGGGCTCGTCCTTGTCCCAGGACACATATTGCAGGACGCGGCCGGGATCAGCGGCGAGCGCGGCGTCGGCGACGACTTGGGGCGTCGCGCGCGCCGCGCTCGCATGAGCTTCGGGCTGGGGGGCGTAGCCCAGGAGCTCATCGATCTCATGATGGAAGATCAGCGGCAGGCCGGTCAGGCAGAGCAACAACAGGAACAAGGTCGAGATCAGGCTGGTCCAGGTGTGGACCACGGACCAGATCCTGACCGTGCGCGCCTTCACAAGACCCTCCCCTCGCCGAGCCTTACCTTTTGCCTCACCATTTGTAGGAGACGCTGGCGGTGACGCGGCGGCGGTCGCCGTAGAAGCAGGACGAGGCCGAGGCACAGCTCGCGACATAGATCTTGTCGGTCAGGTTGATCACGTTGATGGCCGTGCGCCAGTTCTGCCATTCGTAGTGGACCGCGAGATCGCCGAGCACCACCGCGGGAACTTCCAGCGTGTTGGCGGCGTCGGCCCAGGACGAGCCGACATAGCGGACGCCCCCGCCGAACCCAAATCCCTCCAGCGGTCCGTCCTTGAAGGTGTAGTCCGCCCAGCCCGAGATCAGCATCTCGGGCGTATTCGTCGGGGTCTTGCCGACGAGGGACTGATCGAGATCCTTGCTGGTGAAAAGATGATAGGCGGTGAAGGCGCCAATCAACTTCAGCTCCTTGGTGGCGTTGGCCACCGCCTCGAGCTCGATGCCGCGTGAGGTCACCTCGCCGGTCTGGTTCTGCAGCAGCACATTCGACGGATCGGTGGTCGCCACATTCTGGCGCTTCAGGTCGAACACCGAAGCGGTGAAATAGCCGTCAAATCCCGTGGGCGCGACCTTGACGCCAATCTCGGCCTGCTTGCCGGTCTCCGGCAGGAACAGCTGGTTCTGCGCGTTGAGGCCGATGATCGGATTGTAGCTCGTGGCATAGGAAATATAGGGCGCGATGCCGTTGTCGAAATTGTAGATCAGCCCGGCGCGCCCGCTGAACCTGCTGTCGTCGCGTTGGGCGATATTTGCGCCGGTGTCGCGGGCGACCTGTGACGTCTCGACCCAATCATTGCGGCCGCTCAAAACCAGCGTGAAGTTGCCGAGCTTCATCTGGTCCTGGACGTAGGTGCCGGCCTGCTTCTGCGTGATCTGGAAGTTGCGGAACGGCGCGCCCGTCAGCGGAATGTCGAGACCATAGGCGGGATTGAAGACGTTGATGGACGGCACCGTGCCGAAGTTGAATGCCTGGTAATCGTCGATCTGATAGCCCTTCAGATCGACTCCGAACAGCATCGTGTGCTGCACGGGCCCCGTGCCGAAGCGGTACTCCAGCTGGTTGTCGAGATTGGCCTGGTTGGCGGTGTTCTTCGCGTACCAATTGTAGCGGCCCATCGTGGCCGTGTTGATATTGTCCCAGCCATTACCGACGAAACCGCGATAGGTCAGGTCTATATGCGCGAACCGCGCGTTCTGGCGGAACGTGAGGTCGTCGGTGAGATTGCGCTCGAACTGGTAGCCGAGCATCTCCTGCTCGCGCGTGAACTTGTCGACGTTGGGATCGCCGGCGAAGAAGCTGGTCGGGATCTTGCCGAACGGCGCGTTGGTCACCGTGCCCTGATAGGGCAGGAAGTTGATGCCGCGGGTGTCCTGCTTCGAGGCCGAGGCCAGCACCGTGAAGGTGGTGTCGGCATCCGGTTTCCACGTGAACGACGGAGCGATGAAGTAATTGTTGTCGGGCGTGAAGTTGACCTGCGTGCCGCCGTTCTGGACCTGGCCGACGATGCGGTAGAACAGCTTGCCGTCCTGTCTGCCATCCTGGGGCTGCGTCGCGACGGGACCGCCGACATCGAAGCCGACATAGGCGTTGCCGAAATTGTTGACACCGGTCTCGATGTAGCGGACCGGCTCGGACGGCGGCATCTTGCTGACGACGTTGACGATGCCGCTCGGGCTCGATCCGCCATAGAGCACGGCCGACGGACCGCGCAGCACCTCGACGCGCTCCATGTTCGGCGGCTGCAGCTTCCAGCTTGCATAGGACGTGTAGAACAGCTGCAGGCCGTCGAGGAACAGCCCGACGTCGTCGGACTTGAAGCCGCGGATCAGCCACCAGTCGTTGCGGGTGTCGGCGCCAAAGGTGCCGGCGCGCACGCCGGCGGTGTAGCGTAGCACTTCGTCGAGCTTGTTCGGCTTCTGGTCGCTTATCTGATCCGCACCGATCACCGACACCGCCTGCGGCGTCTCCATGATCGGCGTGTTGGTCTTGGTACCGGACGAGCTGCGCCTGGCTACGTAGCCCTGCACCGGGCCGCGCGGCGTCTCGACAATTCCGACGTTACGCTGCGGCTGAGGTCTCCGGCTGTTGGCCGTCTGCACCGGGCCCTGCGTCCGGCGGGGTGCCCGGACGGCCGCGCGGCGGCGCTGCTCCGGTGCTGCCACGCTCACCGGCGGCAGGCTCTGCGCGCCATTTTGTGCCGACGATTGTGCGAGCGATGCCTGCGGCATCAAAACCAAAGCGGACGCGGTCGCCAACACGGCCGACCGCAGCATTCCAAGACTGTTCAACGCGCCACCCCAATGTGCATCAGATGCGTCACGCCGTTGTTCCCCCAACGGCATGCATTTCAGGCGACGCTTATGTGAGAGAGCGCGGTTCCCCTAATTGAAAGGCTCTTAGAGCGACTCTTAGAGAGGCTCTTAGAAGCACTCGAATATTTCCAGAGATTGCTGCGCGATCAGCGCGAAACCTTCTCGGCTTCGAGCATCGCTTCCGCCGTCGCGGTGAGACGATCAATCTGGACAAGCAACGTCTTTAACTCATCATTGCTCAGTTGCTCGAGCAGCATCCGGTTGCGCTCCTGCGCGCCTTCGACGATCGCATCATGCGCAGCGAACCCGGCAGGCGTCAGCGATACCAGCACCTCGCGGCTGTCTTTCGGATTCGCCGACTTCGCGATCAGCTTGCGCGAGACCAGCTCGGCCAGCGCACGGCTGATCTGGCCCTTGTCCTGACCGACGGCTTCGGCGAGCCGCGCCACGCTCATCGGCGGTCGCCGGCCGAGCGAGGCGACCAGACCGAACTCGACCGAGGACAATCCGGCGAGGCGCTTGTAGCGCAGGATGGCACCGCGCTTGAGCAGGTTGGCGAGCACCATCAACCGTGATGACAGCATCACGGTGATCGGCGCCGGCGAGTGATTGTCGTCCGTTTCGGACGATTCGCGCCCGTCGCTGCTCGGTGTCTGGCTCATGGTCCACCTCTGCCAAGAAAGCCAGGAGGTGCCAAGCCTTGGTAGCGCAACCTCCCCAACCTGATCCAAATGCGATTAAGAGGCATTCAGGAAGATCGTTGACATTGTCATCGAATTATTTTTCACTGGGTCAACACAAGGCGACCCGGCCATCAAGGCCTGCGGCGGGAGGAACAAGCATGACGATCACCCAGCAGGATCGCGACCTCGGCACGGGCTATGCGATGAAGCCCGCGCACACCCGCACCGAGCTCACCTCGGTCGTGCGCGGCACGCCGATGGGCGAATTGCTCCGCCGCTACTGGCATCCGGTCGGGCTCACCAGCGACGCCACCGACACGCCGAAGAAGGTGCGCGCGCTCGGCGAGGATCTCATCCTTTTTCGCGACAGGAACGGTCGCGTCGGCCTCCTTCACGCCCGCTGCTGCCACCGCGGCACCACGCTCTACTACGGCAAGGTCGAAGAGGATGGCATCCGCTGCTGCTATCACGGCTGGAAATTCGACACCGAGGGCCATTGCCTGGAGCAGCCCTGCGAGCCCGACGGCGGCCAGTTCAAGGACAAGGTGCGCCAGCCCTGGTACCCGGTCGAGGAGCGCTACGGGTTGATCTTTGCCTATATGGGCCCGGCCGAGAAACGCCCGGTGCTGCCGCGCTACGAGTGCCTCGAAAACATGGACGACGGTGAGTTCGTCGAGGCCGACGATTCCTCGATCGGCGGCGGCGGGCCGGCGGTCATCCCCTGCAACTGGCTGCAGCATTTCGAGAACGTGGTCGATCCCTACCACGTGCCGGTGCTGCACGGCTCGTTCTCAGGGCCACAATTCACCAACATGATGGCTTCGATGCCGGAGGTGAAGTTCGACAAGACACCGCGCGGCATCGCCGTGCGCTCGATCCGCAAGCAGGACGACGGCAAGGTGTTTTACCGCGTCACCGAAGCCGCCCTCCCCACTCTGCGCGTCGTTCCGAACCCGCGCGTGGCACAGTTCGCTCGCGTTGAATCGATCGGCTGGACGCTGCCGATCGACGACGCATCGTTCCGCATCTACGTCGCCGGCCGCGTCAAGACTTCCGGCGACATCGGTCGCATGCGCTCGAAGTTCAACGGAAAATTCTGGTGGGACATGACGGAGCAAGAGCACCAGCAATTTCCGGGCGATTACGAAGCCCAGGTCGGCCAGGGCCCGGTGACGGTGCATTCCGAGGAGCATTTCGGCCAGAGCGACCGCGGCATCCTCTTGATCCGGCGTATGCTCAGCGACCAGCTCGAAGCTATGGAAGCGGGCCGCGACCCCGTCGGTGTCTCATTCGACGCAAGCGCACCGCTGGTCGAGTTCGAAGCAGGGAACTACATTCGCGAAGGGTAGAGCCTCGTCCGATACGATCGGACGAGGCTCCGGCTTTTGTTTAACGCGTTTTCTTCACGCGAACCGATAGCCACTTCGCTCGAAAACGCTTTCAGGCAACCAGCTCCAGTAAGGGCTGGACCCATAAAGATAACAAAGACAAATTGGGGGAAGCGATGGTCGAGGTGACATCACAGGTGCCGGTGCAAACGGCCGCCGCGGCCAAGCCCACGGCGCGGCGCTATTACGTGCTGGGCCTGCTCACCCTCATCTACGCGCTGAACTTCCTCGACCGCACGATCTTCAACGTCCTGATCGAGCCGATCAAGAAGGAGTTTTCGCTCAGCGACACCATGATGGGCCTGCTCGCGGGCTTCGGCTTCGCGCTGTTCTATTCCCTGCTCGGCATTCCCATCGCGCGCGTCGCCGACCGGCTCAACCGCCGCAACATCGTGGCGCTCGCCTTCGCGTTCTGGAGCGCGATGACGGCGCTGTGCGGCATGGCCTCGAGCGTCACCGCGCTGGCCTTTGCCAGGATCGGCGTCGGCATCGGCGAATCCGCCGGCTCTCCCGCCTCGCAATCGATCGTCGCCGATCTCTTCGCCAAGAACGAGCGCCCGCGCGCGCTCGGCATCTACGCCATCGGCACCTATCTCGGCGTCTTCCTCGGCTATTTCGTCGGCGGCTACGTCAACCAGCACTATGGTTGGCGGATGGCTTTCTATATCGCGGGCGTGCCCGGCATCCTGCTGGCGCTGATCCTGTGGCTGACGATCTCGGAGCCGAAGCGCGGCGCGATGCAGGAAAACTTCGTGCCCGAACCGCTCGGGCCGACGCTGCGCTTCCTGGCCTCCCAGCAAAGCTTCATCATCGTGCTGATCGGCTTCTGCCTCACCACTTACACCAATTACGCAACGGCGGCCTGGATCCCGCCATTCCTGGCGCGTGTGCATCATCTGTCGAGCGCCGAGATCGGCACCTATGCCGGCACGTTCAAGGGGCTCGCCGGCATGGCAGGCACCCTGCTCGGCGGCTTTGTCGTGGCGCAAGTGAGCCGCCGCGACGACCGCTGGAAGCTGTGGGCGCCGGCGATCACCTCAGGCCTCGCCGGCCCCGTCTTTGCGCTCTGCATGCTGACGCAGGATTTTTCGATGATGGTCGCCATGCTGGCGCTGACCTCGTTCCTGGTCGGCTTCCATCTCGGGCCGATCTTTGCGATCGCGCAGACGGTGGCGAAGCCCAGCATGCGCGCGCTCGCCTCCGCGCTGATCGCGCTCACAGCAACCTGCTTCGGCCAGGGCGTCGGCCCGCTCGCGGTCGGCGTTGTCAACGACGCGCTGAAGGGCAGCTACGGCGCCGACGCCGTACGCTATTCCCTGCTCTCGGCAGCGGTCACGACCACGCTCGGCGCCCTGCTGTTCGTCTGGGCGGCGCGGACCATCCGCGCCGACATCAAGCGGGCGAGCTAGCGCGGTTAGGCGCTCATGAAGGCGAGCATGTCCGCCATCAGGCGCTCGCTGTGCGTCAGCGGCAGCGGATGCGGCGCGCCCTCGTAGACGATCAGCTTGCTGTCCTTGATCAACTTTGCGGTCTTGGCGCCCGTCAATGGCAGCGGCGCGCTGGCATCCTTGTCGCCATGGAGGATCAGCGTCGGCCGATCGATCCTGGCGGCAGCCGCGCGCAGATCGGCGAACGCGATGGTCTTGCGGCACGCCAGCGCCACCGGCAGCGGCACGCTCAACATCATCTCGCGGATCCAGGCCCGCGTGATCTCGGGCGTGTCCGGGGTGAAGAACGGCGCTTCGTTCGCCGCGATCCATTTTGCGAAGTCGCGTGCGACGGCCGCATTGTCAGCCTCGATCATCGCCTTCGGAACCGCATCCGGATTGTCCTCGGTCTTGACCAGGAACGGCGTCGTCGGCGCGACCAGCACCAGCCTTGCAATCCGGTCCGATCCGTATCGGCCGAGATAGTTCACGGCCTCAGCCGATCCCATCGAGAACCCGACCAGCGTGACGTCGCGCAGGTCGCGCGCCTCGATCACGGCGGCGACGTCGTCAGTCAGCGTCTCCAAATCGTAGCCCGAGGACGGCATCTCAGACCGGCCATGCCCGCGCCGGTCGGGCGCAATACAGCGGAAGCCTTTTGCGTCGAGGGCTGCAATCTGACTGCCCCAGGCGCTGGCGTTGAAGGTCCAGGCCGACAGCAGCAGCACCGGCCGTCCGCTGCCCCAATCCTGCACGAACAGTTTTGTGCCGTCCTTCGCGGTCACATAGGGGGATCGCGCAGTTTGCTGGGCTGCGGCCACTGGCGCGCTCCCACCCGATGCCGCCGCAAGGGCGGTTCCAAGCAACGCGGCTTCGAGGGCTGTTCGACGATTCATGGTGCTTCTCCCTTGCCGGATCGTTCGCGGCCGATGAAAACCATCATGACGAAGGGATTTGGCCGCCGCGATTACGCGGCAGGTAAGAGCCCACCCGGCGTCCGCACCCGGCCCTTCAGCCGTCCCACGGCGAAACCAGCCAAATGGCCAGATGAAACCATTTTGCGAAACCCGCGAAACGATCCGGAAACAGATGGTCCTTAAGACACCAGCCTACAGACGGCGCCAAAGCCCGTCGGGAGGCTCGGATGAACCACTCAATTCACTCTGCAGATCGGGGTACCCACCTGAAGATCGTGGTGGTGGCGCTGGTGGCCGGCATCGCAGTGGCCGCCTTCGGGATCGCAGCCCGCACCAACGTCGATTACAGCCAGACCGCCCAGTCAACCCACGTGATCAAGGCCGGTAAGCCGGTGGCGATCACCAGCTCGGGCACCTCGACGGTCCGTTGACCGACCCTATTCCGGGCACACCAGTGGCCGCCTCCGGGCGGCCTTTTCGTTTTCCAGAGCAATGCTTAGCCGAGATGCCGCGACCAAGCGCAACGTCCTTGACTTCACAATGTCCCCCCTTTAAGTCCCCCCTCGTTCCGCGCGGACATATACGCGTCACGCGGGAGTAGCTCAGTTGGTTAGAGCGCCGGCCTGTCACGCCGGAGGTCGCGGGTTCGAGCCCCGTCTCTCGCGCCATTTTTGGCAACATCTTCAAAAACTTAGCAAGATATCCTCAGCCTGATTGACCCGTATCGGGCCGCAACTGGCTCTGTGCCGTGGCCGGGATCGGCGGGAACGCGCGGATTCGCCTGACACATCTCCGAGAATCCCGCTTCCGTGATGGCCGGCATAGTCAGTCCCATCTCGAATCGTCTAGGCCTGCGGAACTTGGCAGTTTGGGAGCCCTGCAAGCTTCCGCACGACACCCGAGGAGGCCAGACATGGCGAAGAAGGCAGCTGCTCCAGCCACGATCACGCTCAAGCACCTCGCGGCCGACATCGCGGAGAGCCAGGACCTCTCCAAGAAGCACGCCGAGGCCGTCCTCACAAACATGGTCGAGTTGATCACCAGGCACCTGAAGAAGGGCGACCGCGTCCGCATCGTCGGGCTCGGCATCCTCCAGGTCCGCAAGCGCGCGGCCCGCACCGGCCGCAATCCGGCCACCGGCGAGGCGATCCACATCAAGGCCAGCAAGAAAGTCGCGTTCCGCCCGGTCAAGGAACTGAAAGAGGCGATCTGACGCTACCCTTCGTTAAGCCTGATCCGCCTTCGTCCGGCCGCAACGCAGCCCGCTTTTCTGGTATACTGGTTGCTTCCCAAGACCTGCTTCTAAAAACCCTGCTTCCAAAAGCCCCGGCGGTTTGACCAGACATGTCCCTGACCTTCGCGCATACCGTGACCGAGCGCTTCCTGCGCTACGTCACCATCGACACCCAGTCCGATCCGAATTCCCCGGCCTCGCCATCGACCGAGAAGCAGAAGGATCTCGGCCGCGTCCTCGTCACCGAGTTGAAGACCATGGGCGTCGCGGACGCCCATCTCGACGATTACGGCTATGTCTACGCAACGATCCCGGCCAATACCGACAAAAAGGTGCCGGTGATTTGCTTCTGCTCGCACATGGACACCTCGCCCGACGTCACCGGCAAGGATGTGAAGCCGCAAGTCGTGAAGAACTATCGCGGCGGCGACCTCACCCTGCCGGGCGATACGACCCAGGTGATCCGCTTCGCCGAGCACCCCGCGCTGAAGAACCAGATCGGCAACGACATCATCACCACTGACGGCACCACGCTGCTCGGGGCTGACAACAAGGCCGGTGTCGCCGAGATCATGGATGCCGCGCATTTCTTCATCAACAATCCGGACGTGAAGCACGGCACCATCAAGATCCTGTTCACGCCGGATGAAGAGATCGGCCGCGGCGTCGACAATGTCGACATCAAGAAGCTGGGGGCCGATTTCGGCTACACCATGGACGGCGAGAGCGCGGGCTCTGTCGAGGACGAAACGTTCTCGGCCGACGGCGCCACCATCACGATCACCGGCGTCAGTGCCCATCCCGGCTATGCCAAGGGCAAGATGGAGCATGCGATCAAGATCGCCGCCGCCATCGTCGAGCGGCTGCCCAAGGAAGGCTGCTCGCCCGAGACGACGTCGGGCAAGCAGGGTTTTCTGCATCCGGTCGGCATCGAAGGTGCGCTGGAACAGGCGACCCTCTCCTTCATCGTGCGCGACTTCACCGAGGAAGGATTGAAGGAGAAGGAGGTCCTGCTCGAGGGCATCGTCAAGGACGTGATGAAGGATTTTCCGCGCTCGACCTACAAGTTCGAGGTACGCGAGCAGTACCGCAACATGAAGCAGGTGATCGACCGTCACCCGCACATCCTCGAATACGCCATCGAGGCGATCCGCCGCGCCGGCCTGCGTCCGATGCGCACCGCGATCCGCGGCGGCACCGACGGCTCGCGCCTCTCCTTCATGGGCCTGCCCTGCCCCAACATTTTTGCCGGCGAGCACGCCTTTCATTCGCGGCTGGAATGGGTCAGCCGGCAGGACATGGAAAAGGCGGTGCAGACCATCGTGCACCTGGCCATGATCTGGGAGGAAAAGGCGTAGGGGCGCCGCCAATCCCGGCGACGGGAGTAACTAAATCGGAGCCATCCACGGAACGATCTGGCGCGACCGCCAGGCGACGCCAGCAGCGCTTATCCGGCTCTGAGAAACGTGCTGAACTGAAAGTTCTGCACCGAGTCCCACGGCGTCTTGTGCTGGTGTCGGCGGGTGTCCCTCAGTGCGAATTCGGAGCCAAGCAGCGCGCCGATCGTGTCGGCGCTATGCCGCGTCACCGGCAGGCCGCTGCACTTCTCGGGTCCATCGAGCGCGAACGTCCCGATGATGGCGTATCCACCGACATTCAGCCCTTGCCGAAGCCGCTCGATGTAAGCGGTCTGCTCCTCGGGCGCGTTGAGAAAGTGGAAAGCCGCCCGGTCGTGCCAGACATCATACCTTGCCTCCGGACGCCACGCGGTGACGTCTGCGACAATCCATTTCACCCGATCGGCATCGCGACCAAGTCGCTCTCGCGCCGCCGCGAGCGCCGCGGCCGACAGATCGAGCACCGTGACATCCTGATGTCCTTCGGCCAGCAGGGCGTCGACCAGCCGCGATGCGCCTCCTCCAATATCCACGATCGCGGACGACGTCGTGGCACCCGTGAGAGCAATGAGGTCGAGCGAGGGAGCCGGGCTGTCCTGAAACCAGCTGACCTCGCGCTCGCCCTTGGTCTCATATACGTTTTCCCAATGCGCTCGACGGCTCGAATTGGTCACAGCTTATCCCCCGGGGCTCCCACGAGAACGAAGGGCCAATTGCAGTCCGGTAACTAGCATTTTTTTCGACGAGCTGTAACCAAAACGGCTGTGTGGGCGAACTTGCTGATAGATGGCGGGCATGACGACCACGGAAACCGAACTCAAGGCGCTCATGCTCGCCAGCCAGGATGGCGACGCGGCGGCACATCGCGTGCTGCTTGAGCGGCTGAGCCGCCATTTGCGCGCCTACTACAAGGGTAGGCTTGCGAAACTAGGCCGGGGCGCAACGGAAGCCGAGGATCTGGTTCAGGAGGCGGTGTTGGCGATCCATCTCCAGCGTCACACCTACGATCCGGAAGAACCGTTGACACCCTGGGTGCACGCGATCGCGCGCTACAAGCTGATCGATTTCCTCCGCCGAAACCGGGCATCGGTTGCCGACGTGCCGATCGATGAAGCCAATGAAGTCACGGCGAATGACGATCACCTCAGCGCCGAGAGCAGCTTTGATCTCAGGCGGTTGCTGAAGCTTCTTCCGGAGAAGATGCAATGCGCGATCGAGGCCGTGAAGCTCGATGGATTGAGCGTAGCTGAAGCGGCACGGCGATGCCGGACTTCGGAATCCGGCGTGAAGGTCAATATTCATCGCGGATTGAAGGCCTTGGCGGCTTTGATCACACAGAGGGCTCAAACATGAAGACGGACGAGCTGATTGCAGCACTCAGTGTGAACGTCGAGCCGGTCAATCGGCGGCTGGTCAACCGCAGCTTGGGCATTGCGCTCGCGACGGGAACAGCTCTTGCGATCGGTATGACGCTTGTTGCACTTGGCCTCCGCGTGGACCTGACCACGCCGCGCGCCGTCATTTTTCTCGTCCTGAAGCTCGTGTTCGCGATCGGCACGGTGGGTGCGGCAGCGGTCTATTTGGCGCGGCTGGCGCGTCCTGGAGGGGAGCGGCGCGTATCCCCAGGTCTCGCCGCGCTGCCATTTGTGGCGATCCTGCTGCTTGCCGGCGTCAGCCTTGGGCAGGCGCCGAGCTCACACTGGGACATGATGGTGATGGGCGATCAATGGCTCGAATGCCTTATTTCCATTCCGATCATCGCGATCGTCCCGTTTGCTGTCGTTATCTGGGCCGTGCGACAGGCGGCTCCGACCAATCTGGTCCGTGCTGGCGCCTTTAGCGGACTCGTTGCCGGTGGGATGAGCGCGATTGGCTATGCGCTTCACTGCACCGACGACTCGCTGCCCTTTGTCGCGCTCTGGTATGGCGGCACGATCGTGCTCTGCACCCTCGCAGGCGCGATGTTGGGACCGCGGCTGTTGCGATGGTGACGCCCGCTCACGTCAGCGTGAAGCTGTAACCGCCGAGAGGCCGGCTCCGAACTCCTCATTAGAAGCGCAATGGATGCGCTTCGGAAAAATGATGGAGCCGGGACTATGTTGACGAAAAGCCTTCTCGCAATCACGATACTGGCAGCCCTTTCCGCCACCGCCCAGGCGGGCTCGACCATCTCCGACCGGAGCTACTGGCCGAACGAGGCGAGGCAAGCCACACAATCCACAGCAGCTAGCTCGGAACACGGCCTGACCTCCGCATTCGCCTATGATCGCGAATCCCTGCCCTCGACGGCACCGACCGCCGGCGCAGCCGGATGGCGCTATCAGGGAGGCCCCAAATCCCGCTAGGATTGCCGAACAACCTGGTACTCCGCCATCGTTTGAGACGGTTAACCACCGGAGTGCCCTGCTCGCATACTTGTGAACCGGGGGGCTTTCCAGCGTTGCCCCCCTATGAGACTGTCACACCATGATTGCTCGTCGCATGCTCCGGCTCATACTCGCGGTCCTCGTGACCGTGGGGCTGACGATTGCGCCGCTGGTAACGCCAGCAGCGGCGGGAGCTCTGATGACGAGCGACATGCAGATGACCGACACGCAAGATATGTCGGCCGACATGCCTTGCTGTCCTGATCAAAAGAACAGCAAACAATGCCAGGACTGCCCTCTCATCGCGATCTGCATGTTGAAGGTGTTGCAGGCTGGACCGGCATTCGTGACGGCAAGTCTCAGTACGCCTGAACTTGAGCTGCTCCGGCCGCTCGATGATATCATTGCGGACGGGCTCACCCGTCCTCCGCCCGACTATCCCCCTCGAACCCTGGTCTGACCGGCGTTCACGCGCCTGACGAAGGTGCGCGTCGGAACCGGCGTGCATCGCTGCCCGCCGTCTTGCTGCGCGTCTCCCTGTTGCGCGCGGTCCTGACGGCGCCATCAGACCCATCGAGGAATTGAAATCATGAAGACGTCCAACGTCGCGCGCGCCGCCATGGCCGCGCTGATCGCCGCTGCCCTCACCGGCACAGCTCATGCCGAAATCAAGAACTACGAATTCCAGCTCGTTCAGCCGACCGTCAAGGCCGGCGCGGACCGCGTCGTGACGGTGCGGCTGGTCGACAAGACCACCGGCAAGGCGGTGCCGGATGCGGTGATCTTTGCCAGCCGGCTCGACATGGCGCCCGACGGCATGCAGGAGATGGCCACCAAGGTTACGCCGATGCCGGGTACCGAGCCCGGCACCTACCGTTTCAAGGCCACCTTCGGCATGGCCGGGCGCTGGCAACTCTCGCTCGGCGCCAAGGTGCAGGGCGAGACTGGGACGCTCGAAAACAAGCTTGTTGTCACGGCCGAGCAATGAACCGCAACCGCCTCATTGGCACTGCCGCTGCGATCGTTGCAGCGGCAGGTACCGCGCTGTTCGTCGGGCATCGGCACCCGACGGACCGCACCATCGTGTCCGCGGCGAGCGCAGCGGAGACCCCTGCCCCGCTTTATTATCAGGACCCGAACGGCAAGCCACTTTATTCGCTGACCCCTAAGAAGACCGAGGACGGCCGCGACTATCGTGCGATCCCTGCGGGCGCGGACGTAAGCTTCGACGAGCCCGAGCAGCCCGCGGAGATGACGGGGGCCGAGCCCAAGGACGAACGCAAGATCAAATATTACCGCAACCCGATGGGGCTGCCCGACACCTCGCCGAGGCCAAAGAAGGACTCGATGGGGATGGACTACATCCCCGTCTACGAGGGCGACGACAGCGACGACGGCTCGGTGAAGCTGTCGCCCGGCAAGATCCAGCGCAGCGGGGTCAAGTCCGAGCCTGCCGAGTTGCGCCGTATCCAAACATCGGTCCGCGCGCCTGGCACGATCCAGCTCGACGAACGCCGCGTCTCGGTTGTCACGATGCGTGCCGAAAGTTTTGTGCAGAAGGTCGCGGACGTCACCACTGGCAGCCGCGTGACCAAGGGCCAGCCGCTGATGGAGATCTACAGCTCCGCGGTGACGTCTGCGGCAGCCGAGTATCTCGCGACCATCACCTCGAAGGCGACGGCCAGCATCGAACCCTATGGCCGCGGTTCGCGGCAGCGCCTGGTCAATCTCGACGTTCCCGAGCCCGTCATTGCCGAGATGGAGAAAAGCCATTCGGCGCCGGTTACCATCCAATGGTCGTCCCCGCGCGACGGCATCGTGCTCCAGCGCAACGCGATCGAAGGCATGCGCGCCCAGTCCGGCGACGTGCTGTTTCGTATCGCCGACATCGCGCTGGTGTGGGCCACCGTCGACGTTGCCGAGCGCGACCTTGGCGCCGTAGCCGTCGGCCAGCCGGTGAAAGTGCGCGCGCGCAGCTATCCCGGCCGGGCGTTTGAAGGCCGGATCAGCGTCATCTATCCGCAGGTGAACAAGGAGACGCGCACCGCCCGCGTGCGGATCGAGCTCGCCAACGCCGATTCTGCGCTGCTTCCCGATATGTATGTCGATGCCGAGATCGATACCGGCAATCCGGCATCAGTCGTCGCGGTTGCCGAGAGCGCGGTGCTCGACACCGGCAGCCGGCAGGCCATCCTCGTCGACAAGGGCCAGGGCCGGTTCGAGCCGCGCGAGGTCAAGCTCGGCCGGCGCGGCGGCGGTTATGTCGAGATACGAGAAGGTCTGGCCGAGGGCGAAGCGGTCGTCACCTCCGCCAACTTCCTGATTGACGCTGAAAGCAATCTGAAAGCCGCCCTGAAGGGCTTTGCTGAATCGGCCACCACACAGGATAGCGACAAGGCGATGGGAGCCAAGCCATGATCGCACGCGTCATTGCATGGTCAGCGCGCAATCTGCTGCTGGTGCTGTTCGGCACCGGCTTTGCTGCCGCAGCCGGGCTCTATGCTCTGCTACATTTACCGCTCGACGCCATCCCGGATCTCTCCGACACCCAGGTCATCGTCTACACCGAATATCAGGGACAGGCGCCCCAGGTGATCGAAGACCAGGTCACCTATCCCCTCACCACCGCGATGCTGACGGTACCGAAGTCGAAAGTGGTGCGCGGCTTCTCCTTTTTCGGCGTTTCCTTCGTCTACGTCATCTTCGAGGACGGCACCGACATCTACTGGGCCCGCTCCCGCGTGCTCGAATTCCTCAACGGCGCCGCCGCGCGACTGCCCGCGGGCGTCACGCCCACGATCGGCCCTGATGCCACCGGCGTCGGTTGGGTCTACCAATATGCGGTGATGTCCAGGGAATTGAATCTTGCGGAGACGCGGACGATCCAGGACTGGAACCTGAAATTCGCGCTGGCGAAGGCGGAAGGCGTGGCCGAGGTCGCCGGCGTCGGCGGCTTCATCAGGCAGTACAATGTGATCCTCGATCCGCAGCGCATGCGCGATCTCGGCATCACCATGGCGAAGATGCGCGACGCCATCCGCGCCAGCAATGCCGATGTCGGCGGCCGCACCGTCGAGCTCTCCGAGTTCGAATACGTCATCCGCGGCAAGGGCTATCTCAGGAACATCGACGACCTCGGCAATATCGTGCTGAAGGCCGACAACGGCACCCCGGTCAAGCTGCGCGACGTCGCCCGCGTCGAGCTCGGGCCGGACGAGCGGCGCGGCATTACCGAACTCAATGGCGAAGGCGAAGTGGCTGGTGGAATCGTACTGCAGCGCTTCGGCCTGAACGCGCTCGATGTGATCGGGAACGTCAAGAAGCGATTCAAGGAGATCGCGACCAGCCTGCCGAAATCGGTCGAGATCGTTCCGGTCTACGACCGCTCGAACCTGATTTACGCGGCGATCGACACGCTCCGGCACACGCTGCTCGAGGAGAGCATCGTGGTGGCGCTGGTCTGCATCGTGTTCCTGCTGCATGTCCGCAGCGCGCTGGTCGCGATCCTGATGCTTCCGGTCGGCGTGCTGATGGCCTTCGGGGCGATGAAGCTGCTCGGGATCGGCTCCAACATCATGAGCCTCGGCGGCATCGCGATTGCGATCGGCGCCATGATCGATGCCGCGATCGTCATGATCGAGAACGCGCACAAGCATCTCGAGCGCGCCGAGCCGGGCCACTCGCGGGTGGCGATCCTGATCGAGGCCGCAGCCGAAGTTGGCCCGGCGTTGTTCTTCAGCCTGCTGATCATCACCGTGTCGTTCATGCCGATCTTCACGCTGGAATCGCAGGAGGGCCGGCTGTTCAGCCCGCTCGCCTTCACCAAGACGTTCGCCATGGCAGCAGCGGCGCTGCTGTCGGTCACGCTGGTGCCGGCGCTGATGGTGATCTTCGTTCGCGGCAGGATCATCCCGGAGCACAAGAATCCGATCAACCGATTCCTGATCTGGATCTACCGGCCGGTGATAACAGGCGTGCTGCGGGCCAGGGTCGTGGTGATCCTGCTCGCGCTCGGCGTGCTTGCCGTCTCGATCTGGCCCGCTCATCAGCTCGGCTCGGAGTTCATGCCCAACCTCAACGAAGGCACCCTGCTCTACATGCCAACGACGCTGCCTGGCATTTCAGTGACCAAGGCGGCCGAGCTGATGCAGACCCAGGACCGCATCATCCGCTCGTTTCCGGAGGTGGCCTCGGTCTATGGCAAGGCCGGCCGCGCGGCGACCGCGACCGACCCGGCGCCGTCGGAGATGTTCGAGACCATCGTCAATCTCAAGCCAAAGGAAGAGTGGCGCGCGGGCGTAACGATCGACAGCCTGATCGCCGAGATGGACAAGGCGCTCCAATTTCCCGGCGTCTCCAATGCCTGGACCATGCCGATCAAGGCGCGCATCGACATGCTCTCGACCGGCATTCGCACGCCCGTTGGCGTCAAGGTCATGGGCACCGATCTCGCCGGGATCGACAAGCTCGCAAAACAGGTCGAGCAGGTGATAAAGGCCGTGCCGGGCACCTCCTCGGCCTATGCCGAGCGCGGCCTCGGCGGTTACTACCTCGAGATCACGCCGGACCGCGAGGCGCTGTCACGCTACGGCATCATGATCCAGGACGTGCAGGACACGATCGCGACCGCGCTGGGCGGCCAGACCGTGACCACGACCGTGGAAGGCCGGCAGCGCTTCACCGTCAACATGCGATATCCCCGCGACCTCCGCGACAATCCCAAGGCGATCGCCAGCGACATCCTGGTGCCGATGCCGGGTGGCGGCGCCGTCCCGCTCGGCGAGGTCGCGAGCGTGACGCCGGCGCGCGGGCCAACTACGATCCGGACCGAGAACGGGCAGCTCGCCACTTACATCTATGTCGATATCCGCGACCGCGATCTCGGCGGTTATGTCGCCGACGCGCAACGCGCTGTTCAGGCAAGCATCCAGTTTCCGCCCGGCTATTATGTGGTCTGGAGCGGACAATACGAATATCTGGAGCGCGCGACCGCACGGCTGAAGATCGTGGTGCCGGTGACGCTTCTGATCATTTTCCTGCTGCTCTACCTCAACTTCCGCTCGATCACGGAGACGATGATCGTGATGCTGTCCCTGCCCTTCGCTCTCGTCGGCGGGCTGTGGCTGATGTGGTGGCTCGGCTTCAACCTGTCGGTCGCGGTGGCCGTCGGCTTCATCGCGCTCGCTGGTGTCGCGGCAGAGACCGGCGTGGTGATGCTGATCTATCTCAATCAGGCGCTCGCTGAAGCCAACGCGCGCTGCGCCCGCGCCGGGCGCGCTCTCAGCCGCGACGGCCTCAACGCCGCCATCATGGAAGGTGCCGTCGAACGCGTCCGTCCGAAGATGATGACGGTGGTTGCGATCATGGCTGGCCTGCTGCCGATCATGTGGAGCAGCGGAACCGGATCGGAGATCATGCAGCGTATCGCCGTACCCATGATCGGCGGCATGATCTCCTCGACGCTGCTGACGCTGATCGTGATCCCCGCGATCTTCGGGCTGGTGAAGGGCTTTGGGCTGCGTTCGGGCGATGCGGTCGTTGCGCCGGAGCAGGTTTCGGAGGCTGCCGAATGATAGCAGATGGCATCATCCGCGGAGCCGGCTTCTCCCGCGACGCAGCGAAAGATCACACAACCGTGCGAGAGCGGCCTCAAACAGGACGTCGACCGGGGATTGTGATAGCCTCCATCTCCAAGGCGTCGCGAGCCATCCGGGATGATGGAGGCTGGCATGTTGACCTTTCGCACTCCGTTCCCAGCAATTACAGCCGGAGCTTTACTGTTGCTCATCGGCGCACCGGGCGCACTCGGTCGCGGCAGTCAGGTCGGGCACGACGACCCCTGGAATCCCGAACACATCGATCATCTGCCGCCCGAAGTCCGCAGCGCCGTTGCCCATATGTGTGGAAATTCGGCACGCGCCGCACACTATTTCGCGACCTATCTGGACAATTCGCGCATCATCAGGCTGCATTTCGAACATCTTCATTGTGGCGAGACCGGAAGGTTCTGCAAGGTAGACGGTTGCCTGCATCAAGAGTATTTCTCAGGAGGCGGCCAGTACCGGCTTCTCAAGAGCTACTACGGTCTCAATGATGATTGAGGTTATGAATCGCAATGATGCAGCTTGAATCGACCCTCACCTGTCCTGAGTGCGGGCATCAAGCGGTCGAAACCATGCCGACGGACGCATGTCAGTTCTTCTATGATTGCGCGGGATGCGGCAAGCGGCTGAAGCCGAAGCAAGGCGACTGCTGCGTGTTTTGCTCGTTTGGCTCGGCCCCCTGTCCGCCGATCCAGGCGGGTGGTTGCTGTTCGCAAACTTAGGCTCACGGGCCGAACAATCGCTTCCACGACAATCGCGACAACAAGTTCCCCACACGTAACAATGTTGCGGGTCGACATCGTTGCGGCCGCCATGCTACCGCAACCGAACCGGGGAACCTGAGTGATACCGTGACTGCGATCCGCCGAGCCCATCGATCCAGCCGCCTGCGCAACTGGCGCGGGCTTCTGGCTGTGCTCGTTGCGGTGATGTACCTGCTGTCGGGCGCGCTGCATGGCGCGCACGATATCGATGTGACCAGCCCGGCCGGCGGTTCGGAAATCGCCTCGATCCTCGATGACGGCGCCGCCGGTCATGGCGACCACAAGGCCATCGGTGGTCATCACTGCCACGGCTGCTTCTCTGTGGCCGTCGCGCAGCCGCTGCAGTCCGAAACCGCGGCCAACATCGTTGCCGCACCGGTCGCGCAGCGCGCGCCTGCGCTCATCGGCATCGCGCCCGATACCGACTCCCCGCCCCCCAAACATCTGACCTGAACTGATCAGCCGGGCGCCGCGTGCGCCCACGATGCTTTTGTTCACAGGTCATCTTCATGTCTTGCAGACGGACTGCCGCGCGCCTTTCGTGCGCGCTGACGATTTTCGTCAGCCCCTGGCTGACGCAGCACGCCCAGGCCCAGACGCTGACAATGCGCGCGGCGCTCTCGCGCGCGCTGGCCGCAAGCCCGCGCCTGACAGCGGCCGAGCGCGATGTCGGCATCGCGACGGGGCAGCGCATCCAGGCCGGCGCGCTGCTCAATCCGGAACTGTCCTATGAGCAGGACAATTCGTTCGGCTCCGGCAGCTATCGCGGCACCAGATCGGCCGAGACCACGCTCCAGATCAGCCAGGCCTTTGAGCTGTTCGGCAAGCGCGATGCCCGGATAGCCGCGGGCGCCGCCGGCATCGAGGTCGCCGCGATCCAGCGCAAGGCGACCAGGCTGGAGGTGCTGTCGGAGACGGCGATCGCCTTCCTCAGCGTTCTCGGCGCGCAGCGGCGCATCCAGATCCTGGACGAGCAGATTGCAGCGATCGACAAACTGACGCCGCTGTTGCGCCGCCGCGTCGAGGCCGGCGCCTCTTCGCCAGCCGAGACCGGCCGCGCCGAAGTCGCCTCCGCCCTGGTGAAGGCCGACCGCGAGCGCTTCAAGGCGACGCTGGCAAGCGCCCGGCGCGAGCTTGCGGTGCTGATGGGCGATCCCGCCGCGAAATTCGGCGAGGTCTCCGGCCGGCTCGACACCATGGGCAAGCCGCCGACCTTCCAATCCGTCGTCGCCGCCATCGATGCCAATCCGCAGCTGGTGCGCTGGACCGCGGTGTATGCGCAGCGAAACGCCGAGTTGTTGATGGCGCGCCTGAGGCCTTATCCCGATGTGCGGATCGCCGCAGGCTGGCGCCATTTCAACGAGACCAATGACGATGCGGTCCGCCTCTCCGTCTCGGTGCCGATCCCCGTGTTCGATCAGAACCAGGGCAACATCCTCTCGGCGCAGGAAAGCCTCGCCAAGACCCGCGCCGAGCGCGAGGCCAACCGCAACACGCTGATCGTGGTCGCCGGCCGCGCTTACGACTCGGTGCAGGGCTCGCTGCGCGAACTCGCGGTGCTGCGCGAGACCGCGATCCCCAAGGCCACGGAAGCAGCAGACGCGATCGCGCAGGGCTACGGCCAGGGCCGCTTCACCCTGCTCGAAGTGCTCGATGCCCAGGCCAGCGTCGCCCAGGCGCGCCTGCGCGAGCAGGAGGCGCTGCAGAACTTCCATGCCGGCGTTGCGACCATCGAAGGCCTTGTCGGCAATCCGTTTGCGCTGGCCCGGGAGAGTGCGCGATGAAGACATCTTCCACCATCCTCATAGCCATCATTGCCGCCGCGCTCGGCGCCTGCGGCTATTCCCTGCTCGTCCCGACCAAGGTCGCGCCCGCCGCGCATACCGAAGAGAAGAAGCCGGAGAAGCCGAACGACCATGTCGAGCAGGACGAGCATGGCGCCGACCGCATCCGCATCTCCGACGTCAAGCTCGCCGCTGCCGGCGTGACGCTCGCAGAAGCCGCAAGCGCCACGCTGACCGATACGCTGTCCTTCAACGGCATTTTGCGCGCCAACCAGGAGGCCGTCGTGCAAGTGACGCCGCGCTTTCCGGGCCTCGCCAAATCGATCCAGAAGCGCATCGGCGACAAGGTCGGCAAGGACGATCTGCTCGCCACCATCGAGAGCAATCAGAGCCTCACCGTCTACGAGCTGAAGGCGCCGATCGCCGGCACCATCGTCGAACGCCAGATCTCGCTCGGCGAGTACGCCTCCGAGCAGAAACCGGCCTTCGTCGTCGCCGACCTCTCGACCATCTGGGTCGATCTCTCGATCTACCGGCAGGACCTCAAGCGCGTGCGGTTCAACGACGAGGTCCTGATCGATCCCGACGACGGCCGCGGCGAGATCAAGGGCACGATCTCCTACATCGCGCCCGTGGGCTCGAGCGAGACCCAGACCGCGCTCGCCCGCGTGGTGCTGGCCAATCCCGACGGGCGCTTGCGGCCTGGCCTGTTCGTCACCGCGCGGCTGATCCTCGCTGCCCGCAACGTCGCGGTCGCCGTGCGCCGCAGCGCGATCCAGACGCTGGAGAACAGGACCATCGTGTTCGTCCGCGAGGACAGCGACAAGATCGAAGCGCGCCCGGTGGAGCTTGGGGATTCCGATCCGCAATTCATCGAGATCAAGGCGGGCCTTTCAGCCGGCGAACATTACGTCGCCGAAAACAGTTTTGTCGTGAAGGCCGAGATGGGCAAGGGCGAGGCCGAGCATGATTGAGCGCCTCATCGCCGCCTCGCTGCAACAGCGCTGGCTGGTCCTCCTGCTCGCCCTCGGCGCCACAGCCTTCGGAGCCTGGAATTTCCAGCGGCTTCCGATCGACGCCGTGCCTGATATCACCAACATCCAGGTCCAGATCAACACCCGCGCACCCGGCTACTCGCCGCTTGAAACCGAGCAGCGCATCACCTTCCCCGTCGAGACCGCGATGGGTGGCCTGCCCAGGCTCGACTATACGCGCTCGCTGTCGCGCTATGGCCTGAGCCAGGTGACGGTCGTCTTCAAGGACGGCACCGACATCTATTTTGCCCGCCAGCTCGTGGGCGAGCGCATCCAGCAGGTGAAGGACCAGCTTCCGGCCGGTGTCGAGGTCGCGATGGGCCCGATCTCGACCGGGCTCGGCGAAATCTTCATGTACACCGTCGAGGCGAAGGCCGGCGCAAAGACGCAAGCCGGCCACGATTATTCGCTGACGGATCTCCGTACAGTGCAGGACTGGATCATCCGCCCGCAGCTACGCAACGTGCCGGGAGTGATCGAGGTCAACACCATCGGCGGCTTCGAGCGGCAGTTCCATGTGCTGCCGGACCCCGGCAAGCTGATGGCCTACCGCCTCGGCTTCCGCGACGTCATGACGGCGCTTGCGGCCAACAACGCCAATGTCGGCGCGGGCTATATCGAGCGCAATGGCGAGCAATATCTGGTCCGCTCGCCGGGCCAGGTCGGCAATATCAGTGAAATCCGCGACATCGTCATCGGCTCGCGCGGCGGCAATCCGGTCAGGATCAGGGATGTCGCTGACGTCACGGAGGGGCGCGACCTGCGCACGGGCGCGGCGACGCGCAATGGCGAGGAAACCGTGCTCGGCACCGCCATGCTGCTGATCGGCGAGAACAGCCGCATGGTGGCGACCGGCGTCGCGGCCCGTCTCGCGGACATCGCCAAATCGCTGCCGGAGGGCGTCGTCACCCGAACCGTCTACGACCGCACCCATCTGGTCGAGGCCACGATCCGCACCGTTGAGAACAACCTTCTCGAAGGCGCGGCACTGGTGGTGGCCGTGCTGTTCCTGATCCTCGGCAACATCCGCGCCGCGCTCGTGGTGGCCTGCGTCATTCCGCTCTCCATGGCCATGACGGTCACCGGCATGGTCGAGACCCGGGTCAGTGCCAATTTGATGAGCCTGGGCGCGATCGACTTCGGCATCATCGTCGACGGCGCCGTGATCATCGTCGAGAATTGCCTGCGCATGCTCGCCGAAGCCCAGCGCGAAAAAGGCAGGCTGCTCACGACGTCCGAACGGCTGGGCACCATCCTGCGCGGGTCGAGTGAGGTCATCAAGCCGAGCCTGTTTGGAACGCTGATCATCGCCGTGGTCTATTTGCCCGTGCTGACGCTGACCGGCGTCGAAGGCAAGATGTTCACGCCGATGGCGCTGACCGTGCTGATGGCGCTCGGCGCGGCCGCGCTGTTCTCCATCACCTTCGTGCCGGCCGCCGTCGCCCTCTTCGTCACCGGCAAGGTATCCGAGCACGAAAACCTGTTCATGCGGATGGCAAAGCGCGCCTATCTCCCCCTGCTCCGCCTTGCCATCGACAATCGCGTCGCGGTCGCAATCATGGCCGCCGCGATCGTCATCGCAAGTGGCGTCGCCGCCTCGCGCATGGGCGGCGAGTTTATCCCAAGCCTGGACGAGGGCGATGTCGCACTGGCCTCGATCCGGATTCCAGGCACCAGCCTGACGCAGTCGCTGGACCTGCAGAAGGCGCTGGAAAAGCGCATCACTGAGATTCCGGAGGTGAAGGAGTTCTTCACCCGCATCGGCACCGCGGAGGTCGCGACCGATCCGATGTCGCCGGCGCAGACCGACGGCTACATCATGCTCAAGCCGCGCGCCGAATGGCCCGATCCAGCCAAGCCAAAGTCGGAGGTGATCGAGGCCATCGACAAGGCTGCCGACGACATTCCCGGCAGCGCCTATGAAATCTCCCAGCCGGTCCAGCTCCGTGTCAACGAGTTGATCTCCGGCGTCCGCAGCGACGTCGGCATCAAGGTGTTTGGCGACGACCTCGACATCCTGCAGGGCGCCGCAAAACAGGTCGAGGCCGCGATCCGCGGCATCCGGGGCGCCAGCGACGTCAAGATCGAGCAGGTCTCGGGCCTGCCGATCCTCACTGTCCGGCTCGACCGCCAGGCGCTGGCCCGTTACGGCCTCAGCATCAGCGAGGTGCAGGGCATCGTCGAGATCGCGGTGGGCGGCAAATCGGCAGGAAAGCTGTTCGAGGGTGACCGGCGTTTTGAGATCGTCGTGCGCCTGCCGGAACACCTTCGCGGCAATCTCGATGCGATCAGGGCGATTCCGATCCCGCTGCCACCGAGCGAAGACGCGAGCGCGCCGATCCGGACGGCGTTGCCGGCCTCCCCCCTCGCCCAGATGCGCTACGTGCCGCTGTCGTCGGTTGCCACCGTCGATGCGACGCCCGGCCCTAACCAGATCAGCCGCGAGAACGGCAAGCGGCGCATCGTCGTCACCGCCAACGTCCGCGCCCGCGACCTCGGCTCCTTCGTCACGGAGGCCGAGGCCGCCGTCGCCGAGAAAGTCAAACTGCCGCCGGGCTACTGGATCGGCTGGGGTGGCCAGTTCGAGCAACTGGTCTCCGCCAGCAAGCGGCTCACGATCGTCGTGCCGGTCGCGCTTGCGCTGGTGTTCCTGCTGCTGTTCATGAGCATGGGATCGGCGGCCGACGCGGCGCTGGTGTTCTCCGGCGTGCCGCTGGCCCTGACCGGCGGTATCGCGGCGCTGCTGTTGCGCGGCATTCCGCTGTCGATCAGCGCAGGCGTCGGCTTCATCGCGCTGTCGGGCGTCGCGGTGCTGAACGGTCTCGTCATCATTGCCTTCATCGAGCGTCTGCGCAGTGAGGGGCGGCCCATCGCGGAGGCCGTGCGCGAAGGTGCGCTGACGCGGCTGCGCCCGGTGCTGATGACCGCGCTGGTCGCCTCCCTCGGCTTCGTGCCGATGGCGCTCGCGACCGGTGCCGGCGCTGAGGTGCAGCGGCCGCTCGCGACCGTCGTGATCGGCGGCATCATCTCCTCGACGGTGCTGACATTGCTGGTGCTGCCGGCGCTCTATGTGCTGTTCCGGCGTGACGGCGCCGGCGAAACGCCTACAATGGCGCCTGATTTGGCGGTTTCCGAGGAGCGCTAGGTTTGGGCAACCACGACCATCACGGTCATCACCACCACGACCATGGCCACGCGCATGATCATGGTCACGACCACGAACATGGTCATGGCCACGCGCATGTCCATGCGCCCGCCAATTTCGGCAAGGCGTTCGCGATCGGCATTACGCTCAACACCGCGCTGGTCATAGCCGAGGCGGTTTACGGCTATATCGGCAACTCCACCGCACTGCTCGCCGATGCCGGCCATAATCTGTCCGACGTGCTCGGCCTGGTCGTGGCCTGGGGCGCCTCGATCGCGGCGCGGCGCGCGCCGAGCGGCCGCTTCACCTATGGCTTTCGCGCCTCCACGATCCTGGCTGCACTCGCGAATGCGGTGTTCCTGCTGGTCGCGACCGGTGCGATCGGCTGGGAGGCGATCCTGCGGCTGCGCGAGCCGGAGCCGATCGCGGGCGTCACGGTGACGGTGGTCGCCGGCATCGGCATCCTCATCAATGGCTTTACAGCCATGCTGTTCGCAAGCGGCCGCAAGGACGACATCAACATCGAAGGCGCTTATCTGCACATGGCGGCCGACGCCGCAGTCTCGCTCGGCGTCGTCGTCTCGGCGGCGCTGATCATCTGGACCGGCTGGCTCTGGCTCGATCCCGTCACCAGCCTCGTCATCTGCGCGAGCATCCTCTGGGGCACGACCAGCCTGCTTCGCGGCTCCATCGACATGTCGATGGCGGCAGCGCCCAGGGGCACCGACCTCGTCGCGATAAAGGCCCTCCTGCTGGCGCGGCCTGGCGTGGCCGCGATCCACGATCTCCACGTCTGGCCGATCTCGACCACCGAGACGGCGCTGACCTGCCACCTCGTGATGCCCGCGGGCACCGCCGACGCGTTCCTGATGGAGACCGCGCAGCTGCTAAAGACGTCGTTCCGGATCGGCCACACGACGCTTCAGGTCGAAACGCATCCGGACAATGGCTGCGCGCTGGCGCCGGACGATGTGGTGTAAGAGGCTGCATGGCCGCTCCAATCACCGTTGTCGTCCCGGACAAGCGAAGCGGAGCGCTGATCCGGGACGACACTGAGTGTGAGGCAGCGACGTACGCAACAACAGCGTTTGAGCTACGCCGCCTTCGCCGTCACAATCCAGATCGCGCCCTGCAGCGCCACGCTCTGGCCTTTCAGGAACGGCGCAAGCGTCTCGCGGATCGAGGCTTTGGCCGCAGCGACCGTCTCCGGCGGATGGCCCTGCAGCGCGCGGCTGGCGGGGCCGATCTGGAGTGAGCCGTCGACAGCGGCGTCGAGTCCACCGCCGATGGCGATGTCCATGGGAAGATTATGCGGCTCCATCGCCACGTCGACGAAGCCGGCACCTTTCAGGATGCGCGTCACGCGCTCCTCCGAGGCGAAGGCGAACGGCCCCGGCTCCTCCGGCCCGACCGGCGGCATTTTTGGAACGTGTTTGTAGACCGCCGTCAGCGGCGCCATCATCCAAGGATTTTCCTTCGGCTCGCGCCAGCAGGCGAAAGCCAGCCGTCCGGACGGCTGCAGCGCACGGCGGAGATTGGTGAAGGACGCAACCGGATCGGCAAAGAACATCACGCCGAAGCGCGAGGCGAGCAGATCAAAGCTCGCCGGCTCGAACGGATGCACCGTCGCGTCCGCCAGCACGAAATCGAGCGGCAGTCCCTTTGGTGCAAACGCACGTGCCTGCGACAGCATCGGGTCGGACACATCGAGGCCGAGCGCGAAGCCATCAGGCGCCACAGCTTTCGCGAATGCAAAGGTCGTCGCACCCGAGCCGCAGCCGACATCAAGAACGCGCTCGCCCGGCTTCGGCCTGGCGCGATCGATCAGCACGTCGGCAATGGGGCCGAGCAGGCTCTCCTGCGCCGCGTGGCGGTCGGCCCAGCGCTGTCCGCTCGGACCGTTCCAATAGGCGATCTGGTCGGCGTTCTGCTCATGTGCGCTGGGCTGTTCCATGGGGGCCTCTGTTATTTTTCTGGTGGGTTGATACCACGCCGGACGCCGATCAAGAGGTCAAATGAGCGCGGTTTGCCATGCGGCCGCCTCTTGCTCCAACACCCGCCGGAGCGCTAAAGAGGCGCCGTGGGGCGGTTAGCTCAGCTGGTTAGAGCATCTCGTTTACACCGAGAGGGTCCGCGGTTCGAATCCGTGACCGCCCACCAGTCTTCGCTCGCTATGCGAGCTTCGGCTTGGCAAGCCACCTAATCCCCGGGCCTGCCCGGCAGCAACGGCACCGCGTCAATCCACACCGCTGCCGACTGGCACCAGATCTGGCGGCTGGGCCTCAGCACGTCGCGCTGGCGGATCGAGCCCCAGCGAATGCCCCAATCATCGGCATGGTCGCCCTCGCCGCTGGTGAACAGCGGGGAACCGCAATCGGCGCAGAAGTGCTGGAAGCGCATCCGGCCGTTGTCGCCGCGCTTGCCGTAGACCTTTGGCGTGCCGCCGGTGAGCTTGACGTCGGCAGCGGTGCAGATCGCGGTCACCCGGAACGGCGATCCCGTCAGGGTCTGACAGTCGCGGCAATGGCAGACCGAGACCGCCTCTGGGTCAACCTCGGCCTCGAAGGTGATCTGCCCGCAATGGCATTGTCCGTCGACCTGCATTGCATCTCCTTCCCACAACAAAAACGGCGCCCGAAGGCGCCGTTTTATCATCCTTTTGGATTGCGATCTCAGTGAGCGGTCAGGCCGCCGGCGGCTTCGTCGCCATCGGGCTTCACCGTCACCTTGGTGTCCTCTTCCCAGACGATCGGCACGGGCTTCCTAACCAGCGCTTTCGCAACGACGTCGTCGAGACGGGAGACCGGGATAATCTCCATGCCGCCCTTGATCGCATCGGAAATCTCCGTGAGATCCTTGGCGTTGTCCTCGGGGATCAGCACCGTCTTGATGCCGCCGCGGGCAGCAGCCAAGAGCTTCTCCTTCAGACCGCCGATCGGCAGCACGCGGCCGCGCAGCGTGATCTCGCCGGTCATCGCGACATCGTGGCGGACCGGAATGCCGGTCATGACCGAGATGATCGCGGTGGCCATCGCCACGCCAGCCGAGGGACCGTCCTTCGGCGTCGCGCCTTCCGGCACGTGCACGTGGATGTCGCGGCGGTCGAACAGCGGCGGCTCGATGCCGTAGACGATCGCGCGCGAGCGGACATAGGACGCCGCCGCCGAGATCGACTCCTTCATCACGTCGCGCAGATTGCCCGTGACCGTCATCTTGCCCTTGCCGGGCATCATGACGCCTTCGATCGTCAGCAGCTCGCCGCCGACATCGGTCCAGGCCAGGCCCGTGACGATACCGACCTGCGGCTCGCTCTCGATCTCGCCGAAGCGGTACTTCGGCACGCCGAGCAGCTCTTCCAGAGTCTTCTCGGTGACCTTGACCGACTTCTTCTTGGAGATCATCAGCTCCTTCACCGCCTTGCGGGCGAGTGTCGAAAGCTCACGCTCCAGGTTACGCACGCCCGCTTCGCGGGTGTAGCGGCGGATCAGAAGCAGCAGAGCCTCGTCGTCGATCGAGAACTCCTTGGAGTCCAGGCCGTGCTTGGACACCGCGTTCGGGATCAGGTGCTTGCGCGCGATCTCGACCTTCTCGTTCTCGGTGTAGCCGGCGATCCGGATGATCTCCATGCGGTCCATCAGCGGACCCGGAATATTGAGCGTATTCGCGGTCGTGATGAACATCACGTTCGACAGATCGTAGTCGACTTCCAGATAGTGGTCGGCAAACGTCCCGTTCTGCTCGGGGTCGAGGACCTCGAGCAAGGCCGAGGACGGATCGCCACGGAAATCGGCGCCCATCTTGTCGATCTCGTCCAGCAGGAACAGCGGATTGGACGACTTCGCCTTCCGCATCGACTGGATGATCTTGCCGGGCATCGAGCCGATATAGGTGCGGCGGTGACCGCGGATCTCAGCCTCGTCACGCACGCCGCCGAGCGACACGCGCACGAATTCGCGCCCCGTGGCCTTCGCGATCGACTTGCCGAGCGAGGTCTTGCCGACGCCGGGAGGTCCGACGAGGCACAGGATCGGGCCCGTCAGCTTGTTGGCGCGCGACTGCACCGCAAGATACTCGACGATGCGGTCCTTGACCTTCTCCAGCCCGTAGTGATCCGCATCCAGAACCGCCTGCGCGGCTTCCAGATCCTTCTTCACCTTGGACTTCTTGTTCCACGGGATCGACAGCAGCCAATCCAGATAGTTGCGCACGACGGTCGCTTCCGCGGACATCGGCGACATCTGGCGCAGCTTCTTCAATTCATGCTGCGCCTTCTCGCGCGCTTCCTTGGAGAGCTTGGTCTTGGAGATCTTCTCTTCGAGATCGGCGAGCTCGTCGCGACCGTCGTCGTCGCCGAGTTCCTTCTGGATCGCCTTCATCTGCTCGTTGAGATAATACTCGCGCTGGGTCTTCTCCATCTGGCGCTTGACGCGCGAGCGGATGCGCTTCTCGACCTGCAGCACCGAGATCTCGCTCTCCATCAGGCCCAGCACCTTCTCCAGGCGCGTGGTGACGGACAGCGTCTCCAGGATGCCCTGGCGATCCGCGATCTTGACGGCGAGATGCGAGGCAACGGTGTCGGCGAGCTTGGCGAAATCAGTGATCGCCTGCACGACGCCGACGACCTCGGCCGAGATCTTCTTGTTGAGCTTCACATAGCTCTCGAAGTCGGACACGACCGAGCGCGAGAGAGCTTCGGCCTCGACCGACTTCGCGTCGGTGTCGGCGAGCGCAATTGCGGTGGCCTCGTAATAGTCGGCGCGATCGGTGTATTTCTGCACGCGCGCACGCTCGAGCCCTTCGACCAGCACCTTCACGGTGCCGTCGGGAAGCTTCAAGAGCTGCAGCACGCTTGCAAGCGTACCGGTCTCGTAAATGGCATCGGGCGCCGGATCATCGTCGGACGCGTTCTTCTGCGTCGCGAGCATGATCAGCGCGTCGTTCTTCATCACCTCTTCGAGCGCGCGGATCGACTTCTCGCGACCGACGAAGAGCGGAACGATCATGTGCGGGAAGACGACGATATCGCGCAGCGGCAACACGGGATAAGCGTGCGTCTCGCCATGGACGATGGTTGGCCGGGGTTTTGGATTAGTCATGGCCTTTTCCTTTTGCTTTGCCCCCTCGCACGCAGCCCGCTTCTCTCATGCGCAACCGCCACAAGGTGCCGACGTGATCCACAAAACCGGCCTACCATTTGAAGGTTGGACCGGGCTTGCCGGATCGGAACTGAGGCGAATCTTGAACAGAATTCTCGCTCGCCGCCGACATTAGGTGGCTATCGACCCGGGGGGTGTCAAGTCATTGAAAAACACGCGCCATCAGGCGCTTACGCACGTGGGTAAGCGACGCAATTCCGGCTGCGGAATACATGTCCGCAGCCGCTACTATGAATGACGTTTGGAGCGTTCCAGCGCCGCAAAATCAGGCGCTGGCGTTCTCGACGGCACGATCGGACCGATCGGCGTAGATGTAGAGCGGACGCGCCGTTCCTTCCACGACTTCGCGGGAAATCACGACTTCTTCCACACCTTCCAGGCCCGGCAAGTCGAACATGGTCTCGAGCAGGATCGCTTCGAGGATCGAACGCAGACCACGCGCGCCGGTCTTGCGCTCGATCGCCTTGCGGGCAACCGCGCCAAGCGCCTCGTCGGCGAAGGTCAGCTCGATGTTCTCCATCTCGAACAGCCGCTGGTACTGTTTCACCAGCGCGTTCTTCGGCTCGGTCAGGATCTTCTTCAGCGACGTCTCGTCCAGATCCTCGAGCGTCGCCACGACCGGCAGACGGCCGACGAACTCGGGAATGAGGCCGTACTTCAGGAGATCCTCAGGCTCGACGTGACGGAAGATCTCGCCGGTCCGACGGTCTTCCGGCGCCATCACCTGCGCGGCGAAACCGATCGAGGTCGACCGGCCGCGCGCCGAGATGATCTTCTCGAGGCCGGCGAACGCGCCGCCGCAGATGAACAGGATGTTTGTGGTATCCACCTGCAGGAATTCCTGCTGGGGATGCTTGCGGCCGCCCTGCGGCGGGACCGAAGCCACCGTGCCTTCCATGATCTTCAACAGGGCCTGCTGCACGCCCTCACCCGACACGTCGCGCGTGATCGAGGGATTGTCGGACTTGCGGCTGATCTTGTCGATTTCATCGATGTAGACGATGCCGCGCTGGGCGCGCTCGACATTGTAGTCGGCGGCCTGGAGCAGCTTCAGGATGATGTTCTCGACGTCCTCACCGACATAGCCGGCTTCGGTCAGCGTGGTCGCGTCCGCCATCGTGAACGGCACGTCCAGGATGCGGGCGAGCGTCTGCGCGAGCAGCGTCTTGCCCGAACCGGTCGGACCGATCAGCAGGATGTTCGACTTCGCAAGCTCGACGTCGTTGTGCTTGGTCTGGTGGTTGAGGCGCTTGTAGTGATTGTGCACCGCGACCGACAGGACCTTCTTCGCATGGCTCTGGCCGATGACGTAATCGTCGAGAACCTTGCAGATTTCCTTCGGCGTCGGAATCCCGTCGCGCGACTTGACCAGCGAGGACTTGTTCTCCTCGCGGATGATGTCCATGCAGAGCTCAACGCACTCGTCGCAGATGAAGACCGTGGGACCCGCGATCAGTTTGCGGACTTCGTGCTGGCTCTTGCCGCAGAACGAGCAATATAGCGTGTTCTTGGAGTCGCTCGTGCCGACCTTACTCATTCATGTCTCCGTCCGCGGTTCGATCCCGTCCGCTCGATCGTCCCATCCCGAAACGTTGGCGGGTAAGGGACTCAAATAGAGCAAATTCCGTACCAAAAAAGACCCTACGCGTTACACACCGTGCGAATCACGGTCACTCGATTCCCCGCGATCATAGCCGATCAGTCGTAGCCAACCATGCTGTCACCCGACTATCAAGAATTCGCTAATCGGGGGGGCGCTGGCTACCCGTGACAATACCGTGATTTCACGTCTTGGCACGGGCGAAGTGACCGAAATCACCCCAGCGTTGCTGGATTACCACGAAAAACAAGCACGAAAGCGGAACTTTCTGCCTGTCGCAGGGCGCAAAACCGCGTCTTTTGCGCCCTCGCGAAGTGCGTCGTTAACGTGAACGCCGCCCTCGCGATCCCGGGGAATCCCCAAGAGGAATTCCAGGGATCAATGTTGCCGCCCCAGCGCGTTACTGAGGCTTGGCCGCGGGTTCCTCGGCGCGCTTTTCGATGACCTTGTCGACGAGGCCGAAGTCCCTGGCATCGTTGGCGGTCAGGAACTTGTCGCGTTCCAGCGCGTCCTCGATCGTCTTGTAGGTCTGACCGGTGTGCTTCACGTAAATCTCGTTGAGCCGCTTCTTCAGGTTCAGGATTTCCTGCGCGTGCAGCATGATGTCGGTGGCCTGGCCTTGGAAACCACCCGAGGGCTGGTGCACCATGATGCGTGAATTCGGCAGCGAGAAGCGCATGTCCTTCTCGCCGGCGCAGAGCAGCAGCGAGCCCATCGAAGCCGCCTGGCCCGTGCACAACGTCGAGACCGGCGGGCGGATGAACTGCATGGTGTCGTAGATCGCGAGGCCCGACGTCACCACGCCACCCGGCGAGTTGATGTACATCGAGATTTCCTTCTTCGGATTTTCCGCCTCAAGGAACAAGAGCTGCGCGACGATCAGCGTCGACATGCCGTCCTCGACCGGTCCGGTCACGAAGATGATGCGCTCTTTCAGGAGGCGCGAGAAAATGTCGTAGGCGCGCTCGCCACGGTTTGTCTGCTCGACCACCATGGGCACGAGGTTCATGTAGGTTTCAACCGGATCGCGCATGAGTCACCTAGGTTTTCGGAGGACGCCGCCACTTTTGCCGGAAGGCCGATGGACGTCCCGTGATGCAGGAAGTTGGTAGAAAAAGACCGCTTGCAAGTAGAACGCTTGGGTACAGGGTGGACCGACAGATATAGCCCAATTTGCGCCAGACAAGTGCGGAACGAATTAAGGCTTAATCCACTGGGCACTTGAAGCTGATTCTCGCAAAAAGGCCCAGCCGGCCATCTGGCTAGCTGGGCCCCTTCGCTGATCATCCTTAATAGAAGACTGTCTCAAAGCCTTCAGGCTGCAGTCTTTTCCTCGTCGTCCTTGTACAGATCCTCGCGCGAGACCTTCTTCTCGGTCACGTTGGCGAGCTCGAGGATGAAGTCGACGACCTTGTCTTCGTAAATCGGTGCGCGAAGCTGGGCCAGCGCCTGCGCATTGCTGCGATAGTAGTCCCAGACCTCCTTCTCGCGGCCCGGCATCGAGCGAGCGCGCTCGATCACGGCGCGGCCGACCTCGTCTTCGGTCACGGTGATCTTGTTCTTCTCGCCGATCTCGGAGAGCACGAGACCGAGACGCACGCGGCGGTCGGCGATCTTGTGGTACTCTTCCTTCGCCTTGTCCTCAGTGGTGTCTTCGTCGGCAAAGGTCTTGCCCGCGGAGTCCATCTCGGCCTTCACCGAGTTCCACATCAGATTGAACTCCTCGTCGACGAGCGAGGGCGGCGCCTCGAAGCGATGCGCCTCGTCGAGACGGTCGAGCAGCGCGCGCTTGACGCGCTGGCGCGTTGCACCGGCGTATTCGGCAACCAGCCGCTCGCGCGCGGCTTCCTTGAGCTTGTCCAGCGATTCGAGGCCAAGCGTCTTGGCGAACTCATCGTCGATGGTGATATCCTGCGGCGCCTCGATCAGCGTCGCGGTGGTCTCGAACTCGGCCGGCTGGCCGGCGAGCTTCTCGCTCATGTAGTTCTTGGGGAACGACACCTTCAGCGTGCGCGTCTCGTTCGCGCCGATGCCGATGAGCTGTTCCTCGAAGCCCGGGATGAAGGTGTTGGAGCCGATCGCGACCTGGATGCCCTCACCGGTGCCGCCCTCGAAGGCTTCGCCGTTGATGGTGCCCTTGAAATTGATGGTGACGCGGTCGCCGGATTCAGCCTTCGCGCCGTCGGCCTTGGCGGCATAGCCGCGGTTGCTGTCGGCGATGCGCTTGATCGCTTCGTCAACGTCCGAATCGGACACGTCCGCGACGGGCTTCTCGACCTGGAAGGTCTTGAAGTCGGCGAGCGCGATGGACGGCACCACTTCGATCGCGACCGTGTAGGTCAGGTCGGATTTGCCGTTGAGCAGTTCCTCGACCTCGGCCTGCTCGGTCGGCATGGTGATCTTCGGCTCGGTCGCGAGCTTGAAGCCGCGCTCGGAGAACAGCTGGGTGTTGGTGTCGCGGATGGTCTGGTCGATGGTCTCGGCCATCACCGAGCGGCCATAGACCTTCTTCAGGTGGCCGACCGGGACCTTGCCGGGACGGAAGCCGTTGAGGCGCACCTTGTCCTTGAGGTCGACGAGCTTGGCGCCAGCCTTGGCGTCGAGATCAGACGCGGGAACGCTGATCTTGAACTCGTGCTTCAAGCCTTCCGAGAGGGTTTCTGTGACCTGCATGGCGTCCAATCTTCTTCTCGTTCGGTCCCGGCACGCTCGCGCGTCGGGACGCTGTCATTAATCGATCCGGCGCGAGGCAAACGCCTCAACGCCGGTGGTTCATCGAGCCCGGCTCCAGGCGGAAAAACGTCCGCGCGGAGCGAGGCCCCTCAGTAATCCGTGCAAACGCTGAAAGCGCTTGGTGCGGGCGGAGGGACTCGAACCCCCACAACTTTCGTCACTGGAACCTAAATCCAGCGCGTCTACCAGTTCCGCCACGCCCGCGTAAATTTGCATCAAGACCGGCCGCGATGCCGCGGGCGGCGGGCTTATAGCATGTGCCCGCCTGTTCGCAGCAAAAAAATGGCCCGATCGAGGCACTCTCCAAGTAGGCACGATGACTGGACTTATCCAGCGTGGCGTGGTCCGGATCGCGCCCATGAAACCGCGGATTTTTGACCCGAACCGGCGCGAGGTTTTGGCCGGGGTTGGCGCCTCCCTGGGAGCCTCCCTTGGGGCCTCCCTTGGGGCCTCGGCCGCCGGGCCGATAGCCGGCGGCGCGGGCCCGCTTCCGACCGCCCAGGTCCTCCTTCAGGCGAGGCCAGCCATGCTGGCTCTGAGGCCGGGTCAGCCGGCTACACCGATCTGGGAGCTGGCCGCCCCAAGCCAAATCGGGAATGTGCGTTTCAAGCGCGGGGACCGCTGCGAAGTGGTCTTTCGGAACGACCTGCCTGTGCCGCTTGCGCCAGCCTGGTACGGCCTCGATGGCATAGCCGTTCCGGACCCGCTGGCGGGACGGGCACCAACCGCGCCGAGTTCGACCGAAACATCAATTATTTCAATACCAAACGCGGGAACCTTGCTTGCCAACTTCCGCCTCTTTGAGGACCGCCTGAACCAGCCGGCCCGCCCGCTCCCGATCATCGCCGCGGAGACGAGCCCCGTCAGCAACGACCGTGACGAGGTTCTGCTAATTGAGGAATGGCGCGTGCGGCCGGACGGCACCGCACTTCCGCCGGGCCGCGACGCCAAGGACACGATCCCGCTCTACACGCTCAACGGGCGGACTTCATTCGAGCTCTCAGCCTCGGTCGGCGAGCGGCTGCGGCTGCGCTTCATCAACGGCTCGCAACGCTCTGTTCTGGCGATCAAATTGGAAAGCCACGAGGTCCAGGTGATGGCGCTGGACGGACAGCCGGCGGAGCCTTTTCCGGCCCGCAACGGCGCCCTGGTGCTGGCCCCCGGCGCCCGCGCCGACGCCTTTGTCGATGCGGCCATATCGGCCGCGTTGGTGCTGCATGACGGCAAAGAGGCGCGTCCGATCGGGCGCCTCGCCGTCTCCGGCAGGCTGGAGCGGCGCGCGCCGCTGCCGACGCTACAGCCGCTGCCCTCGAACGACCTTCCCGAAAAACTCGACCTGAAAGGCGCCCTGCGGTTCGATGTCGCGCTCGGCGCCCCCGACGCCGGCTGGACCCGGACGGCCACTTTCTCCACCGCCTCGGCGCCCGCCTTCCGCGCCAAGGCTGGCCGGACCGTCGTGCTGGCGGTGAAGAACCCCGCCCCCATCACCACCGTCTTCCATCTGCACGGCCACCATTTCCGCCTGCTCGACCGGCTCGACGACGGCTGGAAGCCTTACTGGCTCGACACGCTCGCCATCGAGCCCGGCCAGACCCAGCGCCTCGCCTTCGCCGCGACTTCACCGGGACGATGGCTGATCGAATCCGTCGTCACCGACTGGGCCGCGCCGCGGCTGGTGCGGTGGTACGGGGTGGAGTGAGCTATGCGCACGTCCAAGCGTAGCGAGCGTCGGGCTCTTTCTCCTTGTTTCGCGTTCCGTCGGTTTCCTCGACCAACATGAACCCGCGCGCCTCGTAGAAGCGCCGCGCGGGCGCGTTGCGCTGGAAGGTCCAGAGCTCGAGCCGCTCGCTGGCGCCTTTGGCGATGTCGAGCAGTTCCGTGCCGATGCCGCGCCCGTGGAAAGCGGGACGAACGTAGAGCTGTTCGATCCAGCCGTCACGGAAGGCGATGATCCCGCTCAGCTCATCGGAGTCGAAGCGTCCCCACACGCGGCAAGTCGGAAAGATACGCTCGCGATAGAACCAGTGATCCTCGTCCGGCGTGTGCAGCCCGGTGAGCCACGGCATCGCCTGGTCGAACGCGACCCGATGGACCTGCGCCGCCGCGCCCATGTCGGTGAGCGCGAGCGGCCGGAGCATCAGTACTCAATCCCGAGCGCATTATAGATCCGCCGGTGCACGGCCGGCAGCGTCTCGGTGAGATCTTCGGCGATCAGCCCGGGCCCGGCTTCGCTTGCGGCCTCGCCATGCATCCAGACGCCGATGCTGGCGGCCTCGAACGCCGGCACGCCCTGCGCCAGCAACCCTGCGATGATGCCGGCGAGCACGTCGCCGGCGCCGGCGGTGGCGAGCCAGGGCGGCGCGTTGGCGGCGATGGTGGCGCGGCCGTCGGGCGCGGCGATTGTGGTGTCAGGGCCCTTCAAGAGCACGACGGCGCCGGAGCGTTCCGCGGCGGCGCGTACCCGCTCGAGCTTCGAGCGGCCCGGAGTCTTGTTGCTGAGGTCGGAGAACAACCGCGGAAACTCGCCCTCGTGCGGCGTCAGCACCACCTGGGCCTCAACCGCGGACTTGATCGATTCAAACAGCCGCTCGGGATTGGCGGCAAAGCTCGTCAGCGCATCTGCGTCGAGCACGACATGGCGCTGCGCCGAGATCGCGGAGTGTACGATATCGCGGGTGCGTTCACCGACGCCGGCACCGGGACCGATCATGCAGGTGTTGTAGCGCTTGTCACCGAGCAGCTCGCCGAACTCGACCACGGTGTCGACGGGACGAACCATCACAGCGGTCAGCGCACCTGCATTGATCGCGAGCGCGTCGCGCGGAGTCGCGAGCGTCACGAGGCCGGCGCCCGCTCGCAAGGCGCCGCGGGCGGCGAGCCGCGCAGCCCCGGTCGCGGCCGCATCGCCCGAGATGGCCAGCACGTGACCGCGTGCGTATTTGTGGCCGTCGATGCGCGGCACCGGAAAGGCTGCGCCCCAGAAATCCGGATCGTTCTCAAAGATCCGCGGCGCGATCTCGTCGAGCACCTGCGCGTCGATTCCGATATCGGCAACGCGCACGCGGCCACAATGCATGCGACCCGGCAACAGCAAATGCGCGGGCTTCTTGCGAAAGAACGTGACGGTCTCGGTGGCGTTCGCCGCGACGCCCAGCACCGCCGCGCTGGTGCCGTTGATGCCGCTCGGCAAATCGACCGCCAGCACCGGAGCACCATTGGCGTTGATGGCCTCGATCATCGCCCGCGCCTCGCCGTCGACGGGACGGCTCAAGCCAGCACCAAACAGCGCGTCGATGATCAGCGCCGGCTTTCCGATCGCCTGCGGATTGAACGGCAGCACCGGCTGCTTCCAGCCGCGCGAGGCGGAGGCTGCGTCGCCCTGAAGCTGATCGCGCTCGCACATCAGGATGACCGAGACCTCGCGCCCTTGCGCGGCGAGCTCGGCGGCTGCGACAAAACCGTCACCGCCATTGTTGCCGGGGCCGGCCACGATCAGGATCGGCCCCTCCTCCACCAATGCGTTGGCCGCGTCCGCGACCGCCTGGCCGGCGCTCAGCATCAGCTTGAAGCCAGGCGTGCCGGCGGTGATGCTGAGTTGATCAGCCCGCTGCATTTCGGCGGTGGTTAGAACTTCCATGCCACTTCCCTGGTCCAAACGCCTTTTCAACAGGCACGTTTCATGCCGATCCAGACAACAGAATAACGATCTGCACAGATATTGAACCGTTTGCCTATTTCGTAGTCTGCGGTATTTTGAGCCGGTCGGCTCCACCTATCAGAGATGCTCGTTAAAAGGCTGATAACGCTCCAATAATCAGGGCATTTGCAACTTGGCATAGACCCTGCTTTCGAGGAAGCCGCTTCGGTTCGTCGTGCTCACTGGCATTATCTGGGTGTGGTCGGCCGTTGTTGCCGGGCTGGTCAGGTCCCGGCATAGCGAAGACAAGATCGTGCGTTAAGAAAAGCGCATCCTGACGAAGACGTTGCTATTTGTTCGATAAGGCCGGGAGGCGCGCAGTGAAGAAAATCGAAGCCATCATCAAGCCGTTCAAGCTCGACGAGGTGAAGGAAGCGCTTCAGGAAGTCGGCCTCCAGGGCATTACCGTGACCGAAGCCAAGGGCTTTGGCCGCCAGAAGGGCCACGCCGAGCTCTACCGGGGCGCAGAATACATCGTCGACTTCCTGCCCAAGGTGAAGATCGAGATCGTGATCGGCGACGACCTGGTCGAGCGCGCGATCGACGCGATCCGCCGCGCCGCGCAGACCGGGCGCATCGGCGACGGCAAGATTTTCGTCTCCAACATCGAAGAGGCGATCCGCATCCGAACCGGCGAATCCGGGCTGGACGCTATCTGAGCCGGGTGCTATCCCGAATCTTGCGACACTCTGAAAGAAAAAAGGCTGCTTCGGCGGCCTGATTTCGTTTGTGCGGTTGCGCTAACTCGCCGAAAGCGAGAACGAATCTGCTCACCTGGAAACCGACCCGCAGAGCCAAAAGGGGTATGCATGAAGACCGCCAAAGACGTCCTGAAATCGATCAAGGACAACGACGTCAAATACGTCGACCTGCGCTTCACCGATCCGCGCGGCAAGTGGCAGCACGTGACGTTCGACGTCAGCATGATCGATGAGGACATTTTCGCCGAAGGAACGATGTTCGACGGCTCCTCGATCGCCGGCTGGAAGGCGATCAACGAGTCCGACATGTGCCTGATGCCGGATCCGGTGACCGCGACGATCGATCCGTTCTTCGCCGAGACCACCATGGTCATCACCTGCGACGTGCTCGAGCCGACCACCGGCGAGCCCTACAACCGCGACCCCCGCGGCATCGCCAAGAAGGCCGAGGCCATGGTGAAGTCGATGGGCGTGGGCGACAGCGTGTTCGTCGGCCCCGAAGCCGAGTTCTTCGTGTTCGACGACGTGCGCTTCTCGTCGGGACCCTACAACACCGGCTTCCGCGTCGATTCCTCGGAGCTGCCCACCAACTCCGATACCGAATATGAAGGCGGCAATCTCGGCCACCGCATCCGCACCAAGGGCGGTTACTTCCCCGTTCCCCCGCAGGACTCGGTGCAGGACATGCGCTCCGAGATGCTCGGCGCCATGGCCAAGATGGGCGTGAAGGTCGAGAAGCACCATCACGAAGTCGCTTCCGCCCAGCACGAGCTCGGCATGAAGTTCGACACGCTGACGCTGATGGCCGACCACATGCAGATCTACAAATACTGCATCCACCAGGTCGCCCACATCTACGGCAAGACCGCCACCTTCATGCCGAAGCCGGTCTATGGCGACAACGGCTCGGGCATGCACGTGCACCAGTCGATCTGGAAGGACGGCAAGCCGGTGTTCGCCGGCAACAAATATGCCGACCTGTCGGAGACCTGCCTCCACTACATCGGCGGCATCATCAAACACGCCAAGGCCATCAACGCCTTCACCAACCCGTCGACCAACTCCTACAAGCGTCTGGTCCCGGGCTATGAGGCCCCCGTGCTGCTCGCCTATTCCGCGCGCAACCGCTCGGCCTCCTGCCGCATCCCCTACACCGCTTCGCCGAAGGCCAAGCGTGTCGAGGTGCGCTTCCCCGATCCGCTCGCCAATCCCTATCTCGGCTTCGCCGCGATGCTGATGGCCGGCCTCGACGGCATCAAGAACAAGATCGATCCGGGTCCGGCGATGGACAAGGACCTCTACGACCTGCCGAAGGAAGAGCTGAAGCAGATCCCGACGGTGTGCGGTTCGCTCCGCGAAGCCCTCGAAAACCTCGACAAGGACCGCGGCTTCCTCAAGGCCGGCGGCGTATTCGACGACGACTTCATCGACGCTTACATCGAGCTGAAGATGACCGAAGTCGCCCGCTTCGAAATGACCCCGCACCCGGTCGAGTTCGACATGTACTATTCGGGCTGATCGGCTCGAACGGTATCCGACAAACAGAAGGCGCTCCGCGAGGGGCGCCTTTTCGTTTTTCAGCGCAGGACCTTCTGACTAAGGGTTCTCACGCCGCGGCATCAAATGATCGAGCAGGCCGGTTGGCAGCGGAAACACGACGGTCGACGACCGCTCGCCCGCGATGTCGTGCAGAGCCGCGAAATAGCGCAGCTGCATCGCCTGCGGCTCCTGCGCGAGAATCCGGCCGGCTTCGACCAGCTTTTCCGCGGCCTGCTGTTCTCCCATCGCGTTGATCACCTTGGCGCGCCGCAACCGTTCCGCCTCGGCCTGCTTGGCGATCGCGCGCACCATGGTCTCGTTGAGATCGACGTCCTTGATCTCGATTCCGGTGACCTTGATGCCCCAGACGTCGGTCTGCTTGTCGAGGATCTCCTGGATGTCGGCGTTCAACCGGTCGCGTTCGGCGAGCATCTCGTCGAGTTCGTGCTTGCCGAGCACCGAGCGCAGCGTGGTCTGGGCGAGCTGGCTGGTCGCGGCCATGTAGTCGCCGACCTTGATGATGGCGCGCTCGGGATCGACGATGCGGAAGTAGAGAACCGCATTGACCTTGACCGAGACGTTGTCGCGCGAAATCACGTCCTGGGGCGGCACGACCTGCACCATCACCCTGAGATCGACCTTGACGAGCTGCTGCACGACCGGAATGAGGATGATGAGGCCCGGCCCCCTCACGCCGGTGAAGCGGCCGAGCGTGAAGATTACGCCGCGCTCGTATTCCCTGAGGATGCGAACGGCCTGAGTGAGAAACATGACGACGATCAGCGCAAGTACTGCGTAAACCGAATATTCAATCATCAGAGTTGACCTCCTTCGCCGCTCGCGGGGCTCGGACGCCGGACCACCAGCGTCAAGTCGACGATATTGGCGACTTCGACCCTCTCGCCGGGCTTGAAGATGTCGGCGCCGCGCGCTTGCCAGCGTTCGCCATGCGTAAAGACGTGCCCCTCGTTCTCGTTCCAGTCGAGCACCTCGGCGGTCAGGCCTCGCATGGCTTGCGCGCCGACGCGTGGCGAACCGCGGCGAGCGCGGCGAAGCGCGCCGAGCACGACCAGAACGAAACCTGTGAACATCGCGGCAACGATGGCGATGACCGTCCACGACAGCCGGTAGCCCGGCGCTTCGACCCTGACCAGCATGAGGGCGCCCAGCACAAAGGCGACGACGCCTCCAAGGCCGATCACCACGGTCGGATTGAACGCCTCAATGGCAAGGAGCGCGATTCCGACCAGCATCAAGCCGAGGCCGGCATAATTGATCGGCAGCAAATTGAGGGCGTAGAGGCCGAGCAGCAGGCAGATCGTCCCGACCACACCCGGAGCGACGGCACCGGGGGACATGAACTCGAAGATCAGGCCATAGACACCGACCATCAGGAGAATGAACGCGACGTTGGGATCGGTGATGACCGCCAGGAATCTGGAGATCCACCCGGGGTCGACGGCTTCGATGACGGCGTTCTGCGTTGCCAGGCGTTGCGTCGTGCCGCCCGCCACCTCGACCACGCGACCATCGATTTGCCTGAGCAAGTCGGCCGCATCGCGCGCGACGAGGTCGATGGCGTGCGCCTGCAACGCGCCGTTGGCGGACAGGGTGGCGGCCTCCCGGACCGCCTTCTCGGCCCAGTCGGCGTTGCGGCCGCGCAGTTCGGCGAGGCTGCGGATGAAGGCGACGGCATCGTTCGTCACCTTGGCCGTCATCGCGTCCTTCGGCTCATCCTTCTTGTCCTTGCTGTCCTTGTCGGGTGTGCCGCTCGGCAGGCCGGGAAGCGGTCCGCCAATCTGCACCGGCGTCGCAGCACCAATATTGGTGCCTGGCGCCATCGCCGCGATATGGGTCGCATAGAGGATATACGTACCGGCGCTTGCCGCATGGGCGCCTGCCGGCGCGACGTAGCCGATAACGGGAACGGACGAGCCGAGCACATCCGCGATGATCTCGCGCGTGCTGGAGTTGAGACCGCCGGGCGTATTCATTCTCAGAATCACGATCTCGGCGCGCCGTTCGCCTGCCGTGACCAGGGCCTCCTTCACGTAGCTCGCCGACGCCGGGCCAATGGCTCCATCGATCGTGACGGTGAGTGCAAGACGGCGATTCTCCTCCGCCGAACCGGGACGGAGACAGGACAGAAAAGCGACGATGCCGATCGCCGCAACGAGGGCCGCCTTCATGGTCTGCACGGCAAGGGCTCCCTTGCCGAAGATATGGTGTTCGTCTTCCAAACCTCAATGCGGAGGCTTGTCGTCCGCGCTTGCGATTGTGCGATGCAATGGATGGGGTCGAACTGCGGACGAGCAATCGGCGTCAACGAGGCGCCGTTCATCCCAGTCCCGCTTGTTCGGAAAATTCACTCCGATCTCCGTCACGACCGGCGCCCACTTGACCAGCGCCGCGTTGTCGGAGGCCGCCTTCACGCCGTCACCCAGTAGCGATTTGGGCGCAGCGGCGTTCTTGTCGAAGCGCACCGTCACGGTGCAGCCGCCTTGCAGCGGACGGCCGAGCGCACCACTCTTCCAGTCCGTTACGAAGCCGCCGGAGACGCGCTTCGACTTGCCTTCCGTGAAGGCGACCTCGAGCCGCTGGTCGTTCGCGTTCGGAAACAACAAGACCCGCGCCTACGCCGCCGCCTTCTGCTTCGCCACCATCGCTTCGCCAAAGGCCTCGAACAGCTTGCGATTGATCGGGTTGCGCTGCGGGTCGTATTCGGCGTGCCATTGCACGCCGAGTGCGAAGGTCGGCGCTTCCGCGATGCGGATCGCCTCGATGGTGCCGTCCTCGGCGATACCCTCGATCAGCACGCGCTTGCCGGGATCGAGGATGCCCTGCCCGTGCAGCGAGTTGACCCGGATCTTCTCGCAGCCGAGAAGCTTTGCGAAAGCGCCGCCGGGCGTGAGGTCGACGTCGTGACGGTCGGCGAACACGACGGTCGGATCGGGATGGATTTCGCCATTCTCGAGCCTGGGCATCCGGTGGTTCATGCGGCCCGGAATTTCGCGAATCTCGGGGTGCAGCGAGCCGCCGAAGGCGACATTCATCTCCTGCAGGCCCCGGCAGATACCGAACAGCGGAATGCCGCGGGCAACGCAGGCGACCGAGAGCGCCAGCGCGACCTCGTCGCGGTGGATGTCGTAGGGCTCGTGCTTCTCGCAAGGATCGACATTGAAGCGGGTCGGATGCACATTGGCACGGGCACCGGTGAGCACGATGCCGTCGACGGCATCGAGCAGTGCGGCGATATCGGTGATGTCAGGCGAGCCCGCGAACATCACCGGCAAGCCGCCGGAGACCTCGGCCACGGCGCGCAAATTGCGCTCGCCGACCATCTGGACCTGAAATCGATTTTCGACGCGATGAGCGTTCCCTATCACGCCGACGACCGGCTTTCTCATTTCCCGTTCCGACCTCCCGCCGAAAAAGATTCTCCAAACATGCCCCTCGGATGGAACAAATTCAACAGAAGGGATCGCGGGACGGCAATGCTATTTTTGCGCAAATGCGCCCCTCGGGGCACCCCTGTGCGTCCGCGGCGTTGGCCCTGGAGGCCTGCGGGCGCTTCAATCCGGCGCACGGCCCCGGCTTGATCCCCAGTCAGATTTCACGAAACAGTGCTTCCCCCGCTCCGAAAAGGACAAGATGTGACCGTCTCCAGAGATGAACAGCCCAAAGCCCGCTCCGATCTGGCCTGGGCCATTACTGTCGGCGGCATTGGGGTCGTGCTGTTCACGGCAATGCTGGTCTTCACCTGGTACTTTGCCGCCACCCTGCTCCTGATCTTCACCGGCATGCTGCTCGGCGTCGGCCTCAACGCGCTGACCAATGCGCTCGGCCGCCGTGTGCACCTGCCGCACGCGGTGCGGCTTGCGATCGTCTGTAGCGTGCTTGCGGCGCTGCTCGCAGGCGTCGCCTATCTCGGCGGCGCGACCATCGCCGAGCAGGCATCACTGCTCAGCAACACCATCAAATCGCAGATTGCACACCTCAAATCCTTCCTCGACAACCGCGGCATCGACACCAGCTTCTTCGATCTGGGCAGCGCCGCGCCCGCCTCTTCCACCAGCGACACGGCCTCGACACCTGCCCCGCACGCCGCATTGCCGAACGCAGGCGCGCTTGCTTCCAGCGGCGGGGCGATCGTGAGCCAGACCTTCAAGCTGCTGTTCGGCGCGATCAGCGCCGTCGGCAACATCTTCATCGTGCTGTTCCTGGGGCTGGCCTTCGCGGCGCAACCTAGCGCCTATCACGACGGTCTGCTGTTCCTCACACCAGCCAAGCACCGCATCCGCGCGACCCTCATCATCGACCGCATCGGCGAGACGCTGGAGCGCTGGCTGATCGCGCAGATCATCGTGATGATTGCGGTTGGAATCGTGACCTGGATCGGACTTGCAATCATCGGCATCCCCGGCTCATTCATCCTGGGGATTCAGGCCGGCCTGCTCGCCTTCATCCCGACCGTCGGCGCCATCATCGCCGGCGTTGTCGTGGTGCTGGCCAGCCTCGCCTCGGGCTGGATCCCGGCGCTATCGGCGCTGATCCTGTTCCTCGGCGTGCATGCGATGGAGAGCTATGTGCTGACGCCGATTCTCCAGCGCCAGGCGCTGGACATCCCGCCGGCCACGCTGTTCGCGTTCCAGATCCTGCTCGGCGTCGTCTTCGGAATCTGGGGCCTGGCGCTGGCGCTGCCACTCGTCGCCATCGCCAAGGTCATGATCGATCACTTCAAGACGTATGACACGCCGCCTCTCGCTGAGGCGGCCTGACCTCGCTCAGGTCGTCAGCACGGTCTCGGTGTGCTCGACTTCCGGAGGCGAGGCAAAATACTGGCCGACGAGGCCGCGCCATTCCGTGAAATTCTCGGAGCCGCGGAAATCCACGGTGTGATTCTCCAGCGTCGCCCACTTCACCATCAGCCGGTAGCGCTGCGGCTTCTCGATCGACTTGTGCAACTCAAACCCGTGAAAGCCCTTGGAGCGGCCGAAGGCGGCCTTGGCCTTGGCAACGGCGGCCTCAAAGTCCTTCTCGCTGCCCGGCTTGACGTCGATTTGCGCGATCTCGGTGATCATCGGTTTCCACCCTTTGTTTGATGGCCGTGTCTACCGCAGCCGGGAGCAAAGAAAAAGGCGCCGAAACGGCGCCCTGCCCGGCCGAAAATGCGGCGCTCTCAGGCGAACAGCAGCGCGGTGCCTGCAACGACGAGCCCACAACCGAGGAACAGCGCGACCGGCCAATAGCTGCGGCTCTGCGTGTAACGCCCCTGGGCGCGGCGCTCGGCAATCAGCGCGGTCTCGTATTCGTCCGCGGTCGAGAACAGACAGGCGAAGCCGCCGCGTGCCGAGGCCGCAGCGGCTTCGAGCGACATCAGGGCAGCCTGCGGATTCTGTCGACGGATCGATTCCATGACCGCAATGGTAGGAACCGAATGGTAAACAGAGGATTACTGCGCGACCCTTTCGTTTCAGGTCGTGGCCGGCAGTGTCTTGGGTGTACCGATCCGCGCTGCGCTCTGGCGGCGCCAGTTCTCCAGCGACAATGGCAGCTCCGCCGCGGCCTCGACACGGTTACGGCCGCCGCGCTTGGCCTGGTAGAGCGCGGTGTCGGCCGAGGCCAGCAGCACCTCGAGCTCGGTGCCGGCGGGGCCGCCGGCTACACCGATGCTGACGGTGGTGTCGACCGGACCTTCATCGACCACGACGCCGGAGGTCTCGAACGCCTCGCGCACGCGCTCGGCGACGAGCACACCCTCCTCCAGCGCGCAGGGCAGCAGAGCGGCGAACTCCTCGCCGCCGATGCGGCCCGACAGGTCCGAGAGGCGTAGATTGTTGACGACCACCGTCGAGAACAGCTTCAGCATCTCGTCGCCGGCGGGATGGCCGAAGCGATCGTTGATCGACTTGAAATGGTCGATGTCGAAGATCATCACGGTGACGGGCCGGCCGCCCTTGGCCTCGCGCTCGATCATGCGCGCGCAGGCTTCCGAGAAGCCACGGCGGTTGAGCATGCCGGTCAGCGGATCGGTCGACGCGGCGGTGCGGTGCGCAGTCACCGTGCGCTCGGACACCAGCATGAAGATCACGAACACGGTGCCGACGGCATAGAGCACGAGCTCGACCGCGAACACGGTGACCCAGACGCTGTGGGAGAAGCCGGCATCGTTCGGGCGCAGGAAGCTGCCGAGCAAAATCGGCAGCATCAGCACGCAGCCGTGCATCACCGGCACGACAAAGGCCGGCCATCGCCGTTGCAGGCTCTTGCGCCGCTCGACCCAGAGCTCGCTCGCGGTCAGCGCCGCATAGACCGAGACGATGCCGGCGCCGATGATCATGCGCAGCATGGACGCTGCCGGATCGAGCAGCGTCACCGTCGCGACCCAGGCGAGCGCGCCGAGCACGAGGCCGGGCCAGTTCGGCTTACGGCCGTGGAAGACGCGCGCTGCATTCCACACCATGCCGCAGGCGACGAAGCCGACCGCGTTGAGCGCGAGAGAGAGGTACGGGCCGAGCTTGTCGCCGGTCGCGGTCCACAGCGCGACGGAGGCCGCGCCGAGGAGGTACGCCGTGCCCCACCATTTCAGCGCGGGGCTGTTCTCCTGTCTGCCAAAAAATACCATCATGGCGCCGAGCAGTGCGGCGACCATCGTGGCGACCAAATAGAGCGTGATGCTATCGAGCGACATCATGTCGGCCCCCTCTTGAACATAGCAGTTACGCGATCGGCACATCCGATTTGCGCGCCCTTCCAGATGCGACGCTATGTCCCGCGAGTTCCATTCAGGTTTTCACGCGAGCCCAAGTTTTCGGGAAACTCGTCTTCAATTTGCGTACAAACGAACAACAAAAAGGGCGCTGAAATCAGCGCCCTTTTGCATTTCATTGAAGCCGCTTTCGCGGCGAATGTGACCGAAGCGATTAACGCTTCGAGAACTGGAAGGACCGGCGGGCCTTGGCCTTGCCGTACTTCTTACGCTCGACCACGCGGGAGTCGCGGGTGAGGAAGCCGCCCTTCTTGAGGACAGTGCGCAGCTCGGGCTCGAAATAGGTGAGCGCCTTGGAGATGCCGTGACGCACAGCACCGGCCTGACCGGACAGACCGCCGCCGGCGACGGTGCAGATCACGTCGTACTGGCCGGAACGCGCGGCCACGGAGAACGGCTGCTCGATCATCATGCGCAGCACGGGACGGGCGAAATAGACCTCGACCTCGCGCGAGTTGACCGTGACCTTGCCGGCACCCGGCTTGATCCAGACGCGGGCGACCGCGTCCTTGCGCTTGCCGGTGGCGTAAGCGCGGTTGAACTTGTCGACCTTCTTCTCGTGCTTGGGCGCATCGGGCGCCGCCGCGGTCTTGAGCTGCGAGAGCTGGTCGAGCGACTGAATGGATTCGGCCATGATTATGCGGCCCTCGTGTTCTTGCGGTTCAACTTGGCGATGTCGATCTTCTCGGGCGTCTGGGCCTCGTGCGGATGATCAGCGCCGCCATAGACGCGGAGGTTGCCCATCTGGACGCGACCGAGCGGACCACGCGGGATCATGCGCTCGACGGCCTTCTCAAGCACGCGCTCGGGATGCTTGCCTTCAAGGATCTGGCGCGCGGTGCGCTCCTTGACGTGGCCGACATAGCCGGTGTGCTTGTAGTAGGTCTTCTGCTCGCGCTTGCGACCGGTGAGGACCGCATGCTGGGCGTTGATGATGATGACGTTGTCGCCGCAATCAACGTGCGGGGTGTAGGTCGGGAGGTGCTTGCCGCGCAGGCGCATGGCGACGATGGTGGCGAGACGGCCGACGACCAGACCCTTGGCGTCGATCAGCACCCACTTCTTCGTCACCTCGGCCGGCTTTGCCGAAAAGGTTTTCATGTCAGAGTTTCCGTGGACGGGGAATAGCGGCGCGAACACCGCACCGGACTGCGCGGGTTTCTAGAGAAGAGACGCGCAACGGTCAATGCCCGGCGGCGCAAATTATATAAACAAAATCAGTATCTTAAAAATATGGTTCTATATTACCTGCGAAAAGGTCAAACATTTGGAATGGAATAGGTCGAGGTGACATGGGCGATGGGATCGGGCGAAGTCCCGGACAGCAGGTTCACCTCCCCGACCGCCAGACGCTTGCCGAGCTTAAGCAAGCGCGCCTCCGCCAGCACGTCCTGCCCCGGCTGGCCCTTGCGCAGGAAATTGATGTTGAGATTGGTGGTCACCGCAAGTCCGATGGGTCCGATGGCCGAGAGGAGCACGACGTACATGGCGAAATCGGCCAGCGCCATCAGCGTCGGGCCGGACACGGTTCCACCCGGCCGCAGCATCCGTTCGCTGAAGCGCTGGCGCAAAAGGCAGGTCTGGCCGTCCGCGCTCTCGATCGTGATGTCGTCGCCGCCGAACGCCTGGGGAAACTCGTCACGGAGAAACTGCTCGACCTCCGCCACGTTCATTTTCGCTAACGCCATGCTGTTCCACACCCTCGCTTCACGTGACCTGTTACATTAAGTTATCTGCATCATCCAATTGCAATAATCCAACCGGAAACGCCTTGATGTCCACCCAGGCCGCACGAGCCTCCTCCCCGCAACCGCCAATTCTGCTGCGCGAAATGGTCGGCCCGATCGCGGTGCTGACCCTGAACCGGCCGGCCGCACGCAACAGCCTGTCGGTGGCGGTGATCGCAAGCCTGCATGCCGCGCTCGAAGAAATCAGCAGCGACAAGTCCGTTCGCGGTGTCGTGCTTGCGGCCAACGGTCCCGCCTTCTCGGCAGGGCACGACATGAAAGAGCTGACCGCGCGCCGCGCCGATCCCGATCGCGGCCGCGCCTTCTTCGCCGAGACGATGAATGCCTGCAGCGCGATGATGCAGGCGATCGTGCACCTGCCGAAGCCGGTGGTCGCTTCGGTCCAGGGCATCGCGACCGCGGCCGGCTGCCAACTCGTGGCGAGCTGCGACCTTGCGATCGCCTCGGACGCGGCGAGCTTCGCTACACCCGGCGTCGACATCGGCCTGTTCTGCTCGACGCCGATGGTGGCGCTGTCGCGCAATGTGCCGCGCAAGCAGGCGATGGAGATGCTGCTCACCGGCGAGCCGGTCCCGGCTGTGCGCGCCCGCGAGATCGGCCTCGTCAATCGCGTGGTCGCCGCCGGCACTGAGCGCGACGCCGCGATCGCGCTTGCACAACAGGTCGCGCTGAAATCCGCCTACACCGTCAAGCTCGGCAAGGAGGCGTTCTATCGCCAGGCCGAGATGAGCCTTGCCGACGCCTATCGCTATGCGGCAGAGGTGATGACCGAGAACATGATGGCCCGCGACGCCGAGGAAGGCATCGGCGCCTTCATCGAGAAGCGCACGCCGACATGGCGGGATGAGTGACAACAAGAAAAGACGCCAGATGAACCACGACGCCTATCCCGACAATTACATCCGCAGCATCCTCAACAGCGTGAAGTCGATCGCGATGGTCGGCGCATCGCCGGTCAACGTGCGGCCGAGCTATTTCGCGTTCAAATATCTGGCGCAGCGCGGCTACGACATGATCCCGGTCAATCCCGGCCATGTCGGCAAGGACCTGCTCGGAAAGCCCTTCGTCGCCTCGCTCCGCGACATCGGCCGGCCCGTTGACATGATCGACATCTTTCGCAACTCCAGCCACATCATGCCCGTCGTTGAGGAAGCCCTCGCACTCGATCCGCTGCCGAAGGTGATCTGGATGCAGCTTGGCGCGCGTGACGATGCGGCGGCGGAAAAGGCCGAGGCCGCGGGCATTAAGGTCGTGATGAACCGCTGCCCCAAGATCGAATATGGCCGGTTGTCGTCGGAGATCTCCTGGATGGGCGTCAATTCGCGCACGCTCAGTTCGAAGCGCCCGCCGGCACCGACGCAAGGCATGCGTCTGTCCCTCAATCGGATGAGTGTCGGCGGCGGCGACACGGCTGCTTCCGATCGCGCTGCCAAAAACAAGACCGAGCAAAGCTGACGCATTTGCGAGGGATTCGTTTCGCGAACGCGACAATGCGTAGCACGATCGTTGCGATGTGAAGCGGCGGCTTGACGGCAGCCGCGACGCCGATCAGCATGCCGCGCGATTTCAGGCCACAAGAACAGGACGCCCTCAATGAGCGATCGCCTTCCGGGATTTTCGACCCTCGCCGTGCATGCCGGTGCACAGCCCGATCCCACCACCGGTGCGCGCGCGACTCCGATTTACCAGACGACGTCGTTTGTCTTCAACGATGCCGACCACGCCGCCTCGCTGTTCGGCCTGCAGGCGTTCGGCAACATTTACACCCGCATCGGCAACCCCACCAATGCGGTGCTGGAAGAGCGCGTCGCCGCGCTCGAGGGCGGCACCGCCGCGCTCGCAGTCGCCTCCGGCCATGCCGCACAGGTCGTGGTGCTGCAACAGCTGATGCAACCCGGCGACGAGTTCATCGCCGCGCGAAAGCTCTATGGCGGCTCGATCAACCAGTTCGCGCACGCGTTCAAGAGTTTTGGCTGGAACGTGGTGTGGGCCGATCCCGATGACGTCGCAAGCTTCGAGCGCGCGGTGACGCCGCGCACGAAGGCGATCTTCATCGAGTCCATCGCCAATCCCGCCGGCAGCATCACCGATATCGAGGCGATCTCGACGGTGGCGCGCAAGGCCGGCGTGCCCTTGATCGTCGATAACACGCTGGCCTCGCCCTATCTGATCCGCCCGATCGACCACGGCGCCGACATCGTGGTGCATTCGCTGACGAAGTTCCTTGGCGGCCACGGCAATTCACTGGGCGGCATCATCGTCGATGCCGGCACCTTCGATTGGTCGACTGGCGGAAAATATCCGATGCTCTCGGAGCCGCGGCCGGAATATCACGGCATCCGTCTCCAGGAGACGTTTGGCAATTTCGCCTTCGCCATCGCCTGCCGCGTTCTGGGCTTGCGCGACCTCGGGCCTGCCCTGTCGCCGTTCAATGCCTTCATGATCCTCACCGGCATCGAGACGCTGCCGCTGCGCATGCAGAAACACTGCGACAACGCCAAGGCCGTCGCCGAATTCCTGACAGGCCATCCCGCGGTGTCCTCGGTGAGCTATGCGGGCCTGGCAAGCGACAAGTACAACCAGCTCGCGCGCAAATACGCGCCGAAGGGCGCGGGCGCCGTGTTCACCTTCAGCCTCAAGGGCGGCTATGATGCCGGCGTCAATTTGGTGTCGAAATTGCAGCTGTTCTCGCATCTGGCCAATGTCGGCGACACTCGATCGCTCGTCATCCATCCGGCCTCGACCACGCACAGCCAGCTCGACGACGCCGCCAAGATCAAGTCCGGCGCAGGCCCCGACGTGGTTCGGCTCTCGATCGGCATCGAGGACAAGGAAGATTTGATCGCCGACCTGGAGCAAGCGCTGAGCGCGTAGTTTTTTCAAGCCGTCCCGGAGCGCGTGAAAAGCGCGCCCGGAACGGCTTCGGTTAACAGTCACTAACTATATCTGCTGCATATATCGTCCTTGGATCGCCCCTTTGATTCGGAGCCGACGATGCTGCGCTGGATGGTGCCTGCCCTGGCATTGATGCTGACGCTCTCAAGTGCGCTGGCCGCCGATCTGCCGGCCTCGCCGAAGCGGCGGGAACCGCCAAAGGTCTATGTCGAGACCGATCCGGATGCGCTGATCTCGCCCGCCTATGGCATCGGCAGCTACATCCGCAATCTGCCGGGCACCCCGCTGCTGCCTGGCTCGCATACGCTGCCGGGCTACTACGGTCGACCCTGGGACTACGACTATCAGGGCGCGTATTACGGCGGGAAGCAGGTCGATTATTTCTGGCGCCTGCCCTACTCCTGCGGCATCTACGGCTATTGCTGATCAGCCGGGCTGACCAGCCGCCACCGCGCGCGGCTGCATCTCAGTCGATTGCCGCGACGCCAGCCGTTCCGCCTGCATCACCGCAAGCGTGAGCACCACGATCGCAACCGCCTGGTGCGAGAGTGCGAGATCGATCGGCACCTGGTTGAGCAGCGTGAGGATGCCGAGGACGGCTTGCAGACTCACGGCCGCGAGCAGCCAGAGCGCGCCGCTCGCCGCCGATCCTGCGCGTGAACGCACCGCGTCGAACGCATGCAGCGCCGCCAGCGTGAACAGCAGATAGGCCGTCATGCGGTGCTCGAACTGCACCGTCAGCACATTGTCAAACATGTTGCGCCACCAGGGCGTCTCGAACCACAGCCGTTCCGCAGACGGAATGAAGGCGCCATCGATCTGCGGCCAGGTGTTGTAGGCGCGTCCGGCGCGCAGGCCCGCGACCAGCGCACCGAAATAGATCTGGATGAAGGTCACGATCACCAGCACCGCGGTCGTGAACCGCAGCCGCGCGGGAACGGCAAGCTGCGGCCGATCGGCGAGCCGCCGCACCGTCCAGACGATGCCGGCGAAGATCAGCAGCGCCAGCACCAGATGCGTCGCCAGCCGATATTGCGACACCTCGACACGCTCGGACAGTCCCGATGCCACCATCCACCAGCCGACCGCACCCTGGAGGCCGCCGAGCCCGAACAGCAGCCACAGCCGCCGCTTCAACTCAGCGGACAGACCGCCGCGCCACAGGAAGAACAGGAACGGCAACAGATAGGCGCCCCCGATGAAGCGGCCGAGCAGCCTATGGCTCCATTCCCACCAGAAAATCTGCTTGAACTCGGACAGCGACATCCCCGCGTTGAGCTCGCGATATTGCGGGATCTTCTTGTAGGCCTCGAAAGCGTCGGTCCATTGCGCCTCCGACAGCGGCGGAACGCTGCCGGTGACGGGCTTCCACTCGACGATCGAGAGACCGGATTCCGTCAGCCGTGTCGCACCGCCGACCAGCACCATCAGTGCGATCAGGGCGGCCACGGAGATCAGCCACCAGCGCACGGCGCGATGCGGGTTGGTCGTGGCGGAAATCGTCGTCATTTCAGGGGCTAAAACCAAAGCTTGAACCGGACTGCGTGCCCCTTATAGTCCCCCGCTCCCGCAGTTCAAGTTACGCGAAAGCCGCAATATTCCGCCATGACGATCCGCACCCGCAAGTTCCTCGGCGCCATCCTGCTTCTCGTGCTGGCTACGGTCTGGGCCTTGCTCGGCATGGCGGCGGCGCAGATGCCGTGGATCGCCGAGTCCGGCTGGCGGCAGGCGATCTACTATGTGGTGGTCGGCATGGGCTGGGTGCTGCCGGCGATGCCGATCGTGAGCTGGATGCAGCGGCCGGACCGCGCCAAATCTAGCTCGTAAACGTGCCCGTCGGTTTCACCGGCGCAAAGGCAACGCCGGACACCAGCACGCGCATCATGCGCAGCGAGCGTACCCGTCCGTCCCAGGAAATCCGCGGCAGCGCACGCAGATTGGTGCGCCCTTCTGCGTCCACAATGCCCGGGATTGTCGATACCGCGCTGGCGAAGCCAGCCTCCTCCGCCATCACGACATGGCTGCGCCGAAACGAGGCGCGGTCGCCGAACGGAAACGCCAGATGCCGGATCTCGCGGCGGAAGGACGCTTCGGCCACCGCCTTGCCCATGGTCATCTCGCGCAGTGCGGCTGCGTCCTTCATGTTGGCGAGGACGGGATAGTTCACGGCCGCGCTGCCGATCGTGACTCTCGGATCGGCAGCTAACCTGGCCAGATCCTCCCAATCCATCGACGCCTGACGCGAGAGTGCGGCGAGATCGATCCGGTAGCGCGTGCAGAGATCGGCGATCGCCGCCGATACATCTGCTGGCGCCAGCGAGCGTAGCCAATTCTCGAGATGCGAAAACAGCGCCTGCTTCTCGGCATTGCCTGTCACGGTGAAGCGCTGCTCCTTGTCGCCCATCATCAGGCTGACGCGGCTCTCGCGCGCGATCACCTGCTCGAGCCCGAGCCACCACGCCTCGCCGACGCCATCGGGAAAGGCGGTGGGAACGTAGAGCGTGAACGGCACGGCGTGGCGCACCAGCACCGGATAGGCGAAGCTGATAAGGTCCTTGGCCGCACCGTCGAAGGTGAGCGCCACGAAGCGCCGCTTCTCCGGCAGCGTCACCGCGCGCCGGCAGACCTCGTCCATGCCGAGAAAATCATAATTCCAGCGCTTCAGCGCGCGAATGGCGCGATCGAGAAATTGCGGCGTGATCTCGTTTTGACGCAGCGGCTGGAACGCGCCGCTCCGCCGCGGTCGCACGCGCTCGAAGCGCAGAATTGCGCCTGCGCCACGGCTGCGCAACGAGGGCTGGCCGGTGAACCAGGCCAGTTCGAGCCGCAACCGCTCCAGCCATCTGTCGTCGGATGCCAATATCCCACCTTCGCGTTCGCCGGCGGCCTGTTCCCTCAGCCATAGTCATTACCCTTTGTTGACATTTATTTGCAAAGGTCGGCCACAGGCCGAAATACATATTTTTCGTTTTCTCGACAGGTTTCGCGGATGACCATGGCTGCGGCGATGCAAAGCCGGACGGCAGAATCGCCAGCGCGGTCGAAAGCGAGCCGTATCGCGCATGTCGACCTCATCAGCGATATTGCAGAAGCTGAGGCGGTCTGGCGCGCCCTCGAGGAGCCCGGTCATCTCTTCACGCCCTATCAGCGGTTCGATCTCCTGGGCTCATGGGCGCGATCGGCCGGGGAACGCGAAGGCGCCCGTCCCTTCGTCGTGATCGCCCGCGATGCCGAACAGACCCCGCTCGCGCTGCTTCCGCTCGCGCTGCGCCAAGGCCACGGTGTGCGCACGGCCTGCTTCATGGGCGGCAAGCACACGACGTTCAACATGGGGCTGTGGAACGCCGAGTTCGCAGCACAGGCTGTTACCGCCGATCTCGACGTGCTGTTCGCGCCCTTACATGACCAGGTCGACGTTCTCTCGCTGACGCAGCAGCCGAAGCGCTGGCATGATCAGCAGAATCCGTTCGCGCTGCTGCCGCGGCAGAGCGCGATCAATGGCTGCCCACTGCTGGCGATGGAGCCCGGTGGCCCGCCTGCATCCCGGATCAGCAACTCCTTCCGCCGCCGGCTGAAGAGCAAGGAGAAGAAACTCCAGGCGCTCGCCGGCTATCGCTACCACCTTGCCACGACGGACGCGGACGTCACCCGCCTGCTCGACTGGTTCTTCCGCGTCAAGCCGGTACGGATGGCGGAGCAGAAGCTCCCGAACGTCTTCGCCGAACCGGGTGTCGAACAATTCATCCGCAGCGCCTGCCTCGCGCCGCGCGGCGAAGGCCGTGTCATCGACATCCATGCGCTCGAATGCGACGACGAGGTGATTGCGATCTTCGCCGGCGTCGCCGACGGCCAGCGCTTCTCGACGATGTTCAACACCTACACGATGTCGGAGCACGCCCGCTACAGCCCGGGCCTGATCCTGATGCGCTACATCATCGACCGCTATGCCGAACGCGGCTATCGCTCTCTCGACCTCGGCATCGGCACGGACGAGTACAAGCGCATGTTCTGCAAGGACGACGAGGACATTTTTGACAGCTTCGTGCCCCTAACCTCGCGCGGCAAGCTCGCGGCGATGGCGATGTCCTCACTCAACCACGGCAAGCGCCTGGTGAAACAGAACCAGATGCTGTTCGACCTGGCGCGACGGCTACGGCAAGCGTTCGGCTAGGCGCCGGAGCGCTCCCTCGCCTTACGCCGCCACCACGCGCGGCGACGTCTCACCGGCATCCGACGGCTGCACTGGCCGGCTCAGCATTGTCACTTCGCTGAAGCCGACGGCCTTGAGCTGCTCGCACATCAGCGCGCGTGCATCCGGCTCCATCGACGCATCAGGCACCACGACGGCGCGGGCATTCGCCGTCAACAGATCTGCAGGCAAGTCTTCGGCACTGCCGGCGTCGACGAGCACGTAATCGTAAGCGCGCAGCAAGGCATCGATCGCGAGCGTCACCCGCGGCGATTGGAGCAGGCCGCGGTCGAAGCCGGGACGACCGGCCATGACCAGGTGCAACCGCGAGAGCTTATCGCGCGTGATGACCTGCGCAAACGAGGCCTGCCCCTGCATCAGTTCGGCCAGACCGGACGCCGCCGGATCGACGGACACCGCGGCAATCGTCGGTGACGACGCGGCGAGATCGACCACGACGACGCGCGCGTCGCGCGCGAGATGGCGGGCGAGCGTCAACGTCGACAGCGTGATGGCATCGCCCGATGCGGTGCCGAGCACAGTGACCTTCTTCGCGGCCGAGCCCGCAGAGCGCAAGCTTTCGGCCAGTTCCCCGATCTCGACGAATTCGTTGACGTCAGCGTCGGACGTCATCGTTGGCTGCAGTGGTGCAGCCTCCTCTTCAACCACAGGATCGACGACCGGCTCATGGCGCGCCGCCACCGCCGCTGGCACGAGCGAGGCAATGGCGCGCGGCGCTGTCTGGCGCAGAAGCTCGCCGGTGACGACGAGGCCGGACGAGAGCAGCAACGTCGCCAGCGTCGCGATCAGCACGATCGGCAGCTTCTTCGGATAGGCCGGCGTGTTGGAAACGATGGCGCGCGAGATGATGCGGCCTTCCGCCGGCGCGGAATCGATGCTCTCGCGGGTGCTGGCCTCGCGATATTTGCCAAGGTAGGTCTCGAGCAAGTCGCGTTGCGCCTTGGCCTCGCGCTCGAGCGCACGCAACTGGACATCCTGACCGTTGGTCGAGGTCGCCTGCTTCTTGAGCTGCTCGAGGCTGGTGGTCAGGCCGTCGACCCGGCCGCCGGCGATCCGCGCATCGCTCTCGAGCGAGCGCGAGATCTTGGCCGCCTCGTCGCGGATCTGATTGTCGAGGTCGCCGAGCTGCGCCTTCAATTCTTTGATGCGCGGGTGATTGCCGAGCAGCGTCGATGACTGTTCGGCGAGTTGCGCCCGCAGCGTCACGCGCTGCTCGGACAGGCGCCGCATCAACTCTGAGTTCACGACTTCGGATGCCTCGATGGGCTTGCCGCTCTGCAGCATCTCCTTGATCAACCTAGCCCGAGATTCTGCGTCAGCCCTCATGGCGCGCGCATTGTTGAGCTGGGTGTTGACCTCGCCCATCTGCTGGTTCGACAGCGTGGTGTTGTTGGTGCCAACGAACAGCGACGATTTGGAACGGAAGTCCTCGACCTTGGCTTCGGCGTCGGAGACCTTCTTGCGCAAATTTTCGATCTCGCCCGAGAGCCACTGGCTGGCGTTGCGGGCCTGATCCTGACGCGCATTCTGCTGCAGCACGAGATAGCCGTCGGCGATCGAATTGGCGACGCGCACCGCCAGCTCGGGATCCTGCGACTGGAATTCGACCACGATCACGCGCGACTTGTCGACGGCGTAGGCCTGGAGGCGATCGTAATAGGCATCGAGCACGCGCTCTTCCGGCGTCATCGAGAACGGATCGCGGCCGATACCGACCATCGCCGCCAGCGATTTCAGCGGCGACACGCCTTGCAGCACCGGATCGAATTCGGGGCGCTCCGCCAGCTTGTTCTTCTTGATGATCTCACGCGCGAGGTCGCGCGACAGCACGAGCTGCACCTGGCTGGTGACGGCCTCGGGGTCGAGTGCCTGCCGCTCCTCGGTGCTGCGGTCGCTGCTCGGCCGCAGGAAGACGTTCTCGCGACCGTCGATCAGGATGCGCGATTCGGATTTGTAGCGTGGCGTGATGAGATTGACGACGGCGGCGGACGCAACGAGTGCCAGCACCGTCGGCACGATGATCCAGCCGCGCTTGCGCACGAGCGCGCCGCCAAGCGCGTGCAGATCGACGTCACCGGATTCGGCTGGTGCTGGCTGCGCAACAACCGGCGCGGGCCTGGCTTCAACTCTGGGCTTGGCCTCAGGCTTAGTCTCAGACTTGGCTTCGTGCTTGGCCTTCGAAACGGCCCGCTCGATGACGGCCTTGTCCTTGCCGGCACGCCAGAACGCTAAACGCATCGAACACTCCCGCAGGGCAACGCCACTCGCGTACCTCAATGGGCCGATTACACTCCATTAAGGTTGCCGCTGGGTTAATCGCGATGTTGCGCGGGCAGCACAGGCGCGCTCGTCACCGTTTGTTAACCACGAGGGCCCCTTAATCCATCTCGATATTTCGAGAACTTTGTTCGGCATTCGCCGTCGAGCGCTGGTTTTGATCATGCCCCCCTCTCCCGACCAGCCGCTTCGTATCCTGCACGCCGTGCGCGCGCCCGTCGGCGGCATTTTCCGGCACATCCTCGATCTCGCCAACGGCCAGATCGATCGCGGCCATTACGTCGGGATTCTCGCCGACAGCCTCACGGGCGGCGAACGTGCGGACAAGGCGCTGGCAGAGCTTGCGCCGCGGCTGAAGCTTGGCGTGCATCGGCTGGCGATCCGCCGCGAGCCCTCGCCGGAGGATTTTCTGGTGTGGCTGCGCATGCGTCGCCTGATCGCCACGCTCAAGCCCGACGTCATGCATGGCCACGGAGCCAAGGCCGGCGCCTTCTTGCGCATGCGGCGCCGCGCGGACGACACCATCCGCATCTACACCCCGCATGGCGGCTCGCTGCACTATCCCCTCAACACCCTGAAGGGTGAGTTTTACGCGCGGCTTGAACGTACGTTGATGGATGCGACAGATCTGTTCCTGTTCGAGAGTGCCTTTGCCCGCCACACCTATCAGCGCATTGTCGGCACGCCCAAAGGCGTGGTGCATTGCGTCTTCAACGGCGTGACGCCGGCGGAGTTCGAGCCCGTCGTTATCGCCGACGATGCCACCGACCTCGCTTATGTCGGCGAGTTCCGGCGCATCAAGGGCGCGGACCTCCTGGTCGATGCAGTGGCCCGGCTGCACGAGCGCGGCAAGAAAGTCACGCTGACGCTCGGCGGTGACGGAGAGGAGACGGCGGCGTTGAAGGCGCAGGTGGAGCGGCTCGGCCTGACGGATGCGATCCGCTTCATCGGCCACGTCAAGGCGCGCTACGGCTTTTCCAAGGGACGGCTGCTGGTCGTTCCCTCACGCGGCGATTCCATGCCCTATGTCGTGATCGAAGCCGGCGCGGCCGGCATTCCCATGATCGCGGCGCGCGTCGGCGGTATTCCCGAGATCTTTGGACCCGAGAGCCCGGCCCTGTTCGCGGCGAGCAACGCCGAGGCCATGGCCGAGGCGATCGCGGCCGCGCTCGACAATCCGGAGGGAACCGCGCAACGCGCGACCTCCCTGCGCGAACGGATCTCGGCGCAATTCTCCCAGCAGGCGATGGTCGATGGCGTGCTCGCGGGGTACCGCGATGCATTTGCAAATCATTAACCATCCTTAAGGCCGCTTTAGAGAATCTTCCGATTTGTCCGATAATCGAAGTGCCAGGGGATGCCTGCCCGGAGGCGCAAAGCCGCGCCCGCGGGTTTTTGGAATGGACGTGGACGCCCGTGGAACCGCTCAACGCACGCTCGATGCTCGATGCCGCGACCAGCGCCGCGGCCAAGCCCGCTGACCAACCCTTTGTCGAGCGACGCCGCCGCCTGACGCCGGCCGCACTCGACGTCGTGAACCAGAAGGTCGCCCGCGCCTATTCGCCGATCGTGATCACCGGCTTTGCGCGCGCCATCGATCTCGTGCTGCTGAGCGTGGTCGGCATCGCCGTGTACGTCGGCTACGTCATGCCGCTCGTCGGCTTCAGCTGGGTCTACCCCGCGGAAATCATCGCCGTCGCGGTCGCCGCCGTGGTCTGCTTCCAGGCTGCCGACATCTACCAGGTGCAACTGTTCCGCGGGCAGCTTCGGCAGATGACGCGGATGATCTCATCCTGGTCGTTCGTCTTCCTGATGTTCATCGGCATCTCTTTCTTCGCCAAGTTCGGCAGCGATATCTCGCGGCTGTGGCTGGCCGCCTTCTACTTCCTCGGCCTTGCCGCGCTGGTCGCCGAGCGCCTCGTGCTGCGCTCGCTGGTGCGCAGCTGGGCGCGCCAGGGCCGGCTCGATCGCCGCACCATCATCGTCGGCTCCGACCGCAACGGCGAGGAGCTGGTCGAGGCGCTGAAGGCGCAGGAGGATTCCGACATCCACGTGCTCGGCGTGTTCGACGACCGCAACGACAGCCGCGCGCTCGACACCTGCGCCGGCGCGCCCAAGCTCGGCAAGGTCGACGACATCGTCGAATTCGCCCGCCGCACCCGCGTCGATCTCGTGCTGTTCGCGTTGCCGATCTCCGCGGAGACGCGCATCCTGGAGATGCTGAAGAAACTCTGGGTGCTGCCGGTCGACATTCGCCTGTCCGCGCACACCAACAAGCTGCGCTTCCGTCCCCGCTCCTATTCCTACCTAGGCGAGGTGCCGACGCTCGACGTGTTCGAAGCGCCGATCACCGACTGGGATCTGGTGATGAAATGGCTGTTCGACCGCGTCGTCGGCAGCCTTGCACTGCTTGCCGCGCTCCCGGTGATGGCGTTGGTGGCATTAGCCGTAAAACTCGACAGCCCCGGCCCCGTCCTGTTCCGCCAGAAGCGGTTCGGCTTCAACAATGAGCGCATCGACGTCTACAAGTTTCGCTCGATGTATCACCATCAGGCCGACCCGACAGCATCCAAGGTCGTGACCAAGAACGATCCGCGCGTCACCCGCGTCGGCCGCTTCATCCGCAAGACCAGCCTCGACGAGCTGCCGCAGCTCTTCAACGTGGTCTTCTCCGGCAATCTCTCCCTGGTCGGCCCGCGCCCACATGCGGTGCAGGGCAAGCTGCAAACCCGGCTGTTCGACGAGGCCGTCGACGGATATTTCGCCCGCCATCGCGTCAAGCCCGGCATCACCGGCTGGGCCCAGGTCAATGGCTGGCGCGGCGAGATCGACAATGAAGAGAAGATCCAGAAGCGCGTCGAGTTCGACCTCTATTACATCGAGAACTGGTCGGTGCTGTTCGACCTCGCCATTCTCCTGAAGACACCGATCTCGCTGCTGACCCGGAACGAGAACGCGTATTGAGTTGGGTTTTTCCGTCATGCCCCGGCTTGACCGGGGCATCCAGTACGCCGCGGCGCCGGTTGTTTTCTCCAATGCGCGCCGCGGAATACTGGACCGCCCGGTCAAGCCGGGCGATGACAGCGGTGCTTGTAATGTACGAGTAGAGTAAAGCGTGTGAGCGCGTAATGGCGTATGCGGCGACAGCCGGTGGAATGAAAATAGCCGCACCGGCTGCGCCCGGCGTGCTGGCCCTCCAGCGCGCGCTGGTGTGGCTGGTCGGCGCGTCCGGCGCGATCGTCTTCATCGAGCCGAGCCCCTACGAGATCGCGACGCTGCTCGCCACCGTCGCTTTCTTCGCCACCGGCCTGCGGCTCAAGCTCGTGCTGATGCCGCTGGTGCTGGCGCTGGTCCTGCTCAATGTCGGCTACACCATCAGCGCGATCCCGCTGCTCGACCAGTCCGAGGTCGCGAGCTGGATCGCGACCTCCTGGTACATGGCGGTGACAGTGGTGTTCTTTGCCATGGTCACGTCAGAGGATACCGCGGCACGGCTCGACATGCTGCGCCGCGGCCTCGTGGTCGGCGCGATGATCGCATCGCTTTCGGCGATCGCGGGCTATTTCAACCTTGTTCCCGGCGGCCACGATCTCCTGACACTCTACGAGCGCGCACGCGGCACGTTCAAGGATCCGAACGTGCTCGGCGCCTTCCTGATCCTGCCGGCGCTGTTTGCGCTCCAGAGCGTGGTCTCCGACAAATTCGCCAAGGCGTTCCGCAACGTCATCGCCTTCGGCATCATGTCGCTGGCAATCCTGCTCGCCTTCTCCCGCGCCGCCTGGGGCGGGCTGGTCCTGACCTCGGCCTTCATGCTGGCGCTGATGGTGCTGACCAGCCGCACCAATGCGCAGCGCTCGCGCATCATCATCATGGCTATCGTCGCGGTGGTGCTGGGCCTCGCGCTAATCGCGGTGCTGCTGTCGTTCGACTCCATCGCCGAGATGTTCAAGCAGCGCGCGAGCTTCGACCAGAGCTACGACGAAGGCCGCTTCGGCCGCTTCGGCCGCCACATCCTCGGCGCGGAGATGGCGCTCGACCTGCCGTTCGGCATCGGTCCCCTACAATTCCACCGCTTCTTCCCCGAGGACACCCACAATTCCTATCTGAACGCCTTCATGTCCGGCGGCTGGCTCTCCGGTGTCTGCTATCCCGCGCTGGTCTTCACCACCGTCATCACAGGCTTCCGCCACATCTTCGTCCGCGTGCCCTGGCAGCGCGCCTATCTCGCGGTGTTCTCGGCCTTCGTCGGCACCGTCGGCGAAAGTTTCGTGATCGACACCGACCACTGGCGGCACTTCTGGATGATGCTGGGCGCGATGTGGGGCATGATCGCGGCCGCACAGGCCTACAAGATCAAGTCTGGCGAGGATGCTTCTTCAGCTTGACCGCGGGCCGCTTCTCCGGCGGCGTGTCGAGCAAGCCCTTCAGCGCGGCGGTCGCCGCGAGCACGCCCTTGTAGCCCTCGGTCGCGAAGCGCAGCAGCAGCCGAAGCTCCTCATCGGAATAGGCGCTCCACACCTTCTCCATCGCCTGCTGCATCGGCACATAGAGCTGGCCGATCTTCATGGCGCTCTCCGGCACGACGGCGATGAAGACCTTGCGACGGTCGGTCTCATCGCGCTCGCGGCGCACGAGGCCGGCCTTCTCAAGCCGGTCGACCACGCCGGTGATGGCACCGGTCGTCAGTCCCGTCACCTCGGCGAGCCGGCCCGCGGTCACGCGCCCCTCGAGATAGAGGATGTCCATGCATTCGAGGTCGGAGTTGGCAATTCCAGCTACGTTCGCAACGGCTTGCCCATAGAGCACGCCTTGCGCCGATGACCGCCGCATGGCCTCTTCCAATTCTCCCAGCAGCGCCGCGCGCGCCTTTGCCCTTGACAAGGCCCACCTCATATCTTAGTCGATATATATCTTAGTCGCTAAGAGATTTAGCGGCCGTAATTTCTCCTAGCACCACGGAAACGTCCGGAGCAAGCCAATGCCTCATCGTCCCCGCAAGGCCCTGATCATCGGCGCCGGCATCGCCGGGCCCGTTGCCGCGATCCTGTTGCGCCGCGCCGGCATCGAATCCGCGATCTACGAAGCCTGGCCCTACTCCAAAGGCATCGGCGGCGGCCTCCAGATCGCGCCGAACGGCATGCATGTGATGGACGAGATCGGACTTGCGAACGAGCTGATCAGCCGCGGCTCGATCGCGGAGTCCTTCGACTTCTATTCGCAGGAAGGCCGAAGGCTCGGCTCGATCAACCGCGACATGGCACGGCGCTTCGGGCAGCCCGCGGTCAATGTCTGCCGCGCCACGCTGAACGAGATGCTGATCGACAAGGCCTGGTGCGCCTGCGTCTCGCTCTATTTCGACAAGCGCCTGATCAAGATCGAGGATCGCGGCGACCAGCCGATCATCGCCTATTTCGCCGACGGCACCACCGCCGAAGGCGACTTCCTGATCGGCGCCGACGGCGTGCATTCGATCGCGCGCCGCCAGGTGGTGCCCGACGGGCCAAAGCCCTTCAACACCGGCCTTATCGGCTTCGGCGGCTTCGTGCCGCATGCCGTGCTTGATGGCCGCGCAATCGGCCGGCATGTCGAGACCACGTTCGGGAAGAGCGGCTTCTTCGGCTATGGCTGTTGCAGCCCGGACCCGAAGGACGGCGTGATGTGGTGGAGCACGCAGCCGGCGCGCGGCATGGATGCCGCGATGTTCCGCGCGCTCGATGCGGCGACGCTGAAGCAGCATCTGCGCGGCTTCCATCACGGCTGGCACGATCCTATCCCTGCCATGATCGAGGCGGCCGAGAACATCGTCGTCACCGACACGCTCGACGTCGCGACCTTGCCGACCTGGTCGCGCAAGCGCTCGCTGCTGATTGGGGACGCCGCGCATGCGACCAGCCCGCATGCCGGCCAGGGCGCCTCGCTCGCGCTGGAAGATGCGATGCGGCTCGCCCGTCTGATGCAGGAGGGCCAGGAGCTGACCGCCACCTTCCAGGCTTTCGAGGCTGAGCGCCGCCCGCGTGCCGAGAAGATCGTCGCGATGGCGCGCCGCAACGGCAATAGCAAGCGCGAATTCAGCGCCACCGGTGCCTTCATCCGTAATCAGATGATGAAATGGTTGTTGCCGCTGGGATCGAAGAGCATGGACTTCATGTACGCGTATGACGCGCGGGCGGTGTAGCGGCACGAAGGGTGCCGTAGGATTGGCAAAGCGGAGCGTGCCCACCACTCGCAAAGATAAATCGCGGAGAGATGGTGGACACGGCGCGGTGCGCCTTTGCGCGCCCTACGAGACCTGAGCTAGCCTTCCACTGCGAACGTCAGCCCCGCATGCTCCCGCAAGCGCTTGATCAACTTGTGCTGCATCGCTGCGCCCGGCGTCCAGAGACCGGCCGGAACATCCGGTGCGTCACGCAGCAGACAGATCGCACATTCGGAGATCATCTTTGCCGTTGACGCATAGCCGGGATCGAGATCGCCCTTGACCGCCGCGCGCACCTGACGGCCATCGGGCGCAATCGCGACATAGAGCAAATCGTAGTGGCCGTTATCGCGTTCTTCCTTCGACGGTCCCTCACCGGGCTTGAGCGCCTCGGGGCCGGTCTTTTCGCTGTTGGCCGCCATCACAAGCTTCGCATTGGCCTGCCCTTCGTCCCCAGCCCCCGTCAGCACCATCTCGTCGTAGACGAAATCCCTGCCATAGGGGAATCCCATCAGCATGTTGGAGCGATGGACATTGCGCGTGTTCAGGATCGCCATCGCGAACGGGGCGGACCAGGATTGCAAATCCTCCTCGAACACCGGCCTGTTGCCGCGCGGCTGCTTGGGCCCCTCGAAGCCGGGCGTGAAGGCAAATGGGTTCTTGAGGATCGACACCAGGCTGAGATCCTGCGCAACCGCTTCGAACGTGACCCTTGCGCTGGCCGAGGTGCCACCGGAGAACTTCCAGCTGAGGTCGCGGACGCGCCCTTTTACGCGCGGCGCCGGTGCGCCGAACACGCGCCTGGCTTCCTCCTGCACGAAGAACGCTCCGAGTTCGAACGGGAGGGAATCGAAGCCGCAGGAGAACATGATGCGCGCGCCGCTCGCCTTGGCCGCCGCCTCATACCTGTCGATCATCTGCTTCAGCCAGATCGGCTCGCCGCAGAGATCCATATAGTCGGTGCCAGATGCGACGCAGGCGGCAAGCAGATCGGACCCGTAAAGCTGGTACGGACCGACGGTGGTGACGACCAGCTTCGCCTGATCGACCATCGCGCGCAGCGATGCTGGATCGGCAGCGTCCGCAACAATGAGCGGCGTGTCCTTAGGTGCGCCGATCGCGTCGCGAACGGATTCGAGCTTGTCTCTGCTGCGTCCCGCCATCGCCCATGTCGGCGCCCCGTCACCGACGTAGTGCGCGGCGAGGTACTCGGCGACGAGCTGGCCGGTGTATCCCGTTGCGCCATAGACGACGATATCGAACTTCGCGGACACGGATCACGCTTTCTCAGGCGTCGCAGACCTCATGCTTCCACGGCGAATGTCAGCCCCGCATTGTCCCGCAGCCGCTTGATCAGCTTGTGCTGCATCGCTGCGCCCGGTGTCCAGAAGCCGGCTGCGACATCGGTGACGTCGCGCAGCATGCAGATCGCGCATTCGGAGATCATCTTCGAGGTCGAACCGTAGCCGGGATCGCGGTCGCCGGTGACACCGGCGCGGACCGCACGGCCGTCGGGCGCAATCGCGACATAGAGCAAATTGAAGAGCCCGTTCTCGCGCTCTTCCTTCGATGGTCCTTCACCTGGCTTCGGCGCGCTCGGGCCGGTCTTCTCGGCGTTGGCCGCCATCACGCGCTTGGCGTTGGCCTCGCCCTTCTCGCCGGGACCAGTCAAAACCATCTCGTCGTAGACGAAGTCCTGGCTATAGGGAAAGCCCATCAGCATGTTGGACCGGTGGACGTTGCGGGTGTTGATCAGCGCCATCATGAACGGCGCGGCCCAGGATTGCAGATCCTCCTCGAGCAGCGGCCTGTTGCCCTTCGGCTGCTTCGGTCCAGTGAAGCCCGGCGTCAGCGCAAACGGATCGTTCAGGATCGCGATGAGGCTGATGTCTTTGGCAACGGCATCGAAGGTCGCCTTCGCGCTCGCCGCGGTGCCGCCCGACAGCGTGCCGCGCATGTCGCGCACACGGCCCTTCACGCGCGCGGCAGGTGCGCCGAACACGCGCTTGGCCTCTTCCTGCACGAAGAACGCACCGAGCTCGAACGGCACGGAGTCGAAGCCGCAGGAGAATACGATGCGCGCACCGCTTTCTTTCGCAGCCGCCTCGTACTTGTCGATCATCTGCCGCATCCAGATCGGCTCGCCGCAAAGATCGAAATAATCCGTGCCGGTGGCGACGCAGGCAGCCAACAGCTCCTCGCCGTAGAGCTGATACGGACCGACCGTCGTGATCACCGACATCGTCTGCTCTGCCATCGCTCTCAGCGAGGCGGCATCCGACGCATCTGCGACAATCAGCGGAATATTCCCGGGCGCGCCGATCGCATCGCGCACCGATTTCAGCTTGCCAAGGCTACGCCCCGCCATCGCCCATTTGAGCGTCTTGTCGCTCTTATAATGCTGAGTCAGATATTCAGCGACGAGCTGACCGGTGAAACCGGTCGCGCCGTAGACGACGATGTCGAATTTCGCAGAGCTCATGACTGACCTTTACTTCTTGGCGTAACTCACGCCCATGCCGGCGCGGACGTCGCTTTGAATCCCGTAGGGCGGAATCGGATAGCGCAGGCCGTTCCTGGCCAGCGCCTTCATGCCCTCGATCGCCTTGGCGAGATGCGCAGGCTTCAAGGCCATCAGCATCTCCTCGTCCGGCACGCCGCCATAGCGCCGTTCGGCATAGCATGGCAAGGACAGGCTGGGCTCGCCGCTTTTGAGCGCCCGCCCCCAGGAATCCGCGCACGCGGTCTCGCCGACCACGCCCCATTCGAACTTCTTGTAGCCGGTATATTGCAGCCCGTTGATCAGGATGATCATCTGCCCGGGCGTTGCGTAGACGAGGCAGATGTCCGGCGGATCGAGCCGCCCGCTCGCAAGCGGACTGACCGCGAGCGCCTGATATTGCCCGAACGGAACCACGTCCAGCGCCTCCTGGCGCTTGCGCGCATCCTCCGCGGTGCCGTGCCAGACGCCGACATAATTTTCGCCGGCGAGCCATTTCTCGTCCTGCGGGCTGAGCCCAATCACAGCGCGGCACTGCGCGCCGACGAGATCGTCGCCGGTGATGCCGACGGTCCACCCCAGGCGCGAGGCCATGCTGACGATCTGGTCGGTGGTGTGGACCGCATTAGGCCGCCGGATTTTCGGGATCGCCTCCATGTCCGCGGCATGCGCGAACAGCTTCATGCCGATCACCGTGGTCTTCAGCCTCAACAGGCTGTTGAGATCGGCCACGAGGCCGGCAAGATCGATCGTGTCAGCGGCTGGCTGCTGCATGGCATCCTCCCGGCGCGCAATTTCCGACGCCTATTGTTGGGCTTCTGAGGCCTGTTCTAGTCCTTGGCCGGCCCGGGAAGCAACTCGCTGGTCCTGCCCATGAGGCGGTAGGCCACGAGGCCGATCCATTCGCGCACAGCCGTGTCGGTTCGGCCGAGACCGTCCGCGCCGAAATTGGTGAAAGAGAACAGATCGTCACGTCCGCCCATCCGCCAGTCCACGGGATAGGCTTCGACCTCAAATCCAGCCTTGCGGAAAATTCCGATCGAACGCGGCATGTGATAGGCAGAGGTCACCAGCAGCCATCGCTCGCCCGGCTTCGGCGCCACCAAACGCTTCGTGAAGATCGCATTCTCGTACGTGTTGCGCGACTCCCGCTCAAGGATCAGGCGTTCCCTGGGTATCCCGATATTTTCCAGGATGGGAGCAGAATAGTCGGCTTCCCTGGCGCCCGGTGCGAGCAGGTTCGCAGAGCCCCCCGTGAAGACGATGCGCGCATTCGGATAACGGCGCGCAAGCTCGGCGGGCGCAAGCAAGCGATCGGCCGCGTGCGAGACCACCGGCGTGTGATGCGCTGCCGACAGATCGGTATCGACGGAGCCGCCCAGCACGATGATCCCGTCGGGCACACCTTGCGACGGATCCCACGCGGGAAAGCGCGACTCCAGAGGATAGAGCAGAAGATTGCCGAGCGGCGAAAAGGCAGCGAGCGCGAGCAGAACCAGCGTGGTCGCGGCCAGTTTCCGGCCGAGCCCGGCAAAGCGCGTTGCCATCAGCACGACCGAGATGATCCCGAGCTCGACCAGAAGATTGATCGGCACCACTGCGGCACCAAACGTCTTGGAGAAAAAGAAAAACAGGAGAAACCTCGCTGAAATGATCGTGATGCGCGGGCTTGACCCGCCCACCCCTCTTCAGAAATCTTCTTGGGAGAGGATCGATTGCCCGGTCAAGCCCGGGCATAACAGGATCTCATGACAAGTACTGATGAAACCGATTGGACGCGGCAAATGACCCATCATCACCTCCATTCAAGTCCCGAAACCTGCCATTGGGGCTTCTTTGAAGCCGCGCTCAAGCCCGTCCTCACCATCGCCAGTGGCGATGAGGTGACCGTCGATACCATCAGCGGCGGCCCGGACATGCTGCCCGACCGCAGCAAGTTTCACATTCCGCCGGAGATGTACGAAGTTCATGCCAGGAACGAGCGCATGCTCCCCGGCCACATCCTGACCGGCCCGATCGCGGTCGAAGGCGCCGAGCCCGGCGATGTGCTCGCAGTCGAGATCCTCGACGTCCAGCTCCGCCAGGACTGGGGCTGGAACATGATCAGGCCGCTGTCCGGCACCCTGCCCGACGATTTCCACGAGACGCGGATGCTCAACATCCCGCTGGACCGGTCACGGATGGTCGGCCGGATGCCATGGGGCCTCGATCTGCCGCTAAAACCGTTCTTCGGCGTGATGGGCGTTTCGCCGCCGCCGGCCTGGGGCCGCATCTCCTCGCTCGTTCCGCGCGCCATGGGCGGCAATCTCGACAACAAGGAGCTCGGCGCCGGCGCGACATTGTATCTGCCGGTATTCGTCCCGGGCGCGATGTTCTCATGCGGCGACGGTCATGGCGTGCAGGGTGACGGCGAGGTCTGCGTCACCGCGATCGAGACGGCGTTGCAGGGCCGCTTCCGGCTGGTGCTGCGCAAGGATTTGCGATTCGACTATCCGCGCGCGGAGACGCCGACCCACTACATGACCATGGCCATGGACCCCGACCTCGACCAATGCGCGGTGCGGGCACTGCGCGACATGATCGTGCTGCTTGGCGAGACGCGAAACCTGTCGCGCGAGGACGCCTATACACTGTGCAGTCTCGCGGCCGATCTGCGGGTGACCCAGACCGTCAACGGCTCCAAGGGCATCCATTGCATGATCGAAAAGGCGATCGTGCACGGCTGACCGCGCCGGCACCTCCTGAGCGCTCCACGCTTCCTCACCGCCCGGACACTCCAGGCGGTGCGCCGAGTCACGCCTGATTTTCTCTACGATTCCAAAGAGCTAAGCGATCGGTTCAGCCTGCATTTGACTTCTGCCCCCAAACCTAAATAGAGTCTTAATCGTTACTTTTATGTACCCGAGTAAGAGGCTAGCGTTCGGCCATGGCCACCGAAAAAGCCGAGACTGACCGCATTCCCGTAACCTTGGCGCTCTCGACCATCACCTACCTGGAGAAGTTGGTGAGACAGGGCACCCACGGCACCAGCGTTCCCGGCGTCGCACGTACATTGATCGAGGAAGGCATCCGTCTCGCCATCAAGGACGGGCTTTTGTCGATTCGCGACAATGGCAGGACGTGAGCGCACGCCGAACGTGAAGCGGACGGATCTCGAGCTGCGATTGGTCGATTGTCGCAACCTGGGACCGTTACAATGCCTGTTCTCTCACCAACCTGGACCAACGAACGAATTGAACTTCTGAAGCAACATTTCGAGGCCGGTCTGTCCTGCCGCGAGATCGCCGCCGACATTGGCGTCAGCCGCAACGCCGTGATCGGCAAGCTGTCGCGCCTGAATCTCACGCGCGGCCGCTCGGTCGACGAGCGCAGGCTCCAGGACGGGAATCAGGGCAGGAGTTCCGCCCCACGCGCGCAAAAAGCGGTGCCCCGGCTGCAATTCGAAATGCTCGCGACAATCTACGGCGAACCGGACGCGCCTGTCGTGACCGGGCCGATCGACGAGGCCAATCGCTGCTCGCTGATGGAGCTCGGCGAAAACCGCTGCCGCTGGCCGATCTCGACGCCCGGTGCCGAGGATTTCTGCTTCTGCGGCAACACCGCGCACGACGGACAGCCCTATTGCGCCGGCCACAGCCGCCTCGCCTACCGGCCGAACTCGCGTGCGCGCGTCATACGCGGCTGAAGCGCACCGTCCCTGCGCTCCGCAACGAAAAACCTCCGGCAGGGCACTACCGGAGGTTTCTGGAGGCTTAGCGTGAAGCTAAGAGCCGTGACTTTTCGAAATCGGCTGAGTGCCTATATAGCTGACCAACTCAGGTAAGTAAATAAAATTGGCAGCCGTCGAATCGCATAGCTCGTCTTCGCCACCCGCGCAGAGGACTTCTTATTTTCAGAATCAACGATCCCTCAAGAAAAAGCCCCGGCGGTTGCCCGCCGGGGCTCTCTGATCGATTTGCGGGATCGATAATTAGAAGTTGCGCTGAGCGCGCAGCATCATGGTCACCGAGTTCTGGTCCTTCAGCTCGTACACGGCGCCCGGCTTGGCGGCAGTCGAAACGGCCGGGGCAGTGATGGCGCCAGAGTACTTCTGGTCCAGACGCGACCAGCTCAGGTCGGCCGTGAACGCCAGGTTCTTGACCGGAGTCCAGACGGTGTTGACACCGACGACACCGAAGTTGAAGTCCGGATTACACGTCGAACCGGCCACTGCGATCGAAGCGAAGTTGGCGCAGATCAGCGCTTTGCCCGTGGTACCGTACTTCAGCTGGGCATAACCGCCGTAGACGGCGCTCGCCCAGTTCGGGGTCCAGTTGTGGGTATAGCCACCACGGATACCCCAGGTCTTGACGGTATCGATGCTGCCGCCAGCGCCGAAGACGCCATCAGCAAGACCGGCAAAGCCGATGCTCTGGTACGCCGTGCTGCTACCGCTGAACATGAAGAAGCTCTGCGGGAACAGGCTCTGGAAGTTGTAACGAGTTGCACCGTCCGTGTAGACGGCCTGCAGGTTGATGACGTCGCCCGCACCAGTCGGGATGTTCTTGATCGACAACGAGCCCTGCACAGCCCAGCCCCACTTGTCCGACGGATGACCGCTGGGTTCCGTCGTGCCGTAGTAGCCAGGATGCAGATCCTTTGCGGCAACCGAGAGCTGGGCGAGACCCCAAGCCTGGTCAACACGGACCTGACCAATGATATCGGGGACGCGCGTACCACCCCAGGCCTGGACGCCGTAGTTGCCCTGGATGAGGGCAGCGGCAGCGTTTGCAGCAGCAGAGTTCGTCACGATGGCGCCGGCACCGTTAACAGAGCTGGAGGCCGTGAAACCGGTGACGTTCCACAGATTCGACTGGCCGTTCGACGCCGTCGTCTCTTCTTCCAACGCCAGCGAACCGGTGATGCCCTGGCCGAAGTCAGCGGTGTAGGCGAACTGGTTCACGCCGTTGACGTGGTTGGAGCCGCCCGGAATGGTATCGGGACCGCCAGCCGGATAGCTCTGCCACGGTGCGTCGAAGATCGAGACCGTGCGGCCCATGGTGAAGCCGGCGAACTGGATGAACGCGTGGTAGAGGCCGAGCGCGGGCGCACTGGGCGAGATCGCCGACGGGCTGCTGCCGGTGACGTTGGACGTGTCATAGGTGAAAACCATGTCGGCGTAGGTGCGAACGACGCCATACTCGGTCGCCGTGCGGGTGTCGACGTTGAGGTCGAAACGGGCGCGGCTGTAGTAGTAGTTGGTGACACGGTTGTTCGACCCACCGTTCACAGAGCTCGTGCTGTTATTGAAACCGTAGTCGCCGGCGCCGCCGAGAATGGCGTCAGCACGCAGGTAACCACCCAGCTTGACGCAGGTGTCGGTGCCCGGGATGTAGTAGAAGCCCGCGCCGTACAGCGAGCAGATCTTCACGTATTCGACCGCCTTGGCCTTGACCGGAAGATCAGCCGCCTGAGCTCCACCGACGGCGATCAGACCCGCCGCAGTGCCGAGCAAAAGGCTCTTCACTACTTTCATATAAAACCTCCAAGTTGTTCATTTTGCGGAGACCGGACCGTGAGGCCCCCCAGATCCCCGTCTCTTCAAATCCGCTCGGCCGCTTCGCGCTTTCGGACACACCCGCATTCGACGCGAGGGACGTGAGCGGACCACCTGCAACGGGACGATCGAGAACCCCCCACCGTCGCGGATCAATATGCCTGCGCCGTTCCCTTAATCAAAATAGTTTATTAGATCAGCTATATGGTTTCGCTAACCCTGTGTCTGTGGTGCAACACCGGATCTGAGCTAAAAGGCTGACCGGATCATATTTGTAATTTCCGTGACATAATTACCCTGCTCTGCACTTGCGTCAGGGCAGGCTTGCGTGGACTATCGCCGCCGCGAACACCGGCCAGAAAGAAATCAGCTTGCGGGAGTGACGCTGTGTCAGCGACGAGGAAAGAAGGAGCGCGCCTCCGCTCCGTCGGCAATCTGGATATCATCAGGCGATTCACCTGGGAGATATCGTCGATCAACATGTATCTCGAGGAGCTGCGTCAGTTCTGGGCGAGAACGCTGGGCATCAGCGGACCGCAATGGCTGATCTTGATGGCGATTTCCGACCTCGACAAGGACGACGGCGTCCCCGTCAACGTGGTCTCCAAGCTGCTTCACGTCGACCCCTCCTTCGTCACCACACAGTCGAAGCTGCTGGAGAAGAAGGGCCTGCTGCGCCGCCGCCCCTCACCGACCGACGCCCGCGTGGTGCGGCTGTCGCTGGTCGAAAAGACTCAGAAGCACATCGCGAGCCTCAACGAGCAGTACAAGACGATTCGCGAATTCGTCTTCCAGGAGTTCGATGAGAACGAGCTGACCGAATTCACCGCCAAGCTCGCGACCCTGAAGACCCGGCTGGAAAAGGCGTGCGTCAGGATCTCCCTCGACTTCTGAGGCGCATCCGTTTTTGAGCCAAGAGGGCCGCGCTCAGATCCGTTTGCCGACCGCACCGAGTCGCGATTCGAGCCAGTCGAAGATGTATTCGTTGGCAAGGCTCGGGTTGTCGGCATGCGCCTGTGCCGCGCCGGTCTCTCTCGCTGTGAACACTTTCAGCACGATATCAGAGCTGCCGAGCTGGGATTTTTGCAGGATCTGACGCGCCCGGTCAGCCTTGAGCCAACCGTCCTCGCCGAGCGTGATCAACACCGGACATTCTGCGCCGGAGGCCATCAGCGGCGCATGCGGCACCGGGACGAGGCTGAGGTCGCTCATCGCAAACCGGCTGGCAAAGAACGACCGCTCGTGCAGGTCCCACAGGCCACCGTCGCAGACGGCCGCGGCAAGACGCGGCTCCTGCAACACCGCACGCGCTACGAACGACGAGCCCCACCCGTCCGCCACGATCGCAACGCGATCGAAATCGACGTCCCCGCGCTGCTCCAGGTAATCCATCGCGCAGCCAACCGAGCTCTCGAGATCCCGGCGCTGCATGAGCATGTCGGCGTAATCGTCACGCTGGTCGCCGAGCAGGTCCAGCGCGAGCATCGACAACCCACGCTCGCGCGCATGCGGCGCGAGCTTGAACAGGAACTCTTCCTTGCGGTGGCCGGGCTCGCCGATGCAGATCACCGTCGGGGCGCGACCGTTCGCCGCAGGCGCAGGCAAGAAATAGCCCTGCAACGAATGTCCTTCGACCCACGGAATTGTCACGACTTCGCCGGCCGGCCCGCGCGCCGTGAGGAAACGCCGGGCGCATTCCTGCATCGCGAGCACCGCAACCCAGCGACGCTCGTCGGCGGGATCGAGTGGCATCGCGGCCGCACCGTAATAGTTCATCGCGCGCAGCCAATTGCGCCGCGCCGTCGCCATATGGCCTTCCGCGAACGCTGCCTCGGCACGATGCCGGTTGGCCTGTGCCAGCTTCTTCCACTCACGATGCCAGGACTGCTCGTCGTCGCGCTTCAGCTGCCGCGCGATCATCAGGCATTCGGCGATAGTGGCGCCGCCCTCCTGTGCCGCGGTAAGCAGCCGCGTGAATTCAGCGGAGATATCCTCTCTCTCCGGGCAGAGGATGAAGTCGTCGGAGAGGCATGCGGGTATCATCGGAGCTACGCTTTGTCGTGGCGCTACCTTGATTCACTAAACTATTTCAGTCTACCAACCAAGCTGCCGTGCGCCGAATGAGACCCGTTCGAGATCACCATCACTTGAACGCATGTCACATGTCGCATGCGTGACATTCCGTATCGTCATAAGAGCACGAGCGCGCGCGTGAGGCAGATAAATGACCTCAGTAAAATGACCTGAATAAAGCATCTGCGCACCTCTTGCGATGATGCTTATCATGCCTACATGCGCGCGCTCGTTGACGCTCTCAGCCAAACAGAGTCAACCAAGCCGCCAGCCGACTTCCTGGGTGAAACTTTCGTAGAAGGTGCGGTCATAGGCCTGCTCGGGCGCCGCGCGCACGCGCTCGTCGAGCAGCTTGGCATCCTCGCCGACCAGGATGCGCCACCGCTCCGCCTTGACGCCGTCGAGGATGATGCTGGCGGCCTGCGCCGCCGTGGTCGGCGCATCCTCGAGGAAGGTGCGGGCGCGTTCGGCGAACGCCGCCTGGATCTCCTCGTCCGACTTTTTGTCAGCATCTGGCACACCAGCCGCAACCATGCGCTTGCGGGTCAGCACGACCTCCTCGGCGTTGAGGCGCTCCGATCCGTCGTCGCTCTGCACCTTGCGTGAGTTGGAGACGATCGAGGTGCCGATATGGCCGGGCATCACCACCGAACATTTGACGTGCGGCGCGTGCAAGCGCAGGTCGTTGATCAGCGCTTCGCTAAATCCCTTCACGGCAAACTTCGCCGAGCTGTAAGCGGTGTGCGCCTGGCCCATGCCGATCGATGCCCAGAAGCCGTTGACGCTGGCGGTGTTGACGATGTGGGCTTCGTCGGCCTTGACCAGCATCGGCAGGAAGGTGCGGACGCCGAGATATACGCCGCCCCAGCAGATGTTGAAGGTGCGCTCCCACTGCTCGCGCGTGTTGGTGAACAGGCTGCCGCCACCGCCGATACCGGCGTTGTTGAACAGCAGATGGATCTTGTCCGTCTTCTGGTGCTCGGCGAGCTCATCGCGAAAACGCTTGAGATGATCCTCGATCGACACGTCGGCGACATGGGTCGTGACGCGCAGGCCCTGCGGCAGCTTCTCGACCTCGCAGAGCCGTTTGGTCTCCGCCATCGCGGCTTCCGAGACGTCGCACATCGCGACGTTGCAGCCCTCGGCAACAAGCTGCCGGGCGAGTTCGCGCCCCATGCCTGTGCCGCCACCGGTGATGACGGCGATCTTTCCAGCAAATTCCTTCATGGGACTTCGGCCCCTCCCTTATCGGCATGTTTCTTCGTCGTTGATGCACCGCGCATGCGACGCGCGTAAAATGTAGCAGCGCCGCATCCGCAGGTAAAAGCGGATCGGCGCTGCCGCTCGACATCAGATATTTCGGCATGCGGACTATACAGCCGCCTCGACTTGCGGTCCCCTAAACGCGCCGAGGGCCTCCGGCATCCGAGCGCGCGAGCCATGCAGCGTAGAGCGCCGGCCTTGTGAAAGGCGGATCGCGCGGCGCGGCCCCCACAATCGCTCATTCCTGCGCCCATTTGTTGTGGGTTCCCCGTATTTATCCGGCTTCGGTTTAAGGGCAATTTTTTTACAATCCGAATCGTCAAATGGGGAACGCTGGGGCGAGTCGGCCTGGCTGGAGTGTCGTTTCCGACACAGGCTGTGGCACTCGGCTTGCATCCTCCTCGTGGTCGAAACTACCGATGAGGTGATTGGAATGTTCATAACCGTCGTTGCCGTGCTCTGCCGGCTTGGCGCTGCGGCTTCAGGCAGCTGCGTCGAGGAAATCGTGACCGACAGCAACATGACGCCCGATATGTCGATGATGGCGTGTGCGGTCGGTGCACAGGCACCGCTTGCAAAGTGGATGGGCGAGCATCCGATCTATCACGCCAATTGGCGCCTCGAGCGCTACAAATGCGTGCCAGGTCACTACGAGATCAAGGGCCACGCCTAAGGCCCCGCAAAACTACGGATATCGAGGAAACGCCCGGGGCCGCTCTTCCCCGCGCGAGCTTGTAGCGCCAGCCCCATTGCGGCGGAGCGCCGCGTGACAACGATCACGCTTTCCCCTCAAGCCACCGCACGCAGAATATTCGCACGCGCCCGCCGCCCTTCCGGCGTCGGCATCAGCGCATAATTATGCGGCTGGTCACGGAGCAGATGCAGCTCGACCGGAACGCCGGCCCCCCTCGCCCGCGCGGCAAGATCGACGCTATCAGGGTAGAGCAGATCGCGCGTGCCCGAAAAGATCGTCATCGGCGCGAGTGAACGAAAGGCACCGTTCAACGGACTGACGAAGGGATGGCCGACATCGAGCCCGCCGGCATAGAGCCGCCCCACTTCGATGATTCCCGGAATGTCCTGAATTGGATCGCGCGCCGCGATCTCGACCTGCTCCGGACGGCTCACCGAGGCATCGGCAGCCGGCGAGATCAGGATCAGCCGGCTCGGTTGCCGATGCCCGTGATCGCGCAGCCACTGGCATGCGGCAAGCGCCAGGCCCGCGCCGGCTGAATTACCGACCACCGTGACCTTTGCGGACCCTGCATCCTCCAGCAGCATCCGCAACAGCTCGGCCGTCTTTGGCACCACATCCTTCGCGGTCGCGCGCGGCGCCAGCGGATAGATCGGCACGACGCAGACGACGCCCGCCTTGCGCGTCATCTGGCCGACAAAGCGCCAATGCGCGGGCACGATCTCGTTGATGTAGCCGCCGCCATGCAGGAACATCACGTGGTTGCAGTCCTCAAAGCCCGACGATGGCGCCGTGTAGTAGACCGGCCACCCGCCCATCTTCGTCAGCGTCACCTCGACGCCACGGCCCAGATTCGGCGGCTCAAACGAGACCGGCTCCAACGCGAGCTTCTGCACATGCGCTTGCACCGCTTCGGCCGAAGCGAGCTGCTGCTTGTAGGGAAGCTGCCGCAGCAGCAAGTTGAAGACGCGGCTCTGCAAGCTCGGCGCGGGATCGTTTGAAGGCTTGGCCCACGCAAAAGGGCATTCGCACAGCCGCCCGACCGACAGCATCTTCGCAACGCTCATGCTCCTGCCCTCATTTGCTGCGCCCGGCCGCACACCAACTTGCTTCTATCCATCGGCGACCGACCCTGCCTATAATGCGAGCATTCACTCGCTTTTCCTACTCGCATTCAGATCACAAGGCCGTGGCCCGCAAATCGCCCACAACACCCCGGAAAAATGCCCTGCAGGAGCGATCCCGCGCCACCGTCGACGCTCTGATCGAGGCAACTGCTCGCATTCTGGTCCGGGAAGGTTTCGAGAAGACGAGCACCAACCGGATCGCCGAAATCGCGGGCGTCAGCGTCGGTTCGCTCTATCAGTATTTTCCGAGCAAGGAGGCGCTGGTCGCCGCCGTGATCGAGCGTCATAACGAGGAGATCATGGGCATCGTCCGCACGACGCTGACTGAAGTCATGGACATGCCGGTCGAGAAAGCCGTGCGCCGCCTCGTCACCGTCGCGATCGAAGCGCACCGCATCAACCCCGAACTGCATCGCGTCCTCGCCGAACAGATCCCGCGCGCCGGAAAGCTCGACGTCGAAGCCTCCAGCCGCGAGGTCCACAGCCTCGTCCGCGCCTATCTCGACAGCCGCCGCAAGGAAATGCGCAAGATCGACCTCGACGTCGCAACCTTCATCTGCGTCAGCGCAATCGAAGCGATCGCGCACAACACGGTGCTGAACCAGGCGGAGATGCTGTCGGACAAGATGGTGCGGATGCTGGTGGACGAGACGACGCGGATGATGGTGGGGTTTTTGCGTCCGTCCGCTTAGCGTTCGTTGTTCAACGCAGGCTCGACGCCTCCAAGCCGAGCTCCGGCAAGCGACGATCAGTCTGCAACCGTAACGATCGCGCGCCCTGTTACAGAACCGTCGCACTTCAAGAACGCGTGCGTGAACCTTTCGAAGGGTTGAACCGCCCACAGACGTCCTAGCTATCAGGGCGCAGATCGAAATACCTGAGAAAGTCAGCTGATGCAGTCACCAGAATGGAAGCGAATGGCCGTCGCGTCCGCGATTGCGTTCGTGTCAGTATCCGTTTTGGCCGCCGACGCGCTCCTGGACCTGAACGCCAGCACGTTGGTCAAACGCCTGGAGAGTACACAAGCTTCCTTCGTGGACACGATGGCGGCACCATCAACTGGCCTTCGCCGTCAGATCATGGGTCCGCGACAGCAGTGCGCCAGAGCCGCAGTGTCAGTGCAGCGCGTGCTGACGGCCCACCACTGGCACGGAGTCGTTGCGAAAACAGGAGATCGCTTGCCGATCAGCGATCGCGCAAGCTTTTGGCCCATCTCTGAAGAAATGGTCGGAGCGAGAGGATTTGAACCTCCGACCCCTAGTCTCCCAGACTAGTGCGCTAACCGGGCTGCGCCACGCTCCGAACGTCGTTCCATTAGCTAGGATCGCCGCTTTGCGCAAGGCGAGCCACACCATTTTGGTGTCTTCGCCCAAAGCCGCCGGAACTGACCGCAAAGAGGACGAAAAGCCCCGTCAGCCGTCCTTCAGCGCCTGATCGAGCATCTCCCGGCAGGCGACGAGGTCGGCGAGGACCCGTCCGAGCCGCTCCCGGTCCAGCGCACTGGGGCCGGCGGGCGCGGCGGGGGTGCCGCCCTTGCGGAAGGTGGTCAGGATGTCCTCGTCGTCGACCTCCGTGAAGCGGAAGTCGATGCCTTCCTCTTCGTCGCCCTGGTAGTCGTCCTCGTCGGCATCGGTGACGCCCTTGATGGGCGCCTCGTCATCCGGCTCCATCAGGCTCGCGCCGATGGCATCCTCAATGGCCCCGAACGAGACCGCGGCCGAGCCGTCGGCCAGTCCCTGCACCGATTTGACGCCGTGCTCTTTCAGGATCCGCTGCACCCCGCGGATGGTGTAGCCCTCCCCGTAGAGCAGACGGCGGATGCCCTTGAGCAGATCGACGTCGTCGGGGCGGTAATAGCGGCGGCCGCCGCTGCGCTTCATCGGCTTGATCTGGGAGAATCGTGTCTCCCAGAACCGCAGCACGTGCTGCGGAATGTCGAGTTCCTGCGCTACTTCGCTGATGGTTCGGAACGCATCCGGCGCCTTGTCCAAATGCCAAATCCTTATCCGAAAGGCGATTAGGCCTCGGGTTGAGCCTTGCTGGCATCGCCATTGGTGCGGTGCTGGGAATTGATCCGCTGCTTCAGGATCGCCGACGGCTTGAACACCATCACCCGGCGCGGCGAGATCGGCACCTCGGTGCCGGTCTTCGGATTGCGACCGATGCGCTGACCCTTCTTGCGGACCATGAAGGAGCCGAACGAGGACAATTTCACCGTCTCGCCTTTCTCAAGGCAGTCGGTGATCTCCTTCAGCACGAGTTCCACGAAGGCGGACGATTCCGTGCGCGACAGCCCCACCTTCTGGTAGACGGCCTCACAGAGATCAACACGCGTTACGGTTTTACTTGTATCGGTCATCGCCCTGCCCCACATCACGGCGAACAATTGTTGTCTGAAATTATGAGCTTACGTTACGGCGGTCAACACTGCTCATCAATGCAGACGCATCGATAATCGCGGCCAATTCCGGCAAAATTTTATCGAATGTGGCTTTACCAGCGCACCAGGGCGGAGCCCCAGGTGAAGCCGCCGCCCATTGCCTCCAGCAGAACCATGTCGCCGCGTTTGATGCGGCCGTCCTTGCGCGCCACCGACAGCGCCAGCGGGATCGAGGCGGCGGAGGTGTTGCCGTGACGGTCCACCGTCAGCACCACCTTCTCCGGCGCGATATGGAGCTTGTGGGCGGATGCGTCGATGATTCGCTTGTTGGCCTGGTGCGGCACGAACCAGTCGATGCTGTCGGCATTGAGCCCGGTCGCCTCGAAGGCGTCGACGATGACGTCGGTGATCATGCCGACCGCGTGCTTGAAGACCTCGCGGCCTTCCATCCGCAGATGGCCCACCGTCTGGGTCGAGGACGGTCCGCCGTCGACAAACAGCTTTGCCTTGTGACGGCCGTCGGAGCGCAGATGCGTGGTCACCACGCCGCGGTCGGTTGCGGCTTTGCCCGGCTGCTCCTGCGCCTCCAGCACGACCGCGCCGGCGCCGTCGCCGAACAGCACGCAGGTGCCGCGATCGTTCCAGTCGAGGATGCGTGAGAAGGTCTCCGCGCCGATCACCAGAGCGCGCTTGAAGGCGCCGGAGCGCAGGAAATTATCGGCGGTCGCAAGCGCGAACACGAAGCCCGAGCAGACCGCCTGGAGATCGAAGGCCGCGCCGTGATTGATGCCGAGCCCGTGCTGCACGGCGACCGCGGTCGCAGGGAACGTATTGTCCGGCGTCGAGGTCGCGAGCACGATCAGGTCGATCGACTGCGCGTCCAGGCCGGCATCCGTGAGCGCGGCCTGCGCGGCCTTGATCGCGAGATGCGAGGTGAACTCGCCCTCGGCCGCGATGTGCCGTTCGCGAATGCCGGTCCGCTGCACGATCCACTCGTCGGAGGTGTCGATGCGCGCCGCCAATTGAGCATTGGTCACCACCTGCACCGGCAGATAGGAGCCGCAGCCCAGCACGACCGAACGAATCTTGGTCACGAAACATCCTCCGGCGCGGTTGGCGCGGAACTAAGCGCCCCCCCATCGCGGTTGAGCATCTGATTGATCTTGTTCAGAAGATCGAATTTGGTCATCTCATAGCCAACATCGATCGCATAGGCAAAGCCTTCGGCGTTGATTCCGCCATGGCTCTTGACCACGACCCCGTTCAATCCAAGGAACATCCCACCATTGGACTTGTTGGGATCCATCTTGTTACGCAAGGCCTGGAAGGCGCCGCGGGCGAGGAGATAGCCGAGCTTGGACATCCAGCTCCGCTGCATCTCGTTGCGGAGCAGTTCCGCCATCTGGCGCGCAGTTCCCTCAGCCGCCTTGAGGGCAATGTTGCCGCTGAACCCCTCGGTCACGATCACGTCGGCCAGCCCCTTGCCGATGCCGTCCCCCTCGACGAAGCCGATATAATCGAGTCCCGGCAGGTTCATCGCCCGCAGGATTTCGCCCGCCTCGCGGATTTCCTCGTGACCCTTGATCTCTTCGGTCCCGATGTTGAGCAGGCCGACTGTAGGGCGCGGCTTGCTGAACAAGACGCTGGCCATCGCCGCGCCCATGACCGCGAGCGAGACCACATGATGCGCATCGCCCCCGATGGTGGCGCCGAGATCGAGCACCACGGATTCGCCGCGCATCGTCGGCCATACGCCCGCAATCGCCGGCCGGTCGATGCCCGGCAGCGTGCGCAGATGGAAACGCGACATCGCCATCAGCGCGCCGGTATTGCCGGCGGAGATCGCGACATCCGCCTCGCCCTTCTTCACCGCGTCGATCGCAAGCCACATCGAGGAGGTCTTGCGGCCGCGCCGCAACGCCTGGCTCGGCTTGTCCTCCATGCTGACGGCAACGTCGGTATGGATGATGCGGGAGGCCGCCTTGAGCTTCGGATGGCGGTCGAGCTCGGGCTCGATTCGGGCGCGATCCCCGACCAGCAGGAACTCGGTCTCAGGATGCCTGCCGAGCGAGATGGCCGCGCCTGGAATGACGACAGGGGCGCCGACGTCGCCCCCCATGGCGTCAAGCGCGATACGAACCTTGCTTGGCATCAAAATCCCGGAAACCTGGTCTGGCGCGGTCGTCCGCTAGCGGGACCGCGAAATGGGTTCGCCATGGACATGGCGACCGGCCAAGCGCCACGCCGCGCCCGAACCGGGCGGACAATAGCGTTTTGTTATCCCGAAACAACCTCTTGCCCCCAGCCTTTTGGATTAAGGGCGATCTGCCGGCGAACGCTCGAATTCACAATAATGACTGAGAAATCAAAGAGATATGACAACCTTTCAAACCAGTCCCGCAAACACCTCAGGCCCCGTAGCACAGCGGTGTTACGGGGAATGCCCAGCTATTTGCCTTTCTTCTTGCCCCGCTTGTTGTCCTGGAGCGCCTTCAGCGCCGCGAATGGGTGGTCCTCGGGATCGAGTGCGGTGACCTCCGCCTCGAACACGACCCCCGGCTTGCGGGGGTAAGGGTCGATCGCCAGGAACAGCGCGTCGGTCGCGATACGGCCGAGGTCGATGATCCCGTTGACGATGGCCTCCGGCGGATCCGCGACCTCCGGGGAGGCCTCGTTATCCTCGCCTTCCTCGATCAGGTCGGCAAGCCGCCGCGCCTCGGCCTCGGGGGCAAAGGTCAGATCGACCTCCTCGTCGATCTCGCTCTCGATCGGATCGAGCGTAACCACGCAGGTCTGCCCGATCCGGGCACGGACATGGCCCGTGACCTGGAGCCGGCCGCCACTCTTCGGCACGATGTCGAGGTCGGCGTGGGCCGACAGGACCTCACGCACGCCCGCGAGATCGGCCATCGCGTGTCGCTCCACAGCCGAGGCTTCGAGCTCACGATGCAAGCCAGTATCGGGAATATGCGCCACCATCACGGGCACGCGCCAAGGGTCGGGTCCGGTCGTCGGTCGGTTCATGATGTCTCATCCTCCGCAAGCGGTGCGGGAAACCTAAAGGATCCGAGCAACAGCGCGGAATCGTCGATCTGGCCGAGCCCCGCATTCGCGGCCAGCGCGTAAGCGGCCAGCCGCCGCGCGTGGTCCATCCCGGCGCCATTCAAGATATTCTTGCAGATCGCCTGCGCCAGCGCCTCGGCGCCCGTTTCCATCCCCTGGTCATAGGCCTGGACGCGGCCATAAAAGGCCTCGCCGAAGGCCCGCATCCGCTTTGGGACGGTCTGATCGCCTGTGCCCATCTCGCGCAGATTGTCGTCCATGTCCTCGCAGAAGCGGTCGAAGAGGGCCTGTGACAGCTCCACCCCGCCCTGGGCGACGGTCCGCAGCCGCCGCAGCAACAGCCAGAGATGCAGCAACAACAGGTCGAAACGGCCATTAACCGTATCCGGCACGCCCAAGTCCCGGTAAAATATGGGTTCTCGCGCCTGCGTCACGATCATGCCATAGATGGCTTCAATGGTGCCGGCCGGGGCTAGCCGGGGTTTCCTGAAGTGATTGAACGGCCAAAGCATTGTGGTTTCCGCAAGCGGGCGCGCGCGAGTTGCATTCAGAGCCTCCGCCCGGTACTTCAGCGCCTCGCGCGACGCAAGGGGACGGAATCAGTTCCGCTATGACGATAAAGAACCAGACCAGCCTGCGCGCAAGTCAGCGGCGCGGCCTTTCTGCACGCTGGCGCGGCTTGCGCATGCTTGCAGCCGTGGCTCTGGTCGGTGGCGCCCTTGCGGGATGCACCGGCGAGCAATTCCAGAAGGGCTACATCCTGCCACCCGGAGCGCTCGAGCAGATTCCGATCGGCGCGAGCCAGGACCAGGTGCTGATCGTGATGGGCACGCCCTCCACGGTCGCGACGCTGGACGGTGAAGTGTTTTATTACATCTCGCAGCGCTCGGAGCGCATGGTCGCCTTCATGAACCAGAAGGTGGTCGACCAGCGCGTGATCGCCATCTATTTCGACAAGAACCGCCGCGTGCGCCGCCTTGCGAATTACGGCCTCCAGGACGGCAAGATCTTCGACTCCATCAGCCGGACCACGCCGACGTCGGGTCAGGAGATGAGCTACCTCGCGCCGCTGTTCAAGCTGCTCGCCTTTTAGCTGAGGCTTCAGAGCGTTTTCGAGCGAAGTGGACGCCGGTTCGCGTCAAGAAAACGCGTCGAAATAGGCGCGCGACTTGCCGTTGTACGCCGGGTTCCATACGCTCTCTGCAAAACAAGAAGCAGGGAGTGGATTCGTGCCCAACAAAGTTCTGTCCCGTCGTCGCGTGCTCGCCGGGGCCGCCGGACTGTCGGCAGCAGCCGTCCTGCCGCGATCGAGCCTTGCGGACTGGAAGCCGACAGAGAACATCCGCGTCATCGTGCCGGCAGCGGCCGGCGGCTCGACCGACGTCATGGGGCGGTTGCTCGCAGCCCATCTCCAGTCCGCCTGGGGCCAGACTGCAGTCGTGGAGAATCGCTCGGGCGGTGGCGGCACGATCGGGACGGCCGAAGTCGTTCGGTCCAAGGCCGACGGCCACACCATCCTGATCGGCAACCCCGGGCCGAACGCGATCGCGTACAGCATCTTCAAGAACCTCACCTACAAGCCGGACCAGCTCCAGCCAGTGTCCAACATGATCCGGATCCCGAACATCGTGTCGGCGCATCCGAAGACCGGCATCAAGTCGGTCGCCGAGCTGATTGCCTTTCTCAAGGCCAATCCCGACAAGCTCAGCTACGCCTCCTCCGGCGTCGGCCAGAGCCCTCACCTCACCGGCGCCTGGTTCCTCCAGCTCACCGGGCTGAAGATGACGCACATCCCGTTCCGTGGCGCGGGGCCTGCGCTTCAGGCCGCGCTCGCCGGCGACATTCAGATCCTGTTCGACAATCTCTATCCGAGCCTGCCGCAGGTGCAAAATCGCACGCTCAACGGCCTCTGCGTCACCACGACCGAGCGGAGTGATCTCGCACCGAACCTGCCGACCATGCGCGAGAGCGCGCCGGAGCTTGCGAACTTCGACGTGTCATCCTGGTTCTCGGTATTTCTGCCGAAGGGCGTCCCTGCCCCCGTGCTCGAAGCACTCAATCTCCAGGTCAAGGCGTTGCTCGAGCGCGACGACATGAAGAAGCAGATCGTCGCCATGGGCGCCCGCGCCGACTACGGCACGCCGCAGCAATTTTCCGACTTCGTGGACGCCGAGACGAAGAAATTCGCCGGCATCATCCAGAAGGAAGGCCTGCAGATGGATGTGCAGTAACCGCCTCATCCGTCATTGCGAGCGCAGCGAAGCAATCCAGACTGCCTCTGCGGAACGATCCAGGATTACTTCACTGCGCTCGAAAATGACGTGGTGAGAGCCAAATAAAAACCCCGCGGCTCGCGCCGCGGGGTTTTATCTTGTGTCATTTCCGCCGCTCAGTGCGCCAGGATCGCCAGCAGCAAGAGCGCCACGATGTTGGTGATCTTGATCATCGGGTTCACCGCCGGGCCCGCCGTGTCCTTGTAGGGATCGCCGACGGTGTCGCCGGTCACGGCGGCCTTGTGGGCATCACTGCCCTTGCCGCCGAAATGACCGTCCTCGATGTACTTCTTGGCGTTGTCCCAGGCGCCGCCGCCCGAGGTCATCGAGATCGCGACGAACAGGCCCGTCACGATCACGCCGAGCAGCATGGCGCCGACCGCCGAGAACGCCGCCGACTTGCCGGCCATGCCACCGCCCGCGATGGCGTAGATCAGGAAGTAGACGACGATCGGCGACAGCACCGGAAGCAGCGAGGGGATGATCATCTCCTTGATCGCCGCCCGGGTGAGCAGATCGACCGCCTTGCCGTAGTCCGGCTTGTCGGTGCCCTGCATGATGCCCGGCTTCTCGCGGAACTGGCGACGCACCTCCTCGACGATCGCGCCCGCCGCACGGCCGACAGCCGTCATGCCCATCGCGCCGAACAAATACGGCAGCAGGCCGCCGAACAGCAGGCCCACCACGACGTAGGGATTGTTCAGCGAGAAGTCCGGATTGACGCCGGCGAAGTAGGTGTGGTGCGCGGAGTCCGCAACGAAGAACTTGAGGTCCTGGTTGTAGGCCGCGAACAGCACCAGCGCGCCGAGACCGGCGGAGCCGATCGCGTAGCCCTTGGTCACCGCCTTGGTGGTGTTGCCGACCGCGTCGAGCGCGTCGGTCGACTTGCGCACTTCCTTCGGCAGGCCCGCCATTTCGGCGATGCCGCCGGCGTTGTCCGTCACCGGGCCGAAGGCATCGAGCGCGACGACCATGCCGGCCAGCGCCAGCATGGTAGCGGTCGCAATCGCGATGCCGAACAGGCCGGCCAGGCTGTAGGTGATCAGGATGCCGGCGATGATAACGATCGCGGGCAGCGCGGTCGCTTCCATCGAGACGGCGAGGCCCTGGATCACGTTGGTGCCGTGACCGGTCACCGACGCCTGGGCGATCGACTTCACCGGACGATAGTCCGTGCCGGTGTAGTACTCGGTGATCCAGATGATCAGCGCGGTGACGACGAGGCCGACAACGCCGCACTCGAACAGCGCCATGCCGGTGTAATCGACGCCGTCGAGCTTGCCGAAGCCGATCAGATAGTAGATCACGCCGGCGATGCCGATCAGCGACAGGACGCCGGTTGCGATCAGGCCCTTGTAGAGCGCGCCCATGATCGACTGGCTCGGCCCGAGCTTCACGAAGAAGGTGCCGATGATCGAGGTGATGATGCAGATGCCGCCGATGGCGAGCGGCAGCGTCATCATGTCGGAGAGGATCGGCGTCTTGGCGAAGAAGATCGCCGCGAGCACCATGGTGGCAACCGCGGTCACCGCATAGGTCTCGAACAGGTCAGCGGCCATGCCGGCGCAGTCGCCGACGTTGTCACCGACGTTGTCGGCGATCGTGGCCGGGTTGCGCGGATCGTCCTCCGGAATGCCCGCTTCGACCTTGCCGACCAGATCGCCACCGACATCCGCACCCTTGGTGAAGATGCCGCCGCCGAGACGGGCGAAGATCGAGATCAGCGAGGCGCCGAAGCCGAGCGCCACCAGGGCGTCGACCACGGTGCGGCTGTCGGGCGCGAGCTTCAGCGAGTGGACCAGGAAGCCGAAATAGAGGGTCACGCCGAGCAGCGCGAGACCCGCCACCAGCATGCCGGTGATCGCGCCCGCCTTGAAGGCGAGCTCGAGGCCGCCGGCGAGCGACGTCGTCGCGGCCTGGGCGGTGCGCACATTGGCGCGGACCGAGACGTTCATGCCGATGAAGCCGGCCGCCCCCGACAGGATGGCGCCGATCAAGAAGCCGATCGCGACATAAAGTCCAAGGAAATAGGCAAGCAGCAGGAAGATGACGATGCCGACGATGCCGATCGTGGTGTACTGGCGCCGGAGATACGCTTGTGCGCCTTCACGCACAGCTCCCGCGATCTCCTGCATCCGCGGTGACCCCGCATCTGCACTCAACACCGAAGACGTCGCCCAAATCGCGTAGACGACGGAAAGCACTCCGCAGAGCACTATCAACCATAATGCTGTCATGTGATTTTTGCCTCAGATCCTTGATGTACGTACCCCCGGCGCCTTTTGTTTTTCCGTCAAGCGGTGGGCGCCCTTATGTTGAACAGGGCCGCCCCTTGCACGAAGGTGTGGCCCTGGTCGGTCACAAGCTTGCCAAAATCAAATTGAGGGTGCAACGCCGGATGGGGCCGAAAAAGCCGATCTCGGCAAGTATTTAGACCTAATCCCGAGCGGCAGGGTGCCGGCTCGGCGCAATTGCTAGAAGTGGCTGTAGGACAGGCGCTTCAAGGCCAACTCCTGGCCCTGCCCGTCAAGGAAGCGCGGCCGCTCATGGCCCGCGACGATGGAGCCGATCGCCGTGACGGCCAGGCCCACCGCCCGCCCCGCTTCCATCAGCGCATCGCTCTGTGCCGGCGCGACCGTGCACAGCACCTCGTAATCGTCGCCCCCGGCAAGCAGCGTCTCAACGCAAATGGCGTTGCGGGCAACCAGGCCGGCCGCAGCGGGAGACAGCGGCACGCTCGCCACGTTGACCGTGCCCGAGACGCCGGACGCCGCGCAGAGTTTCGTCAGATCGCCGGCGAGCCCGTCGGACACGTCCATCGCCGCCGTCGCGTGGTCGCGAACGGCCTGCGCCAGCACGTTGCGCGGCTGAGGAATCCGATAGCGCGAGATCAGCGCTTCTCTTGCAGCTGTGTCGGACATAAGCGCCGTGGCCGCCGCGCCTCCGGTGAGCACGTCGAGGCCGAGCGCGGCATCGCCGATCGTCCCCGTCACCAGGATAACGTCGCCCGCCCTTGCGCCGGTGCGGCCGACCATCCGCCCCTTCGGCACGCGGCCGAAGGCCGTGATCGAGATCATCTGCGGTCCCGGCGTCGACACCGTATCGCCGCCGAGCAGCGGGCAGGTGAAGATCTTGGCGTCCTCGCCGAGCGCATCCGCAAACGGCCTGAGCCAGACATCCTCCTTGCTGCGCAGCGCCAGCGTCAGCACGAAGCCGGCGGGCGCAGCCCCCTTGGCGGCGAGATCGGACAGGTTCACCCGCAGCGCCTTGCGCGCGATGGTGTCGGGGGGATCCGTGGCAAGATAATGCACGCCCTCGACCACGGCATCAGTGGTGACGACGATGTCATCTCCGGACGAGGACAGGATCGCGGCGTCATCGACCAGCCCGAACGCACCCGGATCGGTCGCCAGCGGCTTGAAATAGCGCGCGATGAGGGAGTCTTCGGCGGAGGCCTGGTTTTTGTCCTGCGTCACGATAGCAGACCCGTCATCCTGAGGTGCGAGCCCTTGCGAGCCTCGAAGGATGCACGGCCGAGGTGCGACCCAGCGGCACCCCGCCGCCCTTCGAGGCCTCCGCTTCGCTCCGGCACCTCAGGGTGACGGCTACGGCGGAAGTCGTCGTCTCAACTACCCCCGCCCGAACTCGTCACCGCGAAACTGGCGGCCGATCTGGTCGAGCACCGCGTTGACCATGCCGGTCTCCTCGCGGTCCACGAAGGCATTCGCGACATCAACATATTCGGAGATCACGACACGGCCCGGCACGTCCTTGCGGTGCTCCAATTCATAGGCCCCTGCCCGCAACACCGCGCGCAGGATCGCCTCGATCCGCTTCAAGGGCCAACCCTTCGACAACGCCTCGTCGATCAGAGGATCGAGCTTCTTCTGGTCGCGCACGACGCCGGAGACGACATCGCGAAAGAATGCAGCTTCCGCCGGCAGGTAAGTATCGCCCTCGACCTCGTTGCCGAGCCAGTGGCTCTCGAACTCCGCAAAGATGTCGTTGATGCCGGCACCAGCGATATCCATCTGGTAGAGCGCCTGGACGGCTGCCAGCCGCGCCGCACCGCGCCGGTTCGCTTTCTTCTCCGCAGGCCCCGCCGGTTTCTTGGTGTCAGCCATCGCTCAGGCCCGCGCCATGCGGCGTTTGATGCGCAGCATCGCGAGTGCTGCGCGCGCGGCATCGCCGCCCTTGTTGAGCTCGCTGGCGCGCGCCCGCGCCCAGGCCTGGTCCTCATTGTTCACGGTGAGGATGCCGTTGCCGAGCGGCAGCTTTCGCGCCACCGCAAGATCCATCAGCGCGCGCGAGGATTCCTGCGAGACGATCTCGAAATGGATGGTATCGCCGCGGATGACGCAGCCGAGCGCGATCACCGCGTCATAAGGCTTGCCGTTCGCGGCAGCCGCGTCGACCGCGATGGCGACCGCAGCCGGAATCTCCAGCGCGCCGGGAACCGTGATGACGTCATGGGTCAGGCCGGCCGCCTTCAGCTCGGTGACCGCGCCGTCCAGAAGCGCGTCCTGGAGATCGTCATAGAACCGCGCCTCGACAATCAGCGCACGCGCGCCGGAAATGTCGGTCTGGTCCTTCAGGGGTGCACGCCGTGCGTCAGCCATCGTCTCAATCCGTTTCGTGAAGTCGTCGCTTGAAGTCGTCTCTTGGGTCGGCGCGTTATGTAGTCGCCGCAGGCGGGTAAGCCAAGTTTTTAAACCGTCATTTCCGTCAGCCGCGCCGCATAGCGGGCCATCAGATCGACCTCGATATTGACCTCAGTCCCCGCCTTCCAGCCGCCGATCGTGGTGACATCAAGCGTATGCGGGATGATCAGCACCGAAAAGGTCACATCCTTCACTGTATTGACCGTCAGCGAGACGCCGTCGAGCGTGATCGAGCCCTTTGTGGCGATGAAGCGCGCCAGCTCCCGCGTCGTGGAGAGCTCGAACCGTGCCATGTCGGGCAGGTCCTCGCGGCTGACGATGGTCGCGATGCCGTCGGCATGGCCGGCGACGATGTGGCCGCCGAGCTCGTCGCCGATCTTGAGCGCACGCTCGAGATTGAGCCGCGTGCCCAGCTTCCAGTGCTTCGCGGTCGTCAGTGCCAGCGTCTCGGCGGCGGCATCAACGTCATACCAGGTCTTGCCGCCCGCGACGCCAGAAGCAACCACAGTCAGGCACACGCCGTTGCTGGCGATCGAGGCGCCGTCGGCGATGGTGGTCTGATCGTAGCTGCAGGCGATACGCAGCCGGTGCAATTGCCCCTGCGCCACGGGCTTGAAGCTGACGATCTCGCCGATATCGGTGACAATGCCTGTGAACATGTTAGGCGCGCTCGTAGATGGTGAGAGTATCGTGGTCGAATGTCTCGCTAGCATGAACCTTGTAGGCCTGCGACTGCGTGATTTTCGACAGGGGCAATGCATCGAGCGCATCGACCCCGCCGGCGCCCACCGCTTCTGCTCCGCGGAACAGCCAGATCTCGTCGACGAGGTCGGCGGCCACGAACGAAGCCGCAACGCGGCTGCCGCCCTCGACCATCAGCCGTGTGATACCCTTCTCGGCAAGCGCATGCAGCACGGCCGGAAGATCGAGCCCCGACGCATTGCCCGGCGGCATGCGCATGATCTGCGTACCGGCTGCGCCAAGGCGTGTCGCAGCGGCAGCTTCGGCGAGCTCGGAGCTGATGACCCAGAGCGGCGTCTCGCGCGCAGAATGAACAAGCTGGCTCGCGGCCGGAATGCGTAAATTCCGGTCGAGCACGACCCGCACGGGAGAACGCGCTTCCATGCCCGGCAGGCGGCAATTGAGCTGCGGATCGTCCGCCAGCACCGTGCCGATGCCGACCAGGATGGCGTCGCTCGAGGCGCGCAGCAGATGTACGCGATTGCGCACGGCTTCGCCGGTGATCGCGAGCGGCTTGCCGCCGGCAGCGCCGATCTTGCCGTCGGGTGAAACCGCGAGCTTCAGGATGACGTGCGGGCGGTGATCGCGAATGCGGCGGAAATGACCAGCGTGGTCGAACGCGGCCTCCGCCGCGCACAGGCCCACATCCACCGTGATGCCGGCCGCACGCAGGCGCGCATGGCCCTGACCTGCGACTTCCGGATTGGGATCCTCGATCGCCGCCACCACCCGCTTGATGCCGGCGGCGATCACCGCGTCGGCGCAAGGCGGTGACTTGCCGAAATGCGAGCATGGCTCGAGTGTGACATAGAGCGTCGCGCCACGCGCCGCCTCGCCTGCCCGGCGCAACGCCTCGGGCTCCGCATGCGGGCGACCACCGGGCTGCGTCCATCCACGGCCGACGATCACTCCGTCTTTCACGACGACGGCGCCCACGGCCGGATTGGGCCAGGTGCGCCCCTGCCCGCGCCGGCCCAGCGCCAGCGCAAGCTGCATGAAGCGGCGATCGGAATCCTTTGTCTCGCGGATCTTCTGGGCGAACTGATCCTCCAGGATGCGGAAGATCATTTGCGGATCGCGGCGAGCCGCGCTTCCTCCTCACCGGAGAGCTCGCCGAGCACGTCGGCGAAATCCTTGGCCTCGCGGAAATTGCGGTAGACGGAAGCGAAGCGCACATAGGCGACGTCGTCGAGCGTGCGCAGATGCTCCATCACGGTCTCGCCGATCACCTCGGACGAGATTTCGGCCTCGCCGCCGGTCTCGAGCTCGCGCACGATGGTGGAGACCATCTTCTCCACCCGCTCCGGCTCGACCTGCCGCTTGCGCAGACTGATCGACACCGAACGCATCAGCTTGTCGCGGTCGAACGGCACGCGGCGGCCGTTGCGCTTGATCACCGTGAGCTCGCGCAGCTGCACGCGCTCGAAGGTGGTGAAGCGGAATTCGCAGGCGACACACACGCGCCGCCTGCGGATGACGGAGGAATCCTCGGTCGGACGCGAGTCCTTCACCTGCGTATCGAGACTGTTGCAGTTCGGGCAGCGCATCCGTTGAACCCAGCCTTACTGATAGATCGGGAACCGGTCGGTGAGCGCCTTGACCCGTTCCTTGATCGCGGCCTCGACCAGCGGCGCCTTGCCGTCGTCGGACTGCGCGATCGCGTTGAGGACCTCGGCGATCATGCCGCCGACCTGCTGGAATTCAGCGACGCCGAAGCCGCGGGTCGTCGCCGCGGGTGTGCCGAGACGCAGGCCCGAGGTGACGAACGGCTTTTCCGGGTCGAACGGAATGCCGTTCTTGTTGCAGGTGATGGCGGCGCGGACCAGCGCCTTCTCCGAGACGTTGCCCTTCAGGCCCTTCGGCCTGAGGTCAACCAGCATCAGATGGTTATCGGTGCCGCCGGAGACAATATCGAAGCCATAGTTCTTCAGCGTCTCGGCCAGCGCCTTGGCGTTCTCGACGACGTTCTTCGCGTAGACCTTGAAGTCCGGACGCAGCGCCTCGCCGAAGGCCACAGCCTTCGCCGCGATCACATGCATCAGCGGGCCGCCCTGCAGGCCGGGGAAGATCGCCGAGTTGAGCTTCTTGGCGAGCACCTCGTCATTGCTGAGGATCAGGCCGCCGCGCGGACCGCGCAGCGATTTGTGCGTGGTGGTCGTGGTGACGTGGGCATGCGGCACGGGCGAAGCATGCACGCCGCCGGCAACGAGGCCCGCGAAGTGCGCCATGTCGACCAGCAGATAGGCGCCGACCGAGTCCGCGATCTCGCGGAAACGCTTGAAGTCCCACGCGCGCGAATAGGCCGAGCCGCCGGCGACGATCAGCTTCGGCTTGATCTCTTCGGCCTGCTTGGCAACGGCGTCCATGTCGATGATCTGGTCCTCGCGGCGCACGGTGTAGTGCGCAGCCTTGAACCACTTGCCGCTCATGTTGACGGGCGAGCCGTGGGTGAGATGGCCGCCGGCCGCAAGGTCGAGACCCATGAAGGTGTCGCCGGGCTGGAGCAGCGCCAGAAACACCGCCTGGTTCATCTGGCTGCCGGAGTTCGGCTGCACGTTGGCGAAATTGGCGCCGAACAGCCTCTTGGCGCGATCGATCGCAAGGTTCTCGGCGACGTCGACCCACTCACAACCGCCGTAGTAGCGCGCGCCCGGATAACCTTCCGCATATTTGTTGGTCATCACCGAACCCTGCGCTTCCAGCACGGCCCGGCTGACGATGTTCTCGGAGGCGATCAGCTCGACTTCATGGCGCTGCCGGCCGAGCTCGCCCTTGATGGCGGCGGCAATTTCCGGGTCGGCCTGCTCGAGCGAGGCGGTGAAAAACGAATCGGGCGCGGAGGCGGTTTTGGCGAAGGTCATCTTGCGAATATCTCCACCGCCGCAGCCTTTTGGCGGGCTACGGGCGGGTCTGGTGTGGTGATCGGAAGCGGCGAGCGCGATCTACCACATCGCCCGCCCCCGGCCAAGTAGTTGCGGGTCGGGCCTGATATTTATGCAAGATATGGTGGGGATCGAAGGATTGGCGCGATGACAGCTCTCGGGAGCCGCCCCGACCCGCTCATCCCAGAAGGGCCCGCTTCGGACCCAAATGACGCACGGGCGCCGGCCGAAATCCCCCTACAGCCCGGTATACCCCGCCTTCACAGGGTCCACGCTGCCGTCGAGCTGGCGCAGATAGGTCAGGCCGCATACCGTCAACCTGTGGGTGTCCTTCTCGCCGGCTTCCATCAAGGTGTTGAGATAGTTCGTCACCTTGGCCCGCGCCTCTGCGCTCGCCGCGGATGTGCGATTGGCGAGCAGGTCATAGGTCTGCATGATGCGGTCGATGGCGGCTTCCATGGCACCCTCTGGTTCTCTGCGATTTTGGGAGTCTTGATCAGGCGGCCCGGGCACCGGACTGCGCCTCGAACCTGACAATGGCCTTGTTGGCCAGCCTGATCTTGTTGAATTCGCCGTGCTGGAGCAGCTTGATGATGATCTCGAGCAGGCGCTCATTGGTGACGAGCGTGTCGGGGATCGCGCCGGAGCGGCGGAGATAATTCGCGGCGATCGCGTAGGAATCGCTCACGAGCTCGACGTTCATAGCCTGCAACCCGCGTTCGACCAGCATCGCATCCTCCGATCCGGAAAGATAACCGCGAGATCGGGAACTGGTTCCACCGGGCTGTCGATTTTTTCGCAACCGCGAGACGACAAAACGCACCGGTCCGGGCAGAAGCCGGGCCGGCGCGCTGGGGGAAGTCTAGGCACGTTCGGCAGACGTTTTCGGGAAGGCTTGCCGGTCTTGTTATGGGCCGGCTTGGCCAAATCCCTTCGAAAACTCAGAGCCGATACAGGATCTGGTCGGTCCAGAACCGCTCGAGGCGATGCAGCGACTTGTTGAGGGTCGAGAACTCCTCGCCCGAGATGCCGCCGACCTGTTCAACGGTCTTGACGTGCTTCTGGTAGAGCGAGTCGACGATGCGGCGGACTTCCTGGCCCTGCGGCGTCAGGCGGATGCGCACCGAGCGGCGATCAACGCGCGAGCGCTGATGATCGAGGAAGCCGAGCTCGACGAGCTTCTTCAGATTGTAGGAGACGTTGGAGCCAAGATAGTAACCGCGCGTGCGCAGTTCGCCCGCGGTCAGCTCCTTGTCGCCGATGTTATAGAGCAGGAGCGCCTGCACGGAATTGATGTCGGCGCGGCCACGACGATCGAACTCGTCCTTGATCACGTCGAGGAGACGGCGATGCAGCCGTTCCACCAGAGTCAATGCTTCCAGATAGAGCGACTGCACCGAACCCTGCGGGCCCGAAACGCGCTCTGCGGTATCTGCCGCAGTTGCGACGGCTTTCATCATGACACTTCCCCTGTTGTCGTTTTTATCGACACTTATTCGACGCAACTTGTGTTCCGTCTGATAGGTCCAACTTAAGGGGGGCGTTTGAAGATCGGCTTAAATAAGAGAATAAAGAGATCATGAATTTAAGACAGTGAATTGCGGATTAAGCCTGTGCCACAAGGGCTTTTCGCAACCGTCTGTTGACCGTCGCAAGGTCCTGTTCACCCTCCGTCCGCCCATTCTGTCGCATTCCAGAACAGCCCCGCTCCGTTTCGAAACGCTCGCGTAAGAGCTGTGGCGGATATCGCTAGGTCAATGAAAAGTTACCTTGAATTTGAGGCAACGAGTGGTCAACCAAGTCACCACAACTTCGCTCTCGTGTCCCGGACAAGCGAAGCGCAGATCTGGGACCCAGAAGCCCCAAAACGGGATCGTGGAGAGATGGCCCCGGCTCTGCAACGCATCACGCCGCAAGTGCGGCGCGCTGCATTGCGTCCGGGGCACGAGAGTTCGCTATGGCGGTCGTTCGCGCGCGGCCATCCAGGCGAGCGCGAGATAGGCGGCGAGCATGAAGGCCTCGACACCGACAACGATCAGGCTGCCGCCATAGATGCCCGGGAACATCAGCTCGATCACCGCCATCGAGACCACGGTCGTGAGCCACACCACCGCGCCCCAGGGCGTGGCGAGCCAGAGGCCGACGGCGGCGACGAGCTCGATCACGGCAAAGTAGATGGTCGAGGCCTGCCAGGCCATCGACTGGTTCTCGAACGCCTCGTCCTCGCCGCCGACGAAGCCCGTCACCTGCGCCCAGTGATAGAGGCCCTTGAGGATCGACAGCAGGGCCATCACCCGCAGGAACAGCACCAGCCGGCGCGTCCAGACATTGTCGTCGGACTCCTGGCGCTCCGACGAGATCGCCGCCACCGACATTGCATTGTCGCGGGCGCTGTCTCTGACGGCGTCCCTGGCATTGGCGCTGTCGCGGGCCGCATCGCGGGTGGAGATCTCGGACATGGCCCCCTTCTGGCTGGTTCGCCCCGCAAAATCAATCGGCAGCCCATCCCTTGGAGGCCAAGCCGCGGTGGCGGGAACCATGCGAGCTGGTATAAGAATAATTCCAGCCGGGAGAACAGTAATGGCGATCAAATACGGACGTCCGATCGAACTGCGCGAGGTTTCGCGCCGGGATGGCACCTCTGCCTCCCCTGCCCTCGATCTGACCATCCGTCCGCGCCGCAACCGCAAGGCCGAATGGGCCCGGCGGATGGTGCGCGAGAACGTGCTGACCACCGACGATCTGATCTGGCCGCTGTTTCTGATCGACGGCAACAACAAGCGCGAGCAGATCGCCTCGATGCCCGGCGTCGATCGCCTCAGCGTCGACCAGGCCGTGCGCGAGGCCGAGCGCGCCATGAAGCTGACGATCCCTTGCCTTGCACTGTTTCCCTACACTGATCCGTCGCTGCGCGACGAGGAAGGAACGGAAGCGACCAACCCCAACAATCTTGTTTGCCAGGCGGTGCGTGCGATCAAGAAGGAGTTCCCCGATCTCGGCATTCTCTGCGATGTCGCGCTCGATCCCTTCACCAGCCACGGCCATGACGGCCTGATCGTCGACGGCAAGATCTTGAACGACGAGACAGTCGCGGTGCTGGTGCGCCAGGCGCTGGTGCAGGCCGAGGCCGGCTGCGACATCATAGCACCCTCCGACATGATGGACGGCCGAGTCGCCGCGATCCGCGAGGGGCTCGATCGCTCCGGCCTGCTCGACGTGCAGATCATGGCCTACGCCGCAAAGTACGCCTCCGCCTTCTACGGCCCGTTCCGCGACGCCATCGGCTCGGCCAAGACGCTGACCGGCGACAAGCGCACCTACCAGATGGACAGCGCCAACACCGATGAAGCGTTGCGCGAAGTCGAGCTCGACATCTCCGAAGGCGCCGACATGGTGATGGTGAAGCCCGGCATGCCCTATCTCGACGTGGTCCGCCGCGTGAAAGACACGTTTGCGATGCCGACCTTCGCCTACCAGGTCTCCGGCGAATACGCGATGATCGCAGCCGCCGCCAACAACGGCTGGCTCGACGGCGATCGCGCGATGATGGAGAGCCTCCTGGCATTCAAGCGCGCCGGCGCCGACGGCGTGCTCAGCTATTTTGCGCCGAAGGCGGCCGAGAAGCTGCGGAGCCAAGGGTAGGCTCGCGCAACATCTATGCTGTCGTCCCGGCGAACGCCGGGACCCATACCGCGTGATCTATCGATGATGCTCGGTAATCGTACCGACGAAGGGATCAACTCCTAGTCCTCGCCAAATTCCTCCTGTGGCTATGGGTCCCGGCGTTCGCCGGAACGACGGCGGGGATGTAGCGGCAGCATCGTTCCCTCCCCTCCCCGCCCCCGAATCGCCGGAATATTTCGGCTTGTTAACCCCTGCGCACCCTTGGCAGGGGAATAGCCTGTTCCCATGTCCTGCCACGGGAGTTTTCCCTGGGAGGACGGACGATGTCGTATGACTCGGGTGGTTCAGGCGCCTGGCGCAGTGATGGCGCGGCTCACGCCTACGATCCCTATCTGCATCCGGAACTGTTCCGCGGTGTCGCGACGCGGCGGGTGTTCGCGTTCCTGATCGACATGATCGTGATCTCCGTTCCCGTCATCCTCGGCTACATCTTCATCGCATTGTTCGGCGTGGTGACGCTCGGCATCGGCTGGGCGCTGTTCTGGCTGGCCTGGCCGGCCTCCGTGGTCTGGGCCATCGTCTATTACGGCGCCTGCATCGGCGGTCCCTCGTCGGCGACGATCGGGATGCGGATCATGGATCTGGAGTTACGCACCTGGTACGGCGCGCCCGGCTACTTTGTCCTTGGCGCCACCCATGCCGTGCTGTTCTGGGTGACGGTCTCGTTCCTGTCGCCGTTCGTCGTGCTGGTCGGCCTGTTCAACGGCCGCCGGCGGCTGCTGCACGATTTCGTGCTGGGGACGGTCGTGATCAACAATTCCGTTCGGGCGCCTGTGCCCCAGACGGCAAGGACCTACTAACCAGGCTCCGCTAAGCTGACTGATCTGACCTGCCAAGCGGACCGATTGACCGGGAGCTTTCGTAGCGCGATGCTGATACTCACTTCGGAGGCCCACGACGTCCCTTGACCCAGCACTCGCGCGACACCCCACAATTTTACCTCACGGCGCCGTCCCCCTGCCCGTATCTGCCGGGCCGGCATGAGCGCAAGGTGTTCACGCACCTCGTGGGTGAGCGCGCCGGCGACCTCAACGACCTCCTGACCCATGGCGGGTTCCGCCGCAGTCAATCGATCGCCTATCGGCCGGCCTGTGACCAGTGCCGGGCCTGTGTCTCGGTCCGGGTCGTCGCCAACGAGTTCCGCCCGTCCCGCAACTTCCGCAAGGTCATGGCGCGCAACGCCGACATCATCGGCGAGCAGCGCAGCGCGGTGCCGACCTCCGAGCAATATTCGGTGTTCCGCGCCTATCTCGACGCCCGTCATCGCCATGGCGGCATGGCCGACATGACGGTGCTCGACTACGCCATGATGGTCGAGGACAGCCATGTCGAGACCCGCATCATCGAATACCGCAAGCGCGGTCCCGACAGCGGCATCACCGGCCGCGGCGAGGAGCTGATCGCGGTCGCGCTGACCGACGTGCTCAGCGACGGGCTGTCGATGGTCTATTCGTTCTTCGAGCCGAGCCAGGTCAGCCGCTCGATGGGCACCTTCATGATCCTCGACCACATCGCGCGCGCGCGTCGTCAGGGCCTGCCCTACGTCTATCTCGGCTACTGGATCGAAGGCTCCAAGAAGATGGACTACAAGGCCCGCTTCCTGCCGCAGCAGCGCCTCGCGCCATCAGGCTGGCTGCGCATCGACGCGCAGGGTGATGCGGCGTCCGAGCCGCAGGATTAGTCTAGCCGTCCTTGCCCGATTGCGGTGCCGATGCTCGATCTGGTGAGAGCGTGGCGACCGCAGCAGGCTGGCTTTTGACGCAATTTTTTCCATCATGCCGTTGAGACCTGGCGCTCCTCAACCCCAAGAGCGACAAGAGAGCCCCGAAGACGAGCAGGCTCGCAGCCACGGCGAACGACAGGCGCATCCCGTGCGCAAATGCCGAGGGCGCGTTTTCTTGCAGCAGATTGCCGAAGACAGCAACGCCCAGCATGCCGCCAACCTGCCGGGCCGTGTTGAGAACACCTGATGCGATGCCGCCACGCGATGTCTCAACCGCAGCCAGCGTCACGTTCGTTACGGTCGGCACCATCACAGCCATACCGGTGGCAGCCATCAACATTGGCAAGACCAGAGCCACATAGGACCCGATCATCGAGGCCGGGATCAACAGCAGGTAGCCAGCCGCCGAGAGGCACTGCCCGAATACCATCAGCCGCCGTGGACTCGCTCCGGCCATGATGCGGCTCATGACGAGGTTGACGATCAGGATCACGATGGTCATCGGCAGGAAGGCGAAACCGGTCTCGCCGGCGGTGAGCTTCATCTGCCATTGGAAATGCAGGCTGAAGACGAAGACCATCCCGTAATAGGCGAAGTTGATCAGCAGGCCATTGAGGGAGGCGATCGCAAACGCTGGCGCTCGGAACAGCGGAAGTGGCAGCATCGGCGCCTTGCTTCTGGCCTCGATCGCAACGAAGGCGGCAATGCCGATCAGCGCGAGCAGGCCCGCGAAGACGATGCGCGGGTGCGACCAGCCGAGACGACCGGCATCGATCAGGGCGGTCGCCAAGGCGCCGAGTGCCACCACGGTCGCGATTTGGCCGGGCAAGTCGAGCGACCGGCCCGGATTTTTCGGACTTTCGTGGGCGTTCCGCAGGATAATCGCGAGTCCGATCACGCCGACCGGCAGGTTGACGAAAAAGATGCTGCGCCAGCCGAAATGCGTGACGAGCAGACCTCCGACCACCGGCCCGGCTGCGAGCGACGATCCGGCGATCGCGCCCCACCAGCCGATAGCCCGGCTTCGCGCCTCGTGCGCCGGAAAGGCTTGCTGGATGAGCGCAAGCGAGTTGGGCACGAGCAACGCGGCGCCAATGCCCTGAACAATACGGGCCGCAATCAGCGTCCCGAGCGTGGGAGCCCAGCCACAGCCGACAGATGCCAACGTGAAGAGGACGAAGCCCTGGAGAAAGACGGTGCGGGCGCCGAAGCGGTCACCCAAGGCGCCGGCCATCAGCAGTAGGGCGGCGAAGACCAGTGTGTAGGCGTTCACCACCCATTCCAGTCCAACGACATTGGTGCCGAAGCTGGTGCCGAGCGCGTCGAGCGCGACATTGACCACGCTGACGTCGAGGAGGACGAGAACGAAACCGAATGCTGAGCCGACGAGCGTCAGCAACGGCCGTGACGGAGGGTGGAGAGACATCGAGGCAATCCCAAAATGATGATCTGCCCTGTTGCTACCCCCGTTCAATCCGTGCGAAAATTCGGTATATTCGCGAGTGATACTTGAGAATTTGCACAGATGATCGATTGGGAAGACGTGCGCCATTTTCTGGCCGTGGCGGAGAGCGGCACGCTCTCGGGAGCCGCGCGCAGGCTGAAGGTGGACCACGCAACGGTGAGCCGCCGGCTCGCCGCTCTGGAAGCGACGCTCGACGTTCGTCTGGTCGACCGGCTGCCGCGCGCCTGCCGTCTGACGGTGATCGGTGAAGCCGTGCGCGAACGCGCGCTGGCGATGGAGGGCGGTGCGAACGGAATTGCCAGGCTGGCGACGGCCGCGCACGCTCCTCTCGTCGGTCGGGTCGCGCTCAGTGCGCCACCGGTATTGGTGGCGCCGCTCATCGCCCGCCATCTTGCCCGCTTCAATGAAGACTATCCGAACATCCGCCTGTCACTCGCTGCCCAAGGAGAGCAGGTGTCGTTGAGCCGCCGCGAAGCCGATATCGCCGTGCGGCTGGTACGCCCGCAGGAAAAGGGCAGCGTGAAGCGGAAGATCGGCACGATGGCCTTTGGCCTTTACGCCCATCGCTCCTACGCCGATCTGACACACCCGGAGCGATGGCAATTCATCGCCTTTGGCCAGAGCTACGCCGAGATGCCGCAGCAGCAATGGCTGCTCGGTATCGCCGGCGATCGACCGGTGGTCTGTGAGTTGAACTACATCAGCGAGCACCTGATCGCAACACGCGCTGGCGTCGGTGTTGCTGGCCTGCCGCTCTTTCTCGGCGAAGCGGATTCCGATCTCGTGCGAGTCACCCAGGACGCGCCACCTTTTTCACGGGACATCTGGCTCGTCGTTCATCGTGACCTGCGCCACTCCAAGCCGGTCCGTGCGGCGATGGATTTTGCTGCCCGTGTCATTGGCGAACAGCCGTTCTTGAAGGCATGATCTCCCGGACAACGACCGCGAATGCGGAGCGCCGCTCACCCGAACAGCGTATCCACCAGCAGCTTCACGTTCAAAACCACGATCACGCCCGCAACGATCCACGCGGTCGCAGCGACGTACGGTGCAATCGCAAACTGCCCCATCTTGCGGCGGTCGGAGACGAAGCGCACCAGCGGGATGACGGCGAAGGGAAGCTGCATCGACAGCACGACCTGGCTGAACACGAGCAGATCCGCGGTGCCGCGCTCGCCATAGATCGCGGTGACGATGATCACCGGAACGATGGCGATGCCGCGCGTGAGCAGCCGGCGCCCCCAGCTCGGCAGGCGCAGATCGAGAAAGCCCTCCATCACGATCTGGCCGGCCAGCGTCGCCGTGACAGTGGAATTGAGGCCCGAGGCGAGCAGCGCAATCGCAAACAGCGTCGAGGCGATGCCGAGGCCGAGCAGCGGCGACAGCAGCTCGAAGGCCTGGCCGATCTCGGCGACGTCGGAGTGACCGCTTTTGTGGAAGGTCGCGGCCGCCACCACGAGGATCGCGGCATTGATGAACAGCGCCAGCATCAGTGCGATGGTGGAATCCGTCGTCGCCCATTTGATCGCTTCGCGACGCCCTTCGTCGTTACGCGCATAGGCGCGCGTCTGCACGATCGAGGAATGCAGATAGAGATTATGCGGCATCACGGTCGCGCCGATGATGCCGATCGCGATGTAGAGCATCTCGGCATTGGTGAAGATCTCGGTCTTCGGCGCAAAGCCGCGCAGCACGTCCGCGACCGGCGGCGCCGCGGCCACGATCTGGACCGCGAAGCAGACCGCAATCACCGCAAGCAGCGCCATGACGAAGGCTTCGAGGAAGCGGAAGCCGCGGTTCATCAGCACGAGCAGCAGGAAGGCATCGAGCGCGGCAATCAGCGCGCCGCCGACCAGGGGAATGCCGAACAGCAGCTTCAGCGCGATCGCGGTGCCGATGACCTCGGCGAGATCGCAGGCAATGATCGCCGCTTCGCAGGCCAACCAGAGCAGGAAGTTCACCGCGGGCGAATAGGTCGCGCGGCAGGCCTGCGCGAGATCGCGATCGGTGACGATGCCGAGCCGCGCCGCCAAGGACTGCAGCAGGATCGCCATCAGGTTCGAGAGCAGGATGACCGAGAGCAGCGTGTAGCCGAACTTGGATCCACCGGCGAGGTCGGTCGCCCAGTTGCCGGGGTCCATGTAGCCGACCGAGACCATGTAGCCGGGGCCGACGAAGGCCAGCAGCCGCCGCCACCACGCCCCCGCTGCGGGAATGGCGACCGTGGCGTTCACCTCGGCCAGGCTCTTCGTCGTCGGCGCGTCGGCGCGCCAGCCGGCGGTGTCTCGGGTCAGTTCCCGAGTCAATTCGGGCGATCGGGCATCCATGCTGGCACAATACCGATATCGGGCCTTATTGCAACTCATTTGCAACTGCATCTAGCCGCACCGGTCCCCCTCTTTGCCCAGTCCTGTCGGGAAGCGGGTGGGCTTGGTCGTCCCCGGAGGCCGATACTGGCGCCAACCCGACTTTGCAGGAAATGCGCCATGTCAAATGCCCCTCGCCTTCCCGACACCTTCAACCGCCTCGCCTGGTCCAACCTCGCGGCACAGTCGGCCGAGCAGATCGCGCTGGCGGCGGCCCCGATCGTCGCGGTGCTGACCTTGGGCGTGGCCGAAGGCCAGACCGGCCTGCTCCAGACCGCCCTCACCCTACCTTTCGTCCTGTTCGCGATTCCCGCCGGCCTGCTCGCTGATCGCATCTCCCGCCGCTCGTTGATGGCGGGTGCGGAGGCACTGCGCGCGGTGGCGCTGGCAAGCATCGTGCTACTGCTTGCACTCGGCGCGCTCAATCTGTCGCTGCTGGCGCTGCTCGGCTTTGCCGCCGTCTGCGGCACTGTCGTCTACAGCGTGGCCGCACCGGCGCTGGTGCCCTCGCTGGTGAACGCGGAGCTGTTGCCCGCTGCGAATGCCCGCATCGAGCTCGCGCGTACCATCGCCTTTGCAAGCGGCCCTGCTCTCGGCGGCGCGCTGGTCGGCTGGTGGGGCGCGAGCCCGGCGTTCGGCTTTGCCGCCGCACTCTCGACGATCGCCGTCGTGCTGCTCTCCGGCATCTACGAGCCCGCGCGTACGCCGGCGCCGCGGCGCCATCCGTTCCAGGACATCCGCGAAGGCGCGGCCTTCGTGTTTCACCATCCGTTGCTGCGGCCGGTGTTCATCACACAGTTCATTTTCAACACCGGCTGGTTCCTGCAGATCGCGGTGTTCGTGCCTTACGCCGTGCGCCATCTCGGGCTGACCGCCGCCGGTGTCGGTGTCGTGCTGACGATGTACGGCGTCGGCATGGTGATCGGCGCGCTGTTCGCGACGCGCGTGATGAAGCGGATCGCGTTCGGCACCGTGGTCGGCCTCGGCCCGGTGACCGGCTTCGTCGCCGCTGTCGTGATGGCACTGACGGTACTGGTGCCCTCGCCCTGGCTTGCGGGCCTCAGCTTTTTCCTGCTCGGCGTCGGGCCGATCCTGTGGGTGATCTCGACCACGACCTTGCGCCAGTCGGTGACGCCGCCGCGGCTGCTCGGGCGCGTCTCCGCAATCAACATCATGAGCTACGGCGCCCGCCCGCTCGGATCGGCACTCGGCGCGATCGTCGGCGGCTTTTACAGCGCGGAGGCGTGCCTCTATCTCGCGGCAGCCGTGTTCGGCGTGCAGGCGCTGGTGATCTGGCTGTCGCCGGCCGTGGCGCTGGATCGGCAGCCGGCCATGGTGGGAGACGAAGCGCCGGCACGGTGCTAGCCACATCGTCATTGCGAGGAGCGTAGCGACGAAGCAATCCAGGATCTCACCGTTGAGGGATTCTGGATTGCTTCGCTACGCTCGCAATGACGGGGGATGGTGAGACAGCCGGGCTAATTCGCCAGATACCGCTCGTAGCTGCCGGTCACCGGCTCGCTTGCATCGACCTCGGGATCGAGCGTGTAGAGGTCCTGCGCCCGGCCGATGCCGCGCAGCGCATAGCGGCCGGTGGAGACGAGGTAGCGGCGGCCGGCGGCATCGAGGCCCTTGTAGAACTCGGCTGACGCCAGCAGCTCGCGATCGACCGAGCGGCTCATCGAGGCGATGCGGCTGACCTCGTTGACGGTCGGCCCCACCACGGTGAAATCGAGCCGGTCCTCGCTGCCGATATTGCCGTAAAAGACCTCGCCGACATGCAGGCCGATATAGGCCGACGTCGTCGGCCGGCCGTCGGCCTCGCGCCGCAGATTCAGCGACGCGACGTTCTTGCGGAACAGGTGCTCGGCGCGCAGCGCGGCGCGGCGGGCATGGGCCATGTCCTCGCCGGTGAACATCGCGAGCACGCCGTCTCCGATCAGCTTCAGCACGTCGCCGCCGGCCTCGTGGATCGCGTCGATCACGGCCTGGGCATAGTCGTTGAGGAACGGGATGATCTCGTCGGGGCCGATGCTCTCGCTGATCCCGGTCGAGCCGCGCAAATCCGAATACCAGAGCACGGCGTTGATGCGCTCGGTGACGCCGCGCGAGATGCGCCCGCGCAGCACCTGCTCGGAGGCATCGCGTCCGAGATAGACGCGCCCGAGCGTGCGCGCGATGTCCATCTGCTGCGCCGATTTGATCGCGAGCCCAAGCACCGGCACGAGATCGCGCAGGGCCTCCAGCTCGGCTTCGTCAAAACCTTCATCGCGCCGCGTGGTCCAGCAGGAATAGAGGCAATCCATAAGGCCGAGCGCGCCGTTCTCGCCGAAGCGATGCACGAAGGCGAGATAATGCTTGTGGCCCTTCTCGGCGAGATCGCCGATCTGCGAGAAATCCATCGAGGGCGCGTCGGCGAGATCGATCACCATCTCGTCGTGACCGTGCTCGAGCATGTGGAAGAACACCGAGCGGCGCCAGTTCTTGTTGGCGTCGCCCTCGGCGGTCGAGCCGTATTCGAATATTTCGCGCTCGTTGCTCGCCCGGTCGCTCCAGAGGAAGCCGCGGCCCTCATAGATCGGATGCAGCGTATCGATGACGACGAGCCCGCGCGAGAGTTCCAGCCCTTCGGCGCGGCAACGCTCGCAAAAGCCGCGCAGCAGCTCGTTTTCGGGAAGGCCGGTGAGGCCCTGACCGGTCAGCCAGTTCATCAGCGCAAGGCGGGAGGTGAGTTGCATACGCCATTATGGCGTGCATTCGTGACGAGCGAAAGGCCGGGCACAACCAAGGCTCCCACCCGCAGCAGGTCGAATATGTCGCGGACGCTGTTGACGCGATCTCGCCTCGCGCCGCAAATGCAACTGATGACACCGACGACCAGACATACGGCGACATGAGCCGGCGCCAGCTTCCCATCATCCTGGCGCTCGGCACGACGCAAACCCTGGCCTGGGCCTCGAGCTACTATTTGCCGGCCCTGCTCGCCGATCCGATGGCGCACGACCTCGGCATTTCCACCAACTGGATCTTTGGCGCGTTCTCGGCCTCTCTCGTGATCTCCGCGATGCTGGGGCCGCGCATCGGCCGGCAGATCGATCTCGTCGGCGGCCGACAGGTGCTGTCGGCCTCGAACCTGACCATCGCAGCAGGTCTCGTCCTGCTCGGCTTCTCGCAATCGGTCGCAGTGATGGCGTTCGCCTGGCTCGTGCTCGGCATCGGCATGGCGATGGGGCTCTATGACGCCGCCTTCGCCGCGCTCGGCCGCATCTACGGCACGGAGGCGCGCAGGCCCATCACCGGCATCACGCTGATGGCGGGCTTCGCCTCGACCGTCGGCTGGCCCCTCACCGCCTGGGGGCTGTCCCATATCGGCTGGCGCGAGACGTGCTTCGCCTGGGCCGCCGCCAACATCCTGATCGGCCTGCCGCTCAATTTCTTCATGATGCCGGCGATCAAGGGCGCCAAGCAGGCCGCGGCAACGGCGGCGAAGCCGCACGTCCCGCTCGACCGGACCATGATCCTGCTCGCCTTCGTCTTCGCCGCGGTCTGGACCGTCACCGGCGCCATGGCCGTGCATTTTCCGCGTATCCTGGAGGCAACGGGCGCGACGCATGTCGAGGCCATCGCGGCCGGCGCGCTGATCGGCCCGGCACAGGTGATCGCGCGCATCCTCGAAGCAAGCGTTCTCTCCCGTTTCCATCCGCTATGGTCGACCCGACTCGCCTGCCTCACCCACCCGATCGGAGCCGCCGTCGTTGCCATCTTTGGCGCGCCCGCTGCGAGCGCCTTTGCGCTGTTGCACGGCTCCGGCAACGGCATTTTGACGATCGCCCGCGGAACGCTGCCGCTCTCGATTTTCGGACCGAAGGATTTTGGTTATCGCCTCGGCATCATCGGCGCGCCCGCGCGGATGGCGCAGGCGGTCGCGCCGCTGGCCTTCGGCCTGCTGATCGACGTCATGGGCGCCAAGGTGCTGATGGTCTCGTCCGCGCTCAGCCTGTCGGCGCTGGCTGCGTTGTTCCTGATCCGCGCCGAGAAGCGGCCGGATTGACGGGCTTGCGGCTTTCGCGCACAAGCGGGTCATGACCGACGACAAAAGCCCGCCCCGTACGTTCAAAGGCCTGCTGCGCTGGGCGATGACGCCGCCGCAGGCCTGGGGCGTCTATCTCCTCGCGATCATGCTGGTGTGGCTGCTGTCGTTCTATGCCGGGACGCTGAAGCCGAAGAAGACGCCGGACACGAGCCCGCCGACGGTCACGGCGCCGAAAAGCTAAGCTGCCTTCGGCTGGCGCGATCCAGATCTACCCTGCTGGCAACAGGGCGGCCAGCGAAGCTACTCATAAAACTCCGGCGACATCTTCTGGCTGTCGCGCTGGGCCTTGTCGTGGTTGATCCAGAGCTGCCCCTTCTCCTTGTCGAGCGTGTCGGCGATCTTCTGCATCGAGGCGACCGACTGGTCCTTGCTGACATTGGTGACGGGAACGCGCCGGTTCTCCCAATTGCTCTTGAAGTGGACGGCGTCGCCGGACAGCACGACCGCCCCGGTCTTCGGCAATTTCACCAGCAGCGACTGGTGCCCCGGCGTGTGGCCGGGCGTCGAGAGGATGGTGATGCTGCCATCGCCGAACACGTCCTTGTCGCCCGCAAGCAGCTCAACCGGATGCGAGGGCTTGAAGCGCGGCTCGTTGTTCGCACCGGGCCAGTCATATTCGGCCTTCTGCACGTAGAGCGTCGCTTGCGGGAACATCTCGACATTGCCGATGTGATCTGGGTGCGTATGCGAGACGGCCATTGCCTTGATGTCGGCGGGCTTGACGCCGATCTGCTCGAGCTGGGCAGCGAGCGTCTTCGGCCGCTTCCAGGTCACGGCCTTCGGATCGGCGGGCGCAAGCCCGTTCGGCATCGCGGCGACCGCGTCGGGGATGCCGGTGTCCCACAGGAACCAGCCCTTCGCGTGCTTGATGAGATAGCAGGTGTCGACGAAATCCATCGGCTGGCCTTCATTCACCCCGGGCGACCAGCGTCCGATGTCGCCGGCAACACCCTCCCCGCAATTCATGATGTAGAGTCTCTCGACACCCGGCTTCGGCGCGAACGCAGCCTGGGCCGACAGCGCGAATGCCGCGACGGCGAGCGCGAGCGTGATCCTGGGCATGATCTTGCGTGTCATCCTTGGTCCTTCCTTGCAGCGCCTTCTTGCTGCGACCGAGGATCAACCCCGCTCCCGCCGCTGAATTCCGCTTCCGCCCGGCCACTATAGGCAGCCTCAGCATATCTTTCTAACGGGCGATGCACGAAACCGGCGATTGACAGTCCTGCTGAGTTTCGCTGTAATCGACGCCATGGGGATTGAGCGATCTCCCCACGAGGCGACATGCCCAAGTATCGCGTCCCGTTTGCTCTATGCGAGGACGCATCATGTCAAGTTTCACGACCATATCATCCGACAAATTGGCGCGCCTGATCGGCACCGCCAATGCTCCTGTCCTTATCGACGTCCGTACCGAGGAGGATTTCGCCGCCGACCGGCGACTGATCCCCGGCTCGATCAAGCTCAGCCATGAGACGGTTGCGGAATGGGGCGGCGAATTTGCCGGCCGCCGGGCCATCGTCTCCTGCTTCCGCGGTGAAAAGCTCGCGCAGGGCACGGCCGCCTGGCTCCGCCAGCTCGGCGCGGAAGCCGAAACGCTCGAGGGCGGCTTCGAGGGGTGGATAGCAGCAAAGCTGCCGCTGCTCGACACAAGCAAGCTGCCGCTGCGCGATGCGAAGGGACGCACCGTCTGGGTGACGCGCGCGCGGCCCAAGGTCGACCGCATCGCCTGTCCCTGGCTGATCCGCCGCTTCGTCGATCCCAATGCGGTGTTTTTGTTTGTCGCGCCGTCCGAGGTGGTCGCCGTCGGCGAGCGCTTCAACGCGGCCCCCTTCGACATCGAGAACGTGTTCTGGAGCCACCGCGGCGAGCTCTGCACCTTCGACGTGATGATCGAGGAGTTCGGGATTGGCGCGCCGCCGCTGCTGCGGCTGGCCACGCTGGTGCGCGGCGCCGACACCGCGCGGCCGGATCTCGCACCGGAAGCGCCCGGCCTGCTCGCGGCATCCCTCGGTCTGTCGCGGATGTACGATGACGACCTCGAACAGCTCGAGGCCGGCATGCTGCTCTACGACGCCTTCTATCGCTGGTGCCGCGACGCCACCGGCGAGACCCACAATTGGCCGACCAACAAGGTAAAGGCGTGATGGATATCCGTAACGCCCAAGCAGGAGCTGATGCCGGTCACGGCATCAGCTTCGGTGAAGCATTTCGCGTCTGGCTGCGGGTCGCGTGCCTGAGCTTTGGCGGGCCCGCGGGCCAGATCGCGGTGATGCACCGCATCCTGGTCGAGGAGAAGAACTGGATCTCCGAAGGCCGCTTTTTGCATGCGCTGAACTACTGCATGCTCTTGCCGGGACCGGAGGCGCAGCAGCTCGCGACCTATGTCGGCTGGCTGATGCATCGCACCGCCGGCGGCCTGATGGCGGGCGGGCTGTTCATCCTGCCCGGCATCATCGCCATCATGGGCCTCAGCTATGTCTATGCGGCTTTCGGCAATGTCAGCTTCGTCGAGGCGCTGTTCTTCGGCCTGAAGGCCGCCGTGCTCGCCATCGTCATCGAGGCCGTCTTCCGTGTCGGCAAGCGGGCGCTGAAGAACCGCATCATGATCACGCTCGCGGCCATCGCCTTCGTTGCGATCTTCTTCTTCGCCGTCCCGTTCCCGATCATCATCATCGCCGCTGGCGTGATCGGCTATGCCGGCGCGCGCGCCGGCCGTCCGGAATTCGCACCGGCCGGTCATGGCCATGGCGGCAACGGTGCGGTGATCGACAGCATGCTCGGCGAAGCCGTGCCCGAGCATGTCCGTCCCGACACCGCCCGCGCGATCCGGACCGCAGCGCTGTGGCTGGCGCTCTGGCTCGTGCCGGTGATCGCGCTGCTGCTGGTCCTCGGACAGGCCAGCGTGTTCAGCCAGATCGCGCTGTTCTTCTCGAAGATGGCGCTGGTGACCTTCGGCGGCGCCTACGCGGTGCTGGCTTACGTCGCCCAGCAGGCGGTCGAGCATTATCACTGGCTGAAGCCGCACGAGATGCTCGACGGCCTCGGCATGGCCGAGACCACGCCGGGCCCTCTGATCATGGTGCTTCAGTTCGTGGGCTTCATGGCGGCCTACCGCGACGCGAGCGGGCTGTCGCCGATGCTCGCGGCAACACTCGGCGGCCTGCTCGCCACCTGGGTCACGTTCACGCCCTGCTTCCTCTGGATCTTCGTCGGAGGCCCCTATATCGAGCGCCTGCGCGGCAACACGGGCCTCGCCGGCGCGCTCAGTGCGATCACCGCCGCCGTGGTCGGCGTGATCCTCAACCTCTCGATCTGGTTCGCGCTCCATACACTGTTTCGCGAGACCGTACCGGTGCACGCCTTCCCGCTCGATTTTGACAGGCCGGTGCTGAGCAGCGTCGATATTCCCGCGCTCGTGCTGTCGCTCGCGGCGGCGACGGCGATCTTCCGCTTCAAGCTCGGGATGCTGACGGTGCTCGCGGGGAGTTGTGCGGCGGGCGTGGCGTTGCGGATGGCGGGGGTGATCTAACGCGTGTTCGTCGCGTCCGGTTTAGTCGCTAGAGCCGAGCACGGCCGGGCCGTCGCCCGTCGCGTTACATGTAACGCCTCACACTCTCGAGAAAACGCTCTTTTTCGCCGGGCGCGTAACCTTGGCAAGCCCCGTAATAGGCTTCAACGCCATGATTGCACGATCCGGTCCGGTTGTAGGTCGGCGGCTCACGTAGCGCGTGCGATCTGGCCTCAGCAGGCGAGCGGGAGTTTGATCGCGGATCATTCCGTCCCACCCGAGCCTTCGTGCCAGCATAATATGGGTTACGGCTGCACGACTGGCCGTTAGCTGCCGCCCGGCATTGACCCATCGTATGGTAGGCGCATTTATAGTAAGAGCCGCCTCCCCAAGGAACGACGCGCAAGCAAACGGGAAAAGCCGGATCATAGGTCTGAGCCCGAGCGTGCCCCGCTGCAAAAACGACACTCATTGTCAAAATCGTCAAAACCAACGTGCGCATTGAAGCTTCCTCGAAGTGGCATAAGGCTCGGGCACCTTGACCGCAGACAGCCTTGATCCAAATCAATGTTCTCGGAATAGGCTCCGGACGCGACGGCGTCGGGCGTGATCGGAATTGCAGGGCGGCTTTGGCCGTGAGCGATGGCCTCGCGCGTACGACACGACGCTGACAGCGTCTTCGCATGGCTTCGGACGTGAGCACACGCCAGCTCCCGAAGAGCGAGCGAAGACGTGCGCGGACGAACAAGTCGTGTGGTCCTGACGCCCGGGGTCTGTGCGTCAAGTCCTGCGGTGGTGTGCTTGGCCCGACCGGGCGCGCGCATCAGTCATCCGCAAGGCGACGGGGGCAATAGTGCATCGCTCCCCGGGGAGAGCACGAAGGACACGTTAAAACCATCACGCAGGGAAGGCCGGGCGATCCGGCGAACCTGCGGTCCACCCCGTGTGCATTTCTATAGCGCACGGACCTGCGGGTGCCAGCCGGCGCCCGGCCTTCCCTGCGCCCTCGTCTCCACGATGGCGCCTGCGAGAGACACAACTCGGGCGAAAGGCGCCGCGAGAGCGCAAAGATGTGTCTGCTGTTTGAGATGTGAATTGAAGAGCGCCGCCCTCGCCGCTTTGCTCCGTCATTGCGAGCGCAGCGAAGCAATCCAGACTGTCCCTGCGAAGAGATTCTGGATTGCTTCGCTCCGCTCGCAATGACGAGATGAGAGGGTACCCCTAGTCGCGCTACCGCATCATCATCCGCGCGATCGCTTCCCCGATCACCACCGTCGTGAAGTGCGTATTGGCCCGGCAGTCCGACGGCATGATCGAGGCGTCGGCGACGCGCAGGCCCGAGATGCCCTTCACGGTGCCATCAGGATTGACCACACCATCGGCATCGTTGACGCCGGTCATGCGGCAGCTGCCGGCAGCGTGCTGGATGTCGCCGGTTTCACGGCGCAACAGCGCGTCGAGCTCGTGATCCGGCAGGCTGGCGGCCTGCGGCAACGTCAGATCGGTGTCGGTGAGCCGGATCCAGTCGGCGATGCCGGCGAGTGCCGGCTGCGAGGTGATCACGGCCAGCCGCTTCACCGCATCCATCATGCGCAGCATGTCGCGGGGATCGGCGAGCATGTTCTCCTCGACGATCGGATCGACGGATGGATCGGTCGAAGCCAGCTTGAGCGTGCCACGCGAATAGGCGTTGAACAGGCCGGCTCCGATCGCCCCGGGCAGGCCGATGCCGCGATGGTTGAAGGCGATCAGGATCATGTCGCGCTTGCCACCATTGGCGAGGCCCGAGGAATAGGTCACGCAGCAATTGGTGTGGCGGGTGTCCGGGTCGGTGGGCCGCAGGTTTTCGTGGAGCTGGATCGTGGCGCGAAACAGCGGATGGTCGAAGAAGTGCCGGCCGACCGGCAGATCGCGCGCGACCGCGATCCCCATCGCTTTCAGCTCTTCCGCGGGTCCGATGCCGGAGCGCAGCAGGATCGCCGGGCTGTGGATCGCGCCAGCACACAGCACGATCTGGCGTGCGCTGATTTCGCTGGTGCCCTGACCCTCGGTATGAACGCGCAGACCCGTCGCGCGGCCGTCACTGATCAGCACGCGATCGACGAGCGTCTTGCCCCGGATCTCCAGATTGGCACGGCCACGCGCGGGCTCCAGATAACCCTCGTTGGTGGTGATGCGGCGGCTGTCGCGGCTGTTGATGGGATAGCAGGCGACGCCTTCACCATCAGGGCCATTGAGGTCGGCGCACCAGGGATATCCGCTCGCCAGCGCCGCATCGCGCAAGCCGCGATCGATCGGGCCCCATTGTTCCGGTGGCGCGCGATAGACCGGCAGCGGTCCGCCGCGGCCATGACCAGCGGCATCGCCGAATTCCAGATCGTCCTCGATCACCGAGAACAACGGCATCACCTCTTTCGCCGACCAGCCGGTGCAACCATTGGCCGCCCATTCGTCGAAGGCATCAGCGACGCCGCGAATGGCGATCTGGCCGTTCATCATCGATGAGCCGCCGAGCCCCTTGCCGCGCCAATAGAACCGCGGCTCCTGCCCTGCCACGCGGCGCGTCAGCAGATCAGGCCATTGCCATTTCTCCTGATACTCGCGTTTGTGGATGATCGGAATGGGATTGGGCGTCCTCACCTCCCAGGGCGCTTCATCAGCGCGCCAGTCGAGGCCCGCTTCGAGCAGCAGCACGCGCCGTGACGGATCCTCGGAGAGCCGTGCCGCAACAGCGGCGCCGGCCGAGCCGCCGCCGACAACAATGACATCGTACATCGCGTTACTTCTCAACGTTCCAGAACACCGGGATGGCGGACGGTATCAGACCGCGCAGTGTGGCGCGATAGGCGGCCGGCTGCGCAAACTGGCCCCACGGAATCGCCGGCGCCTGATCGTACATGACGCTCTGGATCTCCCCGGCGATTGTCTTGCGATCCGCCTCGGCGGGCGCTTTCGCAAAGGCTTCCATCAGCGGCGTGATGCGCGGATCGCACTGCCAGCCGGTGAAGTCGGCGCAGTTGAAGGCGACCATGACGTTGGTCAGCGGCGAGCCGAGGTCGAAGCCGCCGGCGTGAACGCCATAGACGCTCCAGCCCTCCTTCTTGGCCCGGCGCGCCAGCACACTCGCCCAATCCATCACCTGGAGATCGACGTTGAAGCCGGCCGCCTTCAGCCGCTCGGCCAGCACCTGCGCGGAGACGCGCGGCGCTTCGAGGTCGTTGGCCTCCATCACGACGACGGGCTCGCCGGCATATTTCGTCGCCTTCAGCGCGGCCTTCGCCGCTTCGATCGACGGATTTGCTGCGGCTTCAATGCCGGCTTTGCTGTCATAGGTCGTGCCGCAGGTGAAGAACGTCGCGCAAGGCGTGGCGTATTTGGCATCGAGCCCGAGCGCATCCAGCACTTCGCGCTGATCAACCAGCTTCCACAGCACGCGCCGGATCGCGGGATCGTCGAACGGTTTCGACGCCGCGTTGAGACGATAAGCGCCGGCGAACATGTTGCCGCCACTGAAGTTCACGAGCTTCACGCGAGAATTCTTCTCGAGCTGCGGCAGCAGATCGAACGGCGCATATTGCATGAAGTCGATTTCGCCGGCCTGCAACGCGGACGCCGTCGTCGAACCATCGGGAATGACGCGGATCTCGAGCGTATCGATGTTGACGCGCTTGCCGCCGGCGAGGAAGTCTGCGGGCTCGGAACGCGGCACGTAGTCGGCGAACTTCTTCAGGATCATGCGGTCGCCGGTGCGGTGATCGGCCTTGCTGTAGACGAACGGACCGGAGCCGATGATCTCGGTGATGCGCTGGTCGCCGGGCGTTTTCGCGATGCGCTCGGGCATCATGAAAGCGACGGGGCTGACGGGATTGCCGAGGGCGTCGATGACGAGGCCGGATGGCTCCTTCAGCGTCAGCACGAACGTCTTGGTGTCGGTCGGCTCAAGCGCCGTGGTGATCGCAAAGATGCGACGCCCGAGCGCGCTGCGGGTGCCCCAGCGGCGCAGCGAGGCCACGCAATCGGCCGCCGTGACCGGCTGGCCGTCGTGCCACTTCAGGCCGTCACGCAGCGTGAATGTGTAGGTCAACCCGTCGGCCGAGACCTTCCAGTCCTGCACCATCTGCGGCTTGACGTCACCCTTGGAGTCCTTCGCGAACAACGTGTCGAACACCATGTAGCCGAAGGTGCGCGAAATGTAGGCCGTGGAGAAATGCGGATCGAGCGTGACGATCTCCGCTTCAAGCACCGCGACGAGATTGCCTGCGGCGTGCACGGGCGTAGATACCAGCGCGAGCGCGAACAGCGCCGGAATGAAGGACTTCAGTTTGAACATTGGTTTCTTTTTGCCTTTTGACGAAGCGTTTGCAGTCGCCAGGAAAAAGCAATGTTCGTGCCCACAAGGCAGGATCACGTATGCGCTCATGGCTATCTGCCACGCGTTTGCGGGGTGCTCAATGCCAGTTGGAGACCGGCGCTATCGCAACTCGTCATTGCGAGCGCAGCGAAGCAATCCAGACTACCGCCGCGGAGAGACTCTGGATTGCTTCGCTACGCTGGCAATGACGGTGTGGCGAACGACTGCGCCCTACCCGATCACCTTGCCGAACTTGTTCGACTTCGGGAAACCCTTCGGCGGCAGGCGGCCGGCATCGGCGCGGGTGCCTTGCCACTCGGCCAGCTCCTTCATGGTCGCGGAGAATTCGCGGCCAGCGGAGTCCTTCCAGGTCAGGCCTGCCTTCGCCTCGAAGACCGCGATGTCGGAGAGACCGCCGTCCTTGTACTTCTGCAACCGCACGCCGCGGCCACGCGCCATCTCAGGCACCTGGTCGAGCGGGAAGATCAGCATCTTGCGGTTCTCGCCGATCACCGCGACGGTGTCGCCGATCACCTCGGTGACCGTGCGCGCCTCGTTCGGCATGTCGACGTTGAGGACCTGCTTGCCCTTCTTGGTGGTGCCGACGCAATCGTCCTCGTTGACGACAAAGCCCTGGCCCTCGTGGCTCGCGACCAGGAATTTGCGACCGCCCTTGCTGACGAACAGCGCGACGGGCGCGGCCTCCTGCTCGAGGTCGATGAACAGGCGGATCGGCTCGCCGTGACCGCGACCGCCCGGCAGCTTGGCAACATCGAGCGAGTAGAACTTGCCGTTGGTGGCGAACAGCAGCAGCTTCGAGGTGGTCTCTGCGAAGAAGGCGAATCCGAGCTTGTCGTCCTGCTTGAAGGCGAGCCCCGAGAGATCCTCGACATGGCCCTTCATGGTGCGGATCCAGCCCTTGTCGGAGACGACGACGGTCACCGGCTCGCGCTCGACGAGGGCTTCCTCCATCGCGGCGAGATCGTGCTCGGGCGCGTCGGCAAAGGTGGTGCGGCGCTTGCCGAGCGGCGTCTTCGGTCCGAACATGTCGCGGACCTTGCCGACCTGCTCGCCGACCTTCTTCCACTGCTCGGGCTCGGACGCGAGCACCGCGTTGATGCCCTTGAGCTCAGCACGGAGGTTCTTGTCCTCGGTGCGGATCTCCATCTCTTCGAGCTTGCGCAAGGAGCGCAGGCGCATGTTGAGGATGGCTTCGGCCTGCACCTCGGTGAGCTTGAACGCCTTCATCAGCGCTGGCTTCGGCTCATCCTCGTTGCGGATGATCCTGATCACCTCGTCGATGTTCAGATAGGCGATCAGGAAACCGCCGAGAACTTCCAGCCGGTGCTCGATCTGCGCCTTGCGAAAATTGCTGCGGCGGATCAGGACGTCGCGCAGATGGTCGAGCCATTCGCGCAGGCACTCCGCGAGCCCCACGACCTTGGGGATGCGGCCCTTGATCAGCACGTTCAGGTTCAGCGGAATCTTGTTTTCGAGCTCGGTCAGCCGGAACAGCGATTCCATCATCAGGGCGGGATCGACGTTCTTCGACTTCGGCTCGATCACGATGCGGACGTCTTCGGCCGACTCGTCCCTGATGTCGCCGACCAGCGGCAGCTTCTTCTGGTCCAGCAGCTCGGCGACCCTCTCGATCAGGCGCGACTTCTGCACCAGGAAGGGAATCTCGGTGACGACGACGACCCAGGTGCCGCGCGTCCCCTCTTCCTGCTCCCATCGGGCGCGAACACGGAACGAGCCGCGGCCGGTCGTATAGGCTTCAGCGATGGCCTGCTTGGAATCGACGCAGATGCCGCCGGTCGGGAAATCCGGACCCTTCACCCACTTCAGAAGCGCCTTGGACTTCGCGTCGGGCTTCTCGATCAGATGCAGCGCAGCATCGCAGAGCTCGGCGGCGTTGTGCGGCGGGATCGAGGTCGCCATGCCCACCGCGATGCCCTGCGCGCCGTTGGCGAGCAGGTTCGGGAAGCCGCCCGGCAGCACGATCGGCTCCTTCGACTGGCCGTCGTAGTTGGGACGGAATTCGACGCCGTCCTCGTCGATGCCATCGAGCAGAAGCCGCGCGACGTCGGTCATGCGCGCTTCGGTGTAGCGGTAGGCGGCGGGGTTATCGCCGTCGATATTGCCAAAATTGCCCTGGCCGTCGACCAGCGGGTAGCGCGAGGAGAAATCCTGCGCGAGGCGCACCATGGCGTCGTAGATCGCCTGGTCGCCGTGCGGATGGAACGAGCCCATCACGTCGCCGACGATCTTGGCGGATTTCTTGAAGGCCGTGCCGGGGTCCAGCCTGAGCAGGCGCATGCCATAGAGGATGCGCCGGTGCACCGGCTTCAGGCCGTCGCGCGCGTCGGGCAGCGCGCGATGCATGATGGTGGAGAGCGCATACGCGAGATAGCGCTCTTCCAGCGCCTCACGCAGCGGTACATCATGAATTTCGGCCGGTTCTTCCGGCGGAACGATTCGCTTTCCCATGCCGCCCGGTTAAACCGTGGAAGCGAATCGGGCAAGGATGGATTGGCTCCCTGTGGGCTTCTACTGCCCTGCCCAGCCGGCCGTTACTGTGGGCTGGACCTTCGCCTGAGCGGTAACAGGCGCATTGGCCAGGCAACGACGGGCGACCTCGATCTCGGCCTCCGTCGCGCCCTTGGACCGCGCCCAGGCCTCTGCGGCCGCAGCGGAATATTTGGCCACATAGAACCTGACGACCGTGCAGGAGGCGCGACGAAACACGCCTGGTTGCTCGCCTGCGAGAGCGTCCGGCGCCAGCGCAACGAGCGCTGCCGATACGATAAGTCCCTTGATCAGCATCAGGTTTATCCCCGGGTTGGAACCCGAAGGGCCAATCCGGGAAACCCGGTTTGGTTCCGGGAAAAGCCGCCAGATTGAGCAATACAGAGGCGCGCTGCCGTCATGGCGCCGGAATTGCCACCTTTCAGGGCGCAGGAAGCGCCGCTTTGGCCTGCTGCCGCGTCAGGGCGTTGATGAAGCCGGCGCGCGCATCGGAATGGACCTGCCCGCGCGGCTCCAGCACATGGCGCAGCAGGAACAGGCCGGTCAGTCGAAAGCCGTCCTGGAGATCCTCGTCGGTGAGGTCGCTCGCGGCTTCGCCGCGGCGCAGGAATGGCGGCAGCCGCAACAACCGGTCGCGCCACGGCTCACCCGCGCCGCGCGACACCGCGCCGCCGGATTTGGGCGAGACATAGATCAGGTCCGTGGTCTCCCCGGTCACCGCGCAGTTTTCGAGCGCAAGCCCGAAGCCGAGTTCACCAAGCATCGCCAGCTCGAAATGGATGACGTGCACGGCCGCGCTGCCGATGTCGTCGAAATCGTCGAGCGAATGTTCGAGCAGCGCAAAGATGTCCTCATGCGGATCGCGCTCGGGCAGCAGCCGCGCAATCGAAGCCAGATGGGTGACGCCATAGACGCCATGGGACGATCCCAGCAGCGTCGCCGCGCGCAGCTTCAATCCCTCGAGCGCGTAGGTGCCGAGATGCTCGTCGAGCCGCGCCCGCCACACCGCGCTGACACTGTTGCCGGGTTGCAGCAGAGGCCGCAGCCGCGAGCCGGCGCCGCCGCGCACGAGACCGAGATGCCGGCCATGCTGGCGCGTCAGCAGTTCGACGATGGCGCTACTCTCGCCATGCCGCCGCACGCCCAGCACGATGCCTTCGTCGGTCCATTCCATGGGGTGAAGTGTAGCGCAATTCGAGCGCTCGTAGGGTGGGCAAAGCGAAGCGTGCCCACCATTTGATCGTCACGCGTTGAACCAGCCCTGCGCGTCGCCGGTGAAGGAGAAATACAGTCCGAACGCCGTCAGCACGCAGGAGACGATCTCGATGACGCTGTCGAGCTCAAGGCCCCGCTCGCCGAGGATCTGACCGAGCGAGATCACGGACAGCACCAGCGCCGCCGCCAGCACCCAGCGCGGCCAGTTCTTGCGCCAACGGGCTGCCAACCACACGAAATAGACCAACAGCAAAATCATCCCACCGGCCAGCAGCGTCGCCGTCATAATCATCTGCTCGGTCATCTCGATGGTCGGCGTGCGGTCCTGCACCGCCACTGACACTGCATCCAGCATCAGCGATGCATAGAGCAACGCTTCGAAGCGCTGGACGTTACGGGGCACGCTCATCAAATACCGATCTGTTCTTGCTTATTCTTTGGGAAATTCCAGGCCCATCTCGCGGTAGCGATCGGGATCGTCACCCCAGTTCTCGCGCACCTTGACGAACAGGAACAGATGCACCGGCACGCCCAGAATCTCGGCGAGTTCCTTGCGCGAGTCTGCGCCGATCGACTTGATGCTGGCGCCGCCCTTGCCGAGCACGATCTTGCGCTGGCTTTCGCGCTCCACGAAGATCGTCTGCTCGATGCGCACGGACTTGTCCTTGCGCTCCTCCCATTTGTCGGTCTCGACCGTGGACTGGTAGGGCAACTCCTGGTGCAGCTTGCGATAGATCTTCTCGCGGGTGATCTCGGCCGCCAGATGTCGCATCGGCGCGTCCGACATCTGGTCCTCGGGATAGAGGAACGGACCCGGCGCCACCATCTCGGCAAGCGTGCTGCGAATATCGTCGACACCATCGCCCGAGATCGCCGAGACCATGAAGGTCTTGGCGAAGGGCATGCGCTCGTTGGCGGCCTGCGCCAGCGCCAGCAGCTTCTCGCGCTGGACCAGATCGACCTTGTTGATCACCAAAATCTTGTCGTGATTGACGCTCGCGACCTTCGTGAGGATCGCCTCGGCCTCCTCGTCGATGCCGCTTTTGGCATCGAGCAGCACGCAGACGAGGTCGGCGTCATGCGCCCCGCTCCAGGCGGTCGAGACCATGGCACGGTCGAGCCGGCGCTTGGGCAGGAAGATGCCGGGCGTGTCGACCAGGATGATCTGCGCGTTGTTCTCGATCACGATGCCGCGGATCAGCGCGCGCGTGGTCTGCACCTTGCGCGAGACGATCGTGACCTTGGCCCCGACCAGCGCATTGACCAGCGTCGACTTGCCGACATTCGGCGCGCCGATCAGCGCAACGAAGCCGCAGCGCGTCGCGGCAGGCGTCTCGCTGCTTGCTTCAGCCGTCATTGCCGCCACCAACACCTTCGCGCTCGATCATGACGGAGGCCGCAACCTTCTCGGCTGCGCGCTTGCTACCGCCGATGCCTTCGGCCGGCGCGAGCCCCGGAAGATCGACGGCAACGCGGAACTGTGGATCGTGATGCGGGCCGGTGCGCTCGACCTCGCGATAAACCGGCGTCGGCAGCCCCTTCCCCTGCGCCCATTCCTGCAGCACGGTCTTGGGATCGCGCAGCGGCCGCCGCGGCTTGTGCATGCGCTCGGTCCAGTTGCGCTTGACGAACTCGTCCGCCGCCGCATGGCCTCCGTCGAGGAAGATCGCGCCGATCACCGCTTCGCAGATGTCGCCGAGGATCGACTTGCGCAGGCGCGCATCGGCGCTGGAGCCGACCGAACCGAGCTTGATGTCGTCGAGCAGACCGAGCGACTTGGCGACGTCGGCGCAGCTTTCCTTGCGCACGAGCTCGGCAAGCCGCTTGGACAGCTCACCCTCATCGGCATTCGGGAAGGCATGATAGAGCATGTCGGACACGACGAGCCCGAGCACGTGGTCGCCGAGGAACTCCAGCCGCTGATAGCTGTCGCCGCGCTTGCGTCCGGACTTCAGCGCCGAGACGTGCGTGATCGCCTGCATCAGCAGGTTCGGATCGGCAAAGTTGTGGCCGATGCGCGCCTCGAGCGCCGCGTTCGCGTCAGCCGCCGCCTTTGCCTTGTCCTTGGCCTTGCTGCTCCGCGTCCTCTTCTTCGCAGGCGCCTTGGTTTCACCAGTCTTGGTATCGGCAGCCTTGGTCGCATGCGTCTTGGTTGCAGCTTCGCTCTCAGGAGCGGCTTGCGCCTCGATCGGTTGGGTCGCGATGTCCTTGGCTTCGTCTTTCATCGGACGATTTTGAAGAAACGATTCCAGCGCACCGCCCACGGCCAGCGCCAGAACATCCAGGCATGCTCGCCTTCGGCGATCGAGAAGAAGATCAACTGGGCGCGGCCGATCAAATTCTCCTGCGGCACATAGCCGACCTGGCCGAGGAAGCGGCTGTCGGTGGAGTTGTCGCGGTTGTCACCCATCATGAAGAAATGGCCGGGCGGCACGGTGTAGACATTGGTGTTGTCCATGTAGCCGTTGTCGGCGCAATCGAGCGTCTCGTAGGAGACACCGTTCGGCAGCGTCTCCTTCCAACGCTTCACGCGCGAGATGCCGCCGCCTTCGGAGCCGCAGGGATCCTCGCCGACATACTCGCTCATGCGCTGGCGCTCGACCGGGGTGTCGTTGATATAGAGCAGACCGTCCTTCATCTGGATGTGATCGCCAGGCAAGCCGATCACGCGCTTGATGTAATCGGTGGTGTCGTCCTTCGGCAGCCGGAACACGACGATGTCGCCGCGGTTCGGATCCGAGCCCCAGATCCGTCCCGAGAACAGCGGCGGCGAGAACGGGATCGAGTAGTGGCTGTAGCCGTAGGAATATTTCGAGACGAACAGATAATCGCCGACCAGCAGCGTCGCCTTCATCGAGCCGGACGGGATGTTGAACGGCTGGAACAGGAAGGTGCGGATCACCAGCGCGATCAGGAGAGCATGGATCACGACTCGGATCGTTTCGCCGACGCCGCTTTCAGTTTTCGTTCCCGAAGTCACGCTCATTGCTCTCTCAATTCCGGCCGGCGATCACAGAACACCCTCCTCCCGCGAACGGCCCACCGGTTCGCGGCCCAAGGAGATTGTCCTGATTCTGATAGTGAGGGCCAATTCCGGCGTAAAGCCGAATTCGCCCAGCCTGATTTGCGTCCGCGGACTTTTAGACGGTTGCCGCAGGCCACGCAATCAAGGATCGCATCAAAAACCCGTAAGACGTTGAATTTTAATACGAATTATAAAATTTCCACCCCAACCATCAAGAATCGGTCAGGGCTTCGCCCGCGGCACGGCGGAAATGATCACGAAGGCCTGCGCTAGCGGCCAGTCGTCGGTGATCGACAGGTCGATCTGGGCCTCGAATCCCTCCGGCGTCAGGGCCTGGAGCCGGGCCAGCGCCCCCCCGGTCAGCCGCATCGATGGCCGGCCCCCGGGCAGGTTGACCACCCCCATGTCGCGCCACCACACGCCCTGCCTGATGCCGGTGCCGAGTGCCTTGGAGCAGGCCTCCTTGGCGGCAAAGCGCTTGGCGTAGGTCGCCACCACCATCTTCTCGTTCTTGGCCCGCCGCTCCGCCTTGGCCCGCTCGGCCGCGGTGAAGATGCGGTCGAGGAAGCGCTCGCCATGGCGTTCCATCACCTTGCCGACGCGGGTGATGTCGATGAGGTCGGAGCCGATGCCGATGATCATGCCCGGCTCCGTCCGATATCCATCGCCGCGCGCATCCTGCGCACCGTCTCGGCAAGACCAACAAAGAGCGCCTCGCCGATCATGTAGTAGCCGATGTTGAGCTCCATGATTTCAGGCAGCGCGGCAATCCTCTCGGCCGTCGCGTAGTCCAATCCATGGCCGGCATGGACCTCGAGCCCGGCATCCTTCGCGAGCTTCACGCCCGCCACGATCCGCCGCCATTCGGCCTCGGCCTTGTCAGCGTGGCCGTCGACCACGGCGTCGCACCAGGCGCCGGTGTGGATCTCGATCACGGGCGCGCGCAGCCGCGCCGCCATCTCGATTTGCGCAGGGTCCGCGGCAATGAACAGCGAGACGCGGATGCCGGCATCATTCAGCCGCGCGATATAGGGCGCCAGCGCATTGTGCTGGCCGACCACATCTAACCCACCCTCGGTCGTCACCTCCTGGCGGCGCTCCGGCACCAGGCACACCGCATGCGGCTTGGTGGCGAGCGAGATGCGCATCATGTCGTCAGTCGCCGCCATCTCGAAATTGAGCGGCTTGGAGATCTCCGCCTTCAGCCGCGCCATGTCCTCGTCGCGGATGTGGCGGCGGTCTTCACGCAGATGCGCAGTGATGCCGTCGGCGCCGGCCTCGATCGCAAGCAGCGCCGCGCGGACCGGATCGGGATGGCGGCCGCCGCGTGCGTTACGGACGGTCGCGACATGGTCGATATTGACGCCGAGGCGGAGCGGAGGTGCGGGCATTTCAGGACTCACGAGATCGGAGGAACAGGCGACTGCGACAGACGCCTATCCATTAACACGTTCGACACGGGCGACGACCGCCTTGGCGCGCAGCTGGGCCAGGATCGCGCTCAAATGCTTGAGATCGTAGACTTCGAGATCGATCGTCGTCTCCGTGAAATCGGGCGAGCGGCGCTGCATGCTGATATTGTCGATGTTGCCGTCGTGCTCGGCGATCACGGTCGCGATCTGCGCCAGCGCGCCGGGCTCGTTGACGTTCTCGACCTTGATGCGCGCCGGGAAGCGTTGCGGCGCGGAATCCTCGATATCCCAGCGGACGTCGAGCCAGCGCTCCGGCTCCTCCTCGAAATCCTTCAGCGCCGGCGACTGGATCGGATAGATCGTGATCCCCTCGCCCGGCGTGACGATGCCGACGATGCGATCGCCCGGCACCGCGCCGCCGTTCGGCGCGAACTTCACCGGCAGGTCGGAATTGTTGCCGCCGATGGGAATCGCAACCGGGCTGCGCGACGGCTCCAGCGCCTTCTCCTTGAGCTTGGCGGCGAGCCCCTTCTTGACGCCGTAGCGCGCGACGCGCTCCTCCTTGTAGTCCGGATACATCGCGCGCGCGACGTGGGAGGCCTTGATCTCGCCGCGGCCGACCGCCGCCATGACGTCCTCGATCGAGGTGCGCGCCAGCCGCGGCAGCGCGCCCTTGAGCTTGTCGTCGGCGTATTCGATCTTGGCGCGCTCGAACAGGCGCTCGACGATGCGCCGGCCGAGGCCGACATATTGATCGCGCACGGCGGTACGGGTGGCACGCCGGATCGCAGCGCGCGCCTTGCCGGTGACCGCGAGCGTCTCCCAGGCCGACGGCGGGGCCGACTGCGCTTCCGAGGTCAGCACCTCGACTTCGTCGCCGTTCTGAAGCTCCGACGACAGCGGCGCGAACTGGCCGTTGATCTTGCAGCCGACCGCGCTGTTGCCGACGTCGGTGTGCACGGCATAGGCGAAGTCGATCACATTGGCATGGCGCGGCAGCGCGATCAGCTTGCCCTTCGGAGTGAAGCAGAACACCTGGTCGTGGAACAGCTCGAGCTTGGTATGCTCGAGGAATTCCTCGGGGTTGGCGCTCTCCGAGAGGATGCCGATGGTGTGGCGCAGCCAGGCGAACGCGGTGGACTCGCGCTTGAGGAATTCGGTCGGCGAGCCCTCGCCTTCCTTGTAGAAGACGTGCGCGGCGATGCCGCGCTCGGCGATCTGGTCCATCGCCTCGGTGCGGATCTGGAGCTCGACGCGCTGGTTGCCGGGGCCGATCACGGTGGTGTGGATCGAGCGGTAGTCGTTCTGCTTCGGCGTCGAGATGTAGTCCTTGAAACGCCCCGGCACGACCGGCCAGGTGGTGTGGACGATGCCGAGCGCGCGATAGCAGGCCTCGATGTCGTTGACGACGACGCGGAAGCCAAAGATGTCCGACAGCTGCTCAAAGCCGACCGACTTGCGCTCCATCTTGGTCCAGATCGAAAACGGCTTCTTGCGGCGGCCATAGACCCGCGCGCCGAGACCCCTATGGCGCAGATTGTTGGAGAGCTGGTCCTCGATCTCGCCGATCAGATTACGGTTGCGCTCGGCGAGCGCATCGAGCCGCTGCATCACCACCGAATAGGCTTCGGGATCGAGGGTGCGGAAGGACAGGTCCTCCAGCTCCTCGCGCATTTCCTGCATGCCCATGCGCCCGGCCAGCGGCGCGTAGATGTCGAGCGTCTCCTCGGCAATGCGCCGCCGCGATTCCGTCGGCACGAAGTCGAGCGTGCGCATGTTGTGCAGGCGGTCTGCGAGCTTGACCAGGAGCACGCGGACATCGTCGGCAATGGCCAGCAACAATTTGCGCAGGTTCTCGGCCTGCTTGGCCTCGCGCGACACCAGCTCGAGCCGCTTCAGCTTGGTCAGGCCCTCGACCAGCGCGCCGATTTCGGGGCCGAACAGCTGGTCGATCTCCGCCCGCGTCGCCTCGGTGTCCTCGATCGTGTCGTGCAGCAGCGCGGCGACGATGGTCGCGTCGTCGAGCTTCAGGTCGGTGAGAATCGCCGCGACTTCGAGCGGGTGCGAGAAATATGGATCGCCGGAGGCGCGGGTCTGCGAGCCGTGCGCCTTCATGGCGTAGACATAGGCGCGGTTCAGCAGGTCTTCGTTGGTGTTCGGATTGTAGGACCGGACGCGTTCGACGAGGTCATATTGACGCATCATCCGCGCGCGCGGCTTTGCTGGCCGTGCCACCGGCGCAGTCGGGGCCACGGCAACCGATTCGGTTGCGCCCTGCATCTGCGTGGATCTGCGGCGTCGATACACCATGCCGTCCTGCCTTCAAACGAACCATGAAGCGGCCCGTTGTATACATCCTAAGCTCCGATCGCGGACACGGCCGATCAATTCGGTGACAGCCACGCGGCGCAAACCGGCAATGCTATGGTAACCACGAAAACGCCAACAAAAGCAAAGGCCCGAACGCGGGTTCGGGCCTTTGATAAGATCACAAGAAGTCGACGATCGCGATAGGACGATTACTCGTCCTCCTCGGGCTGCTCTTCCGGCGGCGCGAGGCCTTCGAGGCCCTTCAGGAGCTCCTCTTCGGTCATGCGTTCAACAGCCACTTCGGTATCGTCGGCATCGACGCTGGCGCCGGCGGAACCGATCAGCGGCACCGTATCCGGCTCGGGCTCGTCCACCTCGACGAACTTCTGGAGCGAGTGCACCAGCTCCTCGCGAAGATCCTCCGGCGAGATGGTCTCGTCGGCAATTTCGCGCAAAGATACAACAGGGTTCTTGTCGTTATCGCGGTCAACCGTTAGTTGTGAACCGGACGAAATCATGCGGGCACGGTGGGCGGCCAGCAGGACCAGGTCAAACCGGTTGTCGACCTTGTCGATACAATCTTCTACGGTGACGCGAGCCATAGACTGTCGCTCCGTTGTGTGTGGGACGAAATATGTGGATGATTGGGGCTAGTTATAGGGGCCGGGGCGATTTCGCAAGGCAAATTTGTGATTTGGCCTCGCCAAACGCCTCTGCTACCTCCACATTAGGGCTGGGATGGGTGGTTTCCCGGGCTGCCATTGAGGGCGGCGCCGGGTGTATGAAAGTCCGCCATAACTATACCTTGATTGCCCCGACTTCTCCGGATGTGTGGTTTCGACGGGTTTCGGCAGGACTTTGAACTGCGCGGCTTGGTGCCGCTGCGCCAACAATAAACGAATTATCACGAACACTACGCGAGCAAACTGAATGTCACCTTCCCCTACCAACAAGATCGCGCTCTTCATCGACGGGGCCAATCTTTACGCAACGGCGAAAACTCTAGGCTTCGACATCGACTACAAGCGCCTTCTGAAGGAATTTCAGAGCCGCGGGACGCTATTGCGGGCGTTCTACTACACAGCGATCATCGAGGATCAGGAATATTCCTCGATCCGTCCCCTGATCGACTGGCTCGACTACAACGGCTACACGGTCGTCACCAAGGCAACCAAAGAGTTCATCGACGCCTCCGGCCGCCGCAAGGTCAAGGGCAACATGGACATCGAGCTTGCCGTCGATGCCATGGAGCTCGCCGAGCACATCGACCAGATGGTGCTGTTCTCGGGTGACGGCGACTTCCGCTCGCTGGTCGAGGCCGTGCAGCGCCGCGGCGTCCGGGTGACGGTGATCTCCACCATCGCCAGCCAGCCGCCGATGATCGCCGACGAGCTGCGCCGCCAGGCCGACGTCTTCACCGATCTCGTCGAGTTGCAGTCCAAGCTTGGCCGCGACCCATCCGAGCGCCCTGCCCCGCGTGATCGTGGCGAGCGCGAGGCGCGTCACCACGCCCCGCAATTCCTCCAGCGCGCGACCACGATGGCGCCGAGGGGCGATGACGACTTCGAGGAGTGAGGCGGCCCGGCTAAGCCACCAGGCCTCTTCCACCCTCGTCCCCGACCGTGACTGTCCGTTCTGCCCGCGCCTTGTCGCCTTTCGCGAGGCGAACCGCGCGCGCGAGCCGCTGTGGCACAATGCGCCGGTGCCACCGTTCGGCGATATCACGGCTCGCCTTCTGATCGTCGGTCTCGCGCCGGGGATGCAGGGCGCCAACCGCACGGGCCGCCCCTTCACCGGCGACTATGCCGGCGACCTGCTCTACGCCACGCTGCTCGAATACGGTTTTGCCAAGGGTACCTATCAGGCACGTCCCGACGACGGCATGAAGCTGGTCGACTGCCGGATCGCCAATGCAGTGCATTGCGTTCCGCCGCAGAACAAGCCGCTGCCGGTCGAGATCAATACCTGCCGGCAGTTCCTCATCGCGAATCTCGAGACGATGCCGAAGCTGCGCGCGATCATCGCGCTCGGGCGGATCGCACACGATAGCGTGCTCAAGCCACTAAAGCTGAAGGCCTCGCAAGCCCCCTTCGGCCACGGCGCCGTGCACCAGGCCGGCCGGTTCAAGCTCTACGACAGCTATCATTGCTCGCGCTACAACACGAACACGGGCGTGCTGACGACGGACATGTTCCGCAGCGTGTTCGCGAAGATCAGGGCCGAGCTGGACTAGGTCTTTGCCCTGGACTAGGTCTTTGCTGCAGTCTTTGCAGGATTGGCCTTCAGCCAGTCCAACACATCGCCCGCGTTCCGGTCGGGCGGAAACACCGGATAGAACACGTGCGTGATCCTGGCGTCGTCGACGATCAGCGCGAGGCGCTTGATCAGCGTGAGGCCCGCGACCTCCATGGTCGGCAGGTTGAGCGCACGCGTGAGCGCAAGCTTCTCGTCCGAGAGCACCGGGAACGGCAGATGCAGCCGCGACGCCATCTCGGTCTGGTATTCGTTGCTCTGGGTCGAGAGGCCAAACACCTGCGCAGCGCCGGCGGCTTTCAGCTCGGCAAACAGGTCGCGAAACGCACATGTCTGCGGCGTGCAGCCTCGCGCGCCCGGGATCATGTCCCAATCGTCGACCAGCGCGATCTTGCCGGGCTCGCCAGTGCGCGGATAGGCGAACACCACGGTGCGGCCGGGGAGCGCCGACAGATCGACCGAATTGTCATCGGTCGCACGCAGGCTGATCGCAGGCAGTGTCAGGCCTTTCAGATGCGCTGCACCGCCATCGTCGGCGGGTGCCGGAATCTGGCTCCAATCGACCTCGAGCAGGCTCTTCTGGTTCATCTCGCTATCCCCTCGCCCGCATCAGCCGGCCCTTCTCCCGGCTCCAGTCGCGCTTCTTCTCGGTCTCGCGCTTGTCGTGCAGCTTCTTGCCCTTCGCAACTGCGAGCTGCAATTTGGCCCGCCCGCGCTCGTTGAAGTAGAGCTTGAGCGGGATCAGCGTCATGCCTTCGCGGTCGACCGCGCCCATCAGCTTGTTGATCTGCCGGCGGTGCAGCAGCAGCTTTCGCGGCCGCTTGGGCTCGTGGTTGAAGCGGTTGCCCTGGAGGTATTCGGGAATGGTGGCGTTGATCAGCCAGATCTCGCCGTCCTTGGAGTCGGCGTAGGACTCCGCAATCGTGCTCTTGCCGTTGCGGATCGACTTCACCTCGGTTCCGGTCAGCGCAATGCCCGCCTCGATCGTATCCTCGATCGCATAGTTGAAGCGGGCCTTGCGATTTTCCGCCATGACCTTGATAGGACGTTCGTTCTTATCGGCCATGGTGAAGAAACCTGATCGAGATGCGCGCGTAAGCTAACAGTTTGGATGGAGCGCGCGCGTCACTTCTTGAGGAGATCGCGGATCTCGGTCAGCAGCACGGCCTCGGCCGACGGCTTCGGCGGCTCCGCGGGCTTGGCTTCTTCCTTGCGCTTCAATGTGTTCATGGCGCGGATCACAAGGAACAACACAAAGGCGACGATGATGAAATTGATCGTCAGCGTAAGGAAGCTGCCGTAAGCGAGCACCGCGCCTTGCTTTTTCGCATCCGCTAAGTTGGTGGCAGTGACCGCCTTCGACAAGGGGACGTAGTAGTTCGAGAAGTCGAGACCGCCAGTGACCGCGCCAATCAACGGCATGATGATGTCGCCGACCAGCGAAGTGACAATGGCGCCGAAGGCCGCGCCGATGATGACGCCGACCGCGAGGTCGACGACATTGCCCTTCATGGCGAACTCGCGAAACTCCCTAAGCATCCGCGTGCCTTTTTCCTCGACGCTCATGAACGGCTTCCCCCCGATTGCCTATTTCATCAGTTGATCAGGCCGGCGTGCACCATGGCGCTGCGCACGGCAGCGCGGGTCGGCTCGGACACCGGCACCATCGGCAGCCGCAGCGTCTCGTTCATCTTGCCGAGCAGCGTCATCGCATACTTGATCGGCGCCGGATTGCTCTCGATGAAAAGGTTGTTGTGCAGCGGCATCAGCTTGTCGTGGATCGCGAGCGCCGCCTTGGTGTCGCCCTTCTGCCAGGCCGCGTGGAACTCGGCGCACAGGCGCGGCGCGACGTTTGAGGTCACCGAGATGCAGCCATGGCCACCATGAGCCATGTAGCCGAGGATGGTCGCGTCCTCGCCGGAGAGCTGGTTGAAATCCTCGCCCATCGCCGCGCGCTGCTGCGACACGCGCACCATGCTGGCGGTGGCGTCCTTGACGCCGGCAATGTTCTTCAGCTCCCACAGCCGCTTCATGGTGTCGACCGACATGTCGATCACCGAGCGCGGCGGGATGTTGTAGATGATGATCGGAATCCCGATCGCATCGTTGATCGCCTTGAAGTGCTGATACATGCCTTCCTGGGTCGGCTTGTTGTAGTAAGGCGTCACCACCAGCACGGCGTTGGCGCCCGCCTTCTCGGCGTGCTGGGCCAGCTCGACCGCCTCCTTGGTCGAATTGGAGCCGGCGCCGGCGATCACGGGCACGCGGCCCTTGGCCTCCTCGATGCACCATTCGACGACCTTCTTGTGCTCGTCATGGCTGAGCGTCGGACTCTCGCCGGTGGTGCCGACCGGGACCAGGCCATTGGTGCCCTCGGAGATCTGCCAGTTGACCAGGGAGCGAAACGCCGCCTCGTCGAGCGAGCCGTTCTTGAACGGCGTGACCAAGGCGGTGAACGACCCCCGGAATTTCGTCTTGGCTGCCATGGACTTCCTCCGTACGCGGCGAGAATTTAGAGCAAGCCCCATTCTTATCGGGTCTGTCCGGTCGGTAAAAGACCTGCTGCCGACTGACGCACCGTTTAAGCCGCGATTTTGCCGCGGTGGTGGTGCAAACCCGGCGAAGGTAAGCGGCTGTTGGTATTTTGTCCGCATATTCAATCAAATACAGCCAGATCTTGTACAGATAGGTCTTGAGCCAATTGACTGATTCGGGGCGACAAACCTCCGTGACCTCCTTATCCCGTAACGCATGGCGATCTGCCGGTCTGGCCATTTGCGTGATGGCCGGCCTGTCGATCGGTTGTGTCGCCCTGGCCAAGTCCAATGAGACGACCGAGGACACCGCGAAGGAACCCGCCAAGGAAGCTGCAAAGGGAACCGCCAAGCCTGCCGCCAAGCAATCCCCGAAGGACACCGCGAAGGGATCGGCCAAAGGATCGGCCAAGGAAACAGCCAAGGAAACATCCAAGGGCGCGAGCAAGGGAGCGGCGCCCGCCCCCGCCAAGGATGCTGCGAAGAAACCTGCCAAGGATGCCGGCAAGAACGCTGGCAAGAGCACTGGCAAGGATGCCGCCAAGGACAAGCCGAAGCCCGCTGCCGCCGCCCCCGCTCCAAAATCGCGACCGGCCAATGCGTCGGCCCCGCAAGCCGCGCCGGCAGTGACAGCGACCGTCAGACCTTCCGCTTCCGGCCCGGCCTCCGCCAAACCGGTCGCAACGCCGGTGCTGGCGCCGGCGACCCGCCAGCACGCCGCGCCGCGCAAGCCGGTCACGCCAGCCGCGGTTGCTGCGACCTCGTCGACGTCGCAAGCCGACAAGGACACGCTGGAGACCGTCATCGAGCTCGTGCGCAAGCGCAAAGCAGGCGACGCCACCAACTACGCGGATTCGATCTCGGATCCGGTCGCGCGAAAGCTCGCCGAATGGATCATCCTGCGCAGCGAGGACAATGGCGCGAGCGTTGAGCGCTACCGCGCCTTCCTGTCCGCCAATCCGAGTTGGCCGTCGCAGACCTTCCTGCGCCGGCGCCTAGAGGCTGCGATGTGGGACGACAGGCGCGACGATTCCGTTGGCTGGTCGTGGTTCGAGAACGAATCCCCTGTTTCGGCCAAGGGCCGCTTCGTGCTCGCCAAGGCGATGCTGGCGCGCGGCGACCGCGCCAATGCCGAGCGGCTGGTGCGCGAAGCCTGGCGCAGCGATCCGATGTCGGAGGACACCGAGAACAACGCGCTCGACCAGTTCGGTGCCCTGCTCACGCCGGGCGACCAGAAAGCGCGGATGGACACGCTGCTCTACGGCAGCGAGACTGAAGCGGCGCTGCGCGCTGCAAGGCGGCTCGGCGCCGGCTATGTCGCGCTCGCCAAGGCCCGCATCGCCTCCTTCAAGAAGGCGCCGAACACGCGCGCACTGCTCGAAGAGGTGCCGCGCGAGCTGCACAGCGATCCCGGCTTCATCTTCAGCAAGATCCAGCTGCTGCGCCGCGAGGAGAAGTTTGCCGAAGCTGCCCAGCTCATGCTGTCGGCGCCGAAGGATCCGAATCGACTCTACAATCTGGACGAATGGTGGATCGAGCGGCGCCTCTTGGCGCGCAAGATGATCGACACCGAGGAATTCCGCAGCGCCTATCTGATCGCACGCGACGCGGCACTGCCCTCACGCGACATCTACAAGACCGAGCAGGAATTCACGGCGGGCTGGATCGCCCTGCGCTTCCTCAACGATCCCGCGGCAGCCGCCCAGCACTTTGCCCGCATCGGCGTCGGCAGCGTCAATCCGACCACGCTGGCGCGTGCCGGTTACTGGCAGGGCCGCGCGGCCGAGGCCGCCGGTCGTCAGCAGGAGGCGCGCAACGCCTATGCCCGTGCCGCCGAGCAATCCACCAGCTATTACGGCCAGCTCGCGCGTGCAAAGCTCGGCCTGCCGCAGATCGAGCTGAACAGCCAGCCACGCGGCCGCGGCGCCGAACGGCTGGAGATCGTCCGTGCGGCGCAATTGCTCTACGAGCTCGACGAGCGCGAGATGGCGGTGCCGATGCTTGCCGACATGGGCGAGAACGGCGATCCCGAGGCGCTGACTGGCCTCGGCGAGCTGACCCAGCGTTACAGCGACGCCCGCGGCATGCTGCTGCTCGGCAAGGCCGCGCTCAATCGTGGCCTGCCGTTCGATTTCTACGCTTATCCGGTCAACGGCATTCCGCAGTTCACGCAGATCGGCCCCGAGGTCGAGCGCAGCATCGTCTACGCGATCGCGCGACAGGAAAGCGCGTTCAATCCGGCCGTGGTCTCGCCGGCGCAGGCCTATGGCCTGATGCAGGTGACGCCGGACGCCGCGCGTTACGTCTGCAAGCGGCACGGCGCGACCTATGACCTCTCGCGGCTGAAGAACGATTCGTCCTACAACGCGACGCTCGGCGCGGCGGAGCTCGGCGGCCTGCTCGAGGATTATCGCGGCTCCTACATCATGACCTTCGCCGCCTACAACGCCGGCCGCGGCAGCGTGAAGAAGTGGATCGACCGATACGGTGACCCGCGCGACGCCAAGGTCGATGCCGTCGACTGGGTCGAGCTGATCCCGTTCTCCGAGACGCGCAACTATGTGCAGCGGATCATGGAGAATCTTCAGGTCTACCGCGCCCGCTTCGGCGGCGGCACACGGCTCCAGATCGAGGCCGATTTGCGCCGCGGCGCCGGCAGCGTGGAATAGCGATCTTCGCTCTCGCGCCTGTAAGCTTTCCACGACAATCCTAAGCTTCTCGTCCTCAGACCAGCGCTGCCGCCGGCCCGTGTCCACCACCGCAAGCCGTTCGACTTGGGCACGGCACCTCTCACGGTCCACCACCGCTGCGAGACGTCAGATCCAGGGTCCTGGCTCGAGTGCTGGTCCAAGTCCTGGTCCAAGTGCCCTGGACATCTCCGATCAACACATCCAGGGATCTGAGCACTTTGGTCAGTTGATCGACCACAACCGGCCGTCGATGATCATCCGTCGATTTGTGCGTCACAGGCCATCGCCGCTTCGCTAAACAGCAAAAAGCCCCCGGCGGTTTCCCGCCGGGGGCTCTCTATCAATCGAGAGATCGATATTAGAAGGTGCGCTGAGCGCGGAGGAGCAGCGTGAGCGAGTTCTGATCCTTCAGCTCATACACGGCGCCCGGCTTGGCAGCAGTCGAAACGGCCGGGGCAGTGATCGTGCCGGAGTACTTCTGGTCCAGACGCGACCAGCTCAGGTCGGCCGTGAATGCCAGGTTCTTGACCGGGGTCCACACGGTGTTGACACCGACGACACCGAAGTTGAAGTCCGGGTTACAAGTCGCACCGGGGTTCGCAATGGTGGCGAAGTTGGTGCAGATCAGCGTCTTGGCAGTGCTGCTGTAGCTCAGCCCAGCATAGCCACCGTAGATGGCGCTGACCCAGTATGGGTTCCAGTTGTGGGTATAGCCACCGCGGAAGCCCCAGGTCTTGACGGTCTCGATGCTGCCGCCAGCGCCGAAGACGCCGTCAGCAATACCAGCGAAGCCGATGCTCTGGTAAGCGCCAGCCACGCCCGTGCCGCTGTACATGAAGAAGTTCTGCGGGAACAGGGTCTGGAAGTTATACTTGCTTGCACCATCGGTGTAGACGGCCTGCAAGTTGATCGAGTCACCCGCACCAGTCGGGATGTTCTTGATCGACAAGGCGCCCTGGACAGCCCAACCCCACTTGTCCGACGGATGACCGGTGGGTTCCGTCGTGCCGTAGTAGGCGGGATGCAGATCCTTCGCGGCGACCGACACCTGGGCAAGACCCCAAGCCTGGTCAACACGGATCGCACCGACGAGGTCCGGAGAGCGCGTACCACCCCAAGCCTGGACGCCGTAGTTGCCCTGGATGAGGGCGGCGGCAGCGTTTGCAGCAGCAGAGGTCGTCACGATGGCGCCGGCGCCGCTAACAGCGCTGGAGGCCGTGAAGCCGGTGACGTTCCAGAGGTTCGACTGGCCGGAGGTCAGCGTCGTGTCTTCTTCCGCCGCCAGCGAACCGGTGATGCCCTGGCCGAAGTCGGCGGTGTAGGCGAACTGGTTCACACCGGTGACGTGGTTGGAGCCGCCCGGAATGGAGTCGGGACCGCCAGCCGGATAGCTCTGCCACGGTGCGTCGAAGATCGAGACCGTACGACCCATGGTGAAGCCAGCGAACTGGATGAACGCATGGTAGAGGCCGAGCGACGGGTTGCCGGTCGAGAGCGTCGACGGGCTGCTGCCGGTGACGTTATTCGTATCATAGCTGAAGATCATGTCAGCATAGGTACGGACAACGCCGTATTCGGTCGCCGTGCGGGTATCGACGTTGAAGTCCATACGAGCGCGGGTGTAGAAGTAGTTGGTCAAACGATTGTTCGAACCGCCGTTGACCGTGGCCGAGCTCTGGTTGAAACCATAGTCGCCAGCGCCGCCGGAAATCACGTCAGCACGCAGATAGCCGCTGAGCTTGATGCAGGTGTCGGTGCCCGGGATGTAGTAGAAACCCGCACCGTACAGGGAGCAGATCTTCACGTATTCGACCGCTTTGGCCTTCACGGGGAGATCGGCTGCCTGCGCTCCGCCCACGGCGATGAGACCCGCCGCTGAGCCGAGCAAAAGGCTCTTAACCAACTTCATGTTAAACCTCCAAGTTGCTCTTCAGGGAAGGTCACTGACCCGAACGGCCAATTCCCCAACCCCCTTTAAATCCCCGCCTTGGTCACCTTCGCGTCTTCGGACACACCCGCATGAACGCGAGGGACTTAAGCGAAAGACCTAAACGGGACGACCTTGGGATGCCCCCCTCCGTCGCCCGATCACAATTACCGAACGTCCTTGCACACACAACAAGAGAACGCTCCGACGCGGGCCTATGAAGCGTGTTTTCCGACGGGTGTTGCACAAATAACACGCAGATGTGATCGCGAGGCGCCTGTAACACATTGTCTTTACTATATTTTTTTGATCGGTTCCATTTGCCGTCGAAATCCCCGATCCGGGTGGGGCGCGGGTCGGCTTACACACAGAGGCGGCTCTGACGCGCTCGAATCGCGGAAGCGGCACTTAGACTCAGGGGACGTGTAACGCGCCGTAACTCTGGGTGATCTCCGGCAGGACACGTGCAAACGGCCGACACGGCGTCCGAGGCGCGACTCTTTATGTAGCTAAAGTCGCGCGGGCGATTGGGGAATCAGGGCCGGCATTCCGGCTGGCGAAGATGAGCCCGTCGATGCCTTCACAACTTCGAACGGCACAGCAAGCCCGCATCTTGCCTCGCAGAGCCGACCACAGCAGAAAACTTCCAGTAAATTCAATTGCTTGATAGAGCAGCCATGACGTCGCCAGCGGAAATTGTCTCTGTCACCTCTGCCAAACGCACTGGTTCTGCGTCCGCTCTTTCGGCGTGATGTTTCTCGACTGGAAGCGAACCGTCATGATTGGCGCGAAGCCCTGCGGAAATCGTTGGGAATATTCGAGCGAAAACACACGCTTCCAAATTGACCGGCCCAAGCAATTAGATGCATAAGGCTCGCACCGGAGAGGTGGCCGAGTGGCTGAAGGCAACGCTTTGCTAAAGCGTCATACGGTCTCAAGCTGTATCGAGGGTTCGAATCCCTCCCTCTCCGCCACCCAGCGGCAGAATCCAGGTCTGTTCATCTGAAAGCGATCGTCGCACGGCTCTCGAATGCCTGGCGCAAGGATCCGCGCGGCTGAGCTCGGCCCGATTCGCGCTCTCCTTATATATGTGTGCGCGCGCCTCGCGCCGGAATGGAAAGCCAAGCGGCAGAATGCCGATCTTGTGCCGCCGTCCGAGTTCCAGATCGCAATCGTCGGGCGCACCCCGAATCGGCAGCCATCGCGACGTCCTGGACTCAGTCCAGGGTCATTCTTCTCGGAATCGCTCATGCCACGCAGTTCTTAAGTGGCGGCAGGACGCGGGAACTTGATTCAGCGCAACCAAATTGCCCCGTGAAACCACGGAGCCGGATGCGCTTCTCAATTCAATGCGCGGACACCCACGCCCTCGCGTCACGCTGCGCAGCCGAGATCTCGGCCTCGGACATCTGACCGGCCACTTCCTGGCGCAGCGCGACGGCGTCCTTGCGGCCCTTCAGCGCCGCGAGATTGAACCATTTGTGCGCGGCGACGAGGTCGACCAGGCCCGAGCGGCCGCTCGCCCAATAGATCCCACGCTCGAACAGAACGTCCGACAGCGCGCTCGCATCGATCGGCGTTGCCGCATCGAGATCGAAAGTACCCTGAAACATAACGCATCCCCTTTTTTCTTATGCCGCCTCGTTCCCCCGAGCGCGGCTCCCGTCCAACTCTGATTTGCGTGATCCTTTGGATCATGCGCTGTTCAACTCATCCCAGGTCTTGTTGCTCAAGTCTTCTTGCCCAATGCCGTTTGCCGGCTTGTTGGAGGCGATGATGGCGGGCAAATTTGAATGGCAGTTTAAGTATCGCGATGAAGCAGACGTAAACGCCGGCGCGCGCCACGCGCGCGAGAGATTCAAGAAGTCCCTGATTTGCAGGCACTTCTGCGATTCGTCAGATTTGGTTTACCGTGGGATTTTCGGACATCGATAACCATCGCGCGCGGTGGCGCGTATCCTGGGATGTCTCGCTCCCGCTGTCGTCACCCGCCTTGTGCGTACTCGCGGTCGGAGCCGGGCGACGACACCGCGCGTGGAGGACCAGCGCGCGGTCTTCGTGCAATCAGCCGCCCCTCGCCTGCCTCAAGGCGGCACGGGCCAAGGCAGGACGGATCAAGGCAGCACGGGTCAAGGCAGCACGACAGCGCCGTGCGACTGCGTCGTGGTCAGATCAACAATGTCGGGATTGGGAATGCCGGCAATACCCCGGCCTCAGGGAACGAGGGCGTCGGCGAACACGTCAGGATCAGATTCCAAATTGGCCCGAGGGCCGTCTGTGGAATTGCGGAGCCCTTATTCAAGGAGCCGCACCGAACGAAGAAAACTTGTTTCTTCTGCCGGACCGAACTTTGACGAGCGAGCCCGTGAAAGCTGACGATCCGACCGTTGACCTGATGTCTCGCCGACACCCTCTATCGTCGACCAGAACCTCTAGGAGGCGCTGATGACGTGCCGGCGCTCAAGAGCCGGCAACTTCAGAAGCGAAGTTACTTCTTCTTGGCGACCTTGCGGGTCTTCTTCGCAGTCTTCTTCACTGCGCTCTTCGCCTTCTTCGCCTTCTTCGCCTTCTTTGCTTTCTTGGCCATGTTGCCCTCCGATGTGTGAGATGGCTTTAATCGCTGCGTACATTCGGGGATCGAATGCACTCACCCCGAATACACCAACACGACGAAAAAAACATCTTCTCACTTAAGGAAGTGTTGACGACGCAGCGCGCGTGCGCCAGCCGCGCTTGATTTGCCGACACGCAGAGACACGCGTCTGCGATTGCAAATGCTTCTCGCAACGTCGCCGTCGGCAAGCGCAGCGATTGCAAGAAAACACTATGCAGCAAGTAGTATTCTGCGCGCGCACGTCACGCATGATCGGTGCGATGACCCGCACGGCAAAGCGCGCGATAGCGTCGTGGAGGCGAGTCGCGGACTCTGAGTCGCGAATTTTGGCAACGAAATTATTTTCATGCTTAACGGCGGAAGCGCTCGTCAGAGCGTGTGCAGGTCGCCGCTTTGTGCGAATCGCGCCACCGCGATTCGCATCTGCACCGTGACCTCAACCGGATGATGTTTGTTGCCGTTGACGCGTGAGTGCGTCGCATCGCGAGCGCTGATCGAGGTGACGAAGCGTGTCGTCACCTCGTCCGAACGCGTGACGTCAGATGCCGAGCTTGGACTTGAGCAGCTCGTTGACCGCCTGCGGGTTCGCCTTGCCGCCGGATGACTTCATCACCTGGCCGACGAACCAGCCGAGCGACTGCGGCTTGTCCTTCACCTGCGCGGCCTTGTCGGGATTGGCCGCGATGATGTCGTCGACAACCTTTTCGATCGCGGAAAGATCCGTGACCTGCTTCATGCCGCGGCTTTCGACCAACGCACGGGGATCGCCGCCCTCCTGCCAGACGATCTCGAACAGATCCTTGGCGATCTTGCCGCTGATCGTACCCTCGCCGATCAGGTCGACGATCGCGGCCAACTGCTCGGCGTTGACCGGAGAGCCCGTAATATCCCGGCCTTCCTTGTTGAGACGGCCGAACAGCTCGTTGATCACCCAGTTCGCCGCCATCTTGCCGTCGCGGGCGCGGTTGGCGAGCCTGTCGAGCACGGTCTCGTAGAACACGGCGCTCTCGCGCTCGGCCACCAGCACGCTCGCATCGTAGGCCGACAGGCCGAAGTCGGCGACGAAGCGCGCCTTCTTCTGGTCCGGCAGCTCAGGCAGTTCAGCCTTCAGCTCGTCGACGAAGCCTTGCGAGAACTCTAGCGGCAGCAAATCCGGATCGGGGAAGTAGCGGTAGTCGTGCGCCTCTTCCTTCGAGCGCATCGAGCGCGTCTCGCCCTTGTTGGGGTCGTAGAGCCGCGTCTCCTGGTCGATCTGGCCGCCATCCTCGAGGATTTCGATCTGGCGGCGCGCTTCGTACTCGATCGCCTGGCCGATGAAGTTGATCGAGTTCATGTTCTTGATCTCGCAGCGGGTGCCGAGCGGCGCGCCCGGCTTGCGCACGGAGACGTTGACGTCGGCGCGCAAGCTTCCCTTCTCCATGTCACCGTCGCAGGTGCCGAGATAGCGCAGGATCGAGCGCAGCTTGGTCACATAGGCCTTGGCCTGCTCGGCGTCGCGGATGTCGGGCTTGGAGACGATCTCCATCAGCGCCACGCCGGAGCGGTTGAGGTCGACATTGGTCATGGTCGGCGACCGGTCGTGCAGCAACTTGCCGGCGTCCTGCTCAAGATGGAGGCGCTCGATGCCGATGGAGACGCTGCGGCCGCCGTCGAGCTCGACCACCACTTCGCCCTCGCCCACCACCGGCGATTTGTACTGGCTGATCTGGTAGCCCTGCGGCAGGTCCGGATAGAAATAGTTTTTCCGGTCGAACACCGAACGCAGATTGATCTTTGCGTTGAGACCGAGCCCGGTCCGGACAGCCTGCCTGACGCATTCCTCGTTGATAACGGGCAGCATGCCGGGCATCGCGGCGTCGACGAGCGACACGTGGCTGTTCGGCTCGCCGCCGAACGCGGTCGACGCGCCCGAGAACAGTTTTGAGTTCGACGTCACCTGGGCATGGATCTCCATGCCGATGACCATCTCCCAGTCGCCGGTTGAACCCTTCAGAAGCTTGTGCGTGGCCGTACTCATGTCTTGCTCCCGAGCAGCGTGGCAGCGATCCGCTCCCACTCTACTTCCAATGAATCCTTTGCCGCGGGCTGTGCGGCCTGGCGATACCAGTAGCCGGCATTGCCGAGATCGCCTTCGACGCGGTGCAAGTAAGCGTGCACCCAGGCGGCGTCGCGGCCATTGTCGTCCTGGACGATCTTGTGCGCCTGGTCCCAGTCGCCCTTTGCGGCCCACCAGAGACCTGCGAGCGGCGCGCTCAAGCCCTGCGCGGGCGCCGCGCCGTCGAGGCTTGCGATGAAATCAGCGACATTCACCACCACCTCGCGGGTGTGAAGCGGCCGGCGGCCTGCTCGATCACCTCGCCGAGCGAGAACAGCGTCTCCTCGTCGAACGGACGGCCGATCAGTTGCAGTCCGAGCGGCAGGCCCTGCGCGTCCTTGCCGGCGGGCACGGCGATGCCCGGCAGGCCCGCCATGTTCACGGTGACCGTAAAGATGTCGTTGAGATACATCTCGACGGGGTCGGCGCCGCCCTTCTCGCCGATGCCGAAGGCGGCCGACGGCGTCGCCGGCGTCAGGATCGCGTTGACGCCCTTAGCGAAGCAATCCTCAAAATCCTTCTTGATCAGCGTGCGCACCTTCTGGGCGCGCAGGTAGTAGGCGTCGTAATAGCCGGCCGAGAGCACGTAGGTACCGATCATGACGCGGCGGCGCACCTCCGCGCCAAAACCCTCGGCGCGGGTGTTCTCGTACTGCTCGATGATGTTCTTGCCCTGCTCGCGCAGGCCATAGCGAACGCCGTCATAGCGCGCGAGGTTGGACGAGGCCTCAGCCGGCGCCACGATGTAATAGGCCGGCAGCGCGTATTTGGTGTGGGGCAGCGACACCTCGACGAGCTCGGCGCCGGCCGCCTTCAGCCAGGCCGCGCCTTCGCTCCACAGCTTTTCGATCTCGGCCGGCATGCCGTCGAGACGATACTCCTTGGGGATGCCGATCCTGAGGCCCTTCACGGACTTGCCGATCGCAGCCTCGTAATCCGGCACGGCAACATCGACCGAGGTCGTGTCCTTCGGATCATACCCGGCCATCGAGCGCAGCAGCATGGCCGCATCGCGCGTGCTGCGCGCGATCGGCCCGGCCTGGTCGAGCGAGGAGGCAAAGGCGACGATGCCCCAGCGCGAGCAACGGCCATAGGTCGGCTTGATGCCGACGGTCGCGGTGAACGCGGCCGGCTGGCGGATCGAGCCGCCGGTGTCGGTCGCAGTCGCGCCCATGCAGAGCAGCGCGGCCACCGCGGAGGCCGAGCCGCCGGACGAGCCGCCCGGCACCAGCGTGGTGTTGGAGCCATCGCGCCGCCAGGGATTGCCGACAGGGCCGAAGCACGAGGTCTCGTTCGCCGAGCCCATCGCGAACTCGTCATTGTTGAGCTTGCCGAGCATCACGGCGCCGTCGCGCCAGAGCTGCGAGGTGATGGTCGACTCATAAGTCGGCACGAAATTGCCGAGGATCTTCGAGCACGCCGTCGTGCGCACGCCTTTGGTCGCGAACAGGTCCTTGATGCCGAGCGGAATGCCCGCGAGCGGACCGGCGTCCCCCTTGGCGATCTTCTCGTCCACGGCCTTCGCCATGTCGCGCGCGCGATCGGGCGTCTCCATCACGAAGGCGTTGAGCACGCGCGCGGCTTCGATCGCGTTCAGATGCGCGTCGGTCAGCTCGAGGGACGTGAAAGTCTTGGCCGCGAGACCCTTGCGGGCCTCGGCGAGCGTCAGCGATGTCAAATCGGTCATTTATTGATCGGGCTGCAGAAGAACGGAGACAGGGTCTTGTCGGTGGCCGGGTCGTCTTTTTTCTTGGCGGCGGCATTCGCAGCCGCCTCGAGCTCGTCGAGCACGGCATTGACGGCGACATTGGGATCGGCAGCCTTGCCCTGCCGCTCCATCTTGTCGAGATAGTTCATATAGGCCTGATAGGCCTTCTCATCGTCGCAAAGCATGCACATCGGGCGGCGTCCTAAAAACTACTCGACGACTTTCGGCACCAGAAAGAAGTGACCTTCGGTCGCAGGCGCATTGGCAACGATATCGTCGGCGATCTCGCCGTCATTGACCACGTCTTGCCGCTTCTTCATCTGCATCGGGGTGACCGAGGTCATGGGCTCCACGCCCTCGACATTCACCTCCGAGAGCTGCTCGACAAAGGCGAGCATGGCGTTGAGCTCGCCCTGCAGATGCGGAACCTCGTCCTCGGAAACCGCGATGCGCGCCAGATGCGCGATGCGGCGGACGGTAGCGGCGTCGACGGACATTATATAAGGCCTCTCACGGCAAAACCTATGTGCCGTATAGCAGAGGCCGGTTTTGCGCCGCAACCGGCGTGGATGGCCTAGCCGGCCAGCGCTTTCATGCGGGCCAGCGCCGATTTGGCGAGATCCCGGGTCAATTCGGCCGCGGGGACCTCACGGCCGAGCGCGATGGCCTGGCCGGCCCAGAGATTGGTGAAATCCACCCTGCCCTGCTTTTCGGCAGCCGTCTTCAGCGGCCCCAGCGCCGTCGCGGCATGCGGAAACGGCGGCGCGTCCGGCGAGATCGGGCCGGCCTCGCGCATCAGGCGGTTCTGAACACCACGCGCCGGGCGGCCGGTCATCACATTGGTGATGACCGTGGAATCGTCCCGCGCTTCGGCAAGCGCCTTGCGGCCGCCCGCGCTGACCTTGGACTCCGGACAGCGCAGATAAGCGCTACCGATCTGCACACCCGAGGCGCCGAGCGCGAAGGCGGCAGCAATGCCGCGCCCGTCGGCGATGCCACCGGCCGCGATCACCGGCACCTTCACGGCATCGGCAACCTGCGGCACCAGCGCAAACGTACCCGGCTGCTCGGCGATCTTTTCAGTGAGGAACATGCCGCGATGACCACCGGCTTCGGCGCCTTGCGCGATGACGGCATCGACGCCGCGCTGTTCGAGCCAGACCGCTTCCTTCACCGTCGTGGCGGACGAGATAACGAGGCAGCCTGCCGCCTTGACGCGCTTGAGCAGCCCCGCCTCGGGCAGGCCGAAATGGAAGCTGACGACCTCCGGCTTCAGCTCCTCGACGACCTCGCAGAAGGAGGCATCGAACGGTGCGCGGTTCGCCGCATTGATCGGTGCCGACGGATCGAGGCCATGCTCGGTATAGTAGCCCGTGAGCCGCTGCTTCCAGCGCGCTTCGGCTTCGGCCGTGAGCTCGATCGGCGTGTGGCAGAAGAAGTTCATGTTCACCGGCGCCTTCACGCGCTGGCGAATGATGTTGACCTGCTCGCGCGCCTTCTCCGGCGACAGCATCGCGCTCGGCAACGAGCCAAGCCCGCCGCCCTGAGCCACAGCAATCACCAGCTCGGCATCCATGACACCGGCCATCGGCGCCAGCACGATCGGGAATTCGGTCTTGAAGAGATCAATCAGTCGACGGTCAGGCCACATGGTGTGTCTCTCTTGGTTCAGGCGAGCGATGCGATGGAGTTGCGCCGGCCAGCGAGCAGCTGCTCGGCCTCAGACGCAATCCGCTCGACGATCTCGGCCGCCGGTGGAATATCATGGATCAGGCCGACCGCTTCTCCCGCAAAGACGGCCGCGATTTCGAAATCGCCCGCCATTTTTGCCGCGGCATACTCCCTGGCAATTTCGTCTGCGCGCTGCATCAGCTCGACCTCGCGGCCCGTCCAGCTCTTGATATGACTATTGACTAGCGTGCGTGCCGTGAACGGAGCCGGCCAGAACAGTTTTCGCGACCAGTCGGGAACAACGCCGCGCACGGTGCCATTGCCGTCGGCCGTGCGAATGCGCTCTTTCGCTTCCGCGGCGCCATTGGCCTCGACGCTTGCATAGAAGCGCGTGCCGACCAGCACGCCGGATGCACCGAGCATCATCATCGCTGCGAGGCCCCGGCCATCGGCGATCCCACCGGCGGCGACGACAGGCACGCGTCCCGCCGCGAGATCGACGATCGCGGGCACGATATCGACGGTGGTGCGCGATGCGCCATGGCCGCCAGCCTCTGTCCCCTGCGCAATCAATATCTCAGCGCCGGCATCGAGCGCCTGCTTCGCCATGTCCTCGCTCTGGACCTGGCAGATCAATCGCGCACCGCTCGCCTTGATCCGCGGCGCGAATGGCGCGGGATCGCCGAACGACAGCATGACCGCCTGCGGGCGCGCTTCGAGCGCGACGTCGAGAAGCTCGGGCTGCTTTGCCAAGCTCCAGGTGATGAAACCGATCCCGAACGGCGCAAAGCCCTTCAGCTCCGCGGCCTCAGCCTGAAGCCGTGTGCGGTCGCCGTAGCCACCGCCGAGGATCCCGAAACCGCCGGCCTCGCTGACGGCGCGGGTCAACCGGCTGCCCGCGATCGTATCCATGGGCGCCGACAGGATCGGATGCCTGATCCCGAGAAGCTCCGTCAGCGGCGTGGTGATCGGCATAGGGTCTCCCACTCTGGACAGAAACATTAGGCGCAACTAGCATTCTCGAAAAATGAATTGTTGCGAACGCTGCCATCACAAAAGCGAAACGACGCCATGGAACTAAGTGATATCCAGACCTTCGCCGCGGTCGCCCGCACCGGCGGCATCACCCGCGCCGCCGAAGAGCTGAACACGGTGCAATCGAACGTCACCCAGCGCATCAAGGCCCTGGAGGCCGAGATCGGCACGCCGCTGTTCGAGCGCCACAGCCGTGGTATGGCGCTGACCGGCGCCGGCAAGCGCCTCCTCCCCTACGCACAACGAATGGCCGCGCTGTCGCGCGAGGCCGTGCTCGCCGCGCGCGATGACGGCGAGCCAAAGGGACCGCTCGCGATCGGCTCGATGGAGACGACGGCCGCGGTGCGGCTGCCGCCGCTGCTGGCCAATTTCCACCGCCGCTTCCCCGCCGTGCGGCTGAGCCTGCGCACGTCGCCGACCGCTGATCTCGTCGCCGGCGTCCTCGAAGGCACGCTCGATGGCGCCTTCGTCGCAGGTCCGATCACGCATCCCGATCTCATCGCGACAAGCGCGTTCCGCGAAGAGCTGGTGCTGGTCAGCGCGCGGCGCTGGGCCTCGCTCGCCGAACTGCGCGCCGGCACGCCCGAGTCAGGCCCGACGGCGCTGGTGTTCCGCACCGGTTGCACCTATCGGCAGCGGCTCGAGCAAATCTTCGTCGAATTCGGCTGGCCTTCGGCAGCGCGCTTCGAGCTCGGCACGCTCGACGGCATGATCGGCTGCGTCGCCGCCGACATGGGCGTGACGCTGTTGCCGCGCGCGGTGGCCGAGCGCAGCGCGATGAACGGCAGCGTGACGATGCACGCGCTGAGCCCGTCGCATGGGCGCGTCGAGACGCTGTTCATCCAGCGCCGGGCCGGCCATCAAACCAGCGCGCTGAGTGGCTTCCTGTCATGCCTGACCAAGGACGACGCAATCATCGCGGCCTGATCCACCACCGCCGCAGAGCAACGAAGGCCCAGATCGCCTCGACGAGACCGAATGGCCAAGCCCCCTGCAGGAAGCCGTAGGCCGAGCCGAGCGCACAGGAGGCGGCAAACAGCAGCACGAACCAATGGCTGCGGTCTTCGAGGGCGTAAGTGACCAGCATCGCCGTCACGGCGAACAGGCCGAATAGTGTCAGTGCATCCATGTTCCGGGTTCACTCCGCGGCGCGACGCGTGATATGCGCTACACCATGCCGGCTCTTATCCTGCCCCTCGTCGATGCTGCAACCCACTGGCCCGAACGCGGCGGGTTGATTGGCCTTGATCTCGGCACCAAGACCATCGGCGTTGCCGTGTCCAATCCGGACCGCCGGCTCGCCACAGGCGTGGAGACCATCCAGCGCAAGGCGTTCAAGCAGGACGCGGCGCGGCTGCTCTCCATCGCAACCGAACGCAAGGTCGTCGGCTTCGTGCTCGGCCTGCCCATCAACATGGATGGCAGCGAGGGCCCGCGCGCGCAGTCGACCCGCGCCTTTGCGCGCAATCTGGCCAATCTCACCATGCTTCCGATCGGCCTGTGGGACGAGCGCCTCTCGACCGCGGCGGTCGAGCGCGAGCTGATCGGCATGGACGTCAGCCGCGCCAAGCGCGCCGAGGTGATCGACGAGCACGCCGCCATCTTCATCCTGCAGGGCGCGCTCGACCGGCTCGCCAATTTGCGCACGGCATCGGGGAATAGCTGATCCATGGCGGTCGTGATCGCGGCGCTGCTGCCGGTCTTCATCCTCATCGTGCTCGGCGTCGTGCTCAGGCACAGCCTGATGCGGCTGGACACGCAATGGCACGGGCTGGAGCGGCTGACCTATTTCGTGCTGTTTCCGATGCTCTTGATCCAGACGCTGGTGAAGGCCGATCTCACAAAAGTGCCGGTCGCCGGCGTCGGCGGCGCGCTGCTGCTGTCGGCGCTCGCGATGTCGCTGCTCTGCCTCACGCTCCGCCCTGCCCTGTCGCGGCTGGACATCGACGGCCCCGCTTTCACCTCGATCTTCCAGGGCGCGACGCGCTGGCAGACTTATGTCGCGCTGTCCGTCTCCGCCAACATGTTTGGCGAGGTCGGGCTGGCGCTGGCCTCGGTCGCCATGGTCGCGATCATTCCGCTGGTCAACGTGTTCAGCGTCGCCGTGCTCGCGCACTACGCTTCGCCGAAAAAGCAATCCGCGCGTACGATCGCCATGACGGTGATCCGCAATCCCCTGATCTGGGCCTGCGTTATCGGCCTCGTCATCAATGTCGTCCATTTGCCGCTGCCAAAGATCTGGCACGAGGTTGCGGACGCGCTCGGCCGCTCCTCGCTCGCCATCGGCCTGCTCGTCACCGGCGCCGGCCTCCAGCTCAAGGGCCTGCTCCGCCTGAGCCTGGGCGCAACGCTCGGCGTGGCGTTCAAGCTGGTGCTGATGCCGATGCTCGCCCTGGCGCTCGCCGTCTGGTTCGGGCTGTCGGGCACCAACCTCGCGATCGTCGCGATCTGCGCGGCGGTGCCGACCTCGCCGAGCGCTTATGTGCTAGCCCGCCAGATGGGCGGCGATGCGCCGCTGCTGGCGCAGATCATCACGCTGCAGACGATTTTGGCGGCGATCACGATGCCGATCGCGATCGCGCTGGTGGCCACCAGGCCCTAAACGTAAGGCCCAACCGAGAAGTAGATAAACGTGTTCACCGCGGAATGGGCAATGACCGCAAGCCACGTTGAATTGCCACTGGCGCGAAGATGGCCGAAGGCGAGCCCCATCAGGAAGACATTGAAGCGCCCGAACCAGTCGTATTGCACGTGGCCGAGCGCCCACAACGCGGACGCCAGCACGATCGCGCCGTTCGGCCCCAGGAACGACTGCGACCAGCCGCGAAACATAAAGCCCCGAACGACGAACTCCTCGACCATCGGCGCGACGATGCAGCTTCCGATCAACAACGCGAGCAGCCCCGCCGTCCCGCCAACGATGAGATCCGGGCCGGGCTTGTATCCGCCCGAACCAATGTTGGACGCCAGGACCATCTCGACCGACAGGACGATGGTCATCAGGGACAAGGCACGTACGACCTCGCCTCCGCTCGGCCAATTCAAGGCAAGGTATTCCGAGAACCCTCTGCGGGCCATGCGGATCGCGATCCACAGCACGAAGATAGCTGCCGGCGCTCCCAGGATGGTGCCGGTGCCCTGCCATCGGCCCTGTAGCCATACGGCCTGAAGCTCCGTCGCCGATAGCGTCCCGCCCCCAACATAGTTGACGATCACATACCTCAGCGCGATCCCGCTCGTGAGCATGAATGCGAGGTCAGCGAGCAAGGCGACGAGCAACGTCTCGGCGAAATCCCAGGTGCGAGGCTGCGGCGTCGCGCCCGTCGCCGATCGGCCTGCCTTTTCGAGTTCGGACATCTGGGCTTTCCCCGACAACGTCGGAGCGAAGGTTGGTGTAGGTACTACCTCAACATACTAGGCAACCGTCAGACGGGCAATTGCCACTGCTCGGGATCAGAGCGATCGAAACCGCAGGCTCCCGCCTCAGCTCCCCAGCCACATCGTCAGCACCACCGCTGTCATGTTGTTCAGCGCATGCAGCACGATGGTGAGCCAAAGCGAGTTGGCGCGATAGCGCATGTAGCCGAACCAGAGGCCGATGGAGAATACCTCGGCGAGGAAGTAGAGATCGTACTGGATGTGTACCGCCGTCCACACCAGCGACGACAGGATGATCGCGCCGGGCACGCGCAGAAAGCTCGCCGACCAGCCGCGGAACAGGAAGCCGCGCGCGAGCACCTCCTCCGACATCGGCGCCGCCACGCTGAAGGCGAACAGCAGCAAAAGCGCCGCGCCCTTGTCGCGGCCTGATTTCAACAGGTCGGTCATGAAGCCCGGCGTCGCTTCGCGGCCGAGGGATCGCGACGCCACCTCCCAAGCCATCACGGTCAGGAGGAGCCCGGCGGCGCCGAGCAGGAATTGCCTCCAGGTCGGCCAGTGCAGTGCCAGATAATCGACGAAGGATGCTTTCTTGATGCGAATGGCGAGCCACGCGACCGCTAGCGTCGCGGGCAGACCCATGATGACCGACAGCGCCAGCGCCTGAGGCTCGGCACCGATGAGTTGCATCGATGCGAGGTTGAGCGGCAGACCGCGGTGCATCACCAGCAGGACGATCGCGCCGATCTGTCCGACGAACATCGCGACGAAGAGCAGGATCCCCCATAGCGCGGTGCCCCAGAACTTCCAGACACGCGGCGGCGCAGGTGTCTCGGTCGGCGGCGGATGGTCGGGATTAAGGGAATCCATCGAAAGGCTTTCGTTTGGCAGGCTCAAGACAGCGCGCGCTCCAGCAACGCACGCACGTCGCTGCTCTCGAGCTCCACCGCGCCATACATGCTGCCATGATTGGCGGCGAGACGCGTGGCCGCGAAAAGTTCAGCATTGTGAGGCGCGACGCCATTGAGTGCCGCTGCCGCGGCAAGCAGTGCCAACTTCTCGACCGCAAGCCGCGCGACACGCTCGCCGTCCGCGCGACGGAAAGTCGTGCCGATAAAAGCGGCGGCCTCGCCCGCCCCGGACAGCCCTTTGGTCTCAGCCGCAAGCCCTTGCAGCACCGCGATTGCCGCCTCCGGCTCGCGCGCGAGCGCGCGCAGCACGTCGAGGCACATCACATTGCCCGAGCCTTCCCAGATCGCGTTGACCGGCGACTCCCGATAGTGACGCGCCAAAATGCCGTCCTCGACATAACCATTGCCGCCAAGGCACTCCATCGCTTCATAGAGGAATGGCGGCGCGCTCTTGCAGGTCCAGTATTTGATCGCGGGCGTCAGAAGCCGCATGTAAGCGGCCTCGGCAGCATCATGCGGCATGCGATCGAAGGCGCGGCAGAGCCGCATCACCAACGCCGTGCTCGCCTCCACGTGCAGCGCCATGTCCGACAGCACGGCCTGCATCAGCGGCTGATCGGCCAGATGCTTCTGGAACACGCTGCGGTGCCGGGCGTGATGCAGCGCATGCGCGAGCCCCGAGCGCATCAGGCCGACCGAGGCGATTGCGCAATCCTGCCGCGTCAGCTGCACCATCTGGATGATGGTGCGGATGCCCATGCCCTCCTCGCCGACGCGTTCGGCATAGGCGCCGACGAACTCGACCTCCGAGGACGCATTGGAGCGATTGCCGAGCTTGTCCTTCAACCGCTGGAACTGGATCGCGTTGACGGATCCGTCAGGCGCGAAGCGCGGCATGAAGAAACAGGTCAGCCCCTGCTCGGCCTGCGCCAGGACGAGGAACGCGTCGCACATCGGCGCCGACATGAACCATTTATGGCCGGTGATGCGATAGGCGTCGCCGTCGCGCACCGCGCGCGTCATGTTGGCGCGCACGTCGGTGCCGCCTTGCTTCTCGGTCATGCCCATGCCGAGCGTCATGCCGCGCTTGTCCCACCACGGCGCGAAGCTTGGATCATAGCTCCTGGTCGACAACACAGGCATCACCCTGCCCAGCAGATCCGGCTGCATCGCCAGCGCGGCGACGGAGGCGCGTGTCATCGTGATCGGACAGAGATGGCCGGTCTCGACCTGCGAGGCCATGTAGAATTTTGCGGCACGAATGACTTCGGCCGCATCACCCGCGGGTTTCCCCACCGCGGTCCAGGTCGAATTGTGTACGCCGGCATGCGCGCTGTGCGCCATCAGCTCGTGATAGGCCGGATGAAACTCGACCTGGTCGCGACGATTGCCCTTGGCATCGAATGTGCGGAGTTTTGGCGTGTTCTCGTTTGCGGCGCGGCCGCGATCGGCCATCGCGGCCGAGCCCCAGTGCCGGCCGAACTCCGACAGCTCCCGCTCCGCCGCCGCGCCGCCATTGACCTTCACGGCCTCGACCAGCGGACGGTCCACGGCAAACAGGTCGACGTCCTCGAACGGCGGCGACTGGTTGAAGACCTCGTGGGTCGCAAAGCTCGGCTGGGTCATCTGCTTCCTCGGCGCGGACTCAGTTCCGCCGCGGCTGGATCGGGAAATCATAGGCCGCCCCGCCCGCCCCCGGCAGCGAAAAATGCCACCACTCCTTCGAATAGTTCACAAAGCCTTGCTTCGCCATCGCAGTCACCAGCCGCTTACGCCAGGCGCGCTGATCCCGTGTGATCGACGGTGCTGCGGTATGCCCCATCGCATCCGTGCAATCATAGCCGGTGCCCATGTCGACGCTGCCCTCCGGCAGCCGCGCCGCGACCGGCGCCGTGCAGTCGGCGTAGGATCTCGACGGATCGATCCTGGCGGAATTGTCGGCCTTGAGATCGACCAGCGTGAGGTCGAGCGCGGCACCTGTCGAGTGCTGCGAACGGCTCGCGATATAGCCGAGGCGAAACAGCTCGGTCTTGGGGATCCGCGGATTGTAGCGCCGATCGGCTGATGTCTCGTGGCCGTTCTGCGACCATTTCACCATATCGAGCGAGGCGCGCGCCGGCCGGTAGCAGTCGAACATCTTGAGCGACAGATTCTGTGCGGCCAGATCCTGCTGGACCGCTTTCAGCCGCAACCCCACCTCCCGCTTCACCACGCACTCGCCGGCGCCGTAGCCGGCGAGCGGACGGCCAATGAAATTGTTGGAGCTGGCGTAGCGGATGTCCTGGATGATGGTGGGATCGACGTCGCGCAAATAGACGAAGCCGCCCGGGAGTGATTGGGCGTGAGCTTCGCCGACAAGCGTCACGACCAAGAGCGCGGTCAAAATTGTTTTCAACTGAAGCCCCCACACCGTCTTGGCCGGGCTTTGTCCCGGCCATCCACGGCCTTTTTACGTCAAATGCGAATGAAGTACGTGGATGCCCGGGACATAGGCGAGCGGAAGCGACGCCGTCCTTCGGACGGCTATGCCCGGGCATGACGGAGAACTCGGAGACGGGTCACGCCACGGCGACATTAAGACAGATCAGGGGATAACTCCCCGCCCCGGCATTGGCCCTTGCTCCCCCCGCCATCCGCGCCTATAGCTCTCGCTTTAATGACATCGAAATCGACCTTCGTCCTCGGCCACCGGCATTTGCTGGGCATCGAGGGCCTTTCCGCGGCCGACATCAGCGGCCTCCTCGACCTGTCCGAAGAATATGTCGAGCTCAACCGCCAGGTTGACAAGAAGCGCACCGTCCTGCGTGGACGGACGCAGGTAAACCTCTTCTTCGAGGCCTCGACGCGGACCCAGTCCTCGTTCGAACTCGCGGGAAAGCGTCTCGGCGCCGACGTCATGAACATGTCCGTGTCCTCCTCGTCCATCAAGAAGGGCGAGACGCTGGTCGACACCGCGATGACGCTCAACGCCATGCATCCGGATATCCTGGTGGTGCGCCATCACGCCTCCGGCGCGGTGGAACTGCTGGCCCGCAAGGTTGACGGTTCCGTGATCAATGCCGGCGACGGCGCGCATGAGCATCCGACACAGGCGCTGCTCGACGCGCTCACCATCCGCCGCAACAAGGGCCGGATCGAGGGCCTCGTGGTCGCGATCTGCGGCGACGTGCTGCATTCGCGCGTCGCCCGCTCCAACATCATCCTGCTCAACACCATGGGCGCCCGGGTCCGCGTCGTCGGCCCCTCCACGCTGCTGCCGCCCGGCATCGAGCGGATGGGTGTCGAGGTCGCGCGCGACATGCGCGAAGGGCTCAACGGCGCGGATATCGTGATGATGCTGCGGCTGCAGCGCGAGCGCATGAACGGCTCCTTCGTGCCGTCGACCTCCGAATATTTCCACTATTTCGGGCTGGACCAGAAGAAGCTTGCTTACGCCAAGCCCGACGCACTCGTGATGCATCCGGGCCCGATGAACCGCGGCGTCGAGATCGACACTGCGGTCGCCGACGGTGCGCAGTCCCTGATCCGCGAACAGGTGGAGATGGGCGTGGCCGTGCGCATGGCCGTGCTGGAAGCGCTCGCCCGTAACCTGCCGAACGCGTGATGCTCATGCTGATTGACCGCCGCCCGATCCTGCTCGCCAACGCCCGCGTCGTCGATCCCAGCAGGGATTTCGACGGCCCCGGCGACGTCCTGATTGCCGACGGCATCATCCGCGAGGCCCGTCGCGGCATCGGTGCGGCCGGCGTCCCCGAGGGCACCGACGTCGTCAACTGCTCCGGCAAGATCGTGGCCCCCGGCCTGATCGACATGCGCGCCTTCGTCGGCGAGCCCGGCTACAGCCATCGCGAGACCTTTGCCTCCGCGAGCCAGGCGGCCGCGACCGGCGGCATCACCACCATCATCTGCCAGCCCGATACGTCTCCGGTGATCGACAATTCGGCGACCGTCGATTTCGTGATGCGGCGCGCGCGCGACACCGCGATCGTCAACATCCAGCCGATGGCTGCTCTCACCAAGGGCATGCGCGGCGAGGAGATGACCGAGTTCGGCCTGCTGAAGGCCGCCGGCGCGGTGGCCTTCAGCGACGGCGACCGTAGCGTGACCAATGCGCAGGTGATGCGCCGCGCGCTGACCTACGCCCGCGATTTCGACGCGCTGATCGTGCATCACACCGAGGACCCCGATCTCGTCGGCGAAGGCGTGATGAACGAGGGCGAGTTCGCCTCGCGCCTGGGCCTGATGGGCATCCCGAAGGCTGCCGAGGCGGTGATCCTCGAACGCGACATGCGCCTGGTCGCACTGACCGGCGGCCGCTATCACGCCGCTTCGCTGTCCTGCATCGAGTCGCTCGAGATCCTGAAGCGCGCCCGCGATGCCGGCCTTGCCGTCAGCGCCTCGGTCTCGATCAACCATCTTGCGCTGAACGAGAACGACATCGGGCCCTACCGCTCGTTCCTGAAACTGTCGCCGCCGTTGCGCACCGAGGATGATCGCCGCGCGCTGGTGGAGGCGGTGGCCTCCGGCCTCGTCGACGTCATCATGTCCGATCACAATCCGCACGACGTCGAGATGAAGCGCCTACCCTTCGCGGAAGCGGCTCCCGGCGCCATCGGCCTCGAGACCATGCTGCCGGCGGGCCTGCGGCTGGTTCACAATGAGGAGCTCGACCTCAAGACGCTGATCCGGGCGATGTCGACCCGGCCGGCGGAGATTTTGGGCCTGCCCGGCGGAACCCTGCGCACCGGCGCGCCGGCCGACGTCATCGTGATCGACCCCGACGTGCCCTGGGTGGTCGATCCCGCCGACCTCAAATCGCCCTGCAAGAACACCCCGTTCGACGAAGCCCGCTTTACAGGCCGCGCTATCAGGACCATCGTCGGCGGGCGAACGGTGTACGAGCATGTCTAATGGACGCTGGTTATGTCAGCCATGGAGACACCGCCATGGGGCTTGATGCATTCCTGCCGGTGGCCTTCGTCATCGGCTATTTGCTCGGCTCGATTCCATTCGGGCTGGTGCTGACCAGGCTTGCCGGCACGCAGGATATCCGCTCGATCGGTTCCGGCAGCATCGGCGCCACCAACGTGCTGCGCACCGGCCGCAAGGGCCTCGCCGCGGGCACCCTGCTGCTCGACGCGCTCAAGGGCACCGCGGCCGTGGTGATCGCCGGCTATGTCGCCGGTCCCAACGCTGCGATGGTGGCTGGCCTCGGCGCCTTCCTCGGCCATCTCTTCCCGGTCTGGCTCAAGTTTAGGGGCGGCAAGGGCGTCGCGGTCTATATCGGCATCCTGCTCGGACTGTTCTGGCCGGCCGCGCTGGTGTTCTGCGTGCTCTGGTTAGCTACTGCCTTCACCACCCGCTACTCCTCGCTCTCGGCGCTGGTGGCGTCCTTCATCACGCCGCTGTTCCTGTGGTGGTTCGGCCACCTCGCATTGTCCGCGCTGGCCGTGGTGCTGACGCTGCTGCTGTTCTACGCGCATCGCGAGAACATCAAGCGGCTGCAATCCGGCAAGGAAGGCCGGATCGGCGAGAAGGCTTGAGTAGCGTTTTCGAGCGAAGTGGATACCGGTTCGCGTCAAGAAAACGCGTCAAAGCAAAATCCAAAGCCGGAAAAAGTACCGATACCGCCGCGGCGTCTCCGTATTTTATGCCAATTCCTGTTCGCAACTCGGCAGCCCTTCGCGGCCGGTGGTGGCGAACGGGTTCCATGCCTGTCATCCTGATAACGGAAATGGCGTTACGCGGTTGCTCAGAATGAGCGAGAAGATTGACGGCACGCATGACGACGGTGGCTCGCAGGGCACTGCGGCAAGCCGGCTGCTCTTATCGACCAACATCTGGTCCGACGTGCCCTCGCCGCCGCCCGCGCCGAAGCCTGTCCCCGCTCCCCCACCTGCTCCAGTATCGCAAGCTCCTGTAACGATCGAGGTCGCAACCATTGTTGCGCCCGTGCAGGAGCGCGCCAACCAATGGCCGCCCAAAAGACTGTCGCTGGCGCTCCAGGGCGGCGGGACTTTTGCCGCCTTCACCTGGGGCGTGCTGGAGCGGCTGCTGGAGGAGCCTTCCATTGAATTCGACACGATCAGCGGCGCCAGCGCCGGCGCCATCAACGCGCTACTCCTGGCCTGCGGCCTTGCCGAAGGCGGACGCGAAGGCGCGCGCAGCCGGCTGAACCGGTTCTGGGTCCGGCTGATGCACGAGGCCTCGTTCCGCTCGCTGATGCTGATCGGCGGCTTCTCGCCGGCGGGAAGCTCGGTCGCCTTCGGTCCGACGCTGCGCTCCGGCCAGTTCGATCCGTTCGATCTCGATCCGCTGCGCCTGGCGCTGTCGCGCGACATCAATTTTGCGCTCTTACGCGATGCCAAATGCCCAAAGCTTTTGATCGCGGCGACGCGGATCCGCGACGGGCAACAGCAGATTTTTGGCAATGACGCTGTAACCGCCGACGTCGCGCTGGCCTCGACCTGCCCGCCCCTGGTTCACTGCGCCGTCGAGATCGACGGTGAGGCCTATTGGGATGGCGGCCTTGGCGGCAATCCGCCGCTGATAAAACTGGCGCAGCAATCGGCAACCGCCGACCTGCTGCTCGTCCAGGTCACGCCCACGCGCGACAGCTACGTGCCGATCACGCTCGCCGCGATCGATCGCCGCCTCGACCAGATCGCGGCCAACGCCGCCCTCAAGGCCGAGATCGCAGCGATCGCATGGGCGCAGTCCCGCACAGCCCCCGCGCTGCGGCTCTCTAAAATAGCCGCAGAAGATTCGATCGACGGCCTCGCTCAACGCTCGTCGACCGATCTCGGCCGCGGCTTCATCCGCACGCTGCACCGAAGCGGCCGCGAAGCCGCCGAGCGCTGGCTCGGGCAAAGCACGGCGGGCGCCGAGGCCCAACGCGCCCTGCCCGTGGCCGAGCCTGCGCTAACCTGATTTCGCCAGCGCATTCTCCAGGAACCACGCCGCGGCAAGCGCCACGGGATCGTTGCCGAAGCGTGCGATCACCTGCACGCCGATCGGCAGGCCACCGACCTTCATCACCGGCACGTTGACGCACGGGTTGCCCATCAGCGTCCACAGCCGGTTGTAGCGGGGCGAGCCGGTCGAGGCGAGCTCCTTGGCCGGCGCGGTACCCGGCGCCGAATAGGTGAGCAGCACGTCGACCCCCTCGAACAATTCGCCAAGCTCGCGACGGCCGCGGCGGGCGATCCGGCGGGCGTCGTCGTATTCCTTCGGCGTCAGTCCGACGGTGGCGTCGAGACTTTCGCGAAGCATCGGCGCGATCTCGTCGTGATGCTGGTCAAACTCCCAGGCCAGCGCACGATGTGCCTCAAAATCCTGGATGATCGGATGGATGCGCCAGGCCTCCTGCACCGCCTCGGGCAGATCAATGGTCTGCACGCTGGCGCCGGCGCGCTCCGCCGCCTTGATCGCCGCCAGCAACCCCTCTTCCGCGGCCGGCTCGACGGCCTCGGCAAACTCCTGCCTGACCACGCCGATGCGCGGCGCCTTCGCCGCGACAATGCCGTCGAATTCAGTGCGCCCGGTGATCGCCAGCAATCCGCGCGCGAGATCCTCCGCGCGCGATCCGAACAGGCCGACCGTGTCGAGCGCCCACGAATAGCATTTGACGCCGATGGTCGGCAGCATCCGGAACGACGGCTTGATCGCAGCAGCGCCGCAATAGGCCGCGGGCCGGATCACCGAGCCGCCGGTCTGCGTGCCCAGCGCCAGCGGGATCATGCCGGCACCGACGGCCGCCGCCGAGCCGGAGGACGAGCCGCCCGGCGTATGGCCCAGATTGTGCGGATTGAGCGTCGGGGTCGGATCGCGCGAGGCGAACGCCGTCGTCGTGGTCTTGCCGATGATGGTGGCGCCCGCCCGCTTCAGCATCATCACGACCGGCGCGTCGCTGCGCGGCTGCCAGCCGCGATAAATCTCCGAGCCCATCTCGGTCGGCATATTGGCGGTGTCGATGATGTCCTTGATGCCGACCGCGATGCCGCGCAGCGGGCCGGAGGCCTGCGCCTTCGCGGATTTGTCGTGACGGACGAAGGCGCGGACGTCCTTCTCCTTGGCCTCGATCGCCGCGTGCGACTGGGCGATGGCGTCATCGGGCGAAAGCTCGCCGCTGGCGATGCGGCGCTGGAGATCGGCGAGTGAGATCATGGCAAAATCCTTCTTATTGGCATCGCTTTTAGCATCGCGACGAGGCCGTGCAAGCGCACGCCGCTGTTGCCCACGCCCTCAGGTTGCTCCATGCTGCTCTCACAAGGAGACGCCGTGGACGCCATCAATCCAAGCGTGGAGCTAAGTGAAGCCGAGCGGGTCGACCGCTTGCGGCTGATCCGCTCCGACAATGTCGGGCCGCGCACCTTCCGTTCGCTGGTCGATCACTTCGGCACGGCGCGTGCCGCACTGGAGCGGCTGCCGGATTTGGCGCGCCGCGGCGGCGCGTCGCGATCGGGGCGCATCTGCAGCGCGGACGAGGCGAAGGCCGAGCTTGCCGCGAGCCGCAAGTTCGGCATCGCCTGGCTCGCGCCCGGCGAGGACGGCTATCCGTCCCGGCTGGCGACACTCGACGATGCGCCGCCGCTGCTCGCGGTGCGCGGTGACAACGTGACGCTGATGCGGCCGATGATCGCGATCGTCGGCTCGCGCAATGCCTCCGGCGCGGGCTTGAAGTTTGCCGGCCAGCTCGCGCGCGAGCTTGGAGAGGCCGGCTTCATCGTCATCTCGGGGCTCGCGCGCGGCGTCGATCAGGCCGCGCATCGCGCCAGTGTCGAGAGCGGCACGGTCGCGGTGCTCGCCGGCGGACATGATTGCATCTATCCGCCCGAACATGGCGATCTGCTCACCTCGATCCTCGATCACCAGGGCGCGGCGATCTCCGAAATGCCGCTCGGCCACGAGCCACGCGCCCGCGACTTTCCCCGCCGCAACCGGCTGATCTCGGGCGCCGCGCTCGGCGTGGTCGTCGTGGAAGCAGCCCACCGCTCGGGCTCGCTGATCACCGCGCGCATGGCGGCCGAACAGGGCCGCGAAGTGTTCGCCGTCCCCGGCTCGCCGCTCGATCCGCGCGCCGCCGGCACCAACGACCTGCTCAAGCAGGGCGCCACGCTGGTCACCGAAGCCGCCGACATCATCAACGCTGTCGCACCGATCATGGAGCGGCCGCTGATGATTCCTGCGAGCGAGCCCGACAGCGAGCCGTTCGAGAACGATCCGCAAGGACATGACCGCGAGCAGATCACGGGCCTGCTCGGCCCGGCTCCAATCTCGATCGACGATCTCGTGCGGATGTCCGGCGCCTCGCCCGCGATCGTGCGCACGGTGCTGCTTGAGCTGGAGCTTGCCGGCCGGTTAGAGCGTCACGGCGGCGGTCTCGTTTCGCTTCTCTAGGTGCTGCCGTTGCGCTTGTCGAACTGCGTCCGTGCCGACGCGATCTGCTCCTGGTGCTCCTTCGCCCATTGGCCAAGCGCCATCACCGGCTCCTGAAGCCCGCGGCCGAGCTCAGTCAGCTCGTAATCGACGCGCGGCGGAATGGTCGGGAAGATCGTGCGCGTGACGAGGCCATCGCGCTCGAGGCCACGCAGCGTCAGGGTCAGCATCCGCTGCGAGATACCGTTGATCATGCGCTTCAGCTCGTTGAAGCGCTTTGGCCCATCGCTCAGCATCATGATGACGAACACGCTCCATTTGTCGCCGACGCGCGACAGGATCGAGGCCACGCCGCGGCAGTCGGTATGGTCGGGGTCCGGCATCCGTGGTGCAGGCAAATCGGTGTGTGCAGGTCTCAAAGATGTGCCCATGGCTCAAAAAAGTGCGTTCTTGCGGGGAATTTGACAGTCACTCATGTAGTGCGGGTTACAAATCTATACCATGGGTGACCCTAATGAAACTCCTCCATATCGACTCCAGCGTGCTCGGCCCCCACTCCGTCTCCAGACAGGTTTCCGCCGCCATCGTCGGCCGTCTCACGCAGGCGACGCCTTCGCTCGACCTTGTCTATCGCGACCTGACCCAGACCCCGCTCGCCCACCTCTCCGGATCGCACCTTGCGGCCGCCCAGGGCGCACCCGCGCCTGCGGAACTCGGGCCCGACCTTGCCGCGAGCGCGGCGGTGCTGAACGAGTTCCTCGATGCCGATATCGTCGTGCTCGGTGCGCCCATGTACAATTTTACGCTTCCGAGCCAGCTCAAGGCCTGGATCGATCGCGTGCTGGTGGCGGGAAAGACGTTTAAATATGACGCGAACGGACCGCAGGGCCTTGCCGGCAACAAGCGCGTGATCGTGGCGATCTCGCGCGGCGGCTATTACGGCCCGGGCACGCCGGCCGCCTCGCTCGAGCATCTCGAAACTTACTTGCGCGGCGTGTTCGCCTTCATGGGCATCACGAGTCCCGAATTCATCGTCGCCGACGGCATCCAGGTTGGCCCTGAGCATCGCGAGAAGGCGCTGGCCGGCGCGCTCCAGGCGGCCACCAGCTTGCGCGCCGCGTAAGGCTATGCCGACGACAGCCGCTGCCGGACTCCGGTGGCGGCTGACAGATCGCGTGAGCTAAAACCAGGCGCCCTGCACGCCCAGAATAACGGCGACGAGCGATATCAAAAGGCCGATGCCGGAGAATATCGCCACCCCAATGAACTCTGACATGTCGGAGCGCTTTGACGTGTCGGAGCGCTTCGCAGGAACGGCGGATCGTTCAGTGTAAATACGCGGTGCTGAAATCGGAGAAAAAATACGTGCTGCTGCCTTTGGCATAACGGGTTCCCTTGAATGGGTGGTCTTATGACCCCTACCCGTAGAAAAGTCTTGGCAGCACGCGCGAAGGTTCAACGCATCACGCAAGCTTCAGAAAACACGTCTCGTCGGATGTGGGAACCGGCCGGCGCAACCGCCTCTCGCGCGCCGACCGATTCAATTTGCACTCGAATCGATCAACCGCGATAGATCGGCGCGCCGCTCGGAGAGGCAACTGCGCCGCCGTCGACAAAAATCTCCTGGCCCTGGATGTGCGCGGCATCATCGGAAGCGAGGAACAGCACCGTCTTCGAGATGTGATCTGGTTCACCAATGCGCCCGAGCGGCGTCGTCAGCGCGATGCGCTTCTCGAACGCCTTCTCGGCTTCGGGCGTTGCAATCGCTGCGCCCCAGATCGGGGTGCGGATCGCACCGGGCGCGACCACGTTGACGCGGATGCCGCGCGGCGACAGTTCCGAGGCCATGATCCGCGCCATCGCCCGCACGCCGGCCTTCGCCGCGCCGTAAGCCGAGTAACCGGGAATGCCGAGCACGGAGATCACCGAGCCGTTGAGGATGATCGAGGCGTTGTCGTTGAGATAAGGCAGCGCCGACTGAACCGTGAAGAACACGCCGGTCAGGTTGGTGCTGATCACCTTCTCGAAAACCTCCCGCGTCGCCGAACCAAGCGGCGTGCCGCCGGGGATGCCGGCATTGGCAAACACGATGTCGAACTTGCCGAATTTCTCAGCACCCTTCTTGATCGCGGCTTCGGTCGCGGCGATGTCGGTCGCATCGGCCACGAGCGCGAGCGCCTTCGGCCCGAGCTCCTTCGCGGCGGCCTCCAGCGTCCCCCTGTTGCGCCCGGTGATCACCACCTTCGCGCCTTCGGCCACGAACAGCTTTGCCGTCGCCAGACCAATGCCGCTGTTGCCGCCGGTGATCAGTGCCGTCTTGTTTTGAAGTCTCATGCTCGCCTCCAGTGGTTGCATAATGAAACTTGATTGCCATCTAGGCCAAATGGTTTTATGATGCAACCACACAAGCGCGTGATCGGCGCCGAGATCGGGCGAATGCGACAGGATCAGGACGATGGTGAAACGAACGAGTTTTGAGGGTGACGGTTGCCCGGTCGCCCGATCGCTGGAGGCGATTGGCGACTGGTGGACGCTCCTGATCATCCGCGAGGCGATGCTCGGCCTGCGCCGCTTCGGTGAGTTTCAGAGCAAGCTCGGCATGGCCAAGAACATCTTGTCGGCGCGACTGCGATCAATGCTCGACCATGGCATTCTGGCGATGGTCCCCGCCTCCGACGGCAGCGCCTACCAGGAATATGTGCTGACGCCGAAGGGACGTGGCCTCTTCCCGATCCTGGTCGCGCTCCGGCAATGGAGCGAGGAGTTCGACGATCACCCCGAAGAGATCGAGACGATCATGGTCGATCGCGCCAAAGCCCGGCCGGTGAAGAAGCTCGAGCTGCACGCCGAGGATGGACGGTTGCTCAGCCTGGCCGATATCACCCTGAAGCCGCGGCCGGCGCCACGGCGGCGATCGGCGTAATGACGGCGCACTGCGCCACCACACTCGCAATGACGTGGTTCGAGCGGCGCGCTAAACTCTCTCACCGTCACTGAGGTGTTCGCCTCTTCGGCGAGCCTCGAAGGGCGACGGCCCGGCTGCATCAGCGGGGCCGCTCATCCTTCGAGGCTCCCGGCACGATGCTCCGCATCGCGCCACTCGCGCCTCCAGCGACAAAGGCTTCGCCATTGCGCGGGGATGACGGGGCAGATACCGACCGAGAGCTCACGACAGCTTGCGCTTGCTCCGCAGCCGCAAATGCTCGTCCGCCTCAAGCTTGGTCATCCCTAAGAGATAATGCAGCACGTCGAGCTTGTGCTGTTCGGCGAGCTTGCGCAATGCGCCCACCTGCTCGGCGATGAAGGCGACGGCTTCATCGACCCCGCCTTCCCCCGGCTCCTCGTTGCGCGAGCCTCCCCGCGCGCCGGTTGCGGCGCGCGCCCGTTTCTTTCCTGGCTTTGCCACCAGCCCCACCCGAATCCATGCCCCAAGGAAACATTACGCCGACACCGGCCACAACTCCAAGGTGGTATTTCGCAACTTTCTCGATATGAAACTTTTCCCATTCGGCGGGCTTTCAACACCCTTCGATTTGACAGGACCCGCCTCACCACCCATGTTCGGGTCGAAACGGCCGACCCGAATCTTTTCGATTTCGGCCCAATATTTCCCCGTAAGTTACTGGAACTACATGAATATCGTCATTGTGGAGTCGCCGGCGAAAGCCAAGACGATCAACAAGTATTTGGGCTCGTCCTACGAGGTTCTGGCCTCGTTCGGCCATGTCCGCGACCTTCCCGCAAAGAACGGTTCCGTCGACCCTGACGCCAATTTCAAGATGATCTGGGAGGTCGACCCCAAGGCGGCCGGCCGGCTCAACGATATCGCCAAGTCCCTGAAGAACGCCGATCGCCTGATTCTCGCGACCGACCCTGATCGCGAGGGCGAGGCCATCTCCTGGCACGTGCTGGAGGTGCTGAAGGAAAAGCGCGCGCTGAAAGATCAGAAGATCGAGCGTGTGGTGTTCAACGCCATCACCAAGCAGGCGGTCACGGATGCGATGAAGCATCCGCGCCAGATCGACGGGGCGCTGGTCGACGCCTATATGGCGCGCCGTGCGCTCGACTATCTGGTCGGCTTCACCCTCTCCCCCGTGCTGTGGCGCAAGCTGCCGGGCGCCCGCTCCGCTGGCCGCGTGCAGTCGGTGGCGCTGCGGCTGGTCTGCGACCGCGAGCTCGAGATCGAAAAATTCGTCGCCCGCGAATACTGGTCGCTGATCGCGACCCTGCTGACGCCGCGCGGCGATGCGTTCGAGGCCCGTCTCGTCGGCGCCGACGGCAAGAAGATCCAGCGCCTCGACATCGGCACCGGCGCGGAAGCCGAGGACTTCAAGAAGGCGCTGGAAACCGCCGCGTACGCCGTGACCGCGGTCGATGCAAAGCCGGCCCGGCGCAATCCGCAGGCGCCCTTCACCACCTCGACGCTCCAGCAGGAAGCCAGCCGCAAATACGGCTTTGCGCCGGCGCACACCATGCGCATCGCGCAGCGCCTTTATGAAGGCATCGACATCGGCGGCGAGACCACCGGACTCATTACTTATATGCGTACCGACGGCGTTCAGATCGATCCGTCCGCGATCACCCAGGCGCGCAAGGTGATCGGCGAGGATTACGGCAACGCCTATGTGCCGGACGCCCCGCGCCAGTACCAGGCCAAGGCCAAGAACGCCCAGGAAGCGCACGAAGCGATCCGCCCGACCGACATGTCGCGCCGCCCCGACAGCATGAGCCGCAAGCTCGATGCCGACCAGGCGCGGCTCTATGAGCTGATCTGGAAGCGCACCATCGCAAGCCAGATGGAATCGGCCGAGCTCGAGCGCACCACCGTCGACATCACGGCGAAGGCAGGCGCCCGCACGCTGGAGCTGCGCGCCACCGGCCAGGTCGTCAAGTTCGATGGTTTTCTGGCGCTCTACCAGGAAGGCCGCGACGACGAGGAGGACGAGGATTCCCGCCGCCTGCCCGCGATGAGCCCGAACGACGCGCTCAAGCGGCAGTCGCTCTCCGTCACCCAGCACTTCACCGAGCCGCCGCCGCGCTTCTCCGAGGCGTCGCTGGTCAAGCGCATGGAAGAGCTCGGCATCGGCCGGCCCTCGACCTATGCCTCGATCCTTCAGGTGCTGAAGGACCGCGGCTACGTCAAGCTCGAGAAAAAGCGCCTGCACGGCGAGGACAAGGGCCGCGTCGTGGTCGCGTTCCTGGAGAGCTTCTTCAACCGTTACGTCGAATACGACTTCACGGCCAATCTGGAGGAGCAGCTCGACCGCATCTCCAACAACGAGATCTCCTGGCAGCAGGTTCTGAAGGACTTTTGGACCGGCTTCATCGGCGCCGTCGACGAGATCAAGGACCTGCGCGTCGCCCAGGTGCTCGACGTGCTCGACGAGATGCTGGGTCAGCACATCTATCCGCCCCGCACCGATGGCGGCGACATCAGGCAGTGCCCGAGCTGCGGCAATGGCCGGCTCAACCTCAAGGCCGGCAAGTTCGGCGCCTTCGTCGGCTGCTCGAACTATCCGGAATGCCGCTACACCCGTCAGCTCGCCGCCGACAGCGAGACCACCGCCGACCGTTCGCTCGGTCAGGACCCTGATACGGGTCGCGATGTCTGGGTCAAGGCTGGCCGCTTTGGCCCCTACATCCAGCTCGGCGAGCAGAAGGATTATGAGGAAGGCGAGAAGCCGAAGCGCGCAGGCATCCCGAAGGGCACTTCGCCTGGTGATGTCGAGCTCGAGCTTGCGCTGAAACTGCTGTCGCTGCCGCGCGAGATCGGCAAGCATCCGGAGACCGGTGAGCCGATCACCGCGGGTCTCGGCCGCTTCGGGCCGTTCGTGAAGCATGAGAAGACCTATGCCAGTCTCGAGGCCGGCGACGAGGTGTTCGACATCGGCCTCAACCGCGCGGTCACGCTGATCGCCGAGAAGGTTGCGAAGGGCCCGAGCCGGCGCTTTGGCGCCGATCCCGGCAAGGCGATCGGCGACCATCCGACACTCGGCACCGTCACCGTGAAGAGCGGCCGTTATGGTGCCTATGTCACCGCGGGCGGCGTCAACGCGACGATCCCTGCCGAGTTCGAAAAGGACACGGTGACGCTGCCGCAGGCGATCGCGCTGATCGACGAGCGCGCGGCCAAGGGCGGCGGCAAGAAGCCCAAGAAGGCGGCGAAGCCGGCCAAGGGCAAGAAAACCGCAGCGAAAACTGCAGCGAAGGCTGCGGATGGCGACGACGCCGCGCCGAAGAAGAAACCGGCCGCGAAGAAAGCCGCGGCCAAGACCAAATCCGAATCCACCAGCAAGGCGCGCGCAGCCGTGTCGTCGACCGCCAAGACTTCAGCAGTCAAGACGTCGCCGACCAAGGCGTCCGCCGCCAAAGCTCCGGCCAAGAAGAGTGCCGGCACGACTTAAGAGGTTAAGTGAAACGCAAGCATGACCATGGCTTTCCCGAGCGGAGCGCCATCGTCGCCTTCATCAAGGCACATCCAGGAAAGGTCGGGACCCGCGAGATTGCGCGCGAGTTCGGCCTGAAGAACGCCGATCGCATCGAGCTCAAGCGCCTGCTGCGCGAGCTCGCCGACGACGGCACCATCAAGAAAAAACGCCACACGGTCTCAGAGCCTGACAGCCTGCCGACGACACTGGTCGCCGACGTCACCGGCCGCGATTCTGACGGCGAGCTGATCGCCTCCCCCAGCGAATGGGACGAGGTCGAGAGCGGCGAGCCGCCAAAGATCCTCATCGTAATGCCGCGCCGACCAAAGCCTGGCACCGCGGCTGGCGTCGGCGATCGCGCGCTGCTGCGGGTCGAGCCGACCAACGAGAGCGAAGGCCCGGCCTATCGCGGCCATATCATCAAGGTTTTCGACAAGACCAAGAGCCGCATCCTGGGCGTGTTCCGCGAGCTTCCCGAAGGCGGCGGACGGCTGGTCCCGGTCGACAAGAAGTCCGCCGACCGCGAGCTGAACATCGCAGCCGCTGATACGCGCGGCGCCCAGGACGGCGACCTCGTCAGCGTCGACATCGTCCGCACCCGCAGCTTTGGGCTGGCCTCAGGCCGGGTCAAGGAGAAGCTCGGCTCGGTCAAGTCGGAGAAGGCGATCAGCCTGATCGCGATCTACGCCCACGACATCCCCCTGCAATTCTCCTCCGCCGCCGAGCGCGAGGCCGAAGCCGCAGAGCCGGCGAACCTGAAGGGGCGCGAGGATTGGCGCGACGTTCCGCTCGTCACGATTGATCCGCCTGACGCCAAGGATCACGACGACGCGGTGCATGCGCAAGCCGACCCCGATCCGAACAACAAGGGCGGCTTCATCGTCGACGTCGCCATCGCCGACGTGAGCTTCTATGTCCGGCCAGGCACCGCGCTCGACCGCGCCGCGCTCGACCGCGGCAACTCGGTCTACTTCCCTGACCGCGTCGTGCCGATGTTGCCCGAGCGGATCTCCAACAATCTCTGCTCGCTGGTCCCGGGCGAGCCGCGCGGCGCGCTCGCGGTGCGGATGATCATTGCGCCCGATGGGCGCAAGCGTTCGCACTCATTTCACCGCATCCTGATGCGCTCGGCCGCCAAGCTGAGCTACGCGCAGGCACAGGCCGCGATCGACGGACGGCCGGATGACACCACCGGCCCCCTGCTCGATCCGATCCTGAGGCCGCTCTATGCGGCTTATGCCTGCGTCAAGCGCGCGCGCGACGAGCGCGATCCACTCAATCTCGATCTGCCCGAGCGCAAGATCCTCCTGAAGAGCGATGGCACCGTCGATCGTGTCGTCATTCCCGAGAGGCTCGATGCGCACAAGCTGATCGAAGAGTTCATGATCCTCGCCAACGTCGCGGCGGCGGAAATGCTGGAGAAGAAGTCGCTCCCGCTGATTTACCGCGTGCATGACGAGCCGACGCTGGAGAAGGTCCACGGGCTTCAGGAATTCTTGAAAACGCTCGACGTACCGTTTGCCAAGGGCGGCGCCCTGCGCCCCGCTCTGTTCAACCGCGTGCTGGCGCAGCTCGAAGGCCACGACCATTTCCCGCTGGTCAGCGAAGTCGTGCTGCGCGCGCAGGCGCAGGCGGAATACTCTTCGGAGAATTACGGCCATTTCGGCCTCAACCTGCGCCGCTACGCGCATTTCACCTCGCCGATCCGCCGCTACGCCGACCTCGTCGTGCACCGCGCGCTGGTCCGCGCGCTTGGCCTCGGCGAAGGCGCCCTGCCCGACAGCGAGACGCCGGAAACCCTCGGCGAAGTCGCCGCGCATATCTCGCTGACCGAGCGACGCGCGATGAAAGCGGAGCGCGAGACCGTCGACCGCCTGATCGCCCATCATCTCGCCGACCGCATCGGCGCCAGTTTCCAGGGCCGCGTCTCCGGCGTCACGCGCGCCGGCCTGTTCGTGAAGCTCACTGATACCGGCGCCGACGGATTGATCCCGATCCGATCCCTTGGCACGGAATATTTCAACTATGACGAAGGCCGCCACGCCCTCGTCGGCACGCGCAGCCGCACCATGTACCAGCTTGGCGACGTCGTTGACGTCCGCCTGATCGAGGCGGCTCCCGTCGCAGGCGCTCTTCGCTTTGAGCTGCTGTCGTCATCCAGCGAGACGAGCCCGCGCGACCGCAGGCAGGCTGGTCCGCAGCGCCGTCCTTCGCTCAAGGCGCATCCCGGACGCAGCCCGGACAGAAAACGCAAGCCGCCCAAGCCAAAGACCGGCAAGAAGGGCAAGGGAAAGAACAAGGGGAAAGGCGGGGGACAGAAGGGCAAGGCATGGTGACCATGAGCACAGCCCCAAAAATCTGGACGCGCGAGACCGGCCTCGTCGAGAAGCGGGACGTCTGGGCGGCGATGAGACGCGGCCTTCGCGGCCGCTGCCCGCGCTGCGGCCAGGGAAAACTGTTCCGCGCCTTCCTGAAGACCGCGGACAATTGCGCGACATGCGGCCTCCACTTCACGCCCCATCGCGCCGACGATTTGCCCGCTTATCTCGTGATCGTCATCGTCGGCCACATCACCGTGCCGGCGATTCTGTGGATCGAGACCAATTACACGACGCCGGTCTGGCTCACCTTCGCGGCCTATTTGCCCTTTACCTTCTTCGCCTCGCTCGGGCTGTTGCAGCCGGTCAAGGGAGCTGTGGTCGGCTTGCAATGGGCTCTGCGCATGCACGGGTTTGACGACAACCCGCCGGATGGTATTCCGCCTGTGTAAGCAATAAGCAAAAAAGCAGTTGGGTGAGGATATGACGGATACGTCGCAGGCAGCCGAGAAGGCAAAGATCCACGAGGGCAAGGAAGCCGATCACCATCCCTATTTCCGTCCCCGGGATGCGGCGACACTGATCCTGGTCGATCGCAGCGGCGCCGTTCCAAAGGTGCTGGTTGGCAAGCGCCACGACAAGGTGGTGTTCATGCCCGGCAAGTTCGTCTTCCCCGGCGGCCGCGTCGACAAGGACGATTATCGCGTGCCGGTCGCGGCCTCCATCACCACTGAGTTAGAGGCCAATCTCGCCAAGGGCAGCCCGAAGACGCCGGCCTCGCGCGCAAAATCGCTGGCAATCGCCGCGATCCGCGAGGCCTGCGAGGAGACCGGCCTCTGCTTGGGGCGCAAGAGTGAAGGCAAAGCCAGGCTCGAAGGTCCCTGGAAGCCGTTCGCAGATGCGGGCCTGCTGCCCGACCCGTCCAGCCTGTTCCTGATCGCACGCGCGATCACCCCGCCCGGCCGCGTCAAACGGTTCGACACGCGCTTCTTCACGGCGGATGCGTCTGCGATCACCCACCGCGTCGAGGGCGTGATCCATGCGGATGCGGAGCTGGTCGAGCTGGTCTGGGTCGAGCTCGGCTCAAAACCGCTCGCCGATTTGCATCCGATGACACGGAATGTGCTCAACGAGCTCGACAGCCGCCTTGCCACCGGCCCGCTGCGCCACGACGCGCCGGTGCCGTTCTTCCATTTCTACGGCGGCAAGATGCAGAAGGACATTTTGAGCTAGGGGTCATTCCGGGCTCGCCGCTGTTGCGGCGCCCTGGAATGGCGTGCTGGGAGACCTGCGAAAAACAAAAAATTCTTCCCGCCTCCGCCGATGGCGGAGTTCCCAGGCGTGCCTATGTCTTCCCGCAACGACACCAGAACGGGATTTTGGGCGCGATGGCACAACGGCAACTCAAGCTTGGCGCGTTCATGCGCCCGATCAGCATCCACACCGGCGCCTGGCGCTATCCCGGGGCCTGGCCCGACGCCAATTTCAATTTCGGCCACATCAAGACGCTGATCCAGAAGCTCGAGGCCGGCAAGTTTGACGCCTTCTTCATGGCCGATCACCTCGCCGTGCTGAACATGCCGGTCAACGCGCTCAAGCGCAGCCACACCGTGACCTCGTTCGAGCCGTTCACGCTGTTGTCAGCGCTCTCCGCGGTCACCGAGCGGATCGGCCTGATCGCGACGGGCTCGACCACGTTCGATGAGCCCTACCACGTCGCGCGGCGCTTCGCCTCGCTCGACCATCTCAGCGGCGGGCGCGCGGGCTGGAACATCGTCACCACCTCGAACCCGGACGCCGCGCTGAATTTCGGCCTCGACGACCACATGGAGCACGCCGAGCGCTACAAGCGCGCCCGCGAGTTCTACGACGTCGTCACGGGCTTGTGGGACTCCTTCGCGGACGACGCCTTCGTGCGCGACGTCGACAGCGGCCTGTTCTTCGACCCATCGAAGATGCATGTGCTCGACCACAACGGCAAATATCTGAAGGTCCGCGGCCCCCTCAACATCGCCCGCCCCGTGCAGGGCTGGCCGGTCATCGTGCAGGCCGGCGCGTCCGAAGACGGCAGGCAGCTTGCGGCGGAGACGGCCGAAGCCGTGTTCACCGGCGGCGGCAGCCTCGCCGACGGGCAAAAGCTCTATGCCGACATCAAGGGCCGCATGGAGAAGGTCGGCCGCGATCCCGAGCATCTGAAAATCCTGCCCGGCGCCTTCGTCGTGGTCGGCGACAGCGTCGACGAGGCCAAGGAGAAGCGCGCTTTGCTCGACAGCCGCGTGCACTACGACAGTGCCATCGCCTCGCTCTCGGTCATCCTCGGCACCGACGCCTCCGGCTTCGATCCGGATGGGCAATTGCCTGACATCCCCGAGACCAATGCCAGCAAGAGCGGCCGGCAGCGCATGGTCGACCTCGCCAAACGCGACAAGCTCACCGTGCGCCAGCTCGCCCAGCGCGTCGGCGGCTATGGCGGGCTCGCCTTCGTCGGCACCGCGAAAACCATCGCCGACCAGATGGAGGAATGGCTGGTCGGCCGCGGCTCCGACGGCTTCAACATCATGTTCCCGTTCCTCCCTGCAGGCCTCGACGATTTCGTCGACAAGGTCGTCCCGGAGCTGCAGCGGCGCGGGATTTTCCGGAAAGAGTATGAAGGGGCCACTTTGAGGGAGAATCTCGGCCTTCCCCGGCCGAAAAACCGGTTCTTCGAGGCGTAATGGGCCCGATTTGAGTGGTTTTCGGGGTGTAAAACCTTGACATCAGGCGGTTTCTGGCTAGGTTGCCGGCCAACGCGGGCCGTTTGGCCGGCTCCAGATTCCCCAATATCCTGAGGTTCAGAACATGGCCAAAGCGGTCACCATCAAGGTCAAGCTCGTGTCCTCGGCCGACACCGGCTTCTATTACGTTGCCAAGAAGAATTCGCGCACCATGACCGACAAGCTGGTCAAGAAGAAGTATGACCCGGTCGCGCGCAAGCACGTTGAATTCAAGGAAGCCAAGATCAAGTAAGATCGGCGAAGCGTTGAAGAGTTTGCGGGGCCCTTGCGGGCCCCGTTTTCGTTTGGGCTTCCCCGTGTCCCGGACGCGGTGCAGCGCGTAGCGGTGCGCCGCAGCGCCGGGACCCATCAGCCTCGCGAAATCCTGACATGTTTAGGATGGTCGGGCTCGCTGCCTGCGAGCGAGGCTGATACGACTTCCATTGCCCTAACCATCCATGAATCGCAGAGAGCGCCGGGCCGCGGCCAAACATTCCGGAAACGCAACGCCGGCGGCGCTTTGCCAGGCTGGCTTCGTGCATCTTCAATCGGGACGACTTGCCGAGGCCGAGCTGTGTTGCCAGCAGGCGCTGACGCTGGACGAGCAACACCCTGATGCCCTGCATTTGCTGGGCGTGCTTTGTTTTCACGCGCAGCAGCCCGACGCCGCCGCACAATGGATCGGCCGCGCCGTCCAGCAGGCGCCGAAGGCGGAGTATCTCCTGACTCTCGCCACGGTGCAGGAGCGGCAGGGTCGGTTCGAGGACGCACGGCGGCACTACAGCCACGCCTTGAGCCTCAAACCTGATGATGCGGTCCTCCAAAATCACCTCGGCAATCTGCTCTGGCAACTCGCCCAGAGCGACGAGGCAGTGTTGCACTATCAGCAGGCCCTGAAGCTCAATCCGCAATACTGGGAGCCAGCGCAAAACTGCGGCATGCTGCAGCTTAAGCTCGGCCGGCATGCGGATGCCATAAAATGCTTCGACGTCGCCGAGAAGCTAAATCCATCCGCAGCCCTGTACCAAATGCGCGCCGTCTGCCTCTCGGCTGTGAACCGCTTCGAGGACGCGCAAGCCGACTACGAGAAATCCATTGCGCTCGACCCGAGCCTCGCGGAGACGCACAACAATCTCGGCCTGCTGCATTGGCGCTTTGGCCGTCTGGAACAGGCCTTTGCCTGCTTCGACCGGGCGCTGGCCCTTCGCCCCGATTTTCATGCCGTGCTCAACAACAAGGCCGTGGTCTTGTTGCATCTGCAATTGCTGGATGAAGCTTTCGCGACTCTGCGCAGATCGCTGGCGGCCGCCCCGAACGATGCGCAGACGCTGTTCTATCTGGCGACTCTTCAACTGCTGACTGGCGACTTCGAGCACGGCTGGCCCGCGCGCGAAGCGCGCTGGAGGCTTCCCTCGGTCGGTCTGGTCGATCGCGGCTTTTCCCAGCCCCTTTGGCTTGGCAACCAGCCGATCGCAGGCAAGACCATCTTGCTGCACTCCGACGAGGGACTGGGTGACGCGATTCAGTTCGCGCGCTATGTGCCGATGGTGGCCGCGCTCGGAGCCAAGGTCATCCTGGAGGTCGAGCCTCCGATCCAGCAGTGTCTCGGGGGCATCGCCGGGGTCGTAGAGTGTGTCAGCCGATCGTCCTCACCGGCGTTCGACCTGCACTGCCCTCTCGGAACGCTACCATTGGCGTTCAAGACGCGGCTCGATACGATCCCGCTCGCGCAAGCCTACGTTCCTGCGCCTCCGGCGGCGCGCGTGAAGGCGTGGGGCAGCCGGCTGGGTCCCCGCACTCGCATCCGCGTCGGACTGGTCTGGGCGGGCAATCCGGATCACAAGAACGATCACAATCGATCGATGACGCTGCGGACGCTTGTTCCGCTGCTGGATTGCGACGTCCAGTTCGTCAGCTTGCAAAAAGGCATCCGCGATCAGGACCGGGCCTTCCTTGCTGAACGTTCTGATATCATCGACCTCACGCAACATCTGACGGATTTCAGCGAAACAGCGGCACTGATCTCCTGTCTCGATCTGGTGATCTCGGTCGACACCAGCGTCGCTCACCTCGCCGGCGCGCTGGGCGCCCCTGTCTGGACGATGGTGCCGTTCAACCCGGACTGGCGCTGGTTGCTCAACCGCGACGACAGCCCCTGGTATCAGTCGATGAAGCTGTTCAGGCAGCCCACGCGAGGCGACTGGGCCAGCGTGGTGGACGACGTTCGCCGCGAATTGGAGAGCCTCGCGTCCGCCTATTGCCGCTGCCGGTCTCTGAGCGATTGGCCGATGGCTCGTTCAACAGCGCTGACAGCCTCCGCTCGACTATAGGCAACACCAGTTCTGGGCGTACGGCCGGTTCGCTCAAACGACCATTTCCAGCCGAAGGGATTGATGGTCTGAACGACGGAATACTCGACGCCTTGATGTTCCATGGGGCAGCATAGCACACATCAGGCTATGGCCGCTAACGCAAGTCGAAGGCGCCAACCGGAGCGATTAATCGTCCCAGATCAGCTCGCTGCATTTCTCGCAACGGTAGATGTAGGCGACCGTGCCTTTGCGCATGTTGGGGAGCCGCAGGTAAAGACGCGGAACGCCGTCGCATTTGGGGCAATGGCTCGGCGGTTCGGGTCGCGACTCTTGTTGGCCAACCATCGTGCGCTCCTTGCCAGGCAGGAGGGAGCGCGCGTCTCTCTCAGTCACCGACTCCTTTGGCAGCCCAGCCGGTGATTTGGTTAAACGACCTCAGAGCACTTTGGTTCACGCCGATAAAGTGTGCGGCCGTCTTGACCAGTCGCAGCACGCGACGTCCCGACAATAGCGCTGGCTATTGCCGCGCAACGGGCGCATGGTCGTATCGCCAGCGTCGGTTGAGCCCCTCTTGTCGAAAAGGCAGGCCCGCATGACCATCCGCTCGCGGCGAGAAACCGTCACGTTCAGACATCCGTTTCGGATCCGCGGCATCGAGCGGCTGCTGCCTGCCGGCACATATGATGTCGTCACCGACGAGGAGGCGATCGAGGGTCTCAGCTTCCCGGCTTATCGCCGCGTTGCGACGATGATCACGGTGCCCTCGGAGAACGTCCGCGGCTCCATGGAGATGGTCTCGATCGGTTCGATCGATCTCGCCAACGCGCAGGCTGCAGACGCAAGCGCTGTCAACGATTGACAGATAAGCGCCAAAAAATCGTTGGAAACGAAATCACTGGAAACGAAATCGCCGAAAAACGTCATCTGCAGGCACTTCGACTTCAAGCTATCAAGATTTGATCTGATCGCGGTCTGGTTCAAATGCCACCAAGCACCATATAGGGATCAGCACCGCCCGGCCCATGGCATCTACCGGTGATGAGAGCGCTTCTTGCGCTCCCGCCCTCACCGAGCAAGGGAGCGTGCATCATGTCGCATCTGCGAATTCTCGATCAACCTTCGACTTTGGAATACCGCTTGACGCAAGAGGCCTTCAGCTTGCGGAAGCAGGCTGAACACTTGCCTGTTGGCATTCGTCGTGCCGAGCTACTGCGAAAGGCTGATCAGATGGATAACGCCATTGAGATCCATCAGTGGGTGAGTTCGCCCGGGCTCCGCGCCCCGACATGATCTCCAGCAGCGTTGGCCGTTAAGGCGACCTCTAGCAGCCGCGGCAAATGTTCTTCAGCTTTGCCGCGGTTCGCGCTTCTTCGTCAGCGAACGGTGCGGTGACGTGAAGAGTGTAACAGGCCCCCTCCCGATAGCGAGGTCAATCTCGATCGCTTCGGTTGGAGGCGGCGCCGGACGTCTCCACGACCTCGTCCGTCCACACCCTGAAGCTGACGAGCGTGTTGGGTCCGAACGTCTGGGTGATCGGAACATCGGCGGCATCGCGGCCCTGTGCGATCAGGACGCGACCAATTCGCGGCGTGTTGTTGCGCGCATCGAAGGTGTACCAGCGACCGCCGAGATAGGCCTCGAACCAGCCGGCGAAATCGCCGGGCGCATACGGCGGCGGCATGCCGATATCGCCGAGATAGCCGGTGCAATAGCGTGCGGGAATATTCATGCAGCGGCAGAACGAGATGGCCAGATGCGCGTAGTCGCGGCAAACACCCTTGCGCTCGTTGAAGGCCTCCCACGCCGTCTTGGTTGCGCGGGCGTGCTCGTAGCCGAACGCGATATGACCGTGAACGAAATCGCAAATCGCCTGAACCCGGGCCCAGCCTGGCTTGGTCTTCTCGAACAGCTTCCATGCAACGTCGGACAGCCGGTCGGTCTCGCAATACCGGCTACCGAGGAGGTAAACGATGGTGTCCGCTGGCAGATCCTCGACCGCGTGTTGCGTAGCTGAAGGCACGGTCACATCGGGCAAGCCGCTGTCGCGCACCATCCCGTCGGCGAAAAGCCGCACACGACCCGCGGGCGCGACAATCCGGCTGCACCAGTTGCCGAAGGCGTCGCGGTAGGGCGTGATCGGCACGGAGGGCTGGCTTGTGAGGTAGTCGGGCACGATGACGTCGGAGGCCCGCGTGAAGTGCACGCCAACCACCGCGATCAAAGGCGTTGCTTGCGGAAAGTCGTAGATCATCTCGAAGCCGACACGAATTTTCATGCGAAGGGCCTTGCTCCAGCTGGTTTTCTGAGAAAGGCACGTCTTCTGAGAAAGGCACGTCGGCACCACGCGTCCGCCTGGCGAACTTTCATTGGACAATACCCGCATCGAGCGGACCGATGTGATCTATTTTGAGAGGCATTTGCCGAGACCGCGCATTAAGGCCGCTCGAGTATCGGCGGATTATTCTGGCAGCCCCGATGCGCACAGGGCTTTACGCAGTTTCGATGCCAATTCAGGCGCGCAATCCACGCCGGCCAGCTGTCCGCTGACGCGGAAGCCAGGCTGCAGCTCCAGCACGCAAGCTGCGGCGGCCCGGGCCTCTTCCATCCGTCCGAGCGCGACGAGCGATGCGGCGAGTTGTACCCAAGTGATGCTATGAGCGGGATTTGCAAGGTTGGACTTGTAAGCAGCGCTAGCGGCTTCGGCGTAGCGATCGCGATTGAAATGACCGAGCGCCTGTGCGTCGTAAGCCGCAAAAGCCCAAGGATCGAACGGACTCAAGCGAATGCCGCGCTCACTCCAATCGATCGCACGCTCCGCCTCGCCCGCCCATCCGGCGACGACGCTGCCCAGGATCCAGGCAAGAGCGGTCGACGGACTTAAGGCAAGCGCTGCTTCGAAGGCTGCGAAAGCCGCATGGCGGTCGTGCGCGTCCATACCGAGCGAGAACCCGGCAAAGGTAAGCGCCAGCGCGTCGTCGCGGCCGTGCTCGATTGCAAGGCGCGCGTGCCGTACTGACGCCAGACGGTCCTCTTCCTTGAGCCCCGCGCGCAGAAACCGGTTATGATGGCTCATCGCGGCCAGTCCGTGGGCGAGGCCGTAGGTGGGTTCGAGACTGAGGGCGCGCCACAATTGGCTCAGAGCGACCGCGGCGCGATCAGGCATGCCGGAGTCAACATCCGGCTGCGCACGCAGTACGAGCTCGTAGGCATCAAGGCTATCGGGTCGTTTGCGGCGGATGCGTTCAACCTCGGCACGCCGCAGGCTCGGCTCGATGGCGCCGACCACGGCGAGAGCGATCTCGTCCTGCAGGGCGAACACGTCGCCTGCGGTGCGGTCGTAGCGTTCGGCCCAGATCTGCGCACCGCTTGCGGCGTCGGCGAGTTGCGCGTTGATGCGGACGCGATCGTCGACGCGGCGTACGCTGCCCTGCAGGACATAACGCACGCCGAGATCGCGGCCGACTTGTTTGACATCGGCGATACGATCCCGCCAAACGAAGCTTGAGTTGCGAGCGATAACGAACAGCCACCTGATGCGCGACAGACCGGTGATGATGTCGTCGACCATGCCGTCGGCGAACCAGGCGGCCTCGCCCGATCGTTCGAACGGTAGCACCGCGATCGAAGGTTTTTCCGGCACAGGAAGCGCGGCCGGCTGGGGGGCGTCGGCCGCATTCGCATCGACGCGCGTCACCGGCGGCCCGATATAGCGATAGCCGCGACGCGGCAGCGTCTCGATCCAGCGTCCGCCGTCGCCCAGTTCAAGCGCGCGGCGAAGCGCCGCAACCTGCACCGTGAGATTGCTGTCCTCAACGATGAGCCCGGGCCATGCGGCATCGATCAGCGCATCCTTGCTGACGGGAGTTGCTGCGCGCTCCAGCAGAAGGCGCAGCAGCGCGGCGCCGCGCTGGCCGAGCAAGCTCGTGACACCCCCGCAAAGCAGCGCGCCGGTGTCGGCATAGAGGGCAAAGGAGCCAAATCTGTAGGTTGCTGGCGCGGGTTGCTCGGTCATTTCGGCGACATTTTGCAATAATTTCGGGGGCGTTTCACGACCTTTGGATGGCTGACCGGCAAATTCAGGCTCCCTGAGCAGCAACCTGGAGGAGCTATTATGAACCGACAGCCGATCATCCGACGCCCCGGGGAAGGCAAATCCGTCAAACTGGCCGGCCAACCGATGGGATTCCTGGTCACCGGCAGCGATACCCGGCACACCTCGATGTTCGAGTGGACAATCCCGCCCGGCTTCTCCACCGGGCTGCATGTTCATCGCGTGCAGGAAGAAACGTTCTACGTACTGGAGGGCGAGTGCAACTGGCAGGTCGGCGACGAACGCGTGCGCGCGACCCCCGGCACATATCTGTTCTTGCCTCCGGGCGTACCGCACAACATCGCCAACGAGTCCGGCACGATCGCGCGCGTGCTCATGACAGTGTCTCCCCCCGGGCACGAGCGCTATTTCGAGGAGCTGTCCGAGACAGTCGCACGAGGCGGTGCGGCAGATCCAACGGCAATCGCAGAATTGCGGGCGCGCTACGACACGGATCAGCTGTCGACACTCAAAAGCTAGGCGACCTCCCCGACTACCCCAGGGCGATCGCAGATGATATTTTGCGCGACCTGAGCGCGCGCCTCGTTCTTCGAGACGACCGCGGAGCCTGTCATCGGGCCGCGCTTTGCGCGGACCCGGTGGCGATCTCCTCAGGATGAGGCTAAGCGGCATCGGTGCTCGTCAAAACGACGATCGACGTCGGTGGGCTATTTGTCACGCATTCGGATCCTGCCGATGACATCAAAATCTGTCGCATTGGGCTGGAGAACAAAGAAATCGCCCATGGCAATTGACGGTTCGAGAACGACGTTGGAAATGTTGAGATCGTGGGTAATCATCACCAGGTTCGCGGAAGAGCGGTGGCTCCGGATGTCTTGCACGACCCGCTGCTGGTTCAACGTCGCCTGACTGTCGGATAAGACGCCGGGAGGCATCAGGTAGTTGACAGGCGTCGCGCGCCCGAACGCAAGCCTGCCGGTGTCGATACAACGGCAATACGGGCTGGTCAGGACCTCTCCGACCGCAATGCCGTGATCGCGGAACGCTTCTCCGATGCGCTTGGCCTGCTCAATGCCTCGGGGAGAAAGGTTGACTTCCTCGGCGCAGTTGCCGGGCGCGAGATGCCCTACTCCGTCTCGCATGTCGACGTGAGTGTGGCGCAGCAGGACAATCTTGCTGCCTTGCCTTAGCGCGGCCCAGACCTGTTCATCGTCGGCAAAGGCCGGTCCGGCCGAGATCGCCAGCAAACTCACCAAACGAAGGAGGCTCGTAGCTAACCGACTGTTGAAGACTGTAAGCATGAGCAGGGAAGCTCGGGTTCAACAAGGAGGTCCAAAACGATACCATGGTTTCGGTCGTCGGAATGAATCCAGTCTGCGGACGCGATCGAGGTAGGGAATGTCGCGTGTTGGCGATCACCTCATTTCGCTATGATGCGGAATCAGCCGGCTCGCCCGCGGCACTCAAATCCCCATAGCCCCCGCCGCACCGCCGTACGTTCCCTTAAGCGCGGTTTCCTTCCTTAGGCTTTCGGAACCCCAGCCGCTAAACTCGCGGCGCCGTCCCTCAAGCGGCCGGCATCCGAAACCCTTCACACAAGTGGACCCATGCACCGCTGCAACACTGACGCGCTTTGCGATCATTCGAGCACTTTGTCCGCGATTGCGAGCAACTTGTCCGGGATGATGATAGCGATCGCCTTCGCGGTCTTGAGATTGATGATCAAAGCGACGTCCCATTCGGGTCACTTGCAGACTTCGTGCGCAATTGCGCCACGTCAGCTAAGGGGCCAGCAACCGACATCGACGATGCAAACCAGATAGACGATGCCCAAAAGACCGCGCCATTGAATCTGGCTATCCAATCGCCACTGGGTAGGTAAATCTGAAGCCATGATCAATCCGAGCACCCGACGCCGCCGGGTCGCGGTCGTAGATTGTACCACGGTCAGGCCCTACACCGAGACTTCACAATCCTTCGAGCATAATCATCACGTCGGTCGCGGCGCTTCGGCGCAATGCGATGAGCGGTTGGTATTCCGGTGCCCGGTACCAATTTTTAATCGATGCAATATCGGGAAATTCGATGATAACCACCCGATTGGGTCTCCAATCCCCCTCCAGTATTTCGTGTGAACCCGCCTTTGTGAGATAGCGGCCGCCGAAGCGCTCGACCATCGGCACTACCTTTGCAAGGTAGTCGTCAAACAACGCAACATTAGAGATTAGGTGTTCACCAATGTAATAAGCGGGCATGTGCGTTCCATCTACTACAAGCAGACTTCAAACAGCTCGACGTTAAGTTCAGCCCCTCATCATTCCGGCAAGCCCGCCTTACGCAGGCCATCCTCTAGCCTTGCGAGGTCGTCAGGTCGACGAAACGGTTGCCATTCTTTGACAGTGGAAACTCGCATTGCGGGGGCGATTTCGCGCAGGCGCGCCATTGCTGCTTGCGCTTCGCTATCTCGACCCGCGAGCGCTCTCGACGCCGCTAGATCGCGTATTGCGGGGAGAAAATTCGTCCGCTCCCGCAGTGCCTTTTCAGCCCACAACGACGCCTCGTCATAACGACCAGCAACGAAATGAGCGAGCGCGACCGCGCCCAGGGTTCGGAAACTCATTGGATCGAGCGGGCTCAAGCGCATGGCATCGGTCACATGCTTGATGGCCATATCCGGTTCGCCGAGAAAGGCTTTTGTCCATCCGCTGTTGATCAAAGCTCCAGCGTGATTGGGATTGAGCGCGAGCGCTCGATCGAGAATGGCTGACCCGTTATCGAGATCGTGCGCAACAAAGACGAGCGCATAACCTGCACATGATAGTGCCGTGGCGTCATCCGCCCCTAAATCCACCGCCCGACGGGCGAGCCGTGCCGCTTCGGCGATCTCTTGAGCAGGGTTGGCCATCCACCTATTCGCCTTCCGCAAGACGAAACACCAAGCAGCCGTGCCGTATGCCGACGCAAACCCAGGGTCCAACTCGAAAGCCCTGTAAAATAGCCGCAGTGCCTCATCGCTGGATTCCCTGGTCCATTGATGAAGGCTAGCCATGCCGCGCAGATAATGGTCGTATGCATCGAGACTCTCGGTCGGCTTGCGCTTGGCGCGTTCAATCTCGACCTGTTCCAGCTTCGGCGCGATTGCACCCACCACGCGCGTTGTGACTCGGTCTTGTAGATCGAAAATGTCGTTTAACTCACCGTCATAGTGTTCCGCCCAAATATGATTGCCGGTTGCCGCGTCGATTAGCTGGGCGGTGATCCGCACGCGGTTGCCACTCTTGCGAACACTACCCTCGAGCACATAGCGAACGCCGAGTTCGCGTGCGACGCGCTTTACGTCGACTGCTTTACCTTTGTAGATGAACGACGAATTCCGGGCGATGACGAAGAACCAGCGCAGCTTCGACAGAGCTGTGATGATGTCTTCGGTGATGCCGTCGGCGAAATACTCCTGCTCGGCATCGCCGCTCATATTGGCGAACGGAAGCACGGCGAGGGACGGCCGATCGGAGACCGTCCGCTCCATCTTGCCGGCGGCGGTCGCCGATTTGCCTGGCGCAACTTGCTCGGCCAATTGAACGCGGTGAACGCCGACCGGACGTGCGATGTTTTTGACCGCCTGTTCTCCCAAGTCCTCAAAAGCAAAGCTGAGCTTATCGCGTACTTGATCATGCACGACGCCCGAAACCATGATCCCGCCGGGATCGGCCAGCGCCTCCAGACGCGCCGCCACATTGACGCCATCTCCGAAAATGTCATCGCCATCGAAAATGATGTCGCCGACGTTGATGCCGATGCGGAATTCGATGCGCTCGTCCGACGGAACCACGGCGTTACGCTCGGCCATGCCACGCTGGATATCGACCGCACAACGGACGGCGTCGACCACGCTCACGAACTCCACGAGCATTCCATCGCCCGTCGTTTTGACGATTCGGCCGCGATGTTCGGTGATCTTGGGATCGACAAGTTCCTTACGGTGGGCCTTGAGCTGGCGTAGCGTGCCTTCCTCATCGGCGCCCATCAGCCGGCTATAGCCGGCAATGTCGCCGGCGAAAATCGCGGCCAGCCTGCGGTCCACTTGATCTTTGGGCATATGATGGCTCCGGCGAGCCTGCAATTGCTCGGAAAGATAGCATAGAGAGACCTCGAACGTCAGTATCGATATCGCCAATCGGTGCCTTTCGCGAAGAGATAAGCGGCCTGTGGAGAGTGAGTTCAGGGGCGAACCGCGGCATTTCCGCATGGGGCCAACAGCGCCGCTTGATCCCTGATCCGAACCGATTCTACGTCCCGAACAATCTGAAAGCCGACGTGCCTTCAGGAGCTTACCGGCTGCCAAATGGCCCGCCTCACGAACCGAGGAAGCCATCATGGCTGACATCTCAAGCATTGCTGAAGTCGTATCCACGCGCGTCGCCTGGAATAAGGGCAAGATCGTTGGAGCGGGCCATCAGCAGACGTTTGACGCATTGACTACAACACCTCAAAAACATCTAGCGTTCGTGCGTTCGGCGAAAGCGAACCGCTGGCGATCGAGCAGATGCGGTTCAGCCAGTCGTATTTTTCCGAACTCGTCTCGAAGTAGGGCGTGGTGCGGAAATAGTAGGCTCCCGGGTCGACGATTTCGCCTCGATAAAGGCGATCCATGACTTCTTTCGGACCATGGCGAAGGCCCTTCCAGGCTGTGTAGATTTGATGGTTGTCGTCGGTCTCGAGAGTCAACCGCACGTCTACCTCCATCACGTCGTCGCGGCGGATCAAAGACCATCCGCCGCCACCCGGCAACACCTTGCCCTTGAGCTTCGGCCCGTCGAAGCTACCGCCGTCAAAATGAAAAATCCGGCGGCGGCCATAGGGGGTGTCGCCAAGAACGGATACTTGAATCTCTAGGGTGATCGTGAACAGAAACCTGGTGTTGATCTCTGGCATGCAGGACCTCCTGATGACTCGCATCTGCCATGTGCCGCGAAATCTATTGTAGGACCTTTGGTCTTAACTCGCACGGGGCCAGCGCGAGCGAGCGCAGGATGTAGATGCCGCCCAACAGCGCCAGCTTGTTCCAGCGCTGGCCGGCCCAGCTGAAGAACAGCGAGCCCAGCACGTTGAAGCCGCCGATCATGCCGAGCGTCTGCGCGCTGAGCATCGGGTCGAGGCTGCAGATCGCCAGATAAGACGGCAGATGCGTGTTTCCGCGTGGCGGTCGAGGCAGGATCAGTCTTCGCTCCTGCCTGCCTGATTGGCGCGCAAGCGGCCAAGTCGCCGAGATCAAGTAAGATCGGCCAATGCTGCTGAGTTTTACGGGGCGCTCGCGACCCCGTTTTTATTTGCGGCCAATGGTCGTAGCCTCCACGTCCATGATCGCGGCCTTGGACGAGGGACATGTCGGTGGCTATTCGGTCGCTTATGGCCGCGACGATACTTATTTCCCGGTCTACGTCACGGCGGCGCTGGCCGCGATCTTCTGCACGGCCGCGCTTCTCACCGGCGCGCTCTACTGGCTTGCGCTCGCGGCACTCGCGGCCGGGTTTACCTACTACAACATTCCGCTGCTCGAGACCGGCCGTCCCACGATCGGCGCGAACCAATACGGTATCTTCATTCAGGCCTTCGGCCTGATCCGGTGGCGCGCCGTCGAGCGCATCGATCTTGTCGAGATCGCCGAGCGCGCCATGACGGTGCATGAACTCCAGATCGTGCTGAACGCGCCGCTCACCAGCGCGCTGGTGGCCGACTGGCGCAAGCAGCCGGTCTGGCGCTGGCTGATGCGCCTGCCCTGGCGGATGAGCCACACCAACATGGTGCGGATCAATGTCGAGCCGTTCGATCAGCCGCCGGACATGATCCATCGCACCTTCCTGCGGATGTGGCGCTACTACCGCAGCTAGCGACCAAGCATGCATCACGTCCTCAGCACGAGGTGTGCGTAGGCCTCTGCCCTCATGCCGTAGGTCCATGCGACCGCTTCGCGCGCCGTGCGCAGATTGGCCGGCACCTGGAGGAAGAAATGCCTGCGCGTGCCGTCCGGCTCAGGCGTCGCGTTGACGACCTCCACGGCCGCCCAGGCATCCGCGGCGAGCCAGTTGCGGCGCCACAGGATTCCGGTCTCGTCCTCGGCCACACGGGTGGCGCCGCCGAGCGCGACGTAACGTTCCGGCGTCATGATCTCGATCATGCAGCGGCGGACCTGGACGTCGACTTGCTCGTCGATCGCAGCGAGCGTGATCCGGTCCCGATGTTCGATGATCCAGCGGGGCACCTCCGCCCCGCGCCAGGCCCAGATCGACCAGCCGTCGGGATAACGCAGCGCCGGACCGCCTGCGTGATGCAGCCGGTCGCGCGCGTCACCGCACATGAGGTTCGGTCGATCCGCGAGCCAGCAGGTGCGCTCGTGCGGCAGCAGCCAGCCCACACTCGTTGCGAGCCGCATCAGGCCGCGTAGCGGCTCCGTCTCAGCGCGCAGACCAAGGACCTCGCGGAGATAATCGTAAGCGCCAAGCCAGGACAGATCGTGCGGCCCCGCTGCGCAACGCGAAAAGCCCCGCGGGGCGGTGAGGGCCTGCAGCACGTCGGGGAACGACAGACCGGTTCGGCGCAGCTGGCCCAGCATGGACAGATTCTGCCCCGGCACGTTCCGTATCACCGCCTCAGCCGCAGCGGCGACCAGCAGGTCGGCGGGATTGACTGCGCTGTCGACCGCGGCAAGCACCTTCCGGTGCACCCGCGCTTCGACTCGCGAAGCTATGCGCCGGCGCAGGCGATCGACGAGACGAAAGCGCACATTGCGGCCGTCATCGCGCGACATCCGGACGGCAAGCCCGGCCAGCGCCAGCGGGCTGTCGCACCATACGATGCGGGCCGGCGGCTCCAGTCCTGCGGCCTGATAAGCAAGCCGCACGCCCTGTTCCGCGGCGCCGCGATCGGCAGGTGCAGTCGAACGCCATATGGCTCTCCACCGCGCACGGTAGTCGCCAAACGCCGCCGTCTGCTCCGCGGACAGCGCCCGCTCAGTCGGCGAGGACACGCGCATCCCGAGGCCCGAGCTCGCGCTGGCGACGCACCCGATAGGTCCCTCGCCGCAGCGTCAACGGCGCATGTTCCTGATGCGTCACGCGCGCATAGGCCGAGGCGATCAGGAGATGCCCGACATAGAGCCCGGCCGGAATGTCGCGCGCCAGATCGTCGTCGCGAAACAGCGTCACGCGCTCGCGGATCGCGTGACAGTGTCCCGTGGCCTCGCCCTCCAGGAGGACCAGCGGCACACCTTCGGCGGCTTCGGCGAGCGTTCCCGATGGCGCCACATCGGGTACCCGCTCAATCAGCAGATCACCTTGCGCAAAGATCTCGGTCATCGTGCCTTCTCCCGTGCCGGCGCATCCGCTGGGCACGCGGATGGCCGGATTGGTTCAACATCGTCATCGGCGATCTACCCTAGTGCACGACCTCGCCATGCAGTGCGAGGTCGAGACCGTCGCGCTCCATATCCTCCGACACCCGCAAACCGATAAACAGCTTGATCACGTACAGGATGATCAGGCTGACGACGGCGTCGTAGACAAAGACCGTGGCGACGCCGATGCACTGGTTGATGAACTGGCCCGGATTTCCCTCCAGAGCCCCCGCGGTGCCGCCATATTGCTCGACGGCGAAGATGCCGGTAAGCAGCGCGCCGACAATGCCTCCGACGGCGTGGACGCCGAAACAATCGAGCGCGTCGTCATAACTGAACATGCTCTTGAGTCCGGTGCATCCCCAGTAGCAGAGGACACCGGCCGCGATGCCGATCACGAAAGCGCCGATCGGGCTGACGAAGCCGGACGCGGGCGTGATGGCGACGAGGCCCGCAACCGCGCCCGAGCAGATGCCGACGACCGTCGGCTTGCCCTTGAGCGACCACTCGACCAGCATCCAGGTAAAGCCGGCAACGGCGGTCGCGATCTGCGTCACCAGCATCGCCATGCCGGCCTGCATGCCTGCCGTCACCGCGGAGCCCGCGTTGAAGCCGAACCAGCCGACCCACAGCAGCGAGGCGCCGATGAAGGTCAGCACCATGTTGTGGGCCGGTCCCGCCTCCTTGCGCTTGCCGAGCATGATGGCGCACATCAGGCCCGCCACGCCGGCATTGATATGCACGACGGTCCCGCCGGCGAAGTCGAGCACCTTGACCCAAGCAGCGTCGTTGCCGGAGGAGAAGATGCCGTCAGGGCCCCACACCCAATGCGCGATCGGCGCATAGACGAAGATCGCCCACAGGCCGATGAACCAGAGCATCGCGGAGAATTTCATCCGCTCGGCGAAGGCCCCTGCGATCAGCGCGGGCGTGATGATCGCGAACGTCATCTGGAAGCAGATGTAGACGCTTTCGGGAATCGTCGCCGCGAGCGGATTGGGGTTGCCGATCCCGCCCTTGCCGATGTCGCTGAGGATGTCCCTCAGGAACATGCGGTCGAACCCGCCGATGAACGGCGTGCCGGCGCGGAAGGCCAGGCTGTAGGTCAGGATCGCGAACAGGATGGTGACGAGGCAGGTCACCGCAAAGCTGGTCATCACGGTGTCGCCCACGTTCTTCTTGCGCACCATGCCGCCATAGAACAGCCCAAGCCCCGGGACCGTCATCATCAGCACCAGCGCAACGGAGGTGAGCATCCAGGCGGTGTCGCCGGGATTGGGCGTACACTTCTCGAGGATCTTGCCGCCGCAGGCAGGCGGGGCCGCATCCTCCGCGAACGCAACGTCGCCGATGGCGAGGTAGAGAAGCGCAATTCCCAGCTGCGCGACCACCAATGTCACGAGCCTTTGGCGCGTGGATGTTCTTGAGTCCATCATCGTCCTCCCAAGTCGCAAGAGATGTCTTCTGGGCATTGTTTGAATGGAACCGCAGAGATGATCATTCGCGCCGGCGCGACGACGCCAGCGTGATCAGCTCGGATTTTCGGGACACAATGATCGCGGCTCGGCGCGATGAGGTCGTCGAGCGTCGATGGCTGGAGACTGGCATCGACCAGCCTCATGGCTTATCGGCCTTTCCCTTGTCGCCAGATCGGAAAGCGTCAGCGACGGTTCCAATTCTTGGTCAAAGGACAAGCAAGATTCGCACCGTCGACGCGATTCATTCAAGCTGCTGAATGCGCAGCGATTCCAGTTTGCTGCTTTGCGGCAATCTCGCCGCGCGCTGCTTCACTCAGCAGCGCATCGCCCAACTAATGAGCAGCGGCTGCCGATGCCTATGCGGTTCGCAGCACGGGTGGCGCGGCCACGGAGTGACGCGGGCAACTCGAGGTAGGAGCCGAATGCATTGCCTGCTAACGGCAATCGCGATTGGTCCCTGAAGTCGATTAAGCTTTGGCAGCCTACCTCACCATCGCATCGAAAATCGGCGGCGCCAACTCCGTCTCGATCCGCCCGCGTTGCGATGGTGACTGCATCATGCAGAGCGCAAACAAATCGTCATTCGGGTCAACGAAGAAAAAGGCGCCGGCCACGCCATCCCATCCATATATGCCCGGCGGCCACGGCCTCTTCGGCTGCGGCGATGTGAGCACGGCAACGCCCAATCCGAATCCGGCGTGGACTGCCAGAAAATAGATATTGGCGGGTGCGATTCCGCTCCCGGGACCGATTTGGTCCGACGTCATCAGGGCCACCGTCTCCGGCTTCAGATAGCGTCGTCCGTCAAGCGTGCCGCCATTCAAGAGCATCTGCACAAAGCGCGCGTAGTCGCCGGTTGTCCCTACCATTCCGGCACCACCGGATTCCCAGCGCCTATGCACCATCGGGTCCCTGATTCCGGCAATGGGTGGGTCTATCAGATCATCCGGCAGGAACTGGGCAACCAGCGGGCGCTTCGCCTCGTCCGCGACAAAAAACGCGGTATGGCTCATGCCAAGGGGATCCAGCAGCCGCTCCTTCTCGAACTGAAACAGCGATTGTCCCGAAACTACCTCGATCACCCTCCCGAGCACATCGACGGAATGGCTATAGGTCCACGTCGTGCCCGGCTGCTCGGCGAGCGGCAGCTTCGCCAGGCGCGCAGCGAACTCCGCGTTGTCAAAATCGCCGTCGTAAAGGTCGGCCTGCCGATAGAGTTTTTGCACGGGGCCGTCGCCGTAAAACCCGTAGGTGATACCGGAAGTCTGTCGCATCAGATCGAGTATGGTGATCGGGCGCTTGAGCGGTTCCAGCGTAAACACTGGCTTTCCAGTCGCGTCGGGCTTTTCCACGCCGACCTTTACGTCGGCAAAGGCCGGAATGTATTTGGAGAGGGGGTCATCGAGCGACAGCTTGCCGTCGTCGACCAGCATGAGCGCGGCAACCGATGTGATCGGCTTCGACATCGAATAGAACCGAAAGATGGTGTCATCCGTCATCGGCACCTTGGTTGCGACGTCGCGCAGGCCGAATTTTTCGTAATAGACTGGCTTTCCGTGCTGCTGGATCAACAGGATCGCGCCGGGAATTTTACCGATCGCGATCTCATGTCGCAGATAATCACCGATCCGCTGAAGGCCCGGTTGCGAAAAGCTTCGCGCGGCCGGCGTATCTCCAAACGTGGCGTTCAAACTTGCAGCAACGAGCGCGGCGACGAGCGCGAACGCCACCCACCTTGCCACCGCCTTGATTTGTTGGCCCGCTCGCGTCAGACTTTCAAAATAGGCCGAGGTACCGCGTGACGAGGATGTGCTAAACATGTGAACCTCGCCACAATGGCCCCTGTGTCGAGCCGCCCTTGTTGCGGTTGCGAACGAGCCTGCTGCTGCTTTTCTCGCTCAGCAACTGAGATCGCTCTGGAAAGACTATCCTGCAGTGCATTCCGAGCTGGCGGTATGAGCTTGACACAGATCAACAAAGACCAGCCGCTATCCTTGCTCCTGATGCTGGCGCTTTGCTCTTGCGTCTCTAGTTAGTTTAGAATGATTTCCTCCGGCGTGGAAGCCATCGCGTGGCGGCTATGGGTGGCGTCCGCTGTAGGCTCCCAAGCTGGCGGCAGCAACCCGCGCGCCCGCCTACGCCGTCCGCAATACCGGCGATGGCGGCTGCGACGGACGGATCAGCGCGAATGCGACCTGGATGATGCCGCCGGCGAGACCCAGCGCGACGCCGATGCGCCAGGCCATGTTGTAGGAGCCGAGTGCGTCGTAGATCACCCCTCCTCCGTAGGCGCCGAGGAAGCTGCCGATCTGGTGGCTCATGAAGGCGAGGCCCTGGATCATGGCCTGCCAGCGCAGACCGAACATCTCGGCAACCGCACCTGCAACCAGCGGGCCGACGCCCATCCAGAGGAAGCCCATGATGGCGCCGAACAGCAGCGTCGAGAATGGTGTCGCGGGCAGCATGAAATACCAAGCCAGTGCGAGCGAGCGCAGGATGTAGATGCCGCCGAGCAGCGCCAGCTTGTTCCAGCGCTGGCCGGCCCAGCCGAAGAACAACGAGCCCAGCACGTTGAAGCCGCCGATCATGCCGAGCGTCTGCGCGCTCAGCATCGGGTCGAGGCCGCAGATTGCGAGATAAGACGGCAGATGCGTGGTGAGGAACACGAGCTGCATGCCGCAGACCAGATAGGCGCAGGTCATCACCACGAAGGAGGCATTGCCGAACGCTGCCTTCGCGACGGACGCAGCCGTGGCGTCGCCGATGTCATCGGCCGCCGGCTTCGGCAGCGGGATGGCGTCGACGCGGCCGGCGTACCAGGCGGCAGGGATCATCAGCACCGACATCACGACGAAGCCGGCAAGCCCGATGCGCCAGCCAAAGCCCTCGTTGAGCATCTGCCCGATCGGCGCCGACAGCAGCGCCCCGAGCGAGCCCGCGCCGGAAACGATGCCGAGCACGGTCGAGCGCACCGTCGCAGGGACCGCGCGCGCTGCCACCGACATCGCGATCGCAGCCGCGGTGCAGGCAAGCGAGGTGCCGATCAGCACGCCGGCACCGATCATGATGCCGACGAGGCCGTTCGCGGTCGTCATCAGGATGAGGCCCGCGATGTACATCACCGCGCCCACGATCATGATGGGACGGAAGCCGTAGCGCACCGTCATCGCGCCGGCCAGCGGCTGGAGAAAGCCCCAGGCGAGATTTTGCACGGCCAGCGCCAGCGTGAAGTCCGACACCGAGAGATGAATGTCGTGCGTCAGCGGCTGCATGAAGATGCCGAGCGACTGCCGCAGCCCCATGCTCAGCGTCAGCATGATCGAAGCGCCGATCAGGATCGGCAATGTCGGGCGCAGGACCTGCAACAGGGGCATTGTTGTTCTCCCTCATGGGCACGGCACGCGTGCCGGGGTCTGCCATTCGCGTTGATTTTGATTACACAGACCTGTGTAATTAGTCTATAGAAGGGTCGGACTGTCAAGCCACGACAAGCTCAACAGGATATTCGTCGCCGCATGGCTCCCCCGCCCGCCCCACAGACGATGAAAGAGCGGATCCTCGAGACCGCCGACAAGCTGTTCTATCTGCAAGGCATTCGCGCCATCGGCGTCGACACCATCGCGGCCGAGATCGGCATCTCCAAGCGCACGCTCTACAACCACTTCCCCTCCAAGGACGCGCTGATCGCTGCCTATCTGGAGCGCCGTTTCGTGCATGCGCGCCCCTCCGACAAGCCGCCGGCCGAGCAAATTCTCGGCACCTTCGATTCGCTGGAGCGCCGGTTTGCGGCCAAGGATTTTCGCGGCTGTCCGTTCGTGAATGCGGTGGCCGAGCTCGGCCCCTCCGACCGCGCCGTGAAGAAGATCGCCATCGCCTTCAAGGAAAGCCGCCGCGTCTGGTTTCGCGAGCGGTTGGCCGAGCTCGGCGTTGCGGAGGCAGACGCGCTCGCGACACAGCTCGTGCTGCTGGTCGACGGCTCCATCGCGCAGGATCTCGTCCGCGACGATCCCGCAATGGCGCGCGCGGCGAAGGAAGCGGCGAAGGTGTTGCTGCGGAATGCGGGGGTGGATGTGGGTGGTGGTGCGAAGCGCGCGCCGCAATAACAGCGCTTGGATACTTCTGAGAGAGCCGGACAGAGAGTTGCCAAACAGCTCAGCCACTGCGAAATTGAGAGGAAGCACCACCAACGAGTCAGACGCTCTCCATGCTCATTTGGATCATTTTGCTTTCGCCGTGGGTTGCACTACTGGGCATTGTCCTTTGGGATAGCGACCGCGACGCTCTCACAACGAAACTACCTGCGAAAGCATGGGCCGCGATTATCATGCTGATCGCCGCACTCATTTTTCAACCACAGATCGCGGATCTCATCTCGCGAACTAAGGCGATCAAAATAGATGTATCGAAAAGGACCGCAGAAGCAGAGTTCGGCGAAACCGTCCAGAAGCAAATTGCTGAAATCGGCGAGCTGGAGAAAGACACAAAAGCGATTGTCGATGCTGCATCTGTCTCGTTAGACAGATCAATAATCGTCGCTTGGAAACTGCTTGAAGGGAAGATCAGAAGGCTGCTAGCAGCGACGCATTGGAATGAAGGGGTTTACGTTGACGTGCGACATGGCTTCGAGACTCTCGTTAGCTTAGGCGTCCTCGCGAAAAACGATCTCAATAACCTCAAAGTCTTGGAAGATGAGTACGTTCGGGTGACATCGCACAAGGCCCAAGGCGACAAATCCGCAAGCACATCGGCAGTTATAACCGCCATTCAGCTACTCAAGGGGCTTCATTCTATCGCACTTCAAGACAACATAGTTGAAGCGACCAGCATCAAGCTTTACAGCGACCCGTCGTGCAAGTCTGAGATCGTTGGCGCGACAGGGCTGCTCATCAAACAGGTGATGGTTGAGGGGCTTGAAACTCGATATGGCGTTTTTCCGACAACGAGGACCGACTACAAGGTCGGAGAGCACCTGACGTGGGATTGGAATCTTTCTCGCATCTGGCGCGAATTCTGTTTCAAGAATCCAAGAACCGGTGCAGTCGAAAGAGGGGCGGCTGCAGAATTCGTCGGCTCGGACATAGACAGTTTGCGATAGCTCAAAGTCCTGAGAACATCTGGCATGCTCCCTTGAACAGTGGGCGGTCAACGCTGTTTTGTGCTCAGCCGCCGTGGCGCCATTGGCGCCGGTAAGACCGTTGCAGATACGAACGCATTCGCAACGCAACTCGTGCTGCAAGTCATCAGCTCCGTCGCGCAAGACCTTGTGCGTGATGCCCCGGCGATGGCACACGCCGCGAAGGTGTTGTTGCGGAATGCGGGGGTGGATGTCGGTGGCGATGTTGCTAAGCCGGTGAAGGCCAATCGGCCGTAGCGATCACCGTCCCAACACCCAGCGCCCGATGATGACATCGTGCCCCTGTTTTGCCCGACGTGTCAAATGCCGGTGCGACCGGCACAGGCCGCCGCGCGACTCGCGCAAGTCATTGATCCCGCTACGGCCGGCTACTGTGCATGGGGTTGTTTTCGCGTGTTTGTGTCGCCGCCGGCCGTCAAGCCGCCTGCGACACCACGCGATTGCGCCCGTCGTGCTTGGCGCGGTAGAGCGCGGTGTCGGCGCGCTTGAGGACGTCGGCCACCGCCTCTCCCTTCTGCTCCAGCGTGGTGAGCCCGATCGAGATCGTGACCTCGATGCGCTTGGTGCCCTTGTGGACGGCGAACGGCTCGCCCGCGATCGAGCGGCGCAGGCGCTCGGCGACCATGCCGGCGACGTGGAGATCGGTCTCCGGCATCACGATGACGAACTCCTCGCCGCCGTAGCGGCAGGCGAGATCGATGCCGCGGATCGACTTGCGCACGCGCACCGCAAATTCGCGCAGCACGTCGTCGCCAGCGTCGTGGCCGTAATTGTCGTTGATCGACTTGAAATAGTCGATGTCCAAGATCATCAGCGCCAGCGGCTTGCCGCGGGTCGAGGCCTGCTCGGCCAGCGTCGCCAGATGGCTCTCCATGTAGCGGCGATTGTGCAGGCCGGTGAGCGCGTCGGTGATCGCCATCTCGATCGAGTTCTGCACGTTGTCGCGCAAATGATCGGTGTAGCGGCGGCGGCGGATCTGGGTGCGGGCGCGCGCCAAGAGCTCGGTCTTGTCGATCGGGCGCAGCAGATAGTCGTTGACGCCGATCTCGAGGCCGCGGAGCAGCCGCGTGGCATTTTCCGCTTCCGCAATCGCCAGGATCGGCACGTGGCGGGTGCGCTCCAGCGAACGGGCCTGGCTGCATAGCCGCAGGCCATCGAAATTGTTCAGGTCGAGCGAGACGATCAGCAGATCGTAATTGCCTTCGGCGGCATGGAACAGCGCCTCGGTCGGATTCGGCTCGACGTCGATGGTGTGCTCGGCGGCGAGGATCGTCGCCAGCCGCTCAAAGGACGATTGCCGGTCGTCGACCAGCAGGATGCGGCCGCCCTTGCCCGCATCGGCGATGGCGCTGCGCTCGGGCGCCTGCATGCCTATCTCGAGCGAGGTGATGGCGCGCATGCGCAGCTCGTCCGTCATCATCTTCAGCCGCGTCAGCGAGCGCACGCGCGCGATCAGCACGACGTCGGAGACGGGCTTGGTAAGAAAATCGTCGGCGCCGGCTTCGAGGCCGCGGTTGCGGTCGGCGGGGCTGTCCAGCGCGGTCACCATCACGACGGGAATGTGGTGCGTGGCCGGGTCGGTCTTGAGGCGGCGGCAGACTTCAAAGCCGTCCATGTCGGGCATCATCACGTCGAGCAGGATGATGTCGCATTCGGCGCGGCGGGCCAGCGCCAGCGCCTCGGTGCCGTTCGAGGCGGTCATCACGTCGAAATATTCGGCCGACAGACGAGCTTCGAGCAGTTTGACGTTGGCGGGAACGTCGTCGACAACCAGGATACGCGCGGACACTGTGAACTCACTTCCTATCCGATAAAACGCCGGACCGTCTCAATGAATTTGCCGACCGAGATCGGCTTGGACAAATAGGCTTCGCAGCCGCCCTCGCGGATGCGCTCTTCGTCGCCCTTCATCGCGAAGGCCGTGACCGCGACGACGGGAATGGCGCGCAGCTCCGGATCGTCCTTGATCCAGCGCGTCACCTCGAGGCCGGAGACCTGCGGCAATTGGATATCCATCAGCACGAGGTCGGGCCGCATCTTGCGCACGAGGTCGAGCGCCTCGTAGCCGTTGCTGGTGCCGGAGGTCTGGTAGCCGTGCGCCTCCAACAGGTCGCGGAAGAGCTTCATGTTGAGCTCGTTGTCTTCCACGATCAGGACGGTCTTAGCCATCCCGCCCTCCTGTTTGGTCCTGACGACCGATGCATGTGACGCCTCAGGCGCCGCTTTCCGGCGCTTCGAAAACTGGATTCAAACTAGCCTCAGATTCGCTCTAGTTTCGTTAAACCCGAGGGGCCACTTTCTGCGATGTGGTTTCCAGTTGCTTGTCTGGGCCCGCAAGACTCGAGGCCAAGACTCAGTCCCAAGACTCGGGCATATTCCAAAGTAGACACCGAAAGTTAACGGAAAGGCAAACCGGGCCCGTGAAAAAGCCTGTTCACAACCCTCGCGAAGTCGCTGAAATCGTTGCGATTCAGGCGCTGTCCTTTATTGCGGGCGACCCTGAAAGGCTGGGCCTGTTCCTGGCTGAGACAGGGGTCGGCCCGGAGACGCTCCGGAACGCCGCCTCGGACCCGAATTTCCTGCTCAGCGTGCTCGATTTCGTGCTGCGCGATGACGACACCGTGAAGGCCTTTGCCAAGGCCTCGGAACTGCATCCGACCAACGTTGCCGCAGCGCGGCAGGTGCTGGGCGACGCGCTCGGCGACCGGACCTGGGAGCGCGACGTGCCGTGAGCGCCGCCGATCCGGCCGGGCCCCGCTGCTTCTGCCGGGATTGTCTGGCCGATCTGGATGTGGCCGTGCGGCGCTGTTCCGCCTGCGGCTCCCCTCGCCTCGTCCGCCACCGTGCGCTCGCGGGCCTGACCATCGCCCATATCGATTGCGACGCCTTCTATGCGACGGTCGAGAAGCGCGACAATCCGGATATCGCCGACAAGCCCGTCATCATCGGCGGGGGAAAACGCGGCGTGGTTTCGGCCGCCTGCTACATCGCGCGCACCTATGGCGTGCGCTCGGCGATGCCGATGTTCAAAGCGCTGGAAGCCTGTCCGCATGCGACCGTGATCCCGCCAGACATGGCGAAGTATGTCCGGGTCGGCCGCGAGGTGCGCCAGGCCATGCAGGCGCTGACGCCGCTGGTCGAGCCGCTGTCGATCGACGAGGCCTTTCTCGATCTTTCCGGCACCGAGCGCGTGCACGGCATGATCCCGGCAAAGGTGCTGGCGCGCTTCGCCCGCGACGTCGAACGCGATGTCGGCATCTCCGTCTCGGTCGGCCTGTCCTGCAACAAGTTTTTGGCCAAGATCGCTTCCGATCTCGACAAGCCGCGCGGCTTTGCGGCGCTCGATCAGGAGGAAGCGCGCACGATGCTGGCGGAGAAGCCGGTCGGCTTCATCTTCGGCGTGGGACCAGCGACGCAGGAGCGCCTCATGCAGCGCGGCTTCCGCATCATCGCCGACCTGCAAAAGGCCGACGAGATCGAGCTGATGCGGCAGTTTCCGAGCGACGGCCGCAGGCTGTGGCGGCTCGCCCGCGGCATCGACGACCGCCGTGTCGAGGCCGATCGCGGCGCCAAGACGATTTCCAGCGAAACCACCTTCGAAACCGACATCCGCGATTTCGCGTCGCTGGAAAAAATCTTGTGGCGGCTGTGCGAGAGAACGTCGTCGCGCCTCAAGAGCAGCGAGCTCGCGGGCTCGACCGTCACGCTGAAGCTGAAGACCTCCGACTTCCGTCAGCGTACGCGCTCGCAGTCGATCGCAGCCCCGACGCAGCTCGCAGCGAAGATCTTCTCGATCTGCCGCGAGATGCTGGCGAAAGAAATCGACGGCACAGCCTTCCGCCTGATGGGCGCCGGCGTCAGCGCGCTGCGCGAAGGCTCCCCCGCCGACGACACCGACATGCTCGACCGCCGCGCCGTGCATGCCGAGCGGGCGGTGGACAGCCTGCGCAAGAAGTTCGGCAGCGCCGCCGTCATTCGGGGCATCGCGTATGACGGGCCGGAGAAATCGCATGAATGAGTTGGCAGCGACGGAGGTGTTCGTCCCGTCATCCTGAGGTGCGAGGCATGGGACGCAAGGCGTCCCATGGGGAGCCTCGAAGGATGCACGGCCGAGATGCAGCCGGGCCGCTTATCCTTCGAGGCCTCCGCTACGCTCCGGCACCTCAGGATGACGGGGATGGAATCTTGCGGTCCGAAAGCTGTGACAGGAAATGATCGTGACCGGTGAACGTGACCTCGACGCGCTACTGAGCCACATGAAACCGGAGCTGCAGCCGGGCACCTTCGTGTTCTGCACCATCGCGACAAACGAGCGCATTCCCGCAGCGCTCAATCCGCTGCTGACGTTCCGTGAGCAGGAAGGGACGACGCTGGTCATCCCGCGTGAAGAAGCCGAAGCGGCAGGGCTAAGCTACGCATTCGCCTCGCGCCTGATCACCTTGACGGTTCACTCCGCGCTTGATGCAGTCGGCTTCCTGGCTGCGATTACGACACGTCTCGCCGATGCCGGCATCAGCGTGAATGCGGTCTCCGCCTTCCACCACGACCATCTCTTCGTACCGGCCGACAGGGCCGACGACGCCTTGGCCGCTCTCCAAGCAATGTCAGGGGGGAGCTAGGTTCCAGCCGGCCGCGAGCACAGCGGAAGCAGCTTGTCGCGCGTCAGCGGCGCGAGCTTCACCGATCCTGGCGCGTTGGGGTCCAGCCAGAGAATCTCCTCAATTTCCGCTCCAGGACTGACTGACCGCGCGACAGCGATGCGAAAGATTTCCGCATCGACCAGCCGACCGGGTTCGTGCGCGGCAGGCGCGGTATATCGTCCGACATAAGTCATCTCGTTCGGATCGACTTCGATCCCGAGCTCCTCGGACAATTCGCGCCTCAGGGCGGCCTGTGGATGCTCGCCAGCCTCGATCTTTCCGCCCGGCTGCATGAAGCTCTCGGTGGCGCGCTTCCTGACGAGCAGGACGTGTCCATCGTCGCGGCTGATCAGCGCCGCGGCGATGCGAATGGCATTTTCCGACGTCATTGCGTCCACACCTCAATCCGCGACTGCAATCGCCTCGATCTCGATCAGCCACTCAGGCGCCGCAAGCGCGGAGACGCCGACGAGCGTCGAGGCCGGCGGCTCCATGCCTTCGAAGAAGGCCGAGCGGGCCTTGCCGATGATCGGGCGCAGCTCCGGCTTGTAGCCGACGACGAACGTCGTGATCTTCACAATGTTGCTGTAGGTCGCGCCGGCCGCCTTCAATGCATGACCGAGATTCTGCATCACCTGCGTCGTCTGCGCGGCGATATCGCCCTCGCCGACGATCCGCCCCTCCTCGTCCACCGACACCTGGCCGGAGATGTAGATCGTGCGCGCGCCGGAGGCGGTGACGACGTGTGAATAAGCGGGATTGTGGTGCAGGCCGCTGGGGCGGAGATGGTCGAGCTTGGGCATGGTGTTGTTCCCTGGCTTTTCTTTAATCGGGTGTGAGCCTACCCGGAAACGCGCCCTGCGCCAACGCCGCTATCTCTCCCGCATGCTCTCATGCCGATAGCGCGCAAGCGGCGACAGCAGATAGCTGATGATGCTCCGGGTCCCCGTCTTGATCTCGATGCTCACCGCCATCCCCGGCGAGAGATTGACGTATTTGTCATCGATCAGCATTCGGTCCCTTTCAGGCGATATCCTGGCCGAATAGACCAGCTCCTGCCCCTTGGGCTCGCTGCTGTCCTGCTCCGCGTTCGGCGGACTCGCGCCGTTCTTGTCCACGGGCTTGTCGCGGGTGATCGCATCATGCGACACGCTCGTGACCTTGCCGTCCAGCAAGCCGTAGCGGGTGAAATTGAAGGTATCGACCTTGATCGCCGCGTCCTGGCCGACCTCGATGAAGCCGATGTCGCGGTTCGACAGCATCGCCTCGATTTCCAGCCGGCTCTCCAGCGGCACGACCACCATCAGCGCCTGCGCAGGCGTGACGACGCCGCCGACGGTATGGATCGCAAGCTGCTGGATGACGCCGTCGACCGGCGCGGTCAGCCGCTGAAAGCTCCGCCTCTGCTCGGCCTTCACGACGTCCTGCGTGAGGCCCACGGCCTTCTGCTCGGCCTTGGCGAGGTCATCCGACAGCGAACGTTGATACTCAGCCGTCGTCTTGGTGGAGGTCTCGACCAGCGCAGCGAGCGCCGCATCGGCCTCCTTGTATCGGCTTCGTTGAACGACAAGCTCCTGCTGCTGGCCGACCAGGTCCTGCAGCTCCTGCAGATAAAGCAGCTTTGATCCCAGCTCCTTGTCGAACAATTGCTTGCGCATATCGACCCGCTGCTGAAGCAGCGGGATCGTCGCCTCCAGCTTGCCGATCGTCGCCGTGATCGTCGCCCGCTCGGCCTCCTTCTGCGCGACCTGATGCTCGATCGACGCCAGCTTGGCGTTCTGCTCCGCGGTCTGGCTCGCCAGAAATCGCCGCTGGACCTGCACCAGCTCGGCGGGAGCGGCTTGCGGCGGATGGAATCCGGCGAGCGGATCGGGGCCGTCGGCAAGAGCCGCGCGCAACCGTGCCACCTCGAGCTGCGCGCCGACGAGATCGCTCTTGAGATGGCCGAGCTCGGCCTCGTTCATCGTCGAGTCGAGATCGACCAGCACATCCCCTGCCCGCACTGTCTGGCCATCGGCGACCAGGATGGCGCGCACCACGCTCGTCTCGAACGGCTGGATGACCTTGGTGCGGCCACTCGGGATCACCTTCCCCGGTGCCACTGCGACGATATCGACGGTCCCGAGGCACGCCCAGACGATCGCGACCGAGAAAGCCGCAGCGATCGTGGCGCTGACGGCGCGACCGACCGGATTGGGCGGCGTCTCAACAATCTCCAGCGCCGCCGGCAGAAAGGCGATCTCGTCCCTGCTTCTCGCTGGCGGCTTGTTGGCCGGAAACTGCACGACTTTGCTAGCTGATTTCATGCAGCCCTGCCTGAAGCCGGAATAGCGTGGCGTATCGCCCGCCGGTCTTGACCAGTTCCTCGTGGGTGCCGTCCTCGATCAGGCGGCCCCGATCCATCGTGATGATGCGGTGAGCCATGCGCAGCGTGGAGAGGCGATGCGCGATCACGAAGACGGTGCGGCCCTTGGCGATCTGAATCATGTTCTGCTGCACGATCCGCTCGCTCTCGTAGTCGAGCGCGCTCGTTGCCTCATCGAGGATCAGGATGCGCGGATTGGTGACCAGTGCCCGGGCGATTGCGATCCGCTGCCGCTGCCCGCCCGAGAGCGTGCTGCCCTGCTCGCCGACGACCGTGTCGTACCCCTCGGGAAGCTCGAGGATGAAATCGTGCGCGCCCGCAAGCTTTGCGGCTTCGATCACGCGCTCGATCGACATCGCGGGATCGGCAAGCGCGATGTTGTCGCGGACCGTGCGGTTGAACAGGATGTTCTCCTGCAACACGATTCCGATCTGCCGGCGCAGCCAGGTCGGATCGACCATCGCCAGATCGGTGCCGTCCACCAGCACACGCCCGCTCTCGGGGACGTAGAGCCGCTGGATGAGCTTGGCGAGCGTGCTCTTTCCGGACCCCGACGTGCCGACCACACCGACGAACTGCCCCGCGGGCACGCTCAGACTGACGTCGCTGAGGATCTCCGGGCCGTCGATGCGGTAGCGAAAAGTGACGTGCTCGAATTTGATGTCACCGCGGATCGCGGGCAACGCCGCCCGCCCCGGGGTGTAGACCGGCTCGGCCGCCGTGTTCAGGATGTCGCCTAGGCGCTGAACCGACAAGCGCGCCTGGTGGAAATCCTGCCAGATCTGCGCAAGACGGAGGACCGGAGCGCTGACGCGGCCGGCCAGCAGATTGAACGCGACGAGCTCGCCCACGGTCAAATCACCCGCGATCACCAGCCGTGCACCGAAATAGAGGATGGCGGCGGTCGCGACCTTGCTGACGAACTGGATGGCCTGGCTTGCGGTGTTGCCGAGGCTGATGACGCGGAAGCTCGCGGCCACGTAGCTTGCGAGCTGCTCTTCCCAGCGCCGCTGCATCTGCGGCTCGAGCGCCATCGCCTTCAGGGTCTCGACACCCGTGACGCATTCGACCAGGAACGCCTGGTTCTCCGCGCCGCGCTGAAACTTCTCGTCGAGCCGCCCGCGAAAGGCGGGACTGACGCCGGCGGAGATGGCGATATAAAACGGAAACGACGCCAGCGTCACCATCGTCAGCAGCGGCGAATAGACCCACATCACGGCGATGAAGACGACCGTGAAGAACAGGTCGATCACGATCGTCAATGCGGAGCTGGTAATGAAATTGCGGATGTTCTCCAGTTCGCGCACCCGCGCGACGGAATCGCCGACGCGCCGCGCCCGGAAATAACCGATCGGAAGCGCCAGAAGGTGCCGAAACAGCCGCGCGCCCAGTTCGACGTCGATGCGATTGGTGGTGTGCGAAAACAGATACGTCCGCAGCGCGCCGAGGATCGTCTCAAAGAGCGCGATCGCAATCAGCCCGGTCACGAGGACGTCCAGCGTGGTCATGCTGCGATGGACCAGCACCTTGTCGATCACGACCTGGAACAACAACGGCGAGACGAGCGCGAACAGCTGGAGAAACAGCGACGCGATCAGGACCTCGCCGAGCAGCCGCTGGTACTTCTGAATCGCGCCGAGGAACCAGGTGATGTCGAAACGCCGGGTAAGATCAGTCAGGAGCGCCCGCTTCGCAATCAGGATGGCCCGGCCGTCCCAGGCGGCCTCGAACTCGGCCCGGGTCATCATGATCGGCTTCGATGCATCCGGGACCTGGACGATGATCTTGTCGTCCCCGGCCTTGCCGAGCAGGAGAAATCCACCGTCACGCAAGACCCCGATGCATGGCATCGGAATCCCGGCGAGCCGCTCCCAATTCGTGGAGACCGTCTTCGCTTTGAGGCCAAAGCCCTTTGCGCAACGCAGGATCTCGGTAACGCCAATTTGGGCGCCGAATTGATGGCGGACCTGGTCCGCGCTCGCCCCCACGCCATTCAGGCTCAACATGGCAATGATCGCGTGAAGGCCGGGGTCGCCGGGCGCTTGGGCCGCAGCTTCAGTCATGCGCAGCCCGGCCAAATGCCAGCATCATTGCAGGGAGATCCCAACGAGCCCATTATCTGCTCCATACATCCTCATCAGGCACGACGCAGCAGGGGGCGCCCAAATTGGTATGATATAATAACAATCTATGTTATAGACGGGAAATGCGACTCATATGCGAAAGCAGATTTCAGCTGAACGACCCTTCTTGAGGACTCTTTGCTAGCGCGGGATGGCGTCATTTCGCTCCTTCACCAAGCTTGCAGTGCAATCGAGCCTACGAAATAGGACCTATCCCGCCCCATTGCTCGGGACCAGCCGGATTCATTTTCGCCGATCCATCGCGACGTCGCGAGACCATCGTCTGGCGGCAATCCGTGTGGCGATCGGACGCGTCGATGCGAGTAACATCACATCGAATTGCGAGGAATAAAATGTTACTCGCCGTGTTATGATAACAAATATGATGCGTACATCGTAATAATCGCCCACTCGCCTTGACCAACTCCGGCCGACGACAGCGTCAACAGCATCCAATTCCGCGCCAAATCATCAGACGAAATCCATTTTGCCGACCGTTCACCGATGAATATTGCCCACGTCCCGACTTCTGCGCCTGATGCAAACGGCTCGTCCCGGCCATCGGAGCCCGGACCGGTCAATGCCGCGTCGCCGTCCACGCGGACATCGTCTGTCGCGCCGGACAAGCTGCCCTTCCATCCTCCGGCCGACATGCCGACCCAGTCCGGTCCGCGCGGGATTCGTTTCGACTTCAACGACGGCTGCCGGGTCCGGCTGCCCGAAGCCGATGGCCCCTACCGGGTCCGGCTGAGCGATATCGACAGCGGTAACGTTCTGTTCGAAACCGAGATCAAGTCAGGCCGCATCAATTCGACCAAGCGCTACTTCGTGCGCATCCGCCTCCAGATCTGGATCAACGACGAGATCGTGCTCGCGCACGACTATTCCGCGGCCGACCGCGATGTCCTGATTCAGCTTCCCGAGGTGACACTCGGCGACACCATCGGATGGTTTCCATACGCGGACAGGTTTCGCGCCCTGCACGGTTGTCGCCTGACCTGCACAATGTCCGAAAAGGTCATTCCGCTCTTCCGCAAGGCGTATCCAGAGATCACACTCCTGGCGCACGGCGAGGTCGATCCGCGCCGCTACTACGCGACATACAATATCGGACTGTTCTTCGACGATCAGGACCGGGTGTTTCAACCCTGCGACTTCCGCCATATCGGCCTGCATCGCACCGCAGGCTACATCCTGGGCGTCGACCCGGCCGAGCAGCCGCCGCGCATCGCGCTGGCTGAGGACACGCCTCCCATCGCCGAGCCCTATGTCTGCATCGCCGTGCAGAGCACGACGCAATGCAAGTACTGGAATAACCCGCATGGCTGGCGCGACACCGTTCGCTTCCTGAAACAGGCCGGCTACCGGGTGATCTGCATCGACCAGAAGCCGGTTCACGGCTCAGGATTGGTCTGGAACCACATTCCGCACGGCGCCGAAGATGAGACCGGCGACCGCCCGCTTCAGGAGCGCGCGCGCTGGGTCAGGCACGCGGACTTCTTCATCGGCCTGTCGAGCGGACTGTCGTGGCTCGCCTGGGCAACCGGAACGCCGGTCGTGCTCATCAGCGGCTTCACGCATCCGACCAATGAGTTCGCGACGCCTCATCGCGTCGTCAACTACCACGCCTGCAATTCCTGCTGGAACGATCCTGTTCACAGGTTCGACCACAAAGACTTCCTGTGGTGCCCGCGCCACAAGGATACCCCGCGGCAATTCGAATGCACGCGGCTGATCACCTTCGACCAAGTCAAACGCACGATCGAGAACATCCCGGGCTTCGGGACGCGAAACGGACATAGCACACAGTGAATTTTACCAGGAGAAATGCGATGACTGATACAGTGCAACCCGGCGATACCTTGGATGTCGGCTCCGGGTCGACCGCCGACGGGACTTTGGTCCTTTGGAACGGCACGCTCGAAATCAACGCCGGCGGCACGGCCAATGGGACGGTCGTCAATGGCGGCGGTCTGCTGGTGGTGGACTCCGGCGGGACTGCCGTTGACTCCTTCCTCGGCGGCCTCGCCATCGAAAACGTGTTCGGCACCGACATCAATGCGACGATCGCCGGTGGCGCCGTCATGAACATCTTGAACGGCGGTAAGGCGATCGGCACCACCTTGGACGGCGCCAGCCAGAACGTCTATTCCGGCGGCGTGGCCAGCGGCACCACTGGCGACGGTGTTCAGGCCGTCTACAACGGCGGCATCGCGACGGGCACCAATCTGAGCACCGGCGCCCAATGGGTCTATTCCGGCGGCGTAGCCAGCGGCTCGACGCTCGGCAACGGCATCTACCAGGCCGTCTATGGCGGCGCGATCGTGAGCGCCACGACGATCGCCGGTGGCCAGGAAGACGTCGTCGGCACCGCGTTCGACACGACCATGACGAGCGGGTGGCAATTCATCGGCAGCGGCGGTGTCGCCAGCAACACCACCATGAGCGGCGGCTTTGAATATGTGCTGGCCGGAGGCACTGCGGCCGGCACGCATATGAGCGGCGGATCCCAGATCGTCTGGGACGGCATCGCCAACAACACGGTGATGACCGGCGGCACGCAGACCGTGCTCGGTGGCGGCGTCGTAAGCGGCACGACCCTGACCGGCGCGACGCAGCAGGTGGAGATCTACGGCACGGCGCTCGCCACGGTGGTCAACCGCGGCGGCTACGAAGTCGTAACCTCGGGCGGCGTGACGAGCGGGACGATCGTCAACAGCGGTGGCTACGAGTTCGTCAGCGCGGGCGGAAGCTCGTTCGGGACCACGGTCAACCGTGGCGGCTATGAGATCGTCAGCGCGGGGGCGACCTCGACGAACACGACCGTGAATTCCGGCGGTTACGAGGTCGTCGACACCGGCGGCATCTCGAACGGAGCGACTGTCCTGACCGGCGCCTACGCCATGATCCAGATCGGAGGCCTGGCGACCAATATGGTCATCAGCGCCGGATATCAGTTCGTCTACGGCACGGCGGACAACACGACCAACAACGGAGGCACCGAGTACATCTATGGCGTCGTCGACGGCACGGTGATCGGAAATCACGGCAAGGAGAACGTCATGGGCGTGGCCAACAACGTGGTCGTGAGCAGTGGCGGTCTTCAGACCGTGTCGGGCGGCATCACCAACGGCACGATCGTTAGTAGCGGTGGCGTCGAATTGGTGAACAGCGGCATCGCCAACGGCACGATCATCGCGGGCGGCGTCGAGCACGTTGCTGCGGGTGGTGCAGCGGTCGACGTCAGCTTCCAGGGTGCAGGCGGCACGCTTCAGCTCGACAGCTCCAACCTGTTCTCGGGCCAGATCACCGGGTTCGGCGACACCGACGTCATCGACCTCCGGGACATCGCTTTTGGCGCGGGGACGACGCTTGGCTATGCGGCCGAACCCGGCAACACGGGCGGCACGCTAACCCTCGGCGATGGAGTCAATTCGGCCTCGCTGTTCCTGCTGGGCCAGTACTCGGCTGCGAACTTTGCGCTCGCGTCGGACGGACATGGCGGCTTGATGATCACCGAGCATACGGCGGTGGCGTCGGCGAGCCTGGCCCCCAACGCACTGGCGGCCTGATGATGACGCAGGTGGCGGAGCCCCGGCTCCGCCTGTCCTGAAACATCAAGGGCGCCGCCTCGGAGGCAGCGCCCTTTTCTTCTGGCTCTTGGACCGGTGGGCGCGCCGAGCCCCGGCGCTCAATTGCAGGGTTTGCTGTCCTTGACGTCGAACTTGCCCATCGCACCGGAAATGACAAAGTCGTTGTAGTCGAGCACGAGCTGGCGGGAGACGCCGTTTTCGTAGAGCTCGAACGACATCGCATAGACCGGCGTCTGCTCGCCTTCCTTCTGCTGAACGTCGCGATCGAAATAGCTGACGGTCACCGGCCAGCGCTTCAGCGATTTCATGTGCTCGTCCGACGTCGACGGATCGGGCGAGGCGGTGCGGTCGTCGGGGATCGGCTGACCGATCACGGTCAGCGTGTTGTAGACCTTCTGGCCGTCGTCGGAGCCGTCATAGACGGAGAGCTCCAACAGCGATTTGCCGTCCTTGGCGGCGGCAATGATGTGCTGGATCTGCTCGGTCGGAAACACGATCTTGCCGTCGAGGGTGAAATTTTTCGGTGCAGGCAACTTCAGCTTGACGTTGATGTGGTCGCCGTCGCGCTCAGCCGAGCCGTCGACCAGGCCGGCCTCGGTCTCGTTCATCCGCGTCTCGATCTTGAAACGGTAGCTTTTTCCTGTGGCGTCCTCCCAGGAATTGGAGCGGAGATCGCTGAGCGTAATCTTGCCTTCGCCGCTGTCGAGCTCGGAGACCTGGCGGAATTCGGACGTATAGCCCTCGCAGCTGCTCCCGGCGAAATTGTAGAGAATGCGGCCGCGCGCGCTGTTGATGGAATTGGAACGCGATTTGACGAGACTGAGATCGTAGAGCGCCTGGTGCGCGAGGAACGGACCGTTCGCTGCATGCGCGCCGCCACCGGCGCCTACAGTGGCCGCCGCGAGCGCCATCACACCGAGTGAAGTCCGGAAAAGGTGCACCATGTCTGTTCCTTGGGGGACGCGCAGATTCGACACTTTAATGACCGTTCCATTGCGTCGCAACTGCGGCGGTTTCACGTAAAGTTGCGCCTCTCCGTTGAATCTCCTGAGCTGCCTCATGAAAATGCAGTCCACCCCGCGCCCGACCGCCCTATCGGCTTGCTTGCATGTGGCGGCATGATGGGCGAAACAGGGCGCGCCCGGCGGTCACCAGACGCGCCGGAGCGGATGATTTTCCAGACATCGAGGTCGAGACATGGCGGGCACGGTCGAGCAAAAACTGGCGGAACAGGGCATCAAGCTGCACGACGCCCCCACCCCCGTCGCCAATTACGTGCCGTTCGTACGCACCGGCAATCTGCTGTTCGTCTCCGGCCAGGTCTGCTTCGCTCCCGACGGCAAGCTGATCGCCAAGGGCAAGCTGGGCGCGGGCGTCTCGCTCGAGGAAGGTGCTGCGGCCGCGCGTGGCTGTGCCGTCAACCTGCTCGCGCAGGTCAAGGCGGCGCTTGGCGACCTCGACAAGGTCGTACGCGTGGTGCGCCTCGGCGGTTTCATCAACTCGGCGCCGGACTTCGTGGACGGGCCGAAGGTTCTCAACGGCGCCTCCGACCTGATGGTCGCGGCCTTCGGTGACAAGGGCCGCCACGCCCGTACCACCGTCGGCGTCGCCTCGCTGCCCGCGGATGCGGCGGTCGAGGTCGAAGGCGTGTTCGAGGTCGCCTGACATCGATGCGTGCTCCGGATTGGCTGACAGCGCGGCCGGTCGCCCATCGCGGCCTGCATGACATCTCGCGCGGCTTCGTCGAGAACATGCCGGGCGCGGTGCAGGCGGCGGTTGCGGGCAATTTCTCGATCGAGGTCGACATCCAGCTTTCCGCCGACGGCGAGGCCATGGTGCACCACGACCATGCGCTCGGCCGCCTCACCGAAGCCAGCGGCCCGGTGGTCGCGAAGACTGCAGCCGAGCTGAAGGCCATCAAGTTCAGGGATACACCTGAGCGGATGATGTCGCTCAGTGACCTCTGCGCCATGGTCGCCGGCCGCGTGCCGCTGGTGATCGAGGTGAAGAGTCATTTTGACGGCGACCGCAAGCTGGTGAAGCGGATGGCCGAGGTGCTGGCGTCCTATCAGGGGCAAGCGGTCGGGATGTCCTTCGACCCCGACCAGGTGCTGGCGCTGCGCGAGCTGCTGCCCTCCCGCCCGCGCGGCATCGTCGCGCAGCGGAGCTATGAGGACGAGTACTGGGCCTACCTGACGCCGCAGCAGCGCGATAGCATGCTGTATCTTCGCCATGGCTTCCAGACCCAGCCGCATTTCGTCGCCTTCAAGGTCGACCACCTGCCGGCGCCCGCCCCTTGGGTCGCCCGCAACGTATTTGGTTGCGCCCTGCTCGGCTGGACCGTGCGCACGCCGGAGCAGCGGACGCGGGTCGGGCAATGTGCGGACCAGATGATTTTTGAGGGATTCGTGCCGTAGGCTTGAGTTCCCGCCCTCTTGAAGTCGCTGCTGCAATGCACGATCTTGGGCGCAATGGCATCATCCGACATCACGCTCGAGGCTGTACCGTCCATTGGCGAAGTCTCGCCTGCGGATTGGAACGCCTGCGCCAATCCCGGCAAGGCCTGCAATGGGCATGGCGCGGGAACCTCATCCGGGCTCCCAGGCGATTCTGCCGGCCTGTTAAAACCCTCCTATAACCCGTTCGTCTCGCATGCGTTTCTCTCCGCCGTCGAGAAATCGGGTTCGGCGACCATCCGCACCGGTTGGGGGCCGCGGCATCTCGTGGCCAAGATCGACGGCCGCGTCGCCGGAATCGTGCCTTGTTATCTGAAATCGCATTCTCAGGGAGAATACGTCTTCGACCGCGGCTGGGCCGACGCCTATGAGCGCGCCGGCGGACGCTATTACCCAAAGCTCCAGGTTTCGGTTCCCTTCACGCCGGCGACCGGACCGCGGTTGCTGGTCCGTGACGGTGTCGATCGTGATCGCATCACGGAGGCCTTGGCGAGCGGGCTGGTGGCGCTGTGCGGCGTCAGCAAGGCCTCCTCGGTCCACGTCACCTTCGCCCGCGAGGCCGAGTGGAAGCTGCTCGCCCAGCACGGCTTCCTCCAGCGCACCGACCAGCAGTTCCACTGGCGCAACGAGGGCTTTGCCACCTTCGACGATTTCCTGGCGACGCTGAACTCGCGCCATCGCAAATCAATCAAGCGCGAGCGGCGCGACGCGCTCGCCGCAGGGATCACGATCCACTGGCTCACGGGCAGCGACATCACCGAGGATGCCTGGGACGCCTTCTTCGCGTTCTACATGGAGACCGGCTCGCGCAAATGGGGCCGGCCCTACCTCACGCGCGAATTCTTCTCGCTGATCGGCGAGACCATGAGCGATGATGTGCTCCTGGTGATGGCCCGCCGCAACGACCGCTGGATCGCAGGCGCGATCAACTTCATCGGTTCGGACACGCTGTTCGGCCGCAACTGGGGCGCGGTCGAGCATCATCCGTTCCTGCATTTCGAGGTCTGCTACTACCAGGCGATCGATTTCGCCATCAAGCGCGGTCTCACCTATGTCGAGGCCGGCGCGCAGGGCGAGCACAAGATCGCGCGCGGCTACCTGCCGCGGACCACGCACTCCGCGCACTTCATCGCCGATCCCGGCCTGCGCCGCGCCATCGACGAATACCTCAAGCGCGAGCGCGCCTATGTCGCCGAGGCCGGACGCGAGCTCGCCGAGCTCGGCCCGTTCCGGAAAGGCATCGGCGAGGCGCCTTGACGGTTTGCCATCGCTGGTGACAGTAAGCGCAAAACCAAGCTCAAAATTCCTGGGAGCCGCCGCCATGACCGCCTATGACCCGAACAACATCTTCGCAAAGATCCTGCGCGGCGAGTTTCCCTGCCATAAGGTCTATGAGGACGAGCACGTCTTCGCCTTCCTCGACATCATGCCGCGGGTGCCCGGCCACACGCTGGTGATCCCGAAGGCGCCCGCCCGCAACATCCTCGACATCAAGCCCGATGACTATGCCCACGTCGCCCGTGGTGCGCACAAGATCGCAGCTGCCGCGATGAAAGCGTTCAAGGCCGACGGCATCACCATACAGCAGTTCAACGAGCCCGCCGGCGGACAGGTGGTGTTTCATCTCCACATGCACGTGATGCCGCGCCATGACGGCGTCGCGATGCTGCCGCCCGCGAGCCGCAAGGAAGACGTCAAGGTGCTGGAGGAGAATGCGACCAAGCTGATCGCCGCGTTGAAGGGCTGACCGTTATTCCGTCTGGAAATCCCCCGGCTGCGGTGCGGCCAGCGGCGTAAACTCGCACCGATCGGGCTTGATGTCGATCAGCGGCGTGTTGTCGAGGCAATCGAGGCCGCGCACCAGGATCGTGCCGCCCACGATGCCGACGAGCTTCACGATCGAGGTGCCGATCGGATTGGGCCGGACCGGCGAGCGCAGCGAAAACGTGCCGCGGGTCTTCTCGTTGTTCTTCGGGCTCTGCAGCACGATGTCGCGGCGCGACTTGTCGAGCCAGTAGAGCACTTCGAGATTGCTGTAGAAATCGACGCCCTTGATCGCGGGCAGGAAGGGCTCGAAGATCTCGAGGCGACACACCGGGCCGTCGGCGCGGCCCTGGCGCGGCGTCTCCAGCCGCGAGGTCCAGGGCGTGCGGATGCGGCCGATGAAGACGAGGCCGGCATCCTCCGTCGACGGCAGCTCGATGGCGACCTCGCCCTCGCGGAGTTCGTTTTCGCGAACCATATTTCCAGTTCCTTGGCTGTTCGGAGGTGGTTTTAGCCCAACCACCACTTGCCGGCCAGCATGAAGACCTCGCCGGCGACAACGCCCGCAAAGATCGAGCGGCGGGTCAGCAGGAACACGACGAGGCCGGCGCCGACCGCGCCATAGCGCAGGCCGTCCGGCACGCTGGCGAGCGCGCCGGGGGGCTCGACGACGATCTGGGCGATGACGCCGGCCAGGATCGCGGTCGCGACCGCCCTCACCCAGACCAGCAGCTCCGAGCCCTCGTCGATGCCGCCGCCGAACCACAGGCCCAGCATGCGCCATATCTGGTTGGGGATGACGCCGGCGACGAACAGCACGACCAGCGCCTGCCAGTCGCCGATGAGTTGCGCGGCGCTCATGCGCGCACCTCCCGCCACCAGTGCACGCCATAAGCGATCGTGCCCGCCGCAAGGCCACTGACGAGGATATCGAGGCCGGAGTTCATCTTCGCGGCCAGCGGATAGAGCAGAACCCCAAGCGCCAGCGCGACGACATCGGCGACCTCGCGGCTGTTGCGCGCGGTCGAGAACAGGAAGGACAACGGCGTCAGCAGCAGGATCGCGGCGCCCAATGTCTGAGTGAGGTTGGCGGCGAGGAAATAGCCGATCGTGTTGGCGGTCAGACACACCGAGACCAGACCGAAGCCAAGTCCGTTGACGAAGGCGATGCGCCGCTCGCGCGGCACCTGCGGCAGGAAGCGATGGCATTCGACCCACAGCGTCACGGCCGTCAGATGCGCCGCGAAGAACAGCTCACGCCGCTTGGTCGTCGGCGTGCGCATCAACGGCAGCACCGAGACCACCATCGGAAACAGCCGGATGGCGCTGACGGTGACCGCGATCGCCGACTGGATGACGGTCGCGCCCGAGCCGAGCGTGGTGATCAAGATGATCTGCGCCGGCCCGGCCCAGACGAACAATGTCGAGCAAAGCGCCCAGACCAGGCTGAAATGGCTGTCATGGGCGAGCGCGCCGATGCCGAGATAGGTCGCGAACAGGACGAGCGTGAGGATCGTCTGCGTGATCGAGCGCAGCCCCCAGGTGAAGGCGCGCCACGGACTTTGCCATTGAGGGGAATCGAGCGGAGGAAGCGCCACGGAACGGCCGGCTGAGGTTGCAGAATCGTGGCCGCATAACGGGCAATGCGGGCGGCCGCGTCAAGGAAGCACGCGGCGGGGCTGGCATGCGCGTGCTCCCTACCCGCTCACGCCCCGGTTCTTCAGCACGAAGCAGGCGCCGCCCGCTTTTCGGATGCGGTTGCAGAGATCGTCGGCCTCCGGGCGCGTGTCGGTGCCGATACGCACCTGGTAGAAGGTATGCGAACCGCGGCTGCGCACCACCGAGGAGAGCAGACTGGGATCGCGCTCGCCGATCACGGCGCTGAGGCGCGTGACGGCGCGGGAGTACATCGCCAGCGCCTTGTTGCGATCGAAGCCGGCGGCGAGCTGAACGCCCCAGATCTTGGCGGCGGCGAGCTCGACATGCTGCTCGAGCTCGGCAACGAACGGGTTCGGCGCGCGCTTCAACAGCGCCATCAGGTCGCGACAGCTCGTCGGCGGCGAGCTGGGCGGCCCCTTGCCGGTGCTGCCGGCCTTGGCCCATGCGTCAACCGTCGCGCCGGTGATGGCATAGACGTAGTTGCGGGTCTGCTCCGGCATGCCACCGGTGCCGGCGAGCCATTCCTGCACCCGCCGCGGTCCGGCATTGTAGGCGGCAGCGGCCAGGCCGAGATTGCCGAACTGGTTGCGCAGCTCGTTCAAGAACTCGGCCGATTTCGGCAGGGCCTGCACCGGATTGAAGGGATTGAGAAGCCCGCGCTCGCTCGCGGTGCCCGGCATGAACTGCGCGATCCCCTGCGCATGCTCGCCGCTGCGGGTCATCGGGCCCACCGCATCGGCCTGGAAGCGGCTCTCCTGCCAGATCACGCGGGCAAAGAATTCGAGCGGCAGACTGGCATCGCGCGCGGCCGCCTCCACGATCAGGCAAATCGATTCCCGCGTGTCGCTCTCGCGGCCATCCGCCGGCTTTTCCGGCGGCATCGCAAGCTCCTCGACGCTGGGGACGGCGACGTTGGTCTTTGCGGGTGAGCTGTCCCAAGCCATCGCCTGTGTCGCGGACACGAGCAATACGGGGATGATGCGTGATGCGATTCGCGTCGGCCGTGCCCAAGTATCCCCGTGGCGCACGCGGGCGCGGCATGCAACAAGATGATCTGCCATATCGTGGCGTCGTGCCATGGTTCGATGAGTTGCCAACAAATGCCGCCTGAGCTGCTTCTCCCAATGCGCACCCCCGCCAAAGGGATCCGCGCGATCCTTGCCCTCGCATTATTGATCCTGTCCGCCGCGCCAGCCATGGCGCAAGTGAACTGGCGGATGACCACCGAATATCCCGAGAACAACATATCCGGGATCGGGCTCAACACTTTCGCCGATCACGTGGCCGCTCGCACAAACGGTTTCGTGACCGTGACCAACGCCTTCGACAATCAGCTAAAGATCAGCTCGGGCGAGATGCCGCGCGCGGCGCTGGACGGCCGGATCGCCGGCGGCGACGCCTTTGCGGGCGCGCTCTCGGGCCTCGACCCCGTGCTCGGTCTCTCGACGCTACCCTTCCTGGTGCAATCGGTCGACGTCGCTCGCGCCGCCAATGTGCGCGCACGCCCGCTTTACGAAAAGGCCCTCGCCGCCCGCGGCCTCAAGCTGCTCTATCTGACGATCTGGCCGGCCACGGGCCTATGGTCGGATCGCGCGCTTGCGGGCGCCGACGATCTGCCGACACTCAATTTGCGCGCTTACGATGCCAATTCCAGCGAGGTGATGAAGGCGGCCGGCGCCAACGCGCAGTTCCTGCCGATGGACAAGGCGCTTGCCGGCCTGAAGGAGCATCAACTGAACGCGTTCCTCACCTCCGGCGACGGCGGAGCGGGACGCAAGCTGTGGGACTTCCTGCCCTATTTCACGGCCATCAACTACGCAATGCCGGTCTCGATCGCTTTCGTCCGCACCGAGGCATTTGCCGCGCTACCCGAGCCGATGCAGCGCGAGGTGCTGGCAGCCGCAGCCGAGACCGAGCAAAGCCAGCTCGCGCTGCTGGCCCACCGCACGACCGAGAATTATGCGCGCATGCGCGACAACGGCGTCAAAATCGCCGAGCCCGCGCCACCATCGCTCGTCGCGGCGCTGCGCTCGGCCGCAACGGCCACGATCGCCGCCTGGGAAGCGCAGGCGGGCGCGGATGCCGCCGCGATCGTCGAATGGGCGAAGCAGCAATAAGCGAGCCACGCCCGCAAGTCCCGTCTTTCGCTCGCTTCGGTCCTATGCCGAGACGGGGTTTTCTGTGCTGATTGCGCGATCCAGGGCATCAATCAGCGTTTGAAGTTCGACGAATTTGTTTCGGGCCCGCTCGGCCTTGTCACGATCAAAGGGAGCGGCCAGCACCTTCGCATGCTGGTCTCTGTCCTCGATCATGCGATTACGGGCCTTCTTCAATGTTTCAAGTCGCTCGTTCATCTCGGATCCTCTGCCAATATTTTTCGACCGCGACCGGGGATTCAGTCGAAGCCCGCCGGAAGCTCGCCCTTTCGGAAGAACACCGTAGGCTCATCGTCATAGTCACCCATTTCGGGATCGCCGCTGGACGAGAACGCGACGACGCCGAGCTTGCTCAAGGCCAGTCTCTCCGCCGTCCGCAGCGCACCGCTTTGCGACTTGCAGACGATGGGAGAGTCGGCCTTCAGATTTCCGCCCCTGCCGGCATTGAACGCCTGCACGACGTAGGTTGTTTCTCGGACCATGACGGCACCTCTGACCTGTTGGCAAACGGAGTTGACGTCAACGACCGTGAAAGCCGCGCTCAGCCGCGCATCGCTTCGATGAGCGCGAAAATTTTGATCGTTGCGAAACTGGAGAAGGTGTCCGACACGGCATATGGCAAGACGATCTGGTCATTGTGCCTCATCGCACCGCAGGTATAGACGACGTTGGGGACATACCCTTCGCGCTCGGACGGTTCAGGTCGCAACAGCGGCTCGACCGAACGTGCCAGCACCTTGGACGGGTCGCGCTTGTCGAGCAGCGCGGCTCCGATCGAGTATTTGCGGATCGGACCGACGCCGTGCGTCAGCAGCAACCAACCTTCGTCGAGTTCGATCGGCGACCCACAATTACCGATCTGGACGAACTCCCAGGGAAATTGCGGCTTCAGAAGGGGGACCCCGCCGCCTTCCCACGTGTAGAGGTCGTCCGAATAGAGCAGGTACAGGTTCTCATTGTCCTGTCGCGCGATCATGGCATAGCTGCCGCCGATCTTGCGTGGGAACAGCGCCATGCCCTTGTTGAGTGCCGCAGCCCCCCGCAAAGGCGTTAGCCGAAACGACATGAAATCGCTGGTCTCGATCAATTCCGACCGGATCGCGCGTCCGCTGTAAGCCGTATAGGTCGCGTAGTAGGTCTCCCGATCGCCGTCGCTGAATTTGACAAAGCGCGCATCCTCGATGCCGTTCGATTGGGATTCGGTAATGGGAAAGATGACCCGCTCGCTGAGGTCTTCCTCAGGCCTGAACATCAATTCCACACGGTCGCCGTCCGGCCCGGATACGCGATGGGTGATCCGGGGGACCGAGGCAAGGCGCGCCGTCGGGTCGACGGCCAGGCTTCCGTCAGCCGCAATCGTTCCGGTTCGAAACGTCAGTGACGACACATGCCCCTCGCCGATGGCTCGGAGACTGAGGATGAAGCGCAAGCCTCCCTTCGGTGCCCCCGATTGATCGGGGTGCGGGATGATGCTGGGATTGAACAAGGCAGATGCTTCGAACGAATACTCACTGAGAAAATAGGCGCCGACCAGCTGACGCTGCGTCTTTGAGAAGACGCCATGCGTTGCGAACGCATCCTCCATTTCATCCGCGCGGGTCTCGAACCTCTCCAAAAGATTACGATGTCGACCCTGGAAATTGTCGAGGACATCCGCAAGCTGAACCGCGACGGCTTCCGAACTGAGCGCCAGAACCCGGTCGACGATATGATTTGCACGCATCTTGTCGGTCGGGTTCAGGTCGCGGGGTTCGGTTGCCGGCTTGAATGGCCGCACGATGACTCGCGCTGGATCGGGGCGCAGATGGAGCCCCTGCCGGTTCAGGAAAGAAACTTGTGACACGGCATCCTCGGCTTGCTGAATGAAAAGATGAAGTTCAGGCGCTCACGGCGCGCAAGGCTGTGGACCTTGTCAGGCTCGGGTTGGCGCGCGCAAGCTGACGCATCTCCGCAAGTCCAAGGAGATAGCAAACAACCGACTCGCCCCCGCGGTTTTCGTTAGCGCGATCGGGGTGTAAGCCATCCCGGCAACTGCCAGTGAGCGGATCGACCAGCGCCACTGAGAGATCGTTGCTGCCGAGGAACCAGGCGAAGGCCCGCGTTGCCATGGCTTTCCATTCGGCATTGCCGTCGGCACGCCACGCGGTGAGGCAGGCAGCGATCGTTGCCGTTGCCTCCACGGGCTGCTGATCAAACGGACGAGGATGTTGCCGCCGTTCGCCGAAGCCGGCGGTGCCGACCGGTCGGAAATGACCTGCCGCGGTCGTCTGTTGCGTCATGAGCCAGCGCAGAGACCTCAATCCGCCATCGAGATATTGAGGCATTTGCGTCGCCACACCCGTGAGTATCAGGGCCTGCGGCAATCGCGCGTTGTCGTAGGCCAGCCCTTCTTCAAACCACACCCAATCCGGCGTCTCGACCGACGTCAGGCAGGACATTAACCTGTCGGCAAGGGAATGCCGGACTTCCCGGGCGTGGAGATCGTCGGGAGCTACAGCGCAATAGGCGTCCAAACCCAGCAGCATGAACGCCCACGCTCGTGGCGAGCGAAAGCTCTCCGCGATCGACAATGCCTGGGCGAACAAGGCAGCGGCCCACAGGCGCCGGGCCGGGCTCGCGTCTCTGCGTGCAGCCTCGCCCAAGGCCCATAGCGTGCGCCCGTGACTGTCTTCGGACCCTCTGTCTTCAAGCCAGGTTCGATTAAAGCCCATGAAGTTGCGAAATTGCCTGGTGTCAGGGTTCCAGGCGTGCTGCACGAATGCCGCAAACCGGCTCGTCAGGACCTCCGACAGCGGCTGTTCGCCTGGACTATTGAGGGCGCAGGCCAGCAGCAGCGCTCGGGCATTGTCGTCGACGCAATAGCCGTGCGCGCGATCCGGCACCGAATGGACCGCGTGCTGGAACAGGCCGACATCATCGCACATCGACAGGAAATGGCCGATCTGCATATCGGGCGGCGCGGGGCTACGTGGCTCCGACGCGTTCATGTCGGAGCGCGCGAAGACCTTCAACCGATGACCCTGCCGCGCATTGTCGAACACGGACACGTAGCGCTCGGCCACCCGCTCCCATGTCATCATCCGGCTTGCCGCATAGGCGCGCCGGGACATCGCCTGCCGGCGGGCGTCGTCGGTCAGCAAGTTTGCGATCTCGTTGCCGATCGCCGCGGCGTCGCCAAAAGGCACCAGGACACCGCACCCGTCGGCAAGCAGCTCGCGTGCGTGCCAGTAAGGCGTCGAGACGACCGGCTTCCCCAGTCCGAAGCTGTAGGCCAGGGTTCCCGACGTCATCTGGGCCTCGTTGAGGTAGGGCGTGACATAGACGTCGCACATCGAGATGAATTCGAGCAGCGTCGCCAGATCGGCGAACCGATCGAAGAACACCACGTGGTCGTCAATTCCGAGTTCGCGCACCCGCGCCATCAGGCTCTCGCGATAGGCTTCGCCCTGGTTCCGGACCAAATTGGGGTGCGTTGCGCCGAGCACGACATACACCGCATTTTCGCAGCGCTTCAGAATCGACGGCATGGCGTCGATCATGACTTCGATACCCTTGTTCGGTGACAACAGGCCGAATGTCAGGATGACCGATTTTTGCTCGAATCCAAGCTTGGTTTTCGCTGCATCGGGCTCGACGAAGGCGACATCGGGAATGCCGTGGGCGATGACCTCGATCTTGTCGTCAGGTACCAGGTAGACCTCGCGCAACAGTTCGCGGCCCTTATTCGCCATCACCACGACCTTCGACGACGCCTCGACAATGCGTTCCATGACCATCCGTTGCGCAGGTGTCGGATTGGCCAGAACGGTATGGAACGTCGTCACCACCGGCATGGCAAGGCGGGACAACAACACGAGGATATGTGCCCCGGCTTCACCACCGAAAATTCCAAACTCGTGTTGCAGACACACAGTGTCGAACCGGCCGGCATTCAGGAAATCCGCTGCCCGCACGTAGTCTTCGATATTGCCGTCCTTGATCTGGAACGCGACCGCCGGAGGATAATCATAAGCTTGACCGCGATCGGTCATTGCAACGATGCAAGTCTCCAGATCCTGGCGCGAAGTCGATATCGCGTTCTTCAGATCGGTCGTATAGGTCGCAATTCCGCACCGGCGTGGCAGCGAGTTGCCGATGACGGCGATACGGCGGAGCGGTGTCATGTCGGCACCTCAATGATTTCGCTTGATGTCGGAGCGTTCACGGCTTCAACAGCCTCGGCAGATGTTCTTTAGTTTCGCCGCGGTTCTGGCCTCTTCCGCGGTGAACGGGTCCTGATAAGCACCGCGGGACGCGTCGTCCTCCGCAACAGCGGGCTTCTTCACTTTCGGCGGAAACGCAGCGTCGTAACACGCAAGGCGTCCGCTTGTGCTGTCGATCGCGCGGCAGTCCGGCTCTTTCGCGACAGCACTTTGCACGAGTGCGCCAAGCGCCAATGCGACAAAAAGCATCTTCATGTAGGTATCTTTCTTTACGGGGATCTGGGCGCGGTCATTGGACGAACCGCCGGCGGATCTTCATGCCTCGAACTGGTCGAACTCGTCAGACAGCAGGACCCGGCCTTGCGGCGTGCATATCCGCACGTCGATATAGCCTTCCTGCAGCAGCTCCCTCGCCTTCTTCAAAGCGGCATCCGTGGTGGCGCGGGCCAAGCTGATGTACCCGCTTTGATCGCGGCCGCTCACCAGATACTGCAGCGGCGTTCTATCCATGCAGAAGCGCCGCAGCAGCTACCAAAAGCAGCAGAAAGAGCGGGACGATCACCGGCGGCACGATCCAGTCGGCCAGGCGAAATCGAGGCATGCGCGCTCCTCCTCGTTCGGCGGGAGCGCAAGTGACCCTCAGTCACCGATGGATGCCATGGGAAGGGCGGTGATGGCCCGACTCTACGCTTGCCCCCGGCCAATAGCGAGCCCTTAAACGGTACACAACGTCAGCCATCCCGATTTCGGCGTGATGACGGTTGCGCATTGCCTTGGCCAGCGGCCTCGTTTAGGTCAAACAGCGACGCTGGTATCAACACGGACGCGGCAAGAATGGCGACAATCTTCTTCGATCTCGACGGAACGCTGACCAACCCGAAACCCGGGATCACCCGCTCCATCCAGTACGCCCTGGAGCGGCTGAGCCTCGCGGTGCCGAGTGAGGACGAGCTGACCTGGTGCATCGGGCCGCCGCTGCATGCGAGCCTGAAGAAGCTCACCGGGACCGACGCGTTGGCCGACCAGGCGCTGTTGCTCTATCGTGAGCGCTTCAGCGATATCGGCCTGTTCGAGAACGAGGCCTATGCTGGCATCATCGACACGCTGACGACGATTGCCGCGACCGACCAGCGCATGTTCGTTGCGACCAGCAAGCCCGCCGTCTACGCCACCCGCATCGTCGATCATTTCGGCCTGAAGCCGTATTTCGAGCGCGTGTTCGGCTCCGAGCTCGACGGCACCCGTGTCGACAAGCGCGACCTGCTCCGCTACGCGCTCGACGAGACCGGGGTCGATGCGAACAGCGCCATCATGATCGGCGACCGCAGCCATGACGTGGTCGGCGCCCGGACCAACGGAATGACCGCGATCGGCGTGCTCTATGGCTATGGCAGCGAGGCCGAGCTGCGGGACGCCGGCGCGCATCACATCTGCGCCGCGCATCCGGAGCTGCCCGGCCACTGCGTCGCCTAAGCTGTAACCGTCTCGACCGCCGCAAGCATTCCCGTCTTCGGATGGCAATTCAGATATTCGAAGAACTGCTCGTCAACGGCCGCCACCGTAACCTCGTGATAGAGCCGCAGCTTGGCTGACGGCCCGAGCGTCGAGAGATATTTCATCGCCGCGCCGAAGATTTTGACATGGGTCGGATGCGATTCCGCCCAGCGCTCCAGTGCGGCGAGACTTTTCCACCAGCTCTGACCGTAGGATTTTTCACTCGCGTCGCCGTCAGCCGAGAGCACTTGCATGTAGCGGTTGGCATAGCAGCCGATCGCAAGCCCGTCGTCGCGCAAGAAATCCATGCCCTCGCGGAGCACCGGCTCGACGTCCTCGAGATAGAGCTTGCGCTCCGACGCTTCGGTATCGCTCCAGTCCTGCCCGGAGCGGATCAGGCAGAGATTGTCGTTCGCCTTCACGCGCACCCGCGCACCATCACGGATCAATTCCGGATTGCCGCCCGGCGACATCGGATCGGTCTGCGACAGCGGAATGCGGTCGCGCATGCCGCCCCAATAGGCGTGCTCCTGAACCTCGCCGCTCATGCCGTTGGCGATCACAGCAACACCTTCGGGCCTGCCGAGCGAGGAGAACAGCGTCTCGTGCCGCGCCACCGTGGGACGCAGCACCTCGATGAAGGTGCCGATTCCGTCGCGGTGCTTTCCGGTCCACGCCTCGCGTGCCAGCGCAAACCAGGCGTCGAAGCGCGCGATGTCGTCCCAATAGGCGACCGAGACAACGTTTGTGTGGCCGGCCTGGTCGACATAGTGCGCGCGGTCCCAGTGCGAGGGACCACCCTCGCCGGCGAACAGCCCGGCGATTTCCGCGAGCGCTTCCGTCGCAGCCACCGGCGTCGCCCCACGATATTGCACACCGAAATACGCCATCACGACGCGGCTCACGGCGGGCTTGTAGCGCGCCACGAACGACGGATATGGCGGCTGGTAATCGTCCGGCACGCGCTTGTGGCGCGTGCGCTGGGTTTCGAGATGCAGAGGAATTGCGGATTCCATGATCGTGCCTCCCTTTGATCCCTGCGATCAGCTTGCTGCCGCGTTGATGTCCGTGGGCTCAATGGTATCCACCGGCAGCGCGAACTGCTCGACGCGCTTGTACGGCTTCTTGTTGAGCAGCAGCCGCGTGACGTCGGGCCGCGAATAATGTCCGGCGGGATCGGCGGCATTCTTGGCGACGCCGATGGCGCCGAGGTCGATCTCGGCGATCAGCAGCCCCTCCTGGTCCGGCGCCAGCTTGTCGCCGATCTGGCTGCCGTCGGGCCCGTAGATCGCGGCAAAACCGCCGCCCACATGCAGCAGCGCGTTCTTGTCCGGCCGGTCGCAGAGCTCGTCGATCATCGCCTGCGAGACCGTCGCGCAGGGCGCCAGCACGAAGCAGGAGCCCTCCACCGCATAGACGCGCGAAGCGGCGTTGTTCACCTCCGCGCCGAGCGCCGGCGCAAAGGGGTCGTACAGCGAAAAGCTCGGCCAGGCCGCAACGTGCACCTGCTCGTTCTGGGCGTACATGGCGTATTTCGATAGCGGCTGGAGATGCTCCCAGCAGCACAGCGCGCCGATACGGCCGATGTCGGCGCGCGCATGGACCGCAAGATCGCTGCCGTCGCCCTCGCCATAGACGGTGCGCTCGGCATGGGTCGGCCGCAATTTGCGGCGTTTTGCAATCGTCTCGCCATCCGGCCCGATCAGCCATTGCGCCAGATAAAGGCTGCCGCCGTCGCGCTCGGACAGGCCGAATACAGCCGTGAGCCGCGCTTTCCGCACCGCATCGCGCAGCCGCTCGGCCTGCGGGCTGTCGTAGGACAGCGAATTGTCGAAATAGCGCTGCACAAAACCGCGGCCGATCGCCCAGGCCGGCGAGTCCATCCAGATATGCCAGGGGTAGCCGGGGATGAAGGCTTCCGGAAACGCGATCAGCTTGGCGCCCTTCTCCGCGGCGTCCCTGATCAGCGCGATCGACTTGTCGATCGAGGCGTCGAGGTCGAGCCAGGCGGGTGCCGCCTGCACCACCGCGACCTTGTATTTCGGATGTTCGATGCCCATTGCCGCCTCCATTGCCGGTTGATCGGAGACCACGTCCGATGCAGTCTATTGGGCCAAGCCGGGCGGCCGCGCGCTCGACCACGGCGGAACAAAAACTCGACTGGAAGGGATCGCCGCCCCGGTACGGAACTTGCCTGCGGTCAGGCTGGATCTGCGCCACCATGCGGTTTTGCTGGATGTGAAAGGGAGGCCTGCGAAATGCCAATCCAGTTCACGACAGACGGCAGCCCCGGCTACCGCCGGCTCGCCCTCTGGCAGGACATCGTCTGCGACGTCTTCGTCGGGCTCGACTGCAAGTCGGACCTCGGCAGTGCCTTCCACGGCTCGGTCACGCAAGTCGCGCTTGGCAAGGCCGTTTGCTCCGAGGTCTGCTCGGACCGTCAGCACGTTTTCCGCACGCCCTCGCGCATCGCGCGCTCGGATCAGGATTATGTTCTCGTTGCGCTCGGCCATCGCGGCGATGGCGGCGTGGTGCAGGATGGCCGGGAGACCGTGATCCATCCCGGCGAGTTCGCGCTCTACGACACCACGCGTCCCTACGAGCTGAAGTTCAAGGACACCTTCTCCCAGACCATCTTCAAGGTGCCCCGCGAGATGTTGCAGCGCCGGCTCGGCGCCACCGAGACACTCACCGCGATCACATTCGGGGCCGATGCGCCGCTCGAGCGGCTCGCCTATGATTTCATCTTCCGCCTCTGCCAGAGCGCGGACCGGCTCGCCCCCAACAGCGCCGCCGCCCTGTCCGAGCAAGCCGTCGACCTGCTCGCCATGGCGCTGAGCGAACGGCTCGGCGGGACGTCGCTGCCATCCTCAACCCATCGTTCTGCCCTGCTCTACAGGCTCAAGGCGCATATCCGCACACGCCTCGCCGATCCCGACCTCTCGCTGGCCGAGACCGCCGCCGCGCTCGGCATCTCCTCGCGCTACGTCAACGATCTCCTCGCCGACGAGGACACCTCGTTCCAGCGCCATGTGCTTGCCGAGCGCCTCGCCCAGTGCAAACGTGACCTCGCCTCGCCGGTACTCGCCCAGCGCCACATCAGCGAGATTGCGTTTGCCTGGGGCTTCAACGATCTCTCGCATTTCGGCCGCGTCTTCCGCGAGCATTTCGGGATGTCGCCACGCGACTTCCGGCAGAGTCAGCTGCGACACTAAGATCCGCTCCAGCCAGCCATCATCGCGAGCCTTCGTCTCAGGCGAAGGCAATGCTCGCCAATTCCAGATTGTCAGGTCGTGCAGTCTGCATCACGCTGGCGCGCATGAGGACTCACACGACGATAAACGGATCGGAGCTCTTGCTGGGCGTGATCGCGATCCGGCTTGCGGTGCTGGTCCTAGTGGGCTGGGGCTTGACGCTCCTGCCGCGGCAGGCACAGGACAGCGAACCGACGTGTCTCCCCTCGTCCGCGGCTACGATCGAAGCGCGGTCGCCAGCTAACCCGGCAGGCACGCGCATCGTCGATGCCGCGCTCGACGACCTGCGTCTGCACGACTAAGGCGCCAGCGCATCGCTCGGAGAAGCGACGCGAGCCTTCATCGCTTCGCTCATGGGAAGCTTGAGGTTCTGGCCCTTCGGTGGAATCGGCGACTCGAACCATTTTACGTAGAGCCGCCCGAACCCGCCGGACGCCATTTTCTCCTTGATTGCGGCGTCGACGAGGGCCTTGAACTCCGGGTCGTCCCTCCGGGTCATCAGCCCGTAGTAGGATGGCGCATAGGTGGCTGCCAACATCCGGAAAGCTTTGGGATCGGATGCGTTCGCGACAAGGCCGGCAACCAGGATATCGTCCTCAAACCACGCCACCGCGCGGCCCGTTCCGAGCATGAGGAGCGACTCGGCGTGGTCCTTGGCCTGGACGATCGTGACATTCAGCTTCTGGTCATCGATGATCTTCCTGGCGACCCCGAAATTCAGCGAACCCTGCGTGATGACGACCGTCTGCCCGTCGAGTCCTTTCGGCTCCATCACCTGCGACGAGGCGGACACCAGCCAGCGCGGCGACGCCACATAAGTCGCAACGGAGAACGCGACCTGCTTCTGCCGATCGGCCGTATTGGTCGTGCTGCCGCACTCGACGTCGATCGTGCTGTTCTGCAGCAAGGGAATACGATTGGACGCATTCACTGGAACGTATTCGATCCCGAGTTCGGGCCGCTGCAATGCAGCTTTGATCTTGTCGGCCACAGTGGAACAGAGGTCGAGCGAAAGTCCGGTCGGCTTCTGATCGGCCGCGAGATAAGCGAACGGAATCGACGCCTCGCGGTAACCGAAGGTGATCTTGCCGACCTCCCTGATCTTGTCGAGTGTCTGGCTGGCTGCCCGCGCGGCCGGAATATCGAGCAGTGCAAACGATACGGCGGCGATGGCGAGTGTCGGCAAAGATTTGCGGATCATGTCAGCCTCCGACAAGTTGCTAGGCAGCGGGGTTTCGCGACAGCTCGTCGAGACTTTCCCTCAAGGCCCGATCCAGGATTTCAACAGCGTGGTCGATTTCCTCGGTCGAGACGGTCAGAGGCGGCGCGATTCGCCACACCGACCCGCGCTCGGGGCGGCGCCGGATGTTCATGCTCAGCCCGTACTCAAAACACTTCCTCGTCGTCAGGCCGCCAAGCTGGTGAGCTGGGCGCCGGCTGTTGCGATCACTGACCAGTTCGACACCGAGCAGGAGGCCCATGCCCCTGATGTCGCCGATCTGCTCGTACTTTTGCTGAAGGCCTTCGAACCGGCCGCGCAGGTAGGCGCCCATCTCGTTTGCGCGTGCGACAAGTTTTTCTTCAGTGATCACGCGCAGCACCGCGAGCCCGACCTCTGCAAGCAAGGGATCGGAGACGTGGCTTGTGTAATAAGTGAAGTGATCGTCGTGGAGCTTGCTCTCGATCGCCTCGGTTGTAGACACCGCTGCAAGTGGGAGACCGCCGCCGAGCGTCTTCGACATGGTCATGATGTCGGGAACGACACCGAAATATTCCGATCCTGTCCTTTTGCCGATGCGCCCAAAGGCAGTCTGGGCCTCGTCAAAGATCAGCAGCATGCCGCGATCGTCAGCTGCCTTGCGCAACGCCTCCATGAACGCCTTCGGCGGTACCAATACGCCGCCGGCGCTGATCACGGGCTCCGCGATGATCGCCGCACCCCGCCCGCTCGACTGCATGTCGAACATTTTCAGCGCGAGTTCGAGATTTGCGAGCGCGGACTCGTCCTCGCTGCCCTTTGTGATGTAGGGCCGATAGGCGTTCGGCTCGGGGATGACGAACACGCCTGGCGGCGGGACGCCATATCCCTTGCGGTCGCTGGCCATAGAGACCGAGGCGGCCCCGCCGGTGATGCCGTGCCACGAGCCGCCGAGGACGAGCACCTCGTAGCCGCCGGTGTACATCTTGGCCATCCGGAGCGCGACTTCGGTCGCTTCCGAACCGGTGTTGATGAAGATCGAGCGCTTGATATCTCCGGGAAGCCAATCCGTGGCCAACACCTGGGCGAGTTCAGCGACGACTTCGGGGATCATCCCGCTGAAGAGGTGGAAGGCCTTCTTCCCTGCTCTTTCCACCGCCGCAACGATGGCCGGATGGTTGTGGCCGATGGTGGCGCACATCTGGCCGGAGGTGAAATCGAGATAGTCGCGCCCGTCACTGTCGGTCACGATCGTCCCCTTCGCCGAGGTGAAGAGGTTCGGAAAGACGTCTCCGCCGTATCGGACCAGGAACTCGTCGGCGGCCTGTTTCAGCGCAGAAGTCATGGATTCTCCTCGGGCAAGCGGCATCCCTCGCACGGACGTGCGGTGCGGCGGTGTGCTCGCCGTTGTCGGGTCGGTTTTGGGGTACGAAGCTGTTGCTTCAGGGCGCCTGCGGTACGAGACTTGCCCGAGCAACGTGGACATTCGTACCGAGCGGACATGATGGGCGCCAGTTCAAAAAACTCAGCAGCCGATGAAGCGGACTCAACGCAGCGGCCGCGAATGCCTCCACTCAAGGCGCTGTCGGCGTTCGAAGCGGCCTCGCGCCACGGTAGCTTCAGCCGGGCCGCCGAGGAGCTCGGGGTCACGCCCTCCGCGATCAGCCATCACATCCAGAAGCTCGAGGACTTCCTCGGCGTTCCCGTCTTTTCCCGGCACGCCGGCCGTGCAGTCCTCACCAATGCGGGCCGCACCTATGCCAGCGAGATCGAGCGCGCGTTCGGAACGATCATGGGCGCGACTCGGCTGGTGGCGCCGCAGTCGCAGCGCGAACACCTCTTCATCGCGAGCGGTCCGAGCTTCGCTGCCAAATGGCTTCAGCCACGGATCGGACATTTCATCGGCCAGCACCCGGAGATCGGGATCAGGCTGTCGACCATCACTGACTTGCGCGACCTCGAAACCATTCGGTTCGATCTCGCCATCGCCTATGGCCGTCCTCCCGTTGGCAACGGCCGGCAGATCGAACCGTTGCTGGCGGAGCGTCTGCGCCCGCTCTGCAGCCCGCGGCTGATTGAGCAGCTCGGGCTGCGCGAGCCCGGCGATCTCGCCCGCGCCACGCTGATCCATTCCTCGAATGCCCTGACCTGGACCGACTATCTGCGACAGGTCTTGGGCTCGACCATCAAGGCGCGCCACGAATTGTGGTTCGACCGATCCACGATGGCCATCGACGCCGCCGTCGAAGGTCTCGGCGTCGTCCTGGAGAGCGAGATCCTCGCTTCCGACGAACTCGAAAAGGGCACGCTGGTCGCGCCCTTCTGCCAGCCCAAATTCGAGGTCGAGACGGTCTCCTATTATCTCGTGCGGTCCGCTGAAGCCAAAGGCCGCAGCCACGTCGGCGCATTCGAAGCCTGGCTGCGCGCGAAGATCCCGGCTGCGAATCTGCAGGCGACAAGCGTGGCGTGACGCCTGCGGACCCTGCAAAGCAGAGCCGCCATGTGAGCGCGTCGTAGGACAACGCGCCTGCTTGCATTAGCATCCGGCACCAAGGCCGCGCGGATCAATCAGCGGCCGCGAGGAGCAGTTCGATGGAATACCGACGCTTGGGCCGGTCCGGCCTCATGGTGCCCGCCTTGAGCCTTGGCACCGGCACGTTCGGCGGCGTCGGCCGTCTCGCGGCTTGGGGGACGACCGACGCCACGGAAGCGCGGCGCCTTCTGGACATTTGTCTCGAGGCCGGCGTGTCGATGTTCGACACCGCCGACGTCTATTCGCTCGGCGAATCCGAGCGGGTGCTCGGTGAAGCCATTAAGGGCCGCCGCGACAAGGTGCTGGTCTCGACCAAGGCCACCTTCCGCTTCGGCGACGGCCCCAACGACATCGGCTCGTCGCGGCAGCATCTGCTTTCGGCCATCGACGGCTCGCTGAGCCGGCTCGGCACCGACTATATCGACCTGTTCCAGCTTCATGGGTTCGATGCCATGACCCCGCCGGAAGAAGTGCTGAGCACCCTCGACGTCCTCGTGCGCGCCGGCAAGATCCGCTATGTCGGTGTCTCGAATTTCTCGGGCTGGCACCTGATGAAGTCGCTTGGCGTTGCCGACAAGCACGGCTTCCCGCGCTATGTCGCCAACCAGACCTACTATTCGCTGGTCGGGCGCGACTATGAGTGGGAGCTGATGCCGCTCGGCCTCGACCAGGGGCTTGGCGCCGTGGTCTGGTCACCGCTCGGATGGGGCCGCCTCACCGGAAAGATCCGCCGCGGCCAGCCGAAGCCTGAAGTGAGCCGCCTGCCCCAGACCGCCGATTTCGGGCCGCCCGTGCCGGACGAACACGTCTATCGCGTCGTCGAGGCCATCGACGAGGTCGCAAAGGAGACCGGCAAGAGCGTCTCCCAGATCGCACTGAACTGGCTGCTGCAGCGCCCGACCGTTTCGACGCTGATCATCGGCGCCCGCAACGAGGCGCAGCTGCGCGAAAACCTCGGCGCGGTCGGGTGGTCCTTGACCAGGGACCAGATCGCGAAGCTCGATGCCGCGAGCAAGGTGACGCTGCCCTATCCGTACTGGCATCAGCGCGGCACGTTCTCCGACCGCAATCCGCCGCCGGTGTAGACATCTTCGGCAAGGCGACGTCGCGCTGGCGAGCCTATGAGATTCTGACTGATGCATGCCTGTGGCGCCGGGAGACCTGCTTCCGGCACAGGAACCGTCCGTGTCCTGCCGGGTTGCGATGATCAGAGCAATTTCCTAATCCGGGGATCATCACGGCTCGAATCAAGCGCGCCTCCACCATGTCGTCCATCCCGATCGAGCATGCCGACGGCCTGCCGCAGCCCCAGCGCAATCAGGCGATCCTGACCATTGCGCTCGGCATCACCATGGCCGTCGTCGACAGCGCCATCGCCAATGTCGCGCTGCCGACGATCGCAGCCGACCTCAACGCGAGCCCCGCCTTCTCGATCTGGATCGTCAACGGCTACCAGCTCGCGATCACGATCTCATTGCTGCCGCTGGCGTCGCTCGGCGAGATCGTCGGCTATCGGCGCGTCTATCTGGTCGGGCTTGTGCTGTTCACGCTCGCATCCGCTTTCTGCGCGCTGGCGCATACGCTGCCGCTGCTGACGATCGCGCGCATCATCCAGGGATTTGGCGCGGCCGGCATCATGAGCGTCAACTCGGCGCTGGTTCGCTTCACCTATCCGCGCAACCTGCTCGGCCGCGGCATCGGGCTCAACGCGCTCGTCGTCGCCTTCTCCGCCGCGGCCGGGCCGACGCTCGCCGCCGGCATCCTCGCAGCCGGCAGCTGGCCCTGGCTGTTCGCCATCAACGTCCCGCTCGGCGTGGTGACGCTGGTGCTCGGCCTGCGCAGCCTGCCGCACACCACGCCCGCGAGCCATTCCTTCGACTGGCAGAGCGCGGGCCTCTCGGCGATCACCTTCGGCGTCGGCATCGCCGCGATCGACAGCGTCGGCCACGGCGAGGCGACGATCACCTGTCTCGTCCAGTTCGCCATCGCGATCGTCGCAGGCGCACTGTTGATCTACCGCGAAACGCACATGGCATCGCCACTGCTGCCGGTCGACCTGTTGCGCATCCCGGTCTTTGGACTTTCGATTGCGACCTCGATCGCCTCGTTCTGCGGGCAGATGCTGGCCTTCGTCGCGATCCCCTTCTACCTCCAGAGCCGCTTCGGCTATTCGGCCGTGCATATGGGCCTCTTGATCACGCCATGGCCGATTGCGGTGGCATTTGCAGCCCCCCTCGCCGGCCGCCTGGTCGAGCACTATCCGGCCGGCCTGCTCGGCGGCATCGGGCTGACGCTGTTCGCCTGTGGCCTCGCCGCGCTCGCCTTCCTGCCCGCAAGCCCGACACCGCTCGACATCATCTGGCGGATGGCGCTCGCGGGCGCCGGCTTCGGCCTGTTCCAGACCCCCAACAACCGCACCATGATCGCGGCCGCTCCGCGCGAGCGCTCCGGCGGCGCCAGCGGCATGCTGGGCACGGCGCGGCTGCTCGGCCAGACCACGGGCGCGGCGCTGGTGGCGCTGTTTCTGGGTCGCTATCCAGTCGAGGGAACCCGGATCGCGCTTCTCACCGGCGTTGGATTTGCGCTCTGCGGCGCGATGCTGAGCATGCTGCGGCTGTCGCCGGCGGGTGCGCGGGGCGCCGAACACGTCCGCGTCCAGGACGACCAGCGCCTGCGGGGCGAATAGGGCTGCGTCCGGCGCGCCTCACATCTTCACCATCTCGGTGCGATATTTCGGCAGCAGTGCCGCGATCAACTTGCCCTTCTCGGCCATCCCTTCCGGGGTCGGCTTCGGCGGTGGCGATGTGCGGCTTTCGACGGGAAAGCCAACCGCCAGGAAGAATTCGTCCTGTCCCGCGGGCGTACACATACACAGCATGCGGGCCGTCTTGCCGGACACGTTCTTGAACGCATGCGGGGCGTTGGCCGGAACGTTGACGGTCGCCCCCGCACGTACGGTGTGGGACTTTCCACGAAAGGTGAATTCAAGTTCGCCTTCGAGCAGCGTGAACATTTCCTCGAAGTCGTGGCGGTGCGGCGGCGGCCCGCCGCCGGCGGGCACCAGCATGTCGACCAGGCAGTAGCGTCCAGCGGTCTGCGCACCTGACACCAGGATCGTGTAAGTGCCGCCGGCCACAGAGACATGCGGCACTTCGGAGCCGTCGGGATCGGCGACCGTCAGGGCGCGGCCGGGATCATCAGGGGGGATCGCGGAAGTTGACGGAGAATTTGCAGAAGGCGCGTTGGTCATCTCGGATCTCGTCGCCTGTGGCTGGCTGCCTAAAAAAAGGCCGGCTTCGCAGCCGGCCTTTTCGATTCATGATGCGCCGATCAAGCGATCAAGCCTTGACCAGCGGGCCCTTCGAGGTCGGCCCCTTGGAGCCGCCGGGACCGCCCGGCTTGTTGGGCTTGCCCGGGGGGCGCTTGCGGGTGCCGGGCAACTTTTCCTGCTTCGGCGTGACCGGGCCCTCGACGAACTCGAAGCCGATCTTTTCCTTGGTCTCGTCGGCCTCGTCCTTGACCAGGACGACGCGGACGTGACCGCCGCCCTTGAGCTTGCCGAACAGCACCTCGTCAGCCAGCGGCTTCTTGATGTGCTCCTGGATCACGCGGGCCATCGGCCGCGCGCCCATCTGCTCGTCATAGCCGTGCTGGACCAGCCAGGCCTTGGCGGGCTCCGACAGCTCGATGGTGACATCGCGGTCACCGAGCTGCGCTTCGAGCTGAAGCACGAACTTCTCGACCACGGTGCCGATCACCTCGACGCTGAGATGGCCGAACGAGACGATGGCATCGAGACGGTTGCGGAATTCCGGCGCGAACTGCCGGTTGATCGCCTCGTGGTCGTCGCCTTCCCGCTTCGAGCGCGTGAAGCCGAACGCCTGCTTGGCCAGATCCGAAGCACCCGCATTCGTGGTCATGATCAGGATCACGTTGCGGAAGTTGACCTGCTTGCCGTTGTGGTCGGTGAGCCGGCCGTGGTCCATGATCTGGAGCAGCACGTTGTAGAGGTCGGGATGCGCCTTCTCGATTTCGTCGAGCAGCACCACGCAGTGCGGGTGCTGGTCGACGCCGTCAGTGAGCAGGCCGCCCTGATCGAAGCCGACATAGCCGGGAGGCGCGCCGATCAGGCGCGACACGGTGTGCCGCTCCATGTATTCGGACATGTCGAAGCGCAGCAGCTCGACGCCGAGCGACGCCGCGAGCTGCTTGGCAACCTCGGTCTTGCCGACGCCGGTCGGACCTGAGAACAGGTAGCAACCGATCGGCTTCTCCGGCTCGCGCAGGCCCGCGCGGGCGAGCTTGATGGAGGCCGCCAGCGACTCGATCGCCTTGTCCTGACCGAACACGGTGCGCTTCAGGGTCTGCTCGAGATGCTTGAGCACCTCGGCGTCGTCCTTCGACACGCTCTTCGGCGGGATCCGCGCCATCGAGGCGATCGTGGTCTCGATCTCCTTGATGCCGATGGTCTTCTTGCGCTTGTTCTCGGCGACCAGCATCTGCGCCGCGCCGGACTCGTCGATCACGTCGATCGCCTTGTCGGGCAGCTTGCGGTCGTGGATGTAGCGCGAGGACAGCTGTACCGCCGCCTCGATCGCCTCATTGGTGTATTTGAGCCGGTGATAGTCCTCGAAGTACGGCTTGAGGCCCTTGAGGATGGCGATGGCGTCCTCGACCGTCGGCTCGTTGATGTCGATCTTCTGGAAGCGCCGCACCAGCGCGCGGTCCTTCTCGAAGTGCTGACGGTATTCCTTGTAGGTGGTCGAGCCCATGCAGCGGATCGTGCCCGAGGCGAGCGCAGGCTTGAGCAGGTTCGATGCGTCCATTGCGCCACCCGACGTCGCGCCCGCACCGATCACGGTGTGGATCTCGTCGATGAACAGGATGGCGTTGGGATGTGCCTCGAGCTCCTTCAGCACCTGCTTGAGGCGTTCCTCGAAGTCGCCGCGATAGCGCGTGCCCGCGAGCAGCGTGCCCATATCGAGCGAGAACACGGTCGCAGCCGCCAGCACCTCCGGAACCTCGCTGTCGACGATGCGCTTGGCAAGGCCCTCCGCGATCGCGGTCTTGCCGACGCCGGCCTCACCCACGAACAGCGGATTGTTCTTCTGACGGCGGCACAGCACCTGGATCGCGCGGTTGATCTCGGAATTGCGTCCGATCACCGGATCGATCTTGCCGTCACGTGCCTTCTTGTTGAGGTTGACGCAATAGGTCTCGAGCGCCTCGCCCTTCTTCTTGGCGTCCTCGGCCCCCTTGGTCTCGGTCTCCTCGTCGACGCCGCGCACCGGCCGCGCCTCGGAGACGCCCGGGCGCTTGGCAATGCCGTGGCTGATGTAGTTGACGGCGTCGTAGCGCGTCATGTCCTGCTCCTGCAGGAAATACGCAGCATGACTCTCGCGCTCGGCGAAGATCGCGATCAACACGTTCGCACCGGTCACCTCTTCGCGACCGGAGGATTGCACGTGGATCACCGCGCGCTGGATCACGCGCTGGAAACCGGCGGTCGGCTTGGCGTCGTCGGCGCCATCCGTCACCAGGTTTTCGAACTCGGTCTCAAGATAATTGACGAGGCTCGTGCGGAGCTTGTCGAGATCGACGCTACAGGCACGCATGACGGCGGCTGCATCGGAATCATCGATCAAGGAGAGCAGGAGATGCTCGAGCGTCGCGTATTGGTGATGACGCTCGTTGGCGATCGCCAGTGCACGATGCAGGGATTGTTCAAGGCTTTGAGAAAAAGTCGGCATTCGCGTCCTCTATGGCCCCCACCATCATGATCGCCATCGCCCGGTCAGGCAACAACAACCTTTGTCACATATAGTTATACAAGACTGCGGCGAAAGACCGGTTCCGCGACTCGATGGGCATTACGCGCCCACCGAATTCTCGATGCAAAACCCGTTCCGATTTGGGCAAAACTACCCATTTGGGCAGGATTGGCGGCGGCGCTGATTTTCGCCGGATCATGCAGCGGCATCCGCCGACATCACACACCGCACGAACAGAACCGATCCAAAGAACTCGGGATTCGAACGCGCAGTTACTTCTTTTCCATCACGCATTGCAGCGGGTGCTGGTGCTTGCGGGCGAAATCCATCACCTGCGTCACCTTGGTCTCGGCAATCTCGTACGTGAACACGCCGCACTCGCCGATGCCATGATGGTGGACGTGCAGCATGATCTTGGTCGCGGCCTCGATATCCTTCTGGAAGAACTTCTCCAGCACATGGACGACGAATTCCATCGGCGTGTAGTCGTCGTTGAGGATCAGCACGCGATAGAGGTTGGGCCGCTTGGTCTTTGGCTTGACCTTGGTGATGACGGACGTGTTCGGGCCCGCCGGGCCACCGGAACGGTTCTCGTCATTGCTCATCCGGGGAGCGTGGGCGGCGGCGGCCGCGGACAGGTCGAGTCTGGAAGTCAATTGCGGCATGGCTCAGGCGTTCAAATTCCCCATGGAAGCGTATGGCAGTTCGCCGCGCGGTCCCGCACCGGGGAGCCTCGCACGGGCGCGCCACCTTGTTGGATCGCCGCTTCCAACCAGCCCGGTCGAAACCGGATCGATTGCAGGGAATATGGGCCCGCCCCCGGCCCGCCGCAAGCATGCAACGGCCCAGCCGATGCGGCCGCGACGGTCCCGATTCCCGGTCCGGGCGATCCGCACCAAGGTTAACCAATCCCGACCGATTTGCCAAAATAATCCGTCCTCGGTTTCACCGACATTAACCAGACCCCCCTTCGGCGGCGGGGGCGCGACCTTTTGCGCGCGACTGGCCCTGGATTTGTACGGTCGAATTTACCTGATATTCAACCGCGCCCCCCGAAATCAGGCAAACCAGAGAATTTCGGGGACCGTCATGTTTCGCCTGCCCGCCGCCCGGCGCACTCGTCGACCCCTGGCTCGTTTTGCCGCCGCCGAGCAGGGCAACGTCGCGGTCATCTTCGCGATCATGCTGTTCCCGACCATCTATTTGTTGGGCATGACGCTCGATTACACCCAGGCCCAACGCCGACAATCGCAACTGGACGCCGCAGCAGACGCCGCAGCAATCGCAGCGGTGACGCCGTCGATGATGGCCCAGAGCACGACGGTCGCACAGACGACTGCCACGAACATCTTCAATGCAACGGCAAACGCTATCGCCGGCGGCCTGACAGGGTCGCCCAATTTGACGGTTACCGTCGGTAATGTCGGTCTGGTACGTACTGCGACCGTCACTTATACCGCGAACTCCAGCAACGCCTTCCCGTCCCTGCTCGGTGCCCCCGTGTGGCCGATCAAGGGCGCCGCGACGGCCAGCGCCTCCGGCGCGCCGAATATCAACTTCTATCTGCTGCTGGACGACTCGCCATCAATGGGCATCGCGGCGACGGCGAACGATATCACCAACATGATAGCCGCGACAAAAAACCAGCCCTCTGGCTCGGCGAACTGCGCGTTCGCCTGTCACGAGAAAAATCCCCAGTCAGACTCCGGCGCGAACTCCTCGACCAAGGACAACCTCAGCATCGCACGCAGCAACAACATCACGTTGCGTATCGACCTCGTGGCCCAGGCGACCGCGAGCCTGATGGGCACAGCGCAATCCACAGAGGCGACGCAGAACAACACTTACAAGGCCGCGATCTATACATTCGACTACGGCTTCAACACGATTTATGCGCCGTCAGGGCTGCCTTCCGCCGACCTGACGTCTGCCGCTAGCCAGGCCGCCAGCAATATTTCGCTTCTCACCGTCGACCATCAGAACTGCGTGATCTCGGGGTGCAGTATCACCACCGACTACGGCACCGACATCGAGAACGCGCTATCGAGCGTCAATGCGATCATGCCCGCACCCGGCGGAGGATCCAACCAAACCGGAGACACGCCCCAGGAAGTGGTGTTCCTCGTCACCGACGGGGTTGACGACAAGATCGTATCGTTAAGCTCGTCCTGTAGCGGTACGCCGATTGCGACTGGCTCCAAATATCGGTGCCAGCAACCAATCAACACGTCGATATGCACAACGATCAAGAATCGGGGCATTCGCATCGCGGTGCTCTATACCGAGTACCTCCCGCTGACGACCAACGGCTGGTACAACAGCTATATTGCGCCGTTCAACAATCCTTCGTCGTCCACGGGCCAGATCGCGCAAAATTTGCAATCCTGCGCATCATCGCCCAGCTTGTTCTTCGACGTGCAATCGGGCGGTGACATCAGCGATGCACTGAAGAAGCTGTTCCTGAAGGTCGTGGAAACGGCTCCCCACCTGACCAACTGAGCTGACATCATGTCCTTGTTGCACGCAGCATCCGGAAAGCGACGCCTTCGCGAGACGTTCGCGGCCTTTCTCAAGGACGCGAAGGGCGCGAACGCGGTCGAATTCGCGCTCGTCGCGCCGCCGTTCATCGCGCTGTTGGTCGGAATCATCCAGATCTTCCTGGTTTTCTTCGGCCAGCAATTGCTCCAGCAGGTCGTGCAGCAATCGGCCCGGCAGATCATGACCGGCCAGGTGCAGGGGGCCGGGATGACGCAGACTCAATTCTCGACCCTGGTGTGCTCGCAGGTCCGCATCATCTTCAGCTGCAACAATTTGATGATCAGCGTCCAATCCGCAAGCACTTGGTCCGCGTTGAGCGCGGCTTCACCGACGTTGACGTTCGATGCCAACGGCAATGTCACCAACAACTGGCCCTACAGCCCAGGCGGTCCTTCCGACAAGGTCATCCTGGCGGTGATCTACCAATGGCCGGTATTCATGGGACCGCTCGGCTTTACTCTGGCGAACCTGCCGAATGGCAATCGCCAGATCACGGCTTCAGCCGCTTTCCAGAATGAGCCCTATCAATGACCCGCTTGCCCGTGCGCCTGAGGGAGTTTCGAGCCAACGAAGATGCCGTGGCAGCAATCGAGTTTGCCATCGTGCTGCCGTTCATGCTGCTGCTCTGCATGGGCGGGGTCGAGCTCGGCAACGCTCTCGCGATCAACGTCAAGGTCACGAATACAGTGCATACGATCGCCGATATCCTGTCGCAGAACAAGTGCGTGACCACGAGCGACGTCACCGGCATTCTCAACGCCTCGTCGAAAGTTCTAACACCCTATGACATCACCAAGGCCGTCGTGACCGTCTCGGAGGTGCAGCCAACCGGCGATAACATCACAGCCAAGGTGATCTGGAGCCAGTCGCTTAACGGCACGGCAAGAGCGACCGGAACAACCGTCACCCTGCCGACGTCCCTGACGGGGGTGCCGACGACAGCTGGGCTTATCCTTGGTGAGGCGACGTACTTCTATACGCCGAACCTCGGCTACACGATCAGCGGAACAGTTTCGCTCAGCGACAGCTACTACCTGTATCCTCGCCAAACGAGCTTTGTCCCTGCCATCACAAGCGGGACGACGCCGCCCGTTCCAAGTACCTCATGTCCAACCTCATGACGTGCCGCCACTCGCAAAAAAAGCCCGGCTGAACCAGCCGGGCTTTTTCGATTCCAGCGCGTTTCGAAAGCGTTACTGGGCGGCCGGGGTGAACTTCGACACGACCGTTTCGACCGGCTTGAACGCCTGCTTGGCGAGGTCGCTGTAGAGGCCGGCGATCTTCTGCGATTCCGCGACGAAGGTCTCGTAGGCGGAACGGGCGAAATCGGTCTGGGCTTCCATCGCCTTGTCCAGCGACTTCACGCCGGAAAGCTTCTCGACGAAGGACTTGGTGTCTTCAAAAGACTTCTTGGTGTAGTCGCCATAAGCGCTGGCGATCGCCTGGAGGCCGTGCTGCACCGAGGTCGCGGAAGCAACGCACGTCTCGAAATGCTCTTTCCCGTAGTTCTGAAAGTCTTCAACCTTGAACATCTTGGAATCCTTTTCCCTGGCTCGTGTCCGGAAGCCCCGGCTCCCTGACTCTGCCCACAATTAGTGCAACGCACAAAAAAGTCAAGAATCTTGTGCGACGCACAAAAATCGATGCAAGTTACGGAAATTCCCGGGGTTTCCGGCAAGCATTTCTTAAGCTTTTGGAAACCGCGGCGCCCTACCCTGATTCCCTGGACGTGTTCACCTTCCGCAAACGGTCAAAAGCCGTTTGAGAACATCACCTTAGCCAGAACAGCGGCTCAGGCCCAACGTTCCCCGCAGCGAGCACCAGCGGAGGGACAGCCTGAGCAGGTAATGATCCCGGGTCCGCAGGGCACAATTTCGCCTCACGAGCCGGTGATCAAGTCACAAACGGGGACGGGGTTCCATGCTTCGTAGCAACTGGTCTTCCTCGCGCTTGGCGCGGGTTGGCGTTTTCGGGCTTCTCACGGTCACCACAGCCGTCATCTTCACGACCGATGCCGCCGACGCGCGGCGCCATCGGCGCCACTACGCGCACCACCGGGTGCAGCGTGAAGCGTCTGAGAGCTCCAGCCCGAAATTCGCATCGATCATCGTCGACGGCAATTCCGGCGCGGTGCTTCAGTCGACGAGCCCCGATGGGCTGCGCCATCCCGCCTCGCTCACCAAGATCATGACGCTCTATCTGCTGTTCGAGCGTCTCGAGTCCGGCAAGATGAAGCTCGACACCGAGATGCCGGTGTCGCAGCACGCCGCCGACCAGGATCCGACCAAGCTCAATCTGCGTGCCGGCCAGACCATCCGCGTCGAGGACGCGATCAAGGGTCTCGTCACCCGCTCCGCCAATGACGCTGCTGTTGTGATCGCCGAGGCGATCGGCGGCGACGAGGACGATTTCGCCGCGATGATGACGCGCAAGGCGCGCGCGCTCGGCATGTCCAAGACGGTCTACCGCAATGCCAACGGCCTTCCCAACGACGAGCAGGTGACGACCGCGCGCGACCAGGCCACGCTCGGCCGCGCCATCCAGGAGCGCTTCCCGCGCTACTATCGCTATTTCTCGACCACCTCGTTCACCTGGCGCGGCGAGCAGATCCGCAACCACAATCATTTGCTCGGCAGCGTCGACGGCGTGGACGGCATCAAGACCGGCTACACCCGCGCCTCCGGCTTCAACCTCGTGACCTCGATGCGCCGCGGCAACCGCCATCTGATCGGCGTGGTGCTCGGCGGCCGCAGCGGCGGGTCGCGTGACGCCATCATGCGCAACCTGCTCGCGGAGAACCTCGAGAAGGGCGCGACCGCCCACACCGTCGTGGCGGTGACCGAGCGCAACAGCGCTGACACCGGCACCGACGTCGCCGATGCTTCGGATATGCCGGCCCGTCCCGCTGCGCCGGTTCAGGTCGCAGCCGCCCCTGCCCCCGAGGCACCCGCGCCGCGTCCCGCCTCGCGCCTGTCGGCCCTTGCAGCTGCGACCGCCGCGATGCCGCCGGCCCAGACCAAGCCGGAAGCCAAGCCCATGGAGTCGAAGATCGAGCCCGCGCCGCTCACCAATGGCGTGATCTCGAGCCAGCCGCTCTCCCTCATTCCGGGGTCGTCCGAGCCGATGAAGCCGGTGCGGGTCAAGACGGTTCAGGTCAAGGCCGGCGCGGTCAAGGTCGCCTCCGCCGCCCCGACCCAGGTCGCGCCGCAGGTCACCAACACGATTTCGTCCCGCTCCGACGTCGCCGAGACCTCCGGCGCTGTCGTCGCCAGGGCCGACATCATCAACAAGCCGGAGCAGGCCCGGGCCGAGGCCGCCCGGACCGAGATGCCGCAGCAGCCGGCGGGCTTCGGCACCGGCAACGGCATCCTCGGCGTGCTGCCGGCGGCCACGACCGCCGCCCCGGCACCCGGCCCGGTCGCGAAGCTCGCCTCCGCCGATCCGGCCCCGCAGCCGATCCAGATGAGCGCCACCACCAAGCCGGTCGCCAGCCACAGCGGCTGGATCGTCCAGGTCGGCGCGCTGGAGAGCGAGAGCGAGGCCCAGCAGCGAATTGAAGCCGCCCGCAGCTCGGCCCGCGGACTGCTCAGCAAGGCCGATCCCTTCACCGAGCCTGTCGTCGCCAGGGACAATCGCAAGCTCTACCGCGCCCGCTTTGCCGGGCTCGAGCGGGACCAAGCCGAAGCGGTGTGCAAGGCGCTGAAGCGCGCCGATATCTCCTGCATGACCGTCCGCAACTAATCTCCCTACCCTTCCGAACAGAATGCCCGCGCCTTGCGCGGGCATTCTTGTTTTTGGGATGCGGTGGCGCTGGAGGCTGTTCGGCGACAACCTCTCGTCAAGGATTTACGGTTAAAACTTTACGCAAGGGATCGACCACGCCGACAATGGCGGGCATCGGGGCGACGGCAAACAGAGCAAGCGGAGCTCACGCGGTACGGGCGTTTGTAGCGTGGTGCCGGAGTTAGCCGTTATGCGTACGAAGCAGAGTATCCTTGGCCTCGTTTACACGGGCAGCCAGGTACGTCGAGCCCCCCTGGTCGGGATGCAGTTTCTTCATGAGGGATTTGTGCGCCCGGCTGATGTCGTCGCGCCCCGCTCCCGGTTGCAAGCCAAGGATCTGATAGGCTTCCTCCGCAGTCATTTTGCCGCTCGACGCCGTGCGGCGTTGCCCCCCTGCCGCGTTGCCATGCGCGTTCTGACGCCAAGCGGGAAACCGGCGGTCCAGATAGCTTTCAAGTAAGGCCACGCTCTCGGCGTCGAACGCCGGGACCATCGCCAGCAGGCTTGCAAGATCGAACTCGTCGAGACCGCGCCCGGCGTGAGGCCCGGCGACGATCTGGCCGGAGAGCTGGCCGGACTCGTGGTCGAGCCGCATGTCCAGGAATTGCGAGCGCACGCGCGAGCTCTGGCTGGACGAGCGCGTCGCGCCGCCACCGAACAGGCCACCGATATTGCCGAAGCCCGCATTCGCCAACGGCGTCCAGCCGAGCAGTCCGGCGCCAAATATCCCGAGCGGGATCGCAACCGCCAGTTCGCCCCTCAAGCCCGTGAAGGCGGCCACTGCGAGCGCGACCACGCCGCCCCCGACCTTGATGGCGCGCGCCAGCACGGCCGGATTGGCGGCGCGGAACATCTGGAGCAACAGATAAAGCGTGATAACTGCGACAAGGCCGGCAATCAGGGTCATGGCGGGAATATAGTCGCCCTCTTGCCAAAAAGCATGGTGTCCTTCCCTCCGTCCAAGATCGCAAGGTGACACGACAGGCTCTTTTGCCGATAAGCACTCTGCCCAATCATTCAGGCAGGCGCGACCGTGACGACGATCGCGTCATCATCGTAGGAGCGATGGCAAGGGCTTGGGGGAGACGATGAGCAGCGGATTCAAGCCACCGATCGTGCCGGCCGGTTTCTTCGGAATTGTCCTTGGCCTTGCAGGTCTCGGCAATGCCTGGCGTGCCGCACACCAGGTCTGGCACTTGCCGGCGATCGTCGGCGAAATCATTTACGCTTTCGCCTCGATCGTCTGGGCGGTGCTGATTGCGCTGTTCGCGCTGCGCTGGATTTTCGCGCGCGCCGAGTCGCTTGGTGAAGCCCATCACCCGGTCCAGTGCTGCTTCATTGGCCTCGCCGGCGTCTCCACCATGCTGATCGCGATCGCCGCGGAGCCCTATTCGCGCCTCGCCGCCATCATCCTGTTCGCGGTCGGCGCGGCCTTCACATTTGGTTTCGCACTGTGGCGGACGGGACTGTTGTGGCGCGGCAATCGCGATCACACGGCGACAACGCCGGTCCTCTATCTGCCGACCGTTGCGGGCGGCTTCGTCACGGCCGGCGCTTCAGCGGCGCTTGGCTACCCCGATTGGGGACAGCTCGCCTTCGGCGTGGCACTGTTCTCCTGGTTCGCGATCGAGTCCGTGCTACTGCACCGGCTCTATACCGTCGAAACCCTTCCCATCGCGCTGCGTCCGACGCTCGGCATCCAGCTCGCACCGCCCGTGGTCGGCGCGGTCGCCTATCTCGCCATCAATGGCGGTGTCCCCGACATGTTCGCGCATATCATGGTCGGATACGGGCTGATGATGGCGCTGCTGCTGCTTCGCCTGCTGCCCTGGATCATGGAGCAGCCATTCTCGGTGTCCTATTGGGGCTTCACCTTCGGCGCCACGGCGCTTGCGATCGCGCCGATCCGCATGGTTGGCCACGGCGACACCGGCGCGATCGCGCTGCTCGCGCCCTATCTGTTCGCGGCCGCCAATATCGTGGTCGGACTGATCGCGCTCGGCACGCTGCGCCTGATCGTGCAGGGACGCTTGCTGCCGCCTGTCGCCGCACCGCCTCCGGCGCAGGCCGCACGGGCTTGATCTGCTACTTCATTTGTCCGATCAGCTGCGCCGCGCCGCTCGCCGTCTTCGCCAGTTTCAATAACGCCTCGCGGCCGCCGGCTGCATAGGCCGCAGCAGCCCGCAACAACTCACGCAATTGCGCCGCCGCGCCCGGATCGAACCGGCACCAGGCGCCGCCGGTCAGGCGCGCGATCTCGCGAAACGCCTGTTCGGCGACTGCATCATGGCCTTCCTGAAACAGGAACACCGGCACCTTCAGCATGCCGAGCTCGCCGGCCTTGGCGCAGAGCGCGTCGACCTTCTCCTCCATCGCATCGCCGACGAAGACCACGGCACGCACACCCGATGCGACTGCCTCGCGCCGCGCATCGGTCAACACCCTGCCGATCTGAGTGTCGCCGCCGCGGCAGTCGATCTTGCTCATCAGCGTCGCAAGCTTGCCGCTGTCCGAAATCCACCCGGTGGCACGGCATTCGTTGAAGCCGCGATAGTAGACCAGCCGGATGTCGAGGCTGCCAAGCGAGGCGGCCTCGCGAAACATGTCCGCCTGAAGCGCGCAGGCCATGTCCCAGGTCGGCTGCCGGCTCATCGTCGCATCCAGCGCGAAGATCAGGCGGCCCTTCGCGCCCGGCGCATGCGGCGACAGCGCACGCGCCTTGGCGACGAAGGCGGCGACGTCCTCCGAAGTCGAGGTCCTTGCCTGCGGCAGCGCGCCGTCGCTTTCGGCTCTCGCCGAGACGGCATCGCTATGGCGCGGTTTGATGGGGTCGCCGGGCATCTGGGGTCGCACTTGGTCTCACACCACCAATGTGGATAGCGTGCCCTGCCCGGTCAATGCACAAAACCTCCGCAGGCGGGTGCCGACGGAGGCTTTGAAGCGCATTTCCGACGATTGTCGGATTGATCAGCTCTTGATCAGCTCTTGGCTGGCGACATCAGGGCAACGGGACCCGGCTCGAGCACATTCGGCGGCGACGACGTGGTGTCGACCGGCGCCATTGCGCTGTCGGTGTCGCTCAGGAATTTATCGAGCATGCCCTGGATCGAGTTCTTGGCGTCGTCCGGACCGGTGTCGCGCATGTCGTTGTGCTGGAAGTCGGTCTTCACGACCTGAATCCCGGCCTTCTCGCACTCCTCATCGGTCGGGATCACGCCCGGATCGGTCTTGAACTGCGGATCCTTAGAGCGGAACGACAGGATCTTGAACTTGCCGGCGGTGACGAAGGGCACGCGGAGATTGTCCAGCGTGACGACCTTCTTGACCTCGTCCGGATACTGCTTGGCGAAATACATCGTGATGTCGCCACCCATGGAATGGCCGACCATCGTCACCCGCGAATAGTCGGCGTTGGGCTGGACCTTCTTCATCTCCTGCATCGCCAGATGGATGTTGGCAACACCGCGCAGGATCTGCGGCAGGCGGCCGACATAGAGCTCACCGGGCTTGGTCACCATCGGGGGATCGGTCGGCAAATCATGCTGCGGGCTGACGACGAGATAGCCGCGCGCGGCGAAAATGTTGGCGAGGAAGCCGTACTCAGTGTTCTTGACGGTGTTGCCGTGATTGATCACGGCAACCGGCATCGTGATCAAGCCGGCATTGGCCTGCATTTCCTTGTCGCGACGGATCGCGATGTCGACGGGCACGGGACGGTTGTCGCGCGAAGGATCGTAGAAGGTGATGGTCTCGTGTTTGATCGCCCACTTGCTCGCCGTGAAATAGGCGACGCCGCAGAGGGCACTGACACAAACCAGAACGGCAATTCCACGCTTCATTTTCGTCCTCAGCCTCAGGCCTTCTGGCCTGAAATCGCAGTTGAAATCGTGTTCGTAGAGGGCTCTCGAGGGCCCCTTGTCGCCTATTCCCTAATATACGTCACAGCAGCGTGACAGGAAGGCCAAATATTGTGAACTGGCAGCCCTTTCATTGTGCGCCGCACACGTTTGTTAGGCACCCCATCCTCATACCGCTACGTCAGGGTGCAGGTCACCATTCGACGCAACCTGTCTCGATTGGGTTCAATTTCGCGGCAAACGTGGGATGGAAACGGCCGAACACGACCGCAGTTCCCGCGAGAACCGGCTGTTTTGATCGACTGGAAGTAGAGTTATACCGCCTGTATCAGGCGCCGAAGATGTCGTGAACCTCGAGCGGCTTGTCGACCTGGCTGAACCACTCGGCGCGATTTGCCGCACGGCGGCGGCCGCGCTCGTCGAGCGGCAGCTTGAGCTGGCGGAGCAGGCTCGTGACCTCTTCCCGCGCGGTGAGATGGCCGAGATTGGGCCGCATCCCGAGCGTGGCCTCGTCGATCTCGTCGAGCGCCGTCAGGCCGCGTGGAAAAAACTCGCGATAGACGACGCGCTCGGCGAAGCCGTCCACGTAGCGGAAGCCGAGCCGCAGCGACAGATCCTTCAGCCCTTCGGCGACGAGTTGCTTGTTGCGGGAGCCGAGCATCGACAGGCGGTTGCGCACCACGATCCAGTCGGTGGTCGAGCCATCGAGCTGGCGGCGCTTGCGCCTGACGTCGCGCACCATCTCCGCGTAATGGCTCTCCCCTGTCACCGCGTAGTTGGCGGGGTCGACGGTGCCGAGCACGTCGAAATCGAGGAAGCTGTCGTTGATCGGCGTAACCAGGGTGTCGGCCATCGAATGGGCAAGCCGCATCAGATAGCTGTCGGTGCCGGGCGTATCGATGACGATGAAGTCGAAGCTGCTCTCGACCGCCGAGACCGCCTCCATGAATTGAAGGAACTCGGAATTCTCGTTCTCGGCGACCTGCATGGTCTCGCCGAGCTTGATGCAGCGATGCATCGGCAACTCGAGGTCGAGCTTGGTGCGGCGCGCCCAGGCGGAGCGGTTGTTGATGTAGCGGGTGAAGCTCTGCTGACGACAGTCGAGATCGATGGTGGCGACGCGCTGGCCGGCCTTCAGGAGCGCAACTGCGATGTGCAGGGCGGTGGTCGATTTGCCGGAGCCGCCCTTTTCATTGCCGAGCACGACGACATGCGCCGAGCCGGATTGGCTTTGGCTAGCCTGCACAAGCATGGCGATCCTCAACACCCCTGAACAATATCTTCGAGTTGGCCGCGTCTGCGGTCAAGTGAAATGCGTGACAGGATGACGAAATCGCAGTGCGCTGGTCTTCATCGCGAATCGTGTCGCGTGTCGCCTCTGTGATCCAGCCGGCAAGAGCGCGCCATCCTCGCTGCGAGAGATGCTGTGCCGCATGTCGATGCTTGGCGTCCACGACCGCTGCTTGTTAAGGTTAGCCGCAAGCGCGGTGGACCGCGCCCACCCCCAACGATCGCTGAGTCCTGATGTCACGAAGCCCCTTGATCACCCGCACGGTGCCCGCCCTGCGACGCGCCGTCGACACTCTTCGCAAGCGAAAGGCCACGGTCGCGCTGATTCCGACCATGGGGGCACTCCATGACGGGCATGTGTCGCTGGTGCGCCTGGCCAAGCGACGCGCGAGCCGCGTCATTGTGTCGATCTTCGTCAATCCAACTCAGTTCGCCCCGACCGAGGATTTCGGCGCTTATCCGCGAACCTGGAAGGCCGACATCGCCAAGCTCGCCGCCGAGGATGTCGACATCGTCTGGCACCCTGGCGTCGAGGCGATGTATCCGGAGGACTTTGCGACGCGCATCGTTCCGGAGGGACCGGCACTGGCCGGTCTCGAGGACCGCTTCCGCCCACACTTCTTCGGCGGCGTCGCCACCGTCGTCGGCAAGCTGTTCACGCAATGCCGGCCGGATGTCGCGATCTTCGGCGAAAAGGACTTTCAGCAATTGCGCGTGGTGACGCAGATGGCACGCGACCTCGACCTTGGCGTGAAGGTGATCGGCTCCCGCACGGTGCGCGAGCGCGACGGGCTCGCGATGTCGTCGCGCAATGTCTACCTCTCACCCGAGGAGCGGCAGACCGCCACCACCCTCTACCGCGCCATGAAGGACAGCGCCGGGCGGATCCAGGCCGGGCAAGCCATCGCAAGTGCGATGGCGCGCGGCGCCGACGTGATCAAGGCGGCCGGCTTTGCGCTCGACTATTTCGAGCTCCGTCATGCCGAGACGCTGGCGCCTGTCACCTCGCGCGCGGACGGGCCACTGCGGATTCTGGTCGCAGCCAAGCTCGGCACCACACGGCTGATCGACAATATCGCGGTGCGATAGCCGAAGTTGATCTCAAGGTTGACTTCGAACTGGAGCCCTTTCCGTTCCGATGGAATCCGAACGGGGCTCCAGATTCTTGTTTTGACGCGTTTTCTTTACGCGAACCGCTACCCACTTCGCTCGAAAACGCTCTAGCGCCTACAGCAGCCCGAGATCGCGCAGCTCGCGCCGCATCGGCTCCGGCATCGCGGCGATGCTGCCTGCGGCGGACTTGCCGAGATCGGGCGGCACGGAATCGTCGGTGAGATAGCGCCAGCCCTGGAACGGGCGCATCGGCCGCGGCGACACCGGGATCACTTTCGGCTGCATCACGATCCGGCAACGCCCGATACCGTCCTTGTCGCGGAACGGCTCGATGCCGATGATTTTTTCGCGCGCGGCGATCTCGCCCTTGATGACCCAATAGAGCGATCCGCCTGACAGAATCTCGGCGTCGCGCTTGGGCACCATGCGGGTGATGTGGATGTGGTGTTGCGGCAGGCCTTTTTTCCTGGCCGTCTGCATCCGCTCGGCGACCCACCCCTTCAATTCCTTGACGGAGTCGCAGCCGACGGCAAGCTTGATCAGATGGAGTGGCATGGCCCAGCATTAGCCGGCCAGCCACAGGTTTTCAAAGCCGAACTAGTTGTTATCCGCAGCCGCGGGAGCCGAGCCCGGCGGCGGAGCAAGCGGAACCGGCGCGGCGGCGGGCGCGCGCGCAGCCTTCGGCGCCGACGACTTCTTGGCAGCCGGGGCTGCGGCCTGTGCCGAGGTCGCAGCCGGGGCACGTGGCGCCGGCGCTGCGGCCGTATTGGCGGCCGGTGCCTGGCGCGTGGCCGCGGTCGGCGGTTCAGGATTCATGATGCTCACCGGCGGCGTCGACGAGGCGCTCGGGAACTCCGCATTGGTCGGTTTGCCAGTCGGCATCGACGGCGGCATCGCGGCGATCGGGCCCGCGGCCGAAGCCCCCGTCGGCGCCGCGGCGGGCGCATTCCAGGTCGGCGCGTAGCGCGCGACCAGCGTGTCGTAGAGATGGGCGTCCATGTTGGCGGCGACCTGCTGCTGATCGGTCAGCGACCGGAAGGCGGCACAATCGAACTGGGTGCAGCCGTCGCGCACGACCAGCACCTGGGCAACGAGGCCGTAGCGATCGCGCTGCAGCGACTTGCGCAGCACCTTCGTGTCCGCTGTCAGGTTCTTGTCGGCGGTCGCCGCGTCGCCGAGCGCAGTCAGCCGATCGATCCGGGCCGCCGTATAGGCGACGGCGGCGGCCACAGCATCTGGCGCACCGAACAGCGCCTTCTCGCAGCCAACGGCCACGGCATCGCCAGCGAGATCGTCGAGGCAGGACAGCGCCGGCAGGTTTGTATTCGCCACGGCCAGCGCGCGCGCTTCACTCGGCGCGGCCTGCCCCACGGGTCCGTAGACACGCATGGTGGCAGCCACTGCGATGCCGATCGAGAGCAGCGTGATGACGGTCAGCGCACCGTTGGCGACCGATCTCTCGGCGCGCAGCAGCGTGATCAGCAGGATCAATCCGAAGAAGCCGGCAGCCGCCAGCGTCATCCACATCGGAAAGGCCGGCGAGCGCCACGTTTCGTCGAGCGACGAGGCCCATGCCCAGTTCATGCGCGATGTCCCCTCACGCGAGCAAAGAGCGAATGGTCAAGCAAGCACCGCGAGTCGGCAACTGCCCCCGGTCCACCTTGTCGAGCCGAAGCGGGCCTTTTGACGGCGGCAGAAGCAAATTCATCCGCGATGTCAATGCGTGGTGCCGTCAGCGCATTACGAGAGCGCGAGCTGGCTTTCCTTGGCAACCCGCTCGAAGGCTTCGGTCGAGCTCTTGATCCGGTACTGGCAGTCGTCACCTTCCGTCGGCAGCAGGCGAATGACCTCGTACGAGCCACTCGCAGCCGGGCGCGCGACGTTGCTGGCAGTGAACAATACGCGCGTTCCAATCGGGAATTTGTGCTTCAACACCCTCTCCATCACTCAAACAGCGCCTGCCTCGCCCGTGGTCCCACTGCGAGGCCGGCTGGAAACCCAGTCGCTGTATAGCACGCATGCGGCGTTTTTGACCAGCACCATGCGAGCATGGCAATGCACCAATTTTGAAGTCTTTTCAGGACGATAATGGGAACAAAGCCGGCCTGGACTACCGCTGGAACCAGGCCTCAGGCGCCATGAGGCAAATGGCCCTGCGGGCTTGCCTGATCCACCGCCTTGGGCAGCTCCTGGGCCAGGATCTCGCCCAGCTGGTCGACCGGGATGTTGTAGCGTGCGGCGAGCTGGCGGACGGTGTCGCTGCCGAGCACGGCGCGGAGCTGGTCGGCCGAGATCGGCAGGTTCTGGCCGTTACCGAGCCAGGATTTGACCTGGTCGCCAAAGCCCGCCTGCTGGAGCTTTGCGACGATCGCACCTAGGCCGCCCTGGTTGTTGCTACCGAGCACCTCGTTCATCACGGCCGGCAGGACGGCGGCGCCGAGCTGGCCAAGCGCGCTGCGCAGCGCGGGATTGTTTTCCAGCGAGTCGAGAATTCCCATAGCCGTCCCTCTCCATTGTTTCGCGGGATTGAGCGCCGCCCTTCGGCATGCCGTCAAGCGGCCCACAAATCACATTCGCGATTACGCAGTCTCGAACTTTTCGATGACAAGCGTTTCGGCGAGGCCATCGCGGGTCCATTCCTGGAACGCCGGCATCGCCATCATCGTGTCCATGTAGGCCTTGGTCTCCGGCGTGACCTCGATGGCGTAGGTCCGGAAGCGATGCACGACCGGCGCATACATCGCATCCGCCGCGCCGAAGCGGCCGAACAGGAACGGCCCGCCGGCACCGTAGCGGGTCCGGCACGTGCGCCAGATCTCCTGCACGCGCGCGACGTTGGCCTTGGCGTCCGCCGACAGCGTCACGGGACGTACGGGACGGTGCAGGTTCATGCCGCATTCGTTGCGCAAGGCCATGAAGCCGGAATGCATCTCGGCGCACACCGAACGGGCAAACGCGCGGCCCGCGACGTCATCGGGCCACAACTTCACTTCCGGATAACGCTCGGCGATGTACTCGATGATGGCGAGCGAATCCCACACCGTGATGTCGCCGTCGACCAGCACCGGCACCTTGCCGGCGCGGCTGAAGGACAGGATCTGCTCCTTGTCCGCGGGGTTGTCGGTGTAGAGCGGGATTACGGTCTCCACGAACGGGATGTCGTTGGCGCGCAGTGCAAGCCAGGGCCGCATCGACCATGACGAGTAGTTCTTGTTGCCGATCGCGAGCTTGAGCGCTGCCATGCCACTGGTCCTTCCGTAAGTCGTCCTGGATGCGGCTGCTTTTAGCGCCATTGCCTGCCGCCAATCAATCGTTGCCGCAACCCAGCATGCGTGGCAATCGTGGCGATCCTCGCGAGGAGAGAGACATGAGCAGGCATTGGGTCGACATCACCGCCGTCGGCTTCTTCATCATCGAATGGCTGGTCTATGCTGCAACCCTCGAGCATTCCGCCTATGGCCGTGACAGCCTGTCGGCGCGGATGAACCGCTACCGCGAGGTCTGGGTCCGCCGACTGCTCGATCGCGACGCGCGCATGGTCGACATGCAGATCATGGCCTCGCTCCAGAACGGCACGGCCTTCTTCGCTTCCACCAGCCTGTTCGCGCTCGGCGGCGCGCTGGCGTTGCTGCATGCGACCAACGACGCCATCACTATTCTCGGCAAGCTGCCGATCGATCTCAGCACCTCGCCCGCAATGTGGGAGCTGAAATGCGTCGGCCTGGTGCTGATCTGCGTCTACGCCTTCTTCAAGTTCGCCTGGGCCTATCGCCTGTTCAACTATGTCGCAATCCTGTTCGGCGGCATGCCGCCCGCCTCGCAGCGCGGCACGCCTGAGGCCGAGGCCCACGTCATCCGCACCTCGCGCGTGTTCGAATCCGCTGGCCGCCATTTCAACCGCGGCCAGCGCGCCTTCTTCTTCGCACTCGGCTATCTCGGCTGGTTCGTCAGCCCCTGGGTGCTGTTCGTGACCACGGCCGCCGTGGTGATCGTGACCTGGCGACGCCAGTTTGCGTCCAGTGCATGGGCCGCGATGGCGCCGGAGGTGGTGGATGGTGACGAAGTGCAGAAGCGCGGTCATTGATGCTCTCGTGTCCCGGACGCGCTGCAGCGTGCAACGCTGCTGCGCAGAGCCGGGACCCACGCCACATGGGTTGCTCGGAGACATGGGCCCCGGCTCTGCAGCGCACCGTCGAAGAGACGCTGCGCTGCGTCCGGGGCACGAGAGCGAGGTGTGACGCAACGTTGGCTCTCCAAATGACGCTGTCATTCCCCGCGAAGGTGGGGAATCCAGTACACCGCAACCTCTCGGCTCAACCACAACCGCCTCTGGAATACTGGATCGCCCGGTCAAGCCAGGCGATGAAAGCGAGTGTGTAGAAGTAGGCACGCCTTTGCAGCCTCGCGGCGTAGTTCGCCCGAGCTTTACCTGGTCTCTCCACCCTCTTGTCCAAGAGGGCGCAGGGAAGGCCGGGTGCCAGCGGCACCTGCGGTCCGCCGCGCGAAAAGCACACGCAGAAGGAACCGCACAGCAGCATACAGGTGAAGCCCAACACACGGCCTTCCCTGCGCGATGGTTTGACGGCTTATGCCGTGCTCTCCCGGGAGCCGAGTTCCTTCTGGCCTCCCTCGCCTCGCAGATTGACGATACACTTCACCCGGTTGGGCTCCCTGCACCTCCGCGACAAGCTTGGCCGTAGCAACGACGGCCAGGACCACACGGTTTTGCCGTACGCGCGTTCGCTGACGCCACAGGGTTCGATGACATCGTGCACGTGGCCATCGAAATGTTGGCGAGACGAACTAACAGCGCCGCTCATCCACACGCGGTTTCGGGCTCACAGGGACTACCCGCCCTGCCCGCACCCTCTCGTGCCGACGCTGCCGCGTCCACCGCAAGCCCGGCTCGCAATCGGTGACGACGTACGATCGCCCCTCAAGGATGAGCCGGGATGGGCGACACATACGCCAATTCCGAATTTCGGTAAAGCGGAATGTTTTTGCAAAGAGGGATTGACAGCGTCCGCAGTGTTTTGCCCGTCGCACACATTGCAGGCTGACGAACAGTACTAGATCACAAAGAGAGGGACCGCAGCCTGCGGAAACACCATGCGCATGCAGGCGCCGCCGGAGGGCGCGCGGTCGGCTTCGACGTGACCGCCGTGCAGGCGCATGATGTTCTGCGCCAGGTCGAGGCCGAGGCCCGCGCCGCGTCCGCCATGATGCAGCCGATGGAACGGCTCGAAGATCTGCTCGCGCTCCTCGGGCGGGATCCCGTCGCCGTCGTCGCAGACTTCGATGCAGCGATCATTCGTCACCCGAACCAGGATCGTGCCGCGCCGCTGCCCGTGGTCGATGGCGTTTTGCACCAGATTGGTAAGGGTACGTTCGAGCGAGGTCTGGTCGCCCGCCACGACAACGGTTTCATCCTCGCGTTCAAAGGACATTTCATAACCCGCGCCGAAGGCCAGCGGTGCCAGATCGAGAACCACCCGCCGGGCGACGCCGACGAGATCGACGGCAGCGAACGTGTCCGTTCCCTGGTCGAGGCGTTGCAGATCCAGAAGCTGGCCGGCCATGACGCTGAGGCGGGTGGCATCCTCAAGCAGAAGCGTCTTCTCCGGTCCGGCCTCAAGCGAAGACACCCGTGTTGAGAGAATTGCGATCGGGGTCCGAAGCTCATGCGCGGCGTCGGCGAGAAAGCGCCGGTGGCGCTCGTAGCCCTTGTCGAGACGGCCGAGCGCGTCGTTGATGGCCTTGACCAGCGGGGCAATCTCGATCGGCACCTCGTCGAGGGGCAGCTGCACGCCGCGCTGGTCGATGTCGATCCGCTCGGCTTCCGCCGCAGCCTGCCCGAGACCCTTCATGGCCCGGCGCACCACGAATGGCGTCGCGACCAGCGTGGCCAGCGTCATCAGGATGATGATCGGCAGAATCACGTTCAGGAACAGGAGCGGTGTGCCTGCCAGCGCCCGCCACATGGAGATCTGACCGTATGTTCCGGTGAAGATCTGGATCCGTCCCGCAGCGGTGTCGGCCCATTTGACGAGCGCCGAGGGCGGCGACGCTTCCGCCGCATTCCATCGGAGCCGTGCATCGCTCACATAGTCGAGCGCGTCGGCGATCGCTGCGAATTGCCGCGGCACCGTGCCTTCGGAGAGCTTGCGGCCCTCGGTGTCGCGGACGACGAACCAGAGGTCGGGGTATTCGGATCGAATGGTCGACAGATCGGGCGTTTGACGCAGGGTCAGTCCGCCGTTGGCGTCGCGCGCGACCGCGTCCTTCAGCGCATCGAGGGTGCTGCCTTCATAGTCGTCGAGCAGCAGCCCGGCGCGCAACAGCACGATCGCGGCGAGCCCGATCAGCAGGATCAGCAGCGTCAGCATGATCGCCTGCAAACTCGCCAGGCGCCCAACCAGGCGCCAGGTGAGTGAACGCGGTCGCAGCGCGCTCACGGGGTCTCCCGCAACACATAGCCGAGGCCGCGAACGCCGTTGATCGTCACGCCGGCACCGGACTCCGCGAGCCTGCGGCGCAAGCGCGACACATGCGTGTCGAGCGCGTTGGGCTGAACCTCATCGTCGAGACCGTAAACCGCCTCCATCAGTGCAGAGCGCTGCACCATACGCCCCATGCGATGGGCGAGCGCCTCAAGTAGGAGCAATTCGCGACGCGGTATATCGAGCGGGCGTCCGTCGACACTCGCCTCGCGATGGCTGAAGTCGAACGACATGCGGCCGATCCGACCGACATTGTTCTGCACATTGGCGGGGCGGCGAAACAGTGCCCGCAACCGTGCCAACAACTCCTCGAGCGCAAAAGGCTTGCCGAGATAATCGTCGGCGCCGCTGTCGAGGCCGGACACCCGGTCTGCAAGCTCGCCGCGGGCGGTGAGCACCAGCACCGGCACCGCATTGCCGCGCTCGCGCAACTTCGGAATCAGCTGCAGGCCGTCGCCGTCCGGCAGTCGACGATCGAGCACGATCGCGTCGTAATTGCCGTCCGCGGCGATCGCCTCGGCTTCGGCCAGATCCGGCGCATGATCGACGAGCATGTCATGACGCGCGAGCGCCGCACGCAGCGCCGTGACCATTTCCGGCTGGTCCTCCACCAACAGAACTCGCATTCGCAGCGTTTTCCTCGCACCCGCTCTTCATCGCGTCTGCCGACTTTATGTCTAATTCATTGCGGCAACCTTGCGGCCCGTCGGGCGAAAACGTCGCGGGTAATTTTCCAGGACACGCATTCGCGACAGACTTACGCAATTTTCGCGTGAGACTGAATGCCACCTGTCGGGCCTGGCTTGATCATCCTGCTGCGCCGGACACTGCTCAACCGGCGGGAGCCGTTCGCTTTCGACGGCGCACACCCGCAAACGGAAAGACAAGCGAATGACCTCGTTACCCAACCATCATCGCGGATCCGGCCGCGCTTTCATCGTCCGGGTGATCCAGCATGTCGGCTGCTGACATTCTGCCGTTTTTTCGCGCGTGGATTCGCAATCCGCTGCGTATCGCAGCGATCGCGCCGTCGGGTTCAGCCGCCGCGTTGCTGATGGCGCAGGAGATCACGGCCGAGACCGGTCCCGTCATCGAGCTTGGCCCCGGCACTGGCGCGTTCACCCGCGCGCTGCTCGGTCGAGGCGTCAGGCAACAGGACCTCACGCTGGTCGAATACGGCTCCGATTTCATCCCGCTCCTGCAACAACGCTTTCCTGGAGCACGGGTGCTGTGGATGGATGCGGCGTGGCTGCACAAGGAAAAGCTGTTCGAGGGTGCGCCGGTCGGAGCCGTCGTCAGCGGGCTCGGGCTGCTCACAATGCCGCCGGAGAAAGTCTTGGCCATCCTCGGCGGCGCGTTTGGCTATCTGCGTCGGAACGGCGCGTTCTACCAGATCACCTATGGCCCGCGTTGTCCCGTCGCTGACCTGATCCTGGATCGTCTCGGCCTGCAGGCAACCTGCATCGGGCAGACCTTTCGCAACCTGCCGCCGGCTTCGGTGTATCGCATCGCCCGCCGTCATCCCCACGCTTGATTGAGGCATCATGGACACGTCCAATACAATTACGCTGTTTCTGAACTTCGGCCTGCTGGGCGTTGGCTGCCTGGCGGTCGCCGAGAAGTTCGTTCCGCTGTTTCCGTCCTACGTCCTGCTGATGCTGCTCGGCCTGACGGTTCCCGACGGCACGATGCTCGCCATGACCATCGTGGCGACAAGCGTTGGATCCGTGGTCGGGGCGATCGGCTGGTACGGGCTTGGCCGGGCGCTCGGCTCGCAGCGCATCGAGGGGCTGGTGACAGCTTACGGAAAATACGTGCTGCTGCGGCCCTCGCTGTATCGACAGCTGACCGACGCCTATCGCGGCAACCATTTCTGGGTGACGCTGATCGGCCAAACCCTGCCGACCGTGCGGATCTATCTGGCCTTGCCGGCCGGCGTGCTGCGGCTGGAGCCGCGGGCATTCATCGCCGCCACGGCAATCGGCACCGTGATCTGGAACATGCCGTTCCTCAGCCTTGGCTACGCACTGCGCGGCAGCAGCCATGATCCCGTCGGGATCGGCTTCTGGGTGGTGGCCATCCTCATCGTCGTGGAGGTCGCGATCATCCTGGGATTTCGTGTCTACAAGCGGTCGATCGCGCCGCATCGCCTCGCAGCGTCACGCGCGATCGCGGCCCCTGTGCCGGCGGAGGAGGTTGCATGAGAGTCCTGTTGTCCCGCCTCAGACCCGGCTCGCATGCCCTTGAGCGTGTCATCGCAACGCTGCTGACCTTGCTCGCGAGCTATCAGTTCGGTGTCGCGGCGTCCGACGGCCGGCATCGGAGCGCCGAACTTGCGCTGCTTGTGTTTGTCGTCGGTGTCTATTGGTGCCACTCGATCTTCAGGCGACGCGCCAACCGCGACGTGGCGAAAGCCGTCGCGGGTTTGGCAGAGGCCGCAGCGATGGCGTTTCGGCGCGAGGAGTCCGGCGGCAATCGGTCGGCCCAGCCGAAGCGCGCGCCGGGCACCGACCATCGCATGGACGAGGCTAGCGCCTCGCCGCACGATGTCATCAAGGTCAGGAGCCTGTTTGTTTCCGACGTTCATCTTGGGACCAGGGGATGTCAGGCCGACAAGCTGATCGACTTTCTCCGCCACCATGAAGCCGAGACGCTGTTCCTCGTCGGCGATATCGTCGATGGCTGGTACCTGAGATCGAGCTGGTATTGGCCGCAGGCGCACAATGCGGTCGTGCAGGAACTGGTGGAGCTCGCGCGCCGCGGCAAGCGGCTCGTCTACATTGCCGGCAATCACGACGAATTCGTGCGCGACTATGTCGGCTCGACCTTCGGCGGCGTCGAAGTGGTCGAGCATGCGATCCACCGCGGGATCGATGGCCGCGATTACCTCGTCGTCCATGGCGATCATTTCGATCTCGTCGTGCGCCACGCCCGATGGCTCGCCCTGCTCGGTGATTTCGGCTACCGCACAGCGCTCGCCTCCAACGTCTGGCTCAACCGGATCCGGAGCCGGCTTGGGCTTGCCTATTGGTCGTTCTCGTCCTGGGCGAAATTGCGGGTCAAGAATGCGGTCAACCACATCGGCCGTTTCGAGGAGGTGCTGTCGTCGGAAGCAAGGCGCCACGATGCCCAAGGCGTGATTTGCGGCCACATCCACCACGCAGCGATGCATGACGATTTCGGCATTCGCTACATCAACACTGGAGACTGGGTGGAATCCTGCACGGCCGTCGTCGAGCACGATGACGGCCGGTTCGAGATCATCAGGTGGACCGAGGCACCGCCACACCGGATGTCCGGCGAGGCGAGCGTGGTGCCGTTCGCAAAGGCGGTCGCCTGATGCGCGTGCTGGTGGCAACCGACGCCTGGCGTCCGCAGGTCAACGGCGTGGTTCGCTCGCTCGAATATCTCGCCAGCGAAGCACCCTCGTTCGGCGCTGATATCGACTTCCTCACGCCGGGCAATTTCCGAACCGTGCCGCTGCCCGGCTACCGGGAGATCCGCCTTGCGCTCGCCTCGGCAGGGCGGATCGAGCGCGCGATCACCAGGATACGCCCGGACTCGGTGCACATTGCGACCGAAGGGCCGATCGGGTGGATCACGCGCTATGTCTGCCAGACGCGCGGCTATCCGTTCACGACCAGCTATCACACCCGCTTTCCCGAATATCTGGCGGCGCGATTACCGGTGCCGCTGAAATGGAGCTATGCGGCGTTACGCCGCTTCCACAACGGCGGTGACGGCACCATGGTTGGCTCACCGACGCTGGAGCAGTCGCTCAAGGCGCACGGCTTCCGTAACCTGATGTTGTGGTCGCGCGGCGTCGATGCCGAGCTGTTCCGCCCCCGCACCGAGCGGCCGCTTGCCTTCCCGGCGCCGGTGTTCTTGTATGTCGGCCGCATCGCGGTCGAGAAGAACCTCGAAGCCTTCCTCAACCTCGACTTGCCGGGCTCGAAGGTCGTGGTCGGGGACGGGCCGTTGCGCGCCAACCTGCAATCGCAGTTTCCGCAGGCACACTTTCTCGGCACGCGGACCGGGAAAGCGCTTGCCGATGTCTACGCCTCGGCCGATGTCTTCGTCTTTCCAAGCCGCACCGATACGTTCGGGATGGTGATCCTCGAGGCGTTGGCGTGCGGTCTGCCGATTGCCGCATTTCCGGTGATGGGACCGCTCGACGTCATCGGCAAATCGGGCTGTGGCTGTCTTGATCCCGATCTGCGTCATGCGGCGCTGACAGCGCTAAAGGTGCGGCGTGAAGAATGTCGGACCCACGCCCTGACCTTCACCTGGCGCGAGAGCGTGCGGCAGTTCCTCGACAATACCAGACGGGCCCACGGCGTGCTGGCCGGAGCTGCCCGGCCGTTGCTCGCGACGAAGTAGCCGATCATCGCAGCGCAACGCGCCACAGACGTCCCTACCCGCCAAAATCCTGCGGCGTGAACGACAGGTCCATCACCTTCCATTCCTCGTATTTGTCGACGGGCAACATCTTGTAGGGCTGGCAAGCCTGCAGCGCGCTCATCGCTGATTGAACGATGGCCACGCCCTTCGTCGACGGCGGGGCTTCGATCAGGATCGGCGGGCGCGCCAGCGTGCCGTTGGTGGCGAGCACCGCACGCAGCCTGATGTGCACCGCATCGGTCGGTGCGACCCCGGCCGGAAGTTTCGAACAACTTCTCAGGTGCCGGCGAAGCTCGGCAATGACCTCGGGCGGCAACTTGGCGCCGATCGAATCATTGGCATTGCCGCCGTCATCCTTGGGGGCTTCTTTCGGCGCGGGCGGCAATTCGGGCGGCAGGCCCAGCATCACGCCGTATTTGACGGTCACGTCGGGCTCCGACGCCCGATAGGCCGGGGGCGCGGCCTGCGGCTGCGGCATCGCCGGAGGTGGAGGCTGCTCCGCCTGAGGCTGAGGCGGCGGCTGTTGCGATGGCTGAGGCTGAGGCTGCGGCTGCTTCTGTGGCGGTTCGTGCGAGGCCTGCTTCTGTTGCGGCGTCGCCTTCTCTGATGCCTTCTCGCTGGCCGCAGGCTTGGGCGCTGCGTCCGGCTTGTCCTTGTCGGTGAAGTCCAGCTTCGGCAGCTTCAAGTCGGGGAGCGGCTCCGGTGGCTTCTCCTTCGCCTTCTCTTCGGCCCTTTCCTCGGCCTTGGCCTCCTCCTGCTTCACCTGCTCCGGCGTGACGATATCAACGGCGACAGTCTCGGGCGGAGCGGAATGAAACGGATGGACTTCACTGATCACGATGATCAGCGCCACCAGCGTCAGATGCGCGATGGCTGACGCCGCAATGTCCGTCCGTATGATCTTCCGCAGTTCCATCGCCCGATCTTGGGTTGCCGGCCTGCTCCTACCATACCGCGGTTCCCTCTCAATCCCATTTCGGCGCGAAGCCAAAATCGGTCAGGCGGCCCTTGGGGCTGGCGAGTGCGGCGACCTCCGCCATCTCGTCATCCGAGAGCTCGAAATCGAAGATCTCGATGTTTTCCGACAGACGCTCGACACGCGACGTTCTGGGAATCGCGGACACATTCTGTTGCACCAGCCAGCGCAGGCAGATCTGTGCCGGTGTCTTGTGATGAGCGCGGCCGATCCCGGCGAGCGTCTGGTCGGCCTTGATCCGTCCCCTGGCGATCGGGCTGTAGGCAACGAGCGCCATCCCATGCTGGTCGCAGGCCGCCCTCACCTTCGCCTGATCGAGGTAAGGGTGATATTCGACCTGGTTGCAGACGAGCGGCTCGGGTGACAGCGCGACCGCCTGCTCGATCAGCGCCACCGTGAAATTGGAGACGCCGATGTGCCGTGTCAGGCCCATGCGCTTGGCGTGCGCCAGCGCGCCCAGCGTCTCCTCCAGCGGCACGTGCGAATTGGGCCAGTGCAGCAGCACCAGGTCGACGGCGGGAAGCCTTAAGCGCACCAGGCTCTCCTTGACCGACCGTTCGAGATCGTGGGGTGCGAAATGGTTGGTCCAGACCTTTGTGGTGACGAAGACGTCGTCGCGGCGGACGCCGGAGGCGCGCAATCCGTCGCCGACCTCGCGCTCATTGTCGTAGACTTGGGCGGTGTCGACGTGGCGGTAGCCGAGCCGCAGCGCCTGCTCGACCACGCGCGCGCAGGTCCGGCCGCTCAGCTCCCAGGTCCCGAGCCCGATCGCGGGGATTCTTGCGCCATTGGCCTCGACGAACAGCATGAGGGATCCCCTCTGTTGCGGCAGCCCAGATGTCATCACCGACATCATTATGGACCCGGTCCGCCAGAGTGCAACGGAGGGCGCCGACCTCGGGGCCGGATCTTTTGCCAACGCTAACGGGAGGTTCGCGTCAGGCGTTCAGGCTTTGGCGAGCGCCTGGAACACCGTGTCGGGCGCATGCGCGATCACGGCCAGCAACGCGCGAGCGGGTCCGCGCGGGGCGCGCTTGCCCTGCTCCCAGTTGCGGATGGTCTCGACGGGCACGCCGAGCTTGGCGGCGAACTCCATCTGGGTGAGACAGGCGCGCCGGCGCAAATCGCGCACCGCGAGCGAACCGGCCTCCGCCGGCGCTGCATTGGTCGCGGGCTGGATTGGAAACTCCTGCCCGTCCCGCAACTCGACGACCCGTCCGTCCGCCTTCAGCCGCACACGCATGCTCATTCCCCCAAGCGGGCAGGATCATGCGGCAGCACGCTTAAGTTCGAATTAAAAGGTGACGGGGCGCGTACCGCCCTAACCCCATCATTGCTGTGCGGAGAGAGCGCGGCGCCCCAAGCTGGCCGCCTACTTCAACCCGAACCACAGCGTGGCGATGCCGAGGAAGGAGAAGAAGCCGACCACGTCCGTTACCGTCGTCACGAACGTGCCCGACGCCACCGCCGGATCGGCCCTGACGCGTTCGAGCGCCATCGGGATCAGGATGCCGCCGAGCGCGCCGGCGACCAGGTTCACGATGATCGCGAGCCCGATGACAACGCCAAGGCCGGGGATCTTGAACCAGACCACGGCCGCGATGCCGGTGATCACGGCGAAGGCGAGACCGTTGACGAGACCGACCAGCGCCTCGCGGATGACCACGCGCCAGGCGTTGGAGGAGCCGAGCTCGCGGGTCGCGAGCGCCCTCACCGCGACCGTCATGGTCTGGGTCGCGGCATTGCCGCCCTGGCTAGCGACGATTGGCGCCAGCACGGCGAGCGCCACCATCTGTTCGAGCTGGCCCTCGAACAGGCCGAGCACGGAGGACGCCAGGAAGGCCGTGGCGAGATTGATCAGCAGCCAGTTGAAGCGACCGCGCGCGATGGTGAGAAACGTGTCCGACAGCTCTTCGTCGCTGGTGACACCGCCGAGCGCCTTGAGATCCTCGTCCGCCTCCTCCTCGATGACGTCGACGACGTCGTCGACGGTGATGACGCCGACGAGGCGGTCCTGGGTGTCGAGCACCGGTGCGGCGACGAGGTTGTACTTGCCGAACATGCGCGCCACCTCCTCCTGGTCCTCCAGGACGGAGACGCGGCGGCGATCCTCGTCGGTCAGCTCGGTCAGCGGCACCGGGCGGCGCGCGCGCAGGAGCACATCCAGCGGAACCGCGCCGTGCCAGTGCTGGTCCTTGTCGACGACGTAGATCTCGTAGAAGCGGTCCGGCAGATTGGGCGTATCGCGCATGTAGTCGATGGCCTGCCCGACCGTGAAATCCTGCGGCACGGCGATGAACTCGGTCTGCATGCGCCTTCCGGCAGAGTTTTCCGGATACAGCAGGCTGCGCTCGAGCGCGACGCGCTCCTGCGGCGGCAGCTTCTCGAGAATTTCCTCCTGCTCCTCCTCGCCGAGGGTTTCGAGCAGCTCGACCGCATCGTCGGATTCCAGTTCGCGGACGCCCTCGGCGACCGTCTCGGGCGGCAGCTCGTCGAGGATCTCCTCGCGGACGGTCTCGTCAACCTCGTTCAGTGCGGAAAAGTCGAAGTCGCGGCCCGTCAGCTCGACCAGGCGGACACGATCGTCGGGTGCGAGCGCCGCGATGAGATCGCCGAGATCGGCCTCGTGCAGATCGGCGACGCAGGCTCGCAGCGCGGCGCTGTCGGCGGCCTCGATCGCCCGGGCAATTTCCTCGACGAATTCGTGCCGAATTTCGCCGTCTTCATTGCGCATCGGGACGTGGTCGAGTACCAAGGACTCGGTGGAAGCGGCGTCATCCATATGTTTATCCATGGTACGCCTCGCCGTTTGGCAGGTTGATGGTTTGGGCTGACGGTCAGGCAATACCCACAAGGCAATTGCGAGCGCAATGGCAAAGATGCAGCGACCGAAATGGACCTCGATCATTGCGGGCCCGGCTCTCGCCGCCCTCACCGCGATTGGTTCAGTCGAGGCCGCGGACTGCCCGCGGAGCGATGCGCTCGGCACGTCGCGGATCCTGAGCGTCGATGCCAAGACCACGCCACGCGTCGGCCTGAAGAGTTTTCCAGAGACGCTGCCGCTCGCAGATCACGAGGTGGTGCTGACCTTCGACGACGGCCCGCGTCCGAAGACGACGTCCAAGGTGCTGGCGGCGCTGGCGCAGGAATGCGTGCGCGCGACCTTCTTCCTGGTCGGCCGGAGCGCCGCCGAATTTCCTGACCTGGTCAAACGCATCGCCCGCGAAGGTCACACCATCGGCCACCACACCTGGTCGCATGCGCACATGGCGCGGATCCCGGCCGAAGCGGCGAAGTACGAGATCGACCGCGGCATCGCGTCCGACGAGATGGCGCTGCACGGGGTCTCGACGACGACGCCATCGACGCCGTTCTTCCGCTTCCCCTATTTCGAGTCCACTCCGGCCCAGCTCGACCTGCTCGAGCAGCGCGGCATCGTGGTGTTCGGGGCCGATTTCTGGGCCAGCGACTGGAACGACATGACGCCGGAGCAGGAACTCAAGCTGATCACCGATCGCGTGGCCGCCGCCCGCAAGGGCATTATCCTGTTCCACGACGCCCAGGCGCGCACGGCGGCGATGATGCCGGACTTCCTGCGGTATTTGCGGGAAAACGGCTATCACGTGGTCCACATTGTGCCGGCGGGCACATCACAGAAGAACGCCGACGCGCATTGATGCCGGAATGTCACGCCTGACCAAATTGGGGTGATTTGAGCCCTATTAACACTCTGTTCATGCTACGCCGTGCAAAGAATGAGGGGGACCCGAGGCGGGAAAGGTCTTTGCGCCTGAACCGTTTCCTGATGTCTCCGACCTACTATGGCGGCAAACGCAGATGAGGGCAGACCGGGTTCATGATCGGCAGTAGCGTTGCTTTTCGGACGCGATCGTGGCCCGTCCTGCTTCTGGGGTTGCTGACCACGGCGTCGCCGGCGGCCTTCGCCGCCGAATGCCCGGGTCATCCGGGCGCGCTCGGCACCTCCCGCACGCTCGTCGTCGACCCGCATGAGCATCCGCGCATCGGCACCATGCAGTACCGCGAGACGCTGCCGCTGAAAGACCACGAGGTGGTGCTGACCTTCGACGACGGTCCGCTGCCGAAGAATTCCAACCAGGTGCTCCAGATCCTCGCCGACGAGTGCATCAAGGCGACCTTCTTCATCATCGGCGAACAGGCCAAGGCGAACCCGGAAGGCGTGCGCAAGCTGGTCGCGGCGGGCCACACTGTCGGCACGCACAGCATGAACCATCCGCTGACATTCGACCGGATGCCGCTCGACAAGGCCGAGGCGCAGATCAACGGCGGTATCGAGTGGACGTCGGCTGCGATGACCGATCCGTCCAAGCTCGCGCCGTTCTTCCGCATTCCCGGCCTGATGCGCGCCGAGGGCGTCGAAAACCTTCTGATCTCGCGCGGCATCCAGGTCTGGAGCGCCGACTTCCCCGCCGACGACTGGCGCCACATCTCGCCCGATCGCGTCTACCAGCTCGCGATCCAGCGGCTGGAGGCCAAGGGCAAGGGCATCCTGCTGCTGCACGACATCCAGGCGCGCACCGTGGCGGCGCTGCCAAAAATCATCCGCGACCTTAAGGCACGCGGCTATCGCATCGTTCATGTGGTGCCCGCGACCGCCGACCAACCGGCGACGCCGACGACGGCGGTGGAGTGGCTGCTGCATCCACCGACGGAGACGACGCCGATCGCGCGCTGGCCTGCCGTGCCGAACTTCGCCTTCACGCAGACCGGGACGCTGCCCGCGCCTGGCCTTGCCGATCTCAACACGCAGACCGCGCATCAGCCGCTGGTGTTGCCGCACAAGACCATGGCGCAGGCCGATGTCGCCGCCACCCTGCCCGCGCCCGGGCGCGATCTCTTCGCGATCCCCGAGGGCTCGGTCGAGGTGCTGCTGTCGACGACCTTGTCGCGACGGGCCGCAACCCGGCTCGCGATGGCAGCCGAAGCACCGCATGCCGGCAAAGGCAAGGCGGCCAAGATGCAGGCAGGGCGAACTGCGCATGCTGCACACCCAGCGCCGAAGCGCGCCGCTCAGGCCAAGGGCACGGCGCCCCGCCCGACCCGCGTCGCCACCAGCGTGAAGAAGCGCGCCTGAGTAAAAACCGTTACTGCCGCATGATGTTGGCGACGCAGAGCAGCACGATCAGCGCCAGGAAGAACAGGTCCATATAGGACTTGAGCTCGCCGTCGCGGCGCAGCCGCGCGACATCCGCCACGATCTGCTTGCGCGCATTCGTACCGCCGGAGCCGTCATTGATCGGCCCCTGCAGGCGCTTGGTCTCGGCCTCCAGCTTCTCGATCTTCTGGAAGAAGTAGAACGCGCGCAGCGTCGAGGCCGCGCGCATGCCGCTATAGACCAGCACCAGGATCGCGAGGATCGCCCGGTTCTGATATTTCTCCATGAAATTCAGGCTGAAATAGACCAGCGCCATGAACGCGAAGTTGGTCAGGAAGCGATAGACGAAGCTTAGAAAGACCATGCTGGCTCCAGCCGAGAGAGGTCGCGCGAGGTCCGTCTACGCCAAGTTTGTTTCAACAAAGATACCATCGCCCGCGTGCCGCCGCCTTTTAGCCACGCGCCGCCATAATGCAAGCGAGAGCGCGGTCGCTCGCCCTGTTCCACGCAACTCGCGGCTCGATGGAGATTCGACCGAAGCTACGTTAGACTGTTGCCACCGCTATACGTGAGGTCTGCGGATTGAGGTCTGCCGATGCCGAAGAAGGGAATCACCGGCCACGACGACTGGGTTCTGACCGAGGCGCTCGCAACCGCGCTGGTCGCGCTGGAGCAGCTCGAGGCCAAGCACCAGCCAAGCGCGCATATGGACGACATCCGCAAGCTGCTGGCGAACGGCAAGGAGCCGGCCGCGGTGAGCCTGCATCTCGCCCAGGCCAAATGCCGCCTGTTCCCCGACCTCGACCCGCTCGCGATCTACCGGGAATACGGGATCGGCGAGGAATATGGCTAGGGCGATCCTGCTGCCGCATTTGACGTCATTTCAATGAGTTGACGGCGGCCCTTCAGGCTCAGCTTTTGGCTGAGCTGCAAGAGTGCGCGCATTAATTGAAACCACACCATGCCCAGTGAGTGAGGTGCGACTTTCTCCGAGATCGATTCAATTTGACGTAACGGCTTAGCGGCATCGCGATGTCTGTCTGCGAGCCTCCCATCCGGACGCCGATGGGGGGACAGGCATGACCGGATCTTGCAGGGAGCAACGCAACGCTATCGCAGCGCTTCGCCGGTGGCTGACGGCTGCCGCCGCCCTCACCGCGACCGTCTTGCTGGACGGCGCGCCGGCCCACGCCTTCCTCGTCCGCCCGGCGCTGTTCGCCGCGATCGGGAACGCCACCAAGGCGCCGAACGGATGGTTGCAGCTCTGCGCCGCCAATGCCGAGGAGTGCAAGCCGATGGCCGGCCAGGCGCGCGAGATCACGCTGACGCCGGACCTGCTCCAGCAGCTCTACGAGATCAACAAATACGTCAATGACCGCGTGATCTGGACCAGCGATGCCGAGCTCTACGGCACGACCGAACGCTGGGCCTATCCGCTCGACCGCGGCGATTGCGAGGACATGGTCCTGCTCAAGCGCAAAATGCTCGCCAAGGCCGGGTGGCCGATTGGCGCGCTGCTGATCACCATCGTCGAGGAGCGCGGCCAAGGCATACAAGGAGGCAAACAAGGAGAGAACCAAGGGAAGACGCGTCACGCGGTCCTGACCGTCCGGTCCGACCGCGGCGAAATGATCCTCGACAACCAGACGCCGGAAATCCTGTTCTGGTACGAGACCAGCTATCGCTATTTGTTACGGCAGAGCGCGGCGGATCCGAATGTCTGGGTGTCCTACGGCGCCGAGCAGGCCAAGCCGGCGATGCCGGTGGCGGCAGAGCGCATCCCGGTGTCCGCCCCCTCGCCTTTCGACCTGCCTCCCCCGCTGGGGATCAAGCCCTAGAACCCTTTCCGTTCCGATGGAATCGGAACGGGGCTCTAGATTCTTATTTTTAACGCGTTTTCTTTACGCGAACCGGTACCCACTTCGCTCGAAAACGCTCTGGCTCGGGACCAGGCCCTAGCCCTTCTCGGGACGGCGAAGCCGCGGCTCCTGGCGTGCACGAAGCTCCTCTTCGTACTTCAGCTTTTCCAGCAACATGTCAGTAACAAGACGTCGCAGTTGGGCGTTTTCGAGCTCCAGCCGCTTGATGGTATCGCTGGAGGAGCCATCGCGCGGCGCGCTGACGCCACTGGCGGCCATGCTGTCCGCACCATCCATCCCCGGCTCCGGGGATTTGGTCATCTTCTTCCAGCGATGATAGGTCATGATGCTGACGCCGAGCGCTTTCGATATCTCGCGCTGGGTCTTGCCTCTGGCCGCGAGTTGATCCGCCTGGGCCAGCTTGTCCGAAATTTCCCGCGAATCGTGTCTCCTGCCGACCATCTCGCCCTCTTTGGCCTCTGTCCCGCTTCACTCTAGTAAGCGCGATTAGTTAACCTTTTCAACATGGTTATGAAAGGTTGGGGTGCGTTCAGCGCCAGGCTTGGCGTGGATCGACCACCCAGTAAAGCCCGCGCGCCGCCATTGAATTGACGATGGTTAACTCACGTGGGCACGATGTCCCCGGTCGGAACTTCCGTGTCCGTGTTACCACACACCGGAATCCTCCCAAAATTCCGCCCAGACTCGGGGGATCATCATCCCCAGGATGCCTGCATCGCAAATTCGATCACGAAATTAAAGGAAAAAGCGGTGCTGCGACCGAATGGGCCAGCAGCCGCAGGTCGCCCGGCGGCGTGACCATGACATCGGGCAGCTTCAGCGCTCAGTAATAGCCATGCTGGCCGTCGGCTGCATCGAGGCCCTCGTGCCGCCCGAATTCCCGGAGGTCGACCTTGTTGAGGACTACACCGAGCAGCCGCTCATGAATCTCGGGCGCACCCAGGAGCTGCTGCCGCACCGTGTTCTTGCGCGAACGGCCCCACTCGATCACCTGGACATAGCAATCGACCAGGCCCGCGGTCGACCGAACCTCCGCGACGGGACCGAGCGGCGGCAGGTCGATGATGATGGTGTCGTAGGTCTCGCGCAGCCGCTCGACCAGCAGCTTCAGGGCGTCGGAGCCGAGCAGCTCGCTGCCACGGGCCACGCCGGGCGCGATGATCGTCGGCAGGAAAGCGAGCCCGCGCACGGTGCGAATGGCAGTGTCGAGCTCGGCCTTTCCGGCGAGAACCTCAAACAGGCCGTTGGTGGCGTCCGCGGCCATCGCCCGGCTGATCGTCGGGTTGCGCAGATCACCGTCGATCAGGATGACCTTCTTGCCGACATGGGCGATCAGCTCGGCCAAATTGCCCGCGATGGTCGACTTGCCCTCGTCCGGCAGCGTCGAGATCACGCCGATGACCCTGCTCCTCTCGCCGGCCGTGCTGACATCGACGGCAACCTTGATCGCGCGGAAGGCGGAGGCGAACAGCGACGACGGATCGCGAACGGCGCGGCCCAACAGCACATCCGCCGACGCCGGCGGGACGGGGTTGCCGCCAATATGTCGCCGCCATGCCGCCGGCAGACGCGATCGCGGCGGCGCATCGAGCTGCGGCACGACCGCGAGACATTTGACCTGGAGGGTTTCCCGCACCTGCCGCGTGCTGCGGAACACCGGGTCGAGCGCCTCGCGTAAGGCCGCGGCCGCGAGGCTGAAGGCGAGGCCCAGCACCGTGGCGAGACCCAGCACGACGGTCGTGCGCGGACTGCTCTTCTGCTTGGGCGCGGTCGCCGGGCTGATGACGCGCGACTCCGTGATCGGGAACGATTGCTGCTGGATCGCTTCCATGTAGCGCTGCAGGAAGCTGTCGTAGATGGTGTGGATCGCCTGGGCGTTGCTCTCGAGCTCGCGCAGGCCGATGCGCTCGCGGTTGGTGAGCCGCGCGTCCGAGACCATGTCGGCGAGCTTGTTCTTGAGCGACTGCTCGCGCGCGGTCGCGATCTCGTAGTCGCTTCTGGTGCCCTCGGCGATGCGGCGCAGCTCGTCGGTGATGGACTGGCGGATCTGCTCCATCTGGGCCCGCACATTGATCGCGGCCTGGTGGTCGCTGCCGTAGCGCTGCGACAGGATGCCTTCGCGCGCGGCGAGGTCGAGATATTGATTGCGCAGGCGAATGACGATCTCGCTCTTCAGCGAATCCACCACGGACGCATCGGGGATGTCCATTTTTAGGATCTCCTGGATGCGATCGAGCCGCGCCTTCGCCTCCGTGCTAGTCCCGCGCGCAGTGCTCAGCTGGCTGGTGATCTCGCCGAGCTGCTGCTCTTCCAGTGATCGCGTGCTGGTGTTGGCACCTCCGGCCGACGACGCGACGGCGATGTCGACGATCTTGTTCTTTTCCTTGTAGTCGAGCACGGCGCGATCGACCGTGGAAACCTGCTCGCGCAGCTCGGCGATCCTGTCCTGGAGCCATTTGCTGGCCCGACGCGTCGCCTGGTATTTCGATTCCAGCTGGTCGTCGATATAGGCCTCGGCGATGCCGTTGGCGATTTCGGCGGCGCGCGCCGGATACAGCGACGTAAAGGCGATGTCGAGCACGTAAGTGCGGCCGACGCGGCTGATGGTGCGCTGACGCAACAGCGCATCAAGCGCCTGCGACTCCCGGCTGTCCGCGCTTTTCGCCGGATCATCCGTCCGCCAGACCCCGCCGCCCGCCGCGGCGAACTCGGCGTCGTCGGCGAGATGCATCGCCTTGACCACGGCGAGCCCAAGGCCTTCGGATTTCAGGACTTCGACCTGGGTTTCGATCTGGGTGGTGTCGAGCGGCGCGTCGGCCAACGAGGCCTGTTGCGGCTGCAACACCCGCAACTTGCTGGTGTCGATCAGCATCATCGCATGCGCGGTGTAGCGCGCGGGCGTCGTCAGCAGATAGACCAAGCCAAGCCCGATCGCACAGGCCGTGACGATCAGGAAGACGAGATACTGACGCCGGATGAAGCCCCAGATCTGCTCGACCAGATCGGACACGGAGATGACCCCGCCGGGATCATCTCGCTCTGCCGGATCGATTGCCTTGGGTGTTGCGACCGTTCGGGTATCCATACTTGTCCGCCGGGGATCCGCGCCATCGTCGCGCCCCCGTCCAAATCCTCGTCCTGCCGGCCTCGCTTAGTCCCTACGCAGAAGACGTCCCGCTGTCGGCCTCGACGAAAATAAAACACGCGGGCGCGACGCGCTTATTTCGACGGACATAACACATGTTATCATAACTTAACACTGAAGCCGTAGGTATCGAGACAGGGAACCTGGGTGGCTTGCCATGTCATTGCTGTCGCGACGCGCTATGTTGAAAACGGGTCTGGCCGCTGTGCCGGCCATGACGCTTCAGTCGGCCCCATCACTCGCGCAAACGTGCTCCGCGCCGCAGGCGTGCAACATTGTGCCGCCGAGCACTCTCCGCCAGGTCGCAACCGGCTGTCACACTCCAGACCTTGAATATCTCGGCGTGCCGGCTGTGCTGTCCCGCTCTCCGCACTTCAACCGTTCCGGGCTGACGCTGAGCACGCTTCGAATCGCAGTGCCGAACTGCGTCGGCAGCACGGCCTATCCCTTCAGCCCGAAGACCTGGCAAGCCGTGATCGAGTATCCTCTCAACACGCTGACCACAGTCACATGGGGTGGGCAGGACGTGGTAACCGGCCCGATCACCAGCCCGCCGGGCACTCAGGGTCCTCCGCTTTTTGTCATGTCCGACGAAATCTGTCTGACTGTCCCCATTCCGGACAACGCCTTGTTCTGGGTTCGATTGTCGCAGACGGACGGCACCGGTGCCAAAGGGTTGTTGTGCCAGAACATCGGCAATTTGAACTCGACCAGCGCGAATATGCAGCGCAGCTTCAACCAGGCGCTCGGGGAAACAAACTGCGCGGCTGATGCGTCACTGCTCAAAAATCCGGTGATGCAAGATCCTACCAGAGGTATCTGGGCGTTCACAGGCGGCGGCATCATCTATGGGAACGGCGCCGCCCTTTGGGCTTCCGTGCGGCCGATGGCCATTCTCGGACAGTCGCGAAAATCCGCGTTCTCTCTATGGGGCGATTCCCGCGTCGTCGGGATCGGCGACACCTTCGACGGTGCCTGCGACGATCGCGGCGAGGTCGAGCGCAGCATCGGTCCGGCCTACGCCTACATAACCTTGCGGTACCGAGCAAACCGCTTGCCGATTTGAGTGCGATCCTGACCGACCAGCAATTCATAGGTCTCGCCCCCCATCTCGTCCTCGGGCAATATACGACCCACCTGATCGAGAATCTGGGAGGAGCCGATTGCATCAAAGTCGCTACCGCCAATCTCAAGGACCCGACCAACGCGACCACATCTGATCAGTTCAAAGCTGAATTCAAAGCAAACAAGGCGAGCCTGTGGAGCGCCTGGACCGGTTTGGGAAGATCTCCATACTCGTTGTCGTCCCTTACGTTCCCGCCCTCCCCTAGTACAGACGTGCCGCAGCAGAACGCCTTCCTCAAGGATGTGACCGACACGCTCAGGGCAGGCATCATAATGGTGGATTCCCAACGCAACCCGCTGCTCGACGCCAATAACAATCCGATCAAGGCTCGCGTCATCGACGTTGCGTCCATCGTCGGACTGGCTTCTGGCAGTGACTGGATCTGCGCGGATTACAGCGCCGACACCCAGCACGAATCCCAGGTCGGCTGCCTGGCCATCTCCGAGAGTGGCATCATCGATCCTTATGCGCTGACCCGCTAGCTTGCGGTACTCAGCGCGCCTTCTTGCGCAAGACGAAACGGATGTGATTCGAAAACAGTTCTTCTTCGCTGAAATCGCGAAGAAGCTGGCGCCGATCGGCGGTGAGAAAGCGCCGTCCGATCTCGCCGAAGGTGCGCTGTTCCCTGACGATGTCGAAACGTTCGCTGAACAGCTCGCGATAATCGCGGAGCGTCATCTTGTTCAGATAGGTGTCAGCGGGCCGGGACTCGCCCGTCAGGTGTCCCCAGGCCGGGCCACGGGGCAAACTCTCGACATCGACTTCATGCGGTCCCCAGCCCAGATCGTGGCCGCCCGCGATGCCGGTGTAGACCATCGGGGCAATAACGGCGAGACCGAGGTCGGAGAGAGCGTCCGCCGCCTGCGCGAGAACGGTCGCAAGCAGCTCCCGCGGGATGTGCTCGACGACATTATCCGAATACACGAAATCAAGCGGTTTGCCGGCCTGCGACCAGATGGCCGAACTCGAGGCATCCCCGACCAGCATCGTTTGCGGAGCAAGCGAAAGTGTCTTGCCGTATCGCTCCCGAATGAACTGATCGAAGGCCCGGTAATGGGCCCGATCGAACGCGATGCACCGAACCAGCGACTTGGTCGCGCGCAGGGCGCCGTTCGTTCTGAGAACAGATGCCACAGCCAGCGGATTCAGGCTGAGGAGCGGCCGATCGAGATCAACCCCTCGGACGTCGTAACCCAGCGAGTGAAGCAGGATGAGACGAAACGGCCGTTGGCCGTAGCCGATCTCCAGGATGCGCGCGTCCTGCAAGTCACGTCCAGTCCCGGCAGAAAATGCCCCTCGATAAAAATCGAGGTCGTTGGCACAGGCCTCGAATATCTCTCCGATCAGGTGACGGCGCTCGAAGTTCACGTAAAGCAGGCGCCAGAGATAGGCGATGCGCTCGAGAGGCGTCACTTCCGACAGTTGCGAATTCGAACGTGCCACGGCGGCGCCCTGCAATGATTGGTGTGGAGGACAAAACAAATCGTCTTGCGGAGCGGACGACCAGCTCGTCTGCACGCGGCCGACTGCTCGACCAAGCTCCCGGGACGCGATATCCCGCGCTTTCATGAGAGATCACGTAACTTGTCAAATTAACATTGGAATGACACAGTTTATGTGATCGCAAGATCGCGCCCGTTCGACCTTCCCAGGTCGAAGGTCATCTCGGAATCCGGTTGACAGTGTTGCGTCGTTCGGTCGTCAGCTGCACGCCGTGGTCGATGACGAGCCCCAGGCGCGAGGCACCGATGACATTGTCCTCCACGACGACGTCACGCACGCCCGGAAAGACCGGCGACACGCCGCTGATCTCGATATGAGAATCTTCATCCATCCGGTTGCCGCGCACGATCACGCCGCGGACGAGGGGTGGCTGCTTCATCAATCCCGCCGGGCGAACGGCCTGGACCGCGATCAGGGCCTCGCCGGACGCAGTGGTGCGGTCAGGACCGGCCTGGTAGGCATTGCCCTCGGTGATGCGGTTGTTGAGGATCTGGACCTGCCAGTTCGGCTGAAAATGATGGTAGAACATTCCGCGCGTGAAAAAGCCGCCCGATCGCACCGACACGTTCCCGGCGAGCACGTGGTTCAGACCGGTGCCATAAAACACCGTGGCGACGCCGACGTCTTCGAACGTGTTGTCGACGACAAGATAGTTCTGGTGCATCTGGACCACCGTGACCACCGACGTCGCATCGAGATTGACCGCGAGCCTGCGGTCCAGCGTGACCGACATCGGCTTGTCGTCGCCGGCGGGATCGAACCGGACGACGCGCGCGAACTGGCCGGACCCCTGCCCGTCCGCGACCATCACATTGGCGCCGGCCCAGGTCGTCGCGATGACCTGCTCGTTTGCTGGCCCGGTCAGCGAGAGACGATCCGGTGCAACGCTCGTGGCCGGACCGAAATAGAAGCCACCGCCGCCGTCAGTCCCCACCGCTTCACGATCCCAGCCGTACATCGATTTGAAGGTGTTGTGATCGAAGATCACGTTCTCGGAGCCGGTGACGTCGGCCCAGAGATTGTTGACCGAGCCGCCGGTGCCCTGGAGGTCGGCAGCAGCAACGATGTTGTTCTCGAAAATGACCCGACTTGATCCCGTGATCGAGTACCAGCCGAACCGACCGTTGTTCAGCAAATTGCCGGAGATGACGGCATTGGTGGCCTTGAGGAGAAAGAGCGACCGCCCCGATCCGACCAGATCGCACTCCGACACGGTCAACCGATCGCCGGTTAGCCTGACCGTATCGAGGTATTGGCCATAATGCTGTTCGAGATAGAACATGCGCTGGTAGGTCTGGAGCGGGGTCAAGTGGCCGCGGAATGCCGACGCCCGGACCCGCACACGCCGGATGGCAATGTCGGACGCACCAGGGATCGGCTGGTCCTTCAGGAAGCCTCCGGTCACGATCGGGCCGTGCCGGGACGCGTAGATCGTCAGATCCTCGATCGAGAAATTCGTGGCACCAGCGATCAGCGGTTCCGGCGGGTTCTCCGCATCCTGCCAGACCAGATTAACGATGTCGGTACGCTCGCCCTTGAGGCTGACGCCTGGCGGCAGGATCAGCGTTCCCGTCATGAGATAGCGGCCGCGCGGGAGAAACACGGTGCCGCCGCCGCTCTGCCGGGCCGCCTCAACCGCGGTCTTGATGGCGGCTGCACTGTTGACGGCACCATCGCCGATCGCGCCGTAATCACGTGCGTTGAAGGTCGGATGCGCCACCGCCGCCGCGGCCACGACATGAATTCGGCCGGCATCGACGAGATCGTCGTCGCCGCCGTCGCCATTGGAAAGCCGCAAGCGATAATCCCCGAGCGGCGCCGTTTCAGGGACACGAAAGCTGCCGCGCCAGAGATTCCCGCCAACGGCAGGTAGCCGCACCGGCTGGCCGCCCGCCTCCGGCACCAGCAGCAGCACCGCCGTCTCCGCACGTCGAACGATGTTGCGCCCGAACAGCTGCACCATCCCGCCGGGTGATGCCATGTCGCCGCGCGCGGTCTGGACCCAATACACCGTCGGCAGATTCAGACGCGCCGACATCGTTCCCTTGGGATATTCCAGCGTGAAACGATAGATTCCCCTGGCAAACTCCTTCGGGACCACGAACTTCACGGACTGGGCGTTCTGCTGGAGCAGCTCAACGCTCCGCGATGCAACCGGCTCCGCATGCGCGGAGCCGTCCGCAACGCGGCTGACGCTGATCGCGGTGACCGTATCGAGCTCGGCCCCCGTGACGATCACGGTCTCGTCGGGGCCGACTGGATCATTGAACCAGAACATGCTCGGCTGCGCCTCGGCAGACGCGATCGAAAGAAGCAGCGGCAGTACGAAAGCGATCCGGCTCAGCCGCAACACGGCACGGTCTCCTCGAGCTCGATTGGTGCGGCGGTCCGACATCGTTCGTCAGCGCGTCCGGCGGGGGACAAAGGTGTCCCGGCTGCCGTTGGACAAGGATCGCCGGCACAGCAGACGCGTCAGCACCGCCAGGCTGAGCATCTCGACGAACGTCAGTGCAATCACGGAGCCCAGCGCGCCGCGGACGAGAATCGGAACCGATGCCATGAAGACAAACGCGCGCAGGTCCATCCCGTGCACCAGAACCGCGCGCTTGCTGCCGAAGAATGTCAGCAGAAAGGAGACCGCAACCGCGCCGATCGCGACGCCCGCGATGCCCAAATCAGCGTAGAAGTCTCCCGCCACGAAGCTGGAGAGGTTCGGTGTTCCCGCGATTCCCAGGTCCGCCAGCACCACGCCCATATCACTGGCCAGAACCGACTCCTTTCCGGTCCAGAGGCTGCGGGGGACAAAGAAGAGAAGCAGGCCGAGCGTCTTCGCGCCCCAGAAATAGTCCGCACCTTCCAGATAGCGCACTTCAAAGACGAGCATGTCGAACACGTCAAGCCCGGGAATCGTGAGAATGCTCGACAAGTCGACCGTCTGCGCGGCCTCGGCCAGCGAAGCGCCGGATCGCGTCGTCAGGTTGAGCATGGGCATGACGGCGACAAGTCCGATCAAGACACTCAGATAGAACGTCTTGATCCCAAGCTTGCCCGAAATGCAAACCAGAACGATGGGCAACCAGGCGATCACGAAATAGAAGCGCGCGGTATTGAACGGATTCTGCGCAACCAATAGCAGCCCGAACGCAACCGCCGACAAGACGACGACCGTGGCCAGACGCGAGCTAGTCCGGTGCGGCTTGCACTTCACATAGACACAGATCAGAAGGCCGGCGCTCATCTCGAGCGCGATTGCGGAGGTGCCGAGGATTCCTGCTGCGGCATCGTCGGTCAATTCCTTCGAATATCGATCCGCCAACACATTGCCCAGCCCCCCCTGGAAGACGACGAACGCGGCGAAGGCAATCACGCTGACCACAACCAGGACCGGCAACGCATGATCCTTCAGCAGATAGCGCGCGGGCTCTGCCGGCACGATCAGCCGCCTGACCAAGACTGACGTCACGGTCGCGAACAACAGGAAGACGAAGATAATGCCGGACGCCGTCGCGATCTCCGCGTTCGTGAAGAAGAACCCGCTGGCCGAGCCGTCATTCTCGAAATAGCCGAATCTGAGGGTCTGACAGGGAGCGATGACGAAGAACACGTACATCAGCAACCAGAGCATGTCCTCAACGGTCGCATAGAATCCGGTGAGGCGCGCGAGGTTGTAGCAGCAGAGCAGGAAGGACGGAACCGTCAGCGCCGCCACGAACGTGTCGGCCGCGAACAGAAAATTCAGGACATAGTAGCCTGCGAAGAAGGCGAGTCTCGTGAACCGTGGCGTGACGGCGAACCGATAGCGCGGCTGATCGGCAAGCGCCTGGGCGCGTCCCCGCATGGGTATGTCGGATACGGCGATCACGGCCGTTGCCCCACTGCCGGCAGATCAGCCGGCTTCAACCTGCCGAGGCGAACCGACATCAACAGGAATCCACACGCCGTCGAAAACAGGTCTCCCGCTAGGAAAGCGTAGACACCAAATCTGCTCAGGAACAAATAGCTCGCCGCCACGCCGATGGCGTTGAAGATGATGTTGTCGATCGCCAGTCCCTCATACGCGCCCGTCGCAGCCAGGGACTGAGCTACCATCAACAGCGCGGTCATCGTCAGGACAGTCATGGAGAATGCGCCGAGAAGCGGCGCGACCGTGCCAAACCGGCTTTGCGGCCAATGCGCCATGGCCGCAGCGCCGATCAATATCGCGACGGTGGCGAGCACACCTGCCATGGCCATGAGTTTCTGCGCGCTCAAGATCGTGCGGAACAGATGGTCGTCCGGGGTCGACAGTCGCTTGACCAGTGTCGGAAATTCGACACGCTGGATGAATGCAATGACCTGAATGACACCCGCCAGCAATTGCTTGACGTAGAGAAAAAGCGCGGTCGCCTCGGCGCCGAGATAGGACGCGCTCAGGATGAGTTGAACCCGGCCGTAAAGCTGCCCCGGCAACATCACGCCAAGCATGGCTCCCCCTTCCCGCGCGGCCGTCAGGAGGCCGCGCGTCGTCGTGCCCTCCCAACTGGGCAATCGGCCGAACCGGGCCAGCACGATCCAATGAGCCGCGACCGTCAGCAGGGAGCCAGCCGAGAAAGCCGCCCCGAGAATGGCGCCTGCGACTTCCGGCGATGCGCGCCGGACGAGCACCAGGGTGACTGCGGATGTCGCATACGGGACCGCGCCGCAAACCCCGCTGATGCCGCTGAACTTGAAACCATCAAGCAGACCGGCAGCGTTGCCGGCATAGAACAGGAAGGCCGGAGCCACGAAAAGCGCGTAGCTCCGCGAAAATCCATCCGCGAGAGATGAAAATGCATAGACGACGGTCGCCGCGACCAGTGTCAGCGCCAGTGCTACGCGGATCGTGGTCGTATTCCAGAAGATTCGCGAAAGCCGCTGCTGCGACGGAGAATCGGGCGGCAGTGCCGCCGCATGCCGCGCCAGCGTGGTGATGGACCCCGCATCGACGACGAAGATTCCGAGCACAGCGAACAAAAAGTGGGTGCCGAACGCGGCCAGAAACCGGTATTCGGCGTTGGCGACCAGCCAGGTCTGCGCGATGAAGATCGCTCCCTGTCCCAGTCCGAAGCCACTGAGCAGAAGTGCGATATTGGCGATCGTCGAGAACGGCCGCCTTGCGGAGGAGTCGTGTACGGGCATCGTCCTCAACAATCGATCAGACGTGCCGGAGTTCGGCAGCGCCAGTCCGTCACGGCCGCCGGCACGGTCCATACCGTTGCCCGGCCCGCGGTCGCTCAGGCCCCCGCTCAGGCGGGGATCGCGGCCTTCCTTGCCGGAAGGCCGCGACGTTTACTCACCCCGTTCGCCATCGCACGCCGCCATCCTGAAGTGCGGCAACGCCTTACTTCTGGGCCTGAGTGGCCTGGCCTTCGGATGGCTGGGCACTCGCGCTCCGCTCGATCTTAGCGGCAGCGCGCAGCTTCTCCATCATCTCGAGCTGCGCCTTGCGGCCGACAACGGCAACGAAGCGCTCCCGCACTGCCTGGAATTCCGGAGGCGTGCGCGTCCGCTTGTCCTCGACTTTCACCACGTCCCAGCCGAGCTCGGTCTTGATCGGCGCGGAGACGGCGCCGATGTTGAGATCGGCGGCGATCTTGGCGAGATCGGCTCCCATCTGCTGCTTGTTCATGTAGTTCGCTTCGATCAACGTGGCCGGAGCCGACGTCCCGGTCATCTCTTCGGAGACCTTGGCGAAATCTTCGCCCTTCTTGACGCGCTCGGCGGCCTCCTTCGCACGGGCCTCCGCGGCGGCGACAGCCTTCTCGTCCTTGACGTCGGCGACCTTGAAATGCATGAACTTCAAGCGGACCTCCGGCTCGGACGTGACGTCCTTGACGGCGCGATCATAGGCATCGCGAACCGACTGGTCGGTGATCGCCGCCTGGGCGGTGGAGCCCAGCAGCTTTTCCATCAGCGCCTTGTTGCGCTGAAACTCGAAAGTGCGCTGCAGGGCCGCCTCGTCGATCGCCAGGTTCTCCTTGCGAGCCTCCCGCGACATCAGCGTGAGGTCGATCAGATACTGGACGAGGAAATCGTGGCGAGACTTTTCGTCCAGTCCACGCATGTCGCCGGCAAAGGCCTGCAGCGCCAGATCATATTCGGTCTGGTCGATCACCATTTCGTCGACCTTGGCGATCACCGCTTCGCTTGCGGTCGCCTGGCCATGACACGGTCCGCCCAACGCGAACGCGGAAGCGGCGATCACGAGAGCCGCAATTGTCCGGCCGGGCAGACCAGCGAACGACACCGGGCGGCGGTCACGATTGAGAACCATCATAATTCCTCGACTAGGTTACGATATGTATCATTACACGATATTTCGGCACCCCGCGCTCCGCGAAAGATGTCGCGGCGCGCGACCAGCAGTGCCATCGATCCGTTCCGTCTCTCCGGGCTTTCCTCGCGGCCACGCTGCGCCGGCGTTTCAGCCCTGACGTTCATTTTGCGCGGCCTGAGCAGGCTCAGATAGACCTCGCGCATCTCAGCCCAATCATCGAATGCGGGTGGAGGTCCTTCCTGCCACGTGACCATTGCCTGTTCCTTCCGTGCTTCGAGTGGGCGTGCGCCAGGCTCTGTGCGCCACGGCTGCCCGCTGGTCGCGAGCGGCAAAGCCGGCCGCGGTCTGTAACAATCGAAGCGCAACGCTCTCATGATGAAGGCGAGAAGGATTTGTGACGGATGATAGCGCGTGGCGGCAGGCCTGCGGATGAGAGATTCGGCTCGCTGCGCGGCCGCGACCCGGATCCGCGCCGGAGCCGCGCATCAAGCGGGCCTGCGCGGCGCGACGAGCATTCAAGCGCTGCGCGAGAAATCCATCCGGCGAAGCTCGCGGCGAACAACGCTGCATAGCTCTTGCGGCTCAACGTCTTCCGTGCGCGCAGACCCACCGCATCGCGACGTGCGGTATCACACCATCAACAGACCAAATGTTAATTTCATAAATGTAACGTTAAACCATAACATGTCGCCCCTACGGTCCGCCGCGCCTGACACGAGGCCCGTGTGGGAAGAGGTCGGGATCCACAATTCGACAGGAGTGTTTAATGAAAAACTGGAAAGCCTATTTGCTGGCGTCGGCGGCCGTCGGCTGCTGCGCCGCAGCTGAGCCTGCCAACGCGCAGCTCGTGTTCGGCGGCGGCGCGACGTTCCCCGCGCCGGTTTATCGCCAGCTGATGGACTGCCACTCGGTTCAGGTCGACGGTAATCCGTCCGGCCCGACCTGGCCCACCAGCTTCCTCGCGGCCTACCCGATCTCCCCGAAGTGCGCCAGCTCCGGCGGTGACTCCAGCGGTCTGAACATGCAGATGCTGTACGCACCGGTCGGCTCGGGCGCCGGCAAGCGCGCTCTGATTGCTTATGACGCGTCCAGCGCCTCGACGGGCCTCGGTGTCCCCTCCGCCGGCAACAACGTTCCGTTCGTCTCGTCCTTCCAGCCCACCTACGGCTATCCGAACCTGCAGTTCATCGGCAGCGACGATATCTGGAATGAAACGGACGCGGCCAACTACGCCGCTTCCGCCGCCAAGAACATCGGCGGCAACGTGATCCAGATGCCCGCCCTCGCTGGCGCGGTCGTCATCGCGTTCAACGGCAAGGACGGTGCGGGTAACCCCCTCAACATCGCCAACGCCGTTCCGGCCGGCGCCACCACCGACAAGACCACCTTCGGCTATCCGGGCGCCTACAGCGGCCTGAACCTCACCCGTAAGGCTGTTTGCGGCATCTTCACCGGCCACATCACAGCCTGGAACGACCCCGAACTGACCAAGGCCAACAACAACACCGTTCTCGGCACTGGCCAGATCACCGTCAACCATCGCTCAGACGGCAGCGGCACGAACTTCCTGTTCACCAACGCTCTCTACCGTCAGTGCCAGGGCATCAGCGGTCCGATCAACACGACCGATGCGCTCAGCGCCACCCCGAGCGTTCGTTCCTGGGAATTCCGGTTCTCGGATCATTCCGCTGCGGCCTGCCCCGACGTGTTCTTCCGCGCGTCGAACACGATCGACTGGCCGGACTTCACCGGCACCGCGACCAATGGCTGCGGCGTCACGCTCACCCCGCCGTCCGGCTCCAAGTTCGTCGGCGCCAGCGGCAACGGCGGCATGAAGTCCGCGATCGAGAGCACCAACGGTGCGATCGGCTACTCGACCACCGACTACTCTCAGCCGGTTCTCTCGACCGGCATGAAGGTTGCCAACGTCCAGTCGCAGTACGACGTCGACAACGCCACCGGTGCGTTCCAGTGGCCGTCCCCCACGCGCATCCTGAACACGATGGCCGCCGCTAGCCCGATCTTCCCGGACGCTAACGCGCGCGCCAACCCGCTGAACTGGAGCTCGCAGGGCCAGGTGCCGAACCCGGGTACGCCCGACTCGTATCCGATCGCCGGCTTCACTTGGCTCGACATGTACCAGTGCTACAGCCCGAGCCGCTCCGGCGGCGGCACGCTCTCCAACTTCGAGAACTATCTCGGCTTCCACTACTACGACAGCCACGCCACCGCGATCATCAACTCGGCTGGCTTCGCTTCGATCCCGAACGCCTGGCGCGACCAGCTCGTTCCGATGCTGACGGGCGGTCCGTCGGCCCTCGGTACCGCTGGCGATCCGTCGGTCCCGGGTTGCACGAGCAAGTCGGGCGCCTGATCGGCCTGTTCGAAGCTGACGCACAAGCACGACATGCACCCGGCTTTGCCGGGTGCATTTTTTTGTCGGTCAACAATCAGGCAGATTTGGTGCGCTGGTGCAGAAGCGCGGGCAGCGTGCCGCCGAAGATCCAGCGACACGACGACAGCAATCCTTTTGCGGTAGATGAGAGCGGCCCTCAGGCCTGGGCGGCCTGCCTGGTGGCGGCCTCTCGATGCGCCGCCGACTGCACCAGACGCGCGGAGATCTCCGCGGCGAGACCGTGGGCATGCGGCGGCAGAACCATCGTGGTGTGCGAGCCGTCAACCTCGACGACTTCGAGCTTGCGCACGCTCGGCCGCCACATCTTGACGCGATCGGCGAGATCCGAGTGGGCCCTGCGCGATTTGAACAGCACCACGGGAAAATCGACCGGCCTGGGCGCATAGCGCTCGTGGGCCTGGATCGCGAGATCCTTCACCACCTTGATTCTGGGATCGAGCTCGGGCTCGTAGGACTCGGAAAAGGTCGGATCATACGAGAACGCGCCCATCACTCGGTTGATGAAGGGACGCATCAGGCTGCGCAGTGCCTCGACCCGGCCGCCCGCGGGTGCGCGCGTCAGCGTCCGCACGCGCGACAGCGTGCCGTTGGCGAGATAGCGCAGCCGCATCGGCAACGGCCAGTGCCTCTCCGCAATGCCGGTATCGATCAGGCCGATCAGGCCGAGCTTGCGATTCCTGGCGTGCAGCAGCCGCGCCATTTCGAACGCGATCTCGCCGCCGAAGGAATATCCGACGATGTTGACGGGCTCATCGGGATCGCCGCCGAGATGCTCCACGAAGAGCGCCGCCATCTCCTCGACGGTCTGCATCTCCGGCGTCTCGCCTTCGAGCCCCGGCGCCTGGAGGCCCCAGGTCTTGCCGCCATGCTGGGTCGCCTGAGACAGCGCGATGATTTCGAGCACGATGCGATGGCCGCCGGCGATCATGTAGAGCGGCGGACGATCGTCACCATCCTTAAGCAGCAGCAATGGCGAGGGAGCCGGCCATCGCCCGGTCACGACGGCATCCGCGATCGCCTCTGCGTTGCGCAGCCGCAATGCGGTGCCGGGCGGGATCTTCTTGCCCAGCGTCTGCTCGATCTCGTCGAGCATGCGAAACAGGCGCTTGACGCCGACGCCCATCTGGCAGAGGTCCGCAGTCGGATGGCGCCCCTTCGGGCCCATGGCGCGGTGCCAGATCCCGAAAACAGTCTCCCGAACGGAAGCAGACGGCTCATCCGTCACCGTGGCCGGCGGCGTGTCGAGCTGCTCGTTGCTCATCGCTGGATTCCCTCGCTGGCGAACGCCCCAACGGCGTCGCCAAGATGCGCTGCTTGCCTGCAAGCCACGGCGGATGCGTCGTGATCGCAGCCTTTGTTAACACTCTGATGAAGCGGCACCGATTCAGCCGGTATCGCCGCGCCGACCCATGCTACATCATGACGTTATATATCACACCTAGATGTGAGGCTTTCCGCGAGGATTGGAGCGTCTGGTGCGCGTACTCGAGATCATAGCGTCGGTCGATCCGCGCGAGGGTGGTGCCATCGAGGGGTTGCTGCGCCAGGCGGAGGCCCGGCACGCCTTTGGACTGGAGACGGATATCCTCTGCCTCGACGGCCCAGATGATGAATGGGTCACCCAGTGCCCCGTGCCAACCTTTGCGCTCGGCAGCGGCAAGCGACGTGGTCCGAGCACGCCGCTGAACTGGCTGTGGACCCATTATGGCTATGCACCCGACTACGTCCCGTGGCTGCAGGCACATGTCGGCGACTACGATATCGTGGTTGTCAACGGACTCTGGAACTATTCGGTGTTCGGCGCCCGGCAGGTCCTGCCGAGCTCCGGCATTCCCTATGTCGTGTTCGCCCACGGCATGCTGGATCCATGGACGCGCGGTAGCCTGAAGCATGCAGCGAAACAGTTGCTCTGGCTGTTTTGCGAAGGCCCGCTGCTGATGCGTGCGAAGGCCGTGCTGTTCACCGCCGAGGATGAAATGACCCGCGCACGCAACAATTTCTGGCCATACCGGGTCAACGAGCGGATCGTCGGCTATGGCACCGCAGATATCGGCGGCGATCCCGAGCAGCAGATCCGCGCCTTCCGCAAATCCGTGCCGGCGCTCGGCGACCGGGCCTTTCTGCTCTTCCTCGGCCGAATCCACCCCAAGAAGGGCTGCGATTTGCTGATCAACGCATTCTCCAGGATCGCAACCGAGCACCCCGGGCTTGATCTGGTGATCGCCGGCCCCGACCAGATCGGATGGCGCAGCGAGCTCGAGGCGCAGGCGCGCGCGGCCGGTATCGACCGACGCATCCACTGGCCGGGCACTGTCTTCGGCGACGTCAAATGGGGCGCGATCCGCGCCTGCGACGCTTTCGTGCTGCCATCGCATCAGGAGAATTTTGGCGTCGCCGTCGCCGAAGCCCTTGCCGCCGGCAAGCCGGTCCTGATCACCGACAAGGTCAACATCTGGCGCGAGATCAAGTCCGATACCGCAGGCCTCGTCGCGACCGATGACGACGCCGGCGTCAGCGATATGCTGGCGCGCTTTGTATCGCTGTCCGATGCAGAGCGGAAGGCGATAGGCAACGCCGCGCGCGACTGCTTTCTGAAGCGCTTCGAGGTCAGCATCCCGGCTAGACACCTTGGCCGGGTGCTCTCCGAGATTGCGACAGCGCACGGACGCACTCAACCGGTGACGGCCAAGGCGGTCCCGTAACCAGGATGCGCCAGAAACCGAGACGCGAGGCCGCGAACGGGCTCCCTAGCCCGCCGCGGCTTCCTGAGCTCCGCACGCCTCGCGCACCAGCGCCTCGTGCTCCGGCTTGGCGATGACGTAATTGCCGAGGCAGATCGCGTCGAGGCCGGTGCGCACGAAGCAGTTCACGGCCTGCTCCGGCGTATCGACGATCGGCTCGTTCTCGTTGAAGCTGGTGTTGAGAACGATCGGGATCCCCGACTGGCGTCCGAACGCCTCGATCAAGTCGAAATACAGCGGATTGGTTTCGCGCTCGATGCTCTGGAGACGGCCGGTGCCGTCGACATGGGTGATGCCCGGGAGTTGCTCGCGCCACTCGGGACGGACCTTCACGACGTGCATCATGAACGGGCTGAAGACGTCCTGCTCGAAATACTTGTTCACTTCATGCCGGACGATGGTCGGCGCGAACGGACGGAACAGCTCGCGACGCTTGATCTTGGCGTTGATGAGATCCTTGATGTCATGCCGTGTCGGATCGGCGACGATCGAGCGGTTGCCGAGCGCGCGCGGGCCCCATTCCGAGCGGCCCTGATACCATCCGATCACGAGCCCTGCCCGGATCAGCCGGGCGGCCGCGTCCGGAAGTTCTTCGGGCGACAGTTGGTGGACCGGGAAACCGGCGGCTTCCGCCGCCTTGCGCATCAGGCTGTCCGAATATTCCGGTCCCCAATAGGCGTGCTTCATGTAGAAGCGCTCCGACCGGCCCGCGACATTGTGCCAGGCCCACATCGCAGCGCCGATGCACAGGCCGTCATCGGATGCGGCGGGCTGGAGATAGACCTTCTCGAACGGGGTATCGCGCAACAGCCGTGCATTCGCGACGCCGTTAAGCGCACATCCGCCGGCATAGGCGATTTGGTTGCTGCGAACGCGATCGTGGAGCTTCTGGAAGCAATCCATCGCGACGTCCTCGAACCGGACCTGGCACGAGCGGGCGATGTCGCGCTCGCGTTGCGTCAATTCTTCGCCGCGCTTGCGCGCAGGGCCGAGCTTGTCGATCCATTTGTCGGTGTAGAGCAGATCCGTCGCAATCGCGTTGCGCTCGTCCATTCCACCGCTGACGCCGCCCGAATGCATTCCGAACCAGCCCGACGCAAGGCGGAACCAGCCGTCATCAGGCGAGCTCACCAGTTCGCGCATGAACTCGGCGTAGGTGTTCTCGCCATAAGGAGCAAGGCCCATGACCTTGTACTCTTCGCCGAACCCGTCGAAGCCGATGTACTGGCAGCACGCGGTGTAGAAGAACCCGAGGCTGTTCGGCAGCGAGACACGATCAAGCACCTCGATGCGGCTGCCCTCGCAGCGCGCGGCCATCGCACTGACGAAATCGCCGCTGCTGTCGTAGGAAAAACCGGCGGTGACGCCCTCGAACGGTGAGCAGTAATAGGCGCTGGCGATATGCGCGATGTGATGCTCGACGTTGACAACCTTGGCCTTCAGCGAGCCCGGCGCCTCGCCGCACGCTTCCGCAACCCGGTCGGCTGTACCCTTCTCGGCATTGGCACGGCGAAGATGCTCCATCGCAGCCTGCGCCCCATGCCAGGGATTCTGCAGGACATACATGGCCTTGCTCAGCCGATTTTGCTGGGTGTCGCGCGGAACCGCGATGAAATCGATATCCTTGGCACTCACGCCGCCGATCGCCAGCACCGACCTGATCGCGTATTCCGGGAACGTCGGATCATGCTTGATGCGACGCCCGAAGCGCTCCTCGGCGACAGCTGCAACGACCTTGCCGTCCAGGATCAGCGCGGCCGACGCGTCGGCGTGATTGAAGTTCAGCCCCAGGATCGCGGTCATCTACCCACCCGTCTCCTTTGACGCCCACCGCACGGTTAGCAGCGACGGCGCCTGTGTTGCGCATAACGCCATGCGCGGGCCCCAGGCACGCACCTCGCGGTCGCCAGCGCGTATCCGGCCTCGACGACGCGGGCACGGATACACCACGTCATATTATGTTACGATGACATGAGAAGATGCGATCTCACCGCATCGTCATCACGCGACGCGATCGCGTGTCACCGTCTCCGTGCGGCACCACCATCTGGCAAATCACCGCTTAGACAAGCCGAAAGCAGCACAGCGGCAGTCCGGAACGAACTCACATTCCCTGTGGAACTCTTTCCGACGAATGTTGTGATGTCGCCCCGATGTCACAGACCAATGTTAACTGAATGTTAATCGCGCGATGCCCGCAGGAACGCCGGCAAATGCGGTGAATTGCTTTGAAATGACAAGGGATTGGGCGAATTGCCATGAGATCATTGCGCATTCTGCTGGCGGATCTGGCCTTGGTGTCATTCGCGCTGATCGCCTCCTCGGTGCTCCGCGAGAACCTAGAATTCTCGCTCGATCATCTTCTGGCACTGATCCCGTATGGTCTTCTGACGATTTCCACAGCTGCAATCGTGCTACCGTTGTCCGGCGTCACCGGGGCGGTCTGGCGCTACAGCTCTCCGCAAAACTATCGTGACATCGTCACCGCGGTCGTGGCGATCGTCGCCGGCGCGGTGGTCCTGACCTTCATTACCAACCGGCTCGAAGGCGTGACGCGCGCCCTGCCGCTGCTCCAGGCGCTCATCACCGTCACCCTGATGATCGGAGTACGGATCGCCAGCCGGCTCTGGCACATGCGGCGTTCGCCGCGCGACTGGCAGCAGGACGTGGTCGTTCCCACCGCCGACTCCATCCTGCTCGTCGGCCTCAACGAGCTCGCAGAGCTCTATCTGCACTGCATCACCCGCTACGCCCGCGATCGCGTGCGCGTCGTAGGCCTGCTGGACTCGCAGGCCCCGCGCGGGCAATCGTTGCTGTCGCATCGCGTTCTCGGCGCGCCGGAAGACGTCGCCGATGTGGTCCGGACGCTCGAAGTGCACGGCGTCGTCATTACCCGGATCGCGCTTGCGGTTCCGCTTCGCGAGCTGTCGGCCGAGGCGCGCGAGGCCCTGTTTGCGCTCGAAGCTTCCAACGCAATCCCGCTCGAATTCCTGGACGAGAAGTTCGCATCCGAGCGTCCCAACCGGCAGGCGGCGCGCAGCGGCGATGTCGCGGAAGCGCAGACGCAGACTTACGCATTGAACGCCAAGAGCCGCGAGGGTTTGGCCAGCTCGCCCTACCGCACCGTCAAGCGGGCCCTCGACATTGTCGGCGCGGCGGTGCTGCTGGTGATGCTGGCGCCCATCATGGGCCTGGCCGCGCTCGTCACGATCGTGGACGTCGGATTTCCCGTGCTGTTCTGGCAGGAGCGTCCCGGGCTCGGTGCCCAGCCGTTCAAGGTCTTCAAGTTCCGCACCATGGCCGCCGCCCATGATGCGCAGGGCCGCCGCAGGCTCGAGCAGCAACGCATCTCCCAGATTGGCAACGCGATGCGCCGGACACGGGTCGACGAGCTGCCCCAGTTGATCAGCATCCTGATGGGACGCATGTCCTTCGTCGGGCCGCGGCCGCTGCTTCCGATCGACCAGCCGGCCGATTATTCGGCCCGCCTCCTGGTCCGTCCGGGTCTCACGGGCTGGGCCCAGATCAAGGGCGGACGCGCAATCTCGCCGGCCGACAAGGCCGCGCTCGACGTGTGGTACGTCAAGAACATGTCCTTCATGCTGGACGTCAGGATCGTTCTCGGCACGATCCCCATGATCCTGTTCGGCGAGAAGATCGAGAGCGACGCGATCGCGCAGGCCTGGCGCGAGCTGGAGAAATCGCAGGCGTGAGCCGGCGGCGCGAGGTCGTCGCCGTCCGCGAAGCTTCACGTGTCGTCAGGGCGACATGTTGTTATCATAACTTCACGCGAAACATATCATCATGTCCGCTTCCCGTCTCGTCTACATCTGCGATTGGCTCCCGCCCGACTTCGGCGCGGTGGGACAATATTCCGTGCTGTTCGCTCGTGAGCTCGCCCGCGACCGCGGCCTTCACGTCACGCTCGTCGGGCTCACCTCCGGCGAAGCTGAGACCTCGACCGAACAGTTCGAGCGCGGCGCGCTCGAAATCGTCAAGGTGCCGGTCCCCGCCTATGACAAGGCCAAAGCCTCGGCTCGCATTCGCTGGACGATCACGACCAACAGCAAGCTGATGCGAGCCGCGCTCCCCTTCATTCGCAACGCGGAGACGGTTGTCTTCACCGGAAGCCCGCCGCTGTTCCTGCACTGGATCGCGCCGACGAACGTGCTGCTGCGCAAACGGCTGATCTATCGCATCACCGATTTCCATCCCGAATGCGCCATCGCCGAGCGCGGCAGCCCCAGCCTGTTCCTGAAATTCGTCCTTACCCTCACCCTGTTCTGGCGCCGGCGGGTCCACACGTTCGAAGTGCTCGGACACGACCAGGCGATGCGGCTCAACGAGATCGGGGTGACCAAGGAGCGCATCGTGCTGAAGCGCGATCCCTCCCCGATCGCGATCGGCACCGACACGCCATCGCTCGCCCGCCCCCCGCAGACCGAAGGCAAGTTTCTCCTGCTGTATTCGGGCAATTGGGGCATCGCGCACGACACGGCGACATTCGTCGATGCCTACATCGCGCATTACAAAAACGGATCCGGAACGGTCCTGCTCTGGCTCAACGCCATCGGAAAGGGCGCAGCCACTGTCGCCGAAGCGCTCGACAAGGCCGAGGTCCCCTACATTCGCACCGACCTCGTGCCGCTCGATCAGCTCGCCTCGCTGCTCCGGACGCCCGATGCACATCTCATCACCTTGAAGAACGCATTCGTCGGCTACGTGCTGCCGTCCAAGGTCTATGCCTGCGTCGATTCCGACCTGCCGGTGATGTTCATCGGCCCGACGGCCTCCGATGTTCACCTGCTCTGCGACGAGCGCAAGTCCAGCGCCTACTTCCACGTCGATGTCGGCGACAGCGCGCGATGCGCGCGGTTGCTCGAAGATTTCGCTGCGATCGAGAACGCATCGTCAGCAAAGAAACTACGTTTAGTCAGGAGCAGCGTATGAAGAAGGCATTGGTCTGCGGCGCAGGCGGATTCATCGGGTCCCATCTGGTCAAGCGCCTGAAGGCGGAAGGTTTCTGGGTCCGGGGCGTGGACCTCAAATATCCACGCTTCAGCCCGACCCAGGCGGACGATTTCATCGTCGGCGATCTCCGGGATCTCGCGGTCTGCCACGAAGCGGTCGATACGCGCTTTGACGAGGTCTATCAGCTCGCTGCCGATATGGGCGGCGCGGGCTATATCTTCACCGGCGAGAACGACGCCTCGGTGATGCACAATTCGGCGCAGATCAACCTCAACATCCTCGAGGCCTGCCGCCGCCGCAACAGTTTTCGCATCTTCTACTCGTCGTCGGCCTGCATCTATCCGGAATACCGCCAGCTCGAGGCCGAGAACGCCGGCCTCGCCGAGACGGATGCCTATCCGGCGGCGCCGGACAGCGAGTACGGCTGGGAGAAGCTGTTCAGCGAACGCCTCTATGCGGCCTACGCCCGCAATCACGGCTTCGAGGTCCGCGTCGCGCGCTATCACAACATCTTCGGGCCCGAAGGCGCCTGGAACGACGGCAAGGAAAAGGCACCGGCAGCGATCTGCCGCAAGGTTGCACAAGCCGGCAATCCCGGCGAGATCGAGATCTGGGGCGACGGCGAGCAGACCCGCTCGTTCCTCTATATCGACGAGTGCCTGGAAGGCACCATCCGCTTCATGCGGTCGGACTGGGCCGGCCCGGTCAACATCGGCTCGGAGGAAATGGTCTCGATCAACCGCCTCGCGGCGATCGCAGCCGAGATCGCCGGCAAGACCATCACCCCGCGCCACATCCCCGGCCCGCTCGGCGTGCGCGGCCGCAACTCGAACAACAAGCTGATCTTCGAGAAGCTGGCCTGGCGTCCGTCTCAGTCGCTCGCGAGCGGCATCGCCAAGACCTATGCCTGGATCGACCAGCAGGTTCAGAAGACGCAGCGTCCCAAGGAAGTGCCGAAGCCTGCAATTCGCCAGCCGGAGATCGAGGCCGCCGAATAAGAGCCGTCAATCGGGTTGGTGTTGACTCGTGCCGCGTCCGGATGACGGACGCGGCACAGCTTTGAATCGCGATCACCTGTGCATGATGTGGTCGCGCGCGAGACCGCCGCACGTTGCGAGTGCCGTGATCAGGTTGTCGACGATTGATCAGCTTTCGCCGATGGTAAGCGGCAGTTGAACTTGTCCGCGGCTAGTGCGCGATAGCGCGCTCGCGATTGCGCTCGCTCTCTGGCACAACGAGCCGCGCCAGCTGCTGCAGCGGCGCCGGAGCCGCAACGTTCGGATCGAACCCCGTCGCAAGCCGCACCGCTTCGCTGACCGGAATCCCCTGCCGCTTGGCCAACGCCATGATCTCGTCCAGCTTGGCGTCGATCAGGGTGCGGTACCAGAAACCCTGGAGGATGTGGAAATAGTAGCCCTGCTTGCCGTCGAGGAAGCCGAGCCGCACGACGTAACGGTAAAAGAAAAAGAACAGCGGGCGTACCCCGCCAGGGAGCTTCTCGTAGACGTGCTCCTTGACGAAGCGCTTGAGCTTGGCCTGCCAGGACGCGCTGTGGCGCTGGATGTCCATGGTCTCGCCGAGCAGGCCGCGCGAGGCGAGGATGTCGATCACCTCGCGTGAGGCGTAGCGATTGTGCTTGCTGGTCCACCAGTCGAGCGAGTTGAGATTCTCGTCGACGAGATCGATGGTCGATCGCACCACCTTGCCGGTGACGATGATGTGCTCGTCCATCCAGCGCTGCTCGCAGGAGCCCTGCCCGGCGCGCCAGAGGCGCAGCTGCCAGCTCGGCTCGATCGCGCCCCATTTGATGCGGCGGCCGAGAAACACGATCTGGCGGCGAACGACGACGCCGCCGACGTCGCGCGGCTGCCGGTCGAGCAGATCGTGCAGGTCGGCCGCCGATTCCGGCGTGAGATATTCATCGGCATCGATACGCATCAGCCAGCCGATCTTGCCGGCGCAGGCCGCGATCGCCTTGTTGGTCTGGGTCGCGTAGTTGATCCAGGGATTCTCGATCACCTCGGCGCCGAGGCCGGCCGCGATCTCCCTTGTGCGGTCCTTCGAGCCGGAATCGACGACCAGGATGCTCTTGCACTGAGCGCGGATGCTCTCGATGCAGCGCGCGATGTGCTTCTCCTCATCCAGCGTCAGGATGATGGCGTGGATGTCGGTCATCGCGGTTCCCCGGCCCCTGTTGTGTCGCGCAAGCCCGCCTTACGGCTGCTTGCGCTCCTGGTCGTCGGACTTGGTTCCCTGTCCGTTGCCGGACGAGGAGTTGGAGTCCTGGCCGCCGTTGTCGCCGCCGCCGTAGCCGACCACCTCGACGATGAAGACCGACGCACGATCATTGTTGCCCGACGCCGTCGGCGGCTCCGCCGATTTGGCGGCGGCACCGGCCGTGTTCGAGGCCGCGCTGAGCGCGCCGATGTTCGGCGCCGTGATGGTCGGCACACCGGTCGCAGTGCCGCCGACCTGGATGTTGCCAGCATTGACCACCTGCACGGCCGCGATCACCAGATTGCCCGACACGCGGATACCCGCATCGCCCGCGTCGACGGTGCCGCGCGGCGCGAGCAGGTAGGCGCTGGACTTTTTCGCCACCTTGGAACTCTGGATGACGGCGATGCCGGCGCCGCTGACGAGGCCGCCGAGATCGACGCTCTGATAGTCGTTGGAGTCGAACACGACCTGCAACGGCGGGAACGACAGCGTGGTTTTGGCGCCGCGGCCGGCGTCGAGATCGCCGTTCGAGCTCCACATCAGGATGTCGCCGCCCTGCTGGGTCATGACGCGGCTCGAATTGACCAGCACGCTGCCGTCGGTAAACGTGTTGATATCGCCGACCCCGAGCGTGAGGATGCCAAGATCATTGGGCTTGAGCAGGTTGTTCGGCTCGAGCGCCAGCGAACCGACACGGATCGTGCCGCCCGGACCGAAGATCGAGATGTTGCCGCCGAGCCTGGTCTGGATCGTCGCATGCAGGAGGTCGAGGTCACCGGTGTGCTTCAGCGTATTGGCGCCGTTGGTGCCGCCGCCAAGCGCGTTCTGGGTGTAGCCGAAGTCCCCCGGGAACATCGTGTTGACCGCCGTGTAGCCACGCTGGTAGGTGCCGGGCGTCACGGCCTGCGCCTGGCCGACGGCCTTGAGTTCGGCGAAGAACACCTGGTCGGCGAAGACGTGCTGGAGGTCCTGTGGCAACGACTGGAAGATGCTCCAGGCCGCGTCGTCGCTGGTCACCGGCCGGTCAATTCGGGCGAGGAAGTCTCTTAGCTCGCTGACATATCTGTGCGCAACCAGAGAGGCGTCGGTATTGACGGGGGTACCGGTCACGCCGTCAGGATAGAGATGAAAAACGAGCCGATTGGCAGCGCCACCCGCGGGATCGGCGGCCCAATAGCCGTTCTTCGGCAGAGACGCGAAGATGGCCAACGCATCCGCGTCGCTGGTCGCCGGCTTGCCGATGCGGACGAGGAAATCCTTCAGCTCGCCGAGGTAGTCGCGCGCCGCGCTGACGGGATTGATGTAGGTGTCGACCACGCCCAGATGATGGACGAGTGCACCGGTGTTGGGATCCTTGGCCCAATAGCCGTCATAGTTGATACCATTGGCGACGCCGAACATGGTGATGACGTCGGCCCCGGTGCCGGGCAGTTTCTCGTTGCGCTTCTTGGTCGTCGCGTTGAATGCGCCGAGCAGTTGTGCGTCGTAGAGGCCGGACGAGCCCTGGCTGACATAGCGGTTGCCGACCGGCCAGAGACTGGCGTTGCCGACCGAAGCGATGCCTTCCTGCCCTTGCGTGAAGGTGCTGCTGTCGCGCGTCACCGGGAGGAACGGACCAAGGTCGCGCCCGGCATCTACGACAAGGAAGCCGGGACCGGCGATCTGCAGGCCGGGCCCGCCGAGCGTTACGACCTGGCCGTTGAAGTTGGCGGTCGCTCCGGCATAGTTGTAGAGGATGTCACGCCCAGCCCGGATCGTGGTGACATCGTCGGCAGCGACGTTCTGGGAGATGAGATTGAGGTTGAGGATGTCACGGCCAGCGTAGATCTGCGCCGGCCGATTCAGCTCCACCCTCGCATACGAAGTCGGCGTCGCCGAGACAATCTTGCCTGCCGTCCGGGTGACGTTGCTCGTCGTGGTGGCAACCGCCGATATATCGCCGGTGACCGCATAAATTCGTGCCGGATTCGTGTCGTGATCATCTTGGTGCGCGAGAACTGATGACGAAAAGGCCCCCGTCATGCCGTTGTTGGGCTGGTAGGGATCGAACGCGGCATTAAGCAGCGACGGTCCCGCCGAGATCGCAGGCGCCACTGTATTTGTCCCGGACATTACAAAGCCGCCTGTCAGGTCGACGCTACCCTCTGCTTGCAAATTGAATGTGCCCCGCTCCGACCCGGTTAGAATGATGCCGGGCATTGCAGGAGTGAGCTGGGGGATATTCGTTGCAAGCCCCTTCGTGGTGATATCTCCGCTTGCCGCTACGGCCGTAAGGCTTGCGGGATATGTAACACCCGTAGTCCAATTCGTCGTGGCAACCGTTTGTGGCATCGCAATGTTCAAGTTGCCGGTGATGGCAGTCAGGTTGACCCCGCTATCCGGACCGTATGTGTTCATCAAAATGAACGCGCTGGCGTGCGCAGGATCAGGATTGGCTTGGATGCCGACCTGCTGGTGCAATTCCGCAGGATTGACCACGCCGCCAATGGCCATCGATCCACCCGAGACCATGCTGATCTGGCCGGTGTCCACCGCTAGCAGCGTGTAGTTAGGTAGGGTGACGAGAACGCCATTGTTGAGCAGCTTGGTGGTGATCGTGCCATTCTGGTCGACCACACCATTCACCAGGATGCTGGCATGGCCCGAGCCCTCATAGTACGAACCGCCGAGGAGATTGCGGCCCGCCCGCACTTGCATGTTGCCGCTATCGTAAAGGTGCGTTTGTGGGACACTAACGGTGCCGGTGCTCAAGGATGCGAGACCGCCAGTCACCCGTCCCGTCGTGGGCAACGATACCGACACATCGATGAGGTCACGCCCAGCAGTCACAGCCGCATTGCCGCCGGCGCTGAGGATGCCATCGCGAAAGCTTCCATACTGGATCCACCAGGCCGATTGCGAGGCAATGTCTTTACCGGAGGGCGCGAACACGCCCGACCCGAGAGTGCTGCCGGTGCTGGACGCTGCAATCCCCGCGTCCGCGAGCAACCATGGCGTATAGTACGCATTCCACAACGTTACACTGGTCCTGCCGAAGACGTTCTGGGTTGTGGTGACGTCTCTGTGCCCCTTGATGTCGCGCTGCGCGGTCACCATGACGTCACCACCCTGGGTCGGGAAGGCTGCGGCCGTAGGCGGACCGTAGACAACGGCGACGCTCAAGGAGCCGAACAGATTTGGAGGCGTGTATCCGAGTACCTGCGGCTCGAGGAACCCATCCGGATTCACCACATTGCCAGACGCGTCATAAGGATTGGCATAGGGAGCCGTGTTCACGCCCGCAGCATAGATCGTGCCCGGCGCCACGGTATCCGCGAGCGAGATGTCACGCGCAGCCGCAATTGCGATGCCGCCGGTGCCCGTGCGCACCATGGTCGCAAGATTGACCGTGTAGTTGGCGCTCTGGACGTTGAACGTGCTGGTGACATGTCCGTTCAACACCACGTCGCCGGCATTCCTGCCGTTGACGCTGTCGAGCGATTGCATCGCGTTCGGATTGGCGCTCGCCATGTCGGCGCCGGCGGTCAGCCGATAGGTCCACGAACCCGGGTTGGTGATCGTCGTGGCAACATCGGGTGCAGTATCGGGGCCGCAGTGGCTGACGCAGACATTCAGCGAATGCGGAAACAGGTCCGCCCCCGCGAGATCGAGCGAGTTCGGGCTAACCCCATTTGCGGTCGGGTTGTATGGCGCGAACGGAAGGGTCTTGTATCCGTTCAGTTGATAGGCGTTCGAGTCGATCGATCTAGAAGTACCGCCAAGATACGCCGTGAGATCGCTCTGATAGCTGCTGTCCCGATAATTTGCGAACTGGAAGAAGCCGTCGGAGATCGAGGCGTTGACGTTGATGTTGTTGGCCGCACGGAGCGTCAGCGCGCCGGCCTCTGCCGCGTAGTAGGGCGAGGCTGCGGTTCCGTAGTTGGCGAGGTAGCGGTAGGCGAAGTCGACATAGCTGGTCTTGGGATCGAAATACTGGAACGTCTGCCCTGAGCTGCGCTGGCCCGTCTGCAGATTCAGGGCCGCGCCGGCCGCGAGATTCCAGTTGCTGGCGATCGTGATGTTGCCGCCGTTGATTGCGGTCGACGGGTTGACCAGATCGACGCCGGGCCGCAGATGCACCACCGACGTGCCGAGCTGATCGGCCAGCGGCTTGACCAGGCGGTCGACGGCCGCGCCAAAACCGTAGCTCTTGAAGTCGGTGGCGGTCGCGTAGGTGAATGTTCCCTGCGTGTATTGCTGAAGCGTGACGTTGGCGAAGGCGCCGGAGCCGGTGGCCGTGGACGCGCCCATATCGGCATTCGCCGCCGAAGCCTGTGTCGATCCGCCGCCGCCGGAGAAGCCGGCGGTCGCTGTGCCGGTGTAGCCCGTGCCGGCATTGACCATGTTGATGCCGACCACGGTCATCAGGCTGCTGGCGAAATCGGCTGCCGACATGTGGCCGGTCACCACGAGCTTGCCGTCGCGGTAGAAGCTGATGGTGGCGGGAGCGCCGGTGAAGCCGCTGCCCGCATTGGTGATGGTGAAGGTGGGAACGCCGTTCGCGTCGGTCGTTACCGTACCTGTCGCAGGGGTGCCGCCGGGTGCGTCGATCACGACGGTGCCTGAAACGTTCCGGTCGAGATGATACCAGCTGCTCGTCGAGGCGATGGTGATGCTCTTCAGCCCCATCACCGCGGTACCCATCGCCTGCCCCCCCGACGTGAACTGGGTGCTGGCGAAATCGCTGCTGGTCGTCTGGTACGAGGCCAGCAGCACCCCATCCTTGTAAAAGCGTACGGTCGCGGGTGCGCCCGCAAAGCCACTGCCGGGATTGGCGATCGACAGGGTGGGAACGCCATTCGCATCCGTCGTCACGGTGCCGGTCGCGGCCGTACCGCCCGCGGGAGCTTCGATGACGAAAGTGCCCGAGGTGTTCGGATCGAGATGATACAGGCTGCTCGTCGGAGCGATGGTGATACTCTTGAGCCCGGTCGTCGCGGTCGCCGGCGAGGAGAAGATGACGTCCGGGACGCCGGTATAGGAGCCGCCGGTGCCGGGCGGCACGTAGACCGAATTGACCCTGAAGCTGGTCGTCGTCACCTGCCCGCCCGGATCGAGGATGCCGTTCCAGCCAAGCCCGGACGCATCGATGCCGCCCTGGCCGTTGGTGCTGAAGCTGACGAAGGACTCGAGCGTCACGTCGCGGGCGCCGATGATCTTGCCCGAGATCGGCGCGATGTTGACATCGTTGTTGCCGTCGTTCGGCGCGCGCAGCAACACGGTGCCGCCGCTCAGGCCGCCCTTCGTGCCGCCGTGGACGTCGATGACCGAGCCGGCGTTCAGATAGATGCCTCCGTTCGTGTTGGCGTTCCAGCTGATGCCGATCGTCACGTCGCCGCCGCGTTCGTCACTGTGCGCGGTGGATGCATCGATGCGGCCGGTGGTGTCGAGCGTGACCTCATTGGCGCCGTAGAGCCTGACCTGTCCGCCGGCCTGTCCGGTGCCGTCGGCGGTCTTGCCCGCATAGCCGCTGGCATCGAGCGTGCCGGCAATGATGATCCGGCCGAACGCCGCCGACAGATCGGCGCTGGTCCAGGTCGGGTCGTCCGCCGTGAGCGTGATCGAGTTGGCCTTGAGCGTGTGGCCCTGCGACAGGATCAAATTGCCGGTGCGGGTGTGGATGTCCATCGCACCGGTGAAGCCGCCCGCCAGCAGCCTGTCCGCCAGCGTATCGAGCATCACCTGCTTTGTGAACGGCTGACTCGAGTCGACCTGGAGACTGTTGGTGTCGATCAGGAAGCTGCCGCCAAGGCCGTTGCCGCCCTTGCCGTAGATGGTCCCGAACACGCTCGCGCGGCCGGTCGTCGCCAGAATCTGGATCTGGCCGCCATAGCCCATGCCGCCGTCCGGCTGCGCCACGTCGATGACGCTGGCATCGCGCGTCAGCACGTTGCCCGCATCGGCCTTCAGTACGACCTTGCCGCTCGGGAGATACGTCACGGTGTCGACCAGGGTCTTGGCGTAGCCGCGCGCCGACACATAGGCATTGTTGTCGAGCGTCACGTCTCCGGTCGTCGCTTCCAGCGTGATCGAGCCGGCCTGCGCCTGGATGACGTTGCCCGTATGCTGATTGTTCTGGGCGTCGACAAATCCGCCGACGCTGACGCTGCCGCCGCGGATCGTCAGGCTGCCGCCGGTGTCGCCACTGTCGGCGGGCGCACCGGTTCTGGCGGAGGCATTGGCGACATCGCCGATGTTGACGACGCCGGAGGTCGCGAGGACGAACGATCCGCCGCCCTTCGAGGTGTTGCCGCCGACCGACACCAGCGGCGTGACCATCTGGAGGCCGACCACGTCGCTGCCGGTCCCGAGCGTCAGCCCGCCCTGCCCGCTGAACAGCACCTTGTCGCTGGCAGCAAAGTTCACTTGCGAGAATCCCGCGATCGTCTGCGTCCCGCCACCGAACACGATGTCGGTCGCAGCGATGCCGAGGGTCCCGGTCAGGCCGGCCTGCGCCGACGTACCGGTCGCGCCGCTGCTGTTGAGCAGGTTCACGGTGCCGCCGATCTCGATCCTTGTGTTGCCGCCGATCCCGGTCACCGCGCGCGCGTCGAGTGTCAGCGACTGCATCGCCGCCTGGATCAGATCCGAACCATGGAACGTGACGTCGCCGCTGATGGCGGCGAGCGTGAGATTCTTCACGCCGCCGAGCTGGGCCAGATTGGTCTGGCTCAGGGTCACGCTGTCGCTCGAGCTCGCGCCGATCCCGATGGTACGGCCAACGATCTTGCCCTGATTGGCGGTGATGGTCGCGGCCGGCACGTTGGGATTTCCCGCGACCGGCTTGTTGAGGATGATGTTGTTAGTGGTCGCGCTCGCCTGCATGAACAGGGTGTTGGTCGTGATATGCGCGCCCGCCTCGATCTCGATATGACCGACATTGCCGCCCGGCAAGGCGATCGCGGCCGGGTTGCTGCTGCCGTCAGCGCTGCGCACCGGGTTGTTGCTGCTCGCCAGCGTCGTGAACTGGATCGTCAGCGGTGATCCCGAGGGCCCTGCGACGGAAACCGTGGAATCCTGAGACGCGACAAACAGGGCGCCAAGGCCCGAAGTGGAATAGCTGGACAACACGGCTGCGGACGACGGGCTGCCGTTGCTGTATACACCCGGAACGCTGACGGGCAGCTTGTTGATATCGGCGCCGGTAATCACGGTGCCGGTGGAATCCAGCGTTCCTCCGAGAGCGGTCGCCACCTGCTGCGCGGTGGTGCTGCTCGGATTCGAGGCGATATAGAAGTTGCGTCCCGCGCCGGTATGAACAACCCCGCTGGTCGTGATCACGCTACCAGTGGCAATCGAGATGGTGCCGGTGCCCGTCGGCGCATTGGCGGAGAACTGGCTCGTGCCGTTGAGCCAATTGCCGCTGACGTTGACCTGGAACGACGATGAGACGGTCTGCTGCGTTGTTCCCGGCTGGGTGACGAACATGAGCTCAGGCGCCGACAGGCCATCCGGCGTATTGACCGCGACTTCGGACGCGGTCCCGGTGATCTGCGTGCCCTTTGACGTGTCGCTGCGCAGTCCGCCGATCAGGACGCTTTCGAAGCTCGCCAGCTGATCGCTCGCCACCACGACATAGCCGGCAGCCGTATACGGCTGCTGGTTCACGCTGGAGCTCAGCACGGCCAGCTTGCCGCTGGAAATATCGAGCTCGCCGCCGCGTCCTCCTGCGGCAGGCGCGCTCAGCTCGGTCGCACCGAGAAGGAGCGTTTGCTGCGCAACGACAGCAATGCGGCCGGCATCGACCGGAAGCCGCGGGATCGCGACGCCGTCATGGTTCGCCTTGTCGGTGAAATAGCCGTTGGCGGTGCTGAAGCTGTATTCGCTGTATTGACGCCAGACGCTGCTGCTCTGAATCGCGAACAGCTCGCTGCCCGACGAATAGGCGCCCGGCCGCGCCGATTGCGTGTAGTGGCCGGAGACCAGCACAGTGCCGTCCGGCAGAGTCGTACCCGACGGGAGATTGCGTCCGAGATTGCTGCCGTAGTCGACGACGCGCAGGGTGCCGGGCAAGGTCGCGTAGTGGCCGGGATAGAGCGTGTAGGTGCCGGCAGGAACGCCAGTGCTGCCGTCGAGATAGATCTGCTGTCCCGCCAGCGGATAAGCATCACCCGCCTTGACGGTCTGGCCGCCATCGAGGCTGCGCGAAGTCGCGAGGTGGATGTCGTAGGCCGCGACCGGATCGTTGTAGGTCGGCACAAGAGCATAGACAGTCTGGCCCGAGGGTGTCGTCGCCAGCGTGTCGCGCGATCCGCCCTTGCCCGAAGTCCATTCCATGGCCTGGAGATCGCCGCCACCGCGGGTATCGATGGTCGAGCCTTGCTTGACCGAAACGTTGTTTCCGTTGAGCACAAGGCCCTTCGACGGCAGCACCGGCTCACCGGTGCTTGACGCTGCCTGCAACGGATGAAGGCTCGCGTTGTAGTACCAATTGACGCCGTCGACCGTTTCCCCATAGGGCACGACCGTGCCTGCGAGCGTGACCGAGGTGAGACTGCTCGGCTCGAGCGTGACCGAACTGGTCTTGATGCCGCTCAACGTCCCGTCATCGCCAAGCGCGATCTTGCCGAGCGGCGCGAACAGGTTTCCGCCCTGGTCGATCGTCGTCGCAAAGACCGACAACGAACCGCCGGCCGAGAGAGGAATATCGCTGCGTCCGCCGGCAGTCGCCTGGAATGTGACGCTTCCGGTGGTCTGGATGGTGAAGTCGACAGCCGAGACGGGATAGATCCGCTGCGCATCGAGCAACAGATTGGCGCCGGCGGCCTGAAGCTTGCCGGTGAATCTGGGCGCGTCCCCTGACGCCAGGCCGTTCGCAACCTTGGGCGTGCTCAGGCGGATGTCGCCGAGGCTCTTGAATTCGATGTCGTTGAAGCCGCTAAAATCAGCGCCTTCAATGTCGATCGTCTGCGCGATGATGTGGTCTGGACCACCCGCCTTGCCTCGCTCGAAGCCCAGATTGATCGAACTGCTCGACGTGCTGGCGCCGCCGCCGCCGCCGGTGAATGACATATAGGGTGCCGCGAGCGTGACGGTGCTGCCCGGCGTGGTCGAGGCGATCGTGCTGGCTGCGACGTAGAGCCGGGACAGGCCGTCGCCGGAGGTCCACTTCACCGAGCCCGCGATCTTCAGCGCGCCGAGCGACGGCGCGGCGATGCCATAGGTGTTTCCCGAAAGTCCCGTGAAAATGCGCGCCGCGCCGTTCTGCGCGGTGCCGCTGTAGAGGTAGACGTTCTCGAACGCGTCCAGCTTGTCGACGGCGGCGAACAGCGTGGATGTCGCGTCGCCGGCCGGCCTGAGTTGGCCAGCGAGCGAGCCCGAATTGGTTGCGATGTTGGCGAGCGTCGCCGCTCCGCCCGAAACAACGTTGGAGAGTGCCGCGGTGACGTTGGCCGAGTCCTGCTGAAGCAGCATCGCACCGCCGCCGAGGATGATGGTGCCGCCATTGGCGACGGGAGTTTTCCCGTCGGCGCCCAGCACCTGCGTTCCGTCGGCTAAGCGGCCACCAAGCGCCTTGAACGTGCCGCCCCAGACAAAGCCAGCCGCGTCGATCTGCACGCTTCCCGCATCGCTCCAGGACTGCGACGAGACCGACTTGCCAGTGAAGTCCAGGGACTGAATCGTGGTGGCGTAGCCGGACACGTCGACCAGCGCGCCGGTTTCGGCGACCACAGAGCTGCCTGATGGCACGAGGCCATTGACATAGGTACCTGCCTGGGCGGTGACCGGACCAGGATTCGCCGCTTCCACGATGAAGGAGCCGCCGCCGAGCACCGTGCCGCTGGTCTTGGCCCCCTTCGGAGCGCCGTAGTAGGAATTCGCAACATACGTTCCCGACACGTCGATCCTGGCCTGCGAACCCAACCAGGTCTTCTGTGCGTTGACTGTGACGGTGCCGGCGTGATCGATCACGCTGCCGCGGATCAGAACGGTCTGGGCCGCTGCCTCGCGGCTGGGATCTGATTTCGAATAGTCCGGAATGCCGCCGAAGCTCACCTTCGCCTGCGGATCGGTCACGATTGCAGCGCCGGTGTCGACGAGAATGTTGTTCGACTTGAAGGTGAGATCGACCGCCTTGCGTTGATCGTCGGGCAGACTCACCAGGTCTGCCGTGCCGGCAACTTTGTTGCCGGTGCCGAGCCCGCTGTAGTTGGCAAGGCTCGCCAGATTCTTTTGTTGCAGCGTGAGGTTCACTCCGGCAGCAACGGCGATAGTCGGGCTCGCGCCGGACCAATTATCCGGCGTGGATTCGAAAACGTAGGAGCTGAATCCACCATCCGTCAGTCGGGACGCCGCGAGCGTCGCGGCCGTCAGCCCACCGCCAAGGGTGGAGGTCACGATACCGGAGGTCGCATCGGCATGTGTGGTGCTGTCGATCGTGATCGTCTTGGCAGCGCCGAGCGTCAACGTCCCATTGCTCTGGAAGCCATAGGCCCGCAGAGCCCCGTCAAGCTGAAGCTGGGCAACACTTCCCTTGAAGGGGATGACGGGTCCGCCCGATCCGCCCTGGGCCGTCCAATCTTTGAACCCCTGATATAGCAGCAACGAAATGTTGCCCCCACGCCCGGCCATTATACCCGTCGCAACTGTCTTTGCGACGCCGGTCGGCGAGATGTAGCCGCCGCTCGATGCGTCGAGCAGCGATCCCTGCGCGAGCAAGATGCTGCCGGTCACGTCAGTATCGCTTCTGCTGCCCCGGTTCGTCGCGATCGAAATGGAGCCGCCATCGATATAGGCCGGCCCTGCTGCGCCCAATGCGCCAAGGCCGGTGTCGTTGACCCAGCGGCCGCTGACATCCAGGGTGCCGGAGACGAAGATGTCCGACTTGCCGGAGGCTGTTATAGCGGGAGCGAACCAGCTGCTGCCGCTGCCGCCGGCCGCAGCAAAGGAGTCCGTCACGAGACTGATCTGGCCGCCCGCGGCGCGTATGCTGCCCTTGATGCTAATCGCAGATCCCGCAGTCGCAGAAAACTTGCCGCCGGCCGCCAAAGTGAGGTCGGGCAAGCTCGACGAATCCGCGAGACTGCCGTTGGCGGAATCGTGGCTGACGAGGAGATCACCGGAATTGACGCTGAGCAGGCTCAGCCCATAACTCGACAGCATGGCTGCCGAAAGCACAGTTTGATAGTTGCTAGCCGGCGTGAAGTCGTCGCCTTTGATGGCCGTCGCGAGCTGCGACGGATTCGGCGAGCCGGGAATGGGCGCGATCTGGCCTGTCGTTGCCAATTGGCCAGTCGCAAGATCGGCACTCGTGCCGATCACCACGCTACCCGGCGTGGTCAGCGAAAAATAGCCCTGCGACGGCAGCTCGTCGCCTTTTGCCTGGGTGTTGGTCACGCCGCCGGTCACCGACGGTTTCAGACCAAGCGCAATCTGGCGCTCGCCCTCGACCGAGCCGAAATACATCTGTCCCTGGAGTTGCGGCGTGATGGTGGTGATCGTGACGCCGCCGGCGTCGTGCCCCTCGGTGTAGCCAGGCACCTGCATTTGAGTCCCGGTCGACCAGGTCTCGGTCAGGTTCCAATGCGCATGGTTGACGGTGAACTGGCCCGCGATGCCGAGATAAACCTGGTTGGGATCGGCATTCGCCATGCTGTACAGGCGGCCGTCTGCGCCCAGCAGCTTGGTGCTCGAAACCGTGCCCGGCTGGAATGTGACATTGCCGCCGGTGACGTTGATCACCGAACCTGCCTGCGTGATGACGCTGCGATTCAGCGTCGTACTGTCCGTCGCGCTGAGATCTGTTTGAAGGTTGACGGACCCGCCAGTCGTCATCAATTGCTGAAGGCTGCGTTTGTAGGTGAGAACCGTGGGGCCGGCATCCGCGACCGGCGTGCCCACCCAGCTCGTGCCGTCGCTTCGGGTGCCGGACGCGCGGATGTCGATGTAGAGCGTCTGGCCAAACAACACGCCGTTTCGCTGCAACGGCATGTCCGCGAATTCTAGTCCGCGCGGTACGAAGGGAATGAAATTGTAGCTGGCCGGGAGCTCGACGTTCTGAAGGCCCGCAACATCGATGGTTGCGCCGGGCTGGAGCAGCACCTGCTGGGGGCCAGTGACACTGAGACTCAGACCCAAAGGGGCCCCGTCGAAGAGAAACAGCGAGTTCTGGGTTGGGTTCGTATAGAGAGACGCACCGTTCACCGAGGGACCCAGATCAATGGCTCGCAGCGTCACGGTGGCGGACGGCGCTGATATCAGGCCGCTCGAACCGACTGTGACCGATCCCTGGGCGGACAGTTCGACATAGGCCGGCGTGAAGCTCTGCACCGTGCTGCCCGCGCTGCCACCTTGCGGCAGTCCCGACGCTATCGGATCATTGTCCGCGGGAAGCGAGCTGATCGTACCCTCGAGATCGACGCTGGTTGCAGCACGCAGAAGCACCATGGCGTTGCGGCTGATGCTCGTGTCTGCCGAAATCACGCCGGACTTGCCGATCGTAATCCGGTCTCCGTTCATCTGGGTGACGCCGCGCGGCGTTTCGATCAGACCATTATTGGTGACGAGACCCGACCCCGCGGTATATTTGCTGCTGAGTGCAGCACCGTCGTCCGTGGAACCGCTGTCCGACAGATAGGCGCTGGCAAAATGAGTGATCCGGAAGTCGTTGAGGCGCGCGGTCACGCTACTGGGTGCAACCAGCGACGGCAGTTTCCAATAACCACCCGCAACTATGCCGATGGTGCGCGCCGCCACCAGGTCCACTTCGCCCGCGGAGGACACGAGGTTACCGGAATTGGAGACATTCTTGCCGAACAGGCGAATGAAACCGCCCGAATCCAGACCGACAACCGTGGTCGTGATCTTGGCGCCGGCGTTGACCGTCACGTCACCCCAGCTGTTGTTTTCGGCCGCATATCCTGGGTCCGATGGTTTTAGCGTGGGCGCAACCGAGAATGCATTGAGGGGATTGTTGATTCCCGACTGAAGAAAGAAGCTATCCCGCTGATCCTGGGTCAAACCCAGCGCACCGACGTCGAGGCTCGAGGCGACCAGCGCATGAACGTTAACCTGCGCGCCGGCGCCGAAAATGATGCCGTTCCGATTGATGACGTAGACGCCACCCTGTGCGCTCATCTGCCCGAGGATCTGCGTCGGGGAGCCGGTCGGGTCGGTCACGCGGTTGAGCACGGTCCAGTCCGCCGACTGTTGCTCGAACTTCACCGACGTCTTGCTGCCGATATTGAATGTCTGCCAGTTCAGGACGGCGTTCTGAGAGGTCTGGGTGATGTCGACGGTGTGTTGCCCGTCTCTGACGGTCTGGGTGAACGTCGTATTGGCGTTTTTCCACGAGGTCGGCGTGTTGAGCTGAAGCGACGAGCAGGAATCGCCGCAGGCATTCTTGGCGGTGACGTCGCTCACGCCCCCGATCGGCATCAAGCCGCCACCGGCGACCCCGTCGACGACCGACTTGGCGGCTTGCGCCGCCGCCGCTGCAGCATCCTGCTGGGCCTGACGCGCCGCCGAAAGCGCGGCTGCGGCGCGCGAAAGAGACACTTGTGCCTGAACGCCCGCCGCAGCGCCCTGCTGTGCCGCCATTCCCGCGGCGATCTGGGCCGCGGTCGCAGGCGCCACCGACGAATTGCTGGGGGTGAGGCTGCGAGCCTGAGCCTGATGGCTGATCAGCGAGGGCAGCAGGGCCGTGGAGGTCAGCAGCGCCGCACGCAGGCTGCGCCAGCGGGGCGAAAAGGCAGTTGGCTTCAGAACGGTATTCACGCGGCACACTCCAGCGGGAACGGATCGTTGCTTGGGGCGGCTGACAGACCGCACCAGCCGCTTCGCGGCCGCCGCTGAGAGCACGCAACGCGCCTCCCGGGTATCACATAGAGTGTTACACCTATGTGATATTTAACTAACTATTAACGATATTGATGAGCGTAACCTATGATCCGCGCTGGATATTCCGGTTCCCGCCGATACTCCACGGAACAAAAGCGCGGCCGGGCTGCGCCCTCGCGCAACCCGGCCGGATTATCCGGACAAATTCCTGCCTAGAGCCCTTTCCGCTCCGATGGAATCGGAACGGGGCTCTAGATTCTTGTTTTGACGCGTTTTCTTTACGCGAACCGGTACCCACTTCGCTCGAAAAAGCTCTAGCGCGACGGTGTTGCGTCCGGCTTCGCCTCGAGCAGCTTGGAGAGCGCAATCTCGTTCACGACCGGCGGCGATTGCTTGAGCAGTTCCGCGACATAGGCGCGACGATTGGCCTCGACGCGCTCGGCTCTCATGCGCTGAACCAGGGCGTCCTTGACCTCCGCAAGCGGCCGCGTGTGCGCCGCCTCCGTGTCCAGCAGCTTCAGGACGTGCCAGCCATCCTCGAGCCGGATCGGATCGGTGACTCCCGCTTTCGGCAATCCGGTGACCTGGCCACGGATCTCGGTCCGAAGATCCGGCTCGGTCACCCAGCCGATCTCGCCTTCCTTCTCGGCCGACGCCGTATCCTCGGACGAGCTGCGGGCGATCGCGCCAAAATCCGCGCCCGACTGCTTGAGCTTCCTGACGACGTCATCGAGCTTCTTGCGCGCCGTGTCTTCGGTGGCCTTGTCCGCGTCCTTTGCCACCGAGACCACGATCTGGGCGAGACGAAAGCGGCGCGGAACCAACAGAGCGCCGGCGTTTGCGTCGTAGACACCCTTGATCTCGGCCTCGCTCGGAAAGCTGTCGGGCGGCGCGGTCACGGATTGCAGATAGGTTTCGACGATCAGGCTTTCCCGCGCGCGCGCAAGCTGGGCGACGACGGCGGCCTGCTGCTCCCATTTCTTGGCCGACGCCTCCCTGAGCACGAGGCGATTGGCGAGGATCGCCCGCACGGTCTGGCTGAGCAGCGCCGGATCACGTGCCATTGCGGCCTGCTGGCGCGGATCGAGCAGCTGGATCGTCGCGCGCACCTCCTCCGCGGTCACATCGCTGTCGCCGACCCGGGCGATCACCTCGCCGCCTTTCACGGCAGTTGCATCCTCGGTAGCTGGCGGACGTGCCGGAGCGGCAGCCGCGGGTACAGGACGCGCCGGCTGCGGCGGAGTGCGGATCTGGGCCAAGGCCGCGGACGAGACGGCAGCCAGCAGCGTGCCGGCGAGCGTGACGGTCTTGAGTGTGTGGTGGGTCATGGCTTGGCCTTCTGATCAAGGATCTTGTCGCGGTAGTCCTGGGCCGCGTTCTGGTGCTCGACCCGCTTCAATCCAAACACCGGATCGTGGTCGAGAACCTTCTCGAACGGGTCCATCGCCTCGTATTTGGTCACGACCTCGTTGGCCGTCTTCGCGAGCTGAACATTCTTGGCTTCGCAAGCCTTGGTGCTCGCCTTGAATGCAGTCGCCTCGGCCTCGAACTTGGCGCGTTCGGCATCCTTGGCGCGCGCAACACCCGCAGCCTCACCGTAGGCGACCTTCCATTTCTCGAGTGAATCGTCGCGCTCGGTGAGGCGTTCGTTGAAATCCTTCACGGCCTGACGATAGGCCTGCTCCGCCTCCTTGACCTGGGCCCGATACGCCTCGTTCTGCTTGCGCAGCCGCTCACGTTCCTGCTCAGCCGCCGTAAGCTTGGCCTGCAGTGCAGCACGCTGATCCTCCGCCGCCCTCGCCTGCGCGGTGGCGGATCGCAACGCCTCGCGCAATCGGTCGCCCTCCTGGTCCGCGTGCGCGATCGAGGAGACCGTCAATGCCAATGCGACGACGGAAGAGACACGCAACAGCCGCATGATCAGAACCTCGCATTGAGATCGAGTTGCACGATATCGACCGCATAGGGCAGGCCCGTGATGCCGTTCGCGCTCATCCAGCGGACAGAGGCCCAGACGTTCTCGCCGAGGCCGACATTGCCGCCGATGAAATAGCCCTTGAGGTTGGTGCCGCCGAGACCGAAATCAGAGTCGACGAACGCGTCCACCATCGCGTCGGACTCGAGATATTTGTAGCCGACATGCGCGTTCCAGTCCCAGAGATGCTTGATCTCCTTGTTACCGACGGTGAGACGCGTGAGCCAGCCCTGGTTACCACCACCGTAGGGCCCAGCCACCCCGCTCGGAGTGCCGGCAAAATTGTTCACCGCAACGGCAGCCACGGCCGCGCGATCGAACGCCGTGTTCCAGATGTACTCCGCGTCGAGAGTGATCTGAATAGGATTGAATTGGGTAAAGGCGAGCTGGGCGCTGGCGACAACCGGACGGAAGTCGCTGGCAAGGCCGTAATACTGGAAGTCAACCGTCTGCTGCGGGGTCGCCACATCCGGAATATTGCGCAGCCTCATATAGGTATTGCCCTTTTGGGCAAAGGTCGGACGAAGCAAATCCGTATTGCAGGTATCGCTCGCCAGGTAGACAAGACATGTGCTCGACAGGCGCCCCCTGATGTTCGTGAAGTCGTAGTAGGCGACCGCCATCGTCAGATTCGTTTCGGCATCGAACCTCGCGGCGAATCCCGTCTGGGCGCCCAATAACCACTTGTCGCGACTTGGTAGCTTGACCGGCACGACGTTCTTGTTGAGATCCAGCTCCGCGATGTTAAGGCCGGCGTTCAAATCCGTATTGAACGTGGGAAACGCGCCGCCGACGAAGAACGGAGTGAAACCCTCGTTCACCTCTTGCTTTGCCTGTACGGCAAAGCCGTCGAAGCCGAGGTCCTTGTACCACACCAGATCAGTGGGCGACCAAAACGGATTGTCGAACCGGCCAACCGAGGCTGAGACATCCTGCACCGGCTGGTACTTGATGAACGCGCGATCGAGCCAGAGCGCGTATTTGGAGAAATCGCCCCCATTGCCGCCGAACGTCTGATTGGTCGAAACCGGCGAGCTGCTGTCGCCCGTTGCGATTCTCAAACCCGCGGTAAAGCCATCGAACAGATCGACGTCGGCACCGAGCCTGGCTCGGAAACGAAACCGATTGCGATCCTGCGTGACGTTATAGCTCGGCGGAAGGTAGAAGTTCGGAACTGCAAAAAAATCCTCCTGGAACGGAGACCCCGTGTTGATGGCGTTGTAGTTCTGAAGCGGCCCGTTTCCGGCAGGGAAATGATCGCCCTCATAACGCGCCCGGATGTCGCCATAGAACCGGATCCGCTGCGCCCATTCCGGATATTTGCCGGGCGATGCCCAGTTCTCCTTCTCTGCCTTCGCCATGACCTCAGCGCGAATTTCGTCGCGCAGTTGCTTCTTGACGATCTCGGGGACATAGGTGACGCGCTTGGTGCCGGGCGGCGAGACCGCGTCCGTTGCGGTCGCCGCCGCCTTTTCGGCACCTTCCGCTTTCGTCGTCGCATCGCGCGAGGCCTGGCGGGCAACATAGGCCTCGTCGTCCGCCTGCTTGATCAACGCCGCCGCCTGGTCCTCACTGAGCGTGCCCTGTTTCACCAGGAGGTTGATCAGGTTGACGGTCGCGTTCGACGACGGCGGCGCGTCGCGCGACACCGTCGGGCGCTTGCCCGGCTGCGTATCGTCCTGGGCCGAGGCAGGAACGGAAAGTGCAAGCAGGATAGCTGCGGTTCCCGCAAGCTGTCGCTTTGTCATCTCTGCACGCCACATGGCATCAACCCCTCTTCCAGTCTCTCTTACTCGTTCACACCGACGGCTCGCGCCGCCGTCTTCTCACCCCGGACTGCGCGCCGTGACCTGCATCACGATCGGCATCGGCATTTCCCTCGGCGGCGGCTCACGCAACGTCATGCCGCTGAGGACCTGGTCGCGGATCACCGCGTCCAGCTCGTTGTTGCCGGTCGAGGACACCAGCTGCACGCGGGTAATCCGGCCGGTCGGATCCGGCCATAACCGGACCCTGACCCGCATCACGGCGTGACGCGTCTTGTCGTTGGCACGCAGCGCCGCCTCGATCTGCGCCTGCACGATGCTGGCGTACCAACCCCATTTGCTGCTGCCGCCGCCACCACCGCCGCCTCCGCCACCGATCAGCCCGCCCTTGCCACCCTTCAGCGTTCCAGGACCAGCGGTGTTGGCTTCGATTGACGGCGGACTGTCCATCGGCGTATCGGGCGCATCCGGCGGCGCGTCCTTAGGGATGTCGACCGGCTTCTCCTCAATCATCTCCTGCTTGACCGGCGTCTGCTCGACCATCTTCTGCTCGGGCTGTTGCTCCGGCGGCGGCGGTGGAGGCGGAGGTGGCGGCGGCGGCACGATCATCGTCACCTGGAGTTCATTCACCTTGCGCGGCGGATTCTTGTCACCGCTCAAGAGAACCATAATGCCGCCGACCATGAGTGCGGCCACCAACAGACCGCCACCGCCCAGCAGCAGATAGCGCCGCCAGGCCGGTCCTTCGTTCTCCTCGCTGGTGTCGCGCTGATCCATCGGCGTCACATGCAACTCGGCTCACCGCGCCACCGGCTTGGTGGCCATGCCGACCTGGGTGAAGTTGAGGCGGCCGAGCATGTCGAGCACGTCGACGACGTTCTGATACTGGGTCTGGGCGTCGCCGCGCACGACGATCGGAAACTCCGGCGTCAGCGCGCGCTGCTGCACCAGGCGCTGCTCGAGCTCGGGCAACGTCACCGGAATGGTGTCGAGGAACAGCTTGCCGTCATTGGCGACCGTGATCGCCTTGGTGGTCTGCTGCGCGAGGCTCGGCGCTGCGCTCGCTTTCGGCAGGTTCACCTTCATGCCCTGCACCGTCGCCGTGGTCATGATGATGAAGATCACCAGGAGCACATAGGCAAGATCGAGCATCGGGGTGATGTTGATGTCGTCGTACGGCTTGCTGTCAGATTGGACTTGCATGGGTTCACTCCGCCGCCTGCTTCACCGGCTCTTCCGGAAGCTCGTAGGATTCCGCGATCCGCGTGATGAACTCGTCGACGAAGACCTGCATCTCGCTGGAGACGTCCTTGATGCGGATCGTCAGGTAGTTGTAGGCAAACAGCGACGGGATCGCGACGCCGAGGCCGGCGACGGTGGCGACCAGCGCCGCCGCGATGCCCGGTGCGATCGCGTTGACGTTGACGTCACCGGAGGCCGCGATCGCCGCAAAGGTGATCATGACGCCGACGACCGTGCCCAACAGGCCGAGGAACGGGCCGCCGGAGATCGCGATGGTGAGCATCACCATCAGCCGGTTGAGGCGCTGGTTCTCCCGCACGAAGCCGCTGTCGAGCACGGCGCGGATAGACTGGATCGCCTGCGGCGACAGCCGGCGATAGCCGCCACCCGCGAAGCGCCGCCGGATTTCCTGCGCACCTGCGGCGAACAGACGATAGAGCGGCGCGGCGTGCACGGCCTTGCGCTGCTTCTTGCCCATCTCGCCGCCGAAGCTTGGATCGTTCTCCTCGCTGTCGAGCTGGAGCAGCCCGCCGATATCGGTCGAGGTCTGGCGGAAATGCCCAAGGAAAAGCTCGTTGCCGCGTGAAACCCGGTTCAGATACGAGATGCGATCGACCATGACGTACCAGCTGATGAACGCCATGATCGCGAGCAGGCCGATGACGACCCAGCCATCGAGCGTCACCGAGCGCAGGATCACGCCGAAATAGCCACCGCTGAACCAGCCCGAGGTCTCCTCGTCGACGCTGAACGAGATCAGCTTGGCTTGATCAGGCCCCTGCCCGATTGCACCCAGCTTGATGAAGCCGGCCGGACGCGCGACCTTCGCGATCTGAAATTCGTCGACGTCGCCGGCAAATCCTACAGCCGAGCCTACCGGTGCGACCGCTGCCGCCGGCGTCTGGGCTGCGTCTCCTGCGGCCGGAGCCGCCGCCGCGTCGGCCGCCGGAGCGCTCGCTGCCGGAGCTGCCGCAGCAGCGCCGAGCTGCGCCACGCCTGTCATGGTCGGCAGGCTTGCGGCCAGTGTCGCGGCCTGGCTGCCATCGACATAGAGCGCGATCTGGCCGCCCTTGGCCGTGAATGCGATCTGATGCCAGCCGCCGGCTGCGATGGCCGCCCCGCCGGCGCTGCGCTGCGTATTACCGCCGTTCGCGACTTCGACGAACGCGACACCATTGTCCAGCCCGACGGTGAGACCGTTCGCACCTTCGGTGCGCGCGAACAGCACAGCCCCCGGCTGAGGCGCGGTCATCTTGACCCAGAGCGACCAGGTCAGCTCGCCGCCTTCGGCGAGCACGAGCGATGGCGAGCCGGGAAGCGCGATCGCGGTCTGTCCGTCGAGGCGCGCGCCCTGCCCGATGATGGCGCCGTCGGCCGCCGGCACTGCGTTCTGCGCCGAGTTGGCCCAGGCCGTGATGTCCTGCGCCGGCGTTCCGCGGTCGTTGAAGTGATAGACCAGCAACGTGTCGGGATCGTAGGTCCCCTTGGCATCGACCGCAGCCGGCGCCTTCTGATTTCCGTAGTAGAGCCAGATGTCGTTCTTGGTGCCGGGCTTCAGGTCGGGAACGCTCACCCACACCAGCGCCTCGCCGAGCAATGAGTCGTATTTCTCGACGTGATGCTTTAGCGGCGTCTTGTCATCCGCAGCGACGAAGCGGAGATCGCCGCCGTCCTCCTTGGCCGCGCCGAAGCGGAAATTGCCGACATGCAGCCGCACCAGGATCGGCGCCGTGCCGATGGCGTCGCTGATGCCGGCGCCCGACTGGCCAGTGTCGATCGTGATCTTCTTGCGCAGCGTCCACTGGTCGTTCCACCACGCGGACGCAGGCTTCGGCCACAGCACGGCTGCGAGAACGAGAAGCAGCATCAGCGGCGCGCTCAGGCCGTATCGGCGGCGTGATCCAAAGCGAAGGAGCGACATCTAGAATTCTCCCCAGACCCGAAAGCTGAACCGTGGATGGTTGGCGACGGTGACCTGCTGGCTGGTCAGCGGCATGCCGACGAAAATGATGCTGTTGAGATAGCGAAGCGATTTCATCCGCATGCCGACGCCATAGCTGGCGAGGTCGAAGTGCGACTGCTGATCCGGCAACGGCTCAAAGATCCTGGCGTTGCCGCCGTCGACGAACGCAAAGAAGCGCCATTCGTCGAACGCGTTGTACTTGATGGACTCGCCGAGCGGATTGGGCAGCTTCTGCTGCATGTACTGCGCAAGGTTGGGCGTGCGCAGCTCCAGCGTCCCGGCGACGCCGTAATCGCCGAGCACCTCGGATTCGAGATAGCCGCGCACCGTGTCCTGTCCGCCGAGGCTGAGCTGCTCGCTCGACACCAGCGGCTGATCGGCCGCCTGGCCCTGGAGTTTTGCGTAGAGCTGGAAGCCGCCGGCGAAATCCTGGGTGTGCGAGATGTCGGCATGCAGCGTGATGAAGCTCGCCGTGGCATCGAAACGCTTGGCGTCGAACTCGTCGCGGCTGGAGCCGACACCGCGCAGGCCGGTGGTGACGGTGGCGTTGAGCTGCGTGAGATGCCCCTCACCCTGCCAGGTCGCACCATAGCTGGCAACCAGCGGAACATAGGTCACCGGCGAGTCGAAGGCGTCGGTGCCCAGCTTCAGCGACTGCTTGAAATCCTTGTAGTCGACGCCGAGCGACAATGTCTGGAACAGGTCGCCCTTTGACGGCAGCGTCAGTACCGCGCGTCCGCCGATCACCTGGCCGGGGCCCACCACGTTGGCGCCGCCGACGGTTGCGACCGAACTGTCCGAGACCAGGCCGTAGACGAGAATGCTGAGCCAATCGATCTCCGTGCGCGCCAGATACGAACCGGAGACGACCATCGCGTCCTTCGGATTCATCGGCGCGAACTGGTAGGTCCAGGTCATGGAATGACCGAGTTGCCAGAGGTCGTCATAGTGCATCGAGACGCTGGTCCGCAGCGGCGTCGTGCTTGGGCTCTGCTTGTTGTTGAGCTCGACGCTGCCGTGCAGCGGAAGGGTATCTTCGACGTTGAGATCGACATCGACCGTGCCGGGCGCCACGCCCGCGCGCAGCGCCGGCGTGATGCGCCGGTCCGCCCAGCGATTGAGCGCGACGATGTCCTTCGTCACGTCCTGGAAGTTGGGCAGCGTCCCCTCCTTCAGCGAGGGAGCGTTGTCCTTGATGTTCTTGAGGTCGAAGTAGCGCGAGCCCTTGACGCGCAGACGCCCGACCCGGCTCTCGGTGACCTTGAGCACGATGAATCCGCGCTGGGCATCCTGCTGCGGGACGCCCACGCTCACGGTCTGAAGACCCTTGTCGTGATAGGCCTTCTCCACTGCGGCGCGCGCCTTCTCGACGTCCTGTGCGCTCTTGTTCGGACCGAGGAAGGGATAGACCGCCGCCTCGACCTCGATCTGCGGCAGGTTGTCCGCGCCCTCGACGCGAAACTCGTCGATGTCGAAATGAGCCTCCGGAGCCGCCGGCTTGGCAGGCTCCGCAGCATTCTTCGCCGGAGCGCCCTCCGCGGACTTCGCCGCCGCAGGCTTGGCGGCGCCGGCCTCGGGCTTCGCTGCCGCCGGCCTCGCACAGACGGCGCAGATCAACAGACCGCAGAGAACGAGCTGCGAAGCGCATGCGGTGGCCGACCGGCCTCTCAGCACATCGCGCAACCGAAGACGCGCATGGCGACGCGCGCTCCTCTCATACAGACCACGCGAATTCACCACAGCCTCGATATCATTCTCGCATTGCGGCCAGTCTGTGCCGACCGCAGTGATGTTCGGACAGCCCGAACCAACCGGGATGCACCAATGTGCCGGGCCTTATCCGATAGACGTCGCGCTCGCGGCGCCTGCGAAAAGATTCCCGCGCTGCTCGACGCGTCGCGATCATCGATGTGGTGATTCCACGCAACATAACACGACTATCGCTAGACATCTGTTATTGACTAACAGTTCGTCACATTATCGTTGTGCGCCCTCTCTACCGTCCCGCAAAATTCGGGGTTTAATAAGTGGGGCGTAACATGACTATCGACATCATCTCCAACCTGCGCAGCCTGCTGCTCGCCGAATATGCCGACTTCGACCGGCGACTGACGCGCCGCCTCGGCTCGCCGGACCTCGCCTCCGAGGCCCTCAACGAGACCTACCTCCGTCTCGCCGGCATGCGGGAGATCGGGACCGTGCGCAGCCCCAAGGCTTATTTGTTTCGGATCGCCCTCAATATCGCCACCGACCGCCGCCGCGCCGAGAAGCGCCGCCTCACCTCCGACGAAGTCGATGCCGTGCTCGAGATTCCGGACGATCGGCCGGACGCTGCGCGCGTGATCGAGGATCGTTCTGACGTCGAGCAGCTCAAGCGCGCGATCGCCGAGCTTCCGGAGCGCCGGCGCCGCGTCCTGATGCTCTCGCGCATCGAGGGCCTGCCCAACCGCGAGATAGCCGCGCTCCTCGGCGTCACGGTCCGGACTGTCGAGACCGATCTCAAACAGGCGGTCGAGCACTGCGCCGAGCGCCTCAAAAGACCCGTGCGCGGCAAATTCGGTTTTCAGCGCGCCGCATCGTCTCACCTACAGAGATATGTCGATCGGGGCCATCCGCTCATGACCGGCATGGGCGGGAAAGCGCTGGGTCGTGACGAAACGAAACCATCAGGTCGATCAGTTAGATCCGTTAATCCGTGAGGCGTTGTCGTGGATCATGCGCCTCAAATCGGGTGAGGCGACGATTGCGGACGCCGAACAACTGATGGACTGGCGCGGCAGAAGCTCCGCCCATGAGCATGCGTTCCGAGATGCCGTAAAATGCTGGCGCGCCATCGGCCAGGCGCTTTCGACCAGCCGCCCCGCGCCCGCGGTACGGCGCCGGCGTCCGACAGGCAGCAAGAAGCGGGCATGATGCGGCGGGCCTGATAAGGCCGCCGCCCCGTCGCAGCACATATCAACGCGGCAGATATCGGATCAGCGCAAATCGGACGGCGATTTTCGCTCGGCCAGGCCGCGCAGGCGCGTGTTGAGTTCGGCGAAGTTGATCGTGCTGCCGGCGGTCCGGATGCGGCCGCGGGTTGCGCCGCCACCGCTGCTGCTGCCGCCGCCGCCGGACGACCTTCCGAACGTCGGCTGCGGAACGGAGCCGGTGACGGCAACGCCGTTGGCTGCCAAATGTGCGCGGACGCGCGTGCAATATTCGACCGACAAATAAGAGAAGCGGGTCTCGCCGTGGCCGGCGCGATATTTCATCGTCGCGGTGCAAAGATCGCCGCCCGCGCGGCGCCAGGCGCCGGCGAGATACTGCACGCCATAGTGGACATTGATCTCGGGGGTGGCGAGCTCCGACGGCGTGCCGGCGAAACCCATCATCCGCGCCGTCGGCAACATCACTTGCATCAATCCGACCTCGCCATCCATGCCGACTACGGCTGGATTGTATCTGCTCTCGACCGCCATCACGGCATCGACCAGCGCCGGCGGCAGGCCGAAGGAAAGCGATTCACGCTCGATCAGCTGACGGTACTCGGCACGGCCAGCGCGCCAGTCGCCGGCGCGCCAGTCGCGGCCGAACACTGCGCTGCTCCGGAACGCGGTGTTGGCGAGCAACGGATTTGCCGGCGGGAAATCGGTGGCCGCAAGCGGCCGCGGCGCGAACCGTTCGAGCGCCAGCGGCTCGGGCGCGATGTCCTCCACATCGGTCGACGGAGTGGCCGCGCCGCTGATCTCGCCCTCACGGCTAACCTCATCGTCCTGCGCCCTCGCCTCTCCGTTCAGGACGGCGAGTAGGCACAGCACGATCGATGGCCATAACAACCAGCGTGCGGGCCTGACGGCCCCGGTCTGCGAAGGGAAGTTCGACATCAGCGATGCGGCAGCACGTTGGCGATGGGCGGTGGACGATAGGGAGTGATGGAGCGGCCGTAGTTGGGCCCCAATTGCTGGCGGACGGACGCCTCGTTGCCAAGGCCGACCCGCACGTCCGACGCGCGCGCGTCGATCGGAGGCAGGTTGAGCGATGGATTGACCTTGTCCACCTCGCGGCGAAGCTTCTCGTTCAGACAGCCGAACGCACTGTCGCCTCCGATCTGCACGTCGACGCAACGTTGAACCGAGGCACCACTCGCCCCACCACCGATGATCGTACCCTCTCGCGGCCCGACCGGCGGATTAGCCGGCGTACCAAGCGGGCCGGGAGCCTGTGCCATCACCGGAACCGCCATGACCGCGACGAGACAGGCCGCGAGGCATCCGCGACGAGCAGATCCAACTCTCGATAGCGCATCGCCCATGCCGCCACGCCTCCCCTAACCAGCGCGCCTTATCCCGGGAACCCGCGCGATGATATCATTTCCGAACACCAAATCCGGTATGAGACTCTCATGCTAACATAACTCCCCAGGACTGACGCGTCCCGATTTGAGAAAGGCGCGCCTGCTATCCTGCCGGAACCAGCCGCCCTCGCCTTCTCAGAGCCTGCTTCGAACCACCTTGAGGTCGTTGACGAGGGTCACCCCGTCGTCGGCCGTCACGACGGCCGTGTTGATGAAGTTCAGGACCTTGGTAATGTCGACCTGTGGCGCATTAGCCGCATAGAGCACGTCGAACGGCCGCATCTGCATCTTCGTGGCGACGAAATAGCCCGCCGGGTCCTGGAAATTGACGTTGAAGATAACGGGAACGGTGTCGCCCTCGTATTTCGAACAATCGACACCGAGCTGCTTTGCGACGTCGCGCGGCTCGCGGCGATAGAGAAACACCGAGGCCGGATCGGCTTGCAGGTCAAGCAATCCCCCGGCCTTCGCAACGGCTTGCGTGAGGTTGATGCGCCATGCGTCGAAGTTGAACTCGCCCTGCTGGCCGGTTGCACCGAATGCGATGAACTTCATCGGCTCGCGGTAGAGATAGAGCCGATCCCCCGGCTGCACGAATACATTGCTCGCCGGGAAGTAGACCAGATTTCCGAATGGCAGGGTGGCGCGCTTGCCGGCGCGCTCAAGAACCACCCAGGTCTCCCAGCCGGCGCCGCTGATGCCGCCGGCGCGCGTGATCGCGTCGGTGATCCTGTCCTGCGCGCCGGCAGCCGGCATCGGGAAGCGCACCGGCGTTCTGACTTCGCCGAACACACTGACGAGCGACGAGCGCTGCTGGCTGGATGTGACGACGACCTGCGGATCGATCGCACGCTTCTTGATTTGCGCCAGGATGTCATCCTGGATCTGAACGTTGGTGCGGCCCGCGGCGCGGATCCTGCCGGCATAGGGCACCGTGATGTTTCCGTCGTTGTCGACGGCCTGGTCAGGCAGGCTCACGAAGTTGCCCGGCCGCACTCCGGCTTCGATCGGGACATACAAGCCGCCCGCCGAGGCCTCGAAGATCGTGACGCTGACGATGTCACCGATGCCGAAGCGGATGCTGGACGGTGGACGGCTATCGGCCAACGCGCCCGGCATTCCGTTGGGCTCGAACTTTTCGAGCTGGCGGACGATGTCGGGTGTGAGCTTGACGAGGGCAAACGGCAGGACGGTCGTATTCTCGGCCTTGACGTCGACGCTCGCCGGCCCCGACATCGAGATGAACCCGCAGCCACCGAGCAAAAAGGAGCAGGCCAGAGAGCATGCGATCGCCAGATAGTTTCTCAATCGCATGATCGTTTCGCACTCAGCTCACATACCGCTCGCAAAGCCTGCACAGCGCGGCGTGCGCCTGCACATTCTCCGCGACCAACCGCGGATCAGCATGTGGTTCCTGCTCCATAGACGCCGCTGCTGCGGCGACTACGAAAACAAGGCGCGCGATGTTGCTCGGAGAATGGGTCGGATGACGTTCAGGACGTCGCCGTGAAACGGAGATTGGCGGAAGCAGGGCGAAGCGACGGCGCTATCCGCACCCGCCGATTGCAAGCGTCAGATCGTTCCGATCAGCTTAGCGGCCAGCCATTCCGATCATGGCGGCGGCTCATGCGCAAGGCGAGATGCGCGTCGCCTGGCGGCAACGCGCCGCGATCTTCACGTCGATGACAGCAGCTTGCGCAGGCGAACTACTTCAAGTTGCGTTTCCTCGACCATTCGTATCAGGAGTGCATTCTCGCGCTTGAGGTCTTCGATGCGGCGAAGCCGGCTCGTTTCGTCTTGCTTCAAGCCGAGATTGTATACGTTCTCGTTTGAATCGTGCGGCGCGGACTTGAGACAAGCCAGATCGAACGCATTTGTCGCGCGCATTTCAACCCCCAAAACAAAAAAAACACACGCTCGCCTTCGAGCGTTCACAAGAACAGCAGCCCACTGCCAAGCGACGCCTGTTTGCCATTCTTGTAAGAATGTTTCTTATCGTTGCTGTGACCGATATTAAAAACAATTTCAGATTTGCGAAGAAAAGCGATCGTTATGTTGGACGAAAAGCGGTCATTGCGTGGCAACGGCGCCAATTCGATTGATTTGTCGCGGACTTCGAACGCAAGGAGATAGCGACCGCTCGACATCCTTCGTTCGCGGTATGGCTGTCATGTTCCCGATCGCCCGTGACGGCCGCAGCGCCATCGTGATCGGCGCAATTATCGTTTGCAGATCACGAGAGGATGCGCGGTGAGCCCATCGATGCGAATTGGCCCACCCGATTAGCGCGGCCTCTGCTGTGCGAACGGGTTCACGAAATTCGCCGGCTGGACCGGCTGCGGTCCGCGCTGCACGTTCGCATTGGTCAGCGTTGGAAGCACGCCGGGCGCCTTCGCACTGGCGGCGAGCGCGGCCGGCGGCGGCGGTGGCGGCGCCGGAGCGAGCGCCGCGGGTGGTCCCGGCTTCATGTCGGGAGATGGCATCTCGAGAACGGTATTGTCCAGCCCCTTCGCCAGTTCAACCTGACGGGGCCGCACATCGCGCAATGTCCATCCCTGATGGTTCTCGCCCCGCTTCAGCCGCAGCACCGCCTTGCTGGTAGAGTCGATGAACAATCCGATCCTTTCACCCGATCCGGCAACGGTGCCTAGCAACGAGAGCTGCGGCTTCTCCGGCTCCGGTGGCGGCGGTGGCGCAGCAACCACCGCCGGAGCGGGCCGCGCCAGCAGCTCCGGGCGCGGCGCAGGCCGCCGCGAAGGCGCGAACAACGGCTGATCGCGGGTCGCTGACAAACGCACCATGGGAATTGACCAGAGCGGGTTGCCGCTCGTGATGCGCTCGACCGGCGGCGCGGTCGTAGCCGCAACCGGTGGCACCGTGGCCGGCGTCACGACGGGCGGCGCGGCCGCAACCGGCGCCGGATCCGCTTGCCTCGGTGCAAACAAATCACCGCCGCCGGGATCGATCGTCTGCGCATCCACAGTCAGCGGCGTGTTCGCGGCAAGCGCCTCGGCATTGCCGATCAGCAACGAACCAATCAGCAGTGCAAGAGCGCGCATTCCCACGCATTTCCCCGGATCGACATGAGGGTGAGCAATAACGTTCGGATCTCTCGGAAATGTGACGAAATGATATTAATGCTATCGTGGCGCTTCGATCAAGTGTGACATGATCGCAACGCCGTGCAGGTCGCGCGCTCTACTTCTGACTTTGCCGCTGCCCGGACACGCCAAGCACGACGCGCAGCTTGCCACCCTGCGTCGATGCCGAAGGCGCCTGGATGACCAACTCGTCGACGAACAGAAACGGCATGCCGGCCTCGAGGTCGTACAGAAGCGGCTGCAGTTGGACAGGATCAATCTCGAAGCTTGATGTCGCCGTGATGAAACCCGCCTTGGATTTCGGTCCGAGCAAATCGACCTGCGACGACAGCGTATTGCCGTTCACCCGCTTGGTCGCGGCCGCGACGCGCTGGAGCAGCGCGGCGCCGGCGAGCGAGGCGTTGCCCCCCTCGAGGAAAGGTGAGCCAGGCGGGACGGTGACGTTGGCCCGCGCGGCAGGCGCACGCTCCGGGCCCCGCGCCTCGAGGCGGTCGAGGATCTCGGAGGCCGCCCCCACCGCGCCGCGCCGTTCCAATATATCGAGCGTCGTGCCGACCGTCGCAAACAGAAATAGCGCGATCAGCGCGACATAGGCGGCGGCTGCCGCGATCGGAAACCGTTTGAGAAGAGCCTCGACCCTCTGCATGCTGATCATGTGCCGGACCCAAAATATGGCTTGAGCTTGGTTTCGATGTGAAAACGTTCGCCGGGCTCGCTGGCGGCGTGTGTCGTCGGCGCGAAAAAGCCCGCACTGGAAAAGTGCGGCGACTGCTCGAGGATCGAAATCAGCGACGGCGCATCGCGGGTGACACCGACGATCTGCAGTTTGTCGCCCTCGATCCGGACTTCGGTCGCATAGGTGTCCTGGGGCAGCAACGCCGACAGCGCATCGATGATGATCACGCTGGCGGCGGTGCTCTGCTTGCGGCGGATCAATAGCTCGAGCGGGCTGCCGCCCGAGCCGGGCTGATTGCCCCGCATGATCGCGCGCCGCTCCGAAATCCGCTGCTGGATCTGCTGCTGCTGCGCATCGTAAGAATCGGCGACAAACCCGCCGAAACCGAGCGACAGCATCGCGAGCAGGCCGGTCGACGCGAGCGCCGCGACCAGCCCGGTGCGCAGCCTGCGATTTTCCGCCTGCTTGCTGCCGCGCTGATCCAGCACGACGATCCGTCCATGATCGGGCGTCACCGTCGAGATCTCGACACCGGCGGCGCCGAGATCGGAAAACGCCTGTGCCAACGAGGCCGCAGCCGCGCGCCCTGTCGTAACCACGGTGGTTTCGATGCGATCACCGCCAATGTCATGTGGCGGGGTCCAGTGAAACAGCGCATCGCTCGCAGACCAGGGCGTGATGCGATCGATCTGCGCCCGAATGATCCCGTCAAGGAACTCGGCGGCACGACCAGGCAGCTCGATAGGGCGAAAGACAAAGCGGGACGGATGGAGCAGCAATTCGACCATGCCGCCGCGAACCGCCGCCGTCCATTGCGGAGAAAGCTCGTTGGCGATCGCTCCATCGGCCACATCCACGCGACAGGGAACGAGATCGCCGTCCGCGGTTTTCGTTGTAGGCGCTAGGCGCATCGCGAAGACGCCGGTCTCATCCTCGGCGACCTCGATCCGGCGAACCGGCTTCACGTGTGCAAGCCGGGTGCTCACGACGCCGGTGACGGTGTCGATCCACAAGGACAGCGCGGCCGTCATATCACTCACTATGCTCATCTCTGCGCCGCTCCTGTCGATGAATCGACCTCGTCCCGCCAGGTGAACACCCGATAGGCAGTCTTCACCCCGGTTACGGGAAGCATGATGACGCCTTCCGACCGGCTGTCCCTTCCGTCGGCAAGGACGACACGCATGCGGATGCGGTAGGCATCGCTGCCGGCGACCGTCGCACCCGGCGTTCTGCCGCCGAGGATGCCGAGGACGAACTCCGGATCGTTTGACGGCAGCGAGTCTCGCTGGTTCAGGAATGCATCGAGCTTCACCGATGTCATGTCGGGCAGCGCGGCCATGACCTGGGGCGCCGCTTCCAACACGTTGATCCCGGCGATGCCGCTGTACAGCGTCAGGAAGGGCCGCGCCCGCTCCGCCAGCGCCGCCGGCATGCCGACCACGAGCGACAGCTCGTCGACGCTGTTGAAGGGCGCGCGGCGCGGCAGATAGTTCAGGCCCGCGGATATATAAAGAGAGCTCTCGTCATCCTGCGCATTCGATCGCGGCGTGCTCCGCCATGCCACCACCCTGTCGGCGAGCTGGCTCGCAGTATCGGACTCGACGCCGAGGGCCGTGAACAGGCCGGCGATCATGGATCGTGGCGCCATGTTGAGATTGATGCGCGCGGCCTCCGACTGGTACTCGACCGCCACCCGCGCATTCGACAGCCTGAATGCAAGACTGCCATGGCTCGGGCGCGCGCCTGGTGCTGCGCCGGACAGCTGGTAGACCGCCATCTCGATGCCGGCCGTCTCGACCATCTGAAGCTGCGTCGTCGCATCGAAGGCCGAGAGCGCGATGGCCGATTGGGTCATGTACACCGAGCCCACCAGGGTAAGTGCGGCCAGCGCGGCAAGCATCCACAGCGCTGCAACCACGATGAATCCGCGCTCGCCTGCGCGCGAACCGCCTGCCTTCGGAAAGGTCATAATCACCTAACCCCCGGTCCCGTTGTTGTTGCGTGCCTGGATGTCTGGCGGCGGCGCGTCGTTGGCCTGCTCGGATTGCGGCGGCCCCGTGTCGGCACGGACCCGCGTCGCGGTCGACAGCACAACCTTGCCTTCGGCGTCGTGGAGATCGAAGCGGACCACGGCAGGCAGGCTCGCCCAGTTGGGCCAATTGCCGGTCCACCCGCCGCGCGGGCCGGCAAAGGCAAACGTGATACGAAGCGGGCCGCGCAGCAGCACGACCGGATCCGCAAACGGGATCGGATCGACCGCGGGGTCCCCGGTTGGAAGCAGAACGAAGGGCGCGCGGCTCCGCACCAGCGCCCGCCCGGCGCGATCAGTCACTTCCGCAATCCGCACGATCTCCAGCCCCGCACGATTGTTGGGACCGAGCGCCGAGCGCACGAAGATGACCGACGATTGATCGCCGCGGAACAGCGCAGCGGTGCTCGCCCGGTTAGGCATGACGAACTCGGCCGCGGATAAGTCGGCCGCCAGGCGATCAAGCGCGATCGTGACCTGCTCGTTGCGTTGGACCTGGACCAACCCTCGGCTCCAGGGGGGCAACCACTCTCCGGTCACGCTCGCCAGCGCGCCGAGGACCAATCCCATCAGCGCAATGGCGACGAGGGCCTCGAACATGGTGAAGCCGGCAGTCGATCTCCACACCCCGTGCCGGAGCCGCCTCATTGGCGTTCCTCGCGGTATTGCAGGCGCACGGTCTCGAGCGAGACGATCGCACCGGTCGGCGATTGCACACGCAGCTCGATGCGGCGCGGGATGAACGGCGAATCCGCCACCGCCGTCTCGTCATCCACGAACGGCGAGATCCGCATCTGCCAGCGATAGCCGGCCTCCCTGCCCGCAAGCTCGGTCGGAAGCGGTTGACCGCCCTGCGGCAGGCGGGATGCGATCAGCCGCGCCGTCTGCATCAATGCGGTATGCTGCTCGAGCTGCTGCGCGCCTCGCACGTTCCTGGCGACGAGTGAACCGATCGCGGCGAGCACGATCGACACCAGCGCCAGTGCGACCACCGCCTCGATCATCGTGAATCCGGCTTCACTGTGACGCCTGGACGATATCCTGCGCGACAATGTCTACCCCTCCCGTCAACCAGTTCACCCGCACATCGAACCCGCTGCCGAACCGCGTCAGCCGTATCGCTCCGCCGCAGGACATCCCGCTCGGCAGAAACGTGATGGTCGACGGCACGTCCCGCCCATTGCAACGCTGCGGCAGGAGCGCATCGAACTCGACGTCGTCGGGCACCCTGACGAAGCGCGCGCTCGAACCGGCCCTGATGGATCGTCCAGGTGCGTCGACAACGGCGCCGACCGCGAGCCGTCGCCCCAGCGCCGCGTTGCGATCAGCCTTGAGCAAGGTGGCGATCTGGATCGCATAGGCTTCGAGCTTCGGCCGCGACGTCGATATCGGCATACGTGGCAGCGAAATGGCAACGAGCAGCGCCATGATCGCGAGCACGCAGACCATCTCCAGCAGCGTGAAGCCCGCCTCGCCGCTACTTCGCGGCCGAGGTGATATCGCCCGCCGTTCCGGTCCCGCCTTCCTGGCCATCCGAACCGAGCGAACGGATTTCGTAAGGATCCTTCTCCCCGGGCTGCTTGTAGACATAAGGATTGCCCCATGGATCGTTGGGAACGCTGCCGCCCTTTACATAGGGCCCATTCCAGGACGTCACGCCGCTGACCGGACGTGCGAGCGCTGCCAATCCTTCCGAGCTCGTCGGAAAGCGGCCGGCGTCGAGGTAAAACAGGTCGAGCGCGCTGCCAAAACTCTGGATCTGGATTTTTGCCGCCTTCACGCGGGACTCGCTGAGATAGTTCAGCACGCGCGGGCCGACCAGCGCCATGATCATGCCGATGATGGTGATCACGACCAGCATCTCGACCAGCGTAAAACCCTCCTCACCGCGACGGCGCCGACGCCGCCGCGGCGGAGCGAACAGGCTCCTCCTCGAAAAGCGGATCATGCGTGCTCTCCCTTGTTCATCCGACAACTTGCGTGACCGACAGCAGCGCTGTCATGACCGAAACGATCAATCCGCCGACGACGACGCTGATGAGGATGATCGCCGCAGGGCCAATGATGGCCACGACGCGATCGAGCTGGCGTTGCAGCTTCTCCTCGTAAAATTCCGCGACCCGGCCCGACAGCGTCGGCAGTTGGCCGGTCTCCTCGCCGAGCCGCAACATGCGCACCGCGACCGGCGGCAAAACGGCCGAGGCAGTCAGCGCTTCGGCAAGCCTGCCGCCATGGCGCACGCGGTCGGCCATCGCCGCCCAGGCCGGCGCATCGCCGGTGGCCGTCATGATGTCGATCAGGATGCGCAGTGTAGCCGTGAGCGTCACGCCGCTGCCGAGCAGGATGCCGAGATTGCGCGAGAACAGCGCGGCGCGATGGAATTCCACCACCGTCGAGATCACGGGAAGCCGCGCCAGCTGCGTCACGACGCTCGCACGCACCGCGGGCCTGCGCCAGGCGAGCCAGCCGCCGATGACGACGATGCCGACCACGGCGCCGACCTCCAGGCCGTGGCCGCGCAGCACGTCAGACAGTGCAAGGAAAACCTCGATGACCGGGTCCGTCTTCGCGTTGAAGTCGCGCAGCACCGCGGAGAATTGCGGCAGCACGAACGTGACGAAGAAGATCAGCACGCCCCCGGCCGCGAGCAGCACGAACGCCGGATATTGCAGCGCCCCGGTCACCTTGCGACGCAAGGCCTCGGCGCGCGTGCGCTCGATCCCGATCGTCTCCAGGATGTGATCGAGCCCGCCGGACATCTCCCCGACCCGGACAAGGGCGACATACATCGCCGGAAACAGCGCCGGCTCGCGCCCGAGCGCCTCGGCAAAGCTCTCGCCGGACATGATCGCATTCTTGATGTCGTTGATGACCGGACGCAGCCGGCCGACATCCATGTCGTTGGCGAGCAACTCAAGCGCATCGTTGAGGCGCGCGCCCGCTTTCAACAACAAGGCAAGATCGCGTGTGAAGATGGTGACGTCGGCCGGCCCCGGCTTTGACAGCGACAGCGAGGCCAGCGAAAGCGACCAGCCCTTGGCCTCCTCCTCGGGACCCGCATCGATTGCGACCAGCCCCAGATATTCGATACGCTGGGCGACTTCAGCCAGATCAGCCGCGGTGATCGAGCCGGAAACGACTTCGCCTTTCTGTGTCAGCGCGCGATAGCGGAAGTTCGGCATCTCGTTACCGTACGGTGGTCACGCGAAGGATCTCCGCCGCCGACGTCATGCCCGACAGGCATTTGGCAAGACCGTCCTCGATCATCGTCGTCATGCCGTTGCGGATGGCGACCTTGTCGATAGATTCCCAGTCAGACTGCTCCTCGACCAGCGCACGGACCTCTTCGTTCATCTCCAGCACCTCGAACACCCCGATACGGCCGCGATAGCCGACGCCGCCGCAACGCTCGCAGCCGGCCGGTTCGAAGATGACGTTGCCGACGGAAAGACCCACCGCCGTGTAGCGCGGATCGGCCTCGACGTCGGCATGGGTTAGCGGCCGGCTGGTCTTGCAGCGGTCGCAGAGCTGGCGCACCAGGCGTTGCGCGATCACAGCGCGCAACGTCGAGCGCAGCAGGAACGCCTCGACACCGAGATCGAGCAGACGCGGGACAGCGGCTGCCGCGGTCTCGGTGTGCAGCGTGGTCAGCACCAAATGGCCGGTGAGCGCGGCGTGGATGGCGACATGGGCCGTCTCGGAGTCACGGACCTCGCCGACCATGATAACATCAGGGTCCTGGCGCACGAAGGAGCGCAGCGCGGTCGCAAAGGTCAGGCCTATCGACGGCTTGGCTTGGGACTGCGAGATGCCGGGGATCTCATATTCGACGGGATCCTCAATGGTCAGGATCTTCCGGGTCGGCTCGTTGAGCAGCGACAGCACGGTCGCGAGCGTTGTTGTTTTGCCGCTGCCGGTCGGACCGGTGACGATGATCATGCCGTGCGGCAAGGCGAGCATGCGACGCAATTTAGCCTGATCGCTCGCGAGGAAGCCGAGCTTGTCGATCGACAGCAGCGCGCGGTCGCGTGGCAGCAGGCGGATCACAGCGGACTCGCCATGCTGCGTCGGCATGATCGCGACGCGCACGTCGATCTCCGACCGCGCAGCGCGCACCCGCGCGCCGCCGTCCTGCGGTAGACGGCGCTCGGCAATGTTGAGCCCCGCCAGGATCTTGATGCGGGAGATCACCGCGGCCGGCGGCACCCCACTCGGCGTCGCTACGTTACGCAACAGACCGTCGACGCGCATGCGTACAGTGAGCTGCGAGCGACCGGGCTCGATGTGGATGTCGCTGGCGCGCAGCTCCACGGCCGTCTCGAACAGGTCGTTGACGGCGCGGACGACGGGAGCTCCGCTGGCGAGGTCGCGCAGATTGTCAATGTCGTCGTCCTGCACCGCGGCACTGACGGCGTTGTCGGCGCTGGCGATCTCCTCCTCGCCGAGCCGCTGGTCGAGAACGGTGCCGATGTCCTCGAACGAGGCCACTTTAATTATGGGTGCCGTGCCCAGCACGATCCCCGCCGCCTGGATCGACGCGCGGTCGGTCGGGTCGGCCAGCACGAGCACCGGCGAGCCACCGGCCGGATGGCACGGAAACACTGCCATCTCGCGCAGGAACCGGCGTGAGAACTGTGCCACCCGGGATTCCGCCGCCATCATTTCCTGAAGCGTCATCCGCGGCAGCTCGAAAAACAGCGCGACCTCGTCGGCAAACTCGCTGGCCGACAATTCGCTCATTTCCCACAACTTGCGCAAGCCGCCCTCGGCGGGACCGGACCCGTTCAGCCTGCCGAGCTTGTCCGCGTCCGCCTTCAGGCCGGCCTTCTGGCTGAAACGAGCTGCGAACTCGTGCGCATTCGGGGAAGCCATGAACGTGTACCGGAAAACTCTGACAGCCGCCTAAAGCAGCGAGCGCGCCGTTTACCTTACTTGTCCGGATGGAAATGTGACGCCGCGACGGTCCGCCCTCGCGGCCTCGACACGTTACAGCCAGACGACGATCAAGGACGTTGATATTCCAGCGCGATTTGCCTCGCCCCGCAGTGAAGTAACATTTTTGATCACACGCATTCACGTCAATAGCAACATTGATAACACATGACTGTCACAGGAGAGCGTTAAGCAAACGCCATTCGGCCCGACCCGCCACGAGCGGCGGCAACGGGCGGCGCGTGAGTGAGGTCGACAGTGAGCCGAACAGCATTCCGGATCGGCTTGGTCCTCCAGTGCGCGCTGATCTGCGTGTCGCTCGGATCGTGCAACACGGTAGGCAACATCGCCGAGGCCGACGCCAACAAGGACCCGGACGTCTTCGACAAGGTCCGCTCGATCGACCTGTTGCCGCGCTTCCCGAACCAGTTGCCGCAACGGCAGCTCAGCACCGGCCCCAAGGCCAAGACCGCAATCTACGCCGCCGACCCCGGCGACGATACGCCGACTGCCGTATCGGCGCAGGCGGCCACGACGAGCGCGGACCGGTTCGAGCTGAATTTCGATAATTCGCCCATTGCCTCTGTCGCCAAGATCGTGCTCGGCGACATTCTGGGCGTCGGCTACGTCATCGACCCGCGCGTCCAGGGCAATATCAGCCTGTCGTCGGGCCGGCCGATCCCCAAGACGGACGTCGCATTCGCGCTCGAGAACGCGCTTCGCCTGGTCGGCGTTGCGCTGGTGCGCGACGACACCGGTTACCGGTTGATGCCGCAGTCCGACGCGGTTGGGGTCGGCTCGGCGGACGCGGCAGACCGCATGACGCCCGGCTACGGTATCACCTTCGTGCCGCTTCAATATGTCTCCGCACAGACGGTCATCAAGCTCGTCGACAGCTTTGCCACAAAGCAAGGCATGATCCGCGCCGACACCAGCCGAAATCTCATCCTGATCCAGGGCACCGGAAGCGAGCGACGTAACGCGGTCGACCTCGTGCTGTCCTTCGACGCGGACTTCCTGAAGGGACAGTCCGTCGGCATCTTTCCGGTGCAGAACAGCAATCCGGGACCGATCATTGCCGAGCTCGACAAGATCGTGGACTCCGGCGAAGGCGGCATGACGCAGGGCGTCATCAAGTTCCAGTCGATCGCCCGCATGAACGCCGTGCTCGCGGTGACGCGGAAGCCGGAATTGCTGAGCCGCGTCGAGACCTGGATTCACCGCCTGGACACCACCAATACCGGACGATCGGCGGTCCACGTCTATCGCGTGAAATTCGGCGATGCCAAGCAGATCGCGCGGGTGCTGAACGACGTGTTCGGCGGCAGCGGCTCATCCAGCTCCTCGTCCTCCCCGTTGGATAGTGCGGCTGGACAGGTCGCGCCGGGCTCCGGCATGTCGGCGAGCTCGAGCGGCGGCTCCGCGCTCAATCGTCTGTCGGCTTCCCCCACCGGTCAATCCGGCTCCGGAGGTTTTGGATCGAGCGGTCGAAGCGGCGGCGGCAGCGCGACCACGGCAGACGCGTCGTCCAGCAATCAGGGCAGCTATGGCTCGAACTCCACCGCCCAGGGCGGCGGTGGGCTGTTCGACAACTCCGCCTCGGGCCAGGGCGGCGGACGATCCGGCCCCGGCGGCGCCGGCGTTCTCGATGGCGTGCGCATCACCGCGGACAGCGTCAACAACACGCTGCTGATCTATGCGAGCCAGGAACAGTATCGCACCATCGAACAGACGATCAAGGAAGTCGATCAGCCGCAGCTTCAGGTCGCGATCGATGCCACGATCGCCGAGGTAACGCTGACGGACGACCTGCAATACGGCGTCCAGTCCTACATCATGAGCCGCGATCTCGGGCTCAAGCCCGACACCGGTTCGGTCGGCTATAACGGCGCATCCGCGGTCATCGCAGCGGCGGCCGATGTCGCGCTCCAGCGCGCCATCCCCGGCTTCAACTTCCTCGTCGGCAGCGCCTCCACGCCGCGGGCCGTGCTCAACGCATTGCATTCGATCACCGACGTCAAGGTGCTGTCGAATCCCTCCGTCGTCGTGATCGACAACCAGATCGCCACGCTCCAGGTCGGCGACGAGATCCCGATCCAGACCGGAAGCGCGACCGTGCTGACCGGCAGCAACACCATCGCCAACACCACCGACTATCGCAGCACCGGCATCATCCTGCGCGTGGTGCCGCGGATCAACGCCAACGGCAACGTCAGGCTCGACGTCGAGCAGGAGATCTCCAATCCCGTGGCGGCCTCGACGTCGTCGACCTCCTCCTCGACCTCGACCAACACGCTGACCCCGACCGTGTCGACCCGCAAGGTGCGCAGCTCGGTTGCGGTCGCCAGCGGCCAGACCGTGCTGCTGGCCGGCCTGATCAGCGACAGCCAGACCAAATCCCGCGCGGGCATCCCGGGCCTCGACCAGATTCCCGTGATCGGCGAAGCCGTGTTCGGGCAGACCGACAAGCAGGTCAAACGCACCGAACTGATCATCTTCATCCGCCCGCAGATCATCCGCGACGGTGCGGATGCACATTTCGTCGCCGAGGAGCTGCGCACCAAGCTGCGCGGGACGATCAGCGCGATCGGACCGAAGCAGACCGGCCCGACCACCTACCGCTGAGCGCTGGACCAGATGACCAAGTCAGCCAGACTTCTCGTCCTCGCGACTGTTCTGGGCCTCACCGTTTCCGGCCCTGCTCGCGCGGATGCGCTCGGCGCCGGGAGCGCGGCATTCTCCCGCAACAACTACAACACCGCCGCACGCCTGTTGTTGCCGCTGGCCGAGCGCGGCAATGCCCGCGCCCAGGCCTTGATCGGCTTCATGTATGCGACCGGCCAAGGACTTCCCCAGGCCTATGAAGCCGCAGGCTATTGGTACCGGCTCGCAGCCGAACAGGGCGATACCACCGCGCAATATCTGCTCGGCCTCGCCTACGACAAGGGCCAGGGTGTCCCGCAGGACGACGTGGCCGCCTACAAATGGCTCAACCTCGCCGCAGCGAACGCGCCGAAGCGTACGCGCGAAAATTTCGCCAAGCTGCGCAATGCGGTAGCCTCGAAAATGAGCCGCGGCCAGATCGCAGCCGGCCAATGGCACGCGCTGCGATGGCCCGAGGACTCGCCGTTCTGAGACTTCGCGAGCGCGACCATGTCGCAGCCGCGGAGGGGCCTGAGGGGTTTACCTCGCATGTGCGTTCGTATAGATAACATTTAAATAACATAATTGAGCGGTAGTAACGTTAGTAAGCACCATGCCGACTCCGTCCGGATGAGGCGGCCTAATCTCCGAGTCAGAGAATGTCCGAGCCAAATCAAGCGAAGATCCAGTCGAAGGCCGTGACCCGGCGCATGATCGTCGCCGCGGCGGCCACAATCGCGAGCGTCGGAAGCGCGCACGCTTATCGTCACACCAATTGTTTTCTGAAGGGCACGCGGATCTCGACCGCAACCGGCGAGCGCAAAATCGAGGATCTCCGCATCGGCGAGATGATCCCGACCGTGTTCGGCGGCCTGCGTCCCATCGAATGGATCGGACGCATGCGGCGGACAAGGAGCGACCGGCGCAAGCCCTGGGTGGACGATGCGCGTCCCGTCCGGATCGCGCGCTCGGCGCTGGCTCCGAACGTCCCCTCTGCCGACCTGTTCGTCACGCGCGGGCATGCCCTCTTCATCGACGGCGTGCTGATTCCGGCCGAACATTTGATCAACGGCACCACGATCTCCCCCGACGCGGCCGACCAGCATGACGAGCTGGAATTCTATCATGTGAAGCTTGCTAGCCACGACGTGATCTATGCGGAAGGCGCGCCTTGCGAATCTCTGCTGCGCGTCGACGAAACGATGAGCAATTCGTCGCTTTATCTGCGCAAGCACGGAGAAACGCAGGACGAGCACTGCGCACCGATCGTTGGCAATGGCCTGCGGTCCCAAATCGTAGCTGAGGTCAAAGGCCTGCTCTCGCCGTCGCAGGCGGAACGGCAACTGGACCTCGTCCGCAGCCGACTTAATGCCCGGGCAGACGCTCTCGTCGACTAGCAGCCGCGTGGTGCGCTAAGCTGGGGACAATCCTGTGGATAGCCTGTGGACGGATCGCACCAAAGCGCGGCCAGGCGACCCAGATCTGGCGCAGGATCGGCTTGCGTTCGCCACATCGCTCATAAGGTGGTGGCAGTTCCGATGATCGTACTGCGCAGCCATCGGTGGGCGGGGACATCGTCAAAGCGCCGATGCCAGCTCATCGTGCTGTGCAGAGCCGGCGCTTCGAACGGCAGCTCCCTGATCTCGATCGGATAGGCGCGGCGGAACTCGATCGCCAGCTTCCGTCCGAGAATGGCGACCAGGTTTGACTGCACCAGAACCGCCCCTGCGGAGAGATAGGGCACTTCCGAGGCGACAAAGCGGGCGCCCTTCCGCGCCTTCAAGAACGCATCCACAAACTCCAAATTCTCCCCGCTCGAGCTGATCCCCAGATGCCGCAGCTCGGCAAGCGAGGCCGCCGTCAACCTCTTTCGTAGAGCGGGATGGCCGCTCCGGAGCACCGCCACGAAACGATCCTCGATGAGCTGTTGCGAGGCGAACCGCTCTCCATCGATGGCCCGGCCCGACACCGCAAGATCGAGCTCGCCGCGGTCCAGTCGATCCGTGAGATTCAGGGTCCCGCTGGGCACGAGTGACAGTCGCACAGCCGGTGCTTGCGCGCGCACCGCGGCCAGGATCGGCCCCACCGCGACCACGGCTGCATAATTATTCACCGCAATCGTGAAGCGCCGGTCCGCCGTCGAGGGGTCGAAGGTGTCACCTTCGACCGCGAGTTGCAGCTCGTTGAGCGCCTTGCGAACGGGAAGCGCGAGCTGCTCGGCTCTCGGGGTCGGGCTCATTCCCGCGGGTGTGCGGATGAACAGCTTGTCTTTCAATGCATGACGCAGCCGGTTGAGCGCGTGACTGACGGCCGGCTGGCTGATGGCGAGGCTGTCGGCGGCGCGCACCACGCTACGCTCGCGCAGCACCGCGTCGAACACCAGGAGCAGATTGAGATCGAGGTTGCGGAGTCTCATGGGCTTCGATTCTTGGGCTTCGATTCTCGGGCTCGATTCTTGGGCTCGATTCTTGGGCTTCGATGCACAGTATGAATTGGGGAATTATGTCAATTCATTTGAATAATAGACCCGCCACGTCCAACTTCAAGTCATGCCAGTACACTCGCCATACGGAACCGCCACGCAGCCGGAGCGCACCGCCGCAAAGGTCGTTGTCGCCATCGTTGCCGGGTCAGATGCCCTGCTGGTCGCCACGCCCGAGATGCTGCGTCGCTGGCGCCGGCTGACGCCGCTCGCTGTATGGTCCGCCGTTTCCGTCGGCCGTGGCAGTTCCGAAGAGGTTTTGCGCAGCCTCGCCACGCAGATCGCTCGGCAGAACGTCGATCCGCACCGGCTGATCCTGCTCGCAGAGGGCAACACGGCGCGCGCCGCGCTCGAACTCGTGCTGCAAGGGGCCATCGACTGTGCCGGCCTGCTTGCGATTGCTGCTTCCCGCGCGCCGCTGCCGTTTCCTATCCTGCCTACCGCCGCCGCCATTCGGCTCGTCGTACGGCATCAGGATCGCCCGGACGCGCCGGCCGATCTCATCACCGCGCTAAGTGCCAGCTATGTCGACACGCGGATCATCGGGTTCGATGCGCTTGCGGCGAACGACCTGCGTGCTGCGGCGAGCGCAGCCGAAACCTTCGTCCTGGAGCTGGTCGCAAATGCCAGCCGCCAAAACCGCCATCATGGAGCGTGAAGCGATGCTATCCAGAAAGACCTTTCTTCTCGTTGGCACGGCTCTCCTGATCGGAGCCGGAGCCGGCGCGTATGTCCTGCACGGCGTCGCACCGAGCCATGCGGCCAAGCCCACCACCGCAGCCGCGGCTGTTCCGCCCGTTCCGGTGACGGCCGCGCATGCGCACAAGGGCGACGTGCCCATCGTGCTCGAAGGGCTCGGCACCGTGACGCCGATCAACACCGCGACCATCCACACCCAGGTCCAGGGCACGCTCGACAGCGTCGATTTCGTCGAGGGGCAGGAGGTGAAACGCGGCGACGTGCTGGCGAAAATCGATCCGCGCGTATTCGAGGCGCAGGTCGACCAGGCGGAGGCCGCCCTCGCCCGTGATCAGGCCGGCTTGAAGAACGCGCAAGTCAACCTCGCGCGGACGCAGCCGCTTGCCGCGCGCGGATTCGCGACCCAGCAATTGCTCGATACCCAGGATTCCCAGGTGGCGCAGGACCAAGGCACGGTCGCGCTCGACAAGGCGGCGCTGGAAGCTGCGCAAACCCAATTGAGCTACACCACGATCACCGCGCCCTTCGACGGGATCACCGGCATCCGCCGCATCGATCCCGGCAATATCGTGCATCCGACCGACGCGACCGGACTGGTGATCCTCACGCAGCTCAAGCCGATCTCGATCATCTTCACTTTGCCCTCGACCGACATTCCCGAGGTGCAGAAAGCGATCGCATACGGCGTGGCGTCCGTCGACGCCTATGACGCGGCCAACACCCGCAAGCTCGACCATGGCAATTTGATGCTGATCGACAATCAGGTGGACGCATCGACCGGCACGGTGCGGCTGAAGGCGTCCTTTCCGAATGAAGGGAAAAACCTCTGGCCGGGATCGTTCGTCAACATCCACCTCACCGTCGCGATCCGCCATGACGCAGTCACCGTGCCGCTGACGGCGGTTCAGCAGGGACCAAGCGGCCCTTACGTCTACGTCGTCGACGCGAACCATGTCGTGAGCGCGCGCGACGTCAAGGCCGGCCAGTCCCGCGAAGACAAGGTGCTGATCGACCAGGGCCTGTCGGGCGACGAAACCGTTGTCACCGCCGGTCAGTACCGGCTGAATCCCGGGACATCGGTCGAGGTCGTCCCCAACGATCGCAAGGACATGGTTCAGAACGCCACCACCGCAAGCGCAGGCATGCTGCCATGAGCATCTCCCAAGGAATCTCCCAAGGCTTCATTCGCAAACCCGTCGCCACGGCCTTCCTCGCGATCGGCATCACGCTGATCGGCCTGGTCGCCTTCTTCCGCTTGCCCGTTTCGGCCCTGCCGACGGTGGACACACCGACAATTCAGGTCACCGCGCAGCTGCCCGGCGCCGATCCGCAGACCATGGGCTCGTCGGTGGCCACGCCATTGGAGCGTCAGTTCGGGCAGATCGCGGGCCTGACCGCCATGACCTCGTCGAGCGGCTTCGGCAACACCGAGATCACCCTGCAATTCGCGCTGAACCGCGGCACCGATGCAGCCGCGCAGGACGTGCAGGCCGCGATCAATGCGGCGGCCGGGCAATTGCCAAAAACCATGCCGTCGCCGCCGATCTTCCGGAAGGTCAATCCGGCCGATGTACCGGTGCTCCTGATCGCACTGACGTCGGACACCGAACCGCTCACCAAGGTCGACGACTATGCCGACAGCATCCTTGCGCAAAAGCTGTCGCAGGTGCCGGGCGTGTCATTGGTCACGATCGGCGGCATGCAAAAACCCTCGATCCGCGTTCAGGTCAATCCGGCAAAGCTCGCCGCGGCCGGCATCGATCTCGAGCAATTGCGCGCGACGCTCGGCAACGTCACCGTCAACCAGCCCAAGGGCGTACTCTACGGCAATCAACAGGCTTACACGCTCGCGACCAATGACCAGGTGCTGACCGCCAAGGGCTATGAAGATCTGATCGTGGCCTATCGGAACGGCGCGCCGGTGCGGCTACGCGACATCGGCCATGCCGAAGTCGCCGCGGAGGATTTGACGCTGCACGGCTGGTACAACGACAAGCCGTCGGTGGTCCTCGCCATTCAGCGCCAGCCTGGCGCCAACGTGATCAGCACGGTGGACGCCATCAAGAAGCTGCTGCCGCAGCTGGTCGCGGGTCTGCCCTCCGATGTCAAGGTCACGATCGCATCGGACCGGACGCAGACGATCCGCGCCAGTGTCGCCGACGTGCAGTTCACGCTGCTCCTCACCATCGCACTCGTGGTCGGCGTCATTTTCCTGTTCCTGCGCAATTTCTGGGCGACCGTCATTCCCGCCATTTCAGTGCCGATCTCGCTGATCGGCACGTTCGGCGTGATGTATCTCCTGAACTACAGCCTCGACAATCTCTCGCTGATGGGGCTTTCGATCGCGGTCGGCTTCGTCGTGGACGATGCCATCGTCATGATCGAGAACATCTCGCGGCACATCGAAGAAGGATTGTCGCCGCTAGAGGCCGCGCTGAAGGGCGCCGGTGAGATCTCGTTCACCATCATATCGATTTCGGTGTCGCTGGTTGCGGTGTTCATTCCCCTGCTCCTGATGGGCGGCGTGATCGGACGGATGTTCCAGGAGTTCGCGGTCACCGTGTGCGTTGCGATTGCCGTCTCCGTCATCGTCTCGGTAACGCTGACACCGATGATGTGCGCTTACCTGCTCTCCGACCACGGCACGGGTCCTGGCCTGGTATCGCGGACGCTGGAGCGCGGATTCGTGGCGATCCAGCGCGGCTACGAGGCTGTTCTGTCCGTTGCGTTGCGCTTCAAGCTCGCGACGCTGGCGGTCATGCTTGCGAGCATTGTGGCAACGGGCGTGCTGTTCGTAGGCATTCCCAAAGGATTCTTTCCCCAGCAGGACACCGGCATGATCACCGGCATCACGGAAGCTTCGGCCGACGTCTCACCGACGCAGATGGCGGAGCTGCAACGGGGCGTGATCGACGTGATCGCAAAGGACCCTTCGGTCGCCAACGCCACGGGCTATATCGGCCCGGGAGGACCTACGGTGACCGAGAATAACGGCCGTCTGTTCGTGCTGTTGAAGCCGCGGAACGAGCGCCAGTATAGCGCCGACGAGGTGATCCGGCAGCTCGATACCAAGCTCGCCAAGCTCCAGGGGATCGCCGTGTTCATGCAGGCGACGCAGGACATCAATCTCGCCAGCCGCCTGTCCAAGACCCAGTACCAGTTCACGCTTACGGATGTGAACCAGGACGAGCTGAACAGCTGGGCCGGAAAGCTGTTCGAGAAGCTGAAAAAGCGACCGGAGCTCGCCGACGTCGCCAGCGACCAGGCCAATGCCGCGCGTCAACTCAAGCTCAAGATCGACCGCGATGCGGCCTCCCGCCTCGGCATCGACCCGGCTGCGGTGGACAACACGCTGTACGACGCGTTCGGCCAGCGTCACGTCGCCCAGCTCTTCACCACGCTGAACACCTACTACGTGATTCTCGAGGTCGATCCGTCGTTCCAGACCGGCCCCTACGCGCTGAATCGCATTTACGTCCGCTCGTCGAACGGATCGATGGTGCCGCTCGGTCAGTTCACGACCCTCGAATATGGCTCGGCGGCACTGGCGGTGAACCATCAGAACCAGTTTCCGTCGGTCACGCTGAGCTTCAACCTGTCGCCCGGCACGGCCGTCGGCACGGCGGTCGCCGCCGTACAACAGGAGGCGGCCGCGCTGCACATGCCTTCGACCATTGCGACGAGCTTCCAGGGCAACGCCCAGGCCTTCCAGTCTGCCCTCGCCTCCACGCCCGTCCTGATCCTGGCAGCGATTGTCGCAGTCTATCTGATCCTCGGCATGCTCTATGAAAGCATGATCCATCCGATCACGATCCTGTCGACGCTGCCGTCGGCCGGGCTCGGTGCGCTCATGGCGCTCTGGACGTTCGGCCTCGGGCTCGACGTCATCGGGCTGATCGGGATCATTCTCCTGATCGGCCTCGTGCAAAAGAACGGCATCATGCTGATCGATTTCGCCCTTCAAGCCGAGCGCCATCGGGGGCTTTCGGCCGAACAGTCCGCGCTCGAGGCCTGCAAGGCCAGATTCCGTCCGATCCTGATGACCACCATGTGCGCGATGCTCGGCGGCGTTCCGCTGATGATCGGCACGGGGACCGGATCGGAATTGCGGCAACCGCTTGGCTTCGCGATCGTCGGCGGCCTGATCGTTTCGCAGCTATTGACGCTGTTCACGACGCCTGTGGTCTACATCTACCTCCAGAACGTCAGCGACTGGTTCGCACGTAAACGCGCGACACATCGCTCTCCCCTTCCCGCCGTCAAACCGGAGCTTGCAGGATGAGCACCGCACCGTCAGTCGACAGCAGCATCGTTCCGGAGTTTTCGGCCACCTTCTGGATCAACTGGTTTCTCGCGGCCATGGCGGGCGAGGTCGCTGGTCGTGCACTCAGTCATATCTACCTTCACCGTTCGGGAAGAGTCATCGCCGCACTGATGCTGTGCTTCCTTGCGATGTCGATCCTGCAAGGAACGATTCGGCGGCTTCCGCGGACAATCTTCTGGTCCGCCGCATTCCTGCTTAGCCTGTTGGGTGCAGTGCTGGCAAAGACGACCGACATCTCGATGGGAGGCGGCGACATCGGCGCGATTCCGCTTATCGCCATCCTGCTGACCTTCTCGTTCGTGATCTGCTATCGCCTCACGGGAAACCTGCCAGGCCCGACGGACCGCTCCAATGTTCGCGGCTTCTTCTGGATCACGGCACTGCTGGCCCAAACCGCCGCCAGCGCATGCGCGGACTGGATCATCGACCCCGGCGGTCCGTCGGAGCGTCTGGCGATCGCAGCGATTGCGCTTGGCATCGCAGCGACGATCGGAGTCTATTCATGGACGCGCATGCCGCGCCCGGTATTGTTCTGGTCCGCGTTCGTTCTGTTAGGGACCGTCGCCGCGCTCGGAGGACACACCGTGCTGACATCAATTGCCTGATTCCTCAAAACTCCGCGTGCGCGCGCGCCGAAAATACTGAAACCGGTCCGCGGTCGGCATTGTAGGCGGGGTTAGCGATGAACTGATAATCGAACGTCAGAGTGCTCCATTTGCTGAGGTTATAGGCATAGTATGCCTCGAGGATCTTCTCATCGCGGTAGTTCAATCGGCCGTCTCCGATCAGCAGACCGTTGCCGCCTGCTGCCAGGAAATCACGATGCGCGGTGGAAAGTCCATTGATCGCACCTCCAATCCCGATTGTGTCGCTCGGGCGCCCCCAAGACACACCCTTGATTGAGACACCGCCAGACAGGCTGCGATCGATGTCGGTGAAGGACAGGATCTCGTTCTGGCCATCGTTCCAGCTTACGCGGGCGAAGATGCCGATATCCGTGTTAATCGCCTGCTCCATGTTGGCGTAGAAGCCATATTTCGGCAGGGTATGACGGATACCCGCCGCCGTGGCATTGATGTCGAGCGAAGGATCGGATGCCACAATGGTCAGCGCCTCGCGATAGCTCGCGGTGTTGCCCTGGTTTCCAAAGACACCTAACCGGAGCTTGCCGGGTTGATCTGAGATCGCGTAGCGCTCTTCCAGTTCAACGACCGCGCCTCCGCCCTTCGAGGTTAGAACGTCGCTGTTGGGTGCTGAGGGAACCTGGAACACACCAGCCCGTAGCGCCCAATCCTTGCGATTGAGTTCGATAACCGCGCCGCGCGTGATTCCCGGCAGATCAGCCGGAAAGTCATAGGCGCCAGATGACCAGATCGCCCAGTTCATGAAATCCGCTCGCGGATCCTTCGCGTACGAATTGCCGTCGAAAAAGTCGCCGATGGCAAATCGCCCGACCGTCAGCGTGACGCGGTCGATGTCCCGTTTGCCTGCGAGTTGTAGCGGGCCGTCCGCAACCTCTTCCTGCTCGCCGCCGAGGCCGAATGTCTGGCGGATGAAATAGCGCTGCGGGCGGAATTTTGGAAATTCCGTGCCGCCCTTTTGTGCTTCTCCGTTCGAAAAGCCTGCCAGTCCGAGCGTCGTGTTAAAGCCGAATCCCTGCGCCAGTTCAGGATTGAAGTAGAGCTCGCCGCCATTCCACAACCGCCATCCGAGAAACGCGTCCGCTGTTAAAGTCTCTCGCCCCTGGCCGCCTCCGGGAAGGCTGTTGGTGCCCTCGTAGGGCGAGCGGATGCGCGGATAGGCTTGCTGAATGAACGTGGTTTGCCCGTGAACATTCCAGTCAGGCGATTCCGGGACTTGCATCCCGTCGATGAGCGACGTGGCGGACGAAGCCAAGGACGGCGTGTCTCCGAGCTTGTAGTTCAGCCCGACCTTGATGGCGTGAATCCTGGGATCGACATTGAGATCCGGAAGCATTGCATCGCCGAGACCATACGTCCGGCGCGCCAACTCGATATAGTCGTATTCGATCTTTGTGGTCCAATTGCCGCCAACGGCCATTTCAACGCCAATGCCGGCCGTCCAGCCGGCGTGTGGAAGCAACCTTGACGATAACCGGCTGCCGTCATCCGCGTTGATATTGACCCGGGTGTGGCCCCACGCCAATCCGCCGGTGACATAAGGAAGCAACGTTCCGAATGCGTAGCCGATCCGCCCCCGCGCCGTCGCTGTGTATTCCAGGGTCGTATTGAACGGTGCGGAATCAAGCTTCGGAAGATCGACGGGACCGGTGAACCATACATCCGACTCCACGCCGAGCACTGCGCGATTTGGCAATTGAAGATTATAGCCTGCCTGAAACCCGCCGATCATGCCCGTGAGGCTGTGGGGAAAGAATACGGCTTGTTCTGGAACAGGATTGGTGCCTGGACCGAGACTACCTCCGCCGTAGCCGACCTGCCCTCCGACATAAAAGCCGCTCCAATCGTAGAGCCCGGCGGGAACCGACGCCTTGATCGGCATGCTCGCCGGCAGATCGGCCGCGGCCGCCAAAGAACAAGTCGCAAGAACAGCCGATGTAGTGCTTCCAATTATGCTAACCCGCTTCATCACGTTCCCCATTACGCTGATCGCTTATGTTGGTGACTGCTATTCAATGATTGGTCCGACGCTCCAGCTCGCGGCTGAAACGGTTGCTTCAAGACTGAGACGGCCAACCACTTGCTCGAGAACGGTGTCGCTCTTCGAAGGTGCCGAGAGCTGGGCAATGACTTCGACGCGGCCGCTCTCATCGAGGTCGGTGCTGTCGAGCCGCCGCAGGCTGAGCTGACCATTGCTGGTGCTTTGCAACAGCAATGCGCGGACATGCGCCTCTTCCGGACTCCGGCAGACGACGCGGACGCGATAGTGAAAGTCGGTTTCGGCCTGCGTGATCGGCTGCCGGTTGATAAGCCGGACTAACGGCCGCAACAGCAGGTTGACGAGAATTACAAAACTGGTCGCCAGCGCCGCATGCAGCGAATGCCCGGCGCCCGCGAGCATTCCCACCGCCGCCGAGCACCACAAGGTAGCCGCAGTGTTGAGGCCAGTGACATGAAGCCCCTCGCGAAAGATGATTCCCGCGCCCAGGAAGCCGATCCCGGAAACAACCTGTGCCGCCACCCGCGTGGGACTGCCTTCATCGGGAAACAAACCGGCGAAGATCACAAAGCTCGCGGCGCCGATTGCGACCAGCGTGTTGGTCCGCAGGCCCGCCATTCGTTGGCGCCATTGGCGTTCGAACCCGATGCTCGCGCCCAGCAGCGTCGCCGCTGCGAGGCCGATAGACGCATGATCAATCGATGCGTTCACAGTGAAAATCCTTCTCGACTTCTGGCCGCTTTCGCCAGTGGCGGCCCAGAGCCAGCAATGCCCCAGCCCGTTCCAGCATCCGCGTTGCTGACAACGCGATCCGAAGATCGCTGCGTGAGATCCTGCGCTGCCGGTGCAGCATCATCGCGTAGTGCAAGATACTGCTTGCCAACCGGAATAATCCGATCGCCCCCCATCGTCGCGCACCTTCGACGGCGGCCCTGATCACGCCCCACCCGTCGCGAGTTGGAAGATGCGAAAGAGAACGAGACCGCCGGCGATGACGAGATAGCCGCGCAACACGATCATCCAGATACGCGATGCAAGCGAAAGCCGGGCGGCCGGCAGCTGGTCCAGAGGCGGCATGCGCCATGAGTCATTGGCGACGCTTACGTCCGAAGATTTCGACCAGATGTTTCCAGCCTCCGGTCTCCTCAAGCGACGCTGCGCAAACGAGGCCCCAAGAGCGGTCACAATCCCGACGGCACTGCCCCCGATCAGGATGCTCAAGATCACCGTGTCGGAAATGCCGGGAAACAGCACCGATCCGGTGAGAATAACCGAGAGCATCACCAGCACTGCAACGACGCCGCCGGTGAAGAGATTCAGCTTACGTGAATTGACCCATGGACCGAGCACCGCCTTGTCGTTGCAAAGCAGCAGCAGGAACACCGTGGCGCCCGGCAGAAGTACGCCGGCAAGTGTCTGGACGGCGCTGGTCAGTAGCCCAAGCTGGACGTCGGGCGTGAGGACGAGCACGGCAGCGAGAACGATGAGGCCGCAATAGATGGCATAGAATCCCTTCGCCTCGGTCGGCTTGCGGTGCAGGGAATGCCGCCACGAGAATACATCGCCGAGAGCATAGGCGGTGGACAGCGAGACCGCGGATGCACCGATGATGCAGGCATCGAGCAGCGCCAGCGCGAAGAAAACCGCGGGAGCCTTCCCGAAATACTTCTCCATACCGGCCGATACTGCGCCCGCATCGACGAAATTCCCGAATTCGGGGTGGCCGGCGAACGTCTGAGCCGTGAACGCCATGATCGCCATTGCGCCCGCGATCACGATCGCGATTCCGATCATGAGATCGACACGCTCATACCTGATGAAACGCGGCGTGATCCTTTTGTCGACGACATAGCTCTGTTGAAAGAAGAGTTGCCAGGGCGCCACGGTGGTGCCGACGATCGCGATGATCAGCAGCATCACCTCATTCAACGCCGCCCCTTGCGGCATCTTCGGCACCATCATGTCCTGGATCATCTGACCCGCCGGCGGGTGGATGAAAAGCAACACCGGAAAGATCAGGAAGCTTCCCAGCACAAGCATCAGAGCGAATCGCTCAAAGCGGCGGAAGTTGCCGGTGCTCGCCGCGAACATGACGAGCGCCGCGGCGGCCACGACACCCCACAGCTTCGGCACTCCGAGATAGTCGAGCGCCAGCGTGATGCCGATGAATTCCGTGACAATCGTCAGGGCGTTGAGGATAAACAGATCAATGACGCTGAACGCCCCCCAAAATCTGCCGAAGCGCTCAAAGATGAGCCGAGCATGGCCAACGCCAGTGACCGCGCCGAGGCGCAGCACCATCTCCTGATTGACGTAAAGAACCGGGATCAGCAACACCAGCGTCCACAGCAGCGTCGTGCCGTAGTTCTGGCCGGCTTGCGTATAGGTACCGAAAGCGCCAGCGTCATTGTCGCCGACCATGACGATGAGGCCAGGTCCCAGAATGGCGAGCAGGGTCTGCAGCCGCGCTCTCAAGTTCGATCTCGGCGCGAAGTCGTCTTCCGCAATGCTGCCTAGGGCGCCGTGGATGTCGCCGAGATGGGCGCTGTCCAATACGGCGGCATGGATCGTTTGTGTGCTTGTTGCATAATCGGCCGCTTGCGCATTCGCTTCGTTCACGACGGTCATGGTCTATACCTGCTGAGTTTTGGCTGCTGGCTTGTCGTTCTGGATCGGGCGACGTCGATCGTCGCGGCTTGCTTTGGGGAGCTGTTCGGCAATGCCGAGCGCGTCGGCGCGGGAGCGCATCTCGATCCACACATCCGCCGGATCGATGCCGGCGCGATGCTACAGCGCAACGAGGTGGTAGACCGGCTGCAGGCCTGGTGCCGCAATGCCGGAAACTGAATCCGGCACCACCGAGCTCTCCGTCTCACGCGGAGACGATGCGGAGGCTTGCGCGCGCAAGGTGCGGCTCTGGCGCAGGCTGCCACGGCGACGTCGTGTATCGCCCTGGCGAGATCCGTCGCCCTGCAAATCGGGAGATTTCAGATCAGAAAGTTTAGCGGCGTTGGTCATCGTCTGCCTCCGATAGTCACCTCGATGCCGGCAATCCACGGCACGAGGTGAGCGGAGGAGCTAGACGCCCACGCCACCTCGACCGGATTGGATCACGGCCTTGCGAAACTCAGTGTGATTGTTCCCCGAAGGGACTCCCGTCGCGGCACCGGACCGGTGGGCGGCGGGACAACTAGGTCCTTCGTCCATGTTTGGTCCTTTGCTTATCCGGCCAGTGTCTGGGCGCGGCCACGCGGTGGCATCGACGGCTGGCCGGACACGCGGCCTGCCGTGCGGTGTTCGTATTCGACGACATCGCCGAGCGGCGCATCGTCGTTGGGTTCGGCCAGCCAGCGGCATTCCAGTCGGCCATTGAGATCGAACCAATGACAGGCGAGCGCCGGGGATGGAGACCGACGCTTGCCCGTTGCCGCCGGACGGCGAAAGCCCGGCAGGTTGTCATTGGAATGCATGTCCCTGGAAAACACGCCCACGGAGAACATGTTTTTGGAAAACGCGGCTTCGCCCGGCCCCAGCGCGGTGCGCCATGGCTGAACAAGCCGGAATCTAGCGATTCTTGTGAACATCGCTCACCTCCACGTCCGCTTTGCGCGGCAGGCCAGTGAGCAGCAGACGGTCAGCTAAGCGCGACCAACAACCCTCACGCGGCCACAGCCGTCGCGATTGATCCTGATGTCTTGCGGCACCGCGAGCCCGATCATCGTCGCCGGGTTGGCGTTGCCAAAGGTGGTACTGCCCATGTGTTGTTCGAGAATGCTCGTCGTTAGGGTTGAAGCCTTGTCTTGAACATCTGTTCCAGACAACGATTGGCACCTACGCCTGACCTTTCATGGTGTCAAGCGATTTTCCGTATCCTGCCGGGAGGATGGCTGATATCCTCCCCGGAGGATAGGAGGATTTCATGGACCACCCGCATGCTGCGATTGCCCGACGCCTGAAACGTGCCAATGGCCACCTCGAAACAATCATTGAAATGATCGAAGAAGGCCGGCCTTGCGCTCAAATCGCTCAACAACTGCAGGCCGTGGAGAAGGCCATTGAAAGCGCCAAAAAAGCATTGATACACGATCACGTGAGCCACAACCTGGAGCGATCGTTCAATGCGTCCGGCTCGAAAGTTCAGGCTGCGCTCAGGGACTTCAAGTTGATCGCGAAATATCTGTAGCGCGCTATGACGCGGATCGCCCGGGCAGGCGTTGCAAGCAACTTGCAAAGAGCTCGCGCCAGTCTCAACTAAGAGGCATTCGCAGATGACGCTTCCAGAGGTGCCGATGTGAGCTGTCCACCGCCGTGAACATCAGGAGCCGGCAATGATCGATCCATCGCCCGAACTTCCAGACGACACGCCGCAATGCGACTGTCTGCCTGAGCGCGAAGCCCCCTGCAGTCTATTCTCAGGCCCGAGGGGTTCATCGGCTGGCCTTGAATGCCTCCCACCGCGTTTCGCGCTCATCCTGGTAGGCGGGATTTAGCTCGGCAATCATATCCTCGCGACGCAGTGGCCGACCGCAACTCTCACAGACGGGGCCGAGCCCTGCCGAGTTGCCACACGTCCGGTGGGTGTAATTGATAGCCCGACCTTCCCGCGGCGACTTGCACCATGTTTCGCCCCAGGCCCGCAGCGCCTGCAGCACAGGATAGAAGGCCTCGCCTTTCTCCGTCAGGTGATACTCGTGACGCGGCGGTCGCTTGCTGTAGATGCGCCGCTTGACGAGCCCGTCAGCTTCCAGATTCTTCAATCTCGCCGCGACCATTTGCGGCGTAGCTCCGGTCTGGGCCTGGATCTCTTCGAAACGATGACTGCGCATGAAGAGTTCGCGCAGGATCAGCACAGTCCAGCGGTCGCCCACGACCGTCTCGGAGCGGGCCACCGGGCAAAGCGTTTGGGAACCATGGGCTTTCTGCATCTTGATCACGATTTCTTCACCGCGGATTGTAACTATGATTTTCATAGCAATGTAGGACATCATTGAAGCCGATGCAACCGGCCGCGTTGCGGCCCAAGGAGACGGACAATGATTGCGACCAGATACCCCCGCGACAGGACAGCATTGCTGTTCGTCGATCCGTACAACGATTTTCTATCCGAGGGCGGGAAGGTGTATCCGCACCTCAAGCCGGTCGCCGATGAGGTCGGACTTCTTGACAATCTGCGGCAGCTGGACGGCGCCGTGCGCACGGCTGATATCCAAGTCGTCATCGTCCCGCACCGGCGCTGGGAGCCCGGCGACTACGAGGATTGGGACCATCCAAACCCCACCCAGCGACTGATCATGCAGCGCCACAGCTTTGCGCGCGGCGAATGGGGTGGCGAATGGCATCCCGATTTCGCGCCGAAGCCTGGCGACATCGTCGTCAAGGAGCATTGGGGCCAAAGCGGCTTCGCAAACACCGACCTGGATTTCCAGCTGAAGCAAAAGGGAATCACCCATGTGATCGTGGTCGGCCTCTTGGCCAACACCTGCATCGAGTCCACCGCCCGCTTCGCGATGGAGCTCGGCTACCACGTGACCCTGGTGCGCGACGCCACCGCTGCCTTCTCGCACGAAATGATGCACGCCGCGCACGAACTGAACGGCCCCACCTTCGCCCACCAAATCCTAACCACAGCCGAACTGATCGCGGCCTTGCCCAAGGCGTAACGCACCATCCAGGAGAGAATGCAATGACCATGCTCATCAAAACGCCTGCGGCGGTCGAAGGCTCAGAAGCCATCAACCAGGACAGACGCAAGTTCTTGACCACGGCTGCAATGGGAATAGCGGCAGCCGGCGCCGTCAGCCTGTTTCCCGCGCATCCCGCGCCGGCCGCCACGGGCGATGCAATCCGCACCTTCCGCATCAACTTTCCGGAAGAGGCGCTCGCCGATCTGCGCCGACGCATCAACGCGACGAACTGGCCTGAGCGGGAAACCGTGCCGGATCAATCGCAAGGCGTGCAGTTGGCAACCATGCGTGAACTCGCGCGCTATTGGGCGACGGACTACGACTGGCGGAAGGAAGAGGCGCGGCTCAATGCCTTGCCGCAATTCATCACCGAGATCGACGGGCTGGACATTCATTTCATCCACGTTCGTTCGAAGCACGAAGGGGCGTTGCCGCTCATCGTCACGCACGGATGGCCAGGCTCGATTGTCGAGCAGTTGAAGATCATCGATCCCTTGACCAACCCCACGGCGCACGGCGCATCCGCGTCGGATGCGTTCCATCTGGTCATTCCATCGATGCCGGGCTACGGCTTTTCAGGCAAGCCGACGAGTACCGGCTGGGGTCCCGAGCGCATGGGCAGAGCCTGGGCAGAACTGATGAAGCGCCTCGGCTACACCCACTACGTCGCCCAGGGCGGCGATTGGGGAGCGTTTGTCGTCGACCAGATGGGCTTGCAGGCACCTGCGGGATTGCTCGGCATCCACACCAACATGCCAGCCACCGTTCCCGCCGACGTCGACAAGGCTGTCAGGGCCGGCGATCCACCGCCGTCCAGCCTGTCCGCTGAGGAACGACACGCCTATGAACAGTTGATCAGAACTTTCAAGCAAGTCGACTACGCCAGGTTGATGGCGTCGCGGCCGCAAACCTTGTACGGCATCGCGGATTCACCCGTCGGCCTGGCCGCCTGGCTTCTCGACCACAACGATGCCGGCGGCCAGCCGGCCGCTTCGGTCGCCTCGGCCCTGAACCGGACCGCGAGTGCCACCGGCGAATTGACGCGAGACGAGATCCTCGACAACATCACGCTCTATTGGCTGACGAAGACAGGGGTTTCTGCGTCCCGTCTCTATTGGGAATACAAGGGCGGCTTTTTCAATGCGAAGGGCGTCTCTATTCCGGTGGCCGTGAGCGTCTTTCCTGGCGAGCAATATCAGGCGCCGCGTAGTTGGACAGAACTGGCCTATCCCAAACTCATCTATTACAACAAGGTCGATAAAGGCGGGCACTTTGCGGCCTGGGAACAGCCGCAGCTCTTTTCTGAAGAGGTTCGCGCAGGCTTCCGACCACTGCGCAAATCAACCTGAAGGGTTCGGCACGCGATCACATGCGTTCCGCGTCGCCACGCGTTGGTAACGCGGAACAGCATCTGACTCTCGAGGTGGATTGCCGCCGGCACCGCCGATCACGTGACGCTGGTGCGCGAAGCCACCGCGGCTCTCTCGCACGAAATGATGCGCGCTGCCCATGAGGTGAACGGCCCCACGTTTGCACACTCGATCCTGACAACCGCTGAGGTGATCGCGGCTTTGCCGACGGCATCTCGTTCCAGGGAGATCGTCAAATGACCACGCATCCTAAGACACGAACCGCAGTTGTAGCGACGCCGAGCCAGGAGGCCGTCGATCACGACAGGCGCAAGCTGATCGTCAGCGCCGCCATGGGACTGGCTGCCGCAAGCGCCGCCAGCCTGTTTCCAGTTCGTCCGGCGCCGGCCGCCACGAACGACGCGATCCGTCCGTTCCACATCGATATTCCTGATGCCGACCTTGTCGACCTTCGCCGGCGCCTGGCCAACACCCGATGGCCCGAGAAAGAGACGGTCGCCGACGACACCCAGGGCGTGCCGCTGGCGATGCTGCAGGATCTCGTGCGCTACTGGCACACGGATTACGACTGGCGGAAGGTGGAAGCCCGCCTCAACGCCCTGCCCCAGTTCATCACCGAGATCGACGGACTCGACATCCACTTCATTCACATCCGCTCGAAGCAAGAGAATGCGTTGCCGATGATCGTCACGCATGGCTGGCCCGGCTCCGTCATCGAGCAGCTCAAGATCATCGATCCTCTGACCAACCCCGCCGCGCACGGCGGCAGCGCAGATGACGCATTCCATCTCGTGATCCCGTCGATGCCGGGCTACGGCTTCTCCGGTAAGCCAACTTCGACCGGCTGGGACCCGCAGCACATCGCGCGCGCCTGGGTCGTGCTGATGAAGCGGCTCGGCTACAGGAAGTTCGTCGCGCAAGGCGGCGACTGGGGCTCGCCGGTCTCCAATGAAATGGCAAAACTCGGCGCGCCGGAACTGATCGGCATCCATGTCAACCTGCCCGGCGTCGTTCCGCCCGAGATATTCAAGGCGGTGGCATCCGGCGACGGCCCTCCGGCAAATCTGTCCGCGGAGGAGAAGCACGCCTTCGACCAGCTCAAGCTTCAGTTCGCGAAACGGCGCGCCTATGCGCAGATCATGGGGACGCGACCCCAGACTCTGGCGGGATTTGCCGATTCACCGGCCGGCCTCGCCGCCTGGCTGCTCGACCATGGTGACGGCTATGCCCAGCCGGCCGCGGCGATGACCTCGGCGGTGCTCGGGCGCCCGGTCGGAGGGCACTCAGCGGGAGCGCTGACGCGCGACGACGTGCTCGACAACATCACGCTGTACTGGCTGACCAACACCGCGATTTCCTCGGCGCGCCTGTACTGGGAAAACAAAACCAACCTTTATCTGCCGGCCAACGTCTCGATCCCGGCCGCCGTGACGGCGTTTCCCGGCGAGAGTTTCGTGGCGCCACGGAGCTGGGCGGAGAAAGCCTACCGCAAGCTGATCTATTTCCACCAGGCCGAGGCCGGCGGACACTTCGCGGCGTGGGAGCAGCCCGATATCTTCAGCAGAGAGGTTCGCGCCGCGTTCCGGCCTCTGCGCAGTTCGATCTGAAGATTTCGGCGCGTCGCGCATCAGACCGCGGCGCGCAGGCCAACAGCGTCTGCGCACCCTTCCGCCGATCTTTTGACGGACGAGCGGAAGTCGCTGGCGGCCGACGTGAAAGAAAGAATCACTGCGGGTAACAATGCGGGAGCAGGCAGCCACGAAAATGTTTTCGTATCAATGGCTTATGCCCTTGGTGCGCTCGGAGGGACTCGAACCCCCACGATTTTACTCACTGCCACCTCAAGGCAGCGCGTCTACCAATTCCGCCACGAGCGCTTTGGGGATGCCGGCTTAGGGCTTGAGGCCTGCCGGATCAACGGCGCCGATCTAACAAATCCATCAGTGGGGTACAAGCCTGCAAAGGCCCCGAATTCCACAAGCTTTGCAGGAAAGTTCCTGCACTGCCCCCCAGATCGGCCTTATCTTGTGCCTTGCGTCCGCGGCAGCATCTGCTTGACCTCGACCGCGATCCGGTTGCGGTCGACCAGCACGACGCCGGAGGCCACCGGCAGATTGTTGGCGAGAACCTTGACCTCGTCGGCCTCGGTTGCGTCCAGCTCGATGATGGCGCCGCGGGAAAGACGTAATACCTGATGGATGGGCATGGTGGTCGTCCCGAGGACGACCATGAGATCCACGGTGACTTTGTCGAGAGTAGGCACTGTCAGCACCGCCGCAACTGGAGACTCAACGCCAAGGGACTTGGAATCAGCGACTTGGCATTTGCGCCTGCAATCATCACCACGTTATGGTTAGCCAATGGTTAATTCGCCTCAAAACCCCCGCCAAGAGCTCGATTTGACGTCGTTTTCCGCCGCCGGCGGCGAGCCCGTCGAATGGCGAATCTCGGACGCTCCGGTGCCCTATCCGGAGGCCGTGGCCGCCATGGAGGCCCGCGTCGCCGGCATTGCGGCGGGCGAGGCACCCGAGCTGGTCTGGCTGCTCGAACACCCCCCGCTCTACACCTCTGGGACCTCGGGCAAGGAGACCGATCTGCTCGATCCCCGCTTCCCGACCTTTGCCTCCGGGCGCGGCGGCCAGCTCACCTATCACGGCCCCGGCCAGCGGGTGGCCTACATCATGCTCGACCTCAAGCGGCGACGGCCGGACGTCCGGGCCTATGTCGCGAGCCTGGAGGAACTGATCCTGAAGACGCTTGCCGCCTTCAACGTCCGCGGCGAGCGGCGCGAGGACCGGGTCGGCGTCTGGGTGAAGCGGCCCGACAAGGGGGCCGAGCACGAGGACAAGATCGCGGCGATCGGCGTGCGGCTGAAGCGCTGGGTCTCGTTCCACGGCATCGCCATCAACGTCGAGCCGGAGCTTTCACATTTCGCCGGCATCGTCCCCTGCGGCGTTGCGGATCCTCGTTACGGCGTGACCTCGCTGGTCGATCTCGGCCAGTTGGTGACCCTGGCCGATGTCGACGTCGCGCTTCGGCAGGCGTTTGAAGAGCTGTTCGGGCCGACACGCGCGCTATTGCCGGAAGCAGCCGCCTGACGACGCTTTCCTGTTGGAGACGCACCACGCGCGTTCTCCATCGGCGCGGAATCGGTTACGCTTAGTGTCAGGTGCCGCCCACGCCTCCCCCCTCCGCCGGGAAAGCAGACCTCATGCCGGGCGACTAAACCATCGGACCGACTGTTCGAGCGCCAGGCATAAGGAGGGATTGCGTTTCAGCTCGCAATGGGAGGTTTTGACGATGAAATTGTCCGCCCCGATCTATCATCTGAAGCGTAAAGCAAAACGCCTATCCCGCGAGGAATGCATTCCGCTCCACGACGCCCTTGACCGCGTCGCCACGACGGAAGGGTTTTCCGCCTGGAGCATGCTCGCGGCGAAAGCTGCCGCCGCGACACCGGCCAACAGACTGTTCCCGCAATTCCAGCCGGGTGACCTCGTGCTGGTCGGAGCACGCCCCGGTCAGGGCAAGACGTTGATGAGCCTCGAACTCGCCGTTGAGGCCATGAAGTCCGGCCATCGTGCCGCATTCTTCTCGCTCGAATACACCGAGAAAGACGTGCTGGACCGCTTGCGTGCGATTGGCGTTGAGCCGGCGCAGTTCGACAAACTGTTCGAAATCGATTGCTCCGACACGATCAGTGCCGACTACGTCGTCAAGCAGATGGCCGTGGCTCCCCGCGGGACGGTCGTGGTGATCGACTATCTGCAACTGCTCGACCAGCGGCGGGAAAACCCTAATCTGACCGTTCAGGTGCGCGCGCTGAAATCCTTCGCACGCGACAAGGGGCTGATCGTCGTCTTCATCTCGCAGATTGACCGGTCCTATGATCCCTCGGTCAAGCCCTGCCCCGACCTCGACGATGTCAGGCTGCCGAACCCGCTGGATCTGAAACTGTTCGACAAGATGTGCTTCATGAACAATTCTGAGGTTCAGTTCCGCGCGGCGAGCTGACAACAAGAGCCGCGGGTGAGATGCCTCACCCGCGGCTCGCATCATCACGCCGCCTTCAGCGAAACCTCGAGCTTGCCGGCGATGTAGCGCCGCTCCTGGGTCAGGCCGCCGAAGCCGTAAGCGTCGCCCTTGACCTCGTCGACATGCAGATACGTCTCGGGATGCAGCGGGCCCAAAATCTCGGCCATGCGCTTGAACATCGCGGCGAGATAGGCCGCCTTCTCGTCCTTGGTGTTGGTGCCTTCGGTGATGTGGATGTCGATCCAGTAGCTGGCAAGCTTCTGCTCGGCAAGCGACTTGCCGCCGGCGAACCAGTCGCCCGCATCAACCGACTTCACGATGATGGCGGTGACCTTGGGATCCTTGTGCAGGATTTTTGCGGTGAGCTCGGAGACGGCATTCGCAATGTCGGCCTTCATCGAAGGCGATTGGCGCGAGGTGGTGTAGGACACGGTGATCAGGGGCATTGTCGTTCTCCTCAAGAATGTCGCGCTGTTTGCGCGGCGTTGATCAGAAGCTAGACCCTGCTCGATCATTTTGGTATCTTATCTCTATTGATACCAGTGATAACTGATCCTAATGACAACCACACTCGATATCGCCACCGTCCAGGCCTTCCTGCTGGTCGCCGACCTCCAAAGCTTCACCCGCGCCGCGGAGGTGCTCGGCACGACGCAGGCTGCGGTCAGTCTCAAGCTACAGCGGCTGGAGACATTGCTGGGCAAACGCCTCGTCGAGCGCTCGCCGCGCGCGGTCCGGCTCACGGCCGACGGCGCCAGCTTTCTCGATCGCGCCCGCGCGTTGATGGCGGCGCACGACCGCGCGCTATCGGGCGACGCACCGGCCGCGCAGTCGCTGTCGCTCGGCATCTCCGATCACGCCGCAGGCCCCGAACTGGTGCCGTTGCTCGAACGGCTGCACGCAATGTCGTCAAACCTCACCCTCGCCGTCACCATCGGCTTCTCACGCGAGATGCAGGATGCCTATGACGCGGGCGAGCTCGATGCTGTGATCGTCCGCCAGGAAGGCAGCCGCCGCGGCGGCGAGAAGCTGACGGAGGACGAATTCGGCTGGTTCGCGTCACGACGCTTCACCCTGCCGAAGGGCGAGCCTTTGCCGCTCGCAACGCTCGCCCCGCCCTGCGGCGTCCGCGCGATTGCCGTACGCGCCCTCGACAAGGCCGGCCTCGCCTGGCGCGAGCGCTTTGTTGGTGGCGGCGTCACGGCGGTGGTCGCGGCCGCAATGGCCGGGCTCGCCATCGCGCCGCTGGCACGACGGATCGCGCCTCCCGGGTTGGTCGACGTCGGACCTGCGCACAAGCTGCCAAAGCTCGGCAGCTCGAAGGTGATGCTGCATTCGAAAGTCAGCGATCCCGCGAAGCTTGCAGCGCTGCGTGCGGTGGCGGCGACGTTTCGGAGCATGACCGCCACCTGACATCGCCTCACAGGATCGCCTCGAACGCGCTTCGCAGCGTCTCGTGCCTGAACACAAATCCGCGGCTCAGCGCCTTGTTCGGCAGCACGCGCTGGCCGCCGAGCAAGAGCTCGTCGGCAAAGCCGCCGCCGATCCGCCGCAACAGACCGCCTGGAATGCGGAACACCGCAGGCCGGTGCAGCCGGCGGCTGAGCTCCTCGGTAAACTTTGCGTTGGTGACCGGGATCGGCGCAGTTGCGTTGACGGGGCCGGCGAGATCGGGCGTCGCCATCACATAGGCGATCAGCCGGATCAGATCGTCGCGCTCGATCCAGGACATCCACTGCCGCCCGGTGCCGAGCGGACCGCCGAGCCCGAACTCGAACGGCGTCAGCATGCGCGTGATGAAGCCGCCATCGGTGCCGAGCACGAGGCCGATGCGCAAATTGACCACGCGGACGCCGAACTCCTCTGCCGGCCGCGCCGCCTTCTCCCAGGCCGCACACAGCTCGTGGCTGAAGCAGGCGTGTGACTTGGCCGATTCCGTCAGCACCTGGTCGGCCCACAGGCCGTACCAGCCGATCGCGGAGCCACTGACCAGCACCTCGGGCTTGCGCTCGAGCCGCGCGATCAACTTGACGACCTCGCCGGTCATGTCGACACGCGAACCAATGATCTTGGCGCGCTTCGCCTCGGTCCACAGGCCGTTGCCGATCGGCTCGCCGGCGAGATTGACGATCGCGTCGATTGGCGTGTCGGCGGCGAGCTGATCGAGGCTGGTGATCAGCGTCACCGGGGGCGGCAGCATCTCCGCTTTCGCCGGATTGCGGATCAGCGCGATGACGTGATGCCCCGCCCCACTTAGGCTCGCCGCAAGGCGGCTGCCGATGAATCCGGTCGCGCCGGTGATCAGCACGGTCTTGCGGCCTGGGATTTTCTCAACAAGCCCGTTTGCAGGAACACTCTTCATTCGCCCGAGCCGGCGCATCGCGGCAAAATCCCTGACGCCGCAGAGCGCAGCGCCAACCGCGCAGGCGCTCGCGGCGATGCTGAGCAGGCCCTGATAAACCACGGTCACGCCAAAGGGCTGCATCGCCCAATCGATCAGCATGGGCAATAACAGCACAAGAATCGCGCCGTAATTGATCGCGAGCAGCGTGTGGTTGATGCGCTCGCTCGGCGGCAGCTTTCGGCTCAGATCCTCCTCGACGAAATCCATCAACGTGATGACGATCTCGGCGATCAGCACGGTGACGATCGCCAGTGCCAGCACGCCGTAGACCTCCAGCCAGCCGAGCAGGACGAACAGGAGCGCATAGAGCATGTTGCGGATGCCGTGCAGCTTCAGCTCGAACCGCTGCGAGGGGCGCCAGGCCAGGCGCTCGGTGAACTCGTGATGATAGAAGGTATCGAACACGCCCATCACGATCTGGATGGCGATGAGCGTCCACAAGAGCGGGGTCATGACACGGCCTCCCTGAACACGGCGGACTGGTGGATCAGCGCGCCGTAACGCGGATGAATGACATCGAGAGTGAAGCGGAAGGCACCCTCGCCGAGGTCGCTGTGCGTCACCGTGAGATCGCCCGGCGTGAGCCAGTGCGGCAGCGGGATCCACAGGCGCCCGAGCTGCAGGCCGTAGCCAGCGCTGCGGAAGGTCAGCACCTCGCCCTCGACTGTGATGCGCAGCGCCATGGAGACGCCGAAGCCGACATACTCTTCGAGCCCGGTCGGACCGGCGAAACGTTTGGCGGAATGGATCACCTGCGGAAAGCCGCGCTTACGCGCGCAGATCCGGGTCCAGGTCTGCCCGCCGGTCGCGCCGTCCTCGGTGACCGTGACGATCATCGGCACGCCGGCGTCGCGTCCCGTCGGTAGCGGCCCGCCGATCAGCCGCGCCATTTGTGCAAACCACCAGCCGATGTCGCTGAAAGAGACCTCGTCGACGACGCCGACATAGACGACGCTGTCGCCGTCGGCGACGCGCTTTGAGAAGCGCCGCCACGTCGCGAGCGGCAGGCGGCCCCAATCCTCGTTCGACAGCAGCGCACGGAAGCGGCGATCGTCGAGCAGTTTGATGTGAGCGGAGGTTGGTGCGCTGGAGCTTGATAATCTCGCCGACGTCATCGCAACCTCCTCGGAACTATTTGGCCTTGCCCAGCGGCAGCAGGTTGGCGATCTTCTCGCCAAGCCGCATCAAGGCGACCACACGCGGCCGCGGCACTTTCAGCATCTGCATGAACCAGTGGTCGGCCAGCTCAGTGAAGGCGAGCATCTCCTTCAGCCGCTTGCTCGCGACCGGATTGATGGTCGGATCATCAGCGGCATCGGACACGCAGGCCCGCAGCGCCTTGATCGCCGGATCGAGCTCCCGCTCCTTGCGCCGCGCTGCGATCCGGGCTGCGACCTCCCAGATGTCGGTCTCGGCCTCGTAATGATCGCGGCGGTCGCCGAGGATCGGCACCCGCCGGATCAGGTTCCAGGCGAGCAGCTCCTTCAGCGAGTTGGAGACGTTGGAGCGCGCCATGCCGAGCGTGTCCGCGATGTCCTCAGCCGTCATCGGCGCCTCCGCGAGATAGAGCAGCCCGTGGATCTGGCTGACCGAGCGGTTGACGCCCCACTGATCCCCCATGTCGCCCCAATGCAGGATGAAGCGCTCGACGGCGGCGGGGAGTTTCTTCTTTCCGGTTATTTCTGTCATGACAGAAATATCTGATGGACGCGATTGCATGTCAAGTGCCGCGATCGCCTTGCGTCCTGCATACCGTCCGCTCCATTTGCCCAAAAACATCCCAGAGAACGGGAACCAAGCACGTCTTGGAGCGTTTGCCCCCGTCGAGGCGGGGTCCAGGAATGGTTAAAAAGTTCAATCAACAGAGAGACTTGTTCGAAAGCGAACGGAGTTTCCGGCTGTTGGTGGAGGGAGTCGCGGACTACGCGCTCTATATGCTTGATCCCACGGGGATCATTACCAGCTGGAACATCGGCGGTGAGCGGATCAAGGGCTATTCGCCCGAAGAGATCCTCGGCCAGCACTTCTCGCGCTTCTATACCGAGACCGACCGCGCCAACGGCAAGCCCGCCCGGGCCCTCGGCATCGCCCGGGATCAGGGCCGCTACGAGGAGGAAGGCTGGCGTGTCCGCAAGGACGGCACTTTCTTCTGGGCGAGCGTCATCATCGATCCGATCTATGAGGACGGCGCCCTCGTCGGCTTTGCAAAAATCACCCGCGACATCACCGAGCGGCGCAATGCGCAGATCAGGCTCGAGGCGATGCAGACGCAGCTTGCGGAGTCGCAGAAGTTCGATGCGCTCGGCCAGCTCACCGGCGGCGTCGCCCACGACTTCAACAATCTGCTGATGATCATCAGCGGCAGCCTTCACATCCTGAAGAAAGGCGACCCCGACGATTCCAGGTTTCAGCGCGCGGTCTCGGCGATCGAGACCGCCGCCAAGCGTGGCGCCGCGCTGACCGGCCAGCTCCTGACTTTCGCGCGGCGGCAGAGCGTCAATCCGCAGGCGATCCATTTCGGCGATCGCATCGAGGCGATCCGCGAAGTGCTTCACGCCGGCGTCGGCAGCGCCGTTCGCCTCGCCTTCGACATCGAGCGCGAGGTCTGGCCGGTCAAGGCCGATGTCTCCGAGCTCGAGACAGGGCTGCTCAATCTCGTCATCAATGCCCGCGATGCCATGCCCGATGGCGGCACCGTGACGATCGGCGCACACAACATCGTCCTGGACGGTCCGCTCCACAACGGCGAATTCGTCGCCATCACCGTCGCCGACACCGGGTTCGGCATCCCCTCCGACGTCGTCGACAGGATTTTCGAGCCGTTCTTCACAACGAAGCCGGTCGGAAAGGGCACCGGCCTCGGCCTGTCGCAGGTGCACGGCTTTGCGCATCAGGCGGGTGGCACAGTCAAGGTCGCAAGCGAGCTCGGCAAGGGCACGACCTTCACCATTCTGCTGCCGCGCGAAACCGCGACCATGCCGACCGCGACCCTTGAGGTCGCGCCGGTGCGCGGCAGCGGCACGGTGCTACTGGTCGAAGACAACCCTGATGTCGCCATCGTCAGCATCGGCCTGCTGGAGCAGCTCGGCTATCGCGTGCGCAGGGTCGCAGATGCCGAAACCGCGCTGCGCGAGCTCGAGATCAACGGCGTCGACTTCGTGTTCTCCGACATCGTCATGCCCGGCAACATGGACGGGCTCGGCCTCGCCCATCGTCTGCGCCAGATCCGCCCCGACCTGCCGATCCTGCTCGCCAGCGGCTACAGCGAAGCCGCCGCCGCCGTGCGCGGCGACTTTCCGATCCTGCGCAAGCCGTACGAGATCCACGAGCTGAGCGAAGCGATCTCGAAGCTGCCGAGGTGATGGCCGACTACAGCGTCGGCAACACCGAGAACGCCTCCCCTGCCCTGCGCAGGTTCAGCTCATCCACGCTGGCCGTTTCACTCGTCACGCTGTCGACCCGTGATGACGGCGGGCCGTGGCGGCAGAGCGCCACCATGTCCGCGACATGCTTCGGCGTTCCCGCGAACAGCGCTTCCACGCTGCCGTCGCGGCGGTTACGCACCCAGCCTTCCAGCCCGCTTGTGACGGCCTGAGACTCGACCCAGGCCCGATAGCCGACGCCTTGCACGCGGCCGCGAATCATGACCTGGAGGATCGCCCGGCTCATTTCTTCAGCCCGAGGAGCTCGGCGCTGCGCGCTTTCACTTCGGCTTCGCGCATGACGCGACTGGTCAACTCCGCTGACGGCAACCCCTTCAACGCTTTCGGAGCCGTGCCCTCGCGCAATGCCTTCTGGACGTCATAGACGGCTTGAGTCGCTGCCGCGATCGGCGCGTGGCCCTGAAGCGCGATGCGGACCCGTTGGCTGGCGAGATAGTCGATCGCGTTCAATTCGTCCGGCGCACCCCCGAGCACGATCGGCAGGCGCGTTGCGGATACGATGGCCTCGAGCTCAGCGCGCGACTTGATGCCAGTGAAGAACAGCGCATCAACGCCGGTGGCTTCATAAGCCCTGGCGCGGCGGATCGCGTCGTCGATCGAGCTGATCGAGGCCGCACCGGTGCGGCCCATGATGACCAGCGTGGGATCGCCGCGGCCGTCGATCGCGGCCTTCATCTTGCCGACGCCCTCCTCCAACGGGATCAGCTGCGATTTTGTCTCGCCAAAGGCAGCCGGCAGCAGCGTGTCCTCAATGGTGAGACCGGCCGCCCCCGCCGTCTCCAGCTCCTGCACCGTGCGGCGCACATTCAGCGCATTGCCATAGCCGTGGTCGGCATCGACCAGCACCGGGAGCCCGGCGGCGCGCGACATCCGCCGCATCTGCTCGGCGAGCTCCGTAAGCGTGATCAGGGTGATATCGGGATCGCCGAGTACGGCCAGCGAGGCCACCGAGCCGCCGAACATGCCGAGCGGAAAGCCGAGATCCTCGGCAATGCGGATCGAGATCGCGTCATAGACCGAACCGGGATGGACGCAGGTCCCGCCCGACAGGATGGAACGCAGTTTCTCGCGGCGGGAACGAAAGGCCATGGTGCCCTCTCTACTGTTGCGACACAACCGCAACATACTCCGTCATTGCGAGCGCAGCGAAGCAATCCAGAATCTTTCCGCGGAGGCAGTCTGGATTGCTTCGCTACGCTCGCAATGACGCCGGTCGTGGGGCCCGGTTAGGGGCCCCACGCGCACGCTCTACGCAAACTCCAAAATCAGCGCGTCTACCGCGAGCGTCGCGCCGGCGCTGGCGTGGATCTTCTTCACGGTGCCGTCCTGCTCGGCGCGGAGCACGTTCTGCATCTTCATAGCTTCGACCACGGCCAGCGTCTCGCCGGCCTTGACCTCCTGCCCCTCCGTCACCGCGATCGAGACGATGAGGCCAGGCATCGGGCACAGCAGCTTCTTGCCGGTATCGGACGCCGTCGTCACCGGCATCAGTCTCGCCGAGGCGGCTTCCGCTTCGGTCCAGACATAAACCGGCACCTCGACGCCCTGATGCGCGAGGCGGATGCCGTTGGCAATCGGGCGCGCCTGCACCGCGACGAAATGGCCGTCGATCGTGCCCTGCCAGACCGGATCGCCGGGCTTCCATGCGGACTGCAGCAGATGCGCATTGCCGGCGTTGCCCTCGGCATCGACGAACCGCACCGCGATTGCCTCGCCCTCGCGGGCAACCTCGAGCAAGATCTCCTGACGGTCGAGCCAGACAGCACGGCGGCGCTCGCGCTGCACGATGCGGCCGCCCATCTGGCCGGAGATCTGCCGCTTGCGTTCGCCGAGCACGTGATCGATGGCGGCGCCGACCGCGGCGATCCGCCGCGCGACCTCGCCTTCGGGCACGCGCACCGCAAAGCCCTTGGGGAATTCCTCGGCGATGAAGCCGGTCGACAGATTGCCCTCGCGCCAGCGCGGATGGTGCATCAGCGCCGACAGGAACGGGATGTTGTGGCGGATGCCGTCGACATAGAACGAATCCAGCGCGGTCGCCTGCGCCTCGATCGCAGCCGCGCGCGACGGCGCGTGCGTGACGAGCTTTGCGATCATCGGATCGTAATGTATCGAGATCTCGCCGCCCTCCTGCACACCGGTGTCGTTGCGCACGGTGATGCCATCCCTGCTCACTTCCGCCGGCGGGCGATATTTCACCAGACGCCCGATCGAGGGCAGGAAGTTGCGGAACGGGTCTTCGGCGTAGAGGCGCGATTCCACCGCCCACCCGGTCAGCGTGACGTCCTTCTGCGCGAGCGCGAGCTTTTCGCCTGCGGCAACGCGGATCATCTGCTCGACGAGGTCGACGCCGGTCACGAGCTCGGTGACGGGATGCTCGACCTGGAGGCGCGTGTTCATCTCCAGGAAGTAGAAGCTCTTGTCCTGCCCGGCGACGAACTCGACGGTGCCGGCGGAATCGTAGTTCACGGCCTTGGCCAGCGCGACCGCCTGCTCGCCCATCTTGCGGCGGGTGGCTTCGTCGAGCAGCGGCGACGGCGCCTCCTCGATGACCTTCTGGTTGCGGCGCTGGATCGAGCATTCGCGCTCGCCGAGATAGATGACGTTGCCGTGCTTGTCGCCCAGCACCTGGATCTCGATGTGGCGGGGATCGACGATGAATTTTTCGACGAAGACGCGGTCGTCGCCGAACGACGCCTTGGCCTCGGCCTTGGCGAGGTTGAAGCCTTCGGCGACCTCGGCCTTCGAATGGGCGATGCGCATGCCCTTGCCGCCGCCGCCGGCGGAGGCCTTGATCATCACGGGATAGCCGATCTCGTCGGCGATCCTGACCGCGTGCCTGTCGTCCTCGATGACGCCGAGATGGCCCGGCACGGTCGAGACCTTGGCCTTCGCAGCCGCCTTCTTGGACTCGATCTTGTCGCCCATCGCGGCGATCGCGCCAGGGTTCGGGCCGATGAAGACGATACCGGCAGCTTCCAGCGCGCGCGGAAACGCCTCGCGTTCGGATAGGAAGCCGTAGCCGGGATGAACGGCCTCGGCGCCGGTCTTGCGGCAAGCCTCCACGATCTTCTCGATCACCAGATAGCTCTCGGCCGCGGCCGGCGGGCCGATCAGCACGGCCTCGTCGGCCATCTCGACATGGAGGGCGTCGCGGTCGGCCTCGGAATAGACGGCAACCGTCTGAATTCCCATCTTGCGGGCGGTCTTGATGACCCGGCAGGCGATTTCGCCGCGGTTGGCGATCAGAATGCGTTTGAACATGCTTTTCTTGAGTCTCGACCTTGGGCGGGACCCTTCCCTGGCCGTTGGGGCCTATAGGACGGGCCGTGTGGCTCCCGTGGTACATCAAAATTGGCCGGAGGCAACGGTCTAAATCCCGCCCCGCTGGCGTACCAGCGCAAGACCGATCGGGCCTGGCGAACCCCTTGGATGACTTACGGCTTCCCGGCCTTGGCCACGTCCCGGACCAGGCTGTGGATGAAGCCCAGTTTGGCGACCACGGCCGATGACAGGATGAAGGGATAGAGGTCGCGCAGGCCCATGGCTCGGTTGACGCTGTTCATGGCGAAGGTGAAGGGCAGCCATGCGTCGACGATCGCCTCGACGCCTTTCGCCTCGTAGGGGTTGAACCGGATTCGCGTCGACAACTCCCCGTCGCGGTCGACCTTGGGCCGCACCTCCATGCCGAATTCCGAGGCCATCTCCAGCGTGTCCACGATGTGGAGGTAATGCGCCCAGGTCTCGGCAAAGTCTTCCCAGGGGTGTGTGGTGGCATAAGACGACACGTAATTCTGCTGCCAGTCCGGCGGCGCGCCTTCGGCATAGTGGCGCTGCAGGGCCTCACCGTAATCAACGGAATCGTCGCCGAACACCGCGCGGCATTCATCCAGTTTGCCGCCGCCGCGCACCAGCACGTCCCAGAAATAGTGTCCAACCTCGTGGCGGAAATGCCCGAGCAGCGTCCGGTAGGGCTCGCCCATCTCCAGCCTGCGCCGCTCGCGCTCGATGCCATCGGTCTCAGTCAGCGCGATCGTGATCAGACCGTTGTCATGCCCGGTCAGGATTTTCTGGCCGCTGTTGGGATCATCGGCGAGGAAATTGAAGATCAGGCCGTGCTCGGGGTTCTCCTGCCGGGTCTGAAGCGGCAGCTTCCAGCGGATCAGCGAATAGAACAGCCGGTGCTTCGCCACCTCCAGCTCGCGCCAGCCGGCGAGCTGCGCGGGGTCGGACAGATCAGGCACGATGCCGTTGTGACGGCAGGCGCGGCAATAGCCGGTGGTATCGCTGCCATCGGTCAGCCAGTTGCAGGCGTCGTACTCAGCATTGCGGCACAGCATCTGCCCTTTGCCCTTGTCGGCGAGCGTGGCCCAGCCCTCCCCGTCGGGCTCGATCGCCGACATCGTCTCCTTCTCCGGCAGGAAGGCGACCTTGTGGCCGCAACGTTCGCAGGCACGGTTCTCGAAATAGAGAACATTGCCGCAGGCCTGGCAGACAAAGAGCTTCAAGATTTAGCCTCTAGCGAAAGGAGTTTTACGAGCAGCAGTCGTGGCGCCCCGCAGATACGCGCGCCGACGCCTCATCGTTCCAATATCAGGAACAAATAGCCAGCCCCCCGCGTTCGTTCATACCCGCCACACGCCGTTCGGCGGGCGTTTCCTGATCTATTCCCTTTTGAGCAATGGCCATCACGCTTTGTCTGTGTGAATATCGGCCCGGCACGTGCGCTCCCGCATCACAACGGCCGACGCCTTGAACGATTTTACGCCCGAAACAACCGCAGCCGAAAGGCTGCGCCAGCACCTCGAAGACATCGCGCGCGAGCGCGACGATGCCTATCGCGCGCTTCAGGAGCGCGAGGCGGAGCTGGCGCGGATCCAGCGCATCGGCAAGGTCGGCGGGCTCGAGGTCGACTTCCGCGAAGGCTTCAAGAACCGCCGCTCGCCGGAATATCTGATGATCCACGGGCTGCCGCCCGAGGCCGTCGACGAGACCCACGAAGACTGGGTCAGCCGTGTCCATCCCGATGACCGCGACGCGACCGTCAAACATTTCTTCGAGGCGCTGGCCGGGACCAGCGAGGACTACACCGCCGAATACCGCATCATCCGCCCCAGCGACGCCGAGACCCGCTGGATTCGTGTCGTCGCCAAGATCGAGCGCGACAGCGACGGTCGCGCCATCCGCCTGGTGGGCGCCCATATCGACGTGACCGACCAGATGCTGGTGCGCGAGACCTTGCGCGAGAGCGAGGAGCGGTTTCGGCTGATTGCCGACAGCGCACCGGTGCCGATCTGGGTGACGAAGCTCGACCGCACGCGCTCCTTCGCCAACCAGGCCTATGTCGATTTCGTCGGCCTGCCCTACGACCAGGCCATCGCCTTCGATTGGCGCAAGGTGCTGCATCCTGACGACCTGCCGCACGTGCTGCAACAATCAGTCCAGGGCGAAGCCTCGCTCAAGCCGTTCGTGCTGGAGGCGCGCTACAAGGACGCCAGCGGCGAATGGCGCTGGCTGCGCTCGGAGTCGCAGCCACGCTGGGACCCCACCGGCAAGCATATCGGCTTCATCGGCGTCGCCCATGACATCACCGTCGCCAAACAGGCCGAGATCGAACTGCGGCAGCTCAACGAGACGCTGGAAGAACGTATCGCCGAGCGCACCGCCGAGCTCGAATCCAACGAGGCTCGGCTGCGCGCGATCTTGGGGACCAGCAACCAGTATCAGGGGCTGGTCAACCTCAAGGGTGAATTGCTCTACGCCAACAAGACCGCGCTCGACGGCATCAGGGCGAACGCGTCGGACGTGACCGGAAAGCCGTTCTGGGATACGCCCTGGTTCACCGGCACCCACGGCATGAGCGCAACCGTGCGCGAAGCCTTCGACACCGTCCTCAAGGGCGAAGCGGTGCGGATGGAGATGCGGCTGCGGCTGCCCATCGGCGAGCGCGATTTCGAGTTCGGCATGCGCCCGGTGCTCGACCGCCACGGCAACATCACCGGCGCGGTGCCGGAAGCCGTCGACATCACCGAGCGCCGCCGTGGCGAGGAGGCGCTGCGGCAGTCGCAGAAGATGGAGGCGATCGGCCAGCTCACCGGCGGCGTCGCGCACGATTTCAACAACCTCCTTACCATCATCCGTTCGGCGACCGACTTCCTGCGCCGGCGCGAGCTGCCGGAGGAGCGCCGCCGCCGCTATGTCGATGCGATCTCCGACACTGTCGAGCGCGCCTCGAAACTGACCGCGCAGCTTCTGGCGTTCGCGCGCCGGCAGCCGCTGAAACCGCAGATCTTCAATGTCGGCAGCCAGGTCGAGGGCGTGGCGCAGCTGGTGCGGCCGCTGGTCGGCGGCCGCATCGAGATCGTCGTCGAGATCGACGATGCCGACTGCTTCACGGTGGCCGACATCGCCCAGTTCGAGACCGCGCTGATCAATCTCGCCATCAACGCCCGCGACGCCATGGACAGCGACGGCCGCCTCACCATCGCCGTGCGCAAGGTTCAGGGCATCCCGAACCTGCGCGCGCAGTCGGCGCGCGGCGGCGACTATGTCGCGATCTCGGTGGCGGATACCGGCAGCGGCATCGCGCCGGAAAACATCGACGCCATCTTCGAGCCGTTCTTCACCACCAAGGAGGTCGGCAAAGGCACCGGCCTCGGCCTCAGCCAGGCGTTCGGCTTCGCAAAACAGTCCGAAGGCGATATCGCGGTGACGAGCACGCACGGCCAGGGCGCGACCTTCACGATCTACCTGCCGCAAGCGCAGAGCCCGGCTGCCGAGAAGGAAGCCGCATCGCTCACCAGCGAAAGCGCGACCACGGGGCGCGGCTACCGCGTGCTCGTGGTCGAGGACAATGACGATGTCGGCCAGTTCTCGACCGAGCTTCTGGAAGACCTCGGCTATGTCGTCCGCCGCGTCGCCAACGCCAATGCCGCGCTCGCCATCCTCGGCGAGAACGAATTCGCGGTCGACCTGGTGTTCTCCGACGTCATCATGCCCGGCATGAATGGCGTCGAGCTCGCTGGCATCATCCGCGAGCGCTATCCGGGCCTGCCGGTGGTGCTGACCAGCGGCTACAGCAACGTGCTCGCCGAAAACGCCCACCGCGGCTTCGAGCTGATCCAGAAACCGTACTCGGTGGAATCGCTCTCGCGCATTTTGCGCAAGGCGATCACGGAGAAGCTGTCGGTGGCAAGGTGAGTGCGCGCCAAATCTACCCTGTCGTCCCGGCGAAGGCCGGGACCCATACCCCCAGGGAGAAGTTTGACACGAGATGGTCATTGGCAATCTTCGCCAAACACCTTTTCGTGGTTATGGGTCCCGGCCTTCGCCGGGACGACGATTGAGTGTTACGCTACAGTTGCCCGCAAAACAGAGCCTCCCATGAAACCCGCCCTCTTCTCCGCCTGGCAGACCTGGGCGCTGCTCTCCGCCTGCTTCGCCGCACTGACCGCGATCTTTGCCAAGGTCGGCGTCGAGAACATCAATCCTGATCTCGCCACCTTCATCCGGACCATCGTGGTGCTGCTGGCCTTCTCGGTGCTGCTGTTCTTCACTGGCCAATTCGCCGTGCCCTCGGCGGTCTCGTCGAAAACATGGCTGTTCCTGGTGCTGTCGGGGCTTGCGACCGGCGCGTCTTGGCTGTGTTACTTCCGGGCGCTAAAACTCGGGCCCGCAACACTGGTGGCACCGATCGACAAGCTCAGCGTCGTGCTGGTTGCCCTGTTCGCTTTCGCCTTTCTCGGCGAGCGGCCAAGCGCGCAGGGCTGGGTCGGAATCGCCATGATCGGCGCCGGCGCGGTGCTGCTGGCGGTGAAGTTCTAGCTAGGGCGGAACAAAGGTGGCGTGAGATCGGTTTCTGCCGGGGCACTTCCCAGCCTCGATCGAGAGACTGATGTCGAGCGAAAACTCCGATCAGGCAAGGCAGGCCGGCCGCGCGCTGGATGCGGCGGGGAAGACAGCGGCATCGGCATCCGCTATCGCTGGCAAAAGAACCCACTCCACTTCAAGGATTGAACGTGCCGTCAGACGCCATCTGGGCCTGGAGCATCATCGTCGCAGCGACCGCGGGCGTCATCATCCGCCCTTTTCGACTGCCCGAGGCGATCTGGGCCGTGCTCGGCGCCGGCGCCCTCGTGCTGCTCGGCTTCCTGCCATGGCAGGACGCGCTCACCGGCATCGAGAAGGGCATCGACGTCTATCTTTTCCTAATCGGCATGATGTTGATCGCCGAGCTCGCCCGGCTCGAAGGCCTGTTCGATTATCTCGCGGCGCTTGCCGTGGAATACGCAGCGGGCTCGCCGCAGCGACTATTCCTGCTGATCTACATCGTCGGCACGGTCGTCACCGTGCTGCTCTCGAACGATGCCACCGCCATCGTGCTGACGCCGGCGGTCTATGCTGCGACGCGCGCGGCCGGCGCCAAACCTTTGCCTTACCTGTTCGTCTGCGCCTTCATTGCGAATGCTGCAAGCTTCGTGCTGCCGATCTCGAACCCCGCCAATCTCGTCGTGTTCGGCGCACGCATGCCGCAGCTGACAGAATGGCTGCGCCTGTTCGCCCTGCCGTCGGCGGCCTCGATCCTGCTCACCTATATCGTGCTGCGCCTGACCCAGCACCGCGCGCTCAAGGAAGAGACCATCGCGCGCAGCGTGCCACATCCAAAGCTCGGCCACGGCGGCAAGCTGACGGCTGTGGGCATCGTCGCCATCGGCGTCGTCCTGGTCACGGCCTCCGCGCTCGACAAGCAACTGGGCCTGCCGACCTTCATCTGCGGCGTGGTGACGGCCGCCATCGTGCTGCTGATCAGCCGCCAATCGCCGTTACCCGTGCTGCGCGGCGTCTCCTGGAGCGTGCTGCCGCTGGTCGGCGGCCTGTTCGTGATGGTGGAGGCGTTGGTGAAGACTGGTGTGATCGGCCAGCTCAGCGCGCTACTGCATCAGGCCGTCGCTCAATCCGTGACGCAGGCCGCCTGGAGCGTCGGCATCGCGACTGCGGTCGCCACCAATATCGCCAACAATTTGCCGGTCGGCCTCGTCGCGGGCTCGGTTGCCGCCAGCGATCATCTGCCGGCGCCGGTGGTCAGCGCTCTTCTGATCGGCGTCGATCTCGGACCCAATTTGTCGGTGACGGGATCGCTTGCGACCATCCTCTGGCTGGTCGCGCTGCGGCGAGAGCAGATCGAGGTCGGCGCCTGGCCGTTCCTCAAGCTCGGCATGCTGGTGACGCCGCCGGCCCTGATCGCGGCCTTGGCCGCCGCGATCAGGTAACGCTCGCTACTAGTCGTTCTCGTAGCCGTAGACTTCCGGCAGGATGAAGATTGCCGCACACAATCCGATCAGCGGAAAGATCGCGACCATCAACGTGGCATTGGCCTGCCCGACCGCAGCGAACACCGTCGGGAACAGGAAGATCGCCAGGAACGACGGCAGCTTCACGAACATGTAGGCAAAGCCGCTCGCCGTGCCGCGATACTTCGGCTTGGCGACCATGGTCGGAATCGTCATGCAGTTCGACGCGTCCCAATAATGGCCCCACAGCATAGCGGCCGCCGCGAACGGCAGCAGGATCTTGTTGTCGGTGTAGAGCGCAAAGGCCGCGACCAGCAGCGAGGCCAGCACGATCGAGAAACCGGCGATCGCGATGCCGCGGTGGCCGATCTTCGGCGTCAGCAACGGGCCGACCCAGCCGGACAGAGCGGCGAAACAGAACAGCGCCATCGTCACCAGATTGATGCCGAGCACGCTCGACACGCCGACCATCACGAACAGCACCGGCAGGTAGAACGCGAAGGTCGAGAACTCGCTGCCTTGCGCGAAGCAGGCGATCCAGCCGTAGACCGTCGCACGCCAGCGGATCGGGTCCTGCTTGAGATCGGCGAGGAAGGCGCGGGTCGAGACCTTGGGCACCACCACATCCTGGTCCGGCAGCATGGCGAGATCGTCGTTGAACATCTCGCGCGCGACCTGCTTGGCCTCGCGATAACGTCCCTTCTGCACCAGCCACACAGCCGTCTCCGGCACGTCGTGGCGCATGATCAGGATGATCAGCGCCGGCACTGCACCGAGGCCGAGAGTCACGCGCCACAGCATCTCGTGCTGAATGTCGAGCAGCAGGAAGATCACGATGACGCCGATGGTGAGGACTTCACCGACCGCGAACATGAACTGCCAGCGATTACCCATCACCTCGCGCTCACCCTTGGCCATGGATTCCATGATGTAGGTGTAGCCAGTCGAGATATCCGAGCCGAGCGGAATGCCGAGCAGGAAGCGGATCACGACGAGCCAGGCAACGCTCGGCACGAAAGCCTGCGCCAGCGCCAGCACGATGAACATCACCATCGTCACCAGGAACATGACGCGACGGCCGATCTTGTCGGACAGCCAGCCGCCGAGCAGCGCACCGATCAGCGCGCCGCCCTGCGTGCCGGCCGCAGCAAGGCCGAGCATCAACGGATCGGGATTGTACTGCTCCTTGATGAAGATCAGCACGAAGGCGATCGAATAGAGGTCCCAGGCCTCGACCAGGATCGAGGCCATCATCAGCCAGCCGACCTTGTTGCCCTTTGGGCTATAATTCGTGATGAGATAGCGGACCGCGGCTTCGCTCGCGGTCGGTTGTGGCATGGCCATCGTCGACATGTTTGGTCCTCTCTTCAAAACTCTTTACGCGCCAAGTACTTTTTAGGCGCCAAGTAGCGGCTCGATGCTGCAGTCGAGCAGGCGCGGGTCGATCCCCGCCTCCATGCCGGTGAACATCTGGTCCATGTAGTCGATCAGGGCATCGCTCGCCTTCACCGCGTCCTCGACGCGGCGGCCGGCAACGGCGGTCAGAATGGCGAGATGACGATCGATCGTGCCGGACAGGTCGGTCTGTCCCGGCATGAAGCGGTGGTGGATGTAGCCGATGCGTCGATACAGCGTGTGCAGCGGCCGCAGCGTATGCACCAGGAACGGCTCGCCCGCGGCTTCCAGCACCAGCGCGTCGATGCGCCGGTCGATGCTGTTGAACTCGTCGAGGGTCAGGGTGGCGCGGCGCTCGCGCAGCAGGCGCTCGATATGCAGCGCCTGATTGCGATGCGAGAGGCTGGCGCGATCGGCCGCAAGACGAACGACGAAGCGCTCCATGTCGCGGCGCAAGGCCAGCAGCATGCGCTCGCGCGCGAGATCGATCGGCGCGATGTGCAAGCCGTGGCGCGGGCGGATGATGATGAGCGTGTCGGCTGAGAGACGATTGACCGCGTGATGCACCGGCGTGCGGCCGAAGCCGGTGATCTGCTGCAACTCCAGCATCGTCATGAATTGGCCGGGCTTGAGCTCGCAATGAACCAGCAGCTCCTCGATCTTCTGATAGGCGAGCTCGAAGAAATTGAGACGGTTGCGCCGTGAGGGCTTGCCCTCGCCGTCGTCCTCGTTTCTCACCACCTCGAGCGCGCGCTTGCGCCGTGCCATGTCATCCTCTCCCGTCAGCCCGCGCTCTCGTTGCTGGGTGGCGCCTTATTTGTGGCACCCTTAAAACATGTTGTGATATATTACAAGCAAGCGTAAGACTTTCGCGAACGCGCTGAATGCTGCAGCGCAAAATGAAAATACGACGGTGCGAGGCGCCTGGGATGGGAGGACAATTGCCATGAAGATCACGTCGATCGAGACGCTGCGCACCGAGGAATTCTCCAACGTCATCTGGGTGCGCGTTCACACCGATACGGGCGTGATCGGTCTCGGCGAGACCTTTTATGGTGCTGGCGCAGTCGAAGCGCAGATTCACGACACCTTTGCTGGCCGCTTGCTCGGCCGTAATCCCCTGCACATCGAGGCGATCCATCGCGACATGCTGAACCTGCCGATGGCGCAGTCCTCGACCGGCGTGGAATATCGCGCGGCGTCGGCGATCGACATCGCGCTATGGGACCTGTTCGGCAAGATCTGCAATCAGCCGGTGCACCAGATGCTCGGCGGCCTCTGCCGCGACAAGCAGCGCATCTACAACACTTGCGCCGGCACACAATACGTCCGCTCCACCAATATCAGCCCGGTCGCCAACTGGAATCTCGGTGCCTCCAAGGGTCCCTATGAAGACCTCGACGGCTTCATGCATCACGCCGACGCGCTCGCCGAAAGCCTGCTGGAGAGCGGCATCTCCGCGATGAAGATCTGGCCGTTCGATCCGGCTGCACAGGAGAACAAGGGTCTTTACATCACGGCCGCCCAGATGAAGCGGGCGATCGAGCCGTTCGAGAAGATCCGCAAGGCGGTCGGCGACAAGATGGAGATCATGGTCGAGCTCCATTCGCTGTGGAATCTGCCGACCGCAAAGCAGATCGCCCGCGCGCTCGAGCCCTACAAGCCGACCTGGTACGAAGACCCGATCCGCATGAACTCGCCGCAGGCGCTCGCCGAATATGCGCGCTCGACCGACGTCTGGGTCTGCGCCAGCGAAACGCTCGGCTCACGCTTCCCCTACAAGGACATGCTCGACCGCGACGCCATGCATGTGGTGATGGCCGATCTGTGCTGGACCGGCGGCCTCACCGAGGGCCGCAAGATCGCGGCGATGGCCGAGACCTATCACCGACCCTTCGCGCCGCATGATTGCATCGGCCCGATCGGCTTCATCGCCGCCATCCACATGTCGTTCAGCCAGCCCAACACCCTGATCCAGGAATCGGTGCGCGCCTTCTACAAGGGCTGGTACAATGAGCTCGTCACCACGATGCCAACGATCAAGGACGGCTATGTCTATCCGATGGAAGGCCCCGGCCTCGGCGTCGACCTTCTTCCCGCCGTCTTCGATCGCTCCGATCTGACCGTGCGTCGCTCCAACGCTTGAGGATTTTTTGAGATGAGCACCGCCCTCTTCGACCTTTCCGGCCGCACCGCGCTCGTGACCGGCTCTTCCCGCGGCCTCGGTCGTGCCATCGCCGAGGGCATGGCCAAGGCCGGCGCCAGAATCATCATCAATGGCGTCGATCCGAAGCGCGTCGAGCAAGCCGTCGGCGAGTTTCGCGCCGCGGGGCATCAGGCCGAAGGCGCTGCCTTCAACGTCACCGATGAACCCGCGATCGTCGCGGCCTTCAACGACTTCGACAAAAAGGGCATTGAGGTCGACATTCTCGTCAACAATGCCGGCATTCAGCACCGCAAGCCGCTGGTCGAGTTCACCACCGACGAGTGGCGCAAGGTGATCGAGACCGACCTCACCAGCGCCTTCGTGATCGGCCGCGAGGCCGGCAAGCGCATGATCCCGCGCAAGCACGGCAAGATCATCAACATCGGCTCGCTCGGCAGCGAGCTGGCGCGTCCCACCATTGCGCCCTACACCGCCGCCAAGGGCGGCATCAAGAACCTGACGCGCTCGATGGCGGTGGAATGGGCCCAGCACGGCATCCAGGCCAATGCGATCGGCCCCGGCTACATGCTCACCGACATGAACGAGGCGCTGGTCAACAACACCGACTTCAACAACTGGCTGATGGGCCGCATTCCCTCAAAGCGCTGGGGCAAGCCGGACGAGCTGGTCGGCGCGGCGATCTTCCTGGCCTCGGATGCCTCCACTTATGTCAATGGCCAGATCATCTATGTCGATGGCGGCATGATCGCCGCAATGTAATCGCGAAACAGGGAACGAGACCATGCGCGCCGTCGTCATTCACGCCCCCAAGGACCTGCGGATCGACAACTATCCGGATACCGAGCCCGGCCCGGGCGAGGTCCGCGTCAAGATCGCCAATGGTGGCATCTGCGGTTCCGATTTGCATTACTACCATCATGGCGGCTTCGGCGTCGTCCGGATCCAGCAGCCGATGGCGCTGGGGCATGAGATCGCCGGCGTGGTTGCGGCGGTCGGTGACGGCGTCACCGGCGTGAAGCCGGGCACGCGCGTCGCGGTCAATCCGAGCAAGCCGTGCGGCCAGTGCCTGCATTGCCAGGAAGGCATGCGCAACCAGTGCCTCGACATGCGCTTCCTCGGCAGCGCAATGCGCTTTCCCCACGTGCAGGGCGGTTTTCGCGAGTTCATCACGGTCGATGCGACGCAGGCGGTGCCGATCTCCGACAAGCTGTCGCTCGCCGAAGCCGCGGTCGCCGAGCCGCTCGCGGTGTGTCTCCACGCCGGCAAGCAGGCCGGCCCCCTCCTCGGCAAGCGCGTGCTGATCACCGGCTGCGGTCCGATCGGCGCGCTGATGATTTTGGTCTCGCGCTTCGGCGGTGCTTCCGAGATTGTCGTGACCGATGTTGCCGACGCCCCGCTCGCGGTCGCCAAAAAGCTCGGCGCCACGCACGCGATCAACGTCGCAACGAATGCCACAGCGCTCGATCCCTGGCGCGCCGGCAAGGGCGTGTTCGACACGCTGTTCGAAGCTTCCGGCAATCAGGCCGCGTTGCGCACCGCGCTCGACGTGCTCCGTCCCGGCGCGACGCTGGTACAGCTTGGTCTTGGCGGCGAGATGACGCTGCCGATCAACTCCATCGTTGCCAAGGAATTGCAGCTCCGCGGCACCTTCCGCTTCGATCCCGAGTTCGAGCTCGCGGTACGGCTGATGGGCGAAGGCCTGATCGACGTGAAGCCGCTGATCACGGCGACCATGCCGTTCGAGAACGCGGTCGCAGCATTCGAGCTCGCCAGCGACCGCTCGCAATCGATGAAGGTGCAACTGACGTTCTAAAGCATGATCCGGAAAAGTGTGCAGCGGTTTTCCGAAAAGATCATGCTCAAACAACAACCTGAAGCGCGATGACGATCATCGCGCTTTAGGGCTGCGCCAGCGCGGCCATGACCTCGCGGGACACGAAGATCTCGGCACGCTCCCACGATTCATCGTTGTCGCCGCGGAAGGTGTAGAGCTTGTCCATCACGACCTTTTTGGCGCCAACGTCGATCACCGCGACCTTGGCCCATTGCACCAGCGTGCTCGTCTTCTGGATGCCGCCGATAACCTTGAACGCCGCTCCCTCCTGCACCGACGGCGCAAGCCGGTAGCGCGGGTCGGCGGCGATGTCCCGCCGGAGCGCGGCCATGAACGCCTGGAGCCGCCGCTCGTGGGCGGCGCTCTGGTCGGTCGGCTCGGCCGAGGTATCGGTGTAGCTGAAATCGTCGAGAGCAACGGTGGTCTCGGCAGCAACGGCCCGGCTATCCAGCCCGGCGCCGAGAAGAACAAGAAAAGACAGCAACGACAGGGTACGGCGCATCGCGAACCTCGCATGATGGAACGGCTGCAAGCTAGGTCGATGTTTCTTGCACCGCAGCCGTGGCCGTCCCGACCAGCGTCGGGAAAATTTCACGACGTTGCACCGCGGTAAGGGTGCCGCTTTCCGCCGCTTCGGTTCTGCCCTTTAATGCGGAGGCGACAATTCCGTTCGCGCCAGGTGCCCGCCGATGTGGAACCGCCCGAGATTTGATCTCAAGGTCCGCCTGACCTTGCGCGTGGCCGCCATATCGGCCGCCTGCTTCGCCGCAATCTCCGCCTATTTCCTGATCACGGCCGATCGCGCGGCGCATGCGCGCATCGACGGCATTGCCGCTATCGTGGCGAAGACGCTGGAGCTGCAACAGGGCAAGATCCTGTGGGCGGCGAGCCCGCGCTCCGACTTTCCCAACCTCGACCCCGTCTCGGCCTATGTGATGACGCCCGGCCTGTGCCTGGCCTTCCGTGGCACGAGCGGTGAGATGCTCCAGCGCTTCTGTAGCGGCGCGCCGATCCCGGAGGACCCGCCGCCGCAGATCTTCACGGCGTTCTACCACAGCCTGTTCGACCCCGGCCGCGAGGCGGCACGGCCCGTCATCCTGCGCGGAACCAAGCTCGGCGAGGCCGTGGTCTCGGTCGATCCGGCCGTGCAGACGGCCGAGGCCTGGCACGAGGCCGGCCGCCTGATGCTCGCGCTCGCAATCGCCCTGCCGCTGTTGTGCGTCCTGGTCTATGCCGCACTGGCCCGCGCCCTGCGTCCCACCCGTATGATCCGCGCCGGCCTCGAGCGGATCGCCGCCAATGACCTCACCGCGCGGCTGCCGCCGTTCGATCTCGCCGAACTCTCCGCAGTGCGCGACGTCTTCAACCATCTCGCCGAAAGCCTCGACACCGCGCTGGCCGAGCGCGCCGAGTTGACCCGCAAGCTGATCGCGCTCCAGGACGAAGAGCGCCGCCATCTCGCCCGCGAGCTGCACGACGAGTTCGGCCAGTCGCTCGCCGCCATCCGCGCGCTCGCCTCCTCCGCCCGCCAGACTGCCGCGCAGGACTGCCCCTCCCTGCTTGGCGAATGCGACGGCATCGCGCGGACCGCAACCGGCATGATGGAGACGCTGCGCGGCGCACTGTTCCGGCTGCGGCCGCCTGACGTCGAGGAGCTCGGTCTCGTCGCCAGCCTTGAAGGCCTCGTGGCGGGGTGGAATGGGCGCAGCCGCGGCGAGACCCGTTTTTCGATCCGCTTCGACGGCACGTTCGAGACCTTGCCGGCCACGATCAGCGCCAACCTCTACCGCATCGTGCAGGAAGCGCTCACCAATGCCGCCAAGCATGCCGGCGCCACCAAGGTCAGCCTGGAATTGACGATGCATGCCGGCGAGATCGCACTCGCCATCGACGATGATGGACGCTCGACCGATCCCGCGGCGAAATCCGGCATGGGCCTGCTGGGCATGCGCGAGCGCGTCGCGGCGCTGCGCGGCCGTCTGAGCTTTGAGGCCGGCCCCGCTGGTGGCTCCGCGCTGCGCGTCGTCATTCCGCTCGCAGCCGCCAACCCGCAGGCGCTGGAGCACGCGGCATGACCGCGACCATTCTGCTGGTCGACGACCATTCCGTCGTCCGCGAGGGCTATCGCTCCGTGCTCGAGAAGCAGCCGGGCCTGCGCGTCATCGCCGAAGCCGGCGACGGCGCGGAGGCCTATCGCCTGTTCAAGTCCGAGGCGCCCGACCTCGTCATCATGGATCTCAGCATGCCCGGCATTGGCGGCGTCGAGGCCGTCAGGCGCATCAGGCAATGGGACAAGGCCGCAAAGATCCTCGTCTTCACCATGCATGAGAATGCCGGCTTCGCCGTGCAGGCGATCCGCGCCGGCGCGAGGGGCTACGTCACCAAGACCAGCCCGCCGGAAACGCTGGTGCGCGCGGTGATGGACGTGCTCGCCGGCAAGATCGCCATCAGCCCCGACATCGACCACGAGCTTGCGCTGAGCCGGATCAGCGGCGAAAGCTCGGCCGCCGACGTGCTCACCCCGCGCGAGTTCGAGGTGCTGCGGTTGCTTCTGGCCGAGAACACAACGGAGGAGATCGCAGAGACGCTGCACGTCAGCCCGAAGACGGTGGCGAATTTGCACTCGTTGATCAAGGACAAGCTCGGCGTCGGCTCAGACATCGAGCTGGTCCGGCTGGCGCTGCGCCAGGGAATTCTGACGCAGCTCGATCTCGGCGATGCCTGAACGACACCGAGAAGCGGCGGATCATTCGCGTGCGACGACTGAATCCAGCCACGCGCAATTCAGTGGCGGCACACGCGGATCTGCGACCCGCACGCCGCGAGCCGCCGCATCCATCCGCATGTCGCGCATGCGCTTGCGCTGCTCTTCCGGCATGTTGAGCCGCTCGTGGCCCCACAGCGACGGGCCGTCAAAGGTCTCGTGCGGCTGCCAGGTCTGGGGATCGATGATGCGCCCGCCCCAGCCATATTCGATGAAGAAGCCGGACGGCGTATTCACATAGAACGAGGTCATGTGGTCGTTGGTGTGCCGGCCCAGCGTGTAGACGACGCGACTGTCTTCAAGCTGCGCGAGGTCATAGCCCTGCCCGACGTCGTCGAGACTGCCGAGCTCCACCATGAAATGATGCAGCGCCTTGCGCCCCGAACCGACCATCGCAAAGGAGTGGTGACGGCCGTTGACGTGGAAGAAATAGAGGCCATAGGGTTTGAGCCCGAAATCCGAGACGTGGAAGCCAAGCACGTCGCGATAGAACGGCAGCAGCGGCTCGACGTCCTCGACGTTCATGACAACGTGCCCCATCCCGAGCGCGCCGGTGCGGAAGCCTGAGATCGGGCGGCCCGGCTTGAACGGCTCGCTTGCAAGCTCCGGCTTGCAGAAGGCTTCCAGCCTGTTGCCGGCAGGATCGGCGAAGGTGATCAACTCGGCCACGTGCCGCTCGTCAGCCAGCACGCGCGAGCCGCGCGTCACCTTGACACCATGGCTCTCCAGCCGCCCGGCCAGCTGATCCAGCTCTGCAGTCGAGAGAACCTCCCAGCCCATCACCGCAAGGCCGGCATCGCTACTGCCGTCGACGATCAGGCGCTGCTTGCGGTCGTCCATGCGGAAGGCGCGCATCTTGCCGCCGCGATCGACCTGCTGCATGCCAAGCAGCCCGGTCGCCATCTGCCCCCACTGGTCGAGCTGCGACGAGCTGATCCCGATATAGCCGAGCGCGGTGATTTCCATCGACGTTCTCCCAAAGGCGTCGCATCCGCTGCAGTGCGGCGAACTTGATACCGGTCGCGCACGATCCTACGGTGACGCCGCAATCGCTTCGCGGTTGCAATGACGATAATCGCGCCGACGTGCGCCACAAGGGAGGAAATGCAAAGTGTCCAAGGAGCGGACGCGGAACGGCCAGCCGCGGCAATCGGAGGGCGTTCGCGCCTTCAAGCGCGGGCTGGACGTGCTGCAGGAGGTCAACCGCTCCGGCGGTATCCGCGCCGGCGACGTCGCCCGTACGCTCGACCTGCCCCGCCCGACCGTCTACCGCCTGCTCGAAACGCTGGAGGAGCTCGGCTATGTCGCCCGCAGCGCCAGCGACGACCGCTTTCGCGTCACCCGGCTCGCCCTCAGCCTCGGCGACGGCTACGACCCGGGCGTGGTGATCTGCCAGGCGGCTGCGCCTTATCTCGCCGAGCTCAGCAAGACCCTGGTCTGGCCGGTCGATCTCTCGACTTACGAGAACGCCGCGATGGTCGTGCAGGAGACCACCCATTCGCGCAGCCCGCTCTCGATCGATCGCGGCATGATCGGAAAACGCCTGCCGATGCTGCGGACGTCGGCGGGCCGCGCCTATCTCGCCGCCTGCCCCGCGCGTGAGCGCGACTTGATCGTCAGCCATCTCCGCCGCATCGACGAGGCCGACGACCGTCCCTTCCTCGACCAGGGCCGCCTCGACCAGATGATCGCGGAGACGGCCAAGCGGGGTTACGCCATCCGCAGCGAGGGCGAGTACAATCCCAAGACAGCCTCGATCGCCGTCCCGATCGTGCGGAACGGCGCCGTGTTCGGCTGCATCTCCATCATCTGGATTCGCTCGGCGCTGGGGATCGAGGAAGCCATGGCGCAGTTCGTCGGCCAGCTTCAGGAGACAGCCGCGGCCATTCCGGTCGAAGTCTAGGCCGCGGACTCATTAAGGCGCAGCCATAGCCTGATTGACGCAAGTTGAACGAAGGCAAGATAGTTGGCGGCAAGCCTGTCCGGCCCCGGTTCGGCGCTTACGGGCAGAAATGGCGCTCGGACCCATTCCATGGGTCCGATTTTCCTGCTTTGCTTGCCTCATTGCGGAATACCGTTGGTAGTTCTGAGCCTTGGGGAGGACGTCATGAGTGACGCAACTTCGCAGACGACCTATTTCTACAATCGGCATCCGATTTCTTGCGACATCATCATGGCGAAGCTACGGGCTAGTCGCGGCCACCTCGACGCGGTGCGTCCAGAAGAATTGTTTCCACATGACCAGGATCATTATGGCGGTACGGCAGCGACAGACGAATTGGCCAGAGGGACGCAGATTGAGAACGGATCTCGCGTTGCCGATTTCTGCGCGGGGCTTGGCGGTACGGTTCGATATCTAGCCCATCGGTACGGAGCCAATGTTGTTGGAATTGAACTGACTCCAGCCCGCGTTGTCGGAGCCCAGGAACTGACCAAGCTTGTTGGCCTTCAGGATACGGCCCGTGTTATCGAAGGAGATGTATTGGAGGTCCCGCTTCCTGATGCCAGCTTGGACGCTGTCATCAGCCAAGAAGCGTTTTGTCACGTACCCGAACTGCAAAAAGCGTTGGTCGAGGCTGCCAGGATTTTGCGAGAAGGCGGCAGATTGGCCTTTACGGATTGGGTCGCCAATGAGCCTTTGTCAGCCGAAGATGCGCAACTCATGTGGGATGGCATGGCCATCCAACCCCTCCGCTCGATCACGGAATACCGTCAACTGGTTGAGAGCAGCGGCCTAAAGGTGCTCTCAGCAACTGATTTGACCGACGAGTGGGGACCAATCCTTAAAGAGCGACTGGCGATGTATCAAAGGCTTCGCGAGGAAGCCCGACAAGCTGGGACACCCGTGGGACATGATGCGTTTCATCAGTCCTACATTCGATTTGTGGAGCTGATTCAGCAACGCAAGCTTGGTGGCGTCCGGATCGTTGCTTCAAAGTAGCGTGATCCTGGTAGCTGCGGTTGCACAAAGGTAGTCGGTTTCGGAGCGAAGCGGACATCGACGAAGATTTGTGAGTACGCGCCCTAGGAGCCGTCCGCTAGGCGGACACTTCGGCCGGCGCCGTTGAAGGGGTGGCACCGCTTGGGGAAGAGATAGCCCCATGCAAGATAAATCCGCCCCTGAGGAGTTTGACGTCGTGATCGTCGGCCGCGGCCCGGTCGGCGCCACGCTCGCCAATCTGCTTGGCCTCTGCGGCGTGCGGACGCTGGTGCTGGAGCGCGAGGCGCGGACCTATCATCTGCCGCGCGCGGTACATTTTGACGACGAATGCATGCGGGTGTTCCAGACCATCGGCCTCGCCGACGCCATCCTGCCCCACATCATCCTCAGCCCCGGCATGCTCTTCCTCGACGCCGACGGCAAGATGCTGCTGGACTGGTCGCGGCCGCAGACGCTGACGCCGATGGGCTGGAACCTCAGCTACCGCTTCCACCAGCCCGATCTCGAGGACGCGCTGATCGGCGGCCTCGCGCGCTGGCCGCACGTCAGCTTGCGCAGCCGTTGCGACGTGTTCGCGCTGGACCAGGACGAGACCGGCGTGCGCGTCCGCTACGAGGATCTTTCCAACGGGAAGCTCAGCGAGGTCCGCGCCGGCTACGTCATCGGTTGCGACGGCGCGCGGTCTCTCGTTCGTCGCTTCATCGGCTCCGGCATGGACGATCTCGGCTTCCACGAGCGCTGGCTGGTGATCGACGTGCTGCTCAAGCGCGCCCGTGACGATCTCGGCGATTACAGTCTCCAGCATTGCGATCCCAGGCGACCCGCGACCTATGTGCGCGGCACCGGCACGCGGCGGCGCTGGGAGATCACGGTTTTGCCCGACGAAGATTCGAACGACGTCGCGCAGCCCGCCAAGGTTTGGGAGTTATTGTCGCGCTGGGTCACGCCTGACGATGCCGAGCTCGAGCGCGCCGCGGTCTACACCTTTCATTCCGTCATCGCGCAGCAATGGCGCAACGGCCGGCTGCTGCTCGCCGGCGATTCCGCGCACCAGACCCCGCCCTTCCTCGGCCAGGGCATGTGCGCCGGCATCCGCGATGCCGCCAATCTTGCCTGGAAACTCGCGAGCATCATTCGCGACTGTGCCGCGCCCGATCTGCTCGACACCTATCAAAGCGAACGCCAACCGCATGTGCGCGAGTTCATCGAGCTCGCCATTCGCCTGGGCGGTGTCATCAACACCAAGGCGATCGAGGCCGGCCTCGCGGCCGGCGAGGCGCGCGAGAATGCGCCCGTGAAGCTGGAGGTGAAAAAGCCCCTGCTCGGCCCCGGGCTCGCGCCATGCGACCTCCCGCTCGCCGGTCATCTCGCGCCGCAGTTCATGCTGAATGACGGCAGTCGCGGCGACGACCGGATCGGCTACGGCCATGTCCTCCTCGTCGAGAGCGCGACGCGTCTCGCCCTCTCGTGGCCCAAGATCAAGATCCTGACCAGCGAGGATGCCGAGGGCATCGGCCCCTGGCTGCGCGAGCACGGCATCACCGCCGTGCTCGTTCGCCCCGACCGTTACATCCGCGGCATCGCCCGCAACGATGCCGAGCTCGACCGGCTCATCGCCGCCATCACGCCTCCCACCCACGTGCCGTCCGCGGCCTGACCGAACAAGTCTCAAGGATATCTCATGAAGCTGCTCTCTTTCATCGCCGACGGCCGCGCCTCCTTCGGGGCCGTCAAGGACAACGGTGTCGTCGATCTCGGCACGCGCATGGCGCCCTGCACCACGCTGCGGCAGTTGCTTGAGGCAGGTCGCGTGGCCGAGGCGGAAAAACTGGTCGCGTCCACGTCGCCCGATCATCAGCTCGACACCATCACCTTCACCCCCGTCATCCCCGATCCCGGCAAGATCATCTGCGTCGGCCTGAACTATCGCGACCATGTCGCCGAAACCGGCCGCACCGTGACCGAGAAGCCGGCCCTGTTCGTCCGTTTCCCGTGCAGCCAGGTCGGCCATCTCCAGCCCATCGTGAAGCCGAAAGTAAGCGACGATTTCGACTATGAGGGCGAACTCGCGCTCGTCATCGGCAAGCAGGGCCGCCATATCTCAGCGCATCGCGCGCTCGACCATGTCGCCGGCTATGCCTGCTACAATGAAGGCAGCATCCGCGACTGGCAGCGCCACACCAGCCAGTTCCTCTCCGGCAAGACCTTTGCGGAGAGTGGCAGCTTTGGTCCGTGGCTGGTGACGGCGGACGAGATCCCAGATCCGTCGAAGCTGAACCTGCAGACGCGGCTGAACGGTACGGTCGTGCAGGACACCACCACCGATCTGCTGATCACCGCCATTCCCGAGCTCATCGCCTATATCTCGACGATCTGCCCGCTCGTCCCCGGCGACGTCATCGTCACCGGCACGCCCGGCGGCGTCGGCGCCAAGCGCACGCCGCCTTTGTGGATGCGCCCCGGCGACACCGTCGAGGTCGAAATCGCCGGCATCGGAATTTTGCGCAACAAGGTCATCGCCGAGGCGGCCTGACCACCGCGACCGATCAATCAACGATAAAATCGGGAAACGCCATGGCCACCCTCCGCACCCCATCCACCGCCATCCTGCTGATCACGCTGGCGCTCGCAGGCACTGCGCGCGCCGAAATCAAGGGCGACGCCATCCGGATCGGCGTCCTCACCGACATGAACGGCATTTTCGCCACCGCGATGGGCCCGGGCTCGGCCGAGGCGGCGCGGATGGCCGCGGAGGAGTTCGGCGGCAAGATCAACGGCAAGCCGATCGAGATCTTGCAGGCCGATCACCAGAACAAGCCGGACCTCGCCGCCTCGCTCGCGCGAAAATGGTTCAGCGACGGCGTGCAGGCAATCGCGGATGGCGGCAGCTCCGGTGCGGCGCTTGCGGTGCAGGAGCTCGTGCGCGGCAACGGAAAGATCTTCCTCGTCTCCGGCGCGGGCGCCAACCAGCTCACCGACGACGCGTGCGCGCCATCGAGCGTGCAATGGACTCAGGACGCCTATTCCACCGCGACCGCGGTCGTCTCGGGCATCATGCAGACCAGCAAGGAGCCGTGGTTCTTCATCACCGGCGACTATGCCTTCGGCCATTCGATCGAGGCGACAGCCCGCGACCGCATCACGGCACTCGGCGGCAAGGTCGCCGGCAGTGTGAAAGCCCAGCTCGGCACGCCCGACTACTCATCGTTCCTGCTCCAGGCCCAGTCCTCGGGTGCAAAGATCCTCGCGATCAATGTCGCCGGCGACAACGCCACCGCGATCAAGCAGGCGGAGGAATTCGGCCTGGCGGACCAGGGCATGAAGATCGTGCCGATGTCGTTCCAGAACGTCGACATCGAGGCGGTCGGCCTGAAGGCGACCCGCGGCGATCTCATCGTGACCTCTTTCTTCGAAGACGTCTCACCGGCGGCCCGGAAGTTCTCAGATGCATTCTACGCGCGCCGCAAGGCGATGCCGTCACAGATCCAGGCCGGCGTCTATTCGGCCGTGCGCCACTATCTGCAAGCCGTGAAGGACACTGACTCTGACGACAGTGCCGCCGTGATGGCGAAGATGAAGGCGACGCCGGTGTCGGACGCCTATACGCCTAATGGCCGTATCCGCGAGGACCAGCGCATGGTGCACGATCTCTATCTGGTGCAGGTCAAGACGCCGGAAGAGTCAAAAGGCCCGTGGGACTTTGTCAAGCTGGTCGCGACCATTCCGCCCGACCAGGCCTTCCGCCCGCTCGACCGCAGCAAATGCAGCCTGGTCGGCAAGTAAAACGTTTTCAAGCGAAGTGGATACCGGTTCGCGTCAAGAAAACGCGTCAAGCAAAGAGTCTACCCCTAGGCGAGATAGCGCGTGAGATAGCCTTCCATGGCGTAGAGCGCGCAGAGCGCGAGGCTCGACCACACGGCGGCGCTGAAATAGAGGAACATCCAGGTCAGCTCGCCCTTCCAATGCGCAATGTCGTGGGTCACCACCCAGCGCGTCGAGACGTCATGCAGGCCCTCGAGGAAGCCGAGGAACCTGCCGCCCTCTTCGTGCCCCGCCCGCCAGCGGCTGAGATACATCGGAACGTCGACGGTGACGAGGAAGGCGAGGAAGCAGGCGATGCCGACGATGCCGGCGATCAGCGCCCAGCGCACCGGGCCCTGGAATTCCGGCATCAAGCGGCACAGCGCAATGCAGGCAAGGAAGAACGTCACCGCCCACAGCGAGTTCTCGACCGCGTTGAAGAGGAAGTTGGTGGTCACCACCGCGTACCAGGAGAAGCACTCCGCGATGATGATGATCGGCACGATCACCAGCGCGATGTTCACCGCGGTCTCTGCGCCTGTCATCTGACCGAGCTGATGCAGGATGATCGCCCATTGCGCGGCGAAGCAGACCTCGGCCACGGTCGCGACCGTGCGGCCGACAAACACGCTCGACAGCCAGGTGTCGAACAGGCAGATGCGCTGCACGTCCGCGCGCGGCAGCACCGAGCGGAAGGCGCAGCCGAACACATAGCCCGCGCAAAGCAGGAACATCAGCCCGATATCCGAGCCGCCGCCGACGCTGCCGGCAACGGTCGGATAGAACTCGCGGTACAGCATGAACCAGACGAGAATGTTGGCAGCGCTGACCAGCGTCAGGGACCCCCACCACCACGCGAGGGGATTTGACCGTGCCTGCCACTGCAACATGAATCGCTCCGCGGTAGTCAATATGACATCCAACGGTAGTAATTCTGTCATAAATCCGCAGCGCAGCGCGACAAAAATCTGCGTGACGGCACTGTCATAATTCGCCGGCGCGCTGTCATAATTGCGAAAGTCCCACCCGTTTCCGAGCTCGTTCCGGGGGCGCCCCTTCGAGGCCCCCGGAAGCACGCGGCGATCTTACTTCTTCAGTCCGCCGACATAGGCCGCGAGCTTGTCCAGCGTCTGGTAGCCGTATTCGACGGCGCCGAAGCCGATCATGTGGTCGCGCTGCTCCGTGGTCGAAGCCAGCTGCCGCATCATCAGCACCGTCTTGCCGTTGCTCTGTTCGGCAAACGCGAGGGTGAAGCGGAACATGCTGGGATCATCGTCCTCGTCGCAGCCATGGTACATCTCCATGAAGGACGGCGGCTCGATGCGGCGAAAGCGCATGCGGTTCGAATAGACGGTGCCGTCGGGCCCGATCATGTTGAAGCGCCAGACGCCGCCGACCCGCACGTCGATCTCGAAGGTCTCGATCTTGAATCCCTTCGGCCCGAACCATTGCGGCAGATGCTTTGGGTCGGACCAAGCCTCGAATACCAGATCGCGCGGCGCGTCGATCACGCGCGACATCACGATCTCTCGGTCCATCGACCATTGCGACAGGGCAGCATTGGCAGCATTCGTCATCACTCAGTACCTTTCCGTTTGCTTGGCTTGTTGGTGGTTTTGTCGGTCGTCTTGGCCGGCCGCTTTGCGGCCGCCCTCTCCTTCTTGAGCTTCATCACGTAAGCCTCGAACCGGTCGAGCCGCGCCTCCCAGATCGCGCGCTGATGCTGGAACCAGTCTTCCGCACCGACGAGCGTATCCGGACTGAGGCGGCAGGTGCGCACGCGGCCGGACTTCTCCGACTGCACTAGCCCACTGAGCTCCAGCACATGGATGTGTTTCATGAAGCTCGGCAGCGCCATCTCGAAGGGCTCGGCGAGCTCGCCGACCGAGGCCTCGCCGGCGCACAGCCGCATCACGATCGCCCGCCGCGTGGGGTCGGCGAGTGCTGCAAAAACCTGGTCGAGCTGGGATAATTGGTTAGCCATGTAGCTAACTATACGCTTGCCGCGGCCCGGCGTCAACGATTGTTAGCTCGTAAGCTAAGTATTTTCGCAGGGCAGGAATCTGGAACCCAAACGCGCAATCGTGAATTGGGGCACCGGGCCCTCCCCGCTAAAAGATATCCGGGGGCGCACCGCATCATCCATCGGATCACGTGCCGCCTGTTGTCATCTCCCCGCAAATCACCCGGCGAACCCTCGCCCGCGCTGCGCTTGTTCCCATCGCGGTTGCGCTTGCCGGGCGACGCCGCGCATCGGCGGATTCCGACATGATCGCGCAGATACGCGACATCGTCGCCAGCGAGCTCGCGCCCACAGCAACGCCGGACCATCCGGGCGGCCTTGCGGCTGCGCTCTACGCCGGCCGCCATATCGAATTCTTCAACTACGGCCTCGCAGACGACGAGACCAAGCGACCGGTCACGCCGGACACGCTGTTCAACCTCGCCTCCCTGCGAAAACCGTTCGAGGCGACGCTGGTGGCGCTCGGCACGCTCAGCGGCGAGCTGCGGCTCGACGATCCCCTGCCGAAATATCTGCCGGAACTCGACGGCGACTATATCCGCCACGTCACCGTCGGCGAGCTCGCCACGCACACCTCGGGACTGCTGCTGCCGACCGATCACCCGCCCTGGCCGAACGATTCCTACTCGCGGACGCAATTCATCGCGATGCTGAATGCCTGGGCACCGCCCGCGGGCGTCGCGCCCGGCCAGCAGCGCATCTACAGTCATGCCGGCTACGTGCTGCTCCAGCTCGTGCTCGAGCGCTGCTATCACACGCCGATCGCAAGATTGATCGACAGCCGCATCCTCGCGCCGCTCGGCATGCATGCCACGTCCATTCCCGAGCGCGGATTTGACAACCGCGCGATCATGGACGACGACGCCATGCGGCGTATCGTGCAGGGCTATTCCGACCAGGGCAGCGCGATCGGCCCGATCGGCGACCAGCAGAGCTATTTCGACTTCCCCGGCACCGGCCAGATGTTCTCGTCCGCGCGGGATATTTCAACTTTCGTTGCGGCCTGCGTCGACGGCCGTTCGATCGACCCGCATTTGCGCGAGGCGCTGCGCATGACACAGCGCGAAAGTTTCCACGTCGACCAACGGTTCGGCCAGGCCACGTTCGGCCAAGCCATGGCCTGGGAGACCGTGCACCTTCCCGGCGTCACCGTCGTCGACAAGCCGGGCGGCCTCAACAACGCGTCAGGTTATATCGGACTCGTACCGGCCCACAGGATCGGCATCGTGCTGCTCGCCAATCGCGGCGAATATCCGCACGAGATCGCGCGCTACAAGATTCTGCCCACGCTGGCGCGTCTGCTGGCCTCGCACGGCGGCTGAGTTTCAAAAACAGAAAACCCCGGTTGAGCCAGGGCTTTCCACGCGAGAATAGCGGAATGCTCAGTATCTGGCGACGACCGGCCCGCCGAACTTGTAGTTCACACCGACACGCACGATGTTCGACCTGATATCGAACGAATGGTTGAAGGTCTGGGTCGGCTGCGCGAAACCGGTAAACAGATTGTTGCTGGTCATGCTGCTGCGACCGAGATCGACGTAGAGATATTCGGCCTTCAGCGACCAGCCATTGCCGACCGCATATTCGCCGCCGAGGCCCGCGGTCCAGCCGACGCGGGTATCGCGGATCGCGCCGGATTCGGTCGCGGCTGCAAATGTATCGGTGAAGTTGAAATTGCCCTTCACCTCAGCGATCGCCGCACCGCCCGTGGCATAGATCAGCCAACTCGGTGTTGCCAGGAAGCCGATACGGCCGCGGATGGTGGCGAGCCAGTCGGCCGAGACCTGCGAGTTGATGGTGAAGCTGGTCGGCGCGCAGCACGGATAGACCGCCGAGCCCGACGCACTGCCTTTGAAACCGAAATAGTTGATGTCGCCTTCCAGACCGAACACGGCATTGTTGACCTGCCAGTTATAGCCGGCGGTAAAGCCGCCAGTCACGCTGGAGCTGTTGGCGTGCTGCGCGCCGACCGCGCCGATCGCAGTCACGCTTGAATCAGCGAAATAGCTCGCGACCGGAAACAGGGTCGTGGTAGCCGGATCGGCGCTGCCCCACTGGCCGCCGACATTGCCGCCGACGTAAAAGCCCGTCCAGTTGTAGGCCGCCGCCATCATCGGCGCCTTGGTGTAGTGGGCTGCGAGGTCGGCGGCCTGCACGGATGCGGTGCCCAAAACAACCATTGCTGCCGCCAGCAAAAACTTCTTCATTCCAGTCTCCTTGCCCCACGCGATCGAAACGCGCGTCCTTTAATGCTCGGCCAGGTGTTTCCGGCACAGGCTAGGCATAGACCGCACACCGCTCAGCGTCTTGGACTGCCGCGAAGTTCGCAGGGACTGTGACGTAAGGTTCGCCCGAGGTGATACGAACGAATGACGAGTGTGACCCAAGGGCCACGTACCGTCCTTCATCGGCGACGGGCGATGCAGGGCCGTGTCGCGCCACGCCAAGATTGCGAGAGCGCGACTCGAATTGGCCTGCCTCAGACCGATCGCGTCAGCCCGCCGTCGACGCGGATGTTCTGGCCGGTGATGTAGGCGGCGCCGTCGGATGCGAGGAACGAGACCGTCGCCGCGATCTCCTCGACCTTGCCGTAGCGCTTCAGCGGCACGCTGTCGCGGCGCGCGTCCAGCTGCGGCAGGCTGTCGATCCAGCCCGGCAGCACGTTGTTCATGCGGATGTTGTCGGCCGCATGGGTATCGGTGAAGATTTTGGTGAAGGCGGCAAGGCCTGCACGGAACACCGCCGAGGTCGGAAACATCGCGCTCGGCTCGAACGCCCAGGCGGTCGAGATGTTGATGATAGCGCCGCCCTTCTGCGCCTGCATCGCCGCCATCACCAGCCGGGTCGGACGGATCACGTTCAGCAAATAGGTGTCAAGGCCGAGGTGCCACTGCTCGTCGGTAATCTCGGTGATTGCCGCACGCGGGCCGTGGCCGGCGCTGTTGACGAGCACGTCGATGCGTCCCCACTTTGCCAACGCTCCGTCGACGAGGCGCTTCAGATCGTCATTGGATTTGTTGGAGCCGCTCACGCCGAACCCGCCGAGCTCGGCCGCGAGCGCCTCGCCCTTGCCGGAGGACGACAGGATCGCCACATGAAAGCCATCGGCTGCGAGCCGCCGCGCGGCCCCTGCCCCCATGCCGCTACCGCCTGCGGTGACGAGTGCGACCTTCTCTGCTGCCATGACCGATCATCCCTGTGATAGCGTTGAGGCGAACCGAAGGTTCAGCCTGTCATCAGGCCTTCTACAACCAGACTTGCCCGCAAACCAGACTTGCTAACAATCGCGACGAGGCACCACGACATGAGCGATTTGCAGATCCGCAATTTGCGGCCTGAGGAAATCTCCATCGCGATCGACTGGGCCGCGGCCGAGGGCTGGAATCCAGGCCAGCGCGACGCCGCCTGCTTCGCAATCCCGGACGCGAACGGTTTCTTCGTCGGCGAGATCGATGGCGAACCCGTCGCGACCGTCTCCTGTGTCAACTACGACGACCGATTCGCTTTCCTCGGCTTCTACATCGTGCGCGCAGGCTTTCGTGGCAGAGGTCATGGCCTGCGCATCTGGAACGCCGCGATCGCGCATGCGGGCTCGCGCGTGATCGGCCTCGACGGCGTCGTGGCACAGCAGGACAATTACAGAAAATCCGGCTTCCAGCTTGCTTACGCCAATATCCGCTTTGGCGGCATTGTTCCCTCGCCGCCAAAGCCGCCCGCCGATGTCGTTGCGCTCGATACGATCCCATTTGCGCTTTTGGAAGCCGACGATGCGACGGTCTTCCCCGCCCCGCGCGCGGCCTTCCTGCGCGCCTGGATCGGCACGCCCGGACACGTCGGCCGCGGGCTGCTGCGCGACGGCGAGCTCGCCGGCTGGGGCGTGATCCGCCCCTGCAGGAGCGGCCGCAAGATCGGTCCGCTGGTAGCTAATGACCGCGCCGCGGCAGAGGCCATCCTGCACGGTTTGCTGGCCAGTCCCGGAAGCAGCGAGATTGTCCTCGACATCCCCGCGGTGAATCGCGATGCTATTGCGCTAGCGGAATCCCTTGGCCTGAAGCCGACGTTCGAAACGGCACGAATGTACACAGGACCGATCCCGTCGCTGCGGCTGGACCGCGTGTTCGGCGTAACCAGCTTTGAACTAGGCTAGTACCGATTTTGAATTAGCCTGTGCCGGCTTGAAATTTGTAATCTGGTTCACGTCCTCGCTGCGACGCAGCGTGTATTCGTGTTGCATCCGCCGATTTTGCCGGACGGCTCGACCATCATTTTTCTGACCATCGATACTTCATGCGTGAGGATTTCATGACCAGAGGCAGGAGCAAGGCTCGCCCTTCTCAGCATACCGCAGACGACCTGCAGCGCCCCGGAATTGCGGCTGCACTGCTGCTCGCCGTCGTGATGGCCATCGCCATTCACACGCTCGTCTCGGCGCCCGCGATGCGCGAGGCCGCCGAGGCGGAGCTCGCGCGCGTCATTGCCGATGAGGATCGAGATGTCTGCGGCCAGTTCGGGCTACGCCCGGGGACGACCGCCTTTGCGGCTTGCAGCCGCGAGCTCGCGATCGTCAGGCAGAAACAATCCGACCGCGACCTGGCGGCTGCGGCAGGAATTCTCTAGTGCAATTAAGCGCGCTATTCAGTAGCAGCGCATGATGTTGACGGTGTGCTCGACACCACCGCGGCCGGGCACCGTCACGGATTCCGTCGGACAGCTCGGCACATAGGGCCGGTCGGAGGGCACGACGTTCGGCGGGAAGCGATGCGCCCAATCCCAGGGCACGTCATAGGTGTAGGTATAGCGAACGTCGTTGCTGACAGGCTGTCCGCCATCGGCGAAAGGTTCGCCGTAGGTCGCACCGTCGTTGAAGAAACCGCCGCCGCCCGGCCAATAGACCCAAGGGTTGTTGCGGCCAAAGTTGCGGCCGCGGAACCGCGCGCCCGGCGCGATCGGCGGACGCACCGCGGCCGGCGGTGCGGCAGCGGTCACCATGCCATGTGGGGCGGCGCCGCCCGGTCGTGCAAAACTGTCGCTGGGGCTAAGGAGCAGCGCGGCTGCGCTGAGCGAGGCGAGCAACGCCCCATTTGATCTGGACATCATGATACGCACCAACTCGTTTGGCTTCGCGGATAGCGGCTCCCCTGCCGCACGCTAGGCCGGGCTGTCGCCCACCCGCAAACGTATAATTAATTGTTGGTTAAGGCACGGGATTAACAGGGAACCCGGTGCGGCGGAACGCCCGGAATTTCGCCTGGTTTCAGGGACTCGTTCCCGCGAATGCCGCCCGTCAGCGGTCCTGTTGCTTGCGCAGCCAGTCCAGCATGTCCTGCGCATTTCCGCTGCCCTGCGACACGATGGCGGTGTTGCCGCCGCTGCGGCGGTAGACCGTGGTGCGGCCCGGCTCCTTGTCGACCTTGACCTCGGCCTGCGCCGGATCGCCGCTCTGGGTGATGACCGCCGTCCCGTTTTCGTCCTGGACCACGGTGGTATGGCCATCACCGCTCTCGCCGGCGCCGGCCGGCGCCATCGCAATTGCGGTCATGAGGGTCATTCCGGATGCGAGCAGGAGGAACTTCATGTCACACCTCTTCGTCTCGATCACCGTCCGAACTGAAATATGGCCGACCAGTTGAAACGTCCGAACTGCCTGACCGCTCCCGTGTTCATGTCGCCAATCTGGAGCAGAAGCGCATTGGTCGAATTGCCGACCTGGGTGATGTCGGCGATGTTGCTGACGCCCGATTGTCCGATCAGCGCGTTGGTGGTGTTGCCGACCTGAATCACATCGACATAGTTGCGCATCCCGTTCTGGACAATCGTCGCATCGACCGTGCCCGTCCCGATCTCGATCACGCGCGCGATATTGATGCGGTTGTTCTCCAAGATCGTGACCGGCTGCGGGTTATTGCCGAATTCCACGACCGTCTCGATGCTCACGTCCCGGTTGCCCCAAGAGGGGTCGTGCCCACTTATGGCTGGCGATGGCCTTGATCCTGCCGATGCCCCGGAAGCAACGCTGATGGCGGCGAGCAACACCGCCAATGCCAGGAACTCTCTACCATATTTCATCGCCTTCCCCCATCACATTTCGCGAGGTCGCGCGCAGCTCACGGACTGTTCTGGATCACCGTCGACGAGTTGATCCCGCCAAATTGCGCGATCACTCCTGTATTCATGGCGCCGAGCTGCGACACGAGGCTCGTCGCCGACTGACCGGTTTGACCAACGAAGGTAAAGTTGTTCGTCCCGGCCTGCCCGACCGATGACGACGTTGTGCCACCGAACTGCAGGACCCCCGTGGCATTGTTGCTTCCGTTCTGCGTGACGGTCGCGCTGGTGTTGCCGCCAACCTGGAATATGCCGACCATGTTGAGCGAGCTGCTCTGGTTCACGACAACGGGGGGCCCGTTGACCGAGACGATCGTCTTGAGGTCAGCGCTCTGCGCCCGCGCGGGGGCGTTCGCGGCGAAACAGGAGACGAGAACCACCGTCGCAACGACCAGAAGATGCTTGTTCATGATATGCCTCCACAATATCTGCCGAGCCGCCACACGATCGCAGGGTCACGGAGCCTGCTGCAAAATCGTGGAGCCGTTCAGAATGCCAAGCTGGGATACCCCGGCGGCGTTGTTCAAACCAATCTGGCCAATCAAGCTCGTGTTGGCGCCTCCGACTTGGCCAGCCGTAGCGGTATTGGTCGCGGTGGCCGTCGTGCCGCCCTGTCCAATCGTCACCGAATTGACCGAGGAAGATGAACCGAGTTGCACGCTCGATGCCTGGTTGAAGGCCCCGAATTGCAGCGTCGTCGCGGTGTTGTTCACCGGGCCGGCCTGCGCTGTTGACGAAAGATTTGCCGTGCCGAATTGCAACACGCTGATCGTGTTGGCGGCTTTGGCATCGACGGAAGCCAACGCGCTGAGCATGACTGCCGTCGCGAGTAGATAGTTGATCCGCATGTGAGTTCCTCCGCTAGGAGCAGCTATTCGATCCGCCGCTCCACCAAGAAGCATGGTCGTGGCCATTGGAATATAACTCTGGGTACGCGGCGCGCGCACCCAGAGGTACGGGCTGGTTAGTGCTGCGTGATGGTGCTGAGGTTGAGTCCGCCACCGACCTGCCCGACACCAGCGAAGTTGTTCGGCGGGAGGCCGAAGAGCGTGGACTGGCTGATCGAGCTCGTGTTGTTGCCGGTGGCAACCTGCCCAGTGGTGGCCGCGTTGCCAAAGACGCCGATCTGGGTCACCGAGCTGGCATTGTTGAGCGACGGAGAGGTCGTGCCCTGCATGGTGCTCGCGCCGTTCACGAGGCCGAGCTGGAACGTGGTCGAGGAATCATTCACGTGGCCCTGCTGGTCCACGCTGGAGCCGTTTGCTGCGCCGATTTGCACGGTGGTCGCGGTGTTGGCAGCCTGAGCCGCGGAGGACAGAGCGAGCATGGCAACGGAAGCAAAAAACAATTTGCGCATGGGAAATCCCTTTCTAGCCGAGTTGTCTGACTGGGTTCGGATGCCGTCTTGGAGGAGGTCGACATCGTGGGATCACTCTGAGCCGATCGCGCTTCGTGCGACAGACTGCAGTTCATGCTAATCGGTAAGGACTAGACGTCGTGCGGCGTCTCGCGTCCCATGCTGTCGATCAATCTCACCACGTCGATCGGCGAACGCAATTCCAGCTTGCGCATCATGCGGGCTCGATGAACTTTCGCCGTCACTTCGCTCACGCCAAGCCTTGCCGCGATCTGCTTGGCGACGAGCCCCTCGGCCATCAACAGCATGATCTCGCGCTCCCGCGTCGTCAGCATCTCGACGCGCTGCCGGGCATCGCGCACGGCGTCTTCGCGCTCCATTCGCTTGCGGTCGCGCTCGATGCCGTGCCTGATCGCGTCGAGGATTTCCTGCTCGCGAAACGGTTTCGGCAGAAATTCGACTGCACCGCGCTTCATGGCTTCGACCGAGACACGGACGTCGGAATGGCCGCTGATGAAGACGATCGGAATGGGTACGCCCGTCTCGGCCAACCGGCGCTGAAGCTCGAGGCCGGTGGGCGACGTGCCGGGAAAGCGGACGTCGAGCACAAGACACGAAGGACCGGCGGAAAGACGCTCTGCAAGAAACTCGTCTGTCGAGGCAAACAACTTCACCTGGTGTCCGGTCTCCTCGCAGAGACGTCCAATCGCATTTCGAATCTGGATTTCGTCGTCAACAACATAAACTGTCGCTTGATGTGGACTCATGGCAATCCGCTCCCGGACTTGGCGCTCGGTGATCCAGCAACGAGCCATCCATTGTTCTTGCAAGCGATAACAAGGTGCTTGAATGCATCGGCAAGGACCGGGCGAGTCGCATCGGCCGACCGATGCGAGGTCTTACGGCCTCTACGCGCTCAAGACGTGTGAACGCGATCACATATCGGACTTCGTGATCTCCGGGAGTTGACGCCGCCATCTGCGGTGTCACGACAAGGCGCCGTATCGGGAATACGGGGATCCGGCGTCGCGGCCGAGATATCGCCAGTCGCGTCATGGCGTCGTCACTCATGTGCCGACCGAGCGCCGACGGACAGCCGCCACGGCCAGACCAGACGGAGCGTTCAGCCAGCTTATCGGGTTTGATACCGCGCGCAGCATTTCGATACGCCCGGTATGTGTTCCGTGCAAGTCCTGAAAATTCGAGCGCCGCCGACTTTACTTCTGGATCGTGGAGCGAACCCGTCCGTCGCACTATCAACAACGACATATTATCGAGACACGAAACGCTCCTGAGCGAAATACAACTATAGCGCGATATTCGATATTTCCGCCAACATCGTCATTTCAAGAAGGCGGGTTTTGATATGCGATTTGTGCCAATTATTGCCTTGCTCGGAACTGCATGCGGCCTCGCCGCGACTTACGCCGCGGGGCCGGCCGCCATCGCCGGCGCCGCCGGCAGCGCGGCCGACAAGGCCGCGCTCGCCTATGACTCGACGAAACGGCTCCTGGTGCCCGCGACAAGCGAAGCTCCGACCTTCGGATCGGACGCCCCCGTGTTCCGCTATGCCGCGATCCAGCGCGGCAGCATCGAACAGACCGTCACGGTCACGGGCGCCCTGCAACCCGTCAAGACGATCGAGGTCGGCTCGCAACTATCCGGGCAACTCGCCCGCGTCTATGTCGACTTCAACGACACCGTCAGCAAGGACCAGCCGCTTGCCCTGATCGATCCCCGCAGCTTCGCGGCCAAGGTCGACGAGGCCAAGGCGGCGCTGGCCGTCGCTGATTCCCTCGTGGACATCGAGCGGGCCAAGCTCGATCGCGCCAGGATCGATCTACAAAACGCCAAGGGCAGTCGGGACGTGCTCGCCGCCAAGCTCGACAGCGCCCAGGCGGTCAAGGCCTCGGCCCAGAAGACCTTGCAACGCAAGCTGGCACTCCAGTCGCAAAACGTCGTGGCAACGTCGACGGTCGACGACGCGCAGACGGAATTCACCGCGCGCGTGGCCCAGGAGCGCGAGGCCGAAGTGATGATGTCCCTCAATGCCTACTCGGTGGATGGGGCGCAGGCCGACGTCCGCCGGATCGAGGCCGAGCTGGACCAGGCCAGGATGGCTGTGCCGGAGAAAGCCGCAGTCCTTGCGGCGGCGCAGGCCGATCTCGACCGCACCGTGATCCGCTCGCCGATCGACGGCGTCGTGGTCGGCAGGTTCGTCAACGAAGGCCAGACGCTCGCGGTAGGTCTCGAATCCCGCACGACCTTCGTGGTCGCCCATCGCCTGGAGGACATGGAGATCCACGCGCAGGTCGACGAAGCCGATATCGGGCGCATCGCGCCTGGCCAGCGCGCTCACTTCACGGTCGATGCCTATCCCGACCGCCGTTTCGAAGCCGCGGTACGGCAGGTGCGCAAGGCGCCGCAAAATCAGCAGCACGTGGTCACCTACACGGTCGTCCTGTCGACCACCAATCTCGACGGTGCGCTGCTCCCGGGAATGACTGCCCTGGTCAAGATCGTGATCGAGCAGCAGGACAACGTGTTGAAGGTGCCGCTGGCCGCGCTGCGGTTCCAGCCTTCGGGCGCGCGAGCGGATACAGCCCCCGGACGCAGCGGGGTCTGGCTGCGTACCGCCAGCGGCGCACTTCAGCGCATCCCCGTGACCGTCGGCGCGGCCGGCACCGAACAGGTGGCGCTCAAGAGCGGAGAGCTTGTCGAGGGCAGCCAGGTCGCCGTCGGACAGGCGATCCGGCCGGCCGGCATGGAAATCCTCGGCATCAGGTTCGGATCATGACAGCCACCCTGCCCCTCATCAGTCTCCGGTCCGTCGGCAGGACCTATCGCACCGACGGGATCGCGGTGACGGCGGTGCGTAATGTCAGCTTCGACATCGACCAGGGCGAGATCCTCGCCGTCATGGGACCGTCCGGTTCCGGCAAGTCCACGCTGATGAACATGATCGGGTTGCTTGACCTGCCGAGCGAGGGCGCGATCTATCTCGAGGGAGCCAATGTCGCCGACCTCTCGGAAGACCGCAGGTCGACCTTGCGCGCCCGCAGCATTGGCTTCGTGTTCCAGTCCTACAATCTGCTCGCGCGCCACAACGCGATTGAGAACGTCGCCCTGCCGCTGGTCTATTGCGGGGTTGGCCACAAGGAGCGCCTCTCGCGCGCCGAGCGGAGTCTGGAGGCAGTCGGCATGCTGCACCGGGCGCATCACTTTCCGCGGCAGCTATCGGGCGGCGAGCAGCAGCGCGTCGCCATCGCACGCGCGCTGATCGCCTCTCCGCTGATCATCCTTGCAGACGAACCGACCGGCGCACTGGACAGCCGCACCGGCGCCGAGATCCTGGCGCTGTTTGCGGCACTCAACCAGACCGGCCAGACCATCGTGATGATCACACACGATCCGCGCATCGCGATGCAGTGCCGGCGCACCATCAGCCTGCATGACGGCGAGCTCGTCAGCGACGAGACGATAGCGCCGTTGCTACCCGGACGGAGCATTGGGTCATGACGATGCTTCAGGGCTTCCGGATCGCTCTGCACGCCTTGCGCCTCAACCCGCTGCGCAGTTTCCTGACCATGCTTGGCATCGTGATCGGCGTTGCGTCGATCGTGACGGTTTTTGCGATCGGCGCCGGCGCGCAGTTGCGGCTCCAGGAGCAGATCCGCTCGATCGGCGCCAACGTGCTGATGATCATGCCCGGCGCGGTCTACCAGGGCGGCGTGCGCCTCAAGGACGGCAGCAAGCTGACGATGACCGAAAGCGACGTGCAGGCCATCCTCGAACAGATCCCGGAAATCCAGGCCGCGGCCGGCTCGATCGCCGGAACGGCGCAGGTCATCCACGAGGGCAAGAACTGGAACACGACGATCAACGGCACCACCACCGGGCACTTCATGGTGCGCGATTGGCAGCTTTCCTCCGGGCGCTACTTTTCCAACGCCGAAGAGGCCGCCGCCGGAAAAGTCGTGATCCTCGGAAGCACGGTCGCGCGCGAGCTGTTCGCGCCAGGCGACGATCCCATTGGCGCGCAGATCAGGATCATGAAGGTCCCGCTCGAGGTGGTCGGCGTGCTCGACCGCAAGGACCCCGCGCAGGACGATGTCGCCTTCGTCCCCCTCACCACGGCCAAGCTCCGCTTCCTCGGCAGCGCCAGCAACATCAACCGGGATTCGGTCGCCTACATCATTGCCAAGGTGGCCACCGACGGCCAGATGGCCGGTGCGCGATCCGAAATCGAAAGCCTGTTGCGGCAGCGGCATCGCGTCCCTGCCGGTCAGGAGGACGACTTCAAGGTCCAGGATCCGGCCGCCGCCATGGAAGCGCAGCAGGGAGCGATCCGCACCGTGGCGCTTCTGCTCGTCGCCATCGCCTCGGTCTCGCTGCTTGTCGGCGGCATCAGCATCATGAACGTCATGATCGTGTCGGTGACCGAGCGCACCCGCGAAATCGGGATTCGCCGCGCGCTCGGCGGGCGGATGCGGGACATCCGTCTCCAGTTTCTCTGCGAAGCGCTCGTGCTCTGCCTGCTCGGCGGCAGCATCGGCGTGCTCGGCGGCGTCACGCTGTCGATGACGGTCGCGCGCATGGCCGGCTGGATCACGTCCATCGACGGCGAAGCGATTGCCCTGGCCCTCGCCTTTTCAATCGCGACCGGCCTCATCTTTGGTTTCTATCCAGCACATAAGGCGTCCAAACTTAGCCCAATCGAGGCGCTCAAGACAGAGTGAGAACATGCTGTGTTGGCCACGACATCAAACCAGAGGCCAGGGAGGAGCAAGCCATGAGCCCGGATTCGAAAGATTTGATTGCGCCGACGCCGCGTGAGCGCGAGCTGATGATGCTCATCGCGCGCGGACTACAGAACAAGAACATCGCCTACGAGCTCAATATCTCGGAGAACACGGTGCGGGCGCATATCGGCAACATCATGCGCAAATACCGCCTCCATAACCGGACCCAGATCGCGATCGTCTATGCGCTCAAGGCAGCCCCTCTTTCGCCGCGGCGCGATCCGATCAGGAGCAGAGCCAGCCCGGCAGAGGTCAAGCCGGTACAGGCGCTGGCACAAAATCCGCAAGTGCCGACGGTGCCGGAGTGACCGTCCCGGCCACAATCCCTTGCGTCACCACTCGGGCAAAACACACCAAGGTCCCGGGTCAAGAGTACAGCGGCAAAATATTTCTCTTTATTCGAATTCGGATTTTTGTTAGAGATTACTCACTCCGGCCCAGGGAAGAGGGGCGTATCGCGATCGTCACGAACGCGGGCCGGGCGGCGGTGGACGCAGGCCACATCGGCGCGACGGGTCTTGCAGGGCGGGCAACCGTGAGCAAAAGCCTCGCGCACACGACCGGTGCGATCTGCGTACGGCGAAATCGTGTGGTCCTGACGCCCGGGGTCTGTGCGTCAAGTCTCGCAATGATGGGTGCGGCCCAACCGGGCCCTCACATCAGTCATCCGCGAGACGACGGGGGCAATAGTACATCGCTCCCCGGGGAGAGCACGACATAAGCCGTCAACCCACTGCGCAGGGAAGGCCGGATGTCTCGGCTGCCCTGTTACCCGCTGTGCAGTGTAGCGCAATCTACTCATGGCATAGCGGTCAATGGGAGCCAGCCGGCTCCCGGCCTTCCCTGCGCCCTCTTTCAATCGAGGGTGAGGCGACGAAGCAAAGCTCGGGCGAAACAAGCCGCGAGAGGGCGAAGGTGTGTCTGCTACACTCCGTCATTGCGAGTGCCAAGGGCGTCCGCAATGACGAAACCATGGATGTCACGCCACCTCCCCGTCACTTCTGCATGTATGCTCGCTCTTGTAACAAAACTGTCATGCAGCAAAACTAAACGATTGCCGGGGGCCGCGGTTCGGCGGCCAAGCCGCCTCACCGCTAGGAGATTTTGATGCGCCGTTCACTGGTGTTGCTGTCAGCCGGACTGACAGTGCTTTCCACCGGATTTGCCTCCGCTGAGAATAACACGCCCCGCAACCTGATCCTGTTCATCCCCGACGGGCTGCGCGCGCTGAAGATCACCCCCGAGACCGCGCCGGCGATGGCTGAGGTCCGCGACAAGGGCGTCAACTTCAAGAACTCGCATTCGCTGTTCCCGACTTTCACCATGGCCAACGGCTCGGCGATGTCGACCGGCCATTATCTCGGCGACACCGGCGTGTTCTCCAATACGATCTGGACCAACTACACCTCGGTCCCCGCCGGCGACACCGTGGTCCCCTTCATCGAGAACGACGCCGTGCTCGGCGACATCGACGAGCATTTCAAGGGCGACTATCTCAATGAAGAGACCGTGTTGAAGATGGCGCGCGACAAGGGCCTGAGCACGGCGGCGATCGGCAAGGTCGGCCCGACCTATCAGTGGGACCACACCGATCATCCGGAGAAGCCGGGCAAGCACTCGATCGTCATCGACGATTCCACCGGCAGCAAGGCCGGCGTGGCGCTGTCGGACGAGATGAAGGATGCACTGACCAAGGCCGGTCTCGCCCTCACCGCCCCCGGCCGCGGCGACAACGGCAAGGCGGGCGACGCCAAGACGCCCGGCACCACCACGGCCAACGTGGTGCAGCAGGCCTATTTCGCCGACGTCGCCACCAAGGTGGTGCTGCCGATGTTCAAGGCGCGCAACAAGCCGTTCGTGCTGGTGTTCTGGTCGCGCGATCCTGACGGCACCCAGCATAACCAGGGCGACAGCCTCAACCAGATTCTGCCGGGCATCAACGGCCCGAGCACGATGGCGAGCATCAAGAACGTCGACAACAACCTCGCCCAGATCCGCAAGGCCTTGGACGAGCTCGGCCTTGCCGCCAACACCAACATCATGATCCAGGCCGACCACGGCTTCTCGACCATCTCCAAGGAGAGCAAGACCAGCCCCTCGGCCAAGGTCAGCTATGACGACACGCCGAAGGACTTCCTGCCGATGGGCTTCCTCGCGATCGACCTTGCGAAGGCGCTCGACCTGCCGCTGTTCGACCCCAACGACAAGAACGCGGCCGTCACCGGCAACGCCCATCCGAAGGCCGGCAACGGCGTGCTCGGCAAGGATCCGACCAAGCCCGACCTCGTCGTCGCCACCAATGGCGGCTCGGACCTGATCTACCTGCCGAACAAGGACAAGAAGCTGGCGGCCAGGACCATCAAGGCGCTGATGGAGCAGGACTACGTCTCCGGCCTGTTCGTCGACGACTCCCTCGGCCGCTTCCCCGGCACCCTGCCGCTGTCCAGCATCAATCTGCGCGGCAAGGCGGCAACGCCGACGCCGGCGATCGTCGTCAATTTCCGCTCCTATGCCAGCGACTGCGGCGAGGCGCCGACCAACTGCTCGGTGCAGGTGGCCGACACCGTGCTGCGCCAGGGCCAGGGCATGCATGGCAGCTTCAGCCGCGGCGACACCTACAACTTCATGGCTGCGATCGGTCCGGACTTCAAAGCCGGCTTCGTCGACGAGCTGCCGGTCAGCAATGCCGACGTCGGCATGACCGCCGCCCAGATCATGGGTCTGCGCGCCTCCGAGAACGGCGGCCTGGTCGGCCGCGTCATGTCCGAGGCGCTGCCGAACGGCATTGTGCCGAAGGCGTTCAAGACCGTCGAGAAGTCGAAGAAGAAGTCCGAGAACGGTCTCGAGACCGTGCTCAACGTCCAGCGCGTCGGCAGCCAGCGTTATTTCGACGCCGCCGGCTTCCTCGGCCGCACGCTGGGCCTCGAGCCGGACGCCGGCAAACAAAAAACGGCGGGGCAATAACCCCGCCGCTTTCTGTCGCGCCTCGCAAGGGGCACGACATATTCTTCTAATTTCTACATTCCAATGTCGAACACGTTCGGCAATTGGCCTGCCAGAGGCAGCGCGGTGGCGCCGAGGAAGGTCGCCACCATCGCCATCAGGCGACGGTTGTTGTGGCGCTTGCCGCGCATCTGGCCGGCGATCCACTCCAGCATCTCGCTGTTGACCTTGGACGCATAAGACGGCGCCCAGCTCTCGATGTCCTGCGCCAGCGCGACGTTGCGCGGCGGTACCTTCAGGCCGGAGGCGCTTGCGGCGTAATGGGCGACGGCCTTGGTCAGCAGATCGTCGAACCGGCCACCATCGGTGCGCTCGGTCGCGGCCTCGTTGATCTCGAACAGCGCCTCGGCTTCGGCGCGGCTCACCGGCTGGTCGTTGACCGCGGTGGCGGTCAGGATCCGGGTGCACCAGGCGGTGTCATCGGCATCGAGCGAGCGGGAAAAGTGCACCCGGCCCTTGGTGGTCGGGCCTTCGCCCGTGATCACGCCGTCGCGCACGATGGAGAGCGCATGGGCCGCGGTATCGCGGCAGGACGGTTCGAGGGACGGCGACTCGACTGATTTAGGCGCAGCGGCGGACATAGTTCACTTCCAGATTTCTTCTGATCGACCAGCATTTTCATGCGGGCGTAAAGGGGTGGTTAATGATTCGATATGGGGATCGCGACTTTTCTCAATGGTTGCCGATTAGTCGCTATGAGGACCGTTTCGGTTCCGGAGAGCGTCGGGCGAGCGTGATGCGGGTCATAAAAGGCTTTATCGGGGCAATCCAGCCCGGTCGGCCCCGGTGGAGATGTTTCGCCGCACGTGCCCCTGTAACAGAAAGGTGCTAGGAAATCGGCCCTTCAGAGAAGGAATTCACATTTTACTTGAAGCGGTTCAGTTGACGTTCACTTGGCCTCGCCAAGTCCCTATACTGGGACGGACGGCCAGACAGAAATTCCCAAGTAAATTCAATGCGATGAGGTAGAACCATGACACTTCCGATCGGCACGACCGCCCCCGACTTCGAAGCCGAGACCACCGAAGGGAAGATCAAGTTCCACGACTGGATCGGCAACAGCTGGGCCCTGCTGTTCTCGCACCCGAAGGACTTCACGCCGGTTTGTACGACCGAGCTCGGCGCTCTCGCCAAGTTGAAGCCGGAATTCGACAAGCGCGGCGTCAAGCTGATGGGCCTCTCGGTCGATCCGGTCGACCGCCATGCCAAATGGTCGGAGGACATCAAGGAGACGCAAGGTGCGGCCCCGAACTACCCGATGATCGGCGACACCGATTTCAACGTCTCGAAGCTGTACGAGATGCTGCCGGCCTCGACCTCGGGCGATCCCCTCACCCGCACGCCGGCCGACAACCAGACCGTCCGCAACGTCTTCATCATCGGGCCGGACAAGAAGATCAAGCTGGTGCTGGTCTATCCGATGACCACGGGCCGAAACTTCCAGGAGATTCTGCGCGTCATCGACTCGCTGCAGCTCACCGCCAAGCATCGCGTCGCAACCCCGGCCGACTGGTCGCAGGGCGACGACGTCATCATCGCGGGCTCGGTCTCCAATGACGAGGCCAAGACGATCTACCCGCAGGGCTGGAAGGAGCCGAAACCCTACATCCGGATCGTGCCGCAGCCGAAATAACGGCCTCAAGTGATGGCTCACGCCGTCAACCGGTCCGCTACCAACAGACCCGCGGTCGATGAGACCGCGGTCACCACCGCGCCCCAGCCGACATCGACGAACGCGACCGGCCAGCTCCAGTGCTTGAGCAGCACCAGTGCGGTGAGGTCGAATGTCGCGTAGCAAAACAGACCGAACAGCGCGCCATAGAGCAGCGTCGACTGCAAGGTCGCAGTCGTCGCGCCGCTGACGAAGATCAGCACGCCAGCCACATACAGCAGATAGAACAGCACCGCCGGCACCGGCTTGAGCTCGCCCAGCATGTCGCCGACTTGCGCCGTGAAAAAGCCCTTGGCGATCAGGCCGAGGAATAGGAAATCCAGCCCCACCAGCACGACCAGGGTAGCAACATACAGCACGGCAATACGGTTCACTGGCGGCCTCCCTGCCCGCAGGTCGCGCGGGCAGTCCCTAGGATGCCGTCAAGATACGGCGCTGCTGATAAGCAGTTTCAGCCCACCGCAAGCTTCGCTCGCGACGCGCCTGAAACTCTACCCGCGTGTCCCGTATCTTGAGGACCCGCTCAATGAGGTCCCTCCCCGAAATCATGCCCAGCCTTCCGCCCATCATCGTCTGGTTCCGCGATGACCTCCGGCTGTCCGACCACCCCGCCCTCAACGCCGCCGCCCAGACCGGCGCGCCGGTAACTTGCCTCTATGTGCTGGATGACGCGGCCGGCCGGGCCCCCGGCGGCGCGGTGCGGTGGTGGCTGGCTCAATCGCTGCGCGCGCTCGGCGCCGATATCGCTGCGCGCGGAGGATCGCTCGTCCTGCGCAAGGGACCGGCGACCAGGGTGATCCCCGACGTGGCGCGCGAGAGCGGCGCTGGCGCCGTCTATTGGAATGCGATCGCTCAGGCTCCGCATCAGGCCATCGAGAAACACCTCGAAGCGACGCTGGCAAAGCACCGCGTGGACTCACAAAGCTTCCCCGGCGACCTGCTGGTCCAGCCCTCGGCGATCCGCAATAAGGAGGGCCGGAGCCTGCGCGTATTCACGCCGTTCTGGCGCCGCGTGCTGGCGCTCGGCGATCCGCCCAAGCCTCTGCCTGCACCCAAGGAGTTGTGTCCCGGCCCGAAGGTCGCCAGCGATGCGCTGGAGATATGGAAGCTCGAGCCGATCAAGCCCGATTGGGCCGGCGGCCTGCGCGAGACATGGACCCCGGGCGAAGCCCCCGCCCGCGCACGCCTGCGCGACTTCCTCAAGAGCACCGCCCGCACCTATATCGGCGATCGCGACCGGCCGGACCGCGAGGGCACGTCGGGCCTGTCGCCGCACTTGAGGTTCGGCGAGCTCAGCCCGCGCCAGGTCTGGTACGCCGCGCGGTTTGCCGCGGCCGAGGAGCCGGCACTTGGACCCGGTATCGAGAAGTTCCTCAGCGAGCTCGGCTGGCGCGAGTTCTGCCGCCACCTGCTGCACGATCACCCGAACCTCGCCAGCGAAAACCTGCAAACGAGCTTCGACGACTTCCCCTGGAGACCCGACAAGAAGGCACTCGCCGCCTGGCAGCGCGGCCGCACCGGCTATCCCATCGTCGATGCCGGCCTGCGCGAGCTTTGGCGCACCGGCGTGATGCACAACCGGGTGCGGATGGTGGTCGCCTCGTTCCTGGTCAAGCACCTCCTGATCGACTGGCGCGACGGCGAACGCTGGTTCTGGGACACGCTGGTCGATGCGGATGCCGGCAGCAATCCGGCCAATTGGCAATGGGTCGCCGGCTGCGGCGCCGACGCCGCGCCCTATTTCCGCGTGTTCAATCCGCAGCTCCAGGGTGAGAAGTTCGATTGCGATGGAGCCTATGTCCGGCGGTGGGTGCCGGAGCTGAAGGACCTGCCGGCGAAGCTGATTCATCAGCCGTGGCAGGCGACGCCGATCGAGCTGGCGAGCGCGGGCATCACGCTCGGCAAGACCTATCCGCAACCGATCGTCGATCACGCCAAGGGTCGTGAGCGCGCACTCGCCGCTTACGCAAAGATCCGCAAAGGTTGAGCACTGCTTTGACACAATGATGAAACCCGCTATCGTCATCGCTCCATGCAAACCGTGGGGGACACGATATGGACGACGACAAGCCGATCACCGAGCAGGCGATGGAGACAATCACCACCGCCGTGGAAACGACCAAGGAAGCCGCCGTCACCGCCGTGAAGAAGGTGAAGAAGGCCGCCAAGAAGGTCGCAAAGAAAGTCGCGCCGAAGAAAGCAAAGAAGGCTTCCAAAAAGAAGGCCAAGAAGGCCGCCAAGAAGTCGTCGAAGAAGGCAGCCAAGAAGTCCGTGAAGAAGGTCGCCAAGAAAGCCGCTAAGAAGACGGCGAAGAAGGCCGCCAAGAAGAAAAAGAAGGCCAAGCGCTGATCGCGGCGCAAGCGCAAGTCTCCGGGTGTGGGCGCGCCCGGAGATTTCTCCTCTACAGGCCCTACCCTCTCCGCTTCGACGCCCGCCGGCCCGGGTGGTGCTTTCCCTTCGGATCGCGAAACTCGCTGCGATGGCCGCGCCGGTCTTCGGCATTGAAACGCCGCCGCTTTGCGGGCGATCCGAACGCCTTGATCACCTTCCTCCCGTTGACCTTCTTGATGACGTAGCCACCCTCGGTCATCGAGAATGGCGCCTTCAGCGTTCCCTTGTGGTCGAACTTGGTGCCGCGGGGATGCTTGAATGGCTCGAACCAGGACGGATAGACGAAGTTCGACATCGGCAAGCCGTCGACGTCGAAGGAATCCTCCTCCACCGCGTCGCAGACCTCATAGGCATATTGGGTGTTCGGATTCTTGTCGGCCCAGAGATTGGCCATGGGGTCGAGCACCATCTCGAACAGCTCGTGTGAAGCCGCCACGCTGATCGGCTCATCGCCCAGCGCCTTGACGAAGATCTTCGAGATCGGTTGGCCGCGATGGGTCAGTTCGTGGCGTCCGAGCATGTTCTTGTGCGAGGCATCGTCGAAATAGGCCAGTTGCCAATCCGTGCGCTTCGGTTTCCGCGTGACGTAGAGGTCGACCGGATAGCCCCACACCGGCAGGAAATGCTTGTTGTAACACTTCTGCAGCGCCGCGGTGAGCCGGCTCATGTCGCGATCGTTGATCAACTCCCTGGCGTAGTTGATGCAGGCAATCCGAACTGGCTTCAGGGATCTGCCGAGCAGTGCGCGCTTCGCCTTCTTCATGGACATCACCGCGTGAAAGGGAAACTGAAATGCCGCGAGCCTAACACGAACGCGGCCCACACGTCAGGGATGTATTCCGGTAGCCAAGTCTACGAGCCGAAGCGCCGGTTGACCACGAAGACCGCGGCCGCACACATCGCCATGCCGACGATCGCCAACGCATCGAGCTTCTCGCCGAACAGCAGATAGGCCATCAGCGCCGTCACCGCAGGCACCATATAGAACAGGCTCGCGACCGACGTCGCCGCGGCATGGCGGATCAGCCAGTACAACAGCCCGATCGATCCGATCGAGAGCGCGATCGCAAGCCAGCCGAGCGCAAGCACGAACTCCCGCGTCCAGTGCACGACACGGTCCTCGAACAGGAAGGCGCCGACCGTGAAGAAGATCGTGACGGCCACATACTGGACGAGGTTGCCGGCGCGCCAGTCGATGTGGTTGCAGTAGCGGCGCTGATAGAGCGTGCCGAGCGTGATGCTGATCAGCGAGACCACCGAGGCGAGCCAGCCGAGCCCGGCCTCGCCCGTCATGGGGCGATTGTGCAGGATGAGCGCCACGCCGCCGAGACCGAGCAGCAAGCCGCCCCATTGCACCGGCGTCACCTTCTCGCCGAGCCAGCGATTGGCGATGGTGGAGGTCAGGATCGGCTGCAGGCCCGGAATGAGCGCGGAGAGTCCCGCCGGAATCGAATGCGCGATCGCAATCGCGGTGCCGCCGAGATAGAAGCCGTGAACGAGAATGCCGGCGACTGCGCTGTGCGCGATGCCGATGCGGTCAGGCCATTTCGGGCGAGCAACGCCTGCGATGATCGTCATCAAGCCGACCACCACCGCCATGCGGATGGCGAGATAGGTCAAGGGATCGGCGTTGTTGATGACGTATTTGGTGCCGATGAAGCCGGTGCTCCAGAGCAGCACGAACAGCACCGGCGCCGCCCGCGCGGCCAAATGATCTTGATTATGATTCATTGCCGCCCTCATTGCCCGAGCGGAGGCGGTGCGGCAATGCGAATTTCGGATGCTGCGCTGCGAGGGAGACGACGGCTCAGATCAGCCGATCACCATTCTTCCGGACAGGGATCGATGATCTTCCAGAGCTCGACCCCGTTCTTGATCTTCTTCATGTCGGTGGTGAGCCCGCCATTGCGGCGGATCCAGTCCTTCACCGTATCAGGATAGTAGGACATCAAGTCGGACGTCCCCTCTGCACTCGTGACCTTGATTCCGAAGGTGAAGGCCTTGTCGTAATAGGCCTGGTGGAAGCCGAGGCTTGCGCGCGGCGTCACGCAGATCTTGTTCATCGGCACGATGCCGAGCACCAGCGTGCAGGCTGAGTTGCAGATGCCGTCGATGATGACCCGCTCGCCCTTATCGCGGACGCGTTTGTACTTGGCCTTGTACTCATCGACGTAGCCGCCATGGTCACGGGTGATGTGCAACTCGGCGCGCGCCGGCGTGGCAGCAGCGACGAAGAGCAACAGCAGGCTGAGGATCGTGATGCGCATGGCAGCGTGACGACGAAAACCTTGCAGGAACGAACCGGCCTCGAGGAGCACCCCAAGGAAAACCCCGGGGCCGGCGGGAGGAATCTTAAACCGAATTCTCTTTGGCCATACTTGTGTGGGGAATTCGTTAAGCATCCCGAAAAGGCCAAAAATGGGCAGGGTTCGACCGCAGTTCCGGCAATTCTGTCACACCACCCGGGAATCTGCTGGATTTGCTCCGATTTCCGGGCCCGGGACGGGTGCCCCGGCGGCCCGAAATGGCTATAGATGGCAGACTTATTCGCGCGGGTTCCGGAGAATCGAGATGAGCAAGTTGAAGCTTGTAGCCGCGATTGCTGCCCTGTCGGCCGCGATCCTAGCCCCTGGCCTTGCGGAGGCACGGGGACATCACCGGTACCATCGTCACTACGCCAACCCGCTGCCCTACCCGATCAGCTATCTGCACAATTACGGCCCGGGCATCACTCCCGGCACCTTCGCCTTCTATGACGGCCCGTCGACCAACCACTGCTACCAGAGCGCCGCCGCCTATGTCGGCCAGGACGGCCGGCGGCACCCCTGCTTCTGAGGGGCGCCTCGGCGTCTTCGTGCGACGGGCGGCCTAACCCCTGCTTCTCGATCTCATAGACCGTCAGCTTGACGAGGTCCTTGCCGACCTCGCCACGGAGCGTCCTGCGACGAGCCAGTCGATCTTCAACTTGTTCATTGCACTGCTCCAATCACCGTGGGCCGGCTCTTCGAATTTCACGAAGGACCTAGGATACTCTTGCGGAGTTGAGGTCAGGCCTGCGGCGGGCGAGCTGAAGATTTGTTCATCAGCATTACATTTCGGTTCTGCCACAATTTGATCAGAACAACTTCGATATCTGTATCGCGTAAGCAGAGGAAGACATTATGAAACTTAAGATCGGCCTTGTCGCTGCGTCCCTGTTCGGTGCCATCGCGGCATCATCGACGGCGTCGGCCATGCCCGTTGCGCCTGCACCTGCGACGCCGCAGGTCTCCGACGTCGAGCAGGTCCGCATGGTCTGCAACGCCTGGGGACGCTGCTGGTGGCAGCCGAACGTCTATTACGGCTACGGCCCCGGATACGGATATTATGGGCCGTCGCGCTATTACGGTCCCCGCTATTACGGACCGCGTTATTATGGCCCGCGCTACTACGGCTATCGCCGCTGGTGAAATTTGAAGGGGCCCTCGGGGCCCCTTCGCTTTTTGCGAGGTGGCGCAGGCGCACGGCCGCGGAGCAATTCCAAAACTGATCTATATCAAAGATGAAACTCGTCGTGCCGTCATTCTGTGCCGATGGCCGATTTGATTGTTTTCCGGTGTCCGCAGACGGGAGTGAACGTGCAAACCCGTCTCGAGAACATCGATCTGATCAGCCCTCGTGAGATGATGTCCGCAATATTACGGCATGGAATCCTGTTTACTGAATCGTCATGTTTCGCCAATGATGGCCATGTAGCGACGTTCATTTTATTATCACATTGCAGCATCCGGCCAGACGCATGTTCTTCGACGCTCTCGCCCCATCCTCCGCACTTCAGCTAACCCGGTTTACCGACGTCGACTCGTTTCGACCGGCTGAGTCGCTGGAAGACGCCCGGAGCATTCCACTCGACGTCGCCAATTTCGCAGCCGCGCGCGCGATCGTGAACCTGCCGGCATGCAGGATCATCGTCGCGAGATCGTTTGCACGTATCCTTGACACCACCTACCGCGCGCCGGGGGGCATGGTGATCCTGCCCATGAGCGATGATCTGCGCGCCAGCTCGAGCGGAATGGATCTCGACTCGCGCTTCTTCATTGCCTTGCGCGGCAACCATGACTGCCATTTCGTCGAGCCCCAGATCAATCATCATGCGCTGATCATGTTCTCGCCCACGCTCAGGGATCGCGGCTGGTTCGATCGCGCCGACGCATTGTGGGTTCGCATCGCGGACCCCGCCGCGCATCTCTACGCGCGGCAGCTTGTGCAAGACATCCTGCGGACAGCATCGGTCGCGCCGCACATGTTCGAGGCCACGGAAGCCGCCGCCCATCTCCAGGAGGGGCTGCTGCTCGCTTTCGACGATCTGTTTCGAACGAATCCGTTGTCCGAGCGTGGCGCCCCGAATGCAGGCGCGCGAACTGCCAGGCTCGTGCAGCGGATCGACGATTACGTCGCAGCCTATCCGACCACCCCGATCTATACGGCCGATCTCGCCGGTGAGCTCGGCGTCTCGATCCGGACCCTCGGCGGCGCGGTGGCCAAGGTGCGCGGGATGAGCCTGCATCAATACATCCGCCTGAAGCGGCTATGGGCCACCCGCACGCAGCTTCTCAGGAGCGGTGGCGCGTCGGTCGCCTCGTGCGCAAGGGCTCAGGGCTTTCATCACCTCGGCGAGTTTGCCGCAGCATACCGCGCGACCTTCCACGAAGCGCCCTCGGACACCCTGGCGCGGGCCCGGCAAACCGGTCTTCCGGCCCCAATGGTCTGAATATCCGGGGCAAGTAGCTGCGACTTGCGGATTGACGCGGTCAGACCTGAAGGCTCAGGCCTGACAAATGGCGCGCCACGGCCGATGAAGATGGCCACTATTGCTTCGCCGTGGCGCGGTGCGCGCAAACCATGCGCATGCGGCCCGCGCCAGATGCCGCGGCTTCACCCGCGCCGCTCCGGCGCATAGTCGAGTGGCAGCACCGTCGTCGCCTTGATCTCTTGCATGACGAATGACGACGACACGTCCGCGAGCGTGATCCTTCCGATCAGGCGCTGGTAGAGCTGGTCATAGGCGGCAACATCCGGGATGACGGCCTGCAGCAGATAATCGATATCGCCGGTCATGCGGTAGACGCCGATGATCTCCGGAATGTCGCGCACGGCTTTCGAAAACTGGTCGAGCCAGGTCGCGCTGTGCTCGGTGGTGCGCAGCGCGATGAAGGCGGTCAGGCCGACGTTGATGCGGCTTGCATCGAGCAGTGTCACGCGGCCCTTGATGACGCCGTCATCCTCCAGCCGCTTGATGCGCCGCCAGCAGGCGTTGCGGGATAGCCCCGCCCGCTCGCTGAGCTCGTCCAGCGACAGAGCGGCGTCATGCTGGATCAGGTTGAGGAGTCTGCAATCTGTTTGGTCCATTATCCCGATAATACGCATAATTGTCGTCCAAATTCAACCAATCTAGCGCATATCGTGTGATATTTGGGACATCTTCTTGGCCCGAATCCCCTAGAGATTGCAGGTGAACCGCACCCTGGAGCCTCGCATGCAAGCCACCCTGCACCGGCTGTTTCTGTCCCACCCGCAGAGCGTCGACGAATCCTACGGCGAGCATTTCCTGTTCGCGCTCGGCTTCGCGACACGCCTGTTCGGTGCCGCATTGGCGGCCCTGGTGCACGCCGTCATCCCCTGCCTGTTCGAGACCACCGCAAGCCGCATGATCCGGCAGATGCACGAGCGCATCGCCCGCCGCGACCACACGCTACAGCCGGCTGAGTAGCCAGCGTCGCGAACGAGAGCCGAGGAACCGACATGTGCCGATGGTTGGCCTAGCTGGGCGCGTACGCATCGATCGCGCCGGCATCTCAGTCAGCCCGTTTCGCCGGCGAACGAGATGAACTTAATTCGCCATCGTCGTTCGTCGAGATTGTGAGATGCGCAACAGCGGATGCAATTGGACGGCTAGCATCGCGCGTACGGCGGGTTTCGGGGATGATAGCGTAGCGAAATGGCGCGCTCGGAGAGATTCGAACTCCCGACCCTCGGAATCGAAATCCGATGCTCTATCCAGCTGAGCTACGAGCGCCTGGGCCCTAGATCATGGGCCACAACCGAAGCGCCGCGGACATGGGCTGGCAGGCCAGCTGGCCTGCGACGTTCGGATCGGTTCGAATTAGCAGAGAGGTCGAACAATAAAAAGCCCTCCCCGCCTTTATCGAGGCGAGGCAGAGGCACGCTGTTACCAGGTCGTGTTGAAAAGCCCGAAATGCGGCTGCTGTGCCACCAGCATCATCGGCTGACCACGCTGCGGCGCCGGATGCGCCCGGGCCACCCTGCGCTTGGGCTGAACCGGGGCCTGAACCTGCGGAGCCTGGGTCTGGGCCATTTGAGCCTGAGCTTGCGGCTTGGCATCAGCCTTTCTGCCCACAGCCACATCGCCTTTCGGCGTGAACTGGGCGAAGGTCTCGCGCACCCGCGCCTTTGCCGACATGTCACCCAGTGGGTCCGCCTGCGCCGTCGGCTGAGGCGCCGCGACGGCAGCCGTCTTCGTCTCCGGCGCGGCGATGGTCGGCTGGCTGGTATCGAGCACGACACGATCAGGCAGATGACGGTCGGACCGGATCCGGATCAGCGGCTGGTCATAACCCGCAGTCGCAACCGCCTGCCCGACCGGCGACGTCGGCCAAACGAAATCAGCCGCGAACAACAGTGCGAGCAGCGCTCCACCGACGAACATGAAATACCGAAAGATGGGCATTGGCCGCACTCCGCCCCCCGCAACCCCGCGTGGGCCCTTCGCCTTAACCGGCGATCCTTTAGTTGGTTCCTACGCCCTGCCCTTTGGTTCAAATGGCAACGCCAAGATTTTGGCCAAGGAGCAGGGACGGTAACTTTTTCGCTAGCGGAACGCATGGCCCTTTAGGCGCGACGCGCCGTGACCAGCGAACACGTCGCCTGATCGGCATTCACGTTGACGAATCCGACGGGAACGCGCGCAAAGGTCTTGCGACTTTTCATGCCGACAATGTCGGCCAGCACGCGGCTGCGGTCGGTCAGATGGCTGCCGTCGCGCCGTGTGAAGGCGCAGACGATCTCGACATCCTTTACGGCATAGTCATTGTCATTTCGCACGGTGAACGTCACAAGCGCCTTCGAGCCGAGCCCGCCGCGCCGCCAGGTCTGCGATGAGATCTTCATCCGGTCGAGCCCGGCGGCCTCCGCAGCGGAGGTATCTGAGGCGGTTGTCGGGGAAGCCGGATCGACGCTTGCCAGCGCCAAATTCGTAGGCTCGGTCTGCGCGAAATTGCCTTCGGAGGGCGGCATCAGCAGCCAGACGGCACCGCCAACCACGAGCGCCGCCAGCAGCCACAACAGGCCTCGCGTGAGCCAGACACTTGTGGCGGACCCGGACCGCGGCGGGTCCTCGCCATTCCCAGCGAAGCTTCCCAGTCCGGTCCGGCCAAACCCTGCGTTCATGGGTGCATCACTCGCCTCACTCCTCAATCCGTGAGATGAACTAAAGTTCCCGCAACCGCCCGAATCTCGGATAGGAGCCACGGTGGCGATGGTCGATCGGGATCGCTAACATGCGCTGCAACATTGCGAAGACCCTATCGGGAGGAATTGGAAATGCCAGTCGTCGTCACCTGGGATCACATCCATCTGCGCAGCCCCGATCCGGAAACGACCGCGGACTGGCTGCGCGACATCCTCGGCGGCGAAATCGTGCGCGCGCCGGGACGCATCGACGTGAACCTGGGCGGCGCAAGGATCTTCATCGCGCCGCTGGAGGGTGACAGCGCCGTCAGCCCGCCGCCGCCGCACCCCCATCAGGGCCTCGACCATTTCGGGCTCACTGTGAAGGACATCGACGCCGTCGCCGCCGAGATCAAGGCCAAGGGCGTGACGTTCACCCGCGAGCCGACCACGATCCGGCCCGGCGTCCGCATCTGCTTCATCCGCGGCCCCGAAGGCATCTCCGTCGAGCTGCTCGAGCGCGACAAGAAATATACCTGACGCGGCGCCGCATCTGACATCGACGAGAAGCCGGGCGAGCCTCTTGCCTGGCTAAGTCATGCTACCGGGCATAAAGCAGCGGATCGTGACGCCCATGTAGCCGTAGATCGGCCAGACCATGGTGCGTCCGACCCGGTTGGGCTCCGAGATCACGGCCTCCTCGGGCACGTCAACCCAGACGAGCTCCTGCTCCCGACCCTCGACCACGTAGCCAAGGCGCGGGATGCGGACACGATAGTGCCCGTCCTTGCTCTCCCAATCGGAGTCCGAGATTGCCGAACCGTCGGCATCGGAGCAGCATGGCCCCTTGCCGCTACGCAAGCCGTCGAACCAGGCTTTCAGTTCCGCACTGGTGTTGACGAACTGGCCGCGGTCGCGTGCGTGCCCGAGCGGGGCAATCAGCGCGATCAGCGCCAGCGCACAAGCAAGACCTGCTGCGCTTCGCCACCGTGTGGGACGGCCAATCCGCCGTCGTTGTGTTTCGCAGTTCGTGGGACGCGCACTGTACAGACGCGGCTCATTGCCGCCGGAATCGATCCAGTTGCTCACGTTCGTCTTGCTCCAGCACCCCGCGGCCAGTGCAACAATAGTTATGCATTTCGCGGGCCAACTCCGATTCGCAACGACTGGCCTCGCTCCATGATGAGACCGTCATAACCGCGTCACACACAAGCTGGGACAATTACGGTCCGCGAGCCGGCATGGGACACTACGACCGGCGAAACTGCCGCGTTGCGCGAGGGGTTGCGCTTTGGCATAAAAGCTTCACCGGTGACGCCATTGGGCGATGGCGGCCGGCCGACGGGACGTTATGAAGAACGGCCTCTATTCGATTCACGTGAGCCTGCTCGATGGCCGAGTCGGCAAGGGTAGCGGCGTGATTCTTTTTCGCGACGGCAAGATCCTCGGAGGCGATGCTTACCTCTACTACACCGGCAGCTACGTGGTGAAGGACGACCACACCTTCAAAGGCGAGGTGCTGGTGCAACGGCACACCTCGCCGCGGGGCGATGACAATCCGCTGTTCGGCGGCCCTGCCCCGGTCGGCATCGGTGTCAACGGGACCTACACGGAGACCCGCGCGGAGATGACGGGAACGGCGCTGGTCGGCAAGGCCAGCCTGATTTTCGGCGCCACCCTGCACAAGCTCGCAGAGGCTGATTAGAGACAGAACTATTCGGCAGCCTGCTCCAGCGGCGCGGTGCGCGGCAGAATTATCTGAATGCGCGTGCCCTCGCCCGGCTCGGAATCGAGGTCGAGCCGCCCGCCGAGCCGGTTCGTCACGATGCTGTAGACGATGTGCAGCCCAAGACCGGTGCCACCTTGATCGCGCCGCGTCGTGAAGAACGGATCGAAGGCGCGCCTGCGTACGTCGAGCGACATGCCGCAGCCGTTGTCGGCGACGATGATCTCGACATTGTCCTTGCCGGACTCGCGCACCCGGATGTCGATGATCCCCGGACGTCCGTCCGGGAAAGCGTGCGCCACCGAGTTCAGGAACAGATTGGTCAGCACCTGGCCGTAAGGGCCGGGATAGCTGTTCATGGTCAGGTTGGGCTGGCACTCGACGTTGAGCGTCAGGTTCTGCTTGCGCAGGCCCGGACGCAGGCTCATCACCACCTGCTCGGTGAGGTCGGCGAGGTCGAAGCTGCGCTGATCTGAATAGTTGCGGTCGGCCGCGACTTGCTTGAACGACTGGATCAGCTCGGCGGCGCGGTTGAGATTGGAGACGAGTTGCGAGGACGCGTCGCGGCTGGTGTTGAGATAGTCGTTGAGCGTCGAGCGGCGAAGCCCGCCGCGCTCGACCTCGGCGCTGAATATCGCCGTCTTGCGCTCCAGCGCAGAGGCGACCGTGAGGCTGATACCGACGGGATTGTTGACCTCGTGCGCGACGCCGGCGACCAGGCGTCCGAGGGCTGCGAGCTTTTCCGCCTCGATCAGCGAGGCCTGGGTCTCGCGCAGATTGCGCAGCGCCGTCTCGGCGGCGTCCTTGGCCTTCCGCATCTCCTGCTCGCCGCGCTTGCGCTCGCCGATATCGAGCGCCACGGTGACGATCCGTTCAATCTCGCCCTCGGCATCCAGCAGCGGCAGCTTGTTGACCAGCCATTGCCGCATGTTGCCTGAGGAGTCCTTGTACTCCTCCTCGTAGAAGCCGAGACCCTTTCGCAAGTTCAGCACGCGCTTGTCGTTCTCGTCGGTCTTGGCCGCGCCATAGCGCGACATCAGATCGGCGGTGGTGCGGCCGAGCGCGTCGCCGGGCTCGATGCCGAAGATGCCGGCCATGTAGCGGTTCATCAGCACGTAACGGAGGTCGGGGTCCTTGACGTTGATAACGGCCGGCACAGTGTCGATGACTTGTTGGAGCAGGCGGCGGCCTTCGGCGATGGCGTCTTCCGCGCGCTTCTGGTCCGTGATGTCGCGCAACGTGCCTTCGTAGCGGACGATCCTGCCCTGCTCGTCCCGCACGCCAGTCGCGCTGTCGGAAAGCCAGAGGATGTCGCCGCTGCGCTGGCGCACCTGGTATTCGAACTCGCGCACGATTCCGTCGCGGTGCATCAGCCGCTGGTATTCCTCGCGAGCCTCGGGATGGACGTAGATGGTGTGGGCGATGTCGTTGATGCTATCGATCAGGTGCTGCGGGCTGTCATAGCCCATCATGCGCGCCAGCGCCGGATTGGCGTTGAGGAGGTCGCCGGCCGGCGTCGTCACATAGATGCCGTCGACCGAGCCCTCGAACAGCTTGCGATAGCTTTCTTCGGCCAGCCGCTGCTCGGTGAGCGCGCGCACCGCCGCTTCGCGCGCCGTGTCGGCCTCCTCCAGCGCGCGGCGGAACACCTCTGCCGCGCGCGCGATGTCGCCGATCTCGTTGTCGAGATCGGCCGACGGAATCGAGGTCCTCTTCTCGCCGGCCGCGAGCGCCCGGATCGAGCGCGCGATCTGGGCCAACGGACGCACCGTCCGACGCACCACGAAACCGGCGGCGAGGATGCCGATCAACACCCCCATGCTGCCGAGCACGATGCTCTGCCAGCGTGCCTCGGCAAGCGTCCGGGCAAAATCGCGCGACAGTACATGGCCGCGGCGGTCGCTGACGTCACGGAGCAATTCGGTGACGCGGCCGATCAAACGGCCCTCGGTTCCGAGCACCTCGCGGTCGATATCGGCGATCTGCCGTTCGCGGACGGCGACTGCGATGATGGCATCGGCGTAATTGTTCACGGCCGACTTCAACCGGCTATCTGCGATCTCCATCGTCCGCATGCCCTGCGCGGCCTGTTCGGCAGCGGACGGGTTGCGGGCGAGCAGCCCGAGGGCAATTCGGCTCTGCGCCTCCGACAGGCGGGCGGCGAGATCGCGGTCCCCACTTTCGGAGACCGCCGCATCGAACTGGTCGCGCAGCGGCGGCAGCCCGGCGAGCAACTCCGCACGGCGATCGATCAGGGTCGAGATCCGCTGCAGCCCGCTGCGGTAAGTCGCAAGCCGCTCGGAGACGCCGTCGATCATATCCTGCTGCTCGGGGGCAAGATCGATACGGGTCTTCTTGAGGATGTCGCTCAGGGTCGAGGCGGCCTCGCCCACCTGCTGAAACTGGATGCCGGCGCCGGGATCGGTGACGAAGTCACGCGCGGCGAGCCGCAGGTCGTTCATGCGGCGGTCGATATCTTCGGCGAGATCGCCGACGCTTTGGAGCCGCTGCAGCTCGGCGAAGGTGGCGTCGATATGCCGGATCGCGATCACGCTGGCGGTCGAGGTGACGATGATTACCGCTAGCACCAGAATGAAGCTGCCGAATGTCATCTGGCCGATCGACAGCGAAAACGATCGCTTCGGCAGCGGATTCGGTGGCGTTTCGACGGGCATTGGGGCGGAACCGGACTCCATACACCCCTAATATACGCTGTATCGCCCCTCCGGGGGAACATGCCTCCGCCGGCCGGAACAGGCTGTCTTTCATGATGGTTTAGCGACAGCCGTGCGCCGGGCTGGGATCGTCATGGCGGCAACGCCGAGGACGACGCAGGCCAAACCAATCCAGGCGGTCCGGCTCAGGGTTTCCCCCAGGAACGCGACGCTGATGGCGACTCCGATCGGGACGCGGAGATAGGCCTGGGCGGTGGTGCCGACCGAGCCGAGGGTCTGGATCAGGCGGAAGTAGATCGCGAACGCCGCCGCGGTCGAGAACACCGCGAGCGCCAGCAGCGCCAGGACCGAGCTTAGCGAGGGCGAGAGCGTCCAGGGCTGCTCGAGCACGAGCGAGGCCGGGATCAGCACGGCCGCGCCCGCCAGCAGCGAGCCGGCCGCGGGCGCCACGGGATCGAGGCCCTTGAAGCTCCGGCCGAAGATCGCGGCGCAGGCGTAGCAGACGGTGGCCGCAACGATCGCGGCTTCCGCGACGAGGCCGCTGCCGATGTCGTGGAACGCATCGACGCCGACGATCAGCAGGATGCCGGCCATGCCGGCGACCACGCCGAACAGTTTTCGCGGGGTCGTGGCCTCATGGCGGGTGACGATTGCGGTGAGCAGGAAGGTGAAGATGGGCCCGGCGGAGTTGAGAATGGTGGCAAGCGACGCATCGACATGACGCTCGCCCCAGGCGATCAGGGTCCAGGGGATAACGCTGTTGAGCACAGCCTGGAAGGCGAAGCGCTGCCAGGTCGCGGCGTCCGTCGGCATCTTGATGCCCCTCGCCCACATAACGGCGAGCAGCAGCAGGCCCGCAATCGTGGTGCGCGCGGCGATCAGCGTGACCGGCGGGATGGTGGCGACGCCAAGCTTGATGAAGGTGTAGGAGCCGCCCCAGAGCGTTGCGAGTGCAACCAACAGCGCCAGCTCGGCGGCGATGTTGGTGTCCTGCCGGTTGTCCATGGCGCCCGATCCGTCCTGTTGTCAGCGGACGGACGATACAGCGGCTACGGGCGCGATAGTTCGTCGCGTATCGAAGTGTCCTAGCCGACCGCGCCGACCTCGAACACCTCGCCGTCATAGCCGGCTTCGCGGGGAATGCGGAGCTGACGGCCGGTGTCGGTCTTGGTCATGACCGGCATCACCGTGACGATCGATAGGCCCTTGGCATGATCGAGTGCGGCTTTCACGCTTGGCTGCTTCGCAAGCCGGATCAGGTTGCGCGTGGTCGGGAACGGCAGCTTGAAGCGGCCGCTGTCACCGCCCTCCACCGCCTCGCGTGCCGAGACCCAGATCGAGTCGGTCGACTCCGGTCCGTCATGCGCGCCGAGCTGATCGGGCGGTGCTGCCGCCAGGAAGAACCAGGTGTCGAAACGCTTCGGCATGCCCTCCGGCGTGATCCAGTGCGCGTAAGGCACGAGCGTGTCGAGCGCGAGCTGGAGGTTGTTGTCCGCCAAAATGCTGAGGAAGCTGATCTTGTGCTCGTTGAGCGCGACGCGATGCGCATCAGCGATCTCTCCGGCGCGCTTCGCATCGATCGGCGCCTTCGTCTCCTTCGACCGCGCCAGCAGGATGCCGCTTTCCTCAAAGGTCTCGCGGATCGCAGCGATGCGGAAGCCGCGATCGGATTCGCTCAAGCCCTCGCCGCCCGAATACAGGTCGGCGCGGGCGACAATCTCGTTGTCGCCGGCATCGACGCTGCCGCCGGGAAACACCAGCGCGCCCGAGTTGAACTCGATCTGATGATGGCGGACCATCATGAAGATCTCGACTTCCTTTGCTGCGCCATCGCGCAGCAGGAGGATCGTCGAGGCCGGGCGTGATGCTGATGTCTCGGGCATCCAACTAACCTGCGGCGCTGGATTGCGGGCCGAGATTGGCGCGCTTGTCGACGCGGGCGACGCGCGACAGCAGGTAGTCGACCTCCGCCTTTGCCGCCGGCGTGATGGTCGCGGCGGGCTTGCGCTGGGCGCTGGAGGCGATGATGCCGCGCTTCTGCAGCACATGCTTGCGCACGGCAAGGCCGGCGCCCGGCTGCTGCTCGTAGCGGATCAGCGGCAGATGGGCGTCGAACAAATCATGCGCGGCATCGCGCTTACCGGCCTTGGAGAGGTTCACGACGTCGATCAGAAGCTCTGGGAAGGCGTAGCCGGTCATGGCGCCGTCGGCGCCGCGCTCCATCTCGAAGTCCAAAAAGAGCCCGCCATTGCCGCAGAGGATCGAGAGCGGACGGAGCGCGCCGTCCTTCTGGAAGTTGCGCAGCGTCGAGATCTTTTCGAGGCCCGGCCAGTCCTCGTGCTTGAGCATCACGCAGTTCGCATTGTCCATGACGATCTTGCGGATCACGGCGGGCGTGAAGATCACCGAGAGCGTCAGCGGATAGTCCTGGAGCACCCAGGGCACGTCAGGGCCGATCGCTTCGGCCGCCTGCTTGTAATAGCCGATGATCTGGTCGTCGGTGCGCAAGCTGGGCGGCGGCGCGATCATGACGCCGGCGGCGCCTGCGTCCATCGAGGCCTTCGCCAGCGAGCGCATGGTCGCAAAGCCCGGCGCGGAGACGCCGACGATCACCTGCATCTTCTTGGCGCGCTTGACGAAGCGCACCGCGACCTGCTCGGCCTCGGCGGCGTCGAGCTTCGGCGCCTCGCCGAGGATGCCGAGCACCGTGACGCCGTCGCAGCCGACCTCCTCGTAGAAATCGGTCAGGCGGTCAATCGAGCGCTCGTCGATCCTTCCGTCATCGTGGAACGGCGTCGGCGCGATTGCGAAGGTGCCTTTGGCGTCGGCGGTCAGTTTCATTGGGTCTCTCTGTCCTATCGTTTGTCGTCATTCCGGGATGGCCGTAAGGGGCAGGCCCGGAATGACAGTGTGCCTAGAACCTCCGCGCGCCCATCTTAATCTGCTCCTCGGAGAAGAAGATCTCCTTGGCATGATCTGCAATGTCCCGGGCGTTCCAGCCTGTGTGCGGCGGTTTCCAGCCTTCCATCTCCATCATCCGCATTTCGCGCACGCCGCGAGGCCCGGACACGCCCAGCACCTTGCCGGTCTGGTCGCCCGACAAATCGCTGACCATGTATAGCACGGCTGGCGCGATCCCGTCCGGCCCTAGCGCCGCACCGGGGTTCTCCTTATAGCGGGGCAGGTCTGCGGTCATGCGGGTCAGGGCGCCCGGGGCGAGCGTCCAGATCCGGATGTTGTATTTCCGGCCCTCGATCGCCAGCACGTTGGACAGGCCCCAAATGCCGCCCTTGGCCGCGCCGTAATTGGTCTGGCCGAAATTGCCGATCAGGCCCGATGTCGAGGAGGTGTTGACGATGACGCCGCCACCGTTTTCCCGCATCCAGCGAAACACCGGCATGGTGCAACAGAAGGTGCCCTTCAGGTGCACCTTGATGACCTTGTCCCAGTCGGACTCGCTGGCCTTGGCGAAGGTCTGGTCGCGCAAGATGCCGGCATTGTTGACCAGGATGTCGGCGCGGCCAAAGTGCTTGATGGCGTCGTCGAACACCGACTGGCCGCCTTCCATGGTCGAGATGTCGGCGCCGTTGGCGACCGCCTTGCCGCCCTCCGCCTTGATCGCGTCCACCACGAGCTGCGCCATCGACTTGTCGGCGCCGGAGCCATCGCGGGGCCCGCCGAGATCGTTGACGACGATCGAGGCCCCTTCCCGCGCGAACAGCTTTGCATAGGCTTCACCGAGCCCCCCGCCCGCGCCGGTGATCAGCGCAACCTTGCCGTCGAGTAGTCCCATGGTGGCTTCTCCCTGTTTTTGTTTCTTCCACCTCGCCCCGCTTGCGGGGAGAGGTCGGATCGCCCTTGCGATCCGGGTGAGGGGGTACAGGTCTCAATACCGTCACCGCTCGTGGTGAGAGCCCCTCACCCCGCCCTCTCCCCGCGAGAGCGGGGCGAGGGAGACGACGGCCGTCGCGTGTTGCTAACCCAGCACCGTCTTGCCGTTCTTGATCACGGTGACGCCGCGCGACTTCACCTTGGCTTCGAACGAGATCGTGTTGCCGTCCTTCCAGAGGTCCATCGTCACGGTCTCGCCGGGATAGACCGGCGAAGAGAACCGCGCGACGTGCTGACGGAACGCGCTGGCATCGTAATCGGCATAGGTTTGCAGCACGCCGCGGCAGGTGATGCCGTAGGTGCACATGCCGTGCAGGATCGGGCGCGGGAAGCCGGCCTTCTTTGCAAACTCCGGATCGGAGTGCAGCGGATTGCGGTCGCCGCAGAGGCGATAGACCAGCGCCTGATCAGGACGCGTGACGATGTCGATGGTCCTGTCGGGCGCGCGCGAGGGGATCTTGTGCGCATCGGGCTGGGTCAGGTTCGGCCCGCCAAAGCCGCCGTCGCCACGGGCGAAGCGCGAGGCGACGAGCGTGGCGAGCTTCTCGCCCTTCTCGTTCTTGAGCACGGTCTGGTGGCTGATGACGACGCCCTTGTCCTTGCCCTTGTCGTAGACTTCGACCACGGAGGAGTCGGCGGTGATGTTGGCGGCGACCGGCAGCGGCTGGTGGAAGGTGATGTCGCGCTCGCCGTCGACCACCATCACGCGATTGAGATTCATCTCGCCCGGCCCCGAGCCCCACGCCGCGACGGACGCGAAGGTCGGCACCACTTTCAGCGGCCGCGGCGTGAACGTGCCCTCATTGACGAAGGCGAGCTCGTTCTCGTCCATCGGATCAGCGCCAAGGCCGATGCCGTAGGCATAGAGCATCACCTCGCGATCGCTGTAGGAATATTTCTGACCGATGTTTTTCAGGCCTTTGAGTTCTTCGTATCTGGCGGACATTTTGTTTGTTTCCTCCGGAATTTCACCGGCGCTCATTGATGCGCCCTCTCTCCTTGTGGGAGAGGGCTACGAGGTGCCGGCCACATACGCGTTTGGGTGAGGGGTTGCTTGCGCGTCGAAAACTCTCTCTGCGGAGAGATACCCCTCATCCGGCGCTTCGCGCCACCTTCCCCCACAAGGGGGGAAGGGAAGAATTTTAGGCCGGTGTGAAAAACGGCAGCGGTGCGCCATCGGTTGGCTTGAACACCACCTTTACCTTCTGGCCGATCTTCAGCTTCTCCAGATCGCAGTCGACGAAATTGGTCTGCACCGACGGTCCCTCCTTCAGCGTGACGTAGCCGATGGCATAAGGACCGGTCGGCGACTTCCGCATCAGGCTCCAAGTGTAGATCGTGCCCTCGCCCGACGCCTCCTCCCACACCGTCTTGTCGGAGTAGCAGAACGGGCAGATCGAGCGCGGGAAGTAATGCGCTTCGCCGCAGGCCGTGCAGCGCTTGATCATGAACTTGCCCTGCTTGGCCGCGTCCCAGAACGCGGCGGTCTCGGGGTTGGTGATCGGGGCGGGATATTTCTTGGCTTCACTCATCACACGCGCTCCAGAATGGCCGTCGAGGCGGCGTGGCGAACGCCCAGAAGGCCGCCGGTGCCGTGGGCGATGGCGAGATCGCAATTCTTGACCTGCACCTTCGGATGCGCCTCGCCGCGCAGCTGCCGGACTGCCTCGATGATCTTGGTCATGCCGCCACGGTTGACAGGATGGTTGCTGCAGAGGCCGCCGCCATCGGTGTTGAACGGCAGCTTGCCGACGCCCGAGATCAGATTGCCGTCGGCAACGAACTTGCCGCCCTCGCCCTTCTTGCAGAAGCCGAGGTCCTCGAGCTGCATCAGCACGGTGATGGTGAAGCTGTCATAGATCGAGGCGTACTTGATGTCCTTCGGCGTGATGCCGGCTTCCTCGAACGCGCGCGGGCCGGACCAGATGCCGGCGGAATAAGTGAGATCGAGATCCTTGCCGCCACGCGGCCCCTTCATCGCCTCGCCGTGCCCGATCAGCTTGACCAGCGGCTTCTTCAGGCTCTTGGCGATTTCGGGCGTCGTCACGATTAGCGCGCCGCCGCCGTCGGAGACGACGCAGCAATCCATGCGATGCAGGGGATCGGAGATCATCGGCGAGTTCAAGACGTCCTCGACGGTGACGACATCCTTGAGCATCGCATGCGGATTGTATTGCGCGTGATGCGAAGCCGCGACCTTGATCCAGGCGAGCTGCTCGCTGGTGGTGCCATAGTCGTGCATATGGCGCATGGCACACATGCCATAGGCATTGTGCGTGGTCGCGCCGTAAGCGGACTCGAAATCGGCTTCGGCGCCTGCCGCACGCGGCGGCATCACGCCGGTGCGCGGCTTGCCCGCGAGCGTGATCAGCGCGATCGAGCACTTGCCCGCCGCGATGGCTTCCGCGGCGTGGCCGAGATGGATGATGTAGGAACAGCCGCCGGTCTCGGTGGAATCGACGTGACGGAGCTTTTTGGTGTTCAGGCCGAGATAATCGACCATCGGCCAGGCGCCGCCGGGCGCATCGCCCGCGCAGAAATAGCCGTCGACATCGTCCTTGCTGAGCCCGGCATCCTCGATCGCGCCCTTCGCGACCTCGGCGTGAAGCTGGGCGGTGGATTTGTCCGGCGCATGCCGGGTCGGGTGTTCGTAGATCCCGGCAATGTAGGCCTTGCCCTTGATGGTCAAAACAGAGGTCTCCGCTCGCGTTTCTTCTTGGCTCTTTTTTCTGAACCGCGGGGACTTGATTGGCAAGCGCGGAAATATTCCGTCGGGCGAGAGGGTAGCGGGTTGGCGCAAGTGGTTTGCGAGACCCGTCATCCTGAGGTGCGAGCCATGCGGCGCAACGCGCCGCGTGGAGAGCCTCGAAGGATGAGCGGCCACGCTGCTTCGGCATACTCCCCGCAGCAACAGCCGGGCCGTCGCCCTTCGAGGCTCGCCGAAGAGGCGAGCACCTCAGGGTGACGGTCAGATACTGAGACCGCTCCACGACGGCCAAAACCCTAGGGGTGTTTTGCCCGACGGCGCAAGCAATCTTTCGTTTTATCGGAAGCCGCCTGCTTTCGCGAAAACAACCCCATGCACAGTAGAACGGTGATTGATTTCAAACAGGAAATCGGAGGGTGGGCAAAGCGAGGCGTGCGCGCCACTTGTGCCTCACCCGCGAGATGGTGGGCACGGCGCTACGCGCCTTTGCCCACCCGGGACTTCGCTACTCGGCTGCGATCTGCCTCGGGGCTGGCGGCGGGCTCGCAAGATCGGCGGCGAGCTGGGCGTAGCGGGCTTTAGCGTCGGCGACTGCCTTCTCCTTCACCGGGCCGTAGCCGCGGATGCGGTCGGGCAGCGAGAGCAATTCGACCGACGTGTCGATCGTGACCGGCGACAACAGGCCGAGCACTGTGGCGACGTCCTTCTCGTAGCCGACGATCAAATCGCGCTCGAGCTTGCGGTCGGCGCTGCGGCCGAAGATGTCGAGCGGGGTACCACGCAGGAACTTGAATTTTGCCAGCACGCCGAACGCCTTCAGCATCCACGGGCCGAAAGCGCGCTTCTTCGGGCGGCCCAGCGCATCGACGCCTCGGCTCAAAATCGGCGGGGCCAGGTTGAAGCTGAACTTGAAGTCGCCCTCGAACTGGTCACGGAGCTGCTTTTCGAAGCCGCCGTCGGTGAAGAGCCGCGCGACCTCGTATTCGTCCTTGTAGGCCAGCAGCTTTGCGTAGTTGATCGCAACCGCGCGCGGCAGCGCATCGCCATAGCTGCCCTTCGCCGCGGCGTCGCGGACCTGGTCGACCAGCTTGCGATAGCGCTTTGCCAGGCGGCCGTTCTGATAGGCGGTGAGATGCCTGCTACGGTGCTCGATCACTTCGTCGAGCGTCATTGCATCCAGCGTCTTGGGTGCTGCGACCTCTTCCGTCCCCTTCAGCATGTCGGCGAGACGCGCGGGGTCTGCGACCGCGAGGCGGCCGAGGCGGAAGGCTTCCTTGTTCATCTTGATCGAGACGCCGTTGACCTCGATCGCCTGCTCGATCGACTCCGCCGACAGCGGGAATAGCCCCTTCTGATAGGCGTAGCCCATCATCATCATGTTGGTGGCGATGCTGTCGCCGAGCAACTGCTCGGCCGGCTTGGTGAAATCGAAGAAGACGGAGTCCTTGTGCAGCGCCGTCTCCAAAAGTCCGTTCAGCTTGCGGGTCTGGAAGTTGAAGTCGCGGTTGAGGACGAAGTCGGCGGTGGGGATGACGTGGCTGTTGATGATGCCGCGGGTACGGGTGGTGTCACACAGCGAGATCGTGTCCTTGGCCACCGCGACGACCTCGTCCGCGGCGAGCACCAGATCAGCGGTGCCGGTGACGATGCGCGAGCAGGTCACCTCCGCCGGATGATCCGAGAGGCGGACATGGCTGAGCACCGCGCCGCCCTTCTGCGCAAGGCCGGACATGTCGAGGATCATCGAGGCCTTGCCCTCGATGTGGGCGGCCATGCCGAGCAGCGCGCCAATGGTGAGCACACCGGTGCCGCCGACACCGCCGACGGCGATGTTGTACGGCTTGTCGAGCGTCGGCCGCGAGGCCGGCTCCGGCAGTGCGCCGATGTCAGCGAGCTCCGCCGGCGCACGGTGGCGCGGCGCCCCGCCGTCGATGGTGACGAAGGACGGACAGAAGCCCTTCACGCAAGAATAGTCCTTGTTGCAGGACGACTGGTTGATGGCGCGCTTGCGGCCGAACTCGGTCTCCAGCGGTTCGACCGAGATGCAGTTCGACTGCACCGAGCAGTCGCCGCAGCCTTCGCAGACAGCGGGGTTGATCATGACGCGGCGCGCCGGATCTTCCATCAGGCCGCGCTTGCGGCGGCGGCGCTTCTCGGCGGCGCAGGTCTGCACGAAGACGATGGCGGATGTGCCCTTGAACTCGCGGCACATCTTCATGACGTTGTCGAGCTCGTCGCGGTGATATTTCTTCACCCCGGGCGCGATGGTGTCGGCCGGATAGGTGTCGGGCGCCTCCGAGACCAGATAGATCTCGCGAATGCCTTCGGCGTGGAGCTGGAAGGTGATCTGCTGCGGCGAGAGATCGCCGTCGTGACGCTGGCCGCCGGTCATGGCAACGGCGTCGTTGTAGAGGATCTTGTAGGTGATGTTGGTCTTGGAGGCGACCGCCTGGCGGATGGCGAGAAGGCCAGAGTGGAAATAGGTGCCGTCACCGAGGTTCGCAAAAATGTGGTTCTCGTTGGTGAAGGGCGCGATACCGACCCAGGGCACGCCCTCGCCGCCCATATGGGTGAAGGTCTCGGTCGAGCGGTCCATCCACAGCGCCATGAAGTGACAGCCGATGCCGGCCATGGCGCGGCTGCCTTCGGGGACTTTCGTTGAGGTGTTGTGGGGACAGCCGGAGCAGAAATACGGGGTTCGGGAGACGGGTGCGACCGCCTGCATCTGGGTCGCCTGGCGGCCGTTGAACCAATCGGCCTTGGCGCGGAGCATCTCCGCAATCTCGGGGTTGAGATCGAGCTTGAGAAGTCGCTCGGTCAGCGAGGTCGCGAGCGAGGCGACGCTGAGCTCGGCGGCGAAGGTCAGGAAGCGCTTGTCGTGCTCGTCCATCTTGCCGACGATGCGCGGGCGGACGTCGTCGCGCCAGTTGAACAGCTCCTGCTTGACCTGGTTCTCGACGATCTCGCGCCGTTCCTCGACGATGAAGATCTCCTCAAGGCCGACCGCGAACTGCCTCACACCTTCCGGCTCGAGTGGCCAGGGCATACCGATCTTGTAGAGCCGAAGGCCGATCTTGGCGGCGACCTGCTCGGTAATCCCGAGCTCGCGCAGCGCCTGGCGGACATCCTCATAGCTCTTGCCCGACGCCATGATGCCGAAGCGGGCGTTCGGCGAATCCATGGTGACGCGGTTGACCTTGTTGGCGCGCGCAAAGGCGATCGCGGCAAAGCCCTTGTAGTCCTGCAGGCGGCGGTCCTGCTCGAAGCGGTCATCGGGCCAGCGCAGATTGAGCCCGCCGGGCGGCAACTCGAAATCCGGGGGGATGATGAAGGGCTTCATCTCGTCGGTGAGATCGATCTCGGCGGTGGTCTCCACCGTCTCCGTGATCACCTTCATGCCGACCCAGCAGCCGGAGTAGCGCGACATCGCGATGCCGAGCAGGCCCATCTCGATCATCTCGTGGATGCTCGAGGGATAGAGATACGGCATCAGCGCCGAGATGAAGGCGTGGTCCGACTGATGCGGAACGGTCGAGGACTTTGCGCCATGGTCGTCGCCGGCAAGGCACAGCACGCCGCCGTTCTTGGCGGAGCCGGCGGCATTGCCGTGGCGGAACACGTCGCCGCAGCGATCGACGCCGGGGCCCTTGCCGTACCAGATGCCGACGACGCCGTCATATTTGGCGCCGGGCGAGAGGTTGAGCTGCTGCGAGCCCCAGACGGCGGTGGCCGCCAGATCCTCGTTCACGCCGGGCTGGAACTTGATGTTGTACTGCTCGAGATGCTTTCGCGCGGCGAAGAGCTGCTGGTCGTAGCCGCCGAGCGGCGAGCCGCGGTAGCCGGAGATGAAGCCCGCGGTGTTCAGCCCCGCGGCACGGTCGCGGCGAATCTGGGCCATGGGCAGGCGGACCAGCGCCTGGATGCCGGTCGTGAAGATATGGCCGGTACCTTGGGTGTATTTTTGATCGAGACTGATCGGACCCTGGTTGATGCCCATTCTTGTCCTCTTCCGCCCTTTTGAGCGTTTGGCTGCTTAAGCCGTTGCCTGCCCGTTGTTTTTAGCTAGGGCGCGCCGACCACCTCCGCCACTCTATGTCGGATATTTAACGCGGCGCATCACAAATCTGGCGCTTCCGCGGCGGCGGGAAAAAAACGCAATTTCATGGCCCGAAAGGCATGGGCGATTTTCAATTTGTGTCACCATAGCCCGGCATCGCGAAACGACGTGACGACCGTATGATGCAATGGGCTGATGAGTCGCAGCAAGAAGGGTCGACGATGCGAGGGATTCTGGCTGGCCTGGTCTTGTGCGGTGCGGTTGCGAGCGCGGCCCTCGCCGCCGAACCGTCGCCCGAACTGATTGCCTACGGCAAGACGCTGGTCGAGGCCGGCGGCTGCGCAGGCTGCCACACCGCCGATCCCGCCAAACCATTTGCGGGGGGCAAGCGCATCGACACGCCGTTTGGCGCGATCTATGCGCCGAACCTGACACCGGACCGCGACACCGGGATCGGCGCCTGGCAGGATGCCGATTTCACGCGCGCGGTACGCTATGGCACCGCGCCGGATGGCTCGCTCTATTACCCGGCCTTCCCCTACCCCTACTTCACCCGGATGACCAAGGACGACACGCTCGCGATCCGCGCCTATCTCGGCACGCTCACGCCGGTCGTCAGCCGCAACAAGCCGCCGGAGCTGCGCTGGCCGCTGAATTATCGCGGCCTGATGCGGGCCTGGAACTTGCTGTTCTTCACACCCGGCCTGTTCGAGCCGGATCAGAGCAGGAGCGCGGCGTGGAACAGAGGCGGCTATCTCGTCACCGGCCTCGGCCATTGCGGCGCCTGCCACACGCCGAAGAACTATTTTGGCGCGGACAAGACCGCGCAGGCCTTGTCCGGCGGCGATCTCGGCAGCTGGTACGCGCCGCGGCTCGATGGCGCGGCGCGCACCGGATTGCAATCGTGGAGTGCTGAGGACATCGCCGAATATCTGCAGAGCGGCCGCAACGCCAAGAGCCATGCCGGCGGGCCAATGGCGGAGGTGATCGTCAATTCGACCTCGAAGATGAGCGACGCCGACGTGCGCGCGATGGCGGAGTACCTGAAGAGCCTGGCGCCGGCGCGCCGCGAGACCATCGTGACACCGCCTGATGCGGCCGAGATGAAAGCGGGCCAGGCCGTCTACGCAAAATTCTGCATCGCCTGCCATGAAGCCGACGGCTCCGGCGCGCCGCGCATCTATCCGCCGCTGCCGGGCAATGCGCTGCTGCAGTCCATCAACCCCTCCTCGACCTTGCGCATCATCCTCGACGGCGCACACACCATGACGACGCCGCGGGCGCCGAACACCGGAGAGATGCCGCCTTATGCCAAGCAATTGTCCGATGACGAGATCGCGGCGGTGACGAACTACATCCGCAACTCCTGGGGCAATGCCGGCCCGCTGGTGACATCCAGGCAAGTGGCGAAGGCGCGCGGGCAGGAGCCGTAATTCCCGCACCGCCACGAGGACGGTGCACTCCCTCGCCCCGTTCTTACGGGGAGAGGGTTGGGGTGAGGGGCTGCTTCGGCGAAAATAGTGACAGTGGGACTCGTGGAGACTCCCCCTCACCCGGATTGCATCTTCGATGCAATCCGACCTCTCCCCGCAAGCGGGGCGAGGTAAGAAAGAGCACTACCGCTCCTCATCTCCCGTGAACACGAACTTCGGCATCTCCCATTTGTAGCGCACCGCGAGCAGGCGGAGGCTGATCCCGAGGATGAAGGTCAAGATCGTCCAGAGCTCGGCGTTGAGGTTGAGCCCGAACGCCGTGGCGTAGAACAGCCCCGTCACCACCGAGACGGTGGCATAGAGTTCAGAGCGAAACAGAAGCGGCACGTCGTTGCAGAGTACATCGCGGAACACGCCCCCGGCGCAGCCCGTCACCATGCCGGAGACGATGACGATCGGCAGCGAGGCATCCATCTGCCAGGCGATGTCGCAGCCCGTCATGGTGAAGACGACGAGGCCGATGGCGTCGAGCACGATGAAAGCAAGCTTGAGCCGGTGCACAAGCCGCGCGAACAGAATGGTGAGAAAGGCCGCGCCGCCGGCGAGCGCGAGATAGATCGGGTTTTGCACCCAGGCCAGCGGATAGTGTCCGAGAAGCAGATCGCGCAGCGTGCCGCCACCGAGCGCGGTGATGCAGCCGAGGAAGCAGACGCCAAGCCAGTCCATGCTGCGGCGGCCGGCAGCGAGCGCAGCCGTCATGCCCTGCGCGGCTACCGCGACCAGCGAGAGTAAATGCAGCACGCTATCGCTCGGTGGCAGGCTCCACATCGCTTTGTTCCCCTCTCCTGCGATGGAACTTACCCGAGACAGTTCCAGCATGAACAGGTTCCCGATTCCTGGCGCGAGGGCAACATGCGACGAAAGCATAACGCGCGCGGAACAGAATCTCGCATCTATGGGTTGTTATGGGGCAATCAACGAGGAGACCCAATCGATGGCTGACGACCGTTTTCCCAACGATCCGTACCGCCCGAACCTCGCCGACGATGAGTACCTTCGCGCGGCGCGCCGGGATGCCGACTTTCAGGTCGATCCCGAGCTGGGCGAAGGCCCCGCCTCCAGCGGCAAGGTCGCGCTGTTCGCCGTGGCTGTCGCCCTGGTGCTGGGCGCCGTGTTCTATGGCTTGAACAACAGCAGCACGGGCAACCAGGCGAGCACTGCGCCGGCGACGCAGACCGCGCAGCAGACGGCTCCGGCCAATCCGGCCGCACCTCCCGGCATGCGTGACGTGACGCCGCGCAACAATGCCGCGCCCGGCGTGACCACGGGTGCTGCGCCGAGCAAGCCGGCCGCTCCGGCTCCGGATATGCCTGCGGCAAAGCCGGATCCGGCTCCGCCGTCTGACGGCGCGAAGTAACACCAGAACTGTCATCGCCCGCCTTGTGCGCAATTGCGCACCGGGGCGGGCGGATGAGAAAGCGGCGGGATCGAAAGATCCCGCCGCTTTGTTTTAATCTAACTGAACATCTTGTTGAGCTCGCCGCCGGGATAACCGCCGGCAAGCTCGCCAAACGTCCCCTTCTCCGCCATCTCCTTCGCCGCGCGCATGAAGCCGCCCCAGGCGGCGCGGGCGAGCGAGCCGCCGACGCTGATGCGGCGCACGCCGAGATCTTCGGCTTCCTTCAACGACAGGCCGGAGCCGCCGATCAGCAGGTTGAACGGTTTTGGATGCACCGCCTTCACAACTGCGGCGATGTCCTCGCGCGTTTTCAGGCCGGGCGCGTAGAGACAATCGGCGCCGGCGTCCGCGTAAGCGGTGAGCCGGTCGATGACGAGCTTGAGATCGGTGACACCCCAGAGGAATGCCTCACAGCGGCCGACGAGCAGCGTGTTGCTGTCGCCGATCGCCTTGCGCGAGGCCTTGATGCGCTCGACCGCCAGCGCGCGATCATAGAGCGGCTTGTCCTTGTCCCCGGTGGAATCCTCGATCGACAGACCCGCGACGCCGGTCCGCACGCCGCGCTCGACATTGTCAGCGACCTTGTCCGGCTCGACCGCAAAACCACCTTCGAAATCCGCATTCACGGGAATGTCGACGGACGAGCTTAGTGCTGCCAGATGCTGACAGACATCCTCGACGGTGACGCGGTTGTCGGCCTTGCCGATGGTCCAGGCAAAGCCCGCGCTCGATGAGGCCAGCGCCTTGAAACCGAGATGCTGCAACGCTTTGGCGCTGCCGACATCGACCGGATTGGGCAGGATGAAGCATCCGCTCTCGTGCATTGTCCTGAACGTTGCGCGCTTGTCAGCAGTTGTCACATGCATGTTTCTCTCCCTTGTTGGCCGCGCAGACATAGGCACGCATTTTCATAACTGCTAGTGCGCGTCGTGCACGGCGCGGCTGTCCTTCGGCGCCTGCTCGCGATCATTCATGCCGTAGTCTCTGATAACGCTGGCAATGCGCAGATGATAGTCGGCGAAGATCTTAGCCCTGCCCTTGGCCTGCGTGCGGCGGTGCTCCATCGTGTTGCGCCAGGCTTGTACTGCCGCCTCATCGCGCCAGAACGACAGCGACAGGATCTTGCCTTTCTCGGTCAGGCTTTCGAACCGCTCGACCGAGATGAAGCCGTCGATGGTTTGCAGGATCGGCTTCAGATCGGCCGCGAGGTCGAAGTAGTCCTGGCGATGCTCCGGCTTGGGCCAGACTTCGAAGATCACGGCGATCATGGGCGGCTCCTTATCATTGGCGGCCTACACTACCACCTTGCGCAGGAAGGTGCGCTCTTCCGCCAAGATGAATTTGTTGTCCTCGGCAAAATGGAAATTCGCCATCCCGTCCGAATCCTGCCGAAGCCGCGCGCGATAGGCCTCGTAGGCGGCGAGGCTCTCGAAGGTGATCAGCGCGAACGCGATGTTGTTGGTGCCCTCATGCGGCATGAAATAGCCGATCAGGTCGCCGCCGCATTTCGGGATGATGGTGAGCCAGCGCTTCGAATACTCCTCGAACTGCGCGCGCTTGAAGGGATCGAGCTGGTAGCGGATGAAGACGGTGATGGACATGATGGACTCCCTGATTTTCCATTGCGAGAAGCGAGCAACGCCGTCGCCGCTGAAGCATCTGGATTGCTTCGCTTCGCTCGCAATGACGTGTTTGCAGCAACATGCTACGCGCTTGCCCGACCACAATGCTTCGGCTACCATCGAAGCATGAAATCAGGACCCGACATCGCCATGGTCGCCGCGCTGGTCGGTGACCCCGCCCGCGCCAACATGCTCACGGCGCTGATGAACGGACGCGCGCTCACGGCAAGCGAGCTCGCGCAGGAGGCCGGCATCACGCCGCAGACCGCGAGCTCGCATTTGGCAAAACTCGAGGCTGGCGGGCTGGTCGAGCCGGAGAAGCAGGGCCGTCACCGCTACTACCGCCTCACCGACGACGACGTCGCCGGCGTGCTCGAGGGACTTGCGGGGCTGGCCGCGCGCACCGGCCACATGCGCGTGCGCACCGGGCCGAAGGATCCGGCGCTGCGGCGCGCGCGGATCTGCTACGACCACCTCGCCGGCGATCTCGGCGTCCAGATGCTGGACTCCCTGCGCGCACGAAACCTGGTCAGGCAGAAGAAGCAGGACATCGAGCTCACCGCCGAAGGCGAGCGTTTTCTCGCCAAGAATCTGCAGATCTCGCCGGAGATGCTCAGCCATCCGCGCCGCCCGGTCTGCAAGGCCTGCCTCGACTGGAGCGAGCGTCGCCACCACCTCGCCGGCACCTTGGGTGCCGCCATGATGCAGCGTTTTGCCGAGCTGAAATGGGCGGCGCGCGACGCCACGCCCGGCAGCCGCGTGGTGAATTTCACCCGCACCGGCGAGAAGCAGTTCGCCGCGCTGTTCGGGAATGGGAAGGACTGATCACACGTTTACGTGTGAACTCTCACCGTCGTCATGGCCGGGCTTGACCCGGCCATCCACGCCTTTATTGCGGCTGTCACGTGGATGCCCGGGACAAGCCCGGGCATGACGGAGACCTTCATGAACCGCATCTTCTCGGCTGCGCTCGCTGCCACCCTCCTTACGACCCCGTTCGCATCCCAAGCCGCCGACACGCCCCAGCGGGAGCCATACGGCATCGCGCTCGAAGGCTTTGCCTATCCCTATCCCGTGCACCTGCTGCCGGTCGTGAACGACGGCGAGCAGCTCAGCATGGCCTATATGGACGTCGCGCCGGCGCAGCCGAACGGCCGCACCGTGGTGCTGCTGCACGGACGCAATTTTCCGTCGAGCTATTGGGCACCTGTCATCAAGATGCTCAACGACGCCGGTTATCGTGTGGTGGTGCCGGACCAGATCGGCTTCGGCAAATCGTCGAAGCCCGTGGGCGAGCTGCATTTCGACACGCTGGCGCGCAACACCATCGCGCTGCTCGATCACTTGGCGATCGACAAGGCAGATGTCGTCGCGCATTCGCTCGGCGGCATGCTCGGCGTGCGGATCGCCCGCGCCTACCCTGATCGCGTCGCGCATCTCGTGCTGACCGCGCCGATCGGCCTGGAAGACTACCGCCTCTACGTGCCGCCGACGCCGACCGAGAAGATTATCGAAACCGAGGACAAGCTCACCGCCGACGGCTATCGCAAGCAGCTCCAGACCAATTACGCGATCAAGCTGCTGCCCGACGCGATCACGCCGTTCATCGATGCCCGCTTCAACATCAAGGGCAGCCCCGATTATCCGCGCTGGCTGCGCGCCTTCGTCTCATCCGGCCAGATGATCTATCGCGAGCCGGTCGCGCACGAGATTCCGCTCATCACCGAGCCAACGCTGTTCATCATGGGCGCCGATGACCACAACGCGCCAGGCCGGCCGAATGCGCCGGAGGCGCTGCGGCCCAAGATGGGGCAGAACGCCGAGCTGGCAAAAGCGTTCGCGGCGAAGATGCCGAATGCGCGGGCTGAAGTCATTCCGGATACAGGCCACCTCGTCTTCCTGGAGGCACCGGAGAAGTACAAGGAGTTGGTGCTGGGCTTTCTCGGCCACTAAAGCGTTTTCAAGCGAAGTGGGTACCGGTTCGCGTCAAGAAAACGCGTCAAACAAGAACCTAGAGCCCTGTCCCGATTCATCGGGACGGGGCTCTAGCGTCATCGCTGTCGCCTGAAGCCGTATGCGGGGAATGTTCATGCCGCATTCAGGTCATGATTGGCAGGTTTGGATCGCAAAGTGTCGGCACATGTCGGTCCAAATTTAATGTGTCAAATCATGTCTTTTGATTCATTGTGCGCCGCAAGCGCCAAGCCCTCTCCAGAAACTTGCCCCCAAAAGACTTGCCCCCAAAGACCTGCCCCAAGGACGAGAAGGAAGATCCAATGAAATATCTGTTTGCCGCCGTGATGCTCGCCAGCGCGGTCGTCGGCTTCAGCGAGGCGGCCAGCGCCGCCGGTGGTTGCGGCCCGGGCTGGTACCGCGGCCCCTATGGCGGCTGCCGTCCGATGCGTGGTCCGGTCGTCGTGGCTCCCGGCCCGGTCGTGGTCGCCCCGCCGGTCGTCGTCGTGCGTCCGCGCGTGTGCCCCTACGGCTTCCGCTGGTACGCCGGCCGCTGCCGTCCGTTCTGATTTCTCGCATTTGCGAACTGGCCGCGCAGGATCAATCTGCGCGGCCATTTTCGTTGAGAGGCTTGACCAATCGCAAAAAGGGGATCGCAATCGCGATCCCCTTTTTTCATTCCAAGGCGCGCGGCGTTACCAATGACGCCAGTGGCGGCGGTGCCAGCGACGGCGCCAACCCCAATGACGATGGCGCCAACCCCAGTGACGGTGATGCCAATGGCCGTGTCCCCAGCGCACCTGCTCAGGCTTCATCTGAACGATCTCCTCGCTGCTGGTGACAGCCGGACGGATATCGGCGTTGGCACCGGGCGTGCCGGCCGGACCATTGAGCGCTTGCGGCGCCAGCGGCGCGGCCTGTGCGGCGGCGGTGAACGCGGCCGCACCGGCCGCGACGCCGATCGCGAGTTTGAGAAAATTGCGACGTTCCATGACATCTTCCTCTCGGGCAAGCGTTGCATGATGCGGAGGAAGTGTCGGGCTCGCGACATGAACTGCCGCTGAATCTCACGTTCAGGTTCATTGCAATGCTGTCAGGGAGGTGCGCTACTTCGCAAACTCCTGCGCCAGCACAAGCGTCTCGCGCGAGCGCTTCACCTCGGGCCAGTCGCGGTTGAAATCGGCGACGAGCTTTGTCAGCGCGTCGCCCTTCAGCATCGCGGCCAGCTTCTCCTCGTCATCGAACTGATACATCGCCTGGTGCAGCGAGGGATCGTCCAGGCTCCAGAACCGCCAGGCCTTGGCTACGCCGAACGCTTTCACCGCGTCAGGCACGTGCTCGGTCTCGTACCATGTGTCGAAGGCGGCGCGCTTTTCGGCATCGGTGACGATGGCGCGGACGACGAAGTAGGCGGCAGGCATCGGATTTCCTCCTGTTGTTTGGCCGCAGCATAGCTGGTTATAGTGGCGGCAACAAAAAACCCGCGCGACGCAACATGACGATCGCGCGACATCAGGGAAGGACCGGACCGGCCATGCGCAGGATCATCACGGGCATCATCGCGATCGCCAGCGTCTTCCCCCTCGCCGCGCGCGCCGAGATCGTCCGCTTCGATATCACCGAGCGCGTGCCGGCGTTCTCGGGGCGCACCTTTGGCACCGTTGGCGCCTATGAGCGCATCACCGCGCGCGCGACCTTTGCGCTCAATCCCGCCGACGACCGCAACGCCGTCATCACCGATCTCGCACTCGCGCCGCGCAACGCCGACGGCAAGGTCGAGGCCACCGCCGATGTGGTGATCCTGCGCCCGACCGATCCCGCCCATGGCAACGGCACACTGCTGCTGGACGTGCCCAATCGCGGCAGAAAACTCGCGCCGCAATTGTTCGACGATTCCGCTCAGCCCGGCGCCAACAATGCCGACAAGGCCGAGGACGCCGGCATCGGCTTCCTGCACCGCCAAGGTTTTACGATGGTCTGGGTCGGCTGGCAGGGCGACATCCCCTCCAAGCCGGGACAACTCGCGATGACAGCACCGGTGATCAAGAACATCACCGGGCCCGCGCGCGAAGAAGTCGTGTTCGACAATACGACGAGCCCAGCGCGCGCGACGCTGACCTGGCCCGCCGCGGATGCCGCCAACCTCAACGTCACCGTACGCGCCGCCTGGGCCGATCCGCGGCAGACGCCGCCTGGCCTTACCGCAAAGCTCGTCGATCCCAACACCGTGGAGATCACCCGGCCCGACGGCTTCGACGCCGGCGCGCTCTACGAGATCACCTACACCGCGCGCGATCCGGTACCGCTCGGCATGGGCTATGCTGCCGTGCGCGACGTCGTCAGCTTCCTCCGCCATGACGAGACGCAGACCAACCCGCTGCTCGACGGCCTGCATCCCTCGGTCAGCCGCGCTATCGGCTTTGGCGTCTCGCAATCCGGCCGCTTCCTGCGCGACTTCCTCTATCTCGGCTTCAACGAGGACCTTCAGGGCCGCATGGTGTTCGACGGATTGATGCCGCATGTCGCCGGCACGCGGCGCATGGCGACCAACGTCCGCTTCGGCCAGCCAGGCCGCAACCCGCGCCACATGCAGGATCCAGCGTGGCAGGCCGATCTCTTCCCCTTCACCTATGCGACGCTGAGCGATCCCTATTCCGGCAAGACCGACGGCGTGCTGCGCCGCTGTTCGCTCTCGGTCACCTGCCCCAAGGTGATGCAGACCGACAGCGAGCACGAATGGTGGGCCTCGCACGCCTCGCTGCTGGTGACTGACCTTGCCGGCAACCACCTCGACCTGCCCGACAACGTCCGCGCCTACATGATCGCGGGCACGCCGCATTTCGCGGAAGCCGCCGACGTGATGAAGAAGGGCTTGCCGGCGATGTCGCTGCCGCAAAACCCGATGCATGCGGGCATGCCGATGCGCGCGCTGCTGACCGACCTCAACGCCTGGATCAGCGATGGCACAAAACCGCCCGCAAGCCGTGTCCCCATGCGCGCCCACGGCACGCTGGTCGCAGCGCAAGGCGCCGTGCCGACCGACATCCCCGGCCTGCCCTATGCCGGCATCCACACGCTCGCCGCCTTCTCCGACCAGAGCGTGCTGCCGCCGAAGGAGATCGGCCGCTATCCCGTGTTCGTGCCGAAGGCAGACGATGACGGCATGGCGATCGCCGGCATTCGCCAGCTCGCACTCGCCGTTCCGCGCGCGACCTACACCGCATGGAATCCGCGCGCGCAGGGTTTTGGGCCGACCGCGCTCTACCCGCTGCAAGGCGCGGTCGTGCCGTTCGCACCGACCGAAGCGGCGCGGAAAGAAGTGCATGATCCCAGGCTGTCGATTGCCGAACGCTATGCCGATGACGGCGCCTATGTGGCCGCGGTAAAGCGTGAGGCGGCGCGGCAGGTTGCGGAACGGATACTTGTGCCGGAGGATGCTGAGCGCGCGGTGGAAGCCGCGAAGCAAGGCAAGCTGGCGAAGCTTGGTCAGTAAGGCATATGATCTTCGCACAGACTCAATTTCCACCAACCCATTTAACCAACCCATTTAGGAGAGCACTTTGAAGAGCTGGCAGCGATTGGCGCGTACCTTGGGAGCACTTGGACTTCTTTCCATCATCAGCAGCGTGACTGGACAATCGGCCTACGCCGACGGCTCCGTATCGTCGCTGGGCATGGGCTACGGCGCCCGTGATGCCTATGCGTTTGCAAAATTCCAGGCGGTGATTTCGCAATACAATGCCTCGGGCGAACGCTTTCGCATCGAGAGCCACTGTCAATCCGCCTGCACCATGTTCCTGTCGATCCGCAATGTCTGCGTCACGCCCGGCGCAACGTTGCTGTTCCACGCCGGCGGCAGCATGCAAAAGGGAATTGTCAGCCCCTCGTCCACCCAGCAAATGCTCAGCACCTATAACGACGCTTTGCGCAAGTACGTCACCGACAACCATTTCATGGACACCTTCGCCTTCCATTCGATTTCGGGGAGCGAGATCATCAAGCGCTTCGGCTATCCGGCGTGCCGGTAGGCCGACAGGGCCCCGCGGGTTACGGCTTGCCGTGACCCGCCCCGGGGCCTTCTCAAAAAATTCGCATCCCCCTGTCGGAACGCGCGCCTTTCATCCGTCCTATGCTTGAGACAGCACGGAGATAGCGCATGTCCGACCTCACCTTGATCACCTACGACTGGGTTCCCCCGCCGCCGCGCGGCTATGTCCGCGACCTTCGTGTGCGCTGGGCGCTCGAAGAGGCTGCCCTACCCTATCGCGTCGTCAGCACACCATTTGACGACCGCGGGCCTGCGCATCTGGCGCACCAGCCGTTCGGCCAGGCACCATGGCTGACCGATGGCGATCTCTCGATCTTCGAGACTGGCGCAATCCTGCTGCATCTCGGCGGCCTCAGCGACGCGCTGCTGCCGACCGATCCGCGCAGCCGCGTTGAGGCGACGGAATGGGTGTTCGGCGCGCTCAATTCGGTGGAGATGGCGAGCCTACCGTGGACGATGCTGAAATTCATGGGCCAGCCGGGATCGAAATTCTTCGACGACTTTCTCAAGCATCGCCTCAAGCACATGGAGATGGTGCTGGCCGACCGCGAATGGCTGGCGGGATCCTTCTCCGTCGCCGACATCCTGATGGCGGACGTGCTGCGCGTCGCCGAACGTTTCGGCGGGCTCGCGGACAGCCCTGCCTGCCGCGCCTATGTCGCACGTGCCACGGGCCGTCCGGCATTCGCAAAGGCGCGCGCAGACCAGATGGCGCATTTTGCGGCCGGGGACGCGGCGCGCGGAGCGTGACCCACCGCATGTAGTTAACCCAGGGTTAGCCATACGCTGGCGGCCACTGGAACGAAGCAATTTGCCTCAAATTATTCCGGCGGAAGGTGACACATGGCCCGCATCGACTATCTCAGAGAGCAAGTAGCCCGCGCCGAGCGTCTGGCGAAGGCGATCCTCGACCAGCAAACCGCGCAACGGCTTCAAGCCCTCGCCGCCGAATGTCGCGCGGACATGCAGGTTCTGTCTCTCAAGGCTGCCGCGTAAGACAGCGCGTCACACCAGTTTCATCGGCGTATCGGCGACCACACGCAGATCTATCCTGCCGATCAACGCCGAACGACGCGCCTCAGCAGCGCCGATCGCATCGTCCGTCTGCCGCAACGTGCTGATGTTCGAGCCAAGCGAGACGATGCCGCCGAGCACCAAGGCGATCGAGCCGAGCGCGGCAGTCTGACCAAATCCAAACAGTCCAAGGATGGTGACCAAGAGCAGCGCCGCACCGCTGCCGATGGCGATCTTGGACGCCAGGATGTATTTCCGGCACCGCTCGGCGATCTCGGCGAGCCGCTCGATCCGGGCTTCGATGTCGGAGATTTCGTCCGTCGGATCGTCTTCGGTCATCGTTGCGCAAGCTCGATCGCGAGTTCTAGTTTACGTCGAACCACTTTCGTGAGGTGCCTGCGGTACTCCTCAAGCTCGCTTTTCTCGAACACAATCGCTGTGCTGCTCGGATCGCGCGGAAGCTCAATATGAACGATATTCACCCCGTCAACGAGGATATCGTACAGTTCTTCTGTTTGTTCTGGAATGTAGCGTACGACGTAGACATTCCGAGTGATCGACTGCAGACGCTGCCGAAGGAGTGAAAGCAATCGCCGTGACCCCGGCGCCGATAGCAGGTACTCGCGGCCCGCTTCCAGCTGCCCAATCATTTGTTTTTCCGACAGACGGTGCGGCGTCACTACGCTTCCCTGCTTCCGGCCAGTAGCCCGCATGAGAAGCGACATGCGGGATCTGAATAACAACCCGGATTTCGCTACGCTCCATCCGGGCTACGTCCATCTCACAACGGCAAATTGTCGTGCTTCTTCGCCGGCGTTTCCACCTTCTTGTCCTTCAGCATGGCCAGCGCGCGGGCGATCCGCTTCCGTGTCGAGTGCGGCATGATGACGTCGTCGATGTAGCCGCGCTCGGCGGCGATGAAGGGTGACAGGAAGCGGTCTTCGTATTCCTTGGTGCGGGCGGTGATCTTGTCGGGGTCGCCGATGTCACTGCGGAAGATGATCTCGACCGCGCCCTTGGCGCCCATCACCGCGATCTGGGCGGTCGGCCAGGCGTAGTTCATGTCGGCGCCGATTTCCTTCGAGGCCATGACGTCGAAGGCACCGCCATAGGCCTTGCGGGTGATGATGGTGACCAGCGGCACGGTGCACTGCGAATAGGCGAACAGCAATTTGGCGCCGTGCTTGATCAGGCCGCCATATTCCTGCGCGGTACCGGGTAAGAAGCCCGGCACGTCAACGAAAGTGACGATCGGGATGTTGAAGGCATCGCAGAAACGAACGAAGCGCGCGGCCTTCCGTGAGGCATCGCTGTCGAGCACACCGGCCAGTACCATCGGCTGGTTGGCGACGAAGCCGACGGTGCGGCCCGCGATGCGGCCGAAGCCGGTGACGATGTTCTTGGCAAAGCTCTCCGCGATCTCGAAGAAATCGCCCTCATCGACGACCTTCAGGATCAGCTCCTTCATGTCGTAGGGCTTGTTCGGATTGTCGGGGATCAGCGTGTCCAAGGACATGTCGACCCGGCCGATGTCGTCGAAGCTCGGCCATTCCGGCACGCCGTCGGTGTTGTTGGACGGCAGGAAGTCGATCAGGCGCCGCATCTGCAGCAGCGTCTCGACGTCGTTCTCGAAGGCGCCGTCCGCGATCGAGGAGCGCGTGGCGTGCACGGAGGCGCCGCCGAGCTCTTCGGCCGTGACGACCTCGTTGGTGACGGTCTTCACCACGTCAGGGCCGGTGACGAACATGTAGCTGGTGTTCTTCACCATGAAGATGAAGTCGGTCATCGCAGGCGAATAGACGTCGCCGCCGGCGCAGGGGCCCATGATGACGGAGATCTGCGGGATCACGCCCGAGGCGAGCACGTTGCGGCGGAACACGTAGGAATAGCCGGCGAGCGCGGCGACGCCCTCCTGGATGCGGGCGCCGCCCGCGTCATAGAGGCCGATGATGGGCGCCCGCGCCTTCATCGCCATGTCCTGAAGCTTTGTGATCTTCAGCGCGTGGGTCTCGGACAGCGAGCCGCCGAACACCGTGAAATCTTTGGCAAAGACAAACGTCTTGCGGCCGTTGACGGTGCCCCAGCCGGTGACGACGCCGTCGCCGGGCACCTTGTTCTTCTCCATGCCGAACTCGGTGGAGCGGTGCTCAACGAACATGTCGAATTCCTCGAACGATCCCTTGTCGAGCAGGAGCTCGATGCGCTCGCGGGCGGTCAGCTTGCCACGGGCGTGCTGCGCCTCGATGCGCTTCTCGCCGCCGCCGAGCTTCGCACCGGCACGACGGTCTTCAAGGGCGTCCAGGATATTCTTCATTTGCTCCCGCCAGTTCTTAAGCCTTAAGTGATGCGGGGTTCTAACACGGCATTTTGCGGGCCGGGAAGCCGCTTTCGGCGCCGCAGGGCTGCCTTGCCGCAGCGTGAAAGCGCAAGGAATTACAAAGTTTTGCCTGGGAGGGGACCATGGACGAGAGAGCGACTGACCCAAGCTCTGTGACCGGCGGCGTCAGGATCCTGCTGCGGCTCGAGGGGCTGACCCTGTTCGTCGGCATGACGGCGCTCTATGCGGCCTGGGGCGGCTCCTGGACGGTCTATCTGCTGCTCTTCCTGGTCCCCGATTTGAGCTTCCTGGCGTACCTGTCGGACGCCAAATTCGGCGCGCTGGTCTACAACGCCGCCCATAGCTACATGGCGCCGGTGACGCTACTGACGTTCGGTTTTGGCTTCGCCTCGCCCCTCACACTGTCCATCGCCTTGATATGGCTCGCCCATATCGGCATCGACCGGGCGCTGGGATATGGCCTGAAATATTCCACAGGCTTCGGCTTCACCCATCTCGGGCGGATCGGCCGGCAGAAGGACGCTTGATCTTTGCGGCGGCCGCCCCGCTTCGGCTGATTGCCGTAGCCCGGATGGAGCGGAGCGCAATCCGGGGTTCGTGCCCACAGCTGCACTGTCCCGGATTTCGCTGCGCTCCATCCGGGCTACAAAACTGTATTTGCCGCGCCAGCCAGTTGACCCGGCCGGGCGATTCAGGCTTGCTCGGGCTTACGATCAGGCGCCGAATGTTGCGTGAGCCCAGTCGGTACGGCGGCGGTCATTACGCCCTGGCTCCAGCATCACCCTCATGTCCGCGACGGTCGTCCCTCTGCCGAATCCATCGTCCGAGACCACCGACTTCCTGCGGCGGATGGCCAGCATGGTGTCGGGACGGAACGGCGAAATGCTGCTGCGCGCGGCAAGCCTGATTGAATCGCTCACCCACCGGGCGATGTCGGCCGAACGGCTGTTTCACGAGCAGCAGGAAGAGAGCAAGCGCCATGCCGAACGGCACAAGGCTGCCGAGCTTGCCTCCGACGCGATGGTCAACCAGATCGCCGCAATGCGGACGCAGCTTGCAGAGGTGACCGCGGCCGCAGCGGCCGAGAGGGCGGCGTTCGACGCCGAGCGCGGCAAGCTGCTCGACCTGATGCAGAATGCGGAAAGCCACATCGGCAAGCTCACCACCGAGCTCGATACGTTGCGCGCCTCCGTCGACAGCTTCAACGAGACCGTGATCTCCGTGCCGATCGAGGTACTGCGGCTGGCGCGGACCCAGTTCGACCATCTCTCGCGGAGCTTTGAGCGGAAGGGCGATGTGATCTCGCAGGCGATGAGCGAGATCGGCGGCTTCGCCATCGATCAGGCGCTGACGGCGAAGAAGCCGGCCGACAAGGCGTGATGCACCCGCGCGCAAATTGACAGCGCGCACACCCGTTGGTCTACTTCCCAAAAATCACTGGGGAGGATCCGATGCCGACGGTATTCCGCGTCGCCATGGCGCTCATCGCGTTTTGCGCTTCAACCGTGCTCGCCAGCGCGCAGTCCCTGCCCAAGGACGCTCCGGCCCGCACCGAGATCTTCCCGATCCCCTCGCTCACCCTCTCCGACCAGCAATTCCTCAGCGGCGATGCCGCGGCCGGCAAGCCGGTCACGGTCGCCGGTGAATTCCGCGTCGCGCAAGGGACAGGCAAGATGCCGGTCGTGGTGCTGATGCACGGCTCGAGCGGCGTCGGCGCCACCACAGAAGCCTGGGTGCACGAGTTCAACGCCATGGGCATCTCGACCTTCGTGATCGACGGTTTTACCGGCCGCGGGTTGACGGTGACAGGACCGAACCAGGCCCTGCTCGGCCGGCTTAATCTGATCATCGACATCTACCATTCGCTGGAGATCCTGGCGAAGCACCCTCGCGTCGATCCCGACCGCATCGTGCTGATGGGTTTTTCACGCGGAGGACAGGCGACGCTCTATGCGAGCCTCGACCGCTTCAACAAGCTCTGGAACAAGTCCGGCGTGCAGTTCGCCGCCTACATTCCGTTCTATCCGGATTGCTCGACGACCTACCAGACCGACACCGAGGTCACGGCGCGCCCGATCCGCATCTTCCACGGCACGCCTGATGACTATAATCCCGTAAAGAGCTGCAAGGCCTTCGTCGAGCGGCTCAAGGCGGCCGGGCGCGATGTCGTGCTGACCGAATACCCCGACAGCGCGCACGGCTTTGACAGCGGCCTGCTCGGCGTCAACACGGTCACGGTGTCGGCCAACGCGCAAACCGTACGCAACTGCCATATCAAGGAAGGTGACGGCGGCGTGCTGATGAACGGCGATACCAACGCGCCTTTCACCTACAAGGACACTTGCGTCGAGCTCAACCCGCATGTCGGCGGCAATCCCTCCACGGCCGCGGAGTCGCGGAAAGCGGTGGTGGAATTTTTGCAGGCGCTGTTCAAGCTGGGATAGGAGCCGCATGCTCCGTCATTGCGAGCGTAGCGAAGCAATCCAGAATCTTTCCGCGGAGGGACTCTGGATTGCTTCGCTGCGCTCGCAATGACGTGTGGAGAGAGACGCACTCGCTCGCCAGCTTGTAAGCTAGCTACCGCGCGCGGCCTGACAGCCGCAGCACGAATACGAGGACTTCGGCGACTGCCTTGTAGAGATCAGGCGGAATCTCCTCGCCGAGCTCGACCTTGGAGAGTGCGCCGGCCAAAATCTCGTTCTCCTCGATCGGGATGTCGTTGGCCTTGGCGATCTCGACGATCTTGGCGCCGATCGTGCCCTTGCCCTTGGCGACGACAACAGGCGCGCCGCTGCCCTTCTCGTAATGCAGTGCGATTGCGAGCTTGGACTCCTCGCTCACGTGGCGCGATCCAGGAAATGCCCGGCACGCGCCGGCGGTGCTTGCGGCGGCGTGCCGTCGCGCACGATGATGTCGCCGGGCTTAAGCTCGGCTTTGGTCAGCGCCTGATTGAGCTCACCGATCCCGGCGCGGAGCTGCTGTGCCGTCGCCGGCCGCTCGGCCCACATCCGCACAAAGGTCTTGTCACCGTTGAGCGTGATCAGCGCGTGCACGGGACCGCTCGGCTCGACATTGAGCGTGAAGCGCGCGCGCCAGGCGCGCTTGGCGGGATCGGCCTGCTCGTTGCCGCCGTCGCGCGAGATCTCGAATTGCGCCATTGCAGTGCCCTGCGCCGTCGCAAACGGAATCTCGAAATTCCACTGCGGCGCGGTCGGATCGATGCGATGGCCGCTGGCAGCGACGCGATCCGGCAGCGAGGCGACCTGCAACAGCGTCTGCCGCGCGATCGCGGCATCGGTGTCGTCGAGCAGACGATGCACGGTCGCGGCGAGCGGCGTGTCTGGTGTCAGCGACGGCGAGGCGACCGCTTGCGGTGACGGCAATGCGCCGCGAAACGGCGGTGGCGTGGTCGTACGCGCGGCCGCTTCGAACGCGTGACCATCGGGCACGGCCCTGTTGGAGCCAGGCACATTCCCGGTCAGGCGCGGCAGGTCTTGCGTGACCTCTTGCAGCAGACTCGCGGCAAGGCCTGCGGAGATCGTCCGCGGTAACGCAGCCTGCGGTGCGTCGACCATGTCGGCAAGCACGGTGGCCACGACATTGGCGCTGCGCTGCATTTGCGGCGATTGGGCCATCGCTGCGTCAGGCAGCGCCGCTTGCACGGCCTCGCCTGCAACTTGAGGCGGCGAGCTTGCGGCCTGCGGAGTGGTGACGGCGTTCGTCGCAACCGCAGCGGCCTGTGCCGGTGGCGCGCCGGTCTCAAGCGTGCCTGATGTCGCCGCCAGCGTCTGGCGCAGCACAAGCAGCGCTGCTTTCAAATCCGGCACCGCGCCTGACGGCGGCGTCGTGCCTGCGGCGAGCGAGGCCTCGAGAAACAGACCGGACCTCTGGAAGGCGGATTCGATATCGCCGCCATCGAGGGCGGCGTTGAGCGGCGTCTGTTGCGCCAGCACGTCCAGCACGGCCTGCTGCAGGCCGGCCGGCAAATCGCTGCCGGCCACGACGGAAGCCAGATTGGCGAACAGCGGCGCCTGGCTGCCCTGCTTGGTCACGGCCTCGGCCGAGGCCGCGGTGACGGCGACCTGTTCGGCCGGCGTCAGCGGATTGCGGGCCCCGGTCGCGGATGGCGCAAGCGGCGGGCTGTCGACCAGCGACGCCGCCGTCGGCGTCAGCGTGACCTGATCTGCACTCGCCCCGCCTGCTCCGTTGATGACGGCGAGCCTGGTGGTGCCGTCGTTCTGCGATACCGCGAGCTGAAGATTTTGCCCTGGGGTCAGCGACACCTCGGACATCACGTCCATCGAGAGGTTGGCGATCGCGATCCGCACCAGATTGTCGGCGAGCACGCTGACGACCCTGGCATCGACCACGCTGCCGGCCTGCAGCACAAGATCGGGCGTCGCCGCATCAGCCACGGGGCTGGCGGCACTGACGGGAACGATCGAGCTTATCGGCGTCGGCATCTTAAGGGGCCCAGGGAGCGCGAATCCCACCCTAAGGTCCCGTCGTAAACCTCTCGTTAAGGACCTTTGGCCGCAGGCGGGTTCACGGCCGCCAACACCACCACGGCGGCGTCGAAATCCCGCAGCCGGGTCGCCCGGCGGGCGGCCGCCTCTTCGTCCACGCCCCACTGGTCGATGTTCCAGTCCTCGTCGACATGGGCGGCGGCCCAGACCTGGCCGGCGTCGCGCACGCCATGGGCCAGCGCCAGCGCCAGCAGCGCTGAGCCGGTCAGGGTCGTCACGATGTGGAGGGCGGCGACCGACCAGGGATCCTCCGGAAGCGCGGCGCGGGCGGCCCGCAGCGCCTCGTCCGGCTGCTTCACGTGCATGATGCCTTCGGACAGGATGAAATGTGCCCCCAGCGCCTCTGCGGCCCAGAACAGCACGGGGTCCCAATGCGCGGCCTCGCGGGCGACCAGCCCCTCAGGGTGGCCGGCGCGATAGAACAGCAGGTCGGTCTCGAGATATTTTGCGAGGTCATCCGTGACGAGCGCGACGCGGTCGACCACGCCCTCGACCACGCTGTTGGCGATCCGCGTCAGCGGCATGGTCACGGGATCGATCGCCTCGCCCTGCGCGGCCCATTCCGCGGCCACGGCATCGGCGAGCGGCCGCGCCGGGATCACCACCTGGCGGCCGGAGGGCGTCCGGATCGGCTTGCCGTCGAGGGTGATGCCGAATCCGCCCTCGGCCTCCGCTACGCCCACCTCCTTGTAGAAGCGCTTGCGCAGCGGCGTGCGTGCGGAGGCACGCGCCGATTCCCGCGGATCCGGCGGGGGCTGGCCGGCTGCCTCTTCGAACAATTCGCGCATGTGAGTTTTCGGTCTCCGCCGCTGAATGCAGGCTTTTAAAGTAAGATCGGCTTTTAAGGTAAGATCGGCGGCCGATAAAGCGAGCGGGCATGAGGGAACTTGCGGGCATTGCGGCCCTGTTCGCCGGGCTTTGGCTGGCCGCGGCGGAGGCCGGCTTTCGCACCCCGGAATCGCTCGTCCGCAACGTCTACGCCTACTACGGCGAAGGCGCGCCGGAGCTGTCCAAGGGCCTGCCGCGGGATGATGCGACCACCCGGCAGTTCTTCGACCCCTCCTTGCGCAAAGCGTGGTCCGCCCCGCGGACCGAGCCCTATGATTTCCTGGTGCAGAGCCCGAGCTGGAAGCTCGGCCCGGTCGCGGTCGCGATCATCCGCAGGCAATACGACAAGACTTATGTTGCAGCGAACTTCGACAATCACGGCCGGCCGGTGACGCTGAACTTCATCCTGGTCAACGGTCCGGAGGGCTGGCTGATTGCGGATGTCGAGAGTCCGCATGATAGCTTGCGGATGTTTTTGGAGCAGTTCCGGAATTGAGGGAGGCTGCAATCGCCCCCCTATCCTCGGTGCCGGGACGACATCGCGAAAGCCCCTACTCCTCCGGCGCGTTCTCGATCGGATCGAACCGGCTCGCGTCCAGCCCGAGCAGATTCCACGACTGCTGCATGTGCTGCGGCAGCGGCGCGGTGGCGTCGATCACGCCGCCGCGCGGATGCGGGATGACGATGCGGCGCGCAAGCAGATGCAGACGGTTCTGCAGGCCGCCCGGCAACTGCCAGTTCTCGATGTTGAAGTATTTGGGATCGCCGACGATGGGATGCCCGATATGCTCCATATGGGCACGCAGCTGATGGGTGCGCCCCGTCACCGGCTTCAGCGACACCCAGGTCAGCTTGTTGCCGGCGGTCTCGACCACCGCGTAATAGGTCACCGCGTGGCTGGCGCCCTCGTCGCCATGCTGCGCGATGCGCATGATGGTGTCGTCCTCGCTCTCCTCTTTCGCAAGGAAGGTCGAGATGCGGCCCTGCTTCGGCTTCGGCAGGCCCGGCACCAGCGCCCAATAGGTCTTTCGCGCCGAGCGCGAGCGGAACGCGCCGGTCAGATGCGAAGCGGCGAAGCGCGTCTTGGCTATCAGCAGGCAGCCCGACGTGTCCTTGTCGATCCGGTGCACAAGCCGTGGCTTCTGGCCCTTGGAATCGCGCATCACCTCCAGCATCTGATCGATGTGTCGCGTTGTGCCGGAGCCGCCCTGCACCGCAAGCCCGAACGGCTTGTTCAGCACGAGGACGTCGTCATCCTCGTAGATCGTCATCTCCTTCAGCGCGGCGAGCGTCTTTTGCGCACCTTCCGACAGCTCGCCGACGGCCTTCGGCGTGTCGAGCTTCAGCGGCGGGATGCGGACGCTCTGCCCCTCCTCCAGCCGGTCCTTGCTGTCGACGCGCTTGCCGTCGACGCGCAGCTCCCCCTTACGGACGACGCGCTGGATGTGAGAGAACGACAGGCCGGGAAAGCGCGCCTCGAGAAAACGGTCGACGCGCATGTTGTTCTCGTCGGCCGTCACCTTGACGGTCTGCACCTTGGTCGGCAGCAGCGCCTCAACCGGCTTCGCAGCAGCCGGCTCTTCCATTGCAACCTTGGGCGGGCGCCGTTCGGCGCGCTCGGCTGCAAAGCGTGGCGGCTTCGGACCTGGTTTGCTGCCGGGCCGCGCCCCAGCTTTCTTTGCGCCGCGCGCCTTGGACGGACGCGAATCGTCGCGCTCATCACGCGAACGGGGCTTTGGGTTCATTCTCTTGATGCGGCGGCTCATAATGCCTGCCTAGCCCAAAAGCGCCCTTCCGTCACGACGAAATGGCGATTTTCGCCTCAGCCGCCCCGCTCCTTGCGCAGCTTGGCCCAGTAATCCAGCCGCTTGCGGATCTCCCGCTCGAAACCGCGCTCGGGCGGGTCGTAGAAGGTTTGGCGGCCCAGGGCTTCCGGAAAGTAGTCCTGGCCGGAGAACGCATCGGGGGTATCGTGGTCGTACTCGTAGGCAGCACCATAGCCCTCCGACTTCATCAGCTTGGTCGGCGAGTTCAGGATGTGCTTGGGCGGCAGCAGCGAGCCGGCTTGTTTGGCGACCTGCATTGCCGCCTTGAAGGCCGTGTAGACCGCATTCGATTTCGGCGCGGTGGCGAGATAGACCACGGCCTGCGCGATCGCGAGCTCGCCCTCGGGATGGCCGAGGAAGTCAAAGGCGTCCTTGGCGGCATTGGCGATGACGAGCGCCTGCGGATCGGCAAGGCCGATGTCCTCGACCGCCATGCGCACGACACGACGCGCCAGGAACAGCGGATCTTCGCCGGCGTCCAGCATGCGCGCGAGGTAATACAGCGCTGCGTCCGGATCGGAGCCGCGCACCGACTTATGCAGCGCCGAGATCAGATTGTAATGGCCGTCGGCCGATTTGTCGTAGATCGGCGCGCGGCGTTGCAGGATGTCCTGCAACTGCGCGGCGTTGAAAATCTCGTCCGCCCGCGCCGAACGCCAGACCTCTTCGGCAAGTGTCAACGACGCACGGCCGTCACCATCGGCCATGCGCACCAGCACAGCGCGCGCCTCTTCATCGAGCGGTAGCTTGCGGCCCTCGACCTCCTCGGCATGCGCGAACAGTTTTTCGATCGCGGCGGCATCGAGCGAGCGAAACACCAGGACGCGCGCGCGGGACAGAAGCGCCGCGTTGAGCTCGAAGGACGGGTTTTCGGTGGTGGCGCCGACCATCACGACGGTGCCGTCTTCCATCACCGGCAGAAACGAATCCTGCTGGGCGCGGTTGAAGCGATGCACCTCGTCGACGAACAGCAGCGTGCCCTTGCCCATCTCGCGGCGGGCCCGCGCGGCGTCAAAGGCCTTCTTGAGATCGGCGACGCCGGAGAACACCGCGGAGATCTGCTCGAAATGCAGGTCGGTCGCATCCGCCAGCAGCCGCGCCACCGTGGTCTTGCCGGTGCCGGGCGGCCCCCAAAAGACCAGCGAACCGAGCGTGCGCGTCTCCAGCATGCGCGTCAGCGCGCCGTCGGGGCCGAGGATGTGATCCTGGCCGACGACCTCCGAGAGCGCGCGCGGCCGCAGCCGGTCCGGCAGCGGATGCGGGGCTTCGTGATCGAGCCCCGCCGCGGCAAAGAGAGTTGGCGTCTCCTGTGGTCGCTTCGGACTCATCCGCCCAGCGTGACGTTGATCTGCTGGCCGCCACGCACCAGCGTGATGCGCCACAGCCGCTGGCTTACGGCGGCCGCCTTCTCGAGGTCGCCGGTCTTGCCGATCTTCTGGTTGTTGACGGCCAGAATGATGTCGCCCTTCTGGAAGCCGACCTGAGCGGCCGCGCTGTCGCTGCCGAGATCGGTGATCACGACGCCTTCGGTATCGGCATCGAGATGCAGCTCATCGGCCACCGCAGGCGTGATGGTCGAGACCTTCGCGCCCTGGAACGGCGAGCGCGCGGTGAGGACGAGCTCGTTGCGGCCGGTATCCGGCGCGGTCTCGAGCGCGATCGCCAGCTTGAGCGGCTTGCCGCCGCGCTGCACGTCGATCTGCGCCGTGCCGCCGATCGGACGGGTGGCGAAGCGGTAGTCGAACGCGTTGGGATCGTCCACGGCCTGGCCGTCGATCCCCGTGATGAGGTCGGATGATTTCAACCCGGCCTTGGCCGCGGGACCGTTGGGAACGACGCTCGCGACCAGCGCGCCGGTCGGCGAGCGCAGACCGAGGCTCTCGGCGATCTCCGGCGTCACCGCCTGCAGCTTCGCGCCCAGCCATGGCCGCTTCACCGCCGTGCCGCCGCTCTTGGCGGAAGCGACGACGACGCGCACCATATTAGCCGGGATAGCAAAGCCGATGCCCTGCGAGCCGCCGGAGCGCGAGTAGATCGCGGTGTTGATGCCGGCGAGCCGGCCGTTCATGTCGACCAGCGCGCCGCCGGAATTGCCGGGATTGATCGCAGCATCGGTCTGGATGAAGAACTGGTAGTCGGTGATGCCGACCTGTGTGCGGGCGAGCGCCGAGATGATGCCGTGGGTCACGGTCTGGCCGACGCCGAAGGGGTTGCCGATCGCCATCACGACGTCGCCCACCATCAGCTCATCCGAATTGGTGAATTCGAGCGCCGGAAATTTCTCCTTGGTATCCTTCAGGCGCAGCACCGCGAGATCGCTGCGGGAGTCCTTCAGCACGATCTCGGCCTCGAACTCGCGCTTGTCCGACAGCGACACCTTCACCTGGTCGGCGCCCTCGATGACATGGACGTTGGTGACGACGAGCCCGGAAGAATCGACGATCACGCCCGAACCGAGCGACCGCTGCACCTGCTCCTGCTGCTGGCCGCCGCCGAAGAAACGGCGGAAGATCGGGTCGTCCAGCAGCGGATTGCGGTTCTGCACCACCTTGGCGGCATAGACGTTGACAACCGCCGGCTGCACCCGCTGCACGATCGGCGCGTAGGACAGCCGCAACTCGGCCGGTGACGACGGGACACGACGGTCCTGTGCCGCAGCCGGATTGAAGTGGGCCGAAAAGGCTATGCACAATGCCGTGACGATGGCGGTCCGATTCGCTCGAAACATTCCTACCTCTTGGAAAAGACGTCGGAATATAGGCGCCTTCGCCAGCCAATAGAAGGGCGCCGGGCGGCAATATTCGAGCCCCTATCGACCCCTTGCCGGTGTGTCCGACATGCCAGCTCCCCGTGCAAAATGACAATCTGGGAGGCGCCGCACATTGGCATGATGCGCGTCATCTTGCATGCTGCCCGTTGGCGGATTCGGCTGCGACGAATTTGCATCAGGTGGAACCGTTGCAGCCGCGGCGCGCCGTCGCGGGACAGTCATCAACCGTTTCTAGGCTCTCCCGTTACGACTTGGGGAAGTTGGTCTAACCGATGGAGTGGTGACGTGAGCAGGACAAGAATGACAGCCGCGGCGATTGGTCTCGCCGGTGTGCTGGCGGCCTCGCAGGCCCAGGCACAATCAGCAGGCAACAGCGATCAGGAGATCGCGCTCCTGAAACAGCAGCTGAAGATGCTGGAGCAGAAGCTGGACAAGCTCCAGAACCAAACCGCCGCGAACACGGCGGCCGCGGCAAAGACCAGGGCTGAAGCGAAGGCCGAAGCGCGCTCGGAGGCGAAGGCCGTGGTCGCCAATGCCAATGCGGCCATCCCGGTCAAGGGACCGGTCGCGCCATCCGGCGTCGTGGTGACGATGCCGAACAACCGGCCGACCATCTGCACCGCAGACGAGCAGAATTGCGTCGCCATCACGAGCCGCGTGCACTGGGACGTCGGCGGTTACAATTATCGTCCCAACACGGCAGCGACGTCGCCTCAGCAGCTCGACAGTGGTGAGAACGTCCGCCGTGCGCGTATCGGCGTCGTCGGCAAGTTCTTCGGCGACTGGAATTACGCCCTGATCTACGACTTCGGCGGCACGGCTGACGGGTTTGGCGGCACCGGCGCGGCCGGCGCCACCCCTGTCGGCTTCCTGCCGGGCGGCGGGACGTCGGGCATCGAGAATGCCTATCTCAGCTACACCGGTCTCAAGCCGTTCGGCGGCAAGATGGCGATCGAAGCCGGCGTCATGGACATCCCCTGGACGCTCGACGAAGCCACCAGCTCCAACGACATCATGTTCATGGAACGTGCGTCGGCCGGCATCATCGCGCAAAACATCGCAGCCAGTGACTTCCGCTCGGCCGTCGGCACCCGCTGGTGGAATGACCAGCTCTGGATGGGTGCCTATGTCACCGGACCGACCACAGGCCAGATCCACTCTGCGTCCAGCGTCTCTCCGCCCGGCACCAGCGAGCAATACGGCGCGGTCGTTCGCGTCGCCGGCAACCCGATCAGCGGCAACGGCTACTCGGTTCATATCGGTGCCGACGCGGAATGGCTGATCCAGCCGCCGCGCAATCTGGTGACGCAGGCGCAGACGCTCACGCTCAACGACCGGCCCGAGTTGCGGATCGATCCGACGACGCTGATCTCGACCGGCGCGATTGCCAACGTCTCCGGGGCGCAGGTCTACGGCGTCGAGGCGGCGGCGACCTATGGCTCGTTCATCGCGCAAGGCGAATATTACTGGTTCAACGTCGACCGCACTGCCAATACCGGCCTGCCGCCGCTCGGCGCGTCGAGCCTGAAATTCGATGGCGGCTACGCGCAGGTCGGCTACGTGCTGACCGGTGAGAGCCGTGCCTACAATGCGGCGAGCGCCTCGTATGGCGGCGTCAAGCCGGCCAATCCCTTCTCACTCGCCGGCGGCGGCTGGGGTGCCTGGGAAATCGCCGGACGCGTGAGCACGATGAACCTGAACGATCAGCTCGCAACTGCAGCTGGCATCGCGGGTGGACGCCAGACCATCTACACCGCCGCGCTGAACTGGTACGTCAACAACAATGTCCGCTTCATGCTCGACTATCTGCATGGCGACATCTCCAAGCAGGCGAGCGCCGTCTCCGCGGTGAATACGGGCTCGACGTTCAATGCGGTCGCGATGCGTACGCAGGTCGCGTTCTGATCTGACGTCCTGTCTGAAGAAAAGCGCCGGGAGCGGCACGGGCCGCTTCCGGCGCAATAGTATCCAAACGGGTACTATATCCCCGAATTTGCAGTACTTGCCAAATAGGAGCCGGGGCGACAGTTAGAGCGGCACGCGAATACGCCATCTGATGGAGACAAGCCATGAAGGCCGTCGGCTACAAAAAATCGCTTCCGATCGAAGATCAGGACGCGCTGATCGATTTCGAGACCACCAAGCCCGAGCCCAAGGGACGCGACATCCGTGTCGCGGTGAAGGCGATCTCGGCCAACCCGGTCGATTACAAGGTGCGCAAGCGCGCCGCCCCGCCCGAAGGCGAGACCAAGATTTTGGGCTATGACGCGGCCGGCGTGGTCGATGCGGTCGGCCCCGAGGTCACGCTGTTCAAGCCAGGCGACGAAGTATTCTACGCGGGCTCCATCCTGCGCCCGGGCACCAACTCCGAATTCCACCTGGTCGACGAGCGCATCGTCGGCAACAAGCCGAAGTCGCTGTCGTTCGCGCAGGCCGCCGCCCTTCCCCTCACCTCCATCACCGCCTGGGAATTGCTGTTCGATCGCCTCGGCGCGGTCCCCGGCAAGAGCGTCGATCCGCGCACGCTTCTCATCACCGGCGGCGCCGGCGGCGTCGGCTCGATCCTGATCCAGCTCGCGCGCCGCCTCACCGGCCTCACCGTGGTTGCGACCGCAACGCGGCCGGAATCACAAAAATGGTGCCTCGATCTCGGCGCGCATGCCGTGATCGATCACGGCAAGCCGATGAAGGAGCAGATCGAGAAACTGAAGCTGCCGCCGGTCGCGCTCGTGGCGAGCCTCACCTTCACCGACCAGCACTACAAGAACATTGCCGAATTCATGGCGCCGCAGGGCCGGTTCGGCCTGATCGACGATCCCGCGGAGTTTACGGTTGCCGCATTCAAGGGCAAGGCGATCTCCGTGCACTGGGAATCGATGTTCACGCGCTCCTCGTTCCAGACGCCCGACATGATCGCGCAGCATCATCTGCTCGACGACGTCGCCGACCTCATCGACAAGGGCGTGCTGCGCACCACGCTCGACCAGACCTTTGGCACGATCAACGCAGCCAACCTCAAGCGCGCGCACGCGCTGCTCGAGAGCGGCAAGTCGCGCGGCAAGATCGTGCTGGAGGGGTGGTAGGCTGAGATCTCGTAGGGTGGGCGAAGGCGCATTTGCGCTGCGCCCACCTTACGATTTCGTGGTGGTCAGCCCAGGATCCGCGACAACGCCGACAACAGCCGGTCGATCTGCTCATCCGTACCTACGGTGATCCGCAGATAATCCGAGATGCGAGCCGCGGAAAAGTGGCGGACGATCACCGCCTGCTCCCGCAGCGCCGCCGCAAGCGCGGCCCCTTCATGCGCGGGATGGCGCGCGAAGACGAAGTTGGCGAGCGACGGCAACACCTCGAAACCAGCAGCCTTCAGCCCGCGGGTCAGCCGCTCCCGGCCCTCGATCACGCGAACGCGGCTCTGCTGGAAATAGGATTCGTCCTCCAGCGAGGCGATCGCGCCGGCCAGAGCGGGCCGGCCGAGCGGATATGAATTGAAACTGTCCTTCACGCGCGTCAGCGCTTCAATCAGATCGGCATCGCCGATCGCATATCCGACCCGCAGCCCGGCCAGCGCGCGCGACTTCGACATGGTCTGCACGACCAGGAGATTGCGATGGGACGCCACCAGCGGAATCGCAGTCTCGGCGCCGAAATCGACATAGGCTTCGTCGACGACCACAGGCACATCCGGATGCTCCTCCAGCAGTGTTGTGATCTCGCCGCGAGACAGCGCGATCCCCGTCGGCGCGTTCGGATTTGGGACGATGATCGCGCCGGCCTGCCGGCGATAATCAGCGACGCGAATCTGCATGGCCTGATCGAGCGGCACGGTCTCGTAGGCGATGTCGAACAGACCGCAATAGACGGGATAGAAACTGTAGGCGATATCCGGAAAGAGCAGCGGTGCATCGTGCTTCAGCAGCGCGACAAAGGCATGCGCCAGCACCTCGTCAGAGCCATTGCCGACGAACACCTGCTCGGGCCTCACACCGTGGTAGGCGGCCAGGGCGGCACGCAGCGCGGTCGCCTGCGGGTCCGGATAAAGACGCAGCGTATCGGCGGCCGCGTCGCGGATCGCTTCCAGCGCGCGCGAAGATGGACCGAGCGGGTTCTCATTGGTGTTCAGCTTGACCAAATCCGCGATGCGGGGCTGCTCGCCCGGCACATAGGGCTTCAAATCGTGCGTCAAGCTGCTCCAGAAACGACTCATCTTCCTTCCTCCTCACGCGGACGCGTCGCCCGTTCGACGAAGCCTTTCGCGAGCGCGTGATAGATTCCCTCCTCGCAGATCATCCGCGAGACGAAATGCGCGATCAGCGCGGCTGCCATCAACGGCACGACCATGCCGTGATTGTCGGTCATCTCGGTCACGATCACGAAGGCGGTAATCGGCGCCTGCACGACGCCGGCAAAATACGAGACCATGCCGAGCAGCATGATCGCACCGAGCGGCGCGTCCTGGAACAACGCCGCGATATTGCTGCCGATGCCGGCCCCGACGGCCAGCGACGGCGAGAAGATGCCGCCCGGTATGCCGCTGATCGCGGCAAAGGTGGTGGCCAGCAGCTTGAGGACGCCGAAGTCTCGCGGCAGCGACGTGCCGTGGTCCAGCGCCTCCTTCACCTGCACATAGCCCGTGCCATAGATCGTATCGCCGGAGACCAGGCCACAGACCGCGACAGCAAGGCCGCAGACAAATGCGAACCAGAGCGGATGGCCCTTGATCGCGCGTCCGAGCGGGTTCTTGAAGCCGCGCGCCATGGCGATGACAACGCGGCTGAACAGGCCGCCCGCGATGCCTCCGACCACGCCGCAAAGCGGAACGGCCAGCCAGTCAGCGCCACGCGCCAGCGACATCGCGCTGCTGCCGAAATAGGCGTAATTGCCGGCCAGCGCGAGCGACGTCAGGCCGGCCGCGATGACGGCAGCGATGATGAGACTGGAGGTGCGGGTCTCGAAAGCGCGGCTCATCTCCTCGATGCCGAAGACGATTCCCGCAAGAGGCGTGTTGAAGGCCGCGGCAACGCCGGCGGCGGCACCGGCCAGAATCAGCCCGGGCTGACGGCGTGGCGAGAAGCGGCCAAGCGCGAACATGATGGAGGCGCCGACCTGAACGGTCGGCCCTTCCCGCCCGACCGAGCCGCCGCAGAGGAGCCCGAACAGAGTGAGGATCATCTTGCCGATCGCGATCCGGATCGAAACCAGGCTCTCGCGCGCCGCCTGATCGCTCAGATGCCGCGCAGCGATCGCCTGCGGAATGCCGCTGCCCTGCGCATTCGGGAACAGACGGATGGTCAGATAGGCCGACAGCATGAAGCCGAGCGGCGTCACCGCCAGCACGGCATAGCGCGACTTGGCCAAAAGGAGCACAAAGGCGTGTTGCGCGAGATCGGCAAGCTGCGCCAGCGCCACTGCCGCAGCGCCGACCCCGATCCCGCCAAGCAGAAAGATCGCCCGCCGCTGCCATCGCGCGGATGTCAGCCTGAACAAGCGTTTGTGGCGGGTCGAGAGGGGCCAGAGCATGGAACCCCGGTTTTAGCTGGTCCCGCTACGAATGAAAGGGGCGCGGGAGCGGAGCAGCTGGCTGGAACCACGCTCCCGACGCCCGATCGCAGCTTATGCGATCGTGTTGACGATGCCGCCCTCAGCGCGTAGCGCCGCGCCGTTGGTCGCGGACGCTTGCTTCGAGGCGACGTAGACCACCATGTTGGCGATCTCGTCGACGGTGGCAAAGCGCTGGATCAGCGAGCTTGGGCGATGCTGCTTGACGAAATTGGCCGCGGCCTCGTCGACCGACTGACCGTTCTGCTTGGCGAGATCCTTCACAAACGTCTCGACGCCCTCGGACATGGTCGGGCCAGGCAGCACCGAATTCACGGTCACGCCGGTACCGCGGGTGAGTTGCGCCAGCCCACGCGCGACCGAGAGCTGCGCCGTCTTGCTCATGCCGTAGTGGATCATCTCGACGGGAATGTTGAGCCCGGATTCCGAGGAGATGAAAACGATGCGGCCCCAATTGCGCTTGAGCATGCCCTTCATGTACGCGCGAGACAGCCGCACACCGCTCATCACATTGACCTCGAAGAAGCGGCTCCAGTCCTCGTCCGGAATCTCGAAAAAGTCCTTCGGCTCGAAGATGCCGGCATTGTTGATGAGGATGTCGACCTCGGGCAGCGCCGCCACCAGCGCCTTGCATCCCGCCGCGGTCGAGACGTCCGCGGCGATGCCGCGCACCTTGGCGCCCGTCCCTTCCAGCTTGCGCACGGCCGCGTCGACCTTGTCCTGGCTGCGCCCGTTGATCACCACGCTCGCGCCGGAGCCGGCGAGGCCCTTGGCGATGGCATGGCCGATACCGGCGGTCGAGCCGGTCACGAGGGCAGTCTTTCCGGAAAGGTCAATGTTCATGCGTCATCTCCATTGATGGTGAAACGGATATCGTGCGCTGCACAGGCAGGTGCAATCGCCGCTCACCGACGCGTGAGGATCAACCGCGTGGTCTGGAAATGGTGGGCACGGCGCGCGAAGAGTGCGCGCCTTTGCCCACCCTACGATTTCGGCGGCAGCGTCCGGACGAACGCGACGATGGCATCGAGATCCTGCGGCGACATGGTGGCGTAACCAGCATAGGCCATCGGCGGCTTGAGCTTGTGACCATCGCGCGCGACGCCTTGCGTAATCGCACGTTTGATTTCGTCGTCGCTCCACTGTCCGAGGCCCGCCACCGGATCAGAGGTGATGTTGGCAGAGACGGATTCGCCCCACGGCCCCCTGAAGGTCCGGCCACCCTTCCCGCTGGCGCCGGCGAAATCGTGCACCACGGACGGGCCTTCCGGCGTGTGACATTCCAGGCAATGGGCGATGGTGAGGAGATAGCGGCCGCGGGTGAGCTTGTCGGACAGCTCCGCCTCGGTTGCCTGCTTGCCGGCATAGATCGGCATGTCCGGCTTCAGCGTGATCCTGTATTCCGGCGCTGGCGTCTCGTGATGCACTGACGGCACCGAGCGCAGGTAGGCCGTGAGCGCATCGAGATCGCGTGCCGTAAGCACCGTGTAGAAAACGGTCGGCATGATCGGCGCAACGGCCGACCCATTCGGCCTGATGCCGCTGACGAGGAAATGCTTCAGCGCGGCATCGCTCCAGTTGCCGATGCCGGTCTCTTTATCGGGCGTGATATTGGACGCGGTGACCTTGAAGGCGGGCTCGTCGAAGGTCTGCCCGCCCGAGAGCGCACGCGTCATATCCAGGCCCTGCGGCCCGCGCGGCGTATGGCAGTTGTTGCAGACCATCACGCTGTTGACGAGATAGGCGCCGCGCTCGACCAGCGTCTCGGCGGCAGCCGGAGACACCAGCAGCGCCAGCGCAATCCCAAACACAATCCTCATGAGAGCCCCCCGGCCAGAATCGCGTTTCACCCCAACGATGCGCGGCATGAGATGTCGCCACCGCATACAAAAAAGCGGCGCCCAGGGGCGCCGCTTTCGAAGATCTCGGTACCGACCGGCTTACGCCGCCTCGGCTTCCTTCGCCTGCACCGGACCGGAGTCCTGGCCCTTGGCATCGACGTCGCGGTCGACGAACTCGATCACGGCCATCGCGGCGTTGTCGCCGTAGCGGAAGCCCGCCTTGATGATGCGGGTGTAGCCGCCCTGGCGATCCTTGTAGCGGGGCGCCAGCACGTCGAACAGCTTCCTGACCTGGTCCTTGTCGCGCATCTCGGAGATGGCCTGGCGGCGCAGGGACAGCCCGCCCTTCTTGCCGAGGGTCACGAGCTTCTCGACGATCGGACGAAGCTCCTTGGCCTTGGGCAGCGTGGTGACGATCTGCTCGTGCTTGATCAGCGCGGCCGCCATGTTGGCGAACATCGCGCGGCGATGCTCGGCCGTGCGGTTGAGCTTCCGATGAACCTTGCCGTGACGCATGTGTGTAGTCCTTACTTCAAAACTGCCGCGACGGTTCGTCGGACATGTTGCTCAGGTGGGCTGCCTGCGTTCGCCCATAAAAATCGCGGCCAGACTTCTCCGGCCGCGACGGTGACGTACGGATCAGTAGTGATCCTCGAAGCGCTTGGCGAGCTCGTCGATGTTCTCCGGCGGCCAGCCCGGCACTTCCATGCCGAGGTGCAGACCCATCTGGGCCAGCACTTCCTTGATCTCGTTCAGCGACTTGCGGCCGAAGTTCGGGGTGCGGAGCATTTCCGCTTCCGACTTCTGCACGAGGTCGCCAATGTAGACGATGTTGTCGTTCTTCAAGCAGTTGGCCGAACGCACCGACAGCTCGAGCTCGTCCACCTTCTTGAGGAAGGCCGGGTTGAAGGCGAGGTCCGGGATGATCTCCTGGGCGACTTCCTTGCGCGGCTCTTCGAAGTTGACGAACACGTTGAGCTGATCCTGCAGGATGCGGGCGGCGTAAGCCACCGAGTCATCCGGCGTCAACGCGCCGTTGGTCTCGATCGTCATGGTCAGCTTGTCGTAGTCGAGGATCTGGCCCTCGCGGGTGTTCTCGACCTTGTAAGAGACCTTGCGGACCGGCGAGTACAGGCTGTCGACCGGGATCAGGCCGATCGGCGCGTCCTCGGGACGGTTGCGCTCGGCGGGCACGTAGCCCTTGCCGGTTGCGACCGTGAACTCCATGCGAATCTCGGCGCCTTCGTCGAGCGTGCAGATCTGCAGGTCCGGGTTGAGCACGACGACGTCGCCAACGGTCTGGATGTCGCCGGCGGTGACAGCACCCGGGCCCTGCTTCTTCACGACCATGCGCTTGGGGCCTTCGCCCTGCATCTTGATCGCGATGTCCTTGATGTTCAGCACGATGTCGGTGACGTCCTCACGGACGCCAGCGATCGAGGAGAACTCGTGCAGCACGCCGTCGATGTGCACCGACTGCACCGCCGCGCCCTGAAGCGAGGAGAGCAGGATGCGGCGCAACGCGTTGCCGAGCGTCTGGCCGAAACCGCGCTCGAGCGGCTCGGCGACGATGGTCGCGAAACGCGAGGGATCGCTGCCGGGCTGTATCTGGAGCTTGTTCGGCCGAATCAGTTCTTGCCAATTTTTCTGGATCGTCACTGTTTCACCCATACAGGCCAGTCGATTTGAAAATTCAAATACTGGCGTTGGAGAAAGGCCGCAGATCAAACCCGCGGCTTCTAAAAAAACATCGCGGGCGACGATGCGCCCGCAACTTCGTATCAGACGCGCCGACGCTTGCGCGGGCGGCAGCCGTTGTGCGGGATCGTGGTCACGTCGCGGATCGAGGTGACGGTGAAGCCCGCGGCCTGCAGCGCGCGGAGCGCCGACTCACGGCCCGAACCGGGACCGGCGACTTCGACTTCCAGCGTGCGCATGCCATGTTCCTGCGCCTTCTTGGACACGTCTTCGGCGGCGACCTGCGCGGCATACGGGGTCGACTTGCGCGAGCCCTTGAAGCCCATCGTGCCGGCGGAGGACCAGGCAATCGTGTTGCCCTGCGCGTCGGTGATGGTGATGGTCGTGTTGTTGAACGACGAGTTCACGTGCGCGACGCCGGAGGCGATGTTCTTGCGCTCACGACGACGAACGCGGGTGGCTTCCTTGCCCATAGACTACCTTTCCTGGAGATCTCAAACGCCGCCGTAATGCCAGCGGCTACACCTGTGAAAATGCGAGTGGCGAATGGCGAATAGGGAAGCTCCCTACTCGCCATTCGCCATTCCCTATTCGCGAGTTTACTTCTTCTTGCCGGCGATGGCCTTGGCCGGGCCCTTGCGCGTACGCGCATTGGTGTGGGTCCGCTGACCGCGCACCGGCAGACCGCGACGATGACGCAGGCCGCGATAGCAGCCGAGGTCCATCAGACGCTTGATGTTGATACCGACTTCACGACGCAGATCGCCCTCGACGAGATAGTCGCGGTCGATCACTTCGCGGATCTGGAGCACTTCAGCATCGCTGAGCTGATTGACGCGACGATCCTCGGGGATCTTCACCTTTTCGAGGATCTCACCAGCGATCTTCTGGCCGATGCCATGGATGTACTGGAGCGCGATCAGCACGCGCTTGTTGGTCGGAATGTTCACGCCGGCAATACGGGCCACGGCCTTCTCTCCTGTCGCCGATCCCTCGTCAGGAATCGGGCTTTAAGTGCTTATGTTTCTCGGGCAGGTGTTCACAAACGCGAACACGACGCCCACCCCTGGTCTTCCTGGGGCCCGGCATCGTTTGAAACTATCCGACTTGGATGCGGGGCTTATTAAGGGATTCAGGGGGCTTTCGTCAACCGCCGCTAGCGCTTGGCTCGCTTTTTCGTGACCTTTTTTGGTCCCTTCTTCGAACCTTTTTTGACGGCCTTTTTGGCGGTCTTTTTGACCGTTTTCTTGACAGTTTTCTTGGCTGCCTTCTTGGCCGCCTTTTTGGCGCCCTTCACGGCTTTTTTGGCGGATTTAGCTGATTTGGCAGCCTTTTTGGCCGCTTTCGCCGGCTTGTTGGCCGCTGCCTTGGCCTTTTTGGCCTGCCCCGCCTTGGCCGCGCTGCGCGCATGGCTCTTGGGTTCGACCGCGCCGAGCGCCAGGAGCTGGCGGTGGATGGCGCGGGTGACCTCGTCGATGGCCATCATGCCGTCGATGGTGGAGAGCTTCCGACGCTCGGAATAGTAGTGAATCAACGGTTCCGTCTGGCTGCGGTAGCTAGCGAGTCGCTTGGTCAGGACCTCGGGGGTGTCGTCGACCCGGACCTCCTCCCCGCGCTCCCGCATCTGGGCGACACGAGTCTCGACGCGACTCAGCAGCGCGCTCTCGTTGACGCGGAGCTCGATCACGGCGTCGAGCTTGAGATGCTTGTGCCGAAGCAGATCATCCAGCGCCTCGGCCTGCGGCACGGTGCGCGGGAAACCATCGAGGATGAAACCATTCTTCGCGTCCGGCTGATCGATGCGGTCGGAGATGATTCCCACCACAATCTCGTCGGGCACGAGCCCGCCGCCGGCCATGATCTCCTTGGCCTTCAGCCCGACCGGCGTTCCGGCCGCGACGGCTGCACGCAACATTTCGCCGGTCGAGAGCTGGACGATGCCATAGCGCTGAATCAGTAGCTGCGCCTGGGTCCCCTTGCCCGATCCCGGCGGTCCCAGAAGTATAATTCTCATTGGCGTACGCCCCCCGGATTGGTGAGCGATACGTCGCGCACCTGTGTTTGAAAGTTCAGTAACAGTGCAAATCATAATCGGCGCCGCACCGCTACCCATATCATAGGGGAGCAAATGCCCGGACGCCAAGAAGGCCTTTGAAATCAGTGATTGCGCTGCAGTGAGAGCAGCTCTGCCGACGCGACCGAATGACTGGCTGATCGCCTCGGCGGGCGCCGCGCGTCACTCGCGCGGCGAATCGGCGACGCTAGCGCGCCGCCTTGAGAGGACGCCGCGTCTTAGCGGCGGCGGCCCCGCAGCTTCGACTTGCGGATCAGGCCTTCATACTGATGGGCCAGCAGATAGCCCTGCACCTGCGCCACAGTATCCATAGTGACGCTGACGACGATCAGCAGCGAGGTGCCGCCGAAGTAGAACGGCACCGAGGCGTAGGAGATCAGGATCTCCGGGATCAAGCAGACGATCGCGAGATAAATCGCACCGAGCACGGTGATGCGCGACAGCACGTAGTCGATATATTCCGCCGTGCGCTCGCCCGGACGGATGCCCGGGATGAAGCCGCCATGCTTCTTCAGGTTGTCCGCAGTCTCGGTCGGGTTGAACACGATCGCGGTGTAGAAGAAGGCGAAGAACACGATCAGCGCGAGATAGAGAATCAGGAACAGCGGGCGGCCGTGGCCAAGCTGAGTCGTGATCCACTGGAACCATTCCGGCCCTCTGCCGGCGTTGAAGTTCGCAACCGTCGTCGGCAAGAGCAGCAGCGAGGACGCGAAGATCGGCGGGATCACGCCGGAGGTGTTGAGCTTGAGCGGCAGATGCGAGGACTGACCCTCGAACATCTTGTTGCCGACCTGGCGCTTCGGATACTGGATCAGCAGCCGGCGCTGGGCGCGCTCCATGAACACGATGAATGCGATCACGGCGACAGCCATCACGATCACGACCAGAATCAGGCCGGTCGACATCGCACCCTGACGGCCGAGCTCGAGCATGTTGGCGAGCGCCGCCGGCAGCTCGGCGACGATGCCGGAGAGAATGATCAACGAGATGCCGTTGCCGATGCCGCGCGAGGTGATCTGCTCACCCAGCCACATCAGGAACATGGTGCCGCCCGTCAGCGTGATCGCGGTGGAGAGACGGAAGAACATGCCAGGGTCGCTGACGACATTGCCTGCGCCTTCGAGGCCGACCGCGATGCCGTAGGACTGGAACGCGGCCAGGATCACCGTGAGGTAGCGGGTGTACTGGTTCAGCGTCTTGCGGCCCGCCTCACCTTCCTTCTTCAGCGCCTCGAGCTGCGGCGAGACAGTGGTCAGGAGCTGGATGATGATCGAGGCCGAGATGTACGGCATGATGTTCAGCGCGAAGATCGCCATGCGGTGGATGCCACCGCCGGCGAACATGTTGAACATGCCGAGGATGCCACCTGCCTGCGACTTGAACACCTGCTCCCAGATGTTGGGGTCGATGCCGGGCAGCGGGATGTAGGTCCCGAGTCGGTAAACCAGCAGCGCACCCAGGGTGAACCAGATGCGCTTCTTCAGTTCGTCGGCCTTGGCAAACGCGCCGAAATTGAGGTTGGCTGCCAGTTGTTCCGCTGCTGAGGCCATACTGGACTTTCTCCCGCCGCCTTTTGCGCCGTCATACCCGCGGCCGGGCTATATTAGCGGACGCCGGACGTTATCTGGGGCTTCGGCTTCGATAAGTCCATCGTCCCGCATGCGTAAAGGCCCGCGAGGCGCGGGCCAATGACGCAGTTGTTACGCCGCCTCGCCTTCTTCCTTGGCAGGGGCGAGGATCTTCACCGAACCGCCGGCCTTCTCGACCGCTTCGATCGCGGTCTTGGTGGCGCCGTGCACTTCAATGTTGAGCTTGGCCTTGAGCTCGCCGCGGCCGAGCAGCCGCAGGCCGGCCTTGGCGCGGCGCAGCACGCCGGCCTTCACCAGAGCCTCGACGTTGACGACGCTGCCGGTGTCGAGCTTCTTGGCATCGACCGCATCCTGGAGCCGGTCGAGATTGATCTCGGCGAACTCGACGCGGAAGATGTTGTTGAAGCCGCGCTTGGGCAGACGGCGATGCAACGGCATCTGGCCGCCTTCGAAACCCTTGATGCGCACGCCCGAACGCGCGGTCTGGCCCTTGCCGCCGCGGCCGGACTGCTTGCCCTTGCCCGAACCAATGCCACGGCCAACGCGCATGCGCTTCTTGCGCGAGCCGGCGTTGTCGGCGATATCGCTGAGCTTCATCGCCCTGCTCCTTTACTTCTCGTCGACAATGCGAACGAGATGGTGAACCTTTTCGATCATGCCGCGGATCGCCGGGGTGTCCGGCAGTTCGCTGGTGCGGCCGATCTTGTTGAGCTTGAGCCCGATCAGCGTCGAACGCTGCGAGTGATGGCGGCGGATCGCGCTGCCGGTCTGCTCAAGCTTGATCGTCTTTGCGGCCTTGGCCATCGTGGTCTACTCCGAAAAGCGTTCGTTAGTCCGCAGCCGCCTCGGCATCGCCGCCGACGCGACGACCCTGAAGGGTGGACACCTTGATGTTGCGGCGTGCCGCGACCGAACGCGGGCTGTCCTGGTGCTTCAGCGCATCGAAGGTCGCGCGAACCATGTTGTACGGGTTCGACGAGCCGATCGACTTCGCCACCACGTCCTGGACGCCGAGCGTCTCGAACACGGCGCGCATCGGACCGCCGGCGATGATGCCCGTACCGGCCGGAGCAGCACGCAGGTAGACACGGCCCGCGCCATGACGGCCGGCGATGTCGTGATGCAGCGTACGGCCCTCGCGCAGCGACACGCGGGTCAGGTTGCGCTTGGCGGACTCGGTGGCCTTGCGGATCGCCTCAGGCACTTCGCGCGCCTTGCCGTGACCGAAGCCGGCGCGGCCCTTCTGATCGCCGATCACGACCAGCGCTGCGAAACCGAAGCGCTTGCCGCCCTTGACGACCTTGGCCACGCGATTGATGTGGACGAGCTTGTCGACGAACTCGCTGTCACGCTCTTCGCGCTGCTGGCGGTCACGTCCGCCGCGTTGATCGCGTCCACCACGTTGTTCGCGTTCTGCCATTTTTCCAATCCTTCAGAGGCTTGCGCCTCAATCCTCAAATTCTGTTAGAAGCTCAGCCCGCTCTCACGCGCAGCGTCGGCCAGTGCCTTGACGCGCCCGTGGTAGAGGTAGCTGCCGCGATCGAACACGACTTCCTTGACGCCCTTCTCGGCGGCGCGCTCGGCCAGCAGCTTGCCGACCGCCTTCGCCGCATCGATGTCGGCGCCGGTCTTGCCGCCGTCGCGCATCGACTTCTCGAGCGACGAGGCAGAGGCCAGCGTCTCGCCCTTCAGGTCGTCGATGACCTGGGCGTAGATGTGCTTGGACGAGCGGAACACCGACAGACGCGGACGACCGCCACCGGAGCGGCGCAGCTTCAGCCGCACACTCCGCTTGCGCCGGGCATTGGTAACCTTGGCTTTGGACATGACCGGCTCCGTTACTTCTTCTTGCCTTCCTTGCGGAAGATGAATTCGCCAACATACTTCACGCCCTTGCCCTTGTAGGGCTCCGGCGGACGATAGGAGCGAATCTCGGCGGCGACCTGGCCGACGCGCTGGATGTCGCTGCCCGTCACCGTGATCTCGGTCGGCTTCGGCACGGTGATCGTGATCCCTTCCGGGATCGCATAGACCACGTCGTGGCTGTAACCGAGCGCGAGCTGCAGGTTCTTGCCCTGCATCGCGGCGCGGTAACCGACGCCGGTGATTTCGAGCTTCTTCTCGAAGCCCTTGGTAACGCCTTCGACCAGATTCGCGACCTGAGCGCGAGCGGTGCCGTACAAGGCACGCGCGCGATTGGTCTCGACCCGCGGGTTCACCTTGACCTGGCCGTTCTCAAGCTTCACCTCGACGTCGTCATGGACGACGAACTGAAGCTGGCCCTTCGGCCCCTTCATCTTGACGGTCTGCCCGTCGACGGTCGCGGTCACACCCGACGGCACCGCAACCGGCCTTTTGCCAACACGTGACATGGATCAAAAATCCTTCTCAGAACACCGTGAAGAGAACTTCACCGCCCACGTTCGCTTCACGCGCACTGTGGTCGGCCATGATCCCCTTCGGCGTCGACAACACCGAAATACCGAGTCCGTTATTGACCCGCGGCAGGTTCTTCACCGAGGCGTAAACGCGACGCCCGGGCTTGGAAACACGTTCGATCTCGCGGATGACGGGCTCGCCGTCGAAATACTTCAGCTCGATCTCGATCTCGCTACGGCCCGAGGAATGCTCGAGGGTCGCGTAACCGCGGATGTAGCCCTCGCTCTTGAGCACTTCGAGGACGTTCTCGCGCATCTTCGAGCCAGGCGTGGAGACCTTGCTCTTGGCGCGCATCTGCGCGTTGCGGATACGGGTGATCAGATCGCTGATTGGATCGTGCGTAGACATCTAAACGACCCTCCTTACCAGCTGGACTTCACGAGGCCCGGGACCATGCCCTTGGAGCCAAGGTCGCGCATCGCGATGCGGGACAGTTTGGTCTTGCGGTAGTTCGAGCGCGAACGGCCCGACAGCTCGCAACGCAGACGGATGCGGGTCGCCGACGAGTTGCGCGGCATTTCCGCAAGCTTCAGGGTCGCGGCGAACCGCTCTTCCATCGGCAGCGTCTTGTCGGCGATGATCGCCTTCAACCGCTCGCGCTTCGGGGCGGCGTTCTTCACCATCCGCTTGCGCCGGTTGTTCTTCTCGACTGAACTCTTCTTTGCCATGCTTGGCTCCTGGGTATCCGCGTTTGAGAGGCTTTAGGTCAGCGTCTCACTGCCGGAACGGGAAATTGAAAGCGGTCAACAAGGCCCTCGCCTCTTCGTCGGTCTTGGCCGTGGTGCAGACGGTGATGTCCATACCGCGGGCTTCCGTGACCTTGTCGAAGTCGATCTCGGGGAAAATGATGTGCTCCTTGATGCCGAGCGAGTAGTTGCCGCGGCCGTCAAAGCTCTTCGGGTTCAGGCCGCGGAAGTCACGGACGCGCGGCAGCGCGACCGTCACCAGGCGATCGATGAACTCGTACATGCGGGCCTTGCGCAGCGTGACCTTGCAGCCGATCGGCTGGTTTTCACGCAGCTTGAAGGTCGCGATCGCGATACGCGAATAGGTCACGATCGCCTTCTGACCGGCGATCTGGGTCAGCTCGGCAGCGGCGGTCTCGGCCTTCTTGCGGTCGTTGACAGAATCGCCAACGCCCATGTTCAGCACGACCTTGTCCAGGCGCGGAACCTGCATCACGTTCTCATAACCGAACTTCTCGGTCATGGCCGTGCGGATCTTCGCGTCGTATTCCGCGCGCAGGCGCGGGGTGTAAGCGGCCTCAGCCATCGATCTCAGCTCCCGAGCGCTTGGCGATGCGGACCTTCTTGCCGTCCGCCAGAATCTTGAATCCGACGCGGGTCGGCTTTCCATCCTTGCCGACATACGCGATGTTGGACAGTTGGACCGGCGCCTCTTTCGAGATGATGCCGCCCTCCTGGGCCTGCGTCTGCTTCTGGTGACGCTTGACCATGTTGATGCCGCGCACCAGCGCGGTACCGGCGTCCGGACGCACTTCGAACACTTCGCCGGTGCGACCCTTGTCGCGGCCGGTCAGCATGACGACCTTGTCGCCCTTGCGGATCTTCGCAGCCATCACAGCACCTCCGGCGCGAGCGAGATGATCTTCATGTGGTTCTTGCCACGCAGCTCGCGCGGCACGGGCCCGAAGATGCGGGTGCCGATCGGCTCGGACTGGTTGTTGATCAGAACGGCGGCGTTGCGGTCGAAGCGGATGACCGAACCGTCGGCGCGGCGGATGTCCTTGCGGACACGCACCACGACGGCCTTCATCACGTCGCCCTTCTTCACCTTGCCACGCGGAATTGCTTCCTTGATCGAGACGACAATGATGTCGCCGATCGTGGCGTAGCGGCGCTTGGAGCCCCCGAGCACCTTGATACACATGACACGGCGTGCGCCGGAATTATCGGCCACGTCGAGGTTGGTCTGCATCTGAATCATTGATGCACCTCGTCCTCTTCTTTTTGCGCCAGCCTAGCCGGCGCTCAACATTTCCCTGAAGTCAGTCGGCCAAGGCCAACAGATCAGGCGCTTTTCTTGTGCTCGCCCCGGATCACGATCCAGGACTTCAACTTCGAAATCGGCTTCGATTCCTCGATCCAAACCATGTCGCCCGGCTTGAACTCGTTGTTCTCGTCGTGCGCGTGGTAGTTCTTCGAACGGCGGATCGTCTTCTTGTAGATCGGGTGCGTGAAGCGGCGATCGACGCGCACCACGACGGTCTTGGCAGTCTTGTCGCTGACGACCACGCCTTGCAAAGTACGTTTCGGCATATCCGTTAGCCCCTTACTTCTTCTTCGCGCGCGTCTGCGCGGCGACGGTCTTGATCCGGGCGATGTCACGACGGGCTTCGCGCAGGCGCGAGGTGTTCTCGAGCTGCCCGGTGGCACGCTGGAAGCGCAGGTTGAAGCGCTCCTTCTTCAGGTTCAGGACGGCATCGTCCTGCTGGTCGGGGCTCATCGCGCGGATGTCTTCGATCTTCATCTGGGCCATGGCCATTACTCCGCAATGCGCTCGACGAAGCGCGTCTTGATCGGCAGCTTGGCGGCCGCCAGCGTCAGCGCCTCACGCGCCGTCTGGGTGTTGACGCCGTCGATCTCGAACAGCACCCGGCCCGGCTTGACGCGGGCGACCCACAATTCCGGCGAACCCTTGCCGGAGCCCATGCGGACTTCGGCCGGCTTCTTCGACACCGGAACGTCGGGGAACACGCGGATCCAGACGCGGCCGGCACGCTTCATGTGGCGGGTCAGCGCGCGGCGGGCGGCTTCGATCTGGCGCGCGGTGACGCGCTCAGGCTCGGTCGCCTTCAGGCCGAACTGACCGAATGCCAACGTCGCGCCCGAAGTCGCAACGCCGTGAATCCGGCCCTTATGCGCCTTCCGGAACTTCGTTTTCTTAGGTTGCATCATGGCTTTAAGCCCTCAAATTCTCAGGTCGATCAGGCTGCAGCATTGTCGCGGCGCCCACGGCCACCACGATCACCGCTGCCACCCGTCTCGCCTTCGGCCATTCTCTTGTCCTGGGCCATCGGATCGTGCTCGAGGATCTCGCCCTTGAAGATCCAGACCTTGACGCCGCAGGTGCCGAAGGTCGTGAACGCGGTCGCAACCCCGTAGTCGATGTCGGCGCGCAGCGTGTGCAGCGGCACGCGACCTTCGCGGTACCACTCCATGCGCGCGATTTCCGCACCGCCCAGACGACCCGAGCAGTTGATACGGATGCCTTCAGCGCCGAGACGCATCGCCGACTGAACGGCGCGCTTCATGGCGCGGCGGAACGCCACGCGGCGCTCGAGTTGCTGCGCGATCGACTCGGCCACCAGCGTCGCATCGAGCTCCGGCTTGCGGATCTCGACGATGTTGATGACGACGTCGGACGAGGTGATGTCCGCGACCTTCTTGCGAAGCTTGTCGATGTCGGCGCCCTTCTTGCCGATCACCACGCCCGGACGAGCCGAGTGGATGGTGACGCGGCACTTCTTGTGCGGACGCTCGATCACGATGCGGGCGACGGCCGCCTGCTTGAGCTCCTTGTGCAGGATCTCGCGGATCTTGACGTCCTCGTGCAGCAGCTTGCCGTATTCCTGCTTGCCGGCGAACCAGCGGGAATCCCAGGTCCGGTTGATGCCGAGACGCAGACCGATCGGATTGATCTTTTGACCCATCGTTTTCTCCTGCGACCCTTAAGCCGCTGCTGCTTCGGCTTCGACCTGACGAACAATGATCGTCAGCTGCGAAAATGGTTTGTAGACACGGCCCGAACGGCCACGGCCGCGGGCGGCAAAGCGCTTCATCACGAGGCCGTTGCCGACGAAGGCCTGCGCCACGACGAGATCATCGACGTCGAGGTCGTGGTTGTTCTCGGCATTGGCGATAGCCGATTCCAGGCACTTCTTCACGTCAACCGCGATCCGCTTGCGCGAAAACTGCAGGTCGGCGAGCGCAGCGGAAGCCTTCCGGCCGCGAATGAGCTGGGCGACCAGGTTGAGCTTCTGCGGGCTCACCCGCAGCATCCGGGCGACCGCCTTGGCCTCGTTCTCGGCGAGGCTCCGTTCGCGCTTAGGTTTGCTCATCGTTTAATCCTCAAGCCTTCTTGGCTTTCTTGTCGCCGGAGTGGCCATGGAAGGTCCGGGTCGGCGAAAACTCGCCGAACTTGTGACCGACCATTTCCTCATTGACGGCCACCGGCACGTGCTTCTGACCGTTGTACACGCCGAAGGTCAGGCCGACGAACTGCGGCAGGATCGTCGAGCGACGGCTCCAGATCTTGATGACGTCGTGACGGCCGGACGCACGCGCGGCATCTGCCTTCTTGAGCAGAGAACCCTCGACGAACGGGCCTTTCCAGACTGAACGAACCATGTCCGGCGTTCCTTACTTCTTCCGCTTGTGGCGGCTTAGGAGAATGAATTTGTTGGTCGACTTGTTGGAGCGGGTCTTCTTGCCCTTGGTCGGCTTGCCCCACGGAGTGACCGGATGGCGGCCGCCCGAGGTACGACCTTCACCACCGCCGTGCGGATGGTCGATCGGGTTCATCGAAACGCCGCGGTTATGCGGCTTGCGGCCCAGCCAACGGTTACGGCCGGCCTTGCCGATCGAGGTGTTCATGTGATCCGGATTCGACACCGCGCCGATCGTGCCGCGGCAACGGCCGTGCACCAGGCGCTGCTCACCCGAGTTCAGGCGGATGATGACGTAGTCCTGGTCGCGGCCGACGAGCTGGGCGTAGGTGCCGGCGGAACGGGCGAGCTGGCCACCCTTCCCGATCTTGACCTCGATGTTGTGGATGATCGTGCCGACCGGCATGTTGCCGAGCGGCATGACGTTGCCCGGCTTCACGTCGACATAGTTGCCGGCGACCACGGAATCGCCGACCGCCAGACGCTGCGGCGCCAGGATATAGGCCTGGGTGCCGTCTTCGTACTTGACCAGCGCGATGAACGCGGTGCGGTTCGGATCGTATTCCAGCCGCTCGACGGTCGCGGGCGCATCGACCTTGTCGCGCTTGAAATCGACGATGCGCAGGGTCTGCTTGTGACCGCCGCCGCGGAAGCGCACGGTGATGCGACCGGTGTTGTTGCGACCGCCCGAGGAATGCTTGCCTTCGGTGAGCGCCTTGACCGGCTTGCCCTTGTAGAGGGCTGAACGATCGACCATGACCAGCTGGCGCTGGCCCGGTGTCGTGGGATTGAATTTCTTCAGTGCCATCGTCGTGCGACCTTACAGACCGGTGGTCACGTCGATCCGATGACCCTCTTCGAGGGTCACGATCGCGCGCTTGGTGTTCGACTGCGAGCCGAGATTGCCGCGGAAGACCTTGGTCTTGCCCTTGCGGACCAGCGTGTTGACGCTCTTGACCTTGACGTCAAACAGCTTCTCGATCGCTTCCTTGATCTGCGGCTTGGTCGCCTTCGCGGCCACCTTGAACAGAACCTTGTTGTGCTCGGACGCCAGCGTCGCCTTTTCGGTGACGACCGGGGCGACGATCACGTCGTAATGGCGAGCCTCGATGTTCTTCGTCATTTGAAGCGCGCCTCCAGCGCATCGATGGCGGCCTTGGTCAGAACGAGCTTCTGACGGCGCAGGATGTCATAGACGTTGATGCCCTGGATCGGCAGCACGTCCATGTTCGGGATGTTGCGGGCCGCAGCGGCAAAGCCGTTGTTGAGTTCGGCACCGTCGATGATCAGCGCGTTGGTCAAGCCGAGACCAGAGAAGTGACCGAGCAGCGCCTTGGTCTTTGCGGCTTCCAGCGCGGCCTTGTCGATCACGAGCAGATCGCCGTCCTTGGCCTTGGCCGAGAGCGCATGCTTGAGCGCAAGCGCACGGACCTTCTTCGGCAGGTCGGTGGCGTGCGAACGCACGACCGGTCCGAAGGCACGACCGCCGCCGCGGAACTGCGGCACGCGGGCCGAGCCGTGACGAGCACCGCCGGTGCCCTTCTGCTTGTACATCTTCTTGCCGGTGCGCCAGATCTCGGCGCGGCCCTTGGCCTTGTGAGTGCCGGCCTGACGCTTGTTGAGCTGCCACTGCACGCAACGCGCAATGATGTCCTGGCGCGGCTCGAGGCCAAAAATGGCGTCGGAGAGCTGGACCGAGCCGGCTTCCTTACCTTCGAGGGTGGTGACCTTCAATTCCATCTCACGCACCCTCTTGCTGGGCCGCAGCCTCGGCTTCGCCGCCCGCAACCTTGAACTTGCCGGGCTTCGGAGCTTCCTTCGGCAGCGGCTTCTTGACGGCGTCGCGCACGCGGATCCAGCCGCCCTTGGAGCCGGGAACGGCGCCTTCGACGAGGATCAGGCCACGCTCGACGTCGAGCTGAACGACGCGGAGGTTGAGCGTGGTGATGCGATCGACACCCATGTGGCCGGGCATCTTCTTGTTCTTCCAGGTCTTGCCGGGGTCCTGACGACCACCGGTCGAACCGATCGAACGGTGCGAAACCGACACACCGTGCGTGGCGCGCAGACCGCCGAAGTTCCAGCGCTTCATGCCGCCGGCAAAGCCCTTACCGACCGAGGTGCCGGTGACGTCGACGAACTGGCCGACGACGAAATGGTCGGCGAGGATCTCGGCGCCCACGGGGATCATGGCATCCGCGGAAACGCGGAACTCCTCGACCTGCCGCTTCGGCTCGACCTTGGCGACCGCGAACTGGCCGCGCTCTGCCTTGGGCATGTACACGGTCTTGCGGCTGCCAGAACCAAGCTGGAGCGCGACATAACCGTTCTTCTCTTCAGTGCGGTGGCCTACGACCTGGCAATTGCCGAGCTTCAGCACGGTCACGGGGATATGTTCGCCGGCCTCTGTAAAGACCCGCGTCATCCCGACCTTTTGTGCGATCACTCCGGAGCGCATCGGCGTGCTTCCTGTTCTTTCTGTCCGCTAGTGGCGAACGTGATCCAAAAATCTTAGAGCTTGATCTCGACGTCGACACCGGCGGCCAGGTCGAGCTTCATCAAAGCATCGACGGTCTGCGGGGTCGGATCGACGATGTCGAGCAGACGCTTGTGAGTGCGCATCTCGAACTGTTCGCGGCTCTTCTTGTCGACGTGGGGCGAACGGTTGACGGTGAACTTCTCGATGCGGGTGGGCAGCGGAATGGGTCCGCGGACCTGCGCACCGGTGCGCTTCGCCGTGTTCACGATCTCGCGGGTCGACGTATCGAGGATACGATGGTCGAACGCCTTGAGACGGATGCGAATATTTTGGCCGTTCATTGCCGTGGTCTCTCTTCGTTGGGTGGCGAATAGCGAATAGCGAATGTCCCCATTCGCTACTCGCCGATCCCTATTCTCGTAATTACTCGATGATCGAAGCGACGACGCCGGCGCCGACGGTGCGGCCACCTTCGCGGATCGCGAAGCGGAGCTTCTCTTCCATCGCGATCGGCACGATCAGGTGCACTTCCATCGCGATGTTGTCGCCCGGCATCACCATCTCGGTACCTTCCGGCAGATGCACGACACCGGTCACGTCGGTGGTGCGGAAGTAGAACTGCGGACGGTAGTTGGTGAAGAACGGGGTGTGGCGACCGCCCTCTTCCTTGGTGAGGATGTAAGCCTCAGCCTTGAACTTGGTGTGCGGCTTGACCGAACCCGGCTTGCACAGCACCTGGCCGCGCTCGACGTCTTCGCGCTTGGTACCGCGGAGCAGCGCACCGATGTTGTCGCCGGCCTGGCCCTGATCGAGCAGCTTGCGGAACATTTCGACGCCGGTAACGGTGGTCTTCTGGGTCGCGCGGAGACCGACGATCTCGATTTCCTCGCCGACCTTGACGATGCCGCGCTCGACACGGCCGGTCACGACGGTGCCGCGGCCCGAGATCGAGAACACGTCTTCAACGGGCATCAGGAACGGCTGGTCGATCGGACGCTCCGGCTGCGGGATGTACTCGTCGACGTTCTTCATCAGCTCGAGGATGGCGTCGTGGCCGAGCTTCTTGTCGGAATCTTCGAGAGCGGCGAGCGCCGAGCCCTTGATGATCGGGATCTTGTCGCCCGGGAAGTCGTACTTCGAGAGCAGCTCGCGGACTTCGAGCTCGACGAGCTCGAGCAGTTCCGGATCGTCGACCATGTCGCACTTGTTGAGGAACACGACGAGCGCGGGAACGCCGACCTGGCGGGCGAGCAGGATGTGCTCGCGGGTCTGCGGCATCGGGCCGTCAGCGGCCGACACGACCAGGATCGCACCGTCCATCTGGGCGGCGCCGGTGATCATGTTCTTCACGTAGTCGGCGTGGCCGGGGCAGTCGACGTGCGCGTAGTGGCGGTTCGGCGTCTCATACTCGACGTGCGCGGTCGAGATGGTGATGCCGCGCGCCTTCTCTTCCGGCGCCTTGTCGATCTGGTCGTACGCGGTGAACGTTGCACCGCCGGCTTCGGCGAGAACCTTGGTGATCGCCGCGGTCAGCGACGTCTTGCCATGGTCGACGTGACCGATGGTGCCGATGTTGCAGTGCGGCTTGTTACGTTCAAACTTTGCTTTGGCCATTTGACTCTCCGTTCAATCGTCAGCTCTGGACCGACGACAATCAGGCAAACTTCTTCTGGACTTCTGCCGACACGTTGGCCGGCGCTTCTGCGTAGTGGTCGAACTGCATGGTGAAGGTCGCGCGACCCTGGCTCATCGAGCGCAGGTTATTCACGTAACCGAACATGTTCATGAGCGGCACCATCGCATTGATGACGTTGGCGTTGCCGCGCATGTCCTGCCCCTGGATCTGACCGCGCCGGGAATTCAGGTCGCCGATGACCGAGCCGGTGTAGTCTTCCGGGGTCACCACTTCGACCTTCATGATCGGCTCGAGCAGGACGGACTTGCCCTTCTGCAGCGCTTCGCGGAAAGCCGCGCGCGATGCGATTTCGAAGGCGAGAGCCGACGAGTCGACGTCGTGATACTTGCCGTCGACGAGCTGAACCTTGACGTCGACCACGGGGAAGCCCGCGACCACGCCAGAGCTCATCACGCTGTTGAGGCCCTTTTCGACGCCGGGGATGTATTCCTTCGGAACCGCACCGCCAACAATCTTGGACTCGAACTCGTAGCCCTTGCCGGGCTCGTTCGGCTCGACCACGATCGACACTTCAGCGAACTGACCGGTACCGCCGGTCTGCTTCTTGTGGGTGTACTTGACCTCGGCCTTCTTGGTGACGCGCTCGCGGAACGCAACCTGCGGCGCGCCGATGTTGGCGTCGACCTTGTAGGTGCGGCGGAGGATGTCGACCTTGATGTCGAGATGGAGTTCGCCCATGCCCTTGAGGATGGTCTGGCCGGACTCCTGGTCGGTCGACACGCGGAAGGACGGATCCTCCGCAGCGAGCTTCGCCAGCGCCACGCCCAGCTTTTCCTGGTCGGCCTTGGACTTCGGCTCGATCGCGATCTCGATGACCGGCTCGGGGAATTCCATCTTTTCCAGGATCACCTGCTTGTCGGGATCGCACAGCGTGTCACCGGTGCGCGCTTCCTTCAGGCCAGCCAGCGCGACGATGTCGCCGGCATAGGCTTCCTTGATGTCTTCGCGGTTGTTCGCATGCATCAGCAGCATGCGCCCGATGCGCTCCTTCTTCTCGCGGGTCGAGTTCACGACGCCGGTACCGCTCTGGAGAACGCCGGAGTAGATACGGCAGAAGGTGATGGTGCCGACGAACGGATCGTCCATGATCTTGAACGCGAGCAGCGCGAGCGGCTCCTTGTCGTCGGCCTTGCGCACGACCTCGTTGCCGCGATCGTCGGTACCCTTGATCGCGGGCACGTCGATCGGCGACGGCAGATAGTCGACGACGGCGTCGAGCAGCGGCTGCACGCCCTTGTTCTTGAAGGCCGAGCCGCACAGCACCGGATAGAACGCGCCGGTCAGCACCGCCTTGCGGATCAGCCGCTTCAGCGTCGCTTCGTCCGGCTCCTTGCCGTCGAGGAAAGCGGCGAGCGCATCGTCGTCGAGCTCGACGGCGGCTTCCACCATCTTCTCGCGATATTCCTTGGCCTGGTCGACGAGATCTTCCGGAATGTCGACATAGTCGAACTTCGCGCCGAGCGACTCGTCGTTCCAGACGATGCCCTTCATCTTCACGAGGTCGACGAGACCCTTGAAGTTGTTCTCGGCACCGATCGGAAGCTGGATCGCGATCGGCTTGGCACCGAGGCGGTCAACGATGTCGGCCAGACACTTGAAGAAGTCGGCGCCGGTCTTGTCCATCTTGTTGGCGAAGACGATGCGCGGAACCTTGTACTTGTCGCCCTGGCGCCAGACAGTCTCGGTCTGGGGCTCAACGCCCTGGTTCGAGTCCAGCACGCAGACGGCGCCGTCGAGCACGCGCAGCGAACGCTCGACTTCGATGGTGAAGTCGACGTGGCCGGGGGTGTCGATGATGTTCAGGCGCTTGCCGGCCCAGAAGGCGGTGGTCGCAGCCGAGGTGATCGTGATGCCACGCTCCTGCTCCTGCTCCATCCAGTCCATCGTCGCGGCACCTTCGTGCACTTCGCCGATCTTGTGGCTCTTGCCGGTGTAATAGAGGATGCGCTCGGTCGTGGTCGTCTTGCCGGCGTCGATATGCGCCATGATACCGAAGTTACGGTAGTCTTCGATGGCATGTTGGCGGGGCATGGGGTGTTCCTTGCGAGTCCGTTTGTTTCGCCGTTACCAGCGATAGTGCGAGAAGGCGCGGTTGGCTTCCGCCATCCGGTGCACGTCTTCACGCTTCTTGACGGCGTTGCCACGGTTGTTCGACGCGTCCAGGAGCTCAGCCGAGAGCCGCTCGGTCATCGTCTTCTCGTTGCGCTCGCGCGCAGCCGAGATCAGCCAACGGATGCCCAGCGCCTGACGGCGCACCGAGCGAACCTCGACCGGGACCTGATAAGTCGCGCCGCCGACGCGGCGGGAGCGCACTTCGATCGTCGGCATGACGTTCTCGAGTGCCTGCTCGAACACGCCGAGCGGGTTCTGCTTGGTCTTGGATTCGATGAGACCGAACGCACCATAGACGATGCCTTCGGCGACCGACTTCTTGCCGGCGTACATCACCGAGTTCATGAACTTCGTGACGATGATGTTCCCGAACTTCGGATCGGGAAGAACTTCGCGCTTTTCCGCTGAGTGGCGACGAGACATTGAGCTGGTTCCCGCTTACTTCGGACGCTTGGCGCCGTACTTCGAACGACGCTGCTTACGGTTCTTGACGCCCTGGGTATCCAGAACGCCGCGGAGGATGTGGTAGCGCACGCCGGGCAAGTCCTTGACGCGACCGCCGCGGATCATGACCACCGAGTGCTCCTGGAGGTTATGGCCCTCACCGGGGATGTAGCCGATCACCTCGAAGCCGTTGGTCAGGCGCACCTTGGCGACCTTACGAAGCGCCGAGTTCGGCTTCTTCGGGGTCGTCGTATAGACGCGGGTGCAAACACCACGCTTCTGCGGCGACTGCTGCAGCGCCGGCACCTTCTTGCGCGACTTCTGCACTTCACGCGGTTGAGCGATCAGCTGGTTGATCGTCGGCATCCTGGCCTTACCCTTTGTTATCGCAGCCCCTTGCGGGCCCGCTGTCTTGCCGCGGCCCGTTGCCGGGACCGCAAATTCTTGTCGCGCTACCCGCCCGACGGGGCCACCTCGCACGGAACAATCCACACAAAGCGAAATTGCGCCAACCGCTCCATCACCGAGCGGAAAGCGTTACGACGCCACAGAGGACCGCAGTCTTCGAGCCGATCAGCGTAGAGCTGCGGCCCGCGCACCGAGGTCATGCATCCGAATTCGATCTCTAGAGAGCGAGCTCAAGAGATCTAGAATCGCACTGGCATTGCCTAGCTATAATCGACAGCGTTTGAGCGGCATTCGTCGAGGTTGGTGCCCGTTCTGCGATCCTAGAGGGATCAAACGGGTGGCCCGTTCCGACGTTGGCGATGCTCACCGCCTGTCGTTAAGTGAGGCGCTTTCTATAAGTGAGAATCGGTCAAGTCAAGGTGAAATGACCGTCAGAAAGCGCTTATCGCGCCTGAGGAAAAAGCCTGTCCGCCCTCTCCCTCTGCTTTCCAGATATGGGATCGAGATGCCGGTTCCGCCAGCCCTGATGGTAAATTATACCCGGGAGAAATATACTTTTATAACCCGCGCTAAGGCTTTTTTTCCTCTTGATGCGTCAATCTGTCCTCTTCGGCAGGGACAAGCGCCATGCGGTACACCGACATTGCCATCATCGGCGGGGGACTTGCCGGCTCGACCGCCGCCGCGATGCTCGGGCGTGCCGGCATTCCGGCGGTGCTGATCGACCCGCATGAGACCTATCCGGCCGATTTTCGCGTCGAAAAACTCAGCGGTCACGGACAGGTCGAGCGATTCCAGCGCACGGGAATCGCCGACTCGGTGCTGCGCCGCGCGACCTTCTCTGGTGAGAACTGGATCGCGCGATTCGGACGTCTCCTCGACAAGGCGCCGAGCCGGCAGTTCAACATCCTTTACGATTCCCTGGTCAACGCGATCCGCGACGAGATCCCCGAAACTGTCGAGCGAATCTGGACCAAGGCGGTGTCGGTCGAGACCAGCCCGGAGCGCTCGAGAATCGCGCTCGCCAATGACGAGACCATCTCGGCCCGGCTGGTCGTGCTTGCCAACGGCCTGAATGTCGGCCTGCGCCACCAGCTCGGCATCACGCGAAACATCATCAGCGCCTGCCATTCAATCTCGATCGGTTTCGACGTTGTACCGGCGGGCCGCAATGCGTTCGACTTTCCGGCGCTGACATATTTCTCGGAGCGGCCGAGCGACTGCATCCCCTACATCACGCTGTTTCCGATCGGCACGCGGATGCGCGCCAACCTGTTCGTGTACCGCGGCTTCGACGATCCCTGGCTGCGCGAGCTGCGCCGCGCGCCGGCCGCGACGCTGGACGTCGCCTTGCCGCGGCTCAAGCGCATCACCGGCGCCTTCGACATATTGGGCGAGCTGACGATCCGCCCGGTCGATCTCTATGTGAACGATGCCAGCCATCAGCCCGGCGTGGTGCTGGTGGGCGACGCCTTCGCGACCTCCTGCCCGGTCGCAGGCACCGGCTGCGACAAGGTGTTCACCGACGTCGAGCGGCTCTGCAACGTCCACATCCCGCAATGGCTGGCATCCGACGGGATGGATGCCGACAAGATCGCCGCCTTCTACGCCGATCCGGTCAAGCGGGCCTGTGACGAATGGTCGGCGGCGAAAGCCTTCGACTTCCGCTTGGTGTCGATTGCGACGAGCCCGTACTGGACCGCGCAGCGCTGGGCGCGCTTCATGGCGTGGTCGAGCCAGGGATTATTGCGGCGACTGGGAGGGGCGTTCCATCTGGAGCCGAATTTCCTCGGTCACTCCTCCTCGTCGTCCTCGTCCTCATCATCCTCGTCGAGGTCGTCCTCATCCTCGTCGTCATCGTCGCTGTCGTCGTCGACCTGAGCGGAAGCGCCGTGCGGCTGATGGATCTGGTCGTTCCACAGCTTGCGATAAGTCCCGTTCCTGGCGAGCAACTCGGCATGCGAGCCGCGCTCGATCGCCCTGCCCCCTGAAATCACGATGATCTCGTCCATCTCGACCACCGAGGTCAGACGGTGGGTCGACCAGATCATGGTGCGGCCCTTGGCGACCTTCAGCAACGTGCGGTTGATCGCGGCCTCCGTGGTCTGGTCGAGCGCCGAGGTGGCTTCGTCGAGCAGCAGCACGGAGGGATTGCGGATGATGGCGCGCGCGATCGCGATGCGCTGGCGCTGGCCGCCCGACAGCGTGTCGCCGCGCTCGCCGACCGGTGTGTCGTAGCGCTGCGGCAGGCTCATGATGTAGCGGTGGATCTCGGCCTTCTTGGCGGCGTCCTCCACCTCCTCGTCGGTCGCGCCCTCCTTGCCGAGCCGGATGTTTTCGCGGATCGACATGTTGAACAGCATGTTCTCCTGGAACACCACGGCCATGCTCCGGCGCAGCGAATCCAGCGTCACCTTGCGCACGTCGACACCGTCGATCGTGACCCGCCCCTCGTCCGGCACGTAAAGCCGCAGGATCAGATTGAGCAGCGTGCTCTTGCCGGAGCCCGACGGGCCGACGATGGCGATGCTCTTACCGGCGTTGAGCTTGAGACTGAGATTATCCAGCACCGGCGTCTGACTGCCTTCGTACTGGAACGTGACGTGGTCGAAGGTGATGTCGTGGGTGATGCGCGGCAGATCGGGCGCGCCGGGACGATCGGCGCCGCGCGTGGGCTCGTCCAGCAACTCCTGGATGTGGCGGATCGCGGCGGCCGAGGAGATCGACACCGGGATGAAGTGCATCACATGGGCGATGTTGTAGGAGACCTCCCAGAACGCGCTCTCGAAGGTGACGAAGGTGCCGATGGTGATCTGGCCCTTGGTCGCCAGATAGGCGCCGATCGCGAGCACAACGAGGTGCAACAAGAGCACCGAGATGGTGACCGTCCGCTCCACCATCGTCGACAGGAACGCAGCCGCGGCGATCCGGTTGCGGGTCTCGTCGTTGCGGAAGTTGAAGAAGCCGAACATCCTGCGTTGCAGGCTGAACGCTTTGATCACGGCCTGCGCCGCAACGTTCTCCTGCACCATGCCGAGCAGCGCGCTTTCGTTGAGCTTCTGCTCGTAGTTGGCCTGCACCGCCTTCGGCGTCAGGATGCGCGGGCCGATCAGCGTGATCGGAAACACAAGCAGCGCGACGAGGGCGAGCTGCCAGTTCAGGAAGAACATCAGGATGATGCCGGCGATCAACTCCAGGAACGGCAGCGCGGCGCTGTTGGCAAAGGTCTTGACCGAGCCTTCGAAGGCCGAGAGATCGACCGAGAAGCGCGACAGAATCTCCCCGCGCTTGGTGCGGCCGAAATAGGCCGTCGGCAGGTCCTGGACATGCTCGAACAGTCGCCTGCGGACGTCGGAGATGATGCGGGCGGCCAACCGCGCATCCCAGCGCTCATACCAGACCGCGACGATCGAGGTGAAGATGCCGGCGGCCGCGAGCACGCCGAGGATCTTGTACAGCGCCTGGAAATCCTCCTCGCCGAGCGCGTCGTCGATCAGATATTTCAGGCTGAGCGGCATGATGACGTTGAACAGCGTCTCGACCAGAACGCCGAACGCCACATAGCCCAGGATGCGCTTGTAGTTGGACAGGAACGGCTTGACGAAGCCCAGGATGGTTGCGAGCGCGCCGGCGGCTTCGCGGGCGGTAAAGACGACGAGGTCCTCGTCATCATCGTCGTCGAGCTCGAGCTCGTCGTCGTCCTCGCCTTCGTCGTCCTCGTCGTCTTCCAGCTCCGGCTCGGCACCGGTGGCGAGCTTGTCCTCGAGCTCGGTCGCCTCTTGCGCAGCGAGCGTCTGTTTGTCGGGAGAGAGAGGCTTGGACGCCATGAAACCAACCGATGCTGACGGCCGGCATGACCGCAGAGAAAGCAGGGAAATAGCAGAACGCCGCTACTTTCACCGATTCTATGCGATCAGGATGAATTCGGCAAAACAATTGGCGAATTCATCCGCCTTGTGGTGCTAGTCGTCGTCTTCGTCCTCGACCTTGTCGAAGAAGGAATAACGCAAAGAGTCGGCGTCGGCATACCACTGCCCCGGCCCCTTGTTGGCGGCGAGCGTCGCCGCCCAGAGCGCGTCGGTGCAGTCGTTGCGGTGCATCGACAGATCGAAGCCGTTGCCGAAGAACAGTTCGGACCATTCCCACCAGGTGCCGAGCTTCTTGACCCCGCGCAACAGGTCGTAGCGGTCGATCACGGCTGAGGCCATGTCCGAGGTGACCGAGCCGAACACGAGGCCGGTCTTGACCACGCGGTTCAACTCCCGGATCGCGCGGGCCACCTGCTTCGGGGCAATGTGGCACAAGCTGGTCTCGAACACGTAGTCGAATGCGCCGTCCTTGAACGGCATGTCCAGGATCGATCCCAGCTTGTTGTACTTCTTCAGCTCCTTCGGCGTCTTGGCGTGGATCGCGCGGTTGTTCTCGATGCCCCAGGCATCGATGCCGCGATCACGTAGCGCCCCGACCAGCTCGCCGCTGGCGGAGCCCGCGACCAGGAGTTTTGCGCCCTGCGCCTTCCCCCAGACGATGCCGATCAGCTTTGCAAGGTAATCGGGATCGGTGAACTGCCGCCACGCTTCGCCATAAGGGCCGACGCCGCGATAGTTCTCGAAATAGGCGCGGTCGATCTTGTCCGAGACGGGCTTGCCATCCTGGGCGTGCTCGCGGCGCAGCCGCATCATCTCGGTCAGGATGATGTCGGTCGCCGCGTCCGATGAGTCGAGCAGACCGTTCAGCGTGGAGTCGAACAGATAATCGCCGACCACGACGATTCCGGGATGCTCCTTCGGCTCGGGCCGGTGATTGGTCATGACGTCGCGCACGGGCAGACCGCCCGGTATGGCATTCACCGACGACAGCCAGCGGTGGATCTTGCCTTCCATGAAATGCGCACGCGCATCGCCGAGCGAGGCCGGCAGCGATTTCAGCGCGGCGTCGATCAGCTCCTGGTCCGACAGATTGGCGAACGCCAGCGCATCGGAGCCGGGAATGAGCCAGTTCAGGACGCCGTGCTTGCCGACGTCGTGGCGCGCGCCCTCATTGTAGACGCAGCAGCCGCCGAAGGCTTCCGACATGAACCAGGCGCCGGAAATCTTGTCTCCCCAGAACGGGGAATCAAACAGGATCGAGACGCGCAGGTAATGCGCGGGACGGTCGAAATAAGAGACGTGCTTGACCATCGACTTGCGCAGCTGCTCGCCTTCCCACCCCATCGTGGCGAGCCAGGAATGCGGCAGGCAGACCAGCACGAGATCGAAGTCGCGCGTCTCCGGTCCCTTCCCGTTCATCATCTTGATCTGATAGCGGCCGGTCGGCGCCTTGCCGACGGCGAGCACGCGGTGATTGAGCTGGATGTCGGCGTTGACCTCCGACTGCAGGCACTCGATCAGCTGCTCGTTGCCGTTCTGGATGGAATAGAGGCCGATATAGCCGTCGACATCCATCAGATAGTTCTTGAGCGCGTTGAGGCCATTGGTGTTGTGGCTCTCGGTCGCAATATCGGAGCGCGCCATCACCTTGAAGAAACGCTTTGCGGTCTCGTCCTTGACCTCCTCGTCGAGCACCTGCTCGGCGGTCTTGTAGGCCCAGGGGTTCTCGTTGTCGTGCGCGCCGACGCCCTCGTAATATTCGATCGGCGACATCTGGTCTGCGCAGCGCGTGCGGAACGACTCGATCGCCTCCGCAGTCTTGGCGCCGTATTTGCGGCGCATGCCGGTGACGTCGTTGAGCAGCTCGCCGCCGAACTGCACCTGCTCGGCGTCCATCGGAATGGTCTGCAGGCCGAAATGCTGGATCAGTTCGCGCAGCGGATCGGGACCCGTCATCGAGTAGTCGTAGATCTCGGCGACGCCAGCCTCGTACATCGCCGGCGCAGAATCGAATTTGCGCGAGACGATCTTGCCGCCGAGCCGATCGGAGGCCTCATAGATGGTGATGCGGCAGAGGTCGCCGAGCTTACGCTTCAGGTACCAGGCACTCATCAGCCCGCCGGGGCCGCCGCCTACGATTGCGAGATCAAGCATGTCAGTTCCGTGGTCTCCGGCCCTGCCCCCGTCACGGGACCACCGGTCTAAACTCCCCTAGCAGAAGCGCTTTTCTGACTGAAGGGAAGATGAACAAAGGTTGATCCCGCATCGCAACAGGCAAACAAAGCAGCAAAAAGGCCGGCTTTCGCCGGCCTTTTCGTTGTCCTCGGTATTCCTACGGATGAACCATCATTCCGCGGGCGGCAGCGCAGGAAGCTCCGCTTCTGGCGCGGGCGACACGACGGCCGCCTGCTTCTCGCGCTCGTCCAGGATCATCTTGTCCCGCTTCACCGCGACTTCGCGGATCTTGGCCATGGAGGCGCCGGTGCCTGCCGGGATCAGCCGGCCGACGATGACGTTCTCCTTGAGGCCTTCGAGCGGATCGACCTTGCCGTTGACCGCCGCTTCCGTGAGGACGCGGGTGGTCTCCTGGAACGAGGCCGCCGAGAAGAAGGAGCGGGTCTGGAGGCTCGCCTTGGTGATGCCGAGCAGAACCGGCGTCCCCGTGGCGATCTTCTTGCCCTCTTCCTTGGCCTTCTCGTTCAGCGCGTCGAACTCGATCTTGTCGACCTGCTCGCCGGAGATCATGTCCGTGTCGCCCTGGTCGGTGACTTCCACCTTCTGGAGCATCTGACGGACAATCACCTCGATGTGCTTGTCGTTGATGAGCACGCCCTGGAGCCGGTAGACCTCCTGGATCTCGTTGACCAGATAGGCCGCGAGCTCCTCGATGCCCTTGACCGCAAGGATGTCGTGCGGTGCCGGATTGCCTTCCACGATGAAGTCGCCCTTTTCGACGACGTCGCCGTCCTGAAGGTGGATGTGCTTACCCTTCGGGATCAGGTACTCGCGCGCCTCGTCGGTCTTGTCCATCGGCTCGATTGAGATGCGACGCTTGTTCTTGTAGTCGCGCCCGAACCGGATCGTGCCCGCGATTTCGGCGATGATCGCCGCATCCTTCGGACGCCGAGCCTCGAACAGTTCCGCCACCCGCGGCAGACCGCCGGTGATGTCACGCGTCTTGGCGCTTTCGGTCGAGACACGGGCGAGGATGTCACCCGGGTTGACCTTGGCACCGACGTCGACCGACAGAATACCGTCGACCGACAGCATGTAGCGGGCATCGCCGCCACGGGCGAGCTTGAGCACCTTGCCGTCCTTGCCCTTGACCACAATGGCCGGACGCAGGTCCGCGCCGCCGCGGGTCGAGCGCCAGTCGATGACCACGCGCTTGGCGATACCGGTGGCCTCGTCCAGCGTTTCCGAGATCGATTGCCCTTCGACCAGATCCTCGAAGCCGATGGTTCCTTCGACTTCGGTGAGCAGCGGACGGGTGTAGGGATCCCATTCGACGATGCGCTGGCCACGCTTGACCATGTCGCCTTCATCGACGTGCAGGCGCGCGCCGTACTGGATACGGTGCGTTGCACGTTCGGTGCCGTCGGCATCGACGATCGCGATCACCATGTTGCGGACCATTGCGACGAGGTGACCTTCGCTGTTGCGGGCGATGGCCTTGTTCCTGATCACGATCTTGCCGTCGAAGTTGGCTTCGACGAACGACTGCTCGTTGAGCTGCGCCGCACCACCGATGTGGAAGGTGCGCATGGTGAGTTGGGTACCCGGCTCGCCGATCGACTGCGCCGCGATGACGCCGACGGCTTCGCCATGGTTGACCGGCGTGCCGCGGGCGAGGTCGCGGCCGTAGCACATGCCGCAGATGCCGTTGACGAGCTCGCAAGTCAGCGCCGAGCGGATCTTCACCTCCTGCACACCACCCTGCTGGATGGCGTCCAGATGGCTCTCTTCCATCAGCGTATCGCGCTTGATGATCACCTTGCCGGAGCTGTCACGGATGTCTTCGCAGGCCGTGCGTCCGAGGATGCGCGAACCGAGCGAAGCGACCACGGTGCCGGCATCGACGATGGCGCGCATCTTGATGCCGAGCCTGGTGCCGCAGTCGGACTGCGTGATGATGCAGTCCTGCGCGACGTCGACCAGACGACGGGTCAGGTAGCCGGAGTTCGCGGTCTTCAACGCGGTGTCCGCGAGACCCTTACGGGCGCCGTGGGTCGAGTTGAAGTACTCGAGAACCGAGAGGCCTTCCTTGAAGTTCGAGATGATCGGCGTCTCGATGATCTCACCCGACGGCTTGGCCATCAGGCCGCGCATACCGGCGAGCTGGCGCATCTGGGCCGGCGAACCGCGGGCACCGGAGTGAGCCATCATGTAGATCGAGTTGATGTCGGCATCGGCCCCACTCGCCGTCTTCTTGGTGGAGGAGATCTCCTTCATCATAGCCTTGGCGATTTCTTCGGTCGCCTTCGACCAGGCGTCGACGACCTTGTTGTACTTCTCGCCATGGGTGATCAGGCCGTCGTTGTACTGCTGCTCGAAATCCTTCGCCAGCGTACGGGTGGTGTCGACGATCTTCCACTTGGAGTGCGGCACGACCATGTCGTCCTTGCCGAACGAGATGCCGGCCTTGAACGCATTGTAGAAGCCGAGCGCCATGATGCGGTCGCAGAAGATCACAGTCTCCTTCTGGCCGCAGTGACGGTAGACCTGGTCGATGACGCCCGAGATCTCGCGCTTGGTCATCAGCTTGTTGATGATCTCGTACGAAATCCGCGGGTTCTTCGGCAGCAGGTTGCCGAGCATGACGCGACCTGCGGTGGTCTCGATCCAGCGCGTCGAGACCTTGCCGGTCTCGTCCATGCCCTGCCACCGATACTTGATCTTGGTGTGGAGGTGGATGACCTTCGCATGCAGGGCGTGCTCGAGCTCGGCCATGTCGCCGAACAGCTTGCCCTCACCGGGCAGGCCTTCGCGCATGATCGAGACGTAGTAGAGACCGAGCACGATGTCCTGCGACGGCACGATGATCGGCTGGCCGTTCGCCGGATGCAGGATGTTGTTGGTCGACATCATCAGCACACGCGCTTCCAGCTGCGCTTCGAGCGACAGCGGAACGTGCACGGCCATCTGGTCGCCGTCGAAGTCGGCGTTGAACGCGGAGCAGACCAGCGGGTGAAGCTGGATCGCCTTGCCCTCGATCAGCACCGGCTCGAACGCCTGGATGCCCAGGCGATGCAGCGTCGGCGCGCGGTTGAGCAGCACCGGATGCTCGCGGATCACCTCGTCCAGGATGTCCCAGACCTCGGGCCGCTCCTTCTCGACCAGCTTCTTCGCCTGCTTCACGGTGGTGGACAGGCCCTTGGCGTCAAGCCGCGAATAGATGAACGGCTTGAACAGCTCGAGCGCCATCTTCTTCGGCAGGCCGCACTGATGCAGGCGCAGCTCGGGACCGACCACGATCACCGAACGGCCCGAATAGTCGACGCGCTTGCCGAGCAGGTTCTGGCGGAATCGGCCCTGCTTGCCCTTCAGCATGTCGGCGAGCGACTTCAGCGGACGCTTGTTGGCACCCGTGATGACGCGACCGCGACGGCCGTTGTCGAACAGCGCATCGACCGCTTCCTGAAGCATGCGCTTCTCGTTGCGGATGATGATGTCGGGCGCGCGCAGCTCCATCAGCCGCTTCAAGCGGTTGTTGCGGTTGATGACGCGGCGGTAGAGGTCGTTGAGGTCCGAGGTCGCGAAGCGGCCGCCGTCCAGCGGCACCAGCGGACGCAGGTCCGGCGGGATCACGGGAACGACAGTCAGGATCATCCATTCCGGCTTGTTGCCGGAGTGGCGGAAGGCCTCGACGATCTTCAGGCGCTTGGCGAGCTTCTTGTGCTTGATGTCGGAGTCGGTCTCCTGCATCTCCGCGCGCAAGGTCAGCTCGAGCTTCTCGAGATCCATACCCTTGAGCAGCTCGCGGATCGCTTCCGCGCCGATCATGGCGGTGAAGGAATCCTGGCCGTACTCGTCCTGCGCCTTCAGATACTCGTCTTCCGACAGCAGCTGACGGTCCTTCAGCGCGGTGAGGCCCGGCTCCAGCACGACATAGTATTCGAAGTAGAGGATCCGCTCGAGATCCTTCAGCGTCATGTCGAGCAGCAGGCCGATGCGCGACGGCAGCGACTTCAGGAACCAGATGTGGGCAACGGGCGCCGCGAGCTCGATATGGCCCATGCGCTCGCGCCGGACGCGCGACAGCGTGACCTCGACCGAGCACTTCTCGCAGATGATGCCCTTGTACTTCATGCGCTTGTACTTGCCGCACAAGCATTCGTAGTCCTTGATCGGCCCGAAGATGCGGGCGCAGAACAGGCCGTCGCGCTCGGGCTTGAAGGTACGGTAGTTGATGGTCTCCGGCTTCTTGATCTCGCCGTAGGACCAGGACAGAATCTTCTCCGGGGACGCGATCGAGATGCGGATCTGGTCGAAGACCTGAGCCGGCGTCGTCGGGTTAAAGAGATTCATAATTTCTTGGTTCATCGTCTTCTCCTCGCGTGCCGGTCGCCTCCGGCCGCAAATTCGAAAATCACTCAAGCGAGGCGCCCTGCCCTCAAGGCATCGGGAGGGGCGCCAATGCCCGGCCGCGAAGGCCGGGCATGAAAGGTCGTATTACTCGGCTGCTTCCGACGTCGGCGCCGGTCCCACCTTGGAATTGTGCAGGTCGACGTTGAGGCCGAGCGAGCGCATTTCCTTGACCAGCACGTTGAACGATTCCGGAATACCGGCCTCGAAGGTGTCGTCGCCACGCACGATCGCCTCGTACACCTTGGTACGGCCGGCGACGTCGTCCGACTTCACGGTCAGCATTTCCTGGAGCGTGTAGGCCGCGCCGTAAGCTTCGAGCGCCCACACCTCCATTTCGCCGAAGCGCTGGCCGCCGAACTGCGCCTTGCCGCCCAGCGGCTGCTGGGTGACGAGCGAGTACGGACCGATCGAACGCGCATGGATCTTGTCGTCGACGAGATGGTGCAGCTTGAGCATGTAGATGTAGCCCACCGTCACCTTGCGGTCGAAGGCATCGCCGGTGCGGCCGTCATAGACGGTCGACTGACCCGAAGCGTCGAGACCGGCAAGCTTCAGCATCTCCTCGATGTCGGCTTCCTTGGCACCGTCGAACACCGGCGTCGCAATCGGCACGCCGCGGCTGAGGTTATGGCCGAGTTCAAGCAGCTCGTTGTCGTTGAGCGTCTTGATGGTCTCGTCCTCGCCGTAGACCTTCTTCAAGGTTTCCTTCAGCGGCTTGATGTCCTGCTTCGACAGATAAGCATCGACCGTCTGGCCGATACGCTTGCCGAGGCCGGCGCAAGCCCAGCCGAGATGGGTCTCGAGGATCTGTCCGACGTTCATGCGCGAGGGCACGCCGAGCGGATTGAGCACGATGTCGGCATGCGTACCGTCCTCGAGGAACGGCATGTCCTCGATCGGCACGATCTTCGACACCACGCCCTTGTTGCCGTGGCGGCCGGCCATCTTGTCGCCGGGCTGGATCTTGCGCTTCACCGCGACGAAGACCTTGACCATCTTCATCACGCCGGGCGGCAATTCGTCACCGCGCTGAAGCTTCTCGACCTTGTCGAGGAAGCGCTGCTCGAGCCCCTTCTTCGACTCGTCGTACTGCTTCCGCATGGCCTCGATCTCGGCCATCAGCTTGTCGTTCGGCGAAGCGAACAGCCACCACTGCGACTTCGGGTACTCCTCGAGCACCGCGCGGGTGATCTTGGTGTCCTTCTTGAAGCCCTTCGGGCCCGCAATGCCCTGCCGCCCCTCGAGGAGCTCGGCAAGACGGTTGTAGACGTTGCGGTCCAGGATCGCCTGCTCGTCGTCGCGGTCCTTGGCCAGACGCTCGATCTCTTCCCGCTCGATCGCCAGCGCACGCTCGTCCTTGTCGACGCCGTGACGGTTGAACACGCGAACTTCCACGATCGTGCCCTGCACGCCCGGGGGAACGCGCAGCGAGGTGTCGCGAACGTCGGAGGCCTTTTCGCCGAAGATGGCGCGCAGAAGCTTTTCTTCCGGCGTCATCGGGCTTTCGCCCTTCGGCGTGATCTTGCCGACCAGGATGTCGCCGGCGCGCACCTCCGCACCGATGTAGACGATACCGGCTTCGTCGAGGTTCTTCAGCGCTTCTTCCGAAACGTTCGGAATGTCGCGGGTGATTTCCTCAGGTCCGAGCTTGGTGTCGCGGGCCATCACTTCGAACTCCTCGATGTGGATCGAGGTGAAGACGTCTTCCTTCACGATCCGCTCGGAGAGCAGGATCGAGTCTTCGAAGTTGTAACCGTTCCACGGCATGAACGCGACGAGCACGTTGCGGCCGAGCGCGAGCTCGCCGAGATCGGTCGACGGACCGTCGGCGATGATGTCGCCCTTCTTGACGATGTCGCCGACCTTCACCAGCGGACGCTGGTTGATGCAGGTCGACTGGTTGGAACGCTGGTACTTCATCAAACGATAGATATCGACGCCTGACTTGGTCGGATCGAGATCTTCGGTGGCGCGGATGACGACGCGGGTCGCGTCGATCTGGTCGATCACGCCCGAACGGCGCGCCGCGATCGCGGCGCCCGAGTCACGCGCAACCACGCCTTCCATGCCGGTGCCGACGAACGGCGCCTCGGCGCGAACCAGCGGCACCGCCTGGCGCTGCATGTTCGAGCCCATCAGCGCGCGGTTGGCGTCGTCGTTCTCGAGGAACGGGATCAGCGCCGCGGCAACCGAAACGAGCTGCTTCGGCGACACGTCCATGTAGTCGACCTTGTCCGGCGTCATCGGGACGACGTCGCGGGTGCCGCTCGCGCGGCAGACCACCAGGTCTTCAGTGAAGCGGCCCTTGGCGTCGATCGGCACGTTGGCCTGCGCGACGGAATAGCGGCCTTCCTCCATCGCCGAGAGGTAGACGACCTCGTCGGTGACGCGACCGTCCTTGACCTTGCGGTACGGGGTCTCGACGAAGCCGTACTTGTTCACGCGCGCGAAGGTCGCGAGCGAGTTGATCAGGCCGATGTTCGGACCTTCCGGCGTCTCGATCGGGCAGATGCGGCCGTAATGCGTCGGATGCACGTCGCGCACCTCGAAGCCGGCGCGCTCACGGGTCAGACCGCCCGGTCCAAGCGCCGAGAGACGACGCTTGTGGGTGATCTCCGACAGCGGGTTGGTCTGGTCCATGAACTGCGAGAGCTGCGAGGAGCCGAAGAACTCGCGCACGGCGGCAGCCGCCGGCTTCGCGTTGATCAGGTCCTGCGGCATGACCGTGTCGATATCGACCGAGGACATGCGCTCCTTGATCGCGCGCTCCATGCGCAGGAGGCCGATACGGTACTGGTTCTCCATGAGCTCGCCGACCGAGCGCACACGGCGGTTGCCGAGATGGTCGATGTCGTCGATCTCGCCCTTGCCGTCGCGCAAATCCACCAGCGTCTTGATAACGCAGAGGATGTCTTCCTTGCGCAGCGTGCGCTGGGTGTCGGGCGCATCGAGGTCGAGGCGCATGTTCATCTTGACGCGGCCGACCGCGGAGAGGTCGTAACGCTCGGCGTCGAAGAACAGCGACTGGAACATCGCCTGTGCCGAATCCAGCGTCGGCGGCTCGCCGGGACGCATCACGCGGTAGATGTCGAACAGCGCGTCCTCACGGGTCATGTTCTTGTCGGCCGAGAGGGTGTTGCGGATGTAGGCGCCGACATTGACGTGGTCGATGTCGAGCAGCGGCAGCTCCTTGTAGCCGTGCTCGTTGAGGACCTTCATCGACTTGTCGGTGATTTCCTCACCGGCTTCGGCGTGGATTTCACCCGTCTTCGGGTTGACGAGGTCCTCGGCGAGATAGTTACCGACGAGCTCCTCATCCGACAGGCGCAGAGCCTTGAGCCCCTTCTCCTGCATCTGACGCGCACCGCGCACGGTGAGCTTCTTGCCGGCCTCGAGCACGACCTTGCCGGTGTCGGCGTCGATCAGGTCGTTGATGGTCGAGTAACCGCGGAAACGGTTGGCGTCGAACGGAACGCGCCAGCCTTCCTTGGTCCGCTTGTAGAGGATCTTCTTGTAGAACGTCGACAGGATCGCCTCGCCGTCGAGGCCGAGGGCGAACATCAGCGACGTCACCGGAATCTTGCGGCGACGGTCGATACGCGCATAGACGATGTCCTTGGCGTCGAACTCGATGTCGAGCCAGGAGCCGCGATACGGGATCACGCGGGCAGCGAACAGTAGCTTGCCCGAGGAGTGGGTCTTGCCCTTGTCGTGGTCGAAGAACACGCCCGGCGAACGGTGCATCTGCGAGACGATGACGCGCTCGGTGCCGTTGACGATGAAGGTGCCGTTCATCGTCATGAGCGGAATGTCGCCCATGTAGACGTCCTGCTCCTTGATGTCCTTGACCGACTTCGCACCGGTTTCCTCGTCGATATCGAACACGATGAGGCGCAGCGTCACCTTGAGGGGAGCCGCGAAGGTCATGCCGCGCTGGCGGCACTCGTCGACGTCATACTTGGGCTGCTCGAACTCGTAGCGGACGAATTCCAGCATAGAGGTGCCCGAGAAGTCCGAGATCGGGAACACCGAGCGGAACACGGCCTGCAGGCCCTCGTCGAGGCGCCCGCCGACGGGTTCGTCGACCATCAGGAACTGGTCATAGGACGCCTTCTGAACCTCGATGAGGTTCGGCATTTCGGCGACTTCCTTGATGTGTCCGAAGAACTTGCGAACGCGTTTGCGACCGGTGAATGTCTGCTGCGCCATCGTGGCCTCTCATTTCGTCGCCCGCTCTGGGCGCGCCGTCCAGGACTCGGCTGCCGCCGCTCCCCGGGTTGAATTTTTCGAACCCGCTTTGGGGACCGAAAATCCAGTTTCAGGCCGTCATGTCCTGAATCTGTTCTTCAGACCTTCAAAACGCAAAACGACGCGCGGGGCGCATAGGCACGCCCGCCCGTCACAACGATCGTCTTCACGGACTGCAAAAGCCCGAAATAGCCTGCTCTCCCAACGGCTTACAGGGAAATCCGGCATCCCTGCCCACCGCGCTTTCGTGCTGTCGACCCGATATGGGGCGACAATAGTGGAGATTCGAGGGGTATCCCCTCAAATCCCCACACATTTTCGTGTTCGGCCTGCGTCGGGACGATCCGTCGCACGCCTTTTGCATCTGGCCCATCCTTTTGGAGGATGAACCAAGGTCCCGAGCCTTGGCCCGGAACCTCGCCAGCAAGCGTTGCTTACTTGAGTTCGACCTTCGCGCCAGCCTTCTCGAGCTGGACCTTGATCTTCTCGGCCTCGTCCTTGTTCACGCCTTCCTTGACAGGCTTCGGCGCGCCCTCGACGAGGTCCTTTGCTTCCTTCAGGCCCAGGCCGGTGATGGCGCGGACTTCCTTGATGACTTCGATCTTCTTGTCGCCGGCAGCGGCGAGGACGACCGTGAACTCGGTCTTCTCTTCCGCCGGAGCGGCGGCAGCGCCACCACCAGCAGGACCAGCCACGGCGACAGCCGCGGCAGCCGAAACGCCCCACTTCTCTTCGAGGAGCTTCGCGAGTTCGGCAGCCTCGAGCACGGTGAGGCTCGAGAGGTCGTCAACGATCTTCTGCAAGTCAGCCATTGTTCAGTTTCCTTGAATGTAAGTCTGGTTCGGGTTTGAGTTTTGCGAAGGGCGTCAGGCCGCTTCGCCCTTTGAGGCATGAGCCTGGATGACGCGCGCGAGCTTGCCCGCGGGCGCGTTGGCGAGCTGAGCGATCTTGGTCGCCGGGGCCACAAGCAGGCCGACGATCTTTGCGCGCAGTTCGTCAAGCGACGGCAGCGAGGCAAGCGCCTTCACGCCGTCGACATTCAGGACGGTCTTCCCCATCGAGCCGCCGATGATGACGAACTTTTCGTTCGCCTTGGCGAATTCGATGGCGACCTTTGGCGCCGCTACCGGATCGTTCGAAGTGGCGATCACGGTCGGTCCCTTCAGCATGGGGCCGATGGCAACGACGTCAGTGCCTTCAAGAGCAATTTTGGCGAGACGGTTCTTCGAGACCTTCACCGAGGCACCAGCCTGCTTCATCTGCGTACGCAGCTTCTGCATCTGGGCAACGGTCAGGCCGGAATATTGGGCAACGACCGCGACGCTCGTGGTCTTGAAGACCCCATTGAGCTGTTCGACCGCTTCCTTTTTTGCCGCTCGTTCCACAGCAAGCTCTTTCCGGTTGGCGGTCATCGCGAAAAGCGGGACCGCCGGGTTGCACCCATCGTCCCACCCAAAACCTGAACCTCAGGGTCAAAACCCATCGGACACGCGCCGGGCGAGACGACAATTCAAAGCCTGCCCTCCGGGAGCTCGTTGAAGCCCACGGCGTGTCGAGGTCCGAACCAAACTCCTTCCGCGACCACCTTAAGGTGGGATGCGAAGTGAAATCCGGTCTTCACCCGTCTATGCAGGCCATGCGATTAAGCCGTTGAGAAATCGAAATTTCCCGCGGGCGCCTGCAGTCTTGGACAGGACAAGGCCAGCCGGCGAACCGCCTGACCTCTGCCCGCATCCCACCAACCGATGGATTTTCCTTCCTTTTCGGGCAAATCCTTACGGACGTCCTGAAAAGGAATGGTCTCCTGCGTGTCGGGTTTTCGGAATGCGTGCACGGACGCGCCAGCCAAGGCCGACACGTCCGGAGGCGGTTCTTTAACCGCTCTCGGCCTGCTTGCCAAGAGCAAAATTCACACCAGTTCCAATCCGTTGCCGGCCGGGCTTGAGGCGCCTGACAAGGGCCGATTCAGGCCGATTTGACCCCATAAGGCAGCGGCTTGCCCTCGAAGAACGCGCTCAGGTTGGCCAGCACGCAGTTCTGCATGGCGATGTGCGATTCGAGGGTGTGGCCGCCGATATGGGGTGCGAACACCACGTTGGGGAGCGCGGTCAGGGCGTCGGGGGCGTGCGGTTCCTTCTCGAAGACGTCGAGGCCGGCGCCGGCGATGGTTTTGTCCGAGAGCGCCGCGACCAGGGCTTTCTCGTCGACGACCGAACCGCGGGAGATGTTGACGACATAGCCGTCCGCGCCGAGTCGCTTGAGGATGCCGGCATTGACCGCATGTTCGGTCTCGGCTCCTGCCCGGACCGCGATCATCAGCACGCTGCACCAGTCGGCCAGCGCCTCCAGCGTCGGGAAATATTGATAGGGCAGATCGTATTTGCTGCGGCTGAAATAGCCGACCTCGCTCTCGAAGGCGGCGCAGCGCGCAGCGATCTTGCGGCCGATCTCGCCCATGCCGTAGACGCCGATGCGGCGGCCGGGCATGCCGGCCTGCGGGCGCATCATCGGCGATTGCTTTGACGCCGCCCAATCGCCGCTGCGGACATATTGGTCGGCGACCAGGATCCGCCGCGTCGCCGCCAGCATCAGGGTCATCGCGATATCGGCGACCGAGGCGGCATTGGCGCCCGGGCTGTGGCCGACCGCGATGTTACGGGCGGCAGCCGCTTTCAGGTCGACGCCGTCATAGCCGGTGCCGTAGCAGACGATGGCGCCGAGTTTGGGAAACAGGTCCATCGCCTCGGCGCCGAGCGGCGAGCCGCCAGCGGTCAACATCGCACGGATGCCACCGAGCTCATCGGCGGAAAACACCTCCCTCGCGGGCTTGCCAGCGGTGTCGAGCAGCTCGAACCGCTCGGCGAAGCGCGCCATCATCGTCTTGGGAAAGCGCGAGTAGATCAGGACCTTGTCAGCCATTGTTCTTGTTTCCGGTGAGTGCCGTCGAAAATGGAAAGGGGCGGAATCGGTCACCCGATTCCGCCCCTCGCCTCATGCAAATTCCAAACCTCAGCCGAGGCACGCCTTAACCGAGAATCGTGCCCGGCTCGACCTTCACGCCCGGGCCCATCGTCGAGGACACTGCAACGCGCTGGATGTAGGTGCCCTTGGAGCCAGCCGGCTTCGCCTTCGAGACAGCATCGGCGAGAGCCTTGATGTTCTCGACCAGCTTCTCCTCGGAGAACGAGGCCTTGCCGACGCCGGCCTGCAGGATGCCGGCCTTCTCGACGCGGAACTCGACCGAGCCGCCCTTGGCACCCTTCACCGCACCGGTGACGTCCATGGTCACGGTGCCGATCTTCGGGTTCGGCATCAGGCCGCGCGGGCCGAGCACCTTACCGAGACGGCCGACCAGCGGCATCATGTCGGGGGTGGCGATGCAGCGGTCGAAATCGATCGCGCCGTTCTGCACCTTCTCGACCAGGTCTTCGGCGCCGACGACGTCAGCACCTGCGGCCTTGGCTTCGTCAGCCTTGGCGCCACGGGCAAACACGCCGACGCGGAGCGTACGACCAGTGCCGTTCGGCAAGGTCACGACGCCGCGGACCATCTGGTCGGCGTGACGCGGATCGACGCCGAGATTGATCGCGACCTCGATGGTCTCGTCGAACTTCGCCTTGGCGCGTTCCTTGACCATCTTGATGGCGTCCGCGAGCGGGTACAGCTTTTCGCGGTCAACACCTTCGCGGGCTTTGTTCAAACGCTTTCCGATTGCCATAGCCGCTTACCCCGCCACTTCCAGACCCATCGAACGGGCAGAGCCCTCGACCATCTTCATGGCCGATTCGATGGTGTCGCAATTGAGATCCTTCATCTTCTTCTCGGCGATCTCGCGCACCTGCGCCTTAGTCACCTTGCCGGCCTTGTCGCGGCCCGGCGCCTTCGAGCCGGACTGGATCTTGGCAGCCTGCTTGAGGAAGAAGGACATCGGCGGCGTCTTCATCTCGAAGGTGAAGGAACGGTCCGCATAGATGGTGATGATCACCGGGATCGGGGTGTTCTTCTCTTCCTTCTGGGTCTGGGCGTTGAACGCCTTGCAGAACTCCATGATGTTGAGACCGCGCTGACCGAGCGCGGGACCGATCGGGGGCGAGGGATTCGCCGCACCGGCCGGGACCTGAAGCTTCAGGTATCCGGTCACTTTCTTTGCCATGTATCACTCCTGTTGTGCCGGCCTTAGCCGGCGGTTTCAGGTTCGTGGTCTGGGTCGGATGCGGCTGGCAACCGCCCTCTCCCTCCCACGGCCTCTGTTTGCGTGACGCCTTACGGCGTCCCGCGTGACCCGATCAGACCTTCTCGACCTGACCGAATTCCAGCTCGACCGGCGTGGCGCGACCGAAGATCGACACCGCGACCTTCACGCGCGAGCGCGCCTCGTCGATTTCCTCGACCACACCCGAGAACGAGGCGAACGGGCCATCGGCCACGCGCACGTTCTCGCCAATCTCGAACGACACCGACGCCTTCGGCCGCTCCACACCCTCCTGCACCTGGTGCAGGATGCGCATGGCCTCGTTTTCCGAGATCGGCATCGGCTTGTTCTCGGCGCCGAGGAAGCCCGTGACCTTCGGCGTGTTCTTGATCAGATGAAACGCCTCGTCGGTCAGCTTCATCTTCACCAGCACGTAGCCCGGGAAGAACTTCCGCTCGGCGTCGATCTTGCGGCCGCGGCGCACTTCCGTGACCTTCTCGGTCGGAACCAGCACCAGCTCGAACAGCTCCTCGAGCCCGCGCTGCTTGGCCTGCTCGCGGATCGATTCGGCGACCTTCTTCTCGAAGTTCGAATAGGCGTGGACGATGTACCAGCGCTTGTCGGACGATTGGGTTGCGGCGGCTGTTGCCATCAGTGAATGCCCAAAAGGAAGGTGATGAGGTAACGGATGATCTGGTCGGCGGCGAAGAAGAAGATCGAGGCCACGGCGACCATCACGAACACCATGATGGTGGTGATCGTGGTCTCACGACGGGTGGGCCAGGTGACCTTGGCGGTCTCCGAGCGCACTTCCTGCAAGAACTTGAACGGGCTGACTGCCATCGTTTGAGACGCCAATAAAGGATTTCAGGGATCCGAACAGCCGCCTGTGGCCCAGCCCTCTGTCTCGAAGGATGAGCCGGAAAACCGGGCTCGATTGTTCGGGGGATTTCAAAGCCGCGCCGGAAATCCGCGTTTAACGGGCCGGCTGCGAGTGCCGGGTAGATACTGCGGATGAGGCCAAAGGTCAAGGTGTGGGCGGGGCGGAATGCGCGCCAGCCCGGCTGACGGACGCAATGTGGATCAAGGGCTTATGGCCCCCGCATGATCCACGGTCCGAGCCTTTCGGCCCGCCGCTGTTCCTGCCTGTCGATCCTGAATGTCGGGATTAGCTGGCAGGAGTGGCAGGGCTCGAACCTGCGACCCCCGGTTTTGGAGACCGGTGCTCTACCAATTGAGCTACACTCCTACGGACCCTCGCGTCGCCACGCGGATCAGGGCCGCTTTCAAGCACAGGGGGCGGCCGGATTGCAAGGGTGAAGCGCGCTGGCTTCGCTTGTTTGTACCGCTGCTTCTGGGCCACTCTCCGCTCCCGATAATCAAGAACAGCCGGGAGTGCCCATGACTGCCACCGCCGCCCCTCGCCCCTCGACCGCACCGAAAACCCCGCCTCTCCCCGAAGCCAAGCCTGAGTCCCTGGGCCTGTCGCGGCCCCGCCTCCAGGCGATGTCGGACGCGTTCAAGCGGGAGATCGACAAGGGAACCGTGCCCGGCGTGACCGTGCTGGTGGCCCGGCGCGGCCAGGTCGGCTGGTTCGAGGCGCTCGGCAAGCAGAGTCCGACGGGTTCGACCCCAATGGCGCTTGATTCGATCTTCCGGATCTTCTCGATGACCAAGCCGATCGTGTCGGTCGGCATCATGGCGCTGGTCGAGGACGGCCACCTGCTCCTCAGCGATCCCGTCGCCAAATTCATTCCGGAGTTCGCGAACCAGAAAGTCGGCGTGGTCAGCGGCGGCAAGCTGGAACTGGTTCCACCGAAGCGGCCGATGACGGTGCAGGACCTGCTCCGCCACACGTCTGGTTTGACGTACGAGCATCAGGGCGACGGCCCCGTGCACAAACTCTACCAGGAGTCCCGCGTCCGCAGCCGCAAGATCACCAATGCAGAGCACGCCGCGCTGGTGGCGAGCTTCCCGCTGGTCTGCCACCCTGGCGACGAGTTCAACTACAGCCGCTCTACCGATATCCTCGGCCGCATCATCGAGGTCGTCGGTGGCAGGTCGCTCGGCACGTACCTCACTGAGCGCGTTCTCGCGCCCCTGCAGATGACCGAGACCGGTTTCTCCACCAGCGAAGCCAATGCCAGCCGGCTCGCCCAGCCGTTCGAAGCCGATCCCTGGACCGGCGACAAGGTCGCGCTGTTCAATATGCTCGAGCAGCCGGTCATGGAGTCCGGCGGCGGCGGCCTGGTCTCGACCACGATGGACTATGCCCGCTTCGCGCTGATGCTGCGCAATGGCGGCACGCTCGACGGCCACAGGATCATCGGGCGCAAGACGCTGGAGCTGATGGCCTCCGATCACCTCGGGCCTGATGTCGTGACCAATGGCACGCTGCTGTCGCCCGGCCACGGTTTCGGTCTCGGCTTCGCCGTGCGCCGCGAGGCCGGCATCGCGCCCTTCCCCGGCAGCGTCGGCCAGTATTTCTGGAGCGGCATCGCCGGCACGTTCTTCTGGATCGATCCGAAAGAGGATCTGTTCACGGTGTTCATGAGCCAGGGCCCCGGACAGCGCGATTTTACGCGCACGCTGGTGCGGGATCTGGTTTACGCGGCGGTCGATTGAGGCTCGGCTCTCGTGCCCCGGACGCGCTGCAACGCCCTTAGCGTTGCTGCGCAGAGCCGGGCCCATGCCTCGGCGATCTCGACAAGCTTCTGGGTCCCGGCTCTGCGGAGCGGCACTTCGCGCCGCACCGCGTCCGGGACCCGAGAGATACATCAACTAATCGTCGCGCCGCCGTCGATCACCATGGTCTGGCCGGTCATGAAGTCGCCGGCCGCTGATCCCAGGAACACCGCGGCGCCCGCGATCTCGTCGGGGATGCCGATGCGGAGCAGCGGCGAGCGCGCGGTCGAGGCCTTCAGGTTCTCCGGATTGTCCCACAGCGCTTTCGCGAAATCGGTCTTGATCAGGCCGGGCGCGATGCAGTTCACGCGGATGTTGTGCTTGCCGTATTCGCAAGCCAGGTTGCGCGCGAGTTGCATGTCGGCGGCCTTCGAGATCGCGTAAGCGCCGAGGATGGTCGAGCCCTTGAGGCCGCCGATCGAGGAGACGATGATGACCGAGCCGTCCTTGCGCTCGATCATCTGCGGCACCACCATCGAGATCAGCCAGTTGTTGGCGACGATGTTGTTGTCGAGAATTTTGCGGAACTGATCGTCGGAGATGCCGGCAAGCGGACCGTAATACGGGTTCGACGCGGCGTTGCAGACCAGCACGTCGATCTTGCCGAAGGCGCGGTTGCTCTCGTCGACCAGGTTTTGCAGATTCTCTTTTGAGGAGATGTTCGCCGCGATCGCGACCGCGGTGCCCTTGCCGAACTTGGCGTTGATGCCCTTGGCGACCTCATCGCAGACATCGGCCTTACGCGAGGAGATCACCACCTTGGCGCCGTGCTCGGCCATGCGCTCGGCGATCGCAAGCCCGATGCCGCGCGTCGAGCCGGTGATGACGGCAACTTTGCCCTTCATGTCGAACAAGGTCATGTTTCTCTCCCAGAGTATGATTTGATTGGCTTGAAGCTTACGCCGCGTCCGCCCGAACGGACAACAGCCTCAGGCGAGCTTCTTGACTTCCGGTCCCGCCGGCTGATGCATCTCGGCATGCGCGTCGTCCGCGATCCACGGCTGCTGGTTCACCATCGGCAGCCGCCAGACCGTGCGCTCGCGGCTTGCGAAATAATCGAGCCGCGTGATCGAGACATTGTCGATGTCGAACGACAGCGCCCGTTCCACCTGGCCGTCGAGCGCGAGGCCGATCGCCGCCTTGATGGTGCCGCCATGCGCGACCGCGATCACGTCCTGCCCGGCCACCTCATTGTTGATCCGCTCGACGGTGCGGCGGGTGCGGTTGTAGAGATCCATAAAACTTTCGCCGCCGGGCGCGGGCTCGTTGATGTCGGCAAACCAGCTCGAGCCGACGGGGCGGCTGGCGATGAACTCGGCGCGATTCATGCCCTGCCAGCGGCCGAGATTCTGCTCGGCGAGGTCCGCTTCCCATTTCATCGACGCAGGCCGCGGATAGCCCGCCTCCCAGATCGCTTCCGCGGTCTGGTGCGTGCGCATCAGATTGCTCGAATACCACACCGCGTTGCGTGGCAGCACCTTGGCAACAGCATTGAACACGTAGGTGTCGCTGGTGTCGCAGGGAAGATCGCTCTGTCCGTAGATGTTGCCGCCGTCATTGCGCACCGGCGCGTGACGAACCCACCACCAGCGTGTCGTGACCACATTCGGCTTGTCTGCGGTTGCCATTGAGCCTCTTCCATCCCGTGTGATGTCGCTGTACGTCAGTAGCGAACGTGTCTCAAGACACTTTACCGTTTGAAATTCTGTTTGAAATTCCGTCGCGCGGCAAGCGTCACGCGGCACACCAAAGGGAGAAACGCATGGGCCGTCTGCAAGGCAAATCCGTCATCATCACCGGCGCCGGCAGCGGCATCGGCCGCGCAGCTGCGCTGCTGTTCACCAGGGAAGGCGCAAAACTGATCGCGGTCGATCGTACCGAGGCGGTGAAGGAGACCGTCGACGAGGTGAAGAAGGCCGGCGGTGTTGCGGAAGCGATGATCGCCGATGCCGGCTCCGAGCAGGACGTCATCGCCGTCATCGACAAGGCCGTAAAGACGCACGGAAGGCTCGACGTGATCTGGGCCAATGCCGGCGTCTCGGGCGGACTCGTTCCGCTCGGCGAGCAGACCGTGGAACAATGGCAAGAGGTGCTGCGCATCAATTTGATCGGACCGTTCCTCGCGGTGAAGCATGCGATGCCGCACATGGTGAAGCAGCAGTCCGGCGCGATCGTGCTCACCGCATCGGTTGCGGGACTCAAGGCCGGCGCGAGCGGGCATCCCTACGCAGCGAGCAAGGCCGGCGTGATCTCCCTGGTGCAGACCACCGCCTATTCGCTCACCGGCACCGGCGTGCGCATCAATGCGGTGTGCCCGGGCCTGATCGAAACCGGCATGACCAAGCCGATCTTCGATCGCGCCAAGGAGCGCGGCACTGCCGACAAGATCGGCCAGCTCAATCCGCTCAAGCGCCCCGGCCAGCCGCACGAGCTCGCCGCGATGGGATTGTTCCTGGCCAGTGACGAGGCGTCGTATGTGAACGGCCAGGCATTCCCGGTGGACGGCGGCCTCACGGCGTCGATGCCGTATACGGGGAAGCCGGTTTAACGTCATCGCTGATATTTGCTCCGTCATCCTTGAGGTGCGAGGCTTGTGATGCGAATGCATCGCAAGCCGAGCCTCGAAGGATGTACGGCCGGGATGCAGCGGGGCCGTCGCCCTTCGAGGCCTCCGCTTCGCTCCGGCGCCTCAGGGTGACGGTCACAGATTGGTGCACGCACCAACTTCAAACTGCAGACACACCTTCGCCCTCTCGCGGCTCATCTCGCCCGAGCTTTGCTTCGTCGCCTCACCCTCGATTGAAAGAGGGCGCAGGGAAGGTCGGGAGCCGGCTGGCTCCCATTGACCGCTATGCCATGAGTAGATTGCGCTACACTGCACAGCGGATAACAGGGCAGCCGAGCCATCCGGCCTTCCCTGCGCAGTGGTTTGACGGCTTATGTCGCGCTCTCCCCGGGGAGCGATGCACTATTGCCCCCGTCGTCTCGCGGATGATCGATGCGCGAACCCGGTTGGGCCACACGCATCTCTGCGAGACTTGACGCACAGACCCCGGGCGTCAGGACCACACGATTTCGCCGTACGCAGATCGCACCGGTCGTGTGCGCAACGCCTTTGCTCACGGTTGCCCGCCCTGCAAAACCCGCCGCGCCGATGTGGCCTGCGTCCACCGCCGCCCGGCCCGCGTTCGTGACGATCGCGATACGCCCCTCTTCCTTGGGCCGGGTTACGCGACACATACGCCGTTTCCGAATTTCGGTAAAGTAGAATATTTTGGCGGTGCGGATTGCCCTATGCCTAGCGTGTTTTGCCCGTCAGTCAGCGCAAGGTGTTGTAGTCTTGTAGCCCGGATGGAGCGAAGCGTAATCCGGGATTCCATCCATACGGACGCAGCGGCCCCGGATTTCGCTTCGCTCCATCCGGGCTACGAAGCAAGAACTGAGACAAACAGCGCGCTCGCGACCAGCGACGCCACCGTCCGCACATGATTCCAGAACACCCAGTCCTTCAGATACGCCGCCCACAGCGTGCCCGCCTCCGGCGACGACGGCTGCACCGCGGCTAACGCATCGTTCAGCGGCACGTTGAACACCACCGTGACCACGAACATGCCGATGACATAGAGACCGCCCCCGGCGATCATGCTGATCGCTCCCGGCTCACCGAGACGCAGTGCCCCCATCACCACCAATGCAACGCCCGCGACCGTGGTGCCGAGGAACAGCGGCATGAACAGCGAGCGCACGATATCGACATTGATGGCGTTCATCGCCGCGATACCGGCGGCCTGGTCCAGCCTGCCGAGCGCGGTCATGACGAAGGTCGAGAACGTAAAATAGACGCCGGCCATGAGGCCGCAGCCCAGGGCCGAAAACCAGAGCAATCCGCTCGTCAAAACCTGCCGCATGCCACACCTTCCTTGAACACGATAAACTCTCGTATTTGATAAAGGCGATAAACTCTCTTATTTCTGGCGTCAAGCGCGGATGGCGGGAATCAGGATGCCGGAACGGAAGATCAGGACAGGCAAAGCGACGCAGGCGGCTGAACGGCGCACGCCGCTGGTGCCGACGCAGGACCGCAGCCGGGAGCGTTTCGATCGCATCCTGACCGCGGCGACCGAGATCCTCACCGAGAAAGGCAGCGACGCCTTCCGGATGAGCGACATCGTCGCGCGCACCGGCATCGCCTTCGGCTCGCTCTATCAATATTTTCCGGACAAGAGCGCCGTGATCGGGACGCTCGCCGAACGCTGCAATGCCATCGGCCACGACTGCGTCCGGCGCGATCTCGCCGAGATGAAGAAGCTGTCGGACCTGCACGCGGCGCTGTGCCGCATCACCGATGGCTACTATCAGATGTTCCGCGAGCATCCCGTGATGCATCACATCTGGCAGGCGACGCAAGGCGACCGGACGCTTCAGGCCATCGACGAGGAGGACGTCGCCTTTCTTGTCGGCCTGTTGCGCGACGCGCTCACGCGTGTCGCGCCGAGGCAGCCCGCCGTCGCCCTCACCGTGTTCTCGCAGCTGGCGATGATCCAGATCGCCGCTGCGGTTCGTCATGCTATCGCATTGCCGCCGGCGGAGGCGCGGCGTACGCTCGACCTGTTCAAGCGCATGCTGCCGAAAGATCTCTCCGCACTCGGCTGAGTTTCGGCGAAAGTACCTTTGGCGATCGGGTTTGCCCGAACCGCCACTCCATTGGTATGTTTCGTGCAAGCGGCGACGCCATCCTCCATCTCATGAACGAGACAATGCCCAACCCGATTTTCCCGAGTTCCAGAGCCGATCGCATCCGCAACCTCCTCGCCGAGCTGGTCGGCTTCGACACGATCAGCGATCGCACCAATTTGCCCCTGATCGCGCATATCGAGAGCTATCTCGCCTTCCTCGGCATCAAGGGCGAGCGCATCACCGACGAGACCGGACAGAAGGCTTCGCTGTGGGTCACGATCGGACCGGAGGATCGGCCCGGTCTCGTGCTATCGGGGCATACCGACGTCGTGCCCGTCGTTGGACAGGACTGGAGCCACGATCCGTTCAAGCTCGTCGAGCGCGACGGCAAGCTCTACGGCCGCGGCACCACTGACATGAAGGGCTTTGTCGCGGTGTGCCTGGCCATGGTGCCGGAGATGCTGGAAGCGAAGCTGAACACGCCGATTCATCTTGCGATCTCCTATGACGAGGAGATCGGCTGTATCGGCGTGCGGCCGATGCTTGCCGAGGTCGCGAAGAAGAAAGTGAGACCGCTCGGCGCCTTCATCGGCGAGCCGACCGAGATGAAGGTCATCATCGGCCACAAGGGCAAGCACGGCGTACGCGCCACGTTCCACGGCCTCGCCCGCCACTCCTCGATCGCGCCCGACGGCGTCAACGCCATCGAATACGCCGCCGAGCTGATCACCGAGATCCGCCGCCGCGCGGTGAAGCTTGCGACCGAAGTCGAGCGCAGCAGTCTCTACGATGTTCCGCACTCGACGCTGCTGACCAGCATCGTGCATGGCGGCGCGGCGCTGAACATCGTGCCTGACACCTGCACCGTGGATTTCGAATGCCGCGGCATCGGCATCACCGAGTCCAGGGAGGTGACGGATGCGATCGTCGCCTGGGCCAGGGCCGAGCTCGAGCCGGCGATGAAGGCGAAGAGCCCGGAATGCGGCATCGATTTCGAGGAGATCCTCGACTACCCCGCCCTCGACACCAAGGCCGACGCCGCCATCGTCACGCTGGCGAAGAGCCTCGCCGGCCGCAACGACCACGCCAAGGTCGCCTTCGGCACCGAGGCGAGTTTGTTTGCCAGCATGGCCGATATCCCCTCGGTGGTGATCGGCCCGGGCTCAATCGCGCAGGCGCATACACCGGATGAGTTCGTGGCGATGGCGGAGTTGGAGAAGTGCGCGGGGTTCGTCGAGAAGCTGATCGCGCATTGCGCGAAGGGCTGATACTCCTCTTCGTCATTGCGAGCGAAGCGAAGCAATCCAGAATCGTTCCGCGGGGGCAGCCTGGATTGCTTCGTCGCACCAGCGCAAAATTGCTCTGCAATTTTGTCGCGGGCTCCTCGCAATGACGGGAGTGTGTGCGAGCAGAGCGAATCCTGCATGAGCAGAGCGACATGCGGGAACACTTTACCCGGATATCGCTGCGCTCATCCAGGCTACGGGCACGCGCCGCGCCTCATCGCTCCTGCAACGCTAGCCGCACGCCGACGGCGCAGTAGACGGTCCCGACCACCTTGCCCTGCCACTTCGCGACAGCAGGGTGGCGGCGCAGGAGATTGCCGAGGCGGCCGGCGCCGACGGCGAATACGACAGTGCTGAGCAGGCCGAGCAGCACGAAGACGATTCCGAGGATTGCAAGCTGAAGTGTGATCGCACCGTGCTCCGGCCTCACGAATTGCGGCAGGAAGGCGAGGAAGAACAGCGCAGTCTTGGGATTGAGCACCTCGGTCAGCACGGCCTGACGGAAGGCGCGGCCAGCGCTGATCGCGGGCGCGCCGCCATTCAGCTCGATCGGCGCCTTGTCGAGCATCGCGCGAATGCCGAGATAGATCAGGAAGCCTGCGCCGGCATATTTGACGATGCTGAACAGCAGCGCAGAGGTCGCAATGATTGCCGACAGGCCGACGATCGCCATGCTGGTGTGGATCAAATCACCGGCCGCAATCCCCGCGCCCGTCGCGATACCGACCTTGGTTCCCGAGCTTGCGGCACGCGCCATGGTGAGGAGCGTAGCCGGGCCGGGAATGAAGACGAAGCCGAGAACGATCAGGATGTAGGTGACGAGGGTGGCGCGGTCGATCATGTCACTGGCTTCCTTGGCTTCGCCGGAGGGCATATATGCGGCCGCGCGAGGCCAGCGATCAATCCGTCAACGACCGCCGGATATCATGGCCGTAGAGGGCGTAAATCTCAAGCAGCCTGTCGAACGTCATTCCACGCTGCTGCTCCACGGCCAACGGATGCTCGGTCGGCTCCAGCTCGACTTTTGGGCGCTGGCGATCGTCCTGAAAATGCAGTTGGCACTTGAGATTGAGCGTATCGGGATAACCTGCGAGCCGGTTCGAGAACCAGCCGAACCACGGTCCGAGACCCACCTGCTCGCCGCCGTCGAAGGTCCTGACATAGCGCTCGAAATTTTGGCGCGACAGCGTCGCCCACACGCCGAAACCGAAGCACTTGCCCTCACCACCAATGATTGGCAGCTCGAGCACCGCGCGCACGAAGAAGTGCTCGCCGCGGAGAACGCAAAAATCCTCCGAGAGGAAGTCGCCGTTGAGATCGAGCGCGCTGTTCGGCGCAATCTGTACCTTTCCTGGCCATTGCTGGGGATTGTCGCAAGCGAGGTCGAAGATGCCCTTGTGCTCGCCCTGGCATGATTCGCAGCGCCATGGCCGCTCCCACATGCGGCGCCATCGGGGATCGTTGGAAAGATCGTTATCCTGCATGGTGCAACATCAGCACGGGGACCGACACCCCCCGTCATTGCGAGGAGCTCTTGCGACGAAGCAATCCAGACTGCCGCTGCGGAAAGATTCTGGATTGCTTCGCTTCGCTCGCAATGACGGAGCGTGTGGGGACAGCGACGTGCCAAAGCAAAAGGCGCGGCCCTCAGCCGCGCCCCTCTCAGTCCTACACCGTGCCTGCCTTCTGCGCGTATTCCCATGAGGCCTTTGACAGCGGCACGGTGCGCTTGGCAGACTCCAGCGCTTTGGCGTTCGCCGCGGTGCCGTCGCGGACGCGGCCGGCGATGCCTTGGGTGATGCCGGCGAGGCGGAACAGATTGTAGGCGAAGTACCAGTTGAGATCAGGCACCGTCATCCTGGTGACGTTGCAATAGATCTGCGCGGCTTCTTCCACGCTCGGGATGTTGAGCGCCTTGAGGTCGGCGCCGTGCAGGCCCGGCATGACCCACTGCATCAACAGATAGGTGAAGTCGGCCATGGGATCGCCGAGCGTCGACAGCTCCCAGTCCAGCACGGCCTGCACGCGCGGTTCCGTCGCATGGAAAATCATGTTGTCCAGGCGGTAGTCGCCGTGGACGATCGAGACGCGCGCCTGCTCCGGCACGGTCTTGGGCAGCCATTCGGCGACCTTCTCGAACTCCGGAATGTGCTGCGTCTCGGACGCGCGATACTGCTTGGTCCAGCGGTCGATCTGCCGGGCAAAGTAATTGCCGGGCTTGCCGAAATCACCAAGACCGATCGCGACGGGATCGTACATGTGGAGTTTCGCCAGCGTCTCGATCTTGCTGGTGAAGATTTTTCGCCGCGCATCATTGTCCTGGCTCGGCAGCGTGGGATCCCAGAACACGCGGCCGTCTTCCATCGACATGATGTAGAAGGCGGCGCCGATGATGCTGTCGTCCTGGCACAGCGCGTAAGCGTGCGCGACCGGAAAGCCCTGCTTTCCAAGGGCGGCGATGACGCGATATTCGCGATCGACCGCATGCGCCGACGGCAGCAATTTGCCGAACGGCTTTCTGCGCATCACGTAGGAGCGCTTCGGCGTGTTCAGCCGGTAGGTCGGATTGGATTGGCCGCCCTTGAACTGCAGGACGACCAGCGGTCCTTCAAAGCCTTCGACGTGCTCGCGCATCCAGGCCTCGAGCCGCAGCTCGTCGAAGCGATGACGCTCCTCGACCGGCTTGGTGCCCGAGAACTCTTCGTCTTTCCTGACGCCGTCAGCCACGGTGACGCTCCCTCTTCAGTCCGAACATGATCCTAATCGGTAACCGCTGACGCACTTGCGTCAAGCGGTCATCCGACGCGGATCATGTCCTGTCGTTTCTTCAAGTCGGGAGCGCTTCCCGGCTCTCCCGCTTAATGCTTGGGAGAATTGGCATACTTCCGAACCTCTAACCTTGCAATGGCACGATTGTGCACCTCGTCCGGACCGTCGGCGAGCCGCAGCGTGCGGATGCCGGCGTAGTCCTTGGCAAGCCCGGCCTCATCCGAGACGCCCGCGCCGCCAAAAGCTTGGATCGCCTCGTCGATGATCTTCAGCGCCATGTTGGGCGCTGCGACCTTGATCATGGCGATCTCGGCCTGCGCGGTCTTGTTGCCGACCTTGTCCATCATGTCGGCGGCCTTGAGGCAGAGCAGGCGCGTCATCTCGATGTTGGTACGGGCCTCGCCGATGCGCTGCTCCCACACAGAGTGCTCGACGATCTTCTTGCCGAAGGCGGTGCGCGACATCAGCCGCTTCACCATCTTCTCCAGCGCTTCCTCGGCCTTGCCGATGGTGCGCATGCAGTGGTGAATACGGCCGGGGCCGAGACGGCCTTGCGCGATCTCGAAGCCGCGGCCCTCGCCGAGCAGGATGTTCTCCTTCGGCACGCGCACGTTCTCGAGCAGCACCTGGGCGTGGCCATGCGGCGCGTCGTCGAAGCCGAACACGGGGAGCATCTTCTCGACCTTGATGCCGGGCGTGTCGAGCGGAACCAGGATCTGCGACTGCTGCTGATGCTTGGCCGCGTTGAAATCGGTCTTGCCCATCAGGATCGCGATCTTGCAGCGGGGATCGCCGACGCCGGACGACCACCATTTGCGGCCGTTGATGACGTAGTGATCGCCATCCTTCTCGATGCGGGTCTCGATGTTGGTGGCGTCGGAGGACGCAACCGCCGGTTCCGTCATCAGGAAGGCAGAGCGGATCTCGCCGTCCATCAGCGGACGCAGCCATTTGCGCTTCTGCTCCTTGGAGCCGTAGCGGATGAACACCTCCATGTTGCCGGTGTCGGGCGCGGAGCAGTTGAACACTTCCGAGGCCCAGGAGATGTGGCCCATCTGCTCGGACAGCAGCGCGTATTCGAGGTTGGTCAATCCCGCGCCGCGGAATTCGTCATCCTCATGCTCGCTCGGCGGCATGAACATGTTCCAGAGGCCTTCGGCCTTCGCCTTCTTCTTGAGGTCCTCCAGGACCGGGATGACCTTCCAGCGGTCGCCGCTCTTGTCCTGCTCGTTATAGATCGGCACCGCCGGACGTACGTGCTTGGTCATGAAGGACTGCACGCGGTCGAGCCATTCCTTCTGCTTGGGGGACAGATCGAAATCCATGGGACGCTCCTCGGTCTCGCTTTGAAAGCCTGTTTTGCGCCGGACTGTCCTCCCGCCATGCGCGGCCCGCAAGCGCCATTCGGCGGATCGCGGGTCGTGGAACCGGCGCCACTTTGCTGCGGCGCAATTCCATCATGCGGATTGACTTTTCCCGGCCTTCAAACGATAGTTTCATACAACTGTTTGAAATGCAACTCCCTCCCTGAGGGCTTCCATGGCCAGCGATCATACGAGGTCTGCCATTCTCGCCGCCGCCGAACGGCTCTACGCCGATCGCGGCTTTGGCGACGTCACGCTGCGCGACATCGTCGCGGAGGCCGATGTCAACCTGGCCGCGGTGAACTATCATTTCGGCTCGAAGGACGAGCTGATCGCGGAATTATTTGTCACCCGCTCGATCGCGACCAACCGCGAGCGCCTGCACGAGTTGAAGGCGGCCGAGGAAGCAGGCGGCGGCCGCGCGCCGATCGAGGTGATCTTGCGCGCACTTGTGGGACCGACGCTGCGCGGTTGCTTGGGTCCTGAGAACCAGCGCTCGACCGCGGCACGCTTCATGATCCGCGCCTCGATCGAATCCGTGCCGCCGATCCGCCGCATCAAGAACCGCGAGATCGATCATCTGCGGAAATTCGCCGGCGCGATGCGAAGGTCCCTGCCCGACCGCAGCGATGTCGATATTTATTGGGGCCTGAATTTTGCGCTCGCGATGGCGCACCACACCATCCGCGAGAGCGAGCGCCTGACGAAGCTCTCGGAAGGTCGATGCGATCTCGACGACGTCGAGGACGTCGTCGCGCGCGTGGTCAGCGTGGCGACGATGGCGCTGACGGCGGGCAAAGCCGAAGCCAAGATGCCGTCCAAGGTTGCTGCGCGGTAGCGCGTCACATCATCGCGATGCAATCGATCTCGACATCGAACGGACCGAACCATTCCGGCGTGCAGACAAAGATCCGCGCCGGCGGATCGACCGGGAAGTAGCGCGCATAGATCGCGTTGAACGCAGCGAAATGCTTGGTCGAGGTGCAATAGACGTTGCACTTCATGACGTTGTCCAGCGAGGCGCCGGCCGTCTCCAGGCAGAGCTTCATCTGCTCCATGATGATCTCGCTCTGCCGCTCGATTCCCATCCCGCCGATCGCGCCCGTCTCGGGGTCGAACGGCGGCAGGCCAGCGACGAAGATCATGTTGCCGGCGCGCGTCACCGGCGAGGTCGGCGCCTTGACGCGGTCGAGAAAGGACGAGATCGGTTCGACGCGGAGCGCTTCGCGTTTCATGGGCGGCCACCTTCGGTTCAAGCGAGACTGACCGCTGACTACATTATTCTGCAGCCGGCATGTTTCGCTTCTGATCGAAGTATGATCGCCTTCGCGGGGTTAGACCCGCTGCGGCATCTCCTCGGCCTCTTCCTTGGCGAGCAGCAGCAGCATCTCGATGCCCATGTCGCCTTCCTGCGGCGAGCGGATGAACTTTATTTCTTCGGCACTTTGCCGCAACGCGGCAATGATCGCGACAGCCTGGTTGGCTGTTGCCGCCTCGGTTGCCAGAATTGCCTTCTGGTCCTTTGCTTGGAACCCGATGGTGTAGGACATGCACTTCCCTCCCGAACCCAGTGGAGAGATCGAATCTGAAGTCGCGCGCGAAGCGGAAGCCGGTTGTACTACGGACCGGATTTGTCTGGGGATTGCGCGCAAGCCTCGCGCAAGGCCGCGAGATCGTCATGCTTCCGTCACGAATTGATCGACGACAGCGTGGCTTCTAACCCAGCCCGAGCATTGCGCGCGCGTCCTGGTCTTGCCGGTCATGAAATCAGATAATCCCCTGCTTCTTCAGCTCCTCGATCTTCCCCGCATCATAGCCGAGTTTGGCACCTAACACCTCCTGCGTGTGCTCGCCGAGCAGCGGCGGGGCGCGGTAGGTCTTGATCGGGGTCTCCGAGAAGGTCAGCGCGTTGCGGATCAGCGACAGATCGGGCTCGAAGGGATGGTCGACCTTCACCCGCATGCCGCGCGACTGCACGTGCGGATCGGAAAACACCTGCTCGAAATTGTTGATCGGACCTGACGGCACGCCGGCCTCCTCAAGCTTGTCCAGCCAATAAGCCACAGGCTTGGTCAGGAACAGGCCGGCGAAGATCGCCATGATCTCCTTGCCGTGCACGACGCGGTCGTTGTTCTTGATGAAGCGCTTGTCGTTGGCGAGCTCGGGCTGGCCGAGCACGGCGCAGGTGCGCTGGAACTGGCCGTCATTGCCGACCACCAGCATCAATTCGCCATCGGTGCAGCGGAACACGCCGGCCGGCATCCCGCCATTGCCCCAGGTGCCGCGGCGCGGCGGCGTCTTGCCGTTGACGAGGTAGATCTGCAGCCAGTGCGACAGCGACGCGATGACGGTATCGAACAGGCAGACGTCGATGTGCTGTCCCTGCCCGCCATTGGCGTCACGATGGTAGAGCGCCGACAAAAGCCCGATCGAGGTGTTCATGCCGGTCATGTAGTCGACAATCGACGGGCCGACCTTCATCGGGCCCTCGCCGGGTTCGCCGTCGATGTGGCCGGTGACGCTCATCAGGCCGCCCATCGCCTGCAGGATCGCGTCATAGCCGGCGCGCGGCGCGTAGGGTCCGGTCTGGCCGAAGCCGGTCACCGAGCAATAGATGATCTTCGGGTTGATCGCCTTGATCGTCTCGTAGTCGAGGCCGTAGCGCTTGAGATCGCCGACCTTGTAGTTCTCCATGAAGACGTCGGCGTCTTTCGCAAGCTCGCGGATGATCGCCTGCCCCTCGGGCTTGGCGATGTTGACGGTGACCGACTTCTTGTTGCGGTTGGCGCAGAGATAGAACGAATTGTTGTTGTTCGCCTTGCCCTCGGGATCGGTCAGATAAGGCGGGCCGAAGGCGCGCGCGTCGTCGCCGGTGCCGGGCCGCTCGATCTTGATCACCTCCGCGCCGAGATCGCCCAGCATCTGAGCCGACAAGGGCCCTGCGAGCACACGCGTGAGGTCAAGGATCTTGATGCCTGAGAGCGGCAAGGCCGACATGTCGATTTCCTCCGGGGAACTGGATCTTGGCGCGGCGGCGAGATCGCGGACCGTGCTCCCTGCGGATACACCATTTTGGGGGCCCGAGCACTGCGCGCTGGGCATACGGCCACCCCCCGCCCCGCAGCAGAGGTCACCCGCGACGCTGAATTCCGCGTTGCGAATATTATCCGGTCGATTTCAGGTCGCGGCTGCCGCAGCCACCTGCGGCCGCCTTCGCCCCAGCAGAATCAGGATCAGCACCGTCGCGCAGGAAAAGGCCAAAGTGAGCCCAAGCGCGCCGCGGCTGCCGAACTGGGTGAGCAGGCCGGCGAGCAGCGGCGGCGAGATTGCGGACGCCAGATTGAGCGGCAGTGCGATCATCGACATCGCCTTGGCGAACTCGGCCTGGTCGTAGAACACGAGCGGGATCGTCGCGCGCGCCACCGCCATCGCGCCGCTGCCGGCGCCATAGAGCAGGATGAAAGTCGCCACGGCCCAGGTCGCGCCCTCGCTCAGCATCAGCAACGCCATGGCGACGGGCAGCGCGGTGCCGGCGACCAGCCCGGTGGTGATGCCGTCCCACCGGCCACCGCCGAGGAAATCGAGACCGCGGGCGCTGACCTGGATCACACCGAGCATCGAGCCGAACGCGAGCGCCTGCGCCGGTGCAAGGCCCTCCGCCCGCAGCAGCTCGATCAGGATGGCACCGATGCCGAAATTGACGAAGGCGTTCATCGTGATCACGCAGACGACGAGACCGAAGGTGCTTCTTGGAATCGCAGGCGGGGGTGCAGCGTTGACGGCCTCGCCACCATCGTCCGTCGCAATTTTCCGGCGTGGCGCGATAAACGCATAGAGCGGAAGGTTGATGGCGAGCAGCATCGCCGCATAGACAAGACAGGTCCCGCGCCAGCCGAGCCAAGCGCTGAGGAACGACGTGGTCGGCCAGAAGATGCTGCTGGAGAGCCCGGTCACCAGCATCAGGCCGCCGATGGCATTCTTGGCGCCCCGTCCGGCGACCTCGTTCAGCATGATATAGGCGCCGGTCGACAACGTGGCGCTGCCGCCCATGCCGAGAATGACCCAGCCAGCGAAATAGAGCGCCGGGTCGCGCGCGAAAAACAGAACGACGTAGCCCGGCACGGAAACAACAGTGCCCACCATCATCACTTTGCGCGCACCGTGCCGCGCAAAGGCCTTGGCGAGCCAGGGCGCGCACAGGCCCATGGTGACATAGAGCACCGAGCTGCCCGCAAACACCGCCGGCAGGCTCAGGCCGAGATCGGCCCCGAGGTCGCGGCCGACCACGGCCGGAAGGCCGATCGTCCCCCATCCGATGAGTTGGGTGATTGCCAGCACCAGCAGGACCCCGATGAGCCTGCTGTCAGATTTCAAGAACCGCATTCCACTCGTCGCCTGCCCGGCAGGCGCCGATCACGCCTGTCAGCTTGTCTTACCCGGAGACTCAGCTCACGGGGAATGTCGGTTCCGAATGGCAGAAGGCAGCCAGAAGCATGTCAGGAGGAGGCAGTAGCCCTACCCCGCGAGCCCGAGCAGGGACCGCGCCTCGGCAGCAGTGGCAACGCGCCGGCCGTGGCGTGTGACAGCCTCGGCGGCGATGGTCACGAGCTCCGCATTGCTGGCGGCGAGGCGCGTCTTGTCGATCCTGACATTGTCCTCGAGCCCGGTGCGAACCGCATCGGCGCCCCGCTTGAGCGCCCAGTCCATGACCTCCGCCTGATGGCGTCCGATCCCGGCTGCGGTCCAGGTCGCTTGCGGGATCAGCCGCTTCAGCTCTGCCAGGAGGATGTCGAGGACATGCTCGTCGGCAGGCATCGCGTTCTTGACGCCCATGACGAATTGCACGTGCGGTCGCGCGTCCATCAGCCCCGCCTCGATCAGGCGGCGGGCGCCATGCAGATGCGACAGATCGAAGATCTCGATTTCCGGACGGATGCCATTCGTCTTCATGCCGCTGGCGAGAGTGTCGACCAGGGCGGCGCTGTTCTCATAGACAATCGTCGGAAAATTCACCGATCCCGTGGAGAGCGAGGCCATGTCGGGCTTGAGATAGAGCGATGATCCTCGCGCCGAGGGATCGCGGCCGCGCCCGCCGGTCGAGAACTGCACGATCATTCCCGGACAATGCTTCCTGATCCCCTGTTGCACCAGGGCAAAGCGCTCGGGGTCGGATGACGGCGTCTCATCATCGTTTCGAACATGAATGTGAGCAAGCGTGGCGCCGGCTTCGAAGGCCTGTTGCGTCGATTCAATCTGTTCGGACGGCAAGATGGGCACCGCCGGATTGTCCTTCTTGCGGGGAACGGAGCCGGTGATAGCGACAGCGACGACGACGGGGTTCATGTCTTGACCTCATGATGATCGCGCTTGCGCGCACAAAGTTCGAATAAGTAGTCACATAGAATGTGGAGCCCTGCCGCTGCAAACATCATCGATTGCAGCGGCATTGCCTTCAGTCGTTTCTATCAGGTCGGGACTGCTGTCGCACCGCCAGCCGCCTCCGCACGCTGCCGATCGTAGTCGGCCCGCGCCATCGGAACGGCTTTGGGATTGCCGAGATCATCGATGCTGACTCGATAGGTTTCCCGGGCCGTGACGGCCGCCAGCGCCGCGATGACAGTGATGCCGAAGGCGATCGCCCCGACCGTCAGGGGAATGTTGGCCGAGCCGGGAGGCGCCACGGTCGCAAACAGGGCCGGAAGCAACGCGGTGATGGTCGTGCCGATGTTCTGCGAAATCGCCATCGCCGACACACGGGTGCGCGTCGGAAACAGTTCCGGGTAGAAGCTCGGGAAGATCGCGTTGTAGCCCTGATAGACGACGCCCCACATCAGGAGCGACAGCAGGATCGCCAGCGGCACGTTCTTGATGCTGATGGCATAGAGATAGCCGAACGCGAGCAGACCGGAGAGCAGCGCGCCCACAATGATCGGCGGCTTGCGGCCGACCTTGTCGGAGAGATTGCCGACGAAGGGAATGACGAACACGGCCAGCATGTTTCCGAGCACCGGGATCCAGAGATAGACGTCCTTGGCGAAACCGATGCCATAGGCCGGCTGCACCGCGTAGGCCGCACCGAAGATGGTCGCAACGACCGGAATGACGTTCATCAGCGCCATGCAGATGACCCGGAGCATGTCGCGCCAGCTCAGCTTGATGGCCTGAACAATCGGCGCGCGCGGCGTTTCTCCCCTCTCGCCCTCGCGGGCAAAGGCAGGGGTCTCGTCGACTTCGCGACGAATGATGTAGCCGGCCGCGATGACGAAGAAGCTGAGCAGGAAGGGAATCCGCCAGCCCCAGCTGTTGAAGGCCTCGTTCGGCATGTAGGCCGCCAGCGGCAGGAACACGGCGGCTGCGAGGATCTGTCCGGCCTGCACGCCCTGAAGGGCAAAGCTCGCATAGAAGCCGCGCCGACCGAACGGCGCGTGCTCCAAAATCATCGAGCTCGCGCCGGAGATTTCACCGGCCACAGCAAAGCCCTGGATGAGGCGCAGGATGACGAGCAGGATCGGCGCCAGAATGCCGACCTGTTGATAGGTCGGCAGGATCCCGACCGCCATGGTCGAGATGCCCATCAGGAACATGCAGACGATGAGAACGGTCTTGCGGCCGTGGGTGTCGCCCCAATGTCCGAGGACGAAGGCGCCTATGGGGCGAGCCACATAGCCAACGCCATAGGTCGCCAGCGACGCAACGATGGCGACGGTGGGATTTTCCGACGGGAAGAAGATTTGCGGGAAGATCAGCGACGCGGCGGTCGCGTAGATGAAGAAGTCATAATATTCGAGAGCCGACCCGATCCAGCCGCTCGCAGCGGCCTTCCTGGACTGACTCATCTGATGGATCGCAGTCATCTCAAAAATTCCTCCACATTGGTTTCTGGAGTCCCTTGGCGGGCTTCTTGGAGAAATTGGGCAGCACTCTCCGCGCGCTGTGCGGGTTTTCGCAAGCGTTTGTCACTGCCGATAGCTACTTGATTGAGCGCGACAATAGTCTTTCGCTGGGCTAACACAATTACCCAGTTATTCGATAAACCTAACATGATGTTATCTACGCCGGAGCGCCCCGGCCGCGGTCGCGCGCGAACCGTAAGTTCAGCAAGCTACTCCGGCGGATTGAACGTCCGCACGAAATACACGGGCTCCGTGCCCTTCTTCAGGCGATAGAGCTGCGCCGGGCGGTTCGGGCCGCGCCGCATCTTTGCGACAGGCTCGATCATGTCGGCCGACAATATCCGTGTACGGAAGGCGCTCTTCTCCAGCGGACGGTCAAGCACGATCTCGTAGACGCGCTGCAGATCCGGCAGCGTGAACTCGGCAGGCATCAGGTAAGCCGGCAGCGAGGTGTATTCCACCTTGTTGCGCAGGCGCTGGATTGCGGTTGCCAGGATGTCGCCGTGATCGAAGGCGAGCTTTTCTTTGAGCCTGCCGTCTCGGATCGGAAACCAGCGCGCATCAGGTGTGAGGACGCCCGCCTCTTCCGGGATCAGCGCGAAATAGGCGTGGGTTGCCGACCAGCCGCGCGGATCGCGCACGGCGCTTCCCCAGCTTCCGAGCTGCTCCAGATAGGGGCTCGTGACGCCGGTCTTCTCCTTCAGCTTGCGCGCCGCACAGGCTGCGAGATCGCGGTCCTTGGTGACGTCCACGAAGCCGCCCGGCAGCGCCAAGCTGAGTGGAAACGGCTCACCATCGCCGGCTGGGCGCTGCACCAGCAGCACCCCAAGCCTGTCGTCGAGAATCGCAAAGATCACGACGTCGACCGTGGTCAGAGGCCGCGGGAAATCCAATTGTCCTGCTTTTCCAAGCGCTTCGGCCCGAGCTTCACCCGCCATCGGCGATCTCCCCCGTTCGGGCTTGACAGTAGCATGCTTAGTTGTACAGTCCAACTTACTTAGTTGCTCAGACCAACTTATAGCAAGCGACAGGAGCAAGCCATGTTCGGCCTCAGGTTCATCAAGGCGCAGCCCACCACCTATCTGATGAAATACCGCGCCGGCGCAGTCGTCGCCGAGGGCACCGGCCTCTCCACATTTTACTACGGCCCGATCACCACGCTCGTCGCCGTGCCCGTCGGCAGCCGCGACGCGTCCTTCATCTTCCAGCAGATCGCGCGCGACTTTCAGACGCTGACCGTGCAGGGCCACATCACCTATCGCGTCAGCGAGCCGAAGAAGGCGGCCTCGATGCTCAACTTCACTCTGAAGTCCGACGGCAAGACCTATGAGAGCGACGATCCGGAGAAGCTGCCGGAACGCATTCTCGGCACGGTCGAAGTCCTCGCGCAGCAGGCGATCAAGGAATTGACGCTGAAGGACGCGCTGCAGGCTTCCGACCGCATCGCCGACATCATTGCGGGCGGCTTGCGGGGGCGCGCCGATATCGAAGCGCTCGGCCTCGAAATCCTCGGCGTGTCGATCCGCGGCATCAAGCCGACGCCCGATACTGCAAAGGCACTGGAGGCGCAGGCGCGCGAAGCGATCCTGAAGACCGCGGACGAGGCGATCTTCGCCCGGCGCAATTTCGCCGTGGAGCAGGAGCGCGCGATTCGCGAGAGCGAGCTCGACACCGAGATCGCGGTCGAACAGAAGAAGCGCTCGATCCGCGAGACCCAGATGGATGCCGAGGCGAGCGTGGCCGCCAAGCGCAACGAGCTGCGCCAGGCCGGCATGGCCGCGGACATCGTGCTGGAAGGCAAGCGCAAGGACTTCGTCGGCCTCAATGCCGAGAACACCAGGACGCTGGCCAATGCCGAGGCCTATCGCGTCGGCGCGCTGATGAAGATCTTCGAGGGCGTCGACACCCGCGTGATCCAGGCGCTCGCCGCGGCCGGCATGCAGCCGGGCCAGTTGATCGCGCAAGCCTTCTCCGGCATCGCGGAGAAGGCGGAGAAGATCGGCCAGCTCAACGTCTCACCGGACCTGCTCAGCCAGTTGATGGAGAAGCCGAAGCCGGAGGCCGCCAATGCCCGCCGCCAATGACCGCAAGATCGTGCTGGTGACGCGCAAGACCAGGCTAGAGGACCTGGTCGCGCGTTACCTGACGGCGGCGCAGGCACGCTTCTATGTCGAGCATCTCGGCGCCGACTTCTCCGACTATGAGCGCGAGCACGAGGTCTATCACGCGCAACGGCATGCGACGCTGCAGGTGCTGGAGCAATGGGGGCGTTACCAGGTCATCGAGCGCGGCTTCCTGCCCAACTTCATCTTCGCAGCCGACGACATCGTGGTCGTGCTCGGCCAGGACGGCGTCGTCGCCAATACGATGAAGTATCTCGACCACCATCCGCTGATCGGGCTCAACCCGGATCCCGCGCGTTACGACGGCATCCTGCTTCCCTTCGCACCGGGCGATCTCGCAAAACTGCTGCCGGAGGTCGCCGCCGACAAGCGCAACAGCCAGGCCGTGACCATGGCGGAAGCGCGGCTGCGCGACGGCCAGGTGCTTCACGCCGTGAATGACCTCTTCATCGGCGCACGCACCCATGTCTCGGCGATCTACGAGATCGCGGCCGGCGGGACGACGGAGCGACAATCCTCGAGCGGGCTGATCGTCGCGACCGGGCTCGGATCGACCGCCTGGTTCAAGAGCATCGTCACCGGCTCGCTGGCGATCGCCGGCAGCTTTGGCCGACCTCCCCTGCCGGGTGGTTACGAGACCCTGCCCTGGGACGCAGCCGAACTGCGCTTCGCGGTGCGCGAGCCGTTCCCGAGCCGCCACTCGCAGACCAATCTTGTCTGCGGCCGGCTCGCGGTTGAGGAGCAACTGCGTATCCGTTCACTGATGGCCGAGAACGGCGTCATCTTCAGCGACGGCGTCGAAGCCGACCGCCTCGATTTCAACGCGGGCGCCGAGGTCACGATCGGGATCGCCAAGCGGCGCGGACGGCTGATCGTGTGAGGACTATTGCGCGGGAACCGACGCCGCAGCCTGATACGCCGCATAGGCGCGCTTCAAGCCATCCTCGAGCGAAGTCGTCGCGCGCCAGCCAAGCTTTGTCAGCCGGCCGATATCGAGCAGCTTGCGCGGTGTGCCGTCGGGGCGCGAGGTGTCGTAACTGATCTCGCCGCGATAACCGACGATCTCGGCGACGACGCGGGCGAACTCGGCGATGGCGATGTCCTCGCCGGTGCCGATGTTGATCAGGTCCGCACCGGAATAGGTCTTCATCAGGTGCACGCAGGCATCCGCCATGTCGTCGACATAGAGGAACTCGCGCCGCGGCGTGCCGGTACCCCAGACAACCACGTTCTTCGCGCCCGCCACCTTCGCCTCGTGAAAGCGGCGGATCAACGCGGCAACGACGTGGCTCAGCTCGGGGTGATAATTATCACCGGGGCCGTAGAGATTGGTCGGCATCACGCTGATGAAGTCGCTGCCATACTGGCTGCGATAGGCCTCCGCCATCTTGATGCCGGCGATCTTGGCGATCGCATAAGGCTCGTTGGTCGGCTCCAGCGGGCCGGTCAGCACGGTGTCCTCGCGCAAGGGCTGCGGTGCGAGCTTTGGATAGATGCAGGACGAGCCCAGAAACATCAGCTTCTCGGCGCGGTTCACATGCGCGGCCTGGATCACGTTCGCGGCAATCGCGATGTTGTCGTAAATGAACTCGGCGCGCAGCGTGTTGTTGGCGACGATGCCGCCGACTTTTGCCGCAGCGAGGAAGATCACCTGCGGCCGCGCCTTCGCGAACCAGTCGAACACCGCGGCCTGGTTGCAGAGATCGACCTCGCGCCGATCCACCGTGACAAGCTTCACGTCCTCCCGCGCCAGCCGGCGCGCTAATGCCGCACCGACCATGCCGCGATGGCCGGCGACGTAGACGCTCTTGCCCTTCAGCTCAAACGGTGCGCTTGCCATTTGCGATGTCCCGTTTGGCCTCGGCCAGATCGCTCGCCACCATCTCTTCGACGAGCTGCGCAAAGGTCCGCTTCGGCTTCCAGCCCAGCACTTTTCGCGCCTTGCTGGAATCACCGATGAGCAGATCGACCTCGGTCGGACGGAAATAGGTCGGATCGATCTTCACCACCGTCTTGCCGCTCTTGGCATCGATTCCGGTCTCTTCGACGCCTGCGCCGCGCCATTCGATGCGACGCCCGACCTGCGCGAAGGACAGCTCGACCATCTCGCGCACCGAGCGTGTCTCGCCGGTGGCGAGCACGAAATCGTCGGGCTTGTCGGCCTGCAGGATCATGTGCATGCCCTCGATATAATCCCGGGCGTGCCCCCAGTCGCGCTTGGCCTCGAGATTGCCGAGATAGAGCGTCTGCTCGAGTCCGACCTCGATACGCGCGACGCCGCGCGTGATCTTGCGGGTCACGAAGGTCTCGCCGCGGATCGGGCTCTCATGGTTGAACAGGATGCCGTTCGAGGCAAACATGCCGTAGGCTTCGCGGTAGTTCACCGTGATCCAGTAGCCGTAGAGCTTTGCGACACCGTAAGGCGAGCGCGGATAGAACGGCGTCGTCTCCTTCTGCGGGACCTCCTGCACCAGGCCGTAGAGCTCGGAGGTCGAGGCCTGGTAGAACCGCGTCTCCTTCTCCATGCCGAGGATGCGGATCGCTTCCAGCAGGCGCAGCACGCCGATGGCGTCGGCGTTGGCGGTGTATTCGGGGCTTTCGAAGCTGACGGCGACGTGGCTCTGGGCGGCGAGATTGTAGATCTCGGTCGGCCGGATCTGCTGCACCAGGCGGATCAGATTGGTCGAATCCGTCATGTCACCGTAATGCATCAGGAACGGCACGTTGCCGACATGCGGATCCTGGTAGAGATGGTCGACGCGGGCGGTGTTGAACGAGGACGAGCGCCGCTTGATGCCGTGCACGACATAGCCGAGCGACAGCAGATGTTCGGCAAGATAGGCGCCGTCCTGACCGGTCACACCGGTGATGAGAGCGACCCGCTCAGCCATATCCCTAACTGCTCCCAAAATGCCCCGGCGGGGCGCCGGCTTCCAGCCCAGTCCGAAACCCGTCCCTCTCTCTGACATATCGTTCGCCGGGGTCAACCCACTATGGCGCTACACCGTTCTTTTTCCGAGGAATTTGGCCCGCGCGAGCGAGGATGCCGCCGGTTGCTGCAGGGAAACCTTGAGACGCTGGTAACACTTGTGTGGTGAGATTTTCCCACATGATTTGACGGGCTTTGAGGTTCAAGTGACGTTCCAGGAAACTGCAGCAGGCACCGACCCGCGCGAGGCCAATCCGCGCCCCTTTCCCCGCGAGCACGGAGATATCCAGACCGCCGTCGTGAACCTCGTCGACGGTCTGGCCCCCATCGTCCCGGTCGCGCGTCAGGTGGATGTCGCGCGCGAGATCGCAAGCGTGATCGCGCGCCTCCCGAGCACGATGAGCAACAACATGTTTCTGCGCCAGAGCATCATTCGCCGCGGCACAGCGACGCCCGCGCAGGTGATCGACGGCCTGGCGGCCTGGGTCACCGTCCTGTTCGACCTTGCCAATCTGCAGCAGGATCGCGCCAGGGCGATGGGCTGTGAAGCCAGGATCCCGAGAAAGGCGCTCGCTCGTCTGGCGCGGGCGCTTTCGAAATCGCGCAATGGCTGCATCATTGCCGTGCCTCACATCGGCAGTCTCGAGCTGTTCGCGGCCCACCTGAGGGATCGCGGCTTCAACGTCGGCTTCGTCTATTCGATCAGTCGCCAGCCAACGGCGACCGAACGATGGATCTATGCGGGGCGGAGCGCGACCGCGGCCACGCCGATTGCGTTTGCAAGACGCAACACCGGAGCCGAGATCTCCAGGGTGCTTCAGAACAACGGCGTCGTCTTCATGGTCGTGGACGTCTACCCCAGCGCCAAATACGCCGGGATCACCGTCAAGACTCATGATTCCGACTTCCGCTATCCACCCGGGCCGGCGCGCTATGCGCGGACGGGCACGCTGGTCCTGCCCGGCTTTGCCTCACGCCGTGACGCGGCAGGCTTTTCGATGAACATCCTGGCTCCGATCGAGTACCGGACCTGGATGCCGGCCCAGGCCGCCGCGTCCGAGTTCACACAGGAGATTGCGGCCCACGTCGATGGCTTCACGGCGGAGCAGCCCGCGGCCTATTGGCTCTGGCACCCGATCCCCAACGATCCCTATCTCGCGATCGCGCAACGCCAGCGCCCGGACCTGCTGACCGCGATGGCACCTGAAGATGACGAGGCCGTCGCTCGAACGGTGGAAGCAGCACACGCCAAATGGGCGACATCTGATTTGACCGATTCCATCCGCCGGACAGAGGCTCCACCGCTTGCACCGTCCGCTCTGGCGGAAGGTGTATCGGCTGACTGACAGGCCGCAGAATCCCATGAGCCGGCCGCTGGTCGCGATCCTCGCCTGTGCCGCCCTCGAGGCATCAGGCATTGCGCTGATCTTTCCGATCCTGCCAAATCTGCTGCGCGCGATGGCCGGCACCGACAACGTGTCCGCGCTCTACGGCACGCTGCTGGCGCTGCACGCGTTCACGCAATTCGTCGTCACGCCGGTGCTCGGCGTCCTGTCGGACCGGCTCGGCCGCCGGCCGGTGCTGCTGCTCGCCCTCGCCGGCTCGACCATCGACTATCTGGTCATGGCCTTCACGCCCTATCTGTGGCTCCTGTTCGTCAGCCGCACCATCGCCGGTCTGACGGCGGCGGGCGTCGCGATGATCACCGCGACCATCGCGGACATCACGCCGGAGACGGAGCGCGCACGCCGCTTTGGGCTGTTCCACGCCTGCTTCGGCGCCGGCTTCGTCATCGGTCCCGTCATCGGCGGCATGCTCGGCGACATCTCGCTGCGCGCGCCGTTTCTTGCCGCTGCGGCGTTGAGCAGCGTGAACGTCCTGATTGCGCTGTTCGTTCTTCCGGAGACGCACCGCACCGCGCGCAAGCCGTTCGAATGGCGGACGCTGAACCCGTTCGCCCCGCTGCGCTGGGCGATGAGCTTTCGCACGCTGATCCCGCTGCTGCTCGTGTTTCTTCTCGTCAGCCTCGTCGGCCAGACCTACAGCACGGTCTGGGTGCTCTTCGTCACGGATCGTTTCCAGTGGACGGCGACCGATATCGGCGTTTCGCTCGGCATCTTCGGCGCATTGGTCGCGCTGGTGCAGGCCTTCGCCATTGCGCCGCTGACAGGATGGCTCGGCGAACGCGGCACGCTGCTTCTCGGCATCTCGTGCGAGGCCATCGCCCTCCTCGTGCTCGCCTTCGCGCAAGCGAGCTGGATCGCGTTCGCGCTGATCCCGCTGATCGCGTTCGGCGGCATCAGCGCGCCTGCGCTGCGCGCGCTCCAGTCGAAGGCCGTCGACGGCGAACGCCAGGGCCAGTTGCAGGGCGTTGTCGCAAGTTTCGTCAGCCTCGCCGCCATTTTCGGCCCGCTTGTCTTCGGCGGGATTTACGCCCTGTCGCGGCCGGGCTGGACCGGGCTCGTGTGGATCATGGGAGCCGCGATTTTCGCCGTTGCCGTGCCGATGGCGCTGACGGTGCCGAAGCGGGCGATCCAGCGAGGGTAAGTGGACGGCGATCCCGTCGGAAGATCGCCGCCCCTTCTTGCAGCCCGTGCTACTGCGAACGGTCCGAGGTCCAGCCCTTGTAATCCTTGATATTGTCGCGGGTCACGAGTTTCGACGGCAGCAGCTCGACGGTCGAGGCCGGCTTCTGTCCGTTGAGAATGCTAACGCCCACCTGCACGGCGCGCCGCGCCATGAAGAACGGGTCCTGCGACGCTGACGCCTGAATCTGCGGCGACGCCGGATCCTTCAGCGATGCCTCGATATCCGGCGCGCCGTCGACCGCGGTGATGATGATGCCGCTGCGGTTCTGCTGGCGCGCCGCAAGGTCGGTGCCGATCGCCTGCGGGTCGTTGATGGCGAAGATGGCGTCGATCTTGGGGAAGCGGGTCAGATAACCTTGCGCGACCGTGAGGCCGCCCTCGCGCGAGCCCTTCGCGTCCTGGTCGCTGGACAGCACCTTGATCCCCGCATTCTTCGCGAAGACGTTCTTGCAGCCGGTGACGCGGTCGATCACGGCGGAGACCTGCGGTCCGTTCTCGATGATGACATCGCCCTTACCACCGAGCTTGTCGACGATGTACTGGCACGAGATCTCGCCGGCCTGGACGTTGTTCGTGGTTACCGTGGCATCGGCGCCTTCGGCCGCGGTGTCGACCGCGACAACGACGATACCCGCTGCCTGTGCCTTCTTGATCGCCGGCCCGATCGCCTTGGGATCGCCGGGGTTCAACAGGATCAGGTCGACGCCGGCGGCGATGAAATTGTCGATCTGGGTGACTTGCTTGCCGAGGTCGTATTCGAAGCCGACGGTGGTGATCTTCACATTGGGATTGGTCTTCTTGGCCTCGAACTCCGCGCCCTTCGACAACGCGACGAAGAACGGATTGCCCATCGACCCCAGCGAAACGCCGATCGACTTGAGCTCCTTGGCAGAGGACGGCACGGTGGTCAGGGCAAGCGCCATCGCGGCGCCGGCGAGCATGGTCATCTTCAACATTGGCTTCCTCCCTGGTCTGTCCTTAATCCGGCACGGCAGACCAGTTGCCGTAGCGGAATTTCGTATCACGCAGCGCGCATTCATGTGCGCGCGGAGCCTTCAGGTTCTGGCAGAGCCTTTTCAGGTTCTGGCAGAGCCTTGCAGCCGATAGCGATCCAGCGCAACGGCGCCGATGATCACCAGCCCCTTGATCACATATTGCCAGATATCGGAGACGCCGGTGAGGATCAGGCCGTTCGAGAGCACGGCGATGATCAGCGCGCCGACAAGCGTTCCCCAGATCGAGCCGATGCCACCGACGAAGGACGTGCCGCCGAGAATGACTGCGGTGATGGCATCGAGCTCGTAGCTTTGCCCGAGCTGCAGGCCGTTGGCCGCGTAGAGCCGCGCCGCCTGCATGGCGCCGCCCAGCCCGGCCAATAATCCCGACACGCCGTAGACGAAGATCAGGACGGCCCAGACCTTGATGCCGGCAAGCCGCGCCGCGCTCTCATTGCCGCCCACCGCATAGATATGCACGCCGAGCACGGTCCGGCGCAGCACGAGCCACGAGGCCAGGATGACGAGCAGCGCGATCACCGACAGCCATGGGATCGACGCCACGCCGGGCACCAGCGTCAGCGATCCGTTGCCGATGAAGGCATAGGGAATGGACGGATTGAACACCGTGGTGTCGGCGCCGAGCAGCCGCGCCAGACCGCGCACGGCAGTCAGCGAGCCCAGCGTGACGATGAAGGGTGGCAGGCGCAGCAGCGCGATCAGCGCGCCATTGACGACGCCGAAGCCGAGGCCGGTGAGAACCGCGGCCGGCAGCCACAGCGCACCCAAGTCGGGCAATTTCGACATCGTCAGGCCGGCCATCGCCGACGCCGCCAGGATCGAGCCGACCGAGAGATCGATGCCGCCGGTCAGGATGACGAAGGTCATGCCCGCGGCGAGCACGGTGTTGACGGCCGCCTGCTGCAGGACGATGCCGAGATTCTGTCCGGTGAAGAAACGGCCGTCCGACAGATAATGAAAGCCGGCGCATAGCAGCAGCAGCACCGGCAGCATGCCGGCTGCGCGGATCAAAAGCCTGATGCGCTGGCGCTTGGTCGCCTGGGCGGCGGCAAGGCCGTTCGCCGTGGCGGCCTTCGCTTGCGTCGATCCGTTGTCAGGCATCGAGATGCTCCGTCCCCGTGGCGAGGGCCATGATGTCTTCCTGGGTTAATGGCGCCGTCTCGGTTCGCCTGACCTCGCCCGCGACAAGTCCCGACCGCATCACGATGACCCGGTCGCAGATGCCGATGATTTCAGGCAGATCGGACGAGATGACGAGGATCGCGGTACCGGCCTTGGCAAGGTTGTCGATGATCGAATAAATCTCGGACTTGGCGCCGACGTCAACGCCGCGCGTCGGCTCGTCGAGGATCAGGACTTTTGGCGCGATGGCGAGAAGCCGCGACAACAGCACCTTCTGCTGGTTGCCGCCGGAGAGGCCACCTGCGGGCACGCCGACATTGGCGGCGCGGATGCTGAGCCCTGTGAAGGCCCTGTCGGCACGCTCGCGCGCCTTGTCGCGATCCAGGAAACAGCCGAGCTTGGCATCGCGCCCGAGCACGGCGAGATTGATGTTGTCCAGACACGACATGTCCAGAAACAGGCCTAGCGCCTTCCTGTCTTCGGTCAGATAGGCGATGCCGGCCTCGAGCGCTTCGCCGGGCGTGCGGATGTCGATGGGCTGGCCTTCGAGCTCGATACGGCCTGAAATTCTCGGCGCCGCGCCGATGATGAGATGCGCAAGCTCGGTGCGGCCGGCGCCGATCAGGCCGGCAAGCCCCACCACCTCGCCCGCATGCACGGTGAGCGAGCAGCCCTTGACGCGCAGCCCGTCGGCCATATCGATAGCGCCGAGCACGGGGTGCCCCTTCCCGGCCTCGGGATCATGATCTTTCTTGTAGAAGGAAGAGACGTCGCGCCCGACCATCATGCGAACGATGGCGTCGGCGCGGATGTCTTGCTTGTCGAGCGAGCCGACCAGGCGGCCGTCACGCAGCACGGTGACATGATCGCCGAGCGCATAGACCTCGTCCATCCGGTGCGAGATGTAGATGATGGCAAGCCCCTCGGCACGGAGCTGACGGATCAGCGCAAACAGCCGCTCGCTTTCGCCGGCTGACAGCGCGGTGGTCGGCTCGTCCATGATCAGGATTTTCGAGCGCGCGTGCAGCGCACGCGCGATCTCAACGAGCTGGCGCTGGCCCATGGAGAGATGCGCGACCAATGTCGACGGCAGGAAGTCAGCCCCCAGCCGCTCCAGGATCGGACCGACGCCCTCGCGCATGGCGCCGCGCGCCAGTAAACCTGAACGCGAGATCTCGCGGCCGAGATAAATATTCTCCGCAACGCTCAGATTGGGGGCCAAAGACAGTTCCTGATAGATGATCGAGATGCCCGCGGCACGGCCGCCAAGCGGGCCTTCGATGCGCACCGGCCTGCCCTCGATCCGGATTTCGCCGCCGGGATCGGGCCGGTAGGCACCCGACAGGATCTTCATCAGGGTCGATTTGCCGGCACCGTTCTCGCCCATCAAGGCATGAATCTCGCCGGCGTAGACGGTGAGATCAACCGCGCGCAGCGCCTTGATGCCGAAGAAGGATTTTGAAACTCCCCGCATCTCGAGGATCGGATCGTTCATCGTGCCTCCCGGCGCACAATGCATTTCCTGTCTGCGTCTCGTTTTTCAGGCGCGGTTCAGCCATTAAACAAAACGCCGTCGCGCAGGGCAACAGCGAACAGGCAGAAATGCGCAACCAAAGCGATACTAGTGGCGCGGCCGATACAGTTGGCGCCAGGCGGGAAGCCGCTCGGCATAGACCTCGGCCAGCACGCGATCGGGTTCGAAAGTCTCGATGCGTCGCGGCGCAGTGCAGACGGTTTCGATTGCCTCGCCGGTGACAGCAAGCCGCCCTAATCTCGCCGCACCGAACGCCGCTCCGGTTTCACCGTCGGCAAAGCGATGGATAGGAACATTGAGAATATTGGCCAGCACCGACAGCCAGAACCGGGACCGCGAACCGCCGCCGATGACGTCGGCTTCGGTCACCGCAATGCCGGCATCGCCAAGCGCGTCCCGGCAATCGGCGAGCGCGAAGGCGACGCCCTCGAGCACGGCCTGCACGATCGCGGTGCGGTCGGTGCCGTGGCTCAGGCCCTCGAGCATGCCGCGCACGACGGGATCGTCATGCGGTGTCCGCTCGCCGGCGAGATAAGGCAGGAAGCTCACGGGAGACGGCGCCTGCGGGCGCGCGCCGAGTGGCGCCAGCAGCGCGGTTTCAGCGACGCCGAACAGCCGCGCGGCCCAGGCCAGACACGAGGCCGCCGAGAGGATCGCGCCGGCCTGAATCCACATGCCAGGGATTGCATGGCAGAACGTGTGGACCACGCGGTCCGGATTGGCGGCAATGTGGCTGGCCGGCGCCAGCAAGGCGCCTGAGGTTCCCAGCGAGATGAACGCGGTTCCGGGCCTGATTGCGCCGATGCCGATGGCACCCGCCGGATTGTCGCCGGCGCCGCCCGCGATCATCGGGCACCTCGCCATGCCCCAACGTTGCGCCAGTTCGCTGCGCAATGTGGCTGCGGGCGCGCACCCCTCGACCAGGCGCGGCATGTGTGCGCGCGACAGGCCGGTCGCGGCCAGCGCCGCATCCGACCAGTCCCGGCGCGCCGCGTCGAGCCACAGCGATCCCGACGCGTCCGAGACGTCCTCGATCGCCTCGCCTGATAGCACCAGCCGCAGATAGGCCTTCGGCATCAGGACGCGTGTCGTCGCCGCAAAAATCCCGGGCTCGTGCGCGGCGATCCAGAGCAGCTTTGGCGCGGTGAATCCGGGCATCGCCTTGTTGCCTGTGGTCGCACGCAAGGCGGGCCAGCGCTGCTCCAGGATGCGGCACTCCGCGGCGGAGCGTCCGTCGTTCCAGAGAATGCAAGGCCTCAGCGGCCTGTCGCTCGCATCAAGTAACGTGGCGCCATGCATCTGGCCGGACAACCCGATGCCTTCGACCGCTGCCAGCTCTTGTCCGTGCGATGCCTTCAAGGCATCCAGCGTGGCAAAGGTCGCCTCGAGCCACTGCGCGGGATCCTGCTCGAAATAGCCCGGCTGCGGCGAGGCAATCGTCAAGGCCCGGCTCTCGCTCGCAATCACGCGCTGCGCGCCGTCGACGAGAACGGTCTTGACCGCCGAGGTACCGAGATCGATGCCGAGATACATGACGGAGGTGTTCCCGAGGGTTGGCGGCGATTGCGGGCACGACCCGCAACTGTGCCCGCATTCAATGAGCACACAATTCCGGACAAAGCATTATCACATCGGATCGCAGCTTTTGCGCGCGGGTGTTGCGCCAGCGCAGCAGTTGAAGGTTGCCAGCTGTGGTTGATTGGACCACAGTGATCGAAAGCGAGCGCCGTCAGTTGCGTTTGCACTGGACAGTGCTCGATCCCGTTTCCGCGCCGGAGCAGCCATGCAGCGATCCAGGGCAGTCTTTATCACGGGTCTCGTCTACGCTCTGATCGGTCTGGTGCTCGCGGGCGGCGGCCTCTGGCTCGCCGCATTGGGCGGGTCCATCTTCTATATTGTTCTCGGTGTCGGCATTCTCGCCACCGGAGCGTTGTTGCTGGCGCAGCGCCGTTCGGCGCTGTGGCTGTTTGCGATCGTGCTGGTCGGCACACTGGCGTGGGCCGTCTCCGAGGTGCAGTTCGACTGGTGGCCGCTTGCGTCGCGCGGCGACATCGTCTTCCCCATGGCGCTTTGGCTGCTGACGCCGGTGATCGTTCGCGGGCTGCTGCGAGACGAGCCGGTGTCCTACCGCAGCGCGACGCTGCCGCTCTGGATCGGCGTTGCGGCAGCTTCCGCCGTGCTCATCATCGCGCTTCTGTCCAGCTATCACGACATCAACGGCAGAGTCGTCGAGCAAGCTTCTACCGTACGGCAAAGCGAATCCGATCCTCAGCCTGATGGCGATTGGCGCGCGTATGGACGCACGCAATTCGGACAGCGCTATTCGCCGCTGAAGCAGATCACGCCTGACACTATCGGCAAGCTCCAGGTCGCCTGGACCTTCCGCACCGGTGACGTGCCGACGCCGGAGGATTCCGGCGAGACCACCTTCGAGGTCACGCCGATCAAGGTGCGCGACACGCTCTATCTCTGCTCCCAGCACCAGGTGCTGTTTGCGCTCGATGCCAAGACCGGCAAGGAACGCTGGCGATACGATCCCAAGCTGGTGTTCAACAAGACGTTCCAGCACATGACCTGCCGCGGGGTCTCCTACCACGAGACTGCGGCGGGTGCCGTCGACAGCAGCGGCGGTCCCGCGCCCGCCGAATGCCCCCGCCGAATTTTCCTGCCCGTCAACGACGGGCGCATGATCGCGCTCGATGCCGACAGCGGCAAGCTCTGTGAGAGTTTTGGCGATCATGGCAGCCTCGACCTCCAGCAAGGCATGGGGATCAAGACGGCGGGCTTCTTCGAGCCGACGTCACCGCCGGTCGTCAGCGACAAAATCCTGGTCGTTGCCGCCGCGGTGATCGACAATTATGCGGTCGAAGTGCCCTCGGGCGTGATCCGCGGCTTCGACGTCTACACCGGCAAGCTGGTTTGGGTGTGGGACTCCGGCGCGGCGGACGAGAATGAGTTGCCGTCGCCGACGCGTCACTACACCAACGGTTCGCCGAATTCATGGATCGCGGCCTCGTTCGATCCGAAATTGAACCTCGTCTACATCCCCACCGGCAACAACGGGCCCGACATCTGGGGAGGCAATCGCAACGCGCTCGTCGAGCGCTATTCGAGCTCGATCGTTGCGCTCGACGTCAATACCGGCAAGCGCGCCTGGTCGTACCAGACGGTGCATCACGACCTCTGGGACATGGACGTTCCGTCACAGCCGAGCCTGGTCGATGTGACCACGGCCAGGGGTGTCGTTCCCGCGATCATCCAGCCGACCAAGGTGGGCAACATCTTTGTGCTCGATCGCAGGACCGGCGAACTGATCGTGCCGGCGCCGGAACGACCGGTCCCACAGGGGCCCGCACCCGGCGACCGCACCGCGCCGACGCAGCCGTTCTCCGAGCTGACATTCCGCCCCGAGGCGAAACTGACCGGCGCGGACATGTGGGGCGGTACGATCTTCGACCAGCTGCTGTGCCGGATCATGTTCCACCGGCTGCGTTACGAGGGCACGTTCACGCCGCCGTCGTTGCAGGGCACGCTGGTCTTTCCGGGCAATCTCGGGATGTTCGAATGGGGCGGCATCGCGGTCGATCCCGTGAGACAGATCGCCATCGCCAACCCGATGTCGTTGCCTTTCGCATCAAGGCTCATTCCGCGCGGCCCGCAGAATCCTCCGGCGCCGACGGCCGAGAAGCCGGTCGGCAGCGAGGTCGGGACGCAGCCGATGTATGGCACGCCGTTCGGGGTCGATATCTGGAGTTTCCTCTCGCCGCTCTCCGTGCCGTGCTACCGGCCGCCATGGGGATCGATGGCTGCGATCGATCTGAAGACGATGAAGATCGTCTGGCAGCATCCCAACGGCACAATCCGGGACACCACACCGCTGCCCCTCCCCTTCAAGATGGGCGTGCCGATGCTGGGTGGGCCGATCACGACCGCCGGCGGGATCGCATTCTACACCGGGACCTATGAGTACACGATCCGGGCTTACGACGTACGCGACGGCAAGGTGCTCTGGGAAGATCGCTTGCCGGCCGGGGCCCAATCGACGCCGATGAGCTACGAGGTCGACGGCAAGCAATATGTCGTCACTGCGGCCGGCGGCCACGGCTCGTTCGGCACCAAGCGCGGCGACTACATCATCGCCTACGCATTGAAGGATTGAACCCGGGAGCATCGTCATGATGGCATCCTCCGGTGAGCGAGCGACGCATCCAACGACGCTTTGTTTTTGGTTGAGCTTCTCGGCGGTGAGCGCCTGTCTCGGCAGCCACGCCGCTAACGCCGCTGATCTCACGCTTCCCGTCAGTGCGACCAATCCGGCGCCGGTGGCACCGGTGCCCTGGCTGTTCGGCGACTGGGACGGCGGAAGAACCCGGTTGTTGAACGCAGGCATCGATTTCCAGTTTGGCTACACCAGCGAGATCGCCGGCAATGCAACGGGCGGTGACCGTCGTCAGGTCGCCTACACCGATCAATGGACCTTTGGCACGACGTTCGATCTCACCAGGCTGGGCGTCGTGCCGGGCGGCACGGTCCAGGTCACATGGACGGACCGCAACGGCAGCAATTTGAGCGACGACGCGCGCCTCGGCACGCTGCAACAGGTGCAGGAAGTGTTCGGACGCGGCCAGACGCTGCGGCTCACGCAATTCTGGTACGACCAGAAATTCATCGACGGCGCGGTCGACTGGAAGATCGGACGGATCACGTTCGGAGAGGACTTTGCAGCGTTCTCCTGCGACTTCCAGAACCTGACGTTCTGCGGCGCGCAACCCGGCAACCTCGTCGGCAATTACATCTACAACTGGCCGGTCAGCCAGTGGGCCTCCAGGCTGAAGTTCAATCTGCAGGGTTTTGGCTATTTTCAGTTCGGTGTGTTCGACGCCAATCCCAATTACCTGAAGGTGGCGCAATCGGCGCTTCCTGTGTTCTATTCGGGATCCACGGGTCTCCTGATTCCGGCAGAGCTCGGTTGGTTGCCGAAGTTCGGCAACTTACAGGGCAGCTACAAGTTCGGCGGCTGGTACGACACATCGACCGCGCCAGATGTGGTCACCGACATCAACGGCAACCCGGCCGTGCTCAGCGGACAGCCGCTGCTCCAGAGCCGCGGGCGCTACGGCATCTACGTCAATTTCCTTCAGCAGGTGATACGCCCGTCGCAGGTCAATTCCGCAGGCACGCTCAGCCTATTCCTGAATGCAACGATGGCCGACCGGCGAACGGCGACCACCGATTATCAGATCGCCGGCGGTCTGACCTATACCGGCCCATTCCGGTCCCGCCCCGAGGACGACGTCGGATTTGCGGTCGGCACCACCCACGTCAACAGCCGCGTCGCCTGGTCGGAACAACTGCAAAACCTGGCCGGCCTCGGTCCGGTCGCGGTCCGGAGCAATGAGTACACCATGGAGTTCTACTACACCTACCGGCCGCTGGCCGGCCTGCAGGTGCGGCCGAACATCCAGTATGTGATCAATCCCGGCGGCACCGCAAACAATCCGAACGCGTTGGTGTTCGGGCTGAAGACGGTTGCGAATTTCTGAGATCGCGCGGGTTGGGCTGCGGTGCTTGGAAGTGCAGCCAGTGGGACGTTGTCTGGCTCAAGGTAGCCGCCCGCTCAGAGCCATTTGTGCAGACGTAGTCGCGGGCGTCACGGTTGCGCGGCTTGTTCAATGCGCGTGCGGTAAATTGATCGGAACTTGTCGTAGCGGGCAGACATGAGCTCCGACCTGATGGTCGGTGCTTTATCAGGATGACCGGAATCGAATGGTGGTGCCGGGTCGTATTCCATGCCGAGCTGAATGCGTCTGGCGATACTCTCACCTGCAATGTCGGCGATGACAGCAAGCCCGAAATCGATGCCCGAGGTTACGCCACCTGCGGTAAACAGGTTACCGTCTTTTACAACTCTGGCCTTTTCGTGTTTGGCGCCAACGAGGGGCAACAGATCAGCATAGGCCCAATGGGTCGTAGCCCGTCGCCCTTTCAACAATCCGGCCACGCCCAAAACGAATGCACCGGTACAAACCGACGTGACGTACCTTGCGGAACCCGCCTGCTGGCGAACGAACGCAATTGTTTCGCGATCATTGAGAACTCCGGCCACACCGTCGCTTCCGCCAGGAATACAGATCAAGTCGAGAGGCGGACAGTTCGCAAAGGTGTGAGTCGGCACGAGACCAAGCCGGCAATCACTCAGAACGGGCGACATGGATTTTGCGATGATATGTGTCGCCGATTGAGGAAGGCCCGAGAGAACCTGCAGGGGCCCCGTGAAATCCAACTGTGTCACGTTGGGGAAAATGACAAAGCCAACCTTGAACAGCTCCATGTCTACGCCCCGTTCTCCCTTGCCGGCCGGTCAAACGCAATTCGGGACCGCCGCCTCATTTGCAACGACAACGAGGCGACAACGCAGCCGAACGCCAGACCGTGCCCAAATGGGCTTAGGTAACCTCTACAACCGCCTCGATCTCAACCGTCATATTGAAGGGGAGCGAGCCCATTCCGACGGCGCAACGCGCATGCCGACCGCGATCACCGAAGACCTCGACAAACAGGTCCGAGCAACCGTTGATGACCTTTGGGTGGTCGGTGAATTCCGGCACGGCGTTCACCATGCCGAACACTCTGCCGAAGCGAACCACCTTATCAAGACTACCGGCGGCCTCCCGCAACGCCGCCAGCAATTGAAGGCCAACGTTCCGCGCATGTTGATTGGCCTGTTCGAGGGTCACCTCGCGCCCTACCTTGCCCTGCGGCCGAGAGCCATCGGGATTGAGCGGCCCTGCACCCGCCAGGAAGATCATGTTTCCGAGCCGAGCCGACGGCACATAGTTTGCGACGGGTGCAGGGACCTTCGGCAGTTCGATCCCTAATTCACGCAGCCTCGCCTCTGGAGAACCTTCGCCAGCCGCTGCGCCGAAGCAGGTGTTCGATATAAGCGAAGTCGCGGCAAGGCCAGCGACGAACACGGTGCGACGATCGATGTCGTTCATGGCTTCTCGCTCCTCTCATGAAAAGCTTCGTGGGTTCGGGGAACATCACGAAGCCAATATTGAACGAGGTCACCCGGGCGCTCCCGGTGCCTTGAATCGGGCACGGAATTCGGCCGGTGTTGCGGAGATCACTCGTGAAAACGCGCGATCCATGCGGCGAAGCGATCCAAATCCGCACCGGATCGCGACATTTTCGATCTGTGCGTCCGTCTCGAGCAGGGCGCGTCTTGCCTGATCAATGCGGACGCGCTCCACGAACTCTGATGGGCTGGCGTTAAGCTCCTTGCGAAACAAGCGGCTGAGAGAACGCGGCGACACGCCGGCCTCGGCCGCCAGCGTGTCCGTGCGCCAGTGCTCCTGTGGCCCTTCAGCGATCTTCTCTGCTAATTTCGAGAGACGATCGTGTCGAATACCTTGCGCTGCCAGCTCGGGTGAGAACTGGCCTTGACCGCCTGGCCGAATACGAAAGACAACGTGGCGACGTGCAATCGCCAGAGCGATCGATCGACCGAAATCTGCCTCGATCAGCGCCAGCGCGAGATCGATACCTGCCGTGACGCCTGCCGATGTCCAGACATTGCCGTCACGCAGGTAGATCGCCTCGGGATCGACATCGACCTGCGGTCGAAATTGACGAAGACGTTCGACGTGGAGCCAATGAGTCGCTGCCCGACGCCCATCGAGCAAGCCCGCCGCTGCGAGGAAGAATGTGCCAGTGCAAACCGACACGATACGGGCGCCGCGCCGCCTCGCCGCCTTGAGGAGAGCAGCAATCTCGCCGCTTTCGAGCGCGCGGCAAAGACCAGGGTCGCCGCCCGCGGCGATCAATGTGTCGGAGGCGCGGCACTTTGCCGGCTCGACATCAGCAATCGCCAAATCCGCCACAAGGCTGATGCCGGAGGATGTCTTGAACGGGCCGCGCTTCGGAGCCGCGATCACGAGTTGGTAGGCTTGCCGGCCCAGCTCATCATTTGCGCCGGCAAACATCTGCAAAGGCCCGGTGACGTCCAACATCTGGCAGTCTGGGAACGCAAGCATCAGGATGCGCTGGGGCTTGGGCATGGTTCACAGACTAGCCCCCTCGACCGATGTCCCAAAGGCCAATGTTCGGTCATTTTCGGCCAGAACAACAAGAGATGTCCGGGCGGCATCGATACGACCACCTAAACTCTGGCCGGCGCTGCCGGGTCGGCGATGAGGAGACACGCGCTCAAGCGTGCCAAATCGCACAAGATCGTAGAGTGGCGTAGAAAATCGTGGAGCGGGTGAAGGGAATCGAACCCTCATATTCAGCTTGGAAGTCTCGGATGATCACAGGCCTTCAAAGGCCATTCCGACATTTTCAGCGCTTTTGGCCCCTTGAGATCATTTGCGGAATTCTCGCCGTCAGAATGGCGGTTGCGAGCCAAATGGTCGCAGAACATTTGACTCGGGCCGAGAGAGGTTCGAATCCTGGAAGCGCAATCACCGGAACCGGCATCCGCTGGCTGTGGTCATCCTAAGATGGATAGGTCCTGCATCCCAAACGCAAATCGAGACCGAGAGCAACCAAAGCCGTGGCTCAGGGCGGAGCTTGATCACCCCGCTCACCATTCATAGCGCACGGTGCCTTTGCCGGCGTAGCTGCGGGTGACCTCAGAGAACTCGCCTTCGAACGTTGCCGCGCCAGACCATCCGTTGCGCCACTTCATCTCTGCCGATGCGGTGGTGAGCGCGGCATCGTGCGCCTGTGCGGCACCGTTGACCACGAAGCTTGCGCCCGGCAGCGCCTGGAAGGTTGCGGCGATGTTGCGATCGGCGTTGAAGTCGTGCGCCCACGCAGCGCGGCCGCGCAAGGTGAGGATCGCTTCATTGACCACGAACGACCTGTCGGCACGCACGCCGAGTTCGCTGCGCGTGGCGGTGACGGTTTTTGCGGCGTAGCTCAGCGCGAAGGTGTTGGTGCCGGTGATCGCCTGCTCGGCATAGGCGGGCAGATCGAAAGTGGTGAACTGGGCTGCGGCATAGGGCGTGAGGCCAACATTGCCCGCCCACGGCGCCACGAAGCGATAGCCGCCTTCGAGCCGACCGGAATACGCATTCGCGTTGAAGCGCGCCTGAAGATGATCGGCACCGGCGATGGTGACGGTGCGATCGGTGGTGACGTCCTGCCAGCCATAGGCGAGCGCACCCGTGACATAGGCCGGGCCGGCATTGTGCCGCACGAAGGCGCCGGCCTGGAAAAGGTCGGAGCGGCCGGTGCCGCCGTTCGCCACGGAGAAATTGGTGCCGCCACCGGCGAGCGCGAAGCCGGCCACGGTGTTCGGCGAGAACCAGTAGTCGGCTCCGGCCACGCCACCTGCGATGCGGCTGGTGACGGCGTTGGAGCCGAGCGCGGCGTTGCCGTCGGTGGTCTGCGAACCGCCATAGCCCGCTGCCCACACGCTCCAGCGCGATTCGAAGGCCTGCGCCTGCGGCGCCTTGCGCCACATCGCGGCATAGGCGTCGCGCTCCGCGCCAGTGCGCTTGCTGCCGGCATAAGCGAGCGCGTCGCTGTCATCTGCCGCATATCCGGTCGCGCCGCCGGACGAACGCGGATCGCCGCGACCGGCCACGAACGGATCGGTCAGCACGCCCATGAACAGGTTCATCGCATCGAAGGTCGTCTGCTGCGTGCCGGTCGCGGTCTCGCCCGAGGCCTGCGTCAACGCATTGAGCAGAGGGGTGCCCGACAGCGCGAACAACGGATTGAAGCCGGCCGGCAGGGCCGCACCGCCAATCAGCGCGTTGTCGATTCCCGCGGCAACGTTCCTCTGATTGATATTGGCATTGCCAGGCAGCGACGGTGACAGCAGGCCGGGATCGAGCGTCAGCAGCACATTGTTGCCGACATAGGCGAGCCGCGCGTTGCGCGCGAAGCTGGTGGCGGTGAGGAATTCGGCGCCGGTGAAGGTGCCGCCCAACGTCCCCGCGGTCATGATCGTGTAGGTCGTCGTCGCCGACACGCGTACCAGCGGATCCACCACCACCTTGCCGCCGATCGCGGCGATGCCCGTGACAATGGTCTTGTCGGAGGTGGCACCGGACACTTGCACCAGATAGGTCGATGCAGCAGTCATGGTCAGGCTCGCGCTCGTCAGCGTGCCGATCGAGTTGCCCGGCGCCAGCGTGCCGCCATTGATGGCGACCGCGCCGACAACGCCGGTGCCGCCGAGCGTGCCGCCTGCATTCACCGTGAGGCTGCTCGCCGAGGAGAGATCGCCGTTCACCGCAAGCGTACCGCCGTTGACGGTAACAGGTCCGGCGTAAGTCGACGTGCCCGTGAGCGACCAGATCGACGTGCCGGTCTTGTCGACGAGCGTCCAGCCCGCGCCGATCTGGCTGGCGTCGAAGCTGTTGCTGCCCGTGCCTGCGAAGCGGAACGTGTCCGTGCCGCTGCCGATGGCCTGGCCGGTCAGCGCCGCGGCCGGACCGCTCATGATGAAGAGGTTGTTGGCGCCGGCGAGGCTCACGGCGGTGCCACCGGTGCCGGTGATGCTGCCCGCGTTCGTCACGGTGGTGCTGCCGGTCCTTGTCACGAGACCGGTAGCGCCGCTGATCGCGCCGTTGTTCGTGACCGTGTTGGCGGCGCCACCGGATAGATATATGCCGTCGTCGAGCGGGGCCTGCACGGTGGCGCCCGCGCCGACCGAGACATGCAGGTTACCGCTTCCGAGTGTCTCGACGATCATGCCGGCATTCGTGGCGGCAAAGATGTTGCCGTTCGCGGCGACCGTGACGTCGCCGGTGCTTGCTCCGGCGAGGGTCGCCATGATGCCGGACGTCCCCGCGTAGATCGTGCCGCCGGTCTGGAGCACGCTGACACTTCCGGTGCCTCCAAGCGCTTGAATGCCGGTCCCGAACGCGGCGCCGGCGCTGCCGATGTTGGCGTCCGACACGATGCTGGTGGTACCGTCGCCCGACGACGCGACGATGCCGGCAGTCGTACCGACGACGCCGCTGGCATTCGTGATTGTCGTGTTGCCGGTCAGCGTCACGGAGGCGTTTGCGTCGGTAGCTAGAAACAAGGCGGTCCCGCCTGTCATCGTGAGGCTGCCGCCCTTCAGGAAGATATCGATCGGGCCGGTACTTGAGTGAGCGTACAGGGGGGAGGTGCCGGAAAAATTTGCCGTGACCGGCGCGCCACTCGCGCCGACCGCGATGGAGCCGCCACCGAAAAACGCATCAAGGGAGAGGCCACCTGAGGTTGAGCCGCCGATGACACTGCCATTGCCCGAATAGGCGATGTTTCCGCCGTTGGTACTGAGCTGGAGCACCCCCAGGAGGCTGTTCCCCGTCACCACGCCGTTGTTGGTGAACGTGATGGGAGCACCGGACTCGCTCGTGTTGATCCAGAGCCCGTAGCCGCTGATCGTCTGACCGGCATTGAGCGTGCCCGTCACAGCGCCCCCGATGCCGAACTGCTGCTTGTAATCGATCGTCGTAATCGAACTCACAACCAAGTCCGTCGTGAATGTCGTTACCGTCGTGTCGCAGGTGACGGTATTGGCTCCGTCAACTATTCCCGTTGCTGTGCAAGCGGCAAGCGCGCTGCCGGGATGGCCGGCGACGCCAGCGACCAGGACGCCGGTGAACGCCGTGCCGGCGAGGAGGGTCCGCCTGAGCGTCGCCCGCGACTGTCGAAATTGTTGCTGCATCTGCTGGCGCCGGAGATCCTGGGACGACTTCGCCAGCTGCCAGCACCAGGCTGGGATGGCGCGTCGCACCTGCTTGATTTTACGACCGGATTCCGGCCAGTGTGGGTTGCCCTGCAATCAGGGCGTTCACCATTGGGCCTGGCTCCACTGAAAGTCATGGTGTCGTTCTAAAAAAGTTCTTAAGCATCACGCCATGGCTACGAGTTTCATCATCGGTCCGTTCCGGCTTGATGCGGACGCCGCGCTCCTGTTTCGCGGCGCCGATCCCGTCGCGATCGGCCAGCGCGCGATCGCCGTGCTGCGCGCGCTCGTGGAGCGGGCGGGGAGCCCAGTCTCCAAGGATGCGCTGATCAAATCGGCATGGGCCGGCGTGATCGTCGAGGAAAGCAATCTCCCGGTCCAGATCGCGGCGCTGCGCCGGGTGTTCGGCGAAGTGCCCGCCGGCGAGCGCTGGATCGAGACGCTGCCCAAATACGGCTACCGCTTTGCCGGCCCGGTAAGCCCCGACAACCGGGCCTCCGTCGCGGCGCGGCCTTCTGCGCCGACCGATGCGCTTCCGCTTCCGGTCCAGCCCGCCGTCGCAGTGCTGCCGTTCCAGAACATGAGCGGCGACCCGGAGCAGGAATATTTTGCCGATGGCATCGTCGAGGAAATCATCACGACGCTGTCGCGCTTCCGCTCCCTGTTCGTCATCGCGCGCAATTCCAGTTTCACCTACAAGCGCCGCACCGTCGACATCAAGCAGATCGGCCGCGAACTCGGCGTCGGCTTCGTGCTCGAAGGCAGCGTGCGCAAATCGGTTGACCGCGTCCGCATCACCGCGCAGCTGATCGATGCCTCGACCGGCGCGCATCTGTGGGCGGACCGCTTCGATGGCGCGCTGGCGGACGTTTTTGAATTGCAGGACCAGGTGGCCGGACGGGTGGTGGGAGCTCTGGCGCCGAAGCTGGAGCAGACTGCGATCGAACGCACCAAGCGCAGGCCGACGGAGAGCCTGAGCGCCTACGAATGCTATTTGCTCGGATTATCCATCATTTACCGCTTCCCCCTCCGGGAGGTCATCGCCGAGGCATTGCGGCTGTTCGAGCGCGCAATCGAGCTCGATCCAGAATTCGCCACCGCCTACGGCCTGGCCTCCTATTGCTACGTCATTTACCGAACGAACCGGTGGCAATCGGACGATGTCGCGCGCGACGTTGCGGAGACCGAGCGGCTGGCCCGACGGGCGGTTCGCCTGGGCGGGGACGATGCGGTCGCACTGGCAACAGGAGCCGGTGCGCTGGCCTATGTCGTCGGCGATCTCGACGCCGGCGTCGCCTGCATCAACCAGGCGCTGGAGCTCAATCCCAACCTGATGTGGGCCGCCTACTTCGCGGGCCTCATCAAGAGCTGGCTCGGTGAGCCGGACGCCGCCGTTACACACCTGATGCACGCGATGCGCCTTAGCCCGGTCGATCCGCTCATGCCGCTGATGCAGATGGCCACGGCCCATGCGCATTTTTTCGCGACCCGCTATGACGAGGCCTCATCCTGGGCAGCGAGGGCCTTGCGGGGCACACCAAATTTGTTGCCGGGTTTGCGGATCGGCGCTGCAGCCTACGCCATGGCCGGGCAGTTGGAGCCGGCGCAAAAGGCGGTAGCCGGCTTGCTTCAGCTCAATCCCGACGAGCGTATCTCCAACCTCAAGGACATCTTCGGGCCCTATCGGCGTCCGGATTATCCCGAGAGGTACGCGGAGGGGTTACGACGGGCGGGTCTGCCGGAATAGTTAGGGTCGCATCATCGCCGATTTCCGCACGCGCGTTGAGCACCTCGTCTCTGAACCAGGATATTCGGTTTTGATGAGCTCGTACCTCAAGCGGTACGGAGTCGTGCCGGGAATACGTCACAGCGTATCAATCGACACGCAGTCGATCGGAATGCGCGCAAAGAGCGCGTAAAGCAGCTTCTTTGTCAGAATGAAATCCGACCGTCTCGCCAAGTCCATGAAAGGGCTGGAGCGGGTGAAGGGAATCGAACCCTCGTATTCAGCTTGGAAGGCTGCTGCTCTACCATTGAGCTACACCCGCGGCACCGGCTCCCTAACACGGCCGGGCGGCGGTCTCAACTGCCCCTGGGACGGCATTCGGCGGCTTTCCGGCCCCTTGTGCACAGGCCTGGTTCCGCCCTGCCCGCCGGCCCTTAACAGCGGCGGCCTTCCGACCTATATTCAAATCTCCGGCAATCAACGAAAGGAGGTGATCCAGTGTCTTTTACCAAGCGCTGTCACCTCGCTGGGATCGCCCGCTAAGCTCTCAATAAGGGCTTGGCATCGGGGCGCTCTCAGCCCTGGACCAGCGAGCAAGAAATCGGGCGCGACGGGGTTTCCCCGCCGCGCCTTTTCTTTTGGAATTTTGTCTTTTGGAAATGGTGAGCCCTGGCCGCACGTGGCTCAGATCGCGCGCACTCGCTCGCGCTCGCCGACTTCAGAAGCCGAAGATGGCGAGCACGGACGGGCGCTTGCCGCGGCGGCTCTCGACGATGCGCTCGCCGCCACTCTCGACCGAGCTGCCGTAATAGCGGTGATGGCCGGCCTGGTCGTGCAGATCAGCAGGTTCGGACTTCCCAGCCCGCCGCGCGTCGCAGATGATCTTGATGGTCTGACCCGACATTGCCGCCTCCGATGAGCCTCAATTGTTGTTGTGGCCATCAGTCGCCTCTTCTCCGGACGGCGTTCACCCCGCAAGGCGGTAAATCGGGTTTCAGAATGGTTTCGTCGCCATCGCCGCGACGCAATATATTAAGGTCGGCCGTTGTCGGTATCGGCGGCGACCATACGTCCTTCGAGCTGCGCGCCCAAAAATAAACGAGGTGAAGATGCTTTACGCGATCCTGGCTTACCATGTGGAAGACGAGATTTTGTCGTGGTCAGCGGCGGAGGACGCCGCGGTCGTCGCCAAAGTCATCGAAGTTCAGGCGCCCTTGAGAGCGAGCGGACACCTAGGGCCGGCCGCCCGTCTGGATGACACCCAAAAGGCTCGCACCTTGCGTGGCCCCGGCGCCGGCATCGTGCTCGACGGCCCGTTTGCGGAGACCAAGGAGCAGCTTCTGGGCTTCCACCTCGTCAACTACGACACGGATGAAGAGGCGATCGCGGCGGCGCGGTTGCTGCGCCAGGTCAATCCGAGTGCGGTCTACGAAATCCGTCCGGTCAAGCTTTACGTGCCAGCCGACGGGTTCGGCGCGACAGCGACCAAGGGATGAGGGACGGCGGCGCCGTCAGGTCCTGGCGTCCGTCGCCGCATCGATGCGGCGGCGGATCAGAAGTCCACCAAAGGCCAGGAACCAGAAATAGGTCGCATATTGCGGGGCCACCGCCGCCACCACAGTCCCCGGCAGGAACACGGCCAGCGGAAACAAAGCTGCGATCAGCTGGTAGCGGAAGCCGCGCATCACGAGCCACCACAGCGTGGCATTCAGGCCGGCGATGACGGTCAGATGCAAACCAAACAGCACGGCCACGGCGCTGCTCATGCCGTAATTGCCATAGAGGCCGTTGGTCACCGGCAGGAGGACGATCGACAGCAGGAACATCAGATTGAGCAGCACGATGTGGCGGCTCGCTTCCGGCTGACGGGCGAGCCGGCGGTGATGGCTGATCCAGAACACGCCCGCGATGATGAAGCTCAGGATCAGGCCGGTCACACGACCAGAGTAAAGTTGAGCGAGATCGCTCCAGGTCGGCATGGCCTTGAACTCGCCCGCCTTGGGCAGATCATTGGCGAGCAGCGTCATCGCGACACCAAATATGGTGTTGCTCAGCGATTCCAGCCGGCGCATCTCGAAAAGCTCGGGCGTGGGATCGGCCATCTCTGCAATACCGTCCGGGCTGGAACTGGGGCTGTCCCTCTCCCCTAAATCCTCAGGCGACTTGCGTCCAGCTACATTGCGATTCACCCGGGGATCGTTGATTCTGCGGGCTTCATCGGGGCGATTCGTGACAACCTATCTGGACACGCTCAATGCGGAGCAGCGCCGCGCCGTCGAGCATGGCGTGGCCGAAGGCGTGACCGTGGGCGCCCCCCTGCTCGTCATTGCCGGCGCCGGTTCCGGCAAGACCAATACGCTCGCCCACCGCGTCGCGCATCTGATCGTCGCCGGTGCCGATCCGCGCCGCATCCTGCTGATGACGTTTTCCCGCCGCGCCGCTGCCGAGATGGCCGGCCGCGTCGAGCGCATCGCCCGAAAAGTGCTGGGCGAGAACAACGCCGCGATCATGCGCGACGCGCTCACCTGGGCCGGCACCTTCCATGGCATCGGCGCGCGGCTGTTGCGCGAATATGCCGAGCGGATCGGCGTCGATCCCGCCTTCACCATCCACGATCGCGAGGATTCCGCCGACCTGATGAATCTGGTCCGGCACGAGCGCGGGTTGTCGAAGACGGAGAGCCGCTTTCCGGCCAAGGGCACATGTCTCTCGATCTACTCGCGTTGCGTCAATGCTGAGATGGAGATCGAGAAGGTGTTGGGGGCGCATTATCCCTGGTGCGCAGGCTGGGCCGCCGAACTGAGGGGGCTGTTCGCCGCTTACGTCGAGGCCAAGCAGGCCCAGCACGTGCTCGATTACGACGATTTGCTGCTCTACTGGTCGCAGATGATGAGCGACGCGCTGATCGCCGACGAGATCGGCGGCCGCTTCGATCACGTGCTGGTCGACGAATATCAGGACACCAACCGCCTGCAATCCTCGATCCTGCTGGCGCTCAAGCCTGACGGACGCGGCCTCACCGTCGTCGGCGACGATGCGCAGTCGATCTATTCGTTCCGCGCCGCGACCGTGCGCAACATCCTGGATTTTCCGCAGAATTTCTCGCCGCGGGCGGAGATGATCACGCTCGACCGCAACTATCGCTCGACGCAAGCCGTGCTGGCGGCAGCCAACAGTGTCATCGGGCTTGCGCGCGAGCGCTTCACAAAAAACCTCTGGACCGAGCGCGCCTCCGCGCAGAAGCCGCAGCTCGTCACCGTGCATGACGAGACCGACCAGGCCCGCTACATCGTCGAGCAGGTGCTGGCCAATCGCGAGCAAGGCTCGCTGCTCAAGCACCAGGCGGTATTATTCCGGACGTCCTCGCATTCCGGCCCGCTCGAAATCGAGCTGACCCGCCGCAACATCCCCTTCGTGAAATTCGGCGGACTGAAATTCCTCGACGCCGCGCATGTCAAGGACGTGCTGGCGCTGCTGCGCTTTGCCGAGAACCCGCGCGATCGCGTCGCCGGTTTTCGCATCCTGCATCTGCTGCCGGGCGTCGGTCCCACCACTGCACAGCGCGTGCTCGACCAGATGGCGGAGAGCACCGACCCGCTCCACGCGCTCGGCCAGCTTCCGGTGCCGCCGCGCACCGGCGCGGACTGGACCGGTTTCGTCCGCACCGTCGAGAATTTGCGCTACTCGGAATGGCCGTCCGATCTCGAGCGCGTGCGTCTCTGGTACGAGCCGCATCTCGACCGCATCCACGAGGATTCCGAGACGCGCCGCGCCGATCTGATGCAGCTCGAGCAGATCGCGAGCGGCTATTCCTCGCGCGAAAAATTCCTGACCGAGCTCACGCTCGATCCGCCGGATGCGACCAGCGACAAATCCGGTCCGCCCTTGCGCGATGAGGATTATCTGATCCTCTCCACCATCCATTCGGCCAAGGGCCAGGAATGGAAATCGGTGTTCGTGCTCAACGTCGTCGACGGCTGCATGCCGTCCGACCTCGGCGCCGGCACCAGCGCCGAGCTCGAGGAGGAGCGCCGCCTGCTCTACGTCGCGATGACGCGCGCCAAGGACGATCTGCACCTCGTTGTGCCGCAACGCTTCTTCGTCCACGGCCAGCAAGCCAAGGGCGACCGCCACGTCTACGCCTCGCGCACCCGCTTCATCCCGGAGCAGCTGGTCTATCTGTTCGAGCGTACCGCCTGGCCGAAGGCCACCGCGGCCGGTGCGCGCGCCGCATCTCAGGGTCCGAAGATCGACATCGGCGCGCGGATGCGCGGGATGTGGCGGTAGGTCGACCAAACGGAAACCGAGCATTTCCGAAAGCGTCCTTGTGGCGCGGCGGCCGTCACTTAAGTCTCTCACATTCCCCCGCAGAGACCTGATCGATGACCACACCGCTCGAATTCGGACTGGATACCTTTGGCGACGTCACCGGAGACGCAACAGGCAGCACGCTTGCGCATGCGCAGGTGATCCGTAACGTCGTCGACGAGGCGGTGCTGGCCGACGAGCTCGGTCTCGACTTCATTGGGCTCGGCGAGCATCACCGTGCCGACTTCGCGATCTCCTCGCCCGAAACCGTGCTCGCCGCGATCGCATCGCGCACCAAGCGCATTCATCTCGGCTCTGCCGTGACGGTGCTGAGCTCGGACGATCCCATTCGCGTGTTTCAACGCTTCGCGACGCTGGATGCGCTCTCCAATGGCCGTGCCGAGGTGATCCTGGGGCGCGGCTCGTTCACGGAATCCTTTCCGCTGTTCGGCTTCGACCTGCGCAAATACGAGGAGCTGTTCGAGGAGAAGCTCGACCTGTTCGCCGCATTGCTGTCGCAAGAGCCGGTGAGCTGGGAAGGCAAGCTGCGTCCGCCGCTGAAGGATCAGCTGGTTTATCCGCCGGTCGAGAACGGCCGGCTTAAAACCTGGATCGGTGTCGGCGGCAGCCCGCAATCGGTGGTGCGCGCCGCGCATTACGACCTGCCCCTGATGCTCGCCATCATCGGCGGCGATCCCAAGCGCTTCGCGCCCTATGTCGATCTCTATCACCGCGCCTACAAGGAGTTCGGCCGCCCCGCGCAGCCGATCGGCGTGCACTCGCCCGGTTACGTCGCCGAGACCGACGAACAGGCCCGCGAAGAGCTCTGGCCGCACTACAAGGCCATGCGCGACCGCATCGGCCGCGAGCGCGGCTGGCCCCCGATGGGCCGCGACGAATTCGTCAGCGAAGCCGAGCACGGCTCGCTCTATGTCGGCTCGCCGGAAACGGTGGCGCGCAAGATCGCCAAGACGGCCAAGACGCTCGGCATTGCGCGGTTTCAGCTGAAATATTCGGCGGGGCCGTTGCCGTACGAGAAGCTGATGAAGAGCATCGAGCTCTACGGGCGGAAGGTGGTGCCGATGGTGCGGGAGATGATGGGGTAGCAGTTGGAGACAGCCCGCCTGCGCCCTTCGGGCTACGGCGCGGCAGCCTTCGCTAGCTTCGCGCAATAGTCATCTTGGCTGGCTTGCCGAGCCGAAGCTCGCGAAGCGAGCGAAGGCTGGTGGGGGAGGCAGGACTCGAACCTGCGAAGCCATAAGGCGGCTGATTTACAGTCAGCTCCCTTTGCCACTCGGGACACTCCCCCGCTCGACGGCAGCACAATCGGGCCGGACCTTTGCCGGCGACCGAAGACGGCCATGGAACGTGAAGGCCGCGACAGCCCGGATGGGGGCGCGACCGGGCGCGTTTATGGGCGAAGCGGTGGGGCAAAGTCAACCGAGGCGAACAGCTAAAATCGCCCTCGAAGCCACCCAAATTGCCATATTCCGGGACCCGTGACACAAGCGAGCCCATGAAGGATCGAAAATTCATCCCCAAGGGCCCCCGGAGCGGGTCTAAGCCCTTCAACAGGCCCGGGAAATCGGCCGGCCGGCCGGCCTGGCGCGAACGCGATTCGCATGCCGACGGGCCCGTCATCCTCTATGGCTGGCACACCGTCACCATGGCGCTGCAAAACCCCGCGCGGCAGATCCGCAAGCTGACGCTGACCGAGAACGCCGCACGGCGCCTTGCGGACGAAAACATCGAGACCCGGATCGCGCCCGAGATCGTCCGGCCGCAGGAGATCGACCGCCTGCTCTCACCCGACGCCGTGCATCAGGGGCTGCTCGCCGAAGCCGATCCCCTGCCCTCGCCGGACATCGAGGATTTGGCGCTGGAAGGAATGGTGCTGGTGCTCGACCAGATCACCGATCCGCACAATGTCGGCGCCATCCTGCGTTCCGCCGCGGCGTTTGCGGTGAAGGCGATCGTCACCACCGCGCGCCACAGTCCGGAAGCCACCGGCGTGCTTGCGAAAGCCGCCTCCGGCGCGCTGGAGCTGGTGCCGATGATCACGGTGCAAAACCTCGCCCGCGCGCTGAACGAGCTGAACGACAGCGGCTTCCAGACCGTCGGCCTCGACAGCGAAGGCAGCGAGGACCTCTCGGACGTCACACTGCGCGAGCCGCTCGCGCTGGTGCTGGGCGCCGAAGGCAAGGGCCTGCGGCAATTGACCCGCGAGACCTGCAGCGTCGTGGCGCGCCTCGACATGCCCGGCGAGATCAAGAGCCTCAACGTCTCGAACGCCGCCGTGCTCTCGCTCTATGTCGGCGCGAGCCGGCTTGGCTTGATGAAGAGATAGCGTTTTCGAGCGAAGTGGATCCCGGATCGCATAAAGAAAACGCATCAAAAAAAGAAACAACAAACGAAAGCGCCCGTCCGCATCACGCAGACGGGCGCTTCGTTGGCTCAACCGATCAGAGATCAGTAGTAGCGGCGCAGCACGCGATGGCCACCGTAATACGGCGCGTAGCGATGAGCATAGCCATAGCGCGGGCCATAGCCGTAATGCGTGCGCGGCAGGTAGCCGTAGCGCGGACCGTAGCCGTAGCGATACGGACGGTAGTACGGGCGGCGATAGGGATAGGCGGCCGCGCGATAGCCATAGCCGTAATTGGCGGGCGCGACGACGGCGTCTTCCTGGTAGGTCGGCGTCGGCGCGAAGGCGCCCGGGCCAGTGTAGGTCGGGCCCTGGTTGACATAGTAATATTGCGAGGTCGGCTCGGCGAGGCGCTCATAGGCGCCATATCCGTAGCCGGCGCCGTAGCCATATCCGCCGCAGCCGGTGTTGCAACCGGAATAGACCGGCGCAACCGGCTGGCACGGATTGAAGCCGCAGGCCATGGCCGGTGCGCTGCCCACGAACATCACGGCAGCCGCCGCGACCAGTCCCGAAATCATCTGACGCATTACTCTCTCCTGTTGATTTCTCTTTTGTTGGATTTTGACGTTTCTTAACCCGGCGGCTTACCGGGGATTCCTGCACGCGGCCGTGGTCGAGGGCGCCGCGGATAGTCGTTGATCTCAGGCGCGAGGATCACCGGCGGTGGATTGACCGGCACATCCATTTGCGGCGGCAGCGGTGCAGACGACGCACCCCAGCTCTGGTGATAGCTCTCTGCCGGCTGCGGCAATTTGCGGTTCGCGGGCGGCTCGACCTCGAGGCGGCCATAGCCCGGTTGCAAGCCCAAGCTCGGGTAATAATGGCCGACATCGGAGGGCTGCCGCTCGGCCACGTAGCGCCCGCCATAGATCGTGGGCTGTACCTGGATGTTCTTGCCCAGGCCCCAGACACCTTCGACGACGCTATAGGACGCATCGATATTGTTGATGATGATGGGCACGCCGGGACGGCCGGGCACGACGATATCGAAGCCGCCGCCGGCAAAGGCCGTTGCAGGCAGTCCGATCAGAAAGGCTGCGAGCGCGGATGCGCGCATGGAAGGATCCCGGTTGTGCGGACCAGAACCTAATGGATTGCAGCGTAGAGAGGGTTAAGGACAGCTGACCAAATTCCGGTAAGCCTAACGCGTAAGGATCGCGCGCCGCTCAAATGCGGCGAACCACGCTAGTGAAGCGTTAACGGGAGAGACAGCTGTTGCATCGCCAACGTAGACGAGGTTGCCTGGCACAAGTTGCACATCCTGAGCGGGTTCACGTCGATGTGACCTCGCAGGCCAGAAAACGCGGAACGACAGCGTCACATCGCACTTAGCACAGGTCTCAACAACATGGAGAAAATGCCATGACGAGCCTGAAGCTTCTTGGCTTGGCCGCAATCGTTGCGTCCACGCTGGCCACACCAGCCTTCGCGCAAACCGCGGCCGACAATGCGGCCCGCTGCACGGGGTTGTTCCAGGATCCCGCTTGCCAAAATCTCGGCCCCGCCAATCCCACCACCGATCGCGCCTATCGCCGCCGGCACATGGCCCATCAGCAAGTGAACCCGAATGATCAGGGACAATCGGGCTTCTGGCCGGTCGACACGGCTGGGGCGGTGGCGGGCGCCGCCGTCGGCACCGCAGCAACGGTCGCCGCCGCGCCGTTCCAGGGCTGGGGCAACTCCTATGCGAGCTACGACCGCAGCGGGACCGGCTGGTATGGCAATTGGGATGCCTATGCAGCCCGCAACGGCATCGTGTGCAGGCCCGGCACGTTGTTCAAGGGTGACGACGGCCGGCAGCACCGCTGCCAGTAGGCCACAAAACTCAGTCGAAATGGCTCAGGCGGCCCCTATGGGGCCGCCTGTTTCATGCCGGCGGACACCGCCGCAGGTTCTGGCACTTCCCGGACAAGTCTGGTATTGCGACCGCGAACGAGCGGATGCGCTGGCGCCAGCCGGCAACCCGCATGGGTTCCTTGCAGGTGGCCGGCTTAGCTCAGCGGTAGAGCAGCGGTTTTGTAAACCGAAGGTCGGGGGTTCAATCCCCTCAGCCGGCACCACGCCCGATGCGCGTTCGTCAGCTCGACGTCTTCCGAAAAGTGCCTTGTTGCAGATGCTCGACGCCTGCGCCGGTGATCTCCACCCACACATGCTTCGACCGCTCGAAAACCGATTTGATCGGCGCCGGGAAATTCGGGTCCACAATCGCGCCGACGGCGACGCCGATCATCGCCGGCAGATTGTCGGCCTTCCAATAAACGGTCGAGCCGCAGTCAGGACAAAAATAGCTGTGGACCGCGCCGCCGCTCTCGGCGGGACGCGCATATTCCTTCGGCGTTCCTGTGATCTTGACGGCCTCGACCGGATAGAAAGCACCAACGCCGAATGGCGCGCCGGTCCGCCGCTGGCATTCGAGACAGTGACAGGCCGCGACCAGGTTGGTCGGCCCTGGAAGCGACAGCGCAAGGGCACCACAACTGCATCTGGCATCGATCATTGACTACGCTCCCACCGTTCGTTGCTTTGATGTCTGTGCCAAGCCGCGGCGATGGCGATGATGACCGAGCGTGTCAGGCGCGCTCAGCTGTGCCTTCCGGCAACTCATCCAGCCGCCAGAGCCCGAGGCTCTTGTCGCGCCAGCCGCCACCGCCCTCATCGCAGCGCTCATCGATCAGCTCGCGCGGCGGTGGCCAGTGGAACGGCGGCTTGGTCATGTTGAGCGCGCGCCAGTCGCCGTCCTCGCAATCGCCATTGTCTTCCCACTCCGGAAACGTCGTAACCAGCAGGAATTGCGCGCCGCTTGCGCGAAAGCGAGCGATGGCGCGCGCGACGTTCTGGAAACTCAGATGCACAAGACAGTCGCGGCACAGGATGACGTCGCAACCCGGCAGCGGATCGCGCGTGATGTCGCCGACCAGAAAGCGGCCGCGCACATCACCTCGCGCCACGCGCGCCATGTTGGCCGCGATCAGCGACGGCACGATGTCGATGCCGGTATAATCAACGTCGAGCTTGATGCTGCCGATCCAGCCCGCATCGCCGCAAGGCGCATCGAGCAGCGAATGCGCGCCAAGCCGCTGCAACAGGCCGGGCAGCATCTCGCGGATCCCCGCGGTGGCGCGATCCTCCGAGCCGAGGCCCGAGACCGACGTCGGAGCCCCCCAGAGATTGGTCCGCTGAATCCGCTCGAAGCGCGCGGCGAGGTCGAGGCCGGCAAAATTCGCACGGTCGGCAACGAACCGCTCATGGGCGAGCACGGCGGGACGATGGGACGTCATCGAATGGGACTCGCGTCAAGATTCCGTCGCAAGCATACTATACGCGCGAGGCATTCAATCCGGAATTTCCCGCGAGGCAAGTTCGCTGATGATCACCCGACGAACGGCGCTGGCGGGCCTCGCCACCCTGCTCTCGCCCATCGGCGCACATGGCGCTCCCGGCGAAGAGTTCAAGGTCACTTCCGGCCCGGACAGCCTCTCCGTGTCGCGCTATGCGGCCGCCGGATCGGGGAAGCGTCCGGCCGTCATCGCACTGCACGGCGCTCGCGGCGTCGAGCTCAGGGCCCGCGCCTATGAGCGATATGCGGATGCGCTGACGGCACGGGGCGTCGACACCTATTTTCTCCGCTACATGACGCCAGCCGACATGGCTGCGTTGACATCTACCTCACACGAGATCCGTGAGGCCTATGAGAGGACGCGGTACGACGGCTGGGCCGATACGGTCGCCGCTACCGTGACGGCCGTCCTCGAGCGCTCCGACAGTTCGGGACGCATCGGCCTGCTCGGCTTCTCGCTAGGCAGCTACATCGCCGCCGAGGCCGCCGCGCGCGATACCCGCGTCACAGCTCTCGCGGTGCTCTATGGCGGCATGCCCCAGGCCATGGCTGCCAAGATTATGGCCACCAAGGTCAAGCACCTGCCGCCGCTGATCGCGCTGCACGGCGAAGCGGACAAGAATGTCCCGATCGCCGAAGGTCGGCAACTGGTCGCGCTCGGCAAGTTGGTCGGCGCCGAGACCGAATTCGTGCCCTATCCGGGCAAGGCCCACGGCTTTGATTTCTCGGACACCGATCCGATGACCCAGGATGCGATCGATCGGGTCACACGGTTCTTCCAGGCGAAACTCACTGTCTGAGTGTGGCAGCTTATTCGACTGCTGCTCAAGTTGGATCAGAGTTCAACATGAGGTAGAGTGTAGGCAGCATGCAGCCCTACACCAGCCGAGAAAGCGCCAAGATCATCGCCGGAGCGGTCGCGGCCGTCGTGGCGACGCTCTTCCTCTTCGCGGTCGCGATGGCGCTCTTGCTGCCGCAATAGGAGCGGCGTGCCGGCGGCACGAGGCCGCCGGACCCTGGATGTCGTGCGCTCAGGCCGCGCGCACGGTCCGCAGGAACTTTGCGACTTCGTCCTTCAGCCGGGTACTGTCGGTCGCCAGCATCTTCGCAGTCGAGAGCACCTGCGAGGACGCCGAGCCGGTCTCGGCCGCGCCGCGCTGCACGTCGGTGATGTTGGTCGAGACCTGCTGGGTGCCGTGCGCGGCCTGCTGCACGTTGCGCGAGATCTCCTGGGTGGCAGCGCCCTGCTCCTCGACGGCGGCGGCAATGGTCGAGGACACTTCCGACAGCCGCTCGATGGTCGCGGAGATGTCGCGGATCGCCGTCACCGATTCCTGGGTGGCGTTCTGGATACCGGAGATCTGCTGGCTGATCTCGCCGGTCGCCTTCGCGGTCTGCTCGGCCAGCGTCTTCACCTCTGAGGCGACGACGGCGAAGCCGCGGCCGGCCTCGCCTGCCCGCGCCGCCTCGATGGTGGCGTTCAGCGCCAAGAGATTGGTCTGGCCCGCAATGGTGTTGATCAGCTCGACGACGTCGCCGATGCGCGTCGCCGCGACCGAGAGTTCGCTGACCCGCTCAGTGGTGGTGCGGGCCTGGTTGACGGCCTCGCTCGCCATCCGCGCGGATTCCTGCACTTGCCGGCTGATCTCGTTGACCGAGGACGACAGCTCCTCGGTCGCGGTCGCAACCGACTGGACGTTGCCGGTGGCTTCACCGGAAGCAACCGCGACGACCGAAGCCAGCTCCTGCGCGCGCTGCGCCGTGGTGGCCAGCGTCGAGGACGACGCTTCGAGCTCGGTGGAGGCGGATCCGACGGTGTCGATGATCTCGCCGACCGCACGCTCAAAACCGTCGGCTAGGTTAAACATGTCGCGGCGGCGCTGCTCGGCGGCCTGCTTCTCGGCTTCCACCTGCGCCGCCTTGAGCCGCTCCACCTCGAGCGCGTTGGTCTTGAACACCTCGACCGTTTTGGCCATCTCGCCAATTTCGTCGTGGCGGTCCTTCTCGGGCACCTCGGTCTTGAGATCGTTGCGCGCCAGGCCTTCCATGGCGAGCTTGAGCCGGGCAATCGGCTGCGACATCGCCTTCAGGCCGATGAACAGCGCGATCGCGATGCCCAGCAGCAGGCCACCGGCGCTGACGCTCATCACGGTCCAGATTGCGGACCTGGCGTCTCGGTTGATGGCATCCTTGCGCTGGGCGACCGCCTTGCTGACATCGGACGTGAAGGTCACAACGCGCCCGAGGGAGGCGTCGATCAGCGGGTCGCACTCCTTGTGCGCTCGGTCGGCAGCCTTGGCGTTTTCCTCCGGGCTGGTCGCGGCCGCGCCGGCCTGGAGCACCGGGTCACAACCTGAGAACACGGCCTTCAGCTGATCGCTGAGGCTCTTGATCTCGGTCGAGCGCGACGGATCGTCCTGCTCGGCGGCATCCAGGAACTGACGAATTTCATCGCGGTTCTGCTTGGCCACTTTCAGGCGGCCAGCATTGCCTGCCTCCGTCGTCTCGGTGAAAACTGCGTAGAGCGCGGCGTGATAGGTTTCGAGGCGGCGCTGGGCGCGCGTCAGGTTGAGGGCCGCGGACTGTGCGGCCGAAAGTTCACCGAACCCATCGACGGTTGCGGACAGTTCGCGGATGCCGAACGCGGCGACGGCGACCAGGGCAAAGCCCAACACAGCCACGATCAGCGCAACCTTCAACACGATTTTCAAATTGCTCAAAAAGCTCATCGCAGCCGCCCGAATTTTTCGGTCACCATTGACCGAAGCAGTCCCAGCGGCAGCATTGGAACCCGTTAACGTTAAAATTTGATACTAAATGGCACGGGTAATCTTGCGGGAAAATAACCAGCGGGAGCTGCACGCAAGCCTCGCGCAAGCTTTGATCGCTTATGGGGCCACCCGACCCGCCATTGCTCGCCCGGAACCAACCGCGGGGCTCACCTGTTCTCGCCCCATGCGGATCAGAGAAGACGATCGAAACATGTTCCTGCTGACGACGGTCACGCTGTGCTGCGCCGTCGTCGCCGGCGCACTAGCGGTGCTCGAGCCAGTGTTTGGGAAGCCCCCCGAGAAACAGGTCGCCGATAGCAGGCCGATCGAGAACTCAATCCAGCCACAGGTGCGAGTGGTCGGCGCCCCCTTCGTGCTCAACATCAATCCAAGCCAGCGATAGTTATCGATCAGAGAGGGGGGAGATCTCATGCTCATCGTCAGGCCGGGCATGGACGCGCACCAGATCCTCGACGAACGCGATCACCTCCGCCCGCTTGTCGGGCGGCAGTGACAGAAAGGCGCGCACGAGCCGCAGGCCCTGCGCTGCGTCCGACGGGTCGGCCGTGGAATCCATCCATCCAATGTCGGGCGTTCGGGAAAAATATGCAATCCCTTGCCGACAGCCTGCTTGATTCGACGCCCCGGCTTTGGTGGAATAGCTCTAACAGGGTGGTGGATCATGAAGTGGATCAGAGAGCGCGACGCGCTGATCGCGCAGACACTGGCCTTCGTCCAATCGGTTTCCGGCAAGAAGGACGACATCCGTCAGCCGGATACCGCTGCGGTTGCGCCGGTCCTGGCGGCGGAGATCGTCTCCGTCCAGGCGGTGACTGTCGCGTTCGAGCCGCCGCGAGCGGATCCGCCGCCGGTCGCTCCGCCGCCCCAGCCGCTGCCGGTCTCCCCGCCACGGCTGGCCGACGATGTGCGCAGCGAGATGCAGGCCCGCATCGCCAATTTCAGAAAGCATCAGGAGCGCTTTGAGCGCGAGCGCGAGGAATATTGTGCGGCAACCCTGACCAAGCTGCGCGCCGCCATCCGCGATGCCGCCCCGCCGCCGCCGGCCCGGAAGTAGGGCCGGTCAGCCTCCGACCCAAGGACCCTACAGCCAAGACCTTACAGCCAAGCCCACACCAGGCAGAGATTGGCTGCGCAGGCACCGAAAAGTGCCAGCGTCAGTGGCAGAAGCATGTGCCCGCAGCAGGTTTTCAGGTCGGTCGTCATGGCCGGAAACATCCGCTGATTCCGCCAAACGAGTCCCAAAGTTTCTTTTTTTGGGGATTCAGGACTCGTTAAGGACTCAGGGCCCGGCTGCCTTGCCGCTCGCCCACGGCCGCCGATCACGGCTCCGTGATCACAACGGAACCCCTCGCGCCATGAAGTCGTTAACGCGCTTTCCGGGAGCGGGAAGCATGCCCTACGCCCTGTTCTGCAACGACAGCCAGATCAGCAAAGCCTATCCGAGCGAGGCCGACGTCTGGAAACTCGCGCAACGAAGTGGCCTGGTCGTGGACGTCGGCACCGACGATGAGCGGCACGGTCCGCGCCGGGTGCTCGACAATGACTATGAGATCAAATCGTGCCCGGCCGCCCAAGGCGAGGACCCCGCCAAAAACAAGGCGGACGCCGAGCGGGAATCCAGGATGGAGCTTCAGCTCAACTCGTGAGATCTAGCCGAAGGCTGGCCGAGTCCGAGTGCCTCAGGGCGTCGCGGTCGCGAGCGAGGCCTGCTCGCCAGCGAGCGCTACGCAGGCCTTGCGGCGGTGCAGCCCGCGGATCGCCCCGGTGACCTTGAGCACCTTGCCCGACGGACAGGAGGCGTCCTTCACGAAGGCGACCTCGTAAGGTGCCAACATCAAAGGCTCGGATTTGAGGATTGTTTGGGCAGAGCACGGCAGGGCGACGAAGCACGAGACCACCACCACCGACGCCAAGATACGCATGTTCGTTGTCCCACCGACCCGGCAATTCTGTAATAACGCTTTCCGGAGTGCGAGTTCCGTAAGTCGCAAAAATTATTTTTGCTTTACCCGATCCCCGTGACACGCGTGAGAAGGCGCGCGCCAGACTGTTTGCTTGCAAATGACGCGCCAGATGGTTCACGCAACGCAAACAAACGAAAGGCCGGCGGGAAGCCGGCCTTTGTCGGATCATGGTCGTGCCGCAGATCAGTAGCGCGAGGCCGCCGGACCGCCCCAGCCGAAGCGGTAGTTCACGCCGACCTTGACGGTATGCTCGTCGTCCCGGCCGCGAACGCCGACGACGTCGGCCGGACCGGAGGTGATCGTGCTGCTGCCGAAGTTGTAATACTGGTACTCGGCCTTGGCCGACCAGTTCGGCGCGAACATGTATTCCAGACCGGCGCCGACGGTATAGCCGTCCTTGCTGTTGCCGGTGGTGGTGAAGGCCTGCGGCACGCCGGCGACGTTCACACCAAGGCCGCCATTGCGCCAGGCGTAACCGCCCTTGGCGTACAGCAGCGTCGGGCCCCAGGTGTAGCCGATGCGGCCGGTCACCGACCCGAGCTGGTCGGTGCTCGAGGTCACCTGCGTGCCCAGCGGGAACGTCACACCCTTATTGTTGGTCGGCAGCCAGGAATACTGGGCTTCGATACCCACCACCCAATTGGGCGCGAACTGGTAGTCGAAGCCGCCCTGCACGCCGCCCAGGAAGCGGGCGTCGCTGGACTGGAAGCTGCTGTCCCCGGCGAAGGCGCCACCGACATGGCCGCCGATGTAGAAGCCGGTCCAGTTGTAGATCACCTGCGGCGGTGTGTAGGCCGGAGCCTTGGTGTAGGTGCGCGGCTGCATGTCCGCTGCGGCCGCCGGTGCGGCCAGAGCGAGCAGAGCTGCTGCCCCGAGCAAAATCGTCTTCATGGTCATCCCCGTTCTTTCATTTACGACACTCAGGAAACAACGTGGCGTGAATTGGGTTGCTTCGCGGCGATGCCGGAACGTTGATCGTTCGCAACTGTGATGGAGCGGCAACATCGCGCTTTTGTTCCATCACGTCGGCCTGTACCGACAGATCTTGTCGTCCACACAAGTCCGGCCGTAACGATTTGTCGCAAGGCAAAACCGATCCGTTCAAAGCTCGCCAAAATGTGATCCAGCGGCTCCGGCGGTTCTCGTTCTAGCACCGCGCAATGAAGGCGGGCTTTGCGCTATCGCGTCATCTTTTCCAGTTCCGGAAAGGGTGCGTAAACCGCGCCTGCGCAGATCTCGTTGGCGCGGTCGATGACGCGGTCGGCCCGGCCGTTGACGTAGACGACGGCGCGCTCGCGCATCGTCTTATAGCTGCCGTCGGTTTCGCGCGGCGTGAAGTGCAGGCAACTGACATAGAACTGCCGTCCGCCGATCTCCCTCAGCACCGGATCGGCCATGCTGGCATCGCGCACGCCAACCGGATTGTTGAGATAGGCGCGCATCAGGGCCAGCGCGTCGCTACGAAAATTGTCGGGAAACGGCTGCGGCCCTCCGGCCTGTCCGCCCTCCATCAGGGATGGGCGGTCACCATCACTGCCGAAACAACCCGCGAGCGCCAGAGGCAGCACCAGGATCGCCGCGCGTTTCGCCAATCGCCCCAAGGGATCAAATTCTCCAGCCAGTCGGACTCGGAGATGTTTCTAGCTCCAAGGTTGCGCAAAGGGAATTCGCTTCCGCGAACGGCGCACCGGCCCGCCGCCAGCGCCTCGCGCTTGCGCGCGGGGCGTGACGAGCGAGCCGGGCCTGAACTCCGCACGCGGCAGCAGGGCAATCCAGGGATGCCGCCGCGCGGGATCAGTCGTTAGCTGCGCTTCTCGGTGGTCACCGGCTTGGTGACGCTCGACTGCGTCTTCAGCGACTTCTTGGCCGACAGATGCTTGTGGTGATGGCGATGCGTCCGCACGGCCTTGTGCTCGTCCGGCGTGATCGCGGCGTTGGCGTTCATCGCCTTGGTCTTGCTGTCGACCTTGGCATCGGCCTTCGCATCCGGCTTGGCGGTCGACTTGATGTCGGCGGTTTTGCCGTCGGCCTTGACGCCGGCGTCGGGTTTGGCGGCGGTGGTCGAGACCTTGCTCTGGGTCTGGTCGGCCTTGATCACCGGTGCAGTCGTCGTGGTCTTGCCGGCTTCAGCGGCGAAGGCCGGGGCTGCGATGACGGAAGCTGCGAGCAAGGCTGCGGAAATGGTCTTCAACATGGTGGTCTCCTCTTGGAAGGATCTTAGGCTGCGCCCTCTCGCCAACCCTTCGATCATGGGTCAGAGCCTACGGGGGGCGCACTGAACCCTGTCTGAAGCCCGCTGCCAGCTTCCGTTCATCTCGATGACAAGTTTGTCATCTTGGGAAAGACCAACAGACCGGGGGGGCCGGGAATGTTTTTGCGTACCGGGTGTTCCGGTATTCGGGCAATCGTGTAGGATCGCCACGTTCCATACGGGAGAACTTCAATGCGCAAACTCTCAATGCTTGTTGTGCCGGGACTCGTCGCCATGTCGCTGGCGGCCGCGCCGGTGCTGACCAGCGCCTATGCGGCGGGAGGCGATGAGCCCTCCTCGCCGCCGAAGTCGGACAACTCGTCCAAGAAGGGCAAGAAGAAGAGCTCTTCCGTCAGCGATCCGAAATTCCTCGCTGCCTATCGCACCGCCTACACCACGATCTACGACAATCACGACTACACGGGCGCGATCGGCCAGCTGAAGTCGCTCAAGCGCGACGACGTCGCCGACGTCGCCAATCTGATCGGCTACTCCTATCGCAAGCTCGGCGACTATCAGTCGTCGAAGGTCTATTACGAGATCGCGCTGAAGGACGATCCGAACCACGTCCGCACCTGGCAGTATTACGGTCTCTGGCAGCTCGAGCAGGGCAACCGCGAACAGGCGCAGTATCACCTGAACAAGATTGCCATGCTCGCCGGCACCGACAGCTCCGAGTATCGCTCGCTGGCCGCCGCACTCGACAAGCCGACCGGCGCGACGCTCGTCTACTGAGGCATCGCATCTTCGCATGACGCGAACGGGCACAACCTTCCGGGGTTGTGCCCGTTCTGCTTTCTCGGCTAGCTTCTCGCAACCGATCCCCTCGCAAATTGGTGCGCAATGGACACGTGGCTGCGATCCGCGATCGACTACATCGGCTCCTGGATCGAATTCCAGCAGACGACCTTTCAGCAGCCCGGCGTCATGGTCGCCTTCGTCCATCGCGGCGAGGTCGTCGCCGAGCATGCGTACGGTCTCGCCAATCTCGACACCGGCGAGAAGCTCACCCCGCGCCACCGCTTCCGCATCGCCTCGCACTCGAAGAGCTTTACCTCGGCCGGCATCATGAAGCTGCGCGAGCAGCGCAAGCTCAGGCTCGACGATCCTGTTGGTCAGTATGTCAGCGGCCTGCATCCGCGCGTGGCCGAGACGATGATTGCCCAGGTGCTCTCGCACAGTGCCGGGCTGACGCGCGACGGCGCCGATTCCGGTCAGTTCATCGACAGCCGTCCCTATCTCAACGCCAGGGAGCTGCTCGCCGAGTTGATGGGACCTCCCGCGATCGAGCCCGGCACGCGCTTCAAATATTCCAATCACGGCTTTGGCCTGATGGGACTCGTCATCGAGGCCGTGACCAAGGAGCCCTACGCCGCCTGGATCAAGCGTGAGATCATCGAGCCTGCAGGCCTTCGCGAAACCGAGCCGAACGCGCCGCTTCCCAAGGGCGCGCTGTTTGCGCGCGGCCACACCCGAAAGCTGCCGCTCGGCGAGCGCTGCGTGATCCCCGGCGATAATCCGGCGCACGCGATGGCATCCGCCGCGGGCTTCGTCGCCACCGCCGCCGACACCGCGCGTTTCTTCGCCCAACTCGCTCCCAATGCCAGGAAGAGCGTGCTGTCAGTCGCGAGCCGCCGCGAGATGACGCGCAACCATTGGCGCGTCCCGCAAGGTTTTGAGGCCTATTACGGCCTCGGCGTCAACGCCGGCAAGACCGACGGCTGGGACTGGTTCGGCCATGGCGGCGGCTTCCAGGGCTACATCTCCCGGACCTGCTCCATCCCCGGCTGCGAACTCGCGATCAGCATCCTCAGCAATTCCATCGACGGCGCAGCCCCGATCTGGATGGACGGTGCCATGCAGATCCTGCGCGTCTTCAAGACCCGCGGCGCAGCCGACCGGCGCGTGCGCGACTGGACCGGCCGCTGGTGGACGATCTGGGGCGCGACAGATTTCGTGCCAATGGGCAACCGCGTGCTCCTCGCCAATCCCCAGTTCAACAATCCGTTCATGGATTCTGGCGAGATCGAGGTCACCGGCCGCGATACCGGCAAGCTCACCTGGGCGGCCGGCTATTCGAGCCATGGGGAGCCGGTGCGCCGCATCCGCGACAAGCGCGGCAAGGTCAGCGACATCTGGATCGCCGGCGCCAACGTCAAGCCGGCGGCCGTCGTGGCGCGTGAGATCGCGCGGCGGTATCCGCCGCGAAAACGGCGACCTACTCCCTGATCAGCGCCTCGACCTCGCTCCGAAGCGCCTGTCGCGAGCCATCGCGCGAATAGAACATGTGGCCGCCGGGATAGACGACGAACTTCACCCGCGACGTCGCAAAGGGCGGCAGTTGGTCGAGCGCCCGCTTCGTACCGAAATAGGGCGTGGCGAGATCGAACAGGCCGTGCGCGACCAACACGTTCAGCTTCGCATCGGCGGCGAGGATCTGGCGCAGCTCCGACAGCGATTGTGGCGGGTTGATGCCGCCTCCAAAGTCCCAGTTGCGTTCGACGGCGCCGTTGAGGACTTCATAGGAGCCGTCGGGCCGCCAGTTGAGTTTGCGCGTGAGAACATCGACCGCGGCACTCGTCAGCGGCGCCTGAAGCGCATCGCCCGAGGGGTCGCCGAAGCGCGAGCTGCTCGAATCCGGATAGGGATCGAAGCCGCGCACGGAGGCGTCGTAACGCCCGGTCACCATGCCGTTCTTGCGGTCAAGCTCGCGGCGGAATTCGCTGACGTCGAAGCGGCCCGCGAGCTTGCGGCTCACCGCCGGGTCGATGCCGGTGAGCTCCGCGACCCTGTCGGCAAGACGATTGGAGGCTTCCCTGTCCGCCTCACCCTTGATGAGATCGGTTAAAAATTCGCCGCGGGCGTAGGCCTCGACATCAGCGAGATCCGCGCGTTTGACCGGCCCCTTGGCTTCGCGCGCCACCGCCACATAGCTCGGCAGGGTCGCGACATATTGCAGGAGGCTCGTGCCCGTGAACTCGCGGAAATCCAGCAGCGGCGACACCAGGATCAACCCTTTGACGCCGACGCCATGCTGAATCTGCAACTGGCGCACGACCTTCGGCCCGCGAATGCCGCCATAACTCTCGCCTGCGACATATTTCGGCGAGGTCAGGCGGTTGTGCTTCTCGAGCCAGCGGCGGATCACAAGCGCAATCGAGTTGACGTCGCCATCGACCGAATAGAACCGTTTGCGTGCATCATCGCCGCTTGCGATGATACGGCTGTAGCCGGTGCCGACGGGATCGATGAAGACGAGGTCGGTGAAGTCGAGCCACGTTTCCGCGTTCGGTTTCACCTCGGGCGAGGCCGACGGCGACAACCCCTCGCCGTCGAGTGGCAGCCGCCACGGCCCGGCCGCGCCGAACTGGAGCCACGCCGACGAGGCGCCGGGCCCGCCGTTGAACAGGAATGTCACCGGGCGCGTAGCGCGATCGGCGCCGTCGAGCTCGTAAGACGTGGTGGCGATGTCGGCGAGCGGCTCCCCCTTCTCGTCGAACACGCGGATGGAGCCGGCGGTCGCGGCAAAGTTGAGCGTTCGGCCCGGCAGATCGAGGGTCTGCTTGGTGGTCGAATCTCCCGGTAGGCGATGCTGGTCGGCGGCCGATGGCGAGGCCTGCGCTGCATTGCCGCCGCGCCCGCCCTTCTGTCCCGCGGGCGCGGCCGCCTCGTTGCGCGGCTGCGGCGGATCGTCCGCGCGCGCCAGATCTGCGAGCGCCAGGCCCACAAGCGCGAAAGCAGACACCGCCAGCACCAGCCCCGCACGGCGCAGCATCGGCAAGCCCATGATCATGATCGTTCTCCCTGTCCCGCCCGTCGGTCGCTTGCCGCAGCTGTAGCCGGCAATTACGACAGTTTGGGGGATCGGAGGCCTGGGACCGGCATTCCGGGCCGATCAAGCCGGCTTTTGCCATGCACCGGGACGCCTGGCAGACCGACCCGTTTGCCTTGCCGGGCGGTCATCCTCGACAATAGAGGCCCAGGTCGTATAGACGACCTCGGCGGAACTTTCTCGAGCCGGCACACCTGCCTGGAAGCCATGACCAAGCCATCGCGATACGACCGGATCGCCTTCGTCGCCAGCCCGAGCGGCGAGGCAGAGGCCGCCTTCCACCAGCTCACCACGCAATATGGCAATTGCGATCCGAGTGAAGCCGACGTCGTGGTCGCGCTCGGCGGCGACGGGCTGATGCTCCAGACGCTGCACCAGCACATGCGCTCGGGAAAGCCGATCTACGGCATGCACCGCGGCACGGTCGGCTTCCTCATGAACGAATACTCGACGCACGATCTGCGCGCCCGGCTCGAGGCGGCGCATGAATCCGAGATCAACCCGCTGCTGATGCGCGCGACCGATACCAATGACCGTGTCCACCTGCATCACGCCATCAACGAGGTCTATCTGTTCCGCCAGACCTCCCAGGCGGCGCGGCTGCGCATCCTGATCGACGAGCGCGAGCGCATGCCCGAGCTGATCGCCGATGGCATCATCGTGGCGACGCCGGCTGGCTCGACCGCCTATAATCTCTCCGCCCAGGGCCCGATCCTGCCGATCAACGCCGCGCTGCTGGCGCTGACACCGATCAGCGCTTTCCGGCCACGGCGCTGGCGCGGCGCACTGCTGCCCAACACGGCCTATGTCGTCATCGAGGTGCTGGAAGACGACAAGCGGCCCGTCGCGGCCGTCGCCGACCACGAGGAGGTACGCAGGGTCCGGCGCGTCGAGATCCTGTCCGACAAGACCATCTCGATGCGCATGCTGTTCGACCCCGGCCACAGCCTGGAAGAGCGCATCCTGCGCGAACAATTCGGCTACTGACCTGCCTGCACCGCCCCCGCCGGACGCCCGTTCGCAACGCTTCGTTAACCCTCGGCAAGATATGGTTAACGAAGGTTGACCGCTTTGGCCCGGGCGTCATGTTTCGCATCGATTTCAACAAGCTGCGCTTTCTCGTCTGCGACGACAATCCGCACATGCGCCGCATTCTGCGAACGCTGCTGCATTCGTTCGGCGCGCGCGAGGTCTATGAGGCCGAGGACGGCGCGACCGCGCTCGAAATGTACAGCCACTACGTGCCCGACATCGTCATCACCGACTGGGCGATGCCGATCTTCGACGGGCTCGAGCTTGCGCAGATGATCCGGCAGCCGGAATCCAAGGGTAACCCCTACGCGCCGATCATCATGCTGACCGGGCATTCCGAGAAGCGCCGCGTCACGGTCGCGCGCGATGCCGGCGTTACCGAATTCCTGGCCAAGCCGATCTCGGCCAAGGCCCTCTACCAGCGCATTCTCAACGTGGTCGCCAGTCCCCGGCCCTTCATCAAGACCAAAACCTATTTCGGCCCGGACCGGCGCCGCAACACCAATTCCGCCTATATGGGCCCGGAGCGCCGCGTCGGCGAAAAGCACGAGGTGCTCCAGCAGCCCTCGCTGCTCGACAAGGCCCGCTCCACCATCTAGCGCAACGTCTCACCCGACGAGGCAGGCATCATGGCGAAGAACGGCGCACGAGACATCGAGGTCAAGGCCTTCGCCACGCATCAAATCATTACGCAGCCCAATCCGCTGCGTAAGGTTCTGCGCCGGGTCGCGGAAAAGGACATGGACGATCCGATCGGACGCGCCGAGCAGGCGCTTGCCGATCTGTCCGGCGAGTTCAAGATCTGGATGACGACCGAGGTCAACCGGCTGTCGTCTGCCTATGTCGCCATCCGCAATGACGGCTTCACCAGGGAACGCCGCGACGAGCTATTCCACGCCGCGCACGACATCAAGGGCGACGCCGCCACGTTCGGTTTTCCGGCCGCGGCGGGCGTTGCCGAAAGCCTGTGCCGCGTCATCGAGCACGCGCCGGATCTCGAGAGAGTGCCGGCCGAACTGTTCACGCACCACATCAACGCGATCCTCGCCATCGTGCACGAGAACACCAAGCTCGACAGCATCAGCGTCTCCGCCGAGCTCAGCCGCCGTCTGCGTAAGGTCGCCGACGACTATCTCGCCGACGTCAACCGCGACCGCCCCGAGCATCTCGAAGTGATCCTCGCGCCGAGCATCGTGCCGGCGGAGTAGTTCTCCACTCTCTCCCCTCGTCATTGCGAGCGCAGCGAAGCAATCCAGACTGTCTCTGCGGAGGGATCCTGGATTGCTTCGCTGCGCTCGCAATGACGGAGTGTGCGGGTCTAGCTCGAACTACGCCGCAATCAGATCGTCATACACCGGATCGATTGTGTCTTCCGCGACCAGGTCCTCGCAGAACAACCTCGCCTCTTCGCGCGCGGATTCGGTGGCGAAGCGGCGCAACAGGACCATCAGCGGCTCGGTGGCGCCGCGGTCGGTCTCGCAATGGGTCAGCACGCGCTCGACCATGCGCCGGCGCAAGCGCGCCGCGGTGTCGTCGGTGTCGACAAAGCCCTGCTCGTGGCAGGCATCGAGCGCGACCTGGAACGCCGCGAACGTCGCCTCGGGCAACCCGGCGCGACGAAGCAGCGCGTGCAGGCTGTTGCCGCCGCGGTCGTGAAGCAGCGCGGAGACGCGCGCGAGCGGCAGATCGGCCAATTCGGCCAGCGCCGCGTCAAAGAGCTCGAGATTGCTCGACAGCAGCGCGCGCAGGATCAGGCCCGCGGTGAGCTGGCCGGTGATCCGCAGATGCCTCACCAGGCCCTGCATATCGTCGCCGCGCGAGCGCGCTGCGATGTTCATGGTGGAGCGATCGCGTGCCTCAGTCGTCATGCGCTCGGCACGGTCGGCGCTCAGCCAGTTCCGCGCCACAACGAACTGCGCCAGCGTCTCGGAGAGCTTTGCCACCAGCGCCGCGCGCGTTGCGGCCGGAATGTCGTCCAGCACCAGCATCGCCTCGCGGATCGCGGCGAGGTGGCCGTGACGCTCGACGATGCGATTCCAGGAGAACGGCGCAAGCTCGGCGTGGGGATTTTCGATCAACTCCAGCGCAGCGGCAGCGCAGCCGACCTCGGCAATGGCGGCGCAGACCGAGACCGGCAGCGCGATGCGGCGGGCGACCGCGCATTGCACCTCGTCATTGCCGGTCGCGACGATGTCGACGAGATCGGCATCGATCAGCAGCGGCGAATGTTCGAGCACGGGCAGCGCCACGGTCGGCTGGTCCGCCGATAGCGCCCGCACGATCGACGCCGGCGCATCCGTGCTGCGGGCAAAAGCCTCGGCCATCGCCTGCCGCACCAGCGGCGAGGGATCGTCGAGCAGCATCAGCAGCGCGCCTTCGGCGGCGGCACGGTCGTCGTGGGAAAGATCCGAGATCAGCCAGGCCCGGGCCAATGCCCTCGTTGCCTCCGCCCGCTCACCGGCAGGCGCAGTCCTGATCCAATTGATGAACTGCCGAACAATCATGGAGCTTCCGGCTTACGCAACGAAAAATGAAAATGGTGACGGCTCGTCACCTGCAACACAAAATAAACCACGACGCTTAACAAAGCGTTCACCATAACTGGCTGGTTTTGTTGATGATTTGTTAAGGGCTAGGAGACGCGCGGCGGCGCGGCTAGCTCGAGAACGTGCCGCTGCGATCGCTGAAAAGATCGAGCGGTTGCGGCGGACGCACGTCGGGCGTCGCTGATGCAACCGAGGTGAGCGAGCCGTTGTTGCCCCACAATTTTTGCACCGTCGTCGAGACCGGCTGCGTCGCATCGCCGGGCTGATAGATCGAACGGAATGCCGGCGTGATCGGCGTGCTGTCTGCGACCGTTGTCGACGACGTCGCGCTCACCGGCGTCACGCCACGCGCATCCGGAAAGGTCTGGAGATAGGCGGCGCTGTTGGCCATCGGTGCAGCGGGCTGCACGCCGTTGGCGCTGGCGACCTGCGTGGTCGATGGCGTGTCGCCATACATCGCCATCGCGCTGCGCGTCGATTTTGCATTCGAGGCGCTGGCATAGCGCGCATTCAGCACCGAATAGACTTCGGAGACGCTGCGCGCGCGGCCATCCTTGGCGTAGAAGATCGAGCGGTTGGCGGATGCCGCATTGGGAAACAGCCGCGCACCGACGGCTTGCGGGTTGTCCTCGGCATTGGCGATCAGTTTCGCCGCGCCGCCGACGCCCATGAAGTGCGCCATGTAGAGCTCGCTGTCGGACGGCCTGCGGCCGAGCAGACCGGTGAGCTTGAAACTGTTCGACTGCGTCAGCGCCGCAGCCATGCTGGAAGCGACTTCAGGATCGTCGCGCAGCTTCATGATCGAGCGCTTCATGAAGGGATCGTCGACGGTGTAAGTGCCGGACGATGTCTTGCTGATGGCGTCGGAATAGTTGCCATAGCCGAGCTGGGAGCCCGCCTCCTTCACCGTGCCGAGCCAGGTCTGGTCGATGAACTGATAGAGGCCGTGGGCGGACGAGGTGGTGGCGCCGGCCGACGGATCGAAATCAGATTCCATCTTGGCGGTGGTCAGCATGTATTCGAAGCTGACACCGGTTTGGTTCGATACCTGTTTGATCGCGCCAGCGACGCGCTTTAAGCCGTCGGTTGCGGCCGTCTGCGAGGCATTGGAATTGTCGACCGACATGATGGCGTGACCGGCCCGCGCGGCGTGTGAGCGGCGCCGGCAATTCGGACGCCTGATCGTCCCACCGTGGGACAGTTATGGTTAACGCGGGGTTAATTCCGGGATCGGCCCCTCCCCGAGTCATTCCGGGGCATCGCGTAGCGATGAGCCCGGAATGGCAGCTCGCTACTTCTTGTAGACCGCGTTCGGATCGAACAGCCGCTCAGCATCGACGAAGACGAGCTTGGCAGCGCCGCCCTCGGCTTCGACCTTGCGATAGAAGCAGGACCGGCGACCGGTGTGGCAGGCGGCGCCGATCTGCTCGACGCGAATCCAGACTGCGTCCTGGTCGCAATCGGTGCGGATCTCGACCACGCTCTGGGTCTGACCTGAGGTCTCACCTTTTCGCCACAAGGCATTGCGCGAGCGGCTGAAGTACCAGGCTTCGCCGGTGGCAATGGTCTTGCGCAGCGCCTCGTCATTCATATGCGCGACCATCAGCACGTCACCGGTGGTGACGTCCGTCGCCACACAGGTCACGAGGCCATTCGCATCGAATCTGGGGAGGAAGGCCAGGCCTTCCTCGATCTCGTGGGAGTGAACGGACACGACAAATCTCGCCAGTTGTTCGCGAGGTCAGCGCGTCATGCCTCGCACCATCGACAGGAAACGGGCCTGCTCCGCCGGGTTGTCGCGGAACATGCCGGTGTAGCGGCTGGTGAAGGTGGAGGCGCCATGCTTGGCGACGCCGCGCACCGACATGCACGTATGCTCGGCCTCGATCAGGATGGCAACGCCACGCGGCTTCAGAATCTCATCGATCGCGGCCGCGATCTGCGCCGTCAGATGCTCCTGGGTCTGGAGCCGGCGGGCGAAGATGTCGGTCAGGCGCGCGAGCTTCGACAGGCCAACGACGCGTTCCACCGGCGTATAGGCGATGTGCGCCTTGCCGTAGAACGGCATCATGTGATGCTCGCACTGCGACGTGAACTCGATGTCGCGCACCAGCACGAAGTCGTCATAGCCGGCGGTCTCGCCGAAGGTGCGGTCGAGCACCTCGGCCGGGCACTGGTGGTAGCCCTGATAGAGCTCGTCGAAGGCCTCGACCACGCGGCGCGGCGTGTCGAGCAGGCCCTCGCGCTCGGTGTTCTCGCCGATATAGGCGAGCAGCGTTTTCACCGCCGCTTCCGCCTCGGCTCGCGCGGGACGCGGCTGGTCGGCGCGGACGGCGGCCGCGAGGAATTCGGCAGGATCAAGCTCTGCCGGGCGGCTATCGAGCAGCTTGTCAGAGGGCTTGCTGGGGCGGATGGATTTGATTGCAGCGTCCATATCGACTCCGTTCGACGGCCTTGCGGCCGGAGTGTCACCGGCAGACGGGGCGGACATGCCGCCGGACGCCTGAAGAGAACAGTATTTGGCGAAAGAGGTCTCTTGGCAAGAACGCCGGCAATGCAGATCTGGATCGCCGACGCACCGCCGGACTGTTTTTCCGCCAGTTCCAGCCCTATATAGGACCGTGGACCGCGCCCGCCAAGGCCGATCCGGCAGGTAAGTCTTGGACTCCATCACATGCTGAACGACATCTATAACAAGCGGATCATCGAGCTGGCCGGGAATATTCCGCGCCTCGGGCGGCTCTCGGACCCCGATGCCACCGCCACCGCCCATTCCAAGCTGTGCGGCTCGACCGTCAAGATCGACCTCAAGATGGAAGGCGACACCGTCACCGACTTCGCGCATGACGTGAAGGCCTGTGCGCTGGGCCAGGCCTCTTCATCCATCATGGCAAGTCACGTGGTCGGCTCGACTGCGAGCGAACTCCGAGAGTTACGCGAAACCGTTCGCAAGATGCTGAAAGAGAATGGCTCGCCTCCCGAAGGCAAGTGGGAGGAAATCAAATTCCTCGAGCCGGTCCGCGACTACAAGGCGCGCCACGCTTCGACGCTGCTGACCTTCGATGCCGTGGTGGACGCGATCGGCCAGATCGAGGCCAAGGCGAAGCAGCCGGCCACCGCATAACGCTGAGACTGGACTGAAGCTCTTACTTCTGTGGTGCCGCGGCCGGTGCTGCCACGCCCCCAGTCGGGACCAGGGCTTCGGCCGTCTTGGTCGACTTGGCAGGCTGCACCTGCTCCTCGCCGAACCTGGCCTGCGTCTTCGGCGCAAGCTCCGCCATCGCAGGCGCCATGACGTCCACATGCGGCAGCACGTCAGCCACCAGATCGGTCGTCACGAGATTGGTCAGCTTCAGCTCGGCTGCGTCGAGCTCATGCAGATCGTCCCAGGGCGGCACGTTGAGCGCGAGCGACAGAAGGTCGCCTGCCCCACCCATGTCAAAGGTGTATTTGGCGAGCCTGCCGATGTCGCGTTCCACGATCATCAAATCCTGCGCGCTGTAGCTCGCCGCCTTGGCGTCATCGGCGCGGTCGCCCATCCAGATCTGATGGACGCGGACATGGGCGGCTTCCGGCACGTAGCGCTTCTTGCCGGCCAGCAGCAGGAACACGCACATGGATTCGCAATAGGCTTCCGAGGCGACCGCCGGACGGGCAGCCTGCCCGCCGCCCTGCTGCGTGATGCCGACGGTGGTGAGAAGGCCGAGATTACGGAAGCGCCGGCCGAGCGTGATGGCGTCGTTGACGGAACCGCCGCTGGAATCGAGCACGACGGTCGCGCCACCGAGCTGGCGTCCGCGGGCAAAGTCGTCAAAGTCCTTCGGTGTATCAGCAGTGATGATGCCGACCGCGCTGACCCAGCCGCGGCAGTTGGGCTCGCAGGCGACCCAGCCGAACTTCATCGGCAGCTTGCGCTCTTCGAGCGAGGCGCCAGCACTGGCCGACGAGCCGAAGGTCGCCACGGCGGCCGCCAGCACGATCCCGCAAGCGGCGGTTCCCACCAGCAACGAGCCGCGAAGGTTGAGCGACTTCAGAACTTTCAAACTGGTTCCTTCCCCAAGCCCCAAAAGCAATCAGGCAAGCCCCGTTTCGACGTTCCAGTGAGTCTACACATGGACGTCACAAAAATGGTATCCGGGGGAATACAGATCGTCCATAGGTACTTGCTGCACTGCTCCTAGAAAGCAGGCAAACTATGGCGTGGACACAACAGCCCGCTGTTCCCTGCATTGGAACTGCACATCAGCGCGCACAGGACGTCGGCACCGCGCACATGAAGCACTCAACCTGCGAGCACTGTTCGGCTCCTGTCGCTGAAGCGCTGCGACTGCCGCGCAGATTCGGTCGCGCGCTGATCTGGCTTTATCGACACACCCTGTCGCCGCTGGTCGGCTACAACTGCCGCCATCTGCCGACCTGCTCAGTGTACGGCGACGAGGCGATCGAGCGGTTCGGACTCTGGGCTGGCGGCTGGATGACGCTCGCGCGCCTGTTGCGCTGCAACCCCTTCGGCACCTCAGGCATCGACAATGTGCCTCTCGCCGCGCCGAGGGGCGCGCGCTGGTATCTGCCCTGGCGCTATGGCCGATGGCGCAGCGTCAACGCTTCATAAGCATGCTGCGGTGCTTTGCGCAGCTCTGCATTGCATGGAACCGGAACTCGTCGCTCGCGTTATTGTGATGCTCCCACGGGAGGAAACAACAATGCGCTGGAAAATCAGCCCTCATTTTCATTTCAGGCCTGGTTCACATCCTGGATTGCATCCGCGGGATCACGATCCCCGCACCATCGACATGCTCGCGATCATCGCGCTGCTCGTGCTCGTCGTCGGCTCCGGCTGGTATCTGGCGACAAGCATTGCAACGGCACCGAGCACGACGGCGTTCATCGTGCCAAGCCAGAGCGTGCACTGGTAGCTAGCGGAACCAGAAGAAACGTCCGGGCGGCGGCGGGATTGGCTCGGGCGGACGCAGCCGCTTCGGCCGCGGCTTCGGCGGCGGTTCGGCGAACGAGGTTGTCTCTGCGGCCGGCGCGACTTCGCTCCCAGGGATCTTCACCGACAGCAACAAATTCGACTCATGCATCCGCCAGCGATAGCCGACGCCGAAATCGATCGGCTGGGCGCGCGTGAACAGCTCGGCGTAGCGCTCCTGGTAGCGGCCGGGAAATTCGTTGATCGGGCCGAGATAGCGGCCGAACGGGAAGAAGCGCCATTGCCGCGAATTGTAGTTGGCGAGCGGTATGCCGGAATCATCCTGGATGATGGTCGCGCTGTTGGCGAGCAGCCAGTCGCGAACGACGGTGAAGTTGCCCGCGTGCAAGAGATACGACGCGCTCTTGAGCAGGCTGTTGCCGGGCCCGAGCGTCTCGCAGAATTTCAGGAAGCCGGCCGCGCGCGCGCCGGAATTGGAGAGATCCGTCGAGAAATAATACAGCGTGCGCGCCTCGCCGTCGGCACCTGCGAAGGTGATGCGGACCCCGCGCGTGGCGTTCCGCCCCGGATTGTCATTGCCCGTGTGCACCCCGCCCTTGTCGTCGAGCGCGACCGTCTCGACGTTGCGGATGGTTTTGCCGGAGCGCGCCAGGAAGACGTAGAGGATCGGCAAGGTGCCATTGACCTGGTTGGCGTGCAGGTCGACCTTCATCTGCTTGGTGATGAAGAAGGAGAAGCTCAGGATCGAGCCGAGCGAGCGCTCGACATCGTAGAGTGCGGCATTGACCGAGCCGCGCGGCAACCTGGTCAGATCGGGTACCGCACCGACCGGCTCCAGCGCGCCCAGCACGTAGGTGCTGGCCTTGGAATAGAAGGCGTTGGCGTAGAGGAAATCCGGGCCGCTGAAAAAGTAGAACATGGTCGGCCGCGGCGCGGCGAGATTGACGTCCGACCAGCTCCGGATCTTCGACAATTGCCGCTGCTCGAGCTGGGCGAAGGCGCCGTCGAAGAATCTTGCGTGATGCTGCCAGGACGGGTCCCTGGTGAGCGCCACCAGCGGCGAGTCGGCTGAAGGCTGCATGCCCGCGAGGAAGCGCGCCGTGTCGTCGAAGGTGACCTCGGCCGCGCGCGCGGACGAGATCGCCGCAGCCATGAGGGCAAGAGCGACGGCCGCAATTCTCAAGGGTCGAAACATGTCTATTCGCGATTGTGTGACGTGGCAGCGGCGACCGGCCGCCTGCGGAAAACTGCATAAATCAACAGGCCCGAGAGCATGACGAGCATCCCCGACAGCGACTGCACCGGCCGCTCGGTCAAGAGGTAGTACATCATGGATGCGGTCACGAGCAGGAAAATGAGCGGCGTAAACGGGTACCCCCAGGCGCGATAGGGCCGCGGCAGGTCGGGATCGGTGATGCGCAGCTTGATGACGCCGGCAACCGTGAAGAACGAGCAGAACAGCAGCGAGAACTGGATGAAGTCGAGCACCGCCTCGAAGCTGCGCGTGAACAGCAGCAGATTGGCGACCCCTAGCTGAAACAGGATGGCATAGGCCGGCGCGCCTCGAACCGATCGCTTCGAGAACACGCGCAGCGCCGGGATGTCCTCCCCCATCGTCATCATCACGCGCGGGCCGATCCACATCATCGCGCTGATCGAGGAGATCAGGCCGACGCAGATCATGGCGCCGACGATCCGGCCGCCGAGGCCTCCGAAGATGGCGCTGCCGGCTACGCTTGCGACGTCGAGCTGGCCGGTCAGCGCGCTGATTGGTGTCGAATAAAGGAACACCGCGTTGAGCGCGACATACAACACCAGCACGATGAGCGTGCCCGCGAGCAGTGCGCGCGGCAGGCTTTGCTGCGGCGTGTTCATCTCGCCGATGATGTAGGTCGCGGCGTTCCAGCCCGAGAACGAGTACATCACGAAGACAAGCCCGATCGCGAAAGGCGCGCTGACGATATGGGCGAGATCACCGGCGTGCGGCGCAAAGGAGATCGGCTGCGGCGTGCCGACGACGAAGCCTGCGACGAGGAAAGCAACGATCAGCACGACCTTGAGGATGGTCGAGATCAGCTGGAAGGTCGAGGAGTGCCTGACGCCGGTCAGTTGCACGATCGAGACCAGCCACACCACGCCGATGGCGAGCGGGATTGGCGGCACCTCGGGCATGACGGACTTGGCATATTCGCCGAAGGCCATGGCCGCGAGCGCAACGGGCGCGGAGAAGCCGACCGTCGCCGAAACCCAGCCGGCGAGAAAGCCGAAGGCCGGATGATAGGCGCGGCCGAGGAAATTGTACTCGCCGCTCGAGCGGGGAAACATCGCGCCCAGCTCGCTGTAGGAGAACACGCCGCACAGCGCGACGATGCCGCCAACGGTCCACAGCGCCAGGATCGAGAAGCCCGAGGGGATGTCCTTGACCTGGAAGCCGAGGCTGGTGAAGACGCCGACCCCGATCATGTCGGCAACGACGATCGCGGTTGCGACCAGCACGGAAACCCCGGAGCCGCCGGTCAGCCGCCCGGTCCATGGCGCGGTTCCCGCATCTGATGCCGTCATCTGGGTCCTTAGCCTCAGGCGTCGCGCCTCATGGAGGCATCGTGCAGATTGGTCCAGTCAATTCAAGCAGGGTTAACAAGGGTTAAATGAGGCGGTCGAAATAGGTAATTGGCCACCTTTTATGCACGCCTTTGAGCAATAAACCCGTAGTCGGCCGCGGAAATACGCGCTCCCCTCCCACAATCGCGACACGATTGCGTGGTCTTTTTTGATCGTTCCGGATGTGGGGAAGTTTCTCCGGACACTTAACGTCGCCTAAACGCCAGTCGGCTCAATTGTCTTAAGAATGCCGATGGACGTGAGTTCATGGCTTGGGGTCATGGGTGGATGGTCGGGGCCGTTCCGAAATTGAATGCAGACATGCGCGCTGACTGGACCAAGTCGTCCGGGGCGCGCAGTCGTGCGCTTCGGATCGCCCTGATCTCAGCCTTGGTGCCGTTGTCGCTGACGCTGGTTCAATGCGGCCAGGCGCCCAATCCGGCGGCGCTCGCGGCGAACTCGCAGGCCAATGTCCCTGTCGTCAATCAGACCGTCGCCAAGACCAATTCGCAAGTCGCAAGCGGCGATACGTTCGAGGATCGCTTCCCCGCCCCGCAGTTCAAGGAGCGCTTCCCCTCGGCGAGCGAGAGTTTGCTGCAACGACAGATGTCGGACTTCTCGCCCAAGCGCGCCGTGCAGCAACAGCCGGAGCAGGCGCCGTACAAGGTCGCCTCGCTCGCGCCGCAGGTGCCCTACCAGCGTCCGGTGCGCGAAGACCTGACGACGCTCGTCAGCATGAAGTCCTCGGCCTTCCCTTATTTCGGCAACAACCCAGCGTCCGACGCGCCCTTCCTCAACATCTCCAAGGGCGACCGCCGCGGCCACCGCAGCTACTCGGGGCGCGTGTTCTGGCAGGACGAGACCTACAACGACAGCCGCGTGCTCGTGCACGTCCCCGAGCATTTCGATGTGCGCAAGCCTGGCGTGATCGTGGTGTTCTTCCACGGCAACGGCGCAACGCTCGAGCGCGACGTGCGCGACCGCCAGCTGGTACCGCAGCAGATCACCGATTCCGGCGCCAATGCCGTACTGCTCGCGCCGCAGATGGCCGTCGATGCCGCAGACTCCAGCGCTGGAAAATTCTGGCAGCCCGGCGGCCTCAAGCGCTTCATGGAAGAGTCAGCCAGCCACCTCGCCCAGCTGACCGGCGATCCCAACAGCGCGCGTGCCTTCGCCAACATGCCGATCGTGATCGTGGGCTATAGCGGCGGCTTCCTGCCGACCGCCTGGAGCCTCGAGGTCGGCGGCATCAGCGATCGCGTCCGCGGCGTCGTGCTGCTCGATGCGGTCTATGGCGAAATGGACAAGTTCGCGTCCTGGATCGAGAGCCATCGCTCGGGCTTCTTCGTCAGCTCCTACACCCACTACACCGCACGGCGCGACCGCGAGTTGATGAGCATGCTGCGACAGAAGGGCATCGGTGTTTCCGAGGGCATGGATGGACCTTTGCGTCCCGGTAGTGTGGTGTTCGTCGAAACCGGCGACGGCATCACCCACCGCGACTACGTCAACCGCGCGTGGACGCAATACCCGCTCAAGGACGTGCTGGTGAAGATGTCGGCAACACCGGCGCTGGCGCTGACGCGCGTCGCAGCCACCAGCTCTTCCGCGTCAAGCCGTTAGTCTGGATTTTGCGCGCTGGCATTTCGCCGCGCTGACTGCAATTCCGTCAGGCCATGATCAAAATGTGATGTTGATGGCCGACAATCCCCGGCAACCACCGGATTGCTTCTGCTGGCAACGACCATATTTTTCCGCGCAAGCTGCGCTTGGACCAGTGCACTTGGACCAGTGCACTTGGAGTACCGCGGGGACAGGCAGTGCGTCAGGGACTGTACAAGGTCGATTTCCACACCGTTCACGGAACTGGCTGCGGAGTCGTCTATGTGACGAATGGCAAGATGCGCGGCGGCAATTCGGCCTTCGCCTTCATTGGCACCTACACGGGCGAAGGCGACAGCATCAAGGTCAAGATCTCGACCGAGCGCTACAACGACGATTCGTCGTTCAAGGCGCTGTTCGGCATCGACCGGATCACGCTGACGCTCGCCGGCCGCGAGGACGGCGACACGGCCGAGTTCGAAGGCACCGCGCTGCAAGTGCCGGGCGTTGCCTTCAGAGCGGTGCTGAGCCGGATTGCCGACTAGGCGCCCGGCCCTCGAACCTCAGCTATTGATCTCAGGTTTTGGGCAGCTTCGGAATGCTCTCGGCAAAGCCGTTGAAGCAGGCCAGCCGCTCGTCCTCTTCCTTGAAGAACCGGCAATCGGCGTAGCCCTTGGCCTTCGCCGGCTTCGGCTTGGGCGTCGGCGGGATGATGGCGTCGTAGCAGTTGAGCCGGTCCTTGGTGCCGTCGTCAGTATCGAGACAGGCCTGAAGCCGCGCCGCGATCGATTGCGGCTTGCCCTTGGGCGCTGCAGCCGGCTTGGCGGCGGCCTCCTTGGTGCCGGCCTTGGTCCCCTTGGGCTTCACCTGCACCAGCGGCTTGTCCCCCACCATCGGTGGCTTGTCGGTCTGCGCAAACGCGGAGGCTGAATAGAGCACCGCGACAACCGCCAGAATCATCCTCATGTCAGTCAAACCTCTTTGGTCCCCCATGACGGGCCTTCTAGCGCTCTCCCGCGCGGTTTGCCAAGCGCCTTGCACGCAGGAAATGCCAGCTTCAGCCCGCGGCGGCAGCCGGCCGGGGACGGCTCAGGATCACCAGGATCAGCGCCAGCACGACAAAGCCGACCGCCACGAAGCCGAGCGGGTGCAGGAGCTCGCGGGCGAACAGCAGTCCGCCGATGGCGGAGCCGACGGCCTGGCCGATATAGAGCACGGAGGTGTTAAGGGCGACGGTCGCCGATGCAAGCTGCGGCGCGGCTGCGACCAGCCGCACCTGCTGCATTGAATTGGTCGAGGCGAAGCCCAATCCCCAGATCGCGACCGCGCCCGCCATCAACACGAGTGTGCCGGCGCCGAGCGCCCAGCCAGTGATGCCCGCGAGTAGCAGGCATGTGAACAGCAGCGAGGTTCGGTAAGGTCCCCAGGTGTCGACGATGCGGGTCGCGATGACGACACCAAGGAAACCGCAGACGCCGTAGGTGCCAAACACCATGCCGATCGCATCGGGGCCGGCATCGGTGAGCTTCTTGAGCAGCGGCCCCATGAACGTGAACACCACGAACTGTCCGGACATTTGCAGCATGGTGATCGCAAGCAGCAACAGGATGGTCCGGCTACGCCCAACCGCGCTCCAGGTCGTCAGATCAACGGGTGTGCCCTTCAGACCCGCCGGCAGGCGCACCAGCAGCAACAGGAAGCTGACGCAGCCGAGCGCGCCAATCTCGCCATAGGCGGCGCGCCAGCCATAGCGGCTGGCGATGAAGGTGATCAGAGGAAGGCCGACGGCGGCAGCCAACGACCAGCCGAGGAAGATGTAGGCAATCGTGCTGCCACGCCGCTCCGCCGGCACGATCAGTGCCGCCGTGCCCGCAGCCTGCGGCGTGTAGAGGGCGCCGACGGCGAGCATCACCAGGCGGATGACAAGGAGGCTGACATAGTCGGGCGCAAAGGCCGAGGCGAGATTGCCAAGAGCGAGCGCTGCGAGCGTGGTCGTGAGCAACACCCGCCGTTCGATGCGGCTGGTCAGCCAGGCCGTCAGCGGCGAGCCGATACACAGTGTGATCGCACCGAAGGTGATGAGCAGCCCGGCCGCATGAATGCTGATCCCGAGCCCCGCCGACAATTCCGGCAGCATCCCCGCCGGCGCCAGCACCGAGCAACCGGTGACGAGATTGCCAAGCATCAGGGCGGTTGGCGTGAAACGGCCGGCGCGGGGATTTTCCATGCAAATGCATGTAGAGCAGGATCGCGTCGAATGAAAGGGACGATCTCATCCGTCGCAAGGCAGCTTACTTCGCGGAGGCTGGCTGCGGCGCAGGGTCTCTCGCACCAACCACCCCGATTCCCTGGGCCGTCACGGGTGGCGGTGCAGGCCATTTCGGCGACCCAGTCCACTTCGACGATGAAGGCCACGGCGATGACGGCTCTGGCGATGGCAATTTGGGCGGCACGATCTTGGCCTGCACGGTCTGGCATGCCGCCGACAATTGGTCGGAGGCAGGCTCAAGGCCTCGGGTCTCGATCTCGAAGAAGGTCGACGTCGTCTTACCGTCCGGCAACAGTGTGCTTTGATCGGTCCGCAGCCGCGGGACGGCAACCAGATCCTTCATGGCGTCGGCCGTGATGACAGCCGTCCAGATCTCGTAAGGTCCAACGCGGATCGGGAGTTTGGCAAATTGCGGCGCTTTCGTCGAACCGGCAACCATGGTCATGCCTCTGGTGCCGCTGGCGTCCTTGCTCAACTCATTGGCGACCATGAGACGGGTCTGCGTTTTGCCGCCGCAGATGAAACGCCATTCAAATTTCTGGAAGCCGCTGTCGGTCTTGATCTGGACGATCTTCTGCACCAGCGGACTGGGCGCCTTCTCCATGGCCCACGGCGTTTCGACGACGTTCCTGGTGTCGATCCGGAAGTTGTACAATTCCTGGCGCGTCAGAACGCGGATATTGTCTGGACTGATGCTGTCGGCCAGCGTCATGACGTCACGACTGATGCCCATTTCGTCGACATAGGCAAACGCCATTCTATCGGCTTCGACGTGGGCCTTCGCGATGGCTTCCTCGCGGCGCGCTTCAGTCACATTGACCCGGAATTGCATTCCTACCCGTGCACCGTGAACGGCCACCATCGAATCCGGCGCAACTTCGCGCGTTGATGTACCGAACAACAGGAAGGTGCAGGCGGAGCCGCATACGGCACCGCGGGTCACGATGCTTGCGATGACTTCGTCGCGATTGGTCTTGATCAAGGTGCAGGCGTCGTCCGTCTGGGTGCCCGGACAGGCATCGACAACCGTGCGCCCGACCCGGCCGACCGCCTTCTGGGCGCGAAGCAGTCGTCCGATCGCCAGCGCATCGCGCATTTCACCACCCGGCGAATTGAAATAGATCGGCCGGTGCGTGTCCTTGCGTTCGTGGAGGAAGCGCTCGACCCGCGTGGCCGAGCCTGGGTCTACTTTGCCTTCGATCGCGATCCAATGATCGCAGCCTGGTCCGCAGGAATCGGGCGCCCCCTTCGCCTCATAGATCGCAAGCTGCTCCATCGGCTTGTCGGCCGGCGGGGCCGCTCTTGCCGAATGCGAGAGCGGGAGCAGTGAAAACACGAGCGCGCAGCTCAGCCCGACACTGGATTTCATGGCACAACCGTGGCGACGGCGGCGCCGCCATCGCAAAATCAAAGGCGTTGAAAGCTCCAGCCTACACCGCGCCGTGCGACCGATGCATGACTGCGCCGGGAAAATCCTGCCTCGCTCCCTCCGGGCGCCCATTTGCCGCCGCGAATTTCCCGAGAATCCGCGATTGCGCCGCCCGAATCGCCTGCTATACGCTTGCTTTCCGCTTACCTGCGCTCGTTCGCAGGAGTGAGCCTCAGGAGAAACGCAATGTCCGACCAGCCCAAATCCGATCAACTGAAGTCTGATCAAGCCAAGTCCGATCAAGCCAAGTCTGATCAAGCCAAGTCTGATCAAGCGAAGTCCGAATCCGGCTTCCAATATTCCCTCAGCAACCTGAAGCCTGTGACCCCAGCCGCTAAAGTCACCCTCACCTTCCCCGACGGCGCCCAGCGCCAGTTCGACAAGAGTATCACCGGTCTTGATATCGCCAAGGGCATCTCGCCGTCGCTGGCCAAGCGCACGGTGGCGATGGCGCTCGACGGCGAAGTCGCCGACCTCAACGATCCCATCGAAGCCGATGCGAAGATCGAGTTCGTCAACCGTGACGATCCGCGCGCGCTCGAATTGATCCGTCACGATTGCGCGCACGTGCTTGCGGAAGCCGTGCAGTCGCTGTGGCCTGGCACGCAAGTGACCATCGGCCCCGTGATCGAGAACGGTTTCTACTACGACTTCTTCCGCAACGAGCCGTTCACACCGGAAGATTTTGCCGCGATCGAGAAGAAGATGCGCGAGATCATCGCGCGCGACAAACCCTTTACGAAAGAAGTATGGGACCGCGAGAAGACCAAGCAGGTTTTCCGCGACAAGGGCGAAGCCTTCAAGGTCGAGCTGGTCGACGCCATTCCCGGCAACGAGCCGATCAAGATCTACTACCAGGGCGACTGGTTCGACCTCTGCCGCGGCCCGCACATGACCTCGACCGGCAAGGTCGGTAACGCCTTCAAATTGATGAAGGTAGCCGGCGCCTATTGGCGTGGCGATTCCAACAACCCGATGCTGACGCGCATCTACGGCACGGCCTTCGCCAAGCAGGAGGACCTCGATGCTTACCTCAAGCAGATCGAGGAAGCCGAGAAGCGCGACCATCGCAAGCTCGGGCGCGAGCTCGACCTCTTCCACTTCCAGGAGGAAGGTCCGGGCGTCGTGTTCTGGCACCCGAAGGGCTGGACCATCTTCCAGCAGCTGATCGCCTATATGCGGCGACGCCTGACCGGCGACTATAACGAGGTCAACGCGCCGCAGATCCTCGACAAGTCCCTGTGGGAGACCTCGGGCCATTGGGGCTGGTACCGCGAGAACATGTTCGCGGCGCAGTCGGCCGGCGACGAGGCCGAGGACAAGCGCTGGTTCGCGCTCAAGCCGATGAACTGTCCCGGTCACGTCCAGATCTTCAAGCACGGCCTGAAGAGCTACCGCGACCTCCCCTTGCGCCTCGCGGAGTTCGGCGTTGTGCATCGCTACGAGCCATCGGGCGCCATGCACGGCCTGATGCGCGTGCGCGGCTTCACCCAGGACGACGCGCACATCTTCTGCACCGAGGACCAGCTCGCGGACGAGTGCCTGAAGATCAACGATCTGATCCTGTCGACCTATGCGGATTTCGGTTTCACCGGCGATCTCACGGTGAAGCTCTCCACGCGACCGGACAAGCGCGTCGGCACGGATGCGATGTGGGATCACGCCGAGCGCGTGATGGCGACCGTGCTGCGCGAGATCCAGACGCAGAACAATCACATCAAGACCGAGATCAATCCGGGCGAAGGCGCCTTCTACGGGCCAAAATTCGAGTACGTGCTGCGCGACGCCATCGGCCGCGACTGGCAGTGCGGCACCACGCAGGTCGACTTCAACCTGCCGGAACGGTTCGGTGCGTTCTACATCGACCATGACGGCGGCAAGAAGCCGCCGGTGATGGTGCACCGCGCGATCTGCGGCTCGATGGAGCGCTATATCGGCATCCTGATCGAGCACTATGCGGGCAACTTCCCGCTCTGGCTCTCGCCGGTGCAGGCGGTGGTCACCACCATCACCTCGGAAGGCGACGAATACGCCAAGGTGGTGCTGGAGCAGGCGCGGCGCGCGGGGCTTCGGGTCGAGATCGACCTGCGCAACGAGAAGATCAACTACAAGGTCCGCGAGCATTCGCTGGCCAAGATCCCGGCACTGCTCGTGGTCGGCAAGAAGGAGGCCGAAACGCATTCGGTCTCCGTTCGCCGGCTCGGCAGCGACGGACAGAAGGTGATGACGACGGAGGAGGCAATCGCCGCCCTGGTCGACGAGGCGACTCCGCCGGATGTCCGGCGGGCTCGCGGCGCGGTTTGATTCCTGAAATCGATCTAAATTCGCTTTCGGTAGCGGGCGTGCGTTCCTATGTGGGGACTGCACGCCCGACGACCAGCCGAAGAGGTAAATGCAGTGCCCGACGCCATCGAACTCCTGAAGACCCGCCGCTCGGTCAAGCCGCGCGAGATGACCGGACCAGGCCCCTCGCCGGCCGAGCTCGAGACCATTCTCACCATCGGCGCGCGGGTGCCCGATCATGGCAAGCTCGCGCCCTGGCGCTTCATCATTTTTGAAGGCGATGCGCGCCAGCGAGCCGGCGAGGTGATCGCCAAGGTCTTTGCGCGGAAGAATCCCGGCGCCCCCGCGGCCGATATCGAGACCGAGCGCAAGCGTCTCACCGATGCGCCGCTGGTGATCGGCATCGTCAGCTTCACCAAGCCGCATCCCAAGGTGCCGGCGTGGGAGCAGGAATTGTCGGCGGGCGCGAGCGTGATGAACATCGTCACCGCCGCGACCGCGCTCGGCTATGGCGCCTGCTGGCTGACCGGCTGGTTCTCCTTCGATCGCGACGTGCTGGACGGACTTGGCCTCAAGGCGGACGAAAAGCTCGCCGGCCTCGTCCACATCGGTAAGCCGACCAAACCGAGCGAGGATCGTCCGCGACCGGTCCTTTCTGAAATCGTGACGCGTTTTTAATCGAAGTCTTGTTGACGCCTCGAACGTCTTGCGGCTTTGTTCTCGTCGGGGGAGGAAGCCCGGATGAAGCGTCGTGAATTTCTGGTCGGGGCCGCGATGCTGGCCGGCACGATGGCGCGGAGCCGCGCCGCCGACGTCCCCGCCCCCTCCGCCGACGGGCTGCGACGCATCACTTCGTTCTTCGAAAACGAGGTCACCACCGGCCGATTGCCGGGGGCCACGGTCCTGATCCAGCAGCACGGCAAGCCGGTCTATTTCAAGCTGTTCGGGGTACGCGACGTCAGGACGCGGCTGTCGATGACGCCGGACACGATCTTCGCCATCCATTCCATGACCAAGCCGATCACGAGCGTGCTTGCTATGATGCTGATCGACGAGGGCAAGCTCGCGCTCACCGATCCCGTGTCGAAATACATTCCGCTGTTTGCCGGCACGAAGGTGGGAATGGAAGTCACCAAGCCGGATGGCTCGATGGCGCTCGAGATGGTGCCGCCGATCCATCCGGTGACGATCAGGGATTTGATGCGGCACACTTCGGGCATCACCTACGACTATATCGGCGGCAAATGGGTCGAGCTTGCCTACAAGTCGGCCCATATCTTCGCGGGCCCCTTCAACAACCGGGAGTTCGCCGACCGCATCGCCAGGCTGCCGCTGGCACGTCAGCCGGGGACGCTGTGGCGCTACGGTCATTCCACCGACGTGCTCGGCAGCGTCATCGAGATCATCACCGGGCAGACGCTGTACGACGCGTTGAAGCAGCGCATCTTCGATCCGCTCGGCATGACCAGCACCAAATTCGTGCTGACGACGCCTGACGAGCTCGAACGCATGGCGCGGCCGCTGCCGAGCGACCAGATCCTGCTCGACGCCGAGCGCGAGCGCCTCGACCATCCGGAATGGCAATCCGGTGGCGGCGGCCTGCTCTCGACCATCACTGACTATCAACGCTTCTCGCAAATGCTGCTCAATGGCGGCGAGTTCGACGGCGAGCGCTATCTCAGCCCCGCCGCCTTCAAGGACATGACGACCGACCAGATCGGGCCGGGCTCCGGCGTCGACCGCGACTATTTCTATTTCCCGGGCGACGGCTTCGGCTACGGCTACGGACTTGCCGTACGCACCGATCCCGGCAACGCAAAGCCGCCGCCGCCCGGCTCGCTCGGCGAATTGAAATGGGACTCCGGCAGCGGCACCTATTTTGGTGTCGATCCCAAGCTCGACATGGTCTACGTGCTGATGCAGCAGACCCAGAACGAGCGCGGCCGCATCACGCCCGCGTTCAAGGCGCTGGTCTACGACTGCTACCCCGAGGAGCTACGCCGCCCGTGAGGCGCGCTGGCCGAAATCGGCCAGCAGCTTTGCGATCTCGGCGGCGGGCCGCGCCGCGCTGAACAGAAAGCCCTGTACCTCGTTGCAGCCTTCGGCGCGGAGCCAGTCGAGCTGATCCTCGGTCTCGACGCCTTCCGCGGTCGTGGTGATGTTGAGGCTGCGGCCGAGGCCGGAGATCGCACGCACGATTGCGCCGCAATCGGGCCGCAGTGCCATATCCTTCACGAACGAGCGGTCGATCTTGATCTTGTCGAACGGGAAGCTGCGGAGATAGCTGAGGCTGGAATAGCCGGTTCCGAAATCATCCATGGAAATGCTGACGCCGAGCTCGCGCAATTGATGCAGGATCGCGAGATTGGCATCGGTCTCGGCCAGGAAGATCGACTCGGTGATTTCGAGCTCGAGCCGCTTCGGCGACAGGCCGGATTGCGCCAGCGCCGAGATCACGACCTGAACCAGGTTGCGGCTGCGGAATTGCGCCGGCGACAGATTGACCGCGACCTTGACGTCGGTCGGCCACTTCACCGCTTCGGCACAGGCCTCGCGCAGCACCCACTCGCCGAGCTGGGTGATCAGGCCGATATCCTCCGCAACCGGAATGAACTCGGCCGGCGAGATCATGCCCTTGTCGGGGTGATGCCAGCGCAGCAGCGACTCGAAGCCGGAGATGCGGTCGGATGCGATCGACACCAGCGGCTGGTAGTACAGCTCGAACTCGCCGTTGGCAAACGCACGGCGCAGATCGAGCTCCATGTCGCGGCGCTTCTGCGCCTGAAGGTCCATCTCGCGCTCGAAGAAATGATGCACGCCGCCGCCGTCGGACTTCGCCCGGTACAGGGCCATGTCGGCGTTTCGCATCAACTCCTCCGACGTCACGCCGTCGCCCGGCGACAGCGCGATGCCGATGCTGGCGCCGATCACCATCTCCTGGCCGTCGATGTCGTAGGGCGCTTTCAGCATGTCGATCAGCAGGGCCGCACACGCGCTGGCCTCGTTCGGCGAGACGTCGGCCGCCAGGATCACGGCGAACTCGTCGCCGCCGAGCCTTGCGGCAAGATTGGCGCCGCGGACCGCAGTGGTCAGGCGCTCGGCCACCTCCTTGAGCAGACGGTCGCCCGCCGGATGCCCGAAGGAGTCGTTGATGTTCTTGAACAGGTCGAGGTCGATATAGAGCACGCCGACGCGCTTGCCTGCGGCCTGATCGAGTGCCTGCTGCAAGCGCTCCTGGAAATATTCGCGGTTCGGCAGATCGGTGAGCCCGTCATGGTGGGCCATGTGCGCGATCCGTGCCTCGGCCTTGCGCCGCTCGGTGATATCGACCATCGCGACCAGATAGCCGTCGCGGTCGTCGAAGGCGACGCGGCGGCCGAAGGTCAGCACCTCAATCTCGCTGCCATCGGCGCGCAGATGCCGCCAGTTGCGCGAGGAATGATAGCTGTCGCCGATGCGCTCGAGCGCCTCGGCGTGGCTGTCCCATTCGTCCTGCGGCCAGATCTCGCGCAATGTCATGCGCAGGAACGCCGCGCGGCTGTAGCCGTAATGCTGGACCGCGGCGTCGTTGACGCCAAGGAACTGCTTGGTGTCGGCGTCGAACACCCACATCGGCATCGGATTGTTGTCGAACAGAAGGCGGAACGAGGCGTCGCGGCGCTTTAGCGCCGTGACATCCGAGATCGTCAGCGAGACCACGTCGGCGAAGGCGGTGGCGCTGAACCGGAGGTAACGGCCCTCGTGCTCGATCTCGAGTTGCTCGCCGCGGCCGCCGGACACGGCCTTGAGCAGAAAATTCATGATCTCGGGCGAAGCCAGCAGCGTGCTGCCCTCACTGATCCGCCGCCACAGCAGACTTCCGCTTGCGACCTTCAGCAGCAGCCCGGCGCTCTTGTTGTGGTGCACGACCTGCAGATCGAACGGCGCGCCGTTGGCGTCGCGCAGGGTCGCCAGCGACACCACCGCGTCATCGGTCGACGAGAAGATCGCGTCGAGCAGATTGTATTGCGCGCCGCGCTCGTTGACATAGGCGCCGACCAGTGTCGCGCCCCAGCGCGAGGCCGTCGGCAATGCCAGCACATCGTAGGTCCGGACCATGCCGTCGCGCACGCAATGGGCGCTGGCCTGGTGCGGCCGTCCGTTCCTGAGCGCGCTTGCCACCGCTTCCGACAGCGCGGTGGCGCAATCCGGCGACAGCTCGGCGACCGGAATGTCCCAGCGCTCCTCGCCAAGCCATTTCTGCACGTAGCGTCCGCTGCGCGAGAGTTCGAGCGCGCCGTCCCCCTTGAGCAGCGCGATATGGTCGGCCAGCCGTCCGAGGCTGCCGAGCATCACGTCCTCATAGCGCGGCAGCCGGTCACCCGGCTTCAACGCGGCACGCCATTTGCGCTGAAGCACCGGGATGTCGTCAAACATTTCGGTGGCCGGCTTACCCGGCATTTTCTTCGCGGCACTCATTGCAGTCCCCAACGCACTCTTACGCCGCATCCAATGCAACCGCGCTTAATGGCGTGTAAAAAGGCCGCAGCCGCGGTGCCATTTTAGTGATTATGACAGTTTTAAGTCGGGCGATGGTTAGTGGGCATTAGAGACTATGACAGTCGTGTGAAATGCAATGCGTCGCCACGTCGTCTTTGCGAGCGCAGAGGAGCAATCCAGAGTCTTTCCGCGGAGACAGCATCCATCCCGTCATCCTGAGGTGCGAGGCTTGTGATGCGAATGCATCGCAAGCCGAGCCTCGAAGGATGTACGGCCGAGCTGCAGCGGGGCCGTCGCCCTTCGAGGCCTCCGCTTCGCTCCGGCGCCTCAGGGTGACGGTCACAGATTGGTGCACGCACCAACTTCAAACTGCAGACACACCTTCGCCCTCTCGCGGCCCATCTCGCCCGAGCTTTGCTTCGTCGCCTCACCCTCGATTGAAAGAGGGCGCAGGGAAGGCCGGGAGCCGGCTGGCTCCCATTGACCGCTATGCCATGAGTGGATTGCGCTACACTGCACAGCGGGTAACAGGGCAGCCGAGACATCCGGCCTTCCCTGCGCAGTGGTTTGACGGCTTATGTCGCGCTCTCCCCGGGGAGCGATGCACTATTGCCCCCGTCGTCTCGCGGATGATCGATGCGCGAACCCGGTTGGGCCACACGCATCTCTGCGAGACTTGACGCACAGACCCCCGGGCGTCAGGACCACACGATTTCGCCGTACGCAGTCACACCGGTCGTGTGCGCGACCTTTTTGCTCACGGTTGCCCGCCCTGCAAAACCCTTCGCGCCGATGTGGCCTGCGTCCACCGCCATCCGGCCCGCGTTCGTGACGATCGCGATACGCCCCTCTTCCTTGGGCCGGGTTACGCGACACATACGCCGTTTCCGAATTTCGGTAAAGTGGAATATTTTTGATCGCCGGTATCGACCAACAGATGGCGTGTTTTGCCTGACGGGCAACGCAAGAGATTGTAGCCGGGCCGCGTGTAGCCCGACCCTCACAACTATTTTCAAACCTTTATTGGCGCTTCCGCTGGCCGAAACGCATGCTCGGGTCGTCGGCAATTCGAAGGACACCCCCTATCCCTCCAGCACAGCGAGACCTCACATGAGCACGATCACCACCAGGGACGGCACCGAGATTTTCTACAAGGACTGGGGCAAGGGTCAGCCAATTGTGTTCCACCACGGCTGGCCGCTCAGCGCGGACGATTGGGATAACCAGATGATGTTCTTCCTTGAGAAGGGCTATCGGGTCATCGCCCACGACCGGCGCGGGCACGGGCGCTCCAGCCAGACCTTCCTCGGCAATGACATGGACACCTACGCAGCGGACGTCGCGGAACTTGTGGAGAAGCTCGACCTGATGAACGCAATCCATGTCGGCCATTCCACCGGCGGCGGCGAAGTGACGCGCTACGTCGCCCAACATGCCCGCGGCCGGGTCGCCAAGGCCGTCCTGATCAGCGCGATTCCGCCGGTCATGCTGAAATCGGACAAGAATCCGGGCGGCACGCCGATGGAGGTGTTCGACGGCTACCGCAACGGCCTGATCGCAAACCGGGCCCAGCTGTACCTCGACGTCGCCGGCGGGCCGTTCTACGGCTTCAATCGCCCAGGCGCCAACGTCTCGCAAGGCATCATCAACAATTGGTGGCGCCAGGGCATGATGGGCGCGACGAAGGCCCATTATGATTGCATCAAAGTGTTCTCGGAGACCGACCACACCGACGATCTCAAGAAGATCACGGTCCCCGTCCTCGTGATGCACAGCGAAGACGACCAGATCGTGCCGTTCGCCGATTCCGGTCCGCTGGCCGCAAAACTGCTCCAGCGCGGCACGCTGAAGGTCTACCAGGGCCTGCCGCACGGCATGCCGACGACCCACGCCGACATCATCAACGCGGACCTGCTGGCGTTCTTCAAGGCCTGACACCCGCGATTCCCGTACCGGCTTCCCCACAATGCGGGGGAGCCGGACGTCACATCACGAGGATTGGATTTCCTGCGAGATGAGAGTTCTCATGATCTTGATTCCGGAAGCTGACATGACTGTGGCCAAAGGCGATCCGGCGGTTCGGTTCGAACACGCCGCGGGACCTTATTTCGTCTTCCGGGGCGCCAATGTCGAAGTCGTGCTGGCCTCACCCTCCGGTGGATCGCCGTTGATGGAGCCTGCCGGTGACAGCGGCGCTTCCACCGACCTCATGCAACGCTTCAGGCGAGACGGAATCGCGATCGACGAATTCAGCGATACGGTCAGCCTGGACCGGGTCTACGCGGACGATTTCGACGCCGCATTTTGCGTTGGCCTGCCCGGAGCCGTCTGGCGGCCAGAACTGCACACGACGGCAGGTGCCCTGATCGCAAAACTGCTCGCCGCCGGCAAGCCGGTTGCGGTGATGCCAAGTGGCATCGATCTCGCCCCAGTGGGGACCGGCGCAGGACTGTTGATCATCGGAGACGAGACGAAGTCGTCAATAGCGATCGCCCGGGCGCTGCTCGGTGCCATCGGACAGTCGCACATCAACACGAGAGGAACGTGCCATGACTGACCTTTCCATCGTCCGACAGCAGCGACAGGCTCCCGCACCCGACAATTTCAGCTTCGTTCAGGGCGAGTTTCAGATCACCGTCGTCAGCGACGGTTACATCACCGTCCCGATCGACATCGTAGCCCCCGAGGGGACGCCCGAAGAGCGCAACAACATCCTGATGAAGACGGGAGATCTGAGCGCCGGGCTGGTCAAGTCGAAGACCAACATTCCGGTCATCCGCAGAGGACGCGATATCATCCTCGTCGACATCGGCTCGGGAGACAAATATCAGCCGTCGGATGGCCTGCTGTCCGCGAACCTGAGCGCATCCGGCATCGATGCCAATGCCGTCACCAAGGTGGTGTTCACGCATGCGCACCCGGATCACGTCTGGGGGACACTGACCGCCGACGGCAGTCTTCGATTTCCCAACGCAACCTATTATGTCGGGGCCGCAGAGTGGAATTTCTGGATGGACCCGGACTACCGCAACAACATGCCATCGGTCCTGCATGAGTTCGCCGAAGGCGCACAGCGCGACCTCGGCGCGATCAGGGATCGCGTCGTCATGCTGGCGCCCGGCGACGACATCGTGACGGGATTGCGGGCGCTGGATACGGCGGGCCACACGCCGGGACATATCTCACTGGAAATGGCAGGAGGCACTGGCCTCATCATCAGCGCCGATGCGGCCACCAACGAGATTGCATCATTCGCGCATCCCGGCGCGCGCTTCGGCTATGACACCATTCCCGATCTTGCAATCAGGAACAGGACGCGCCTGATCGAGCGCGCTGCGACCGACCGGATCAAACTGCTCGGCTATCACTGGACCTATCCGGGCGTTGGCTTTGCGGAGCGCAAGGGCAACGGGTATCGATACGTCCCCGCCTAGGAGTCAGGACAGTTGCGTCAGAACGTCTCGGGCCCGCGTCATATCCGCGGTCGCAAAACCTTCCGTGAACTTGTCGCAACTCGTCCGCAGCACACTTCTCGCCTCCGCTTCGCGCCCGGTGCGGCCCCAGAGCCGGGCCAGGCTCGTCGCGGTTCGGAGTTCAAAGGACAGCAACGATTGAGATCGGCTGAGCTCGAGCGAACGCAACAATACCGTCTCGGCCCGCGCTTCGGCATCCTCTTGCCCAGTCTGTAGGACGAGTTCGGATTGAACGCGCAGGATTTCCGGATAGCTCCATGCCGCTTCGGGCACATCGCCATCAAGCGGCAGGTCCGCGCTGACATCTCCGAAACCAAGCGCGGTCAGATGCCCGATGGTCGACACATCGATCCGCGGCTCGATATAGGCGGCCAGCAGGATCTGCTCTTCGGTGCCTTCACGCAGACGGAGAACCCGCTCATAGCAAATGCCCCAGCTGCTGTAGAGGCCATTCCTCGCGGCATGCTCCCGCAGCAGACCGGTGCATCGGCGGGCTTCCGAAAGGTCGCCGTTCCAGAGCGCGACGGGACAGCCGGCCATGCACAGCGCGTAGCCCAGCGACAGCACGTGCCTCGTCCTGAGCCCAATCTCGACGGCCTCGCGCGCGGCCGCCGCCGCACGGTCCGGAAAGCCCTGCAGCCAGGCAATCCGCGCCGACAACGCGGTCATGGCAACGCTGCGGTCGAGCTGAAAATCATTGTTGGCCGATCGGACCCTGTCCGGGTCGCTACGGGCCGCCTCACCCTGCACGCTGGCGATCAGGCGCAGCGCCAGCTCCTGCCGGCCGAGATAGTGGTTGTTGACGCTCAGGATGCGATTCGCGAGCGAGACAAATTTGGGATCGCCGAAGCTGACCGCGACCTCTTCGTATTTCTTTGCGACGCCGAGCGCGGACTCATAGGCGCCGCGGCTTCGCAGCGCCGCCCACATGCCCCAAAGAGCCTGCAACTGTGCCGACCGATCACCGATCTCCCCGGCGATATCGAGCGCCCGGGTGAATGCGTCCTGCATGCGGTCGACATCGTTGGCCGAATACCAGATCGAATGTCCCAACGCGATCCGAAGCCGTACCTCTCTGGCCGGATCGTCCGTTGGCAGCTCGGTGATCCGTTCCAGCGCACGCTGAAGTCTTTCGCGATATTCGTCCATCAGCGAAAGCCGAAACCACAACGGTGCGGTTGCTATCATCAGGTCGAGACCGATGGCGAGTTCGCCGACCTCCGAGAAGGCCCAGTCGATCGCCACGCGTATGTCGTCAATGCTGCGGCCGTAGACCGATAGCCACTGAGCGGCCGGAAGGGTTTCCCAACTCTTTTCGGCTTGCCGCGCGAGCTGCATGAAATAGGTCGCATGACAGCGCGCCATCGCCTCGGCCTCGCCGTTCAACCGAAGCTTCTCGAGCGCATAGCTGCGCGTCGTACTGAGCAGGCGATAATGCATGACATTGCCGCTGACGTCGGTCGCAACGAGCGATTTCTCGATCAGGCCGGTGAACGCGTCCATGGCGTCGACCGAGACGCCCCCGCCCGGTCCCGGACCGAGCGCGAAAGCAGCCTCCATGGTGAAATCGCCGACCAGCGTGGCCAATCGCGGCAGGACAAGCTTCTCTGCATCGGACAGGAGCTCAAAGCTCCAATCCAATGTCGCACGCAGGGTCTGGTGGCGTGGCAGCGCGGTCCGTCGTCCCTTGGTCAGCACCGAAAAGCAATCGTTGAGACGCAGCGCCAATCCGTCGAGACCCAACGTACCGACCCGCGCCGCGGCGAGTTCGATCGCCAGCGGAATTCCATCGAGGCGGTGACAGATATCGATCACGCTCGCGACATTTTCGTCGGTCAGCTCGAACGTGTCGAGTGATGCGGCGGCACGATCGGCAAAGAGCTCGACCGCCGGAAAGCGCAGCGCGCTGGCGACCGGCGGCAGTCCGTCACGCGGCGGCACCGCAAGAGCCGTGATGTGATAGAGAAACTCGCCTTCGGCGCGCACGGGCTGACGGCTCGTGGCCAGCACATGCACGCCGGGCGCGCCGCGCAACAGGCTCTCCACGAGAACCGCGACCGCGTCCAGCGCATGCTCGCAATTGTCGAGCACGACGAGCATCGATGTGTCCTGGAGATGCGCGACGAGCGCTGGAATGGGCTGGTCGCCCAGGGTCGCCAATCCCAGAACGGATGCCAGCGCCCCCGGGATCAATGCCGGGTCCGACAACGAGGCCAGCTCCACAAAGCATGCTTGATGCCCGCAGGCCTCGGTCAGATGTCCCGCGACAGCGAGGGCAACGGTGGTCTTGCCGATGCCGCCGGGACCGACGATCGTCACAAAGCGATGCTGCGCCAATTGGCCGGACACGTCCTCGATGGCATCAGACCGGCCGATCACGCGCGTGAGCGACGCCGGCAGGTGCCGCACCGTGTGGGCGGGCGGCGACGGAAGACTTTTGACCGCGCCGCCGGACGTCTCGTCGTGACGGACGACCGGCGCAATGAAATGGTAGCCGCGCCCCGCCACCGTGCCGATGTAGCGATCGCCGGCGCCCTCATCGCCAAGCAGCTTGCGAAGGGCCGCGATATGAACCCTCAGATTGGCTTCTTCGATGAAAGTATCAGGCCAGACCCGCTTCATCAGCTCGTCCTTGCTGATGAGTTCCTGCCCGTTATCGACCAGCGCAATAAGAAGATCGAACGCCCGGCCGCCAAGCCGCACGGGTTTGCCGTCGCGTATCAGAAGCCGCCGTGCTGGATCTAGCCGGAATGGACCGAACAATAGCGAAACGTCGCTCACGACTATGACCTGTTGTTCATCTGAAATTGTATCAGGCCGCGGCGTCCGCTGTCCATGAAGCCCAGGGATCATCACCCGGCCAATCGTTCGATCACGATATCGAGCAACGCGCGCAGGCGGGCAAGCTGGTGCCGCGGCTGAATGCCAGGCGCTTCACGATGGAGGGCGTTGGCGAGGCCTATGCGCTGATCAGGGATCACGCCGCCAAGGGCAAGCTGGTGGTTCGATATCTAAGGGCGCAGCCGCCGCTAGTCCTCGCTCGCGGCCGCGGAACGATTGCGCAAATAGGCCTGCGACAACAGGAAGAACAGCGCGCGCTCGCCATAATATTTGGCGGACGGCCGCGTGCGCTCGAAGCCATCAGCAAATATCTTGCCGGACTGGTCGCAGACCTGCCACCGCCAACCAAACCGTTTGCGCCTGGTGAGGATCACTTCGAACATGCCGACGCGCTTGGTCCCCTGCTCCGTGCCGGTCACGCAAGCCCACCGAGGCTGCGCCGGCCTCCCCCATTTGGACGGACGCCCGACATATAACCCAGCAGGATGGAAAGCGAATTAAATTTGACTATCGGAAATACGTATCTTGCACCGGCTCTGACGAAGTCGCACCACACCCGGAATAAGCTGATGCCGCCGGTGTTTTCTAATCCCCTCCGCGGCGGAGCTTGGTAGCGCTTACATCAATACACAGGACGGAAATGTCCGGTAAGCGAACACTCACCGGACATTCACAATACATGTTAGCGGCCGACTCGCGCCTGGAGATGTGCAGGATAGCGGTCGCCTTGGACAGCCACGCCGGCCAGCAACCCTTGAATCGCAGCGAGATCCGCAGCCGACAGCGTCACCGCAGCCGCGCCGAGATTTTCCTCGAGCCGATGCAGCTTGGTGGTGCCGGGTATCGGCACGATCCACGGCGTCTGCGCGAGCAGCCAGGCCAGCGCGATCTGCGCAGGTGTCACCTTCCGCGCCGCGGCGAGCTCGCTGAGCAGATCGACCAGCGCCTGATTGGCTTTGCGTGCGCTCGATGAGAAGCGCGGTACGATGTTGCGGAAATCGCTGCTATCGAACGTCGTGCTCGCGTTGATCGCGCCGGTCAGAAAGCCCTTGCCGAGCGGGCTGAACGGAACGAAGCCGATGCCGAGCTCTTCCAGCGTCGGCAGGATCTCCTGCTCCGGCTCGCGCCACCACAGCGAATATTCGCTTTGCAGTGCGGTGACGGACTGCACCGCGTGAGCGCGGCGGATGCTCGCGGCGCTCGCTTCGGACAGGCCGAAATGCAGCACCTTGCCCTCGCGGATCAGGTCCTTCACCGCGCCTGCGGTGTCCTCGATCGGCACCGCGGGATCGACGCGATGCTGATAGAACAAATCGATGCGGTCGGTCTTGAGCCGCTTCAACGCGGCCTCCGCCACCGCCTTGACGTTGGCGGGGGAGCTGTCGAGCCCGGCTTCGACCTTGCCGTCCTTGAAGCCGAACTTGGTGGCGATCACCACTCTGTCACGGAACGGCGCCAGCGCCTCTCCGACCAGCTCCTCGTTGACGAAGGGGCCATAGGCCTCGGCCGTGTCGAAGAACGTGACGCCGCGATCGAACGCGGTCCGGATCAGTGTGATCGCCTGTGACGTCTCGGTCGCGGGACCGTAGCCGTAGCTCAATCCCATGCAGCCGAGGCCGAGGGCCGAGACCTCGAGACCGCTCTTGCCCAGTTTGCGCGCCTGCATTTCAGCTTCTCCTTGCAGATTGGTTTTCGGCTGCGAACTTAAGCCGCGCGCGAGCCCGCGATTAGGTGATAAAATCGGCATGTACTCATGATCTGGATTCATGAATGGCCCGCACCAACACCAACGACCTGCTCGCCTTTCTCGCCGTCGCGCGCGAGCGCAGCTTTACCCGCGCAGCCGCCCAGCTCGGCGTGTCGCAGTCGGCGCTCAGCCACACCGTGCGCGCGCTGGAGGAGCGGCTGGGCTTGAGGCTCCTCACCCGCACCACACGCAGCGTCGCACCGACGGAGGCCGGCGAGCGGCTGCTCCGCACGATCGGGCCGCGCTTCGACGAGATCGATGCCGAGCTATCAGCGCTCACCGCGTTGCGCGAGACGCCGGCCGGCACAGTCCGCATCACCACGGGCGAGCACGCGGCCCAGACAGTCCTGTGGCCGGCGCTGGCGAAGCTCCTGCCGCGCTATCCCGACATCAAGGTCGAGCTCGTCGTCGACTATGGCCTCACCGATATCGTCACGGAGCGCTACGACGCCGGCGTCCGTCTCGGCGAGCAGGTCGCCAGGGACATGATCGCGGTGCGGATCGGGCCGGAGATGCGGATGGCCGTGGTCGGCGCGCCCGCCTATTTCACCGCGCGCGGCAAGCCGAAGCAGCCGCAGGATCTCACCGAGCACAATTGCATCAATTTGCGCCTGCCGACCTATGGCGGGATCTATGCCTGGGAGTTCGAGAAGCGGGGCCGCGTCGTGAAGGTGCGCGTCGACGGCCAGCTCGTGTTCAACACCGGCCTGCTCAGGATGAACGCGGTGCTGGCGGGCCTTGGCCTCGCCTACATCCCGGAAGATCTCGTGAAGCGCGAGATCGCCGACGGCCGGCTGATCCGCGTGCTCGCCGACTGGTGCGCGCCGTTTGCGGGCTATCACCTGTATTATCCGAGCCGGCGACAACCGACGCCGGCGTTTGCCGTGCTGGTGGAGGCGCTGAGGTATCGGAAGTGAAAGTTGTTATCTGAGCATGATCTTGGTCGGAAAACCGCTACGCACTTTTCCGGATCATGCTTTAGCGCGCGACGACTTCGACTTCGCCGTCGACGCCGTTCACGACATTGAAGCCGCGCTCGTAGACCTTGCCCTCGTTCTTGGCGATGGCGCGGTATTCACCCTCGGAGAGCACGACGCGCGGGAATGCGCCGATCGATTCCTTGATCACGTCGCCGCCGGGCGTCAGCACCGACCAGGCGGTGTTGGCGAGCGCCTCGCCGCCCTTGTCGCTGACGAGCTTGAGCGTGATCACGGCGGCGCGGTGGGTGATGGTGACGTCGGTGAGCTTGCCGGCCTGGACGCGGATGTCCGAGCGCACCACCGAGTTGGCGTCGCCGTAATTGGAGATGATGTAGTAGGTACCCTCCGGCAGCAGCACGACGTCGCCGGCGGCGACGTTCGGCACCAGCGAGGCGCGCTCGCCGGATTCGAACTGGCTGCCCTTGTAGATCGCGAACGAGATCTGGTTCAGCGGAATGCGGCTGGTGCCGACGCGGCCCTCGATGCGCAGGCCGCCGGCCGGCAGCACGAAGGATTCGCGGTCGGTCTCGGCCTTCAGGCTGACGGTGCGCACCGCGCTGACGAGGCCGAAGGCGACGTGCACGACGTAATTGCCCGGCGGCAGCACGATGTTGGGCGTCGCACTGCGATCCTCGCGGATCAGCTTGAAAGTGCCGTTCTCGTCGGGTCGGTCGGCAAACACCCGCCACACCAGGCCGCTGCTGATCGCAGGCGTGTCCTTGCCGTATTTGGCGCTCAGCGACAGCACGGCCTGTCCGGGCGCGGCCGCATTGAGAGGTGCTGCCGGCGGAACGCTGGTCACCGCGGGCGGCGGCATGCTGGGCGTGTTCGGCTGCGTCAGGGTCGGCGGCAGGCTCGGAGGGCCGGCGCCCGGACCGGAGGGCGGCGCCAGGCTGACGGCGCCGCCGGGATCGGGCACCGAAGCCGGGGGCACCGGCGGCGGCCGATCCGAGAAAAGCTGGGCCTGCGCAGCATTCTGGCCGAGGACAATGAAGCACGCGGCGAGGACAAGCGCGGGCAGCAGCCTGCCGCCGCGCCGCCATCCGATGATGCCGTCACCCCCGAGAGTCATGCCCTCTGCTTTTCACCGAAAACGCGGCAAATTCAAGCCTCTGAACCGCAAGAAATACGGCCCCGAAGCAGTTCTATGGAACCGTTGACGCCTGCGTGATGACATCAAAGGCAACCGGTCCCCGCCACACTCCTGCCCCCAGCGTCCCCAACGCTATAAACCAAGCTTTGCCCTCGTTCTGGCGAAGCGGAAGCGCGGCGCCTACTCTGAAGTGAGGACCGCCCGGAGTAGGAGAGTTTCGGTGCTGGAGATCTTGAAGGGGCGCGGCGTGAACGGCGCGAACGGAGAAAAAGTCGGCCTCGGCAGCATCCGCCGGCCCGTCATAGGCCTGGCACTTGGCGGCGGCGCGGCGCGCGGTTTTGCCCATATCGGTATCATGAGGACGCTGCTGGCCAACGGCATCGTTCCCGATGTCGTGGTCGGCACCTCGATCGGCGCGGCGGTCGGCGGCGCCTATGCGGCCAGCCGGCTCGACGCGCTGGAAGACTGGGCGCGCAGCCTGCAAGGCGTGCGCAACATCCTTGGCTATCTCGACATCCGTCTCGATGGCTCGGGACTGATCGGCGGCGAGAAGCTCGCAGGCCGGCTCGAGGAGGCGATCGGCCAGACCATGATCGAGGATCTCCCGATGAAGTATGCCTCGGTCGCGACCGAGGTCCGCACCGGCCACGAGATCTGGCTGACGCGCGGCCGCCTGGTCGAGGCGATGCGCGCTTCCTACGCGCTGCCTGGCATCTTCTCGCCCGTGATGATCGGCGACCGCTGGCTAGTCGACGGCGCGCTGGTGAACCCGGTGCCGGTCTCGGCCGCCCGCGCGCTCGGCGCCGAAATCGTCATCGCAGTCAATCTGTCCACCGACATCTTCACCCATTCAACGACGATCTATCAGCACGGCGCAAAGCCCGCGCCGGTTGCCCCAGTCACCGAGGAGACTCCGGCCAAGCGGCGCTTTCCGCGCTTCTTCTCGCCGGAGAAAACCGTCAAGCGCGAGTTCTTCGGCACCGCCGGTCGTCCCGGCATCTCCTCGGTCATGGTGGATGCCTTCAATATCATGCAGGACCGCATCACGCGCGCGCGGCTCGCCGGCGATCCTCCGGACCTTCTGATCACGCCACGGGTCGGCCAGTTCGGCTGGTTCGACTTCCATCGTGCCGAGGAGCTGATCGCGCACGGCACTCGCGCCGCCGAACGCGCGCTGGAGTCGATCCAGGAGACGATCGACGTGCTGGCGCCGGCGCCCGAAGGCGCCGCGCCCAAAGCAGTCGGTAAGGCCAGCGAGTAAGGCCGGCTCAGGCCGTCTTGATGTAGTCGCGCAGGGCTTCCTGCTCGGATTCGTATTCCTGGACCCGGCGCTTAACGATGTCGCCGATCGAGATCAGCCCGACCACCTTGTTGTTATCCAGCACCGGGAGGTGGCGGAACTTACCGGTCGTCATCATCTCCATGAGCTCGGCGACCGTGTCGGTCTCCTTGCAGGTGACGACCTTCTGCGTCATGACCTGGCTCACCGGCTCTTGCAGCACGCCCGCACCGCGCTCGCCGAGCACGCGGACGATGTCGCGCTCCGACAGGATGCCCTCGAGCCGGCTCTGGTTCATCACCAGCACCGCGCCGATCTTCTTCTCGGCGAGCAGCTTGACTGCGGCAGCCAGCTTCGCGTCGGGCTCGACGCTCATGACCTGGTGACCCTTGGCATTGAGAATGGAACGTACCGTCATTGTTGCCTCCCTGAATAGGAGCCGTCCGCTTTGCGCGGTTCGGACTTGTTCGCGAGTCTTCAACTAACAGTTTCGGCGCCGGTTTCACGTTCAGGCGCTTTGCGAAGTGCAGCTTCTATGAGCTTGCTGCTTCGGAACATTCTTCCAGGGAATGATGGATGAATTCGGGCTGCGCTGCAAGCACCGCTTCAAATACCGTTTGAAATGTCCTGTGATGACGCATCCGCAGCATCGCCGCTTCGCACGCGCGGTACGGGATCGAACAGCGCGAACAGCAACAGCCCTGCGAAGAAGCCGCCGATATGCGCCTCCCAGGCGACGCCCGCACTATCGCTTTCGACGCCGATGGCGCCGACGCCGAAGATGATGTTGAGGGCGAACCACACGCCCAGGAAGCCGACGATGCGCCGGTCGCGCAGCGCCTGCAACAGCGGCAGTGCCGGAACTTTGGCGGCGGTATCGGCGTCCGAACGGCTGAACGACAGGAAGCTGCCACGCACGAACGCGAACCGGATCGCGGCCGCCATCGCGCCCGACACCGAAGCCGAGGCGCCGATCATCGGCACCACCGCGTGCTCATGGGTGACAAGATGGGCGAGCGCACCGGCGGCGGCCGTCACCGCCAGGAACACGAAGAAGCGCAGAGCGCCGAAGCGCCGCGCCAGCGCGCTGCCGAACGGCAGCAGCCACAGCACGTTGAAGGCGAGATGGGTGAGATTGGCATGCAGCAGCGAATAGGTGACGAAAGTCCAGACCTTGGCTCCGGCGCCGCCCTCGAATTGCAGATTGACCAGCGAGGAATCGTAGCGCTTCGGGATGAAGCCGAAGACGTCGATGGTCCAGTTCTCCAGCTCCGGCGGCAGCAACACCCGCAAATGGATCAGCGCCAGCAGGACGACATAGGCCGTCAGCGGCAACGGCAGCGTCAGGACCGGCTCGCGCGGGGCCGCTTCGATGACGACCGGCTGGTCTGACGGTGGTTGTGGCGGGGAATCCAAGGGCGGTTTCGCTTTCAGGCGCGATCGAAGCAACAGCTTGGAGATAGTCGCCTTTACCGGCCTTGCGCAAGTGCACAAAAGGAAAAGGCAGGGCCCTGGGAAAGCCCTGCCTATCCGTGTCGATCTTGCCGGCACTGCGAAGGAACAAGGCGTATCCCCACCCCTCCCCGCGGCCAGTGACCAAACTGTTTGACGCCCGTGTACAGGCCTCGCCGAGAACCTGGAAGAAAGCGGCGAGGCTTGCGACCGCGATCACCTTAGCAGCCGCGCGGCCGGGGCAAAGCGCATAGTTAATTTAACGTTAACGACGCAAAGGTGGCCTGCGCCAGGCCAAAAACGCCCCCGCGGCATGGACGCTGCAATTCCCCTCCTGCACAACAACACAGGGATCTCAGGTGCACTGAAGCGGGACAGCTTTGTCCCACATGGTGCGACCCCAGGGTAAGCGTCAGTCATGAAACATCCGTCGAGCCGCGCGTTCTTCGCGTATTGGGACAAGAAGCGCGGCACTGCGCGGGCACCCGACAGGTCCGATATCGACCCCGCCGCCGTGCGCGAGCTGCTCGGCGACATCTTCGTTCTGTCCTGCGAGCCGAAAGCCGGCTTCCCCTTCCGCGTCGCCGGCACCCGCGTCTGCGCGCTCGCCGGCTGCGATCTCAAGGATCAGAGCTTCGCTGCGCTGTTCGCCGAGGCCAGCCGCGGCGAGATCGAGGAGATCGCGACCATCGTCGCCGACGAGACGCTCGGCGCCATTGCCGGTATCACGGCCACGCGCGAGGACGGCAGCAAGGCCCATCTCGAGCTGCTGCTGCTGCCCTTCAACGCTCGCCCGCACACGCCGGTGAGCGTGACCGGCGTGCTTGCGCCGTTCGACGACGAATGCGGCGCGCTTTCCGCCTTCACCGTCACCTCCTGGCGCTATCTGCACCAACCGGAGAAGCTGCTGCCGCGCGCGATCCGAAAATTGCAGATCGCACGCGGGCTGATGGTGTATGAGGGGCTGCGGTAACTCTCGTTTCAACGCGAGCCGCTACCACGATCCCGATGCGGCCTTGCTCACCTGGATGAAACAACCATGCCCGACAGCATTAATTTCGGCGCGCTACAGCTCCGCTTCCTGCACAGCAAGGATGACACCGCCGGCAGCGTCGACATCTTCGAGATGACGTTGCAGCCGAATGCTCGGATGCCGATCCCGCACTATCACGACCGCTGGGACGAAACGATCTACGGGCTTTCGGGCGTCTCGACCTGGACGATCGACGGCAAGCAGCACGATCTCGGCGCCGGAGACTCCGTCTTCATCAAGCGCGGCATCGTGCACGGCTTTGCCAACCGCTCGGCGGGGCCGGCGACCTGCCTGTGCATCCTGAGCCCCGGGGTGCTGGGACCGCAATATTTCATGGAGATGGCCGCGCTGCTGTCGGCCGGCGCGCCACCCGATCCCGCCAAGATGAAAGAGACGATGCTGCGCTACGGACTGGTGCCGGCACCGCCTGCGTGAGCCCGGCCGGCCACGGTTGAGCCTCGCCTACCCTCACATTTGGCCACTTGCGAGAAGAGCCGGGTGCCGCCTGCAACGGCGATACCCGGCCCCCATTCTATCGCCTTGTCACGGCATCGCCAGATGCCAGGCGCCGTTCAGGAAACCGTCGCCGGTGATGTCGCCGGGCTTGGTGTCCTTGGCGAAGGTGTAGAGCGGCTTGCCCTTGTGGGCCCACTGCTTGGAGCCGTCGTCGCGGGTGATGATGGTGTAGCCGTCGCCGGCGGCATCGCTGGCCTCGGCTTTCAGCGCCGGCCAGTTTGTCGCACACGGTCCGTTGCAGGCCGACTTGCCGTCCATATCCTTGTCGAACGTGTAGAGCGACATGCCCTTGGCGTCAGTGAGCACGTTGCCCTTGTCGGTCTTGCCGGTCTTGGTCGGCGGCGCCGCGAAGGCAGCCGAGGTCACTGCGAGCGACGCAAGGAGCGTGAGCGCGAGGCGGATCGAAGATGTCGTCATGGTGTCTCCTGTCATGCAATCGGCCTGCAAATTGGGTTCGCAAATTGGGTACGCAATGGGTAGGACGCCGCGCCGCGCGCGGTATTCCTCAAAATGGCGCAAAGATATTTCTGGCTGCGCCATCGGCGCGGCGGAATAAATTGCGATGGTGGATACGGAACAGTCGAGATGAGCAAGCCGCATTGGCGTCGCGCCCACGCCGGAGACCTCGCCGCGATCAGCGCGATCGCGGCGCGCATTCATCCTGATCTCCCCGAGCGCCCGGAAGTCTTCGCGGAAAAGATGCGGCTCTCTCCGGGCGGCTGTTGCGTGCTCGCCGCAGGCAACGAGATCGCAGGCTACGGCCTCGCGCATCCCTGGATGCAGCAACAGATTCCGCCGCTCGACGGATTCCTCGACCGATTGCCTGATGCTGCGGACTGTCTCTATCTGCACGATGTCGCCGTGCTGCCCGACTTCCGCGGCGGCACGACGCGCGCTTATGTCGCAGAGATCGAACAGCTCGCGCGATCATCCGGCATCACAACGCTTGCGCTGGTCTCGGTCTACGCCACGCGACCGCTGTGGGAGCATCTCGGCTTCCAAGGCGTCGCACCCGATGCGTCGCTGCGCGACAAACTCTCGTCCTATGGCGCGAGCGCGACCTACATGCTGCGCGGGCTCACCCAATAGCCCCTTCCCTCACGCGGGCGTGAAACCAAGCCTCGAACCGGTTTCGATCTGTCTCCGTCGAAGGACTGTGCGAGCCGTTCCGGTCTCGCCGAACCGAGGCTGGAGAATTCTCATGAAGCTCACATTGCCAAAAGTCGCTTTGATAGCATTGGTTGCAACGACCGCGTTCACCGCAACCAGCGCCAATGCGGTGCAATTCCATTCCTATCGCTGCGACATCGACTTCTTTGGAAGCTGCGGCGTCGTCAACCTCCGGGAGCCGGCACCCGCACCGCCCCCTATCACTCGCATCAACCGCGATACGTCACCGACCTACATGAAGCAGATCGACCCGCGCTACAGCTCCGCCATGGGTTATGCCGGAGGTAGCGGCGGCGGTGGTGGCGGTGGCGGTGGTGGCGGTGGCGGTGGTGGCGGCGGTGGCGGCGGCGGCGGTGGCGGCGGTGGTGGTGGTGGTGGTGGTGGCCGCTAAGCTCGCAGCTGACTTTTCAGATGATGTCGCCGGTGCAACCCGGCGGCATCATCGTGGTCTGCGCTGACGGGCGCGGCAGTTCAGCTGCGGTGCTTCTTCTTGCCCTTCTTCGCGGAAGCACCCGGCCATTCAGTGACCGACGGCGCATATTTGCCGCCACCGGATTTATCTCCGAACTTCTTGTCTTTCTTCCCAAACGCCGGTTTGCCGAACTTGCCGCCCTCGTGGGGCTTAGCGTGAGGTTTGGCGTGCGGCTTGCCCTGGTGCTTGGCCTCAGGCTTTCCCCGCGGCCTGTCGTGCTGCTTCGGCCCGTTCGCGTTCCATGGATCGTCGCTGCGACGGGCAGCATGATCGTCGTCACCTTCATCGCGTTGCGGAGGGCGTGAGCGCTTCTCGGCCGGCGCCTGCGCTTGCGGCGCACCCGTCATTGCCTCGAGGCGGATATTGTCTTCCTTATCCGGACGCTTGATCTTGGCAGCAAAGGACTCCGCAACCCGCTCGGAAATTTCGAACTCGGTCGTGGTGTCCATGATCTTGATGGCGCCGATGTCGCCCTTGTCGATGCCGCCGCGACGGCAAATCATCGGCAACAGCCAGCGCGCTTCTGCATTCTTTCGTCGTCCGATGTTGGCCCGGAACCATACGGTAGCTTCTGTCATGCCATGCTTCGGCGACGATTTCCCCGATTTGGGTCGGGGCCTCTCGGAGCGGTCATCGCCGCGCGGCTGTCGGTCGTCGCGCGGCGCGCGATCGCCACGCGATGTCCGATCGTCGCGCGGGCGGCTGCGCGCCTCACCGGGATCGAGAATGTCCTCAGGTGACGGAAGCCGCGCGCGGTAGAGCCGAGCCAGCGCTGCAGCAATGTCCTCGGCCGACCGCTCGGCCAGCAGAGCCTTCGCCAGTTCGAGATCGTCGGCAGACGTCTCTTCAGTGAACAACACGTCCTTCATGCGCTCATGATCGAGCTTGCGAATTTCATCCGCCTGCGGCGCTGTGCCCCAGCTCGCCTCGATGCCGGACAAATTCAGCAATACCTCCGCACGCCGCCGTCGTATCGGCGGCACCAGCAGAACGCTGACGCCCTTTCGTCCTGCACGCCCCGTGCGGCCTGAGCGATGTTGCATGACCTCCGCGTCATTGGGCAGATCCGCATGAATGACGAGGTCGAGGCTCGGCAGGTCGATGCCACGCGCCGCCACGTCGGTCGCGACGCAAATGCGGGCGCGCCCGTCCCGGAGCGACTGGAGCGCCAGGGTACGCTCGTTCTGGGTCAATTCGCCTGAGAGAGCAACCACGGAAAAACCGCGCTCCAGCAGCGCCGCCTGCAAATGCCTGACCGCATCGCGCGTGTTGCAAAACACCAATGCACTCGGCGACTCGTAAAAGCGCAGCACGTTGACGACCGCATGCTCGACATCGCCGGGAGCGACGCGGATGGCGCGGTATTCGATATCGGCGTGACCGCCCTCGTCGCCGGCGACTTCGATCCGGAACGCCTGCTGCTGATATTGCTTCGCCAGCGCCACGATGCCGCGCGGAAACGTCGCCGAGAACAACAAGGTGCGGCGCGTGTCCGGCGTGGTCTTGAGGATGAACTCCATGTCCTCGCGAAAGCCGAGATTGAGCATCTCGTCGGCCTCGTCGAGGACCACGACCTTCAATTCCGAGATGTCGAGACGATTGCGCCGCAGATGATCGCACAAGCGACCGGGCGTGCCGACAACGATGTGGGCGCCAGCGGCCAATTCGCGTTGCTCGCGACGCGGATCCATGCCGCCGACGCAGGAGACGACGCGCGCGCGCGCTTGCGCATAGAGCCATGTCAGCTCGCGCTGGACCTGCAGGGCGAGCTCGCGGGTCGGCGCGACGATCAAAGCCAGAGGCGCGGCGGCCTGCTCGAACTGCTCCGCACCATCGAGCAAATCCTTGGCCATGGCCAAACCGTAAGCGACGGTCTTGCCCGAGCCGGTCTGGGCCGAGACCAGGAGGTCGCGGTCGACCGCATCCTCGCCGAGCACGGCGAGCTGAACGGGGGTCGGTGAATCGTAATTGCGCTCAGCCAAGGCACGGGCGAGCGGCGGGGTCAGGGCCGGAAAGGACACGGAATGGAAAACCTTGGTTGGTCCGGGGGCGCGGAACGGAAAGCCGAAGGGGCCGACGCTGCAGTCACTGCAGAAGGCCCGGTCACACCCATCATGATTTTGATTTGGACGCTCTTTACGCCAGAAGCGGCCAAATCACCATGGCTTTGATGCATGGCATTGGCGACAGGGTGAACAAGCCCGGGATGCTCGGCCTGGCACTTTTGGCGCGCTTTGACGGCTCCAGCACGCTTTTGGACCCGGAACGGCGGACTTTTGCGACCATCTCGGCTAAATTGTGCGCGATCGGAGGTGCCAGGGATGCATCTATGACCTCGTCAGACCAGCGTCAGTGCGGCGACTGCACGCTTTGCTGCAAGGTGATGGCGATCGAGGCGCTCGCCAAGCCGGCGGGCACCTGGTGCGCTCATTGCAAGCCCGGCCGCGGCTGCGCGATCTACGCCGACCGGCCTGCCGAATGTGAAAGCTTCAGCTGCCTCTGGCTCGTCAACCACCTCCTGGACGAGTGCTGGAAGCCGAGCCGCTCCAAGCTGGTTCTGACCACGTCAGAGGATGGCATCGAGGTCCGCTGCGACCCCGGCTCCCCCAATTCCTGGCGCAAGGAGCCCTACGCCAGCGAGATCCGTGCCTGGGCCGAGGAAGGCGAGCGCAACGACATGACGGTCGTCGTGATCGTCGGCCAGCGCATGATCCTGGTCACGCCGGAGCGCGAGTTCGATCTCGGCATCGTCGGACCGGATGAACGCATCGTGCGGGAGCTGGAGGGCACCAAGGTGGTGGGCGCAACGGTGGTGAAGGCGGATGAGCTTGATGCTATCTCAGGTCCCGGCGGAACAGGATCGATCGATTGACGGATATGCGTCTTGCCGCGCCGGTCCTTTGATCCCAAATCGTGCCTCACGCGGAAACAGGATACGGGTGAAACATGGCCGACAGCATCTCGCTTGCCGACAAGCTCGCGACCTTTCAGGAGTACTGGTCACCGCGCACGATCACGACCTTCAATGATTGCGACGTGATGGTGGTGAAGGTGAAGGGAGAATTCACCTGGCACAAGCATGACGACACCGACGACTTCTTTCTCGTCCTGAAGGGCCAGCTGGACATCGAGCTGCGGGACCGCACCGTCACGCTCGGACCGGGCGAGCTCTATGTCGTGCCCAAGGGTGTCGAGCATCGCCCGGTGGCACGTGAGGAGGTTCACCTGATGCTGATTGAGCCGACGGGGACGCCGAACACGGGTGACAAGGCCACGGCCGCAGCGCGCAAGCTGGCATAGGCGCGCAGGTCTAATCCCTGGAGGTCACGAGCTTGCTGAAGCCGCCGGCCAGCCTTGTCTTGGCCCGCATGACAAAGTCTTTCGCTGCGCGGCTCAGGGCACGGATGGCGCGCCAGGCTTCGGTGGCCTGCAGCCATGCCCTCATCTCGGTGAACTTCCCGTACACCCAGGCGAACGCCGGAATCCGCATCAGCTTGTCCCGCGTGAGGTGGAACAGGCGCTCGACCAGCACGAGCTTGAGCAGCTCGCAGCCGACAAACGCCGACACGCCGCTCAGGAACTGACCGGTTGCGACAAGGTATGCCGCCAACGGCTTGATCGGTTCCAGAATGATCACGGGCACGGAAAACAGCGCGAGCGACGGATAAGGCGGCAGCGATTTGATCCAGGCGCGCAGCCGCTTGAATTCGAAATGCCGCCCGAGCCAGCGCGAGATCGGCCGCGCCACGGCCATAAACACCGCATCCACCAGGAAGTAGATGGCGGCCAGGATGTAGGTGATGGGCTTCAGGATTCGCTTCACAAAAACTCTCCCGCGAACTGAAAGCCGGAACCTGGGCTTAAGTTTCACCGCGACGTGAATAAGTCGCGGATTCCCTGTGGAACTTCTGGGGCATTCAGTTCCGCCCGTCTCAGATCTCGGCATAAACCTCCAGAAGATTGCCGTCGGGATCCCTAAAGAACAGCGTCCGGTGCCCGAACGGCTGGTTCGTCGGCGGCGAGAGCAGCGCCACACCCTGTCGCACGAGCTCGTCAGCGCAGGCGTCGACCTCGGCTGCAGAGACCCTGAAGGCCAGTTGCAGGGAGGCACTCCCGGCCGGCGTCGGCGCATCGGCCGCAGTCCGGCTTGGTCGCGCCAACGCGAGCGTGTTGCTACCGAGGCCGTACTCGATCCAGTTCGGCGACAGCTCACGCAGCAGGGACAAGGCGAGCACGCCCTCATAGAAGCCGCGCATCGCCGCCATGTCGCGCACTAAAATGACGGTGTAGTCGATCGCGCGGATGGCGTTGAAGGGGGAGCGGGTGCGCGGGGCTAGTTCGTTTGTTTGTTCGTCCATACGTGATCTTATTCCAAAACATCAACGCTACGAAACATCACTCCACCAATTCCGGCCACGGCACGATGGTCGACTTCACCGTCTTCATCGCCATGGCATCCTTGACCGCCTGCGCGACGCCCTCTTCGGTGAACGGGTAGATCGTCTGCATCTTCAGCCAGGGATATTTGTCGCGGGTGCGGTAGAGCATGTCGACGCCGAGCGGCAGATCGTTGCCGGTGAAGCCCCAGGATCCGAGCACGTTGAGGTCCTTGGTGCAGATGCGGTGCCAGGAGGTCTCGATCGAGCCGGCATCGGTGAACTGGCCCATCTCGACATAGGTGCCGCCGTCGCGCAGCATCTCGATGCCTTCGGGGCCGGCGGTCGGATGGCCCGAGCAGTCCATCACCAGATCGGCGCCGAAGCCGCCTACGATCTCGCGGACGCGCGCGATACGATCTTGCGGCGATGTGATCTCCTCGATGTTCACGGTCGCTTCCGCGCCGAACTCACGCGCGAGCTTGAGCCGCGGCTCTTCCGGCGCGCCGATGCAGATGACACGCCCTGCGCCCATCTCCTTGGCGGCCGCGACCGCCAAAATGCCGATCGGGCCCGAGCCCTGGATCACCACCGTATCGCCCCAACTGAAACCGCCGGCGCGGCTCGCACGGTTGAACGCGCGGATGCAGGAGGTCAACGGCTCCGACAGCGCGCCAAGGCGCAGCGACATGTCGTCGGGCAATTTGTAGATCTTGGTGCCCGGCAGCATATCGAGATCGACATAGACATATTCGGCCCAGCCACCCCACATGTGCGGCGCCTTGTCGAAACCGAGATAGCGGCCGTAATAGACCGGCGTCAGGCATTTGTTCGCGGTCTGCGGATAATGGATGCAGTAGTAGCATTTGCCGCACGGCATCAGCGGCGGGATCATCACCTTCGATCCGACCTCGAGCGGCTTGCTCATGAAATCCTCGGTGAATTCGTCGCCGCATTCGACGATGACGCCGCCAATCTCATGGCCAAGCGTGAACGGCCAGGGCAGCGGCTTCGGCCAATGCCCTTTCAGGATATGCAGATCAGTGCCGCAGACGCCGCACGCGCCGATCTTGATCAGCGCCCCCTTGCGGCCGACCTTCGGCCAAGGCACGGTCTTGATGACGGGCTCCGAGCCCGGCCCTGCGTGAGTGCAGACGCGGATCTGTTGCATCGCTGTTTCCTCGGTGCCCGTCTGTTATGATTGATGGGTGCGGGCGTGAAGCGAAGCGTATGTGAGATGCGCGCTCGTGCCAAGGTGCGGCCATGTAGCCCGTATGATGCGCAGCAAAATGTGGGCGCGACGCCTGCTACAAGCACCGCCGTCATCCTGAGGTGCGCGCTCTCGCGCGCCTCGAAGGATGGGCCGCGAGCTCCTGTCGCCCATCCTTCGAGGCTCCCCTTGCGATGCTGATGCATCGCAAGGCTCGCACCTCCAGCGACAACCGCTTCGCGGTTGCGCGGGGATGACGGCGGAGTGTGTGGCAGCAGCGCATGGCAGATGCCCAAGCACACCCAAGTGTCTTGAGCACTCACCAATGAGCGTGTATGGCCGGCTGATATCTTGCCCCTGGTGCCCCCTTGAACCCCCTCCCCCAAAATCCCGTGGCCGCGTCCGGATCGTTCGCGGCGATGAAGTCCGTGCCCTATCGGCTCCAGTTCATCGCCTATGTGCTGGCGATGATGGCCGACAATATCGAGCACGTGATCAGCTACTGGGTGGTGTTCCAGAAATTCCATTCGCCGACGCTGGGCGGTTTTGCGGTGCTGTCGCACTGGCTGCCGTTCCTGCTGTTCTCGGTCGTGGTCGGCGGGCTTGCCGACCGCTTCGACCCGCGCCGCATCATCCAATGCGGCATGCTGCTGTTCATCGTGGCCTCGGCCGGGTGGGGCTTCTTCTTCATCACCGACACGATCCAGATGTGGCACGCGATGCTGCTGCTGGTGATCCACGGCTGCGCCGGCGTGCTGTGGCAGACGCCGAACCAGCTGCTGCTCTACGACCTCGTCGGTCCTGCCGATCTGCCGAGCGCGGTGCGGCTGAATGCGATGGCGCGCTATCTCGGCATCCTGGTTGGGCCTGCGGCGGGCGGCGTCATCATGCTGACGCTCGGCACCTCGCATGGCATCATCTTCAACACGCTGTTCTATCTGCCGATGCTGCTCTGGCTGTTCTGGGCGCCGGTCCGCGACAGCAGCGTCGCGGTGCGGCGCTTTGCCGTGCGCGGCTTTGCTGACATCATCGACACCATGCGCGCGATCGGCACCAAGCCGGTACTGACAGCCATGACGTGGCTCGCCGGCCTCACCTCCTTCATGATCGGAAACGCCTATCACGCGCAGATGCCGGGCTTTGCCGGCGATCTCGGCCATGGCGATCCCGGAGTGTCCTACAGCGTGCTGCTCGCAGCCGACGCCGGTGGGGCGCTGCTCGCGGGCATCGCGCTGGAATCCTGGGGACGATTGAAAGGCACGCCGCGCACCGCGATCCTGCTCGCGACGCTCTGGAGCGTGGCGCTGCTCGGCTTCGCCGCGGTGCGGATCTATCCGGTCGCGATTATACTGCTGTTCTTCGCGGGCTTCTTCGAGCTGTCGTTCAACACCATGGCGCAGGCGCTGGTGCAGTTGAATGCGCCACCCGACATCCGCGGCCGCGTCGTCGGTCTCTATAATATGGCGGGACTTGGCATGAGGGCATTCAGCGGCATTACCGTCGGCGTCTTCGGAGCGGCAATCGGCATTCACTGGTCGCTCGGACTATCGGCCGCAGTGCTGCTGGCGCTGCTGTGTCTGCTCTATCGGCGCGCGACGCGGAAGACTGCAGGTTGACTCTCGTCCCTCTCCACCGCACCCTCGATAAGCGGGTTGGGGAGATAAGGCATTGCGCAATCGCTGGACTATTCTTGCGATCCTGTTTGTCGTTCGCCTCACCATCGCGTTCCAGTTCCAGAGCGTGGCGGCGGTCGCACCGCTGCTTGAAAAGACATTTGGCGTCGGGCTCGCCGATATCGGCATCCTGATCGGGCTCTATTTCACCCCGGGCGTGGTGCTGGCGCTGCCGGGCGGCGCGATAGGGCGAACCCTTGGCGACAAGCCAACCACGATATCGGCGCTGCTGCTGATGACCGCGGGCAGCCTGGTGATGGCCACCACCGACATCTGGGGCCTGCACATGGCAGGACGCATTACCTCCGGCGCCGGCGGCGTGCTGCTGACGGTGCAGCTCACCAAGATGGGCACCGACTGGTTTGCCGGCAAGGAGATCGCAACCGCGATGGCGATCTTCGTCAACTCCTGGCCGGCAGGCGTTGCGATCTCGCTGCTGGTGCTGCCGGCGATCGGCACCGCCTATGGCGCAGGCGCCGTATTCGCCGCGACTGGTGCGCTGAGCGCGATCGGCGTTGCGCTGATCATGTTCTATCAGCCGCCACCTGGCGCGACGGTCAGCGCGGCTGGATCAAGCAAGCTCGATCGCCTTGCCCTGTTGGCGGTGATCGTCGCGGGCGCGATCTGGGGCCTCTATAATGTCGGCTTCGCCATGATCTTCTCGTTCGGCCCCTCTTTGCTCGCCGAGCGCGGCTGGAGCATCGCCGCGGCCGGCTCGGCGATCAGCGTTGTGATGTGGCTGTCGGTGATTTCGGTGCCGGCCGGTGGCTATCTCGCCGATCGCTTCAAGCGGCCCTTTGTATTGGCGATTGCGTCCAGCCTCGTCGTGGCCGCCCTGCTCGCCTGGCTGAGCCGATCCGACGCCGTGATCACCATCCTCGTCCTGATCGGCCTGATCGGCGGCCATCCGGCCGGCCCGATCATGAGCCTCGCCGCCCGCGTGCTCGCCCCGGAGACCAGGGCGATCGGGATGGGCGTGTTCTACACCCTGTTCTATGCCGCAATGATGCTGGGACCGGCGGTCGCGGGCAGGCTGGCCAAATCGGCGGGAACGGCCGCGGTCGCGCTCGACCTCGGCGCGCTGACGATATTGGCCTGCCCACCCTTGATGTGGCTTTTTGAACGCATTGTGTCGGTCCGTCATCGCCGCGCCAAATCATAACGCGGCATTAACCCTATGCACCTTACGGTCGTGGCGGACTCCGCCCGGGCGGGGGGTCGGGTAGTGAAAATGGCGTTGGCGAACAAAAAATTTCTTCCGGCCGCCGAGGAACGTCGGCGTTTCCAGCGGGTGAAGGTTCACCTGCTCGGCCGTTACATGCTGCCGGATCGCCGTGAATTCCCCTGCCAGGTGATCAACATGTCGCCCGGGGGGCTCGCGCTCCTGGCGCCCGGCATCGGCAATGTCGGCGACCGCGTGGTGGCCTATCTCGACCATATCGGCCGGGTCGAGGGCAAGATCACCCGGATCATCGACAACGGTTTTGCCATGACGGTGGGCGCCACGCCGCGCAAACGCGACAAGCTCGCGGCCCAGCTGACCTGGCTCGCCAACCGCGACATCCTCAACCTGCCGGAAGATCGCCGCCACGACCGTATCGTGCCGCGCAACCCGATCGCGGTGCTGACGCTCGAAGACGGCACCAAGATGACCTGCCGCATCATCGACCTGTCGCTGTCGGGCGCCGCCATCGCGGCGGAGAACCGCCCGCCGCTGAAATCGACGGTTATGCTCGGCCGGGTCCAGGGCCGCGTGGTCCGAAACCTCGAAGACGGCTTCGCGCTGGAGTTCTTGCACTCGCAGCCGATCGAGACACTCGAAGAGAGCGTTACCGCGCGGTAAAGCGATAGCGCGCCAACCCCCCTGATTTTCCAGCCTCAAAGGCGGCCTTCGCGATGCGGACGCCGCCTTTTTCGCGTCCGGCTGCGGCCTTACGCCGGTTAACGTGCGGCCTCTTCGCGTGCGGAAACAACGGTTCCAGCAGGGTTCCCGCGTTAATCCCTACAATTTGAATCAATTGCAGTATTCTCAAATTTTATTCGAATTTTCTTCAAGTATAGATCGAATTCGTCGCGCCTTTTACTTGTATTCGCCTCGACTTGACTTGGTTGATTTAGCCGCAACTCAAAAGCTCCATGCGCAATGTGGTCCCAACAAGAAACGGGGGCCGCAATGTTGGACTTCAGGGGACAGGGGAAGAGACTGGCTATCGCTGCCATGCTCTTCGGGATCAGCGCGACAGCGCAGGCCGGCGAAAGCCGTCTGCTCTACGCAAGCCTCGGCGACACCACGCGTGCGCCGATCGGCTGGGTCGAGTTTTGTGCAGAGAATGCCGCTCAGTGTCAGGGCGGACCGACGCAGCCGCGCGACATCGTGATGTCGCAGACCGCGTGGCGCGACCTGACCAAGGTCAATCGCTGGGTCAACGAGACCATCAAGCCTTTGACCGACCAGGAGCACTGGGGTGTGGTCGAGAAGTGGTCGCTGCCGACCGACGGTTACGGCGACTGTGAAGATTACGTGCTGTTGAAGCGCAAGATGCTGATTGATGCCGGTTGGCCGCGCGAGGCCCTGCTCATCACCGTCGTGCGCGACAAGAAGGGCGAAGGACACGCGGTGCTGACGGTGAAGACCGACAAGGGCGAGTTCATTCTCGACAATCAGAACGAGAGCGTCGTTGCCTGGACCGAGACCGGCTACCGCTTCGTCAAGCGCCAGTCGCAGGCCGATCCCAACGTCTGGGTGTCGCTCGGCGATACCAAGCCGGCGGTCTCCACCGCCAGCGCAAGAGATCAGTAAGCAGATCAGTAGGAACGAGACAACGAGTTACGCGACCCGGTCACATCCCCACCCCTCCCCGTCCCAGACCGGTTCGCGCGCGGCCAGGCTTCCCCCAAAGCCTGGCCGCAACTTTTTTGGAGACGCGCTCGTCAGCGCGGCAGGATGTTCTTGTAGACCTTGCCGCCCTTCATGATCACCACAAAATTCTTCGCGGGATCTTCGACGAGACCGATGTTGTCGAGCGGATTGCCGTCGACCAAAAGGAGATCGGCGAGCGCGCCCTCCTCGACCACGCCGAGCTTGCCGGGATAGGGATTGCGCAGGCCCGACAGGCTCAACAGTTCGGCATTGGTCGAGGTCGCCATGGCCAGCGCTTCGGCCGGCGTGTACCAGCGCGTCAGCGCGGCCAGCATCGAGCCCTGCTTCTCCGCGAGCGCCTGCGAGAACAGGACGTCGGTGCCGAATGCAGTCTTGAGGTGATATTTCTTTGCCAGCGCATAAACGCGGTCGGTGCCGGCAACCACCTGCCGCAACTTATCCTGTTCCGAAGGCCCGAGCCCGGCACCCGCGGACATATCCAGGAACGGCTGCGTGCTGAGCCAGATCCCCTTCTCAGCCATCAGCTTCGCACTCGCCTCGTCCATGAGATGGCCGTGCTCGATGCATCGGACGCCGGCTGCGATCGAGCGCTGGATCGCGATCGGGGTATAGGCGTGCGTGGCGACATAGGTGCCCCAATTGTCCGCGGCCTCGACCGCGGCACGCAGCTCGGGCTCGGTGAAGGTCGAGACGTCCAGCGGACTGAACGGCGAGGCCACGCCGCCGCCTGCGGTGAGCTTCACCTGGGAAGCCCCCTGCATGAGCTGCTCGCGAGCGCGCACGCGCACCTCGTCGGGACTGTCGGCGACCATGCTGCCGCCGATCCGCTCCATGCGGCTCATCATGCCGCCGATCGTGCGCGGCAGGTCGGAGAGCTGGCGGAAGTCGCCATGACCGCCGGTGATGGTGATGATGGCGCCGGACGGATAGATGCGCGGACCGGCGACGAGGTCCTCGTCGATGGCCTGCTTCAGGCCGAAGGTCGGCCCACCCATGTCGCGGATGGTGGTGAAGCCGCGCATCAGCGTGGCCGTCGCCTCACTGGCGGCGAGTAGATTGTTGTAGCCGACATCGCCGAGGGCCGCCGTCGGCGTCGGCCTCACCAGCATCGCGTGCCAATGCGCATCGATCAGGCCCGGCATCAGCACACGGCCGCCGCCGGCGATGATTAGGCCGGTCGCCGCGATGTCCGCGGTCGAGATCTTCTCGATCTTGCCATCCCTGACGAGGACGTTGGACGCGACCGAGAGCGTCGCGTTCTTGCCGTCGAATATCCTGACGTTGCGGAACAGGACGGCAGCGTCCTGCTGGGCCGGCGCGGGCGACGCGCTGCAGACGATCATTGCGAGCAGCACCGCGAGGCCGGCCCGCATACTCAATCCCGACATGTTCAATCTCCGCGCTCGGGTGCCGCTATGCGGCGGCTGCGACAGGCCGCCAGGCAAAGGTCAGCCAGCCGATGCCGTGCGACAACAGATCGATGCCGAGCAGCATGCCCAACACCCAGAGCCCGGTCATCGGAAAACCGGTGAGAATGATGAGACCGGCGAGCACGCCGAACAGGCCCGAGGCCAGCATGATCCCGCCGCCCTGCTGCCAGCGGCCGATGCCGATCAGGATGCGGACTACCCCGGAGACGAGAAGCGCGAGGCCAAGAGCGTAGGTCAGCAGCAGCGCGCCGGTCAGCGGCTGGCTGATGAGAACGATACCGAAGGCGATGTAGAGAACGCCAAGCACCACCTGCCAGACAAACCCGCCCCAGCCCTTGGTCCAGAACGCGTGAAAAATCTCGAAGGCGCCGGTGGCAATCGCCATCCAGCCGATGAACAGCGCGCTGATCACGGTGAAGAAGGCAACGTCGCCCAACACCATCAGCCCCGTGAACACCATGAAGAGGCCCAGGAGCACGCAGACCCAGCGGGGCGGTTGCGGCAGGCCGGTTGCGCCCATCGGCGCGCTATGATCGTAAGTCGTCATGACATCCTCCCTCGGTTAGTGCCAACGCCAGCCGCAATGACGGCGGCCACGATGCCACCAGCACACCCAACGCCGGCGCCGCCGATGCCATGACGGCGGTCGCGGCGGCGGCCGATGAGGCGGGCGGTGCACCGGAGGCCGCGGACGGGTCGATTGCGCATAAACCCGTCCCGCGGGTTCGCGTCTGATCGAAGCTGGTTGATCGAGTGGCGACGCATCCGCCAAGGCAGCGGCATCCTGCGGCCACAGACCTGCGCCTGCGCCCGCGAGGATCACGCCTCCGAACATGAGCCGCAGCGTGTCGCGGCGATCCATCTCACTCACGGCATTCTCCTTCCAAGTCCCCGGTCCGTTCTCGAACTCACGTTTTTGCGGCGGCCTGGTCGCTCGGTATCTCGCCCGGCAGATAGTTCGGCAGCCGTCCCGCCGGGATGATCGCGATCAGCGCGAGACCTGCCATGATCAACAGTCCGATTTTCAGCGCGCGCAGCCGGGCCTCGGTGTTGACGCGGACAGCCTCCGCGACCTGCTCCGGCGTCCCGTTCGTGCGTTCGAGCACGCTGCGCAGGCGATCGTTGCTGACGAAGGTGATGTTGCCGAGGTCGACCTGTGCCTGGAGCTCCGGCGTCAGCACCGGGCTCGCTGTGATCTTGCCCAGCGCAATGGTGCTGAGCAGGCCGACCAGCAGCGCGCCCGCCACCGCCGTACCGAGCGCCGAGGCAAGATTTTGCGTGGTGCCGCGCAGGGAGCCGACGTCGCCGGCGAGCGCCTTCGGCGACGCCGTCACCAGCACGTTGAACAGCAGCGTCACCAGCGAGCCCTGTCCGATGCCGAACAGGACGAGCCCGAATAGTACGGGGACCTCGCTCCAGTCGTTGCGCACGACAAAGGCGAGCCAGACCAGCGCGATGGTGCAGAGCGCAAAACCGTAGCGGCCGATCTGCCGCGGCGTCAGCCGCTCGTAGACATTCACGATCAGCATCGCCGAGAAGAAGACCGTGAGGTTGAACGGCATCATCGCAATCGCGGTCGCGATCGGCGAACGGCCCTGCACGATCTGGATGTAGAGCGGCACGGTGAAGTTCAGCGCGGCCTCGAGCGCGACCACCGCGAACAACGCGAACACCGCACAGCGCTCTTCAGGCGAGTCGATGACCTCGAGCGCCAGCAGCGGCGTCTTGCCCGCGGCCTGGCGCCGGTGCGTCCAGAGCAGAAATCCCTGCCCCAGCACAATGCCGAGCACAATCATGATTGGCGCGGGCGACAGGCCAAGCAAATCGAACGGCGCATTGGCGGTCGCAACCGCGAGGCCCCAGCCGTTCAGATTGTTGAAGCCGAAGCTAATGAGAATGATCGCACTCGCCGCGAGCGCCACCCCGACCAGGTCGATATGCACGTCCGGCCGGCCGCGGTCCGGCTTCAGGCGAAAGCTCATCAGGAAGACGATGGCCGAGGCCGCGATCAGGATGCCGAACGCCGGCCGCCAGCCGATATAGGTTCCCAGGACACCGCCGATTACGAAAGCGAGCACACCCGCCGCCGCGCGCGCCGAGCCCAGCGCACCAAGTGCGGTGGCCTGCTGTCGCCCAGCATAGTTCTCCGCAATCAGCGCGACGAGCGAGGGCACGATCACTGCTCCCGACGCGCCGCAGAGCGCCTGCGCCGAAATCATGACCGTCGCCGTCGGGCTGAACGTCATCATCAGCTGCGAGATGAAGAACAGTACGACAGCGCCCCGGAACACCTGCAGCGCGCCAAAGCGCTGGGCGAGCTTGGCGCCAAGCATCACGAAGCCCGCAACCAGCATGGAGTATGCCACGATCCCGGTTGCGACCGTGGTCGGCGCCACGCCGAAGCTCGTGACCATCCCGCCCATCGCCACCGGCAGCGAGGCCACGTTGAACGACATGATCATCTGGCCGAGCGCAATCGAGATCATGGGAATCCATGACACGCGCTCTTCCCCGTGAATGCCGCCGATCGAGATTGTCTGCGTGGCCATGACGTCCTCCCGCTTGATCGGCATTGCGACCAGTCAAGCCCGCGGGCCCGCCGATCCTTTTTGTGCATTCATTGTTCCGGTTGCGATACGAACAGATCCATCCCCAGCCGCTGCGACAGGAACTTCGCGGCAAGCTGTCCCCGCACGCTGTTGCCGGCCGCGTCGAGCGGCGGCGCGAAGGTCCCGAAACCTCCCTTGCCCGGCGACACCGCGACGATGCCGCCGCCGATTCCACTCTTGCCGGGCAGGCCGATGTCGTAGAGCCAGTCGCCCGACGTCTCATACAGCCCGGCGGTGATCATGACGGCCAGCGCGTAGTGGCAGACCGAGGCATCGACCACACGCTGTTTCGTGACCGGGTTGACGCCGCCATCGGCCAACGTCGCTCCCATCACGGCGAGATCGCGGGCGCTCACATTGAGCGAGCACTGCCGCGTGTAGAGATCGGTCGCTTCCTTGGCGTCGCAATAGATGCGGTCGTAGCTCTCCAGCAGCCGCGCAATGCTGCGATTACGAAAATTGGTCTGCGACGCCGACGCATAGACCTCTTCGTTGAGCGGCAACGCACGGCCGGCAAAGCGCGACAATCCGTCATGGATGAAGGCCCACCGTGCTTCGGCCGTCGCGCCCGGCGCCAGGCTTGTCGTCGCGATCGCGCCGGCATTGACCATCGGATTGGTACGGCCGTTACCCTGCTCGATCGCAGCGAGCGAATTGAATGGAAGGCCCGTCGCATTCGCGCCGAGCTTCGCACGTGCTTCGTCAGGCCCGATGGTCTCGCAGACCAGCGCGAACAGGAACGGCTTCGACACGCTCATGATGGAGAATTCGTAGTCGACGTCTCCGGCGCCATAGACGCGCCCGCTTGTGCCAACGACACAGACGCCGAACAACTCGCTCGGCACCCGGGCAAGGGCCGGATAGACCTGCGAATTCTCGCCATCGCGATTTGATTTGAAGCGCCGCTGCGCCTCGTTGACCAGCGACTGCACCGTGTCTGGAGCCGGCAGGTGGCCGGTCGAGACATAGGTCGGCTCCCGCTCCTCGACGGCCGAACGCGACGCCATTGCACTACTCCGTGGAACGGGTTCGGCTGTTGCCGAAACAGATCCAGACTCACTGCGCGGCGGTAAGTTGATGCCCATGGTCCGATGGAGTCAATTTGCAACCATAGGGCGATTTTGCAATTCAGCCATACGAGTCCCGATGGAGATACATCTCCAGATGCATCTACTCGGGAAATTTCGGCAAATGAGTAAGCGAAGCTGCCTCGCCTGCATCGAACTCTAATTAAAGTCGAACATCACGCGCGCCCCCAGGACAACGCAAGATTGCAACTCAGACTGACAGGCGTACGATCGGGCGATCGGCGCGGCAGGAGACCAATGGGGCGAGAGGTGGGCTTTAAACACAGACCGCGCAGCAAGTGGCGAGGCGTAACATGGTGGCACAAGCGAGTGACGGACCCATCCTGCTCATCAAGAAACTCGGCGGGCTCTTCGCAATCATTATCGGGTGCCTGCTGACCGCGGTCGGCGTGACCTTTGAATCCGGCGGCACGACTTTCATCGGTGTCCTGCTGCTGGTCATTGGTGCGGTTCTGCTGGTGCTGAAGATCGTCAGGCGCAACCAAGGATCTTCGCTGCCCTAGCCGACCGACGCTGTTCGCTACGCGCCCAGCACGTCCGCGAGCCGCAGCTCGTCGGCGGCGGGGTCCTTCAGGAACAGTTCGGCCTCGATCTCGTTCAGATGCGACAGCATCTGCTCACGCGCAACCTGCTTGTCGCGCGTGCGGATCGCGGTAACGATCTCGGCGTGATGATCGGTGCCGCAGGCCGGCGTGTCGTGACGGCGATAGAGCAGGATGATCAGCGAGGAGCGCGCGATCAGCTCTTTCAGAAAGCCGAGATAGATGCTGTGGCCGCTCATCTCCGCGACGAGCCGATGAAAGTCGCCGGAGAGCCGGACCGAGGCGCGCGCGTCGCCACGCAGCTCGGCCTCGCGCTCTTCGGCAAGATGCTGCTGAAGGCGATTGATCCATGCTGGCGAGACGGCGTCGACAGCGTGATCGACGATGGTGGGCTCGATCAGCCGACGCGCCTCGAACACCTCGCGGGCATCCGCCGGCGTCGGGCGCGCGACAAAGGCGCCGCGGTTCTTCTCGATGTTGACGATGCCCTCATGCGCGAGCTGCTGCAGCGCTGTGCGGACCAGCGTGCGGCTCGCACCATAGATCTCGCCGATCTCGTCTTCGCCGAGCTTGGTGCCCGGCAGCAGGCGATGCTCGAGGATCGCCGCGGTCACGCCCTCCCTGATCCGGCTGACGCGATCGCTCACGTCGGGCGCATCGGATTTCGGGCGGGATTTGGCGGCCATTAGTTCTAACGGCTGGGTTTGAGGGCTCGGTCGACGACGTTCGGTCTCGATGGTAGTCGACGAGCTGTATCCAATCACAGGCGAAACTTTATACAATCTTCGCCCATTTCGTGTGCACATCCCTGCCCGGCCCGTGCGCCGCACAACCACGCCGGATTCGATCTAACGACCTGACTCCGCTGGACAGTTTTTAGATTCGACCCAATTTGCGCTGTTGGCACGGACCTTGCGGAGAGAGGCGGAACAACTGCACCGCCCCGGACACAGCATGGCCACTCCCGCCGCTCTCGAACTGGTCGCCGTCACCAAGCGCTATGACACGACGCTGGCGGTCGACACCGTCAATCTGAAGATTCCCGCCGGCACCTATTGCTGCCTGCTCGGCCCCTCCGGCTGCGGCAAAACCTCGACCCTGCGCATGATCGCGGGCCACGAGGCGGTCACCGAGGGCGACATCATCCTGGGGCCACAGAACGTCACCGACCTCGAGCCTGCCAAGCGCGGCACGGCGATGATGTTCCAGTCCTACGCGCTGTTTCCGCACCTGAGCGTGCTCGACAATGTTGCGTTTGCCCTGAAAATGCGCGGCGTCGATCGTGCGACGCGGCACAAGCGCGCCGGCGAACTGCTTGAGCTCGTGGCCATGACGCCCTATGCGGCGCGACTGCCGGCCCAGCTCTCCGGCGGCCAGCAGCAGCGCGTCGCGCTCGCCCGCGCCCTGATCACGGAGCCGCAGATCCTCCTGCTCGATGAGCCCCTGTCCGCACTCGATCCATTCCTGCGGGTCAGGATGCGCGGCGAGCTGAAACGGCTGCAGCGCGAGCTCGGCATCAGCTTCATCCAGGTCACCCACGGCCAGGAAGAGGCGATGGCGCTCGCCGACCACATCGTGGTGATGAACCAGGGCAAGATCGAGCAGCAGGGTAGCGCCCGCGACATCTTCCATCATCCCCGCACCGAATTCGTGGCGCGCTTCATCGGCGGCCACAACGTCCTCAGCGACGCCGGCAACCTCATCGCCGTGCGTGCCGATCAGCTCGGCATCAAGCCGGTCACTGACGGCGCATTCGGCGCGCCGGCGCTGCTGACCCAGACCGAGTACCAGGGCTCCTATGTCGCCGTCTCGCTCACGCTCGACGACGGCACCGCCCTGTTCGCCCACGTTCCCGAAGCCACCTTCGACGTCCACCCGTTCCGTCCGGGCGATCGCGTGCTGGTCACTTGGGATCCCGCCAAGGCGCAACGCCTGCAATAGCGCCGTCATCTTAGAAAATGCGCAACACAGAGGAGTGACTGGAATGACCGAGACCACCAGAAAGACCGGCGTCAGCCGCCGCACGCTACTCAAGAGCACCGCAGGTCTCGCCGGCCTTGCCGCCGGCTCCGGCGCCATCACCGGCTTCCCCTACGTGATGTCAGCCGAACCGAAGGTGCTGCGTTATCTCGGCACCGCCGTGAACGAAGGCGACGACATCTCCAAGCAGTGCCTGAAGGACACCGGCATCAAGATCGAATACATCACCGCGACCACCGACGACGTCACCAAGCGCGTGATGACCCAGCCGAACTCCTTTGACGTGCTGGACACCGAATATTTCTCGCTGAAGAAGCTGGTGCCGTCGGGCAACATCCTTGCCCTCGACGCCAAGAAGATCAAGGAATTCGACAACATCACGCCGGTCTTCACCAAGGGCGAGACGCCCGGCGGCAAGAAGATCGGCAATCAGGGCACCGCGCCCTGGAAGGTGCTGTATCTCGAAGGCAAGGACTCCAAGACCTTCTCCAAGACGGCGACCGAGTTCGTCACGCTGATCCCGACCGTCTACAACGCCGACACGCTCGGCATCCGCCCCGACATCATCAAGCGCCCAATCAATTCGTGGGCTGAACTTCTCAATCCCGAGTTCAAGGGCAAGGCCTCGATCCTCAATATCCCCTCGATCGGCATCATGGACGCCGCGATGGTCGTGGAAGCCACCGGCAAGTACAAATATGCCGACAAGGGCAACATGACCAAGGAAGAGATCGATCTCACCATGAAGGTGATGACCGAGGCGAAGAAGTCCGGGCAGTTCCGCGCGTTCTGGAAGGACTTCAACGAGAGCGTCAACCTGATGGCTTCGGGCGAGACCGTCATTCAGTCGATGTGGTCGCCGGCAGTGACCAAGGTCCGCTCGATGGGCATCGCCTGCACCTTCCAGCCGCTGAAGGAAGGCTATCGCTCCTGGGCCTCGGGCTTCTGCGTCTCCAAGGGCGTCTCGGGTCCGAAGCTCGATTGGGCCTATGAGTTCGTGAACTGGTTCTTGTCCGGCTATGCCGGCGCCTACCTGAACCGCCAGGGCTATTACTCGGCCGTGCTCTCGACCGCGAAAGCCAACATGGAGCCCTACGAGTGGGCTTACTGGATGGAAGGCAAGCCGGCCGAGAAGGACATCAAGGCACCCGACGGCTCGCTGCTGGAGAAGGCAGGCTCCGTGCGTGACGGCGGTTCCTACGAGGAGCGCATGGGCGGCGTCGCGTGCTGGAACGCCGTGATGGACGAGAACGACTACATGGTCCGCAAGTGGAACGAGTTCATCGCCGCGTGATGGATACGTCGGAAGACATTCTGCAACAGCCATCCCCGGACCTCGTCCGGGGATCGGAGACGGCGCGCCCTGCGAAAGCGGCGCGCCTGTCGCCCTCCTTCATCTCCTGGCTGCAGGCCGGGCCGATGATGCTGGTGTTTCTCGCTTTCTTCCTGATCCCGCTGGTCTTCGTCGTCATCGTCTCGTTCTGGGACTACAACGAATATCAATTGCTGCCGGCCTTCTCCGGCCGCGGCTACACCGACACGTTCGAAGGCTGCATCGCGCAGCTCCCCGATCTCTGCACCATCGCCAAGACCTATCTGAAGACGCTGAAGCTGTGTTTCCTGGTCTGGGCCATCACGCTCTTCATCGGCTTCTGGGTCGCCTACTTCCTCGCCTTCCATATCAAGTCCAAGACCTGGCAGATGGGACTGTCGCTGCTCTGCACGATCCCGTTCTGGACCTCCAACGTCATCCGCATGATCGCCTGGATCCCGCTGCTCGGGCGCAACGGCCTGGTGAACTCCGGCCTGATGAAGACAGGCCTGATCGGCCAGCCAATCGAATGGCTGCTGTTCTCCGAATTCTCAGTGGTGCTGGCGCTGGTTCACCTCTTCACCTTCTTCATGGTGGTGCCGATCTTCAATTCGATGATCCGCATCGACAAGTCGCTGATCGAGGCTGCCTATGACGCCGGCGCCACCGGCTTCCAGACGCTGGTCAACGTCGTCATTCCGCTCACCAAGCCCGGCATCGTGATCGGCTCGATCTTCGTCATCACCATCGTGATGGGCGATTTCATCACCATCGGCGTGATGGGCGGCCAGCAGATCGCGGCTGCCGGCAAGATCATCGAGACGCGGGTGAACGCGCTGCAATTCCCGGCCGCGGCCGCCAATGCCGTGATCCTGCTTATCATTACGTTCCTGATCATCACCATGATGTCGCGCATCGTCGACATCAAGAAGGAGCTGTAGGCGATGAAGGAAGGACGCCCGCGCTCTTTCTATGTGCTCGCGATCTTCTTCGCGGCCTATGTGCTGTTTCTCTACGGCCCGATGATCGCGATCTACGTGCTGTCGTTCCAGGGGCCGCAAGGCGGCCTCACCTTCCCGATGAATGGCGTCTCGACCTTCTGGCTCCAAAAGCTATTCCAGGGCACCGGCATCGTCGATCTTGGCGCGGCCTTCCGTCGCTCGCTGCTGCTCGGCGTCATCGTGATGGCGGTCACCGTCGTGCTGTCGGTCGCCGCCGGCATGGCTTTCCGCCGGAAGTTCAAGGCGCAAAGCATTCTGTTCTACTCGGCGATCGCAAGCCTTATCGTTCCCTCGATCATCACCTCGCTCGGGATCTCGCTCGAATTCCGCATCATCGACGATCTGATCAAGGCACACTGGAACGAGAATTTCGAGACCTCGATGGGCCTGCTCACCTCCGGGCTCGGCGCACATCTGACCTGGACGCTGCCGTTCGGCCTCCTGATCATGTTTGCGATCTTCAACCGCTTTGATCCCAGACTCGAGGAAGCCGCGCGCGATCTCGGTGCGACGCCGTGGCAGGCCTTCCGTCATGTCGTGCTGCCGATCATCCTGCCGTCGGTGATCGGCATCGGCCTGTTCGGCTTCACGCTATCCTGGGACGAGCTCGCACGCTCCAGCCAGGCCATCGGCGCGGTGAATACATTGCCGCTCGATCTCCAGGGCCTCACCACGACCGTGACGAATCCGGACATCTACGCGCTCGGCACCATCATCTCCGCGGTGTCTTTTGCGGTGATCACGCTTGCGCTCGGCACCATCCACATGCTCAACAAGCGGCAGGCGGCCAAGGGCTCGGACGCCGGAAAAGGGCTTGTCTAACTGCGATGCGACTGCACGTCGTCAATCCCAACACCACTGCCACGATGACGGCGAAGATCGCCGCGGCGGCGCGCGCGATCGCATTGCCCGACACCGTGATCGATGCACGCCAGCCCGCGATGGGCCCGGTCTCGATCGAGGGATTTTACGACGAAGCCTTCGCCGTCCCCGGCATGCTTGGCTGCATTCGCGACGCCGATCGCGACGGCGCGAACGCCCACATCATTGCGTGCTTCGACGACACCGGCCTCGACGCCGCACGCGCTGTGGCCAAGGCGCCGGTGATCGGCATCGGCGAAGCCGGCTTTCACGTCGCGAGCCTGATCGCGGCGCGCTTTGCCGTGGTGACGACGCTTGGCGTCTCCATCGTGCCGATCGAGCATAATTTGCGGAAGTACGGCCTCGCCGAGCGCTGCGCCCGCGTGCGCGCCGCCGAGGTCCCTGTGCTCGCGCTCGAGCAGCGCAACGCAGACGCTCTCGGCAAGATCTCCGCGGAAATCACGGCCGCGATCCGCGACGACCGCGCCGAGGCCATCGTGCTCGGCTGCGCCGGCATGGCCGATCTCGCCGCCGAACTCTCCGCCACCCACGGCCTGCCGGTGGTCGACGGCGTTGCGGCTGCGGTGACGCTGGCCGAGGGACTGGTGCGGCTGGGGCTGACGACATCCCGGCTCGGCCCCTACGCGGCACCGCGCTCGAAGACCTATTCAGGCCTGTTTGCGCCGTTTCAGCCGTAGGCCTCCTGTACCCTGATACTTTCCACTCAACCCGAATTCGGCCTGGACAGGGACTTCTTTTGGGCGCGCCGCCCTCGCCCGCCAGAGCCGTCGCCTTGGGTCAATTGCGCTTTTTCCGCCGGCGGCCACCTTTTCGTCCCATTTGTTGCTGAACTGTAGCGGTTTCGGGACATCCCGGCCGCCTTGTTCTGCGTTCTTGTGCTGCCGCTCTTCGCCACGCCACTCGCCAAGTTTCAATTTGGGTTTTGTCAGCGATGATCGATCTCGCAGAGGACACACCGTCCAATCCACTCCTTCGTCTCGGCGCCCAGCCGATCGCGTTGACGGCTGCCGCGCTGCTGCTCCTGATCGCCGGCGTCACCTCGATCGCGATCTGGCGCGCCTATACCGGCGCTGCGCCGGAGACCGACCGGGTGGTCGCATCGCGGCAGCTTCAGGTGCGCGCGGCGCAGGCCTCCGAACAATTGGTCGAGAAGACCAAGGGACTTGAGGCGACCCAGCAGGAATCGATCGACCAGCTCCAGGTCGTGCAGGACCAGCTTTTGACCATGAAGAAACTGCTCGCCTCACAGCAGGCCGACACCAAGCGCCTGTCGGATCAGGTCGCCGGCTTGAACGAATCCATCGACAGTCTGCGGCAATCCTTTGCCAGTGTCCGGTCCACTGAGGCCGACACGCCCTCGGTTACCCCGAGGAAACCGGCGCGCCACCGCCATGCCAGCGCCCGCAAACGCACACGCGGCTGATTAGATCCCGCGCCGCCAGCTTTTATTTTCGCCACTTGTGAAATGGATCACATTCGTCCGTATGATTCCGCGCGATGCTCGCCCATACCGGATGGCGTGAGCCGATTTTAATATCCGGGGCTGGCAAGGTCGTTGACGGTATACTGCGTCAACGGCCTTGTTTTTTACTGTCGCGGTATTGGGGTGCCTCAGCCAGGCATCCACGCTAATAGCGGTCCTTATTCACAGACCTGAACGCGACGAACGCGCCAGCCCCATTGCGTCATCACGCGCTGCCGAACGAGGTAGCACTGCGCGCCATAGCCGCCATCGTCATAGCCGCCGCCGTAGTAATAAGGGTCGCCATAGCCGTAGCCATAACCATAGGCACCATAATAGCCGGCACCCGCGATGCCGGCGCCGATTGCGACACCAGGCCAGAAACCGCCGCCATGCCAGCCGTGGCCCCAGCCACCACCATGGCCCCAGCCGCCTCCGCCGCCCCAATGGCCGCCGCCCATGTGGCCGCCCCCCGCCTGCGCCGCCTGAGGCGCTGCGAGACCGACCGCCGCGATGGCCAGTGCGGCCATGATCATCTTGCGTAACATCAACTCATCCTCCGCGTGGAAACGCTCCACGCTCCAAAGAGAGGCCAAGCTAATGTCACTCGACCATTCATGATAGGCGGGGTGGCTCACTTCCGCGCGAGCGTCAGCTCTTGATGGAAGCGCTTGCGGAACGCGCAGCGCGCGAGTCCGACGGCGGCTGAGTTCAGCCGATCCGCTTCAGGCCCTTCTTGAAGCGCGGACCGTTGGCGACGTAGAACCTCGCCGCGCTTCCCATCTTCTGCACCTGGGCGTCGTCGAGCGTGCGGATCACGCGCGCGGGCGAGCCGATGATCAACGAGCGTTCGGGAAACTCCTTGCCCTCGGTGATGACGGAGCCGGCACCCACGATGCTGTTGCGGCCGATCTTCGCGCCGTTCATCACGATCGAGCCCATGCCGATCAGCGCGCCCTCTTCGATGGTGCAGCCGTGCAGGATGACGTTGTGGCCGACAGTGCAGTTCTTGCCGATCACCAAGGGAAAGCCGAGATCGGTGTGGCAGGTCGAGCCATCCTGCACGTTGGCGCCCTCGCCGATCTCGATCCACTCGTTGTCGCCGCGCAGCACGGCGCCGAACCAGACGCTCGCGCCCGGCTTCAGGCGCACGCGGCCGATCACGGTCGCAGTCTCAGCGATGAAGTAATTGCCGTCAGAGGGAAGATCGGGCGCCTGCCCGTCGAGCTCGTAGATTGCCATGAAGGTCTCCTGTCGCGTCAACCCCAGCCATAGCGAAACGACGACGAACAGGCAAAGGGCCGCCGCAGCGGGCAGCCCTGCAAGGCGTCAGCCCAGCACGCCGGTCGCGCGCAGCGTCATCAGGAAGAAGGTGCCGCTCATCATGCTCCAGAAGCCGGCGATGACGGTGGCCATCATCACGAACTCGAAGCGCCGGCTCTCCAGCCGCATGCCGCGGAACGTGTTGCGCATGATGATGAAGGGCGCCGCGAACACCAGGAATGGCACCGCCGCAAATGTCTTCGGAGCCACGCCCTCCTGCAACAGCCCGAAACCGGCAGGCCGTTGCGACATCGCCTGGTATCCATTTGCGAGCGCGCCCGCGAGCGCGAAGCCGATGCAGATCGAGAAGAGGGTATTGAAAGCTTCAGGTGTCATCGGAACACTCCGCCGATACGCAACGCGAGGAGCCTTCCTGTGACAAATAGTGCCGGTTAACGCTACATTATCCTTAAGCGAAGGTTAACGCGGCCGCCCGGCCCGCGCAGAGCGCCCTCCCGTTCCCACTAGCCGGGAACCTTCCGCGATATCGCCGCCGCGTGGCATATTCGCCGGTGATTCGTCGGCCACCGGCCGACCCTCGGGGCCATTTGCGCGACGTCATGACGGTGTTTTCGGCAACCTCCCTTCGCTCCTCCAGGACTGGCGCAAAGACGCGCACCCGGACGCATCTCGTCCCGATTGCGCTCACCGGCGTCTTCGCGGCGAGCGCGATCGCGCTGGTTGCCTATCTCTTGTGGCCAACCTGGAGCGCGGGCGGCGCCGACGCGCCGGACAAGCTGCCGGTCAGCGTCGGCGGCACGCTGTTCAACCTGCCGATCCCGGCGATCCGGATGAAGATCCAGCGGCACTCCGGGCCGCAGGAGCGTATCGATCTCGATTTCCTCTATCCCTCGCTGGAAGCGCCCACCGGGCCGCGGCACGTGACGGCAGATACGGTGGACACGGCGATGCAGCCGATCGACCGCATCTTCCTGTCGATCGCGGCGCATCACGATGCGATGTCGCCCGAGCAACGAACCGCGACGATCTATCCGCGCTATTTCGACCAGGCTGCGGCGACACCGGACGACGGGCTGACGATGCGGATGTTCCGCAGCGACACGCCGTACGGCAGCGAGGATCTCTATTCCGCGACGAGCCCCGCGCTCACGGCGCGCTGCACACGCGATGCGGCCACGCCCGGCATGTGCCTGTCCGAGCGCCGCGTCGGCGGCGCCGACCTCACCTTCCGCTTTCCTCGCAGCTGGCTGTCGCAATGGCGCGACGTCGCGGACGCGATGGAGAAGCTGACGACGCAGTTGCGAGGGCCACGAAGCTGAGCGCGCGACAAAAAGTCGAAATCAACCCCATGCACAGTAGCCAAGCGCCTGTCATGACTTCGTATTCTTAAGACTTCGCCTTTTTCGAATTTTGGCTTGACCCGTCGGGCAAAACAGGGGCAAGATGAGATCATCGCATGATCCCGTCAGCCGCCTGCCTCGCCGGCCTTTCAGGCGGCTGCGCCCGCACGAGCCGGCAGATTACCGCTCTCGGCGAGTATGCCCGCGAACCGGTCGACATCCTCGGCCGTGTTGAACAGGCCGAAGGAAATACGGATGCCGTCGCGCTCGGGGGATACGCGCACCTGCCGGCTGGCCAGATAGTCGGCGCACTCGTCCGCCGGCAAATCCAGCACGTAGATGTGCGGCGAGCGATCGGCGCGGTTGCGCGGTCCGACGAGGCGGATCCCGAGATCGTCGATGCGCTCGATCAGGCGGTCGCCAAGATCGTAGAGATGCGCCTCGATGGCCGACAACCCGACGCTCTCGATGAGCGTGAGCGAAGCGTCCAGCGCATGAATATCGGGCAGATTGAGGTTGCCGATCTCGAACCGCCCGGCACCCGCCTTTGGCGTCATGTTGTCGGCACGTGCAATGTAATCGCCGGGCGGATGCGCAAGGCTCGACATCGCCAGATAGGCCGGCTGGAGCTCGTCGAGACCCTGCCGGCAGTAGAGGATGCCGAGGCCCTGCGGCACCAGCAATCCCTTATGGCAGCCCGAACCGATGAGGCTCGCGCCGCTTGCCCTGGCGTCGAGTGGGATGACACCGGTCGACTGCATTGCATCGATGACGAAATAGAGCCCCTTTTGCGCGCAGAGCGCTCCGATGCCGTCGATGTCGAAACGGTGTCCCGCATGAAAGGTGACGTGCGAGAGCGAGATCGCGCGCGTGCGGGCATCGATATGAGGCGTGAACATCTCGGCGTGTGCCGTCTCGCCCGTCATCGGCACGAAACGCACCTCCACGCCCTTGCGCCGCAAATTGAGGAAAGCGTAAGCGTTGTTGGGATGGTCGCCTTCGACCAGAAGCACATTGTCTCCCGCCGTCAGCGGCAACGCGTTCGCCGCAATGTTCATTCCCTCGGAGGTGTTCTTGGTGAAGGCGATCTCGGCCGGCGCAGCGTTCAGCAGTTTTGCCACCCGGGCGCGGACCTGCTCGATCCGCTCAAGCCAGACAGGCTTGGGGCCGGCCGTCTCGAGCCCTTCCCGATAGAAGCCAAGCAGGGCTTCGCGAACGCTGGTTGCAAGCGGCGTCTGATGGGCGGAATCGAGATAGAGCAAGCGCTCGGTCACGGGGAACTGGCGGCGGATTGCGGCAACGTCGTAATGGCGGCTCATGATGCGTGGCTCTGGTATCAATCGACAAAGGACGGAATGGGATGGGCGATGGCCAGGTCGTTCAGCCTGCGAAGCCGCGCCGGATCGACTGGAGCGGTCGGGCCCGCACGCAGGATTGCCGCGACATCGCGACCGAGCTTCGCGGCTTCGGCCGTCTCGAAGCCGCGGATCGTCAGCGCGATGCTGCCAAACCGGAAAGCGGTCCGTGGTTCGCCCGCTTGCCCCGGTGCACGCATGGCGTTGCCGACGATCCCATGGGCACCGAGCCCCGCGACCAGCTCCGGCTGCGTCCAGCTCTCGCCGGTGTAGGCCATGATCATGTGCGAGTCCGTGCCGCCGGTGTAGAGTTCGATCCCGCCCTCCTCCAGGCCCGCGCCGAACGCCTTTGCATTGGCGACGACGTCACGCATGAGCTGCGCGAAAGCGGGTCGGGTAATCATCTCCATCTGCACCGCCCGCGCCGCGATCATGTTCGAGGCCGCCGGGCCCTGCAAACCGGGATAGACGGCGGCGTCGATGGCGGCGCCGAAACGCTGCCTGGCGAACACAAAGGCACCATTGCGCGGTCCGCAAAGCGTCTTCTGCGTCGAGGTCGTGGACACGTCGGAGAACGGAACGGGATTGGCATGAAGGCCGGCGGCGATCAGCCCCGCGACATGGGCGATGTCGGTGAAGAGCAGCGCGCCGGCCTCATCGGCAATGGTCTTCAACCCGGCAAAGTCGATCTCGCGCGGATACGAGGATGGACCCGCGAGCAGGACGTGCGGCTTCACCTTGCGCGCAAGGTCGCGGGCCTGATCCAGATCGACCGCGCCCGCGCGGGTGACGCCGAACGAGACCACCTCGCGGTTCGCGCCGGTGATATGGCGCATGGCGCCGTGGCTGACATGGCCACCGGCGAGCTCGTCGAAGGTGAGCAACCGCGCGCCTTCGGCAGGCAGGATCGCGCGCAGCACGGCGACGTTGGCGATGGTCGAAGACAGCGCCTGCACGTTGACATATTCGGCGCCGAAGATCGCCTTCGCACGATCGATGGCGAGGTTCTCGATCGCGTCGAGCTCTTCGCAATTGGCGACGCTGCGACGACCGGGCAGGCCCATCGGCGCACGGTTGACGAGATGGGTCCCCTCGATCTGCCGGAGGCCGAGCGGCGCGTAGGACGCCGACGCGATCATGTTAAGGGACGACGTCTCCCGCTTCCGATCCTGGTCGATCAGCGCGACGACGTCGGCACCGATCTGATGGGCATCGGCGCCAAAGAGAGTGGGCCAGTTGGCGTCAGTTGAATGGGCCTGAACGGCGCCGGTCGAAAGTGACATGTGTGATCCTCTTGCCAGGTGATCAGAATGCGCTTGGTCCGCGCGTGCGTGGGCGCCTGCTTCGTCAGTGACGGAGCACGCGCGAGAGAAAGGTCCGGGTTCGTTCATGGGTCGGCCGGTCGAAGATCTCCACCGGCGTGCCGACCTCCAGAATGCGTCCGTGATCGATGTAGACGACGCGATCGGCGACCTCGCGGGCGAAGCCCATCTCATGGGTCACGATCATCATGGTCATGCCTTCGCGCGCGAGCTCGCGCATGACATCGAGAACCTCGCCGACCATCTCGGGATCGAGCGCCGAGGTCGGCTCATCGAACAGCATGATATGCGGCTCCATTGCGAGCGACCGGGCGATTGCAACGCGCTGCTGCTGACCGCCAGACAACTGGGCCGGAAGTTTGTGAGCATGATCATGCAGCCCGACCCGCTCGAGCAGACGCAACGCGCTCGCCCTCGCCTCGTCCGGCTTGCGGCCACGAACGCGGATCGGCGCAATTGCGACGTTATCGATCGCGCTCATATGCGGAAACAGATTGAACTGCTGGAACACCATGCCGACGCCCTTGCGGATCCTGGCCAGCTCCTTCTCGCCGCCGATCGCACGATCGGCTTCCGTCGGCATGCTGAAGCCGTCGACGGTCAGCCGTCCGCTCTGGTACATCTCCAGACCGTTGACGCAGCGGATCAAGGTCGACTTTCCCGAGCCGCTAGCACCGATGATGACGACGACCTCGCCGCGCCCGACATCGAGATCGACGTCCTTGAGGACATGAAACGCGCCAAAGGACTTGTTGAGGCGGCCAATGCTGACGATGACATCGCGCGACATCGTGGCTGCTGGAATCGGGATGGCGTTCATCGTGATCCCCTTGCGAGATGGGCTTCGAGGCGGCGCGAGGCGTAGGTGATCGTTCCGCCGATGGCGAGATAGACGGCGAACAGGAAGACATAGACCTCATAGGTCCGGCCACTGTTCTGCGGATCGGCCAGGATCATTTGTCCGGCGCGCAGAAAATCGGTCAGGCCGATGATGAAGACCAGCGTCGCACCGTTGAAGATGTCGAGGATCTGTCCGACCAGCGAGGGAACGACAACCCGCAGCGCCTGCGGCAGGACGATATCGACATTGAGCGTCCAGCTGCTCATGGCGAGCGAACGTGCCGCCTCGATCTGCCCCCTCGGCACGGCCTGAAGTCCGCTGCGCACATATTCGGCGACATAGGCCGCAAAGAACAGCGCAAAGCCGGCCATGCCGCGCAGCAGCCCCGGAACGGACGTATCGGGCGCCAGCAGCGGCACGATGATCCAGATCCAGTAAACCACGAGGATCAACGGCACCGACCGCATCGTCTCGATATAGGCGGTCGAAATCACGCGCAGGCTGGTGATGCGGCTCTGCCGGCCGAGTGCAAGCAGGATTCCGAAGGGCAAGGTCAGGATCGAAACCGCGATCGTCAGGACGACGCTCAGCAGCAGACCACCCCAGACCTCGAAGCCCGGCGGCGAGAGCACGACGAAGATTGCGACGACGCCGGCGAGAAGCCCGGAGAGAACGATGCGCTGGTCGACGCCCGAACGATGGGAGCCGATCCATGCAGCGATGCCGAGAGCCGCGCCAGCGGCAGTGAGGATGCCAGAATGCACATCGATCGCGGCTGCCACCCCCGCGGCGATCAACATTACGACCAATGTGACGACCGTCAACGCGGCCCGCCCCGGGCGAACCGAAAGGCCGAGGCCCGCGCCGAACATCGCGCAGAGCGTCGCGACGGAGAACCATGCCCGCCACAACTGGTCGGCCGGATAGATGCCGGTCATCAGCACCTTGAAGCTGCCGCCGACGACTTGCCAATGCGCCTGGACCAACACCCAGTAGGCAAAGGTATAGAGAGCCCAGGCCAGCAGCGGGATGACGACAAGCGACAGCGCAGTATCGAACGGCTTGGCGAAAAGATTGCGGTGGACCCACCGCAGCGCGACCGTGGTCATCGCATCCTCCGTCCGTTGACGCGCGCGTTGAGGCCATTCACGCAGCCGCTGATGATCCAGCTCAGCGCGAGATAGGTCAGCATCACGATCACGACGCCTTCGAGGTTTCGCCCGGTCTGGTTCGAGACGGTGCCATAGACGTTGAACAGATCGGGGAAGCCGATCGCGATCCCGAGCGAAGTATCCTTGGTCAAGCTGATGTAGCGGTTGGCGAGCGACGGCAGGACGATCCGGAAGACCTGGGGAAGGATAATGTCGCGCAGCGTGTGGGACCGCGACAATCCGAGCGAGGCAGATGCCTCCCATTGCCCCTTCGGCAAGGACTCGATCGCGCCGCGGACGATCTCGGCGACATAGGCGGAGCTGTTGACGACGATCGCAACAAGGAGCGCCGTCATTTCCGGTGAGATGGCAAAGCCTCCGCGCGCGCCGAACCGGGTCGCGACCGGAAGGTCAAGGCCAAGGGGAAACCCGACGAAGGCGGCCGCCATCAGGGCCGCGATCGCCGCGGCCAGGAGGATCAACCGGAGTCGCAGTCCGCGCAGAACCACGCCGGCGGCAACCAGGGCGACGGCCGCGGCGAGCAATCCCCACGACGCAACACCTGTGCGCTCGGAAATCGCAAGGCCAGGAAAGAACACGCCCGAACGGCTGGCGAGAAGGCCGCCAAACCAATTCGAAGCGGCATTGGCCGGAGGAAACCGCAGCACCACCGCGAAGTACCAGAACACGATCTGGATCAGCAGCGGTGTGTTGCGTATGGCTTCGACCAGCCCAAAGCAGAGGTTGCGCACCAGCCAATTCGTCGAGAGCCGGCCGATGCCGACCAGCGTCCCGAACATGGTGCAGAGGACGATCGCCGACAGTGCGACCTTTAGCGAATTCCACAGGCCCGCCAGCAGCGCCTGCAGATTGGTGTGAGTGGGAGAGAAAAGCTCCAGAACCAGCCAGTTGCCCTCACGTGCAGGCACGAAGCCTTCACTGAGACTGAAATTTGCGACATTGCCGAGATAACCGAACGAGAACTGGATGCCCTTGCGGGCGAGCGCTTCACGCACCGCGAGGCCGAGCCAGATGACGAGCCCCGCCACGGCGATGACGATCGCAGCCTGCAAAAGCCATTTGGACGCGATCAGCAGGCCACGACGCGCCGGCGGGATGCTGTGATATTCGGCAATCTGCGTGGTCACGACGCCCTCCCGAGATCGAGGCGAGCCCGTCGGCTCGCCCATGATCATGCGGCTCAGTTCCACGGAGGCGAGTACTCGGCACCGCCCTTGGTCCACATCGCGTTGGGCGTGCCGGCCCGGTCGATGAAATACGGTGTCTTGGGTCCGAGGTTACGGTCGTAGATCTCGCCGTAATTGCCGACCGACTTGATCATGCTGGCGACGAAATCGTCGGCGACGCCGAAATCCTTGCCAAAGCCGTCCTTCACGCCGAGGAATTTCTGCACGAAGGCGGTCTCGTCCTTCTGCCTGTCGGCCAGATTAGCCGATGTGATGTCCCACTCTTCCGCCTGGAACAGCGCGAAGGTCGCCCAGCGCAGGAGATTGCGCCATCTGGAATCGTTGGCGATGACGAAACCGGCGAACGGCGACTTGTTCAGAGTCTCGGGCAGGATGGTGAAGTCGTCCGGCTTGGGCGAGTTGCCACGCCAGGCCGCAAGCGCGGATTTGTCCGTCGACATCGCGTTGCAGCGATCGCTCTGGAGCGCACCGAAGAGCTTCTCGAGATTCTCGAAGGTGAGAACCTTGGTGGTCTTGAAACCGCGTACGCGGACGAAGCTGGCGAGCGTGGCTTCGGTGCCGGAGCCCTGCGTCGTGCAGATCGTCGCGCCGTCCAGCTCCGCAACGGATTTCACACCGGACGCAGACTTCACCATCATGCCGGTGCCGTCGTAGAAATTGATCGGCAGGAAATCGATGCCGATCGCGGATTCGCGCACCGGCTTGATCGTCGTATGTGCAAAGACGACATCGGCCTGCCCGGTCTGCAAGGCGTTGAAGCGACTCTTGTCGGTGACGATGACGAAGTTGACCTTGCTGGCGTCGCCGAGAACGGCGGCGGCCATGGCGCGGCAGAAATCGGCATCTAGCCCCTCGATCTTGCCGGTCTTGGTGTTGAGGTAGCCGAAGCCAGGGGCCGTGTTGTCGGTGCCGCAGTTCAGGATGCCGCGCTGCTTGACGTTGTCGAGGACGGAGGCGGATGCACCGCTCGCCCAGAGCGATGCTGCGGCGAGCGCAGCGACCAGGAATTTGGAACGAGCCATCTGAGAACCCCTCTTTGCCTGTTGTCGTCCAACGCATGTCAGCCGGGGTTGGGATGTGCTCCTCTTGTGAAGACCCGAACTGCTCTGGGGAATGAAGCTACAGCCGCAAAACAATTCTGGTCTACTTAATTAATTTTGCGATATACATTAGAGAATATGCATGATTGCTCTCTGGGCACATGTAGGAGCTAAAGGATGGATTTCGCCCGACTCCGCACGCTTCGTGAGCTTTCGCTGCGAAAAACAATGGCAGCAGTGGCCGAGGCTTTGCTGATCTCGCCGTCGGCCGTTTCACAGCAAATCGCGCAGCTCGAGGACGAGACCGGCGTTGAACTGGTCGAACGCAGGGGCCGCGGCGTACGGCTGACGCCGGCGGGACAGCGACTGGCAGACCATGCCGGGCGGGTCATCGGCGTTCTGGAGGAAGCGAAGACCGACCTTGCGGAGCTGAAGAAGACCGTCGCCGGCGAATTGCGCGTCTCGGCTTTTCCGTCGGTCGCCGCATCGCTCATTCCGCCGACGATCCGGGCGATGTCGGCTCGCTTCCCCGATCTGGCGACGATATTCGAGGAGCTGGAGCCCGACGACAGCCTGGCTGCGCTACGCGCCTGGCAGACGGATGTCGCTGTTGTCGACGATCTCACGACATCGGCAAGCCTGTCGGAGACACAGGTCGAGATGCTGCATCTTCTGGACGACCACCTCCACGTCCTGCTGCCGCGCGACCATCCGCTGGCCGAGCGGCCTCACCTCACCTTGCCGGAGTTGGCGACCGAGCGATGGGTCCTCGACACGACGTCCGCCACCTATTCGGACGTGATCGTCGGTGCCTGCCGCAATGCCGGCTTCGATCCCATCGTCAATGCCCGCTGCCACAGCTTCGAAGTGGTGCGCGCCATGGTCGAGGCAGGCTGCTCTGTGTCGATCAATCCGGGGCTACGCGGGCGCGATCATATCGGCACGTTGCGCCTCAAGGAGATCAAGCCGATCATCACAAGGCGGATATTCGCGGCGTTTCGCACCGGTGAAAGGCGTAACCCGGCGATCGCCGAATTCGTGAGCGAGCTTCGGGCGGTGGCTGCGTCGATGACGGCTCAGCGGTGATGGGCTAGTCTTCGATGCGTGCCCCGGACGCAGCGCAGCGTCTCTTCGACGGTGCGCTACAGAGCCGGGGCCCATGTTGCTTAGATTGCGCTGTATGGCTTCTGGGTCCCGGCTCTGCACTGCACCGCCGTAAGGGCGTTTACGCGCGTCTTCGACGCGCTATGGGGCGTTGCAGTGCGTCCGGGACACGAGAGGACGCCGTACGCGGCGAAGACTCCGCTCCGCTCATAATGACGGCGTCGAAAACTATTCCTGGTCGACCAGATCGTCCTCGAGGATCGCCATCTGGAACTGGAACGAGCGATCATCGTCCTCGTCGTCGACGAAGAGCACGCCGATGAACTCCTCGCCGATATAGACCTCGGCGGAGTCATCCTTCTTCGGCCGCGGCACGACGCGGATCTTGGGATTGCCGAATACGCGCTTCAGATACGCATCTAACTTTCTGACTTCTTTGACGTCCACGGCAAGTCTCCGATCAAAATTGGTCGGCGGGTTTTAGGACGAGACGCAGCGAACCGCCAGCATGAATTGCCAAAGAATTTGGGGACGAAAAGGGCCGGAAAATCCTGCCCTTACCGCGCGCGTCTAGAGCCCCATCGCGTTGATCATCTGGTCCATGGTGCGCGACGGCTCGGCGCAGCCGGCCTCGCCGACGATCTTGGCCGGCACGCCCGCAACCGTGACGTTGTGCGGCACCGGCTTGACCACGACCGAGCCGGCGGCGATGCGCGCGCAATGGCCGATCTCGATGTTGCCGAGGATCTTTGCACCGGCGCCGATCAGCACGCCGTGACGAATCTTCGGATGACGATCCTCGTTCTCCTTGCCGGTGCCGCCGAGCGTGACGCCGTGCAGGATCGAGACGTCGTCCTCGATGACAGCCGTCTCGCCGCAGACGAAGCCGGTGGCGTGGTCGAGAAAAACACCGCGGCCGATGCGCGCGGCGGGATTGATGTCGGTCTGGAACACCGCAGAGGCACGGCTCTGGAGGTAATAGGCAAAATCCTTGCGGCCCTTCAGATAGAGCCAGTGCGCGAGGCGATGGGTCTGGAGCGCGTGAAAGCCCTTGAAGTAGAGCAAGGGATCGATGAAGCGCGAGGTCGCGGGATCGCGGTCATAGACGGCGACGAGATCGGCGCGGAAGGCGTTGCCGACATCGGGGTCGTCGCGCAGCGCCTCGTCAAAGGTCTGGCGTACCAGATCGCCCGACAGCGCGGCGTGGTCGAGCCGGTCGGCGACGCGGTGGACCACGGAATCTTCGAGACGGCTGTGGTGCAGCACCGTCGAATAGATGAAGGTCGCAAGCTCCGGCTCGCGATGGACGATGTCCTCCGCCTCGCCGCGGATCCGGTCCCAGATCGGATCGAGCGTTGCGAGCTTTCCTCCCGGATTGACCTGATGCACTGCCATGGGATCTGCTCTTTCGAATTGGCTCGTTTGGCTGGCTCTATAACACAGTCTAGGCGACAAAGTCCTGACGGGCTTGCCTGAGAGTGAACAGTGCCTTGCCCCGCGAAAGCATACCAACGCGTTGAAACACAATAGGTTCTCGGAACGCCCCCAGGCGGCAAGGTCGGCTTGAAATGGTCAGAGTTGCGCCAAATTCAAGCCGGGCGGCGTCAAACTATTGGTGAATTTCGTCCCAACCGTTATTGCGGGCATGGTCCGGACAGGGACGGAGCGGATTTGAGCATCACCACCGAACAATTGCGCGCGCGCGCCACGGGTACCTTTTGGCTGCGGCTGGCGGCGATGGCTCTGCCCCTCCTCCTGATCGCGCCGGCGTTCTGGAACGGCTATCCGCTGTTGCAATGGGATACCGGCGGCTATCTGGCGCGCTGGTACGAAGGCTATCTCGTGCCGAGCCGCTCCACCGTGTTCGGCCTCTATCTGCATTATGGCGAGAATTTCGGCTTCTGGATCAACCTCGCGGTCCAGTCGCTGGCGACGCTGTGGCTGTTGCAGCTGACGCTGCGCGTGCTCGCCTTGATGCAGACATTCCGCTTCGTCGCGATCAGCCTGCTGCTGATCCTGTCGACGGCGCTGCCCTGGCTCGCCAGCATGCTGCTCACCGACATCTTTGCAGGGCTGTCGATCCTGTCGCTGTTCCTGCTGATCGTCGGCGCGGGCCGGATTTCGGTGCTCGAAAAAGTCTCGCTGTTCGTCTTCACCGCCTTTGCCGCCGCGACCCACAGCGCCACGCTCGGCGTGCTGCTGGGGCTCTGCGCCGTCGGCTGGATGGCGCGGCCGTTGCTCGGGCATCGTCTCCCGATGGCCGGACTGGCGCAGGCGAGCCTGACCATCGTCGCGGGCGGCCTGATGCTGATCTCGGCCAACCACGCGCTGTCGGGCAAATGGGCCTGGACGCCCGGCGGCACCGGCGTCGCCTTCGGCCGCATGATGCAGGACGGCATCGTCGCACGCTTCCTCAACGACCGCTGTCCGCGCGAAGACTTCAAGCTCTGTCCGTATCGCAACGAGCTGCCGGCAACCGCCGACGAGTTCCTGTGGGGCCACAGCATGTTCAACACGCTCGGCCGCTTCGAGGGGATGAACGACGAGATGGGTACCATCGTCGTGCAGTCGCTGGCGGCCTATCCGGCCTGGCAGGCCGAGGCGGCCTTGCGCGCGATGGGGCAGCAATTGCTGCATGTCGCGACCGGCGAAGGCACCAGCGGCTGGATTCCCCATACCTACGGCATCATCGAGCGCTACATCCCGGCGCAGGTGGCCGCGATGCGCGAGGCGAGGCAGCAGCAATGGGACCTCGATTTCAGCTACGTCAACTGGCTGCACGTGCCGGTCGCGTTGGCCTCAATGCTGGGACTGCTCGTACTGCTCGGACGCGCGCTCGCCGATCGAAGACTGGACGATCTGACGCTGCTGGCTGCGACAGTGACGCTGGCCCTGCTCGGCAACGCCCTCATCTGCGGCATCATCTCAGGGCCACACGACCGCTACGGCGCGCGCATGGTGTGGGTTGCGACCTTCGTGGTGCTGATGGCGCTGGCGCGGGCGTTCGGCGACGACGAAACTGCGGACGACGGCTCAACTGCGGTGTGACAAAAAGTCCAGCACGCCGGTCTTGTAGACCTTGTCGCCGACCGCGCGCATGTGATCGCGGCCGGGAATATCGAGCACTTGCGAGCCGGGGATGATCGCACCGAGCGCGCTGGCCGATCCCGCGACATCATCGGTCGAGCCGACCGCAATCAGCACGGGCACGTCGATGCGCGCGGCCTCGTCTCTCGTCATGAGATCGCGCGTGCCACGCAGGCAGGCGGCGAGCGCACGGCGGTCGGAGCGGGTTTGGTCTGCAAACGCACGAAACGTGCGGCCGACGGGATCGGTGACGTCGTCGAGCGAGGGCGCTTCCAGCGCTTTGGCCACGTTCTCGCCGGGCCCGGTGCCCTCGATCAGACCGCCGATGCCAATGCCGCCGAGGATCGCCGAGCGCAGGCGCTGCGGCTCGTTGAGGCCGAGCCAGGCCGTCATCCGCCCGCCCATCGAATAGCCCATGATGTCGGCCTGCGGGATCGCGAGATGGTCCATCAGCGCGAGCACGTCGCCGGCCATGGTCGGAATCGAATATTGCGCGGGCTCGTACAGCTTTGCGCTCTCGCCATGGCCGCGATTGTCCAGCGCGATGACGCGGCGGCCGTTCTTGCGCAGCTCAGAGACCCAGGTCGGATAGACCCAGTTCACGTTCTTGCTGGAGGCAAAGCCGTGCACCAGGATGATCGGATCGCCCTCGCCTTCGTCGAGATAGGCAATTTCAACAGCGCCGTTGTGAAAGCTCGGCATCAGAAGTTCCGCAGTGTTTTGGGGATAGATTGATCTTAGGCCGTGACGGCCGTGTTTGCCAGAGCGGCGTCGGCAGCCAACTGCGCCTGGCGGAGCCGGCGGCGCCGCCTGCGATCGCACCAGGCTTGCGTCAGGCGCTCGGTGGTCGCCTTGATCGAGGATAGCAGGCCGAACAATGTCAGCGCCGCGCCGAAGAGCCACAGCGTGAGATCGAACGCGCCGCCGACGAGCAGCAGCGCGCCGCGGCCGAGCAGCTTCATGATCGCGCGTGTCTTACTGCCCTGCACTTCCGCAAGCCGCGCCGCGCGCGCAACATCCTTCGGACCCTCGGCGATGCGCAGCGTGTCCATGGCGCCGCGCGTGCCGGTCTTCTCGGCCACGCGCGTGACGTCCTTGCCGAGCCGAACCAGCGCACCAGCCTTCTCGACGCGGAACGCCGCCTTGATCGCGCTCACCGTCTCACCCGGCCGCAGCACCGAGCCAGAGGCGACCGCGTTCTGCAGCATCGGCGTGTCGACCATTTCGCGCGCCGACCGGCCGGCCCATGCGGCGAGACCTTCGCCGAGCCGCCCGACCTTGCGGGCATCCTTCACCAGCGTCAGCCCGGCGCGCACCGGCGCGGCACCGCCGGCCGACAGATAGGTCACGGCCGTCACCGCGAGGCCCGCGGTCGCAAGGCCGAGCACGAGGCGGTCGGTGTCGTCACCCATGGCGAGATGCTTGCTCTCGCGGACGACGTCCCTGATATCGCCGATCACAAAGAGATCGCCGGCCACCGTCCCCGACAGGCTCGCGACATCATCGGCGTTGCCGGTGACGAGCCCGGTGGCAAAGCGCTTGGCGACATGCGAGGTGGAGTTTTCGGTTTTGACGGCATCGCTGACCCGGTTCAGGAGATCATCGGGCAGCGCGATGTTGCGGTCACGCGCGAGCGAGACAAAACTGTCGGCGAGATCGGCATCGCCGGCGCCAAGCGCGGCCTCGATATTGTCCTGAACCAAGCGATCGTTGTGCGCGAGAGCCGCATCGAGCTTGAGCTCGGACAGGGCCGCCGGATCGTCCTGCGCGGCGAGAATCGCACTGGCCTCGCGGGCATGCGGCGCTACCTGCGCGAGCACAAGGCTGCATGCAGCAATTCCTGCCAATGCGGAGCTGATTCGCAGCCACTTCATGCTGAGAGCCTGGACATCCCTAGGAATATTTGCGCCGGATCATTTGCGCCGGATGGTTCGTCTTTTGCCGCAATTGGACGCGTCCACAGACATAGTATGCCAAAATTGCGACACAACGTCCCCGACGAAAGAAGGGCTTCTCTCAGGCCGCAAGATTGTGTCGAATTTGCAAGAGCAAATGAGCATGGGGCAATTGCGAACCTTTCGGTTCCGTCGGGCTAGCAATCACCTGAACCCATCAGTATGGTCCGCGACGTCGAAATTATGCCGCGTCACTGCTGATTGTGTCTGCCGCCATTGCCACTCCAGGATGAACTACGATGTCCGACCATGTCGTCCCGCACTTCCATAACGATGCCGGTGTCCCCGTCATCGAGATCGGCTCGCAAGAGTTCATGTGCGTCGGCGCCAACCCTCCGTTCGATCATCCGCACGTCTTCCTGGACCTCGGCAACGACAACGAGATCATCTGCCCGTACTGCTCGACGCTGTACCGCTTCGCGGCCGACCTGAAGGCAGGCGAAGCCCGCCCGCCGGAATGCGTGCTGAAAGACAAGGTGGCCTGACCGCTCACCTCGGTCAGGGGTGGCCCTCCCGCGAACGATTGTCATTGCCGGTGCCGGAATCGGAGGACTGACGGCTGCGCTTGCGCTGGCCGCCCGCGGTTTTCGCATCGTCGTATTGGAAAAGGCCGAGCGGCTCGAGGACGTCGGCGCCGGCCTGCAACTCTCCCCCAATGCCAGCCGCGTGCTGGTCGAGCTCGGTCTGACGGAACGGCTGAAGCTGCGCGCTGTCGTGCCCGAAGCGGTCTCGATCATGAGCGCGCGGGCCGGCGGCGAGCTTTTGCGGATGCCGCTCGGCGAGGCCGCCGCCAATCGCGCCGGCGCCCCCTATTGGGTGATCCATCGCGCCGACCTGCAATCCGCGCTCGCCGGCGCGGTCGCGGACCATCCCGATATCGACCTGAAGTTGGGCGCGACATTCGAGGATGTCGCCCCCCACGCCAGGGGACTGACGATCGTTCATCGCAGCGGAACCATCCGCCGCAGCGATCTCGCCAGCGCCCTGATCGGCGCCGACGGCATCTGGTCGACAGTCCGCCAGCATCTGTTTCCCGAAGTGCAGCCGCGCTTCTCCGGGCTGATCGCCTGGCGCGGCACGCTGGATGCGACGCAACTGCCCAAGGAATACACCGCGCGGCGGGTGCAGCTCTGGATGGGCTCGAACGCCCATCTCGTCGCCTACCCGATCGCGGGCGGCCGCCAGCTCAACGTGGTGGCGGTGCTGCCGGGCACCTGGAACAGGCCGGGCTGGAGCACGCCCGGCGATCCCTTCGAGGTGATGGACGCCTTCGCCGCACCACGCTGGCCGCCGACGGCGCGGATGATGCTCGCCGCCGTCGACAGCTGGCGCAAATGGGCGCTGTTCGGCGTTCCGGATGGATGCCCCTGGAGCGAGGGCCCGGTCGCGCTGCTCGGCGACGCCGTGCACGCGATGCTGCCATTTGCCGCGCAAGGCGCCGGCATGGCGATCGAGGATGCCGCCGTGCTCGCCAAGCATCTGAGCCTCGAGGCCGCGGAGGACGCAAGCAGCGTCGCGGCGGCGCTGAAGCAATATGGCTGGGCACGTCAGGCCCGTGTCAGGACGGTGCAGCGCACCGCGCGGCAGCAAGGCCGGATCTATCATCTCGGCGGCCCATTCGCACTCGCGCGCGATCTCGCGATCCGCGCGCTCGGGCCGGACCGCATGCTGGCGCGGCAGGACTGGATCTACGGCTGGCGTCCCTAGCGTTTCGGAGCGGGCTTGATGTCCGGCCGCTGTGGCGCAGCCGCCGCCGGCGGCGTATTGGGCGGCGTTTCCCGGCACCTGTTGCGGCGCCAGGCGTCTTCGGCCAGCTGCGCCATCCCTCGCACCGCGACATAATCGTTGCGATAGGCGAGCTCGGACACGACAGCGCCGCCAGCTCCGGTCTCCGCCTTGTCCATCAGCTTCTGCAATTCGGCGGTGCGGGTGGCGAGCGCCTTGCGCTCCCCTTCGAGCTGCTTGCAATCATACAATTCGTATCTGGCGGGATCAGCAAAGGCCGGAGCGATCGTCTCGCTCACGCCGGCGCAGCCGGACAGCGCGAAGCCGGCCGCGCCCAGCGCGGCTACCGCGCAGCAGGCGCGCAGGGAAGAGGAAAGCGAAGCAGGCATGGCCGGAAAAATAGTCCCCGTGAATTGAGAATGCCTAAAGCAGGGCCAAATGTCCGGATTGAGGCTTTGCCTTGTGCCGCCGGCTCGCTTAAGGAAGAACCGCCTGTCCAGCGCAACAAGCGCCAATTCCAGACCGTTGGACGGGACTTAAGTGTTTGATCTCTCTGGATCAAGCGGGCATGGCGGAATTGGTAGACGCAAGGGACTTAAAATCCCTCGGTGCGCAAGCGCTGTGCCGGTTCGACCCCGGCTGCCCGCACCATTTGAGCTGACGAGGCCGATTGCGCCCACAGCATGATCCAGAAGCACATCAGCGCGACCGCGATCTGGACAACGCCACCTTCGATCGTGATCCCCGTGATCGAGACCAGTGTCGGGACGGCAACGCCGATGGTCAGCACGGCGGCAAGGGCTGCGGCCGGAAGATCGACGATCAGGACGGCGGCGTAGACCGCAAGTTCGAAGAACGCATATTCCTTCAGGCGCGGCGAGCAAAGATAGAGGCCGTACATCGCCAGCACCGTGATCCGCATCGCGGCCTGCGGATGATCCATCAGCCAGCGGTCGAGGCGTCCCAGTAACGATCCCTCGTTGTTGCGGATCGCGCGCAGCAGCGACCAGCCGAGCGGTGCGAGCACAAACGCGGTCGCCGCCAGGGCGTAAATGGCGAACACGAGCGGCCTGCTGTCGGCAAGTCCAACGCAGTCAACGATGGTCTGCGCCAGCAGCAGCAGCGACGGATTGGTTTGCTCGGTCTGGACCGAATGCTGACCGGGGATCGCGCCCGAGATCGCGAGCAACCAGCTCGAGAACAAGCCCGGATAGAAGACGACCGAAATCAGGATCGGCAGCACGAAGCCGAGGCCCGCCACCGCCATCAAAACAAGTTTCCGCCGCCGCGACAGCGGCAGGAGATAGAGCGCGGCCAGCAGCGGGACAAACACCAGCTTGAACGACATGACGAGGCCAAGCAGTGCCGCCCCTGCCATACGGAGGACATCGTCGCGATCGTCGGACGTCGCGGGGCGAAGCAGAAGGGCAAGCGCTGCGGCCGTCAATCCGCCGCCCAGAATCGCGAAATTGCCCGAGGCCAGCCCCCATTCGAAACCAACGAACGCGCCGAGCACGTAGAGTCCCCGCAGCGCCACGTCACGCAGACTGCGTGTCCGGCCGATCGCGGGCAGCACCAGGCCGCAGAGCACGGCGATGACGAGAAAGACGCCGCGGTGATGGCCGACAAGAAAGCCGCCCGCACACAGCGGACGAAAGGCGTCCAGCGTCGCCGGCAGATAGGGGTAAGAGAGCTTGGTGCCCTTCAGATTCTTCACGTAGTACGGATCGAGCCCGTCGACATGCGCATCGACAGCGGCGCAGTTGGCGCGAACGTCCCAGCCGTAATTCGTATCGAGCGCAGCATCATTGGCGAGATTGCCGAACACCAGCACGGCCACCAACGCGATCAGGCAGGCAAGCCAGGCGTTGCGCTTGCCGGCCATGTCGGCTGGCGGTGCCGACCATCGTGCTATTCCGGACGGGGCGACACTCGTCATGGACGCACGGCCTTCCGCTCGAGGCATTCCGGCTCGGTTCGAAAATCGAGCAACAGGATCCAAAAGCAGGCGAGTGCGACCGCGAGCTGGACAAAGCCACCTTCGATCGTGGTCCCCGTGATCGAGACCAGCGTCGGAACGGCAACGCCGATGGTCAGCACGGCTGCAAGGGCTGCGGCCGGAAGATCGACGATCAGGACGGCGCCGTAGACCGCGAGCTCGAGAAACGCATATTCCTTCAGGCGCGGCGAGCAGAGATAGAGGCCGTACATCGCCAGCACCGTGATCCGCATCGCGGCCTGCGGATGATCGATCAGCCAGCGGTCGAGGCGTCGCAGTAACGATCCCCCGTTGTTGCGGATCGCGCGCAGCAGCGACCAGCCGAGCGGTGCGAGCACGAACGCGGTTGCCGCCAGGGCGTAAATGGCGAACACGAGCGGCTTGCTGTCGGCAAGTCCCATGCGGTCCACGATGGCCTGCGCCAACAGCAGCAGCGATGGATTGGGCTCCTCGATCTGGACCGAAAGCTGACCGGGGATCCCGCCCGTGATCGCGAGCAACCAGCTCGAGAACAAGCCCGGATAGAAGACGACCGAGATCAGGATCGGCAGCACGAAGCCGAGGCCCGCCACCGTCATCAGGACAAGTTTCCGCCGCCGCGACAGCGGCAGGAGATAGAGCGCGGCCAGCAACGGGAAAAATACCAGCTTGAACGACATGACGAGGCCAAGCAGTGCCGCCCCTGCCATACGAAGGACATCATGCCGATCGTCGAGCTTCGCGGAGCGAAGCAGAAGGGCAAGTGCTGCAGCGGTCAGTCCGCCGCCCAGGATCGCGAAATTGCCGGAGGCCAGCACCCATTCGAAACCGACGAACGCGCCGAGCACGTAAAGTCCCCTCAGCGCCACGTCACGCAAGCTGCGTGTGCGGCCGATCCCGGGCAGCACCAGGCCGCAGAGCACGGCGATGGCGAGAAAGACGCCGCGGTGATGGCCGACAAGAAAGCCGCCTGCGCACAGCGGACGAAAGGCGTCCAGCGTCGCCGGCAGATAGGTATAAGAGAACTTGGTGCCCTTCAGATTTTTCACGTAATACGGATCGAGCCCATCGACATGCGCATGGACCGCGGCGCAGTTGACGCGAAGGTCCCAGCCGTAATTCGTATCGGGCGCGGCATAGTTGGCGAGATTGCCGAACACCAGCACCGCCACCAGTGCGATCAGGCAGGCAAGCCAGGCGTTGCGCTTGCCGGCCATCTCGGCCGACGGTCCCGACCATCGTGCTGTTCCGGTGATGTCGGACACGTCCTGCCTGATCCCAAAGTTCCCTTGGCGCCTGATCCGGCGTTCGATCGGGCCACATTGAACAGGATGCGTTGCGGATTCATCTCCCCGATGGGTTGTCCCCGCCGTTATGGTGAATCACTGGTTTCCAAATCGCACCTACCGCGACGCGCGGGCGGCCAGCCAGGCGTCCAGCGCTTCACGGGTATCCTGCGTCGCCGCCATGCGCGCAAACTGCTCGCTCTCGATGGCAAGGCCCTCCGAGATCGAGACGTTGAGGCCGCGGGTGGCAGCGGTGATGACCCGGGCCACCGCCAGAGGCGAATGCCGCGTGATGCGATCAGCCAGCGTGAGAGCTACATCCAGAAGCTGCTCGTGCGGCACGATGCGGTTGATCAATCCGATCTCGCACGCGCGTTGCGGCGAAAAGGAATCGCCGGTCAGAAGATATTCCAGCGCCCGCTTGCGGCCTGCAAGCCGCGGCAGGCGCTGTGTGCCGCCGAAGGTCGGCGTGATGCCGATCGCGATCTCGGGCTTTGCAAAAGTGGCCCGCTCGCTGGCGACGGCGAGATGCACCGCTTCCGTGATCTCGCAGCCGCCGCCGAAGGCGATGCCGTTGACGGCGGCGATGATCGGCTTCGGAAACGCCTCCATGCGTGCCGTCATCGCCTGCCCGCGCCGCACGAAGGCTTTTGCCGCGGCATCAGGACCGGCCTTCACGCTCTCGGAGAATTCGGCGATGTCGGCGCCCGCCGAGAAGGCGCGATCTCCGGCGCCGGTCAGCACGATCGCGCGAACGCGCTCGTCGTCCTCGATGCGATCGAGCATTGTCATCAGCTGATCAATAAGCGCGTAGCTCAGCGCGTTGAGCTTGTTCGGACGGTTGAACGTCAGCAGAGCGACGGCGCCGCGTGTTTCCGAGAGTACGAGATCAGGCAAGTGCAGGCTCCTTCCAGGTCGAACAGGCGCGGAAATGAGCCACAGCGGTTCGGTTGTGTATACTCACTAGGCGGTATACATTGCGCCGATGGCAGCAAGAGGTGACACCACACGAGAGCAGATCGTCGTCGCGGCGACGCGCCTGTTCTATGGCGAGGGCATCAGGGCGGTCAGCATGGATGCCGTCGCCGAGAAGGCGGGCGTCACCAAGAAGACGCTCTATTATCACTTCACCAGCAAGGACGAGCTTGTCGCCGAGACCATCGCAGCCCGGGACCAGCCGACGCTGGAGCTCTACATGCGCTGGTTCGCCGAGACTGACGGCACGGTGGCGGACAAGGTCCGCGGTCTCTTCACCAAGCTCGGCAAATCGGTGGATACGCCGCGGTGGCGCGGCTGCGGCTTCCTGCGCACGATCGCCGAGCTCGCCAACACGCCGGCGCACCCTGCGGTCAAGGCCGGCGCGGCCCACAAGAAGCGTTTTGAAGCGTGGTTAGAGACAGAACTGCATGGCCACGGCATTCACGCTGCGGGGTCGCTTGCGCGACAGATCGTGATCCTGCTCGACGGCGCCACGACCGTGATGCTGATCCATCGCGATCTCGATTATGTCGACACGGCCGGACGATTGGCGCTCGAGCTGGTCGAGCAGGCGCGTGGCGCGAGTCGATCTCGGGCTGTCTGAGCTGGCGACGTCTTCACCATTTGTTGTCCGTCCCCTGCCCCGCCTGACAGCCATCCCAAAACATGGGTTGTGCAATGCAGCATGGGCATTAGATATGGCCTCTGAAATCAGAGGTGAGCTGCTTGTCCGACGTCAATGCCGACGACTGGGTGTCCTCGGGACACCGTCCGATGGGTTTTCCCGAATTCGTTATCGTGATCGCGTCCATCATGGCGCTGAATCCGCTCGCGATGGACATGATGCTGCCGGCGCTGCCCAATATCGGGTCGGCCTTCGGCATTCCCAACGCCAATCATCTCCAGCTCGTGCTGTCGACCTTCCTGATCGGCTTCGGCGCCGGCCAGTTTGTCATGGGCCCGCTGTCGGACCGGTTCGGGCGCCGGCCGGTGCTGCTCGGCGGCATGGCCGTCTACGCGGTGGCGAGCGTGCTGGCGGTCGCGGCGCCCTCATTCGAGACGCTGCTGCTCGCCCGCGCGCTGCAAGGTCTCGGCACCTCGGCGACGCGCGTGATCGCGACCTCGATCGTGCGCGACTGCTATGCCGGCCGCCGCATGGCGAGCGTGATGTCGCTTGCCATGATGATTTTCATCGCCGTGCCCGTGATCGCGCCCTCGTTCGGACAGGCCGTGCTGCTGGTCACGCAATGGCGCGGCATTTTCGTCGTGCTGATGCTCTACGGCGTGCTCGCGCTCGCATGGTCCGTGCTGCGGCTGCCTGAGACCCTTCCCGAGTCCGAACGCAGATCGCTGGCGCCCGCCGACGTGCTCTCGGCCTTCCGCCAGACCGTCACCAACCGCCAGACCATCGGTTATGCAACGGCCGCCGGCGCCGTCATGGGCGCGCTATTCGCCTTCGTATTCTCCGCGCAGCAGGTCTTCACCGGCATCTATCACCTCGGCCACTATTTCCCGCTCGCCTTTGCCGCGATCGCGGCCGGCACGGCCGTCGCCGGCTTCCTCAACGCCAGATTTGTCGGCACGCTCGGCATGCGCGTGATCTCGCACGGCGCGCTGACGCTCTACGCCGCGGTGGCCGGCGTGATGCTGCTGACCGAGATCCTCGGCGTGCTGCCGCTTCCCTTGTTCATGGTGCTGTCGGCGTTGATGATGTTCTCGTTCGGCATGATGGTCGCCAATTTCACCGCGCTCGCGATGGAGCCTCAGGGCCACATCGCCGGCACGGCCTCCTCGCTCTACGGCTCGATCACGACGCTGATCGGCATCGTGGTCGGAACAGCGATCGGCCAGAGTTTTGACGGCACGCTGCTGCCGTTCTCAATCGGATTCTTCCTGTCGACGCTTGCAGCGCTCGCGATTGTTCTGGTGGTGGAGAAGGGACGGCTGTTCAAGCCGCATCATCGCCCGATCGTGTGAGGAACTTTGCAGCCGTCTCGATGTTGTCCTGCAGCATTTACGAGAGGCGGCTTGAATGGAACTGGAACAGCACGACGAACGTCACGATCAGGACGCACGGCAGACAGAGAAGTCGGCCTCGCCTGCCCGACAAGCCGTCGTCAACCCACCCTTTGCCAGCGAAGGGCTCGAGCAGATCCGCGACAGCCACTGCTAAGGAATCGCCCTACTCCGGACTTCGCTTACTGGCACTGAAATCCTGCGCGGCGCTGTTCGCACGCGGCGGCACCATCAGCACCACCACATCCCGGCTCAGGCCGGGCCGGCCCCATAGGGACGCCTGCACGGTAAATTCCCGCTTGACAAAATTCCCGGCGCGCGCGGAGACCCATTCCATCCAGCGGCCGCAATAATCCTGGCCACGGAAACAGAGCGCGGCCCAGCCGCGATCGAGCGTCGTCTTGCGCGGCAGGCCCCAATGGTACTGGTACTCGAACGGCCGCGCGTAGTGCGGATGATCCGGACTGTAGAAGGCCGTGGCGAAGGCGAGCGAATCGTCGCCACTGACGGCGCCGAGCGGCTCGCCGGTCAGTTCGCGCCATTGCCGGGTGAGCTCGCCCGCTGCTTGCGCGTAAAGATTCCGTCCTTCTTCATAACCGTGGCTATTGCGATAGACGGCATGGATTGGTGCGGCAACCAGCACGGCGACGAGCCCAACGCCGGCGACAATGACCGCGACATTGACGGTGTAGAAGCGTTCGACGGGATAACGGGCGCCGCAGACGATCAGCACGGCGAACATGAACAATCCCTGAAAAGCCCATAGCGACGGCAGATCCGTGCCCATAGCAAGCGACGTCAGGACCGGCAGAGCGATGGTGCCGATGGCCACGTAGAAGAGTAGCCGAAGGCCCGGGCTCATCGCGGCGAAGTCGGCCGGAAATTGTTTGAGGCGCGTGCCAGCGATGAACACCCAGAGCACGGCAGCGACGCTGATGGCCGCCGCGAGTCCCAGCAGGAAATTCTTCACTTCACCGAGCGCGCTGACGACATTGCCGTTGGCGTGGTTCAGTGCGTAAGTGAAGGTCGATGCGCCCGTGGTCGCGAGCCAGTAGATGTGCGGCGACAGCACCGCGAGCCCGGTGACGACCGAAATCCAGGGCGACGCGGACGTGAAATAGGCGCGCCGCGCCGGGTGCGCCAACGCCGCGAATGCGAAACTTGCGACCAGAAAGACCGAATAATACTTGCCGACCATGGCGAGTGCCGTGGCGCATCCCACCGCGGCCGCCCAGAACACGCTGCGGGTCTCGAACGCGCGCAGAAAACACCATGTGGCGAGCGGCCACGTCGCGAGCAGCACGGCGTTGGCGTTGAAGCGCTGGGCGTGGAATTGATAGGCCGGCGTCAGCATCAGAAGCAGCAGCACCAGGATGCGCTTGTGCCCGGTCACGAATTGCCGCGCGACGCAATCGACGAAGACCAGCGCGAGGCCCACGTTCACCATCGCCATCAGCTGCAGCGACCAGTCGCTTAGCGGGAAGACGGAGGTCCAGCTGGCTGCGATCCAGCCCATCAGCGGCGGATGCTTGTGATAGCCAAAGGCGAAATTCCGTCCCAGCGTCCAGGCCTCGAGCGTATCGGGATGCAGGCCGCTGCCGGCATAGGCGATGGCGAGATACAGCGTCCAGACCACAACGAAGCACGCGATGAGAAGCGGGACAGCCCAGCCTGCCTCCACGCCATCAAGCCAGCGCAATAGCGGCCGCCGCCAGCGCGCCGGCGCGCGATCCGACCGTTCGGCCATCGCCTGGAATGCAAAATCGATCGGCAAGGGGATCAAATCAACGGATTCAAATCGATGGGGGGAAAGAGATGTCCGAGGACGAACCATCTATTTCAGTTTGGAAACAAATAGCAATGATCGGTGTCTGGAAGAGTTAAAAAGGCCCCCAGCTCTCGCTGACACAGAACCGCCAAAAGACAACGGCGCCGCTGATGACAGCGGCGCCGCGTGATGATCGGGATCATAAGGTGCAGGACGCACCTTTCCCCTGTTCCGGCTTACTCCGACTTGTCGATGTTCCAGAACACCGGGGTCGCCGGGCCGTCGATCACGCCGGAGAGCGACTTCCGCCATGCGCTCGGCGCCTGATACTGGCCGAGCGGGACGTAGAGGACCTGGTCATAGGTCTCCTTCTGGATCTCGGTCGCGACCTTCTTCTGATCATCGAGCGAGGCCGCGCGAACGAAGGCGTCCTTGAGCTGCTCGACCTTCGCGTCCTCCGCCCAGCCGAACCAGCCGCCCTTCCTGCCCTGACCGCCGACCGCGACGTTGGAGATCGGATTGACCACGTCGGCGCTGACCCAGTTTGTGATGAACATGTTCCAGCCGCCCTCTTTCGGGGGCTTCTGGCTGGCGCGCCGGCTCACCACCGTCTGCCAGTCGGTCGCCTGCAGATCGACCTTGAAGCCGGCCTCGCGCAGTTGCTGGGCCACCACGATCGGTTGAGCCTTCAGCGTCAGCACGTCGCCCGGCGCCATGAGTACGACGGGCGTCCCGTCGTAGCCGGACTCGGCGAGCGCCTTCCTGGCCGCAGCAATGTCGCCGCCCTTCGCGAGGCTCTCGCCGCCAACCTCTGTCGCGAACGGCGTGTCGCAGATGAAGACCGCGGCGCAAGTCTTGTAGTATTTGGGATTGCCGATCAGAGCATCGAGCACGTCCTTCTGGTTGATCGCCAGGAGTGCTGCGCGGCGGACCTTGACGTTGTCGAATGGCGGATGGAGGAAGTTCATCCGTGCGCCCGTCTGGAATCCGAACTTGTTCAGGATCTCGAGCTTGAGCTCCTTGTCGGCTTCGATGGTGGGCAACATTTCGATGGCCGGATTTTCCATGAAATCGATGTCGCCCGACTGCAGCGCATTCAACGCCGTCTGCGCGTCCGGCATCGTAATCCATTCGACGCGGTCGACTTTCACCACCTTGCCGCCGGCGGTCCAGCTTGCCGGCTCCTTGCGCGGCACGTAGTCGGTGTTCTTGACGTAGACCGACTTCACCCCGGGCTGGAATTCATTCTGCACGAACTTGAAGGGACCAGAGCCGATCTGCTCGGGGATCTGCTTCTCCGGCGGCGTCTCGGCGAGACGCTTCGGCATCATGAAGGCGACCCGCGAGGACGGCTTGCCGATCGATTCCAGCACGAGCGCGTATGGCTCCTTCAGCTTCAGCGTGATGGTCTTGGGGTCGGTCGCCTCGATGCTGGCGGTGAACAGCATCAGCTGCTGCCCCATGCCGTCGACAGCGGCCCAGCGCTTCAGGGACGCAACGCAATCTTCCGCGGTGACCGGGGCACCGTCATGCCACTTCAGGCCGTCGCGCAGCGTGAAGGTGTAAGTCAGCTTGTCGTCGGAAATCTTCCAGTCCGCCATCTGCGGCTGGATCTTGAAGTTCGCATCCGTCGCGATCAGCGTGTCGTAGACCATGTAACCATGATCACGCGCGATATAGGCGCTGGTGAAGATCGGATCGAGGATGCGCAGATCCGAATGCATCACGGCGGTAATGGTCTTATCCGCGGCAAGAGCTGGCGAGGCCAGTGTCGAAAGCGCCACGACTGAGATCGCAAGTGTGGAGGCGAACGCCCGACGCCCCCGGCGCATGAGTTGGAACATTGAAGTTCTCCTGACGAGTTCTTGCTGACGAGGTCTGCCGACGAATTCTCCTGGCGAGCGGCGCCGCTGATGACAGCGGCGCCGCGTAATGATCGGGACGGAACGCGCGCGAACGCGCCTTCGCTTACTTGGGCTTGGCCTTACTCGGACTTGTCGATGTTCCAGAACACCGGGGTCGCCGGGCCGTCGATCACGCCAGAGAGCGACTTCCGCCAAGCGCTCGGCGCCAGATACTGGCCGAGCGGCACATAGATCACCTGGTCATAGGCTTCCTTCTGGATCTCGGTCGCGATCTTCTTCTGATCGTCGAGCGAGGCAGCACGGACGAAGTCGTCCTTGAGCTTCTCGATCTTGGCGTCTTCCGCCCAGCCGAACCAGCCGCCCTTCTTGCCCTGGCCACCGATCGAGAGATTCGAGATCGGGTTGGACACGTCGGCGCTGACCCAGTTGGTGAAGAACATGTTCCAGCCGCCGTCCTTCGGGGGCTTCTGGCTGGCTCTGCGGCTCACCACCGTCTGCCAGTCGGTCGCCTGCGCATCGACCTTGAAGCCGGCCTCACGGAGCAGCTGCACCGCGACGGTCGGCTGCGCCTTCAGCGTCACGACGTCGCCGGGCACCATGACCACGACGGGCGTGCCGTCATAGCCGGACTCGGCGAGCAGCTTCTTGGCCTCCGCCATGCCGTTGCCCTTGACCAGCGATTCGGAGCCGACGTCGGTTGCGAACGGCGTATCGCAGATGAAGAAGGCGCCGCAGATCTTGTAGTACTTCGGGTTGCCGACCAGCGCGTCGAGCACGTCCTTCTGGTTCATCGCCAGGAAGGCTGCACGACGGATCTTCGGATTGTCGAACGGCGGATAGAGGAAGTTCATACGCCCAAGCGTCTGGTAGCCGAACTTGTTCAGCACCTCGACCTTGAGGTCGGGATTACCTTCAAGCACGGGGAGCAGATCCCACGGCGGCACTTCCATGAAGTCGATGTCGCCCGACTGCAGCGCGTTCACCGCGGTCTGCGAGTCCGGCATCGTGATCCACTCGACACGATCGACCTTCACCACCTTGCCGCCGGCGGTCCAGCTCGACGGCTCCTTGCGTGGCACGTAGTCGGTGTTCTTCTCATAGACCGCCTTCACACCGGGCTGGAATTCGCCCTGCACGAACTTGAACGGACCCGAGCCGATCTGCTCGGGGATCGGCTTGTCCGGCGGCGTCTCGGCGAGGCGCTTCGGCATCATGAAGGCCACGCGCGAGGACGGCTTGCCGATCGAGTCCAGCACGAGGCCGTAGGGCTCCTTCAGCTTCAGCGTGATGGTCTTGGCGTCGGTCGCCTCGATGCTGGCCGTGAAGGTCATCATCTGCTGGCCCATGCCGTCGACAGCGGCCCATCGCTTCAGCGAGGCGACGCAGTCCTCCGCCGTCACCGGTGTGCCGTCATGCCACTTCAGGCCGTCGCGCAGCGTGAAGGTGTAGGTGAGCTTGTCGTCGGAGACCTTCCAGTCCGCCATCTGCGGCTGGATCTTGAAGTTCGAATCCGTCGCGATCAACGTATCGTAGACCATGTAGCCATGGTCACGCGTGATGTAAGCGGTGGTGAGGATCGGATCGATGATGCGCAGATCCGAATGCATCACCGCGGTGATGGTCTTGCCTGCTGCAAACACCGGCGAGGCCATTGCCGTTGCAAGCGCGACGACCGATAGCGCAAGTTTGGAGGCGAACGCGCGACGCCCCCGGCGCATCAAGCTCAGCATAAAAAGTTTCTCCTGACGTGAAACTGTTCAAAGGCGGGTCATTGGTTGAGCACAAGGGTCGTTCCTTAGGCGAACTAACCTCATGCAATGCCTTTGTCTTTCGAGACTTGCAGACAGTCTTGAGCGCGTCAATCCGGTTTCGGTGCAGCCCATGGCATCGCATGCACGGGCTCCACAAAGATCAGTTTGGCTCTACAACTCTCCCCGCTTGTCCTGCCGCGCTGATGCAATGCGCATTCCATCTTTCGAAGCTTGAGAGACATTAAGATGAATCCAGCCAATCTTCCCTTCGATTCCGAGGCGATGCTCGAGGGCCTGCGCACCTGGGTGGAATGCGAAAGCCCGACCTGGGACGCAGGCGCGGTCAACCGCATGCTCGATATCGCAGCGCGGGATATGGCGATCATGGGTGCGACCATCGAACGCATTGCCGGCCGGCAGGGCTTCGGCGGCGTCGTCCGCGCGCGCTTCCCGCATCCGAAGCAAGGCGAGCCGGGCATCCTGATCGCCGGCCACATGGATACCGTCCACCCGGTCGGCACCATCGAGAAGCTGAAATGGCGCCGCGAGGGCAACAAGTGCTACGGCCCGGGCATCTACGACATGAAGGGCGGCAATTATCTCTCGCTGGAAGCGATCCGGCAGCTGGTGCACGCCTCTTTCACCACGCCGTTGCCGATCACCATTCTGTTCACGCCGGACGAGGAAGTCGGCACGCCCTCGACGCGCGACATCATCGAGGCGGAAGCTGCGCGCAACAAATATGTGCTGGTGCCCGAGCCCGGCCGCGCCGACAACGGCGTCACCACCGGACGCTACGCCATCGCGCGATTCAATTTGGAGGCGACGGGGCGGCCCAGCCACGCCGGCGCGACATTGTCGGCGGGACGCTCGGCGATCCGCGAGATGGCGCGGCAGATTCTTGCGATCGACGCGATGACGACGGAGGACTGCACCTTCTCGGTCGGCGTCGTGCATGGCGGACAGTGGGTCAATTGCGTTGCAACGACCGCCACCGGCGAGGCGCTCTCCATGGCCAAGCGCCAGGCCGATCTCGACCGCGGCGTCGAGCGGATGCTGGCACTCTCAGGCACAGCGAATGACGTCTCCTTCAAGGTGACGCGCGGCGTGACGCGGCCGGTGTGGGAGCCGGATGCCGGCACCATGGCGCTGTATGACAAGGCCCGCGGCATCGCCAAATCTCTTGGCGCGGAATTACCGCATGCGAGCTCGGGCGGAGGATCCGACGGCAACTTTACGGGCGCGATGGGCATCCCGACGCTCGATGGTCTCGGTGTGCGCGGCGGCAACGGCCACACGCTCGAGGAGTTCATCGAGGTCGATAGTCTGGTTGAACGTAGTCGCCTGATGGCCGGTTTGCTGGCGACGCTGGATTAATTGAATCACCTTCGCACTGCACAATGCATTGGCAGCCGCGGTTGAAATTTAGCCTTGTCTAAAAATGAGGCGCATCGTACTGCTCGATGGTCCACGCGACGATGCGGGAGAGATCGCAACGAAGGCATCCAGCTTTCGTTGCGGCGCCGACGGAGCAACCGCCCCGGAAACTCTCAGGCAAAAGGACTGTATCGTCAGGACGATCTGGAGAGAGACGGCACGATTTGATCGTCGTGACGTCCACCGAAGGGGATAGTCCACGGAGACCTCGCGAGGTCTCTGTCGGATCAAGCTCTCAGGTAACCGTGACAGATGGGGCGCCGCCAACGGCTTTCGGGCCGGCGGTTAGCCGTCTCTAACTCACGGGAGCCCCAACTCAACATGACCCATATCGCCATCATCGGCGCCGGCATCACCGGCGTTACGACCGCCTATGCCCTGCTCGAACGCGGCTACAAAGTAACGGTGCTCGACAAGCATCGCTACGCCGCGATGGAGACCTCGTTTGCGAACGGCGGACAGCTCTCCGCCAGCAATGCCGAGGTGTGGAACAGCACCGCGACGATCCTGAAAGGCCTTCGCTGGATGTTCCGGCGCGATGCGCCGCTGCTGATGAACCCGCGGCCGAACTGGCACAAATATTCGTGGATGAGCGAGTTCGTCGCCAATATCGGCAACTACCGCGCCAACACGATTCAAACCACGCGGCTCGCGATCGAAGCCCGCAAGCATCTGTTCGAGATCGCAACGCGCGAAGGCATCGACTTCGATCTCGAACGCCGCGGCATCCTGCACATCTATCACGACAAGAAGGGCTTTGAGTCCGGCCTGCGCGTCAATGCGCTGCTGCAGGAAGGCGGCCTCGATCGGCGCCCGGTGACGCCGGAGGAAATCCGCAGCATCGAGCCGACGCTGCGCAAGGATTATTACGGCGGCTTCTTCACGCCGTCGGATGCGACCGGCGACATCCACAAGTTCACGCGCGGGCTGGCAGAGGCCTGCAAGCGTCGCGGCGCAACCTTCATCCATGAAGCGAACATCGATTCCATCGCGCAAGCCGGTGGCGGCTTTGTGCTCGGCTGGGCCGATCTTTCCACAAGCGACGCGGTCGCCTCCGCGCGCGGCATGCTGAAGGTCGATGGCGTCGTGGTCTGCGCCGGCGTTGCCAGCCGTCACTTCGCCGCCCTGCTCGACGAACGCGTCAACGTCTATCCGGTGAAGGGTTACTCGATCACCGTACAACTCGACACCGCCGAGAGCCGCAACGCGACGCCGACCGTCAGCCTGCTCGACGAAGCGGCCAAGATCGTCACCAGCCGGCTCGGCGCCGATCGCTTTCGTGTCGCCGGCACGGCCGAGTTCAACGACTTCAACCGCGACATCCGCGCCGACCGCGTGCAGCCGCTGGTCGACTGGGTGCGCAGCAATTTTCCTGATGTCGAGACGTCCCGCATTATTCCGTGGGCCGGACTGCGGCCGATGATGCCGAACATGATGCCGGTGGTGCGCGCAGGCCGGATGCCCGGCGTGTTCTTCAACACCGGCCACGGCCATCTCGGCTGGACGTTGTCGGCCGCGACCGCGCAGATGATTGCCGGAACCATCGACGGCTGGCGCGGGCTCAACGCACCGCCGACCGTCCCTTCACTTCGGGGAGAACTTGGGGTTGAGCGCGAGATGCGCCGTGCATCCTGAGTGGTCACAAATCGATGCGGGGCGGCCCCTTGCGACCGCCCTGCCCTTGGCACACAATTTGCCCCACCAAGACGGCTCTCCGGCCGGCTTTTCCAGCCCGAACGACAGGCGCGCATGATAGACACGACAGAATCCACCGGCGCATCAAGGCGTCGCAAGTTCCGCAGCCGGAGATAGGTGCATGCTAGGTTATCTCATTCGCCGCGTTCTGGCTGCGGTGCCCGTGATGGGCGTCGTCGCACTGTTCGTGTTCCTGCTGCTGCGGCTGACGCCGGGCGATCCCGCCGCGATCCTCGCCGGCGACAATGCGACGCCGGAGCGGCTGGAGCGCATTCGCGCCTCGCTCGGCCTCAACGAGCCCTTGATCGTGCAGTTCATCACCTGGGTCGGCAAACTGCTGCACGGCGATCTCGGGACGTCGCTGATCTCCAACCTGCCGGTCATGAAGATGATCGGTCAGCGCGTCGAGCCGTCGATCTCGATCGCGCTGTCGACCATCATCCTCGCCGTCATCGTCGCCGTGCCCCTAGGGGTGGTTGCGGCCTGGAAGCACGGCACCTGGATCGACCGTTTCGTGATGGGCCTTTCCGTGCTCGGCTTCTCGGTGCCGGTGTTCGTGGTCGGCTATGTCCTCATTGAGGTGTTTGCGATCGACCTGCGCTGGGTGCCGGTGCAGGGCTTCAAGAGCATCTCGGCCGGCTTCGGCCAGTTCTTCGAGCGCATCATCCTGCCGACCTGCGCGCTCTCCTTCATCTACATCGCGCTGATCGCGCGCATGACGCGCGCGGCGATGCTCGATGTGCTCGGCGAGGATTACGTGCGAACGGCGCGCGCCAAGGGCATCAACGAAGTCGCGGTGATGATGCGGCACGCGCTGCGCAACGCCGCCGTGCCCGTGATCACCGTGATCGGCACCGGCTTTGCGCTTCTGATCTCCGGCGTGGTCGTCACCGAAAGCGTGTTCAACATCCCCGGCATCGGGCGTCTCACGGTGGATGCGGTGCTGGCCCGCGACTATCCGGTGATCCAGGCGATGATCCTGCTGACCTCGCTGATCTACGTCGTCGTCAATCTCCTGATCGACGTAGCCTACACGCTGCTCGATCCCCGGATCCGGTACTGAGGCAAGGACAAGGACAAACATGTCAGTCGATACCCTTCCCCAGTCGTCCATTCCGATCACGTCGCCGCTGCGGCCGCGCTTCGGTTTCCTCACCTCGACGCCGATCATCGCCACGGCAACAGTCTTGCTCGCGCTGATCGTGCTGGTCTCGGTCCTGGCGCCGCTGATCGCGCCGCATGATCCGATCCAGTTGGCGCCGTCACTGCGACTCAAGCCCTCGTCGGCGCAATTCCTGCTCGGCACCGACGCCTATGGCCGAGACCTGTTGTCGCGCGTCATCTATGGCGGCCGTGTCTCGCTGCTGATCGGCATCGGCTCGGCCATCCTCTCGATCGTCATTGGCCTTGCGATCGGTCTTGTCTCCGGCTTCTTCAAGCTGATCGATTCCGTCCTGATGCGCGTCATGGACGGCCTGATGGCGATGCCGAGCATTCTGCTCGCCATCGCCGTGGTGTCGCTGTCCGGCGCCAGCATCTGGACTGTGCTGGTCGCGATCACGATCCCTGAAATTCCGCGCGTGGCGCGCCTGGTGCGCTCGGTGGTGCTGTCTGCCCGTGAAGAGCCTTACGTCGAAGCAGCGATCTCGGTCGGCTCGTCGCTGCCAAAAATCATGTGGCGGCATCTGATGCCGAACACGATCGCGCCGCTGATCGTTCAGGGCACCTATGTCTGTGCGTCCGCGATCCTTACCGAGGCGATCCTCTCCTTCCTCGGCGCCGGCATTTCGCCGGAGACGCCGACCTGGGGCAACATCATGGCCGAGGGCCGCCAGTATTTTCAGCTCAAGCCGACGCTGATCTTCTGGCCGGGCCTTTTGCTCTCGATCGCCATCCTCAGCATCAATCTGATCGGCGACGCCGCCCGCGACGCACTCGATCCGCGCATGAAGCAGCGGGAAGGCAAGTGATGACCGATCAAGTGATGACCGATCAAGTGATGACCGATCAAGTGATGACCACCCCAGTCCTCGAGATCAACAACCTCGTCGTCTCCATCGGCAAGAAGCCGAATGGTGCGAAGATCATCGACGGCATCTCGATCCAGGTCAGCGAAGGCGAGACGCTGTGCCTTGTCGGCGAAAGCGGCTCGGGCAAGTCGGTGACGTCGCTCACCACGATGGGGCTATTGCCAAAGGGCACGCTGGTTCCGACCGGCGGCAGCGTGAAGCTCGTTGGCGAGGAGATCCTCACCGCGACCGACCGCCGCCTGCGCCAGCTGCGCGCGACGCAGATGGCGATGATTTTCCAGGAGCCGATGACCGCGCTCAATCCGGTTGTGCCGGTCGGCCGCCAGATCGACGAAGTCCTGCGCGCCCACACCGATCTCGACGCCAGGGCGCGCAAGAAGCGCATCCTCGACATGATGGAGCAGGTGCGCCTGCCCCAGGTCGAGCGCATCTTCGCCTCCTATCCTCACCGCCTCTCGGGCGGCCAGCGCCAGCGCATCATGATCGCGATGGCGCTGGTGCTGGAGCCGAAGCTGCTGATTGCCGACGAGCCGACCACCGCGCTCGACGTCACCACGCAGAAGCAGATTTTGACCCTGATCCGCGACCTTCAGCGCGATCATGGCACGGCGGTGCTGTTCATCACCCATGACATGGGCGTGGTCGCCGAGATTGCCGACCGCGTTGCGGTGATGCGGCAGGGCCGGCTGGTCGAGACCGGCACGCTCAATTCCATCCTGCGCAATCCGACCATGGAGTACACCCGCAACCTGCTCTCTGCGGTGCCGAGCCTGGTGCCCCGGGCAGCACGGCCCGAGACCAAGGAACCGGTGGTGCTGGAAGCCAACGACCTCAGCAAGGTCTACAAGGAGCGTGCCTTCTTCGGCAAAGGCCGCGAGGTCGTCGCCGCCGACAAGGTGACGCTCACGCTGCGCAAGGGCCGCACGCTCGGCATCGTCGGCGAAAGCGGCTCGGGCAAATCGACGGTGGCACGCTGCATCGTCCGCCTGATCGATCCGACCTCGGGCGGCGTGCGCCTGTCCGGCCGCGAAATCTCCGACATCTCGCGTCGCTTGCTGCAGCCGCACCGGCAGAAGATCCAGATCGTGTTCCAGGATCCCTACCGCTCGCTCAACCCGCGCGTCAGCGTGGGCGAGAGCATCGCGGAAGGCCCGATCAATTACGGCGTCTCGCATGCCAATGCGATGAAGCGGGCACGCGAGCTGCTCGAGCTGGTCGGGCTGCCAGCCGACGCGGTGTCGCGCTATCCGCACCAGTTCTCAGGCGGCCAGCGCCAGCGCATCGCCATTGCGCGCGCGCTCGCGCTCGATCCCGATGTGCTGGTCGCGGACGAAGCGGTCTCCGCGCTCGACGTCTCCGTGCAGGCGCAGGTGCTGGAACTGCTGGACGAGATCCAGAAGCGGCTCGGCATCGCCATCCTGTTCATCACCCACGATCTGCGCGTCGCAGCCCAAATCTGCGACGAGGTCGTGGTGATGCAACACGGCCGTGTCGTCGAACAGGGCCCGGCTGCCGAAGTGCTGACGCATCCGCAGGAGGCCTACACGCGGGCCCTGCTCGAAGCAGCGCCCGGCCGCGGCTGGGACTTTGCGAATTTCCGGCCGGTGTCGGAGGGTGTGGCGGCCGCTCTGTAGCAACACTCACCGGTGTCGTCCCGGCGAACGCCGGGACCCATACCGCGAGATCGATCGATCGCATGCGGTGCTAGTCCCGAACGACCAGTCTTCGCCACACTCCTCCCTGGGGTTATGGGTCCCGGCGTTCGCCGGGACGACACCGAGGGTTTGGTTGGCGGAGTGACTCTCACCGCATCCGCAGCATGCCCAAAAACGATCTGACCCTATGCGCGGCGGCATGGGCTCCTCGCTTGCTCTCGCCGCAAGCCCATGTCTAATTTCACGCAACTTCTAACGCTGGGCTTCGATTAATGACACGTATCGCCGTCGGCGGCTTCCTGCACGAGACCAACACCTTCGCTCCGACGAAGGCGACGTTCGCGGACTTCCAGCATGGCGGCGGCTGGCCGGCGATGACTGAAGGTGCTGACGTGCTCAAGGTGATGCGGCGCATCAATGTCGGCCTCGCCGGTTTTGTCGACAGCGCCGAAGCCAACGGCTGGGAACTCATCGCGACCATCGCCTGCGCCGCGAGCCCCTCGGCGCACGTCACCAAGGACGCCTTCGAGCGCATCGTGAAGGTGATGGTCGACGGCATTGCCGCCGCCGGCCCTCTCGACGCGGTCTATCTCGATCTGCATGGCGCAATGGTGACCGAGCATCTCGACGACGGCGAAGGCGAGATTCTGGCACGCGTGCGCCGCGTCATCGGCAAGGATGTTCCGCTGGTCGCGAGCCTCGACCTGCACGCCAACGTCACGCCCGAGATGATGGAACACGCGGATGCGCTGATCGCCTACCGCACCTATCCGCATGTCGACATGGCCGAGACCGGCCGCGCCTCGGCAAAGCACCTCGCACTGCTGCTGAAGACCAAGCAGCGCTTCGCAAAGTCGTTCCGCCAGTTGCCGTTCCTGATCGCGATCAGCTGGCAATGCACCAACGACTTTCCGACCAAAGGCATCTACGAAAAGCTCGCCGCGCTGGAGAGCGACGCGGTTCCGACGCTCTCTTTCGCACCGGGTTTCCCGGCCGCCGATTTCCGCGATTGCGGGCCGAGCGTGTTTGCCTATGGCAAGACGCAAGGAGATGCCGACCGCGCGGCAGATGCGATCGTCAAGCTGATCGAAAGCCACGAGAACGATTTCGACGGCAAGATCTGGTCGCCCGATGACGGCGTGCGCCACGCAATCGAACTTGCGAAGAGCGCGAGCAAGCCGATCATCATCGCCGACACCCAGGACAATCCCGGAGCCGGTGGCGATTCCGATACCACCGGCATGCTGCGCGCGCTGGTGCGCAACAAGGCAAGTGCTGCAACCGGCGCGATCTACGATCCCCAGTCGGCCAAGGCCGCGCATGAAGCCGGCGTCGGCGCCACCGTCACGCTCGCGCTCGGCGGCAAGTCCGGCATTCCCGGCGACGAGCCCTATCGCGAGACCTTCGTCGTCGAAAAACTCTCCGACGGCCGCTTCATCGCGCCCGGCCCCTATTATGGCGGCCGCGAGATGGAGATGGGCCCGTCCGCGGCCTTGCGCATCGGCGATGTCCGCGTCGTCGTCTCCTCGCACAAGGCCCAGCTCGCCGATCAGGCGATGTATCGCTATGTCGGCATCGAGCCGACGGCAGAGAAGATTCTGGTCAACAAAAGCTCGGTGCACTTCCGCGCCGACTTCGAGCCGATCGCCGAAAAGCTGATGATCTGCGCCGCGCCCGGCGCAATGCCGGCCGACACTGCCACGCTGCCCTGGACGCGCCTGCGGCCGGGCATCCGCATCAAGCCGAACGGACCCGCTTTCACGCCCAAGTCTCGCTGATCAAGTCACGCCAACCGGACAGGACACATGCCCACCATTGACCGCATCGACGGCTACGCCGACGAACTCACCGCCATCCGCCGCGACATCCACGCCCATCCCGAGATCGGCTTCGAGGAGGTCCGCACCTCCGGCATCGTCGCCGACAAGCTGAAGAGCTGGGGCGTCGAGGTGCATCGCGGTCTCGGCGGCACCGGCGTGATCGGCGTCATCAAGGGCAAGGGCTCTGGCGGCAAGCGCATCGGCCTGCGCGCCGACATGGACGCGCTGCCGATGGAGGAGAACACCAACCTGAAATGGAGCTCGAAAATCCCCGGCCGCTTCCACGGCTGCGGGCATGACGGCCACACCACCATGCTGCTCGGCACCGCGCGCTACCTCGCCGAGACCAGGAATTTCGACGGCACGGTGCACCTGATCTTCCAGCCGGCCGAGGAAGGCCTCGGCGGCGCCCGCGCAATGATCAAGGACGGCCTGTTCGAGAAGTTTCCGTGCGACGAGCTCTACGGCCTGCACAACGCGCCTGACCTCAATCTCGGCGAGATCGCCATCCTGCCTGGGCCGGCGATGGCCGGCGCCGACTTCTTCGACCTCCGCATCACCGGCTATGGCGCGCATGGCGCGATGCCCGAGCGCTCCAAGGACGCGGTGATCATCGCGACCACGCTGGCGCAGGCGATCCAGACGGTCGTCAGCCGCAACGTCGAGCCGCTCCAGGCTGCGGTGGTGTCGATCACCCAGATCCATGCGGGCTCGGCCTACAACGTCATTCCCGGCGAAGCGCATCTTTGCGGCACCATCCGCACCTTCTCGGATGAAGTCCGCGCCCTGATCAGCCAACGCATCCGCACGATCTGCGCCGGCATCGCGAGCGCCTATCAGTGCGAGATCGACGTCGACATCCGCGATACCTTTGGCGTGCTGGTCAACCAGGTCGAGCAGTCCAAGGTGGTCGAGGACGTCGCCCGCACCATCGTCGATCCGGCCAAGGTGATCACCCGCAGCCAGCCGAAGATGGGCAGCGAGGACTTTGCCGACATGCTGCAGACCATTCCCGGCGCCTATTTCTGGGTCGGCCACGACGGCTCGGTGCCCGTGCACAATCCCGGCTTCGTGCTCGACGACAAGATCCTGCCGATCGGCGCCAGCATGTTCGCCCGCATCATCGAGACACGCATGCCGGTGGGTGCCCATGCATAAAAGGAGCGTCGAAGAGGCGGTCACCTCGCTGCATGATCTGTCCGCGGTCGATCTGATCGCGGGCTATCGTGCAAAACAGTTCTCGCCGAGCGAGGTGCTGGAGGACGTGCTTGCGCATGTCGCTGCGTGGGAACCGCACCTCAAGGCGCTCTATGCGTTCGATCCGGACAGCGCGCGCGAGGCCGCGAAGGCCTCGACCGCGCGCTGGTCCGGAGGCGAACCATCAGGTCCGCTCGACGGCGTTCCTGTCACGGTGAAGGACAATATCGCGACCAAGGGCGTGCCGGTGCCGCTGGGGGCCGCGAGCGTCAAGCTCGTGCCGGCCGAGAAGGATGCCCCGCCCGCCGCGCGTCTGCGCGAGGCTGGTGCGATCATCTTCGCGAAAACCACCATGCCCGATTACGGCATGCTGTCCTCGGGGCTCTCCTCGTTTCATGCGCTCGCGCGCAATCCCTGGGACCTCTCCAAGAATCCCGGCGGCTCCAGTGCCGGCGCAGGCGCTGCTGCGGCCGCCGGCTATGGCCCGCTGCATCTCGGCACCGATATCGGCGGCTCGGTGCGCCTGCCCGCAGGCTGGTGCGGTCTCGTCGGACTGAAGCCGAGCTTCGGTCGCGTCCCGATCGACCCCGCCTATGTCGGCCGCGTCGCCGGCCCCATGACCCGTACGGTCGACGATTGCGCACTGATGATGAGCGTGATCGCAAAGCCCGACCGGCGCGACGGCATGAGCCTGCCCGCCGAGCCCTTGAACTGGAAGGGCCTGGAGAAGTCTCCGCGCAAACTACGGATCGGCCTGATGCTCGATGCCGGCGTCGGCCTGCCGGCGGAAAAGCCGGTCCGCGAGGTCGCGGTGAACGCTGCAAAGGCGTTCGAATCCGCAGGCAGCGTCGTCACCGAGGTCGACGGTATCCTCACGCGCGAGATGCTCGATGGTCTCGACAATTTCTGGCGCGCAAGGATGTGGGACGACCTTTCGAAGCTCTCGCCGGCCGAACAGGCAAAGGTGCTGCCCTATATCTTCAAATGGGGCGCGTCCGGCGCCAAGCTGTCGGGCGTCGACGTCATCCGCGGCTTCAACCAGACCATGGCGATCCGCGCGGCGGCGTCAAAGCTGTTCTGCGAGCTCGACTATTTGATCTCACCGACCGCGCCGAACGTGAACTATGCGGCGGACTGGGCCTCACCCACCAACGATCCGATGAGGCCATTCGAACACATCTGCTATACCGTGCCGTGGAATATGTCGGAGAACCCGGCCGTCTCCGTCAATGGCGGCTTCGACTCCAAGGGTTTCCCGATCGGCGTGCAGATCGTCGGCCGACGCTTCGACGATATCGGCGTGCTCGGCATGGCCAAAGCTTTCGAGGGCCTGCGTGGCCCGCAGAAGCCCTGGCCCAAGCCGCCGGCAAAATAATCGCACCTTCGTCATTCCGGGTTGCGCCCTCTTGGCGCAAGCCCGGAATCCATTCATCCGCACAAGTAGTGTGGAGAAATGGATTCTCAGGTGCGCAATTGCGCACCGTAGCTCGCGCTTCGCGCGCCCCGGAATGACGTGCTAGAGAAAGCGATAAATAAGCAAGGAAGGAAACCACTCATGGCGTATGAGACGATCAAATACGAGGTCGCCGAGCAGATCCTCACCATCACGCTGAACCGGCCCGACAAGCTCAACGCCTTCAACGCGCAGATGCAGGCCGAGCTGATCGACGCGTTCGATGCCGCCGACAAGGACGACAACGTCCGCGCCATCATCGTCACCGGCGCCGGCCGCGGCTTCTGCGCGGGTGCAGACCTTTCCTCCGGTGCCGACACCTTCGACCGCGACGCGCGGCGCGGGCCGGTGAAGCGTTTTGCCGACGGCAAGGTCGATTACAGCGACCCGCAGGTCCGCGATGGCGGCGGCCAGGTGACCTTGCGCATCTTCAAATGTTTGAAGCCTGTCATCGCGGCTGTGAACGGTCCCGCCGTCGGCATCGGCGTCACCATGCAGCTTGCGATGGACATCCGTATCGCATCGGACGCTGCGCGCTTCGGCTTCGTGTTCTCCCAGCGCGGCATCGTGCCGGAGGCGGCATCGAGCTGGTTCCTGCCGCGCATCGTCGGCATCTCGCAGGCGCTGGAATGGTGCTATTCGGGCCGCGTCTTCCCGGCGCAGGAAGCGCTCGCCGGCCGCCTCGTCAGCAAGGTCGTCGCCCCCGATGATCTCTTGCCGACCGCGCGCGCGCTCGCCAAGGAGTTCGCCGCCAAGACCGCGCCGGTGTCGGTGGCGCTGATCCGCCAGATGATGTGGCGCATGATGGGCGCCGACGATCCAATGGAAGCCCACAAGGTCGACAGCCGCGGCATCTACACCCGCGGCCGCTCGGACGATGTGAAGGAAGGCGTGGTGTCGTTCCTGGAGAAGCGGCCGGCGCAGTTCAAGAACAAGGTGTCCAGCGACATGCCGGATTATTTTCCGTGGTGGACGGAGCGGGAGTATAAGTGACGCTCTCGTAGGGTGGGTTAGCCCCGCGGATTGCGCAAAGCGCAAACCGCTAGGCGTAACCCACCTCTTTCGTGTCCACGGTCACAGAAGTGGTGGGTTACGCCGAGCAGATGCGCTTCGCGCAATCTGCAGGGCTAACCCACCCTACGTTCTTACTCCATCACTAGCGCCACACGCCCGATCGCCTTGCGGTCGAGCAACAACCGCATCGCCTTGGCGTAATCCGCGAGCGGCAAGCGGTGCGAGATGTTCGGGCGGAGCTTCCCTTCTTCCGCCCATTGCAACAGCGCCTTCAGGCGGACTTCGCCAAGCGCGGGATTTTTCCGCACCGCCTCGCCCGCACGCACACCGAGCACGCTGGCGCCCTTGATGAGGAGAAGATTGGTCTTGGCCGAGCCGATGCCGCCGGTGAAGCCGATCACCAGCAGCCGCGCGCCCCAGGCGATGCAACGCATCGAATTCTCAAACACCTCGCCGCCGACGGGGTCGAACACGACGTCGGCGCCGCGGCCATCGGTGATGCGCTTGACGGCATCGCGAAACGGCTCGCGATCGTAGCGCACGAGATGATCGGCGCCGCGCGCCTTGGCAATCGCCAGCTTCTCGTCGCTGGAGGCCGTCGCGATCACAGTCGCGCCAAGCATCTTGCCGATCTCCACTGCCGCAAGCCCGACACCGCCGCCGGCACCATGCACCAACAGCACTTCGCCGGGCTCGACCCGGCCGCGATCGATCAGCGCGTGATAGGCGGTACCGTGGCCGGCGAGATAGGTCGCGCCCTCGGCATAGTCAAAATTCGATGGCAGCGGCGTGAGTTGCGACGGCGTGACGACGGCTTCGTCCGTGAACGCGCCATGGCGCATCTTGACGATGACCTTGTCGCCGACGGCGACGCCGCTCGCCTCCGCGCCGACTTCGGTCACGTCGCCGGCGGCTTCCATGCCGGGCGTGAACGGCAGCTCGGGCTTGAGCTGATATTCGCCGGCCGCCATCAGCACGTCGGGAAAGTTCAGCCCGGCGGCGCGGATCGCGACGCGAACCTCGCCCGGCTTCAGGGCGCGCGACGGAAACTCTTCCAAAAGCAGCGCTTCGGGCGCGCCGAGCGCGCGGCAGACGACAGCCCGCACCATCAGGCCGCGCTCGCCTTGCTGCGCATCAACGCCTCGCGGATCAGCGGCAGGCGATCATTGCCGAAATACATGTCGGTCTTGTTGACGAAGATCGTCGGCGAGCCGAACCCGCCGCGGGCAACGACCTCCTCCGTGTTGGCCTTGAGCTGATCCTTGATTGCCTGATCCGAGATGCCGGCAAAGAACTTCTGCTCGTCGATGCCGACCTTCTTGCAGATCTCGGCCAGCACCGCATCTTGCGAGATGTCCTTGTCAGCGCCCCAATAGGTCTCGAACAATGCAGTTGCGAACGGCACCATCTCCTTGCCCAGCCAGATGCAGCCGCGCATCGCCTTGACGCTATTCACCGGAAACACCGTCGGCGGCATCTTGATCGCAAGGCCGGCCGAGCGCGCCCAGTCGGCGAGGTCCTTCTTCATGTACCGCGCCTTCAGCGGCACCGGCGTCTCGCGCTGTGCGTAGACGCTCGGATTGACCGTATTGAAGATGCCGCCGACCAGGATCGGCCGCCAGATGATCTCGACGCCGAGCTCCTTGGCGAGCGGCTGGATGTTGTGGAAGGCGAGATAGGTCCACGGGCTGGAACAGTCGAAGAAGAATTCGATCATGGCGTTTCCTTTGGTGTTTCGTCCCGCTCGCTCCCCCGTCATTGCGAGCGAAGCGAAACAATCCAGAATCTTCCCGCGGAAACAGTCTGAATTGCTTCGTCGTCGCCGCTGGAATAGAGGGCAACTTTTGTTGTTCTATACCTCGACGTTAAGACATGGCAGACAGAGGTGCAATCACAACCCGCCGGGAGGGACCCATGCTGTTTCCAACGACGATCGCCGGCTCCTTGCCCAAGCCGGAATGGCTCGCCGAGCCCAATATGCTCTGGGCGCCCTGGAAGTCGCAAGGCGACGAGCTGCTACGTGCCAAGCGCGACGCCACGATGCTTGCGGTGAAGGTCCAGGAGGATGCCGGGATCGATATCGTCACCGAAGGCGAGCAGGCCCGGCAGCATTTCGTTCACGGTTTTCTCGAGAAGATCGAGGGCATCGACTTCGCCCACAAGGTCGAGATGGGCATCCGGAAAGATCGCTACAAGGCGATGGTGCCGCAGGTGGTCGCGCCGCTCCGGCTGAAGGGCCGCGTCCACGCCGACGAGGCCCGCATCGCCCGCACGCACACGATGAAGAAGCTGAAATTCACCCTGCCCGGCCCGATGACCATCATCGACACCATCGCCGATCGTTACTATGGCGACCGCGTCAAGATGGCCTTCGCTTTCGCCGAGCTTTTGAATGAGGAAGCCAAGGCGCTGCAGGCCGACGGCGTCGATCTCGTCCAGTTCGACGAGCCCGCCTTCAACGTCTACATGGACGAGGTCAACGACTGGGGCGTCAAGGCGCTGGAGCGCGCTGCGCAGGGCCTCACCTGCGCCACCGCCGTCCACATCTGCTACGGCTACGGCATCAAGGCCAATACCGACTGGAAGGAGACGCTCGGCGCGCAGTGGCGGCAGTATGAGCAGATTTTTCCGGCGATCGATGCGAGCCCGATCGAGCAGGTCGCGATCGAGTGCCGCAATTCGAAGGTGCCGCTCGATCTGCTCGCGATGCTCAAGACCAAGATCGTGCAGGCCGGCGTGATCGATGTCGCCAGCGATACGGTCGAGACGGCCGAGGACGTCGTCAAGGTGATCGATGCGGTGTCGAAATTCGTGCCCAAGAGCAACATCATCGCCACCACCAATTGCGGCATGGCGCCGATGCGGCGCGAGATCGCAGAGGCCAAGCTGATGGCGCTCGGCGCAGGCGCCGCGCTGGCACGGGAGAAGCTCGGTTGATGGTGGCGATTCGCCCGGCACTCGCGGTCGTCGCGCTGGCAGCGCTCACGCCGCCGGCGCAGGCGGAGGACCGCTCGGTGCTGCTGAACTGCAAGGCCATGGTGGAGCGTGCGCAGAAGGATGCGAACGCTGTGAGCGAAGCCGAGCTGACCCGCTGCCGACAGGTGATCCGCGAATGGGCGCTGCGCGATGCGCGGACGACCGTGGATGAAGAGGGTAAGCCGCTGCGCTAGGAGCGCGCGGTCGGATGCAGCACAGGCTGATAACCTGCGTTCATTGCGCGTAGTGTCGATGGCGGCGTCAGCAGCGTTGCTTCGTCAGGCTGCTGCTCCACCGCGGCATATCCCGCTGCCGACCACAGCAGCGCCCTGCCTCGCGTCACCAGAAAACTTTCCTCGCCCTGCTGCAGCATCGCGCCGTCGGGAAGCTGCTCGAGCGGCACCAGCAGCGCGTGCAACCGCTTCTTGCCGTGATCGAGCCGCTCGTGGTGCAGCATCGTGTCGATGTCGTGCATGCGGACATCGTGCACGCGATTGCCCTTCTCCCACGCGGCGCGAAAGCGATTGGCATCGTCGCGGCGGCAGTAGAAGCAGGGGCGATGTCCGGCGGCGAGCGCGGTAGCCTCGTCGAGGAAGAACAGCTCGGTCCAGCTTCGCTGTGCCATCACCTCGCGGCGGCGGCCGCGGAATTCGCAGGTGCAGGTGAGCCAGGCCGGCGTCGACCAGCGCTTCTTCAGTAGCGTCTTCGTCGCGGGATCATGGATGATGCCGCGATTGCCGGTGAACAGGCCGCGATGCGGGGTGGCGATGATGTCGCCGGTCGGTGTCACACGATTTTGCAGGGGCATGACCACCTCCACCCGTCATTGCGAGCGAAGCGAAGCAATCCAGAGTCTTTCCGCGGAACGATTCTGGATTGCTTTGTCGCTTCGCTCCTCGCAATGACGGTGATAACTACGCCGCGCCGTCGCGGAGCGGCGGGTGGTAGGACAGCGCAGTGTCCCAGGGGAAGAAGATCCAGGTGTCCTGCGAGACTTCCGTGATGAAGGTGTCGACCAGCGGGCGGCCCTTGGGCTTGGCGTAGACCGTGGCGAAATGAGCGTCCGGCAGCATCTCACGCACCAGCTTGCCGGTCTTGCCGGTGTCGACGAGATCGTCGACGATCAGAAGCCCCTTGCCGGTGCCGCCGCCGAGCTTCATGGCCTGATCTGAAATGCCCTTCAGGACCTGCAGCTCGCCCTGCTTGTCGTGGTCGTAGCTAGCGATGCAGACCGTATCGATCACGCGCACGCCCAGCTCGCGCGCCACGATCGCGGCCGGCACCAGGCCGCCGCGGGTGATCGCGATCACCGCATGGAACGGACCGACCTCGTTGAGCCGCCAGGTCAGCGCCCGGCAGTCCCGGTGGAACTGATCCCACGACACCGGAAAGGGCCTGCCCGCCCGCTCCTGCGCGCTCAGTTCCGGTGCTTCACCAGCCATTGTCGTCTCCTGCATTCGTCTGCCGGCAGCTCTATTTGCTACCGGGTGATGTTCAATCCCGCCAGCATTTCCTTCACCGCCGCCATCGCGGATGCGAGCTTATCCGCATCGCGCGAACGCACCACCAGATTGGTGTTCGGCTTTTGCTCCTCGTCCATGAAGGGATAGCTGCCGATGATGGTGTCGGGATGAGCGGCGGCGATCGCCCGCAGCGGGCTGCCGATGTCGCCTTCCCGCGCATTGGCGCGGACCGATTCGGACAGCATGCGGACGCCGGATTTCAGCTTGGGCGAGACGATGTCCATCATCGCCTGCATGATCGAGGGCACGCCGGCCATGACGATGACGTTGCCGATCTTGAAGCCGGGGGCGAGGATGGTGGCGCTCTGGATCAGCTCGGCGCCATCGGGGATGCGGGCCATGCGCAGGCGGGCCTCGTTGAGGTCCTGCTCGCTCCAGCGCTCGCGGAAACGGGCGACCACCTCCGGATGGTGGTCGATGCCGACGCCAAAGGCCTTGGCGACGCTGTCGGCAGTGATGTCGTCGTGGGTCGGCCCGATGCCGCCGGTGGTGAAGACATAATTGTAGCGATGCCGCAGCGCATCAAGAGCGGCAATGATGTCGGCTTCGTCGTCGGAGACGACCCGGACTTCCTTGAGGTCGATGCCGATATTGGTCAGGTATTCGGCGATGAAGCCGATATTCTTGTCCTTAGTCCGGCCGGACAGGATTTCATCCCCGATGACCAGAATGCCCGCCGTGACGATCTCGCTCATAACTTAAGTCCCTCACCTGTCGCGCCGAATTTGCCGGGGTAACGCGTTGAAGTCACGCGGTTTTGCTGCAGAAATAAGCAGCCCTCAGCCATTTTTTCAGGCAAGCCCCCGGCCATCCCCGGCAAATATTGCAAGTCCATGCTTATCGCGCTGGCCCGCCCCTTGCTACCACATGAAAGTCATGCACTCTTGCCGCATGGCCACGGAGAACAGTCGGGATCTATGGCAATCGCGTTTGACGAAATGAATATTCCGGGCGGGGACCTTCGCCCCGCCTATCAGGAGCTGGCACGCTGGCTCAAGGAGACGCCTCCCGAGGCGCTCGAATATCGCCGCCAGGAGGCCGAGCTCCTGTTCCGCCGCATCGGCATCACCTTCGCGGTCTATGGGGACTCCGAATCCACCGAGCGCCTGATCCCGTTCGACGTGATCCCGCGGATCATGTCCGGCAAGGAATGGGCGCTGCTGGAGAAGGGCCTCAAGCAGCGCGTCCGCGCGCTCAACATGTTCCTGCGCGACATCTATCACGGCCGCGACATCCTCCGCGCCGGGATCGTGCCCGACGACCTGATCTTCCAGAACCCGGTCTTCCGCCCGGAGATGAACGGCCAGCAGGTGCCGCACGACGTCTACGTGCACATCGCCGGCATCGACATCATCAGGGTCGACGCTAACGACTTCATCGTGCTCGAGGACAATGCGCGGACGCCCTCGGGCGTGTCCTACATGCTGGAAAACCGCGAGATCATGATGCGGCTGTTTCCGGATCTGTTCGCCCGACACAGGGTGGCGCCGGTCGAGCGCTATCCGGACGAGCTGCTCTCCGCCTTGCGTTCGGTGGCGCCGCAGGGCGCCTCGGGCGAGCCGACGGTCGCGCTGCTTACCCCCGGCGTCTACAACTCCGCCTATTACGAGCACTCCTTCCTCGCCGACAAGCTCGGCATCGAGCTGGTCGAAGGCCGCGACCTCATCGTCAAGAACAACGAAGTGTTCATGCGGACGACCGAGGGCGTGAAACGGGTCGATGTCATCTATCGCCGCGTCGACGACGATTTCCTCGATCCCCTCACCTTCCGTCCGGACTCTGCGCTCGGCGTGCCAGGGCTGATGTCGGCCTACGCCGCCGGCAACATCACTCTCGCCAACGCGGTCGGCACCGGCATCGCCGATGACAAGGCGATCTACTCCTACATGCCTGACATCGTGAAATTCTACCTCGGTGAAGAGCCGATCCTGAAGAACGTGCAGACCTGGCGCTGCCGCGAGCCGAAGGATCTCGCTTACGTGCTCGACCACCTCGGCGACCTCGTCGTCAAGGAAGTGCACGGCTCCGGGGGCTACGGCATGCTGATCGGCCCTGCCGCGACGAAAGCGACGATCGAAGCCTTCCGCGAGAAGCTCAAGCGCGAGCCGGAAGGCTTTATCGCCCAGCCGACGCTGGCGCTCTCGACCTGCCCGACCTGCACGGCCTCCGGCCTCGCCCCGCGCCACGTCGATTTGCGGCCCTTCGTGCTCACCGGCAGCAAGAGCACGACGATCGTGCCGGGCGGGCTGACGCGTGTTGCGCTGAAGGAAGGCTCGCTCGTGGTGAATTCGAGCCAGGGCGGCGGCACCAAAGACACCTGGATTTTGGACGAGTAGAGAGATGCTGTCGCGTACCGCCGAAAACCTCTACTGGCTCGCCCGTTATGTCGAACGGGCCGAATATCTCGCGCGCACCATCGATGCGACCCTGCGCGTCACCGCGCTTCCCGCCGCCTATATCGGCAAGACCAACGAGTGGGACTCCGCGTTGCTCACCGCCGGCGTTGCGGAGAGCTTCTATCAGACCCACGAGGAAGCCAACGAGCACAACGTCGTCGACTACCTCTCGTTCTCGGCCGACAACCCGTCCTCGATCAGGAACTGCATCGAGGCAGCGCGGCTGAACTCGCGCTCGGTGCGCACCGCGCTGACCAGCGAGATGTGGGACACCATCAACTCCGCCTGGATCGAGCTCCAGGCGGTGTGGAGCAAGGGCACCTCCACGCGCGAGGACCTCGCCAAATTCCTGCGCTTCGTGCAGGAGACCTCGCTGCGCTTCGACGGCTCGGCCTACCGGACCATGCTGCGCAACGACGCCTATTGGTTCTCGCGCCTTGGCCTGCATCTGGAGCGCGCCGACAACACCGCACGCATACTCGACGTCAAGTATCACGTGCTGCTGCCTGAGGAGGAGCACGTCGGCGGTCCGCTCGACTTCTATCAATGGAGCTCGATCCTGCGCTCGGTGTCGGCGCTGACGGCCTATCACTGGGTCTACCGCGAGACGCTGAAACCGTGGCTGGTCGCGGATCTGCTCATCCTCAACGGCACGCTGCCGCGCTCGCTCGCGAGCTGCTACGACAATCTCGTGCGCAACCTCGACCAGATCGGCGTCGCCTATGGCCGCCAGGGCCCGGCGCAGCGCCACGCCCGCGGCATCCGCAATCGGCTGGAACACAGCAACATGAACGACATTTTCCAGCATGGCGTGCATGAATTCATTCAGGAATTCATCGCGGACAATTCCAGGCTGGGCGAAATCATCACGAAGCAGTATTTGATCTGATGTCCCCCGGCTGACGAAACGGGATATCGTCATGGCCGGGCTTGTCCCGGCCATCCACGTTCTTGCTACCGCGCGGTGAGGAAGAGCGTGGATGCCCGGGACAAGCCCGGGCATGACGAACTTCTTCGCGAAAGGCAGTCGGGCCTAACCACTAACTGCACGGTTCCCCATGCGCCTGCGAATCCAGCACACCACGAACTATCGCTACGAGCCGCAGGCCACGAGCGTGATCCAGATCCTGCGCATGACGCCGTGCAGCCATGACGGGCAATATGTGGCGGAATGGCAGATCGACGTCTCGACCGACACCAAGCTCGACATCCATGAGGATGCCTTCGGCAACGTCACCCATGTGCTGTCCTGTGGGCCCGTCGACGACATCAAGATCACCGCCGAGGGGCTGATCGAGACCCACGATACCGGCGGAGTGCTGCGCGGCGCCGACGAGCGCTTTCCCGCCGACATGTTTCTACGCACCACCGATCTCACGACTGTCAATCCGGCGATGGCAGCGGTCGCGCGTCAGTTGCGCAGCGAGGCCGAGAGCGACACGCTCGGCTTCCTGCACACGCTGATGTCGCAAATCAGCGACCACATGACCTTCGACGAAGATCCGACCAACAGCGGCACGTCGGCGGCCGAGGCGTTCACGCTCAAGCGCGGCGTCTGCCAGGACTATGCGCATATCTTCATCGCCTGCGCCCGCACCGGCGGCGTACCGGCGCGCTTCGTGTCCGGACACTTCCTGCGCTCCGACGGCACGGTGCATCAGGACGCCGGCCATGCCTGGGCGGAAGCCTACGTGCCTGATCTCGGCTGGGTCGGCTTCGATCCCGCCAACAGCATCTGCACCACCGACGCCCATGTCCGCGTCGCCATCGGGCTCGATTATCTCGGCGCAGCACCGGTGCGCGGCACCCGCTATGGCGGCGGCGCGGAAACGCTGACGGTCGCGGTCAAGGTCGAGCAGGCCGGCCGCGGCGGCCAGTCGCAATCGCAGTCCCAGCGGCAGAGCTAAGCGCACAGCCCCATCTCGCCAGGCGGCGTGGCCAGCTGACCGCATAAGCCGTGCTACAATCGCAGGGTCAGATCAGACCTGCGAGGGACCCCCATGGCGACCGTGAAGCTGCTTTCGGACGATGAACTCTCCAGTGAGGCGCGCGCCGTATTCGACGATATCCGCAAGGTGCGGCAATCGGATTTCGTCAACAATTTCTGGCGCGCGCTGGCGCATGATCCGAAGACGCTGCGGCGGACCTGGGAAAGCATCAAGGAGGTGATGGCGCCGGGCGCGCTCGACCCCAAGGTCAAGGAGATGCTCTATGTCGCGGTGTCGATCGCGCATGGCTGCAGCTACTGCATCCATTCGCACACCGCCGCCGCACGGGCCAAGGGCATGACCGAGGCCGAATATGGCGAGCTGCTCGCCATCGTCGGCATGGCCGCTGAGACGAACCGGCTGGTCACGGCGCTCGGTGTTCCCGTTGACCAGGCATTTCTCGTCGATGCTGCTGACTGAGCTAGACTTTTTGCCCCGATGACGCATGCCACGGGGGGTTTCATGCGCCTCCGAAATTGGCTACTAGTTTGGCGCCGGCAAAAGCGCTCGCGTTCGGGGACTGGAAATGACCTATTGTTGTGGAATCCTGGTTCGGGACGGGCTGGTCATGATCGCCGATACCCGTACCAATGCCGGCCTCGACAATGTCTCGACCTTCCGCAAGCTGCACATCTTCTCAAAGCCCGGCGACCGCATCATGGCGATCGCCAGCGCCGGCAATCTCGCCATCAGCCAGTCCGTGCTCTCCACCCTGACCGAGGGCCTGGAAGACCCCGACACGGGTGAGATCGAGACGCTGATGAACGCGCCGACCATGTTCCAGGCCGCCCAGCGCATCGGCCGGGCGATCCGGGCGGTGCACGCGACCGAAGGGCCGGCGCTGAAATCCGAGGACGTGTCCTTTGACGTCTCGTTCCTGTTCGGCGGCCAGATCAAGGGCGCGCGCATGCGCCTGTTCATGGTCTACACCGCCGGCAATTTCATCGAGTGCACCACCGACACGCCTTACTTACAAATCGGCGAGCACAAATACGGCAAGCCGGTGCTCGACCGCGCCATGCATTACGACGTCGAGCTCTACGAGGCGCTGAAGACCGGGCTGATCTCGATGGATTCGACTATGCGCTCGAACCTCGGCGTCGGTCTTCCCATCGACGTGCTGGTGGTGCGCAGCGACGCCTGCGACGCCGATCTCAATCATCGCATCGAGGCAGGCGAGCCCTATTTCCACGATTTGCGCTCGCGCTGGTCGGCGGCGTTGCGCGCGGCGCATCAGAACATTCCGCGCCCGCCCTACAAGAACGAAAAAGAACCCAAGACCTGACAACTAAGACCTGACAACTGAAGAAAAGGCAGGAAACGATGAGTGAAGCAAAAAAGATCGCAGTGGTGACGGGTGCGGGCACCGGTGTCGGGCGCGCCGCGTCGCTGGCGCTGATGAACATCGGCTTCACCGTGGTGCTGGTCGGACGCCGGCTCGACATGCTCGAGGAGACCGCGAAGCTCGGCCCCGCAGGCAAGAGCCTGTGCGTCACCGCCGACATGACCAAGCCGGACCAGATCGCCGCGCTGTTCGACAAGGTGAAGGCGACCTACGGCCGCCTCGACGTGCTGTTCAACAATGCCGGCATGGGCGCGCCGGCGGTGAACTTCGAGGACCTCAGCCTCGAGCAGTGGCAAGCGGTGGTGAACACCAACCTCACCGGCCCGTTCCTGTGCACCCAGCACGCCTTCCGCATCATGAAGGACCAGAGCCCGCGCGGCGGCCGCATCATCAACAACGGCTCGATCTCGGCGCATGCGCCGCGGCCGTTTTCGGCGGCCTACACCTCGACCAAGCACGCCATCACCGGCCTGACTAAGGCCTCCAACCTCGACGGCCGCATGTACGACATCGCGGTCGGCCAGGTCGACATCGGCAATGCCGCAACGCCCATGACCGATCGCATGGTCAACGGTCCGGGCGTGCTGCAGCCGGACGGCACCACCAAGCACGAGCCGCGCATGGACGCGAAGGCGGTCGGCGATGCGGTGGCCTACATGGCCGGCCTGCCGCTCGATGCCAACGTGCTGACCATGACGGTCATGGCGAGCAAGATGCCGTTCGTGGGACGGGGCTGACGCAAAAACGCGAAAACAACCCCATGCACAGTAGGCGGCGGGAGCCGCCTGCTGCGGGGGTGACGCAAGTTAAGTCCCCGCGCTATCTCAACAATCGTCATTGCGAGCGCAGCGAAGCAATCCAGACTAGCTCCGCGGAGAGATTCTGGATTGCTTCGTCGCAAGGGCTCCTCGCAATGACGGTGGAGAGGGCGGAGGCCTATTCCAAGCTTTCCACTTGGCGCAGGCTTGGGAACAGCTTCATCCACAAGAGCGCCACCGCCACCGTGCAGACGCCGCCGAGCACGGCGGCGGGCATGGCGCCGAACAGCGCCGCAGTCAGCCCGCTTTCGAACTGGCCGAGCTGGTTCGAGGCATTGATGAAGAGGAAATTGACCGCGCCGACGCGGCCGCGCATCTCATCGGGGGTCGCGAGCTGCACCAGCGAGAAGCGGATCACGACGCTGATCGTGTCGGCGGCGCCGAGAACCGCGAGCGACAGCACCGACAGCCACATCCAGGACGACAGTGCGAACACGATCGTGGCGACCCCGAACACGATCACCGCCTGGAACATGCGCAGGCCGACATGCCGCGTGATGGCGTGCCGCGCCAGCACCATGGTCATCAGCAGCGCGCCGACTGCCGGCGCGGCACGCAGCACGCCGAGCCCGACCGGGCCGGTCTGGAGGATGTCGCGGGCGTAGATCGGCAGCAGCGCGGTGACGCCGCCGAACAGCACCGCGAACAGATCGAGCGAGATGGTGCCGAGGATGGCCGGATTGCTCCGGATGAAGCGAACGCCGGCAAAAATATTGTCGGTGCTCTCGTCCTTGGCCACGGCCTGCGGGCGCGGCCGGATGAAGCCGGTCAGGATCATCCCGAGAATCCAGAACAGCAGCATCACGGCATAGGCGAGATGCGGCGCGATCGCATAGGCAAAGCCGCCGAGCGCGGGCCCGGTGATGGTCGCGACCTGACCGGCGCCGCTCGCTACCGCTGTTGCACGCTGGAGCGAGCCTTGCGGCGCGATCAGCGGCAACAGCGCCGCCGTGGTCGGGCTCTCGAAGGCGCCGGCAATGCCGAGCACGAAGGTCGCGATGAAAATCTGCACCTCGCTGACGGCGCCGAGATAGGTGATCACGGCGAGATAGAGGGCGGTCGCGGCTTCCACGAGCTGGCAGAGCTGGACCACGCGCTTGCGCTCAAAACGGTCGGCGGCGTGGCCGGCGACGAAGACGAGCAGCGCGGTGGGCGCAAATTGCACGAGGCCGACCATGCCGAGGTCGAAGGCCGAGCCGGTGAGATCGTAGATCTGCCAGCCAATCGCGACCGCCGCGATCTGGCTGGAAAAGCGCGACAGGCTGCGCGAGAGCAGGAAGAACAGGAAGGCGCGGTGGCGGAGGAGCTCTCCGGCGCTGACCGCCGGACTGGCTGAAACTGGCTGCTCTGGCATCGCCTCTTCGGTCACGCTCGGCTGGTCCGCCCCTGATATCGGCGCGCCCCGCGTGGCTGACGCGGACCGGCTTGTCAACAGCGGGCGGCTCCGGTGTCGTTCCGGCATTGCGTTTGCAACGCACGCGCGGCCATAATCATTGGGGGTTTGGGGACATCATGCTGCGGCTGCAATCGACACTCGGCGTTTTCGCATTGCTGCTGATCGCCTTCGCGTTGGCGGAGAATCGCCGCGCGGTCTCGCTGCGCCAGGCGCTGATCGGCCTTGTCGTGACTTTCGCCACTGCGATCGTGCTGCTGAAGGTGCCGATCGTGGCGCATGCCTTCGGTGCCATCAACGACGCGGTCGGCGCCATCTCCGCGGCCTCGCGCGCCGGTTCCTCCTTCGTGTTCGGCTATGTCGGCGGCGGTCCCCTGCCCTTCGACCTGAAGGCACCCGGCGCCGATTTCATCCTGGCGTTCCAGGCGCTGCCGATCGTGCTGGTGATGAGCGTGCTGACGACGCTGCTGTTCTATTGGCGCGTGCTGCCGCCGATCGTGCGCGGCATGGCCTGGCTGCTCGAGCGCACGCTCGGCGTCGGCGGCGCGGTCGGGCTCTCGACCGCCGCCAACATCTTCCTCGGCATGGTCGAGGCACCGCTGTTCGTGCGGCCGTATCTGGCGCAGATGAGCCGCAGCGAATTGTTTCTGGTGATGACCGGCGGCATGGCCGGCATCGCCGGCACCGTGCTGGTGCTCTATGCGACGCTGCTGGCGCCGCTTATCCCCGACGCCGCCGCGCACTTCGTCATCGCCTCGGTGCTGGGCGCGCCGGCGGCGATCCTCGTCAGCCTGATCATGGTCCCGGAAACATCCGACAAACGTACCGGCGGCGCGCTTGAAGATCCGGAGATGGAAGTCTCCAGCACGATGGATGCGATCGTGAAAGGCACGAGCGCGGGGATCGAGCTGCTGATCAACATCGTCGCGATGCTGCTGGTGCTGGTGGCGCTGGTCTATCTCGTCAACGCCATCCTCGGCCTGCTGCCAAATATCGGCGGCGCGGCAATCTCGCTGCAACGGTTGCTCGGCCTCGTGATGGCGCCGGTGTGCTGGCTGATGGGATTACCGTGGGATCAAGCCGTCACCGCCGGCAGCCTGATGGGCACGAAAACCGTGCTCAACGAGCTGATCGCCTATGTCGACTTCTCGAAGCTGCCGCCGGGTACGCTCGACCCGCGCTCGCGCCTGATCATGCTCTACGCGATGTGCGGCTTCGCCAACTTCGCCAGCCTCGGCATCATGATCGGCGGCCTGGGGGTGATGGCGCCGGGGCGGCGCGACGAGATCAATGCGCTCGGATTGAAGTCGGTCGTGTCAGGCACGCTGACGACATGCTTGATGGGCGCGATCGTCGGGGTGTTGAGTTAGCAACGAGCTCGTAGCCCGGATGGAGCGCAGCGCAATCCGGGAAAGTCTGTCCGTCGCGAGCAGCGGCCCCGGATTTCGCTTCGCTCCATCCGGGCTACGAATTCCGCACGTCAGGTCAGCGGATGCTCTAAGCCAAACTTGAGGCCACGGCGCGAAATGCCGTGACCGCGCGCTCAATATCCGCATCATCGATATGGCGATGGGTCACACAGCGCAAGCGATGCCGACCCCAAGGCCTCGCCCGCAGGCCCGCCTTCTCCAGAGCCTCCGACCACGCGGCGCTGTCACGCCCGGAGAGAGAGACATCGACCTGAACGATATTCGTCTGCGGGATTGTCGCGCTGATCTTCGGATGCATCGCGTTCAATGCATCGCTCAGGGTTCGCGCACGCCGGTGGTCCTCGCCCAGGCGCGCACCCATGACCTGAACCGCCTCCAGGCCTGCTGCGGCCAGGATACCGATCTGGCGCTGCGTGCCTCCCAGCATGCGGCGAAACCTGCGGCTTCGGTCGATCACGTCGCGCGGCCCGGCGAGCACGGCACCTGCCGGCGCGCTCAGGCCCTTCGACAGACACAGGGAGACCGTGTCGCAGTGCTTCGCAACCTCGGCCGGCGTCGTTTCAAGCGCGACCGCGGCGTTGAAGAGCCGCGCGCCGTCGAGATGCACCGGGACGCCGCGGGCCGAGGCCATGGCGTGCACGGCCTGCATATGCTCCAGCGGTAGCACTGCGCCGCTTGCGTTATTGTGCGATGTCTCCATCGCGACAAGGGCGGTCTTGAGCTTGAGCCCTTCGCCCTGCAAGGCGTCTTCCAGCAAATTCAGGTCCATCGCGCCGTCGGTACCGGCAATGGCGAGGTAGAACTGCCCTGTAAACGTCGCCGCCCCTCGTTCGGAGGTGTACATATGGGCATTCGCTTCCAACGCGATCTGTTCGCTGCGCTGCGACTGCGCCAGCGTCGCCAGCAGATTGGCCATGGTGCAGCTCGGCACAAACAGGCCGGCGTCCTTGCCCAACGCCGCCGCCGCGACGGCCTCCAACTCCCGCACCGTGGGGTCACCGTCCAGCCCGTCATCGCCGAGCGGCGCCGAGGCCATGCGGGCATACATCGCTTCGGTCGGCTTGGTGACCGTATCGCTGCGCAGGTCGACAGGTGGCAACCCCGCGCCCGCCGGACTCGTGTCGTGTTGTGCCATTGCGAGAACCTTCAGAGCGCTTGCCGCGTCATTCGTAGACTGCCGGGTCGCCGGAATCGGTCGGATTGGCCAGCGCGCGCTTGAGGGCGGCGCTCATCGGAAATTTCAGGTTGAGGCCATGCGGCGGAATTGGTGAATTGAAGTATTTGTCGTACAGCGCCGCAATCTGTCCGCTCTTGATCAGGTCGATCACGGCGTCGTCGACCACCTTCTTGAAAGCAGGATCATCTTTGGGTTCGACGATGCCGTAAGGCGCCATCTCGAGACCCTTGCTACCGATCAAGAAGTCATCCGGCGTCCTGGACGAGGCGACCGTGGCATAGGCGAGACCGTCATCGTTGGCTGAGCCGGCCACCCGGCCCGTCGACACCAACAAGAAGGTCTCGGCGGTGTCCTTGGCCGGCACGACCGTGATGCCAAGATTGCTCTTGGCGTTGATCAGCGTAATCACCTTGAAAGTCTGGCCGCCGGCCTGGGCGGAGATAGCCTTGCCGCGAAACGAAGCCGGGTCATTGACATCGACCCCGCCATCCTTGCGCGCGACGAGGACGACCTGCGCAACGAAGGTGGTGGGAGCAAAGGCGGCAAGTTTATGCCGCTCGAGATTATTGGTCGTGTTGCCGCATTCGAGATCGATCGTACCGTTAGCGAGCAGCTGAATGCGCGTCGCCGAGGTGATGGGGTTGTAGCGAGTCTCGAGCTTGGGAAGCTTGAGGGCCGTCTTGATCGCCTGCACCACGTGTTCGCAGATCTCCACGGTATAGCCGATCGGCTTCTGGTTACCGTCGAGATAGGCGAAGGGCACCGAGGTCTCGGGATACCCCAATGTGATCGAGCCGCTCTCACGGATCTTGTCCAGCCTGCTCGCCCCCTGGGCCATGGCCTCGTTGCAAAAAAGAAGGACAGCGACGGTCGCCGTGGCGAGTGCCGTGATCGTTGTCGCTTTCATCTTGTCCCTCTCTTGCCTCTCTTGGCGAATGTCCGTGACGCCGTGCGCGGTGGGTGAGCAACGACGGGCTGCTCCGTGCGAACGGATTCATGCTCTGGACTATCGTCCAAAAGCCCGATCTGATGAAATTCCAGTTTCACACTCTCCTATACGGATTTGATATGGCCACCAGGCGCATGGGCCTGAAGCATGTGGAGGCTTTTCGGGCGGTCTTCGTGACGGGATCGATGACGCAGGCGGCTTTGCGCATGCACACCTCGCAGCCCCAGATCAGCCGCCTGATCGGACAGTTGGAAGCGATCACGCAATTCCCGCTGTTCGACCGCAGTGGCGGCCGCCTCCGCCCGACCGTGGACGGTTCGCGCTTCTTCCAGGAGGTGGAGAAGACTTTCATCGGCTTGGCGGGGCTGGAGGCCAGCGCAGCCAGCATCCGCTCGTTCGGTATGGGTCGGCTAAGCGTTGCGGCGATGCCGCGCCTGGCCGGCGGCCTGCTGACGCGCATCGCGGCGCGTTTCAAAATGGACTATCCGCATGTGATGATCTCGATCCGTTCCGGCACGGCGAGCGCCGTGCACGACTGGGTCAGCTCCGGGCTCTGCGACACCGGGCTCGCCATGCTCTACGGCGAGGTTGCGGGGGTGCATGTCGAACCGGTGCTCAAGACCCGTTGCGTCGCGATCATGCCGAAGGCGCATCGTCTTGCGCAGAAGAAGACGCTGCGCCCCGCCGATTTCGCCAATGAGGCCTTCATCTCCTTTGCCACGGGGAGTCCGCTCCATGATCGCATCGATACGATCTTCACGCAGGCTGACGTGACGCGCCGCGTCGTTGCCGAGACCGACCTGGGCGCATCCGTTTGTGCCCTGGTCGCGGCGGGTCTTGGCATCAGCATCATCAACCCGATTGCCGCGCATGACGAAAGCGCTGGTGCGGCTCTGATTACGCGCCCGTTCAATCCTGCTGTCCCCGTGACGATCGCGCTGCTCTATCCACCCTATGCCGCGCGCGGCCGGTTGATCGATGCTTTTGGCAAATATGCTCGCACGATCATGAGTGAAGAATTGGGTTACCTTGAGCGGTAGCCGGCCGTTAGCTGCGTAGCCCGGATGGAGCGAAGCGCAATCCGGGGCCGCCTTCTCCGCGGAGAGACTTTCCCGGATTTCGCTTCGCTCCATCCGGGCTACAAGAGCCCCGTCATTGCGAACGGGAATCTCTAAGCCTTCAACTCCACCGTCTTGAACTCCGCCGGCAAAATCACCTCCAGCAGTTCGACGTCATCCGAGTAGTCCAAGATCATGTGCTTGATCTTCGGCGGCTGGGTCCAGGCGCTGCCTTCCTTCATCAAGGTCTCGCCCTCCCCGTCCATGTAGGTCTTCACCCAGCCCTTGAGGACGTAGACCATCTGGAATTCGACGTCGTGGAAGTGCAGCTTCGACACTTCGTCCGGATTGCAGGGGCCTTGCAGCCGGATCACATGCGCTTGTGCGAGGCCGTGGCTTGCAGCTGCAATGCCGAGGTCGCGGTATTTTGCGTAGGCACGCAGCCCGTCGGCTTTGAAATCTTCCTCGCGGTGATGGCTGATCGCGATGCGCTGCTTGGGGCGGGCGGGTTTCTTGGCGGCGGCCTTGGCCGCTGTTGTGCGCGCCTTCGACTTCACCGCCTTGCGTGCGGATGATCTCGCGGCGGTCTTTGCGCCGCTCCGCTTCTTCGCCGCGGTCTGGGCTGCGCTGCGCGATTTTGCTTTCTTGGCCATGGGCGGCCTCCCCTGTTGTTATGCGAGGAGGCTAACACGGAAACAGCTTCGTAGGATGGGTTAGCGTCAGCGTAACCCACCATGCTTCGGCAAGTGCGGAACGAAGTTGGTGGATTACGCTTCGCTAATCCACCCTACGCGCCGTCTGCCCGCTTCAATTCAGCCGAAACACGCCGTCCACAGCGCGGAGTTCGGCCGGCTTGATCAGCTTGGAATGCGCCACCGTCACCGAATGCAGCGGACCGTCGAGCTTCTCGGTCCAGAACGCCAGGAAGTCGGTAAGCGCCGGGAATTTCGGAAACATGTCGTAGTTCTGCCAGACATAGGTCTGAAGCAGCGACGGGTGATCCGGCATCCGGTAGAGAATTTGGGCCGTCGTCAGCCCGTAGCCCAGCAACTGTTTCCGGAAATCCTCGGAAACGGCCCCAACCTGCAATCCCATGCCAACCTCCTTTGCAGGAGCGCATTCAGGGGGTGGCTTGGTCCGGTACGCCGCTTACGAGCCACCCGGTGGAGATGCGCTCACATGCGAGAAATGTGACGCAAACTGACAACCCATCTCAAGCCCAAAAGTTTAACAAGCTGTTGAAATTCAATGCTTTAGCAGCAGAGACGGCTCCGTGCTAATACGGCCCCAAGACGCCTCCCAAGCTCGGTTAACGATGGTAAAGAGATTTTGGCAGCCGGGCCTTCAGAGTGCCGAATTTTCTGCTAGAAGCCCTTGCCCCCGCAAAATTCCTGTCCTATTTCAGCCTCGCCTGTGCTAGCACTCGCTGGCACAGACTGCTAACGCCCAAAAATCATCAACTCGTGCAAATGCTTAGGAGAGCTGCATGAAATTCCGTCCGCTTCACGACCGCGTCGTGGTCAAGCGCATCGACGCAGAAGAGAAGACTGCCGGCGGCATCATCATCCCCGACACTGCCAAGGAAAAGCCCTCGCAGGGTGAAGTCGTCGCTGTTGGCCCGGGTGGCCGCGACGAAGCCGGCAAGCTGATCCCGATCGACCTGAAGGTCGGCGACCGCGTGCTGTTCGGCAAGTGGTCCGGCACCGAGGTCAAGATCGACAACGTCGATCTGCTGATCATGAAGGAAAGCGACATCATGGGCGTCCTCGACGTCCCCGCTTCCAAGAAGAAGGCGGCCTAACGGCCCCTCCCTCCCTCCAGTCAAACCCTCAAGGAAAAAATCCACATGGCAGCCAAAGAAGTCAAATTCTCGGTTGAAGCGCGCGACAAGATGCTGCGCGGCGTCGACATCCTCGCCAACGCGGTGAAGGTCACGCTCGGTCCGAAGGGCCGCAACGTCGTGCTCGACAAGTCGTTCGGCGCTCCCCGCATCACCAAGGACGGCGTCACCGTCGCCAAGGAGATCGAGCTCGAGGACAAGTTCGAGAACATGGGCGCGCAGATGGTGCGCGAAGTCGCTTCCAAGTCCGCTGACGCGGCCGGCGACGGCACCACCACCGCGACCGTGCTCGCGGCCGCGATCGTGAAGGAAGGCGCCAAGTCGGTTGCCGCCGGCATGAACCCGATGGACCTCAAGCGCGGTATCGACCTCGCGGTCGAAGCCGTGGTCGCGGACCTCGTCAAGAACTCCAAGAAGGTCACCTCGAACGACGAGATTGCCCAGGTCGGCACCATCTCGGCGAACGGCGATGCCGAGATCGGCAAGTTCCTCTCCGACGCCATGAAGAAGGTCGGCAACGAGGGTGTCATCACCGTCGAGGAAGCCAAGTCGCTCGAGACCGAGCTCGACGTCGTCGAGGGCATGCAGTTCGACCGCGGCTACATCTCGCCCTACTTCGTCACCAACGCCGACAAGATGCGCGTTGAGATGGACGACGCCTACATCCTCATCAACGAGAAGAAGCTCTCCTCGCTGAACGAGCTGCTCCCGCTGCTCGAGGCCGTGGTGCAGACCGGCAAGCCGCTGGTCATCGTCGCCGAGGACGTCGAAGGCGAGGCTCTGGCCACGCTCGTTGTGAACCGTCTGCGCGGTGGTCTGAAGGTCGCGGCCGTCAAGGCTCCGGGCTTCGGCGATCGCCGCAAGGCCATGCTGCAGGACATCGCGATCCTGACCGGCGGCCAGGCGATCTCGGAAGATCTCGGCATCAAGCTCGAGAACGTCACGCTCAACATGCTCGGTCGCGCCAAGAAGGTGATGATCGACAAGGAGAACACCACGATCGTCAACGGCGCCGGCAAGAAGGCCGACATCGAGGCGCGCGTGGCCCAGATCAAGGCGCAGATCGAGGAAACCACCTCGGACTACGACCGTGAGAAGCTCCAGGAGCGTCTCGCCAAGCTCGCGGGCGGCGTCGCGGTGATCCGCGTCGGCGGCGCGACCGAGGTCGAGGTGAAGGAGCGCAAGGATCGCGTTGATGACGCGATGCATGCGACCCGCGCGGCTGTCGAGGAAGGCATCGTCCCGGGCGGCGGCGTCGCCCTGCTCCGTGCTTCCGAGCAGCTCAAGGGCCTGCGCACCAAGAACGACGACCAGAAGACCGGCGTCGAGATCGTGCGCAAGGCGCTCTCCGCGCCCGCTCGCCAGATCGCGATCAACGCCGGTGAAGACGGCTCGGTGATCGTCGGCAAGGTGCTGGAGAACAAGGCCTACGCTTTCGGCTTCGACTCCCAGACCGGTGAATACGGCGACCTCGTCAAGAAGGGCATCATCGACCCGACCAAGGTGGTCCGTACCGCGATCCAGAACGCAGCCTCGGTTGCGGCCCTGCTGATCACCACGGAAGCCATGGTCGCCGAGCTGCCCAAGAAGGGCGGCGCAGGTCCCGCGATGCCCCCGGGCGGCGGCATGGGCGGCATGGACTTCTAAGTCGCTCAACCACACCAGTAATGAACTTGAAGAGGCCCGGCAAACCGGGCCTCTTTGCTTTTGTTGAACTCGCGCAAGAGTTGCGCTACGTTCGCGTCGATTGCAGACGGGACGTATATTGAAGTGTATAAGACCCGTATCCACGAGATTATCTGGTTTCCCTACCGGCCCGAGTGGAAGCTCATCGGTCCGCTGCTCGTACTGCTATTCCTCGCGGTCGCTGCTACCGGATTGGTCAATGCAATAGACCTGTTCGGCTTGTTCAATTCGATCGTCGCAAAGAATGCCGGAAATCTGGCTTCCTGGATGGTCATCGTCCTTCTCGCACTCTGTCTGGTTTTTTGCGTTTATTCCGCGCGATCGGATTACATCTCCATCTACGCGGCACTACTGCCCTGCTTTGTAACGACCTTGGTAATCGTCTCCCTGTCGCTCTATCTCACGTCCAAGACAATCGAAATGAAATCCCTATTCCAGGCGGCGACGGGCGCACTCGGTTCGTTGATGTTCACGGGACGCGTCATTCAATCCGGGGGCGTCGATCTTGGAGCTCTTGGCGCGGTCCGGCGACGCATCGAGCAGAAGACCCAATCGTGCTTGCAGACCCCCATCTCCGACAGTTCGTTCTCGTCGCGACGGAAGGAACTCGTTGAGGAAGTAAAGAAGCTCAGCGATGAACTGAAGAAAGCCGCCCCGGAGACTGTAAATCAAACTCTCGTGGAGAAGGCCATCAAGTCGCTGCAAGGCTTTCTGGCGAGAAGTGAAATGGTCAATCATGACGATTTTCTGCAAGACCTGAGCGAAGGCAATGACTCCCTAATTCAGGTACTCAAACGGATTGGCGGGCGGAGGTACGATGACGCCTAAGATTCCATTCTATTATTTGACTCTGGATGGAGACGATCCCTGCAAGTGGTCTCCGTTCGGCACATCGCTGCTGGACGTGGGAATGTCGACAAAACAGGAGCTGGCAAGTTCGAACTTCTCGAACAAGAAGCAATTTTCCGTATCCATCGTCTGTCAGAAGCATGACCAAGTCGCCGATCAGGCGATCTCGCAATGTGTGGGATGCCTCGTACCAGGTGAGTACTTGAAGCCCCAGCATCAACAATATTTCTCGGAGCAATTTCACATCTTCAGCAACAGGTTGATGGAATTGAACACCAAGGTGCTGCCAGTCTTAGGATTCGAGATATTTGTCGTTGGCCAGGATGGAGCCGAAGAAACGATCAAGCGGGCGATGGCGCTCAAGGAAAGACTCATTGTCACCGGTGTCGACGAGCGGCTGGTCCGCATCGACATCGTTCGCGATCAGGCCAGGCTTGCCGCTATATCAAAGCTGCGCCTGCTGAACATCGCACATACTCGCGCGGCAGTGACTTTGCCAGCTTAACTTTCACGGTAACAGAATGTCTGCAAAAGATGTCAGATTCGGCCGCGAAGCCCGCGAACGCATGCTGCGCGGCGTCGACATTCTCGCCAACGCGGTGAAGGTCACGCTCGGTCCGAAGGGCCGCAACGTCGTGCTCGACAAGTCGTTCGGCGCTCCCCGTATCACCAAGGACGGCGTCACCGTCGCCAAGGAGATCGAGCTCGAGGACAAGTTCGAGAACATGGGCGCGCAGATGGTGCGCGAAGTCGCCTCCAAGTCCGCTGACGCGGCCGGCGACGGCACCACCACCGCCACCGTGCTCGCCCAGGCGATCGTGCGCGAGGGCGCCAAGTCGGTTGCCGCCGGCATGAACCCGATGGACCTGAAGCGTGGTATCGACCTGGCCGTGGAAGCCGTGGTCGCCGACCTCGTCAAGAACTCCAAGAAGGTCACCTCGAACGACGAGATCGCCCAGGTTGGCACCATCTCCGCCAACGGCGATGCCGAAATCGGCAAGTTCCTCTCCGACGCCATGAAGAAGGTCGGCAACGAGGGCGTCATCACCGTCGAGGAAGCCAAGTCGCTCGAGACCGAGCTCGACGTCGTCGAGGGCATGCAGTTCGACCGCGGCTACATCTCGCCCTACTTCGTCACCAACGCCGACAAGATGCGCGTCGAGATGGACGACGCCTACATCCTCATCAACGAGAAGAAGCTCTCCTCGCTGAACGAGCTGCTCCCGCTGCTCGAGGCCGTGGTGCAGACCGGCAAGCCGCTGGTCATCCTCGCCGAGGACGTCGAGGGCGAAGCCCTTGCCACCCTCGTCGTCAACCGCCTCCGTGGCGGCCTGAAGGTCGCGGCCGTCAAGGCTCCGGGCTTCGGCGATCGCCGCAAGGCCATGCTGCAGGACATCGCGATCCTGACCGGCGGCCAGGCGATCTCGGAAGATCTCGGCATCAAGCTCGAGAACGTCACGCTCAACATGCTCGGTCGCGCCAAGAAGGTGATGATCGACAAGGAGAACACCACGATCGTCAACGGCGCCGGCAAGAAGGCCGACATCGAGGCGCGCGTGGCCCAGATCAAGGCGCAGATCGAGGAAACCACCTCGGACTACGACCGTGAGAAGCTCCAGGAGCGTCTCGCCAAGCTCGCTGGCGGCGTCGCGGTGATCCGCGTCGGCGGCGCGACCGAGGTCGAGGTGAAGGAGCGCAAGGATCGCGTTGATGACGCGATGCATGCGACCCGCGCGGCTGTCGAGGAAGGCATCGTCCCGGGCGGCGGCGTCGCCCTGCTCCGTGCTGGACAGGCGGTGATCCGCGACCTAGAGGAAGAGCCGGAGAGCCTGTCCGACGCGGCGATGTCGGACACGCATGAGCTCGGAAAGCTACTGCGCAAGCAGTCCCTGCTGAACGATGACCTCTTGATCGAGATATTGGATTCGATCGAGAAGCTGGTGAATTCCGACAGCCCGTTCATCTATCCGGACTTCTTCTTTCACCGAGTCCACCAGCTACGACTTCCGGAGACCCTGGAATCCGAGCTGATCGACTTCCTGACACAATTGATTCTAGACTTTCGAAAGGCGCGGCAATCCGAACGCAGAAGGTCAAGGCGGCCGAGATACAATTCGGACGTCAGGGCCGGCATCGACATCGTAATGAAAGCTTTGGCGGAGCCCGCTCGCCAGATCGCGATCAACGCCGGTGAAGACGGCTCGGTGATCGTCGGCAAGGTGCTGGAGAACAAGGCCTACGCTTTCGGCTTCGACTCCCAGACCGGTGAATACGGCGACCTCGTCAAGAAGGGCATCATCGACCCGACCAAGGTGGTCCGTACCGCGATCCAGAACGCAGCCTCGGTTGCGGCCCTGCTGATCACCACCGAAGCCATGGTCGCCGAGCTGCCCAAGAAGGGCGGCGCAGGTCCCGCGATGCCCCCGGGCGGCGGCATGGGCGGCATGGACTTCTAAGTCCGGCCATTCAGGCAAGACACGAAATGCGAAACCCCGGCAGCGATGCCGGGGTTTTTGTTTGCGGGGCCCGTCATTCCGGGGCGCGCAAAGCGCGAGCCCGGAATGACAGTCGGGCCTCACCCCACCTTCCCCATCCGCTCCGGGCGCAGCTCGCCTCTGGAATCGAGCGACCAGAAGATCCGCGTCACCTTGCCGACGAGATTGTCCATCGGGATGAAGCCCATCACCGACTTGAAGCGGCTGTCGGTCGAGTTGTCGCGGTTGTCGCCCATCGCGAAGAAATGGCCTGGAGGCACGGTGTAGACTTCGGTGTTGTCGGCAAAACCGTTGTCGACGCAGTCATACGTGATGTAGCTCGCGCCGTTCGGCATCGTCTCGCGCCAGCGCTTGACCCTTGTACCGACCTCGCCGCCGCAGGCGGCGCCGGCGGACACCTCCTTCAGGGCGGCGCGCGTCACCGGCTTGTCGTTGAGGAAGAGCTGACCCTGCCGCATCTGGATGCGGTCGCCGGGCAGCCCAACCACGCGCTTCACATAATCGACCGAATTATCTTTCGGCGACCGGAATACGACGACGTCGCCGTAGTGGGGGTCCGCGGCGCGGAAGCGGCCGGAGATCCATGACGGCGCGAAGGGGAACGAGTAGCGGCCATAGCCATAGGCATATTTTGCGGCGAAGATGTAATCACCAACGACCAGCGTCGGCATCATCGAGCCGGACGGGATGTTGAACGGCTGATACAGGAAGATGCGAAACAGGACGGGTGGCGACCACAGCACGGGGACGAGCAGGATCAGGATGACGATCGCCTTCCACTCGCTGGATCTGGCCCGCGGCCGGATGGTGTTCTCAAGAGTGGTCATCGCCTGTCTTGCCCGGGATTGTCGCGGCCACAGAATTGCGCAACCTGTGGGCGTGCGCAATCCTAGCCTTGCATGACTTGGTCGTCGAACTGCCGGGCGGCGTTCAAAATGGCTCGCCCGTCGGCGATCAACTGCGCGACACGTCCTGGAAACACGCCCTCACCCAGTCGATCGTCACGCGCGTTGCGGCGTCGCGCTTGAGGTGGTTTTGCACGAGCAGCCAGACGTCGCGGCGCTTCGGCAGCAGCGTGGCGCGCAGGCGGCGATCGCCGAGCAGCTCCGCGCAAACATACTCCGGCAGCACGCCGGCGGCCCGATGCGCGCGGATCAGGTTGCGGATGACGCGAACGTTGTCGGTGACGCAGCGCGCGCGGGCTTTCTTCGTGCGCAGGAATTGCATCTCGGGAATGGCGCCTAACTCGTCCGGATAGGCGCACAGCATCGGCTCGCCTTCGGTCGCAACAGGCTCGAAATAATAGATACGGATGTCGCCGAGCCTGGAGATCGCGAAATCGCCCTTTTCGGGCTTGCGCAGCCGGATGGCGAGATCGGCTTCCCAGCGCGAGAATTTGACGTTCTCGCTCGAGGTCAGGAATTGCAGCGTCAGGCCGGGATTGGCGCGCAGGAAGTCGCTCGCGCGCGGCGACAGCACTTCCTCCGCGACCGTGTTGGTGGAGGCGATGCGCAGGCGTCCCACCGGACCTTCCAGGCTCGCACCGACGCGACCGATCTCGGCGGCATGCGCGGCCATCGCCTCGACATGCGCCAGCACTGCCTCGCAACTCAGCGTCGGCCTGCGGACGCCGTCGGCCGCCTCGAACAGACGCAAACCGAGCGCACGCTCGATGCGCGACAGCCTGCGCCCGACCGTGGTCTCGTCGATGCGCAGCCGCGCGCTGGCGCCCGCGTAGGTGCCCTCGTCCCTGACGGCAGCGATGATGCGCAGATCGTCCCAGTTCATCGCTCAAGGTTATAACGGCTGGGCGCAGCCTGCAATATCGCAGCCACCCGCTGCAATATCCCTGCATATCAGCAGGCATTCCCGGAGCTATGTTTGTCGCGCCTTTTGCCCCGGAGATTTCCAGACCATGACGACCGCAAAGACCCTGCTGCAACTCGCCGGTGCCGACCTCAACCCGCCGCGTCTCGGCGACGCCGCGCTGGTGCTGATCGATATCCAGAACGAATATCTCGCCGGTCCTCTCGCTTTGCCCGACGCCAGGCCCGCGATCGCGCGAGCGGCTTCGCTCCTGGCACGGGCGCGCGAGAGCGGAGCAGCGATCATCCATATCGCCCATCGCGGCAAGGCCGGCAGCCTGTTCGATCGCGACGCCGACCGAGGCGCCATCGTCGCCGAGCTCACCCCCCGTGCCGGCGAGTTGGTGATCGAGAAGGAGCTGCCGAACGCGTTTGCCGGCACGGATTTGCAGGCGCGCCTTGCCGCGACTGACAGGAAGAACATCGTACTGGCCGGCTTCATGACGCATATGTGCGTCAGCTCCACGGCGCGCGCCGCGCTCGACCTCGGCTTTCGCACGACGATCGACGCCGATTCCTGCGCCACGCGCGACCTGCCCGACGGCCGCGGCGGCACGCTCGACGCCCGGACCATCCACGAGGTTGCACTCGCCGAGCTATCCGACCGCTTCGCAATCATCGCGCGCGGCGATACGCTGGCATAACGGAGCAACGCGATGCTGCAACTCTATTTCTCGCCGATGGCCTGCTCGCTTGCGAGCCGCATCGCGCTGATGGAAGCAGGCCTCGATGCGCGTTATCACCTGGTGCATCTCGGGACCAAGACGGTCGCGGACGACGACGGTGATTTTCGCGGCATCTCGCCGAAGGGCGCGGTGCCGGTTCTGGTGCTGGAGAACGGCGAGCGGCTGACGGAAAGCGCAGCGGTGCTGCAATACATTGCCGACCTGAACCCCGAGCGCGGCCTCGCGCCGCGGCCCGGCGATCCCGACCGCTACCGCCTGCAGGAATGGCTGAGCTTCGTCGGCGCCGAGATCCACAAGGCCTTCCTGTTTCCGACCTTCTGGTACAAGGATGAGGGCTCGCTCGCCAAGCCGCGCGCGAGGATCGCTCAGACATTGTCGGTGCCGGCAGCCCATCTGACGGACCGTGAATTCCTCGTTGGCCAACGCTTCACCGTTGCGGATGCGCATCTCACCTGGGCTTTGCTGCTGCTCCGCGCCGCAGGTGTCGACGTCGCGCAATGGCCGTCATTGTCGGCCTATCTCGAACGTATGCAGGCGCGGCCCGCCGTCAGGGAAGCAATTGCAATCGAGATGGCGCTACGCAAGACAATGGCCGCAAGCGCGGCGTGACAGGGTCACTGGCGCGGGCGATGGCGAATGGGTTAGATCTTGTGACCGACTGAATTTTCACGACGGGAACAAGATCATGACATCGCATGACGCTGGGAAGCTATTGGCAGGCAAGGTGGCGCTGGTGACCGGCGCAGGGCGCGGGCTGGGCCGCGCCTTTGCAGAGAGGCTCGCCGCACTCGGCGCTGATGTCGCCATCCACGGCATGCGCGAGAACGGGCCGGCAGAATATGGCGAGGGCACGACGCTGACCGCGGTGGCCGCGGAGATCGGCCAGCAGTTCGGCGTCCGCAGCCACCGCGTACTCGGCGATCTCACCAAGGGCGACGACATCGCGCGCGTGGTTGCCGAGACGGAAGGAGCGCTCGGCGGAATCGACATTCTCGTGCACAATGCCGGCGGCGATATCGCAGCCGCCGGCGGCAAGCCCGATCCGAACGACGCGGTGAATATCAAGGAGGCCGATGTGCGCGCGGTGCTGGAGCGCAATCTGCTCTCGACCATCCTGACCTGCCAGGCGGTCGCTAAGGGCATGATGGAACGGCGGCGTGGCCGCATCGTCACGCTCGGTTCGGTCGCAGCTTTCAAGGGGCGAACCAACGGTTCGATCTATGCGGTGTCGAAGGCCGGCGTGACCCACTACACGCGATGCCTGGCCGACCAGCTCCGCGAATATGACATCGCCGTCAATTGCATCGCGCCCGGCGACACCCGCACCGGCCGCTTCCTTGGCACCCGTGCGGTGGACCCCAACCGGATGGTCGAGACCGGCACGCTCGACCGCATCGCGACCGTCGACGAGGTCGCGCGCGTCGTCGAGTTCTTCGCAGGTCCGATGGGCGCCTTCGTCTCCGGCCAGGTGCTGCGGATAGACGGCGGCGGGCAGTGCTGGCCGGGCTGACTAGAACGCGCGACGCAAAAAAAGAAAAGGGCCGCAGCAGGCGGCCCTTTTGCATTGTCTGGAATTGGTTGAGATCAGTCGACCCGCGCCAGCACCGCGAGCTTGCGGATGCCCTTGTTGCGATAGGCGTCGAGGAACGCGTAATAGTCCTTGAACGACACGCAGCCGTTGGAATCGCCATTCGGCCCGAGCATGAAGGTGTGGGCGAGCAGGCCGTCGCGGCCGTAGATCGCGCTCTCGCCGCCGATCGGGGTCAGACGCAGCGCCGGCACGCCGTGGAACAGCGCTTCGCGCGGCTTCAGATTGTAGATGTGCGGCGGCGTCACGCCGCGCATGCGGACCCGCGACGAACGGGGATCGTCGAGATTGGAGCCGAGGCCGGAATGCGCCTCGAGCTTGGTGCCGTCGGGCAGGTAAACCGTCTTGGCGGTGATATCATAGACCGCGGTATCGCGCCCATAGGGCGCCGAACCGCCGAGCATGGGGTTCTGCTCCTTCGGCGCGATGGCCGATGTCACGCTGGCATCGGCCGAAGCATAAGCGAGCAAGCCGCCGGACGGCTCGCGCTTGCCCCAGAGCTTCTCAACCATCGACTGGCGCGGACCGGTGATCGACATCACCGCGGCCTTGGCGCGATCGGCAAACGACTTTGGCTTGGCTTCAGGCGCCGGCACGATCTCGGCCGGATTGGCCGACGCGAGTTGCACCGGTGCATCAGCGCTGCGCTTGCCCTTCGCAACATCCGCAACCTTGTCGGCGACCTTCTCGGCCACCTTGGCCGGATTGAGCGGTTTCAGCGCTTCCGCGACCTTCGCGATGACGGTCGGTTTCGGCGCGGCTTCGGCGACCGCAGGCGCAGCGCTCGCCGCGTTGGACTCGACGCCTTGCGTCGCCGCCGCGGCAAAGCGCTCGTTGAACATCTCGCGTGAAATCGGTGCAGCCACCTGCAGCCGGTCAGGCAGCAGCGCAAAGGTTTCCCGGATGGCCTCGCCTGCCTCGCGCAGCGCGACCTTGGGCGCACGCTTGATCACGGGCTCGTCGTAGCCCGCACTGCCGACGGTCGGATAGACGCTGGCTGCGAAGATGTTGTTGTAGACGGTCCAGCCGGCAAGCACGACGCAGCCGATCACGGCCGCGCCAAGCACGTTTTGCGTGGTCATTTTCCGGGAAGACTTCCGATGAAAATTTTCTGGCTTCCGTGCCGCGTAACTTTGCGCAGCGATACTCGTACTCATTCGCCTTGCGTCCAGGACGGTGTCACTCAGTCCCCCTTCGAAGTGCCGCTGGTCACGATCCGGAACCAGCATTTCGCAGAGGGTCGGAGCGTCATTAAGGCGACTTTTAGTTAAATGCGGATTAAGTTCCGGCAGATGTAGGGCAAGTCGTTAACGCTGTGCCATTTCGAGAAAAAGCCCGCAGAACTACGGACTTAGACGAAACTGTTAACCATAATTCTCGGCCGGTTCGGCACGGTCAGTGGACCTCGCCGGCCGCATCTCTAAACGCACCAACCAAGTCGTTTTCGTGGTCATCAATATCCGGAGGATAGCGCCGAAGCGTTGCGCGACGCTGGTGCGGTCAGCTGCAGATGTCAGCAGAACGGCGGCAGTAGATCGCGCACATCAGAGCTCACGCGGCACGGCGCCATGACTGAAAGTTGATCGCGCCGGTCTGGAAATTGCCGCAGCGCAAAAATAGCTAATCGGCCGGGCACTTTTCAGCAGCCTCTGCGCGTGATACGGTACCGTATCAACATCGCCTTGAACTGTGCCGAGCACGCAAACGGAGGCTGGCATGAGGGGGATTACGCGCGCCGGGTTTTGCGCTCTGGCGGGGTCATTCGTGTTGATCGGATCTGCAACTGCACAACCGGCCGGCAATGCGGGATGCACGGCATCACCATCGGCCGCAGGGACGCAGACCTGGCGCTGCGACAACGGCATCACGATCGTTGCAGAAACCGGCGCCAGATTTGAACTGAACGACGCCAACCGCGACGGACATATTGACTCCGTGGAGTTGAGCGGCAAGGCGCTGCTGATCGAGGTGCCCAGGAAGCCCGGCGGCAATCCTTTCAAGGTGCTGACGCCGCAAGCGATCGCCGCCGTGCGCGGCACCAAATGGGCGGTCGATGTCGCCGAGGCTAAGACGTCCGTGTTCGTCGCCAATGGCCGGGTCAGTGTGACCCGCAGGGCGGCGCGCGGACGTGGTGTCGTGCTGGGGACTGGCGAAGGCGTCGACGTGGAAGCGACCGGTCCGCTGACAGTCAAGACATGGGGCCAGCCGCGCGTCGACGCGCTGATGGCAAGACTGGGCCAATAAGACCGGATCAATAGGCTCGGCCAATAGAACTCGGTCGTCACGACCTGCCCAGGCAGGCCCCGACAACAACAAGAAGATTGCAGTACGACGGCATGAAAAGACGCGTTCAAATTCTGGTGGCACTTGTCCTCACCGCGCTGTGGGGCGCGGGCATCTATGCGGGCCACGCCAATGGTCATCTGCGCTTTCTCGATCGGCTCGAGGCCACGCTGACGGATTGGCGGACGCAGATCCGCGGCGTGCAAGCTCCGCCCGATCTCGTCACCATTGTCGCCATCGACGACACCGTGGTGAAACGCGGCGGCAGCTACCCGCTGCCGCGCGCCGATCTCGCCCGCGTGGTCGACACCATCGTGCAGTTCAAGCCGAAGGTCGTGGCGATCGACCTGCTGCTGGTCGACCGCAGCGCCGCGATCGGCGACGCCACACTGGCTCATACGCTTGCCACCGGTCCCATGGTGCTCGCAGCCGCAGCGATCTTCCCGAGCGCGAGCGAGACCGTGACACCCGCCAGCGCCGGGCCGCTCCCCGCGCTGCCCCAGGCCGAGCGCTTCCTGCTGCCATTGCCGGCATTCGCCGATCACGCCGAGGTCGGTATCGTCAACGTCGCGACCGGGCAATCCGGCTCGCCGCTCTCGGTGCCGATGCTGTTCCGGACAGACGACAAGGTCGAATTGTCGTTTCCGCTGCGGGTCGCAAGCCGCGCACTCGACAAGCCGCTGACGATCGCGCCCGATCATCTCATGCTCGGCGATCGCGCGGTGCCGACCGACACCGATTTTGCGCTGCCGATCACCTATTACGGCCCGCGCCGCACCATCCGCACCGTGAGCGCACAGGCCATTTTCGACGGCACGCTCGACCGCAAGGCGATCGAGAACCGGA